>NZ_JAPZBJ010000002.1:0-4800000 GCF_027460215.1 Micromonospora sp. WMMC250 | reverse complement strand
CGCCCCGCTGCCGAAGTCGACAGCCGGCGCCTGGGCGTCGGCCGGCGGCTCGTACGTCATCAGCTTGAGCCGGTCGGCGGCGACGCCGGCCTTCTCCAGCTCGTCGCGGACGGTGTTCTGGAGGCCCTCACCGTAGGAGTCCTTACGCGCGACGATCACGATCTTCTGCGAACCGTCGCGGAGGATCACGTCGGCCAGCGCGCGGCCCTGGAGGCTGTCCGGCGGCGCGGTGCGGAAGTAGAGGCCGTTGTCCTCCGCGTCGGTCAGGCCGGCGTCGGTGTTGGACGGCGAGAAGAGGATCTTCCCGGCCCGCACCACGTCCGGCAGCACGGCCCGGGAGATGCCCGAACCACCCGCGCCGATGATCACGCTGACGCCGTCCGTCACGTGCTTGGCAACCGTCGCCTTGGCCACCGCCGGGTTCGTGCCGTCGTCGCCCTCGACCCAGGTCACCGGCTTGCTCAGCGCGCCACCGGCGGCGTTGATCTCCTTGATCGCCAGCGCGGCGCCGGCGGCCATCGGCGGGTAGGCGATCGCCAGGTCACCGGTCTTCGGCAGCAGACCACCCAACTTCAGCGGTTCCTGGTCGGGGTCACCACCCGCACGCTGCTTCTTCGGCTTCGGCGGCGTCTTGGTGCTCGCCGCCGACTCGATGCCCGCGCCGACGAACTCGGTCTTGCCGTCGTTGATCTGCTGCCCGTCGAAGGTCAGCGTGGCGTAGCTCGCGGTGGCCGGCTCGCCCTTGTCGGTGAAGCCCGCGCGGCTCAGCGACACACCGCGGTACTCGATGTCCTGCCCGTTGCGGGCCAGCGCGAGGCAACTCGCCGGGTCCTCACAGCGCTGCCCGTCGTTGGTCACCGCGACGATCTGCTTCGCGATGGCCGCCGGGTCGGTGCTCCCGGCCAGTTGGGCGGCGAGCACGGCGATCACCACCGCGTCGTACGACTCGGCGGAGTACACGAAGTCCGTCAGCGCCGGATTGACGGTCCGCAGTCGGTTCTTGAAGTCTTCGGGCAGCGGGACGAGTGGCGTGGTGCCCTTCATCCCGTCCACGAGGCTCGCGCGTTCCTTCAACTCCGCAGGATAGGAGTTGAGCATGTTGCCGTCCGTGCCGTAGAGGCGCACCTGTTGGGCGCTGGTCTCCTTGGCCTTGTCATCCCCGCAAGCGCTTGTGGCGAGCAGGATCGTCGCGCAGGCAGCCAGTGTGGCCACCCGCGATCGGCGTGATACGAGCATGGTCGTCCTTCCTCCGGCGAAGGTCCGCTGCGCACATTAGCGTGCCGAGGCCGACGGTGGGACCGTGGAGGTGGCGTAAAGCGCAGGTAGCTCGCATTGAACACGGAGAGTAGCGATTGGTGGGGGTGCTTGACCGCCCGTCCTACTGTGCGCTGGGTGACGGACCTACCACAGCAGACGTTCGACGACGCAGCCGCCGTGCTCCGCTCGGCGCTGACCGGGGATGGAGACGCGGTGGTGGGAGCGTTCGACGCGGTCGTCGACCGGGCCGGCCTGAGCGGCGCGTACGGGGTCGCCTGGTGCCTCGCCGCGACGATGCTCGGTGACACCCCGGCGGCCAGCGGGGCGGCGCTGGACTTCCCGGGAATCGACCAGGCGGAGTACGACACCCGGTGGGTGGCCCGCTTCGTCAGCGCGTACGCCAATCGGGACGAGCCGACCGGCGAGGCGCTCTTCGGGGCTGCGGCAGCCGACGGTCTGCTGCCCGACTGCCTGCTCACCCTCGCCGGCTCCACGATCGCCACCCTGCGCAGCCGCGCCGGGTGACAGCGGTCGCGGCGTCCGTCGGGGGGCGGACGCCGCGACCGCGCGCGGCACTCAGAACGCGTGGTACGCGATCAGCGGCTCGGTCTCGTACCGCAGGTTCTCGAAGCGGACCCGGAAGTTGACCCCGTCCTTGACGTTGGTCGCCACCGTGATCCAACCCGAGTTGGCCGGCAGGTACGTCCAGTAGTTGCAGGCGCTCGTCTTGTCGACGAAGATCACGCACGCCTCGGTGGCGTACACGCTCGCGTTGCGGACGTTGATGTCCCGACAGCGGGTCGTCGTGCGGTACTGGCCGGCGGAGCCGCCGTAGCGGCCGCTCGCGAAGTACGACCGGACCGCCCCGCCGTAACACGTCGCGAGCGGTTCGAAGGCGTTGGTGCCGGGGGCGGCCGGCGTGACCGGCGCGGATGGGGCAGCCTGTGCGGGTGCGCCGGCGATGAGCAGCGCGGTGGCCGTGGCGACGGCGAACAGGCGTGCGGTCGGGGATGGCATGCGGACAAGCCTCCGGAAACAGGTAGCTGACCGTCCGGATTGGACTGATCATCGGACGGTGACGATGATACGTATCGATCGATGCTGTCGTGGCCCCGTTGATGTCCGCCCCGTGTGGTAGCTCTGTAGGCATGTCCGAGGCCATGCTCAGCAAGGTGCGCAAGCTGCTGGCCCAGGCCGAGGACCCGGCCTGCACGCCCGCCGAAGCCGCCGCGTTCACCGCCAAGGCGACCGAGTTGATCGCCCGCTACGGCGTGGACCGAGCGCTGCTGGCCGTCCACGACCCGACCACCGATCCGGTCGGCGACCGGGTGCTGGACGTCGTCGCCCCGTACGCCCGCGACAAGGTCGGTCTGCTCGCCGCCGTCGCCGAGCCGCTGCGCTGTCGCTGCGTACGCCGCCGGCAGGGCAACGGCTTCGCGCTGCACCTCTTCGGCTTCGCCAGTGACCTGGAGCGGGTCGACCTGCTCTTCACCTCACTGCTCGTGCAGGCGGCGCACGGCCTGGCTGCCACCCCGGTGCCGGAGGACGACCATCCCGCGGCCTTCCGCCGCTCCTGGCTGGCCGGTTTCGCGGAGGTGATCGGAGGTCGACTCTGGGCGGCGGAGACGGCGGCGGCCAGTGAGTCGGGCACGCCGTCGGTGGCGCTGGTGCTGGCCGACCGCTCCGACCGGGTGCAGCGACGACTCAGCGAGGAATACCCACGGCTGCGCACCGCCCCACCGCGTCGACTGGGCGGCACCGGATTCGGTTCGGGTGCGGAGGCCGGCCAACGCGCGAACCTGGGTGGCCGAGACCTGGCTGGTCATTCCGCTGCTGACCGGCGACTCGGCCGGTGAGCCGACGCGCTGTTCCCTGCTGATCGGCGCGTCGGTCGGTGGGCCGGTCAGGCGGAGACGCCGGGGTGGCGCGACAGCGTGCCCACATAGCGGGTGAGCAGCTCGTGCCAGCCGGCGGTGAGCGCCTTGCGGTAACCCTCAGCAGCCTCGCCGTGCCTGTCGAAGTGCCGGTGCTCCAGCTCGATCCGTGTGCGCTCCGGCCCTTCCGGTAGGAACAGCACCTCGACCTCGCTGGCCCGGGCCGGATCCGGCACCGGCGCCCGGTCGGGGCCGATCTGCCAGGCGAAAACCAGCCGCCGTGGCGGGTCCCAGGTGAGCACCCGACCCCAGTCGGCGCGGAAGCCGTATGGGCCGATCTCGTAGAGCATGCCGCCGGCCCGTGGCTCCATGCCCAACTCGTCGAGAGCGTCCGGGCCGGACCAGGTGTATTCGGTGACCCACCAGTCAGTCAGCTGGGCCGTGAAGACCGCGAACGCGTGCTCGGCCGAGCTCGGGACGAGGAGACTGCACCGCAGAGAGAACTGGTCGACGTCCTGCCGGATGTCGGCCGGATCAGTCATTTCCTGTCCCATAGGCCCGGACCATACCGGCTGATGCCCGGGTGTGCAGCTTCGAGCGGTGCCCGGTTCCAGACAGAGGGTTGCCGAGCCGTCACGCACGGGATGCCCGGCCGGAAAGCGGGTAACCGCGCCGATGACCGGGACTCTGTGCAGGCGGGGCGGTAAATCATGAGCGAGAACGGGCAGCAACGGGCGGCGGACCGGAGCGTCGACAACGTGGACCCTGATGTCCTGCTCGACATTCCGAAGGTGTCCGTCGACTCGATCCGGCTGGCGGTCGACGGCTTGGACGCCGACCTGTCGCTGCGAGCCCGGGTGGCCAACCTCCTCCAGGTCGACGCCGGCGTACGGGTGCACCTGAGCGGCGTCGAACTGGACGTCAACGGGGTGCACGCCGAGGCGCAGCTACGGGTGCGGTTGGAGCAGCTGACCAGGATCCTGGGGCGGGCGCTGGACACCCTCGACAGCAACCCGCAGATCATCGAATCGCTCGCGCGTACGGCCACCGCCGTCGACGACGTGAACCGCAGCGCGCAGCAGTTGGCGGCGGGTGCGGCGGAGGTCCGGGCGTCGGCGCGGCGCTCGGACGGCGTACTCGACGAACGGACTGCGGTCGCCGACCGAGGGCTACCCGGTGTCGCCCAGCCCGGTCCTGACCGCTCGGGTCCCGAGCGACCGGGTCCTGCGCGACCGGCTCCCGAGCGACCGGGTCCGGTCAGTTCAGACCCGGGGCGGAGTCGTCCGGAACCGGGTCCGGTCGGTTCGGAGCAGATGGCTGCGGGCCCGGGGACGCGCACTGGCGGGCCCGGGCAGGCGCGACCGGCGGAACGGCGTCCGGAGCACGAGGCGCCGCGTCGCCCCGAGAGGGAGCGATCGGGCGGTGGGGAGCGGCCGGAAGGCACAGCGGGGCGACCCGGTGACCAGCCCGACCAGGCAGCCCCGTCCGGTCAGGGTCCGTCTGGTCGTGGCTCGTCTGGTCCTGGTTCGTCTGGGGCGGCCCCGTCTGGTCGTGGCTCGTCTGGTCCTGGTCCGTCTGGGGCGGCCCCGTCTGGTCGTGGCTCGTCTGGTCGTGGCTCGTCTGGTCCTGGTCCGTCTGGTGACGGTGATGGCGGTCTGTCGGCTGCGGCGCAGGCTGCCGCCCAGAACGCGGCGCAGTTCGCCGAGCAGGCCGGGGAGACGTTGCGCCAGGCCGGACGCGGCGTGTGGGAGGCGATCCAGGGTGGCATCGCGCAGCACCGCCCCCAGAGCCACCGCGACGAATGAAGCCCCGACCAGGGCCGGCCACCTCGCCCCCCGGCGATCCGGCGTCCATCTCGCCCCCGCCCCGCCCCGGCGATACGGCCCCGCCCCGGCGATCCGGCCCCGCCCCGGTGCGCCGCCCCGCCCCGGGGTCCCGTCTCCGCCCCCGGGATCCGGCCTCCGCCCCGCCCCGGGGTTCCGTCTCCGCTTGATCCACACGGGTTCGGGGAAATTGCGGTGTCGGAGGTCCTGGGATACCGCGATTTCGGGGAGCTAGTTGCATCTTGTTTGTGCTGTTCAGCGGGTCTTGACGGGTTGGGGTGGGGGTGTCTTGGGGCTGGCCGGAGGTCTTTTGATCTTTGGTGTGATCGTTTGCCGGGTGGGTTCAGCGGGTGATCTCGGTGTGGGTGAGGACGAGGAGGGCCCGCACGAGGGTGGTGGCGTCGCGTCGCCAGTCGTGGCGTAGTCGGTGCAGGATGCGCCAGTTCTTGAGGTGGGCGTGGGCGTGTTCGTTGGCGACGCGTTCGCGGGCGATGAGCGCGTTGGTGTTTCTCTCGGCGGGGGTGAGTGTGTGGTTGCGGCAGGCGCGGCGGCCGACGATGACGCTGGGGTTGGTGTCGGGTTGGTCGTCGAGGCGGGTGTGGAAGCGGTCGCAGATGACGGCGAGGTGGTGGCGGCGTAGCCGTGGCGGTAGGTGCAGGCGTTTGGCGTGGGTGGCTTCGTGAAGTCGGGCTGGTTGCGCTGCGGAGGCCCAGAGCAGTCGGCCGTGGTGGTCGGTCAGGGTGATGACGCGCAGGTGGTGGGCTTTGTGTTTCGGGCACCAGAGCTGTCTCTCGGCCCGCCCGGTCGGGGTGTGCACGGGGATGCAGGTGCCGTCGAGTAGCACGATCGGGTCGTCGGTGCTGGTGAGCGCGCGTTGGCGGGCGGCGAGGACGCGGTCCAGCCGTGGTGCCATCCGGGCGAGAACGGTGACGATTTGCTTGACCCAGCGGCGAACGCTGTGGTGTGACACTCCATAGGCGGCGGCCAGGTCGGCGGGTCGTTCACCGTGACGCAGGACGGCTAGCACGATCAGGGCGGTGCTCAGGTCGGGCAGTTTGCGCCAGCGTGACTTCACCGTCGTGCGGTGGATCCTCAGTGCTTGACCGGCGAGGGTGAGGGTCTGGGTCGACAACGGCAGTCGGACTTGGTAAACCAGTGCGTGGCCCTCGGCGGGCGCATTGATGTGTGTCACGACCTGAGATCCTCGCCGAGGGTCTACTCATGCCCGATGCCGCCACGCCGCACCCACGGCCCTGTCCTGGCAGATGATCACGTCGTAGATCAACAGGCGCGCGGCCAGCGGCCGGACCACCACCACCAACCCCGTCAACACCCACCCACCAGCACAAACAGGATGCAACTAGCTCGGGGAAGTCGTGTTGATCACGCCGAGGGTGGAGGCCGTCGGCGGGAGCGCGGGGCGTACCGGCCCAAACAGCAAGATCCCCACCTGCGTATTCGCTGGTGGGGACCTCTGTAGCCCGGCGAAAGGCTATGTGGCCAGGGGCGGGGTCGAACCGCCGACCTTCCGATTTTCAGTCGGACGCTCGTACCAACTGAGCTACCTGGCCGTGTCGCTCGGCTCATGCTACCCGGCTACCGGACGAACCGGTGGCAGGGCGACCTGCTCCGATACGCAGAACGCCGCGCGGGGCGCGGCGTCAGCGCTGCGGTCCTGACGGGACTTGAACCCGCGACCTCCGCCTTGACAGGGCGGCGAGCACTCCAACTGCTCCACAGGACCTAGCTTGTGTTGCTCCGGCTTGCGCCGGTCGTGCCCCCAACGGGATTCGAACCCGTGCTACCGCCTTGAAAGGGCGGCGTCCTGGGCCGCTAGACGATGAGGGCGGCCCCGCCATCATTGCACACTCGCAACTTCAAGCGGACTTGCTCCCATCCGGCCCCGCCGGAGGCTTCGAAAGCATACGTGATGCCTGGTCGGTCGACAAAATCGGTATCGGCGAGGGCTGGGAATGGGGCATAACAGCAGGTCAAAGGTGGTCTAGCTGAGTTTGGTGATGCCGAAGCGCTTCTTCAGGTCGGCGATCAGGTGAGGGCAGGCGGCGAGGGTCGCGGCCCGGTTGCCACCCCCGTCGTGCAGCAGCACGATGGCGCCGGGGCGGGCGGCGGCGTGGATGCGCTTGCCGATCGTGGCCGCGTTGGGCTTGTCCCAGTCCTGTGGGTCCACCGACCAGTGCAGTGGGCGCATGCCGAGACCCTTCGCGACGGTCAGCACCTCCGAGGTCCACCGGCCGCCCGGCTGCCGGTAGAACGGCACCGTGGCACCGGGAGCCGCCTTCTGGATGGCCTTGTTGGTGCGGGCCAGGTCGGCCTGGATCTCGTCGACCGGCCGCCGGGCCAGGTCGAGGTCGTGTCGCCAGCTGTGGTTGCAGAGCTGGTGCCCCTCGCGGACGATCCGTCGGACCAGGTCCGGGTGGCGCTGCACCTCGCGACCGACGACGCAGAAGGTGGCGGTCACCTTGGCGGCACGCAGTTGGTCGAGCACCTTGGGTGTCCAGGCCGGGCTGGGCCCGTCGTCGAACGTGAGGACCACCGGGCGTTCGCCGGTGTTGCGTCGCAGGCCGGCCGGGAGCTTCGCCGGCAGCGGACGCAGCGGAGGCTTGGGTGGCTTGCTGACCGTCGGATGCGGTGACGGTGATGTGCTCGGCGTCACCGGCTGCGGCGCACTGGCGGGCGCGATGGTGCGTTCCGGCTGCGCACAGCCGGACAGGACCAGCGCCACAGCGAGGACGGACGCCAGAACGGCGCGCGCTTGCATCTGCTTGCTCCCGGGGGGTCGGGGTAGGGCGGACCCGCCCGACGGTAGTTCACGCGGTCAGCGGGCGACAGTGCGATCAGTCACGCGCCGACTGGTCCAGGGAGTCACGGACGGCGGCGGCGAGCGAGACCGCCTCGGCCAGGTCCACCGGCCGTACGACCCCGGCGGGCAGGCTGTCGGCTCGCCAGCCGGGGCCGGCGGCGAGCGCCAGCAGCGGGCGGCGGGGTGCGGCGAGCAACGCGCTGAGCTGGGCCGGGTCGGCGGTGGCGCGGGTGTGGGACCAGAGCACCACGGCAGCCGGTCCGGTCCGGTTGACCGCCTCGACGAGAGCGGTCGCCGGCACCCGGGCGCCGAGCATCCGGTAGCTGACCCCGGCCTCCGCGAGAGCCGCGGCCAACGCCTCCAGCGGCAGGGTGTGCTGCTCCTCGTCGGCGCAGGAGAGCAGGATGCGGGCCGGGCCGGTGGGCACCCGGGCCCGACTGGCCGCCGCGAGGGCCTCCGAGACGCAGCGGGAAACCAGGTGTTCCACCTCGATCAGGCCAGCGGTCGCGGCGTGGCGTTCGCCGATGCCGGCGAGCACCGGACGCAGCAGGCCCTCCCAGGTGGCGACGACCCCGTTCGTGGCCAGGGCGTGCGCGATCGTCTCGCTGATCGCCGCCGCGTCCAACCGCATGGCGGCGCGGGCCAACCCACGGGCTGCGGGGCCGGCGCGGCCCACCGGGATGCTTCCACCGCCGTCGCGGCTGGGTGGCTGGGTACGGCGGAGAGCGACGGTGCCGTTGGGTGGCGAGTCCGGTGCCTGGCGGGCCCAGCGGGCCGCCTCGGCGGGGCTCACCCCCTCGGCGGTGAGCCGTCGCATGATTTCGAGACGGGCCAGATCGGCCGGCGTGTAGCGGCGATGGTGGCCGGGGACGTGTTCACTGGGCCCGAGCCCGTAGCGCTGGTGCCAGGTGCGAAGGGTCGTGACCGCGACCCCCAGCCGGCGTGCGACCGCACCCGCGCTCAGCGCCTCATCGACCACCCGACCGCTCCGCCGTGTCGTCCGCCGGGCCGGGCGGGGTCACGGCCAGGCCGGGCGCGCCGGACGTGGACCCCGAGGGGCGCAACAGCCGGTTCACCACCCCGCCCAGCCAGGGCGCGTACGACCGGGGGTCGCGTTCCAGTTCGGTTTCCAGCGCGGTCGGGTCGGCCCACCGCAGCTCGGCCACCTCGCTGGGGTCCGGCAGCAGCGGAGCGGAGGGAAGGAAGTCACCCCGCAGCACGTGGTCGTACTCGAACTCGACCCGACCGGTCGCCGGATCCTCGGCGTAGTAGACGTAGACGCCGACCTCGGTCAGCTCGACCGGGCCCGCGCCCAACTCCTCGCGGAGCCGACGGTTGGCGGCCTCGGCGAGCGACTCACCCGGTTGCGGGTGGCCGCAGCAGGAGTTGGCCCAGCGCAACGGGAAGCGGGTCTTGACGGCGGCGCGGCGTTGGAGCAGCACCTGACCGTCCGGGTCCACCAGCAGCACCGAGAAGGCCCGGTGGAGCTGCCCCGGCGGCTGGTGCGCGGCGGAGACTGTCGTCTCGCCGTGCGCCTTGCCGGTCTCGTCGACCAGTTCGACGAGGTGCCCCTCGCGACTGCTCATCGGCCTTCCCCGGTGATCCGGCCGGCGGCGAGCTTGCCGGAGATGAGCACCATCGGCACGCCGACCCCGGGCTGTGTTCCGGAGCCGACGAAGACCACGTTCGACAGGTCGCGGTGCAGGTTCGACGGGCGGAACGGGCCGGTCTGGAAGAGGGTGTGGGCGGCGGCGAAGGGCGTGCCCGCGGCCATGCCCTGCTCCTCCCACTCGGCCGGGGTGATCGCCCGCAGCACCTCGACGCCGGCGCCGAAGCCGACGTAGCCGCGCTCCTCCAACGTGCCGATCAGTTGGTCGCTGTAGCGCTGGGTCAGGTCGCCCCGCCACTCGAACGGGGCCCGGTGCAGGTTGGGCACGGGGGCGAGCACGTAGTAGGTGTGCCGGTCCGCGGGGGCCACCGACGGGTCGGTCCGGCTCGGGTTGGTCACCAGCAGCGACGGGTCGGTCATCAACTCACCCCGCCGGATGACCTCATCGAAGGTGCCCTTCCACGCGCGTCCGAAGTGGATGTTGTGATGGGCGATCTTGTCATATGCCTGTCGGGAGCCGACGTGCAGAACGACGCAGGACGGTGAGTAGGTGAGCCGTCGTGCCGGGGCGGCCGGGAGTAGATCCCGGTAGGCGACCGGCAGGTCCGGGTTGAGCACCACGACGTCCGCCCGGATCAGTTCGCCGTCCGCGGTGAGCACACCGGTGGCCCGGCCGTTCGCGGTCTCCACCCGGGTCACGGTGGTGTCGTACCGGATCTGCACGCCGTGCTTCTCGGCCGCGCCGGCCATCGCCCTAGAGACCGCGTGGATGCCGCCGCGCGGGAAGTAGACCCCGGCCACCGAGTCGAGGTACGCGATGACTGTGTAGATGGCCAGCGCGTCGTGCGGCGCGAGGCCGGCGTACATCGCCTGGAAGGAGAAGATCCGCTGGGTACGCGGGTCCCGGAAGAACTGGTTGATCTTTGTTTGGAGACGCCGGAACGCCCCACCGGCGAGCAGCTTGAGCAGGTTGCCGGTGAGGAGGTCGGTCGGCGCGTCCAGGTTGCGCTCGATGAAGTCGGCCCGCTCCAGACGCCACAGCTCCCGCGCGTAGTCGACGAAGCGCAGGTAACCGTCGGCCTCGCGTGGCCCGCAGACCCGGGAGATCTCGGCGGCCATCCGTGTGGTGTCGGTGAGCACGTCGAGGGTCGATCCGTCCGGGTAGTACGCCCGGTAGGCCGGGTCCAGCGGGGTCAGGTCCAGCCAGTCGCGCAGGTCCTCACCGACCGCACCGAGCGCCTCGGCGATCAGGTCGGGCATGGTGAGCACCGTCGGACCGGTGTCGAACTCGTAGCCGTCCACGGAGAGTCGACCGGCGCGCCCACCGGGCACCGGCTCGCGTTCCAGCACTGTCACCTGCCGGCCGCTGCCGGCGAGGTGCAGCGCGCAGGCGAGCCCACCCAGCCCGGCTCCGACGACCACCACCCGGTCCGTCCGTCCTGTCACCGTCCGCACGTGACCACCTCCTCGAGAAAGTCGCTCATCAGGCCCGCCGGTTGGTGGCGGCGGTGGCCAGTCCGGTCAGCGCGGTCCGCGCCGTCCGGTCCACGGGTGCGGCGTCGAGCGCCGCCAGCGCGTCACTCACCCGCTCGGCGATCATCCGCTCGACCCGGGTCACGGCGCCGGTCTCGACGAGCAGCTCGGCGATCCGGTCGACCGGCCCGTCGGCGGCCCGCTCCAGCGCCCGGAGCTGCGCCGGCGTGGCCAGCTCCCGGGCCAGCATGAGCAGTGTGGTCGGCTTGCCGGTGCGGAGGTCGTCACCGGCCGGTTTGCCGGTGGCGGCCGGGTCGCCGTAGACGCCGAGGAGGTCGTCGCGCAGCTGGAACGCCTCGCCGACGGCCAGGCCGTAACGGGTGTACGCGGACACCAGCGGATCGTCGAGGGGTACGCCGGCCAGGCAGGCCCCGAAGAGCAGTGGTCGCTGGACGGTGTAGCTGGCGGTCTTGTAGCGGGCCACCCGCAGCGCCCGGTCGACCGACCAGTTGGCCGGGTCGTTTTCGCCGAGCACGTCGAGGTACTGCCCGGCGACCGTCTCCACCCGCATCTGGTCGTAGCAGCGGCGAACCTCGAACAGCCGGGCCGACGGCACCGTGGCCTGGGCCAGCAGGCGATCGGCCCAGACCATGCAGAGGTCGCCGATGAGCACGGCGACCGCCTCGCCGAACCGGCCGGGATCACCTCGGTGGCCGGCGGCGACGTGCTGCTCGGCGAGCGCGACGTGCGCGGTGGGTCGGCCTCGGCGGGTGGTGGACGCGTCCATCACGTCGTCGTGGACCAGGGCGAAGGTGTGCAGCAGTTCCAGCGCGGCCAGCGCGGGCAGCACGGGGGGCAGTGCCTCGACGCCGCCGACCGCACCGCGCCACCCCCAGTAGGCGAACGTGGACCGGATCCGTTTGCCGCCGACGAGGACGGCGTCCCGCGCGGCTGCGGCGAAGCGGCCCATCGACGTGTCGATCTCGGCGAGGGTGTCGACCTCGGCGGTGAGGAACGTGCTCAGGGTCTCGTGCACCGCCGCGATCAGGTCCTGGGTGTACGCGGCCAGGACGGCGCGGACCGGATCGTCCCCGTCCCCTGGCCCTGTCGGCGCCACGCGGGTCGCGTTGCCCGCAACTGCGTCGTTGGCCATGCGGCTGAGCGTACCCTAGGCTACGAGTTGCGTCGATTGGTGCGTCGATAATTGAGGAGGGCCGGTGGACACTGATCTCACCGCTGCCTATGACCGGTGCCGTGAGCTGCACAAACGCCACGGCCGCACCTACTATCTCGCCACCCGACTGCTCCCCGCTTGGAAACGACGACATGTGCACGCCCTCTACGGGTTCACCCGGTACGCGGACGAGATCGTGGACCGCACCGAGGACCTTCCCCAGGTCGAGCGGGCCGCCCTCCTGGACGACTGGGCCAGCCGTTTCATGTCCGGCCTGCACGGTGCCCCCGTCGACGACCCGTTGCTGCCGGCCGTCCTGCACACGATCGCCGTCTTCGATCTCGACCGGGACGACTTTGCGTCGTTTCTGAAGAGCATGGCGATGGACCTGACAGTCACCGCGTACCCGACGTACGACCACCTGCTCGACTACATGGAGGGTTCGGCGGCGGTGATCGGCACGATGATGCTGCCGATCCTGGGCAGCTCCGACCCGGCGGCGGCACGGGAGCCGGCGCGGCAGCTCGGCTTCGCCTTCCAGCTCACCAACTTCATCCGGGACGTCGCCGAGGACCTCGACCGGGGCCGCACCTACCTGCCGGACGAGGACCTGGCGAAGTTCGGCGTGACCCGCGAGGAGCTGGCCGAGGCCAGAGCCCGGGGCCGCGGCACCCAACGGACCCGTGAGCTGATCGAGTACGAGGTGACCCGCGCCCAGGCGCACTACGCCGCCGCCGCTCCGGGCATCACCATGCTGGCGCCCGCCTCGCAGGCCTGCATGCGCACCGCGTACGCCCTGTACGGCGGCATCCTCGACGAGGTGGCCGCGCAGGGCTACGACGTCTTCGCCCGCCGGGCCCTGGTGCCGCAGCGGCGGCGGATGGCGGTCGCCGCCCGTGCCCTGCTCACCTCGACCGGTACGCCGGTCACCATCCCCGGGCCGACGGTCCAACCGGAGCCCCGGTGACCGCGAGCACCGCGATCGTGCTCCTCACCCGCGACCTGCGGGTGCACGACCACCCGGCGCTGGCCACCACCTGCGCGGCCTTCGACCGGGTGGTACCGCTGTACGTCCTCGACCCGGCGCTGGCCGGCCTGTCGGCCAACCGCACCCGGTTCCTGCACCAGGCGCTCGCCGACCTGCGCGTCGAGCTGCGCGAGCGCGGCGGTGACCTGGTGGTACGGCACGGTGACCCGGTGGCCGAGACGATCCGGTTGGCCGGCGAGGTCGGTGCCACCGCTGTCGCGCTCTCCGCCGACGTCAGCCACTACGCCCGCCGTCGGGAGCGGCGGTTGCGCGCCGACTGCGACCAGCACCGGCTGCACCTGCGACTGTTTCCCGGGCTGACAGTGGTCGAGCCGGGCGCCCTCCAGCCCGGTGGCGGGGGTGACCACTACCGGGTGTTCAGCCCGTACCACAGGTCCTGGGCCGCCCGGCAGTGGCGCGAGGAGTTGGCCGCGCCGGACCGGGTGGAGCTGCCCAGCGGTGTGCGGGTGGGCGGTCTGCCGAAGCCGCCGCCGGGAGACTCGCCGGACGCCGCGGTCGGCGGGGAACGGGTTGCCCGCCAGCGGCTCAGCGACTGGCTGCCCGACCTGCACCGGTACGACGACCAGCACGACGACATGGCCGGCGACGACACGTCCCGGCTCAGCCCGTACCTGCGCTTCGGTTGCGTGTCCCCACTCGCGGTGGCCAACCGTGCCGGCGACCGGTCCGGGCCGTTCGTCCGGCAGCTCTGCTGGCGGGACTTCTACTACCAGGTCACCGCCGCGTTCCCGGACATCTCCACAGCGGCGTACCGGCGGGGCGCCACCGAGCAGTGGCGCTACGACGACGACGCGTTGGCGGCCTGGACCGAGGGGCGGACCGGGATGCCCATCGTCGATGCCGGGATGCGGCAGATGCGTACGCAGGGCTGGATGCACAACCGGGCCCGCCTGATCACCGCCGGCTACCTGACCAAGCACCTCGGGCAGGACTGGCGACCCGGGGTGGCGGTGTTCTTCCGCTGGCTGCTCGACGGGGACGTGGCCAACAACTCCGGCAACTGGCAGTGGGTCGCCGGCACCGGCAACGACACCAAGCCGTACCGGGGGTTCAACCCGGTGCGGCAGGCCGAGCGGTACGACCCGGCCGGTGACTACGTACGCCGGTGGGTGCCGGAGCTGGCGGGGGTGCGGGGCAAGGCCATCCACCAACCGTGGCGACTGCCCGAGGCGCTCCGCCGGACGCTCGACTATCCGCCGCCGCTCTCGGTGCCCGGCAGCGACCCCGTCTGGCTGCGCTGACCCGCGTCAGAGGCAGGAGTGCAACACCTCGACCAACTCGTCCACCCGGTCGTGCTCGGCCAGGTGCGCCGTGGCGTACGCGAAGACGTAACCGCGCTCCGGGTCGGCCCACGCGCTGCTGCCGCCGATTCCACCCATGCCCCAACTGCCGTCCGGCTCCCACTGCATGCCGAGCGTCCACCGGACCTGTCGGTCCAGCAGCAGGTCCGGCCCGTCGTACTGCACCCGGGTCGTCTCCGTCACCAACTCCGGGCTGAACAACCGGACCCCGTCCAGGGTTCCCCCGGCGAGCAGGCCGGCGTAGAGCCGGGCGAGACCGGACGCGGTGGCGTGCAGGTTGACAGCGGGCATCTCGGCGGCTCGCCACAGCGGACTGTTCACCACGGCCAGATCCAGCCCACCGGCCGGGTTTCCCAACGCGCGTGCCCGTAGTGACCCCGGCTCCCCGAGCTTTCGGGCCGGCCACCGCGGGTCGCCGTAGCGCATCTCCGCGCAGCGGCGTTGGTCCGCGTCGGTCAGCCCGAAACCGAGATCGAGCTGCCACCGGTCGGCGATCTCCTCGGCCAGGAACCGGCCCACCGACCGCCCGTCGACCCGCCAGACCAGCTCGCCCACCAGGTGCCCGTACGTCCAGGCGTGCTCCGCGGCCACCGAGCCCGGCGCCCACTCCGGGTCGGCCGCGGCCAGGTCGTCGGTCAGCAACGCCCAGTCGGCGACAGCGGTGGCCGGCCGGGGCACCGGGAACGCCGGGAGCCCGGCGGTGTGCGACAGCACCTGACGCACGGTGGCCGGCGTGCGGAACTCCGGCCAGTGCCGGTCCACTGGCGCGTCGAGATCGACCAGCCCCCGGTCGACGAGCATCAGCAGGCAGAGCGCGGCCACCGGCTTGCCCACCGAGTAGACGTTCGCGAGCGTGTCCGGTCGCCACGGCTCGGCGCCGGTCCGGTGACCCCCGATCAGGTCGACGACGGGCTGCCCGTCGTACCAGATGACCAGGCCGGCACCGGTCTCCCGGCCGGAGCTGAGCAGGTCGCGGAAGCAGTCCCGGACCGGGGCGAAGCGTGCGTGCATGCCGACACGGTAGGCGGCCCGGACCGGTGAGCGCGCCGACTTTTCTCCGAGCCCGGTGGTTCGGGCGGTGTCGCTGGGGGATGCTGTTCCGGTGGCAGATCCGGAGCTGGTGGATGTGGTCGTCGTGGGGCTCGGGGTGGGCGGCGAGGAGGTGGCCGAACGCCTCGCCGAAGCCGGCCTGAGCGTCGTCGGCGTCGAACGGGACCTGGTCGGCGGGGAGTGCCCCTACTGGGGCTGCATCCCGAGCAAGATGATGATCAGGGCGGCCAACGCCCTCGCCGAGGCCCGCCGGGTCGACGGGCTCGCCGGGACGGCGCAGGTCCAGCCCGACTGGGCGCCGGTGGCGAAGCGGATCCGCGAGGAAGCGACCGACACCTGGGACGACACTGTCGCTGCCGAACGGTTCGCCAGCAAGGGCGGCCGGCTCGTGCGGGGCAGTGGCCGTCTCGACGGCCCTCGCCGGGTCCGGGTCGGTGACCAGGTTTTCGAGGCCCGACACGGGGTCGTGCTGAGCACCGGGACCCGCCCCTCGGTGCCGCCGATCGACGGCCTGGCCGACACGCCGTACTGGACCAACCATCAGGCCATCGAGGTCGAGGAACTGCCGAAGTCGTTGCTGGTGCTCGGCGGCGGCGCGATCGGCCTGGAACTGGCGCAGGTCTTCGCCCGCTTCGGGGTCCGGGTGACGGTGGTGGAGGCGCTCGACCGGGTGCTGGCCGTCGAAGAACCTGAGGCGTCCGAGGTCGCCGCCGCCGCGCTGCGCGCCGACGGCGTGGAGATCCACACCGGGGTACGCGCCGAACGGGTCGAACACGACGGCACAGGGTTCACACTGCGGGGCAGCGGCGGGGCGGCGTACACCGCCGACCAACTGCTGGTGGTGACCGGGCGGAAGGCGCACCTGGCCGAACTGGGGTTGGACACGATTGGCCTGGACGCGAGTCAGCGCTACCTGCCGGTCGACGACCGGTTGCACGTCACCGACCACGTCTGGGCGGTCGGCGATCTGACCGGCGAGGGCGCCTTCACGCACATCGCCATGTACCAGGCGGGGATCGTGATCGCCGACATCCTGGCCCGCGCCCGACAGGCGAAGGCCGGGGCGGACGCCAGCGGCACGTCGAGCGTGGTCGGCGGAGCGATGGGCGCGTCCAGCTCGCTGGCCGCCAGCGGTTCGAGCGGTTCGGCCGGCACCATCCCCCGCGCCGACTACCGCGCGCTGCCCCGGGTGACCTTCACCGACCCCGAAGTCGGAGCGGTCGGGCTCACCGAGCGGCAGGCCCGCGATCGCGGCATCAACGTGCAGGTCGGTTTCACCAAGCTGAGCAGCTCCACCCGGGGCTGGATCCACCAGGTCGGCGACGAGGGTTTCATCAAGGTCGTCGCGGATGCCGACCAGGGCGTGCTGATCGGCGCGACCTCCGTCGGCCCGGCCGGCGGCGAGGTGCTGTCCGCGCTGGTGGTGGCGGTGCACGCGGCGGTACCACTGAGCCAGCTCCGACACATGATCTACGCGTACCCGACCTTCCACCGGGCCATCGGAGACGCGCTGCGCAACCTGTCCTGACGACCGCCCCCGCGCGCCGCGCCCCCGCGCGCCGGCCCAAGATCCGCGCAACTTCCCGGATGTTGCTGCCTCCGACGGGCGGGGGACACCAATATCCCTGTTGTTGCGCGGATCTTGGCAGGCAGCGAGCATTCGGCGTCAGCCGGGACGCGTCGCAAAGCACTATGACTCTGAGGCATATTTATGCCTCAGAGTCATACCGCTTGTGGCGGTGCGCGCGGCCGCCGGAGGACGACCCGAGCTGGTGTCGGGCGCTGCGCGGAGTGTGGTGTTGGGCCTGGCGCTGGCGGCGCGGGCGATGTAGGCGGCTCGACCTGGCCGCGCCCACCGCGAAGGCCTACCGCGTGGCCCTGGGGAAGCGCCTATTTGGTGGCCGATGGGAAGAATGCGGCAGCTGGACGGCAAGCGCAGGGCATTTTGCTGTTCATTTCTTTCATGAGGGCGACGTACGATTGCGCCCGTGACCAAGCGGTTGACTGAAGTTGCCAAGAAGGCGGGCGTCAGCGAGGCCACCGTCAGCCGGGTGCTCAACGGCCGGGACGGAGTCTCGGAAGCGACCCGGACGGCGGTGCTGACCGCGCTGGACGTGCTCGGCTACGAGCGACCCACCAAGCTGCGTGGCGAACGCGCCCGGCTGGTCGGGCTGGTGCTGCCCGAGTTGCAGAACCCGATCTTCCCGGCGTTGGCCGAGGTCGTCACCGGGACGCTCGCCCAGCGCGGCTACACCCCGGCTCTCTGCGCCCGGACCATCGGTGGTGTCTCCGAGATGGACTACGTGGAGATGCTCCTCGACCACCAGGTCTCCGGCGTGATCTTCGCCGGTGGTTCGTACGCGCTCGCGGATGCCCGGCACGACCACTACCGTCGGTTGACCGATCGGGGTCTTCCGGTAGTGCTCGTCAACGCGGGTGTGGACGAGTTGGGTTTCCCCCGGGTCTCGACCGACGACGCGGTGGCGGTGGAGCAGGCGTACGGGCACCTGCGCTCGCTCGGGCACGAGCGCATCGGGATGGTGCTCGGCCCGGAGGGGCACGTGCCGTCGCGCCGCAAGCTGGATGCGATGACCCGGGCCGCCGGCTGGGGCGAGGGCGACGCCGAGTGCGTCGAACGTTCCAGCTTCTCGATGGAGGGCGCGCGGGTCGCCGCGACGAAACTGGTCGAGCGTGGCGTCACCGGGATCATCTGCGCCAGCGACGTACTGGCGTTGGGCACGATCCGTGCGGCCCGGCGGCTGGGTCACTCGGTGCCGACCGACATCTCGGTGGTGGGCTTCGACGACTCCGCGTTCATGACCTGCACCGACCCGCCGTTGACCACTGTTCGGCAGCCGATCGAGACGATGGGGCAGGCTGCCGTCGACCTGCTGGTCACCCAGATCGAAGGTGTGGGTGTGCTCCAGGACGAGCTGCTGTTCGAGCCCGAGTTGGTGGTACGCGGCTCGACCGCGCCCGCCCCTGGTCGCTAGGGACCGTCGCTAGGGACCGCACCGAACGAGCCTTCCGGCCGTCGACCGCCCACGCGGTCGACGGCCGTTCTCTGTCTCCACCCCCATGATCGACGGAGCTGGGCAGGGCTTGCCGTATCGACCGGTTCGAATGGGCTGGTATGGCGGGGTAAGGCCTGTTTTGTTGGGGTGCTTTCAACGGTCTGCCAACATCTGACGTAATCACGTCGTGTCCTTTCGTCTCAGGGTCGACACCTTGCTGAAATGAGTCGGCCTCGCTACAGTGACTCCACTCACACCTGGCTCCGACGCAGCTACTGGGCGTCAGGTCGCATCACCGCAGATCAGCGAACGTCATTGGAGACACCCGTTCCCGAAGGGATGGACAGATGTCCGTACCGCAATACCGAAAGGCTGCGGCGGTCGCGCTCGTGGCCGGCCTGGGGCTCGGCCTCACGGCGTGCTCCACGAAGAGCGACGACAAGGGCGCGACCGCCGGCGGCAAGGTCACCATCACTGTCGACTGCCAGCCGGTCGGTGCCCAGAAAGAGCTGCTGAAGAACTGGAACGACGATGTCGCCGAGTTCCAGAAGCAGAACCCGGACATCATCATCAAGAGCGTCAGCGTCGGCGAGCAGTGCAACAACCCGCCGGACTTCACCGCCCGTCTCGCCGGCGGCACCGTGACCGACGTGTTCTACGGGTACATGACCGACGTCCAGCAGGTGCTCGACTCCGGTCAGGCGATGGACATCACGCAGTACGCCAACAAGGACAGCGTTCCGACCTGGGACAGCATCGACCCCGCGCTGAAGGAGGTCTTCACCGACGGCGGCAAGCTCTACGCCGTTCCGGTGAAGAACTACTCGATGGGGCTGATCTACAACAAGGTCCTGTTCCAGCAGGCTGGGCTCGACGTGAACAACCCGCCCAAGACCTGGGCCGACGTTCGGGCCGCCGCCAAGAAGATCTCCGCGCTCGGCAACGGCATCGCCGGCTACTCGGAGTACAGCGCCGGCAACACCGGCGGCTGGCACTTCACCTCCCTGCTCTACTCGCAGGGCGGCCGGGTGCTCAGCGAGGACGGTAAGAAGGCCGACTTCAACAACCCCATGGGCAAGCAGGTCCTGCAGAACCTCAAGGACATGCGGTACGGCGACAACAGCATGGGTGCCCGTCAGCTGCTCCAGTGGGGCGACCTGCTGACGAACGCCGGCGCTGGCAAGGTCGGCATGTTCATCGGAGCGCCGGACGCCACCCAGGCCATCGTCAGCCAGTTCCAGGGCAAGTTCCAGGACTGGGCGATGGCTCCGCTGCCCGGCCAGGACGGCGCGGCGAAGGGGACGCTCGGTGGTGGCGAGGGTTACTTCTTCAAGAAGGACCTCACTCCCGAGCAGGTCAAGGCCGGCCTGAAGTGGATCGCCTACCAGAAGCTCACCCCGGGCAAGGGGCAGTTCGACTACGTCCGGGCCAAGCCGCAGAACTACCCGGTGGGTCTGCCCCAGCCGCTGCTCTTCGCCAACGGAAGTGACGCGCAGAAGCAGGAACTGGAGCTGCGCAAGGCGAACGCCAACGTCGACACCGCCAACTTCGCGATCTTCGAGGCGACCCCGGTGCCGATCAAGGGCGAGCCGCGCAACGCCCAGGCCATCTACGCGGTGCTCGACGCCGCGATGTCCGGTGTGCTGACCAACCCGAACTCGAACATCGACGCACTGCTCAAGACCGCCGAGGAGAAGGTCAACCAGCTCCTCGCCGCGGAGAGCTGACCGAGCGTGTGGGGGCCGGGACGCCGACCCGGCCCCCACACACCACCCGCACCGCGTCGTCGACGTCACCGACTCACCCAGGAGTTGCCTTGGCGATCACCACCGTCCCGGAGACCTCCAGGAAACCGGGCCGCCCGCCGTCGCCGTACTCGGCGAGGCCGCAGCGCACGAGCCTCGGCCGCAAGGTACGGGACAACCTCACCGGTCACGCGTTCCTGATCGGGGCGGTGCTCTGCTTCGTCGTCTTCTCCTGGTACCCGATGATCCGCGGCATCGTCATGAGCTTCCAGCGGACCCGGCGTGGCGAGACCACCTGGGTGGGCTGGGACAACTACTCCCGCATCATCGCCGACCCGAGCTTCTGGACGGCCTGGCAGAACACGTTCTACTTCACGGTGCTCGCGCTCGTCCTCGGCTACGTGGTGCCGTTCTTCGTGGCGATCGTGCTCAACGAGTTCCGCCACGCCAAGGGCTACCTGCGGATCCTGGTCTACCTGCCGGTGATGCTGCCGCCGGCCTCCGCGCTGTTCCTCTTCAAGTTCTACGCGTACGACCCCAGCGAGGCGGGGCTCTTCAACGCGATCCTCAAGGCGCTGCACCTGCCCACCTCGCAGTGGATGCAGTCGCCCGAGATGACGATGCCGGCGATGGTGGTCGCGTCGACCTGGATGAACATGGGCGGGGCGGTGCTGATCTATCTGGCGTCGTTGCAGAACATCCCCGGCGAGCTGTACGAGGCCGCCGAGTTGGACGGCGCCGGGATCTGGCGGCGGATCGTGCACGTCACGATCCCGCAGACCCGGCTGATCCTCGCGCTCCTGGCGATGCTCCAGATCGTCGCCACGATGCAGCTCTTCATCGAGCCACTGATCCTCGCCAACGGCGCGGGCGCGGAGGACTCCGCGACCTCGGTGGCGTACCTCATCTACCAGCACGGGTTCTTCCAGAACGACCTCAACGGCGCCGCCGCGCTGGGCGTGATCATGCTCGTGGTGCTGGCCGGCTTCTCCGCCGTGTACGTGCGGCTGACTGCGAAACAGGACTAGGACGGCGAGGAATGGCACAGGATTCCGGAACCCGGACCCTCATCTCCCAGACCCAGATCAGCCGGGGACGTGGTCGGGTCATCTACTGGACGCTGCTGGTCGTGGTCGTGGCGGGGTTCACGCTCGTCTTCCTCGGACCGCTCTACTGGATGGTCACCGGCGCGCTCAAGTCCGGCCAGGAGATCGCGCAGACCCCACCCTCGCTGTTCCCGAAGGACCCGCAGCCGCAGAACTACATCGACGCGTGGAACAACCTGGCCCTCGCCAAGCTGCTGTTCAACACCTTCTACTACGCGATCGGCGCGGTGCTGTTCCAACTGGTCTTCGACACCGCCGCCGCGTACTCGTTGTCCAAGCTTCGGCCGATCTTCGGCAACGTGATCCTCGCCCTGATGCTGGGGACGCTGATGATCCCGGCGATGGTGCTCATCGTTCCGCAGTACGTGACGGTGATCGACCTGCCGATCCTGCACATCAACCTGCTCGACTCGCCGTTCGCCATCTGGCTGCCCCTGGTCGCCAACGCGTTCAACATCTTCCTGTTGAAGCGGTTCTTCGACTCGATCCCGGAGGAGTTGATGGCCGCCGCCCTGATGGACGGGGCGTCGTCGCTGCGTACGCTCTGGTCGATCATCCTGCCGCTGTCGCGCCCCATCCTCGGCGTCGTCTCGATCTTCGCCGTGACGGCGGTGTGGAAGGACTTCCTCTGGCCGAAGCTGGTCATGCCGTCGCCGGAGACCCGGACGGTGAGCGTCGGCATCTACGCCTTCGCCGGCGGTACACCGATGAACGTGGTGATCGCCGCCTCGGTCATCGCGGCGATCCCGACAGTCATCATCTTCCTGATCTTCCAACGGAACATCATGTCCGGTCTGACCACGGGCAGCATCAAGGGCTAGCCACGACCGCAACACCCCGCGCGGCGAACAACGACAGTTCGTCCGACACACATACAGGTCCGGCGAACCCGCCGACGTACTGACCCAGAAAGCAGGTGCTCGTGTCCACAGCAGACAGCAGTCCGTGGTGGCGTGGAGCGGTGATCTACCAGGTGTATCCCCGGAGCTTCGCCGACGGCAACGGCGACGGCATCGGCGACATCGCCGGCATCCGGTCCCGGCTGGATCACCTGTCCGCGCTCGGCGTCGACGCCATCTGGTTCAGCCCGTGGTACCCCTCGCCGATGGCGGACGCCGGCTACGACGTGTCCGACTACCGCGACATCGACCCGGTCTTCGGCTCCCTCGTCGAGGTGGAGGCGTTGATCGCCGAGGCGCACGCGGTGGGCATCCGGACCATCGTCGACGTGGTGCCGAACCACTGCTCCGACGCGCACCCCTGGTTCCAGGCGGCACTCGCCGGCGGGCCCGGGGCACCCGAGCGGGACCTGTTCTGGTTCCGGCCCGGCCGGGGCCCCAACGGTGACCAGCGGCCCACCGACTGGGTGGGCGAGTTCGGTGGCGAGACCTGGACCCGCACCACCAACCCGGACGGCACCCCCGGCGACTGGTACCTGCACCTCTTCGCCCCGCAGCAGCCGGACTTCAACTGGGACCACCCCCGGGTGCGGGAGGAGTTCGAGGACGTCCTGCGGTTCTGGTTCGACCGGGGCGTGGACGGTATCCGGATCGACTCGGCCGGGTTGCTGGTCAAGGACGGGACGCTGCCCGAGGTCCACCCGGACCAGCCGCACCCGTTCCACGACCTCGACGGGGTGCACGACATCTACCGGGGCTGGCGTCGGGTCGCCGACGAGTACGACGACCGCGCGTTGATCGGTGAGGTGTGGCTGCCGGACCGGCAGCGGTTCGCCAACTACCTGCGCCCGGACGAGCTGCACGCGGCGTTCAACTTCGACTTCCTGGGCTGCGCCTGGGACGCCTCCGCCCTGCGGGAGAGCATCGACGGGACGCTCAGCGCGCACGCGCCGGTCAACGCGCCGGCCACCTGGGTCCTCTCCAACCACGACGTCACCCGCCACGTCACCCGCTACGGTCGGGCCGACACCAGGTTCAGCTTCGCGGCCAAGCGCGAGGGCATTCCCACCGACCTGGAGCTGGGCACTCGCCGAGCCCGGGCCGCCGCGCTGCTCTCGCTGTCGCTGCCTGGCGCCGCCTACGTCTACCAGGGCGAGGAGCTGGGCCTCTACGAGGTCGAGGACATCCCGTACGCGCTGCGTCAGGACCCGATGTGGGAACGGTCCGGTCGGATCGACCCGGGCCGCGACGGCTGCCGCGTACCCCTGCCGTGGGGCGGCGACGAGCCGCCGTTCGAGTTCAGCCCGGCCGGTGCCGCGGCGCCCTGGCTGCCGCAGCCGGCCGACTGGAAGGACCGGACGGCCAGCGCGCAGACCGGCGACTCGGCTTCGATGCTGGAGCTGTACCGGGCCGCGATCCAGACTCGGCGCGCCGAAGCGGCGCTCGGTGACGGGGAGATGACCTGGCTGCCCGCCCCGGACGGGGTGCTGGCATTCAGCCGTGGTGGCGGCTTCGCCTGTGTCGTCAACCTGTCCGCCGCGCCGGTGCCGATGCCAGCTCAGGGGGAGTTGTTGCTGGCCAGTGGACCACTCGACGACGGGTTGCTGCCGTCCGACACCGCGGTTTGGCTGCGTACCGGCACGGCGGCGGACCTGACCTGATCCTGCTCGCCGTGGTGCCGGCGGCCCGTCCCGGCCGCCGGCACCACGCCACCGGAACGGAAGGAGGAACGAGGGGGACGCGCCGCACCGACACGGGGGGATCTGGCCTGCCTGACGAAAGGGAGAGCGCAGCTCATGGCCAACCACACCACCGGCACGCCGCACCACCTTCGACACCCGACCCGGGCAGGGTTGGCCGCCATTGCCGCCGCCCTGCTCGCCGCCACCACGTTGACAGCTCTCGCGGTCACCGGCACGGCAACCCCTGCCTCGGCGGCCGGGCTGTCCCCCTTCGACATCCCCAACCGGGGCGCGACAGTGCCGTTCATCGAGCACGAGGCGGAGAAGGTCACCCACAACGGCACGAAGATCGGCCCGGACCGGCGCTACGGCACGCTGCCGTCCGAGGCGTCCGGCCGGGAGGCGGTCACCCTCGACGCCGTCGGCGAGTACGTCGAGTTCACCCTCACCGCCCCGGCCAACGCTGTCACCTTCCGGTACAGCCTGCCGGACAACTCGGCCGGCACCGGCCGGGACGCCACCATCGACCTGCGGGCCAACGGGTCGCTGCTGAAGTCGGTCCCGGTGACGTCGAAGTACGGCTGGTACTACGGCGGCTACCCGTTCAACAACAACCCGGGTGACACCAACCCGCACCACTTCTACGACGAGACCCGGGCGCTGTTCGGCAGCACCCAGCCGGCCGGCACGAAGATCCGGCTCCAGGTCTCCTCGACCGCTCAGTCGCCCACCTTCACCATCGACCTGGCCGACTTCGAGCTTGTCGCGCCGATCGCCAAGCCCAGCGGTGTCATCGACGTGGTCACCGACTTCGGCGCGGACCCGAGCGGCGCGACCGACTCGACAGCGAAGTTCCAGGCAGCTGTCGACGCCGGTAAGGCCCAGGGCCGGGCGGTCTGGATCCCGACCGGCACCTTCACCCTCTGGGACCACGTGGTGGTCGACGGGGTGACACTGCGTGGCGCCGGTCCCTGGTATTCGGTGCTCGGCGGCCGACACCCCACCGAGCGGAACCGGTCCGTCGGCATCTACGGCAAGTACGTCCCCGGTGGCGGCTACACCGGGCCGGTCCGCGCCCACGAGGCGAACGGGCCGAGCCGCAACGTCACCCTGCGGGACTTCGCGATCATCGGCGACATCCGCGAGCGGGTCGACGACGACCAGGTGAACGCGCTGGGCGGGGCGATGACCAACTCGGTGGTCGACAACCTGTGGTTGGAGAACACCAAGGTCGGGGCGTGGATGGACGGCCCGATGGACAACTTCACCATCCGCAACAGCCGGATCCTGGACCAGACCGCGGACGGCGTGAACTTCCACACCGGCGTGACCAACTCGACGGTCACCAACACGTTCGTCCGCAACACGGGCGACGACGCGTTGGCGATGTGGGCCCAGAGCGTGCCGAACGTCAACAACTCCTTCACCCGCAACACCATCGGTGTGACGCTGCTGGCGAACCACCTGGTCAGCTACGGCGGTCGGGACATCACCATCACCGACAACGTGACCGCCGACTCGCTGACCAACGGCGGCGGCATCCACGTCGCGAACCGTTACCCGGGTGTGCAGGGCGACACCGCGGTGCGGGGCACCTGGACGATCGCCCGGAACACGTTGATCCGCAACGGCAACTCGGACTACAACTGGAACTTCGGCGTCGGGGCGATCTGGTTCTCCGCCCTCAACGAGTCGTTCCAGCAGGCCACCATCAACATCACCGACACCGACATCCTGGACAGCTCGTACGCGGCGCTGCACTGGATCGAGGGCCAGACCAGCGGGATCAACCTCTCCAACGTGCGGATCGACGGCGCCGGCACGTACGCGCTCCAGGTGCAGGCACCCAGCCAGGTGTCCTTCACCAACGTGCGGGCCACCAACATCGCGCAGAGCAACCCGATGCACAACTGCGTGGGCGGGGGCTTCCAGATCACCCAGGGCTCCGGCAACTCCGGCTGGTACACCCCGACCCCGTACTGCGGCCCGTGGCCGAACCCCCAGTGGGGTGGCGGACCCACCTCGCCGCCGCCCACCACGACCCCGACTCCCACCACCCCGCCCCCGACCACACCGCCTCCCACCACACCGCCTCCCACCGGCGGGAACCTGGCGCTGGGCCGGTCGACGACCGCCACCAGCACCAACCAGAGCTACGTGGCGGGCAACGTGGTCGACGGCAACGCGGGCTCCTACTGGGAGAGCGCCAACAACGCGTTCCCGCAGTCGGTCACCATCGACCTGGGCGCGTCCCGGTCCGTCGACCGGGTGGTACTCAAGCTGCCCAGCGGTTGGGAGCAACGCACCCAGACGCTGTCGGTGCTCGGCTCCACCGACGGGTCGTCGTACTCCACGCTGGCGTCGTCCGCCGGTCGGGTCTTCGCCCCCGGCTCTGGCAACACCGTGTCGATCGGGCTGCCCTCCGGTGACCGCCGCTACCTCCGGGTCACCGTCACCGGCAACACCGGCTGGCCGGCGGCGCAACTCTCCGAGGTCGAGGTGTACGGCGGCACGCAGACCACGCCACCGCCGACGACCACCCCGCCACCCACGACCACCCCACCTCCCAGCGGCAACCTGGCCGCCGGACGGTCGGTCACCGAGACCAGCCACTCCGACGTGTACGTCGCCGCCAACACTGTGGACGGCAACGCGAACACCTACTGGGAGAGCGCCAACAACGCGTTCCCGCAGTCGCTGACGGTGGACCTGGGCACCGAGCGTTCGGTGTCCCGGGTCGTGCTGAAACTTCCCCCGTCGTCGGCCTGGCAGACCCGTACGCAGACGCTGTCGGTGCTCGGCTCCACCAACGGCTCGACGTTCACCACTGTGAAGGCGTCAGCCGGCTACACCTTCAACCCGGCCAGCGGCAACACGGCCACCGTGACCTTCACGGCGACCAACCAGCGGTACCTGCGCCTCACCGTCACCGGCAACAGCGGCTGGCCGGCCGGCCAGCTCAGCGAGTTCGAGGTCTATTCCAGCTAGCCCCCACCTGTCGCGGACCGACGGGTGTGCCCCCGCACACCCGTCACCGGGCAACGCACCCCACACCCACCCCCGAAAGAGGTGTAGCGACCCCATGTCCAGCAACGGCACCAGACGAGGCACGCCGCCACCCGGCGCGCCCAATCCCGTCCCCCGCACCGGCCACCGCCGGCTACTGGCCGGCGTGCTCGCCGGGATGCTCCTCGCCACCGCCCCGGTCGCCGTACCCGCGGCGAGCGCGGCTCCGGCCGTCGACGCGTCGGCGGCCGCCGCGCGGGTGGCCATGCTCGCCGGGCTCTCCGCCACCATGACCGCCAGCAGTTACAACCAGAACTACGTGGCTGGCAACGCCAACGACGGCAACGCCTCGACCTACTGGGAGAGCGCCAACAACGCGTTCCCGCAGTGGATCCAGGCGGACCTGGGCGCCACCGTCAACGTGGACCGGGTGGTGTTGAAACTGCCGCCGTCGTCGGACTGGCAGACCCGCACCCAGACGCTGTCGGTGCTGGGCTCGACCAACGGCTCGTCCTTCAGCACCCTGAAGGCGTCCGCCGGCTACACCTTCAACCCGAGCAGCGGCAACACCGCCACTGTCAGCTTCACCGCCACCAGCACCCGCTACGTGCGGGTGCAGGTCACCGGCAACACCGGCTGGCCGGCCGCGCAGTTCTCCGAGGTCGAGGTGTACGGCGCCACCGGCAGCACCGACACCCAGGCCCCGAGCGCCCCGGGCAACCTGGCGTACACCCAGCCGGCCAGCGGGCAGATCCGGCTCACCTGGTCGGCGTCGAGCGACAACGTCGGCGTGACCGGCTACGACATCTACGCCAACGGCGCGCTGCGCGGCAGCGTCAACGGCTCGACGCTGGTGTACACCGACAGCCAGGCGGACAGCGCCACCGTCTCGTACTACGTGCGGGCCAAGGACGCGGCCGGGAACCAGTCGGCGAACAGCAACTCGGTGACCCGTACCGGCACCGGCAACCCGCCGACCGGGACCAACCTGGCGATCGGCAAGCCGATCACCGCCTCCGGGTTCGTGCACACGTTCGTGGCGACCAACGCCAACGACAACAACGTGGCGACCTACTGGGAGGGCAACGGCAACCCGAGCACGCTGACCGTGCAGCTCGGCGCGAACGCCAGCCTCAGCCAGGTCGTGATCAAGCTGAACCCGGACTCGGCCTGGGGCGCGCGTACGCAGAACATCACGGTGCTCGGCCGGGACCAGGGCTCGTCGAGCTTCACGACCCTCGTCGGTGCGGCGAACTACTCCTTCAACCCGGGCAGCGGCAACACGGTGACCATCCCGGTCTCCGGCGCGGCGGCCGACGTCCGGCTCTCGATCGCCTCGAACACCGGCGCACCGGCCGGGCAGGTGGCCGAGTTCCAGGTCTTCGGCACCCCGGCGCCGAACCCGGACCTGACCGTCACCGGCATGTCGTTCAGCCCGTCCGCACCGATCGAGACGAGCACCATCACCCTCTCGGCCACCGTGCGCAACGCCGGCTCAGCGACCTCCGGCGCGACGAACGTCAACTTCTACCTGGGCTCCACCCGGGTCGGCACCGCGTCGGTCGGCAGCCTCGCCGCCGGTGCGTCGACCACTGTCAGCGCCAGCATCGGCACCCGTGACTCGGGCAGCTACCCGCTCAGCGCGAAGGTCGACGAGTCGAACACCGTCGTCGAGCAGGACGACACCAACAACAGCTATACCAACCCCAGCCCGCTGGTGGTCGCCGCGGTCGCCAGTTCCGACCTGGTCGCCTCGTCGGTCGCCTGGTCGCCGGGCAACCCGTCAGCGGGCAACACGGTCACCTTCTCCGTGTCGATCCGCAACGCCGGCAACCAGGCGTCCGCGTCCGGCGCGCACGGCATCACCCTGACCGTGCTCAACGAGTCCGGCACCGTGGTCCGTACCCTGACCGGCTCGTACTCCGGTGTGATCAACGCCGGTGCGACGGTCGGTCCGATCAACCTGGGCACCTGGACCGCCGCGAACGGCAAGTACACCGTCCGGGTGGTGCTCGCCGTGGACGGCAACGAGCTGCCGGTGAAGCAGACCAACAACACGAGTGACCGCCCGCTCTTCGTGGGGCGCGGCGCGAACATGCCGTACGACATGTACGAGGCCGAGGACGGCGCGCTCGGCGGCGGTGCCAGCGTCGTCGGACCGAACCGGGAGATCGGCGACCTGGCCGGCGAGGCGTCCGGCCGGCGGGCGGTGACCCTCAACTCGACCGGCAGCTACGTCGAGTTCACCACCCGGGCCAGCACCAACACGCTGGTCACCCGCTTCTCCATCCCGGATGCACCCGGCGGCGGTGGGATCAACTCGACCCTGAACGTCTACGTCAACGGCACCTTCCACAAGGCCATCGACCTGACGTCCCGGTATGCCTGGCTCTACGGCAACGAGGCCAGCCCGGGCAACTCGCCGAGCGCGGGCGGACCACGGCACATCTACGACGAAGCCAACGTCATGCTCAACTCCACAGTCCCGGCCGGCAGCAAGATCCGCCTTCAGAAGGACCCGGCCAACACCACCACGTACGCGATCGACTTCATCAACACCGAGCAGGTGTCGCCGATCGCCAACCCGGACCCGACCCGTTACACCACGCCGGCCGGCTTCACCCACCAGGATGTGCAGAACGCCCTGGACCGGGTGCGGATGGACACCACCGGCAACCTGGTCGGGGTGTACCTCCCCGCCGGTAACTACTCCACCTCGTCGAAGTTCCAGGTGTACGGCAAGGCCGTCCAGGTGACCGGTGCCGGCCCCTGGTACACCCGGTTCAACGCTCCGTCGGGCCAGGACAACACCGACATCGGCTTCCGGGCCGAGGCTTCGGCGGCGAACTCCTCCTTCAAGAATTTCGCCTACTTCGGCAACTACACCTCCCGGATCGACGGTCCGGGCAAGGTGTTCGACTTCGCCAACGTGTCGAACATCGTGATCGACAACATCTGGAACGAGCACATGGTGTGCCTCTACTGGGGCGCCAACACCGACTACATGACGATCAAGAACTCCCGGATCCGGAACATGTTCGCCGACGGCATCAACATGACCAACGGGAGCACCAACAACCTGGTCAGCAACAACGACGCCCGGGCCACCGGCGACGACAGCTTCGCGCTGTTCTCGGCCATCGACGCGGGCGGCGCCGACATGAAGGACAACATCTACGAGAACCTGACCTCGACCCTGACCTGGCGGGCCGCCGGTGTCGCCGTGTACGGCGGCTACGGCAACACGTTCCGCAACATCTACATCGCGGACACGCTTGTCTACTCCGGCATCACCATCAGCTCGCTCGACTTCGGCTACCCGATGAACGGCTTCGGCGCCAACCCGCCGACGAGGTTCGAGAACATCTCGATCGTGCGCGCCGGTGGTCACTTCTGGGGTGGGCAGACCTTCCCGGCGATCTGGGTCTTCTCCGCCTCGAAGGTGTTCCAGGGCATCCGGGTCAGCGATGTCGACATCATCGATCCCACCTACAGCGGCATCATGTTCCAGACCAACTACGTCGGTGGGCAGCCGCAGAACCCGATCACCGACACGGTCTTCACCAACGTCTCGATCAGCGGTGCCCGGAAGAGCGGGGACGCCTACGACGCGAAGTCCGGCTTCGCCATCTGGGCGAACCCGATGCCGGAGGCGGGGCAGGGGCCGGCCGTCGGGTCGGTCACCTTCAACAACCTCCGGCTGAGCAACAACGCGGTGGACATCCAGAACCCCACCTCGACGTTCACCATCATCCGCAACTGAGTCACCCGGTAGCCGACGCCGTCGGGAGGTCCCACCCTCCCGGCGGCGTCGTGCCGTGTCGGCCCTCGCCCGCGGCGAACCGGGCCGCACCGGCCGCAGCGTCCGCGGCCAGCGAGTCCATCCCGTACGCCAACTCGGTCGCCAGCGCCTCCGCCTCTCCTCGCCCCGCGCCGGTCAGCACCGCCGCCCGGTCGTTGCGGAGGCAGGTCTGCGGGTGCCGGGCGATCGTCGCCGCCAGCTCCTCGGCCGCCGCCCGCGACTGGCCGGGTGGCACCACCCGATTGACCAACCCCATCGTGTACGCCTCGTCCGCCGACACCGGGCGGCCGGTGAGGATCAGGTCCATGGCCCGGCTCTCGCCGATCAACCGGGGCAGCCGGACGGTGCCGCCGTCGATCAGCGGCACTCCCCAGCGGCGGCAGAACACCCCGAGCGTCGCGTCGGACTCGGCGACCCGCAGGTCGCACCAGAGCGCCAGTTCGAGCCCTCCGGCCACCGCGTACCCGGAGATCGCCGCGATCACCGGCTTGCTCAGCGCCATCCGGGTCGGACCCATCGGCCCGTCTCCCTCCGGCTCCACCCGGTTGCCGCTCGGCGTGCCGATCGCCTTCAGGTCCGCCCCGGCGCAGAACGTGCCGTTGGCGCCCCAGAGCACGGCGACCGACGCGTCCGGGTCGGCCTCGAAAGCCCGGAAGGCGTCGGCAAGCGCCCGGGCGGTCGGCCCGTCGACGGCGTTGCGAGCAGCTGCCCGATCCAGCACGACAGTCGTCACCGGCCCGGAACGCTCCACCCGTACACCCATCGGCTCAGCATGCCCGCGTCGCCCGGCGCCCACAATCCCGGTCGATCTTGCGACCTCGGCCGACGTTGCGCCGGTGGTCGCCGAGCCGCAACGGCAAGATCGCACGGAGTGACAGTTTTGTCGTCCACGACCGGTTTGCGACCCCCATCGCCGGGAAGTCGGTACGGGTGCGAGCACTTTTGACGAAAGTTGAGCAGGCATCCAGGCTGGACCGGACGGGTGACCGGTTGCAGCGAGTCGTCCTCAGCACGCTGCGTCCGCGCCGGCTGCGGGACCTGCTGCACGGGGTGACCATCGGGCATCCACTACACCCGGCGATGGTGCAGGTGCCGGTCGGCGCGTGGATCAGCACCGCGGTGCTGGACCTGATGCCCGGGCAACGCCGACCCGCCACCATGCTGGTCGGCCTGGGCACCGTCAGCGCGGTGCCGGCGGCGATCGCCGGGCTGAACGACTGGGCGGCGCTCGCCCGGGACCAGCGCCGCGTCGGCCTGGTGCACGCCGCCGCCAACACCGTCGGCCTGACGCTCTACGCAGGTTCGTTGGCCGCGCGGATGTCCGGCCGGCACGGCGTCGGTCGAGCTCTCGGCTTCCTCGGCCTCTCCACCGTCAGCCTCGGCGCGTACATCGGGGGTCACCTCGCGTACAAGCAGGGCGCGCAGGTCAACCAGAGCATCTCCGAGCTGCGCCGGATGACCGACGGCTGGCACTCGCTCGTCGACATGGCGACGCTGCCGCAGCGCACCCTGATCACCCGGGAGGTGGACGACGACATCTCGGTGATCCTCTACCGGCACGGTGACGAGGTGACCGTGATGTTGGAGCGCTGCCCGCACCAGAGCGGGCCCCTCGGCGAGGGCGAGGTGCAGGAGATCGACGGTCACGCCTGTGTGGTCTGCCCGTGGCACGGCAGCGCGTTCCGCCTCAACGGCGGTGAGGTCGTGCAGGGGCCGTCCGGCAACGACCAGCAGATCCTTCCCACCCGGATCCAGAACGGTGTGCTCCAGACCCGCCTGCCCTGACGGCTGCCTCCACGTCTCGGCGGTCTGCGCCGCTCCGTGACGTGGTGGTGGTGCTCTCGACGCTTATACCTGTGAGTCATATCTATGACTCACAGGTATATCGCTCTCCAGACACCTCGCCCTCAGGGCGTGCTGCGCAGGTCGTCGGGCGACGAAGACACCAGATCGCCGGGGCCGGATTGTCCCGGGCCGGTCCGGGTCAGCTGCGTCGGTGGCGGCCTACCGGTGGCCCGTCCGGTACGGAGTCCAGACCGTGCCCGCCGGGGAACGTCGTGCTGCCGGGGGCGGCCATCCCGCTGCCGCGGGGCGTGGTGTCGTTGTCGCTCGCCGCGGCCGTCCGACCGGTCGGTGGTGTCGGAGCCTCGATTGCTGCGGCTGCTCGGCTGGCGGCCCAGGCCGCCCCGCTCCCCGCCGCTGCGCCGGTGGTCCGTCCGGCGGCGCTCGTGGTCCGGCCCCCGCCGCCGCCGCTGCCGCTGCTCCGCGACGCGCTGCCGCCGCCCGTGCTCCGCGACGTGCTGCCCCGCGGCTTGCGGGAGGACGTCGCCAACCGGGGAGCCGCCCCGGCCGTGGCCGGGCGTCGGCGCAGGCCCAGGACCGCGCCGATCTGCGCGCCGACGATGCTCGCCACGGCCAGTACAGCGGAGACCGCGAGCGGTCGGTTCACCCGGTCGTCCGCACCGGCTCGGGCTGCGCCGACAGTCATCGCGGGTGGTTGGCCCGCTGACTGCGTACCGCTGGGTGGTGTCGTCTCCACCCGCTCCGGTGCGGCCCGTTCGGGCGCCGGCCGGGGCGCGGGCGGCTTCGGGGCTGCCGGCCGGCCGACCAGTCTGCCGCTCGCGTGCTCGCGGGCCCCCTGGTCGGCGGCCTCCGACGGCAGCCGGAGCAGTTGGCCGGGGCGGATCCGATCCGGGTCGTCGAGCTTGTTCAGCTTGGCGAGCTGTCGGTAGTCGCCGAACTCGTCCAGATAACGCTCGGCCACCTCACCGAGGTAGTCGCCCCGGGCGACCCGGTAGACCGGTGCGGCCTCGCCGTTCGCCGCCGATCCGCTCGGTGCGGCCACCTCCGTCCCGGCCAACCCGAGTGGCCCGCTGCGGGCCAGCGGGGCTGCCGTGTCCGGTGTCGCGCCGGCGCGGGTCGGCGCGGCCAGGGTGGCCACCGTCGGCGTGCCCGAGCCCGTGTACGCCGGAGGGCCGTAGATCGCGGCAGCGCTGGCGGCAGCCGGGCTGGCGACGAGGATCAGCGCTACCGAGCCGACCAGCGCGGCGGCGGCCTTCTGCTGACGGCCCATCCCGGGCAACCTCGGCGCAGGACGACGCAGGGTCTGCGCGCCCAGTTCGACGACAACGGAGAAGGCGAAGGTGGCCCAGCCGAACCAACCGGCCACGGCAAGTGCGCGCAGGAAGAGTTGCCCGTCGTCCCGGCTGGTCAGGGCGGTGCCCACCTCGCTGATAGTGGGGAGGTGGTCGGGCAGGGGGTTACCGGCGAAGGCCAGCAACGCGATCGGGGCGCCGACCAGCAGCAACAGGAGCACGGCCAGCGCGCCGACGCCGGTGAGGATCCGTCCGGTCCGTCGTACGACGGACCCACCCGATGCGGGCATGGCTGCCTTCCTTCCTACGGTGCTGCGGCGGTGATGGCACTCGCGGTCGCCTCGCCGGTCACGGCGACCGTCTTGCTACTGACAAACGGTCCGAGCATCGAGCGGTGGTAGGTGATGGTGACTGTCACCCGGATCCGGGTTTCCCCGCCGACCTGCGGGAAGCTCACGGTGTGACCGGCGGTGCCGGCGACGGCCAAATAGTTGGCGACCGCCTTGACCGCCTCTTCCTGGTCGATCCGCTTCGGTCCGCCCTCGATGGCGGTGGCCCGGTCGATGGCCTGGCCGCCGGCCCGCGCCGCCTCGGCGGCCAGGTTCTGGGCGCGTTGCAGGGTGCGGAGCTGCCCGGCGCCGTCGAAAGAGAGGCCGATGATGGCCAGCACTCCGATCATCGTCACCGCGAGGAAGATGCTCACCCGGCCGTGCTCACCCGAGTGCGAGTGGTCGGGTGTGGGCCCGCTGGCGGTCATTGCCGGCTCCGGTACCGGTCCAGCGGCGAGGTGAACGTCGCGGAAACCCTCTTCTCGCCGGGCATCCCGGGCAGGATGCCGAGCAGGATGTCGTCGAACGACACCAGGCAGACGATTTCCACCGTCACTGTGGCGTCCTGACCGACATCGCTGGTGAAAGCGTGGTCGAAGCCGGCGGCTGTCACCGTGCCCACCGAGCTTTCGAACTCGGGATCCAACTCGCCCCTACAGGCCAGACCGTGCCAGTCCAACTGCTTCTGGGCGGCCTCCCGCGCTGCGGTCTCCGCGGCGCTCGACCCCCGGGAGATCGAGGCGGCCCGGGCGGCGTCGTGAGCGGCGGCCTCGACCGCCTCCGCGGCGAGCGCGGTACGCCCCGCCATGCCGGCCAGCACCATCAGCGCGATGAACGCGGGCGCGAGCACCGCCACCTCGATGGAGACCGAGCCGCGCTCGGCGGTGCGGTTCACGGCGGGGTCACCCTCTCCACCGTCCCGTGGGCGGTCTGCCGGACCGCGAAGTCCACGCCCGGTATCACCGACAGGGACCGGCCGCTCACCGTGCAGGTCACCTCGATGTCGGCGATGACCACGCAGCTCGGGCTGGTCGCCTTCCAGCCCACCAGCCAGCCGCCGGCGGCCTCCAGGAACTGGGTGGCGCTCTCCACCCCGACACCGCCCGCCGCCTGATAGGACCGCTGTGCGTTGACGCCGCTCTGCGCGGCGTTCAACGCGGTGGAGCGGGCAAGGAAGACGGCCGCGATCTGGATCGACGCGAAGAGCAGCACCAGGATCAGCGGCATCATCACGGCCAGCTCGACCGGATTGGCCCCTCGCTCCCGGTCGACGCCCGCGAGGCGACGCCGGACGGCGGTGACCGTCCGGCGTGACCTCGGGCGCGCTGCTCCGCTCATGGTGGCTACTTCGGGGCCGTCGGGTTCTCGTGACCCGGGATGTTGGTCATCCAGTCGTTGGCCTTGCTCAAAGCGAGCCCGGTGACGATCGTGGCCACGAAGACGAGCCCGAAGATGATCACAGCGGTGGGGACAGGGCTGTCGCCGCGCTCGCCGTCGCGGCGCAGCTCGGCCAGGCGCGTCGTCAGCACGACGTGCAAATAGCTGAGGATGGACATGACGTGCTCCTTCGGGTGTGGGGTCAGATACGGGCGATGAACGGATAGACGACGAAGCCGAGCAGCACGAAGACGAGAAGCGCGCCCGGGATGTCGAGCTTGCTGGTGACCGCCTCGGCGCGGGCGAGGTTGTCGGTGCGGATCTGGTCGCGCAACGAGTCGGCCCTGCTGCGCAGGGTCTCGTGCACCTGTGCGCCCTCACTACCGGAGGAACGCATGATCGCACCGACGTCGCCCAGCTCCGGGATTCCGATCTTGTCGGCGAGGTCGCGTAGCTCGTCCCAGGGCGCGTGCATCTGCATTTGGGCGATCCGCAGCGACTCCTGGAGCCGGTCGAACACCCAGCCGTCGCAGACCGCCGCGGCCCGTTCCAACGACTGCACCGGCCCGTGCGCCGCCGAGAGCTGCAACGCCACCAGATCCAGGTAGGTGCAGACCGCCTGACGGAACTCGTCGCGGGCGGCGGCGGCCTTGGTCAACACGGCACGGTGGGCCAGCAGGCCGCCGACCATCGCCAGGCCGAGGCTGCCGAGCACCGGTACGACGAGCGGGATCGAGACGCCGACCACCACCAACGCCACCCCGAGCACTGTGGGCATGGCCAGCCCGATCAGCGCGGAGAGCAGCACGGACAGCGCGTACTGCTCAGAGGTCTGGCCGATCAGGGCGAGCTGCCGGTGGGGTGGCCGCAGCCAGCGGGAGAACCCGGTCAACCAGTCCAACCGACGGGAGGTGGGCGCGGCGACCTGGCCGGTGCCCGGCGGCTGGTGCAGCCGGCGCAGCGCCGGCCCGAGCGCCGGAGTCGCCGGTACCAGCTCCCGGATCACCAGGAAAACGCCCAACCCGATGCCGGCCCCGCCACACACCGCGGTGACCAACTGCCAGTTGACCATCATGCGATCACCTCGCTCGGGTCGGGCGCCGGGAGGAACCGGGCCGGCCGCTGCGGCTGGCTCATCGACCGCACCCAGGCCAGCAGGCCGATGAAGGCGGCACCGAGGACAGCCATCACCACCTGACCGACAGGTGTGCCGTACGGCTCGATGTACTCGGTGTTGATCAGCCCGTACGCGAGGGTCGCCAGGGTCATTCCGGTGAGGAAGCGGACCGCGAACCGGGGCTGGGTGCGCTTGGCCTCGATCTCCCGGCGGGTCGCCACCTCCGCCGACGCCGCGCCGGCGATCGAGCCGAGCACGTCACCGAGCCGTTCACCCCGGTCGGAGAGGTGCAGGATCAACGCCGCGACCACCTGGTCGCAGACCGGGTCGGCGATCTCGTCGGCGAACGCCAGCAGCGCGGAGCGGGCCATCCAGCCGGCCTGTAGACGGGCGGCGAGCAGCCGTACCTCGTCCTCGATGCCGGGCGGCACACTGCCGATCGTGCCGATGATCGACTGTTGGAGGCCCTGCCCGGTGCTGGAGACGTCCTTGAGCCGGCGGGTCCACTCGCCGACCGCCTCGATCCGGGCGATCGCCCGCTGTTCGGCCTTGCCCACGCCGAACAGCCACGGGGTGCCGGGCACCGCGACCGCCACCAGGAGACCCACCACGGGCAGCCCGGTCAACAGGAACGCCAACGCGCCCGCGACCAGCGCGGCGACCAGCAGCGCCTGGTAGGACCTCTGCTCGACGGGCGTGCTGCCAGGTCCGCGCCACAGCCGACCGAGGCTGGACCCACCACCCGGCTGCGGCCCGGGGGGTCGACGGGTGCCGACCAACGCCACCACGGCCAGCAGCAGGCCCGCCACACAGGCGGCCCCGGAGATCACCGCGATCAGTTCCAGGCTGCCCATCACGTCACCGCCGGGCCAGTCGGGTCTGCCGGGGTCGCCGCCAGGCACCGGCACCAGCCTCGATCCACCTGGTCAGCAGCCGCACGTCGTACCCCACCCGCAGCAGCTGGTCACGGACCCGCTCCGGCAGGTGCCTCGGGACCGCGCGGCCGTCCGGGCCGGGCCCGAAGACGGTGGTGGTGGTGATCCGACCGGCCTCGCCGGCCCCGATCACCTCCTCGACGTGCGAGACGAACCGGTGTTTGCGTCCGCCGATCGCGGTCTCGTCCTCGACGGTGACGTAGACGATCAGGTCGAGGGCGTTGCCGGCCATCCGGCGGGCCTGGTCGACGGTCATCTCCCGGCCGTGCGCGAGCGCCAATTCGACGATCCGTTCACCCACCCCGGCGGCGGTGCGGGCGTGGATGGTGCACATCGAGCCACGGCTGGTGGTCATCGCCTGGAGCATCGGCACGATCTCCCAAGACCGCACCTCACCCACGATGATGCGCAGCACACCCATCCGCAGCGACAGCGGGATCAGGTCGGCGATGGTCACCTCGCCGGCCGGGCGGCCGTCGAAGCCACGCTCGCCGTGCCCCTCCCGGGCCTCGAAGCTCATCACCGCGCGGTGTCGCTCCCGGCGGCGGGCCGGTAGCAGCTCGCGGCTCTCCTCCAGCAGCACGTACGGCTCGTCCGGCGGTATCTCGTTCATCAGGGCCCGGATGATCGTGGTCTTACCGGCCCCCGCCAGGCCCGCGACCATGATGTTCAGGCCGGCGCGCATCGCCGCGCGGAGGAAGTCGCGCAGCAGCGGGTCGATCATCTCGTCCAGGTCGCCCCGGGCGCCCGCCACGTCGTCCAAGCCCACGTCCAGGGTGTTGTGCTTGCGGATCACCGCGTACGGACGGTGGCTGACCAGGAACACCGCCGCCAGCCGGCTGCCGTCGGGCAGTTGCAGGTCGAGGGTGGGCTTCACGGTGGACAGGGACCGCTCGGTGGCGCCCGCCCGACGGGCCGCCGCCTGGAGGATCTCCACCAACTCGGCGTCGCTGTCCGCGATCGGCTCGGCCCAGTCGACCCCGCCGCCGTGCCGGGTGATGCGTACCTGGTCGCAGCCGAGGATGTGCACTTCCTCGATGGTGTCGTCGACCAGCAGGGTCTGTAGCCGGCCGAGCCCGACCAGCTCGGCGGTCACCTGGTCGAGCAGCAGACGTTCCTCACCGGCGGCCATCGGAGTGCCGGCCCGGCGTACGGAGTCCGCGTACGCGGCGACGACAGTGACGGCGAGTCGGGCCCGCTCGGTGTCCTCCTCGTCGACTGTGAACTCCCGGCCACGCTGCCACACTGTGAGCCGCTCGGTGAGTTCCCGACGCAGTTCCCGGACCACCTGGAAGTCTATCCGGGGTCGGGGTGCCAGTTCCGGTTGCGCGGTGGCGGTGGGCTGCGGCTGCGGCACCGGGCCGTGCTGGTGGTGCCGGCCGTTCGGGCCGGCCAGTGGCGGCGCGGTGGAGGTGACGCCCGGTGGCTGTTGACGGGGGTCGGCGGAGACCGGCTCAAACCGCATCCGGCACCCCCTGCTGCACGGGCCACGCCAACCGGGCGCGCCGTCGCTCCAACAGCGCGCCGATCGGCACCTCCAGCGCGCTGGCCGCGCGCATCAGCGGCCGTCCGGCCCGCACGGTTCCACCCAGGTCCAACACCCCGGCGGTACGCGGGTCGTGCGGCAGCCGTGCGATCACCGGCAGTTTCAGGGCGCGGCTGATCTCGGCTCGTCCGTGGCCGTCACCGACCAGCAGCAGCCGCAGGGTGCCCGGCGGCACCCGGTGCTCGGCGAAGTCCCGTTCGATGGCGGTGACCACCGCGCGGGTGCCGGAGAGGTCCGGCAGGTGCGCCCGGGTCACCAGCAGCACCACCGACGCGGCCCGGAGCACCGGCCAGGGCGGCCCGTTGACGTGCAGCCGACCACAGTCGACCAGGACGTCGTAGCCGGGGGTGCCACTGTCCAGTGCGTCGAAGTAGTCGGCGAAGCGTTGCCAGAGTGGGGTGACACTGCCGCCCTGGGCGGGGTCGACGAGCCCGGGCAGCAGCAGTCGTTCCCGACGGGGTGCGTCCAGGTCGACGAGCTGCGACCAGAACGCGGTCTCCAGGTTGCCGTCGCGGAGCTCCCCGACGGCCAGCTCGCCGAGACCGCGTGGCCCGTCCAGTTGACCACCGAGGTAGCCGGCGAGGATCGAGCCGCCGGCCGGGTCGCACTCGGCGAGGACCAGCCGTCGGTGCCAGGTCAGCGCGCAGGCGAGCGCCGAGGTGGTGACGCCGGGCGAGCCCTTCGCCGACACCAGCGCGATGATCGCCATGCTCAGGCCGTCTCGGTCAGTACGACGGCGAGCCGGTTCTGTGCGGCGAGCGCCACCACCGCCGGCACGTCGCGGGTGACCAGCGCCAGGTACAGGACCTTGTCGTTGTTTGCCGGGCTGACCATGTCGATCACGGTGGCCGAGAACCTCGTGCCGGCGGCTGCTGCCGCGTCCCCGGTGGTGTTGCTGCGGTCCGGGGTGCTCACCAGCAGGACCTTGTCGCCGGGGTGCAGCTCGCGGGCCGGCACCTGGGCGGTCTTCAGGCCGAGCGCGATCTGCTGTTGGCCGGGGCCGAGCAACGGGTCGTCGGTGACCTGGCCCAGCGTGAGCAGGGTGCCCGGAACCAGCGCCACCGCGGCGCGTTTGCCGACCACCTCGTCGAGCCGCCCGGCGGGCACCGGACGCAACCCCTGACCACCGGCGACCTGCACACTGACCAGGTCGGCGGCGCTGATCTCGCGACCCACCTCCACCGGTCGGGCCACCGCCAGGTAGCTGCCGGTGGCCCGGACCGAGGTGACCGCGAACGCCGCACCGAGCCCACCGAGAGCGATCAGGAGTACGGCGAGACCGAGCAGCCCGGGGCGTACCCGCCGCTGCCGGACCACTGTCGGCGGGGTGACCGGCGGGTCGACCGGTGGGGTGCCGTTGCGGGTCGCGAGGCTCATCTGGTGACCACCTGGAGTTCGTTGATCTGGATCTGGACGACGCCGCTGTTCCGGGTCTGCGGGATCACCCGTCTGGTGGGGTCGGTGTTGGTCCACCAGGTCACCGACCAGTGCGTGGCGGCGGTGACCCGGTAGGTGTCGGCCTTCTGGTAGCCCTTGTCGTAGCCGCAGTCGGGCGAGGTGCTACCTGCCCGCTGACCCGTCGACGTGTACTCGGTTCCGGCGTCGTCGCAGGTGACCTTGTCGCCGTTGCCCATGTCCCAGACGATCCGGTCGACCTTCGCCTCGATGTAGACGGTCAAGCCACGGTCGCTTTCGTCGGCGTGTATCGGGCCGAAGTAGTTCGGCCCCGGATCCGCCCACATCCAGACCGGCAGGCCGACCAGGCCGGGGCCGATGTTCTTGCGGGGTGCGACCTTCAGGGGCGCCGGCAGCAACTTGATCGAGGCGAGGGCGCGACGGGCCAGCTCCTCCGGGTTGGGTGGTGCGCCGAAGCCGCCCGGGGGCTCGTCCAGCAACACTGTGGTCTGGTTGCCCACGTCTTCGCCGCCGTTGCAGGTCTGCACGTACCACTGCTGACCCTCGGGTGCCTCGGGCTGCGGCGTGGCCAACTTGTAGTAGCAGCCGTCCCCGCTGTTGAACCAACCCTTGAACTCGTCGTAGCAGGGGATCGTCCGCCCGTTCCACCGGCAGACGCCTCCGCCTCCGCCCCCGCCGCCGTCGTCTCCACCGTCGTCACCGCCCCCGCCCGGGTCCCCCGGGTTGCCGGGCTCGTCGTCCCAGACGTTGCAGTCCGGTTGGTCGGGCGTGCAGCCCGCTCCCGGGTCGGCGCGTTGAGCAGCGGCGGCTGCCGGCGGGGTCGCGCCGACCACCAGCAGGAGGGCGAGGCAGACCCCGGCAAGAACCCGCCGGGATGTGCCAGCGCGGCGTGGCCGTGCTCCGGACGTCAGCACGGCTGGTCCCGGTGCGTCGTGCCGGAGTTGATCAGCCAGCGCCCGTCGGGATACCGGGTCGCGGTGGCGGTGGCGAAGTGTTTGCCGCCTCCGCTGCCGGGGACCACGCGCTTGTCCTTGGCGAAGACCAGCCGGTAGCCGGTCGTGTCCAGGCAGTCCTGGATCTCCACGGTGGCCGGCTTCGCGTCCAGGCTGACCGCGATCACGGTCGGGTCGGACTTCACCGTCCCGGTACGCATAGCGCCGTGCTCCTTAGCGTCGCGAATGGACAATTGGACCCGAGTGAGAAGTGGATCAGCGAGATACCGGGTGAGTTCCGGCGCCCGTGGATCGCTGCGTCCGCTCGCCGTGCGCGAGGCCGCGAGATAACCGGAGTAAGCGTCAAGTGCCGCCTTTTCGGCGGCTTGCCGATCGATCTCGGGATCGGTCCGTTGTTCGTCCGCACGGGGTGCCACCGGTCGTTCGACCGACTCCCGTCCGCTGGCGCAGGCGGTGAGTGGCGCTGCCGCCACGACCGCCAGCAGGCAGATTGCCGCTCGTCTGAGCTGCCGTCCGCGCACCGTCGAGCCTCCTCGTGGTCGCCCGGAACGGTGAGGGGTCACCGCCGTCGGGCATGCGGAAACGCGCCCGGATCAGCACATCCGGAGCCGTTCATTGCGCTTCTGCATTCACCGTTACGGATCTTCTACAAATGCAGGGTCCTATGTCTTCCGGTTGTCGAGGTGAGGCTTGCATCACACCCAAGGGGCGAGCATAGGCTGACGCTCGCCGATGCAACAGAGGCAATTCAAGCGAACACTCTGAGTGATGACAGGTGGTGGTGGTGGGTGTCCGCACCGTGCACCGGGCGATTGCCGGGCGAGGGGCCGTCGGAGATCGGACGTCGCCGGGGCGGGCACTGTCGCCGATGCCCCGCCGTCGTCCCCAGGAGTGGGACATCGCGGCCTGATCCCGGCATCCCAACGGCACCGCCGGCCTGCCGGGGGTCTGGCTCGGGCGACGAGCTGGCCGGCCCGTACCAGGCCGACGGTGCCCTTCGACGACCGGGCGGCACTGTCGCTTTCTGCGCCATCCGCCACACCGTGACGATCGTCCAGTCACGATCCGTGTTCACCTTCATGGGGGAGTGCGCCGGCGTACCGGAGGCGACATGGCGCTGACCGGCCCCCCCGCGGCTGTCCCGGGGCGGGAGAACCCACCCGATCGGAGCCCGGCGAACCCGCCGACCGGCGGCGCGACGGAACCCGCTCGCCGGGCGTCGGATCAGGGCCGCACGACGGACCACGTTCCGGCGGCGGCCCGCATGCGGCTGTCGACGGTGCTCGCGATCCTCGCGGTCGGCCCGCTGATACGCATGGCCGCGCTGCGCTACGCCGTACCCCCGGGCATGCCCAGCCGGACCGGCTGCGACGCCTGCGGCGCGCCGATCGACCTGACCCGGTCCTGGCCGGCGCTCGGGCCGACGGCCCGGTGCGGTCGCTGCCGGGCGCGGGTCGGCCCGCCTCCCGGCGCGGTCGAGGTGGCAGTGCTCGCCGCGGTGGCGCTGCTGCTCGCTCTGGCCGGCGCCTCGGGCGGGGCGCTGCCGGCGCTGGCCTGGTGGTTGGGCTGGACGATCCCGGCGGTCCTCGTCGACCTCGCCGTGCACCGCCTGCCGGATCGGCTCACCCTGCCGGCGGCTGCCGGGACCTGGCTCCTGCTCGGCGTCGCCGCTCTCGACGCCGAGCCCGGGCACTGGCTGCGGGCGGTCCTCGCCGGGGCCGGTCTGGCGTTGTTCTTCGCCAGCACCACGTTGCTGCTCGGGCGTCGTGGCTTCGGGCTGGGCGACGCCAAGTTGGCGCTCAGCGTGGGAGCCCTGCTCGGCTGGTACGGCTGGCCCGTGCTGGTACTCGGGATGCTGCTCGCCTTCGGGCTGTCCGCACTGCTGAGCGTGGGTCTGCTCGCCGCCCGCCGGGCACGCTGGAGCACACATCTGCCCTTCGGCCCGTTCCTCCTGCTCGGCACGGTGGGGGCACTCCTGCTGTCACTCTGACCCCGGCCAGTGGATGGCGGGTCAGGGGTGGGGGCGGCCGGCCAGCTTCGGGATCGGGGTCCGGGATCGGCGACGCAGCAACTCGGTGGTGGGTCGGGCCAGCAGCGGGGTTGCCACCACGGCGACCAGAGCGCCGAACAGCACGCCTGCGATGACGTCGTGCGGGTAGTGCACACCCACGAAGACCCGGGAGAAGGCGCCGAGCGCGGCCAGCGGCAGCGCGACCAGTCCGAGCCGGCGGGAGAGCAGCAGCGTGGTGACCGCCAGCGCGCCGGCCACCGTGGCGTGGTTGCTGGGAAACGACCAGTCACCCGGGGGTGGGCAAACGCCAGCGATGATTGCCCGGCCGACCGTCCGGCAGGGGCGATCCTCGTCCACCACGGTCTTGAACCATTCGCTGCCCACGTACGCCAGGAGGGCCGGCAGCGGCGAGATCAGCGCGAGTGCCCGGTCGCGCGGGCCGCCGGAGCGGCGGCCCAGCGCGGCGATCAGCAGTAGCGCGCCGAGCAGCAGGATCACCCCCTCGGTCGCGTGCCCGACGAACCACTGCACCGGCTCTGGGCTGGCGGCGGCGGCGTCGACGACGTCGCGGTACCACTCGGCGCTGATCTCCGGAACGTCAATGCTGCCGTTGTCGGCCATGCCTCACCTCACTCCATGTTCATACCCCGTTCATCTTGGAGACACCCTAGGAACGCGGCAGAGGGCACCGCCGCTGTCGAAGGTCGGTCCGCCGGCACGACCTTCGTCCAGCATTCGTACAGCCGGCTCTGCTTGGCTGGTCAGGGACGTCGGCATCCACAGGAGGCTTCGTGCACAGCAGTTCGGCCACCGATCAACCGCCGCCCGCTGCCTTGACGGGAGACGACGAGACGTGGCGAATCCGGCGTACGGCGGCTGATCTGGACCGGCTCGGCGAGACCGAGTCAATCTTCGCGCTGGGCAACGGGTGGGTCGGTTGGCGCGGTGTCCTGGACGAGGGCGCGCCGTGCGGGATGCCGGGCAGCTACGTCAACGGCCTGCACGAGCGTCGCGAGCTGAGCTACCCCGAGCAGGGGTACGCGTTCCCGCAGGAGAGCGACGCGGTCATCAGCGCGCCGAACGCCGCGCTGATCCGGCTCTGGGTCGGCGACGAGCCGCTGGACATCCGGACCGGGACGCTGCGCAGCCACGAACGGGTGCTCGACCTGCGTACCGGTGTGCTGCGTCGGGACACCGAGTGGATTTCCCCTGCCGGAAAGGGGGTGCGGATCCGCAGCACCAGGCTGGTGTCCCTGCCGCGCCGTCCGGTGGCTGCAATCCGGTACGAGGTCGAGGCGCTGGACAGCCCCGTCGAGCTGCGGGTCTGCTCCGACCTGCTGGCCAACGAGAAGGTGCCGGAGCGCTCGGACGACCCCCGGGCGGCCTCGGTGCCCACCGACCCGCTGACCGCCGAGTCGTACGACGCGAACGGCCTCGACGGGGTGCTGGTGCACCGTACGGAGCGCAGCGGCCAGCGCGTGGCGGTCGCGGTCAGTCACCTCGTGGACGGGCCGGACACGATCACCACCACCGGCGACTGCACCCCGGACCGGGTACGGCTGACCGTGACGGGTCGCCTGCATCCGGGGGAGCGGCTGCGGCTGACGAAGTTCGCCGCGTACGAGTGGGCGGCTGTCGACGGCGTACCCGCCGACGAGTTGGCGGCCCTGGTCTCCGCCGAGGCGGACGCGGCCCGCGCCGACGGTTTCGACGCTCTCCTCACCGACCAACGGGCCGCCCTGGACGCGGCCTGGCAGGTCGCCGACGTGCAGCTCGACGGCGACCACGAGCTTCAGCAGGCAGTTCGGTTCGCGATGTTCCACCTGATCCAGGCCGGTCGGCCGGACTCGGACCGGACCATCTCGGCCAAGGGGTTGACCGGCAACGGCTACGACGGGCACGTCCTCTGGGACACCGAGAGCTACGTCCTGCCGGTGCTCACCTACCTGGCCCCGGCGGTGGTCCGTTCGGCGCTGACCTGGCGGCACGCGCACCTGCCGGAGGCCCGGGAGCGGGCCCGCGAACTGCGGCTGACCGGCGCCACCTTCCCGTGGCGCACCATCGGCGGCCGGGAGTGCTCCGGCTACTGGCCGGCCGGCACGGCCGCGCTGCACGTCAACGCCGACATCGCCGACGCGGTGCTGCGCTATCTGGCGGCCACCGACGACCAGCGCTTCCTCGCCGACGCGGGGCTGGAATTGCTGGTGGAGACGGCCCGGCTCTGGCACGGCTTCGGCCACTGGTCGGGCGACGGCGGCTTCCACCTGCACGGGGTGACCGGCCCGGACGAGTACGCCGCGCTGGTCGACGACAACGTCTTCACGAACCTGATGGCCAAGCGCAACCTGCGGGGCGCGGCGGACGCCGCCGAGCGTCACCCCGATCTGGCCGGTCGGTTCGGCGTGGACCACGACGAGGTGGTCGGTTGGCGGGCCGCCGCAGACGCGATGGCCATCCCGTACGACCACGAGCGCGGGGTGCACCAGCAGGCTGCCGGCTTCACCGAGCAGCCCGAGTGGGACTTCGCGAACACCGGCGAGGACGACTACCCGCTGCTGCTGCACTTCCCGTACCTGGAGCTGTACCGCAAGCAGGTGGTGAAGCAGGCCGACCTGGTGCTCGCCATGCAGCTCTGCCCCGGTGAGTTCACCGCCGCGGAGAAGGCCCGCAACCTGACCTACTACGAGGCCCGCACGGTCCGCGACTCGTCGCTGTCGGCCGCGCCGCAGGCCGTCCTGGCCGCCGAGGTCGGGCACCTGGACCTGGCGTACGACCTGTTCGCCGAGTCGGTCCTTCAAGACCTGGCCGACCTGGGCGACAAGACCGCCGACGGGCTGCACCTGGCCTCGCTGGCCGGCGCGTGGCTGGCACTCGTGCAGGGCTTCGGCGGGCTGCGCGACGACCGCGGGGTGCTCTCGTTCGACCCGCGGCTGCCGCGTCGGATCGACCGGTTGGCGTTCAGCCTGCGGTGGCGCGGCCACCGGCTGCGGGTCACGCTGACTCCCACCGAGGCCCGCTACGAACTGCCCGACGCCGCCTCCGACACCGAGATCGAGGTGTGGCACCACGGCGAGTCGGTACGGATCACCGGTGCCGAGGCGGTCACCGTGCCGATGCCGCAGGTGCCCGACCCCGGGCCGGAACCGGCCTCCCCGCCCGGCCGCCGCCCCACGCGTCGCTCGGCCGACTGAGCCACGCGTCGCTCGGCGACTGAGCCACGCGTCGCTCGGCGACTGAGCCACGCGTCGCTCGGCCGACTGAGCCACCCGTCGCTCGGCCGACCGACCCACCCCGGCTCAGGCCGGCACGGGACCGCCGGCCATCCGCTCGCGGACGGCCTCCAACGCCTCGAAGGCGTACGCCCAGTTGTGGCACTTGAAGCTGCGCAGGCCGTCGATCGCGGTGTGGCAGTCGGAGCAGCGCACGCCGGCGATGGCATCGGGGATCTCGGTGTTGACGTACTTGCGCTCGCCGAGGATGACCGTGGCGATCATGGCCTTGTCGTGCAGCCCGGAGAGCGCCGACGAGACGATGTCGTACCAGGTGACCCGTCGCCCGCACTTCGGGCAGTCCGGTTCGTCGCCGCTGACCCAGAGCGGCGCCCCGATGCTGCGCGCGGGCATGCCGAGCAGCTTCTCCAACCGCCGGACGTCCGACTCCGGGGTGGTCCAGCGGTGTCGGCCGGGCAGTGACGCGGGCGAGTCGTACACGGCGCGGAACAGGTCGTTGTCGACCTGCACGGTCTCGCGCTGAGCGGTCATCGGCTTACCTCCTCGTTGAGTCGGTGCCCCCACCGTGGTCAGCGACGACCATGGGCGCTGCCGGATCAACGACACGAGGGGGCGGCGGGTCGTCACCCAGCCGTTTTCGTCTCGTCGACCGGCTTCCAGTGGTACGACGGAGGCAGGGCGGGTGTGCCTCCGGGGGGAGCGCCGATGGCGAGCCGAGCTGACCGGCTGCTGCGGGGCAGCGACTCGCCACTGAGCGCCTCGTTCCTGGAGCTCTTCTTCGACCTGGCGTTCGTGCTCGCTCTCAGCCAGTTGGCCGAGCACCTGCTGCACGACCTCACCGTGGCCGGCGCGCTGCGGACCGCCCTGCTGTTGACCGGGATCTGGTGGATCTGGGTGCCCACGACCTGGTTCGCCGACTGGTACGACCCGGAGAGCCCCGCGGTGCGGTGGTTGCTGGTCGCGTCAGCGCTGGGCGCCCTGCTGGTCGGGGTGGCGATACCGCAGGCGTTGGACGGGAGGGGTCTGCTCTTCGCCGGTGCGTACGTCTCGGTGCACATCGCCCGAGGTGTGGTCACGACCTTCGCGTTACGCGGTCATCCGAGGCAGACTCGAACGCTGCGGATCCTCTGCTGGTTCAGCGTCTCCGCCGTACCGTGGCTGGCTGGCGGGCTCCTGCCGGACTGGCGGGTGCCGCTCTGGCTGCTCGCCCTCGCCCTGGATCTCACCGGGCCTCGACTGGGCTGGCCCACCCCGCTGATGGGCCGGACCCGCCAACAGGAGTTGCACCTCGCCGGTGGGCACTTCGCCGAGCGGTACCAACAGATCATGATCATCGCGCTCGGTGAACTGGTACTGGTCGCCGGCCTCTCGTACGCCGGCACCGACCTCCACCTCCGGCAGACCGCCGCCTTTCTGCTGGTCTTCGCCACCGCTGTGTTGATCGGTCTGCTCTACGTCACACCCGCTGGCCAACGCCTCGGCCCGGCCATCGAACACGCCGACCCGTCCCGGCTCGGCGTCGTCACCGGCTACGTGCACCTGGTGATGATCGCCGGGCTGGTCGTCACCTCCGTCGGCGCCGAACTGAGCATCGCCCACCCCGCGCGGACCGGCGACCTGACAGCTGTCGTCGTCATCCTCAGCGGCCCGACGCTGTTCCTCATCGGGCGGATCCTCTTCTCGGTGGCGATCCACCGACGGCTCTCCTGGCCGCGGGTCGCAGCCCTGTTCGTGTTGGCGGCCGCGGCGGGGCTCCTGCGGATGCCGCTGCTCGCGGTCAGCGCGGTCGCCACGGTGGTGGTGCTCGTGGTGGTCGTCCTGGATCACGCCGGGCTCTTGTCGTACCGCCGACGGGCCGGCGCGTAGGTGCCGCACCGCGGTCTCGGGTGGCGGCGGAACGCGCTGCCGTCACGGCCGGGCCCCGGACCGACACGGCCACGATGCGCGAAACGGCCGGCGGCCCGGCCCAGTGGGCCGGGCCGGATCGGGACGTCAGTCGGGCACCACGGTCAGGACCAGCGGACCGTTCGGAATCGGGGTGCCGGCGTTGTTCGGATAACCCCAAGCGCTGTCGTTTCCGGCCTCGTCGGTCAGCGAGAAACCGATCGTGTACTGCCCCGGCTCCATCCGGCCGGTGGACACCGCGAGACGGAAGACGCCGGTGCCGTCGTCGTGCTGACCGCCGTACATTCCGCCCTTGGGCTCCCCGTTGCTGTCGTAGATCGTCGCGCTGGACTGTTGGATCTTGGCGAACTCGTCCACCTCGACAGTGACGTCGAAGCCGAGCCCCCAGGCGTCCTCGGTCTCCTGCTGCGTCCACGTCGCCTTGGGTAGCGTCGCCGAGAGCACGACCGGTGCCTTCTCGTCCTTCACTCGGGTGACGGTGAGGCCGAGGTCGGGAGCACCGTACGTTGTGCCGTAGAGGGCGACGTTGCCCGCCCCGTCGGTCAGCCTGACTCCGTTGACCGAGCAGGAGCCCATCCAGGAGGAGTGGAGGACGATCTCTACCGAGGCTGATCCGTCGTCACCGACCACCGGGGTGTGTGACGGTTGGGAGCACCACGACAATTCGACGTCGACCGAGGTCAGGCCACCAACCATGCCCTGCGGCCGGAAGGTGAGTGCCGTCGAGGCCGGACCACGCCAGTTGTTCACCTCCGCCTTCGTCAGGGCGAAGTTCGACGCGCTGAGCACCTCGTTGCGGCTCACCTGGACCGGAGCCGCTCCTTCCGGTGACGTGTCGGTCCGGGTGTTGCCCCAAGTGTCGGTCAGGTCGAGCCGGGAGACCCGCCAGGTGCCGGACGGTGAGCCGGCCGGCACGGTGACTGGGACGGAGCACGACGCCCACGTCGGGTCCCAGGCGACCTGGCCGTTGCAGGACCACTGCGACCCGTCCTGGGCGAGCTGGAACGTGCCGCTGATTCGCGTGCCGTTCGGGCCGGTGAGGGTGAGCTTTCCCTTCTTGAAGCCGGAGTTGTCGACGACGTACACCGCGTAGCGCAGCGTCACCCCGGAACCGTCGTCGTAGAAGCTGCGAGGTTGGTCGAAGTCGAAGTACAACTGCTCGGCGACCGGCCCTTCGGCGTCGACGATCTGGGTGACGGTGAGCGCGGCCGGGCCCGGGTCGCGCACCGTGCGGGCGTGCGCGACATCGTCGGCGATGGTCACCTTGGTGACCCGCCAGGCCGTCTGCGCCACGGGCGCGTAGCGCGGGACCGTGAACTGGTAGGTGTAGGTGGACTCCTGGGCTGTCCCCGAACCCCCGACCTGTGCCCGGCCCCAGTCCAGGTTGTAACTGACCGTGCGGGGTTGGCCGATCTGCTCGTTGCCGGCGAACTGCCGTAGTTCTACAACGCCGCTGATCCCCCGGGCCTTGGTGGCGCGGTTGGTGATCGTCCAGAGGAGATTGACTGTCGCGTAGGTCTCGGTGACGTCAACCTGCGTGGTGTCGAAGGCGATGGACGCGACGTCGAGCACCGGACTGGTCGCGGGTGCCGCTACCGCCGGACCGGTGATCGACACGGCAACCGCGGCAACCGCCATGGTTGCGACGAGCGAGCGTAGGTGCCAAGGCTTCATCTGCTCTCCCCGTGAGTCAGTGAATCCTGAATGGATGCGCGCTGAGAGTAGCCGCAGCCGACAAACGAATTCGTGCGCCATCGGGCCGTTTTATTAGGCTTGCGATCCGTTTGAATGTCTTATCTGCACGCGCTGGACTGTCGGGTTTTGTCGGCGCGCGGCGGTTTCTGAAACCCGTCGAGCCCTGCGACGAAAAACGATCTTGCGGACGGGCGCGGTTCCGAGCAGGCTGCGCTTGTCGGGTCGAGAACAGGATCCGGCGCCGGAACCAAGGAGATGCCCGTGCGCAAGCTCGTCTACTACGTCGCCGTCACGCTTGACGGATTCATCGCCGGCCCCGACCCCACCGGCCCGGACGGCTTCTGGCCCATCCCGGACGATTACCTGCACCACCTCGTCGCCGAGTACCCGGAGACCCTGCCAGGTCCGGCCCGACAGGCGTTCGGCATCACCGACGCGGGCAGCCGGTTCGACACCGTCCTGGAAGGCCGTCACTCCTACGAGGTGGGGCTGAAGGCCGGTGTCACCGACGCCTACCCGCACCTGCGCCACCTGGTGTTCTCCCGCACGCTGGGCGAAAGCCCGGACCCGGCCGTCGAGGTCACCGCCGAGGACCCCATTGCCACGGTACGAGAGCTGAAGCGCCACGACGGCAAGGACATCTGGGTGATCGGCGGTGGTGCCCTGGCCGGGGCCCTCTACCCGGAGATCGACCAGTTGATCGTCAAGCTCGCTCCGCTGACGGTCGGCGCCGGCATTCCGCTGTTCGGCCGCGAAGCCGTCTTCGCACCCCGCACCTGGCGCCTGACCGAGCACACGGTCCTGGAGAGCGGCTCCCTCTTCCTCACCTACACCCGGGCGCAGGCCGGAACCGAGACCACGTGAGCGCACCGTGTTCAGGGCGGCCGCACGCCCCGGCACCTGGTCCCCTCCCGGCGAGGTGAAGGTGCGCGACGACTCGGGCCCCGACGCTTACCGGAGCCGTCGTGGGGACGGTCCGTTGCCGGGCCGCTGGTGCGCGATCGGCACCAGCGGCCCGTCGGCTCACCCCTTCACCGCGCCTGCCGTGAGACCTTCGGTCAGGAAGCGCTGCCCGAGGGCGTACATGATCACCACCGGGATGCTGACGAGCAGCGACGCCGCGGCGAGTTGTCCCTGTGGGACGACGTCTCCGGCGATCATCGACTGCATCCCGACGGGGAGCGTCTTGTACTCGTCCTTCGTGATGAACACGAAGGCGAACAGGAACTCGTTCCACGCGTTGGTCAGGGTGAAGAGCGCGACCGCCAGCAGTCCCGGCTTGGCCAGCGGCAGCACCACCCGGCCGAACGCCTGGAGGCGGGTGCAGCCGTCGACGAGCGCGGCCTCCTCCAACTCGATGGGGATCGACGAGAAGTAACCGACCAGCAGCCAGGTGGCGAACGGCAGTGTGAAGGTCGGATACGTCACCACCAGGGACCACAACGAGTCGGTGAGCCGCGCGCCGATGAGCATCTGGTACAGCGGGATGAACAGCAGCGCGCCCGGCATCACGTAGGTGAGCAGGACGGTGACGGTGAAGCCCTGCGCCCCGCGGAACCGCAGCCGGGCCAGCGCGTAGCCCGCCAGGGCGGCACAGATCAGCGCCACGGCGGTGGAGGCCGCGGACACCAGCAGGGTGTTGAGATACCAGCGGCCGAACGGCTGGTTGTCGAACAGGGCACCGAACTGTTCCAGGGTCCACGGCGTCGGCCACAGGTCGTCGGTGCGCATGACGACCTGGCCCTCGGACTTGAAGGCCGTGACGGCGATCCAGTACAGCGGGCCCAGCACGAAGAAGAGCAACCCGGCCAGCGCCACCCAGGACCCCAGACCCGACACCGCCGACGACGACCGTCGACCGCCCCGGGACTGGAGGGTCGAGACCACCCGGCCGACCGCCACCGCGATCAGCAGAATCACCCCGAGGACCACCGCCGCCTTCCAGAAGATCTCCGGCGACGCCCAGAAGAGCAGACCGGTGACCACAGCGGTGACAACCCACGGCAGCGCCTTCCGCACCGTTCCGGCCCACCGCCGCGCGCCGATCCGCCACGCCGCCTGGCGTTGCCGGGGCAGCCTGATGTTGGTGTCCTGGCGCAACAACCTGACCAGGACGAACACCAGCCCGCCGATGATCGGCAGCATGACGAGCGTGACCGCCGCGCCGGCACCGTACTGCAGTTGCAGGATCGCCTTCGAGTAGGCGATGAGCACGTACGGCGCTGTCACGTCGCCGGGGCCGCCCTGCGTCAGCAGCCAGACGAGGTCGAAGTTGTTGAACGTCCAGATCGACGACAGGGTCACCGTCACGGTGAGCACGTGACGCAACCCGGGCAGCGTCACGTTCATGAACCGCTGCACCGACGAGGCGCCGTCGATGGTCGCCGCCTCGTACAGGTCCGCGGGGATGGCCTTCAACCCCGCGAGGAAACACACGGTGAAGAACGGCACCCCCTTCCAGACGTTGACGAGGATCACCGACGGCATGGCCAGCTCCGGGTCGGACAGCCAACCCGCCGGCCAGCTGTCGACCAGGTGCGCGCTGGCCAGCAGCGGCCCGATTCCGGTCGCGGTGAGCAGCGTGTTCACGCTGCCGAAGATCGGGTCCAGCAGGGAGCGCCAGCTGAACGCCGTCACCACCGTCGGCACCACCCACGGGACCAGCAGCAGCCCGGTCAGCAGGGCCCGCCCGCGACGGCGATGATGCAGCAGCAGGGCCGCGGACAGACCCAGCACGACCTTGAAGATCTCGGCGTACGCGGTGAAGACGAACGAGTTCACCACGCCGGTGTGGAACTGGTCGTCGCCGACGAGCGCCAGGTAGTTGTCCAGGCCGACGAACACGGTGTCCTGCCCGTGCCGTTCGGTGGTGCTGGTGAGGATCGACCTGCCGATCGGCACGAGCACGAGAACGCCGACCAGCAGGGCCATCGGTGCCAGGAACAGTGTCGCCAGCCGCCAGTCCCGACCCAGCCGCCGCTGGGTCACGGTGAGCGATCCGGGTCCCGACGGCGAGGCTTTCGCACTCTTTGCCGCCGGGACCCGCGCAGGACGGACCGAGCTCACTGCGGCAGCCCCTGCTGGTTGAAGATCTGCACCATCTTCGCGTGGGCGGTCGTCACTGCCTGCGCCGGCGCGGTGCCCTGCACGACCTGCTGCATCATGTCGGTGAGGACGTAGGCCGAGCCGACGGCCTGCTGGCCGGCGCTGGCCTTCTGCGGGAAGGCGAGGCCGTTCTTCGTGTTCAGCGGCAGCTTCAGTTCAGTGATCTTGCGCAGCATCGGGAAGGCCGGGTCGCCGCTGGTGAAGAACGGGTCGGCGTCCCAGACCTTCTCCCAGGCGGGCATGACCAGGCCGGGCGCCTCCTTCGCGACGCCGAGCAGCGCGGGCGCGCTGACCAGGTACTGCGCCAGGAGCTTGGCGAGCGTGGGGTTCTTGGCGCCCTTGAAGACGACGAAGCCCTGCGACTGGCCGAGCAGCAGGGGGTTGTTGGTGGCCGGTCCGATGCAGTCGGAGAACACGTGGGTGTTCGCGTGCACCGGGTTCTTCTTGGTCCGGGAGTCCGCGTAGACGCTGAACTGGTTGCGGGTGTAACCGAGGATCCCGGCGAGCCAGTTCTCGTTGTTGCTGGTGTCGGTCCAGCTCGCGATCCCCGGCGGCAGCATCCGCTTGTACTTCTCGTTGGTGTAGATGTCGCCCAGGAAGGTGACGGCCTGCACCGTCTCGGGGGAGTTGAAGGTGACCTTGCGGCCGTCGTTGGAGGCGATCGACCCGCCGTACGCGTTGATCAAGGCCTCGATCATGCCGTTGCCGTCACCGGACCGGTTCACCGTCATGCCCCAGCCGAACCGACGCTTGGCCGGATCCGAGATCTCCAGGCAGACGTCCCGCAGTTCCTCCCAGCTGTAGATGTCCTTCGGGGTGATGCCCTTGTCCTGCATCCAGTCCTTGCGCAGGAACGACCCGATCCCGATGAAGTGGTACGGGATGGCGAACCACTTGCCGTCGAAGACGCAGAAGTTCTTGGCCTCGGCGCAGGGCTCCCCGTACTTGGCAGTCAGTGCCTGGACGACGTCCGTCACGTCCTCCAGGTCACCCAACGCCTGGAACTGGGCGACGAAGCGTGAGTCGGTCATGAACGCGAGGTCACGAGCGACGCCACCCTCGACCTCGGCGTGGATCTTGGCTACGACGTCACCGGCGTCGGCCTGGACCAGGCTGTTCTCGATCTTCGTCCCGGTGGTGTCGGCGAACTTCTTGATCGAGCTGTCGAGTGCTTCGTTCGCCGCCGTCGAATACAGCTTTTGCGACAGCATCCCCATCGAGGAGCCCTTCACCGCCGCCGCGGCGTCGATCAGCTCCTGCGGAACCTCCGGCTGCACCTTGGGGGGCGAGTCGGACTCGCCTCCACACGCGGCGAGACCGGCCGCGCCGAGCACCCCCACTCCCATCCCCAGAAAGCCGCGTCGTGACCAGGCTGGGTTGTATCCCATGGACATTCGCCTCCCTCAAGTCCCCGCAGCACGGCACGCCGAGGGCGTAGCCCGTGCAACAGGTGTGTCTTCATGACGGCGACCACGGATGCGCGTCGCCCGCATCGGTCAGTGCGTTGTGGCGATCGGCGACCAGGCCGAGAAGGGGGCGCTGATGTTCCAGTTCGGTCGGGCCACGGAACCACCGCCGTTCGAAATTTCGAACTCAGTTCGAAATACCGCATCAAGTGGACGCGACGCTAGAACAGCTCTGAGAAGAATGTCAATGTTTCGATGATGTTTCGAACCGAAAACGGGAGGCTGGCTATCGAGGCAAAGCCCGGTAGCCCATCCGGGTGGACAAGGTGGCCGCGCCCTCGCGAACCAGCTCGGTCCACTCCCGGTACGCCTGGGCCGTCCAGCGGATGATCGGCGCGGACAGACTCATCGCGGCGATGGTCGCACCCGAGTGGTCTCGGATCGCCGCGGCGACGCAGCGCATGGCCGTGTCGGACTCCCCGATGTCCACAGCGACACTGTCCGCCCGCACCCGCGCGAGATGCGCGCGTAGGCGCTCAGGGTCGGTGATGCTGGCCGGCGTCATCCCGGGCAGGGCGCCGTTGGTCAGGACGGCGTCCAGGCCGGCCGGATCGAGGTCGGACAGCAGGATCTTGCCGACCGCCGTGCAGTGGGCCGGTAGCCGCCGCCCGACCGCGGAGACCATCCGAACCGGGTGGGTGCTGTCGAACTTGACCAGGTAGATGACATCCGCGCCGTCGAGCACTGCCACGTGGACCGCCTCGTCGCACGCTGCGGCCACGTCCCGAGCGACGCACTGCGCCTCACGGACCAGATCAAGCCGGCCGGCGAACGCCGCACCGAGTTGGAACAGCGGCATGCCGAGCCGATAACGCACCGGCTGCCCCGGTACGGAGATCAGGTACGAGCGAGCCTCAAGCGTGACGAGCAGCTCGTGGACGGTGGTGCGGGGCAGGTCGAGCCGCTCCATCACCTGGCGGGCCGACAGTTCAGGGCAGTCCACGAACAGTTCGAGGACGTCGAGTGCGCGGTTGACCGCCGGTACCACACGGGGCATGTCGATAGTCCCTTCGCAGTGCCGCCACCGCGTCAACGATCTCCACGGGCCGGCACTTGAAGAGGATAACTGCGTCGGCCCTGGGCGCCAGGCTCCGAAGCAGGCGAACGTTCGGGGCGCGGAGCACCACCCGGGCCCTCAGCCTGCGGTGCCCGGCCACCCGGTACGACATGATTCCGTCCGTGACACTCGTCCTGCCACCGCGTCTGACCGCATCCGCTCTGACGTTGCGCGACACCGCGGAGCGGCGAGGGCTTCACACCGTGCAGCTACCCACCCTCGACGTGCCCGCTGGTCTGCGAGCCGACCACCTGCATGCCGGCCCGACCTTCGCCGACGTCGTCGCCCCACTACTCGGAATCGCCCCGCTGGAGGCTCCCCACGACTGGCTGGCCCGACTGCCCCGGGAGCTCACACGCCGAGAGATTACCCTGGTCACGCTCGGGGAAGCCTACGAACTCCGTCGACCGGCGTTCGTCAAGTCGCCGAACGACAAGGACATCAAGGCCATGATCTACACGGACGGGTCCCGCCTGCCCGGCCCCGACGCGATTGACCGCCGGACACCCGTACTCGTCAGCGACATCGTCGACTTCACCGCCGAGTACCGGCTGCACCTGCTCGACGGCGCGGTTCAGGTCGGCAGCCAGTACGCCGAGCGGGGAAGGCTGCGCCTCGGACCTCCGTCCGCCGACGCACTCGCCTTCGGAGCAGACCTGCTGGCCGGTGTCGGTCACACACTGCCCACCGCCATCGTGGTGGACGTGGGGATCATCGACGGTCGCTGGGCCGTGATCGAGTCGAACGCAGCCTGGGCCAGCGGAGCCTACGTAGCGGACCCCGATCTGGCGCTCGATGTCGTCCTGCGCGCAGCCGGACCGGTGGACCGCCTCAGCAGCCACGATCGCCGGTTCGTCAGGCCGTCGCACTCCCGCCTCGGCAGTCGCGAACCCACTGGTGCCTGACCGCACGCGTCTGGCACCCTGCTGGACGTGCCCGAGACGGATTCCCTGCCGTACGACCTGCCCGCACTGCAGGCGTTGGTCGCCGATGGCGGGCGTCCCAGGTACCTGTTCTTCTGGGGCCACCAGCCCCAATCCGACGGCAGCATCGGCTCGGGGTGCCTGAGCCAGTGGTGGCCGGCAGCGTTCACTGTGGACGGCTTCCACTATCCGACGGCCGAGCACTACATGATGGTCGGCAAGGCTCGTCTGTTCGGTGACGACGCGATCGCCGCGCGGATGGCGACGGCGTCGCACCCGAACGCGGTCAAGGCCCTGGGTCGTCAGGTACGCGACTTCGACCAGGCCGTCTGGGACGCGCACCGCTTCGACCTGGTCGTCGCCGGCAACGTGGCGAAGTTCAGCCAGCATCCCGACCTCGGGCTGTACCTGTCCCGCACGGCCAACCGGATACTTGTCGAAGCCAGCCCGCTGGATCGCGTCTGGGGCATCGGACTGGCGGCCACGGATCCGCGTGCCGAGGACCCGGCCCGGTGGCGCGGCCCGAACCTTCTCGGATTCGCGCTGATGCGCGCCCGCGCGCAACTCGACACCCGATGACCTCAAGGTCGCGACCACCCGTCCTGAGGAAGAGGGTGCCGGAAACCGGCAGTGCGGCCCGTCGCGGCTGCTCCCAGAGGGGGTCTGTGGTGGGCCGCCAGGGACTCGAACCCTGAACCTATGGATTAAAAGTCCACAGCTCTGCCATTGAGCTAGCGGCCCGCGCGCTCAGGTTACCTGACCGTGAGCGATGCCGGCTCTCGGCTTCCGGCCGGGCGTCGATGCCTGTCGTCAGGCGATCCTGATCATCACGAAGTCGGCGATCTGGCGGTGTCCGGGGCGGGGGAAACCGCCAGGTCGGGGATATGAGTGGATCAGGTACTTTCTGGGCGGCTGCGCATGGTCGGGGGCGTCTGGGGAATCGGCTGGGCATGAGACGGAGCGGCAGCCCGGCTGTGGCGGCGTCCGGCGAGGAGGTCGGGCCGGACGGTGTACGCCAGCCGGGTGGCGAGGTGCACGCCTGGCAGCCCGGTCAGAACCAGACGGTCTGCGGCCTGGCCCTCAGTCGGACTCGGCTGCGTCGCTTCCCGCATGTGCGCTTCGACTACTCGGGCACCGACGTGCTCACCGACGCGGACGCGGTTGGTTGGATCTGCCCACGTTGCCTGGTCGCGACCACCGGCCGACGGGGGACGGAGAAGCACGGCTGGGTCCGGCACTCCCCTCGACCCTGATCGACTCGGGTTTCCGGAAGTCGGGCTGTCATCCCCACCCGGATACCGCGACTTTCAGAAACGCGAGTGGATCAAAGCCTCCGGGCGCACGGACCGGGCTGGGCGGGCGGACCGGGCTGGGCGGGCGGACCGGGCCGGGCGGACAGGCCGCGCCGGGCGCACGGACCGGGTCGGGCGTGGGGACCGGGTCGGGCGTGGGGACCGGGTCGGGCGGGTAGGCCGCGCCCGCCGGGCAGGCCGCGCCCGCCGGGCAGGCCGGGCGGGGCGGACCCGCCGCGCCGGGGCGAGCGTCGGGCCGAGCCGCGGGGTCGGTGGTTGAGCTGCTGCTGGGCGGGTACGGGGTCGGGCATGCGGATCGTGGTGGTGGGGGCCAGCGGCAACGTCGGAACGGCCTTGCTGCGGCGGCTGCGTCGGGAGCGGGGCGTGGAGTTGGCCGGGGTGGTCCGGCGGTTGCCCGGCCCGGATGCCGGTGAGCCGTACGACCAGGTGGAGTGGCACTCCTGCGACATCGGCGCGCCGAGCGCGGTGGGGCAGCTTTCCGAGGTGTTCGCGGGTGCGGACGCGGTGGTGCACCTGGCCTGGCAGATCCAGCCGAGCCATGACCAGCGGGTGCTGCGCCGGACCAACGTCGACGGCAGCCGGGCGGTGATCGACGCGGTGGTCCGGGCCGGGGTGCCGGCCCTGGTGTACGCCTCGTCGGTGGGCACCTACGCGCCCGGTCCGAAGGACCACCCGATCAGCGAGCGGTGGCCGGCCACGGGTGTGCCCGGTTCGTCGTACAGCGAGCACAAGGCGGAGGTGGAGGCGCTGCTGGACGAGGTCGAGCGGGAGCACCCGACGCTGCGGGTGGTGCGCATGCGACCCGGGTTGATTTTCCAGCGGGCCGCCGGGGTGGAGATCACCCGCTACTTCCTGGGTCCGCTGGCGCCGGTGCGGCTGTTGCGCTTCGGTCGGATTCCGCTGGTGCCGACGAATCGCCGGTTGCGGATGCAGGCGGTGCACGCCGACGACGTCGCTGATGCGTACACCCGGGCGGTGGTGGGTGATGCGCGCGGCGCTTTCAACGTCGCTGCGGACCCGGTGCTGACTCCGGAGCTGGTGGCCCGGCACTTCCACGGTTGGACGGTGCCGGTCGCCGCGCCGGTGCTGCGTGCGGCGGCGGCGCTGAGCTGGCGGGCGCGGCTGCAACCGGTCGACGCGGGCTGGGTGGAGTTGGGGCTGAACGCCCCGCTGATGTCCAGCGAACGTGCCGAGACCGAGTTGGGCTGGCAGCCCAGGATTGACGCGTTGGCGGCCCTCAAGGAACTCTTCGCCGGGATGGCCGAGGGCGACCACACGGGGAGCCCACCGCTGTCCGGCATCCGCGACCTGCCCGGCCGCCCCACCGCCCTCCTGAAAGCCCGCCCCCCGGGCCAGGGCAACCCCTACTGACCACGGTGATCAAGGGGTTTCGGTCAGAGAAGGCGCCTCCGGTGACCGAAACCTCTTGATCAACGAAGAGAAGTGGGGCGTCAGGACAGCTTGGAGCCCGTCACCGTGGGGTTCTTTGCGCCCAGGAAGAAGATGCCGGGGAAGCCCCGGGTCTCGAACTGGGCGCTGGGGTTGCGGCGCAGGGTCGAGCCTTCGATCCGCATCGTGCCGGTGCGGTTGTTGCTCACGAAGAAGATCGCGCCGCCGCCCTCGTTGGCCTTGTTGTTCTCGATGATCGTGCCGGCGATCCGCACTGTGAACTCGTTGCCGTCGCAGTAGATCGCGCCGCCGCTGCCGCCGCCCGGCGTGCCGGACTTGGCCGGGTTGGCCCCGTTGCCGATCGCCTCGTTGTTCTTGAGCAGGCTGTTCAGCACCACCCAGGACACGCCGATGCTGCTCAGCGCCCCTCCGTTCGAGCAGGAACCGCCGTCGAAGGTGCTCCCCACCACGTACACCGGCTTGTTCTCGTGCTGGCTCAGCACCCGGATGGCCGCGCCTCCGAGGTCGGGGCCGGTGCGGTCGCAGCGGTTGCGGACGAAACGTGAGTTGACCACCTTGAACCGACCGCCCCGTACGAAGATCGCCCCACCGCCGCCGCCCTCGGCCTTCTCTCCGGTGGAGTTGCCGTCGGCGAACGTCAGGTTCTGCACGGTGAGCTGCGGGTGATCCTGGTTCTGGCAGTGCGAGGTGGTGAAACCCTGAGCCTCGTCGCAGGTGTTCATGTAGAGGATGCGGCGCTGGCCCTGGCCGCTCAGCGTGACAGTGCCGCCGCCGTCCAGCACGACCTTCGGCCCGTTGGCGTTGCGCACCTTCGCGGTGGCGGCCATCTTGATCGTCACCGGTGCGGGGCCGCAGTTGAACGTGATGACACCGCCCGCCGCGACGGCCTTCACGACCGCCGCGGAGGTGCAGCTGGCCGGGGTGCCGGTGCCGATGGTCCGGGTCGGCTTCGAGGTGTCCACCGCCCGCCCCTCGGCCGGCACGCTGGCCTTGCCGTTCGGGTTTCCGGCCGCGAGGACCTTCTCGGCGGGCTTGGGGCTGGCGCTGGCACCCGGACCACCGAGGCCGTCACGGGCCTCCGGCGAGGCGCTCTGGTCGCCGGTCGCCACTGCCGTCGGCGCGGCGGAGGAGCCGGACTGGAAAGCGGGCGCCGGGTCGTCGGCCGCGCAGGCGGGCAGGGTCGCGGTGGCGACACCGAGGACGAGCAGGGCGGCAAGCGACGTCATGCGCACCAGGTGATGCTAGGAGCCCCGACCGTGCGGCGACGAATCCGCCGGGCCGGTTTAATGCGCTGCTAAGGCGACATCATCAGGCGTGGGACAGGGCGAACGCGGTCAGGAAACCGGCGACCGTGATCAGGCCGACCAGCAGGTGGGCGTCCTCGAACGCCTCGGGAACCATGGTGTCGGTGATCATCGCGAGGATCGCGCCGGCGGCCAAGGCCGTGATCCCGGCCAGCACCTCCGGCGGGGCACCGCCCAGCAGCGTGTTGCCGAGCAGCGCCGCGATTCCGCTGATCAGGGCGATCCCGGTCCAGAGCAGAAAGACGTACCGCCGGGTTCGGCCGGCCTGGCGCATGCCGGCCGCGCTGGACAGCCCCTCCGGGACGTTGCTGAGGAAGACTGCCGCCACCGTGACCAGGCTGACCGCACCGCCGCTGAGCAGGCTCGCACCGATCACCACCGATTCCGGTACGCCGTCGAGCAGGGCACCCACGGCGATCGCCGACCCGGAGCCGGGCTTTTCGTTCTCGGAGGGCTGCTGGTCACCGGACCGCTTCCGGTGCCGTGCGCCGTGCCGAGCGAGCGCCAGGTTGGCCGCTGTGTAGACGACCGCGCCGGCGGCAGCGCCGAGCGCGGTGGGCAGCAGCCCACCCTGCGCGTGCGCCTCGGCGATCAACTCGAACGACACGGCGGAGAGCAGCACCCCCGCGCCGAACGCCATGATCGACGCGATGAGGCGCTGTGGCACCCGCGCGAACCAGCCGATCGCCGCTCCGACCAGCAGAGCCGATCCGGCCAGCAGCCCCCACCCACCCGCCTGTAACCACTCCGGCATTCGCGGGAGACTACCCACGGCCGTCGGGCCGACAAACCCGGTGGTGAGGAAGACTCAGAAGTCGGCGAAGAGGTACGGCACCCGACGGGGGAAGATGCCGCGCAGCTCGGCGGCGGCGTCCGCCGGCACCTCACCAAGGCCCCGCAACGGCAGCTCGGCCGGGTCCAGCACCCCGTACGCGAGGGCGGAGAGCCCGGCCGCGGTGAGGGTGGCGGTGGGCGTACGACCGGTGGTGTCGTCGACCAGCTCCAACACGCCGGTGGTGCCGTCCAGCAGGTGGGTGCCGGCCAGCCAACGGTCACCGGTCAGCTCGACGCGTACCCGACCGGGCCCGGCGGGCAGCCCGCGTAACGCGTCCATCGCCAGCAGACGGGCCATCGGGGCCGACGAAGCCGGTACGGCCGTCCGTGCCTCGACGTGGACGTCCAGGTCGGTCAGCCACAGCTCCGGCAACTCGTCGGGCGGGACCTGGACGCTGACCCGCTCGATCTGGTCGACGTGCCGGGCGAAGAACTGCAACAGCAACGTCCGGGCGAGCGGGTCGACGCACAGCATCTCGTTGCCGTGCAGTGTGCCGCCGTGCCCGTCGATCCGGTACGTCACCGCGCCGGTGACCTCCCCGCCCACCCGGGCGGTCACCAGCCAGTACTCGTCCCGGTCGCGCATCCCGACCGCCCGGTAGTCCGGGAAGATCGAGAAGCCGTGCCGTTCCTGGAGGTTGCGCTCGGTGAACGCCCGCCAGGCCGGATAGCCGGCCGCGATGCGCTCCCAGCTCACCTCGCCGGGCAGGTCCACACGGAGCAGCGAGCCCAGGTTGGCCGGGGCGAAGGTGACCCGCCGCGGCTTGGGCAACCCGATGTAGCCGAAGCGGGCGTAGAAGCTGGGCCGGAACGGATAGAGCGCGCTGAGCGGATGCCCCTCGTCGCGTACCTCGTCGAGGAGTTGGTGCAGCAACGTCCGGACGTGCCCCTGCCGACGGGCCAGCGGATGGGTAGCCACCCCGGCGACGCCGGCCATCGGCAGCACCGCACCGCGCAGGTTCTGCCGCATCGGAATGGACGAGACGGCGGCCAGGGTGGCACCGCCCTCCTCGGCGATCAACGTCCGGTTGCCCTCCTGGTAGGGCAGGTAGTCGCGGAACTCGTCGATCCGTGTCGCACCGAGCGGCGAGGACTCGAAGGCGTACGCGGCCAGCGGGAAGCTGGTGGTGAGACGGTCATCGGCGGTCACCCGGCGGATGGTCATTCGCCCATCTCAGCCTGCCGTGCAGGTGACAGCAACCGGATTGGCCCGATCCGCGCCGTCGACAGGCACCCCGCCGTCGAACGAGTGCTGCGGTCAGCCGACCGGCAGATGCCGCAGGTGCCGGCGGCGGCGCAGGCGGATGCTGGCCACGGTCGCCACGCCGACGACCAACAGGGCGGTGACGGCGAGCCCGTGCAGCAGCCCCCGGGAGAGGTAGCCCTGGTCGGTGTGGTCGACCGCCCAGGTGGCGATCTCCCGGGTCGACCAGAAGGGGGTCAGCTTCGCCCCGGACCCGGCGGGGTCGATCAACATCTGCACCGTGACCACTGTGAGCAGCAGCAGGGTGCCCTCCATCTCCCTGGGCAGCAACGTGCCGATCAGCATCCCGAACGGCGCCGCCACCGCGACGGAACAGAGCAGCGCGGCGGCCAGGCCGCCGTACCGCAGCTCCGCACCGTCGATCATCGGGAGCAGGAAGAACGGCACGGAGATGATCAGCCCCACCGCCCACAGACCGAGCACCCGACCGAGGTAGAGGTGATGTGGGCGGTAACCGGCCAGCCGTAGCCTCGGCTCCACCTCACGAGCCGCGGTCGTGGCGAACAGTGCGGCGGTGCTCACCGCCCAGCCCACGCCGAGGAGCAGCGACCGGACCGACTGCCCGAGGTAGGCGTCCCGCCGGATCAGGTAGAAGGTCAACGGCATCAACAACAACAGCAGGAGTACGCCCCGACGCCGCAGCAACTCCCGCACTGTCATCTCGGCGACGGTGACGAGCCGGTTCACTGGTGACCTCCCTGGACGCCGGGCGCGTGCCACTCGGTCTCACGTGCCGGGGTCAGGTCGAGCACGATGTCCACCCGGTCGAGTTGGTTGAGCAGATGGGTCACCACGACGATCGCCGTGCCGGCGTCGCGCAGCCTGCTGAGCTGGTCCCAGAAGTTGACGTAGGTGCCCTGGTCGAAGCCCTGGTACGGCTCGTCGAGCAGCAGGACGTCGGGGGCGCTGAGCGTGGACATGGTCAGGTTGAGCTTCTGCCGGGTGCCGCCGGACAGGTGGCGGGCCTGCACGTCCCCTCCCGCCTCCCACCCGAGTTGACGTGCCGCCGCCCGACCGGCCCGGCGGGCCGGGCCGCGAGCCACCCCCTGACCGGCGCCGACCAGCACGAAGTGCTCGTCGGCGAGCAGGAAGTCGGCGGTGCCGCCGGACTGTGGGCAGTAGCCGAGCCGCCCCGACACTGTCACCTCGCCGGCGTCCGGCGACATGAGCCCGGCGCAGATGCGCAGGAAGGTGCTCTTGCCGCAGCCGTTCGCGCCGATGACAGCGGCGATCTGTCCGGCCCGGACGGTCAGCGTGGCGTCCCGCAAAACTGTTCGCCGCCCGTACCGCTTGGTGATGCCCGTCGCGTGCAGCCGGACCGGTCCGGGGCGTGGTCCGGGCGCGGTGCCGATGCTCTCCACGACCGCGCCCGCGTACTGCTGGGGTGGACCGAAGACGACCCAGGGGTCACCGCCGCCGTCACGCAGGTGTGTGGCGGCCTCGGCGACCACGTGTCGGGCGGCGTCCGGCGCTACCCGGCGCTGGTGCAACTCGGCTGTGAGCGTCCGCAGCCAATCGTCGGCGTTCACCGGGTGACCCCCTTCGTGACGATGTCGTTCACCGGCTGGACGAAGGCGAGCCAGGCGCTGCCGCCAGCGCGGAGCGCCGCGTACCCGTTGTCGGTGAGCCGGTAGTACTTGCGGGCCGGCCCGGCGCTGCCCTCCCGCCACTGCGCGGTGACCAGGCCGGTCTTCTGGAGGCGCAGCAGCACGGGGTAGAGCGTGCCGCCCTGGATGGGCCCCACACCTGAGGCGTCGAGCGCCTGGGCGAGCTGGTAGCCGTAGGACTCGCGGTCGGCCAGCAGGGCCAGCACGCAGATGTCGAGCACCCCACGCAGCCACTGCCCGCGCCGGTCGGAATCCACGCGTCGGACAGTAGCGGTGCAAGCTAGATGGCACAACTACCTACTTGGGCGGCCGGACCCGATCCGGCGGGTTCTGTGAACCGCGGAGTACGCCCTACCGGTCAGCGGGCGACGACGTCGGAGACCACGACTGTCACGTTGTCCGGAGCGCCGGCGTGGTGGGCCAGCTTCACCAACTGCTCGCCGCACTGCTGGCGGTCGGCGTACATGCCCAGTGCCGCCGCGATGGCGTCGTCCTCGACGTAGTCGGAGAGCCCGTCACTGCACAGCAGCAGCCGGTCACCGGGCACCACGGTCAGGACTCCGACCGCCGGCGGGGTGTCGGCACCCTGCACGGCCCGGGTCACCAGCGATCGCTGCGGGTGGTGACGGGCCTGGTCGGGGGAGAGCGTGCCCTGGTCGACGAGCGCCTGCACGAACGTGTCGTCCCGGGTGAGCTGGGTCAGCTCCCCGTCGCGCAGCAGGTAGCACCGGGAGTCACCGACCTGGGCCAGCACCAGCGTCTCCCCGGCCAACAGCGCCGCGGTGAGCGTCGTGCCCATCCCCTCCCGGGTCGGGTCGACGGTGATGGCGGCGTGGATGCGCTGGTTGGCGGTGCTGACCACGGCGCGCAGGGCGTCGGCGGCGCCGTCGGGGTCGGTGGGCGGGGCCAGCTCGTCCAGGATCCGGATCACGATCTCGCTCGCCACCTCGCCCGCGGGCAGCCCGCCCATGCCGTCGGCGACGGCGATCAGGCGGTCACCGGCGAGGGCGGAGTCCTCGTTGTTGGTGCGAACCAGGCCGATGTCGTTGAGGATGGCCGAGCGGAGGATCAGCGTCATGGGGTCAAGCTTGCCAAGAAGACCCTGCCTTCGTCTCTACGCACTACTGCGTGGGGCGAAAATGATTGAGATATGGGCGCCCGGAGCGGGTCTCAGTGGCGCGGGTAGCGCAGCAGCAGGCTGGCGGCGACCTCCTCGTCACCCACCGCCGCGTACGTGTGCGGCACGTCGGACACCCAGCGGAGGTGGCCGCCGGCCGGGGCGGTCAGCGGCGCGTCGGCCGGCCCGGCGCGCAGCACTCCGGCGAAGACGGTGATGTGCTCGGTCACGCCTGGCTGGTGGGCGGGGGAGGTCTGCACGACGCCCGGCGCGACGCGCATCCGGTACAGCTCGTAGGTCGCGTCGGTGTCGGTGAACACCTCCAGCAGGGTGGCGGTGACGGCGGTGCCGTGCACGATCGGCTCGGCCGCCGGTTCGGCCAACAGGGCGGTGAACGGCACGCCGAGCTGCGCGGTGACCGCCCAGAGCGTCTCCAGGGTGGGGTTGCGGGTGCCGTGTTCCAGGCCGGAGAGGGTGGCCTTTCCGACACCGGCGAGCCGGGCCAGTGTGGACAGCGAGATGCCCCGCTCCTCGCGTAGGGCACGGACCCGGCGGCCGACGACGACGGGATCCACGTCGAGGCCCGGTCGGCGGGCTGGTGGTGGCTGCGGCACCCGACTATGGTGCTACACGCTGTCGTTCCGTAAACGGAACAGTCGGGGGAGTCGGATGGCCGGACGTGTGCAACCACTGCTGGCGGGTGTGGTGACCGCGCTTGTCGGCTTCGCCAGCTCGTTCACCGTCGTGCTGGCCGGGCTCCGCGCGGCCGGCGCGTCGGACGCGCAGGCCGCCTCCGGGCTGCTCGCCCTCTGCGTGGCGTGCGGGCTCGCCGCCGCGTGGCTGGGCTGGCGGCACCGGATACCGATGAGCGTCGCCTGGTCCACACCGGGTGCGGCGCTACTGGTCGCAACCGGGCCGCCCCCGGGCGGATGGCCGGTCGCGGTGGGTGCCTTCCTCGTCTCCGGGGTGCTGATCGTCGCGGCCGGGCTGTTCCCGCCCCTCGGCCGCGCGGTGGCCGCCATCCCCAAGCCGGTGGCCGGCGCGATGCTCGCCGGGGTCCTGCTGCCACTGTGTACGGCCCCGGTCCGCGCACTGGTCGAGCTGCCCCTGGTGGCCGGCCCGGTGGTGGTGGCCTGGCTGCTGCTGCACCGGTTCGCCCGCCGCTGGGCGGTGCCCGGCGCGCTGGTGGTAGCGGTGGCGGCGATCGCGCTGACCGCGTCGCCGGCCGGCCTGACCGGTGCCGCGTTGGTCCCGTCGGTCACGCTGACCACGCCGGCCTGGAACGCGTCCGCGCTGGTCGGGCTGGCCCTTCCGCTGTTCCTGGTCACGATGGCGGCGCAGAACGTACCCGGCATGGCGGTGCTGGTCGGCTACGGCTACCGGCCGCCGTTCGGTGCCGCCCTGCGGGCCACCGGCCTGGCCAGCCTGCTCGCCGCCCCGGCCGGTGGGCATGCGGTGAACCTGGCGGCGATCACCGCCGCGCTCGCCGCCAGCCCTGACGCGCACCCGGACCCGGACCGTCGGTGGATCGCCTCGGTCACCGCCGGCCTCGGGCTGGCCCTGCTCGGGCTGGGCGCCGGAGCGGCCACCGCGCTGGTCGCGGTCGCCCCACCGATCCTCATCGAGGCCGTCGCCGGGCTGGCCCTGCTGGGCGCCCTCGCGACCGCGCTCGCCTCGGCGGTGGCCGACCCGGCGACCCGGGAGGCAGCGGTGGTCACCTTCGTGGTGACCGCCTCCGGGGTGACGCTGATCGGCGTGGGCGGTGCGTTCTGGGGCCTGGTCGCGGGCTGCCTGATGCTGCTGCTCTTCCGCCGCCGCCCGCATGATCCACGCCAGATCGCCGAAGTGGCGGTGTATCCGAGTTCGAATACCGCCACGTCGGCGACCTGGAGTCGATGATCAGGCTGGTCGAGGCGTCGGGCCTGGCGGGCTACTCCTCGGGGGGTAGGTCGGCCACGCCGACGGCCAGGAGGACCCGACCGTCGGCCACCGACCCGATCCGGTCGGCCGGTACGTAGACCGCGCCGGTGCGGGTCAACTCCGTCGACACCTTCAGGTAGCCGCTGTGCAGCAGCCGCGCGGCCAGATCGGCCGGGACGTCCGGCTCCTCGACCGCTGTCGCCTCGATCAGCTCGTCCAGACTGCTGCCCGGGTCGGCGGTCGAGGTCTGGACGGTCACCGCGTTCGGGTCGCCCCGCTGGACGAGGTCCACGGTTCCGACCTCGGTGCCGGCTGAGTCGATCACCGGCATCCCGGTGGTGATCCGCGAAATGGTCGCCTGCTGCGCGTCCTGCTGGTCCATCACACCGCGGTTCCCGGGTCGGCGCGCCACTAAACGCCGTACCCCGCCAGCAGGCCGGGCGCTCAGCCAAACCCCGCAGTCCGGTCCGCTCCGGTCCGACGCCGTGTGGGCTGGCGACACGGCGTGCTGACGACTCAGGCGGATGGGGTGGACGGCCAGGAGGGTGGCTGCTCTGGAGAGCGATATGACTCTGAGTCATAAAAATGCCTCAGAGTCATATCGTTGAAGAGTGCTGCCGGCCCGACCCGGCCCGGCCCCGGCGCGGGACGGCGACGGCAGGGGCGCGCCGCAGCCGACGGCATGGCCAGGCCTGGAGCGTGAGCCCGTTCAGCTGTTCGGGAGGGTCCAGCTGCCCGGCGGGCGGGGGGACAACTCCCGCCAGGTGTCCGGACCGTCGAGCAGAGCCCGGACGGTGTCCTCGGCCTCGTCCGCACTGCCGTACTCGTAGAACCGGGAGATGCCCTCGGCTCCGCCGGCGCGCTGCTCGACGTGCCACCGGTCGGCGTCCACCCGCAGGAAGACATCCCGCCGGGCCAGCCGCCCCCACTTCCCGTTCCACCAGTGCTTCCGCTGCTCCATGGCGGGACTCTATCGAACACACGTACGAGAAGGTGCGGCCCCTGCGGGATTCCCACAGGGGCCGATGTGCTTCCGGTCGAGTCAGCGCTGCGTCGGCGGTTCCGTCCGGCGGCCCAGCACGTTGTCCAGCGCTCCGCGCTGCTGACCCGGGGTGGTGTGGCCGGCGGAGACCAGCGCGTCCCGGATCTCGGTGAGCAGCTTGACCTCCTCGCTCGGCGCCGCCGGCGGCGGCTCCTCGCCGCGCTTGCGCCGCTCGGCCAGCTTGTTCATCGGGAACACCACGAGGAAGTAGAGGACCGCGGCCGTGAGCAGGAAGGTGATCAGGGCGTTGATGAAGCCCGCCCAGTCCATCAGGTTGCCCTTGCTGATCTCCCACTGGCCGGCGAACTGGTCGTCCCCGCCGCCGACCAGCTTGATGATCGGCTTGAGGAAGGAGTTCGTGAAGGCGGTGACGACGCCGGTGAACGCCGCGCCGATGACGACACCGACCGCCAGGTCGACGACATTGCCGCGCATGATGAAGTCTTTGAAGCCCTTGAGCATTCGCACTCCCGAGGTGTCCGCTTTTCTGTCGGGGACAACCTATGCCCGTTCGGCGGGCTCCAGAAAAGCGCCGGCCTCGAGCGCCGCTCGGCCCGGGTCGCCGGCCCGGATCGCCTCGACCAGTCGGCTGTGGTCGACGTAGCGCTCCGGAGTGAGCGCGTCACCCATCGCCTGGGCGACGGTGCTGCGCAGGGCACTGCCGACCGAGGCGTACAGCTCGGCGAGCATGGCATTGTGCGCGGCGGCGACCACCACCGTGTGCAGCGCCGCGTCGGCCTCGACGAACGCGTCCACCCGGCCGTCGTGCCACGCGGCCTCGCGCTCCGCCAGCGCGCCGTCGAGCGCCGCCAGATCCTCCGGCGTACGCCTCAGCGCGGCGAGACGGGCGGCCTCCACCTCGAAGGCGCGGCGCACCTCGATCACCTCGGTCATCCGGTCGTCGCCGAGGCGGCGGGCCACCACCGGGGCCAGCTCGTCGGTGGAGACCACGTACGTGCCAGAGCCCTGCCGGCACTCCAACACCCCGGCGTGCACCAGGGCTCGGACCGCCTCGCGGACCGTGTTGCGCCCGACGCCCAGCGCGGCGACCAACTGCGGCTCGGTGGGGATGCGCCCGCCGATCGGCCACTCACCACCGAGGATCCGGGCCCGGAGCTGCTCGATGGTCTGCCGGACGCGGTGGCCGCGTGGCGGCACGGCGGGCTGGCCGTGTGGGGGCGCGGAGGAGGAATCGACCGACGGTGGCACTGGTTACATCACCGGTCCCAAATTCATCCCATGATTGTAGGTTAGAGGTCATGACCCCGCCACCCACCGCCGCTCCGGCGCTGCCCGCCCCCGCCGCCGTCGACACCCGCCTGGCCGGCGACCCCGGTGCGGCCCGACGGACGCACCCGGCGACCGGTGGCGCGCTCGTGCTGGTCGGGATGCTGCTGGTCGCGGTCAACCTTCGTGCCGTGGTGACGAGCCTCGGCGCGCTGCTCGACGAGGTCCGCGACGGACTGGGCCTCTCCGGCGCCACCGCCGGTCTGGTCACCACCCTGCCGACCATCGCGTTCGCCGGTCTCGGCGCGCTCACCCCGTGGTTGGTGCGCCGGGTGGCGCCGGCCCGGGTGCTGGTGGTCGCCATGTTCGCCCTGGCCGTCGGTCAGGTGCTCCGGGTCGTCACCGACTCGATCTGGATCTTCGTGCTCACCAGCGCGCTGGCGCTGTCCGGCATCGCGGTCGCCAACATCCTGCTGCCGATGCTCGTCAAGCAGCACTTCCCGCACCGCACCGGCCTGGTCACCGGGGCGTACACGATGGCGTTGACGGTGGGCACGACGGTGGCCGCCGCCACCGCGGTGCCGATCGCGCACGCCTTCGGGTCGTGGCGGGCCGGGCTTGGCATCTGGGCCGCGATGGCCGCGGTGGCCGTACTCCCGTGGGTGCCGCTGGCGCTGCGGACCCGGGCCGGCGCGCGGCGGGCGACCCCGACGGCGGTCGTCGCCACCCCGGCGCGGATCCGGCCGGCCCGCACCCGGCTCGGCTGGGCGATGGCCGTGTACTTCGGGGCGCAGTCGCTCAGCGGGTACGCGATCATGGGTTGGCTGGCCCAGCTGTTCCGCGACGCCGGCTACCAGCCGGAGTCCGCCGGGCTGCTGCTCGCCGGGGTGACCGCGCTCGGCGTGCCGATCGCGCTGCTGATGCCCACCCTGGCCGGTCGGCTGGGCAGTCTGCGTCCGCTGGTGCTGGGGCTGACTACCGCGTCGGCGCTGGCCTACCTGGGGTTGGCGCTGGCCCCGCACGGTGCCGCGCTGCTCTGGGTCGCTCTCCTGGCCATCGGTCAGGGCGCGTTTCCGATGATCCTGACCGCCATCGGCCTGCGCGCCCGCACCGCCGAGGGCACCGTGGCGCTCTCCGCGTTCGCGCAGAGCACCGGCTACGTGATCGCCGCCCTCGGCCCGCTGCTGGTCGGCATCCTCTACGAGGCCACCGGCGGTTGGACCGCCCCGATCGGGTTCCTGCTGGGCGCTCTCGCCGTGCAGACCACGGCGGGCATGGCGATCGCCCGTCCCCGCTACGTCGAGGACGAGTGAGGAACAGCAGCGGTCAGGAGGAAGCCGGCGTCGACTCGCCGGCGACTGCCTCGTCCACCGTCGGGTAGGTGTGCAGCACCTCGACCAGCCCGCTCACCTCGAGGATGCGCAGCACCCCGCGCTGCGGTGCGGCCAGCCGGACCACGCCGCCAGCCTCGTCGCAGCTGTTCTTGGCGCGGACGAAGACCGACAAACCGGTCGAGTCGCAGAACGAGACGTCCGCCAGGTCGAACACCAACCGGCTGCGCCCCTTGTCGAGCAGGTCGGTGATCTGGTCCTGGAGCTGCGGTGCGGTGGCCATGTCGAGCTCGCCCGCGACCGACACGACGACCATGTCGCCGCGTTGTTCCGTGTGCACCGTCAAGGACATTCGCCAGACCTCCTGTTATCGGGGGAACGGTATCCCACGACGGGGGGCGAACGCAGAACGGGAGCCGGTATCCGGTGGCCGTCGTCATTCCGTTGCTACGGGGCAAGTAGTTGATCAGCCCCCGGTGATAGAGTCCGCCCGGTCCAGGTCAAGGGGGTTCGAAATGGCGTTGAGCACCGAAGAAAGTGGTCGGCTCGCCGCGCTGCTGAGCGAGCAGGCCGACCGGGTCACGACTCGGTGGACCGAGATCGTCACCAGTTCGTTGCGAGGCCGGCTGAGTCAGGCCGAACTGCGCCGGCAGGTCCAGGACCTGCACCGCGCCATCCTCGCCACCGGCGAGCAGGGCGAGATCGACGTGTCCGCCGACAATGCCACCGAGCTGCGTGCCGCGCTCTCCGAACTCTCCCGTGGTCGCGCCCGGCAGGGCTTCTCCGCCACCGAGACCACGATCAGCGTGTTCGCCCTCAAGGATGTGCTCGCCGAACTGTTGCAGGAGGCCGGCGGCAGCAACGCGCTGAGCGACTTCGTCGCCTTCGCCAAGCTGGTCGACGACATGGGCCTCTACACGTTCGAGAGCTTCGTCCGCACCCGGGAGAGCCTGATCGCCGATCAGGCCGAGCAGCTGCTCGAACTCTCCACGCCGGTGGTCAAGCTCTGGGAGGGCGTGGTCGCCGTCCCGCTGGTCGGCACCCTGGACTCGGCCCGCGCCCAGGTCGTGATGGAGCGGCTGCTGCAGACCCTGGTCGACACCGGCTCCCCGTACGCGATCATCGACATCACCGGTGTCCCGGCGGTGGACACCCAGGTCGCCCAGCACATCCTGAAGACCGTGGTGGCGGCCCGGCTGATGGGCGCCGACTGCATCATCTCCGGCATCCGTCCGCAGATCGCGCAGACCATCGTGGCGCTCGGCATCGAGTTCGGCGACATCGCCACCAAGGCGAGCCTCGCCGACGCGCTGCGCCACGTGCTGCGGCTGACCGGGGTGGAGACGGCCCGTCGCCAACCGCGTCGGGGCAACTGATGGAACGCGTACCGATCCTCAAGATCGGCGACATCCTGCTCGTCTCCATCCAGGTGGACATGTCCGACCAGACGGCGGTCGCGCTCCAGGAGGACCTCGCCGAGCGGATCGTGGACACCGGCTGCCACGGCGTCATCATCGACATCACCGCGCTGGACATCGTCGACTCCTTCGTCGGCCGGATGCTCTCCACCATCGCGTCGATCTCCAAGGTGCTCGACGCGGAGACGGTGGTGGTCGGAATGCGCCCCGCCGTGGCCATCACCCTCGTCGAACTGGGGCTGTCGCTGAACGGCATCCGTACCGCGCTGAACGTCGAGCGCGGCATGGAGCTCATCGCGGCGGCGCACGACGACGGGTTCGACGACGAGCTTGAGGACGAGCCGGACGCCGAGACGGCCACGCCGTGACCGCGGGCATCGACCTGGGCCACCCGCAGGCGCAGTCGGTCCGCAGCGACGAGGACGTGGTACGCGTCCGGCAGTTGGTCCGGTCCGTGGCGGTCGCCGTCAAGCTGTCCCTCGTCGACCAGACCAAGGTGGTCACCGCGGCCAGCGAACTGGCCCGCAACACCCTCGTGTACGGGGGCGGTGGCTCGGTCGAGGTGGCGACAGTGGACAACGGCCGGCGCAAGGGCATCCGGATCGTCTTCGCCGACTCCGGGCCCGGCATCGCCGACCTGGATCTGGCCCTGACCGACGGCTACACCACCGGCGGTGGCCTCGGCCTCGGCCTCAGCGGGTCCCGTCGCCTCGTCGACGAGTTCGAGATCGAGACCTCACCGGAGACCGGCACGCGCATCACTGTCACCAAGTGGTCGCGGTGAACGCCGAGGCGGTCACCGACAGTGGCATCTGGTTCCGGGTGGAGGCCAGCAGCGCGGCGAGTGCCGTCCGGCGGGCCGCCGAGCGCCTCGGTGCGCAGGTCGGGATCGGTGAGACCCGTATCGCCGACCTGGCCATCGTCGCCGCCGAGCTGACCAGCAACCTGGTCAAGCACGCCGACGAAGGGATGCTGCTGCTCCGGCCGGTGCGCCGGGGCGGGCAGGCGGGCGTGGAGCTGGTGGCGATCGACTCCGGGCCGGGGATGGCCGACCTGACCGTCTCGTCCCAGGACGGGCACTCCACCACCGGAACGCTGGGCATCGGTTTGGGCGCCATCGTGCGGCAGGCGAGCTGGTTCGACGGATACTCGCTGCCCGGCCGGGGGACGGTGTTCGCCGTACAGGTCTGGCCGGCGGAGCCCGCGCGCCCGTCCTGGGCCGGTGCCCTGACCCGGCCGATCACCGGCGAGACGGTCAGCGGCGACGGGTACGCCGTCCGGGTCGCCGACGGGCGACACCAGGTGCTGGTCAGCGACGGGCTGGGGCACGGTCCGTTGGCCGCCGCCGCCACCGACGCGGCGCTCGCCGCGTTCCGCAACGCCCCGGCCGGCCCACCGGCGACGGTGGTCGCTCACCTGCACCGGAGCATGTCGCACACCCGAGGTGCCGCGCTCGCGGTCGCCGAACTCGCGCCGGAGGCAGGCGTGCTGCACTACGCCGGCCTCGGCAACATCGCCGGTGTGATCGTCGAAGAGGACGACCGCCGTCGCGGGCTGGTGTCGCTTCCCGGCATCGCCGGCCACCAACGGCCGGCCATCCGGGAGTACGACTACCCGCTCGGTCCGGGCTCCCGCCTGGTGATGCACAGCGACGGGGTGGCCGACCGGTGGCGGTTGGAGGACTACCCGGGTCTGGCGGAGCGCTCTCCGCTCGTCGTGGCGGCAACCCTCCTGCGCGACGCGGGTGTGCGACGCGACGACGCCTGCGTGCTCGTGGCAAGGTCCTGGGCATGACCGGCGAGTCGGCCGCGCAGCCGCTGCTCCAGATGGCGCTGCGGGTGGAGCAGGACATCTTCGTGATCCGTCAGCGGGGCCGCGAGGTGGCCGCCGTGGTGGGCCTCGAACGCCAGGACCAGGTTCGGATCGCCACCGCACTGAGCGAGGTGGCCCGGGACCTGCTGGGGACGGTCGGCGGCGCGGACGTCACCTTCCACATCGAGGCGGGTGCCGACGGCCGATACCACCTGCGCGCCGACCTCGCCCCGGTGACCCCGTTGCCCGACGGTCACTACCAGCCGCAGTCCGGTGCGGTGTCCCGGCTGGTCGACACGTTGAGCGTGGCGACCGTCGAGGGGGTTACGGTCGTGAGGATGTCCAGACGAGTCCCGGCCAACGCGCCGATCCCGACACCGGAGCGGTTGGCCGAGTTCCGCAGCGAACTCGGCCGTATCGCCCCGGCCAGCGCGCTGGACGAGTTGACGGTGCAGAACGGGCAGCTCATCGCGGCACTCGACGAGGTGCGCAGCCAACGTGACGAGCTGGCCGTGCTCAACGAGGAACTGGCCGAGACCAACCGTGGTGTGCTGGCGCTCTACAACCAGCTCACCGAGGAGCTGGAGGAAACCAACAGAGGGGTCGTCGCCCTCTACGCCGAGCTGGACGAGAAGTCGGCCCAACTGCGGGCGGCGAGTGAGTCGAAGAGCCGGTTCCTCGCCAACGTGAGCCACGAGCTACGCGCCCCGGTCACCGCGATCATCGGGTTGGGGCGGCTGCTCACCGACTCCGCCTCCGACCCGCTCACCGACGAGCAGGGCCGCCAGGTCGAGCTGATCCGCTCGTCGGCGGCCGACCTGCTCAATCTGGTCAACGAGCTGCTGGACCTGGCGAAGGCGGAGTCCGGCCGGATCGAGCTGGACCTGTCCGACGTCGACCTGCGCCCGGTCTTCGGTCAGCTGCGCGGCACACTGCGCGCGCTGGCCACCCGTCCGGAGGTGGAGCTGGTGGTGGAGGAGCCCAGCGCGCCGGCTCTGCTGCGCACCGACGAGGTGCTGCTCGGCCAGGTGCTACGCAATCTGCTGCACAACGGGTTGAAGTTCACCGAGCGCGGCGAGGTGCGACTGCGTGCCCACCAGCAGGGCGACAGGTGGACGTTCGAGGTCAGCGACACCGGGCTGGGCATCGCCCCCGAGCTGCACGACCGGATCTTCGAGGAGTTCTACCAGGTGCCGGGCGCGACCCGGGTCGGCGGCACCGGCCTCGGCCTGCCGTACGCCCGGCGGTTGGTGACGCTGCTCGGCGGGACACTGGAGCTGACCAGCGAGCCGGGCCGGGGCAGCACATTCCACGTCTCCCTACCCGTTGGCGGAGCGTGACGGCGTGGACGGCATGCCGACGACCGTCCTGGTGGTCGATGACAGTCGTACCAAGCGCTATCTGCTGGTCAGTTGGCTGACCCGGGCTGGCTTCACGGTGCTCGAGGCCGAGAACGGCGCCGAGGCGTTGGCCCGGGTCGAGGTGGACCGGATCGACCTCGTCGTCCTCGACGTCCGGCTGCCCGACCTCAGCGGCTACGAGGTCTGCGAACAGATCAAGGCCCGTCACCCGGCGATGCCGGTGATCCACGTGTCGGCGCACGCCGTGGACGTGGCCGACCGGGCCCAGGGGCTGACCCGGGGCGCGGACGCGTACCTGACCGAGCCGATCGAGCCGGAAGAGTTGATCGCCACCACGCGGGCGGTCCTGCGCTACTACCAGGCCCGGCAACGCGCCGAACTGCTCGCCGAGCGGCTGCTCGGCCTGGCCGACACGACAGTGTCGGTGCACGCCGCCCCGACCTTCGCGCGCCTGCTGGAGGCCGCCGCGGAAGGCGCCGCACAGATCTTCAAGAGCCCGGCGGCGGTGATCGCCGAGACGTTCGACGGGGACTGTCTCGCGGGGATCTGCGCCGGCCCCGGCGCACCGGCCTCCGTGGTGCCGTGGGTGGTCGACGACACCGGTGTGCCGACCGGCGCCACTGTCCGGGTGCAGGCCCCGGAGAGCTGGGCACTGGTCGAGTGGCCGACGGACGACACGGTGACAATCGCCGCCGCCCGGCTGCGCGAGGACCGAGCCCCGCTGTACGTGGTGGTCCCGACCGCCACCCAGACCGCTCGGACCCCCGTGCTCAAGCAGCTCGCTCAGGCGGTGGCGGCGGCCGTGGAGGGGCAGCGTTCGTTCGACGAGGAGCACCGGATCGCGGTCACCCTCCAACGCAGCCTGCTCCCGCGCGGGCTGCCCACCGTCGCCGGACTGGACCTCGCGGTGCGCTACGAGCCGGCCAGCGCCCAGACCGAGGTGGGCGGCGACTTCTACGAACTGGTGATGCTCGACGGCCACCTGCTGCTGGCGATCGGGGACGTGGCCGGCCACTCGCTGCACGCGGCGACAGTGATGGCGGAGCTGCGGCACGCGGTGCGGGCGTACGCGGTCGAGGGGCACCAGCCCGGCGAGATCCTGCACCGGGTCAACGAGCTGATGCGGACACTGCTGCCGAACGAGTTGGCCACGCTCTGCGTACTGCTGCTGCACCCGCCGACCGGTCGGGTCCGGCTGGCCAGCGCCGGGCACCTTCCGCCGGTGCTCAGCATGGACGGCAAGGTCGAGTTCGTGCAGCACTCCGCACCGCTGCTCGGCGTCCGGGCACCTCGCCCGCCCGACCTGGAGTTCGTGCTGCCGGCCGGGGCCACGCTGGTGTTCTACACCGACGGGCTGATCGAGCGACGAGACGCGACGATCGACGAGGGGCTGGCCGCCCTCGCCGGGGTCTCCACCACTGTCGACGAGGATCTGGACCGCTTCTGCGCCCGGTTGCTGGTGGAGCTGGCCCCACCGGAGATCCAGGACGACGTCGCAGTGGTCGTCCTGCGTCGCCGCTGAGCCCTGGTGGTCAGCGCACCGACCGGGCGTACGCGGCGGGAGACACCCCGGCCACCGCGGTGAAGTCGCGCACCAGGTGGGCCTGGTCGCTGTAACCGAGGTCGGCGGCAAGGTCCGCCCAGCTGAGAGGGCCGCCGGCGGCCTGTTCGACGGCCTCCTGAAGTCGGTAGCGGCGGATCACCCACTTCGGCCCGACGCCCACGTACTCCAGGAACAGCCGCTGCAACCGGCGGACCGGGACGTCGTGCCGCGCGGCGAAGTCGCCGACCCGCAGCACCGTCCGGTCGGTGCGGATCGCCTCGGCCAGCCGGGTGGCCTCCTCGGCCATCGGATCGGGGGTGGGCTCCCAGGCGCTGAGCAGGGCGTCCAGGGCTTCGCAACGCTCCTCGTCGGTGCCCGCGCACATGCCGATCCCGGGGGATGCCAGGTGGCCCGTGGGCAGCGGCACCCGCCGGCCGGTCAGCTCACTCACCGGACGCTGCCAGAACGGGTGGAAGCCGCCGGGGCGGAACTGCACCCCGCAGACGCGGCCGGTGCCGGTCAGGGTGATCCGGAACAGGTCACGACCCACACCCGCCACCTCGCCGGACGCGGCCCCGCTGCCGCTGCCGTCGCCGCTGCCGTAGCCGTCGCCGTCGCCGTCCCGCCGGAACACCACGTTCACCGCCGGGTGCGGCACGACCCGTTGCTCGAACGGTGTGTGCAACGCCCAGTCGATCAGCCAGTAGTGCTCGACCCAGGGGCGTAGCGGCACCGCCGGCAGGTGTCGTCGGAAGCGCACCTCGCGCAGCATGCGCCCGGGGTCGAGAATTCCCCGGCTGTCGCCACGCGGTCGCTGTCGCATTTGTTCAAGACCGCCCTCATACGCTGGCCCTATGACCACTCAGACTAGCGATCTGCTGGCGGCTGCGGCGCCGCGAACCGTCGACGTGGTGCGGGGCATCAGCGACGACCAGCTCGACCTGCCCACGCCCTGCCGCGACTACGTGGTGCGTGACCTGCTCAACCACCTCTTCGAAGTGGTGGTCAACTTCCAGGGGCTGGCCGCGAAGCGGCCGGTGGAATGGGCCGAGAAGCCCGACCACCTCGGTGAAGGCTGGCGGGACCGGTTCGAGGTGGAGACCGACCGGTTGGTCGCGGCGTGGTCACATCCGTCCACACTGGAGGGTGTGTCGCCGGGTATGGGCCTGCCGCAGACCGTCGTGGGCGGGATGGCTCTGCTGGACCTGACCGTGCACGGCTGGGACCTCGCCGTCGCCACCGACCAGCCGTACCAGCCGGCCCCGGAGGCGGTGGCCGAGCTGCACGGGGTGGTCGAACAGTTGGGCCCCACCGCCCGCAAGATGGGCGTCTTCGCCGACCCGGTCACCCACCCCACCACCCCGACCGACCGCCCCGACCTGGCCCACCTCCTGATCCAGACCGGCCGCATCCCCACCTGGCCCACCCCAACCCCCTGACCTCGAACCCCCACCCCCACCCCCACCCCGGCCCCCACCCCGGCCCCCACCCCGGCCCCCACCCCCACCCCCACCCCGGCCCCCTCGCCCGGTGATCAAGAGGTTTGCGTCAGATCGCGGCGCGTTCGTGACGCAAAGCTCTTGATCACCGGGGCGGAGGGGCGGAGGGGCGGGGAGGGGAGGGGTGGGGGCGGTGCGCGGGGTGTGGGGTGGGGGCGGGGTGGGTGGTTGACTTGGGTATTCGCTGGGTGAATAGTGGGCGGTGTGTCCACGCCGCATGTTCTGCTCGGGTTGTTGGCTGCTGGCAGCCGGCACGGTTACGAGCTGAAGCGTGCGCACGACGAGCGGCTGCCGAGGGCGCGGCCGTTGGCCTTCGGGCAGGTCTACGCCACTCTCGGTCGCCTCGAACGCGACGGCCTGGTGGCCGCCGCCGGGCAGGATCGCGCGGGAGGGCCGGACCGCACGGCCTACGCGCTGACCGACCACGGGCGGACCACACTGGACCAGTGGCTCTCCACTGTGGAACCACCCATGCCGTACGTGGCGAGCACGCTCTTCGCCAAGGTCGTGGTGGCGCTCCTGGTCGCCGACGTCGACCGGGCCCGGTCCTACCTGATCGCCCAGCGCGCCGCGCACACCGCGCGCCTGCGTGAGCTGACCACCGTCAAGGCCGACCCGACCGCCACCCTCAGCGACGTGGTCGCGGCAGACTTCGCGATCTCCCATCTCGACGCGGACCTGCGGTGGTTGCACACCACCCTGGGCCGGGTCGCCGACTGGCACCGGGAGGTGCATCCGTGACGCAACTCCAGGCTCGCGGCGTGGTTCGGGCGTACGGCCCGACACCCGCGTTGCGCGGCGTGACGCTCGACGTGGCCGAGGGTGAGATCGTCGCCATCACCGGCCCGAGCGGCTGCGGCAAGTCGACCCTGCTGCACTGCCTGGCCGGGATCCTCCGCCCGGACGCCGGCGAGGTCGCCTGGCATGGCCAGCGCATCGACACCTGGTCGGAGGCGGCCCGGTCCCGGCTGCGGCGCACCGAGTTCGGGGTGCTGTTCCAGTTCGGCCAGCTGGTGGCCGAGTTGACCGCGGCGGAGAACGTCGCCCTTCCTCTGCTCCTCGCCGGCACGGGGCGGCGAGAGGCACGGACGGCGGCGCTCACCTGGCTGGACCGGTTCGGGGTGGCCGAGGTGGCCGACGTGCGACCGGGTGAGATGTCCGGCGGTCAACAGCAACGCTGCGCCACGGCACGGGCGCTGGTGACCGAGCCGCGGGTGCTCTTCGCCGACGAGCCGACCGGCGCGCTGGACACGCTCACCGGTGAGCAGGTCCTCACCCAACTGGTTCGGCTCGCCCGCGAGCAGCGGACCGCAGTCGTGCTGGTGACGCACGAGCCGAGGATCGCCGCGTACGCCGATCGGGAAATTGTGCTGCGTGACGGCGTGGTGGACCACACGGGCCTGGGGCTCGACGTGTCGATGGTCGGCGGCACCCGGTGAGAGCGGCGACGCTGGTGCGCCTCGCGCTCGCCGGGAGTCGCACCGACGTCGCCCGGGTGGTGCTCACCGCACTCAGCGCCCTGCTGGCGACCCTGGCCGGGCTCTCGGCGCTGACCGTGCTGGCCATCCGCACGCCGGCGGCGACGCCCGAGAACCCGGACAGGTTGTCCGAGCAGTACCACAACGCGCTGTTGAGCGAACCGGGACTGCGCGGCGGCACGACGTTCGCGCTGCTCATGCTGATGGTTCCGGTGCTGGCGCTGGCCGGTCAGTGTGCCCGGCTCGGAGCGCCGGCACGGGACCGTCGGTTGGCCGCGATCCGGCTGGCCGGTGCCACCCCCGGCCAGGTCACCAGGCTGGCCGTGTTGGAGACCGGTCTGGCCGCCCTGCTCGGCACGGTCGCCGGGCTGGGCGTCTACCTGGTCGGTCGCGAGGTGCTGCACCGGCCGGACGCGGTCGGCCTACTGGCCCTGCCCACCGATGTGCTGCCGTCGTCCGGGGCGGTGACCGCCGTGGTGCTCGGTCTGCCGGTCGTCGCCGCGCTGGTCACCGCACTGATGCTGCGTACGGTCACGACCAGCCCGCTCGGCGTGAGCCGCAAGGCCGCCCACGAGCGCGGCCCGAGGCCGTGGGCGGGTTATCTGATCGGGCTCGGCGTGGTGACGTTCGCGGCGATCCGCCCGATGTACGAGCGGTTCGGCGACAACGCCGCGGTGCTTGGCCGGCTGCTCCCGGTGTTGTTCGCGGTGAGTGCCCTCGCGGCGATGATCGGTGTGGTGATCGGCACCGGCTGGATCTCGTACCACTGCGGGAAGCTGATGCGGCGATACGCTCGCCGGCCCCCGGCCCTGCTCGCGGCGGGCCGGCTGATGGCCGACCCGTGGGCGGGCAGCCGTACGTTCGCGGCGCTGCTCGCTGCCCTGATCTTCGGCGGTGGTGCGGCCGTGCAGCGCGCCTACTTCGCCACGAAGGACCAGCTCGACCGGGAGCAGAGCCGGCTCGCCGGTGCGGCCGAGCTCCCCGACTCGTTCTACCTGTCCACAATGGATCTCGTCGACGTGGCGGTGGCGGTGGCCATCCTGATCGCAGCCGGCGGCCTGATCGTGGCGCTGGTCGAGGGGATCGTCGCCCGCCGGCGGGCGTACGCCGCGTTGGTCGCCACCGGGGTGCCCCGAGCCGCGCTGAGCCGTTCGGTGGCCTGGCAGGCGTTCGCCCCGGCGGTGCCGGCGATCCTGCTCGCGCTCACCGTGGGCACCCTGCTCGGCCGAGGGCTCGTCACGGAGGTGTCAGCGGGAGGTGGGTCGACCACGGTCTGTGAGGCCACTGCGGCGCTCTGCGCCGACCCTGCCACCAGCGGTCAGTACACCCGGATCGTGCACTTCCCGGCAGTGCACCGAGCCGTTCCCGTGCCGCTGGAGCACCTGGCCTGGCTCGGTGCCGGCGGGGTGGTCGCGGTGCTGGTGACGGTCGGCGTCGGCCTGCTCTTCCTCCGCGTCAGCACCGCGCTGGACGAGCTGCGCACGACCTGAGTCGATGTAACACCCCTGCTGGCGGCACCGCTGTCTGCACCGGAGGCTCGGCCCATCGGGTCTTCGGTGCCATGACCGGACGGTCACGGTGCGTGGTCGGCAGGACGGCCCACTGTGGGCGCTGCCGTTGCAGCAACTGGTCTACCGGCAGCTGATGTACCTGGTGGTGGTGCAGTCGGTGGTCACCGCGTTGATCGGCAACCGGCTGCGCTGGCAGCGGATGGTGCGCACCGGCGAGGCAGCCGCGCTGGTGGGTGCCGGTCGCGTATGACGCCTTGCCACGCCGAGCGCGCCGCTCAGGTCGGAACGTGGAAGAGACCGGCGGACCAGGAGATCAGCAGCCCGACGGCGGCCGAGCAGCAACAGACGAGCAGTGCGACGGCGACGACGGCGAGGATCATCCAACCGGACATGCGCCGGGCCGCGCCCGGGGTGCCCGCATCGCCGCCCCCCTCGCCTGCCTCGTCGCTCACGTCCCCGAAGTCTAGGCGGAGCAGATCGACTCCGGGTCGGGATGTCACGGCAACCCGACCCGGAGGAGACCACCACCCACGGTCAGGCGCGGCCGATCCGGTCCAGGATCCAGGCGTTGATGAACGCCTCCTCGCGCCAGGCGTCGTAGCGACCACTCGGACCGCCGTGCCCCGCACCCATCTCGGTCTTGAGCAGGTAGTCACCGCCCGGGGAGACCGCCCGCAGTCGGGCGATCCACTTCGCCGGCTCCGAGTAGAGCACCCGCGTGTCGTTGAGGCTGGTGACCGCGAGGATCGCCGGATAGTCGACGGCGGTGACGTTCTCGTACGGCGTGTAGGACTTCATGTACGCGTACACCTCGGGGTCCTCCAGCGGGTTGCCCCACTCCTCCCACTCGGTGACGGTCAGCGGCAGCGACGGGTCGAGGATCGACGTGAGGGCGTCCACGAACGGCACCTGCGCCACCACCCCGGTGAACGCGTCCGGCGCGATGTTGGCGACGGCGCCCATCAGCAGGCCGCCCGCCGAGGCACCCCGGGCGATCAACCTGTCGCTGGCCGTCCAGCCGGCCTTGACCAGGTGTCGGGCGCAGGCGACGAAGTCGGTGAAGGTGTTCTTCTTGGCCAGCAGCTTGCCCTGGTCGTACCAGCGCCTGCCCAGCTCACCGCCGCCCCGGGTGTGTGCCACGGCGAAGACCACGCCCCGGTCCAGCAGGGACAGTCGGGCCACCGAGAACCACGGGTCCATGCTGGCCTCGTACGAGCCGTAGCCGTACAGCTCGCAGGGAGCCGAGCCGTCCCGGGGCGTACCGACGCGGCAGACCAGGGAGATCGGCACGCGGGTGCCGTCGTCGGCGAGCGCCCAGTCGCGGTGCTGCTCGTACTCGGCGGGGTCGTACGGCCGGCCGTCCGGCCCGGGCAGCACCGGCTTCTGCTTACGCAGCACCATCTGCCGGGTGACCAGGTCGTAGTCGTACACCGAGTCGGGGGTGACGAGGGAGGAGTAGCGCAGGCGGACCTGCCCGGTGCGGTACTCCGGGTTGGCGTCCAGCCCGACGCTGTAGAGCGGCTCCGGGAAGTCGATGTCGTACGAGTCGTCGCTGCCGACCGGCAGCACCCGCAGCCCGGTGAGTCCCTCGGTGCGCAGCGACACCACCAGGTGGTTGGCGAAGGCGTCCACGGCTTCCAGCCGGGTGCCGGGGGTGTGCTCGATCACCGGCACCCAGTCGCCCGGCGCGTCCGCCGAGGTGAAGGCCAGCGCGAAGTCCTCCGCGCCGTCGTTGTGCAGGATCAGGAAACGGTGCCCGTGGTGCTCCACCGCGTACTCGACGCCCTGGCGTCGGGGGGCGATCGCGGCCGGCGCGCCGGTCGGGTTGCCGGCGGGGATCACCAGCACCTCGCTGGTCACCTTGCTGTGGATGTCGATCAGGATGAACTTCTCCGAGCGGGTCAGCTCCACGCCGACCCAGAACCGCTCGTCGTCCTCCTGGTGGACCACCACGTCGTCGGCGGCGGCCGAACCGACGCTGTGCCGCCACACCCGGTTCGGCCGCCAGGCGTCGTCCACCGTCACGTAGAACAGCACCGAGGCGTCGGACGACCAGGCCGTGCCGTAGAAGGTGTCGGGCACCTCGTCGGGCAGCAACTCGCCGGTGGTCAGGTCCTTCACCCGCAGGGTGAACCGCTCGTCGCCGGAGAAGTCGGTGGAGTAGGCCAGCCAACGACCGTCCGGGCTGACGTCGAACGCGCCCAGCGAGAAGAAGTCGTGCCCCTCGGCCAGCAGGTTGCCGTCGAGCAGCACCTCCTCGCCGTCCAGGGGGGCGCCGTCGGCGCTGACCGGCGGGTCGATCTCACCGTCGCGGACCGCGCGGCGGCAGTGCACCCCGTACTGCTGCCCCTCGACCGTCCGGGTGTAGTACCAGTGCCCGCCCTTGCGGGTCGGCACGGACAGGTCGGTTTCCCGGGTGCGTTGACGGGTCTCCTCGAACAGCGCGGCGCGTAGTTCGGCCAGGTGTGCCGTGCGCGCGTCGGTGTACGCGTTCTCGGCGGTCAGATAAGCGATCGTCTCCGGATCGTCCTTGGCGGCGAGCCAGGCGTACTCGTCGATGACGGTGTCGCCGTGGTGGGTGCGCTCGCTGGGCACCCGCTTCGCCGCGGGCGGGGCAGTCTCGGTGGTCACGGCGGCCACGTTACCGGCAGCCACCCGTCCTGCGCCGGACCAGCGGCATCCCGATAGCCCTCACCACGTCTTTCGAACACATGTACGATAGCCGCCATGGCGGCAGCAGCGAGTTCCCTCGGCCGGTCCGGAGCCCTCGACATCACCCGACGATTGGCGGCCATCTGTGGCCCACCGTTCTCCCGTTTGGGTGGGCCGGCCGACGAGGTCGCCGGGCGGCCGGCGCGGTGGGTGGCGGTGCCGGGTGGTCCGCACGCCGCGGCCGAGGTGCTGCGGCTGGCTGCCGCGCACGACCTGGCGGTGGTGCCCAGGGGCGCCGGCACCAAGATCGACTGGGGTGCCACGCCGGTGCAGGTGGACATCATGCTCGACACCGGCCGGCTGGCCGGCATCGGTCACGAGCCGGTCGGCGCGCTGGTCGCCGAGGTGGGCGCCGGCACACCACTGCGGGCCGTGCAGGCCACCCTGGAGCGCACCGGGCAGCGGCTGGCGATGGACGCCCCCTCGCCCGGTGCGACAGTCGGTGGGGTGCTCGCCGCGGGCGAGGCGGGCCCGCTCAGTCACCGTCACGGCAGCCCGTGCGACCAACTGCTCGGTGTCCGTTACCTCGCCGCCGACGGTGAGCTGGTGAGCGCCGGAGGTGGCGCGCCCGGGCTCGACCTGGCCCGGCTGCTCTGCGGCTCCCAGGGTGCGCTCGGTGTGCTGGTCTCGGCGACACTGCGGGTGCAGCCGGTTCCGGCGAGCCGGCTGTGGGTGTCCCGTCCGGTGTGGACACCGTTGGAGGTGCACGACCTGGTCCGGACGATCCTCGCCGCCCGACTGGAGCCCGCGGCCATCGAACTGGACCTGCCCGGAGGCATGCCTCGGCCTCGTCATCCGTACCCGCCGGGCCATCCGGCCGCCACCGCTCGGGAGCGTCACCCGTCGATGTCCGGCCGGGCCGGTGCGCCGTCGCGGGCGGGCAGCCTGGTGGTGCTGTTGGAGGGCGGGCCCGCCGACGTCACCGAACGCGCCGAGCGTCTGGTCGGTCTGCTGCACGGGGAGGCGACGATCGCCCACTCCGCGCCGACGTGGTGGCGTCGGTACCCGTTCGCCCCGGGCGACACCGCGCTACGACTTGAGGTGCCGATCGGCGACCTGCACGCCGCCGTCTACGCGTTGCGCGACGCGGCCGGTGCGCCGGTGCCGGTGCGCGGGTCCGCCGGGTTGGGCGTGGTGCACGCGGCACTGCCCGGAGCGCTGGCCCCCGACCGGGTGGCGTCCATCCTGGCCGCCGTCCGAAGTGTGCTGCTGGCCCGGCAGGGCCGCTGCGTGGTGGTCTCCGCCCCGACGGCGGTGCGGCGTGCCGTCGACCTCTGGGGCGAGCTGGCCGGCCTGACCCGACTGCGGGCGGCCAAGGAGCACCTCGATCCGGAGCACCGGCTCGCGCCCGGGCGTCTCCCGGGCGGTCTGTGACCGGTCAGTCCATCCACCAGCTGTGCATGTCGAGCAGCGGTGGGGTGAAGCGGGCCACCAGCACCAGCAGGCCGCCGACCGCCCCGGTCAGCAGCAGCGCCCGCGGCACCCGGGGCAGGGCTTCGCGCTCCCGGGCGACCACCGCCACCGCGGCGATGGCCAACGGCAGGCCTAGCACCGCGCCGGCCAGGTAGAGCATCCCGACCACGGCGTAGAGCCAGAGGAACGGGTTCACCCCGTCCATCCCGAACGGAACCATGTCCTTCGGGTCGTAGGCCCCGGTCAGCATCTCGGCCGGGCCGACACCGGCGGTCGCCATTCGACCCAGGTAGAGCAGCAGCACGGCGAGGAACGCGCCGATGGTCGCCAGCTGCGCGGTGACCAGGGCCCGAACCGCCCGCCGGGGGTACGGCGTGGCCTGCGCGGCGATGGACATGAGCGTCAATCTACCGAGCGGCCCCGAACTTCGTGGGCCTCGCACGGCGAGCCAGGCGGCGTGCGACGGGCCAGGCGGCGTGCGACGGGGCCAGGCGGCGTGCGACGGGCCGAGCTGCCTGCGGCGGGCTCAGGCCGACTGCGACGGGTCACGTGGCGTCGTTGCGCAGCACCAGGACGGCGATGTCGTCCCGGGGCGGCTCGGCCGAGAAGTTGATCGCGGCGGAGCGCAGCCGGGCGGCCACCACGTCGGCCGAATAACCGGCCAGAGGCGCTGCGGCATCCCGCAGACGGTCGGTGCCGAACAGCTCCCGGCCCCGTCGCCGCTCGGTGACGCCGTCGGTGTAGAAGATCAGCGAGTCGCCGGGCGAGAGCGCGATCTGCGCTGTCGGTGACGTGATCGTGTCGAGCAGGCCGAGCGCGGTGCCGCCGGTGCCGAAGAACCCCGCACCGCCCGCCGCCGACAGCAGCACCGGACGGTCATGCCCGGCCAGGTGCAGTGACACGTCGAGTGTGTCGCCCTCGCCAGGCCCCACCGCCGCCAGCGCCAACGTGCAGTATCGCCCGCCGCCCCGCTCGACGAGCGTCTCGTTGAGCCGCGCCAACACCTCCGGCAACGGTTTACCGTCACCGACCAGCACCCGGATCACATCCCGGACCAACCCGGTCACCGCGGCGGCCTGGACACCCTTGCCCGAGACGTCACCGATCACCACCAGCCACCGCCCGTCGGGTAGCGGCACCACGTCGTAGAAGTCGCCCCCCACCTCGGCGTCGTCGCCGGTCGGCACGTACTCGGCGGCGAAACCGATCCCGTCCACGACGGGAAGCACCGGCGGCAGCAGGGACTGCTGAAGCGTCTGCGCCACACGGCGGCGCTCGGCGTGGATCCGTGCGTTCTCGATGGCCAACGCGGCCCGCCGGGCCACGTCCTCCAACACGGCCACCTCGTCCGGGTCGTGCCGGTGCCGTTGGTGCCGCCCCACCGCCAGGGTGCCGAGCCGCTGGCCACGGGCGATCAGCGGGACCGCGAAGCCCTCCATCGGCCCGCCCAGGGGGATCTGCGCCGCGCTGCGCGACGCCTCGCGCAGGCGAGCCTGGATCGAATCCGGCCCGGTCTCCGCCAACACCTTGTGCAGTTGCGGGAGCGTCGACTCGTCGGCGTGGCTGGCCGCCGCCAACCGCAGCCGGCCCCACTCGTCGGTGGTGTGCACCGCGCACCACTGGCCGAGCCGAGGCACCACCAACTGCGGTACCAGCGCCATGGTCAGGTCGACGTCCAACGACTGGGCGAGCAGCTCACTCGCCTCGGCCAGGAACGTCAGCCACACCTGCCGGCGGACGTCGGCCCGGCGCAGTCTGTCGTTCTCCAGGTGCAGCGACAGACGCTCGGCGGTCAGCACCGCCAACGGCCGGGCGTACGCCGACGGCGCGGCGTCCAACTCCAGCTCACCGGCGTACGGGCGGTGCACGGTCAGCGGCACCCGCAGCAGCTCACTGCCGGGGCGGGGCGGTCGACCGAAGCGGGCCAACACCTGCCGACCCTGCCCGTCGCCCCGGTCCAGGCGGATCGTGCCGCCGGCCGCGCCCACCATCTCGGCGACCCGGCTGAGGAGGCTGGTGGCGAAGTCGGGCAGGGGGTCGTCCGCGTACAGGTCGGGCGCGGTCTGCATGAGTTCGCTCATCGCGCTGGCGCTCGGCGCGGACTTGTCCGCTGTCGTGCCTGGGCCGGCGCTGGTCGGTGCCGACGCGCCGACGGCGAGGGCCTCGGCCGACGTCTCGGCGCCGGGGCGGTCCAGCCGGAACCAGACGCCCTTCCCGGTGGGCAGGTACGTCGTGCCCCAGCGGCTGGCGAAGTGGTCGACCAGCAGGAGGCCACGGCCCCGCTCGGAGACCTCGTTGATCTCGGTGGAGTCGTTGCGGGCGCCGACGGTGAGCTCGTCGCCGGAGCCGGGCGCGAAGTCGGAGACGGTGACGGTCAGCCCGATCTCGTCGGCGACGACCTCGATGTCCAGCTCGGTGCGGGCGTGCTCCACGGCGTTCGTGGTCAGCTCGGTGGTGAGCAGTAGTGCCTCGTTGACCAGCTCGTCCAGGTGTGACTCGGTCAACACCGAGCGGACCACGGCGCGGGCGGCGGCCGGCGTACGGCGATCTGCGGGCAGCCGGACACGCCGGACCGCCCCGTCCCGGGCCCCGGTCGTCGCCGTCCCCGTCTCGGCTGACACCCTCGTATCCTCCACCGTCCCCCTGCCGGGTGCCAAGCCGATCACGCTCGCGAGCCTTCCGCCGGGCGGAGCGAGCAATTGGGCCCTGTCCGGACTCCGCCTCGCCGTGAGCACCCGCACGGAACAGGCATTCCGGGCCTGTTGGTCACGCCTGCGAGGTCTGCGGCGGGCCGTGCCCGATCCAGCGTCATCGAGACGGTCCCGGTGGGGATCCCGGCCACCTGGCGGGTCGCGCACCCTGGCACGACGGCTCGCGCGGGCACAATATGGGGTGCCGGTGTGTCGCACGGACCGGTGCCCCCGAGTTGAGCGAGGAATGATGACCACGGCGAAGCAGTCGGTGGCGGATCCGTCCGCGCCCGACCACGAGGCGCTCCTCGGTGAGTTGACCGAGGCACTGCGGCGGATCGGTCGCGGCGACCTGAAGGTCCGGCTTCCCCGCCGCGCCGGCGCGGCCGGTGAGGTGGCGGACGCCTTCAACGAGGTGGTCTCGCTCCAGGAGCGGCAGTACCTGGACCTGCGGCGGATCAGCCGGATCGTCGGCCGGGACGGCCGGCTCACCGAGCGGCTGGACGACGAGGGGCTGGACGGCTCCTGGGCGGAGGGGCAGCGGGCGATCAACTCGCTGATCGACGACCTGGGTCGACCGACCACCGAGATCGCCCGCGTCATCGTGGCGGTCGCGGACGGGGACCTCTCGCAGCACATGGCGTTGGAGATCGACGGTCGGCCGCTGCGCGGTGAGTACCTGCGCATCGGGCGCACCGTGAACACGATGGTGGACCAGCTGTCCTCGTTCTCCAACGAGGTGACCCGGGTGGCCCGTGAGGTGGGCACCGAGGGCAAGCTGGGCGGCCAGGCGGACGTCCGTGGTGTCGCCGGCACCTGGAAGGACCTCACCGACTCGGTGAACACCATGGCGTCGAACCTGACCGGCCAGGTGCGGTCGATCTCGCAGGTGGCGACGGCGGTGGCCAAGGGCGACCTGTCGCAGAAGATCACGGTCGGCGCGCGCGGCGAGGTGGCCGAGCTGGCCGCCACGATGAACTACCTCACCGACACGCTGCGGCTCTTCGCCGAGCAGGTGACCCGGGTGGCCCGCGAGGTGGGCACCGAGGGCAAGCTCGGTGGTCAGGCCGAGGTGCCGAACGTGGCCGGCACCTGGAAGGACCTGACCGACAGCGTCAACTCGATGGCGTCGAACCTGACCGCCCAGGTCCGCAACATCGCGCAGGTCTCGACGGCGGTGGCGCGCGGCGACCTGTCGCAGAAGATCACGGTGGCCGCGCAGGGCGAGATCCTGGAGCTGAAGGACACCGTCAACACGATGGTGGATCAGTTGTCGTCGTTTGCCGACGAGGTGACCCGGGTTGCCCGTGAGGTGGGCATCGAGGGCAAGCTCGGTGGTCAGGCCCAGGTGCGCGGCGTGTCCGGCACCTGGCGTGACCTCACCGAGAACGTCAACCAGCTCGCCGGCAACCTGACCAGCCAGGTCCGCAACATCTCCCAGGTCTCCACCGCCGTCGCGAAGGGTGACCTGTCGCAGAAGATCACCGTGGACGCGCAGGGCGAGATCCTGGAGCTGAAGAACACCGTCAACACGATGGTGGATCAGTTGTCGTCGTTCGCCGACGAGGTGACCCGCGTCGCTCGCGAGGTGGGCACAGAGGGCAACCTGGGCGGTCAGGCGCAGGTGAAGGGCGTGTCCGGCACGTGGCGTGACCTGACCGACAACGTGAACTCGATGGCGTCGAACCTGACCAGCCAGGTCCGCAACATCGCCTCGGTGACCACTGCGGTGGCGAAGGGTGACCTGTCGCAGAAGATCACGGTGGACGCGCGCGGCGAGATCCTGGAGTTGAAGTCGACTGTCAACACGATGGTGGATCAGTTGTCGTCGTTCGCCGACGAGGTGACCCGGGTGGCTCGTGAGGTGGGCACCGAGGGCAAGCTCGGCGGCCAGGCCCAGGTACGCGGCGTCGCCGGCACGTGGCGTGACCTGACCGACAACGTGAACTCGATGGCGTCGAACCTGACCGCCCAGGTCCGCAACATCGCGCAGGTCTCCACTGCGGTGGCGAAGGGTGACCTGTCGCAAAAGATCACGGTGGACGCACGGGGCGAGATCCTGGAGTTGAAGTCGACTGTCAACACGATGGTGGATCAGTTGTCGTCGTTCGCCGACGAGGTGACCCGGGTGGCCCGTGAGGTGGGCACCGAGGGCAAGCTCGGTGGTCAGGCCCAGGTGAAGGGCGTGTCCGGCACGTGGCGTGACCTGACCGACAACGTGAACTCGATGGCGTCGAACCTGACCAGCCAGGTCCGCAACATCGCCTCGGTGACCACGGCCGTGGCGAAGGGTGACCTGAGCCAGAAGATCACGGTGGACGCCCAGGGCGAGATCCTGGAGTTGAAGTCGACTGTCAACACGATGGTGGACCAGTTGTCGTCGTTCGCCGACGAGGTGACCCGGGTGGCCCGCGAGGTGGGCATCGAGGGCAAGCTCGGTGGTCAGGCCCAGGTGAAGGGCGTGTCCGGCACCTGGCGGGACCTCACCGAGAACGTCAACCAGCTCGCCTCGACGTTGACCACGCAGCTGCGGGCCATCGCCCAGGTGTCCACCTCGGTGACCAGGGGCGACCTGACCCAGCGGATCGCGGTCAAGGCGCAGGGCGAGGTCGCCGAGCTGAAGGACAACATCAACCAGATGATCGTCACCCTCCGGGAGACGACGAAGAAGAACGCCGAGCAGGGTTGGCTGGACTCCAACCTGGCCCGGATCGGTGGCCTGTTGCAGGGCCAGCGCGACCTCGGCGAGGTCTGCCGCATGATCATGACGGAGGTGACGCCGCTGGTCGACGCCCAGCTCGGCGCCTTCTTCCTCGCCGACGACACCGACGGCAGCATGCGACTGCGGCTGACCTCCTCCTACGGGTACGTGGCGCGGGGCACCGACGTCACCTTCGGACCGGGTGAGGGGTTGGTCGGGCAGACCGCGTTGTCCCGTCGCACGATCCGGGTCAGCGCCTCGCCGAACAGCAGGCTCACCCTTCGTTCCGGTCTGGCCGAGACACCCCCGTCCGACCTGGTGGTGCTCCCCGTCCTGTTCGAGGGCGAGCTGCTCGGGGTGATCGAGTTCGCCAGCGTGTCGGCGTTCTCCGAGCTGCACCTCGCGTTCCTGGAGCGGTTGGTGCTCACCATCGGCATCGCGGTCAACACCATCCAGGCCAACCGGCGTACGGAGGAGTTGCTGGCCCAGTCGCAGCGCCTGGCGCACGAGATGCAGGAGCAGTCGGCGGAGTTGCAGCGCACCAACGCCGAGTTGGAGGAGAAGGCCACGCTGCTCTCCGAGCAGAAGGGCAACATCGAGACGAAGAACCGGGAGATCGAGCTTGCTCGGCTGGGCCTGGAGGAGAAGGCGCAGCAGTTGACCCGGGCGTCGGCCTACAAGTCCGAGTTCCTGGCCAATATGAGCCACGAGCTGCGTACGCCGCTGAACTCGTTGCTGCTGCTGGCCCGCCTGCTGGCGGAGAACTCGGAGCAGAACCTCAGCCCGAAGCAGATCGAGTTCGCCCGGACCATCCACGGGTCCGGCTCCGACCTGCTGCGTCTGATCGACGACATCCTCGACCTGTCCAAGATCGAGGCGGGTCGGATGGACGTCGAGCCGACCGAGATCCGCTTCACCGAGCTGCGCGGCTTCGTCGAGCAGGCGTTCGCGCCGCAGGCGGAGGAGAAGAACCTGGACTTCCAGGTGCGGGTGAGCAAGGATCTGCCGCCGGCGCTGGTGACCGACGCGCAGCGGTTGCAGCAGATCCTGCGCAACCTGCTCTCCAACGCGGTGAAGTTCACCGACAACGGTGCGGTGACGCTGCGGATCGCCCCGGCGGCGGAGAACGCGGTGTTCGACGTGCCGGCGCTGACCAACGCCCAGCAGGTGATCGCCTTCACCGTGATCGACACCGGGATCGGCATCTCGGACGACAAGTTGTCGATCATCTTCGAGGCGTTCCAGCAGGCGGACGGCACGACCAGCCGCCGCTACGGCGGCACCGGCCTGGGTCTGTCGATCAGCCGTGACCTGGCCCGGTTGATCGGCGGCACCATCACCGTGTCGTCGGCGCCCGGCCAGGGTTCGACGTTCACGCTGTTCGTGCCGCAGGTGCTGGCTCCGGACGCGGTGGTCGCGCCCCAGCCGCCGTCTCCGCAGCGGGCCGGCCTGCCGTCGTCGCTGCTCATGCCGCCGCTGGAGCTGCTGCCGGAGCGGCCGGAGGCGCCGGCCACCCGGCAACTGGACGGCGCCACAGTGTTGATCGTGGACGACGACGTCCGGAACGTCTTCGCCTTGACCAGCGCGTTGGAGCTGCACGGGATGACCGTGCTGTACTCGGACAACGGGGCGGACGGTGTCCGCCTGCTGGCCGAGCATCCGGAGGTGGACATCGTGCTGATGGACGCCATGATGCCCGACCAGGACGGTTACGAGACCACGCGCCAGATTCGCCGCAACCACCGCTTCGCCGACCTGCCGGTGGTCTTCCTGACCGCCAAGGCCATGCCTGGTGATCGTGAGTCGGCGCTCGCTGCCGGGGGCAGCGACTACATCACCAAGCCGGTCGACCTGGACGATCTGATCGAGTTGATGTCGTCCTGGATCAACGGCAGCCGCACCGAGGAGACTTCGTGACCCAGATGGCCAAGGCGCTGCTCGTGGACGACCGGCGGCAGAACCTGACGGCCCTGGAGGCCATCCTCCAGGGCCTGCCGGTCCAGTCCGTCGCGGTGGAGAGTGGCGAGGCGGCGCTCAAGCAACTCCTGGTGGACGACTTCGCGGTGATCCTGCTGGACGCGCAGATGCCGGACATGGACGGTTTCGAGACGGCGAGTCACATCAAGCGCCGCGAGCGGACCCGGCACGTGCCGATCATCTTCCTGACGGCGGCCGACCGGGACGCCCAGCTCGCGCTCCGGGGTTACCAGGTAGGCGCTGTGGACTACCTGACCAAGCCGTTCGACCCGTGGGTGCTGCGGGCCAAGGTGTCGGTCTTCGTCGAGCTGTGGGTGAAGACCCGGCAGCTGGCCGCCCAGTCGGACCTGGTCCGGGAGCGCGACACGCAGTGGCGGAGGCTCACCGACGCGGTCGACGAGGCGACGACAGTGCTGCGCTCCGACGACGGGGAGGCCCGGGAGCGGGCGGTACGAATGCTGGAGCAGGCCCGTTGGGGCAACACCGCCTGACGCGGCGGGCCGGTCAGCCGGTGGGCTGGTCGTTGCGGATCATCAGGGCGCTGCGGAGGCCGGTGATGTCCAGGACCCGGATGAGGAAGTCGCCGACGTGGGTCAGCATCAGCAGGCTCTGTGCGTGGCTGGCCTTGCGGCTGAGTACGACGAGGGTGCCCAGGCCCTGCGAGTCGCAGAAGGTGACGCCGCCGAGGTCGAGGACGATCTTCGGCGGCGGGTCGGCCAGCACCTCGTTGACCACGGTCGAGAGCTGCGCAGCCGTGAGCATGTCGATCTCACCGGCCAGGCGAAGCACAGCTTCGTCGCCCGTCCGGTGTAGCGTGATGGACAGTTCGGCACGATCCACCCGGTCAGCCTAGCGCGATCCGGCCGGTCCGGCCTGTCGAGGCCGTGAGCCGTCGAGGTGCCGGCCGTAGGCGGTCGCCGCCCAGGTAGTGACCCGTCGCCGCCCACACCGTGAGCCCTCCTGTCGGCGCAGTCGGCGGGCACCGGCCGGGGGTGAGCCTGGTAACCCGACTGCGGGGTGGCTGCTGGTGGGCCGTTCGCCGCTGACACAATGGCGGCATCGTGACCGACATCTTTTCCGCCGGATCCGGCCGCTACCCGGCCGAAGCGCCGGCCTCCGAGGCCCTGTTCGACCGTGCCCGCGCCATCGTGCCGGGCGGGGTCAACTCTCCCGTGCGCGCCTTCCAGGCGGTCGGCGGCGCCCCACGTTTCATGGTCCGTGGCGAGGGCGCGTGGCTGTACGACGCCGACGACCGCCGCTACGTCGACCTGGTCTGCTCCTGGGGTCCGCTGATCCTCGGGCACGCCCACCCGGAGGTGGTGGACGCCGTGCAGGCCGCCGCCGCCCGGGGCACCAGCTTCGGCACTCCCACCCCGGGCGAGGTGGAGTTGGCCGCCGAGCTGGTCGACCGGACCCCGATGGAGCAGGTCCGCCTGGTCAACTCGGGCACCGAGGCCACCATGTCGGCGATCCGGCTGGCCCGCGGCTACACCGGCCGCTCGAAGATCGTCAAGTTCGCCGGCTGCTACCACGGGCACGTCGACGCGCTGCTCGCCGCCGCCGGGTCCGGCGTGGCCACTCTGGGCCTGCCCGACTCACCGGGCGTGACCGGCGCGGCGGCCAGCGAGACGATCGTGCTGCCGTACAACGACATCCGGGCCGTCGAGGAGGCGTTCGCCGCCGAGGGCCCGCACATCGCGGCGGTGATCACCGAGGCGGCCGCCGGCAACATGGGTGTGGTCGCCCCTCGCGACGGCTTCAACCAGCAACTCGCCCGGATCGCCCACGCCCACGGCGCCCTGCTCGTGGTGGACGAGGTGATGACCGGGTTCCGGGTGTCCCGCGCCGGGTGGCACGGCCTCGACGCCTCCGACGCCGACCTGTGGACGTACGGCAAGGTCATGGGTGGTGGCCTGCCCGCCGCGGCCTTCGGCGGGCGGGCGGACATCATGGCGCGACTCGCCCCGGCCGGCCCGGTCTACCAGGCCGGCACGCTCTCCGGTAACCCGCTGGCCTGCGCCGCCGGGCTCGCGACCCTGCGACTCGCCGACGACGCGCTGTACCAGCGCCTCGACCAGACGGCCGCCACAGTGGGCAAGCTGGCCTCCGACGCGCTGGCCGCCGCCGGGGTCCCGCACCGTCTGTCGTACGCGGGCAGCATGTTCTCGATCTTCTTCACCGACGCCGACGTGGTCGACTACGACAGCGCGCGCACCCAGCAGGTGCCGGCGTTCAAGGCGTTCTTCCACGCGATGCTCGCCGCCGGCGTCTACCTGCCGCCGAGCGCGTTTGAGTCGTGGTTCGTGTCGGCGGCGCTGGACGACGCCGCTCTGGAACACATCGCCGACGCGCTGCCGACGGCGGCGAACGCGGCGGCGGCGGCCGGTCACGGGGGGTAGCGAACAGTGGCGAAGACGGTGGTCCACGTGCTGCGGCACGGCGAGGTGCACAACCCGGATCAGATTCTCTACGGTCGGTTGCCCGGTTTCCGCCTCTCCGAGCTGGGTGTGCAGATGGCCAAGGCCGCCGCGCAGGGCCTGGCCGAGCGGGAGATCGTGCACGTGGTGGCCAGCCCGCTGGAACGCGCCCAGCAGACCGCCGAACCGATCGCCGCCCAGTTCGGGCTGCCGGTCGGGGTGGACGAGCGGCTGATCGAGAGCGCGAACTGGTTCGAGGGCAAGAAGGTGTCCCCGGGCGACGGGTCGTTCCGTGACCCGCGCAACTGGTGGGTGCTGCGCGACCCGGTGACCCCGTCCTGGGGTGAGGCGTACCGGGTGATCGCCGAGCGGATGTTCGCCGCCGTGCAGGCCGCCCGGGTCGCCGCCGAGGGGCGCGAGGCGGTGCTGGTGTCGCACCAGCTCCCGATCTGGACGCTGCGTCGCCACGTCGAGCGCAAGCGGCTCTGGCACGACCCGCGCAAGCGGCAGTGCGGGCTGGCGAGTCTCACCTCGTTCCACTTCGACGGCGCGAAGGTGGTGGGCATCGGCTACAGCGAGCCGGCCGCGCACCTGATCGCCCTCTCCGCGACAGCCCGGACGGCCAAGGGGGCCTGATGAACGCCCGGAGGTGGACCGCCGGCCTGCTCGCCACCGTCGCCGCGGTGGCGTTGGTCGGCTGCACGTCGTCGAAGGGGCAGGAGAAGACCTGCACGACCACCACCGACGGGATCTTCGAGTGCGCACCGGACCAGCGCTCGGCTCCTCCCAAACTCGCCGGGGAACTGCTCCTCGGCGGCACCTATGACGTCACCCAGGCCCGGGGCCAGGTCGTCGTGGTCAACTTCTGGGGCTCCTGGTGCGCGCCGTGCCGCGCCGAGGCGGACGACCTGGAAGCCGTCTACCAGGCCACCAAGGGTTCCGGGGTGACCTTCCTCGGCATCAACGTGCAGGATTCGCGGGACAAGGCCAAGGCGTTCGAGCAGGGCCGGGTCACCTATCCGAGCCTGTTCGACCCGGCCAGCCGGCTGGCGCTCGACCTGGACATCCCGCCGAACACCGTCCCCGCGACGGTGGTGCTCGACCGGGAGGGGCGGATCGCCTCGGTGATCCGGGCCGCCGTCAAGCAGGAGGGCCTGCAACCGATCGTCGAGCGGATCGCGGCCGAGAAGCCGGCGCCGAACTGATGGGCGAGACATTCCGGAACCTGGCCCTGAACGGGCCGCTGCTGCTCGCCATCGGCGCGGCGGCGCTCGCCGGTCTGGTCAGCTTCCTCTCCCCGTGCGTCCTTCCGCTCGTCCCGGGTTACCTGTCGTACGTCACCGGCCTCGCCGGGGCGGACCTCGAAGGCCGTCGGGCTCCGGCGGACCCGGCACCCGACGGCGACGGCGGGGTGGCGGTCCGCGAACGGGCCGCCACGGTGGCCGTCAAGGGCCGGGTGCTCGCGGGCACGCTGCTCTTCATCGCCGGCTTCACCGTCGTCTTCGTCGCGACCGCCATCCTGTTCGCCGGTATCGGCCGGGTCTTCTTCGAGTACGAGCGGCAGCTCGAAATCGTCGTCGGCGTGCTGATCATCGTGCTCGGGTTCGGCTACCTCGGGATGATCCCCGCCCTGCAACGGGAGTTCCGGATCTCCCGGCTGCCGTCGGCCGGGCTGCTCGGCGCACCGGTCTTCGGGGCGGTCTTCGCGCTCAGTTGGGTGCCCTGCACCGGCCCGACGCTCGGCGCGGTGATGGGGATGGCCACCGCCTCCGGCCAGAGCGACCGCGCCGTGGTGCTCGCCGTGGCGTACTGCCTCGGGTTGGGGATACCGTTCGTGGTCTTCGGGCTGGGCTTCGAACGCCTGCTCGGGGTCTTCCGCGCCGTCCGGCGCAACAGCCGCTGGGTCACCCGGGTCGGCGGCGCCCTGCTCATCCTGATCGGCCTGGCGCTGGTCACCGGCGGATGGCAGAGCTTCGTGATCTGGCTGCAGACCACCGTCGGGGTGGGCGAGGTGAGCATCTGATGACGGTCGTCGACGACCGGCCGGAGACCGTGGCGCCGGCGCCACGCCGCCGGCCGAACCGGCTGCTGGCCCTGCTGCGCAACTCCTGGCGGCAGCTGACCAGCATGCGTACCGCCCTGATCCTGCTCTTCCTGCTCGCTGTCGCCGCCATCCCCGGTTCGGTGCTGCCCCAGCGCGGGATCAGCCCGGAGAAGGTCAACGAATACTTCGTCGACCACCCGGACTGGGCCCCCCGACTGGACCGGATCGGCGCGTTCGAGGTCTTCGGGTCGGTCTGGTTCTCCGCGATCTACCTGCTGCTGTTCACCTCCCTGATCGGCTGCATCACGCCCCGACTGCGCGACCACGTCCGGGCGTTGCGGTCCCGGCCGCCGGCCGCGCCGAAGCGGATGGCCCGGCTCCCGCAGCACACTGTGGTGCCCGCCCCGGCCGGTGGCGTGGCGGCGATCGCCGACGTGCTGCGCAAGCGCCGCTGGCGGGTGGAGGTGCGCGGCGACGAGGTCTCCGCCGAGAAGGGCTACCTCAAGGAGACCGGCAACCTGCTGTTCCACACGTCGCTCATCGCGGTGCTGATCGGTGTCGCGCTCGGTTCGTGGTATGGCTGGAGCGGCAACCGACTGCTGGTGGCGGGCGCGGACAACGCGTTCTGCAACACCCGCCAGCAGTACGCGGAGGCGAAGCTCGGCCCGCGGGTGGACAGCGCCGACCTGCCCCGCTTCTGCCTGCGGCTGGACGACTTCGAGGCCCGGTTCCTGCCGTCCGGTCAGCCGGAGTTCTTCAACGCCACCGTCACCGTGGACGGCCCGGACGAGCCGACCCGCAGCGCCGACTTCTCGGTGAACTCGCCGCTGCGCCTGGCCGACGCGAACGTCTACCTACTTGGCCACGGGTACGCCCCGGTGATCCGTTACACCGACCGGTTCGGCAACAGCCAGGTCAGCGACGAGCCGTTCCTGACGACCGGCGACATGGGCCTGACCAGTGAGGGCCTGGCCGCGTTCCCGGACGCGAACGTCGACCCGGCCACCGGCCAGCGCAGCCCGGACGGGCAGATGGCGTTCACCGGCATCTACCTGCCCACCGCGCCCGAGCAGCCGCCGTTCGTCCGCTCGCAGTACCCGACCGAGCGCAACCCGGTGTTGAACCTGGTCGCCTACCAGGGCAACCTCGGAATGGACGCCGGCATCCCCGGCTCGGTCTACCAGCTCGACCAGCGGCAGGTGCGTGCCGGCAAGGTCAAGGAGGTCGGCACCAAGCTGCTCAAGAAGGGCGAGACCTGGACGTTGGCCGACGGCACCACAGTCGAGTTCCTGGGCACCGAGCGGTACGTCACCCTCTCCGTCCGACACGACCCCGGTGCGACGCCGCTGCTGATCAGCTGCGGTGTCCTGCTGGTCGGGCTGATGGGTTCGCTGTTCGGGCGGCGTCGTCGGGTGTTCTTCCGGGTGGTGCCGGCCGACCCCGGGGAAGGATCTCCGACGAGCGGTAGTAGCTTGATGGAGGTCGGCGGGTTGCCGCGTACCGACTATCCGGGGTTCGCCGACGAGTTCACCCAGCTCATCGCTGCGGTCAAGGGTGATGCTGACCCAGTGGCCGAACGGGCCGGCGTGCGAGAAGGAGCCGAGTGATGTCCGCACTCTCCGACAATCTGGTCACTTTCGCGATCCTGGCGTACCTGATCGCGATGATCGGCCACGCCGTCGAGTACGCGCTGGGCAACGCCCGTACCCGGGTCGCCACGGCGGCTCCGGTCCGCGAACTGGTCGGTGCCGGCGGTGGCGTGGTCAAGGAGCCGCACGCGCCGGTCCCCGCGCCGCCCGTGGATCGTTCCGCGCGGCGTGCCCGCCTCGCCGGCCTGTTCGGGGTGGGCGCCACCGCTGTGGCCGCCCTGCTGCACCTGGCGGCCCTGGTCACCCGTGGCCTCGCGGCCGACCGGATGCCCTGGGGCAACATGTACGAGTTCGTGCTCACCGTGACGTTCATCGGAGTTGCCGCCTGGCTGGTGGTGCTCTGGAAGCGACCGTCGCTGCGCAAGCTCGGGCTGTTCCTCACGCTGGTGATGGTGCTGCTCGTGGCCACCGCCGAGCTGGTCCTGTACGTGCCGATCGTGCCGCTGGTGCCGGCACTGAACTCGTACTGGTTCATCATCCACGTCTCGACCATCGTGTTCGCGTCCGGCATCTTCCTGCTCGGTGCGGTGCCGGCGGTCGGCTTCCTGATGCGCAACGGGTACGAGAAGGGCAAGCGGAGCTTCCCGTACACCCTGGCCAAGCGGCTGCCCGGCGCGACCAGCCTGGAGCGACTGACCTTCGCGCTGCACGCGTTCGCGTTCCCGATCTTCACGTTCGCGGTGATCGCCGGCGCCATCTGGGCCGAGGCGGCGTGGGGCCGGCCGTGGGGCTGGGACCCGAAGGAGACCTGGGCGTTCATCTCCTGGGTGGTGTACGCCGGTTACCTGCACGCCCGGGCCACGCCGAGTGTGCGTCGCAACGTGGCGACCTGGCTCGCGGTGCTCGGCTTCCTCACCATGCTGATGAACCTGTTCGGCGTGAACATCTTCTTCACCGGCCTCCACTCGTACGGTGGGCTGGACTGACCTGGACGTGGAGCGCGGGCCGGTCACGGATTCGTCAGTGACCGGCCCGCACTGTCCTGTCGGGTGCGGTCAGCCCACCGTCACCGGGGCGACGTCGTTGCCCGGGTTGTCGTCCACCCGCGGGTAACGCTGCGACGGCTGGACCTCGCCCGGCGCACCGGAGAGACTGTCGATGCGCAGGTCGAACGCGATGGTGTGGGTGAGACCAGCCGGGAACACGGATCCCGGCCCGTTGCAGTACCAGGTCGGCGGGGCGTCCCCGGCGGACTCCTCGTCCCCGTTGAGCCAACAGCCCGACGGGTTGCCGACCACAGTGGTGCCGGTCGGCGGCACGAAGAGGAAGCCGCCGACGCCGTCACCGGAGTTGGTGCCATCCGGGACACCCGGGCCCTCGTTCCGCAGACCCACGGTGACCCGCACGGTGTCACCGACGGCCCCGGTGACGGTTGCGCCCTGTGCGACGACGTCGAAGGCTCCCCGCACCGAGCGCAGGTAGGTCTGGCCTCCGGCGCCGGTCACCCCGGCCGGGATCACGTCGAGCGGGTTGCCCACCGGCCGCAGCCGCAGCCCCTGCTCGGCCTCGCGGTGCGTGAGCTTCACGCCGCTCGGAAGTGGCCCCGCGCTGGCCAGTGGCTCCACGAACTGGGTGATCCGCTTGCTGCCCAGGGTGGCCGGGCCGACAGTGGTGCTCAGCTTCTGCCGCAACTCGTGCCGCTGACCGGTGGCGAACGTGCCCCGTACGGTGCAGACCACCACGGTGGCGAGTGACGTGTTGGTGCCGTACCGGCAGTTGCGGAAGCTCGTCGGCGTGAGACCGACCGGGAAGCTCATGGTGAGCCGGAGGTCCACGACCGGTTGGTCACCCGCATTCACCACCATCACCGGCACGGCCACGCGGTCACCGACCGCGACGCCGTCAACGGATTCGTCGACCAGGTCGAGCAGGTCGGGCCCGGACCGCACGGTGATCGCCGCCTGCTGGGTGGACGGCTCGGTCTGCTCGCCGAGCGCGGTGTAGGCGAGGGAGCCGGTCGCGCCGTCGGCCGCGCCCGGCGCGGCCCGGAACACCACCGGCACCGTGCCGGTGAGCGTGCCGAAATCGTCGACGGCCGTCGACGGCATCGGGCAGGTCACCGAGGTGCCCTCGGTGACACAGAAGTCGGGAAAGGTGGCGGTGGCCACGCCGGCCAGGCCGGTCAGGTCGACTGTCACCCGGGGCTGGGTGGCACCGGCGCTGGTCAGGGTCAGTGACACCGTGCGGCCGGGAGCGGCCGGACCGCTGACCGTGACGTCGTCCAGCCAGGCGCTGACCCAGCCCGGGTCGTCCTGCGCCATTGCCGGACCGGCCGCCACGCCGACCGTCGCGGTGCCCACGACCAGTGCGGTGAGGCCGCGCAGGAGCCTGCCACGCGTAACGTGCACAGATCTCATCGATCTCCTTGGTGAGGGATGAGCCGATCGGAAGAAGCCAGGGATCGATGCCCACGGCCCCGACCGGCACCAGTGATCCTAGAGATCACCTGTGACAGTTTTCGATGGGCCGACCGTGCGGCGATCGTCCTACGCGAGGGCCTCGCCCGGTGACTGTGGTCCAGGCCGCCAGGCGCGCAGTGCCCGCTCGACCTGGATCGTGACCTGGTAGGACACCTCCGGAAGATCGGCCAGCTCGATCCGCTCACCGCGTAGCGCCACCTGTGCGTGCAGCTCGCGGGCGACCGCGTCGCGTACCGCGATCAGCAGGGGCGACAACCCGTCCGGGTCGCCGACGACGTAGGCATCCGACATCCCACCAGCCTGCGCCCAACCCCACCGCCACGCCACGACAGGTGAGATGTGCCCGGAGACCTTGACTGACGCCGCAGGGTGATCCACTCCAGGTCGGCGATGTGGTGGCTTCCGGCGCAGAGGATGGTGCCACTTCGGCGATCTGGTGTCGATCATGCCCAGGTTGTCGGCTGCGCCGTCGGTGTCGGCCATGCCGTCGGGGTCATGCCCGGGTATCGGCCATGCCAGCGGCGTCGGTCGGGCCTGGGTGCTGGTCGTTCTGGCTGCTCAGCCGCCGAACCAGCCCGGCATGTCCAGGCGGAACCAGTTGGTGGAGGCCATCGTGCGAAGGTCGTCCTCGATGGCGTCGACGCGGTCCTCGCCGAGGCGCTCGGTCCACTGTCGACGCAGCTCGTCGAAGGTCTCCGCCGAACGGCGTAGCCCGTCGGCACCGCGCGGCGTGACCCGGACCAGTCGGCGGCGGGCGTCCCGAGGGTCGTCCATCCGTTCCAGGTAGCCGACCTCGACCAGTCGGTCGACAGTCTTGCCGGCGGCCTGCTTCGAGATGCCGAGGCGTTGCCCCAGCTCGGTGGCCGTGGTGCCGTCCATTCCGACGGCCTGGAGAACGAAGCCGTGCAGCGGCCGTAGCTCCGGATGCCCCTGCCGCGCCAGCTCGGCGTGCAGGTCGTCGATGAGCGTTCGGAACCCGGCCAGCAGCAGGAGCGGCAGCTGGAAGCCGGGCCGGGGCGGGTCAGCAGTTGCCATGTTCGACAACCACGTTTACTATTTCGTCAACCACGTTGACTACCCTACGGGACGCGGCACCGGTCCCGGCGACCTCCCGCCTCGCCGACCTCGCGGTCTCGTGCCGACCTTTCGAAAGCAGGTGAACCGTGTCCGTCTTCATCGAACACACCGCCGAAACCGCACCCGTCGCCGCCCATCGGGCCATCGAGGGTGTGCGGAAACGGTTCGGCTGGCTGCCGAGCGCGGTGGCGCTGATGGCCGACTCGCCGCAGTTGCTCACCGGCTTCCTCACCGCCAGCGCGGGCTTCGAGCAGACCGACCTCGCCCCGCTGGAGCGGGAGGTGGTCATCCTGGCGGTCTCCACCAGTCACGAGTGCCACTTCTGCGTCGCCCTGCACACCGGCAAGCTCACCCAGCTCGGCGCGAGTGCCGAGCTGATCACCGCACTGCGTGCGCGCTCACCGCTGCCCGATCCGCGGCTGGAGGCACTGCGCCGGTTCACGCTGGCCGTGCTCGACCACCGCGGCGCGGTGCCCGACGGCGAACTCGACGACTTCCTCGCCGCGGGCTACCTGCCCCGACACGCTCTGGACGTGGTGCTCGGCGTCGGTGCGTACACGATGTCCACCTTCGCCAACCGCCTCACCCGAGCCCCGCTGGACCCACCGCTGGCCGTCCACGCCTGGGCGCCCGCCGCCTGATGGCGCGCCTGGCACAGCCAGACCGGCGGCACCGCAGTGGACGACATCAACGAGGTGGCGACCCTGCTCGGAAGGTGGGAGAGTCGGCGCGGTGACGCGCTGCCCCGGCAGCAGTCCATCGACCTGCTTCGAGGAGATCGTGAAGCCATGGATCTGACCGGAGCCCGCTGGCACAAGTCCACCCGGAGTGGCAACAACAGTGGCGCCTGTGTCGAGGTCGCCGACAATCTGCCTGACCGGGTGCACGTCCGTGATTCCAAGGACCGCGACGGCGGCCTGCTGACGTTCACCCCGGCCGCGTGGCGGGCCTTCGTCGACCTGGCCCGCACCCACTGACTCCGGACGCGTGCAGGTCGCCGCACCAAGCGGCTGTTCAGGGCGCCCCGAGGAAGTCGCGCAGCAGGGCGAGCATCTCGTCCGGGCGCTCCTCGTACAGCCAGTGGCCGCAGTCCTCGATCACCTCACCGCGGACCGCGTCGGCGTACTGACGAACCTGCTCGGCGACCTGCCCGCCGAGGCTCGCCGCCGCGCCGACGGCCAGCACCGGCATCGTCAGCTTCGTGGTCCGGTACGTCGCGTTGTCGGCGATGTCCCGATCGAACGCCCGGAAGTAGGCGAAGCTCGCCCGCAGATGCGCCGGGTCGCGCAGGTGGCTGGCGAACTCCTCGACGTCCGGCGCGGCGATGCTTCCCTTGCGCACCATCAGTGCGTCGGTGAACTTGTCCACCCAGAGCGACTCCCGCCCGTCGACCAGCTCCTCCGGAAGACCGTTGCCGATGGAGAAGTAGCCGAAGTTCCACACCCCGGGGCCGGCCGGGGTGAGCGCGGGAAACGTGTAGAGGCTCTCGTCGGGGATCGGCGCCTCGGTGAGCACCAGCCGGCTCACCCGCTGCGGATGGGCGGCGGCGTACGCGTACGCCACCATGGTCCCCAGGTCGTGCCCGACCAGCCGGAGGTCACCGGCCAGGCCGAGCTGGTCGAGTAGGCCGTGCAGGTCGGCGGCGACGGTCTTCTTGTCGTACCCGTCGGCCGGGGCGTCGCTGCCCCCGAACCCACGCAGGTCGGGCGCGACCACCTCGAAGGAACGCCCCAACCCGGGCAGCAGGTGCCGCCACATGTACCAGCACTGCGGATATCCGTGCAGCAGCACCAGCGGCGGGCCGCTGCCGCCACGGACGTAGTTCATGGTGATCTGGCCGACCCGTGCTCGTTGCTCGGTGAACCCTGCCGGTACCCGATCCTCACCCATTCGCCGCCTCCGTCCGCGTGCTGCCCGGCTACCCGCTCGACCGAGGGCCATGCCTGCGGAACCTGCGCTCGACCATTGATCGACTCGGTCTTCAGGAAGTCGGGCCGTCCCAGGTCGCTGGACCCCCCGACTTCCGGAAACCCGAGTGGATCAAGACCAGGCACGCCGGGCGCACCGGGGGTGGCGGGCATGGCGGGTGCGCGGTTGCGCACGGGGTCGTCGCCGGTGTCACAGCACCCGGCTTGGGCCACACCGCACCCCGTGCGGGAGACTGGCGGGTATGGCGGCTCGTGGCTTCCCGTACACCGATCTCAAGGACTTTCTCGCGGCTTTGGAGCGCGCGGGGGAGTTGCGCCGGGTCGACGTCCCGGTCGACCCCACCCTGGAGATCAGCGAGGTGGTCACCCGCACGGTGCGGGCCGGCGGGCCGGCGCTGCTCTTCGAGCGCCCCACCCGGGGCGAGATGCCGGTGGCGATCAACCTGTTCGGCACCGAGAAGCGCATGGCGATGGCCCTCGGCGTCGACTCGCTGGACGAGATCGGTGCCCGGATCGGCTCGCTGATCAAGCCGGAGCTGCCGGTCGGCTGGTCGGGCATCCGGGAGGGCCTCGGCAAGGTCATGCAGCTCAAGTCGGTGCCACCGCGCAAGGTGAAGACCGCGCCCTGCCAGGAGGTCGTCTACCGGGGTGAGGACGTCGACCTCAACCGGCTGCCGGGCTTGCAGGTGTGGCCCGGCGACGGCGGGATCTTCCACAACTACGGGCTGACCCACACCAAGCACCCGGAGACCGGCAAGCGCAACCTCGGCCTGTACCGGCTCCAGCAGCACGGCCGCAACACCCTGGGCATGCACTGGCAGATCCACAAGGACTCCACCGCCCACCACGCGGTCGCCGAGCGGCTCGGGCAGCGCCTGCCGGTCGCCATCGCTATCGGTTGCGACCCGGTCGTCTCGTACGCGGCCAGCGCGCCGCTGCCCGGCGACATCGACGAGTACCTGTTCGCGGGTTTCCTGCGCGGCGAGCGGGTGGAGATGGTCGACTGCCTCACCGTCCCGTTGCAGGTGCCGGCGCACGCGCAGATCGTGCTGGAGGGCTACCTGGAGCCGGGTGAGCGGCTGCCCGAAGGGCCGTTCGGCGACCACACCGGCTTCTACACCCCGGTCGAGCCGTTCCCGGTGCTGCACGTCGAGGCGATGACGATGCAGCGCAAGCCGGTCTACCACTCGATCGTCACCTCCAAGCCGCCGCAGGAGGACCACGGCCTCGGCAAGGCCACCGAGCGGATCTTCCAACCGCTGCTCAAGCTGATGATCCCGGACATCGTCGACTACGACCTGCCGGCCGCCGGGGTGTTCCACAACTGCGCGATCGTGTCGATCCGCAAGCGGTACCCGAAGCACGCGCAGAAGGTGATGAACGCGATCTGGGGTGCGCACCTGATGTCGTTGACCAAGCTCATCGTGATCGTCGACGAGGACTGCGACGTGCACGACTACAACGAGGTCGCCTTCCGCGCCTTCGGCAACGTCGACTACGCGCGCGACCTGCTGCTCACCGAGGGCCCGGTGGACCACCTCGACCACTCGTCGTACCAGCAGTTCTGGGGTGGCAAGGCGGGTGTCGACGCGACCCGCAAACTCCCGACCGAGGGCTACACCCGCGGTTGGCCGGAGGAGATGAGCATGAGCCCGGAGGTCTCGGCCCTGGTCGACAAGCGCTGGAAGGAGTACGGGATCTGATGGCCGTCCTCGAAGCTCCCGCCGAGAAGCCGGGCCGGGTGAAGTCCTTCCTCAAGCTCGTCGCCATCGAGCACTCGGTGTTCGCGCTGCCCTTCGCGTACCTGTCGGCGTTGAGCGCCATGCAGGTCAACGGTGGGCGGGTGCGCTGGCTCGACCTGCTGCTGATCACCGTGGCGATGGTCGGGGCACGGACGTTCGCGATGGCCGCCAACCGGATCCTCGATCGGCGGATCGACGCGCGGAATCCGCGTACCGCCGGGAGGGAGCTGGTCACCGGTGCGGTGAGCGTGCGGACGGCCTGGACCGGCGCGGCCGTCGCGCTGGTGGTCTTCCTCGCCGCCGCAGCCCTGCTCAACCCGCTCTGCCTGGTGCTCGCGCCGCTCGCGGTGGTGCCGCTGGTCGTCTACCCCTACGGCAAGCGGTTCACCAACTGGCCGCACGCCATCCTGGGGATCGCCCAGATGGTCGGCCCGGTCGGCGCCTGGCTGGCGGTCACCGGCACCCTGGACGGCTCCGGGCCGGCCTGGGTGCTCGGCGCGGCCGTCGGGCTGTGGATCGGCGGGTTCGACCTGATCTACGCCTGCCAGGACTCCGAGATCGACCAGGAGATCGGCGTGCACAGCGTGCCCGCCCGGTACGGCCGGCGCTTCGCGCTGCACGCCTCCACGATCGCGCACGTGGTGACCTTCGCGCTGTTCGTCTGGTTCGGCGCGTTGATCGGCCTCGGCTGGCTCTGGTGGATCGGGCTGGCGCTCACCGCCGTCGCGTTCGCCTATCAGCACCTGGTGGTCAGCCCGACCGACCTGAGCAAGGTCAACCGGGCGTTCTTCACCGCCAACGGGTTCGTCGGCATCGCGTTGTTCGTCTTCGCGCTGCTCGACCTGGTGATCCGGCTCGACCTACGGCCCTGACCGGCTGACCACCGGCTCGCCCTCCCCGGTGGGGTAACGGGCGCTCTCCAAGGTCCAGTCGATGGTGCCCCGGACGGCGTACGCGACCACGTCGAGGTGCTCGGTGACCGCCCGGTCCACCGCCGGGCCGAACGACGGCACCGCGGTCCGCAGCGCGACGAAGCGCCGCATCGACTCCCGCCAGCGCTCGACCGCCAGGGCCACCGCCTTCGCCGACGGCACCGCCAGTTCGGTTTCGATGGCCAGCACCAGGTTGTGCCCACCTGCGGTCGCCCGGTCCTTCTCCAAGGAGGCCAGGTCGTTGTACCAGGACAGCAGGTCGTTGCCGAGCTGGGCGATCTGCCGCAGCAGCGGGTGGTGGTAGACCGGGTCGGGCAACGGCCGGCCGCCCGCGAACTCCACGAGCGTGTACGACACCTCCGCCGCCGAGGTGGCCCGCCGCAGCTCCACGTACTCGCCGACGCCGGGCCGGCGGCCGGTCTCCTTGTTGACCGCCTCCTGCCAGGTGCCGTCGAGATGCCGGGCCACCGTGTCGGCGAAACGCGACCGCCACCGGGCCGGCATCCGCCGGCGCGGTTCCCGCCAGGCCAGCGCCAGCAGCCGCCGAAGCGGGTCGCTGAGCCCGACCGGGCGCAGCCGAGCGTCGTGCAGCAGCGCCACAGTGCCGTCGCGCAGAGCCCGAATCTGCTCCGAGGTCAGCCGGCCCGGCCCGTCGCAGGCGTCGTCGACCAGGAAGAACCACGTGAACAGCACGGTCAGCACCCGGAGGTCGGCTTCGGAGGCGTCCGGGTAGAGCCGTCCGGCGTACCTGGCGAACGCCCCACGGGCCAGCCGGTGCAACGCCGCCTCGTCCAGGGCGAGGCCGAGGTTGGGCAGCAGGCCGAGCAGCCACTCCTGCACACCGTCGGCGTACGGCGAGAGCCGCGACGGGATCGGGCATTCGGCACGTAGCACCCGGAGGGCCTCGCCGGTCGTCACCGATGCCTCCTGCGCGAGATGATCCGATGCGAATCCCCAGCAGCAGCATGTCAGGTCGACGGAATGCCCACCTACCCCGCCGGTCATGCCGCAGCGGCGTATCCCGGGGGTGCTCACCAACGGCCCAGCCGGACCAGGCAGGCTGGGGGCATGCGGGAACCATGGGTGGTCGGGGTCTCCGGAGCATCCGGGACGCCGTACGCGGCGGCCGTCATCGGAGGACTCCTCGACGCGGGCGAGCCGGTCGACCTGATCGTGTCCCGCGCGGCACGACTCACAGTGCTCGACGAAACCGGTCGACCGTTCCGCGACGGGCACTGGGCCGAGGATCTCGCCGCCTGGCTCGACCGGGACCTGACCGGTGCTGACGTACGGCACTGGCCGGCCGGTGACCTGGCCGCCGGGCCGAGCAGCGGCTCCTACCGGGTACGCGGCATGGCCGTGGTCCCGGCCAGCACGGCAGCCTGCGCCGGTATCTCGATCGGGCTCTCCAAGGACCTCCTGCAGCGTGCCGCCGAGGTCAACCTCAAGGAACGCCGCCCGGTGGTGGTCGTCCCTCGGGAAACACCCGTGACCCGCAGTCACCTGGAGCACCTGATCGCCCTGCACGACTCAGGCGCTGTCGTGTTGCCCGCCAGCCCCGGCTTCTACGGAGCCGGCGCGGCCGCCAGCGCCCAGCAGTTGGTCGACTTCGTGGCCGGCAAGGTGCTCGACGCGCTCGGCGTCCCGCACACCCTGTTCCGCCGGTGGTCCGGCCAGCTCGGCGCAGCCCGAAGCTGACCGCCGAACACCCATGTCACGTCCCGCGAGGCCGCCCGGTGGTCGGCCGAAGCGGGACGCGGACCGGGCCGAAGTCCGGTCCGCGTAGCGATGTCCGCACCAGTTCAGTACATGCCGGCGTTGGCCGGACCCGGCCCCGTGGATGCGGCCGGCCCCACATTGCGTGGCTTTCCGACCTCATCCACCTCGTCCAGCATGCCCTCCCCCTCAAGCAGGGCCCGCACCTCGGATTCCCGAAACCGGCGATGCCCGCCTGGAGTCCGGATGCTTCCTATCCGGCCGGCCGCCGCCCATCTCGTCACAGTTTTCGGGTCTACCCGAAACAGCGCGGCGACCTCACCCGGTGTCAGCAGGCGATCTCCAGTGTCCACAGCCCCCTCCTCGCGTCGACGAAGCCCCCGGCTGAACACACTGCCCCCGGCTGGTGCGTAGCCCAGAGCCGTCATGAGGGACGTATGGCAATTACAGCACCGCGGACATGACCTGTCCGCCCAAACGCGAAAAATGCACTGAGTGAGGAGTTAGTAATGGTACTTGTGCGACCTCCGCCTTCACGGCGGTTTATCAACAGTGACTCACCACTCAGTCCAACGGATGCCGAAGCCCGCACGTTATGCCTCAGCGGCTAGGGTCACTCTCTGTGGACGCCATCGACCTGAACCTCGTCGACCTGCTGCGCGGCAACGCCCGTCTCTCGTACGCCGAGCTGGCCCGACAGGTGGGCCTCTCGGCCCCGGCGGTGCACGAACGGGTCGGCAAGTTGGAGAGCAGCGGCGTCGTTCGGGGCTACCGCGCTGATGTGGCCCCGGAGTCGATCGGGCTGGGTGTCACCGCGCTGATCGGCATCGTCGAGGACTCCGGCGCCGACTCCGACGACATGCTCGAGTCGCTGCGGGTGCTGCCCGAGATCGAGTCCTGCTACTTCATGGCCGGTGTCGAGTCGTTCCTGCTCAAGGCCCGGGTCGGCACGATCGCCGAACTGGAGCAGTTGATCGTGCGATTGAACCGGACCCCGGGGGTGGCCTCCACCCGTACCGCCATCGCGCTGTCCACCAAGTGGGAGAACCGCCCGCAGCCGGTCGGCCCGCCCGCGACCTGACCGCCGCGTACCCCTGGTGCCGCCGGGTCGGACGGCGGTAGCGTGCGCCGATGACCCCGCCGGGACGTCGCGTGGCAGTGGTGACCGGCGCTGCCGGCGGCCTCGGCCACGCCATCGCCACCGCGCTGCACGCCGACGGCTGGTCGGTGCTCCTCACCGACCTCGACCCGGCGGCGGTGGCCGTCGCCGCAGCGCCCCTCGGGGGTTGGTGGGCGGCCCTGGACGTCCGGGACGAGGACTCCTGCGCCGCCGTCGCCGCGAGCGCCACGGACCGGGGCGACCTCGCGCTCTGGGTCAACAACGCCGGCGTCCTCACCACCGGCCCGTCGTGGGAGCACGACGAGCCGACCCGCCGCCGGATGTTCGACGTCAACACCCTCGGCGCCATGAACGGCACCCTCGCCGCGCTGGCCGTGATGCGCCGGCAGGGCCACGGCCACGTGCTCAACGTCGTCTCGCTGGCCGGGCTGATCGCCGCGCCCGGCGAGACGGTGTACGCGGCCAGCAAGCACGCCCTGCTGGCGTTCAGCCTCGGCACCCTGTCCGATCTGCGGATCGCGGGCTACCGCCGGGTGCACGTCTCCTGCCTCTGCCCGGACGGCATCTGGACGCCGATGCTGCACGACCGGCTGGACGACCCGGGCGCGGTGGCGTCGTTCACCGGTTCGATGTTGACCGCGCAGCAGGTGGCCGCCCGGGCGGTCCGGTTGGCCCACCGACCCCGTCCGGTGGTCAGCCTGCCCCGGTGGCGGGGAGCGCAGGTGCGCCTGCTGGACGCCCTACCCCGGCTGGCCGTCGCGCTGACCCCGCTGGTCCAGGCCGCCGGCCGCGCCGGCCAGCGCCGGCAACACCGCCGGAGCACCCGCCCCTACCGGCGCTGACCACCGGTGGGACTGCTTGCTACGTTTCCGGCGTGACTCATCTCGACCGGTGCGACGAGGCCAGCCGAACCTGGGTGACGGAGGCGATCGCCGCCGTCGAGGCGGACGCGAACCGCTCGGCCGACACCCACCTGCTGCCGTTTCCGCTACCCCGTACCTGGGGGATCGACCTCTACCTCAAAGACGAGTCGTCACATCCCACCGGCTCGCTGAAGCACCGGCTGGCCCGCTCGCTGTTCCTCTACGGGCTCTGCAACGGCTGGATCGGGCCGCGTACCACCATCGTCGAGGCGTCGTCGGGCTCCACGGCGGTCTCCGAGGCGTACTTCGCCCGGATGCTCGGGTTGCCCTTCATCGCGGTGATGCCCGCCTCCACCTCACCCGAGAAGATCGCGCAGATCGAGTTCCAGGGCGGCCGGTGCCACCTGGTGGACGACCCCGCAAGCGTGGTGGTCGAGGCCCGTTGGCTGGCCGAGGACTCCGCCGGGCACTTCATGGACCAGTTCACCTACGCCGAGCGGGCGACCGACTGGCGGGGCAACAACAACATCGCCGAGTCGATCTACGCCCAGCTCGAACTGGAACGGCACCCGATCCCCGCCTGGGTCGTGGTGGGCGCCGGCACCGGAGGCACCAGCGCGACCATCGGCCGGTACGCCCGGTACCGCCGACTCGCCACCAAACTCTGCGTGGTCGACCCGGAGAACTCGGCGTTCTACCCGGCCTGGTTGGCCGCCGACTGGTCGGTGCGTACCGGGAAGGGCTCCCGGATCGAGGGGATCGGCCGTCCGACGGTGGAGGCCTCGTTCCTGCCCTCGGTGGTGGACCGGATGGTCCAGGTGCCGGACGCGGCGTCACTGGCCGCCATGCGTGCCGGCTCGGCCGTGCTCGGTCGACGCGTGGGCGGCTCCACCGGCACCAACCTGTGGGGCGCGTTCGGCCTGATCGCCGGGATGCTCGCCGAGGGCCGGACCGGCTCGGTGGTCACCCTGATCTGCGACCCGGGTGACCGGTACGCCGACACCTATTACTCCGACGACTGGGTGGCCGCCCAGGGCCTCGACCTGACGCCGCACCTGGCCACTGTCGAACGCTTCCTGACCAGCGGCACCTGGCCCGGCTGAACCGCTCCGTTCCGCTGGGCCTGGCCCGGCTGGGCACCTGCTCAGCGCGGGTCGATCCGCTCCGCCAGCCCGGGATAGCGCACCACGTAGCCGTTGTCGTCAAGGTCGATGTCGGCGGTGAAGGTGCCGCTGGCGAAGCGCACCCGGCCCGGCCCGAGCCCGGTGTAGATCTGCTCGGCCGGCACCACCTCCAGGCCGGGCAGCAGCACCCAGGCGACGGTGATCCGGTGGGCGATGTCGGCCGGCTCGGCGGCCAGCCCGAGCCGGTGGACCGGCAGGGTGTTGAACAGCGGGGAGCCGCTCAGGTCGACGTCGAGCGCGTCGGCCAGCCGGTCCGGGTCGTCGGTGCCCGGCAGGCCGGCCCGGGGATGACCGGCGTCGACCAGGGCCCGGTCCAGGTCGCCCTGTTCCGCGGTGGTCACCCGCCACCGGTCCGTCGCCCGATCCAGGGTCACCCTGCGCTGCCAGCCCAGCCCTTCGACCTCGACCTCGACCCGGGTCGTGGACCAGTCCGGTGCGGCGGTCAGCTGGTAGCGGGCGGTCCAGGGGATCGGATCCACGGCGAGCAGGGTGCCCCGGGCCGCCAAGCCGCGGCTGTCGTCGAAGAGGACCTGCTCGCTGCCGGCGGTGTCCGTCCGGGACCAGAAGATTGACTGCGGCATGGTCGGCATGAGCCGGACGTTACGCGACACAGCGTGCCTCGGCAGGGCATGCGCGAACGCCGCCGCGAAGCATCTGCTCCGCGACGGCGTTCAGTGGATCAGAGGATCAATGGGTACGCGCCGGCGGTCGCCCGCCGAAACCCCGCCGGTCGTCGCGCGGACGGTCGTCGCGGGTCCGGTCCTCGCGGGGACGGTCATCCCGACCACGGCTCTCCGGGCGGAAACCACCCCGAGAATCCCGGTCACCGAAGCGCCGCTCGCCCTGCGGCCGGTCGCCCCGACCGTCCCGGTCACCGAACCGCGGCCGGTCCTCGAACCGACGCTCGCCCTGCGGACGGTCGCCGTAGCCCCGGGAGTCCCGATCGGCGTACCGCCGCTCGCCAGCCGGCCGGTCACCGTAGCCCCGATCGCCGGCAGGCCGGTCACCGTAACGCCGCTCGCCCTGCGGACGGTCGCCGTACTGCCGGTCGCCCTGCGGTCGGTCGCTGAACCGACGCTCGCCCTGCGGCCGGTCGCTGAACCGACGCTCGCCCTGCGGCCGGTCGCTGTAGCCCCGGTCGCCGGTCGGTCGGTCGCCGTAGCGGCGCTCACCGGTCGGTCGGTCGCCGTAGCGGCGCTCACCGCTGGGCCGGTCGCCGTAGCGGCGCTCGCCCTGCGGGCGGTCGCCGAACCGGCGCGGGCCGCCGGAACGGTCGCCGTAGCCGCGCGGCTCCGCCTCGACGCGAACCGGGACACCGCTGGGCTCCCGCGCGCCGACCAACTCGGCCAACGCCTCGTCGCCGACCCGGACCCGGGTCTCGGCCGGCGCGACACCGGCCTTCTCCATCATCGCCAGCGTGGTCCGGCGCTGCTTGGGCAGCACCAGCGTGGCGACCGCGCCGGACTCGCCCGCCCGAGCGGTGCGCCCGGCCCGGTGCAGGTAGTCCTTCGGGTCCTTCGGCGGGTCGACGTGCAGCACCAGGGTGACCCCGTCGACGTGGATGCCCCGAGCCGCCACGTCCGTGGCGACCAGCACGTTCATCCGGCCCTCCCGGAACTCCGCGAGGGTCTTGGTGCGCATCCGCTGGGTCTTGCCGCCGTGCAGACCACCGGCGCGTACGCCCACTGCGGCGAGTTGCTCGACCAGCCGGTCCACCCCGAGCTGCGTACGGGCGAAGACCATCGTCCGGCCGTCGCGGGCGGCGATCGAGGCCGCCACCGGGAACTTCTCGTGCGGCGGGATCAGGAGCATGTGGTGGTCCATGGTGGACACCGAAGCGGTGGAGGGCGCCGTGGAGTGGGTCACCGGGTCGTTCATGAACCGCTTGACCAACGCGTCGACGTCACCGTCCAGGGTGGCCGAGAAGAGCAGCCGCTGACCGTTCGCGGGCGTCTTCGCCAGCAGTTCGGTCACCTCGGGCAGGAAGCCCATGTCGGCCATCTGGTCGGCCTCGTCGAGCACCGTGACCTCGACGTCGTCGAGCTGGCAGATGCCCCGCTCGATGAGGTCGCCGAGCCGGCCGGGGGTGGCCACGATGATCTCCACGCCGCGCCGGAGCGCGTCGATCTGACGGTCGTACGGGACACCGCCGACGGCGGTCTTCAGGAACACGTTGAGTGCCTTGCCCAGCGGCAACAGCGCGTCGTTGACCTGCATGGCCAACTCCCGGGTCGGGACCAGGACGAGGGCGCGCGGGCGCATCGGGCGGGCCGGCTTGGCGGCGGCGACCCGGGCCAGGAGCGGCAGACCGAAGGCCAGGGTCTTGCCCGAACCGGTCTGTCCACGGCCCAGCACGTCCCGGCCGGCGAGCGCGTCCGGAACGGTGGCCCGCTGGATCTCGAACGGGCTGGTGATGCCCTGCCGCGCCAACGCGCGAACCAGCGGCTCGGGGAGGCCGAGCGCGGCGAAGTCGATGGATTCGGCGGTGTCGGCCGCCGGAGTGGGGTCGAAAACGGACGTGACGGTGCTGGAGTCAGCAGAGGTGGTCAACAAAAGCCTTTCGAGCGGGGCGCATCTTCGCGATGGCCTGCCGCGGCTGTGCCGCCGGATCGCCCGCAAGATCGCCCAGGGGCGCGCACCACGCGCGCCGGGTCAGTGATCTAAGCCAGTGTACGGCGGTCCGGCGAACCCGCCAGCCGGTTGCCCGACCGTAGTGGGCGGACTCACCATCGCGTCCCCTCGACGGCTCACCCGTTGAGCACGCCGCCCACCAGGCCGTCCAGCGCGTCACCGGCAAGCAGGACGATCATGACGCTGATCGCGACCAGCAGCCCCAGGGCGGCGGCGAGAACGATCACCACCCGGGCGTTGCGGGAGCGCTCGGCCGGGCCGTCCGCCCAGCCCTGGGCCAGGATGTGACCGGTCAGCGAGCCGGACGTCTCCACCGCGTTGGTGGGCATCGCGATCGTGGCGAAACCCGGCCCCTCACCGCTGCCGTAGACGGTGCCGGCCAGGTCGGAGCCACCGCCGCGTCGCCCGTCACGAGCACCTGCCGCAGTCGGTCCGGAGGTGACCGTCGGCCCGGTCGGCCCGGTCGGCCCGGTCGGCCCGGTCGGCCCGGTCGGCCGGGAGTTTCCGGAGCCGCTTGCCGGCGAGGGGGGAGTGCCGACGCTGGACGGCGGCCAACTGGGCAGCGCGGGGGCGGGCACCACCGGCGGCGCGGAGACGGGTGCCTCGGCCCACCCGCCGCCCGACGTCGGGCGGGTCGTCCCGACGGCGGCCGACCATCCGGCCGGCGGTGCGGAGACCGGTGCGGTGGCGCGTACACCGGGCGTGTCGATCACCGCGGGCGGCGGTGGAAACGGCGGCGCCGGCATCGGACCGGGCGGGGCGGGCACCGGCGGTACGGGTGGTGGAACGGGCGGGCCCGGGACGGGCGGCACCGGCGGACCCGGCACTGGCGGCACCGGCGAGGGCGGCGGTACGGGCGGACCCGGAACGGGCGGGACCGGACCGGGCTGCGGCGTGGGTCGGGGCTGCGGCGTCGGCATCGGGCCGGGTGGGTACGGACCCGGGGCCGGCGCGGGTTCCGGCTCGGGTGGTGCGGGCTGGGCCGGCCCAGGGCCCGGCGGCGTGGGCTCCGGCCTCGGCTCCGGAGTCGACGGCTCCGGAGGCTGGGCGGGCTGCGGCGGTTGCGCCGGCTCGGGCGGCTCGGTGCTCACCGGCCCGGCTCCGTAGACGGTTGGCGTGCTTCCCCGGGGATCCGGCGTGCCGATCGCACCGGCAGTGACCCGGCTGCTGGTGGGAACGGTGGCGCTGGCCCGGGCCGGAGCGGTCGAGTCGTTGCGCTGCCCGGGCACCGGAGCGTCGGCCGAGCCGGTCGCGCGGTAGGTGGTGGCGGTGACCGGTGCGCCGGCCGGCAGGTCGCTGCGGGACGCCCCGGCGGTCGCGACGCTGGCGCGGGCCCGTACCGGCGCGGCGGGCTGCTCCGGGATGGCATCAACAGGCGTGGTGTGCGCGACGGCCACGGCCGCCGTGGCCTTCCCCACGGCCTTGGCGGGAGTGTTCGTGCCGGCGAGGGAGTCCGCGCCGGCGGCGGGAGTGCCAGTGTCGGCGGCGGGAGCGTCCGCCGCGGCCGCGGGGGTGTCCGTGTCGTCGGTGTCGGCGGCGGCACCGACGTCAGCGGCACCGACGTCAGCGGCACCGACGTCAGCGGCACCGACGTCAGCGGCGCCGACGTCAGCGGAGCCGCCGTCGGAGGCCGCCGAGCTGCCATCGAGGGCTGCGGGGTCGCCGTCGGAGAGCGCGGGGTCGCCGTCGGAGGCCGCGCTGTTGTCCGAGGGCGCGGTCCCGTCGGACGTGGACGTAGACGTGGCCGTGGTGCTGGAGCCCTGGTCAGCGCCCGTGGCGGCCGGGTCGGCGTCGGTGGTCGACACCGGGTCGGCGGTGCCGAGCCGTGCCGGGTCGGTTCGGTCGACCACGGGGTCGACAGTCTCCGCCGGATCTCTCTGCTCGGCCATTTCCGCCCTCCGCGCCATGCTCGCACCCGGACCCGTGACGTCGAGCCGGATGTGCCTGGTTGTCACCGTGCCACAGATCTTCCCGAGCGGACAGCCGGAGCGGGTCGTGGCGGATCAACCAGCGTTGCTGGCGCTGCTCGACGGGCTGTCGCCGCCCGTCGCGCTCGTGGTGGCCTTCGGCGTGGTCGCCGGTGGCGTCGTGTTCGGTGCGCTGGTGGGCGCCGAGGGCAGCGTGGTCGGCGTGTTGCTCGGGGTGGTCGGCGAGGGGGTCTCGGTCGGCGTCGGCGTGGAAGTCGGCGTGGGCGTCGCGCTGCCGGTCGGGGTCGGCGTGGCCGAGCCGGTCGGCGTGGGCGTCGGGGTGGCGGACTTGGTGGGCGTCGGCGTCGGCGTCGCGGACTTCGTCGGCGTCGGGGTGGGCGTCGTGACCGGCGGGGTCGGCACCGACACGATCGGTGCCGGCACCGCGCCGATCACCCGGGTCGCGGCGTACAGCCGGGTCCAGCGGACGACCGAGATCTTGACGACGTCGCCGGTGGTGGGTGCCTGCACCATCTTGCCGTTGCCGATGTACATGCCGACGTGGTGGATGGTCGTCCAACTGCTGCCGGAGGCGAAGAAGAGCAGATCGCCGGGGAGTAGCGCGCTCTGCGGCACGGTCCGCCCCCTGGTGGCGGCGTACTGGTCACGGGCGACCCGGGGCAGGTCGAAGTAGTCGGCGCCGGGAGACCGGTACGCGGCCCACATCAGACCGGAGCAGTCGAACTGGTCCGGCCCCTCCTCGGACCACTTGTACGGGTCACCGAGCTGGGCGAGCGCGTAGCGGACCGCGGCTAGGGCCCGGGGGTGCGCGGCCATGCCGCTGATGCTCTGGTTGGCGACGTAGCCGGTGCCGTACTGCTGCTCGGCGGCCTCCTGCTGACGTTCGATCTCGATCAGTTGGGTCGCGTTGTCGCGGCGCAGCTTGAGCAGGCTCGCCTCGGCCGTGCGCAGCGCGCCCTCGCCGGCGGTGAACTCCGCGTCGGCGGCGGCGAGCTGGTTCTTGGCTTCGGCGTGCTTCTGGTACGCCTCCTGCTCACTCGCGCGGGCCCGGGACAACCCACCGGCCACGCCCGTGGTGCCGCCGTCGACCTTCTCGCCCCTGGTGATCTGTTGGAGGCGGCTCAGCTCCCGGATGTCCTGAGCGAGGTCGCCGGGCGGCAGCGCGGCGGCTGCCTTGACGGCGTCGGCGGCGGCCGCGTCGGCTTCCTGCTGAGCCCGGAGCAGGGCGTCCTGTGCGCTCGCGAGCACCTTGGCGGCAGACTCCACCTGGGCTTTCGCGGTGGACTGCTTCTGCTTGATCGTCAGGAGCGCTTCGCCGAGTGTGCCGACCTGGGCTTCGCCGGCATAGATCTGCGCGGCCAGCGGACCGGCGCCGATGGTGGCCACCGGCGGCGCCGGGACGCCGGAGACGGGTGGGCCGCCGGGCAGTTGGACAGTGCCGATCGCCGGAGGCCGGGCGCCGGTGTCGGGCACCGTCGTGGGCAGTCCGGGCTCGGCGTACGCGGGGGTGGACAGCACAGCGGCGGCGATCGCGCCGAGCAGGGCGGCCCAGAGCTTCGGACGCAGCACCGGCGAGATCACCGGGCTCCGTCGTCGCTGCCGTCGCCCGCGCCCGCTGTAGATCATGCCGCTCCTCGTCCCGCTGCTCTTCGCCGCGCACGGTGGGCGCGGCCGCCGGGACGGTACCAGTGTGTGTGTTCCGCCCCACCTTGTTACTACCGCACCTCGCCAACCTTGTCGATGCGTGGGCGGGTTACGGGAGGCTGAGAGTTCGGTGAAGTGGGTCGCTGCCGGCGACCGTGCCGCCGAAGCGGTCGGCGTCCCGACGTACGCTCGACCGGGACCGCAGGTGGAAGGGACGTGCCATGGACGCCGGACTCAAGCGTGAGCTCGAAGCGAAGGTGTACGCCGGTGAGCGGCTGACCCGGGAGGACGGGGTCGCCCTCTACGAGAGTGACGACCTGACCTGGTTGGGGCGGCTGGCGCACCACAAGCGCACCGAGCTGAACGGTGAGCGGGTGATGTTCAACGTCAACCGGCACCTCAACCTGACCAACGTCTGCTCGGCGTCCTGTGCGTACTGCTCGTTCCAGCGCAAGCCGGGCGAGAAGGACGCGTACACGATGCGCATCGACGAGGCGGTCCGCAAGGCCAAGGAGATGGAGGACGAGCAGCTCACCGAGTTGCACATCGTCAACGGCCTGCACCCGACGCTGCCCTGGCGCTACTACCCGAAGGTGCTGCGCGAGCTGAAGGCGGCGCTGCCGAACGTCAAGCTCAAGTGCTTCACGGCGACCGAGGTGCAGTGGTTCGAGAAGATCAGCGGTCTGAGCGCCGACGAGATCCTCGACGAGCTGATGGACGCCGGCCTGGAGTCGCTGACCGGTGGTGGCGCGGAGATCTTCGACTGGGAGGTCCGCCAGCACATCGTCGACCACGCCTGCCACTGGGAGGACTGGTCGCGCATCCACGCCCTGGCGCACAGCAAGGGCATGAAGACCCCGGCGACGATGCTGTACGGCCACATCGAGGAGCCCCGGCACCGGGTCGACCACGTGCTGCGGTTGCGTGAGCTCCAGGACGAGACCGGTGGCTTCGCGGTCTTCATCCCGCTGCGCTACCAGCACGACTTCGTCGACTCGGCGGACGGCAAGATCCGTAACCGGATCCAGGCGCGGACGACGATGGCGTCGCCGGCCGAGTCGCTGAAGACGTTCGCCGTCTCCCGGTTGCTCTTCGACAACGTGCCGCACCTGAAGAACTTCTGGGTGATGCACGGGCTGTCGGTCGCCCAGCTCTCGCTGAACTTCGGCGTGGACGACCTGGACGGCTCGGTCGTCGAATACAAGATCACGCACGACGCCGACTCGTACGGCACCCCGAACACCATGCACCGCGAGGACCTGCTGCACCTGATCTGGGACGCCGGTTTCCAGCCGGTCGAGCGGGACACCCGCTACAACGTGGTCCGGGAGTACGACAGGGCCCCGTCGCTGGCGCAGCGGCGCGCCGAGCCGCAGCAGGTCTGGGCCTGAGTCACCACGTACCCTCGCAGTCGATGGCCGAGAAGAGCGGTTCCGAGCAGCAGAGCGGGTTTCCCCGCCGGGACGCCGAGGGGCGGGTCGCCACCCTCGGCGACCTGCTCGGGGTGTGCCTGGCCGGGGTCGTCATCGGCGCGTTGGCGTTGGTGTTGTTCGACTGGGCGTTCGCCTCGGTCGGCGCCGGTGACTTCGGGCACACCAACGGCTGGCTCGCGGTGATCCTGCCGGCGTGGCTGTTCTGGGACGACTTCCGGGCCTGGGAGTTCGGTGCGGCCCGGGTGCTGGCGGCGGTCGTCGCCGCGGCCGTGGGCGTGTTCGCCGGGCTGCTGATCGCCGGGTTGGGCGCGGGGTTGCCGCCGCTGCTCTCCGGTGTGTTGGCGGCGGCGGCGTTCACAGTGGCGTACGCGGTGGTCTGGTTCCCGGGCGTCCGCTGGCTGGCCCGCCGGACCGGCTGACCGCTACCGCCCACCGGGCGGATCGAACCGTCCGCCGGCACCGGCGGGCGACGGAGAGAACGGAGTGGTGCTGGTGAGCGCCGCGCTCAAGTACACGCTGGGCCGGATCGGGCTGTTCGTCGCCGTGCTGGCGGGTCTCTGGCTGATCGACATGAACGTGTTCCTGAAGCTGATGCTGGCGTTGGTCTTCTCCGCCGCGCTCTCCTTCTTCCTGCTGCGCGGCTGGCGGGACGAGATGGCCGGCGAGATGGCCGACGCGACCGAGCGCCGCCGCGCGGAGAAGGAGCGCCTCCGTTCGGCCCTGGCCGGCGAGGACCAGAACCCCGCCGACCCGCCCGCCGACTCTTCCCGTTGATCAAGAGGTTTGCGTCACCGGAGACTGGATCCGTGACGCAAACCTCTTGATCACCCGCGGAGAGGGCGTGGGCGCAGGGGGTGGGGTGGGGTGGGTTACCAGTTGGTGGAGCCTTGGACCTTGGGCCAGGGCTTGGACGTCGGCTTGATCAGGTACGCCACGCCGCCGGAGCCGCCCGAGACGCTGCCGCTGGCGTTGGTGCGCTTGGTCCGCAGCCAGATCTGTTCGAACTGCGCGCGCTTGTAGACGTTGCGCACCACATCGTTGCTGGACGAGGCGGGGTCGTTGACGACCACGTCGCCCTCGGCGGTGAAGCCGACCACCACGAAGAGGTGCCCCGAGGTTCCGTAGTTCGCGCCGTCCAGCTCGCTGGCGAGGAAGGACTGGCTGGTCACGACGGGGATGCCGGCGGCGATGAACCGTTCCAGCTCGTCCAGCGAGTGCAGTCGGGTCACGCGCCCCTCCAGGCCGGGGAAGCTGGCCGCGTACGCGGTGTTGAACGGCCAGTTGCCGGCGCCGTCGTACGCGTAGTCGAAGGTCATCCGGGCCGCGTGGTTGACCGTCGGGTCGGGGTAGGTCGGGTCCACCCAGGAGGTGTCGGCCGCCGACGGCTTGCGACCCCAGTACTCGACCACCATCTCGGTGGAGGTCGGTGAGCACCACGCCTCGCCGCCGCCGTCGTACTCGGGGTAGTGCCCGGCGTGCACGTTCTGCGAGTAGCGCGGCACGGGCAACTCGACGCCCCAGGCGATGTGCCCGGCGCTCGGCGTCACGGTGAACCGGTCCGGCACCGTGGAGCTCATCGCGCCGAGCATCCGGACCACCGGCGCGGCGGTCTGCCCGGGTGCCCGGTAGAGGGTCAGCCGCAGTTGGTACGACCGCAGCAGCACCCCGGCGGTGGCGTCGTCGATGCTGAAGGTGTCGGTCCAGATCGTCGACCAGGGGTCGCCCTGCCGCTCGACACTGGTCCGCCTGATGTCGGTGTCGCCGGACGCCCAGCGACCCATGACGTACCACGGGGTCTGGTCACCGCTGGTGTAGCTGCCCTGCATCTCCACCTGGATCCAGGTGCCGGCGGGGGTCTCCGCGTTCCACGAGGCGATCAGCTCGGTGGCGTCGAACCCGATCCGGGTCACCGGTGAGGTCCAGGTGCCGTACTCCCAGGTGCGTGTGACGCCGGTGTGCGGGTCGGCGTACTCCGTCGTGCCGGTCGGGTGGGCCAGCGTGAGACCCGCTCGGGCACCGGGCACGACGCGGGTGCCGGACCGGTCGCCCCGGTGCCAGTCGGCGGGCCCGGACCAGTCCTGGAAGGTGATCTGTTCGTCGTGGTTGACGGCGGGTGGGCGGGCCGCCGCCGCGGGCGCGACGGTGGCGAGCAGGGCGAGCGCGGTGACGCCGGCGAGGGCGGCCGCGTACCGGCGGGGTCTGGCCATGGGTGCTCCGCGGTGTCGAGAGGGGCATCGTCGCTGGTCAGTTTTCCGCTTGGAGAGAAGTTTCGCCAGATGTTCTCGGCTAGAAAATCATTGCCGCCGAGATGATCGGCTCGGGATGCACAAGACAGCGAACGATATTGATATGACCATGTGACAGGTGGTGAAGTGTCCTTCACCGAGCGGGATCTCCCGCCCATCGAGGAGGTAGTCCATGGCCCTCCGCACGCCCATCCCTCTCCGCCGCGTCCTGGTGCTCGCCGTCGTCACCGGGCTGGGAATCGTCACCGTCGCCGCCGGTCCGGTCGCCGCCCGACCGGCACCGGACCGGAGCGCCGAGTCGGCGTCCGCCAGCTACCGGGTGCTCGGGCCCCGGACCCTCGCCGACCGCAACGCGGTGGCCCGCACCGGTGCCGCCATCGACTACTCCGAGCACGGTGTGCTGCACATCTCGGCCACCGCCGCCGAGGCCGCCGCGATCGGCAAGCTCGGCTTCCGGCTGGAACCCCTGGCACCGCCGCCCAACGCCGAGCGCGGCGCCGGTGAGGTCGGCACGCTGGCCTTCCCGCCCGCCGACTCCAACTACCACGACTACGCGGAACTGACGGCCGTCGTGAACCAGGTCGTCGCCGATCATCCGGCGATCGCCCGCAAGATCAGCATCGGTTCGTCGTACGAGGGCCGCGACCTGATGGCCGTGAAGATCTCCGACAACGTCGGCACCGACGAGAGCGAACCAGAGATCCTGTTCAACGCCCAGCAGCACGCCCGTGAGCACCTGACCGTCGAGATGGCGATCTACCTGCTCAACCTCTTCACCGACAGCTACGGCAGCGACTCCCGGATCACCAACATCGTCAACAGCCGGGAGATCTGGATCGTGCCGACGGTCAACCCGGACGGCAGCGAGTACGACATCGCCACCGGGTCGTACCGGTCCTGGCGCAAGAACCGGCAGCCCAACAGCGGTTCGTCCAACGTGGGCACCGACCTGAACCGCAACTGGTCCTACAACTGGGGTTGCTGCGGCGGCTCGTCCGGCAGCACCTCGTCGGAGACCTACCGGGGTCCGTCGGCGTTCTCCGCCCCGGAGACGCAGGCGCTGCGCAACTTCGTCAACGGTCGCGTGGTCGGTGGCGTGCAGCAGATCAAGGCGAACATCGACTTCCACACGTACTCGCAGCTGGTGCTCTGGCCGTACGGCTACACCACGGCGAACACCGCGACCGGGATGAGCGCGGACCAGTACAACACCTTCGCCACCATCGGGCAGCAGATGGCGGCCACCAACAGCTACACACCGCAGCAGTCCAGCGACCTCTACATCACCGACGGGGACAGCATCGACTGGATGTGGGCCACCCACAACATCTGGGCGTACACCTTCGAGATGTATCCCGGCTCGTCCGGCGGCGGTGGCTTCTACCCGCCCGACGAGGTGATCCCCGCGCAGACCTCGCGCAACCGGGAGGCGGTGCTGATGCTCAGCGAGTACGCCGACTGCCCGTACCGGGCGATCGGCAAGCAGGCGCAGTACTGCGGCGGCGGTGGTGGCACCACTGTCTGGTCGGACACCTTCGAGACGGCCACCGGCTGGACCATCAACCCGTCCGGCACCGACACCGCCACGGCGGGCGCGTTCGAACGGGGTGCCGCCCAGGCGACCACGTCCTCCGGCGCCAAGCAGCTCACCCCGTACGCCGGCTCCAACGACCTGGTCACCGGCCGGCTCGCCGGGTCGGCCGCCGGTGACTACGACGTCGACGGCGGTGTGACCAGCGCCCGGTCCCCGGCGGTGACCCTGCCGTCGTCCGGCACGCTGACGCTCTCACTGGCCTGGTACCTGGCGCACGGCTCGAACGCCTCGTCGGCGGACTACCTGCGGGTGAGCGTGGTGCACAACGGCGGCACCACCGCGCTGCTCACCCAGGCCGGCGCGGCCACCAACCGCAACGGAAGTTGGGCTGTCGCGAACCTCAACCTCAGCCCGTACGCCGGCCAGTCGGTCCGCATCCTCGTCGAGGCGGCGGACGTGTCCGGAGCCAGCCTGGTGGAGGCGGCTGTTGACGAGGTGCGTATCACACAGGCATGAATGATATAGGCGGCGCCTTTTCGAAACCGAAAGGGCGCCGCCTATCAGCCGCCGAATGGCATCAGGCCGGACCGCACAACCTCTTTTGGACGCTGCTGTTACGCGGGTTGTTGTATTCCCCGTAGATGTAGCGATTGTTTTCGTTCGGCGGTATCCCGCGCCGAAGCTCCGTCAGGTACCACCAGAGTTGGGTGTCGTCAACGAAATACCTGCTCGGGCACGCGCCATAGGCCTCCTCCGCTGCTGCGGGAGACGCTACGGCGAAAGTGCCGGCGCTGACCATGGCTGCCGCTACCAGGAACCTCGCGATATGACGCCTGTTGCTGGACTTCCTATTACTGGCTGTTTCCGAGGAGGGGTGCATATCGAGCACACTATCAGGAGCATGATCTCTTGTGTGCCCCGTCGCGACCAAAGGGCAGTGTCGCTGATCGAGGCGGGGGAAAGTCGGCTGTTGATGCCTCGGGGATCGATCCGGGCCAGCTTCCGAGGCATCCAGGTTATCGCGGTATGGTCTGACCGACCTCTCCGCAGCGAAGCCGGTGGGTAACCCGGCGCTGTCCCGCAACTGTGATGCCCCACCAGCCGGTGGGGACGAGCCAGGTCGCCTGCGGATCGGTCGCGATACGCGCTCTCGAGGAAGGGCGCCTCGCGGGCGGGCGTACGAAAGTCCCTGTCGGCGAAGCACCACACTCCTCGACCGACAGGAGGCCCCCATGAACAGACGTACCCCTCGGCTCTTCGCCGCGACCCTCGCGGTCGCCGCGCTCGCCCTCGGCGCCTGCGCCGAGAAGGCCGACGACAAGCCGAGTACCGGCACCGCGGCCGCCGCCTACCCGGTCACGGTCGGCGCGCTCACCCTCGACAAGCGCCCCGAGAAGATCGTCGTGCTGTCGCCCACCGCCACCGAGATGCTCTTCGCCATCGGTGCCGGCCCGCAGGTGACCGCCGTCGACGACCAGTCGAACTACCCGGCCGACGTGCCCAAGACCGATCTCTCCGCCTTCCAGCCCAACGCCGAGGCGATTGCCGGCAAGAACCCGGACCTCGTGGTGCTCTCCGACGACCGGAACAAGGTCGTCGAGCAGCTCACCAAGCTGAAGATCCCGGTCTACCAGACCCCGGCGGCGACCACGCTCGACGACTCGTACCGGCAGATCACCGAGCTGGGCACGCTCACCGGGCACGCCGACCAGGCGGCCGACGTCACCACCCGGATGAAGGACGACATCGCCAAGCTGGTCAAGGACCTGCCGCAGCGTGCCGAGAAGCTCACCTTCTTCCACGAACTGGGCCCGGAGCTGTACACCGCGACCAGCAAGACCTTCATCGGCTCGCTCTACAGCCAGGCCGGCCTGACCAACATCGCCGACCCGGCCGACGCGGACGGCAAGAACTTCGGCTACCCACAGTTGTCCCAGGAGTCCGTCCTCAAGGCCGACCCGGACTTCATCTTCCTCGGCGACGTCAGGCAGGCGAAGCAGAGCGCCGCGTTGGTCAAGGCTCGCAGCGGCTGGGCCGGCCTCACCGCGGTCAAGAACGACCGGGTGATCGAGCTGGACGACGACATCGCCTCGCGCTGGGGTCCGCGGGTCGTGGACCTGCTCCGGGTGATCATCGACGCGGTCGCCAAGGTGCCCGCGTGACAGCGATCCGTCAGTGACCAAGCCGCTGTCGGTGGCCCGGTCCGCCGGGCCACCACCGGTGGCCCGGCCCGCCGGGCTGCGCAAGCGTTGGCTGGTCGCCGGCGTGTTCGCCGTGCTCGTCGCGCTCGTCGCCGGGGTGTCCCTCGGGCCGGTCAGCCTGCCCGCCGGCAGCGTCGCCGCCGAGTTGCTCAACCTGATCCCGGGCGTGCACCTCGACAGCGGCCTGTCCGAGCGGGAGATCGCGATCGTCACCGAGTTGCGGCTGCCCCGGGTGGTGCTGGCCCTGCTCGTCGGGGGTCTGCTCGCCCTCGCCGGCGGCTGCTACCAGGGAGTCTTCCGCAACCCGCTCGCCGACCCGTACCTCCTGGGGGTGGCTGCCGGCGCCGGCCTCGCGGTCACCGCGGCCATCGCCCTCGGCGGCGCCGGCCGGGAGGGCGCGATCTCCGGGCTGCCGATGACCATCCCGTTGGCCGCGTTCGCCGGGTCGCTGCTCGCCGTGACGATGACCTACGTGCTCGGCGCCGCCGGTGGGCGAAGCCACTCACCGGCGATGCTGATCCTGGCCGGGGTGGCGGTCTCCGCGTTCCTCTCCGCCGGGCAGACGTACCTGCTGCAGAAGCACGTCGACAGCATCCAGCCGGTCTACTCCTGGCTGCTGGGTCGGCTCGCCACCGCCGGCTGGCACGACGTGCTGCTGGTGCTGCCGTACGCCGTGCTGACCACTGTCGTCGTGCTGCTGCACCGCCGTGAACTGGACGTCCTCGCGGTGGGCGACGACGAGGCGAAGAGTCTGGGCCTGCACCCGCAGCGCACCCGTTACCTGTTGATCGCCGCCGCGTCCCTGGGCACCGCGGCGGCGGTCTCCGCCACCGGCCTGATCGGCTTCGTCGGCATCATCGTGCCGCACACCGTCCGGCTGCTCGCCGGGTCGAGCTACCGGGTGATCCTGCCGTTGTCACTGCTGTTCGGTGGTGCGTTCCTGGCGCTGACCGACGTGGTGGCCCGCACCGCCGCCGCTCCGGCCGAGGTGCCGATCGGCGTGGTGACCGCCCTGCTGGGCGGCCCGTTCTTCGTGATCGTGCTGCGCACCGCCCGGCGGGTGCTCACGTGAGCCGCGCGCCCGCTGCCGGTGCCTCCGACGACGTGTCGGCTGTCGAGGTGCGTGGCCTGCACGTCGGCCTCGGCGGCACGCCGATCCTGACCGGCGTCGACCTCACCGTCGCCGCCGGCGAGTGGGTCACCGTGATCGGTCCGAACGGCGCCGGCAAGTCGACCCTGTTGCGCGCCGTCGGCGGCCTGCTGCCCGCGCCGGGGGCGATCACCCTCTTCGGTACGCCGAGCACGGCGCTGCGCCGCCGGGACCGCGCCCGGGTCGTGGCCACGGTGGCGCAGTCTCCGGTGGTGCCGGCCGGCATGTCGGTGCTGGACTACGTGCTGCTCGGCCGCACCCCCTACATCCCGACGCTGGGGCGGGAGTCGACCGCCGACCTGGACGCCGTCCACGAGGTGCTCGGGCGGCTGGACCTCACCGGCTTTCACCACCGCGAGCTGGCCACCCTCTCCGGCGGCGAACGGCAGCGGGTGTTCCTCGCCCGGGCGCTCGCCCAGGGCGCGACGCTGCTGCTGCTCGACGAGCCGACCAGCGCACTCGACATCGGTCACCAGCAGGAGGTCCTGGAAGTCGTCGACCAGCTGCGTCGTGAGCACGGCCTGACCGTCCTCGCCACGATGCACGACCTCTCCCTGGCCGGCGAGTACGCCGACCGCATGGTGATGCTCGCCGGCGGTCAGGTGGTGGCCGCCGGGGCCCCCGCCGACGTGCTGACCGAGCACCTGCTCGCCACCCACTACCGGGCCAGCGTCCGGGTGGTCCCCGGCACCCACGGCCCCCTGGTGGTCCCCGTCCGTCCCACCCGCCCCAATCCGCTCGGGGCTCGCGGGTCAGGGGCCCAGGTCGATGACGGAGAAGAGGGCGCCCTGGGGGTCGCGTAGTGCGGCGAACCGCCCCGCCGGGATGTCGCGGGGCGGAACCAGGATCGTCCCGCCCAGCTCGGCGGCGCGGGCCGCGGCGGCATCCGCGTCGGTCACCGCGAAGTACACGGTCCAGTACGCGGGCAGGTCGGCCGGGAAGTCGTCGGCCAGCGGTGGCATCATCCCGGCGACGATCTGGGTCCCGAGCCGCCAACCGGTGTACGTCATGGGCCCCACCGCCTGGTCGTCCGGCTGCCAGCCGAACACCAGCTCGTAGAAGACCTTCGCGCCCTCCGGGTCGGGCGTGACCAGTTCGTTCCAGCTCATCGCGCCCGGCACGTTGAACACCTCGGCACCGCTCATCGTCAGCGGCTGCCAGACGCTGAACGTGGCGCCGGACGGATCGGCGAACACGGCCATCCAGCCGCGGTCGAACACCTCGAACGGTGGCACGACGACCTGCCCGCCGGCCCGTTCGACCCGGCTGGCGACCAGCTCCGCGTCGTCGGTGGCGACGTACGTCGACCAGATCGGCACCTGGTCGGGGATCGCCGGCGGCCCGGCCCCGGCGACCGGCTTCCCGTCGAGCAGGAAGACCGTGTAGCCACCCGCCTCGGGTTCCGGTGTCACCCGACCGGTCCAACCGAACAACTCCGGGTAGAAGCGCCGCGCGTCGTCCAGGTCCGGGGTGGCCAGGTCGGCCCAGCAGGGCGTACCCGGCGGGACGGTGCTCACGTCAGGACCCCTCTCACCCGGGGCGACCACGACGGCCCCCTGCGGGAATCCTGGCACCGTCCCGCCGCGGCTCGGGGCGGAAACGGACGAATCGTCAGCTGAACCGGCGACCCTCGTCCCGCCGGTACGCCCAGCCGGCGAGCGTGGCGAGCAGCACCACCCAGACACCGAGCATGACCAGCGCCAGTGGTTGAACGCGGTAGTCACTGACCGCCGCCCACATCAGCTCTGCCGCTCCCCGGGTGGGCAGGAACGGGGCGATCGTCTCGATGAACCCGGGCGCGTCGCCCGGCGCGGACAGCAGCCCGCCGCCGAACGCGAGCGGCAGGAAGACGATCTGCGCGACGACGATCGCCGCCTTGCTCGGCAGCGAGTAGCCGATGGCCAGGCCCATCAGCGTGAACGGCACCGAGATCACGGCCACGGTGCCCACGGCCAGCAGAAACGCCGACGGGGTGGCCTCGGCCGCGGTCAGCGTCGCGCCGATCACGACGACCGGGATCAGCGAGAGGTACGTCAGTGCCAGGCCGGCCAGGACGCGGCCCGCGAACCGGGGTGCCGGGCCGGCCGGCAGGGTCCGGGTGTACGGATTCCACGGCTGGTCGCGGTCCTCGGCGACGCCGACGCCGTACTGGAAGATGTTGGCGCTCATCACCGAGAAGGTGACCATCGACGCGGTGGCGAGGGTGGCGCCGACCGAGTCGTCACCGGCGAACGGCACCACGAAGAAGATCATGGCTGCGGCCGGGAAGAAGGCGCTCCCGACGATCGCCACCGGAATCCGGATGATCTCCAGGAGTTGGTATCGGGCGTGGACCAGGGCGAGCTGCACGGCGGCCTCCTCAGACGGTGGTGGGTCGGCCGCCGGGAACGGCGGTGGCGGGTCGGTCCTCGGCGGTGGCGGGTCGGTCCTCCGCGGTGCTCTGCTCCGGGGTGGACCCGTCCCCGCTCGTGATGGCGAGGAACGCCTCCTCCAGCGAGGTCGGTCGTACCTCCAGGTCGGTGAAGTCAGTCCCGGCCGTGACGAGCGCTCGGACCAGTTCGTCGGCGTCGGTGGTGAGCAGGTGGAGCCGGCCGTCGATCCGTTCGGTGCGCACGATCCCGGGCAGGTCGGGCAGGTGGTCGGCGACGAGACTGACCCGGCGTACGCCGACGATGCCCCGTACCGCGTCCACAGTGTCGTCGGCGAGCACCCGGCCCTGCCCGATCACCACCACCCGGTGGGCCAGCGCCTCCACCTCCTCCAGGTAGTGGCTGCTCAGCAGCACGGTGCCGCCGTCGGAGTGGAACGCGCGGATCGCCTCCCACAGGGTGTGCCGGGCGGACACGTCCAGGCCGGTGGTCGGCTCGTCGAGGAGCACCAACCGGGGGCGGCCGACGAACGCCAATGCCACCGCCAGTCGACGGCGCTGCCCCCCGGAGAGCCCGCCGGTCTGCCGTCGGAGGAGGTCGCCCAGGCCGAACCGGTCGAGCAGTTCGCCGCGGGGCACCGGGTCCGGGTAGTGCGCGGAGACGAAGTCGACGACCTCGCCGACACGCAGCGTGCCCGGCAGGCCGGTCTCCTGTGGGGTGACCCCGACGTGTCGCCGGCTCGCCGGGTCGCGGGGGTCGCCACCGAACAGTTCGACCCGCCCCGAGCTGGGGCGACGCAGACCGACGAGCAGGTTCATCAGCGTGCTCTTGCCGGCGCCGTTCGGCCCGAGGAGGCCGACCAGCTCACCGGCCCGGACGTCGAGGTCGACTCGGTCGAGGGCGAGGACGTCGCCGTACCGGCGGCTGGCCTGGTCGGCGCGGGCGAGGGTCATGGTTGCTCCTTCGACGGGATGGGGTCGAGCAGGGCGCGGATCGCTTCGGTGTACTCCTCGAATGCCAGCCGGCCTCGTCGGCTGAGCCCGACCAGGGTTGCCGGGGTGCGTCCACGATGGGTCTTGCTGATCTCCACGTAGCCGGCGTCCTCCAGCTTGCGCAGGTGCACCGAGAGGTTGCCGGCGGTCATCCCGAGCAGATCCTGCAGGCGTGGGAACGCGATCTTGTCGCCGACGTTGAGGGCGGAGAGGCTGGCCACCACCCGCAGTCGGGCCTGGGCGTGGATGACCGGGTCCAGTTCGGTCACGGCTGCTGTCGCTGTCGCTGTTGCCGCCGGGCCAGCGCGCCGGCCACCAGCATTCCGCCGCCGCCGGCCACCGAGACGACGAGTGCGTGCCAGCCGGGCCCGGCGAACACGCCGACCAGGTTGATCACACTGATCCAGACGCCCAGCCGGAACAGGTCGCGGTCCAGCCAGATCGCCCCGCCGGCCATGTGCAACGCGCCGGTCAGCCCGACTGCCGTCGCCGACCAGAGCAGCGCCGCCAGGTCGTGCGGCAGGTGCTCGGAGACCTGGCCGAGCCCCGCGTAGACGCTCACCGGACCGAGGGCCCAGGCGCACCCGTACCAGCGACCGCGCCGCGCGGACTCTCCGCTCACCTGGCCGTAGGCCCGGACGCTGGCCACCGCCTGGACCGCCGCCGCGGCCAGGAGCAGTGCGAAGAGAACGGTCAGCGGTAGCCAGCTCGGCAGCGGGAGCAACTCTTTCCCGCCGGGGGAGAACCGCAGGAAGAAGAGCCCGAAGCCGACCAACCAGGCGACTCCCCAGGGCCAGTAGAGCAGGCGGACGTCGGGGTCGAGTCGACGCGCTGTCGCGGACCGCTGGTCCTGGATCAGTCGCAGGGCCGCAGCCGCGTCGGTGGGTGGAAGATCGTCGTCTAGGTCCACGCAAACTAGTTTACGGAACAAAGTCCAGTCTCGGTGACCCTGACGTCACGGGCGGGGTCACCGATTGCGGCGAGCAGTGCCTATGGTGGGGAGTCGTGGCGGCTGATCCGTCGCACAGGACACAGGGGAGGGTCCGTGTCGAGCCCGAGCAGAGAGCTGGAGGTCCAGCCGGAGGCGCTGACGGCGTTCGCCAAGGCGTCCACCGACCGGGCGGCGCGCTTTCGCGAGCTGCACCGCTCGTTCGGGGAGGGGCACGTGCCCCGGCACGCGTTCGGGGTGATGCCGGCGTCGTTCAGCCTCGCGGCGGCGTACGCCGAGCAGTTCGAGGCGTGCCTGCAAGGGCTGGCCGACGGCGCCGAGGTGATGGCGGACATCGCCGAAGGGCTCGACGACACAGCTGGCGCCTACACCGGCACCGACGTGGCCAACACCGACATGTTCGTGCCCGGTCGCCCGGCCGCTCCCGACGTCATCGCGCCCGGCCCCCTGTCACCCGCCCCCTGGTCTCCGGGCACCTCGTCCCCCGGCGGCACCACCGGGTCGGTGCCGGCATGAGCACCGAGGCGTTGACGCGGAACAAGACCTACTTCGAGCAGATCGTGTCCGGCACCCCCGACCCGTTCAAGCCGCTGTCCAACGCGGTGCTCTGGCCGTTCGAGCAACTCCTCGAACTCGTCGCGGGCGAGCCCGACGACCTGATGCGCGCCGCTCAGCTCTGCCTCGACACCGGCGCGGCGGTGCGCGAGATCGCCGGTGAACAGATCCAGCACCGGGCTCGCCTACGGGGCGCCTGGTCGGGTGATGCCGCCGAGAGCTTCCACGCCTCGATGGAGTCGGTGGAGGAGGCCATCGAGGAACTGGCGAAGGGGTTGGACGGCACCAAGGAGGTGCTGGTCGACGCCGCCAACGCCGCGGTCGACGCGTTCAACCTGCTGGTCGAGCTGATCCTCGAGTTCCTGCTCTGGTTCCTCACCGAGGTGATCATCGCGGCGGTGGCGGCGGCGCTGAGCGCCGGCATCTCTCTCGCGGCGACTGTGGTCCGGGTGCTGGCGCGACTCGCCACCACCGTCGGTCGGATGGTCAAGATCGTCGCTCGGTTCGCCGAGATCCTGACGAAGCTGGCCGCCAAGATGCAGAAGGTCGCCGAGCTGCTGATGAAGTACCGTCGCGCGGTCCTGGAGATCCGCAAGGCGAAGAAGGCGTACCGGGCGTGGAACAAGTCCGGGTGGACGGCCGAGGCCAGGGCGTTCCAGATCGAGAAGTTCAAGACGCTCTTCCCGGGCAAGTTCCTGATCAACCAGGCGTCTCCGGTCAACATCCCCGGCCTCGGTGGCGCCCTTCTGGACACCGGCGTCGGCATGCACGACATCTCCGACGGCACGAAGGACCGCAACTACCTGGTGGACGGCACGTACCGCGAGGACCTGGGCCCCTACACCAAGGGCGTGCAGAATGTCTTCGACTCCATCCTGACCTGAGGGGACCGACATGACCTTTCCCGGTCTGGACCGTATCGAGGCGTTGGCCCGCAACCTGGACAGCTGGCAACGCGAGCTGGCCGGCAAGATGACCGAGCTGGAAGACAGCAGCGCCGAGGGCATGAGCGACTCCGGCCTGGTCCGGGTCACCGCCGCGGCGGACGGCACGATCGTCTCGACCGAGGTGAACGCCCGGGCGATGCGCCTCGACTCGTACACCCTGGCCGAGGAGTTCACCGCCGCCGCCAAGCGCGCCCAGGAGGCAGCCGCCGCCCGGGTCCGCGAACTGGTCGGTGAGGTGATGGCCGACGCTCCCGGCGGCGGTGGGGTGAGGGCCGACGCTCCCGGCGGCGGTGGGGTGATGGCCGACGCTCCCGGCGGCGGTGGGGTGAGGGCCGACGCTCCCGTCGGCGGCCGACCGGCCGAGGCACGTCGGCCCGCCGCCGGCGGCCAGCTGCCCGACGACCGTCCTGATTGGTACTGAGCCCGTGAGCTACGAGGAACGTCTGAGCCAGCTCGTCGAGTCGGGCGAACGTGTGCTCGCCTTCGCCAAGACCGAGATCGCCCAGGGTGCCCGGCCGGCAGAGATGCCAGCTCCCGAAAGCCCGGAGTCGTCCGGCAGCGGTCGTGGTGGTGTCATCTCCAGCGTGCTGCTCAACGTGATCTCGCCGCTGATCTCCTTCCCGGCGGGGGACCGGCTCGTCGACCGCGTCGTCTACGGGATCGCTGGTCGGGGTGCGCCGGGCTCGGCCGCGTCCGCCCTGCAACACGCCCGACGTCCGGTGCCCCCCGCGACCACGACCGAGGACACCATCCTCGCCGTCACCGACCGGCGGCTGCTGGTGTGCGCCTCCGGGCCGATGAAGCTCTGGTCCAGCCAGGCCGACGACGAGAAGGCGGCAGCCGAGACCCGGGTGGTCTGGTCGGCGCCCCGAGCCGCAGTGGCCAGCGCCCGGGTGGGCTGGCACCGGCTCAACCCCAAGCGGCTCCGGATCGAGTTCACCGACGGTTCCTGGTTGGCGTTCATCGTGCCCATCGCCGAGCCCGGCAAGCCACTGCGCGACATCGCCGCAGCCCTCACCGACCGCTGACGCCCGCCGGCGCACCGGCCCGCACCGGTTACCCGCCGGACCAGTGCCGCCCGCCGGGTCAGTGCCGCCCGCCCCGGTCAATGCTGCCCGCCGGGTCAGCGCCGCCCGCCGGGTCGGTGCCGCGTTGCGTGCTGCGCTGTGGTCAGTGCTGCGCGGTCGACAGCGGCGCGGGCAGCGGCTCGTGGTGCAGCACCGCCAACCGGGACACCGCACGGGTCAGCACCACGTACAGCCGGTGTAGCCCGCGCGGTTCGGCCGCGACGATCGCGGCCGGCTCGACCACCACCACGTGGTCGTACTCCAGGCCCTTGACCAGCGTCGCGGGCACCACGGTGACCCGCTCCGCGGCCGACACGTCGTCGGCGGTCGCGGTCTCGACGCCGGCATCGGCCAGCGCCGCGCGCAGCCCGTCGACAGCGTCGTCCGCCGCGATCACGCCCACCGAACCGTCGTGGTCGAGCGCCGCGCGCACCTCCGCCACCGTCGCCGCTGTCAGGTCGGTCACGGTACGCACGGCCAGACCGCCGTCGTGCCGCAGCGACTCGGCGGCGGGTACGTCCACAGCGAGCGCCGGTAGGAGCAGGTTCGCGAACGCGACCACTGCGGCGGGCACCCGGAAGCCGATCGTCAACGGGACCACCACAGCGTCCGGTTTGCCGAGATGGGCGAGCGTTTCCTTCCAGTCGGTGGCCGCCCACGGCGCGGTGCCCTGCGCGAGGTCACCGAGGAGGGTGATCGAACCGTGCTCGCTGCGGCGGGCAATGGCCCGACACTGCATGGGAGAGAGGTCCTGTGCTTCGTCCACCACCACATGCCCGAACCCGGAGGGCCGTTCGAGCAGCCCGGTCGCCTCGTCGATCAACACCGTGTCGGCCGCGGTCCAGCGGGTCGCCTTCGGGGTCCGCGCCGGCTTCTCCCACCGGAGCAGGGCCTGCTCGGCGTCGTCGAGCAGGCCGTCCGCTGCCGCGGCGAGTCGTGCCGGGTCGGAGAGCAGGCCGTGCACCAGCCCCTCCGGGGTGAGCGCCGGCCACACCGCGTCCAGGAAGTCGGTGACCGGCCGGCAACGGCCCATCCGCCGCAACCAGGCATCACTCGGCGACTCGGCCCGGCGGGCCTCGGCCTGCCGTTGCAGCAGGCTCACCACCCGGGCCCGAACCCGTTCCCGGCCGGTGCTGTACGGCAGCCCCTCCCGGCGGGTCTCCTCGACGATCCGGTGCAACGGCTCCAACCCGATCCGCCACCGGAACGAGCCGTCCGAAACGGTGATCGACTCGGTCGGCGTACCGATCTGCGCCCGAACCGCACGCTGTAGCACGCTCGCCATGCGTACGTCATGCTTCAGCGCGGCGACCGTCGGCGCCTCGACCGCCCGCACCGGCACCCGGGAGATCAGCTCCTCCACTGTGGCCTGCTCGACCTCGACCTCGCCGAGTGCCGGCAACACAGCCGCGATGTACGACAGGAACGCCCGATTCGGCCCAACGATCAGCACTCCCGCCCGCCGCAACCGCTCCCGGTGCAGATAGAGCAGGTACGCGGCCCGGTGCAGCCCGACCGCCGTTTTCCCGGTGCCCGGCGCGCCCTGCACACAGATCGAGTCGGCCAAATCGGCCCGAACCAGCTCGTCCTGCTCCGGCTGGATGGTGGCGACGATGTCCCGCATCGGGCCGACGCGCGGCCGCTCAATCTCATCGGTGAGGATTCGACTGGTCGTACCGAGTTCCTCGCCCCGATCCAGCCGCTCATCCTCGAAGCTGGTCAGCACCCCGTTGCTGAACCCGAACCGCCGCCGAACCGCCACCCCCTGCGGATCCCGTGCGCTGGCCCGGTAGAACGACCGGGAGACCGGCGCCCGCCAGTCCAGCACCAACGGCTCGCCGCGCTCGTCGGTGACGTGCCGGCGGCCCACGTGGTACCGGCGGCCTTCATGATCGCCGTTGATGCTGGTCGCGTCGGCGGTCGTGTTGCCGGTGGTTGCGGTGCTGGTGGTTGCGGTGCCGTCGGTCGTGTCGCTGGTGGTCGTGTCGCTGGTGGCCGCGCCGCCGGTGGTTGCGCTGCCGGTTGCCTGAGTGGCTGTGGCGTCGCTGTCGGTGGCCTCGGGACTCACCGTTCCCGCGAAGTCGAGGCGACCGAAGAAGAGTGGTGTGGTGGGGTCGTCCGCCAGCTCGGCCACCCGGCGAGCCAGGGTCCGTCCGAGCGTCTCGGCCGCGTAGGCATCGCCGGCAACCTGGTCGCCGCCGGCGAAGAGAGCCTCCGCCCGCTCCCGCATCCGACGTAGCGCAGCCCGCGAGGTTGCGAGGTGAGCGCGTTCGGCGGACAGATCCGTGTCGAGGTGGGTGTCGAGGTCAAGTGCGGGCATGCTGACGTCCCATCGTTCACATCTGCTGCGCGCTCGCGTGTCCGGGGGCGGATGGCCGGCCTCCCGGCGCGAAGACGTCCGTTCCGGTGCAGCTCACCTCGGCCGTCAAGCGGCCTGCAACCCTACGCTCCCGCGGCGGTTCCTTCCACCGAATTACCCACACGACCACCCATACGAGATGGCGTGTCGCCGCGTGCAGCAATGCGGGGATGCCGGGTGCGGTGATGTGCGTGGTGCGTCTGGAGGTTGGGTGGGCTGTGCGTGCACGGTTGTGGCAGGCGGCTGGCAGGCGTGCGCGGACGGGCTCGGGCGCACGGGCGGGCCGGCGGGCCGGGGGCCGGCGCGGACGGTAAGTGCGGGTGGCTCGCAGGCGTGCGTGGACGGGCTCGGGCGGGCCGGCGGGGACGGTAAGTGCGGGTGGCTCGCAGGCGTGCGTGGACGGGCTCGGGCGGGCCGGCGGGGACGGTAAGTGCGGGCGGCTCGCAGGCGTGCGCGGACGGGCTCGGGTGCACGGGCCGGCCGGCGGCCCGGCGGGCGTGCGCGGACCAGCGCGGGCGGGCGACTGGCGGCGTGCGCGGACGGGCGCAGGCGGGCAGCTGGCCTGCGCGGATGGGCCTACGGATGGGTGCGGGCGCATCGGCGGGCGGGTCGGGTTCGGGCGGGGCCGCGGGCGGACGGGGCGGCCGCGCCGACGCCGTGGCACGGGCGCGGTGGCATAGGCGCGGTGGCATGGGCGCGGAGGCAGGGGCTGCACGGACGCGCGACCGCGGGCATGGGCGCGCCGGTGCGCTGGTGTCCCCGGGATCGGGGTCGGGGAGTGTGCCCGGTGCCCGGTGCCCGGTGCCCGGTGCCCGGTGCCCGGTGGCGGTGGCGGTGGCGTGTTTGCCGATATCAGCAGCGTCGGTGGTAGACGTTGCGTCGTGGCGTGCGCAGGGGGTCGAGCCAGCTGGGCGGGAGGAAGTCAGGTCGGCCGTCTGGCGCCATGCGGGTCGTCCAGTCTCCGCGATGAATCAGCCGGTGGTGGTAGCCGCAGAGCAGCACAGCGTTGCCCAGTGCTGTCTCACCACCGTCGGCCCAGTGCCGCACGTGGTGACCATCGCACCATCGGGACGGCCGATCGCAGCCAGGGAAGGCGCAACCGCCGTCGCGCAGCACCAGCGCGCGGCGCAACGGGCCGTTGAAGAGGCGACGCTGGCGTCCGACGTCCAGGACCTGACTGTTGCCGCCCAGCACCGCGGGCAGCACGCCCGCGTCGCAGGCGAGACGCCGGATCGCGCCGGGCGTGAGAGGTTCTCCGGTCTCCAGGGTGCCGGCGCGTACGCCGTTGACCAGCTCGTCCAACGAGACGGTCACCACGAGCTGCGGCCGGTCGCCGCCGTTGTCCGGCAGTTCGCCGGTGCGTAGCGCGAGCCGGCAGACCTCGCCTAGTGCGTCCGCTCGCCGCTGACCGGGGCTGCGGTCGTCGTGCTCACCGGCCGGAGCGCAGAGCGGATCGATCGCCTCTCGCAGCAGGCTCGCGGTTTCGGTGTCGAGGTTGCCGCTGAGGCGTACCTCCCCGTTTTGCTGTTCCGAGAGCGTGACGTGCCGGCGGGCCTCGGCGCGCTCGGTGGCCCGCTTGAGAGCGGCCAGCTCAGCCTTGTCGGCCAAGTCCGGTGCGACATGCGTGAGGACGCGTTCCCCGAGCCGGCTCAGGACCGTCGGATCGAAGCGGTCGGCCCAGTCGACCAGCAGTTGGGTGGCCTTGTCTGCCACCTCCGGGCCGGCCTCCGGTGGAAGCGCGGCGATGGTTTCCGCCACCACTCGCCCCTGCTCGACGGACATCGCGCCGGTGAAGAGCGCGTCGCGCACTGCCGGTGGCGCGGCGTCGATGGTGCTGGCGAGTTGGACCAGTTGGCGGGCGGAACGGCTGGTGAGGCGGAGCCGCTCTCGCAGCCAGATGGCGGTGGACGAGGCGCCTTGGGCGGTTGCCAGACCACGGCTGTCCAACTCACGCACCAGGCCGAGCTGGACGGCGGCAAGCCGCTGCGCCAACACGTGCGCCCTGTCGAGAGAAGCGAGCAACTCGCTGTCGGAGAGCGCCCAGAGTGAAGCTTGGGAACAGTCGTCGACGGCATCATCCGCCTGCGCTAACGCCCTCAACATGAAGAGAGAATAGAACATACGTACGACACGCTTGATGCGTGTTGATCAATGCTCGGTCAACGCGTTGCCGAGTCGTCGGAGGCTGCCGGAGCCTGGCGAGGCGGCAGGGCTCGCGGCGGGCGAGGCGCGGGGCGGGACGGTCGGACGTGACGGGCGCCGTCGGCAGGCTGGGGCGCAGCAATGCCCGCGCTGCCCGCGCTGCCCGCGCTGCCCGCTCTGCCCGCCCGCGCTGCCCGCGCTGCCCGCTCTGCCCGCCCGCGCTGCCCGCGCTGCCCGCGCTGCCCGCGCTGCTCGCGCTGCCTGCGCTGCTCGCCCGCGTTGCTCGCCCGCGCTGCCCGCGCTGCCCGCCCATCTCCCCGCTCGCCCATCCATGCGGCGGCCCTCGTCGCGCTCGCGGCCCAGGCCCCTCACGAAGCTGGGTGACAGCCGAGGTTGGTCGGAGCGGGGATGTTGGCGGGTCACCGTGCCGGCCGGGATCATGGGGCCATGACCGATGCTCGCCCCGATTCGCGTCGGATGACGATCAGTGACCCGCAGGTGATGCGGGCGATGGCTCATCCGGCCCGGATCGCGATCATGGAGTACCTGAACAGCCGCGAGAGCGGCGGGACTGCCACCGAGTGTGCCGAGATCGTCGGGCTGTCGCCGAGCGCTACCAGTTATCACCTGCGGGCGTTGGCGAAGTTCGGTCTGGTCGAGCAGGCGCCGAGCCGTGGGGATGCGCGCGAGCGGCTGTGGCGGGTGCCGAATTCGAGTGTGTTGGTGGAGGCCGGTCGTGATGCCGGGCCTGAGGCCCGTGCGGCGGAGCAGGCGCTGGTGGAGGCGCATGCGGTCCGGGGCATGGAGCGGACCCGGGACTGGTTGCGTCGCGCCGGGGACGAGCCTGCGGAGTGGTACGACACGGCGCTGTTCACCGACACGTTGCTGCTGCTGACCGCTGAGGAGTTGAGCGGGCTGAACGACGCGGTCATGGCGCTGCTTCGCCCGTATCAGGCGCGGCGGCGTCAGGCCGACCCGCCGTCGGGAGCGCGTTCGGTCGCTGTGCAGTACCGGACGGTGCCGCTGGCGTGACACCCCTTGCGTGGCCAGTTGTGAAGGATTATTTTCGAAGTATGTCCTTCACAACTGGTTCGTCGCGCTGGCCGGACGTCTGGCTCGCCGCCACCGCGCGTGGCACCACGATCTGCGGCGACTTCCTCGCCGCCACCGCGCTCGCGCTGGCGTTGCAGGGTGCCGGTGCGGGAGGACTTGCCGTCTCGGGGCTCCTGCTCGCGGCCACACTGCCTCTGGTGGTGCTCGCCCCGCTCACCGGTCGACTCGTCGACCGGGTGGACAGCCGTGCGCTGCTGGTGACCGTCGGCCTGGCGCAGGCGGTGATCTGCACGCTGCTCGCCGTCGCCGAGCACCCGATAGTGGTCGTGGGTCTCGTCGCGCTACTCGCCTGCGGGCTCGCCGTGACCCAGCCCTGCCTGGCCGCGCTGTTGCCGGCGATGGTCCGCCCCGCTGACCTGCCCCGGGCCAGTGCGATCAGCCAGAACGCGGTCTCCATCGGCGCGCTCGGCGGGCCGGTGCTGGCCGGCCTGCTGGTGGGGCAGTTCGGCACCCGCGTACCCCTGCTTCTCGATGCCGTTACCTACCTGGCACTGGTGGTCGCGGGTCTGCTGCTGCGGACCCGGCGCGGCGGCCGCCAACCCTCCGCCGCAGCGCCGGGGCCCGCGCGCGGAGAAGACCACCGGGGTACGGACCTGGGCTGGCGGCTGCGCCGTGATCCGCTGATGCTGGTCATGGTGGTGAGTACCGCGGTGGTGATCGCGGCGATCGGCGGCATCAACGTGATCGAGGTCTTCTTCATCCGGGAGACGCTGGGCGGTTCGGCGACCACCTACGGCCTGGTGGGCGCGGCCTGGATGGCCGGCATGCTGCCCGGTAGCTGGCTCGCCGCACGACTCGCCCGCCGGTTCGACGACGACGCGGCCCTCACCCGTGGGGTGTTGGCGAGCCTGGCCGTGTGCAGCCTGCTGGTGCTGCTCGCCGCAGGGGTGCCGACGGCCGGCCTGCTGGTGCCGCTCTGGCTGGTGGCCGGCGCGGCGAACGGCGGCGAGAACGTCTTCGCCAACCTGCTCATCAGCCGCCGGGTGCCGGAGGCGATGCGGGGTCGCGCCTACGCCAGCTATGGCGCTGCGGTGCAGGGCGGCTCGATGGCGGGCTATCTGGTCGGTGGTGTGCTGCTCACGGCTGTCTCGCCCCGCCCACTGATCGCCGGGGCGGGCCTGGCCGGTCTCCTGGTGGTGTCGGCCTTCGCGCCCGTCGTCGCCCGCGCGGTACGACGGCCGTCGTCGGGCGAGGCCGACGGACGACACCATGGTGCGGGGTTGGCCACTCCGAGCCGGCCCGCCGAGCCGGAACCGGAGGCCGGGGATACGGTCGGGTCATGGCTGAGCGCATCGCACGCCCGCGGGTCGGGCACATCCAGTTCCTGAACTGCCTGCCGATCTACTGGGGTCTGATGCGCTCCGGTGCACTGCTCGACGTCGACCTGCACAAGGATTCGCCGGACCGGCTGAGCGCGGCGCTGGTCGCCGGTGACCTCGACATCGGCCCGATCACGCTGCTGGAGTACCTGCGGCACGCCGACGAGCTGCTGCTCCTGCCGGATCTTGCGGTGGGCAGTGACGGGCCGGTGCTCTCGGTCAACATGGTCTCCACCCGACCCCTGGGCGAGCTGGACGGCGCTCGGGTGGCGCTCGGCTCGACCTCGCGGACCGGGGTGATGACGGCGCAGCTGCTGCTCGCCGAGCAGTACGGCGTCCGACCCGACTACTTCCGCTGCCCGCCGGACCTGACCCAGATGCTGCTGGAGGCCGACGCCGCGGTGCTGATCGGGGACGTGGCGTTGCGGGCGTACTACGAGGCGCCGCAGCGCGGCCTCACCGTCACCGACCTCGGGCAGGCGTGGCGGGAGTGGACGGGGCTGCCGATGGTCTTCGCGGTCTGGGCGGTCCGCCGCGACTTCGCCGCCGCCCACCCGGGCATGGTCAAGGAGGTGCATGAGGCGTTCCTGCGTTCGCGGGACCTCTGCCTGGCCGAGTTGGACCAGGTCGCCGAGGCGGCGGCCCGCTGGGAGGCGTTCGACGCGGCGACGCTTGCCACGTACTTCCGGGCCCTGGACTTCTCCCTCGGTGACCGTCAGGTCGCGGGCCTGCGGGAGTGGGCCCGGCGGGCCACCGCGATCGGCGAGGCCCCGGCGCTACCGGACGGCGGCCCGGAGTTCTTCGCCGGCTGACCGACAGCCGGAATCGCGGCTCAGACGCCGGGGCGCAGCAACGCCTCGGTGATCTTCTCGCAGTTCTTCATGCCGTAGTCGTAGCCCAGGTCGATCGGGTACCTGACCATCACGCCCATCGTCCAGGTGTCGCCGATCGCCAGGCAGTTGATGTGCATCTCCTGCTCCTTGGTCCGGTCGATCCACCCGTTCTTGATGGCGATCTGCTTCTGCTCGGCGGCCGGGAAGGCCTTGCGGATGCCGAAGTCACCGGCGCCGCGCACCAGCTTCATCTCGTTGAGCAGCCACTTGGTCCACTTCGGCCCGGCGGCGGTGCCGGTGGCGATGCAGTTGCCCAGTCGGGCGGTGTCCCGGGGGGAAAGTGCCGTCCGGGACCAGCCCTTGTCGGGGGCGACGCTGCTGTCGGTCAGCTTGCACATGGAGATCAGCCGCTTGATCGAGGCGTCCCGGCCGACCTGGTTATAGAACTGCTCGGCCCTGGTGTTGTCGCTGTCGCGGATGATCCGCGTCGCGTCGGCGAGCTTCGCGTCGCTCGGCGTCTGCCCGGCGTCGGCTGTCCGTCGTAGGTAGTCGGCGACGATCCAAGACTTGATCAACGAGGCGGTCGTGCTGGTCTCACCCATGTTCTTGGAACCGATGATCTGCCCGGTCCGCCGGTCCAGCACGCTCCAGGAATACCAACCCTGGATGTCCAGGTCGAGGTTCTTGGCCACGAACGGCAGCGGCTCCAGCGAGGGGCTGGGGCTCGGTGACGGTGGGGCCGGCTGGCGGGCGCTGCGGTCGGTGGCCGAACCCGTGGACCGGTCGCTGGGCGACGTGCCGGCGTCGCCCCACTTGGCGGCGGCAGCCGACTCGAACGGCGACCCGGGCAGCAGCCGCAGCGAGACCAGTACCAACCCGATCAGGATGACCGCGATGGCGACCAGTCGAAGTGGGGACGCGTCAGCGCCCGGACGCCGACCGGACCGACGATTGCCGGCCATCAGAGCTTCCCGACCGGCTGCTGCGGCACCTTGAGCGCGGCACCGGGCTGCGGGGTGACCAACTGGGTGGCCACGCTCGCGCAGACCTTCGCGCCGTAGTCCAGACCGCTCCTGATCGGGTAACGCAGCATCACCGCGAGGCTCCACTTGTCGTTGACGGCCAGGCAGTTGACGTGCCAGTTGCCGTCATAGTTGATCGGGGTCCAGCCGTTCTTGATGCTGACCGGGCCCTGGGCGGTGATCGACTTGGGGAGCCCGTCGATGATGCCCCAGCGCCCGCCGCCCGAGGTGGGCCGCTGGTCCTTCGTCGCGGTGGTGCCTCTGACCTTGGCCATCTGGTCCAGCACCCACTTGGTCCACTTCGGGCCGGCAGCCCGACCGTCGGCGATGCAGTCGCCGACCCGGGCCGCGTCACGGGGCGACATCCGAGTGAAGCTCCACCAGCCCTCGTACTTCGGAACGTTGCCGCGCTTCGTGTCGGTCAGCCCGCAGATCTTGATGGCTCGCTGCATCACCGGACCGATCTGACCGTTCGGCAGCACCCGGTAGGAGCCGCCCGCAGCGACGTAGACCTTGTTCGCCGCGGTGTCGTTGCTGTCGATGATGGCGACCCGGGCCGCCTCTTTCAGCGCCGCCGTCGGCTCCCTGTCGCCGAGCTGCCGCAGATAGTCGGAGACGATCCACGCCTTGATCATCGACTCGGTGGAGCTGGTCGCTGTCATGTTCGGTGACCCGGAGATCTTGCCCGTCTTTCGGTCCAGCAGGGCCCAGGAGAAGAAGTCACCGTTGAAGCTCACCGACACCGGGCCGGCCGCCAGCGTGGGCGGTGGCGGTGGGGCGGGCGCGGGCGCGGCGACGGTCGAGGCGGCGCCGCCTCCGCCTCCGCTGCTGTCGCCGTCGGAGAGCCGGGCGTACGCGGCGGGGACCAGGAGGACGCCGCCGAGCAGGACCGCCGCTATGGCGAGCACCATGGTCACGCGGGATCGCATGAGTGGGTGAGCTCCAGGTGTCAGGGCCGGGGGGACCGGCTGTTGTCTGGGGATCGGCTGATCACCGAGGCCGGGGGAGGTGGCCTCTGTCGTTCGTGGCAATCGTCTGAAGCCGATCGGTGTGACGGCGAAAGTCTACGTCCGCTTGCCGGACGCGCCAGGTCTCGACACTAGGCAACCTGCGATAAAGGCGGGATATGGGACCGCTATGCGCCTATTGCGGGGATTCATCTTTGTTCAGTGGCCTAAGTCACGGCGCAATTAGCAGGGCGAGGTGACGTAAAGCGTCCATTCCGTTACGGATGGGACCCCCGGATTCCTGTTACACCCCCTGGCGCATCGTGGTGCTAGCTGTAACACTTAGCCTCATGTATGGCAACGACTTCTCCGCCCCGGACGGCGCCCCGGACGAGGGGCCCGGCAGCGGCCTGCTGGGCGAGGTCGAGGCGGCCGAGGCCGAGCTGCGCGCCGCGGCGGCACGCGGTCGGCGCGGCGGCCCCACCCCCGACGACGACCTCGCCGCGTACTTCGCCGAGGTCGTCGACGCGGAGCAGAAGATCGAGCCCCGGGACTGGATGCCCGACGCGTACCGGCGGACGTTGATCCGGCAGATCGCCCAGCACGCCCACTCCGAGATCATCGGAATGCAGCCGGAGGGCAACTGGATCAGCCGTGCCCCGTCGCTCAAGCGCAAGGCCATCCTGCTGGCCAAGGTGCAGGACGAGGCAGGCCACGGCCTCTACCTCTACGCCGCCGCCGAGACCCTCGGCATCAGCCGCGACGAGTTGGTTCGACTGCTGCTCGACGGTAAGCAGAAATACAGCTCGATCTTCAACTACCCCACCCTGAGCTGGGCCGACGTGGGCGCGATCGGGTGGCTGGTGGACGGCGCGGCGATCGTCAACCAGGTGCCGCTGTGCCGCTGCTCGTACGGCCCGTACGCCCGCGCGATGATCCGGGTCTGCAAGGAGGAGTCCTTCCACCAGCGACAGGGCTACGAGATCCTGCACACCCTGGCGCACGGCACCCCGGGGCAGCAGGCGATGGCCCAGGAGGCGGTGGACCGTTGGTGGTACCCGTCGCTGGCCATGTTCGGCCCGCCGGACGGCGACTCCACCCACTCCGCCCAGTCGATGGCCTGGAAGATCAAGCGTTTCTCCAACGACGAGCTGCGGCAGCGTTTCGTCGACATGTGCGTGCAGCAGGCGGAGATCCTCGGGCTCCGTATCCCCGACGCGGACCTGCGGTGGAACGAGGAGCGGCAGGCGTACGACTACACCCAGCCGGACTACGACGAGCTGATGCGGGTCATCTCCGGCGACGGGCCGTGCAACAGGGAACGGATCGCCCACCGCCGGGCCGCGCACGCCGACGGCGCATGGGTACGCGAGGCCGCCGCGGCGTACGCCGCGAAGCGGGCGGGACAGAAGGAGAGGGTCGCCGCGTGAGCGAGCGCAGCGAGCAAGCCGAGCAATCCGGCGTGACGAGTCATTCGCCTCTGTGGGAGGTCTTCGTGCGGGCCCGACGCGGGCTGTCGCACACCCACGTCGGCAGCCTGCACGCCCCCGACGCCGAGCTGGCCCTGCGTAACGCCCGGGACCTCTACACCCGCCGCCAGGAGGGTGTCTCGATCTGGGTGGTGCCGGCCAGCGCGATCACCGCGTCCAGCCCGGACGAGAAGGACGCCTTCTTCGACCCGGCCGCCGACAAGGTCTACCGCCATCCCACCTTCTACGAGGTGCCGGACGGGGTGGCTCACCTGTGAGCGAGCGGAGCGAGCGAACCAGCCAGCTCAGCAGCGGCAAGCCGTTCGACTTCACACTCGCGCTCGCCGACGACGCGTTGATCGCGGCGCAGCGGCTGGCCGAGTGGACCACCCGCGCGCCGGAGATGGAAGAGGACATCGCGCTGGCCAACATCGCCCTCGACCAGCTCGGCGCGGCCCGACTGCTGTTGTCGTACGCGGGTGAGTTGGAGGGCGCGGGCCGTGACGAGGACGCCCTGGCGTACCTGCGCGACGACCGTGAGTTCCGCAACGCGCTGCTGGTCGAGCTGCCCAACGGCGACTTCGCGGTGACGATGGCGAAGCTGTTCTTCCTGGCGGCGTACCAGTTGCCGCTGTACGCCGCTCTGGTCGACTGCGCGGACGAGCGGTTGGCCGCGATCGGCGCGAAGGCGCGCAAGGAGTCGGCGTACCACCTGGACCATGGCGCGCTGTGGGTGAAGCGCCTCGGCGACGGCACCGAGGAGTCGCACCGTCGGATGCAGGCGGCGGTCGACCAGGTGTGGCCGTACACCCATGAGCTGTTCGTCGCGGACCCGGCGGCGCCGGTCGACCCAGCCACAGTACGGCCGGCGTTCGACGAGACCGTCGGTGCGGTCCTGGCCGAGGCGACGCTCACCCGGCCGGAGAGCGGCTGGGCGCCGGGCGGTGGACGAACAGGTGTGCACACCGAACACCTGGCCTACCTGCTCGCCGAGATGCAGGTGCTGCACCGCGCCCATCCCGGGGCGCAGTGGTGAACCCCAGGGCGGCGGCCGCGTCGGTGGTGGACCCGGAGATCCGGGTCATCACCATCGACGAGTTGGGCATCCTGCGGGCCGTCGAGGAGGATCCGGCCAGTGGGCGGGTCACCGTCACCATCACCCCGACCTACACCGGCTGCCCGGCGATGGACGTCATCCGGGCCGACATCCGCCGTGCGCTCGCGGTGGCGGGTCACCCGGAGGCCGAGATCCGTACCGTCTTCAGCCCGCCGTGGAGCACCGACTGGATCTCCGCGGAGGGGCGGGCGAAGCTCGCCGCCGCCGGGATCGCACCCCCGGCCCCGGTGACGCCGGCCGCCGGCGTCGTGGCGCTGACCCTCGCGGTCCGCTGCCCGCGGTGCGGCTCACCGGAGACCGAGCAGGTCAGCCGGTTCGGGTCCACCGCGTGCAAGGCACTGTGGCGATGCCGTTCCTGCTCCGAACCCTTCGACCACCTGAAGGCGCTGTGACTGTCACCATCACCCGCCCGGTCCGCCGACGGCCGGTCTTCCACAGGTTGTCGGTCGCCGCCGTCGACCGGCTCACCGACGACTCCGTGGCGGTGAGCTTCGCCGTACCCGAGGAATTGCGGGAGACCTTCGCGTTCCGCGCGGGCCAGCACCTCACCGTCCGTCGCGTGGCCGAGGACGGCACCGACGTGCGCCGGTCGTATTCGATCTGCTCGACCCCCGACGACCTGGCCCGGCGCGGCCGGTTGCGGATCGGGGTGCGGGAGGTTCCCGGCGGGGCGTTCTCGGCGTTCGCCTGCGGGGCGCTGCGCAGCGGCGACACCGTCGAGGTGCTGCCGCCGCTGGGCACGTTCACCACCGCGTTCGCACCGGACCGGGTGCGCCACTACGGCGCTGTCGTCGCCGGCTCCGGCATCACGCCGGTGCTCGGGCTGGTCGCGACCGCCCTGGCCGTCGAGCCGGCCAGCACCTTCACACTGGTGTACGGCAACCGCACGGCGAACACGGTGATGTTCGCCGAGGAGTTGGCCGACCTGAAGGACCGCTATCCCGCGCGGCTGCACCTGGTGCACGTGCTGTCCCGGGAGCAGGGCGAGTCTCCGCTGCTCTCCGGTCGGATCGACGCGGAGCGGTTGGGTCGGTTGCTCGGCAGCATCGTGCCCGGCGACCTGATCGAGGAGTGGTTCCTCTGCGGCCCGTACGGCATGGTGGTCGACGTCCGGGACGTGCTGACCGGTCGAGGGCTGCCCGAGTCGGCGGTGCACACCGAACTGTTCCATGTCGACGCGCCGCCGGAGCCGGTCCGCCGTCCCGTCGACCAGGTCGGCGCCGGCGCCGAGGTGACGATCGTGCTGGACGGGCGGTCGTCCAGTTTCACGATGGGTCGCGAGGAGCGGGTGCTGGACGCCGCGCTGAAGGTGCGCGGCGAGCTGCCGTACGCCTGCAAGGGTGGCGTCTGCTCGACCTGCAAGGCGAAGGTAGTGGACGGCGCTGTCACGATGGCCCGCAACTACGCGCTGGAGCCGGACGAGCTGGCCGCCGGGTACGTACTCACCTGCCAGTCCAGCCCGACCACCGACAAGCTCGTGGTGGACTACGACGCATGACCGACGACCGGCAGTTCGTGGAACGGTTCGCCGAGGTGACCGGGGGGCGGCGTCCGACCGGCCTCGTGGAGGGGTGGGAGCAGGTCGTCGAGTTCTGCGAGGAGGGCTACCACGACAACCTCGACGAGTACTGGTTCGACCTCAGCATCCGGCACACCATCGAGAGGATGCTGACCGACGAACGGTTGCTCGGCTTCCCGCAGATGGGGTGGGTCCGGGAGCGGGTCGAGGCGGCGGACGAGCGGTTCCGGGCGGTGCTCTCCGAGCAGCGGATGCCGGCGCGGCGTGAGGTGCCGTGGTGGGAGGCGTACGTGCCGGCGTGGGCGGGCCCGGTGCTCGCCGCCGAGCTGCGGGACACCTACGACATCCGCATCGAGGTGCGCGAGAGTTGACCGGTTGGGGCTGTGGGACGTGCCGCACCTCGACGGGGCCAGGCGGTCGAGTCGGGTGAGGCGACGTAGGCTCGGACTGTGACGGTGAGCCGGGAGATCGACGACATCCTGCAACGCGGTGCGGACGGCGGGCGGATCACGCCCGAGGAGGCGTTGCTGCTCTACACCGAGGCGCCCTTCCACGCGTTGGGCGAGGCGGCGGACGCGGTGCGCCGGCGGCGCTACCCGGACAACGTCGTCACCTACCTGATCGACCGCAACATCAACTACACGAACGTCTGCGTGACGGCGTGCAAGTTCTGCGCGTTCTACCGCGCGCCCAAGCACTCCGAGGGGTGGACCCACCCGACCGAGGAGATCCTTCGCCGGTGCGGCGAGGCGGTCGAGTTGGGCGCGACCCAGGTGATGCTCCAGGGCGGGCACCACCCGGACTACGGCGTGGAGTACTACGAGGAGTTGTTCTCCTCGGTCAAGCAGGCCTACCCGCAGTTGGTCATCCACTCGATCGGCCCAAGCGAGATCCTGCACATGGCGAAGGTGTCCGGGGTGAGCCTGGACGAGGCCATCGCCCGGATCAAGACCGCCGGCCTGGACTCGATCGCCGGCGCCGGTGCGGAGATGCTGCCCGAGCGGCCGCGGAAGGCCATCGCGCCGCTCAAGGAGTCGGGCGAGCGCTGGCTGGAGGTCATGGAGCTGGCCCACCGGCAGGGCATCGAGTCGACCGCCACCATGATGATGGGCACCGGCGAGACGCACGCCGAGCGGATCGAGCACCTGCGCATGATCCGGGACGTGCAGGACCGCACCCGTGGTTTCCGGTCCTTCATCCCGTGGACGTACCAGCCGGAGAACAACCACCTCAAGGGCCGCACCCAGGCGACCACTCTGGAATACCTGCGGCTGGTCGCGGCGGCCCGGCTCTTCTTCGAGACCGTTCCGCACCTGCAGGCGTCCTGGCTGACCACCGGCAAGGACGTCGGCCAGCTCGCGTTGCACATGGGCGTGGACGACCTCGGCTCGATCATGCTGGAGGAGAACGTCATCTCCTCCGCCGGGGCGCGGCACCGTTCCAACCTGCACGAGCTGATCGGCATGATCCGCTCGGCGGACCGGATCCCCGCGCAGCGGGACACCCTCTACAACCGGCTCGCCGTGCACCACACGCCGGCCGACGACCCGACCGACGAGCGGGTGGTTTCGCACTTCTCCTCGATCGCGTTGCCCGGCGGCGGCGCGGGCAGGTCCCTGCCGCTGGTCGAGGTCAACTGACGCCTGACGACGCCCGGCCGTTCGGCTGACCACCGCTCATGCTCCCGCCGGAACGCCCCGGCGGTACGGGTGGTCCCCGTCGCCGCTTCGTCAGGCTGCCCGGCGTGGGGGTGGTGGAGATGATCGCCGACGGCTAGCGTCGCCGCTCGTATCCATTGCCACCGCCGGTTGCCGAGATCGGTGTGATCGTGCTGGTGGCGGGTGGTCCGGCGGTCCTCGTCGTGGGTTCGTCCTCCATCGGCCCGTTGCGGGTCGTTCATATAACGCACGGCGGTACGGGCGGGATGGGTGACCATCCCGCCCGTACCGTCTGCGCAGGTCGGGCCGGACGGATGAATTCGCGTGCGCCCGCTGGCGTGGGAGATCGGCCTCCGATACCGTCCGCTCGTTCCGCAACCACTCTTTCTTCCCTACCCCCGGGGGACTGATGACAGCGTTCCACCGCTCGGCCCTGGCCCGCGCCGGTGTCGTGGCTCTGCTCGCGACCGGTGGCCTGGCCACCGTGGCCGCACCCGCGCAGGCCGCCGACCAGGCCGACCTGGCTCTGGTGCCGCTCAGCTACGAGCTGGCCAAGGGCGTCACGCAGGCCACGGCCAAGCCGTTCAAGTTCCGGGTCGACAACAGCCGGAGCACTGTCGCCGCCAAGGGCGTCAGCTACACCGCGGACACCAGCCTGTTGAAGAAGAACAAAATCGGCTTCGTGGTGCCCGACGGTTGCCAGACGAAGGGCAAGACGTTCACCTGCCAACTCGGCGATCTGCCGGCCGGCACCAGCGAGGATTTCGGCATCCCGCTGTTCTCCACCGGTGGTCGTGGCGACGCCGGCACGTTGGTGGTCACCATCAAGTCGACCACCGTCGACCCCAAGCGCGGCGACAACAAGGTCGAGCACGAGATCACCGTCGCCAAGCCCGGCTACGACCTGACCAGTTGGGTGCAGGACGTCCAGGCCAACGTCGTGGTGAACGGCGTCAAGGGCGACGATCCCAACCTGCGTCCGGTACGACGTGGCGAGACGGTGCCGCTGGACTGGGCGGTCTACAACGACGGCAGTCAGAAGGCGACGGGCGTCTTCTACGGCCTGACCCTGCCGGTGGGCGTCACCTTCGCCAAGAAGCCGCAGGGCTGCCTCGAGCAGGTGTTCCAGGGCAAGCAGCAACTGTTCTGCGAGGACGCCGGTGCGGTCGTGGAGCCGGGGGAGTACTACACCTCCGACGTCCGGGTGACAGTCGGCGACGACGTGACCGAGCCGGTGCTGCACGAGGGCGACCTCTTCGCGTACGGGCTGGACGGTGCCGCTGGGCAGCCCGAGGAGGAGCCGGAGGTGGCGAGCCAGGCGCAGCGCAAGGCGTTCACCGAGGTCGACGTGATGGACAACCACACCACCTTCGAGGCGTTCGTTGACCTGACCGCCTCGCCGTCGCCGACTCCCACGCCGACCGCCACGCCCACGGCGACGCCGACCGGTACGCCCACTCCGTCCGGTACGTCCACGCCGGGCACCACCACCTCGCCGGCTGCCGGCGGCGGTGGCGGCGGCGGGTTGCCGGTGACCGGTGTGCAGGCCGGCCTGATCGGTGGCATCGGCGCGCTCATCCTGCTCGCGGGCGGCGCCCTGCTGGTGCTCTCCCGCCGGCGCAAGGTCGTCCTGGTCGCCCCCGGCGACGAGAAGTCGACCGACTGACGAATCCGCTCCCAGGCCGCCTGGATGAGGGCGGCGGCAGGCTGGCACGACGCGAGGGCGGGGTGGGCGACCACCCCGCCCTTTCGCGCGCCTGGGGCACGGGCCACGCCGCCTTGCCCTCTCGCGTGCCCCGGCACGGGCCACGCCGCCTTGCCCTCTCGCGTGCCCCGGCGCGGGCCACGCCACCCTCCGAGCGTCGGTCGATGGACGGCTGGCAGAGTGGTGGGGTGAGCCGTAATCCGCAGGGCCAGCGCGCCAGCCTGGACAAGCAGCCGCACGAGGTCGCCGCGATGTTCGACGGCGTGGCCGAGCGCTACGACCTGACCAACACGGTGATTTCGCTGGGTCAGGACCGCTCCTGGCGCCGGTCCACCCGGGCGGCGCTCGGGTTGCGGCCGGGCGAGCGGGTGCTGGACGTGGGCGCCGGCACCGGCGTCTCGACCCGTGAGCTGGCCCAGTCGGGGGCGTACGCGGTCGGGGTCGATCTGTCGCTGGGCATGCTGTACGCCGGCAAGCGGGCCCGGCCCGAGGTGCCGCTGCTGGCCGGAGACGCGCTGCGGCTGCCGTTCGCCGACGGCAGCTTCGACGCGGTGACCATCTCCTTCGCGCTGCGCAACGTCAACGACACCGACGCGGCCCTGCGGGAGTTGGCACGGGTGACCCGGCCGGGTGGGCGGCTGACGGTGTGCGAGTTCAGCACCCCGGTCAACCCGGTCTTCCGGACCGTCTACCTGTCGTACCTGATGCGGTCGCTGCCGGCGGTCGCCCGTGCGGTGTCGAGCAATCCCGAGGCGTACGTCTACCTCGCCGAGTCGGTCCGGGCCTGGCCGGACCAGGCCGCACTGGCCGGGCGGGTCGCAGCGGCCGGGTGGGGACGGGTGGCGTGGCGCAACCTGACCGGTGGCGTGGTGGCTCTGCACCGGGGCGTCCGCGAGTAGTGGTTGACACCCGCACCGAACAGTGCGGACATTATTCAGGTTCCGTGAATATCGGTTTATAGTCCACTTTGCCCCGTACGCTGGATCGCATGACCGGAGCAGAGCCGGCGGGCCCGGTGGCCGCCACCGACGACGACGCGGCGGAACTCATCGCGCAGTTGCGTGCGTTGGCCGGCGCCGATCCGGTGGAGGTCCGGCAGGTCGTCGCCGAGGTGTTGGCGGCACTCGACCGGGCGGCGGGCGGAGCGCTCCGTGAGCATCTGCCGGAGACCATCCGGGTCGATGCGGGGCTGGACGCCCCCAGCCCGGCCTGACACCTGCCTGCTGTGGACGGTCATGGACTGTCACATCGGCGAGTTAGGTACCCCTGATCCTGCGCTGGTATGACGCCGGTCATACACTCGTCCCGTCTGGCTTGTGAAGCATTTCACGAGCGTGCGGGAGGAGGCGCGAATGACCGCGGTGGAACACGATGCCGATGTCATCGTCGTGGGCGCCGGTCCCGGTGGGTCAGCGACTGCGTACCACCTGGCCCGGCACGGCGTACGGGTGCTGTTGCTGGAGAAGACCGAGTTCCCGCGCGAGAAGGTCTGCGGCGACGGGTTGACCCCGCGCGCGGTGCGCCAGCTCATCCGGATGGGCGTGGACACCTCGCCCGAGGCGGGTTGGCTGCACAACCGCGGTCTGCGGGTCATCGGTGGCGGCGTGCGCCTCGAACTGGACTGGCCGGAGCTCGCCAGCTTCCCCAACTACGGCCTGGTGCGTACGAGGCTGGACTTCGACGACCTACTCGCCCAGCGGGCGGTGGCCGCCGGTGCGAAGCTGCGTACCAACGTGAACGTGCTGGGCCCGGTGCTCGACGGCGACGGCCGCGTCACCGGCGTCGAGGCGGAGGTCGGCCCGGGCAAGGAGCCCGCCACCTTCCACGCCCCGCTGGTCGTCGCGGCGGACGGGGTCTCCGGCCGGTTCCCGCTCGCGCTCGGGCTGGCCAAGCGGGAGGACCGGCCGATCGGCGTGGCCGTCCGCCGCTACTACCGCTCGCCGGCCAAGCACGAGGACAACTACCTCGAATCCTGGTTGGAGCTGCGCAGCAAGGACAGCGGCGACAACCTGCTGCCCGGCTACGGCTGGATCTTCGGCCTCGGTGACGGTCGGGTCAACGTCGGCCTCGGCGTGCTCAACTCGTCGTCCGCGTTCGGCAAGACCAACTACCGCCGGCTGCTCACCGACTGGCTCGCCAACACCCCGGAAGACTGGGGGATGACCGACGAGGCCAACGCCGACGGCCCGATCCTGGGCGCCGCGCTGCCGATGGGCTTCAACCGGGTGCCGCACTACACCCGTGGCGTGCTGCTGGTCGGTGACTCGGGCGGCATGGTCAACCCGTTCAACGGCGAAGGCATCGCGTACGCGATGGAGTCCGGTGAGCTGGCGGCGGAGGTCGTGGTCCAGGCTCTCGCGCGGCCGGCCGGTCCGGAGCGGGAGCGGGCGCTGATGGCGTACCCGAACGAGCTGAAGGCACGGCTCGGCGGCTACTACCGGCTGGGCGGCATCTTCGTGAAACTGATCGGCCGCCCGGAGATCATGCGCATCGCCACCAAACACGGCATGCCGCACCCGACGCTGATGCGTTTCGTGCTCAAGCTGTTGGCCAACCTGACCGATCCCCGTGGCGGGGACGCGATGGACCGGGTCATCAACGCGATGACGAAAGCCGCTCCCGCCGTGTAGCGCGAGGGGTGACCTTGCGGTCCAGCGGTCATCGATGACAGCGGGAACCGTATACGTAGGACGGCATCGGTGCTGGTCACGGCCCCGACGCCGACAAAGATCGACCCCCGCCGACTGCCACTGCGAGGGACGTGAATAGTGTGATTTTCGTCAAGCACCGAGGGCAGGGAAGGACGAGCAGGAGAAAACGATGTCGCTCTCGCCTTACGCACCGATCATCGGGCTGTTCGCCCTCGCCGCGGCGTTCTCGCTGTTTTCCGTCGGCGCCGCCCGCTTCGCCGGTCCCCGTCGATACAACAAGGCCAAACTCGAGGCTTACGAGTGCGGCATCGAGCCCAGCCCGCAGCCGGTCGGCGGCGGCCGGTTCCCGATCAAGTTCTACCTGACGGCGATGCTCTTCATCGTCTTCGACATCGAGATCATCTTCCTCTACCCCTGGGCGGTCTCGTTCGACGCTCTGCCGATCTTCGGCTTCGTGGAGATGGTCCTGTTCATCGTCGCGGTCTTCGTTGCGTACGCCTACGTGTGGCGGCGCGGCGGCCTGGACTGGGACTGAGGAAGGAACGTCAGATGGGCATCGAGGAGAAGCTTCCCGCCGGCGTCCTGCTCACCTCGGTGGAGAAGCTGGTCAACTGGTCCCGGAAGTCGTCCGTGTGGGGCGCGACCTTCGGCCTGGCCTGCTGCGCCATCGAGATGATGGCCGCCGGTGGTCCGCACTACGACATGGGCCGCTGGGGCATGGAGGTCTTCCGGGCGTCGCCCCGGCAGGCCGACCTGATGATCGTCGCCGGCCGGGTGAGTCAGAAGATGGCCCCGGTGCTGCGCCAGATCTACGACCAGATGGCCGAGCCGCGCTGGGTGCTCTCGATGGGCGTCTGCGCGAGCAGCGGCGGCATGTTCAACAACTACGCGATCGTGCAGGGCGTCGACCACGTGGTGCCGGTCGACATGTACCTGCCCGGCTGCCCGCCGCGGCCGGAGATGCTCATCGACGCGATCCTCAAGCTCCGCGAGAAGATCATGTATGAGCCGCTGGGCCCGAACGGCCGCAAGATGCTGGCGGCCCGGCAGGAGCGCGGCGACGTCCCCGTCGTGCCCTACGGCTCCATGCCCTCCTCGTACCGCAACGACAAGGCCCGGCGTGCCGAGTGGACCAGGGCGGTCCGCGAGGGACGCGAGGAGCAGTTGCGGATCGAGAACTGGATGAACGCTCAGAACCACCTCCACCCGCAGGCAGGCCCGAAATGACGTCACCCACGGACAAGCCCAACGACGGCGGGGTGCCGGTACCGGTCACGCCGGTCGGCGCCAGCAGCACCGCCCCGGCCGAATACCCGCCGGCCAGTCCGGCGGGGCGCGGCATGTTCGGCAACCAGGGCACCGGCGACGTGTCCGGCTACGGCGGCCTGGTCCGCCAGCGCCAGCCCATCGAGGAGGCGTCCCGGCCGTACGGGGGCTACTTCGACGAGGTCCGCGACGCGCTGGAGGAGGCGTACCCCGCGTTCGGCGACGCGATCGAGAAGGTAGTGGTCGACCGGGGTGAGCTGACCCTGCACGTACGCCCGGAGCGGATCGCCGAGGTCTGCCAGGTGATGCGGGACGACCTGGCCCTGCGGTTCGAGCTGTGCTCGTCGGTGTCCGGCGTGGACTACCTGGGCGCGGACGAGCGCCGGCTGCACGTGGTCTACCTGCTCACCTCGATGACCTACCGGCGGCGGGTCCGGCTGGAGGCAGCGGTCTCCGTCGAGGCACCGCACCTGCCCAGCGTGACCGCCGTCTACCCGACCGCCGACTGGCAGGAGCGGGAGGCGTACGACATGTTCGGCATCGTCTTCGACGGCCACCCCAACCTGACCCGGATCCTCATGCCGGACGACTGGGAGGGTCACCCGCAGCGCAAGGACTACCCGCTCGGCGGCGTGCCCGTCGAGTACAAGGGTGCGGAGATCCAGCCGCCGAACGAGCGGAGGTCGTACCAGTGACGACGTCGAACTACGCCAGCGAGCACGAGACCGACGAGGGTCGGGTCTTCACCGTCACCGGTGGGGACTGGGACACGATCGTCTCGGGCACCGACCCGATCAACGACGAGCGGATCGTCGTCAACATGGGTCCGCAGCACCCGTCCACGCACGGGGTGCTGCGGCTGATCCTGGAGCTGGAGGGCGAGACGGTCCGCGAGGCCCGCTCCGTCGTCGGCTACCTGCACACCGGCATCGAGAAGAACCTCGAATACCGCAACTGGGTTCAGGGCTCGACGTTCGTGACCCGGATGGACTACCTCGCCCCGATCTTCAACGAGACGGCGTACGCGCTGGCGGTCGAGAAGCTGCTGGGCATCACCGACGACATCACCGAGCGGGCCACCACCATCCGTGTGCTGATGATGGAACTCAACCGGATCTCGTCGCACCTGGTCTGGCTGGCCACCACCGGCATGGAGCTGGGCGCGATCTCGATCATGCTGTACGGCTTCCGTGAGCGGGAGTACATCCTCGACATCTTCGAGACCATCACCGGTCTGCGCATGAACCACGCGTACGTCCGGCCGGGTGGGGTCGCGCAGGACGTGCCGGACGACGCGGTCCGCAAGATCCGCGAGTTCCTCAAGATGATGCCGAAGAAGCTCAAGGAGTACGAGGATCTCCTCTCCGGCCAGCCGATCTGGACCGAGCGGACGAAGAACGTCGCGGTGCTGGACGTGACCGGCTGCGTGGCGCTCGGCATCACCGGGCCGGTGCTGCGCTCCGCCGGCCTCGCCTGGGACCTGCGCAAGACCATGCCGTACTGCGGCTACGAGACGTACGAGTTCGACGTGCCGACCCACCCCGACGGCGACGTGTGGGGCCGCTACCAGGTCCGGCTCGCCGAGATCCGGGAGTCGATGAAGCTGGTCGAGCAGGCGCTGGACCGGCTCAAGCCGGGCCCGGTGATGGTCGCCGACCGCAAGATCGCCTGGCCGGCGCAGCTGGCCATCGGCGTGGACGGCATGGGCAACTCCCTGGAGCACGTCGCGAAGATCATGGGTCAGTCGATGGAGTCGCTGATCCACCACTTCAAGCTGGTGACCGAGGGCTTCCGGGTTCCGCCCGGCCAGGTGTACGTCGCCATCGAGGCACCCCGCGGCGAGCTGGGCGTGCACGCGGTGTCCGACGGTGGCACCCGGCCGTACCGGGTGCACTACCGGGAGCCCAGCTTCGTCAACCTCCAGGCCCTCCCGGCGATGGCCGAGGGCGGCCTGATCGCCGACGTGATCGCCGGCGGCGCCTCGTTGGACCCCGTGATGGGTGGTTGTGACCGATGACTTTCACTGACACGACTCGGGAGCGGGCGCGCGAGATCATCGCCCGTTACCCGGCGGACCGCTCCCGCTCGGCGCTGCTGCCGCTGCTGCACCTGGTGCAGGCCGAAGAGGGGTACGTCTCCCCGGCCGGGGTCGCCTTCTGCGCCGAGGTGTTGGGGCTGAACAAGGCCCAGGTCGGCGCGGTGGCCACCTTCTACACGATGTACAAGCGCAAGCCGACCGGTGACTTCCTGGTCAGCGTCTGCACCAACACCATGTGCAACGTGCTCGGCGGCCAGGAGGTCTACGACACCCTCTCCGAGCACCTGGGCGTGGGGCACGACGAGACGACCGCCGACGGCACGATCACGCTGGAGCACGCCGAGTGCCTGGCGGCCTGCGACTACGGCCCGGTGATGACCGTCAACTACGACTTCTTCGACGGCGTGGACGCGTCCACAGCGGTCGGTGTCGTCGACGAGTTACGAGCGGGCGGACGGCCGATGCCGACCCGCGGTGCCCGGCTCTGCACCCTCAAGGAGATGGCTGTGCAGCTCGCCGGCTTCGCCGACGAGCGTGACGGCGCGGTCGCCGACGGCGGGCCGGGCGAGCCCACCCTGCGCGGGCTGCGGCTGGCGCAGCAGCACGGCGTCTCGGTGCCGGGCTTCGACCCGAACACCCCGATCCGCAGCAAGGCGGAGGCGGACAAGGCCGCCGCCGAGGCGAAGGCGAAGGCGGAGGCCGCCAAGCCGGCGCCCGTCGAGGCCACCACGGCCCCCGTCAAGGGTGGCGACGGCGCGTCCGCCCCGACGGGGGTGGCCGAGCCGGTGAAGCCGGAGGCCGCCGCCGGCAGCACCGCGCCGGACGTGAAGGCACCGGACGACAAGTCGCCGCAGGTGCGTACCGCCGAGACCCGACAGCCGGACGCCAGCACGGCAGTGCCGGACGCCCCTGGCACGAAGGTCCCGACGGACGGCACCGGCACCGCGCCGGCGGCTGGTGACGCGCGGTCGGCCGAGGCCGCCGGCGTCGCCGCCAACGCGCCGGCCGGCGACGGTAAGCCCGCCGGCGACGAGGCCGGGGCGCAGGAGCGCAACCTCACCGAAGCGAAGGCTGGCACTGACGCCGACGGCGCCGGACCGGCGGACGCGAGCGAAACGGGGGCCCAGAAGTGACCACTCCCCGCCCGGAGACGCTGGCCAAGCTGACGCCGGTGCTGACCAAGCGCTGGCTGTCGCCGGACGCCTGGCGCATCGGCACGTACGAGCAGCTCGACGGTTACGCCGCACTACGCAAGGCGCTCAAGGCCCACCCGGACGACCTGATCCAGCTGATCAAGGACTCCGGGTTGCGGGGACGGGGTGGCGCGGGCTTCCCGACCGGCCTCAAGTGGGGCTTCATCCCGCAGGGCGACGGAAAGCCGCACTACCTGGTGGTCAACGCCGACGAGGGCGAGCCGGGCACCTGCAAGGACCTGCCGCTCATGACCCACGACCCGCACGCGCTGGTCGAGGGCGTGATCATCGCGTCGTACGCGATCCGGGCCAGCCGCGCGTACATCTACATCCGGGGCGAGGCGGTGCACGCCGCGCGCCGGCTGCGCAACGCGGTCCAGGAGGCGTACGACAAGGGCTACCTCGGCCGCAACATCCTGCGCAGCGGCTACGACCTGGAGCTGGTGGTGCACTCCGGCGCCGGGGCGTACATCTGCGGCGAGGAGACGGCGCTGCTGGACTCCCTGGAGGGGTTCCGGGGTCAGCCCCGGCTGCGCCCGCCGTTCCCGGCCACCCACGGTCTGTACGCGAGCCCGACGGTGGTGAACAACGTCGGCACCATCGCCAGCGTGCCGCCGATCGTGCTCGGCGGTGCCGACTGGTGGAAGAGCATGGGCACCGAGAAGTCCTCCGGCCCGATGATCTACTCGCTGTCCGGCCGGGTGGTCAACCCGGGCCAGTACGAGTGCTCGATGGGTGTCACCCTGCGCGAGCTGCTGGAGTTGGCGGGCGGGATGCAGCCCGGCCACAACCTGCGGTTCTGGACCCCGGGTGGCTCGTCCACTCCGCTGCTCGCCGCCGAGCACCTGGACGTGCCCCTGGACTTCGAGGGGGTGGCGGCGGCCGGCTCGATCCTCGGCACCACCGCCACGCAGATCTTCTCCGACCAGGACTGCCCGGTCTACGCGACCTACCGGTGGCTGGAGTTCTACCACCACGAGTCGTGCGGCAAGTGCACCCCGTGCCGCGAGGGCAACTACTGGATGGTTCGGGTCTACCGGCGGATCCTCGCCGGTCAGGGCACCCACGAGGACCTGGAAACCCTTCTGGACACCTGCGACAACATCCTCGGCCGTTCGTTCTGCGGCCTGGGTGACGGCGCGACCAGTTCGGTGACCTCGTCGCTGCAGTACTTCAAGCAGGACTACCTCGACTACATCGAGGGACGGACCGCGCCGAAGCTCTCCGACAAGCAGCTAGTGGGAGCCCACTGATGCGAGCGCGAGGAGTGAGCGGAGCGAGCCCCGCAGTCGCGAGCGAAAGGCAAGCACTGTGACGGACGTAGCCAAGCAGACCGACATGGTCACCCTCACCATCGACGGCGTCGAGGTCACCGCCCCCAAGGGGACGCTGCTGATCCGGGTCGCCGAGCAGATGGGTACTGAGATCCCCCGGTTCTGCGACCACCCGCTGCTGGCCCCGGCCGGCGCGTGCCGGCAGTGCCTGGTCGAGGTGGAGGGCCAGCGCAAGCCGGTGGCCTCCTGCACCCAGACCGTCGCCGACGGCATGGTCGTGCGTACCCAGATCACCTCCCCGGTGGCCAAGAAGGCGCAGGAGGGGGTGATGGAGCTGCTGCTGCTCAACCACCCGCTGGACTGCCCGATGTGTGACAAGGGCGGTGAGTGCCCGCTCCAGAACCAGGCCATGTCCACCGGCCGCACCGACTCGCGCTTCCACGAGCACAAGCGGGAGTACGAGAAGCCGATGGCGATCAGCAGCCAGGTGCTGCTGGACCGCGAGCGTTGCGTGCTCTGCCAGCGGTGCACCCGGTTCTCCGAGGAGATCGCCGGCGACAAGTTCATCGACCTGATGGGCCGGTCGTCCGCCGAGGAGATCAACATCTACCGGGACGACGCCTATGGGGCTGCGGTCGACGCCGACAGTGCTGACGGCACCGGCGCGGGCGCCGGTGATGTCCCGTTCAACTCCTACTTCTCCGGCAACACCGTGCAGATCTGCCCGGTGGGTGCGCTGACCGGTGCCCAGTACCGTTTCCGGGCCCGCCCGTTCGACCTGGTGTCCAGCCCGAGCGTCTGCGAGCACTGCTCGGCCGGCTGCGGGCAGCGCACCGACTGGCGGCGCGGCAAGGTGCTGCGCCGGCTGGCCGGCGACGAGCCGGAGGTCAACGAGGAGTGGAACTGCGACAAGGGTCGCTGGGGCTTCCAGTACACCCGCGCCACCGACCGGCTGACCACCCCGCTGGTCCGTGACGAGCGCACCGGTGAGCTGCGGGAGGCGTCCTGGAGTGAGGCGCTCACCGTGGCCGCCGAAGGGCTGCACACGGCTCGGGAGAGCGGACAGGGCACGGCGGTGCTCACCGGCGGTCGGCTGACCGTCGAGGACGCCTACGCGTACGCGAAGTTCGCCCGGGTCGCGCTGAACACCAACGACATCGACTTCCGGGCCCGGCCGGTCTCCCGCGAGGAGGCCGACTTCCTGGCCAGCTCGGTCGCCGGCGTCACCGACGTGACCTACACCGACGTGGAGAACGCGCCGGCGGTCGTGCTGGTCGGCCTGGAGCCGGAGGAGGAGTGCCCCATCCTCTTCCTGCGACTGCGCAAGGCGTACCTGAAGAAGACCCTGACGGTGTACGCGCTGGCGCCGTTCGCGACCCGCGGCCTGGAGAAGCTCGGTGCCAAGCTGGCCCGGGTGGTGCCGGGCGAGGAGGCCAGCGTGCTCGCCGAGCACGCCACCGTCGCCGAGGCGCTGAGCGCGCCGGGCGCGATCCTGATCGTGGGTGAGCGGCTGGCCACCGTGCCGGGTGGGCTCTCCGCCGCCGCGGACGTGGCCCGGCGTACCGGAGCGAAGCTGGTCTGGGTGCCGCGGCGCGCGGGTGACCGCGGCGCTGTCGACGCGGGCTGCCTGCCCAACCTGCTCCCGGGTGGACGCCTGGTGACCGAGCCGGCCGCGCGGGCCGAGTTGGGTGAGGCGTGGGACATCCCGGCCGGCGTGATCCCGAGCCAGGCCGGTCGGGACACCGACGGCATCCTCAACGCCGCCGCCAACGGGCAGCTCGGTGCTCTGGTCGTCGGTGGTGTCGACCCGGCCGACCTGGCCGACCCTCGGCTGGCCGAGGCCGCCCTGGACGCGGTGCCGTTCCTGGTCAGTCTGGAGCTGCGCGCCAGCGCGGTCACCCGACGGGCGAACGTGGTGCTGCCGGTCGCCCCGGTGGTCGAGAAGTCCGGCAGCTTCCTCGACTGGGAGGGCCGGCTGCGTCCGTTCGAGGCGGTGCTGAACACCTCCGCCATGACCGACGGTCGGGTGCTCGACGCGCTGGCGGCTCTGCTCGACGTGCGGCTGGGCACGGCCGACGTGCCGAGCGTCCGCCGTGAGCTGGGCTCGCTGCCGGCGTCCCGGACGTCCCGGCCGACCGCTCCGTCGGTGGCACCGGGCCGGATTCCGCACCCGGGCGCCGGGGAGGCAGTGCTGGCGACCTGGCACCAACTGGTCGACCTGGGCACCCTGACCGACGGCGACGAGCACCTCGCCGGCACCGCCCGCCCGCCGGTCGTCCGGCTGGGCAAGGGCACCGCCGAGGCGCTCGGTGTGGTCGACGGCGACGCGGTCACGGTCGGCACCGACCGGGGCGCGCTGACCCTGCCGGCCGAGCTCACCGAGATGCCGGACGGCGTGGTCTGGTTGCCGACCAACTCACCCGGTTCGACGGTGCGACGCAGCCTCGGGGCGACGTCCGGCGCGGTCGTCCGGATCTCCGTCCCCGCACCGAGCGCGGCCGTTCCGGCCGGGCGTCCGGCGGCCGACGAGACCGGCCTCCCGGGTCCGCTCCTCAACGCTGGGGGTAACCAGTGAGTCCGTCATTCCTGGCCCAGGACCCGACGCTGGCCGACTTCGGCCGGGATCCGTGGTGGCTGGTCCTCGGCAAGATCGTCTTTGCGTTCGCGTTCGGTCTGCTGGCCACCCTGCTCGGTGTCTGGTTCGAGCGGCGCGTCGTGGGCTACATGCAGGTGCGGCCCGGCCCCAACCAGGTCGGCCCGTTCGGCCTGCTCCAGACCCTCGCCGACGGTCTCAAGATGGCCTTCAAGGAGGACATCCTCCCGAAGGCGGCCGACAAGGTCGTCTACTTCTTCGCCCCGACGATCTCGGTGATCTGCGCGGTCACCGCCCTGTCGGTGATCCCGTTCGGCCCGATGGTGAGCATCTTCGGCCACCACACGCCGTTGCAGGTCACCGACGTGCCGGTGGCGGTGCTGCTGCTGCTCGCCTGCTCGTCGATGGGCGTCTACGGCATCGTGCTGGGCGGTTGGGCCTCCGGCTCGACGTACCCGCTCCTCGGTGGTCTGCGGTCCAGCGCCCAGATGATCTCCTACGAGGTCGCCATGGGGCTCTCCATCGTGGCGGTCTTCATGACCGCCGGCACGATGAGTACCAGCGGGATCGTCGCCGCCCAGGGCGACGCCACCAGGCTGACCGTCTTCGGACAGCCCATCCCGGCACCGGGCTGGTACGCGATCCTGCTGCTGCCCAGCTTCATCATCTTCTTCATCGCCACGGTGGGCGAGACCAACCGGGCGCCGTTCGACCTGCCCGAGGCCGAGTCCGAGCTGGTCGCCGGCTTCATGACGGAATACAGCTCGCTGAAGTTCGCCCTCTTCATGCTCAGCGAGTACGTCGCGATGGTGACCATGTCCGCGGTCACCACCACGCTGTTCCTCGGCGGTTGGCGGGCACCCTGGCCGATCACCCTCTGGGAGGGCGCCAACTCCGGTTGGTGGCCGATGCTCTGGTTCTTCGGCAAGGTGATCGCGCTGGTCTTCGTGTTCGTCTGGCTGCGCGGCACGCTGCCCCGGCTGCGCTACGACCAGTTCATGCGTCTCGGCTGGAAGGTGCTGCTGCCGATCAACCTGGTCTGGATCCTGGTCCTGTCGGGCCTGCGCTCCATCGAGGACTGGGACACGCAGGGCAAGGTCATCGCCGTCAGCATCCCGGCCGGCATCCTGCTGATCGCCACGCTCTTCTGGCCCAGCCGCAAGCCGCAGCCCAAACCGACGACGCAGGAACAGGTCGACAACCGGCCGTACGGGAGCTTCCCGCTGCCGCCGATGGATCTACAGGTACCACCGAGCCCGCGTATCACGCGCGTGGTCGCCGAGCGGGAGCCGGCCAACATCGTCGCCGGCTCGGACTCCAGGGAGGTGTGACGTGGGCTCGATCACCGGAACGTTCAAGGGATTCGGTGTCACCTTCTCGCACATGTTCAGGAAGGTCGTCACCACCGACTACCCGTTCAAGCCGCCGGTGTCGGCGCCGCGCTACCACGGGCGGCACATCCTCAACCGGCACCCGGACGGCCTGGAGAAGTGCATCGGCTGCGAGCTGTGCGCCTGGGCCTGCCCGGCGGACGCCATCTACGTCGAAGGTGGTGACAACACCGACGAGCAGCGCTTCTCCCCGGGCGAGCGGTACGCCAGCATCTACCAGATCAACTACGCCCGGTGCATCTTCTGCGGGCTGTGCATCGAGGCCTGCCCGACCCGGTCGCTCACCATGAGCAACGAGTACGAGCTGGCCCGGGACAACCGGCAGGACCTGATCTTCACCAAGGAGCAGTTGCTCGCTCCGCTGCTCGAGGGCATGGAGCAGCCGCCGCACCCGATGCGGCTGGGTGACAGCGAGAAGGACTACTACGTCGGTGCGCTGGACAACCCGGGCACGTCCGCCGGTGCCGAGACGTCCCCGATGGGCCCCGGCCGCTACCAGGTCGAGGAACACCCCGGCGTGACGTTCCCGGGTGCCGAGCAGGCCGCCCAGCGCGTGGCAGCCGGCAAGGGAGAGAAGGCATGACCACGTCTACGGTGCTCGCCGCGGCGGGCTCGGTCTCCGGCGGCGAGGCGGTCACCTTCTGGATCCTCGCCCCGCTCGCGCTGCTCGGCGGGATCGGGATGGTGGCCGCGCGCAACGCCGTGCACTCGGCGCTGTGGCTGGTGCTGACCATGCTCTGTCTGGGCGTGTTCTACGTGCTCCAGGCCGGCCCGTTCATCGGCATGGTGCAGATCATCGTCTACACCGGCGCGATCATGATGCTGTTCCTGTTCGTGCTGATGCTCGTCGGTCGGGACTCCACCGACTCGCTGATCGAGACGCTACGCGGTCAGCGGGTCGCCGCGATCGTGCTCGGTGTGGGCTTCGCCGGCCTGGTCGGCACCGGCGTCTACCAGGCGCTGGACCGGACCACGGCGGTTGGCCTGGACCAGGCCAACGCCGAGGGCAACGTGCAGGGCATCGCCCGGCTGCTGTTCACCAAGTACGTCTTCGCGTTCGAGCTGACCTCGGCGCTGCTGATCACCGCGGCGGTCGGCGCCATGGTGCTGGCCCACGTGGAGCGGCGCAAGCAGGACAAGGTCGACCAGGTGTCGACCATGAAGGCGCGCTTCGCCCCGGGTAACTACCCCGGTCCGAAGCCCGGCCCCGGTGTCTTCGCGACCTCCTCCTCGGTGGCCACCCCGGCCCGGCTGCCCGACGGCCGCCTGACCGACCGGAGCACCCCGGCGATCCTCCCGCAGCGCGAGCTGACCGCCGAGGAGACCTCGCTGAAGGGGACGGACCGGTGAGCGCGAGGAGTGCAGCGAAGCGGAGCCCCAGCCGCGTGCGCGAGGAGAGAGCGCAGCGAGCCCCGCAGTCGCGGGCAGAGGGCTGCCCAGTCGCGAACGGAAGGCAGACCAAGTAATGGAATCGTTCTTCTCGGTCGAGCCGAACTACTACCTCGTCCTCGCCGCGGTGCTGTTCACCATCGGCGCCGCCGGGGTGCTGATCCGGCGCAACGCGATCGTGCTGTTCATGTGCGTGGAGCTGATGCTCAACGCGGCCAACCTGACGCTGGTCACCTTCAGCCGGATCAACGGTGACCTCAACGGCCAGATCATGGCGTTCTTCGTGATGGTGGTGGCGGCGGCCGAGGTCGTGGTCGGGCTCGCGATCATCATGGCCATCTTCCGGACGCGACGCTCGGCGAGCGTCGACGACGCCAACCTGCTGAAGTACTGAGGGGTCCACCGGTGGAAGAGACTGTGGAATACGCCCAGGCCACGGGGCTGCTCGGGGGCGTCTGGCTGCTGGTGGCGATCCCGCTGCTGAGCGCGGCCGTCCTGCTGCTGCTCGGCCGGCGGGCCGACCGCTGGGGGCACTGGTTGGGTGTGGCGGCCATCGGTGCCGCGTTCGTGCTCGGCCTCTCCTTCTTCTTCCAGCTGCGTGGCCTGGAGAACAAGTCGGTCGAGCTGAGCCTCTGGGACTTCATCGCGGTCGGTGACCTGCGCGTCGACTTCGGCCTGCTGTTCGATCCGCTGGCTGCGGTCTTCGTGCTGCTGATCACCGGGGTGGGCTTCCTGATCCACCTGTACGCGGTGGAGTACATGGCGCACGACGCGGGTCGTCGCCGGTTCTTCGCGTACTTCAACCTGTTCGTCGCGGCGATGCTGCTGCTGGTGCTCGGCAACAACTACGTGATGCTGTACTTCGGCTGGGAGGGCGTCGGTCTGGCGTCTTACCTGCTGATCTCGTTCTGGACCGAGCGGCCGAGCGCGGCCACCGCCGGTAAGAAGGCGTTCCTGATGAACCGGGTCGGCGACGCCGGCCTGGCCATCGGCATCTTCATCATGTTCGCCACCCTGGGCACCACCCAGTACGACGAGGTGTTCAACGGTGTCGGCTCGCTGACCGGCGCGACGGTGCTGGTCCTCGGTCTGCTGCTGCTGCTCGGCGCGGCCGGCAAGTCGGGTCAGTTCCCGCTCCAGGCCTGGTTGCCGGACGCCATGGAGGGCCCGACCCCGGTGTCGGCGCTCATCCACGCGGCCACCATGGTCACCGCGGGCGTCTACCTGATCGCCCGGTCCAACCCGATCTTCTCCGCGAACTCGACCCTCCAGGTCGTCGTGGTCAGTGTCGGTGCGCTCACCCTGCTCATCGGCTGCATCATCGGCGCGGCCAAGGACGACATCAAGCGGGTGCTCGCCTGGTCGACGGTCAGCCAGATCGGCTACATGTTCGTCGGCGTCGGCCTGGGCGGTGGCGCGTACGCGCTGGCGATCATCCACCTGCTGGCGCACGGCTTCTTCAAGGCCAACATGTTCCTGGGCGCCGGCTCGGTGATGCACGGCATGAAGGACCAGGTCGACATCCGCCGCTTCGGTGGCCTCTCCAAGCACATGAAGATCACCTGGTTGACCTTCATGATGGGCTGGCTGGCCATCATCGGCCTCCCGCCGCTCTCCGGCTACTTCTCCAAGGAGCCGATCATCGCGAGCGCCTTCGAGCGGGAGGACTGGACCGCCTGGCTCTTCGGCGGCGCGGCGCTGCTCGGCGCCGGGCTGACCGCGTTCTACATGACGCGGCTGTTCGTGCTCACGTTCCACGGCCCGAAGCGCTGGACCGAGGACATCGAGCACCCGCACGAGTCGCCCAAGCTGATGACCATCCCGCTGATCCTGCTGGCTGCCGGTTCGGTGGTGGCCGGTGGCCTGATGGCCTGGAACGACGGCGTCGCCTCGTGGCTGTCGCCGGTGCTCGGCGAGGAGGCCGCCGGTGAGGCCCACGGCGTGCTCTCCCACACGGTGATCACGATCCTGTCGCTGCTGGTCACCGTGCTCGGCGCCGGCCTGGCCTGGTTCCTGTTCCGCGCCGGTACGGCCACCGCGCCGCAGCCGGCCGGTGTGCTGGTCACCGCCGCCCGGCGCAACCTCTACACCGACGCCTTCAACGAGGCGGTCTTCGAGAAGCCGGGCATCTTCCTCACCCGGGCGCTGGTGTACCTCGACAACCGGGGCATCGACGGGCTCGTGAACGGGCTCGCCGCCGCGGTCGGCGGTGGCTCGGGTCGCCTCCGGCGGATGCAGACCGGCTTCGTCCGCTCGTACGCCACCTCGATCCTGGCCGGTGCGCTGCTGGTGATGGCGGCGTTCCTGGCGGTGCAGGCCGGGTGGTTGGCGTGATCGACCTCTTTCCGGCCGCCCCCGCCGGCGGACCACGCAGTGACGACGGAGGTAAGGCCGCATAATGTCCAACTTCCCGTTCCTCTCGGTGCTCACCGTGGCGCCGCTGGTGGGCGCCCTGGTGGTGGCCTTCCTGCCGCGCCACCGGCCGGAGCTGGCCAAGCAGGTGGCGTTCGCCTGGTCGCTGCTCGTGCTGGTGCTCTCGGTGGTGATGTGGGTCAGCTTCAAGACCGGCGGTGACCGCTTCCAGTTCCGCGAGTCGTACTCGTGGATCCCGAACTGGGGTGTCAGCTTCACCTTCGCGGCCGACGGCATCGCGCTGGTGATGCTGATGCTGATCGCGGTGCTGGTGCCGCTGGTGATCCTGGCGTCCTGGCACGACGCCGAGTCGTCGAAGCGGTCGGTGCCTGTCTACTTCGCGCTGCTGCTGGTTCTCGAGTGCACGATGATCGGTGTCTTCGCGGCCGCCGACGTCTTCCTGTTCTACGTGTTCTTCGAGGTCATGCTCGTCCCGATGTACTTCCTCATCGGCAGCTACGGCGGCCACCAGCGGCAGTACGCGGCGGTGAAGTTCTTCCTCTACTCGCTCGTCGGCGGTCTGTTCATGCTGGCCGCCGTGATCGGCCTGTGGGTGGTCGGCGGCAAGACCTTCGACTGGCAGGCGCTGTCGCAGGTGGACATCAGCACGGGCACCGAGCGGTGGCTGTTCCTCGGCTTCTTCCTCGCGTTCGCGATCAAGGCACCGTTCTTCCCGTTCCACACCTGGCTGCCGGACGCCGGTGGCGCGGCCCCCGCGGGTGCCGCGGCGCTGCTCGTCGGTGTGCTGGACAAGGTCGGCACGTTCGGCATCCTGCGCTACTGCCTCCCGCTCTTTCCCGAGGCGTCGAAGTGGTTCGCGCCGTGGGCGCTGGCGCTGGGCGTGATCGGCATCGTCTACGCCGCGCTGCTGGCGGTCGGCCAGAACGACCTCAAGCGGCTGGTGTCGTACACCTCGATCGCGCACTTCGGCTTCATCGGCGTGGGCATCTTCGCCTTCACCACCCAGGCCGGCACCGGCGCGGTGCTCTACATGCTCAACCACGGATTGGCCACCGGCCTGCTCTTCCTGGTGGTGGGCATGCTGATCTCCCGGCGTGGTTCGGCGTTGATCAGCGACTTCGGTGGTGCCGGCAAGCTGGTCCCGGTGCTCGCCGGGGTGCTCTTCTTCGCCGGTCTCGCCTCGCTCGCGCTACCGGGCACGGCGCCGTTCATCTCCGAGTTCCTGGTGCTGATCGGCACCTTCACGGTGAACAAGCCGGTCGCGATCATCGCCACGCTCGGCATCATCCTGGCCGCCGCGTACGTGCTGTGGATGGTGCAGCGCACCACCCAGGGCACCCTCAACCCGGCGCTGACCGAGGTCGACGGGATGCGCCGGGACCTCAACCTGCGCGAGAAGGTCGTGGTCGCCCCACTGATCGCACTGATCGTGCTGCTCGGCTTCTTCCCCAAGCCGGTCACTGACGTGATCAACCCGGCCGTCCAGGCGACCATGGACGACATCGGCAGAACCGACCCTGCCCCGTCCGTGGGCACCGTCCAGGAGGCGGCAAAGTGACCGAGCTGAAACTGCCGTCGATCGACTACGCGGCGCTCTCCCCGATCCTGATCATGTTGGGCACCGCGTTGCTCGGCGTGCTGGTCGAGGCTCTCGTGCCCCGGCGCTGGCGGCACGTGGTGCAGCTGACCCTGGCGCTGCTGGCCGTGCTCGCGGCGCTGACCATGGTGGTCCTCAACGCCGACGAGCGGATCGTCACCGCCGGCCGGGCCCTCGCGATCGACGGGCCGACGCTGTTCCTCCAGGGCGCGATCCTGGTGCTGGCCGCGATGGCGCTGCTGTTGATCGGCGACCGCTCGGTCGAGCGCGGCGGGGCGTTCGTCGCCCAGGCCGCGGTGACCGCCGAGTCGGCCGACGACCGGCGGCAGGCCGAGGGGCGCAACGGCCTCACCGAGGTCTACCCGCTCACCACGTTCGCGATCGGCGGCATGCTGATCTTCGTGGCGGCGAACGACCTGCTGACCATGTTCATCGCACTGGAGGTCTTCTCCCTGCCGCTCTACCTGCTCTGCGCGCTGGCCCGTCGCCGGCGGCTGCTGAGCCAGGAGGCGGCGATGAAGTACTTCCTGCTCGGCGCGTACGCCTCCGCGTTCTTCCTGTTCGGGGTGGCGCTGATCTACGGCTTCACGTCCGGCATCCCGGGCCGGCCGGCCGGCGTCGACTTCGCCACGATCGACGCGGCGGTGGGCGAATCCCCGGCCAGCCCGGTGCTCCTCTTCGCCGGCATGGCGTTGCTCTCGATCGGCCTGCTCTTCAAGGCGGCAGCGGCACCGTTCCACGTCTGGACCCCGGACGTCTACCAGGGTGCGCCGACCCCGGTCACCGGCTTCATGGCGGCCTGCACCAAGGTCGCCGCGTTCGGTGCCCTGCTGCGGGTCTTCCACGTCGCGTTCGCCGATGCCAGCTGGGACTTCACCCCGGTCCTCGGCGCGGTGGCGGTGCTGACCATGCTGGTCGGCGCGGTGCTCGCGGTCACCCAGACCGACATCAAGAGGCTGCTCGCGTACTCCTCGATCGCCAACGCCGGCTACCTGCTGGTCGGTGTGCTGGCGCCGAGCCGCGACGGGCTCTCCGGCACGATGTTCTACCTGGTCGCGTACGGCTTCTCGGTGCTGGCCGCGTTCGCGGTGGTGACCCTGGTGCGGGACTCCGACGGGGAGGCCACCCACCTGTCCCGCTGGGCCGGGTTGGGTCGGCGGTCGCCGTTCTTCGCCGCGCTGTTCACCTTCATCCTGCTGGCGTTCGCCGGTATCCCGCTGACCAGCGGTTTCACCAGCAAGTTCGCCATCTTCGGGCCGGCGCTGGAGGGTGGTCAGGCCTGGCTGGTGATCGCCGGTGTGCTGACCAGCATGGTGCTGGCGTTCCCGTACCTGCGGGTCGTGGTGATGATGTGGCTCTCCGAGCCGGGCGAGTCCACCCCGACCGTCACGGTGCCCGGCGGGCTCACCGCTGCCGCGTTGATGATCGGTGTGCTGGCCACTCTGGTGCTGGGTGTCGCCCCGGCGCCGCTGCTCGATCTGGCTACCGGAGCTGCCGAATTCGTTCGATGACGGAAAGATCGATCACCGGGGGCCGGCGCGTGTTCACGTGCCGGCCCCCGGTGCGTATCCCCGACCCGGAGCAGGTCGAACGGGTGTGGCATGGTTGATAGCGTGGTGAATCCGGCGGGTGAGCGTTCAGGTGCCTCCGGCTCCGGCGGTCGGCGGGGTCGGGCGAGCACGAGTCAGTTCGGCGCGATCGGCCTCCACCTTGCCGATCCGCGGGTCGAGGCGTCCGTGCTGGCCGTTCTGGACACGGTCGAGGTCGAGTTGCGGGCCAGTGTGTCCAGCGCGGACCCGTTCGTCACCGAGGCCGCCCGGCACCTTCTCGAGGCGGGCGGGAAGCGTTTCCGACCGCTTCTGGTGGCGCTCGGCGCACAGTTCGGTGACCCCAACGGTCCGCAGGTGGTCCCGGCCGCCGTGGTGATGGAGCTCACTCACCTGGCCACCCTCTACCACGACGACGTGATGGACGAGGCTGTCGTCCGCCGGGGCGCGGTGAGCGCGAACTCCCGCTGGACCAACTCGCTCGCCATCCTGGTCGGTGACTACCTCTTCGCCCGCGCGGCGGACATCGCCGCCGACCTGGGCCCGGAGGCGGTCCGGTTGCAGGCGCGCACCTTCGCCCGGCTGGTGCACGGCCAGATCGCGGAGACCGTGGGGCCGCGCGCGGACGACGACCCGGTGACCCACTACCTGAACGTGATCGCCGACAAGACGGGCTCGCTGATCGCCACGTCGATCCGGTTCGGCGGCATGTTCGGTGGCGCCGCCCCGGAGCACGTGGAGGCCCTCGCCGGTTACGGCGAAACGATCGGCGTCGCCTTCCAGCTCACCGACGACTTGCTCGACATCGCCTCCGAGTCGGTGCAGTCGGGCAAGACGCCCGGCACTGACCTGCGTGAGGGTGTCCCGACGCTGCCGGTGCTCTACGCGCGCCAGTCGGACGACTCGGACGCCGCCTCGGTGCGTCTGCGGGAGATCCTCGCGACCGGCCCGCTGACCGACGACGCGCTGCACGCCGAGGCGTTGGGGCTGCTCCGGGAGAGCCCGGCGCTCAAGCGCGCCCGGGAGACCGTGCGCAGTTACGCCGAGGACGCCCGCGCCCGTCTGGCCCCCCTTCCGGAGGGCCCGTCGCGGCAGGCGCTCGAATCGCTCTGCGACTACATCGCCGACCGCACCAGCTGACCTTCGCCCCGGCTCCGGACGGCGGCGGCACGGCCCAGCAGGCGGCCGCCGCCGAGCATGAGGACGGCGGCCAGCAGCATGGACGTCGCCGCGGTGGCCCACATGGCCGGGTAACCGAGGTGGGCGGCGAGTGGGCCGAGGCTCAGCGGGCCGAGACAACCGCCCGCGTACACCCCGGTCTGGGTGATCGAGGTGGCCGCGGCCGGTGACTGCGGGTGGAGCCGGACCACCGCGAAGGTCATCAGGCCGGGCCACGCCCAACCCAGACCGAAGCCGAGCACCACGCCGACCACCAGCGGCACCGGGCCCGTCAGCGCCAGTAGGCCCAGCCCGACCGCGCCGACGACGAGCATCGCGGCGATGAGGGCGACGTGACCGGTGGCACGCCGATCGGCCAGCCAGCCGGCACCCACCCGGGCCGCGACGCAGACCGCGCTGCCCAACGTCAGCGTCAGGCCGGCCAGGCCCGGCGACATGCCCCGGGCTGCGGCGGAGTCCACCAGGAAGGTGCCCAGCGCGTTGGCTGCCACCGCTGCCAACGTCGCCGCCGCGCCGACCACCACCAGGGCCGCCGTCGCCCGGCCGGCGCGCGTCGCGCCGGCCCGACGCGGTGGACCGGGCACCTCCCGGGGTACGGCGGGCAGCGTCGTCATAGCGGCCACCGCCGCCGCCACGAACGCCCACCGCCAGCCGACAGTGAGCGCGATGACGGGCACCGCCGCGCCGGCCAGCAGGGTCGAGATCGGGATGGCGGCCTGCTTGACACCGAACGACAGTCCCTGCCGTCGTGCCGGCACGTGCTGGGCCAGCGCCGTGTTGCTGGCCAACTGGCCGAGGGCGTTCGCGGCGGCGCTGAGGGCCAGCAACCCGACCAACACCGGGTACGACCGCGCGACAGCCGCCACGGCCAGCATCGACACGGCGGCCAGCACGATGCCGCAGCGGGCCACCAGGGCGGGGCCGTACCGCTCGACCAGGCGGCCGGAGGGCACCGACGCCAGCGCGCTCACGCCGAAGTAGACGGATACGGCCAGACCGAGGCCGGCCGGGGAGAAGTCGAGGTCGCTGCCCATCTGCACGGCGAGGCCACCGAGCAGGAACACGGGGAGTACGCAGGCCACTGTGGTGGCGACTGCGCCGGCGCTGGCCCGGATCGGGTGGGATCGGGCGGCGGTCGGCTCGGGGGTGATGGCGGTGTTGGTCATCGTCCGGCAAACCTACGTGAATCCGCCTCAGACCACTCGCCGTGACGGTCGGGCCACGAGCTGTGGATGGTGATCTGGCATCCTCGACCCGAACAGGCATTTCGCACCGGGCCTGTTTTTCATATGGTGTAAGTCCCCGGCGGCGGAGGTGGTTGTGCGCGACCCCTTGGCAGAACCTTCGGACCTGATCCGCAGTGTGTCCCGAGCACTGCGGGTGCTGGAGTCGGTCGGTCGCGCCCCCAAGGGCCTGACCGTCAAGCAGATCGCCCGACGGTGCGAGCTGACCGTGGCCACCACCTACCACCTGGTCCGCACACTCGCCTACGAGGGCTACGTGATCCGTCGAGAGGACGGCACGTACATCGTGGGGTTGGAGGTGGCCGACCGGTACCGGGAGCTGGTGACCGCGTTCCGGGGCCCTCCAGCGGTCGGTGAGACCCTCCGGCGGGCCGCTCTGGACACCGGCTACAGCCACTACCTCGGCCGGTTCGTCGGCGGTCAGGTGGCCCTCACAGCGGTCGCCGAGGGGCACCGCTCGCCGTACCTGGAGGACCTGGTCCCCGGTTTCGACGAGGGGGCGCACGCGACGGCCCTCGGCAAGGCGCTGCTCGCCACGCTCAGCGTCGACCAGCGCCACCGCTACCTGCGCGAGTACGGCATGCGCCCGTTCACCACCGCCACGCTGACCACCACCGAGACTTTTGAGGCCGACCTGGCCGCCGGCGACCGGCGTGGCATGCAGCTGGAGATGGGGCAGTTCCGCCAGGGGGTCGCGTGCGCGGCGGTGCTCGTCGCACCGGACAAGGACATGGAACGCCGCGTCGTGCTGGCGTGCGCGTTGCCGGCCAGCGAGATGATGACCTCCGCCCGGGTGGTCCGCGCCAAGCTGCTCACCGTGGCCCGCAGCGTCGCCGACGGCATCGCCTCCGACAACTGACCCCGCAACGCCGGAGGCCCTCTCCCCGGCTGGGAGAGGGCCTCCGAGGGCGGTCCAGCCCCGGACCGCCTGAGCAACGTCAGCGACCGGCCGGTCGCAGGTGCGACGTCAGCTGCCGACCGGGCCGCCGTCCAGACGCCAGGTGACCACCACGCCCGGCTTGGCGTAGTCGCCGTCCGGCCAGTTCGAGGCCGGGTTCTCCACCGAGGCGCCGGTGATCTCGCCGGGGTGCTGCACCGCGACGAACACCGAACGGTTGTCACCGGTGATGAACGGGCCGCAGGTCTCCGCGCCGAGCGGCACGGTCAGGAACTGCTTCAGGTGCCCCCGCTCCGGACCCTCCACGGCGGTGGCGAACAGGCCGTCGTTGCTGCCCAGAGCGTTGCCGTCGGTGGAGATCCACAGGTTGCCGGTGGCGTCGAAGGCGACGTTGTCCGGGCAGGAGATCGGGGAGACCTTGGTCTTGTCGTACCCGGCGAAGAACGTCGACGCGTCGGTCGGGTCACCGCAGACGATCGGCAACGACCAGGTGAAGGTCTCCGAGGTGTTGTCGCCGCGATCCTCGACCAGCTCCAGGATCTGCCCGTGCTTGTTGGCGTTGCGCGGGTTGGCCTCGTCCGCCTTCGGGCTGCTGCCGACCCCACGGTTGGTGTTGTTGGTCAACGCCACGTACACCTTGCCGGTGAGCAGGCTCGGCTCGACGTCCTCGGGGCGGTCCATCTTGGTCGCGCCGACCTTGTCACCGGCGAGCCGGGTGAAGGTGAGCACGTCCGCGGCGGTCATCCCGTCGACGAACGACCGGTTGCCGCTGACCAGCTTGATCCAGCGACCCCGGCCGTTGAACGCGCCGTCGGTGGGCAGCTTGCCCGACCCGTCGACCTCGGCCGCGCTGGTCTGGTCGAGCTGCGCCACGTAGAGCGTGCCGGACTCCAGCAGGGTCAGGTTGTGCTTGCGGGCGGCCCAGGAGTTGCCCTTCATGAACTTCTGGTCCGAGACGAACTTGTAGAGGTAGTCGAACCGCTCGTCGTCACCCATGTACGCGACGACGTGGCCGTCCTTGGCGACGATCACGTTCGCGCCCTCGTGCTTGAACCGGCCCATCGCGGTGTGCTTGCGCGGGCGGCTCTCCGGGTCGAACGGGTCGATCTCGACGATCCAGCCGAACCGGTGCGCCTCGTTGGGGTGCTTCGCCAGGTCGAAGCGCTCGTCGGCGCGTTCCCACTTGCGGCTGCCGCTGGGGTAGCGGCTGGCGGTGCTGATGCCGTAGCGGTCCAGCTTCGGCTTCAGCTCGGCCGGCGCCGCGTCGGCGCCCACGAAGTACTGGTTGAAGTTTTCCTCACCGGAGAGCACGGTGCCCCACGGGGTCACGCCACCGGCGCAGTTGTTCAGGGTGCCGACGACCGTACGACCCTTGGGGTCGGCAGCGGTCTTCAGCCAGGCGGATCCGGCGGCCGGCCCGGTCAGGTCGAACTTGGTGCTCAGCGCGGTGACCCGCCGGTTGTACGCGCGGGGGCCCTTGCCGACCGGCTTCCACTGCCCGGTGCCCGCGACCCGCTCCAGCTCGACCACAGACATGCCGTGCGCGGCCATGGCGGTGCGCAGCTGCTCCACGGAGAGCCCGTCCAGGCCGGGGAAGCCCGGGAACATGAGGTCCTCGTTGGTGTATTCGTGGTTGACCACGAGCAGCGCACGCCTGCCCTGCTTGTCCAGCGGCAGCACGCCCACGAAGTCGTTGTTGTAACCGAACTGCTTGGACTGCGCCGCGGCCGTCTGGTGGTGCACGTTGAACTCGGGCGCGCCCGGCAGCACCGGGTCACCCCACTTAATCACGACGGCGTGGTCGTAGCCGTTCGGCACGACGAGGGTGTCCAGCTTGTTCGGCGGGATCGGCTTGAAGGTCAGCGCGCCGTTGCCGACACCGGTGCTGGGGCGGCCGAAGCCGAAGGCCTCCGGGACGTCCGGGGTGGTGGGGGCGGCCCCGGCGGGCGCCGCGCCGGCGAGCGCACCGGCCGCCGCGCCGCCGAACCCGAGGACCAGCGCGCCGACAGCGCCGGCCCGGACCACGCCGCGCCGCGAGACCTCCGCGTTCACCACGTCACCGAAGTACGCGTTGTCGGAGGTGTTCGGGACCGGGTGGTCGCAGGCGTTTCCGCACCGGTACAGACAGGTCATGGCGTCACGGGTGCCGTGGCGGTTGCCGGTCAACAGGGGGAGCAGCCGGGGGCGGTCGCTCATGGGGGAAGCCTCCAGGGAGTCGGTGGCACGACAGGCGGCGTACCCGCCGGACGCTAAGAGGACGTGGTGAGCGCTCGTCGGCCGCGATGTGAACCAGGCATGAACACCTCTCCGGATGGCAACCGTCTGACCTCGGGCTGAACCGTTCGGCGTGACCGCACGTATTCACGGGCGGACGCACCGCCGGACGCGCGCAGGAAGCGAGGAGACCGTCATCAGCGACCACGACGCCCAACTGCTGCGCGCGCTGCACGACGAGCACGCGGAGGCGCTGTACGCCCATGCCCTGCGGCTGGTCAACGGGGACCGGCAGCGCGCCGAGGACCTGGTGCAGGAGACGCTGCTGCGGGCCTGGCGACACCCGGAGTCCCTCGACCCGAAACGCGGTTCGGTGCGGTCGTGGCTGTTCACCACCGCCCGCAACCTGGCCATCGACGCCTGGCGGCGACGGTCCACCCGGGTGGGCGAGGTGTTCACCGACGACCTGCCCGAACCGCCGGAGGTGATCGACGAGGCCGAGCGGGCGGTGGAGGCGTGGACCGTCGCCGAGGCGCTGAACCGGCTGAGCCCTACCCACCGGGAAGTGCTCGTCGAATGCTTCTACCAGGGGCGATCGGTGGCCGAGGCGGCGTCCCGCCTGGGCGTACCACCGGGGACCGTGAAGTCCCGCACCCACTACGCGTTGCGGTCTCTACGGTTGGTCCTGGCCGAGATGGGGGTGACGGGATGACCCGGTGCGAGTTCGCGTACGACGACGGCGCGTACGTGCTGGGTGCCTTGGCCCCCGCCGAACGGGCGGCGTACGAACGGCACCTGTCCGGCTGCGCCTCCTGCCGGGAGTCGGTCGCCGAGATCGCCGTGCTGCCCGGGCTGCTCGGGCGCCTCGACCCGGCGGGACTGGAGCAGATCCTGCCCCCGCCGGCCCCGCCCCGGGTGCCCGCGCTGCTCGACGAGGCCCGGCGTCGCCGGCGTCGGCAACGCTCCGCGGACCGGCGACGGTACGCGCTGACCACAGTGGCCGCCGCAGGGCTGGCCCTGGTCGTGGGTGTCGGTACGGCGGCGGTGCTGCCCCGACCGGTCACCCCGCCGCCGACGGCGCAGGGCACCCCTGGCCCACAGGTGTCGATGGTCGCGATGCGGCCGGTGGCCACCGCCGGACCGGTGCACGCCGACATCGGGCTGGTCGGCACCAAGTGGGGCACCCGGGTGACCATGCGGTGCGGGTACGACGCGCGGACGAGCTACGGCAAGGCGTACCCGTTCCGGCTGGTGGCGCGCGGTCCGAACGGTGCCACCGAGCAGATCGGCTCGTGGCTCGCGGCCCCCGGTGACGACCTCAGCTTCACCGGCAACACGAGGTTCACCGACGCCGAGCTGGCCAGCGTGGAACTCCAGAAAGCCGACGGAACCCCGCTGCTCACCTACGCCGTCCCATAACCCGCCCCCGCGCCGCGCCGAGTGTTCGGCACCAAGATCCGCGCAACATCGGGGATGTCGGTGTCTCCCGCGCCTTTGAGGCAGCAACATCGCCGATGTTGTGAGGATCTTGGGCGCGGGGCGCGGGGCGCTTGCCCGAACTAGGGCTGGGCGGGCACCACCACTCCATGATCGGCGGTGGGTTCGGGTCGGCGGGACCGGGTTCTGCGGGAGGTCCGGACGGCGTCGGTGGTGAACACGATCAGGGCCAGCCAGACCAGCCCGAAGCCGGCGAGGCGGGCCGGCGGCATCGGCTCGTGGAAGATCAGCACGCCGCAGCCGAGCTGCAGGATCGGCGCCAGGTACTGGACCATGCCGAGGCTGCTCAGCGGCAGCCGGTTGGCCGCCCCGGCGAACATCAGCAGCGGGATCGCCGTGGCCGCTCCGGCCAGCACCAGCAGCGCGGTGTGCCCGGCCGAGACGTGTCCGAAGGTCGAGTCGGCCCGCGCGGTCAGCCAGGCCAGGTAACCCAGCGCCGGCAGCGCCAGCACCGCGGACTCGACGAAGAGCCCCTCCGCCGGTGGCAGCCCCAGCCTCTTCTTGACCAGGCCGTAGCCGGCGAAGCTGAACGCCAGGGTCAACGCCAGCCAGGGCAGCCGGCCGTAGTCGACGGTGAGCACCACGACCGCCGACGCGCCGATGCCCAACGCCACCCACTGCGCCGGTCGTAGCCGCTCCCGCAGCACCGTCACACCGAGCAGCACCACGACCAGCGGGTTGATGAAGTAGCCCAGCGCGGTCTCCACCACCCGACCGGAGTTGACCCCGTAGATGTAGGTGCCCCAGTTGACAGCGATCAGCGCGGCGGCGGCGACCATCCCGGCCATCGCCCAGGGGCGACGCAGCAGGGCCCGCAGAAAGCCGACATTGCGCAGCGCGCCCAGCAGCAGCGCCACGAACACCACCGACCAGACGACCCGGTGTGCCAGGATCTCCAGCGCGCCGGCCGGCCGCAGCAGCTTGAGGTAGAGCGGGAAGAAACCCCAGAGCAGGTACGCGCCGAGGCCGTAGAGGTATCCCAGGCGGAGAGGCGTCACGCCTCCACCGTAAGGGGCGTGCTGCTGCTTTGTTCCTTTCCGGTGATCGGGGTCACCGGCGGGCGACGGTCCAGGATCATCCACCGCTCCGGGACGTCCAACGGCGTGAAGCCCTCCCGCGCGTACACCTGGTGTGCGTCGTTCGTGATCAGCAGGATCCGGAGTACGCCCAGCTCGGCCAGGTGGTCACGGGCAGCGCCGACCAACCACCCACCGAGCCCGCGACCGCGGGCGGCCCGGTCGACGTACACGTCGCAGAGCCAGGCGAAGGTGGCGCCGTCGGTGACCACCCGGGCCACCGCCACCTGGCGGCCGTCCTCGGGCCGGTAGACGCCGAACGGCAGCGAGCCGGCGAACGCCCGGTCGGTGACGGCCCGGTCCCGCCCGAGTGCCCAGTACGCGTCCGTCGACAACCAGTGGTGCACCAGCTCCAGATCGAGCCGGGCGGGGTCGGTGCTGAGCAGGTGGCCGTCGGCGCGGGTCAGTGCGAACATCACGTGACGTTAACCGCCGAGGCGAGCACCGACGGCAGCCAATTCCCGAAGTGTGGTCAGCGGCCCGCCCCGGCGGATGACCGGGACGGGCCGATCTGGTCGGCGGTCAGTCGCGGTCGAGGACGGCGCCCAGGATCCAGGTCACGATGCTCACGAAGAGGGCACCGAGCACTGCGGCCGGCCAGAAACCGTCCACGGTGAACGGCAGTCCGGCCTGGTCCGCGATCCAACTGGTGAGAAGGAACAGCAGCCCGTTCACCACGAGCGCGATGAGACCCAGGGTCAGCAGGTAGAAGCCGCAACCGACCGTCTTGATGAGCGGCTGGAGAACCGCGTTGACCACGCCGAAGATCACCGCCACCAGGAGCAGCGTGGTCACCGTCTCGACTGCCGAGTTCGAGTCCAGAGAGATGCCCGGAATGAGGAGTGTGGCCAGCCAGAAAGCCAGCGCTGTGCTGGCCAGCCGAATCAGCAGACCCTTCAGAAAACCCATGGCGGGGATCGTGCCACGGACCACGCACCCGCGTAACCCGGCAGTTGACCATCCTGCTGGGATCAACCGCGCGCCGGTCGTCCGATCAGTTGCGACTCGATCGGGGTGGGGGAGAGCAGCGCCCAGCGCAGCGCCCTGCGGTTGACCACGGCCACCATGTCGTCCCGGATCCGGGTCAACCACTCGGCCGACCCACCGAGCCCCAGCGCGGTGCCGGCCAGGGCGGCCTCGGCGGCGTTCAGCGGTTGCAGCAACGCCAGGTCGGCGCGGCTCAACGTGTCCACGTCCGCCGGAGTCAACTCGTCGCGTACCACGAGTGTGGCCCGCCACGGCGGGCCCGGCTCGGCATCGGCCGGCACCGGCCCCGCGTCGAGGACCAGCAGCAACGGGCGTAGCGCGCTGCCCACCCCCTCGGCCACCGGTCGACCGGGCGGGATCAACGGGATCGTCCCGCCCGGCGCGCCCACACCCCGGACGAACGGTTCCCAGACGCGCGGCCGGGACGTCTGCACCACCACCAGCGCACCGAGGGCCAGGGCACGCAGGGCCACCAACTGGGCCGCGCGCACCCCGCCGACCAGCAACACCCTTGTGCTCTCCGGCCGGAACAGTCGTACGGTGACGGCTCCGCCGTGCCGGTTTCTGCCGACCATCATTCCCGCGTCGCCCACCGTGAGCTCCCAGTCGCCCAACGCGGGGCGGGCCGGCGCTTCGTTGCTGGTCAGCGCCAACGGCAGTGTCGCGCCGAGCCCGCTCAGGTGCGCGCCGTCGAGCCGCCGCAGCTCCCCTCCGAGGTCGGCCACCAGACGCGTCAACGCCTCGGCGGCGACGGCCAGCTCGGTCGCCGTGCCGGCGGCCAGGCGTACGGTCAGCTCGGCCGGCACCCCTGGGTCGGAGGCGGTCGGGGTCGGGCCTGTGGAGATCGACACGGTCGTCGCGGTCACCGGTAGCGCGAGCAGCCGGGGCACCAGCCGCCGTCCACCGGTGCCGTCGGGCCAGCGGACCAGCCGGAAGGTGGCCTGGTGCAGAGTGCCGGATCGAAGCGAGAGCCAGGCCTCCCGTACCGGATGCCCGTCGTGATGGGCCAACTCGCCCAGCACGCGTAGGGCCGCGGGCACGCCCAGCGGCCGCGCGGTCAGCGGACCGAGCCGGCGGACGATCCGGCGTACCGTGCCGGCGAGCACGCGGCGCAGATCCTCTCCGGTCCAGCCGTCCACGCGCAGCACCCGCACCGCCACCACCGCCCGCTCCCGACCGGCGAGCCGCCCGTCGGTGAGCTGCCGGTACGACGTGCCGACCGTGCCGGTCGCCGCCGGCACCGGTGCCGGCGCCCCGCTGAGCAGCAGTTGGACCCGTAGCGGGGGAACATCCGGCCCGGCCGGCGGCAGCAACGCGGACGGCGCGGGGATGGCCCGGGACGCGTCGCCGAGCAGGTCGCCGGGGTCGCCGAGCTCCAGCAGCACCACCATGCCCGCGGTGTCCTCCAGCACCGCGGCCGGCCCGCCGGTCAGCTCGGTGGACTGGACGACGGTGCCCGGAGCGACCAGTTCGAGTAACTCGGCTGCGCCGGCCGGGCCGGGCAACTCCCGACGACGGGTCAGGTGCTCGGCGGCAGTGCCCAACCACTCGAAGAGCCACCGGCCCCGGATCCGGACCACTGCCACCGCCACCAGCAGTACGGCGACGAGCGTCGCCGCCGCGGTGACCGGTGCCGGCCGGCCGAGGGCGACGAGAACGAGTGCCGCCGCGACCTGCGCGGTGACCAGTTGACCGGCCCGGACGCCGACATCGCCGCCCCGCGCGAACGGCGACCGGCGAGGTGGTGCCTGCTGATCGGCGAGCCCCGGCCCGCGGTCGGTGGGCGGGCCGACCGTCGGTGGCACGGTCGCCGGCCCGGACCGGGCCGGTGTCGCCCGGTGCGGTCCTCCGGTGGTGATCGCCGGCACCGCGCCTCCTCGACCTGTGGGGACCGTGTCGGGCGGGCGACCGACGGCCGTCACGCGCCGCGACGCGGCTGCAGCACATCGTAAGTGACCGATGGCTGCCGTGGTTGTCCACAGGGGAGCCGCAGGGGGTAGCAGAACTGCTACGAGGTCGCTACCGTCAGCCACGAAGTTCGTCGCTGACCCGTGTCTCAGTGCTCGACGGCCGGGCCGAGCGGCCGACGCGCCCCCAGGGTGGGCGCGTCGAGAGCCAGGTGCGAGCGGAGAGACGAGGTGACGTCCGGGTGTCCCAGACGCAGGCAGAAGCCGCGGTGATGCAGCAGACAGCCGCGAAGTTCGAGCAGGTGGACCAGTCGTTGCAATCCATGCTGACCGGCCTGCTGGCCGAACTGGAGGTGTTGCAGCAGGCCTGGCGTGGCGCCGGTGGTCGATCGTTCGAGCAGGTCAAGCAACAGTGGTCCCAGGACCAGGCGGCGCTGCACCGGGCGCTGCGGGAGACCGCCGGCGCGATCCGCACCGCCGGCCGGCAGTACGACGTCTCCGACGACGAGGCCGCCAGCCGGGTAGCCGGCACCAACCGCGGCGGCATCCAACTGCCGCTCTGAACCCGCCCGGGGAGGAAATCCGATGGACCAAGGTGTGCTGGTCGTCAACTTCGCCGCGCTTCAGCAGGCCGGCGCGGACATCCAGAAGGCGTTGAACAGGCTCGACTCGCAACTCGGTCAACTCGAACGCGACGCCGCTCCGCTGGTGGCGAGCTGGACGGGCGAGGCCCGCCAGGCGTACGAGCAGCGGCAGGCGCGGTGGCGGTCCGCCTCGCAGGACCTCCAGGCGATGCTGCGCGACATCAAGGTGGCGGTGGGTGACTCCGCCTCCGACTATCTGGACACCGAGAAGAAGAACACCGGGCTGTTCCAGTGAGTGCGGTGAGCCGGGAGCGCTGACCATGTCCAGGTCGGTGCCCCGGCCGCTGCGCAGCGGCGGCCGGGGCAGTGCGCGGAGCGCCGGGTCTGCGAGGTCAGGCCTCGCCGGCTGGTTGCCAGCGTCGGCGGGCGCCGCGGGGCAGCACCAGGGCGAGCAGCACCACGGTGACCGCCGTCAGGCCGACCACCACGCCGACCAGCAGGGCCCGATCCCGTGCCGACGCCCGCCGGGCCTGGCGGGCGAGCGTCGCCGGGTCGGCTCGGTCGTCGGCGAGCGCGGTGACCTGCCCCGGGCCGGCCGCACGGCTGCCGCCGGTCTCGGTGACCGCCCGGTAAGGGTTCAGCACACCGGCGCCGTACCCGCCGCCCCGGCCGACTCCCGGAGCCGGGTCGGCGGTGGCGATGATCCGCTCGGCCACCTGGGCAGCGGTCAGCTCCGGTCGATACTCGCGCAGCAACGCGGCGGTCGCGGCCACGAAGGGCGCCGCGTAACTGGTGCCCTCGACCTGATGGTGGCCGGCGCCGGGCGCGGCGGTCAGCACCTCGCTGCCGGGTGCCACCAGGTCGACGTACGGGCCGGTCTGGGAGAAGGTGGCCCGCGCCCCGTCCGCCCCGATCGCCCCCACGCCGATCACCCCGTCGTAGCCGGCGGGAAAGGGTTGCGGGTCACCACTGTCGTGCAGGTTGCCGGCGGCGGCCACCAGCACCACGTCGCGGTCGACCGCGTACCGCACCGCCGAGCGCACCTCCGGGTCGTCCGCGTACAACACGACGGACAGGTTGACCACGTCGGCGTCGTGGTCGACGGCCCAGCGGATCGCCCGGGCGAACTCGCCGGCGGTGACCGTACGGCCCGACTCCCGACCCTGCACCACCTGCTGTTCACTCACCCGCACCGGCAGGATCCGGGCATCCGGTGCGAGGCCGTGGAAGGCGACCCCGGGGCGGGGCGCCGCCGCGATGATGCTCGCCACGCCGGTGCCGTGCCCGGCGCAGTCCCGGCTGCCGTCCCCGCCGACGTCGAGCAGGTCGGTGCCGGTCAGCACCCGCTCGGCCAGCTGGGGGTGCGCCCGATCCACCCCGGAGTCGACCACCGCCACGGTCACCCCGGCGCCGGTGGCCAGGGGTGCGAGCCGGGTCGGGTCGTACCGTCGCTGTGGCCAGGGTGCGGCCGTGACCGGCCGGGCCGGGGCGGGGGAGGTCGTGCAGGCCGGCACCAGGCGCAGCCCGGCGGTGGCGGCGACCGTCGGGAGGGCCGGTACGGTCAGGAGGCCGGCTGCCAGACCTGCGACGACCGGGCGCGTGATCGGTCGAGACATCGACGGCCTCCGTATCGTGTCGGCTCCGGGACGGGATGTTATCGCCTCACCCACGCCCCGGCAGACCGCCGACGGCCAGCCATTGTGATCTTGATACCACCTTGTAGGTTGTACGCGATACCTGTGGCCTGTTCTCGGAAGGGGAGGTGGCCGTGACCGAATGGGAGCCGGCCACGGAGGCCGAGGTGGCGATGCGCGACGCGCTGCACGCCAACGACCAGGAGCTCTACTTCCGGCTTCTGTCCCGCACCGACCTGCTGTTGCCGGTCTCCGCCCCGACGCAGCCCGGCCAGCCGCCCACCGGCTGGGGCACCTGGACCACCGGTGGTCGGACGCACGTCCTGGCCTTCACCTCCGCCGCCGCACTGCGGGCGTGCCTCGGTGAGCATCCGGGCAGCAACCGACGCGTCCCCTTCGCGGACCTCGCGGTCGGCTGGCCCAATCAGGAGTGGTGGCTCGCCGTCAACCCTGGCCTGCCGGTCGAGGGTTACCTGCCGGCCTGGTTCGTCGCTCAACTCTCTCGGGGCGACGTTCGCCTGCCCGGCCGTGCCATGGGTGCCCGCGCCCGACTCGAACGGGCGGAGACCCTCGCCCGCACCCGGACCGGGTCCTCCGGTCGGGACGCGACGCCGGCCGCTGGTCGACAGTCGGCGACTGGTACGTCGTCGTTCGGCTCGGACGCGACAGTGCTCGCTTCGACTCCGCCGCCGGTTCCGCCTGTCCCCGTTCCCCCTGCCCCGGTCCCGCCTCCCCCCGTTCCGCTTGCCCCGGTCCCGCCTGCCCCGGTTCCTCCTCGCGGGTCCGCGTGGGATGCGCAGCCCCGGGTGGGTGCCCCCTCGGTGCCGGGCCCGGCGTCCCGCACGCCCACCCCTGCCGAGCCGTCGCGCCGATCCGGCGCGGAGGATCTGCCCGCCGGTCAGCGCCCACCGACCGAGCCGCCCCGACCGAGCGCCCTGCCCCGGACCGGTCGGCCGTCCCGGTTCGCACCGTTGACGCCTGCCGACCACCCCGGTGCCGACCAGCCGAGGCCCGGCTCGGGCTGGCCCGCGGCGGATCGGCCGGGCGACGACGGTCCGCTCGGCGGCACCGGCAACGGTGGGCCGCAGGCCGCCCGTCGCTCCTTCTTCGAACCCAGCACCACCCGCGATCGCGGACCCGACCCGAGCACGAGCGGAGGCCGTCCAGGTGACCGGGCCGCCCCGCCGACGCGCTTCGGGCGTGGCAGTCAACCCTTCCCACGCCGCCGCCCGGCCGACGCGCCGGCCGACGAGACCGCCACCCGGGCCTTCCCGATGGGCGATCCGGACGCCACCCGGCCATTCCGGCAGCCGGTGGCCGACCTCGGCGCACCCCGAGGGGTACGCGCACCGGCTCCCGCTGAGGAGGTCACCCAGCCTCTGCCTCCACGCCGGCCCGACCTGCTGGCGGAGGAGCCCACCCGCGCCTTCCGGATGACCGGCGAGTCGCCGCTGACCCGGGGGCCGGAGCGGCCCAGCCCTGCGGCGGAGGAGACCCAGGCGATCCCCCGCGACCGGCCGAGCCCGTACCCGCCCGTGGAGGAGCTGTCGACGTCGGCTGCGGAGCCGGTGTCCGGCCCGCCTGCGCCGCGCCGCGGCTTCACGCCCATCGTCATCGAGGGCACCATCATCGAGTCCCGCGACCTCACCGCCCCGGTCGAGACCAGCGGCCCGGCCGACGCCGCCCAATGGCCCCGCAACCCTGCCGACACCGCCCCGCCGCCGTTCGGGTCGACGTCCTCCGGGCCGAGCATGTTCGGCCCGTCGTCGTTCGGCCCGGCCCAGCCGTCGTTCATCCCGACCCAGCCGGTGCCGAGCCCGTCCGTTGTGGGATCCACCGTTCCGACGGAGACCACAGCCGCCCGCGTCGACAGCCCGGTCGGTGGCGGTGCATCCGACCTCGGCAGCTCGTCGGACGGCGTGCCGGGCACCGATCTGCCCGTCGGCGACGAGAGCCGCGCCGCGGACGACGACGGGCAGCGCCCGCCGGCCGACGACCCGGCGGCGGCTGACTTCGAGCCGGCCAACACGGTCGAGGAGGACCTCCTCGGCGCCGCCGGCTCGGGCAGCACCGACACGTTCCTGTCCACACTGCTGCTGGCCCGGGTCCTGCTGCCGGCGGCACCGGAGTCGCCGCGCGGAAGCCGCCCCGGGGATGCGGGCTTCGTCTGGCGTACGGCCCAACTCGACGGCGAGACGTACGTGGTGGTCTACACGTCCCCGGAGCGTCTCGCCGACCACTTCGAGGGTGACGTCGACACGGTCCGGGTGAAGTTCGCCCAACTGATCCGGCGTTGGCCGGACGAGGACTGGTCGTTCGCCGTCAACCCGGGCACACCTGTCGGTGCCAAACTGCCCGGGGAGCAGATCGTCGCGTTGGCCAACTGGGCCGCCGAGGTGGGGCTCGGTGACGACCTGGAGGTCGACCCGGAGGAAGCCCCGGTCGCGGCGGAGCCCACCGCCCGCCCCCGGTACGCCCCGGCGGCGGTCGACCCGACGCGACCGACCGTCATGCAGAAGGCGATCGCACCGTCCCAGCTCGCCTACTACCTCGACCGGGGGTACGACCGGGTCTCCGGCTTCGTGCACCGGGCCGGTGAGTTGGCGCACCTGACCACGCCGGCGCAGGTGCACGACGCGCTCGGCCTCAGCTACCCCGGTTCGCCGTTCTCCCGGGACGCCGAGGAAATCTACGTGCTGCGCTGGCCGGCGCACCGGCCGAGCCTCTACCGCATCCCGTACGGCGGTCAGAACGAGCCGGCGATGCGAGCCATGGAGGGCTGGGTCATCGAGCGTCCACCGTTCCGGGGCAACGGTTTCGCCCCGGGCGAGAGCAGTGACGTGGTGGCGGAGTTCAAGGTGGACAGCGCACGCCTCCCGCACGGCGCGCAGCTGTGGCGGATCGGCGCGGACGGCACCGAGCGGGTGGTGGCGGAACTCGACACCGACACGGTGGTCTGGCGACGGGTCGGTGAGGCGTGAAGCGCGACGGTTACGTGGCCCGTTGGCAGGGCCGGGAATACCAGGCCAGCCCGGACGGCGACAACATCCGCCTCTACCAGCCGGAGCCGGGCGAGGGCTTCGACGAGGTCCGCGCGGGCCGGTACGTCCGGGTGCTGCCGGCGACCGAGATCGAGGACCTGGCGTACGTGCGGACCACCTGCACCTGGCAGGGGCAGCCGTTCATCGTGCTCGGCGAACACGACGCCTGGCTGCGGGTGGAATACACGGGTGGTCGCTGGCCGGTGGCGGAGGCGATGCGGCTGGAGGTCTTCGACTTCGGCGTCTACCAGGGGTGGGCGCCGGCCGCCGAGGTCACCGACCTACGGGAGCAGCGGGTCTGAGCGGTCAGCTCTTGGCCCACCGCAGGATCTCGCCGAGCACCAGATCGGGCGTTTCCAGGTGCGGGAAGTGCCCCACCCCGTCGAGCAGCCGCCACTCGTAGGGCGCGACGACGTAGCGGCCGGAGCCCAGGGCGGTACGCGGCAGCGAGGCGACATCCAGCGCGCCGTGCAGTTGCAGGGTCGGGGTGGACAGCGGCTTCTGCATCAGGCGGACGAACCGGTAGCCGTGCAGCCGCAACAGTGAACGGAACGCCCACCGGTAGCCTTCCAGGGCGCAGAACGCGGCCTGCGGGATGCGCATCGCCTCCCGGCACCGCTCGGTGTACGCCGCGAACTCCGGCCCCGCCACCCAGCGCGGCCCGCCCCAGCGGCGCAGGATCTCCGCGACGCCTGCCGCGCCGTCCCGGGTCAGCACGTGTTCGTAGCGGGGCAGCTGGAACTTCAACGCCGGTGTGGACGCGGCGAACTGCCCACGCGGGTCGGCGAAGATGGCGGCGCGTAGTCGCAGCGGGTGCGGCGCACCCAGGACCACGAGCCGACGGACCAGCGACGGGTGGAACGAGGCCACCGTCCAGGCCACCATGCCGCCGAGGCCGCTGCCGACGATCGTCGCCGACCGTTCGCCGAGCGCACGGATCAGCCCGGCGATGTCGGCGGCCAGGGTGTAGCCGTCGTACCCCCGTGGGGGTTTGTCGCTGGCACCGTAACCGCGCAGGTCGACGGCGACCGCCCGGAACCCGGCGTCGGCGACGGCCGGCAGCATCTGGTGCCATGCCCACCAGTGCTCCGGGAAGCCGTGCAGGAAGAGCACCATCGGCCCGGTGCCGGCCTCGACCACGTGGAACCGGGTGCCGTTGGCGCCGACGAAGCGGTGCGTCCACGGCCCTTCGGTGAGGACACAGGACTCGTCGACGGCTCCGCCGCGCTGGTCGGTCATGGCAGACAGCCTAGGGCCCGGCTGCCGCCGACGACCCTGGTGGTCGCGTTGAACAGGGGAAAGCCCGGGTTTGACCCGGAGCGGTGCCAGGGTCCGGGCTCGCACAACGGGCGACGCCCGGGCAGGTGGTCTGCCCGGGCGTCGCTTGGTGCTGGTGGATCAGTGGTCAGCTGATCCGGATCTTCATCGAGGTGCCGTCCTGCTCCAGAACCTTGATCTTGACACCGGTGGCGGGGAGCTTGACGCCGTGGTTCGGCAGCTCCTCGTAGAAGTACTTCTTGGTGTCGTCGAACAGCGGCTCGGCAGCCTGGCCACGGATGTACTGCGGCTGGCTGTTGAGGTGCAGGGTGAACGAGTCGGCCTTGTTCAGGCTGAACGGCGCGTCGTACATCTGGATGCGGGCGCGCCACGGGGCACCGGTCAGGTTGTAGATCGGGCGCGGGTGCGCGTCGATGTACAGGTTGCGACCCTCACCCGGGTGACCACCCGGGTTGGTCGGCGAGGCCGGTGCGGTGTTGTTGTCCTCCCAGCGGGTGTTCCAGTACGAGATGAGCAGGCCCTCCTGGTACGCGTAGTGGTCCACCCAGTCCGGGCGGGTGTTCGCGTAGCCGAAGAAGTACGGGCCGGTCTTCAGGTACTTGTCGTAGGACACGTAGGACCGGTTGCCGGCGATGTAGAAGTTGTCGAACTCGTCGGTGTAGGTGGCACCGACGGCCTCCCACTCGTCGAGCGCCCAACCCGCGTCGGTCTCGGCACCGTCGCTGAACACCGTCTGGCCGTCGGCGGTCACGGTGATCGCGTCACCGAAGAAGCCACCCTCGGACACGCCACCGTCGGTGACGTAGTGCAGGCGGACCTGCGCCACCTTGCCGGCGATCGAGGTCAGCGGGATGTTGATGTCGGCCCACGCGCCGTTGCTGGTGCCGTCGAGGGCCGGGCGGCCCGCGCCGTCCACGCCGATCGGCTGGCCGTTGACGGTGCCGTCCAGGTCGGTCCAGGTCTGACCGCCGTCGGTCGACGCCTCGAAGTAGAGGTAGTCGTAGCCCGCTTCGATGCTGTACTTGCCCTTGAGCGACAGCGCCGCCGCGGACTTGCCGGTGAGGTCGAACGTCCTCGTCATGGTGCCGTCGAGGTTGTCCTGGTTGCCGGAGAAGTACTGCTTCGAGCCCTCGAACGGTGCGCCGTAGTTGAAGGTGTACTCCCGCGGCGGCAGCACCACCACGACGGCCTGCGCCTTCTCGGAGTTGTACTCCTGCGGGCCAAGCTCCAGGGTCTGCTTCTGCCCCGCCACGACCACCTCGTAGTCGAGCCAGCCGAGCTGGAACTTGTTCCAGGCGCCGAGGTCGCCGCCCCGGTCGCCGATGCCGACGTCGTTCTTGGCGCCGAGCCGGCTCTGGGCCATCAGGGTCCAGTGCTCGTTGCTGTTGTCGGCGGGGCCGTAGTCGTCCGGCAGACCGAGGTCGTGACCGTACTCGTGGTAGAAGACGCTACGACCGCCGTTTTCCGGCTGGATCGTGTAGTCGCGGATCCAGACGCCGGTGTTGCCGATCTGGGTGCCACCGATCGGGAAGTTCGGCGGGCCCACGGGCGAGCTGTTGAACGCCGACCAACGGTGGCTCCAGATCGCGTCCTCACCCTGCTGCGGGTCACCGTCGGCCTGGTCGCCGCCGGAGTGGACGATCTGGAAGTGGTCGATGTAGCCGTCCGACTCGTTGAAGTCGCCGTCGCCGTCGTAGTCGAAGCGGTCCCACTGGTCGAAGGACTTCATCTCCGCGGCGATCTCCGCGTCCGTCCGGCCCTTGGCCTTCTGGTCGGCGACCCACTGGTTGGCGGCGTCGCGGATCAGGTTCCAGGTGTTCGAGCAGACGTTGTCGCCGCAGACGGCGGGATCGCCGGTCGGGTCGTCGTCGGCCTTCGGGTCGTCGGAACGACCGTAGCGGGCCTCGTTGTACCGGACCTTGACCCAGTCGGTCACCTCACCCTCGACGGTGTAGCGACCCGAGGACTGCGCCTCGTAGTACTGCTTGAGCGACTCGTCGCCCGGGTTGGTGCCGAAGTACAGCTGGCGGAAGTGCTCCGGGCTGAAGTCCGGCTGCCAGATGGTGGAGTTGTCCACGGCCCGGTTGGGCTCGGGGATCTTGTTGTGCAGCGGCCCGTCGAACGTCGCCGGTCCGGCGATGTCCGGGTTCATGTCCTTGTCCGGGTAGGACGGGTGCCGCTCGTCACCGAACTCGGCCAGGATCACGAAGATCTTGTCGGTCCGCTCGCGCTTGAGCTCGACGTACTGGTCCCTGGTCTCCTGGCCGCCGCCGGCGCTGCGGGCGCGGGCGTTGGTGCTCGCCTTGCCGACCTCGCCGACCTTGACAACCGTGCTTCCGTTGCGCTCGATCGGCTTGCTGCGACCGGTCAGCACGTCGGCGAGACCCTGCTGACGCAGCGCGCGGCGCTTCTCCTCGAGCTTGTCGGGGAGCTCATCCTTCAGCGCCTGTGGTTCGGCAGCGGCCGGTGCTGCTGCCGGCAGTTTGGGCTGCGGGGCCGCCGAGGCGGACGGGCCGAACGCCAGGCCTGTCGCCGTCAGTGAAAGCCCGAGCAGACCCACTGCGACTTTGCGCACGTGGTACCTCCGGTGTGAGGGAACCGGCCCAACGGGGGTACGGGCCGGTGGGAGATCGATCCCACTAGTGGGACCAATGGTGAACATAGACACTGGCGGGACGGGTGGGAAGACGGACGCGTCGATTTGTTGCAAGATTTTGTTGGGAATGCTTTTCACCGTCACACACCAGGGCTTCATCAGCCACGCTGACCAGCGATGATGAGTCCGGTCCCGTATACAGCGACCTATCTCGATCAATTTGATCGATGTACGACAGTGGGGCCGGTGACGTCTCCGTCACCGGCCCCACTGTCAGTTGTCGAACGGGAAAACCGTTACTTCTTCGCCGGGGTGACGAAGATCTGGGCGGACGAGTTGTCGTTCGCCGCCTTCTTGATGGTGAGCGAGACGCCGTAGTTCACGCCCTGGTCACCCGGGTTACCGGTGCCCAGCACGATCGCCCCGCCGCCCAGGGTGACGCCGTAGAACTCCGGCGCCGGGCTGCCGTCCGGGTTGGTGACCCGGGTGGTGTACGGCGCGTTGTCACGCGACGGCAGGACCACCGACGCGTCGTTGTCCCGGGCGTACGCGGCACCGTCGCGCATCTCGATGCCCGGGTACCAGCCCTTGGCGTCGGTGAACGACTTCACCGGCGGCAAACCCTTGAACTTCGTGCAGTACGCGCTGTACGGCTCGTCCGCCGCCTCCAGGCACTCCGTGAAGGGGTACGTCCGGTTCAGCGTGAACGCCGCGTTCGACGACTGCGGGCGGCTCGGCAGGTTGTCCGTCACCGACGGGTCCTTCACGGCCGCCTCGCCGGTGCGGCGCAGCGGGTCGAAGTGCGAGTCGACGATGAGCAACCCGCCCTTCGCGCCGTAGCTGGGCAGGGCGGTCATCTGCCCGGTGACGTGGTTGACGTCGCCGAGCGCGGTGTCCCGGTACCAGACCAGCATGCCCGGGGCGTTGTAGGAGATCCGGTCGACCTTCCACGCCTCGTGCGAGTAGATGGTGTCGTAGGCGTACTGGAGGCCCTTGTCGAAGCCGTCGAAGTTGCGCCACTCCGCCAGGTAGTACTGCGCGTGCACCTCGGTGCCGGTGGAGATCTTCCAGCCTCCGCCGGTGGTGTCGACGAAGGTGCCACCGGTGGCCGTCCAGCCGTTGGCGCCGCCCTCGACGTCGTCACTCCAGGTGGTCGCGCCGCCGCCGGTGACCGAGAAGTCGTCGACGAACCAGTTGCGCTCCTCGAAGGCCTCGTCGGTGGCCTGGCGCAGCCGCAGCTGGACCGTGGTCCCGGCGTACGCCGACAGGTCGACGTAGTCGTGCCGCCAGCCGTCGGTGCTGCCGGTCAGGCCGTACTTCTTGCCGCCGAAGTCGTTCATCCGGCCGTTCGGGTCGGCGTAGCCGTCCGGAGTGGTGACCACGGCGCCGGACTCGTCGTACACCTTCTGCTCGGTCCAGGTCGTACCGCCGTCCGTCGAGAGCTCGACGAAGCCGTAGTCCCAGTCCTCCTCGATGATGTAGTTGTTCCACATCCAGAACTTCGAGTCGGCCGCCGCCGGCACGTCGACCGAGCGGCTCAGCTTGACGTCCGCCCACTCCTGGTCGTTGTTGCTGTGCCACATCTTCGTGCCGCTGTGCGGCGTGGCCAGCGTCGTCACCTTGTCCGGCAGGTCGACCTTGATGCCGTCCTCGGAGTCGATCGGGGTACGCGACGTCTGGCCGAGCTTGACCTCGCGGGGGTTCGAGCCGGGACGGATGGTCAGCGGGTCGGCCCAACCGAGCACCCACTTGTCCCAGATGCCCATGTGCGTCGGCAGGGCCTGGAAGATCTCACCGGAGTGCGAGCCCGAGGCCATCAGGTCCCAGAAGTCCACATCGGAGTCGGCGTTGCCGGACGTGTCGTAGAGGTCCGGCAGGCCCAGGTCGTGACCGAACTCGTGGGCGAAGACACCGACACCCGCGTCCTCCGGCTGCACGATGTAGTTCGACGCCTTGATGGTGGTGCCCGGGATGGTGTAACCGCCGGCGACCGTGGAGGAGTGCGCCCAGACGGCGTACACGCCCTGGTCGCCGCCGCCGCGCGACTTGCCCTGACCGGCGTGCACCAGCACGAGGTGGTCGATTACGCCGTCCGGCTCGAAGAGGTTGCCGTCACCGTCGCGGTCGGCCTGGTCCTCGATGTCGTAGTCGGCCCACGGGAAGTTCGGGTCCTTAGCGACGAGCGCGTCGATCGCGTCGGTCGCCAGGCGGCCGGCGCCGGCCGGGTTGTCCGGGTGGCCGTTCATCGACTGCTCACGGCCGGGGACCCAGGCGCCGGTCTCGTCCTGGAAGCAGCGGTTGGCGGCGTACCAGCCCTCCGAGTGCGGCACGGTGATCCACGGGCTGGCCTGCCCGTCCACCGTGTACGCGTTCTTGGACATCTCCAGGTACATGTTGTGCATCGTGCGACCGGACAGGTCGATGCCCTTCTTGCCGTCCGGGCCCTTCAGGTCGGTGCGGACCCGCTCGGTGATGCCCTTCTTGCTGTACAGCATCTTGTTGTAGTGCTGCGGCGAGAAGTCCGGCACCCACATCGAGTTGTTGTCCTCGTGCGGCAGCCGCGCCGGGTCCGGGATCTTGTTGTGCTTCGGGCCGTTCTGCACGGTGCCGGGAACGCAGGTCCGGTCCTCGAACACCGTCTTCGGCACCATCACGCCGGTGAAGTCGTCGTTGGCCTTGTCGTTGAACTCGACAAGCAGCGTCAGCAGCTTCGCCGTCTGCGTGGTAGGGGCCTTCTTGAACTTGCGGGGGTTCTGGCCCGTCTTGAGCGACTGGGCCTCGGCCTTCGCCAGCTGCCGGGCCGCCACCGGGTTGCCCCGGGCGTGCTTCTGGTCGAACGCGCGCGCCGACTCGGCGGCAGGGGTGTAGACGCCGCCCTTGCCCTTGACCTCACGACCGTTGGTGTCCGGCTGCACCTCGGGCTCGGCGTAGTTGATGTAGTGCTCGTCGGCCCCGATCACCGCCCTGGGGGTGGGGGACGACGACTGGGCGGCCGCGCTGCCGGTCACGGTCAGTGACGTGGCCGCGAGGGCGATGACGGGCAACGCGACGAGTAGTCGTCGGCGCGACCCCGGACGGGAGTTTCTGTTCATGCCACTCCGTTTCTCGGGCAGAGGACGTCGGCGGGACCCGTGCGCCGGGGCGCGTCGGGACCGGCCGACGAGCGTGAAACTAAATGACAAACAAGCCGTACGACAGGATCGTGATCGATGCGTTACCCGTTCGGTGGGCGCGCTGCTCGTCGTACCTCCACAAAAGACAACGGTGGGTGACGGCCCGTCGGGACCGCCACCCACCGCAGGGGTACGTCTACTCGTCAGTCCTCGTCGGACTTCGCGCCGCTCATCCCGGAGGAGATCAGGTCCATCACCGACGAGTCCTGCAACGTCGTCACGTCGCCCAGCGACCGGTTCTCCGCCACGTCCCGCAGCAACCGGCGCATGATCTTGCCGGAGCGGGTCTTCGGCAGCTCCGGCACCAGCATGATCTGGCGCGGCTTGGCGATCGGCCCGAGCGTCTTCGACACGTGGTTGCGCAGGTCGGCGATGAGCTGCTCACCCGCGTCGCCGCTGATGTCCGTGCTGCCGCGCGGAATGGCGAACGCGACGATCGCCTGACCGGTCGTCGGGTCGGTCGCGCCGACGACCGCCGCCTCGGCCACCGACGGGTGCGACACCAACGCCGACTCCACCTCGGTCGTCGAGATGTTGTGCCCCGACACCAGCATCACGTCGTCCACCCGGCCGAGCAGCCAGATGTGCCCGTCGTCGTCCTTCTTCGCCCCGTCGCCGGCAAAGTACATGCCCTGGAACCGCGACCAGTACGTCTCGATGAACCGGTCGTCGTCACCCCAGATGGTGCGCAGCATCGACGGCCACGGCTCACGCAGCACCAGGTAACCGCCACCACCGTTCGGCACCGACTGGCCCTGGTCGTCCACCACGTCGGCCACGATGCCCGGCAGCGGGGTCATCGCCGACCCCGGCTTCGCCGCGGTCACCCCCGGCAACGGAGAGATCATGATGGCGCCCGTCTCGGTCTGCCACCAGGTGTCCACGACCGGCAGCTCACCCCGACCGACGTGCTGCCTGTACCAGATCCACGCCTCCGGGTTGATCGGCTCACCGACGCTGCCCAGCAGGCGCAGCGACGACAGATCGAAGCCGGCCGGGATGTCATCGCCCCACTTCATCATCGTCCGGATCAGGGTGGGAGCGGTGTACAGGATGCTGACCTTGTACTTGTCGACGATCTCCCAGAACCGACCCTTGTGCGGGGTGTCCGGGGTGCCCTCGTACATCACCTGGGTCGCGCCGTTGGAGAGCGGACCGTAGACGATGTAGGAGTGCCCGGTGACCCAGCCGATGTCCGCGGTGCACCAGTAGACGTCCGTCTCCGGCTTCAGGTCGAAGACCGCGTGCGTCGTGTACGACGCCTGCGTGAGGTAGCCGCCGGTGGTGTGCAGGATGCCCTTCGGCCGGGCCGTGGTGCCGCTCGTGTAGAGGATGAACAGCGGGTGCTCGGAGTCGAACGGCTGCGCGGTGTGCTCGGCCGACGCGGTCTCCACCGTCTCGTGCCACCAGTGGTCCTTGTCCGACCACGCCACGTCCTCACCGGTGCGGCGGACGACCAGCACGTGCTCCACCGACGGGCAGTTCGCGACCGCCTCGTCCACCGTCGGCTTCAGCGCCGACGGCTTGCCCCGCCGGTAACCACCATCCGCGGTGATGACCACCTTGGCGCTGGCGTCCTGGATCCGGTTGCTCAGCGAGTCGGCCGAGAAGCCACCGAAGACGACGCTGTGCGCGGCGCCGACCCGGGCGCACGCCAGCATGGCCACCGCCGCCTCCGGGATCATCGGCAGGTAGATGGCCACCCGGTCGCCGGCGGTTACCCCCAGATCGGTGAGCGCGTTCGCCGCCCGGCAGGTCAACTCGTGCAGGTCGGCGTACGTGATGGTGCGGGTGTCGCCCGGCTCGCCCTCCCAGTGGATGGCGACCTTGTCGCCGAGCCCGGCCTCGACGTGCCGGTCGAGACAGTTGTACGCCACGTTGAGCTGGCCACCCACGAACCACTTCGCGAACGGCGGGTTCGACCAGTCGAGGACCTCGTCCCACTTCTTCGACCAGGCGAGACGATCGGCCTGCTTCGCCCAGAACGCGAGCCGGTCGGCCTCCGCCTCGGCGTACGCGTCGATGGTGACGTTGGCGTGCGCGGCGAGTTCGGCCGGCGGGGGGAACTGGCGCGTCTCGTTCAGCAGATTGGCCAATGCCTCGCTCATGCCGTGACTCCTCGTCGCTCGGGTGACCTGGGTCTCGCTGGCCACGAGGGTAGTCGGCGGGCCTCCGGCCAGCGAGGGCTGCCCGCCTCGTCGCGCCGAGCGGCCCTCGCCACGCGCCCGGCGGCGGGACGCGTCCCGCCAACAGGCCGCCCCGGGCGGTCCCACCCGAGTGGATCTGGGGGCGCGCGCCGGGAGGGGCGAGGGCCGCGCAGACGGGCCGGCGCGGGTGGCGCGGCTCGCGTTGCGGCCGGGTGTGGCTCGCCGAGCCGGGACGGGTCGCTAGCGTGACGGGGTGACCACCGACCCGCTCGCACCGCTGCTCGCGCTCGCCGACATCGCCGCTGCCGTCGAGCAGGCCCGCGCGCGGTTCGACCAGGCGCTCGGACACCGCGCGCTGCGCCGACACGGTGGCCAGGTCGCGGCCGAGGTCAGCCTCCGCTCCGCGGTGGCCAGCGCCGCCCTCGAAGGGGCGGCGCACGAACGGGAGGCGGTTCGCGCCGGCACCGTCACCGACCCGGTGCTCCAGGGGGCGCTGCGGGTCGCCGGAGCGCTACCCGGGCTGAGCGAACTCTGGCCCCGGGCACCCCGGCAGGCACTCGCGAAGCTGCACGTCCTCGCCGCCCGGGATCTGGTGCCGGAAGCCGAACTGGGCCGCCCGGTGGCAGACCCCGTGGTCGCCACCCGGCTGGACGGGCTGGCCGGGCTCGTCGCCGGTGGCACGAAGGTCTCCCCACTGGTGCTCGCCGCCGTCGTACACGGGGAGTTGTTGAACCTGCGCCCGTTCGCCGGACCGTCCGGTGTCGTGGCCCGGGGTGCGGCGCGGCTGGTTCTGCTCGCCAGCGGCCTCGACCCGCGTGGCCTGCTCGCCGTCGACGTGGGGCATCGCGAGCGGGAGCCCGAGTACGTCGGTTCGGCGGGGGCGTTCGCCACCGGCACCCCGGACGGGTTGCGCTCCTGGCTCCGCCACTACATGGCGGCCGTCGAGGTGGGTGCCGACCAGCTCACCGCCATCGGCGACGAGGTTCTCGCCGCCGCCTGAGCGGCGATCAGTCCCGCCGCGTCGCCCGGCTGACCTTCGCCTGCAGCGCCCGGCGGGCGATCGGTCCGAGATCGTCGACGATCTCCATGAGGAGCGCGAGCTGGTCGAGCGCCGCCAGCGCCTGGTCGGCGCCCGCCGGGTCCACCCCGTCGTAGAGTTCGAGCCCGATGAACGCGGCGGAGACCGCGCGGGCCAAACCGGGCACGTCGGCGACCTCGGCGAACGGAGATCCGGCGAGCAGCCTCCGCAGGACCAACTCGATCTCGTCCACCCACAGCTGCAGCGCACCAGCGGTGGGGGCGGCCAGGCGTTGGTCCGCCTGTGCCCCCGCCAACATCTGGGCCAGGAAGGTGACGTTGCCGAGCTGACGCTCCTCCTCGTGCAGCTCCCGTCCGACCGCGAGCAGTTCGCGCAGCGACCGGGCCGCGGCCAACCGCTCCGACCATCGCTCGACCCGTTCCGCCGTGCTGGCCCGGCAGGCCGCCGTGAGCAGGTCGTCCACCGTGCCGAAGTGGTAGAAGACCAGGGCCTGGTTCACTCCGGCCGCGGTGCCGATGGTCCGGGCGGAGACACCGGCGATGCCGTGCTCGCGGATGGCGGCGATGGCACCGTCGAGAAGACGCTGCTTGGTGTCGGACATGGCTCTCCTCCCGGGCGGGCTGGATGCGGCGGTGCGATCATCGCATCGGTCACCAGCTGGGCCAGCCAGGTGGCCACGGGCAGTCGTAGTGTCCAACCGACGAACGCCCAACCGAGGTGGACATGTTCGAGTCCGCGGGCGACGGCGGCCACCCCCCGTTCCGTGTGACCGTCGCCGCCCACGTACTCCGCCCGCCACAGCACGTGCTCGTGCTCCCGGGCGGGCCGGATCCGCAACCCGACCGGGTGCCGCCGGGCAACCATCCGCCAGAGGGCCGCGCAGGGCCCGCAGTCGTCGTCCAGCCAGAGCACCGCCGACGGCTCCGAGGGGTACGGCCGCCAGCGGGGCCACCAGTCGCGTACCTGCCGCCGGTAGGACCGCCAGGAGTCGCCGTACCGCGTCCGCAGGTCGTGGTGCTCGTGTGGCCCGGCCACCGCCGCGCCGAACGCCACCGCCGACACCGCAGCCAGAACCACTGTGGCGCTCCCGGTGACCGCTGCGGTGAACAGCAGCAGCACCACGGCGGCGAGCTGCATCGGGTTCGCCAGGTACGCGTACGGCCCGGTGGTGACCAGGCGGCGCGGCGGGTCCCACGGGTACGGCGTGCCGCCACCCCGCACGGCGAACTCCGCGACGGCGGCCAGCGCGGGCGCGGCCACCAGCAGGGCCAGCTGCGCGACGAGGAGCACCCCCGTGGGGTCCAACTCGGTCAGCCCGGCCCACGATCCGCCGCCGACCTCGAAGGCCAGGCTGGGGACGAACCAGAGCAGCAGTACGGCGAAGACTCCCACCTGGAGTGACGTCCGAGTGCCCAGGTGCCGGCGGTCGGCGCTGAACCGCCCGAGCAGTTGGGCGGGCAGCGCCACCACGAGCAGGCCCACCACCTCCCCGACGAGCCAGTGCGGTCCGAGGTCGACCAGGGGGTGCAGCGCCGGCATCGCCACCGCGTCGACCCAGAGCAGCAGACCCAGCGCGATCGGCAGCGGCAGCACCCGGCGCAGCAGCACCGGCAGCGGGCCCCAGAGGGCCGCCCAGCCGATCCACAGGTCCACCGGCATCCCCCGGTACGCGCCGTCGACGGGAGCGAAGGCGTACCAGCCGGCAAGGCGGGCGACCTCGTGCAGCGCGGCGATGCCGATCCCGGCGGTCAGGAACGCCAACAGCCCCGCGGCCCGGACGGACCGGTCCCGCTCCCGAGCGCCGACGGCCAGCACGGCGGCCAGCGGCAGTGCCAGACTCAGCCAGCGGGCGGCAGTCACTCCAACGCCAGCATGTCGAGAAGGTGCCCGACCCCGGCGCCGAGCAGCACCTGCTGCATCGGGCCGAAGTACCAGGACGGGTCCAGGCCCCGCGTGTAGTCGACCCGGACCCGGACCTCGGTGTGCTCGGAATCGACAGCCCGCCAGCTCAGCTCGGCGTGCCGCCAGGTGAACCAGCGCGCGGTGATGGAGGTGTCCTCGACGAAGCGGAAGCCGACCCGCCCGGGGGCGGCGCTCTCCACCTCGGCGAGCAGGTGGCCGCCCGGTCCGTGCGCGCCGCCGTGGTAGCCGAACATCCACCTGTCGCCGACGTCGAGCCCGTCGCCGCCCACCTGAGCGGGTGTGGGCACGCCCAGGAGCCGCAGCGGCACCGACCGGACGTCGGTCGGGCGGGGCCCGCCGGCGAGACGCTCGGCCACCCGATCCGCCGGGAGCCCGACGACACGACTCACCTCGACGGTCTGCTCCGGGGCGACCCGGGGAGCGATGCCGCTGCCCTCCAGGCCCGGCAGGAGCAGCAGAGGCACGGCCACCATGACGTACGGGCGGTTGGCGTCGCGCAGGACGCGGATCAGCGCGGTGGTGCCGTGTGCCACCGCGTAGACCAGCGGAGCGGCCAGGAGGACGCAGATCGCGCCTTCGTGCAGTGCCACCGCCGCCAGCAAGAGTGCGATCGTCGTGGCGGCGAAGACCTGGCCGTGGGCTGTCCGGTGCGGTGCGAGCGTGAGCCCGGCGGCCAGCAGCACCGGAAGCGCCACGAAGAGCATCGCGCTGTCCGCGCGGCCCTGGTTGACCACCCCGACGAAGAGGACCGCCCCGAGGAGCGTGATCAGCCCGGCCAGGATCCAGCGTGCTCTGACCGCGCGTTGTGTCGGCTCGATGTCATCAGTCATGCGATCTCCCCCGTCTTGAGCGTTCGCTCAAACGGAGGGTACGACTATTTGAGCGAACGCTCAAGATGGCGTTCAGGCAGGGGTGAGGCGCTGGGTCGGATAGATGACACTCGACGTTGCTCAGAGGGCTGCCGGGCGGGTCTCGTCAGGCGCTGGTGGTGGTCGCGCGTACCCGATCGGGTTTGGTCAGGCGGTGGTCGTGGCCGCGCGGGTGCGACGGTGTCGGCCGTACCAGGCGATGCCGATGGCCACGCCGACGCCGACGCCGAGCGCCGCCGCTGCCACCGGCACCGCGGGTCGCTCCCGCAGGCGGCGACCCAGCGGGATCGGGTGCCGGAACTCCAGCACCGGCCACGCGTTCTCCGAGGCCAGCTTGCGCAACTGCCGGTCCGGGTTGACCACACTCGGGTGACCGACGCACTCCAGCAGAGGGCGGTCGCTGTACGAGTCGGAGTAGGCGTACGAGTCGGCCAGGTCGTAGTCCCGGGCCGCCGCCAGCTCGCTGACCGCCTCGACCTTGCTCGGACCGGCCGCGTAGAACTCGACCTCACCGCTGTACCGGCCGTCGCGGACCGTCATTCGGGTGGCGATCACGTCGGTCACCCCGAGCAACTCGCCGATCGGCCGGACCATCTCCTCGCCCGACGCCGACACCAGCACCACGTCCCGCCCCGCCGCCTGGTGCTCCGCGATCAGGACGGCGGCCTCGGCGTACACGTAAGGGTTGATCAGCTCGTGGAGTGTCTCCGCGACGATCTGGCGGACCTGCTCCACCTGCCAGCCCTTGCAGAGCGCAGCCAGGTAGTCCCGTGTTCGGGCCATGGTCTGCTCGTCGGTGCCGCCCAGCCGGAACATCAGCTGCGCGTACGCCGACTTGACCACGTCACGCCGGGTGATCAGCCCGTCCCGGTAGAACGGCCGACCGAACGCCAGGGCGCTCGACTTGGCGATGACGGTCTTGTCCAGATCGAAGAAAGCGGCACTTCGGCCCACGGCGCGAAAGTCTAGCCGGATGGTCTATCGTCGGCGGGTGCCCGGGGTCAGGCCACCCCTCACACCTGCGGGCAGGCACCATCTTCTCCGCTCCGCGTGATCGCGCTCACACTCTGCGAGGAGATTTTCGCGGTGAGTGGAGCAAGCACCACTCGACGTGACGGGCGCGCTCAGGCAAACTTGTCCGTACGACGAGCTTTCACATACCCGACAACAGGCAGACGCTCGGCGGTTGCACCCCCCGTGACCGCTGAGTGGTTCGGCTCGACCCCCCCGGAGCCGAACCTTCGACGACCCCCGTCTCCCCCCGACGGGGGTCGTCCCTTTCTGGTGGGAGCGCGCCCGACCAGGCGAAATTGTGTTCTGAGTCGGAGGTGTGAGTCCAGCGGAGGTCAGCCGTACTCGTTCGGGGTGGTCCTCGGGCGTGTACTTCGCTCCGTGCTGGGGGCCCGGCTGGGCCCAGGGGTGAAGTTGCCTTGCCACTGCCTCAGGGCGGTCTTCAAGCGGACGTTCTCTGCCTGAAGACTGGCTTCGACGCCATCCCGCGCGGTCAGTTCGTCGACCACAGCACGGAGGAAGGCGTAGACCTGTTCCTCGGCCAAGCCACGCCGTCCGAGCTTGGTGCGACGGAAACGAATTCGCCTCACCTGCTCTGGATGGAGTCGGGCCAGGCGCGACGCCGCCCGGAACACACCAACCGAATGCATGGCCACCGCTACCTCCTCGAAGTTGGGACCGTCGTGCGGGCCTTTCGATTCGTGCCGACTCGTTCGGCCTGATCTGGGGGAGCGGATGGAGTTCGCGCGGTGGCGGGAGCAGCAGCCGGAACGATCACCCGCAAGCCGGCACGCTGCACGAAGACCTCTCGCCGATCGACCGCCTTGCCCGCCCGATCGAGTGAGTAACCGGTCAGCCAGATCCAGCCCTCGTAGGTGGGCCGGTCGCAGACCTTGATGACTCGGAAGATCAGCGAGCGATTCCCGCTGAACTGCACGGACGCGTCGCTGCCGACGTGTAGGACGTCACCAGGCTTCGGAGTCCTTACCGCCCGCCCTCGATCGGTGGATGGGGCACCGAAGCAGACGGGCTGTGGCTGCGGCTGACGCCGCGAACTGCCTGCCGGCACCCGCTCCGGTGCCCTGCTCAGGAGTCCGTCGCTGTGACTACGGAGGCCGGCCGCACGCAGCCACCGACGCCGGGACAGCCCGGGTAATCCCACCAACGCAGCTTTGACAGCTGCATCTCAGCGGTGAGTACGCGCACAATTGCGATGGGTGAGATGTCCATGGTGGAGATAGAACACCCGGTCGTGGAGACCGATCGAGGACCGAAACAGCACCTCTGACGGACCTCGGGCGGACACCATGAGGACCTGCGTTGTGCTCCGGACCTCGCGCAGGTGAGCGTGGAGATAGCCCATCAGGAAGGCGTCGACGATGGCCCGAGATCGCCGCGAACCTCGCACTGTTCTGGAGTACCTGATCCAGTGCAGCGACCGCACGTACGAGGAACTTGCCGACGAGTTCAGCCGCATGGACTCCCGCGCGGCGATCAGCGCGCGGCACCTCGGGCGGCTGGCCCGTGGCGAACGGGACCTGGCCTCATCAAACCCCGCCACCCGGCGCGCGTTGCAGGCCATGTTCGGCAAGCCGGTCGATGAATTGCAGCGCCCCTGGGCATCCCACCAGTTGACCCCTGCGCCGGCCCGACATCTCATCGTCGAGCCCACCGGCGCCGGCCCGGAAAGGAACCTCCTCGCCATGGCCGCACAACGTGCCCGCCAGTACGCAATGCTCGCCGCCGAAGCCACCTCCCCGGCAGCCATCGACCAGCTCACCGAGGACGTTCAGCGCCTCGCCCTGGCCTACCCGCAGCGACCGGTCAGCCAGATCCTGCCGGACCTGGCCGAAACTCAGGACACCCTGTTCACGCTGCTCGAACGTCGCCAACAGCCGACCCAGTCGCGCGACCTGCACTTCCTCGCCGGCATCACCAGCGGCCTACTCGCCAAGGTCTCCCACGACATGGCCGACCCGCACTCCGCGATGCTGCAAGCCCGCACCGCGGTTCTCTGTGCTGATCAGTCCGGCCACCCCGGCTTGCAAGCCTGGCTCCGCGGACTTCAATCGCTGGTCGCCTACTGGGCCGGCCGGTACGCCGAAGCCGTCCGCTACGCCGAGGCCGGACGCGAGTACGCCACCCAAGCAGGCGGCACCTCCGCCGTCTGGTTGCCCGTCAGCGCTGCACGCGCCTACGCCGCACTCGGTAATGCGGAACAGGCCAAGGCCGCCATCACCGAGGCTGAGGACACCTGGTCACGGGTACGCCCCGACGAGATGGACGAGATCGGCGGCATCTGTACCTTCAACCAGCCCCGCACGCTCTACTACGCCAGCGACGCCCTCGCCTGGCTGCCCGGCGAAGCCGACGCCACCGAGCGCTACGCACTGCGTGCCGTCCAGGCGTACTCCGACCGCTACGACCCGGCGTGGGCCTTCGGCGACCAGGCCGGCTCCCACACCAACCTCGCCATTGCCCGCGTCGCCAGCGGAGAACTCGATGCAGCCGCTGATGCCCTCGCCCCCGTGCTCGATCTTCCCGCCGATCAGCGCATCAACGGCGTCATCCACTCGGTTCGTCGTGTCCACCAGGCCATTACCCGTGCCGGCCACGCCAATGACGCTCGTGACCTCATCGATGGCATCGAGCACTTCACGCACACGCCTGCCAACGCCCTTCCTCGATAAGGCACCATCAGCACATGTACCCGATCACCATCCCCGGCCGCGTCATCACACTTCGCGAGCTGCGACCCGATGACGCGGCCGACGCTTTGGCGATCGTTGGAGACGACCGGGTCACGCAGTGGCTGTCCTTCGACAGCCGCGGCCAGGCCGCCACCGTTGCCATGGTCGAAGGGGCCGTGAGCCGCGCACAGCTCGACCCGCGCACCGAGTACTACCTAGCGGTCGCCGACACCTCAGACCGGATGATCGGCTTCGCCCGCCTCGGCCTCACCGGGCACCAGGCCGCCAAGCTCGGCTACGCCATCGGCGCGGAACACTGGGGCCACGGATACGCCACCGACGCAGCCCGAACCATCATCGACTACGGCTTTCGAGAGCTGAAGCTTCACCGCATCACCGCAGCTATCGGACCCGACAACGCTTCCTCCATCGCTGTCGCAAAGCGGCTCGGGATGCAGTACGAAGGCCGGCTACGCGACCACGTCTTCACCAACGGCGCCTGGCGTGACTCGCAGCTTTACTCAATCCTCGCCCCGGAGTGGAACGGAACCGCCGGCTGAGTGGCCCTGGTCGCTCAGTACAAGCGCGAGCAGTACTGATCATGGTGGCGGTACGATCGCCGCCATGCGCGACGCCGACACGCCGCCGCAGGAACCCGTCGACCATTTCCACGCCCGCGCCGAACTCACACCTCGCCAGCAGACGGCTGTAATCCGAGCTGCCGCAGCCGAGGTGCGCCAGCGTGTGCAGGAGTGGCGCGACTCATCCGGGTGGCAGGACACACCGACGAACGCCCACCGGCATCAGGTGACCATGGCTGGAGTCGCGGCGCTAGACGCTCTACCCGAGCCGAGCACGATGGAGGAGCTCACCGGGTTCGTCGATGTCGTCCGACCCTTACTTGCTGAGTGGCGACCGAGTCGACCTGGTCCCGAACAACAGATTTCTGTCGCGGTCGAGCGACTTCGGAAAGCGTGCGGATAGCGCCGACCGCGCGGAGTTTCTGTTCGTCCTCAAGGCGGCCCTGAACGGGCCGCACGCGCCGCCGCCTGGGCGCGCGTCCGTCGCTCCGCTGGCGCTCCGACTCCGGCCACGCAACACGCCCGGCGGCTGGCGGCTGGCGGCTGGCGGCTGGCGCGAAAGCGGATAGCCCAAGGGGCCGCCGCAGAACGACAGGGAGCGTAGGCCAGGTGGTGAGCCGGCAGCCGGCCGGGCCGCGCGGCCACGAGCCCGCGCGGCGTAGCGGAGCGCACGCTGGCCCGTCGGCGAGCTGGCGGCGGTCGCGGGGTTGCGGTTACTGCGCCTCCGGCGGGGGCGCTCGGGCTCCGAGATGGTTGCAACCCCGTCGGCGGGTTGCGGTCCGTGGGTGGTTGCGCGAGCCATCCCGCCAGCCGGCGACCCGGGCAAGCCGAGCAGACCACCGCCCGACCCGCCAGCGTCCGTCCGGGCGTCAAGGCCGTCTTGACGTGGCGGGCCGGGCGGTGGCCCGCTCCCGGGAGGGCGGGTCGACGGCAGACAGGGATGGCTTCGGACAACGAGGGTGCTAGGGATTCGCGAGACTTCAGGCCAAACTGAGCCTATGGCATGGGATTGGGTCGTCGCTCCCGTCGTAGCCGGCGTTGTAGGGCTGGCAGGTATCGCTTCTACATGGTCGATAGGGCTTAGGGATCGCAAGATCCGAAGCGAGGAACGCAAAGAGCAGCGCCGGTCAGAGGTGTACATCGACCTTCTGGTTCAGGTTTCCCACGACATCATTGATGCAATTCCCCTTGTTGGCGCGATTGGTGGGCCAGTCCCGCAGCCGCGCAAGCCGGAAGACGGCATTCTGTTGAGTGCCAGACTTGAGGCGTTTGGCACCCGAGAGGTTCGACGTAGATACACAGCATTGCTGGACGAGATCGAGAACATTAGAGGCTTGAGGGCAACGATCGATCGTCGGCAAGAGCGAACCCCGATGGTATCCGAGTCGGAAATCACTCAAAGCCTATCCACTGACGAGTTATGGAAAGTTAATAGGGCAAGATGGCAGGACCTGCTTAAGTTGCGCGATGAATTGACCGATCAGATTCGTCGCGAACTGGGAGAACTGCCAATGTCGACGTAAAGGGGTGTGAGATGCCTTGCCTGCTGCTGCGGACGACTGATGTAAGGATTTTGCAACTCGCCCGGGTGACTAAATGGGTGACGAACGGGACGGACGCCAGCGGACGAGCAGGGGCACTGATGGACGGTTTCAGTAGTTCAAGGCCCGTGAAACGGCATGCCAAAGCCCCGTGTTGGTTGCTTGGGGGTCAAGGAGTCCAGGGTTGATGTGTGCCGGGTCCGATGGGGTCTATTCAGGGCACCGGTCGCGCGCCACGCGTGTGGTCTCCCCACACCGCCTCTTACTCCCACGGGTTCGGCTCACGCCTCGGGTGCCCCGGCGGCACCTGTTGAAGGGAGGCGCGCCCGACTCTACCGGCAACCGCTCGGCACGAGACAGAGACTCTGCTCGTGCCCGATCCGTGCCCGTCGCAGGGGATGACACCGGGCCGCAACGGGCGTGCCGAGGAGTTGCACGTCGATGCAAGGTGGCGGCCAACACGGTGATTCAGCGACTCGCGGTACCGATCAACATGATTCCCAGGCTGATGGCGGCTCGCCCGTACCTATAGACGGATATAGATTGGTGCAAGATCGTCGGCTGGATGAGGAGTGAGCGTTGGTGGCTCGACAAGGTGTGCCCTGTTCCCGATCGTGTGGTCCGCGCTTGCGCTGGTGTGCCTGTGGCTGACGGTCGCCACTGCGCTAGACCCGGGTGGCGTGTGGTGGGTGCCGCTGACGTTCGGTGCCTGCACCGTCGTCGCTACGGGGAGCGCCGTTGCTTGGCTACGGGAGCACCGCAATCGGAATCGCCGGACGTAGCCGGTAGGCCGCTGTCGGATAGCTACGTTGACAGCAACGAGGTCCACATTGAGGGCCGGGGTACGGCGGGCAGCGGACTACCGCCCGACGTCAGAGACGTGCGTGGACCGACCCGGACGGAACGCCCAGAACTTGTAAGCGAGAAGTCCGCTCGACCTGGCCGGCAACGATCTCCTCGGGCGGATGATGGACACCGGTGATGGCGATGCACTGCCGAAACAGTCTCTTTATGATCAAGGCGGCCCGCAAGCGGGCCGCGCCGGCCGGCCACGCTTGGGACGACCAAGCCCTTGGAGACCTCGGGGCTCCGCCCCGAACCCCGGCCCTCCTCAGAGATCGGCCTTACTCACGCAGTAGTGCGCTTGCGCCAGCGAGGCAATGCGGGGTACTTGCTGCCGACCCAGGCGCGGTGCATCTGCCGAACGTGGTCGGCGAGATCGATCGAGTTACCGTAAATCGATTCGGCGAGGCGCGTGAGGTCCGGGACTGTGAACGCCCGAGTTTCGAAGCCTCGCCGCAGCCGACTACGCAGACAGTAATAGGCCTGAGAGTTCTCCCAGGCTCCCCAGGGGCGCGGCACAACCTCATCGTTGTACGGGCTGTCCTCCCACCGGCCGTGGACGACTACATTCCGGATCTTCCGCAGGTGGTCCGTCTGCCTCAGCAGTTCATTGAACCGCTCGTGATCACTTTCCTTCCATCGGGAGTGCCAGTGATCAACCTCGTTGAGGCTGATGCGGCATGCTTGGATGAGCCATTCGGCGCTCTGGCCCTCGAACAGGATCCAGCCGCTATCTCCCACAAGGAGGGCCAGCACGTCTCGGAGCAGCTCCTCCTGAAGCGCGCTCTCCATCGCTACCCGCCCAACCGCAGCTGCTAGCTCCTGGTCGGCGATGAGAAGTCCATTCGGAGTCGGTTCGTCGTCTGCCATGGCGCACCTTCTGTTCGGATGACGCGATTCTGCTATGGCAGACGTTGGTGCGAAAGCGACTAACTAGCCGTGCCGCGACTTGCCAGTAGCGGCAAGCTGACGGGACCGGACCAGACGGGACCGACCGAGTTGCCGGACCGCTGAGGACGAGGACCAGACGGACCGCGTCGGACAGGTTCGACATGGTCTTGGGAATCTACGGATCAAAGGGTGGCTGTACAGCCATCCGTACAGCCAAGCCCGCCGACGGAGATGGCCCGGGGTCGACATGAGGCGACAAGGCGAGCAGGTCAACGGGAGCCACCCACGCCAGCCGACAACGGTCTTGATCTTTGCAAAGCAGGGGTCCGGAACCTGGCGCGCTCGCGGCCTTCCCTGCGGGCGGCCTCCGGCCGTCCTCGGGCACCCGCAGCGCCTCATTCGAGAGTCAGCAGATCGTCAGCAAGTGCCGTACCGCGCGACAACTCTCGATCATGCTCGACGGCACGACCGCTACGTCTGACCACGCGGTACGGCACTTGATCACACTCGCTGCTACGTCAGGTCACTTTCCCCCCGACGGGGGTCGTCCCTTTCTGGGAGCGCTACTCCGCCGCAGCGCACACAGGCCCTCCTTGCCATCGTCGACGCCGCCTTTGGGTGGTGTCTCCAGCGTCGGTAGCAGCAGAGAAGCAGCAGAGCCGTCACGAACAGCCAGGACGCGGCCACCGCCCAACCCGTCTGCGTCCGTACGAGCCGTCAAGGTCCGCCTGACGTGGCAGGCCTGGCGGCGGCCCGCTTCCCAGGAGGCGGATCGGCGGCAGGCGGAGTGGTGGCAGCGTCGTCAGCGGTGCTCGCCGAAGACCGCCGCGGCCACCTGGTAGCTGTCGAACGCCCGGGCCGCCCCGGCGTACGCCTCCAGGTGGATGAAGAGCTCGACGATCTCCTCCTTGGTCACGCCGGACGTCAGCGCGATGCGCAACTGCCCCCGCAGCGGCTCGTGGGTGCCCAGCGCCGCCGCGACGGCCACCGAGATCAGGCAGCGGCTCCGCAGGTCCAGGCCCGGCCGCGGCCACGAGTCGCCGAAGGTGTGCTCGGTCGCTAGCCGTCGGAAGTCCTGACCGACCGCAGGTTCCCCGTCGGCCAGCGGCAGGGTCAACGGTTGGCCGAGTAGGCGCTGCGCGGTGTCGAGAGCCTGCTGGTATCGGGGATCGTCGGGCATGCGTTGCCACCTCCGCACGTGTCAGCCGATCGACTGCCGTTCGGTTCCAGCATCGCGCCTACCCCGGGGTTCGGTCGGCTGTTTCGGGCAACCGGTGGTCGGCGAAGCATCGGATGCGGTGGAGCGCCTGCCCGCGCCCGGTGCGTCAGCCCACCGCCTGAAGGGTCGGCAGCGGTGGAGGTTACTGAGCGCCGTGCTGTCCAGTCGGCGTTGCGAGCGACCGTAGGCGGGCGAGCGCACCGAGGTGGATCCGGAAGTGGAACTCCCATGACGGTGGTCCTTCAGGGTGATCCAGAATCGTCGTTGGTCATTGGGTGATGCGTCAGAGAATCTGTCGGCGTCGCAGTCGCAGCGGTGGTCTGCTCGCATAGGTCCGCCGTGTCTATGCGCTCCCGCAATTGGCCGGGGCGACGCGCTGCCAGTCGCTTCCCGCGAGGGTGACCGGGTAGCTGACCTCTCGGACGTGTTTGTCCTCGGTCTCGACCTCGAAGGCCATGGGCAGCGGCTCCTGGAAGAACGCGGCCGAGCACTCGAACAACAGCTCGACCACGAGCTCACCGGTGCCGCCAAGGGGTGACAGCCGGGGTTGTCCAGCGCTGGCTAACGCCATTCCCGGCCTTTCCGCGGCAACCTGTCTAACCGTGATCGGCGCGGGACCGGCGTTGATCACCACCAAATGCCCGGTCATTTTGACCTGGGGAGCGCCTCTGCCTCCTTCCAGGGTGGCTGTCTGGAAGGTCGGGCTTCCCAAACTGGCCGATTGAGGAAAGGCCACGAGTGCGACAATTGAGTTCCGCTCCCGCTGCTCGTGCGACGCTCGTCGTTGGACAGCGAAGCCGCCGATCAGAGCGCCGACGACGAAGACGGCGGCGAACCCCAGAACCACCTTCTGTCTGGTCACGGCGTGGTCTTGGGCAGTCGCACTCGACTCCGCCGGTTGGTGATCGCGCTCGTCCAGGTCGATCACCGCATGCTCCACGACATGAGCGTCAGCCTAGGGTCGCTGCGCGTCGGAGCGCGTCGGCCTGTCGTACAGCCGAACACGCCTGCCGGCAGCGGCCCGCCAGCTCCTGGGAGCCCACAGGGAATCACGACCGTCGTAGCGTGTTCGGATGGTGTCGGACATGGTGCGTTACTACGACGACTTCCTGGCCGATCGTGATTGGCTCGCCGAAGGGTTGAGCTGGGCTGTCGTGCAGCCGGCGAGTGCCGAGGCCACCGTCGACGGTGTCATCGAGCGCCTTCGGGCCAGGCGTGTGGAGTCGGGTGGCAGCCAGTCGGGCGAGCTCGCCGACCTGGCGCAGATCGGCCCGAACGTGGTGGTTCTCCAGGACAACGGCTGTGCGCTGAGCCGACCTGAGGTGTTGCGTTGGGCCAGCGACGGTCTGCGGGTGCACACGGTCGACTGGACCATCAACGGCAATGGCGGCCTCACCTACGCGGTGTACGGCAAGGTGCTCGCCTGGATGGACATCAACGATCCGGACCGGCGGTACGGGGATGACCCGGCGACGTTCGACTACGACCTGGCCGACGTGCGTGCCGTGCGGGGCACCGACCAGGTGACTGCCGCGGCGATGGCGTTCGTCGAGCGGCGGACCGGCGTGCGGCTGCCCGCCGAGTGGGTCGGCGAGGAGGGCGCCGATCCGCAGGCCGGACCGTGGGTGACGGTACGCCTCGGGTCAATCCCGCCCGATCCGAGGCCGCCCTCGAACTTCGGGCACGACGAGCCCGACCTCGACGCGCGGCTGCGGGCCGCGCCGGAGCGGGTACGGCGGGCTGCGCTGGCGCTTGCCGTGCGGGCGGTCACCACGCGGTTCAGGTTCAGCGACGACGACCTCGTGCGGCAGGTGGTGGACGCCGTCGAGCGGGGCGTGACCCTGGACGAGGAAGCCCGGTTGAGGGTGATCCACCGACTCACGGTGCAGGACGCCGACGTGCGCAGCGCTTCCTCGGCCGTCCACGCCCTGTACGCGGCGACGGGCAGCGGGTTGGCAGCGCTCGACGCGGTGAGTGCCGCCCGACACGCGGTTGGCGATGACTGGCCGACCGTCCGCCACGACCTGTACCGCCTGGTCCGCGAGGCTGGTTGACCCGCTCGACCACTGCTTTCCACTGCCGTGACGGCCGGGACGCTGGCGGTCGCGGTCGGTGCCGTGACGGTGCTTCAGCCGTTCGGTGAGGGCACACCGGATCTGCCGGGCCGCTCCTTTCTGGAGCGGCCCCGCTGTCTTTCCCGTAGCGGCACCAGCTGCGGAAATGCCCAGGCACCTAGCAGATCAACTGTCTCGGCGGGCGTTTTCCACAGCCCACCGGGTTGTCCACAGGCGACCGCACTGGGGCCGATCGTGGGGCGGATTCGGAGCAGGGTCGGGGCATACCAGAGCCCGACCGCTGGAGGCCGCGATGCCATCCCGTACCTCCGTCCCGCCGATCCGCCGGCTCCCGCTGGTCGTCACCGGCGACGACGATCTGCTCGATGACGTGCTCCGGCTCGCCGCCGCAGGCGGGACCGAGGTGGAACTCGCCCGCGACCTGGCGGCCGCGCGTACCCGATGGGTTCCCGCGCCGCTGGTGATACTCGGCATCGATCAGGCGCAGGCATGTCTGCGTGCCCGGTTGCCGCAGCGAGCCCGGCTGGTGCTGGTCGGTCGGGCCGGCCAGCTCGACCCCGGTTGGCAGATCGCCGAGCTGGTCGGGGCCGAGTACGTCGCCATGCTGCCCGCCGCCGAATCGTGGCTGGTGGACCGGTTCGCCGAGCAGGACGCGGGCGGTCCGGACAGCGTCGGGGCCCGGATCGTCGCGGTCTTCGGCGGTCGGGGCGGTGCCGGGGCGAGCGTCCTGGCCGGTGGCCTCGCCGTGACCGCCGCGCGGGCCCGGTTACGCACTCTGCTGGTCGACGCCGATCCCCTCGGTGGTGGCCTCGACCTGGTGTTGGGCTGGGAACAGTTGGAAGGGCTGCGGTGGCCGTCGCTCACCGGTGCGGACGGGCGGGTGGACGCCCCGGCGCTGGTGCAGGCCCTGCCCAGTCGAGGTGACCTGGTGGTGCTCTCCTGGGATCGCGGCGAGATGCTGACGCTGCCGGCGGCGGCGATGGCGGCGACAGTGGACGCCGCCCGACGCGGGCGGGACTTCGTCGTGGTCGACCTGCCCCGACAGTTGGACGACGCGGCAGTGGTGGCGTTGCAGTCGACCGACCAGGCGTTCGTCGTCGTCCCGGCCGAGCTGCGCGCCACCGCCGCGGCGGCGCGGGTCGTGGCCGCTGCCGCCCCGCACTGCGCGGCGCTCTCGGTGGTGGTGCGCGGGCCGGCCCCCGGTCGGCTACGCGCGGCCGAGGTCGCACGGGCTCTCGGTCTCCCACTGGCGGGCACGCTGCGTCCCGAGCCGGGGCTGTGTCGAGGGCTGGAGCGAGGTGAGGCACCCGCCGCCGCGGGCAAAGGACCTCTTGCCGCACTCTGCCAACGGATCGTCGCCGACCTCACCGGCGTGCCGTCGGCAGGTGCGGCATGAGCGGCAGGCCGGAGGACGGAACCCTCGCCGGTCGCGTACGGCAGCGCATCGCCGCCGCCACCACTCCCGTGACGCCGGCGGCGATCGTGTCCGCGGTACGGGCCGAGCCCAATGCCGCGGTGCTCGGCGACACGGCAGTGCTGCGGATCGCCGACCGGGTGCGCGACGACCTCGTGGGCGCCGGGCCGCTGGCTCCGCTGCTCGCCGACCCGGAGGTGACCGACGTCCTGGTCAACGGGACGCGGGTGTGGGTCGACCGTGGTTCGGGGCTGCAACAGGTCGCGGTGCCGGTGGGCTCGGTCGAGGACGTACGCCGGCTGGCGCAGCGGTTGATCGCCAGCGCCGGCCGGAGGCTGGACGACGGATCTCCGTACGCGGATGCCCGGCTTCCCGACGGCACCCGGCTGCACGCCGTGCTGCCGCCGGTGGCGACGGAAGGTCCGTACCTGTCCCTGCGGACCTTCCGGCACCGACCGTTCACCCTCGACGAGCTGGTACGTCAGGGGACGGTGCCGCGACCTGTGGCACCGCTGCTCGCCGCCGTCGTCTCGGCCCGACTGGCGTACCTGGTGACCGGTGGGACGGGGTCCGGTAAGACGACCCTGCTCAACACGCTGCTGGGCATGGTGCCGGCCACCGAGCGCATCGTGCTGGTGGAGGACGCCGCCGAGCTGCGGCCAGGTCATCCGCACGTGGTGGGGCTCCAGGCGCGTACCGCCAATGTGGAGGGATCGGGCGTCGTCGGCCTGGGCGACCTGGTCCGGCAGGCCCTGCGGATGCGGCCGGACCGCCTGGTAGTCGGGGAGTGTCGGGGTGGTGAGGTGGTCGACCTGCTGGGTGCCCTCAACACCGGCCACGACGGGGGCGCCGGCACGCTGCACGCCAACACCCCGTCCGATGTGCCGGCCCGGCTGGAGGCCTTGGGCATGCTGGGCGGCCTGCCCCGAGCCGCGCTGCATGCCCAGGTCGCCGCCGCCCTTCAGGTCCTGTTCCAGGTGCGAAGAGGCGACCGAGGGCGTGTCCTGGAGTCGGTCTGCCTGCTGCTGCCGGAGGGGCCTGAGCGCCTGGTGACAGTGGTGCCCGCCTGGGTGCGCGGCAGCGGCCTCGGCTTGGCCGCCCGCGCGCTCGGGGCGCTGCTGCGGGAGCGCGGGGTGGCGGTGCCGCCGATCCTCAGCGAGCCGTGGCCCGGATCGGCAGGCCCGGCATGACCGGCGGGGCGATGGCGGTGGCGGCGCTGCTCCTGGTCGCCGCCGCGCTGGTGGCGTGGCCGGTGCAGAGCGTCCGGGCTCGCCGACGTCGCGTGTTGGAGACGGGACGCGGGAAGACCGGGGCCGACCCGGACGAGGCACTGGTGGAGTGGATCCGGGAACTCGGCCGTACACCGGACGGGCCTGTCGACGGAGCCGGCGACTCGCCGACCGTGGGCCGTCCGGTCGGCATCGCCTACCAGCCACAGGCCGGCGTGAAATCGGCAGCCCTCGGCTGGTCGGCCCGGGACGCCACCGGGAGACCGAGCTGGCCCGGCGGGTTGGGCGGGCCGGCCGGAGCGGGTGGGTCCGGGAGGTCCGCGGGTCCGGCGGGCCCGACGCGTCCGCCGACCCGCCGGGACCCTCGGCGGCCAGCCGGCACCGCACGACCGGAGGACACGACCTCAGGCGCAAAAGGTGGGGGCGGCACGACGGTGGCAGCTGTCACGATCGACGCCCTAGACGTGGTCGACGTCGACCGCCCAGCGCCGTCCGTCGAGCGGCAAGACGTGGCAGCAGGCTCCCGGAGCGCCCCGTTCAGCTCGCCCGGGGCCAGGACGAGCGGCGATCTCGAGCCCGGTGACCAGCGAACGGCCGACACGACGAACGGCGGGCCGAGCGTCGTCGCGGGAGCGCGGACCACGCGGCCGACGGCACGTGTGTTGCCGTTGGCCGGCCTCCTGGGCGGTGGCGTCGGCGCCGTGGTCGGTGGCCCGGTGGCCGCGGTCGCGCTGGCCAGCTACGGCACGCTGGCAGTGCGTGCCGTGCTGCGCTGGCGAAAGAACCGAAGCATCGAACAGGTCCGACGACGCGGGCTGGACCACCTCTGCGGCCTCGCTGCGGACCTCCGGGCCGGCCTGCCAGTCCCACACGCGCTCGACGTCGCCGCCGACGGGCCGGACCGGCTGCGTCAGCTGACCTCAGCAGCGGTACGACTGGCGGACCGCACCGGTGCTCCGCTCGCGGAGCTCGTCGAGCGGATCGAGGCGGACGCTCGGGCGACCGACCGAGGTCTGGCCGCCGCAGCGGCACAGGCGGCCGGCGCCCGAGCCACGGCCTGGTTGCTGGCGGCGTTGCCGGTCGGAGGGATCGGACTCGGGTACGGCATCGGCGTCGACCCGGTGGCGGTGCTCCTGCACAGCAGGGTCGGTGGGGCCTGTGCGGTTCTCGCCGTCGCCCTGCAGGTTGTGGGCCTTCTCTGGGCAGAACGACTGAGCGCGACACCGGGGCGGACCGGATGAAGTCCCGAGGCCCGACGAGCCAGATCGGCGTAGCGAGTCGACGCAGCTCGGCGGGTAAGCGCAGCTCATCATCGAGGCTGCGGCCGGACACGATCCGGCTCGCGGCAGCTCTGGGTGGGCTTGCCGTGGCCGTCGTCGTCGGTGGCTGGTTCGGGTTGCTGGGCGCGGTCCCGACCGCGTTCCTGCTGGATCGTCTCCTGCGGCGGATCGAATCCCCCATTGCCCGCAAGCGGCGGCTCCAGGAGGCGGCCGACCTGCCGCTCGCCGCTGATCTTCTCGCTGCGGCGATGCGCGCCGGTGCCCCGGTGGACCGCTCGATTCTGGCCGTAGCCGAGACGCTGGACGGGCCGCTCGCCGGTCGCCTGTCCCGCGTCGGCCGCACGCTCCTGCTCGGCGGTGGCCCGGCGGAGGCGTGGTCGGCGTTGGACGGGATTCCCGGTGCGGACCGTTTGACGGCAGCGGCGTTGCGTTCGGCCAACAGCGGTGCCGCCCTGGCCGGGGCGATGACCCGGCTCGCCGACGACCTGCGTGCTGACCGGGCCACCGCCGCCGAGGCGTCCGCACGGCGGGCAGGGGTGCTCATCGTCCTGCCGCTGGGGCTCTGCTTCCTGCCGGCGTTCATTCTCGCCGGCCTGGTGCCGGTGATCGTCGCCGTCCTCGGCGACGTGCTCTGACCCCAACGAGAAAGGAAACAGTCATGCGCAAACTGCTCGCCCGCCTGCGCGGGGACGCCGGAATGAACACGGCCGAGTACGCGGTCGGCACGCTCGCGGCGGTCGCCTTCGCCGGCATCCTGTTGAAGGTGCTGACCTCCGGCAACGTCCAGTCGGCGCTGACCGCAGTCATCGACCGGGCACTGAAGTGAGCAGGCGTCGGCGGGCCGGTCGCGGTTCACGGTCTGGCCCCTCGGGACGGGCCGGTCGCGGCGGGTGGGCAACCGTCCAATCGGCCGCTCGTGGGGACCGGGGGTCGTTCACCGCCGAACTGGCGGCCGGCCTGCCGGCGCTTCTCCTGCTCCTGCTTGCTGGCCTGACCTCGGTCAACGCTGTCAGCGCGCAGGCAAGTTGCCTCCACGCGGCCCGGGAAGCTGCGCTGGCCGCCGCCCGCGGTGAGGACGGCAGCCTGGCGGCGGGGCACGCGGCACCGCCAGGGGCGGAGGTGTCGGTGTCCGTCGACGGCGGCCGGGTACGGGCGACGGTACGCGCGCCCGTTCGCACACTGGGCGGTCGGCTACCACGGATCACCGTCGTCGCGACCGCTGTCGCCGCCGTGGAACCAGGCGTCGCCGGTGGGCAGCCGTGACGTGCCTGTCGATTTGTCTCGGGTGTGGACCCGTCGAGCGGATCGACCAGGGCGGCCCGGGCAGGCAGCGCGGCGGTGCCACTGTCCTGCTGCTGGCCATGGGGTTGGTCCTCGTGCTGTTCGGGACGTTCGGCGCTGCCATCGCCGCCGCCGGGATGGCCGATCAGCGGGCCATGGTGGCATCCGATCTCGGCGCGCTGGCCGGAGCCGCCCAGGCTCTCGACGGGGACGTGACGGCCTGCGCGTCCGCTGCCGACATCGTCGCCCGCAATGCTGCCCGGATGGTCGGCTGTCACCTCGACGGGCTGGACGTGCTGGTGACCGTCGAGGTGGCGTTCACTCCACTTCCCGGACTGACCCGGGTCGCCACATCGACGGCCCGCGCCGGCCCGGTGCGCGCCTGAACGAGCAGGCAGTGCTGCTGCGCAAGCCGCTGGGCAGCTCCGCCCGCACTCGGGTGCCGATCAGCTTGGGCACCGCTCTGGAGCTGAACCGGATACGACATCAGGCGCGATGCGTTGACGACATCAGCTCCAAAGGGTTGTGCTGACCCGCCCGGCCCCGACAGGTGGCCGAGCCGGAGCAGCACTGCGACAACTGCCGCCTGAGCCGATGTCGGCGCCGGGTGCCGGTTGAGAGCCTGCCAGCGGCGGGCGGCGGGCGGCGGGCTGGCGGGCGCGCGGGGCACCGAGGCGTTCGGGCGCGTGCCGTCGCGCGGGCCCGCTGGCCGGGGATCAGGGCCCCAAGGCCGTGATCCCCGGCCAGCAGCCCGAGAAACATGCGGGTCGGTCAGCGGGCCTGGAGTGCGTCGAGGGCGACGGCCATCGCGATGACCAGACGGCGATCGATCTGGGGGTTCTGCACCTCGACGACGTACTTGTCGCGCAGGCCCCACTTCTTGACCACGGTGAAGACCGGCTGGCCGCCGGTGGTGAAGTCGAAGTGGTACGGCAGCCAGGACAACGAGTCGACGAAGCGGCGCAGCAGTGCCACCGGCATGCTGCGCTCCTGGCCGGTCACCTGCGGAAGGCCGGCCTGTTCGACGTGCCAGGTGGAACGGAGCAGCGACTGGGCGAAGTCCTTGCGGAACAGCCCGATCGCGTTGCCGGCGGCGTCGGTGACGTCGTACGTGGCACCGAGGTCGAGGCGCTGGCGGGCCTTGAAGCCGAGCAGGGGCTGCTGCTTGGAGTCGTCCGTGTAGATCGTCACCTGCTCCTTGAAGGCGAGGCGCTTCTGCTGCGCGAACGCCAGCAGCTCACCCTCGGTGCCGTCCGCGGCGACGGCCCGGACCTCGTACTGGTTGACCATCATGCGCAGTCGTTGGCGAACGTGGAACTGGTGCTGACTCTGCAAGTTGTCGAGCTGCATCTGATCTCCTCAGGGGGACTGTGCGCCGGAGTCTCGCACAGCTCGACAACCGTCGCGTTCCCCGCCATCGACGACCACCGGTTGCGGAGCGGTCGAAGCGCCACCCGACACCCGCTGCCCGTGCCGAGGAGTGGGGGCGGATCAGCGAACGTCAGGTGTGGCTGCGGCGCGCATCGCCCAGGTGTTGAGCACCTGATGGATCACCCGCAACCGCTCGTTGATCAGCTCCAGTCGTTCCGCCTGGGCCAGGGCGGCCAGCGCCGACCCGAGCGCGATCTGCTGGTCGAGGGTGAGGTGGTCCTGGTCGATGGTGTAGAGCAGGTCGACGGTTTCGGCGATCGTGTCGGCCACGGCTTCTCCTCGGGCACGGGGGCAAATCAACAGCATGGACATCGATGGAAGCGCTCCCATGCCATTGTGCCCAGTGCCGGGGCAATTCATGCAACCGGCTACTCGGGCAGGTTCGCCAACACCACGTCGAGCACCCGGATCGCGTCCGGTTTGGAGAGCGGATTGTTGCCGTTTCCGCACTTCGGTGACTGTACGCAGGACGGGCAGCCGGTCTCGCAGCCGCACTCCGCGATCGCGTCCCGGGTGGCCCGCAGCCACGCCGACGCCGTCCCGTACGCCCGCTCGGCGAACCCGGCGCCACCCGGGTGCCCGTCGTACACGAAGACGGTCGGTGCCTCGGTGTCCGCGTGCACGGCGGTGGATAGCCCGCCGATGTCCCACCGGTCGCAGGTGGCCATCAGCGGTAGCAGGCCGATCGCGGCGTGTTCGGCGGCGTGCAGCGCACCCGGCACGTCGGCCGACTGGACTCCGGCGAGAGCCAACGACTGCGGTGACAGGGTGAACCAGACCGCCACCGTGCGCAGCTCCCGGGCGGGCAGGTCGAGCGGCCGGGTGTCGATCACCTCGCCGGTGGCGATGCGCCGCCGCTGGTACGACACGACCTGACTGGTCACGTCGACCTCGCCGAGGAACATGCCGACCGGGCCGGCGTCCACGTACGAGCGCACGGACACCACTGACAGGTCGGTGACGTCGCGGGCGTGGGTGGACCAGTCCGGCTCCTCGACGTGCACCAACGCGCAGCCGTCGGCCAGGTCCAGCTCGTCCACCACGTACGAGACGCCCTGGTGGAGGTAGACCGCGCCGGGGTGGAGCAGGAAGTGCGAGGAACCGCCGTCGACGGTGCCCAGCAGTCGGCCGGTGGCCGACTCGACCACGCAGACCGGTGCGCCGCCCTCGCCGCGCAGGTCCACCTCGGGGCGTTCCCGGTGCCGCCAGTACCAGCCGGTGGGCCGCTGCCGCAGCGCGCCGGCCGCCACCAGTTCGTCGACTGCCTCCTTCGCCCCGTCGCCGAAGAGCACCAGGTCGGCTGGGGTGAGCGGGGCCTCGGCAGCGGCGCAGGCGAGTTGCGGTGCCAGCACGTACCGGTTGGCCGGGTCGAGGACCGTCGCCTCCACCGGCGCCCCGAAGATCGCCTCCGGGTGGTGCACCAGGTAGGTGTCCAGCGGGTCGTCCCGGGCCACCAGGACCGCGAGGGCCTCCTGCCCGGAACGCCCGGCGCGGCCCGCCTGCTGCCACAGCGACGCCCGGGTGCCCGGGTAGCCGCAGATCAGCACCGCGTCCAACCCGACCAGGTCCACGCCCAGCTCCAGTGCGTTGGTGGAGGCCAGACCGAGCAGGTCGCCGTGCAGCAGCGCCCGTTCCAGCTCACGCCGCTCCTCGCGCAGGTAGCCACCCCGGTAGGCGGCCACCCGGTCGCCGAGCCCCGGGACGGCGTCGTCCAGCGACCGCCGCGCGTTGGCGGCCACGACTTCGGCGCCCTTGCGGGAGCGGACGAACGCGAGTGTGCGTACCCCCTCGGCGACCGTGTCGGCGAGCAGGTCAGCGGTCTCGCGCAGCGCCGACCGGCGGACCTGCCGAAGGTCATCGTGGTCGCCGGTCGCCTGGCCGGGGGCCGGAGCAGAGGAGTGGTCGCCGGACGCCTGGCCGGGGGCCGGAGCAGAGGAGCGGTCGCCGGTCGCCTGGCCGGGCACCGACGAAGAGTCGGGGGGAGTGGCGCCGGAGTCGGGCGGCAGCAGCGGCGGCTCCCAGAGCGCGAAGGTCACCCCGCCGCGCGGCGACGCGTCCTCGGTGACAGCTGTCACCGGCAGCCCGGTCAGCCGTCCGGCTGCGGTGGCCGGGTCACCGGAGGTCGCGGAGGCGAGGACGAAGACCGGGGTGGCCCCGAACCGGGCGCACTGCCGGCGGAGCCGGCGCAGCACGTGCGCCACGTGCGAGCCGAACACCCCACGGTAGGTGTGGCACTCGTCGATCACCACGTACGCGAGTCGGCGCAGGAAACCGGACCACTGGGCATGCCCCGGCAGGATGCCGTGGTGCAGCATGTCCGGGTTGGTCAGCACGAACCGGGAGTGCCGGCGGATCCACTCCCGCTCGGCGCGCGGGGTGTCCCCGTCGTAGCAGGCGGGGCGTACCCCCTCCAGTTCCAGTGCGGCGACGGCCCGCAGCTGGTCGGCGGCGAGGGCCTTGGTCGGTGCCAGGTAGAGCACCGTGGCCCGGGGGTCGGCGAGCAGCGTGGCGAGGGCCGGGAGCTGGTACGCCAGCGACTTACCGGACGCGGTGCCGGTGGCGACCACCACATGGTCGCCCTCGTACGCCAGGGTGGCCGCCTGGACCTGGTGCTGCCACGGCGCGACCACGCCACGCCGGGTGAACGCGGCTTGCAGCTCCGCCGGTGCCCAGGACGGCCACGGGGCGGGCACCCCGGCGCGTGCCGGCACCCGCTCCACGTGGGTGACCGGGTCTCCGGCGCCTCGGGCGCGTAGCCGGCGCAGCAGGTCGGCCGGCGCTGGCCCCGGGCCGTGACCAGCGGATACGGTGGCCGGCGACAACGACTCCGGGTCGTGGCGCGGCGTGGGACGCGCAGCGCTGAAGTCGTTGGTGGTCACGCCCTGCACTCTCGCACTGGTGTTCGGAGATGAAAAGTCGGACACCGGGGTAAGGGGAAGCCTCCGCTGGCGTTCGCAGGCCGTGCCGGCGGTAGTGGTTAGATGCCCACGAGAGTTTACGGCTCTGGCGAGGAGGACCGATGGAGCTGTCGCTGGCGACGCGCACCGTGGGTGAGCACACGGTGCTCGAGGTCGGTGGTGAGGTGGACGTCTACACCGCGCCCCGACTCCGCGAACGACTCCTCGAGTTGATCGACGGTGGTGCCCGTCACGTTGTTGTCGACCTCGGTCGGGTGGACTTCCTCGACTCCACCGGGCTGGGCGTGCTGGTCGGCGCGCTCAAGCGGCTCCGGTCGGCCGGCGGTTCGTTCGCCCTGGTCTGCGACAAGGAGCCGTTGCTCAAGATCTTCCGGATCACCGCACTGGACCAGGTGTTCCCGCTGCACCCGACGGTCGACGCCGCGATCAGCGCCGACCCGGCGGGCGCCGGCGCGTGATGGCGACAGTCAAGCTCTCGTTCTCGCCCGCCCCGGTGCACGTGCGGACAGCCCGGTTGGTCGGCGTCGCCGTCGCCCGGCGGGCCGGGGTCCGGGAGGACCTGCTGGACGAGGTGCGCCTGGCCATCGGTGAGGCGTGCACCCGGGCGGTGGCCCTGCACCGACAGTACGGTCTCGCCGACCCGGTGCTGGTGGAGATGTCCGACGGTGGCTCGTACGCGGTGCGGGTGGTGGATCGGGCGCCGATCGAGGCGGGCATCGGCCTGACCGCGTTGCCGCCGGACGAGCTGGCCAACGAGTCGCTCACCGACGAGGCGCTGACCACCGGCGTCGGCTTCGCGCTGCTCGCCGGGTTCGTCGAGGACCTTCAGGTGCGCCCGGTCGACGAGGGCATCGGCACCGAGGTGCGGATGGTGTGGCCGGTCGGCCGCTGACCCCGTTTCGTTTCCAGGCCGCATCCCTTGCCGGGGGTGCGGCCTTCCTGTATGGATCGGGCCCTATATCAGATTTCGTTTCATAACACAGCGACGAAGATCATCGCGACACGGTGGGACCTGCGTGTGACCTCCGACACTGCGGAGGGCTACAGTACCCGGGTTGTCAGCAAGTGATCCATCCCGCAGCCAGCGGGTATGGGTGTTCATCGCTGGTCCGCTGGGGTGGGTTGGCGCGCGCTTGCGAGTCCGCATCCAGGCGTCGGTCAGTGCGTCTCCACTCACCGGCGCGAGTGTTCGGTAACAGGAGGACACAGATGTCCGAGACCTTGGCCGCCGACGGCGGCGGGCTTTCCCTTACCGGAAGCAATGTCACCTACGTCGTCATCGCCGCGGCAATCGCGCTGGTGGCGCTCGCCTTCGCGGCCGCCCTCACAAAGACGGTGCTGGCTGCCGGTAAGGGCACCGCCACCATGCAGGAGATCTCGGGGGCGGTCCAGGAGGGCGCCTCGGCCTACCTGCTTCGCCAGTTCCGTACCCTGGCGATCTTCGTGGTCGTCGCGGTGGTGCTGCTCTTCCTGCTGCCGGTGCACGACACCGACGGCAGTGAGTTGGCAGTGAAGATCGGCCGGTCGGCGTTCTTCGTGGTCGGCGCGCTGTTCAGCGCGTTCATCGGCGGTGCCGGCATGTGGTTGGCCACCCGCGCCAACCTGCGGGTCGCCGCCGCCGCGAGGGAGCGCGAAGGTGGCCGCGAGGCCGCCATGAAGATCGCGTTCCGGACCGGTGGTGTCGTCGGCTTCCTCACCGTCGGCCTCGGCCTCTTCGGCGCCGCGCTCGTCGTCCTCGTCTACCGGGGTGACGCGCCGACGGTGCTGGAGGGCTTCGGCTTCGGCGCCGCGCTGCTCGCGATGTTCATGCGGGTCGGCGGCGGCATCTTCACCAAGGCCGCCGACGTCGGCGCCGACCTGGTCGGCAAGGTCGAGCAGGGCATCCCCGAGGACGACCCGCGCAACGCCGCCACCATCGCCGACAACGTCGGCGACAACGTCGGCGACTGTGCCGGCATGGCCGCCGACCTGTTCGAGTCGTACGCGGTGACGCTGGTCGCCGCGCTGATCCTCGGTCGGGCCGCGTTCGGCGAGGAGGGCCTGGTCTTCCCGCTGATCATCTCCACCATCGGCGTGCTGATCGCGATCGTCGGCGTCTTCATCACCCGGCTGCGGGCGTCCGACCGCAATGGTCTGACCGCGATCAACCGGGCGTTCTACCTTTCCGCGCTGCTCTCCGCGGTGCTGGTGGCGGTCGCCGCCTACGCGTACCTCCCGGCGACCTTCGGGGAGTTCGACAGTGGACTGACCGACGCGCCCGGCAACCCGCGACTGGTGGCCATCGGCGCGGTCGTGATCGGTATCGTGCTGGCCGCCGCGATCCAGGCGCTGACCGGCTACTTCACCGAGACCAACAAGCGACCGGTGCAGGACATCGGCAAGAGCTCGCAGACCGGTGCCGCCACCGTCATCCTGGCCGGCATCAGCGTCGGTCTGGAGTCGGCGGTCTACTCGGCGGTGCTGATCGGCGCCGGCGTCTTCGGCGCGTTCCTGCTCGGCGGCAGCTCCATCACGCTGTCGCTGTTCGCGGTGGCGCTGGCGGGCACCGGCCTGCTCACCACCGTCGGCGTGATCGTGGCGATGGACACCTTCGGGCCGATCTCCGACAACGCCCAGGGCGTCGCCGAGATGTCCGGCGACATCGACGAGCACGGCGCGCGGGTCCTCACCGAGCTGGACGCGGTGGGCAACACCACCAAGGCGATCACCAAGGGCATCGCGATCGCCACGGCGGTGCTCGCCGCGACCGCGCTGTTCGGCTCGTACACCGACACGCTCAGCAGCGCGTACGCCAGCGCGGGTGTGCAGGATGTCGGCAACGAGATCCTCAACTCGCTGAACGTGGCGAACCCGCGCAACCTGGTCGGCCTGATCATCGGTGCGGCGGTGGTCTTCCTCTTCTCCGGTCTGGCCATCAACGCGGTGTCCCGCTCGGCCGGTGCCGTGGTGATGGAGGTCCGCCGGCAGTTCCGTGAGCTGCCCGGCATCATGGACCGCACCCAGCGCCCGGAGTACGGCAAGGTCGTCGACATCTGCACCCGGGACGCGCAGCGCGAGCTGATGACCCCCGGTCTGCTCGCCATCCTGGCGCCGATCGCTGTCGGCTTCGGCCTCGGGCCGGGCGCGCTCGCCGCGTACCTGGCCGGTGCGATCGGTGCCGGCACCCTGATGGCGGTGTTCCTGTCCAACTCCGGTGGGGCCTGGGACAACGCCAAGAAGTTGGTCGAGGACGGCGCGTACGGCGGCAAGGGCTCCGAGTCGCACGCCGCCACTGTCATCGGCGACACCGTCGGTGACCCGTTCAAGGACACCGCAGGCCCGGCGATCAACCCGCTGATCAAGGTGATGAACCTGGTCTCGCTGCTGATCGCACCCGCCGTGGTGGCCTGGAGCGTCGGCGACGACCGCAACGTCGGCCTGCGGATCGGCATCGCCCTGGTGGCGACGCTGATCATCGTGGCGTCGGTGGTGTTCAGCAAGCGCAAGGGCATCGCGATGTCCGACTCCGACGCCGACGGCAACACCGGCGCGGGCAGCACCGACCACCGGCCGGAGACGGTCAACGCCTGACCTGGCACGGGCGAGGGGTCCCCGGTCGGCGTACGCGTCGACCGGGGACCCCGGCCGTCCGGCCCGGTGCCACACCTCGCCGAAGGCCGTACGCTGCAACGCATGCGTACGTGCCGGGCGTCTGCCGCCGGAAGGTTCACGGTGGTCCTGGCCACGGTCGTCGTCGTACTCGCCGGTTGCGGCGGCGGGCCCAGTCCACGTGCGTGGGCGGCATCGGTCTGTGGCGCGCTCACTCCGTGGCGGTCCGAGATCAGCAAGTTGACCAGCAGCACCGACGAGCAGATGACCGCGCAGACCACCCCGGCGCAGGCCAAGGAGAACCTGGTGCGGCTCTTCGGTGGTGCGGAGCAGGCCAGCGAGGCCGCCCGCCGCAAGGTGGAGCAGGCGGGCATCCCGGAGACCGACAACGGCGAGGCGATCTCGGCGGGGTTCCGTAGCTCGCTGGGGAAGATGCGGGACGCGTACGGTCGCGCCCGGGACACCATCGACGGGCTGGGCACCGGTGAGCCGACAGTCTTCTACGACGGCGTGCGGGCCGCGGTGGAGACCCTCAACAAGGAGTACGACGGCAGCGCGCTGGACACCAGCAAGCTCAACTCCGAGGAGTTGAAACAGGCCTTCGACGAGGTGCCGGAGTGTCGCTGAGCGGGTTCGGTGACACTCCGAAGGCGGAACCGCCCCCGGCGCTGTTCCCCGCGCCCGAGGCGGACGCGCCCACACCCGCGCGACGACGCGGCGGCCCGGCCCGCAACGGTCCTTCCGCTCCGGGTGACGACGCCGGCCGGCAACTTGTCTTCTTCGGCGCCGAGGCGGCCGAACCCGTGGTCGCCGACCTGGCCGGGTTGCTCGCCGGGCCGGGCGAGGTGGTCCGGATGGGTGGTACCGCCCGTCTCTCGGTGCAGGTGGACGCCGCCTGGCGGGTGCACGTTCTCGTCGCCGAACTGGCGGCACGGGGGTTGGCGGCGAGCTGGGAGCCGGCCGAGGGCGAGCGACACGCCGTCCGTACGTCGTACACCCGGGTCCTGAAGCCGCTCGCTGTCGCCTGGCTGCACGGTGCGACGAAGCGCCCGCCGGCCACCTTCCACCTGACGGGGCGGAGGTTGCGGCTGTGGCTCGCCGCCGCCGGTACGCCGGAGCCTCCGGACGGCTTCCTGTTGCGGCTGGGCGCCGACGAGCAGGAGTGTTGGGAGCCGATCGGCGTCGCGCTCGCGGCGGCGGGGCTGGCGGGGGAGCTGCTCGGCCCGGGGGAGGACGGGCCGGCGTACCGGATCACCGGCCGCCGCCGGATGGCCCGGCTGGCCGAGCTGGTCGGCGCGCCACCGCCCGCAGCACCCCCCACCGCCTGGCCCTCAGACCTCTGAACGCGTCGATCATCGGCCAAAAAGCCCACCACAAGTCCATGATCGACCAGGGGTCCGGGGCGGCGGCCGGGTGTCTGGTGTTGGACATTGGGCCGGGGAATCCGGGCGGTAACGGGCGGGTTGGACCTTGGTCGTGGGCCCGGGATCGTCACGGTGACCCTCTCGGAGCCCTACCCACGGTGTACGGTGGCGCCGTCCGGCAGTGCCGAAGCGGTTTACCGCCCGCGAAACCCGAAACGCGGGCGGCGCGTTACGTTGGACATCCGGACCGTCGGTGCGACGGCGGGGTCGAAAGCGGTCGCTGCCCGGGCGCCGGCAGGCCACGAGCAGGAGTGAGGTCGGGGAGAGACGTGCCTAGCAACGCTGGAACCACCCGTCTGGTCATCGTCGAGTCACCGGCGAAGGCCAAGACGATCTCGGGCTACCTTGGCCCGGGGTACGTCGTGGAGGCCAGCTTCGGTCACGTCCGCGACCTGCCGCGCAACGCCGCCGACGTGCCGGCCAAGTACAAGGGTGAGCCCTGGGCCCGGCTCGGGGTGGACGTGGACAACGGCTTCCACGCGCTCTACGTCGTCTCCGCCGACCGCAAGCAGCAGATCACCAAGCTGGTGAAGCTGGCCAAGGAGGTCGACGAGATCTTCCTGGCGACGGATGAGGACCGCGAGGGCGAGGCGATCGCCTGGCACCTGGTCGAGACGCTCAAGCCCAAGGTCCCGGTCAAGCGGATGGTCTTCCACGAGATCACCAAGCCGGCGATCCAGGCGGCCGTCGCCAACCCCCGGGAGATCGACCGCGACCTGGTCGACGCCCAGGAAGCACGGCGGATCCTCGACCGGCTCTACGGCTACGAAGTCTCCCCGGTGCTGTGGAAGAAGGTCATGCCGAAACTCTCGGCCGGCCGGGTGCAGTCCGTGGCGACCCGCATCGTGGTCGAGCGGGAGCGGCAGCGGATGGCGTTCCGCACCGCCGAATACTGGGACATCCTGGCCACCCTCGCCGTGGCGAACGCCGGCGAGGGCCCGCGCGCCTTCAACGCCACCCTGATCGCGTTGAACGGCGACCGGATCGCCACCGGTAAGGACTTCGAGCCGACGACGGGTCGCGTCCGTGCCGGCGCCGGCGTCGTGCACCTCGACGAGGGCGGCGCCCGTGGGCTGGCGGCCCGGCTGGAGGGGCGGCCGTTCACCGTCACCCGGGTCGAGGAGAAGCCCTACCGTCGTCGCCCGTACGCGCCGTTCATCACCTCGACCCTCCAGCAGGAGGCGGCCCGCAAGCTGCGCCTGTCGTCACAGCAGACGATGCGCACCGCCCAGCGGCTGTACGAGAACGGCTACATCACCTATATGCGTACCGACTCGGTGAACCTGTCGGAGACCGCCATCTCGGCGGCCCGACGGCAGATCGTCGAGCTGTACGGCGAGCGCAGCGTGCCGCCGGAGCCGCGTCGCTACACCGGCAAGGTGAAGAACGCGCAGGAGGCGCACGAGGCGATCCGCCCGGCGGGGGACAACTTCCGCACCCCGGGCGAGGTCGCCAAGGAGTTGTCGGCCGAGGAGTTCAAGCTCTACGAGCTGATCTGGCGGCGGACCATCGCCTCGCAGATGACCGACGCCGTCGGTTCCAGTGTCTCGGTGCGCATCCGGGCGGTCTCCACCTCCCAGGAGGAAGCCGACTTCGGGGCGACCGGTAAGACGATCACCGACCCGGGCTTCCTGCGCGCGTACGTCGAGTCCAGCGACGACGAGAACGCCGAGGCCGAGGACGCCGAGCGCCGCCTGCCCAACCTGGTCAAGGACCAGCCGCTGACCGCCGACGAGCTGGCCGCGCAGGGTCACCACACCCAGCCGCCGTCGCGCTACACCGAAGCGTCGCTGGTCAAGGCACTGGAGGAGCTGGGCATCGGCCGGCCGTCCACCTACGCGTCGATCATGCAGACGATCCAGGACCGGGGGTACGTCACCAAGCGCGGCCAGGCGATGATCCCGACGTTCCTGGCGTTCGCGGTGATCGGGTTGATGGAGCGGCACTACCCCCGCCTCATCGACTACGACTTCACCGCCTCGATGGAGAACGAGCTGGACGAGATCGCCGGCGGCGACCACGCCGCTGTCGACTTCCTCACCGCGTTCTACTTCGGCAGCGCCAACGGTGCCGGTGACCAGGACATCGCCCGTTCCGGTGGGCTCAAGAAGCTGGTCACCGAAAACCTCAGCGACATCGACGCCCGTAGCGTCAACTCCATCCCGCTCTTCACCGACGACGACGGTCGTGAGGTCGTCGTCCGGGTCGGCCGGTACGGGCCGTACCTCCAGCGGGCGGTGCCCGGCGAGGCCCCGGCGACACCGGCAGAGGGTGAGGAGGGCGGTGCCCAGGGCGACCGGGCGCCGATCCCCGAGGGCCTCGCGCCGGACGAGCTGACCCCGGAGAAGGTCCACGAGCTGTTCCTCGGCGGCGGCGGCGAGCGCAAGCTCGGCGACGACCCGGCCACCGGGGAGCCGATCGTGCTCAAGTCCGGCCGGTTCGGCCCGTACGTGTCCAGCGGCGAGCGCAAGTCGTCGCTGCTGCGAACCCAGACACCGGACTCGCTGACCCTGGAGCAGGCGCTCAAGCTGCTCAGCCTTCCCCGGTTGGTCGGTGTCGCGCCGGACGGCGTCGAGGTGTTCGCGAACAACGGTCGCTACGGCCCGTACGTCAAGCGGGGCGAGGAGTTCCGCTCGCTGGAGTCCGAAGAGCAGATGTTCACGGTCAGCCTGGACGAGGCGCTGGCCCTGCTGGCAGCTCCGAAGACGCGTGGCCGACGGGCCGCCGCGCCGCCGCTGCGTGAGATGGGCGTCGACCCGGCGACCGAGAAGCCGCTGGTGATCAAGGACGGCCGCTTCGGCCCGTACGTCACCGACGGGGAGGTCAACGCCTCCCTGCGGCGTGGGCAGACCCCGGAGGCGCTGACCATCGAGGAAGCCTCCGAGATGCTCGCCGAGAAGCGGGCCAAGGGTCCGGCCCCGCGCAAGAAGGCGGCGGCGAAGAAGGCCCCGGCGAAGAAGGCCACCGCGGCGAAGAAGACGGCTGCGGCCAGCAAGTCCACGGCCGCGAAGAAGACCACGACGGCCAAGGCGACGACAGCCAAGGCGGCGGCCAAGAAGGCCCCGGCGAAGAAGGCCGCCCCGCGCAAGGCGGCCACCAGCACCGAGTGACCCCGCGCCACGAGATCAGGTGAAACGGCCCCCTCCGGGGGCCGTTTTCGCTTTCGGCCAGCGCTGCCCCGGTGATCGTCACGGTTTTCGTGAAGTCGCGGTATCCCGTCACCGCCGACAGCCCGGTTACCGGAAACCGGAGTCGATCTCCGGCTCCGCAGGCACCGGCTCGCTGCCCTGATCGGGGCATAGCAACGCAATGAGGGTGCTTCGTATCACAGTCCGGGTCTCTGCCTACTCGTTTGGCCGGTACGGCCGTACCGTATCGCTATGTCGATCACCCGCCGAAGGCGTGCCGGCGGAGCGAAGCGGGACGCCGTGCTCGACGCCGTGGCAGCGGTGCTCGCCGCCCGGGGTTACGAGAACACGCGGTTCGCGGACGTGTCGGCGGCCGGGGGCGTCGCGATCAGCACCTTGCAGACCTACTTCGGTTCGCGCGAGGACATGGTCATCGAGGCGATGCAGGTGTTCACCGACCGGGAGGTGGACGCCCTGCGAGCGGTGTCCGCCGCCGAAGCCGACCCGTGGCGCCGACTCGTCGCGCTTGTGGACCGGAGTCTGCACAACTCGGAGAGCACCAGGCAGATCCTCGTCGAGTTCTGGCGTTCCGCGATGCGCGACGACGAACTCCGCCACTACAGCGCGGAGGTGCAGACGCGGTACCGGGCGCCGTTTCTGGACGCTGTACTTCAGGGCGCTGAGCGGGGCGCGTTCGAGCTGGCCCACGACGCCGGGGCGGTGACGGATCTGCTGCTGTCGGCCCTGGCCGGGTTGATCGTCTCCCGCGTGCAGCACCATCCCACGCCGTCGCCGACGGAGTTTCGGGATGTCCTGCTGGCCCAGCTCAGGCTGATGTTAGGTGTCAAGGGTCCAACGCCCAGTGCCGACCGGATCGAGGATTGATGACCACCGTCGAGATCACCCGTTTCCGCGTACCAGCCGAGCGCGCCGAGGCTCTGCTGGCCGCACGGCCGGCGATGCTGCGTGACTTCGCGGCCGACCGCGCCGGCTTCCTCGAAGCCCGACTGGTCCGGGTGTCGGCCGACGAATGGCTGGACATTGTTTTTTGGGGCTCCTCGGAGGACTTCGCCGAATCGCGGCGCCGAGGCGCGGACCGGCCCGGCATCCAGGCCTTCTTCTCGCTGATCGACTCGGTGATCAGCGTCGAGGAGGGCACCACGACCGAGGCGGCGGGTGCCTGATGCGCGCGGCGTGGTACGACCGGCAGGGCCCGCCGCGCGAAGTGCTCCAGGTCGGTGAGCTGCCCGACCCGCAGCCGGGCGAGGGTGAGGTCCGGGTGCGGGTGGCGGTCTCCGGGATCCACGTCGGTGACCTTGGTAAACGGCAGGGATGGTGGGGGTCCACCATGTCGTTTCCCCGGGTCGTCCCGCACGGCGACGGCGCCGGAGTGATCGACGCGGTCGGATCGGGTGTCGACCCCTCCCGCGTCGGCGAACGGGTCTGGGTCTATCTCGCGCAGTCGTACCGCCCGTTCGGCACCGCCGCCGAGTACACGGTCGTGCCGGCCCGGCACGCCGTGGCGCTGCCGGCGGAGGTGCCGTACGAGCAGGCCGCCGGGCTCGGCATCCCGGGCATTACCGCCCATCGGGCGATCTTCGCGGATGGTCCGGTGGACGGGCAAAGGGTCGTCGTCACCGGTGCCCTCGGCGCTGTCGGACGGGCCGCGTTGGCGGTGGCCCGCCGGGCCGGCGCCCTGGTGATCGCGACAGTCCGCACGCCCGAGCAGGTCGAACAGGCACTGGCAGCGGGCGCGCACCACGCGGTCGACGTCGCCAGTGGCGATGTCGCCACCAGGATCCTCGACCACACCGGTGGGGAACCGATCGACCGGGTGGCCGAGTTGGCCTTCGACGCCAACCTGGCGACCAACCTTGAGATCCTGCGCATCGGTGGCGTCATCGCCACGTACGCGACGGTCGCCGCCGAGCCGGCCATCCCGTACTGGCCGCTCGGCTTCCAGAACATCACTGTGCGTTTTCTCAGCAACGACGACTTCCCGGAGTCGGCGAACGAGGCCGCCTCCGTCGAGCTGACGGCAGCGCTGGTCGCCGGTGACCTGCGCTACCCGATCGCCGCCCGGTTGCCCCTGACGGGGATCGCCGAGGCACACGAACTGGTCGAGCACGGGTCGGCCGGAGGCCGAGTCGTACTGGATATCTGAAGGGCACCCGACGACCATGATCTGGACAGCCGGGTTCCGCACCGCCGTGATCAGTCCGTACGAGCGACTCCAGTTCAGCGAACCCCGTAGCTTCGCCGACCAGACCGTCCGTCAGGTGCTGCACCTGGCCGGCGGTGGGGAGGCCTTCCGCGTACGCCTGACGAACCGCTACGGGCGTACCCCGTTGACCGTCGGGGCCGCCACGGTCGTGGTCGGTGACCGGCCGGTGGCACTGACCTTCGACGGTGCCGCGCGCCGTGTCATCCCGGCGGGCGGGGAGGCCGTCACGGACCCGGTCGGCACTCCCGTGTCCGCCGGCGCGGACCTGGTCGTGAGCCTCTACCTCCCGGAGCGGACCGACCTGGCCACCCACTCCCACAAGCCTGCGGAACTCGCTCGGATAGCCGACGGCAACCAGGTCACGACTTCCCAGCCGGTGTGGACGGCGCAGGTCGAAGCACGGTTCTACATCTCCGGCGTCGACGTGCTCGTCCCGCCTGACACCACAGTCGGCGTGGCCTTCGGTGACTCGTGGTTCGAGGGGGTCGGCACCACGACCAGCGCCAACCGCCGCTCGGTCGACGTCCTCAACCGGCGGCTGGAGCGCGGGTGGGTCGTCAACCAGGGCATCGCCGGTAACCGGCTCCTGCGCGACACGGTCGGCGAACACGGGCTGGCACGCTTCGACCGCGACGTCCTCTCGATACCGGCGGTGACCCACGTCCTGGTCCACTTCGGTATCAACGACCTGGGTCTACCCGTAATGCTGGGCGAGCCTCCCGTCACGGCCGGCGACCTGGTCGAGGGTTTCCGTGAGCTGGCCGACCGCGCCCACGGTGCCGGCCTGAGGATTCTCGCCGCCACCATCGGTCCGTTCGCGGGTGCCGGCCCCGAGATCAGCACGCCGGAGGGCCTTGCGATCCGACGAGAGGTGAACGACTGGATGCGGACGACCGACACCTTCGACGCCGTCTTCGACGTGGCGCGCGCCGTCGCGAACCCGCACGCCCTCGACCACATCCACCCGGCGCTGGACAGCGGCGACGGCATGCACCTGAACGACAGGGGCGCCGAAGCCATGGCCGGTGCCGTCAACCTGGACGACCTCGCGCTCTAGCGACGGGCCGGGGGGCGGCGCGGCGGGGGAGAGCCTTACGCGCCGAGGACGTGGGTGAGGTGGGGGTTGGTGAAGACGCGGTTCGGGTCCAGGCGGTCGCGGACGGCCTGGAAGTCGGCGAAGCGGGGGTAGGCCGCGGCCAGCGACGCGGCGTCGCGGTAGTGCATCTTGCCCCAGTGCGGGCGGCCGCCCAGCCCGGCGGCCACCTGCTCGAAGGCCCGGAAGTACGGCTCGTACGGCATGCCTACGTACTGGTGCACGGCGATGTAGGCGTTGTCCCGTCCGTAGCCGTGGGAGAGCCAGATGTCGTCGGCGGCGGTGAAGCGCACCTCGACCGGGAAGAGCACCTTGAACGGCAGGCCGTCGACGATCCGGCGGAGCGCGGCGAGCGCCTCGGGCAGCGCCTCGCGGGGCAGCCCGTACTCCATCTCCATGAAGCGGACCCGGCGCGGGGTGCAGAACACCCGGTCGGAGCGGCCGGTGTACCGGCGTTCGGTGAGGGCGCGGGCGGAGACCGCGCTGATCCCCGGCGCGAGGGCGGGCACGGCCCGGCCGAGTCGGCAGGCCCCGGCGAAGACCCGGTTGGACAGGAAGTCGTCGTCCAGCCAGCCGCGCCAGCGCGACAGCGGCCGGTCGTTGGCGGGTACCCGGTCGTTGGCCTTGACCTGGACCCGGGACGTGTACGGGAACCAGTAGAACTCGACGTGGTCGTGACGGCCGATCAGCGCGGGCAGTTCGCCGAGCACATCGGCCATCTCGGCCGGGCGTTCGTGGGCGTGCAGTACGAAGGCGTCCACACAGCGCAGCGTCACCTCGACCAGTACGCCGAGCGCCCCGAGCGACACCCGGGCGGCGGCGAGGACGTCGGGGTTCTCGTCGGCGGAGCAGTGCAGCACCTCGCCGGTGCCGGTGACCAGTGTGATCGCCTCGACGAAGGTGGAGAGGCACCCGTAGCCGGCGCCGGTGCCGTGGGTGCCCGTGGAGATCGCCCCGGCGACGGTCTGCGCGTCGATGTCGCCGAGGTTGGGCAGTGCGAGGCCGTGCCGGGCGAGCAGGCTGTTGAGCGTGTGCAGTGTCATTCCCGCCGGTACGGTGACCAGCCGGCGGGCGACGTCGACGCTGACCGGGGTCTCCAGCTCGGACAGTTCCATCCGGCGGTCGTCGGCGAGTGCGACGGCGGTGAACGAGTGGCCGCTGCCGGTCACGCGGATCCGGCCACCGGTGGCGACGGCGTCCTGGACGGCTTCTGCGACGTCGGTCGGCGAGCCGGGGCGCAGGATCGCGGTGGCGCTGCCACGCTGGTTGCCGGCCCAGTTGGACCAGGTAGCGGTGAGCGATGCGGTGCCGACCATGCGCGCTCCTCATTCATGAATATGAACTGACTTCATATCAGGAACGTTGTACCTGGTAAATACCGCAATTGCGATCCGCTCGTTGTACCGGTAGTCACGGACTCGTGACGTGGAGATATGTTCATCCGTCGAAGGGGGGTGGCGCAGAGTGTCCACACCAGCCGCCACGACCGGTCCGCTGCGCCGCGTACCGGTGCAGGGTCGAAGTGTCGCGCGGGTACAGCGCATGTTGGATGCCTGCGCCGAACTCGTTGACGAGGTGGGGTACGAGGGGCTGACCACGACCCTGCTCGCCGAGCGGGCCGAGGTGGCGATCGGGTCGGTGTACCAGTTCTTCCCGGACAAGCGGGCAATCGTGCAGGCGCTGACCCTGCGCACGATGGAGTCCTACCTCCAGCGCCTCGACGAGCGGTTCGCCTCCGACGAGATGACCCACTGGTGGGACGGCGTCGACGCCGGGATCGACGAGTACATCACCATGCACCGCACCGTCCCCGGCTTCCGTACCCTGCACTTCGGCGACGTGGTCGACCTGCACCTGCTCGACGAGCAGCGGGACAACAACGGCGTGATCGCCGACCAGTTGGCCCGGGTGCTCACCGAGCGTTTCGGGCTCACCGACGTACCGAAGCTGCGCTTCGTCCTGGAGATCGCGGTCGAGGCGGCGGACGCGCTGATCAAGCTCGCGTTCCGGCGCAAGTCCGACGGTGACGAGCGGGTGCTGCTCGAGGCGAAGGCGCTGATCCGGGAGTACCTGCACCGGCAGGTCGACGGCGAGGACAGCGGTCGGCCCGCTGTCGGCCAGCAGGCCCAGCCCGCCTGATCCGTGCTCGCGGCCCGGGGGCGGGCGTCGGGTCAGAGGAACGCCTGCCCCTCCCCCCGGTAGGTGGGCACGCTCGCCACGACCGTGTCCCCCTCGACCAGGTGCAGGTCGTTGACCCGTTCGCAGAGTTCGCCGGCCTTGGCGTGCCGGAACCACACCCGGTCGCCGACGCGCAGGGTGGCCGCCGCCGCGCCGGACAGCGGGGTCTGCACCTCACCGGCGCCCTCGGTGCCGACCAGCTTGAGCCCGGCCGGCAGCCACGGCCGAGGTAGCCGGCTGTCGGCGGCTGGACCGGAGGCGATCCAGCCGCCACCGAGCACCGTCGCCAGCTCCGGCGTCGGCCGGCGGACCACCGCGCAGGCGAAGAAGGCCGCCGGAGTGGGTCGCCAGGCGCGGTACGCGTCGAACAGCGTCGGCCCGTACAGACCCGATCCCGCGGTGATCTCGGTTACCGCGGGATCGGCGCTGGTCGCCGCCACGCTGCCGGTGCCGCCGCCGTTGACGAACTCCAGGTCGGCGTGTTCGCGTACCGCGGCCACCGCCGCACCTCGGCGGGCCAGCAACTCGCGGTACGACCCGCGCTGGGCCAGCCTGATCGCGCCGGCCAGCAGCGTCTGCCCCGGCGGCGCGTCGCCCAGGCCGGCGATCTGCGCCTCGTACGACATGAGCCCGACCAGCCGGAAGCCGGCGCGGCCGGCGACGGTGGCGGCGAGCGCGCCGGCCGCCCGTGCGCTGTGCACCGGTGAGCGGCGGACGCCGACGTGCACCCGCCCCCGGATCGGCCGCCAGGAGGCGTCCAGGTCGAGGCAGAGGCGTAGCTCGGCGCGTTGCCCGGGGGCCCGGACGGCGTCGATCAGGTCGAGTTGCCCGGTGCCGTCGATCATGAGGGTGATCGCGGCGGCCAGGGTCGGGTCGGCGGCCAGCTCGGCGATCGCGGCCCGGTCCGCGCTCGGGTACGCGACCAGGACGTCGTCGCTCACACCGGCACGAACCAGCCAGATCGCCTCGGGCAGTGTGAACGCCATGATCCCCTGCCAGCCGGGGCGGGCGAGGGCCCGACTGATCAACTCTCGGCTGCGCACCGACTTGCTGGCCAGGCGGACCGGTTTGCCGCCGGCCAACTCGGCCAGGGCTGCCGAGTTGGCGTCGAAGGCGGTGAGGTCGACCACGGCGTAGGGCGGGTCGAGGTGGGCGGTCGCCCGATCCAGGCGCTCGCGAAGTTTGTCGCTTTCGATGGCCACGTGTGCACGCTAACTGTCCGACGGCGAATGCGAAATACCCTCGCGTACGTCCGGGCTGCGGCCGGTGGCTCCGGCGGCCTAGGCTCAGCGAGCAGGAGAATGTCGCCGGTGGGGTGGCCCCCCACCGGGTCTAGAGTGTTCCACCGGAGGCGCCCAGTGATGGGCCGGCACGTGGAGGTACGGCCATCGAAAGCCAGAACAGCGGCGAGTCGCCCGGCGTGTCGCGCTCCGGCGATCGATCCGATGCCGCTGCCAATCAGCCCAGCGGCGGTCAGGTCGACCCGTCCGGCTATGCCGCCATCCGGTCAGTTCTGCGCATCCAGCCGTTCCGCCGGCTCTGGATCGTGCTCGGTGCGGCCTCCTTCGGTGACTGGCTCGGCCTGTTGGCCACCGCGCTCTTCGCCGCCTCGCAGGTGCAGGGCAGCACCGCCCAGGGTGCCGCGTTCGGTGGGGTCACCGCGATCCGGCTGTTGCCCGCGCTGGTGCTCGGCCCGGTGGCCGGCGTCTTCGCCGACCGGTTCGACAGGCGCTGGACGATGGTCATCTGTGACCTGCTGCGCTTCGTGCTCTTCGCCTCCATTCCGCTCTACGCCCTCTCCGGCGCGGCCGGTGGCCTGGTGGTGGGCTGGGCGCTGATCGCCACGTTCCTGATCGAGTCGCTCACCCTGCTCTGGATCCCGGCCAAGGAGGCCGCGGTCCCGAACCTGATCCCGCGCGCCCGGCTGGAGGCGGCCAACCAGCTCACCCTGATCACCACGTACGGCCTCACCCCGGTCGCCGCCGCCATCGGCCTCGCCGTGCTCGACCGAGGCGTCCGTGGTGCCGTCGGCGGCGACCTACCCGACTGGGCCGAGCCGGCCCAGCTCGCGCTCTGGATCAACTCCTTCTCCCGACTCGCCACCGCACTGGTGGTGGCGTTCGGGATCAAGGAGATCAGCGACGCGCAACGCGGTGAGGCCGAACGTGCCGAGCAGAGCATGTTCCGGCAGTTCTCCGAGGGCTGGAAGTACATCGGCCAGACCCCGCTCGTCCGTGGCCTGGTGCTGGGCATCTTCGGCGCGTTCGCCGGTGGCGGCATCGTGGTCGGCACGGCCAAGTTCTTCGCCAACTCGCTGGGCGCCGGCGACGCCGCGTTCTCCCTGCTCTTCGGCGCCATCTTCGTCGGCCTGGCGCTCGGCATCGGGCTCGGCCCGATGATCGTCAAGGAGATGTCCCGGCGTCGCTGGTTCGGCATGAGCATCGTGCTCGCCAGCGCCGCCGTGATGACCCTCGCCTTCGCCATCCACCTGTCCATGGCGATCGTCGGTGCGGTGCTGGTCGGTGCTGGCGCCGGGATGGCATTCCTGGCCGGCACGACGCTGCTCGGTGGCGAGGTGGCCGACGAGGTGCGCGGTCGCGTCTTCGCCGTGGTGCAGATCGGCACCCGGCTGGTGCTGATCCTGGCCATCGGGCTGAGCAGTGTGTTGGTCGGCGTCGGCGGCTCCCGCAAGTTGGCCATCGCCGACCTGGGCGTGTCCATCTCCTCGACCCGACTGCTGCTGCTCGCCGCCGGTGCGGCCGGCATCTTCGCCGGGATCAGCGCGTTCGGCCAGATGGACGACAAGAAGGGCGTCCCCGTCCTCGCCGACCTCTGGGGCTCGATCCGGGGCCGTCCGTTGATGCCCTCCGAGCCGTTCGTCTCCACCGGGCTGTTCGTGGTGTTCGAGGGCGGCGAGGGCGCCGGCAAGTCCACCCAGCTCGCCGCGCTCGCCGAGCGGCTGCGCGGCCAGGGGCGCGACGTGGTGGTCACCCGGGAACCGGGGGCGACAGCTGTCGGTCAGCGGATCCGGTCGCTGGTGCTGGACACGTCCGGCGACGCAGCCCCCTCGCCGCGGGCCGAGGCGTTGCTCTACGCCGCCGACCGCGCACACCACGTGGCCGCCGTGGTCCGGCCCGCGCTGGTCCGGGGCGGAGTGGTGATCAGCGATCGGTACGTCGACTCGTCTCTGGCGTACCAGGGAGCGGGCCGGACGCTGCCCGTCGACGAGGTCTCCTGGCTCTCCTCCTGGGCCACCGGTGGGCTCAAGCCCGACCTGGTGGTGCTGCTGGACGTCGAGCCACACACCGGCCTGTCCCGGGTCGCCTCGCGCAACGCCGGCACCGACCGGCTGGAGGCCGAGTCGGTCGCCTTCCACGAGCGCGTCCGGTACGCCTTCCTCGACCTCGCCGCCGCCGACCCGAAGCGCTACCTGGTCCTCGACGCGTCCCGACCGGCCGACGAGATCAGCGGGCAGGTGGTCCGCCGTGTCGAGGAGATGCTCGGCAGCCCGGGCGGCATCGTGCACCCCCGGCCGGCGCAGGGCCCGGACACCTCGGTGCAGCCAGAGTTATCCGACGCGGAGCTGGTGACGATGGAGCACAAGACCTGATGCCGGACGTCTTCGCCGACCTGGTCGGTCAGGACGAGGCGGTGACCGAGCTGCGCCGGGCCGCCGCCGCGGCGGCGGCCGTGCTGCGCGCGGGCGCGGTCGACCGGGCGCCCGCGCTGATCGCCGCCGGCGACGCCGACGCGCTCGCTGGCGACACCCCGGCCGGCGGGGTGGACCCGGCCGCCGGGATGACCCACGCCTGGATCTTCACCGGCCCTCCCGGCTCCGGCCGCTCGGTCGCCGCCCGGGCGTTCGCCGCCGCACTCCAGTGCGTGCACGGCACCGGCTGCGGTGAGTGCCCCGGCTGCCGCACCACGATGGGCGGCACCCACGCCGACGTCCGGCTGGTGGTGCCGGAAGGGCTGTCCATCGGCGTTAACGAGATGCGTGCGCTGGTGCTGCGGGCGGCCAGCACCCCCTCGGGCGGCCGCTGGCAGGTGGTGATCATCGAGGACGCCGACCGGCTCACCGAGGCCGCCGGCAACGCGCTGCTCAAGGCGATCGAGGAACCCCCGCCGCGTACGGTCTTCCTGCTCTGCGCGCCGTCCACCCACCCGGACGACATCTCGGTGACCATCCGGTCGCGCTGTCGCGTCGTACCCCTGCGGCAGCCGCCGGCCACCGCGGTGGCCGAGGTGCTGGTCCGTCGGGACGGCGTCGCGCCCGACGTGGCGCAGTGGGCGGCGGCGGCAGCGCAGGGGCACGTGGGTCGGGCCCGCCGCCTGGCCCGCGACCCGGAGGCACGCAAGCGGCGCGAGGCGGTGCTCGCGGTGCCCCGCCGGTTGACAGGTGTCGGCGCGGCGTTCGACGCGGCGTCCGCGCTGATCGAGGCGGCCGAGGCGGAGGCAGCGGCATCGGTCACCGAGGCCGACGCGGCCGAGCGGGCGGCACTGGAGACCGCGCTCGGCGCGGGTGGCACCGGCCGGGGCGCGTCCGGCGCGATCCGGGGTGCCGCCGGTCAGCTCAAGGAGTTGGAGAAGCGGCAGAAATCCCGGGCCACCCGGGCCCAGCGGGACGCGCTGGACCGGGCGCTCGTCGACCTGGCCGGCTTCTACCGGGACGCGCTCACGATGGCGCTGCGCGCGCCCGTCGCCCCGGTGCACACCGACACCGCCGCGTTGGCCGGTGCCGGCGCGCAGAAGTGGGACGCCGAGGGGGCACTGCGCCGGCTGGAGGCCGTGCTCGCCTGCCGGGCGGCCATCGAGTCGAACGTGAAACCGCGGATCGCTGTCGAGGCGATGATGCTCGCCCTCTGGAAGGGCTGACCCGCACCCCTCCGACCGTTGTCCACAGGCATCGACAGGTCCGATTGCTGTGCGGTACGGTCCGTGTGCCGTGGTGACGGTGAGGGCACGCTGAGTGAGGAATCACCCGGGAGGAGTCGGCCGATGCCGCGGGGGGAGATCGACGAAGCCTGGATCGAGGAGGCGGTGCGGCGCTACCGCCGCATCGAGTCGCTACAGGCCGAGTTCGACCAGGCGGTGTCGACCGTCGAGGTCACCGTCCGGTCCCCGGACGGTCTGGTCGAGGTGGTGGTGACCGCCGGGGGGCGGATCACCGACGTCCGGTTCCTTGGGCCGTTGCACACCCGCAGCCCTCGAGACGTGGCCGGCTCCGTTCAGGCGGCGGTCACCGCGGCGGCGGACGCCGCCGAATGGGCCCGGGAAAAGTTGCACAACGAGACGTTCGCCGCCTACCGACCGCTCGCGGGAGCCTGAGATGGACACACTGCGCGCGCTCTCCGCCCGACTCGACGAGGCGAGCGCCACGCTCACCGTCGTCTCGCACACCGTCACCGCCACCGACCCGTCGCAGGCCGCGTTCGGTGCCGACGCCCCGGGTCGGCCCGGCGAGATCGGTCGTGCCTTGCACCGGCAGTGGACCACCGCCACCGACGACCGGGCCCGCGAGGCCCGCGCCGCCGCCGGTCGACTGGCCACCGCCGCCGCAGCGGTGCGGGAGGCCGCCGACCGCTATGCCGACGTCGACCGGGCGGCCCGCCGCCGGCTCGCCGGAGAGCAGTGATGGACGCGCTGGACCGGCTCGCCGAGCCCGGCCTCGACCTGCTGCGCCGGGTGGATTCCCTCATCGCGGCGGGAGTCCCGGAGGGTCACCGGGTCTGGCCGCTGCTGCGTCGGATGCAGGTGCTGCCGGGCGACGCGGTGCGCGGCTTCCTCGACCTCCACCCCGCGCCGCTCGCCGCCGCCGGGCACGCGGTGCGCCGGCTCGTCCGGGGGTACGACGACGTCTCCGCCGCGCTCACCGACGCGGTGCTCTGGTCCGGCCCGGCCGCCACGGCGTACGGGCAGCAGCGGGCGGCACTGCTGCACCACCTCGACGAGGGGCCGGACAGCCTGGTCGGGCGGCTCGAATCCACAGCCGGCTACGCCGACGCTCTCGCCGACTGGGTGGAGGGCAGCCGACTCGCGCTGGCCCGGACGCTGGCCGACGTGCTGCGCTCCGCGGAAGCGGTAGCCGTGGTCGCCGCCACCGCCACCGGTGTGTCGACGCGGCCCGGGCCGGTCGGCCCCGGCGTTGCCGACGCGGCCGAGATCGCCGCACGGGTGCTGGCGGTGCTCTGCGTGGCGTACGACGGTGCGGAGACGCTGCTGCGTCAGTGGGCGCCGAGCCTCGCCGAGGCGACGTGGCGGCCACCGATGGAGGGGCGACCCCGCTACGACCAGCCCACCCGGGTCGGCTGGTAGCCGGCGCCCGGTCCTTGGCCGTCGCCGCACAGGTCCCGGACAGACCACGGCGTCGCTCATGGGCGCCTGACCTGAGTCGGCTCCCCGGCGACGCCGTGGTCTTCCCCCTGCACCCCCCGCAGGTATGCCTTCACTCAACGCTGTCGGGGTGCGTCTTGTCTCCTGCCCGGGCCCGGATTCAACCGTCCGGGCGAGGAGCAACGGCACGACGGGCCGCCCGGCAATAGGTCGATTCGACGGTCATGGATGCGAGTGGCGTCATCGACCGAGGTGCTCTCCACCACGAAGGCGTCGTAGGGTGGGGGGATGGGCATGCTCTGCGCGGTCAGCTTCAACCGGTACGGGCGGCTCTACTACCTCGATCCCGGTGAGTTGCGCCCGCAGGTCGGCGACAAGGTGCTGGTGCCCACCGACGACGGGCCCGAGGTGGCGGAGTGCGTGTGGGCCGCGCAGTGGGTGACCGAGGAGACCGACGGTTTCCCCCGGTTGCTGGGCCTGGCCGCCGACGACGACCTTCGGCGGGACGAGACGCTGCGTCGCCGCAAGGCCGAGGCCAAGGTGGCCGCGAAACGGCTCATCCGCTCGCACGGCCTGCCGATGAAGGTGGTTGCCGTCGACCACGTGCTCGGCTCCGCCGAGGGCGGCGGCGAGCGCAGCACCGTGTACTTCACCGCACCGCACCGGGTGGACTTCCGTTCCCTGGTCCGCGACCTGGGCGCCACCCTGCACTGCCGGGTCGAGCTGCGTCAGCTCTCCGCCCGCGACTCGGCGCGCGTGCAGGGCGGCATCGGCTCCTGCGGTCGGGACCTGTGCTGCGCCACCTTCCTGACCGACTTCGAACCGGTGACCATCCGGATGGCGAAGGACCAAGACCTGCCACTGAACCCGCTGCGCATCTCCGGTGCGTGTGGCCGGCTGATGTGCTGTCTGAAGTACGAACATCCGCTGTATCAAAGATTTCAGGAGACCGCCCCGGCGGTCGGCAGCCGGGTCTCCACGCCCGAGGGTGACGGCCGGGTGGTCGGGCACAGCGTCCCGAGAGACGCGGTGACGGTCCGACTGGACGCCGACGGCTCCCGCTGCTCCTGCTCCCGCGCCTCCGTCTGCGCCCCCCGCCAAGCCCACGACCAGCACTACACCCCCTAAAACCCCACCCCCCGGGCCGCGCCCCCCGCGCCCCCCGGCCGCGCCCTCCCGCCGCGCCCTCGGCGGTGATCAAGAGGTTTGCGTCATGCTCGGCTCGGTTTCTGACGCAAACCTCTTGATCACCTGCGCTCTGCGGGTGGGTAGGTGGGTGGCCTGAGGTCAGGGCAGGACTGTGGGGGGTTCCGCCAGGCGGGGGGTCAGGGTGGTCTTCGGGGTCAGCCAGCTTGCGGTCGGGGACTGATCCGGGTTCACCTGCCAGTCCCGGGACACCCGGTCCACAGCGATCGGGAAGATCGTCAGCGTGCCGTCCGGGTCGATGCGCAACCGCAGGAACACCTTCGAGTCCTCGATGCCCTGACCGGCGAAGAGTTCGTTGACGTTCACCCCGAACGAGCCCGCCACCAGCAGGTACGCGGCCACCAACTGGCTGGCCACCAGGCCGATCACCGGGCCGTAGAGCACCGCCGCGGCGACCGCCGGCAGCGGCCACGGCCAGTCGTAGAACGGCAGGGCCAACCACGCCCAGGTGCCGGCCGCCGCGAGGGCCACCTGCGCCACGGCGTGGCTGACGCCGAGAATCCCGTGCCGTACGTGCCGCTTGCCGCTCGCGCTCGGCGGTTTGGCGAAGAGGATCGCCGCCAGCATCGTCACGAGCACCATCAACACCAGCGGTACGCTGAACAGCCGCTGACCGGTGCTGTCCGCCCAGTTCGCCGTCGCGCCCGCCATGGCCAGCATCAGCAGGGTGTGCAGGATGCCCAGCAGTGTGGTGAAGCCCGGATTGCGCAACGGCAGCCTCGGGAAGATGCCCCAGCCGTAGCGGCGGGAGCGGGCCGCGTCCGGATAGCGGGCCACCAGGTCGTACGGCTGGGTCGAGCTGGCCCGGCGCGCCAGGGTGTCCCGCGGCGGCACCTCGATGCGTTCCGGCAACTTGTGGGTGGGGTAGAGGTACGCGCCTCCTCCGCCGCACGTGATCAGCTGCCGGTCCGGCCCGGAGTAGCGGGCGTAGTGGTGCAGATCGCCGGAGATCAGCAGCCGCACCCGCGCCCCGGTCGGATCGATGATCGTCCGGATGAAGTAGTCGATCGAGTCGTACGCCGTCGGGCTGTCGGCCGCCTTGACCCAGGTCGGCGCCGGTGCCGCAATGATCACCTTGGACTCCGGGCCGAGCCGCCGGGCCACCTCGTCGAAGTAGGCCAACTGCGGGTCGTCCAGGTACGAGCCGGACTGGTCGTCCACACCGAGAAGCCACCAACCCGCCGGCAGTTCAACAGCGAAGTACGACCGGGACTGGCCGGTGCCCCACCCGGCGAAGTTCCGGTCCCGGGAGCGGACGAACAACCGCAGGAACGCGGTCAGGCCGTCGTACCAGTCGTGGTTGCCCGGCACCGCGAAGAGCGTGGGCTTCTCGGGCGGCGGCACGGGCAGCGCGGCCTGGTAGGGCCCCTTGCACCGGTCCTCGTACGAGGCGTAGGCCGCCGACGGGTACACCTGGTCGCCACCCATCACCAGCGTCTGCGCCCGGGGCAGCCGGTGCCCGTCCACCGTCAGTTCGGGCTGCGCCAGCAGGTACGCCACCGAGTAGGTGGCGTTGAAGCCGTCGCCCAGGTCCGCCACGTAGTCCAGCCACAGCCCGCCGTCCGGCCCCACCTGGCGGAAGACGCCGTCGTCGAACGCGTTCTGCAACTCGCGCTTGTCCAGGTACGCCCCGAACAGCACCGCCAGCAGCGTACGGATGCCGGTGCTGATCAGCAGGAACGGCGCCAGCCACGGCACCGGCTTGCGGGGCGTGAAGCCGAGCTCAAGCGGGTCGGTGCTGCTCGGCCGGTGGGCGGCGCGTTCGGCCGGTACCGGATCAGGGCGTTCGGTGGCGTCGTTCGGGTGGCCGGGGTGGTCGCGTTCGTCGCTCACCCGCCGCAGCGTAGTCCCGCCTCGAATCATCTGCTGTCCGGCAAACGACCAGATGTCCGCTTGGTGCTGGTAGGTGAGCGGAGGTATCCCGTTCGGTAGTGGGTCAGGGCGTGCCGTACACTTGCTGATCGTTGCCGCCTTAGCTCAGTCGGCTAGAGCGACGCACTCGTAATGCGTAGGTCGACGGTTCGATTCCGTCAGGCGGCTCGGCATGGAAGCCCAGGTCATCGACCTGGGCTTCGCCGTTTCCCGGGGCTCTCGACATCGTCGCTGGACGTGCCAGTCCGTGTCCCGCGCCGCAAACGCTTCAGCCACCGGCACCGCTCAGTAGCAACTTCATCGCGTTCCGGTAGTTCATCGACTCCTCACCGGATCTCATCCACAGGCTGTACACCAGCTCTGATGACACCATCTCGGTCGAGATCGGCAGCATCTCGAACAGTTCGGCCTGGCCGCGCAACTCGTAAACCATCCAACTCGGCTGCCCGGCGGGCGGCGGGACCGCCTGCGAGTCGAATTCCAGAGCTACACCCAGCGCAGCGGCCATCGAGCGGCGTAGGAACTCCTGGCTGTCTGCACACTCCTCGGTGAGGATTCCGATCGCATCGAGTGCCGAAACCACTGCCGCAGCACCCTGCACTTCAGATTCTGCCGCCCGGTGCCGGAACTGCGGGAGGTGCGCCCGCACGGCATGCCGCAAGGCGTTCGCTCTCGGTAGTCCGCTGAGTTCACGCCACACCAGCTCAACGCCCTGCGTGACGTCAAACTGGTCCGTGTTCAGCGAGCCGGCCATGCGCCCGAAGAAGATCGGCACGACAGAACGCACTCGACCCACCGCGGCCGCCGCCAGACAAACGGCAACTGAGCCAACCTGACCGCTCGCTTCTTCGCCAGTCTCACTCATCGCGCGGACGCTACCTTCCCGAAGGGCCGGAGTTGGCCGACAGACTGCACCGAGCGGTCTGGGACACCACCCCGGGTCAGGGTTCGCGCCGCCCGAAGATGATCCCGCCGAGCTTGCTCTCGGGCGAGGTGAGGGTCGTCTGCGACTCGACCCGGAAACCGCTCGTCCGCAGCCGGGCCGCCATCTGGTCGGGCTGGCGACGGTGCACGTCGACAGTCATCGGGTGGCCGCCGTAGCCCTCCGTCGTGCGGGTCGTCTCGTCGCCCACGTGGAAGCCGAGCAGCAGAGGGCCACCGGGACGCACCACCCTGCGGAAGTGCGCGAGCACCGCGCCGAGCTGGTCGTCCGGGATGTGGATGAGTGAGTACCAGGCGATCAGGCCGGTGATCGAATCGTCGGCCAGGTCGAGGTCGGTCATCGAGCCGACCTCGAACCTCAGGCCGGGATGATCACGGCGGGCCACCGCGATCATCCCGGGTGAGAGGTCGATCCCGAAGGCGTCGACGCCGAGCGTGTGCAGGTGGGCGGTGATGCGCCCGGTGCCGCAGCCCACGTCGGCGACCGGCCCGCCTCCGGCCGCGTCGACGAGTTCGGCGAACAACGCCAGAGCCGCCCGTTCGTACGGTGACTGCGCCAGGAGGTCGCGTACCAGGTGCGCGTAACTGACGGCGACAGTGTCGTAGGAGGTACGGGTGTCGGACAGCCAGTCGTCAACGCTCACCACGCCTACGCTAATTCAGCCCGGCACACTGGTGCGGTGACCGTACTCGACCGACATTCTGAAGGGCGTCCACTTATGACCTTCGCGCCGGTGACCGTCAGTCTGCCCATCGCCGACCGGGCCACCTCGTACCGCTTCTACTCGGACGGCCTCGGTCTCGACGCAGTGGGCGAGGTGGCCGACGACGGCATCCCGGAGCCGTTGCAGTTCGTGGTCAACGAGGGGCTGCGGCTGATGCTCGTCCCGACCGGGGGGTTCGGCTGGGTCATCGGTCGGCACGAGGTCGCCCCGAAGGGGCAGAGTGAGTGCGTGCTCAGCCTCGGCGTCGCCGCACCCGCCGACGCGGACGCGCTCGTCGACCGGGCGCGCGCCGCCGGCGCCGACGTGGTCACCGAGCCGGCGGCACAACCCTGGGGGTACGCGGGGGTCTTCGCCGATCCGGACGGTCACCTGTGGATGGTCTCGGTCGACTCGGGGTCCTGAAAGCGTCGGTGGTGGTGGATACGGTCCATCGGTGACCGTGACCACTGATGCGCCTGGCACTTTGCCCACCCCCGCCGACGAGGCCCGGTTGTGGGCGCTCATCGAGTCGGCGTGGGCCGAGTTGGGCGCGGAGCCTGCCGCGCTCCGGCGGGCCCTCGTCGAACGCGACCCGGCCGACGACGACGGCGACGATGGCGATGACGAGCCGTCCTACGCGATCGACGACTGGCTGGACCGGTTCCTGGACCGGCTGAGGCACCTGTGCGCCGAGCTGACCGGGCCGGAGTTGACCGACCTCGACCGGGTGGTGGAGCGCAAGCTGTACGACATCGATCGGGAGGACATCCACGAGGTGACCGACGGTTCGGACGATGGCTTCCTCTACTGCCGCGGGTTCATCGTCGCGCTCGGTCGGGCGTACTACGAGGCGGTCCGCGCCGACCCCGCCATGGCCCTGGAGGACGCCGACTGCGAAAGCATGTGTTACTTCTTCGCCCACCTGCACAACGACCGGTTCGGTTCGTGGCCGGAGACCGGCTCCGGCATCTCCCGGGAGTCGTTCGGCAACCCCGCCGGTTGGTCGGCCTGACCCGGCCGGCGATCAGACGTAGATCTTCTTGTCGTACTCCGGGCCGTAGTGCCGTTCCAGGTCTTCGAGGCTCTCCGTCACCGCCTCGAGTTCCTTGACCATGCGTGCGCGGGACGGCAGCAGGTCGGGCTGCCAGGTGTCCGGCTTCCACAACGCGGACCGCAGGAACGCCTTCGCGCAGTGGTAGAAGATCTGCTCGATCTCCACCACCATGGCGAGCACCGGCCGGTGCCCCTTGACCACCATGTCGTCGAACCAGGGCGCGTCGGTCACCAGGCGGGCGCGTCCGTTGATGCGCAGCGTGTCGGCCCGCCCGGGGATCATGAAGAGCAGCCCGACGTGCGGGTTGTCGATGATGTTGTGGTAGCCGTCGGCCCGCTTGTTGCCCGGCCGTTCGGGCAGCGCGATTGTCGTGTCGTCCAGCACCAGGGCGAAGCCGGCCGGGTCGCCCTTGGGGGAGACGTCGCAGCTGCCGTCCGCGCCGGCCGTGGCCACCAGGCAGAACGGTGCGGCGGCGAGCCATTCGCGGTCCAGTTCGTGCAGGCGGGCGCGGTCCTTGTTGGCGGCGCGTGCTTGCGGCGTCCCGAGCAGGGCGCGCAATTCGTCGTGGGAAGTGATCTCCACCGTCACGTTGCTCCTCCCTCAGGCGTTGACCCGTTGGCGGGCAGCACCGATGTCCAGCCTAGGCCGCCCTGACCAGCGCGAGGTTTGCGCCAGGTCGCCGGGGGTACGGCCCGCCGTACGAGCCGTCGCGCACTGAAGCCGACCAGTGGAGGCCGGGAGATGGAGAGCCGACTCAAGGTGCTGGGTCACCCAGTCCACCCGATGCTGGTCATGTTCCCGGTCGCGCTGCTGGTCACGGCAGTGCTGTTCGACGTGGTCGACACCGTCGGTGGTCCCGACTTCCTGGGCGAGGTCGCGTACTGGAACATCACAGTGGGCCTGATCGGAGGCCTGCTCGCCGCAGCCGCCGGCTCGTTCGACCTGCTGGCGATCCCGACCGGCACCCGCGCCAAGCGGGTGGGTCTGCTGCACGCCGCCGCCAACGTCGCGGTGATCCTGCTCTTCGCGGCCGTGTGGGTGGTCCGCCTCAACGCCGACTCCCGGGCTGCCGGCGGCGCGCTGATCGCCATCGAGGTCGTCGCGGTGGCGATCCTCGGCATCAGCGCCTGGCTGGGCGGCGAGCTGGTCGACCGGCTCGGCGTGGGCGTCGACCGCGACGCCAACCTGGACGCGCCCAGTTCACTACGGCCGCCCGCGGCCGCACGGCGGATCGGAGACGTGTGATGAGCGAGCACCAGACCGGCGGCTTCGGCCGGGGTTGGCGAGGCGGCCGACAGCAGGGCTGGGACCCGATGGGCGAGTTGCAGTCGCTGCGCGCCGAGCTGAGCCGGCTGGTCGGCGGTCGGGCCGGCGCGTCCGACGTCGAACTGACCGAGACCTCGGACGGCTGGGAGGTCATCGTCCGGCTGCCCGGCGTGGCCCCGGAAGAGGTGGCTGTCGAGCTGGACGACAGCGAGTTGTGCGTGCGGGCCCGATCCGAGGCCGAGGTCAACGCCGACCAGGGCATCCCCGGCGGTTTCGAGACCCGCGGATTCGAATATCGCGTCAACCTGCCGGCCCGGGTCGACCCGGACGCCATCGACGCGGTCATGGACCACGGCCTGCTCCGGGTCCGTCTGCCGCGGGCGACCCGGCCCGCGCCGCGCACCATCACCGTCGGTCGCACCGGCCCGCGCTCCGGCTCCACGGGTACGCCGATGCCTGCCGATCCCGCTGCGGACCGGGAGTTGCACCGCCCGGACACCGTCGGCGAGATCGACCGGCAGTAGCGGGCTGCGTGGTCACCCCGTCCGTGCTCGGCCCGACCGCCGAGCGCCTTCCCGACGTGCGGCGGATCGCCGTACTCCGCGCCAACGCACTGGGCGACTTCGTGTTCGCCCTGCCGGCGCTGGACGCGCTGCGCGCCGCGTACCCCTCGGCGGAGATCGTGCTGCTCGGCGCGCCGTGGCACGCGAAGCTCTGGCGCGACCGGCCGGGCCCGGTGGACCGGGTGCTGGTGGTGCCGCCGGCGCCCGGCATCCGCACTCCCGACCCGGGTGAGCCGGAGTCGTCGATGGACGACTTCGCCGCCGCCGCCTCCCGTGAGGGGTTCGACCTGGCCGTGCAGATCCACGGTGGTGGCGCCAACTCGAACCCGCTGATGAGCCGCCTGGGTGCCCGGGTGACGGTTGGCCTACGCGCCGAGGACGCGCCGCCGCTGGACCGGTGGCTCCGCTACGTCTACTACCAGCACGAGGTGATCCGCTACCTGGAGGTGGTAGCGCTGGTCGGGGCACCGGCGACCACCATCACTCCGACGCTGACCGTCACCGACGCCGACCGGGCCGAGGCGGCCCAGGTGCTCGGGCCGGCGAACCGACAGCGGGTGGCGCTGCATCCCGGAGCCAGCGACACCCGCCGCCGCTGGCCCGCCGAGCGTTTCGCCGAGGTGGCCCGTGAGCTGCACGGTGACGGCTACGAGGTGCTGGTCACGGGTACGCCCTCCGAGCAGGACGTGGTGGACCGGGTCGTCGCGGCGGCCGGGGTTCCGGTCCGGCCGCAGGTCGGGACGCTCAGCCTCGGCGGGTTGCTGGGCTGCTACGCCGACTGTGCGTTGGTCGTCTCCAACGACACCGGCCCGCTGCACGTGGCCGCCGCGGTGGGCACGTCCACTGTGGGCATCTTCTGGGTCGGCAACCTGATCAACACGGCGAACCCGTTGCGGGGCCGGCACCGGCCCATCTGTTCCTGGACCGTGCACTGCCCGGTCTGCGGGGTGGACTGCACGCCGGGCATCTACCCGCACCGCCCCGGCGACGGCGAGTGCCCACACCGGGACTCGTTCGTGGCGGACGTGCCGGTGGTCGAGGTGCTCGAAGCGGCGCGGGAGCTGCTCAACCCGTAGGCGCGCTCTCCTCGGCGAGGACGACCTCCCACGCCTCGACGTCCCGGTCGGTGACAGTGGTCGGCGACTCCAGGTGGTACGCGCCGCTGGGCAGGATGCCCGCCCCGCCGTACCGGGCCAGCACGGCGAGCTGCGCCGCCACGTCCTCACCCTGGTGTTTCTCCTGCACCCGACGCCAGAAGTCGAAACCGCCGACGTCGACGAGCCTGGCCCGGTCGTAGAGCACACACCCGCCGATCCAGGACACCTTGTACGCCCGCCACGCGCCCGGCGGCAGCGCCAACCGCTCGGTGACGTGCAGCAGGTTGGCAGCCGAGTGGATCCGGGCGCGGTTCCACTCCGGGGTGCCCGGGCGGATCCGCTCCGGCGTCGGAGGGCCGATCCACTCCTCGTAGTGCCCGTGCGACTCCGGCCGCACGTCGTCGGTGTACGACAGCCCGTGCACGCCGTTGCCGACGAACCCGCAGCCCAGCTCACCGATCGCCGTGACCAGCCGGTGCACCGCCCCCGGCTCCAACCAGATGTCGTCGTCGAGGTTGAGGACGTACCGGGCGGCGGAGGCGGCGAGCAGGTACGCCCGGTGTTCGGCCAACCCCCGGCGGGGCAGCCGACGGGTCAACAGCACGGGGTGACCCCGGTGGCGCAGCGCCCGGACCATGGTGGCCGCGGCGGGGTGCGCGTACGCGGGCTCCCCGTCGGACTGGTCGCTGACCACCACCCCGAAGCCGGGTACCCCGTCCTGGGCGGCGAGCCCGGCCAGGGTGACAGCCAGTTCGGCGGGCCGGTTCCGGGTCGGAATCAGCACGTCGAGCAGCCGGTCGGCGCGAAACTCCTCCGGATCGCCGAGGTCGAGGGGGCGGTTCATGACGCCTGGGTGCGGGTGCGCAGCGACTCGTCGGGCGTGTGGTCCGAGGCACGCGGGGCCGGGTCCTGACTGTGCGTCCGGATCCGCTCGATGATCGCGGAGGTGGACCGGTCCGGCACGTACCCGAGGGTGCGTACCTGCCCGCCCAGGCGACGCACCAGCGGGCCTTCCGGGACCAGCTCCGGCGGGTAGTCGCCGCCCTTGACGTAGACGTCCGGGCGGACCGCCTCGATCAGCGCGGCGGGCGAGTCCTCCTCGAAGACCACGACGTGGTCCACACAGGCCAGCGCGGCGAGCAGGGCACCCCGGTCCTCGACCGGGTTGACCGGGCGGTCCGGGCCCTTCAACCGTCGTACGCTGCCGTCCGAGTTGACGGCGACGATGAGCAGGTCGCCCAGGGCGCGGGCCTGTTCCAGGTAGCGCACGTGGCCGCGATGCAGCACGTCGAAGCAGCCGTTGGTGAACACCACCGACCGTCCCGCCTCGCGGTACTCGGCGACGATCGCGTCCAACTCGTCGGTGCCGACCAGCGCCGAACGTTCCGTGCTCCCGGTCGGCTGGTCGAGCGCGGTGAGCAGGTCCTCCCGCCGGCACACGCAGGTGCCGGTGTCGGAGACGGTGATGGTGGCCGCCAACTGGGCGAGCTGGGCGGCGGTGGGCAGCGGGGCGTCGGCGGCCAGGGCCAACGTCATCGCCGCCAGGTACGCGTCCCCGGCGCCCACGGCGTGACTGGCCGGGACCGGGGTGCTGTGGCTGCGTCGTGGCGCCCCGTCGGCGCCGCCGACGACAGCGCCCTCGGTGTCCAGGGTCACCGCGACCACGTCCGCGCCGGTGTGCGCGCGCAACTCGGCCAGCCGCGACTCGGCCAGTACGGCCCGGTCGACGCCCTCCCCGGCCCGGGTGTTCACCGTGACGCCGGTGCCGGTGACGCTGAGCCCGTCGCCGGTGAGCGCCACCCGGCCCTCACCCCGGATGGGTTCCCCGACCGGGCCGGTGCGGTCGGTGGTGCGATCGGCGGCGTCGTCGGCACGTACCCCGCCCGGGGCCGCGCCCACTGTCATCTCGGAGGGCCCGTCAGCCGGGTCGTTGTCCGGGTGCTCCAGGTGCAGGTCGGTCCCGCCCGTCGGCCGGGTCGTACCGCCGGCCCGGGCCAGCAGGCGGGTCGCCTCAGCGAAGCTGGGAGTGACGACCGTCGGGGCAAGCCCCCGCCAGTCGGCCAGATCGTGGGCGTCCAGCGCGACGGTGGCGTACCGCTCGCGTTGCTCGACCAGCCACGCGCGGACCGGCGCGGGCAGCGCACCCAGGCCGTAGTCGCAGACCACCAGGGTCGGTGCCTCACCGCCGGCGGCGGCGCGCAGTTCCTCGGTGGCGCAGGCCAGCGCGGTGAGCAGCCGGCTCACGCCCTCCGGGTCGAGGGCGTCGTCCGGGTCACCGGAGTCCTCGCGCAGCAGGATCTGGTTGCCGGCCAGCATCCGCCGCTTGACCGGGGTGGGCCGTCCCGGCTGGTTGACAGTGCGGTCCCAGACGCCGGCGCGGTCCAGACAGTCGTGCAGTTCGTCGCCGGCCACGTCGGCGCCGACCGGTGCCACCAGCACCGCCTTGCCGCCCAGCGCGGCGACGTTGACAGCGGTGTTCGCGGCACCACCGGCTGCGGAGATCCGCCTGCGTAGGGTCAGGACCGGAGCTGGTGCCTCCCGGCAGAGCCGATCGGAGTCGGCGAACCGCCATTCGTCCAACATGGCGTCACCGACGATCAGGACCGGGCGTCCGAGCCAGCTCTCCACGACGGTGGCGAGCCGGCGCTGTTCCGCTGCTGCTCCTGCCATGCCTCCCCGGGTCCCCACCGACCCCCTGGCCAAACCTGCGCGCCGGTCGGTCCCGCCGCTGGTCGTACGCCTTCCGGTGGTTCGTCACCGGTCCGGTCTGTTTCGGGCGTTCCGAGCTGGGAAGGGAATTGAGGTACCCCCGGAAAGGAGATGTACCGACATGACAGCGGCATTGAACGGCAAGCGGATCGCCTTCCTGGCCACCGACGGCGTCGAGGAGGTCGAGTACGTCCAGCCGCGCGAGGCGGTCGAGAACGCCGGCGCGACGGTCGAGCTGGTCTCGCTGAAGCCCGGCACCATCCAGTCCTTCAACCACCTGGACCAGTCCAAGACGTACGACGTGGATGTGACCGCGGAGAAGGCGGACGCCGCCGGCTACGACGCGCTGGTGCTGCCCGGTGGGGTGGCGAACCCGGACTTCCTGCGGGGCGACCCGGACGCGGTGCGGTTCGTGAGGGCGTTCTTCGACGCGGGCAAGCCCGTCGGGGTGATCTGCCACGGCCCGTGGACGCTCATCGAGGCGGACGTGGTGCGTGGTCGCCGGATCACCTCCTGGCCCACCCTGCGTACCGACCTGACCAACGCGGGCGCCACCTGGGTGGACGAGGAGTGCGTAACGGACGGCAATCTCACCAGCAGCCGCAACCCCGACGACCTCCCCGCCTTCTGCCAGAAGATCACCCAAACCTTCGCCGCCTAACCCCACCCCCACCCCCACCCCCACCCCACCCCCGCTCTCGCCTGGTTGATCAAGAGGTTTGCGTCAGGAAACACCGCGGGAATGACGCAAACGTCTTGATCAACAAGGCGAGAGTGGGGGGTTTTTGGGGATTGGGCGCATGTTCCTCGGCTCGCCGGATAGAAGGCCACATGACCACCGAAGCCTCGGACGCGCCGGTGCTGAACCGTCAGCAGATCCGACTGCTCATGCTCGGTCTGATGACCGGCATGCTGTTGGCCGCACTCGACCAGACCATCGTCGGCACGGCCCTACCGACCATCGTGGGCGAGCTGGGCGGAATCAACCACTACTCGTGGGTGGTGACCGCGTACCTGCTCGCCTCGACCGCGTCGACCCCGCTGTACGGCAAGATGGCTGACCTGTACGGGCGCAGACCGGTCTTCCTCTTCTCGATCGGCACGTTCCTGGTCGGCTCGTTGCTGGCCGGACTGTCCCAGAACATGACCCAGCTGATCATCACCCGCGGCATCCAGGGCCTCGGCGCGGGTGGTCTGCTGACGCTCGCGTTCACCATCATCTCGGACGTGGTGTCCCCCCGCGAGCGTGGGCGCTACCAGGGTCTGTTCGGTGCGGTCTTCGGGATCTCGTCGGTGGCCGGGCCGCTGGTCGGTGGGTACTTCGCGGAGACCGACTGGCGGTGGATCTTCTACATCAACGTGCCGCTGGCGATCCTGGCCATCGTGGTCTGCTACCACGTGATGCGGTTGATCCCGTTCGAGCGCCGGGAACACTCGATCGACTGGCTGGGTGCCGGCCTGCTGGTCGCCGGGGTGAGTGCGCTGCTGCTCGCGCTGAGCTGGGGCGGCAACGAGTACGCCTGGGGTTCCGGTGTGATCATCAGTCTGTTCGTCGTCGGTGCGGTGCTGGGGGTGCTCTTCGTCCTCCAGGAGGCCCGGGTCGCCGAGCCGATCCTGCCGCTGCGACTGTTCCGCAGCGCCACGTTCGCCCTGGCCAACTCGGCGCTGCTCATCATCGGTCTGGTGATGTTCGGCTCGATCATCTTCATCCCGCTGTACCTGCAGATCGTCAAGGGCGCCTCACCGACCCGCAGTGGTCTGCTGATGCTGCCGATGATGGCCGGCATCATCATCACCTCGATCCTGACCGGTCGTGCGATGACCCGGATCGGCCGGTACAAGTGGTTCCCGGTCGCCGGGTCGGTGACCCTCCTGGTCGGCATGTTCCTGTTCACCCGGCTGGAGGTGTCCACCTCGCTCTGGGTGGCCTTCGGGTTCATGGTGGTGATCGGCGTCGGGCTGGGTCTGTGCATGCAGTCGCTGATCCTGGCCGTGCAGAACGCGGTGTCCGTGCGTGACCTGGGGGCCGGCACCTCGTCAGCCACGTTCTTCCGGTCGCTGGGTGGTTCGTTCGGGGTGGCGATCCTCGGCACGGTGCTCTCGTCCCGGCTGACCGGCGGGCTCGCGGACCGGCTGCCCGGCGCGATCGCGCAGCTCCCACCCCAGGAGCAGGCGGCCGTTGCGGCGAGTGGCGGCGCCAACATCTCGATCAACGATCCGGCGACCATCCTGGCCCTGCCGGCACCGGTGCGCGCGGCCATCCAGGGAGCCTTCGTCGACGCGCTGGACATGGTCTTCCTGACCGCCGGTCTGATCGCGATCCTGGCGGTGGTGGTCACGCTGACGCTGCCCAACACCCAACTGCGCGGTGCCGGTCCGCAGGGCGCCACCGGCGGCGCCGACCCGCTCGGCGGTGAGGCGCCGGCCCCGGGCGGCAAGCCGCTGACCCGCGAATCCAAGGAGGAGGCCGCCGCCGACATGGAGGCCAAGTCCCAGACGATGATCTGAGGGTCAGGCGGGGCGGCGGTAGACGCCGTACCACCAGGTCGCGGCCAGCTCCCGGGCGGCTGCCGCGTCGGTCTCGGGGTCGGCAGTGGTGGTGCTGACGTGGTCGGCAAGGAACCGGTCCCCGCCGATCACGATCAGCCGGCTGGCGGCCACCACGTCGAGGTCGGCGGGGCTGCGCCCGGCCTGTTGCTCGGTCCGGAGCACGTCCACGGTGCGGGACACGAACCGCTCCAATCCTGCCGCCCAGTACTCCCGGACCACCTCGTCGTACGCGGCGACCTCGCTGATTGCGGCGAGAACCGGAGCGTATGTCCGGTATATCCGTATCACGTCGGAGAAGACCTCGGTCAGCCTCCCCAATGGGTCGCCCGGTCCTCCCGGACCCCAGTCGCTGGTGCGTTCGAACGAGCTCTCCCGCATGGTGCCGGCGAGGCGCATGAGCAGCTCGCTCTTGTCCCGGAAGTGGGTGTAGAAGGTCGACCGCGCCACACCGGCCTCGGCGGCGATCCGCTGCACCCCGAGGTCGGTGAACCGGGTCCCCTCCCGCAGGAGGCGCTCGGTGGCGGCGAGTACCCGTGCCTCGACGGCAGCCCGACCATCGGGGTTGCGCGGGCGGCGGCGGGTGATCGAGGGCATAGCCGGAATCCTAGGTGGCCGGGGGTCGGGTCGGCGACGTACGCTCGTCGCCGGACACAGTGTCCGACATAGTGACCGCGAGGCTCCTGACCTCGGCCTCCGACCCACCACGAGGAGCAACACACGTGAAGTACCGGCTGTTGGGCAACACCGGGGTGTACGTCTCGGAGATCTCGCTCGGCGCGATGACCTTCGGTGGCAGCGGGCACCCGCTCTGGGGAACCCTCGGTGGGCTGGCGCTGCCCGAGGCGCAGCGGATGGTCGACACGGCGCTGGACGCGGGCGTCAACTTCGTCGACACCGCGGACGGCTACAGCGACGGCGAGAGCGAGGAGCTGCTCGGCCAGGCGCTCGGCAAGCGGCGTCGCGACGTCGTGCTGGCGACCAAGGTGCACTCGCGGACGGGCCCCGGCCCGAACGACGTCGGCACCTCCCGGCTGCACATCATGCAGAACCTGGAGGACAGCCTGCGCCGGCTGGGCACCGATCACATCGACCTGTACCAGATCCACAACTTCGACCAGGTCACCCCGATGGAGGAGATGCTGCGCGCGCTGGACGACGCGGTCCGGCAGGGCAAGGTCCGCTACATCGGCTGCGCCAACTTCGCCGCCTGGCAGATCTCCAAGGCACTGGGCATCTCCGCTCGCGAGAAGCTGGCCGGCTTCGTCTCCGTGCAGGAGTACTACTCCCTGCTGGGGCGGGACGTCGAGCGCGACGTGGTGCCGATGGCGCTCGACGCGAACGTCGGGCTGACCGTGTGGAGCCCGCTCGCCGGTGGTTTCCTCTCCGGCAAGGTCGGCCGGGACGGCACCGTCGCCGACAGCGGCGCGCGCAGCGCCCAGCCCGGCTACACCAGCTTCACGCCGTTCGACAGGGAGCACGCCTTCGCTGTGGTCGACGTGCTCAAGGGTGTCGCCGAGCGGCACGACGTCAGCCCGGCCCGGGTGGCGGTCGCCTGGCTGCTGTCCCGCCCGGCAGTGACCAGCGTGATCGTCGGTGCCCGCAAGCACGAGCAGTTGGTGGACAACATCGCCGCCTCGGACCTCACCCTGACCGAGCAGGACCTCACCGAGCTGGACGAGGCCACCAAGCTGCCGGTCGCGTACCCGAACTGGATCCAGGAGGGGTTCTTCGCCGAGATGCGCCACCCGCAGTAACGCGGCCCGGCCGACCTACTTGAGGATGAGCCGGTTCGTCTGCTCGAAGACGTCCAGGTCGGCGAGGGTCTCGATGACCGACGTGGAGAGTGGGGCGGGAAACCGGTCGCGGGCGAAGAAGCCCGCGTCGGTGGTCTCGTCGGTGACCCGCGCCAGTTGCCCGTCCCACTCCTCCACCTTGAACGCCGTCGTGAAGACCTGGTACGTGTGCCCGTACATGTTGGTGCTGGTCCGGTCCGGCCCGGTGTAGAGGGCGAACGCGCAGACCCGCAACGCGCGCAGCCCGGTCTCCTCGCGGACCTCCCGGACGGCGCAGTCGGCGATCGACTCGCCCAGCTCCATCGCGCCGGCCGGCATGGCCCACTGACCGTTGTCCGAGCGTTGGATCAGCAGGATGCGTCCGGCGCTGTCGTTGACCACGGCACGAGCGCCGACGAACATCAGCGTCCGGTCCCCGGCGATTGCGCGTAACTGCCCTACGTACGAGTCGGCCCAGGAGATGCTCACCTGCGACAACTTACGGGGGTTCCCAACGTGTGACCGGCGACACTAACTTGTTACCCATGCGTAGCACGATGATGGACGCCCCTCTCCAGGTCTCCCGGATCCTCGATCACGGCGCAGGAGTGCACGGCACGGCCGAGGTGGTGACCTGGACCGGTGCCGAACCCCGTCGGATGACGTACGCCGAGGTGGGCCGCTCCGCGGCCCGGTTGGCCCACGCGCTGCGTGACGAGTGCGGGGTGACCGGTGACGAGCGAGTCGCCACCTTCATGTGGAACAACAACGAGCACCTGGTCGCCTACTTCGCGGTGCCGAGCATGGGCGCGGTGCTGCACACGCTCAACATCCGGCTCTTCCCCGACCAGGTCGTCTACATCGCCAACCACGCCGAGGACCGGGTGGTGCTCGTCGACACCACGCTCATTCCGCTGCTGGCCCGGGTGATCGGCGAGCTGACCACGGTGCGGCACGTCGTCGTGGTCGGCGGTGGTGACCCGGCGCCGCTGGTGGCGGCGGCCGGTGACCGCATCACCGTGCACCACTGGGCCGCGCTGCTCGCCGACCGGCCCGAGGTGTACGACTGGCCGGAGGTGGACGAACGCGACGCCGCCGCGCTCTGCTACACCTCGGGCACCACCGGCAACCCGAAGGGGGTGGCCTACTCGCACCGCTCGATCTACCTGCACTCGTTGCAGGTCTGCATGCCGGAGGGCTTCGGTCTCGGGCCGACCGACCGGGAGCTGGCCATCGTGCCGATGTTCCACGCGATGTCCTGGGGTCTGCCGTACGCGGCCTTCCTCTCCGGCGCGTCACTGATCATGCCGGACCGGTTCCTCCAGGCCGCGCCGATCGCCGAGATGATCGCCGCCGAGCGGCCCACCCTGGCCGGCGCGGTCCCGACCATCTGGACGGACCTGCTGGCCTACCTGGACGGCCACGACGTGGACACCTCGTCGCTCACCGAGGTGATCGTCGGCGGCTCGGCCTGCCCGCCGGCGCTGATGCACGCGTTCGACGAGCGACACGGGATCGACGTCATCCATGCCTGGGGCATGACCGAGATGTCACCGCTGGGGTCGGTCTCGCGTCCACCCGCCGGGGCGTCCGGGGAGCAGGCGTGGCGGTACCGCTACACGCAGGGGCGGGTGCCGGCGGGTGTGCAGGCGCGGATCGTCGGACCGTCGGGCGAGCCGCTGCCCGCCGACGGCACGGCCGTGGGCGAGCTGGAGGTCCGTGGGCCGTGGGTGACCGCGCGGTACGTCGGTGACGACGCCCCGGACGAGGAGAAGTTCCGCGACGGCTGGCTGCGTACCGGGGACGTGGGCTCCCTCTCGCCGGACGGCTACATCACGCTGACCGACCGCGCCAAGGATGTGATCAAGTCCGGAGGTGAGTGGATCTCGTCGGTGGAGCTGGAGAACGCCCTGATGGCCCATCCGGCCGTGTTGGAGGCGTGCGTGGTGGGCGTCCCGGACGAGCGGTGGGACGAGCGACCGCTGGCCACCGTCGTGGTTCGGGAGGGTGCCTCGGTGACCGCCGAGGAGCTGCGGGACTTCCTGGCCGACTCGGTGGCGCGTTGGCAACTGCCCGAGCGCTGGGCGTTCATCGACGCGGTGCCCAAGACCAGCGTGGGCAAGTTCGACAAGAAGGTCGTCCGTTCGCGGTACGCCGCGGGTGAGCTGACTGTCCGGGAGCTGACAGCCCCGTAACGTTTTCCCCGGCACTGTCGCCTGTTGGGGCAGGGGCAACTCCTGAAGATCCCTCCCCAGGGGGCGGCCCCGGCGTTCGCACCGCGCCGGGGCCGCCCGTTCCACGCGGATGACCCGCACCGTCATTGTTGCGAAAGTTCTTCGCTTCTGTCCTGATGACGGGGAAATCGGGTGGTCCGCGACCCGATCAGGCGTCGCTGGTGGTCACCAGCACCTTGCCCACCGTGGAGTCCTCCACCGCCTGGTGCGCCGCCGACGTCTCGGCCAGCGGGTAGTAGTGCAGAGGCAGGCCGGCCTCCGCGCCGACCCGCAGCGCGCCCTGGCTCGCCGCCGCGGCCACGTCCTTCACACCCTGCGCCTTGGCCGCCTTCGGCTCGGTGTAGACCAGCACGAACTGCCAGCGGGCGTTCGGCGCCATCATCGCCCGGATCGGGATGGTCACCTCACTCCCGCCGTTGTCCGCGTACATGCAGACCGCGCCGCCGTGCCGCAGCACCTGCACGTCCACCGCCGCGTTCCGGGCCGGGGCCACCTCCACGATCGTGTGGACCCCGTCGGGGGCGATCCGGCGGACCTCCTCGACCACGTCCTGCTCCCGGTAGTTGATCACGTGGGAGGCGCCGGCCGCCGCCGCGAGCTGCGCCTTCTCCGCACTGCTCACCGTCGCGATGACAGTGGCGTCGGCCCAACGGGCGAGCTGGATCGCGGCGTTGCCGACCGCGCCCGCCCCGCCCTGCACCAGCACCGTGTGGTCCGCCAACGCACCGGCGCGCAGCGTGTCCGGCATGAACTCGCCGGCGGTCAGACAGCGGTGCGCGGTGAGGAACGGGATGCCCAGGGCCGCCCCCAGCTCGAACGGGGCGTCGCCGAGGCGTACCACCTGCCGGACCGGCACCAGCGTGTACTCCGCCGAGGTGCCCCACGGCCGCTGCCAGGCCGCCTCCCAGATCCAGACGCGCTCACCGATCAGGTCGGGGTCGACCCCCTCGCCGACGGCCTCCACCACCCCCGCGCCGTCCTGCCCGGGAATCTGCCACCCGTCCGGCGCGGAGTTGCGGCGGGACTTCCAGTCCGTCGGATTGACCCCCGAGACCGCCATCCGGACCAGCACCTCGCCCGCAGCCGGCTCCGGCACCGGCCGGTCGACCAGCTCCAGCACCGAAGGGTCGCCGGTGCGCTCGTACACGATGGCCTTCATTCGTGGTCTCTACCCCGCCCGGCCCCTGTCAACCCAGGCCGTCCACCAGCTCCGGGGTCAGCTCACCGATCGCGCCCAGCGTCACGGTGGCCAGCCGGGCGGCGTCCGGGTCGAGAGGGTACGAACCGTGGGGCACCGCCACCACCCGCATGCCCGCCGCAGCCGCCGAACGAACCCCGTTGGACGAGTCCTCCACGGCCGCGCAGCGGGCCGGATCGACGCCGAGGCGTCCCGCCACGCTCAGGTACACGTCCGGCGCGGGCTTGCCGCGCTCGGTCTGCTCGGTGGAGAGGGTCGCGCCGAACGCGTCGGTCAGGCCGGTGGCGGCCAGCGCCGCCTCGATCAGCCGGGTCGGTGACGAGCTGGCCAGCCCCAGCGGCCAACGCCCGGCCAGCCGGCGGACGACCTGGTCGGCGCCGTCGATGAGGGGTACGTGGTCCCGGTAGCGCCGGGTCATCTCCTCGACGACCTCGGCGGCGACCTGCTCGGCGGTGCGGTCGACGCCCAGCTCACCGCTGAGGTAGTGGGCCCACTCGCCGGTGCTCATCCCCATCAGGCGACGTTGCGTGTCCGGCTGCCACGTCCCGCCGTGCGCCGCCACGTACGCCCGGCGGACCTCCTCCCACACCGGCTCGGAATCCACGATCACGCCGTCCAGGTCGAAGACCACCGCATCCGTCACGGCACCATCCTGCCCGACCGGTGGGCGCCCGGTCAGCCGGGCAGCGCCGGCAGGCCGACCGGGCTGCCCTCGGGGAGCAGCGTGTGGCCGGACCTGGCGATCGGCTCCAGCAGCTCCCGGAGACGGTCCGTGTCGTCGGGGCCGAGCGCCTGCCACGGGTGCGCCGAGGCCCGGTCGGTGGCGTCCTCGACAGCCTGGAACCCAGTCCGGGCGTGGTCGGTGGCCGCGCCGTCCCCGGTCAGCCAGCCCCGCTCTGTGAGCCGCTCGCGGGCGGCCTTCCACTGCTCCTCGGACCAGCCCCGGCCCAGCAGGTACTGCGGCGGTGAACCATCCAGTGCGACCCGCCCGGCCAACGTCTCGACCGGGTCCAGCCCGGCGGCCACCAGCGCCGCCACGTGCCCGTCCCCCCGGTGCTCCCGCAGCGTCGTGGCGGCCTGCCAGAGCCGGGCCAGCGGGTACTCCCCGACCGGCAGCGCCGCGTTGGCCGCGCCGAGCACCCGGCCGGCGGTCTCCACCGCCGAGGCGGCCCGCTCCAGCAGGTCGGCGGCCTCGGCCAGGTGCGCCTCCGGCAGCTCGTAGGTCAGCTCGGCGAGCGCCTGCACCGCGCCGGTCAGGCGGGCGCGGAGCGCCTCCTGCGGGGTGGCCAACCGCCACACCGCCGGCAGCGCCCGAGCCACCATCGGCGGCGCGAAGTTGAAGAAGGCGGCGACCACCGGGGCCGCCTCGGTCGCGCCCAGCGGCGCCGCCCGGCCGGCGAAGTAGCCCCGCCAGTAGCCGCGCAACCCGACCGCCTCGTACGCGGCGCGGGCCCGGGGATGAAGGTAGGTGACCGCGTGCACCGGCTCGAAGTACGCCCACATCACGCGGGCCGTCCGTCCAGCCTCGTCCAGCGCCGTCACACGCACCTCCGCGTCCCCGGTTACGGATGCTCACCCCGGGCGGCGAACCGCCCGGGGTGACGCCGAACCTACTGCCGGTGGGTGACGGGCCGGAAGCCCCATGTGAACAACTCCATCGCGACCGGTGGACAACCGGGGCGATTCGGTCAGGTCACTGGGCGGCGAGAACGTCCACCACGAAGCGCAGCGGGCCGGTCGGGCGTCCGCCGGCGTTCGCCTCGTCGTTGCCGTACGCCAACTCGCCCGGGATGTCGAGCTGCACCCGGCTGCCCACGTTCACGCCGACCAGACCCTGGTCCCAGCCGGGGATGACCTGACCGACACCGATCGGGAAGGTGGCCGGCTGCCCGGCCTTCCAGGACGAGTCGAACTCCTTGCCGTCCTTGTAGAACACCCCCACGTAGTTGGTGGTGATGTTCTGGCCCTTCTGCACGGCCGGGCCGGTGCCCTTGATCAGCGGGGTGACGGTGAGCTTCTTGAGGTCACCCGTGCCCGGCGTCACTGTCGGCTTGGTGCCCAGCGCCGGGTCGGCCCCCTCGGGGAGCTGCGGGGCGGGGGGAGCGCCGGGCGCGTCGGGAGCCGGCGCGGAGGCGGACGGGGTCGCGCCGGCCTGGTTGGCGGGCTTGTCGTCGCTCCGGTTCCGGTCGATCCACACGAAACCGCCGATCAGCAGCGCCATCACCGCGACGCCGGCCAGGCCGCCCGCCCACGCGTTGCGCTTCCGCCTCGCGTCGGCTGCCTTCTTCGCCGCCAACTGGGCGGCCAGTCGGCGCCCCGACTTGGTCGCCGGGCTCTGGTCCGGGCCCGTCTGCTGCGTCCGCTCGCTCACGTCGTCGACTCCCTGCTGCGAAGTGTGGCCGGCACCCGGTGCCGGGGGGAAAGCCGACGCACACGGTACCCGCACCACGGCCCACCGTGCCCGCCGTGCACGCCTCGGATCGCCCAGCGAGCCACTTCCGGGGCTTTGTCAGGCGTTATTCCGGGACGACCATGAAGTCGGTCACGAACGAGGTGACCCGCCCGTCGGCGGTACGGCCGATCCAGGTGCCGTAGCAACCGTCGCCCCAGCCGGTGGCCACCGTGACGACGTTGGCACCACTGGCCTCGTCCAGAACAGCGGTGACCAACCCGCGCACCGGCGACATGGGCACCTCGTCCGGGACGAAGACCTCCTCGATACGGTCCTCGTCCCAGCCTTCCAGAGCGGCGAGCGCCGTCGGGTCGGCCAGGGTGCCGGCGCCGGCGTCGACCCCGTACCCGAAGTAGTCGTCAGCGCCGAGGGTGGCGACGTCCTGGTCGCCCGCGACGGCCAGCTCCCACCGACTGGTGGGCTCGGCCGAGACGACCAGCTCGAACGCGGCCACCCGCCGGTCCACCTCGGTGTCCTCGCGAAGCACCACTGCCACCCAGGCGCGAGCGGGATACCGCCCCGGCGGCACCGTCACAGTGAACGGCTCGGCCTCCGGGCACACCAGCGGGTCACACCCGACGACCCGACCGGTCGGCAGCACGATCTCACCAACCGGGTGCACCTCGATCAGGTATCCGCCGTGCTCGTCGGTGAAGCGGGCTCCGGGCGTCAACAACCGGTCCAGATCAGGGGTGTACGGCATGGGGGCTCCTCCGGTGGCCAGCGGCCGGCGGAGCGTACCCGGCCCGGCGGACACCGCCGCCGCTGCCGTACCGGTCAGGCGCTCTTGCGGGGCGCGGTCTTGCGGGCGGCCGTCTTCTTCGCCGGCTCCGTCTTCTTCGCGGGCGTCTTCTTTGCGGCGGTCTTCTTCGCCGGCTCGGCGGTCTTCTTCTCGGCGGTCTTCTTCGCCGTGGTCTTCTTCGCGGGGGCCTTAGCGGTCTTCTTCTCTGCCGCCTTCTGGGCGGACCGGGCCGACGAGATGGGCGTCGGCTCACCGCCGCCACCGCCGCCACGGGCGGGTTGCTCGCCGCGCGCCGCCTTGGCGCGCTCCACCGATGCCTTCAGCGCGGCCATCAGGTCCACCGCGGCGGCCGGTGCCTCCTCGACCTCCTCCGGCTGGACGACCTCGCGACCCTCCACCTTGGCGTCGATGACCTCCTGCAACGCGGCCCGGTAGTCGTCGGTGAAGACGTCCGGCTCGAACTCGCCGGTCATGGAGTCGATCAGGGAACTGGCCATCGCCAGCTCCGGCGGGCGCACCTTGAGGTCCTCGTCGAGGAAACCGAAGTCCGGGGTACGGATCTCGTCCGGCCAGAGCATCGTGTTGAGCAGCAGCACACCCTCACGGACCCGCAGCGTGGCCAACTGCTCCCGTTGGCGCAGCGCCACCTTGACGATGGCCACCCGCTCCGAGTCGATCAGCGCGTCACGCAGCAGCACGTACGGCTTGGTCGCCGCGCCCTCCGGCTCCAGGAAGTACGCCTTGTTGTAGAGGATCGGGTCGACCTGCTCGGCCGGTACGAACTCCAGCACGTCGATCGCGCGTGAACTGGTCAGCGGAAGGTCGGCGAAGTCCTCGTCGGTGAGGATCACCATCTCGCCGCCGCCGATGTCGTAGCCCTTGGCGATGTCGTCGTAGGTGACCTCCTCCCCGCAGACCGAGCAGGTGCGCTTGTATCGGATCCGGCCGCCGTCCTCGCGGTGCACCTGGTGGAACCGAATGTCCTTCTCCTCGGTCGCGGAGTAGAGCTTCACCCCGATCGAGACGAGCCCGAACGACACGGCTCCCTTCCAGATGGCACGCATCCTGCGCTCCCTTCCCCGGTATCGACCATGCTCGCATCCGAAAGAACCGGACGCGAGGTGTTCGGCCTGCTACTACAGTCGGGTCGTGCCCGGCGCGCCGCTCAAGCCGATGCTCGCGATGACCGGGCCGCTCCCGGCGGGTGACGGCTGGGCGTACGAGTTCAAGTGGGACGGGGTCCGCGCGCTCGCCGACATCTCCGACGGTGGTCAGCACCTGTATGCCCGTTCCGGCGTGGAGATCACCGCCGCGTACCCGGAGTTGGCGACCCTGCCCGAGCAGGTCGACGACGCGCTGCTCGACGGCGAGGTGGTGCTGCTCGGCGAGGGCGGGCAGCCGTCGTTCACCGCGCTGGCCGAGCGGATGCACGTGCGGGACCGCAACAAGGCCGCCCGGCTGGCGGCGGTCATGCCGGTGACGTACATGATCTTCGACCTGCTGCGGCTCGACGGCGACGACCTGACCGGCTGGTCGTACGAGCGCCGCCGGGAGGCCCTGGACGGGCTGGGGCTGGGGAGCGCTCGCTGGGCGGTGCCGCCGATGTTCGCCGACGGTCCGGCCACCTACGAGGCGGCCGGCGAGCACGGCCTGGAGGGAGTGATGGCCAAGCGGGTCGGTGCCGTCTACCGCCCGGGGGTGCGCTCACCGGACTGGGTGAAGGTCAAGCTGGAGGTGACCGGTGACTTCGTCGTCGGTGGCTGGCGACCGGGGGCGCGCCGGATCGGCGGTCTGCTGGTCGGTGTGCCCGGCCCGGACGGCAGGTTGATCTACCGGGGTCGGGTCGGCGGTGGAATCGGCGCGGCCATCGAGCGGCAGCTCCTCGCCGAGTTGGAACCGCTGCGGTCCGGCGCGTCGCCGTTCGCGCCCGGCGTGCCGCGCGAGGATGCGCGGGGAGCCATCTGGGTAGAACCCCGGGTGGTGGTGGAGGTGAAGTACGGCCAACGCACCCCCGACGGTCGGCTGCGCTTCCCCCGGGTGCTGCGGTTGCGCCCGGACAAACCTCCCGAGGAGGTAGACGATGCCGGCTGAGCGGCTACGGGTGGACGTCGAGGGCCGCCCGCTGGAGCTGTCCAACCTGGACAAGGTGCTCTACCCGGCGGCGGGTTTCACCAAGAGCGAGGTGATCGACTACTACACCCGGATCTCCCCGGTGCTGCTGCCGCACCTGCGGGACCGGCCGGTGACCCGGATCCGCTTTCCCAACGGGGTGGACGACAAGTCGTTCTTCGAGAAGAACACGCCGGCCGCGACCCCGGACTGGGTGCGCGTGGAGAACCTGCCCGCGCCCGGGTCGACGAAGGGCCGGGAGACCATCGACTACGTGGTCGCCGACGACCTGCCCACGCTGGTGTGGTTGGCCAACCTGGCCGCGTTGGAGCTGCACACGCCGCAGTGGAAGGTGGGCGAACACCCGGACATGATGGTCGTCGACCTGGACCCGGGGCCTCCGGCCGGGCTCGCGGAGTGCTGCCCGGTGGCGGTGCTGATGCGCGACCGGCTCGCCGACGACGGCATCGAGTCGTATCCGAAGACCTCCGGCAAGAAGGGCATGCAGCTCTGCTGCCCGATCGCGGGCACCCAGTCGTCCGAACTCGTCTCCGACTACGCCCGACGGATCGCCCAGGAGTTGGAGAAGGCCCACCCGAAGCTGATCGTGTCGAAGATGGCGAAGAACCTCCGCCCGGGCAAGGTCTTCATCGACTGGAGTCAGAACAACGCGGCGAAGACGACGGTGGCGCCGTACTCCCTGCGGGCCCAGTCGGTGCCGTCGGTGTCGACGCCGCTGACCTGGGACGAGGTCGAGGCCGGCGCCCGTGGCCGGAAGCCCGCCGTCCGCCAGTTCACCGCCGCCGAGGTCCTGGCCCGGGTCGATGAGTACGGCGACCTGCTCGCCCCGCTGCTCGACGGAGGCCCGGAGTTGCCAGACTCACGCTAGGTAACAACGAACGCCCAGATGGCCCGTAGGTGCGATCAGCAACAGAGTGTTACGGACCGCAGTGTCCCGCCCAGGTCACCCGCCGCCTTTGCTCTGCATACCTATAGGCGACACCACTGTGACCTGGTACTTCACTGATGGCCGTGCATTCGGGGGATGGAACCCTCCTCGCGGAGCGTGTGCGTCGCACATAGGTATGCACAGCAAAGGCGGTGAGGTGGGGGTGGTGGCCCCGCGCCGAGATCACCTGATGTGATCGGCCGGCGTCCACCGCGAGGGTGGACGCCGGCCATCGGGGACGTGTGGCGGGTCAGTTGTGGCCGAAGACCTTCCGGCTGGAGCCGAGCCGCAGGAGCACCGTCTCGCCGGTGGCATCCTGCACCGCGTCGTTGTCGGTGATCGCGTACACCTCGCCGTTGCCGGCCACGGTCAGACCCTCCAGCTTCTCCTGGGTCCAGCCGTTGGTGGCGCGCAGCGCGGGCAACACGTCGACGGCGAGCGTCTTCGGCAGTACCGTCAGCGGGCCGGTCGCCGCGGCACCCGGCAGCGGCACCGTGTAGATCCGCTTGACAGTGGCGGCCCGGCCGTTCAGCTTGTCCCGCTCGATGACCGCCAACCGGTCACCGACCACGGTGATCTCCGAGAGGCCCATCCAGTCGCCGGGCACCGTGGTGGTGCCCAGTTGGTAGCCGAACCAGCTCCAGGTGCCCGCGGTGACGTCGTACCGACCGAGTCGGACGACGCCAACCGGGTCGGTGCTCAGCTCCCGCTGCACGGCCACCCAGACGATCTCCCGGCCCTGCCGGTCGGTGGTCGCGGTGACGCCCTCCAGGCCCTGCTTACCGAGACCCGCGGCGACCTCGCCGGGCAGCGCCACGGTCTGCCGGGTCACCCCGGCCCCGTCGAGCCGGACCAGCTTGTTCTCCGTGCCCTTGGCGCCCTCCACGGCCAGCCAGAAGCCACCCTGCGGGCGGGCGAAGATGCCCTCCGCGTCGTACCCGACGGGTGCGCCGGCCCCGCCCTTGACCGGCAGCGCGCCGGTGATCACGGCGGGCGTCCGCTTCGCGTCGATGGTGAGGATGCGGGTCTGGCTGTACGCCGCGTCGGTGACGCTGTAGAGCTGGTCCCGCTTGCCCGGCGCCGCGCTCAACGCGCCGAGCGCGCCCCAACCGATCGGTGCGCCGGCCGGATCGGTGCCGGACACGATGCTCGGGAACGTCGGCGTGCCCTTGCCCAGTTGGAAGAGCGACACCGACGCCCGGACGTTCACCGAGGCGTCGTCCTCCTCGCTGGAGACCGCGAGCAGCCCGCGCGACGGGATCGGCAGCAGCCCTTCCGGCCCGTTGGTGGTCGGCAGGACCTGCTTGAACACCGGCCTGGTGGGGTTGGTCAGGTCGTACACGGCGACGAAGTTGCTGCGTTCCGAGCCGACGAACGCGTACCGCACACCGTCGTACTCGGCGACCGCCACGCCCTCCGGTTCGGTGCCCTTCTTGCCGGCCCGGTCCTCGTTGTGCAGCCCGTACGTGACGGCGAGCCGCTCGAAGGTGTTGCCGGCGTCCCAGGCGACCCGGCCGCTGTGGCTGTCGAAGACGGACCAGCCGCGGGTGCCGCCGTGCCAGTCACCCTCGTTGGCAGTGGCAAGGTACCGGTCGTCGATCCAGGCGACCGCGTCCGGCTCGCGCGGCACGTCGGTGATGCTGCCGGTCAGGTCGATGACACCGTCCTTCCTGGTGTCGATCCCGCTGATCGTGGCGGTACCAGCGCTGAAGACCTTGGTGATCCGACCGGTGGGCAGGTCGATCAGGGCGACGCCGTTGTTCTCCTGGAGCGTTACGGCCAGCTGGTTGCGGCTGTTGATCGAGACGTACTCCGGCTCCGGGTCGGTGGGCGCGGCCAAGCCCGCCTGGACCAGCGCGGGCAACGCGCTGCCGTCGGCACCGGTCAGCGCGACCGGCCGCAGCCGCCAACCGGCCGGGGACTTCCCGGCCAGGTCGACGATCTGCACGAAACCGGCGGGCGCCTGGGGCAGGTCGCCCTCCTCGCCGCCGGGCGGGGTGGCCTCCTCGTCGCGCTCGTTCTCGATGGCGATCGCCGCGTACCGCATGTCAGCGCTGATCGCGATCGAGTCGGGCTGGCCGCCCAGGTCGAAGCTGGCCACCCGCTTGCGGCTGGCCAACTCGATCACGTCGAGCCGACCGGACGGCTCGGTGAAGCCGCTACTGGTGTTCACCACCACCAGCACGTACTTCCCGACCACGGCGACCGAGGTCGGCTCGTCCTCGGCGTCGCCGAGTTGCGCCAGGGAGAGCGTGCCGAGGCCACGCGGCCGGTCGGCCCGGGAGATGTCCAGGAAACCGATCCGCTTGGCCAGCGCGTCGGTGTGGATCAGGGTGCGGCCGTCCTCGCTGACCGCCGAGATCTCGGCGACCGTCGCGGTCGCCGGGTCCTCGCCGGCCGGGCGGTTCTGGAACACCGGGTACGTGGCGACCCGGTCGAAGGCGAGCGACCGGCCTGGGTGGTGCGCGCCGGCCGACGCGGGGGTGGCCCCGGTCAGGCTGGCGGCGGCGACACCGGCGGCGGTGAGCGCGGTGAATGCTCTTCTGAGTGTCAAGGACTTCCTCCGTTAGGTCGTACCCGCACGGAGGCTGACACCTGTCGGGGAGCATCAGCTTGCGCCGACGTGAACAGCTGGCGAAGCACGGCGCAGCCGCCACCAGGCGCCGCCGACCAGGGCCACGGTGATGACGGTGACCGCGACGTCGCCGGCCAGGGCCGCCGCCGGGCTCGCCGGGGAGTACGGCGGCACGAGGTACGCGAACGCGGCGGCGGTGACCAGGCTCGCCGAGCCGGCGACGAGCACGTGTCGCTGCCCCCAGCGCACTGCCGACGACCAGTAGGCGATGGTGGTTGCCACGATGGCGGCGAGCCCCAGCGCGATGGCCACCCCCGTCCAGCCCGGCGTGAGGTCGCTGCCGAAGCGGACGACGACGACCAGCAGGCCCACCCACAGCGGATGCGGCACCCGACGGATGCGGCGCGGAGAGGGGCGACGCCAGCGAGGGAGCAGGGCCGTCGCGACGAGGGCAAGGGCCAGCGACGTCGCGAAGGTCATTTGCAGTGGGCTGGCCAGGAAGCCCTTGTCCTCGTTGATGTCCGAGAAGATGAACAGACTGCCGAGCAGGTAGACCAGACCGACGACGAGGAGACCTGGTCGGCCCAGCCACGGCCGGAGCCGGCGGGCCGCCCCGAGGAACGACTCGATCAGCACGATCGGCGCGCAGATCGTCAGCACGATGTGGTTGCCCACGTAGTCGAAGGCCTGCCGGAGGCTGAATTCGAGCCCCGGCACCAGCGTCGCCTCGGCGGCGGCCCGGGTGTCGGCGTACTGGGTGTCGTCGAGGAAGTCGGGGTTGAACAGCGACTGGTCGACCAGCCCGGCCTGGAGTACGCCGAAGGCGGCGGCGAGCAGCACGATCGTTGGCCAGCCCGCGCCGAGGTGCCGGGCGGTCTCCCGGATCAGGATCGCCGCGCCGCCGTACATCGGCCCCAGGAAGATCAGCACCGGGAGGAAGTCGTCGATGGCGAACCCACCCCACGAGCACTCGGCCGCCCAGGGCGCGAGCAGCAGCAACGCCATCACCGGCACGAGCCGACGGCGCAGCTGGAGACCGTTGGCGGGGTTCGGGTCGGCATGTGGCGCGGGGGAGCGGTCGGCGGGGCCGGGTGCGGTCGGCGACGAGGCGAGACGGTCGGCGGGGCCGGGTGCGGCGTGCGGCGTGGTGGGATGGTCGGTGGGGTTGGGTTCGGGCGGCACGGGCGCTCCTCGGCGGCTCGGCGGTCGTCGCCCGTCACCGTGCGGCAGCCACCCGGCCAGCCGCTACGGCCATCGGCCGACGCGAGGCACGACCAAAGTCGTTGCGTAGGGTGGTGCCGACGTCGTCACCCCGGGGAGCACCCAGATGCATCCACACGCCACGGCCGACCTGACGGTCCCGCCCACCGCCATCGAGAGCCCGCTGCTCAGCTACCGCGACGAGGCGACCGGTGAACGCGTCGACCTCACCGCCCAGCAGGTCGGCGCGTGGTCCGCGCGCAGCGCGAGCCTGCTGCGGGACGGCTGCGGGCTCGGCCCCGGCAGCCGCGTAGCGGTGTTACTGCCGCCGCACTGGCGTACCGCCGCGGTGTTGTTGGGTGCGTGGGCGTGCGGCCTGGCGGTGTCGTTCCGGCCGCGCGCCACGGCGGGCCTGCCGGTGCTGGAGCCCGGCGGCGACCGGCCGTTCGACGCGGTCTTCGTGACCCCCGAACGGCAGGACGACTGGCTGGAGGACGTGCCGGACGCGCCGCACCGCTACCTGGTCGGCACCGGTCCGGGCCGGCTCGTCGACGTGCCGTTGGGCTGGTTGGACTGGTCCGCCGAGGTGCTTCGCCACTCCGATGTCACGCCCGACCACACGGCCATCCACCCGTCGGACCCGGCGAGCGCGGACGGCACGACCTACGGTCAGTGGGGCGCGCTCGCCCGGGAGGTCGCCGGAATGCTCGACCTGCGGGCCGGCGACCGACTGCTGGTGGACGCGGCCGAGCACGAGCAGCCGCTGAAGTGGTTGCTCGCGCCGCTGTCGGCGGGCGCGTCGGTGGTCATCAGCGCCAACCTCGACCCGGCCCGCCGGGACGCGATCATCGCCGCCGAACAGGTCACCCGAATCCTCTGACCTGCCTAGAGCTGGTTTCTTGCCTCTTCGATCTGCCGCACGATGGCGTGAGCGCCGTGCGCCTGCGCGATGGCGTTCGCCTCGTCGAGAGTTGCGAGCGCGTCCGCGTGGCGGTCCTGGGCGGCGGCGACGTAGGCCAGCCCGACCATGTTGGCGGCCACGCCCGGCAGTGCTCCCACCTCTCGGCGCAGCCGTGTCGACTCTTCCAGCCGCTCGCGCGCTTCATCGAGTCGCCCGGCCATGTGCGCCGCGATGCCCAGGTGGCGCAGCGCCTCGGCCTCGGTTGACCGGTCGCCGGCCTGCGCCGCCAGGTGGCGGGACCTTTCCAGGTGCGGAACCGCGGTCTCGTTGTCGCGCCGGATGATCTGATGCAGGCAGCCGATCCAGAACAGCGCCTCGGCCTGGCCGCGTGTGTCGGCGAGGGCCTGGTACAGCTCGCTCGCACGCTCGAACAACGGCAGTTCAGCCGGGTCCTCGACGGGTGACGTGCCGCCCCGGGCGCGTTCGTCGAGATACCGCGCGTGCAGGATCCGCCCGCGGGCCAGCGCGGCGTCGGCCTCGACCGCGTCCAGGCCCCGTTCGGCGTCGGCCAGTACGCGGCCATCGCCGCTGTACACGGCCTGTTCGTAGAGTTTCCGGGCCCGTTCGATGCGATCTTCGGCGTTCATCGCCGCCCCCGTCCTGGCATCGCCATTGCGTGCCGGCTCAGCAGCCTAGTGGTCCACAACCGCGCGGAGCGACCCCAATCAGCGCCGGCCGATCCGGTTCCGTTACATCGGCATATGCCCTGCTCAGAGGGTCTTTTGTGGATGTCGTCGGCGTGTTCTCATACCGGAGCGACGGCATCGTCGAACCCGCACCGCTCCCTCACCGAAAGGTGCACCGATGCAGAGCAGACCCACCTTCCGACTGGCGGTCCTCACCGCGACCGCCGCCACGTTCCTGGCGACCGGCGGCGCGTCCGGGGCGCTGGCCACCGCCGCCCCCGTGACCGCCTCGCCGGGCGTCACGGCCTGCGCCGGCGAGCCGAGTGCCGCCCGGGTCACCGCGGGCGCGACGGCCCAGGAGCCGGCGCTGTACTCGAAGAACGAGGCCAACGCCTACGGCGTGATCAAGGACGTGCCGCGCCTGCCCAACGGCAGCGTCACCGTGCCGACGGTCTTCCACATGGTCTCCGACCACCCCTTCACCGCCGGCGAGACGGCCCGGTGGAAGACCCTCATCGCGGCACAGATGACGGTCCTCAACGACTCGTACGCCGGTCGCACGGCGGCGGACGCCTCCGACACGCCGTTCCGGTTCTCGCTCGTCGACACGACGTGGACGGTGAACAGCGCCTGGTACACGGTCGAGCCGGGCAAGAACGAGCGCGACATGAAGAAGGCGCTCTACACCGGTGACTCCCGCACCCTCAACGTGTACGCGGCCAACATCGGCGGCGGGCTGCTCGGCTGGGCGTACTTCCCGAAGGGCTACAACAACGGCCGTGACTACATCGACGGCGTGGTGATGCTGGACGAGTCGATGCCGGGCGGCACGGCCGGCAAGTACGCCCTGGGTGACACGCTGACCCACGAGGTCGGGCACTGGCTGATGCTGGAGCACACCTTCGCGCACGGCTGCTCCGCGTCCGGCGACTTCGTGGCGGACACCCCGCGCGAGGCAGCCCCGCAGTTCGACTGCCCGATCGGGGCGGACACCTGCACCGCGCCGGGGCTGGACCCGATCCACAACTTCATGGACTACACGCAGGACTCCTGCATGGACATGTTCACGGCGGGCCAAGCAGACCGGATGAGCGACGCCTGGGTAGCCTTCCGCGCCAGCTGACCTCTCGGGGCCCGGCGGGCAGCTCGACCGCGTTGATCAAGAGGTTTGCGTCACCGGAGTGCTGATCGGTGACGCAAACCTCTTGGTCATCTCCGGGAGGGTGCGCAGCGCCGGCGGTTGGGCCAGGGCGCGCGCTGGGAGCAGGGCGCGGTGTGGTCGGTCGGCAGGGCACACCGGCCGCCGGCGGGTAGGCGCCGGTCGCAGAAGACCCAATGGCGTACGCCCTGCTGGTCCTCGGCCGACACGGTCACCCCACCCGGCTCGACGCGGGCGCTGAGCCGGGCCAGCACACGGGCGGCGGTACGGGCGAAGATCCGGGCCCGGAACAGGTCGGGTGCGACGACCGGCAGGTGGATCACCCAGCGCTCGGTCATCGGTCGTGGCTTGCTGCCGTCGGTGGTCGATCCTCGCGCCGGCTCACCAGCCGGCGGATCAGGTCGCGCACGGGGGACCGCCCTTCGTCGGGTCGCGTCGAAGTGGAGGGGGCGGCCTCCGCCGGTTGCGGGCGGCGGAGACCGCCCCACCCTGCGACCGCACCCTTAATCGGCGGTACGGCAGCAGGGCCGCGCCGGGGGAGCGCGGAGGGTGGGGTCTCGGCGGCGATGCGAGACCGGTACGAGAGGCGCCAACCGACCGCAGCAGCACCGCATCACCGACAGTGACGCTACCGATACCTGCCACCTCTGTCAACGCTCTCTTATCTGTCGAATCTAGCTGCGGCTGCTCACCTGCTTCTCCTGCGTCAGTTATTGCCGCTCTTTCACCTGTTGCTCGATACTGGGAGGGCCAACCGACTGCAAGGGGCCTCCACGTGCCGATTCCGCCGACCATGGACGAGTTGATCAACGATCTGCTGAGGCGGATCGAGGTGGGCGAGTTCCAGCCCGGGTCGAAGATTCCGTCTACTCAGCAGTTGTCCGACCACTACGACGTGTCGGTGTCGACGATCCACCGAGCGGTGGCGGTCTTGCGTGGGCAGGGCGTGTTGGTTGGCCGTCCGGGTCGCGGAGTCTTCGTCGCGGAGTCTTCCAGGCGCTGACGGGGCCGGCCGGTGGCTTTGTGTCGGCGCTGTCTGACGTGCCAACGGCCACGGTCTCTCACGCCAAGTGACGTCGGCCGTGTGCTGGTCTGATTTCCGGTGAGCCTGCTGTCCTATGCTCGTCAGGTGAAGGCGGTAGCAGCGGAGATGCGACAACTTATCCTCGGCGAGACGCTGTCGTCGCTGACCGCGATCCCGGCGGAGTCCGTCGAGCATGGCGAGGTCTTCACCCGTCGCTGGGTGGTCGACTTGATCCTCGATCTGGCCGGCTATACGGCTGACCGCGATCTTGCGGCGCTCGTAGCGGTTGAACCGGCCTGTGGGGGCGGTGCCTTCCTGGCCGCGATGGCCACCCGGGTCAGCGCCTCATGCCGGAAGCACGATCGGCCTCTGCTCGACGCAAAGCAGGCAATCCGCGCCTACGACCTGTTGGCCTCGAACGTGACGGCCAGTAGGCGGCTGGTGCGCGAGGTGCTGGTCGATGAGGGCTGGTCGCTTCCGGAAGCACGCGAGGTGGCAACGGCGTGGCTGCGGCAGGGGGACTACCTGCTCGATCCGCATGTCCAGGAGGACGTCGACTTCGTCGTGGGAAACCCGCCGTACGTACGGCTGGAGGATGTGCCCGCGGATCGTATGCTCGCCTACCGCGCTGCTTGCCCAACCATGACCGGCCGTGCGGACCTATACGTCGGTTTCTACGAACGGGCTCTGCGTTCTCTCGGGCCTGGCGGAGTCCTCGCGTTCATCTGTGCCGACCGCTGGATGCGCAATCAGTACGGCCGGCAGTTGCGGGAGCTCATCAGCGCCGGCTACAGCGTCGACGTCACGGTGACGATGCACGACGTCGACGCGTTCGAGGAACAGGTGTCGGCCTATCCAGCCGTCACCGTGGTCCGCCGTGCCGGGCAGGGTGACGCCGTAGTGGTGGACACTCGACGGGGCTTCGGGCCTCAGGACGCCCCAGAGCTGGTGGAGTCGATCTCGGCCACGGAGTTGACGCACCGGACGAACGACCGGTACGAGGTTGCGCGACTACCCCACTGGTTCAGCGGGGGCGACTCCTGGCCAGCCGGGTCTCCATCCCGTCTGGCCTTGATCGATGCGCTGAACGACCGTTTCCCCCCGCTCGAGGACGCCAACACCGGGACACGGGTCGGCATCGGCGTTGCCACGGGTGCTGACAGCGTCTTCATCACGACGGACGCTGACGTCGAACCGCGGCGGCTACTGCCACTGTCGATGGTCAAGGACACGACCTCGGGGACCCACTCCTGGTCCGGTCAATATCTCGTCAACCCGTGGGACGCCGACGGTCAGCTGGTGGACCTAGCCGCGCTTCCACGCCTCCGCGCGTACTACCAGCGGCACACGGCAGCCCTCAAACGCCGGCATGTTGCCAGCAAGCGCCCTGCACAGTGGTACAGGACCATCGACAAAGTCGACCATTCCCTGATCGAGCGCCCGAAACTCTTGCTCCCGGACATGAAGACCACCATCCATCCTGTCCTAGACGAGGGTGGCTTCTATCCGCATCACAACCTGTACTACATCGTCTCCGACACGTGGGATCTCAGAGTCCTAGGTGGACTCCTGTTATCGGATGTCGCACAGGCGTTTGTGGAGGCGTACGCCGTTAGGATGCGGGGCGGCACCCTTCGATTCCAAGCCCAGTACCTGCGTCGGATTCGCGTCCCAGGGCCCGAGACGATCTCGGCCGCCGACCGTGCTGCGCTCGCCGCTGCCTTCGATGAGCGGGACACACGTGCGGCGACGGAGGTTGCGCTGGGTGTGTACGGGATCGAGGCTCTGGAGATGTGATCGGTGGATCAGCGCGCGTTCGAAGAAGCGGTTCGTAGCTCATGGTCGGTGCGAGAGTCGCAGGCTGCCAAGAAACTCTTGTCTGGCAGGGCCGATACCGGAGGGCGAGGCGCAGTCACCGGCGGAGCACATCTCGACGCGATGACAGAATTTCTCGCGAATGTGTTCCGAGACGCCGGCTTCCCGCCCGGTGCCGTGCGCTGCAAGTCCGGGGTCGAGCTGCCGGGCTACTTTCGGCCTGCCAAGAAGTGGGACCTCGTTGTGATTCACGAGGGCCAACTGGTGGCGGCGATCGAGCTCAAGTCGCATGTCGGTCCGTCGTTCGGCAACAACTTCAACAACCGGAACGAAGAGGCAATCGGCAGCGCTGCCGACTTGCGGCAGGCATATGACCACGGCCTGTTGGGTCGGCTGAGCCCGTGGCTTGGCTACCTGCTGTTGGTGGAGGAGGCGCCGGGTTCGATCCGCAAGGGGGCCCCTCGCAGCGGCACGTTTCCGATCGATCCCGCTTTCGCTGAGACGTCGTACCTCGACCGCTACGTGATCCTCTGTAAACGCCTACAGAGTGCTGGCCTGTATGACGCCACCTGCCTAGTCACCTCATCGCGGGAGATCGACGCGCCCGTTCGACAACCGGATCAGGAGATCGGTTTCGCCGCCTTCGTCGGGGCCATCATGGCCCGTATCGAGGAAGCCGGATTCCTCCCACGGAAGAGTAACTGAGCGTAGCCGCAGGGTCGGTGTTGGTCACGAGACCTGCGGCTGCATGTCCCGTGGTGTGTGCGCTGAAGGCTCAGTTGATCAACTAACTGTTCACCCCCACTGCGCCCGTTTCTCATCAAGCTTGCCTGGCGAGTTCGCCAACGCCCGGCAGGGTCACTGAACGGCCGCGCCCGCCGGCGTGCCACAGCACCTGTAGACCGGAGCGCTGGCATGCCCGCAACCGCTCGGTGGCCCCGCCGTGTCGTGATCTCGGCGGTGTTCACCCTCACCCTGCTCGCCACGGCGGTACCCGCCGATGCCCACCCCTACGGCTATCCGCAGGCCGTGACCATCGCGCCCGACGCGGCCCGCCCCGACGTGGTCCACCTGACATGGAAGCCGGGCGGCGTCGACGAGCTGACCCTGCTCGGCGTCCATCTCGGCGTGTTGCCGCAGGACCGTGTCCTGCTCGACGGCGCGGTCGACACCCAAGAAAACGACGCGACGATCCTCGTCGGATCTAAGCCGTTCGCGGACTACCTGCTAGAGCAGATGACCGCCAGCAGCGACGGTCAAGCGTGCGCTGGAGTCATCGGAAAGGCGAGCGACACCGGTGTGGACGTCGACTACACCTGCCCAGGCCCGCTCGGCATCGCCCGCATCGAGATCCGGATGCTGAGCGACCTCGACCCCGCGTACCGCACGGTCGCGACCGGGCCCAAGGGCAAACGCCAGGTGTACGGCCCCGACGAGTACTCCCACGACTGGGTGCTGGACGACGCTCCACCGCCAGCGGTCGCCGACAGCGGGACGGGCCACGACCAAGGGACCACCCAGCGGATCGCCCTGGCCGTCGGCCCCCTGCTGCTCGTCGCGGCCGCCGGGTCGTTGCTGCGACGCCAGGTACGTCGCCGACGGATCACCCGCATCCGACCGTCGTCCTGAGATCGGCCGCCACGAGGGCGGCCCCCTGTGCCCGCCGCAGTCGGAATCACGGCGTCGGCGGTTCCTCGCACCTAACGAAGGAGAAACCCCGCCATGACGCACGACAGACGTGCGCGCCGGAAGCGAACACGCGGACTGCTGTCCGCGATGGCGCTCGTCCTCATCGCCGGACCGGCGACGACCCTGCATCCGGCGCTGGCCGGAGCGGAGGCCGTGCCGGCCAGCGCCACCACGCCGCTGATCAACCTGAGCGCCGGGCAGAACGTCGAGGGCACGCTGCCCGTCGTCGTCGAGCCGGTCACCGAGAACGACTCGGTGACCACCCTCGCGGTCGACGGTCACAAGATCAGCGCCGACAAGACCGCCGGCACCGCGCACTTCGCGTTCGAGATGGGCGGCAACGGCACCGAGTCCCGCTACCGCAACTACCTCACCGTCAACGGGCGCACGGCCGAGGCGGACCGGGTCTACTTCCCGGACGTCCCGGGCGGGCGGGTCGCCACCCTCGACTTCCCGGGCGACTGGCTGAAGCCCGGCCCGAACACCGTCTCGGTGCACGCCGGAGCGAACTGGGTCGACACCACCACGAAGACCGCCGTCGGCTACGAGGAGTTGCCGAACGGTGAGGGTGGTCGTTGCCCCAACTACGACGACTACGCGCTGAGCAGCATTAGCCTCAGCCTGCTCGGCGTGGTCGCCGACGGCGAGCAGAATCTGTTCAGCTACAACTTCGGCGACGGCACCTGCGGCAGCTCGGCGAAGCTGCTCAACCAGGATCTCACCTTCGTCATCTCCGGCACCCCGGGCAGCACGTCCGGCCTGCGTACCGACCTTGACACCACGAAGCTGACCAACGGTACGCACACGGTCAGCGCGACGGCCCTGTCGGGCGCGAAGACGAGCATCACGGTCGACGTCAACAACGCCCCGGCCGGCGCGGCGGTGGTCACCCCCGGTGACGGTGCCCGCGTACGCGGAACCCAGCCGGTCATCGCTGCGCTCGCGTCTGCTGGTAAGGACAGCGTCGAGTCGCTCGCGATCGACGACAAGCCGGCCGAGAACTCCGAGACGCTGGCCGCCGGCACCGCCACCCTCGGCCTCACCGTCGAGGCCGGCAACTCGATCGAGGCGCGGTACCAGAACTACGTGCTGGTCAACGGCCACCGGGTAGACCTCGGCGGTGACTACGGCGCGACCGGCGCGGAGGACGTCAAGCTGGCGTTCCCGACTCGGTTCCTGCACCTGGGCGACAACGTCGTCGAGGTCCGCACCGGCGACTACAACGGCACGCTCAACGGCGCTACCTGCGCCAACCACGACGACTTCAAGCTCACCCGGGCCGCGTCGAGCCTCACGCTGAGCACGGCGGGCACGGTGACGGCCGGCAGCACGTTCGTCGTCACCACCAGCGGAACGACAGTGACGAAGGCGGAGACGACAGCCGCCTCGCTGGCGTTGGGCGACGGCACCTGCGGGCCCAACAAGGAGGCCGAGCTGCACTTCACCGTCGAGGGTGCGCCGACGACACGCACCGTCGACACTCTCGGCAGCGGAGGCGACGCGCACCTGAAGGTGTTCGTCGGCGGAAACGGCAGCGACAACGGGTACGACAACAAGGTGCTGGTCAACGGCATCCCGCTGGAGATCGGGATGTGGGAGAAGGAGGTCGCCGACCTCAGTTTTCCGAACGAGTGGCTGGTGCCGGGCGTCAACGCCGTCGAGTTCGTGGCGGGCAACGACCGTGGCAGCGCCAAGCCGGGCGGTTGCGACAACTTCGACGACTTTACGCTGCGGGACTTCCAGTTGCTGCCGACCGACGCGAAGGCGACGCAGCTGACCCGGTCGATCGCGCAGACGACTGTCACCATCGGTTCGGCCAGCTACCCGGCCGGATCCCAGGTGACCACCTACATCGGTGACGGCAGCTGTGGCAACAGCTTCAACGGGGTGCTGACCAAGATGGTCATGTTCGACGTCACCGCGCCGGACGGGTCGGCGTTGCCGGCGTCGGGCAAGCGCGCGGACGTCGACACGACGACGATCGCGGACGGCGCGCACACCATCAAGGCGGTCGTCGGGGACAAGACCTCGACGCGGCGCTTCACCAGCGACAACACCGCCCCGGAGATCGAGAGCAGCGTCCCGGCCGCCGGGCAGCGGCTGACGTCGACGGTCGCGCTCGACGTCCGGATCAAGGACGCCACCGGGTTGGCCGGTACGCCGGTCCTCACGCTGGACGGCGCGGCCGTCAAGCAGGGTGACCAGATCGGCCACGGCCTGCCCGCCGGGGAGCACACCATCGCGGTGACGGTGACCGACGCGCTCGGCAACACCGCCACCCGTGAGGTGCGGTTCAGCAGCGCCAGCATCCCGGACGTCCCGACCGAGCTGAACTCGACGGTCAAGGGCACCGACCCGCTCTCCGCCGAGCTGTCCGCCCGGATCCCCGGCGCGGAGGGTGTCGGTCTGACCGCCACCTTCACCAAGGCCGACGTGGTCCTGCCGACCGCTGGTTATCAGGGTGAGGCGGCCGACGTGCCGACCGCGCTCGACGTCCAGCACGACAAGACCGTGGACGTCACCTCGCTGCGTCCGCTCGACGGCGCGACGGTCGACAGCGCATCCGGCCGTGGGGTGGTCTTCCAGCGGTACGACCTGCCGCTGGCGGCGGCCAAGCAGGAGCCGACGCTGCGCTGGTCGGGCACCATCGACCCGGCCCGGATCGTGGCGCTGCGGGTCTGGAACCCGGCCACGAAGAAGTGGGTCGTGCTGACCAGTTCCCGTGGCCAGGCTGGGCAGGACACCGTCCTGACCGCGCAGGTGGAGGCCGGTTACCGCGACGGTGGTGTCGTCCACGTGCTGGTCACCGGTGAGGACCCGTTCGCCGACGACCTCTCCCCGCGCGACTCGACGGCGCAGAACGACAAGGACCGCTTCGAGGACCCCGCGTCGTACGACTTCTCGCTGGCGCACTTCACCGACACCCAGTACGTCACCGAGGGTGCGGCCGGCGGCACGTACGACGACTTCGACGGCAACGCCGAGCCTTCGGACGTCGAGACGGCCGAGGAGCAGGCGATCTGGTCGGCCGCGTACCGCGACCAGATGCAGTGGATCGCCGACAACGCGGACAGCCGCAAGATCGCGTACACGGCCCACACGGGCGACATCATCGAGAACGACTACTACGACCCGCTGGCGAAGAACCCGGACGGTTCGCTGAAGCGGCCCGGCCTGCACGAGCAGGTGGAGAAGGAACTCGCCGTCGCCTCCGGCTTCCAGAAGATCCTCGACGACAACGGCGTCGTCAACCAGGTCATCGCCGGCAACCACGACGACCAGTTGGGCGCGGAGACCGGCCCGACCTCGCGGTTCAGTCGGACCTTCAGCGCCGACCGGTACTACGGCACGGCGAAATCCTGGCCGAAGGGCACCGAATACCACGCGTGGGACGAGGTGACCAACGCCGACGGCTCCGTCACCCCCGGCACCGACAACCAGAACAACTACCTGCTGTTCTCCGCCGGTGGACTGGACTTCGTCGCGGTCGGCCTGTCGTACGGGGTGACGCCGGCCGAGGCCAAGTGGGCTGACTCGATCTTCAAGCGGTACAAGGACCGCAACGGGATCCTGCTCTCCCACGACTACCTGAAGCCGTCGGCCAACCCCGACGGGCGCGGGGCGGACTTCTCCGCGCCGGACGGCTCGCCGCTGTTCAAGCAGGTAGTGGAGACCAACGCGAACGTCTTCCTGGTCCTCGCCGGTCACGAGCACGGCGTCGGCACCAACCTGAAGTCGAAGATCGGCGTCACCGTCAGCCACGACGTCGTCGAGCTGCTGGCGGACTACCAGTTCTACACGGTCACCGCCGCCGAGCTGTGGCCGAAGCAGGTCGCCGCGGACGGCACCATCGACGTCAACGGGGACGGCAGGCCGGACCACAAGGCCACCGACCGGTTGCAGTTCGGGGCGAGCTTCCTGCGCCTGCTCCAGTTCGACGTGGACCGGGCCGAGATGCACATCGACACGTACTCGCCGTTCCTCAAGAACTTCGGTGCGACCGAGTACGACATCCGCCAGGACGGCAGCCAGACCAAGCCGCGCTACAACGGCGCGGAGGACAACCTGACCCTGCCGGTGGACCTCAGCACCCGCAAGACGTCCTTCACCACCGACTCGCTCGCCGCGTACGTGCCGTCCGGCACGATCGGCACCGCCGAGGTGACGGCGAACGGGGTCGCCACGACGACCTGGGGCAACCTCCTGCCGGGCACCTCGTACGGCTGGATCGTCTCCGCGAAGAGCGCCGACGGCGGTGAGGCGGTGGCCCAGCCGGCCGTGTTCCGTACCGCCAAGCAGGTCCCGACGATGACCGTCACCGCAGCCCCGACCGCCTGGGGCACCGCGGCGACGGTGACCGTCACTGTCGCGGCCGGCAGCACGCCGATCACCGGCGCGGTGGAGTTGCGCGAGGGTACGACAGTTCGTGGCTCGGCCACGCTGACGAACGGGGCTGCGACGTTCACCCTTCCGGTGGGCCTCGCGGGCGGTCAGCACAACCTGACCGCGTCGTACCCGGGCAGCGACCACCTCACCCCGGTCGACGCCAGCGCCACACTCACGGTGAACGTGCCGGCGGAGTGGAACCCGTCCACGGTCTACAACGACGGGGACCGGACCACCTACCAGGGGCGGATCTTCCGGGCCTCCTGGTACACGAAGAACCAGAAGCCGGGCGCCGACCCGAACGGCGCATGGCAGGAACTCGCCATAACCGAGGACGGCACCTCGATCTGGACCGCGTCGCGGATCTTCAACTCCGGTGACGTCGCCATCTACGACGGCAGGACGTGGCGGGCCCAGTGGTACACCCGCAACCAGAAGCCGGGCGACCGCAACGGCTCCTGGGAGGAGATCGCGCCCACCCCGCCGGACAACAGCCCGGCGGCCTGGACGCTCACGAAGGTCTACACCGTGGGTGACCGGGTGTCGTTCAAGGGCCACGTGTACGAGGCCAGGTGGTGGACACGCGGCCAGGAGCCCGGGGACAAGAACGGCCCGTGGAAACTGATCAGGTAATCAGGTACGCGTGACGCCGGCCCGGGACCGCTCCGGTCCCGGGCCGGTGCGCTTACCGCCTCACCCATCCGGTGGAGTCGACCCGTTCGGCCGCTTCTCACGTTCTGCCTGCTCATACGCTTCGCCGAAGGCAGATGCGTGGTCTTTCCACAGTGGCGGGGGCGATGGTGGTGTCGAGGCGTACACGTCGGGCTGTGGTTTCGATGGTGGCCGGTGCGTTGTTCGCCCTCGGGGTGGTCGCGCCCGGCCCGGCGGTGGCTCCGCTGCCCCGCGCGGCCAAGGCCGACGGCGACGTGACGCCCGTGCCGACCGAGCCGCGCCCTCCGCAGTTGCCGGCGGACTTCCAGGGCACCGGCCGGTACGTCGTGCGCGACCTCGGCATCGACGTGCCGTTCACCTGGCAGGGCCGCGACGGCAACAGCCAGATGGTCGCCGGCGGCCCGGAGCATCCGATCTGGTTCACCAACCTGATCTACGAGAACAGGCTGTACACGCTCACCTACAAGTGGCCGAACATCCCGCTGTTCCCGCCGCGCGAGTGCAGCAAGGTTCCGGGGTTCTTCAACCGGCAGATCTTCAACGACAAGCTGAAGACGTCCCGTTTCGTCGGGCCGGAGATCCTTCAGGGGGACAAGGACCGGCACGTCGACCACTGGCGGGTCGGTGTCGTCGGAGGCTCCACGGTGCCGGGGGAGTTCTTCCGGTTCCCGCTCGCGCTCGGTGACATCTACGTCGACCAGCGTGACCCGACCCGGTGGTGGCAGGTGCTCCAGTTCGGTCTCCAGAACCTCTTCGACCCCGAGTTGGACGAGTGGTTCACGATGGACAGCTTCGACCACCGCCCCGGCCAGGTGACCCTCCCCGACCGCTGCCCACCGCCGACGTCCTGACACGGCCCGTCCGAACGACAGGTGGACGGTGGTCGAGGGAGCCTCGGGCACGCCCTGAGCGGGGTAGGCTGCCGCGGCACACCATCCCTGATCATCGTGGGGCATTCATGAAGAGAGCCGCTCGCTCCCTGCTCGCGCTCGTACCACTGGTCGGTGCCGCAACCCTGGTCGGGCCGGTGATTCCCGCTGCCACCGCGGCTCCCGCGCCCTCCTCCGCCTCGGCGGCGCCAACGTCCACCGGTTCGGAGCTTTTCGTCAGTGCGACGGACTGCGTGCCCAACGGCGACGGCAGGGCCGAGTCGCCGTTCTGCACCATCTCCGCGGCCGCGGCCGTCGTGCAGCCCGGTCAGACCGTGCTGGTGCAGCCGGGGCTCTACCCGGAGAGTGTCGCGGTCACCCGATCGGGCACCGCAGCGGCACCGATCACCTTCAAGGCAGCCAACACCCGGGACGGCGTCGTCCGGGTGGGCAGGTACGGCGCGGACACCGGCACCGGATCGGTCTTCACCCTGCGCCAGGTGCACGACGTCGTCGTCGAGGGCTTCGCCATCTACGGGCGCCCAGAGGTGCCGGTCATTGTCGACGGCGCGTCTCGGGTTACCGTCGACGGCACTTCCGTCACCGGAACCAGCCGGCCCCTGATCAAGGTCACCGGTGGTTCCGCCGATGTGACCATCAGCCGGAACTTCCTGCACTCCCCGGGTACGACAGCGCTTGCCGTCGAGGGCGACTCGACGGGCACGATGGTGATCGCCAACCAGATTCCGAACGGCGGGATGGAGCTGACCCGGGCCGCGGGTGCCACAGTTACCAACAACACCATCCAGGCCGGGTGCGCTCCGGGCATCACGCTCGTCGCCTCGCCCGGTGTCACTGTCGCCAACAACATCGTCAAGCCCTTGCCGGACCAGAGGCTCTGCGAGGGCGAACCGACGGTGAAGACGGCGATCATGGTCCTTCCGGCGGAGGTTCCGCAGACGACCGTCCACCACAACCTGATCGATCCGACCACCGGCTGGGCCCTCTACCGCTGGGGCGCGACCACGTACCGGACGCTCGGAGACTTCCAGGCGGCCACCGGGCAGGGCGCGTTCGACATCGTCGCCGACCCGCTGCTCGACCCCAGGTTCGAGGACCGCGGCTTCATCGCGCTGAAGCAGAGCTCCCCGGCCATCGACTCCGCCGACGCGAACGCACCCGGGGTGCCGGCCACCGACCTGATGGGCAACGCCCACGCCGACGACCCGACGTGGGCGAACACGGGCACTGGCAACGGCTACCACGACCGGGGAGCGGTCGAGCGGCTCGGACCGACCACCCTCCGGGTCGAGCGCCTGCACCGGACGATCGGCGCCGGCCCCCTGGACACCACGCTCCGCGCCAGCGCCTCGACCCAGTGGACGACCGACGGTCCGATCGGATCCTTCGTCTACCAGTACGGTGACTCCCCGCTCTGGCGGGGCGGCACGCCGTCGCTCAACGAGAACCACCGGTTCCGTCGGGCGGGTAGCGCCTGTGTGCAGGTGCAGTGGAGCACGACCGGCTTCCGGTCCGCCAGTGCCAGCGCCCCGAGCTGCACGGTGCTCGGGGCGCACTACACGGCGGTGGCGCCACAGCGGCTCCTGGACACCCGGTCCGCGGTCGGTGTGGGTACCAGCACCCCGGTGCCGCCGAAGTCCGAGGTGGTGGTGCCGGTCGACAGCATCGGCGGAGTGCCGGCGGCGGACATCAGCGCCCTGGTGCTGAACGTGACAGCGACCCAGCCGGCGACCGCCGGGTTCCTGACCGTCTACCCGGACGACACGAACGCGCCGACCGCCTCGAACGTCAACTTCGTTGCGGGAGAGACGGTGCCGAACCTGGTGACCGTGCCGATGAGCAACGGAAAGATCAGGATTCGCAACAGCAGCGGCGGCACGGTGCACGTGGTCGCCGATCTCCAGGGCTGGTACGCGGAGGCCGGCGACGGATTCGCCACCCAGCCGTTGACGCGGGTCCTGGACACCCGTACCGACGGCGGCGCGCTCGCGCCGAACAGCACGCGCACGCTCAACCTGGACCGGAAGGTCTCGCCGGGCGCGACGGCCGTCGTCCTCAACGTCACCGTCACCGGGCCGACGACCAGCGGCGTGTTGAAGGTCTTCCCGTACGGCTCGCCCGTGCCAACCGCGTCGAATCTGAACTTCGTCGCCGGCCAGACCATCCCGAACCTGGTGATCGTGCCGGTGACCGACCTCAAGGCGAACATCCACAACCAGAGCTCCGGCAGCGTCCACGTGATCGCGGACCTGGCGGGATACTTCGGGGTGGACGGACAGCTCAGCTACGTTCCGAACGGGCCGTTGCGGATCGCCGACAGTCGGGACGCCACGGGCCTGCCCAACCGGGGAGGCGCGAAGCCACTTCAGCCGTGGGAGTCGGTGAATGTCAGCCCGTACGTCGACAACCTGGCCTGCTGCGTGACGGCCGCCGCCGTGGTGGCGAACCTTACCGTCACCGCGCCGGCCAGCTCCGGTTTCCTCATCGCGCATCCGGGCGCCGAGGCGCGTCCGCCGGTGTCGAACCTCAACTTCGTGGCGGGCGAGACATCGTCGAACCTCGCCATCGTGGGGACCATGGGCGGCCTGAACCTCTACAACAGCAGCTCCGGCACCGCCCACGTGGTCGCCGACCAGGCGGGCATTTTCGTCACCCCGCAGTACTGACCGTCCCGGCAGTGGCCGCGCCCCCGTCGGGGCGCGGCCACTGCCGTTGTGTCTGAACGGAACGAGCCCGGAGTCGGCGTGGGTCACAGGGCGAACAGCAGCGCGGCGTTCAGGAGGACGACAACGGCGGTGGCGAAGTGGATGCCGAAGGCGACGGCCTTCGTGCCACCGTTGCGCAGCACGATGGCGGTGTCGCCCAGCGGGACGAGCGCGACGATCAGCATGTACCACGCGACCGCGTCGGCGTTCGTGAAGGCGATCAGCGCGAGGCCGAGCAACCCGAAGGTCAGGTCTTTCAAGCCCTTGACCGTCAGGTACGCGGGATCGCCGTCCGGCCGGGCCGGAACGCCGTACCCCGCTGCCGCCGCCTGGGGCACCAGCAGGAACCGCGCACCGATGAAGACGACGAAGAGGCTGAGGACGACGGCGAGCCCGTAGGCGAGGGGTGCCAGCATGATGTGCTCCAATTCCTAGCGCTGCTAGATATGGGAGCGACGCTAGCAGAGCATCGACAGCAACGCTAGCGGTGCTAGCATTGCTGTCATGTCGACACAGGCACGCCGGGAGCGCGAGCGGGCTGAACGGGAACAGGCGATCATCGCCACGGCACGCGATCTGGCGTTGGCGGAGGGCTGGGACGCGGTGACCACCCGGCGGCTCGCTGCGGAGATCGAGTACAGCCAGCCGGTCCTCTACAGCCACTTCAAGGGCAAGGACGCCATCATGGCGGCGGTCGCCGTCGAAGGGTTCGCCGAACTGGCGGCGGCGCTCGCCTCGGCCCGGACGTCGGCCGCCGATCCCCGCCAGGCGGTCGCCGACGTCGCGGCCGCGTACACCGACTTCGCCGAGCAGCGGCCGGCGATCTACGACGCGATGTTCACCCTCACCGTCGACCTACCGTTCGCCAGCCAGGACGTCCCGACCGACCTGGCCCGCGGCTTCGCCGAGCTGGCCGAGACGGTGCGCCCGTTCGCCGGCGACGGCGACCTGGAGACGTTCACCGAGACGTTCTGGAGCGGCCTGCACGGCCTGGTCACGCTGATGCGCAGCGGCAGGCTCCGCCGCACCGACCACGACCGGCGGCTGGCGGTGCTGGTGGACCGCTTCTCCCGGTGAAGATTCACTCCGTTTCGCCGAAAGTGCGGTATCGAGGCGTCTGGGATACCGCACTTTCGGCGATCTGGAGTTGATCAACCCCCGCGCGCGTCAGTCGACGGTCGGCAGGGGTGGGCCGAGGACGTCGTCGGCGTCGACGATCGTGTACGCGTACCCCTGCTCGGCGAGGAAGCGCTGCCGGTGTGCCGCGTACTCGGTGTCGATCGTGTCCCGGGACACCACAGTGTAGAAGTGCGCCTGTCGGCCGTCGGCCTTCGGCCGGAGCACCCGCCCCAACCGCTGCGCCTCCTCCTGGCGTGACCCGAACGTCCCGGACACCTGGATCGCCACCGCCGCCTCGGGCAGGTCGATGGAGAAGTTGCCGACCTTGGAGATCACCAACGTGCGCAGCTCGCCGGTGCGGAATGCGTCGAACAGCCGCTCCCGCTCCTTGTTCGTCGTCGAACCCTGGATGATCGGCGCGTCGAGGTATTCGCCGAGCTGGTGCAACTGGTCGATGTACGCCCCGATCACCAGCACCTGATCCTCCGGATGCCGATCGACCAGCGCCTTCACCACCGGCAACTTCGTGCGGGCGGTAGCCGCCATCCGGTAACGCTCCTCGGCCTCGGCCGTCGCGTACGACATGCGCTCCGCGTCGGTCAGGGTCACCCGTACCTCGGTGCACTCGGCCGGGGCGATCCAGCCCTGCGACTCGATGTCCTTCCACGGCGCGTCGTACCGCTTCGGGCCGATCAGGCTGAACACGTCACCCTCGCGGCCGTCCTCGCGTACCAGAGTCGCCGTCAGGCCCAGCCGACGGCGGGCCTGGAGATCCGCCGTGAACCGGAAGATCGGCGCGGGCAGCAGGTGCACCTCGTCGTAGACGACCAGGCCCCAGTCGCGGGCACCGAACAGGTCCAGGTGGGTGAACGCGCCACCGCGGCGCGAGGTGAGCACCTGGTACGTGGCGATGGTGACCGGGCGGATCTCCTTGCGCTCGCCGGAGTACTCGCCGATCTCCTCCTCGGTCAGCGACGTGCGGGCGATCAGCTCCCGCTTCCACTGCCGGCCGGCGACCGTGTTGGTGACCAGGATCAGCGTCGTCGCCTTCGCCTCGGCCATCGCCGCCGCGCCGACCAGGGTCTTGCCGGCGCCACAGGGCAGCACCACCACACCCGACCCGCCGGCCCAGAACGCCTCCACGGCCTCCCGCTGGTACGACCGCAGCGTCCACGGCTTGCGGCCGTCCTTGCCGGCCTCGGCCAGCTCGATCGGGTGCGCCTCACCGTCGACGTAGCCGGCCAGGTCCTCCGCCGGCCAGCCCAGCTTGAGCAACGCCTGCTTGAGCCGGCCACGCTCGGACGGGTGCACCCGGATGGTGTCGTCGTCGATCTTGTCGCCGAGCATGCCGGCGAGCTTCTTGCTTTTGGCCACCTCGATCAGCACCAGCCGGTCGAGCGCGCGCAGCACCAACCCGTGCGCTGGGTCGTTGGCGAGCTGGAGCCGGCCGTACCGGTCCATCGTCTCGGCCACGTCCACCAGCAGCGCGTGCGGCACCGGGTAGCGGGAGTACTTCAGCAGCGAGTCGACCACACCCTCGGCGTCGTGCCCCGCCGCCCGGGCGTTCCACAGACCCAGCGGCGTCAGCCGGTACGTGTGCACGTGCTCCGGCGAGCGCTCCAACTCGGCGAAAGGCGCGATCGCCATCCGGCAGGCCTGCGCGTCGGGGTGGTCGATCTCCAGCAGCAGGGTCTTGTCCGACTGCACGATCAGTGGTCCACCGCTCACGCCAGCGTCCTCTCCTCGGTCGGTCTTCGGCCCTGGCGGGTCGCATACCCGCAGATGGCCGACCATCCAGTGTTGCACGGGCCGGGATGTCCAAAGAAAGTTGCTCACCAGGTGCAACCGTGACGGCACTCACGAACGTCTAGCAAAGGGGCGAATGTCTGGGGAGGTGCCATGAAGCGTGTCTGCAACACTTCCCGGCTGGTCGCCCTGCTGGTGGTCGTGCTGGTCGGTTCCGGTGCGTGCACGTTCGATCCGCAGTCCGGTGGGAGTGGTGGCGGGGGAGCCGCCCCAGCCGGCGCGGCGGAAAAGGCAACGGGGGCGAGCGGCGCGCCCGGGCCGGACCAGCGCGACCGGCCCACGCCGGTCGCACCCACCTCCGCCACAGCCAAACCCAAGCCGAAACCCACTCGCAGCGTCACACCCAAACCAACCCCCAGCACGGGTACGCCGACAGTCGCCGGCTGCCCGCAGGGCCAGCACCAGCGCCAGGTGGAGACGTACCTGGCCCAGTTGGGCGGGTTCGGGACGGTCACCGTGGACGGCCGGCAGTCCGCCGCCGACTGCGCCGCGATCAAGAAGTTCCAGAAGAGGTACGGCATTCGCCCCGTCGAGGGTCGCGCCGGACCGACCACCCTCGACGTGGCCCAGCGCCTCGCCACCACCGATCCGAGCCGGTGCAAGGCCGGCACCGGCACCACGTTCTGCGTCGACCTGACCCGGCAGACCGTCTGGGCGGTCCGAAGCGGCAAGGTGATCATGGAGCCGACGGTGACCCGCACCGGCATGTCCGGCTACCGCACCCCGGCCGGCACGTTCACCGTCAACTTCCGCAATCCCAAGGAGTGGTCCGACCCGTACGAGGTGTGGCTGCCGTACTGGCAGCACTTCACCCAGGGAATGGGCTTCCACGAGACCACCACCTACCTGCACGACACGTCCATCGGCTCGCACGGCTGTGTCAACCTTCTGCACGTCGACGCGGTCCGGATGTGGGAACTCGGGAAGGTCGGCACCCGGGTGGTGCTGATCGGCCGCCGTCCCGGCACCTGACCGACACGGCCGCGAATCGGGGGTTTAACCCCTGTCCGACCGGTCCAACGAGTGTCACCCTGGGAGTCCAGGGCCAGACCGGGCGGGGAGGCTGGGTATGACGGTCGACCGTGACGTGATGACGGAACATGAGCAGGCACCACCCGACGAGGTGTCCCGAGCGACGGTGATCGCGTACGCCGTCGCGGCGGCACTCCTCCTCGGGTGGTTCCTCTTCGGATGGCTGGTGCTGCGGCAGGGCTTCGTCGACTCGGTCGGGGAGTCCGCCGGCGCCGGCTTCGCGCTACTTCTGGTCATCTCGGTGGTCGGCACCGTCCGCCGCAGCCGCCGCTGACCGGCAACGCCCGCGGTGGCGTCGTCGGTCGGCCGTACGAACCGGTCAGTCCGCCAGCACCGCCGCGGTGATCCGGTGCAGCGCGAACGTGTGCAGCATCTCGGTCCGTTCGTCCTCGGCGCGCAGATAGCCGGCACCGATCGAGACCGGCTTGACCAGGCGGGACGCGGTCGCCCCGTGAGCATCGACGTAACCGACCCAGACCAGCGCCTTGTCCCGTACCGCCTGCTGGAGCACCGCGAGGGCCTCGCTGTGCGTGTGAGCCGGCACCGGGCCACCGCCCAGCCCCGCCGCACCGCCACGCACCACCGCCGGCGCCCGCCGGGCCGCCCGCGCCGCCGCCTCACCCCTGCGGATGTGCTCCACCACACCGAGCAGCCGTGGCATCGGCAGCTTCGGGGTGACCAACGGGTCGAGCGTCCGGGTGGTCACCGACACCCGCGCCGGGGCCCGGCGGATCCGCGGCCGGGCCAGCACCGTGCTGCCGGTGCCGTCCTCCTGCACCGGGGCGTACCCGGCGTCGCGCAGCGCACCCAGCAACCGACCCACCTGGTACTGCGTGCACAGCACCGTCGGCGCGAGCCGACGCAGCGCCATCGACTCCAGCCGGCGGTCTGCCAGCACCTCGCTGAGCAGGGTCTCGTCGTCGCTGCGCAGGTACGCCCCGGCCAGACCGACCCGCAGCCCGCCGTGTTTACGGGCCACGTCGTCCACCAGGTAGGTGAGGCCCTGCGGCACCGGGGTACGCGACCGCCGTCGGAACACGTCGTGCAGGTCGTCGGCCGTGTAGCCGGAATCCAGCGCACGTCGCACGCTCGACGTGGTGACCCGGTGCACGCTGGCGCCGCCGGCCGACTCGAGTTCGGTCATCGCCTCCAATTCGGCGGCGAGCGCCGGTTCGGGTGGGCCGGGCACCACCACTGTCAGGTCGGCCTGCACCAGGAAGTGGTCGACCGGTGCGGGCAGCAGCGCGTCCAACGCCCGGGCGGCACCCGACGGGTCGCCGCTCTCGACGTCCGCGTGTACGCCCAGCGGATCCTCGCCGCCCCGCTCGTCGGTCGACGTCAGGTCACCCAGCAGCAGCCGACCGTACGACGTGAGCGCACCCAGACCTGTGACACCCAACTGCGCGGCCTCGGCCAGCACCTCCCGATGCGCGGCGTCCCGGCCCCGGCTGCGTCGTGGCGCCCGCCAGTCGAGCAGGTCCTGCACCTCGTCGGGGGTGGGCGCGGTCGCCGGCTCCAGGTCGGCGAGCACGCCGAGCACGGCCCGCCGGACGCCCGGGACACTCGCCCGTTCGGCCTCGGAGGACAGCGCGGTGATCGGTCGGTCCCGGTCGTCCCGGCGGCCCACCAGCCCCACCTGCCGGGTCATGGTCAGCCAGGCCCGGGCCAACTGCTCCCAGCGTTGGGCCAGTGAGGCGGCCCGCCACACCTCGTACCCGCCGGTCGGCAGCACCTGCTGATCGGCCCCGTACCGGCCGGTGGCCGCGCCCGGGATCTCCAACTCGCCGAGGAGCCCCGCCGCGTACGCCACCTCCAGCAGCAGCGCTGTCGTCGGTTCGTCCAGCCCGGCGGCGCGCGCCAGCCGCCGCAGGTCCCGTACCCCGATGCCACCCGAACGCAGCACCGGCGCGGGTTCGTCGGCCAGCTGCTCCAGCAGCCCTTCGGTGTTCCGGACCACCTCCATCGTCTGCCCGGCGCCGGCCGAGTCGACGGCTTTCGGTTCGCGTGGCGCGCCGGCAACCGGCGGTGGGCTGGTGCGCAGCGGGCCGAGAGGGCCGCTGTCGCGGCGCAGCAGCAACCCGACCTCGCGGGGCAGCTCCACCGTGCCGCTGGCCGTCGACGATCCGGTCGTCACGGGGACCAGCAGCCGATTGTCGACGAGCCAACGCACCGGGGAGCCGGCCGGGGCACCACCGTTGGTCGGGTCGGAGAGCACCGGATCCTCAGCGCCGAGCGGTGGTGCCTGCAACGCGCCCGGGGGCACGCTGCCCACCGGCGGGCCGGCAGCCAGGCGGTCCAGGATCGCCCGGGCCGACGGCGGGGCGGCGAGCAGCGTCCGGCGCAGTTTCGCCGGGTCCGCGCAGAGCGCGGCCGTGCGCGGGTCCAGCTCCGCAGCCGGCCGGCCGAGCCCAGCGGGGTACGGGGCGACTTCGTCGACGGCGGGCACCACCTCCAGCGCGTGCTCCGGGCCGTACAGCAGAAAGAGTGCGCGCAGCCGACCCACGGCGGCCCGGACGGCGGTCGGAGCCGGCGGGTGCGGCCCGGAGGTCGCCATGGCCAGGACGGCGTCGGTGGCCGTGGTGCCGTCGTCCGGGTTCCGGGTGAGGCGGGCGGCGTCGAGGATCTGGAGGGTGAACTGGTCCAGCCCGTCCAGCGCACGCGCCACCGAGACCCGGGACTGGGCCCGGATGGCCAGGGCGGAGACGTCGGCTGGCACGGGTACGACGAGATCGGGCCGCAGCTGGAGGAGCGCGGCCAGTGACTCGTCGGGCAGCGACCGCAGGTGGTCGGCGAGTGAGGTGGTCATCGTCTTTCCACGCTAGCCCGGCAGCGGGCTTCCGCGCCCCTCGGACGTTCGGCCGGAGGGGAGTCGCCGGGTACGTTTTTCGGCATGCCCGCACTGACCGTCGGATTCGATCTCGACATGACCCTGGTCGACTCCCGCCCCGGCATCGCCGCGGCTTACCGCGCGCTGACCGCGAAGACCGGCGTGCCGATCGACGCCGAGCTGGCGGTGTCCCGCCTCGGGCCGCCGCTGCGTACCGAGATCGCGCACTGGTTCCCGCCGGAGCAGGTCGAGTCGGCTGTGCTCCTGTACCGCGAGCTGTACCCGGCGTACGCGATCACCCCGACGCTCCTGCTGCCCGGCGCCCGGGAGTCCATCGACGCGATCCGTGCGCGGGGTGGGCGGGTGCTGGTCGTCACGTCCAAGATCGGCCGGTTGGCCCGGTTGCACCTGGACCACCTCGGTCTCGAGGTCGACGAGTTGGCCGGTGACCTGTTCGCCGAGCAGAAGGCGACCGCCCTACGCGAGCACGGGGCCACCCACTACGTCGGTGACCATGTCGCGGACATGGTGGCGGCGGCAGCGGCCGGGGTGCCCGGCATCGCTGTCGCGACCGGCCCGTGCTCCCGGGACGAGCTGCGCTCGGCGGGCGCGGAAGTGGTGCTGGATCGGCTCACCGAATTCCCAGCGGCACTCGACGGCATGATCCAGCTAGCCTTGGAGCAGTAGCGGCTCAAGTGAAGCAGGGGTTTTCAGGTGCCTACGGGTCGAGTGAAGTGGTACGACACGGCCAAAGGATACGGCTTCGTCACAAGTGACGAGGGCGGGGACGTGTTCCTGCCCAAGGGGGCGTTGCCGGCGGGTGTCACCGACCTCAAGGGTGGCCAACGGGTCGACTTCAGCGTGGTGGACAGCCGTCGGGGCGCGCAGGCCATGGGTGTCAAGCTGCTGGACGCGCCGCCGTCGATGGCGGAGTTGCGCCGTCGACCGGCCGAGGAGCTGCACGGCCTGGTCGAAGACATGATCAAGGTGCTGGAGGCCAAGGTCCAGCCCGACCTGCGTCGGGGCCGGTACCCGGACAAGAAGACCGCGCAGAAGATCGCTCAGCTGGTCCACGCGGTGGCGCGCGAGCTGGAGGTCTGAGGCACCAGGCCGGCGGTGGCGGCCCGGTCGAGCAGTGCCGCCACCGCGGCGAAACCGGCCTCACCCAGGTCTGCGGTGAACTCGTTGACGTAGAGACCGATGTGCCGGTCCACCACGTCGAGTTCCATCTCCTGGGCGTGCGCCAACACGTACTCCCGGCTGGCGGCCGGGTCGGCCCACGCCTGCCGGACGGACTCGCGGACCCAGCCGGCTGCGGCCTCCGGGTCGACGGCGCCGCGTCGGGCCAGGATCGCACCGAGTGGAATGGGCAGGCCGGTGTCGGCCTCCCACCACTCGCCGAGGTCGACGAGCGCGCTCAGGCCGTGCCGGTGGTAGGTGAACCGGGCCTCGTGGATGACCAGCCCCGCGTCGTAATGCCCGGCCGCGACGCCCGGCATGATCTCGTGGAACGGGACCACCTCGATCCGGGCCGGCGGCTGCCCGGCCGACCAGAGCCGGAACAGCAGGTACGCGGTGGTCCGGTCGCCCGGCACCGCCACCGTCGCGCCGGTCAGGTCGGTGCGGTCGCCCCTGGTCAGCACGAGCGGGCCACAGCCACGACCGAGCGCGCCACCGCAGGGCAGCAGGTGGTAGTCGTCGAGCAGCCAGGGCAGCGCCGCGAAGCTCACCTTGACCAGGTCGAAGGCGCCTCGTTCGGCCGCCGTGTTGGTGACGTCCACGTCCGCGTAGGTCACCTCCACCGGCGGTGCGCCGGGAACCCGACCGTGCACCAGCGCGTGGAAGACGAACGTGTCGTTGGGGCAGGGCGAGATCGCCAGGGAGAGCGCCACGCCCCTCACGTTAGCCCTGCCCCCGCCCCGAGGCCCGTGCCCACCCCGCCCACTGTGATCCGTGACGGGTCTGGCGGGTCGGGTCACCCGCCGTCTCGGCCCGCGCTGGTGTTGGTCCGGCCGCCCACAACCTGCGCGCCAGCCGCTGCCAGGAAGTGTGTCGCTGCCTGTAGAGCTGCCCCATCTTTGGGGCAGCACGGGTCGGCGGTGGGCGGCTCGACTAGTCAGCGGTGCGGCCGGTATCAGCGGTGTGGTGGTCTGATCCGACGTCCGTCGGCATGCCCCACCTATGGGGCAGCTCTACAGGCGCTGAACGAGGTATGCACAGCGACAACGGCGTTATCCACAGGGTTGTCCACAGCTCGACCGTTGCTGTTGACGGCCGAAGGGGTCGCGGAAAAGCATGGACCTGTGACTACCGGTGAGGACGCCGTCGACGTGGGGGCAGCCCTTCGGGACCTGCGTCGACGTGTCGATCTGAGCCAACGGCAGCTGGCTGAGCGCTCCGGCATACCCAAGAGCACCGTGGCGCGCATCGAGGCGGGGCAAGGCGCCAGGCCGTCCTTCCGGACGGTGGAGCGGCTCGTCCGTGCGGTCGGCGGCGACCTCGCCCTCAAGCTGCCCGGTGACCACTGCTGCGTCCCGGCGAGCGAGACGGCGAGCACGGTGGCCGCCCCCGACGAGGAGCGGGAGGCCGAGCTGCGGGACGAGGCAGGTCGCCGGTACCCGGCGCATCTCGACGTCCGTCGTGTTCTGACCCTCCGCGACTGGCCGGGAGCCTGGTGGGTGCACTCGTACACCCTCCCGGAACGGCTGTGGCCGGTGCGTGTCCCGGAGCTGACCTACGACCTGGATCGCACGCGGCGGGACGAGCGACGGATGCGCCACCAGACGAGGGCCCAGGTGCGGTATCGGCGTGCGTCCGAAGGGCTGCCGGCCACGTCGTGGCGACTCCTTGCCGAACTGCCCGGGGCCGGGCCGGTCGGTGAGTTGAGAGCTCATGAGCGAAGCGTGGACCTGCTCCTCGGCGAGGACTGGGGTGACCGACGTGAGCTGGTGTTGGAGGGCGTTGTCGTCGCTCCCGGTCTGCGGACCCTGGGCATCGGGCGTCAACTGATCGGGCTGCTGGCCAGGGAGATGGCAGTGGCCGGCATCCACACCGCACACGCGACAGCCGCTGGTGGCGCCGTTGACTTCCTGCTCGCCTGTGGGTTCGAGCTACAGGCGGGTCGGCCGTCGGCGCTCGCCCTCGAGGTCCGTCCGCCCCAAGGTTAGTCAACGCAGCGCGGGTGCTGCCGTGGTCAGGGCGGCGAGGGCTTCGCGCAGCCGCCAGGCGTCCCGGTCGCGTGGGCCGATCGGGTTGGAGATGGTGCGTAACTCGGCGAAGGGCACCCCGGCCTGGGCAGCGGCGACCGCCACTCCGTACCCCTCCATGGCCTCGGCGACCGCCTCCGGATGCCTTCGGCGTAGCTCCCGGGTGCTGGCCGCGGTGCCGGTGACAGTGCTGACGGTGAGCACCGGCCCGGTCGTGGCCGCCGGGAGCGCGGCCCGCAGTGCCGCCAGCAGGCTCGGGTCGGTCGGTACCACGCCGCCGACGCCCAGCATCGCCGGCGGCATTCCCAGTTCGTCGACGGGGATGAACCCGTCCGGTGCTTCGGCACCCAGATCGGCGGCGATGCTGGCGGTGCCGAGCACGGTGTCGCCGACCTCGGCCCGCCCGGTGAAGCCGCCGGCAACGCCCGCGCTGATCACCGCACGGTAGGGGCGGCCGGCGGCCTCGGCCAGCGCCAGCAGCCGGGCGGTGGCGGCACCGGCAACGGCCGGGCCCACGCCGACCGGTGTCACGGTCACGGTGTGGTCGGTCAGGCCGGCGCGGACCGCCTCCGCCTCGGCAGGGACCGCCGTCACCACCAGCAGACCGGTCACGAGACCGAGCCGGGGGATTCGCGGCGGGTCTCGTCGTCCGCCCCGCCACCCGGGCCGCCGACCGCCGAGGACGGACGGTAGATGTGGTAGCCGGGAGGAGCCAGGCCCGGGTCGTCGTACCGTGGCGAGCTGGCCTGGGTCGGGGCCGGCGAGGTGGGCGCGACATCAGCGGGCTCGTCGGCCGGCTCGTCCTCGGTCAGCTCGTCGTCACCGAGCGGCCGGCCGGCCAGCTTCTCGCCCCGCAGCCGGGCGGCTACCAGCACACCCCGGATCGCGGCCAGGACGCCGACCCCGGCGGCCACCGCGATGCCCATCCGACCGTTGAACGGGACCAGCCCCAGCCCTCCACCCGCGACGAAGGCGAGCATCAGCACCGTCTCCGAATGGGCGAAGGAACTCGCCCGCAGCCGCTCCGGAATGCGCTCCTGGATCGAAGCGTCCACGGCCAGCTTCGATATCCCGCTGACCAGGGCCGCGACCAGGCAGAGCAGGGCGACCATCACCAGCGAGAACTGAATGACGGCGAGAACCGCCACGCCGGCCACGATGATCATGCTGCTGGACTGGATGGCGGCCGGCCGGTGGATGCGCAGACGGGTCCCGATGGCGGTGGCCAGGAACGTGCCGACCGCGAGCGCCCCGCCGACCGCCCCCAACGCCCACTCGGCACCCAGATCCCGGCCGAACGCCACAGTGGTCAGGTCGCCCTTCTTGATCGCGAAGGCGAGGAAGAGCAGCAGGAAGCCGTACACCGCGCGGAGCGTCGCGGCGCCGATCAGCGTCGCGATCACCAGGCGGCCGGCGGGTCGACCCCGGCCCAGCGGTCGGTCGCCACGGTGACGGCCCAGCGCGCGCAGTGGCCGGGGGACCCGCTCCGGTGGTTCCGAGTCGGCCTTCGGCGGCAGGCGCAGGGAGATCACCATGCCGACCAGGAAGATCACCGACGCGACGCGCAGCGGCCACTGCGGCCCGAACCAGAACGCGGCCAACCCGATCGGAGCGACGAGCGCGCCCGCGACCGTGCCGTAGACACTGGCCCGGGCTCCCACCTGGGACAGACCGAGGCCCTCCGGCAGCAACCGGGGCACGGCCGCGGACCGGGCCACGCCGTACGCCCGGGACAGCGCGAGCACCCCGAACGCCGCCGGATAGAGCCCGAATCCATGGATGTAGTCGGAGATCAACCAGGCCAGGAAGGCGCGGCCCAGCATCGTCGCGGCCAGCGCGTACCGCCGGCCGTGCCGGAAGTGGTCGAGCAGTGGGCCCACCACGGGGGCGAGCATGGCGAACGGCACCATGGTCACCAGCAGGTAGAGCGCGACCTTGCTGCGGGCCTCGCCCAGCGGCACGTTGAAGAAGATCGTCCCGGCCAGGCCGATGGCGATCAGGGTGTCACCGGCGCAGGAGAGCGCGTGCAGGTCGAACAGGCGCACCATGCCGACCTCGCCGCCGGCGCCCCGGGCCCGGGCCCGACCGGCCCGGCGGGTCACCCAGCGGCCGCTGCCCACCGAACCGCGGAACAGCAGACGAACGGCGCGAATGCCGGTGCCGACCGTCCGCCCGAGGAGGGATCGCTCGGAGCGGGAGTACGACGGCATGTGCACCATCCTCGCCCATCTGATCCGGGCGCGCCCACACCACTGCGCGGAAAGGTTCCCCGGGAGTCCCTGTCACCCCTGCGGGGCGCATGGGGAACAATGGTCGGGTGACCAGGCCCGCCTCCACCCGTGCCGCCCGTCTCGACCAGGTCTGCGCCGCCGCCGTCGAGGTGGCCCGCGCTGGCATCACCGAGGTCGACGCCGACGACGTCGGCGACCACCTGCAGGTCGTGGCCGAAGGTGAACGGCTGGTCACCCATTACTTCGAATGCCGCCTCGCTGGTTACCGGGGTTGGCGGTGGGCGGTCACCGTCACCCGGGTGTCGCGCAGCAAGACGGTGACCATCTGCGAGACGGTGCTGCTGCCCGGGCCCGACGCGCTGCTCGCGCCCGGCTGGCTGCCCTGGCAGGAGCGCCTCAAGCCGGGCGACCTGGGTCCGGGTGATCTGCTGCCGACTCCGCCGGACGACGACCGGTTGGTCCCCGGTTACCTGCTCTCCGACGATCCGGCGGTCGAGGAGACCGCGTGGGAGTTGGGCCTCGGGCGGGCGCGGGTGTTCTCCCGCGAGGGCCGCATGGAGGCGGCGCAGCGCTGGTACGACGGTGACCACGGCCCCGACGCTCCGATCTCCACCGCCGCTCCGGCCGCTGCCCGTTGCGGCAGCTGCGGTTTCTACCTGCCGTTGGCCGGTGCGATGCGGCAGGCCTTCGGCGCGTGCGGCAACTTCTTCGCCCCGGACGACGGCCGGGTGGTGAGCGCCGACCACGGTTGCGGCGCGCACTCGGAGACGCTCATCGAGGCGGCCGAGACCGCCGTCGAAGAACTACCCACGGTGTACGACGACAGCGCGGTGGAGGCCATGTCGGTCAGCCGTGCCCCGGGCTCGGTGGAGGACGCCGAGCCGGCGGAGCCGTACGGGCATCCCTGACCGTTCGCGGCGGGCGTTTCAGCTCGCGCGGCGTCGGCGTCGGTTGGCGTCGTGCCGCATCATCACGGCTAGCCCCGGGAAGCCCCACAGGAACCCGGCGAGGCAGGTCCAGAGCCAGTTCTGGTGACCGTTGTCGGTCAGCCAGCCCCGAAAGAAGATCAGCAGGACCAGCCCGGCGACCGCCCACGCGATCAACCCGGCGAGGGCGAACGGCACCATCGGCGGGTCCAGCGGTGCGGGCCGCGGTGGCTGCTCGTTCGGCATCCGGCAAGCGTACGCGACTGACTTCCCCTGCCCGTCGCTGATCTGGGACGATGCGCGCGACAACCGGAAGATCACCTGCGAGGACCTGATGGCAGTAGCGCCGCCCGAGAACGGCACACCTCCCAACCCCGCTCAACCGCGTAACGGCTTCGACCGGTTCTTCGAGATTTCCGCCCGTGGCTCGACGATGAGCCGCGAGGTACGCGGTGGCCTGGCGACCTTCTTCACGATGGCGTACATCGTGGTGCTCAACCCGCTGATCCTGGGTGGTGCCGTCGACGGTGACGGCAAGACCCTCCCGATTCCCGCGCTGGCTGCCGCCACCGCGCTGGTCGCCGGTCTGATGACGATCCTGATGGGTGTCGTCGGCCGGTTCCCGTTGGCGCTGGCCGCCGGTCTGGGCGTCAACGCGTTGGTGGCGTACGAGATCGCCCCCGAGATGACCTGGGCCGACGCGATGGGCCTGGTGGTGATCGAGGGTGTGATCATCGCGGTGCTGGTGTTGACCGGTCTGCGGACCGCTGTGTTCCGCGCGGTGCCAACCCAGATGAAGACCGCGATCGGCGTCGGTATCGGTCTGTTCCTGACCATCATCGGCCTGGTCGACGCGGGGTTCGTCCGGCGGATCCCGGACGAGGCCAACACCACCGTCCCGGTCGGTCTGGGCATCGGCGGCAAGCTGGTGAGCTGGCCGATGCTGGTCTTCGTGGTGGGTCTGCTGATCACCCTGGTGCTGGTGGTCCGCCGGGTGCGGGGCGCGATCCTGATCGGCATCCTCGCCTCGACGGTGCTGGCGGTGATCGTGGAGGCGATCGGCAACATCGGCCCGTCGTTCGTCAACGGTCAACCCAACCCGAAGGGTTGGTCGCTGAACGTGCCGGAGCTGCCGAAGACGGTCGTGGACCTGCCCGACCTGTCGCTGCTCGGCAAGTTCAACGTGCTCGACTCGTGGGGTCGGGCCGGCTGGGTGGTCGTGTTGATGTTCGTCTTCACGCTGCTGATCACGGACTTCTTCGACACCATGGGCACGATGGTGGCCGTGGGCCAGGAGGGTGGCCTGCTCGACGAGAAGGGCACCCCGCCGCGGGCCAAGGAGATCCTGCTCGTCGACTCGATCGCCGCGGCGGCCGGTGGCGCGGCCAGCACGTCCAGCAACACGTCGTACATCGAGAGTGCCGCCGGTGTCGCGGAGGGCGCCCGGACCGGTGTGGCGAACCTGGTCACCGGCGTGCTGTTCCTGCTGGCGATGTTCCTGGCGCCGCTGGTGGTGATCGTGCCGTTCGAGGCGGCCTCGACGGCCCTGGTGGTGGTCGGTTTCCTGATGATGACAGCGGTGCGGACGATCGACTGGTCCGACTACGAGATCGCCATTCCGGCGTTCCTCACCATCGTGTTGATGCCGTTCACGTACTCGATCTCCAACGGGATCGGCGCCGGCCTGATCACCTTCGTGGTGGTCAAGTTGGCGAAGGGCAAGGCCCGCGAGATCCACCCGCTGCTGTACGGGGTGGCCGCGTTGTTCGTGCTGTACTTCCTGCGCGGGCCGATCGAGTCCCTGGTGCTCTGACGGTCGTCCGGGCGGGGAGTCGAACGGGATTCCCCGCCCGGAACTGCACCAATGTCCTCGTGAGCCTGGTCATATGAGATGTCGTTAGCCAGGCTCATTAGTTAAGCTAACTAACGTGATGGAGCGGACGGTGACGGCGGAACGCGTGCCACCGGCGCGACTGGCTCCCCAGTTGCGTGATGCGATCACCCGACTCAACCGGCGGGTCCGCCAGGCCCGGCCGGTCGGCGACCTCACAGTCACCCAGGTCTCCGCGCTCACCAGCCTGCGGCTGGCGGGCGCGCTGACGCCCAGGGAACTGGCCGACGTCGAGCGGGTGCAGCCACCGACGATGACCAAGATCGTCGGGAAGTTGGAGGACCGCGGCCTCGTGCGGCGGACACCCCACCCGACCGACGGCCGGCAGGTCATCCTCGCGGCGACCGAAGGGGGGCAGGCCGTGCTCGACCAGTTCGAGCGGGCCCGCGACGAATGGCTGGCCCACCGGCTGGCCGCGCTCGACGAGGACGAACGGGAGACCCTGCAGAGGGCAGCCCAGATTCTCCAGCAGCTCGCTCGCGCCTGAGCCGCGCCCGGCGCCACCGGGTCCGTGCCGTCACCTGTCGATGACGCGTACGTCCTTAAGGAGGCGCACCAAGAGTGCAGGCCAAGCTGAGCACGATGTTCCAGTCCCTACAGGTCCGCAACTACCGCCTCTTCGCATCCGGGCAGCTGATCAAACTGATCGGCGTCTGGATGATGTTCATCGCCCAGGACTGGCTCGTCCTCGAGCTCTCCGACAACTCGGCGACAGCGCTCGGCGTGGTCACCGCGTGTCAGTTCACCCCGGTGCTGCTGCTCACCCTGCTCTCCGGCCGGCTCGCCGACCGGTACGACAAGCGGGTGCTGCTCTTCGCCGCCAACACGTTCTGGAGCCTGCTGGCGCTCGGCATGTCCGTGCTGGTCCTCACCGACCTGGTGCAGCTCTGGCACGTCTTCGCCTTCGCCGCGCTGCTCGGCACGGCCAACGCCGTCGAGACTCCGGTCCGTCAGGCGTTCGTCTCCGAACTCGTCGGCACGCCCCTGCTGCCCAACGCGCTGTCGCTGAACGCGGCCGTGTTCAACTCCGCCCGGATCGTCGGCCCGGCCGTCGCCGGCCTGGCCATCGCCGCGTTCGACGTGGGCCCGGTGTTCCTCTTCACCGCTCTCAGCTCGATCGCGCCCCTGGTCAACGTGGTCCGAATGCGGACGGCCGACCTGCACCGCGACGCCCTGTTGCCGCGCGACGAGCGGGCGTCCGCACGGGTCGTCGACGGGCTGCGGTACGTGTGGCGCCGCCCCGACCTGCTGATGCCGATGGCGATGATGTCGGTGATCGGCATGTCGTTGTTCAACTTCCAGCTCACCCTGGCCGCGCTGGCCAAGACGGTGTTCCACACCGGCGCTGCCTCCTTCGGCCTGTTCAGCACCGCCCTGGCCGTCGGTGCCCTCGGCGGCGCGCTCAGCGGCACCGGCCGGCGTAGTCGCCCGTCGGTCTGGTTGGTGCTCGGTGCGGCGATCGCCTGCGCCAGCTTCGGCACCCTGGTCGGCCTCGCGTCGACGTACTGGCTGGTGGTGGCACTGCTGGTGCCGACCGGCTTCTGCATGGTCTTCTTCGCCCAGGCCGCCAACCAGCGCATCCAGATGGGCGTGGACGCGGCCTTCCGGGGCCGGGTGATGGCCCTGTGGGTGCTGGTGTTCCTGGGAACCAACCCGGTCGGCGCGCCGTTGATCGGCTGGGTTGCGGAGCACTTCGGCGCTGGCGCCAGTATCTGGATGGGCGGGCTCATCTCGCTGGCCACCGCCCTGATCGCGCTCACCTGGCAGCTGCGCCACTCCGGTGCCCGGCTGCGCTTCCGGGTGCTGCCGATGCCCCGCTTCTACGTCACGTCCACCGACTGCTGACGGGTGCGAAGCGCGTCCGCGCCGTCCGCGCCGTCTTCGGCGGATGGCGCGGATGCGCGCAAACCGCTGGCGAGGGGGCACGATGGGGCTTAGCGTCGATGCGTGGGAGTCGAGCGCGCGCTGATGCTGGCCCTGGCGCTCCTCGCCATGGCCAGTCTTCCGGCGATATTCGCCCTGCTCTTCTGCTACGACGAGATCGTCGACCGGGTGGTCTGCGGCTGGTCCGAGTGGCGTGAGCGGCGGCGGGAGGAACGCACGATCGCGCGCCTCGACCGCGCCATCGAGGCGGACGCGTTGACCCGGGACATCGACCTCAGCGCCTTCGACCGCATCGACCGTCGGCCCCTGGAACAGCTCGCAGCCGACCTGCGGCGTCTGGGCGGCCAACGGCTCGGTGGCCCCGGCCGACCGATGGTCTGGCACGGTGCGCTGCTCCAGGCGTACGACGATCGTCTTCGCCTCGCCTGCCGAGCCCTCGACATCACCGAGCACCTCGGCGAGTTGGACGGCGTCGACCAAGAGATCGAGCGGGTCCGGGTGGAGGGTGTGCTGCACGCCGCCGGGCTGAGCCTGCCGGCGGCGAGGGCCGGGCACTGGCAGCGGCACCGCTGAGCGTGCGGCTGTTCGTCGCGGTCTACCCCCGTCCCGAGTCGGTCGACCACCTGGGCGCGCGGGTCGCGCGCCTACGGGTCGCTGCGGCGGCCGCCGCCGGTGTCAACGTCCGACTCGCCGAACCGGCCCACCTCCACGTCACGCTGGCCTTCCTCGGTGACGTCGAGGCCGCCCGGCTGGTCGAGGTGGAGAGCGCGCTCGGGCTGGCCGCGGAGTCGTTCCGGGACGACCGCAGCGCCGCGCCCCGGCTGAGTCTCGGCGGTGGTGGTCGGTTCGGCCAGGATCGGTCCACGGTGCTCTGGGTGGACCTCCGGGGCGAGGTCGAAGCCCTGCACGCGCTGGCCCGGCTGATCCGGTCCCGGCTGCGGCACGCCGGGCTGCCGTACGACGAGAAGCCGTTCCGCCCGCACCTGACCATCGCCCGGCCTGGTGATCGGATGGACCTGGCCGACATCGAGGCCGACCGGGCCGATCTCGACGACTACCAGGGCCCGGAATGGCCGGCAGCCGAGCTGCTGCTGGTGCGTAGCCACCTCGACTCGCGACCAGCACGCTACGAACGGCTCGCCACCTGGCCGCTCTGACCGCCCCGAGGTCGTGATCCACTCGGGTTCTCGGAAATCGGGGCCTCCTGCTCGCGTCGACAGCCCGGTTTCCGCGAAGCCGAGTCGATCACGGCCCGGCTGCCCCCGCACCCTGGCTGGACGGGTGGTGAACCACCACCCGTCCAGCGCAAAGCGTCAGGAGGACTCGCGCGCCGCCGGGCCGCTGCCGAAGAGAACGTCGTCCCAGCTGGGCAACCGCTTACGCGGCTTGCCGTTCGCGTCGGTGGACTCGCCGCCGCCGGCCGCCGCCGCCGCAGCGCCCGTCCGGCGGGGCCGCAGCACCGCCAGCGACGGCACGGCCGGCACCTCCTTGGGTGCGTCCGAGTCGTCGTCGAAGGCCGACCCCTGGCCACCGCCGAGCAGCGCGGCAGCGCCCCCACCGACCGGCCGCTGCCGAGGCGCGTCCGACCCGGCGAGAGCAGCCGGAGTGCGCGGCTCCAGACCACGGCCGGACGAGGCGCCGAGTGGACGGTCCAGTGAGGCGAGCAGCGCGTCGCGGCCGGCGCGGATCGGATCCCGACCGGGACGCGGGTGCTCGGACGCCGCCGGCAACCCGTGACCGCCACGGCTCGGTTCACCACGCGACGGACCGGGCAGGGCGTGCCCGCCCCGCTCCGGCGCAGGCTCCTGGCCGAGGATCGGCGTGGGCCGCTCGGCGCACAGATACTGCGCCATGTCGTCGTGCGGGGCCACCGACTGCCGGGTCTTGTCGAGATCCCAGATGGCCTGCGCGGTGGCCTTGCCGGACGGCCAGGTGGCGATGATCCGCCAGGTGCCGTCGTCACGCCGGTACGCGTCCCAGGAGATCTTCTCGGTGTCGATGCCGTGCTGGCTCAACCGGCCGTTGACCACCTCGGCGAGCGGGGTCGGCTTTTCCGCTCCCTTGAGGCGGGTGCGGCGGGCGTGCTGCGCGAGCATCGCCCGCTCCTGCAACACCGGACCGGCGTATCGCAGCACCCGGTCGACCGGCACGCCGGCGATCCGGGCCACATCCTCGGCGGACTCACCGGAGCGGATGCGGGCCTGGATGTCCCGAGGGGACAGTGAGGGAGTCGGGTCGGCCGCGGTCGGCGCCACCACGAGCGGCGGCGCGCCCGGCTCGGCGTGCAGCGCGCCGGAGATCCGTTCGTCGATCGGCAGCGCAAGCAACCGCCCGACCTCGTCGGCGAGAACCAGGGCATGGCCGTCCTCGGAGAGGGCGACGAAGCGTACTGGGCGCATTGCGTTGCCTCCGTCCCGCTTCGCTGGCCGCACGCCACGAGTCGGCCACCCAGGCGTCTCCGACCACCGTACGCGCATCTGCCTCGGGGTGGGGGAAGCGACACCCCGCATGTCGTGACTGAGCTGCGGCGATGATCACGGTCGGTGTCCGTGGAGGCCCCGACGGACACCGACCGTGACGAAGCTCAGAGTCGCTCGACCACGTAGTCGATGGACGCGGTCAGCGCCTCGACATCGGCCGGCTCGACGGCCGGGAACAGCGCCACCCGGAGCTGGTTGCGGCCGAGCTTGCGGTACGGCTCGGTGTCCACGATGCCGTTGGCGCGCAGCGCCTTCGCGATGGCCGTGGCGTCCACCCCGTCGGCGAAGTCGATCGTGGCGACCACGTTGGAGCGCAGTGCCGGGTCGGTCACGAACGGGGTGGCCACCGTGGAGCGTTCCGCCCAGCCGTACACCGTGGCGGCGCTCTCGGCGGTGCGCTTCGCCGCCCAGGAAAGGCCGCCCTGCGCGTTCATCCAGTCGGTCTGCTCGGCCGCCAGGAAGATGGTGGCCAGCGCCGGGGTGTTGTAGGTCTGCTCCAGCCGCGAGTTGTCGATCGCGGTGACCAGGTCGAGGAAGGCGGGGATGTAGCGCCCGGACGCCTTGATCTCGGCGGCCCGGTCGAGCGCGGCCGGCGACATCAGGGCCAACCAGAGGCCACCGTCGGAGCCGAAGCACTTCTGCGGGGCGAAGTAGTAGACGTCGGTCTCACCGACGTTGACCTCCAGGCCACCCGCGCCGGACGTCGCGTCGACCAGCAGCAACGCGCCCTCGTCCGCGCCGGCCACCCGGCTGATCGGGACCGCCACACCGGTCGAGGTCTCGTTCTGCGGCGTCGCGTACACGTCCACGCCGGACTCGGCGACGAGGATCGGCGCGCTGCCCGCCTCGGCCTTGCGGACCGTCGGCTCGCCCAGGAACGGCGCGTCCTTCACCGACTTGGCGAACTTGGCGCCGAACTCGCCGAAGCTGGCGAACTGGGCCCGGTCGCGGATGAGGCCGAAGGTGGCGACCTCCCAGAACGCGGTGGTGCCACCGTTGCCGATCACGACCTCGTAGCCCTCGGGCAGCGAGAAGAACTCGGCGATGCCGGAGCGCAGCCGGGCCACCTGGTCACGGACCGTCTTCTGCCGGTGCGAGGTGCCCAGGTAACTGGTCGCGACCTCGGCCAGCGCGGACACCGCCGCGGGACGGACCTTGGACGGGCCGCAGCCAAAACGTCCGTCGGCGGGCTTGATGTCATCGGGAATCCGGATGGTCGGTGCGTCAGCCACGGTCTTCAAGATCCTTCCACAAGGGCGAGGGCGGGCCCGGCGACACTGCCGGCCCCCATCCTCGCACCCGGACCGATCGGCGGAAGCCGGGCCCCGGCGGGCAGGTCTGAGGCCTTCGCCACACCTCGACGTCACCTCCGCCCGGCGGTAAAGCAAAGGGCCCCCGGTCGACGCTCGGCGTCGACCGGGGGCCCTTTCACAAACTCAGACGCCGTGCGGGACCGCGCCCCAACCCTCGACCTCGGACGGCTTGCGGGTCTCCGGGCCGACGTAGCGGGCGGACGGGCGCACCAGCCGCTGGAGGCGCTTCTGCTCCAGGATGTGCGCGCTCCAGCCGCCCATCCGCGCGCAGGTGAACATCGAGGTGAACATGTGTGCCGGCACCTCGGCGAAGTCCAGCACCACAGCCGACCAGAACTCGACGTTGGTGGCCAGCACCCGGTCCGGGCGGCGGGCCTGCAACTCGGCGAGGGCGGCCTTCTCCAGCGCCTCGGCGATCTCGAAGCGCGGCGCGCCCAACTCCTTGGCGGTACGCCGGAGCACGCGGGCGCGCGGGTCCTCGGCCCGGTAGACGCGGTGGCCGAAGCCCATCAACCGCTCACCACGATCGAGTACGCCCTTGACGTAGCCCTCCGCGTCGCCGCTGCGCTCCACCGCCTCCAGCATGCTGAGCACCCGGGACGGGGCGCCACCGTGCAGCGGACCGGAGAGGGCGCCGATGCCGGAGGAGATGCAGGCAGCCGCGTCCGCGCCGGTCGAGGCCACGATGCGAGCGGTGAAGGTGGACGCGTTCAGGCCGTGCTCGGCAGCCGAGATGAAGTACGCGTCGACGGCCTTCACGTGCCGCGGGTCGGGCTCACCGCGCCAGCGCTTCATGAACCGCTCGACGATGGTCTGCGCCTTGTCGATCTCCTTCTGCGGCACCGCCGGCAGGCCGAGGCCCCGGGCGGACTGGGCGACGAAGGAGAGCGCGGTCACCGAGACCCGGGCCAGATCCTCGCGGGCCTGCTCGTCGGAGATGTCCAACAGCTGGTTGAGCCCCCAGTACGGGGCCAGCATGGCGACCGCGGACTGCACGTCGACGCGGATGTCACCGGAGTGCACCGGCACCGGGAACGGCTCCGCCGGCGGCAGGCCCGGCCCGAACCGGCCGTCGACCAGCAGCGCCCACACGTTGCCGAACGACACCTGGCCGATCAGATCCTCGATGTCGACCCCGCGATAGCGCAGCGCGCCACCCTCGCGGTCAGGTTCGGCGATCTCGGTCTCGAAGGCGACGACGCCCTCCAGCCCGGGTTTGAAGTCGGCCATGTCGCTCTCCTGGATCTGGTCGGTGCGCCCGAACAGCTCATCCGGCCTGGTCGGCCGAGCGCCTTAGGCGACCCTCAGGGATGTGTTCGGAACATCTTGCCTGCTGAGTAAGGGATACGCGACCCGCTGCGACTGTGCTGCACGCGACATCCTCGGGCGCGCAATCTTCGCTGGACTCGGTGAGACTGGGCAGTGCGGGCTGGCCAGCGCGGGAGGGCGCCGGCGAGCGCGCCGAGAAGGAGTGGGGACGTGACGGGTGACACACCCGCCCCGGCTGCGATGCGTAACGAGTACGCCGCGGACCTGGGCCTGACCGAGGCTGACCTGGCCACCGACTGGCACACCCAGTTCGACGGGTGGTTCGCCGACGCGGTGGCCTTCGGGCTACCCGAACCCAACGCGATGGTGGTGGGCACCGCGGACCCGGCCGGTCGGCCGAGCGGCCGCACGGTGCTGCTGAAGGGGTACGACAGGGAGGGCTTCGTCTTCTTCACCAACCACCTGTCGCGCAAGGGCGTCGAGGCGTCCGCCAATCCATACGCCAGCCTGGTCTTTCCCTGGTTTCCCATGCAGCGTCAGGTGGTGGTCGCCGGGCGGATCGCGCCGGTCGACCGGGCGACGAGCGAGGCGTACTTCGCCAGCCGGCCGCGCGGCTCCCAACTGGGTGCCTGGGCCAGCCCACAGTCCCAGGTGGTGTCGGGGCGGTCGGTGCTGGAGGAGCGTTACCGGGAGGTGGCCGAGCGGTTCGCCGGCGCGGCGGAGGTCCCGACCCCGCCGCACTGGGGCGGCCTGCGGGTGCACCCCGAGTCGGTGGAGTTCTGGCAGGGCCGGTCCGGCCGGTTGCACGACCGGCTCCGCTTCCGCCGCCTCGACGAGGGTGGCTGGGTCGTCGAGCGGTTGGCGCCGTGACAGGTGTGCAGGAGGCCCGGCCGCGCGGAGCGCGCCGCTGGGCGATCGACGTACGGCCGCTGCGCGTGCCCGCGTACCGGCGGCTGTGGCTCGGCAACACGGTGGCGATGTTCGGCTTCCAGTTCACCGCCGTCGCGGTGCCGGTGGAGATGTACGCCCTGACCCGGGACTCGTTCTGGGTGGGTCTGCTGGGCGTGGCGGCCTTCGTACCGTTGCTGGTCTTCGGGCTCTGGGGCGGTGCGGTCGCCGACGCCCGCGACCGGCGTGCCGTGCTGCTCGGTGGCTCATTGTTGCTTTGGGCATCCACTCTCGGGCTGCTGCTCCAGGCGGTGCTGGACGTGGGCAGCCCGGTGTTGCTGTTGGCGCTGATGGCGGTGCAGTCGGTGGCGTTCGCGATCAGTTCACCGGCCCGCAGCGCGATGCTGCCCCGCCTCGTGCCGGAGGACCTGGTGGCGTCCGCCACCACCCTGAACTACACGACGTTCACCGCCGCCTCGGTGGCCGGGCCGCTCGCCGCCGGCCTGATCCTCTCCGCGTCACCGGACACCGCCGTGGTCCTGCCGATCGCGTACGGGTTGGACGCGGTGCTGTTCACAGCGATGCTCTGGGCCGCGCTGCGACTGCCCAAGCTGCCGCCCGAACCGGCCGAGGACGGTCAGGTCCGCCGGGCCGGCCTGGCCAGCGTCGTCGACGGATTCCGTTACCTGGCCAGCACACCCGTGCTGCTGCTCTCCTTCGGCGTGGACCTGATCGCGATGATCCTCGCCATGCCGAGGGCGCTGTTCCCGGAGATCGCCCAGGAGCGGTTCGGCGGTGGCGGGTCGGTCGGTCTGCTCTACAGCGCCATCGCGATCGGCTCGATGCTCGGCGGCCTGACCTCCGGCTGGATCGGCCGACTCCGCCGGCAGGGCGTCGGCCTGGTGCTCGCGGTGGTGGGGTGGGGCCTGGCGATCGCCGCGGCCGGTCTCGCCCACCAACTCTGGCTGATGGTGCTCCTGCTCGCCGTGGCCGGTGCCGCCGACCTGATCAGCGCGGTGCTGCGCCAGTCGATGCTGCTGGTCTACGCCCCGGACCGGATGCGCGGCCGGCTCCAGGGCGTCAACACGGTGGTGGTGGCCGGTGGCCCACGCCTGGGCGACCTTCGGGCCGGCACGATGGCGGCCGGTTTCGGCGGCGGGGTGGCCTGGGTGGCCGGCGGGCTCGCCTCGGCGGTGCTGGTGGTGGTGCTCGCCGTCGCGTTCCCGGCGTTGCTGCGCTACCGGGCGGCGACGGCGTCGAGCGGCGACCGGACGTGACCGGTTAGGGTCGCCGACATGGACAGCCCCGATCAGCGCCCGTTCTCCGGCGCCCAGTGGACCATCTCGGCCGCCGGCCACGAGGCCGTCATCGTGGAGGTGGGCGGCGGGCTCCGGACGTACCGGCACGACGGCGTCGACCTGGTCGACGGGTACCGGACCGACGAGGTCAGCCCGGGCTGCGCCGGACAGGTGCTGGCACCCTGGCCGAACCGGATCCGCGACGGCCGCTACTCGTTCGGGGAGCGGACGCACCAGCTTCCGCTGACCGAGCCGGAGCGGCACGTGGCCATCCACGGCCTCGTCAACTGGGTGCCGTGGCGTCTGCTGGAGCAGTCCGAGGACGCGGTGACCGTCGGCTACGACCTTCCGCCGCAGCCCGGTTACCCGTGGCCGCTGCGGCTGCTCAGCCGGTGGAGCGTCGGCGCGGACGGGCTGCGCGTCGAGCACGAGGTGACCAACACCGGCGAGGAGGCCGCGCCGTTCGGCTTCTCCGTGCACCCGTACCTGCAACTGCCAGGGGTCGCGGTCGACGACCTGGTCATGCGGCTGCCGACCCGTACCCGAATGCTGGTGGACGGCCGGTTGCTGCCGGTCGGCGTGACACCGGTGGCCGGGACGGAGTACGACTGGACCAGCCCGCGCCGGATCGGCGCCGCCGAGCTGGATCTGTGCTTCGGTGAGGTGATCCGCGACGCCGACGGCGGCTCGTCGGTGAGCCTGGCCGCACCGGACGGTTCGGCGGGGGTCAGCATCTGGGCGGACGCCGAGTTCGGTTGGTGGCAGGTGTTCACCGGGGATGCCCTCGTCGGTGACCGACACCGCCGCTCGGTGGCGATCGAGCCGATGACCTGCCCGCCGGACGCGTTCCGCTCGGGCCGGGACCTGCTCACTCTCAAGCCCGGTACGACCTGGCGGGGTGCCTGGGGCATCCGGCCCGGGGCCTGATGGAGTTCGCCGAGGTCGTCCGGCGTCGGCGCATGGTGCGCAACTACGACCCGGACCGCCCGGTCCCGCCCGACGTGGTGGACCGGCTGCTCGACCACGCGGTCCGGGCGCCGTCAGCCGGCTTCGCCCAGGGCTGGGGTTTCCTGGTCCTGGACGAGCCCGCCGACCGGGAACGGTTCTGGGCCGCCACCACACCCGACGGCGGTGGGCGGGAACGCTGGCTGGCCGGCATGCGCCGGGCGCCGCTGATCATGGTGCCGCACGCCAACGAGTCTGCCTACCTGCGGCGGTACGCGGAACCGGACAAGGGGTGGACGGACCAGTCCGTCGACCGCTGGCCGGTGCCGTACTGGCACGTGGACACCGGCTTCGCGGCGCTGCTGATGCTGCTCACCGCCGTGGACGAGGGGTTGGGGGCCTGTTTCTTCGGCATTCCGCCGCAGCGGTTGGCCACCTATCGGCAGGCGTTCGGCGTGCCGGAGGAGTACCAACCCGTCGGTGCCGTCACAATCGGTTACCGAGCGGCCGACCATAGGTCACCGTCGCTGCGTCGGGGGCGCCGTCCGATGGACGAGGTGGTGCGGCGCGGCCGGTGGAGCTGAGCGCGCCGTCCCGTTTGTCCGCTTGAGGATCGGACGACCGGTAGTGAAACTGACATCAGGGAGCGAAACGCAGCGTGCGGTGGGCGGCTAGGCTGGCACGGTCATCGGTGCCGCGCCGCGCGGTGCCCGCCGCGGCCCGGCTCGGCGCCGTCGGTCGGCCCGGCCACGGGGAGGGGAGCGTGCCGTCGTGATCTTCAGAGCGGTCCGGGACGGGCGTCCCTATCCGGAGCACAATCTGACGCTCAAGCAGTGGGCGGAGATTCCTCCCCGGCCACTGCGCCTGGACCAGATGATCACCACCAAGCGTGAGTTGGCGCTCGACAAGCTGCTCGCCGAGGATTCGACCTTCTACGGTGACCTCTTCCCGCACGTCGTGCAGTGGAACGGTGGGCTCTACCTGGAGGACGGCCTGCACCGCGCGCTGCGCGCCGCCCTTCAGCAGCGCAACCAGATCCACGCCCGGGTGCTGGTGCTCTCCGAGTCGATCGAGTGACGAGCCCTTCTGTCGCGCGCTGAGCCTTCGTTAAGGTGGCGTCCATGACCGCTCCGCTGGACCTGCTCGACCTGGACCCGTCGCTCACCGACGAAGAGCGGCAGATCCGCGACGTCGTCCGCCAGCTCGTCGACGACCGGGTGCGCCCGCACGTCGCCGACTGGTACGAGCAGGGCCAGGTGCCAGCCCGCGAACTGGCCCGGGAGTTCGGCAAACTCGGCCTGCTCGGCATGCACCTCACCGGCTACGGCTGCGCGGGCGCCTCCGCCGTCGCGTACGGGCTGGCCTGCCAGGAACTGGAGGCCGGCGACTCCGGCCTCCGCTCGCTGGTCTCGGTGCAGGGTTCGCTCGCCATGTACGCCATCTGGCGCTACGGCAGCGAGGAGCAGAAGCAACGCTGGCTGCCGTCGATGGCCACCGGCGAGGCGATCGGCTGTTTCGGTCTGACCGAACCGGACCACGGCTCCGACCCCGCCTCCATGACCACCCGGGCACGGCGCGACGGCGGCGACTGGGTGCTCACCGGCGCCAAGATGTGGATCACCAACGCGCCGATCGCCGACGTCGCGGTCATCTGGGCGCGCACCGACGAGGGAGTGCGCGGTTTCGTCGTACCCATGGACACGCCCGGTGTCACGGCCCGCGAGATCCGCCGGAAGATGTCGCTGCGCGCCTCGGTCACCGGCGAGATCGCGCTCGACGACGTCCGGCTCCCGGCGGACGCCCGACTGCCCGAGGCGAGCGGGCTCAAGGCGCCGCTGAGCTGCCTCACCGAGGCCCGGTACGGCATCGTCTGGGGTGCTGTCGGCGCCGCCCGTGACTGTCTGGAAACCACACTGGCGTACGCGGGCACCCGCACCCAGTTCGGCCGTCCGCTCGCCGGGTTCCAGCTCACCCAGGCCAAGCTCGCCGACATGGCCGTCGAGCTGGTGAAGGGGCAACTCCTCGCCCTGCACCTGGGTCGGCTCGCCGACGCCCACCGGCTGCGGCCCGACCAGGTCAGCGTGGGCAAGCTGAACAACGTGCGGGAGGCCCTGGCCATCGCGCGACAGTGCCGCACCATCCTCGGCGCCAACGGGGTCTCCGGCGAATACCCGATCATGCGGCACGCCAACAACCTGGAGAGCGTGCTGACGTACGAGGGCACGTCGGAGATCCACCAACTGGTCGTGGGACAGCGGCTCACCGGGCTCTCCGCGTTCGCCTGACCTGCCCGTTTGTGCTTTCCGGGCGCTCGGCGCGCGACTGTCGCACGGGGGCCGTACCGTCATTGACAGACGACGTGTCTGACAAGGACGGTGAGCGTGATGGCCCGCGACGCTGGCACCAACGAGCCCACGAGGGAGTTCCCCGGTTACCCGACCGGTGACAACCTCAAGGAGCGGTCGGCCGCGACACCCGAGCCGACCAGTGACACACCGGGCGACGGCTCCGGAGGCTTTGGCGGCCCCGGCAGCCCGGCGCCTGGCGGCGGCGGTGGGGCGGCCCGAGGCCTGCTCCTGCTGCTCGGCGCTGCCGCGCTGGCCGTGGTGGTGCTGCTCGGCATCCAGGCGACCGGCTTCCTGCCGGAGTTCCGTAACCCGTTCGCCAAGGAGCAGACCGACCGCAGTCAGCCACCGCTGCTGAAGTCGATCCAGGACCTCAGCCGCTACGTCGCCGCCGAGGGCAACTTCCAGGTGGTGGTCGACACCCAGAACGACCGGCGCAACGTCCCCGACTTCCTGCTCAACGAGCGCACCCTGTTCGTCGGGGCCGGCAGCGTCGAGGCGTACGTCGACTTCACCAAGATCGGTGACGGGGCCATCGTCCAGTCGGCCGACGGCAAGTCAGTCGAGATCAAACTGCCGGCGCCGCAGCTCGGCGAGACCAACCTCGACATGGACAAGAGCTACGTCTTCGCGGAGCAGCGCGGTCTGCTCAACCGGCTCGGTGACCTGGTCGGCAACGACCCCAACCGGCAGCAGCAGGTCTACAAGCTCGCCGAGGAACGGATCACCGCCGCCGCCCGCGACAGTGGTCTCTCCGCCCGGGCCGAGGAGAACACCCGCAAGATGCTGGAAGGGCTGCTCCGCTCCCTCGGCTACCAGCAGATCACGGTCACCTACATCGCTCCCTGACCTGCTCGACCCGTGTACGGCGAAGCGCCCGCACCGACTGCAGTCGGTGCGGGCGCTTCCGCACATGAATGCCCCTTGCCCCCGCGCGCCCTTGCCTCCGCCCCCGCGCCCGCGCCCGTCAAGATTCGCGCAACATCAGGGATGGTGGTGCCTCGGGAGGCCGGGAGGCAGCAACATCCCTGATGTTGCTGCCGTGGCCCGGCGTCGACGGGGTAGGGGACGGGTCAGTGGCCGGTGGAGGCCAGGTAGCGGTCCTCGTTCGGCATGAGCACCCAGAGGATCAGGTAGACGATCACCTGCGTGCCGGGCAGCAGCAGGGACAGCAGGAACAGCAGCCGGACCATCCCCGCGGACATGCCGAACCGTCGACCGAGGCCAGCGCAGACACCGGCGAGCATGCGCCCCTCGCGGGGCCGGACCAGTTTGCGACTCATCGTCGTACTCCCACTCTGCGGCGGTGCGCCGCGTCTGCAATCCACGGTAGAAGGGGGTGACCAGCTCGCCCTCGGTCGCGAGGAGGAGTGGCAACCCGTGGACCCGTAGGTGCATTACCCGGGCAGCCCCTTGCTGACGCCTCCCCGCTCGCCCGCCCGTCGCCCGCCCGCCGCGCGCCTGGTGCGCGTCTGGTGCGCGCGGGGCGGGCGAGCGGGCGGCGGGCGGGCGAGCGGGTCGGTGAGCGCGGGGCGGGGGATGGTGATCGGGCGTTCACGTCCCGGACCGGGTGGGCCGTGAGCTGGGCGGGTAGGCTGGCAGATCGGCCATCCACACCCCGGATGGCCGCAACCCACACCCCGGGCGGTCACGAACGGGGCCGCCTACCGGTGGCCACGACCCGGCCGGTTCCGTACGCCGGGACGACGGCGAGGAAGCGCAGCCATGATCAGTGTTTTCGACCTCTTCAGCGTCGGTATCGGGCCGTCCAGTTCGCACACCGTGGGGCCGATGCGGGCGGCGCGTACGTTCGTCGGCGGGCTCAAGGCCGACGGGTTGCTCAGTGACGTCGCGCGGGTGCAGGCCGAGTTGTTCGGCTCGCTGGGGGCCACGGGGCACGGCCATGGCAGTGGTCCGGCGGTGCTGCTCGGGTTGGCCGGCGAGTCGCCGGAGACTGTCGACACGGACACCGTCGGTCCTCGGGTCGAGCGGATCCGGGCCGAGCGGCGGATCAGCATCCTCGGCGCGCACGAGATCGACTTCGACCCGGACCGGGATCTGACGCTGCACCGCCGCCGGTCGCTGCCGTACCACCCGAACGGGATGACCTTCGCGGCCTTCAACGCGGCCGGGGAGGAGGTCAGGACCCGCAGCTACTACTCGGTCGGTGGCGGTTTCGTGGTGGACGAGGCGGCGGCGGGCGCGGACCGGATCAAGCCGGACAGCACGCAGGTGCGGTACCCGTTCCTGACCGGGGCGCAACTCCTCGACGTCACGTCCCGCACCGGCCTGTCGATCAGCGAGGTGATGCTGGCCAACGAGCGTTCCTGGCGCAGCGAGGCGGACATCCGGGCGGGCCTGTTGGAGATCTGGCGGGTGATGCGGGAGTGCGTGCAGCGCGGTTGCGAGCGCGACGGCGTACTCCCTGGGGGGTTGAAGGTCCGGCGGCGCGCGGCGGAGCTGCGGCGCGGCCTGGAGGCGGACGCCGGCACGACCGACCCGCTGCACGCGATGGACTGGGTGACGTTGTTCGCGCTCGCGGTCAACGAGGAGAACGCCGCGGGCGGCCGGGTGGTCACCGCGCCGACGAACGGCGCGGCCGGGATCATCCCGGCGGTGCTGCACTACTACAGCCGCTTCGTGGAGAACGCCGATGACGACGGCGTGGTGCGGTTCCTGCTGACGGCCGGCGCGATCGGCGTGTTGTTCAAGGAGAACGCCTCGATCTCCGGCGCGGAGGTCGGCTGTCAGGGTGAGGTCGGTTCGGCGTGTTCGATGGCGGCGGCGGGGTTGGCCGAGGCGCTCGGTGGCACCCCCGAGCAGGTGGAGAACGCGGCCGAGATCGGGATGGAACACAACCTCGGGTTGACCTGTGACCCGGTGGGTGGCCTGGTGCAGATCCCCTGCATCGAGCGGAACGCGGTGGCTAGCATCAAGGCGATCACGGCCGCCCGGCTGGCGCTGCGCGGCGACGGTGTGCACAAGGTGTCGCTGGACAAGGTCATCAAGACCATGCGAGAGACGGGCGCCGACATGAAGATCAAGTACAAGGAGACGGCGCGTGGCGGTCTGGCCGTCAACGTGATCGAGTGCTGAGCCCGGTCGATTCGGGGCATTCGTTCACCGACTGCTAACCTGGCGTCCGTTTCAGGAGGCGGGAGGCTGCGGTGACCTCTGGCGTCGCGGCCCTGTGGTCGCACCGCAACTCGCTGCGCATCCTGGTCAGACGGGACCTGGCGGTCAAGTACCAGCAGTCGGTGCTGGGCTACTTCTGGTCGTTGATCGAGCCGCTCGGCATGGGCGCGATCTACTGGTTCGTGTTCGGGGTGCTCTACTCCCGCGACACCGGTCGGCACCTCGGCGAGGCCGCCGAGTCGTACCCGTTGTTCCTGATCACCGGGATCTTCGCGTGGATGTGGACCAGTTCCGCGCTGAGTGAGGCGACCAACGCGCTGACCGGCCAGTCCCGGCTGATCACCACGATGAACGTGCCGCGTCAGGTCTTCCCGATCGGCCGGGTCACCGGCCGGTTCGCCGAGTACGCGGCCGGCCTGCCGATCCTGATCGCGATCGCGGTGATCTATGCGGCGCACGGTCGGATCCATCCCGGTTGGTCGTTGCTCTCCCTCCCACTGGCGGTGCTGGTCCAGGCCGTCCTGCTGACCGGGCTGGCCCTGCTGCTGTCCGCGTGGAACGTGCTGATGCGCGACGTCGAGCGGTTGATGCGGTTGATCATTCGGGTGCTCTTCTACGCCACGCCGATCATCTACCCGCTTAGCCTGGTCCGGGAGTCCGGCCTGCCCGACTGGTTGAAGGTGGTGTACGAGCTGAACCCGCTGGTCGGGATCTTCCAACTGCACCACGCGATCTGGTACCCGGACGAGTTTCCGGACGCCCGGCTGCTCGCCACCACTGTCGTCGGCAGCCTGCTGGTGCTGACCGCCGGCTGGTGGTCGTTCCGTCGGTTGGAGCCCGCAGTGCTCAAGGAACTCTGACGTGGCCGCCCCGATCATCGAGGCCGACGGGCTGGGCATCCGGTTCGTCCGTAACCGTCGCCGTCAGCTGCGGCTGCGGGAGTTGTTCATCCATCGCGGGAAGCGTGGTGCGCTGCCCGGCCAGTTCTGGCCGCTGCGGGACGTGTCGTTCACCGTGGAGCCCGGCGAGACCGTCGGGGTGATCGGCCGTAACGGCACCGGCAAGAGCACTCTGCTGCGGTTGATCGCCGGGGTGCTCATCCCGGACGAGGGCGACATCCGGGTGCACGGCGCGGTGGCGCCGTTGCTGGAGTTGTCCGCCGGTTTCTCCAATGACCTGACCGGGCGGGAGAACCTGCACCTGGTCGGTGGGCTGCACGGGCTGTCGACGGGCTACCTGAAGCGGCACTTCGACGAGATCGTCGAGTTCGCCGGTGAGCAGGTGGAACGGGCCATCGACACGTCGGTGCGGCACTACTCGTCGGGCATGAAGGTGCGGCTCGGTTTCGCGATCATCTCGCACCTGCCGCACCCGATCCTGCTGATGGACGAGGTGACCGCGGTCGGCGACGCGGAGTTCCGCAAGAAGTGTTACGCGACGATTGATCGTCTGCTCGGGGAGGGGCGCACGCTCGTGTTGGTGTCACACAACGAAAAGGACCTGACCCGGTTCTGTCGTCGGGGGTTGTACCTCGACGCGGGCCGGTTGACGCTCGACGGCACCATCGCCGAGGCGCTCGACGCGTACCACGCCGCGGTCCAGCGGTGACGCTCGCGATCGTGCTCGCCGCCGGGTCGTCGGCGGCGGGCCTGACCACCGCGACCGGGGAGCCGCTGGCCGACCGTCTGGCCGCCCAGTTGCGCCAGGCCGGGGCGACCGACGTGCGCTTCGCGGCCACCCTCGACGAGGTGGGCACGCTGGTCGCCGGCGCCACCGCCCCGGTGCTGGTCACCGGCGCCGACCTGGTGGCGCACACCGCCGTACTGCGGCACCTGGCCACCAGCCCGGTCGGGCCGACGGTGGCGCTGGTGCTCGGCGACCCGCCGGTGCCCGGGCGGGCGGCCGTCCGGGAGGAACGCGGTCAGGTGGTCGACGCCGGCGCGCTGGACGCCCTCGACGGGGACGCCACCGGCGTGTTCGGCGGCGCTCTGCGGGTCGGCGTCGACGACCTGCCGACCCTCGCCGCCGCCGCCCGGGCGGCCGCCGTCGGCGCGCGGCCCGTCGCCGCCCCGCTCGGCCCGGCCGGCGACGTGTCGCCGCTGCCGGCGGGCGGGGGAGCCGGTCACGACGACCCCGGAGCCGCCGTGGACCGGCTCTTCGCGGGTCTCGCGGCGCTCGGCACCCTGATCTTCGCCCAGCGGGTACGCCTGCTCGTCGCCCGCCGGGTCGAGAGCGCCGACGAGCTGACCGCTGCCGAGGCGGCGGTGACGGCCGTGGACGAGGACCGGGCCGAGCTGCGGCTGTCGGTGAAGGAGAAGGACGACTTCTTCTCCACCTACTTCGTCAGCACCTGGTCCCCGTACCTGGTCCGGTTGGCGGCCCGGCTGCGGCTCACCCCGACCGGGGTGACGGCGATCTCGGTGCTGTTCGCGCTGGCCGCGGCGGTGCTGTTCGGGGTCGGTGGGCGGCCCGCGCTGGTCGGTGGCGCGGTGCTGCTCTACCTCGGGTTCGTGCTGGACTGCGTGGACGGCCAGTTGGCCCGGTACACCCGGAACTTCAGCGCCTGGGGCGGCTGGCTGGACACGATGGCGGACCGGGCCAAGGAGTACCTGGTCTACGCCGGGCTCGGCTTCGGGGTCAGCCACGCCGGGTTGGGCAACGGCTGGGCCCTCGCCATCGCAGCGATGACCTTGCAGACCGTCCGGCACATGACCGACACCTGGTACGGGGTGCTGCACGACGAGGCGGCCCGCCGACCGCGGACGACCACGGGTGCCAGCGGCGGGATCGGTGACCGGCTCAACGCCGCGTCGACCCGGGTGCAGGCCGACACCGGGTCGTTGTCGTACTGGCTGAAGCGGACAGTGGTCTTCCCGATCGGTGAGCGGTGGGCGCTGATCGCGCTGACCGTGGCGCTGTTCAACCCGCTGGTCAGCCTGATCGCGGTGCTGGTGTGGGGGGTGCTGGCGTTCGCGTACACCGGGGCGCTGCGCACGTTGCGGGCCCGCTGGATGTGGGTGCCGGTGCTGGACACTGTCGACGCCACCCTGCACCGCGACGACGGCCCGTTGGCCCGTTGGCTGCCGGTGGTCCGCCCAATGGGGCCGCTCACCCTGGCGGTGATCGCCGCGCTCGGCCCGGCGGTGCTGCTGGTCGGGGCGCTGCTGAGCGACGCGCCGGACGGGCTGCGCTGGGCGGTGCCGGTGGCGCTGCTGGTGCTACTGGTCGGTGGTCTGGGTGCGGGGGCCGCGCACAACGGTCCGCTGGACTGGCTGGTCCCCGCCGCGTTGCGGGCCGCCGAGTACCTGTTCGCCATCGCGGTCGGGGTGGTCGGCGGAGTGCCGGGTTGGCTGATCTTCGGGTACGTCTTCGTGCTCACCGTGCACCACTACGACCTGACCGCCCGGTTGGAGAAGCGGCAGGCGGCACCGCCGTTGCACGGGGCGACGCTGGGCTGGGAGGGGCGCTCGGCACTGCTGGCCCTGACGGCGATTGTCGGCGTGGCGGGTAGCGGTCTGGCTACACTCGGTGCGTACCTTCTCGTGGTTTTCGTGGTGAGCGTCGTCCTGGCCTGGTTCGTGCGACCGGCCCGTAGCGCGCGGGCGTCGGTTACGCCGGTGGGCGCTGGAGGTGCCGCGCCGCGCTGACGGAGGGACGGCCGGATGACCCTGATCAGCTTCGTGGTGCCGGCCTTCCGCGTGCAGGGCTACCTGCGTGAGTGCCTGGACTCCGTCCTCGGCCAGCCGGAGACGGACATCGAGGTGATCGCCGTCGACGACTGCTCGCCGGACGCCAGCGGCGACATTATCGACGAGTACGCGGCCCGCGACCGGCGGGTCCGTTCGGTTCGGCTGCCGGAGAACGTCGGCCTCGGTCCAGCCCGCAACATCGGGTTGGACCGGGCCGCCGGCGAGTACGTGTGGTTCCTCGACGGCGACGACTGGCTGACCCCGGAGTGCCTGACCGACGTCGCCGAGCGGCTGCGGGCGACCCGCCCGGACGTGCTGCTGGTCGACCACGTGCGAACCCACTGGAACGACACCGCCACCCGCAGCGCGATGGCCGAGGTGTTTCCGGAGTCGCCCGGCCCGGAGACGTTCCGGCTGCGGGACCGGCCGGAGGCGATGCACCTGCTGCACACCGCGTGGAACCGCCTGGTCCGCCGGGAGTTCCTGGTCGACCTGGGCCTGCGCTTCGCCCCCGGCTGGTACGAGGACGTCTCGTTCAGCTATCCGGTGCTGATGGCGGCGCAGCGGATCGGCGTACTCGACCGGGTGTGCGTCAACTACCGGCAACGCCGCGCCGGGGCGATCACCCGGACCCGCGGTGACCGCCACTTCGAGGTCTTCCCGCAGTGGCATCGGGTCTTCCACCTGATGGACGAGTGGGGGCCGGCGACGGACGCCCTACGGCCGGCGGTCTTCGAGCGGATGATCTGGCACTACCTGACAGTGCTCGGCAACGGTCAGCGGATCGCTCCGGAGCTGCGGCAGACGTTCTTCGCGCAGATCACCGCCGACTACGAACGGTGGCTGCCGCCCGGCGGCTATCCGGTGCCGGACGGGGTGGAGGGGATCAAGCACCGGCTGGTCGCCTCCGGCCGTTGGCGCACGTTCAGCGCGTTGCGGACCGCCAGCCGGGCCCGCGACGTCGCCCGCCGGCAGGCCCGTACCGCCCGCCGGCGGGTCGGCCCGGTCGCGCGGCGCGGTGCCCGGCTGACCCGCGACGGGCTGCTGCGTGAGTACTACCGGGCCGAGTTGCGTCGGCCGGTCGATCCGACGCTCGCGGTGTACGCCGCGTACTGGTACCGCGGCTACTCCTGCAACCCGGCGGCGATCTACGAGGTCGCCCGCCGGTTGGCGCCGGGGGTGCGCGGGGTGTGGATCGTGCGTCGGGACCGGGTGGACACCGTTCCGGCCGGGGTGGAGTACGTGGTGGCCGGCACGCCGGCCTACTACCGGGTGCTCGCCCGCGCCCGGTGGCTGGTGAACAACGTCAACTTCCCGGATTTCGTGCGCAAGCGACCCGAGCAGGTGCACCTGCAGACCCACCACGGCACCCCGGTCAAGGTGATGGGCCTGGACCAGCAGCGCTACCCGATCGGCGCGGGCCGGATGGACTTCGCCGGGCTGCTGCGCCGGGTGGACCGTTGGGACTACAGCGTCAGCGCGAACAGCTTCTCCACCCAGATGTGGGACCGGGCGTACCCGGCCACGTACACGACCTTGGAGGTGGGCTACCCCCGCAACGACCGCCTGGTCACGGCCGGTCCGGAGGAGGTGCGCCGCCTGCGCGCCGAGTTCGGCGTCGGTCCCGACGAGCAGGTCGTGCTGTACGCCCCGACGCACCGTGAACACCTCCCCGGCTACCGGCCGCCGTTCGACCCGGACCGGTTCGTGCGGGCGTTGGGTGACTCCGGTCTGCTGCTGATGCGCAGCCACTACTTCCACGACCGGGACCGGCGTCCCGGCCGGCCGGTGGACTGGGAACGGGTTCGCGACGTCAGCGGTTATCAGCGGGTGGAGGACCTCTATCTGGTCGCCGACGTGTTGGTGACCGACTATTCGTCGGCGATGTTCGACTACGCGGTTCTCGACCGGCCGATCGTGCTCTACACCCCGGACTGGGAGGCGTACCGGCTGGCTCGGGGGGTCTACTTCGACGTGACCGCCGAGCCGCCCGGCGCGGTGGCCAGCACCTTCGCGGACCTGGTCGACGTGTTTCGCAGCGGCGAGGTGCGCTCGGACGCCGCGAGTAAGGCCCGCGAACATTTTCGAAGCCGGTTCTGCACATTGGACGACGGGCATGCGGCGGAACGGGTGGTGCGTCAGGTTTTCCTGGGGGAGCCGAGCGGGCGCTCTTCGCCCTGTTGATCGCTTGTGTCGTGTAATAGCAGCGTCATCAACCAAACATGAGACGTTTACCCGATGTGCGAATCGAATGATCCTGGTCACAGTCTCTGGGTCGGCAGGGACTAGCTGGGGGGGACGACGGTGAGCACCGTCACGCTCAAGGATGTCAGCAAGGTCTTCAGAGACGGCACGCTGGCCGTCGACAGCATCAATCTCGATGTGAACGACGGCGAGTTCATGGTGCTCCTCGGGCCGTCCGGCTGCGGCAAGTCGACGGTGCTGCGGATGATCGCCGGGTTGGAGGACCCCACTCAGGGCGCGGTCATGCTCGACGGGGAGTTGGCGAACGACCTGCCCCCACGGGACCGCAAGATCGCCATGGTCTTCCAGGACTTCGCGCTCTACCCGCACATGACCGTCGGCGACAACATCGCCTTTCCGCTGCGGTTGGCCGGGGTCGAGCCGGAGCCGAGGGGTGAACGGGTCAGCGACGTGGCGAGTGCCCTGGGCATCGGTGACGTGCTGGCCCGCAAGCCGGGTCAACTCTCCGGCGGCCAACGACAGCGGGTGGCGATGGGCCGGGCGATCGTCCGGCGACCCGGTCTGTTCCTGATGGACGAGCCGCTCTCGAATCTGGACAGCGGTCTCCGCGCCGAGCTGCGCGCGGAGATCTCGGGCCTGACCAGGGAATTGGGCGTCACCACCGTCTACGTCACGCACGACCAGGCCGAGGCGCTCACCATGGCCGACCGGGTGGCCATCATGCGTCGTGGCGTGCTCCAGGACGTGGGCACACCCACCCAGGTGTACGGGCGGCCGGCGACGCTCTACGTGGCCGCCTTCCTGGGCAGCCCGCGGATGAACCTGTTGGAGGCGTCGGTCTACGTCCACCTCGACCGGTACGTCACGCTGAACCTCGGTGAGCAGTCGCTCTACCTGCCGTGGAACGACATCCGCAGTAGGGCGGTGGCGCACTACCACGGTGAGCGGATCGTGGTCGGCATGCGGGCCGAGGCGCTCACCCCGGTCTCCCCGGACAGCCCCGGCGACGTGCTGCGGGGGCGGATCCGCTACCTGGAGCACCACGGGCACGAGTCGTTGGCGTTCCTCGACATCGGCGCGACCGCGATCATGGTCGACGAGATGGGCGCACCGCTCGACCCGCCACCGGTCGGCCAGCGTGGTCTGCGCCGGTTCGGATCGGTGATGCAGCGGCTCACCGGCAAGCCGGTGGAATCGCAGGCACCCACGGTTGGCGGCGGCTCCCAGACCAGCGTGCTCCCCGACCCGGGTCGGCACCACCGTCGCCCGGCGGAGTTGGCGGTGCGCCTGGCGCCGTATCCGGCGGTCAGCGCCGGTCACCCGCTCGCCGTCTCGGTCCGGATGGACGCGCTGCACTTCTTCGACGAGCGCGGCGCCCGAATCGACGTCGGTTGGCGCTGACGACTCGCCGTGACGGGGTGGCGAACCAGCCACCCGGTGTCCTACCGTCTGCGCACCCAGTCCACAGTGCAAGACCACCGAGAGGGGTGCATCCGTGTCGGGTGACCGTCCCAGTCCGCTCGTCATCGAGCGCATCCTGCGAGATCGCGCGGGCATCTGGCAGCAGATCGTGGCCGAGGGTGACCTCAACGCGTTGACCGGGCGGATGCTCGCCAGTTCCGCCATCGCGCTGGCCTGCTACGGGGCGGTCCTGGGGGCCTTCCACAGCCCGCTGATGGCGCTGACCTCGGCGCTGAAGCTGCCACTGCTGTTCCTGGTCACGCTCGCCATCTGCCTGCCCACGCTCTACTTGTTCAACCTGGTCTTCGGCGCCCGGCTCTCGGTGCGGCAGTCGCTGGCCCTGGTGATGGTGGCGATCACGGTCACGTCGATGCTCGCTGTGGCGTTCGCGCCGATCAGCCTCTTCTTCCTGATCACCGCACCCGACTACGGGTTCTTCAAGCTGCTCAACGTGGCGATCCTGACCCTGTCGGCGCTGGTCGGGCTGCGGTTCCTCACCGGCGGGATGCAGGTGCTCAACGACCACGGCCTGCTCGCGCCGGAGGCCACCAGCACCCGGGCCGACGCGTACGCCCAGGTCAACGTCCCGGCCCAGGCCGTGCCCGCAGCCGTACCGGCCGACCCGGCCCCGACTGCGGCGCCGGCCGCCGTTCCGGCTGCCGAACCGGTGGCCGTGCCGGCCGGAGCTGTGCCGGCCGGGTCGACCTCGAACGGTGCCGCGGCGACCCCGCCGGTTCCGGCGCAGCCGAGCGGTCAGCCGGCCGTCGCCGCGATTCCGCCCGGCATGGTGCCCCCCGGCTACGGTCCGGTGCAGCGTCCGTGGGAGCGGCCGCCGGCGCGGCGCGGCGAGCCGACCCAGCGGCCGGCGAGCATGACCCTGCTCTACATCTGGATCCTGCTCTTCGGCTTCGTCGGCACCCAGCTGGCGTGGACGCTGCGCCCGTTCTTCGGTGACCCGGGCCAGGATTTCTCGTTCTTCCGCAGCATCGACGGCAACTTCTACGCGGAGATCCTGCGCACGATCGCCAACCTCTGACGACCTGTCGTCATCGGGAAAACCGCTGGTTGCCGCCCTGGTTACCGACGAGTAGCGTCAGGACATGACCATCGACTCCCGCCAGGTGGCGGCCGGCATGCTGCAAGCGGTGCCCTTCGCCCGTACGCTCGGCCTCGAGTTCGTCGAGGTGGCGCCCGAGGCGGAGGGCGGGGTACGAGCAGTCGTCCGGCTGCCCGACTCGCCAGCCACCCACAACCACATCGGCGGCCCCCACGCCGGTGCCATGTTCACCCTCGGTGAGACAGCCTCCGGCGCGGTCGTCATGGCCGCCTTCGGGCAGCTGCTCGACCGGGCCGTGCCGCTCGCCGTCCGGGCCGACATCGCCTACCGCAAGCTCGCCATGGGCGCGGTGCTGGCCACCGCGCGCCTGGGCCGGCCGGCGCCCGAGGTGATCGAGGAACTGGAGTCCGGCCAGCGGCCGGAGTTCCCCGTAGAGGTGGAGATCGCGACCGAGGACGGCAAGCCGACCTCGGCGATGACCGTGATCTGGACGCTACGGCCGAACTGAACCGAACCGGGCCGGGCGAAACTGGTTTGCGGGCCCAGCAGGGTGGATAGATTCGTACCGTGCTGGGCCTACCTGCTCACGTGACCGCCTGTCTCTTCGATCTGGACGGTGTGCTGACGCAGACCGCCCGCGTCCACAACGCCGCGTGGAAGCAGACGTTCGACGAGTTCCTCCAGCAGCGGGCCACCCGCTCGGGTGAACCGTTCCAACCGTTCGACCCGGGCCCGGACTACAACCGCTACGTCGACGGGCGACCCCGCGCCGACGGGGTCCGGTCGTTCCTCGCCTCCCGGGGGATAACCCTGCCCGAGGGCAGTCCCGACGACCCACCGGACGCCGACACCGTCAACGGCGTGGGCAACCGCAAGAACGTGCTGTTGCTGCAGCGCCTGCGCACCTCGGGCGTCGAGGTCTACCCGGGCTCGGTGCACTACCTGAAGGCCGCGGGCGAAGCCGGGCTACGCCGGGCCGTGGTGACCGCGAGCGCCAACGGTGGTGAGGTGGTCGCCGCCGCCGGGCTGGAACCGCTGCTGGAGGCCCGGGTCGACGGGCTGGTCGCCCGCGCCCAGTCGCTGCGCGGCAAACCGCACCCCGACACCTTCCTCGCCGGGGCCAGGCTGCTCGGCGTCGACCCGACGCACGCCGCCGTCTTCGAGGACGCGCTCTCCGGGGTGGCCGCCGGGCGCGCCGGTGGCTTCGGCTACGTGGTCGGCGTCGACCGGGTCGGGCAGGCCGACGAGTTGCTGGCGCACGGCGCCGACGTCGTGGTGAAGGACCTTGCCGACCTGCTCGACGCCGCCGACCCGCCGTCGCCGGCCCGCACCGCCACCCAGCAGCCCGCCGGTGAACGAGGTCCCGCGTGATCCGCGAGCGGGCCTATCCGGTCGAGCCGTGGCACGTCCGGGAGACCCGGCTCGACATGGACGTGCTGGCCCAGTCCGAGTCGGTCTTCGCGCTCTCCAACGGGCACGTCGGCCTGCGGGGCAACCTCGACGAGGGTGAGCCGCACGGTCTGCCCGGCACCTACCTCAACTCGTTCTACGAGCTGCGTCCGCTGCCCTACGCGGAGGCGGGCTACGGCTTCCCCGAGTCCGGGCAGACGATCGTCAACGTCACCAACGGCAAACTGCTCCGACTGCTCGTCGACGACGAACCGCTGGACGTGCGCTACGGGGAGTTGCTGTCCCACGAGCGGGTCCTCGACCTGCGGGCCGGCACCCTGCACCGGGAGCTGCACTGGCGTTCCCCGGCCGGTCGGGAGGTCAAGGTCCGCAGCACCCGCCTGGTCTCGTTCACCCAGCGGTCGGTCGCCGCCATCAGCTACGAGGTGGAGGCCGTCGACGGCCCGCTGCGGCTGATCGTGCAGTCCGAGCTGGTGGCCAACGAGTCACTGCCGGCGCAGAGCAAGGACCCCCGGGTCGCGGCGGTGCTGGAGTCACCCCTGCAGGCCGAGGAGGAGCTGACCACCCCGGACGGCGGGCAGTTGATCCACCGCACCAAGGTCTCCGGGCTGCGGGTCGCCGCCGCGATGGAGCACGAGGTGCACGGCCCGGACCACACCACCATCGAGTCCGAGGGTTACCAGGACTGGGTACGCACGACGATCGCCTGCGTGCTCAAGCCCGGTGAGAAGCTGCGGGTGATCAAGTACCTGACGTACGGCTGGTCGAGTCGGCGGTCGCTGCCCGCGCTGCGCGACCAGGTCGGCGCGGCGCTGGCCGGAGCCCGGCTCGACGGGTGGGACGGCCTCCACCGCGAGCAGCGCAACTACCTCGACGAGTTCTGGGACGCGTCCGACGTGCTGGTCGAGGGCGACCCCGAGGTGCAGCAGGCGGTCCGGTTCGGTCTCTTCCACGTGCTCCAGGCCGGAGCGCGGGCGGAGCAGCGGCCGATCTCGGCGAAGGGACTGACCGGTCCCGGCTACGACGGGCACGCGTTCTGGGACACCGAGATGTTCGTCCTGCCGGTGCTCACGTACACCCAGCCGAGCGCCGTGCGCAGCGCGTTGCAGTGGCGGTACAGCACGTTGGACTCGGCGAAGGAGCGTGCCGAGACGCTCAACCTCAGGGGCGCGGCCTTCCCCTGGCGGACCATCGAAGGGCCCGAATCGTCCGGATACTGGCCGGCCGGCACCGCGGCCTTCCACATCGCCGCCGACATCGCCGACGCCCTGCGCCGCTACGTGATGGTCACCGGGGACACCCAGCTGGAGCGGGAGATCGGCCTGGAACTGCTGGTGGAGACCGCCCGGCTGTGGCGCTCGATCGGCCACCACGACCGGCACGGGCAGTTCCACATCGACGGTGTCACCGGTCCGGACGAGTACACCGCCGTGAAGAACGACAACGTCTACACCAACCTGATGGCGCAACGGAACCTGCTCAGCGCCGCCGACGTGGTGATGCGCTACCGGGACGAGGCGTACCACCTCGGGGTCACCGACGAGGAGGCCGCCAGCTGGCGCGACGCCGCCACCTCCATCCACGTCCCGTACGACGAGGAGCTCGACGTCCACCAGCAGGTGGAGGGCTTCACCCGGCTCCAGGAGTGGGACTTCACGCACACGCCGGCGGAGAAGTACCCGCTGCTGCTGCACTACCCGTACTTCGAGCTGTACCGCAAACAGGTGGTCAAGCAGGCCGACCTGGTCCTCGCGATGCACTGGCGGGGGGACGCGTTCACCAGCGAACAGAAGCTGCGCAACTTTCTCTACTACGAGCGCCGCACCGTCCGCGACTCGTCGTTGTCGGCGTGCACCCAGGCGGTGCTCGCGGCCGAGGTGGGCCACCCGGAGTTGGCGCACACCTACCTGCGCGAGGCAGCGCTGATGGACCTGCACGACCTCAACGAGAACACCCGCGACGGCGTACACATGGCGTCGTTGGCCGGCGCGTGGCTCGCCCTGGTCAGTGGGTTCGGCGGCCTGCGTGACCACGACGGCGAGCTGTCCTTCGCGCCCCGGCTCTCCAGCCGACTCAACAGGCTGGAGTTCTCCCTGCAGTGGCGAGGGCTGGCGCTGCGGGTGGATGTCCGGCCGCACCAGACGACGTACTCGCTGCGCCACGGTGGCCCGGACGACGTGGTGGAGTTGCGCCACCACGATCAACTTCTACGGGTGACGTGTGACGAGCCGGTGACGGTGCCGGTGCCGCCGGCCGAGCCGACCGGCCCGTCGCCCGAGCAGCCACCCGGCCGGTCTCCACTGATGCGTCTGCCTGAGCACGAAGAGTGACGGTCGGGGCGGAATGAGCCGCCCCGACCGCCTCGCACCGACTGTCAGACCGGCTCGCCGGTCACCGTGTCTCAGACCGGTTCGCCGGTGGACGGGCGCCCGATCGCGTCCCGGGGCGCCGCCGCCTTGGGATCGTCGGGCAGCCGCGCCGAAGCGGCCTGGTCCCCGAAGTCCTGGTTGTGCTGGGCGTCCTGTTCCCGCCGGGCCCGCTCGGTCTTCTGCTGCTGCTCGGAGATCTGCTGCTTGGCCATGACGATCCTCGCGATCCGTCGGGGCGCGGTTGCGCCGACACGGTCTGCGGTCGCTCGTCGCGTACCCGACGCCCCACGGGGCAAACGCGGCGTGCGGCGCGGCCGGCGGGGTACGCGGGCGGTAGGCGATCACGCGGAGGTGGGGCATGGACGAACAGGCAGCGGTGACGATTCCAGTCGGGGACGCGGACCTGCCCGCTGACCTGATGCTGCCAGCCGAGCCGGCCGGTGTCGTCCTCTTCGCGCACGGCAGCGGCAGTTCCCGACACAGCCCCCGCAATGTGGCGGTGGCCCGCGCGCTGAACGGTCGAGGACTCGGCACGGTGCTCGTGGACCTGCTCACCCCCGCCGAGGACGAGGTGGACGCGCGCACCGCCGAACTCCGGTTCGACATCGGGCTGCTGGCCAGCAGGCTGGCCGGGATCGTCGACTGGTTGGCGGTGGAACGACCCGCCGGCGACGTGTCAATCGGGCTGTTCGGGGCCAGTACGGGAGCCGGCGCCGCACTTGTCGCGGCATCGTCCCGCGCGAACCGGGTGGGTGCCGTGGTCAGCCGGGGCGGTCGACCGGACCTGGCCGGGAGCGCCCTGGCCCAGGTGCGTACCCCGACGTTGCTGCTGGTCGGTGGCCTGGACGAGGAGGTGATCACGCTCAACGAGCGGGCGGCGGCCGAGTTGGGGGACGTCGCCGAGCTGCGGATCGTCCCCGGTGCCACCCACCTCTTCGAGGAGCCCGGGACGCTTGAGCAGGTGGCCGACCAGGCGGGGGCCTGGTTCACCACCCACCTCAACCGATGATCACTCCGCCGGCACGAGGGCCGAGGCGGACCGGCGCTGCTGGACGGTGTCGATGACGCGCCAGAGCACGGCGGTGATCGGGACGCTGACGAAGGCGCCCGCGATCCCCGCGATCAGCGTGCCGGCGGTGACCGCCACCAGGATCACCGCCGGGTGCAGTCGTACCTGCCTCTTCATGACCAGTGGTTCCAGCAGGTTGCCCTCGATCTGCTGCACCGCGATCACCGCGGCGAGGGTGAGCAGTGCGGTGGTGGGGCCGTTCGCGGCCAGGGCCACCAGCACCGCCACCGCGCCGGCCACCGTCGCCCCGATGATCGGCACGAACCCGCCGAGGAAGGTGATCAGTGCCAGCGGCAGGGCGAGCGGCACCCGCAGCACCACCAGAGCCAGACCGATGCCGATCGCGTCGATCGCGGCGATGAGCATGGTGCCCCGGCTGTACGCGCCCAACGTCTGCCAACCGGCCCGGCCGGCCTCGGCCGCGACGCTCTGGTTCGCGCCGGACACCCGCGACAGCACCCAGTGCCACATCGACCGGCCGTCCTTGAGCAGGAAGAAGAGCAGCACCAGGGCGAGCAGCGCGGAACCGAACACCTCGGTGGCCGTCCGGGCGCCCTTTACCGGGTCCGGCGAGCTGCCGCTCAACCCTTCCCGGGCCTGGTCGACCAGCCGGTCCAGCTGCGCTTCGCTGACCGGAAGCGTCGACGTCACGAAGTCCCGGCTGCGCTCGACGCCCTGCGTCAACTCCTGGCTGAGCTGGTCGAACTGGCTCGCGGTCAGGTTCCACACCAACGCACCGACACCGACCAGGATGCCGAGCAGCAACAGCACCGTGCACAGCGCGGCCAGTGCCGCCGGCAGACGCAGCCGACGCAACAGGAGCAGCACCGGGTCGAGCAGCGCGGTGAGGAAGACGGTGGCGGCCAGCGCGATGGCCAATGGTGCCAGCAGGACGGCGATCTTGCCCAGCAGGTACAGCCCGACGACGATCACCACCAGGCATGCGCTCCACAGGACCGCGGTCCGGACCAGCCAGGGCAGCGCCGCCCAACTCTGCCGTGGGCCGGGGTCGCCGGGCCTGGTTCCGGGTTCCTCTGCCGCCATGTCGGTCCTCCTCGATCTCGGCGAGGTCGGTACCCAGCCGGGCGTGCGCCGACACCCGTTTCGCGTCGACTCCCCGTCAGCCGCTGCCCGCGCGGATCGTACGCCGGATGGGAACCCCTGGGTGGGTGTTCGCGGACCGGCGTTTGCGCTCCCCGCGCGAGGGAAGGCAATTCGTGGAGCCGGACTGAAGGGGGAGTGCCGTGGGTGACTTCATGGACAAGGCCAAGGACTTCGCGAACAAGCACGACGAGCAGGTCGACAAGGGCATGGAGAAGGCCGGTGACATGGCCGACAAGCGCACCGGCGGCAAGTACACCGACAAGATCGACAAGGGTGTCGACCAGGCTCAGGCGCGTACCGGCCAGGGCGACCAGACCCGTTGACCCACCGGAAGCCCCCGGGTCGCCGTGCCGTCGGCGGCCCGGGGCGCTCTCGTCGGACAGCGACGACGCTCAGCGCTGCTGCCGCTCGCGCAGCTCGTCCACCGAGGTGGGCCGCCCGCTCAACGCGTCGCGCAGCCTGTCGACCAGGCCGATGCCGGGAGCGAGCAGCTTGTTCGCCGGCGGGTGGTCGGGTGAGCCCGGGTGCGGCCGGGTCGGACCGATCGCCTTGACCGCCTCCACCTTGGCGGCGACGTCGACCAGTTCCTCCCGGGCCGTCGCAGCCCGGAGCCGGGGAAAGAGTTCGTTCTCCTCCTCCCGCACGTGGTCCCGGATCGTGCCCGTCAGGTGGGCGAGCAACTCCTCGAAGCGGCTGTCGGCCGGGTCGGTCGACTCCAACTCCTTCATGGTCCGCTCGGCCTCGGCGTGCTCCGCGATCTCGCGGTCGGCGATCTCGTTGCCGTCGGGCAGCGCCTTACGCGCGATCGGATAGACGTACGCCTCCTCCGCCACCGAGTGGCGGACGAGTTCGGCGATCACCACGTCGACGAGGTGGCGGCGGTGTTCGGGGGTGCCCTGCCGAGTCTCCAACTCGACGAGGAGCGCCTCGACGGCACTGTGGTCGGCGACCAGGATGTCGACGACGTCACGGTCGTCGGTGGTCGGTGGGTTGGTCATCTCACGGCCCCTTACCGGTTGCGGATCGGTGGGAGGTGTGAGGCCCTGGTACCCCCACGGGGCTGCACAAACCTACAGACGACGATGCGGTGGAGGAGGCCTGTGGTGCCCCGGGGACCGGTGGTGCCGGACCGGCACGATTGCCCCCTCCCCGCCGGGGTAACCGCCGCCATGGCCGACGACCGCCCACCCGCCGACAGCGATCGGTCGCGCCTCGACGAGGCTGCCGAGCGGAGCGGCCAGGCAGTCGAGCGGGTACGGCACCGGGGCGGTCAGGCGGGCCGGATCCGGGCCCGACAGTGGGAGGTCACCCTGGTGATCTCCATCCAGGCCGGGCTGGCCGCGGCGATCGCCGCTCTTCTCGCGAAGAATCTGCTCGGCCCCGGATCGCACGTCTTCGCCCCGGCCGCCGCCGTCGGAACGATCGCCACCGCCATCGGTCAGCGGGCCCGACGCACCTTCGAACTGCTGGGTGGCGTGTCGCTGGGCATCATCATCGGGGACACCCTGCGGTACCTGCTCGGCTCGGGTCCGTGGCAGACCGGCGTGGTCGTCGCGCTGGCCATCGCCGCCGCGCTGCTGGTGGCCGGCAAGGGTGGCGCGCTGGTCGGTCAGGCCGGCGGTACCGCGGTGCTGATCGCCACGCTGGCCCCGATGGACCGTGGTCTGGAGTTGCCCCGGATCTTCGACGCGCTCGTCGGCGGGGCGGTCGGTCTGGTGGTGGTCGCGCTGCTGCTGCCGATCAACCCGATGCGGGTGCTGGACCGAGCCGCGGCACCGATCTTCGAAGTGCTCTGCGACCAACTCGCCGAGCTGGCGCAGGCCCTGCGGGAACGTGACGGCGAGGGGACGCTTCGCGTACTGGGACGGCTCCGCGACACCGAGAGCGACCTGGGTCGGCTGCACGACGCGCTGAGCGGTGCGGAGGAGGTGGTGACGATCGCTCCGGCCCGCTGGCACCGCCGCCAGCAGTTCCACAGGTACGCCCGTAGCGCCGACCACCTGGAGCGTCTGCTGCTCGACAGCCGAGCCCTGGCCCGCTGGTCGTCGACAGCGCTGCAGTACGGCGAGCCGATCCCGTCGGAGCTGCCGGACGCGATCGGTCGGCTGGGTCGGGCGGTCGCGGAGATGCGCGCGGAGTGCAAGGTCGGTGAGGACCCGCAGGGCACCCGACGGCTGATCGAGGAGTGCGCCAGACTGGCGGGGCGTGCGGCGGTGAGCGGGGTCGGGTCGTTCGGCGAGTCACTCGTCACCGGACTGCGTACCGCGGCCAGCGACCTGCTCCGGGCCTGCGGGTACGAACCCGACGACGCCAACCGGGTCGTCCGTCGGGCCGCCGGTGCCGGCGAGGCGGAGCTGCACCCGCCCGCCCGACGGACACTGCGTCGGGTGCGGCCGGCGCGGTCCACCCGAGCGCGTCGCCGCGCGCACCTCGCCTCCCGCGCCCGCGACGAGAGCCGGGCCGGCCTCCCCGCGCGGGAGAGACCGGCCCGGTGAATCCCGTCCAGGTCAGGAGGAGTAGCCGCGCTCGGCGATCCAGTTGGCGACCTTCGGCAGGCTCACCCAGTACTCGCCCAACGCCGGGTCGGCCGGGTCGGCGACCCGGATGGTGTCGCCACCGTCCCGGTAGCCGACGAGGGTCAGGTAGTGGCCGCCCTCGTACGAGTGCGGGTTGCCGTCGGTGTCGACGGTCGTGCCCTTGATGTTGGCGACCACCGGCCGGCCGGCGTCCACCGCCGCCAGGACGTCCCGACGCAACTGCTCGACCTGGTCGGGCCGGGCGACGGAGTCACGGATCTCGGTGGTCCGGTACTTGCCACCGGTCAGCTCGTTCAGCACGCGGGTGGTGTCCAGGGCCGAGGGAGTGCCCGCCTCGGTGGTGCCGAGCAGCTTGGCCACCTCGTCCTGGGAGAGCGCCTTGCCCTGGGCGGACAGCGCGATCCGGGTCGCTGCCGGGCCGCAGTAGTAGAAGTTGGGCTGGGCCTGGTAGTCGACGCCGAGGATCCGCTCGGCGGACCGCTGGGTCTGACTCGTCGACGTCTGTGCCGGGGCAGCCGGAGCGGCCTGGGCGGCTACCGCCGGGCCGAGGGCGCAACCACCGGCGACCAGCAGGCCGGCAACGGACAAACCGCTCTTCTGGACGATCGGATTCATTGTCGAGTCTCCGTTCGGGGGTTGACGTCTCCGCGCAGCGGAGGACGCAGCACCGGGAATGGCGCTCGGCTGAACACGGCGGGCGACCAGCGGCGGGTTCGGCCGTTGGCGCACCGGGGACGTAACGGCAGTGCTCCGGCGGACATTCCGCCGGCGGCGTGGTGCGGCCGTCGCGATCAGGTGTAACGGCGGGAGGTCGGGCGGGATTCCACCGGCCCTCGATCGTTCAGAGGCTCCCCAGCAGCCCGGTCACCGTGATCTCGATGACCACCCGCCCGGGATTCGGACGGGGGGTCCGATACCGCTCGGCGTAGCGGCGTTCCGCCTCCACCACGGAGGCGCGGTCCGACCGCAGCACCGCGCGGCCCTCGATGGTCAGCCAACGGCGGCCGTCCACGTGGCAGACCGCCACCGCCGCTCCCGCCGGACCCGCGGCGGCCACCTGGCGGGCCTTGCTGGACGTGCCGGAGGTGATGACCCGGGCCAGTCCGGCCGCCGGGTCGAGGGTCACCCCGACCGGTACGACGTGCGGGGTACCGTCGGCGCGCAGAGTGGTCAGCGTGGCAAGGTGACGTTCCGCGCAGAACGCGACAACCCGCTCATCGTGTACGTCCAGCCGATGACCGCCCGCCATGCCCGCTCCCTGTCCGCCGCACCGGCCCCGATCATGGCACGCGGTGTGCGCGGTCCCCCTCCGGCAGGGCGTCCGGCTGACCGGGCAGGCGCCGACCGACCGCCCGACGCTTGTGCACGAGCCGGGTCAGGTAGATCAGCGCAGCGGCCAGGACACCCATGTCGTCCAGGTAGATCGGGTCCGGAAGCACGTCGACCGGGAAGATCGTGTAGATCAGCGCCCCGTAGAAGGCGACCTTTCCGCCCGCGCCGAGCCCGGTCAACATCCGTCGCGTACGCACCACCCGCACCGCGAGCACCACGGCGCCGACGAGTGTGGCGATCGCCAGGATGCCGGCGATCACCACGAGGACCCACGCCTGTCGGGACATGCCGTCACGCTAACGCACCGGACGGCAGGCGGCTCAGAACGCGGGCACCGTCGCACGACCGCGCGCCGTCACCTTGTTCTCCCGGGTCTGCTCGACGTTCTCCCGGGTCTGCTCGGCCGCCGACCGGGCCACCTCGCTGAGCGGCAACACCGACGGATCCGCGACCCGTCGCCCGGTGGCGGCGTGCGCCTCCTCGCGCAGACTGCGGGCCGCCGCCACGGCCAACTCCGCAGCCCGCCAGGCGACCTGCTCCTGCTCGCGAGCAGCGGCGTGCCTCGCCGCCAGGTTGTCGCGGATCGCCCTTTGCAGCACCAGCTCCTGCTCGACCGGGTGCAGCCGCGGGTCCCAGCCGTCGCGGTGCGCGAACACCTCGCTGAGCTGCTCCACCGACAGCTCCCGCCGCCAGTACGCGTTCAGCGCCGCACGGTGCAGGTAGCGCTCGCGGTCCACGTACTCGGCGGGCGTCCGGGCGGTGTGCGGCAGTGGCATCGCGGCCGCTGCGGCGAGCCGGCGCACTGCCGCCTCGGCTGCCTCGTACGCCTGCCAGGCTGCCTCGACGGCCTCCTGCGCGGTCACCCACTCCGCGCGACGGCGCTGGGCGGACGTGGTCGCCCGCTCCGCGGCCACCGCGACCTCCTGCGCGTACCGGCTCTGCTCGCGTTCCTCCTGCACCTGTTCGAGTTGACTCGGCATGGCCGCGCGGCGGATCCGGGCACCCGGGTCGATGCGGAGTCGGCCGGGCCGCAGCAGAAGCGCGGAGACGATGACGCCGACCACCCCGAGCAGGCTCAGCCAGATGACGGCGGCGCGGGACAGGTCGGGTAGAGCGGCGGAGAGGATGGTCTGCATGATCAGCACCTCGCGGTCGAAGGCGGGTATCGACGGGTGGCAGGAGGAGCCCGACGGTGCCGGTCAGCCAGGTGATGGGGGCGCCCCGTCGGCGGAGACTCGGTTGCCGTGACGGACGACCCGGGACCGGGCCTCGGAAATCGCCGGAACTGGATCAGCGGGCGGGCGGACCGCGCCGCGCCGGAGTGCCACGGCCGGGATCGATGGCCGGCGTGTACTGCGGGCCGCCCGCGACCACAACGGGTGCGGCGACGATGTCGACCGCCTCGGTCGGCGGCGCTGCGGGCTGGCCGGCACGCTCGGTGGCCGGACCCGTATCCGGGCGGACCGTTGCCACCCGGCTGCTCACGGCGCTCGGCCGCAGCGGCGTCGGGGTGGGCGGCGGCGTCGCGGCGAGAGCGCCACCGAGGCCGACCGCCAGCACCAGCGCGGTGACCGCCAGTCGGGTCAGTTCGCGCAGCGACCGCAGCACAGCCCACCGGGCTGGGCGGACAGAGGCTGCGGACGACACCCGACCAACCTATCCCCCACTGCGGTGTGCCGCAGCACGGCGACGGCCTGATCCGCCGTGACCACCACCACCCTGAGCACAATGGACGGTGCCGAACCTCACCCGGAAGCGGTTGTGCCCCCGCCCGGATCAGGTCCGTTCGGGGGCACAGCCGTCGTTCGTCGCCTGCCTGCGGGGGCAACGGCGCCCTGCGGCGGGGCCGTGGTCAGTGGCCGCTGCCGAGCACCGGCGGCGCGGCCTCGCCACCGTCGCGCCACACCATCTCGTCCTCGGTCAACCAGGTCAGCCGCTCGTCGGAGTCGTCGTCCTGAGGTCGGCCCCGCCCGCCGAGCACACCGGAGTTGCCTCCGCCCGGCCGGCTGCTGCCGCCGGCCGTGGCCCGGCCGCCACGCTGGCCGTCGATGCTGCGCCCGATCCCGCTGGCGGCGCGGCTCTCAGCCGGGGTGGCCCCACCGGCCGGCCGAACCGACGTGGTCGGCGTGCTGCCCGAACCGGCGAGCGTCGCCGTGCGGAGAACTCCGCTGGCCGGCGCGCCGCCCTGCCCGCCGAAGAGCAGGCCGGGCCCGGAACCGGCGGCGAGGGTCGCAGTGCTCGGCCCGGACAGCCCAACCAGCCCGGCAGCGCCACCGGCGACCAGCGCCCCACCGACGAGTGGGTCAGCCCCGGCCAGCGTGGTGCTCCGCGAATCGGAGTCGCTGCCGGCGCCGATCGGACCGCCGGCGACGGCCGGCGCGCCACCGGTGCCCGTGCCGTGCTGGCCAGGGACCGAGGCGTCGCCGACGCCCGGCGGCTCGGCGGCCCGGTCGGGCCTCGCGATGGTCGCGTCGCCGGTGCGCGCGCTGACGTCGGTGCTGCCGGGCCCGGCGTGCGCCTTGGCGACCGTCGGAACAGCCGACGGGGACGTCGGATCCTTGCGGGCGGCGTCCGGGGTGTCCGGATGTGGCAGGCGCGCCTCGACGACCCGGTCGTAGGCGGAGATCTCGTAACTGCCGGCCAGCTCGGCCACCAGGTTCACCATCCGCTGGTGGGCCTTCTCCTGCTCTTCCTTGTCCTGCTGGTGGCCCGCGATGCCCATGACCAGAGCACCCGGCAGACCGAAGGTGGCGGCACCCTTCACCGCACCGGAGATCGCCTTGTCGTTGTCGTCGGTCTCCTCCGGGCTCTCGGCCTGCTTGCGAGCCGTCCGCAGATGGTCGGCCATCATGGTCAGCCCCTGCTTGATGCCGGCCATTCCGTCGCCTAGGGCGTCGGAGTGGGCGACGATCAGGCTGAGCCGCCGGTTGAACTCCCGACCCGCTGAACCCGTCCAGGTGTTGCTCAGCTTCTCCAGGTCGCCGTTCAACTCGCGGCCGAGACCGTCCAGGATTCCCTTGAGCTCGGCCCACTGGGCGGCCACACCCTCGATCTGCTCGGGCTGACCGGCCATGACGCCGTCGTAGAGCTGCTGGTGGGTGTTGCCCTGGTAGCGCTGGGTGTAGTCAGACACGCCCGTCCTCCTTCGGCTCGAACGCCCGATCGACACCGTTCAGCGCCGCTGTGACATCGGTGGCGTTGGCCGCGTTACGCGCCTCGGCGGTGCGGTAGTTGGTCAGGATCGTGCTGGTCGCCTGCTGTGCCGCCAGCACCGCCTGCCGGACTCGCTCGGCCTGGTCGACATAGGACTGGTGGACCTCGCTGTAGCGGCGCGCCTGGTCGGTCGCGTCCAGGAACGTGCCGAGCGCAGGCGGGCGGCACTGCATCTCGGTGTTGAGCTTGCGCAGCACCGACTCCACCTGGCTCAGCCGCGAAGCCAGGTTTTGGTGGAAGTCCTCAAGGGACAATAGGTCGACTTCCGTACGCCCGGTCATGGCAACATCCCCGTCGTTCTGGTTGACAACCGACAGCGACATCCAGGTTAGTCCACGGCTACGACGCGGGGCGACCCGTCATCGCTGCTCAGCCATCCGTCCCGGTCACTGCCCCTCGGGTGAGAAGACCGACATCGCGGCGTCGCGGCTCAGGGTGGGCCCGGTCGGGATCAGCGAGAGCAGCGAGCCCGGCACCGCCAGCGGGGTGACCCCGCCGTAGCCGAGCACCCCCAGCGTCGCCGCCGAACCGAGCGGGTACCGGATGCCCTGCGGGCTGATCAGGTAGATCGTCGACCCGGCAGCGCCGGAACCGCTGGTCCCGGCGCCGGGTGAGGCCTGCGCGATGACGCCCTTGCCGCCGGGCAGCAGCACCGCCTCGGTGGTCCGTACGGCGTCCCGCCTGGTCTGCGGCACCGGCACCGGGCCCGGATCGGCGTCGGTCAGCTCGGCCGGTGCCCGTTCGAAGACCTCCAGGGTGGTGGTCGGCGGCCCGCCCGTGCTGCTCGCCCGGTACGTCGCGCACAACGCTGTCTGACCCGAGCTGGTCGGGTAGAAGCTGGGCATCGTCTTCGGCAGCCCCTCCTCCTCGACCCGCTGCTCGACGAACAACTCGCCAGCCTGGTTCGGCGTGATGTCGGTGATCCGACCGCCGCCGCCGACCATCAACAGGGCGGTGATCTCACTGATCGAGGCGAGCCCTTCCCGGGTGAGCACGTAGAACCGCCCGGCGGCGCTGAACACCTGGCCTACGGTGGCCGGTCGGTCGGCCACCATCCGCGTGCTGGACTCGCCCTCGCCGGGCAGTGTCGGCTTGCGCAGCGGCGGCCCGGCCGGAACGGCGTTGAGCAGTTGCTGCCCGACCCGGAGCGGCGCGGCGTCGGCCATCTTCAGCGCCGTGATCGTCTGGTCCCCGCCGAGCACCTGAAGTCGGACGTTGTTGGTCACCAGGTAGCGCTGGTCGTCCACGACGACGAGCGCCGCCCGGTCGCCCAGCGGGACGCCGCCGGGCAGCGCCCGGTCGATCACGACCCGGGTGCGGGAGCGCTGCGGGTCGACCGGATCGGGCACGTCGCAGACCGACCAGGGCAGACCGGTCAGCGACTTGCGGTCCGGCAGTGCGTCCGGCGCGCCGACGATGCCGAGGGTGAGCCCCCGTGGGCGGTCCCGCAGGGAGGCCTGGGACATCGTCCGCACCGTCGCGTCCGGCTGGTCGAGGATCAGGCGCGCCGAGGCGTAGTTGAGCGTCGGGTGGAGCTGTCCCTCCAGGAACACGTACGTCGCGCCGGTCTCCCGTTCGATGACCAGGGTCTGGTCCTCCAGCGGCGCGGTGTTCCCGGTGAGCTGACCGTAGGCGCCGACCCCGCCGAGCACGACGGCCGCGGTGATGACACTGCCGAAGACAGCCATGCCGAGCCTTCGCATCGGCAGGTTGGTGGTCTCCGGGTCGCCCGACAGCAACGCGGAGACGATCCGGCGGGTGACGAAGCGGTACGCCTGCACCTGATCGCGGCGGGTCCGCATGACTTACCTCCGGCAGGGTGGATCCGCGACGATCAGGTCGGGGCGCCGTCGCGGGCTTCCCTACGATAAGGGGCCGACCGGGGTTCCTTGGGACCACCGTTCGTGGCCGACGTCGGACCGACCCGGCGCAGAGCCGTACGTGCAGGAGGGACAGTCAGCGATGACGCAGGTTCAGGCACGACCCGCCCGAGCGGCCACGGACCCGTCCACGACCCGCTCGACGCCGCCGAGCGACCGATCCGGTGGGGGGCGAATCGGCCCGGTACTGGTCGGGCAGCTCGTCGTGCTGGAGTTGTGCGTGCTGGGCGTCTGGGCGGCGTCGGCCGGTCCCGGTTGGCTGCTCGCCGCTGCGGGTGGCGTGGGGGCGCTCGTCCTCCTGGCCACCTTCGCCCGACGGGGAGGCCGCTGGTGGTTCGAGGACCTGCTGTTGCGTCGGCGGCTGCGGAGCCGTGCTGAGCGCGCGTCGGCCGCGGTGGCAGGTGGCACGGCGACGGACCCACGGTTGGTCACTCTCGCCCCCGAGCTGAGCATCATCGAATTGACCGATCGGGGCACCCGGCTCGGCATCGGGCAGGACGCCCAGGGGTGGTTCGCGGCGGTCGCTCTGCAGTCCGTCAGCGGCGCCACGGTCGGATCGGTGCACGCGTCCACGATGGACCAGGTGCTGCGCGTACTGGCCGACTTCAGCGCCCCGGTGTCCCGGGCCCAGGTCGTCGCACACACCCTGGTCTGGTACCCGGCGCCCGGCGCACCGCCGGCCGCGCACCGGACGGTGTGGGTGGCGTTGCGCCTCACCGTCCGCGACGCGCGGGTCGAGGCGGTGAGCCGGGGCGGCGGGCTGCCCGGCGTGCACCGGACCCTGGCTGCCGGCATCGGTCGTCTCGGCAAGGCGCTGACCGGTGCGGGCCTGGCCCACCGGCCGCTGGGCCGGGAGGAGCTGCGCGCCGCCATCGTCTCGGCGGCCGGCCTGGACCTGGGGCCGGAAGCGCCGACGGAGACCTGGCGTGGGCTGCACGGCGGTGGATGGACCCACCGGTGCATGGCGCTGCGAGGGCGAACGGATGCGCCCCTCGGCCCGCTCGTCGACGCGATCACGGCGACCTCGGCGCCGTCGCACACGGTGGCGGCGACGGTGTCGATGGACGGTCGCGTAGCAGCACCGCTGCTCCGGATCGCCGCGATGGACGGTCACGTCGAGGCGCTGCTGAAGGTGGTCCGTGACGTAGCGCACCGCACCGGCGTGTCCACCCGACCGGTGGACGGGCAGCACGGGCCGGGCATCTACGCCAGCGCGCCGGTCGCGTCGGCGTTGGGAGCCTCCTCCCGTTCGCGACAGCAGTGACCGGCAGGGTGGCGGTGGGGGTCAGGGCCGGAGGTTGACGATCCAGCCGTAGAGCCCGCACACCCAGAAGGCGAGCGGGACCAGCGCGATGATCAGCAGGATCTCGGCGATGTCGAGAAGTCGGCCCCAGACCGGCGAGATGCGTTTGCCGGCAACGGTCAGGCCGTAGATCAGGCTGATCACGGCGGCCATCACCAGACCGCCGAGGACCAGACCGAGCTTGACCGGCAGTGACCCGTCGGTGAAGGTGGCCGCGGCGGCCAGGCCCAGCCCCACGGTCCCGGCGAGCAGCACCGGGGTGCGCTGGGAGCGGCCCAGGAGCGGTCGGGCCCGCAGCAGCGACAACAGCGCCAGCACCAGGCACAGCAGAACCGCCGACAACCGGCCGTCGAGAGCCAGCACTACCTGCGCACCCAGCACCAGGAGCGCGAACGTCCACAACAGACCGGTCAGGAACTGGTCGGCCCGCTCACTCCGCTGGAGCACCTGCCGGCCGTCCACCGACTCGGTGTCGGTCTTCAGATCCTCCGGACCGGTCGGGATCGACGGCACCGGCAGTCGCGCCAACCGGTAGGCGGTCATCGGCAGCGCCGGCACCACGGCGAACGCCACAGCGGCCACCACCGCGGCGGAGGCCGACGCGTCGAGGTCGAAGACCAGGCAGAGCAGCGCGCCGAGGCCGGTCGCGGCCCCCACCCCGATCGCGGCGAAGAAGAGCGGGTACCGGTCACCGACAGCCAACACGGCGACAGCACCGGCGACCACCGCGGCGGTCGCCGCCACCAGCACGTGTGGGCTGGCCAACTCGGTCAGCGGCCGGTCACCGGCGAGCAGCAGCAGACCGCCTGTGGCGGCGTGCGTCAGGCCGACGATGGCCAGCACCGCACCGGTCTGACTGTCGCCGGCGGCCCTGGACAGCACCGCCGCGCCGACCAGCAACGCCACCGCGACCAGCAGGGCGGCCAACGCGCCGGGCAGGTGTGGTGGGCCGGCGAACAGCGCGGCGAGTGCACCGGCGCCGAACGCCGCCGCCGCGAAGACCACGGCGAAGGACCGGGTCGCACCGGCCTGCCAGGCTCCGGGACGTTGGTTGGTGGCGGTCGCCACCGCATCCACCACATCGTCGAAGACGATCTCCGGCGCGGCGGCGGACCGGGGGTTGAAGTAGAGCACCTCACCGTCGCGGATGCTGAGCTGCGTGGCCGTGCGCCCGCCGTCCAGCGGCGCACCGCCCAACCGGGACAGAGCCCAGCCGCCGTGCCGCGCGCCCTCGTCGGCGAGGTCCTCGCCCGCGTAACGCAGCAGGGTGGGGAGCAGGTCCGCGATCGGCACGTCCGACGGCAGCGCCAGATCCATCCGGGTACGCGGAGCCACGATGGTGATCCGGCTCAGCCCACCGGTCGCCGTCTTCGTCGCCACAGTGGCCTCCAGGTGTGCGTCTGCGATCGGCTGGCCGCGATGCTGCGGTCCGGGTCCACCGCGCCCACGGCAGATTACCTACGATGGCGGGCACGTACGATGCCCACCCGCGGGCTCCGGTCCGCGGCGGCACGTCATCAGGGCCGCTTCTGGGGAGGAGACAGCCGTGAGCACGGTGGTGTTCCGCCGGCTCCCGCGTCAGCCGGGACCGGCCCTACCTCGCGGTGAGGTGCTGCTGGAGTCGCCGCCCGAGCTGCCCGAGCCGACACCTCGCGGCATGGGGCAACTGCTCATGATCCTGCCGATGTTCTGCGGGGTCGGTGCGATGGCCTTCCTCTACGCCGGCAAGGGCGGCGGCATGATGACGTACGTCGCCGGCGGGCTCTTCGGCGTCTCGATGCTCGGCATGGCCATCGGTTCGCTGGCCAACAGCGGCGGCAAGGACAAGGCCGAGTTGAACGCGGACCGCCGCGACTACATGCGCTACCTGGCGCAGATGCGTAAGCGCACCCGGCGCGCGGCCGAGCAGCAGCGGGCCGCGATGGCCTGGCGGCACCCGGAGCCCGACGCGCTCTGGTCGATCGCCGCGTCCCGTCGGCTCTGGGAGCGACGGATCACCGAAGACGACTTCGGCGAGACCCGGATCGCCCTCGGCCCGCAACGACTGGCGGTCGAGATCGTCCCGCCGGAGACGAAGCCGGTCGAGGACCTGGAGCCGATGAGCGCCATCGCGCTCCGGCGCTTCGTCCGCGCACACTCCACAGTGCCCGAACTGCCGACCGCCCTCTCGGTGCGCGCGTTCAGCCGGGTGGTGCTGCGTGGCGACCGTGAGCCGGTGCTCAACCTGACCCGTGCCGCGCTCGGTCAACTGGCCACCTTCCACGCACCGGACGACCTGGTGATCGCCGTGGTCGCCGCGCCGGACCGGCAGCCGTCCTGGGGCTGGGTGAAGTGGTTGCCACACGCCCACCACAGCGCCCGTACGGACGCGGCCGGAGCGCGCCGACTGGTCTTCGCCAGCCTGGCCGAGGCCGAGGCCGCGCTCGCCGGTGAGCTGGCCGCACGACCCCGCTTCGCACCCGAGGCGAAGCCGCTGACCACCGCCGCGCACCTGGTCGTGGTCATCGACGGTGGCGAGGTCTCGCCGACCTGTCAGCTGGTGGGGCCGGGGTTGCTCGGCACGACCGTTATCGACCTGTCCGGCACGGTTCCGCGCGACGCCGGTCGCTGGCTGCTCTGCCTCGACGTGGCCGACGGCAGCTCGCTCGACCTGGTGCGCGGCAGTTCGTCGTCGCCGTTGGGTCGACCCGACCAGCTCAGCGCCGAGGCCGCCGAAGGGCTGGCCCGACAGATCGCCCCCTACCGGCTGTCCCAGCAGCAGACCAGCAACGAGGAGCCGCTGGCCCGCAGCATGGAGCTACCGGACCTGCTCGGTGTGGGTGACGCCGCGACGGTGGACGTCCAGAACACCTGGCGTCCGCGTGGGCACCGGGACCGCCTGCGCATCCCGCTCGGTGTCGGCCCGGACGGCAACGTGGTCGAACTGGACTTCAAGGAGTCGGCGCACGAGGGCATGGGCCCGCACGGCCTGGTGATCGGTGCCACCGGGTCCGGCAAGAGCGAGCTGCTCCGTACGGTGGTGGCCGCGTTGGCGGTGACCCACTCGTCGGAGGAGCTGAACTTCGTCCTGGTGGACTTCAAGGGCGGCGCGACGTTCGCCTCGTTGGAGGCGCTGCCGCACACCAGCGCCGTGATCACCAACCTGGCCGACGAGCTGCCGCTGGTCGACCGGATGCGCGACGCGCTCGCCGGCGAGATGGTGCGCCGGCAGGAGTTGCTGCGGGCAGCCGGCAACTACGTCTCGCGCTTCGAGTACGAGAAGGCCCGCGCCGCCGGCGAGCCGCTGGCCCCGATGCCCAGCCTGCTGATCATCTGCGACGAGTTCAGCGAACTGCTCGCGGCCAAGCCCGACTTCATCGACCTGTTCGTGATGATCGGCCGGCTGGGCCGGTCGCTCGGCGTGCACCTGCTGCTGGCCAGCCAGCGACTCGAAGAGGGCAAGCTGCGTGGTCTGGACACGCACCTGTCCTACCGGATCGGTCTGCGTACCTTCTCCGCGGTGGAGAGCCGGATCGTGCTCGGCGTGCCGGACGCGTACGAGCTGCCGAACGCGCCCGGTCACGGCTACCTGAAGACCGACACCAGCACGATGCTGCGGTTCCGGGCCGCGTACGTGTCGGGGGCGTACCGGGCGCCGGGGCAGCAGGCGAGCGCCTCGCAGGCGTTGGTGCAGCGGCGGATCGTGCCGTACGGCCTCGACTTCGTTCCGGCCCAGCTCCCGCAGATGCCGGTGGCCGCCGCCCCCGAGCCGGAGCAACCGGCCGACGGCAAGGCAGTGGCGATGCTCGACGTGCTGATCGACCAGCTCAAGGGCCGGGGCCGCCCGGCCCACCAGGTGTGGCTGCCGCCGCTGGCCGATCCGCCGGGTCTGGGCGAGCTGCTCGGCGCGCTGGCCGTCGACCCGACCTACGGGTTGTGCACCGCGTCCTGGCCCGGGCGGGGCAGGTTGACAGTGCCGGTCGGTGTGGTGGACCGCCCGTACGAGCAGCGCCGTGACCCGATGATGGTCGAGCTGGCCGGTGCCGGCGGCAACGTGGTCATCGTCGGCCGTTCGTTGAGCGGTAAGAGCACCATGCTGCGGACGCTGCTCGCCTCGCTGGCTCTCACGCACACCCCGCGTGAGGTGCAGTTCTTCTGCCTGGACTTCGGCGGAGGCGCGCTGCGCAGTCTGGAGCAGCTTCCGCACCTGGCGGGGGTGGCCGGTCGACGCGACGTCGAGGCGGTACGCCGGACGGTGGCCGAGGTGGTGGCCGTCCTGGACGACCGGGAGACGCGGTTCGCCCAGCACGGCATCGACTCGGTGGCCAGCTACCGCCGTCGCCGGGCCGCCGGCGAGTTCGTCGACGATCCCTTCGGCGACGTGTTCCTGGTGGTCGACGGTTGGAACACGCTGCGCCAGGAGTACGAGGAGCTGGAGCAGACCATCACCACGCTGGCCAACCGTGGCCTCGGCTTCGGCGTACACGTGGTGCTCACGGCCGTGCGGTGGGCGGAGATCCGCATCAACATGCGGGATCTGCTCGGCACCAAGTTGGAGCTGCGGCTGGGTGACGCGTCCGAGTCGGAGATCGACCGCCGGGCGGCGACGAACGTGCCGGAGAAGTCGCCCGGTCGCGGCCTGACCCGGGACAAGCTGCACTTCCTCACGGCGATCTCGCGGATCGACGGTCGCCGGGACATCGACGACCTCAGTGAGGCGTCGGTGTCCCTGGCCGGGCACGTGGCGGCGAACTGGCCGGGCCGCCCGGCGCCGAAGGTGCGGCTGCTGCCCCGCCGGCTGCCGGTGGGCGAGTTGGCCCGGATCATCGACCGGTCGGCGCCCGGTCTGCCGATCGGTGTCAACGAGTCGGCGCTGGCACCGGTCTACCTGGATCTGGTCAACGAGCCGCACCTGACGGTCTTCGGCGACGCGGAGTGCGGCAAGACCAACCTGCTGCGACTGATCGCCCGGGGCATCACCGAGCGGTACACGCCCGCGCAGGCCCGCCTGGTGATCGCCGACTACCGGCGTGGTCTGCTCGGTGCGGTGGAGGGCGATCACCTGTTGGACTACGCGCCGTCCAACCAGGCGTTCGCGCAGGGGCTCGCCTCGATCCGGAGCGCGTTGTCCAACCGGCTGCCCGGGCCGGACGTGACCACCGCCCAACTGCGCGACCGCAGCTGGTGGAAGGGTCCGGACCTCTACATCCTGGTCGACGACTACGACCTGGTCGCCTCCGGTGGCAGCAATCCGCTCAGCGCCCTCCAGGAGTTGCTGCCCCAGGCACGTGACATCGGCCTGCACCTGATCATCACGCGGCGGGTCGGCGGGGTGTCCCGTGCGCTCTACGAGCCGGTGCTGCAACGGTTGCGTGAGTTGGACTCCCCGGGCCTGCTGATGTCCGGCAGCCGGGAGGAGGGTGCGGTCTTCGGGACGCTGCGGCCGAGTCCACAGCCACCGGGTCGAGGCACCCTGGTCCGCCGGCGGGACGGCCAGCAGCTGATCCAGACCGCGTGGGCCGAGCCGGCGTGACCGACGCCTGTCGTTCGGTGGGACGTGCCGGGCCGGCTTGGTCCGATCCACCACCATCCATCGGGCTTCGGTGGTCAGGGCTGCGAGGGCTGGTCGGGTTCCGCTACGGTCTTCACTGGAGTGTCCGTCGGTGGGGTGTTGCTGCCTTGCCGCGGGGGAGGGGTGCGGCGAAGCCGCCACCACAAGATGACGGAGGGGTGTGAAGCATGGCGTTCGAGGTCGAAGCAGCGACTCTGCATACCGCCGCGAGTGACGTGCGGTCCACGCGCAGCGAGGTTGACGGCGAGCTGAAGAAGCTGTGGAACGTGGTCGACGACCTGGCGATGGCGTGGAAGGGCCAGGCGTCCACGGGCTTCCAGTCGCTGATGACGCGCTGGAACGAGGACACCGTCAAGCTGCTGACGGCGATGGACAACATCGCCGACCTGCTCGACAAGTCGGGTACGACGCACCAGGTCAACGACGAAGAGCAGCAGCAGATGCTGGACAAGTTCCACTCTGCTCTCAACCCGTGATCCGCAGGCAGCAGAGGAGGAAATCGTGACGATCAAAGTTGACTACGCTGTCCTCGAGAGCAGCAACCAGCAGATGCAGGCCATCTCGAAGACCATCGACGAGAAGCTCGACACGCTGCGGTCGATGCTGTCCAAGCTGCACTGGGACGGCGAGGACCGGGTTGCCTACGAGCAGCACCAGGCCAAGTGGGACACGGCGGTCCGGGACATCAACCGGATCCTGAACGAGATCGGCGGCGCTGTCGGCATCGCCCGCGAGAACTACGTCTCCACCGAGATGAGCAACTCGAAGGTGTGGGGCTGAGAAGCCCGTTGGTGCGGCTCCGGTCCGGTCGATCCGGGCCGGAGCCGCATTGTTTCTGCCCCGGCGAGGTGCTGCCGACCCGGCGGATCAGCCGGCGGTTGGCGCGTCGGTGCGTCGGCCCGGGCGCCAACCTCGTTCGCGGCCCCGGCTGACGATCGGTCGCCCGATCAGCAGCAGCGCGGCGATCAGCCCGCCGACCAGCGCCGTCCAGATCGCGGCGGTGCGTTGCCAGCCCAACGGGTCGTCCGTTGCCATCGGCGCGGGGATCGCGCTGGCGGGTGGGTTCGTCCGGGTGCCCAGGATGCTCGACACCGCCCGGTACGGGTTGACCATGCCGTAACCGATGTCGGCGTTGTGACCTTCCGGCGGGTTGTCGGCGGTGCGTTCCAGTCGTTCGGCGATCTGTTCCGGGGTGAGGTCGGGGTAGGCGGCCCGGACCAGCGCGGCGGCACCCGAGACGTACGCGGCGGCGTAGCTGGTGCCGCCGTTCGGTTCGGCGCGGTAGCCGGCCCCCCGCGGCGCCGGCCCGATGATGTTCAGCCCCGGCGCGGCGATGTCGACGTAGTCACCGCTGATCGAGGTGCCGACGTGACCGCCCTCCTCGTTGACCCCGCCGACGGCCAGCACCCCGGGGTACGCGGCCGGATAACCAGGCCTGCTCTGCTGCCCCTCCTGCTGGTTGCCGGCGGCGGCGACGAGCACCACCCGCTTGGCCAGCGCACGGTCGACGGCGGCGGTGAGTTCCGGACCGGGGATGGTCGTCAGCGACAGGTTGATCACGTCGGCGCCCTGGTCGACCGCCCAGTCGATCGCGGCGGCGATCTGCCCGGGAAGCTGCGGGTCGTCGGTGTCCTTGAGGTCCGGCAGGACCCGGATGGGGAGGATGCGGGCGGCCGGGGCGATGCCGCTGAACGGGACGCCGGTGCCTTCCCGGCCGGCGATGATGCCGGCGATCATCGTCCCGTGCCCGACGAGGTCGCACTGCCCCTTGTTGGCCGGCAGGTCGTTGAAGTCGCGACCGTCGAGCACCTGGCCGCTGAGCAGCGGGTGGGTCGCGGAGACCCCGGAGTCGATCACCGCCACCGTCACTCCCGCGCCGCGGGACAGTGGCCACGCCGATGCTGGTTCCAGACGGCGTAACGCCCACGGCATCTGTGCCAGGCCCTCCTCGCCCTCGGGACCGCAGGTGGGGGGTGCGGCGCTGGCCGGGGAGGGTGCCACCAGGCCGGTGCCGAGCAGTAGCGCCAGCATTCCACTGAGGACAGCGCGGGTGGCATGGCGGGACGAGGGGGTCGCGCTCGACGGCGGGCATTCGCGCACCCGCAGAGATTACCGCTGTGCCCGGTCGGGCATCGGCCCGGCGACGACGGTCAGGCCTGGGGGTCGACGTCCGCGGTGGGCGTCTCGGCGAACAGTGCGAGCAGCGCGCCGACCTGACGGTCGGCTTCGGCGGGGTGCCGGAACCGGCCGGCCGGGTTGAGGGTGTATTCGTTGCGCCTGCCGACGCGGGTGCGGTGCAGGTATCCGTCCGCCTCCAGGTCGGCGACGATGGCCTGCGCGGCGCGTTCGGTCACCCCGACCTCGGCGGCGACGTCCCGCAGTCGGGCGGTGGGGTCGCGGGCGATGGCCAGCAGAACGTGACCGTGGTTGGTGAGGAATGTCCAGTTTCGCCCGCTGCCGGACGTGTTCGTCATCGTGTGACCGCCTCTGCGGATGCCCGCCCTCGGTGCGTCGCCCGCGGGTCGATTCCGGGTCAACGTATGAAATCTATATCACGCATCCCTTGACGCGTTTTTCGGTGCGTGTGACCGTTGACCCCGAGCCGCCGCCCGCCGCCGGCCCACCTGAAGCCGTTTGACCAGGTCAGATGCATCGAGACGAGGTGCGGGGATGAGTCATTCCGGAACTACCGGTGGGCAGCCGGGGCCACAGCGGACCACCGACCGGGCAGCCGCGCCGAGCGCGCCGGCTCTGGCCTACACCGAGTTGATCGCCGGCAACAGGCGCTTCGTCGACGGCGCTCCGCGCCACCCCAACCAGGACGCCGGCCGCCGGGCCGCCGTGGCCGACGGGCAGCACCCGTTCGCGGTGATCGTCGGTTGCTCCGACTCCCGCCTGGCCGCCGAGATCATCTTCGACCGCGGACTGGGTGACCTGTTCGTGGTCCGGACCGCCGGCCACACCGCCGGCCCAGAGGTGCTCGGCAGCGTGGAGTACGCGGTGACAGTGCTCGGCACCCCGCTCGTGGTGGTGCTCGGTCACGACTCGTGCGGCGCGGTGCAGGCGGCCCGGGAGGCCGCCGCGACCGGCGCCCGACCGCCGGGGCACCTGCCCGCGGTGGTCGACGCCGTGCTGCCCAGCCTGCGCCGGGCCGAGGCCGCGGGTGTGCAGGACATCAACGGCATCGTCGACATCCACATCGCACAGACCGTCGAGACGTTGCTCGGGCAGTCGCCCGTGTTGGCCGGCGAGGTGGCGCAGGGGCGGTGCGCGGTGGTGGGTGTGTCGTACCGGCTCGCCGCTGGAGAGGTGCGCCCGGTGGCCGCCGTACCGGCCGGCCTCACGACTCTCGACGCCGACCCGGCCGCGCCCGCAGCGGCCTGACCTGACGAGGGCCGCGCCTTTCGCGGCCGGACGCGACGAGGGCCGCTCCGCGCGACGCGGAACGGCCCTCGACGAATGTCCTGCGGGTCAGAGCAGCGACATGTGGACGTGGTCGGTGTGGTTCGACGGCCCGCTGTACGAACTCCAGCCGGTCGCCGGGAACCAGATCTGCCGGTTCCAGATGACGTAGTAGATGCCCAGTCGGTCGGCGTTGCGGATGAGGAAGGCGGCGACGTTGTTGCCGTACTTCCGGGTGTCGTCGTTGTGCCACGGGGCGAAGCCGCTCTTCTGCAGCGACCAGTCGCAGGCGCGGCCCTTCGGGTGCTCCCACGGCCCGCCGGAGCGGTAGCAGCCGACGAACCGGTTGAAGCCGGCCGCCTTGACCTCCTTGTACGCGTGCAGCGTGCGGGGGGTGACGCAACCCGACGTGGTCGGGTCCTTCTCGCTGCACGACTGCGGCTTCCAGTCACCGTCGGCGGTGCGACCCGGGCCGATCTTGGCGACCTTCGAGGTGGCGTCGACCAGGCCGCCGGTGAAGCCCTTCCCGCCGACGAGGGAGAGCGCCTTGTCGGCCTCGCTCTTCCGCTTCGCCATCACGGCGGTCTGCTTCTGCTGCTCGCGGACCTCCGCGTCGAGAAGTAGCTTGGCCTGCTCGGCGCGGGCCTTCACCGTGTTGACCTCGGCGAGCTTCTTCTCGTTGACCATGTTCATCTCGTCGAGCAGCGAGGCGCGCTGGACGAACGCGTCCGGGGCCTTGCTCTCCAACAGCATCGCGAGCGCGCCGATGCGGCCGGTCCGGTACGACTGGGCGGCGATCTGCCCGACCTGGGGGGCCAGCGCGTCCAGGTCGGCCCGGGCCCGATCGACCTCCTGCGCCAATTCGCTCTGCCGCTTCTTGGATTTGTCCAGTTGGGACTTCGCGGCGGAGTAGTCGCGGTTGGCCTGCTCGATGACGTCGGTGAGCAGCTTCGGCTCGCCGTCCTCCTCGTGCCCGGACGGGGTGGGGTTCGTCGGGGCGGCGTGGGCCGGGAGGGGCCCGGCGAGCACGGTGAGTGCGGCGATCACGGCCACCACGGGTGTCAACCAGCGGCGTAGGGGTGCCGTCACAATGTTCCCTTCCCTCGACCGCCGACCGGGTTAGCTGACGGGTTCGGGGCGGAAGTGGCCCCTACCGCTGACGCGGATTCACCCCACGTACCTGGGTCCCCGGCTCGCCGGTTGGCGATTGGGCGGTGGCACCGCAGACGCCGCTTCGCGCCTTCATCGGTGACCGGCAGCGAGGTTACCCGAGAGTCGACCGGGTGAGCTACGCCTGGATGCCGACCAAAAGCGTCATTTCGCCATAGCGTTGAGTGACCAGTGACGCGGTTCTCAGGGTGGAGGCCCGATCTGGTCACGCTGAGGAGTGTCACCATGTCGTATCCGTGCTCCTGTTCGGCTCCGGCCACCGGTCGGCGGCGGTAGATGGGGGTGGAGTCCGCGTCGGGTCCGACTCCTCGGGGTGACCCGTTCGCGGTGAGACAAGTGCGGCCAGCGCCTCCGCCCGGTCCGTCTGCGGTCGTGGGGCGGGAGCGTCGGCGGCCGACGTGGTGTCCGTGCGACCGGCGGCGGTCACCACCGCGGCCAGTCCGGTGGTCAGCGGCACGGCGGCGATCAGGCCGAGGGTGGCTACCGCGCTGCGCACGATCTCCTGGGCGAGGAACTCGCTGGTGAGGATCTGCCCGATCGGCCGCGCGTCGGCGGTGAGCAGGAGCAACAGCGGCAGCGACGCGCCCGCGTACGCCAGCACGATGGTGTTGACAGTGGACGCGATGTGCGCCCGACCGACCCGGGTTGCCGCACGGTACAGCTGCAACCGGGTAAGGCCGGGGTTGGCGTGCGCAAGCTCGGTGACGGTGGCCGCCTGGGTGACCGTCACGTCGTCGAGCACCCCGAGCGATCCGATGATGATTCCGGCGAGCAGCAGGCCGTGCAGGTCCACGTCGCCCTGGAACATCGACAGGGTGGTGGCTTCCTCGCTGCCGAAGCCGGTGAGGTGGGTCGCGGCCGTGGCGATGGTGGCGAGCACGCCGGTCAGCACCAGGCTGCCCAGGGTGCCGAGCACCGCTACCGACGTCTGTGCGGTGACCCCGTGTGTCAGGTAGAGCACCACGAACATGATCAGGGCGGCGCCGACCACCGCCACCAGCAGGGGTGACTTGCCCGCGCCGATGCCCGGCAGCACGAAGGTGAGCAGGATGGCGAAGCTGGCGGCCAGGCCGGCGAGCGCGGCGAGACCCCGCCACCGACCGAACGCGACGATCGCGGCGGCGAAGACGACAGCCAACCACAGCATCGGGGTGCCCCGCTGGTGCTCGGCGACGTTCCAGTTGCTGATGGTGGGGTCGGTGGGGTCGGTCAGTTCGACCAGGATGACCTCGTCGCCGACCTCCACCCGGGGTGCGCCCGGCCCGTCGGGCACCGGCGTCTCGACCCGCTGGCCGGCCGACGGCCCGTCGTCCACGCGGACGTCGACGGTGCCACAGCGCCCGTCGCCGATGCTCGGTGTGCCCTCGGGGCTCGACGGCGACGGCGGGCACGGCTCCATCACCACCCGGGTCACGGTGCCGCTGTAGCGCGGCACGTCCGCCCCGCCGTCGGATTGCGGTGACCCGCCGCGTGGCCAGAGGAGCACGGCCGCGATCACGGTGGCGACGAAGAGGGGCACCACGGTCATGACGAGGATCCGTCGCACCCGGGGCGGGGCGGACGGAGCGGGACGGGCGTGGTCGGAACCCAAGGTGAGACTCCCAACGATCCGGTGCGGGGTACGTGTCAGTGGGCCGGTCGGTTCACCGTCACTGCGGAAACGTGGTGGGGGAACGCGGGGGTTCGCCGGCTGACGACCGTTCGGTCACGGACGGTCAGGGTCGGACCGGACCGGCCGGCCGCGACACCACCGCGCGGCGGCGCGGGTGCCCGTTCGTGCCTCGGTCTACCGGGGGTCATCGTGGGGAATGCTAACCAGCACGGTCGGGGGACGCAGGTCGTGACGGAGTGTCGGTGGTGGAACCGCCCGCGTGGCGGTCCCTGGACGGGCATCGTGGAGACATGTCCGCGTCGTCAGCGCCCGACCCCGGCCAGCACGTCCCGGTCGGGCCACCCCATCACGGAGGGCACGACAAGCACGGCGGGCACGACAAGCACGCCGGGCACGATCCCGAGATGTTCCGCCGGCGCTTCTGGGTCTGTCTGGCTCTCACCGTTCCGGTGGTCCTGACCAGCCACCTGGTGTGGGATCAGTGGGGCCTGGGCGGGGACGTACCCGGCCGCTCCTGGGTGGGCCCGGTGCTCGGCTCGGTGGTGTTCTGGTGGGGCGGCTGGCCGTTCCTCGTGGGTGCGGTGCGGGAGGTGCGGGACCGCGCGCCCGGAATGATGCTGCTGGTCGCGATGGCGATCACCGTCGCGTACGCGGCGTCCCTGGCGACCAGTGTGGGCGCCTTCGACCTGGACTTCTGGTGGGAGTTGGCCGCGCTGGTCACCATCATGCTGCTCGGCCACTGGCAGGAGATGAAGGCCATCGGGCAGGCCCGGGGAGCGCTCGCGGCGCTGGCCGCGCTGCTGCCGGACGAGACCGAGCGCGTCGCGGCGGACGGACAGGTCGAGGCGGTGGCGGTGTCCGACCTGCGGGTCGGTGACGTGGTGCTGGTCCGTCCGGGCGGTCGGGTGCCGGCGGACGGCCGCGTCGTCGAAAGTGACGCCGAGCTGGACGAGTCGATGATCACCGGTGAGTCACGGCCGGTCGCCCGGTCCGTGGGTGACCGGGTGGTGGCCGGCACGGTGGCCACCGACTCGGCGATCCGGGTACGCGTCGAGGCGCTGGGTGAGCAGACCGCGCTCGCCGGCATCCAGCGAATGGTCGCGCAGGCCCAGGGTTCCGGCGGGCGGGCCCAACTGCTGGCCGACCGGTTCGCCGCCGCGCTGTTCTACGTCGCCACCGGCACGGCCGTGCTGACCGTGCTGGTCTGGGCGGCGCTCGGTCGACCCGACGAGGCGGTGGTCCGCGCGGTCACCGTCCTGGTGATCGCCTGCCCGCACGCGCTCGGTCTCGCCATTCCCCTCGTCGTCGCGCTCTCCACCGCGTTGGCCGCGCGGTCCGGGATCCTGGTCAAGGACCGGTTGGCGTTGGAGCGGATGCGGACCGTGGGCGCGGTGCTCTTCGACAAGACCGGCACGCTGACCCGGGGCGAACACGCGGTGACCGACGTGGCGACGGTGCTGGGCACGGAACGGGACGAGGCGCTGCGGATCGCGGCGGGCGTCGAGTCGGACAGCGAGCATCCGCTGGCCCGCGCGATCGTGGCGGCGGCCGGGCCCGCCGGCCCGCTCCCGGCCGCCGGGTTCCGGTCGCTGCCGGGCCGCGGTGTGCGGGCGACAATCGACGGTACGGAGTACGCGGTGGGCGGTGCGGCGCTGCTGCGGGAACTGGGTGTGTCGCTCCCGTCGGAGCTGGAGGTGGCGACCGACCGGTGGTCGGCGCGGGGCGCCGCGGTGCTGCACCTGGTGCGGCTGCCGGAGGCCGTGCTCGGCGCGTTCGCGCTGACCGACGAGGTGCGCCCGGAGGCCCGGCGGGCCGTCGACGAACTGCGCGCCGAGGGTGTCCGGACCATCGCCATGATCACTGGTGACGCCCGCCCGGTGGCGGAGGCGGTCGCTGCCGAACTCGGCTTCCGGCCCGGCGTCGACGAGGTCTTCGCGGAGGTGCTGCCGGCGGAGAAGGACGAGCGGGTGGCGGACCTGCAACGGCGGGGGTTGACGGTGGCGATGGTCGGCGACGGGGTCAACGACGCGCCGGCGTTGGCCCGGGCGGACGTCGGCATCGCGATCGGCGCGGGCACCGACGTGGCGATCGAGTCCGCCGGGGTGGTGCTGGCGTCGTCGGACCCGCGTGGGGTGGGCGCCGTGGTCCGGCTGTCCCGGGCGTCGTACCGCACGATGCGTCAGAACCTGGCCTGGGCGGCGGGCTACAACGTGGTGGCTCTGCCGCTCGCGGCGGGGGTGCTGGCGTGGGCGGGTGTGGCGTTGAGCCCGGCGGTGGCCGCGGTGCTGATGTCCGCGTCCACCATCGTGGTGGCGCTCAACGCGCAGTTGCTCCGTCGGGTCCGTCTCGACACTGACTGAGGGTGTCAGCCGCGCTTCATCAGCCGGCCGACCGCCGCCATCATCTCGGTGGCCATCTCGTCGGCCCGGCCCTCGGCCGCCCCTTCGTGCATGCAGTGCCGGGCGTGCCCGTCGAGCAGCCCGAGCGCCACCTTGTCGAGGGCGGCCTGGATCGCCGATATCTGGGTGAGCACGTCGATGCAGTAACGGTCGTCGTCGACCATCTTCTCGATGCCCCGGACCTGCCCCTCGACCCGGCGGAGTCGCGCGAGCAGTTGGTCCTTGCTGGCGGTGTACCCCCGGATCGGGGCGGGTGTGGTCATGCCGGCAAGGATAGCGTACCCCCGGGGGGTATGGTACCGTCGCTCCCGGTGGGGATACCCCCACCCCGTACCGGTAAGGAGACGTTCTGATGGTCAACACGACGTACCAGGTGCAGGGCATGACCTGTGGGCACTGCGTCAGCGCGGTCACCGCCGAGGTCGGCGGCATCGCGGGCGTGCACGAGGTCCAGGTCGACCTCGCCACCGGCCGGGTCACCGTCGACAGCGACCAGCCGTTGGACACCGAAGTCGTCCGGGCCGCCGTCGACGAGGCCGGCTACAACCTCGTTGACGCGTGATCGGAGGGCCGCCATGCGCACCGTGACGAAGTTGGGCGTGTTCGCCGTCGGACTGGCGGCGGTCTTCGGCACGACGTACGGGATCGGTCGGGTGGTCGACAGCACCCCGGCGGCCGAGAGTCGACACGACGACGGCGCGGCTCCCGCGACCGGCGGGGGCGGGACCACCGATCGCCTCCCCGGCGGCCTGCTCGTCTCCGACAACGGCTACACCCTCGAAACTGTCGACGCGCCGGCCGACGAGTTCGCCTTCCGGATCGTCGGGCCGGACGGACGCCCGGTGACCCGCTACGACGTGGCGCACGACAAGCAAATGCACCTGATCGTCGTCCGGCGGGACCTCTCCGGCTTCCGGCACGTGCACCCCGAGTTGGCCCCGGACGGCACCTGGCGGGTCGACACCCCGCTGGCCGGCGCCGGGCAGTGGCGGGCCTTCGCCGACTTCGCCCCGACCGGGGCGGAGCCCCTGACCCTCGGTGTGGACGTGACAGTCCCCGGCGAGCTGACCGAGCGACCACTGCCGGCACCCTCGACCAGCACCACCGTCGACGGTTACACGGTGACCCTGACCGGCGCGCCGCAGCCCGGCCGCACGTCGGAACTGACCCTGACCGTGAGCCGGGACGGTCAGCCGGTCACCGACCTGGAGCCCTACCTGGGCGCGTACGGGCACCTGGTGGCGCTACGCCGAGGTGATCTGGCCTACCTGCACGTGCACCCGGACGGGACACCGGGGAACGGGCGGACCCGACCCGGCCCGGCGGTCACCTTCCTCGCCGAGGTGCCGTCGGCCGGCAGCTACCGGCTCTACCTCGACTTCCGGCACGGTGGGGCGGTGCACACCGCCGAGTTCACAGTCGTCACCGACGGCACCTCGACCGGGGTCGTTCCCAGCCCGAGCGGACCCGCGCCGACCGAGGGCGCCGACCACGGCACCCCCGGGCACGGGCACAACTGACGGGACCAGACGATGACCACCACCAGCAGCAGACCGCTACCCGAGGCACCCAACCGGATCGAGTTGGCGATCGGCGGGATGACCTGCGCCGCCTGCGCCGCCCGGATCGAGAAGAAGCTCAACCGGATGGACGGTGTGAGCGCCACAGTCAACTACGCCACCGAGAAGGCGACGGTCCGGTACGTCGATGGCGTCACGCCGGACGACCTCATCGAGACGGTGCAGAAGACCGGCTACACGGCCGCGCTGCCCAGCCCGCCGACGCAAGAGCAGGCGGTGGACCCGTTGAAGGGTCCGCGTACCCGACTCTGGGTCTCGGTGGCGCTGAGCGTGCCGGTGGTGCTGCTGGCCATGGTCCCGGCCTGGCAGTTCGACTACTGGCAGTGGCTGTCACTGACCCTGGCCGCCCCGGTGGTGGTCTGGGGTGGCCTGCCGTTCCACCGGGCCGCGTGGACCAACCTGCGGCACGGCGCGGCGACGATGGACACCCTGGTGTCGCTCGGCACCCTCGCTGCGTTCGGCTGGTCGCTCTGGGCGCTGTTCCTCGGTGACGCCGGCCTGCCCGGGATGACGCACCCGTTCCGTTTCGACATCACCCGCACCGACGGCGCCGGCAACATCTACCTGGAGGCGGCCGCCGGGGTGACGGTGTTCATCCTGGCCGGGCGCTACTTCGAAGCCCGGTCCAAGCGCACCGCCGGCGCGGCCCTGCGTGCCCTGCTCGAACTCGGCGCCCGCGAGGTGGCGGTGCTGCGCGACGGGGTGGAGACCCTGATCCCGGTGGACCAGCTCGCCGTCGGCGATCGGTTCGTGGTCCGTCCCGGGGAGAAGATCGCCACCGACGGGGTGGTCGACGAGGGCACCTCCGCCGTCGACGCCAGCATGCTCACCGGTGAGTCGGTGCCGGTCGAGGTCGGCCCCGGGGACGCCGTTGTCGGTGCCACCATCAACGCGGGCGGGCGGCTGGTCGTCACCGCGACCCGGGTCGGTGCGGACACCCAGCTCGCCCGGATGGCCGACCTGGTCGAGCAGGCGCAGAGCGGCAAGGCGGCCGTGCAGCGGTTGGCGGACCGGATCTCCGGTGTCTTCGTGCCGATCGTCATCACGCTCTCCGTCGGCACCCTCGGCTGGTGGCTTGGCACCGGAGCCGGGACGACCGCCGCGTTCACCGCAGCCGTGGCCGTGCTGATCATCGCCTGTCCCTGTGCGCTCGGCCTGGCCACCCCGACGGCGTTGCTGGTCGGCACCGGTCGGGGCGCCCAACTCGGTGTCCTGATCAAGGGGCCGGAGGTGCTGGAGTCGACCCGCCGGGTGGACACGGTGGTGCTGGACAAGACCGGCACCGTCACGACCGGCCGGATGACGGTGACGGACGTGGTGCCCGCGAGCGGGGAGGACCGGGCCGAGCTGCTCCGGCTCGCCGGCGCGGTGGAGGCCGCCTCCGAGCACCCGATCGCCCGGGCGATCGCCGCGGGTGCCGCCGAGGCCGGCGCGCTGCCCCCGGTGACCGGTTTCCGCAACCTCGAAGGGTTGGGCGTGACCGGCACCGTGGACGGGCGGGTCGTGCTGGTCGGCCGGGCCCGCCTGCTGCGTGAGCGGCAGATCGACGTGCCGCCGGAGGTCGAGTGGGCCGTCAGCGAGGCGGAGGCCGCGGGCCGTACGGCGATCGTGGCCGGCTGGGACGGACAGGCCCGGGGTGTGCTCGCGGTCGCCGACGCGGTCCGACCGACCAGTCGGGCGGCGGTTGCCCGGCTGCGCGCGCTGGGGCTCACACCGGTCCTGCTGACCGGGGACAACACCACGGTGGCCCGGGCGGTCGCGGCCGAGGTGGGCATCGACGAGGTGATCGCCGAGGTGTTGCCGGCTGGCAAGGTCGACGTGGTGAAGCGGCTCCAGGCCGAGGGGCGGTCGGTGGCGATGGTCGGTGACGGGGTCAACGACGCCCCGGCGCTGGCCCAGGCCGATCTCGGGTTGGCCATGGGCACCGGCACCGACGTGGCGATCGAGGCGTCCGACCTCACTCTCGTCCGGGGCGACCTGGACGCCGCCGTGGACGCCATCCGGTTGTCCCGACGCACGCTCGGCATCATCCGCGGGAACCTGTTCTGGGCCTTCGGCTACAACGTGGCGGCCCTGCCGCTGGCCGCCGCCGGACTGCTCAACCCGATGATCGCCGGCGCGACCATGGCGCTGTCCTCGGTCTTCGTGGTGGCCAACAGTCTGCGACTGCGTCGGTTCCGGTCGGCCACCGTCGATCGCGGACTGTGACGGCGGTAATGGTTGGACCGGTGACGGCGGGGGTATTGCTGATGTCGTAGCGACGCTTGCGATGGAGGTTGGCAATGGGTTTCGACGACAAGATCAACAACGCCACCGAGGACGCGGCCGGCAAGCTGAAGGAAGGCGCCGGTCGGGCCACCGACAACGAGCAGCTCGAGGCCGAGGGTCGCGCTGACCAGTCGACGGCCAAGCTCAAGCAGGCCGGCGAGAAGATCAAGGACGCCTTCAAGAGCTGACGTACGACGTACCCGCGACGCCGGGCCGGTGATCTCACCGGCCCGGCGTCGCTGTGTGTCCGGGTGTTCTCCGCCCGCCCCTGAGATCCCCCTGATTCCGCCGTCGCTCCCCACCGCCACGCGCCCGTACCTGCTAGCTTCTTTTTGCATGTGCGAGGGCTTGTTGTGAGCAGCGCTCCACCGCCGACCGGCGACGACCTGGTCCGGGTGCTGGCCGCCCTGGCCAACCCGCATCGGCTGCGGATCGTCGCCGCGCTGTCCCGCGAGCGCGCGTACGTCAGCGGGCTGGCCCGGCAGCTGGGCATCAGCCGAGCGTTGTTGCAGGTCCACCTACGAAAGCTGGCGGCGGCCGGACTGGTCACCGCTCGCCTGGAGTTGTCGGAGGACGGGAAGGCCATGAACTACTACGAGGTGGAGCCGTTCGTGCTCACACTCACCCCCCGGGTCGTCGCGGCAGCTGCGGAGACGCTGACCGTGCCCGACTCGGCCGAGCAGCCGGGAGCGCAGCGATGAGCGAGCACGACTGGACCGAGGTGGTCGGCGCGATCGGCATCTTCGCCCTGATCATCAGCGTGTTCACGGTGACCGTCGTGCAGTTCTCGAAGACCCGGCGGGCCCGGTACGAGGCCGCCCGCGCGGACGACTACCGCCAACTCGCCGAGCAGGCCGCTTGGGCCCAGGCGGAGAACGCCCGACTGCTCGCGGCGATGGAGGGGCGGCTGGGCGGGATGGAGACCCGGATGACCACCGTCGAACGAGTCCTGACCGAGGTCGACTGACCCGGCCGCAGGCCCCGGGCCGCCGAGCGGCTACTCGACGACCCGGGTGGAAGAGCGTCACCCCGCCCAGTGGGCGGGTTTCACCGGCAACGCTCCTACCCGGAGAGGACAGCACCTCATGCTGCGCGTACGCAAATCCGCAGTCGCCTGGGCGGTCGCCCTGGCCCTCACTGCCACCGGCCTGACCCCGGCCAGCCCCGCCGCCGCCCGACCACAACCCGCCCCGACGATCGACTGGCGGCCCTGCGCCAAGGACGCCACCGCCGAGTGCGGCACAGTGGCGCTGCCGGTCGACTGGAACCGACCACGGGGTGAGCGCTTCGAGCTGGAGTTGGCCCGTCGGACCGCCGACCCGGCCGCCCGGGAAGGGGTGCTGTTCTTCGGCCCCGGCGGGCCGGGCGACAGCGGCGTCGACCGGGTGGTGGACGGCAGCTCCCGGTTCAGCGCCGACCTGCGCCGTCGGTTCGACATCGTCAGCTTCGACCCGCGCGGCACCGGACGCAGCCATCCGGTGACCTGTTCCCGTGACCTGCTCGGCCGGCAACCACAGGTGATCGCCGACCAAGCCCAGTTCGACGCCACGGTGACCAACAACGAGTTGCTGCGCGCCGACTGTCGGGCCCGCACCGGGGCGCTCTACGACCACGTGGACACCACAAGCGCCGCCCGTGACCTGGACGCGGTGCGTGCCGCGCTCGGCGAGCGCCAGCTCACCTTCCACGGCAGCTCGTACGGCACCCTGCTCGGGCAGCGGTACGCCGAGCTGTTCCCCGGGCGGGTCCGGGCCATGGTGCTGGAGGCCGCCATGGACCACAGCCTCGACACCCGCGCCTTCCTGGACACCCAGGCCGTCACCGCCGAGGACGCGTTCGACGAGTTCCTCGCCTGGTGTGCCCGCTCCGCCGACTGCGTGCTGCACGGTCACGACGTGCGGGCGCTCTGGGCCGGGCTGCACTCCCGGGCGGAACGGGGCACCCTGACCGACCCGGACCGGGGCGGCGCGGCGCTCGCCCCGTTCGAGCTGAGTCGCCTCGCCCACAAGCAGCTCTACGACACGTGGCGGTGGCCGGGGCTCGCCGAGTGGTTCGTCCGGCTGGACGGCCCGGCCCCTGCGCGCGTCAACACGCTGGCGGACGAGGCCGTGGCTCCGTACCCCTTCGCTGTCTTCTGCCAGGACTGGAGCCTGCCGGTCCGCGACTACCGCGAGTACGCGGGACTTGTGCGCCGCAGCGGGCAGCTCGCTCCCGACCTGCGTTACCCGCCCGCGCTCTTTGCCCTGGTCACCTGCCTGGGCGCCCCGACGCCGGTCGCCAACCCGCAGCACCGGTTGCGGGTCCGCACCGACGTGCCGCTGCTGATCGCCGCCACGGTGCACGACCCGGCGAGCGGGTACGGCTGGGCTCGTAACGTGACCCGGCAGCTGGGCCGGCACGGCGTGCTGCTCACCTACCAGGGGTGGGGGCATGGCAGCTACACCACCAGCCCGTGCGTCGAGCAGATCGTCGACGACTACCTGATCGACCTCGTGGTGCCGGCCCGGGATGTCGGCTGCCCGGCCGTCGAGCCCGAAGTCTGAGCGCCCTGCCGTCGGCCGTCGGGGATTCCGGGCGGCCGGCGGTGTGGTCAGCTGCGCCGGGTGGCGCGTACGACGACGTCGTGCAGCGTGTTCTCGTGCCCGCCGGGTCCGGTCACCGTGCGGTGGTGCTCCGCCGCGGTGGTGACCTCCCACCCGGTGTCGTCCAGGCGCGCGGTGATGTCGGTGAGCGTGACCGATGCCTCGGCGGGCGGGTGGTGATCGTGCCCGGTGGCACCCGACGCGTGCAGGTGCCCGACGACGAGGAGCGTGCCGCCCGGTGCCACCCAGGCGGCGATGCGGTCGTAGAAGGCCAGCTGCGGCATCGCGGGATGCGCGTAGTGGGTCGTGACGAGATCGAACCGGGCGCTCGGCTCCCAGACCGTCAGGTCGGCCTCCACGAACCGCACCCGGTCGGACACGCCGCTGGTCGCGGCACGGTCGGCGGCGCGGGCGAGAGCGGCGGAGGCGAGGTCGACACCGGTCACCCGCCAGCCGTGCGAGGCGAGCCAGACCGCCTCCGCGCCGGTGCCGCACCCGGCGTCCAGGGCCGTGCCCGGCGTCAGGCCGGCGGTCTCCCGGGCCAGGTAGGGGTGCGCGAGGTTGCCGGTCCCGGCGTCGGGACGCTCGTGGTGCGCCTGGTGCCAGTGCCGGTCCCAGTAGTCCTTGTCGAATTCGTGCCGCTCGGTCATGTGTCGCTCCTCCGCGTGTCGCCACCGACTGTGACCGGCGCCGGAACGATCCGCAAAGCATGTTGCCGAATGGCAAAATGAGGCATGGTCGAGAACCAGGACAGCACCCTCGACGCTGTCGGCCCCCGGTTGAAGCACCTCCGGCTCCGCCGTGACCGCACACTCCACGAGCTCGCGGCGGAGACCGGCATCTCCGCCAGCACGCTGTCCCGGCTCGAAGCCGGCCTGCGACGCCCGACGCTCGAGCAACTGCTCCCGCTCGCCCGCGTCCACGGCGTGACACTCGACGAACTCGTCGGCGCGCCGCCGACCGGCGACCCCCGGATCAACCTGCGCCCCATCGCCACCAGCGACGGGTCGACAATCCTGCCCCTGACCCGCCGGCCCGGTGGGATCCAGGCCTACAAGTTCGTCCTGCCGACCGGGTCCGACGACCGCGTACCCGACCTGCGCACCCATGAGGGCTACGACTGGGTCTTCGTGCTCAACGGCACGTTGCGACTCGTCCTCGGCGAGCACAACCTCATCCTCAAGTCCGGCGAAGCCGCCGAGTTCGACACCCGCACCCCGCACTGGTTCGGAGCCACCAGCGCCGGGCCGGTCGAGTTCCTCAGTCTGATCGGCAAGCAGGGCGAACGCGCACACGTCCGCGCCGCCCCGAAGACCTAGGGTTCGCGTCGCCCCGTCAGGCGGGCCGCCCGCAGCTCCAGGTAGCGCTGTTCGGGCAGGCTCGTGGTGCCGCGTGCCGCCGCCAGGTACGCGTCCCGCGCCGCCCCGGGTTCACCGGCCAGTTCCAGCAGGTGCGCCCGTACGGCGGCGAGCCGGTGGTGCCCGGCGGTGCGCTCGTCGGCGTCCAGCGCGGTGAGCAGGGCGAGCCCGGCCCCGGGCCCGTCCACCATGGCCACCGCCACCGCCTGGTTGAGGGTGACCATCGGGTTCGGGGCGATCCGGGCCAGCAGCCGATAGAGCGCGACGATCTGCCGCCAGTCCGTCTCCGCCGCCGTCGACGCCTCGGCGTGCACAGCGGCGATCGCCGCCTGGAGCTGGTACGGGCCCGGCGGCGACCAGGTCAACGCCTCCGTGATCAGGGCGATCCCCTCCGCGATGGCGGTGGCGTCCCACCGGGTGCGGTCCTGCTCGGCCAGTGGCACCAGCTCCCCGTCCGCACCGACCCGGGCCGCCCGGTGCGCGTCGGTGAGCAGCATGAGTGCCAGCAACCCGGCCACCTCACCGTCGTCGGGCAGCAGCCCGTGCAGGATGCGGGCCAGCCGGATGGCCTCGGCGGTCAGGTCGGCCCGGTGCAGATCCGGCCCGCTGGACGCGGTGTACCCCTCATTGAAGATCAGGTAGAGCACCCGCAGCACCGTCCGCAGCCGCTCCTCCCGCTCACCCGGCGCGGGCAGGTCGAACCGGGCACCGGCCGCCTCGATCCGCTGCTTGGCGCGGCGGATCCGCTGGCTCATCGTCGCCTCCGGCACCAGGTGCGCCCGGGCGATCTGGGCGGTGCTGAGACCCCCGACCGCGCGCAGCGTCAGCGCCACCTGCGCCGACCCGTTCAGCGCCGGGTGGCAGCAGAGGAAGAGCAGGGTCAGGGTGTCGTCGGCGTCCGGCACCGCCGGCTCCTCGTCGGCCGGGGGCGACACTCCGGCGTACGCCGGCTCCCGCAACGCCACCGCCACCTCGCGGTCCCGGCGGGCGCTCTCGCTGCGCCAGTCGTCGGTGAGGCGGCGGGTGGCGACGGTGAGCAGCCAGGCGCGGGGATTGTCCGGTACGCCCTGCCCAGGCCACTGCATCGCGGCGGCGAGCAGCGCCTCCTGGACCGCGTCCTCGCACCTGTCGAACTGGCCGTGCCGGCGCACCAGCAGGCCGAGGACCTGCGGTGCGAGCGTGCGCAGCAGGTCCTCGACCGTCCGGTCGTCGGTCACATCTCCGCTCCGGAGTCGTCCATGATCGGCCGGACCTCCATCACACCGCCGAACCGCACGTCCGGCCAGCGGGCGGCGATCTCGGCGGCCCGTTCCGGGCTGTCACAGTCGACCGCCAGGTAGCCCGCGAACTGCTCCTTGCTCTCCATGAACGGCCCGTCGACGACCTCGGCGGCGCCGTTGACGAGCCGGACCGTCCGGGTCTGCGACGGATTGGCCAGCGCCTGACCGCCCACCAGCTCACCCGTCTCGGTCAGCTCCTTCATGATCTCGTCGACCTCGCCGAACAAGGCGGTGCGGTCCTGCTCGGTCAGCTCCTCGGTGAAGCCGGGCCGGTTCCAGATCAGCAGCATGTACTTCACGGCGGTGCTCCTCAGGCCTCGGTCGCACCCCGGTCGGGGCGCGGCTCACCGGAGGGTCGGAGTCGTCGCCCCGTTCCCTACGGCTCAGCGAAGAAAATCGCAGAAATTCCTGCCGGTGGTGCTCCCACGCCGGTCGGGCCAGCGGCGATGGTGCGGTCAGCGCCGCCCGGGTGGGCGCCTGTCGGGTCCGCCGGGCACCTGCCGGGGCTTCCGCCCGCCGCCGACGTCCAACGACGCCCGGTCGGCGGCCGACGTGCCGGAGGACCAACCCTCGGCGTCCCGGACGCTGAGTCGATGCCGGGTGACACCGGGGAAGAGCGTGTCCAGCCGCTCCCGGACCGCCTCACCGCGCGCGGCGAGCACCGGCAACAACCGCTCCGCCCCGGCCGTCTCGGTCGCCGCCCGGTCCGCCGCGTCGGTCGCCGCCTCGGTGGCCGTACGCAGCCGCTCGCCGATCCGCAGCGCGAACGCGTTGAGGAAGGACTCGTCCCACACCTTCGTCCGCCGCCCCGACCCCGAGCGCCGCTCGGCGCGCCCCCGCAGCATCGCGGCCGTCGCCTGCACCAGCAACGAGGTGTAGAGCAGTTCCACCGCCACCAGATCCGCCGGCCAACCCAGCACTGTGGTGAAGCCGAGATCGTCGGACCAGACCGCCTCGCACCGGTTCGCCGCCGCCACCTCCTGCACCAGCAACGCCTTCGCGCCCGCGTACGGGGTGTCGGTGCTCAGGCGTACCCCACCGGGCTGGTCGCCGCGCTCCGCTCCGGCGGCCAGCAGCGCCTCGTCGATGCTGTGCCGGGCGATCAGCTCCTGCGCCTTGGCGGTCAACGCCTCGGCCTCGGCCGGGAAGGTCGTCGACTCGGCCTTGGCCAGCAACGCCCGTACCCGGTCGAGCATCGGTGACCCGCTGCGGGCCGCTCCCGCCGGTCGGGCGGTCACCGCGCCGGTCGTGCCCGGCGGCGGGCGCAGCACCGCGATCGGCGGCAGGCTCTCCACCAGCGCGAGAGTGTCCACGGCGGTCCGGAGCGCGTCGGCCCGGTCCAGGCCCTCCGCAATCGTCCAGGACGCCAGCACGTCGTCGTCGCGGACGTCGGTGGTCAGCGCGCGTAGCTGGTCGTCCCACCAGGCGGGGACCGGTTCGGCCTGCGTACGCCGTTGGGCGGCCATGGCCGCGCGGACCAGCAGTGCCGCCCGGCTGCCGAGCCGCCGGTTGGCGATCCGGTCCACGTCGGCCGGCTGCCAGCCGCGCGGCCACAGTCGGCTCAGACCGCGGACCAGGCGGGCCAGCAACGCCGCGTCCACCGCCGTGGCGCCGTCCGCCGCGCCGGTGCCGACCATCAGCTGGTCCAGCTGCCGTTCGGCCTGCCGTACGTCGGTGCCGCGCACCGCCGCGAGCGCGTTGGCGACGAGTTCGTCAGCGTCCGGCACGGGCACCTCCTTCACTGGCTCTGACCTCCGCTGCCCCTCCAGGCTCCATGATCATGCCCCGCTGGGTGCCGGAGCCGCGAAACGGGCATCTGCCCGGACGGTGTGACCGGGTTCCCCGACGTGGCGGTATCCGCCCTGATGATCGCCCCACTTCGCCGATCTCGTGTTGACCTTGCCCGGTGGGCCCGGGCGCGGAGACGGTGCCGCGCATGACTGGGACAGCGCCGCCCGGCCCCGGCCCGCCGCCCAACGCGGTTGATCAAGAGGTTTGCGTCACCAGAGGACGATTCCTTGACGCAAACCTCTTGATCAACTTGAGGGTGGGTGGCGCTGGGGCCAGCCGGTGAGGATGTCCTCTACCTGTTGGGTGTCTCGTTCTGGGTCGGGGGCTGGGGTCGGGCGCGTTGTCGGCGTTCGGTCGAAGCGCGGCGCCGGTGCCGGTTGGATCTCGCCACCCACCTCCACGAACGTGTCCCGCGCGGCGTTGTGCGGGTGCCGGTGGGCCTCACCGGGAGCGAGCACCGGCGCGACGCAGGCGTCCAGGTCGGCGAAGACAGCCGTCCACTCCTCCCGGGTGCGCTCGGCGAACCGCTCGGTGAACCGTCGCCGCAGTTCGTCCCAGCCGCTCGGGTCGTACTGCGCGGGCAGGTCCGGGTCGTCGGCGAGGTCGAGGCCGGCGAGGAGTACGGCGTAGAAGGCCGGTTCCATCGCGCCGACGGCCATGAATCCACCGTCCGAGGTGGCGTACGTGTCGTAGAAGGGCGCCCCGCCGTCGAACATGTTGCGCCCGCGCGGTGCGGCCCATAGACCGGTGCCGAGCAGCCCGTGCAGGAACGAGGTGAGCAGGGCCGAGCCGTCCACCATGGCGGCGTCGACGACCTGGCCGGCGCCGGAGCGTTCCCGTTCGAGCAGCGCGGCCAGCACGCCGACGGCGAGCAGCATGCCGCCCCCGCCGAAGTCGCCGAGCAGGTTCATCGGGGCGTACGGGCGCTCGCCCGCGCGTCCCAGCGGCTCCAACGCCCCGGCGACGGCGATGTAGTCGATGTCGTGCCCGGCTCGGGCGGCCAGCGGGCCGTCCTGACCCCAGCCGGTCATCCGCGCGTACACCAGTCGGGGGTTGCGGGTCCGGCACACCTCCGGGCCGAAGCCGAGCCGCTCGGCCACCCCCGGCCGGTACGCCTCGACCAGCACGTCCGCCCGGTCGGTGAGCCGCAACAGGTCGACCACGCCGTCCGGGGTCTTCAGGTCTAGCGTGGTGACCCGCCGACCGCGCTGCAACGGGCCGCCGGTCGGAGCGGCCAGCCGGCCCGCTCCCGGTGCGCCCGGCCGGTCCACCCGCACCACGTCCGCGCCCAGGTCGGCGAGCACCATGCACCCGAACGGGGCCGGGGCGAGGCTGGCGAGTTCGACCACCCGTACCCCGGCCAGCGGCCCTCCGCGCGCTGCCATCACGCGACGCCAGCCGGTTCGGCGGGTCGGGCGGCGAGCCGGTCGACCAGGTCGGCGGGCGGTGTGAACCGGTCGCCGTAGCGGTCGGCCAACTCGGCGGCGCGGGCCGCGAACCCGGCCGGGCCGTCCGCGTACTGCCGGACGTAGCGGATCACCCCTCCCGTCCACGCGGGGAAGCCGATGCCGAAGATCGAGCCGATGTTGGCGTCCGTCTCGGTCCGCAGCACGCCCTCGTCGAGGCAGCGCAGCGCGTCGAGTGCCTCGGCGAACAGCATCCGTTCCTGGAGGTCGGTGAACGGCACCGCCCTTCCCGGGTCGGTGGTCAGGTCCGCGAGGCCGGGCCACAACCGGCCCCGGGCGCCGCCGTCGTACGAGTAGAAGCCGCGCCCGGCGGCACGGCCCGGCCGGTCGTACGCGTCGACCAGTTCGTCCACGAGCCGGTGCGCCGGCAGCGGCAGGAACTCCTCGCTGGCGGCCTCGAACTGACGGCGGATCCGTTGGATCAGGGTGAGGCTCACCTCGTCGGCCAGCGCGAGCGGCCCGGTCGGGTAGCCGGCCTGCAACGCGGCCTGCTCCACCGACGCGGCGGGGACGCCCTCGGCGACCATGCCGATCGCCTCGTCCATGAGCTGGCCGATGACCCGGCTGGTGAAGAAGCCCCGGCCGTCGTTGACCACGATCGGGGTCTTTCCGATCCGCCGACCCAGGTCGAACGCGCGGGCCAGCGCGTTGTCGCCGGTGCGCTCACCGACCACGATCTCCAGCAGTGGCATCCGGTCCACCGGCGAGAAGAAGTGCATGCCGATGAAGTCGACCGGCCGGTCCACCCCCTCGGCCAGCCCGGTGATCGGCAGGGTGGACGTGTTGGAGGCGATCAGCGCGCCGGGTGCCAACACCGGCAGCACCTCGGCGAAGACGGCCTTCTTCAGCGTCGGGTCCTCGAAGACCGCCTCGATGACCGCGTCGCAGCCGGCGAGGGCGTCCACCTGGTCGGTGGTGGTGATCCGGTCCAGCACCGCGCGGGCTTCCGCCTCCGTGGCCCGACCCTTGCGTACCCGGCGTGCCAGCAACCGTTCGGCGTGCTCCCGGGCCCGCCCGGCGGCCTCCGCCGTGACGTCCCTGACCACCACGTCGATACCGGCGCTGGCACAGGAGTACGCGATGCCCGCGCCCATCATGCCCGCGCCGAGCACCGCCACCCGCCGCACCGCTGCGACGTCCACCGACGGTCGGGCCGCACCGCCGTTGACGGCCCTCAGGTCGAAGAAGAACGCCCCGATCATGTTCTTGGCGACCTGCCCGGTGAGCAGACCGATCAGGTGCCGGGTCTCCACGGTGAGCGCGGTGTCCACGTCGACCTGCGCGCCTTCGACGGCGGTGGCCAGGATCGCCTCCGGTGCGGGCAGCCGGGCACCCTTGAGCTGTTTGCGCAGTGTCGCCGGGAAGGCGGGCAACTGGGCGGCCAGTGAGCGGCTGGCGGGGGTGCCGCCGGGCATCCGGTAGTCCGGCCGGTCCCACGGCTGCTTCGGGTGGGGGTTGGCGGCGATCCAGGCACGGGCCCGGTCCAGCATCTCCGCCTCGGTGGCGACCACCTCGTCCACGATCCCGGCGGCCAGGGCGTCGGCCGGACGCATCCGGCGGCCGGTGAGCAGCACAGTGGTCAGCGCGCCGGCCAGGCCGAGCATCCGTACCGTCCGGGTCACCCCGCCGGCCCCGGGCAGCAGACCCAGGGTCACCTCGGGCAACCCGAGCCGACTGTCGGGCACGTCCAGCGCGATCCGGTGGTGGCAGGCGAGCGTGATCTCCAGACCGCCGCCGAGCGCGGAGCCGTTGACCGCCGCGACCACGGGTCGACCCAGCGTCTCCAACCGCCGTAGGTCCCGTTTGATGGTGCCGAGCAGGTCGGCCAGCGCTGGTGCGTCAGCCCGGGTGGCCCTGATCATCTCCGGCAGGTCGCCGCCGGCGAAGAACGTCGACTTCGCGCTGGTCACGATGACCCCGACGAGATCGGGTTCGGCCTCCAGCCGGTCGAGGGCGGCACTCATCGACGCGGCGTACGCCCTGTTCATGGTGTTCGCGGACTGGGTCGGATCGTCCAGGGTGAGCGTGACGATGCCGTCGGCGCCGCGGTCGTACCGGATGGTGTCGGTCATTGTCGTCCTCCGGGTCAGCAGCGCTCGAGAACGGTGGCGACGCCCATGCCGCCGCCTATGCAGAGGGTCACCACGGCGCGGCGCAGGTCACGGCGCTCCAACTCGTCCAACGCGGTGCCGAGCAGCATGGCTCCGGTCGCGCCGAGCGGGTGGCCGAGAGCGATAGCGCCGCCGTTGACGTTCACCCGGTCCGGGTCGAGCCCCAGGTCACGGACGTACTTCAGCACCACTGCCGCGAACGCCTCGTTGATCTCGAACAGGTCGATGTCGTCGACTGTCAGCCCGGCGGCGGCGAGTGCCTTGTGGGTGGCCGGGATCGGGCCGGTCAACATCAGCGTCGGATCCGCCCCGGTGACCGCCGCGCCGACGATCCGGGCACGTGGGGTGAGGCCGAGGTCGCGGCCGACCTGCTCGGAGCCGATCAGCACCAGCGCCGCACCGTCCACGATGCCCGACGAGTTGCCGGCGTGGTGGACGTGCTCGATCGCCTCCAGCCAGTGGAACTTCTGCAACGCCACAGCGTCGAAGCCGGCCGCCTCGCCGATCGTGGCGAAGGACGGGGTGAGCCGGGCGAGGGCTTCCCGGGTCGTCTCCGGGCGCGGATGCTCGTCAACGCTGAGGATGTCCAACCCGTTGCCGTCGCGGACCGGCACCACCGAACGCGCGAAGTGCCCGCCGGCCCACGCCTTGGCGGCCCGTTCCTGCGACCGCACCGCGTAACCGTCCACGTCGTCGCGGGTGAAACCCTCAAGCGTCGCGATCAGGTCGGCGCTGACGCCCTGCGGCACGAACGACGTGGCCAGCGCGGTCTGCGGGTCGGTCGCCCAGGCCGCGCCGTCGGAGCCCATCGGCACCCTGGACATCGACTCCACCCCGCCGGCCAGCAGCAGGTGCTCCCAGCCCGAGCGGATCCGCGCGGCGGCGGAGTTGACCGCCTCCAACCCGGAGGCGCAGAACCGGTTGAGCTGCACCCCGCCCACCTCGTCGGGCAATCCCGCCAGCAGCGCGGCGGCCCGCGCCAGGTCGCCGCCCTGCTCGCCGACCGGGGTGACGATGCCGAGGAGGAGATCCTCCAACCGGCCCACGTCCAGGCCGGGGTTGCGCTCGCGCAACGCGTCGATCAGGCCGACCACCAGCGAGATCGGCTTGACCCCGTGCAGCGCGCCGGTGTCCCGGCCGCGTCCGCGCGGGGTGCGAACCGCGTCATAGACGTACGCCTCAGAGGGCACGGGCGATCAGCTCCTTCATGATCTCGTTGGTGCCGCCGTAGATCTTCTGCACCCGGGCGTCGGCGTACATCCGGGCGATCGGATATTCGGTCGTGTAGCCGTAGCCACCGAAAATCTGCAGGCACCTGTCGATGACCTCGCACTGCCCGTCGGTGAGCCACGACTTCGCCATCGCGGCGGTGGCCACGTCCAGGTCGCCGCGACTGTGCCGGACGATGCAGTCGTCCAGGAAGACCCGGCTGACCCGGGTACGGGTGGCGCACTCCGCGAGCACCATCCGGGTGTTCTGGTGGCCCATCAGCGGCTTGCCGAAGGCGGTGCGTTCCTTGGCGTACGCGACGGTCAGCGCTACCGCCCGTTCCATCGCCGCGACCGCGCCGACACCGATGACCAGCCGTTCCTGCGGGAGTTGCTGCATGAGCTGGATGAAGCCCAACCCCTCCACACCCCCGAGCAGGTTGGCCGCCGGCACCCGGAACCCGTCGAAGAACAGCTCCGCGGTGTCGTTCGCGTGCAGCCCGATCTTGGACAGCAGTCGCCCCCGGCGGAACCCCTCCGGATCGCCGCTCACCTCGCAGACGAGCAGCGAGACACCGGCCGCCCGCTGCTCGGGGTCGGTCTTCACCGCCACGATGATCAGATCGGCCAGGCCGCCGTTGGTGATGAACGTCTTCGCGCCGGTGACCAGGTAGTCGTCACCGTCCCGGACCGCCCGGGTTCGCATCGCCTGAAGATCGGAGCCGCCGTCCGGCTCGGTCATCGCGATCGCGCCGACCAGTTCACCGCTGCACAGGCCGGGCAGCCAGCGTCGCTTCTGCTCCTCGCTGCCGTACGCCGCCAGGTAACCGGTGACGATTCCACTGTGCACGGCCAGCCCGAGGCTGCTCTCCCCGGTGTGCGCCTGCTCGTGCAGCATCACGGCCTCGTGGGTGAACCCGCCGCCCCCGCCGCCGTACTCCTCCGGGACGGACAGGCCGAGCAACCCCAGCTCACCGGCGCGCCGGTAGTGCTCGCGGTCCGGGTGGCCCTGCGCCAGCAGGCGCTCGGCGTGCGGCAGCACCTCCTTGGTGAAGAAGGTGCGGGCCAGGTCGGCGAGGTCGTCGTGCTCCGGCTGCCGCCAGGGCGAGGGTGGACCGTCGAGTGGGGGCGTCGGCATGAGCACCACCCTCGCGCCCTGTTGGCAGCATGTCAATAAGCCGCGGGGTGGCCGCCCGGCGTGCCGCCCGCCCTCGGCCCACCGAGGCTGCCCGCCTTGATCGACTCCGTTTCCTTGAAGCCGGGCCAAACGCCCGACCTGGATGCCCCGTCTTCAGCAAAGTCGAGTCGATCAAGGTGTGAGAGGCGGTGTGGGCGCGGCCGAAGTGGGCCTGAGCGGCGAGAATCGTGTCATGAGAACCACGCCTCCGGCCCTGCTCGACGGCGCCCGGGTCACGATGTTCGCCAACCTGGCACCGGGCCAGTTGCCGACGGGGGCGACACGCCACTCCGTCAACGAATTCGCAGAGCTGGTCGTCCACCTGGCGGTAGCCCGCTACGACGAGGCCGAGGCGGACTGCTACCTCTTCTACTGCACCGGAGACTGGGCAGTTTTGACGGACACCTGTCACCCAACGGAGGCGGAGGCCGTCGCTCAGGCGGAGTTCGAGTTCGGCGCTGTCGCCTTCGTGCGGGTGCCGCCAGCCGGCACTTAGTCACCGCCGGCGGGCCATGATCAGGTGATGAAAAGTAGGTCCGGAGCGGCTTCCACAGCTCTTTCTCATCACATGATCAAGGTGCGGTGGCGACTGACACCGAGGGCGGCGCGGTGAGCTGCCGATAGGGTCGGGCAGATGAGTGTCGAGACGGCTCCCCGTCGCCGCCGGTTGGAGCCGGACGCCCGGCGCGGCCAGATCCTGGCCTGTGCGGTCCGGTTGTTCGGCGAGCGGCCGTACGCGGACGTCTCGACAACCGACGTCGCCCGCGAGGCGGGTGTCGCCCGGGGCCTGGTCAACCACTACTTCGGCACGAAGAAGGACCTCTACCTGGAGGTCGTCCGGGTCATGGTGACCATTCCGGAGGTGGCAGTGGAGCGGCTGCCCAAGGGGGACCTGCGGACCCGGGTCGACGCCAGTGTCACCTGGTTCCTCGACGTGGTGTCCCGGCACAGCACGTCCTGGTTGGCGGCGGTCACCGCGCGGGGGATGGGCGGGGACGCCGACGTGGAGCGGGTGCTGGCCGAGGCCGAGGAGGTCGCCGCGGACCGCATGCTCGTCGCCGTCGGGCTGGCCGGCCAGGCCGCGCACCACGAGGAACTTCGCGGCATGGTCAGGGCGTACTGCGGCTTGGCCACGTCGACCGCCCGGGAATGGCTTCAGCGCGGCGCGCTGACCCGCGACCAGGTACACCTCCTGCTGACCACCACCCTGCTGACCATCGTCGAACAGGTCGTCCCGCAGGTCATCGCCAGCGACGGACCGGCCCGCCCGCGGGCCTGAGTGGGCCGGTCAGGCCGCGCGCCGCTCGTCGGCCCGCCCGGCACGAGCCGCCCCACCGACCCGCCCGCGACGAGCCGCCGGAGTGGTCGCACCGACGTGCGCCGCCGGGGCGGCTGGCCCGAACCGCGCTGCCGGGGCGGCGAAACGGTCGGCGGCCTGGGCCGGGTACGACTCGGGGCGTACCACCCGCAGCGGACGCTCCACCTCGTCGGTGCCGAACCGCCAGCGTGACGGCGTCGGCTGCCGCTGCGGCGCGGGCCCACCGGGGCGCAGGCCGGGCCGGGACAGCAGCACGGTGATCAGGTAGCCGACCACCAGGAAGCCGTGGCTGACCAGTCGTTCCCCGCCCACCGAGCCGGTGGCCAGGTCGTTGACCGAGAGCAGCAGCAGCGTGCCGACGAACGCGCTGAGCATCGGCAGGAGCCCGGCCGGCGGGGTGCGGCGTACCGCCACGAAGAGGAAGCCGGCACCGACCGCCACGTTCCAGGCGGCCGACTCGTGCCACAGGTGCTGGCCGGTGGGGTGTAGGTGGTCGGCGGTCGCGCCCCGGCCCACCTGGGCCAGGCCGAGCACCAACTGCACCGCGCCGAGCAGGCCGAGCGCCGCACGTAGCCCGGCGACCAGGGGGCCACGCCCACCCAGGCGCCGCCACCACGACCGCCGGGGCGGCGGGGCCGCCGCGGTGGCGGCCAGGATCGCTGCGGTCCGGTCGGGTACGTCGGTGACCAAACGGGTACGAATCCGACGTGTCACCGCAGCCGCCGCCGTGAACCAGGCCCGGCAATCGGCACACCCGTCAAGGTGCCCCTGCGCCGCCGCCCGTTCGGCGGCGGTCTCCTCCCCGTCCAACTGCGCGGACAGGACCTCCCGCCACTGCTCACACCCCATGTACCGGTAGTCGCTCCGACAGCCGCTCCGGTTCCCGGCGACCGTCACCCGTTGTGGAATACTCGCCGGACCATGACGCGCTACGGCCTGCTGATCCTGCCCGCAACCAATCGGGTGTACGCCCGCTCCGCCGTCGACCTCACCCGAGCCGAGCTGGAGATCTTCGGCCGCTCGGCGCTCGACGGTCGGATCGGCGACCTGGACACCGAGGTGGTCGGTGGGGCGTCCTACGTGACGTTCACCGGCGACGGGTTGACCGAGCGTGACCTGGCCGTCCTGGGCAATCTCTCCGCCGGGTACGCGCTGTTCGAGATCGTCGGCGAGTTGCTGCGTCCGATCGAGTGGAGCCGGCTGGACCGCTACGACGACGACCTGCTCACCATCCAGAAGTACCCGGGCAAGACCAACGAGCAGTTCACCAAGCTGCTACTCAACGTCACGCTGCTCGCCTCGGACTGGGCCACCGAGATGACCAGCCGGCGGTTCCGGGTGCTCGACCCGCTCTGCGGCCGGGGCACCACGCTCAACCAGGCGCTGATGTACGGCTTCGACGCCGCCGGGATCGAGCGCGATCAGAAGGACGTCGAGGCGTACCGGGCGTTCGTCACCACCTGGCTGAAGCAGAAGCGGCTCAAGCACCGGGTGCTGGAGTCGGGGCCGGTGCGCCGGGAGCGCAAGGTGGTCGGCCGACGCGTGCGGATCGAGCTTGCGCCGACCCGCGAGGAGCACAAGGCCGGCCAGACGCAGTTGTTGGACGTGGTGAACGCCGACACCGCCCGGTCGGCGGAGTTCTTCCGCCCGGAGACCGTGGACCTGGTCGTGGCCGACGCGCCGTACGGCGTACAGCACGGCAGTCGTACCGCCGATCACGGTTTGTCGCGTGACCCGCTGGCGCTGCTCGCGGACGCCGCGCCGGTCTGGGCGCGGTTGCTGCGGCCTGGCGGCGCGCTCGGCATCTCCTGGAACACCCACGTCGCGAGCCGCGACGACGCCGCGGCGGCGCTGGCCGACGCGGGCCTGACAGTGGTCGACGACGAGCCCTACCGCGCGCTGCGGCACCGGGTGGACCAGTCGATCATGCGAGACGTGCTGGTGGCCCGCCGCCCGGTCTGACCCGGCCTCGCACCTCCGCTCCGCCACCTCCATGCGCGGACCCCGTCCGGGTCGCGCATGCCTCTCGCGTGCCCTTTGCTCTGCACCCGCGGAGGCGACGCTCACGGTCTGTAGCTGGTGCCTCCGCGGGTGCAGAGCAAAGGGTGGACAACCAGTCCTGACCGCTCGGGCCGTCGGGGTTCTGTGCCCCATTTCACCTGTTCACGGTGCCTGTGTGAAAACCACGTCAAGAAAAGGTTCGCCGCCGTCATGGTCGCGTTATGACCCCTGCCGTACGGCGGGTGACGGGGCTTTGATTGCCCGGCGCGACCGGAAGGCGGTCGCGACGAACCTTTCCGGCTGAGGAGTCAGCGTGTCTGACGTGGTGTTCGTGGTCCTGACGGTGGCGCTGTTCGCGGCGCTCGCCCTGGTGGTCCGGGCGGTGGAGAAGCTGTGAACGCGGTCAACGCCGTCGGTCTGGTGCTCGCGATCGTCCTGGGCGCGTTCCTGGTGTTCGCCCTGCTGTTCCCGGAGCGCTTCTGATGACCATGACAACAGCGGGCGTCATCTTCGTGCTGGCGCTGGTGGCGGCCCTCGTCGCCGTCTACAAGCCGTTCGGCGACTACATGTTCCGGGCGGTCTCCGGCACGAAGCAGTCGCGGGTCGAGCGGGGCATCTACCGACTCGTCGGGGTCAACCCGGCCGCCGAGCAGACCTGGGGTGTGTACGCCCGCAGCGTGCTGGCGTTCTCGGCCGTCTCGATCCTGTTCCTGTACCTGTTCCAGCGGGTGCAGAACCACCTGTGGCTGTCCCTGGGCTTCGACCCGGTGGTGCCGCACGGCGCGTGGAACACGGCAGTGTCGTTCGTGACCAACACCAACTGGCAGTCCTACTCGGGTGAGTCGACGATGGGCCACCTGGTGCAGATGGCCGGCCTGGCCGTGCAGAACTTCGTGTCGGCGGCGGTCGGCATCGCGGTGGCTGTCGCGTTGGTGCGCGGCTTCGCCCGTAGCCGCACCGGGCAGCTCGGCAACTTCTGGGTGGACCTGACCCGGGTCACGCTGCGGATCCTGCTGCCCATCGCGGTGCTCGGCGCCATCGCGTTGATGATCGGCGGGGCGGTGCAGAACCTCTCCGGCGGCACCGACGTGACCACGCTGACCGGCGGCACCCAGACCATCACCGGTGGTCCGGTCGCCAGCCAGGAAGTGATCAAGGAACTGGGCACCAACGGTGGCGGCTTCTACAACGTCAACAGTGCCCACCCGTTCGAGAACCCGACCGCCTGGACGAACTGGCTGGAGATCTTCCTGATCTTCCTCATCCCGTTCAGCCTGCCCCGGGTCTTCGGCCGGATGGTCGGGCAGAACCGGCAGGGCTACGCCATCGCCGCGGTGATGGGCATCCTCGCGTTCGCCAGCGTCGCCATCACCAACATCTTCGAGCTGACCGGTCACGGCACTGTGCCGCAGGCGGTCGGCGCGGCGCTGGAGGGCAAGGAGGTGCGGTTCGACGTGTCGAACTCGGCCACCTTCGCCGCCGCCACCACGCTGACCTCGACCGGCGCGGTGAACTCGTTCCACGACTCGTTCACCTCCCTCGGCGGCATGATGACGATGATCAACATGATGCTCGGCGAGGTAGCGCCGGGCGGTACCGGCTCCGGTCTCTACGGCCTGCTCATCCTGGCGGTGATCACGGTCTTCGTGGCCGGCCTGATGGTGGGCCGCACCCCCGAGTACCTGGGCAAGAAGATCGGGTCGCGGGAGATCAAGTTCGCCTCGCTGTACTTCCTGATCACGCCGATCCTGGTGCTGGTCGGTACGGCCGCCGCGTTCGCCACCGGCAACAACTCGACAGCGCTCAACGTCGGCCCGCACGGCCTCTCCGAGGTGCTGTACGCGTTCACCTCGGCCAGCAACAACAACGGCTCCGCGTTCGGCGGCATCACCGTCAACACCACCTGGTGGGACACCGCGCTCGGGTTGTGCATGCTGCTGGGCCGTTTCCTGCCGCTCATCTTCGTGCTCGCGTTGGCCGGCTCACTGGCCCGCCAGGCACCCACCCCCGCGTCCGAGGGCACCCTGCCGACCCACCGACCCCTGTTCATCGGGATGGTCGTCGGCGTCACCGTCGTCCTCGTCGCGCTGACCTTCCTGCCCGCGCTCGCGCTCGGCCCGCTGGCAGAGGGGCTCTGACCATCATGAGGAACGAGGACATGTCCGTGACATCCGGGCAGCTCGCCACCGGCGCCAACCGGATCGGCGGGGGTCTGCTCGACCCGAAGCAGCTCATCCGGTCCCTGCCGGACGCGGTGCGCAAGCTCAACCCGAGCACCCTGTGGCGTAACCCGGTGATGCTGATCGTGGAGGTCGGCGCGGCCTTCACCACCGTCCTTGCGGTGACCGACCCGTCGGTGTTCGCCTGGGCGATCACCATCTGGCTCTGGCTCACTGTCGTCTTCGCGAACCTGGCCGAGGCGGTCGCCGAGGGCCGGGGCAAGGCCCAGGCCGCGTCCCTGCGGCAGGCGAAGAAGGACACCATCGCCACCCGGCTGATCGACTGGAGGCCCGGCGCGCGCGCCAACACCTACCGCGACGAGGCGGTGCCCGCGCCGGACCTGCGTCAGGGCGACATCGTGCTCGTCGAGGCGGGCGGCATCATCCCCGGCGACGGGGACATCGTCGAGGGCATCGCCAGCGTCGACGAGTCGGCCATCACCGGCGAGTCGGCTCCGGTCATCCGCGAGTCCGGCGGCGACCGCAGCGCTGTCACCGGCGGCACCAAGGTGCTCTCCGACCAGATCATCGTGAAGATCACCCAGAGGCCGGGTGAGAGCTTCATCGACCGGATGATCGCCCTGGTCGAGGGTGCCAACCGGCAGAAGACGCCGAACGAGATCGCGCTGAACATCCTGCTCGCCGCGCTCACGATCATCTTCCTGTTGGCCGTGGTCACCCTCCAACCCCTGGCGATCTTCTCCAAGGCGTACCAGGCGGCAGCGCCGGACAGCGGGGCGATCACCGGTTCGGGTGTGACCGGCGTCGTGCTGGTCTCGCTGCTGGTCTGCCTGATTCCCACCACCATCGGCGCGTTGCTCTCCGCCATCGGCATCGCCGGCATGGACCGCCTCGTCCAGCGCAACGTCCTGGCCATGAGCGGCCGGGCCGTCGAGGCGGCCGGCGACGTCAACACCCTGCTGCTGGACAAGACCGGCACCATCACCCTGGGCAACCGGCAGGCCGCCGAGTTCGTACCGGTCGACGGGGTCGACGCCGCGACGGTGGCCGACGCCGCGCAGCTGTCCAGTCTGGCCGACGAGACCCCGGAGGGGCGCTCGGTGGTCGTCCTGGCGAAGAACGAGTTCGGGTTGCGCGAGCGCGAGCCCGGCGTCATGCCGCACGCCACGTTCGTGCCGTTCACCGCGCAGACCCGGATGAGCGGCGTCGACCTGACCCCGGACGGCAGCGTGGACGGCGGCACGGTGGGCACGGCCCGCCGGGTCCGCAAGGGCGCCGCCGCCGCGGTGATGAAGTGGGTACGCGAAAACGGCGGTCACCCGACCGAGCAGGTCGGCGAGATCGTGGACGCGATCAGCGGCACCGGCGGCACCCCGCTCGTCGTCGCCGAGCACGTCGACGGTCAACCCGCCCGTGCCCTGGGCGTCATCCACCTCAAGGACGTCGTCAAGTCCGGCATGCGCGAGCGGTTCGACGAGATGCGCCGGATGGGCATCCGCACCGTGATGATCACCGGCGACAACCCGCGTACCGCGAAGGCCATCGCCGACGAGGCCGGGGTGGACGACTTCCTGGCCGAGGCGACGCCGGAGGACAAGCTCGCGCTGATCAAGCGGGAGCAGGAGGGCGGCCGGCTGGTCGCGATGACCGGTGACGGCACCAACGACGCCCCGGCGCTCGCCCAGGCCGACGTCGGCGTGGCCATGAACACCGGCACGTCGGCCGCCAAGGAGGCCGGCAACATGGTCGACCTCGACTCCGACCCGACCAAGCTGATCGAGATCGTGGAGATCGGCAAGCAGTTGCTGATCACCAGGGGTGCGCTGACGACGTTCAGCATCTCCAACGACATCGCGAAGTACTTCGCGATCATCCCGGCCATGTTCGCCGGCCTCTACCCGAGCCTGGACGCGCTGAACATCATGCGGCTGGCCAGCCCGGAGTCGGCGATCCTGTCCGCCGTCATCTTCAACGCCCTGGTGATCATCGCGCTGATCCCGCTCGCCCTGCGCGGTGTGCGGTACCGGCCGGCCGCCGCGTCGAAGCTGCTCAGCCGCAACCTGCTGGTGTACGGACTGGGCGGCATCATCGTGCCGTTCATCGGGATCAAGCTCATCGACCTGCTCATCCAGTTCATCCCGGGGATTTCGTGATGCGCCTACCCACCTGGATCGCCCAACACCTCGCCGCCCTGCGCGCCGTACTCGTCTTCACTGTGCTGCTCGGCCTGGTCTACCCGCTGGCCCTGGTAGCGCTCGGCCAACTGCCCGGCCTCCACCACAAGGCCGACGGCTCGCTGATCACCGTGGGCGGCACCACCGTCGGCAGCGCGCTGATCGGCCAGTCCTTCACCGACGCGGACGGCAACCCGGTCGCCCGCTACTTCCAGTCCCGCCCCTCCGCCGCCGGCGACGGCTACGACCCGACCTCCACCTCGGCCAGCAATCTGGGCCCGGAGAGCGTGGTCGACACCATCGCCACCGACCCGGAGGAGTCCAGCGAAAGCCTGCTCACCCAGGTGTGCGGGCGCAGCAAGGCCGTCGGCGAGCTGAACGGCGTCGACGGGCGACGCCCCTACTGCACCGACGGCGGGGTGGGCGCCGTGCTCGCGGTCTTCCGCGCCGACGGTCTCACCGGCCCGGTCACCCGGGTGGTCAGCGTCAACCAGACGGCCCCGGCGACGCCGTTCGTCAGCTCCTACCAGGGGGTCAGTGTGGAGTTGGCCCAGCCCGGCGAGGACTACGTGGCGGCCGGTGGGGTGGTCACAGCGATCCGGGGCGACGCGCCGGCCGACCCGGCGGTGCCCGCCGACGCGGTCACCGCCAGCGCCAGCGGCCTCGACCCGCAGATCAGCCCGGCGTACGCCGAGTTGCAGGTGAACCGGGTCGCGCGGGAGCGCGGCGCGGACCCGGCGGCGGTCCGCAAGCTGGTGCGGGAGCACACCGACGGGCGGGCGCTCGGATTCATGGGTGAGCCCGGCGTCAACGTGCTGGAACTCAACCTGGCCCTCGACAAGCAGTTCGCCGCGCGCTGAGCACCCTCGCGGGCGGGGCCGTGCCGACCGGCACCGCCCCGCCCGCCACTCTGACCAGGGAGGATGGTCCCCGTGCCACGCGGAGAACTGCGCATCTACCTCGGAGCCGCCCCGGGCGTCGGTAAGACGTACGCCATGTTGGAGGAGGCCCGGCGGCGAGCCGCGCGCGGCACCGACGTGGTGATCGGCTTCGTGGAGACCCACGGCCGCCAGCACACCGCCGCGATGCTCGGCGACCTGGAGCAGGTGCCCCGTCGGGCGATGGAGTACCGGGGCGTCGAGTTCACCGAGATGGACCTGGACGCGGTGCTGGCCCGCCGGCCGGAGATCGCGGTGGTGGACGAGCTGGCGCACACCAACGTGCCCGGTTCCCGGCACGACAAACGCTGGCAGGACGTCCAGGAGCTGCTCGACGCGGGGATCGACGTGCTGTCCACTGTCAACGTGCAGCACCTGGAGTCGGTCAACGACGTGGTCGCGCAGATCACCGGCACCACCCAGCGGGAGACCGTGCCGGACGAGATCGTCCGCGCCGCCGAGCAGGTCGAGCTCGTCGACATGACCCCCGAGGCGCTGCGTCGGCGGATGGCACACGGCAACATCTACCGACCCGACAAGATCGACGCCGCGCTGGGCAACTACTTCCGGGTCGGCAACCTCACCGCGCTGCGCGAGGTGGCGTTGCTCTGGCTGGCCGACAAGGTCGACGAGCAGCTCGACCGCTACCGCAGCCAGCAGGGCATCGCAACCACCTGGGAGGCCCGGGAACGGGTGGTGGTCGCGCTGACAGGTGGCCCGGAGGGCGAGACGTTGATCCGCCGGGCGGCCCGGGTCGCCGCCCGCAGCAAGGGCGCCGACCTGCTCGCCGTGCACGTGGCCCGCAGCGACGGCCTGGCCGGCGCCGACCCGGCCCAGCTGGCCCGCCAGCGGGTGCTGGTGGAGAGCCTGGGCGGCACGTACCACCAGGTGCTCGGCACCGACGTGCCGGCCGCGCTGCTCGACTTCGCCCAGGGGGTGAACGCGACCCAGCTGGTGCTCGGCGCCAGCCGCCGGGGCCGACTCGCGCAGATCTTCGCCCGGGGTGTCGGGGTGACCACCACAGCGCTCTCCGGCTCGATCGACGTGCACCTGGTCACCCACAAGCAGGCCGGCAAGGGTCGCCGGGCGGCTGCGGTGCCGGCCGCGCTGTCCCGACGGCGCCGGCTGCTCGGCTTCGCCCTGGCCGTGCTGGGCATGCCGCTGCTCACACTGCTGCTGCGGACCCTTCCCGACCTGACCCTGACCAACGACATCCTGCTGTTCCTCGCCGGCGTGATCGGGGTCGCCCTGGTCGGCGGGGTGTGGCCGGCCCTGGTCGCCGCGCTCGGCAGCTCGCTGCTGCTCAACTGGTTCTTCACCCCGCCGTTTCGCACGTTGACCATCGCCGAGGCGGACAACCTGCTCGCCCTGGCCGTCTTCGTGGCTGTGGCGTTGGCGGTCAGCTGGGTCGTCGACGTGGCCGCCCGGCGTACCCGGGAAGCCGCGCGGGCCGCCGCCGACGCGCAGACCCTCGCCGCCGTCGCCGGTGGCGTGCTGCGCGGCGAGCGCCCCCTGCCCGCCCTGCTGGACCAGCTCCGGGAGACGTTCGGGCTGCGCGCCGTCAGCGTGTTGGAGCTGGCCGAGGAGGCCAGTGGACGCCCGGACCGGGCCCGCGACGAGCGCGCCTGGTGCGTCGTGGCCAGCGTCGGCGAGCAGCCGGCCTGCGCACCCGACGGCGGTGAGACGGCGGTACCTGTGGACGAGCGGATCACCGTCGTGCTCAGCGGCCGACGGCTGGAGGCCGCCGACCGCCGGATCGTCGAGGCGTTCGCCGCCCAGGCCGCCGTCGCGCTACGCCAGGAACGGCTCGCCGAGGAGGCCGCCACCGCCCGACCCCTCGCCGCCGCGGACCGGATGCGCACCGCGCTGCTCGCGGCGGTCAGCCACGACCTGCGTACGCCACTGGCGTCGGCGAAGGCGGCGGTGACGAGCCTGCGCAGCCACGACATCGAGTTCGACGAGTCCGACCGCGAGGAGCTGCTGGAGACCGCCGAGGAGTCACTGGACCGGCTCGCCCGGCTGGTCGGCAACCTGCTCGACATGAGCCGGCTCCAGGCGGGCGTCCTCGGCATCTCGGCGACCGCCATCGGCCTGGAGGACGCCGTACCTCTGGCGCTTGACGAACTCGGCCCGGCGGCCGCGACTGTCGGCACCGACATTCCGGCCGACCTGCCGGCCGCCACCGCCGACCCGGGCCTGCTGGAACGGGTGCTGGTCAACATCGTCGCCAACGCGCTGCGCTACAGCCCGCCGGACCAGCCGCCGACGATCACCGCCAGCGCCCACGCCGGTCAGGTGGAGCTGCGGGTGATCGACCGGGGTCCGGGCATTCCGGAGGACCAGTGGGAGCACGTCTTCCTGCCGTTCCAACGCCTCGGCGACCGGGACAACCAGACCGGCGTCGGTCTCGGTCTCGCCCTGTCCCGGGGTCTGGCCGAGGCGATGGGTGGCAGCATCACCCCGGAGACCACCCCGGGCGGTGGGCTCACCATGGTGCTGCGGCTGCCCGCCGCGCAGACCAGCTCGGAGGGGCCGCAGGAATGACGCGCATCCTGGTCGTCGACGACGAACCGCAGATCCTGCGTGCCCTGCGGATCAACCTGCGCGCCCGCCGGTACGACGTGGACGTCGCCGCGACCGGGGCCGCCGCGTTGAAGGCCGCCGCCAGCCATCCACCCGACCTGGTGGTGCTCGACCTCGGGCTGCCCGACATCGACGGGGTGGAGGTGATCCGCGGCCTGCGCGGCTGGACCGCCGTGCCGATCATCGTGCTCTCCGGTCGGGCCGGCAGCGAGGACAAGGTGGCGGCGCTCGACGCCGGCGCCGACGACTACGTCACGAAGCCGTTCGGCGTGGAGGAGCTGCTGGCCCGCATCCGTGCCGTCACCCGCCGGCTCGGCGCGCCCAGCGAGGCGGTGCCGGCGCTGCGGATCGGTCAGCACACCGTCGACCTGGCCGACCACAGCGTGCGCAGGGACGACGGCACCGAGGTCAAGCTGACCCCGACCCAGTGGAGCGTGCTGGAGAAGCTGCTGCGGCACCCCGGCAAGCTGGTCAGCCAACGGCAGCTCCTCCAGGACGTGTGGGGGCCGGAGTACCAGAACGAGACCAACTACCTGCGGCAGTACCTGGCCCAGCTGCGCCGCAAGCTGGAGGACGACCCGGCCCGCCCCCGGCACCTCATCACCGAACCGGGAATGGGCTACCGCTACCGCCCCTGACCCGTTGACACCCGCCGGAAGAGATTGAAGAATTTCGTTCGCAGCGGCAGCGGCGTGCTTCTGTAACCGTCCCCTCCGGTTACCCCCTGGGAGTGCGCCGTGTCAGTGCCCCTGTCCCGCCGTCGACTGCTGACCGCCGGCGGCGCCGGCCTCGTCCTAGCTGGTCTCTCCGACCCGTTCCGGGCCGGTCCCGCCCGAGCCGCCGTCACCACCGCCGACCTGGTCGTCTACGGCGCCACCTCCGGCGGGCTGGCCGCCGCGATCACCATGCGCCGACTCGGCCACACCGCCGTCGTGGTCGAGCCCACCAGCCACGTCGGCGGGCTGAGCACCGCCGGGCTGGGCGCCACCGACACCGGGGTCCAGGCGTCCATCGGCGGGCTGGCCGCCGAGTTCTACCGCCGGGTGTACGTGAGGTACCACGGCGGCACCCTCACGCCGACGTCCCCGCTGCGGATGACCTTCGAACCGCGCGTCGCCACCGCCGTCTTCGCGGAGATGCTGGCCGAGGCGGGCGTGCCGGTGGTCGTCGACGCCCGGCTGGCCAGCCTCGGTCGCAGCGGCAACCGGATCACCGAGCTGCGCACCGAGGACGGCTCGGTCTACTCCGGCGGGGTGTTCGTCGACGCCACCTACGAGGGTGACCTGCTGGCCATGGCCGGGGTGGGGTTCACCGTCGGGCGGGAGTCGAACGACACCTACGGCGAGACGATCAACGGGGTGCAGTCCCGTAATACCCACCAGTTCGTCTACCCCGTCGACCCGTACGTGACGGCCGGCTCGCCGACGAGTGGTCTGCTGCCGGGCATCTCCGCCACCCCGCTCGCCCCGCAGGGCAGCGGCGACGGCCGGATCCAGGCGTACTGCTTCCGGATGTGCCTCACCCAGGCGGCCAACCGGATCCCGTTCGGTAGGCCGTCCGACTACGACCCGATCCGGTACGAGTTGCTGCTGCGCCACATCCAGGCCGGGTACACCGGGCCGTACTTCACCACCCACTCGATCGGCGGTGGGAAGACCGACTCCAACAACAACGGCGCGGTCTCCACCGACCACATCGGCTTCAACCACGCCTACCCGACGGCGAGTTGGGCCGCACGGGAGAGCATCATCGCCGAGCACCGCAGCTACCAGCAGGGGATGATGTGGTTCCTGGCCAACGACTCACGGCTGCCCGCGTCGGTGCGTGAGTCGACCGCCCGATGGGGCCTGCCGGTCGACGAGTTCACCGCCACCGGCGGCTGGCCGCCGCTGCTCTACATCCGCGAGGCCCGCCGGATGGTCTCCGCGTACGTGATGACCGAGGCCGACTGCCGGGGCCGGGTACGCGCCGCCGACTCGGTGGGCCTGGCCAGCTACACGATGGACTCGCACAACTGTCAGCGGGTGGTGGTCGACGGGAAGGTCCGCAACGAGGGGGACGTGCAGATCAGCGTGCCGGCGCCGTACCCGGTCAGCTACCGGGCGATCGTGCCGCACCAGGCGCAGTGCGCCAACCTGCTGGTGCCGGTCTGCCTCTCGGCGAGCCACATCGCGTACGGGTCGATCCGGATGGAACCGGTGTTCATGATCCTCGGGCAGGCCGCCGCCACGGCCGCGTCGCTGGCGCTCGCCGGGAACGTCGCCGTGCAGGCCGTCTCCGTGCCCACCCTCCAGACGCGGCTGCGCCAGGCCGGCGCGGTGCTGGAATGGGGGTCGACGAGCGAGGTGATCCTGGACAACGCGGCGGCCAGCGGAATCACCCGGGCCGGCACGTGGCTCCGCAGCACCAGCATCGGGGGCTACTACGGCCCGGACTACGAGCACGACGGCAACACCGCCAAGGGCGTCAACCGACTGCGGTTCCGCCCGACACTGCCCACCTCGGGGTCGTGGACCGTGCACCTGCGCTGGACCGCCGACCCCAACCGGGCGAGCAACGTGCCGGTGGACATCGCGTACTCCGGCGGGCTGACCACCCGGACCGTCGACCAGCGGCAGTCCGGGGGCCAGTGGGTGTCGCTGGGCACCTACCCGTTCACTGCGGGCACCGACGGGAGCGTGCTGATCCGCACCGAGGACACCAACGGCCACGTGATCGCCGACGCGGTGCGCTTCGTCCGCGCCTGACCGTCCGGGCCGGCGGCGGTCTCGGGCCGGGCGGCGGTTTCGGGCCGGGCGGCCGGCCTCGGGTCCAGCGGTGGTGCCACCAGCAACGGGTCGACCTGGATCACGTCGATGCCGAGCGGCCGCAACATGCCGCGCAGCGTCGACTCGCAGAGCTCCTCCCACGGCTGATCCGCGCCCATCGCGGTGACCAGCAGCTCGGGCCGGGTGAAGGCGATTCCCACCCGTTGCCCCTGCGGTGAGCGGCCGGTGCGAACCGTCCGCACCATCCGTTCCGGCAGGTCACGCACCGGAACGGCGTAGATTCTCGGGCCCTCGTCCATTGTCGGGTCTGTCCTTTCCGCATGTGCCGCCGAGGTGGCGGTCATCGACCGAGATGTTCGAGCTCACCGGCGAAGCAGCGGTTCGCCGTTGGGCGCGCGTCCGCCGCGGCGCCCAGGTCGAGCGCTCGCAGGATGTAGTTGGCCTCCGCCACCTCCACCCCGGCGCGAAGGCGCAGGTCAGCCACGGCGCGGTGCAGCACTGTGACGCTGTCGGCGGCGAGCCGGATCACGGCGTCGACGTCGGCGGCGAGCCACCACGCATCGACGGCGCACGGTTCGTGCCGCAGGTACTCCACCAGGTGACTGCCGGGCGCGGACCGGCCGAGCCGCACGCTGACCAGCGCCTCGTGCCGCCGCTGCGGCCCGTCCGCGCTGGTCGCGGGCTCACCGCTGTCGCCGTCGGCGCCGGGTGACAGGCCACCGCGTTCCCAGCGTGTCATCCGCCAAGGACTCATGGACCCATCGTCACCACCGAACGGCGGCGCAGCGCCCGCCGATACGCCGTTTCGACGGGCCACCGCCATCTCTTGACGCCGTGTTCACGCGGCTGCCCGCCGGGCACGCCGACACGGCGAGTAGCGTTCGGAGCAGACCAAGATCGGCGTACGAGGAGGCGTGGTGCAGACGACGACGGTGGACATTCCGACCGACGACGGGATCGCGGACGCGTCACTGACCCGACCGGACGGCGACGGGCCGTTCCCGGCGGTGCTGCTGTTCATGGACGCCTTCGGGCCGCGCCCCCGCCTGGTGGAGATGGCGGAACGGATCGCCGAGCGCGGTTACCTGGTGCTGACTCCCCACCTGTTCTACCGGGCCGGCCGGGCACCACTGTTCGACCTGTCCCGGCTCGGTGAGCCGGACCAGCGCGGCGCCCTGTTCGAGCAGATCACGCCGCTGATCGGCGCACTGACCCCCGAGGTGGTCAGCCGGGACACCGCCGCCTACCTGGACTTCCTGGCCGCCCGGGACGACGTCCAGCCGGGCCCGGTCGCGATCACCGGTTACTGCATGGGTGGCACGAACGCGTTGCGGGCCATCGAGGCGCACCCGGACCGCATCGCGGCCGTCGCGAGTTTCCACGGCGGGCGGATCGTCACCGACGCGCCGGACAGCCCGCACCTGGGCGTCGGCTCGATCACCGGCGAGGTGTACTTCGGGCACGCCGACGCCGACCAGTCGATGACGCCCGAGCAGATCGCCACGCTGGAGAAGGCGCTCGACGCCGCCGGGGTGCGCTACCGCTCCGAGGTGTACGAGGGCGCCCACCACGGCTTCACCATGGCCGACACCCCGATGTACGACGAGAAGGCCACCGAGCGTCACTGGGTCGCTTTGTTCGACCTGCTGGGACGCGCCCTGCCCGCCGCCTGACAGGCAGGGCGCGGCGGGTCAGCGGCGTAGCAGCACCGGGCCGGCGTCGATGCGGGTGCGGAACAGCGCGTACGGCTTGCGCCGCAGGTCCTGACCGCGCTGGTACTGCGGTTGCCGGTGCAGTTGGTTGGCGGTGACGTAGAGGTACCCGTCGGTGGCCACCGACATGGTGTCCGGCCAGAGCAGTCGCGGATCGTGGACCAGCGTCTCGTACTCGCCGTCCGGCAGTCGACGCAGCACCGCGTTGTGCTCGTACGACGTGACGTAGAGCCGGCCAGCGTCGTCGCTCTCCAACCCGTCCGAGGCGGTGCCCCGGTCGCCCTCGTCGACCACCGTCGCGGCGACCGCCTCCTGGGTGACACCCGGATCGGCCAGCGCCTCGGTGGAGACGCTGTAGAGGCACCGGGACGCCAGCGGGCAGTAGTAGAGCCGGGTGCCGTCGGCGGAGATGGCGATGCCGTCGGAGCCCATCGCCACCGGCTTCGGTGGCCCGTCCGCCGGTCGTTCCAGGAACGGTCGACCCTCGACCACCGGCCGGAACGACGTCAACGGCTCCGCCTTGGTGGACGGGTGGTCGTGCAGCCGCCGCCAGGCGGCCCCGCTGGCCAGGTCCACCACGATGATTCCGTTCGGCCCGGCGAACGCGGAGTCGGTGATGTACGCGACGCCGGACTCACCGCGACGCAGGTCGAACCGGACGTCGTTGAGGTACGTGGTCGGCAGCGCCACGTCCGCCGGGAAGGTGATCACCTGGGCGACCGTGTCGGTGTCCAGGTCGACCCGGACCAGCTTCGGGCCGCCCGGCTTCGTGGGCCGCAACATCGGGCTGCCCGTGTCCAGCACCCACAGCCGGTCGGCCGGGTCGACAACGATGCTCTGCACCGACACGAACGCGCCCGCGTCGTCGTCGCCGGACGGGTCGTTCCACGCCTGGTCGGGGTAGGGCACCTCCTGACCGTCGCGCAGTTCGACGACGGTGGCCGGCACCTCGTCGCCCCACTTGGGGAAGTTGACGAAGATTCGACCGGAGTGCGAGACGCTCACCCCGGTCGGCATCGGGCCGGTGAAGGTGTGTACCAGCTCCAGCTCGCCAACCGGCTCGTCGCTGACCGGCCCACTCATGACGCCCGCCCCACTGTGCTCATCGCCCGCCCCCTGCCGATCCGCCGGATGTTCCGCTCCTGTGCCGCTATTCCCGCCCGGACGTCCGGTATGCGTGGCCGGCCGGCAAAGCCGGGAGGGGGCGGTGAGCCGGGAGGGCGGGCGGTCCGGGTCCCGGTCAGGCCACCGGTGCGGCGGCCCTGGCGGCGGGCAGGCCGGGGACCGGGACGTCCACAGCGAGCAGCGCTCCGTCCTCCGGGCCGGGCGTGGTCAACCCCACGCGGGCGGTGCCGATGAAGAGTCGGCGCAGGTCGGGGCCGCCCAGGCAGATTCCGGCCGGCTGCTTCGCCGGTAGCCGGATCTCCTGCTCCAGGGTTCCGTCCGGCCGGTAGCGGCGTACCGCCGAACCGCCCCACAGCGCGATCCAGAGGTGACCGGCGGCGTCGACTGTCATGCCGTCCGGGCCACCGTCGGCGGAGGGCAGCCGAACGAACGGCTCCCGCCCGCTCAGCTCCCCGGTCGCCGGGTCGACGGTGAACCGGTCGATCTCGCCGCGAGGCGTGTCGGCGAGGTACATGGTGGTGCCGGTGGCGTCGAACGCCGGCCCGTTCGGGATGGTCAGTCCGGTCACCGCGGTCACCGGCGCCGCGCCGGGGGTGAGCCGGAACAGCGTGCCCTCGCCGGGCACCGCCGCGTACGTCATGCTGCCGGCCCAGAAGTGGCCGTGCGGGTCGGCGACCGCGTCGTTCATGCGGGTGGGCTCGGGTGCGTCGGCGACCAGGTCGGCGACCGGCCGGGGGTCGCCGGCGGCGGGCAGCAGTGTGAGGCCGGTTCCGGCGGCGGCCAGCCAGTCACCGGGCCGGCCGGCCACCGGGGCGACCGCGCCGAGCGGAACGTCGAGACGGCGTACCTCCCGCAGTGGGGCGGGGGCGTCGCCGTCGGTTTCCAGCAGGCGTCCGGCCAGCAGATCGACGAGGACCAGGCGGTCGTCGACCCAGCGCAGCCCTTCGCCCAACTCCAACCGGTCGGTGCTCCAGACGGTCGGCTCGGTCAGCTCCATCTCGCTCCTCCAAGGATCTGCGGGGGGCGGCGGCGGGCGGTCCGGCCCGCCCGTCACCCGGTCAGCGGACCGTACCGCCCGGCTCGTGGTCCAGCAGCGTCAGCTCCGCCCGGTCGGGCAGGCCCTCCCAGTCGCCGGTGGTGGCCACCGCGAACGCCCCGGTGGTGACGGCTCGGTCCAGTCGGGCCGGGGCGTCGGCGCCGTCGAGCCACCCGGAGAGCAGCCCGGCCACGAAGGCGTCGCCCGCGCCGACAGTGTCCACCACCGGCACCGTCCGAGCTGGACGGTGCAGTGCACCGGCCGTGCTGTGACTGGTCGCCCCGCCGGCACCGTGCTTGACGACGACCTCGGTCACCCCGGCGGAGAGCAACGCCGTGACCGGGTCGGAGGCGTCGGTCAGCACGGCCAGCTCGTCGTCGGAGGCGACCACCAGGTCGATCGAGGGCAGCAGCGGGCGCAGCGCGGTGGCGGCCTCGGCGACCGACCAGAGCCGCTGCCGGTGGTTGACGTCCAGGCAGACGGTGCTGCCGGCCGCGCGGGCTCGTCGCACGGCCTCCACCACCGCCTGGTACGGGTCGACGCCGAGCGCGCAGGTGATGCCCGTGACGTGCAGCAGTCGGGGCGGCGACGCCTGTGCGTCGAATGCCCGGGTCACGTCGGTCGGGCGCAGCCGGGAGCCGGCCGACCCGCTGCGGTGGTAGGTGACCCGGTTGATGTCGGCGACCCGGTTCTCGAAGAGGATCAGCCCGGTCGGGGCGGTCGGGTCGACCCGGGACCAGCTCAGGTCGACGCCCTCGGCGCGCAGCGTACGGCGGACCAGCTCACCGGGCTCGTCCGCGCCGGTGACGCCGACCCAGGCCGCCCGGTGGCCGAGACGGGCCAGCCCGATCGCCACGTTCGACTCGGACCCGGCGACGGAGATCCCGGCGGTGCCGCCCAGCCGCAGGGGGCCGGTGGTGCGGAACGCCGCCATCGTCTCGCCGAGCGTGAGCACGTCGGTCATCCCCGCACCGCCGCGAGGAAGGTGGCGGCGCGTTCGCGCAGCGCCGCCGGGTCGCCGCCCCGGACGGCGTCGCCGAGCAGGGGGGAGCCGACGCCGACCGCGAGCGCGCCCCGGTCCAGGTAGCGGCGTGCGCCCTCCGCGTCGACCCCACCGACGGGTACGAACGCGGTGCCGGGGAACGGGTCGCGCAGCGCGCCGAGGTAGTCGGGCCCACCGAGGGACGCCGGGAAGAGCTTGATCGCGGTGGCCCCGCCGCTGGTGGCCTGCACCACCTCGGTGGGGGTGAGCGCGCCGGCGAGGACCGGCAGCCCGAGCCGGCCGCCTTCGGCGAGGCTCGGCGCGAGCGCCGGGGTGACCAGGAAACCGGCGCCCGCGTCGGCCGCCGCGCGGGCGTCCTCGGCGCTGAGCACGGTGCCCGCGCCCAGGGCGTAGTCGGGTCCGAGCGCGGCCCGGGCGCGTCGGATGACGTCGAGCGCGTCGGCGCTGGTGAGCGAGACCTCGACCAGCGCGACGCCGCCCTCGGCCAGTGTGAGCACGGCGCTGAGCGCCGCCGCCGGGTCCGGGCCGCGGACGATGGCCAGCAACCGGTGGGTACGCAGCTCGTCGAGCAGGTTCATCGGGGATGTCCTCAGTGGGTGCGGTGGGCGGAGATGGTGAGTCGCCAGGCGACCTCGCCGCTGGGCGGGACGACCGCCGCGTCGTCGGGGCCGGCGTCGGCCAGGTCGAAGGCGGCGCCGAGCATCGGCTCGACACCGATGCTGCGGTACGGGGCGTAGTCCGGCCAGCCACCGAGGTTGCGCCACAGCGCGGTGCTCCGGGGCTGGTCGGCGCACTCCAGTTCCACTGTCAGCCGGTCGACACCGTCGACCACCTGAACCCGGGGGCAGTCGAGCAGCACCGCGCCGAGTGCGGTCCCGTCGTCGGCTCCGAGGGTGTCCAGTGTGAGGCCGGCCGGGGATGGCCACGGCCCGCTGAGCCACGGGGCACCGGCCGGCCAGGTGCCCGGCGGCAGCAGCGCGGCGGCCTCCGGATGCAGCCGGGTCGGTGTGCCGACGGGCGCGTCGAGGCGGGCGTCGGGGGAGAGGCCGAGCAGGGCGTGCGCGGCCCAGACGAAGCGGTACCCCGGGTCGGCGGCCAGCCGGTAGTCGGCCACGACCACCCCGGCGGAGTCGGTGATCCGGCGGGTCAACACGAACGTCGGGCGCTCGATGACCACGGTGCCGGGCCCGGCGTTGCGCCAGGGGCGGGACCACACCTCGCCGTGGTCGGGTCGCCCCCGCACTGTGGGCAGGCACTCCTCCAGCCCGCCGGCGTCGACGAACGCGTCGTCGGGGCGTACCCCGTGGCGGCCGGGTTCCGGGCCGCGCCACAGCCACTCCCGGCCGCCGCCGTGCAGGCTGGTCCACCGGCCGCCGTGCGCGGCGTCGTACGCCGCCCGCAGCGGCACCGCCGTCGCGGGGGTCACCATTCCGCGAACGACCCGTCGGCGTGCTGCCAGACCGGGTTGCGCCAGGCGTGCGGGGTCTCGGCGGCCTTGCGGACCGCCGCCTCGTCCACTGTGATGCCCAACCCGGGCCGGTCGAAGCGGGCGATGTGCCCGTCGACGAAGCGGAACGGCTCCGGGTCGACCACGTAGTCCAGCAACTCGGAACCGATGTTGTAGTGGATGCCGATGCTCTGCTCCTGGATCAGGAAGTTCGGCGTCGCGAAGGCCACCTGGAGGCTGGCGGCCAGGGAGATCGGGCCGAGCGGGCAGTGCGGGGCGAGCATCGCGCCGTACGTCTCTGCCAGCGCGGCGATCCGGCGTACCTCGGAGATCCCGCCGGCGTGCGACAGGTCCGGCTGGATCACGGAGACGCCTGCCTGCAACGGCCCGAGGAACTCGTTGCGGCCGTAGAGCCGCTCGCCGGTGGCCACCGGGATCGGCGTGCTCGCGACGATGTCGCGCAGGTGGTGGGCCTGGTCGGGCAGGACCGGCTCCTCCACGAAGAACGGACGGAGCGGGGCCAGTTCGGGCAGGATCCGGCGTACTGCGGCCAGCCCGGCCCGACCGTGGAAGTCCAGCGCGATGTCCCGGTCGGGGCCGAGCACGTCGCGGGCGGCGGCGACCCGGCCGACGACGGCGTCCACCTCGGCGGAGGTGGGGATGGCCGACAGTCGTCCGGACGCGTTCATCTTGATCCCGGTCAGACCGGCGGCGACCTGGGCGGCCGCGGCGTCGGCGATCTCGTCGGGCTCGTCGCCGCCGATCCAGGAGTAGACCCGTACCCGGTCGCGGACGGCGCCGCCGAGCAGGGCGTGCACCGGTGCGCCGTACGCCTGCCCGGCGATGTCCCAGAGCGCCTGGTCCAGGCCGGCGACAGCGCTGGAGAGGATCGGGCCGCCCCGGTAGAAGCCGCCCTTGGTGAGGATCTGCCAGTGCTGCTCGATGCGGAGCGGGTCCGCGCCGATCAGGTATTCGGAGAGCACCTCGACGGCGCTGCGCACCACCTCGGCGCGGCCCTCCACCACCGGTTCACCCCACCCGACCAGGCCCTCGTCGGTCTCCACCCGGCAGAACAACCACCGTGGCGCGACGAGGAAGGTCTCGATCCGCTCGATCTTCACTGACTGCCCCTCTGTCCCCGTGCCTTCTCGACGTCGCGGACGGCCTTGTCCAGCAACTCACGCATGGCGGCCTCGGCCGCCGTCTCGTCCCGGCTGCGCAGCGCGTCGACGACAGCTCGGTGGCTGGGCACCGGGTCGTCGTGGGGGGCGCCGCCGTGCACCAGCCGGTCCCGTTCGGCCAGCCCGGTCTCCATCACCACCTCCATGCGTTCCAACAGCTCGTTGTGGGTGGCGGTGAGCAGCGCACGGTGGAAGGCGAGGTCGGCGGCGATGGCGGCGGTGGGATCGCCGTCGGCCTCGCCCATCTCGACCAGCGCCCGGTCGAGGGCGGCCAGGTCGTCAGCGGTCGCACGGGTCGCGGCCAGCCGCGCGGCGGCCGGCTCGATGATGGCGCGTACCTCGTGGAGTTGGTCGAGGAGCCGCTGGTCGGTGCCCTCGGCGAACTGCCAGCGGATCACGTCACCGTCCAGCAGGTTCCAGTCGGAGCGGGGTCGGACGAAGGTGCCGCGCTTCTGTCGGGCGTCCACGATGCCCTTGGCGGTGAGGACCTTCAGCGCCTCGCGCAGTGCCGTGAGGCTGACGTCGAACTCCTCCTGCAACGCCACGATGTTAAGGGTCGCGCCGGCGGGGATCTCACCGGTGAGGATGCGGCGGGCGATCGCTTCGACTGTCTGTCCGTGGATGCCGCGGCGGGCGTACTGTGCCAATGCTCCTGGCCTTTTCGCTGGTCGGTATCGATCTCTCAGGCCGAGGCTTTCACCGCTGTCCAGCCACCGTCCACCACGAGGCTCGCCCCGGTGATGTAGGCGGCGTCCGGTGAGGCGAGGAAGGCGACTGTCGAGGCCACCTCGTCCGGGGTGCCGAACCGCTTCGCGACGGTCTCCGCGACGCTCTGCCGACGGTCCTCTTCGGAGACGTCGTCCCAGGCGGCGGTGAGGATCGGCCCCGGCAGCACCGTGTTGACGCGTACCTGCGGGCCGTACTCCACGGCGAGCTGGCGGCCGAGTGCGACAAGGCCACCCTTGGCGGCGGCGTACGCGGGCCGGCCGGGCAGCCCGACCAGCGCGTGCACCGAGGAGATCAGCACCACGGCTCCGGAGCGGGCGCGCAGATCGTCCAGACAGGCGCGGACGCCGAGGAAGGAGCCGGTGAGGCTGACGCCGAGCTGGTGGTCCCAGGACTGTCGGCTGGTCTCGTGCGCCGGGGCGACCTGCACGGCGTACGCGGTGCTGACCAGGATGTCGACCGGGCCGAGGTTCGCCCGCGCGACCGACACCGCAGTCGACCAGTCGTCCTCCTCACTCACACTGCCCATTACGGACAGTGCTCGGTGCCCGGCGGCGGTCAGCTCGTCGGCCAGCGGAGCCGGATCGTGGACGTCGAGCAGCGCGACTGCTGCCCCCTCGGCTGCCAGTCGTCGGGCGATGGCCGCACCGATCCCACCCATAGCGCCGGTGACCAGCGCGTTTTTGCCTTCAAGCCGGCGCATAGGCTGATCCACCTGACTCCCGCCCTGGTCTCATCTAATCATTAATTACGAAGATATCTTGACAGCCGCCAACGGCCGATGCAACCTTCTGGTCACAGCATTCACATGGACGACACATCGCGCGGTGACGCTCCGTGTCGTAGAGGAAGGGATACCTCCGTGAGCGACTTCGACCCCGGTCGCCGGCGATTCCTTGGTCACCTAGGGCTCGCCGGCCTGGGTGCACTCGGCGCCAGCTCGTTCCTCAGCGCGTGCGCCAGCTCCGCCAGCGGGCCGACGACGAGCGGCGGCTCCGGCGCGGTCACCATCCAGTCCAACCTCTCCTCGCCGCAGGCCAAGGCCGCGATGGAGAAGCTGATCGAGACCTTCAACGCGCAGGGCAAGGGCACGGCGAGCCTCAACACGATCGCCTCGGAGACCTTCCGGACCCAGCTCCCGACCTACCTGACCTCGGCCAACCCGCCGGACCTCTACACCTGGTACGCGGGCTCCGTGGCCAACGACTACGCCAGCAAGGACCTGTTGCTGGACGTCTCCGACGTCTGGAAGTCCCTGGGCGACTACCCCGAGTCGCTGCGCACCCTCTCCACCGCCGCCAGCGGCAAGCAGGTCTTCGTGCCGATGAACAACTACTGGTGGGGCTTCTTCTACCGCAAGTCCAACTTCGCCAAGTGGGGAGTGCAGGAGCCGAAGACCTGGGCCGACTTCCTGGCGCTGTGCGAGACGCTGAAGAGCAAGGGCATCCCGCCGATCGGCATCGGCCTCGGCGACACCCCGTGGGTGGCCTCGGCCTGGTTCGACTACCTGAACATCCGGATCAACGGCGCGCCGTTTCACCGCGAGCTGCTCGCCGGCAAGCAGCGCTTCGACGACCCCAAGGTCAAGGCGGTCTTCACCCGCTGGCGCGAGGCGCTGCCCTACTTCGACCCCAAGGGCAAGGCCTACCCGTTCCAGGAGGCGACCACCGCCCTGCTGGCCGGCAAGACCGGCATGTTCCTGATCGGCACGTTCTTCGCCGACGCGGCACCGAAGGACGCCCTCGGCGACCTGGACTTCTTCCGATTCCCGATCATCGACCCGGCGGTGCCGCTGGCCGAGGAGGCCCCGACCGACGGCTTCTTCGCCAGCGCGAAGACCGCCAACCCGACCGGCACCAAGGCCCTGCTGACCTACCTCTCCGGGGTCGAGGCACAGGAGGCGTACGTCAAGGCCAGCTCCGGCATCGTGCTGCCGGCCAACCCCAGGGCCAAGGCTTCCGACTCGCCGCTGGTGGCCAAGGGGAAGGCGATGCTCGGCGAGGCCAAGGAGCTGACCCAGTTCTTCAACCGGGACTCCAGCGACGCCCTCCAGCCGACCGCGGACACCGCGCTGACCAAGTTCATCGACAAGCCGGACCAGATCGACGCGATCCTGCGGGAGTGGCAGGCCGGCGCCGAGAAGGTCTTCAAGGGCTGACGTGACAGCAACGATCTCCCCGACTTCGGTCACCCCCACCCGGCGGCGGCGACGGTCGGCTCGACTGTCGCCGCTGCTGGTGGCGTTCGTCCTGGTGCCGTTCGCGGTCGAGAGCATCTGGGTGTTCTGGCCGGCGCTCCAGGGCTTCTGGTTCTCGCTCACCCGCTGGGACGGGATGTCGCCGCCGACCTTCGTCGGCACTGACAACTACGTCGAGCTGGCCGGTGACGCCACCTTCCGGGGCGCGCTCGTCAACACGGTGATCTGGCTGGTGTTCTTCGGCGGCCTCTCCGTGCTGGGCGGGTTCGGCATGGCGCTGGTCCTTCAGAAGGAGCGGCGCGGGGTCGGCTTCTACCGGGCCGCGCTGTTCACCCCCGTGGTGTTCTCGCTGGTGGTGACGGCGCTGGTCTGGCGGGTCTTCTACCAGCCCGACGGCATCGCCGACACGCTGCTGCGGGCCGTCGGCCTGGAACACCTGATCCGGCCCTGGCTGGCCGACCCGCAGACCGCCCTGTACGCGGTGATCCTTCCCGCCCTGTGGCGGCAGATCGGCTACGTCATGGTGCTGTTCCTGGCCGGACTGAAGGCCATCGACCCGGCGCTGCACGAGGCCGCCCGGATGGACGGGGCCAACTCCTGGCAGCGGCTGCGGCACGTCACGATTCCCCAGCTCAAGGGGGTGAACGCGGTCGTGCTGTCGGTCATCGTGATCGACTCGCTGCGCTCGTTCGACATCGTCTGGTCGCTGACGAAGGGCGGCCCGTACCACTCGTCGGAGCTGCTCAGCACCTACATGTACTCGACAGCGTTCCAGAGTCTGCGGCTGGGTTACGCCTCCGCCATCGCCGTCGTGATCTTCGTGCTCGCGCTGGCCGTCATCCTCGGCTACCTGGTCCGCGCGTTCCGGGAGGAAGCGTGATGAACAAGCTCCGTACCGGGGCCTTCCACACCGGCATGATCCTGCTCTCGCTGCTCTGGCTGGGTCCGGTGCTCTGGGTGGTGGTGATGTCCACCCGGTCGTTCGACGACATCGCCGCGCACGGCGTGGGCAGCCTGCCCCGGTCGTTCACGCTGGACACCTACCGGCAGGCGTGGACCGACGGCGGTGAGCTGCGCGCGCTGATCAACAGCATGCTGGTCACCGTCCCGTCGGTGGCGTTGAGCCTCGGGCTGGCCGCGATGGCAGCGTTCGCGCTGAGCCGCTTCCGGATCCCCGGCCGGCGGACCATCCTGCTGCTGATGCTCGCCGGCAACCTGCTGCCACCACAGATCCTGCTCATCCCAGTGGCCAAGTTCAGCGAGCTGACCGGCCTGTACGACACGCTCTGGGCGCTGATCACGGTGCAGGTCGGCTTCGGGCTCGGCTTCTACACGTTCGTCCTGCACGGCTTCATGCGGGACCTGCCGGGTGAGATCCAGGAGGCGGCGACGATCGACGGCGCCGGCACGGCGCAGATCTTCACCAGGGTGATGCTGCCGCTGACCCGCCCCGCGCTGGCCGCCCTGGGGGCGCTCTCCTTCACCTGGATCTTCAACGACCTCCTGTGGGCGATCACCGTGCTGCGTACCGACGACAACATGCCTGTCACCCCGGCGCTCCTCGCCCTCCAGGGGCAGTTCGTCTCGTCCTGGAACGTCATCGCCGCCGGTACGGTCATCGCGGCCGTACCCACCGTCGCGGTCTTCCTGCGTTTCCAGCGGCACTTCGTCTCCGGCCTGGCGCTGGGAGCGGTCAAGTGACCGGGCAGCGGTGGACGCTGCGCGGCGCGCACACCGAGTACACCGTGACGGTGCCGGCGCACGGACGCTGGTTGGAGCTTGTCGCGTGGGGCCCCCACGGCGTCTCGGACGGGCCGTCGCCGGTCGCCTACGACGGCCCGGTGCCGTTCCTCACCGCCGGCGACGCGGCCCCCATCGAGTACGCCACCGACGCCGACCGTCCGTTCACCGGCGCCGACCTGGTGATCGAGACCTCGAACGGGCAGCGCCGGGTGGGCTTCGTCCACACCGGGGAGCGGGTCGACGCCGACCAGCGGGAGTTAACCGTCGACTTCGCCGACCCGGTCACCGGGCTGCGCGCCGCGGTGCACTACCGGGTGCCCGCCGGCACCGACGTGGTGCAGCGGTGGGTCGAGCTGGCCAACGACGGCACCGACGCGCTGCGGGTGGTACGGGCCGGATCGGCGGGGTTCTGCGTACCGACACCGCACGGCGCGTTGCTCAGCCACCAGTGGGGGCAGTGGGCGCAGGAGTTCCAGCTCTCCCACGTCGAGTTGGGCCACGGCGCGTTCAGCATCGGCAGTTCCCAGGGCGTACCCGGGCATCTGCACGTGCCCTGGCTGGCCGTGCGCGACACCGCGGACCCGGCCGGCTCGGCGTGGGGGATGGGGTTGGCCTGGACCGGCTCGTGGGAGATCAGCGCGGAGCGGGACACCGGTGGCCTGACCCGGGTCCGGGCCGGTCGCCAGCTGGTCGACGGCCCGTTGGAGCTGAACCCTGGCGAGATCCTGACCCTGCCGGTGGTGACCGGCGCGTACAGCCCGGACGGCCTCGACGGCCTGGCTCGGGTCTGGCACACCCACCAGCGGTTGCTCGCCGGAGAACGGCTCACCCCGCGTCCGGTGCTCTACAACTCCTGGGAGGCCACCTACTTCACTGTCGAGGCGCAGAGTCAGCTCGCGCTGGCCCGGATCGCCGCCGAGCTGGGCGTGGAGACGTTCGTGGTCGACGACGGCTGGTTCGTCGGCCGCAACGACGACACCGCCGGACTCGGTGACTGGACGCCCGACCCGGCGAAGTTCCCGGCCGGGTTCGACGCGTTCATCGCCGACGTGCGCGCGCTCGGGCTGAACTTCGGGCTCTGGGTCGAGCCGGAGTGCGTGAACCCGAAGTCGACCCTCTACGCCGAGCACCCGGACTGGGTCTACTCCGTCGACGGTCGACCTCTCACCCCGGTCCGCAACCAGTACCTGCTCGACCTGGGCCGGCCCGAGGTCGCCGAGTTCGTCCACTCCACTGTCGATGGTCTGCTTCGTCGGTACGACATCGACTACCTGAAGTGGGACTTCAACCGTCCACGTACCGAGCCCGGTCGTCCCGGCGGGATCGCTCCGCTCGACCTGGACGGCGCGCACGTCGCCAACCTGCACCGCATCTACGAGCGACTGCGTCGGGACCACCCCGGCGTGCTGATCGAGGCCTGCGCCGGAGGTGGCGCGCGCACCGACCTGGCGATGGCCGCCCGGGCCGACGTCTTCTGGCCCAGCGACAACACCGGGCCCCTGGACCGGCTCGCCATCCAGTACGGCTTCCTGCACGCCAACGCACCGCACCTGCTCAGCTCCTGGGTCACCGACGCGCCTGGTCTGTTCGATCCCCGACCGCGCTCGCTCGCGTTCCGCTTCGTCCTCGCGATGGCCGGCGTGCTCGGCATCGGCGCGGACATCCGCGCCTGGACTCCCGACGAGCGGGCCGAGGCGGCCGACTGGATCTCCCGGTACAAGGAGATCCGGGACGTCGTCACGACCGGCGAGGTGCATCTGATCGGTGGCCCCGACCAGGCGCGCTGCGCAGTGCAGTACACCGCGGCGGACGAGACCCAGGTCGTCGTGCTGGCCTGGCACACCGGCCGGCTCGACGGCGCCGGGCTGCTTCCGTCCCGCCCGGTCCGTCTGCCGCTGCGCGGCCTCGACCCGGCAGCGCGTTACTCGCACGGCGGTCAGCACTACTCCGGCAGCCACCTCGCCACTGTCGGCCTGCCCGTGCAGTGGAGCGCGACCCACGACGCCGACCTCATCGTGCTGACCCGCGACTGAGGCCGGAGCACCACCACCCCCACCCCCGAGGGACAGGAGTACCTCCATGCGCCTGAACCGACAGCTGACCGCCGCCCTGGCCGTGCTCGGCCTGGGCCTGGTCAGCCCCACGCCGGCGATGGCCGGCCCACCCCAGGCAGCCCCACCGCAGGCCGGCTCCTCTCCCGCCGGTCCGCCGGTTGCCGGCCGGCCCCCCGCCGGCCCGCCGCCGGCCTCTTCCGGCCCAGGTCGCCCCGGTCACGCTCCGGCCGGCACCGGCGCGGAGGACCAGGGCGCGCCCGCCTACTTCAACAGTGGGCTCGCCCCGACGCCCTACCAGGGCTGGAATACCTACTTCGGCCTCGGTGGTGACCCCACCGAGGCCGAAGTACGGTCCGTCACCGACTTCATGGTCCACAGTGGCCTCCGCGACGCCGGCTACACCTACGTCTGGATCGACGGCAACTGGGCCGCGCCCACCCCACGCAACGAGGCCGGCCAGCTCGTCGCCGACCCGGCCCGCTTCCCCGGCGGGATGGCCGCGCTGGCCGCGTACATCCACAGCAAGGGGATGAAGGCCGGCATCTACACCGACGCCGGTCCCTACCTGCCGGGGCAGTGCGGGCTGGGCAGCAACGGCCACTACCAGGCCGACGTCAACCAGTTCGCCGGCTGGGGCTTCGACGCGCTCAAGGCCGACTGGCTGTGTGGGCGCGCTGCCGGCCTCGACCCGGAGGCCACCTTCCGTGAGCTCGCCGAGGCGGTACGCCAGTCACCGCGCCCGATGCTGCTCAACATCTGCAACCCGGTCAGCTCCGACTGGGGTGGCGGCCCGTACCCCCCGGAACAGCTCTCCACCTGGAGCTACACGTACGCGCCCACCATCGCCGACTCCTGGCGCACGTACACCGACGTGGGGCTCACGGACCCGACCCCGCAGTGGGCGTACCCGTGGGTGCTGCGCAACATGGACGTCAACGCGTACCACCCGGCGGCCACCGGGCCGGGGCACTACAACGACCCGGACTACCTGCTGCCGATGCGCCCACTGCCCGACGGCGGGTACGAGTTGAGCCTCGACGAGTCCAAGACGCAGCTCGGCATGTGGGCCATCATGGCCGCGCCGCTGGTGATCGGCTCCGACCCGCGTGGCCTGCCGAAGGAGATGATCTCGGCGTTGACCAACCCGGAGATCATCGCCGTGGACCAGGACCCGCTGGTCCGACAGGGCGTCAAGGTCGCCGACACCGGCACCGACGCGCAGGTCTGGAGCAAGGTGCTGAACGGCTCCGGCAAGCGGGCCGTCGCGCTGCTCAACCGGCACGACATCGCCCAACGGATCACTGTGAACTTTTCCGATGTCGCGCTCGGCGGCGCGGTCCGCGTCCGTGACCTCTGGTCCCGCGCCGACGTGGACGCTCAGCCTGGCACCGCCGGAATCCAGCCGTTCACCGGCTCGTACACCGTCGAGGTGCCGGCGCACGGGGTGGCCATGCTCCGTCTGACCGGCGCCGACCAGGTGGCCGGCGCCGACCTCGGGGGCACCGCGAGCGCCAGCCCGGCGCTGGTCCGGGTGGACGACACGCACGCCACCGCCTTCGTCCGCGACGCCTCCGGTGCGCTGGCCGTCAACACCCGTACCGGTACGACGTGGGGAACGCACTGGACCTCGCTCGGCGGCCCGGTCGGCGGCCGGATCCTCGGCCAGCCGACGGCGTACGCCTCGGCCGGTGGACGGCTCGACGTCTTCGTCCGTGGCACCGACAACGCGGCCTGGCAGCGCAGCTACACCGCCGGCACGTGGGGACCGTGGCGCAGCCTCGGTGGCACGTTGACCGACGCGCCGACGGTGGCGTGGACCAGCCCGACCCAGTGGACGCTCGTCGGTCGCGGTGCCGACGGCAAGCTCTGGTCGCGTACCCCGAGCAGCGGGTGGACGGGCGTCGGAGCGCCCGACGACCGGCCGTTCTACGGTCGGCCGAGCGCCGTGGTCGACGACGCCGGTGTCCTGCACGTGGCGGTCCGCAGCCGCACCGACGAGGTGTGGTGGAGCAGCCGCACCGGCACCACCTGGTCGGCCTGGACCAACCTGGGCGGCACCACCAACGGCAGCCCGACCCTGCTCGCCACCTCCGGCCGGGTTTACCTGTTCTCGCTGGCCGCCGACAACCGGCTCTGGCAGCGCAACCTGACCGACGGCGCCTGGGGCGGCTGGTTCCAACGTGGTGAGTTCGCCACCGACGCGTTCCGGGGTGCGCCCGGCGCCGCCGCCGGTGCCAACGGTAGTGCCTGGCTGGCGGTACGCGGGGTGGACAACCGCGTACACCAGGTCGTCCTCTGATGCGCGGGTGGCGGGCCGTCGACCAGGTCGCGGCGGCTCGCCACCCGGGGCGTTGACCAGCCAGTGACGGAGGTCGATGATGGGAGGCGGTCACCCTCCGTCCACCCCGGGCGGGTGGGGCCACCGGGGACGGAGGACATGCGATGCCACGCACCCGCCGCTTGACCGCATTCACGCTGGCACTCGTACTGCCAATGCTCGCGCTCGTCGGTGCCGCACCGGCGGCCGCCGCCACCCCCACCCTGGAGATCAACTCGGTGACCCTGGTGGCCAAGGGCGCCGGTGTGCGTCTGGACTACCAGGTGACCTGCGACGAGGGCTCCTACGGCAGCCTGCTGACTGCCACGATCACCCAGGCCGTCGGGAACCGCATCGCCTACGCGTCCGAGCCGCATCCCGGCGGTTGGACCTGCACCGGCCAGCCCCAACCGTTGTGGGCGCTCTTCCCGGCCGATGTCGCTGGTGTTCCGTTCCGTACCGGCGAGGCGCTGCTGCTGGTGTGGCTCTCCGCCTGCCCCGGCGCCAACTGTGAGTACGGCCGAGCTGAACAGGTGGTGCGGATCGTCCGCTGACACCGGGTAGGCCGCTGGTGCGCGGCGCCGGTTCAGGCCGGGACGAGGTCGCGGCACCGGCGCAGGGCGGCCCGGGCCAGTGGCGTGTCACGGCCGGCGATCCCGGCTTCCAGTTCGGCGACGGCCGCCGCGGCCCGGGCCGGTTCACCCGCCGCGGCTGCGGCCTCGGCCAGCACCAGCACCGCGTCGGCAGCCCACGCCAGGATGCCCTTGCCGCGCACCACTGACAGCGCCTCCGTCGCGTGCCGGACCGCCTCGTCCGGCCGCCCCACCACGGTCAGTCGGGCCAGCGCCGAAAGTGCCTGCACCAGCGGCCAGACGGCGCCCACCCGGCGGGCGTCGGCGACCACCTCGCGCAGCGCCCGCTCGGCCGACTCCACCTCGTCGCGACCTCTGCCGCTGTCGCCGAGCCCGGCGCGTCCCTCGGTGCGGCTGTCGGGTCTGTCGTGCCCCCCGGTGCTGCCAGCTCGTTCGGCGGTGGCGGTGAGCGCCAGCACGGTGGCCAGTTCGGCCCGCGCGTCCAGCAGGGTGACCGGCATCCGTTCGGCGGTGGTGACCAGCCGGGTGAGCCGTTCGGCCAGCCCGTCGAACCTCCCGGCGGCCCGGCTCAGCGACAACTCGGTCGCCTCCACCAGCGCGGTCAGCCGCTCGTACCCGGTCTCGTCGACCAACGCCCGACCGGCAGCCAGGAGCGTCTCGGCCTGCTCCGGATGCCCGGCGTGCAACGCGCCCTGCGCCCAGTTCAGGCAGGCTCGGGCGTGCTCCCTGGGTCGGTCGGCCAACGCGGCGGACGCGCGCAGTTCGGTGATGATCGACCAGGCTGCCGGGTCGCCCAGCTCCAACAGCAGCGACGCTCGGGCGATCCGGGCCGCGAGGTGTGCCGCCGGGTCGCCGCTGGCCGTCGCGGCGCTCTCCGCCTCCGTACACCTGGCCAGGTGGTCGTCGACGTGCCGGCCGACGACGGTGTCCGGGGCCGCCAGCACCGCGAGCGCCGGGGCCTTGCGGCGCGGTGCGCGCAGGTACGGCACGGCCCGCTCGATCTCGGTGTACCCCCGCAGCGCCTCGCCCTGTTGACGCAGCATGCGCCCGAGCACCAGGCCCAGTTCGCCCCGGGCGCCGGGTGGCAGCCGTCGGTCGGCGAGCAGCCGCTCCAGCACCGGGATCGCCTCCGCCTGGCTGAGCCCGTCGATGGCCGACCGGCCCAGCTTCGCGGCGAGCCGAACCCGCACCGGTCGGGGAAGCTCGGCGACGTCCATGGTCTGGAGCAGGAAGCTGGCGGCGGTCGCGTCGTCGCCGCGTTCGGTGGCCAGGTCGGCGGCAGCCTCGGCGTTGCGGACGAAGTCGGCCCCGCTGCCGGCCAACCGATAGTGGTGCGCCAGTTGGGCGACAGGCCTCGGTAACTCCTGTTCCAGCACCCGAGCGACCCGCAGGTGCAGCCACTCGCGATTCGGCCGGGGAACCAGGTCGTACACCACCTGTCGGGCCAGGTCGTGACGGAACCGCAGACCGTCCCCGCTGTCGTGCAGCAGTCCCGCCCGGTGGGCGGCGGTCAACGCCGAGCCGACAGTCACCCGGTCCAGGTTGAGTGTCGAGGCGAGAACGCGCTGGTCCGGTGCCATCCCCAGCACCGCAGCGGCCCCGAGCACCTCCCGGGTGCCCTCGTCGAGCGGGCGCAGCCGCCAGAGCAGCACGTCGCGCAGGACGAACGGGACGCTGTCGTCCGCCAACGGGTCACCGCCGCGCTCGGCGAGCGTACGCAGCACTTCCTCCACCACGAACGGGATGCCCGCGGTCCGGTCGAGCAGCGTGGTGGTGAGCTGCTGCGGAGGGTCGTCGAGCCGCAGGGTCCGGGCGGCCAGTCGGCGTACGTCGTCGGCGTCCAGTGGACCGAGCGGAACCCGGGTGACGCTCCATGGTGGGGTCCGGGCCAACGCGTCGTGGATGGGCGTGCTGCCTCCGGGCGCCGCCGTGCGGGCGGTCAGCACCACGGCCAGTCCGTCCACCGGGTGGGCGGCCAGGTAGCCGAGGAACTCGCAGGTCGCCGGGTCGGCCCAGTGCAGGTCTTCGAGGAGCAGCGTGGCGGGGCTCAGCGCGGCGAGCACCGAGGCGACGGCCCGGATCAGCCGGTGTCGTTCGGCCGCCGGATCGGTCAGTGGGGGCGGCGCGGCCGGCAGCACGTCGGCCAGTTCGGGGAGCAGCGGCGCGAGAGCGCCGGCGACCGGGCTCACCGCACCGAGCCGGTCGGCGCTGCCCCGGATCGCGTCCAGGAGTACGCCGAGCGGGAAGGGTTCCGGTACGTCGTCGCACTCGCCGACCACGTGGTGCCCGGGAAGTCCGGTGAGCAGTTCGGCGACCAACCGGCTCTTGCCGATCCCGGGTTCACCCTCCAGCAGGATCAGGCAGGGTGGGGCTTCGACGAGCCGGCGGAGCTGGGCCAGTTCGGAGGCTCGGCCGACGAACTCGACGGGTCCACGCAGACGTTCGGGGCGGACGGGAGTTGGGCCCCCGCCGCCCCGCGTCTTGTCATCGTCGCCGTCGATCACCGTGCGCCGAGCAGATCACCTCCACGGATGGCGCCGATGGTCCGGCGGACCGGCAGTGACCTGGGTCACACGCCGATCCGCCGGGTGGGGGAGCGGTCAGGACTGGATGGTGACGGGCACGGTCTTCAGCGAGCCGTCACCGTTGCGGAACTCCACCACTCCGACGTAGCGCTGCCCCGGGGCGAGGTCGACCCAGCGCATTGTCAGGTTCGCCGTCGTACCCGGTTGCACGGTGCGCTGCTTGGGGTCGACGGTGAACCGGCCGGTGGACGTGCCGGGCGCCCCCGGCAGGTAGCTGGTGATGGTGTACGCGTTGGCGCCGTCCTTGATGTTCTCGGTGAACTCCTGCTCGACCACCACGATGTAGTCACCGGCACCGTCCGGCAGGCTGACCTTGGCGCCGATCCGGGTGCTGGCCGTGGCGGTGACGAACTTCCCGGACGTGTCGTAGACATTGAGGCTGAACTCGGTGCACTCCATCACGCCCTCCTCGTCCTCCCAGTCGATGTGGGAGCAGGTGGGTCGTGCCGACGTCACGTGGATCTCCGGGCTGCGGGTGCCGGCCGGTACGTGCAGTGTGGTCCTGCTGATCGACGCGGGCAGCGGCACCGGCAGGTTGTTCGACGTGCTCCAGTCCCAGCTCGGCCCGTCACCCTTCAGGGTCACCGCGGTGCTCGTACCCGAGGTCAGGCCGGAGACCTGGGAGATCAGCTGACCCTTGTAGCCGACCTCGGCGGGGATCCGGACGCTACCGAAGGTGCCCTTGCCGGTGAGGGCGTCGGGGGTCACCAGTCCGGAGTTGTGCACGACCAGCGGGCTGCGTACCTCGTGCTTGAACTGGTCGCGCCAGGTCAGCGAGCCGTCCGCCCAGGTGTCGAATGCGCCGCCGGTGTTGGTGACCTCGACCGTGAAGCGGGCGCTGTGGCCGGGACGGATCTGCATCTTCGCCGGGGTGACCTTGACCTTGTAGCCCGGCGGGGCCTGCACCGACGAGGTGTAGGTGCTGGTCTTGTCGCTGACGTTGGTGACCGTGCGGGTCACGCTCTGCTTGCCCACCATCCGACCCAGCGAGATGGACGGGTAGTTGAGCTGCGCGGTGTCGATAGCGCCGATCGTGTCGCAGCCGTCCAGGTCGCCGAGCCCGTAGTCGCTGCCCCGGTCGGCGGACACCCCGCAGAGGTACTTGATCCAGTCCTGCTGGTTGGAGTCGTAGACCAGGCCCGGGTCGAAGGCGCTGCCCGGCTCCACCTGGCCGGCACCGTAGTTCAGGGGAGTCGCGTCGTACGTACCGATCTTGATCGGGTTGCCCTTGTCGGTCTTGTCGACGGCACTGGTCATCAGCGCCGAGCGGACCGCGGCCGGCGACCATCCGGGGTGCTTGGCGAGCAGCAGCGCGGCGATACCGGCGATGTGCGGCGCCGCCATCGAGGTGCCCGACTCCAGGGCGAAGTCGTTCCCGCCGATGGACGGGGAGAACGCCGCGACGATGTCCTGACCGGGCGCGCTGATGTCCGGCTTGAGCAGTTCACCGGCGTTCAGGTTCGACGGGCCCGCCGAGGAGAACGCCGCGACGGCGGGGGCCTCGACGGTCTCCAGCCTGCTCGGCGAGATGGTGGCGGTGGCGTTGCCAGCGGCGACGTACGCGGTGACGGTGGCCAGGTCGACCTCGTTGATGTGCACTGTCGGCACCGTCTGCACGTCGGCGTTGAGGGAGTTCAGCTCCTCGTTGTAGAGCACCATGCCGACGCCGCCGGCCCGCGCCACCTCGATGCTCTTGTCGGTGCGGGGGATCTCCCCGCGTACGCAGAGCACGATCGCGCCCTTCACCTTGGCCGGGTCCAACGTGTCGTCGGCGCAGAGGCCGGCACCGTAGGCGCCGTCGGGGTCGAGCGCGCTGTCCTTCGCGAAGACCAGTCGGGCCGGGCCGACACCGGTCTCGCCCATGCCCACGCCGGCGATGGTCGTGCCGTTGCCGAGGGTGAGCTTGCGGGTGTTCTGCCGGTCGGTGGTGCTCGCGGCCACAGTGGTCAGCCAGGGCGTCGAGTTGTCGACGGTGTTGGCGAACGGTCCGGAGTTGCCCGCGGCGGCGGCGACGAACACCCCGGCGGCGGCGGCGTTGAAGAACGTCGCGTCGACAGCGCCGAACTGTTCGGTGTCGTCACCGATCGAGTAGTTGATCACGTCGACACCGTCGGCGACCGCGTCGTCGATGGCGTGCACGATGTCGATGTCGGTTCCGGTCGCGCCACCGGCACCGTTGTCGTACAGCGCCTTGTAGATCGCGAGCCGGGCAGCCGGCGCCATGCCGGAGATCATTCCGAGGTCCTGGGTGCCCGACGTCGCCCGTACGCCATGGATGCCGGCTGCGGTGCTGGCGGTGTGGGTGCCGTGACCGTTGCGGTCACGGGGCGAGGAGTAGTCGTCCGGGAACGCGTCGGCGATGCCGCTGTCGTTGTACCAGCGGGCCCCGATCACCTTGTTGTTGCAGGTGACAGGTGCCTCGATGCCGACGTCGCAGGTGCCCTTCCACTTGGCGTCGATGATCGCCTGGTCGGGGCGAGGGCTGGGCAGCGGCGCGAAACTCGCGCTCTCCGGCCAGTAGCCGCTGTCGATGACCCCGATGATGACGCCCTCGCCCGCGCGGGAGTCCCCGCCGAACTCCTTCTTCCACACCCCGCCCTTGCCGGTCAGGCCCAGGTAGTCAGGGGTGTGTGAGGTTGCCGCGTGCACCTTCCGGCTCTCGTACACCGCCCGCACACCGCGCGTGGCACGTAGCCGGGCGGCCTGCGGCCCGGTCAGGTCGGCGGCGAAGCCGTTGAACGCGGTCTCCATCGTCACGCGGGTGCGCTCGGCCGGCACGCCGACCCGGTCCAGCACTGACGTGCGCTGCTGGCGCAGGTGGTCGCGGTACGCCTTGGCGCTTCCCGATGTGCGGTTCAGCTTCGCGCCGTCGGTGGGCTTGGTCGCCGCGATGCCCGGAACACCACCGGTGTACGTGGCCAGCGGCTCCTCGTCGAGCTGGACGAGGTAACGGGCGGTCGGTCCGCTGTTCGTCGGTGCGGCGGCGGCGCTGCCGGGCAGACTGGTCAGGCCGGCTGCGGTCAGCGCCACGGCAGCCAGCATGCTGACCCCGCGCCTGGCCCGTCCGGTCCGATGTGCGTTCGTTTGTGGCACGTCGTTTGCCTCCACGTTCGGTGCCGGCCGCCACGACTGATGACGGTGGCCGAAACCTAGGAGCGGTAACGATCATCGAGAAGCGCCCGTAACCTGTCCGTAACGTCGGAAACAAGCTCGTAACACAACGGGTACTTTGCGCGTCATTTGGGAGCTGATTCGGGGTGTTGATGCGTCGGTTGTCAGTGCCGTCGATCGAGACGGCCTTCGTCGTCTTCGACGCCCAAGGCTCCGGGTGTCGCTCTTACGGTGTCGAAGAGGCGGGCCAGCGCTGGTTCGTCAAGACGGCCACCACGGCCACCGGCCGCGCGTCCCTCGACCGCGCCTGCGCGTTGCACGCCGCGGTCCGGCACCCGGTGATCGTCCGTCCAGTGCGGACATGCCACGGGCCAGCCGCTCCGACGCTCGTCTACCCCTGGTACGACGGTGACGTCCTGAACCACGCCACAGCCCACGGTGCCGACCGCAGAGGACTGGCCCGATTCCAGCAACTGCCAGTGCCACAGGTGGAGGCGGCGCTCGACGCGATCCTCGACGCCCATCTCGCCGTCAGCGCCGCCGGGTTCGTCGCTGTCGACCTCTACGACGGCTGCTTCCTGTACGACTTCTCCACCGGTCGGATGCGGCTGATCGACCTCGACGAGTACCGGACCGGGCCGTTCGTGCTCGACGCTGACCGCCTTCCCGGCTCTCGCCGCTACATGGCACCGGAGGAGTTCGTCCGTGGCGCGGTGATCGACGAGCGGACCACAGTGCACCTGCTCGGCCGCACCCTGGACCACCTTCTCGACTCTGCGAAGGGCTGGCGGGGCAACGGCGAGCAGCGTCGGGTCGTGGAGCGGGCAACCAGAGAGATGCCCACCGCCCGGTACGCCGACGTGCCAGCGCTGGTCCGCGCCTGGCGCTCGGCAGCGACCTGACGCCCTCGACCGTGCGGCTGCGCTGGCCTGCCGAGTTGAGCGTCGGTTCGGGCGCTCGGGCGCTCGGGCGATTGCCGATCGGCCTACGTTCGTCGGTGGTAGTGGTTGCGGCGGGGGATTTGATCGGGGTCGAGCCAGGCGGGCGGGATGAACTCGGGGCGCCCGTTGTCGCGGAGGCGGACTGTCCACTGGCTGTGGTGGAGGTGTCGGTGATGGTGGCCGCAGAGTAGGACGGCGTTGTCGAGGTTGGTCGGGCCGCCGTCGGCCCAGTGCCGGATGTGGTGCGCGGCGCACCAGCGGGGTGGGCGGTCGCAGCCCGGGAAGGCGCATCCGCCGTCGCGCAGCACCAGCGCCCGACGCAACGCACCGGTCACGAGTCGGCGTTGTCGGCCGACGTCAAGGACCTGGCTGGTGCCGCCGAGGACGGCGGGCAGGATGGTGGCGTCGCAGGCCAGCCGGCGCACGGTGTCGGGGGTGAGGTGGAGGCCGATGTCGAGGGCGCCGGCGCCCAGTTGCCGGGTCAGGGTGTCGTAGCTGGTGGTGACGACGATCTGGGCGGGGTCGCCGCCGTGCTCGGGTAGGTCGCCGGTGCGTAGGGCGAGTCGGCAGATGTCGCTGAGGGCGTCGTGGCGGCGTTGCCCTGGGCTGCGGGTGTCATCCGGGCCGGTGGGTGCGCTCAGTGGGTCGATGGCGGCGCGCAGCAGACCGGCGGCCTCGGCGTCGAGGATGCCGGTGAGCCGCAGGCGACCGTCGGTCTGCGTGGACAGGGTGAGGTGTCGGTCGCGGGTGGCGCGGGCGTCCTCGGCGGCCAGTGCCGCTGCTGCGGCGGCGTCGGCGAGGTCGGGGGCGACGTGGTCGAGGATCCGGGTGCCCACGCGACGCAGCAGGGTGGGGTCGAACTGCCCGGCCCATTCCACGAGGACGCCGACGGCTTTTTCGGCGGTTTCGGCGTCAGCTGACCTGTGCACGGTGGTGACGGTGTCGGCGATGACACGGGCCTGGTCCAGGTTGATGGCACCGTCAGCCAGTGCTTGTCGGATGCCGGGGTTGCCGGTGTCCAGGGCGGTGGCGAGGTCGACCAGGCGGCGCGCGGCCGGAACGGTCATCCGCAGGCGTTCGCGTAACCACACGGCGGTGGTGGAGGCGCCGTGGGTGCGGGCGGTGCCGCGGCCGTCGATCTCACGGACCAGGGTCAGGGTGACGGCGGCGAGGCGTTGCTGAAGGCGGTGCGCGGCGTCGAGCGCGGCGACCAGTTCATGCTCGGTGAGAGGCCAGGCGGCGGCGTCGACGCAGGCAGCGACCGCGTCGTCTGCCTGCGCCAACTCCTCCACCATGACCAAAGATTAGAACAGGTGTACGACACTTTCAGTCATCATGGTCGACTCAGTGTCGCGGTTACGTAGCTGATTGCGCAGCACGCGATCCAGTGACCTCGGCAGGGGTGTGTGCTCGGGAGTATTGATCGATGCACCGCGTGCCCGCCGCATCCACCGCGTGCCCGCCGCATCCTCAGCTGCCGAAACGGCTGCCGTCGTGGCGCAACGCCCAGGCTCACCCTCTAGGTGACATCTGCATCGACTCCCGAGGGCGGGATTCGCCAAAGGTTCCAGGAAAGGGTTCTTCCGACCCGGATGTCGGCGGCGAACACGTCCTCTGCGACACCGAATACGGCCTCTGTGGCGCCGGGCACCGTCGCCTTCACGTCGTTCGATTCCGTGGGCGGATCTAGGTTGATCCACGCCACAGGGCTGAGTTCGCCGGTGCACAGCAACAGCCCGTGTTCGTAGGTCTTGAGGAGTATCCGTCGGTCGCTCAGGAAACATCCGTACAGGTCGAATGCGAAGTCGTCGGTCGCCAGATCGTCCGCGTGGCGCTGAGCGAGAGGACGCCGGCTTGGCCACTCCAGGACGGATACCTTGTTGTCGAAGCTGGGGTGAGGCATAAGCAGCAGACGATCTCCGGACGGTGTGAAGTCCGCCGCGACGACGTCCTCGGCGACAGGCTGCACCTTGATCCTGTCGTTCAGCACCCGAGCGACATAGATCAAAGCGCCGTCCTGACCCATCGCCGCGTCCAGGACCACCGACCCATCATGCGGATGAGGCACTGTGGTCATGCTGGCGTCGACCGCATCGAGGACGGCCCGGTCCAGAACGTGTCCCGAGCCTGAATCCACCAGGAAAACCAGGTGCTCGCCCTTGGCGTCGTACTCGCGACCCTTGTGTTCAAGCCGCTCGAGGGTCGGCGCGGTGACCAGTAGACGGCCGCCCGGCAGCAGTGTGGCAGAGTCGGCCGCCGGAACCTCGACCGGGATCTGTCGGCCCGCCGCCATGATGATGACCCGACGGGTGTCAGTGACGACGATAGTCTCCAGGTCCGGACTTGCGGTGAGAAGCTCTGCCGTGGGCGGCACGTCCAAGGACAGCCGCTTGCTCGGCTGCAACTGCTCATCCAGCACGCTCACCGTTCGGTCGAGTAGGTGGTATCTGACCACCGGCCCCAGCGACCGTGGTGCAAGCACGCGATCCAGTTGCATTTCCGGGAGTCGACGCACCCATTCCGCTTTGATCCGACGCATCCGATCAGCTTGTCAGCATCGGAGCGAGCGTCGCCAGCCTCGTGGCTCCGACAGTCAGGCATCGGCAGTCATCATCTGCTGCGGCCCTGCTCATCGTGGCGGCCCTGCCGCCGCGTCAGGCGCGTCGGATTGCTCCCGGCCCGGCGTTGACGTCGATGTCGCCGCTCTCCACGTCGTGGCCGGCTGCGCAGCGGAGCACTGCGCGTACCGGCTCTCCGCAGTTGCGGTGGGTGGAGGTGACGGACGGGCCGGCCTCGTCGGCGGCCCAGGTGTCACCCCAGTTACGCAGTGCGGTGATCACGGGCAGGAGTTCGCGGCCCTTGCGGGTGAGTTGGTACTCGTGGCGGGTGCGCTGCCCCGGCTCCCGGTAGGGGATCCGTTCGAGCAGGTTGGCGGCGACCATCTCCTTGAGGCGGGCGGCCATGGCGGGCTCGCCGACGCCTACCCGGCGGACGAAGTCGTCGAAGCGGCGTGTGCCGAGCAGTGCCTCACGCATGATCAGGACGGTCGACCTGCTGCCCACGATGTCCATCGCCCGGGCCACCGAGCAGTTCGCAGTCGACCAGGAGTCGCGATCTTCCCGTAGGTCTTCCATGTGGTCCAGCCTACCTGACTTGCGTCAGCGCTAGCCAGGTGTTTCACTGGGACGCTGCTGGCTTATGCAGATGCAAGTCAGCCCGACCAGCACCGAGGACGCCAGTGACCACCACCAGCGCAACAATCGCGCCAGCCGCCGCGCGGCCGTCGCTCCGCGGCTCTCGCCCGATGACCCTGATCGCCACGTGTCTGGGCGCGATGATCACGTTCCTTCAGATCACCGCGACCGTTTCCGCCCTGACGACCATGCAGCGGGACCTTCGGATCGACCCCACCACCGTGATCTGGATTCCCAGCGCCTACACCCTCGTCGTGGCGAGCATGGTGCTGTCCGCCGCCACGCTGGGCAACCGCTACGGACGGCGGCGCATGTTCGGCGCCGGCGTCATCGCCATGATCGTTGGAGGTGCCGTGGTGGCCGGTGCCCCCACTGCTGCCTGGGTGATCGTCGGCCAGTTGGTCGCCGGCCTCGGCGGGGCCCTGATCCTGCCCAACAGCCTCGCGATCCTCGGCGCGACCTTCACCGACCCGCACCGGCGTACCGAGGTCGTCACCGCGTGGTCCGCGGCTTCCGGCATCGGGCTCGCGGTCGGCCCGCTCATCGCCGGCGCGCTGCTGCGGCACTACCAGTGGCACAGCGTCTACCTGTCGACGATCGTGCTGGGTGTGGTCACCCTCGTCGTCGCCGCCATCGGAGTGGCCGAGTCCCGGCCGAGTGCCGCCCGACTCGACGTACCGGGCCTGCTGCTCGGCACCGTCGCCATAGCCGCCGCCGTCTACGCGATGATCCAGGGCGGCAAGGACGGCTACACCAGCCCGGTGATGGTGGCCGCCTGGGTGGCGGCGGCCGTGGCACTCGTCGGGTTCGTGCTGGTCGAGTTGCGCACCAGCGCGCCGATGCTCGACGTACGGCTGTTCCGGTCCGGTTCGTTCAGCGCCGTCATGGTCGTCGCCGCGGTGTCGTTGTTCGGCTTCACGGGCGTGGCCATCCTGCTGGTCCTGTTCCACGAGCGGGCGCAGGCACTCAGCCCGCTGGACACCGGCTGGCGCATGCTGGCGCTGTTCGGCGTCTACGCGGCTGCGGCCTTCGGCGCCGGGCGGCTGATCCGTCGTACCGGATTCAAGGCGCCCCTCACCGCCGGCCTCGTCCTCGGCGCCCTGGCCAGCTTCGGGCTGGCCGCCCAGGGTCCGACCACCCCGTTCGGCCAGCGTTGGCCACTGCTCGCGCTGTTCGGCGCGGCCAGCGCCCTGGTGGTAGCCCCGGCCACGGCGGCGGCGTTGGCCAGCGTCGCGCCCGCCCAGGCGGGCATGGCCTCCGGCGCGGTCAACGCCGCCCGCCAGGTGGGCTCGGTGATCGGCTCGTCGCTGCTGGGGACGCTGCTCACCACCACGATGCTGGCCGACCTCCCGGACCGGCTCGCCGCCCACCAGGTGGGTGAGCCGACCCGGACGGCCGTGCAGGCGGCGGTGGCCGCTGGCGTCACCGGCGACCAGCCACTGCCCGATCCCGTCCGGTCGGCGCTGGCCGAGGCGCTGACCTCTGGTGTCCAGGCGGGCCTGCGGATCAACGGCATCGTCTTCCTGGTGACCGCCGTGCTCGCGCTCACCGTGATCCGCAACCGGCCTCACGAACACTAGAGCCGGCTAGGCGGCAAGTGCGTCCAGTTCCTCGATCGCGTCGGCTGGCAGCTTCAGGTCGGCCGCGGCGATGTTCTCCCGCAGGTGCGCCACGCTCGACGTGCCGGGTATCAGCACGGTGGTGGGGGAGCGCTGGAGCAGCCAGGCCAGGGCGACCTGCTGCGGCGAGGCACCCACTCGGGCGGCGACGCCGTCGAGCGTGTCGGACTGCAGCGGCGTGAACCCACCGAGCGGGAAGAACGCGGCGAACGCGATGTTCTCCGCCGCGCACCTGTCGACGAGGGCGTCGTCCTGTCGGTTGGCGAGGTTGTAGAGGTTCTGCACGGTGACCACCGGTGCGATGGCCTGGGCCTCGGCGAGCTGGTTCAGCGTGACGCCGCTGAGCCCGAGGTGCCGGATCAGGCCCTGCTGCCGCAGCTCCGCCAGCGCGGCGAACTGCTCACCGAGGGGCGCGTCAATGGTGCTCTCCGACATGCCCACCCGCAGGTTGACCACGTCGAGGACGTCCAGGTCGAGGTGCCGGAGATTGTCCTGGACCTGGGCCTTCAGGTCCGCCGGGGCCAGCGACGGAATCCAGGAGCCGTCGTCGCCGCGCCGCGCGCCGACCTTGGTGACGAGGTGCAGATCTTCGGGGTACGGGTGCAGGGCCTCCCGGATCAGCTCGTTGACGACCACCGGGCCGTAGAAGTCGCTCGTGTCGATGTGCCGGACACCTAGGGCGACGGCCTCGCGGAGCACCGCGAGCGCCTGCTCACGGTTGCGGGGAGGGCCGAAGACCCCGGGGCCGGCCAACTGCATCGCCCCGTAACCCATCCGGCTCATGGTGAGGCCGTCGGCCAGGGTCAGTGGGCCGCCGGGAAGGTTCTCGCTCATGTCGTCCTCGATCCGTCATCGCAGTGGTCAGCTGCGACTGTGCGCCGGCAGTCGTCTCGCCGGCAGGGCGAGTCGTTCCTGGTAGTGGCACGACCAGTCACCGGTCGCTGAAGCGGCCTACCGTCGAGGACATGGACGCGACCAACCAGCTCGGCGACTTCCTGCGTGCCCGTCGGGAGCAGATCCGACCCGAGGACGTCGGGCTCGGTCCGGGCGTGGGTCTGCGCCGGGTGCCGGGGCTGCGGCGCGAGGAGGTGGCGATGCTGGCGGGCATCAGCGCCGACTACTACCTGCGGTTGGAGCAGGGTCGCGAACGGCACCCCTCGGTGCAGGTCCTCGATGCGCTCGCCGGGGTGCTGCGGTTGGACCCGGAGGCGACCGCGTACATGATCGGGCTGACCCGGGTGCGTTCGCGTCGGGCGGCGCGGCCGTCCGCCGAGCGGGTGCCGGCCAGCATCCTGCACCTGCTGCGGCAGCTCTCCATGCCGGCGTTCGTGCAGAACCGCTATCTCGACATCCTGGCCTCGAACCCGATGGCGAGGGCGCTGTCGCCGAATCTCGCCCCGGGCGTCAACCGGCTCCGCGCGGTGTTCCTGGACGAGGCCGAGCAGAACCTGTTCCGGGACTGGCGGCAGGCGATGCAGAGCGTGGTGGGGCAGATGCGTGCCGACTCGGCCGGAGACGCGGACGACCCGCGGCTGGCCGCGCTGGTGGGGGAGTTGTCGATCAAGAGTGACTGCTTTCGCCGATTGTGGGCACGCCACGAGGTGCGTCGCCGCGAGGGCATCATCAGCCGACTCCACCATCCGGAGGTGGGTGACCTCGACCTGTACTGCGACAAGCTGGCGGTCGCCGGCGCCGACGGGCAGCTGCTGGTGATCTACCACGCGGAGCCCGGTACGGAGTCGGCGCGCTCGTTGGCTCTGCTCGGCTCGATCGCCGCCAGCAGGGCCGACGACGTCCCGGACAGCCTCCGGCCCGGCGATCCGGCCCGTCTCTACCCGCTGGAGTGAGCGTGGCCGGTCAGCGTTGGCGCGCGGTCGTCTGGGTGGGGAGGTGCTCGTATCGCTTGCGCATCGTCTCGCTGGCGGCCGGGCCGGCGGCGAAGACGAAGTCGGCGTCGTCGAGCGGGCGGGCGGTGCTGCGGTCCACGATCACCGGGTCGGCCTCCACGCCGGTGTTCCGGTCGACCAGGATCATGCTGCGCTCGCTCGGGTCGAGGCGTGAGTTTCCCCAGGCGGCGAGGGCGACGACGACGGGCCGCAGACTGCGGCCGAGTTCGGTGAGGACGTACTCGTAGCGGTCGGGTCTGGTCTGGTAGCGGCGTCGTTCGAGCAGCCCCTGGCTGGTCAGCGTCTTGAGTCGGCTGGTCAGGATGCTGGACGAGGCGCCCAGGTTGGCCTGGAACTGATCGAACCGGGTGTACCCGTCGAAGGCGTCATGCAGGATCAGGAGCGTCCACCACTCACCCACGTAGCCGAGTGCCGTGGACAGCGGGCATTCACGGTCCTCCAGCCGGATCTTCCCTGCCACCGATGTGCCTCTCCCGAGTGGGTGCTAGCGCCGAAGCTAGTAGGTTCTTTTTCAGAAGTAACTATACGGCGTGCACTTCCCTGAGCGCGGGCTTGACGAGTCATTGTTTGTGAGTGCACACTTACAAACATGCGATCGACCGCCGAGGCCCGCCGGGTCACCGTCCTGAACGCCGCCGTGTCGGCGTTCGCGCGCACCGGCTTCCACGCCACGCCGGTCACCGCCGTGGCCGCCGCCGCCGGCATCTCCGAGGCGTACGTGTTCCGACTCTTCTCCGGCAAGCTCGGGTTGTTCGTGGCGGCTGCCGGCGCGTGCTTCGAACGGATCGCCACGGCGATCGAGGCGGGGGCGGAGCGTGCCGCGGGTGGAAGCCCGGAGGAGGTGCTCGACGCGATGGGCGGTGCCTACGCCGAGCTGATCGCCGACCGCGACCTGCTGCTCTTCCAAGTCCAGGCGCAGGCCGTCACGGACATTCCCGAGGTCGCCGAGGCGGTCCGCGCCGGCTACCGCCGGGTCGCGACCTTCGTGCAGGACCGGGCCGGTGCCAGCGACGCGCAGGTGCAGCAGTTCTTCGCGTACGGGCAGCTCTGCCACCTGATCGTGACCGCAGGTCTGGAGCAGGTGCCGGAGCCGTGGGCTCGCGCCCTGACCGCCGGCATCCGCCACCCCTGATCCGACCCTCGACAGTGGGCCGCGCCGGCGGCCCGTTTTTCGGACTTCACAAGTGTGTGAGTGAACACTTACAAACAAGAGGAGAAAACGATGACCACCGACACGACGGTCACCGAAGTGGTGCTGCCCGGCGTGGTCGAGCCCGACGGGCTCCAGCTGCACCGACGCGCCATGCCCGTACCTGCCCGGGGGCAGGCCCTCGTCCAGGTCGAGGCCACCGGCATCTCGTTCGCCGAGCAGCAGATGCGCCGGGCCCTCTACCCCGGCCAGCCGAAGTTCCCGTTCGTTCCCGGCTACGACCTTGTCGGCACGGTCCGGGCCGTCGGCCCCGGAGGTGACGACTCGCTGGTCGGCACCCGGGTGGCGGCGGTCACCAAGACCGGCGCCTGGGCCACCCACGCGCTCGTCGACGTCGACGTCCTGACCCCCGTACCGGTGGACCTCGATCCCGCCGAGGCCGAGACCGTAGTGGTCAACGGAGTGACCGCCTGGCAGATGCTGCGCGGCGCGGACCTGCGGGCCGGGCAGACCATCCTGGTGCACGGCGCGAACGGTGGCGTCGGAACCGTGCTCGTCCAACTCGGCCGCCACCTCGGCCTGCGGGTCATCGGCACCGCCGCCGCGCGGCACCACGCAGACCTGCGCGACCTCGGCGTCCAACCACTCGACTACCGCGATCCGGACCTGGCCGCACGGGTCCGTGAGCTGTCCCCGGGCGGCGTCGACGCGATCTTCGACCCGGTCGCCGGGCCCGGTGTCCGCACCTCCTACGGTCTGCTCGCCCCCGGCGGCAAGCTGGTCGTCTACGGCAACGCCGCCGCGGTGGGCACCGGGCAGTCCGTGCTGTGGGTCTTCGTGAAGCTGCTGGCCCGCCTCTACACCTGGAACGTGTTGCCGAACGGCCACCGGGCCGGCTTCTACAACTTCTGGGCCGGCAGCCTCACTCGACGCGCCTCGTTCCGGCGTCGCCTGCGCGGCGACCTGGGAATCGTGCTCGACCTGCTGCGGCAGGGAGTGATCGTGCCGCAGATCGCCGCCCGATACCCGCTCGCCGAGGTCTCCTCCGCACTGGTGTTCGCCGAGACCCGCAGTCGGGCCGGCAAGGTGGTGCTCGAACCCTGACCCGAGAGCCCGTCGAGGGCGCTGGTGCGGCAGCCCGCGCCGCTCCGGCTACTGTCGGCAGGCGACGGGCTGTCGCGCTGTTCGCCGCGACCAGGTCGACCGCCGGTGACAGGGACGCCACCGTGCTCCTACGGTGGGTACGACACGGGGAGGTGGGCGTGGCCGACGTCGGCGAAGTGGTGCGTTGGCTGCAGCTCAACGCGCCCCGAGGTGGGCCGGACGAGCTGTCCCAGCTGGTCGCCCGGGCAGCTCCCTCCATCAACGCCAGTGAGATCGTCATCTATCTGGCCGACTACACGCAGTCTCTCCTCGTGCCCCTGCTCGGCAACGGTCTGGTCCGAGCCGAGCAGTCGGTCGAGACGACCCTCGCCGGCCGGGCCTTCACCACCCTCGACATCCAGCGCGCGCCCGAGAACCCCGATCGGATCTGGGTCCCCCTGTTGCTCGGGTGCGAGCGGATGGGTGTGCTGGAGATCGTCTCGCCGGAGGCCGCCACCGAGACGATGGACGGCCCCGCCTGGGAGGTGGCGGTCAACGTCGCTCAGATCCTGGTCAACCGCCGGATCTACGGTGACGTGGTCGAGCGGATGCGGCGTCGTCTCCCGATGCAGGTAGCGGCCGAGATCGTATGGGGCCTGCTCCCGCCGCTGACCTTCGCGACCGACGACCTGGTGATCACCGCCATCCTCGAACCGTGTTACGACGTCGGCGGCGACATCTTCGACTACGCGCTGAACGACGACGTGCTCAGCATCGGGCTCTTCGACACGTGCGGGCACGGCATCAAGGCGAGCACGATCGCCTCACTCGTCGTCAGCGCGTACCGCAACGCCCGCCGGAGTGGCCTCGGCCTGGTGGACACGGCGATCAGCATCGACAGGTGGGTGCGATCCGAGCACCCGAACTTCTTCGCGACCGGGTTGCTCGCCGAGTTGGACCGCCGGACCGGTCGACTGAGCATGATCAACGCGGGTCATCCGGGCGCGATGCTGTTGCGCGACGGCAAGGCCATTCGCGAGCTTCCGGGGCCGACCGCGCTGCCGCTCGGCCTGGGCCACCTCTCACCCCGTCGCCCGAGGGTGCACGTGGAGGACCTGCACCCGGGCGACCGCATCCTCGGCTACACCGACGGCATCACCGACGCGCGCAGCGCCGACGGGGAGCAGTTCGGGCTGGACCGGCTGGTCGACTTCGTCAATCGGGCCCTGAACGACAAGTTGCCCAGCCCGGAGACGATGCGTCGGCTGGTACGCGCCGTCGTCGGATACCAGGACGACACGCTCGAGGACGACGCCACGGCGCTCTTCGTGGAGTGGCGACCGCCGCACCTGCCGCTGGCGCACCTGCGCGATCTGGCCGCCAACCGCTACTGACCGAGCGAGTGGGATTTTGCACTCGCAGTGCACTTGTCTCCTCTCGTGGTCGTGTCTAGCGTCACCTCATGGCCGACTCATGGACCTTCGCGGTGACGCGTGACGACCTCGGGCAGACAACGCTCGTCGACGGTGCCGCGCCGGTCGCGGCCGACGGCGAAGCCGTGCTGCGGGTGAATCGCGTCGGAGTCACCGCCAACAACGTGACCTACGCGGTTCTCGGCGACGCGATGCGCTACTGGGAGTTCTTCCCGCCGGCGTCCCGCGGGCTCAGGCCACAGTGGGGCCTGCCGCCGCTCTGGGGTTTCGCCGAGGTGGTCGCCTCGACGGTTGCCGGCGTCGAGGTGGGGCAGCGGGTCTACGGATACCTGCCGCCCGCGGGTCACCTGCTGGTGCGTCCCGACCGTGTGGACGGCTCCGGCTTCCGCGACGCGAGCCCGCACCGGGCCGAGTTGCCGTCGCCGTACAACGCGTACCGGTCGACCAGCGGTGACCCGGCGTACCGGCCTGACCAGGAAGACCTGCTGATCCTGTTCCGGCCGCTGTTCTTCACCTCGTTCATGCTGGCCGACCAGGTCGTCGACAACGACTTCTACGGCGCCGAGTCACTGCTCGTGTCGTCGGCGTCGAGCAAGACCGCGTACGCCGCCGCGTTCGAGCTGCGCGGTCGCGGGCCGCGCCTCGTCGGGCTCACGTCGCCCGGCAACCTGGCTTTCACCCGGTCGCTGGGCTGCTACGACGAGGTCGTCTCGTACGACGACATCGACGGTGTCGACGCCGTCCCGACCGTCTACCTCGACCTGTCCGGCGCGCCCTCGACCCGTGCCACCCTGCGCCGGCACCTCGGCGACCGGCTCGTCCGGGACATCGCGGTAGGGCTCACCAACCAGACACCGAACGCCGACGCCGCCGAGGAGGTGTTCTTCGCGCCGGTCCAGATGCGCAAGCGCAGCCAGGACTGGGGCCGCGACGGTCTCGACGGACGGTTCACCGAGGCCTGGCAACGGTTCACCGCTGTCGTGGGCGGGTGGCTCGACGTCCAGGTGGGGGTGGGTCCGGAGGCCCTCCGCGAGGCGTGGCTCGATGTGCTCGGGGGTCGTACGCCGCCGCGGGTGGGCCGCGTCGTCCAACTCTGAGCGGTCTCAGAAGTCGCTGTCGTCGGAGAGATGGCGACGCAGCGTGGCCAGCGATCGAGTGATCAGTCGGGAGACGTGCATCTGCGAGACACCGACCTGGTCGGCGATCTGGGCCTGGGTCAGGTTGCCGTGGAAGCGCAGGCTCAGGATCTCGCGTTCCCGCTCCGGCAACGTGGCGAGGGCCGGGCCGAGGGCGACCCGGATCTCGACGAGGTCGAACTCGTGGTCGTCGCCGCCGAGGGTGTCCGAGAGTTCTCGGTCGCCGTCCACCCCGATCGGGGTGGACAGTGACGTGGCCCGGTAGGCGCGGGCACCCTCCAACCCCTCCAGCACGGTCTCCTCGGAGAGGTCGAGGTAGGACGCGATGTCGGCCACCGTCGGCGAGCGGCCCAGGGTCTGGGTCAGGGTGCTGTTCGCCGCGCTGATCGACAGACGTAGCTCCTGGAGGCGGCGGGGAACGCGTACTGCCCAGGTGCGGTCCCGGAAGTACCGCTTGATCTCGCCGATGATGGTGGGGATGGCGTACCCGGTGAAGTCGATGCCCCGGCTGGGGTCGAAGTTGTCGACGGCCTTGATGAGCCCGACCGACGCGGTCTGGGTCAGGTCCTCGTCGGCGGCGCCCCGCCCGGCGTAGCGGCGGGCCAGGTGCCGGGCGAGCGGCAACCACGCCTCGATGACGTGGTCCCGCAGGGCTGGGCGGCGAGGGTCGTCGGCCGGGGTCGCCGCCATGGTGGCCAGCAGGTCGTCCGGGCTCTGGTCACTGCTCCGCCGGTGGAGGAGAGTGCTGGTCGCTGTTCCGACGATGCTGGCCATGGGGGTGGTCCTTCCCGCAGACGCCCGACGATCGGATCGACCGGAAGACATCTCCGAACCGGCTGCCGCCGGAGCGCACGTGCGGGCGAGGGTGCGCTGTCGCAAGGCCACGATCACGGGCCTCACCGCCGCGTCATGTCGTTCACTTGATGACGTGAACGCTACCCGAAAGACTGAATATTTACTAGCCGAAAGTACGATGCCGCGAGGGCGGTTGTCGCTCGACCCGCTGCCTGCGGCCCTGGGTGGCCTTCGGCCCTCCGGCAGCCCGACAATTCTGTAATCCGACCCGACGCTGCCAGTCTCCGATCCTGAGGGCGGTCAACGCGCAGCGTGGGCGCCGCGCGGACGAGCACACGAGGAGTGACGCAGATGTCGCCAGCCGGTCGAGCACTACCCGATGCCGGGTTGGTCGTCGCGGCCCGACAGGGCGACCAGCGCGCGCTCGACGACGTCGTCGCGGCCTCGCTACCGCTGGTCTACAACATCGTCGGGCGTGCGCTGCGCGGCCACGCCGACGTCGACGACGTGGTCCAGGAGACGTTGGTACGGGTCATCAGGTACCTCCCCGCGCTCAACGACCCGGCGGCGTACCGATCGTGGCTGGTGGCGATCGCCATCCGTCAGGTGCGCGACTGGGAACAGCGCCGACGCGTCGCGCTCAACCGCGACGCCGGGCTGGACGCGATCCACAACGTGCCCGACCCCGCCTCCGACTTCGCTGGCATGACCATCCTCCGGCTCGGCCTCACCGACCAGCGGCGGGAGGTCGCCGAGGCGACCCGTTGGCTCGACCCGGACGACCAGGAGCTGCTGTCGCTGTGGTGGCTGGAGGAGACCGGCGAGATCGCCCGTAACGAGGTCGCCGACGCGCTCGGACTGTCACCGGGGCACGTCGCGGTGCGGATCCACCGCATGAAGGAGCAGATCCAGAGCGCCCGCGGCGTCGTACGCGCGCTGCGTGCCCGACCGGGCTGCCCCGACCTGCAGGCAGTGACCGCCGAGTGGGACGGCACGCCCAGCCCGCTGTGGCGCAAGCGACTGGCCCGACACGTCCGTGACTGCTCGGTGTGCGGGCAACTCGGCTCCACGCTGCTGCCGATCGACAGGTTGCTCGCCGGCCTGCCGATGCTGCCGCTGCCGGCGGGCCTCAGCGCCCACTTCCCGGGCACGGCCGCGCCGACCGCCGCCGCGCAGGTCGTCGGGCCGCCGAGCCCGACAGGCGCACCCGGTGCCGGGCCGACCCCACCCTCCGACGCGGGCGGCGGGTCCAGTGTCGTCGACCTCGCGATCAACCGGCCCCGGGGCCTCGTTCCATCGCTGGCCGCAGGTGTGGCCGCGGCTGTCCTGGCCATCACCATGGCGGTCGTGATCCTGCCGGACGATCCGTCCGCACCCTCCTGGGCCGCTCCGCCGTCCGCGGCGCCGACCGCCGCCGCCCCGCCGAGCGTCGCTCCGTCACCGAGCGCACGGCCCTCGTCGAAGGCCCCGGTCGTCCCGGCCGTCAGCTCCGCCCGCAAGGGCGTCGGAGTGTGGAACTTCGCCGGAGCCAGCCAGGCGCTCGCGGCCTCGAAGGCCGGCTGGTACTACACCTGGGGCACCCAGCACCCGGGGATCAGCACCCCGAGGGGTGTCACGTTCGTGCCCATGATCCGCAGCGCGGAGAACGTCACCGCCCCGGAACTGGCCAGGGCGAAGGCGGCGGGGCCGGATCTGCTCACCTTCAACGAGCCGGACATGCCCGAGCAGGCGAACATGACCGTCGAGCAGGCACTGGACCTGTGGCCGCAGTTGATGGCGACGGGCAGCAGACTGGGCAGCCCGGCGGTCGCCGTCGGCGCGGCCGATCCGCAGGGTTGGCTCGACCGGTTCATGACCGGCGCCCAGGCCCGAGGTCACCGGGTGGACTTCGTCACCGTGCACTGGTTCGGTGCCGACTTCGCGACCGCCGCCGCGGTCGACCAGCTCCGGCAGTACCTCCAGGCCGTCTACCAGCGGTACCGCAAACCGATCTGGCTGACGGAGTTCGCCCTGATCCGCTTCGACGGCGGTGGTGCGCAGTTCCCCGGCCAGGAACAGCAGGCGGCCTTCCTGACGGCGGCCACCGCCATGCTCGGTCAGCTCTCCTACGTGCAGCGCTACGCGTGGTTCGGCCTGCCGGCCACGGACAGGGACCGGTCCGGGTTGTTCAGCAGCGGAACCCAGACGACAGCTGTCGGCCGCGCCTTCCAGGCCGCCCGTTGAGCGGGCCCGCGCCGGTGGAGTCGCCGGTCACCGCCGGACGCTCCGGGGTCGACGGCCGTGTCTGGCGGATCGTCGGTGTCGTCGCGACCCTCGTCGCGACGACACTGGCCGTCGGCCTCAGCCAGAGTTGGGGCCGTGCCGACCGAGCGGCGGACCGAGCGGCTGCCGTTCCGTCGACGACGGCCGCCTCGCCGGCCGCCGTGCCGACCGTGCCCGTGGTGCTCAACGGCACCGACGACGCCTTCATCCAACTGCTGATCCCGATGAACGAGGGCGCGCTCGCGCTGATCGACCACGTTGACACGCGGCCGACGGGAGTCGACCCGTCACTGCGGGCCCTTCTCGACGACCTCCGGCAGGCGCACCAGGCCGAGTTGCGGGACCTGCGCGGGATCCTCGCCGCAGGCAACGTTCCGGAGCTGAACATCCACGAGGGGCATCAGATGCCCGGCATGGTCACCGCTGCCAGTCTCGACGAATTGCGAGCCACGCCCGACGCCGAGGTGCCGTCCCGGGCGGCTGCCCTGTTGCGGGCGCACCTCGCGCAGACGGTGGTGCTGTGCCGGGGCGAACAGACCGCCGGCGGTAGCCCGGAGCTGAAGGCGCTTGCCGGCCGGATCCAGCAGACACGGGCCACCGAGCTGAGCGCTCTGGACGGCCGGCCGGGCGCTGCGCGGGTCGACTGAGTGCCCGAGCTGCACGCCGTCGTCCGTACCCCGACCCGGGCGTCACCGGCGGCCCACCGTGCCGAGGTGTCGCCGGTCGTCCGTCCTGCTCGGCGCGCGACACACCGCACCCGGACCTCGTCGCCACGGGGTGCGGTCACGACGGCGACCTCGGCGCCGACCGCGCGGTGGCGGGGTGGTCATCGCCGCGCCGCCGGGCGGACCGCGATCGTCGCCTCGATCCTGACGATGAGTGCCGGGTGGTTGTTCGCGATCCTTGTCGCGCCGCACCTCAGCCTCTCCCCGGGTTGGCGGATGGTCGCACTCTTCTGCCACCTGACCTGCCTCGTGGTGGGCTTCGGCGCGGTGTTGACGGTGGACTGGATCAGCCTCCGCTGGCTGCTCCGCCGGGAGTCGCTCGGGAACGTGCTGACCGCCGCACGCGGCGTGCACCTGCTCATCTGGCTGGGCCTGGTGGGTCTCCTGGTCAGCGGCGCGGCCCTGGGCCCGGACACGTCGTCCGGGCTGGTCCGGGTCAAGCTGCTCGCGGTGTTGGCGGTGGGCGTCAACGGGTTGTTCCTCGGCCGTGTCCGGGACCGACTCACCGCCCTGGACGGCCCTCCGCCCTGGTCGGCTCTGCTCGCCGGCGTCGTCGCGGCCACCGTCTCCCAGGTGGGCTGGTGGACCGCGACCCTGATCGGCTTCTGGAGCGCCAACAGCTGACGCCCGCCGCCCAGGTGCTCAGGCCGGTGTGGGGTGGTCCGCCTCGAACCGGTCGCGCGTCAGGAACGCGAGCTGGGCCCGCTTGTCGGGCATGTCGATCTCCGAGTCGAAGGTGAACCCCTCGATCTCCAGCCGGCGTAGCGCGAGGTGGTTGCGCACGTCCGGCTCGACCACGATCCGCTGGGCGGACGGGTCACGGAACAGGAAGCGGGCGAGGGCCGGGCCGACGACGTTGGTGAGGCCGCGGGCCAGACGTCGGTCCGGGCTGAGCAGCAGGTGCATGCCGACGTCGCCGGGCTGGACGCGGTAGCGCTCGCCGACCGGGTCCGCCTCGGGCTGGTAGGTCTGGAAGAGGCCGACCGGCTCCGCGTCGACCATGATCAGGTACGCGTGGTGCGTCGGCAGGCTGTCCACGAAGGCGTAGATCTCGCGCACCTCGTCCACTGTGTGTGACCCCATGCCCCAGAACGAGTTACGGGGAAGGGTCACCCAGCCGTGCAGGAGTGCGGCGTGGCGGTCGGGGTCCACGGTCACCAATGACAGCTCGCCGAGACCGGCGACTTTCTCCAGGTACGTCATCGGGCGCTGTCCTCTGTTCCTTCCAGGACGCAACTTAGGTTAACCTCCCCTAACCAAGGATGACCTTACCTGGAGGGGTGCGTGAAACGGAACTGGGAGGCCCTGGTCCTCAAGGCCATGGGCGGCCGGGACTTTCGGTTGACCGTGCTGGGCACCGAGTCGATCGATGGTCACTACCAGCGGCTCCTGCTCGACGGCGGCGGCCTGCTGGAGGCGTGCGGGGTGCACCCGACGATGTGGATCCGGCTGTGGTTCGACAACGACGGCCGGGCGCACCAGCGGGCGTACACACTCGTCGACCCCGACCCGGTCACCGGCCGCTTCACCCTCGAATTCGCCATCCACGACGGCTGCGCCGCCCGCTGGGCCACCACCGCCCAGATCGGCGACACCATCAGCGCGACGGTCCAGGGCAGCGCGTTCGAGCTGCCCGACCCGGCGCCCGAGCACCTCTACCTCGTCGGCGACGCGGCATCCCTGCCCGCCGTGAACAGCCTGCTCGACGCCGGCGCCGACATCCCGGCGACGGTTTGGCTGGAGTACGCCCACGACGGCGAGAAGGCTCTCGCGCCGCGCGCCCGAACGCACCACGACGTCACCTGGGTCCCCCGGCGTGACGGGGGCCAACACCTCGTCGACACGGTCTGCGCGGCACTGCCCACCGGCGGCGAGGGGCACTACTGGGTGGCCTGCGAGGCCGCGACGACCCGTGGCATCACCCGGCACATCCGGCGGACGTTGGGAGTCGACAAGGACCGGGTTACCTCCCTCGGCTACTGGAAAGCGGCATGAAGGGCCGGCTCGGCACGCTGACCGCGCTGTACGTCACGCAGTACCTCGGGGTCGGCTTCATCACCGTCGGTCTGACCGCCATCCTGCGCGACGGCGGCACCTCGCTGGACACCCTGGCCCTGCTGCAGATCGTCGGCCTGATCTGGCCCGTCAAGTTCCTCTGGGCGCCGATCCTGGACCGCTACGGTTCGCGGCACCGGGGTCACTACCGCTCCTGGTTGCTGGTGCTCCAGAGCGCCCTGGTGCTCGCTCTGCTGGCGTTGCTGCCGTTCTCCGACCCGGCCGACGCGCTCGGCCCGATCGTCGCGATCTGCGCCGCGTACGTCTTCTTCTCCGCCACGCAGGACATCGCCGTGGACGCCGTCGCGGTCCGGATGCTCGCCGAGTCGAGCCGGGGGGCCGGTAACGGGATCCAGGTCGCCGCGAGCTACCTCGGCAACCTGCTCGGCGGCGGAGCCTGCGTCCTGGTCTACGACCAGTTCGGCTGGGTGCCAGCGATCGGCCTGCTGGCCGCGATGACGGCGGCTGGCCTGCTGGTGGTGTGGCGGTTCCGGGAGCCACCCCGCACCGATCGGGTGGCCGGGATCGGCACCGCCTACCGGGCGTTGCTGTCGGTGTTCGGCCAGCCGGGCTGCCGGTGGTGGACGTTCGGTGTGGTGCCGCTCGTCTACGTCGGGGCGGGGATGGCGTACGCGCTGGTGACGCCCGCCCTGGTCGACGCCGGGTGGTCGTTGGGCCGGATCGGCGTCGTCACCGGGGTGGTGATCAGCGTGCCGGCCATCGTCGCCGGTCTGGTCGCCGGTCTGGGCATCGGACGGTTCGGGCGCAGCGGCGTCCTCGTGGTCGGCGGTGCGGCCCTCACGGTGTCGACGCTGCTCCTGCTGCCGCTGATGAACGGCCGGGCGCCGTTGGGTGCGACGGTCGTCGCGCTGTGCTGCTTCATGGTGGCCTACACGATCGCCAACGTGGTGCTCTACACCGTCAACATGGACTACTCCCGCCCGGACACCGGCGGCACCGACTTCACCGTCCTGTCGTCGTTCGGCCTGGTCTGCTCGTTCGTGGCCGCGTCCATCGGCCTCGCGGCCGCCGACCGGGTCGGCTACCCGGCGGTGGCGGTCGCCGCCATCGTGCTGGTGGTTGCCGGAGTCGTCCTCGGCCTGGCCCACCAGCGGCGGTTTCCGCCCGTTCCCGGTGCCGCCCCCGACTCGGCGGAGCAGCCGACGACGGACGGTGTGAAGGCCGTGGCGTGACCACTGTCGGCGGTCGACGGAGGCGTCGTTGCGGCTGTACCTGACCGCGCTCAACCCCACCGACGCCGTGGTGGAGGGGCTTCTCCCAGCGGCGTCGGCGCTGGGGCTCTCGGCCACCGTGCTGACCGACCGGCCCGCCGAGTGGCCGGCGGACGTGCCGGTGGCGCTCTGCGCGGTCCGCGACCCGGCTGCGGTGGTCGCGGCGACCGCACCGACCCGACCGGTGGCGTTACTGTCCAATAGCGACCACCTCCAGGAGGCCACCGCGATCGCCGCCCGACAGCTCGGCCTGCCCGGCAAGGACCCCGACGCCGCCCGTCTGTGCAAGGACAAGGCCGCGGCCCGCCGGGCGATCGCGGCTGCCGGGCTCGACCTGGTACGCACCGTCGCCATCGATCCCGGTGCCGTGCCGGAGGTGCCGGCCGGGATGTTCCCGGCCGTGGTCAAGCCCCGCTCGGGGGTGGCCAGCGAGGACGCGTACCTGGTCGTCGACAGTGCCGATCTGGTCGCCCGGGTCACCGAGATCCGTGGCCGTCGGCCGGAGGTGGCTCTGGTCGTCGAGGAGTACCTCGCCGGTGAGCTGCGGACCTTCGAGACCCTCGGCGACGGTGACGCGCTGGCCTCCCTGGGCGGTTGGTGTACCGGCCTCGGGCCGCCGCCGACCTTCACCGAGGAGAGCCTCTCCTGGTCGCCCCCGGCGGAGCGCGAGAGCGCCCAGTTGCGGGCGTGCCTCGACGCGCTGGGGGTGGGCTTCGGCGCCTGCCACACCGAGTACGTCGTCTCCGACGGCCGGGTCCGGCTGATCGAGGTGAACTACCGGCTCATCGGCGACCGGATGGACCTGATCCTCGCCGAGCTGCTCGACGTGCCGTTGTTCGAGCACGTCATCCGCCTGCACCTCGGCGAGCCGTTGGCCGCGTTCGACCTGCCCGCCACTGTCGAGAGGTACGCCCAGGTCGAGTACGTCTGCGCGGACCGCCCCGGCCGCCTGGTCACCGCCCCGGGGCGGGTGGAGGCCGTGGACGGCGACGTCCGGCTGGCCTGCCATCCGCTGCGCGAGGTGGGCCACGTCGCCGACCTCACCGGGACGAACCGTGACTACCTGGCCGTACTGCACGCCGTCGGCGCTGACGAGGGCACCGTGCGGCGGTCGTTGGCCGCCTTCCGCAGAGACCTCCACTGGACCATCGTCGCGTGACCGACGACTGCGAGCGGGAGCTCTTCGCCCGGGTGCTCGACGCCCTGCTGCGCGAGGACCACCTCGGCCTGGTGAGCACCGGCCGCCCGGACGGCCCCGGCTGGTGGCAGGTGCCGCATCGCGCCGGCCTGCTGCGCGTTCCGGTGCGGGCGGACGGGTTCCAGCAGGCCCTCCGCAGCGCCGCGCCGTTGGTGCTGCTGCTCGACCGTGACGGCGACACCCACCGCACCGACACCCTCGAAGGGCTGTTGACGTTGCTCGCCCCGGGCGACAGCCCCGAAGCTGAGGCCGGCTGGCGGGACTTCGGCGTCGAGTGTCGCGCCGACCTGCGGGCCCGGCGGCTCGCCGCCCGCAACCGGCCACTGGTGCTCGCCCAGGTGGCCGCCGACCGTGCGGTCGCCCCGACCGGTCTGCCGGCGGCGCTCCTGGACGACGTGCTCGCCGCCCACCACGGCCACCCCGTCTACCCTACCGACCGGTGCCGGCACGGCCTCGACGACGACGAACTGCTCCGGTACGCCCCGGAGCACGCCCCACGTCTCACGCTGCGGTGGCACGCCGCCCCCGCCGAGGACGTCCGGCTCAGCGGTGAACTCCCGTCCTGGTGGCCGCCCGCGCAGAGCCCGGACCAGGTCCTGATCCCGGTGCATCCGATCACCGCGACACGCGACGCGCTACCGGTGACGGACCTGCCGGCGATCACCGTACGACCCACCCTCTCCATGCGGACCGTCGCGCTCGACCGCGACCCGTACCTGCATCTCAAGCTGCCGTTGCCGACCGCGAGCCTCGGCGCCCGCAACCGACGCACGCTGCGCCCGGGCTCACTCGCGGACGGCGCGGCCGTCGCCGCGCTGCTCGACCGGATCGCCGACACCGAACCCACCTTCGCCGGACGGATCCGGCACGCCGACGAGGGCACCTGGGCGGACGTCGACGGGGACGAGCGGCGCAGCTTCCTCCTGCGCCGACTCCCGCGCGATCTGGCGGACGTGCACGTGGTGCCGGTGGCGGCCCTCGCCGCGGCCGACCCGGTCGCGGGAACGGTCCTCCAACGAATCCGCCCCGAGCAGCCGGTGACGCTGTTGGAGTCCTACCTGGACCTGCTGCTCGACTGGCACGTCCACCTCTGGCTCCGGCACGGGATCGCCCTGGAGGCGCACCCGCAGAACATCCACCTGCTGGTGCACCCCGACGGCACCGTCGGGCTGCTCTACAAGGACAACGACGGGGCCCGGCTCGACGCGCGGCACGGCGGCGCGGGCGGGCTCGTCCTCGACGACGACCGGATGTGGGCGCGCGACCCGCAGGAGTTGGCCGACGTCTTCATCACCATCACCCTGCACCTGGCCGCCGCCGCGCCCCTGGTCGCGCTGGCCGCCCGAGGGCTGCCCGTGCCGTCGCCCGCCGAGGCGCTGGCACCCCGGCTCGCCGCCGCCCGCGACCGTTGGGGTGACGGGCCCGCGGCGCGAACCTTCACCGAGCAGGTCCTGCGGGCCGCCCACCTGCCCGTCAAGGCGATGCTCACCGCCGGCACCCTGCTGCCCAAACAGCGGCTCGGCTGCGCCGACATCAACAAGTACTACCTGCGTACCGGCCCGAACTACCTCCGGGAGACACGATGACGGGCGCTCAGCTGCGCACCCGGCCGGCCACCGACACCCATCGGATCGCCGACCTGGCCGCCGCGCACGCCGTCTTCGGCTGCCTGATCCGCGAACTGGCCCCGCCGGACAGCACACCCACCGTGGTCGACGGTGCCGCACACCTCCTGCTCCCGCACCTCGACGTCACTGTGCGCTGCGAGGTCGCGCGGCACTCGCCACTCGGGGCACACCGCTACGTCGGCCCGGTGCAGCGGACGACCGGCAGCGGCCGGTGGGCGGACCTCGACGCCGACGGGTTGGCGCGCCTGGTCGCGGCCGAGCTCACCACCCGTACCGACCTGGTCAACGACGAGTTCGTGGAGCAGGTCCGGGCCAGCCGGGACACCGTCGCCCGGCTGTTGGCGGACCGACCGGCGAAGGACCCGGACCCCACCGGCGAGCCCGCCATCGACGCGTACGTCGACTCCGAACAGTCACTGGTCTTCGGCCACCCGCACCACCCCACCCCGAAGTGGCGCAGCGGCGAACCCGACCGTTGGCGGGCGTACGCGCCGGAGCTGCGGACGTCGTTCCGGCTGCACTGGCTCGCCGTACCTGACGATCTGGTCGTCGGCGCCGGGCCGTTCGACGCGCTCGTGGCCGCCCTCGACCCGCCGCGACCCCCGGCCGGGCACCGCGCCCTGCCGGTGCATCCGTGGCAGCTGTCCCTGCTCCCGCCGACGCACCCGCTTCTGCGCGACCTGGGCGAGGCCGGCGCGCCGGTGCGACCGACGGCGAGCGTCCGCACTCTCTACGCCCCGACGGCCGACCTGTTCGTCAAGACCAGCCTGCATGTGCGGATCACCAACTGCCTACGCAAGAACGCCCGCTACGAACTCACCGGGGCGGTGGCGCTGACCGACCTGCTGGCAGGGGTGCCGATGCCGGCCGGCGTCGGGCTGCTCACCGAACCCGCCTACCGCACCGTCGACGTTCCCGGCCCGGACGAGGCGTACGGGACGATCCTGCGCACCGGCCTACGCCCGCACCTGCGTCCCGGGGACACCCCGATGCTGGCGGCGGCGTTGGCCGCCACGCCGCTGGTGACACCGGACCCGGTGGACTGGTGGCGCGCGTACATCGGATTGCTGGTGCCGGCGGTGCTGCGGTGCTGGCTCCGCCACGGCGTCGTGCACGAGGCGCACCTGCAGAACGTGGTCGTCGTGCTCGACCGCGACCACCGCCCGGTCCGCATGCTGTTGCGTGACCTGGAGGGGGTGAAGCTCGACGCCGACCGGCTGGTCGGCTGGCCCGACGGTGTCCCACAGCAGGTCCGTTACGGGTCCCGGGACGCCCGTCGCCGGATCGTCTACTGCCTGTTCGTGAACCACCTCGGTGGCATCTGCGGTGCCCTGGCCGACGCGCGACCCGGGATCGAACGGAGGCTGTGGCAGGAGCTACGGACCGTCGTCGAAGCGGTGGCGACCGACCTCGATGATCCACCCGAACTGCGGGCGCTGCTGAACGGGGAGCCGTTGCTCGCCAAGGCGAACCTCCTGGTCCGGTGGCGGCGGGACGCGGACCGCGCCGCGCCCTTCGTGCCGGTGCCGAACCCGATGGGCGGGCCACGATGACGCGACCCGTCTACGTTCACGACCTGGACGCGCTGGCCTCCCAGGCCCGCGCCATCCGGGCGGCGCTGCCCCGGGAGGTGGAGCTGCTCTACGCGGTCAAGGCCAACCCGGATCCGGGTGTGCTGCGTACCCTCGCCCCGGTCGTCGACGGGTTCGAGGCCGCGAGCCGAGGCGAGCTTCGGAGGCTGGCCGAGCTGCTACCGGGTCGGGCCCCCGCCGCGTACGCCGGGCCGGGCAAGACCGACGCGGACCTCGCCGCCGCACTCGCCGCCGACGTGCGCCGCATCCACGTCGAGTCACCCGCCGAGCTTCGGCGGCTCGGCGCGCTGGCCGCCGCCTCGGGCCGGTCGGCCCAGGTGCTGCTGCGGGTGAACCTGCCGGTCGCCGCCCCGGGCGCGAGCCTGGTCATGGGCGGGGGACCCAGCCCGTTCGGCATGGACCCGGCCGACGCGATCGAGTGCGCCCGCCGCCCGCCCGCCGGCATCGACGTACGCGGAATCCACGCCCACCTGGCCAGCGGGCTAGACGCCTCCCTCGCCGGCGCGGTCGCCGCCGCCGTCGTCAGCTGGGCCGTCACCGAGGTCGGTGCCACCGAGGTCGACGTCGGCGGGGGCATGGCCGTCGACTACGCCGACCCGGGAGCCCGATTCGACTGGGTCGACTACGGGCGGGCACTGGCGGACGTCCTCGACACCTACCCGGACGTGCGGCTGCGCATCGAGCCGGGCCGGTCGGTCACCGCGTACTGCGGGGCGTACCTCACCGAGGTCGTCGACGTGAAGCGCTCCTACGGCGAATGGTTCGTGGTGGTGGCCGGTGGTACCCACCACCTGCGCACCCCGGCGGCGAACGGCCACGCGCAGCCGTTCAGCGTGCACCGACGACACGACGTCGACGGCCCGCGTACCGACGGCGGGCCGGTCACCGTCGTCGGGCAGCTCTGCACCCCGAAGGACGTGTTGTCCTTCTCGGCCACCGCCGGGCCGATCGGCGTGGGCGACGTACTGGCCTTCGCCATGGCCGGCGCGTACGCCTGGAACATCAGCCACCGCGACTTCCTGCTGCACGAGCCTCCGCTGTTCCGGACTGGCGACCCGCAGCAGGTGGCCGCGGAATGGGTGGCCAGACCGCGCGGCTGGTGACGTCGTAACCCTTTTCACGGGCCCGGTCCGTCTCGCCTGTTATCGATAACATGCTATCTTTCACCCGGGAGTGAAGGGCACGCTCCCGGTCACCTCAACAGCCGGCGAAGACAGGCCGAGGGCACGTCTCTCCCACAACCTCTCCGGTCGGTGACCAGTCCGGGCCCCGTCGACGTCACGCGACCGCGGTTAATCGCCGGACGATTCCGCCCGGTCGCACGCCCAGCTCCGAAGCTCCACCATGGGCGACCCTCCGACGCCGACGGATGGCGGACGCACACACGCTGTGCCGCTGCCGAGTCACGAGCACCAGACGCCCACCGGCAAGGAGCCAAGCAATGCTCAAACGTAGGCACCTCTTCCCATCCATCGCGGCCGCGGCGCTTCTCCTCGCGGCCACCACCGGCGGAGCGCTCAGCGGTGGCCTCGGCGGGGCCGCGGTGGCCTCGACGTACGGCACCCTCGCGGCAACCGCCGGCTGCGGCAAGGCCCCCACGCTGACCAGCGGCACGCGCACGATCCAGAGCAGCGGGCAGAGTCGTACCTACAACCTGCGGATCCCGGACGGGTACGACAGGAACCGCCCCTACCGACTGATCTTCGGCTTCCACTGGTTGAACGGCTCGGCGAACAACGTCACGTCGGCTGGCTACTACGGGTTGCAGCCGCTGTCGAACAACAGCGCGATCTTCGTCGCTCCGCAGGGTCTCAACGCCGGCTGGGCCAACACCAACGGCCGGGACCTGACCCTCTTCGACGACATCTCCCGGCAGGTCGAGAACGATCTCTGCGTCGACACCACCCAGCGCTTCGCCCTGGGCTGGAGCTACGGCGGAGCCATGAGCTACGCGGTGGCCTGCGCCCGGCCCACTGTCATCCGCGCGGTCACCGTCATATCCGGTGCGAACCTCAGCGGCTGTAACGGCGGGACGCAGCCGGTCGCCTACTTCGGTATCCACGGCATCTTCGACAGCGTGCTGAACATCTCGCAGGGCCGGCAACTGCGCGACACGTTCGTGCGGAACAACGGCTGCACCGCGCAGAGCCCGCGCGAGCCGAGCCGGGGCAGCCTCACCCACATCACCACCGCCTACTCCGGCTGCCGAGCCGGGTACCCGGTGCAGTGGGCCGCGTTCGACGGCGACCACACGCCCAGCCCGGTCGACGGGTCGGGCAGCCCAAACGACTCCCGGACGTGGACCTCGGGCGAGATCTGGAGGTTCTTCAGCCAGTTCGAGTCGACCACCCCGCCGACGACGCCGCCCCCGACCACCCCGCCGCCCACCGACCCGCCGCCGACCACTCCGCCGCCCACCGGTGAGCCGGGCACCTGCACCGCCACCTACCGGGCGCTGAACACCTGGCCCGGCGGCTTCCAGGCTGAGGTGACAGTGGCCAACAACTCCACGGCGGCCCTGAACGGCTGGACCGTGGGCCTGACCCTGGCCGGCGGACAGGCCATCAGCAGCCTGTGGAGCGGTGTCAACACGGGCACCACCGGCAGCGTCACCGTCCGGAACGCCCCCTACAACGGCGCAGTGGGTCCGAACGCGTCAACCACCTTCGGGTTCACCGCCACCGGCAACGGCGCCACCGCACCCAGCAACGTCACCTGCACCAGCTCCTGACCGAGGGCACGAAGGAGGGCCCGGAGCCGCCTGGCTCCGGGCCCCACAGGTGCGCAAACGACGCGGGTACGCGAGCCGTGACCCTGTGACGTGGCGGCTGTCGCATCGACAGGTCTGCACACCTTGGCAGCGGCTCACGCCTCCGCTACCGTCCATGGGAACGCTCCCACAAACTTGGATACGTCAATGTGATCAGGAGGAAACACGTCGTGGCTATCCTCTCCCCGCTCCGCAGCAGATCGGCGGCCGTCAGTGTCGCGGCCATCGCGGGCACCGTCGCCGCGGGCGTCTGCTTCGCCGTCAGCGGCGCATCCGCCGGCACGGTGTCCGGATCGCTCTACCGCGACCCGAGTTCGGCGGTCGTCCGCTGGGTCGCCGCCAACCCCGGCGACTCGCGTGCCGCGGTCATCCGCGACAAGATCGCGAGTCAGCCGCAGGCCCGTTGGTTCGCCAACTTCAACCCGTCCACGGTGCAGGCCGAGGTCTCCGAGCACATCGGCGCTGCCAACGCGGCACAACAGATCCCGGTGCTGGCGGTGTACGAGATCACCAACCGGGACTGCGGCGGGGCCAGCGCGGGTGGCGCGCCGGACCTCAACCAGTACCAGACGTGGGTGTCCAACTTCGCCAGAGGACTTGGCAACCAGACCGTCCTGATCATCCTGGAGACCGACTCGCTGGCCCTGCTGACGTGCCTGAACAGCAGTGAGCTCGCCGCGCGCAACCAGGCGATCTCGACGGCCACCCGGACCATCAAGTCGGCCAACCCCAACGCCAAGGTGTACCTCGACGCCGGCCACTCCACCTGGAACAGCGCGAGTGAGACGGCCAACCGGCTCCGGGCGGCCGGCGTGCAGTACGCCGACGGCTTCTTCAGCAACGTGTCGAACTACAACTCCACCTCCAGCGAGGCGAACTTCGGCCGGGCGGTCATCTCCTCCCTCAACGGCATGGGCATCTCGGGCAAGCGCCAGGTCATCGACACCAGCCGTAACGGGGGTGCCAGCGGTGACTGGTGTGGCGACGACAACACCGACCGACGCATCGGGCAGTACCCGACGACGAACACCGGCGACGCCAACATCGACGCGTACCTGTGGGTGAAGCCACCGGGGGAGGCGGACGGCTGCCGCTACACGGCCGGTTCGTTCCAGCCCGACCTGGCCTTCAGCCTGGCCAACGGCGCGCCCAACCCGCCGACGACCACGCCGCCTTCCACGACCCCGCCGCCGACCACGACCCCGCCGGTCACTCCCCCCAACACCACGCCGCCGGCCGGTGACGGCTGCTACGCGGACGTGGCGATCAACCAGTGGGCCGGCGGGTTCACCGCGAGCGTGACGGTCACGGCCGGGAAGTCGGATATCAGCGGCTGGACCGTGACCATCGTGCTGCCCAGCGGCGCCGCGGTCACCGGCACCTGGAACGCCCAGGCCAGCGGCACCAGCGGAACCGTCCAGTTCCGCAACGTGAGCTACAACGGACGTGTCCTCGGCCGGCAGTCGACCAACTTCGGCTTCCAGGGCACCGGCACCGGCCCGGGTACGCAGGCCACCTGCGTGACCGCCTGACCCCAACCGGTGTGGCGGGCCCGGCGCGGAGGACAGTTCTCCGTGCCGGGCCCGCTGCCGTCGGGGGTGTCCCTGTGGGTCTGGTCAACTCCCGGAGGGGGTTGACGTCAACCGGTGGTTTCTGGCGCTGTCGCGTTGACGGTCGGGATGACCCGTCGCCTCAGGCGCGAGTCAGACCGCGCCCCGGTCGACCAGGCTGAACGTGGTGTCGATCGGGGCGTCGCCGAGAAACTCCACGTAGATCTCTTTCTTGGTGGGGCTCCACTGCACCACGCCGTGCTCCTCGTTGATGAGGGAGTAGGACGTGCGTCCCTTGTCGTCCCTGCCCTCGCGGGCTATCCCGAACAGAGTTGCGGCGGTCGCGTAACACTCGGCTCCCACCAGTGACTTGTACCCCTTCGCATCGAGCTTGACGCCGAGGCACGGTCGGTGGGCGATGTCCGGGTTCACCGACTTGATCATGTAGTCGACGCCGACCGGTTCGAGCACGAAGAGCGCGTCCTTGCCGGTGCCGTCGCCGACTTCGAGTTCGCCGTGAGACGGCAGCGACAGGTCACGGTCAATCTCCACGACGTGCAGCAGGAATCTCCGCTGACCGGTCAGCATGGCCCGGGTGGGGTCCACGCTGGCCGACGGTGACACGGTCGACGTACCCGATGCGGCAGCGGACGCGCTAGCCGCCGGTGTGCTCGCTGGCGGGCTGCCGTTCGCCGGGCTGTCGGCACGATCCGGTCCGGAACGGCCCCGCAACAGTTGCGGGGCGAAGAGGGAGACGGACACCAGCACCGCGATCACCGTGGCTGCCGTCCCCAGCACGGTGAGCCAGCCACGCCGGCGCCAGCCCGCGCGAGCGGCAGTTGCCAACCCGGGTCCCGTCGACCGCTGGTCCTGGCCGCCGGCACCGGCCGCGGGGGACGCACCGGCCGTCGGCGTCGCGGCCAGGACCTGGGCCGGCCCGCCGGCACCCGCCGGATACCCTGCGGTCAACAACCCGTCCAGCAACTCCCGGGCCGTGGGCCGAGCAGCCGGATCCTTCTCCAACGCCCGGGAGACCAGCTCCCGCAGCGGTCCATCGAGCCCGGTCAGGTCCGGCGGCTGCGTGAGGATCCGCATCGCGGTGGCGGTGGCGGAGTCGCCCCCGAACGGGTTGCGGCCGGTCGCGGCGTGCGCGACCAGGGCACCCCAGGCGAAGATGTCCGCGGCCGGGCCCACCGGATAGCCGGACGCGGTATCCAACCGCTCGGGAGCCATGTACGAGACGGTCCCGACCATCTGGTTGGTCCGGGTGTGCTGGCTCGTCGCCTCGAACGCTCGGGCGATGCCGAAGTCGATGACCTTGATCCCGCCGCGCGCCACCAGGACGTTCGCCGGCTTGAGGTCCCGGTGGATCACTCCGGCGCCGTGGATCGCGGTCAGCGCGGTGGCCACCCCGACCGCGATGCTGTGCAGCTGCGCCGCCCTCAGCGGTCCCTGTTCCCGGACCACCTCGGCCAGACTGGGGCCCTCGACGTACTCCACCACCAGGTACGGCGGGTCATGATCCGGGTCGGCGTCCAGGACCTCGGCGGTGCAGAACGGTGGAACCTGGCGCGCGCGGTTCACCTCACTGCGGAACCGACCCCGGAACTCCTCGTCGTGCGAGAGTTCCGGGCGGACAACCTTGACCGCCACCCGCTGTCCCTGCGGCGATCGGGCCAGGAAGACACTGCCCATGCCGCCGTCGCCGAGCCGGGCGAGGACGTCGTACCCGCCGAGGCGGACTGGGTCACCGGGGCGTAGCCCGTCGTTCACGCCAGATGCCCGCAGGCCGCGATCACCACGGGAACCGTTCCGCCTATCACCCGTTCCCCTTAGGTCAGTCGGACGCCGCCAGCAGCCTATCGTCCGTCCACCAAGCGTCGTCGATGCCGTCCGCTCCGGGTCGGGACCGGACCTGCGCGACCGCGTCGGCGAACAGATCAGCCGATGCCGTCGACCGCTGCCCGGAGTGCGTTGATCGACGGGTCCCAGCTGAAGTTCAGGACGGGGATGCCGGACGCGGCGGCGTTGCTGTCGCCACCGAGGACCACTGCTCGCGGCTTGCTGGTGCCCTGCGGCACCACCAGGTACCAGTTGCCCTTCACGTTCGCGATGAACACGTCGTCTACCTCCTGGTCGGGTGGGTTCGGGTTGGTGACGTCTCCGACGTAGGTCTCGAAATCGACTGTCGCGCCGAAGTTCGTGGGACTGCCGGTGCTCAACCACAGGCTCGTATGCACGTGTGGTCCGACACCGGAGTTGCTGCCGTTCGCCGAGGCGCCGGAGTACGCGATCGTCTGGCCCCGCGACACACGTTGACCGATCGAGACGGTGATCGAGGACAGGTGCAGATGGCGGGTGTAGTTGCCGTCGTCGTGAGCCATCCCCACGACACGTCCCGTCGCGGTGGAGGTGTCGGTCTTCACGTACCGGACCGTGCCGTTCGCCGCAGCCTGGACGGGAGTGCCGGTGCCGACCGCGTAGTCGGTGCCCGGCTCACCCGACGGCGGCGTCCGGCTCCGGTGATCTTGCCAAGAGCTGGAGATCCGGACATTCCCGCATGGTCGCAGGTAGCTGCCGGCAGCCTGGGCGGAGCCGGGCAGCAGACCGAAGGCGGCCGACACCCCGGACGCCACCATCGCGGCGCTCGTGAGGAAGCCCCGCCTCGAAAGCCCTCGCAGGTACGCGATGCCACCGAGGTCCTCGGGCCGCAGACCGTCGTGGCTGACGTTTCGGGGAGGGGCAGGGTGAGGCTCCTCGTTGAGGATCATCGATGAAACGTAAGGCCCCTTCCGTTGAAGGGCAAGAGTTTCCAGGTGGCGCTCAACCCAGCGACCAGCGACCTTCCCCCTCGACCCAGCCCTGTTCACACCCGCTGGCTCGTCGTTGGCTGCGTTCGCGGCGTGTGTACGGCGGCGCGATGCCTGGCGGGCAGCCCTGGACGCGCCGGCCGCGTCGCCGCTCTGGGACCGAGCACGATAGCGATTCCTCGACGAGGCGTCCTGAGCCCACCCCGAGTGAACAGCGGCAAATGAGCGCACTTGATCTTCAAGGTAAGGATGATGGTCAATCACGAGTGAGAACAAGCCTTACTGTCGAGTGGTCATCTGTCAGATCGAAGACAATCACGGTGCGGACTTCCGTGAGTTGTCTTCATCATTCATCATGGACGTCGTGGCCTATCGTCGGATGACGGCAAGAGGCAGGAGCAACTAATGACCTCTGGTGCTACATCGGGCGGGCTGATCGGCGAAGAAAATTGCGATGTATTTAGGTACGACGCGTTCATTTCCCATTCGCACGCCGATCGAGGTGCGGCCGCACGCATAGCCGAACGACTCCGAGAAGCAGGCATTTGCTACTGGTTGGACGCGGAGCAGATCACGTTCGGTGACCCGATCGTCGGCAAGATCGAGGACGGCCTTCGGAGCAGCCGTTTCGTCGTGGCTGTGCTCAGCGCAGCGCTGGCCCGCTCGGGATGGTGTCGGGCAGAGTACGGATCCGTCCTACATAGGGAACTCAGCGGAGATGCGTCACGACGGGTGATCCCGCTCAGCCTCGACGGGGCGACCGATGGGGCTGTGACCCCGATGCTCCTCGTTGGCAAGCTGCGAGTCGACTTCACGAACGAGCGCAGCATGGCCGATTTTATCGAGTTCCTGAAGCATTCGCGAGGGCCGGTCTGAGGCGGCCGTGGAGGCGGGCCACTCACACCCGGACGTCAGCACACAGCTACGAGGGGCTAGTTCTATGTCAAATGAACCGCTCAGCATGACTATTCACGTAGATCGACCAGTGGTTCGATCAGACGTGCCCTCCGATATCGATATCGTGGTCAATCTGATGACCAGCCGTGGGCTGGAAGGTCAAATGGCCAAGCGCCCGATCAACCTGTGCCTGGTCATCGACCGCAGCGGAAGCATGGATGGAAATAAGCTCGAGCAGGCAAAGCGCGCCTGCCTCGACATCTTTCGTAGCCTGACGCCCGATGATCACTTCACCGTCCTCGCATTCGACAACGAAGTCATCTCTGTTGTCAACCCGCAGACCCCCGAGGCAGAGGTGGAGGACCGGATTCGTGCCTTGGACGCGGGTGGGAGCACGAATCTCTCCAAGGGCTGGTACCTCGGGCTCCTGGAGCTACAGACCTACGGCACCCCTAAGCACATAAACCGCATGATCTTGCTATCTGACGGGATGGCGAATGCCGGGGAGCGGAAGTCAGCAGTCCTCGGCCAAGAGTCAGCGCGGGCCAGGGATGAGCTGGGCATTACGACGTCCACGATTGGCATTGGCAAGGATTTCCAGGAGGACATCCTCGCGGCGCTGGCAACCGAGTCCGGGGGGCGCTGGTGGTATATCGGCAACCAGGCGATAGCGGACATCATTCGGGAGGAGTTCAGCGGCGCGCTCTCTGTGGTGATGGAGCGTCCGGCTGTGGAACTGCAGCTGCCGCAGGGTCTAGTCGTTCAGCAGGAATTCAACGATCTGGCCAAGACGGGCGGCAGGTACCGGTTGCGGCCGATCAAAGCCAACGACGCCTTCGCCTTCGCCCTACGGCTCAGGTCCGACCCTACGGCGCTGTTGCCTGAGATGGGCATTGTCGCCACCTTGTCTGATGGTGCACAGCAGGTCGCCTCCGCCCAGTTGGAGCTTCGGCTGGGCACAGTCCAGGAGTACGCCGACAGCGTCGAGGATCCAGCCGTCGCCATGGTGGTATCCAAGTACCTCGCTGACAAGGCGGACGAGCGGATCGTCGAGGAACTCGACGCGAAGAACGTCACGACCATGATCAGCATGCTGGAGAGCCAATCGCAGTTGTTGCGCGACCTCGAGACGAAGCTGGCGGGTGCCCGCGCCATGACTTGGGAGGAGAGGACCGAGCTTGAGCAGGAGCGCGAGCGTGAGATGCGGGAACAGGAATTAGAGCGAGCGGTGCATGCCCTTCAACAGAACGACGCACTGATGGCAGTTGCCCAGTTGTTGCAAATCCTGCAAGGCTTGGGAGCCATGGATGGTGCCTCACGCCTCGTCTCTCTGACCGGCATGCTGGGTAGCTTCAGAAAGGAGCACGTGCAACGGATGTCTCGCAATGCGGCATGGCATAGGGCAGCGTCGGACTACTTCCTTGACGACGAGTCGCTCCGCGATTTGCTCTCGGCGGCCAGAGAGGTCTGCCTGGAATCACGCCAGGCCTACCCAGCGGCGGCGGCGGAAATCGACGACATCCGAGGCGATATCGATGAGCGACTGGCGCGTCTTTCCTGAGCGGTCATGGGCGGAGGTCCGCGGCAGCCTCAGTGGCTTCGGCCGTGGAGCAGACCCGTTCGGTATGGCCTACGCCGTCGACACCAGCAAACGCATCCTCAACGGCCGTATATCTGCCCGCATTCGCCTGGGTAATCCCGCCCGGGCAGCTGGCGCCGGGGTTGTCTGTCGCGCGGATGACCTGCGGTCGATGGTGGCCTTCTATGTAATCTCCGATCCGCAGGCTCCCGGCCTGTTTTCCGTCCGCATCACGGCTTTCAAATATGGGACTGTCGTGGCAATGGCCGGGCTGACCGTACCTTTCGCCCTGGCGGACGGTGAAGTCCACGTCTCGTTGCAGTTCTTCTCCGGAATTATGCGCGGCGAGATGCGCAGCGGTGATGGCTTTGTCGCCATAGACCGGTTGGTCCCGGAAGGGCCCTTTGCTGGCTACGCGGGCTTGGTGCGGTTCTACAACTGCGCCGTATTCGCTCACGAGGTGCACATCGAGGAGATCGGGATGAGGCCAGTCCTCCCCGAGGCAACAGGCAAGCCCGGCGCCCGGCAGTACAAGTTCGACGTCTTCCTGTCGCACGCGCAGGGCGACAGCGACCTCATAGCGCAGGTCACGAGACGTTTCCGGCAGGCAGGAATCTCGTACTGGATCGATGAGGAGCAAGTTAAGTTCGGTGACCGGGTCGTACAGAAGATCGAGGACGGCCTGCGGGACAGCCGGCTCGTGGTTGTCGCGCTCAGCGAGGCCCTCGGAGAGTCCGGCTACTCGCGGTCCGAGTACAGCCCGATCCTCTACCGGGAATTCACCGGCGAAACGTCACGCCGTGTTATCCCGCTGAGCCTGGACGGATCTGACAGCGAAAGGGCGGTCCCCTTGCTGCTCTCCGAAAAAATGCGTGCGGACCTGACAAAAAGGGAGAATTTTGAGTCCTTCATCGAGTTCATCAAGAACTCGGATGTGCCATAGGGCGCCGGCGAGACGATCGCCGCTGTGGGGTGGCGCCCAGGCCGAACGGGTCATCTCAGCCGATCTTCCATGAATGCGGTTCGTCATGGTCTCGGTGTTCGGCGCGAGGACGGATGCGGTCTGCGGAGCCAGGTTCGTTGATCGTGATCATCTGCATGACCGCGCGGTGTTGGGCCTACTGGTTCCCTGGTGGTGGCACCCACTGTGGGCATGCGGACGGATCTCCGTTGGTCTTCGATGACGTACGCGACAGGTGCTCTCCGAGCTTGGTAGAACAGGTTCGCGGCTTCGGAGGGGATGTAGCCGACCTCGTCGACGATCAGCAGCCGGATCCGGCCGAGTCTGGCGAGCTCGTCTTGCAGCCGGCCGGCGTGGCGGTCGCGCGCTGAAGCGGCACGAGCGGGGAAGCAGGAGAACGCAAGGCTGCCCTTGGCGCAGGCCCAGGCCTTCGGGAGTTCGCGCGACCCGTTGAGATGCCGCCCCGAGCCGTCAACAGGTCACCGTCGCCATGGACGCTCTGTGTGAACTTCACTAAGGCACAGTTCGAGGGGTTGCTGACCGATGTCAGCGCGGGTTTGGACGACCTGAGCGTGCCCCTGGACCAGATCGGGCCGGCCGCTACCGCCGCGGCTGATCGTTGGCACATCCCACGCGGCGTCGCCGATTCGATCCTGTGGCTGGGCAGGGAGACCGTCACGGTCGGCAGGCAAGCCCTCGACTTCCTCATCGACCTGATGAAGGGCGCCACTGCCCCGATCTTCATGGTCAAGGACGGCCCGCGACTACGAGACCCGCCCCAGCACACAGCCGGATGGACGCGGCACGAGCGCCGCGTCCATCCGGTTGCACGATCACGTGTCGCAGACGTGGACCCCATCGATTACATTGTTGTAGGCGGGCATGTCGACGCCAATGTTGCTATTCCAGTCGAGTGCAGTACTGCTGAAGAGCAGGTTCCAGCTACTCACACCGTTCCAGTTGTAGAAGTAGGTATTAGCCCCATCCGTCTGGTTGTTGACGTAGGCCGACACCTTGTCGTTCCACTTTCCGCCGGGCGGGAAATTGATCGCCCCGAGGTCCATGAACGCGCAGTCATAAAACCTGATCTTGTAGCCCGAGATGAAACCCGCGTCAGCCCACAGGCATAGGTACTTGTATTCGCATGTGTAAACCGAGCCTCCGGCGGCCGCGGACGCGCGCTCAGCGGGCTTAATTGCGCGAACCGGCGCGAGAGCCTTTGCCGGAAGGGATGCGGCGGGCCGGACAGGGCCAGGGGACGCAAGGGCCGCCTTGACCGCCTCCTTGGAAAGGACACGCTGGTCCCGAGGCTGGTCCGGCGGCATGGTGATGTCAACGCCAGGAGCGATGCGGAGGGTGTCTTCACTGACCACCTCGGAGCCTGGGTACAGCTCCATCAGTGACTGAAGAGCCACCGACACCTTCAGGTCTGCGGGCTTTGCCGAAGTGCCGGCGGCGAGCGCGGAGCCGCCAGTTGCGGCCACGACGGTTACGGCAGCAGTCGTGGCCAGCAGGAAACGAGCGAACCTCTTGGGAATTGCCATTAAATCCTTCCCCCATGTGAGCTTTAGCTGTTTCACCAAAAACCACCGCATAGCTAGATGGACAGCGGTTTGCAGCGAAGTGGCAAGCGGTTCTTGCCTCAGCGATCGACTCAGGCTAGCCCAAGTTGATCGATGGCGTGGACCCACTCGAATCGTCTAGACACATCGATGCTCGCTGACACACAGCGTTGCGGAAATTGCGCCGGGCGGCGACGTGGATGCGCAGGTCGGAACGGTGTCGCCGAAGTCCAGCAACCCTGCGTATTGATAACAGATCGATAACACTGTCGTCGATGGCGCCGGTTGAGCGAACCCTTCAGCCGCCTCGTGGATAGATGGGACATCCAACGAGATGATCCTGGGAGGCGGGTTGAGGCAAGTGATCGACACGGATGGCGGTGGTCAAGGCCCCTTGTGCGCGGCTGAGAGCACCGACGCCGAGGTCATCAAGGAGTCGCTAGCAGAGCCGGACCGGTTCGGATTGCTGTACGAACGGCACGCGAGGGTGTTGCACGGGTACGCGTACCGGCGCCTCGGGCGGGAGGCTGCGGAGGACGTCGTCGCTGAGACCTTCATGAAGGCCTTCCGCGCCAGACGGACCTACGACCTCGGTCACAGTGATGCCAGGCCCTGGTTCTTTGCTATCGCGATCAGAGAGATCGCCCGTCACCACCGGGTCGAACAGGCCAGATACCGGGCTCTTCTGCGCTCTACCGAGGATCGAGGTGAGGGGGACCTCGCCGATCGAGTCGCTGATGCCGCCTCCGCTCACCTCTGGCGCAGGCCGCTGGTCGCGGCGCTCGCGAAGCTCTCCCGTCGGGAACGGGACGTGCTGCTTATGGTCGCCTGGGCTGACCTGACCTACGAAGAGGCAGCCAGGGCGCTCGGGATACCGCTGGGCACGGTCCGATCGCGGTTGCATCGTGCTCGACACAAGATCCGTAAACATCTGCCTGACGACATCGCTCTGGAGCTGACATGAAGGACTTGGATCTCATCAAGCAGTTGGGGGATGACCTAGCCCCTCGTGGCGATGAGCCTCTCGCCGGCCCGCCTCTGGCGGCCTTCCACGACTCGCCCCGGAAGCGGCCACTCAAGACTTGGCAGGCCGGGGTGCTGACGATCGCCGTGGTGGGCGCGATCGCGGGCACAGCGGCCTTGCGGCCGAGCCCGAACACTTCCGGCGAACAAGCGGCCATACCCCGAGCCGCCACGGTCCTGGACAACGCCGCGGCCGTCAGCCAAGAGTTGACCGTCCCACGGCCTCTAGACGACGGATACATCTTTACCGAGACGGTCAGTAGCTACCCAGAGCAAGTTCAACAGCCCGACGGCTCGATCAGGACCACCGCGGGAGCAACGGTCGTCACACAAGTTTGGCTTCCCGTGGAGCCGACGAAGGACGGCAAGCAGCGACAGCGGCTGGAGGGCGGCAGCGCCGGGTGGGAACCGTGGATTGTGCTCACGGGCTGCCCAAGGGAGCAGAGTCCGACCAACCTGGGCAGCGATCTAGATCGCTGCCCAAGGGGTGTGCTACCGGCAAGCTTCCCCACCGAACCCACTGCGGTGCTGGCGCGGCTGAAGGACGAGGGCCGGAGCACGGCGAGCTCGCAGCCGCCAAGCGCCGAACCGAGCACCGGTCAGGACGCTTTGGCGTTCGAGAGGGCGCGATCGCTTCTCATGACAGGGACATATCTGCAGCCTGACCAGCGCAGCGCGATCTTCAAGGCTCTGGCGAGGCTCTCTGGAGTCACCGCAGTAGCTGATGTTCGGGACGGTGCGGGTCGACGGGGTATCGGCATCTCCGCTGGCGGCAGTGAAGCGCTGGTGTTCGACTCCACCTCGTTTGCGTTTCTCGGCACCACCAGCTCAGCGGTCATGAGACAAGACATCACGACCAAGGCGGGTGAGATCCCCTCCTGAGTTGGCTGTGCTGCCCAGGCACGTTGCAACCCTCTGCGGGTGCCGCGGGGATTCCGCGGCGTCCGCAGCCGAAGGCCAGCGCCAGCCCGATTCGATCAGATCGCGGCGGCTTGGGCGGGTGTGAAAATGCCGATGAGGCCGGCGTGCCGGTCGCGAGGGTGACGACCGACCCGGTCAGGCTGGTCAGCCGCCGGTGCGCTCGTGCGGGGGTGCGTGCGGACATTCGTCCTCGCCGTGTGGTCTCCAGCGGAAGTTAATCCGGGTCAGTCGGTGCTGCTCCGGGTCAGTCGGGGTCAACGATCTTGGTCGCAGACCCATCCGGTGTGATCAGCGTGTGGTCATCGGTCGGAGCGGTTCGCCAGGCCACGCAGGTCAACGGGGGTCACTCCCTGCCCACGCGGGTCGACCCGCAGGTCGCTAGACTGACCACTCGCGCCCCCGTAGCTCAGGGGATAGAGCATCGGTTTCCTAAACCGTGTGTCGCAGGTTCGAATCCTGCCGGGGGCACCTCGAAGATCAGCCAAGCGCCATCTGGTTCTGCCAGGTCACACCCGTCTCGGTGAGTGGTAGCGAAACGGCAGGGTGGCGGGATCGCGACCGTGACGAGCTCAGGCCGCGACAACGGTGAGATCGACGCAGTCGGCCATCGCGCTCATCCCCGCGTCGGTGAGATGCAGGTTGTCGGTGTGCGCATAGGTCGCGAGGAGCTTCGACCCGTCCGCTGGATCGCGGAGCGCAGCGTCGAAGTCGATGACCCCGTCGAATACGCCGCTCGTCCGGATCCACGTGTTCACCTCCTGCCGCACGGCTTCGCGGGCGGCGGTGTGCAGGCTGGCTCCGCCGAACGGCAGGATCGTGCCGCCGTAGACGGTGACCCCGCGGGCGTGCGCCTTGCCGACCAGTTGCCGGTATCCGGCCTGCAGTTGGGTCGCGGTGGCGTCGGCGGCGATGTCGTTGACTCCTTCGAGCAGGATGACGGACCGCACCGTGGGATGGTCGAGCGCGTCGTGGTCGAACCGGTTGAGGGCGCTGCGCCCTCCCGCATCCGGGCTGCGGTCGCTGAGCACCATGTTGCCCGCCATGCCCGCGTTGACGACGCCCAGTCTCGGTCCGCCTGGCTGGGACGCGAGACGTCGGGCCAGGTAGTCGGGGTACCGCCGGTTGGTGAGCTGGCTCGACGCGTACCCGTCCGTGATCGAGTCGCCGAAGGCCACGACGGTGCCGGAGGCGGTCGAGCTGACGATGTCGAGCCCGCTGAGGAAGAACCAGGACCATCGACGTGGCGTCGGGAAGTCGGCACTGCTGTCGTCCGCGGCGTGGTTGCCGGCGACGGAGACGTAGGTGTTCGTGAGCGCGGCCGGGTGCACCGTCGACGGGCCGGTGGTGCCGGGCAGGTAAATGCTGATCAGGAGGTTCTGTCCGGAGACCACGGTCATGTCGGCCGGGTCGCTGATCCGCTCCTGGCCGGCCGGGATCGTGACCGTCCCGGCGCCACCGAACGTGAGCCGGCGGTGGGTGCCGGTCTTGGCGACCCCGCCGATGCTCTGCTCGGCGAGGTCGACCTGGCCGACGGTCAGGGCTGTGGTGCCCCGCAGGTTGGAAACCCGTACGCGAGGTAGCGTGCCACCGCTCGACGCGTAGACGACCTGGCGGATCGTCTGGTTGCTGAACGACTCACCGGAGGCTTCCACGGCCGGCGCCCAGATGCCGACCCGGGCTCTGAACGTGGGGGGCGATGGGTCGTCCGTCGTCGGAGGCGTCGCGGCCGGCAGTGCGACCGCGACGACCAGTGCGACGAGTGCGCGCATGTCAGCTGTTGTGAATCGCGACCCAGCCGAGGCTCTGCCCCGTGGAGGAGAAGACCTCCATCTTGCGGACGATCGAGCCGACCGACGTCGCCGTGACAGTGTTGCCCACGCCGAGCCCGCCGCCGGCGATCACCTTGCCGCTCGTCTTCAGCGAGCCCTGCGCGGTGATCATGGCCGGACCCGACCGGTGCATGACGACCGTCTCGGCCGGTGCGGCGTACGGGATCGCGGCCTCGACGGTGTTCCACGCCAGGGTGACGTCTGTCGAGATCAGGGTGCTGTCTTTATCGTCGTTGTCCTTGACGAAGAGCGCCGGCATCGCTGGGTTCGCCTGCCGGACGTGGTTGCTGGACACGACGACCTTGCTGCACTTGAGGTTGACGGCGATCCCGGACGACGGCTTGGTGGCGCTGCCGTTGGCGACGCGATTGCCCACCACCGTCGCATCGGTTGTCGCGATCAGGTTGATCTGACCCAGACAATTGACCACCACGTTGCCGGTGATCGAGACGCCCATGGCCCGCCCGTGCACACTCTTGCCCGCGTCGCCGAGTCCGTCGATTTCGATGCCCCGCAACTGGCATCCGGTCACCGTGTTGTCCGCGACGACGACGTTCGAGACCGCCTGGACGTAGACACCGCTCTGGCCGCACTCGGTGATGGTGTTGTTGGCGACCACGGTGCGGTCGGCGCCGGCCCAGACGCAGATGCCGTCGAAGTAGTCGGAGTCGCTGCCGTAGCCGGGGTGTACGCCGCCGTAACGGCGGGCCTCGTCGGTCGACGGCCAGTCCATCGCCACGTGGTTGTCGGTGATCCGGACGTCCTTGCCGTTCGACGAGATGCCGAACCGCGTGTCCTCGGTCGTGCAGTTGGTGATCAGGACGTTGTCGGTCGTTCGAGGCGGGTCGTCGAACACCACGATGCCGTTGACCCGGACGCTGTGGACCCGGACGCCGTCCACGACCATCTCCGTGGAGGAGGAGATGCGGACACCGTTGTACTGCTGGGAGCGGTCGGTGTCGCGCACGGTGAGCCCCACCAGTTTGACCCGCCGGCAGTCGCGGAACTGCAGCACGGCCTTCGGTGCGTCGACGACCGAGTACGCCGCGCCGGTGAGGGCCACTGTCGCGCCGTCGCCGGCGATGACGACGTCGGTGAGCCCCTGCGCCGTGAGTTGATCCCGGACCCGGAAGACCCGACCGGCAGGAAAGTACACACTCTGCCTGCTGGTGGCAGCCGCGTTCAGCGTCGCCTGGATGGCCGCGGTGTCGTCGGTCGTCCCGTCGCCGACCGCGCCGTGGTCGAGGACCGAGATCCAGCCGACGCCGGTGTCCGCCGTCGCGCCGACCGGCGCGGCCTGGGCCGCCACTTCGCTCGCCGCCAGGCCGCCGACCGCCACGGTCGACACCAGACCGGCACGCAGTGCGCTGCGCCTACTGACCATCTCCATCGAGAGCCTCCCCCGCTGATCTTCCTGACGGGGAGAGACTACGTAAGATCACCGATTCGCACTGACCCGTTCGCGGAGCGTTGTCGAGCGTACGGGCGAACGGATCACCAACGGTAGGTCAGGTTCACCGCCAGCGCGGCGATCGACGTGGCGAAGAAGACCGCCGGTCCCACGAGTTTGCGGGAGCCGACCCGCAGGTGTGCGACGAGCGCGCCGACGAAGTACAGCACGAGGCCGGCGGCGGCGAGGGTTCCGATGAGTGGAACGACGAACCCGGCCAGCAGTCCGAGGGAGCCGGCGGCCAGCGCCGCGCCCAACCTCGGTAACCAGGAGTGCGGCACCCGCTTCATGTCCGCCTGGGCCTTCGGATAGTCGTGGCCCATCAGGTAGGTGACGGCGGCGGTGCCGGTGAAGACCGAGGCGAGGATGGTGACGGTGACGTACGTGGCGAACATGTGCCCTCCCTTGTGGCTGTCTGCCTCAAGGACGGGGTGGCGCGCACTGATGTTACGTACGTCGGCGTGACCTGCGGCACATTGTGGGCTGCGGTTCCCCGCAGCCCACAGTGCCGGCGCGTCAGAGGAACTTGTACATGTCCTCGGCGGCGGCCTCGGTCTCGCCGGCCGGCGGTGCCTCCACGGTGACGGGCTTGCCGAAGTCGCTCATCCGCATCTCGGTGACAAGGTCACCGAGGGTCTTCGTGGCGATCGTGTAGGAGAGTGCGGTCAGGCGGCCGTCGGCGTCGACGGTCGCTTCGAACGGGATCGCCTTCGCGTCCTTCGCCAGCTTGGCGGTCGACTCGAGGCCCGCGCGCATTCCGCCGTCCGTGCTGGCGGCGGCAGCGGCCTTCTCCAGGTCGGCGACACCCGTGTAGCGGCCGTCGCCGACCTCCTGCGCGGACACGACGCCGCCGATGAGGCCGGTCTGCGCCTTCAGGTCGAAGGACTGGCGCAGCGAGCTGTTCGGCCTGAGCTTGGTGAGGTCGATCTTCATCCACGGCTTCCCGCCGTCGGCGGAGTCCGACTTGATGTAGGCGGTGTCGCCGATGATCCGCGCCTCGATCGGCTCCGGGGCCTTGCCGGTGGCCTGGAGGGTGCGGGCGGCGGTGTCCATCTTCCCGGTGACGGTGACCGACTGGTTGCCGGCCTTCACCGAGGCGTCCATGGTGAGCGTGCCGGCGAGGCTGCGGTCCATGCCCTGCGTGATGGCGGCGACCGGCTCCAGTTTGGACGCGCTGGGCGCGGCGGACGATCCTGACGCCGCAGGGGTGCCGGAGTTCGTGTTGCAGCCGGCGACGAGGGTCGCGGCGAGGGCAATCGAGATTGCGGGGATCAGTCGACGCATAGACGTGACCCTAACGGGCGGCCGCTACCCGATTTCGGATGCGGCAGCCGCCGCCCGTCGTATCGGCCGGGGCGGCGGGTGCCGGATTCAGACGGTCGTCAGCTGTTCGGCTCGGCTGAGCACATGGTCGACGAGGCCGTACTCCCGCGCCTCCTCGGCGGTGAACCACCGGTCCCGGTCCCAGTCGCGCTGGATCTCGTCGAGCGTCCGTCCACTGTGCTGGGCGATCAACTCCTGCATCGTCCGCTTCACGTGCAGCATGTTCTCCGCCTGGATGGTGATGTCGGAGGCGGTGCCGCCCATCCCGCCGGAGGGCTGATGCATCATGATCCGTGAGCGTGGCAGCGCGTACCGCTTGCCCGCCGCGCCCGCGCAGAGCAGGAACTGCCCCATCGAGCCGGCGAACCCGAGCGCCAGCGTGGCCACGTCGTTGCGGACGTAGCGCATCGTGTCGTAGACCGCCATCCCCGCGCTCACCGAACCGCCCGGCGAGTTGATGTAGAGGAAGATGTCCGAGTCGGCGTCCTCGGCGGCGAGCAGCAGGATCTGCGCGCAGATCTGGTTGGCCGACTCCTCAGTCACCTCGGTGCCGAGGAACACGATCCGCTCCCGCAGCAACCGTTCGAACACCTGATCGCCGAAGGACGGCTGTCCGCCGTCCCGCATGGTCGTGTCGTACCAGATCATGTGCCGCCACCCTCCACCGTGCCGGCGGGCGGCGGGACCGCCCGGGAACCGGCTCCTCCAGCGTGCGCCCGGCGGTGGTCGCGGCCGAGGGATTCTGCCGGCGGCAGATCGGCCCAGGGCAGAACCCCGGCCTGCCTACGCCCGGGTCAGCCGCCGCCGGCCCGTCCGGGCCCGCCGGCAGGCCAGCATCTTGGAGGTACGCGGACCGGGGTGCCCGGCCGGTGCGGAGGCGATCAGTCGAACTCGCAGCCCCGCTCCTGAAATGGTCGACCCGATGGGGTCGGCTGGACGGCCGACGTGCAGGAGCGGCCCGCCCAGCCGCAGCACCGGGCCGGCCGGCTGCCGTGCGGGGGCACCAGCGGCGGCCACGGGTGGCGTCGCCTCACCGCGTTGAAAGCCGATTCGAAGTGCGGGGCCGGTCTCGTTGCGTGGGGCGGGCACCTGCTCCAGCCGGCCCAGAGCGGCCCGGGGCGCGGCGGGGATGCGACGCTCGACCCGGCGCAGGTCGTCGCGGGCCGCTTCGAGCAGGTCGGAGAGTTGGATGCCGAGCGCCCGGCAGATCGCCGCCAGCACCTCAGAGGAGGCTTCCTTTCGCCCCCGTTCCACCTCGGACAGGTAGGGCACCGACACCCCGGCGGCGGCGGCCACCTCACGCAACGTGCGGCCCTGGCTCTGGCGTAGTCGGCGCAACACTCCGCCGATGACTCGTCGCAGCAACGACATGCCGGCCTCACTTTCGCGGTCGTCGTCGGGAACACCCTCATCATGCCTGTCCCCGGCCGTCCGGGCCGACCCATGCGGGACCGCGCTGTTTCGTCCGACGCAACCCGGACGTGCGGCTGGCGTCGTACCCGCTATGTTGTGGTCGTGCAGGCGACGGCGGGGGAGCAGGTTCGACGGTGATCCATTTCCCCGCGCAACGTCGGGGCCCACTGAGCGCGCTGAGCCTACGGCTCGCCGCTGCCCTGGGCCTGGTCTTCGCCGTGGTCGCCGCGGTCTACCTCGGCCGGGACGGCTACCGCGACGTCAACGAGGACGGCCTCACCCTTCTCGACTGCTTCTACTACGCGGTCGTGTCGCTCTCGACCACCGGGTACGGGGACATCACGCCGGCGGCGCCGTCGGCTCGGCTGGTGAACGTCCTCTTCATCACCCCGGCCCGAGTGATCTTCCTGATCATCCTGGTCGGCACCACTCTGGAAGTCTTGACCGAGCAGTACCGGACCGGCCGTCGCCTGTCGCGGTGGAGGAGAGCCGTGAAGGACCACGTCATCATCTGCGGCTACGGCACCAAGGGGCGCAGCGCGGTCTCCGCCCTGATGGAGAACGGTCTGGACCGTTCTCGGATCGTGGTGGTGGAGCGCAGCGCCACCGCGCTGCGGCAGGCCACCTCAGCCGGGCTGGTGGCCATCGAGGGTTCGGCGACCCGCTCGTCGGTGTTGAACGAGGCGCACGTCAAGAACGCCAAGGCCGTGATCATCGCGACCGACAGCGACGACGCCTCGGTCCTGGTCGCGTTGACGGTCCGACAGCTCACGGCCGGGCAGGTGCGGATCATCGCGGCGGCGCGGGAGGCGGAGAACGCCCCGCTGCTCAAGCAGAGCGGCGCGCACCACGTGATCGTCTCCTCGGCGACCGCGGGGCGGCTGCTGGGGCTGTCCACCTCGGCTCCGCCGCTGATCGACGTGGTGGAGGACCTGCTCACTCCTGGGCAGGGCATGGCGTTGGCGATGCGCTCGGCGGAGCGCGACGAGGTGGGCCGCTCGCCGCGTGAGCTGGACTCACTGGTGATCGCCCTGGTGCGCCGGGGCAAGGTGGTCACCCTGGCCGATCGCGCGGGTGCGGTGATCGAGACCGGCGACATGCTGGTGCACGTACGCGACGACCGCCCCCAGTCGGCCACGACCGCCTGATCGTCATCCGCCGCTCTGGCGTGGCGGTGGCCTCGACGGCCTGCCGTCAGAGCGATTCGTCCCCGGCGCAGATCGTCTCGGTGCAGTTGACCGTCGTGCCGGCGGAGGCCCGGCTGAGCAACTCGTAGAGCGTCTCCCGTTCGTCGGGGCCCAGCGCCCCCAGCACCTCGTCCTCGGCGCCGGCGAGGGCGCATTCCGCCTCGCTGAGGCGTTTCGCACCGTCTTCGGTGAGTTCGACGACATGTCGGCGGCGGTCCTCGGGCGAGCGGCGCCGCTCGATCAGCTGCTTCGCCTCCAGGTCGTTGAGCAGCCCGACGATGTTGGTGCTGTCCATTTCCAGGATGGTGGCGAGCGCCTGTTGACCGGTGCCGCCGCCGGCGCGCAGCACGGTGAGCGCGACCAGGTGCCGGGGGCGTAGCCCCAGCGGCGCCAGCACCGACTCCGACCGCAGCCGCATGCGCCGGGCCAGGTGGTCCAGGAGTGCGCCCGAGCGGTGCTCCGAGGTGTCGAGCGGCTGCGCGGACATGTGACCCAGTCTACCGACTCGAAGGAACATCGGCCTGCTATAAATAGTTGGTGCTGCACAGACGATCCTTGGAGGAGGAATAATGCATCTGCTGCATATCGACTCAAGCATTCGGGGTGACTGGTCGGTCAGCCGGAAGCTCACCGCCCGGGCCGTCGCCAACTGGCGCGCGGCTCACCCAGGCGGCACGGTGGCCTACCGAGATCTGGGCAAGGACCCGCTGCCGCACCTGGACGCGGATGGTGGTCTGGCTCGGATGACGCCGCCGGACCAGCACAGCCCGGCGCAGCGCGAGTCCTGGGAGCTCAGCGAGCGGCTGGTCGACGAGGTCAAGCAGGCCGACGTGGTGCTGCTGGGGCTTCCGCTCTACAACTTCGGCGCGCCCAGCAGCGTCAAGTCCTGGGTCGACCACCTGATCGTGCCCGGGTTGGCCTACGACCCGACGACCCAGCAGGGTCTGCTCGGCGACCGCGAGTTCGTGGTGCTGGCCACCCGAGGTGGCGGCTACGGCGAGGGCACCCCACGGAACGGCTGGGACCACGCCGAGCCGTGGCTCCCGCACGGCCTGTCCATGACCGGCATGCAGCCACGGTTCATCAGCGCCGAGCTGACCCTGGCACCGTCGGTGCCGGCGATGGCCGAGCTGATCCCGCTGCACGAGGCGAGCCTTGCGGCGGCCGAGAAGGAGATCGACAACCTCTGGCTGCCGGCCTCCGCCCAGCGCTGAGCAGGCGTCGGTACGACGAGAGCGGCCGCCCCCGAACCGGGGACGGCCGCTCTCGTCATGAACGACCGGTCAGAGGATCGTCCAGGTGTCGCCGCTGCCCAGCAGGCCGGCGAGCTGCTGCTCGGGTGTCTCGGTGACAGTGGCCTTGGCCGCCGCGAGCTGACCCTGCACCACGCTGTCGTAAGACGGCCGGTCCACCGAGCGGAACACCCCGATCGGGGTGTTGCGCAGATCCAGGCCGGGCAGCCGGGACAACGCGAACGCGTACGCCGGGTCGGTCACCGTCGCGTCGTGCACGACGATCTCCTCCGGGCTGACCGAGCTGGTCTCCCGGACCTCCAAACCGAAACCGCCCGGCGGGTGCACCACGCAGAACCGCCCGTCGGCCCCGAAGGTGATCGGCTGCCCGTGCTCCAGCCGGATCAGGTAGTCGTCGCGGGTGGACGGGTCCTTGAGCTGGTCGAACGCCCCGTCGTTGAAGATGTTGCAGTTCTGGTAGATCTCCACGAACGCCGAACCCTCGTGCTCGGCGGCGGCCCGCAGCACCGACTGCAGGTGCTTACGGTCGGAGTCGATGGTCCGGCCAACGAAGCTGGCCTCCGCGCCGAGCGCGAGCGAGAGCGGGTTGAACGGCGCGTCCGCCGAGCCGGCCGGGGTCGACTTGGTGATCTTGCCGACCTCGGAGGTCGGAGAATACTGACCCTTGGTCAGACCGTAGATCCGGTTGTTGAACAGCAGGATCTTGAGGTTGACGTTGCGCCGCAGGGCGTGGATCAGGTGGTTGCCACCGATGGAGAGCGCGTCACCGTCACCGGTGACCACCCAGACCGACAGGTCCGGCCGGGACACCGACAGGCCGGTCGCGATCGCCGGGGCCCGACCGTGGATCGAGTGCATCCCGTACGTGTTCATGTAGTACGGGAAGCGAGACGAGCAACCGATCCCCGACACGAAGACGGTGCGCTCCCGGGGGATGTTCAGCTCCGGCATGAACTGCTGGATGGCCGCCAGGATCGCGTAGTCACCGCAGCCGGGGCACCAGCGCACCTCCTGGTCGGACTTGAAGTCCTTGGCGGTGAGCTTGAGGGCGACGGGCTCAGACATTCTTCAGGACCTCTTCCAGCGTCGTCTCCAGCTCGGCGGCCGTGAACGGAAGACCGCGGACCTGGTTGTAGCTGATCGCGTCGACCAGGTAGCGGGCCCGGATGACGTGGGCGAGCTGACCCAGGTTCATCTCCGGGATGACCACCTTGTCGTACGAGCGCAGCACCTCACCGAGATTGGCCGGCATCGGGGCCAGGTGCCGCAGGTGCGCCTGGGCGACGGACAGCCCGCGCTGGCGTACTCCGCGGCAGGCGGCGCCGATCGGCCCGTACGTGGAGCCCCATCCGAGGACCAGCACCCGGGCGTCGCCGTCCGGGTCCTCCACCTCGATGTCCGGCACCGGGATCGTCTCGATCCGGGCGGCCCGGGTGCGCACCATGAAGTCGTGGTTGGCCGGGTCGTAGGAGATGTCCCCGGTCTTGTCGGCCTTCTCCAGACCGCCGATCCGGTGCTCCAGGCCCGGAGTGCCGGGGATGGCCCAGGGGCGGGCCAGCGTCTCCGGATCGCGCAGGTAGGGCAGGAAGGTGCTGCCGTCCTCGCCGTTGGGCCTGGTGGCGAACTCGACCCGCAGGTCGGGCAGCGACTCCACGTCGGGCAGCAGCCACGGCTCGGAGCCGTTGGCGACGTAGTTGTCGGACAGCAGGATCACCGGCGTGCGGTAGGTCAGAGCGATCCGGGCCGCCTCGAGCGCAGCGAAGAAGCAGTCCGACGGTGAGCGGGGCGCGATGACCGCTACCGGCGCCTCACCGTGCCGACCGAACAGCGCCATGTTGAGGTCGGCCTGCTCGGTCTTGGTCGGCATGCCGGTCGACGGGCCGGCGCGCTGCACGTCGACGATCACCAGCGGCAGCTCCAGCGCCACCGCCAGCGAGATCGTCTCGCTCTTGAGGGCCACGCCGGGGCCGCTGGTGGTGGTCACGCCGAGCGAACCGCCGTACGACGCGCCCAGCGCCGCGCCGACCGCAGCGATCTCGTCCTCGGCCTGCACGGTCAGGACGCCGAAACGCTTGTGCTTGCTCAGCTCGTGCAGGATGTCCGACGCGGGCGTGATCGGGTACGCGCCGAGGAAGACCGGCAGCCCGGACCGGACGCCGGCGGCGACCAGCCCCAACGACAACGCCGCGTTGCCGGTGATGTTCCGGTATGTGCCCGGCTTCATCTTGGCCGGCTTGACCTCGTAGCGGACCGCGAAGTCCTCGGTGGTCTCGCCGAAGTTCCAACCGGCCTTGAAGGCGGCGACGTTCGCCGCGACCAGCTCCGGCCGGGACGCGAACTTGCGCTCCAGGAAGCGCAGCGTCGACTCGTAGGGCCGGGAGTACATCCAGGAGAGCAACCCGAGGGCGAACATGTTCTTCGACCGCTCGGCGTCCTTCTTGGACACCGCGAACTCGGCGAGCGCACCGACAGTCATCGAGGTCAGCGCCACCGGGTGCACGACGTAGCCGGCCAGCGACTCGTCGTCCAGGGGGCTGGTCTGGTAGCCGACCTTGGCGAGGTTGCGCTTGGTGAACTCGTCGGTGTTGACGATGATGTCCGCGCCGCGCGGAAGGTCGGCCAGGTTGGCCTTGAGGGCCGCCGGGTTCATCGCCACCAGCACGTTGGGCGCGTCGCCCGGGGTGAGGATGTCGTAGTCGGCGAAGTGCACCTGGAAGCTCGACACACCGGGCAGGGTGCCGGCGGGAGCTCGTATCTCGGCGGGGAAGTTTGGCAGTGTGGAGATGTCGTTGCCGAGCTGCGCCGTCTCCGAGGTGAACCGGTCGCCGGTCAACTGCATGCCGTCGCCGGAGTCACCGGCGAACCGGATGACCACCCGGTCGAGTTGACGGATCTGCTTGGTCACTGTGCCACCTTCGTTCGCGACTGCGGGGCTCTCGCCTTGCCCGGCCACGGAACCTCCTCGACGCAACGTCTCACCGCACCGCCCCAGGCTGGTCCGGCCGTTGTCGTACCTCACCTCAGAGCCTACTTCTAAGGGAGCCCTAACAATCCCCGGAGGTCCGCCGACTGGGACCAGACTCGATGGAGTATTGACCCAGTTTGCGGGCTTACGCCCCGGCCGCCGTAATTCAGATCACCACCGGATCGCCTCGGCGGCCCGTCCCGCTCGGCGGGGACACCCCCGTCGATCAGTCGACCGGCTCGGGCGCCGGCCCGGGCGCCGGGCCGTTGAGCCGACGGCGCAGCGAGGTGGTGGCCAGCGTGAGGGCGAGCACCACCAGCAGCGCCGAGACCACGATCAGGATGATCGCCGTGCGCTGCACCGAGGTCGTCCCACCACCGTCGCCGGCAGCACCCCCCGGGAGTACGCCCTGGGAGCCGGTCGGCGCGGGCGGTGAGACCACAGGTGTGGCCAGAGCGGCCGCCGCGGTGATCCGGAAGCTCATCTGCACCTGGCGGGTCGCTCCACTGCGCGGGTCGAGTTGACCGATCACCGCGCCGGACAACGGCGCTTCCCGCTGGGCCTCCGGCGTCGCCTCGACCGGCAACCGCAACTCGGCGGTCCGGCCCGCCGCCACCACGCCCGCGTCGCAGCGGGTCCGGGTCGGGTCGACCGCCGCGCAGCCGTCCGGTGGAGTCGGAACTGTCACCCCGGCCGGCAGGACGACCTCCACCCGTCCGGCGGCGTCCACCGACCCGGTGTTGCCCAACCGGAGCACGAGGGTGCTGGTGGCGCCGCTGATGTCGAACGTCACCTCGTCGGCCGCGAGGGCGATCCCAGGCACCGGCGGGCCGGGCGGGAAGAGCACGGCGAAGCCCTGGTCGTCGGACGCCTCGCCGGGAAGCCCCGGCGCGTCGGCGACGACCTGAACGGAACCGGCGAGCGGCATCTGCCTCCACGCGTCGCCGTCGACCCGCAGGCGGATCAGCGCGCTGAAGCGCGCGCCCGCCTCGGCTGTCCAGGCCCCGCAGCCGTACGTGCCATCACCGGCGGCGGCGCAGCCCTTCGTCCCGGCGTCGGAGAGCCCGGCCGGCAGGCGGTACGAGAGGCGGATCCGCTCCGCCGTCGTGCCGGTGTTGTGGATGGTGACCTGCAACGTGGTGGCAGTGCTGGCCGTGTTCCAGTACGCCTCGTGGAGGGTGACGTCCTGGGTGGTGACCTGGACGCCCAGTGGACTCGGCGGCGGCACCGGACCGGAGGCGGGCGGGTGGACCGGAGGCGCCGGCGGCACGGGAGGCGCCCCCGTGGTCGGTCCGCCCGGGCCGGGTGCGGCGGTCGTCGGCGCCGGCGGCAGGTCAGGGGCGGTGGTCACCGGTGCCGGTGGGGTCGTCTCGGGAGCGGGGGCGGTGGTCTCCGGCGCCGGTCCGGTCGGCATTGGATCGGTCGGCCCCTCGGTCGGGGGCGGCTCCTCGGACGTGGTGGCCTCGGGCTCGCTGACCGGATCGGTGGCCGCCACCGGGTCCGGCGTCGCCGCGTTGGCCCAGGCCGGTCCCACGGCGAGTGCCGTGAGCAGGCCGAGCGCGAGCGCGGTCGCCAGCCAGGGTGCGGTACGCCGCCCCTCGGCCCGGAGACCGGGCGATGCCTTCAGGCGGGCCATCTGTCCTCCGGTGCCATGGGTGGGGGTCCAGTATTCGGTAACAGTTGCCTCGGTGCACTAGTCCCACCTGGAAACAAATCCGTAACGTGTTTGGGACGACACTTCCGGCCGGGCGGTAGGCTCCCGAACTGTGACCGGATACCTGGGCTCGTACGCGACGCTCGGGCTCTTGCTGCTCGCCAGCGTCCTGTTCTTCGTTACGGCGTTCTCGGCCAACCGGGTGTTACGTCCGGCGCGTCCGGCCGATCCGCCCGGCAAGCGGGCCAGCTACGAGTGCGGGCTCGACCCGGTCGGTGCGGACTGGGCGCAGATGCAGATCCGCTACTACGTCTACGCGTACCTGTACGTGCTGTTCGCGGTCGAGGCGGTGTTCCTCTTCCCCTGGGCGGTGGTCTTCGACCGGCCGGGCTTCGGTCTGGTGACGGTGGTGGAGATGGCGGTGTTCGTGGCGGTGCTCGCGCTCGGCATCCTCTACGCCTGGCGCAGGAACATCCTCCGCTGGACCTGAGCGTCGCGGCCTCCGGCGATCGTGCCGGTCGGCCCGGCCGTTCGCTGTCGGTTACGGCGACGACCGGTCAGGCCAGGCCCCGGCGGGTCGTCGCCGGCGGGCGGTCACCCCGGATCGAGGCCACCATGTCCAGCACCCGACGGGTCGGGCCGACCTGGTGGGCCCGGAAGACCCGAGCGCCCAGCCAGGCCGACACCGCCGTCGCGGCGAGCGTCCCCTCCAGGCGTTCGGCCACCGGCAGGTCCAACGTCTCACCGACGAAGTCCTTGTTGGAGAGCGCCACCAGCACCGGCCAGCCGGTCGCTGTCAACTCGTCCAGCCGGCGGGTGATCTCCAGGGAGTGCCGGGTGTTCTTGCCGAAGTCGTGTGCCGGGTCGACGAGGATCCCGTCGGGGCGTACCCCCTCCGCGACAGCGCGCTCGGCGAGCCCGGTCACCGTCGCGACCACGTCGGCGACCACGTCGTCGAAGGCCGCCCGGTGCGGCCGGGTCCGCGGCACCAGGCCGCCGGCGTGCGAGCAGACCAGCCCCGCGCCGGTCTGCGCGGCCACCCGGGCCAGCGCCGGGTCGGCACCCGACCAGGTGTCGTTGAGCAGGTCGGCGCCGGCGGCCACGGCCTCCGTCGCCACCTCGGCGCGCCAGGTGTCGATGGAGATCACCACGTCCGGAAACGCGGCCCGGACGGTGGCGATGGTGTCCACGGTGCGTCGGATCTCCTCGGCGACGTCGACGTCATCGCCGGGGCCGGCCTTGACGCCGCCGATGTCGATGATGGCCGCGCCCTCGTCCACAGCCCGCTCGACCGCGCGCAGCGCGTTGTCGGCGGCGAAGGTGGCGCCCCGGTCGAAGAACGAGTCGGGTGTGCGGTTGACGATCGCCATCACGACCAGCTCGCCGGGGGCGAACGTGCGCCCACCCAGTCGAAGCGCCCCCGCCATGCCCGCCTCCTGAGAGTCCGCGCCGTCGCCGCGGCGGCCGAACCCGACGCTAGTCGGTCGTCGGAGGGGAACCGTGGGCGGGCGTCGGCACAGATCATGATCGGGACGGGTGGCGGGGTCGCTCCCGGCCGGTTGCCGTGCCACGATCAGTGCATGGGTCAGCTTCTGCTCCTCCTGGTCGTGGCATTGACTGTCGCGGCGGTCGTCTTCGGCGTGACGGTGCTGGTCAGCGGCCGCGATCCCGGCCTGGTTGCCGTCGAACCGGATTCGCAGGCCGTGGCGTTGCCCGGCACGCGACCGCTGCGCGAATCCGACGTGGGGGCGGTCCGTTTCGACACCGGGTTGCGCGGGTACCGGATGGCGCAGGTCGATCAGGCGATGCGCCGCGCCGCCTACGACATCGGCTACAAGTCGGAGCTGATCGGCGTGCTGGAGGCGGAGGTCACCGCGTTGCGTGAAGGTCGCACCGACGACGCCGACGCGCTGCGTCAGGCCCGCGAGCAGTCCGCCAGCAAGGTGACGGACGCGGACGCGGCGAAGCCGGACGGGGATGTGCCGCTGGACGGGGACGCCGGCTCCGGTTCGGCGCCCGTCGGCTCGGCCGGCGCGGCAGAGCTGCCCGCCGCGACCTCGTCGCCGGCGGACTCCGACGGCGTGGCGCCGGCAGTGGCGTCGGGCGACGGCGAGCCGGCAGATCGTGAGCAGACCGCCGACGGTGCCGGGCAGCGAGACGCGGTGGTCCGGTCGGAGACGGCGTGACCGACCCCGGAGGCGTTGACGACCTTCGGGAGGCGGCCCAACCCGGCGCCGGTGAGGTGACCGCCACGGTGATCGTCGCCGCCCCGGCGGAGCAGGTCTTCGCCGCGCTGCTCGCCTGGGAACGCCAGTCCGACTGGATCCCGTTCACCCGTGTGCGGGTGGTCGAGGGCGACGGGCGCGAGGGCAGTCGGATCGAGGCGGTGACCGCGCTTGGCCGGGCCACGCTGCGCGACGAGATGCGGGTCGTCCGCGTCGACGAACCGTACGAGATCGGCGTGGTGCACCACGGTCAGTTGCTGCGCGGCCCCGGTGTGCTGCGCTGCACCCAGCTGGGTCGGGCCCGCACCCAGGTGGTCTGGCACGAATGGTTCCACCTGCCCGGTGGTCGGGCCGGTCGGGTGGCCTGGCCGCTGCTCTGGCCCGGCTCCAAGATCGGTCTCACCCAGGCGCTGAAGAGGTTCGCCCGTCTGGTCGAGCAGGGTCGGCTGCCCTGACCACGCCCGGTGCCGGCTGCCAGCCCGGCGCTCGGAAGAGATACCCCGCCCGATGCCGCCACGTCACCGCGGCGCGAAGGTCCCGGGCGATCGAGGCGTACTCGTGGAAGGCCACCCGGACCGGGTTGTAGCTGCCCACGTTCTTGGTGAGGCCGTACACGCAGCGCTCCCGCTCCGGCGCGAACGAACCGAAGAGCCGGTCCCAGACGATCAGGATGCCGCCGAAGTTGCGGTCCAGGTAGCCGCCCTGCGAGGCGTGGTGCACCCGGTGGTGCGACGGGGTGTTGAACACCGCCTCGTACCAGCGCGGCATCCGGTCGATGCGCTCGGTGTGGATCCAGAACTGGTAGAGCAGGTTGACCGAGCCGCAGAAGGCGACCACCGCCGGGTGTACGCCGGCCAGGATCAGCGGGATGTAGAAGACCCAACTGGTCAGCCCGGTCCAGGGCTGGCGCAGTGCGGTGGAGAGGTTGAACCGCTCCGACGAGTGGTGCACCACGTGCGACGCCCAGAGGATCCGGATCACGTGGTGGCCGCGATGCGACCAGTAGTAGAAGAAGTCCTGCGCGAGCAGGATCAGCGGCCAGGTCCACCAGATCTCGGCCACCCGCAGCGGGGTGAACGCGTAGAGCAGCGCGTACGCGGCGGCGATCGGCACCTTCCACAGCAGGTCGGTGAAGATGCTGCCCAGACCCATCGCCAGGCTGGTCGCGGTGTCGGCGCCGCCGTAGCCGACCTCGTCGTCGTCGCGGTGCAGCAGGTAGGAGACCCGCTCCAGCACGATGAGCAGCACGAAGGCCGGGATCGACCAGGCGATGACGTCCGGGAACTCCTTCATCGCGCGGCCTCCGCTCGCCGTCGCCGGTCGGGGCGCACCGCTGGGCGACCCCGACTTACCGGTCGGTAACAAGCACCATAGGCAGCCGAACGACAGGTGGCAATGGGCTGTCGGTGCGATGCCCTAGCGTGTACGAGGTGACTGACCTGGTGATCGGCGCCGACGGGCTGGCGCGCTGCGCGTGGGGGGCGAGCACCCCCGACTACGCCGTCTACCACGACACCGAGTGGGGCCGGCCGCTGCACGGCGACGACGCGCTCTACGAGCGGATGACGCTGGAGGCGTTCCAGTCCGGGTTGTCCTGGTTGACCATCCTGCGCAAACGCCCGGCGTTCCGGCTGGCCTTCGACGAGTTCCACATCCCGACCGTGGCCGAGTACGACGACGCCGACGTGACCCGGCTGCTCGCCGACGCCGGCATCGTCCGCAACCGGGCCAAGATCGAGGCGGCGATCGCCAACGCCCGCGCCGCCCTGGAGCTGCCGGAGGGGTTGTCCGCCCTGCTCTGGTCCTTCGCGCCGGAGCGCCGGCCGGCCCGTCCCGCCTCGTTCGCCGAGCTCGCGCCCATCACCGCCGAATCGACGGCGATGGCCAAGGCCCTCAAGAAGCGCGGCTTCCGGTTCGTCGGCCCGACCACGGCGTACGCCCTGATGCAGGCGACCGGCATGGTCGACGATCACATCGTCGGCTGTCACGTCACCCTCCCACCGGCGACATGATGGGATGGCAGGCATGACGACCGAGACCGCCTACCGGGCCGACGGATCCGGCCGAGCCGACGGGGTGGGCACCTGGGCCGTGCTGCTGCCCGCCGAGCGGTACGAAGCCGAGCGGCTCGTGCACCACGACACGTTGGAGCTGACCGGCCTGGCCGACGTCTCCGGGCCGGGCCCGGGGGACCAGGTGGCCGTGCTGGTCGACGCCCCGCCCCGCCTGGTGGCCCTCGGCCGGGTCGCCGCTACGGCTCGCCGTCACCGGGAAGACCCGGACGACCCGCAGTCCGGCGTCGAGCCGGCGGAACTCGTCGTGTCGTACACCCGTCGGGCCTTCGACGAGCCGGTGCCGGCCGACCTGCTGACCCTCGACGGGCCGGTCAGCCCACTGGAACCGGCGGCCTTCCGGGCACTGGCCGACCAGCTCGGGCCGCCACCGGCACGCCGCACCTGGCTGGTCAGCCTCGATCTGCCGATCGAGGCCGGCTCGCCGGCCGAAGCGGTCCGCCTGTTCTGGTCCTACGTGCAGGAGCTGGGCCCGCGTGAGCTGCCGGCCTTCGTGTCACCGGCCGGCGACGAGCTGGCCATGCAGGCGTTCGTGCTGGGCGCCGAGGCCAACCAGGACCCGGAAGAGGACGACTAGAAGAGCTTGTCCAGCCGTCCCTTCCAGTCGGCGAGGACCGGGCCCGGGTCGGTGTCCAGCACGCGTTCGAGCAACGTGGCGTAGACGTCCCGGAAGTCGGTGGTGAACTTCAGGTCGCCGTCGTCGAGGTCGGTGAGACTCGGCGGTGCCCCGTGCCAGCCACCGCGTACGCCCGCGCCGAGCAGCAACACGTCGGAGGCGGTGCCGTGGTCGGTGCCGTCGGAGGCGTTGGCCCGGACGCGGCGGCCGAACTCGGAGTACACCGCCACCACCACCTTCCGCCCCGCCTCGGTGCGACTCATCCGGTCGGCGAAGCCGGTCAACGCCCGGTCCAGCTGACCGAGCAGGACGGCCTGCAACTGTTTCTCGTCGGCGTGGGTGTCGAAGCCGCCGAGCGACACCGAGAAGACCCGGGTCGACACTCCCGCCTCGACGCACTGCGCGACCAGGTCCAGTTGGGCGTCCAGCGGCGTCTTCGCCCCGCCGGTGGCGGTCGCCGGGGCCTGCTCGCCGTCCGGGTCCGCCAGGTCCGGGTCGTCGGAGTCGCGGACCTGACGGATCATCTCGTCCACCGATCGCAGGTCGGCGAAGCAGGCGGCGGCCCGGGCTCGCGCGGCGGACTCACCCGGCTCGGCGGCTTCGAACGCGGTGAGCGTCTGCGCCGGCAGCCCCTTGGCGGCCTTCCGGTCGGTCACCGGCACCGCGGCGCCGGCGCTCTGCGCACCGGCCAGCAGCGGTGGCAGCGCCGGTTCGAAGGAGACCGCCAGCCGGGGGTCGCCGCCGACCCGGTCCAGCCAACGCCCCAGCCACCCGGTGTTGCCCGGCCGGTCCGGCTGCGCGGTGTGCCAGATGTCCATCGACCGGAAGTGGCTGCGGTCCGGCTTCGGGTAGCCGACCCCGCGCACGATCGCCAGCCCACCCTTCGACCAGCGCTGGTGCAGACCCTCCAGCGCCGGGTTGAGACCGAAGTCGTCGTCCAGTCGCCGTACCTCCCCGTCCGGGTACGCCAGCTCGGGGCGGGCCGCCCGGTAGGCCGGGTCGCCGTACGGGATGACAGTGTTGAGCCCGTCGTTGCCGCCGTACAGGGTCACCAGCACCAGCGTGCGGGCCTGCGGATCGCGGTCCCCGCTGGTGTCCAACAGGTCCCGCATCGTGTACGCGCCGGCCCCGGCGGCCAGCGCGCCCGCGCCGACCACACCACTGGTCAGTAGGAACCTGCGTCGGGTCACCGTGTCCATGTCGACTCCTCCGCTCAGCTGACTGTGTATTCGGGGCTGACCAGGCCGGCGGCCAGCAGTTTGCGGGGCTCGTCGGCCAGGGGCGTGAGCGCGGCCCGGGTACGCGGGCCCCAGCCGTCGACCACCAGCAGTCGGGCCAACGCGTCCGGCCGGCCGGCGGTCGGTGCGGCGGTCAGCCGGGCCAGCACCGTCGACGCCGTGGCGGCGGCGAGCATCCCGGCCGTCCGCAGCCGGGCCTGCAACGACGAGGTGGTCAACCAGGCCGCGCCGGCCGGCCAGCCGCCCACGCTCGGCGGTCGCAGCGGCACCTGGTCCAGCGCGTTCAGACCACTCATCAGTTGCTTGCGCTGCTGCTCGGGCAGCTCCTTCGGGCGGATGCCGAGCTGCCGTAGCGCGCCCACCAGCCACTCCACCGGCTGCTTGACCAACGTGCCCCGGGTCTGCGCGAAGGCCGGCGAGGAGAAGATCGCGCGCATCGTCGCCACGGTGTCCGCGCCAGCCAGACCGTCCGGTGCCGGGATCTCGGCGCCGGCGTAGCGGAACCAGAGCCGCCCGGCCACGAACGTCGCCGACGCGGGTTGGGCGGCGAGCAGCCCGGCGTACGCCGGGGCGTCGAACCGGCCGCTCTGCCCGAGGATGGTCTTCTCGCCGGGGTCGTGTCGCTTGGCCTCGAAGCGGGCCACGCCGGTTCGCCGGTCGACAGTCCAACCGGTCAGGGCGCGTGCCCCGGCCTTCACGTCCGCCTCTGTGTAGTTGCCGATGCCGAGGGTGAACAACTCCATCAGCTCGCGGGCGAGGTTCTCGTTCGGTGCCTTGCGGGTGTTCTTCTGCCCGTCCAACCAGACGATCAGGGCGGGGTCGCGCACCATCGCGGCGACCAGTGGGCCCAGCGGTCCTCGCCCGTGGCGACGAAGGGTGTCCAACTGGCCCAGCATCGTCCGCGCGGACTTGACCTTCTGGGCGCTGGTCGCCCAGTGCCCGTGCCAGAAGAAGAGCAGCTTCTCGGTCAGCCCGTCCTCGGCGGCCACCATCCGGTCCAGCCACCATCCGGTGACCTGCTGGAGTTGCTCGCGGCGCTCGGCGTTGGCCTTCTGCCGCTGCTCCCGGGTGGACTCCTTGGTCAGCGCGGCGTACGGGTCCGGGGCCAGCGTCGGCGGCGGTGTGGCCGCCGCTCCCCGGTCGGGCCGTGCCGGGTCGAGCAGGCGGTCCACCGTCGCCGCCGGCCCGGCCCGCTCTGCCGCGTCCACCTCGTCGGCGGTCGGACCGAAGGTGGCCCGGCGCAGCAGGTGCGCCACCGCTTCACGATCGCTCATGACGGCCGACGCTAGGCGGCTCGTGTTCGAGGACGGTAAGGGCGGCGTCCGGATCGCGTTCAGCGTCCCTCGAAGACCGGTTTCTGCTTGCTCACGAAGGCGAGCGTGGACGCCCGGTGGTCGGCGGTGGCACCGCAGATCGACTGGGCCTGCGCCTCGGCCGCGAGGGCGTCGGCGAGGGTGCCGGCGTCGGCGATGGAGAGCTGCCGTTTGATCGCCCCGTACGCGACGGTGGGGCCGGCGGCGAGGCGGGCGGCCAACTCCTGAGCTGTCGGCAACACCTGCTCGTCGTCGTCCGTCAGCCGGTTGAGCAGCCCGAGCCGGCAGGCCTCCTCGGCGCGGACCGGCTCGGCCAGCATCAGCAGCTCCACCGCCTTGGCGTGGCCGACCAGTCGGGGGAGCGTCCAGGAGGCGCCGGTGTCGGCGGCGAGACCGACCTTGGCGAAGGCCATCAGGAAACTGGTGGTCGGGCCGCCGATGCGGATGTCGGCCAGGAACGCCAGCGACGCGCCGGCCCCGGCGGCCATCCCACGGACCGCGGCGATCACCGGTTTGGGCAGGTTGGCCAGCCGGGCGGCGATCGGGTTGTAGTGCGCCCGCACGGTGCCCAGAGGGTCGTTCGCGGAGCTCTCCAGGGTGTCCACGTGTTCGCGCAGGTCCTGACCGGCGCTGAACGACCCGCCCGCCCCGGCCAGCACCACCGCGCGGCAGGACCGGTCGGTCTCCAACTGCGCCAGGGTGTCGCGCAGCGCCTCCTTGAGCGGCACGTCGAGCGCGTTCATCGCGTTCGGCCGGTTCAGCGTGAGGGTCACGACGGCGTCGGTCCGGTCGACCAGCAGCGGCTCGGTCACGTGTCTAACGACCCTTCTGTCGTACGAGGCGGTTGCCGGCGTCGAGGCACTGTTCGACGTACCGGTCGGCGGCCGGACGCAGACGTGCCGCGTGCCGGTCGAAGAAGCTGGCCGCGGCGGTGCCGGGCCAGCGCTCGGGCAGCAGCGCCGGGGGCAGTTGCGGGTCCCGGAAGAGGAACGTACGCCACGCGTGCACGAGTCGGAACCGTGTCGCGTACGCCTCCTCGTCGCTGCTGCGCACTGTGACCGCCGCGAGCTGTGGGCGCTGGTCGGCGACGAACTGCTCGTAGGCGCGACCGATCTCGGCCAGGTTCCACGCCCGCCGGACCACACCCATCGCGCCGGGGGTGCCCGAGTGGTGCGCGGCGGTGAACCGCTCGAACCGGATACCGGCCTCGGCGAGGAGCAGGTCCACGTCGTCGGCGGGGCGGGTGGCGACCCAGGTCTGCTCGTCGAGCGTGCCGTAGCCGAGGAAGCTCAGATTGGAGGCGAGCCGCTGCCGGTCCCGTCGGGAGCCGGGGGCCTCCAACACCAGCAGATCGAACCGGCCGTCCCAGGTGACCCGGCCGGTCCGGTAGATCCGGGCGGCCGCCTCGTCGAGTCGTCGGGCTGCTTTCGGTGTGATCGAATATCCCGGTCCGGAGACCAACCGGAGAGGCTCGAGCCAGCCCTGGCGCACCATCCGCGACACGGCGGTGCGAACGGCGGGCGGCGCGATTCCCAGCGGTGCCAGTAGCTTGACCAGGGCAGCGACCGGTGCCCGGCCACCCCTCGGACGGAGGTGGTCGCCGTACAGGTCGAAGAGTGCCGACCGTGCCTGCATGACCGCACATTGTGACAGGCCTTCTCAAGATAAGCTAGATGCTGTTACATCAATGCTGCTCCGGTTTGGGTCCGGCGGTGTTCATCAGGGAAAATCGTTGGTCGACGCCCCCGTGACCGTTGCGGGTGGTCGTGACGAAGTGGCTGTGGGGCAACCCACCGACCCTGGTGTAGGTCTGAGGGGAGACAACATGGCGGCGATGAAGCCGCGGACGGGCGACGGTCCGCTGGAAGTCACCAAGGAGGGTCGGGGCATCGTCATGCGGGTCCCGCTGGAGGGCGGTGGCCGGCTCGTCGTCGAGATGACTCCCGACGAGGCCAACGCGCTTGGTGACGCGTTGAAGGCAGCGGCCGGCTGAGTGAGGAGTGGTCCGGGCGGCGCAGGCCGCCCGGAGCGTTCTTTCTGACCCTGGGCCACCGGTACCGCCGGTGGCTCAGGGTCTTCATCCGCGCGGGCAGGCGGGTTCGGCTCCGCTCCGCGAAACTCTCCTGGAGGTACGGTCCCGCGTGCTCGCCATCCGTCTGATCGCCGAGCCCGACCGGCTCGACGTCCTCGTCCTGCCCGTTCGTGCCGCCGAGTCGGCCGAGCTCGTGCCGACCGCGGTGACGCCTCCGGACGGCACTGCCGACGAGGCCGCCGCGCTGGTGCCGGCGGCCCGACTGACCGGCCGGGCCGGCGAGATCCACACGCAGGTTCGCCCCGGGCGTACCCCCGCCCGGATGCTCCTGCTCGGCGTCGGCGACGGTGATGAGGCGGCCTGGCGGACGGCCGGCGCCGCACTGGCTCGCGCCGCCACGGATGAGACGCATATCACCATCGCACTGCCGGTCGAGGTGACTCCGGCCGCAGTCCGCGGGTTCACCGAGGGGCTGCTGCTCGCCCCGTACCGGTTCCGTTTGACCGAGGCCGGCACCGCACCGACGCTCGACAGCGTCGACCTCCTGCTCGCCGACCCGACCGCGTTCGAGACCACCATCGCCACCGCCCGGACCACCGCGGCGATGACCCATCTCGCCCGTGACCTGACCAACACCCCCTCCTCGGTGAAGAATCCGCAGTGGTTCGCCGACCAGGTGGCCGCCGCCGCAGCCGATGTTCCGGACCTGCGGCTGCGGGTCCGTGGGCCGGCCGAACTCGCCGCCGAGGGCTTCGGTGGCATCCTCGCCGTCGGCGGAGGCTCGGCCAGCGGGCCCCGGCTCGTCGAGCTGGACTGGCACCCGGCTAACGCACGCACCCACGTGGTGCTGGTCGGCAAGGGCATCACCTTCGACACCGGCGGCATCTCCATCAAGCCGGTGCCGGCGATGAAGCTGATGCGCAAGGACATGGCGGGCGCGGCCGCAGTCGTCGCCGCCACCCTGGGAGCCGCCGAGATGCGGCTGCCGGTGCGGATCACCACGCTGGCCCCGCTCGCCGAGAACATGGTCAGCGGCGCGGCGTTCCGGCCCGGCGACGTCATCCGCCACTACGGCGGCACGACCAGCGAGACGACCAACTCCGACGCCGAGGGCCGCCTGGTCCTCGCCGACGCGTTGGCGTACGCGGTGCAGCAGCTCAAGCCGGACCTACTGCTCGACCTCGCCACGCTCACCGGCGCCAACGCCGTGGCCCTGGGCAAGCGCACCGGCGCCCTGTACAGCGAGAACGACCAACTGGCCGCCGACGTGCTGGCCGCAGCCGAGGCGGCCGGTGAGTCGGCGTGGCGGATGCCCCTGCACAACGACTACGTGGAATACCTGGGCAGCGAGATCGCCGACCTCTACAGCGCCCCGGCGCAGGGTGCCGGTTCGGTGCTGGCCGCGCTCTACCTGCGTGAGTTCACCGGCGAACTACGGGACCGATGGCTGCACCTGGACATGTCGGCCCCGTCCTGGGCCGACGGCGACCACGCCGAGGTCAGCCGAGGCGCGACCGGCTGGGGCGTCCGGTGGCTGCTGCGCTGGCTGGCCAGCGTCGACTGACAGGTCGGCGCTCAGCACTTCACAGCGGCGAGCAGCCCGTGCCCGACCGGGAGTAGCGCGGGAATCCAGTGCTCCGACTCCCGGACCGCCTTGATGGTCTCGCGGACCGTCACCGTCTCCGCGTCCCGAGCGGCCGGGTCACCGATCCGGCCGCTGGCGAGCACACCGTTGAGCGCGAGCACGCCACCCGGCCGCAGCAGCCGCAACGCCGCCTCCACACAGGCGTGGAAACCGGTCGCCTCCGCGTCGACGAACACCAGGTCGTACGCACCGTCGGCGAGCCGGGGCAGCACGTCGAGCGCGCGACCGGTGATGATGCGCGTGCGGCCCGCGGCGAAGCCCGCCTCGGCGAAGATCCGTCGGGCGATCCGCTGGTGCTCCACCTCCACGTCGATGGTGGTGAGCACCCCGTCCGCGCGCATGCCGCGCAGCAACCAGACCCCGCTCACCCCCGTGCCGGTGCCGATCTCGACCACGGCGCGCGCGTTGCCGGCGGCGGCCAGCAGCCGCAGTGCCGCACCCGCACCGGGGGTGACCGCGTCGAGACCCACCTCCCGGGCCAGGCTGCGGGCGGTGCGCATGACGAGATCCTCGGTGACGTACGACTCGGCGAACTGCTGAGCCTGGGCCGTCGAACTGCCGGAACCGGCGACCGTGGCGATGGGGCACCTCCGGGGGCGGTGCGTGGTGCGGGGGCGGGTTGGCACTGTGAGCGTAGAGGCGACCGTCGTGGAGCGCAGCCGCGCCTCCGCCTGTCGCGATCGCCGGGGCAACCGGTGACTCCACCGCGTACATCCGTGCAATCCTGGAGGCGGTATCCCGTCAGCCGCGACCGAACCGGCCCGTGGCCGGGCGACGCGGCGCGGGATCCGGGGACGGACTGGGAGGCACCGACGTGACCGACGGCTGGGAGTGGCGCCGGGGCGGTGAGACTCCGGCGCGACCGCCCGGGGCGGGGAACTCTCCGGCCGGGCCGCCGACCACGCCGGAGGCGGGCAACGCGTCCACCGTGCCGCCGGGCGGGCCGGCGCCGGGGCACCCGCCGGTGGCCGGTGCGCCCTCGCCGAGTTGGCCGGCACCGGGTTATCCGCCGGTGGCCGGTGGGCCCAACGCCGGGTCGGCGCCGGGTTGGCCGGCATCGACAGCGGGCGGGGTGCCCGGCCCGGCCGGGGCGTCGCCCTGGTGGTCGGACGCGCTCGCCGATCCGTGGCGGGACCCGGCCGCGCCGACCGCCGTGGTGGTGCCCGGGGCGGTGGTGGCCGGCATCGAACCCGAGGCGGTCACCGACCCGGACGCGCCAGGCCGACCGACGCTGCGTCACCTGCTGCTCATTCCCGTGATCACCGCCCTCCTGGCCGGCACCCTCGGTGGCGCGCTGGGCTACGCGTTCGCGGCTCGCGGCGGTGCGGGTGGTGCGGTCCTGGGCGGTGCCCCGGTAGAGCCGCCGGCGCTGGCCCAGCGCAAACCGGAGTCGCTGGCCGGTGTCGCCGAACGTGTCCTGCCCAGCGTGGTCACCGTCCGGGTCAGCAGTCTCGGCGGGACCAGCGAGGGCTCCGGCTTCATCGCCACCGCCGACGGCCATGTGATCACCAACGACCATGTGGTGGCCGGCGGCACCGGCAAGGCCTCGGTGGTCTTCAATGACGGCAGCAGCGCGCCGGCGACCATCGTCGGTCAGGACCCGGAATCCGACATCGCCGTGATCAAGGTGAGTCGTCCCGGGCTTCGTGCGGTGGAATTCGGGGACTCGGACGCGTTGGCCGTCGGTGACCCGGTGCTCGCCATGGGTTCCCCGTTGTCGCTGGCCAACACGGTCACCGCCGGCATCGTCAGCGCCCTGGACCGGACGATGCAGGCGGGCGAGCCGGGCGGGCCGGTGCGCTACTACGCGGCCATCCAGACCGACGCCGCTGTCAACCACGGCAACTCCGGCGGCCCGTTGGTCGACGGCGCCGGGCGGGTGGTGGGCGTGAACTCCACCATCAAGTCCCTGGTCGCCGAGGGGCAGGAGGCGGGCAACATCGGTCTCGCCTTCGCCATTCCGATCAACCAGGCCAAGCGGGTGACCCAGGACATCATCGGCACCGGCAAGGCCCGGCGTACGGTGATCGGCGCCCGGGTGGACGGCCCGAGCGGAGTTGTCGGGGGCGGCCTACGCCTGGCGGAGGTGGAACCCTCCGGCCCGGCGGACGGCGCCGGGTTGAAGGTCGGCGACGTGATCCTCAAGATCAATGGACGGCCGATGACCGAGCCGACCGACCTGACCGCCCTGGTGCGCAAGTACGCGCCGGGCTCGGTGGTGACCGTCGAGTTCCGGCGAGGCTCAGCCCGGCAGAACACCTCGGTGAGACTCGCCGCGGACGCGAAGTGAACAGCGGCTCACCCCTTGCCCGAAGGCTGCCCGGCGTGCGTAGTCTTGCTGCTGACGCCGAGAGGGGGCCAACGGGATGCTCGACAACCTGAACTGGTGGGAGATCGGAGCGCTGCTGCTCCTCGCGCTGCTGATCTTCGGCGACCGGCTGCCCGCGGTCATCACCGACGGCCTGCGGTTGGTGCGCAACCTGCGCAACATGGCCCGCAACGCCACCGGCGACCTGAGTCGCGAGCTGGGCACCGACATCCAGCTGGAGGATCTGCACCCGAAGGCGTTCATCCGCAAGCACCTCCTCAGCGAGGAGGACGAGGCGGCGATCCGCAAGCCGTTGCAGGGCGTCTACGACAACCTCCGCGCCGACGTCAGCACCGTGCACGACGACCTGAAGGACGTGGCCAACGCCGCGGACCTGCGCTCGGGCGGTTCCCGGTCCAGCACGGCCACCAGCAGCCCGTCGGCGCCGGCCCCCCGCGCCAGCTACGACGACGCCACCTGATCGACCCGCCGTACCGCCCCGGCCCTCTGCTGAGTGCTGATCGACTCGGATTTCCGGAAGTCGGCCTGTCGACCAGCGCCGGATGCCCCGACATCCGGAAAGTCGAGTCGATCACGAGACGACTCAGCCCGCCGGCCGGCAGGCGGCCGACGGGCTGACGGTGTTCGTGACGGTCAGCGGCCGGCGGGCTTCAGGCCGAGCGGCTTGCCGAGCAGCGACTCACGGCGTACCGCGAGCCGGTCGGCGATCGTGCCGAGCGCCGTCGCGGCCGGGGACTCCGGCTCGGCCAGCACGATCGGGTTGCCCGCGTCGCCGGCCTCGCGGACCCGGGTGTCCAGCGGGATCTGCCCGAGCAGCGGCACCTGCGCGCCGATGGTCCGGCTCAGCGACTCCGCGACGGCCGTGCCACCGCCGGCGCCGAAGATCTCCATCCGGGAGCCGTCCGGAAGTTCCAGCCAGGACATGTTCTCGATGACCCCGACCACGCGCTGGTGGGTCTGCAGGGCGATCGCCCCGGCCCGTTCCGCCACCTCGGCGGCGGCGGTCTGCGGGGTGGTGACGATCAGGATCTCCGAGTTGGGCAGCAACTGGGCCAGCGAGATGGCCACGTCACCCGTGCCCGGGGGCAGGTCGAGCAGGAGCACGTCCAGGTCGCCCCAGTAGACGTCGGCGAGGAACTGCTGCAACGCCCGGTGCAGCATCGGGCCACGCCACACCACTGCGGCGTTGCCGGACGTGAACATGCCGATGGAGATGACCTTCACGCCGTGCGCCTGCGGCGGCATGATCATGTCTTCGACCCGGGTGGGTTTGCCGTCCGCACCGAGCATGCGGGGCACCGAGTGGCCGTAGATGTCCGCGTCGACCACTCCGACGGAGAGCCCACGTGCGGCGAGCGCCGCCGCCAGGTTGACCGTCACGCTGGACTTGCCGACGCCACCCTTGCCGCTGGCCACCGCGTACACGCGGGTGCGCGAGCCGGGCTGGGCGAACGGGATGACCGGCTCCTCGGTGGCACCGCCGCCGCGCAGCTGCGACTGCAACGACTGGCGCTGCTCCGGGGTCATCACCCCGAAATCGATCTCCACACCGGTGACGCCGGGCACCGCGGCGACGGCGGCGGTGATGTCCGTACGCAGCTTGTCCTTGAGCGGGCATCCGGCGACGGTGAGCAGCAGCTCGACGCGTACGACGCCGCTGGCAGCGATCGTGGCGGAGCGGACCATGCCCAGCTCGGTGATGGGCCGGCGGATCTCCGGGTCGTTGACGGTGGCCAGGGCGGCCTGGATCGCGTCCTCGACGGTGCTCACGGGTGCTGACATGCCCGCAATGCTACGTCGCGGGGCATCCCCTGCCTCCGCTGCCCGGTGCGGTGTGAGCCAATCGATGGCCCGCCGGTCAGCCCTCCGACCGGCGCGGCCCGGTGCCGTCCGGGCGGGCGTCGCGGGCGAAGTCACCGTCCAGGTCGTCGCGGGGTTCGTCCAGGCTGACCCCGTCGGTCGGCCGCTGCCCGCGCCGCTCCTGTTGACGCCGCTCCAGCCGCTGCCGGCGCTGCCCCACCTCGTCCAGCTCCTCGGCCAGCCGGGCCAGCTCGGAGCGGAGGAAGTCGCGGGTCGCCACCTCGCCCAACGCGATCCGCAGCGCGGCGATCTCCCGAGCCAGGTACTCGGTGTCCGCCTTCTGCGCGGTGGCTCGCCGCCGGTCCTCCTCCGCCGCCAACCGGTCGCGGTCGGCCTGTCGGTTCTGCGCCAGCAGGATCAGTGGCGCGGCGTAGCTGGCCTGCAACGACAGCACCAGGGTCAGGAACGTGAACGTGTACGGGTCGAAGCGCAGGTTTGCCGGGGCCAACGTGTTCCAGAGGAACCAGATCGTGATCACCACCGTCATGACGACGATGAAGTTCGCGGTCCCCATGCCCCGGGCGATGCCCTCCGACCACCTGCCGAACGCCTCGGCGTCGAAGCGGGGCAGTTTGATGCCCCGAGGCTCGCGGGGCTGGTCCAGCCGTTCGGTCCGCCGCTGCTCAGCCATCCGCGCCATCCAACACGGCGTCGGTGGCGCCCGGGGCGGGCAGGGCGTCCCGGTCCCGCCAGTCCCGGGGTAGCGAGTGGTCCAGCACGTCGTCCACCGTCACGGCGCCGACCAGCCGGTTGTTCCGGTCGATCACCGGCATGGCGACCAGGTCGTAGGTGGCCATCCGGCGGGTGATCTCCGGCAGCGGTGTGGTGGGGCGCAGCGGATCGATGTCGTTGACCACCACCTTGCCCAGCAGGTCGGCCGGGGGTTCGCGCAGCAGCGCCTGGAAGTGCACCATGCCCAGGTAGCGGCCGGTCGGCGTGTTCTGCGGTGCCCGGGTCACGAAGACCTGCGCGGCGACGGCGGGGGAGAGCTGTGGCTCCCGGATCCGGGCCAGCGCCTCGGCGACGGTGGCGTCCGGAGGCAGGATGACCGGCTCCGAGGTCATCACGCTGCCGGCCGTGCCCGGGGTGTACTTCAGCAGCTGACGCACCGGGTCGGCCTCGTCCGGTTCCATCAGGTCCAGCAGCACGTCCTGCTCGGGCGGGGGCAGCTCGTTGAGCAGGTCCGCGGCGTCGTCCGGGTCCATCTCCTCCAAGACATCGGCGGCCCGCTCCCGGTCGAGGGCGGCGAGGATCTCCACCTGGTCGTGCTCCGGCAGCTCGCTGAGCACGTCGGCCAGCCGCTCGTCGTCCAGCGCCGCCGCCACCTCGTTGCGCCGCGCGTCCGGCAGATCCTGCAACGCGTTGGCCAGGTCGGCGGGGCGCATGTCCTCCAGCACGGCGAGCAGGTTGGCAGTGCCCCGGTTGTCGGCGATGCCGCTGAGCCCGCGCACCCGGTCCCACTCGACCTGGTGCAGGTGACCGCGGCGGCTGAGCCGACCGGTCTGCTCGCGTACGGCGACCCGGGTCAGCGACCACTCGCCGCCCCGGGAGCACTCCATGGCGACGTCCACCACCGCGCCGGGCTGGCCGCCCGGGTCGAGTTGCACCCGCCGGTCCAGCAGTTCCTGGAGCACCAGCAGCTCGTTCGGGCGCTTCTCGAACCGGCGCAGGTTGAGGGTGCCGGAGCCGAGCACGACGGCGTCCGCGTCGATGGAGGTGATCCGGTTGATGGACAGGAAGATCCGACGACGCATCGGCATCTCGGCGACCAGGCCCACCACCTCCGGCGGACGTTTCGTCGCCCGGAGCCGCGCCACGGCGTCACGCACCCGGCCCACCTGGTCACCGTTCGGATCGAAGACGGCGACTCCGGCGAGACGGGCGATGTAGATCCGGGTCGGCGTGCTCACGGGCACCAGCCTAAGCGCCTAGTGTTTATCAACATGTCGACCTTGGCCTACGAGATCGTGGACGTCTTCACCGACCGCCCCTTCGCCGGCAACCCGCTGGCCGTGGTGTTCGGCGCGGAAGGGCTGGCCACCGAGCAGATGCAGGCACTCGCGTTGGAGTTCAACCTCTCCGAGACGGTGTTCGTGCTGCCTCCGACCCAGGTCGGCGTCACCTACCGGGCACGGATCTTCACTCCGGTGGAGGAGTTGCCGTTCGCCGGGCACCCGAGTGTCGGCGCGGCGGTCACCGCGAGTCGGCGGGGCATGTTCGGTGTGGGGTCTGTCACCCAGGAGTGCCACGCCGGGGTGCTGCCGATCGAGGTGACCCCCTCCGGGGCGACGCTGACCGGTGGCACACCGACCCTCGGGCCGGAGCTGGATCCGGAGCCGCTGCTGGAGATCGCCGGGCTGACCGCTGACGACCACGTCGGCCCGGCGCCACGCGTCGCCGGCTGTGGCTTGGAGTTCCCGTACCTGCCGGTGCGTCCGGAGTCGGTGGCCCGCGCCACTGTGAACGCGGCCGCGGCGCAGCGGTACGGGGTCTCGCACGTCAGCGTCTTCTCCTGGGACGGGACGACGCAAACCGCGCACGCCCGGGTCTTCGTGCCCGGCATCGGCATTCCGGAGGACCCGGCGACCGGCTCGGCGGCGCTCGGCCTGGGTGTCTGGCTGGTGGCGACGGGCCTGCTGCCGGGCGAGGGGCTGTCCCGTTACGCGGTCCGTCAGGGTGTCGAGATGAACCGCCCGTCGGCCCTGGCCTGCACGGTCACCGCGGCGAACGGCGTGGCGGTCGGCGCGACGGTCGCCGGTCAGGTCATGCCGGTGGCCCGGGGTGAGATCGCCGTCCCGCCGTTCGTCGGTTGAGTCCGGACGCCGATGCGGGAGGATGCGAGGGTGACTGACGACACACAGGGCTCGACGCCGCTGGTCGACGAGGCGATGAAGAAGGCCGCGGTGGCCTGGGTGAGCGTGTCGGGCGGGCCGGCGCTCGCGCTCTGGTGCGCCCCTCTCGAGGGCGCGCTCCTGGTGGTCAGCGGGCCGGGCGAGCAGGCGGCGCCGGGCCTGGCCGACGCGACCGAGGCGCAGGTCTCCCTGCGTGGCGACCACGGTGGTCGGATCGTCACCTGGCCGGCGAGTGTGAGCCGGGTGCGGCCGGGCACCGAGGAGTGGGACACCATCGCGCCGCTGGTGGCGGCGAAGCGCCTCAACGCGGCCGGGCCGACCGCCGACCTGGTGGCCCGCTGGGCTGCCGAGGGGTGCGCGGTGAACCGGCTCGCCCCGACGGGGACACCGCTGGCCGGCACGGAGCTGCCGGCCGACGCGCAGGCCGAGCCACCCCGGGCCACCCCGGCGGTCCGGGCCACGCGCAAGCCGTTCCGCCTGCACCGGGTTCGTCGTCGCTGATCGGCTCGTCATGCCGCCCGGCCGCCGACCCCCACCACCTCGGCGTCGCTGTCGACGAGGGCCAGCACCTCGCCCAGGGTGGCGAGCGTCGGCCCGCGCCAGTCCAGGTCGGCGTTGAACACCATGTGCGTGGCCAGGTCCGGGGCGGCGAGCCGGACGGCCGTCATCCCGGTCCGCTCGGCGCCGGTCAACTCCTGGCTGCCGCCGTCACCGACGTACAGGCAGTCGCCGGGCGTCAGCCCGAGTCGCTGGCAGGCGGTCAGGTAGAGCGCCGGATCCGGTTTGCACCGTCCGACCTGCACCGAGAAGACCCGCACGTCGAGCAGGGGGGCGATGGCGAGCTGGGGCAGGAAGGCCGGCAGTTCGTGCGTACAGTCGCTGATCACACCGGTGCGCAGGCCACGCTGGCGTAGGGCCGCGAGGACCGGCACGGCGTCGGCCCGTAGCCAGGTGTCCGCGCGGACCGCCCGGTGTCGGGACGCCACGGCCGCCCGCACCGCATGGTCACTGGGGTGTACGCCGGCCTGGGCGCACACCCAGCGAAGGGTCGCCTCGGCGTTGCCGAGCAGACCGGTGGCCCGTTCGTAGTAGGTACGGTCCAGCACCTCGGTCAACGTGTCGGTGTGACAGCCGAGCAGCTCGGCTGTGCTGGCGTGCGCGACACCGCGCTGCACCGAGCGGGTCAGGGTGCCGAAGAAGTCGAACAGCACCGCCTGGTAGGTGGGCATGGGGGAGCGCCTCCGGGCGGTCGAGGGTCGCCGGCGCGGACGCGCGTGATCGTAACGGAGTGATGACCCTCCGTGCTGTCCGTCATACGTGTGAGGATTACGTCCCGTGCCCCCACCTTCACACCGGCCGTCACTGGATCCGCTGACCACCGGCGCGGTCGGCCTGGCCGTGGTCGCGGTGTCGTCGTCCGCGCCGCTGATCGCGTACGCCGCCGCGCCCGCGCTGGCCATCGCGTTCTGGCGCAACCTGCTCGCGGTCGCCGTGCTGGGCCCGTTCTCGCTGGCCCGACGCCGTGCCGAGTTCCGCCGGCTCGCCAGCGGCGTGGGTCGGCGGGAGGGGTTGTTCTGTGTCCTGTCCGGTGTCGCGCTGGCCGGTCACTTCGCCACCTGGGTGCCGAGCGCCCAACTCACCACCGTCGCCACGTCCACCGCGCTGGTGGCCACCCAGCCGGTCTGGCAGGGGCTGATCGCCCGCGTGCAGGGGCGTCGGCTGCCGCGGATCGTGTGGATCGGCATCGCCGTGGCGGTCGGCGGGGCGGCGGTCGCCACCGGCGTGGACGTGGGGGTCTCCGGTCGGGCCGTCCTCGGCGACGTGCTGGCGCTGGCCGGCGCCATGTTCGCCGCCGTCTACACCGCCTTCGGCGAACGGGCCCGGACCAGCATCAGCACCACCACGTACACCACCATCTGCTACGGGATCTGCGCGCTGATCCTGCTGGCCATGTGCCTGGTCGGCGGCGTACGGCTGACCGGGTTCGACGGGCGCACCTGGCTGGCCATCCTGGCCCTGGTGGTCGGCGCTCAACTGCTCGGGCACTCGATGTTCAACTACGCCCTGCAGAAGATCCCGGCGACCACGGTGAGCGTGCTGATCCTGCTGGAGGCGCCCGGTGCGGCGCTGCTCGGGTGGGCCTGGCTGGGGCAGGTTCCCCGCCCGTACGCGCTGCTGGGGATGGCGTTGCTGCTGGCCGGTGTGGCGGTGGTGGTGGTCGGCGGCCGTCGGACCGCACCGGCCGCCTTGCCGACCGACCCGACCCCGCTCGACGACTGATCACCCGCCGGTTCCCTCCGGGACCGGCCCGCCGCGCGTCTATCCGGTGAGGAGGGCGATCCGTTGACGACTGAGGACCGCACCCGGGACGGCTTCGCCGACTTCGTCCGGGCCGAGACCGCCGGGCTGACCCGGCTCGCGTACCTGTTGACCGGTGACCGGCACCATGCCGAGGATCTGGTCCAGGTGGCGCTGGCGCGGGTCGCGGTGCGGTGGGAGCGGATCGCTGACCCGCGCGCCTACCTGCGTCGGGTGCTGTGCACGCAGGCGGCCAGTTGGTGGCGCTGGCGGCGGGCCCGCCCGCCCGAGCGGTTGGACGGGGCGCTGCCGGAACGCGCTGGACCCGGCGACGACACCGATCTGCGGCTGGTGCTGTCGGCGGCGTTGGCCCGGCTGACCGCGCGGCAGCGCGCGGTCCTCGTGTTGCGCTACTACGAGGACCGCACCGAGACGGAGACGGCAGCGCTGCTCGGTTGCCGGGTGGGCACCGTGAAGAGCCAGACCCGGCACGCCCTTCGCCGGCTGCGGGTGCTCGCCCCCGAGTTGGCCGAACTCGTCGGCCAGAGCCCGCAGGAGGTGACCTCCCGATGACCGCCCGACTCTCCGAGACGCTGCGGCGCCTCGCCGCCGACGTGCCACCCGCGCGCGTACCGGACGGGCTCTTCGACACGGCGCGGACCCGGCACCGTCGTCGCCGGGCCGCCGTCGCCGGCGCGCTCGCCGTCCTGGTCCTTTTCCTCGGCACCGGGTACGCGCTGCACCCGGTTTCCCTGCCCCTGCCCGCCGCCCCGAGTCACGACACCCCCGGCCTACCGACCAAGCTGGTCGACCCGCCGCTGCGGACCGCCTCCGTGGGTCACTCGGCACCTGGCGTGGCGGCGATGCTCTTCGGTGGTCCCGCCGTACGCACCAACTGGTTCGAAACCCGGATGGGTGTGGTGGCGGCGGACGACGACCGCTACCGGGTGCTGGACGGCGATCCGGCCGTCGCGGGTTTCGAGGCGTTGCTCTCCCCGGACGGCCGGTACGCCTGGGTGGGCGATTCCCTCATCGACCTGAAGTCCGGGAAGAGCACCCCGGATCGCCCGGACGGCTACCCGCTCGCCTTCGCGCCGAACGGGAAACGCCTGGTCTACGCCGACCCCGACACCACGTTCACGTCCCCGAACACATACTCCACGCCGTACGTCGGGGTCTACGACCGGGATCGCGGGACGGACGTGCTGCGGGTGCCTGTCGACACCGCCTGGATCCCGCCGGGGCGCACTGCCGCGCTGTCGCCGGACGGCGGTGACCTGGCCCTCCAGGTTCGCGACGAGGTCTGGCTGACCCGGGTGGACGACGCGGGGGCGGATCGGGTCGCCACGCCGTACCGGAAGCTGCCGCTGGCCGGCGGGCGGCTCGCCGGTGCCGGCTCCTGGTTGCCGGACGGGCGGTCGGTGGCGGTCCTGGGCCGGTCCACCTGTACCGACTGCCCGGTGCCGTCCTACCGGCGCACCTGGACACTGGCAGTGCGGTCCACAACCGACGGCACCCCGTTGGCCGGCGTGGCGTTCCCGCCGATGCGCTCCCGCTCGTTCGTGCAACTGCTCGGCTGGCGCTCGGCGGACGAGGCTGTCGCGTTGGTCGGTGTGCCCGGGCCGGAGGCGGAGGACCTCCCGGAGGAGCACGACGTCGCGTGGGGGCCGTATCACGAGGTCGGCACGGAGGCGGTGGAACTGGTGGTGCTCCGTCGGGGCGCGACAGCGCCGGACGTGCTCTTCCGAACCCCGGAGGGCATCACCGACCTGTCGGTCGCCGCCGACCTCGCGATCAGTGGGGCGGTACGCGAGTCCGGCCGCCCCCACTACGGGCCGCCGCCGTTCTGGGCGCTCGCCGTGGGTTTCATCCTGGTGGTCCTGGTCGCTGTGCCGGTGCTGTCGGGGCTGCGACGCTGGCGTGACCGACGACGGGCTCGTGTACCTCGATGACCCGGGTGGTCGGGGCGGCCGCACCGAGCGCGCTCCGCAGGGCCGCCCGGTCCGGGTCGGCGAGGAACGACTCGTAGCCGGCCCGGGAGTCGAACCGGATCACGTGCACCTCGGTCCGGCCGTCGGTGCCGTGCAACCGCCGGTCGAGGTGGCCGCCGTGTCGTTCGAGCAGGGACAGCACGACGTCTTCGTAACGCTGTCCGGCCGTCTCGGCACCGGCGGCGAACTCGACGACCGCGACGAGTGTCAGCCCGGCGGCGCTAGTCATCGATGCCCACCGCCTTGGCGCTGGCCTCCCAGAGCCGGGCCGCGAGGTGCGGGTTCGTGGCCTTCCGGTACGGCCGACGCAGCCGACGGTCGACGTAGTAGCCCCCGTCGACCAGCCGGGACCGGTCCTGGTTGGCCAACCACACCAGGGTCTCGGCGCCCTTCTCCGGGCTGCGGAAGGGCATGAACCGCATACCGATGGCCACCAGCCTGCTGTCGTTGCCGAACCGGGTACGCACCACCCCCGGGTGGAAGCTGTACGCGGACATCCTCGGCCAGCGGCGGGCCGCCTCGGCGGTGAAGAGGATGTTCGCCTGTTTGCTGGTGCCGTACGCGCTCGTCGACCGGTAGCCGCGCAGTGGCGCGTTCAGGTCGTCCGGGTCCAACGCGCCGAAGCGGTGCGCTCCGGAGGCGGTCACCACGACCCGGCCCACCCGGTCGGCGAGCAGATTGGTCAGCAGGAACGGGGCCAGATGGTTGGCCTGGATGGACATCTCGAAACCGTCGACGGTGGTGAGCGGTTGCAACGCGATAGCCCCGGCGTTGTTGGCGAGCACGTCGATCCGGTCGTACGTCGCCCGTAGCTGCTCGGCGAGCCGGCGTACGTCGTCGAGGATCGCGAAGTCGGCCCGGAACAACTCCGGACGCTCACCGGAGTTCTCGCGTACCCGTTCCGCTGCGGCCTGGAGTCGCGCCGGGTCCCGTCCGACCAGCACCACCTGGTCACCTCGGCAGGCCAGCCCCACGGCGGCCGCCAGCCCGATGCCGGAGCTGGCCCCGGTCACCACCACCAGCCGACGCCCAGTGAGATCTTCCACAGGTCCATTCACCCCGGTCATGGCGCGAGGTTACCGTGGCGTCACAACGCCCTTTGGGATCGTTAAGGTCTCGGATCTGTCGTCAGGTGGCGTCGGCATGCCCGCCGGACGCTGGAAGGAGCGCATCCATGGCCGTAGTCGGTCGCCCCCGCAGGTCCTGCCTCGCCGTCCCGGGTTCCAGCGTGAAGATGCTGGGCAAGGCCCAGGGTCTCCCGGCCGACCAGGTCTTCCTCGACCTGGAGGACGCCGTCGCCCCGCTGGCCAAGGCGGACGCGCGCAAGAACATCGTGGCCGCCCTCAACGAGGGTGACTGGGCCGGCAAGACCCGGGTGGTCCGGGTCAACGACCTGACCACCCCGTGGACCTACCGGGACGTGATCGAGGTCGTCGAGGGGGCCGGCGCGAACCTGGACTGCGTCATGCTGCCCAAGGTGCAGACCGCCGCCCAGGTGCAGTGGCTGGACCTGACGCTCACCCAGATCGAGAAGACGATCGGCCTGGAGGTCGGCCGGATCGGCATCGAGGCGCAGATCGAGAACGCCGCCGGACTGGTCAACGTGGACGGGATCGCCGCTGCCTCGCCGCGCGTGGAGACGATCATCTTCGGCCCGGCCGACTTCATGGCGTCGATCAACATGAAGTCGCTGGTGGTCGGCGGCCTGATCCCGGACTACCCGGGCGACCCGTACCACTACATCCTGATGCGGATCCTGATGGCCGCGCGGATGCACGACAAGCAGGCCATCGACGGCCCGTTCCTGCAGATCCGCGACGTCGACGCGTTCCGCGAGGTGGCCAAGCGTTCCGCGGCGCTGGGCTTCGACGGCAAGTGGGTGCTGCACCCGGGCCAGATCGACGCCGCCAACGAGGTGTACCAGCCGGCGCAGGCCGACTACGACCACGCCGAGCTGATTCTCGACGCGTACGAGCACTACACCTCCGAGGCCGGTGGCCGGCTGGGCGCGGTGATGCTCGGCGACGAGATGATCGACGAGGCGTCCCGCAAGATGGCCCTCGTCATCTCCGCGAAGGGTCGGGCCGCCGGCATGAGCCGTACCTCGTCGTTCACCCCACCGGCGGAGTGACGCGCGCCGGGCCGGACCGACAGCCACCGGCCGTCGACCCGGCCCGGGTGGTACGCCGACCCGGCCGCCGCTCTCAGTAGCTGCTGCTGCCGCTGTCGCCGGTCGTGATCGCGAAGATGATCGCGGCGACGTAGAAGGCGATGCCCAGCACCATCAGCGCGGTGATGATCCAGCCGACGATGATGCCGGCCTTCGCCATCCCCTCACCGCCCTCGCCGCTGACCCGGATCTGCTTCTGCGCCACGTGGCCGAGGATCGCCCCGATCGGCGCGGTGACGCCGCAGGTGGTGACACCGACCAGGGCCAGCACCAGCGAGGCGATGGCCAGCCCGTTGGTCTTCGGCTGCGGCGGGTAGCCGTATCCGGGGTGCTGCGGCGGGTAGCCGGGCGGTGGCCCGTACGCCGCCACCGGCTGCCCCGGCGGCATCTTCGCACCCGCGTACGGGTCGCCCGCCGTGTACGGATCCACGGGCGCGTACGGGTCACCTGGCGCGTACGGGTTGGCGGGGCCGGGCTGGGTGGGTACCGGCTGACCGGCCACCACTGTCGGGTCCGTTGCGGGGCTCGACGGCTGGGCCGACCACGTGGGGTCGCTCCAGCCGCCGGGCGGCGGGGGATTTGTCATACGAACTCTCCGTCAGGTCGGGTGCGGCATCAGGGTAGCCAGCACCGCCCAAACCCGACGCCCCCGCTACCGGGTGCCGCGTTGCTCGGGCAGGTCCCAGCGGGCAGGATCCTGGCATGGCATTCGACGCGCGCGCCGCGGACCGTTCCGGCAGCCGACCCCGACGGGACGTGAGCCGCCCAGGCGTCGCCCGGCGTGCCCGTACGGCAGGGCCGACGGGCAGTTCCGGTTCCGACGAGCCGGTCGCACTCGGGGATCCGGTGACCATGCGGCTCGACGGCAGGGTCGCCCTGGTGACCGGGGCGGGCAGCCCGGACGGCATCGGGTACGCCACCGCCCGCCGTCTGGCTGACCTGGGCGCCCGCGTGGCCATCGTCTCCACCACCCGGCGCATCCACGAGCGGGCCGGTGAGCTGGGGGTGACCGGTTTCGTCGCGGACCTGACCGACGAGTCCGAGGTCGGTGCGCTCGCCGACGCGGTCGCCGAGCAGTTGGGCGACGTCGAGGTGCTGGTCAACAACGCAGGCCTGGCCAGCCGTGCCAGCCAGGGGGTGCTGCGGCCGGTCGCCCAGCTGACCTACGACGAGTGGCGCGGCGAGATCGACCGCAACCTGTCCACGGCGTTCCTGTGCAGCCGTGCGTTCATCGGAGGCATGGCCGAGCGGGGCTGGGGTCGGATCGTCAACCTCGCGGCCACGGCCGGCCCGGTCAACGCCCTGCCCACCGAGGCCGCGTACGCGGCGGCGAAGGCAGGGGTCGTCGGGCTGACCCGGGCGTTGGCCATGGAAATGATCGCCGACGGGGTGACGGTGAACGCGGTCGCGCCGGGCACGATCTACACCGCCGCGTCCACGATGGCCGAGATCAAGCAGGGATTGGGCACTCCGGTGGGTCGACCGGGCACTCCGGACGAGGTCGCCGCGGCGATCAGCTTCCTCTGCTCGCCGGCCGCCTCGTACATCACGGGTCAGATGCTGGTGGTGGACGGCGGCAACAGCGTCCGCGAGGCGCGGTTCCGCTGACCTCGGCGGCCCACGACGGCCCGGCGGTCAGTAGCCTCCGCCGTCACCGTTGTTGCCCAGCGCGACGAGCGCCAGCCAGCCGCAGCAGGCCAGCACCGTGAGCCCGGTGAAGACGTAACCGAGGATCAGACCCCAGGTGGCGAGTTGGTCGCCGTCCTCACCGCTGGTGCGGATCTGCCGCTTGGCCACGTGGCCGAGGACGGCGCCGGCCGGCGGGAACACGAACGCGAACACCAGTGACAGGATCGCGAGGATGTTGGTGCCCCGGCCTGGCCCGCCGGGTGGGGGGCCGTACTGACCGTAGGGGCCCTGCGGAGGGTACGGCGGCTGCTGGCTCCAGTGCGGCGACTGCTGCGGGCCCTGGTGCGCGTACGGCGACGGGTCGTCCGCCGGTGGCCCGTACGGTGAGCGTTCCGCCGGTAGCTCGAACGTCGGCTGGTCCGATGGTGGCTGGCCGGGTGGCGGTGGCGCGTATGGCGACTGGTCCCGTGGTGGCTCGTAGGGCGACGGTGGCGGCTCGTCCCCTGGTGGTCCCGACGGCGGCGGGTAGCTCACTGCTGCACTCCTCCTGCCGGTGCCGGAAAAGTCCCTCTTGCCGGACGCTACCCGCAGCGGTGAACCTTTTCACAGCGGTTGTGTGGACTGGTCACCTTGGCCTCGCCGACCCCCGAGGTCGATACTTACCCAGCGTTCAGTTACCCATGAGTAGTGCGCGGATCCCCGGAGGCTGAGATGGCTCGACTCGCCCAGACGCCCGGCCTGACCGATGTGCAACAGTCGATCCTGGAGACCGTTCGGGGCTTCGCCGACAAGGAGATCATCCCGCACGCGCAGCGGCTGGAGCACGCCGACGAGTACCCCACCGACATCCTCGACGGCATGCGCGAGATGGGGCTGTTCGGTCTCACCATCGACGAGGAGTACGGCGGTCTGGGCGAATCGCTGCTCACCTACGCGCTGGTGGTGGAGCAGCTGTCCCGAGGCTGGATGTCGATCTCCGGCATCGTCAACACCCACTTCATCGTGGCGTACCTGATCTCCCAGCACGGCTCCGCCGAGCAGAAGACCCGCCTGCTGCCGAAGATGGCCACCGGCGAGGTCCGCGGCGCGTTCTCGATGTCCGAACCGGAGACCGGCTCCGACGTCTCCGCCATCAAGTCCCGGGCCGTCCGCGACGGCGAGCACTACGTGCTCAACGGACAGAAGATGTGGCTGACCAACGGCGCGTACTCCTCGGTGGTGGCCACCCTGGTCAAGACCGACACCGGCGCCGACTCGGTGTACGGCAACATGAGCACCTTCCTGCTGGAGAAGGAGCCGGGCTTCGGTGAGACCGCCCCGGGCCTCACCATCCCCGGAAAGATCGAAAAGATGGGTTACAAGGGTGTCGAGACCACCGAGATGGTCCTCGACGGGGTGACGGTGCCCGACTCCGCGATCCTCGGCGGTGCCGACCAGGTGGGGCGCGGCTTCTACCAGATGATGGACGGCATCGAGGTGGGCCGGGTCAACGTGGCCGCCCGCGCCTGTGGGATCTCCATCCGCGCGTTCGAACTGGCGGTCGGGTACGCCCAGCAGCGCAAGACCTTCGGCCAGCCCCTCGCCAAGCACCAGGCCATCGCCTTCAAGCTCGCCGAGATGGGCACGAAGATCGAGGCAGCGCACGCCCTCATGGTCAACGCCGCCCGCCTCAAGGACGCCGGCCAGCGCAACGACGTCGAGGCCGGGATGGCCAAGCTGCTCGCCTCGGAATACTGCGCCGAGGTCGTCCAGGAGGCGTTCCGCATCCACGGCGGCTACGGCTACTCCAAGGAGTACGAGATCGAGCGGCTGATGCGGGAGGCCCCGTTCCTGCTCATCGGCGAGGGCACCTCGGAGATCCAGAAGACCATCATCTCCCGCGGTCTCCTGAAGGAATACAAGCTCTAACCTCGGGGTGGGGCAGGGGCTTGGTCAGGCGAAGCGGGTCAGGTCGCCGGCGGCGCGTTCGACGATGAGGCAGCGGTCCTCGACGTACTCCATGCCCGCCTCCTCGGCGATCCGCCGCGCCTCGGCCGAGACGATGCCCAGTTGCAGCCAGACCGCCGGGGCGCCGATCGCCGCCGCGTCCCGGACCACCTGCACGGCGTCGGCCGCCGGCCGGAACACGTCCACCAGGTCGACCGGGTGCGGGATGTCGGCAAGCGTCGGGTACGCCCGCTCCCCGAACAGTTCGTCGACGGTGGGGTTGACCGGGATGATGCGCCAGCCGTAACGCTGCATCTGCAACGGCACGGAGTGCGCGGCCTTCAACGGGTCGCGGGACGCACCCACGACGGCGATCACGGCGGAGTCGGCGAGGATCTGCTGAGCGGTACGCACCCGCCGACTGTAGCTCCGAGCCCGAGTGGACCGTGTGTCAAAGCTCTTGGCCGCCCGGCCCCGCCTCAGGTCTACCTCGCTCGTCGACGTCGGCCCGTCGGTGACCATCGGTCACTCCGCCGGGTGTCGGATGCGGAAGCGAGCGATATACCTCAGAGTCATATTCATACCTCTGAGGTATATCGCTCAACAGCACATCGACATCGCCGGCCAGTTGAAGCTGGTGGCCAGCAGCACCCGCAGCCCCGGCTTGATCAAAGATCAGCTCGACTAGAGCAGGGTCAGTTGCTCGGCTGTCGAGGGTGGCGGTGGTTCGGGCAGGTTGCGGTTGTCGCCTCGCTCGCCGCGGTGCATCCCGTGCCGGCGGGCGGCGATCCGGACCCGTGCGGTCACCTCCCGCTGGTACGCCTGCGGGGCGTACGCACCGGCCCGGTACAGCTCGCGGTAGCGGGGCACCAGGTGTGGGTGCTCCCGGGCGAGCCAGGGCGCGTACCACTCCCGCGCGCCGGGGCGCAGGTGCAGAGGCAGCGCGGTCACGCTGGTCGCCCCGGCCGCCGCGATCGCCGAGACGGTGGCGTCGATCGACGCATCGTCGTCGCTGAGGCCGGGCAGGATCGGGGCCATCAGCACCCCGACGGAGAAGCCGGCGTCGGTGAGTGCCCGAACCGCGTCCAACCGGCGGCGTGGGTGTGGTGTGCCCGGCTCGACGGAACGCCAGAGCTGTTCGTCGACGAACCCCACCGAGAACGAGATGCCGACGCTGGTGACCTCGGCGGCCTGGCGCAGCAGGGGCAGGTCGCGCAGGATCAGCGTGCCCTTGGTCAGGATCGAGAACGGGTTGGCGAAGTCCCGCAGGGCCGCGATGATCTGCGGCATCAACCGGTAGCGGCCCTCGGCCCGCTGGTAGCAGTCGACGTTGGTGCCCATCGCCACGTGCGCGCCCCGCCACTTCGGCGCGGCAAGCTCCCGCCGCACCAGCTCACCGGCATTGACCTTGACGATCACCTTCCGGTCGAAGTCCGCACCGGCGTCGAGGTCGAGATAGGTGTGCGTGTTTCTCGCGAAACAATATCGACATGCGTGAGTGCACCCACGGTACGGGTTGATGGTCCACTCGAAGGGCACGCGGGACTGGCCGGGCACGCGGTTGAGGATGGACTTGGCCTGCACCTCGTAGAAGGTCATCCCGGCGAACTCGGGAGTGTCGAAGGTGCGGGCGACGGCGCCGGGCAGCGCCAGCGGCAGGGGTGGCGTCGCTGGCGCTGCCCGCTCGGGGTCTCCCTCAGCCGGGGGAGCGGTGAGGTTGTCCCAGCGCATGGGCACTATTCGAACACGTGTACGAGTCAGGCGCAAGTGACCCGCCGTACACCGCTGGGTGTCCGGGTGGTTGGTGAGGGGAGGATGGACCCATGGAGACGTCGACCTTCGTCTACGACGGGGACTGCGCGTTCTGCACGCAGTGCGCTGATTTCATTGCCCGCCGCATTCCGACCGGCGCACGGGTGGTGCCCTGGCAGTTCGCCGACCTGGACGCGCTCGGCCTCACGGTGGCCGAGTGCGAGGAGGCCGTGCAGTGGGTCGGTGCCGACGGCGTACGCGCCGCCGGCCCGGATGCCATCGCGAAGCTGCTGGCCGGCAGTGGCCCGGTCTGGCGGATGGCCGGTGCGGGTCTGAGGTTCCCGCCGGTACGCGTCGCGGCCTGGCCGGTGTACCGCTGGGTGGCACGCAACCGTCACCGCCTGCCCGGCGGCACGGCGGCCTGCTCTCTGCCGCAGGAGGCCCGCGAACGGCTCTACGGCCCGGCTGGACGCCCGACCACCGAGGCCTGATCCCCGAGCGGCTCCGGCGTCGAACCGGCGTCCGGGGAGGCCGGCTCCACGGCCGGCCCGTCGCCGGACGGGCCGGAAGCATCGCGGTGGAGGGCGTCGCGGCCGACGAGTCGGCGGGCCCAGACCAGCGGGCGGACCCGTTCCAGCGGCAGGAAGCTGGTCATCGCTGCCAGGTGCGGCGCGAACGAGATCGTGATGGTCGCGATGGTGACGGCGTGGAACGAGTAGAAGAAGCCGACCATGGCGAGTCGCCAACGGGGTGGCAGGAAGAAGACCACCGGGCTGAGCAGCTCGAACGCCACGATGCCGAACTGGGCGACGATCAGCAGGTAGGGCACCTGGGCGATGAGGTCGGCCAGGTCGGTGCCGCGTCGGATGATCGCGCGGGCCAGCACCGAGCCGGTGAGCCAGTCCAGGCCGCCGAAGCGCAGCTTGGCGAAGGCGGCCAGGAAGTACGTGCAGATCACCGCGATCTGGGTGACTCGCAGAGCCCAGCCGCCGGCCTCGGTGCGGGTGCTGTCGCCGTGCCGGGCCCGCCCGGCGGTGGGGAGCACGGCCAGAGCGACGAGCAGCCCGAACCGGTCGTGGTCGACCTTCCCGTAGCTCATCGCGATGATCATCCACTCCAGGTAGAGCGCGCAGACCGCCCAGCCGAGCAGGCGGGGGGCTCGTCCGGTCGCGGCGAGGAGGGCCAGCGCCAGCAACGCCCAGAAGATCACCGTCACCAGCGTCTCGGTCGGCGTCGGCAGGGGGAGCGCGCGGCCGATCAGCAATGGCTGGTAGAGGTCGCCGGGCACGCTGACCCGGGTGCGCACCCAGGGAGTGAAGACCACCAGGTCGGCGGCGACGAAGAGGTAGATCAGGGTCCGGAACGCGGCCACCCGGCCCCGGGGGACGGCCTCGGTCAGCCAGCGGCTCATCGGGACGCCTGCCAGCTGACGACGGTCTGGTCGGTGTGCTGCCCGGTCGGCCGGCCGGCGCGGATGCCGTGCCAACGGATGACGATGCGGACCTCGACCAGCGCGGGGGCGTCGGGGTGGCGTTCGGCGTACGCGTCGGCGACCTCGGTGAGCAGCGTCGGGTCGGCGGCGTACCGGGCCTGCTGACCCTCGATCTCGGCGCGACGGATGCCGGTCGCGTCCTGGTCGAGGTCGATCACCGTCCCGGCGCTGTTCACTCCCTCGACGCGGGTGTCGGGGGCGGGCGCGTTCGGCGGGTTGGAGGTGGAGTACATCCGGAACGGGCCGAACGGGAAGTCGTCGTCGCTGCCCCAGAAGGTGCCGACCAGTAGCAGGGCGAGGCCGAGTGCGGTCGCGCCGAGCCGGGTCACGCGCCCGCGGGTGGTCAGGGTCTCCATCGGGTCGTGACGATACGGGATGTACCGGCCGTGCCGGGTCCCACCGACGGTCAGTTCGGCCTGCCCGGGTAGGTGATCATGCAAGTGCTTGCCTGGGTACGACGAAGGCCGGGCCCGCACCGGGCCCGGCCTTTCGTGTCGTTCGGACGACTCAGTGGTTGTGCTCGGCCAGCTGCTTGCGGACGTCGTCCATGTCCAGGGCCTCGACCTGCTCGATCAGGTTCTCCAGCGCCGACTCGGGGAGGGCACCCGGCTGGGCGAAGACGATGACGCCGTCGCGGATGGCCATGATCGTGGGGATCGACCGGATGTCGAACTTGGCGCCCAGCTCCTGCTGGGCCTCGGTGTCGACCTTGCCGAACACGATGTTCTGGTGCTTCTCCGAGGAGCGCTCGTAGACCGGGGCGAACCGCTTGCACGGACCACACCAGTCGGCCCAGAAGTCGACCAGGACGATGCCGTCGTTGCCGGTCACCTCGTCGAAGTTCGCCGAGGTCAGCTCAACGGTTGCCATTGCACTCTCCGATCACCGCGGTTTGTCTACGACCCGTAGAACCCGGGCTGACCGTATCGAATTCCCGGGGGGTGGGTCACGAAACGTGCCAGGTCCAGCCAGGGGGCTGCGGACCATCGACCCACGTCTGTATCTCGTCGTCCTGCGGAACGCAAATGCACGACGCACTTGCGTGACCTGCGGTAATGGGAGCGTTTCCAGGGAGATCCACCCGATTGAGCTGTACGAATCGGTAACTTGGGCCGTGACAAGGAGGTATCCGGCCTGCGGAGATCGCTGATCAACCTCCGGATCGTCACCGAGAGTAGTGTTACAAAAAGATAAATGTGACGCCGATCTCTGTCGAACCTACGCTGTCGTAGGGCAGACTTCTCGGCATCAGAGCGTGGGCGGCGGGTGCCGGGGAGGGCCCCGCCGCTCATTGCGTCTCCCCCCGGGTTTGAGTGGCCGGTGTGACTTTTCCACCGCCGACGCGCCCCGCCAGTCGCCTTAACCTTCGGTAAGGCATGCTGTGCCGAACTCCATCGCCCGCCGTCGAAGGGGACCAGGATGCAGTTCGGCCGCTACTACGAGGAGTTCGAGGTCGGCGCGGTCTACCGGCACTGGCCGGGCAAGACCGTCACCGAGTACGACGACCACCTCTTCTGCCTGCTCACCATGAACCACCACCCGCTGCACATGGACGCGCACTACGCCGAGACGGCCAGCCAGTTCAAGCGCAACGTGGTGGTCGGCAACTACATCTACTCGCTGCTGCTCGGCATGTCGGTGCCCGACGTGAGTGGGAAGGCCATCGCCAACCTGGAGGTCGAGTCGCTGCGGCACGTCGCGCCGACCTTCCACGGCGACACCATCTACGGCGAGACCACGGTGCTCGACAAGCGTGAGTCCGGCTCCAAGCCCGACCGGGGCGTGGTGTCGGTGGAGACCCGCGGCTACAACCAGGACGGCACCATGGTCTGCGTCTTCCGCCGCAAGGTCATGGTTCCCAAGCGGGAGTACGCGGCGAGCGCCGTGCCCGACGGGGTGGATCCGGAACGGCCCAGCTTCCCCGAGCCGCGGTGAGCGGTACGACGGGCTGACCGCCGACGGACTCCGGGGCCCTCCCGCAGCGCGTTTGCCGCGGAAGAGGCCCCGCTCCCGTGCGCGGGGCATATGCTGACGCCGGAGGTTCCGATGAGCCACTCCGTCGCCGGAGAGCCGCCCTCTGCCGGCCGTCGAGCCGCACCGTCGACCACGGCTGCCTACTCCGCCGCCGAGTGGGACCTGCTCACCGGTCTACCCGGCCGGGTTCTCGTGGCTGCCGCCGCCTCCGGCCCGGGCCGCGCCGAGCGGGGGGTCATGGCCGGTCTCGCCGGTCTGGACGCCGTGGCGGCGGGTCGAGCCTTCGACAGCGATCTCGTCCGTGCGGTGGTCGCCGCGATCTACGCCCGGCACGACGGCACTCCACACCCCACCGAGCAGCTCACCGATCTGGTGGACCTGTTGGCCGCCTGCCGGGCGGCGAACCGGGTTCTGCGTCGGCGCGCCGACCCCGCCGACTCGGCCGCGTACCGCCAGTGGGTGCAGTCGGTCGCGGCCCGGGTGTGCCGCGCGGTGCCCAGTCCCGGCGAACGTCGGGTGGACCACCTGGCCACCCCGGCGGACCGGCGCTTCCTGGACCGGCTCGGCGCCGCGCTCGGGCTGCGGTGACCCGGCAGGCCGCCGCAGCGGGTGCCGCCGTGGCCCGTACCCTCTGATGACCGTGACCGAAGACCAGCTCGAGGTGGGTGTGGGTCCCTGGCCGGGGGACCTGCCGGACGACCCGCGTTACGACAGGCAGTTGCTGGCCGAGGGGGACCGGCGCAACGTCGTCGACCGCTACCGCTACTGGCGGCACGAGGCGATCGTCGCGGACCTGGACCGGCACCGGCACGGTTTCCACGTCGCCATCGAGAACTGGCAGCACGACTTCAACATCGGCACCGTGGTCCGCAACGCCAACGCGTTCAACGCCGCCGAGGTGCACATCGTCGGACGGCGACGGTGGAACCGGCGCGGCGCGATGGTCACCGATCGGTACCAGCACGTGCGACACCACGAGACGATCGAGGAGTTCGTGGCCTGGGCGGACGAGCGCCGGCTGCCGGTGTTCGGCATCGACAACCTGCCCGGGTCGCGTCCGCTGGAGACCGGCACCCTGCCCCGGGACTGCGTCCTGCTGTTCGGTCAGGAGGGCCCCGGGCTCTCCGCGCCGGCGCGGGCGGCGTGCGCCCAGCTCTACTCCATCGCCCAGTACGGCTCGACGAGGTCGATCAACGCGGGGGTGGCCAGCGGTATCGCGATGCACGCCTGGATTCGCGCCCACGCCGGGCCGCCGCCGGACTGATCCGCGTCCGGACGCCGAATTGGACGTTCCCGCTTGACGTGCCGACGGTACGGGGTGACGGTGGGGATGTGAGTGTCGCGGTGAGTTGTCCGAGATGCGGGGGCCCGGTACGGGCGCCGGATCTGATGCACACCGACTCGAGATGCGTGCGTTGCGGCCCGGTGCCGCCGCTGCACGTGCCCGAGCACATCGGAGCGGACATCGTGGCGAGCGTGGTGGAACGGATCACCACGACCGCGGATCCGCCGGTGACGCCGCTCTGGTGCCCGTGGCCGCTGCCGACCGGCTGGACGCTCACCGGCGTGGCGTACGCCGGGGACGACCGGACGGGAGTACGCGCGACAGCCGTGGCCTGCGCGGGCCCGGCCCCCCTCGGCGGTGGTCCGGCGGACCTGGTCTTCGTGGCCGAGGAACCGGGCGTCGGCCTGGGCACCCGGCTCGCCGGACTCGCCGGGCCGGACCCGGGTCCGGAGCTGGTCGACGCGTTGACCGACCCGGGGCCCGGTCATCCCGACCACGTCGGGCAGGCCAGGATCAGGGTCGCCGGGCACCCGACTCCACTGTGGTTGGTGAATTCTCCGACGGATCGAAGCGCGTACGCGGGCGAAGCTCGGGGAATGTGGCTCCATGCGATAGCCTGGCCGGCGAGTGCGGGTCACCTGCTCGCGGAAGACGTCGTGCTACACGACCTGACCGAGTGGACTCCGCCCGAGCTCGTGTACGGCGCACCGTCCCCGTACTTACCCGGGAGACCTTGACAAGTCTCCCGGTTTGACGGAGAACGGACGCAGATATTCACTGTACGACACCACACTGATACTCTGGGTGCCGCTGCGGTAATGGGACCCGGCGCCGCGCGAGAGGATGGCCCGCCATGGTCAAGAAGGTCCTCACCTGGGCCGGAATCGCATTCTTGATCTTCTTCGTCGCCTACCGGCCAAACTCAGCGGCTGACGTGTTCAAGTCGCTCGGCGGCGGGATCATGGATATTGCGCAGGGGTTCGGCGACTTCTTCACCAGTCTCGTCGCCTAGCCGCCGATGGGTAGCCCCTCCGGTCCACCCTTCGACCCGGACGACCCCGACCGGGAGCGCCGCGAGCGCGACACCGAGCCGATCCCGCGGATCGGGCCCGATGACGGCCCGGGCTACGGCGCCGGGCCCGGCCTGTCCGACGGTCCGTCCCTTTCGGACGACGTCGGCTACGGCGACGGGCCCGGCTATGCCGGCCAGGGGCGTTCCGGTCGTGGATGGATCCGTGATCCGGAGGCCGGCTACCAGCCGCCCCAGATCTCCGAGGACGAGCTGGCCGGGTTGCGTGCCGACGCGACCGGCTCGACACCTCGTCGGGTGCTGCCTCTGGAGGACGAGCCCAGCTCGCTGGTGGCTCGCTACCTCTTCCCCACCGAGCGCTACCGGGGTGAGTGGAAGCGGCACTGGATCCACCTCACCAACCCGCTGTTGATCGGCATCGCGGCGACCTTCGTGCTCGGCTACCTCTCCGGCTTCCTCGCCGGGCAGGATGTCGGCGCGTTGACCACCATCGCCGTGCTGCTCTGGTTCGCCGTGATGGGCTGGGTGGCGTGGAAGGTCGCGGACTGGTGGTATGACCGTTTCATCCTGACCAACAAGCGGGTCATGGTGGTCAACGGCATCGTCACCCGCAAGGTGGCCATGATGCCGCTGGTCCGGGTCACCGACATGAAGTACGAACAGACCCCGACCGGGCGAGCGCTCAACTACGGCACCTTCGTGCTGGAGTCCGCCGGCCAGGAGCAGGCCCTCCGCGAGATCAAGAATCTGCCCAATCCGAACGAGCTCTACCTGCGCGTCGTCGAGGAGATGTACGAGCCGCAGGCGGTCGAGGCGCGGCTCGGCAAGGAGGCCGACGAAGCCAAGGCCGACGACGGGGCGTGAAGCTTTTCGACCGAACATCGGAGTAAGTGCGCACCTTTCGTCATGGACCGGAACGCCTCTGACGTGGCACTCTGCCAGGACGACCGGGGTGTGGAGGTGGGCGGTGACGAGCAGGGACTCGTTGGAGGAGCAGTTCCGCGAGTTCGTCGCGGCACGCTCCGCCGCGCTCCTGCGCACCGCTTATCTGCTCACCGGCGACTGGGCCACGGCCGAGGATCTGCTCCAGACAGCGCTGACGAAGACCTACCTCGCGTGGAAGCGGCTGGGCGGGATCGAGGCCGTCGAACCGTACGCCCGGCGTGTGATGGTCAACACATCAACGAGCTGGTGGCGGCGGCGCTGGCACGGTGAACGCCCGACCGAGGTGCTGCCGGAACGAGCCGGAGTCGACGAGATCGAGCAGCAGCTCGACCGTGACCTGCTCTGGCGGCATCTGAGGCAGTTGCCCAACCGGCAACGGGCGGTGCTGGTGCTGCGCTACTACGAGGACATGTCGGAGGCGCAGACCGCCGCGATGCTGGACATCTCACCGGGGACGGTGAAGAGCCAGACGTCCCGAGCCCTCGCCACGCTGCGCCGGCGGATGGGAGCCGACGCGGCGGAGCTTCCCGCCGCAGCCGGTGTCGCCGGCCGGCCGGCCGCACCCGGTGTCGTCCGCCCGACCGCCTCGGGCGCCCCGAACGGGCAACTCCCGGCCACCGGCGCCGCCGCGCCGCCGCGACCCCGACAGACAGGCGGCCGGGCCGCGCCCCGCCCGGCCACACCGCGTCCGGTCGTCCCGCAGGTCGTGTTGCCCACCGCCCCGGCGGCCGTGCCCGTCGGCACGGGCTCCGGGGAGCAGTAGTGAGCGGATTGCCGGGCCGGCCCGACAACCTGACGGCCGGGTCGAAGCGTTCCTACGAGGTGCGGCCTGACGAGCTGGAAGGTGCGGTGCGGGAGAGTCTCTCGCACCAGGTGACCCTTGCCCGCCCGCTGCGCGCCGACCCCGCCGGCCAGGCGATTCGACGTGCGACCCGCATCCGGCGACGGCGCACCGGGGTCGGGCTCGCGCTCGCGGCGGCCGTCACCGTGCTGCTGGGCGCCGGCATGGTCCAACTCGGCGCGGGGACCGGGCGGGACGCTACGCCCATCGTGGTGATCGGTGATCCGGACCGGTCCAACCGGCCGGTCCCCACGGCCAGCGTTCCCGGTGCCGAATCCTCGTCCGGGACGTCCGCCTCCCTGCTCGTGAGCGAGACGCTGGTCAACCCCGACGGGCAGCGGCTGGTGCTGCGCGACATCGGGCCGGCCGAAAATGCCCAACTCCTGCCCGGCGGGGGCGGCTGGTTGGTGGTCAGCACGCCGACCACCGCAGGCCGCACCCTCTGGGTCGTGCAGGACGACGGCCTGGTGCAGGTGCTGCTCGCCGGTGCGGGCTCGATCGTCCTGGCACCGGACAGCCGTCAGGTCGCCTGGCGCGACGGCGGTGACCTGTTCGTGGCGGGGGTGGTCGGCACCCAGCTCATCGGCGCGGCGCGCACCCCGGTGCCGGCGGCCGCGCAACCCATCCGGTTCGTCGGTGACAACGTGCTGGTCCGGCTCGACCCCGTGGGTGCCGGTCACACCCTCTGGCGGCCGGGTGCCGGGCAGTTGCCCGCAGCGGTCGACCGGGAGACCCTCAACGTCTACGGAGAGCTGCCCGACGGGCAGCTGGTCGGCCAGACCGTCGCGACGGACCCGGGCCGTACCTGCCTGGCCGTCCTCGACCCGAAGCGCCACCTGCAGCCCGTCGAATCCGGCTGTGGTGCGGACCTGACCCAGGACGGCGTGGGCGGGGTCTCCACCGACGGGCGGTGGCTGCTGGTGAACGGACGGGTGGGCAAGGCCAGCCAGGCGCTCCTGGTCGACCTGCGACGACTCGGGCCCGCGCCGACCGCCGTTCCGGCCGGGCCGCCGATGTCCGGCGCGATCGTCTGGAGCAACGACACCCAGGCCGTGTACCTCGACGGCGGTGGTGACCTGGTCCGGGTCGACGTCGGCCGGGTACGGGCCGGGAAACCGGCGGCCCCCGAGCCGGTGCCCGACGTGCCAGCCGGGGACCGGCCCGTCCTGGTCCGCAGCTTCTGATCCACAGGGTCAATCTGATCCACCAGGTCGGAACGACCTCCGCGAGTCAGGCTCGGTGCCTCCTCGGTAGCGTCATGAGGTGACCTCGCGTACCGGTGCCCCGCGGATCGATCTGCACACCCACTCGACGGCCAGCGACGGCACGTTCACCCCGGTCGAGCTGGTCCGGGCCGCAGGCACGGCAAGGCTGGACGTGTTGGCGATCACCGACCACGACACCACCGCCGGCTGGGCGGCGGCCGTCGACGCGTTGCCGCCCGGGCTGCGCCTGATCCGAGGTGCGGAACTCTCCTGTCGCTGGTCCGGCACCGAACCCGCGGTGCCGCTGCACCTGCTGGCGTACCTGTTCGACCCGGACCACCCCGAACTGGTGGCCGAGCTGGCCCGGGTGCGGGCCGCCCGGGAAGATCGCGGCGAACGGATCGTCGCGCTGTTGCGTGCCGACGGCATCGACGTGAGCTGGCCGGAGATCCTCGCCGGTGCGGACGGAGGGACCGTGGGCCGGCCGCACATCGCACAGGCGCTGATCCGGGCCGGCCTGGTCGGCAGCACCCGGGAGGCGTTCGGCTCGGACTGGCTGGGCGAACGGTACCGGCTACCCAAGGACGACATCGACGTGTTCCAGGCGGTCCGGCTGGTGCGATCGGCCGGCGGTGTGCCGGTCTTCGCCCATCCCCGGGCCACCCGCCGTGGCCGCGTGGTGCCCGACGAGTTGATCACCGAGCTGGCGGCCGCCGGACTGGCCGGGCTCGAGGCCGACCACGAGGACCACAGCCCCGCCGAGCGGGCCCACGTCCGAGGGCTCGCCGCCGACCTGGGCCTGCTCGTCACCGGATCCTCGGATTTCCACGGCACGCACAAGACCGTGCAGCTCGGTGCGTTCACCACAGGCGTCGAGGCGTACGAGCGGATCGTCGCCGAAGGGGTGACCGAGGTCGCTTCCGGCTGATCCGCGTTTCGGCGGAATTCGGCGCGGCTAGGTTGATCACGTGGACCTGAAGCTGTTCGGCGAGGTTTTCGTGACCCTGCTGGTGATCACTGACCCTCCGGGCATGATGCCGATCTTCCTGGCGTTGACCGGTCCGCTACCCGCCCGCGACCGCAACCGGGCGGCCTGGCAGGCCGTCGCGTTGGCGTTGGGCGTGATCGTGATCTTCGCGGTGGCGGGTCAGACCCTGCTGGACTACCTGCACGTGGACCTGCCGGCGTTACAGGCGGCCGGTGGACTGCTGCTCGTACTCGTCGCCCTGGAGTTGCTCACCGGCAAGACCGACGGTCCCAGCGCGGACGCCACCTCGAACATCGCCCTGGTGCCGCTGGGCACCCCGCTGCTGGCCGGTCCGGGGGCCATCGTGGCCACGATGCTCTTCGTCCAGCAGGCCGACGGCCTGGGCGACTACACCGCCATCGCCGTGGCGATCCTCGCCGTGATGGTCGCCGTCTGGATCGTCCTGCGCTTCTCCGGCGGCATCGTGAAGATCCTGCGGCCCGGCGGCATCGAGGTGCTGACCAGGATCGCCGGTCTGCTGCTGGCCGCGATCGCCGTGCAGCTCATCGCCGACGCCGTGTTCGCCTTCGTCACTCACTACGTGAACATGACCTGACCGGCACACCCACGCTGTCGGAGGTGGATGGCAGGATCGCAGGGTGCGACGATCCTCATCAGCGGGACGGCCGGAGGCCGGCGGCCGGGCCCCCCGACAACGCGACGGCGGTGCCGAGCAACTTGGCTTCGAGGGCATGCCGGAGCGGCTGTTCGTCTGCACACCGAGCAAACTTGGCACGTTCGCCGACTGCCCGCGCCGCTACCGCTACTCGTACGTCGACCGGCCGGCACCGCCCAAGGGTCCGCCGTGGGCGCACAACTCGCTCGGCGCCAGCGTGCACACCGCCCTGAAGAACTGGTACGCGCTGCCCGCCGACCGGCGTCGCCCCGAGGCGTTGGCCACCCTCCTCAAGGGCACCTGGGTTCGCGAGGGCTACCGCGACGACGAGCAGGAGCGATCCGCCTACCGGCGGGCGTTGGGCTGGCTCGAGGCGTACGTCGAGACGCTGGAGGCCGACTCCGACCCGCTCGGCGTGGAACGGGTGGTGGCGGTCAAGACCGCCGTGCTGGCGTTCAACGGCCGGGCCGACCGGATCGACTCGCGGCCCGGTCCGGAGGGGCCGGAGCTGGTCATCGTCGACTACAAGACCGGTCGCAGCGGTTTGGACGCTGACGACGCCCGAGGTTCGCAGGCGTTGGCGCTCTACGCGTACGCGGCCGAGCGGGTGTTCCGCCGACCGTGCCGCCGAGTGGAGCTGCACCACCTGCCCACCGGCACGGTCGCCGCCCACGATCACACCGTCGAGTCGCTGGCCCGGCAGTTGACCCGTGCGGAGGAGACAGCCCGCGACATCATGGCCGCCGAACGTGCGGTCGCCGACGGGGCCGACGCGGACGAGGCCTTCCCGGTGGCACCCAGTCCGCGCTGTGGCTGGTGCGACTTCCGCCGGCACTGCCCGACGGGGGCGCAGGTGCCGGGTAAGGAACCGTGGGCGGCTGTGGACCGGCACGCCGACGGCTGACCGGCCACCCGGGCGGTCGGGTCAGCCGGCCAGCGAGGTGGCGGCGTGGCGAGCGGCCCGCTCCTTGGCGGCCTGTATCAACGGCCCCTCCAGGTAACGACGGGGCACGGCGGCGAACCCGAGGCGCAGGGCCCGCACCGTCAGATCCGCCGACAGTGACGTGGTGGGCAGACCGAGCCCGCCGTACATCCGGCGCGCCCACGCCGGCAGCAGTCCGAACGCGGTGCCGGCGATCCCCAGGTACGCCCAGCGCGGCGGGCCGAGGGTGAGGCCCAGCCGGGCCGGCAGGCTGAGCTTCCACGGCACCGGCGGAGCGGTGAGGAAGACCGCCGTCTCGGCAGCCTCACGGGTCATCCGCAGCTCCGGCCGTACGGCGCGGTAGTACTCCGCGACCTCGTTCGCGGTGCCGGGCACGGTGGCCGGGTCCAGGCCGACCAGAGCGGCGGACCGGCGCTGCTCCGTGTAGTAGCCGTCCACCTCGTCGTCGGTCAGCGGCAGCCCGGCCCGACGGGCCGTGCTGAGGAACGACTCGACCTCGGTGACGTGCACCCAGCGCAGCAGGTCCGGTTCGTCGATCCGGAACGACTCCCCGGTCACCGGGTCGGTGGCCCGCAGCCGGTCGTGCAGTCGGCGCAGCCGCGCGCCGGCCGCCTCCGCCTCGGCCGTGGTCCCGTAGACGGTGGTCGCCACGTAGGTGGCGGTGCGGACCAGACGGCCCCAGGCGTCGGTGCGGTAGTTGCTGTTCTGCGCGACCCCGGCCATCGCCCGGGGATGCAACGCCTGGAGGTAGAGCGAGCGCAGGCCGGCGACGATCAGGATCGGCTCCTCGTGCACCTTCCACGTGACCGAACCCGGACCGAAGAGGCCGAGGTCATCGGAGTCCACCGCCCAAGAGTGCCACGGTCTGCCGGACACGTCCGTCGCTGCCGTCGGATCAGACGTCGGCGGAGCGGCGAGCCCGACAGCCCGGGCAGAGACCCCAGAAGGTCACCTCCGCCTCGTCCACCTCGAAGCCGTGCGTCACGTTCGGCTCCAGACACGGCGCACTGCCCACCGCGCAGTCGATGTCGGCGATCTCGCCGCAGCCGCGACAGACCACGTGGTGGTGGTTGTCGCCGACCCGTGCCTCGTAACGGGCGGGACCACCGGCCGGTTCGATCCGGCGGGACAGTCCGGCCCGGGACAGCGCGCCCAGCACGTCGTAGACCGCCTGCGTGGAGACCGAGTCGAGGCGTTCACGGACCTGCCGGGCGATCTCGTCGACCTCCAGGTGGCCGCCACCGCCGAGCACGTCGAGCACCGCGAGGCGGGGCCGCGTGACACGCAGACCCTTCGATCGCAGCAGCTCCTCGGCACCGGACATTGGCCAATGACAGCACGCGCGACCAGCATCGACAACCGTCGCCGGGTGCGGGTGGCCACCGACACAGCCCCGGGAAGATCGGGATCTCGCCCGGGACGGTGAACCCGATCGTCGAGTTACGCGTGTGTCCGGTCGGAAGCGTGGGGACGACCGGCGGACCGTACGCTGACCACCCCCTGACCGTGTGATCCACCTGGAGGGTTCGATGTTCGAGGAGATCCTGGGCCTACCGGTACACGTCCTGGTGGTCCACGCGGTCGTCGTGTTCGTGCCGCTGCTGGCGGTGCTGGCCATCGCGTACGTGGGTCTGCCCCGGTGGCGACACCGGCTGGACTGGGCCGTGGCTCTCCTCGCCGTGGTCGCCCCCGTGACCGCCTTCGTGGCCGTCAAGTCGGGTGAGGTGTTCACCGACGCGCTGGTCGCCCGGGGGTTCCAGGGACAGATCCTCGACCAGATCTTCGAGCACTCCCGCTACGGCGACATCCTGTTCCGCATCGTGGTGCCGCTCGGGATCGTGGCCATCCTGCTGCTGGTGGCGACCAGCGGGCACCCCCGGGTGCCGCAACTGCCGGGGCTGGTGACCCCGGTGCTGGCGGTGGCGACGGTGGCGCTGTCCATCGCCGCGCTCGTCTACGTCTACCTGACCGGCCACACGGGCGCCGAGGCGGTCTGGGGCACCACCCTCTGACCCGCTCCGCCCGAACGTCAGAAGATGACCCGTGAGCAGAGCAGACAGACCAGGAACACCAGCACCACTCCCGCCGCCGCGCCGAAACCGTAGGTGACCCGCTGCGAGCGCTGCTCGGCCACATCCAGGCCGGCCATGTCCTGCGGCGGCAACCGGCGAGGTGGCGCCGGTTGCAGGTGTACGGGTGGACGCCAGCCGGTCGGCGGAGGCACGCTCGGCGGTGGGCCCGCGTACCCGCTCGCGGGTGTGGCCGTGGGCGCGGTGGGAGGCTCGTTCGCCGCCGCCGCCGCCGCGTCGGCGCCGGGCCGTCGCCAGTAGTCGTCCGGAGTGCTGCCACCGCTGGGGGTCGTCACGCCGTCCGACGCTACCAACGCGGGCGACGGCTCGGTCGCCTCTTGCCGGCGCGGCACTGTCGGCGGAGGCCCCGCGACAGTGGCGACGCGTTTCCCGCGACAGTGCCGACGCGACCTCGGGACCCACCCGCGTCGGCGCGGTGGAGGTGCCTGGTTGCGCTAGTCTTGCCGGTCGTGAGCACCGAGGACCCCGGCGAGCAGGGCGTACGCGGCGATGATGACCGGACCGTCGACCTGAGCGAAGATTTCGTGGTGCTGCCCGAGCAGACCTCCGACGACACCGACCGTGGTTGGGGTGAGCGGCCCGGCGGCAACGACGACTGGCTGCTCGCCGAACGCCCCCCACACTGGGACTGACCCCCGACCGCGGGGCGGCGGCTGATCAGCTGCGGACGACGACGGCGAACCGGGTGCCTTCGGGGAGCCCGACGGCGCGTTGCGCCTGGTCGGGGCGAAGGGCCAGGTAGAGCGCGGTGGACCCGTCGGCCGCGTCACCAGCCAGGACGTCCAGGACCAGAGCTGCCGGTGCGAGCAGCGCAGCTTCGGCCCCTGCCCGGTCGGGTGTCGCGGCGAGCAGGTCGACCCGGGTGCCGGGATGGGCCACCGCCAGCGCGGCCGGCTCGGCCAGCCGGATCGGCACCCCGACAGCACCGCTGGGCAGCGGCAGCGGTCTGACCGAGTTGTCGTCGGCGGCGGTGCTGCCTCCTCCGGTAGGGCCAGCCGACGGTGGCCCGCCGGTCTCGCGTGCGTCGGAACCGGGTGAGCCGCCTCCGTCGACCGGGCCGGCGGCGCCGTCCGACCCTGCCGAACCAGGGGAGGACGAGGCGCCGGGCGGGCAAGTGGGCGGGGCGTGCAGGACGGCGGCGGCGAGGCCGAGCAGCGCGGCGACCAGCACGGCCCGGAGCAGGGTGCGCCCGCCGGGCATCGTGAGCCGGCGCAGAGGACGCAGCGCCCGCTCGGAGTCTGGGTCACCCATCGCCTCTGCCGCCTCCCGTCCGAGGATGTCGCAGCGACACCCTCGGCGGCAGGCTAGGCCGTTCCAGCCGTGCTTCGCCGACCCTCGACAGGCACCTGTGGATAACCCGCAGACCTGTGGACAACGCCCGCCGGTAGGCCGGGGCGTGCTACGACCGCAGCCGTGATTGACTCGCAGTCACGGACGTCGGGCTGTCAGGGTGGACAGGAAAGGCCCGATTCCGCGAACCCGAGTCGATCAAGCCGGGTCGGCCAGGAACACGTCGGGATCAGGCCGGGGACCGACGCCCGCCGGGAATCGACCCCTGGGGTGCCCCGCGGACGTCAGGAGGCGGAGCTGGCCGCCGGGGCCTTGCCACCGCTGGACCCACCCGAGGACGACCCTCCGGAGGACGATCCGCCCGCCGACGACCCGGAGGACGAGGACGACCCGGACGAGGAACCGGACGACGAGGACGAGGAAGACCCGGACTTGTCGCCGGAAGACGACTCGGACTTCGCCGGCTTGCTGGCCGTGCCGCCGGCCGTCGTCTCGGAGCCGGACGCCCGCGAGTCGGTGCGGTAGAAGCCCGACCCCTTGAAGACGATTCCGACCGAGTTGAAGACCTTGCGCAGCCGCCCCTGACACGCCGGGCACTCGGTCAGCGGCTCGTCAGAGAAGGACTGCACCGCCTCGAGCTGGTGACCGCACGTGGTGCAGGCGTACTGGTACGTGGGCACGTTCTCCTCCGGATCTGGGCTCGGCCAGTTGGCACTCGACGTATTCGAGTGCCAATGGTGCGTCATTCGCCCCGGGTTCGTCCAGCGGACGTGTGGGGCGCGACACCGTGCGCCGCACCCGGGCCGCCGTCAAGCGTACGCACCCCGTCGGCGGGGGTGACGACCGCGCGGACAAGCCGGTCGTGCGGCTCCGCCGGAAGCGTGTCGACCAGCTCGCCGTCGTGCAGGGGCACCACTGTCAGCGTCGCCTGGGGCACCCGGGCGAGGGCCCGGTCGTAGGAGCCGCCGCCCCGCCCGAGCCGCCGACCGTGGTGGTCGACCGCGAGGGCCGGTACGACCACCAGCTCCGCGTCCGCGACGGCGTCCACCCCGAGGCGGACGCCCGTCGGCTCACGGATACCCCGACCGGCGGCGATCACGTCCGCCGGCCCGGTAAACGCCGCCCAGTCCAGATCGAGGTCGGCGAGGAGCACCGGCAGCAGCAACTCGGCGTCGGCCGGCAACGCCGCCCGCAGCACCTCCGGCAGGTCGGCGCCGCCCGGTTCGGAGCCGATCGGCACGTACGCCGTCATCCTGCGCGGGCGCAGTCGGCGTACCAGTGTGACCAGCTCAGCCTGCACGCGCCCGGCGGCGGCGGCCCGGGTGGGTTCGGGCAGCGACCGGCGGCGGGCGAGTAGTTCCACGCGGGCGGTCCGCTTCGCCACACGCGTCACTTCCGCTTCATCAGAAAATTCCGGCACGCAACACTCCTGACGCAACGCCTCTCCCACGGTTGCTCTGTGTCAGCATCGCAAGCAACGGAGGCGGAACTTCCGGGGGGACCGAGTGACGCTACGCGGGCGGTTGACGGCAGCCTTCCTCGTGGTGGTGCTCGGGCCGGTCCTGCTCGGCACGCTCTTCGTCGCCTCGACGGTCGCGGCCGTGGACCGTAGCCGCTCCACCGAGCGGCTGGCGGTGGCGGCGTCCGCCGTGCGTACCTCCATCGACGCGCTCTGCCAGCAGTTGCGGGCCACCGCCGACGCGGTGGCCCTCACCGCCGATCCGGCCGTCGCGGCGGCCCAACTGGTCGGCCGTGGCCTCGCCGCCGCAGTGTTGATCACCGACGTGACCGGCAAGGTCAGTTACGTGTCGCCCGGCGCTCCGGCGGCCCCCTGGCGCGACTGCTCCGGCCCGACCAACGGCGACATCGAAGGCCCAGCCGGCAGCGAAACCACGGGCCCGGCCAACGGCGAGACCACGGGCCCGGCCAACGGCGAGACCACGGGCCCGGCCAACGGCGAAACAAACGGTCCGACCAACGGCGCGACCAACGGCTCGGCCAGCCCGGTCCGTGCGCTCGCCGCCCAGGTCGACCTCCGCGACCGCTCCGGAACCCTGCTGGGCACGGTGACCGCCGCGCACCTGGTCGACCCGGCCTTCGTGGCCCGGCTGGCGGCGGTGACCGGAGTGGCGGTCACCCTGCTCGACAGCGGCGCGAGCGCCGCGCGGGTCACCCACACGACCGAGTCCCGCGAGGTACGCGACGCGGTGCTGGCCGCCGCCAGCACCGTCGACGGCGAGCGGGTCACCGAAACCACCGACGGCCGGTACGTGCGGAGGATCGGGCCGTCCGACGCCCAGCCACTGCCCCTGGTGCTCTCCGTTCCCAGCGAGCAGCCGCCCGGGCTGCACGCCACGCTTGCGGGTGTGGTCGTCCTGGCCGCGCTCCTCGCCGTACTGAGCGCCTGGCGGTTGGCCCGGGTCACCACCCGACCGCTCGTCGAGCTGGCCGGCGCGGTCGACCGGGTGGCCCAGGGCGACCTGACCGCCCGGGTGCCCGTCCGCAGTCGCGACGAGCTGGGCCGGCTGGCCGCCGCCTTCAACCGGATGACCAGGGAGACCGGCTCCTACGTCGCGGCGTTGACCAGCAACCGGGACCAGCTCCGCGGGCACCTCGGGGTGCTCGGTGACACCCTGGCCAGCACGCACGACCTGCAACGCATCCTGCGGGTGATCCTGCACAGCGCCATCGGGGCCACCGGCGCGCGCGCCGGCGCCGTGTTGCTGGTGGAGGCGGGCGGGGTGCTCGTCGCACAGTGCACCGAGGGGTTGGACGGGCGGTGGCCGGAGGAGGACCCGGACGGGCCGTCGACGCTTCGGGTGCCGGTGGGCGTCGGCGTGGTCGGGGCTGTCGCCGCGACCGGCGAACCACAGCGGGGGAGGGTGGAGCCGGCTGACGCTCCGCCGGGTGAGCCGCGCTGTCGTACCTATGTCGCAGTCCCGTTCGCCGCCCCGGGCGGCGGCGCCGCGGCTCCCTCCGCGTCCTCGACGCCGACCGACGACACCAACGCGGCGGCGGCGGCACTCGGGGTCCTGGCGCTCTACGACCGGCTGGGCGCCGACGAGTTCGACGACGACGACCTGGTCACCCTGCGCACCTTCGCCGGTCACGCGGCGGTGGCCGTGGACAACGTCCGGGTGCACGAGGAGGCGCAGCGGCTCTCGCTCACCGACCCGCTCACCGGGTTGTGGAACTACCGCTACCTGCGTGAGTCGATCCGTCGGGAGGTGGAACGGGCCAGCCGGTTCGGGCGGATGCTGAGCATCCTCGCGCTCGACCTCGACCGGTTCAAGGACGTCAACGACACGTACGGGCACGCGGCGGGGGACACCGTGCTGGCCGAGTTCGCCAGGCGGGTACGCGGCGAGATCCGCGAGGTCGACCTGGCCTTCCGACAGGGCGGCGAGGAGTTCGTCCTGCTGCTGCCGGAGACCGACGCGCGGGGCGCGGCGATCGTGGCCGAGCGACTCGGCGCCGTGGTGCGCGAGACCCCGATCGCCGTCGAGGCGGACACCGGCCCGGTCCTCGTGACCGTGTCGGTGGGCATCGCCGTCTATCCGGACAACGGCAGCACCGGACGCGAGGTGCTGGAGGCCGCCGACGACGCGCTCTACGCCGCGAAGGCGGCCGGCCGCGACACGTACCGGGTGGCCGAGGTACGCCCGGACGTGGCGACCCGGGAGCTACCGGTGCTCGCCGGGGCGGTGACCCCGTCCGACGGGCTGCCGCGCGCCGGCCAGCACGTGCAGGTCAGCCGGGAGCCGGGCGGCTCCGCCCGGTCGGAGTCGGCGGTGTGCGTACCCGAATCGTCGCCGGCCGGCCCGACGCACGCCCGGCCGGACGCGGACGACGACCCACCGGACAGCGCGGGAGCCGGCCCGGACGCCGCGCGTCCGGCGTCGGGTGGCGGCGCGTCTTCTGGGCCACACCCGCCGCGGCAGAGCCGTGGCCGATAGTCTCGCGGCATGTCGGAGCACTCAGCGAACCCCTCATCGACGGCCGCCGCGACCGGCCGTCCCCTGGCGGTCAAGGCCGTCATCCCGGCCGCCGGACTGGCCACCCGGTTCCTGCCGGCCACGAAGGCGGTGCCCAAGGAGCTGCTGCCGGTGGTGGATCGGCCGGTTCTGCAGTACATCGTCGAGGAGGCCACCCAGGCCGGCATCGGCGACGTGTTGCTGATCACCGGTCGGGGTAAGACGTCGATGGTGGACCACTTCGACCGTCGCCCCGACCTGGAGGCCAGGCTGGAGGAGAAGGGCGACGCCGAGCGGCTGGCCGCCGTGCGGGGGCCCAGCGAGCTGGCCGAGATCTACACAGTGCGGCAGCCCGAGCAGCTCGGGCTCGGCCACGCCGTCGGGTACGCCGAGTCGCACGTCGGTGACCAGCCCTTCGCGGTGCTGCTGGGCGACGAGTTCGTCAAGCCGTCGGAGCCCCTGCTGCCGGCGATGCTGGAGCTGCAGGCCCGCACCGGCGGTGTGGTGCTCGCCTTCTTCGAGGTCGACCCGGCCGAGACCAAGCGGTACGGGATCGCCTCCGTCGAACCCGCCGAGTCCGAGCTGACCGACATCGGCGAGGTCGTCAAGGTGACGGGGATGGTGGAGAAGCCGCAGCCGGAGGACGCGCCGAGCAACCTCGCGGTGCTCGGCCGCTACGTGCTGCCCGGCAAGATCTTCGACGCGATCCGGCGGACCAAGCCGGGCAGCGGCGGCGAGATCCAGCTGACCGACGCGATGGAGCTGCTGCGCACCGAGGGCACCCCGGTGCACGCGATCGTCTACCGCGGCACCCGCTACGACACCGGCATGCCGCTCGGCTACCTCCAGACGGTGGTGCAGATCGCCGCCGAGCGCGACGACCTGGGTGGCGAGTTCCGATCCTGGCTGGCCGACTTCGTCAAGGCCGACGCGGCAGGCGGATCTGGTACATGACCGCGACGGCCGACGCCGAGGCGGCCGCGAACGAGTTGACGCCGCTCGCCGACTACCTGGGCAGTGTGCTGCGCAGGTTACGCGCGCTGCCGCCACTCGACCTCGACCTCACCCAGGCGCACGGCAACGTCCTCGCCGAGGACGTTGTCGCGCCGCACGCCTTCCCGGCCTTCGACCAGGCGGCCGTGGACGGTTACGCGGCCCGCTGGGAGGACATCTCCGGAGGGGGTCGGGGCCCGAGCTACGTCCCGGCCCCCTCCGGCAAGCCCGGTGGACGGACGATCCGGCTCAACGTGGTGGGCGACCTGGGCGCCGCGAGCTGGCGGCCGGTCCGGCTCACCCCGGGTTCGTGCTTCTCGGTGGCCGCCGGGGCGCCGCTGCCGGTCGCCGCGGACGTGGTCGTCCCCGTGGAGTGGACCGACCAGGGCATGGCCGCCGTGGAGATCTTCCGCACCCCCAAGCGGGGGTACGGGGTCCGCCGCGCCGGTGAGGAACTGCCCGCCGGCACCCTGCTCGCCCGCGCCGGCACGTACGTCTCCCCGGCGCTGGTAGCGGTCTTCGCCGCCACCGGCATCGGGCACGTGGTCGTCCGGCCCAGCCCTCGGGTGGTCATCGTGGCCACCGGTGACGAACTCGTCGACGTGGGTCGGGGGAGTCAGCCGGGGCAGGTGGTGGACGCGAACTCGCACGCGTTGACGGCCGCCGCGGCAGAGGTGGGCGCCCTGGCGTACCGGGTGGGGATCTGCGACGACGACCCGGAGGGGCTGCGCGGGCTGCTGGAGGACCAGACCCTGCGCGCCGACCTGATCATCACCACCGGTGGCACCGGCACCGGCCCCGGCGACATGGTGCGCCGGATCCTGTCCCGTCGCGAGGGCGGCCGGGCCGGGCCGGTCACGTTCACCGACGTGGCGCTCTATCCCGGCACCGCGCTCGGGTTCGGCACTGTCGGCGCCGAGGAGGTGCCGGTGGTCTGCCTGCCCGGCGACCCCGGCGCCGCGTTGATCGGCTTCGAGGTGCTGGCCCGCCCCGCCATCCAACTGCTCGCCGGCGCCGAGCCGGTGTTCCGACCCAGTGTGCGGGCACACCTGCTGGAGACCGTGTCGTCGCCGGCGGGGCTGCGTGAGTTCCGGCCGGCGCACGTCGCCGAGCGCCGGGGCGGCGGATACACGGTCCAGCCGCTGCGCGGTGGGCCGTTCACCCTCTCCGGGCTGGCCGAGGCGAACGGGCTGCTGGTGCTCGGTGAGCGGGTCACCACGGCCGCCGCCGGATCCACAGTGGACGTCCTGCTGCTGGACCGTCGCCGGTGACGGTCTCCCGGTCGAGCCGCAGGGGTTCCACTCGGGAGTCGCGCGGCCGTCGGGACGTCGCGGTGGGGCGGGTCGTCGCAGTGGGGCGGGACGTCGCGGTGGGTCCACTTGCGCGCGACACGGTCCCGCGCGGGAGACTGTGCGGGTGAGTCTCTTCGGACCCCCGCGGGCACCGGGCTGGCCGGTGGAGCTGGCGGACGGCCCGGTGTTGCTGCGGCCGTACCGGCGCACCGACGCCGCGGTGTGGTCGGAGATCCGGCGGGCCAACCGGGCCTGGCTGGCACCCTGGGAGTCGTCGTTGCCCGGTGCCTGGGACGACATGAACTCGCCGGCCGCGTTCCGCTGGGTGCACCGGGACCAGCGGCGTTCGGCCCGCGAGGGCGAGGGCATGCCGTTCGCTGTCTGTCTGCGCGAGGCCGACCGGGACCGGTTGGTCGGTCACATCAACGTGGGCAGCATCGTGCGGCGGGCCCTCTGCTCCGGCTACGTGGGGTACTGGGTGGACGCTCGGGTCGCCGGGCGAGGAGTGATCCCCACGGCGCTCGCGCTCGCCGTGGACCACGCGTTCGGCCCGGGCGGGCTGCACCGCGTGGAGGTCAACATCCGGCCGGAGAACCGGCCGTCGCGGCGGGTGGTGGAAAAACTGGGTTTCCGTGAGGAGTCGTACCACGTGCGCTACATGCACATCGACGGCGCTTGGCGGGACCACATCGGATACGCGATGACGAGCGAGGAGATCGCCGCCGAGGGTGGCCTGCTGGCCCGCTGGCACCGGGTACGCGCCGACGCGCGCTAGAGCCTCGCCGGGATCCTGGAGCTGAGCCGGAATTTCCGACCTCCGGCCCAGCGTCCCACGGACGGGATCGGCGCGGCGCGGTGGCAACCCGGTCGACGCGCCGTAACCTCAAGTAACTGCAAGCTGCGGCAAGCGCTCCCCGGCCGGACGATCCACGCACACAGGCGGGATCTGTGGAAGATCCTGCGGTCGGAGAGCGGTTGCTTCGAATTCGGTGACGGGAGGGGTGAGGGTGCCGACCTCGGTGCTCCTCGCCGTCCTCGCCGCCGCCGGCCTGCTCGCCCTGGCTCCGGCGCTGGTTCGCCGGTACGACGCCACCGAGCGGCTGGTGGCGGAGCGGGCGCAGTCGACGGCGCGGGTGCTCCAGCGCCGCCGGCGGCGCCGCACTGTGCCGGGACGGCGACCCGTGCACCCGCCGCGCTCGCTGGTGATCACCCTCAGTGAAGACGCGACTACGGGAGTGCTGGCCGCACCGGTCTCCGCGCCGCCCGTCGCCCGCCGCTCCGGCCGGCTACGCGCCGTGCCACCCGCGCCGAAGAAGTCGCGCCGCCGCCCGCCGCCCCAACGGCAGCACACCCCCGCCGTGTACCGGCGGCGTCGGGTGCTCGCCGCCCTGCTGCTCCTCAACGTCGTCGAGCTGATCGGCGTGGTGTTCGTCAGCCCCGGCTTCTGGGTCAGCTTCGGGGTCACCTTCCTGCTGCTGGCCGTGTACGTCGTCCACCTCCGCCGCCGGGCCCTGGCCGGCCGCCGCCGTCGCCGCGCCCGGGCCCGGGAAGCCGCCTGGCTCGCCGACCGGCAGGCCGAGGTGCGCCGGGAACAGGCCCGTCGGGCAGCGGCCCGCCGTGAGGCGCAGCGCCGCCTCGCCGCCCAACGCGAGGGGGTACGCCGCGCCGCGATGGGCCTCGACCGGCCCGGCGACCTGCCGGCGGCGGTCAACGGCGGGTCGGTCTCGTACCGGCGTTCGGGTGGGCTCCGCGGCCGTCCCTACGAGGCCGGCCGAGGCGCCTGACGCGTTGCACCCCCGGCGGCGCTGCCGGAGCGTCGGCGGCGCTGCCAGCCGTCGGCGGCGCTCGCGCTGCGGGGGTTGGCGGCGCTCGCGCTGCGGGGGTCGGCGGCGCTCGCGCTGCGGGGGTCGGCGGCGCTTGCGCTGCGGCCCGTCGGCGGGATTGATCGTCTCGGGTTCCTGGAAGTCGGGGTGTCGGAACGTCCTGGATGCCGCGATTCGCAGCAACCCGAGTGGATCTTCGGGCGGAGCGCGACCAAACGGGTGCTGATCCACTCCAGCTCGGCGATGTGGCGGTATCAAACCGGCCGGACACCCCCGGGTCGGCGATCCGGAGTGGATCTCTGGGCGGGGTGCGACGCCGCACCGGGGGCGGATTCGCGGTGGGGGCACGGGACCTGTTAGCCTTGCTGCCGGCCCGCCCGGTGTAAGCCGGGTGGGACCGAAGCCGGTTCGCCGGTGGGGGGCTGTGGCGCAGACTGGTAGCGCACCTCGTTCGCATCGAGGGGGTCAGGGGTTCAAATCCCCTCAGCTCCACCCAAGGTCAAAGGCCGTTTCCGTTAGTCGGAGACGGCCTTTGTGATCTTCTGCAGCAGGGCAGCCCAGCAGCTGGCGACCGCGGGCCGATGGGCTGACCGCGAGCTGGCCCGGCAGTGGTGTTGATCGAGGCCCCGCGACGGTACAGCAGGTTCGACGAGCCGGGTCAGAGCTGTCTCGGGGACGCCACTCCCTGCCCCGGCTCGGTCGATCAGTAGTGGTCGTCGATCGGGCGGCGTGCCTCGTCGAACAGCGCCGGCCCTTCGTAGCGCACCGGCGGCAGTGGCGGGGTGGCCGGCTTGACCTCCTCGAACTGCTCGGAGGACAGGGCGTACACCACCCGGCCCAGGCCGGAGCGGTCGATCGCGGTCGCGCACATGGGGCAGGGCTGGCAGCTGGTGTACATGGTCGTGCCGGCGGCCACGTCCGGGGCGAGTTCCCGGGCGGCCCACCGGGCCAGCTTCAGTTCCGGGTGGGCGGTGATGTCCGAGTCGGAGACCACCGTGTTGTGGTCCTCGATCAGGACGGTGCCGTCTGCGGCGGCGAGCAACGAGCCGAACGGCCGTTCGCCGGATGCGCCGGCCTCGGCAGCGATCTGCACGGCACGGCGGAGAAGTCGTTCGTCGTCGGGCGTCATCGGTCCTCCTGGGTCTTGGCGTACGCGGCCACGGCCGCGAGGGTCCGCCAGGCGCGTTCGGGCTGGCGGATCTCGGTCAGGTCGTCGTTGAACGGGTCGAGCACCACAGTCTCCGCGCCGAGCAGGCGGATCCGGTCGAGGTCGGCGGTGATCTGCTCGATGGTGCCGACCCCGGCGAGCCGGCCCGGGTCGGTGACCGGTTCGCGGGTTTCCTGAAGGGCGATGCGCGGCATCAACGCGGGTTTGGGAAGCCCCAGGTCGGCGGCGATGACGTCGAGGCGTCCGGCCGCGTCCGTGAGCTTGTCGGGCGTGAGCCGTAGCGGGTGCCAGGCGTCGCCGAGTCGTACGGCGCGACGCATGCCGGCGTCGCTGTTGCCGCCCACCCAGAGGGGGATGGGTTCGGTGTCGTAGTCGTCGGTGTTGCGCCAGGCGTCGCGCATGGCGTGCAGGTACTCGTCGGTGAGGGCGCCGCGCCGCTGGTACGGAACCCCGAGCGCCTCGAACTCCTGCCGGGCCCAGCCGACGCCGACGCCGAGGACGAGCCGGCCCCCGCTGAGCCGGTTGAGGTTCGCCGCCATCCGGGCGGTGAGCAGCGGATGCCGGTAGGGCACGATGAGCACTGTGGTGCCGAGCCGGACCCGCTGGGTCACCCCGGCCAACCAGGCCAGCGTGGTGAACGGCTCGTAGAACGGCGCTGGATACTGCTCGGCCACGTCCGGGGTCACCGCTATGTGGTCGGAGACCATCAGCAGGTCGAAGCCGAGACCCTCGACTGTCTGGGCCCACTGCCGCAGCATCCGCGGATCGGTGCCGGGGGCGAAGTTGGGTACGTTCACGCCAATCTGCACGGGATCGAGGCTAGTCAGTGTCGATCATCTTGGGAACGGGTACGGCTGCCGGCGATCACCGTGCTCAGGCGAACCTTTCGGTCGTGACGGGTATCAGGCCGCGCTGCCGTACGGCGTTCGTCAGCTCGTACAGGGTCGGTCCGACCTCCCCAGAGGCGTCCGTCGTCAACAGGGCCGTCACGTCGAGGCACCAGGCGAGCCCGTTGCCGACCCGACGCAGGTCCCAGGTGAAGTGATCACCGCCCCGCTCCAGGTGACCGGCCGCGACCGAACCCGGAGCACGCGGACCGGTCTCGAGGTCGGCCGTCCACCAGGTCGTCCGGAGGTCTTCCACCTGGTCCTCTCGGAGGTCCTTGGCGAACAGGACACGGTAGACGCGTCGCTCGGAGAACCCGGCGGGTGCCTGTGCGGGTCCGAGCCGCAGCGGCGCGGCGGTTGCGAACGGTTGGTGCACGCTGAAGGACGCGCGCAGAGCTGCCTCGTCGGGCAACCGGCCGCCGCCGAGCCTCCGGTAGACGTCCTCCGCCTCGCTCCGCTCGACGGGAACCACGGTGGCCAGCACCTCCGGGTCGGTACGCAGGGCACGGCTCAGCGACGCGGAACTCCACCAGCCGCCCTCGGGCGTCCATCCCACGCTGTCCAGTCCGGAGGTCGAGAAGTCGCGGTGGCGGGTGAACTCCTCGACGACGATCCCATCCGCGACGCCTGTCGACGCGGAGCGGCCCTGCCGGGCCAGGACCAGGTAGTAGTCCAGAGGCGGACGCCGTGCGGCCACCTCGACGGGCACTGCGCGGAGCGGATCGGCGGTCACGACCGCAACCGTAGCGAGGGGCGTCGCCCCCGGAGCGGCTAGCATCCGGGTCTCGACGTGAGGAGCGCACATGGATTCCACCGCGCAGACCCGGTTCGGCCTCGTCGGCAGTGGCTGGCGGGGTGAGTTCTTCCTCCGTCTGGCACGACTCCTGCCGCAGCGGCTGCGGGCGACCGGGGTGGTGACGCGTACCGAATCACGTGGTGCCGCTGTCGGTGCCGCCTGGGACGTGCCGACCTTCCGCACGACGGCCGAACTGCTCGCCCACGAGCGACCGGACTTCGTCATCGTGTCGGTGCCCTGGCCGGTGACCCCCGACGTGACCCGGGAGTTGGTCGCGGCCGGCGTACCAGTGCTCGCCGAGACACCGCCCGCGCCGGACCTGGCGGGGTTGCGCGCGCTCTGGGCAGACGTCGGCGGCAGTGGTCTGGTGCAGGTCGCCGAGCAGTATCTGCTGATGCCCGGGCACGCGGCCCGTCTGGCGCTGGTCCGCGCCGGGGTGCTCGGCGAGGCGACCTCGGTGCAGATCTCCTCGACGCACCTCTACCACGCGGTCTCGCTGATCCGTGGCCTGCTCGGGGTCGGGTTCGACGCCGCCGAGGTGAGTGCGCGTGCCTTCGCCGCGCCGCTGGCCGACCCGTTGTCACCGGCCGGCTGGAGTGGTGACGACACTCCCCGGCAGCTCTCCACCACGCTGGCGACCGTCGACTTCGGTGGGCGGATGGGTCTGTACGACTTCACCGACAACCAGTGGTGGAATCCGCTGCGCGGACGCCGGTTGGTGGTGCGGGGGTCGCGCGGTGAGCTGGTGGACGACCGGGTCGTCCGGCTGGTAGACCCGACCACGCCCGTCGAGTCGTCGCTGGTGCGTCGGCAGACCGGCCTCGACCTCAACCTGGAAGGGCTCGACCTGAAGCACATCAGCTTCGACGGCGACGTGGTCTATCGCAACCCGTTCGTCGGCAGTGGAATGTCCGACGACGACATCGCGGTCGCCGACCTCCTCGTGCGGGCCGGTACCTGGGCTCGGGAGGAGGGCCCGGCACCGTATCCGCTCGCCGAGGCCTGCCAGGACCACCTGATCAGCATCGCCATCGGAGAGTCCGTACGCACCGGCCGGCCGGTCACCACCACCGCCGAGGCCTGGGCGAGGTAGCCCCGCTTCTGTCCCTTCCCCGACATACCGCAACCGCGAGGTCGACTCGCGGGTGATTCCCGTATCGACGAACGCCCGGAGCACCCGGGCCGACACGGGGAGCAAGGATGAATCGAAGCACTCGACGCAGGATGATCGCCGGCGCCGCCGCCACCGCCCTGCTGGTCACCTCTCTCGGGGTGGCTGTCTCCGGGCCGGCGAGCGCCGCGCCCGGCGGTGCGGCGGCGCGTACCTGCACGATCAGTACGCTGCCGTACCCGACCGGCACCTACCGCGCCGACGCGAACGTCATCGACCCGACGGGTCGTTACGTCGCCGGTACGGCTCTGCGGGTCGGCGAGGTCGACAACCAGTACCTGCTGTTGTTCTGGGACGGGCAGCAGGTCACCGAGGTCGAGGTGCCCGGAATGGCCGACCCGGTCGACGTCAACGCCGACGGCGTGGTGATCGGCAACGGTTCGGCGCCGGGCACCGGCATCGGGCAGCCGTGGGTCTACCGCGACGGCAGGATCGAGCAGTTGCCGGTGCTGCCGTCGACCGGCATCTTCGTCAGCGCCATCAACGAGGCGGGCGACATCGTCGGCTACGGTTCGGACATCGTGCCCGGGGAGTCCGTCGCCCTGCGGTGGCCGGCCGCCCGTCCGGGCACCGTGGAGGTGCTCAAGGCCCCGGCCAACGCCCAGGCGAGCGGGATCACCGACAACGGAACCATCGTCGGCAGCGCCGGGCCCTTCGGGGACTGGAACAGCTGGGTCCGCCGGCCGAACGGCCGGATCGAGGCGCTCACGTTCCCGGGCGCCGACTGGAGCACGGCCAGCGCGGCGGCGGGCCGCTGGGCGATCGGCCTGGTCTGGCTCGACGGCAACAGCGCGAAGGTTCGGTGGGACCTCCGCAACGGCTCGCGCACTGTGCTCGATGAGGAGATTCCCGCACTGACCGACGTCAACGCCAAGGGAGTCGTGGTCGGTGGTGACCGCGTCGGCAGGGGGTCCACCTCCCGGGTCCTGCCCGGCGGCGGCGAGGGGGTGGCCGTCGGTGCCCGGTCCATCTCCGACACGGGGACCATCGTCGGGTTCCGCAACGTTCTTGCCGACCGGGTGAGCCCGGTTCGCTGGACGGGCTGCTGACACTCCGACAGGCGCAACGGTGTGGGGCCGGCCCCGTCGGGGTCGGCCCCACATCGCGTCAACGGATCACGGCTTCCAGGAGCCCGCTGTCTCGAACATCGGCTGGTACTCCAGCACTCCCGAGGTGTCGTGGACGTCGAATACGACGCTGCCGGTGCGCCTGGTGCCGGCGGTCAACTCCTCCGCGGACGGCATCGGCTTGCCGCAGCCGGAGAACGCCCCGGCGACCGCGTTGGCCTGGCTGCCGTCGGCGGCGACCCAGTTGAAGAAGAGAGGGTTCGCCGAGGCGGTGCCCTTCGTCACGGTGAGCGTCACGTCGGCGATCACGTACATGCCCTCGTCGGGCTTGAGGCCGTAGGCCTTGCAGGGCTTGGTGGCGGTGCTGAACTTCGTGACGGTGATCTCGATGGTGCCCTCGTCGCTGTCGACGACCAGTGTGTCGCCGGGCGACATGTTGCGGGTGCCGTCGGCCGGAGGCACCGACGAGGGCGTCTTCGCCGGTGGCTGGGCCACCCCTCGGCTGACCCCGGGCGTGGGGCCCGCCTCGGTCACGCTGGTCGCGACCCGGTTGGCGCCGATGACGACGGCCACGATGCCGCCGGCGCAGGCGAGCAGGGTGAGTACCGCAGCGCTGACCGCGACGACCACGACCGTCTTCTTCGACCCCTGCGCCGGCATCGGCGGTGGCACGGCGAGGGGAAAGCCGGAGCCACCGACCACCGGGTGACCTCCGCCGGTCGCCGGGTACGCGGGACCCGAGAACGGCGGCTGCGACGCGCTCCCCGCTGCCGACCACGGGCTGGGCGGCGGCGGTGTCTGCGGGACCGCCGGGTCCCCGGCCGGCTGCGACGGTGTCATCGAGGACGGCTGCGTCGGCGATTCCTGGTTCGGCTGGTGGAGGTCCTGCGGCCCGGCGGAGGGCTGGGGGTGGGTCACCGTGCTCCTTGACGCCTCGGTACGTGTGGTTCGGGGAACCCGCCGACGCTACCGTGCGTGGTGAACCGCCCGGTCGTCGCGCCGAACCCGTCCCGGGGCCCGTGATCCGTCGGTCCGGACAACCTGGACGGTCGTCAGCCGATCGTTATCGGCCACGGTGGACGCGGGGAGATCAGCGCAGCGGCAGCACCGCCGAGGTGCGGACCAGCCCGTCGGCGACGGCGAACCGGCCGGCGAGGGTGGCCGGTGGATCCTCGACCGTCGCCTGGTTCAGCCGCGCCGGTGCGATCCGGGCGGTGAACGTACCGGCGTCCGGGTCGATGTCGAGTTGGGCGTCGAGGAAGCCCAACCACGTTCCGACGACCGGATACCAGACCTTGTAGACGGTCTCCTTCGCGCTGAACAGGACGACCGGCCAGGACGTGCCGCCGGGCAGCCCCGCGCAGAGGGCCTCCTCCTCGGGCAGCAGCACCATTCTGCGTACCCCCGGGTTGATCTCCTGGTGTTGTTCGGCGTCCATTCCGACGGACCGGACGTCGGTGGTGAGCGCGGTCGCCGCGGCGCAGTAGCCGGTGGTGTGGGTGATGGTGCCGACCACCCCGGCGGGCCAGATGGGCGAGCGGTCGGCGGCGGCCGGCACGGCGGTCGGTGGCAGGCCGAGATCGGTCATGGCCCGGCGGGCGCAGGACCGGCCGGCGGCAAAGTCCCGCCGACGGGTCTCCACGGCCCGTTCACCGAGGCATGCCTGCTCGGCGGGGAGGAGTTCGCCGAGCCAGTCGTCCGGCCCGGCGACGGCGACGGCGACGGTTGAGGGAAAAATGTCACGCACGGTGTCGGCCTACTGATTGGTAGTAGTGGAGCATGCGGTCAAGCGTCAAATTTCCGACTCCCACGACCGGAGAAGGTACCGCAAAGATGTAACACCGGAGGGACGTGCAGCGCCCTCTCTGATGGCTCCGGGGGGACCACCATCAACAACGTGCCGGGCACGGTAGTCGCCCAGCCCCGTGGACATCTGGAAGGACGTGCGATGACCGATGGTGCCGAACGGTCGGGGGTGCGGGTCGACGATCATGCCCCGAAGACCCCCTGCTGGAGCTGCGGCTCCTGCGGTGACGAGTGGCCGTGCGCGACGAAGCGCAGCCGGCTACTGGCGGAGTACGGGGGTGACCGGGCGATGCTCAGCGTCTACCTGGGTTCCTGTCTCGCCGCGGCCACGGAGGACCTGCGAACCGCGCCGGTGATGTCGCTCCAGGACCGGTTCATCGGCTGGTTGCCACGCGGTTCCCGACGCGCCTGAACCGCCGGTGGCCCCGCTGCGGGCGGGGCCACCAGCGGGGCCGGCCGGTTCAGCGACGCCGAGGCCGCCGGGTCACCGCGAAGCCGAACACGCCGGCCACCGCGGCGAGCACGCCGCCGACGCCGGTCCAGACCCAGCGCGACCCGAGGTCCGGCAACCAGCCCGTGAGCGAGTCGGCGTCGTCGGCCTCCGGCTCCGCCACGGGTACGGCGTTGAGCACGGTGCCCGCCTTGGTGTTCGGCACCAGGGGTGCGGCCAACTCGCCGTCGTCGGCCGACGCGCCCCGATCGGCGACTTCAGCGACCAGCAGGTCCACGTCGACAGGTGCTCCGAGATCCGGTTCCGGGAGGTCGGTCACGGAGAGCCGGATGACGTACGAGCCGGGCAGCGGGTCGGCCGACCAGGGCTCCGCCCACGATCGCACCTCGCGCAACGTGCAGCCCAGCGTCACGCTGGACGCCTTGGCGTCCACGGTCGGGGTCTGCGCCCCGGCGGTGCACGCCTGACGGCGGCGCAGCCCGTCGAAGACGTCGACGGTCCAGGTGGACGCGCCGCTGCGTCCCTTCGGGAAGGTGACGGTGGCGGTGATCTCGTGCACCTGGCCGGCCGTCGCCGAGAACGCCCAGTAGAGGTGGTCGCCGATCGAGGCGTCCACCCGCACCGGCTGCCCGGCGGAGATCGGGGTCGCGGTGAGGAACGACGTGCCGGCCCGGTTCACCGGCGTGGCTCCCGGTGAGGGGGTCGGAGCGGCGACGGCGGCGGCGGGGGCCAGGGCGGCCCCGCCGACGGCGACCAGCGCCGCCAGTGACCGGAACAGTGCGGTACGCATCAGTTCTCCCTCCAGGTGGCGACCCACCAGCGGGTGAGCAGTCCGACGACCAGGCCGGTGATCAGCCCGGCGACGGTGAGCAGGGCGAGCAGCACCCAGCCCCGACCGAGGTCCGGTCCGTCCGGAGCGGGCGCGGCGGCGACCACGTCGATGGTCAACTCCACCGGCATGCCCGGGGTGGCCGCGGTGCCGGGGCGGGGGGCGAACGAGTTGCTCACCACCAGGCAGACGGTGGTGGGTTCGACGACCGGCGCGGAACTCTCCGCGCTCTCCGCGGCGTCCTCGTCGTCAGCGGTGGCCGACCAGCGCAGCCCGGCGGAGAGCACGTCGGCGCGTCCGCTGCCGGCGTCCGCGCCCCGAACCAGTTCCCGACCGTCCGCCGCGGTGGCCCGCAGCAGCACCCCGTAGTCCCGGTTCACGGGTCGGTCCAGCGCGATGCTCACCGACGCCCGCAGCTCCTGCCCGGGGCGTACCGGCACCCGGTAGTAGCGGTGCTCGGAGAACGCCTCCCGGTCGGCGTAGACGCCGGGGGCGAGCAGTGGGGCCGAGTCGCAGGCGTTCGCGCCGCCGACCACCGTCGGGGCGCGGGTGTGCGTGTCGCCGGCCCGCTCGACGAGCTGTTTGATCCGGCCGGTCAGTTCCTCGGCGCTCTGCGCGGCGGTGTAGGTGCCGCCGGTCGCGCTGGCGATGCAGAGCAACTGCCGACGGACCTTCTCGTCGGGGGCCAGGCCGAGGGTGTCGACGACCAGGCTGGTGCCCTGGGCGGCCAACTCCCGGGCCACCTCGCACGGGTCCGGTGGGGCGCAGGTGTCCTCGCCGTCGGTGATCAGCACGATCCGACGGGTGGTGGCCCCGCTGCCCAGGTCCTGTGCGGCGGAGCGCAGTGCGAGGCCGACGGGTGTGAACCCGGTCGGCCGTAGTGTCGCCACCGCAGCCTTGGCCGCGGTGCGGTCCACCGGGCCGACCGGGACGATCTGCTGGGTGTCCTGGCAGCCGACTTTCTTGTCCTTGCCGCGGTAGGTCGCGCCGAGCACGCGGATGCCGAGCTGGGTCTCCTCCGGCAGCGCGTCCACCACGTCGTTGAAGGCCTGTTGCGCGACGGAGATCCGGCTGCGTCCGTCGATGTCGGCGGCGCGCATCGAGCCGCTGACGTCCAGCACCAGCTCGACCCGGGGTGGTTCGGGCGCCGGCTCCTCGTCGGCCCACGCCGGGGCGGGCCCGGCCAACGCGGTGGTCGCCAGCAGTCCGAGAAGGACAGCCGTCGATCGTCTGAAGTTGATCACGGCCCGCAGTGTAGTGAGATCCACTTTGGATGATCGTCTGGGTGGCGAAGATCGAGTTCCGGCGCCGCCGGCCGGGTCGGCGACCGCCCCTGACCGGCCGCTTCCGCGCTCTGGGTCCACGTCAGGTCACCCTCGGTCAACTGACGAAGGGTAGGTGTCGGTCCGGTCATCGTCGGTCGGAAATCTGACCCAAGTCGACCCGTTGTGCCGGTGGTGCGCGGTGGTTAAGCTCTTCATGCGCGCCCCAATCGCCCGCTTCCCCCGTGGCAGGCGATCGGGGCGCGCGTCTTTGTCAGAAGGGCCCGCACGCTTCGGCGTGCGGGCCCTTCTCGTCGCGCTGCGCGGCGCGTCGCCTGTCGGTGCTTATATCCACCGACCGTCGAGCCACATCCGGGACAGCCAGTCCGAGTACGGAATCACCGTGCCGACGAAGATCGGATAGAAGTACGCGAAGCAGAGCCCGACCAGCAACACGTACGCCCCGGCCGCGATGCTGCCCACCAGTCGACGTTCGTAGCTCGGGTCGCCGGGCACCAGTGGCACCACCTCGCCCACGTCGCCTCCGGCGGGAGCGATCAGCGCGCCCATCACGTACACCACGGCGAGCACCAGGAACGGCACCACCGGCGCGGCGTAGAACGAGAACATCGTCCGGCCGTCGAGGGCGAGCCAGAACCAGGGCAGCAGCCCGGCCGCCACGGTCAGCAGGATCGCGCCGGCCCGCCAGTCCCGACGGGCCAGGCCCAGCCAGGCCAGTGCCACCAGGGCGGGCAGGAACGACCACCAGAGCAGCGGGGTGCCGAGCAGCAGGATCTCGGAGGCGCAGGTCGGCGCGCCGCAGGTGCCGTTGCTGGCGTAGTGGAACGCCACCGGACGACCGAGCAGCAGCCACTGCCACGGCCAGGACTGGTATTTGTGCGCGTCGTCGAGTTGGGCGTGGAACCCGTAGGCCGCGCGGTGGTACTCGTAGAGGTTGATCAGCGGGCCGATCACCGGGCGGTCACTCAGCTTGTCGGTCGCGTACTGCGTCGACGTCGCCAGCCGGTAGTAGCCGTCGTCGGTGACCAGCCAGCCCGTCCAGGTGACGAGGTAGGTGCCCACCATGAGCACACCGGCGAGCACCACCCAGGGCAGCTCGTCGAGCACTGTGTCCCGCCAGGGCCGGCGGACCCCCGCCGAACGGCGGACGCCGACCTCCCAGAGGAGCACCAGCAGCGCGAAGGCCGGAACGAAATACAGAGCGCTCCACTTCACCGCGCAAGCGCAGCCGAGCAACACCCCGGCGGCCAGCCGCCACCACGGCCAGGTGCGCCAACCGGTCGCCGGTCGGCCGGCGCGGCCCGGCTGGGTCGGGTCGAGCCCGTCGTCCAGGGCCCGCGCCCACCGGCGACGGCGGGCGTCCCGGTCGAGCACCAACGCGCCGAACGCCGCCAGCACGAAGAAGAGCAGGAAGATGTCGAGCAGCGCCGCGCGGGACAGCACCAGGTGGAAGCCGTCCAGGGCGAGCAGCAGGCCGGCCGCGCAGCCGAGCACCGTCGAGTGGAACATCCGTCGACCGATGCGGACCAGCAGCAGCACCGACAGCGTGCCGATCACGGCCGCCGAGAACCGCCAGCCGAACTCCGGCGCGGTGGTGATCAGGTGGCCGGGCACGGAGACCTTCGACTCGGCGTCCTGGTAGCCGAAGGCCCACTCGCCGAGACCGATCAACCACTTGCCCAGCGGTGGGTGCACCACGTACGACGGGACGTTGTCCTTGTAGTTCCACTCGACGGCGCGGGTGATCAACCCGAAGCCGTCCTTGGCGTAGTACGTTTCGTCGAAGATCTTGCCCTTCGGGCTGGACAGCCCGACGAACCGCAGGATCGCCGCGATGGCCACCACCACCGCCGTGGCCAGCCAGGAGAACCGGTCCACTTTGGTGTCGACGGTGGCGAACCTCCGCCTGACCACGGCGGACACGCCGCCACCATCGGCACTCGGTGCCGTCGGCTCCTGGCTGGGGCTGGGCTCGCCCGTCACCTCGACCATCTTGTCAGGCTCGGCGCTCGGGCTCTGCGCTGTCGACGCACTCGTCACCCGGCGATCGTAGGCTGCCAAGGTGTCCGGTGGCGCCCGTCGTCCCTGATACCGGTACTCACTGTCGATGAAGGAGACGAACCTGTGGGTGAAATGTCCGAGACTGGGCGCCTGGTCCTGCTCGGTGCCCCGCTCGGCAACCCCGCCGACGCCTCGACCCGCTTCCGGGAGGTGCTGAGCAGCGCCGACGTGGTCGCGGCCGAGGACACCCGCCGGCTCACCCGGCTGGCCCGCGACCTCGACATCACCGTCGGCGGTCGCATCGTCTCGTACTTCGAGGGCAACGAGGAGCGACGCACCCCCGAGCTGGTCGAGGTCATCCTCGGCGGGTACGTGGTGGCGCTGGTCACCGACGGGGGAATGCCGAGCGTCTCCGACCCCGGCTATCGGCTGGTCCGCGCCGCGTTGGACGTCGGGGCGCCGGTCACCGTCGCCCCCGGGCCGAGCGCGGTCACCACCGCCTTGGCCGTCTCCGGGTTGCCCTGCGACCGGTTCTGCTTCGAGGGCTTCCTGCCCCGCGCCTCCGGCGCCCGCCGGTCCCGGCTGCGCGCGCTCGCCGCCGAGGAACGCACCCTCGTCTTCTTCGAGGCCCCGCACCGGATCGGCGCGGCTCTCACCGACCTCGCCGACACGTTCGGCGCGGACCGGCCCGCCGCGCTCTGTCGCGAGCTGACCAAGACCTACGAGGAGGTGCTCCGCCGTCCGCTCGGCGAGCTGGCCCGGTGGGCCGCCGAGGCGAACCCGCGCGGAGAGATCACTCTGGTGGTGGCCGGAGCGCCGGCGACCGCCCCGGAACGCCCGGACGACGACACCCTGCGCGCGGCGGTCGCCGAGCGGGAGGCCGCCGGCCGCTCACGCCGGGACGCCATCACCGATGTCGCCACCGAGTACGCGCTGCGCCGCCGGGACGTCTACACGATCGTGCACAGCTGAGCCGCACGCGGATCCTGACGGCCCGCCTACCAGGCGGCGACCAGGAAGCCGACGGTGATCAGCACAGGGCCGGCGGCGGCGGCGGTCACTGCCCAACGGCGGCTCCGACGGCCCGGCAACCGGGCCGACCCGGTCCACCGGACGATGCCGGCGGTGCAGGCCAGCACCACCAGCAGACCCGGCAGCCAGCGCAGGTGCCGGCCCACGCCGGTGTCCGCGTACGCGGTGGTGGCGTCCGGGCCGGTCATCCGCGCCGACAGCCGTGTGCCGCCCGCGTTCGCGACGGCGGGCACGCCGGTCACCCGTACACCGTGCGCGATGAACCGTCCGTCCTGTGCCGTGAACGTCCCCCGGCACCGTTGGGTGAGCCCGTCGCCGGTGCAGCCGTCGAGCACCACGGTGCCCACCCGGGCGTGCCCGACCGCGAGCCAGAACGGGCCGGCGCTGACCCACGCGAAGAAGGCCGCGACCAGGCTCAGCGCCACCAGCGCGGCGAGGCCGGGCAGCGGATCGGGCGGCGGGGCCGTCCGGCTCGGCGGCCGGCGCCGCATCGGGCGGAAGTCCAGGTCCCGGTCCGGCGCCGGATCCTCGCGGACCGGGGTGCCGTCCCAGTGCACCTCCTCGATCGGTGCCCAGAAGGCGTCGTCACCGTCCGGGGCGTCACCGTCGGCCCGCCGGCCCCGGTGCCGGCGGCCCTGCTGCCGGACGGGCACCCGACGCGGTACCGCGTCCACCGGCGCGCCGGTGGTCGGCTCCACCTCGACGGTCTCCGCGGCGGCGACCGTCGCGCCGGCGGTCGGGCCCGGAGGGCTCGGCCGGGCCGGACTCGGCGCGGGCGCGGCGGGGGTCGGCCGGGCCGGGGTGGGTGTCGGGGCGGCCGGCGTGGGTCGGGCCGGCGTGGCGGCAAGCTCCGCGGGCCTGGTCTGCTGCGCCTCCGGCGGGTCGGCCCCCGCTGGCGTGGTCGGACTCGGTCGCGGGCTGGGACCCTGTCGCGCCCCGGCGCCGGTGCCGGGTACCAGCCGGGGCTGGGGGGCGACGCCGGCACTCCGGGGCGGAGCCGGATCGGGACCGGGGTCGTCGTCGACCGCCGGTCCGGTGGGCCGGTCCTCGTGGTCCCGTGCCGCTCGTCTGCCAGTCACGACGTTCATTGCACACCGCTGCGGGGGGCGGAACGCGCAGCTCGACCGCGTGTCGGCGACAAATCGGACCAATGGTGGAGGTGGTCGGCCCGGTCCGCTGGCGCGGCACCCCCCATTGGTTCGCGGGCGCCCCGGACGGGTCACTAGGCTTGCTGCTCATGAGTCACGTTCTCGCGGCAGTGGCCTGGCCGTACGCCAACGGCCCCCGCCACATCGGCCACGTCTCCGGTTTCGGCGTTCCCTCCGACGTCTTCGCCCGGTACATGCGGATGGCCGGCCACGACGTGCTCATGGTCTCCGGCACCGACGAGCACGGCACCCCGATCCAGGTGCAGGCCGACGCCGACGGGGTCACCCCGCGCGAACTGGCCGACAGGTACAACAGGGTGATCGTCGAGGACCTGCACGGTCTCGGCCTCTCCTACGACCTGTTCACCCGCACCACCACCCGCAACCACTACGCCGTGGTGCAGGAGTTGTTCGAGGGGATGTACCGCAACGGCTACATCGTGCCGAAGACCACGATGGGCGCCATCTCCCCGTCCACCGGGCGCACCCTGCCCGACCGTTACATCGAGGGCACCTGCCCGATCTGCGGGTACGACAGCGCCCGGGGCGACCAGTGCGACAACTGCGGCAACCAGCTCGACCCGATCGACCTGATCAACCCGAAGTCGCGGATCAACGGGGAAGCCCCGAAGTTCGTCGAGACCGAGCACTTCTTCCTCGACCTGCCCGCCCTGGCCGAGGTGCTGCGGCAGTGGCTGGACACCCGCGAGGGGTGGCGGCCCAACGTGCTGCGGTTCTCCCGCAACCTGCTCGACGACCTCCAGCCCCGGGCGATCACCCGCGACCTGGAATGGGGTGTGCCGATCCCGCTGGACGGCTGGCGGGACCGGTCGGACAAGCGGATCTACGTCTGGTTCGACGCGGTGATCGGTTACCTGTCCGCCTCGATCGAGTGGGCCCGCCGCTCCGGCGACCCCGAGGCGTGGCGGAAGTACTGGTCCGCCGACGGTGATGGTAAGGACGCCCAGTCCTACTACTTCATGGGCAAGGACAACATCGTCTTCCACTCGGTGATCTGGCCGGCGCTGCTCTCCGGCTACTCCGGCGAGGGCTCCCGCGACGGGGAGCCGGGCGAGCTGGGTCGGCTCAACCTGCCCACCGAGGTCGTCTCCAGCGAATACCTGACCATGGAGGGGCGCAAGTTCTCCTCGTCCCGCAAGGTCGTCATCTACGTCCGGGACTTCCTGGAGCGCTACGACGCCGACGCCCTGCGGTACTTCATCGCCGCCGCCGGCCCGGAGAGCAACGACACCGACTTCACCTGGGCCGAGTTCCTCCGCCGCAACAACGACGAGCTGGTCGCCGGCTGGGGCAACCTGGTCAACCGGTCGGTCTCCATGGCGGCGAAGAACTTCGGCGCGATCCCACCGGTCGACCCGGCCGGGCTCACCGAGGCCGACGAGACGCTGCTCGCGGTGGCCCGGGCCGGGTTCGCCACGGTCGGCGACCTGATCGGCCGGCACCGGCAGAAGCAGGCCATCGGCGAGGCCATGAAGGTGGTCGCCGAGGCCAACAAGTACCTCTCCGAGCAGGCCCCGTGGAAGCTCAAGGACGAGGCGGACAAGCCCCGGATGGGCACCATCCTGCACGTCGCCCTCCAGGTGATCAGCGACGCCAACACGCTGCTCACCCCGTTCCTGCCGCACTCCGCTCAGCAGGTGCACGAACTGCTCGGCGGCACCGGCGTGCACGCGCCGATGCCCGTCATCGAGCAGGTCGACGACCTGGACGGCGGCCCGGCCTACCCCGTGCTCACCGGTGACTACACCGTCGGCGCGCGCTGGGAGTCGGTGGCGATCGAGGCGGGTCGGCCGCTGGCGGCGCCGAAGCCGGTGTTCCGCAAGCTCGACCCGTCGATCGTCGACGAGGAACTGGCCCGACTGGCCGGCTGACAGTGTGACGCGCGGCGGCAGGTGTTCTGCCGCCGCGCGCCGTCACATCGCGTACCGGGTGTCCATCACCTGGTCGTCGGTCACCTCGGTGCCCAACGCCCACGCCTCGTAGACGCCTCGTTCGTGGCACTGGGCGCCGGTCGCCATCACCGCCTCCGGGTTCGGGAAGCGCAGACGCACCCGCAACCAACCGGCTTCCTCGCGCAGCACCAGGCAGGGCACACCCCGCCACTGGGCGAACCGGAGCCGGCGGGCCACCGCCTCCACCGGGTAACGGGCCGCCCGGGTCATCGCCAGCACCCGGAACCCGCCGGGCAGGTCGGCCACCGCCTCGTACTCGGTGTCGCCGTGGAGACCGACCAGCTGGGTCGAGCGCGGCGCGTCCCCGTTCGGCACGTACTCCTGGTCCGGGGACAGGCCCGGCACCCCCGCCAGCAGGTGTCGCCACTGCGGGCCCACCATCCGTAACCACCCGCGCTGCTCGGCCTGGTAGGTGTAGAGCACCACCTCCACCCCCTCCGGCGGGTACGCGATCAGGGCGGCGTTCGCCGGCATCGGCAGGTCGGCGAAGTCCCGGGTGATGAACTCCGGGATGAGCTGACCGTTGCTCGGCACGAAGCCCGTGCCCAGCACCGGGGCGCCGAGCCGATCCCGGGACGCCAGCGCGGTCAGGCCGCGGTGCGCCTCGCCCACCGGAACGTCGTAGTCGCCCGGGTCGGACGCCCGCCACCGCAGCGCGTACGTCACATCCGACCCCTCCCGGCCGACGTCACCGTCGCTGCGCAGCACCGTCGTCGTCGCCGGCGTACGCAGGTGTGCCACGTCGTACTCGCGGTAGCAGAAGCCGTGCGGCAACCAGCCCCGCACGTAGCCGGCGAGCTGCTGGGCGGAGAGCACCTTCACCATCCGGGTGCCCCGCCGGACCACCGCCGACGCGCGCGCCGCCGCCAGCACCGGGTCACCCGCCGCGGACGGCTGCTGGCTGAGCTGGTGCAGGTACGCCCAACCCCGCTCGCGGTGCGCGGGCATCATCAGCGGCATCTCCGGCTCGTCGGCCGGCTCGGTGCCCCCGTGCACCGCGGTCACCTCGCTGACGTGCACGAACCGGCGCCACGGCAGTGCGCTGCCCGGCCGGGGCGCCCACTCGAAGCCGGTCACCTCGTCGGCGCTGAACAGCTCGTACGCGGCGCCTCGGGCGATCTCCTCGGCCGGGTACACGCCGCCGCCGAACGCCACCTGCAACCCGGTACGTTCGCCGGCGGTCCCGCCGGTCTGGGGGATGACGCTCATGCCGCCGTCTCCCTCTCCCTCGACGAGATGCCCTGTCGACCCGGTTCGCTCGCTCGCTGGCGACGGTAGAGTCGCGCGGCGTAGTCGAGGTGAACGTCGGGTGGCGGGCAGATGGACAGGCCCGGTGTGTGATGCTGTCGCTGATGAGCGAGCCCACTGAATCGCGCCGAGAGCGCGCCGCCCGGCGGGCCGGAGAGTTTCCGCCCGCCCCCGAGCCGTTGCCCCGCGCGGTACTGGACAGCCACACCCACCTGGACATCACGGTCAGCGAGGCCGGTGTGCCCGGCGGCGGGCCGTCCGACGACCCGGTCGGGGTGGCCATCGAGTTGGCCACCAAGGTCGGTGTGGACCGGCTGGTCCAGGTGGGCGTGGACGTCGCCTCGTCCCGGTGGGGCGCGGACACCGCCGAGCGGTATCCCGCGGTGCTGGCCACCGTGGCACTGCACCCCAACGAGGCACCCCGGCTGACCGACCTCGACGAGGCGCTGCGGCAGATCGAGTCGCTGGCCGCCCGCGAGCGGGTCCGGGGGATCGGCGAGACTGGAATGGACTTCTTCCGGACCGGCGACGAGGGACGCGCCGCGCAGGAGGAGAGCTTCCGCGCGCACATCGCGATCGCCAAGCGGTACGGCAAGGCGCTTGTCATCCACGACCGGGACGCCCACGCGGACGTGCTGCGGATCCTCGACGACGAGGGCGCGCCGGACCGAGTGGTGCTGCACTGCTTCTCCGGTGACGCCGACTTCGCCAGCGAGTGTGTCCGCCGCGGTTACCTGCTCAGCTTCGCCGGCACCGTCACGTTCGGCAGCGCCACAGCGCTGCGGGAGGCCGCCGCGCTCACCCCCGTCGACCAGATCCTGGTGGAGACCGACGCGCCGTACCTCACCCCGACGCCGCACCGTGGCCGGCCGAACGCCTCGTACCTGATCCCGCTCACCGTCCGGGCGCTCGCCCAGACCACCGGCACCGACCTGGACGAGCTGTGCGCGGCCATCTCCGCCACCGGCGACCGGGTGTTCGGCCCGTGGTGAGCCCGGCCCGACGGTCGACCCCGACCCCGTCGCTACGCTTCCCGGCATGACCGGTCTCCTCGGCCCGGCGGAGATCCGGGAGCTCGCCGCCCGGCTGGGTGTCGCGCCCACCAAGAAGCTGGGCCAGAACTTCGTGCACGACCCGAACACCGTGCGCCGGATCGTCACCGCCGCCGGCCTGACCCCGGACGACGTGGCTCTGGAGGTCGGCCCGGGGCTCGGTTCGCTGACAGTGGGGCTGCTGCCGATCGCCGGGCACGTGCACGCCGTGGAGATCGATCCCGTGCTGGCCGGGGCGCTGCCGGAGACCGCCGCGCGGTACGCCCCGGCGGACGCCGACCGGCTCACCGTGCACCGCGCGGACGCCCTGCGCGTCGCCGCCGCCGAGTTGGCCGACCCGCCGCCGACCGCGCTGGTGGCGAACCTGCCCTACAACGTGGCGGTGCCGGTGGTGCTGCACCTGCTCGCCGTGCTGCCCACCCTGCGGCGCGGCCTGGTCATGGTGCAGAAGGAGGTCGCCGACCGGCTGGTCGCCGGTCCCGGCTCCAAGGTGTACGGGATCCCGTCGGTCAAACTCGCCTGGTACGCCCATGCCAAGGGCGCCGGACGGGTGCCCCCGAACGTGTTCTGGCCGGTGCCGAACGTCGACTCCGGCCTGGTCGCCTTCACCTGCCACGAACCGCCCCGCTCCGACGTACCCCGGGAAAGGGTGTTCGCCGTTGTCGACGCGGCGTTCGCGCAGCGGCGCAAGACGCTGCGCGCCGCGTTGGCCGGCTGGGCCGGTGGCGCGGACCGGGCCGCCGCAGCGCTCACCGCGGCCGGCGTCGACCCCGGTGCCCGTGGAGAGTCCCTGACCGTCGAGCAGTTCGCCGCCATCGCCGCGTCGGCTCCGGCCGGTACGCCGGCCGCGAAGTAGGCTGACGCCCGTGCCCGCCGAGGACGCCGAGGAGCTAATCGTGGCCAAGCCGTTCGACATCCGCCTGCGCTTGCGGGATGTCACCCCGTGACCGAGGCCTGGCGTCCGGACGACGAGGACGAGCGACGCGGGGCCATCGGGCCGGTGAAGGTCCGGGTGCCCGCCAAGGTCAATCTGCACCTCGGGGTGGGCCCGCTGCGCCGGGACGGCTACCACGAGCTGAACACGGTCTACCACGCCATCTCGATCTACGACGAGCTGACGGCCCGTCGGGGCGACACTCTCGCCCTGACGATGGAGGGCGAGGGCACCGGCGAGCTGGCCCTGGACGACTCCAACCTGGTGATCCGCGCGGCGCACGCCCTCGCCGGGTACGCGGGCGTGCTGCCGCATGCCCGGCTGCACCTGCGTAAGCAGATCCCGCTGGCCGGCGGGCTGGCCGGTGGCAGCGCCGACGCGGCGGCCGCGCTGGTGGCCTGCGACGCGCTGTGGGGCACCGGGCTGTCCCGCGACGAGTTGGCGGGGATCGCCGCCGACCTCGGCTCCGACGTGCCGTTCCTGATCTACGGGGGCACCGCGTTGGGCACCGGCCGGGGTGAGGCGATCAGCCCGGTGCTGGCGCGTCCGACCACCTGGCACTGGGTGGTGGCGATCGCCGACGTGGGCCTCTCCACTCCCGCCGCCTACCGCGAGCTGGACCGGCTGCGCGACTCCGGTGCCGCCGGTGCCCCGTTGGGCCCCACCGACGCCCTACTGGGTGCGCTGCGTCAACGCGACCCCCGGGTGCTCGCCCGTACGCTCGGCAACGACCTCCAGGATGCCGCGCTGGCCATGCTCCCGGCGCTGGCCGACACCCTCAAGGCCGGCGAGGAGGCCGGCGCGCTCACCGGCATCGTCTCCGGCTCCGGCCCGACCTGCGTGTTCCTCGCCGCCGACGCCGCCGACGCGGAGCGGATCGCCGCCGAGCTGAACGCCGCGGACGTGTGCCGGGAGGCGCGGGTCGCCCACGGCCCGGTCGCCGGCGCCCGCGTCGGCTGACGGTACGTCCCACCGGTCCCACGGGCGCGCGGCGCGGTCGCCCCTGGCGTCCGCGTACCCTTGAGGCAGGCGTCCAGGTGCCCGCCGGCACCGGGACGCCTTGATCATGAAGGGTGGATCGTGGCGAACATCGTCAATCTGGACCGGGTGTCCAAGGGGTACGGCGCGGCAGGGCGGCTGCTCACGGACGTCTCGCTCGGCCTGGACGACGCCGACCGGATCGGCGTGGTCGGCCTCAACGGTGCCGGCAAGTCCACCCTGCTACGCCTGCTCACCAAGCAGGAGGGCCCCGACGACGGCCGGGTGACCCACCGTCGCGACCTGCGGGTGCTGTGGCTGCCGCAGCAGCTCACGCTGGCCCCCGACGCCACCGTCCGGGACGTGGTGCTCGGCACCGCCTGGCTCGACGAGGGCATGGGCGCCGAGCACGAGTGGGCCGGCGACGCCGGTGTCCGTGCCATCCTCGACGGTCTCGGCATGCCGCACCTGGGCCTCGACCAGCCGGTCGGCCCGATGTCCGGTGGCGAACGACGCCGGGTGGCGCTCGCCGCGCTGCTCGTCCGCGACTCCGACCTGCTCATCCTCGACGAGCCCACCAACCACCTCGACGTCGGCGGTGTCGACTGGCTGGCCCGGCACCTGGTCGGCCGCAGGGGCGCGCTCGTGGTGGTCACCCACGACCGGTGGTTCCTCGACGCCGTATGCACCACCACCTGGGAGGTCGCGGACCAGACCGTTCGCGCCTACGAGGGCGGCTTCGCCGCCTGGACCCTGGCCCGCGCCGAGCGCGAGCGCGTCGCCGCCGCCACCGAGGCCCGCCGGCAGAACCTGCTCCGCAAGGAGATCGCCTGGCTGCGCCGTGGTCCGCCGGCCCGTACCTCCAAGCCCCAGTTCCGCATCGACGCCGCGAACGCGTTGATCGCCGACGTGCCGCCGGCGCGGGACACCATGTCCCTGCAACGCATGGCCGTCTCCCGGCTCGGCAAGCAGGTGTACGAGCTGGAGAACGTCGAGCTGCACGCCGGCCCCAAGGAGATCCTGCGCGACACCACCTGGCTGGTCGGCCCCGGCGACCGGATCGCCATCCTCGGGGCCAACGGCGCCGGCAAGACCACGTTGCTGCGGATGCTCGCCGGCATCACCCGCCCCGACGGTGGCCGTCTCGGCACCGGTTCCACGGTCCGGCCCGCGTTCCTGTCCCAGGAGCTCACCGAGCTGCCCGGGCACCTGCGTGTGCTCGAAGCCGTCGAGGAGGTCGCCCGCCGGGTCCAGCTCGGCGACCGGGAGGTCTCCGCGTCCCAGCTCGCCGAGGTGTTCGGCTTCGACGACCGCCGCCTCTGGACGCCGGTCAGCGACCTCTCCGGTGGGGAACGCCGCCGGTTGCAGATGCTGCGGCTGCTGGCCGGCGAGCCCAACGTCCTGCTCTTCGACGAGCCCACCAACGACCTGGACACCGACACCCTCGCCGCGTTGGAGGACCTGCTCGACTCGTGGCCCGGCACGATCATCGTGGCCAGCCACGACCGTTACCTGATCGAGCGGGTCACCGACACGGCGTACGGCATGTTCGGCGACGGTCGGCTGGTGCACCTGCCGGGCGGTGTGGACGAGTACCTCGCGCGGACCGCCGAGCGGGCCGGCTCGCCTCGGGCGGGCGTCTCCTCGGCCTCCGCGCCCGCTGCCCCCTCGGGTGCCGGGATGTCCGCCGCCGAGGTCCGCCAGGCCCGCAAGGAGCTGACCCGGCTGGAACGGCAGCTCGGCAAGCTCGACCAGCGCGAGACCACGCTGCTCGATCAGCTGGCGGCGGACGCCACCGACTACGCCCGGGTCGCCGAGCTGGACGCCCAGCTCAAGGATCTGCGCGCCGAACGGGAGCGGATCGAGGAGAGCTGGATGACCCTCGCCGAGGACCTGCCGGAGAGCTGAACGTTCCGGGCGAGGCGGCCCGGGCCCCGTGTGCGGCGTCACACCACCACATGCGAGACAATCGTCAGCGACACCTACCCCACGGCGTTGGAGACACAGACATGGCACACACCCCCGTCAACCACCCCGCGCGGCCGATCTACCGGGCGATCGGCGGGCTGACCGGTCTGTACCTGGTCGTCTTCGGTGTGCTCGGCATCATCGCCAGCACCGGCAACGAGATCCTCGCCCAGGACGACACCCGGGTCCTCGGTCAGGGCACGAACCTCGGCTTCTCGCTGCTCAGCGTGCTGCTCGGGATCGTCGTGCTGGTCGGCACCGCGCTCGGCCACAACATCGACGTGGCGATCAACCAGTGGCTGGCGTACGCCCTGATGGTGATCGGCCTGGGTGGTCTCGCCTTCATCCGCACCGACGCCAACATCTTCAACTTCAGCATCACCACAGTGGTCGTGGTGCTGACGGCGTCCCTGGTGCTGCTCATGGTCGGCATGTACGGCAAGGTCGGCACGGACGAGGAGGCGGAGGCGTTCCAGAAGGCTCGCCTCGTGCTCTGAGCTTCTTTCTTTGGTCGCTGTTGTGGTTTTCGCCGGAGCCCGAGCTGCTCCGGGCGGTCAGGCTTGATCCCTGCGCAGCTCGGGCTCCGGCGAAAACCTGACCTGGTCCAGCCGGTCGGCGGACCGCGCGACCATCAGTGTTTTGCCTGACATGCCCGTTTTCGTGGGCGAGAATTCCCCTGAAACGGTCAATCAGGGGGTCTCGGGTATGCCGCATTTTCCGGTCAACCATCCGGCACGGCCGCTGTACCGGGTCCTCTCCGGTCTGGTCGGCGTCTACATCCTGGTCTTCGGCGTCTGGGGCGTCGCCGAGACGATCGGTGACCCGCTCTTCGCCCGGAGCAGCACCTGGGCCCTCGGACTGCGGACCAACCTGGCCTTCTCGCTCGCCTCGGTGGTCTTCGGAATCGTCCTGATCATCGGGGCGTCGCGGCGCAGCAACCTCGGTCACTACATGAATCTGACCGCGGGTGTGGTGTTCCTGGTGACCAGCATCCTGATGATGTCCGTGCTGCAGACCGACGCGAACTTCCTCAACTTCTCGATGTCCACGGTCGTGGTGTCGATGCTGTTCGGCCTGATCCTGTTCGGCACCGGCCTGTACGACAAGGTCGGCCCGGCCGAGCACGCGGAGGCGGAGCTGGAGCGCCGTAAACACCCGGTCGCCGACGCGCACCGCCGCTGAGCGGGCTCAGCGGGCGGTGCGCGGTCAGCTGGCTCAGTGGCGGCGCGCGGTGATCAGTGTCGGCTTCGCCTCCAGGTGCGACAGCCCGTTCCATGCCAGGTTGACGAGGTGCGCCGCCACCGTCTCCTTGCGCGGCTTGCGGACCTCCAGCCACCAGCGCCCGGTGAGGGCCACCATGCCGACCAGCGCCTGTGAGTAGAGCTCGGCGAGCTTGGGATCGTACCCGCGGCTCTTGAACTCGGCGCCCAGGATGTGCTCGACCTGGTGCGCCACGTCGTTCATCACGCTGCTGAAGTTGGCCGTGCCGGACATCAGCGGCGACTCGCGGACCAGGACCCGGAAGCCGCTGGTCTCCTCCTCGATGTAGCCCAGCAGGGCCAGCGCGGCCTGTTCCAGTAGCTCCCGGGGATGCCCGGCGGTCAACGCGGTGGTGATCCGGTCCAGGAGGGCGCGGACCTCCCGGTCCACCACCACCGCGTACAGCCCTTCCTTGCCGCCGAAGTGCTCGTACACCACCGGCTTGGAGACCTTGGCGCGAGCGGCGACCTCCTCGATCGAGGTGGCGTCGAAGCCACGCTCGGCGAACAGCTGCCGGCCGGTCGCGATCAACTGCTCCCGTCGCTGGGCCGCCGACATGCGGACCCGGGAGGTGGGTTTGGCCTTGGGTGGGGCCAGCGGGGCCGGCGGGACCGCCCGCCGGTTGCCGACACCGTCACCGTCACTGACCTCGGGCATGTCGCCGCCTCGCTGGCGCTCGGTGACGCCCTGCCGTGGGATGGTGCCTCCGCTGTGCCCGTTCACGTCGTCGCCTCACTGTCGGGCGGTCCGACCCCGCCGCGCCGTCCGACCGTATCCGGATCGAGCCCGGCTCCCCGTCGGCCGAGCCGTCCGGTCCCCCCGCGTGGCTCGGTCATCTGGGCCATCCTGCCAGGCGGCCTCCTGGCGCACCGCCCGGTTTTACCGGGGTGCGACCGGCTTCACCAGCTTCGCGGCGAGGCGTTCCGGCTTCGGCCAGCGCACCTGCGTCGCCGCGCCGACCTTCTCGAAGAGCCAGATCACCCGGGCGGAGATGTCCACCTGGCCGCGCAGGACGCCGTGGCGGGCGCTGGTCGGGTCGGCGTGGTGCAGGTTGTGCCAGCTCTCGCCGAACGACAGGATCGCCAGTGGCCAGAAGTTCGACGCGCGGTCGCCCTGGCGCATCGCGAAGGGTCGCTCACCGTAGACGTGGCAGACCGAGTTGATCGCCCAGGTGACGTGGTGCAGCAGGCCGATCCGGACCAGCCCGGCCCAGAAGAACGCGGTCAGGGCACCCTGCCAGGACCAGGTCACCAGGCCGCCGATCAGCGCCGGGCCGAGTAGGGAGACGGCCACCAGCGCGGGGAAGAGTCGGTCGACCCGGCTGATGTCGCGGTCGGCGATGAGGTCTGGTGCGAAACGCTCACGGTTGGACAGTTCGCGGCGGAACAGCCAGCCCACGTGCGCGTGGAACAGGCCGCGGGTCAACGCCCAGAAGCTGGTGCCGAAGCGCCACGGCGAGTGCGGGTCGCCCTCCAGATCGGAGAACGCGTGGTGCCGGCGGTGGTCGGCGACCCACTGGATGATTTCGCCCTGCACCGCCAGCGAACCCGCGACCGCCAGCGTCACCCGTAGCCAACGCTTGGCCTTGAACGACCCGTGCGTGAAGTAGCGGTGGAAGCCGACGGTGATGCCGAGCCCCGAGACGACGTACCAGACCAGGCCGATGAGCACGTCGGTCCAGCCGAGCCAGCCGCCCCAGGCGACGGGCACAGCGACCAGCAGGGCGACGAAGGGGATCACCACGAAGGCCCACAGGGCGGCCAGGATGCCGGGGGACTGGCTGCCGTCGGTGAGGGGTTTGGGGCCGGGCGCGGCGGTGTTGGGATCGAGCAGAGCAGTGGACATGGGACCTCGCAGGGGGATGGTGACGATCACGAAGTTACGCCTACGTCACCGTAACTTACGGCACCGTAGATCGCACGGGGAAGTTTCGAACAAACCTCGGATACTCACACGTAGCAGCAGGTCAAGGCCGTGTGAGCGGGGGCGGCCCGCGGTGTCGCCGCAGGCGTCGGGAGTGCGGAACAGGGGGTGCCGGCGGTCGGCCGGGAAGCGGGTTCGGCAGAGCGGGGTGGAATGAGCGATGGCGTCCGACGCTCGGGACGCTAAGGTGTAGCCGGCGGGGTGCTCGTCCCCCCGGATGCGATGTGCTCGCATCGTTGATCGGCCGTGGTGTAACTGGCAACACCCGGGTCTTTGGTACCCGTATTTCAGGTTCGAACCCTGGCGGCCGAGCTGTCCATCTGCGCCCGTTTTAGGGTCCGGTGGGGGTAAGAGAGAGACGCGACAGACCCCGCAGCTAGCATGGCCGCGAGAGTGTCCGCCGTCCCGACGGGAGCCACGTCGTGCCCCAGCCCCACCTTCGTACCGTCGTCGTGCTCGCCGCCGGTGAGGGCAAGCGGATGAAGTCGACACTGCCCAAGGTGCTGCACCCCCTGCTCGGTCGGACGCTGCTCGGTCACGTGCTGAGCGCCGCCGCGCCGCTCGCCGCGGACCGCACCGTCGTCGTCGTCGGACACGGCGCCGACCAGGTCCGGGGGCACCTGTCCGATGTCGCACCGGACGCCACGCCAGTGCTCCAGGCCGAGCAGCTCGGCACCGGCCACGCCGTACGGATCGCGCTGGACGCCGTCCCGGACGGGGCAGGCACCGTCGTGGTGATCAACGGGGACGTGCCACTGCTGCGACCCGAGACGGTGGGCGCGCTGGTGACGGCGCACGAGGAGGCCGCGGCGGCGGCCACCGTGCTCGCCGCCGAGGTGCCCGACCCGACCGGCCTCGGCCGGATCGTCCGGGACGTCGACGGCCGCCTGGAGCAGATCGTCGAGGAGCGTGACGCCGACGCGACGCAGCGGGCGATCCGGGAGATCAACGCCGGCATCTACGCGTTCGACGCGGTGCGACTGCGCGATGCGCTGGGCAAGCTCTCCACCGACAACGACCAGGGCGAGGAGTACCTCACCGACGTCTTCGGCCTGCTCCGCGCGGCCGGCGAGCCGGTCGCTGTGCACGTGGCCGTCGACCACGTCGAGACGTTGGGCTGCAACGACCGGGTGGAGCTGGCGACGCTACGCCGGCTGCTGCGCGACCGGGTCAACGAGGCGTGGATGCGCACCGGGGTGAGCCTGCTCGACCCGGCGACCACCTGGATCGACGTGACGGTTGCCCTCGACCGCGACGCCGTGGTCGACCAGAACACCCAGCTGCGCGGGGCCACGGTGGTCGGCGCGGGCGCGCTGGTCGGGCCGGACGTCACGCTCGTCGACACTGTCGTCGGCCCCGCCGCGTCGGTGGTCAGAAGCCACGCCGTCGGCGCCGAGGTGGGCGCTGGCGCCACCGTGGGGCCCTACGCGTACCTGCGGCCGGCCGCACGGCTCGCCGAGAAGGCGAAGGTCGGCACGTTCGTCGAGGTGAAGAACACGCAGATCGGCGCGGGCTCCAAGGTGCCGCACCTGACGTACGTGGGTGACGCGACGATCGGTGAGCACACCAACATCGGCGCGGCGTCGGTCTTCGTGAACTACGACGGGGTGAACAAGCACCACACCGTCATCGGCAGTCACGCCCGCACCGGGGCGGACAACATGTTCGTGGCACCGGTCGAGGTGGGCGACGGCGCGTACACCGCGGCCGGCTCGGTCATCGTCGACGACGTGCCCGCGGGTGCGATGGGCGTCGCCCGGGCCCGCCAGCGCAACATCGAGGGCTGGGTCGTGAAGCGTCGCGCCGGCACGGCAGCGGCCGAGGCGGCGCAGCGGGCCGTTGACGCGAAGGATGCGCAGCGAGTGGGCGATGCGAAGGGTGCGTCGGTAGCACCCGGCACCGCAAGCGACAGTGAGGCAATCCACGGCGTGACCGAGACGGTGGGCGGCGCGTCCGGCCCGGGAGATACTGCAACCGAATAGTCCCCGACCCACCACCACCGGGCCGGGTACCGCCGACAAAACGGGAGCAGACGGGCCCATGGGCAGCATCGTCGCCGAAAACCGCAAAAGCCTGATGCTCTTTTCCGGACGTGGCTTTCCGGAGTTGGCCAAGGAGATCGGCGAGGTGCTCGGCGTCGCGCCGACCCCGGCCGACGCGTACGAGTTCGCCAACGGCGAGATCTTCGTACGGTTCAAGGACTCGGTGCGTGGTTCGGACGCCTTCGTGGTGCAGTCCGTCACGCACGGAGTGAACACCTGGGTCATGGAGACCCTGATCATGGTGGACGCGCTGAAGCGGGGGTCGGCGAAGCGGATCACCGTGGTGCTGCCGTTCTACCCGTACGCGCGTCAGGACAAGAAGCACCGGGGCCGGGAGCCGATCTCGGCCCGCCTGGTGGCGGACCTGTTGAAGACCGCTGGCGCGAACCGCATCCTCACCGTCGACCTGCACACCGCGCAGATCCAGGGCTTCTTCGACGGCCCGGTGGACCACCTCTTCGCCATGGACATCCTGGCCGAGTACGTGGAGCGCAAGTACGCCGGCCGGCCGATGACAGTGGTGGCGCCGGACTCGGGTCGGGTGCGGGTGGCCGAGCGGTGGACCGACCGGCTGGGCGGTTGCCCGCTGGCGTTCATCCACAAGACCCGGGACCCGATGAAGCCGAACCAGGTCGTGGCCAACCGCGTGGTCGGCGAGGTGGAGGGCCGGGTCTGCCTGATCGTCGACGACATGATCGACACCGGTGGCACGATCGCCAAGGCCGCCGACATCCTCAAGGAGCAGGGCGCGGCGGAGATCGTGGTCGCGTCCACCCACGCCCTGCTGTCGGACCCGGCCACCGAGCGGCTGAAGAACAGCTCGATCAGCGAGATCGTGGTGACCAACACGTTGCCGCTCCCGCCGGAGAAGCAGTTGGACAAGCTGACGGTGCTGTCGATCGCGCCGCTGCTCGCGCGGGCGATCCGGGAGGTCTTCGACGACGGTTCGGTGACCACCCTCTTCGGTGGCCTGAGCTGACCGTCCAGCCCCGTTTCCGCCACTTGGCAGGCCGGTGGGGGCGGGGCTGTCAAACTGGTGGAAACGGGGCCGGCGCGCTGGTGGGAGCACCACCGACGCGCCGGTCTGGAGCCGTGAACGGGGACTGCCGCAAACCCTGGAAACAGCTCGGGTAGACTGGTGCGGTTGCCACGGCGAGGGTGCCCGGCGGGCCGCTGAAAAGCGCCGCACGGAGGCACCGTCATCGACGCGGTGCTCCGGGCAGTCGTTCAAGACGCATGAGCCCCAGCGAGCCCCTCGCCCCAGCACCGCCAGACGACAAGCCGCCGCAGCGAAAAGCATCAGGAGTTTCCCCGTGTCCGAGGTAAAGATCAGCGCCGAGCCCCGCACCGAGTTCGGCAAGGGTGGTGCCCGTCGTACCCGCCGGGCCGGCAAGGTGCCCGCCGTGCTGTACGGCCACGGCGAGAAGCCCAAGCACATCGCGCTGCCGTCGCGGGAGTTCGCCGCCGCGATCCGCAAGGGTGGTGCCAACCAGCTCTTCGCTATCGACATCACCGACGGCACCCAGGTGCTGGCGCTGCCGAAGGCGATCCAGCGTGACCCGATCCGGGACACCTTCGAGCACGTCGACCTGCTCCTGGTGCGTCGGGGCGAGAAGGTCACCGTCGAGGTTCCGGTCCAGCTGACCGGCGAGGCCGCGCGGGACACCCTGATCGTGCACGACCACGACACCCTCTCGGTGACCGCCGACGCCACCAAGGTGCCGGACCACCTCGAGGCGTCGATCGAGGGCCTGGAGGCGGGCACCCAGGTGACCGCCGGTGACGTCGAGCTGCCGACCGGCGTCGAGCTGGCCGCCGACTCGGACCTGACCGTCGCGTCGGTGACCGCCGCCCCCACCGCCGAGCAGCTCGAGGCGACGCTGCCCGAGGTCGAGGTTGCCACCGACGAGGCCGAGGCCGAGGTCGGCGAGACCACCGAGGGCTCCGAGGACGCGGACGCCCCGGCCGCCGAGGGCGACGAGAACGCCGAGGCGCGCACCGAGGCCTGATCGGTTCGTACTCTGCGACAGGCGTCCCCGGATGGTCGGGGGCGCCTGTCGGCGTATCGGGAGTCGGTGGATGGGCGTCGGGAGGGACAGGTCGTGACGGACGAGGTGGGGCCGTGGCTGGTGGTCGGTCTGGGCAACCCCGGTCGGGAGTACGCCGGGAACCGGCACAACGTCGGCTTCATGGTGGCCGACCTGCTGGCCGGCCGGGTCGGTGCCCGGTTCGGGCGGCACAAGCGGGCGGTGGCCGAGGTGGCCGAGGCGCGGCTGGGGTTCGGTGGGCCGAAGCTGGTGCTGGTGAAGCCACTGACGTACATGAACCTGTCCGGTGGGCCGGTGGCGGCCCTGGCGCAGTTCTACAAGGTGCCGGCGGCGCAGGTGATCGCGGTGCACGACGAGCTGGACATCTCGTACGGCCAGGTGCGGGTGAAGTTCGGCGGTGGCGAGGGTGGGCACAACGGCCTGCGGTCGATGTCGAAGTCGTTGGGCACGAAGGACTACGCGCGGGTGCGGTTCGGCGTCGGCCGACCGCCGGGGCGGCAGGATCCGGCGGATTACGTGCTGTCGGATTTCGGCGCGGCGGAGCGTAAGGAGCTGGATTTCCTGGTGGACCGGGCCGCCGACGTGGTGGAGTCGGTGATCGTCAAGGGCGTGGAGCCCACGCAGAACCTGTACCACGGCAGTTGAGGCCGGGTCGAAAGGCCCCGACTCGGGGCCTCTTGACCGGGTCTGGCCGGGCGAGGCGTACCGGATCGGAAACTGTGGGCCGGTAGTCTGCGCCTTTCGGCGTGCCGCGACCGGCGACGCGGGTCGCGGCGAATCGGCCTGTGCGGGCACGGGTCGCGGCGAGGCGACGGGAGCGGGCAGATGAGCAGTCCTCCGATGATCGATGGCGCGTTCGCCCGATGGCTGGCGTCCCGGGCCGGGCAGGCGTTGCTCGACCTGCGCACGGAGATGGGTTTCGCGGACTCCGGTGCGCTGAAGTCGGCCGGGGACAAGGTGTCGCACGACCTGATTCGCACGGAGTTGGCGAAGTGGCGACCGGGCGACGCGGTGCTCTCGGAGGAGGACGAGGGCTCGCGGTTGGCCTGGGCGGCCGAGGTGAACACCGGGGCGGTGTCGCGGTTGACCGCCGACCGGGTGTGGATCATCGACCCGTTGGACGGCACCCGGGAGTTCTCCGAGGAGGGCCGCTCGGACTGGGCGGTGCACGTGGCGCTCTGGGCGCGTAACGCGCCGAGCCCGCACGGGCTGGTCGCCGGGGCGGTCGGCCTGCCGGCGCAGCACCGGGTGCTGGGCACCGACTACCCGCCGGCGTACCCGCCGATGACAGTGGAGGCGGCGACGGCCGGCGAGCGGAAGATCCGCCTGGCGGCGAGCCGGAGCCGGCCGCCCGTCTTCCTCACCGACCTGGCCGAGGACGTCGGGGCGCACCTGGTGCCGATGGGTTCGGCCGGAGCGAAGATCGCCGCCGTGGTCACCGGCGAGGTCGACGCGTACATCCACGCCGGTGGGCAGTACGAGTGGGACTCCGCCGCCCCGGTCGCTGTGGCGACGGCCACCGGACTACACGCTTCCCGGATCGACGGATCTGCGCTGAGATACAACGAGGCGGATCCGCGCCTGCCGGACCTCCTGGTCTGCCGCAAGGATCTCGCCACCCGGTTGCTTGCAGCGCTGCAGAGACATTCCGGGTAGCCTGAGCGCACTTTCTTGACATGTCCGACCGGAAAGGTCTGGAAATCGGATGAGCGAGCGAATCGAGTCGGTGTCATGACCACCCCGGCGGCGTACCGGGTCTCCCACCTGGACGCCCTGGAGGCGGAGAGCATCTTCGTGATGCGCGAGGTGGTCGCCGAGATGGAACGCCCGGTGCTGCTCTTCTCCGGCGGCAAGGACTCGATCGTCATGCTGCGGCTGGCGCAGAAGGCGTTCGCCCCGGCCAACATCCCCTTCCCCGTCATGCACGTCGACACCGGGCACAACTTCCCCGAGGTTCTGGAATACCGCGACCAGCGAGTCGCCGAGCTGGGGTTGCAGCTCGTGATCGCGAGCGTGCCGGAAGCCCTCGCTAGCGGGATGGTCCGGGAGTCCGGCGACGGCATGCGCAACCGGATCCAGACGCCGGTGCTGTTGGACGCCGTGGAGAAGCACCGCTTCGACGCGCTCTTCGGTGGGGCTCGGCGGGACGAGGAGAAGGCCCGCGCGAAGGAGCGGGTCTTCAGCTTCCGTGACGAGTTCGGCCAGTGGGACCCGAAGAACCAGCGGCCGGAGCTGTGGTCGCTGTACAACGGCCGGCACCACCCCGGCGAGTCGATCCGGGTCTTCCCGCTGTCCAACTGGACCGAGCTGGACGTCTGGCACTACATCGCCAGGGAACGCATCCCGCTGCCCTCGATCTACTACGCGCACGAGCGTGAGGTGATCGAGCGGGACGGCATGCTGTACGCGGTCAACGAGTTCTTCCGTCCCCGGGCGGGCGAGGAGCGGTTCAAGGAGCAGGTGCGCTACCGCACCGTCGGCGACGCCTCCTGCACCGCCGCCGTCCGTTCCGACGCGGACACCGTGGAGAAGGTCATCGAGGAGGTGGCGGCCACCCGGATCACCGAGCGCGGCGCCACCCGTGGTGACGACCGGGTCAGCGAGGCCGCCATGGAGGACCGCAAGCGGGAGGGCTACTTCTGATGACCACCGAGACCATGGCGAATGCGGAGGACCGGGCTGTCACCGGGGCCGGGCCGGAGGCCCGGGCGATGGACCTGCTGCGGTTCGCCACCGCCGGCAGCGTGGACGACGGCAAGTCGACACTGATCGGGCGGCTGCTCTACGACACCAAGTCGCTCTTCACCGACCAGTTGGCGGCGGTGGAGGCGGTCAGCGCCGCCCGCGGTGACGAATACACCAACCTGGCGCTACTCACCGACGGCCTGCGTGCCGAGCGGGAGCAGGGCATCACCATCGACGTGGCATACCGCTACTTCGCCACCCCACGGCGCAAGTTCATCATCGCCGACACCCCCGGGCACATCCAGTACACCCGCAACATGGTCACTGGGGCGTCCACCGCCGACCTGGCGCTGATCCTGGTGGACGCGCGCAAGGGCCTGGTCGAGCAGTCCCGCCGGCACGCGTTCCTGTGCTCCCTGCTGCGGGTGCCGCACCTGGTCCTCTGTGTCAACAAGATGGACCTGGTGGACTGGTCGCAGGAGGTCTACGAGCAGATCGCCGACGAGTTCACAGCGTTCGCCGCGAAACTCGACGTACCCGACCTGACCGTGGTGCCGATCTCCGCGCTGCGCGGTGACAACATCGTCGCCCGGTCGGAGAACATGCCGTGGTACGAGGGCCCGTCGCTGCTGCACCACCTGGAGCGGGTGCACATCGCCAGCGACCGCAACCTGGTCGACGTCCGGTTCCCGGTGCAGTACGTGATCCGTCCGCAGTCGACAACCGTGACCGACTACCGCGGCTACGCCGGCCAGGTCGCCTCCGGCGTGCTCAAGCCGGGTGACGAGGTGATGGTGCTGCCGTCCGGCTTCACCAGCCGGATCGCCGCCGTGGAGACCGCCGACGGTCCGGTCGCGGAGGCGTTCCCGCCGATGTCCGTGACGGTACGACTGGCCGACGAGATCGACATCTCCCGGGGTGACCTGATCTGCCGGCCGAACAACGCGCCGGCGGTCGCCCAGGACATCGAGGCGATGGTTTGCTGGATGGACGAGACGGCCCCGCTGCGGGTCGGCGGTCGGTACGCGATCAAGCACACCACCCGCTCGGCGCGGGCGATCGTGCGTGGGCTGCACTACCGGTTGGACATCAACTCGCTGCACCGCGACGAGTCGGCCGACGAGCTGCGGCTCAACGAGATCGGTCGGGTGCGGCTGCGGACGACGGTGCCGCTGCTGGCCGACGAGTACCGGCGCAACCGCACCACCGGAGGTTTCGTCATCATCGACGAGACCACCAACCGCACGGTGGGCGCCGCCATGATCGTCGAAGCCGGCTAACCAACCCCCCCGCCACGCTAAGGCTCCCGCCCCGGCAAGATCGCGCTCGATCCAGGAAGTAGTGGCCTCCCCAACACGTGAGGCCACTACTTCCATGAACGAGCACGATCTCCGGCCCGGCCGTCGCGCCCTGCCCCGGCCCCCGTTCCGGCCCCGTGATCAAGAGGTTTGCGTCAGGATTCGGGCTCGAATTGACGCAAACCTCTTGATCAACCACGGCAGGGCAGGGCAGGGCAGGGCAGGGGGCAGGGGCAGGGTCGGGGCGGGGTCAGGGGAGGCGGGTGGCGCCGGGGGAGGGTAGGACAGTCACGGTGCCGGGGGTGGTGAAGCCTCGTTCGGCGTACGCGGCCCTGACGGCGGCGGCGACCTCGTCGGCGCGGTCCACCTCGACCAGGGCGAGGACACAGCCTCCGAAACCGCCGCCGGTCATCCGGGCACCCAACGCGCCAGCCGCCAACGCCGCCTCGACAGCGGTGTCGATCTCCGGCACGGTGATCTCGAAGTCGTCGCGCATCGAGACGTGCGAGGCCGTGAGCAGCGGGCCGATGTCACGGACCCGGGCGGCGCGGAGCAGCGCCACAGTGTCCAGCACACGCTGGTCCTCGGTCACCACGTGCCGGACCCGTCGCCTGGTCTCGTCGTCGTCGAGCTGTGCCAGCGCGGCGTCGAGTTGGTCGACGCCGACGTCCCGCAGCGCGGCGACGCCGAGGGCGCTCGCCCCGGCCTCGCAGGAGCGGCGGCGGGCAGCGTACTCGCCGTCCGCGTGCCGGTGCGGCGCTCGGCTGTCGACGACCAGAACCGCCAGCCCGGCGGCGTCCAGGTCGAACGGGATGTGCTCGACCGACTCGTCGCGGCAGTCCAGGAAGAGGGCGTGCCCGGCGCGGCAGCGGATCACCGCCGACTGGTCCATGATGCCGGTCGGCGCACCGACGTAGACGTTCTCCGCCCGCTGTGCCAGCCGGGGCTGCCGCTCCGGGGCCAGCTCCAGCCCACCGAGGTCGAGCAGCGCGGCCAGCACTGCCGACTCCAGTGCGGCCGACGAGGAGAGCCCGGAGCCCAGTGGAACGTCGGAGGCGATCGCCAGCCGGGCGCCCGGCACCTGGTGACCCGCCTCGCGGAGCGCCCAGACCACCCCGGCGACGTACGCGCCCCAGCCGGTCACCCGTCCTGGCTCGGCGACGTCGTCCGCGCCGAAGGTGATGGTCTCGTCGGAGAGCTCGGACCAGACCGTCCACTGTTCGCCGTCCTGCCGGTCGGCGGCGACCACCGTCCGCAGCGGCAGGGCGAAGGGCAGCACGAACCCCTCGTTGTAGTCGGTGTGCTCACCGATCAGGTTCACCCGGCCGGGAGCCGCCCAGCGGCCGGCCGCCTCGCCGCCGTACTGGTTGGTGAAACCCTCGGCGGCCCGTGCGACGACGTCGCCGTTCGGGTTGGTCATGACTGCCCCAGGACGTGCTTGCCGTAGAAGGCCCAGGCGTCGCCGACCATGTCGTGCAGGGTCGGCTTCTGGGGCGTCCAGCCCAGCTCGTCGTGGGCCAGCGCGGAGGAGGCGACCAACTCGGCGGGGTCGCCCTCGCGGCGTGGCGCCACCTCGACCGGCACAGGTCGCCCGGTGACTTCGCGGACCACGTCGACGACCTGGCGGTTGCTGAAGCCGTTGCCGTTGCCGAGGTTGTAGATGCGGTGCTGGCCAGCGGTCGCGGCGTCCAACGCCAGCAGGTGCGCCCGGGCGAGGTCGGCGACGTGGATGTAGTCGCGGACGCAGGTGCCGTCGACGGTCGGGTAGTCGTCGCCGAAGAGCTGGAGCTTCTCCCGCCGACCGGCGGCGACCTCCAGCGCGATCGGGATCAGGTGCGTCTCCGGGTCGTGGCGTTCACCCAGCGAGACCTCACCGTCGAGGTGCGCGCCGGCGACGTTGAAGTAGCGCAGCGAGACGGCGGCGAGCCCGTGCGCGACGGCCTCGGAGGTGAGCGCCATGTCGGCGGCGAGTTTGGTGGCGCCGTACGTGTTGGTGGGTGCCTTGACCGCCGTCTCGGGGATGGGCAGCTCGGTGGGGTTGCCGTAGACGGCGGCGGTGGAGGAGAAGACCATCCGCGGCACCCTGGCGGCGCGGACCGCGTCGATCAGGGCGAGCGTGCCGACCGTGTTGTTCTGCCAGTACAGCTCCGGCCTGACCATCGACTCGCCGGCGGCGATCAGGGCGGCGAAGTGCAGCACCCCGTCGAAGCCGGCGTCCGCGGTGACGATGCGGGCGGCCTCGTGGATGGGCGCCTCGACGTGGGTCGCGTCCGGGGCGAGCGCCTCCCGGTGCCCGGTGCGGAGGTCGTCCAGGACGACCACCTGGTGGCCCGCGTCGAGCAGCATCCGGGTCACCACGCTGCCGATGAAGCCGGCGCCCCCGGTGACGAGCAGTTTCACGTCGTTGCCTCCCTGCCTGGCCCGCCCGGGACGTGGCCCTTCGGTGATCACCCTAAGGCGGTGGTCGACATCGTCGCCGACACCGCCATCATCCCCATCTCACCATAATCTCTCACGATTAAACAGAGCCGAACATTCGTGGCCCTGTCCGTGCGATCCCCGGTGCGATGAGCGAACGGTGTCTACCATCTCTGTCATGCGGGAAGCGGCCCGTACCGGGCTTCGGCGACGCGTGCGGGTGCAGCCCCGCCGCGATCCCGGTCCGCTCGCCCGAGCCGTCGCCCGCATGCTGGTCCGCGCCGCCGATGGTGCCACCCGCCTCGTCACCGATCTGCTCGGGGCGGGCCCGGCGGCAGGCCGCGAGCGCATCTCCGAGGCCGACCTGCGGGACCTGGTCGCGGCGAACACGGTGCTCGACCCGGACGAACGGCGAATCATCGACGAGGTCCTCGTGGCCGGCGCCAGCCTGATCCGCGAGGTGATGATGCCGCGCACCGAGGTGGTCTTCCTCCCGGCACGGTTGACCATCGCCGAGGCCGCCCGGCTGGTCCGCGCCGAGACGCACACCCGTTACCCGGTCACCGACGGCACCCACGACGACGTGGTCGGCTTCGTGCACCTCCGTGACGTGCTGCTGCGGCCGGACGCCGACAACTGCGTCACCGTCGGTGAGTTGACCCGCGAGGTGAAGCGGCTCCCCGGCAGCAAGCGGGTGCTACCCGCGCTGACCGAGATGCGCCGGGAGGGCCAGCACCTCGCCGTGGTGGTCGACGAGTACGGAGGCACCGCCGGGATCGTCACGCTCGAGGACCTCATCGAGGAGTTGATCGGCGAGATCCACGACGAGTACGACGCCGCTCCGGACCCCGTACGCCCCGGCCTGCCCGCCGTGGTGGACGGCCGCCTCAACCTCGCCGACTTCGCCGAACGGACCGGAGTGGCGCTGCCCGCCGGCCCGTACGAGACGGTCGGGGGGTTCGTGATGGCCGTGCTGGGTCGGTTGCCGGTGGTCGGCGACGAGGTGCCGGTGCCCACCGAACCGGACGAGGTCGCCGAGCCCGACCCGGCCGGACCGCCGGGCGGCTGGCTGCTCCGGGTGCTCGCACTGGACGGCCGCCGGGTTGCCCGGCTCGCGGTGTCCGCCGTCCGACCGTCGGAGCAGCGCCGCGAGGACAACGCCGAGCAGCGCCGCGAGTCGGTTCAGGGAATCGGGCCCGGACAGGTGCGGGAGAGGATGGCGGGGCAGCAGCGCCGGTCTGTGGTCGGACCGACGCGGTGGGTCGACGCGGGCGAAGCACCCGAGGTCAGCAGCCCGACACCGGCGGGGCGCAGCCGACCCGCCGGCCCGTCATGACGGACCCGGTCGCTTGCTGACAGAATTGTCGCCATGTCCGACGTTCCCGCCCGCCCCCGCGTCTTCTCCGGCATCCAGCCGACGGCCGACTCGTTCCACCTCGGCAACTATCTGGGCGCGGTCCGGCACTGGGTGGCTCTCCAGGAGACCCACGACGCCTTCTACTGCGTCGTGGACCTGCACGCCATCACCGCGGGGCACGACCCGGCGCTGCTGCGTCAACGCAGCCGGGTGGCCGCCGCCCAGCTCTTCGCGGTCGGGCTCGACCCGGAACGCAGCACCCTGTTCGTGCAGTCGCAGGTGCCCGAGCACCCGCAGCTGGCCTGGGTGCTCGGCTGCATCACCGGCTTCGGCGAGGCCAGTCGGATGACCCAGTTCAAGGACAAGTCGCAGAAGCACGGCAACGAGCGGTCGAGTGTCGGGCTGTTCACCTACCCGATCCTGCAGGCCGCCGATATCCTGCTCTACCAGGCCAACGCGGTGCCGGTCGGCGAGGACCAGCGCCAGCACCTGGAACTCTCCCGTGACCTGGCCCAGCGGTTCAACGCGACGTTCGGCCCGACGTTCACGGTGCCCGCGCCGCACATCGTCAAGGACACTGCGAAGATCACCGATCTTCAGGACCCGACGGCGAAGATGTCCAAGTCGTCGTCCTCACCCGCCGGCATCATCGACCTCCTGGACGACCCGGCCCGCTCCGCGAAGAAGATCCGGTCGGCGGTCACCGACACCGGTCGGGAGATCGTCTTCGACACCGAGACCAAGCCCGGTGTGTCCAACCTGCTCACCATCCACTCAGCGCTCAGCGGGCGCGGCATCGACGAGCTGGTGGCCGCGTTCGCCGGCCGCGGCTACGGCGACCTGAAGAAGGAGCTGGCCGAGGTCGTCACGGACTTCGTCCGGCCGATCCAGGAGCGCACCCGCACCTACCTCGACGACCCGGCGCAGTTGGACAAGCTGCTCGCCGGCGGTGCGGAGAAGGCTCGCGCGGTGGCCGCGACGACCCTGCGGTCGGCGTACGAGCGGGTCGGATTCTTCGCGCCCGTCCGCGGCGAGTAGCTCCACGGACAGGTGGGCGGGTTGGTGGCCGGAGGGGCGGCGCGAAGCGTGGATCGCAGTGGCGGGGTTTCGCCGACCGGTGACACCACCCAGATCGGCATCGCGGTGGACATTCCCGAGCCGTGGGGTGGCCGGCTGACCCGTCGGCGGGTCGAGGCCGGCGACCCGCTCGCCGTTCCCGCGCACGTGACGCTGCTGGGGCCCACCGAGATCCAGACGGCCAACCTGCCCGCCGTCGAGCAGCACCTGGCCACCGTCGCCGCCGCGCACCTGCCGTTCACACTGCACCTGCGGGGCACCGGGACGTTCCGCCCGGTGACCCAGGTGGTGTTCGTCGCGGTGGCCGCCGGTATCAGCGAGTGCGAGTTGCTGGCCGCCGCCATCGCCGCGGCGCCGGGCCTGCACCGCCAGGCGCGCTTCCCGTACCATCCGCACGTCACCGTGGCACAGGACGTGGCGCCGGAGGCTCTGGACAAGGTGTACGAGGATCTGGCCGACTTCTCCGCGATGTTCGAGGTCGACGCGTTCACGTTGTTCTCGCACAGCGGGCAGGCCCGGTGGCAGCCGCGTCGGGATTTCCGCCTCGGCGACTGACCCCCGTCGGCGACGCGCCGGCCGGCGAGCACCAGGAGCCGGTTGCCACCACAGCAGTGGGAGATCGGCGAGGATGATCGCGTGAACGTGATCGGCCGGATCGAGGCGGGCATCGACCGCTGGGTGAGCGCCGCGCGCCACCGGTCGGGGCTCTTCGACCACGTGTGGCGGGCCGGCGCGCTGTACGCCGAGGTGCTGGCCGGGAGGCTGGCCGCGGCGATCGCCTACTACGGCTTTTTCGCGGTGTTCGCTCTCGCCCTGGTCGCGTACTCCGTCTTCGGCGCGATCCTGGAGGACAACGACGAGGTCAGCGCGGCGGCCGCCGACTTCCTCAAGGACAACCTGCCGTTCCTGGACGCCCAGCAGATCGCCAACTCCAGCAACACCGTCGGCGTGGTCGGTCTGGTCATCCTGGTCTTCACCGGCATCGGCTGGGTGGAGGCGATCCGGTCCTCGCAGCGGTTGATGTACCAGCTCAACCAGCAGCCGGGCAACCTGGTGATCCGACGGCTGGTCGACCTGGGCGTGATGATCGGCGTCTTCGTGCTGCTCGGCGTATCGGTCGCGGCGGTGGACGCGTTGGAGTCGCTGCTGCGATTTCTGCTGCGCAGCACGGGGTCGGTCGGCCTGACCACGATCAGCGCGGTACTCAGCGTGCTGGTCAACGCGGTGCTCGCCACCGCGTTGCTCGTCGCGGTGCCCCGGCTGCGGATGAGCAGGTCCCGGTTGCGCCCGGTGGTGTTGCTGGTGGCGGTCGGCATCACGCTGCTGAACACGGTCGGGCGGTACTACGTGGTGCGTACCGAACGCAATCCGGCGTACACCGTGGTGGCCGGCGCCGTCGGTCTGTTGCTCTACCTCTACCTGCTCAACCAGTTGGTGCTGTTCGGCGCGGCACTCCTCGCGACCTCATCGAATGGGCGGGTGGTGGACCTGGCGGAGGCCGCCGCCCCGCCGAGAGACGTGGACGAGGACACCGATCCGGGTACTCCGGGCGGTGCGGGCTGATGACGGAGGGTGCAGAGGTGCTGATCTCGGTCGACCCGGACTCGTCGGTGCCCCCGTACGAGCAGGTACGCGGGCAGCTCGCCGAGCTGATCGGTGACGGCCGGTTGCCGGTGGGCAGTCGACTGCCCACCGTCCGGCAACTCGCCGCCGACCTGCGACTGGCCGCGAACACGGTGGCCCGGGCGTACCGGGAGTTGGAGGCCGCGGGGCTGCTGGAGACCCGTGGGCGCAACGGCACCTTCGTCGCGCCCGGCCGGGACGACGCCGTCGACAGGTTGCAGCGGGCTGCGGCCGGGTACGCGGCCGAGGCGGCTCGGCTCGGCGTGGCGCCGGCCACCGCGCTCGCTCTGGTCCGTGCGGCCCTGGACGCCGCCCGCCCTGGCTGACCGATCACGGATAGGCCGCCGGACGGGCGGTAACTGCGCCGAAAGGCGTCGTGAATCGTGTTCGCGGACCATGATGAGCCGGTGGGCGCACTCATGACACTGGACCTGCCGGGGGACTCACCGCTCCTCGGCCTGCCGTGGATCATCACCTTCGGTCCACTCGGTGACCTCGACGAGTGGGAGCCGGTGGTCTGCGGGCCGTACGAGCGGCCGCACGCGTTGGCGTTGGCCGAGGCGGTGGTGGCCGAGGAGCAGTTGATGGCGGTGGTGGAGCCGTTGCTGCCGGCGCTGTCGGCCGACGAGATCCGCAGTGAAATCGCCGCCGCGCAGGTCGCCGCTGAGGACGAGGCCCGTCAGGTGGAGGGGGCTGACCTCTACGGTGACTTCGAGGACGTGATCGACGAGGAGTTGGACGCCGCCGCTGACGAGGCGGGGCACGGCGAGCCCGCCGAACCGCCGAACGAGGCCGAGGTGCGCGCCGGATTCACCCGGATCGCCGCGTTGCTCACCGCGAAGTGACCCCGAGGGCGTTCAGCGGCTCGGAGCGGCGTCCAGCACGCAGAACTCGTTGCCCTCTGGGTCGGCGAGCACAGTGAACCCCTCGGCACCGGTCTGCCCGACGTCGATCCGCCGCGCGCCGAGGTCCATCAACCGTCGTACCTCGGCCTGCGGGTCGGTGTCGGCGACCAGGTCGAGGTGCAGACGGTTCTTGCCCCGTTTGGCCGTCCCGGAGCCCTGCAACCAGATGGTGGGAGCGGCCTCGGACGCCTGGCCCGCCGGCCACAACTTGGCGCTGCCGTCGTCGCCCTGCTCGACCTGGTAGCCGAGCGCCGTTGACCAGAACGCGACCATCAGGTCCAGGTCCTCCACGTCGATCGTGCACTGCGCAACCCGTACCACCACGGGGCACCTCCGTCGCGTCGATGCCTCGTGCCGTACCCCGGGTGGCGACGGCGCACACATCGGCGTAGACGGACACCGGCGCCGCGCGGAGTCGAATCCGCGTGGCGCCGGTACCACCTCGCCCCCCACCACAAGGGGCCGGTAGCCCAGTCGCCCGTCGGCGCGGGGCACGACGGACGACCAGGTCGAGAACGAGGTACCCGCTGAACGCCGTTCCAACCAGGTGTCCGCGTGTCGGCGACGAGCGGCTGGCCGGATGGGACGCCGAAGGCGCGGGTCGGCAGGCTAGGCGGACCCCGCGTAGGAGAGTCGCGCGGAGTTCGGGACGACAGCTGTGGAGCCGCGCACCACCAGCTCCGGGCGGAACAGGTACTCCGAGTGCGGAGCGCCGTGTCCGTTGATCTCGTCCACCAGGGCTCGGACGGCGGCCACCGCCATCGCGGTGACGGGCTGCCGCATGGTGGTCAGCGGCGGATCGGTGAAGGCCATCAGTGGTGAGTCGTCGTAGCCGACCACGGAAAGATCATCGGGCACGCCAAGGCCGCGTTGGCGGGCCGCCCGGATCGCGCCGAGCGCCATCAGGTCGGAGCCACAGACGATGCCGGTGACGCCCCGGTCCAGCAGTCGGCCGGCCGCCGCCTCGCCACCCTCCACACCGAACAGTGACAGCTCGGCCAGTGGGCCCAGGTCAGCTCCGGGGACGCCGGTCAGGCGGGTCATCGCGGCGCGCCAGCCGGCCACCTTGCGTTGCACGGGGACGAAGCGGTCGGGGCCGGTGACCAGGCCGATCCGCCGGTGCCCGAGCGCCACGAGGTGGGCGACGGCCAGTTCGGCCGCCTCGCGGTCGTCGCAGGAGACGAAGGGTGCGCCGATGCCGGGCACGTACCCGTTGATCATCACGACCGGCATCGGCCGGGCGAGAAGCGCCCGGTAGCGGTCGTGGTTGGCGGCGGCGTCGGCGTGCAGACCGGAGACGAAGGCGATCCCGGAGACCTGCCGGTCCAGCAGCATCTCGACGTACTCGTCCTCGGTGACGCCGCCGGCGGTCTGGGTGCAGAGCACCGGTGTGAAGCCGCTCTGCGCCAGGGTCGACTCGATGACCTGGGCGAAAGCGGGGAAGATCGGGTTGTCCAGCTCTGGCACCACAAGGCCGACCAGGCCGGCGCTGCGCTTGCGCAGCCGGGCCGGGCGCTCGTAGCCGAGCACGTCGAGCGCGGTGAGGACGGCCTTACGGGTCTCCGAGGCCACGCCCGGGCGGTCGTTGAGCACCCGCGACACCGTCGCCTCGCTGACGTCGGCCTGCTGGGCGATGTCGGACAGTCGAGCGCGCATGGCGGCACTGTATCTGCAAGCTCTCCCGATGCCATCCCGGCGACGAACGCCTACCGCCCGCTGATCTCCGTCGCCATCGCGTTCAGGACGGTCGCGGAGTCGCGCCGAGCAGGGCCCCCACGCCGGTCAGGTAGGTCGCGCGGTCCGGGACGCCGGTCAGCAGGCGCTGGATGAACCAGCCCGGAACGAGGCCGAACAACGCCGCCCCGGCGGCCTCGGGGTCGGCGTCGGCCGGGAGTTCGCCGGACCGTTGGGCCCGCCGGACCAGGGCCGTGAAGTGCTCCCGGAAGCCGGTGTACGTCTCGGAGACGAAGGCGGCGAGTGCCGGGTCGCGCTGCGACTCGCCCCAGACCTGGATCGCGATGCGCAGCGCCCCGTCCTCGCCGAGCTGGGTCTCGATGTACGCCAGCACCCGGTCGAGCACGGCCAGCAGCGGCAGCGGCGGGTCCTGCCGGGTCAGCTCGGTGAGCACCTGACCGGCGCCGCCGATCGCCTGCTCGGCGATCGCGTTGATCAGGTCGGTCTTGCTCGGGAAGTAGCGGTAGACAGCACCCACCGACAGCTGGGCCTCGGCGATCACGTCCTGCATGGAGGTGCGGTGGAAGCCCTCCCGCAGGAAGCAGCGGCGGGCAGCCTCGACGATCTGCTGACGGCGGGCGGTGCGGTGTTCTTCGGAGACCCGTGGCACGTCGCACAGTGTAAAGCGAACATTCGTTCTTGACACATCCGCGGCGGGCGGTGCACTCTCAAATCCGAGAACGAGCGTTCGTTTTAGGAGGCCGTCATGCCCGCGTCACCCACCCGCGGTCGCCCGCCGTTGCAGCTCGCCCTCCTGATCGCCGCCCTGGCGGTGGCGATGCAGGCGCTGCTCGTACCCCTCTTCGCGGCTCCGGCGGCCAACCTCACCCCTCGCGACCTGCCGATCGCCGTCGCCGGGCCGGCTCCTGTCGCCGGCGACCTGGCCGGCCGGCTCACCGCGGCCCGTCCGGGCGCGTTCGCCGTCACCAACCTGGCGGACGCCGAGGCGGCCGACCGGGCGCTGCGCGACCGCGAGGTGTACGCCGCCTTCGTCGTCGGCCCGGACGGCATCGCCCTGCACACCGCGCCGGCCGCCAGCCCGACGGTCGCCGCCCTGCTCGCGGAGGCGGCCGGGCAGCTCTCCGCCGGCCGGCCGGTGCCGGTGGTACCGGTGGTCCCCGCCGATCCGGACGACCCCCGGGGTGCCGGCTTCGCCGCCGGTTTCCTGCCGTTCGCGATGACCAGCCTGCTGGCCGGCGCGCTGCTGACAGTGCTCGTACGTCGGCGGGCCGCCCGACTGGCCGGGCTGGCGGCCTACGCCGTGCTGGCCGGGGTGGCCGGCGTCGTCGTGCTGCACGACTGGCTCGGCGTGATCGGCGGGAGCCGACTCGCCGAGGGGTCCGTGATCGGGCTCTTCGCGCTCGCCGCCGCGGCCACCGTCGCCGGGCCGGGTGCGGTGCTCGGCCGGCCGGGGATCGGGCTCGGCGCGCTGCTGGTGTTCCTGGTCGGCAACCCGCTCTCGGCCGTCTCCGCCGCTCCCGAACTGCTGCCGCAGCCCTGGGGTGAGGTGGGGCAGTGGCTTCCGGTCGGCGCGGGTGGCACCGCACTGCGGTCGGCGGCCTTCTTCGAAGGTGCCGGCGCCGGGCGGGCAGTGGCGATCCTCGCCGGGTACGCGGTGGTCGGCCTGCTCCTGGTGCTGTTCGGCCGGCGGGCCGGGGCGACGCCGGCGGTCAACAACCCGGCGGCGGCCGAACGCTCCGAGGTGGTCGCGTAGCCCGGGTGGCCTGCTCGGTGGGCCGGGACACGCCACGCCACCCGACCCCCTACTACAAACCGTCGTTGATAGGAGAGGATGAGCGACGTGGAAGCACTTCGACTAATCCTTCTCTATGTCCATCTGATCGGCTTCGCTCTGCTGCTCGGCGGCTCGATCGCCCAGTACGTCAGCGGTCCGATCCGGATCAACCAGGCCATGCTCTGGGGGGCGGCGATCCAGCTGCTGACCGGGCTCGGACTCTCCGCCCCGCTCCGCGACGGAGACGAACCGGCACCGGCCAAACTTGTGACGAAGCTGGTCATCGCTTTGCTGATCTTCGTCATGGTCTTCTTCTCCCGGAAGCGGGACGCGGTGAACCGCGGCCACTTCCTGGCAATCGTGGGCCTGACCCTGGTCAACGCGGCGGTCGCGGTCTTTTGGCGGTAACGTCCGGGGAGGGGGTCGCCCCCGAAAAACGGACGTTGCGGACGCCTTGGCGCTCGCTTACCAGCACGAAGAGTGACGTGCCCCACGCAAGGGTTACACCCGGGTAACAGGCGCTCAACAGTCGTGCACGATTGTCGGCCGGTGGGTGGGCGCGGGCGTACGCTCCCGTCCGTAACGTGGGACAGCCGGCGGCACACCCGCAGGCCGGCTGATGGGCTGCCACCGCACAAGGCGCGGTGAGCAATGGGAAGGAGACGTCTTGCGCTCGGTGCGTGGGATGCGGATCGCCTCGATTATCGCGGTGGGTGGGCTCGCGCTCACCGCCGCCGCTTGTGGCGAGGCCCCCGAGGATGACAACAACGCCGGCAGTGGCGCCAAGAAGTTCAGCGCCTGCATGGTGACCGACGTCGGCGGCATCGACGACAAGTCGTTCAACACCTCGGCCTGGAAGGGCCTGCAGGAGGCCAAGGCCGCCAACGACAACATCGACATCAAGTTCGTCGCGTCGAAGGCCGAGGCCGACTACGAGCCGAACCTGACGCAGTACGTCAACCAGAAGTGCGACTTCATCCTGGCGGTCGGCGGCCTGATGGCCAACGCCACCTCGAAGATCGCCAAGGCGAACCCGAACCAGGAGTTCGGCATCGTCGACGCGAACCCGGGTGACGCCAACGTCTACCCGATGCAGTTCGACACCGCCCAGGCCGCGTTCCAGGCCGGTTACCTGGCCGCCGGGATGAGCAAGTCCGGCAAGGTGGGCACCTACGGTGGTCTGCCGATCCCGCCGGTGACCATCTTCATGGACGGCTTCGTCGACGGTGTGACGCACTACAACAAGACCAAGGGCAAGAACGTCCAGGCGCTGGGCTGGAACAAGGAGACCCAGAAGGGCTCCTTCACCAACGACTTCGCCAAGCAGGACGAGGGCAAGAAGGTCTCCGACGCGCTGGTCGCCCAGGGCGCGGACATCATCATGCCGGTCGCCGGCGGCTCCGGCCTCGGCACCACGGCCGCGGCCAAGGCCTCGGGTGGCAAGTACAGCACCATCTGGGTGGACGTCGACGGCTGCGAGAGCACCCCGGACTGCTCCGCGATCATCACCACCGTGGTCAAGAACATCCCGGAGGCCGTCAAGGAGGCCGTGCTCAAGGCCGCCGCCGGCGACAAGCTGCCGGCCAAGCCGGGCTTCGTCGGCACCCTGGCCAACAACGGTGTCTCGATCGCCCCGTACCACGACTTCGACAGCAAGGTTCCGGCCGAGCTGAAGGCCGAGGTCGACAAGATCAAGGCGGACATCGCCGCCGGCACCATCACCGTCACCTCGAAGGCCCAGCCGACCAAGTGACAACCGGCCGGCCCCTCCGGTGAGATCATCGGTGGGTCGGCGGGGGACAGGTACGACCGATCGGCCGCTTCGGCCCTGCGGGTGACCGTGGGGTCGGAGCGGCCGATCGCGCACCACGTCGGCCGGGCCGTTCCGGCCGGGTTGACGGCAGCTACGCTGCACCATCGCTCGCACTCCAGGAGGTTGCGCTGAGACTCGAACTGCGCGGCATCACCAAGCGGTTCGGTGATCTGGTCGCCAACGACCACATCGACCTGACGGTGGAGCCTGGAGAGATTCACGCCCTCCTCGGCGAGAACGGCGCGGGCAAGTCGACCCTGATGAACGTGCTCTACGGGCTCTACCAGCCCGACGAGGGCGAGATCCTGGTCGACGGCAAGCCGCTGAAGCTGAAGGGCCCGTCCGACGCGATCGGCGCCGGGATCGGCATGGTGCACCAGCACTTCATGCTGGTGCCGGTCTTCACCGTCGCCGAGAACATCATGCTCGGCGCCGAGCAGACCCGGGGCGGCATCGCCGGTTTCCTGGACCGGCGGCGCGCCCGGCGCGAGGTCGCCGAGGTGTCCGAGCGCTACAACCTGCGGGTCGACCCGGATGCGGTGATCGAGGACCTGCCGGTCGGCATCCAGCAGCGGGTCGAGATCGTCAAGGCGCTCACCCGCGACGTCGACCTGCTCATCCTGGACGAGCCGACCGCGGTGCTGACCCCCCAGGAGACCGAGGAACTGCTGACGGTCATGCGGTCGCTCAAGGCGGCCGGCAAGTCGATCGTCTTCATCACCCACAAGCTCGGCGAGGTCAAGGCCATCGCCGACCGGATCACGGTGATCCGACGCGGCAAGACCGTCGGCACCGCCTCACCGGAGGCCAGCCGCGACGAGTTGGCCGCGCTGATGGTCGGGCGCAACGTCCGGCTCACCGTCGACAAGGCCCCGGCCACCCCGGGCGAGTCGGTGTTGGAGGTCGCCGGCCTGGTCGTCGACGACGACCGGCAGATCCGCGCGGTCGACGGGGTGGACCTGACCGTGCGCGCGGGTGAGGTGCTCGGCGTCGCCGGCGTACAGGGCAACGGCCAGACCGAGCTGATCGAGGCGATCATGGGTCTGCGGCCGGTGCTCGCCGGCACGGTCAGCCTGGCCGGCGACCGGATCGACGGCTGGAAGCCCAAGAAGGTGCTCCGGGCGGGCGTCGGTTACGTGCCCGAGGACCGCAGCGTGGACGGCCTGGTCAAGGAGTTCAGCGTCGCGGAGAATCTGGTGCTGGACATCTACGACCGTCCGCCGTTCGGTGCCGGGCTCGCGCTCAAGCCGGACGCCATCGCCGCCTCCGCGAAGGAGCGGATCGAGCAGTTCGACGTCCGTACCTCATCGGCCGACGCGGCGGTGGGCACCCTCTCCGGCGGCAACCAGCAGAAGGTGATCGTGGCCCGGGAACTGTCCCGGCCACTGAAGCTCTTCATCGCCGCCCAGCCGACCCGTGGCGTCGACGTCGGGTCGATCGAGTTCATCCACAGCCAGATCATCCACGAGCGGGACATCGGCACCGCCGTCATGGTGGTCTCCAGCGAACTCGACGAGGTCATCGGTCTGGCCGACCGGATCGCTGTGATGTACCGCGGTCGGATCATCGGCATCGTGGGTCCGGACACTCCGCGCGAGGAGATCGGCCTGTTGATGGCCGGCATCAGCCCGGACACCGCACACGAGGCCGTCGCGGCACCCGCCGACAGCGAGCCCGACGCGGCAGACGGGCACCCGGCGAGCGACGCAGGCTCCGCGAGCGAGGACAAGGCATGACCAACCCTTCCAACCCGCAGTCGGGCTCCCCGGACAAGGAGCCGGCGAGCGAGGCGCAGGCCGCGCAGAACGCGCTCGGCAACACCGAACGGGCCGAGGTGGCGACGCAACCGGACCGCTCCGCCGCGAAGCCGGAGCAGGACCCGGAGCCGAAGCCCAGCCTGGGCCGGTTGTTCATGGACAACCTCTGGGCGGCCAACACCTTCACTGTGACGTTGCTGTCGCTGGTGCTGGCGATCGTGGTCGGTGCGGTGCTGATGATCATTTCTGATCCGGCGGTGCTGTCCACGTACTCGTACATCACCTCGCGCCCGTCGGACGCGATCACCTCCAGCTGGACGTTGGTCAGCGAGGCGTACGCGAACCTGTTCAAGGGTTCGGTCTTCGACCCCGAGGCTTTCACCGGCTGGTTGAACGGCACCAACGGGTGGCAGCCGGTGCTCGCGCCGATCTCGGAGACGCTCACCTACACCGCGCCGTTGGTCTTCACCGGTCTGTCGGTGGCGCTGGCCTTCCGGGGCGGCCTGTTCAACATCGGCGCACAGGGTCAGGCCACGATCGGCGTGATCATGGCGGCGCTGGCCGGTTTCCTCCTGCCGCTGCCCCCCGGCCTGCACCTGCTGGTGGCGGTGCTGGCCGGCGCGTTGGGCGGAGCGATCTGGGGGTTCATCCCCGGCATCCTCAAGGCCCGCGCCGGCGCGCACGAGGTGATCAACACGATCATGCTCAACTACGTCGCCACGTACTTCCTCACCTGGCTGATCGTGCAGAACGGCGTGCAGGACCCGACCCGTACCGACGCGATCAGCAAGGCGGTCGACACCTCCGCCCAGCTGCCCCGACTGCTCGGCGACAACCTGCGGGTGCACGCCGGCATCCTGCTCGCCGTGCTGGCCACCTGGGCGGTCGCCTGGCTGCTGAACCGCTCGACGCTCGGCTTCGAGCTGCGGGCGGTCGGCGCCAACCCCGACGCCGCACGCACCGCCGGCATCAGCGTCACGCGGACGTACATTCTGATCATGGTCTTCGCCGGCATCCTGGCCGGTCTCGGCGGCTCGAACATGGTGCTCGGCTCCACCGCCAGCGCGTTGACCCCGCTGGTGGTCGCGCAGATCGGCTTCGACGGCATCCTGGTGGCGCTACTCGGACGGGTGAAGCCCTGGGGGGTTCTGCTGGCCGCGCTGCTGTTCGGGGCGTTGCAGGCCGGTGGCAACCGGATGCAGTCGTACTCCGGGATCTCACTGGAGCTGGTGACGGTGCTCCAGGCGCTGATCGTCATCTTCATCGCCGCGCCGGCCCTGGTGAAGGCGATCTTCCAGCTCCGGGCCGCACGCGCCGCCCGGTTGCAGACGAGCCTGGCGAAGGGCTGGTAACTCATGTCCACCATGGCTGTCCCCGACATCGCCGTCGCTCCGGTCGACGAGGGCTTCTGGACCCGTAGCCGCAAGGTCGGCATCACGCTGCTGGGTCTCGGTCTGCTGGCGGCGGTGCTCTTCGGTGCGCTCGCCACCGACCAGCAGGCCCGGTTCACGCTCAGCGACGACGCGGCCGGTGCCGCACTGGAGATCAACGGCACGATCGGGGCGATCCTGTTCGGGATCATCACGATCGCCGCCGGTGCGGCGCTGCTCGCCGGTGTGCCGAAGCGGTGGTTCCTCCCGGTGCTCGGCGTCGGGCTCGTCGCCTTCGTGCTCTCGTTCCTCTGCTGGCAGGTGTCCGCAGCGCCGACCGGGCAGAACTTCATGCCGCTGGTCAACATCATCCGGGGCACGTTCATCCTGGCCCTTCCGTTGATCTTCGGCGCGCTCGCCGGGGTGCTCTGCGAACGCTCCGGCGTGGTCAACGTGGCCATCGAGGGTCAACTGCTGATGGGCGCCTTCAGCGGTGCGTTGTTCGGCAGCATCTCCGGCAGCGTCTGGGTGGGCCTGGTCGCCGCTGCCATCGGCGGCGCGTTCATCTCGCTGCTGCTGGCTGTCTTCGCCATCCGCTACCTGGTCGACCAGGTCGTCATGGGCATCGTGCTGAACCTGCTGGCGGTCGGCGTCACCGGCTTCCTCTACGAGCGGCTGATGCAGACCGACGCGGCGAAATACAACAGCGCGCCCCGCTTCAGCAACTGGGAGATCCCGCTGCTGAAGGACATTCCGGTGCTCGGGCCGGCGCTGTTCCGCGGCAACATCTTCCTCTACCTCGGGCTGCTGCTCGTGCTGGTGATCCACATCGGGCTCTTCCGCACCCGGTGGGGTCTGCGGACCCGCTCGGTCGGCGAGCACCCGATCGCCGCCGACACGCTCGGCGTCAAGGTGCTGCGGGTGCGCTACCGCAACGTGCTGCTGGCCGGAGTGGTCGCCGGTATCGGCGGCGCGTCCTACACGCTGGCGCTCTACTCCTTCACCAAGAACATGATCGGCGGTAAGGGCTTCATCGCGCTCGCCGCGTTGATCTTCGGCCGGTGGAACCCGACCGGGGCGCTGCTCGCCGCGCTCTTCTTCGGCTTCGCCGACCAACTCGCCACCTACCTGGGTGCGATCAGCAGCTCGATCCCCAGCCAGTTCCTGGCCATGCTGCCCTACCTGGCGACCATCCTGGCCGTCGCCGGGCTGGTCGGCCGGGTCCGCGCACCGGCCGCCGACGGCAAGCCGTACATCAAGGGCTGACGCCCGAGCCGTGCCCGGCGGGCTTCCGCCGGGCACGCTCGGTACGCCGTCCAGCCCTTCCCACACGTTCCATGGTCAGGTGATGAGAACTAGGTTTCAGGGCCGTCCCTCACCTACTTCTCATCACCTGATCACGAAGGCGGGAGTGGAGGCGGGTGTCGGGGCGGGAGCCCTGCTCGCTCCTGACCTGGGCTACCTGGGCAGAATGGCGGCATGAGCGACATTGACTGGGCGCGGTTGCGCGCCGCCGCGACCGACGCGATGCGGCACGCGTACGCGCCGTACTCGACGTTCCCGGTGGGCGCCGCCGCGCTGGTCGACGACGGCCGTGTGGTGGTGGGTTGCAACGTGGAGAACGCCGCCTACGGGGTGACGCTCTGCGCCGAGTGCGGAGTGGTCTCCAGCCTGCACGCCACCGGCGGCGGTCGACTCGTCGCGCTGTCCTGCGTCGACGCCACCGGTGAGCCGTTGATGCCGTGCGGTCGCTGCCGGCAGCTGCTCTGGGAACACGGTGGCCCGGAATGCCTGATCGAGACCAAGGGCGACCCGCTGCGGATGGCCGAGCTGCTGCCGCACGCCTTCGGCGTCGAGGACCTGGAAGCCGTCACCGGGGAGACTCCGGTGCCGGTGGTCCCTGAGCGGCTTGCCGCGTGGCGCGGGCGCGGCACCGTCTTCGTGCACGCGGACATGTCCGCCGGCCAGCAGGTGTGGACGGCGTACTGGGAACGCTCGGCCGGGGACGACGCGGGCGCCGAGACCGGTGTGCTGGAAGAGGCGCCGAGCTGGGATGATCCGGCCGAGGCGATCACCTGGGGGATGGCACGCACTCCCCGGGTCGTGGTGGTCGACGCGACCGGCACCATCTTCTGGGCCGGCGAGGGGGAACCGCCTGCTGAGATCCCGGTGCGCTGGGGTTGATTCTGGCTGCGGTTGGGGGCGGGGGCCGACCGTACCCGGCTCCGGGCGGTCAGGCTTGATCCCTTCGCCGGGCACGGTCGGCCCCCGCCCCGACGTGGTCAGCGGCCGTCGGTCGGGATCTGCAACAGACGAGGGAAGATCTTTTGATGAGTGGTTTTGCTGCTGTTGATGTTATTCGGGCCAAGCGCGACGGCGGGGTGTTGTCGGACGCGCAGATCGACTGGGTGGTCGACGCGTACACCCGGGGGGCGGTCGCGGACGAGCAGATGTCCGCGCTGGCGATGGCGATCCTGCTCAACGGCATGACCGGCCCGGAGATCGCCCGGTGGACTGCCGCGATGATCGCCAGCGGTGAGCGGCTGGACCTGTCGGCGGTTCGCCGGCCGACAGTCGACAAGCACTCCACCGGCGGCGTCGGCGACAAGATCACCCTGCCGCTCACCCCGTTGGTGGCGGCCTGCGGCGCGGCCGTGCCCCAGTTGAGCGGCCGGGGTCTCGGGCACACCGGCGGCACGTTGGACAAGTTGGAGTCCATCCCGGGCTGGCGGGCCACGGTCAGCAACGACGAGTTCATCGAACAGCTGGACAAGGTCGGCGCGGTGATCTGCGCGGCGGGTGCCGGGCTCGCCCCGGCGGATCGCAAGCTGTACGCGCTGCGCGACGTGACCGGCACCGTGGAGGCGATCCCGCTGATCGCCAGCTCGATCATGAGCAAGAAGATCGCCGAGGGCACCGGCGCGCTGGTCCTCGACGTCAAGGTCGGTTCGGGCGCCTTCATGAAGTCCGTCGACCAGGCCCGTGAGCTGGCGCGCACCATGGTCGAGCTGGGCGGCGCGCACGGCGTCCGGACGGTTGCCCTGCTCACCGACATGTCCACCCCGCTCGGCCTCGCGATCGGCAACGCCGTCGAGGTGACCGAGTCGGTCGAGGTGCTAGCCGGTGGTGGGCCGGCCGACGTGGTGGAGCTGACACTCGCCCTGGCCCGGGAGATGCTCGACGCCGCAGGCCTGCCGGACGCCGACCCGGCGGCGGCGTTGCGCGACGGTCGGGCGATGGACTCCTGGCGGGCGATGATCCGGGCGCAGGGCGGCGACCCGGACGCGCCGATGCCCGAGGCCGCCGAGGTCGAGGTGGTCCGCGCCGAGCGGGACGGGTACGTCGCCGCCGTCGACGCGTACGCCATGGGGGTTGCGGCGTGGCGGCTCGGTGCGGGTCGGGCCCGCAAGGAGGACCCGGTCAGCGTGCCGGCCGGTGTGGTGTTGCACAAGCGGCCGGGTGACCCGGTGCGGGCCGGTGACGCCCTCTACGAGTTGCGTGCCGAGGACGCGACGCGGATCCCGGCGGCGTTGGCGGAGGCCGCCACGGCGGTGCGTGTCTCGTCGACCGCTCCGGCGTCGACGCCGCTGGTCATCGAGCGCATCGGCTGACCGAACAGGGGCCGGGGTGGGCATGGTGTCGATCACCTGGGAGCGCTATTGTCGCAGGCCAAGGGGGGACCACCGGCCCTGCGCCGGCGCGAGCAGACAGGAAGACCCGCCGTGACCGTTGCTGCCCCCGACCCGCGTGAGGTGCGCGAGGCGAGCCTGGAAGAGCTGTCCCGGCTCGGTCTGCCTCTGCCGCCGGCCCAGTTTCCGCTGGTGTGGGAGCCGGGTGACGAGATCGACCTGCGGCCGACTGGGGAGATCGAGGCGCGGATCGCCGTCCTGCACCTGATCCTGGCCCGGTGCTTCGGGATGCCCCCGCAGGCGGCGATGAGCTGGCTGCTCGGCTCACACCTGGTCGAGATGGTGACTCCGCCGGAGTGGCAGTTCGTGATGGGCGGCAAGGGCGACCACCGTTCGTTCGTGCTGCACCACGACGCGCTCTTCGCGCTGGCGTGGGTGCTCGGGTTGAGCAAGCAGCTCGACCCGACGCTGGCCGTCGACGAACGGTTGGTCGAGCGGCTGCCGCACATCGCCGGTGGGGAGACCTTCCCGCACTGGCGCTCCCGGATCCTCACCGCGCCGCAGCACCCGGCCGACGCGGCGGCTCTGCTCGACCTGCACTACTGCCTGGACTGGGCCTACCTGGAGACCGAGCGTGACGGCCGCAGGGCACCAGGCCTGGTCGACGCGAACGCGATCGGGCAGCGCCGCTGGGCACTGGAGTGGGCGGTGATCCTGCGCGGGCCGTACCACGACGAGCCCCCGGGCTGGGAAGAGGTCGACCTCTCCACCTGAGGTCAGCGGGGCCGGTACGCGGCCACCCGCACCGCTACCGTCACCCGGACGGGCTCGGGCAGTGCGGCCAGTCGCCCGGTGCGGGAGACCTGATCGGTGTGCCACGCGCTCGGGCCCATCCCGACCAGGCTGGCGGCCTCGGTCCGGGTCAGGGCCAGCTCCGCCCGGTGCACTGTGGAGCTGACCGGCGTGAAGTGCCCGCCCAGGCTGCTGGTCACCCGGTCCGCCTTCTCCGGGTCCACCCGGAGCAGGTCGAGCGCGTCCACCAGCTCGGCGAGGTGGTCGGCGTCCGGTGTGACCACGAGCAGGGTGCCGGCCGGATCGAGCACCCGGTGGAACTCCGGGCCGTTGCGCGGAGCGAAGACGTTCAGCAGCACCGCCGTCGAGGCGTCGGCCAGCGGCAGCCGCTGCCAGGTGTCGGCGAGCGCGGCGGCGGCCCGGGGGTGCGCGCGAGCGGCGCGCCGCAGCGCCGGCTTGGACACGTCCAGGGCCAGACCCACGGCGTCCGGCAGCGCCGCCAGCACCGCGCCGAGGTACCGGCCGGTGCCGGCGCCGGCATCCACCACCAGGGGGTACGCGCCGACGTCGGTGGTCGAGGGCTCGGAGCGTACCCCCGCTGGTGCGTCCTTTGCTCTGCTTACCTCGAGGCGACGCCCCTGGTCGGAGACCGGTGCCTCGGTGGGAGCGCAGCCCGGGGGGCGCGACGCGTCGAGACGGCCGACGGCCTCCGTGGCGGCGGTGGCGAGCGCGGCGGAGATGACGTCGTAGTGACCGGCGGCCTGGAAGTCCTCCCGGGCCGCGATCATCTCGGCGGTGTCCCCGACGTGCGGGGCGCGACCGGCGAGCAGGTTGACGTAACCCTGGCGGGCGATGTCGAAGCTGTGCCGGCGCGGGCAGCGCAAGGCTCGGGCGGTGCCGGCGGTCGTCTCGCTCAGCGGTTCGCCGCAGACCGGGCAGCACATCCGGCGCAGGATCCGGGGATCCACGTCAGGCCGCCGGCTCGTGCCGTGGGCGGGGCTGCTGACCTGCCAGGTGGTCCACCACCCGGTGGGTGAGCGCGCCGAGCGCCTCGATCTCGGCGGGGGTGAGCAGGTCGATGAGGTTGCGGCGCACGGCGGCCAGGTGGCCGGGTGCCGCGGCCTCGATGGCCTCCCGGCCGGCCGGGGTGAGCGCGACTATCGAGCCGCGGGCGTCGTCCGGGCACTCCTGTCTGGTCACCAGGCCGCGTTGCTGCATTCGGGTGAGGTGGTGGGAGAGCCGGCTGCGGGACCAGAGCATCCGGTCCGCCAGATCGCGGAGCCGCAGACGTCCCTCCGGTGATTCCGAGAGGTCGGAGAGCACGTCGTAGTCGGGCTCGGAGAGACCGCTGTCCTGTGTCAGGTCCCGGGCCAGCTCCAGGTCGAGCAGGCGACGCATCCGGCGGTAGCCCCGCCAGGCGCGGTCCTCCCGCTCGTCCAACCACCGTGGCGCGTCCATGCCGCCAGCGTACCGGGATCGTTGACATGTCATCGAATCGCCCCCTACGGTCGATGACATGTCAACGAATGACCTCTGGCAGCTCTTCGGCGAACGCGGACGCGGAGTGCTGGTCACAGTCCGCCGTGACGGCCGACCCCAACTGTCGAACCTCGACTACCTGGCCGAGCCGGGGCTCATCCGATGCTCGACCGTCGGTGACCGCGCCAAGGCCCGCAACCTGCGCCGAGACCCCCGGGCGAGCTTCCACGTGACGACCAGCGACGGTGGCGCGTACGCGGTCGCCGACGGCACCGCCACCCTCACCCCACCCGCCGCCACCGAGGACGACGACACCGTTCGGGAACTGGTCGAGGTCTACCGGCGCATTCGTGGCGAGCACCCCGACTGGGCGGAGTACCGGGCCGCCATGGTCGCCGACGGTCGAGTGGTCATCCGACTCACCGTCGAACGCGTCTACGGCTGGCCCGGATGAGCGGCCTGCTCGGATGGGTAGGAGCTGGCTGACTAGGGTCTGAGCATGGTCGCAACAATCCGGTACGAGGACATCGTCAAGGTTCCGAAGGCACTGCTGCACGACCACCTCGACGGCGGGCTGCGGCCGGCGACAATCGTCGACCTGGCCGCCGAGGTGGGCCACGAGCTGCCCGGAACCGAGCCCGAGGCACTGGGACGCTGGTTCGCGGAGGCGGCCGACTCCGGTTCCCTGGAGCGCTACCTCGAGACGTTCGCGCACACCGTCGCGGTCATGCAGACCGCACCGGCGCTGCGGCGGGTCGCCCGCGAGTGTGCCCTCGACCTGGCGGCCGACGGGGTGGTCTACGCCGAGGTGCGCTTCGCCCCGGAGCAGCACCTGGAGCAGGACCTCAGCCTGGACGAGGTGGTCGAGGCGGTGCTGGCCGGGTTCGCCGAGGGCACCGCCCAGGCCGTCGAGGCGGGCCTGAGTATCCGGGTGGGCACCCTGCTCACGGCCATGCGGCACGCCGCGCGATCCCAGGAGATCGCCGAGCTGGCCGTGCGGCACCGGGACGCCGGGGTGGTCGGCTTCGACATCGCCGGCGCCGAGGCGGGCTTCCCGCCCACCCGGCACCTGGACGCCTTCGAGTACCTCCAGCGGGAGAACTTCCACTTCACCATCCACGCCGGCGAGGCGTTCGGGCTGCCGTCCATCTGGCAGGCGATCCAGTGGTGCGGAGCGGACCGGCTCGGCCACGGGGTACGGATCGTCGACGACATCGCCCCCGACGGCGCGCTCGGTCGGCTGGCCGCGTACGTCCGGGACAAGCGGATCCCCCTGGAGCTGTGCCCCTCCTCGAACGTGCAGACCGGAGCGGTGTCCTCCATCGCGGACCACCCGATCGGCCTGCTGCGGGACCTGCGCTTCCGCGTGACGGTCAACACCGACAACCGGCTGATGAGCGGCACCTCCATGTCGCGGGAGATGTCGCTGCTGGTGGACACCTTCGGCTACGGCTGGAAGGAGTTGCAGTGGTTCACCATCAACGCGATGAAGAGCGCCTTCATCCCGTTCGACGAGCGGCTCCGGATCATCGATGAGGTGATCAAGCCGGCGTACGCCAAGCTGCTGGCCTGACCGCCTCAGCCGTGGGGGTGGCCGGCGAGCAGGCCGGCCACCCGGCGCAGCACCTCGCGGGCGCGGGCCGCCTCCGCGCCCAACCCGGTCTGCCGGCGCAGGACGGCGGGCTCGGCCCGGAGCAGCGCCACGCCCCGCCGGACCAGCACCCGGGGAGCCTTGCGCTGCTCGGACAGGTCACGGGCCAGTCGGCGGAGGAAGGTCGCCCCGCGCGGACGACGCAACGCGTACGCCCCGGCCAGCAGCCCACGACGACGGCACTCCTCGACGATCTCGGCGGCGAAGATCCCTTCGGCCACGAAAAGTGGCGATCCGTCGACATGGAATGGCCGGGTGGCTACCCGCCGGTCCGCACCGATCGCATAAACCGGCACATCGGCTCGGCCTTCACGGGCGAGTTGGGCAATGATTTCCACCGCTGTCGAGGCGTCCCAGGACTGAGGGGATTCCCAATCCACCTGGCCGTTTCGTCGCGGCAACGTAGGGTCATCGCCGTCTTTGTAGAAGTCGTCCAAACAGAGCACCGGTAACCCGGTTTGCTGCGCTATGTACGACTTTCCGGAGCCCGAAGGGCCGGCGAGCAGGACAACACGGTGCGGATGTTCCATTACCTTCAGTTACTCCGGCCAGACGGACTGCTATCAAATCGCATCAACATCTCATCACACCTTCGGTCCGGGACAACCTGGGCTTTCTTCTTGCCGACGGGCGTGATGGAATCTCGGGGGTCCGACCCGCCGGGTCGGTCGCTGGGCGTTGCCCTGGGCAACGCGTTGAAGCTGTAATCGCGAGGGCGGTGTTGTGAGCAAACGGCCAAAGATGGCGGGCTCCCTCCTGTCGCGGCTGCGCCAGCCGGCCAGCCGGCTCGGGGACATGCCGATCTGGTCCAAGCTCGGTCTAATCATGATCGTGCCGACCATCGCCACGGTCGTGGTGGGCACCAGTGGTCTGGTCGACCACGTGGAGACGCTCAACAATGCCAACCGGGCCGGCGACCTGGCGAATCTGTCGAGCTATTCAGGTGACCTGGTCGACAGCCTGCAGGACGAGCGCACCGCCGCCGTGCTGCTGCTGGGCGCGGACGGGACGCAGCCGACGGCCCAGTACCAGGAGGCCTACAACCGGGTGAACTCCCGGGTGGACCAGGACGCGATCCCCTACCGGCAGCAGCGGGCCGACATCGAGGACCTGCCGAGCAGCCTGGACGGTCTGCTCGACGGCATCGACCAGAACCTTCAGGACCTCTCCGGCGTCCGCAGCCAGGTCTTCAACGGCAAGCTCGCGCTCACCGAGACCGTGCAGGCGTACGAGGGTCTGATCAGCGACCTGCTCGCCATCCGTGACTCGGCCACGCAGCTCGCCGGCGACAACGACCTGAGCGACCGGATGCGCGCCGCCGCGGCGGTCGCCCGGGAGAAGGAATTCCTCGCCGTACGCCGGGTCGTGGTGCACCGCGCGCTGGGTGTCAAGGGCGGAAAGCGCCTGACGCCGGCGCTGCGCACCGACTACATCGCCAGTGGCACCGGCCAGCAGCAGGCGCTGCAGAGCTTCAAGGCCGTCGCGACCCCGGACGACGCGAAGTTCCACGACCAGACCGTCGCCGGCGGCGACCGTCGGCAGGCACAGAACTACACCGGCTGGATCGACGGCAACACCACCGGCGACATGCGTGGCGCGCCGTTCGGCCCGGACCAGTGGGAAGCCGCCATGACGGCCAACGCGAAGCTGGTCCGCACCGTCGAGACGAAGCTCGACAGCGAAGTGGTCAAGGAAGCCGACGCCCTCCGCTCGGACGTCCAGCGCCAGGTCTTCCTGGAGACCGGCCTGCTGCTCAGCATGCTGCTGCTGGCCATCCTCTTCGCCTACCTGGTCGCCCGGTCCATGGCCCGTTCGCTCCGCGAACTGCGGCAGGGTGCCCTCTCCGTCGCCCAGTACGGCCTACCGCAGGCGGTTGCCCGACTGCGTGACCCGCAGGTCGTCGGGCAGCTCACCCCGGTGCAGTTGGCGAACCAGATCGCCGAGCCCCTGCCGGTCCGCAGCCGTGACGAGTTCGGCCAGGTGACCGAGGCGTTCAACGCCGTCCACCTGGAAGCCGTCCGCACGGCCGCCGAGCAGGCGGCACTGCGTGCCTCCGTCGCGACCATGTTCGTCAACCTGGCCCGCCGTTCACAGATCCTGGTCGACCGCCTCATCGGGCACCTCGACCGGCTGGAGCGCGGCGAGGAAGACCCGGACCGCCTGGCCGAGCTGTTCCAGCTCGACCACCTGGCCACCCGAATGCGCCGCAACGACGAGAACCTGCTGGTGCTCGCCGGTGCCGACTCCACCCGCGTGCAGCGGGAGCCGGCCGCGCTCATCGACGTGCTGCGCGCCGCGCAGTCCGAGGTCGAGCACTACACCCGGATTGAGTTCGGCGTCATCGACCGTGACATCGAGGTCGCCGCGCACGCGGTCAACGACCTGGTGCACCTCGTCGCCGAGCTGTTCGACAACGCCACCGCGTTCTCTCCGCCCGACTCGCAGGTGATGGTCGAGGCCCGCCGGGTCGGCGACCGCGCCTCGCTCTACGTCGAGGACCGCGGCATCGGCATCAGCGCCGACCAGCTGCACGACCTCAACGAGCGGCTCGCGACGCCGCCGCAGGTGGACGTGGCCGTCTCCCGGATGATGGGCCTGGTCGTGGTCGCCCGGCTGGCCTCCCGGCACGGCGTCCGGGTCGAGCTGCGCCCGGGCTCCGACCGTGGCACCGTTGCGGACGTCACGCTGCCCACCTCGGTGCTGGTGCCCCGGGCGCTCTCCGGTCGGGTGCAGCAGCCCCCGGCTCTCCCCGCGGCCGGCGGCCCCCAGCAGAACGGGCCCGCCCCCGTCTTCGGCGCGCTGCCGGCCCTGGGCAACGGCCCCCGTCCGAGCGAGTCCGGCAACCAGGTCACCCTCGGCGGTCGTCCGTTCGAGCCCGCTTCGCGCAACGGATCCGGCACCCCGGCCAACGCCGGCGGCTACCGCTCGATGCCGGCCTGGTCCGACCTGACCGGTGCCGCCGGCGCGAACGGCGTCAACGGTGGCGACGGGTTCACCCCACGGCCCGCCAACGGCCAGGGCATCGACCCGCTGCCGCAGCGTCGTGGCGGGGACGACGGGCCGAGCACCGGCCAGCAGCCGTCCATCCCTCGGCAGTTGCCGAGCAGCCCTGAGACGCAGCCGTACTCGGCGCCCCCGGTTTCCGCGCAGCCCTACTCCGGCGCGCCGGTCTCCGCCTCGCCGGCCTCCGGTCAGCCCTACTCCGGCCAGCCCTACTCGGGAGCTCCGTACACCGGTCACCCGGTGTCCGCGGCCCCGGCCTCGGGCCAGCCGTACGCCGGTCCGCCGGTGTCCGCCTCGCCCGTGTCGGCGTCGCCGGCGTCCGGTCAGCCGTACTCGGGTCAGCCGTACTCGGCGCCGCCGGCCTCCGGTCAGTCGTTCAGCGGGTTCACGCCCCGGTCGGCCCCGCCCGCGCCGGCTGCCGGTGCTCCGGCGCCGCCGGCCTGGCCGCCGGTACCGAACGGGGAGCGGGACGCGGCCACCCCGCCGGTGCCCGAGCGGCTCGCCGCCGCCCTGGACATGACCACCGAGCTGCCGCGCGTGCCGCGACCCGGCGAACAGCCGTCCGCCGCAGCCGCCCAGCCTCCGGCTCCGGCCCAGCCCTCGGCTCCGGCTCCGGCTCCGGCTCCGCAGAGTCGGCCGGCTCCGCAGCAACCGCAGGCCCAGAACCGCCAGCGGTACGCGGACGAGACGATGGAGCTGCCGATTTTCCGGGAGCTCGAGTCGGCCTGGTTCCGTACCCGCCGCCCGGGTTCGGAGGAGGGCGCCGCCGGCCCCAAGCCGGCGACGAACGGCGACAACGCGACCCAGCAGTTCGCCGCCGTCGAGGCCACCGGTCAGGCAGTCCACAAGACACCACCCGGGACGACAGGTAACACACCGATGGCAGACACTCCGACGGCCGGAGGGCCGCGGGGCAACGGCTCCACAGCGAACGAGGGCGGTCGCCCCAGCCTCGCCGAAAGCCTGCCGAACCGCCGGCCCCAGCCGCAGACCAACGGCTGGCAGACCGCGGCCGACGACGGCTGGCGTGCTGCCTCGGCGGCGGCTGACACGGTGCCGGTGAGCGAGACCACCACGACCGGTCTGCCGAAGCGCAAGCCGATGGCGCAGCTGGTGCCGGGTGCCGTGGAGAAGCCCACCACCTCGGTCCAGCGGCGCTCCCCGGAGGCGGTCCGTGGCCTGCTCTCCGCCTACCACCGGGGCGTGCAGCGAGGGCGTAGCACCTCGGACAACCCGACCAACCCGGAGGCGACTTCGGGTGGGCAATCCTCGCAGTCTGGCTCAGGCCCGGTGGCCGGGAGCGGGCAGAAGGAGCAAGAAGGATGACAACTACTCAGGATCTTGGTTGGCTTTTGGCCAACTTCGCCGACCGGGTGCCCGGTGTCGCGCATGCGGTCGCCGTCTCGGCCGACGGCCTCCTCCTGGCGTCGTCACGGGACCTGCCGCGCGACCGGGCCGACCAGCTCGCCGCGATCTCGTCGGGTCTGGTCAGCCTGACCCAGGGGGCAGCCCGCTGCTTCGAGGGAGGCGCGGTGTTGCAGACCGTCGTGGAGATGGACAATGGCTTCCTGTTCCTGATGTCCATCTCGGATGGCTCGTCCTTCGCCGTGCTGGCTGCTCGCAGCTCCGACGTGGGCCAGGTCGGCTACGAGATGGCGCTGCTGGTCGACCGGGTCGGTGACGCTCTGACCCCGCAGCCGCGTGCGGCTGCGGGAATGCTGGGTTGACGCCTCGCCGATCGATGAGGTCGGCACAACTGCAACGACAACAACGACGGGTTTCACCGGTGGGAGCCGGTAACGGGTGCGAAGGAGGTGAGCGGCGAGATGGCCGATCGTGACGAACCGACCGGAGCGTTGGTCCGTCCATACGCCGTGACCCGTGGTCGTACCCGTCCCCGGCTCGACATCGCGCTTGAGGCGCTCGTCGAGACGACGGTGCGCGGTCGCGCCGCTGCCAATGGCAACGGCGGCCAGGGCCGCGAACACCAGTACATCGCCGCGCTGTGTGACGGACGCGTGCAGTCGCTCGCGGAGATCGCGGCGCGGATGCAGCTCCCGCTCGGTGTGGCCCGGGTGCTCATCGCCGACATGGCGACGGACGGCCTGGTCGCGGTCCACGAGCCGACCATCCTGGACGACTCCGACGACGCGGTGGGCACTGAACTGCTGGAGAGGGTGCTGAGTGGACTTCGCAGGCTCTGACATGTCGCACCGCCCGCCGAACCCGGGCGGCCGCGTGACGTCGGCGAAGATCGTTATCGCCGGTGGATTCGGCGTCGGTAAGACGACGCTGGTCGGCTCGGTCTCGGAGATCACGCCGCTGACCACCGAGGCCATCATGACCTCGGCCGGCGTGGGCGTCGACGACACCCGGCAGGTGCCGGGCAAGTCGACGACCACGGTGGCCATGGACTTCGGCCGGATCTCGATCGACCGTGACCTGATCCTGTACCTCTTCGGTACGCCGGGTCAGACCCGATTCTGGTTCATGTGGGACGAACTGGTTCGGGGTGCGATCGGCGCGGTCGTGCTGGTGGATACTCGCCGGCTAGCCGACTGCTTCGCGGCGATCGACTTCTTCGAGCACCGACGCCTCCCGTACCTGGTGGCGATCAACTGCTTCGACGGGATGCAGTACCACGACCCGCAGGACGTTCGGGACGCCTTGGCGATCTCCAGCGACGTTCCGGTGGTGGCCTGTGACGCCCGTAACCGGGAGTCGACGAAGCACGTGCTGATCTCGCTGGTCGAGTACGTGCTCACCATGCGCCGTACGCGCGCCGTCGCCCCGGCCTGATCGGGACGCAACACGCCCGGTGGTGGCTCCGGCCCCCACCGGGCGCGGCACTCTGCGCGCCCCACGCCGCTTCCAGAGAGCCTTGGAGCTGTCGGCCCCTGGCACCCTCTGGCCGACAGCCCTCCGGGCTCCTCAGGAGGCGGCGTCGTCGCGTCCTGGCGGCCCTTGCCCCCCACCACACAAGCGACAGCGCCCCCGGTCGACTGACCGGGGACGCTGTCGTGTGTAGAGAAGGTCAGGACTGGTAACCGGCGGAGCGGTACTCGTACTCCCGGTCGTCGTCACGGTCCCCGTGGTCGCGGCTGAAGTCCCAGCCGCCGGCCGCCTCACGACCGGGCCGACCACCCACCGCGAAACCGCCGATCTCCTGGCCGCGACGCCAGCCACGGAAGTAGCCGGTGGTGTTCTCCGCGAGGCTTGCCGCATCGCGCACTATCCGCAACGGACGCTCCTCGCGCAGCGGGGAACCCGGGACCAGATTGGCCTGAGGCACACGCTTCGGCAGCCCGGCGTTGGTCTCGGCGCCCACCGCGGGACGGGCGGCCTGCTCCGCTGCCTGCCAGCCGGTGTCGGCAGTGGTCGACCAGTCCAGATCGGACTCCTCGGCCTGGCCGACGAACCAGGCCGACTTGGCCTGCGCGAAGATCAGCAGGTCGCCGTCCCCCTCGTCGGCGACCGGCGGTGGCCGGTGCTCGACCGGCGGTGGCCGGTGCTCCATGGGCGGCGGGCGGTGCTCCATCGAGGGCAGCGGCCGGTGCTCGGCGGCACGGTCGGCGCGAGCAGCCGCTCGACCACCCCGAGCGGCCTGCTCCCGGTCGACCAGCCGCAGCGGCGGCGTCTCCAGGTGTGGCTCAGTGGGCGGGTTGAGCCCTTCCCGCAGCGCCCGGTCGGCCAGCGGCGGCGGCTCCACCAGCCGCAGCATGGGCGGCTCCTGGGGCAGGTCGTCGGCCAACCAGGGCGGGGTGACCCGACCGTCGGCCCGACCCGGATCGGTGGGGGCGTCGATACCGCGCCCGCCGCCGTACGGGTAGGCCACCGGGTTGTTCGGCGAACTGTCGGCCGGGTCCTCCGGGTTGTTGACCAGCGGCCAGTTGGCCCGGGACCCCGGGGGCGCGGTGTCCTGACCGGGCCTCGGGGTCGGCACCGGAATGCTGAGGTCGGTGGCGCTGAACCCACCCGTGGGCGGCTCGTCGACCGGGCGTTGCAGGTGGCTCGACCGTTCGCCGTTGGTCTTCGGGCGGGGCGGGATGACAGTACGCTGCCGTTCGGCCCGCGCGTTGTTGATGGCGGCGGTGGTAAGCGTCGGCCGGAACGGCTCGCCGGCCTCGGCCGGAGGCACCGTGCCACGCTGCGCGGGGGCGATCGGGGTGATCCCCGGCGGCGGGGGTGGCGGCGAGGAGACCGGTCGGTTGGTCGGACCGTCGATCCGGCTGGGCGCCGGCTCGGTGGCGCGGTGCGGAAGCGTGGACGCCGGGGGCTTGGCCATCGCGGCCGGTGCCATCGGTGCGGGCGCGACTGGCGGCGGCGTGACCGGAGCCGGTGCCGTCGGGGGCGGCCCGAGTGGGCGGGGCGACGCCACCGGGGCGTTGCCGGGGATCGGCTCGGGGCGGCTGCGACGCCCGACGGCCGGTGCGGGCTCGGCGGGCGGGGTGGGGCGGACCGAGCGCAGGCCCGCACCGGTGGCGGTCATCCCGGTCAGTTCGCCGACCGGCTCGCCACGGCGGGCTGCGGCGCGGCGGCCGGGTGCCTGGGCAGGCGTGGTGACCCGTGAACCGAGGGCACTGACCAGGGCCTCACACCCCGCGTCGCAGGCCCGTACGGAGGCGACGGCCTGCCGGACCGTCTCGGCCACCGCCGAGGTGAGCGCCCGGTTGACCGCGGCGCGCCGGGGCGTCTCGGAGATGGCGACCCGCAGGGCGGTGACCGCCTCGTTGATCTCGTCGGCGTCGGCGACCCCGTCGGCGGCCAGATGCGCGGCGATGGCGTCGGCCGCGACCGACACCTCGCGCCCGCGGGCCACGGTGCCGCCGAGCATGCCCGGCTCGGGCAGCGCGTCGAGCACCGCCAGCGAGACCGGCTCGGCCGGGTCCGGGTACGCCCGCAGGGCCGCCGGGTAGAGCTCACGGAGGACCTCGCGCAGCGCCACGGCGGCCGAGTGTCGACCACTGGCCAGCGCCGCGTGTGCGGAGAGCACCTGCTTGTAGCCGGCCAGATCCCGGGGTGCCGGCAGGGTGACCGCCGACAGCGCACCGGCCTGCAACGCGCGGGCCAGGCCGACGGCCCGTCGTTCGGCCGGAGGTGACTGCATCTCCTCAAGGGAGTCGTCGTCGGCGAACCGCTCGGCGAAGTCGTCCACCGAGTCGTCGTCGGCGATCGCCAGAGGTCGACCCGCCGCGCTCAACAGCGAGATGACCGTGTGGTCGTCGCTGTCGGCGGCGATGGCCGCTCCGCTCGGCCCGCCCGACCGCTCCACGAGCAGCGCGACGAGCTGGGCGTAGCCAGCGGCGTCGTCGCTGATCTCGCTGACATGCAGCAGACGGCCTGCGTCGTCGACCACAGCGGACGTCAGCGTCGAGCCGGCGGAGGCCGGTCGGTCAGCCGGATCCGCCGAGGCCAGACCGCAGTAAACGCGCACGAGCGCCACGGCGTCGTCCTCCTCCCGGGACAGGTCTTTCCTCTGCCAGCAACTGATGCTCCCCGGTACGGGTCAGTCGCGCCAGTCCACCACCGCAGAGATCTTGCCGACAATGGTGCGCCAACCCAAACTCGCGGTCTGCGCACCGATCTTCTTCAGCCGTCGCCGACCCATGAAAGCGCCGATGCCGCCGTTGGCGGTGGCCCGCAGCGCCTCGTCCAGGTCGTCGAGACTGGAGCCGGCGGAGAGCATGTCGAGCACCGCAGGCAGCCGCAATGCGTACGAAAGGTCACGAGCGACCTCGCCGGCCTCGATCAGCAGGGTCGAATCCCAGGTGTCGTGCCCGCCGCGCAGGTTCTCCACGACGAGGTCGAGCTCGTAGGTGTCCTCGTCGAGCGGCACGATATCTGCCGGCTCCACCCGTTCGGCCAATTCATTCCAGCTGTCCAGTTGGGACAGATCGTTGGGAGCGCCGGACCGGATGAAACTGACCAACGACTCGGGGGTCTTGAACAGCAGCAGCTTGCCCTTGTTGCTGAGGAAGACCGGCACCTCCTCGTCGTCCGCCTCGTCGGTGGCCTCCTCGTCCTCGGCGGCGGTCTCGGTGTCGGCGGCCCCGTCGCGGCGGCGTCGCGTCGACTCGTCCTCGTCGCTGTCGGCGAACTCCTCGGCCAGCTCCTCGTCGAGGATGACGACGGTCTCGTCGTCCTCTTCCTCCTCGATCACCTGACGGCGGGCGAGGAACGGGTCGTCCAGGTCGCGCTCGGCCACGTCGGTCGGGGTCAGCGAGCTGGCCGGCCGGTACGCCCGCAGCGTGAAGCCGGTGCCGGCGGGGAGGGCGATCTCCACGGGATCGATGCGCAGCTCGTCCCAGAGCGCACGGTCGACCGGGCCCGCTGGGCGGTCGATCTCCTCGATCTCGTCTGGCTGGGCCGCGCCGGTGGTGTCGTCGAGCTCGGGCTCGTCGGCGTCGGGCCGTTGGGGCGACTGGCGGGCCACGCTGACCTCCGTGTGCTTCGGGTTGCCCACCCGCCGGGGTCTCCGACCGACGAGTGACTCTGGGCACATACCCTAGTCGGCGGACCTGGGTGACCGGTGCCCGCACCCCGGTGGCCGCTCGGCGCACCAATTCGGCCTGCTGGCGGTGGGCGCTGGCGAACCGACCGTTCGACAAGTAGCGTAGCTACGCATGAAGGCCCAGGCGTTGCACGGCCACCTCGACGCTCTGCTGCTCGCCGTTCTCGAACAGGGCGCGCTGCACGGCTACGCCATCATCGAGGCCCTACGCGAGCGCAGTGACGGCAGCCTCGATCTGCCCACCGGCACCATCTACCCGGCGTTGCGGCGGCTGGAACGCGCCGGGCACGTGGCGAGCACCTGGAGCACCGTCAACGGCCGGGAGCGGCGGACGTACGAGCTCACCGACTCCGGCCGGCGGGCGCTGGCCGGGGAACGCGCCGGTTGGCACGACTTCCAGCTGACCGTCGGCCGGTTCCTGGACCCGGGGAGCCCACCCACCACCCCGGCCTGACCCCCATCGGGCGGCTGTCGGCTCAGCGGGCGACGGCCAGCAGCCAACCGCGCACCGCACGGGTCAGCGAGAAGTAGGCGCCACCGACCAGCACCGCACCGATGATCATCGGGGGCCAGTGGAGCGCGGCGTCCCAGAGGTTGACCGACCAGCCGAAGAGGGCACACCCGGCGAGGATGGACAGCGCCAGGATCCCGGTCAGGCCGGCGCCCACCGCGCGCTGCAACCGGGCCAGGCCCGGCCGTGGCGAACGGGCGCTGGCCGCGACCACCAGCAGACCGGCCACCGCGAGCAGCAGGGCACCCGCCCAGATCCAGTCGACCGAGCTGGAGAGCAGCAGGTAGCCGGACGGGGGGCGTGGGCCGTCGGTCCAGCTCGCTCCGCGCCAGGTCAGATCACCGGCGGCCATCCCCACCCCGGCGGCAGCCAGCATCCGCAGGGACAGCCCGCGCAGCGCACCCACCGCCAGCTCGGCCTGCCAAGCGGGAAGGAGCTGCGCCGGTGAGCCGAACTCGACCACGGCCCGGCGCTGCGCCTCGGTGGGCGGCAGTCCACTTTCGCGGTACGCCTCCACGGCGTCGAGCAACCCGTGCCGGGCCTCGGTCAACAGGTCGGACTTGAGCCGCGCCGGCCCCTGCAACCGGGCGGCGAACTCCCGCAGGTGCTCGTCGACCAACACGTCCTCACGGTGCGGCATGGCACCACCCTGCCACGGAGTCCTGACGCCCGACGTCGGGGAGAAACCCTGGTCCGCCCCCTAGCCCGGTCAGGGCGCGAGCGCCAGGTAACCCCGTTCGGCGGCCGCCTGGAGCATCCACTGGTCCCGGTACCAGCCCGGCACGGCGACCAGGTCGGCGTGCCGACCGCGCTGGATCACCCGACCGGCGTCGAGGACGACGATCTCGTCCAGCTCGGCAAGCCCGCTGAGCCGATGGGTGATCAGCAGCACCGAGTGCCCGGCGGGTGTGGCGGCGAGAGCGGACGCCAGCACCGCGTCCGCCGCCACCGGATCCAGGCCTTCGGTGGGTTCGTCGAGGACCAGCACCGGTGGCGCGGCGAGCAGGGCCCGGGCGAGCGCCAGGCGCTGCCGCTGGCCACCGGAGAGCTGCCCGCCCTCCTCGCCGACCAGCGTGTCCCAGCCCGCCGGCTGGGCGCGTACCCAGTCCAGCAGCCCGGCCGCCGTGGTGGCCGCCGTCAGCTCGTCCTCGCTCGCCCCGGCCCGCCCGAGCAGCAGATTCTCCCGAACCGTGGCGTGGAAGACGTACGCCTCGGCGAGCAGGCCGCCGACCGCCCGGGGGAGTGCCTCCTCGGCGTACGCCGAGAGGTCGTGACCGTCGACTGTGACGCGGCCGGACACGGGCCGGACGGTGCCGGTCAGCACAGCCGCCAGGGTGCTCTTGCCGGCGCCGCTCGGGCCGACCACGGCGATCCTCCGCCCGGCGGGCAGGTCCAGGCTGACACCGTCCAGGGCGGGTGCCGCGCCGACCCGGTACCGCACCGTCACGTCTACGAAGCGCAGCTCGTGCGGGCCGGCCAGGTCGGTCGTCGCGTCGGTGGGCGGGGGAGTCGGCGTGCCGGCATCCAGCAGGATCGCCACCCGGGCCAGGCCGGGCCGCAACTGCGTCCACTGCCGCGCCGCCGAGACCAGGGCGAGCGTCACCTCGACGGCGGCCAGTGCGCCGACGGCCAGGACACCCACCAGCACCCCCGACACGTCGGCGGCCAGCGCGGCCAGGACCACGGCCGCAGCGGTCAGCCCGGCGGTCAGCACCCCGGCCGCGTCCACCGCGAACCCGGTGGCGGCCAGCCGTCGTTCCAACCGGGCCAGTTGGTCGGCGCGCTGCTCGGCGGCGCGCAACGCGACGTCGGTCGCTCCGAACGCGGCCAGGTCGGCAGCGCCGTGGGTGAGGTCGATCGCGTCGGTGGCCAGTGCGCCGCGCAGGGGTGCCACCTGGGCCGCGCTGCGGCGGGTGACAGCGGTGGCCAGTGTGGGCAGCGCCACACCGGCCACCAGCACCCCGACGGCGAGAGCCCCGGCGGCCGGCGGTGAGATGAGCGCCGCCCCGGCCACCGCCAGCACACCGACCAGGGCCGCTGCCGAACCGGGTACCAGCACTCGCAGCAGCAGGTCCTGGACGGCCTCGACGTCGGAGACCAGCCGACTCAGCACGTCCCCCGAGCGGTGCGCGGCGTCGCGGCGGGCCGCGAGGGTGGCGAAGACCTGGGCCCGGACATCGGTGATCATGCGGAGCACCGCGTCGTGCCCGGCGAGCCGTTCGGTGTAGCGGAACACGCCACGGCCGATCGCCAGCGCCCGTACCGCGACGATCGCCACGGTGAGCCGGTCCAGTGGGGGCTGGCCGGCGGCGCTCATCAACAGCCACGTGGCGGTCGCCATCAGGGCGAGCCCGGCGAACTCGGTGGCGGCGGCGAGCAGCCCGGCGCCGACCAGTCGACCGAGGTAGGGGCGGGCCAGCCGCAGCACGGCCCGCTCGGCGGTGACCCGCCCGGCCGGTACCGAGTCGGCCACCGCCGGCGCGTGTTCCCCAGTCATCGGGCGGCCTTTCCGGTCGGTTCGGGCGTCAACTCGGTGACCCGACCGTCCTCGATGCGCAGGATCCGGTCGGCGTCGGCGAGCAGTGCCGGCCGGTGTGCCACCAGCAGCGCGGTCCGTCCGGCGACCAGGCGGCGGGTGGCGTCGAGCACCACCGCCTCGGCCGCCGTGTCCAGGCGGGCGGTGGGTTCGTCGAGCAGCACCACCGGGGCGTCCCGCAGGAAGGCCCGGGCCAGCGCCACCCGCTGTCGTTGCCCGCTGGACAGCCCGTGGCCGCGTTCGCCGAGCAGAGTGTCCAGGCCGTCCGGTAGGCCGGCCACGACGTCGTCCAGGGCGGCGTCGCGCACCGCGGTGGCGAGTGCGTCGGACGGGGTGTCCGGTGCGCCGAGCCGGATGTTGTCGGCCAGCGAGGCGGCGAACAGGTGCGCCCGCTGCGGCACCCAGGCGAGCTGCCGACGCCACGCGTCCGGATCGGCGGTGGCGAGGTCGACCCCGCCCACGGTGATCCGGCCGCTGGTCGGGGTCACGAAGCCGAGCAGCAGGCCGAGCAGTGTGCTCTTTCCGGCACCGCTGGGGCCGATGACGGCGATCCGTTCGCCCGCCCGGATGGTCAGTGTGACGTCGCGCAGCGCGGTGGTCCGCTCGTACGCCACTGTCACCCCCTCGAACCGGATCTCCCGCCGGGCGTCCGGCACGGCGGCGCCCTCGGCGGCCCGGGGCGCGACGGGAGCGGCCGAGATGGTCAGCGCCTCGTCCAGCGCGGCGAGGCCCTCCATGCTGGCGTGGAAGCGGCTGCCGGCGGCGCGCAGCGGCAGGTACGCCTCCGGGGTGAGCAGCAGCACCAGCAGCGCGGTCTGCAGCGCCAGCCCGCCGCCGAGCAGGCGGATGCCGACCGGCACCGCGACCAGTGCCACCGAGAGGGTGGCGACCAGTTCCAGCACCAACGCGGAGAGGAACGCGATCCGTAGCGTCTTCATGGTGGCGACTCGGTGGCCGTCGGCCATCCGGCGTACCACGTCGGTCTGAGCCCGGGCCCGCCCGAACGCCCGCAGCGTGGGCAGCCCGGCGACCATGTCCAGGAAGTGCCCGCCGAGCAACGAGAGCCGCCGCCACTGCCGTTCGGTGGCGGCCTGTGCCTGCCAGCCCAGCAGCGCGCCGAAGACCGGGATCAGCGGCAGGGTCAGCGCGATGATCACCGCCGAGCTCCAGTCGGCGAAGACGACCCGGGCCAGCACCGCCACCGGGACCGTCACGCTGAGCACGAGCTGTGGCAGATATCCGGTGAAGTACGCGTCCAACGCGTCCAGACCGCGCCCGGCCAGGGTGGCGACCTGACCGGCCCGCTGCCCGGCCACCCAGCCCGGCCCGTGTCGGCCGACCGCGCCGAGCAGGTCGGCCCGCAGGGTGGCCTTGACCGTGGCGGCGACCCGCGCCGAGACCGTGCCCTGGGCCCAGACCAGCGCGGAGCGGGCGGCGACAGCGATCACGAAGGCGCCCAACGCCGGCCGGTCGAGCCGACCGTCGAAGGCGGTGGCCAGGACCGTCGCGAGGGCGGTGGCCTGCGCCACGATCAACCCGGCGGCGAGCACACCCAGGAGCGCGAGCACGGCAAGGTCGCGCCGGGCCGCAGGGACCCGGCGCAGCAGACGCGGGTCGAACGGACGGCGCTTCACCAGTACACCGGTGCCCTACCGTCGGTCCGTCCTCGGAAAACCCACCAGCACATCGCCTGGAAGCCTAGTAGGGCCGGAAGTAGCGGCAGCGCCACCCAGCCGAGCAGCCGTAGCGTCGGTGCGCTCGCGGCCGCGTCGGCGACGGTCAGTGAGGCGCCAGGGTCGGTCGTGGACACCAGCACGTAGGGCCACAGAGCGGCGCCGACCAGCACCACCGGCAGCGCCAGGGCCGCGCCGGTGGCGGCCAGGGCCCACCCCGGCCGTCGCCGCGCCAGCGCCGCGCGGGCCGCCAGCAGCGCCGCCATGAGCAGCACCGGCAGGAGTACGGCCACCGCCGGTCGCTGGATCGCGTCGCGTACCCGGGCGGAGAGCAGGCCCACGACGGTGGCCAGGGCGACAGCGGTGAGCGCCACCGGCACGAGGCGGCGGGCTGTGCGGCCGACCACGGCGGCAGCCTCGACCGGCAGGCGTAGGGCGAGGAACGTCGCGCCGTGCACCGCGACCAGCGCGACCATGGCCAGCCCGACGGCTGCGGCGAACGGGGTGACCAGGTGCGACACCCCGGCGACGTGCCCGTCGGCCTGCCGGGGAACGCCCTGCAACAGCGCGGCGAGCACCACACCCCAGCCCAGTGCGGCGAGTGCGCTGCCGACCATCACGACGCGGTCCCAGCGCGCGCGGATCCGTTCGTCGTCGGGTCGGCTGCGCAGCTGCACGCCGACGGTGACCAGGATGACGCCGACCAGGGCGCCGGCGACGGCCGGATAGCAGCCGGAGAGCAACTCGCCCTCCAGCATCGGGAACGCGCCGAAGAGGATGCCCACGGCTGCCACCAGCCAGACCTCGTTGCCGAGGAAGAACGGGCCGAGGGCGGTGAGCGCCTCCCGCCGCCGCGCCGCGCCGCCGCCTCGGGCGAGCAACAACCCGACGCCGTAGTCGTAACCGGCGAGCACCAGGTAGCCGGCGAAGAAAAGGCCGAGCAGGGCGTACCAGGCGAGGTCCACGATGTCTCCTCAGGTGCTCAGACGAGGGCGGGTTCGGGGTGGGCCGACTCGCTCGGGGGCGCGGGCGGGCGGCCGAGCGCGGGGTCGGCGGCGCCCCGGGCCGCGTGCCGGGCGAGCAGCACCCAGTTGGTGACGGCGAGGGTGCCGAGCAGCAGGCTGAAGCCGATCAGCGAGGTGAGCATCACGGGCGCGCCGACCGGTGAGACGGCCTGCTCGGTGGGGAGCAGCCCGTACGCCACCCAGGGCTGGCGGCCCACCTCCCGGGCGATCCAGCCGAGGATCACCGCGACGAACGGCAGCGGCAGGGCGAGCAGGATCAGCCAGAGCGGGAATCGCAGCCGGATGACCCAGTCGCGGAAGAGCAGGGGGAGCAGGAACCACACGCAGCCGAGGGTGAAGCCGATCAGGATCATGAAGCCCAGCCCTACGTTGGCCAGCACCGGCGGCGTGTAGTCGCCGGGGCCGAACCGGCTGGTCCACTCGGCGATCAGCGCCTGGCCCTCCGGGCCCTGGCCGAACTTGGTGGGCTGCACCGCACCGACCGGGCCGAACTGGGCGAAGCCGAAGCCCTGCACCATGGTGATCGCGAACGCCGAGGTGACCAGCCCGATGCGCAGCGAGGTGCGGAAGAGCGCGAAGTCGGGAGTGCGCCGGATCAGGTGCCAGGCGCTGACCGCCGCCATCAGCATCCCGCCGACCAGCAACGCGGCCGAGACCACGTGCCCGAACGCCATGCCGAGGCTGGGGTTGGTGAGCAGCGCGCCAAAGTCGGTGAGGTGGGCGATGCCGTCGCGTACCTCGTAGCCGACGGGGTTCTGCAACCACGAGTTGGCCACCATGATCCAGAAAGCCGAGGCGTACGCGGTGATCGCCACGCCCCAGAGCAGCGCGAGGTGGACGCCTTTGCCGAGCCGGTGCCAGCCGAAGATCCACATCCCGAGGAACGTGGATTCGAGGAAGAACGCCACGAGTGTCTCGATGGCGAGTGGCGCCCCGAAGACGTTGCCGACGTAGCGCGACAGGCCACTCCAGTTCAACCCGAACTGGAACTCCATCACGATGCCGGTGGCGATGCCGAGCACGTAGTTGATCACGTAGAGCTGACCCCAGTAGCGGGTCAGCCGCTCCCACTTCGGGTTGCCGGTGATCACCCAGGCGGTCTGCATCGCGACCAGCAGGGTGACCAGACCGAGCGTGACGACCACGAAGAGGAAGTGGATCGAGGTGGTGGTGGCGAACTGCAGGCGGGCGAGGAGCAGGGTGTCCATGGCCGGCTCTCCGTAGTGTTGGCTCCCTTGTCGTAGCTACCCTACACGTAGCTTTGCTACATGTCTGTCTACTACGTCATGTCGTAGACAAGTCTACGACATGACGTAGTAGTTGTGGGGCGGGGAGATCGCGCTCGATCCTGGATGGAGTGGCCTCGTCCGCCGTGGGATGCCGATCGTTCCTGGATCCAGCGCGATCGTGGGATCGCCAGGCGGGCGACGTGGGGTCCCGGCGTTGCTGCGCAGGGGCAGCGCGCCGGGCTCAGGCCACGGCGACCCCGCGCGAGGCCGCTCGGGTCAGTTCAGGACAGGAACAGGGTGATCGGGAGGGCGACCAGCGTGCTGGCCACCGCCAGCGCGGTGGCGCCGAGCACCCGGGGCGGGCGGTCGCTCACCAGCAGCCGCTGCACCCGTACGTCGAGATCCCGGTCGCCCACACCCAGCGCCCCGGCCGGGGTGACCCGGTGGCCGGCCGCGGCGAACCGGCGAAGTGCTCCCGCCAGCGGCGCATCCGCGTGCAGCTCACGGGCCTTGTCGTCGGCGCGCATCTCGACCAGCAGGGCGACCCGCTCGTGGGCGTCGCGGACCCAGCCGAACCAGGGCAACGCTCGGCACAGCGCGGTGAACGGCAACAGCACCAGATCGTGCCGCTCGTGGGCGTGTGCGCGCTCGTGGCTCAGCACGGCGGCCAACTCGGCGCGGTCCAGCAGGCTCAGCGTGCCGGCACTGATGACGACCTGCGGCTTCACGCCCGGCAGGCAGTACGCGGCAGCGCTCGGATGGTCCAGCACGAGCGCGCCGGGCGCGGCCGGGTCGTCCCGGGCCACCAGCGAGAGCAGGTCCCGATGCCGGCGCTGGGCGCGGACGGTGCCGTGGATGCTGCGCACGGTAGTGGTGACCAGGACCGCGCCGATGCCGAAACCGACGCCCACACCAGCGAGGTGGAAGGTGCCCAGCCCGATCGGCAGGGTGCCGTGGACGAGGTCGTCGGCCAGGGCGAGCAGTGCGCTTCCGGTCGGCCGGCCGTACCCGCTCAGCCCGAGCGCCATGGGCAGGCCCATCGCCGAGAGCCCCAGTGCCAACCCGACGGCCTGCCAGCAGACGATCGCCACCCGAGGGCTGCGCCACGTCCAGGTGGAGCGGGCCAGCACCTGGGCCGTCAGATAGCAGGCCAGGATGGTCGCGGCGAAGTGCACGGCGTAGGCCACGGCGTGCGCCCTACCGCTCCGCTGCCTCGCCGGCGGGCCGTCGGCCCGTCGGCCCGTCCACGCGGTCGGTCAGCCCGGGGCCGTCGTCGGCGGAACCCGGCCCGGTCAGGCCGGCCTCGCTCCCCAGCGCCGCCCGCAGGACCTCGGCCTCGGTGCCGGTCACCGAGCGGGCGAACCGCACGAGCGCGGCGTCCCGGCTGCCTCCCAGGTCGAGGGCGTCGAGCATGAGCTGGGCGATGTGCGCCTCACGGCTGGCCGCCGGTCGGTACCGCCAGGCCCGGCCCTCGCGCTCCCGCTGCACCATGCCCTTGCCGGCGAGGCGGTCGAGCACTGTCATCACCGTCGTGTACGCCAACTCGCGGCCGTCGAGCGCGTCGGCCACCTCGCGCACGGTCACACCATCCGACGTGCCGGGGACCACGTCCCACAACACGTCCATCACCGCACGCTCAAGATCGCCCAGCCGAGTCACGCACCAATCCTACCCCCGGTAGTAGAACCCCAGCTCACCCCCGGCCTCCGAACGCTCCCAAGATCCGCACAAGAACAGGGATGTTGCTGCCTCTAGTGCTACGGAAGCAGCAACATCCCCGAAGTTGCGCAGATCAGCGCGGGAACCCGTCGACCGGCAACCCGACCCGACGCAGGACCCTTGAGCTGACCCACCCCGACGGGCCCGGCCCACGTCAGGTTTTCCGGGGGAGCCCGACCACGCAGGGATCAAGCCTGACCGCCCGGAGTGGGCGGGCTCCCCCGGAAAACCAAAGAGGCCGAGGACAGGCGATCACACCCCCTTGGGGTGCCACACCGTCTTGGTCTCCAGGAGCGCGGTCATCGGCGCCAGGCCCGGGTCGCCGGACCAGTCGTGGTCGGCCGGCGCCGGCCGGAGCACCCGCTTGAGGTTCTCCGCCGCCTTGACCTCCAACTCGGTGGCGAGCGAAACGTCGGCCACCCCGGTCAGGTCGAGCGCGTTGACGTCCATGTGCGCGGCCAACGCCGGCGCGGTCTCGGTGATCGCGCCGGTGAGGATGTTGACCACCCCACCGGGCAGGTCCGAGGTGGCCAGCACCTCGGCCAGCGTCACCGCCGCCAACGGTTCGGTCGGGGAGGCGGCCACGACCACAGTGTTGCCGGTGACGATCGCCGGGGCGATCACGCTGACCAGGCCGAGCAGCGCCGGGCGCTCCGGGGCGACCACCGCGACCACGCCGGTCGGCTCGGGCGCGGAGATGTTGAAGTACGGGCCGGCGACCGGGTTGGCACCGCCGTACACCTGGGCGAGCTTGTCGGCCCAGCCGGCGTACCAGACCCAGCGGTCCACCGCCGCGTCCACCTCGTCGCCGGGGATGCCCAGGGCGACGAACTGCTCGCGGCGACCCTCCAGCATCTCGGCGACACGGTAGAGGATCTGACCCCTGTTGTACGCGGTCGCGCCGGCCCAGCCCTTCACGGCGGCGCGGGCGGCGACCACCGCGTCCCGGGCGTCCTTGCGGGAGGCCAGTGACACATTCGAGGACTGCACGAGATACGACCGTCCCGACTCGCTGCGCGGGAACTTCCCGCCGATGAAGAGCTTGTACGTCTTGCGTACCGCGACCCGCTCAGACATTGAGGTAGCCCTCCAGCCCGTGCCGGCCGCCCTCGCGACCGTAACCCGACTCCTTGTAGCCACCGAACGGCGAGGTGGGGTCGAACTTGTTGAACGTGTTGGCCCAGACCACGCCGGCGCGCAGCCGGTCGGCCATCCACAGGATCCGGGAGCCCTTGTCGGTCCAGATTCCCGCCGACAGCCCGTACGGCGTGTTGTTGGCCTTCTCCACGGCCTCGGCCGGGGTGCGGAACGTGAGCACCGACAACACCGGGCCGAAGATCTCCTCGCGGGCGATCCGGTGGGCCTGGGTGACGCCGGTGAAGATGGTCGGCGCGAACCAGAAGCCGCGGTCGGGCAGCTCGCACGGCGGCGCCCAGCGCTCGGCGCCCTCGGCCGAGCCGGCGTCGGACAGCTCGCGGATCCGCTCCAACTGGGCGGCCGAGTTGATCGCGCCGACGTCGGTGTTCTTGTCCAGCGGGTCGCCGACCCGCAGCTGAGCCATCCGTCGCTTCAGCGACTCCAGCACCCGGTCGGCCACGTTCTCCTGGACCAACAGGCGGGAGCCGGCGCAGCAGACGTGCCCCTGGTTGAAGAAGATGCCGTTGACGATGCCCTCGACGGCCTGGTCGATGGGCGCGTCGTCGAAGACGATGTTGGCGGCCTTGCCGCCCAACTCCAGGGTGAGCTTCTTGCGGGTGCCGGCGACGGATCGGGCGATGGCCCGACCGACGTCGGTGGAGCCGGTGAAGGCCACCTTGTCGACACCGGGGTGCTCGACCAGGGCACGGCCGGTGTCACCGGCGCCGGTGAGGATGTTGACCACACCGGCCGGCAGGTCGGCCTGCTGGCAGATCTCGGCGAAGAGCAGCGCGGTCAGCGGGGTGGTCTCGGCGGGCTTCAACACCACTGTGTTGCCCGCGGCGAGCGCCGGGGCGATCTTCCACGCGAGCATGAGCAGCGGGAAGTTCCACGGGATGACCTGCGCGGCAACGCCGATCGGCTGCGGGTTCGGGCCGAAACCGGCGTGGCCCAGCTTGTCGGCCCACCCGGCGTAGTAGAAGAAGTGGGCGGCGACCAGCGGCAGGTCGACGTCCCGGGACTCCCGGATCGGCTTGCCGTTGTCCAGGGACTCCAGGACGGCCAGCTCGCGGGAGCGTTCCTGGATGAGGCGGGCGATCCGGTACAGGTACTTCGCCCGGTCCCGGCCCGGCATCGGACCCCACACCTTGTCGTACGCCTTACGGGCGGCACGCACCGCGCGCTCCACGTCCGGCGCGCCGGCCTCGGCTACCTCGGCCAGCACCTCCTCCGAGGCCGGGTTGATCGACTTGAAGCTGCCGCCGTCGGTCGGGTCGACGAACCTGCCGTCGATGAACAGCCCGTACGAGGGTTTGAGATCCACCACCGAGCGGGACTCGGGGGCGGGGGCGTATTCGAACATCGGCTATCAGTCCAGGGTGAAGTAGTCGGGACCGGAGTAGGTGCCGGTCGTCAGCTTGGTGCGCTGCATCAGCAGGTCGTTGAGCAGGCTGGACGCGCCGAAGCGGAACCAGTCCGGGTCGAGCCAGTCCGGGCCGACGGTCTCGTTGACCATCACCAGGTACTTGATGGCGTCCTTGGTGGTCTTGATGCCACCGGCGGGCTTCACGCCCACCTGCCGCCCCGTCGCCGCGCGGAAGTCGCGGACCGCTTCCAGCATCACCAGGGTCACCGGCAGGGTCGCCGCGACCGGGACCTTGCCGGTGGAGGTCTTGATGAAGTCACCGCCGGCCAGCATGGCCAGCCAGGAGGCCCGCCGGACGTTGTCGTACGTGGCCAGTTCGCCGGTCTCCAGGATCACCTTGAGGTGGGCGTCCCCGGAGGCTTCCTTGGTGGCCACGATCTCGTCGTAGACCTCCTTGTACCGCCCGGCGAGGAAGGCACCCCGGTTGATCACCATGTCGATCTCGTCGGCGCCGGCCGCGACGGCGGCCCGGGTGTCGGCGAGCTTGATCTCCAACGGTGCCTGGCCCGACGGGAACGCCGTGGCGACGCTGGCCAGGTGCACGTTGCTGCCGCGCAGCACCTCGGCGACGTACGGGACCATCGCCGGGTAGACGCAGACCGCCCCGACGTGCGGGCAGGACGGGTCGGCCGGGTCCGGGCGCAGCGCCTTCGCGGCCAGCGCGCGCACCTTTCCCGGGGTGTCCGCCCCCTCCAGGGTGGTCAGGTCGACCATCCGGATCGCCAGGTCGATCGCCTGGGCCTTGGCGGTGGTCTTGATGGATCGGGTGCCGAGCTGTGCCGCCCGCTGCTCCGCGCCGACCTGGTCCACGCCGGGCAGGCCGTGGAGGAAGGTCCGCAGAGCGGTCTCGGATCGTCCCAGCTCGGAGAGCTCCGACCGGGCCGACGTCGTTGTCGCCGTCATGCCCCGAAGTCTACGCACCGGAACGGCGAGTGATCTTGCTCACGATCGGCCGGCGGGCCCGTGTGACGTGAGCGGCGTCGCTGGTCCTACCGCACCCGCACCACCGCGCGCTACGGAGCGGTAGGTTGAGCGATCGTGGATGTACACGTCATTGACCACCCGCTGGCCCAGTCCAGGTTGACTGCCATGCGGGACGCGCGCACCGATTCCTCGACGTTCCGGGCCGCGCTGCACGAACTGACCACCATGCTGGTGTACGAGGCGGCGCGCTCCTTCCCCGTCGAGCGGTACCCGGTGCAGACGCCGGTCACCGGCACCGAGGGCACCCGGCTGGCCAATCCGCCGCTGCTGGTCCCGGTGCTGCGGGCCGGTCTCGGCATGGCGGACGCCGCACTCGGCCTGCTCCCCGAGTCGTCGATGGGCTTCGTCGGTCTGGCCCGCGACGAGGAGACCTACGAACCGCGCGCGTACATGGAGTCGTTGCCCCGGGACCTGGCCGGGCTGCCGGTGCTGGTGCTGGACCCGATGCTGGCCACCGGTGGCTCGTTGGAGCACTCCTGCCGGCTGCTGGCCGACCGCGGCTGCACCGACATCACAGTGCTCTGCGTGCTCGCCGCCCCGGTCGGCATCGAGCGGCTGGAGCGCTCCGGTCTGCCGATCCGCCTGGTCACGGCCTCGATCGACGAGGGGCTCAACGACAGCATGTTCATCGTCCCCGGGCTCGGGGACGCCGGGGACCGTCAGTTCGGCGGCATGCCCCGGTTCTGAGGGCTCCACCCGGTCGGTGCCGGGTCCGGCGGGTCCGCGCGCGGTGGTGCGCGGACCCGCTACCGTCTGCGGCCATGACTGGTGTTGCGCTCGCCGAGGAGTTGCTGCTCCTCGCCTACGACGACTCGACCGGCAAGGCGACCATGCCGCGGATCAGCTTGGACCTCGGCATGGCCGCCGCGGTGCTGGTGGAGCTGGCCATCGCCGGCCGGATCGCGTACGCCGACGGGTCGTTGACCGTGGTCGACCCGACGCCCACCGGCGAGCCGGTCGCCGACGAGGTGCTGGGCCGGATCGCGGCCGACACCCCGCACACCCCGGCCTCCTGGGTGCAGCGCCTGCGCCACGGCCTGCGCGACAAGATCCTCGGTGATCTGTGCGCCCAGGGTGTCGTCCGCGACGTCGACGAGACCGAGCTGGGCTTCATCCACGTGCACCGTTATCCGGTGGTCGACGCCTCCGTCGAGGCGGAGACCCGCCAGCGGCTGACCGAGGCCCTGACCGGCGCCGCGGCCCCGGACGAGCGGACCGCCGCGCTGGCCACCCTGGTCGTGGTGCTCCGGATGGAGACCGCGCTGGGCGTGAGTGGCGAGGAGGTCGCCACCGCTCGCCGACGCCTGGAGGAGATCGCCACCGGCGCGGGCTTCTCCGGTCAGGTGAGCAGCGACGACTCGGTGGTCCGCCCGTCGGTCGGCCTGGTCGTCGCCGCCCTGGCCGGAGCTGTCGACGCGGCGCTGGGCAAGCGCGCCTGACCGTCGGACCCGTCGCCGCCCGGGCCGGAACGGTCGGCGCGGCGCAAACTGTCTGACCGTCGGCCAACCCACACCCTCCTGGCCGTCCTTTGCTCTGCACCCCTGGGTGCACCACCCCCGGGCCGGCCGCCGCGTGGCGCGTCCGTGGGCGCAGAGCAAGCGCAGTGCATCCGTGGGTGCAGAGCAAGCGTTGGCGCGTCCGCGAGTGCAGAGCAAGCGCGGTGCATCCGTGGGTGCAGAGCAAGGGGGCGTGGCGGGTGGGTGGGGGTCCGCGGGGTCAGATGCCGAGGGCGGCACCGACCTCGGCGCGCAGCCGCGCGACCGCCGCACCGGCTCGGCTCCGGGCGGCGGCGACATCTCCGTCGGCAACCGGTTCCACCACCTCGAGGTACGCCTTGAGCTTCGGCTCGGTCCCGGAGGGGCGGATCACCACCCGGGCCGACGCGGTGCGCAGGATCACCACATCCGACTCCGGCAGCAGGTCCCGGACGCTGTCCACCGGCTGCCCGAGCAGGGACGTCGGGGTGGCCGCGCGGATCCGGGCCATCGCGTCGGTGATCACCCGCAGGTCGTCCACCCGGACGGAGAGCTGGTCGGTGTGGTGCACGCCGAACTCGGCGGCCAACTCGTCGAGCCGGTCGGTCAGGGTACGGCCCTGCGCCTTGAGGCCGGCGGCCAGCTCGGCCACTGTCAGCGCGGCCGTGATGCCGTCCTTGTCCCGAACGTGCCCCGGCGCGACGCAGTAGCCGAGCGCCTCCTCGTAGCCGAAGACCAGGGGCGCGCTCCCGCCGCCGGCCCGCACGATCCACTTGAAGCCGGTAAGGGTCTCGTCGTACGGCAGACCCCGGGCCGCGCACATGGCCCGCAGCAGCGACGACGACACGATGGTGGTCGCGTAGAGCCCGGTCACCCCCCGGCGCATCAGGTGGTCGGCGAGCAGCACGCCCACCTCGTCGCCGCGCAGCATCCGCCAGCCGTGCCGTTCTTCGCTGCCGACTGTGGGGCTCGCAAGCTCACTCCTCGCGCTCGCTGGCCTGCCCGCACGGACGACCACCGCGCACCGGTCGGCGTCCGGGTCGTTGGCGATGGCCAGGTCGGCGCCGGTCGCGTCGGCCAGCGCGACGAGTCGGTCCACCGCCCCCGGCTCCTCCGGGTTGGGGAAGGACACGGTGGGAAACGCCGGATCCGGTTCGGCCTGGTCGGGGACCACGCCGGGCACCGGAAAACCAGCGCGGGCGAAGGCGGCGGTGAGCACCGCCGCGCCAACCCCGTGCAGAGGGGTGTACGCCACCGAGAGGTCCCGTGGCCCGTCCGGGTCGATCACGGCGGTGGCCCGCTCGACGTACGAGGCGACCAGGTCGTCGCCGAGCACCTGCCCGGGTTGGCCCAGTGGCACCTGGGTCAGCGGGCCGACCGAACGGATGGCCGCCTCGATGCCGGCGTCGGCGGGCGGCACGATCTGTGCGCCGGCACCCAGTTCACCGCCCAGCTCCGCGCCGAGGTAGACCTTGTAGCCGTTGTCCTGGGGCGGGTTGTGGCTGGCCGTGACCATGACACCGGCGACGCCGCCGAGTTGGCGCACCGCGTACGCCAGCACCGGGGTGGGCAGCGGGCGGGGGAGCAGCAGCGCCGGCCGGCCAGCACCGGTGGCCACCTGGGCGGTGCGCTCGGCAAACTGCTTGGAGCCGTGCCGAGCGTCGTACCCGATCACCAGGGGGCCGGTGCTGCCCTGGGCGGCGAGCCAACCGACCAGGCCGGCAGCGGCCTGGGTGACCACGGCGAGGTTCATGCCGTTCGGGCCGGCCCGCAGCGGGCCACGGAGACCCGCGGTGCCGAAGGTCAGCGGGCCGGCGAACCGGTCGGCCAGCTCCGGCGCGCTCGCCGGTAGGGCGTCGAGCACCGCCGTCAGCTCGTCCCGGCTGGCCGGGTCGGGGTCGTCCGCCAGCCAGCGCCGGGCTTGCTCGCGAATGTCGTCCATGTCAGTGCTGTCCGCCGCCATGCCCCTTGATAGCACGGCGGCGGATCACCGCTGCGGGTTCCCTCCGGCTCAGCCGTCCCCGGTGAGCTGGAACGTCCGCACCATCTCGTCGAAGATCGGCTTGCTCTCCGCGAACTTGGCGTCGGTGGCGGTGAGGTAGAAGGAGTACGCCTTGCCACCCTCCGCCACACCACGCCAGACACCGTGCCGCATGGTGTCGCCCTCGCCGCACGTGTACTCGAATTCGGCGGCCGGCTTGCTGGCCAGCTCGGTCTCCGTGGAGCTGACCTGCTGGTACGGCTTGACGCAGGAGGTGCTCCTGGTCTTGAGGCCGTTCTCGGCGGTCTCCGCCCAGCGGGTGGAGTCGGTGGACCACTTCTCGGTGATGATGCGCACCTTGCGGCCGCTGTCCTCCGGGTCGATGTAGTCGGTGTAGGAACCGCCGGTGGCCTTCTTCCAGCCCTTCGGCACCATGACCTGGATGCCCCGGGCGGCGTGTTCCTGCATCTCGACGGTGGGAGCCGCCGGCGCGGACGGGGTGGGCTGCGCCGCCGGGGTGTTCGGCGGGGCGTCGTCGCCACCGGAGAGCGCCACGGCGGTGATCAGCAGCACCACGACCAGGCCACCGGCCGCGGCGAGCTGCACCTTGCGCGGCCAGCCCTTGACCGTGCCGACGAGCTGACCACCTGCGGCGCGGACCTTGTCCAGTGCGCCGCCGCCCGAAGTGCCGCCGCCCGAGGCAGGTGGGGTGGCCCAGGGCTGGCCAGTGCCCGGCACCGACCACTGGTTGCCGCCGCCGTAGGTGCCGCCGATGCGCTGGGTGGCCTCCGGCGCGCCGCCGTAGCCGACCTGCTGGGTGGCGTCGGCCGGAGTGCCGTAGGTGACCCGCTGGGTGGCGTCCGGGTGCGCGCCGGCGTCCACCCGCTGGGTGGCGTCCGCGTTGCCGCCGTAGGCGCGGCCGGCGGTCGGTCGCCCGGGTGGGGGCATCGCCCCGGTGGGTGTGTGCAGCGGGCCGGCCAACGCGTCGGCGCTGGTCTCGTCGAGCCCGGTGGCGTCGGCCGTGCCGGCGGGCGCCGGGCGTTCGCCCCGGTTCAGCGCCGCCAGCCGGTCGGTCAACGACTCACCGGGGGCCAACATCGCCGGGCCGCCGATCTGGCTGTCCGGCTTCGGCTCCGGCGCAGGGGGCGGCAGGACCGGCACCGGGCGCTGCTGGACCGGCACCACGGCGTACGGGTCGGTGACCGAGTGCACGGCGGTCGCGGTGCTGCCCAGCGGGCCGGCGAGCAGCTCGCGCAGCATGGCCCGGGAGGTGTGCACGTCCAGTCGCCGGGCCGGGTCCTTCTCCAGCAGGCCCATCAGCACGCGGGTCAGCGGCCCACTGCGCTGCGGCGGCGCGGGTGGGTCCTCGACAACGGCGTGCATGGTCTCGATTGGGTCGCCCTTGTCGAACGGGGGCCGCCCCTCGACCGCGGTGTAGAGCGTCACACCCAGCGAGAAGAGGTCGCTCGGTGGGCCGAACTCCTGGCCCATGGCGCGCTCGGGCGAGATGAAGTGTGGTGAGCCGAGCACCATGCCGGGGGTGGTGAGCTGCACGTCGGTGGGCATCCGGGCGACACCGAAGTCGGTCAGCACGCAGCGCCCGTCGGTGCAGATCAGCACGTTGGCGGGCTTCACGTCACGGTGCAGCACACCGATCGCGTGTGCGACCTCCAACGCGCCGAGCAGCGCGATGCCGATCTTGGCGACGGCACGGGGCGCGACCGGCCCGTCCTCGATCACCATGTCGGCGAGGCTGCGGGCGTCCAGCAGTTCCATCACGATCCACGGCCGGCCAGCCTCGGTGACCACGTCGTACACCTGGACGACCGCGGGGTGCTGGATCGCGGCGGCGGCGCGGGCCTCGCGCAGGGTGCGTTCGTACATGGCGTCGCGGTCGCTGGGGGCCAGCCCGGGAGGTAGGACGACCTCCTTGACCGCCACGTCACGGCGCAGCAGCGTGTCTGTGGCGCGCCACACCGTGCCCATGCCGCCGTTGCCCACCGAGGACCGCAGCGAGTACCGGCCACCAATGGTGGTGCCGGGCGCCGCTCGTCCGTTGGCGGGACTGACTGGTCCGCCGCTCCACGTCGGGATCTGAGTCACAGAAAAGCCACCGGGGGAAATCGAGGGGGGCTGGGACACAACCCCCCTATCTTGCTGGTTCCGACGCCCGATGCGAAAGCCGACGCGACGGACGTTTATCGAAGTCGACAGAACGTGCCTTGTCGTTCACCTCGTGTCGACCGGTCGGGACGCACTGTGCGGTATCCCTCACGCGACGGCGTGGCCAGGCGTCCTACCATCCGGGGATGAGTGAACGGCGGTCAAGCGAGTCCGGTTTCCCGATCAACGGCGTCTACACGGAGGCCGACCTTCCGGAGGATCTGGGCTCCCGGCTGGGCGGCCCCGGCGAGTTCCCGTACACCCGGGGGGTCTACCCCACGATGTACACCTCCCGTCCGTGGACCATGCGCCAGTATGCCGGCTTCGGCACCGCCACCGAGTCCAACGCGCGGTACCACCAACTGTTGCGGGCCGGCACGATGGGTCTCTCGGTCGCCTTCGACCTGCCGACCCAGATGGGCTACGACTCCGACGAGCCGATCGCGCACGGCGAGGTCGGCAAGGTGGGCGTCGCCATCGACTCCATCGAGGACATGCGGCTGCTCTTCGCCGACATCCCGCTGGACAAGGTCTCCACCTCGATGACGATCAACGCGCCCGGTTCGGTGCTGCTGCTGCTCTACCAGCTCGTCGCCGAGGAGAACGGGGTGCCCGGCTCGGCGCTCAACGGCACGATCCAGAACGACATCCTCAAGGAGTACATCGCCCGGGGGACGTACATCTTCCCGCCGAAGCCGTCGCTGCGCCTGGTGGCCGACACGTTCGCGTACTGCCGCGAGGAGGTGCCGAAGTGGAACACCATCTCCATCTCCGGCTACCACATGGCCGAGGCCGGCGCGACGCCCGCGCAGGAGATCGCGTTCACCCTGGCCAACGGCGTGGAGTACGTGCGCGCGGCGCTGGCCGCCGGGCTCGCCGTGGACGACTTCGCCCCCCGGCTGTCGTTCTTCTTCGTGGCCCGCACCACCCTGCTGGAGGAGGTGGCGAAGTTCCGTGCCGCCCGGAAGATCTGGGCCCGGCTGATGCGCGACGACTTCGGCGCCAAGGACCCGAAGTCGATGATGCTGCGGTTCCACACCCAGACCGCCGGCGTGCAGCTCACCGCGCAGCAGCCGGAGGTGAACCTGGTCCGGGTGGCGGTGCAGGGGTTGGGTGCGGTGCTCGGCGGCACCCAGTCGCTGCACACCAACAGCTTCGACGAGGCCATCGCGCTGCCCACCGAGAAGGCGGCCCGGCTCGCGCTGCGCACCCAGCAGGTGCTGGCGTACGAGACGGACCTCACCGCCACCGTCGACCCGTTCGCCGGCTCGTACGTGGTGGAGGCGATGACCGCCGAGATCGAGGCCGCCGCCGTCGAGTTGATGGAGCGGGTGGCCGACCACGGTTCCGCGGTGGACGCGATCGAGGCCGGGTTTCAGAAGCGGGAGATCGAGCAGTCCGCGTACCGGATCGCCCAGGAGATCGACTCGGGTGAGCGGGTGGTGGTCGGGCTCAACAAATTCACCGTGGACGAGGAGGAGCCGTACGAGCCGCTGCGGGTCGACCCGGCGATCGAGGCGGCCCAGGCCGAACGGCTGGCGCGGCTGCGCGCCGAGCGGGACGCCGACGCGGTGGCGCGGGCGTTGGCCGAGCTGCGGGCCGCCGCCGACGGCACTGACAACGTGCTGTACCCGATGAAGGCGGCGCTGCGGGCGCGGGCCACAGTGGGCGAGGTCTGTGGGACGTTGCGTGAGGCGTGGGGGCTGTACCGGCCGACCGACCGCTTCTGACCCACCTCTGACCGCTGGGCGCGGTGTGTCCGTCGCGCTCAGCGGGTACCCCAGCCGTTGAGCGCGAACGCACACCGTGTGCGCCCGTGGTGGATGCCTGCGTGTGAGCGTCCTTATCCGGCTCGTTGCGGAGTGTGGTCGGCTAATTGTCGGAGTGTCAGTTCACCACCCCGACTAATGCGACAATTTGCAACAGGGGTCCCCTGAGTTGCGCCGGTTTCGTGACTGCCACGACCGGTTACGCGTTGTAGGAGGTGAGGGGCGGATGGCGGCGTTCGAGCACGATCTACCTGCTGTCCCGCACATCTCCGAGCGCCCTCAGCAGGGCATACGTGACGCTACGCGGTCTGATCATTACCGTAACGAGGTTGCGCAGCGTCACCGCCGGAGGTCTAGGCTGTCTGCTGTCCCCGATGATCCATCCATCTCTAGTGATCGAGAATTCGACGTGACGAGTGCGTTGACGCTGCCCACCGAGGGCCAGCTGGCGTCGTCCTGGCTGGAGACGCCGCCCGGGTCCCAGCCCCTGCCCCGCGACCTGGACCACCTCCTCGCGCTCCGCGTACCGGGGTTGATCGCTACGCGCCGTCACCTCCACTCGCACCCCGAGCTGTCCGGCAACGAGTTCGAGACGGCCGCGCTGATCGCCAGGGAGCTGTCGCTGGCCGGGCTGAACCCGCGTCTGCTGCCCAAGGGCAACGGTGTGATCTGCGACGTCAACGGCAGGCCGGACGGCCCGGTCGTCGCGCTGCGCGCCGACATCGACGCCCTGCCGCTCGACGACCCCAAGGACGTGTCCTACCGGTCGACCGTGGAGGGCGTGTGCCACGCCTGCGGCCACGACGTGCACACCTCGATCCTGCTCGGCGTCGGCATGTTGCTGGCCCAGCTCGCCGACCTCGGCGAGCTGGACGGGCGGGTCCGGCTCATCTTCCAGCCGGCCGAGGAGATCCTGCCCTGCGGCTCGCTGGAGGTCATCGAGGCCGGCGGCCTGGACGACGTGGTGCAGATCTTCGCGCTGCACTGCGACCCGAACCTGCCGGTGGGCCAGGTCGGCCTGCGGGTCGGCCCGATCACCGCGGCTGCCGACAACGTCACCGTCCGGCTGTCCGGCCCGGGCGGCCACACCGCCCGGCCGCACCTGACCGTCGACCTGGTCGACGCGCTCGGCCGGTTGATCACCGAGGTGCCCGCCCTGGTCAGCCGCCGGGTGCCGGCCAACAGTGGTCTGCTGCTGGTCTTCGGCCACGCTTCGGCCGGCACCCGGTACAACGTCATCCCGTCCGAGGCGAGCGCCTCCGGCACCTTGCGGGTAATGGACCGCGACACCTGGGAGCAGGCTCCCAAGATCGTCGCTCAGGTGGTCCGGGACGTGATCGCGCCGACCGGCGCCACTGTCGACCTGGAATACCTGCGCGGCCGGCCGCCGGTGTGCAACGACTCCCGGGCCATCCAGGTGCTGACCGCCGCCACCGCGGCGGCGCTCGGCCCGGAAGGGATCGCCGAGACGCCGCAGAGCATGGGCGGCGAGGACTTCTCCTGGTATCTGGAGTACGTCCCCGGCGCCCTCGCCCGGCTCGGCGTGGGTCGCTCCGGTCCCAACGTCGACCTGCACCGGGCCAGCTTCGACGTGGACGAGCGGGCCATCCCGGCCGGCGTACGCGTCATGGTGCAGACCGCGCTGCGGGCACTGGCGGCGGCGCACTGACCGGTGCGGCCGGTCCTGCGGTCCTCTTCCGCCGACGCAGCACCAGCAGCAGCACCGCCACCGGCACGCCGAACGCCACCAGCCAGGGCAGCAGCGCCCCCAGCACGGTGAGCATCACTGTCAACGAGGCGACGAACGCCTTCCAGCCGCCCCGGAGCCCGACCAGGAAACCGGTCTCGTCCTTGTCGTCGGTGGCCTTCTTCGCCGCCGGCCCGGCCAGCGACACGGTGATCGTGGAGAGGGCCGTCAGGTCGGCCAGCCGACGCTTCTTCGCCTCCAGCGACGCCAGGTCGGCCTCCCGGCGGCCCAGCTCGTTCTCCAACGTCACCAGGTCGGTGATCGAACTGGCACGGGACAGGAGGCGCCGGGCACTGTCCACCCGGGCCCGCTGACTCGTGATCCGGGCGTCCAGGTCGACGGTCTCCTCGGTGACGTCCTGAGTGTTGATCTCCCTGCTCTGCTGCTGGCCGAGCTCCGAGATCTCCTCCACCACGGCGGAGAACTTCGGTGCCGGCACCCGCAACTGCAACTCCGCCACCGCGTCCTCGTCGGCACTGCGACGCTGGTCGCCGCCGACGAAGCCACCGGCTCGGGTGGCCACGGCGACGACCTCGCGGGCCTTCGCGTCCACATCGTCCACCTGCACGCGCATCGTTCCCGTGTAGATGATCGCCCGCTGGTCGACCCGCAGGTCCGGTGCGCCGGCACCGGCCGCCTCCTGCGTGCCGCCCTTGGCGGCGTCCCTACCCGCCTCGCCGCCGTTCGCCACCGCCGGTGGCTCGGCCGCCGAACCGGCGGTGTCCTGCGCCCCGCTGTCGCCGGCACTGCAACCTGTCAACACCAGCGCCGCCGCCAGTGCTGCTACCGCCAGCGCTGTGCCGCTGCGTCGTACCGTCCGTCCGTCCATCCCCGCTCCCATCATCGTCGTCCGGTGTGGCGATAGCTCGGACGCGGCGCACGCGTCGGCTGGTTCCGGCAGACTGCGCTGAGGACGTCACGATTCGATAATCGAGGAGTCACGATGCGGCTCACCAAGTACGCCCACTCCTGCCTTCGTGTGGAGCACGACGGCGGGGTGCTCGTCGTCGATCCCGGGGTGTTCAGCGACCCGACGGTGGCACTGGACGGTGCGGACGCGGTGCTGATCACCCACGAACACCCGGACCATCTCGACCTGGCGGCGCTTCGCCTCCAGCTCGACCGACGGCCGTTACCGATCCACGGTCCCGCCTCGCTCGCCGAGACCCTGGGCGACGCGGCCGAGGCCCTGCACCCGGTCACCGCCGGCCAGTCGTTCACCGCCGCCGGGGTCGCCGTGCGCGCGTACGGGGGCCGGCACGCGGTGATCCACCCGGACATCCCGGTGATCGACAACCTCGGCTACCTGATCAACGACGTCGTCTACCACCCGGGGGACTCCCTGGTGGTGCCCGACGAGACTCCCGTCGACACGCTCTTCGCCCCGATCCACGCCCCCTGGTCGAAGTTCTCCGAGGTGGTCGACTTCATCCGGGCGGTCGCGCCGCGCCGCGCGTACGCCCTGCACGACGCCCTGCTCAACGACAACGGGCTGGGGGTGCTCGACCGGCAGTACGCGGCGCTGTCCGGCACCGATTACCAGCGTCTGGAGCCCGGTAGCCGGGTGGACGTCTGACCCGATGCCCGGCCCCTCGACGGAGCTGGTGCAGCAGCTCTACCGCACCCCACCGGACCGGTTCGTGGCCGCCCGGGACGCCGCCGTGGCCGAGGCCCGCCGTGCCGGGGACGCGACCACCGCCCGACAGTTGGCCCGGCTCCGTCGTCCGACGGTGGCCGCCTGGCTGGTGAACCTGCTCGCCATCAGGCGTCCCGAGTTGGTGGCCGACCTGGTGCAACTCGCGGACGCGCTCCGCACCGCCCAGCGGGAGCTGCGCGGGCCCCGGCTGCGGGAGCTGTCCGCGCAGCGCCGGGCGGTGGTCGGCGCACTGGTCGTCGAGGTCCGCAAGCTCGCCGCGGCGGAGCCGGAAGCGCCGCCGGCGGGCCGGCTGCCACTGGCCGAGGTGGAGGCGACCCTCAACGCGGCGTTCTCCGACGCCGAGGTCGCCGAGCAGGTGCGGGCGGGCCGTCTGCTCCGGGCGGCCAGTTACGCCGGTTTCGGGGAGGTGCCCCGGCCACAACTGCGGCTGGTCACCGGCGACGAGGAGAAGCAGGAGGAGGAGCGTCCGGCCCGCCGCCCCGGTAACCAGCGAGAACGCCCCGAGGCGGCCTTCCCGGCGGACCGGGCGACCTCCCGCGACCGGACGACCCGCGCGGACCGGGCAGCCGAGCTCGCCGAGCAGGCCGAGCGGGCTGCGCAGCGGGCGGCCCGCGCCGAGCGGGCCCGGCAGCGCCGCGCCCTGGACCGGGAACTGGGGCGTGCCCAGGCCGACCAGGAACGCGTCGAGGCTGAGCTGACCGAAGCCACCGCGCAGGAGCGGGACGGTGCTGCCGTACTTGACGGGATCGAGGCCGAGCTGGCCGAGCTGGAGCGGCGGCGGGCGGTCGCCGAGCAGGATCTCAGCCGGGCCAAACTCGCTCGGCGCGCCGCCGAGCGTGCTGTCACCTCGGCTCGCCGGCGCGCGGGTGAGGTGGAGGCGGCGATCGAGGCGTTGGTGGCCGAAGAGGGGGATGCGGACGCGGGCGACGGCGCGGCAGACTGAGCATCGATGGACGACGACGAGTACGTGGAGCGTCCACGGCGGGTGACCCCGGGCCGGGGAGTCGTCGTGGGTGACGGGTCGGGTTCTTCGAGGACGTACCGGCCCGGCAGGCGGTCCCGGTGGGCGGCGCTCGGATGACACCGGAGCAGGCCGCCGCAGCCAGCAAACCCGTCGTGCTCGACCTGGGCGACGCGTTCAGCCGGGACCCGACGACGTTGCGCCGGGCCCGGTTGCTCGGCATCTCCGGCTGGGCGTTCTACATCGGCGGCCGGGCCGGTGCCCTCGGCGATGTGCGGGCCGAGACGGCCGCCGCCGCCCTCGGCTTCCTCGCCCCGGACGCCGTCGCCGACGGTTGGGACGCCGCAGGCCGGGTCGTCCCGCCGATCGAGGTGGCCGCCGCGAGTCTCGCCGAGTGCTGTCGATGGGGCGCTCAGCAGCTCGGCGCCCTGCCCGACACCGAGCGCCTGGCCGCACTCGTCCAGCGTGCGGTGGTCGCCGCGGACGCCAGCGGAATGCCGCTCTTCGCCGCCTGGCGGGCCATGCCGCTGCCGGATCTCAGCCCGGGAGCCCGGACCGCCGCCGGGCTGCGGTTGCTCCGCGAGCACTTCACCGGCGCCTACCTGTTGGCCGTGCGGGCTGCCGGGATGACCGCGCTGGAGGCGGTGCTGTCCGGGCCGGAGGGGGAGGCCGGGGCGGTGGCCTGCGGCTGGCCGCCTCCGTACCCGCCGATCGGGCCGTTGGTCCGCCGGCGGCTCTGGGCCGAGGCCGTGACCAACAGGCTGGCCGCGCCGGCGTTCACCGCCCTCGGGCCCGCCGACTGCACCGAGTTGGTGGAGTTGCTGCACCGCACCCGGGCCACGCTGCTCGCCCAGCGCGAGCGGCCCGACTGAGCGGAAAATGAGGGGCGCCGACGGCGGTGCGCTGTCAGGATGCTCTGCCGTGACCCTTCCCGCTGGTTGGACAACGCGCAGGCCCACCCTCGCCGACGTGCCCGCGATCCTCGCCGTGGTGCACGCCGCCGACACCTTCGCCGTCGGCCATCCCGACTTCGACGCGGAGGACGTCGCGGCGTCGTTGACAGCCCCCCACTTCGACCCGACCCGCGACTCCTGGCTGGCGGTCGACCCGGACGGTGCCGTGGTCGGCTGGGCGACGGTCGACAACCCGACCGGCGTCGGCCGGGAGTTCGTGGAGGTCTACGTCGACCCGGCCCGCGCTGCCACCGTCCGGGCGCCGCTGCTGGCCCGACAACTGGACCGGGTCGCCGAGCGTGCCGCCGAGCGAGGGCTGCCGGCGCTCACCGTCCGCTGCGCGGTCTTCGCGCCGGAACGCGCCTGGGAGCGGGATCTGATCGAGGCCGGGTTCACGGTCGCCAAGCGGTACGTCCGGATGAGCCGCCCGCTGGCCGACCTGCCGGACGAGCCCGCGCCGCCGCCCGGCGTGACGGTCCGACAGGTACGCCCCGACGACGAGGCCGACCTGCGGGAGTTCCACCGGATCTACGACGCCGCCTTCGCCGACACCCCGGACCACGAGCCGGTGTCGTACGACCGGTGGCGGGCTCGGATCGGCGACCTGACCGCCTGGGACGAGTGGTTCGTCGCCGAGGTGGACGGGGTGCCGGCCGGCGTGTTGCAGTCCTCGGACCAGGCGCTCGACCAGCAGCAGGGCTGGGTGAAGAGTTTGTCGGTGCGGTCCGCGTACCGCCGGAGGGGTGTGGGTGCGGCGCTGCTGCGCCGCGCCTTCGCGCGCTACGCCGAGAAGGGTCGGCAGTCGGCCGGTCTCGGCGTCGACCTCAGCAACCCGACCGCGCCGCTGTCGCTGTACGAGTCGGTGGGCCTGCGGGAGGTCCTGTGGACCGACATGTACGAGCGTTCGGTACCGGCCGCCGGTGTGTGATTGACGACCCCGGTCGGGCCCGACCGGCGATCCGGTCGACAGCGGTAGCAGACTGGTGGCGTGCGATACGCGCTGCTACGCCGACGCGGTGCCGGTGGGGCGGGACCGCAACTCGGTGACGTAGTCGTCCGGGGCGCCCGCCTTCTCGGCGGCGTTCGCGATCTCGGACAGGTACCACGACGTCGGCAGGCCGCCCTCGTACCCGTTGAAGACGTAGATCCACGCGGTCACGTCGCCGTCGAGGGTGGAGACCCGGACGTGCAGCTTGCGGTACGTGCCGGCGGTCACCCCCTCGATCTCGTCGAGCTGGCCCGCGTCGTACGGGTGGATGTCGTAGAGCGCCACGAAGACCCGGTCACCGGGAGACTCGACCAGGGTGCTGACCGCGCCCTCCCAGCCGATCACGTCCGCCCCGGCGAAGGTCAGCCGCCAGCCTTCCAGCCAGCCGGTGCCCACCATCGGCGAATGCGGACAGTAGGCGCGCATCCGGGCGGGGTCGAGATTTGAGCCGTAGGCGGCGTGATGACGCACGGCGATGACGATAGCCCGGCGGACGGGTGGGGGAGAATACGACTGTGCGTGTCGAATGCGCCCAGGAGAAGAAAGTCACTGTGAGCATCGACGAAGGGCGAACGTGGTGAGCGCGAGGAGTGCAGCGCAGCGGAGCCCCGCAGTCGCGAGCGAAAGGATGGCGCTGTGAGCCGGATCGTGATCATCGGCGGGGGGCCGGCCGGGTACGAGGCGGCCCTGGTGGCCGCCCAACTGGACGCCGATGTCACGGTGGTGGAGGCGGACGGCGCAGGTGGGGCCTGCGTGCTCTCCGACTGCGTGCCGTCGAAGACCTTCATCGCCAGCTCGGGGGTGGTCACCGGTTACCGGGACACCGAGGAGTTCGGGGTGCACTCGGACGGCCTGGAGGCGGTCACCGTCGACGCGCGGGCGGTGCACGAGCGGGTCAAGCGGTTGGCCCTGGCGCAGTCCGCGGACATCCACGCCAAGCTGCTGAAGGCGGGTGTCACCTTCGTGGCCGGCACCGCCCGGCTCGGTGAGGACTCCCTCGGGCACACCCACCGGGTCGTCGTCACCCCTGCCGACGGTGGCGGCGAATACTCCATCGACGCCTCGACCGTGCTGGTCGCGACCGGTTCGACACCCCGCCAGTTGCCCACCGCCGTACCGGACGGTGAGCGCATCCTGACCTGGCGTCAGGTGTACGACCTGCCCGAGCTGCCCGAGCACCTGATCGTGGTCGGCTCGGGTGTGACCGGCGCGGAGTTCGCCAGTGCGTACCTGGCGATGGGGGTCGAGGTCACCCTGGTCTCCAGCCGCGACCGGGTGATGCCGCACGAGGATGCCGACGCCGCGTCCGCCATCGAGCGGGTGTTCCGCAACCGGGGCATGGAGATCCTCAACAACTCCCGGGCCGACGCGGTCCGGCGTACCGCCGACGGCGTCGAGGTGGAGCTGTCCGACGGCCGGAAGGTGACCGGCTCACACGCGTTGATCACCGTCGGCTCGATCCCGAACACCGCCGACCTTGGTCTGGTCGAGTACGGGGTGGAGCTGGGCCGGGGCGGCTACATCACCGTCGACCGGGCGTCCCGGACCAACGTGCCCGGCATCTACGCCGCCGGTGACTGCACGGGGGTGCTGCTGCTGGCCAGTGTCGCCGCCATGCAGGGCCGGATCGCCATGTGGCACGCCCTCGGCGAGGCGGTCCGTCCGCTGCGTCTGCGTACCGTCGCGGCGAACGTCTTCACCGATCCGGAGCTGGCCACCGTGGGTGTCTCGCAGGACGAGGTGGACGCGGGCAAGGTGCCGGCCCGGCAGGTCATGTTGCCGCTGTCCGGCAACGCCCGGGCGAAGATGGACGACCTGGCGGACGGCTTCGTGAAGCTCTTCTGTCGGCCGGCCAGCGGTCAGGTGATCGGCGGTGTGGTGGTCGCCCCTAAGGCCAGTGAGCTGATCCTGCCGATCACCATGGCGGTGGAGAACAATCTGACGGTCAACGAGCTGGCCCAGACCATCACCATCTACCCGAGCCTGTCCGGTTCGATCACCGAGGCTGCCCGCCAGCTCATGCTCCACGAGCTGGAGTAATCGTTGTCGATCATGGACTTGTGGTGGGCGGTTCACACCGTCACACCCCTTTTGCGGGGCACCACAACTCCATGATCGACCCCGGCGGGCGGGGCGGCGGGCCGGGTCTGGGTTAGGGCTACTGTCGCCAGGACCGCCACCTCGGTGAGGATGAGGAGGCGTTCGGCCAGGCCGATCAGCAGACGGTCACCGGGGTAGGCGGACCAGATCATCGCCACCGCGAGGGCCACGCTCAGCAGGACGAGGGCGCGTAGCGTCCGGGCGGCGGGGGCCAGGTCGGGTCGACGGGCCAGCAGCCAACCGGCCGCCGGCAGGGCGAGGAAGGCCACCACCGAGGCGTACCGGTGCACGTACGCCGCCGTGGTCATGGCGGTGCCCGGCTCGTTCGTCGGCACCAGTGCGGCCAGCAGCAGCCCGGACACCCACGCGCCGAGTAGCCACTCGACCGCGTGACCGGGCTGCGCCGGGCCGGTGCGGCGCAGCCCGTACAGCAGCGACACTGTGGCGAGCGCGAGCACCACCATGGCGACGTCGATGACCCCGCCGCGGTCGGAGACCGCGAAGTCGCTGACGGTCAGCGCCCACGGGTTGAGGTCGTCGTTGACTTCCAGGTGACCGATCACGGTGAGTAGCGCCGCCACGGCGATCCCACCGAGGGCCAGCACGCCGGTGTTCCGGGTTCCAGGCATGCCTCAGCCTGTCGCCGGAGGCACCCGAGCCGAATCCGGGACGCCCACCGAGTTAACCCCCCGAAACGACCCCTAGAGGTACGCCAGTCGCGGCAATCTTGGACAGTTTCCGTCAGCTGTTGACTGTCATGTCCCGGGAGGTGTGTCAATGGCATGTCCCGGGAGGTGTGTCATGGGGTGGGGGTGAGTCGGGTGTACTTGCTGTCGCTGGTGGTGGTGTGGCCGATGGGGGTGCCGTCGGGGGCGTAGACGGTGATGTGGTGGTGGTCGCGGATGGCGGTGAGGGTGTGGCCGCGCCAGGCGCAGCCGATGCCGATGCGAGCGTGAGCAACGCGGATGGTGCCGGTGTCGGAGACGCGGGGTCGGTGGATGGTGGCGTCGGTTTGGATGGGTAGGGCTTGAGGGCTGCCGTGGTGTGTGGCGGTGTGCCAGGTGTGGTGGGGGGTTGCCCGGGCGGGTAGGGCGCTGTGGCGGCGGTGGTTGTAGTAGTCGCGGTAGGTGTTGAGTAGGTGTTGCAGCTGCGTCAGGGTGCGGGGTTGGTGGGGTTGAGCGGCGAGCCATTTTTTGAGGGTCTGGTGGTGGCGTTCGACCTTCCCGCAGGTCTGTGGGTGGTAAGGGCTGGAGTGGATCAGGCGGGTGCCGTGGTGGTGCAGGGTTTGGGCGAAGCGTGATGGTCCGGCGTTGTCGTGCCGGTGTCGGCTGGTGAATGCCGCTCCGTTGTCGGACAGGACGATCGCGGGTGCGCCGTGGTCAGTGACCGCCTGGTTGATGGCGGTGATAGCGGCGGTAGCGGTTTCGGCGAGGGCGGCGTGGCAGGCCACCAGCATGCGGGTGCAGTCGTCCAGGACGTCGAACACCGCGACGAGACGGCCGTTGGCGAGCGCGACCATCGTCGCGTCGATCTGGTAGCAGTCGCGGGGGCGGGCGTAGGCGAACCGGCGCCAGGAACACCGCGGCTTCTTGGCCGGATTGCGCTGCAGCAGGTCGTGGCGGGACAGCACCCGGTTGATCGTGGACCGTGACGGCACCGACCAGCCAGGACGGATCTCGGCGTGCACGCGCATCAGTTCGTCATGGATGTGGTCCGCGCCGTTGTCGACGCCCAACTCGGCGCGCAGCTTGCAGATCCAGGCATCCAACTCCGGCGGCGTCTGGCCCGGGCTGTGATGCGGCCGGCTCGATCGAGGCCGCCACACACCCTCGGCCTCGACCCGTGCCCGATGTCGGTAGAACGTACGCGGATTAACCCCGTTCTCCCGGCACCACTGCTGAACATTACCGATCTTCACCCCTGCCGCCAGCAGGGCATCCAACGCGCTCATGACCTGACGCCGAGTCGCCATGCCCAGCAATCAAACCGCCCTACACACCCCCACCCAACCCGCTGATCTTGTGACACGCCTACCGGGACATGAACTGCGACAGAGGTCATGGGACTGAAGAGTCAGCTGTTGACGGAAACTGTCCAAGATCTCCGAGTTTTGCGGCCCTGAACGCCGGGCGAGACTCAGTCGATCGGGATGTTCGTGCCGGCTGCGGCGCGGGCGTGGCGGGCGCTGACCACTGTCATCGCCCATCCGGCGGCGGCGAAGCCGACCGCCGCGGCGGTGGCGATGATGGCCAGGCGCCAGGCCGACTCGGTGAGGGCGGTGCCGCCGAGATGCCCCACCAGCGCGCCGTACGTGGCCCAACCCAGCGCGGCGACCGCCTCGTACAGCATGAACAGCCGGTACGGGTAGCGGCTGCGGCCGGCCGAGAAGCAGGCCGCCATGCGCCCACCGGGCACGAACCGGCAGAGCAGGATGACCATCGGTCCGGGTTGTCGGAGCCCCTGGGTGACCCGGCTGGCGACCCGCCGGGCCCGGCTCAGTTCGGCGTGCCGGGGTGGCCGCCGATCCGGCGCGCTCCGTCCGAGCAGGTAGCAGGCCAGGTCGCCGACGAACACGCCGAGCGCGCCGACGGCGATGGTGACCGGCAGGCTGAGCCCGCCGTAGACGGTGAGCGCGCCACTGGTGATCATGACGATCTGGGTGGGGATCACCGGGACGAAGGCGTCCGCGATCAGCAGGGCGACCAGCACCAGGTACGCCCAGGTCGGCGAAGCAACGTCAGTCAGTAGTTCGGGCACGCCTGCCACCTCGCCGGATGCGGCCGATTGGGTGTCTTGAGCCTGACGGCGTGTCCGGCGTCACGGTGGACAACCCCGGCCCGTCGTGACGGTCGACACGGCCAGGCCACCCGGGGTTCAACGAGGCGAACCGGTTCCGGGTGACGGTTTCGGTGGTTGTTCCACCCCCGCCGGAGCGGTCGGCGGATCGGCGATCGTCGGCGTACCGTTGTCCGCGCGGCCACGCCCGTCGGGTCCCCCGTTCCTGACGAATCCGGGCCGCCAGGGCCGCCGGCGGGTCCCGCGCCGGCGGCCCGCCCCCGTCCGCGTCCCGACCGTCGTAATCCAGGTGCGTCCTCGATGGTTCGACGGATAGCGTCGTCACATGCGCAGTGCGGTAGTGGTGACCACGACGCCGGGTGTCCCCGGCGCGCCGCTCTGACGTAACCACCGTCGACCAGGCCCCGGGGCGATCCGCCCCCGAGGGCCGCGCGGCGTTCGGTGTCCAGGTCGCCTCCGGGTCGTACCCGATCCAGGAGCCCGACATGATCGACCACCGCAGGCTCGGCCGTGAGCTGGACCTCTTTGTCTCCGATCCGCTGGCCGGCGCCGGCCTGCCGATCTGGTTGCCCGCCGGCGCGGCGGCCCGGCACGCCGTCGAGGAGTACGTCCGGGAGTTGGAGCGTCGCTCCGGCCACCAGCACGTCTACTCGCCCCCGCTGGGCAAACGCGAACTCTTCGAACTCTCCGGCCATCTCGGCTACTTCGCCGACGACATGTTCCCGCCGATGCGGCTGAGCGCTGACGACGAGTTCGTGCTCCGGCCGGCGCTCTGTCCTCATCACGCGCTGGTGTTCCGGGCCCGTGGACGCTCCTACCGGGAGTTGCCGCTGCGGGTCGCGGAGCTGGGTGGGATGTACCGCTCGGAACGTTCCGGGGTGCTCGGTGGGCTGTCCCGGGTACGCGCCATCTCCCTGAACGACGCGCACACCTTCTGCGCGCCCGAGCAGGTCGGTGCGGAGGTCGCCGAGATCCTCGGGCTGATCCGGGAGGCGCACGCCGCGCTGGGCGTACGCCCGGCCGGGTTCCGGCTGTCGCTGCGCGGGCCGGGCGAGAAGTACGTCGGTGACGACGCGCAGTGGGCCCGTGCGGAGGACCTGCTCCGCGCCGCGCTGGCCGGAATGGAGTACGTCGAGGCGCCCGGCGAGGCAGCGTTCTACGGGCCGAAGATCGACATTCAGATCGTCGACGCGGCGGGTCGGGAGTCGACCATCTCCACCATCCAACTCGACTTCGACAAACCCGAGCGGTTCGACCTGTCGTACACCGACTCCGACGGCAGTCGGCGTCGACCGGTGATGGTGCACCGGAGTCTGGTCGGCAGCATGGAGCGGTTGTTCGCGTACCTGATCGAGGTGCACGAGGGCGCGTTCCCCGCCTGGTACGCACCCGTCCAACTGGTCCTGCTGCCGGTCGACGACGGGCAGGTCGACGCGGCGGCCGACCTGGCCCGGCAGGCCGTCGACGTCGGCCTGCGGGTCGCTGTCGACGTCGCCGGGTCGCTGGGCGCCCGGATCCGGGACGCGGCCCGCCGCCGCGTCCCGTACCTCGGGGTGTTGGGTGCCCGGGAGGCGGCCGACGGACGCCTCGCGCTGCGCCTGCGCGGTGGTCGGGCCCTGGACCCGATGCCGGCCGCCGACGCGCTCGCCCTGATCGGCGGGCAGGTCGCCGCCCGCTCGGCGGATCTGCTCCCCCCGGACTGACACGTCAGACCGACGCCGGTTGGGCGGCGGTGGTCGGCTCCTCGTCCACCACCGCGCCGGTGAACTGGGAACGGTAGAGCCGGTGGTACGCGCCGTGGGCGGCGAGCAGCTGCTCGTGGGTGCCCTGCTCGACGATCCGGCCGTCCTCCATCATCAGGATCAGGTCGGCGTCGCGGATGGTGGAGAGCCGGTGCGCGATGACGAAGCTGGTCCGGTCGGAGCGCAGCGCGGCCATCGCCCGTTGGAGCAGCACCTCGGTGCGAGTGTCCACCGAGCTGGTGGCCTCGTCGAGGATGAGCAGCGACGGTTCGGCGAGGAACGCCCGGGCGATGGTGATGAGCTGCTTCTCGCCGGCGCTGACGTTGCTGCCCTCCTCGTCGATGACCGTGTCGTAGCCGTCGGGCAGGCTGCGCACGAACCGGTCCACGAAGGTGGCCCGCGCCGCCGCGACGATCTCCTCCTCCGTCGCGTCGGGCCGCCCGTAGGCGATGTTGTCGCGGATGGTGCCGCCGAAGAGCCAGGTGTCCTGGAGCACCATGCCGATCCGTCCGCGCAGGTCGTCACGGCGCATCGTGGTGATGTCCACCCCGTCGAGGGTGATCCGTCCGGCGTCCAGCTCGTAGAACCGCATGACGAGGTTGACCAGTGTGGTCTTCCCGGCACCGGTCGGGCCGACGATCGCCACCGTGTGCCCTGGCTCGGCGACCAGCGACAGGTCGTCGATCAACGGCTTGTCCGGCTCGTACCGGAACGAGACGTGCTCGAACTCGACCCGGCCGTGCGGGTCGGTGACCCGGGCCGGCTCGACCGGGTCGGGGGTCTGCTCGTCGGCGTCGAGCACCGCGAAGACCCGCTCGGCGGACGCCACACCGGACTGGAGCAGGTTGGCCATCGACGCGAGTTGGGTGAGCGGCTGGGTGAACTGGCGGGAGTACTGGATGAACGCCTGCACGTCACCGAGGCTCATCGTGCCGGAGGCGACCCGCAGGCCACCGACCACGGCGATCGCCACGTAGCTCAGGTTCCCGATGAACATCATCGACGGCATGATGATCCCGGAGATGAACTGCGCGCCGAAGCTGGCCCGGAACAGCTCCTCGTTCTTCGCGTGGAACGCGGCCTCCACCTCGCGCTGCCGACCGAAGACCTTCACCAGCTCGTGACCGGTGTACGCCTCCTCGATCTGACCGTTCAACTCACCGGTGTGCGTCCACTGTGCGACGAACTGCTTCTGCGAGCGCTTGGCGATGCGCTGGGTGACCAGCACCGACAGCGGCACCGCGACCAGCGCCACCAGGGCCAGCAGCGGCGAGATCCAGAACATCACGCCCAGCACGCCGACCACCGTCAGCAGGGAGGTGAGGAGCTGACTGAGGGTCTGCTGGAGGCTGGTGGAGATGTTGTCGATGTCGTTGGTCACCCGGCTGAGCAACTCGCCCCGGGGCTGCCTGTCGAAGTAGGGCAATGGCAGCCGGTTGAGCTTCTCCTCCACCTCGGCGCGCAGCCGCAGCACGGTGCGCTGGACCACCCCGTTGAGCAGCCAACCCTGCCACCACGACAGCAGGCTCGCCGCCAGGTAGAGGCCGAGCGCCAACAGCAGCACCCGGCCCAGGGCGTCGAAGTCGATGCCCATCCCGGGCACCACGTCCATCCGGGCCAGCATGTCGGCGAAACTCTCGTTGCCGCCGGCCCGGGCTGCGGCGATCGCCTGCTCGGCGGTGGTGCCCGGCTCCAGTCGCCGACCGATCACGCCGCTGAAGATGATGTCGGTGGCGTGGCCGAGGATCTTCGGCCCGGCCACGCTGAACCCGACGCTCACCACGGCGAGCGTGATGATCGCCGCCAGGTGCAGCCGGTGCGGGCGCAGCCGGCCGAGCAACCGCCGGGCCGACGGCCCGAAGTTCATCGACTTCTCGGCGGGCATCCCGGCGCTCATCCACCCCGGGCCGCCACCCGGGCGACCGGGAGGCAGCCGCTTCGGCGTCGGCGCGTCGCCGCCGGGTTGCGGCGTGGCGTCGCCAGGTGTCCGCCCGTCGCCGGCCGGCTTCTGACTGGGTACGGCCGCGGTGCGCGGCTCGTCCTGTTCACTCATGCCGTCACCTCCGTCGTCTGCTGCGAGGCGACGATCTCGGCGTACGTCGGGCAGGTCTCCAACAACTCCGCGTGTCGTCCCACTCCGACGACCCCTCCGTTCTCGAGCACGATGATCTGGTCGGCGTCGACGATCGTGGAGACCCGCTGGGCCACGATCACCACAGCGGACTGCGCGGTGATCGGCCGCAACGCCGCCCTCAGCCGTGCGTCGGTGCCGAGGTCGAGCGCGGAGAACGAGTCGTCGAACAGGTAGATCTCCGGTTGCCGGACCAGGGCGCGGGCGATGGCAAGGCGTTGCCGCTGCCCGCCGGAGACGGTGGTGCCGCCCTGCGCGATCGGGGCGTCCAGCCCGCCGGGCATCTGCGCCACGAAGTCCCGGGCCTGGGCGATCTCCAGGGCCGCCCACAGCTCCTCGTCGGTGGCGTCCGGGTTGCCGTAGCGGAGGTTGCTCGCGATCGTCCCGGTGAACAGGTACGGCCGCTGCGGCACCAGGCCGATGCGTCGCCACAGTTCGTCGGGTGCCAGCTCCCGCACGTCGACACCGTCGACGAGCACCGCGCCCGCGGTGACGTCGACCAGGCGGGGGATCAGTGACAGCAGTGTCGTCTTGCCGGCGCCGGTGCTGCCGATGATCGCCGTGGTGGTGCCCGGGGTGGCCCGGAAGGAGATGTCGCGCAGCACCGGCTCGACCGCTCCCGGGTACTGGAAGCGCACCCCGCGCAGCTCCAGCTCCGCCCGGGTGGACAAGTCGGTGACCGGCGCGGCGGCGGGTACCACCGAGGAGTCGGTGTCCAGCACCTCGACGATGCGTTCGGCGCAGACCGCCGCCCGGGGCACCATCATCAGCATGAAGGTGGCCATCATGACCGCCATCAGGATCTGCATGAGGTACGCCAGGAAGGCCGTCAGCGCGCCGATCTCGATCGCGTCGGCGTCCACCCGCTGCGCGCCGAACCAGAGCACCGCCACGCTGGACACGTTCAACACCAGCATGACCACCGGGAAGATCAGCGCCAGCAACCGGCCGGTACGCAGCGCGGTGGCGGTCAGGTCGGCGTTGGCGACGGCGAAGCGGTCCGTCTCGTACGGCTCGCGGACGAAGGCACGGACCACCCGGATGCCGGTGATCTGCTCCCGCAGCACCCGGTTGACAGTGTCGATGCGGGTCTGCATCAGCCGGAAGCCCGGCACCATCCGGCGGATGATCGCGCCGAGTGCGATGGCCAGCACGGGCACGCTGACCAGCATCAACCAGGACAGGCCGATGTCCTCGCGCAGCGCCATGAAGACGCCGCCGACGCTCATGATGGGTGCCGCGACCAGCATCGTGCAGCTCATCAGCACGAGCATCTGCACCTGCTGGACGTCATTGGTGTTGCGGGTGATCAACGAGGGTGCCCCGAACCGGGCCACCTCACGGGCGGAGAAGCGGTTGACGTGACCGAACAGTTCGGCGCGGACGTCCCGGCCGAAGCCCATCGCGACGCGTGCGCCGAGATAGACGGCGGCGATCGAACAGACGATCTGGACCAGGCTGACCAGCAACATCCAACCGCCGGTGCGGACGATGTAGTCGGTGTCGCCCCGGGCGACGCCCTGGTCGATGATGTCCGCGTTGAGGCTCGGTAGGTAGAGCGAGGCCATGGTGCCCACGAACTGGAGCAGCACCACCGCCAGCAGTGGTCGTTGGTAGGTGCGCAGTTGGTTGCGCAGCAGTCGGATCAGCACGCCGGATCCTTCGGTTCGGTGAGGCGTCCGGTCATCCGCGGGTCGTCCCCGCTGCCGATGACCTCCAGCAGGAACTCGCGGATCACGGTGGCCTTTTCCGGATCGGCGTCGACCGAGGTGAGCGGGCGTCCGGAGTGCATCAACGCGCTGAGCGCAGCGGCCCGCTCCCGCCCGGCGGGCGTGAGGGCGAGTCGGATGCTGCGCCGGTCGCTGTCGTCGCGCTGCCGCTCGACCAGACCGTCGCGTTCGAGGGTGTCGACGATGCCGGTGAGGGTCGCCGGACGGACGAAGCCCTTCTCGGCGACCTGCCGGTGGGGCAGTTCGCCGTGTCGAGCGAGCGTCATCAGGGTGATCATGCCGGCCTGGGTGAGGCCGTGCTCCTCGGCGAGGTAGCGGTTCCACCGCTGCCCGACCAGGTGCCCGGCCACCACCAGCAGTCGGCCGAGAGGCACGTCCTGGAGGGTCACGAGTTCCACGACAAGTAGGTTAGCCCCCTGATAGTCAGGGGCCAAACGAAATAGCGACGGCCACGGCGACGAAGACCAGTTGCAGCGCGGCGCGCTGCGCGAGCGGGGTGACCGGGCGCCCGGCGAGGGTCAGCCTTCGGCGTGCGGCCGAGACGTTGGCCGGGAACATCGCGAGCATCAGCAGGGCGAGTCCGGCCGCCGCGATGCGGGCGGTCGCCGGCACCAGCAGGCCGATCGCGCCGACCAGTTCCAGCACTCCGGTGGCGGTGACCAGCAGGTCCGGTCGGGGTAGTCGGGGCGGGACCATCGCGATCAGGTCGGCGCGCCGCCGGCCGACGAAGTGCGCGACGGCGGTCAGCGTGAACATCAGGGCCAGCCCGACGCGCAGGGCCGGGTGCCATCCGTCCAGCGCGGAGATGCCGGCCAGGCCGGCGAGCCGGGCCAGGGCGCTGCCGACGAGCAGAGCGATCAGGGGTGCCATCGAAATCCTCCTCGAAAACTTGTCAGTGACAAGATTGCGAGTCGAGGCGGTATCTTGTCAATGGCAAGATAGGATCCTGACGTGACCGACACGCGTGCGTACCACCACGGGGACCTCCGCCGCGCACTGCTCGCCGCCGCGCTGGAGGCCATCGAGGAGGTCGGGCCCACCGCGTTGAGCCTGCGCGACCTGGCCCGCCGAGCCGGCGTCTCGCACGCCGCGCCCGCGCACCACTTCGGAGACAAGGCGGGCCTGCTCACCGCGCTCGCCGCGCAGGGCTTCGACCTGTTGGCGCAGGCGTTGGTCCAGGCCGGTGACGACCTGCTCGAGGCCGGCGTCGCGTACGTGGACTTCGCCGTCCGGCGCCGCGCGTACTTCGAGGTGATGTTCCGGCCCGAACTGCACCGGACGGACGACGCCGAGCTGACCGCAGCCCGGGAGCGCGCGGGTGCCGCACTTCGCTCAGGTGTGGCCGCCCTGCCCGACGGTGGCGCGCCCGTCGACACCGACCGGGACGCGCTCGCCGCCTGGTCGATCGCCCACGGTTTCGCCACCCTCTGGCTGGCCGGAGCCCTACCCGACCGGGTGGGGAGTGACCCAAGCGACGCCGCCCGCGAAGTCCTGCGCCGCCTGGCCCCGTAACCCCCTCCCAGCGTCGATCATGGAGTTGTGGTGGGTGGTTAACCCGTCGATGCCCGTTTTGTGGGGGGCCACAAATCCATGATCGACCCGGTTAGGGCTACCAGCTTGTGGGGAGGGGCATTCCTTCGGTGAAGCCGGCGGCACTCTGGACGCCGACCAGGGCGCGGTCGTGGAACTGGGTCAGATCCCGTGCGCCGGCGTACGTGAACGCGCTGCGCACTCCGGCGATGATCTCGTCGATCAGGTCCTCCACGCCGGGGCGGGCCGGGTCCAGGTACATCCGGGCCGAGGAGATGCCCTCCTCGAACACCGCCTTGCGGGCCCGGTCGTACGGGCTGTCGTCGGCGGTACGGGCGCTGACCGCCCGAGCCGACGCCATCCCGAAGCTCTCCTTGTACCGCCGACCGTCCGCGTCGGTGTACAGGTCGCCGGGGGACTCGTAGGTGCCGGCGAACCAGGAGCCGATCATCACGTTGGACGCTCCGGCGGCGAGCGCGAGCGCCACGTCCCGTGGGTGCCGCACCCCGCCGTCGGCCCACACGTGCCGGCCCAGTTCGCGGGCGGCCGCCGCGCAGTCGAGGACGGCGGAGAACTGCGGTCGGCCCACGCCGGTCATCATCCGGGTGGTGCACATCGCGCCCGGTCCGACGCCGACCTTGATGATGTCGGCCCCGGCCTCGACCAGGTCGCGCACCCCCTCGGCGGTGACCACGTTGCCGGCCGCCACTGGCACTCCCGGGTCCAGCTTGCGGACCGCCTGGAGGGCGGAGATCATCCGCGCCTGGTGGCCGTGCGCGGTGTCCACGACCAGGGTGTCCACCCCCGCCTCCAGCAAGGCTCTGGCCTTGCCGGTCACGTCACCGTTGATCCCGACGGCCGCCGCGATGCGCAGTCGACCACCGTCGTCCACGGCCGGTGTGTAGAGGGTCGCCCGCAGCGCTCCCTGGCGGGTCAGCACCCCGACCAGTCGACCGTCGGCATCCACCACCGGGGCGAGCCGGCGTCGTCCCGCCGAAAGCCTCTCGAACCCGGTCCGCGGGTCCGCGTCGGCCGGGACGGTGTGCAGCTCGGTGGACATCACGTGACGCAGCTGAGCGAACCGGTCCACACCGGTGGTGTCCGCCTCGGTGACCACGCCCATCGGCCGGCCGTCGTCGTCGACCACGATCACCGCACCGTGCGAGCGCTTGGGCAGCAGGTGGATGGCGTCGCCGACGGTCTCGGTCGGCCCCAGGGTGATCGGCGTGTCGTAGACCAGGTGCCGCTGCTTGACCCAGGCGACGACGTTCGCCACCACCTCGATCGGGATGTCCTGCGGGATCACCGTGATCGCGCCCCGGCGGGCCACCGTCTCGGCCATCCGCCGGCCGGCGACAGCCGTCATGTTCGACACCACCAGCGGGATGGTGGTGCCGGTGCCGTCGCTGGTGGAGAGGTCGACGTCGAGTCGGGAGCCCAGGTCGGAGCGGGCCGGCGCCATGAAGACGTCGGTATAGGTCAGGTCGTGCGCGGGAACCGCGCCGTGTAGGAACCGCACCCGGCCATCATTCCCGCCTCCGGTCGCCATCGCCCAGGTCGGTGCCGCAAACCACCCCTGCCGTACGGCGCTCCGTCCGACAAAGCGGACGGGAAGGCCCTCCGACCGTCAGGCGATGGTGCAGATCGCGGCGCCGGCGGTGATCACGGCACCGACCTCGGCGGCGAGCCCGCTGACGGTGCCCGCCTTGTGGGCGTGCAACGGCTGCTCCATCTTCATCGCCTCCAGCACCACCACCAGGTCGCCCTCGGCCACTGTGTCGCCGTCGGCAACAGCGATCTTGACGATGGTGCCCTGCATCGGAGAGGTGAGCGCGTCCCCACCGACCGGGGCGCCGGCCTTCGCACCGCCACCGCGCCGAGTCGGCTTACGGGAGGGGGGTGCCGCGGTGGTCGTACTCCCGCCGAAGCCGGCGGGGAGGCTGACCTCGAGGCGCTTGCCGCCGACCTCGACCACGACGGTGTCGCGCTCGGCCGGCGCCTCGGCGGCGCCGGCGGCGGCGGTGAAGGGCGGCACCGTGTTGTGGAACTCGGTCTCGATCCACCGGGTGTGCACGCTGAACGGTTCGGCGGTGAACGCCTCGTCGCGCACTACCAGCCGGTGGAACGGCAGGGCGGTGGCCATGCCGTCGAGGACCATCTCGTCCAGCGCGCGGCGGGCGCGTTCCAGAGCCTCGGTCCGCGTCTCACCGACGATGATCACCTTGGCGAGCAGCGAGTCGAAGTTGCCGCCGATCACGTCGCCGGCCGAGATGCCGGTGTCCACCCGGACGCCCGGGCCGCTCGGGAGCCGCAGCGCGGTGACAGTGCCCGGGGCGGGCAGGAAGTTGCGGCCCGGGTCCTCGCCGTTGATCCGGAACTCGATGGCGTGCCCGCGCGGCGTCGGATCCTCGGTGATGCGCAGCTTCTCGCCGTCGGCGATCCGGAACTGCTCGCGGACCAGGTCGATGCCGGCGGTCTCCTCGGTGACCGGGTGCTCGACCTGGAGTCGCGTGTTGACCTCCAGGAAGGAGATCGTGCCGTCCATGCCGACCAGGTATTCGACGGTGCCGGCGCCGTGGTAGCCGGCCTCGCGGCAGATCGCCTTGGCGCTGTCGTGGATCTGCGCCCGCTGGGCGTCGGTGAGGAACGGCGCGGGGGCCTCCTCGACGAGCTTCTGGTGCCGGCGTTGCAACGAGCAGTCCCGGGTGCCGACCACGATCACGTTGCCGTGCTGGTCGGCGAGGACCTGCGCCTCGACGTGCCGGGGCTGGTCCAGGTAGCGCTCGACGAAGCACTCGCCCCGGCCGAACGCCGCGACCGCCTCCCGGGTGGCCGACTCGAAGAGCTGGGGGATCTCCTCCATCGTGCGGGCGACCTTGAGGCCGCGACCGCCGCCGCCGAAGGCCGCCTTGATGGCCACTGGCAGGCCGTGGTCGACGGCGAAGGCGATCACCTCGTCCGGGCTGGCCACCGGGTCCGGGGTGCCGGGGACGAGCGGGGCGCCGGCCCGCTGGGCGATGTGCCGGGCGGTGACCTTGTCGCCAAGGTCGCGGATCGCCTGCGGGGTGGGGCCGATCCAGGTCAGCCCGGCGTCGATGACCGCCTGGGCGAAGTCGGCGTTCTCGGAGAGAAAGCCATAACCGGGGTGTACGGCGTCGGCGCCGGCCCGGGCGGCGACGTCGAGCAGCTTGTCGATGCGCAGGTACGTCTCGGTCGCGCTGTCGCCGCCGAGCGCGTACGCCTCGTCCGCGAGGGTGGCGTGCAGGGCGTCGCGGTCGGAGTCCGCGTAGACGGCGACGCTGTCCAGGCCGGCGTCGCGGCACGCACGGATCACCCGGACGGCGATCTCGCCGCGGTTGGCGATGAGTACCTTGCGCACCTTCGTGGCTCCTCCCGGGCAGGTTACTGACGGGGAGTGTATCGGCCACCCAGGCGGCCCTAACGATCGCTCAGTGTGGGATGTGGCACTGCGCCACCCTCACTTAGTCAAACTTGGCTATTACGCTTGTTGGGTGTCTGCGACTCGAATGATGATCCTCGGTCTGGTGCGGTGGATGCAGCCCGTGCACGGCTACGACGTACGCCGTGAGCTGCTGAGCTGGAGCGCCGACAAGTGGGCCAACGTGCAGCCCGGATCGATCTACCACGCGCTGCGCAAACTCACCGAGGAGGGGCTGCTCAACGCCGTCGCGACCGAGCAGGTCGGTGCTCGTCCGGCCCGGACCACCTACGAGGTGACCGCCAAGGGGGAGGACGAGTTCGAGACGTTGCTGCGCAACCTCTGGTGGAACCTGAGCGAGCCGCCCGACCCGTTCACGGCGGCGTTCTCCTTCCTGCCGGCGATGCCCCGTTCGGAGGCGGCGGCGGCCCTGCGCAACCGCGCCAACCTGCTCCGCGCCAACGTCGCCTCGATGCGTGCCTCGCTCGAGTCGGACTGGGTCCGCAACGCCAAGCCGGTGCACGTCAGTTGGATGGTCGAGCTGTGGTCCGCCCGGGCGGAGGCGGAGGTCGGGTGGTGCGAGCGAATCGCGGAACGTGTCGAGTCGGGTGTGTCGTACCTGCCTGCTGAGCTGGAGAACGCGGATGGTTGGCCGGGGTGGCGGGACGGTGAGGAGCGGCCCGCGCCCGACGCGAAATAATCAACGTTGACTAGAAACGTTATATCGCGTTAGCCTGCTGACGGCACAGCGGGGGAGTGCGCCGTCCGGCGTCGTCCCAATCGACGGCCGGCTCGACCGGCCCGAACGATCAGGAGCAGAGATGATCGAGACCAGGGGGCTGCGGAAGTCGTTCCGCTCCCGCGCGGGTCGAGAGACGAAGACCGTGGACGCCGTGCGGGGTGTCAACCTCGAGGTCGCCGAGGGCGAGATCTTCGGCTTCCTCGGCCCGAACGGCGCCGGCAAGACCACCACGCTGCGGATGCTCGCCACGCTGATCGAGCCGGACGGCGGCGAAGCCACCATCGCCGGCGCCGACCTCCGCAAGGACCCGGCCGAGGTGCGCCGCCGCATCGGCTACGTCCCACAGGGCGGCAGCACCTGGGACGAGTCCACCGCGCGCGAGGAGCTGGTGCTGCACGCCCGCATGTACGGCATCGGCAAGGCCGACGCGCAGCGCCGCGCCGTCCGCGCGCTGGACGCCTTCCAACTCACCGAGTACGCCGACCGCACGTGCAAGACCTACTCCGGCGGTCAACGCCGACGGGTCGAGATCGCACTCGGCATCATCCACGAGCCGAAGATCGTCTTCCTGGACGAGCCGACCACCGGCCTCGACCCCCAGAGCCGCGCCCACATGTGGGACGAGATCCGCCGACTGCGCAGCGACGGCATGACCGTCTTCATCACCACGCACTACCTGGACGAAGCAGACGCGCTCTGCGACCGGATCGCGATCATGGACAACGGCGAGGTCGTGGCCGAGGGCACCCCCGCCGAGCTGAAGCGGGAGATCTCCGGCGACGTGGTGCTGGTCGGCCTCGACCTGACCGCCACCCCGCAGGCCGCCAAGGCCCTCGACGGCGAGCCGTTCGTCAACAAGCTGGAGACCGTCGACGAGGGCGGCCTGCGCCTCTACGTCGACGAGGGCGCCACCGCCATCCCGCAGGTGCTGCGTCGACTCGACCACGCGGGCCTGGAGCTGCGCTCGATCGAGCTGCACCGGCCCAGCCTGGACGACGTCTTCCTCACCAAGACCGGCCGCTCGCTGCGCGAGTCCTGACCGTTCGTTCATCGCTCGCTGCGCGAGTCCTGACCACTCGGAGACCACTCATGAAATTCGCCCGTGACACGTGGCTGATCTTCCAGCGGCAGACCCAACTGCTGCTGCGCAACCCGGTCTGGGTCTTCGTCGGCGTGTTCCAGCCGGTGATGTACCTGCTGCTCTTCGCCCCGCTGCTCAAGCCGGCCCTGAACGCACCCACCCAGGCGGCCGCCTACAAGATCTTCGTACCCGGTCTGCTGGTGCTGCTGGCCATCTTCGGCGGCCTCTTCCAGGGGTTCGGCCTCATCGCCGAACTGCGAGCCGGGGTCATCGAACGCTCGCGGGTCACCCCGATCAGCCGGCTCGCCCTGCTGCTCGGCCGCTCACTGCGCGACGTGGTGTCGCTCCTCGTGCAGGCCGTCATCATCACCCTGCTGGCGCTCCTGTTCGACCTGCGGGTGTTCCTCGGTGACCTCCTGCTGGCGTACCTGATGCTCGCGCTCATCGCCCTCATGACCTCGGCCGTCTCCTACGGCGTGGCACTCAAGGTCAAGAGCGAGGACGCGCTGGCCCCGCTGATGAACACCGTGGCGCAGCCCGTGCTGCTGCTGTCCGGCATCCTGCTGCCACTGACGTTCGCCCCCGGCTGGTTGCAGGGCATCGCCGACTGGAACCCGTTCTCCTGGGCGGTCGACGGCACCCGCGCGCTGTTCGCCGGCGACCTGGGCAGCGACAAGGTCTGGCAGGGCCTGAGCATCACCGCGGTGCTCGCCGTGCTGGGCGTCGTCTGGGCCGCACGACAGTTCGCCCGCAGCGTCCGCTGACGCCTGGTCCTGGTCTTGATCCTGGCCGTGGCCTGGCTTGATCGCCTTGGCCGCGGTCGTGGTGCGGCCCTGGCCCGCGCGCTGGCGCTGGCGCTGGCTTGATCGACTCGGTTTTCTGGAAGTCGGGGTGTCCTGCCGCGCGGGATGCCGCGACTTCCAGAAACCCGAGTGGATCAGCCGCTCAGCGCACCCGGGCGAGGGTCAGACCGTCGGCGATCGGCAACATCACCGGGTCCACCCGCACGTCGGCGAGCACCTCGTCGTTGAACGCGGCGATCGCCCGGTCGCTGACGTCCCTCGGCGCGATGACCCTGCCGCCGCGCAGCACGTTGTCGACCGCGATCACCCCACCCGGACGCATCCGGGGCACCAACTCCGCCCAGTAGATCGGGTAGCCCGTCTTGTCCGCGTCGATGAACGCGAAATCGAGATAGCGTTCCTGCGGCAACTCCCGGAGCCGGTCTCCGGCCGGGCCGATCCGCAGGTCGATCCGGTCCTGCACGCCGGCCCGATCCCAGTAGCGCCGGGCGATGCCGGTGAACTCCTCGGAGATGTCGAAGCAGGTCAACCGCCCACCCTCGGGCAGACCGCGGGCGATCGCCAGCGACGAGAGCCCGGTGAACGTGCCGACCTCGACAGCCTGCCGCGCGTCGAGAAGCCGGGTGAGGAAGGTCAGGAAGGCCGCCTGCTCCGGCGCCACCTGCATCGTGGCGTGCTCCGGCAACACCGACCGGGTCTCCTCGGCCAGGTCCCGGATGATCTCGTCCGGCGGGGAGCCGTGCGCGACAAGATAGGCGTGCAGCTCGTCGGTGAGCGGGATCGACTTGGTGGTCATGAGCGGACGTTACCGAGTGGCTCTACGGTTTGGCCGCCCGGCGCGACCTTCGTCCACAGGTCGGTGATCCGCAGGTCAAGCTCGGCGAGAAGGCGGCGCAGCAGCGGCATCGACAACCCGACGACCGTGCCAGGGTCACCCTCGATCCGCTCCACGAACGGCCCGCCCAGCCCGTCGATCGTGAACGCGCCGGCCACGGCCAGCGGCTCGCCACTGGCCACGTACGTGGCGATCTCGTCGTCACTGATGTCCGCGAAGTGGACAGTCGTCGAGGCCACCGCCTCCGCTCGCCGCCCGGCGACGACGTCGATCAGGCAGTGCCCACTGTGCAGAACCCCACTGCGCCCCCGCATCCGCTGCCACCGCCGTGTCGCGTCCGCCGGGTCCGCCGGCTTACCGAGAATCTCCCCGTCGAAGGCCAACACCGAGTCGCAGCCGACCACCAGCGTCCGCTGATCAGCGGCCGGGCTCAACCGGGTCAACACCGCCTGGGCCTTGAGTCGCGCCAACTCCAGGCACAACTCTTCGGCCCGGTCGGCCATCACCAGAGATTCGTCCACCCCGCTGACCAGAACATCCGGCTCAATGCCGGCGGCCTGCAGGAGCTTACGACGGGCAGGGCTCGCCGATGCGAGCACAAGGCGGAGCGGCAGAGAGTCAGACACGAACCCGACGTTACCGGCAACCCAGTCACGGTGTGCGCCACTGATCCCGAGCGTCGCAATGCCCGCTCATGATCCACTCCACATCGCCGATAACGGCCCATCCACCCCTGACCGACACCGCCACATCGGGGATATGGAGTCGATCAGCCCGGCCTCCCCCTCAGCGACGCTCGCCCTGCCCGGAAAACGCGGTATCCGATGCCGTCTGACACCCCGATTTCGCGAAACCCGAGGCGATCAAGCTCGCTCGCGCTGGTCAGCGGCTGATCCTGGGCGGCGGATCATCACCACGGCGACGACGCCGTGCCACCACCACCCATCCGACCCCGGCGGCCAGAATCACACCCAGGGTGGCCAGGCCACGTGCCGTAGCGCCGCTGTCGCCATCACCCTGCCGTTCGCCGGCCGCCGTCGAAGGGTCAGCGTCGGCCGGAGCGCTCACCGATTCAAAACCCAGCGGCGGTACGTCTGCCGTCAGCGCCGCCACGAGATCGATCACGCCATAGCCGTACTCGTCGTCACGCCCAGGCGGGCCCTTGTCGATGGCGGTGGCCGTGAGCCGGTGCGCGACCTCGCGCGCCGGCAGGTAGGGGTACTTAGACCGGATCAAAGCCGCCGCCCCGGCCACAATCGCCGTCGCACTCGATGTACCGGTGCCCTTCGAGTACTTTCCGCCGTAGCTAGTGCTGTAGATGTCCACTGCGGGAGCGACGACGTCGATTTCCGGCCCGGTGACCGAGATGGCAGCGTGTTGTCCAGCACGATCGACACCACCAACCGCGATCACGCCCTCTTCGCTGGCGGGATAGGAAACAGGCTCGTAGGGAGAGTTCCCTGCTGCTGCGACAATAATAATATCTGCGGCTATGGCGGCGTCTACTGCCCGCGCGAGACGTGGCGTTGATGCTCCTCCAGAGGAAATGCTGATGATTTGGGCCCGCTTTGATATGGCGTATTCAATGGCCGCAGCGAGATCGTCGGCTTCCCCCATATTCTCCGAGGTGGACGCCATTATGGGGATTATTTTCGATTGCGGAGCAATGCCGAGCGCTCCTAGGTTGCCAGACTGGCCGTGGGCTGCGATCAATCCTGCCATACTCGTGCCGTGACTGTTCGAGTCCTCCTGGCCGTCCCCCGAGCCGCCAGCGACTGTATCGACTCCCGTCAACAAGTTATTTCGGAGGTCGGGGTGAGGGTCTACGCCGGTGTCGGGCACGGCAACAACGACCCCATCGCCCTCGCTGACTGAATGCGCTTGGAGGACCTTTAAGAATTCGAGGTGCCACTGATCTTCACGAATTCTTTCGGCCGCAGGAGGTGTCGCTGCGGTGTGTCTAGTAATCGGTGGATTCTCTGGAGTAACGCCAGTGTTCGGAATTTGAAATAACAGCAGGCCTATCGTGGCCTTAACTGTGGCATGAATCATCTACTGAAGCCGATGGCGGGGCCTGGGTCGACAGGCCCGCCGTCGTCGGGCGGGCGGACCACCGGCGCTACTCCCGTATCGGTTTCCCATGGATGGTCGGGATCCCAACGGGAAGGTTGGATGCCGTCCCTTCGTCGGTCGCTCGGGCGAACCGAAGTCGACTGGAGGCCTGGGGGGAGAGCCGACCCGGGCGCTCCGCCCATTGGGGCCATGCCTTGCGTCGCTGATAGGCCACGCCCCGATCCAGGCCGAGAACCCGCCCCTCCGCTCGGTGCTGTGCCTGCCCCACCGCCACCGATTACCCCTCCAATTGGGTTGACCCGACGGGGTGCACTCTGAGTTGGGCCAGGTTGGCCGAGGCCCATGCTTGGCGTGCCCCCGATGAGGCCTCCTGGTGCCATGGGGCGAGTGGAGGCCGGTGGTGTTTGGCGCTGCGCGGGGTTTTCGGTACTGGCTGGCGGTCCGGCACTTGCGGATTGCCGAGGCGGCAAGCCTCCGACATGTCCGATTGGGGGCCCGGCTGGCAGGCCGGAAGCAGTGGCAGATGGCGGTCCTGCCGGAGGTAATCCTGACCCTGACAAACTTGGGTTCGTCGTGCCAGGCATTAAAGCGGAACCCGTTCCACCCAGCACTGGCCCCACCCCGTTGGGAACCTGCACACGCATAGACTGCGAAGACGCTGCATTCCGAGCCCCCGTCGTTGCTGAGGCGGGCCTAATAGGTACGGGAACGACAGGCGGAATGACTGGGGTCTGCGCTGTACTGCCATAAATGTCAGCGTCGTTCGGCTGATGACCTACCCGCGGTGGGGGCGGCGGTGGCTTCTGGAGTGTTGCTTGGGCTTGTTGGAGTTCGCCGCTGAGGCCGAACATCATGCTTCTTGCCTGAACGTTCAGCTGTTCCAGTTCCCCATCCGCGACCGGCGGCGTCGTCACCCGGTTGCCCATCACCGCTTTCGGGTCGGCGGCCATCGAGTCGTACGCCTGCTTTTGTTGGAGCTTGGCCGCGTACACCTCGTGGATTTTGCGGAGCGCGGCGCGGGTGGTGCTGATGGCCTGGGTGGCGGCGGACAGCGCGGTGTAGTTCGTGGCGGCGGCGTCGTGGGTGCGCTGGACCTTGTCGATGAGTTCGTCGAGTTCGGCGAGGTACGTGCTGGAGGCGGCGCTGGTTTCGGGTGGCCAGGCGGCGGCGAGCCCGCGCCGGTATTCGTGGAGGCGGCCGAGGTGGGTCTGTGCCAGGTCGCAGACCTTGCGCCAGCCGGCGACCTGCTTCCAGTGGTTGGCGGTGTCGTGGTCCTGTAGGCAGGCCCACATGCTGTTGACGTCCATCAGCTGCCATTCGGTGAGGCCGGAGGTGCGGCCGGTGCCTCGTTCGATCACGGCAGGATCACCGGCCCTTCGGTCTCGGGCCTGGTGGGGTCGGTCAGCATCGGCGTCGGCCCGCCGGGTAGCAGGGCGCTTGGGTCGGCGAGGGCACGTCGGACGTCGACCACCCGGGCGGCGGTGAAGGCGTCGCTGTCGGCGTAGTGGGTGGCGACTCGATCGGCGGCGGCGGCGAGGTGGCCGGTGGCGCCCCGGACGGCGTACACCATGTCGGCGGTTGCCTGCTGCGTTTCGTGGTGCGCGTGCAGGAACGTGACCAGCTCGACGAAGGCGTCACACGGGTTGGGCAGTTGCGCGGACATGTCCTCGGCGATGTACGGCAGGTGGGGCGCGTAGTTGCTCTCGACTTCCGCGGCGAGCCGGTCGGCGAAGTCGCGGAGCTGGCTGATATCGGCCTCGATGCCGCCGTATCCGCGCAACCAGGGCGCTGGCCGGCCCTCCTCAGGGATCACGGATCCTCCCTACGTGTGACGGCACCACTTCCCTGAGTGAGGGTAACGGCTCCGCGTGCCCCTGGCAGCCCCCGCCGGGGTAGGTCGGGTCAGCGGGGCAGGCCGGCGGCCCGCCACCCGCCAGGGCTGGCGGGTCGCCCGCTGCGCGCCCAGGCGGACGCGGTCTTCGGGGCGGGGGCCACGGCCGGACGGGAGCGGACGACGAGCGCCCCGACGAGAGCGGCCAACTCCTCGGCGGTGGGGACACCGCGGACGACCCGGATCAGCGGCTCTTCGGCAGACATGCCGCCAGGGTACGCGGCGCGAAGTTGCGGGAAGCGGACAGTGGCGTGCCGGCGGTGTGAGCGTCGGCGGGTCCGGGTACCGTCTCAGCGATGTCGAACGCGCTTCCCCAACTTGTCGCTGACCGATACCGGCTCCTGTCGCCGCTCGGCCAGGGTGGCATGGGCCGGGTGTGGAAGGCGCGCGACGAGGTGCTGCACCGGGACGTCGCCATCAAGGAGTTGGTGCCGCCGCCTGGTCTCACCGACGAGGAACGCCGCGAGATGCGGGAACGCTCGTTGCGGGAGGCCCGGGCCATCGCCCGGCTCAACCACGCCAACGTCGTCCGCATCTTCGACGTGCTGCGCACCGACGGCGATCCGTGGATCGTCATGGAGTACGTGGCGTCGAAGTCGTTGCAGGACACGCTCGCCGAAGACGGCCCGGTGTCGGTGGCCCGCACCGTGGAGATCGGCCTCGGTGTGCTGGGTGCGCTCAGCGCCGCGCACAAGGCCGGCGTCATGCACCGGGACGTCAAGCCGGGCAATGTGTTGCTCGGCGAGGACGGCCGGGTGGTGTTGACCGATTTCGGCCTCGCCACGATCCCGGGCGACCCGAACGTGACCCGCACCGGCATGGTGCTCGGTTCACCCGCGTACATCTCCCCGGAGCGCGCACGCGACGGCACCGCCGGGCCGGAGGCCGACCTGTGGTCGCTGGGCGCGACGCTGTACGCGGCGGTCGAGGGCAAGTCGCCGTACGCCCGGCCGTCGGCGATCGGCACGCTGGCCGCGTTGGCCACCGAGCCGATCCCGCCGCCGAAGAACGCCGGCCCGCTCAAGGCCGTGCTCAACGGGCTGCTGCGCAAGGACCCGAACGAGCGGATCACCGCCGAGGTGGCGGAGCGGTTGCTGCGCCGCGCCGGGGGCAAGCGGTCGCGTGGGATTTCGCTGCTCGATGGCGTACGCCGGCCGGGGCCGAACGGTCCGCGTGAGCCGCGCCCACCGTTGGTGCCCGCGCCGCGACCGGCCGAGAAGGTCGACCGTCCGGTGTCGCCGCCGCCGGCCGCCGCGTCTGTCGCCGCCGTGACCCCGGCCGCCGACGCGGCACCGGTCGAGGCCGCTACGCCGACGGCTGACGCCACACCGACGGCCGTGGTGTCGTCCGGTGTGGACGCCGACCCGGCGGCATCGGAGCCGACCGCCACGATCGACCGACCGGCCCCGGCCGACGCCGACCCGACCGCGAAGGTCACGACGGCGAGCGCCACGACCGGCGACGGTACGACGACCACCGACGACGACGAGCCGACTGTCGTCGACGGCCCGCCGGTGGCGCCGGTGCAGCGCAAGCCGTCGACGCCGACGGCGCTGATGCCTCCGGTGGGTCCTTCCGGTCGCGCGGCGGTGCCGCTGTCGGACGGCACCAAGCCGAACAACACCCGCCGCAACCTGCTGGTCGGGGCTCTGGTCGCGCTGCTGGTGATCGGCCTCGTGGTGGTCGTGCCGATGCTCACGAAGGACGACGACAAGACGCCGCAGGCCAACCCGACGGGGGCCGCCGCGACCTCGGGAGCTGCGCCGACGTCCGCTGCCGCGCCACCACCGCCCACGTCGACTGCGCCCACTCCGTCGGCCTCGGCCACGCCCTCCGCGGACCCGAACGCGCTACCGGCGGGCTGGAAGCTGCACAAGGACCCGACCGGTTTCGCCCTGCCGATCCCTGATGGCTGGGTGCGTAGCCAGGTCAACAGCAACACAGTCGTCTTCAACCAGTCCAACGGTCCGGGAAAGCTGCTTGTGCAGTGGACCCCCAGCCCGAAGAAGGACGCGGTAGCGGACTGGCAGGAGCAGGAGCCGAACCGCAAGCGGCTCGTCAGCAACTACCAGAACCTCGGCATCAAGCGGTGCGACTTCTGGAAGACCTGCGGCGACTGGGAGTGGTTGGAGACCCGGGACGGGCAACGGATCCACGTCCGTAACCGGGGCTTCGTGACGGCCAGCAACCGGGGGTACGCCCTGCGGTGGGAGATCGCCGAGAAGGACTGGCAGGCCAACCTGCCGAACTTCGACCGGATCGCCAAGGGCTTCGTGCCCGACCGTCAGGACTGAAACTCATTCGCATGACCTTCCGTCGTCCTGGGTAATTGACCTTCGACGACGGAGGGAGGCACGACATGGGTTACCGACGGAGGGACACCCGGCCTCGGATGGCACTGTGGATGCTCGTCGCGCTCGGCGACGCGATCCTGCTGCTGGTCGCCGTGGGGGTTCCGGTGCTCATCGCACTGCTCAGTGTCGTGATCGTTGCCGGCTCGGGAGTGGCTGCCTGGCGGCTGTCCCGCAGGGGCGCTCTGGCCCGCGAGGAAGCTGTGGTGCCGGCCCTGAGCCGGCGTCGAGCCTGAACCTGAACGGATTGTGTGGCGGCAGCCGGACCGATTGTCGACCGTGAGGTGACCGTCGATCCCGCTGCCGCCAACGGCACTGTCAGGTGTTGTTCGCCAGGGCGATCAGGCGGCTCCGGTCGCCGTTCCAGTAGTTGCGGTCCACGTTGCCGCTGATCCCGGAGACAGCGCCGGTGCTGGTGTACTGCCAGAAGCTCCACACCGACGCACCGGCCGGCAGGGCGCCCGGCGCGCTCGCCCAGCGGGCCAGCCAGAGCGGGTGGTTCGCCCACGGCCCGGTCCAGCTGCCGGTGCACTGGTTCCACCAGCTCGTGGTGGTGTAGATGACCGCGTACCGACCGGTGCGGGAGCGGTAGGTGTTGAGGAAGTCCTGGATCCAGTTGCGCATGCCTGTCGTGCTGAGGCCGTAGCAGTAGCCGCCGCTGTACGGGTTGCCCTCGATGTCGAGTGCCGCCGGCAGGGTGCGGCTGTCCGCCGACCAGGCGCCACCGTTGGAGGCCAGGTAGTTGGCCTGGGTGGAGCCGGCGGAGATGTTCGGCCGGGCGAAGTGGTACGCCCCGCGGATCACCCCGGCGTTGTACGCGTTGACGTAGTTCGCGTTGAAGTTCGGGTCCTTGTAGCTGGTGCCCTCGGTCGCCTTGATGAAGGCGAACTGGACGCCGGCGTTGCGGACGCTGGTCCAGTTGATGGTGCCCTGGTAGCGGGACACGTCGACGCCGGGTGTGGTGGCCGCGGCCGCCGGTCCGGCGGTCGCGACCAGGGCCGCCGCCGCGGTGGCGAGGACGGTGAGGCCGGCCGCGAGCGCGCGGCGCAGCGATGACGGGGTACGGGCCATGAGTGCCTCCAAGAGGATCGCTCTATCGACAACCATCTTTGGAGGTTAGTGCCCAAGATCGCAAGTGTGACTGAAGAAAGCTTCATCGACGGGACGCGAAGGGCCGGTGTCCGGAGTTGACAGGATCAGTGCAGCGTGGCCGGGTCGAGCTGCCAACGGAACGGCTCGACAACTGTCAACGTCTCGCCGGCCTTGGCGATCTGATCCTCGACGTAGTGCTCACCGTCGAGCCGGTACAACCGCAACGAGTGCCCGTCCCCGTCCTGCTCGACAAGCAGGTACCAGGGAATTCGCGCGATGGCGTAGAGCTGCATCTTGACGAGCCGGTCGGCCGCTGCGTTGCCCGGCGAGACGATCTCGCAGACCAGCACCACCTCGGCGGCCTCCACCGCCGTGCCCTCGTCGTCGGTATCCGCGACAACCACGTCAGGAATGACGATCCGGTCCGGCCCGAGCCGAACGTTGACCGCCTCGAAGACAAGGAGGGGCTGTGACGTCACCGCTCGGCGCAGACTGTAGACGAGTTCCCACGACACCAACTGGTGCCGCTTGCTCGGGGCCGGGCTCACGATCAGGCTCCCGTCGAGCAGCTCGATCCGGTCCGGGGTTTCAGCCAGGGCGAAGTAGTCGGCCTCGGTCCAGAGCCCGACGTGATGTCCCAGGGGTTCCGCACTCATCGGCGCTCACCTCCCGCTTCAGTCGCCACCCGATCAGTCTCACAGGATACGAGCCGGTGCCTCCGGAGCGACACGGAACGCCGCCGGTAGGCTCGCGCCCCATGATGTCGATCGACGGGCTGGGCGAGAAGTGGGACGCGCTGTTCGGTGCTCAGCCGGACCCGCCCGCGCTGCTGGTGCTGATCACCGCGGCCGTCGCACTGGTGGTGGTGTCCACGCGTCTGCCCTGGCGGATCGCCCGGAACGCCATCACCATCGCGCACGAGGGCGGGCACGCCCTGGTCGCACTGCTCACCGGCCGTAAGCTGCGCGGGATCCGACTGCACTCGGACACGTCCGGGCTGACGCTCTCCGCCGGTCGTCCCACCGGGCCGGGCATGATCCTCACCCTGCTCGCCGGGTACGTCGCCCCGCCGTTGGTAGGGCTGGCCGGTGCCTGGCTGCTCGGCGGCAACCGGATCACCCTCCTGCTCTGGGTGGCGGTGGCGCTGCTGCTGGCCATGCTCGTCATGATCCGCAACGCCTTCGGCGTGGTGTCGCTGCTGGTCACCGGCGCGCTGGTGTTCGCCGTCTCCTGGTACGCGACGCCGCAGGTCCAGGCCGCGTTCGCGTACACCGGGGTGTGGTTCCTGTTGCTCGGTGGGGTGCGGCCGGTGGTGGAGCTGCAACGGCTGCGTTCGCGGGGCCGGATGCCCGCCTCCGACGCCGATCAGCTCGCCGGGCTGACCCCGTTCCCGGCGATCTTCTGGGTGACGGTCTTCGCCCTGATCAACCTGGCGGCCCTGGTCGCCGGCGCGCTCCTGCTGGCCGGCCCGATCCTCACCGACGCCGGCCTGACGATCTGACCCCGCCCCGCCCCGCCCCCGCCCCCGTGCGGTCGATCAAGGAGTTGTGGTGGGTAATAAAAGCCGCTACACACCTCAAAACGGGCACCATAACTCCATGATCGACGGGGTGAGGGCGAGGGGGCGGGCAGAATGAGGGCATGCGATACGTGATCATCGGGGCGGGTGCGGTCGGGGGAACGATCGGCGTGCGGTTGGCCGAGGCCGGCCGGGAAGTGACCCTGGTGGCCCGTGGGGCGCACCTCGACGTGATCCGGGAACGGGGTCTGACGCTGCGGCAGCCCGACGGCGAGGTCACCGCCCGGCTCGCCGCGACGGACGGGCCCGGCGACGAGCCGCTGCCGGCGGACACGGTGCTTGTCCTCACCGTCAAGTCGCAGGACACGGCCGGCGCGCTGGCCGCCTGGGTGGACGCACCGGTGGCGGGTGGTGGTACGGCCGGTGAGCGGCTGCCGTTGGTGACCGCCCAGAACGGCGTGGCGAACGAGCGGGCCGCGCTGCGCCTCTTCGCCGACGTGCACCCGGTCTGCGTCTGGCTGCCCGCCACCCACCTGGACCCGGGCGTGGTGGTGGCCAACGGCTACCCACACCCGGGGATGCTCCACATCGGTCGCTACCCCAGCGGTGCCGACGACACCGACCGGGTGATCGCCGCCGACCTGGACGCCGCCGGCTTCGTCGCCCCGGTGCGCGCGGACGTCATGCGCTGGAAGTACGGCAAGCTGCTCAGCAATCTCGGCAACGGTCTGCAGGCGTTGCTCGGCGGGGACATCCCGGACGGGTTGGCCGAGCGGGTACGCGCCGAAGGCGTCGCCGCGTTCGCCGCCGCCGGGATCGCGCACACCACACCGGAGGAGGAGAAGGCTGAGCGCGGTGACCTGGTCGGGCAGCGCCCGGTCGACGGCGAGGCCCGTTCCGGTGGCTCCACCTGGCAGAGTCTGGCCCGGGGCACCGGCTCGACCGAGGTCGACCACCTCAACGGTGAGGTCGCGCTGCTCGGCCGGCTGCACGGCGTACCGACGCCGGCCAACGTCGCCGTCCAGCGGGCGGTACGCCGGGCGGTCCGGGAGCAGGTCGCGGCCGGTGCGTTCCCGCTCGCCGAGCTGGAGAAGATGGTCGCCTGATCGGGGCAACCGACGGCCCTGTCCGGCGCGTGTTCCCTGCGACCGACACGGGGAGGTAGCGGGTGCCGGACGTCGACGGGTTCGACGAGTTCTACCTGGGGAGCCGGCAACGGCTGCTCGGGTTCGTCTACGCGATCACCGGCGACCGGGGCGAGGCGCAGGACGCCGTGCAGGAGGCGTACATCCGGGCGTGGCAGCGCTGGTCCACGGTCAGCGGCTACGACGACCCGGAGGCGTGGGTGCGGGTGGTGGCCAGCCGGATCGCCGTCAGCAGGTGGCGCAGCCTGCGCAGCCGTGCCCGCGCGTACCTGCGGCACGGCGCCACCGAGAGCGTCCCCGGCCCGGGCACCGACACCGTCGAGGTGGTCGCCGCCCTGCGTCGGCTGCCCGAGGAGCAACGCGTCGCCATCGCCCTCTACTACCTGATGGGTATGCCGGTCGCCGAGGTGGCCCGGGAGACCGAAGCCCCGGTGGGCACTGTCAAGGCCCGACTCTCCCGGGGGCGTGCCGCGCTCGCCGGGCTGCTCGCCGTCTCTGACCTGGAGGAGGCCACCGATGCGTGACGACCTGAGGTTTGTCGAACAGATCCGGCGGGACCTTCAGGACGTGCGGTGGCCCGGTCCGGAGGAGATCCGTGCCCGGGCCCGCCGCCGCAGCCAGCGCAGGATAGTGGCGGCCACCGCCGTACTGGCCCTCGCCGGGGTTGCCGGCGTGGCGGTCGTCGCGCCACGGCAGTCTCCGTCGACGAGCGCGCCAGCCGCCGCACCGACCCGCGGTGAGATCACCGCCGACGCACTGTTGCAGCCGGCCGACCTGGCGCAACCGGTCGGCGTGCAGCTCGGCGAATCGGGGCTGGGGGAGCCGGTCCGGTTGGAGGACATGCTCGGTTACTGCCGGACCAGTCAGGCATTACCGGAGGGCTGGCAGATCTCGCGTTGGTCCCGCTCGCAGACACTGCTGCGGGAGCACCCGCCGGGTGTCCAGGAGGACCGGCGGGTACTGGTCATGCAGGATCTCTTCCGGCTGACGCCGGAGGCGGCCACCCAGGTCTTCGCCAGTCTGGACGACCTTGTCGCTCCCTGTGCCGAATGGCTCAGCGTGGGGCCGATACTGACGGCAGGAGGCACCCGCACGGCAGAGGCACTGCACCGGTGGTCGGTGGCGCAGCGGGGCTTCGCGGGGGACGACGCTGCCATCCTGCGGGACTCGCTCACCGCTCCCCGGGACGTGCAGACCGGGCAGCCGCTCGCCGACGATCCGTCACCGATCCTGCTGGCGGTCGTCCGGGTCGGCGACACCGTCTCGGTGCTCCGCCTCGGCTACGAGAGCACCGAGGCGGAGCTCATGCAGCTCGCCGTGGTGGCGGCGGCCCGGATGTGCGCCGCCGCCAACCCACCCTGCTGACCTCGCCGCGCGGCGAGGACCCACCCGGGTGGCGATGATCCGCACAATATCGGGGATGTTGGTGCCTCACGAGGCCCGGAAGCAGCAATATCCCCGATGTCGCGCACACCAGGCGCACACCAGGCGCGGACCCGGCGCGCACCGGGGTCGGCGTCGCTCAGAGCGGGATGTTGCCGTGCTTCTTCGGGGGCAGGGTCTCCCGCTTGGTGCGCAGGACGCGCAGTGCCCGCACGATCTGGGTCCGCGTCTCGTGCGGCGGGATCACCGCGTCGACGTACCCGCGTTCGGCGGCCACGTACGGGTTGGCCAGGGTGTCCTCGTACTCGGCGATCTTCTCGGCCCGGACCGCGGCCGGGTCGTCGGCACCGGCCAGCTCGGAGCGGTAGAGGATGTTCACGGCGCCCTGCGCGCCCATCACGGCGATCTGGGCGGTGGGCCACGCGAAGTTGAGGTCCGCGCCGAGGTGCTTGGACCCCATCACGTCGTACGCCCCGCCGTAGGCCTTGCGGGTGATCACGGTGACCTTGGGGACCGTCGCCTCGGCGTACGCGTAGATGAGCTTGGCGCCTCGGCGGATGATGCCGTCCCACTCCTGCCCGGTGCCGGGGAGGAAGCCGGGCACGTCCACGAAGGTCAGCACCGGGATGTTGAACGCGTCGCAGGTGCGGACGAACCGGGCGGCCTTCTCCGAGGCGGCGATGTCCAGGGTGCCGGCGAAGTGCATCGGCTGGTTGGCGACCACGCCCACCGGCCGTCCCTCGACCCGGCCGTAGCCGACCACGATGTTCTGCGCGTAGAGCGGTTGGACCTCGAGGAAGTCCCCGTCGTCGAGGACGTGCTCGATCACCGTGCGGATGTCGTACGGCTGGTTGGCGGAGTCCGGGATCAGGGTGTCCAGCTCGCGGTCCTCGTCGGTGACCTCCAGATCCGCCGGCGCCTCGACCACCACCGGCTCGTCGAGGTTGTTCGACGGCAGGTACGACAGCAGCGCCTTCACGTAGTCGACAGCGTCCTCCTCGTCGCTGGCGAGGTAGTGCGCGTTGCCGCTGCGGGAGTTGTGCGTACGGGCTCCGCCCAGCTCCTCCATGCCGACGTCTTCGCCGGTCACCGTCTTGATGACGTCCGGGCCGGTGATGAACATGTGCGAGGTCTGGTCGACCATCACCGTGAAGTCGGTGACCGCGGGGGAGTAGACCGCGCCGCCGGCGCAGGGCCCCATCACCAGCGAGATCTGTGGGATGACACCGGAGGCGCGTACGTTGCGGAAGAAGATCTCCCCGTAGAGGCCGAGCGAGACCACGCCCTCCTGGATGCGTGCGCCGCCGGAGTCGTTGATGCCGACGACCGGGCAACCGATCTTCATGGCCAGGTCCATCACCTTGACGATCTTCTCGCCGAAGACCTCGCCGAGTGAGCCACCGAAGACCGTGAAGTCCTGTGCGAAGACGCACACCTGCCGGCCGTCCACCGTGCCGTAGCCGGTGACCACACCGTCACCGTACGGGCGGTTCTTCTCCAGCCCGAAAGCCGTGGACCGGTGCCGGGCCAGCTCGTCCAGTTCGACGAAGGAGCCCTCGTCGAGCAGCATCTCGATCCGCTCGCGGGCGGTCCTCTTGCCGCGCGCGTGCTGCTTCTCGACAGCGCGGGCCGACCCGGCGTGCACCGCCTCGTCGACCCGGCGCTCCAGGTCCGCCAGCTTGCCCGCGGTGCTGTGGATGTTGGTCCCGGTCTCGGTAGTCACCCAGGGAATATAACGATGGTTCAGGTGGGTGCCGGTGTGCAGTACGCCTCAGTGCCGACGGGACCACCGCCGTAGGCTGACGGGATGTCGGGCTCCCCGTACACCAATCTGGATCGCCCGCCGCTGTCGGCGGCCCGGCTGCGCCGCGCGTTGGTCGCGCCGAACGGGCCGTGGGCCCGCCTGGAGCTGCGCACCGAGACCGGGTCCACCAACGCGGACGTGGCCGACGCCGCGCGGGGCGGCGAGCCTGAGGGCCTGGTCGTGGTCGCCGAGCAGCAGACCGCCGGGCGTGGCCGACGTGGTCGGGTCTGGCAGTCGCCGGCGAGGGCCGGCATCACCACCAGCGTGCTGCTGCGGCCCGGGGAGGCCGTGCCGGACCGCGGTTGGCCACCGGTGCCATCCACGGGGTACGGGTGGCTGCCGTTGCTGGCCGGCGTGGCGCTGGTGGAGGCGGTGGCCCGGTTGGCCGAGCTGGAGGCCTCCCTGAAGTGGCCCAACGACCTACTGATCGACGACGCGAAGTGCGCGGGCGTGTTGGCCGAGGTGGTGCCCGGCCGCGCACCGGAGGAACCGGCGGCCATCGTGCTCGGCATCGGGCTCAACGTGACGCTGCGCGCGGACGAGCTGCCGGTGAACCCGACCGGGCTGCCGGCCACGTCGCTGCAGTTGGCCGGCGCGGCGGCCACCGACCGGGACCCGCTGCTGCGGGCGCTGCTGCGTTCGGTGGCCGAGTGGTACGACAGGTGGCGCTCGGCGGGCGGCGACGCGGTGACCAGCGGCCTGCGGGAGGCGTACCTGGCCGCCTGCTCGACGGTCGGTCGTGAGGTGCGGGTCCTGCTTCCCGACGGTGAGGTGCTGACCGGCAGCGCGACCGGGGTGGACCGGGACGGTCAACTCCAGGTCACCACCGCCACGACCACCCGCACCCTGGCCGCGGGTGACGTCCTCCACCTGCGCTGATCGCACGACCGGCGTCGACCGCACGACGCGCACCCACCTTTCAAGATCGTGAAGAGTGGGGTGGGGCCGCGTGGCGGATGTTGTGGTGGGCTCTGGGGGGTTTACCGTCTGCGCGTCGAGAAGATGGCGTTGGAGGTTTCCCGTGGCGTTTCCCGAAGACGTGCTCACCAAGGACGAGCATGTCGTGCTGCACCTACATCCGCACTGGAAGGCACTGGTCCGGCCGATCGCGGTGCTGGTGCTGGCGATCGCCGCGGTGGTGATCGGTGTGCTCCTGCTGCCCGAGAGCAGCGGCGGTTCGATCGCGCTGGCCGTGATCGGCGTGATCGCCCTGGTAACGGTGCTGTGGCTCGGTCTGTGGCCGTTCCTGGTCTGGCGTACCACCCACTACCTGTTCACCAACGAGCGTGTGCTGTTGCAGCAGGGTGTCTTCTCCCGGGACCGGCGGGACCTCCCGCTCACCCGGATCAACGACCACTCGATGAACCAGCACTTCTTCGAGCGTCTGCTGGGCTGCGGCACGCTCACCATCGAGTCGGCCGGCGAGCGCGGCCAGTCGGTGCTGGCCGACGTGCCGGGGGTCAGCCGGGTGCAGACCACCCTCTACGAGTTGGTCGAGGCGCAGCACGACAAGCACTCGCTGGGCGACGGGGAGATGCGCGACATCCTGGCCGACATGCGCGAGGGTAAGCCGCTGCGCGACACCACCACCTGATCGGCCGGAACTACCGTGACCCGCCCTGGCCGACGCCGGGGCGGGTCAGTCGTGTGGTTCCGCCCTGGGCGGGGCGCCCGACGGCCCGTCCGCGCTGGTCGCCGGCGTCGGGTCGGCGAGCACCTCGGGCGCGGCCGGACCCTCGTCGGGCAGGTCGGCCTCGCGGGCGCCGGCCTCGGGCAGGTCGGCGGCGGGTGTGCCGGCTTCGGGCAGGTCGGCGGTGGGAGGGTCGGCCTCGGTCGGTCGCGCGGCGAACCAGCCACGGAACCGGGTGCGCAGCACCTCCTGCTCGGGCCGGTCGTCCGGGCCGAGGCGGAGCATGGTGCCGGTGAGGCTGACGGTGCCGAGCCCCGGCCGGGCGGTGGACGGTCGGGCGCCCATCACGTCGACCCGGACGGCGAGCCGGTCGCCGGCGCGTACGGGAGCGAGCCAGCGCAGCTCCTCCAGGCCGGGAGAGGCGTCCGCGGCCGCCCGGGACAGCAGATGGTCGACGTAGGCGCGCATGAACAGGCTGACCGTGTAGAAGCCGCTCGCGATGAGGCCGCCGTGCCGGCTCTCCCCGGCCAGCTCGGGGTCGACGTGGTACCACTGCGGGTCGAATCGGCGGGCGAAGGCAACCATCTCGTCGCCGTCCACGGTGACCACGCCGAGATCGACGGTGAGCCCGGGGACGAGATCCTCGAAGTACAGCTCGGCGGGTTGCCCGGTGCCGGAGCGCGCGGCGGGTGGCGTCACCGGCGGGGCGAGCGGCGGGTGCCGACGTGCAGCTCTGCGGCGAGTTCCGCGTCCAGGTCGGCGGCGGGGCTCACGCTCAGCCGCGCGGACCGCCCCTGCGGAGGAGCGCCGGGCGGTGGGTCGCCACGGTGGGCGGACTCCGCCTCCTCCAGCTCGGAGACGGACTCGGCGAGTTCGGCGACCGGGTCCATCTCGGCCATGGTGTCCCACTCGTCGCGGGGGAGGCCGTGCCAGGTGGAGTCCGACTTCTTGTCGTCCTCGACGGCGCTGACCGGCTGGAAGACGAAGGTCCGGTAGGACCAGAACCGGAACAGCGTGGCGAGCAGGACGCCGACGGTCTTGGCCACGTTCAGTGCCAGCAGGCCGTGAATGCCGAGGCCGTACTTCGCCGCGGCCACCGCACCGAGTTCGATGAGCAGACCAGCACCATTGAATAGGAAGAAAAGGACGTACTCGCGCTGCAGCGCTGATTTCGGGCGATCCCGGTACGTCCAGTGCCGATTCATGAGGTACGACGTGATCGTGGCGACGATGGTCGCGATCACTGTTGCCTTCAACTGACCGTTGACGAAAACGGTCAGTGCAAGGGCATTGAACACCGCGTAATTGATGACGGTGTTGATGCCGCCGACGATGCCGAACTTGAGCGCCTCGTGGATGAACTTCTGCCAGCGCTCAGGCAGCAGACGGACAAGACGCATGCGAAACACCTTAGGGCAGTCGTGGCGGCCGGCGATCACCGGCCGAACAGGATGGGCGGCAGGTCACGCCCCGTGGTCACGGTCAGGCATGACCTGCGGAACGGTCCGGGTTCCCGCTTCGACGAAGACGAACCGCCGGTAGGACCAGAATCGGAACAGCGTGCCGAGCCCGGTGCCGACGATGTAGCTGGCCACGTTGTCGGCCAGGCGCGTCTCGAACACGGCCGGCCAGACGCTGCCGAGGCCGTACCGACTGATCGCGAGGCAGGCGACCGCTATGCCGAGGCCGACCGCGTTGAAGAGGAAGAACAGCGCGTACTCCCGCGCCGGATTGTTGCGCTGACGGTGGCGCCACGTCCAGAACCGGTTGCCCAGGAAGGCGACGGAGGCCGCGATCACCGTGGAGATCGTCTTCGCCGTCAACTCTTCCACGCCGCGACTGCTCGTCAGGTAGTTGAAGAGCGCGAAGTCGATGAGGAAGGCGATGCCGCCCACGGTGGCGAACTTGCTCATCTCGCGGACGAGGTGACCGAAGCGGTCCAGCAGTCTGCCGACCAGACCCGGTCGGGTCTGCCGGGGACCCGGTTGCTCCCCGGTCATCGTGGCGGCCACGGGCCGAGCCTACCGGCTGTGGACCGGTCAGCGGGGTAGCAACGGCGAGCGGGTGTGGTCGCACACGGGAGGCCAGCGCCGTGTGCGGAACTGTTGAACGCAGCGTAACCAATTGGGAGGACTGTCGCGGCCCGGAACGGGAATCCACGCACCGGTCGGCGGGGCATGTCCACGGCCCGACCGCAACAAGAGTCCGCCGGGGGTGCACAACAAGATTTGCGTGAAACTGCGCGGGAAAGCGGGTATTAGCTCGTGATGCGGCAGCGTAGCCATAGCTTGTGCAGTTCTTCACAACCAGTCCCACTGACTCGGAAGGCTGTCCGGTTTACGCTGAGGCCAATCCCAGGTTTCCACGAAGGCGACGCATCGCGCCGCTGAGTCTCGTGCATCCCATAGATCGGTCAGCGTCGACCACAAGGAGATGTGTCATGGTTGCTCCGGCTGTTGTGCGGGGTATCGATCAGGCCCCGACGTCCCACCCGAAACTGCTCGCCTGGGTCCGTGAGGTCGCAGAACTGACCACCCCCGACCGTGTCGTCTGGGTGGACGGGTCCGACGAGGAGTGGCGCCGGCTCACCGATGAGCTGGTCGAGGCCGGCACGCTGGTCCGGCTCAACCCGGAGAAGAAGCCCAACTCGTTCTACGCGCGCACCGACCCGACGGACGTCGCCCGGGTCGAGGAACGCACCTACATCTGCTCCGTCGACGAGGCGGACGCCGGCCCCACCAACAACTGGATGGCGCCGGCCGAGATGAAGCGGACGATGACGGACCTGTACCGAGGCTCGATGCGCGGTCGCACCATGTACGTCATTCCGTTCGTGATGGGACCGGTCGAGGCCGAGTCCCCGATGTTCGGTGTCGAGATCACCGACAGCGCGTACGTGGTCGCCTCGATGCGCATCATGACGCGGATGGGCACCCGTGTCCTCGAGGCGATGGGTGACGACGCCGACTTCGTGCACGCTCTGCACTCGATCGGCGCGCCGCTCGCGCCCGGTCAGCAGGACGTCGCCTGGCCGTGCAACGAGACCAAGTACATCTCGCACTTCCCGGAGACCCGGGAGATCTGGTCGTACGGGTCGGGGTACGGCGGCAACTCACTGCTCGGCAAGAAGTGCTACTCCCTGCGGATCGCCAGCGTGATGGGCCGGGACGAGGGCTGGCTCGCCGAGCACATGCTGATCCTCAAGATCACCTCGCCGGAGGGTCGGGTCTACCACATCGCCGGCGCGTTCCCCTCCGCCTGCGGCAAGACCAACCTGGCCATGGTCGAGCCGACCATTCCGGGGTGGAAGGTCGAGACCATCGGTGACGACATCGCCTGGATGCGGTTCGGCCCGGATGGTCGCCTGTACGCGGTCAACCCGGAGTACGGCCTCTTCGGTGTCGCGCCCGGCACCGACTGGAAGACCAACGCCAACGCCATGCGCACCCTGGACCGGGGCAACTCGGTCTTCACCAACGTCGGCCTCACCGATGACGGCGACGTCTGGTGGGAGGGCATGGGTGAGCCGCCGGCGCACCTGATCGACTGGAAGGGCAACGACTGGACGCCGGAGAGCGACAGCCTCTCCTCCCACGCGAACAGCCGGTTCTGCACCCCGATCACCCAGTGCCCGATCCTCGCCGACGAGTACTTCGACCCGAACGGCGTGCCGATCGACGCCATCCTCTTCGGTGGTCGCCGTAAGGACACCGTCCCGCTGGTGACCGAGGCCCGCGACTGGGTGCACGGCGTCTACATGGGTGCCACGCTCTCCTCGGAGACCACCGCGGCCGCCTCCGGCGCGGTCGGCGTGGTCCGCCGCGACCCGATGGCGATGCTGCCGTTCATCGGCTACCACGCCGGGGACTACTTCCGGCACTGGATCGAGATGGGCAAGGGCGCCGACGGCGACGAGGCGAAGCTGCCGAAGATCTACTACGTCAACTGGTTCCGTAAGGACCCGGACGGCTCGTTCCTCTGGCCGGGCTTCGGGGAGAACTCCCGGGTGCTCAAGTGGATCGTCGAGCGGATCGAGGGCTCGGCCGACGCGGTCGAGACCCCGGTGGGCATGGTCCCCGCGCCGGACTCGCTGGACGTCGAGGGTCTGGACATGACCCCGGAGGACGTCCGGATCGCTCTGAAGGTCGACCCGGACGAGTGGCGCGACGAGCTGCCGATGATCACCGAGTGGTTCGAGAAGTTCGGCGACAAGCTGCCCGGCGTGCTCTGGGCGGAGCTGGACGCGCTGCGGGCGCGCCTGGACGCCGCCCAGCCGCAGCGCTAGGTGTGAAAACCGCCCCCTGCGGGCATCATCGGATCCCATGAGGACGGCCGCTGAGACCCAGGTCCGGCGGCCGTCCGCCGTCCGGGTTCTCACCATCCTGCTCGCGACGACGGCGGCGGCGACCGTCGTGGTCGAGCTGCTCAACTGGTGGTACGCCCCGGAGCAGGGCTTCGGGCTGGCCGTACGCACCGGCTGGGCCATGCTGCGCTCGTTCGGTTTCCTGCTGCTGATCGGGCACGTCCGGCGGGGCCGCACGGTGGCCCGCCCGTTCGGGTTGATCCTGGCGGTCACCACGATCTTCGCCGTCGGTCGACTCATCGTGCCCCGGCAGGGAGTGCCGCCGCTGCCCGGCCTACTCGGTTTCGCCGCGCTCACCGCGCTCTGCGCCGCTGTGGTCTGGCTGCTCTACCGCTCGTCGGCGCTGGCCGGGCACCTGGTCCGGCACCGGCCCCGGCTCGTCATCGACCGGGCCGGCATCTCCTGGCGGGAGACCCCTCCGCGCCGACCACAGGCCAACGCCTGGCTGTTGACCAGCCGCGTGGCGGCGTTCACCTACAGCCCGTTGATGCTGGTGCCAGCCCTGGTGGCCGGAGGGTCCATCCTGGACGGGCGGCTGAGCGCGGTGCCAGCAGTGCTGTTCTGGTTCGGGGCGGGCATCGCCGCCAGCTACGCCGTGCTGTTCTGCACCGCGTTCCTGATGCGGGGCAAGGACTGGGCCCGTGGCCTGCTGGTCGGTGTCACGGTCGCCGTACTCGCGGTGGACCTGCCGCTGTGCTGGTGGCTGCTGGGCGTGGACGGCCTGGTCCGCGACGGCGGCCCGCTGGTCGCCGCGGCGGCGCTGGCCTTCTACGGACTACGCCGGGCTGGCCGTGCGAAGGACGTCGTGCCGGCCTGAGCACGGCAGCCCGGGGTTGTGTCGAGTGTCTGCCTCGTCTGCGGGCACCCCACGAGGTAGTCGCAGACGCCTGTAGAGCTGCCCCACGGATGGGGCAGCCGGCCCTTGTCAGTCCTTCTGCGTGCGCGCGGTGCGACCGTGGCCCAGGTGGTCAGACCACTGCCCCACGAACGGGGCAGCTCGACAGGCGCGTCAACAGGTATGTCGGCCCCTGCCAGTTGGGTGGCCGCCCGGTGTGATCAGGACCGTCGATGCTCCGGATGGCGGCGTTCGCGGAGGCGGGAGGCCGGAAAGTCGCGCCGCGCGGGATCGGTCGACGTGAGCGGCAAGGGGGCAGGATGGCAGGTGGGCGTCGGACACACCGGCTGGCGCGGGCGGCGTAGGCGAATCGCCGAGGCGGTGTCGGAACGGCACGGTCGCGCCGCGTTGGACGGAGGGAGGCGCGGTGAGCGACGAGTTCGACGTGGTGGTGGTGGGAGCCGGACCGGCGGGGGCCGCCGCCGCGCTGACCGCCCGCCGAGCGGGTGCGAGCGTGCTGCTGCTGGACCGGGCCGACTTCCCCCGGGACAAGGCCTGTGGGGACGGGATCGCCGCGCATTCGGTGGACGTGCTCGCCGAGCTGGGGGTGACCGAGGCGGTGGCGGGTTACGCCCCGCTGCCCGCGTTACGCATGATCGCCCCGGGTGGCGGTGCCGTGGCCCGGGCGCTGCCCCGACCCGCGTACACAGTGCCGCGCGAGGTCTTCGACGCGCGTCTCGTGGCGGCTGCCGTGGCGGCCGGGGCCGAGCTGCGCCGGCACACAGTGCGTCGGGTCGAGCCGCGCGCCGACCGGGTGGTGCTCGACGGGGAGCTGTCCGGACGGGTGGTGGTGGGCGCGGACGGCGCCGGGTCGGTGGTGCGGCGCGCCCTGGGCCACCCACAGAATCCCGACCGGCACCTCGCGCTGGCCATCCGGGGGTACGCCCCGGCTCTGCCCGGCCCGTCCGAGCAGCTCATCGTCACCTCGCAGGCGCGCTGGCCGGCGTACGCCTGGTCGTTCCCCATCGGTGACGGACGGGCCAACGTCGGGTACGGGGAGGTGCTGCGCGGTGAGCCCTTGAGCCGGTCCTACCTGCTGGACCGCCTGGCCGCGCTGCTGCCCGGCACCGACCTGGCGACGGTGACCGCGTTGCGTGCCCACCATCTGCCCCTGTCCACCCATCGGCCGGCTCCGGGTCGGGGTCGCACGCTGCTGGCCGGGGACGCCCTGTCGCTGATCAATCCGTTCACCGGGGAGGGCATCTTCTACGCGCTGCTCTCCGGTGCGCTCGCCGGCGCGGCGGCGGCCCGGGCACCCGAGGAGGCCGCCGCCCACTACGCCCACGGACTGCGTCGCCGCCTCGGCACCCACCTGCGGCACAGCTCGTTCGCCGCCTGGTTGGCGCGGCGACGGCGGGTGGTGGACGGGGCGGTCCGGGCTGCCCGTCGGGACGACCGGGTGTTCTACGACGTGGTCGAGCTGGGTCTGGGTGACGGGCGTCTCAACGCGCGCACACTGGCGATGATCGGCATCGGTCTGGCCGGGCGGGGTGGGGCTCCGAGGCAGTGATGTGGAGGAAGGGTCGCTACGCTGCAAGGTGATGACGCTGCGGAACCTTATCTACTCCGTGTACGAGCGCCGGCTCACGGCGAAGCTCGCCGGTAAGCCGGTGCCCCGCCACGTCGGGGTGATGTGCGACGGCAACCGCCGATGGGCGAGGGAGATGGGCTTCGTCGACCCCAACGACGGGCACCGGGTTGGCGCGGCGAAGATCAAGCACGTTCTCGGCTGGTGCGACCAGGCCGGCGTCGGGCACGTCACCCTCTATCTGCTGGCCACCGACAACCTCCGCCGTCCGGCCAGTGAGCTGGACCCCCTCCTCAAGATCATTGAGGACCTGGTGGTGGAGCTTGCGGAGGAGGGCAACCCCTGGCGGCTGCGCATCGTCGGGGCGCTCGACCTGCTGCCGGCGCAGACCGCCGCGGCGCTCAAGGGCGCCGAGGAGCGCACGCGCGAGCGCAGCGGCGGCGCGGAGGTCAACATCGCGGTGGGGTACGGCGGTCGCCGGGAGATCACCGACGCGGTCCGCTCGCTGCTGCTGGAGCATGCCGCCTCCGGCGGCACGCTGGAGGAGTTGGCCGAGGTGCTGGACGTCGAGCACATCTCCGAGCACCTCTACACCCGTGGCCAGCCCGACCCCGACCTGGTCATCCGCACCAGCGGTGAGCAGCGACTGTCCGGTTTCATGCTCTGGCAGTCCGCGCACTCGGAGTTCTACTTCTGCGAACTCAACTGGCCCGATTTCCGGCACATCGACTTTCTGCGGGCGCTGCGCTCGTACGCCACCAGGCAACGCCGCTACGGCGCCTGAGCGGGGCCACGACGACGAGACCGTCGCCCAGCCTGGCGGGGGTCACCCGCCAGGCCGGTGCGGTCAGGGCAGGTGGGTCAGTGCCCGGGTGAGGAAGTCGCCCAAGGCGGCCGGCGACTCGATCGTCAGGTCGGCGGCGTCGGCCACCTCCTGACCGGTCTCCGGGTTGGCCACCGCCACGCAGACGCCGAGGAATTCCGGGTCGGCGGCGGCGCGGGCGCGCAGCGCGGCGAAGGCCTTGATGTCGGAGACGTCGTCGCCGAAATACCAGGCGCCGGTGGCGCCCTTGATCGCCTCGCCGATGACCATGCCCTTGTCCCGGTCGACGGGCGGCTTGAGCTCCAGCACCATCCGCCCGGCCTGCACCCGCAACCCCAGCCGGTCGGCCTGCGCCTCGCCCCACTGCTGCACCGTGGAGCCGAGCTGCGGGGCGGTGCGCCAGTGCAACGCGACGGAGAGCCGCTTGTATTCGACGAGGGCGCCGGGTGGCAGCTCCGCCCGGGCCTGGTCGGCCAGCTCCTCCATGGTCGGCACCCAGGGCAGCGCGGCCGGCTCGGTGACCGTCTCCCCACCGGAGTGGCTGTGCTCCAGCCCGTACAGGCCGTAGAGGTCCACGCCGGCGAGGCCGCCGAGCTGATCCCGGAGGAACTCGACGGGTCGGGCGGACACGATCGCGACCCGCTGCACGACCGGAGCCAACGCCTCGATCGCGGCCAGCGCCTTGGGAGCCGGGCGAACCGCTGTCGGATCGTCGTCGACGGGCGCGAGCGTGCCGTCGAAGTCGAAGAAGAGCACGGTCCCGGCGGCCCGGCCGGCGGTTGTCCGCCAGACCTGGTCGGCGTTCAACGGGGTCCTCGGCTGCTGATTGCCCAGATTCAACGGCGGCACGCGCGTCAGCGTACCCCGGCGATCGGGGCTCATTCCTGGCCGAGCGGACCCGTTCGGCGGTACGCGGTCAGCGTTCGGCGGCTCCCCGTCCGCGCCGGCCGAACGGCACCACCGCCGCCTCCTGGCCGTGACTCAACAGGTAGCCCTCCACGAACCCGGTGTTGCGATCACCGGTGTGGTTCTCGATCTCGTTGAGCCGTGCCACCAGGAACTCGGTGAGGGCGGTGATCCGATCGTTCAGGCGCTCGTGCAGCTCAGCGACGACGGCCAGGACGACCGCGGTGCCGGCGGCGATGAGCACGAAGAGATTGACGAGCAGCGGAAGTTGCCCGCCGTCGACTGCGAGAGTCACCGCGTTGCCGGTCGCCCACAGTGTCATCGACACGGTCGCGACCACGACTGCCAACCATTTCAGGGTCATGGACAGACCCCTCCTTCTGTCCCGCAGGGCTAGGTTCGGCCTTGTCCCGTCCCCCCGCCGATGACGAGCCCAAGCAGTACGAATAGGGACGCTAGCGTGCCCGTTCCTGCCCCGGAGGTAAACGAATGAACCTGACCAGGCGTTCTTTCGCTATCTGAGGAACTACCCCGCCTGATTGCCCCTTTTTCGGACATCGACCGGCAACGTTGGGCGGTATGCGAGGTATCTAATGGTTTCGCGGATGTGGAACTTCTCCGCGTCCGACACGTTCGGATCCACGAGTCGGCGCAGCAACGCCTCGACGTCCGGGTCCATCGGAGGGGCGGGCTGACCGGTGCGATGACCCGTCGCGGCGCGGTCCCAACCGAGCGCGGCGAAGGCGGCGGCCGGATTCAACCCCAGGCCCTCGCAGAAGGCGACGACCCGCTCGGCCTCCGGGTCGCTGGCCCAGTCGCCCCGGACCCACCGGTTGATGGTCTGTCGGGACACGCCGGTTCGCCGGGACACCTCGGTGCCGCTCCAGGCCCGGGTCGCCCGTGCCTCGTCCAGGGCGCGCCGCACGAAGGTGGCGAACGCGATCTTCCGCGCATTGGCCGTCTCGGTCACCCCGTGACCGTACGGCCAGCCGGAGGTGAGCGCCCGCCCCGGCTCGCTACTGTCACGCGGACGTGACGGGATCTTCGGATTTCCGGTAAACGATTCGATGTCACTGTCGAGGGGTGTCACGCGGGCAGAATAGATGCCCGTAGTGGTCAACGTAAGGGGACGAAAAGCTGATACTGTCACGCCCATGGGACAATCTACGGTGTGTCACGTGCATGAGACGATTGGTGCTCACATGCGTCACGCCCCCGGTGCCGAGGGGGTGTGGTGACCGAGCTCGCCACCCGCGCCCAGGCCTTCGGGCTGATCGCCGAGGGGGTGGCCGCGGGGCTGACCGCCCCCTGGCGCCTCTACCTCGCCCGAGGCTGCCGTTACCTGTCGCTGAGCGTCGGCGATCGCGCCGAGTGGAACGCCTGGCGTACCCATCTCGGCTGCCCTGAACTGAGCGTCAGGGTCTACGACGCCGGCGGTGAGATCCGCCGCTCCTCGGTGGCCGAGGTCGTGCTCGACGGCTGCCGGATCAGCGTCGAGCTGGTCGAGGAGGTCAGCACCGACGACCTGGACCGGCTGCTCGTCGCGGACCCCACCACGATCGAGCCGGAGGAGCGATGACCCGCCGTCCGAGCGGGGCCGGAGCTGCCCGATGAGCCCGTTCCTCGCGGTCTTCCTCGTCCTGGTGCTGGGTGCCACCAGCTACGCCGCCGGCCGCCTGCACGGCCAGCTCAGTTATCGCATCGGCTACCGCTTCGGCTACCGGCAGGGCTACTTCGACGGCGACCGGGGTGCCTGGAACAGGCGTCGTCGCGACGCCCAGGCGGCAATCGCCTCGGCCCTGTCGGTCGCACCGGCGAGCGTGGCCCGTTCGGCGGGCGCCGTCGCTCCCCGGCCCGGCACCACGTACACCGGCTCGTCGTTCGCCGCGCCGGCCGCCCCGATCACCGGGCGGCACCCGACCGGCACGCTCGTCCGACGTACCGGTTGAGGTCGGCCGGCGGGTGCCGTCCCGCCGCCCGACGCCACGAACGCGGTGCGTCGTCCGCGGCGGACACGCACCGTCGGGGTCACGTCAGACCGGTGACGGTGGCCCCACCGGCCGGGGTGCGCGCAGGGGGCATGCATCCCGGCCGGTTCCGCCGCAGTGTCTTCCGGCTGGCAGGCACCGTGGTGAAGGGGGGTTCACACACCCGACTTGGGAGATCCACGTCCGACCTCTAGCCGAGAGGGTCCGGCGGGGCTAGCGTCTAGGCATGGCACGGGGTTCTCCCGAGCCAGCCGGTCCGCCCGGATCTGCGACCTCGCGCACGGGGTTCCGCATCCGACCCCGTGTCCCCGGGCACCGGAGGAGGCGGAACACGGGTGGCGGGTGCCCATCCGTCGGAGCAGGCCTGTGACGACTCGCCGTACCATCGCCGGTGCCGACCAGACCCCGGCCGCGACTGCCACGACCCGCCGCGCCACCAGGAGCCGCCGTACGGCGGCCGCCGCGCCGGCCGACCCCAAGGAGCCGCGACCAGCCGGCCAGGCCTTTGTCCTGGACACGTCCGTGCTGCTCTCCGATCCGGCGGCGTTCCACCGGTTCGCGGAGCACGAGGTGGTGCTGCCACTGGTGGTCATCACCGAACTGGAGGGCAAGCGGCACCATCCCGAGCTGGGCTGGTTCGCCCGGCAGTCGCTGCGAATGCTCGACGACCTGCGCATCCGGCACGGCCGGCTGGACACGCCGGTGCCCGCCAACGACGCGGGCGGCACCCTGCGGGTGGAGCTGAACCACACCGACGACGGGGTGCTGCCGCCCGGCTTCCGCAACGAGAGCAACGACGCCCGGATCCTCTCCGTCGCGCTCAACCTCGCCGCCGAGGGGCGGGAGGTCACCCTGGTCAGCAAGGACATGCCGCTGCGGGTCAAGGCGGCCTCGGTCGGTCTGCGCGCCGACGAGTACCGCCACGGCCAGGCCAGCGACCCCACCTGGACCGGCATGTCCGAGATGGAGTTGAGCGACGAGCAGATCGGCCAGTTGTACGGCGGGGAGACGCTCGACCTCGACGAGGCCTCCGGGTTGCCCTGTCACACCGGTCTGGTGCTGCACTCGGGGCGTGGGTCGGCGCTCGGCCGCGTGTTGCCGGACAAGTCGGTGCGTCTGGTCCGGGGTGACCGGGAGGCGTTCGGTCTGCACGGCCGTTCCGCCGAGCAGCGGATCGCTCTCGACCTGCTGCTCGACGAGTCGATCGGGATCGTCTCGCTGGGCGGCCGGGCCGGCACCGGCAAGTCGGCGCTGGCGCTCTGCGCCGGGCTGGAGGCGGTGATGGAGCGTCGCCGGCACAAGAAGGTGATCGTGTTCCGGCCGCTGTACGCCGTCGGTGGTCAGGAGTTGGGCTACCTGCCGGGTTCGGAGTCGGAGAAGATGTCGCCCTGGGCGCAGGCGGTCTTCGACACGCTCGGCGCCGTGGTGCACGAGAACGTGCTGGAGGAGGTCACCTCGCGGGGCATCCTCGAGGTGCTGCCGCTGACCCACATCCGGGGGCGCAGCCTGCACGACGCGTACGTGATCGTGGACGAGGCCCAGTCGCTGGAGCGGGGGGTGCTGTTGACGGTGCTGTCCCGGATCGGGCAGGGCTCCCGGGTGGTGCTCACCCATGACGTGGCCCAGCGGGACAACCTGCGGGTCGGCCGGCACGACGGGGTCACCGCCGTCATCGAGGCGCTCAAGGGCCATCCCCTCTTCGCGCACGTGACGCTCAGCCGTTCGGAGCGGTCGCCGATCGCGGCGATGGTGACCGATCTCTTGGAGGACATCCCGATCTGATGACTTTCTGTGGTCTTTTGTCTATATTTTAGACGTGGCACAGATCACAAACAGGTCGGTTGGTTTCCCAATGGCCTCACTGTGCGCAATCGTGTCCCACGAGCGTCCACGCACCACGAGCATCGTTGATGATCGTTCGTCCCGAGCGGAACGACATCGGCGGCGGTCGGTGCGTCGGAGCGACCGGCAACCGGTCGGGGCGCTCGTGGCACGGTTGACGGCCCACCTGCGGTCGGCATCGGGCCGCGTCCTTGCCCCCGACGAAGGGACCACTTCGTGAGTCGGCTGTGGAGCCGGTTGGGTGCCCGTACGGCCGCCGTGGCGCTGCTCTCCGTGGGCGTAGCCGGTGGCTTCTACCTGGGCGAGAACCGGGAAACCCAGCAACAGAGCCTGGCCGAGCAGGTCAGCCACGAGGTCGACCGGGCCGATCTCGCGTACCAGCGCGAGCGGCAGGCCGCGAACCAGGTCAAGGTCGCCCAGCAGCGGGCCGCCGAATACCAGGCCAAGCTGCGCGCGGCACAGGCCGCCAAGGAGGCCGCCGAACGGGCCCGCCGGGCCGAGGCAGCCGCGGCGTCCCGCAAGCGCGAGCGCGACGCGGCCAACGCACCCGCGAAGCCGTACGACGGGCCCATCCCCGCGTCCTGCGAGGAGTACAGCGGCAACCGGAAGATCGGCTGCGCGCTGATGATCGACAGTGGCTTCGGCATCGCCGAGTTCCCCTGCCTGGAGAAGCTCTGGAACAAGGAGAGCGGCTGGAACCACAAGGCCCGCAACTCCTCCTCCGGCGCGTACGGCATTCCGCAGGCGTACCCGGGCAACAAGATGAGCGCCTTCGGCGCCGACTGGCAGACCAGCCCGGCCACCCAGATCAAGTGGGGGCTGAGCTACATCAAGGGCAGGTACAAGACGCCCTGCGGCGCCTGGACCTACTTCCAGAACAACGGCAGCTACTAACGGTCCGACGGCGGGGCGGGTGGGAAGCCACCGCCCCGCCGTCGCCCGTACACCGGTCTGCTCGAACGGGACGCGAGTGGCGGTCGCCCGCTTTTGCTGATAGCAGTTGTAGCGTGACCCTGCACCCGTCAAGTGACGACCCCTACCGGTTCGGCACCGAGTCGTTCTACGCCTCGCTCGGCCGGGCCTTCGTCGCCATGTGCGCGGTGGTCCCGTTCCTCTTCCTCATCGAGGCCGCCGACCAGGGCCTCGCGTTCGGCCTGGACGCCACGGCCGGCATCATCCCGCAACGCATCGAAGGGCTGGACGGTGTCTTCTTCTCACCGTTCCTGCACCACGGCTTCGACCACCTCTACAGCAACAGCATCCCGCTGATCCTGCTGGGCACGTTCGTCCTGGCCGCCGGAGCCCGCCGATTCCTGTGGTCGACGCTCGTCATCATCCTGGTGAGCGGTCTCGGCGTCTGGTTCACCGGCTCGCCCAACTCGGTGGTGGTCGGCGCGAGCGGCGTCATCTTCGGCTACCTCGGCATCCTGCTCACCCGGGGCATCGTCGAACGGAGCTGGTGGAACTTCGCCGTCGTCCTCCTGGTCGGCCTGCTCTACGGCTGGCAACTGGTCGGCATCCTCCCCACCGACGAGCGGATCTCCTGGCAGGGCCACCTGTTCGGGCTGCTCGGCGGTGTCGTCGCGGCGATCCTGTTCCGGCGCCGGCGGCCGACCGTCGAGGGTCCGGACTACTCGGGCTCCACGCTCAGCCTGCCCTGACCGATCCTCGGCGCGCCTCTGGGACGTCCTTGCCCGACCGCCGCCGTCCGCCTACGGTCGAGATCAGCAAGCGTTGATCCGTAAGCGGAAAGCGACGGTACGCCATGCGTGAGGTCGATGTCGCCGTGATCGGGGCCGGTCCGGCCGGGCTCTTCGCCGCGTACTACGCCGGGTTCCGGGGTCTCTCGGTGGCGGTGATCGACGCGCTGCCGGAGCCAGGCGGTCAGGTCACCGCGATGTACCCGGAGAAGCTGATCCTCGACGTGGCCGGTTTCCCCGCCGTCAAGGGCCGCGACCTGGTGGCCAACCTGGTCGCCCAGGCAGCCCCGTTCAGTCCGCAGTACCTGCTCGGCACCCGAGCGGAGAAACTCGCGTACTCCGATGGTCGTCCGGTGCTCGGCCTGGCGGGCGGGGAGCAGCTCCAGTGCGGAGCGGTCGTGATCACTGGCGGGCTCGGCAGCTTCAGCCCACGGCCGCTGCCGTGCGCCGACGGCGCTCCCGGCACGGGCATCGTCTACTTCGTCACCGATCCCGCCGAGTTGGCCGACCGTGACGTGTTGATCGTCGGTGGCGGCGACTCGGCCTTCGACTGGGCGCTGGCGCTGCAACCGTTGGCCCGTTCGGTGACCCTGGTGCACCGGCGGGAGAAGTTCCGGGCCCACGCCTCGACGGTGGCCCGCGTGCTGTCGCTGCCGGTGCGGGTGGTGGTCAACGCCGAGGTCAGCCGGCTGCTCGGGGACGGCACGGTGACCGGCGCCGAGGTGACGGTGCGCGGCGGCGCGGTCGAGACCCTGCCGGTGGACGTCGTGGTCGCGGCCCTCGGCTTCACCGCCGACCTGGGCCCTCTCGCCGAGTGGGGGCTCCACCTGGACCGCCGGCACATCCTGGTGGACAGCGCGATGGCGACGAACCTGCCGAGGGTCTTCGCGGCGGGTGACATCACCGAATACCCGGGCAAGGTCCGGCTGATCGCGACCGGCTTCGGCGAGGCCGCGACAGCCGTCAACAACGCGGCCGTGGCGATCGACCCGAGCGCACACCTCTTCCCCGGGCACTCCTCCGACGCGGGTTGACCGTCGGTACCGGAAGCAGACCGGTCCGTAGCCGGACCGAGACGCGCTCACCGCACCCTGGGGGGATGACCGGTCTCGCGGCACGGCACGACGGCGCACCGACGACACTGTCCTGGCTCTGCCACCCCATCACGCTGCTCGCCCTGGTCCTGCTGGTCGTCAACGACCACGTGTGGAAGCCCGCCTTTCCCGGGCTGTTGACCGGCAAGCTGAGCGACGTCGCCGGGCTGGTGCTCGCTCCGCCGCTGGTCGCGGTGCTGCTGACCCTCCTGGTGCCGCGGCTGCCGGCCCGGATCGCCGCGGTGGTCGGCCTGGTCGCGGTGGGCGCCGGGTTCGCGGTCGTCAAATCCAGCGGGTACGCGGCCGACCTCGCCTCCTCTGCCTGGACCGTGCTGGCCGGGCCGTCGCTGGTCCGGGCCGACTGGACCGACCTGCTCACACTGCCGGCCCTCGGCCTGGCCTGGTGGAGTTGGACGCGGGCCCGCGAGCGGCCGGTGCGGCAACGGGCCGCGCGGTTGGCCCGGATGCTCGTGGTGCTGCCGCCGGCGGTGCTGGCCGTGGCCGCCACCAGCGCCGTCTACTACCCCTACGCCGTGGGCGCCACGACGCTCGACGGAAAGCCCGCGATCTCGGTCGGCAGCGGCTACAGCATGTCGGACTGGCCGACCGGTCCACTGGACGGAGAGTGGGCGGTCAGCGACAGCGGCGCGGCCACCTGGCGGGCAGCCACCGAGGACGAGGAGCAGCGGCTGAACAATCAGGACTCGCCGCGTCAGCAGGCCTGCGCACCCGATGATCCCCGCCGCTGCTACCGGGTGGTCACCGGGCACCTGCGGGTGGAGCAGAGCGACGACGCCGGTGTCACCTGGCGGGTGGCCTGGGAGGTGCCGGACGGGCAGCGCGAGGCGCTGGGCCGCCAGTCACCGAACCCGGGTGACATCGGTCGCCACTTCGCCTCCCGTGAGCTGACCGTCTATCCCCGCGTCGGTGGCGGCCACGAGGTGCTGGTCGCCAACGGTCGGGACGGTTTCCTCCGCAGCCTCCCGAACGGGGAATGGCAGCGAGACGGCTTCCTCTTCGAGGAGGGCAGACCCGCCATCCACTGGGAGGATCCGCCCAGCCTGGACGGCAGCAGCCCCGGCAACCGGCAGATGGATCTGCTGCTCGCCGTCCTGCTCGCGTTGACTCTCGGAGCGGCGGTCACTCTGGTCGCCAGTGCGCTGGCCATCCGCCGTGCCGTCGGCGACACGTCGTGGGGGATCGTCGGCAGCCTGCCGATGGTGCTCGCGGGTCTCGTGTTGACGGCTCTCTGGCAGCGGTCCGACGACTTCCTCGCGGGGCCGTTCGTGTTGTTCGCCATCCTGCCGCTGGGCATCCTGCCGGCCGTCGTCCTGGCCGTCCGCGCCTGGTACGCGGGCGCGACGGCACGCTGGGTCGGCTGGATGCTGGGTGGCCTCGTGCTCACCGTGCTCCTGACCGGAGTGCCGCTGATCAGCTGGTTGTACGGCAACCCGCCGCAGACCCGGTGGGCGGTGTCGTTGGCCCTGCTGGCCACCGTGCCGGGCCTGCTGTTGGCCGTCCGGACCTCCGGGCTGGTCGACCGGACCCTGCCGCGTGGCCGACGGAACAGGCCGTACTACCTGCCCACTCCGCCCTACCCGCCGTACCCGGCCCAACCGCACCAGCGGGTGCCGCCGCCCTGACCCTCGACCCCGACGGTCGGTGGTCAGCGGCGGGCGGGTGGCGCCAACGCGGCGACCAACACGGCCACCATTGTCAGAGCTGCCCCGAGCAGAGTGTTCAGGCCGGGGTGCGAGGCCGCGGTGGGCAGCAGCACGTCCAGCAGCACCGCGCCCACGATCTGACCGGCGATGGTGGCCAGACCGAGCAGCAGCACGCCGGTGAACCGCACGATCGCGGCGGCGATCGCGATGAACACGATGCCGATCGGGCCGCCCAGGTAGAGCCACGGCTCGGTGGGCAGGTGCCCGGTGGGCCAGCCGCGTACGGCGGTGTCGATCGCGAACGCCACGAGCAGGGTGACAGTGCCGACGCTGAAGTTGACCAGGGTGGCGGTCAACGCGCTGTCGGCCGCCGCCCGGACCTGTCCGTTGACCGCCTGCTGCCAGGCGATGGCCACCCCGGCGAGCAGGGGCAGCAGGGCGAGCGCCAGCATGCCCGGGTCTTCGAGCCGGTCACCGACCGCCAGGAGGACCGCCAGCACGGTGAGCACCGCACCGGCCAGCCGCTGTCGGGTGACCGGCTGCCGGCCGGTCGGCCCGATCCCCGCCCGGTCCACGGCGAGGCTGCTGCCGGTCTGACCGGCCACCACCGCCACTGTGAAGACGGCCACGCCCAGCGAACCGATGGTGAGGCCCTGGGTGGCCACCAGGAACGCCCCGCACATCCCGCCGAGGCACTGCCAGGGGCGCAACGCACCGCTTGCGAGCGCACGCCGCAACGCCACCAGGCCGCGCCGCCCGCCGGGAGTGGCGGGCACCAGCACCAGGAGCACCACCAGGCCCACGCCGAAGGACACCACAGCGGCGGCGAAACCGTCGGCGAGGCGTACCCCGAGCTCGCCGTTGATGCGTGACTGCACCGCCACCGCGACCCCGGAGATCGATGCCAGCGCGACACCGGTGATCCGGCGGGTGGCCGACAGGACCTGCGGGGCCGCCGTGTCGGCGTTCGTCACTCCTGCTCGGCCAACGGACGGCCGTCGAAGTCGACCGCGGAGTAGAGCGCCAACTTCTCCAGCCGGTGGTACGAGTCGATCACGCGGATGGTGCCGCTCTTCGAGCGCATCACGATCGACTGGGTGTACGCGCCACCCGCCCGGTAGCGCACCCCGCGCAGCAGATCCCCGGAGGTGACTCCGGTCGCCACGAAGAAGCAGTTGTCACCGGTGACCAGGTCGTCGGTGCTCAGCACCCGGTCCAGGTCGTGCCCGGCGGCGATCGCCTTCTCCCGCTCCTGCTCGTCGCGCGGCCAGAGCTTGGCCTGCATCGCGCCGCCCATGCACTTCAGCGCGCACGCGGAGATGATGCCCTCCGGGGTGCCGCCGACGCCCATCAGGACGTCGACGTCCGACTCGCCCCGGGCCGCGGCGATGGTGCCGGCGATGTCGCCGTCGGAGATGAACCGGATGCCCGCCCCCGTTCGGCGGATCTGTGCGACCAGGTCGTCGTGGCGGCTGCGGTCCAGCACGCAGACCGTCACCTCGGAGACGTCGGTGCCCTTGACCTTGGCGATCCGGCGCACGTTCTCGGCCACGCCGGCGTTGATGTCGATCACGTCGGCGTACGCCGGGCCGACGGCGAGCTTCTCCATGTAGAACACGGCGCTGGGGTCGAACATCGCGCCCCGCTCGGAGACGGCGAGCACCGCCACCGCGTTCGGCATGCCCTTGCTCATCAGGGTGGTGCCGTCGACCGGGTCGACCGCGACGTCCACCTCCGGGCCGGTGCCGTCGCCGACGTGTTCGCCGTTGAAGAGCATCGGGGCGTTGTCCTTCTCGCCCTCGCCGATCACCACCACGCCGCGCATCTGGATCGAGTTGATCAGCTTGCGCATCGCGTCGACGGCAGCTCCGTCGCCGCCCTCCTTGTCGCCCCGACCCACCCACCGGCCGGCGGCCATCGCCGCCGCCTCGGTGACCCGTACCAGGTCGAGGGCGAGGTTTCGGTCGAGATCCTGTGGGATCCGCGTCCTGGTGTTCGTCATGACGGTTGCTCCTCCTCGCGACGGTGCGGGGACGACCGGTAGCGGGGCGATCCCCGCTGTCGGCTTTGTCGCTGATCCTCACACGATGGCCGACCGGGCGTCGGCGCGGGGCGGTGATGGCCCGGATACCGCCGGTCGGGCTGCTGCGAAGATGGAGGGGTGGAACCCGCACAGCCAGCCGACCGCGCCCCCGCCGACAGCACGCCGCCCGACGGTCAGCCGCCGGTCGACGTCCCCGCCGACGCCGGTGGTGAGCCTGCCGCGACCGATCCGACGCCGCCGCCGCGGATGACGTCCGGCAAGTCCGAGCGCTCGCCGAAGGACATGGCGATCTCGCTGCTGGTGCTGCTCGTGCCGATCGCGCTGCTGTTGGCGTTCTACCGGGGCTTCCTCGGTGGTGACCAGCCCACCACGGTCGATCCGGCCCCGGCCATCGAGCAGGCCCGGTCGGCGAACGTGTTTCCGGTGAGCCAGCCGGAGGGGCTCGGCTCCGACTGGTCGACGGTCAGCGCCCGCTACCAGACCGTCGAAGGCGGCGCGAACCTGCGGCTCGGCTACCTCACCCCGGAGGGGCGGGGAGTTCAGCTCCTGCAGAGCAACGTGCCGGCGGAGCGCCTGCTCCCCGCCGAGTTGACCGACCGGGCCCAGCCGCAGGGGCCCACCGAGCTGGCCGGGCGCAACTGGCAGCGCTACACGGCCCGGGACAACCAGCAGGCGCTGGTCCTGCTGGAGCCGAACCGCACGGTGATCGTCGTCGGTGATGCCCGGGACAACGAACTGCGCGAGTTGGCGGGCTCACTGCGCTGACCCGGCCCCCGGTAGGCAGCGAAAATGGGCAATCGGACAGAAGGGTGATTGTCCGACGCGTCAAGCGGGAACAAAGAGAGGGTGACCCGGGCACGTTGCTCGGCCCGGGTCGCGCGGCGCAGCCGACGGTGCTGCTGCGTCGCCCGGTTTCCGGCGCCGCCCAGGTCGTCGGGTGACCCTCTTGGGAGACACGTATGACTGTCCGACGACTCGGCGCCGGCCTGGTGGCCGCCGCATTGATCACGCCCGCCCTGGCCGCCTGCGCCAACGGTGGCACCGGCACCGCCGGCTCGACCGCGACCCCGACGGTGACCGCGTCCGGCACGGCGAGCCCGACCGGCGCCCCGGTCGCGGGTGACGCCAAGCAGGCACTGCTCGACTCCACCAAGGAGATCAGCACCGGCAACTTCCGCTTCGCCCTCACCGGTGTCGGTTCGACAGTCGAGGGGCAGGTGCACCAGCCGAGCCAGAGCGCGGCCATGAAGATCGCCATCGGCGGCCCCTCGTCCGACCTGGCGATGAAGCTCGACGTGATCCACTTCAAGCCGGACAGCTGGGTCAAGCTGGAGCTGAGCGGCTCCACCGCCAACAGCCTGCCCGAGATCAAGCAGCTCAACCTCGGCAAGTACCAGCACCTGGACCAGGCCCGGATCAAGGGCAACCGCAACCTCGGCTTCGACTTCGACAAGGTCGACCCGGCGGGCAGCGCGGTGCTGACCCAGGGCATCACCGAGGTACGCAGCACCGGCACCGGCGCGTACGCCGGCACCATCGACGTCACCAAGGCCGCCGAGGCCGGTTCCCTGAACGCCGCGACGATCGCCGCGTTGGGCACCCAGGCGAAGACGGTGCCGTTCACCGCGAAGGTGGACCCGCAGGGTCGGCTCAGCGAGCTCGTGCTGCAGTTGCCGGCCGCCGGGCAGACCGCCGCCCAGGAGATCAAGATGACGTACTCCGACTACGGCGCCGCCACCGCCGCGCAGAAGCCGCCGGCGGACCAGGTCGTCGAGGCCCCGGCCGAGCTGTACAACCTGTTCAACAACTGACGTACGTCGGTGGGGCGGCTCCGGCCGCCCCACCGACGCTCGCTGGTCGCCAAGGCCACGAAGCAGTCAGCGCCAGCCGGCGGTCAGGAATTCTGTTCCTGGCGGGCGGCGTCGATCCGTGCCCGCGCGCCGTCCAGCCAGCGTTGACAGATCACCGCCAGCGCCTCGCCACGCTCCCAGAGCGCCAGGGACTCCTCCAGCGAGGTGCCACCGGCCTCCAGCCGCTCCACCACCGAGGCCAGCTCGGCGCGGGCCTGCTCGTAACTGAGCCGTTCATCCGGCCCGGCCTTCGTGTCGTCAGTCATCGCATCCATCTCAACACACCGCTCCCCGGGCCACCGTGTCGCCACTCAGCCGTCCACCGTCGCGGCCAGTTCGCCGTCGGCCAGCCGTACCCGCAGAGGGTCGCCCTTGCCGACCTCCGCCGCCGCGCGGACCACGTGGCCGTCGGCGCGCTGCACGATCGCGTACCCCCGGTCGAGGGTGGCGGCGGGGGAGAGAGCGCGCAGCCGCGCCACCGTGTGTCGCAGGTCTTCGTCGGCGGCGGAGAGTCGGTGTTCCAGGCAACGACCGGCCCGCTGACGCAACGCTGTCAGCTCGGTCGCCCGTTGGTCCACCATCACCTGCGGCCGGGCCAGCACCGGCCGGGACCGCAGCCCGTCGAGCCGGTGCGTCTCCCGGTCCACCAGGTTGCGGACCGCCCGTTCCAGGCGGTGCCGGGCCTGGCCGATGAGGCGTACCTCCTCGGTGAGGTCGGGGACGACCCGCTTGGCCGCGTCGGTCGGGGTGGAGGCGCGGACGTCGGCGACGTAGTCGATCAGCGGCGCGTCGGTCTCGTGGCCGATCGCGCTGACCACAGGCGTACGGCAGCCGAACACCGCGCGGCAGAGCGCCTCGTCGGAGAACGGCAGCAGATCCTCGATGCCGCCACCGCCGCGGGCGATGATGATCACGTCGATGGTCGGGTCGGCGTCCAGCACCTTGAGCGCGTCCACGATCTGGGGGACCGCGGACGGCCCCTGCACGGCGACGTTGACAGTGCGGAACTCCACGGCGGGCCAACGCCGCCGGGCATTGGTCAGCACGTCGCGCTCGGCCGCCGACGCGCGACCGGTGATGAGCCCGATCCGGCCGGGCAGGAACGGCAGCCGGCGCTTGCGGGCCCTGTCGAAGAGCCCTTCGGCGGCGAGCAGCTTCTTGAGCTTCTCCAGCCGGGCCAGCAGCTCCCCGAGCCCCACCTGGCGGATCTCGTCGGCCCGCAGGCTCAGTGTGCCCCGGGCGGCGTAGAACTCCGGCTTGGCGTGCAGCACGACGCGGGCACCCTCACGCAGCTCCGGCGCGCCGGCGTCCAGTACGTCCCGGTTGGTGGTGACGGTCAGACTCAGATCCGCCGACGGGTCACGCAGGGTGAGGAACACGGTGCTGGCTCCGGGGCGACGGCTGATCTGCGCGACCTGCCCGTCCACCCACACCCAGCCCAGCTTGGCGATCCACGCCCCCACCTTCTGGCTGACCACCCGCACCGGCCACGGCTCCTCGGCGCTGCTGGCCCCGCCGCCGCCCACCCGTCCACCCTCAGTCACCCGCCCACCCTACGGACCCTCCCGGTGATCAAGAGGTTTGCGTCAGCGTCGGGCGCGTTTTCGACGCAAACCTCTTGATCACCGGCTCTGGGTGGCGGCCCGCGGCCCGGTGGCGGGTGGTGGGACGGCACGTAGGATGGGTGGGTGACTGAGGCTGAGGCGACCCCCCGGACCGGCAAGCGCGTGCTCCTGGCGAAGCCCCGCGGTTACTGCGCCGGCGTCGACCGCGCGGTGCAGACCGTCGAGGAGGCGCTCAAGCTCTACGGTGCCCCGATCTACGTGCGCAAGCAGATCGTGCACAACAAGCACGTCGTGCAGACCCTGGAGGCCCAGGGCGCGATCTTCGTGGAGGAGAACGAGGAGGTGCCGGAGGGTTCCACAGTCATCTTCTCCGCGCACGGCGTCGCTCCCGAGGTCTACGAGCAGGCCAAGCAGCGCTCGCTGAAGGCGATCGACGCGACCTGCCCGCTGGTCACCAAGGTGCACCACGAGGCGAAGCGGTTCGCCGCCGAGGACTACGACATCCTGCTCATCGGTCACGAGGGGCACGAGGAGGTCATCGGCACCGCCGGTGAGGCCCCCGCCCACATCCAGCTGGTGGACGGTCCGGACGGCGCCGACAAGGTCACCGTCCGTGATCCGGAGAAGGTGGTCTGGCTCTCCCAGACCACGCTCTCGGTCGACGAGACGCTGGAGACGGTGGCCCGCCTCAAGCAGCGGCTGCCGCTGCTGCAGTCCCCGCCGAGCGACGACATCTGCTACGCCACCTCCAACCGGCAGCACGTGGTCAAGGAGATCGCCGCCGACTGCGACGTGGTGATCGTCGTCGGCTCGACCAACTCCTCCAACTCGGTTCGCCTGGTCGAGGTCGCCCTGGACGCGGGCGCCCGTGCCGGTCACCTGGTCGACTTCGCCCACGAGATCGACGACGCCTGGCTGGAGGGTGCCACCACGGTCGGCCTGACCTCGGGCGCGAGCGTCCCGGACGACCTGGTCCAGGATGTGCTGGCCTACCTCGCCGCCCGGGGCTTCGGCGACGTCGAGGAGATCACCACCGCCAACGAGCGGCTCACGTTCTCGCTCCCGCAGGAGCTGAAGCGGGACATGAAGGCCGCCGCGGCCCGCGGCTGAACGCGGGAACGAACCCGACCCGGCGTACGTCGAATCCGGCATGAGGACTCTTCGGCTCGCCGTCTCCGCGCTGGCCGTCTGCGTGGCGCTGAGCGCCTGCGGCAGCCAGGACGCCGGAGGTGGCACACCCACTCCGACCCCGACGGGAGCGCAGCCGGTGACCAGCCCGCCCACGCCCGACCCGACCGCCTCGCCGTCAACTGTCGATCCCACTCCACCCGCCGGCTCGAAGACTCCGCGGGCCCCGAAGCCGGGCGGCCCCAGCACACCCCCGGGAGTCGGCGCGACCACCCTGAGCGGCACCGTGCAGGGCGGCGTGGAGCCCGGCTGCGTACTCCTCGACGGTTACCTGCTGCTCGGCGGTCCCCGTGACGTGTTGACGCCCGGCGCGCGGGTCGAGGTCACCGGCCGGGTGGAGCCCGGCATGATGACCACCTGCCAGCAGGGCACCCCGTTCGTCGTGTCGGCCGCCCACCGGTCCTGACGCCGTCGGGGCCGGCTGGCGCAACCCCGGCCCGACCAGCGACCCCTCGCTCTGACGGACAGGAGCCCGCCCCCGGATCCGGGGACGGGCTCCTGTCCGGTGTTACGGAATGATCAGTTCACCGCGCCGATGGAAACGGTGCCGCGGCCGACGACCGCGCCCTCGGTGGTGACGATCGCCAGCTCACCGGAGAGCTGCCGCCCGTCGGCCGGAACGGCCACCGCCGTCACCGTGCCGGTGATGGTGGTCGACTCGCCGTGCATCAGCGGCACCGCGGTCGCCGGGGCGGTGATCGTGCCCAGCGACGCGGACGCGAACGCGTCGTAGTAGTCGTAGGCGGTGCTGGTGCCCGGCCCGTCGACCCCGTACGGCTCCACCACCACGCGGTAGGTGCCCGCGGGCGGGTTGGTCAGCGTGACCGCCTCCTCCGAGTCGCCGTCGGCGGCCCGACCGACCTCGGCGTCACCCCGGTAGACGAACAGGTCCAGGTCGGCGCCCGCGTTGGCGGGGTTGCCGATCCGGGCGGTGAACGTCGACGTGCCCGCCGGGATCTCGACGGTCCACTCCTGGTTGGGGCCGCCCTCGGTGATGGTCGGACGCTCGGTGCGCACACCGGTCAGCGCGCCGCTACGGCCGCTGACCGAGACCGGGCCGAAGACGTTCGTCACGTCCCAGCTCACGTTGGTCGGCTCACCGGCCTCGACGCTGGGCAGCTCGACCAGCGCCGGCTCGACCGCCAGGCCCTGCACCCGTACCTGGAGCTTGAACGGGTTGTTCAGCGCCGGCGAGGTCCGCCGCGACTCCACCTCGATCTCCCAGACCCCGGGCAGCGGGTTCTGGTAGTCCCGCTCCTGCGGCTTGCAGACGTTGACGTCGGAGAAGTTGGTGTAGCAGACGGTGCTGGTGGTGGCCTCCACCGGCACGCCCAGCGGGTTGATGGCGATGAACCGGGTCTGGGAATCGGTGGCGATCCCGGACAGGTTCACCTGGAGCGCCTTGGCGCCCTCCGGCACCGTCACGAAGTACGACGTGAAGCCGTTGCGGTCGACGGAGCCCTCGTTGGCGTACGCGAAGGTCGGCTTCTTTACGTCGTTCGAGGCCACCACCACCGTGGAGACCTCGAAGTCGACAACGTTGGTGGCCGGGTCGTCGATCCGCATGATCGCGCCGTGGGCGCCCTCTGCGGTCGGCTTGGCGGTCACGTTGACGGTGACGGCCTTGTTGAGCGGCAGCGCGACGGTCTTCGGCGCCTTGAACGTGCCGTCGTCGCCCTGCAACGTGACGTCGTGCTTGATGGTGCCGGCCGGGCCGCTGGTACGGGTGATCTTGACTGGGTAGGTCTTGCCCTGCCCGACCTTGTGACCGCCGTCGGAGGCGGCGCAACGGTTGTAGACGCCGGTGCCCCGACCCGGGTTCGGCACGAACTTCACGCCGTTCCAGATGGTCAGCTGGTCGGCCAGCGGGCTGCAGACCGCCGCGTCGGAGACGTACGACCGGGTCTCGACGCCCTGGCGGAGGAGCTGCCAGGCGCCCGGCACGTTGACCATGCCGTAGCCCTGCGCGTACGTCGGCACGTCGGCGATCGGCTTGGCCGAGGTGAACAGCGCGCGCCGCAGCGCGGCCGGGCTGACGCCCCGGTCGGTGGCCTTGGCGGCGGACAACAGCAGCGCGCCGGCACCGGCGGTCTGCGGGGACGCCATGGAGGTGCCGTTCAGCATCGCGTAGCCCGGAGGCAGCGCGTAGCCGGCCTCGGCAACCGGTGCCCCGAGTTGCCAGGTCGGCGCGGTGGAGATGGCCGAGCCGGGGGCGGCGATGTTCGGCTTGAAGCCGCCGTCCTCGCGCGGGCCACGGGAGGAGAAGTTGAACAGGGCGTTCTTCTTCCGCACCACCGAGCCGTAGTTGGCCAGCCAGGTGTCCTTGCTGATGCTGGCGGCGACGCTGATCACGTTGCTCGCGACGGACGGGTCGCCGACGGTGTTGAGACCCGGCCCGGAATTGCCGGCCGAGATCACCAGCTGCACGCCGTACGTCTCGATCAGTTCGTTGTAGAGATTCGTCCGGGCGTTGTTGCCGTCGTTCAGGCCCGGAAGGCCGCCGATCGACATGTTGACGATGTCGACCCCACGGTTGGCCACCAGGTCGATCATGCCGGTGGTGAGGGCCGCCGCCGTGCAGCCGCCGCCCCAGGAGCAGGCGCGGGCGGAGACCAGCTTGGCGCCCGGGGCCGCGCCGTCGAAGACGTCGTTGCCGAGCATGTCGTTGGCGGCGGTGATGCCGGCGACGTGGGTGCCGTGGGTGCTCTCGACGATGCCGATGTTGACGTAGTCCCACAGGCCCGGAAGGCCGATCGGCGCGGTGTTCACGTTCTTGCGGAACTCGACGACGAAGGGCTGCCGCTCGGCGACAGCTGTCGCCGGGTTGTCGGTGCCGAAGTAGCCGATGTCGTACTTCTCCTTGTACGGCCGCATCATCGGGTCGTCGGTGAAGTTGCGGTTCTGGTTGGCGTCGACCCAGATGTTGTTGGTGGCCGGGTCGTAGAGCACACCCCAGGTGTCCGTGGTGTCGCCGTCGCGGTTGACGTCACCCCGGGCGTCGCTGGCGGCCGTGACCGACTCGCTGAACAGGTTGAACCGGTACGTGCCGGCCGGCGCCGTCCAGGTGCCGCCCGCGATGGTGAACGACGGGCCGGCGACCTCGGCCTGCATCCGCCGCCACGTCGGGTCCTCCAGCGGGTCGGTCGCGGTCACCCAGTCGACGATCTTGCGCTCGCCGGTGGTGGTCTGCTGCAACGCCGGATGGGCCAGGTCGACACCGGAGTCCATGATGCCGATCGTCACGCCCCGGCCGTCCCACTCCGGGTGGGCGTCGGTGAACCTGACGGCGCCCGTCTCGTTGGTCGGCATGTACGGGTTGTCCGCCCTGGTGGCCTCGCCCGGCGCCGCGACAGTGGCCTGCCGTGCGCCGGCGGTCCCGGCGGGGGTCTTCTCCGGTGCCGGGTCGGGCAGTTGGATGACCTCGTCCAGGTCGACGGCCGAGACACCGGGCAGCCGCGCCGCCGTGAGGGCCTTGTCGGTCGGGACCTTGGCCAGCACGAAGCCGACAGCGTCCTGCCGCTGGCTGACGGTGCCGCCGAGCTTGGTGAGGCTGTCGGCGACGTCCGCCGCCTCGCCCTTCTCGGTGGAGACGATCAGGGTGACGGTCGGGGCCTTCTTGGCTCTGGCCTCGCCGAGCAGTTTGGCGTCGTGAGCGCCCAGCGTCTCGGCGGCGGTGGCCGGGGAAGCGTCCGGTGTGGTGACGGGGGCGGCGGCCGCGGTGGCGGCACCACCCACGACGGTCACGGCGCCAGCCGCCAGGACCGACGCGAAGAGCGCGGCGGAGGTACGCCGACGCAGATCTCGGGGTTTGCTCACGTTCTCTTTCCTCCAGAGAACAGGGCCCTCAGGGACAAGGGCGCGTGGGTGAGCAAAATCTTTCGGTGTATCGATGAGCACTGTCACTACTGGTCAGTCCCTTGTGACCACTTCGTGACATGCATGCATACGCACTGTCACATAGATGGTCGGCGGGTCGGGACCTCGTCGTCGGCCGGGTCCACCAGCTCGGGCGCCTGCGGCTGCCGGGGCGTCAACTCGACCTGCGCGGGCGTCGTCAACTCGTCGTCCGAGACGCCCAACTCGGCGAGCTTGCGGGCGCTGACCAGCACCCGCGCCTCCAACGAACCCACCGCTCGGTTGTACGCGGTCACGGCACCGGCCAGCGACGACCCGAGCTTGCCCACGTGGTCGCCCAGGGTGGAGAGCCGCCCGTACAGCTCGCGGGCGAGAGTGTGCACCGCGACGGCGTTGCGGGCCAGCGCCTCCTGCCGCCACGAGTAGGCCACGGTGCGGAGCAGGGCGACGAGCGTGGCCGGCGTCGCCAGCACCACGTTGCGGGTGAAGGCGTGCTCCAGCAGAGTCGGGTCACGCTGGAGCGCGACGTCGAGGAACGGGTCGGCGGGGACGAACAGCACCACGAACTCGGGTGAGCTGTCGAACGCCGACCAGTACGACTTCGCGGCCAGGGCGTCGACGTGCCCGCGCAGGTGCCGGGCGTGCGCGTCGAGGTGGGTGTCCCGGCCGCGCTCGTCGCGCGACTCCATGGCCGTCAGGTACGCGTCGAACGGCGCCTTGGCGTCCACCACCACGGATCGGCCGCCGTGCAGCCGGACCACCAGGTCCGGTCGGACGACCTGCTGGTCGGTGGCGGCGGTGACCTGCTCGGCGAAGTCGCAGTGCTCCAGCATCCCGGCCGCCTCGACGATCCGGCGCAGCTGGTGCTCGCCCCAACGGCCCCGCACCTGCGGTGCCCGCAGCGCCGCCACCAACTGCTTGGTCTCGGTGCGCAACTCACCGGAGACGGCGCTCATCGAGCGGACCTGCTCGCGCAGCTCGGCGTACGCGTCGACCCGGTCGTGCTCCAGCTCGGCCACCCGCTGCTCGTAGCGGCGCAGGGTGTCGTGCAGCGGGGCGACAGCCCGGGCCACCGCCTCCTGGGACTGCGCGGTGGCCTCGTAGCTGAGCGCCCGCATGGACTGCTCCAGCCGGCCCTCGCCCTCACGGGTGGCGGCCAGGGTGGCGTCGAGGCGGGCGATGTCGGCCGCCGACCGGGAACGCGCCGCGAGCCAGCCCACCGCCCCGCCGGCACCGAGGCACACAATCACCAGGAGCAGGGTGGAGACGTCCATCACCGGAGCTTGCCAGACGGATACGACGTGACACCCGGGGGTACGTTCGAGTGCATGGAAGCTGTCCTGTGCCTCGCGGTCATCTTCATCGGCGTGGTGGGTGCCGGCGTGCTCGCCAGCACGAGGGCCAACGCCCGTCGCCGCACCGCGCTCGGGGACGCCCGCGCCGACGCGCAACGGTGGTACGAGCGCCTCGGCGGTCAGTTGATCAACCTGCACGGTGACGACCCGGCGGTACGCCAGGCGCTGGCCGACGCCGGTGAGCGGTACAACGCGGCCGGCTCGCAGTTGGAGCAGGCGCGTACGCCGCACCAGTTCGGGCTGGCTCGCGAGACCGCGCTGGAGGGACTGGCCTACATCCGGGCGGCGCGTACCGCGCTGGGCATCGACCCGGGCCCCGAGGTGCCGGCGCTGGCCGCCGCCCGCGGTGTGGGTCAGCTGACCAAGGAGCGCGAGGTCGACGTGCAGGGGCAGACCTTCCGGGCCGGCCCGCAACCCGGCCGGGAAACGCCGTACTACTACCCCGGTGGGCGATATCAGGGTCGGCCGGTGCCGGCCGGGTGGTATTCGACGCCGTGGTGGAAGACGGCGCTGGGCGCCGGCGCCGGCGTGCTCGGCGGCATCCTGATCGCCGACGCGCTGTTCTCGCCGGCTTTCGCCGACCCCGGTTACGGCTACGACGCCGGCTACCAGGAGGGCTTCGGCGACGGCTTCGACCAGGGCGGCGACTTCGGTGGCGGTGACCAGGGCGGCGACTTCGGTGGCGGCGACTACGCCGGCGGTGATTTCGGTGGCGGCGACTTCGGCGGTGGTGATTTCGGCGGTGGTGATTTCGGCGGCGGCGACTTCTGACCCCGCCCAGCCCGTCGATCATGGAGTGATGGTGACCGATTCGCCCCTGTAGGCGGCTTTTGTGGGGCGCCACCACTCATGATCGACCGCTCGCCCCGGGCAGGGCCGCCCCGGGCGGGGCGGCCGGCCCGGTCGGGGGATCAGCCGGTGTTGCGCATTCCGGCGGCGATGCCGTTGACGGTGGTGAGCAGCGCCCGTTCCAGCGCGGTGCCGTCGCTCGGCGCCCGACGACCGCCCGGAGCGGTGGCCACCGCCCGTCCGGCGGCACCGGACTCCCGGTACTGCCGCAGCAGCGCCACCTGGAGGTGGTGCAACGGCTCCAGGTAGGTGTCGCGGACGGCAAGGGTGCGCTGGAGGACCGGCGAGTTGTCCAGCAGGGCGGGTGAGGCGGTGACCGCCAGCAACTCCCGCTTGGTCAGTTCGTACTCCTGCTCGATCTGCTCGAAGATCGGGTGCAGCTTCTTCGGCACCAGCGTCTCGACGTACCGACGGGCGATGTTCAGGTCGGTCTTGGTCACCATCATCTCGACGTTCGACAGGAACGTGCGGAAGAAGTGCCAGTTGCGGTACATCTCCGCCAGCACGTCGGCCAGGCCGGCCTCGCGCGCGGCGGCCAGCCCGGAGCCGACACCGAACCAACCCGGCACGATCTGTCGGGTCTGCGTCCAGCCGAACACCCACGGAATCGCCCGCAGACCGGACAGGCCAGCGCCGGTGTTCGGACGCTTCGCCGGCCGGGACCCGATGTTCAACGCGCCGAGCAACTCGGTGGGGGTCGACGCCCAGAAGTACGCGGGCAGGTCCGGCTCCTCGACGAGGGACCGGTAGGAGCGGAACGCGGACTCGGAGACCACGTCCATCGTCGCGTCCCAGCGTTCCAACATCTCGGCGGGCTGCCGGGGCGCGGTGTGCAGCAGGGTCGCCTGGAGCACCGCGGCGAGGGTGAGTTCCAGGTTCTCCCGGGCCAGGGACGGCAGGGTGTACTTGTCGGAGATCACCTCGCCCTGCTCGGTCACCTTGATCGCGCCGTCCAGCGTGCCGTACGGCTGGGCCAGGATCGCCTCGTGCGTCGGCCCGCCGCCGCGCCCGACCGTGCCGCCCCGGCCGTGGAACAGCCGCAGGTGCACCCCGTGTCGGGCGGCCACGTCACGCAGCGCGCGCTGCGCCCGGTGGATCGACCACTGGCTGGTGGTGATCCCGGCCTCCTTGTTCGAGTCGGAGTAGCCCAGCATCACCTCCTGCACGTCGCCCCGGGCCGTCACCAACGCCCGGTACGCGGGCAACGACAGCAGCTCGTCGAGGAGCTCACCGCCGGCGTTCAGCTCGGCCGGGGTCTCCAGCAGCGGCACGAACCCGACCCGGGCCCGCCCGCTGTGCACGTCCACCAGGCCGGCCTCGCGGGCCAGCACCACGGCGGCCAGGACGTCGTCGACACCCAGGGTCATCGAGATGATGTACGACTCGATCACCTCGGCGCCGAACCGGTCCTGTGCCTCCCGGATGGTCCCGAACACGTCGAACGTCTTGCGGGCCGGCTCGGTCAGCGACGTGTCGACGGTGGACAGCGGCCGGCGGCCGGTCAGCTCGTCGGCGAGCAGTTTGGTGCGCTCCAGCCGGGTCAGCGCCGGGTAGTCGGAGACCTCACCGACCGCCTCGTAGAGCTGGGCGAGCACCGCGTGGTGCGCCTCGGCGTGCTCCCGGACATCCATGGTGGCCAGGTGCAGACCGAACGCGGAGACCGTACGGATGGTGGAGGCCAGCCGGCCGACGGCGGTGAGCTGCCCGGAGTTGCGGGCCAGTGAGGCCCGCAGCAGGTCGAGGTCGGCGATCAGCTCGGCGGAGCCGCGGTAGTCCCGGCCGGGGACGTGCGCGGTGCCCTGGCGTAGCCGCTGCCGGGTGTTGGCGAGCTTCGCCTTCACGCAGCGCGCCTTGAGCCGGTACGGCTCCTCCGCGTTGACCCGTCGGAACCGCGTCGCCACCTCGGGCAGCGCGTCCAGGTCGGCGGCGAGGCTGGCGGACAGGTCCAGGGACACACCGCGCAGCCGGCGGGAGACCGAGACCTCGTTGATGAGGTGGTCCATCGCCTTCTCGGTCGCGGCGATGCCGTGCTCGTGCTGGATGGTCAGCACCTCGCGGGTGACCGCCGGGGTGACGAACGGGTTTCCGTCGCGGTCGCCGCCGATCCAGGTGCCGAAGCTCAGCGGCCGGGCCGTCGGCGAGGTCTCCACGCCGAGGGTACGCAGCGTGTCGGCCAGGTCGTCGAGCACCTGAGGGGCGGCCTCGGCGTACAGGTCGCGCAGGTAGTAGATCGCGTTGCGGGCCTCGTCGGTCGGGTCCGGCCGGTCGAGCCGCAGCTCGTCGGTCTGCCACATCAGGTCCAGCAACTCGGCGAGGCGGCGGTTGGCGGGGCCCTCGTCGCTGGCGCCGTAGAGAATCGCGTTGGCCGTCTCGGTGTCCAACTCGTCGGCGATCGCCCGCAGCTTGGACAGGATCGAGCGGCGGGCCGCCTCGGTCGGGTGCGCGGTGAAGACCGGACGGACCGCCAACCGGCGTGCCGCGTCGGCGATCTCGTCGGCCGGAACCCCACGCTCGGCGATCATCTTGGCGGCCTGGTCCAACCACCCGCCCTGCACCGCGCGGCGTCGGCGCAGATCCCGCGCGCGGTGCACCTGCTCGGTGATGTTGGCCAGGTGGAAGTAGGTGGAGAAGGCGCGGGCCAGCTTGGTGCCGGTGGTCACGTCGAGCCCGCCGAGGCGCTGTGCGGCCGCCGGGGCGTCGGTGCGGACCTGGGCGCGGATCTCCTCGACGAGGTCGAGCAGCGGACGACCCTCCTGGCGGGCCAGCGTCTGCCCGAGCAGGGTGCCGAGTCGACGGATGTCGGCCCGCAGCGCGGCGTCCGGGCCGTCGTGGTCGTGCTGATCGGTCACGATGCGCTCCCTTACGTGGTGACGAAGGACAGCGCTGTCCGACTTACTGGATGGTATCCGCGCGCACCGGATGTGCGGAGGGCCCCCGGGTGATCCACTGGCTCCGGGTCGGCGTTTCCGGCGTGATCTCAGCCACCGTGGCCGCTCATTGAGGGGCCGGAGCGTGCCGTACCGGGGTGGCGGCGGCTCATCGAGGGGTCGGGGAGTGCCGTTCGCGGGTGGCGGCGGTCCGGCGACCGCGTACGAGGCTCGCGCTGAACAACCCGGCGATGCCGGCCACCGCCCAGAGCGCGAGAGCGATCGCGGGCCAGCCGGCGGATCGCCAGTCGAAGTAGACCGCCGCCTTCGTGAGGTCGTTGGCGAGCCCGGGAATGTTCCACCGGTGCATGCCACGCAGCACCCCGGGCAGGAACTCCGGCGCGTAGATCCCGCCGGACCCCGGGTTGCCGAGCACCACCAGCAGCAGGATGACCAGCGCCGTGCCGGCGACACCGAGCCACCCCTGGATGGCGCTGGCGAACATCGCGGCGGCGAAGACGGCCAGTGCGCCGATAGCGGCGATCGTCGGCACGTCGTGCTGCCAGATGTCCAGGACCGGCCCGACCACGACCGCGCCCGCGATGCCCAGCAGCACGCTGTAGACCGCCAGGGCGGCTGTGCGTAGTCCAGCCCGCCGCGCCGACCGTGGGGTCGTGCCGGCGGAGATCCCGAGCACTGTCGAGGCGAGGTAACCGCCGAGCACGTACCCGACGTTGAGGTAGAACGGCACCACGCCGCGCGGGTCGTCCGAAGTGACCGGCACCCGGTCGACGACCTGCAACGGGGTGCCGGAGCGGGCGGCGGCGGTGCTGAGGACCTCCTTGATCGCACTGGTGGCGGAGGGCCCGGAGGCGCTCGCCACAGTGAGGAGCAGGCCGTTGTCCGGGCCGGTGCTGAGCACCGCGTACACGGCACGGCTGAGCAGGCCGTGCTCGGCGGCGGCCGTGTCGTCGTACTCGATGGGTTTGAGGATGGTGGTCTGGTCGCGCACGGCGTCGAGCGTGGCCCGCGCGCGTTGGTCGCTGGTGACGACGCCGGTCGGCAGGTCGCGCGGTGTGGGCTGGTGCAGTGCTCCGACGTAGGCCGCGATGAACGCGGTGGCCAGCGCGAGCGTGCCGATGAGCAGCCCGATGCTGCGCGGCGCCCAGTCACGGTCGCGCCGTTGCGGTGCTTCATCCACATCGAGAGCCTAATGTCCGATCTGAGAACGGCAGGACGGAAACCGGTTGGCCGGACGGTTAGCCTTCGATCATGGGGACGCCGATCTATCCACCCAAACCGCAGCCGGGCGACCGGGTCGCTGTCGTCTCACCCTCCGCCGGGCTGCCGGGCCTCTTCCCGCACGTGTACGAGTTGGGGCTGCGCCGGCTACGCGAGGAGTTCGGCCTGGAGCCGGTGGAGTACCCGACCACGCGGATCATGGGTGCGGACCCGCGCAACCGGGCCCGCGACCTGACCGCCGCGTTCGCCGACCCGAGCATCACCGCGGTGCTCGCCACCGTCGGCGGCGACGACCTGATCACGGTCACCCCGCACCTCGACGACGACGTGCTGCGGGCCAACCCCAAGCCCTACTTCGGTTACTCGGACAACACGAACGTGCTCAACCACCTCTACCGGCTAGGCGTCGTCGCCTACCACGGTGGGTCGGTGCTGGTGCACCTCGGCCGGCCCGGCGCGCCGCACCCGTTGACTGTCGACTCGCTGCGCGCCGCGCTGTTCACCACCGACTGGTACGAGTTGACGCCCGCTCCCACCTGGGGCGACCGACCCAACCCGTGGACCGAGCTGGAGACGCTGGCGTACGAGCCGGAGATGCTGCCCGGCGAGGGCTGGCGCTGGCACGGGCCGCAGCGGGTGGTGCGGGGGCGCACCTGGGGCGGCTGCCTCGAGATCCTGCACTGGCTGATGGCCGCCGACCGGGTACCGACCGCCGACGAACTGGCCGGGTCCGTGCTGCTCTTCGAGACCTCCCAGGAGATGCCGAGCGCCCAGGAGGTGTTCCGGATCGTGCGGAACATGGGGGAGCGGGGCCTGCTCGCCGCCTTCGGAGCCGTCGTCGTCGGGCGCCCCAAGGCATGGGACTTCGACAAGCCGCTGTCGGTGCCGGAACGGCAGGCGTGGGGCGAGGCCCAGCGGGACGCGATCATGCGGGCGCTCACGCCGTACAACCCGGACGCGGTGGTGGTCTTCGACGTCGACCTCGGTCACACCGACCCGCAGTTGATCATCCCGTACGGCGGGGAGATCCAGGTGGACGCCGTCGCCCGCCGGATCGCGGTGCGCTACTGATCTCGGTGCGCCACTGACGCGCGGGCCCCAGGCGTATCGCGTCAGGGGTTGACGACGGCGAAGGCGCGGACCGGGAAGGTGCCCATGCCGGCCACCATCGGTGGGGCGGCGGTGAACCGGAAGCCGGTCGGCGGCACCGCGTCCAGGCCGGTCAGGTGTTCCACGATCGGGATGTCGGCGGCGAGCAGTGTGCTGTGCGCGGGGCGTACGCCTCCGGCCGCCGGGCTCATGTCGTCGATGTTGATCGAGTCGATGCCGACCAGGGCCGCCCCCGCGTCGGCAAGCGCCTGAGCGGCGTCCCCCGTCAGGTACGGCGCCTCCGGCGCGCCGTACCGCTCCGTGCCGAAGTGCACATCCCACCCGGTGTGCAGCAGCACCGCCCGACCACTCACCTCGTACGGGGCGAGCATCAGCCGATCCACGGCGCGGGTGCCGGCCGGCACCCGGACCACCACCCCGGGCAGGTCGGCGAGACGGTCCAGCGGCACCCCGGTCAGGTCGTCGCGACCGGCCCAGCGGTGCGCGGGAGTGTCCACGTACGTGCCGGTGTTGGCGATCAGGTCGATCCGGGCCACGTGGAACTCGGTGCCGGCCGCGTAGCGCTCCCGGGATGCCGCGAAGGTCAGCCAGTCGGTGATCCGGGGACCCGGCCAGCCGGGCAGGGTGATCATCCCGTCGCTGATCACGTGGCTCAACTCGACGAGTCTGCGGCCGGGCACGGGCTGATCGGCGGCCACGCCCCGGCCGCCCTTGTGCGGCTCCTCGATGATCGACTTCGCGCTGATCCGGACCTCGGCGACCATCAGCAACCCGAGGTGGCGGACGAACAACGCCGCCAGGTCCTCCTCGCTGATGTCCTGACCCGGAATGTCCAGCCGAAACCCCTCGGTACGCAGGCCGCCGCCGTTGGCGAAGCTCACCTCCGCGTCGAACTGCGCCCGCCACTGCTCACCCATCCCCCAACCCGAACACGTCGCCCGACGACGGTCAAGATCCGCAGGACGTCCACGGCGACCGGGTGTCCGCTCCCGCGCGGGTCCTGCGTCCGCGTCCGCGCGGATTCCTCCGCGCGCTCCCGCGCGGGTCCCGCGCCCGCCTGCATGGTGAAGATCCGCGCAACATCAGGGAAAGTGCTGCCTCGGGGCACCGTGATCCACCACTTTTCCTGATGTTGCGCGGATCTTGCGGTGAGCAACGTGTGTGGGGTCGGCGACGTCGCTGTCGGAGTCCCTCGACTCTCCAAGATCGCGCAATATCAAGGATGTGGTGGTGTCGGCGGGTCGGTGAGGCCCCTGCATCCTTGTTCGAGCGCGACCTTGGCGGCGGTGGGTTGCCCCAAACCCCGCTCTGGTCTCTGGAGAGGTCAAGATCCGCGCAACATCGGCGATGTTGGTGTCTCCCGCGCCTTTGAGGCAGCAACATCCCCGATGTTGTGATGATCTTGGGCGCGGGGCGCGGGGCGCGGGGCGCGGGGCGCGGGGCGCGGGGCGCGGGGCGCGGGGCGCGGGGCGCGGGGCGCGGGGCGCGGGGCGCGGGGACCTGCGCGGAAGCGGGTGTCTGTCGGTCGACGGAGATAGGCTTGCTGTCGTGCACCCCCCGTCCGGCTGGACGCGGGGCCGCCGTCGTGTGCGTCGACTCCCCTGGAAGGATCCCCTTGCTCACCGGTCTGTTCACCGCCGCCCTGGCCGACCCCGGGCTGGCCCGGGCGCGTGACCTGGCGCGCTCCGGTGCCGCCCAGGTCGACGGCCTCGACATCACCGCCCCGGCGGCGCTGCGCCCGTTCGCCGTCGCGGCGGTCGCCGCTGACAACGAGGGCGCCGGGCGGCCCGTGCTGGCGGTGACCGCCACCACCCGGGAGGCCGACGACCTGGTCGCCGCCCTGGGCGGGTTGCTGCCCGCTGATCAGGTGGTCGTCTTCCCCTCCTGGGAGACGCTGCCGCACGAGCGGCTGTCCCCACGCTCGGACACTGTGGGTCGACGGCTGGCCGTGCTGCGCCGGTTGGCGCACCCGGAGGCCACCGACGCGCACGGCGGCACGGGCCCGCTGCGAGTGGTCGTGGCCCCGGTCCGTTCGCTGCTCCAGCCGCAGCTCAAAGGGCTCGGCGACCTGGAGCCGGTGCAGCTCGCCGCCGGTGCGGAGGCGGACCTCGAAGAGGTCGCCCGCCGGCTGATCGACATGGCGTACGCGCGGGTCGACCTGGTCACCAAGCGCGGCGAGTTCGCGGTGCGCGGCGGGATCCTGGACGTCTTCCCGCCCACCGACGAGCACCCGTCCCGGGTCGAGTTCTGGGGCGACGAGGTGGAGGAGATCCGCACCTTCGCCGTGGCCGACCAGCGGACCATCGAGCAGGTTCCGCTGCTGTGGGCGCCGCCCTGCCGGGAGTTGCTGCTCACCCCGGCGGTCCGTGAGCGGGCCGCCGCGCTCGCGGAGCAGCACCCCGAGCTGGCCGAGATCCTCGACAAGTTGGCCGAGGGCATCCCGGTGGAGGGGATGGAGTCGCTGGCGCCGGTGCTGGTCGGCCCCGACTCGCTGGAGTTGCTGCTGGACGCGATGCCGTCCGGCACCCACGTGCTGCTGTGCGACCCCGAGCGGATCCGCACGAGGGCGCACGACCTGGTGCGTACCTCGGAGGAGTTTCTCCAGGCCAGCTGGGCCGCCGCCGCGGTCGGCGGTCAGGCGCCGGTGGACGTCGGCGCCGCCGCCTTCCGCACCCTCGGCGAGGTGCGCGCGGCCGCCGGCAAGCTCGGCCAGCCGTGGTGGACGCTGTCCCCGTTCGGATTGGTGGAGGGGGAGACCGCCGAGTCGCGGCAACCGTGGGAGGACGCGCCCGAGGAGGCCGCCGTCACCCCGGACGACGCCATCGCGGTGACCCTCGGCGCTCAGCCGGCCCCGCTGTACCACGGCGAGACCAGCCGGGTGGTCGACGATCTGAAGCGCTGGGCCGGTGAGGGCTGGTCGATCGCGCTGGTCTTCGAGGGGCACGGCCCCGCCCAGCGGGCGGTGGAGGTGCTGCGCGACGCCGGGCTGGGCGCCCGGTTGACCGAGGAGGTGCCGACCGCGCCGGTCCCCGGCGAACTGGTGGTCACCTGCGGCGCGTTGGGCAGTGGTTTCGTCGACGAGGCGTCCCGTTTCGTGCTGTTGACCGGCAACGACGTGACAGGTGGCCGGGGCACGTCGACCCGGGACATGCGCAAGATGCCGAGCCGGCGGCGCAACACCATCGACCCACTGGAGCTGAAGGCCGGCGACCATGTGGTGCACGAGCAGCACGGCATCGGCCGCTACGTCGAGCTGGTGCAGCGCACCGTCAACGGCGCCAGCCGCGAATACCTGGTGATCGAGTACGCGGCCAGCAAGCGCGGCCAGCCCGGCGACCGCCTCTTCGTGCCGACCGACCAGCTCGACCAGCTCTCCCGTTACGTGGGCGGGGAGCAGCCGACCCTGCACAAGATGGGCGGCTCGGACTGGCAGAAGTCCAAGGCTCGGGCCCGCAAGGCGGTCCGGGAGATCGCCGCCCAGCTGATCCAGCTGTACGCGGCGCGTAAGGCGTCCAAGGGCCACTCGTTCGGTCCGGACACCCCGTGGCAGCGCGAGTTGGAGGATGCCTTCCCCTGGCAGGAGACGCCGGACCAGCTCGCCGCGATCGACGAGGTCAAGCGGGACATGGAGCAGACCGTCCCGATGGACCGGCTGATCTGCGGTGACGTCGGCTACGGCAAGACCGAGATCGCGGTCCGGGCGGCGTTCAAGGCGGTGCAGGACGGCAAGCAGGTGGCGGTGCTGGTGCCGACCACGCTGCTGGTGCAGCAGCACTACAACACGTTCGCCGAGCGGATGAGCCAGTTCCCGGTGCAGATCCGGCAGCTGTCCCGGTTCCAGACGGCGAAGGAGACCGAGCGGACGCTGGAGATGGTCGCCGACGGCACCGTCGACATCGTCATCGGTACGCACCGGCTGTTGCAGACGGCGACCCGCTTCAAGCAGTTGGGTCTGGTGATCGTCGACGAGGAGCAGCGCTTCGGTGTCGAGCACAAGGAGCACCTGAAGACGCTGCGCGCGTCCGTCGACGTGCTGAGCATGTCGGCCACCCCGATCCCGCGCACCCTGGAGATGGCGATCACCGGCATCCGGGAGATGTCCACGATCGCCACCCCGCCGGAGGAGCGGCACCCGGTGCTCACCTTCGTCGGCGCGCAGGACGACCGGCAGGTGGCGGCGTCCATCCACCGCGAGTTGCTGCGCGACGGCCAGGTCTTCTACCTGCACAACCGGGTCGAGTCGATCGACCGGGCGGCGCGGCGGCTGCGGGAGCTGGTGCCCGAGGCGCGGGTCGCCGTGGCGCACGGCCAGATGAGCGAGGAAGCCCTGGAGAAGGTGATGGTCGGCTTCTGGGAGAAGGAGTTCGACGTCCTGGTCTGCACCACGATCGTGGAGTCGGGCATCGACATCCCGAATGCCAACACCCTGATCGTGGAGCGGGCCGACCTGCTCGGTCTGGCCCAGCTGCACCAGATCCGGGGCCGGGTCGGCCGGGGCCGGGAGCGGGCGTACGCCTACTTCCTGTACCCGCCGGAGAAGCCGCTCACCGAGCACGCCCACGAGCGGCTGGCGACGATCGCGCAGCACACCGAGTTGGGCGCCGGCATGTACGTGGCGATGAAGGACCTGGAGATCCGGGGCGCCGGCAACCTGCTCGGCGGTGAGCAGTCCGGGCACATCGAGGGTGTCGGCTTCGACCTGTACGTGCGGATGGTCGGCGAGGCGGTCTCCGCGTTCAAGGGCGAGCGGCCGGAGGATGAGGTCGATGTCAAGATCGATCTGCCGGTCGACGCGCACCTGCCACACGACTACGTGAGCGTGGAGCGGCTGCGCCTGGAGATGTACCGCAAGCTCGCCGAGGCGCGCGACGAGGAGCGGCTGGGCGAGGTGATCGCCGAGATGACCGACCGGTACGGCGAGCCGCCGGCACCGGTGCAAAACCTGGTGGAGGTGGCCCGGTTCCGCCTGCTGGCCCGCCGCTACGGCCTGACCGACGTGTCCATGCAGGGCAAGCACGTCCGCTTCGGTCCGCTGCCACTGCCGGATTCGAAGCAGTTGCGGCTCAAGCGCTACCACCCGGATGCCGTCTACAAGCAGGCCACCGACCAGGTCAGCGTGCCCCGACCGACCACCCGCCGGATCGGCGGCGAGCCGTTGCGCGACCAGGCGCTGTTGCAGTGGTGCGCGCAGTTGCTCTCCGATGTGCTCGGTGCCCCCGCGGTGGCGGCGGCGGGGGCGTCGGCCTGAGCCGCTCGTGTGGTGGGGGGCGTCACAGCGGCGTGCCCCGCCGTGAGAGAGTGACCGTCATGCGTGCTCGCCGTCTTGTCGCCGTCGCCAGCGTGGCGGTCGGTCTCATCGCCCTCTCCGGATGTCGTGCCGAGCCCGGCATCGCCGCCTACATCGGTGACCACCGCATCACCGACGAGCGGGTTGCCGCCGTGCTTAAGGACCTGCGCGACAAGAACCCTGAGTCGCCCGCCGCGAGCCAGCCCGGCCAGGCGGCGCCGAAGCCGACCGGCCCGGCCGACGTGGCCAGCGTGCTGGTGCTGAGCGAGGTGTGCAAGCAGGTCTCCGCCGAGAAGAACTACCAGCCGCGTGGCCAGGTGGCGTCCGACCAGGTCGCCCAGGCGCTCCAGTTGACGGCTGACACGGAGTACGTGCAGCAGATGTCCGCCCTCTACACCTGCCTGTCCGGGGTGCCGTCCGAGGCGATCGCGCCGACCGAGCAGGAGATGAAGACCCTGATCGCGGTCGGCCGCGAGGCGGGCCAGATCCCCGCCGCCACGAGCGACCAGGAGGCCGCCAGCCAGCTCGACGGCGACCAGTTGCGTGGCGCGCTGGCCACCCGACGGTCGCTGGTCGAGGCGGTCGAGCGCTACGACGTGACGGTCAGCCCCCGGTACCGCCCGTTGGAGTTCCCGGTGCTCAGCTTCCCCGGTAACATCCCCGCGGTGAGCGTGCCGCTGGGTGAGCCGGGCTCCGACATGGTCACCGACGTCACCACCCCGGAGTCCGTCGACTCGGCCGCCACTCCCGACGCCGAGGGCACGGCCAGCTGAACATGACGGCACGGATCGTCCTGCTGGTCACGTCGCCCCGGCTACCGGCCGGTCTGCTGACGGCGGCGGCCTGGGACGTCGTACGCCGGCACCCGGTGCTGACCGGCGCGGAGAGCGAGTTGGTCACGGCGGTGCGCCAGGCGGGCGCCGAGGTCGCCGTGGTGGACGGCCCGGCGACGCAACGGCTGCTGGACACCGTCGCGGAGCACGGCACGGCGGTCTGGTTGGCCGGCCCGGCCGGCGACGAGGCCCTTGCCCGGGAGTTGGGCCTGCGGCTGGCCCGGGAGCCGGGGTTGGCCGAGATGGAGCTGATGTACGGCTCGTGGGACCCGCCGGGCGCGCGACTGCTCGACGCGGTGGCCGTGCTGGACCGGTTGGCCTCGCCGGGTGGTGACCCGTGGAAGCGGGCGCAGACGCACCGCAGCCTCGCCGGTTACCTGCTGGAGGAGAGCTACGAGGCGTACGACGCGATCGACGCCGACGACACCGACGCGCTGCGGGAGGAGTTGGGCGACGTCCTCTTGCAGGTGGTGTTGCACGCGCGGCTCGCCGAGGAGCTGCCCGAGGGTGAGCGGTGGAGCATCGACGACGTGGCGGGTGGCCTGGTCGACAAGATGATCCGGCGCAATCCGCACGTCTTCGCCGGTGCCGAGGCGGGCACACTGGAGGAGATCACCGAGAACTGGGAGCGGATCAAGCGCGCGGAGAAGGCCCGGACGTCGGTGCTGGACGGCATCGCGTTGAGCCAGCCTGCCCTGGCCCTGGCCACGCAGATCCTGGCGCGTGCCGCGCGGGCGGGCATGAGTGTTCCGCCGCCACTGGCCGACACGCAGGTGGACGCCGAAGCAAGGCTGGGCGCGAGCCTCCTGGCAACGGTGGCGGCTGCCCGCGAAGCGGGCATCAACCCGGAAGCGGCCCTCCGGCGCGCGACCCTCGCCTACGCCGAAGCCCTCCGCACCGCCGAAGTCGCCGTCGAACCCCCACCCGGGGACCCTTGTCGACAATGAGGTTGTTGCCACGACAACCCGGGGCGGACGGCGACAACCTCATGATCGACGGGCGTGGGAGGGGCATCGACGGGAGCGTGCGGAACCGGCGGCGTCGTCGGGGGTGATCGGTAGGGTGGGCCGGGTGGAAGCCTTTGGGGTGCTGGCCGAGCGGGTTGTCGAGGCGTTGCTGGAGTCGCGGCCGGGGGTAGCCACCGCCGCCGGAGACCACCGGTTCGACGACCGGCTTCCTGATCTGTCCGCCGACGGGCTCGCGGCCGACCGGGCGATGCTCTCCGACGCGGCCAACGCGCTGTCCGAGCTGGACCCGGATTCACTCGACGTCGACGAGCAGGTCGACCACGCGCTGTTGACCTCCTTCGTGGACCGGGAGCTGTTCGAGCTGACCGAGATCCGCTCGCACGAGTGGAACCCGCTGTGGCACAACCCCGGATCGCTCCTGCACCCGTTGCTGACCCGCTCGTACGCCCCGGCGGAGGTGCGACTGACCCAACTGGCCGGTCGGCTCGCCGCCGTACCGGACGCCCTCGCCACCGCGCGCTCGATGCTGCGCGACATGCCGCGGATCCACGCGGAGACGGCGGTCGGGCAGTTCGCCGGCACGGCCGCCTTGATCCGTGACGAGTTGCCGGCCCTGCTCGCCCAGGTGCCGAGCGCCCTCGACCGGGTCGAGCCGGCCGCCACCGCGGCGATCGCCGCGATCGAGGAGTTCGTCGCCTGGCTGCGCGCCGGCCTGGCCGCCGACGCGGGCCCCGGACGTGACCCCCGGCTGGGCCGCCGCCGCTGGGAGGCGCGGCTGTGGCACACCCTCGACACCGAGTTGGGCGCCGCCGAGATCCAGCGCCGTGCCTGGGCCAACCTGGACCGGGTCACCACGGAGATCCGCGAGGCGGCCGTCGAGCTGGTCGGTGGTCCGGCCGACGACGCCGCGGTCCGCAGGGCGCTGGACCTGCTCGCCGCCGAGCACCCGAACGACGCGACGATCGTCGAGCTGGCCGCTGTGACACTGGACGAGGCGACCGACTTCGTCCGGGCGCACGACCTGGTCACCCTGGTCGACGACAGGTGCGTGATCCAGGAGATGCCGGAGTTCGCCAGGGGTGTCGCGGTGGCCTACTGCGACGCGCCCGGCCCGCTGGAGACCGCGGCAGTGCCGACCTTCTACTGCATCGCGCCCACCCCGGCGGACTGGCCGGCGCAGCGGGTCGAGTCGTTCTACCGGGAGTACAACGACCACATGATCCGCAACCTGACCGTGCACGAGGCGATGCCGGGGCACTTCCTCCAGCTCGCCCACGCGCGCCGCTACGTCGGCGGCACCCGGGTTCGTGCGCTGGCCGAGTCCGGCCCGTTCATCGAGGGCTGGGCGGTGTATGCGGAGGAGTTGATGACGGGCCTCGGTTTCGGTGGGCTGCCGGTGCGGTTGCAGCAGCTCAAGATGCAGCTCCGGATGACCATCAACGCGTTGCTCGACCAGTTGGTGCACGCCGAGGACCTGCCCGAGGCGGAGGCGATGGCGTTGATGACGGGGCGCGGCTTCCAGGAGGAGGGTGAGGCGGCCGGCAAGTGGCGTCGCTCGTTGCTCACCTCCACCCAGCTCTCCACCTACTTCGTCGGGTACAGCGAGGTCGCCGAGATCGCCGCCGCCCGCCCGGACGGGGTGTCGGTGCGCGACTGGCACGACGCGATGCTGTCCCACGACTGCCCGCCCCCGCGCCACCTGCGTACCCTGCTCGACGTCTGAGGAGACGCCGGGCCCGCGCGGTTCAGCGCCGCGCGGCGGTCACTGTCGCGTCGATCAGCCAGCGCGAGATGGAGTACGCGGGCGGCAGTTCCGCCGGCAGCGCATCCACACCGAACCACCGGGCCTCGGTCAGCTCCCGGCCGTCGACCACCGGCTCGGCGCGCGGGTCGGCGGCACGGGCGGTGAAGCCGGCGAGCAGCACCCCGGGGCCGGAGATCGCCCACGGCTGGCTGCCGAAGTACGCCAGTCGGTCGACGGACAACCCGACCTCCTCGCCGACCTCCCGGTGCACCGCCGCCTCCAGCGTCTCGCCGGCCTCCACGAAGCCGGCCACGAGTGCCCACAGCCCGGTCGGTCCGGTGGCGTGCCGGACCAGCAGCAGCTCGTCGGCGCGACCGGCCGGGCCGGGCCGGGTGATCGCCACCAACACCGCGGCGGAGAGCTGCATCGGGACGTACAGGCCGCAGTCGGGGCACCGCCGCGCGGTCTCGCCCGGCTTGTCGGTCAGCTCGGCGCGGCAGGCGCCACACCACCTGTGGGTACGCCGCCAGGTGATCACCGCCAACGCCCGGCTGGCGAGCGCGGCGTGCGGCTCCGGCACCTCTGCGGCGAGCGACGCCCAGCCACGTGCCCGGCCGGGAAGAGCGCCGGCGGCGGTGAGATCGGTGGCCCAGGCGGGCACCCCGTCGAGGGTGCCCAGCGGCACCCAGTCGGTGTCGGCGGGCAGGTCGGCGACGCGGAGTGGTCGACCGTCGGCGTCGGTCAGCAGTTTCGCGCCGGTCACCGGTAGGGCCAGGTTGCCGGAGGCGGGCAGCCGCCCCCGCTCGGCTCCGGGCTGGAAACCGGCGGGTCGTGCCGCGGACGCGGGTGCGTCGAGCCCGGCAGCGGCGGCCGGGCCGGTCACGACCCTCCCGGGCGGCTGTCCACGACTCCGGCGCCGGCCGGCGGGTCGAACGCGTTGTTGTCCACGGTCGCGGAGTAGCGGCTCAGCGCCAGCTCCATCGGCTTGCCGTCGACCGGTCCGGTGAAGCTGCCGAGCACACCCTCGGTGGTCACGCAGGCGGTGAAGTCACCGGAGGAGCTCTGGACGTTCACACACGCGGCGTGGTGTCCGGCGATCGTGGTGTCGCTCTGCTTGATGACCGCCTGCGGGTCCAGCGCGGCGGTGGTCAGCAGCCCGACCACCACGGGCGGTGTGACAAGACCCTGCTGGTTGGCTTCTCCGAAGAGCGTCACGGTGGGCTTGCTGCCCGGGGTGGGTGGGGTGGCCAGGGTGCACTCCGGCCGGGCGCCGGTGGTCGTGCACCGGGTGATCGCCTCCGGTGTGACGGTGAGCCGCCCGCCCGGATAGGTGTACGCGGAGCGGGCCGGGTCCTGCGCCTGCACGATCGCGGCGCTCTGGCCGCCGGGCAGCTGGTAGTCGGCCGAGTACGTCAACTCCAACGCCCGGTCGAGTCGGGCGGCGAGGTCGTTGACGAGTTCCGAGCGACCCATGGCGACTCCGGCGTCCTCGAATGTCTGACAGCCAGTGACCGTGAGCGACGCGATGACCGACACGGCGAGCATGCGGAGGGTGGTCGAGGCGGCGGGCATGCCGACCAGCCTGGTGGATCTGGTCCGCGCAGCGCAAACCCGTTGCCGGTTGACGCCCGGAAATCCGGGAATGTCCGTCAGTGCGGGGCGACTCGGGTGCGCGGGCGACGCCGTGCCGTTTCCCGTGGCCCGATACGCTGCGTTCAACACCTGCCTCAGCCGCACCGTCGCGGCCCACCCACGGACCGGATTACAACAACGAGGAGCGACTCAGTGGCAACCATCGAGGGAATCGTCGCCCGGGAGATTCTCGACTCGCGGGGCAACCCCACTGTCGAGGTCGAGGTCGGCCTGGACGACGGCACGGTGGCTCGCGCCGCGGTGCCCTCCGGCGCCTCCACCGGCGCGTTCGAGGCGATCGAGCTGCGCGACGGTGACGCCGACCGCTACCAGGGCAAGGGCGTGGAGAAGGCGGTCTCCAACGTCGAAGACAAGATCGTCGACCAGATCATCGGGTACGAGGCCAGCGAGCAGCGGCTCATCGACCAGAAGATGCTCGACATCGACGGCACCGACAGCAAGTCGGAGCTGGGCGCGAACGCCATCCTGGGGGTCTCCCTGGCGGTGGCGAAGGCCGCTGCCGGCAGCGCCGAGCTGAGCCTCTTCCGCTACCTGGGCGGCCCGAACGCGCACCTCCTGCCGGTGCCGATGATGAACATCCTCAACGGTGGCGCGCACGCCGACTCGAACGTCGACATCCAGGAATTCATGATCGCGCCGATCGGCGCGCCCACCTTCCGGGAGGCGCTGCGCTCGGGCGCGGAGGTCTACCACGCGTTGAAGTCGGTGCTGAAGAAGAAGGGTCTGTCGACCGGCCTCGGTGACGAGGGTGGCTTCGCGCCGAACCTGCCGACGAACGCGGCGGCCCTGGACCTGATCGCGGAGGCGGTCGAGAAGGCCGGCTACCGGCTCGGCACCGACATCGTGTTCGCGCTCGACGTGGCGGCCACCGAGTTCTTCGACAACGGCACCTACACCTTCGAGGGTGCCGCGAAGTCCGCCGAGGACATGAGCACCTACTACACCAAGCTGGCCGACGAGTACCCGATCGTGTCGATCGAGGACCCGCTGGCCGAGGACGACTGGAGTGGCTGGCAGACGCTGACCGCCTCGATCGGCGACCGGGTGCAGATCGTCGGCGACGACCTGTTCGTCACCAACCCGCAGCGCATCGCCCGCGGCATCGCGGAGAAGTCCGCGAACGCGGTCCTGGTCAAGGTCAACCAGATCGGCTCGCTGACCGAGACGCTGGACGCGGTGGACCTGGCCCACCGGGCCGGCTTCAAGTGCATGATGAGCCACCGCTCCGGCGAGACCGAGGACACCACCATCGCCGACCTGGCGGTCGCCACCGGTTGTGGCCAGATCAAGACCGGCGCGCCGGCCCGCTCGGACCGTGTCGCCAAGTACAACCAGCTGCTCCGGATCGAGGAGGAGCTGGCTGACGCGGCGCGCTACGCGGGCGCCGGCGCGTTCCCGCGCTACCGTTCGGCCTGAGACGCTGCCGGGAAGCCCCGCCGCGGGGCTTCCCGACAAACCCTGTAACGCACGAAGCCTCGGGAGAGGGGTGTGACGATGCAGCAGCGCCGCACACCGGGTGGTCAGCGTCCCGCCCGTCGGCCGGGTCAGTCCGGTCGGCCGGGCGGAGGCCGCTCCACGCGGGGATCGGTGCGGGAGGCCGGCGTACGCGCCGAACCCCGTACCGCCGCTGGTCGGGCACCGGGCGCGGCCCGGGGCGCCGAGGGGGTGCGCTCGGCGAACCGTCCGGCCGCCGCCCGGCGTACCGCCGCCGGTGGGTCCGTCAAGCGGCTCGTCGCACCCCACCCCCGTCGCTTCACCGGTCGGGCCACCGTGCTGTTCGCGGTCCTGATCGCGCTCGCGCTCGCCTACACGTACCCGGTCCGGGTCTACCTGGACCAGCAGGCCGACATCGAGCGCATGGAGGCGGCCCAGGCGGCGCAGGAGGCGGAGATCGCCAAGCTCACCGCCGAGGCGGCCAACTGGAAGGACAAGGAGTACATCAAGACGCAGGCTCGGGAGCGGTTCTTCATGGGCGAGCCGGGCGAGAAGATGATGGTGGTGCTGTACGACCCGGAGGGCGCGGCCCGGGACACCGGGAAGTCGGCCGGTGCAACGCCACCAGCCGGGCCGACCACCTGGTACGACACGCTCTGGTCGAGCGTGCAGGCGGCCGACAGCGAGCAGCCGGGCAAGTGAACCACCGATCAGCGCACCAGGAGAGATGGGCACCGTGACTGTCGTACCACCGTCGGAGCCGGCGGCGGACTCCGTACCCCTGCCGCAGCGGGAGCCCGCGACCGAGGCCGACCTGGCCGCGGTGGCCGCGCAGCTCGGCCGCACGCCCCGGGGCACCCGGGCGGTCGCCCACCGGTGCCCGTGCGGCCTTCCGGACGTGGTGGAGACCACCCCGCGCCTGGCCGACGGCACACCGTTCCCCACGCTCTACTACCTGACCTGCCCCCGGGCCACCGCGGCGTGCAGCCGGCTGGAGTCGGCGGGGCTGATGAAGGAGATGGCCGACCGGCTGACGACCGACCCCGAGCTGGCTGCCCACTACCGTGCCGCGCACGAGGACTACCTCGCCCGCCGGGAGGCGATCGGCGAGGTTCCGGAGATCGCCGGCATCTCGGCCGGCGGCATGCCGGGCCGGGTGAAGTGCCTACACGTGCACCTGGGGCACGCGCTGGGCGCCGGCCCCGGGGTCAACCCGTTCGGCGACGAGACGTTGGAGCTGGTCGAGCCCTGGTGGGCGGCCGGCCCGTGCGTGGACGTGCCGGCGGACGAGTGAGCGCGCAGACTGCGGATCAGATCACGGTCCGACGGGCCCGCACCGGGGACGTCCGGGGCATCCGGCGTCTGGTGGACACCTACACCAACGACCGGCGGCTGTTGAGCAAGGCCACCGTCACCCTCTACGAGCAGGTGCAGGAGTTCCGGGTCGCCGTCCGCGCCGAGGACGGCGTCGTGGTGGGCTGTGGCGCGCTGCACGTGATGTGGGAGGACCTGGCCGAGATCCGCACGGTCGCGGTGGACCCGTCGTGTCGCGGTCAGCGGATCGGGCACCGACTGGTGAGCGAGCTGATCGACGCGGCCCGGGAGCTGGGCGTGGCGCGGATCTTCGTGCTCACTTTCGAGACGCAGTTCTTCGGCGCGTTCGGCTTCCGGGAGATCGACGGCGCACCGGTGCCGCAACCCGTGTACGAGCAGCTGCTGCGTTCGTACGACGAGGGTGTCGCGGAGTTCCTGGACCTGGAGCGGGTCAAGCCGAACACGCTGGGCAACACCCGGATGCTGCTGCGCCTGTAGTCGGGTGCTCGTCGCCGGGGCGTCAGCTCGACGCGGAGGCTGCGGAGGTCGGGGCCGACGAGGGTTGCCCCCGCTCAGCACAAGCTGCAGCCATGACGGTGAGGCAGCGCCCCGTCAACACTGCCACCGTCGGCCGCACGTCGGCCACCCCCCGTCGACCCCGCCGTCCACCCTGGAGGTGGCCGGCTCGGGAAACAACCCTTTCGGTCCTGGGCGAAGCAGGGCAGGCTGTCTCCCATGCTTCGCCTCCATCTCGGGTCGGCGGATCTCTGCCGGGTGCGCTTCGGTGACCGGCTGCACCCGGTCGGCACCGCGCTGCTGGCCGGGCAGTGGCTGCGTGACCCGACGGTCGCGACGATGGCACCGGCCCTGGCCGAGCGAGCGGCAGCTGTGGAGAGCACCGGGACCGCCCAGGCGGCGACAGCGATCCTGCGACACCTGCTGCCGGCACGGGGGCGTCTGCCGGATTTCGTCACGCCCTTCGACGGGGTGGAGTCGCTCACCGCCGGCCTGGAGGCGATCCAGGCCACCCCTGCACGGCGGGTACGCGACGAGGTCGCCGCCACGTACGGGGATGTGGCGGCGACCCCGCTGCGGCGACGGTTCGCAGCGGCCGACCCGGAGGTGCTGGACCTGTTCGGCGGGGCCGTCCGCACCTGGTTCGACGCGGTCCTCGCGCCGCACTGGTCCGAGCTGGTCTCCGCGTACCGCCAGCAGGTGACCTGTGCCAGCGGGCGGCTGGCGCAACACGGCCTGGCCGGCCTCTTCGCGGACCTGCACCCGGCGATCAGCTGGCGGGAGCCGGTGCTGGAGATACGGACGTGGTGGGACGGGGACCTGCCCGGCACCGGTCACGGGCTGCTCCTGCTGCCATCCCCGCTGGCCGGGCCCCGACCACGGGTCCTGGTCGAGCCGGGTCGCCCCATCCTGCTCGTCTACCCGTCGGCGATGCCCGCGCGTGCGGCCACCGCCGACGGCGACGCCCTCGGTCGGCTGCTCGGCGTCACCCGGGCGCTGGTCCTGCGCCGACTCGCGGCCGAGAGTGGGTTGACCACCACGGTGCTGTCCCGGGCGGTCGGCATCAGCCTCTCCTCGGCCTCGGAGCACGCCAGCGCGCTGCGGGCGACCGGGCTGGTGGTCAGCGAGCGGGAGGGTGGGGCCGTCCGGCATCACCTGACGACGCTCGGCGCGAATCTGTTGCGGGGCCTGTCGGACGACCCGCCCGCGACGTGTCCGCGGCCGTGCCGACCCGCCGGATGGCCGTCCGGCCTGCCGTAAGGTTGCTGCCGTGACGACGCGTGTGGCGGCCATCGACTGCGGGACCAACTCGATCCGACTGTTGGTCGCCGACCTGCCCGACGATTCGGGCGGGCCGCCGGCACCGCTTGTCGACCTGACCCGCCGGATGGAGATCGTCCGGCTCGGTGAGGGTGTGGACCGCACCGGTCGGCTGGCCCCGGAGGCGATCGAGCGGACCCGGGTGGCGCTGGCGTCGTACGCCGCCGACATCGAGAAGCTGGGCGCGGAGCGGGTCCGCATGTGTGCCACCTCCGCCTCCCGGGACGCCGCCAACGCGGCCGACTTCACCGAGATGGTGCAGCGCACCCTCGGCGTCGCGCCCGAGGTGGTCACCGGCGACGAGGAGGCCCGGCTGTCGTTCACCGGTGCGGTGCGCGGGCTGCCGGCCGACGCGAAGGCGCCCTTCCTGGTGGTCGACATCGGCGGTGGTTCCACCGAGTTCGTGGTTGGCGACCGGGAGGCAGGGGTGCGCGCGGCGATCTCGGTCGACATCGGCTGTGTCCGGATGACCGAACGGCACCTGCCCGATGACCCTCCGACGTCCGAGCAGGTCGCTGCCGCGCAGGCCGACATTGCGGCCGCGGTGGACCGGGCGCTCGCCGCGGTGCCCGGCCGGGAGGCGGCCACACTGGTCGGCCTCGCCGGGTCGGTCACCACAGTGGTCGCCATCGCACAGGGCCTTCAGGAGTACGACCCGGAGCGCATCCACCACGCCCGGGTGTCGTACGAGGCGGTCGCCCAGGTGACGGCGGACCTGCTGGGTCAGACCCGTGCCCAGCGGTTGGCGAACCCGGTGATGCACCCGGGCCGGGCCGACGTGATCGGCGCGGGCGCGCTGGTGCTTCGCGTGATCATGGAGCGCGCCGGGATGCCCTCGGTGGTCGCCTCGGAGCACGACATCCTCGACGGCATCGCCTGGAGCCTCCAACCAGCCACCCGCTAGCCGCCTGCTAGCCGCTTGATCGACTCGCCTTCGCCGAAGTCGGGGTATCCCCGTCACCAAGACACCCCAACGTCGCCGAACCGCGCACCGCGCGATCGTCCGCTCCGTGTCGTGTTTTCCGCACCCTGCGCTCAGGTCGGCGTGTTGGGGCGAGATCGTTGACGCTACTTCGCATTGCACACTAGTCTCGAATGCGTGGACACCACACAGTTACTGAAGGGCGTGCTGGACCTGGCCGTCCTGGCCGTGCTCCGGGAGGAGGACGGCTACGGGTACGACATCCTGCGCCGGTTGCGCGAGGCTGGCCTGGAGGAGGTCGGTGACGCCTCGGTCTACGGGACGCTTCGCCGTCTCTTCGCCGCCGGCCTGCTCACCACCTATGTCGTGCCGAGCGAATCCGGGCCGCACCGTAAGTACTACTCACTCAACGCCGCGGGGCGTGACCAGTTGACCCGCTCCGGCAAGCTCTGGCGCTCGTTCGCCACCACAATGGACACTCTGCTCGACGATCGGGGGCTGGCGGCATGACCGTCACGGAGCAGGAGATCACCGACTACGTGGCGCGGGTCCGGGCCGCTCTGGCCGACCTGCCGCCCACTCAGCGCGACGAGCTGACCGAGGACCTCGCCGACCACCTCACCGAGGTTGCCGCCGAGTCCGGGGGCACGCTCGTCGAGCGGCTGGGCGAGCCCGAGACGTACGCCGCCGAACTGCGCGCCGCTGCCGGCGCCACCAGCGTCAGTGGGCGCAATCTCGACCAGCGGGTCGCCACCGCCATGGTCCAGGTCCGCACCCGGCTGCGCGCGGTCGACGTCCGACTCGGCCCGGCGCTGGGGTACGAGACGGCGAGCGAGTTCCTGCGGTTGCTGCGACCCGCCTGGTGGGTGCTGCGCGGCTACCTGGCAGCGATGCTGGTGACGATGATGAGCACCGGTGGAAGCTACGGGCTGCTGCCTCGGTTCGGCGGCGAGCTGCTCGCCGGCATGGTCATGCTCGTCGCATTCGTGCTCGCCTCCATCTGGATCGGTCGCCGATCCGCCGGCCTGGCCGGCTGGCCACGGTGGGCGCTGCACGGCGGCACGTTCGTCCTGGTGGTGTTCGCGCTCGCCGCACTCGGTCACGCGGAGGACCGTCTCGACCGCGACTACTACTACGACCAGACCTCGGTCGACAGCCAGTACAGCCAGATCCGGGACGTCTACGTCTACGACCGTGAGGGTCGTCTGGTGGAGGATGCGCGACTCTTCGACCAGAACGGCAACCCGATCCGCCTGGGTTATCCGGACTGTGGGAGCAGCATGGACGAGTACGGCAACTCGCTGCTGCGGCCGTACCCGTACTGCCCCGAACAGGCGCCCTTCGGGGCTCGTGCCCCGGGTGCGACAGTGCCGCTCACGCCACCGGCCGCCTCGACGACGACGCCGACCGCAACGCCTGGCGTCGGCACCACGTCGGAGCCGAGCGCCAACGCGGGTACGCCCGGTGCGCCGCAGCCGAGCGAGACGGCGTCCGGCGAACCCTCGGTGGGATCCACCGGTAGGCCGGGTGGCGCACCGACACCGACCGCGACGAGCTGAGTGACGATGTGAACTGGATCATGCCGATGAAGCTGGGAAATAGCTGAACGGACGAGGCGGGCGGGACGGCACCGGAAATCAATGATCGTTACGGTGTCGTCTGCTCATCAACCCCTCGGAAGGAACCACAGTGCCAGAGCAGGTCGCACCCCCCTCCGCGCCCGACGCCGCAGCACCCCAGCCGGCCGTCGAGACGCCGCAGCCGACGCCGGCCCAGCCGGAGACGGCCAAGCCGGCCGGGGCCGCGCCGGATGCGGCCACGCCGAACGCTTCCGCGCCGGATGCGGCCGCGCAGGCCACCACCGCGCCGGATGCGACCGCGCCGGATGCGGCCGCGCCGATCACCCCCGCATCCGATGCAGCCACGCCGAACACGACCGCGCCGGGTGAAGGGGCGCCGGACGTGGCCAAGCCGGAGGCGGAGAAGTCCGGTGGCAAGAAGGCGCTGGGCATCATCGGCGCGATCCTCGCGGTCGTCGTCATCGCCGGTCTGAAGTTCGGCATCGCCTCGGCGATCGGCAACTACTTCAACAAGGACGAGACGGCTGACGCCAAGGTCGGCGACTGCATCGCCGAGCTGCCCGAGGTCACCGGTACGCAGCAGGAGGAGGTCGACGGCGCCAAGGTCGTGTCCTGCACCTCCACCGACGCCGCGTACACGGTGGTCGGTCGGGTGAACGACCAAAGCCAGGCCCAGGCCCAGGCCGGCACCGCCTGCGACCAGTTCTTCAAGGAGGGCGAGGAGGGGTACGTCTTCTCCAGCATCGAGCCGGGCAAGACCGGCTACGTGCTCTGCCTGACCAAGAAGGCCTGATCACGAAGGCCTGATCACGAAGGCCTGACCACGAAGGCCTGACCAGCGAGGAAGGCCACCACCGACGGCGGCGGGAGGGATCCCGCCGCCGTTGGCGTACCCGCGGTCACCGGTCGGCGAACAGGAGGTGAATGCCACTGTTCCGGCGTCTTCCCGAGGGCCGCGCGGCGTGGCAGGCTACCGGCACGTAGGACCACTGGGCGACCAGCCAACGATGACTGACCGCTAGGAGGACGGCCCATGGGCGAAATGGTGAGCTACCGCAGCAACGGGGGCACGAGCGAGGGGTATCTCGCGATACCCGCCAGCGGAATGGCCAGCCCTGCCGTCATCGTGATCCAGGAGTGGTGGGGCCTCGTCCCACACATCCGGTCGGTGGCGGACCGCTTCGCCGAGGCCGGTTTCGTCGCCCTCGCCCCGGACTTCTACCACGGCGAGACGGCCAGCGAACCCGACGAGGCGCAGCGCCTCCTGATGGCGATGCGGATGGACGAGGCGGCGAAGGACATCTCCGGCGCGGCCGACTATCTCGCCGGGCGGCCGGAGGTCACCGGTAAGGTCGGTGCCGTGGGCTTCTGCGCCGGTGGCAGCCTGGCCCTCTGGTCGGCCACCATCTCCGAGCGGATCGTCGCCACCGCCGGCTTCTACCCCGTGCTGCCCTGGGAGTCGATGCGCCCCGACTGGGCCGACTACGCCGGGAAGGCCGCTGTCATCCACTGCTCCGAAGAGGACGGCACCTCGGCCGCCGAGGGCGTGCAGACCGCCCGGCGGGCCATCGAGGAGGCCGGCGGCAACTGCCACCTCTACGACTACCCGGGCACCTCGCACGCCTTCTTCAACGACGACCGGCCGGAGGCGTTCGACCAGCGCGCCGCCGCCACGGCCTTCGCCCGCACCCTGGAACTCTTCCGGGCCAAGCTTGGCTGAGTCGCGTACCCCGGAACAGGTGGTCGCCCGCGCAGCGCGGGCGGCCGACCTGGCCGACCTCGACGCGGGTGTCAGCGACTGTTTCGCCTGCCCCCGCCTGGTCGAGTGGCGGGAGGAGGTGGCCCGCACCCGCCGGGCCGCCTTCCGCGACCAGGAGTACTGGGGTCGGCCGGTGCCCGGCTTCGGCCCCGCCGACGCGCGGATCGCGATCCTCGGGCTGGCGCCCGCGGCGCACGGCGGCAACCGCACCGGTCGGATCTTCACCGGCGACCGGTCCGGTGACGTGCTGTTCGCCGCGCTGCACCGGGCGGGGCTGGCCAACCAACCGACGAGCGTCGCCGCCGACGACGGGCTCACCCTGCGCGACATCCGGATCTTCTCGGCCGTCCGATGTGCGCCGCCGGACAACAAGCCGACGCCGAAGGAGCGGGACACGTGCGCACCCTGGCTGCACCGTGAGGTCTCGCTGATCCGGCCCACGCTGCGCGTCGTGGTCGCGCTCGGCGCATTCGCCTGGGCTGCGTGGTGGCCGGTGCTGCGTCAGGTGTACGGGCTGCGACCGCCCAGCCCGCGACCGGTGTTCGGTCATGGGGCACACTGGTCCGGCACAGCCGCTCCGGACCTGCTGGGCAGCTACCACGTCAGCCAGCAGAACACCTTCACCGGGCGGTTGACGCCAAAGATGCTGGACGACGTCTTCGACCAGGCTAAACAGCTGGCCGAGGTGGACTGAGAACGCGTGGGGCGGTGGCGATGACAGACGGAACACGCCCACCCGCGCCGTCACCGGCTGACGAGTCCGGTGTGTTGCGCCCGGCGGTGGGCCTGCTTCGCAGGTGGTGGCCGGTCGGCGCGGTCGCCGCGCTGCTGGCCGGTGCCGCGCTGGCGTCCGCCCACTCGTCGCTCGGGACCAGTCGGATCCCACCAGCGGCGGAGAACGTCCCCTGGGTGCCCGAGTACCCGACAGTCGAGCCGTCCCCGTCCATCCCGGTCGAGCCACGCGAGGCCGGCGAGGCCACCCAGGCGCACATACCGCAGTGGATCGCCACTGTGGCGATGGTCCTGCTGGGGCTCGCCATCCTGGCCGCCCTCGGCTACCTGACCTGGGTCCTGATCCGGGGCGCGTTGCGCCGTACCACCCGGTCGTTGCCGGCGCAGCGGGCCCGGCGTACCGCCGAGGGCACCGCCCGCGAGGTGGTCGCCGCCCTCGACGCCGGCCTGGTGGAGTTGGACGACCGGGACACCGACCCACGGGTGGCGGTGATCGCCTGCTGGGTGCGCCTGGAGGAGGCCGCCGCGGCGGCCGGCGTGCCACGACTCACCGGGGACACCCCCACCGACCTGGTCAGCCGGCTGCTGCGCGGAGACCCGGCGGCCGGTGTGCCGGCGATCGTCAGCGCCGACGTGCTGGCCGAGTTCGCGCACGTCTACCGGGAGGCCCGGTACGCCACCCGTCCGGTCGACGAACGCACCCGCGACCAGGCCCGCGCCGCGCTGCGCCGGCTGCGTGGCGAGCTCACCACGGCGGTGACGACCACATGAGCAGCACCAGCATCGACGACCTGCTCGCGTTCGAGGAGGAGGCGACGCCGTCCGGTCCGCCGGAGCGCCGCTCCCGGCTGGGTCCCGTGCTGCGCGCGCTCGCGGGAGCCGCCGCGCTGGTCGCGGTGCTGCTCGTCGGTCTCCGCGCGGTGGGCCTCCAGATCTCACTGCCGGTACTGATCGCAGGGGTGCTCGCCGTCCTGGCGGTCCGCCGGGTCACCGCACTGCTCGCGCCGCCACCCCTGCCGCCGGCCGGTGCCCGGTCCGCGCCGGGCGAGGAGGACGGCAGCTACAACTGGGGTGCCCGGGACGCGCTGCGGAGCGCGATCAACCGGTGGGAGTGGCCCCTGGACTGGTCCGCGACCCGACCCGAGCGGTTCACCGGGACGGTTCTGCCCCGGATCGGTGAGCTGGCCGACGAGCGGATGCGCCTGAAGCACGGCGTCACCCGGGAGTCGGATCCGGCCCGTGCCCGTGCCCTGCTGGGTGACCGACTGTGGACGTTCCTGGAGACCCCGCCTCGCCGCACCCCGTCGCCGCGCGACCTCGCGGTGATCGTCGCCGAACTGGAGAAAATCTGATGAAGGACGTGGACCGGAGCATCGCCCCCGCCGAGGTCGGCCACCTCGCCCGGGCCGTCCTGGACGCGGTGGGCACCGTCGTGGTCGGCAAGCGGGACGCGTTGGAACTGGTCCTCGCCGGCATCCTCGCGGGTGGGCACGTCCTGCTGGAAGACCTGCCCGGGTTGGGTAAGACGCTCACCGCGCGCTCGTTCGCGCAGGCGCTCGGGTTGGACTTCCGCCGGTTGCAGTTCACCCCCGACCTGCTCCCCGCCGACGTCACCGGTTCGTTCCTGTACGACCAGCGCAACGGCGACTTCGCCTTCCGGGCCGGCCCGGTATTCACCAACCTGCTCCTCGCCGACGAGATCAACCGGACGCCGCCGAAGACCCAGTCCGCGCTGCTGGAGGCGATGCAGGAGAAGCAGGTCTCGGTGGAGGGTGTGACCTACAAGCTGGACGAGCCGTTCCACGTGCTGGCCACCGCCAACCCCATCGAGTACGAGGGCACCTACCCGCTGCCCGAGGCGCAACTGGACCGTTTCCTGCTGCGGGTCTCGTTCGGCTACCCGCACCACGAAGAGGAGTGGGAGGTGCTCCGCCGTCGGATGGGTCGTCGCCGCGAGGAGGCGGACATCAAGGCGGTGGTCGACGCGGCCACGTTGCGGGCGATGCAGGCCGCCCTGGAGGACGTGGTGGTGGAGGACTCCGTCGGCCGGTACATCGTGGCCCTCACCGCGGCCACGCGGGAGCACCCGTCGGTGCTGGTCGGCGCGTCACCGCGCGGTTCGTTGGCGCTGCTGCTGCTGGCCCGGGTGCGGGCCGTCTTCGCCGGACGGGACTACGTGGTGCCGGAGGACGTCAAGGAGGTGGCCGCACCCGCGCTGGCCCACCGGATCACCCTGCGCCCGGAGATGTGGTTGCGTCGGGTCGACCCGGCGTTCGTGGTCGGCGAGGTGCTGGAAGGCACCCCGGCCCCGGCGAGCGGCGCGCTGCCCAGCTACGCCGCTGGCGGGCCCCAGCGCTGATGACCGCACCGACCGAGTCGAGATCCACCGAGCCGGAACCGGCTGCCGGCTGGGCGCCCACCCCGGCGCTCGGTCGGGCGGTGCTGCTCGCCGGTCTGCTGCTCGTGGCGGGGGTGCTGCTGGGGCGGGTCGACCTGATCGTGCTGGCCGCCCCGTTCGCACTGGGCACCGCGTACGCGCTGCGTCGACGGCCGACGGCACTGCCACAGGTGTGGATCACCACGGGTGACGACGGGCCACTGGTCGAGGGCGGCGCCGCGACGGCGGCCGTCAGCGTCGGAAACCCGGACACTGTCGACTACGACCTGGTGGTGCTGCGTACCCGGGTGTCGCCGTGGCTGCGGATCTTCCGGGCCGGCTTCGCCCGGGACGAGGCCGTCGCCGACGTGCCGCCGACCGGTGGTGAGGGTCCGGCGGTCAGCGGCGCGGGTCGTTCCGTGGCCGACCGGCCGTTCGTGACGTCGGTGCCCGTCGGATCGGCTGTCGACCTGGAGTTGGCCGGCCGTGCCCTGCGTTGGGGCCGACACCCGGTCGGCCCGGCCGGCGCTCGGGTCGCCACGGCAGGGGGCCTGCTGGTTTCCCGCGCGGTGATCGTCGAGCCGGTTCGCGTGCGGGTGTACCCGCGTACCGAGCCGTTCGAGGCGGTGGAGGCGATGCCCCGGGCCGCCGGTCTGGTCGGGGCGCACCACTCGCGGCGGCCCGGCGAGGGCGGCGAACTGGCCGGCGTACGGGTCTTCGCTCCCGGGGACCGGTTGCGCCGGATCGACTGGCGGGTCTCGCTGCGCGCCCGCCAACTGCACGTGGCCTCCACCCTCTCCGACCGGGACGCCGAGGTGGTGGTGCTGCTCGACGTGCTCGCCGAGGCGGGGCGTTCCGGCGGGGTGAACGGTGCCGCCTCGGTGCTGGACACCACAGTCCGGGCCACCGCCGCGATCGCCGAGCACTACCTGCACCGCGGTGACCGCGTCTCGCTGCTGGAGTACGGGCCGGCAGCCCGCCGGCTCCGTCCGGCGGCCGGACGACGGCAGTACCTGACGGTCCTGGAGTGGCTGCTCGACATCCGCGTCACGTCGTCGTCGCACGAGCCGTACGACCAGGTTTTCGGCCCGCAACTGCTGTCGTCGGACGCGCTGGTGGTGGTCCTCACCCCGCTGCTGGACGAACGGTCCGCGCAGATGCTCGCCCGGTTGGCCCGCGCCGGCCGGTTCGTGGTGGCTGTCGACACGTTGCCGACCGACCTGGCGTCACCGAAGGACCGGGGGTGGGCCGAGGTGGCGTACCGGCTGTGGCGGTTGGATCGTGAGGTCATGATCGGGCAGCTCCGGGAGCACGGCGTACCGGTGGTGCGCTGGGCCGGCGCCGGCAGCCTGGACCAGGTGCTGAGGGATGTGGCGAGGTTGGCGACGGCCCCAAGGGTGGGTGGCCGGTGAGCGCGAGGAGTGAGCTTGCGAGCCCCGCAGTCGCGAACGAGCGGAGGCGCAGATGATCGACGCCGTGACCGGGCGGGTCCGGGCGGTCCAGCACGCTGTCACCCGGATCAGCGTCGCTCCGCTCCTGGTGCGGTGTGCGATTTTCGTCGTCGTGCTTGCCGGGTTCGCCCTCGCCTTTCCCGCTGAGGTGCTTGCCGGGCGGCCGATCCTGTTCCTGACGGTTGCCGCGTTGTTGCCCGCCTTCGGCCCGCGTCGGGTCTGGGCGACCTTCACGGCGTTGGTCACCGTCGGCGGCTGGTTGCTCGCCACCGACGGGTACGGCCGCCCTGTTGCCCTCTGGCGGCTGCTCGCCCTTGCCGCCCTGCTCTACCTGGGGCACACCCTGTGTGCGCTGGCCGCGCTGCTTCCGTACGACGCGGTGGTGGACCCCGAACTGATCACTCGGTGGCTGTTGCGCTCGGCGGCGGTCCTGCTGGGCACCGCCGTGCTGGGGGTGCTGTTGTTGCAGGCCGGGGGCTTGGGTGGGGAGACCGGTTACCAGTGGGTGACGGTGCTGGGTCTGCTGCTCGCCGTGGGCACGGCAGCGTTGCTGGGCTGGCTCCTGCGGCGGCGGTGACCGCTGCTACGGGAGGGTTACGCAGGTCACAGGGGTTGTGCTCCGTCACAGATGGGGGGCGCGAGCGGGATTACCTGAGCCGGCCGGGGAAAGATAGACAACGTGAATCCGAAGCGGATCCTTGTGGTTGGTGCCGGGCACGTCGGTCTGTACGCGGCCCTGCGCCTGTCGAAGAAGCTCAGCTCCCGTGAGGCTGAGGTCATGGTGGTGGATCCCCAGCCGCACATGACCTATCAGCCGTTCCTGCCCGAGGCGGCGGCGGGCAACATCTCCCCGCGGCACTCCGTGGTGCCCCTGCGGCGGGAGTTGAAGCGCTGCAAGATGGTGGCCGGCACCGTCACGCGGATCGAGCACGACCGCAAGGTGGCGACCGTGCAGCCGATCAGCGGCCCGGCCCGGGAGATCACCTACGACCACGTGGTCGTGGCTCCGGGCTCGGTGTCCCGCACCCTGCCGATCCCCGGCCTGCACGAGCAGGGCATCGGGTTCAAGACCATCGGCGAGGCGATCTACCTGCGCAACCACGTGCTGGACCGGCTCGACGTGGCTGCTGCCACGCCCGATGCGGACGTCCGTCGCGCGGCGCTGACCTTCACCTTCGTCGGCGGTGGGTACGCCGGCATCGAGGCGCTCGCCGAGATGGAGGACATGGCTCGCGACGCCCTGCGCTACTACCCGGAGCTGAAGCAGGACGAGGTTCGCTGGGTGCTGGTCGAGGCCACTCAGCGGGTGCTGCCCGAGGTCGACCGGGACATGGGCGCCTACACCGTCCAGCAGTTGATGAAGCGGAACATGGACATCCGGCTGGACACCCGGCTCGAGTCCTGCGTCGACGGCGTGGTGAAGCTCTCCGACGGTGACAGCTTCCGCTCCGACACGATCGTGTGGACGGCCGGCGTGAAGCCCTCGCCGATGCTGGACTCGACCGACTTCCCGCGTGACGACCGTCGGCGGATCACCTGCCTGCCCACGCTCCAGGTGGTCGACGGCGACCGGGTGGTCGAGGGCGCGTGGAGCGCCGGTGACTGTGCCGCGGTGCCGGACCTGACGAAGGAGCCGGGCAACTTCTGCTCGCCGAGCGCGCAGCACGCGGTGCGCCAGGCCGCCCGGATGGCCGACAACATCGCCGCCGTGATCCGGGGCCGCGAGCCGGTGGACTACAAGCACAAGCACGTCGGCAGCGTCGCGAGCCTCGGTCTGCACAAGGGCGTCGCCCAGGTGTACGGGATCAAGATGACCGGCTGGCCGGCCTGGGTCATGCACCGGACGTACCACATGAGCCGGATCCCGTCGTTCAACCGCAAGGTCCGGGTGGTGGTGGACTGGACGCTGGCGTTCGTCCTCAAGCGTGAGGTGGTCGCCCTGGGGCAGCTGCACGACCCGCGCGAGGAGTTCTCCGAGGCGTCTCAGCCGGTCGGCGCCCCGCGCGTCTGATCAGCAGCTCGCGAAAGGGTCCCTTCCGTCGGAAGGGGCCCTTTTCTCATGCCTGGGCAGACCGTCAGACCCGCCAGATCCAGGCGTCGGCGATCCGGGTGGCCGGGCCGTAGAGCTGTTCCAGGGTCGCCCGCAGGCTGTCCGCGTGCGGGGCGTCGTCGGCCAACGCCACACAGGAGGCGCCCCAGAAGTCGGCGTCCCGGGCGGCCTGACGGCGCTGCTCGTCGCCGATGGCCGGTTGGTCGCCGCGTCGGGCGACGTCGGCCAGCAGAGCGGAGGTGGGCTGTTTGAAGGTGCCCATCGCGGCGGTGCCGCCCCGCCCGTACGGGCCGATGAAGAACCCTTCCGGGAGGCCGAAGGCGGCGTCGGCGGCGGTGGCCCAGCGCATCGGCCAGGGTTCCTTGGGCGTGGGCAGTGGCACCGGGACCAGCACCCCGCCGGGGCGTACGCACTGCCGCCAGTGTCCGCCGGTGACGAATTCCGGCACCGCGGGTCGGTCGGCGGTCGGCAGCGGGGTCGGGAAGATCGGCAGCAGCGCCGCGCCGACGGCCAGTGGCACCAGCCGTCGTGCCCGACCGGTGCTGCGCAGCGCCCGGTCGACCGCTAGCACCAGCAGTGTCGCGATGATCGGCAGCAGTGCCAGCGCGAACCGCATCGGCAGCGCGCCGTCCACCACCGGCAGCCCGCTGATCAGGGCGTACGGGCCGGGAATCGCTGTTTTGGTGCCGCCGAGCACCACTTCCGGGCCGAGGGAGAGCGCACCCATCACCAGGCCTGCGACGACGCAGGCGAAGACCAGCCGACGTCGCCCGACCCACATCGCGCTGGCCGCGGCGACCAGCAGCAGGGGCCAGCCCAGGAAGGTGTTGTACTCGGCCGGTCCGGTGGTCAGCCGGGCCGACTCGTCGCTGCCGACGACCGACAGTGGGGAGAGGGTCCACCAGCTGCTCAGGTCGGCGGAGAAGTAGGCCGGCGTGAACATGCCGTCGGCGACTCCCTGCGGGCCGGCGAACTGGAACCACAGCGGGTAGCCGAGCACCAGCAGGGCCAGCCCGGCGGCGATGGCCAGCCCGCCGGCGAAGCCGGGTAGCGCCCGCCGGGCCAGGTCGCGGTCCGCCACGGCGTAGCTGATCGCCATCACCAGCAGGGTGATGGCGGCGAGGAAGAGCACCTCCTCACCGACGAAGACCTGCGCGGTGACAGCGGCGGCCAGCCCGACAGCGGAGGTGATCATCCGTCGGCGGTCCGGCCCGGCGGCCAGGTCGCGACCCGGACCGTCGGGTGCCGGCCCCGGGTCGGACGCCCGCAGCAGCCGGACGACCAGCCACACGATCACCGGTACCAGCCACTGGGCGGTCATATGCAGGTGGCTGTTGGTCTGCGAGACCATCCCCGGGCCGAACCCGCACAGAGCGCCGCCGAGCACGGCGGCGAGCCGGCGGGCCCGCAGGGTCCGGTGGAACAGCAGGTACCACGCGAGAGCGGTGCCGGCGAGGTTCGCGGCGGCGAGCAGCGCGAAGGTGACCGGAGCGCCCAGCAGCAGGGTGACCGGCGCGAAGGCGACGCCGAGCGCGATCACCGTGGTGTTGGCCATCAGGTTGACGCCGTCGGGGGCGTTGAGCCGGTCGCTGAGCAGGTCGAAGTCGCCGAGCAGCGCGCGGGCGTCGACAGCGAGGAACCACTCGTAGAGGGCCTGGTCTTCCGGGTTGAGCGACAGGATGCGGCCGGCGGGGTCGGGCCACAGCCCGTGGGTGAGCCAGCCGGCCAGCACGGCCCAGAGCAGAGCGACGAGCACATCGCCCCGGTGTCGGCCGACGGCGGCCAGCAGCCGGGTGGTCCGAGGCCGGCGGTTGACCTGATCGGCAAGGCGGAGGGCCTGCTCAGGGGCCGCGTCGGGGGCCGTGGGGGCTGCGCTGCTCACGGCATCGACCCTAATGTGGCCAACCCGTCGGGGTACGCCGGGTCGCCGGAGACCGGCTACGGTGACACTGCACTGTGCGTGTCGGCGCGCCGGTGCCACCCGCCCGGGTGGTGGAAAGGCAGACACGGCCGCCTTAAAAGCGGCTGCCGAAAGGCGTGCGGGTTCGACCCCCGCCCCGGGCACCTGTCACTCAGACGCATTCTCATTCGTGATCACCAGGACTTGGCTGCGCCGTTTACTCTTGGAGGGCACGTTCACGTGCACACGACCCCCTGAGGGAGGCCAGACAGTGAAGACCTCGAACCCGGTGCTCGCCCGGCTCGGCCAAGCGGCCGAGCGGGAGCGCTCCGCCGGGTACGCCCCGGCCGGGCCGTACGGACAGCCCGGCATTCCCCAGCAGTACCCGTCCCAGGCCGGTTACCCGGCCGCGCCCCCCACCGTGGCGCCGATGACCGTCGACGACGTGGTCGTCAAGACGGTCGCCCTCCTCGGCATCCTCGGCATCACCGCTGCGGCCGCCTGGGTGCTCGTGCCCGACGCGTTGGTCGGTACCGCCTGGATCGGCGCGGCGGTGGTCGGCCTGGTCCTCGGCTTGATCATCTCGTTCTCCCGGATGGCCAACCCGGCACTCGTCATCGCGTACGCGGTCGTCGAGGGCGTCTTCGTCGGCATGGTCAGCAAGGCGTTCGAGACGGCGTACGACGGCATCGTGCTCCAGGCCGCCGCAGCCAGCTTCGGCATCTTCTTCCTGATGGCGATGCTCTACAAGGCGAAGGTCATCCGGGCCACCCCGGCGTTCGTCAAGGGCATGATCGCGGTGATGGTCGGTCTCTTCGCCGTCATGATGATCAACCTGGTGCTGGCGCTCTTCGGCGTCAACACCGGTCTGCGTGACGGCAGCCCGCTGGCGATCGGCTTCAGCCTGGTCTGCATCGTCGTCGCGTCGCTGAGCTTCGTGCTCAGCTTCAAGGAGATCGAGGACGGCGTCCGGATGGGTCTGCCGCAGCGCTATTCCTGGGTGGCCGCGTTCGGCATCCTGGTCAGCCTGGTCTGGCTCTACATCGAGATCCTGCGCCTGCTGAGCTACTTCCAGGGCGACGACTGACCTCGTCCGCCCTGCCGAACGGCGCCCGTCCCCGCTCCGGTGGGGGCGGGCGCCGTCGTCCGCGCCGTTTCCCCGCCGCCGCCGGTCCGCCCGGGGCAGAGTGACTGCAAGGGGTACGCGGGTGAAGGAGGCGGCGGTGCGCAGCAACAACCCGGTACTCAACCGGCTGGACGAGGCCGGCCGGGTGGAGGCCCGGGTGCTCGGCTCCCGCGACGTCGAGCCGATGAGCGTCGACGACGTGGTGGTGCGTACCGTCGGGTTGCTCCTCGTCACCGGCGCGGCGGCGGCGGTGTCCTGGGCGGTGATCCCGGATGCGGTGTGGCTGGGCGCCGCGCTGGCCGGCAGCGCGCTCGCCTCGATCGCACTGGTCCTGGTCATCTCGTTGCGCGCGATCACCAACCCGGTGCCGATCCTCGGCTACGCCGTCCTCCAGGGTCTGCTGCTGGGGGTGGCGAGCCGCACCTTCGAGCAGGTCTATCCCGGCATCGTGGTGCAGGCGGTGGCCGGCACCTTCGGCGTCTTCCTCGGCATGGCGGCGCTCTACCGGGCCCGGGTGATCCGGGCGACGCCCCGGTTGGCGCGTCTGGTGATCGGCACGCTGCTCGGCATCGCCGTGCTCAGCGTTGTCAACCTGGTGTCGTACCTGATCTCCGGACGGCCAGGGCTGGCGGTCTACAGCGTCAGTGGCGAGGTCGGCTGGTTGCCGTACGCCTTCTCGGTGGTCGCCATCATCGCCGGGGCGTTCAGCTTCATCCTCGACTTCGATCTCGTCGAGCGTTCGGTGCGCGACGGGCGACCTCGCCGGTTCGCGTGGCTGAGCGCGTTCGGCCTGCTCACCGGGTTGGTCTTCCTCTACTGGCAGCTGCTGCGGCTGCTCAGCTACCTGCGCCGCTGACCCGCATGATCGACTCGGTGTCGTGAAAGTCGGCGTGTCCGAGGCGCCGTGATGCCCCGATTTTCCCGAGCCCGAGTCGATCTCCGCCGTGGCGGCGGTCGGCCGTAGACTCGGCGGCGATGAGCGCAGCGGAATTGGACAAGGCCGTGACGTTGCTGGTGCGTCAGGTCGTGCACTGGCAGCAGCCGCGCTGGGCGGCGGCTGCGACCGCCGGCAACGTGTCCCGCGCCGACCTGGTGCACCGGCTGGTGCAGGAGATCGCCAACCTGGCCGCTGACGCCGAGGGGGAGCCGCGCCGGACGGTGCCCCGGCTCGACAACGACCTGGCCCTACCCGACCAGGTGCGGGTGGTGGTGGCGGACCTGGTGGCCGCCGGTGCCGACGACGAGGTGCTGGCGCGGGCCGCCGCCGAAGTGACGGCGACCCGCAACGCGCTCTGAGGCCTCCTCCGCGATGGGCGGGTGCGGCCAGTGGCGGCTCAGCTCAGGCGTTCGAGCACCATGGCCATGCCCTGTCCACCGCCTACGCACATCGTCTCCAGACCGATGGTCTTGTCGTGCCACTCCAGGGCGTTCAGCAGGGTGCCGGTGATCCGGGCACCGGTCATCCCGAACGGGTGGCCGACGGCGATGGCGCCGCCCATGACGTTCAGCTTCTCCTCCGGGATGCCCAACTGGCGGTAGGAGGGGACGACCTGCGCGGCGAACGCCTCGTTGATCTCGACGAGGTCGACGTCGTCGATGGTCATCCCGGCGCGGCGGAGCGCCTGCCGGGACGCCTCCACCGGCCCGAGACCCATGATCTCCGGCGACAGGGCGGTCACACCGGTGGAGACGATCCGGGCCAGCGGGGTGAGCCCGAGGTCCTCGGCCCGCTGGGCGCTCATCACCACGACGGCGGCCGCGCCGTCGTTGAGAGGGCAGCAGTTGCCGGCGGTGATGCGGCCGTCCGGGCGGAACACCGGCTTGAGACCGGAGACCGCGTCGAGGGTGACGCCGGCACGGGGACCGTCGTCGGTGCTGACCACGGTGCCGTCCGGCGTGGTGACCGGGGTGATCTCTCGGGCCCAGAAACCGTCGGCGATGGCCTTCTCCGCGAGGTTCTGGCTGCGTACGCCGAACTCGTCCATGTCGGCGCGGGTGACGTCGTACACCTGGGCCAGGTTCTCCGCGGTCTGACCCATGGTCAGGTAGATGTCGGGCAGGTCGCCCGTCTCGCGCGGGTCGGTCCACACCTCGGCGCCGCCCTGCGCGCGTCGCTTGGAGCGCTCGCCGGCTGCGCCGAAACGGGGGTTCTCCCAGCCACCGCCGACCAGGGCCTGGGCCTCGGAGGGCAGTCCGTCGGAGCTGCCCCGGGCGTAGCGGGACACCATCTCCACGCCGGCGGAGACGAACACGTCGCCCTCACCGGCCCGGATCGCGTGCATCGCCATCCTGGTGGTCTGCAACGACGAGGCGCAGTACCGGGTCAGCGTGGCACCGGGCACGGTGTCCAGACCGAGCAGCGTCGACACCACCCGGGCCATGTTGAAGCCCTGCTCGCCGCCGGGCAGGCCGCAGCCGAGGTAGAGATCGTCGATGGTGGTCGGGTCGAGCGCGGGGATCTTGTCCAGGGCCGCCTGGACGATGGTCGCGGCGAGGTCGTCGGAGCGGACGTCGCGCAGGGACCCCTTGTGCGCCCGGCCGATGGGGGAGCGGGCGGTGGCGACGATGACGGCGTCGCGGGACGACTCAATCGGCATGGACCAACGTTAACCCGCCGGTAACATGGCGCGGAAGGCGCAGGCGCGGCGGGAAATGTCACCCCCGCCGGGGCGATCTAGCGCCGGGTGGCGACCGTCGCGGCGGCGGCGACGGCGGGCAGCAGCGCGTGCGCCCAGACCCGGTAGCCGTCGGCGGAGGGGTGGAAGCCGTCGTGGCAGAGCGTCCCCGCGTCGGCGCGGAACACCGGCCCGGTCTCGGTGGCCAGGTCGACCACCGAGCCGCCGGCGTCGAGCACGGCAGTGGTCTGCGCGCGGGCCATCCGCCGGCCGGACCAGCCGACCACCTGGCGCAGAGGAGGGGCGATGGCACGCACCGCGCCGAGGTCGGGGCAGGTGCCGACGACCACCTCGACCCGCGCCTCCCGCAGCCGGTGCACCGCCGCGCCGAGATAGGCCGCCGCGTCGGAGGGCCGGCGCAGCCCGGTGGCATCGTTGGCGCCGATCAGGATCAGCGCCACGTCGGGCCGCTCGCCGAGCAGGGACCGCGCCACCTGGGTGGCCAGGTCGGTCGAGCGGGAACCGGAGACACCGACGCTGGACAGGTGCACCCGCCGGCCGGTCGGGCCCTCCGCGAGCAGGTGTGCCAACTGCCCGCCGATGGTGTCCTCGAGACGGTCGACACCGACGCCCAGGGCCGACGAGTCACCGAGCAGCACCAGCCGCAGCGGCGGAGCCTCGGCCCGGCCGATCGTGGCCCGCAGGGCCAGCCCCAGCTCCGGCTGGGCGTACCGACGGTGTCGGGCGACGAACGCCTCGCCGGCCAGGACGGCAGCACCCCCCACGGTGCCGGCGAGCAGCGAGAACGCCGCCGCCCGGCCCAGCCGGCCGGCGACGCCGGCGGTCACGCCCCGCACTGTGCGCTCGTTCATGCCAGTCCCTCCACTGTCGAGGTGTCCGAGGCGGACCCGTGCTGCGGCGTCGCGCCCACACCGAAGAACGCGCGGCGACGCAGCTGCGCCCACCTGCCCGCCGGCCCTCGGTCGCGGCCCCGGACCCGGGTGGCGCTGACTTCCGTGCCGGCGTGCCGGGCCGCCTCCTGCGCGGCCTCAGGCAGCGACCGTACGCCCTCGCCCCGGGTCGGCGTAACCCGTCTTTCCTGCGCAGCGCCGAGCGCGGACAGCATCGTGGGCAGGAGCGCGGCGGCGGCCATCGCGTAACCCTCGGCGGAGGGATGGAACCGGTCCCAGGCGAACATCCGGGTCGGCTCGGCGGTGAACCGGGGGCCGAGCAGGTCACCGAGGGAGACCGTCCAACCGCCCGCCTCGACCACGGCGACCGTCTGGGCGGCGGCTAGTTGCCGGCTCCACCGGTGCGCCAACCATCGCAACGGCGGTTGGATCGGACGAATCGCGCCCAGGTCGGGGCAGGTGCCGACGACCACCTCGCAGCCGGCGTCGCGCAGGGTGTGCACCGCCTCGACCAGGTATCGCACCGCCAGCCCGCGTGGCGTGCGGTTGGTGATGTCGTTGCCGCCGATGAGGATCACCGCGATGTCGGGTCGGCACTCCAGCGCCGCCTCCACCTGGTGACGGAGCGCCGCCGAGATGGCACCGACCACCGCGAAGCGGTGCAGTCGCACCGGCCGGTGCAGCCGACGGGACAGACCGTTGGCGAGCAGCGCCCCGGGCGTCTCCCGACGGCGGTGCACCCCGTAGCCGGCCGCCGACGAGTCACCGAGCACGACCATGGTGAGCGGGGGGCCGGGGAACTTCGCGCCGTACATGCCGTCGCATCGCGGGGGCGGCGCCTCGGCCATCGGGATGGTGCGTCGAGCCTGCCGAGCCTGGCCGAGCAGCACCCCGCCGGTAGCCACTGCGGCCGCCGCTGTGGCACCCGTGCCGATGGCCACCAGGCGGGCCACCCGCCGGGCCTGCCGCCATCTCGCACCACCGGGTACGACGGAATCAGCCACCCCCATACCGCGACATTATCGCGCCGGCCCGACACGCCGCTGTCGTCGTGACGGCACGCGGGTGCCTGGAAACCGACGCGGCGGGGTATCTGTCCAGGAGAGGCCGGCCGACTTGCGCGGACCCGCCACGCTGATCCGGCGGAGAGGAGCACGACGATGGGGAAGACACTGAAGCGCAGCGCGGCGTTCGCGGCACTGGCGCGGGCACTGGCGTCCGGGGCCCGGGGTGGGCCGTCGTTGGGCACCCGCCTGGCCGCGCTGCCCCGGATGATCCGGGCCACCACCAAGGGGGAGTACGACGGCGGCCTCCGGCTGGCCCTGATGACAGCGGCCACGGCCTACATCGTCTCGCCGATCGACCTGCTCCCGGAGATCCCGCTGGCCATCTTCGGACTCGCCGACGACGCGGTCATGATCACCTGGTTGGCCGGCAGCGTGCTCGCCGAGACCGACCGCTTCCTGGAGTGGGAAGGCCGCCGCAGCTCCGTCATCCCCGGGGGGCTCGTGCCCTGACGGCACGTACGCTGGGCGCGAGTAAACGTCTGCCCGGCCGCCGTCGCCGGCGCCGCAACGAAGGGCACACCGTGCAGTACTACGACAACGTCGTCGACATGATCGGCAACACCCCGCTGGTACGTCTGCGTAACGTCACCGAGGGCATCCAGGCCACCGTGCTCGCCAAGGTGGAGTACGTCAACCCGGGCGGCTCGGTGAAGGACCGGATCGCGCTGCGGATGGTGGAGGACGCCGAGGCCGCCGGCCTGCTCAAGCCCGGCGGCACCATCGTCGAGCCGACCAGCGGCAACACCGGTGTCGGGCTGGCCCTGGTGGCCCAGCTCAAGGGCTACCGGTGCGTCTTCGTCTGCCCGGACAAGGTCAGCCAGGACAAGCAGGACGTGCTCCGGGCGTACGGCGCCGAGGTGGTGGTCTGCCCGACCGCTGTCGCCCCGGAGGACCCGCGCTCGTACTACAACGTGTCCGACCGGCTGACCCGGGAGATCCCCGGCGCCTGGAAGCCCAACCAGTACAGCAACCCGGCCAACCCGCGCTCGCACTACGAGACCACCGGCCCGGAGCTGTGGAAGCAGACCGAGGGCGGCCTCACCCACTTCGTGGCGGGTGTCGGCACCGGCGGCACGATCTCCGGCATCGGGCGGTACCTCAAGGAGGCGTCCGAGGGCCGCGTCCGGATCGTCGGGGCGGACCCGGAGGGTTCGGTCTACTCCGGCGGCACGGGCCGTCCGTACCTGGTGGAGGGCGTCGGCGAGGACTTCTGGCCGGAGACGTACGACCGGGGTGTCGCGGACGAGATCGTCGAGGTCTCCGACAAGGCGTCCTTCGAGATGACCCGGCGGCTGGCCCGCGAGGAGGGGCTGCTGGTCGGCGGTTCCTGCGGGATGGCCGTGGTCGCCGCGTTGGAGGTCGCCCGCAAGGCCGGCCCGGACGACGTGGTGGTGGTGCTGCTGCCGGACGGCGGCCGGGGTTACCTCTCGAAGATCTTCAACGACTCGTGGATGGCCCGGTACGGCTTCCTCGACAACTCCGGCGCGGAGCCGACGGTGGCCGACGCCCTGGCCAGCAAGCCCGGCGGGCTGCCCGAGCTGGTGCACGTGCACCCGACCGAGACGGTTCGCGACGCGATCGACTACATGCGCGAGTACGGCGTCTCGCAGCTGCCGGTGCTGAAGGCCGAGCCGCCGGTGGTGACCGGCGAGGTCGCCGGCTCGATCGCCGAGCGGGACCTGCTCGACGCGCTCTTCACCGGCCAGGCCCACCTGCACGACACGATCGAGCGGCACATGGGCGACCCGCTGCCGATGATCGGTGGTGGTCAGCCGGTGAGCGAGGCGGTCGGGCTGCTGGAGAAGTCCGACGCGGCCCTGGTCCTGGTCGACGGCAAGCCCAAGGGCGTCCTGACCCGCCAGGACCTCCTGGCCCACCTGGGAGCCCACTAGACGAGTACGTTCCGACCCCGGCCACGGCTGTCGGTGCAGCCGTGGCCGGTGGTGACCGTCGGTCACCTCCGTCGGGGGCGGATGCGGCAGTGAGCGATATACCTCAGAGTCATATTCATGCCTCTGAGGTATATCGCTCAACAGCACATCGACCTGGCGGGCCAGCCCTCGGGCCGGGTAGTTCAGAGGGGGCGGGTGTAGCGGACCTGCGGGGTGAGGGCCGTGCCGATGTGCTCCTCGCGCTCGATGCCCGTGGACGTCCAGCCGCCGCGCTCGTAGAAGGAGCGGGCGTGGGCGTTGTCCCGGAGCACCCAGAGCACCGCGCGACGCCAACCTCTGGCCCGCATGGCGTCCAGGGCGTCCACCATCAGGGCGCGACCGACGCCCCGGCCCTGCTCGCGCGGGTCGAGGTGGATCGCGTTGAGCAGCCCGGTGGCGGGGTCGTCCTCGTCGTCCGGGCCCAGGTGGCTGAACCCGACCAGCACCCCGGCCCGCTCGGCCACCGTCATCCGGTGGGTGTCCTGTTCCCAGCCCCACCGCTCGACCCAGTACCGCCCCATCGCCTCGGGTGTCGGGTCGGCCAGGGCTTCGACCGGGAGGAAGGCGGAGTACGCGGCGACCCGGGAACGCTGGTGAAGGGCACCCACCGCCATCAGGTCGTCGCCGGTTGCGGAGCGGAGCGTGACGGTCACCCGGCCGAGGCTACCCGGCGAGGTGGGAGCTGCACCGTGGTCAGATCCTCCGCGATGATCAGGTCACCGTCGAAGTACTCGCGTGCCTCGTCGTGGAACCGGCGCGAGTCGGGGTAGCGCTGGGAGAAGTGGGTGAGCACGAGCCGGCGTACCCCGGACTCGGTCGCCACCCGGGCGGCCTGCGCCGCGGTGAGGTGGCCGACCTCGGCGGCGAGCGCGGCCTCCGACTCCAGGAAGGTCGACTCGATGACCAGCAGGTCGGCGTGCTCGGCCAGCGCGTACACGCCGTCGCAGAGGCCGGTGTCCATCACGAACGCGAAGCGCTGCCCGTGCCGTGGCTCGCTGACCTCGTCGCGGGTGACGCGACGCCCGTCGAGGTCCAGGTGGCCGACGCGGATCAGCTCGCCGACGGCCGGCCCGGCGATGCCGTACGCGGCCAGCTTCTCCGGCAGCATTCGGTGACCGTCCGGCTCTACCAGCCGGTAGCCGTACGTCTCGATGGGGTGCCGCAGCCGGCGTGCCTCCAGCGTGCCGCACGACAGGGCGATCCGTTGCCCGTCCGCCTCGATGGGTTCGACCCGCAGTTCGGCGGTCTCGTAGAACGAGGTCGCGTGCCGTAGCCGGGCGAAGTATTCGGCGCCTCCGGCGGGAAAGTGCACAGCGACCGGGTGCGGCACCCGGTCCAGGGAGAGGCGCTGGATGGTGCCGGGCAGGCCGAGGCAGTGGTCGCCGTGGAAGTGGGTGACGCAGATGCGGGTGAGGTCGCTGGCGGTGACAGTGGTGTGCAGGAGTTGACGCTGGCTGCCCTCACCCGGGTCGAAGAGGATCACCTCGTCGTCCCAGCGCAGCACGTACCCGTTGTGGTTGCGTTGCCGCGTCGGTGCCTGGCTGGCTGTCCCCAGCACCACCAGTTCGCGCATCGACATCGGCGGGCCTCCGGAGATGGAGCGACCCCCGGGGCGCTCCGCGCTCGCGCGCGGGCCGGCTGGACTTGGCCGGCACCCCGGGGGTCGGGTGGCTGTCTGGAATTCGCCGCACCGCTGCCACACGGTCTCGACGATGGTGCTGGTGCCCGCCTGTTGGCGGACCGATCACTGTCGAGGACAGCGGCTAGCTGACAGCCACCTCACGAGTCCGATTGCTATACAAGTCTGGACCACCTCCTTTCACGTGTACGGCCACGCTATCGAGTTCTCGCCGCCCTCGGCAACGGATTTCGATCACAGGGTCAGATGGGAATGCCCGACCAGCTCAGCGGGGTGGCGCTGGTGCTGACGATCACGCCTCCGAAACGAGAACAAGGCCACCGGGCGCGAAACCCGGTGGCCTTGTCAGTTGACGCAATGGTGGTCAGCCGCCGACGCGCGCCACACCGACCGGGCAGCTCAGCCCGTTGGGGCCGTGGTTGCAGTACCCGTTCGGGTTCTTGGTCGGGGCGAGGTACTGCTGGTGGTAGTCCTCGGCGAAGTAGTAGCTGCCGAGCGGGGCGATCTCGGTGGTGATCTCACCCTTGCCGGCTCGCGTCACGATCGGCTGGAACGCGTCCCGCGACGACTCGGCGATGGTCCGCTGCTCGTCGGTGGTCGTGTAGATCGCCGACCGGTACTGGGTGCCCACGTCGTTGCCCTGACGCATGCCCTGGGTCGGGTCGTGGTTCTCCCAGAAGACCTTCAACAGGTCCTCGTAATTGATCTTGCTGGGGTCGTACACCACCTGGACGACCTCGGCGTGCCCGGTGCGGCCGGAACACGTCTCCTCGTACGTCGGGTTCTTGGTGATGCCACCCGCGTAGCCGGCGGAGGTCGTGTAGACACCGGGCAGCGTCCAGAACAGCCGCTCGGCGCCCCAGAAGCAGCCCATGCCGAAGACCGCCACCTGGAGGCCCTCCGGGAACGGGCCCTTCAACGGGGTGCCCAGCACCTCGTGGCGGTCAGCGACCGGCATGGCGATCGGACGGCCCGGAAGGGCCTGGTCGGGCGAAACCATCTCGGCGTTCATACGGCGCAAAAACACGTGGGGATCTCCTCTCGTACCTCTCGCAGCGTGCAACACCGGTGGGTCCACCTTCCTTACCCGCGCGAGTGTGAGTCAGGCCGCGCCTCAGAGCGCGGCGGCGACCCGGTCCGCGTAGGTCTGGGCCTCGGTGTCGTCCTCGTAGCGGGTACGCGGCCAGAAGAACCCGCGCAGCCCGTCGCCCCTGGTCCGTGGCACCACGTGGGTGTGCAGGTGCGGGACGGACTGGGACACCTTGTTGTTCATCGCCACGAACGTCCCGCCGGCCCCCAGACCGGACTCCACGGCCAGCGCCAGGCGTTGGACCAGCGCGAAGTAGCCCGGCAGCAGGTCGGACGGCAGATCGGTCAGGGCCACCAGGTGCACCCGGGGGACCACCAGCACGTGCCCCTTGAACACCGGTCGGGTGTCCAGGAACGCCACCCCGTCCGGTGTGTCGGCCACCCGGAACGCCGGGACCCCACCCGCCACGATCCCGCAGAACACGCAACCGCTCATCGGCACAGGCTATGCCGCTACCTCGCGGGACACGCTGCCCCCTGCGCGCGGCCCGACTGTGGTACTCATCTACGTGAATCGATCAGCACGGGGGGACGTGCTGTGGCGAAGCTCCGAAAGGACGAACCTTGCAGCTCAGAAGAAGCATCAGTCTGGCCGCGGCGGCGTTGACCGCCGGTCTGCTCACCGGCGGGGTCCCGGGGCAGGCACTGGCCGCCGCCGCGCCGACCGCGACCCCGCTGCCGCTGAGCACTGTGGCCGACGTGGTGTCGGCCGGTGACCGGGTCTTCGTCAGCGGTGGCCGCTCCGCCACCGACGTCGTCGTGACCAGCGCGGCCGGCGCGGTCGTCGGCACCCTGTCCGACCTTCCCGGCCCCACCGACCTGCTGCTCAGCGCCGACCGGCGGACCCTCTACGTGGCGCTGCCGACAGCCAACGCCATCGCCGCGTTCGACACCGGTTCGCTCGTCGAGTCGGCCCGCTACGACACCGGCGAGGGCGAGTGCCCGTCGTCGCTGGCGCTCACCGGGCGCTACCTGTGGTTCGGCTACGGATGCGACCAGTGGGGTGGCAACATCGGCCGGATCGACCTGGGCCGTCAACCAGCCCGGCTCAGCACCGGGGTCGCGGACGAGGACTTCTACAACGCGCCACTGCTGGCGGCCGCCGGTCAGAACCGGTCGGTGCTGCTCGCCGGGCAGGCGTCGCTGAGTCCGGCGTCGGTGTACGCCTACGGCATCAGCACCGCCGGAGCACTGACCCTGCTGCGGACCAACCAGTTCTCGGCCGTCGGCAGCAACCTGCGTGACATCGCCCTGGACCCGACCGGCGCCACCCTCTACACGGCTGCCGGCTCCCCGCCGCTGGTGCAGGCGTTCCCGTTCGCCGACATCACCAGCCCCACCGCGACGTACGCCACCGGTCCCTACCCGCGAGCCGTCGAGGTGTCGCGTACCGGCACCCAGATCGCCGCCGGCGCCGATGCCGCGTACGACCCGGACGTCTTCCTGTTCAGCGTCGACGGCACCGAACTGGCCCGCTACGAGTTGGGCGACGAGCTCAGCGCCGGAGGGCTGGCCTGGTCCCCGAACGGAGCCCGGGTCTACGCGGTCACCTCGGACTGGACCGGTGCCCGTCCGGCGACTCTGCACGTCCTGCCCGTCCCGGCCGCCTGACCGCCTTCCCGAGTGCGGGGCCGGGCCAGACGGTCCGGCCCCGCCCGGGAGCGCGGGTTCCGTTCCAGCCCTCGGGACGGGGCACTAGCCTCACACCATGAACCACGGCTTCGAGACGCTCGCCATCCACGCCGGCCAGGACCCTGAGGCCCGCACCGGTGCGGTGATCCCACCGATCTACCAGACCAGCACGTACGCGCAGGACGCCGTCGGCGCGCCCCGGCTCGGCTACGAGTACAGCCGCTCGGGTAACCCGACCCGCGACGCGCTCCAGGAGTGCCTGGCGGCGCTGGAGGGTGGGCCGGTGGGGCTCGCCTTCGCCAGTGGCCTGGCCGCCGAGGACACCCTGCTGCGGGCCGTGTGCCAGCCCGGCGACCACGTGGTGATCCCCGACGACGCGTACGGCGGCACCTACCGGCTCTTCGCCCGTGTCGCCCAGCGCTGGGGCCTGGAGTTCACCCCGGCCAAGGTCTCCGACCCGGACGCGATCCGGGCCGCCGTCCAGCCCGGCCGCACGAAGATCGTCTGGCTGGAGACGCCGACCAACCCGTTGCTCGGCATCGCCGACATCGCCGCCCTGGCCGCCGTGGCACACGACGCGGGCGCGCTGCTCGTCGTGGACAACACCTTCGCCTCGCCGTACCTGCAACAGCCGATCGCGCACGGCGCGGACGTCGTGGTGCACTCCACCACGAAGTACATCGGCGGGCACTCCGACGTGGTCGGTGGCGCGCTCGTCGTCGCCGACGCGGGGCTCGGCGAGGAACTGCGCTACCACCAGAACGCGATGGGCGCGATCAACGGCCCGTTCGACGCCTGGCTCACGCTGCGCGGCATCAAGACCCTCGGGGTGCGCATGGACCGGCACTGCGACAACGCCGAGCGGCTCGCCGCGTACCTCGACGGGCACGCCAAGGTGGCCCAGGTGATCTACCCCGGGCTGGCCTCGCACCCCGGTCACGAGGTGGCCGCGAAGCAGATGCGCCGGTTCGGCGGCATGATCTCGTTCCGCGCCTCCGGCGGTGAGGACCACGCCGTCGAGATCTGCAACCGCACCAAGCTCTTCGTGCTCGCCGAGTCGCTGGGCGGCGTGGAATCCCTGATCGAGCACCCCGGCCGCATGACACACGCAAGTGCTGCCGGCTCGCCGCTTGAAGTTCCCGGCGATCTCGTGCGACTGTCTGTCGGCATCGAGACGGTCGACGACCTGCTCGCCGATCTGGAGCAGGCACTGGGCTGACCGCTGGGGAGGATGGCCGTGCAGGACATCATGGCGACCTGGGTCGGGGCGACCGCCAAGCAGATCGCCCGGGGCGTACGCCGGGGTGACGTCTCGGCCACCCAGGTCGTCGCCGATCACCTCGAGTACATCTCCCGAGCCGACCGTGAGCTGGCCGCGTTCCGGGCCGTTCGCGGCGGGGAGGCGATCACCGAGGCGGAGAAGGTCGACGAGCAGGAGGACCTCGCCAACCTGCCGCTGGCGGGGGTTCCGGTGGCGGTGAAGGAGAACACCCCGGTCGCCGGCCTGCCCACGTGGAACGGGTCGACGGCCGCCCGCACCGACGTCGCGGAGGCCGACCACGAGGTGGTGCGTCGGCTGCGCGGCGCGGGCGCGGTGATCCTGGGTGTGACCCGGATGCCGGAGCTGGGGCTGTGGGCGCTCACGGACGACGACAGCGCGGTGACCCGCAATCCGTGGGACAGCACGCGTACCCCCGGTGGCTCCTCCGGCGGCGCAGCCGCCGCGGTGGCCGCGGGGCTGGTGCCGATCGCGCACGGCAACGACGGTCTCGGCTCGATCCGGATCCCCGCGGCCTGCTGCGGCCTGGTCGGGCTCAAGCCTGGTCGGGGCGTGGTGCCCTGCCAGCTCGGTGCGGACGACTGGTTCGGTCTCACCGAACACGGCATGCTGACCAGCACCGTCGCCGACGCGGCGGTCGGCTTCTCGGTGCTCGCCGGTCGCCGTCCCGAGAAGCTGGTCCCGCCGCAGCGGCTGCGGGTGGGCGTCTCGTTGCGATCACCGGTGCGGGGTGTCACACCTGACGAACCCAACCGCGACGCGGTGGCCGCCGCCGGCCGGCTCCTCGCCGCCGCCGGGCACGACACGGTGCCGGCCGATCCGGTCTACCCCACCGCGCTCGGCCTGCAGGGCATCGCCACGTGGTTCGCCGCTGCCGCCACCGACGTCCGGGCGTCCGGGCTGGACCGGCGTGGTCTGCAACGCCGTACCCGGCGGCACGTCGCGCTGGGCGAGTGGGCGCAGCGCCGCGGTTACGTGCGGGAGGCCGACCGGGCGGCGTGGCGGCAACGGTCTGTCGACTTCTTCGGCGATCACTCCGTCGACCTGCTGCTCACCCCGGCGTTGGCCACCGCGCCGCCGGAGGCCGCGCGCTGGTCCGAGCGGTCGTGGCGAGCGAACATGACGGCCAACATCCGCTACGCCCCGTACGCCGCACCGTGGAATGTCGCCGGCCTGCCGGCGGTGGTGGTACCGGTGGGTCGGCGCCCGGACGGTCTGCCGGTCGCTGTGCAACTGGTCGGTCCGCCCGGCTCCGAGTTGCTGCTGCTCGGTGTCGCCGGCCAGTTCGAGATGGCCGCCCCCTGGGCGCGCCACGCCCCCGGCTACCCCCGGATCGGAACGGGGTCGCCGGCCGTCGCATGATCGGCCGCCCCCGATCGAGCCGGTGTCGCCGCCGAGGGCTCCGAGGGCGGGTGGCACGATCGGGGCATGACGGAACTGGTCGGTCTCGACGACGTGCGCGCCGCACGGGAGTTGCTCGCTGGCGTCACCCGGACCACCCCGCTGGAGCCCTCGCGTCCGCTGAGCGCGGCGCTGGGCGGGCCGACCTGGCTCAAGTGCGAGAACGTGCAGCGTGCCGGCTCGTACAAGGTGCGGGGCGCGTACGTGCGGATCTCACGCCTGTCGGCGGCGGAGCGGGAGCGCGGCGTGGTCGCGGCGAGCGCCGGAAACCACGCGCAGGGCGTGGCCCTCGCCGCCGGCCTGGTCGGCACGCACGCCACCGTCTTCATGCCGATCAACGCGCCGCTGCCGAAGGTGGCGGCCACCAAGGGGTACGGCGCGCAGGTCGAGTTGGCCGGCAACACCGTCGACGAGTCGTTGGTCGCCGCCCACACGTACGCCGAGCGCACCGGCGCGGTGCTGATCCACCCCTTCGACCATCCGGACGTGATCGCCGGCCAGGGGACCGTCGCGCTGGAGATCCTCGAACAGTGCCCGGACGTGAAGACGATCATCACCGGGGTCGGTGGCGGCGGTCTGATCTCCGGCATGGCGGTGGCCGCGAAGGCGTTGCGGCCGGAGGTACGGATCATCGGCGTCCAGGCGGCCGGTGCGGCGGCGTTCCCGCCCTCACTGGTGGCCGGCGAGCCGGTCCGGCTGCCCACCTTCGCCACCATCGCCGACGGCATCGCTGTCGGCCGGCCGGGGGAGATCACCTTCAACCACGTGCGCAAACTGGTCGACGAGGTGGTCACGGTGTCCGAGGAGGACATCTCCCGTGCCCTGTTGATGTTGCTGGAACGCGGCAAGCAGGTTGTCGAGCCGGCCGGGGCGGTAGGTGTCGCCGCGCTGCTCGCGGGCGTCGTCGAGGTGGAGACGCCGACGGTCGCGGTGCTCTCCGGTGGCAACATCGACCCGTTGCTGATGATGCGGGTGATCGAGCACGGGCTGGCCGCCGCGGGTCGCTACCTGCGGGTGACGGTGCGCTGTTCGGACCGGCCGGGGCAGCTCGCGTCGTTGCTCAGCCAGATCGCCGAGCACCGGGCCAACGTCGTGGACGTGGAGCACCAGCGGGCCAACCCCCACCTCGGCCTCGGTGAGGTGGAGGTGGCGTTGTCGGTCGAGACCCGTGGCGTGGAGCACTCGGACACGCTGATCAGCGCGTTGCGGGCCAGCGGCTACCAGGTGGTCTTCGCAGCCGAGGCGTGACACCTGTGGGTGTCACGCCTCGGAAAGTGCGCGTTTGGGGATCGGCCGGCGACGTCAGCCGGAGAACGGCTCGAAGCTGACCACTGTCACCTTGATGTCGGCGCCACTCGGTGCCGTGTAGGTGCAGGTCTGCCCGGCCCGGCCGCCCAGGATCGCCTTGCCCAGCGCCGACTCGGGGCTGTAGACGGTCAGGTCGGTGGTGGCGGCGATCTCCCGCGAGCCGAGCAGGAAGGTCTCGGTGTCGTCGGTGTCGTCGTCGAAGTAGATCGTCACGACCATGCCGGGGGAGACCGCGTCCGCCGTCGGCGCCTCGCCGACCTTGGCGGTGCGCAGCAGCTCCGTCAGGTAGCGGATGCGACCTTCGGCCTTGCCCTGCTCCTCGCGGGCGGCGTGGTAGCCACCGTTTTCCCGCAGGTCGCCCTCCTCGCGCCGCGCGTTGATCTCGGCGGCGATGGCCGGACGGTTGGCGATGTGCTCGTCGAGCTCGGCCTGGAGGCGGTCGTACGCGTCCTGCGACAGCCAGGTGGCGGGCGCCTCGTTGCCAGTGGACACAGGCGTTCTCCTCAGTTGTGCGTGGCTGGCTGACAGGTGAACTACCAAGTTACCAGTGCGGTACGACACAGCGTGTCGGCCATCACCGCCGGTGCCCGGATCCGACACCGCGCGTAGAGGGACCGCTGCCGCTGCGGAAAGGGCTGTTCCCGCAGGTCAGGCCGGGGGACGGCAGCGTAGGACCTCGCCGATGAACGGCCGTGCGGTGGTGGCGAGGCGGTGTCGGGTCGTCACGTGCCGGTTGCCCGGCTGGGCGGTCACCGTGACCTCTTCCCGGGCCACCTCGGCACCCGCGCGGTCCCGCGCCCGTAGGACGCAGACCGCCGATCCACCCGACGGCACCGTCACCCGGAAGTCGACAAGCACCTGGTTGTCGGTGATGTCGGTATAAGTGATCACCTGGGCGTCGTAGACCGGGTCGCCGTACTGGCGGTAGAGCCGTACGGAGATCACGGTCAGCGTCCCCACGAGCGCCAGCAGCACCAGCGCGGCCAGCAACGTGCGTCGCCGCCGCCCGCCCGGTGCCCGGCGACGGCCGTAGCGCCCGGCCGGAAAAACCGGCGCGCCTGATGAAATTGTGGCGTGCGTCTCGGTCACCGGCGGGTATCTCCTGGCGTTGTTGTCGGCGGCATCAGCAAGAATGGCAGAGTCCCATCCTCCCACCCGGTCCAGCGGCAGGAATGGCAGGTCATGCACGGGCTGCTGACCGGCGACAAGGGTGCGGTGAGAAAGATCCCGGCAGGTCAGCCGGTCGAGCCCGGTCGGGTCCACCGTCCGGCACAGACGAGGAGCGCCGAAGTTGGCAGAGCAACTGCGTCTCATGGCCGTGCACGCGCACCCGGACGACGAGTCGAGCAAGGGCGCGGCGACGACGGCGAAATATGTCGCACAGGGGGTGGACGTCCTGGTCGTGACGTGCACGGGTGGCGAGCGCGGGAGCGTGCTCAACCCCAAGCTCGACCGACCCGACGTGTGGGCCAACATCGCCGACATCCGGCGTGCCGAGATGGACGCCGCGCGGGCGATCCTCGGCATCGACCAGGCCTGGCTCGGCTTCGTCGACTCCGGCCTGCCCGAGGGCGACCCGCTGCCGCCGCTGCCCGAGGGTTGTTTCGCGCTGCAGGACGTCGAGGTGGCCGCCGGGCCCCTGGTGCGGTTGATGCGCGAGTTCCGTCCGCACGTGGTCACCACGTACGACGAGGAGGGCGGCTACCCGCACCCCGACCACATCATGTGCCACAAGGTGAGCGTGGCCGCCTTCGATGCCGCCGGTGACCCGGAGCGCTACCCGGAGCTGGGCGCCCCCTGGCAGCCGTTGAAGCTCTACTACGACATCGGGTTCTCCAAGGGCAAGATCATGGCCCTGCACGAGGGCATGCTGGCCGCGGGTCTGGAGTCGCCGTACGAGGAGTGGCTCAAGCGGTGGGAGGACCGGCCCGACAAGGGTCCCCGGATCACCACCCGGGTGGAGTGCGCCGAATACTTCCCGGTCCGCGACGACGCGCTGCGCGCCCACGCCACCCAGGTCGACCCGGACGGCTTCTGGTTCCACGTGCCGATGGAGCTTCAGCAGCGTGCCTGGCCGACCGAGGACTACGAACTGGCCCGCTCGGTGGTCGACAGCCCGCTGCCCGAGTCGGATCTCTTCGCCGGGGTGCGGGAGACGGCGCACGCACGCTGATTCCGGCCGGGTCTACCCTGGTTACCAACCGCACATCGGAGGAACGCCATGCTGACCGCTGCCCAGGTGCTCGCGGAGAACAACTTCGGGGACACCCGCACGGGTGGTCTGGCCGGCCCGATGGGCCTGTTCCTCATCCTGCTGTTGGCCACCGCGACCATCCTGCTGATCCGCAACATGAACTCTCGGTTGCGTCGCCTGCCGGACCAGTTCCCGCGGCAGACGGGGTCGACCGACCCGACCAGGGCCGATGCGGCAGTCGTCGATCCGACAGACGGGACCGGGGGGCGTGATTCATCCTCGCCCGCTCCCAACGGGCACCAGCAGCACCGGAACGGGTAGTCGCCCCATGAATCACGCCGAACCGGGTGGTCGACCCCTGTTGCGACCACCCGGTTTGGCTTAGCCTTCCGCCGGGGGACCAAAAGTCTCCGAGCCGTGTGCGGGAGGGGGCGCCGATGACCAGCACAGCACCGGCCGCCCGCCGCAACCTCGGTCGGTCGGCTGACGGGGGAGGTCGATGACCTCCGGTCCAGCCAACGACTCGTTCGACCGGCTCGGGGTGCGGGGCACCCCGGGCCGGTTACTCGTGCTCACCGCCGCCGTCACGCTGACCGCCGTCGTCGCCGCCACGGTGGGGTTGACCCTCCCGGCCCGGCTACCGGCCGACGACCCGCTCGGCGGTCCGGCCCGCTTCGGCATCGCGGTCGCCGTCCTCGGCCTCGCCCAACTGGCCCGGCTCCGGTTCCGTTCGGCCGCCGGCATGGTCAGCATTACCTGGGGTGAGGCGGCGCTGATCGTCTGCCTCTATCTGACCCCGGCCGGCTGGCTCCCGTCCGCCACGCTGCTCGGCACCGGGCTGGCCTGGACGGTGCTCTCCCTGCACAACGATCGCCGCCCGGTCCTGGAGATCGTCCGGATCGCCGCGTCGCTGGCCGCCGCGTCAGCGCTGGCTGTTTCCGTGACCACGGCGCTCGGGCGGCCACTGCTCTCCCCGCCCACCCCGATGCTGGCGCTGGCTGTGCTCGCCGGGTCGGTGACCTATCTGCTGGTGACCGCCTGGTTGGGTGGGGTGACCCTGGGCCTACGGCACGGCCTGCCGATCGGCCCGCCGCTGCTCGCCGCGTTGCGCGGCAAGCTGCTGATGTTCGTCGGCAACGTGGCGGTCGGCCTCGTGGTGATCGCTCTGCTGGAGCTCGACCCGCGCTGGTTGCTGTTGCTGCCGCCGCTGCTCTGGCTGCTCCAGCAGACCTACCGCTACCGGTTGCGCTCCGATCTGGAGCGCCGCACCTGGAGGGCCTTCGCCGAGGCCACCGCCGCCCTCAACCAGCTCGACGAGCGGGGGGTGGCGAGCGCGGCGGTCACCGGTGCGCTGACGCTGTTCAACGCCGAACTGGTGGACGTCGACGTGGCCCGGGCCGACGGCCGGTGGCACCGGTACCGGGGCGACGCCGGCGGTCAGACGGCCGACCGTGAGACGGACCCACCGGAGGAGACGGAGCCGGACGAGCACGAGCTGATCCGGGCACTGTCGGTCGGCGCCGCCCCGGTTGGTCGACTGCGGGTGCGCTTTCCCCGCTCCGCTCCGCCCACCGCCCGGGAACGCGACGCCGTGGCCGCGTTCGGCGACGCGCTCGCTGCCGCCCTGCACGACGCCGCGACTCACCGGGAGCTGCGGTTGGTGACCGCCCGGTCGTCGTACGAGGCGGTGCACGACCCGCTCACCGGGTTGGTCAACCGGGCGGCGATGCTCGGCAAGGGCGACCAGTCGCTGCGGCAACTCGCGCACGATCACCCGGTGGCGTTGTTGCTGCTGGACATCAACCAGTTCAAGGAAGTCAACGACACCCTCGGTCATGCGGCGGGCGACCAGTTGCTGCGGCTGACCGCGAACCGGCTCGACACGCTGGTTCGCCCCGGCGACCTGCTCGGCCGCCTCGGCGGTGACGAGTTCGCCCTGCTCCTCACCGCGGTGCCGGTGCTCGGCGACCGGGCCGCCCCGATGGCCCACGCGTTGCGCCAGGCCCGGGAGATCGCCGAACGGCTGGCCGCGCCGACCGAGGTGGCCGGCGTCCGGATGTCGATCGAGGTCTCCGTCGGTGTGGTGGTGGCCGACGCCGGCACCGCCGACCTGACCGAGCTGCTGCGCCGGGCCGACATCGCGATGTACCAGGCCAAGGAGGGCGGCGGCAACGTCGCCGCGTACGACGGCAGCCGCGACGCGGCCAGCACGGATCAGCTCGCCCTGCTGGCCGAGCTCCGCGAGGCGTTGACAGTCGACGACCAGCTGGTGCTGGCGTTGCAACCGGCGGTCGACCTGACCACTGGCGCGCCCACCGGTGTGGAGGCGCTGATCCGCTGGCAGCATCCCCGGCGCGGATGGTTGAACCCGGCCGACTTCATCCGGCCCGTGGAGAACAGCGAGCAACTCGGCACCTTCACCCGCTACGTGCTGGACAAGGCGCTCGGTGTGGCCGCCGGCTGGGCCCGGGAGGGGTTGGACGTCCCGATCTCGGTCAACCTGTCGGCACGCAGCCTGCTGGACCGCCGGCTGCCGGCGGAGATCGCCGACGCGCTGCGCCGACACCAGGTGCCACCGCACCGGCTCGTCCTGGAGATCACCGAGACGGTGGTGATGAGCGAGTTGGAGGTCATCGACGAGGTGCTGGCCACCCTCCGGTCGATGGGTGTGCAACTCGCTGTGGACGACTTCGGCACCGGCTTCTCGTCGCTGACCTTCCTCACCCGGATCGCCGTGGACGAGTTGAAGGTGGACCGCTCGTTCGTGATCCGGATGGCGGACTCGCCGGAGGCGGCGGCGATCGTCCGCACGACAGTGGGTCTCGCCCACGAGTTGGGGCTGCGCGTGGTCGCCGAGGGGGTGGAGACCGCCGAGCAGCGGATGGCCCTGGCCGAGCTGGGCTGCACCTCCGCGCAGGGCTACCACTTCTTCAAGCCCATGCCGGCGGACAAGATCGGCGCGGTGCTGGGGTCGTTGCGCGACTCGGCGGAGTCGAACGTGTTCCGGCTCCGCGCCGACGGCGCCTCCTGACCGCCGGGCACGCCCGAGCGGGGGTGGTTATGGTCGTCGGGTGAACCGACTCGCCGAGGCCACCAGTCCGTACCTCCTCCAGCACGCCGACAACCCGGTCGACTGGTGGCAGTGGTCCGACGAGGCGTTCGCCGAGGCGAAACGGCGCGACGTCCCCGTACTCATCTCGGTGGGTTACGCGGCCTGCCACTGGTGTCACGTGATGGCCCACGAGTCGTTCGAGAACGAGCAGGTCGGGGCCTTGCTGAACGACAACTTCGTGTCGATCAAGGTGGATCGCGAGGAGCGCCCGGACGTCGACGCGATCTACATGACCGCGACCCAGGCGATGACCGGCCAGGGCGGCTGGCCGATGACCGTCTTCGCCACCCCGGACGGCACCCCGTTCTTCTGCGGCACCTACTTCCCGAAGGTCAACTTCGTCCAGTTGCTCCAGTCGGTCACCACCGCGTGGCGGGAGCAGCGCGAGGCGGTGGTACGCCAGGGCGCCGCCGTGGTCGAGGCGATCGGGGGCGCGCAGGCAGTGGGCGGCCCCACCGCCCCGCTGGACGCGCCGCTGCTCGACGCCGCGGCCGGCCAACTGGCCAAGGAGTACGACGCGACGAACGGCGGCTTCGGCGGTGCCCCGAAGTTCCCGCCGCACATGAACCTGCTCTTCCTGCTGCGCCACTACCAGCGCACCGGTGACCCGCAGAGCCTGGAGATCACCCGGCACACCGCCGAGGCGATGGCCCGGGGCGGCATCTACGACCAGCTCGCCGGCGGCTTCGCCCGCTACTCGGTGGACGCGCACTGGACGGTGCCGCACTTCGAGAAGATGCTCTACGACAACGCGCTCCTGCTCCGTCTCTACACCCAGCTGTGGCGGCTCACCGGTGACCCGCTGGCCCGCCGTGTCGCCCGGGACACCGCCCGGTTCCTCGCCGACGAGCTGCACCGGCCGGGCGAGGGCTTCGCGTCCGCGCTGGACGCCGACACCGATGGCGTCGAGGGCCTGACCTACGCCTGGACGCCCGCGCAGCTCGTGGAGGCGTTGGGCGAGGAGGACGGTCGGTGGGCCGCCGACCTGTTCACGGTGACCGACGAGGGCACCTTCGAGGATGGGATGAGCGTGCTGCGGCTCGCCCGGGACGTGGACGACGCCGCGCCCGAGGTCCGCGCCCGCTGGCAGCAGGTGGTGGGACGGCTGCTCGCGGCCCGGGATACCCGCCCGCAGCCGGCCCGCGACGACAAGGTGGTGGCCGCCTGGAACGGGCTGGCGATCACCGCCATCGCCGAGTTCCAGCAGGTCGCCGCCGTGTACGCGTCTCCGCAGGACGAGGACGCCAACCTGATGGACGGCGTGACCATCGTCGCCGACGGGGCGATGCGTCAGGCCGCCGAGCACCTGGCCACCGTGCACCTGGTGGACGGCCGGCTGCGCCGGGTCTCCCGGGACGGCACTGTCGGCGAGCCGGCCGGTGTCCTGGAGGACTACGGCAGTGTGGCCGAGGCCTTCTGCGCGCTGCACCAGCTCACCGGCGAGGGGCGCTGGCTGACGCTGGCCGGCGAGCTGCTGGACACCGCGTTGGCGCGCTTCGCCGCACCCGGTGGCGCCTTCTACGACACCGCCGACGACGCCGAGCGGCTGGTCGCCCGACCCGCCGACCCGACCGACAACGCCACCCCCTCCGGCCGGTCGGCGCTGATCGCCGGGCTCGTCGCGTACTCGGCCCTGACCGGGGAGACCCGCTACCGGGAGGCCGCCGAGGCGGCGCTCGCCACCGTCGCGCCGATCGTCGGGCGGCACCCCCGGTTCACCGGGTACGCGGCCATGACCGGCGAGGCGTTGCTGTCCGGGCCGTACGAGATCGCCGTCGTCACCGACGACCCGACGGGCGACCCCCTGGTGGCCGCTGCCCGTCGGTACGCCCCGCCCGGGGCGGTGGTGGTCGCCGGCCGCTCGGACCAGCCAGGTGTGCCGCTGCTCGCCGACCGTCCGCTGGTCGACGGCCGGTCCGCCGCGTACGTCTGCCGGGGTTTCGTCTGTCAGCGGCCGGTCACCTCCGTCGAGGGGTTGGTCGCCGAGTTGGGTAGCACCCGGTAGTCGTCGGTGCGCCACGCCGGTGTCCGGACGGGGCACCCGGCGCAGGGTCGCCGGCCCTCCGGGGAGGCGTGCCGAGGGCCCGGATAGGCTGGCCGCGCTATGGATTCCCGTACCGGACTGCCTGTTGTCGGCATGGTGGGTGGCGGCCAGTTGGCCCGGATGACCCACCAGGCCGCGATCGCCCTCGGCCAGTCACTGCGTGTGCTCGCGACCGCCCCCGACGACGGCGCGGCGCTGGTCGCCGCCGACGTCCAGTACGGCGACCACACCGACCTGGCCGCCCTGCGTACCTTCGCCAAGGGCTGCGACGTCGTCACCTTCGACCACGAGCATGTGCCCTCCGAGCACATCCGCACGCTGGCGGCGGAAGGGGTGACCCTCTACCCGCCGGCGGACGCGCTGCTGCACGCTCAGGACAAGCAGGTGATGCGGGAACGCCTCACCGAGCTGGGTGCTCCGAACCCGGCGTGGCGGCCGGTCGCTGAGCCCGCCGACCTGGTCGGTTTCGGCGAGCAGGTCGGTTGGCCCGTGGTGCTCAAGGCGGCGCGCGGCGGGTACGACGGCCGGGGCGTCTGGATGGTCGACGACGCCGCCCAGGCCACCGAGCTGGCAGAGACCCTGCTGGCGGGTGGCACCCGGCTGATCGTCGAGGAGCGGGTGCCGCTGCGTCGGGAGTTGGCAGTGCAGGTGGCCCGGTCGCCGTTCGGTCAGGTGGCCGCGTACCCGGTGGTCGAGACCGTGCAGCGCGACGGCATCAACGTGGAGGTGCTGGCCCCGGCGCCCGACCTGGACGAGGAGCTGGCGGTCTCCGCGCAGCAGCTCGCCATCGACCTGGCCACCGCGCTCGGTGTGATCGGTCTGCTGGCCGTGGAGCTGTTCGAGGTCCGTGACGCCGCCGGCCGTCCCGCCATCGTCGTCAACGAGCTGGCGATGCGCCCGCACAACTCCGGGCACTGGACCATCGAGGGTGCCCGGACATCCCAGTTCGAGCAGCACGTGCGGGCGGTGCTGGACTATCCGATGGGCGACACGGCGCTGACCGCGCCGGTGGTGGTGTCGGCGAACGTGCTCGGCGGTGAGCCCGGCGGGATGTCGATCGACGAGCGGTTGCACCACCTCTTCGCCGCCGAGCCGGGCGCGAAGGTGCACCTCTACGGCAAGCAGGTGCGACCGGGCCGGAAGATCGGGCACGTCACCGTGCTCGGCGACGACCTGGAAGACCTCCGGGCGCGGGCGGCACGGGCCGTTCGCTGGTTGCGCGAGGGCCACGAGTGAGCGGGAACGAGGAGAGGGCCGCGGTGAGCACCGTCGGGTTGATCATGGGCAGTGACTCGGACTGGCCGACCATGCGGGCCGCCGCCGAGGTGCTGGACGACTTCGGCGTGTCGTACGAGGTGCGGGTGGTCTCGGCGCACCGGACTCCGGTCGCGATGATCGAGTACGGCCGCGACGCCGCCGACCGTGGCCTCAAGGTGATCATCGCTGGGGCCGGCGGTGCCGCCGCACTGCCGGGCATGGTGGCCTCGGTGACGCCACTGCCGGTGATCGGCGTGCCGGTGCCGCTGAAGCACCTCGACGGCATGGACTCGCTGCTGTCCATCGTGCAGATGCCGGCCGGGGTTCCGGTCGCCACCGTGTCGATCGGCAACGCGCGCAACGCCGGCCTGCTCGCCGTACGGATCCTCGGCGCCTCCGACGAGGAGCTGCGCGCCAAGATGACCACCTACCAGCGGGAGCTGGAGGAGCTGGTAGCCACCAAGGAAGCAGCGCTCCAGAAAACGCTCCGCTAACCCGTCGCCTCCACCGCGGCCGGCCCGCGAACCGCGCCCGCTCAGCCGGCGTCGTCACCCACCCCGCCGTGACCCTCCGGTCTCATCTCATCTCATGCCGCGCAGCGCGGTCTGTAGGCGTTCCTGGGCGCGGCGGCGGCGTTCGTTGCTCGCCCCGAGCACGAGCAGCAGGATGCCGACCGGGATGAGCGCCAGCCACGGGCCGAGGCTGACCAGCGCGTGGATCGCGGTGATCGCGGTGACCGACGCGCCGACGATCACCGGGGCCTGCTGCCGGGTGGACGAGCCGAAGATCAGCACCGCGACCGCGCCGAGCAGCAACAGCATCTGCCGCAGGGTGCTGGACTCGGTGGCCAGGACGATGGCCAGGGTCGGGACGAAGGCGGTGACCAGCGCCGGCCCGTACGCCACCCAACTGCTCAGATCGGGTCGGTGGCGCAGTTCGAGGACTCCGACGAGCAGGGCCAGTGCGGCGAACGGCAACGTGTATGCCTCGGGCAGCGCGACGTCGGCGACCCGCATCAGGATCCACCAGGCGGTGATCTCGCAGACCACCACCGCCCAGAACAGGATCCGGCGTTCCACCGGCCGGCGACCGGGCCGGGTCGCTGCCACGCCGAGCACCGCGCCCCAGGCGGCCAGCAGGGCGGCGATGTGTCGGGGCGAGTCGAAGGCGAGGGCCAGGGCGATGAGCGCGGCAGCGTAGCCGCTCCACTGCACCGTGGAGGCTTCCCGCTGCGCCTCGGGTTGCCGCAGCCGGGGCAGGACCGCGGCGAACACCTGGAGGACCGCACCGACCGCGAGCACCCCGAACGCGGACCAGACCGGGGCCAGCCCGGCGACCAGGCCGGCGGTGAGCACGAAGAGTTGGGCCATCAGCGACGCGAACAGCCAACCGAGGATGCGGGCCCGCTGGGTGGTGCCGAACAGGGCCGCCACCACGCCCACGCCGACCGCCCCGCCCAGGGTGAACACTGTGAGTTCCCGGGCGGCGAGGCTCCCGGCGAGCCCGGCGCCGCCGGCGGCCAACCCGATGACGAACACCAGGACCCGGGCCAGCCGCAGCGAGCGGGCCCGTTCGGCCAGTGGCGGCGGTGGGGTCAACGCGAGGCCGAGCATCGCGATGGTGAAGACGGAGAGCGCGGCGAGGGTGCTCGCCGGCCAGCCGCTGCCCAACGCGATGGGCGTGATCAACAGCGTGACGGCGGCCCCGGGCAGCACCACCGGCACGGCTCGGGAGCGTCGTCCACCGCTGAAGCCGGTGGCCGCGAGCGCGGCGGTCGCGGTGAGCAGCAGTGCGGTCAGCACGTGGGTGGGGTCGACCACGTCCGGGGGCGGGGTGAGCAGCTCCGGCGGCGGGCCGTGCCAGATCCGGGTCAGTGTGCGGTGCGGTTCGACCAGCGCGGCGACCAGCGCGGGGGCGATCGAGGCGAGGGCCAGGGCGGTCGGGAGGGCCGCAGCGGCCAGCGCGCCGGCCGCCGGGTTGAACCGCCACCGCCGTCGTTCCGGGTCGTCCGGCAGTCGGCGTAGGGCCCCGTCGAGGCGTACCGCCCACCGCCGGACCGGTTGGGCGGCGCCGGTGGGCGGCACGGTGGCCGCTCGGATCAGCTCGGCCAGCACGCCGAGCAGTGCCGCGGCGGCCGCGTAGACACCTGCGGCGAGGCCGGTGGGGATCGCGGCGAGGGCACTGATGGTGGCCCCGCCGACCACAGCGGCGCTGACCCAGGGCAGATATTGCGGCACCTGCCGGCGGACCGCCGCCACGGCGGCCAGGCCGAGACTGGACGCGGCCAGCGCCGCGGTCAGCACCACCTGCGCCGAGTGTTCGAACTCGGCGGCCAGCGCCGCCACCGCACCGGGAAGGGCCAGCAGCGCCGCGCCGAGGGCCGCACCACCGATCTGAGCCAGGTGCGGTGGCATCCCCTCGGTGTCGATGTCGGTCACCTGCGGGCCGGCCAGGACGCGTGCCACCGTGGCCACCACCACGCCGATGAGCGCGATGCTGCCCAGGGCCAGCGCCGTGGTCCACGGCCGGACCAGGCCGGCCCCGGCGGCGTGCAACGCGACCACCCCGGCCACCGTGGCCCGGGACAGCCCGGCGCGGGCCTCCTCGGTGGCGACCGCGGCGATCCCGAACACGGTGGCGACCATGCCGCCGACCAGGACCGGCGACCACCAGGCCAGGTCGAACGCGGCGGGCGCGCCGATCGTGGCGAGCACCGCCGCCACGCCGGACGCGTCCCAGCGCCAGGGCGGCGGGAGCAGGATGCCGGCGGCGAGGGCCAACAGCGCCAACGCGACGGGCGCCTGCCAGGTCGAACCGCCGACGGGAGCGGCGGGCCAGCCGCTCAGGTCACCCCTCCAGATCGGGCCGGGGGTGGCGAGCACGCCGACCCCGCCGCGCACCGCGGACCAGCCGGCGAGTACGCCGATGAGGAGGCCGCCGACGGCGAGGCCGAGGATCGGCCCGCGTCGCCACTCCTCCGGCATGCTGCGCGCGCCGACCGCGACGACCAGGACGAGGGCGGCGGCCACCGCCAACTGCCCGCCCGGTGCGAGCACCGCGCCGATCCGCACCAGTGTGGCGACCAGCGCGGTGGTGACCGCGGCGGCGGCCAGGTCGGAGCCGTCGAGGGTGAGGTCGGCGCGACGGCCCGCGTCGATGGAGGGGGCCAGGAAGAGCAGCACCGCCGCGACCAGCAGGAGCGCACCGACCCAGGCGTCGGCGACGGTGGCGCCGGGCGCGCCGAACGCGGCCGCGGTGACGAGCAGCGCGCCCAGCCCGGTGCCGACGGACAGCGGCGCGGGGATGCGGCGCTGGGAGACCTGCACGATGGCGGCGTAGCCGAGGGTCACGCAGACGGCCAGGAAGCTGGCCGCCAGGACCGGTACTGTCACCTCCCGGAGACTCGCCGGGGTGGGAGTCGGGTCGACCGGCATGGTGGCGGTCACGAACGCCGCCACCGCCCCGGGCAACGCGAACGCGGCACCACCGGCGGCCCAGGCGGTGACCGTGTCGGAGGCCGCCGAGGCGATCCGGATCCGAGGTGCCAACGCGAGCAGGGTGCCGGCCACGAACAGGGTGAGCAGGACGGCGGCGCTGAGTGTGGGGCGGCTGAGACTGGCACCGGCACCGAAGAGGCCCACCACCGCCGCACCGACGGCGTGTGCCACCGCGGCGCGGTCGGTGCGGGCGGAGAGCCCGATGACACCGATGCCGATCGAGGTGATCACCATCGGCCAGGGGGCCACCGCCCACCCGAGACCCAACGAGGCCGGGACGGCGAGCGCGGTCAGGGCCGCGCCGGCGACCGCGAACTCGCGGCGGATCTCCGGAGGCAGCGCCAGCACCGCGGCGATGGTGAGCAGGAACGCGGCACCCGCGAGCTGCCAGGTGGTCGGGCCGACCGCCGCCGCCAGTTCGGCCGGGTAACGGTCCAGGTCGGCGCCCCAGGCAGGCAGCGCCGCCCGGACCGGTGCGACCCCGGCGCGTAGTGCGCCACCGGCGACCACCAGGCCGCTGACCGTCAACGCCACCGCCGAGGCGATCTGCGGACCACGGCGGGCGGCCTCGGGGACCGCGCGGACCGCCAGCCCGGTCACCGTGATGACCAGCGCGATCAGCAACAACGCCCGGCCGGGCAGCGCCACCGAGACGATTCGGCTGAGCGCACCGATCACGGCCAGGGTGACGATGCCGGCCGCGACGTCGGGCAACGGCGGTCGACGCAGAACCAGCGCGCCCGCCAACCCGACCGTGGCGGCCAGCAGCAGCACCATCCCGGCGCCGGTGGCCGTCGGAACGGTCTGCGCCCGCAGCAGAGCGGTGACCGCGTACGCCAGGGCGACGGCGACCGCCACCGCGTGCAGCAACCAGGTCAGCTCACGAAGCCCGGGCACCGGGCGCGCGGGCCGAGGGTCGGTGGCGCCCGCGTCGGCGTCGACCAGCTCGGCGGCCTCCTCCGGGTCGCCCTCGGGCCGGCTCTCGGCGTTGCGTTGGCGAGGCGCCGACGCGGCGTCCGGCAGTGGCAGGTCCTGCCGGACGGAGCGTTCCATGACCACGCCGGAGCGGGCCAGCCAGAGGTCGACGAGGGCGACCAGGGCCAGCACCAGCGCCCAGCCGCCCGGGCCGGTGATCCGGTCGTACGCGAGCAGCGGCAGCACCGGCTGTGCGGCGAGCACTGTGGCGAAGCGGGGTGCGCGTAGGCCCGTCCAGCCGGCGTACCCGAATGCGACGCCCGCCGTGACCGCGAAGATCACCCCGCTGAAGACGGTGGCGGAGACGCCGCCGGTGCCGATCCGGTCCACCGCCCAGAGGGCGTTACCGGCGAGTGGCACGAGGAGGAGGCCGACCGCGGCGATGGTCTCGGCGGTCGAGGTGAGCCCGCGCCGGGCCAGCACCGGCGGTGCGAGCAGCATCAGCGCGGTGGCCAGGAGCAGGATGCCGAGCCGGGCCACCGCGTCCATCGAGCTGGTCGCCACGGCGGCGAAGACCACAGCGGCCACGCCGAGCAGCAGCGCACCGAGCCCGAGGGGGATGTTCTGCACCTCGCGCGACGAGGCCTCCGGCGGGTGCTCCGGGTCGTCCGCGTCGAGCCATCGGGGCGGCGGTGGCGGGTCCTCCGGAGCCGGCGGGGTGTTCTGGCGGGGCACCCGGGGAGGCGCGCCGGTGGTGGCGGTCGGTGGCCGCCGGCCGGGGCGGCGGCGCAGCACCCGACGGGGTCGGGTGGCCTGCTTGACCCGCTCCTCGCCGGCGTGGGCGAGGATGTCCCGCTGGAAGAGCGCGGCCTGCATCTTGGCGGCGATCTGCCGTTGCTCACGGGCGATGGCGGCGTCGCGCGCCTTCATCTCCGCTATGGAACGTTCGATGTCCGCCAGGTGTTCGACCCACTGTGGCTGGTCGGCCCCACAGTGCGGGCATCGGACAGCCGGCTTGATCTCCCGGCCGCACGAGGAGCATTGAAAGGTCGCCACGACACCCCTCCACCCGCACTGTGGACTACCACTGTCGCAGCATGCCCAAAGCTGGCGCGGATTTCGACTCTTGTCGGCGGGTCCGGGGCAAACAACGACACCGGCCGGCCCCCGAGATGCTCGGTGGCCGGCCGGTCGAAGCGCGTTCGGTCAGGGGCGACCCATGCCCCGGTACTCCCAGCCGGCCTGGGTCCACAGTGCCGAATCCAGGCAGTTGCGGCCGTCGACCACCTTGCGCCCGTTGACCAGTTCGCCGAGGGCGACCGGGTCGGCGTTGCGGAAGTCGGCCCACTCGGTGAGGACGCAGACCAGGTCGGCGCCGGCGACCGCCTCGTTGATGCCGCTCTCGTAGGTCAGCTCGGGGACCGCGCGGCGGGCGTTGTCGGCGCCCTGCGGGTCGTACACGTGCACGTCGGCACCGGCCTTGTGCAGCAGCGCGGCGACGGCGAGCGCCGGCGCGTCGCGGACGTCGTCGGTGTTGGGCTTGAAGGTGGCGCCGAGCACGGCGATCCGGGTGCCGGAGAAGTCCGGCCCGGCCGGCCCGGAGCGGCGGCCGAGCAGATCCGCGGCGAGGTTCAGCACCCGGGTACGACGGCGCAGGTTGATCAGGTCGACCTCGTGCAGGAAACGCAGCGCCTCGCCGGCGCCCAACTCCTGGGCCCGGGCCTGGAACGCCCGGATGTCCTTGGGCAGGCAGGCGCCGCCGAAGCCGAGGCCGGCCTGGAGGAACCGGTTGCCGATGCGCGGGTCGTAGCCGATCGCGCGGGCCAGTTGGGTGACGTCGCCGCCGGACGCCTCGCAGACCTCGGCCATGGCGTTGATGAAGGAGATCTTGGTGGCCAGGAAGGCGTTCGCGGCGACCTTGACCAGCTCGGCGGTGGCGAAGTCGGTGACCACCAGGGGCACCTCGCGGTCCTCGGTGGCAGCCAGGTCGAACACGCCCTTGTGCGCGGCGTAGAGCATGCCGTTGGCCCACTCGCTCTTCACGCCCACGACGATCCGGTTGGGGCGCAGGACGTCGTCGACGGCGAAGCCCTCCTGGAGGAACTCGGGGCTCCACGCCACCTCGACGCCGAGGTCGTCGGGGGTGTGCTTGCCGACGAGCTGCTCCACCCACTCGGCCGTGCCGACCGGCACGGTGGACTTGCCGACGATCAGGGCCTTACGGGTCAGGTGCTGCGCGAGGCTGGTGACCGACGCCTCGACGTACGACAGGTCGGCGCCCATTCCGTCGGCCCGCTGGGGGGTGCCGACGCAGATGAAGTGCACGTCACCGAAGTCGGCGGTCTCGGCGATGTCGGTGCTGAACCGCAGGCGTCCGGCGGCGAGGTTGCGCCGGAGCAGCTCGTCGAGGCCGGGCTCGTGGATCGGCACCTGACCGGCGTTCAGCATCGCGATCTTGTCCGCGTCGACGTCGAACCCGAGCACGTCGTAGCCCAGTTCGGCGTAGCAGATGGCGTACGTCGCACCGAGGTAGCCGGTCCCCAGGAACGTCACCCGCGGCCGAGGCGCGCCCGAGGGCGGTGTCACCGCGGCGATGGCGGGGGTCGGCTGGATGGTGGGGTAGGGGATCGTCACGCCTGTCTTCTCCGCTCGCACTGGCGGCGCGTCGTCGCGTCGCATTCCGCTGCGGCGCCTGGGCGGGGCACCGGAGGGTGGCTCACTGTCTGCCCTCCATCATTGCCCAGCGGCGTGGGTGCACCCTCATGCCCATGCCTACGCGCCGGTAACATCTCCTGAACTGCAGTCGCTAGTCTTCAGTCTGCTCGGTCAGCGGTCCGGAGTCGTCACAGACTGCGCATGATAGCGGTGAAGGGGAGGGGCCGACATGGCCGCAGGGGAGTCGTTCGACGTCTACCGGTTGCCCGATGAGCACCAGGCGATCCGGGACGCGGTCCGGGAGGTCTGCGCGGCGAAGGTGGCCCCGCACGCCGCCGAGGCCGACGAGACCGGGGAGTTCCCCAAGGCGTCCTACGACGCCCTGCGGGCGGCCGACTTCCACGCCCCCCACATCCCCGAGGAGTACGGCGGGGCGGGCGCGGACGCCCTGGCCACCGCGATCGTGATCGAGGAGGTCGCCCGCGCCTGCGCGTCCTCCTCGCTGATCCCGGCGGTGAACAAACTTGGCACGATGCCGCTGCTGTTGTCCGGTTCCGAGGAGATCAAGCGCCGCTATCTGACGCCGGTCGCGGCGGGTGAGGCCATGTTCTCGTACTGCCTCTCCGAGCCGGAGGCGGGCAGCGACGCGGCGTCGATGACCACCCGGGCGGTGCGTGACGGGGATCACTGGGTGCTCAACGGCGTGAAGCGCTGGATCACCAACGCCGGCGTGTCGGAGTTCTACACCGTCTTCGCCGTCACCGACCCGTCCGCGCGGTCCCGGGGCATCTCGGCCTTCGTGGTCGAGAAGTCCGACCCCGGGGTGAGCTTTGGCGCGCCGGAGAAGAAGCTCGGCATCAAGGGCTCGCCGACCCGCGAGGTCTACCTCGACAACGTGCGGATCCCCGCCGACCGGATGATCGGCGCGGAGGGCACCGGCTTCGCGACCGCGATGAAGACCCTGGACCACACCCGCGTCACCATCGCCGCGCAGGCCGTCGGGATCGCGCAGGGCGCGCTCGACTACGCCAAGGGGTACGTGACGGAGCGCCGGCAGTTCGGCAAGGCGGTCGCCGAGTTCCAGGGCATCCAGTTCATGCTCGCCGACATGGGCATGAAGCTGGAGGCGGCCCGGCAGCTCACGTACGCGGCCGCCGGCAAGTCCGAGCGGGGCGACGCGGACCTCACCTACTTCGGCGCGGCGGCCAAGTGTTTCGCCTCGGACGCCGCCATGGAGATCACCACAGATGCGGTGCAGTTGCTCGGTGGCTACGGCTACACCCGGGACTACCCGGTCGAGCGGATGATGCGGGACGCCAAGATCACGCAGATCTACGAGGGCACCAACCAGGTGCAGCGCATCGTCATGGCCCGGCAGCTGCTGGCCGGCGTCGTCTAGTTCGCGTAGCCGCCGGTGGTCCGGGGCGCCGACACCGGCGCACCGGACCACCGGCGGTTCCCTCACCGGTCCGGGGCCGTCTCGCTGGCGGGTCGCAGCGGGCCGCCGCGCAGCGCGTACGCCAGCAGACCGGTCACGGCCAGCACTGCGGCGCAGGCGGTGGCAGCGGTGGTACCGGCGGGCTGGGTCAGCCAACTGGCGACCTGGACGCGCACGTCAGTGCTCGGCCCCAGGAACGGCAGGACCGCGATGAGGGTCCAGGTGAGCGGGGCGATCCAGGACAGCGCGGCGCCGAACAGCGCGGTGCCGAGCGCGGTCAGCCCGAGCAGGCCGGCGGTGTTGCGCAGCACGAGGGCGAGCGGCTCGTACCGCACGTCGGTGAGTGCGCTGAGCGACAGCAGGGCGGTGATCACGGCGGCGGCGAGCAGCAGGTGCCCGGCCCGCCGCAGCGGCCAGTTGACCGACGCGGTGTGGTCGAGGGCGTCGTCGGCACCGTTGAGGGTGGCCCCGAACGCGACCACCGCCAGCATGATGGTGAGGCTGGCCGTACGGGCGTTGATCGTCGTCGAGGTCGTGTAGGTCGACGACATCACCCACGCCAGCACGATCACGGCGGTGGCGACACCCAGGGCGAGGGGCACCTGACGGGAGCGCAGGTACAGCTGAAGCCACCTCACGGCTTGTCCTCGGACAGGAGCGCCAGCAGGGCGTCGGGGCGGCAGTCCAGCGCTGCCTCCCGTGCCGCCGCCATCCGTTGCCGCTGCTCGGCCTGCGGCAGGCTCACCAGCGCCTGGTAGGCGCGCTGTGCGCGCTCGGCGTCCGCGCGATCCCACCAGGACTCCAGTGTCGGTGGTTGGTCGGTCAGCCAGGCGGCGGCGACCATCCGGGCGAGAGGCTCGTCGCCCCGCTCCGACCCTTCGCCACACTCCTGCTGCCAGGCGGCCCGGAGCAGGAACGGCCGGAAGTAGTCGTCGGACAGGTCGGCGCCTCCGGTGCTGGTGATCGTCGGGGCGTCGAAGACGAGCGTGTCGACGGGGTGCCGGGGCCGTGACAGGTCGGGGGAGAGTTGCGCCCAGTAGGCGACCTGTTGGGTCTCCACCGCCCGGATCGGGGCGTTGGGTAGCTTCGCCGCCATCACGGCCAGGGCTTCCCGGGCCGGGCCGACGACGTCGGGCAGCACCCCGGCGTGTGCGCGGGTCACGCAGACCTGCGGGCCGTCGTTGTCGCAGATCAGCTCGACGGCGACCGGGTCGGCGGCGACCGCGCCGCGGGTTCCGCCCACGGGCAGCAGCGGCACGGTGACGGCGGCGCCGAGCACCGCGGGGAGCACTGCCAGCGCGATGGCCCGACGCCGGACCGCGCCCAGGAGCAGTAGCCCGGTGGCGGCGAGGGACACCAGCCACACCATCTGGAGCAGGCTGACCCGGTTGATTACCGTCTGGAAGTCGTCCACGCCCCCGCTGAAGACCGGGATGAGCAGCACCGCCGACGGTTCGGGCCGGAACCTGGTCAGAGTCGAGGCGGTGTCAGCCATCATGACCAGGTCCGGTACCAGCCCCACCAGGACGAAGCCGACCACGGCGAGAACGGGTGCGGTGATCAACCGGGGTACGGCCCGGCCGGCGGCCATTCCCAGCCAGGCCGCGGCGACCAACGCCGGGATGCCGACCGCGGTCACGACCATCGCGTTGGCCGGGAAGTACGCCGACGTCCGCACCACCCACCCGGCCGCGATGAGGAACACCAGGAGGTACGCGGTCACCACCGAGATCGCGAGAGCACTGGCGGTCGGGCCGACGCGCTGCCACCGTGGCCGGACGGTGCTGGCGAACAACTCGTCGACCCGGCAACGGGCGTCGCGGCGGCCCAGCAACGCCCCGCCGGCCAGCGCGAGTGGCAGCAGCACCATCAGCATCGTCCGGGTGGTGACCGCCAGTTGCATCCAGCGCCCGGCGAAGAACTGGGTGGCGGTGAGCAGCAGCACCGTGCCGGTCACCAGCATCAGCAGGGCGATCGCCACCGCCGCCGAGCGGCGTAGTTCGATGCGCAGAATTCGTCCGGTCACGCCGACACCCGCCCACGGTAGGCGCGCAGCACCGACGAGTAGCCGCGTTCGGTGGCGCTGTCGCCGGCGTCGTCGGCGCCGCCCTGCTCGGCCAGCTCACCGGTGCTGCCCTGCCACACCAACCGGCCCTCGCTGACCAGCACCACGTCGGTGCAGGCCACAGCGACGTCCTCGACCAGGTGGGTGGAGACGAGTACGCAGCTGTCCAGGCCGATCTCACGCAGCAGCTCACGGAAGTCCAGGCGTTGCTCCGGGTCCAGACCGACCGTCGGCTCGTCGAGCAGCAGCACCGCCGGGTCGTTGACGATCGCCTGGGCGATGCCGGCGCGGCGCAGCATCCCGCCGGACAGCGTCTTCATCCGGGAGTCGGCGCGGTCGGCCAGACCCACCCGTTCGATGGCCCGTTGCACCGCACCGGGGATGACCGATTTCGGCATCTCCTTGAGCCAGGCCAGGTACTCGACGAACTCCCGGACCGTGAAACGCGGATAGAAGCCGAAGTGCTGCGGCAGGTAGCCCAGGCCACGTCGTACCCGGCGCAGGTCCGCGCCGGAGGTGACGTCCTCGCCGAGCAGTGTGAGTCGACCGGCGGACGGCTTCACCACGGTGGCCAGGGCCCGCATCAACGTCGTCTTGCCGGCGCCGTTGGGGCCGAGCAGCCCGTGTACGCCGATGCCCAACGCCAGGTCCAGACCGTTGACCGCCAGGTGTCGGCCGGCCTTCACCTGCAACGTCTCGGCGTGCACCGCCCACGGGTAGGTGGACGGCGCGGTCTCCGCCACGCTGACCGTACGCATCATCATGTCTCCGTATCTCGTCATCGGAACGTGCTGGTGGGTAGCTGCGACCGCCATCGGGCCTGGACGAGGACCACGGCCAGCAACAGCACCGTGGTGAGCGCCCAACCGGTCAGGCTGCTGCCCGCGAGGACGGCCGGGAGTCGCCCGCCGACCAGGCTCGGGGCCACCACACCCACGGACCAGGTGAGCGCCAACGTGAGTGCGGCCCGGTCGATCCCGACCACGGTGCCGAGCGCCAACGCCCCGGCGGTGAAGCCCAGGGCCGGCAGCAACCAGAGACCGGGGGAGTGCCCGGTGCCCCAGCCGGCCACCGCCAGCACCGGCAGGACCGTGAGCAGCACCCCCAACGTGCGGCGCATGAGGAGCGGCAGGCCGGTACGAGGTGTGGTGGCCGCCAACTCCCAGGCCGGGTCGACGCGCCGGCTCCAGACGGCGGCCACCGGCAGCAGCGGCGCGACCGGCGCGACAAGCAGCACCAGTGACGGCAGGGTGGCGAAGGTCTTCTCGAACAGGACCGCGGCCAGCATCAGCCCGGCGGCGGTGGCGAGCCACGGCAGGATCCGGGCGGCGACCCCGGTGCGCCGTAGCCGCCGCCGTCGCACCGGCCCCGGACCGTTGGCGATCCCGGCGGCGACGGTGCCGGCGACCCGGTCCAGCAGGTCACGTGTGCCGGGGTCGACAGCAGTCGTCAGCAGCGCCCGGCAGTCGGCGCAGGTCTCCAGGTGCGCCTCCACCGCCCAGATGGTCGCGTCGTCGACGCCCACACCGCCCGAGGCGTAGTGGGAGATGAGCGCGGGTGCGGGGTGAGTGATCATGACAGCGCCTCCCGGAGTGCGATTCGGGCCCGTCGCGCGCGGGTTTTCACGGTCCCCTCCGGCATGCCGAGCAGCAGCGACGTCTCCCGGGCGGTCAGCCCGTCGAGGACCATCGCGCGGAGTACCTGTCGTAGCTCCGGGGGCAGCGCGTGTAGGGCCTTTTCGAGGTTGGCGTCCAGCCCACCGGCCAGCGCCTCCTCCTCGGCGGCCGGGGCCACCGTCTCGAAGGTCTGTACCGTCGGGATCCGCTCGCGTCGAGCCCGGTGGCGGAACGCGTCGACCAGCCGGTGGGCGGCGATCGTCCACAGCCAGCCCACGGCGCTGCCGGACGCGGAGGACGACTGCGCCTGACTGCCGGCCGACCGCCACACCGCCAGGTACGTCTCCTGCAACACCTCGGCCACCACGTCCTCGTCGGCGCAGCGCCGACGCAGGCGTGCGGTCAACCAGGGGGCGGTACGCCGGTACAGCGCGTCGAACGCGCGTCGGTCGCCCCGAGCGACCCGGCGGAGCAGTTCGCCCTCGTCGAGCCCGTCCAGACTTCGTCTCACGAAAGGCAAGACGACGCGTACCCCCGCTTCGGTTCTCGTTCTGCCGTGACCGCCGTCACATCCGGCATTCGTCGATGTCGAACTGTCAGGGCGTGACACCCCACACACTGGGAACGCTGTACGCCTTCCGGGCGTTCACCTCCACCACGACCCCTGCTCGTCATGTCCGTCACCATGCCCGCTGCTCCCGCGGGTGCGGGGACGCCCCGCACCGCGTGTGACGACACCCGCTTCCGCAGAGAGATCGAGATGATGAAGCAGTCCGTGGAAGAGGCCGGAGCGGGCACCCGCACGGCAGAGCCGACGATCACCGAGGGCGTCCTGCCCGGCGATCTGATGACCAACCGTCAGCGGGTGCAACTCGTCCTCGTGCTGGGCGCGTTGATCGCGATCGGGCCGCTGACCATCGACATGTACCTTCCCGCGCTGCCCGCCATCACGGCAGGTCTCCAGACCACCGAGACCGCTGTGCAGCTGACGCTGACCGGCACGCTCGTCGGTCTCGCCCTGGGCCAGCTGCTGATCGGTCCGCTCTCCGATGTGGTCGGACGGCGGATTCCGCTGCTGGCCGGGCTGGCCGCGCACATCGTTGCCTCCGTGCTGTGCGTCTTCGCGCCCACCATCGCGGTGCTCGGCACACTGCGGGTGCTCCAGGGGCTCGGCGTCGCGGCCGCCACAGTGGTCGCCACGGCCGTCGTCCGCGACCTGTTCAGCGGGGCGTCCTTCGCCCGGATCTTCTCGCGGTTGATGCTCGTCATGGGTCTCGCGCCGATCCTCGCGCCGACGCTGGGCAGCGGCCTGCTGCGCTGGACCGAGTGGCGGGGCGTCTTCGCGGCGCTGGCGGTGCTCGGCGCGCTGCTGATCGTCGTTGCCGCGCTCCGGCTCCAGGAGACCCTTCCGGTGACGCGTCGGCGGCACGGAGGGGTGGCCGCGACCCTGCGCGACTACCGGGGGCTGTTCAACGACCGGGCGTTCGTCGGCCTGGTGCTGGTCGCCGGGCTGGCGATGGCAGCCCTGTTCGCGTACGTCTCCGGGTCGTCCTTCGTCCTTCAGCAGGAGTACGGCCTCGACGAGCAGGAGTTCGGCGTGGCCTTCGGGGCCGGTGCGGTGGGCCTGATCGCGGCCACCCAGTTCAACGTTCGGCTGCTGCGCCGCTACACCCCGCAGCAGATCCTGGTCAGCGCCCTGATCGCCGGCACGGCGGCCGGGTTGCTGCTGGTCCTGTTCGCGGCGACCGGCTTCGGTGGTCTGGGCACCCTGCTCGCCGCGCTGTGGCTCGTGTTGGCCGCCGCCGGGCTGGCCCTACCGAACGCCCCGGCGTTGGCCATGAGCCGGCACAGCGAGGCGGCGGGCACCGCCGCGGCGCTGCTCGGCGCCGTGCAGTTCGGCATCGGCGCGTTGTCCGCGCCGCTGGCCGGTCTGTTCGGCACCGGAAGCGTGCCGATGGCGATCGTCATCGCGGGCGGCATGGCCGCCGCCCTGGTGGTCATGCTCGTCGTCGTCCCCCGTGCCAGCCTCGGCACCGTCGACCCGGACCTCGCGGTCGTTGTGCACTAGGGCCGGGTTTCTCCGTGGGAGACAGCGGGCGGGCCGGGTGACCGGCCCGCCCGACGATTCAGCGGATCTCGGTGGTGTCCTCCGGGCGCGGTTGACCGCGCGGCGGAGCGGACCAGGGCGACTCGCCACCGACCCGCCGCGGCAGCGGCTCGGTCGGCGTCGAATCAGCCGGGTAACCCAGAGTGAGGGGCGCGGTGTCCCGATCCGCCGGCGTGGTCGGCGGCCAGTCGGTGAGGGTGAAGTCGTCGTTGCGGGGGCCTCCGTCCGGCACGGGGGCCGGAGTCGCGGCCGGCTCGGTCGCCGGGTGGGGCCACTGCCGCCACCGCTGCATGCTGAAGGTCGCCATCAGCAGCAGCAGGCCGACCAGGAAGAGTGTGCCGTTCTCCACGGGCAGTCGCAGCGGCAGCGGATCGCCGAACACCTTCCACTCGTGCGGGATCGCGTCCCGCACCGTGAAGGGCGCCACGAACATCCCGATGTACGGGGTGACCAGCAGCAACCCGGCCACCAGCGGGCCCAGCGGTGAGAAACGCAGCGTGCCGAGCAGGCCCAACAGGACACCGCCGACAGCGAGGTACACGGCCGGCTCGATCAGGTTGGCGGTGTTGAACGTGCCGATCTCCACCCAGCGGTCGACCGTCCGGCTCGACCCGTCCTGCCCCAGTGTGACCAGCACCCAGGTGATGGGCGCCACCACCAGCCCGGCGAGGAAGCTCCAGAGATGTCGCATCCGCGCACCGTACCGTTTTCGACATGACTGAGCACCTCTCCGCCGCACCGGTCGGCAAGCCGACGTCGTACTCGCGCGTCACGCTGAGCAAGATCATGACCGCCGTGGACGTGAACCTCTACGGCACCGTGCACGGCGGGGTCCTGATGAAGTTCGCCGATGACGTGGCGGGTGCCGCAGCGGCCCGGCACAGCGGAGGCACGGCGGTGACCGCCGCGATCGACGAGATCGTCTTCTCCGAGGCGGTCCGGGTCGGTGACCTGGTGCACGCGCACGCGCAGGTGAACTGGACCGGCCAGACCTCGATGGAGGTCGGCGTGCGGGTCGTCGCCGAACGGTGGGACTCGGCCGAGGACGCGGCGGTCCGGGTGGCCACCGCGTACCTGGTCTTCGTCGGCGTCGACGTCGGCGGGGCGCCGCGGGCGGTCCGCCCGGTGCTGCCGGAGACCGCGGAGGACGAGCGCCGGTACAAGGAGGCGGAGATCCGCCGGGCGCACCGGCTCGCCCGCCGTCGCGCCATCCAGGCCCACCGCGCGGGCTGACCCACATGGGTCGGCGGGGTGGAGTGTGGGACGGGCACGCATCGGTCGGCGTACCCGGTGCGCAGAATGGCGCTTCGAGGTAGGGCAAGATGGCGCCACGGCCCAAACACAACGTCGTGCCGGGCCAGGGGAGGGTGGACCAGTGGGTGACATGCTGTGGGCGCCGCCGGCGGACGTACGCGAGCGGTCCCGGATCGGCGGCTACCTGCGCTGGCTGCGGGAGCACCGAGGGCTGGACTTCGCCGACTACGACGCGCTGTGGCGTTGGTCCACCACCGATCTGGACGCGTTCTGGCGCTCGGTCTGGGATCACTTCGAGGTGATCGCGCACACCCCGCCGACCGCCACCCTGGCCGAGCGGGGGATGCCCGGGGCCCGCTGGTTCCCCGGGGCCACTCTCAACTACGCGGAGAACGTGCTGCGGATGCCGGGGCGGGTCGACGACGACCCGGTGGTGATCGCACACGGGCAGACCCGACCGCCGGTCACGCTGACCGCCGGGGAGCTGCGTGAGCAGGTACGCCGGGTGTCGGCAGGGCTGCGCCGGCTCGGCATCACCGCCGGTGACCGGGTGGCGGCCTACGCCCCCAACATCCCGGAGACGTACGTCCTCCTGCTGGCCACCGCCAGCCTGGGCGCGGTCTTCTCGTCCTGCGCGCCCGAGTTCGGCACCCGCAGCGTCACCGACCGGTGGCAGCAGATCGAGCCGACAGTGCTGGTCGCCGTGGACGGTTACCGCTACGGCGACAAGCCGGTGGACCGGCGCGCCGAGGTGGCAGCGATCCGGGCCGCCCTGCCGTCGCTGCGGCACACCGTCAGCATCCCCTACCTCGACCCGCTGGCCACGCCGCCGGACGGCGCGCTGGGTTGGGCCGAGCTGGCCGCGCCGACCGACGAGCCGTCGACGTTCACGCCGGTGCCGTTCGACCACCCGCTGTACGTTCTCTACTCCTCGGGCACCACCGGGCTGCCCAAGCCGATCGTGCACGGCCACGGCGGCATCCTGCTGGAACACCTGAAGATGCTCGCCCTGCACCACGACCTGGGCCCGGCGGACCGCTTCTTCTGGTTCACCACCACCGGCTGGATGATGTGGAACTTCCTGGTCTCCGGCCCGGCGGTGGGCGCGACCATCGTGCTCTTCGACGGCAACCCCGGCCACCCCGACCTCGGTGGGCTGTGGCGGCTGGCGGCGGAGACCGGCACCACGTACTTCGGCACCTCCGCCCCCTTCCTGCTGGCCTGCCGCAAGGCCGGGCTGGTCCCCCGGGAGATCGCCGACCTGTCCGCGCTGCGCGGGGTGGGTTCGACGGGTGCGCCGCTGCCCGCCGAGGGCTTCCACTGGGTGTACGACACCGTCGGCGACCACCTCCAGCTCCAGTCGCTCTCCGGTGGCACCGACGTGTGCACGGGTTTCGTCGGTGGGGTGCCGCTGCTGCCGGTGTACGCGGGGGAGATCGCCTGCCGTGCGCTGGGCGCGAAGGTGGAGGCCCGCTCCGCCGACGGCACCCCGGTCATCGGTGAACTGGGCGAGTTGGTGATCACCGAGCCGATGCCGAGCATGCCGGTGGGCTTCTGGAACGACACTGACGGCGTCCGCTACGCCGAGGCGTACTTCGACGTCTACCCCGGGGTGTGGCGGCACGGCGACTGGATCACCATCAACGAGCGGGGCGGCTGCGTGATCACCGGACGCTCCGACGCCACGCTCAACCGTGGTGGGGTGCGGCTGGGCACCGCCGAGTTCTACTCGGTGGTCGAAGGGCTGGACGAGGTGCTCGACTCCGTCGTCGTGCACCTGGAGGACGACGAGGGTGGTGCTGGTGAGCTGCTGCTCTTCGTGGTGCTCGCCGAGGGTCTGACCCTTGACGACGCGATGCGCGCGACGATCTGTCGCGAACTGCGTACCGCCCTCTCGCCCCGACACGTGCCCGACGAGATCCACCAGGTGCGTGCGGTGCCCCGCACCCTGTCGGCGAAGAAGCTGGAGGTGCCGGTCAAGAAGATCCTCACCGGCACCCCGGTCGACCAGGCCGCGGCCAAGGGCGCGCTGGCCAACCCGGAGTCCCTGACCGCGTTCGCCACCTTCGCCCAGTCGAGGACCTCCGCCTAGGTCGGCTGCCCGTCGTCGATGACGCTCGCCCCACACTCCGGTCGATCATGGAATTGTGGTGCTCGTAAAGGGGCATAGCCGCAGGAGTTCCCCACCACCACTCCATGATCGACCGCAGAGGTGGGGTTACGGGAGGGGGTGGGTGACTTTTTCCGTTGTTACTCGGGCGTCCAGGCGGGCTGGGTCCTGGTTGGCGCAGAGGACCACTGTGGCGGCCCGGCTCAGCGGGGCCAGGAGCCAGTCCACCGGGTCCGGGTAGCGGGCGGCGTCGACCAGGACACGCGCCCCACGCTCGATGCCCAGTTCGTCGGCGCGGGCCTCCGCCCGGGTCAGCAGACGTTCGTCGGCGGGGCCCGGACCGGGCTGCGGCGTGAAGTGGTCGCCGTGCCGGCGTACCTCCACCACGTAGTCGGCGAACCCGGGCGGCACCTGCCGTAGTGGGGCGGCGAGCGGGGCCAACCCGAGGGCGTACCGCTCGTCGGCCGCCCAGGACTGCGCCTCGTCGAACCGGTCGACGGCGGCGAACAGCACGTCCACGTCTCCCGGCGTGTCGACGACGTTCAACTTGGCCGACCAGCAACCCAGCAGCACCGCGGCGGCCTGCCAGTGTGGCGGCAGCAACACGCCGGCCGGGGTGCCCGGGGCGAGGCCGACCTCGTCGACGAGAAGATTGGCGGTCTTCGCCACCCAGTTCGCCAGGGTGGCGCCGGACAGTTCGGTGCGGTCCCCGCTGGCGTCGTCGTACCAGGTGAGCAACGGTCTGGTCGGGTCGGTAGCGATCGCATCGGCGAAGACCCGGGCAATATTGTCGGCCATCGGCGCGAACGATACGCCCCTGCCGGCCGTACTCGATGGCGATGACAAGTCGGCGTACCGTCGGGTCGCAGTCAGCGCCGCCCCCGCGCTCCGGCGTAGGCTTGGCCCCCGGAGTGTTTTTCCCCACAGACCCGCCAGTGCAAGGAGTCGCCCCGTGACCGCCGGTCGCCCGCCCCGCGTGCTCATCGACGCCACGAGTGTCCCCGCCGACCGTGGTGGTGTCGGTCGCTACGTCGACGGTCTGCTCGGTGCCCTCGGCAAGGTGTGCGGGTCGGGGGTGGAGCTGGCGGTGGTCAGCCTCCGCACCGACCTGGAGCGCTACACCCGCATGCTGCCCGGTGCGGAGATCATCCCCGCCCCGGCCGCCGTGGCCCACCGCCCGGCCCGGCTCGCCTGGGAGCAGACCGGCCTGCCGCTGCTCGCCCAGCAGGTCGGTGCGGAGGTGCTGCACTCGCCGTTCTACACCTGCCCGCTGCGGGCCGGCTGCCCGGTCACCGTCACCGTGCACGACGCGACGTTCTTCACCGAGCCGGAGCACTACGACAAGTCCCGCCGCACGTTCTTCCGCAGCGCCATCAAGACCTCGCTGCGCCGCGCCGACCGGGTGATCGTGCCCAGCAAGGCCACCCGGGACGAGCTGATCCGCCTGCTCGACGCCGACCCGACCCGGATCGACGTGGCCTACCACGGCGTCGACCAGGCTGCCTTCCACGCTCCCACCGAGGAGGAGAAGGCCCGCGTCCGCGCTCGGCTGGGGCTCGGCAACAGCAGCTACGTCGCGTTCCTCGGGGCCAAGGAGCCGCGGAAGAACGTACCCAACCTGATCCGTGGTTGGGCGCGCGCGGTGGCCGAGCGGTCCGACCCGCCGGCCCTGGTGATCGCCGGCGGGCAGGGGCACGACGACGACATCGACCGGGCCGTCGCCGAGGTCCCGTCGCACCTGCGCCTGCTGCGCCCCGGCTACCTGCGCTACGGCGACCTCCCGGGCTTCCTCGGTGGCGCCCTGGTCGCCGCCTATCCCTCCTACGGCGAGGGGTTCGGCCTGCCGATCCTGGAGGCGATGGCGTGTGCCGCCCCGGTGCTGACCACTCCCCGGCTGTCGCTGCCCGAGGTCGGTGGCGACGCTGTCGCGTACACCTCGGAGGACCCGGAGCAGATCGGCACCGACCTGGCCGCCCTCCTCGACGACGAGCAGCGACGGTTGTCGCTGGCGAAGGCGGGCTTCGACCGGGCGAAGGAGTTCACCTGGGCGACCAGCGCCGAGGTGCACATCGCCGCCTGGAGCAGGGCCCGATCCTGACTCTCCGACCCAAGTGGTGACCCGTGCCACTCCGGGCAGGCTCGTCGGGCATGATGTGCGGATGCTTTATGCGGTCATTCCTGCAGGTGGCAGCGGCACAAGGTTGTGGCCGTTGTCTCGTGCCGGCCACCCCAAGTTCCTCCATCCGCTGACCGGCACCAGCGCCTCGCTGCTGCAGGCGACCGTGGAACGGCTCGCGCCGCTGACCACACCGGACCGCACCCTTGTGGTCACCGGTGCCGCGCACGTCGCGGCGGTGGCCCGGCAGCTGACCGGTCTGCCCGAGGAGAACATTCTGGTCGAGCCGTCCCCTCGGGACTCCTGCGCGGCGATCGCGTTGGCGGCGGCGGTGATCGCGGTACGCGACCCGAACGCGGTGATGGGCAGCTTCGCGGCCGACCACCTGATCCGCGACCCGGACAGCTGGGTCCGTACGGTCCAGGAGGCGGTCCGCGGGGCCGAGCAGGGCATGCTGATGACCGTCGGAATCACCCCGACCCGGCCGGAGACCGGCTACGGCTACCTGGAGACCGGCGAGGAGACCGACGGCTCGCCGTGGCGGCAGGTGGCCGAGTTCAAGGAGAAGCCGGGCGCCGAGGTCGCCGAGGCGTACGTCCGTTCGGGCCGGCACCTGTGGAACGCGAGCATGTTCGTGTGGCGGGTGGACGTCTTCCTCGCCGAGTTGGCCCGTCAGCAGCCGGCGTTGCACGCGGGCGTCGTCGCGATCGCCGCCGCCTGGGGCACCCCGGAGCAGGACGAGGTTCTCGGCGCGATCTGGCCGACGCTGCCGAAGATCTCGGTGGACTACGCGGTGATGGAGGGCGCGGCCACCGCGGGTCGGGTGGCGACGGTGCCGGGCGACTTCGGTTGGAACGACGTCGGCGACTTCCACACCCTGGGCGACGTGCTGCCGGCCGACGACGCGGGCAACGTGGTGCTCGGCACCGACGCGAAGCCCGGTGTGCTGCTGCGGGACAGCAGCAACCTGGTCGTCGTGCCGCAGTCGGGACGATTGGTGGCGGTCCTCGGGTTGCAGGACCTGATCGTGGTGGACACCCCGGACGCGGTGCTGGTCTGCCCGCGTGACCGGGCGCAGGACGTCAAGGCCCTGGTCGACGAGCTCAAGGAGCGAGGCGAAGAGGGTTACGTCTGAGGGCGGCGAGGGCCGGCGCGACCAGTTGCACGGTCCCGCCGGCCAGCGGCTCGGGCAGGTTGTCCGGCGGGAACCAGCCCAGCTCTTCGGCCTCGTCACTGACCTCCTCCACCGCCCCGGGCGGGGCGAGCACGGCGAACCGGACGTCGTGGTGCAGGGAGCCACCCTGGCACTGCACCGGGTGCACGTCCACGTCGATCGGCACCGGGTCGATGCGCAGGTCGGCGATCCCGGACTCCTCGGTGGCCTCGCGGAGCGCTGCGGCCACCAGAGTCTGGTCGACCGGCTCGCAGTGCCCGCCGAGTTGCACCCACCGCCCGAACTTGCCGTGCAGGCAGAGCAGCACGCGCGAGCCGGTGGCGTCGAGGACCAGCGCGCTAGCGGTGATGTGCCCGGGGCGGTGTTGCCTGCTCATCGCGATCGGGCCGGCGTCGAGCAGACGGAGGGTGCGGTCCCGTGCGCGGGCCGCGTCCGGGCTGGTGGGCTGCCAGTCGCCGAGCAACGCGGTGGCGTCGGCGTGCAACGCCGTGAACGTCGCGGCATCGGTCGGGTGAGCGGTCGGTCCGGGGATCGCGGTGTCAGGCACCCCGACACTGTACGAGCGTGTGCTCCATAGGCTGGCTCGGTGACGCCGCGACTCGTCGAATTCGGCTGGCCGGGTGATGTGTGCGGTGGGTGACCGGGCGGCACCTCTGCGGAGCAAGGGCCGCAGACCCTCGTGGTGCCGCCCGATCACCGGGGCCTCCCCGGTCCCGGTGCCCTGGGGGCGGGATGTCGAGGACACGCCGGCACCCTGTTCGAGCACTGGAAGCATGCCTAACCGGCCCCCAGGACGTCGAGGTTTTTCAGCTCAGGCTTAAAGATGGAGATTAGTGCCGTCCAGGTAGAGTCGAACGGTCTACCGGCACCCCCCTGCCGGCGACACGGGAGCGCACCATGCTGAAGATCCATTTTTCTGGGGAGGACATCCTCCGGACCCGGGTGGCACCGGCTGCGGACCCGATCTGGGAGCTGGTCCTCAGCCTGCACGTGCTCCAGGGCCGAAACCGCGATCCGTTGACGGCACACTGGCGGCGCTCCGTGTCCCGGGGGCTGCGTCAGGACGTCGCCTCCGAGCAGCTCCGGTTGCTGTTCGCGCTCAACCCGCCACGCGGCTACTTCCCCGACTTCCTCACTCCGTACGCCAGCGTCGACGGTTTCGAGTCCGGGCTGGACGCGCTCCGCCGAACCCCCACCTCGCTCCTGCATCGGGACCTGAGCGTGCTGGCCGCCGAGAACCAGCTGCCCTCCTCGGCCGCCGCGCTGGCCCGAGGCGAGGTGGCGGTGCTGCATCACCTCGCCGAGTCGATGAAGCAGTACCAGTCGTTGGCGATCAGCCCGTACTGGAACCGGATCCAGGCCGCGGTGGCGGCGGACCGGGCCCGCCGGGCCCGAGCGCTGCTCGACGGCGGTGTCGAGGGTCTGCTCACCAGCCTCCGGCCGGCCATGCGCTGGGAGGGCGGGGTGCTCGAGGTCCGGGACTACCCGCACAGCCGGGAGATGCACCTGGACGGTCGAGGGCTGCTGCTGGTGCCGTCGTTCTTCTGCGCGAGCACCCCTGTCGCGCTACTCGACCCGGCGTTGCCGCCGGTGCTGGTCTACCCGGTCGACCGGCTGGGCGGGCTGGCACCGGCCGACGGCATCGGGGCCGCCCCGTCCGGTGCTACCCGCGACTCACTCGCCGCGCTGCTCGGCCGCACCCGCGCGGCGGTGTTGCAGGCCAGCGACGAGGGCTGCACCACCGGCGAGGTAGCCCGCCAGCTCAACATCTCGCCCGCCGCGGCGAGCCAGCACGCCACAGTCCTGCGCAACGCCGGCCTGCTGGTCAGCCACCGGGAACGCAACAGTGTGCTGCACACGTTGACGCCGCTCGGCCGGGCCATGCTGGACGCCTGACCCGGCCCGTCTCGTACAGAGCGAGCGCGGCGCTCGCCGGGCTGCCCGGCCGTTTCTCACAGAGCGAGCGCGGCGCTCGCCGGGCTGCCCGGCGGTGGCGGCAACAGAGTGGACTCGACACCCTCGGCGGCCAGGGCGACGCGCAGCCGGTGCAGGTCGGCGCCGAAGCGGACCAGACCGATCGGCTCGACCGGCGTCGGGGCCGAGCCCAGCAGCAGAGCCGCTCCCTCTGGCCATCCCGGCATCTCGGCGACCAGTCCGGCGCGTACCTCCGCCTCGTCGACCAGCGTGAAGACCGTGCCGGGGGCGACGACATCGGCGATCGCTTCGATCGCCCGTCGCACCGCGCCCAGGTCCGCGGGCGTCGAGCCGAGCGCGTCGCTCAGGGTGGCGGCGTCGGCGAGCCCGGCGGCCCGGGCCTCGGCGGTGCCGAGCGAGAAGAGGTCCTGTGCGGCGTCGCGGACCAGCGCCCGTGCACCGGCGGTGTCCTCCGGGTCGGTGCCGGACAGATAGCCCCGAACCACAGCGACCGGAACCTGGTCGCACTTCCCCTTGATCAGCTCACCGGCGCCCGCCAGCTCGTCCACCACGGCCATCTGGGTCAACTGCAGCTCGTTGCCGTACGGGTCGATTTCGCCCCGGTGGTCACGGATGGCGGGCATCCCGGCCACGCCGAGCGCCACATCGGTGAGCCCGTTGCGCCAGGGTCGCCCCATGGTGTCGCTGATGATCACCGCGACATCCAGCTCGTAGCGTTCCCGCAGCGCCTCGCGCAACGCCCGCGCCGAGGCGTCCGGGTCGACCGGCAGCAGCACCAGTTGGGTCTTGTCCACGTTCGACGCGTCGATGCCGGCCGAGGCCATCACGAAGCCGTGGTGGGTCTGCACGATCCGGGTCGGCCCGCGACTGGCGACCACCCGTACGGTCTCACCGGCCAGCACCTCGTCGCGTGCGGCCAGCCGCTCCGGCCCGTCCGCCGGGACGTCGACCAGCCGCCCCTCCGCCTTCGAGACGATCTTGCTGGTCACCACCAGCACGTCGCCGTCACGAAGCCACGGTGCCGCAGTCGCGATCACCGCCGGCAGATCATCACCCTCGGTCACGTGGCCGATGCCGAGCACCGGCAGGATTTCCAGCCTCACGTCAACTCCACCGCGGCGCGGACCATCGCCGCCGTCGCCGCCTCGTCGGTCATCCGCAGCGGCACCGCGCGGACGGTCACATCGGGCACCAGCGTGCCGGCGTCCTCCTCGGCCACCAGCCACCCGTCCAGCAGGCCGCCGTCCGGCCGGCCTCCGTACAGGCGACCCACCCCGGCGGCGCTGCACTCGACGCCGAGCACGTCGAGGCACCGGTCGGCCATCCCGCGTACCGGAGCGCCGCCGATGATCGGCGAGACACCCACCACCGGCGCCGGGCCGTCCACGACCGCCTCGCGCAGCCCCGGTACGGCCAGCACCGGCGCCACGCTCACCACGGGGTTGCTCGGCGCGACGAGCACCAGGTCGGCCGAGCCGATCGCCTCCAGCACCCCGGGTGCCGGCTTCGCGGTCTCCGCGCCGACGAACACGAAGCGCTGGGTCGGGATGTCAGCCCGGTACCTGACCCACCACTCCTGGAAGTGGATCGCCCGCTGCCCCTGCTCGTCCTCGACGACAGCGTGGGTTTCGAGCCGGTCGTCGGTGGCCGGCAACAGGCGTACCCCCGGCTCCCAGCGGGTGGACAGCGCCTCGGTGACCGCGCTCAACGGGTAACCACCGTTGAGCATGGTGGACCGCACGAGGTGCGTGGCGATGTCCTTGTCGCCGAGGCCGAACCAGGTCGGCTGTGCCCCGTACGCGGCCAACTCGTCCTTGACCGTCCAACTCTCACCAACCCGACCCCAGCCCCGTTCCGGGTCGGCGCCGCCGCCGAGCGTGTACATGACGCTGTCCAGGTCAGGGCAGATCTTCAACCCGTGCAGCCACAGGTCGTCGCCGACGTTGACCACGGCGGTCACCTCCGCGCCGACGTCCCGGGCGTACGCCCGGACGCCGAGCAGGAACCGGGCGCCACCAATGCCGCCGGCCAGAACCACGATGCGCATGTCGACCATCCTCGCTCACGTGACGCCTCCGGTCGGCCGGTGGCCGTAGAGACTAGGCTCACGTGCGCCCTGTTCGTTCCTGCCCCGAGGGGGAGCTCGTGACCAGCCCCGCCGAGCCCGCGTCGACCGACGCGAAGCAGGCCCGTCAGCTGACCAAGCCACTACGCGAGCTCGCTGCGCTCGCGCTGCTCGGCGCCAACGCCGTGTTCCTCTTCGTGGGCCTGCTCCGCCTGATCGCCCCGAACGACTACAGCACCTTCACCGACCGGGCGGGCAGCGCGTTCTACTCGTTCGTCGGGGTGGAGGCGGTGGGTCTGCCGCTGCTGGCCGTGTTGCTGGCCACGCACATCTCGCCGGTGCTGCCGAAAGCGAAGCTGATCACGCAGGTGGCCCTCGTCGAGTACGCGGTCAGCGCCTTCTTCGGCACGTTGACCATGCTGATCTGGACGGTCGGACGCCTGGCCCAGGCCGAGATCCTCGACGCGCTCCTCGGGGTGCTCACCCGGTTCGCCTGGATGGTCGTCTTCGCGGTCGCCGCGTGGGTGGTCTACACGGTCTGGCGTGCCCACTACTACGTGCCGCGTCCCAAGCCGCAGCCCGGCGTCTACGGTCAGCCGCAGCCGGGTCAGCCGCATCCTGGTTGGCCGCAGCAGCAGGGTGGTTGGCCGGCGCCGGGGCAGCCCGGTGGTCAGCCGCAGGGTGGATGGCCCTCCGCCGGGCAGCCGGGCGGATACCCGCCGGCGCAGTACCCGGGCCAGTTCGGTCAGCCGTCGCCGCCGTTCCAGGCGCCCCAGTCGGCACCGCCGCACCCGCAGTCCGCGCCCCCGTTCCAGGCTGCTCCCCAGTCGTCGCCGCCGTTCCCGCAGTCCGCGCCGCCGGTCAACCCCGCGCCGCCGTCCCCTGCCGCGCCGCCGTTCGGGCAGCCACCGTCGGCAGATCCCACGCAGACCATCCCGCGTCAGCCCGCCGACTCGGCTGCCGCCGACCGGACGCAGGCCATCGCGCACCCCGCCGACTCGGCCCCCGCAGACCCGACCCAGGCGATCACCCGTCCCACCGACCCGGACGACGACCGCACCCAGCACATCAAGCCTGGAGAGCACCCCGACCAGCCCCGCTGAATCGGACTCCATGATCAGGTGATGAAAAGTAGTTCCACAGCCGCTCTCGCAGCTACTTTTCATCACCTGATCATCACGTTGACGGATCGCCAGCGCCCGGCACGGCGAGATCAGCGCGCACTGTCACCACGCCGGTGGGTCGCCGACGTGCTGGCGCAGCGGGATGACTGCGGGCACTGTCGCCCCCGCTGGTGCTGAGCCAGGCGCGAGGCGAGGTGGGCCGTTTCTCACGGTGCGGGCACTGGTCGGTCGAACGGGCTCGCGCTGCGCATAGGCTGAGCGAATGGTTGATCGCATCCACTCCGGGCCGAGCGGCAACTCTGGCCCGGGCGGCGACGTCGGGCCGAGCGGCGACTCCGGCCTGAGCGGCGACGTCGGCCCGAGCCACCGCTCCGGCCCGAGCGACGCGAGCGTGCGGCGGGCCCTGGGCCGGGCCGCTACCGGGCGGGCGTTGGATGTCGACGAGGCGACCGCGCTGCTGTCCGCCCGCGGTGACGCGCTCGACGAGCTGCTCCGGGTGGCCGGGGGGATCCGGGACGCCGGGCTGCGCGACGCCGGGCGGCCGGGCGTGGTCACGTACTCGAAGAAGGTCTTCATCCCGCTGACCCGGCTCTGCCGGGACCGCTGCCACTACTGCACGTTCGCGACGGTGCCGCACCGGCTGCCGGCGCCGTTCCTGGACCGCGACGAGGTGCTGGCCATCGCCCGGGAGGGTGCCGCGCAGGGCTGCAAGGAGGCTCTGTTCACCCTGGGTGACCGGCCGGAGGAGCGGTGGCCGGCGGCCCGGACGTGGTTGGACGAGCGCGGCTACGACTCCACACTGGACTTCCTGCGTGCCTGCGCGGTAGCGGTGCTGGAGGAGACCGGGTTGTTGCCGCACCTCAATCCGGGGGTGCTGTCCTGGTCGGAGCTGCAACGGCTGAAGCCGGTCGCGCCGAGCATGGGCATGATGTTGGAGACGACGGCGACGCGGCTGTGGTCCGAGCCGGGTGGGCCGCACTTCGGCTCGCCGGACAAGGAGCCGGCGGTCCGGTTGCGGGTGCTGGACGACGCCGGCCGGGTGGGGGTGCCGTTCACCACGGGCATCCTGATCGGCATCGGGGAGACCCCGGCGGAGCGGGTGGACGCGCTCTTCGCGATCCGCCGCGCGCAGCGGGAGTACGGGCACCTCCAGGAGGTGATCGTGCAGAACTTCCGCGCCAAGCCGGACACGGCGATGCGCGGCATGCCCGACGCGGAGTTGCACGACCTGGCCGCCACTGTGGCGGTGGCCCGGCTGCTGCTCGGCCCGAAGGCCCGGATCCAGGCCCCGCCGAACCTCATCGCCGGCGAGTACGACCTGCTGTTGCGGGCCGGCATCGACGACTGGGGTGGCGTCTCCCCGCTCACCCCGGACCACGTCAACCCGGAGCGCCCGTGGCCGCAGATCGAGGAGTTGGCGAAGCACACCGAGCTGGCCGGGTTCACGCTGCGGGAGCGCCTGACGATCTACCCGGAGTACGTGCGCGCGGGTGACCCGTGGCTCGATCCTCGGCTGCTGCCGCACGTGAGTGCGCTCGCCGATCCGGCGACGGGCATGGCTGTCGAGTCGGCGGTGCCGCGGGGGCGCCCCTGGCAGGAGCCGGAGGAGACGTTCGGCGGGCGGGTCGACCTGCACGCCACCATCGACACCACCGGTCGGACCGACGACCGGCGGGGTGACTTCGACAGCGTCTACGGGGACTGGGCCGAGGTGGCCGGCAAGGTCGCCCCCGAGGCGGTCGCGCGTCGCGCGGGCGTACCCCCGACGCCGGCGGGGAGCGGCGCGGACCATGACCTGGCGGCCGGGCTGCGGCTCGCCGCCGACGATCCGGCGGCGCTGCTCGACCCCCGGCACACCGACGCGGCGTTGGCGTTGTTCGGCGCGGACGGGCGGGCGCTCGACGAGCTGTGCCGTCTGGCGGACGACGTGCGCCGTGACGTGGTCGGCGACGACGTGACCTACGTGGTCAATCGCAACATCAACTTCAGCAACGTCTGCTACGTGGGTTGCCGGTTCTGTGCCTTCGCGCAACGTGAACGGGACGCCGACGCGTACCGGCTCTCCGTCGACCAGGTCGCCGACCGGGCCGAGGAGGCGTGGGCGGCCGGCGCCAGCGAGGTGTGCCTCCAGGGCGGGATCGATCCGAAGATGCCGGTCACCGGGTACGCCGACATCGTGCGCGCGATCAAGGCCCGGGTGCCCGAGATGCACGTGCACGCGTTCTCGCCCATGGAGATCGTCACCGCCGCCGCGAAGGCCGGCGTGCCGGTCCGCGAGTGGCTGACCCAGCTGCGGGAGGCCGGGCTGGACAGCATCCCGGGGACCGCCGCCGAGATCCTCGACGACGACGTGCGGTGGGTGTTGACCAAGGGCAAACTCCCGGCCGCCGCCTGGGTCGACGTGGTCAGCACGGCTCACGAGCTGGGCATCCGGTCCAGCTCCACGATGATGTACGGGCACGTCGACCATCCCGGGCAGTGGCTGGCGCACTTCCGGGTGCTGGCCGGGGTGCAGGACCGTACCGGCGGGTTCACCGAGTTCGTGGCGCTGCCGTTCGTGCACACCAACGCCCCGATCTACCTGGCCGGGATCGCCCGACCCGGGCCGACCTGGCGGGAGAACCGGGTGGTGCACGCGATGTCCCGGCTGCTGTTGCACGGCCGGATCGACAACATTCAGTGTTCCTGGGTGAAGTTGGGCGACGAGGGCACAGTGGCGATGCTCCAGGGTGGCTGCAACGACCTGGGCGGCACGCTGATGGAGGAGACCATCTCCCGGATGGCCGGCTCCGGTAACGGTTCGGCGCGTACCGAGGAGCAGTTGCGGGCCATCGCGACGGCGGCCGGACGTCCGGCACGTAAGCGTACGACCGCGTACGGTCACGCCAGATCCTGACGTCGAACCTTTCCCCGCCTCCGGCCGTACCACGCGATGCCGGCGGCGGTCGCGGCGAGGACCGCCGCCGGTGTCCCTTCGGGGCCCGGCGTCGCTGGACGGCACCGGACCCGACCGTCTGAGCGGGCGCGTTCGCGCCGCCGCCGGAAAGGTTGCCCATGACCAGTGATCAGCGGAAGCGGCAGTGGCCGCGACTGACCCGCCGGCAGACGTTGACCGCCGCGGCCAGCGCCACCCTCGGGGCCGCCGCGCTCACCGTGCCGGGCCTGTCGGCCGCGCAGAACGCCCCCGGCGCGGCCGGGCGGGCCGACGAGCCGATCGTCGTGCATCTGCGGGACGCGAGCTCCGGAACGATGGACGTCTTCGTCGGTGAGACCCGGATCGAGGTACGCGACCGCGGCCTGGCGGATCGACTGCGGCGCGCCGCCCGGCGCTGACCCGACATCCCGCCCTGCCACCCTGTTCCCGCCCAGTGAGGTTGGTCCGCCATGTCTTCCCACCGCGAGGCCCCGGAGATAGCCAAGGATCCGGTCGCCGACAGCTCCGACCTGTACGCGTTCGTCAGCCCCGACAAGCGCGACACGGTCACGTTGATCGCCAACTACGTACCGTTGCAGCTTCCCTCCGGGGGCCCGAACTTCTTCGAGTTCGGCGACGACGTGCGCTACGAGATCCATATTGACAACGACGGTGACGGCCGCCCGGATGTCACCTACCGGTTCGAGTTCACCACCGAGATCACCAATCCGAACAGCTTTCTGTACAACACCGGCCCGATCGATTCGCTTGACAGCGAGACGTGGAACCGGCGGCAGTTCTACAGCCTGACCCGGGTGGCCGACGGTCGGGAGCACCGGCTGGCACACAAGTTGCAGTGCCCGCCGTGCAACGTCGGCCCACTGTCCACCCCGAAGTACGCCGAGCTGGTGCGGCAGGCGACCTACTCGCTGTCCACCGGGGAACGGGTCTTCGCCGGGCAGCGCGCGGACGGTTTCTTCGTCGACCTGGGGGCGATCTTCGACTTGGGCACGCTGCGGCCGTTCCAGCAGCTGCACGTCGCCGGCAAGAAGGTCTTCAAGGCCGAGGGGGAGCCGGTCAACGCCACTGACCGGATGAACGTGCACAGCATCGCCGTCCAGGTGCCGCTGGACCGGGTGCGTCGGCGCGCCAACCGGTACGGCGTCGGTGACCGGGCGTCGGTGATCGGGGTGTGGACGTCGGCGTCGCGCCGGCAGGTGCGGGTGCTCGGCGACCGGGGTGCGGCGGACACCGCAACCGGCCCGTTCACGCAGGTCTCCCGGTTGGGCAATCCGCTGTTCAACGAGGTCATCGTGCCGATGTCCAGGAAGGACCAGTGGAACTCACTGCCGCCGTCGGAGGACAAGCGGTTCGCGCAGTTCGTCGAGCAGCCGGAGCTGGCCGCGTTGCTGCCGGCGCTCTATCCGGACGTCTTCCCGAACCTGGACAAGCTCACCAAGGCCAAGAAGGCCCGCGCCGACCTGGTGGCGATCCTGCTCACGGGCGTACCGGCCGGGCTGATCGACGGCTTCACCAACGCGACCGGCGACGTGCAGGCGGACATGCTGCGGCTGAACACCGCGATCCCGCCGACCAAGCGGCCGGACCGGTTCGGGGTGCTCGGTGGTGACCTGGCCGGGTTCCCGAACGGGCGGCGGGTCGGTGACGACGTGGTGAGCATCGCGTTGCGGGCGATCGCCGGGCTGACCGTCCCGCTGGTGGACAAGACGTTCCGCCCGGACGCGGCGGCCGCCGCGGTCACCCCGGGGCTGAGCGCCGCGGATGTGACGGCGCCGTTCCTCGGGAACTTCCCCTACCTGGGTACGCCGTACGACGGGTTCAACAACCCGCCGGCGGGGTCCTGATCGGCGCGGGGGAGAAGCGGATGCATGATCACGCGTACGGGCCGTCGGAGACCGGGAGTGTCGTCCTCGATCTGGGCGGCGACACCGGTGCGTTGATCGTCTACACCAGTCCGGATCTGCACGGTCGGGAGATTGAGATCAGTCGGGAGGAGGACGGGCGGGTCCACTCGGCGGTGCGTGAGCGCCGGGTGCGGGACGGCTCGTTCCACAGTGCGGTCTACCCCGACCTGCCGGCCGGAATTTATACCGTCTGGTGGGACGAGAAGACCTCTGCGGGGACGGTTTCTGTCCATGGTGGAGGGATAGCCGAGTTCGTGTGGCCCAGCAGCGGTTTCGGGGTCGCCAGCTGACGTTTCGACACCGATCTGCACGTCGCGCCCCGTCCACATTGTGGACGGGGCGTATGTGCTGTCCACTGCTCGACGGGCAGTCTGTGCCGCGCCGCGTTAACCTGTCCCCCACCAAGATCAGCTTGGCGGTGGAGGTGTCTCGTGCTGTCCCGGGGGGCGGCCCGTCGGGGGAGCGCCACGGCAGAAAAGTCGAGCGACTCGCCGGAGAGGGCGTTACTCGGCCGGGGTCTGAATCGATAGGGCAGGTTGCGAGGCTGGACGGCCTGGACGGCCGGCCGGGGGTGTCGGGAGGGCGACTCCATTATCAAGTTTGGCTTGACGGCGCACGTATTACACGCGTGTAATTTGAATGGGGTTGTTCGCACGGAACGCAACAAAACGGGACCGGACGGACAAGCACGCCTTTCGCGTGGGGGGTTGCAGCGGCGATGACGCCGGTGCGCGACAAGGAGGCATTTGATGGACGGCCAGCTTGAGGTGGCCGACCTGCTCGGAAACGCGCCGGAGTGGCAGGAGCGAGCACTGTGCTCGCAGACCGACCCCGAGGCGTTCTTCCCCGAGAAGGGCGGTTCCACCCGTGAGGCGAAGAGGATCTGTGGGCGCTGCGAGGTCAAGACCGAATGCCTTGAATACGCTCTGGGTCACGACGAGCGGTTCGGCATCTGGGGTGGGCTCTCCGAGCGGGAGCGGCGCAAGTTGAAGCGGCGGGCCGCCTGAGCGGTGCGAGGTCGGGGCGGTGGGGGCCGCCCGACAGCACCCGGGATGGCAGCTCTACCGGAGCAGGGTCCGGCCCGCGGGGGGTCGCTCAGCGCGGCGCACGGCCGGCCTGCTCAGGCCAACTCTTCGGGGTCCACCCCGAGGAGGTTGGCCACCTGCTCGATGATCACGTCGTGGACGAGATCGGCGAGGTCCTCACGGTCCATCGCCCGGAACTCCAGGGGCCGCCGATACAGCACGATCCTCGGCGGCACCTCCTGCCGGCCCGGGCGACCGGGCAGCAGTCGGGCCAACGGGACCTCGCCGTCCTCCAGGACGTCGGAGTCGTAGACGTTCAGGTCCGGTGGGACGTCCTCGACCGCGAACTCGACACCGGCCAACTCCTTGGCGAACCGACGCTCCAGCGTCTCCACCGTGTCCAGGACCAGGTCGTCGAAGACCTCGGCCTTGGTCCGCGCCAGCGGCACGGTGGCCGGCACCAACCGCCCGCGCAGGCCGCGCCCGTGCCGGTCGCGGTGCGCACGCCGGCCGGAGCCGGGGCGGCGGTGTTCCGGACTCGTCATGAGGCAAAGGGTAGCGCCCACGGTGGGCTGGTCAGCGGCAGCGCCGCTCCCGTGGCGCGGCGCGCCCGCAACGGTCAACTGTGATCACCATGACGGGCGTGTCGCAACGCGAAGCGATGCGCCGGACCCGGTAATGGAGATACCCTGCCGCCGTGAGGTCACCACGGCGCTGCTCCCGTAACGGCTGCCCCCGGCAAGCGGTCGCCACATTGACCTATGTCTACAACGAGTCGACAGCGGTGGTGGGGCCGCTGGCGGCGTTCGCCGAGCCGCACACGTACGACCTGTGTGAGCCGCACGCCCGCAGCCTGACCGCGCCGCGGGGCTGGGACGTGGTCCGGCACGAGGGCGAGTTCGAACCGCCGCCGCCCACCACCGACGACCTGGTCGCACTCGCCGAAGCGGTCCGCGAAGCCGCCCGCCCGGCCCCCCGTCCGCCGGAGGAGCCCCACGACCGGTCGCACTCCGACCAGTCCCACTCCACCGGCCGCCGAGGCCACCTCCGCGTAATCCCCCCCAACCACTAACCGCGCCCCCTTCGGGCTGCCCCCTTCGGCCGCGCGCCTCCTTCGGGCTGCGCGCGCCTCCTTCGGTGTTGATCAAGAGGTTTGCGTCAAGAACGCGCCGGTCTTTGACGCAAACCTCTTGATCAACAGGCGTGGGCGGGGTGAGGGCGGGGCGGGGTGAGGTTGGGCGGGGTGATCCACACCTGATCGGCGATGTGGCGGTGTCGGGGACGGTTGATACCGCCTTGTCGGCGACGCGGAGTTGATCAAGCGCCACGGGCGGCGGTGACGTGAGTGTGGGTCGGTCGCCACGGACGGCGGTGACGTGAGTGGGGGTCGGTCGCCACGGGCGGAGGCGGGCCTGGTCGGGGACGTTGGTGGGGCACCTTCGGGGCGTTCAGCGGGCGTTCTGAGAGTGCGCCGACATGTCTGACCGCCACACGCCGGGAGACCGCAGACATCGTCACGCAGCGTCGCTAACATGCGCCGCAACGTACATCGAGCCAAGTCACGGTGTGCGTCTGGCGGGCGGGAGGCTCCAGTGGCGAACGAGGCGTTGCGGGTGGCGATGGCCGAGGCGGGGGAGACTGTCGAATCGCTGGCGGAGAAGGTTCGCGTCCACCCGAAGACGACAGCGCGGTGGCTTGCCGTGGGGCACATCCCGCATCCGCGTACCCGGGTCGCGGTGGCCAGGATCCTGTGCCGGGACGCGGCCGACCTCTGGCCGGAGCCGTTCCGTCGCCGTGACCTGCCGTGGTTCCGACCGTGGGCCGAGCTTGAGCAGGACGCCATCTCGATCCGGTCCTATCAGCCGTTGCTGGTGCCGGGTCTGCTGCAAACCGAGGGGTACGCCCGCGCGGTGCTGGGCACCGGTGGGCTGGTCCCACCGTCCGAGGTGGATCTGATCGTCGCGAGTCGTCTCGAACGGCAGGCGGTCCTCGGCCGAGATGCCCCGCCGCAGCTCGTTGCGGTGATCGACGAGGTGGTGCTGCGTCGCCTGGTCGGCGACCCCGCCGTGATGTCCGGGCAGTTGGCCCATCTGGCGGCGGCAGCCGAGTGGGAGCACGTGCAGGTTCGGGTCATCCCGGCCGACAGTCCGTGGCACACCGGCCTGGCTGGCCCCTTCGTGCTGGGTCGCCTGCCGGACGGGACGGAATTGGCGTATCTCGACAACCAGCTCCGCGGTCAGATCGTGACCGATCCCGTCGACGTCGCTAGCCTGGGACGCAGGTGGGAGAGCGTCACCGGTGAGGCGTTACCCCAACGCCGGTCGATCGAGCTGATCAGGGAAGTGGCCACGACATGGACATGACCGACGCCCGCTGGCGCACCGCTACCCGCAGCAGCAACAACGGGGGCGACTGCGTCGAGGTGGCCGACAACCTGCCCGGTCGGGTGCTGGTGCGCGACAGCAAGGACCGCGACGGCGGCACCCTGGCCTTCGCGCCGGCCGCCTGGTCGTCCTTCGTCAAGAATGTCCGTGGGCGCGACCGCTGAGCCCTGACCGCCGGCCCGGCCGCTGAACCTCAAGCCGCCGAGTCCAGGCGGCTGGGCCCAGGCCGCCGAGTCCAGGCCGCCGAGCCCGGGCGGCTGACCCCGAGCCGCCGAGCCCCAAGCCGCTGATCGACTCGCCTTCATGAAAAGCGCGGTGTCACGGCGCGCGGATGCCACGGTTTCCCGGAAGGCGAGTCGATCAAGCCCGCGGGAGGCGGATGGACCAAGCCCGCCCGGGAAGGTGAGTTGATCAAGCCTTCCGACGTCGCGTGGACCACGCTGAGCGTGATGGACGGCTGCACGGGCGGTGATTCGCTGGCCCCGATGCTCTTCTGGCGCTGCGGGTTTGTCATCGTGTCAGGCGTCCACGGCACCGACCCTGAGGAAAACTGATGCGCGCGCCCCTCCGGCCCCTCTCCCGGCGTGGACTACTCACCGGCACGTTGGGCACGGTTGCCCTGCTCACCACGGGCGGCAGCCTCGCCGGCTGCGGCACCAAGGGCGCCCAGCAGACCGAGGCCGGTTGCGTCAGCGAGGACCTGTCCGGCGCGGAGAGGAAGCTCGCCTTCTCCAACTGGCCGCAGTACCTGGACGTGGACGAGGCCGACGAATCAAAGCGGCCGAGCCTGGACGAGTTCGTCGCGAAGACCGGCATCGAGGTCACCTACACCGAGGACATCAACGACAACAACGAGTTCTTCGGCAAGGTACGGAACCAGCTCGCCGCCTGTCAGAGCATCGACCGGGACATCATCGTGCTGAGCGACTGGATGGCGGCCCGGATGGTCCGGCTCGGCTGGGTCCAAAAGCTCGACCCGGCGAGGATCCCGAACGTGCGGGCCAACCTGCTGCCGTCGCTGCTCGACCGCTCCTTCGACACCGAGAACCGGATCTCGATCCCCTGGCAGTCCGGCCTCGCCGGGTTGGCGTACAACGGCAACGTCACCAGGGAACTGCGGACCGTCGACGAGCTGCTCACCCGCCCCGACCTCAAGGGCCGGGTGACGGCGCTCAGCGAGATGCGCGACACCATGGGCCTCCTGCTCTCCTCGAACGGGCACGACCCGGCCAACTTCACGCCCGCCCAGTTCGACGGCGCGTTGAACAAGCTCAGGAAGGCCGTCGAATCCGGGCAGATCCGCAGGTTCACCGGCAACGACTACGCGCCCGAGCTGGCCAAGGGTGACATCGCCGCGTGTATCGGCTGGTCCGGCGACGTCATCCAGCTCGCCGGCGCGGACGAGAAGGTCAGGTTCGTCGCGCCCGACTCCGGCGTGATGCTCTACAGCGACGACATGTTGGTGCCCAACAAGGCCACCCACAAGGCCAACGCCGAGCAGCTGGTCAACTACTACTACGAGCCGGCGGTGGCCGCGAAGCTCGCGGCGTACGTCAACTACATCTGCCCGGTCCGGGGCGCCCAGGCCGAGATGGAGAAGATCGACCCCGAGTTGGCGGCCAACCCGCTGATCTTCCCCGACGAGGCGCTGCTGTCGAGGTCCACGGTGTTCATGACCCTGGACGAGAAGCAGGAGAAGGAGTACGAGGGCAAGTTCCAGCAGGTCATCGGAGCGTGACGAGGATGGCGCGGGAGATACCGGCCGGCGACCTGCGCCTGGCCGACCTGACCAAGCGGTTCGGCACCCGTACCGCTGTCGACGCCCTCGACCTGACGATTCCCCAGGGCTCCTTCTTCGCGCTGCTCGGTCCCTCCGGCTGCGGCAAGACCACCACCCTGCGGATGATCGCCGGTCTGGAGGAGCCGACCAGCGGTCAGGTGCTGCTCGGCGACCGGGACATCGGCCGGCTGCGGCCGCACCAGCGGCCGGTCAACACCGTCTTCCAGAGCTACGCGCTCTTCCCGCACCTCGACGTCTTCGAGAACGTGGCCTTCGGGCTGCGTCGGCGCGGCATCCGCTCCGTGGGCGACGAGGTCAACCGAATGCTGTCGCTGGTGCAGCTCGACGGTTACGGCAACCGCCGCCCCGCCGAGCTGTCCGGCGGTCAGCAGCAACGGGTCGCGCTGGTCCGTGCGCTGGTCAACCGGCCGCAGGTGCTGCTCCTGGACGAGCCGCTGGGCGCGCTCGACCTGAAGCTGCGGCGGCAGATGCAGATCGAGCTGAAGCGCATCCAGACCGAGGTCGGCATCACCTTCGTGCACGTCACCCACGACCAGGAGGAGGCCATGACCATGGCGGACACGGTCGCGGTGATGAACGCCGGCCGGATCGAGCAGCTCGGCGCACCCGCCGACCTGTACGAGTTCCCCGCCACCGCGTTCGTCGCGAACTTCCTCGGCCAGTCCAACCTGCTCGCCGGCGAGGCCGCCGGCGTCAGCGGCGGCGACGTCGCGGTGACGGCGCACGGCGCGCGCTTCTCGGTGCCCGTCGGCCGCTCACGGGCTGACCACGGGCCGGTCCAGCTGGGGGTACGTCCGGAGAAACTGCACCTGGTCGGCTCCGCCGCCCAGGTGCCAGTGGGTCATCAGCACGTCGCCGGGGTGGTCACCGACGCCTCCTACGTGGGGGTCAGCACGCAGTACCTGTTGCGTACCGGCTGGGGCGCCGAGCTGTCGGTGTTCGTCGCGAACAGTGGAACGTCGACGCGGGTGGCGGTCGGCGGGGCGGCGGTGGCGCACTGGGATCCACGGCACGCGTTCCTGCTGCCCGCGTCGTCGTGACCCGGCTGACGCGGCGGCGGCTCCTGCCGTACCTCCTGTTGCTGCCCGGTGTGGCCTGGCTGCTGGTGTTCTTCGCTGTGCCGCTGGCGCAGCTCGCGGCGGCCAGCCTCTACGACCCCAGCGGCTCGCTCACCACCGGCTACGCGATGACCTGGGCTTTCGGCAACTACTCGGACGTGGTGCAGGCCTACTGGCCGCAGTTCCTCCGCTCGTTCGGTTACGCCGGGTTGGCCCTGGTGCTGGCGTTGCTGCTGGGCTACCCGCTGGCGTACGCGATAGCGGTGAAGGCCGGCCGGTGGAGGAACCTGCTGCTGGTGTGCGTGGTCGCACCGATGTTCACCAGCTTCCTGGTCCGCACGCTGGCCTGGAAGACGATCCTGTCGGACAACGGGACGCTCGTCGGTCTGCTGCGTGACGCGCACCTGCTCGCACCGGACGGACGGCTGCTGGCGACCCCGGTCGCTGTGGTGCTCGGCCTGACGTACACCTTTCTGCCGTTCCTGGTGCTGCCGCTGTACGCGAGCCTGGAGCGGTTGGATCCCCGAATGCTGGAGGCGGCCGGCGACCTGTACGCGAGCCCGGCGCAGGCGTTCCGTCGGGTGACACTGCCGCTGTCCATGCCCGGTCTGGTCGCCGGGACGCTGTTGTTCTTCATTCCGGCCAGCGGCGACTACATCAACGCGGAGCTGCTCGGCACCCCGAACGAGTACATGATCGGCAACGTCGTCGACTCGGCGTTCCTGGTCCGGCTGGACTATCCGCAGGGCGCCGCGCTGTCGGTCCTCCTGATGGCGGCGATCCTCGCCGTGGTTGTCGGATATCTCCGCGGGGCAGGCAGGGAGGAGGTGCGGTGAGGATCGCGCGGTGGCTGGCCGACCGTTGGGTGCTGATCGTGGCGCTGCTGGTGCTCGGTTACCTGGCGCTGCCGAACCTGGTGGTCGCGGCGCTCTCGTTCAACCGCCCGTCGAACCGGCTGTCCTACGACTTCGACGAGTTCACTCTGGACAACTGGCGTCGGCCGTGTGCCACCTCGGACATGTGCGACGCGGTGGTCCGCAGCGTGCAGATCGGGTTCCTCGCCACTGTCCTCGCCACGGTGCTCGGCACCCTGATGGCGTTCGCGTTGGTCCGGCACCGCTTCCGAGGTCGGGCCGGGGTCAATGTGCTGGTCTTCCTGTCGTTGGCCACCCCGGAGCTGGTGATGGGCACGTCGCTCCTGGCGTTGTTCGTGTCCGCCGGAGTGCCACAGGGCTTCTGGACCGTCGTGATCTCGCACGTGGTGTTCTGCGTGTCGTTCGTGGTGGTCACCGTGAAGGCGCGGCTGGCCGGGATGGACCGGCGGCTGGAGGAGGCAGCGATGGACCTCTACGCCAGCGAGTGGCAGACCTTCCGGAGAATCACCCTGCCGTTGGTGCTGCCCGGCATCGTGGCCGCCGCGCTGTTGGCCTTCTCGTTGAGCTTCGACGACTTCATCGTCACGAACTTCAACGCCGGCACCACAGTCACCTTCCCGATGTACGTGTGGGGCGCTGCCCAGCGGGGCATCCCACCGCAGGTCAACGTCATCGGCACCGCGATGTTCGCGATCGCGCTGCTGCTGGTGGGGCTCACGTCGCTGCGCGGCCGGCGGGCGCCGCGGGTCGCTCGGACGCCGACGCCGCGCTGACCCCCCGCTGACGGCATCTCGACACCTTCCCGCACGTCCGTCGACTGTCGAGCGTGTGAAGGTGCGGCGGACGCCGGATTTGCGAGGCTTGTTGGCAGATGCAGCCGCACGATCGGCCCTGGCCGACCGGCCTGGAGGTTTGCCGCAGGTGACGTCTCGTCGCCCGGGAAAGCGCCCACGGATCATCGGTGCGACGCGAACGGCGCAGGTGACGAGCGCGACGGATGATATTGCGGACGGTGTTTGCGACGACACTCATCGCCGTGACTATGCAACCACCACAGAACCCGGGTCCGCCGTACCCGTCGTCGTTCGGTCAGGCGCCCCGCCCGAACTGGTTCCGTCGGGCCAGCCCTGCCCGCCGAACCGCCGTGATCCTCGGCTCGGTGACCCTGTCGATCCTGCTGCTCTGCTGCACCGGCACCGCCATCATCGGCGCGCTGGCCGGCGAGCCGGAGCCGACCAAGACCGGCACGGCCGCCGAGCAGGCGCAGCAGCCCATCGTGGCGGCGCCCGCCGACCCGACCGAGGAGTCTCCCGCCCCGGCCGCCGAGTCGGCCGCCTCGCCAACTGCCGCTCCGGACGCCGTCGTACCCCCGGTGACGGTCTCACCGACCCCGTCGGATGCCGCGACAGCGCCGGTCGTGAAGGTGACGACCGAGACGGAGCAGGCCACCGTCCGGTACGCCGAGAAGACCGTCAAGGTCGCCTCACTGGCCGAGGGCAAGCGGGTCGTGCGGACCAAGGGCGTCAACGGGGTACGAACCCTGACGTACGAGGTGACCACCACGAACGGGGTGCGGACGTCCAGGAAGCTGGTCAAGTCGACAGTGACGAAGCAGCCGGTGACCCAGGTCGTCGCCGTCGGCACCAAGAAGCCGCAGTCGTCGAACTGCGACCCGAACTACAGCGGCTGTGTCCCGATCGCCAGCGACGTCGACTGCCTTCCCGGCACTGGCGACGGGCCCGGTTACGTTCGTGGTCCTGTCAAGGTCATCGGTAAGGACATCTACCGTCTCGACAACGACAAGGACGGCTACGGCTGCGACTGAGCCGTGCGGCGGCCCGCGACCTGGGTCGCGTGGTGGTCCGTGCTCACGCGGCGTCACCTCCCAGCGGGAGGCCACGGCAGACAGCGGTATACCTCTGAGTCATATTTATGACCCAGAGGTATACCGCTCATCAGGCTGAGTGCCCCCGACTCCCCGGTGACGCGGCTCACTCCCGACCATCAACCGCCCGGCCGTTCGGGACTACCGACGCAGGCGGCCCGGTACGGGCACGAATCCGACGGCCCCGCAGGTCACGATGACTTGTCCCTGGGGCAATGCCGTGGACGATGGCTGTCGGCGGGTGCTTACAGAACCCTTAACCCGGGCCTGCCACGGTATGCCGGGTAAGCGGAACTCGGGGGAGCGGACGACGTGCGGGTGCTGGTGGCAGACGACGAGCGGTTGTTGGCGGACACGGTGGCCCAAGGGCTGCGACGCCTGTCGATGGCCGTTGACGTCTGCTACGACGGTGACGGTGCGTTGGAGCGGATCGGGGTGAACCGGTACGACGTCGCGGTGCTGGACCGGGACATGCCCGGGCACACCGGCGACGAGGTGTGCCGCAGCATCACCGACGCCCAGGTCGGCACGCGGGTGCTGCTGCTGACCGCGGCGGCCGGCATCCGGGACCGGGTGGAGGGTCTCGGCCTCGGCGCGGACGACTACCTCACCAAGCCATTCGCCTTCGCCGAACTGGTCGCCCGCGTACAGGCCCTCGGCCGCCGGTCCACGCCGGCGCTGCCACCGGTGCTCGCCCAGGAGGGCCTGGTGCTCGACGTGGGTCGGCACACGGCCACCCGGGACGGCCGCCCGCTCGCGCTCAGCCCGAAGGAGTTCGCGGTGCTGCACGTGCTGCTGCGCGCGGACGGCCAGGTCGTCAGTGCCGAGGAGCTGCTGGAGCAGGCCTGGGACGAGTTCGCCGACCCGTTCACCAACGCGGTACGGGTCACCGTGATGACCCTGCGCAAGAAGCTCGGCGACCCGGCGGTCATCCACACCGTTCCGAAGGCCGGCTACCGCATCGGTGGGTCGGCGTGACCTGGACGCCCCGACGTCGGGTGTTGCTCGTGGGTTTGCTGGCCCTGTTGGCCGGGCCCGCGCTGCCGACGGCGGGCAAGTTGCTGACGGGGATGACCTGGACCTGGGGGCAGCAGTTCTGCGATCTGCCGATACCCGGGCTGTACACGGTCTGCGCGGACGTGCGCCCGGGGGCGTTCGTGCTGCCCCTGGTGGCCGTCCTGCTCGTGACGGTGGCCGCGCTCGTGGCGGTCTGGCTCGGCGCGGTGTGGTGCCTGCGTCCCGTCCGTGACCTGACCGGGCCCATCGAGCATCTCGGCCCGCAGAACCTCGGTCACCGGATCCGAGCGCGGGGGCACGACGAGCTGGCCCAGCTGTCCCGGGCGATCGACGCGATGATGGAACGCATCTCCGCCGGGTACGACGGGCAGCGGCGGTTCGCCGCCAACGCGTCGCACGAGTTGCGTACGCCCCTCGCCGTGCAGCGGACGCTCATCGAGGTCGGCATGGCCCAAGCGCTCAGCGGCGAGCAGTTGGAGTTGTTGACCAGCCAACTGCTGGAGACCAACGAGCGCAACGAGCGGCTGATCGAAGGTCTGCTCGCGCTCAGCGAGAGCGACCAGGGCCTGCGGTCGCGGATACCGCAGCGGCTCGACACGATCGTCGAGGCGGTGCTCGCCGGCTACCAGGACCGTGCCCTCGAGGCCGACGTCACCATCGACACCTACCTCGCGCCCCGGGTCGTCGTCGGCGAACGGGTGCTGCTGGAGCGCCTGGTCACCAACCTGGTGGAGAACGGGATCAAGTACAACCGGCGCGGCGGCTCGCTCACCGTCTCGGTGGGTGGCGAACCCGCGCTGTCCGTGGTCAACACCGGTCAGCCCGTGCCGGCCGAAGCGGTGGCCGGTCTCTTCGAGCCGTTCCGCCGGCTGGCCCGGGACCGCACCTCGCGGGGCGGGGGCGCCGGCCTGGGCCTGGCCATCGCCCGCTCGATCACCCAGGCGCACGACGGCATCATCGCGGCCCGGCCCGCCGAGCACGGCGGCCTGAGAGTCGACGTCCGACTACCCAACCCGCACTAACGCTTCCACCACACCGCCGGGGTCCGCGTACCGCTGGACCCCACCTGCGGCGTGCCCGAAAGGAGAAACGATGTCACGCACCGTTGGCCAGGTCCCTGTCGATGTCGAGGAGGCCGCGGCCTGGCTCGCCGGTCGGGTGGTCCGCACTCCCGTGCTGCGGTCCCCGGTGATCGACGATCTGGCCGGGGCGCGAATCCTGTTGAAGGCGGAGAACCTGCAGAACGGCGGCTCGTACAAGATGCGGGGCGCGCTGCGGGCGGTCGGCCGGCTCGCCGCGGCCGGCCACACCGGTGTGATCGCACAGAGCACCGGCAATCACGCGATCGCCGTGGCGTTGGCGGCCCGGGAGCACGGGCTCGCGGCGACAGTGGTGTTGCCGGTCGACGCGGCACCGACGAAGGTCGACCGGGCCCGTGCGGCGGGGGCACGTGTGGTGCTCGCCGGCACCGACGTCGAGGAACGGGTGGCGACGGCCAACGGGCTCAGCGACGAAAGCGGTCACCCCGTCGTCGACGCGTACGACCACCCGGACGTCATCGCCGGGCAGGGCACGGCCAGCCTGGAACTGATCGAGGATGCCGAGCGGGCGGGCACACCGCTGGACGCGCTTGTCGTACCCGTCGGTGGTGGCGGTGGGGTGGCCGGTGCGTGCCTGGCCGCGGCCGGCAGGGGCATCGAGGTGTACGGCGTGGAGCCGGTGGGTTGTGACTCGCTCGCCCGCAGCCTGGCGGCCGGTGTGCGCGTGCCGGTCGCGCCGGCGCCCACGATCGCGGACGGGCTGCGGCCGTCCTGCGTGGGCGAGCTGCCGTTCGACATCGTGCGCGACGCGCTGCGCGGGGTGGTCCGGGTCGACGACGACGAGATCAGCGCTGCGTTCCGGCTGATCCTGATGGAGTTCAAGGTGCTCGCCGAGCCGTCCGGTGCGGCCGGCCTGGCCGGTGCGCTCCGGCTCTCCGGCGACGCGGGCATGGGCTTCGGCCGGCGACGGACGGTCGGCGTGGTGCTGACCGGCGGGAACGTCGAGGCGTCGCTCCTGGCGCGGTTGGTGGTCCAGCGGCCCATCGCCGTGACGGCGGCGGAAGGGGTGGCGGCGTGAGCGCGCCCATTCGGATCGGCATCCTGTTCGGTGGTCCGTCGGCGGAGCACGAGGTGTCCTGCGCGTCCGCGCTCGGGGTGGCCCGGGCGCTCGCCGGCGGCGGTTACCGCACTGTCGCCATCGGCGTCACCCGTAGCGGCGGGTTCCGGTTGATGCCCGACTCGGTGCTGGCCGAGTTGCGCGACCGGCCGGCCGGCGAGCGGGCCATCGACGATCAACTGGTGGTGACCGGCCCGGCCGTCGAGCTCCGAAGTGGTCCGTGCCCGGGAGTCGTGCAGGTGGCCGCCGGCAACGCACCCGGCGCCGTACACGCCGAGCTGGACGTGGTCTTCCCGGTGCTGCACGGGCCGTTCGGTGAGGACGGTGTGGTGCAGGGGCTGTTGGAGTCGCTGAACGTGCCGTACGTCGGGTGCGGCATCCTCGCCTCCGCGGTGGGCATGAACAAGGTGGCGATGAAGCGGGCGCTGCGGGCCGAGGGCATCCCGGTCACCCCGTACGTCGCCTTCGACTCGCACACCTACCGGGCCGCCGAGGACCCGGAGGACCTGGTCGTCGGGCTGCGCCGGCCACTCTTCGTCAAACCGGCCAGCATGGGTTCCTCGATCGGCATCACCCGGGTCGACGAGGGGGACGACCTGGCCGCCGCCGTGGAGGAGGCGCTCCGCCACGACCAGCTCGTCATGGTCGAGCAGGGAGTCACCGGCCGTGAACTGGAGTGCGCGGTGCTCGGCGGCTCGCGCCCCGAAGCGTCGGCGGTCGGTGAGGTGCGGGTCGCCGGGGGCTGGTTCGACTACCGGCAGAAGTACTTCGGCGACGCCGACCCGATGATCGTTCCCGCTGTCCTGCCGGACGACGTGACCGAGTGGATCCGTGACCTGTCACTGCGCGCCTTCGCCGCGATCGGTGGTTGGGGCCTGGCCCGCGTCGACTTCTTCTACGACGAGACGACCGGTTCGGTGTACGTCAACGAACTGAACACCATGCCTGGTTTCACCGCGCACTCGATGTACCCGAAGGTGTGGGCCGCTGTCGGTGTCGGGTACCGGGAGGTGGTGGACCGACTCGTGGAGCTGGCCCGCATCCGGCACGCCGGGCGGCCCGTCACGACGGCGGGGAGCGTCCGATGATCCTGCTCTCCGATCCCCGGGTGGCCGCCGTACCCAGCTCCGACGACGGCGACCCCCTGCTCGACCTACGGGCGCTGCCCGAGTTGCGCCTCGACGGCCGCGCGGCCGACCCCGCCGGGGCGTACGCCCGGCTGCGCGCCGAGGTCGTGGACCGCCTGCTGGCCGCGCAGCGCTCCCTGCCCGCCGGGCTGCGTCTGCTGGTGGTCGAGGGTTACCGGCCGTACCAGTCGCAGCTGGCGATCTTCACCGGTTACCGCGACGAGCTGCGTCGCCGGCACCCGGACTGGTCCCCGGAGCGACTGCACCGCGAGACCACCAAGTTCGTCTCACCGGTCGAGGTGGCCCCGCACAGCACGGGCGGGGCCGTCGACCTGACACTGTGCACCGATGACGGCGTGGAACTGGACCTGGGCACGGCCATCGACGCGACCCCGGAGGACAGCGCCGACGCCTGCTTCACCGACGCGCCCACCATCAGCGCTACCGCGCGTCGAAACCGGCAGATCATGGTGGACGCCCTCGGCGGTGCCGGGATGGTGAACTACCCGACCGAGTGGTGGCACTGGTCGTACGGGGACCGTTACTGGGCGCTGATCACCGGGGCGCCGCACACCCGGTACGGGCCGGTGGACCTGACCGTCGCCAGATCGATTCCCGTGCCGGCTGAACGGTAGGCCCGTCCCGTCCGTACCAGGCGGTGACGGAAACACCGAGGACGGGAGTGACGGCGATGAGGGTGCAGCGCAAGCACGTGCTGGCGGCGAGCGTGGCGGTGCTCGCCGCAGCGGGTGTGGCGGTCGGTACCAACCTGGGGTTCGCCGGCACCTCCCCGACGCGGTCGTCCGTCTGCTCCGGCTCGGTCACCTTCTCCGCGGAGGGCGGGGCGCCCGCGGCGACCAGCGACCGATTCCCGGTGGGGACCCGGCTGCGGGTGACGAATCTGGACAACAACCGGGCGGCCACCGTGACGGTGACCGGCCCGTCGGGCAGTTGTGTGCTGCTCAACGCCGCCGCCATGGAGCTGGTCCGGGAGCCCGGGAAGAACGTCATCCGCCGCAACGTCGTGGAGCGTCTCGACGGTGCCGCGCCGCCGGCCGCCGCGCCGGCACCCGGAACGGTACGCCCCGGTGCCGCGTCGCCCGCCGCATCCGGCCCGGCACCCCGGTCGGCGTGCTCGGGTGCGATCACCTTCTTCGAGGAGGCCGCCGGACCGGGGGCCACCAGCGGGCAGTTCCCGGTGGGTACCCGGCTGCGGGTGACCAACCTGGACAACAACCGGGCGACCACCGTGACGGTGACCGGCCCGTCGGGCAGTTGCGTGCTGCTCAACTCGGCCGCCATGGAGCAGATCCGCGAGCCGGGCAAGAACCTGGTGCGGCGCAACACTGTCGAGGTGCTTCGCTGATTTCGGAGGCGGGGCCCGTGCACCGGGCCCCGCCCTAAGGCCTGTTTCATAAGGGCGTTCCTATGAAACAGGCCTTTCGTCCGCCTGCCAGGTGCCGTCGTCGCGGAGGCGAGCCGGGGCACGCCCGAGCAGCAGAGTGGTCAGTGCGGCGTCGATGGTGTCGCCGAGGAACCATTCGCCGGCCTGGTCGAGCGCGAAGACCCGCCCCCGCTCGTCGACGGCCAGGATGCTGTCCTGCTGCTCGGTGCCGATCGGGAAGAGGCGTACGCCGAGCACCGCGCCGAAGTCCGCGAGCGTGTCGGCGGTGTGCGCGATCATGTGCGGCCGGATGTCGAACCGCGAGATCCACACCTGTTCGCCCCGGCCGCGCCGAGCGCCGACCAGGCTGGGAAACGCGGTCAGCGCCTCCACTGCCGCCGGAAAGACCGTGTGCTGGTGGGTCGCCCCCGGCACCGCTGTCACGTCCCGCACGGCTGCGGCGGCCATGATCTGGTCTCCGATATGCGGTCGCCAGCCGGCTGCGACCAGCGCGTTGGCGACCTCCGCCGGGAAGCGACCGGGGTCGGGATCGGTCGCCGCCGGAGCACGCCAGGTCTCGGTGTACGCCCGAGCCGACTCCGGCAGGACGTTGGCGCGGATCAGGAAGGTGATGCACGATTCGCAGGGCAGCTCGGCGGGGCCACCAGCTGGATCGCCGGGCTCCCGGATCCGGAAGATCTCGAACCGGGCCGCCTCCAACAGTGCCGCCGCCTCGGCCCGACCCATCGGCGCGATGCCTTCGGCGGCCCTGCGGTGGTCGTACTCGTGCAGCACGTCGGAGACGACGATCAGCTCGGCGTGAGCCTCCCCGCCCCGGACCAGATCGCCCGGGGGCAGCTCGTCCAGATAGCTGCGGACCAGCGGGTGATGATTCAGCGGGACGTCGCCCTTCGCGCCCTCCGCCGTCCAGATCCGTCCGTCGATGGTCAGGTGCGCGGACGTGTTCGGGGTGGCCACCCGGTGGATCTCCCGGACCAGCAGGCTCGACGGGTCGACGGTGCGGGGAGCGGTCGGGCCGGACGGCTGGCTGCGCCGGTACAACTCCGCCACCACGTCGCTCGGCACCCGTGGCCAGGTGGTCACGGTGCCGGTCTGCTTGTCGATGACCGTCGTCGGCAGGTCCCCGGGGACCGTCCGCACCTCGGTGGCCACAACGGACGTGATGACGTAGCCGAGGTCGAACTCGTCCACCATCGCTGTGCACTCGTGGCCCAGGCGCCGCGAGTCGCGGCGTGCCCAGGTGGCGGCGAGCTGTTCGGCCTGCTGGCGGTCGATCACGCTCTGAAACTACCGGACTACACGGATCGATGGCAGCCGGTATGGTGCGGTTCTACCGACGGTGACGGGAGGAGTGGCGGTGAGCGAACAGGTGGACCGGCACACCAACCGCGAGCTACGAGCCCGATTCGACGACGTGTACGGGCAATACCAGCAGCTCAGGTCCGGTTTGGACAACCTGCAGACACGGCTCGCCGAGCTTCGGGTGACCCGACGGTCGGCCGACGGTCAGGTCACCGCCACAGTGGGCGCTCGCGGCGAGTTGGTCCAGGTTGAGCTGGCGTCGACCGTCTACCGCGAGCGCGACGCCGCGGCACTCGGCCGAAAAATCACCGAAACGGTCCGCGCTGCCGCGACCGCCGCCGCCGACGCCACCCGCGACCTCGTCGCCGAGAGCATGCCGGCCGGATCGGGCTCGGTGGAGTTCCTCCGCACCGGTGACTACGCGGCCCTGCTCGGCCGCGCCGACGCGGTGCTCGGCAGGCGTGAGGTGAAGGAATGACCGACGGTCAGCTCTGGCTCGATCCGTCCCGGGCGCGTCGGGGTGGTGCCGACCTGGGGCTCGCCGGCGAGGCGGTGACGGCCCGCCGAGCGGCCGAGGGTGGGGCGATCGAGACCGCCAGCGGTGCGAGACCGTGGGGCCGCGACGACATCGGTGCCGCGTTCGAGCGCAACTACCGCGAGATCGAGCAGACCGTCATGCGGGCCTGGGCGGGTGTCGGGCACCGGCTCACCGAGCTGGGTGGCGACGTGGTGCGCGCGGTCGACGCGAGCGTGCAGACCGACGGGGCCAACGCCGCCCGCCTCGGCCGGCTCACCGACCAGCCCTGACGGCCTGGGAGACCCGATGAGCGTGCTGCCCAGCCCGATTCCGCACCCACTGGACCTCGCACTCTGGGACGTTCCAGGCTGGATCTACGAGGCCCTCGACTGGGTGGTCGGTGTGCAGTGGCCGGAGGGCGACGAGCGGGCCGTCTGGGACGTCGCCGACCGGTGGTACGACGTCGCGTCCGTGCTCGCCGGCCCGCAGACCGACGCCGCCGCGGCCGCCGTCGAGGTGCGCAACGGCTACGGCGGGGTCGGGGCCGTCGACGCCGCATTCGAGGCTGCCTGGCGAGGCATCGCCGAGAACCCCGACGCCCCACTGCCCGTGCTGCTCGCGGTCGCCGCCGACCTCGGCCGGCTGGTCGAGGAATGCGGGTGCGACATCGAGGGCGCCAAGCTCGAAGTCTGGATCGAACTGGGCATCCTGGTCATCGAGCTGCTCTCGGTGGCGGTAGTGGCGGTGCTGACCGCCGGTGCCGCCACCCCGGCCGCTGGCGCGGCGATCGGCGCGACGCGGCTGCTGGTCCAACAGATCATCAAGCGGCTGATGAGTCAACTGGCCAGCAAGTCCCTCAAACACGGGCTCCGGGAGGCCGGCGAGCGAGCCGCCAAGGAGGTCACCCGGGACGGGGTGCGAGGGCTCGCCAAGCGGGCCGCCCGCGAAGGGCTGGAAGAGGCCGCGGAGGAGAGCGGCGTCACGCTGGCCACCCAGGCGTACCAAAACTCCACCGGGCGGGCGCACGGCCTGGACCTGACCGACCTCGGTGCGTCGGCGGTCGGCGGGCTCGCCGGCGGGGCGGTCGCGCCGCTCGCCGGGCTCGGCCGGCACGCGACGGGGCGAGCGGCCCGAGTCGGTGAACACCTGGGGCGGGAGATGACCGGCGAGGTGCTCGCCGACAGCGCTGCCAGCCTGGCCACCGGCCAGGGTCTGACGTCGGTGGAGGACGTGGCACGCGCCGCCGCGTCCGGAGCCACCGGTTCGGTGACCGGCCAGACCGACCACGCGCTACGCGCCCGGCTCGACGCACAGACCAACGCCCTCGCCGGGGCCTCAATCGTCGGCCCGTCACTGCCGTCCGTGGCGGCGCTCGGGTCCCCTTCTTCCGGGGCGAGTTCGGCTGGAATGTCTGCGGTCGTTCCGGTGCAGGCCACACCGGCGAACGACGTGGCCCCGCTACGCGCCGACCCGCAGGCTGTCGCCGACGTGCACGTCTCGGCGTCCCCGACGGTGGATGCCAGTTCCGGCGTGGACGCCGTCGACGGTCCGCTGCGCGCACCCGAACCGATGTCGTCGACGAACGCACCTTCCCTGACGGACGCGGCCATCGCAGAACCGGTCGCGGCCGGTCAGACACTGCCTACGGTGGCTGCTGATCCGGCGCTGCCTACGGTGGCTGCTGACTCGGTGCTGTCGTCGGTGGACGCCGCCCGAGCGCCGCAGGTAGCAGCCGATCCGTCGCTGTCCCCGATGGACGCCGGCTCGAAACTGCCGCAGGTGGTAACCGACCCGGCGCTGCCGCCGGTGGCCGCTGATCCGACGCTGTCGTCGGTGGCAACCGATCCGAGGCTGTCGTCGGTGGCAACCGATCCGACGCTGTCGTCGGTGGCAACCGATCCGAGGCTGTCGTCGGTGGCCGGTGATTCGAGGCTGTCGTCGGTTGCCGCGCCCGTGGCGGGCACCGTCGAGCCGGTCGGTGGGCCGGCCACCGGTGTCACGCCGAGCCAGCCCGCGAGCCCACCGCACACCGCCGGACCGGTCGCCTGGTCCCCGTCGACCGGCGCGCCCACACCGACCACCACCCCCGGCGCGATGCTGCCGGGCGCCACCGCTGCCCCACTGGTCGGAACGACTCCGACAGTGATGGGCCGTTCCGCCGTACCGTCCCGCGCGACCACACCGGCCCCAGCACCCGAGCATCCGGCCCGGGGCAGGGCGTCGATCCCCCTCGACCTGGTCTTCGGCGACCCGGTCGTGTCGGCGACGGAGACCGACGACTTCTACGCCGCGCAGTGGGCAGCCGAGGCCGAAGCCGCCGAGCGGCGGCGGTACCAGGGCCACTACGAGTCGCAGCGGACCGGCTACGAGCACAACCGCCGCCAGGCAGAGGCAACCCGGCTGCGCGCCCGGGCCGCGGAGCACGATCGCAGGGCAATCGAGTACGCCACCTACGCCCGACAGTTGCACCAGGCAGGTCACCGGCAGTGGGCCGACGGCTGGCAGCGGGCCGCGAACGACGAAGCACGCGCGTACGCGCAATGGCGTGACCTGGCAGACGCGGTGCTCGCCGGCACCACGGCACCGCCGGTCGTGGACATCGACGCCGCCACCTTCGAACACGCCAACCGGGACGTGGGCGCGCTCGCGCTCGGCGCGGTGGAGACCTCCGGCCCGTCCCGGCTCACCGGCGACGACAATCCTCCACCGATCGACGACTCCCGGCCGTACGGGCAGCCCGGAGGGCTTCGCCCGCCGCTCGCCCTGCACCAGGTCGACGTCGAACGGCAAATGCCCCGCGAGTCGGACGGCACCATCACCCGCACCGCCGACCCCCGTCGGGGCGGTTGGTTCCGGCTCCTCAACGACGGAGGTCCCGCCGCCGACGCCACCCGGGGCATCAACTGCCTGGACTGCACGCTGTCGTTGTTCGAGACCTGGGTCCACGGGCGGCCCCGGGTGTCCGCGCCCCGCACCTTCGACGGCTACCTGGACGGTGACATCCGTCGACCCATCCGCGGCGAGGCCGGCGGCCCAGGCCGGGTCGAGGACATCACCGGAGGGCGCTTCCAGCAACTCCTCGCCCCGGCCGACCAGCGCACGTACGCCGAGCAGGCACGGCAGGCGGCCGACCGCGGGTACCGCAACCTGCGGGACCAACTGCTCCTCGGCGGCCACGGCAGTTACGCGTTCCTGGTCACCGAGTGGGCGCACGGCGGTTCGCACGCCTGGGTGGCGCTCAACCAGAACGGCACGGTCCTCTACGTCGACCCGCAGACCGGCGTGGTCCGGGACCGGCCGTTGTACCCCGACGTGGTCGGCATCGACGCGCTGGTGCTGGGCGGCGACGGCCGACCAATGCCGCTCGGCGGGCTGCCCCGGGGCCGCTTCAGCGAGCGGCCGGACCTCCCGGACCACCCGCCGACGTACGACAGCGGCGGCCACGGCGACCCGTACGTCAATCGGATGTACCTGCTCCTGGACGGCCCTGGCTCAGCGTCGCCCTCGCCGGGCGGGGAGCCCATCGACGCCTCGTCCAGCACTGACCGGGGCCAACCCTCCCCGAGCGTTGGCCCGACCGGCGTCATCTTGGCGGCCGGCAGCCTGGATGAGATCTTCGCGGCTGGAGTGAGTCCGGCCGAGTTCGCGACAGCGGCCGACCCATCGGCGCTCCGTCGTCTACAGCCGGATCTGGACGAGGCGTCGGCTCGGGATGTTGCGCGGCTCTTTGCCGACAGCCGGGTCCGCGACATGCTCGACCGCGCCTACCGGCAGCCACCCGCGAACGAACCGGACCTTGCCAGGCACCTGACCAGGCAGTTGATGCGGCGCCCGGATCTGGCACGGTTGATCCTGTCGACACCCGAACTGGCGAACTCCCTGACCGCGCGCCCGATGACCCTCTACCACCTGGCCGATCATCAACAGGCCATCGACGTCCTCGCGGAGGTGGTGGACGACGTCGCCCAGCAGAGTGCTGTGGGGCTGGAGGCGGCGACCGACAACGAAGCGGACCAGCCACAGCCGACACCGCTCACAGATGAGCAGCGGCGGATCAGCGCGAGCATCCAACTGCCGGATGATCCGGTGACCCAGCCGGGATTCGACAAGCGTCGTCAGGCTGACCCCTCTTATCGCGAGCATTACCTGAACGGCCTCTACGCGGCAGCCGTCGTTGCGCAGGCGGAGCTGAACCAGTTGGCAGTGTCCCTGGCCCAGGTGGGTGATCACCGTGTCGGTGAGCCCGGCTGGCGTTCGCAACCAAAGGACCGCCGTCGAGCCGAGGACAAGGTGGACAAGCACCAGGGCGATTCGTCCAAGTTGCTCGACCTGGCGGCGGCCAAAGTCGAGTTCCGGAGCCTTCAAGACCTCTACGCGGCGCTCGAACGGCTGCGTGACCACCCTGCTGCGGTGATCAGAGGCTATGACGATCGCTTCATCTCGCCGCGGGACAGCGGTTACCGCGATGTGCAGCTAGTGCTCCAGATGAGCAACGGGCATCTAGCTGAGTTCCGACTGCACCTGGAGGCCCTCGACGCGGTTGCCGTTTGGGAGCATGTGCTTTACGAGGTGCGTCGCGACGTGGAAGCCCTCGCTGGGATCGGGGGCCGAACCTTGACGGCAAGCGAGCGAGCAATCACAGCGGGCATCCGTCGTCGCGAGCAGCAACTGTTCTGGCAGGCACTGCAGTCAACTTTCGAGGGGAATGCCTGATGGCCGAGGGTCTTTCGCTTCCCTCCTATTACCTCTATTACCAGTCTCCTGTGAAGATCGTGGCAACGCCGGATGGGGGCGCCAGAGTGTGGCGTGTATCTATTGACACGGGGGGCTGGCAGGAGGAGAACGAAATCTTCACCGAGATCACCCTCGGTGTGGGCGGCGAAGTTTTTCGTCGTAGCTCTGATGAGTTCGTGCAGGAGGTGGAGCGTTTTCGGGCTCACTACCTCGAAGGTGACGGCCCGATCTTCGCGCTTTACGAGACGGTGCAGGCGGTCAGGGATGTGGCGAAGGCCGAAGACCGACACCTCACGACAAAGGAGCGAGCACTTATTCACGGGATCCGGAAGCGGACGTTCGTGATGTTCGAGGAGCAGCTCCGCGCGGCCGGTGACCTCGGCGCGGACCCGGATATCGCGAGAGTGGAGTAGGCGTTGCTCCGCGAGTGCATCTATGAGAGGCAGGGCCGGTGACGGCCGAAGGGTCGGATGCTCGCTTGGTGCGGGCGGGGGAGCGTTACGAGCAGGCGGTCTTCGGCGGTGACGCGAAGTCGTTGGACGAGGCGGCCGGGCTCGCGGCCGGTAGCGGTGCCTACGGGGTCGGCCGGTGGATCGAGGCGGCCCGGTCAGTGGGCAGGGTGGGCGTGGAATTTGGTCTGTCGGAATAAGATCGACGCATGGCGAGATCCGGCTCAAAGAGCACCTGGTCCACTCTCTGGGCATGGCCGGTTGGCATAGCGATCGGTTTGGCGATCGGCATCCCCGTGTTCGGCGCGAAGGGCGGGGTGGCGTTCGGCGTCGCCCTGGGGGTTGCCTTCGCGGTCGGCCTCGGCGTGATCAGAAATCGCCGGAAGCCCTCCGTCGAGGATGCCCCGGCAGATCCATCCACCCAGGACAACCCCGGCAATCAGTCAATCAAGGGTGAAACGGGCGGTAGCGCCTCTGCCGTCGGCACCGACGGCTGGCACCGACCGTGATCGACTCCGGTTCTCCGAAAACGGGGTATCCACGGCTGCGGGATACCCCGGTTTCGGCGAAACGGAGTCGATCACGGTCGGCGGGGGCCGCAGGGCCGGCAGGGTCGGAGGGGGACGCAGGGCCGGCAGGGTCGGAGGGGGCCGCAGGGCCGGCACGGTCGGAAGGGGGCGCACTGCCGGCAGGGTCGGAGGGGGGCGCAGGGCCGGCACGCCCGGCGACGGCCGGGGGACAGGAGATCGGCACTCAGCCGGTGGGGCCGGGCAGTGTGGCGGAGGCGGTGGCCGTACAGGAGGAGTTGCGGCCGCTGGTCGACCTGGTCGGGCCGGGGCCGAGCGCACCTGCGACGGTGGCCGGCCTGGATGTCGCGTACTCCCAGGGTGGTGACCTTCTGGCGGCGGCCGTGACGGTGCTGGACGCCCGGACGTTGGAGGTGGTTGATTCCGCGGTCAGCGTGGGACGGCCCGCGTTCGACTATGTGCCGGGGTTGTTCGCGTTCCGTGAGTTGCCCGCGCTGCTCGCCGCGCTGGACCGCCTGACCGTGGTGCCGGACCTGTTGGTCTGCGACGGGCACGGTCTCGCCCATCCGCGTCGGTTCGGTCTCGCCTGTCACCTCGGGGTGGTCACCGGGCTGCCCGCGATCGGGGTGGGGAAGACGCCACTGGTCGGGACGTGGGATCCGCCGGCCGACCAGCGGGGTGCCTGGTCGCCGCTCCGCGACGGCGGCGACGTCGTCGGCCGGGTGCTGCGGACCCAGGACGGCGTGAAGCCGGTCTTCGTCAGCGTCGGGCATCGGATGAGCCTGGAGAACGCGACCGCGCAGGTGCTCGCGTTGACCCCGCGCTACCGGCTGCCGGAGACCACCCGCACCGCCGACCGCCTCAGCCGCGACGCCCTCGCCGAGGCCCAGGCCCGACAAGTCGACTGACCCTGCCCGAACGCCCGCGCGGGCTGAACCGAGCGCCAGCGTGCGGCAGGCCCCCGACCGCGCCCGAGCGCGCACAGCGCAGGCCGACCCACCCTGCCCGAGCGCGCACAGCGCGGGGCGACCCACCCTGCCCGAGCGCGCACAGCGCGGGGCGACCCGCCCGCGCCCGAGCGCGCACAGCGCAGGCCGACCTACCCTGCCCGAGCGCGCACAGCGCAGGCCGACCCACCCTGCCCGAGCGTGCCCTCCACATGCGGCGAACTGCGGCGATGCTGATCCTCTCCGCAGGTCGACGGGCCGGGTCGCAAACGGGGTCGTAAACCGTAACGCCGCGCACATCCGGGCCGCTCTATGACCGGCGGCCCTGATGGGCCGGTAGTAGCCTGTCCCGCGGACCCCACCCGGGGAGAACGGCGAGGTGATCATGACGGTGCGTCGACGCACGACGCGACTCGCGGCGGTCTGCGCTCTGGTGGGCGGCCTGGTGCTGCTCGGCGCGTCGCCGGCGTCTGCCGACAGCGACGTGGTCCGGGTCGGTGCGGCCAGCAGCTTCGCCGCCGGTGGTTCGCCGCAGGGGGTGAACGTCGCGGTCCGCAAGCGCACCGACGGGTGCGTTCTGCTGCGTACGGCGTTGGGTCTGCGTCTCGAAGGTCTTCAGCCGGACCAGGTGACTGTCGAGGTCGCTGCGGACGGGCGCTGGCTTCCGGTGGGCGTGTCGGGCAGCAGTGGCACGGTGCAGACCGCGCAGACGTCGCCCGCGAAGCCGAGGCTGTGCAAGGGCAAGGGGATCACGGTGCGGTACCGGGTGGCGATCGCCGCGGGCGCCCCCGGGGGGCGGCTCGTCGTGACCGGCGTCGGCCTCAGCGCCGAGGGGCAGACGTTGGGTAGCCACAGCGACGCGGCCCGGGTGACCGGTGCGCGGGTGACCCCGTCGCCGACGCCGTCGAAGACGGCATCCCCCACCCCGACTCCCACCGACGTCGCGACGGTCGACGAGGCGGTGGATCCGGCAGCCCTGGTGTCCAACGCGCCGGACACCAAGCCGGTTGCCGCGGAGTCGTCCGGCGGAGGGTCACCGGTGATGTTCTTCGGCATCGTGATGGTGGCTGTCGGTCTGCTGCTCGTCGTGTTGCTGTTGCGTCGGTCGCGGCAGGACCGCAAGCCGTCCGACGAGTCGCCGGCCGCGCTGCCGGGCAACCCCGGCGGCACCACCTACCGCGCCGGTGGTGGGCTCCTGGCCGCGCCCGGTCGCCCAGGTCAGGTGTACGGCCAGCAGCCTCCAGCTCCGAGCTGGGGGGCGGTGCCGTCGCCGCGACCCGCCACCGGTGGGGTCTACGGTGCACCGTCGGCCGGTGCCGGTGCGGTGCCGGATGCGACGCAGCCGATGCCTGGCGGGCCGCAAACCGGGAAGCCGCCCACCGACGAGGGCGGCCACACGGTCTTCATTCCTCGGCTCCCCAGCTGAGCGAGGCACGAACCGGTGCCTCCGTTAGGCTCAGGATCGGTGTCTTATTTGCGGCCAAGGAGTGGAACACGTGTCTGATCTGTCCCAGATCGTTAAGGCGTACGACGTTCGAGGGACGGTACCGGACCAGTGGGACGAACGAGCCGCCGAGGCGCTCGGGGCGGCGTTCACCCAACTGCTCGACTCCACCGACGAGCCGGGCCACGCTGTTGTCGTCGGGTACGACATGCGGGCCACCTCGCCCGGGCTGGCCGCCGCGTTCGCCGCCGGCGTACGGGCCGAGGGGCGCTCGGTGATCGAGATCGGACTCGCCTCCACCGACCTGCTCTACTTCGCCTCCGGCTCGCTCGACCTTCCCGGCGCGATGTTCACGGCCAGCCACAACCCCGCGCAGTACAACGGCATCAAGATGTGCCGTTCCGGTGCCCGTCCAATCGGGCAGGAGAGCGGTCTGGCGGAGATCCGGGACCGGGCCCAGGCCCTTCTGGACTCCGGCGAAGCGCGTCCGGCCGGTGAGCCGACCCGGCCGGCCGAGCGGCGTGACCTGCTCCCCGAGTACGCCGGTTACCTGCGCAAGCTGGTGGACCTCTCGGGCATCCGGCCGTTGAAGGTGGTCGTCGACGCCGGTAACGGGATGGGTGGCTTCACCGTCCCGACCGTGCTGGGTGACGCCGCCCTGTCACCGCTGCCGCTGGAGATCGTGCCGCTCTACTTCGAGTTGGACGGCAGCTTCCCCAACCACGAGGCCAACCCGTTGGACCCGGCGAACCTGGTCGACCTCCAGCGCGCGGTCGTGGAGCACGGAGCCGACATCGGGCTGGCGTTCGACGGCGACGCCGACCGGTGCTTCGTGGTGGACGAGCGGGGTGAGCCGGTCTCACCGTCGGCGATCACCGCGCTGGTCGCCGCGCGTGAGCTGGCCAAGCACCCGGGTTCCACGGTGATCCACGGCCTGATCACCTCCAGCGCGGTCGCGGAGATCATCCGTGAGCACGGCGGGCAGCCGGTGGTCGCCCGGGTCGGGCACTCCTTCATCAAGGCGGAGATGGCCCGCACCAACGCCGTCTTCGGCGGCGAGCACTCCGCGCACTACTACTTCCGCGACTTCTGGTTCGCCGACACCGGCATGCTCGCGGCGATGCACACCCTGGCGGCGTTGGGCGAGCAGTCGCTGCCGCTGTCCGTGTTCGCCGGCGAGTACGAGCGCTACATCGCCTCCGGCGAGATCAACTCGACGGTGACCGACCAGGCGGCGGCGGTGGCCGAGGTGCGGGCCGCGTACCCCGACGCGGTGGCCGACGAGATGGACGGGCTCACCCTGCGCTTCCCCGACGGCGCCTGGTTCAACCTGCGTGCGTCCAACACGGAGCCGCTGCTGCGTCTCAACGTCGAGGCGCCCTCCCGTGATCGGATGGTCTCGCTCCGGGACGACGTGCTCGACCGCGTTCGCCGATAAGATCGCCTGCGCCGGTCGGCACCGCCGTCGGTGAAGCCGCACACGTGGAAGGAGCCGTGCCATGGCCCTGGATCCGCAGTTGCTCGAGATTCTCGCCTGTCCGGACACGCACCACGCCCCGCTCACCTACGATGCCGAGGCGCAGACGTTGACCTGCACGGAGTGCGGCCGGATCTTCGAGGTCCGTGACGACGTGCCGGTGCTGCTGCTCGACGAGGCGCGCGGCGGCCCTGGAGGGCAGCCCTCATGATCGACGGTACGGCCGGGGTCAGCGGACGTCGCGACGCCGACGAGGCCCTGCTCGACAACCCGGAGGCGCTGGCCGAGCACGATCCGGGCGGGATGCTCCGGCACACGGCGTCGGCCGGCGCGCAGGTGCGCGAGAGCGCCGCCCTGGCCGCCGAGGCGAACCTGTCGGTGCTCGCCGACGACGGGCGGCCCCGGGCCGTGGTCATCGCCGGCATCGGCACGGCGGGGCGTACCGGTGACGTGCTGGCCACTGTCGCCGGACCTCGCTGCCCGGTCCCGGTCATCGCGCACCGCAGCGCGGGCGTGCCCGGCTGGGTGGGCGCGGCCGACGTGGTGATCGCGGTGAGCGCGTCGGGCCGCAGCCCGGAGGCCCTCGGCGCGGCGGAGGCCGCGCACCGGCGCGGTGCCCGACTGGTCGCCGTGGGCGCCCCCGACTCGCAGTTGCAGTCGATCGCCGAGCAGGCCCGGGCGCCGTTCATCCCGGTGCCCCGGCGTGCGCCGGCGCGGGCCAGCCTCTGGGCGCTCACCGTGCCGGTCCTGCTCGCCGCCCGTTCCCTCGGGCTCGTGAAGGTCAACGAGGCGGACCTGGCGGAGACCGCGGCCCGACTGGACGCGGACGCCGACCGCTGTCGGTCCGCCGCGGAGTCGTTCGTCAACCCGGCCAAGTCGCTGGCCCTGGGGCTGGCCGGGTCGATTCCGATCGTCTGGGGTTCGTCCCCGCTGGCGACGGTGGCCGCCCGCCGGTTCGGCGACACCCTGTCCGCCAACGCCCGCTACCCGGTGGTCACCGGGGCGCTGGGTGAGGCCGGTCGGGGCCGGGTCGGGCTGCTCGACGGTGTCTTCGGCGGCCTGGCCGAGGGGGAGCGCGACATCTTCGCCGACCCGACCGACGACGACGGCGACGGCACCCGGCTGCGGTTGGTGCTGCTGCGTGACGGCGGGCTCAACGCCGAGGACGACACCGACGAACCCTTCGCCGTCGAGGAGCGCCGCGCGGACGCGGTGCAGACCCTCGCCGAGCGTCGCGGTGTGCGGTGCGACGTGGTGACCGCCGAGGGTGGCTCCGCCCTGGAGCGGTTGGCCTCGCTGGTCGCGGTCCCGGATTTCGCCTCGATCTACCTCGCTCTGGCACACGGGTTGGACCCGATGGCCGTTCCGGCCATCACCGAAATGAAGGAGCTGTCGAACCAGTGAACGGACCTCGGGGGCGGCGCGTCATGCGCGGACCGGTCGGCTTCGTGCGGCGAAGCGGAGCGGCGGCATGAGCGCCAACGGTGGGACGAAGGCGATCGTCGCCGCCCTCCTGGCCAACGTCGGCATCGCCGTCACCAAGTTCATTGCGTTCCTGCTTTCCGGCTCTTCGTCGATGTTGGCCGAGGCGGTCCACTCGGTCGCCGACTCCGGCAACCAGGGCCTGCTGCTGCTCGGCGGTAAGCGGGCGAAGCGGGCAGCCACCCCGGAGCATCCGTTCGGGTACGGCCGGGAGCGCTACATCTACGCGTTCATCGTGTCCATCGTGCTGTTCAGCATCGGTGGCCTGTTCGCCCTGTACGAGGCGTACCACAAGTGGCACGACCCGCACGGCATCGAGTCCTGGCACTGGCTGCCGGTGGTGGTGCTCGTGGTGGCGATCGCCATGGAGTCGTTCTCCTTCCGGACCGCCATCAAGGAGTCCAACCACACCCGAGGCAACCAGTCGTGGGTGCGGTTCATCCGCCGGGCCAAGGCGCCGGAGCTGCCGGTGGTGCTGCTGGAGGACTTCGGCGCGCTTGTCGGTCTGGTGTTCGCGCTCTTCGGCGTCGGCATGACGCTGATCACCGGCAACGGCCGCTGGGACGCCGCCGGCACCGCGATGATCGGCATCCTGCTGGTCGTCATCGCCGTCGTGCTGGCCATCGAGACGAAGAGCCTGCTGCTCGGTGAGGGTGCCGAGGCGTCCGAGCTGGCCGCCATCGAGCGGGCCGTCACCGACGGCCCGGAGGTGGAGCGGATCATCCACATGAAGACGCTCTACCTGGGTCCGGAAGAGCTGATGGTGGCTGCCAAGATCGCTGTGCCGGAGTGGGAGAGCGCCCACGACCTGGCGCGCGGGATCAACGCCGTCGAGGCGCGCATCCGCGCGGCGGTGCCGATCGCCCGGGTGATCTACCTGGAGCCGGACGTCTACAGCGTCGCCGCGGCCAACGCCGGCACCGGCGCTGCGGCCGACACCGCCGTGCCGCAGGTCGACGGTGCGTCCGGCGAGGCGGCCGGGCGGGCCGGGGGCTGACACGTGGAGCCGCTGTACGGACCGATCCGCGACTACGCCTGGGGTTCCCGTTCCGCCATCGCGCTCCTTCAGGGGCGGCCGGTACCCAGCGAGGGGCCGGAGGCCGAGCTGTGGTTGGGCGCCCACCCGGGCGCCCCGGCCAGCGTGGCCCGTGCCGGCCTGCGGGTGAGCCTCTGTGACCTGGTGCGGGACGAGCCGGGGCAGTGGCTCGGCCAGCGGGTGTCCGAGCGGTTCGGCAGCCGGTTGCCGTTCCTGCTCAAGGTCCTCGCGGCCGACGCGCCGTTGAGCCTCCAGGCACACCCGGACGCCGAACAGGCCCGGGCCGGTTATGCGGCGGAGGAGGGGCGCCCCGAGGGGGAACGCAACTACTCCGACCCGCACCACAAGCCGGAGTTGCTGGTCGCGCTCACCCCGTTCGAGGCGCTGTGCGGTTTCCGGGACCCGGCGGAGTCGGCCGAGGCGCTCGCCGCGTTCGGCGTACCGGAGTTGACGCCGGTGGTCGCCGCGTTGCGTACCGGGCCGGCGGGTCTGCGCACGGCGGTGCGGACGCTGCTCGGCTGGCCGGTCGCCGACCGCGCCGCGTTGTTGGGTTCCGTGCTGGCCTCGCCGTCCGACGGCCCGGACGCGGAGCTGGTCCACCGGTTGGCCAAGGCGTACCCGGCGGACCCGGGCGCGCTGGTGGCGCTGTTGTTGCACCACGTGCGTCTGGTGCCGGGGGAGGGGATCTGGATGCCGGCCGGCAACCTGCACGCCTACCTGAGTGGCTGTGGTGTGGAGATCATGGCGGCCAGCGACAACGTGTTGCGTGGTGGTCTGACCCCGAAGCGGGTGGACGTCGACGAGTTGCTGCGGGTGCTGCGCTTCGAGGTGCTCGACGATCCGGTGCGCGCCGCGCAGCCGGTGGCCCCGGGTGTGGCCTGGTGGCCCGTGCCGGTGGACGACTTCGCGCTGCACCACGTACGTGTCGACGCGGCTGTGCCCACTGTCACGCTGCCGCTGCCCGGTCCTCGGGTGGTGCTCTGCGGTGGTGGTTCGATCACGGTGGACGATGGCGCCGGGGCGGTGGCGCTCGTGTCCGGCCAGGCGGCGATCGGCACGGCGGCCGGCGAGCCGCTGCGGATCGGCGGCGTCGGGGAGGCGTACGTGGCGACGTCGGGGCTGAGCTGACACCGCAGGGGCACGACACAAGTCCGACTTTTCCGGAATAGCTTGACGTCGCCCTGCCTGAGTGTGACTCTATGAGTACGCAGCGTTATCGCGACGACGGTCCGAGAACGTGCGGGGGAACCAAACCGGGGGGATGCACGGGGCGGGCGGGACGTGGGCGGCTTGGTCTGTCCACCACCGACCGTCCCGTGCGCTGTCCGCGGCCGGTCCCCCGGATGCCCGTCGCCAACGCGCGTAAGGTGGAGGGTCGGCGCAGACATCGTTCGACAGGAGCTTTCATGACCAGCACCCTCCCGGCGGCCGCCAGCGGTACGCCGTCCGAGGCCCGGCCGAGCACGCTCGCCGACGGCGACTTCAAGGTGGCGGATCTGTCGCTCGCGGAGTTCGGGCGCAAGGAGATCCAGCTCGCCGAGCACGAGATGCCCGGCCTGATGGCGATTCGCCGAGAGTTCGCCGAGGCGCAGCCGCTCGCCGGTGCGCGGATCACCGGCTCGCTGCACATGACCATCCAGACCGCCGTCCTGATCGAGACGCTCGTCGCGCTCGGCGCGCAGGTGCGCTGGGCGTCGTGCAACATCTTCTCCACCCAGGACCACGCCGCCGCGGCGATCGTCGTCGGCCCGGACGGCACGCCCGAGGCTCCGGCCGGCGTCCCGGTGTACGCGTGGAAGGGCGAGACCCTCCCGGAGTACTGGTGGTGCACCGAGCAGGTGCTCGCCTGGCCGGACGGGCAGGGCCCGAACATGATCCTCGACGACGGCGGTGACGCCACCCTGCTGGTGCACAAGGGCACCGAGTTCGAGAAGGCCGGGGCGGTCCCGCCGGTCGAGTCGGCCGACTCCGAGGAGTACGCCGTCATCCTCGAGCTGCTGCACCGCTCGCTCGCCGAGGACGGCCAGCGTTGGACCCGGATCTCCGCCGGCATCAAGGGTGTGACCGAGGAGACCACCACCGGCGTGCACCGGCTCTACGAGATGCACCGGGCGGGCACCCTGCTCTTCCCGGCCATCAACGTCAACGACTCGGTGACCAAGAGCAAGTTCGACAACAAGTACGGCTGCCGGCACTCGCTGATCGACGGCATCAACCGCGCCACCGACGTGCTGATCGGCGGCAAGATGGCAGTGGTCATGGGCTACGGCGACGTGGGCAAGGGTTGCGCCGAGTCGCTGCGCGGTCAGGGCGCCCGGGTCGTGGTGACCGAGGTCGACCCGATCTGCGCGTTGCAGGCCGCGATGGACGGTTACCAGGTCGCCACCCTGGACGACGTTGTCGAGCAGGCGGACATCTTCATCACCGCCACCGGCTGCTTCGACGTCATCACCAACGAGCACATGGCCCGGATGAAGCACCAGGCCATCGTCGGCAACATCGGCCACTTCGACAACGAGATCGACATGGCCGGTCTGGCCAAGCGTTCCGACGTGGAGCGGATCAACATCAAGCCGCAGGTCGACCTGTGGCGCTTCGCCGACGGCCACGCCGTCATCGTGCTCTCCGAGGGGCGTCTGCTGAACCTGGGCAACGCGACCGGCCACCCGAGCTTCGTGATGTCGAACTCGTTCGCCAACCAGACGATCGCCCAGATCGAGCTGTTCACGAAGACCGAGGACTACCCGATCGGCGTCTACGTGCTGCCCAAGCACCTGGACGAGAAGGTGGCCCGGCTGCACCTGGGCGCGCTCGGCGCCAAGCTGAGCACGCTGACCAAGGAGCAGGCGGCCTACCTGGGTGTTTCCACGGAGGGTCCGTTCAAGCCGGATCACTACCGCTACTGATCGACGGTTCTCCGACCGGGTCGGCTGTTCGCAGCCGGCCCGGTTCGTCGTATCCGCCGCCCGTTCAGCCGGAGCGGGGGTCGCGCCGGGTGGGGCGGAACCACGTCCAGACGCACCAGACCAGCCACCCGACCGACACGATGGTGGCGAGCGCCCGCATGCGTAGCGCGCTGAGCAGCAGCACCACGGCCAGCACCGTCAGCCACGGCAGGAATCCCTTCACGGCGGGATCCTCCCACAGCCGGCTGTGGGCGATCTGCCTCCCGAAGGGCGAACAGGCTGGTCACGGGGTGAGTGAGCTTGTCGTGAACGACTTGACGCGAGCCGTGAGCGAGAGGAAGGTATGCCTGCCCTAAGTTAGTTGAGGCGTGCCTAATCACTCGGAGCCCGGATGTTCGCCACCTACCTGATCGGCCTGCGGGAAGGCCTGGAAGCCACCCTGGTGGTCAGCATCCTCGTCGCCTTCCTGGTGAAATCGCAGCGCCGGGACCGGTTGCCCCAGGTCTGGGCGGGCGTCGGCCTGGCCGTGGCGCTCTCGGTGCTCTTCGGCTGGCTGATCGAGTACACGTCGACCTCGCTGCTGGCCCGTTCCGAGGACCGGGAGCTGTTCGAGGCGATCACCTCCGTCGCCGCCGTGGTCTTCGTCACCTGGATGATCTTCTGGATGCGTCGGGCCGCCCGGACCATCGCGGGCGAACTGCGGGGCAAGCTCACCGACGCGCTGGCCGTCGGGTCCCTGGCGGTCGCCGGCATGGCCTTCCTCGCGGTGGTCCGCGAAGGGCTGGAGACGGCGTTGATCTTCTACTCGGCAGCCCAGGGAGCCGCCGGCGACAGTGGCCCGCTGCTCGCGTTGATCGGCGGCGTCGTCACCGCCGTGGTCCTCGGCGTGCTGCTCTACGCCAGCGCCGTACGCATCAACCTCAGCACGTTCTTCACCTGGACCGGCGCCCTGTTGATCCTGGTCGCCGCCGGCATCCTCAAGTACGGCGTCCACGACTTCCAGGAGGCCGACGTCCTGCCCGGCCTGAACGACCTGGCCTTCGACATCACCAGCGTGCTCGACCCGACCACCTGGTACGCCCACCTGCTCGCCGGCATGTTCAACGTGACTCCCGCCCCCACGGTGCTGGAGACGATCGCCTGGGTCGCGTACGCCGTACCGGTCCTCCTGCTCTTCCTGCGACCGGCCCGGCGTAAGCCGGTACCCGCCGCCACCACCACCGTCACCGAGCGCGGGGCCGACACCGGCACCGAGGCCGAGGCCGAGGCGGCGTCCACGTCGCCGCGGGCCTGACCCACGAGGAGAGACAGTTCAGATGCGTACCACCCAGTTCTTCGCGCTGGCCGCCGCCGGCGTGCTGGCAACGGCCGGTCTGGCCGCCTGTTCCGACTCCGACAAGGGTGACCCGGCCGCGGCCGGCAGTGCGATCGTGGTCAAGGCCAGCGACACCGCCTGTGAGGTCGGCACGACCGACCTGGACGCCGGCACCGCCACCTTCAAGATCACCAATTCGGGCGCGAAGGTGACCGAGTTCTACGTATACGCCGACGGCGACCGGGTGATGGGCGAGGTGGAGAACATCGCCCCCGGGCTCAGCCGTGAGCTGCACGTCGAGCTGCCGGCCGGCACGTACCAGACGGCCTGCAAGCCGGGGATGAGCGGCAAGGGCATCCGGGGAGCGCTCAAGGTCAGCGGGTCCGCCCAGCCGCTCACCGCCGACGCCGCGTTGGGTGACGCCAGCGCCAACTACCAGCGCTACGTCAAGAGCCAGACCACAGCGCTTCTCGCCAAGACCGAAGAGTTCGTCGCCGCGGTGAAGGCCGGTGACGTCGCGAAGTCCAAGGCGCTCTACCCGGTCGCCCGCACCTACTGGGAGCGGATCGAGCCGGTGGCCGAGATCTTCGGCGACCTCGACCCCAAGATCGATGGCCGCGAGGAGGTCGTCGAGGAGGGGATGGAGTTCACCGGCTTCCACCGCATCGAGAGGGACCTCTGGCAGTCCGGCGACATCAGCAAGGACGGCCCGATCGCCGACCGGCTGCTGGTCGACGTGAAGGAGATCGTGGCCAAGGCCAACGCCGAGAAGCTCTCCCCGCTCCAGCTCGCCAACGGGGCCAAGGAACTGCTCGACGAGGTGGCCAGCGGCAAGATCACCGGTGAGGAGGACCGCTACTCGCACACCGACCTGTGGGACTTCGCCGCCAACCTGGAGGGTTCGAAGGCCGCCGTGTCCGCCCTCCGGCCCGCGTTGCAACAGCGTTCGCCGGAGCTGGTCACGCAGCTCGACACCGAGTTCGCCAACGTGGAGGCGCTGCTCGGCAAGCACCGCGACGGCGACGGGTGGAAGCTGCACACCGCGTTGAGCAAGCCCGAGCTCAAGGAGCTCTCCGACGGGATCAACGCGCTCGCCGAGCCGATCAGCAAGGTCGCCGCGGCCGTCGCGAAGTGACCGGATCTCAGGGGGACAGATGAGCGGGAGCGGGTTGACCCGCCGGCGGGCGATCACGCTCGCCGGCGCCGGGGTGGCCGGGGTCGCCGGTGCGGCGGTCGGCGTGGGGGCGATGGTGAACGGCTCCCACGGCCCGGCCGCAGCGAGCGACCACCCGGCCGGGGCCGTGCCGTTTCACGGTGAGCACCAGGCCGGCATCGTCACCCCGGCGCAGGACCGGCTGCACTTCGTCGCCTTCGACGTGATCACCAAGGACCCGGCCCGGCTGGTCGAGCTGCTCGAAGAGTGGACGGCCGCCGCCGCCCGGATGACGGCCGGCCAGGACGCCGGGGTTCTCGGCGCGGTCGGGGGGATGCCGGAGGCCCCACCGGACGACACCGGTGAGGCGCTCGGTCTGCCTCCCTCGCAGCTCACCCTGACCATCGGCTTCGGCCCGACGCTGTTCCGCGACGCCGACGGTCGGGACCGCTTCGGCATCGCCGACCGGCGGCCCGCCGCCCTCGCCGAGCTGCCGAAGTTCCCGGGCGACGCGTTGCAGCCACAGCTCTCCGGAGGCGACCTCTGCGTGCAGGCCTGCGCCAACGACCCGCAGGTGGCCGTGCACGCGATCCGTAACCTGGCCCGACTCGGCATGGGAGTGGTCAGCGTCCGCTGGTCGCAGCTCGGCTTCGGCCGTACCTCGTCGACCTCCCGGGAGCAGGCCACCGCGCGCAACCTGTTCGGCTTCAAGGACGGGACGGCCAACCTCAAGGCCGAGGACACCGACCTGCTACGCGACCAGTTGTGGGTGCAGCCGGGCGACGGGCCGGACTGGATGGCCGGGGGCTCGTACCTGGTCACCCGCAAGATCCGGATGTTGGTGGAGACCTGGGACCGTACCCCGCTGGCCGAGCAGGAGGAGATCGTCGGGCGGAGCAAGGGCAGCGGTGCTCCGCTCGGCCGGACCGACGAGTTCGACGAGCCGGACTTCGCGGCGCGCGGCGCGGACGGCAAGCCGGTGATCGCCGAGCACGCCCACGTCACGTTGGCCCATCCGAGCCGGAACGGTGGCGCCCAGTTGCTCCGTCGCGGCTACAACTTCGTCGACGGCTCCGACGGCCTCGGACGGCTCGACGCGGGTCTGTTCTTCATCGCCTACCAGCGCGATCCGCGTCGCCAGTTCGTGCCGATCCAGACGCAGTTGGCGCGGCACGACGTGATGAACGAATATCTGCGGCACGTCTCCAGCGGTGTGTTCGCCTGCCCGCCCGGGGTACGTGACGGCGGAGACCACTGGGGGCGGGCGCTCTTCGGCTGACCGCCGTCCGGTTGGCGACAGCGGAAACGGCCGGGGCTGCGGTGGCGCCGGGCGGCGTCGAAGGGGGATCATGTGACAGGCAGGCAGACGCCGGTCCCACCGAACTGAATGAGGATGCAATATTAATCCCATGAGAGCCCGCGTACTGGTGGTCGACGACGACCCCGCGCTCGCCGAGATGCTCGGCATCGTGCTGCGTAGTGAGGGCTTCCTGCCCTCGTTCGTGGCGGACGGCGAGCGGGCGTTGGCCGCATTTCGTGACAGTCGTCCCGATATCGTGCTGCTTGACCTGATGTTGCCCGGAATGAGCGGTATCGACGTTGCCCGGTCGATCCGGGGTGAATCCGGCGTGCCGATCGTCATGCTCACCGCCAAGAGCGACACCGTGGACGTCGTTCTCGGCCTGGAGTCCGGTGCCGACGACTACGTGGTCAAGCCGTTCAAGCCCAAGGAGCTGGTCGCCCGGATGCGGGCCCGCCTGCGCCGAGGCGAGGACGTGGCCCCGGAGATGTTGACCATCGGGCCACCCGACAACCAGATCTCCATCGACGTGCCGGCGCACACCGTCAGTCGCAACGACGAGGAGGTGAAGCTCACGCCGCTGGAGTTCGACCTGCTGGTCGCGCTCGCCCGCAAGCCCCGGCAGGTCTTCACCCGTGAGGTGCTGCTGGAGCAGGTCTGGGGTTACCGGCACGCTGCCGACACCCGGCTGGTCAACGTTCACGTGCAACGGTTGCGCGCCAAGATCGAACCGGACCCGGAGCGCCCGGAAATCATCCTCACCGTGCGGGGCGTGGGCTACAAGGCGGGGACCGGATAGCCTGGTCGCACTGTGTCGACCTCACCGCCCACACCCTCCCCGAGCACGGCTGCCCGCCGGCCCAGCGCCGGCGGTGAGGTCTGGCGTGCGGTGAGCGGTCGGGTCGCCCGGTTGGTGGCCCGGGTGCACCAGACCTGGCGCCGCTCGCTACAGGTCCGGGTCGTCACCATCACACTCGTCGCGTCCAGTCTGCTGGTCGGCGGTTTCGCGTTCCTGATCGCTGACAAGATCACCACCATCCTGCTGGACAACGCCCGCAGCGACGTCCGGCAACGGGTGACCAGCGGCGCCAGCTACGCCACCAAGCAGGTCTCGCTCTACGGCCAGCCGCAGGAGGCGCAGCTCCAGGAGACCATCGACGACACTGTCAACTACCTCGCCGGAGGCGACCCGCAGCAGACCAGCGGGGTGGTGGTGGCGATCACGGCCAACAGCTACCCCGACCAGATCCAGACGCGCACCGCGCCCGCCGCGAACGTCCGACCGTTGATCAGCCCGGAGCTGCGGGCCGCGATCGCCGACGGCAAGGTGGCCAGCCAGATCCGCACCGGGCGGCTCACCGGCGAGACGACCAAATATCTGGTGTACGGCTCACCGGTGCCCACCCGCTTCGGGCAGATCGAGATCTACTACCTGGTGCCGTTGACGCGGCAGGACGTCACCGCCGCCGACGCCCGCGCCACGGTGGTGGCCACCGGGGTCGCCCTGGTGATCCTGCTCGGGCTGCTCGCGGCGCTGGTCACTCGCCTGGTGGTCAACCCGGTCCGGGTCGCCGCGCGCACCGCCCAGCGGCTCTCCGCCGGCCTGCTCGACCAGCGGATGGTGGTCAACGGCGAGGACGACCTCGCCCTGCTGGCCGCCTCGTTCAACCAGATGGCCACCAACCTGCAACGGCAGATTCTGCGCCTGGAGGAGATGTCCCGGTTGCAGCGCCGCTTCACCTCCGACGTGTCGCACGAGCTGCGTACGCCGCTGACCACCGTCCGGATGGCCGCCGACCTGATCTTCGCCGAGCGCGACGAGTTCGACCCGGCGGTGGCCCGCAGCGCGGAGCTGCTCCAGGCCGAGTTGGACCGGTTCGAGGAGCTGCTCACCGACCTGTTGGAGATCAGTCGGTTCGACGCGGGCTTCGCCATGCTGGATTCCGAGCCGACCGACCTGGTGCCGGTGGTGCACCGGGTGGTCGACCGGCTGGCTGGTCTGGCCGAGCGGGTGGGCGTCCCGATCGAACTCGACCTGCCGAGCGCACCGGTGATCGCCGAGGTCGACCCGCGCCGGGTCGAGCGGGTCCTGCGCAACCTGGTCGGCAACGCGGTCGAGCACGGCGAGGCCCGTCCGGTGCTGATCACCCTCGGCGTCGACGAGACCGCCGTGGCGATCACCGTCCGCGACCGTGGGGTGGGGCTCAAGGTGGGCGAGGAGAAGTTGGTGTTCAACCGGTTCTGGCGGGCGGACCCGTCCCGGGCCCGGCAGACCGGTGGCACCGGGCTGGGCCTGTCGATCAGCCTGGAGGACGCCCGCCTGCACGGCGGCTGGCTGGAGGCGTGGGGTGCTCCCGGGCAGGGCGCACAGTTCCGGCTCACCCTGCCGGCCCGCGCCGGTGACCGGCTGACCACCTCGCCGCTGCGACTGGTGCCGGCCGACGCCGCGCTGCCCTTCGGCGGCCCCCGCGACGGTGGCCCGCTGGCCATCGGCCCCGGCACCGGTGGTGCCCTGGCGATCGGCCCCGGCAGCGGCGGGACGTCGGCGGGCGGCCCGGGTGGAGGGTCGGCCGGCGGCCCCACCCAGACCGGGGACGAGCAACGGGCGGAGGTGCGATCGTGAAACGACAGTCTCTGCTCGGAGCACTCGGAGCGGTGGTGCTGCTGGGTGCCGGCTGTGGCATCCCGGCCGGCTCCGACGTGCGGGTGGACGGCAAGGGCGGTGCCGCGACCGGGGCCGGCGTGGTCGACCTGCGCAGCGGCGAGCCGCCGAAGCGGACGTCCAGCGGCAGCGACAACGAGATGTTCGTACGCAACTTCCTGTCCGCCGCCGCGGGTGAGCCGGACCGGGCCTACGAGCGGGTCAAGGCGTTCGTCGCCCCGGAGTCCAAGTCCCGCCTACAGGACAAGAAGGGCAGCGAGGTCGCGCTGAACGTGGTCCGGCTGGGTGAGGCGGTCTACACCCTGAACAGCGACAACACGACCACCGTGAAGATCACCGTGCAGCAGATCGGTGTGCTGCGGGCCAACGGCGTCCTCGCCCCACCTGTCGCGACCGAGACCGAGTACGAGTTCCGGCTTCGGAGCGCTGCGCTCGACGGCGGTGCCAACGACGAGCGTGCCGGCCTCTACGTCGTCGACCCGCCGAACGTGCTGCTGCTCAGCGACGTCGCTCTCAAGCAGTACTACCAGGACGAGTCGATCTACTTCTGGAGTTCCGACCGCAGCCGCCTCGTGCCGGACCAGCGCTACCGGCCGCTGGCGGTGCCCAGCGAGCGCCGGGTCAACGAGGTGGTGAAGTGGCTGGTCGGGGGGCCCTCCGACTGGTTGCGTCCGGGTGTCGTCGGGCTGCCCGACCGCACCGAGCTGATCAACAACGCCACCGGCGCGGACAGCCGGTGGGAGGTCAACCTCGACATGTCCGGTGACGACCGGAACGGGATCGACCAGCTGATCACCCAACTCGCCTGGTCGCTCGGTGACCTGACCGGCGAGCTGGAGCTGAAGATCCGCAACAACCCGCAGCCCGTGCAGGACCTGGACGAGCGACGAACCGCCCAGCAGCTCTACCCGAACGCCGACATCCCGCAGCGGTTCGGCGTGTACGAGGGCGCCATCCACCCGCTCGACTTCCAGGGCGAACTCAGCGGGACCGTGCCGCTGGCGCCCGAGGCCAACCGCAACATCGTCTCCGCCGACCTCGCCGTGGCCAAGGACCGGCGGATCCTCGCCGCGATGATCACCACCGGCAGCAGCAACGGTCGGTACCGTCTGTCGGTCGGCTCGGGTGCCGCGCCGGTCACCGGCGTCAGCCGCAGCGACACTGAGCACACCTCGATGAGCCGCCCGGTCTGGCTGCGTACCGCCGACACCCGGGCCGGCCGCGGCCTGGTGGTGGCCGACGGGCAGCTCTACCGGTTCGACGAGGCGGCCCGCATGTACCAGGTGCCCCTCAACCTGCCCTCCGGCAACGTCACAGCGGTGGCCGCCGCGCTGGACGGCCAGCGCGTCGCGCTGATCGCGGGCGGGCGGCTCTACGTCGCCGCGGTCAACCTCGACGGCGGCGGGGTCTCGATCGGGCCGCCCCGGCAGCTGGCCACCTCGCTGACCGGCCTCACGGCTGTCGACTGGGGCCGGGAGGACCGGCTGGTGGTGGCCGGGTCGGCGGGCCAGCAGGCGATCTACGAGATCAGCGTCGACGGCGCCCTGGAGACACCGCTGCGGACCGACGTGGGGGCCAAGGTCAACCACCTGACGGCGTACCCGACCAACCGGACCGTGCGGGCACCCAGCGGGGCCTACATGTACGAGGCGAACGGGGTGGCCTACCGGAGCGGCCCGTTCGAGCGGATCGAGCCCGAGCGCGTGCGGGACATCGCCCCGGTGCCGGCCGGTGTCCGCCCGAGCAACCCGTCGGCCCCGTTCTTCCTCTACTGACACGGTGAGCGGGCTCTGGGCGGACCTCGCCGACCTGGTTCTGCCCACCACCTGCGCGGGCTGTCGGGAGCGGCGGCCCAGCCTGCGGCACGGGGTCTGCCCGGCGTGCGTCACCGCGCTGGAGGCGCTGCGGCCACTGTCGGTCCGGCCCACACCCGCCCCACCGGGCCTGCCGCCCTGCGTCGCGCTCGGCCCGTACGCCGGCCCGCTGCGCGAGGCGCTGCTGGCGTACAAGGAACACGGTCGGCACGGGCTGGCCCGTCCGCTCGGCGCGCTGCTCGCGGAGGTCGTCGCGGCGGCGGTCGGCGAGTCCAGGCCGCTGTCACTGGTCCCGGTCCCGGACACGGCGGCAGCGGCCCGGTCCCGGTACGGGGACCACCTGGACCGGCTGGCCCGGCACTGCGCTGCCCGTCTCACCCGGAGCGGCTGGGCGGTGCGGGTGCGCCGCCCGCTGCGCGCGCTGCCCCGACCCGACTCGGTCACCCTGGACAGCACCGGTCGGGCCGCGGCGGCCGAAGCGGCGTTCCGGCCGCGCTCCACAGCACCGGACCGGGGCCGACCCGCGAGCGGGGAACCCGTCGTGGTGCTGCTCGACGACATCGTCACCACCGGCGTCACCCTGGCCGCCGCAGCCCGGGTGCTGACCGCCACCGGGTGGGCACCGAGTGTGGCCGCGGTGCTCGCGGCGACCGAGAAAAGACACCAGTCGTAACCGATCGTGTTTCCGTTTCACCCATTGGTGTACGAGCTGCGAAAAATCCTGGGCTGTCTCGGCAACATGGGGTGACTGTCGAGCAAACAGGAGTTAGCGTTTCGCTGTCGGGGGTAGGAGGTCTTTCCACCCGCCCCTGGCGGTGAGAGGAGGCGTAGCCGTACCAACCGGTCGACGCCAGCGGGTCTCCCCACGGCGCGCGACCGGGCTAACCGGATCGAAGACCGTCCGAACAAGGGAGGTCACGTGGACATCGTGGTCAAGGGCCGAAACGTCGAAGTGCCGGACCATTACCGGGTGCACGTAGCCGAGAAACTCGCAAAGATCGAACGCTACGACCACAAGCTTATTCGTGTCGATGTCGAGCTGTTTCACGAGCGCAATCCGCGCCAGGCCGACCACTGCCAGCGGGTGGAGATCACCTGCGTTTCCCGGGGCCCGGTCATTCGGGCCGAGGCCTGCACGAACGACTTCTACAGCGCGCTCGACGCGGCCATCGCCAAGCTCGACACCCGGCTGCGTCGCGCGGCCGACCGTCGCCGCGTACACCGGGGCCGGCACGCGCCGATCTCCGTCGCCGAGGCCACCGCGGGCCTGCCCGTCGCGGACCTCGTGGCCCCCGCCCTGAGCGCGCCGGCCGACGGTGCTCGCGCCGGCACCGCCGTCGCGGAGCGGGTCGAGGAGGAGTACGACGACCAGCAGCCGTGGCACATCGCCCGGGAGAAGGTGCACCCGGCGGAGCCGATGACGATCGACGACGCGCTGTTCGAGATGGAACTGGTCGGGCACGACTTCTACCTGTTCCAGGACAAGGAGTCCGGCCGTCCCAGCGTCGTCTACCGGCGACACGCCTACGACTACGGCATCATCTCCCTCGCCACCTGACCGGCCCCTGACCGCGTCGATCAGGGAGTTGTGGTGGGGCGAGTCCCGCCACAACTCCCTGATCCGGTCTCAGCGCAGATTGCCGGGCAGCAGCGCGAACGTCAGATCGTCCAGACGGGTGCCGTCGAGGCCCGGCAGGCGACCACGCTGTAGGCCCTCACCGTGGAACCCGACCCGCTCCAGCACCCGGTGCGACGCGATGTTGTCCGGCACCGTACCGGCGCTCAGCCGAGCGACGCCGACCTCGCCGAACGCCCAGGCCGCGAGCAGCCGGACGGCCCGCGTCGCGTACCCCCGGCCGCGCCAGTCGGGCAACAGGGCGTAACCCACCGACGCCTCGCCGCCGGCCACATCGGTGTACGACAGCCCGCAACTGCCCACCGGCTCCCCGCTGGACACGTCGGTGATCAGCAGCCGGGCGATCTCGCCGGTCAGCCACCCGCTCTCCGCGAGACGGCAGCGCCGCTCGATCGCCTCGCGCGTCGGCGGCACGGGCGGCGCCTGGTTCGCCACCACCTCGGGTCGACTGTGCAGCCGGTACATCAGCTCCGCATCGCCCGGCGCGAGTCGCCGCAGCGCCACCACCTGATCGGTGAGCACCCCGTCGGGCAGGTCGGGCAGCAGCCGGGCGACCGGGCCGGGGGGATCGCCGGCGAGGCGTACCCAGGCCAGCAGATCGTGCCGACCCCCGTCGCGGGCGCTACCGGCGGACCGGCGGGAACCCTCGTGGCGGAAACCGGCGGCCAGCGCGACCCGCTGGCTCGCGCCGTTCTCCACGGCGGTGAGCAGCTCCAGCCGAGCCGTCCCGGAGGCGAACGCGTGCTCGGCGAGCGCACGGGTCGCCGCCGTGGCCACGCCTCGTCCGCGCGCCGCGGGCCGCAGCCAGTAGCCGATCTCGGCCTGCCCCCGCGCGGGCACCGGGTTGGACAGGCCCACGGTGCCGAGCAGGCGGTCCGTCGCCGGGTCCGCGACGGCGTACGCCGCGCCGCCGCCGGTCCAGGCCGCCGGGGCGCCCGCGTCGATCCACCACCGCGCGTCGACCTCGGTGTACGGCGATGGCAGGCCGGTCATGAACCGCTGGCTGACGTGGTCGGCCAAGCCGTCGACCACATCGGGGACGTCCTCGTCGCGGAACGGTCGCAGCCGCACCCCGTGCGCCTCCACGACCTGTTCGAAGCTCACGTCAGGTCCTTGGCGAGCAGCGCCCCCACCCACACGTCGACGCGCTCGCCCCGGTGCTGCACCCCGGCCCGGGCGGTCCCCTCCATGGTGAAGCCCGCCTTCTCCGCCGCCCGGCGGGAGGAGGTGTTGCCGACGTTCGCCCGCCACTCGATGCGGGCCAGGCCCAACGTGCTGAACCCCCAGGCGCTGAGAGCGACGAGCGCGGCCGGCAGGTATCCCCGGCCACGGGCCTCCGGGGCGGTCATGAACCCCACATCCGCCAGCAGCGGGTCACCGGAGGAGAGTCGAAGGTCGATAGTGCCGACATACCGGTCGTCGGGGTCGGCGATCACGAAACAGGCGGCGTCCCCCCGAGCCCAGGCGTCCCGGCCGTAGGCCAGGTAACCCTGCGCGTCGGCGCGGTCATACGGGTCCGGCACCGTGGTCCAGCGGATGCTCTCCGGGTCCTGGCAGGTCCGCACCACGGCGTCCAGGTCCTGTTCCTCCATGGGCCGTAGCCGCAGCTCGCCGGATGCCGCAGAGGCGAACAGGACAGGCTGCGGGCGGCCGAAGACGGCGGCCCGCCGAGCGGCCAGGGTGCCCGGACCGGCCGGCCCGGTCGACCCGGGCGCGGGCACCTCACCGGGCAGCAGAGAGCCGATCCAGCCGTCCGCAGCGCCGTGCAGCGGCGAGTGGGCCAGCCGCAGCCGGCCGTCGACCCGGAAGCCGGCCCGCAGCGCGACCAGCCGGGAGGCGTGGTTGCCCACCTCGGCCTGCCAGATCAACCGGCGCAGCCCCAGGCCGTCGAAGGACCAGCGGGCCACCGCCCGGGTGGCCCGGACCATCACCCCCCGGCCCCGCGCCCAGGGGGCGGTCCAGTAGCCGATCTCACCGTTGCCGTCCGGGTCGATGGAGATCAAACCGCAGGAGCCGAGCAGGTCACCGGTCGCCGGGTCGCAGACCGCGAACGGAGCGCCGCTGCCCTCCGCCCAGGCTCGTCCGGTCACCTCGGTGACGAAACCGAGCGCATGTTCCGGCCGATACGGACGCGGCACTGTCGTCCAGCGCTGAATGTCCGGGTCCTGGCAGGCTCGGTGCACGGCCTCGGCGTCCGCCTCCCGCCAGGGCCGCAGCAGCACGCCGTCCTCGATGATCTCTACGGGCTCCACCCGTGCATCGTGCCGCAACGTTCGCCGACGGCGTAACCGGATAACGTTTGGGGCATGTGCAGGACGCGACTTATGTCGGGTTCGGCGGGGTCGAGCACCGCCACCAGTGACCATCGAGCCGATGGAGCGCCTACGATGGTTCGAGACTGTCTAGGGGAGCGTTGATCCGTGTCGATTCTGGAAAAGGTCCTTAACGCCGGCGAGGGCCGCATGGTGCGCCGGCTCAAGGCCATCGCTGCCGCCGTCAGCTCGATCGAGGACGACTACGTCAACCTCACCGACGAGGAACTGGCCGGCATGACCGAGCAGTTCCGGGAGCGGCTCGACGAGGGCGAGACCCTCGACGACCTGCTGCCGGAGGCGTTCGCGGTGGCCCGCGAGGCGGCCGCCAGGGTGCTGGGCCAGCGGCCGTACGACGTCCAGGTGATGGGCGGTGCGGCGCTGCACTTCGGCAACATCGCCGAGATGAAGACCGGTGAGGGCAAGACGCTGACCTCGGTCATGGCCGTCTACCTCAACGCGCTCTCCGGCAAGGGCGTCCACGTGATCACGGTCAACGACTACCTCGCCCAGCGTGACGCGGCGTGGATGGGTCGGGTGCACGAGTTCCTCGGGCTGACCGTCGGCGTGGTCCTGCCCAACCGCCCGGCCAGCGAGCACAAGGCCGCCTACGACTGCGACATCACCTACGGCACCAACAACGAGTTCGGCTTCGACTACCTGCGCGACAACATGGCCTGGTCGAAGGACGAGCTGGTCCAGCGCGGCCACAACTTCGCGGTGGTCGACGAGGTCGACTCGATCCTCATCGACGAGGCCCGCACCCCGCTGATCATCTCGGGTCCGGCCGAGCACTCCGCCCGCTGGTACGGCGAGTTCGCCGGCGTGGTGGCCCGGCTCCAGCCCGGCACCGACGGCGAGGGCGACTACGAGGTCGACCACTCCAAGCGCACCATCGCCGTGACCGAGCGCGGTGTCGCCAAGGTCGAGGACCGGCTCGGCATCGACAACCTCTACGAGTCGGTCAACACCCCTCTGGTCGGCTACCTCAACAACGCCATCAAGGCCAAGGAGCTCTACAAGCGCGACAAGGACTACATCGTCAGCGACGGTGAGGTCCTGATCGTCGACGAGTTCACCGGTCGCATCCTGCACGGCCGTCGCTACAACGAGGGCATGCACCAGGCGATCGAGGCCAAGGAGGGGGTGGAGATCAAGCAGGAGAACCAGACCCTGGCCACCATCACCCTCCAGAACTACTTCCGCCTCTACACGAAGCTGTCCGGCATGACCGGTACGGCGCAGACCGAGGCGAGCGAGTTCAACAAGGTCTACAAGGTCGGCGTCGTGACCATCCCGACGCACCGCCCGATGGTCCGCGAGGACCGGCCCGACGTCATCTACAAGACGGAGAAGGCCAAGTTCAACGCCGTCATCGAGGACATCGCCGAGCGGCACCAGATGGGTCAGCCGGTGCTGGTCGGCACCGTCTCGGTGGAAAACTCCGAGATCCTCTCCCAGCTGCTGCGCCGACGCGGCATCCCGCACAACGTGCTGAACGCCAAGTTCCACGCCCGGGAGGCCGAGATCGTCGCCCAGGCCGGGCGTAAGGGCGCCGTCACCGTCGCCACCAACATGGCCGGCCGTGGCACCGACATCCTCCTCGGCGGCAACGCCGAGTTCCTCGCCGCGAACGAGCTGCGCCAGCGCGGCCTCGACCCGTTGGAGAACGAGGAAGAGTACGCCAAGGCGATGGAGGAGGTCCTCCCCACCTGGAAGCAGGCCTGTGACGCCGAGGCGGAAGAGGTCTCCGCCGCCGGTGGCCTGTACGTGCTGGGCACCGAGCGGCACGAGTCCCGCCGGATCGACAACCAGCTGCGCGGTCGTGCCGGCCGGCAGGGCGACCCGGGCGAGTCCCGCTTCTACCTGTCCCTCCAGGACGAGCTGATGCGACGCTTCCGGGCCGGTGCGGTCGAGGCCGTGATGGAGCGTTTCAACATCCCGGAGGACGTGCCCATCGAGTCGAAGATGGTCACCCGGCAGATCAAGAGCGCCCAGGCCCAGATCGAGGGCCAGAACGCCGAGATCCGCAAGAACGTCCTCAAGTACGACGAGGTGCTCAACAAGCAGCGCCAGGTCGTCTACGCCGAGCGACTCCGGGTGCTCAACGGCGAAGACCTCTCCGACCAGGTCCGCAACATGATCGACGACACCGTCGAGGCGTACGTGCGGGGCGCCACCTCCGAGGGCTACGGCGAAGACTGGGACCTCGAACAGCTCTGGTCCAGCCTGAAGCAGCTCTACCCGGTCGGCGTGACGATCGAGGAGCTGGAGGAGGAAGCCGGCGGCTCGCGGGCCGGCATGGACGCCGACTTCCTGGTCGCCCGCCTCAAGGAGGACGCGAACGCCGCGTACGACCGGCGCGAGGAGCAGCTCGGCACCGAGGGTGTGCGCCAGCTCGAACGGATGGTGCTGCTCCAGGTCATCGACCGGAAGTGGCGCGAGCACCTCTACGAGATGGACTACCTCCAGGAGGGCATCAACCTCCGGGCGTACGCCCAGCGCGACCCGGTGGTGGAATACCAGCGCGAGGGCTTCGACATGTTCGCCACCATGATGGACGGCATCAAGGAAGAGACTGTCGGCTTCCTCTACAACATCGACGTCCAGGTGACCGAACCGGAGCCGGAGGAGGGGGCCGACGAGGTCACCCTGCTCGACAAGCCGGTGGAGATTCGTGCCAAGGGCCTCGACCAGCCACCTCGGCGGCAGGGCCTGCAATACTCCGCTCCCACCATCGACGGTGAGGCCAGCCCGGGCGCGGTCGCCGTCGAGCAGGCCGAGCAGCAGGCTCCTGCGCTCGGTGTGGGCCGACCGTCCCCGAATGTTCCGGCGGCACCGGGGCAGACCGCCCCGTCCGCGCCGCAGCGACCCGCGTCCGGACTTCGTGGCCCGGCGCTCCCGACGGCCGGCTCCCGTCGCCCGGCGCCGAACCAGGCGGAGGCGAGCAACGGTCCGTCCCGCAACGCGCCGTGCCCGTGCGGCTCGGGTCGTAAGTACAAGCGCTGCCACGGTGCCCCCAACGGCGGCAACTGATCAACAGCACCTGACGAACGGGTCCCGGCCGCCAGGCCGGGACCCGTTCGTCGTCCACGGCCCTTCTCGTGCCGATTCCGTTCGCGGCCTGCGGCCTGCGGCCTGCCGCCCGCCGCTCGCCGCTCGCCGCTCGCCGCTCGCCGCTCGCCGCCTGCCGCCATCGCTCGCCGCCGTCGCCCAGGGCTCGTCGTCCGTCGCCTGCTGCTGGCCGTCGTCGCCCGGGGCTCGTTGCCGTCCGCGGTTCGCCGTCCGTCGCTCGCGGCTCGCCCCTGCCGCCGCGGCTCGCCCCTGCCGCCGTCGCTCGCGGCTCGCCGCCGTCGCCCGGGACCCGCCGTCTGCGGCTCAGGGCGCGCCGCCCGCCGCCTGCGGCTCGCCCTCTGCGTCTTTGCCGTCTGCGACCCGCGCTCCTGATGATCGACTCGGTTTGCAGGAAGTCGGAGTGTCGTCGGCAGGTTGATGGCCCGACTTCCCAGAACCCGAGTCGATCAAGCCCGGCCGGCATGGCTCGACCTGGAGTGGGACGATCTGGCGGTCCTGGCCGGGTCTCACTCTGGCCTGGCCGTGCCTCGTCCTGGCCGTGCCTCGTCCCGGCCCGACCGGCCTTGGCTCGGCCGCTTTTGTCAGAGGACGTGCAGGGCGGTGCAGAGCCAGCGGCCCCGACGGTGTTCCAGACGGAGCGCCATCGCCCAACTTCGACCGGCCGCGCCGGTGAGGACGGCAGCCGCCTCCACGGCCGTTTCCCGAGGCTCGCAGACACGGAGGCGTAGTAGTCGGACCGCCGGTCGGGATGCGCGGCGGCGAGGTGCCCCGGTGCGCGTTGATGCGCGGGCCAGCTCGGCCAGCAGGTCAGCCGCTCGGGGTGGGTCGAGCAACGCGCGCACCTGTGCCGGTGACCGGTAGCCGTTGATCACTTCCAGGCAGGTGCCGACGAAACGGTGCGCAGCTCGGGCGGACTCCGGAGCGGTCGCTCCGGGTAGCGAGGCGGCCGGGTGAGCGGTGGGCCGAGTGGGCACCGGGCGGAGGGCAGCCCGGCGTTCGGGTGGTCGGACCGGGTCCCGCCGTGTCGAGGCGAACAGGTCGAGGGCGAGCTGACCGTGGGTGGGTGCCGGCCAGTACGACCCGTCGGTCTCGTCGACGTACGGAGGATCGACCGGTGGGACGGGGCGCAGCCGCACGGGTGGTCGGGAGGGGCCGGGTCGCGCCTCGCTCATCATGCCCCCTTGATCTTGCGTTTGCTTTCGTTTGCCTCCGACCAGCCCAATTTTGACCGACGAAACGGCCCCGGTCAATGCCCCACGGGCGAGCTGGACATGGGGCGAAGCATGATCCACTCCACTTCGCCGAAGTTGCGGTATCGCTGCGGCCCGATACCCCCACTTCGCCGATATGGATTGGATCAACCGGTTTCGGCGTCCTCAGGGGAGTGGCGCTCGCGGGTTAGGCGCAGAATGCCGTATTCGACCGACTCGGCCATGTTGAGGTCCGACACGGCCGATGGAGCAGCTACTCCGGGTCGCGGTCGATCAAGGGGTTGCTCTGTACCCATTCTGCTGTCTCATGGTATTTGCGCGCTATGTAGTCCTCCAGCCGCGCACGTTCGACGCGCCACTGTCCGCGTCCGCCGATCTTGATCGCGGGCAGTTCGCCGCTGCGCACCATGTGGTAGACCTGCGAGTCCGACACGTTCAGCTCGGCGGCGACGTCGGAGAGCAGCAGGAACCTCGGCTCCACAGGAACTCCCGGTGTTGATGACGTTTGGCTCAGTTTGCCACCGACAGCTCCCGCCGCCCAGCATCCGGCTACCTGCGGTAGGTCGGACCGTGCGAGGACACACCGGCCGGAAACTTCCACCGGCCGGAGGCGGGGTGTATGACGGTCACGGCGTGCGGCATGATCTGCGCCCGTGCCGGCGGCCGCCGGCGGTGGACGAAGCGGGGAGACGACCGGTGACCGACGAGCTTGTCCGGGTGTACGTGCCGGCGACCGTACCGATGCTGGCCCGGCTGCGCGCCGAGGGCCTGGCCGCCGACGAGGCCCATGCCGTGACCCCGGCGCTGCGCGAGTGGTACGCCGAGGGCGACGAGGAGGAGTTGGAGTACGTCGCGTTCACCCGGGCCGCCCAGGACGCGCTGCACCTGCTCCGGGCCGACCCGGACGCTCCCCGTCGCCGTGTCGTCGTCTCGGTGGACCTGCCGGCGCGCGCGGTCGGGCGGGGCGACGGTGAGCTGGGTTCCAGCACGGTGACGTTGGCTGACGCCGTGCCGGTCGGTGCCATCGCGGCCATCCACGTGGATGGCGCGGACGCGGTCGAGGACGTCACCGCGGCGGCTGACGTGGTGGCTGAGGCGGCAGCTAGCGACCCCGACGCCCAGTTCGCCGTCGACGGCGCTGAGGACCACGAACTGGAGTGGTACGACGTGACGGAGCTGGACCAGCTGCTGCGCGCGGCAAGCTGAGCCGAAGACCGCAACAGCGCCGCGAGGTACGACCCGACCGCGCCGAGCCGGACGCCGACCGACGTCAGCGGGCCGGATCGGCCTTGGCCGGGCCCGTGTCGAGCCTGTCGAACGCCTCGGCCGGGTCCGTCTCGGCAATGTCCCGGTCCGCGGCGACCGGGTCCGTGGTGCCCTGCGGCTTGTCGGCCGGTTCGTCGTCGTCGTTCTGCGAGGGGCCGAGCGTGCGGCCGAACGCGATGAGCGCGGTCAGGGCCCCGACGAACAGCACCCAGATGCCGTTGTCCACCCGGGAGGTGCCCAGCGACGTCTGCGCCACAGCGTCCGCCTCGCTGAGCGCGCTGGCCAGATCGAGCAGCGATCGGCCACCGACCCGGATGATCACCTCGGCGAGCAGCAGGAACAGCCCTGGTCCGGCGCCCGCGAGCAGGTACGCCGGCCAGCGCAGTGCCGGCGCCTCGGGGTCGTGGCGGAGGGTTCGCCGTCGCGACCAGGTCAGGTAGCCGTAGGCGAGCAGTCCGGCGAGCAGCCCGGCGACGAGCGACTCGGTGCGGGACACCCACTTGGCCGCGTCGACGACCGACTGTTGGCTGTCGCCGGCCCCGAAGAGGTCGAACAGCGGGTCCCGGGCCTGGCTGAACGCGACCACGAAGAGGAGCGTGCCCAGCGCGGCGGCCACCACCGCGCCGACCGCCGGGGCGGTCCGCGCAGCGGCCACGGCACCGCCGATGATCGCGGCGGCGGCCGTGGTGCCGGCGATCACGTTGGTGGTCGAGGTGTCGAAGTAGGTGAGGTTGATCGCCAGCGCGGCGCCCAGACCGACGAGCATGCCGCCGCCGATCGCCCCGGTGAAGCGCAGGGTGGCCCAGTCGCCGTACCGGCGGGACAGCAGGTTGGCCGCCGCCAGCGCGACGGCCGCCCCGGCCACCAGCGCGGCCGAGATCACGCCGGGCAGGGCGAAGGCGGAGAGGCTGATCGCGGTGACGCCGGCCGCCGCCGAGGTGATGGCCTCCCGCGTGGACCAGAGCATGGCGGTCAGCCACGCGAGCGCCAGCAGCGCGAGGACCGCCGCACCGGGCGCGGGCAGCGGCCCGCTGCGGGGGCTGGCGGCGTCGGCAGCCGGGTCGTCCGACTCCGCGGCCGGGACGCGGCCGGGCTGCTTGGTCATCGTCTCCCCTTCGAGGCGGCAGGTCACCGACCATTCAGGGTACGCGGGCCCGCTGGGTCGCCCGCCGCCCCGGGAGGTCCGCAGGGGGGTACGCGTCGGGCGGGCGGCCGGCCCAGCGGTCGCGGCACCGGATCGAGCCCGATCGGTAAGGGGAGAAGGGGTGCGCCGGTCCTTGGCCGAAGACGGTGGCGGAGGTGGGGCACGCAGCTCTCCATGGGAGAATCACGGGAGGTCCCGCCGCTGCTCGGCCCCCCGGGTGGCGTCCGGTGTCCGACCGTCCGGTCGGTGCCTGCGGGTCCGGTTTCGCCACTGCTGTCGAGATCGCCAGGAGCCTTGATGGATGCCGTGTTCTCCGTTCCCGAGCCGCGCAACGAGCCGGTTCGCAACTACGAGCCGGGCAGCCCCGACCGGGACCGGCTCCAGCGGCGGCTGACCGAGCTCGCCGCCGAGCGCATCGACCTGCCGATGACCATCGGTGGTGAGCAGCGGATGGCTGCCGGTGACTCGATCGACGTGGTGCAGCCGCACAAGCACGCGCACGTTCTGGGCGTGACGGGTCACGCGACCCACGACGACGCCAGCGCCGCGATCAAGGCGGCCAAGGAAGCTGCCCCGATGTGGCGGGCGCTGCCCTTCGAGGAGCGCGCCGCGATCTTCCTGCGCGCCGCCGAACTGCTCGCCGGCCCCTGGCGCGACACCCTCAACGCCGCCACGATGCTGGGCCAGTCGAAGACCACGATCCAGGCGGAGATCGACTCGGCGTGTGAGTTCATCGACTTCCTCCGGTTCAACGTGCACTTCGCCCGCCGCCTGCTCGAGGAGCAGCCGGCGTCCGCCCCGGGTGTCTGGAACCGTTTCGACCACCGCCCGCTGGAGGGCTTCGTCTACGCGGTCACCCCGTTCAACTTCACGGCCATCGCCGGCAACCTGCCGTCGGCGCCCGCGTTGCTGGGCAACACGGTGATCTGGAAGCCGGGCCCGACCCAGCAGTTCGCCGCGCACTTCACGATGCGGCTGTTCGAGGCCGCCGGCCTGCCGCCCGGCGTGATCAACATGGTCACCGGCCGGGGCGAGGAGGTCTCCGACGTCGTGCTGGCCGACCCGGATCTGGCCGGCATCCACTTCACCGGTTCCACCAAGGTCTTCCAGCAGTTGTGGCGGACCGTCGGCGACAACATCTCCCGTTACCGGGGCTACCCGCGACTGGTCGGCGAGACCGGCGGCAAGGACTTCGTGGTCGCGCACACCAGCGCCGACGTGGACGCCCTGCACACCGCGCTGATCCGCGGCGCGTACGAGTACCAGGGTCAGAAGTGCTCGGCGGCCTCGCGGGCGTACGTGCCACGGTCGATCTGGGAGGGTGGGCTGCGCGACCGGCTGGCCGCCACCACCGACTCGTTGACCTACGGCGACGTGGCCGACTTCGGCAACTTCGGCGGCGCGGTGATCGACGACAAGGCGTTTGCCCGGCACACCGCGGCGCTGGAGCTGATCAACGGTGACGACTCCTGCCGGGTGCTGGCCGGTGGCACGGCGGACGACTCGGTCGGCTACTTCGTCCGGCCGACCCTGTTCGAGTGCTCCGACGCCGCCCACGAGACCTTCACCACCGAGTACTTCGGGCCGATCCTGGGCGTGCACGTGTTCGACGACGCCCGCTTCGACGACGTTGTCGCGCAGGCCGAGTCGATCGCCCCGTACGCGTTGACCGGCTCGGTGTTCGCCAACGACCGCCGGGTGGTGGACGCGGTCGCCGAGCGCATGCGGTACGCGGCCGGCAACTTCTACATCAACGACAAGCCGACCGGCGCGGTGGTCGGGCAGCAGCCCTTCGGTGGTGCCCGGGCCAGTGGCACCAACGACAAGGCGGGCTCCTGGTTGAACCTGGTCCGTTGGCTGTCGCCGCGGACGATCAAGGAGACCTTCGTGCCGCCGACGGACCACACGTACCCCCACATGGGCTGACCGGCGACGACCGCCGGCGGCGCGTGGCGCTGCCGGCGGTCGGACGTCCTGCCGCAATCCATCGATAGTCCTCAACGGACAGTCTGCCGCCGACAGTGCACTTAGGAAGTCCTGTTGGGTGGCAAACTGGCAAATCCTGGACGCCGGGTGCGCAAAGTGGCAGCGTAGTGGGCATGGCGGAATCCGGAGTCAACCCTACGGCGGCGGCCCTGCTCGGCCTCCTCCACGAGGGCCCGATGACAGGCGGTCAGTTGATGGCCGCCGCTGAGCGCCGTCTGGCGCCGTACTGGTCGATGACCCGCAGTCAGGTCTACCGCGAGTTGCCGGTGCTGGCCGAGCGGGGTTACGTGCGTCTCGGTAAGCCGGGGCCGCGGATGAGCCAGCCGTACGCACTCACGGCCAGTGGGAAGCGGACGTTCTCCCGCTGGCTCGCGGAGAACCCGGGGCGGGACACCATCCGCAACCCGATCGCGCTGCGGATGGCCTTCGGCAACCTGCACTCGGCGAGCCAGTTGAAGGGCCTGTACGCCTCGGCCAACGAGTACCACACCGAGGCCCTCGCCCAGGTCCGGGAACAGGTCAAGAACGCCAAACGGGACGGGGAGACGTACGACGCCAGCGCGCTGGAATTCGCCGTCGCGTACCACAAGGCCGCCCTGTCCTGGCTGAAGTCCGCCCCCGTCGGGTGACCTCCGGCAGATTCGCCGAGAGCAAACGCGCTGCTCCGGCAGCCTGGGCGCAGGGCCGATTTGGCGCGGAACTGCGGGGCTCGCAAGCTCACTCCTCGTCCGCGCAGTACGCTTGTCTGTCGTGACCGCTGCCGATTACGCCGAACAGCTCAAGGAACTCGACGCGACCCTGCGAAACATCGAGGCCGTCCTCAACATCGACCGGCTCCACGAGGACAAGGCCCGCCTCGAGCAGGAGGCCTCCGCCCCCGATCTCTGGGACGACCAGGCCAAGGCTCAGCAGGTGACCTCGCAGCTGTCGTACGTCAACGGCGAGATCAGCAAGCTGGGCACCCTCCGCTCCAGCCTCGACGACGCCCAGGTGCTGCTGGAGCTCGCCGAGGCCGAGTCCGACCCGGGCGTGCTGACCGAGGTCGAGTCGGAGATCACCGGGTTGACCAAGGCCATCCAGGAGATGGAGGTCCGCACCCTGCTCTCCGGTGAGTACGACTCCCGGGAGGCGCTGGTCGCCATCCGCGCCGGTGCCGGTGGCGTGGACGCCGCCGACTTCGCCGAGATGCTGCTGCGGATGTACCTGCGCTGGGCGGAGCGGCACGGTTACCCGACCGAGGTCTACGAGACCTCGTACGCCGAGGAGGCGGGCCTGAAGTCGGCCACCTTCGCGGTGAAGGTGCCGTACGCGTTCGGCACGCTCAGTGTCGAGTCGGGCACCCACCGCCTGGTCCGGATCAGCCCGTTCGACAACCAGGGCCGCCGGCAGACCAGCTTCGCGGGCGTCGAGGTCCTGCCGGTCACCGAGCAGACCGACCACATCGACATCCCGGAGAACGAGGTACGCGTCGACGTCTACCGTTCCTCCGGTCCTGGTGGGCAGAGCGTCAACACCACCGACTCTGCGGTCCGGCTGACCCACATCCCGACCGGCATCGTGGTGACCTGCCAGAACGAGAAGTCGCAGCTGCAGAACAAGGCCTCCGCGCTGCGGGTGTTGCAGGCCCGGCTGCTGGAGCGCAAGCGCCAGGAGGAGCAGGCCAAGCTCGAAGGTCTCAAGGAGAACGCCGCCGGCTCCTGGGGTGACCAGATGCGCTCCTACGTCCTGCACCCATATCAGATGGTGAAGGATCTCCGAACCGAGCAGGAGACCGGCAATCCGAGCGCCGTCTTCGACGGTGAGTTGGACGGTTTCATCGAGGCGGGCATCCGTTGGCGCAAGCAGCGGCAACTCGCCGACGACGGTGCGTAACCGCGTGTAGGCGCAGCGCGTCATCGATCTCCAGGTGGGAGCCTGATTCGGCGACTCGCGGCGGATCGGCGGGGCGTGGGGCTTGGCTCAGTTGTTACACCGCGTAGACTCACCACCCGTGATTCAGCTTGAGCAAGTGACGAAGACGTACCCGAAGGCGTCCCGGCCTTCGCTCGACAACGTGTCCGTCTCGATCGAGAAGGGCGAGTTCGTCTTCTTCATCGGTCCATCCGGCTCCGGCAAGTCCACGATCATCAAGATGCTGCTGCACGAGGTGGCCCCCAACAAGGGACGCGTCGTCGTCAACGGCAAGGACGTCACGTCGATGCGTTCCTGGAAGCGACCCCACTTCCGGCGCTCGATCGGCTGTGTCTTCCAGGACTTCCGGCTGCTGCCGAACCGCACCGCCTACGAGAACGTGGCGTTCGCCCTCGAGGTGATCGGCAAGACGAAGGCGGTCGCCCGCCGGGTCGTGCCGGAGGTTCTGGAGCTGGTCGGGCTCGGTGGCAAGGAGCACCGTTACCCGCATGAGCTCTCCGGTGGTGAGCAGCAGCGTGTCGCGGTCGCCCGGGCGTTCGTGAACCGTCCGCTGATCCTGCTGGCGGACGAGCCCACCGGAAACCTGGACCCGGACACCTCAATCGAGATCATGCGTCTGCTGGACCGGATCAACCGCACCGGCACGACCGTCGTGATGGTCACCCACGACTCCAACATCGTGAACCAGATGCGCCGCCGCGTCGTCGAGATCGAGAGCGGTCGCATCGTGCGTGACCAGGCCCGCGGCGTCTACGGGTGAGCCGACGCTCCACCCTTGCCCAGCCTGACGACGAACACCTCATGCCGGAGACCCGGAGGAAATCCCGATGCGCGTGAAATACGTCCTGTCCGAGGTACTGGTCGGACTGTGGCGCAACGTGACCATGTCCATCGCGATGATCATCACGATGGCGGTCTCGCTGACCATGCTCGGCGCCAGCGGTCTCATGTACCGCCAGGTCGACGACATGAAGGACCTCTACTTCAAGAACATCCAGGTCGCGATCTTCCTGAACCAGGAGGTGAGCGAGCAGGAGCGCACCGATCTGCGGACCAAGCTCGACGGTGACCCCCTGGTGAAGGAGGTCATCTACGTCGACAAGGCCCAGGCGTACGAGCGCTTCAAGACGATGTACCAGGACGCTCCGGATCTGGTGAACGCGGTCAAGCCGGACCAGCTGCCGGAGTCCTTCCGGATCACGTTGAACAACCCGGAGCAGTACAAGAACATCTACGACCAGTACAAGGAGACCGGGGGCGTCGACGAGATCGTCGACCAGAGCAAACTGCTCGACAAGATCTTCAACATCCTCACGTCGATCCAGAACATCGCCCTGGCCGCCGCCATCGTGATGGCGATCGCCGCCCTGCTGCTTGTCGCGAACACCATTCAGGTGGCCGCGTACAGCAAGCGGCGTGAGGTCGCGGTCATGAAGCTGGTCGGCGCGTCCAACTGGTTCATCCAGGCGCCGTTCGTGCTGGAGGCCGTGGTGGCCGGCCTGATCGGCTCGCTGCTCGGTCTGGTCGCCCTGATCGCGGCGAAGTATCTGCTCTTCGACGGCTCGTTGAGCGCGTTGCAGGGTCTGCTCTCGCCGATCACCTGGGGCGACATCCTGTTCATCTTCCCGCTGATGGCCGGTGTCGGTGGTCTGGTCAGTGCGGGCACCGCCTGGATCACCCTGCGCTTCTACCTGCGGGTCTAGGCACCGTACGGGTCGTCCCGTCGTCTCCTTAAGGACCCTCCCGCAGCCGGAAATAAACGGCGCGGGAGGGTCCTTGTGCTTCGGGTAGCATGATCGGTTGTCCGGCCGGGGTGAGCCCGGCCACGGACGCCGGAGAGGGGGTGGCACCGATGCCACGGGAAAAGGGGCGCAAGGTGGTCGCCTCCAACAAGAAGGCGCGCCACGACTACGCCATCCTGGACACCTACGAGGCGGGCATGGCGCTGACCGGCACCGAGGTCAAATCGCTGCGGGCTGGTCGCGCGTCGCTCGTCGACGCCTTCGCGCAGGAGCGCGACGGCGAGTTGTACCTGCACGCCATGCACATCCCGGAGTACACCCAGGGCACCTGGACCAACCACGAGCCCCGGCGTACGCGCAAGCTGCTGCTCAACCGGGGTGAGATCGACAAGCTCGTCGGCAAGACCCGCGAGGGTGGTCTGACGATCGTCCCGTTGCAGGTCTACTTCTCCGACGGCTGGGCCAAGGTCGAGATCGCCCTGGCCAAGGGCAAGAAGGCGTACGACAAGCGTCAGGACCTCGCCAAGCGGGACGCGGACCGGGAGATCGCCCGGGTGTCCGGTCGCCGGGGCAAGGGCATGGACGACTGATTCATCCTGTTTGTCCGGGTCGGCGCGCCGGCCCAGGGCTCGGGATGAAAGCTGTTGCGGCAGGCGTTAGTCTTGTCAGTGCCGCCACATCGGTGGCCTGTCGAGGGGGTGACTGGTTTCGACTTCGTACGCAGCGACAGGGGAAGCGAGCCGAGGAAGCCGACGTCGTCTCGAGAATCGATCGTCGGAAACTTATAAGCGCCGATAACACTCGCGCTGACTTCGCTCTCGCCGCCTGAGGCGAGTAGCTAAGTCTGTCGGCCTGGGAACGCCTTCGTCCCAGTAGCCGGCATCAGCTAGAAGGCTGGCCAATCGGACCCGGTCGCGGGGTCCGTGCGGCGAGATCAATCAGCGACTGGGCCCGTCACACCAACTTGCTCGCGTGAGCGGTGGGGCCGAGTAGAGGCACAGCGAGCTGCGCTCGGAGAAGCCCTGACAAACCGGCGAAGGACCCGGGTTCGATTCCCGGCACCTCCACCACCTCGAGCGAAGCGCCCCGGCCCACCAGCCGGGGCGCTTCGTCGTGTCGAGGTCTTACGCTGCCTGCTGTGACCCACCAGGAGCTGCGCCTGTCGGTAGGCGCGTCACCCGCCCAGCGCACCGTGGCGGTGCTGTCCGGCGTCTTCGTCGCGACCCTCGGCGTGGCGTTCGTGGCGCTGCCCCTGCTCGCCGGCGGACTGCTGCGTCGGCTGACCGGCCCGGGGGACGCGTTCGCCTCCTACGAGGAGGCCCGCGACCTGCCGCCGGGAATGCTGCCGCCCGCGCTGAGGGACTCCGCCGGCGGCGCGGACCAGTCCGGTCAGGTCCCGGTGCTCGGGCTGTGCGGCCTGCCGTTCGTCCTGCTCGGCGTCTACCTCGTGCTGCGGGTGCTCCGCACCGCCGCGTGGCTGGACGGCAGCCGGGTACGGGTCCGGAGCGCGTTCCGTACCCGTTCCGTCGACCTCGCCACCGCCCGGATCGACGCCGACGGGGTGTCGCATCGCGGGGACGATGCCCCGATGGTCGGGCAGCGGCTGCGCTCCGCCGCCGTCGTCGCCGTCGACCGGTCGGGCGCGCCGCGCGTCGTCATCCCGCTGCGCGGTATGGGTCTGGACAGCCTGCCCCCGTCCGAGCTGCGCGCGTTGGCGGACGCGATCACGACCGGCCGACCGGCCGACGGGCGCGACGACGCCGCGCACGCCGTCGCCGACCACCTGAACCGCCTGGCGACGCACCCTCGCTAGGCCGCCTCCGCCTCGTGACCAGTGACCCCTGGTACGGGTGGGGCTGCTGTGGTGAACGGGGCAGATGAGCCACCGGGCGACCCTGGACAGAGCCCTCCGGTCAGCCTCACCATCGCGATATGGGATAGCAGCTTTCGCGCGGGAGGTGCCATGGTCACCGGTCCGGTCCAGCAGCCGTCACTCGTCGCCCGTCCGCGTGCCGCGCATCCCGTCGATCCCCATCCCATCGGACTACCCGGTGAGCCGCGCCCGGCCGGGCTCGCCGGAGACGTCCACGCGTTCGGCCGGGCCGTCGCCGTCGCCACCACCGAGCCGCGTTGGCGGGAGGAGGTCCTGCTGCGGTTGCGTCCGGTGCGGCAGGGCTTCGCCGAGCACGTCCGGGTCACCGAGGGGCCCGCGGGCCTCTACCGGGAGCTGCTCACCCAGTCGCCGCGGCTGGAGCACGGGGTGCGGTTGCTGACCCGGGAGCACGCGGCGATCGTGGCCGCGCTCCTCGCGGTGCAGCGGATCGCCGAGCAGGCCGAGGTGTCGCCGGACGAGCTACGGCATCGAGCCGGGCACCTGCTGCGGAAGCTGGCCCGGCATCGGCGACGCGGCTCCGACCTGCTCTGGGAGGCCTACCAGACGGATCTGGGTGGCGAAACCTGAACCCCTGCCGGGGAACCGGGTCGTCGGTGGCCGCGTCGAACCGTTCATGCGTCGACCGGCCCTGCTGCTCGTACTCCCGTTGCTTCTGGTGGCGGGCTGTGCCGCGACCGGTGCCGACCCGGCGGGCGACCCGACGCGACCCGCGGAGGCCTTCGACCAGAGGGCGGCCCAGGTCGCCGAGGCGTGGCAGCCCGGAACGGCGTGGCGCACGGGGTACGTGCCGCTGGAGGGGCCGACGGTGCTCACCGGTGACCCGCGCTTCACCCCCGACACCGAGGCGGCGTTCCGGGCTGGCTGGTACCGGACGCAGGTTCCGATGTACCCCACCAGGGTCGGCGGCGAGATCCGGTTCCCGGACGGTCGGCTGACGCTGCCGTTGGTCAGCGCCGCCGAGGCGTACCGCCAGCTCGACCAGGGTGACCCGTTGCCGTGCCCGGGGCGACCGAAGCGGCCCGGCCTGCCGACCCCCGGCGGCCCCACCGTCGAGCCCGGCCCGGACGGTTGGACCACCAGCTCGACGCAGACCGCCTGCCTGTCGCTCACCGTCACCGGGGTCACCCTCGGCGCCGTGCCGGTCCGCACGAGCCGGGGTGAGGCGCAGGTCCCGGCCTGGCTGTTCGACGTCGAGGAGCTGGCCACCCCGGTGGCCCAGCTCGCCGTCGCGCCCACTGCGGTGGGTCGGGTGCCCGAGCCCACCGCGCCGACCGGGCCGCTGCCGGCCGGGCTGGTGGCCGCCCAGAATCTCGCGGCGGTCGACGGCGCCCGCGTGACAGTGCGGCTCGGCGTCGGTGCCTGCGACACCGGGATCACCCCGCTGGTGTGGGAACGGCCGGACGTCGTGGTGGTCGGTGGCCGCGTCACCCGGGCCGCCGGCGAGTGCATCGACGTGTTGAAGGTGGAGCCGGTCACTGTCACCCTCGCGACGCCGCTGGGCGCCCGGCCGGTGCTCGACGTGTCCACCGGCGCTCCACTGTCGATGGCGCCGCGCTGAGCGGCCGGGCTCAGAGGATGCTGGGCACGTCGGTGCTGATCGGTACGGGCAGCACTGTGGGTCGGTCGGCGCGCAGTCCGGTGGTGAGCGCGACGCCGAGCTGCTCGGGGGTCTCCACCACCTCCGTCGCGCAGCCGTAGCCGGCCGCGATCGCCACGATGTCCAACCCCGGCAGATCCAGGCCGGGCACCCCGGGAGTGTCCTTCAGCTCGGCGAACGCCTTGAGGATCGCGTACTGCTGGTTGACCGGGACGACGACCACCACCGGCAGCGCGAGGCGCGCGGCGGTCCACAGCGCCTGCACCGAGTAGTGGAACGAGCCGTCGCCGATCACCGCGACCACCGGTCGCTGACGCCCGGCGTCCCGTTCGGCGAGGGCCACGCCGATCGCGGCCGGCAGGCCGTAGCCGAGGCCTCCGCTGGCCATCGTGAAGTACGACGCCGGGCGGTTGACCTTCAGTTGGCGGCGCAGCGCGGACAGGTTGGAGGGTGACTCCTGGACCAGTACGCCGTCCGCCGGCCAGTGCGCCGCCAGCGCGGCGAACAGGGCGTCGGCGCTCAGCGGGACGGTGATCTCGGGCGCTGCCGGCGCTTCCCGGGGCGCGGGCGGTGGCCGGTCGGCCAGGGGCACCCGTTCGGTCAACGCGGCCAGGGTCAACCCCGGATCGCCGAGGAGGCTGTCCCCGACCGGGGCGCGCGCGGCCTCGTCCGGGTCGTCAGTGACGTGTAGCAGCCGCGCCCCGTCGGGCAGGTGCCCGCCCGGTACGTACGGGTAGTAGCGGAACACCGGAGCGCCGACGACCAGCACGGTGTCGTGCCCACGTAGGGCCTCGGCCAGCGGGCCGATCGCGTACGGCAGCACGCCACGAAAGTGGCTGTGGTCCTCGGGGAACACGGCCCGCTCGGTGGCGGGAGCCGACCAGACCGGTGCGGCCAACCGCTCGGCCAGCGCGACGGCTGTCGACCAGCTTCCGGAGCGGTCCACGCCGGGCCCGAACACCAGCACCGGGTTCTGGCTGTCGGCGAGGACCCGGGCGAAGTCGTCCAACCGATCCGGGTCCGGTGCGAACCGGGTGGCCACCGAACGCGGCGCGGGCGGTGGGTCGGCCGGCTGGGCCCAGTCGTCCATCGGTAGCGAGAGGTAGACCGGCCCGGCGGGTGGTTGCACCGCCGTCGCGTACGCCCGCAGGAACGCAGCGGGGATGTCCTGCGCCCGGGCCGGCTCGTAGGCCCACTTGACGTACGGCTGGGGAAGCTCGGTGGGTCGCCGGTTGGCCAGCCGGGGTTCGAGCAGAAGCATCTCCCGGGTCTGCTGGCCGGCGCTGACGATCAGGGGGGTCTTGTTGTGCCAGGCGGTGACCAGGTTGCCCATGCCGTTGCCGGTGCCCGGGCCGGTGTGCAGGTTGACGTGTGCCGGGATGCCGCTGGCCTGGGCGTACCCGTCGGCCATTGCCACAGCGGTCGCCTCGTGCAGCGCGTGGACGTAGTGGAAGTCGGCGGGGAAGTCGCGGAGGAACGGCTCCTCGGTGGAGCCGGGGTTGCCGAAGACCGTGGTCATGCCGAGGGTGCGAAGCACGTCGTATGTCGCATCCCGGACCGTTGCCATCGCCACCCGCCTCCGTGTCGCGGGCACAGACGACCACTGTCACCCTCCCGATCAGCCGAATCTATCGGGATGTGACGGACCTTTCGGGCGTTTCTGCACCGACGGTGGCCAAGAGCATCGATCACCAGGAAGTTCGTCGTCGGAGCTGTCGAATCTCCGTCTCAACTGTCCGATCACCTGCCGGTCAGACCTTAGCCAGCACCGGGGACGCAGGCTATGGTGCCAGGCATGGCGTTGACAGCGCGGCCGATCCCGGCGCACCGGTCGGATCCGGCAGATGACCGATCCCCGGCGCGGGCTCACGGTTGATGGGTGTGTGGGATGCAGGGAGAGGGCCAGGCGATCGGCGGACGAGCGATGGAGTCGATGACCGGGCGACTGCTGGTCGCGACTCCGGCGCTCAAGGACCCGAACTTCGACCGTACGGTGGTGCTGCTGGTCGCCCACGAGCCGGGCGGTGCGCTCGGCGTGGTGCTGAACCGCGCCACTGAGGTGCCGGTGGCCGACGTGCTCGGTGACTGGAGTGACCTGGCACGCCATCCGGCGGTGCTGTTCGAGGGTGGCCCGGTGCAGCCCGACTCGGCCATCTGTCTCGCCCGCATGCGACACCCGATGCGTCGGCTCAAGGGCTTCCACCAGGTCTCCGGAGCGGTTGGCACGATCGACCTCTCGGTCGATCCGGAGCGGCTGCGGGAGGGCATCGGCGGCATCCGGGTCTTCGCCGGCTACTCGGGCTGGGGTGGGGGCCAGTTGGAGCAGGAGATCGCCGACGGGTCCTGGTTCGTGCTGGACGCGCTCCCGGGCGACGCCTTCGTCGACCGACCCGACGACCTGTGGCCGATGGTGCTACGCCGGCAGGGCGGAATGATGGCTGCCGTCGCCCACTTCCCCCCGGACGTGGCGCTCAACTGACCCGGCACGGCGGGGGTACCCCGCGAGATGACCATGCCGGCCGGTCTGTGTATAGTTTCCCAGTGCCCGGGCGACCGGGACGACAGCAAGGGGCCGTGGCGCAGCTGGTAGCGCACCACACTGGCAGTGTGGGGGTCAGGGGTTCGAGTCCCCTCGGCTCCACCCTTGTTTTTGCAGGTCAGCGGCCTGGTCGGATCACCGACCAGGCCGCTGTCTGTTTTCCTAAGCGGCGACCCGAGGCGGGATCGTCGGTAGGCGGACGGTGAAGGTCGCCCCGGCGCCCGGTCGGCTGTCGGTGGAGATCGTCCCGCCGTGGCTGGTCACCACCTCGCGCAGGAGGGCCAGGCCCAGACCGAAGCGCCGGTCTTTGGCCCCGGCGCCGCGGTGGAAGCGGTCGAAGAGGCGTGTCGCGTCGGCGGGGTCGAAGCCGGCTCCGCTGTCCGTGACCACCAGGTCCGCGTCGCGGCGGGAGGTGCGCAGGGTGACGTCGATGCGGCCGCCGGACGGGGTGTGGGTGAGGGCGTTGGCGAGCAGTTCGCCGACCACGCGGCGCAGGGCCGAGGCGACGCCGGGGACCAGGACCGGGGTGTCCGGGACGGTCAGGTGTACCTGGACGCCCTGCTCGGCGGCGCGGTCGGCCTCGCAGTCGACGGCCTCGGCAGCGAGGCGGGCCAGGTTGACGGGCTCGGAGGGTTGCTGTTCGGCCGGGGTGGCGGCGAGGCGGGCGGAGAGCAGCAGTTCGTCGACGATCTCGCCGAGGCGTCGGGTGGTCTCGATCAGCCGGTCGTAGTCGGCGCGGTCGGTGCCGGCGCGGCGGGCCAGGATCTGGGCGCGGGTGTGGACGTGAGCGATGGGGGTGCGCAACTCGTGGCTGGCGTCGGCGACGAAGCGGCGTTGCCGGCTGAGCGCCTCGGCGAGCGGTGCCACCGCTCGGCGGCCCACGACGACGCCCGTGAGTACCGCCGCCGCGAGGCCGACCATCGCGGCGAGGAGGAAGGCGGCGAGCAGGTGACGTCGGTCGGAGAGCTGGAAGCGGGCGTCGAACACCGCTTGCACCACGCCAGTGCCGCGCGGCTGGGTGCGGACGTAGTAGGTGGTGCCGTTGCGGTCGACCCGGTCGCTGCGAGCCTGGCGGTCGAGGGCCACCGCGTCGATGGCGGACCGCAGTGGGAAACCGGGGGGTGGCGGGTTGCGGCCCGAGTCGATGGTGCCGCCGTCGTACAGGATGATCCAGTTGCAGCCCGGCGGGCCGTCGATGGTGCCGTGGACCGCCCCGTAGCTGAGCTCTCGTTCGATCTGTCCGTGCTGACTGTGCAGCAGTGCGACGTAGGAGATGGCGGCACCCAGGGCGAGCAAAGCCGTGACGGTGAGCCCGACGAGCATGCTGACCCGCACCCGGGCCCGGCGCAGCATGGTGTCCTCGAAGCTCACAGCGTCCCCAGCCGGTAGCCGAGGCCGTGCACGGTCCGGATCACCGAGCGACCGAGCTTGCGCCGCAGGTAGTAGACGTACGTGTCGACCAGGGACGCCGCGGCCGCCTCGTCGAAGACCCGGCTGCGTAGCTCAGTTCGGGAGTGGACGGTGTGGGGTCGGGCCGCGAGTACGCGCAGCAGCTCGAACTCGCGTGCGGACAGGGCGATCCGGGTGCCGTCGGGCAGGACGACGTCGCGCACGGAGAGGTCGAGCTGGCCGGCCCCGAGCCGCAGCACCTCGGTCGACTCGGAGGTCCGGCGGCAGAGTGCCCGGATACGGGCGCTCAGCTCGTCCAGGTCGAAGGGTTTCGTCAGGTAGTCGTCGGCGCCCGCGTCGAGGCCGGCGATCCGGTCCTGGACGGTACCGAGCGCGGTCAGCAGCAGCGCCCGGGCGACCACCGCCCGGGAGCGCAGCCGGACGACCAGGTCCAGCCCGTCGAGGGCGGGGAGCAGCCGGTCGATCACCATCACGTCGTACGGCCGGGTGAGCCCCAGGTGGAGGCCGCGCTGGCCGTCGGGGGCCTGGTCGACGACGTATCCCTCGTCGGCCAGGGCCTCAGCCACCATCCCGCGTAGCTCCGAGTCGTCCTCGACGAGCAGGAGTCGAGTCATACAAGGATGGTGACATAGATAACACTCTATGTGTTGTGAAACTTGTCTCCTCAAACAATAAATCTACGGGGTTCCGGCGGGAACGAGCGGCGGCGTAGAAGCGGGAGCGCGTGCCTCGCGCCGCTCGATCCAACTGATCAGCGGTGTCGTCATGAGGGTCGTGACGAGCGCGACCAGCACCAGCACGGTGAAGAGCGACGAGTTCACGACGCCGGCCTCCAACCCCACGTTCAACGCGATCAGCTGCATCAGGCCGCGGGCGTTCATGAGGGCGCCGACGCGCAGCGCGACGGGGTTCGGCTCGCCCATCAGGCGGGCCGCACCCCAGCAGGCGCCGAACTTGCCGACGATCGCCACTGCCACGCACGCGATGGCGAAGAGGAGCACGGCCGGGTTGCCCAGCAACGCGAACTCGGTGCGCAGCCCGGAGAAGGTGAAGAACAGCGGCAGGAACACCGTCGCGGCGATCGGCGTCAGCGTGTCCACCACCTTGTCGGTCTGGGCGGAGTGCGGCATCACCACACCGACCGCGAAGGCGCCGAAGACCGCGTAGAGCCCGATCTCGTCGGTGTACCAGGCGACCAGGAAGAGCAGCGCCACGGTGCCGAGCAGCCGCGCCCGGTCGCCCGGAAGCCCCATGACATAACCGGTCACCCGCCGCCCACCGAGCCACAACGCCAGCGCGAACAGCACCGCGCCACCCGCGGTGACGAAGGCCGGACCGGCGGCGCCCGAGGCGAACGCCAGCACCACGGCCAGCATGATCCACGCGACCGCGTCGTCGATCGCGCCGCTGGCCAGGGCGAGCAGCCCGAAGCGGGTGCCCGCGAGGCCACGCTCGGTGATGATGCGGGCGAGCATGGGGAAGGCCGTGATGGCCAGCGCCACACCGACGAACGCCGCTGACACACCGAGCGACACGCCCTCCGCGTGGATCGGGACGAACCCCGCCATGCCCAGGACCAGCAGGACCCCCAGCAGCAGCGGGACGGTGACTCCCGCCAGCGACACCGCCCCCGCGGTGCCCGCGAGTCTGGTCACCCGGTGCGAGGTGAAGGCGTACCCGGCCTGGAACATGAACAGCACCAGACCGACCTGGCCCACCACGTACAGGATCGGCAGCAGCGGCGCGGGGAACAGCGCGGCCTGCGCGCCCGGCCACAGCAGGCCCAGCAGCGACGGGCCGAGCAGCACCCCGGCGAGCATCTCGCTCACCACGGGGGGCTGACCCACCCTGCCGAGAAGCCAGGAGACCAGCTTGCAGAAGAGCAGAATGACCGCGACCGCGATGAAGAACCGCGGGGCGAGTTCGGTGGGGGTCACGCGCCTGCCTCCTCGAAGAATCGGGTGCACAACTTCTGTCGCCGGGCGTCGACGACCATCCAGGTGCCGCAGACGAGCTGCTTGACCGACCGCCCCACGTCGAAGACCCGGTCGCGCTGCCGCATGAGGGCGAGCCGCTCGCGGCCGGGACCGGCGAGACCCCGCGGCGTCAGGTACGCGGGACCGCGACTCGGCAGCGAGCGGGTGTGCGCCGCGGACGAGCTGACCGAGAACCGCCGCAGCACCTCCCGTGTCGCCGCCCGCAGTTGGACGGGGGCTGTGCCACGCGCCGGGCAGGCCCGGTTGGCGGTGACGCCGTACGGGATGAAGTGCGCGTCCTGCCGACGCAGCGACAGCCAGCGGTCCGGGTCGAACTCGTCGTCGGCTGCGGGACCGGTGCGCTGGTAGGCCAGGTAGTTGAAGAGCAGCACCGATCCGGTGGGGAGGACGTGATCGCCCACGGAGATGGGCCCGGAGGTGATCCGGTGCGCGATACCGAACAGCGGGTACACCCGGAGCGTCTCGTCGATGACCCGGTCGAGAGAGCCGTCCGACGTGTCCTCGACGGACCGGGCGCACAGCAGGATGTGCGTCATGGCCTCCGACATCTGCACCACGGCCGTGTTGAAGAACGCGCCCTGGAGGTACCAGGCGGTCTCCAGGGCGGTGAAGGGCGGCGGCAGCACGACCGGGCAGGTCCCCGCGTCGATCCGGTCCAGCAGGTAGCGCGTCAGGCGGTCCCGTCGGGACATGTGCCGCAGACTCATCCCCTTCAGCGCGGTGACCACGTCGTCCGCGTTCGCGACGATGAGCTCCCGCACGTCGCGCGGGCAGGATCCGCCGAACACCAGCTCGTACGAGACCTCGGCCCAGATCGGCATCATCAGGTCCCGTAGCCGCACATGACTGGTCCGGCGGGTGGGGAGCGTGTCGAGGATCCGCCGGGTCGCGGCAGTCGCCAGTTCGTCGGAGCGCGCGTGCGGGACGGCCAGCACCTGACGTGTCGTCCGCGCGACCGTTCGGTAGGACTCACCGGGCTCCAGGTGCTCCTGGTGCATCTGCGGACCGGGGGCGAGCCAGTACCAGAACAGGTCCGACAGCCCGGCCCCGCGGCTGCGTCCGTCGGCGGCCGGATCGCTGTACACCCGCTCGAAGTCCTCCGGCCCCACCAGCGGCCCGGGGACGGGAATGCCCTCGGTACCGTTCACCCGCTCGAAGATCCACTCGCGGAGGGCGACCACCGTCCTCACCGGGTCACCACCTGGTCGGGCGTCAGATCGGCCGGCCGCCGCGCTCCGGTCAGGGCGAGGGCCTGATCCAGCTCGGTGGTGAGTCGTTCGAGCGCTTCCCGTACGCCCACCGCCCCGCCCGCCGCGAGCCCTCGCACCACCGGACGCCCCACCAGCACCGCCCGCGCCCCGAGAGCAAGCGCGATCACCACGTCGGTGCCGCGGCGCACACCCCCGTCGAGCAGTACCGGGATCTGCCCATCCACTGCCGCCACGACCGTGGGCAGCGCGTCGAGCGTGGGAATCGCCCCGTCGAGCTGACGTCCGCCGTGATTGGACACGACCACACCGGCGGCACCGTGCTCCACCGCGAGGCGGGCATCCGCGGGATGCAGGATGCCCTTGAGCAGGATCGGCAGCCCCGTGACGCCGCGCAGCCAGGCGATCCGGTCCCACCCCGCCGTCGCGTCCATCGCGATCGGGCGCACCCGGCCCGTCGCGTCGCGCATGTTCTCGCAGGCGTAGCCGGGCGGCAGGTCCGTGAAGCCGTTGCGCAGGTCACGCTCGCGCCGTCCGAACACCGGGGAGTCGACTGTCACCACGAGCGCCCGGCAGCCCGCCGACTCGGCGCGCTTGACCACGTACTCGGTGAAGTCGAGGTCGGGTTGCGGGTACAGCTGGAACCACAGCGTCCCGCCCGCCGCCGCGATCTCCTCGACCGGCTGGGTGGCGGCCATGCTCACCACCAGCGCGGTGCCGGCCGCCGCGGCCCCCCGGGCGGTGGCCGTCTCGCCGTCGGGGTGCGCGAGTCGATGGAAGGCCGTCGGTGCGACCAGGACCGGGGCCGCGAGCGACGTGCCGGCCACCGTGGTCCGCAGGTCCCGCTCACCGGTCGCCCGCAGCACCCGTGGCACGATCCACCGCCGCTCGAAGGCCTGCTCGTTGGCGGCCATGGTGCGTTCCCGCCCGGCGCCGCCCTCGAAGAAGTCCTGGTGGACCGGGTCCATCTCAGCCCTCGACGCCAGAGAGGCAGCGCCCCAGGAACTCCTGTAGCGGCCGCACGTGGACCTCGGGCCGGTCCCACCGGTTCTCCAGGTTCTCGGCGAGGTGGTGCGTACTGATCACCCGGCCCGCGCTGTGGAAACGGACGACCGGGTGCAGGTACGCCGCATCGTGCGCCTGCCCCACGACGTCCTGGGCCACGCGGGACACGGTGATGTCGAACGGGTCTACCTGGTCGTGGTCGGGGCCGTACTCCAGGGTGATCACGAATGCCCGGTCGTAGTCGTGCTCGGCGGTGCGCAGGCCGGTCGACACGAAGTAGTCCACCGGCACCTCCTCGTGATAGCGGGCCTCTCCTCCGGCGACGGTGAGCACGTCGGCGAGGAACCCGAACTGCTGCCACAGCGCGGAGGTGCGGTTGACCCGCTCGATGACCGCCGCGGCCATGGCCGCCGGATCGGCGGCGAGCCTGGTGGACGGCCAGTCCGTGGCGTCGTACCGGCGGGAGAGGACCCTGTGCAGCGCGCGCACCGCGTAGCGGAAGCCGTGCACGAAACCGCTGGTGGACTTCTTGAAGTCGCGCACCTGCGAGATCGTCCCGGCGAAGAACAGGCCGGGCACGTTCACCGACTCCCACTCCTCGGTCTGTGCCGGGAAGCGGTCGGAGATGGTGAGCTGTGGCCGCGCCGAGGCGTCGAAGATCGAGTCGTCGAAACGGAATCCCGTGCACGCCAACACCCGGTCGTAGTGCAGTTCCTTCACGACCTCGTTGGCCCTGGAGAAGCTGAACGCGACCTTGTAGCCCGTACCGTCGCGCTCGATGCTCTTGATCGTGCCGTCGAGGATCGCGTTTGCCGACTTGAGCTGATAGGTGTCGAGGAAGTTGTTGTTGACCGCGCGCAGGTGTCCGACGTAATGGGTGCGCCACGCCATCCGGACGGAGCTGGGCCCCGCCACGTGGATCAGCGTCGTGGTTTCCATGAGGTTCTCGGCGGTCTCGAAGGCGGAGTTGCCCTTGCCGATGATCAGCACCTTCTGGTCGAGATAGTCACGTGGCTCGACGCTCATCACGTCGTACCCCTCGGCCAGCTCGAATCCCGGGATGTCCGGCGAGTAGGTCTTCGAGACGCCGGTGGCGACGATCACCGCGCGGGCCTCCCAGCGCCGGTCGCCGGCCTCGACCGTGAACACGTCGTCGTGTTTGGACACGCGGGTCACCCGGGTGCCGTAACTGACATTGACCCCCGTCTTCGCCGCGAAGTCCGCGAGGTAGCGCACCATCACCTCGGCGTCGGGGAAGTACCGCTCGGTGTACTGCGTGAACAGCAGCGCCGGATCGTCGGTGAGCAGTGAGTTCCAGTCGAGCCGCAGATTCAGCTCGGGGTCGTCGGTGCCCGTGTGCGGCTTGTTGATCGAGATGAGTTGGCGGTGCCGCGGATAGGTGGCGAAGAACGCCCCCGGCCCGTCAGCCCCCTCCAACACCACATAGTCACGCGTGCCGTCGGCCTCGAGCAGGGCGGCGAGCTGAAGACCGGCCGGACCGGCCCCGATGATCAGGTAATCAAGCGTCACGGCGCTCACCGTACGAGCCGGAAATCAGAGAGATTTCAAGCTCTTCCAGAATCGCGACCGCCCTTCGTACGTCTCCGTCGAGCGGTCGGTCCGGGTCGACCGCGGGTATCTCCTCCAAGGCTCGAAGGATCCGGTCACAGCCCACCGCCGTGGGCCGGCGCGCCCCCACGTGCACCGCCTGGCGCAGCCCGAGCCCGAGCGAACCGGTGATCAGGCGCAGCAGCTCCGCCTGGTCCAGGGCGCGGAGAGCGGCTTGCGTGCCGAGCGGGATGACGTCCTGGTTGTGCAGGTTGGTGGGGAGGCTCTGCAGGCTCGCGGGCGCGGTGTCCCGCCTGATCTCGGTGATGAGCGCCGTCGACGCGAGCTGGACGCCCTGCAGCCCGTGCTGTTGCCCCGGCCCCGCCGCGAGCATCGGCGGCAGTCCGCCGTTGCGCCCCGGGTCCACGAGTAGGTCGAGCTGGCGTTCCGCGAGGTTGCCGACCTGGGCGATCACCATGGACAGGACGTCGGCGGCGAACGCAGCGGGTTGGCCGAAGAAGTTGCCGCCGTGCACGACCTTGTCGTCGGCCGGGAAGAACAGCGGGTTGTCGCTCACCCCGCCGAGGTCCGCCGTCACGACACCGTCGACGTAGCGCAGGGCATCCTCGGCCGCTCCGAGTAACTGTGGCGCGCAGCGGATGCTGTAGGGCTCCTGCAACGGTCTGGTGCCGGACCTCTCCAGCCCGGCGGCTGTCGTTCGCATCGCGGCCCCCACCTCGAGGGCACCCCGGTGGCCGTACGCCGCGAGGAGGGCGGGATCGAGGAACTGCGGATCGCAGCCGAGCAGGTCGGCGAGCAGGCAGCTCAGCGTCTGCACCACGCGGTGCGAGGTGCGGACCCGGCCCAGGGCGAGGGCCAGCGCCGCAGTGGTGAGCGAGGTGCCGTTCACCAGCGCCAGCGCGTCCCTGCCGTCGAGCGGCAGCGGCTCCAGGCCGGCCTTCGCCAGGGCCTCGCCGGCGGGCATCCGTACACCGTCCACGTAGGCGTACCCGCGACCGCGCAGCGCCTGAGCGGCGGCACCGAGCGGGATCAGGTCGCCGCTGGCCCCGACCGAGCCGAACCGCGGCATGGCCGGTGTGAACGTCGTGCCGAGCATGGCCGCGAGCGCGTCGATCACGTGCGGCGAGACCCCCGACGCGCCCCGGGCCAGGGACCAGGCGCGGACCAGCAGCGTCGCGCGCACGACATCCGGTGCGAGATCCGGGCCCTGCCCCGCCCCGAGGTGGGCGAGGGTGTTGTCGGCCTGGTCGCGCTGGTCGGCTCGGCCCGCGTACCCGACGAGCGCACCGAACCCGGTGGTGGCACCGTAGATCGCCCGGTCGTCGCCGAGTGCCTTCCCGAGGAATGTGCGGCCGGTCGCCACCCGGTCGCGCACCTCTTCGCCGATCACGACAGTGACCGGGCCCGCTGCGGCGCGCAGGTCGGCGGGGCGCAGCGGTGCTGCCAGATCCACCTCAATCGTCATGGAAGCGGATGCTAGAGACAGCTTCTCAGAGCGTTCTGAAATCGCCTCAGTAAATTGCGCCGTATGACGCACGATTGCCTGATCATCGGAGCCGGGCCGGCAGGTCTACAGCTCGCGGCCCTGCTCGAGCGCGACGGTCACGACTACCTGGTGCTGGAGCGCGGCCCGCGGCCGGGCACATTCTTCGAGACCTATCCCCGGCATCGCCAGCTGATTTCGATCAACAAGGTTTGGACCGGATCGGAGGACCCGGAGTTCAATTTACGGTCGGACTGGAACTCGTTGCTGACCGACGATCCGGTGTTGCTCTTCAAGAACTACAGCACGCGCTACTTTCCGGCCGCGGACGATCTGGTGCGTTATCTCGCCGACTTCGCGCAGGGCCTGCGCGTCCGTTACGACACCCCGGTGACCTCCGTGTCGAAGACCGGTGACGTGTTCACGGTGCGGGCCGGCGACGACGAGTGGACGGCACGGAGACTCGTCGTCGCCACCGGCGTCTCCCAGCTCCACGTGCCGCCGATCGAGGGCGCGGACCTGGCCGAGCGTTACGACACGGTGAGCGTCGACCCCGCCGACTTCGTCAATCAACGCGTGCTGATCATCGGTAAGGGCAACTCGGCCTTCGAGACCGCGGACGCGCTCGTCGAGACCGCCGCGACGATTCACGTCGCCGGGCCGCACTCCATCAAGCTGGCCTGGCAGTCCCATTACGTCGGGCACCTGCGCGCCGTGAACAACAACTTCCTGGACACCTATCAGCTGAAGTCGCAGAACGCCGTCCTGGACGGCACTGTGGAGCAGATCAGCCGGCGGGAGGGCGGTGGGTTCCGGGTGCTCTTCCGGTACGCCCGGACGGTCGAGAATCTGCGCGAGCTCGAGTACGACCGGATCATCCTGTGCACCGGATTCCGCTTCGACGCGTCCATCTTCGCCGAGTCCGCGCGGCCGGAGCTGGTCATCAACGATCGATTCCCGGCGCAGACGCCGGCCTTCGAGTCGGTGAACGTCAGCGGTCTCTACTTCGCCGGCACCCTCAGCCAGCAGCGTGACTTCAAGAAATCCACCAACGGCTTCATCCACGGCTTCCGCTACGCCACCCGCGCCCTGCACCACATCCTGCGCGAGCGGCACCACGGGCAGCCCTGGCCGTCCCGGCAGATCGCCCTGACGCCGGAGGCGATCGCCGACTCGATAATCGCCCGGATCAACGTGACCTCGGCGCTGTGGCAGCAGTTCGCGGTGCTCGGCGACGTCATCACTGTCGAGGGCGACGCCGCCGGCTACCGCGAGGAGATGCCGGTCGCCTACCTGCGGGAAGCGCTGCCGGACGTGTTCGCGTTCCTGGTCACCCTTGAGTACGGCCCCGACCACGACCAGGTCGACCCGTTCGACATCACGGTGCCGCGCCCGGCCGAGAACGACGCGAACGCCGCGCACGACGCCAGCTATCTCCACCCAGTGGTGCGGGTGCTGCGCGACGGGCAGGTCGTCGCCGAGCACCACCTGGCGGAGAACCTGGAGAACACCTGGGACCTGCCGACAGTGCACCGGCAGCCCCTCGAGGTCTTCGTCAAGGGCGTCCTCGCCGATGCCCGCTGACGTCTGGCCGCAGCCCATCCTCGACCTCCTGGCAACCGGCGGGGACCGGCCGGTCTTCGAGGACGGGCCGGTCGTCACGACCGCCTCGGAGATGGCGGGTCTGATCCGGCGCATCACGGCCGGGCTGCGCTCGGCCGGTGCGGGGCCCGGAGTTGGTGTCACGCTCGATCTGCCGGTCACCGCCGCCGCCTTCGCCGCCACCATGGCCGCCTTCGCCGTCGGGGCGCGGGTGTCCGGGTGGCGTGCCGACCTGAGCCCGGCACAACTGTCCGGATCCCTCATCGTCGACGCGGCCCAGCTGGCCTCGCTCGCCGAGCACCCCGACGACGGGCGGCCACTCGTCGCGGCGGGACGGGCCGACGATCCCGCGCGGATCACCTGGACCAGTGGCAGCACGGGAACGCCGAAGGGCGTGGTCCAGACCTATGCGGCCATGTCGGGGGCCTGGGTTCCGTACCCGGAGCGGTGGCCCCCGGCCATCGTCGAACTGGCCACCCGGATGCGGCGCTACCTGGTCTTCGGCTCGCTGGCCAGTCAGGTGATGCTGGAGTACGGCGTCCTCGCCCTCGCGGCGGGCGGCACCCTCGTCGTGGCACCCCGGCCGGTCTTCCCGGACGCCCTGGTCGAACACCGGGCCACGGCGAGCGTGATCACCGTCGGCAAGCTGCACCAGCTGATCCGGGACCAGCGCGCCAACAGGGTGGACCTGCGTCACCTGGGGGCGCTGATGGTCTCCGGGTCGCCGCTCGCGCCGGGCCGACTCGCGGAGGCCCTCGACGTGCTGGGCCCGGTGATCTTCCACGGCTACGGGCAGACCGAAACGTCGATGATCGCCATGGTGACCCCCGCCGAGATGCTGACCAACCCGGCCACGCTCGCCACTGTCGGCCGTCCGGCAGTGGACGTCTCCATCCGCCAGGGCGAGATCTACGTCCGCACACCCACGCAGGCGTCCTCGTACTGGCAGGACCCGGACGAGTCGGCCGAGGTGTTCGTGGACGGTTGGGTGCGTACCCGTGACCTGGGCGAGCTCGACGCGGACGGATACCTGCGGCTGCTCGGGCGCGCCCGGGACGTGATCATCGTCAACGCGCAGCTGGTCCATGCCGGACCGGTGGAGCGGGCGCTCGCCGCCGACGCCGCGGTCGGCGAGGCGTACGTCGTCGGGTGCCCGGACGAGATGACCGGCGAGGCCGTACACGCCTTCGTGGTGCCGGTGGCCGGGAGGACGCCCGATCCGGACGTGTTGCGCAAGCTCGTGGCGGCACAGGTGAACGACCTCGCGGTGCCCCGGACCGTCACCGTCGTCGACCGGGTTCCGCTCGCGCCGAGCGGCAAACCGGACAAGAGGCGACTCGCGCAGCTCCGTGGCGAGCCGTGACGTCCGGTCGACATGCGAACCGCCCTGACCGGAAGACCCGGTCAGGGCGGTTGTCGACTGTATGTCCGGTGCGGGCCGGGGTCAGCCCTGGCGGCTCTTCCACTGCGGGTTGGCGCGGTTCACCACGACCGTCCGGCCGCGACGGCGGACCACCACCGAACCCGGCTTCTGCTTCAGCGCACGCAACGAGCTACGTACCTTCATCTCTGCCTCCTCGGTGCAAGCGGTTCCGAGTATCGAAACGCCACGCCCACCCCGGGGATTCCCGCCCTCTACGCTGATGGCTGACGATGCGTGGGGAGGTGCCAGAGTGTGGCCCGGGGCCTTTGTGACTGTGGTCTACGCGTTCCTCGGTTGGCTCGTGGCGTTCACCGCCCGGGCCGCGCTGCGACCGACGGTGAACAGAGACCGCAGCCCCGGTGTACGGACGCCGGCGACGATGCGCTCCGCGGAGCACTGGCAAGCGGCGCACCAACGGGTCGCCCGCCCCCTGCGCCGCACCGGCATCCTGCTGGCGGTCGTCTCGCCGCTGCCGCTGCTGCTCGGGGCCGCCTTCGGTGATCCGCCGGTGATCGCGGCAGTGCTGGTGCTCGCCCTGCTCGTCGTGCCCTACCTGCTCTATCTGGCCTACCTCGCCGATCGCGCCGCAGCGTCCGTCGACGGGAAACGGTGACCGGAGCCGTCGAACCTTTGCCCCGTGCCGGCCGTACCAGTGGGCGGAGGTCGTCCTCATGTCCGTACGCCGGCTCTTCGCCCTGATGCTCGTCGTCGCCGCGACCGTGCCCCTGACAGCCACGCCCGCCGTCGCCCACGGCGCCCCCACCGACCCGGTCAGCCGGGCGGCGGCCTGCGGACCCGAAGGCCGGTACGCGGCCACCAGCGCCTGCCGGGCGGCCGTGAAGGCGGGCGCGGCGGTGCGCGAATGGGACAACGTGCGCGTCGCCGCCATCAACGGCCGGGACCGGGAACGGATCCCGGACGGTGAGTTGTGCAGCGGTGGGCTGTCCGCGTACCGAGGGCTTGACCTGCCCCGCACCGACTGGCCCAGCACCGAGGTGACCAGCGGCGCGACGTTCACCTTCCGGTACCGGACCACCATCGAGCACCGGGGCACCTTCCGGCTCTACGTCACCACACCGGAATACGACCCCAAGGCCCCGCTGACCTGGTCGGACCTGGAGGTTCGCCCGTTTCTGACGCTGACCGACCCGCCGGTGCGGGCCGGGGCGTACCAGTTGGCGGGCCGACTGCCGGCGGGTCGTACGGGCCGGCACCTGATCTACACGATTTGGCAGAACTCCAGCACCCCGGACACCTACTACTCCTGCTCCGACGTGGTGTTCCGTGGCGCCAAGGCCACCGCCACCCCGTCGAAGGTCACCCCGGCCAAGGTCGCCGCCACGACGAGCGCGCCGCGTACCGCCGCGAGTGAACCGGCGGCCAGCGGCTCGGCGGTGGCGGCAGTGGCGGCCGACCCGGGCGTGCCGGTGGCGTCGGTGACCGATCTCGGCAGCCGATGGCCGGTGCTGGCCGGCGCCGCGGTCGTGCTGGTCCTGCTGCTGCTGTTCGGTGCGAGCCGGCGACGTCGCGGTGCCGCCGCGCCCGCGGGGAGCCGTTGCGAGGTCCGTAATCACCGGGCCGGGCGGCGTCGGATCTGGTGATCCGAGCCGCCCGGAACCTGGCGGTGCTCAGCCCAGGTGCTGCTCGATCTCGGCCAACTCGTCGGCGGTGAAGTCGAGGTTGTCGAGCGCGGCGATGTTCGTCTCCAACTGCTCGACGCTGCTCGCCCCGATGATCAGGCTGGTCATCCGCGGGTCACGCAGCGCCCAGGCCAACGCGAGCTGCGCGAGCGACTGGCCGCGCCGCTCGGCGACCGCGCCGAGCCCACGGATGGTGGCCATCTTCTCGTCGCTCAGGTCGCTCTCGTTGAGGAAGACGCTGGTGCGCACCCGCGAGTCGGCCGGGATGCCACCCAGGTAGCGGTCGGTCAGCAGACCCTGGGCCAGCGGGCTGTACGCGATGCACCCCGCGCCGACCTGCTCCAGCGTGTCGAGTAGGCCGTCGGACTCGGTCCAACGGTTGAGCATGGAGTACGACGGCTGGTTGATCAGCAGCGGCGTACCCAGGTCACGCAGGATCGCGGCGGCCCGCGTGGTCTGCTCGGAGTTGTAGTTCGAGATGCCGACGTAGAGCGCCTTGCCGGAGCGGACGACGGCGTCGAGCGCGCCCATCGTCTCCTCCAGCGGGGTGTCCGGGTCGAACCGGTGCGAGTAGAAGATGTCGACGTAGTCCAACCCCATGCGGCCCAGCGACTGGTCCAACGACGAGATCAGGTTCTTGCGCGAACCCCACTCGCCGTACGGGCCGGGCCACATGAGGTATCCGGCCTTGCTGGAGATGACCAGCTCGTCCCGGTACGACTTCAGGTCGGTGGCGAGCATCCGACCGAAGTTCTCCTCGGCGGAGCCGGGCGGTGGGCCATAGTTGTTGGCCAGGTCGAAGTGGGTCACACCCAGGTCGAAGGCGCGTCGGACGATGTCGCGCTGCCGTTCGAACGGGCGGTCCGGGCCGAAGTTGTGCCAGAGGCCGAGGGACACGGCGGGCAGACGCAGGCCACTACGCCCGCTGCGCCGGTAGGTCATGGAGTCGTAGCGGTCATCCGCGGCGAGGTAGGTCACGATCATGAGCCTAGCTCCGGCAGGTGCTGGCGGGGATAGCGCGTGCGAACCAGGACATCGGGGTAGTTTCGACGCCATGCGTTTCATTGCGCTCGACACTCCCAAACCGCTGTCCAAGATCGGGCTGGGCACCTGGCAGTTCGGTTCGCGCGAATGGGGCTACGGCCGGGAGTTCGAGCAGCAGGCGGCGCAGATCGTCCGGCGGGCCGTGGAACTGGGCGTGACGGTCTTCGACAGCGCGGAGATCTACGGCTTCGGGCGCAGCGAGCGCATCCTCGGCGCGGCCCTCGGCGACGACCGGCCGAAGGTGGTGATCGCGTCCAAGATCCTGCCCGTGCTGCCGGTGGCCGCCGTGGTGCAGCAACGGGCTGTCGCGTCGGCGGCCCGGCTCGGCGTCACCAGCATCGACCTCTACCAGGTGCACTCGCCCAACCCGCTCGTCGCCGACCACACCACCATGCGTGGCATGCGCGTCCTCCAGGACGTCGGGCTGGTCGGCGAGGTCGGCGTGAGCAACTACGGGCTGCGCCGATGGCAGGTCGCCGAGGCGGCGCTCGGCCGCCGGGTGCTCAGCAACCAGGTCCGCTACAGCATGCTGGACCGCGCGCCCGAGCAGGACCTGCTGCCGTACGCGCGGCAGGCCGGCCGGGTGGTCGTCGCGTACAGCCCGCTGGCGCAGGGCTTCCTCTCCGGCCGATACGACGCGAAGAACCCGCCGAACGGCGCGGTCCGGCGGGCCAACCCGTACTTCCTGCCGGAAAACCTGGAACGCGGCGCGGTCCTGATCGACACAGTGCGCCAGGTGGCCGACGCGCACGACGCCACCCCCAGTCAAATCGCGCTGGCCTACCTCCTGCGCCATCCGAACGTGCTGGCCATTCCCGGTGCGTCCGGGGTGGAGCAGATGGAACGCAACGCCGCCGCCGCGGACATCGACCTCGCCGACGACGAGTACGCCGCACTGGTCGAGGCCGCGAAACGCTTCCGCCCCGTCACCGGCCTCGCCGCGATGCCGGCGATGGTGCGTGCCCGGATCGCCAGCCCAACGCGAAAGTGAGCACAGTGGACGACATCACCGCACTGATCCTGGACGACCACGCCGCCTTCCGGCGTGGCTTCGCCCGCCTCGACGACGCCCGCGACGAGCAGGAGATGCTCGCCGTCTGGGACGCCCTCGCCCTGCACCTGGACATCCACGCCGAGGCGGAGGAGGCGATCCTCTACCCGCACCTGGTCAAGCACGGCGACGACGGCGAGGACGAGACCGCCGACGCGATCGGCGACCACAACAAGATCCGGGACGCCATCGCCGAGGCGAAGCTGCACCCCGTCGGCTCGGACGAATGGTGGGCGGCGGTCGGCACGGCCCGCCGAGAGAACAGCGAGCACCTCGCCGAGGAAGAGGACGAGGCGCTGCCCGACTTCCGCCGGCACGCCAGCTTCGAACTCCGCGCCGAGCTGGGGCAACGCTGGCTCACCTTCTACGGCGAGCACAAAAACGGCCGCAACCTGCCGTTCCGCGACAAGGACCCGCAGCAGTACGTCGCCGACCACCGCTGAGATCTCCCCGGCACGGGGGAGTCGCCCAGGCCCACCCCGGCAGCAGAATGACGAGGTGACAGTCCGCTCGGCGCTGACCCCGCTGGTCGCCGGCACGACCTGGCGACGCGGCGTCTTCCTGCTGCTCGGCGGAGTGCTGGCACTGCCGTACGGGGTCCTCGCGGTGACCTTCGCGCAGCTGTTCGCCGACTCGGCGATCCCCCGACCACTGGTCTACGCCCTGCTGGTGATCGCGGCGCTGATCGCCGGGACGCCGTTGCTGCTGGACGGCAGTCGGGCGCTGGAGATCGCCGCCGTGCGGGCTCTGCTCGGCGTGGACCTCCCCGAACCGGTGCCCGGGCACCCAGGCGACCGGGAGACCCGGCTGCGCAGCGCACTCTGGATCGCCACCCACCTCGTCGTCGGCGCGCTGGTGATGATCGCGCTGTTCAGCGCCCTGCCGATGGCGCTCGCGTTCATCGCCCAGCAGTTCGGCATCGGCACCGAACTGATCAGCCGCGAACGGTTCGGGCCGCTGGACGGGCGCGACAGCGGCTGGCTGACAGTGAGCGGGGTGGCCCTGCTGGTCGCACTCGGCTATGCGGTCGCCGGGCTCGGCGCGCTCGCCGGCTCGATGGCGCCGGTGCTGCTCGGGCCGGCCCCGGCGGAGCGGATCGCCGCCCTGGAGAGAGAGGCCCTCCAGCTCGCCGAACGCAACCGGCTGGCCCGGGAGCTGCACGACTCCATCGGCCACGCGTTGACAGTCGCCACCATCCAGGCCGGAGCCGCCCGCGAGGTCCTGCACACCGACCCCGAGTTCGTCCGACGGGCGCTCACCGCCATCGAGGAGACCGGGCGGACCGCCATGGACGAACTGGACCACGTGCTCGGGCTGCTCCGGGAGAGCGGCAACGAACGCCCGGTGGTGGCGCCGCAGCGTACCCTCGCCGACCTGGACCGGTTGGTCACCGACGCCCGCGCTGCCGGGCTGGCGGTGCACGCGCATCGCGTCGGCGACGTGGCGCGAGTCCCTGCGGCCGTCTCCCGGGAGGGTTACCGCATCGTCCAGGAGGGACTGACCAACGCCGCCCGGTACGGCGACGGGCCGGTGACGCTGCGGCTGGACCTGCACCCGGAGGCGCTGGAGTTGGAGCTGGTCAACGCGATGAGCCGACCCGTGTGGACCCCGCTGGGCCACGGCGGTCGCGGTCTGGACGGCATGCGGGAGCGGGTGCTGCTGCTCGGTGGCCGGATCACCGTGGGACCGGACGGCGACCGGTGGCTGATCCGGGCCCGACTGCCCTACGAGGAGACCCGATGACCACCGGCGTGCTCATCGTCGACGACGACGAACTGATCCGGATCGGGCTGCGGGCCATTCTCGACGCGCAGCCCGACCTGAGCGTCCTCGCCGAAGCCGCCGACGGCGCCGAGGTGCCGCCGCTGGTGGCCCGGCACCGGCCCGACGTGGTGCTGATGGACGTGCGGATGCCCGGCATCGACGGCATCCAGGCCACCCGACACCTGCTGGCCACCTCCGCCGACCCGCCCCGGGTGCTGGTCGTCACCACGTTCGCCAACGACGAGTACGTCTACGAGGCGCTGCGTGCCGGTGCCTCCGGCTTCCTGCTCAAACGAGCCCGGCCATCCGAGGTGGTGGAGGCCGTCCGGGTGGTCGCGGCGGGGGAGTCGCTGCTCTTCCCGGCCGCGATCCGCCAGTTGGTCGGCGCGTACGGGCCGGCGGGCGGCGACCGGCTGCGCGCCGCGCGGCTCACCGAACGGGAGGCCGAGGTGCTCCGGTTGATGACCACCGGCAGGTCCAACCCGGAGATCGCCGCGCACCTGGTGGTGGGCGTGGAGACGGTCAAGACGCACGTCGGCAACGTGCTGGCCAAGCTGGGCGCCCGCGACCGCACCCAGGCGGTGATCGCCGCCTACGAGTCCGGCTTCGTCACCCCGTCCGGCTGACGGTTCCCTCGCCCGGGGGAGCGGGTTCACCGCTTGCCGGGAGGGAAACCGGCGGCTGTCCGTCGACGCTGGGAGCATGACGAAAACCGATGTCTTCACGTCCCGGGCCGGCTCCCGCTGGCCGGACCGGCTCGCCCCACTGGCCGCCGGTTGGCTCGGCCTGTGGGGCGTGCTGGCCCTGGTCAGCATGCTCACCGACGCCGGCTACCCGCTCGGCCCGAACGACAGCAACGGCGGCGACGTCAGCCTGCTGCGCCTGGTGCCGGTCGAGGTGGCCACCCCGCTCTTCGCCGGCGTGCTGCTCACCGCCGCGGTGGCCGCCCTGGCGATGAGCCGCCCGGCGGCGCGCCCGCCCGGCCCGCTGCGGGCGCTGCTCACCGGCTACGGCTGGGCGGTAGCGTTCGCGCTCGTCCTGGTCGTGCCGGACGTCCGAGTACTGATCGTCCTCGGCTACCTGCCGATACTGATCGTCGGAGCGCCGTTCGGCTGGCCGCCGGTCGACTACGCCGACGTCTTCAACTGGGCGCTGCTCGCCCGGTTCGCGGCGCTGGCCGGCGGGCTGCTGCTGGCCGGTGCGGTGCTCGCCTGGCAGCGCCGTACCACCGGGGCCTGCGTCGGCTGCGGTCGCGCCGACACCGGCCGGCGGTGGACCACCCCGGCCGCCGCCACCCGCTGGGGTCGGTGGGCCGCGGGCATCGCCGCGACCATCCCGCTGACGTACGCGTTGACCCGGTTCGCCTGGGCGGCCGGCATCCCGCTCGGCATCTCCCGCGAGTTCCTCACCGAGATGCAGGACACCGGCCTGGTCTGGGCCGGGTTCGGGCTGGCCGCGTTCGCCACCGTCGGCGCGATCCTCACCCTTGGGCTGGTGCAGCGCTGGGGCGAGCGGTTCCCACGCTGGATGATCGGCCTCGCCGGCCGGCGGGTGCCGGTGAAGCTGGCCGTGCTGCCCGCCACAGTGGTCGCCATCTCCGTGACCGCGGCCTCGCTGGGGCTGCTCAGCAACCCGAAGTTCTGGGAACTCACCGGCGGGCTCAGCCTCACCGGGGCCCCGATGCTCCTCTGGCCACTCTGGGGCGTGGCGCTCGGCGCAGCCACCTACGCGTACCACCTGCGCCGGCGTGGAACCTGCCGGCGCTGCGGTCGGAGCTGACCACACGTGTCGCCGTAGCCAGCTACCGGATCGATGGTCCTTCCCGTCCGGACGCCGGATTTTCCATGGACGGATGGCCGAGAACAATGTCTGCTGGCCGCACTCTGGCGTTGAACCGGATGACCCGCCCGACCCACCGCGCAAACAGCGTGCGGCCGCTAGGATGACCCGGTTCGTCGGCGGGGTCGGCGTTGTGACGGGTCTCGGCCCGGCGGCTTCCGCACAATTCATTGCTCACTCGGGCGCGAGTCCTTTTCGCGGGTGGACGGATCATGATGGATACGACCGATGGCGCACCTCAGGGCACCCTCGTGGATCTCAGCGAGGTGAGCCTCGCCGACCTCCAGGAGCTGGACCAGTCGGTGCTCGCCCACTCGCTACGCCGAATTCTCGACGAGATCGATCGCCCGCAGGAGGCGGTCGCCGGGTGGAATTCGGCGATGTGACGATGCCGGGTGGCGGGCGCGGCTCGATGGGGGCCGCCACGGTAGCCGAGGGCGGCGCGTCCACCCGCCCACGGCCCGTCCCGTTCTCGGAGTTCATCCTCAAGGTCCACAGCCGGTGCAACCTGGCCTGCGACTACTGCTACATGTACGAACTGGCGGACCGCAGCGCCCTCGCCGACCCGCTGCTGATGGCCCCGGACGTCTTCGACAACGCCTGCGAGCGGATACGCGAACACGTTCACGCCCACCGACAGACCGCCGTACGGATCGTCCTGCACGGCGGCGAACCACTCCTGGTCGGCGCTCCCAACCTGGTCCGGATGGCGAGCCGACTCCGGGAGGCGATCGCCCCGTCGCAGGCTCAGATCACCGTGCAGACCAACGGCACACTCCTGACCCGACACGCCCTCACCCTGCTCGCCGACGCCCGGGTGCGGATCGGCGTGAGCCTCGACGGCGACCGGACGGCGAACGACAGGCACCGGCGGTACGCGTCGGGCCGCAGCAGCTACGACGAGGTCGACCGGGCACTGCGCCTGCTCGCCGAGCGGCCCGACGCGTACGCCGGCGTGCTCTGCGTCGTCGACCTCGCCGCCGACCCCCGACAGACCTACGAGGCGTTGCTGTCGTACCGGCCGCCGATGGTGGACTTCCTGCTCCCGCACGCCAACTGGGAGGCGCCGCCGCCACGGCGAGGTGCCGACCCGAGCCCCTACGGCACCTGGTTGGCGGCAGCCTTCGACGCCTGGTACGACACCTCGCCCCGGCTGACCCGGGTCCGACTCTTCGAGGAACTCATCAACCTGCTGTTCGGCGGGCGCAGCCGAACGGAGTCCCTCGGGCTGAGCCCCGTGGCCGCCGTGGTGATTAACACCGATGGGGCGTACGAGCAGGTCGACACGTTGCGCTCCACCTACCCCGGCGCGGTCGACACCGACCTGACCGTCTTCACCGACACCTTCGACGACGTGCTGCACCACCCCGCCGTCATCGCCCGCCAGATCGGGGTGGACGCGCTCGCCGCCACCTGCCGTACGTGCCCGGTGCACCGGGTCTGCGGTGCCGGCAACTACCCGCACCGGTACCGGGCGGGAAGCTTCACCAACCCGTCCGTCTACTGTCCCGACCTTCTGCACCTCATCGCCCACGTCGAGGGACGCCTTCGAGCGGATCTGGCAACCATGCCCCGGGGGCGCTCGTGACGGGATACCACCGGCTCACCCCCGACGACCTCGCGGCGCTCGCGGCCGGCCTCGGTGACCAGCGGACCATCCGACTGCTGCGCGACGGCCAGGTGAGCAAACGCATGCTCCAGTTGCGCGTCCTGCTCGACACGGTGGATTCGGCGGAGACCCGCCGGCACTTCGGGCTGTGGGCGACGGCGGCGGGCCGGTCACCCGAGGCGGGGCCGGCGGTGTTGGCCCTGCCGCACACCGGCGCCTGGTTGGCCGGCGCGCTCCGGCGACTGCGCACGCCCATGCCCTCAGCTGCGGCGTCCGACGCGGCAGCCGGCCGTACGACCGGCGGGCTGGTGGTGCGGGCGGTGACCGAATCGCCAGTCGAAGCCGAGTTGACGGCGCTCGGGTCGCTCGCCGCGGTGGCGGCCCTCCGGGCCGGAATGGACTTCGAGATCAGCGTCGTGCCGCGCGACGGCGCCGTCTACCTGCCCACGCTCGGGCTGGCGCGGGTCGGGGACGCGCAGCGGGTGACCATCTCGCGGGTGGGGCCGCGACTCCTGATCGGGCCGGTCGAGGTGTCACCGGCTTCGCCGTCGGACCCGGGACCGGGCGCGGAGAGCGCCGGCTGGTCCGGCCTGCACCGACTGCGCAGCACCGCCGACGGGCTGACGCTGCGGATCACCCTCGACGACCTCGACCCGTACCGGGACCGGCACCGGCTCTGCGCCGCCGAGCGGCTCACACCCGCCGAGGTCGCCGAGTGGCAACAGCTGCTGGACGACGCGTGGCCGATCCTGGTACGCCACCACCGCCGGCACGCCGAGGCGATCGCCGAGGGACTGGGCTGGCTCGTGCCGCTGGTGGCCGACTCGGTCAGCGCCGGGGTCAACGTCACCAGCATGGACGCGTTCGGTTCGGTCTCGATGACCCGTCCGATCGACGGGCAGGCGTTCGCGCTCGGCCTGCTGCACGAGTTCCAGCACGCCAAACTCGGTGCGACGCTCGACGTCGAACCCCTCTACGAGCGCGACGACAGTCGGTACTACTACGCCCCCTGGCGCGACGACCCGCGCCCCCTCGGGGCCGCCCTCCAGGGCGTGTACGCGTTCATCGCGGTGACTGAGTTCTGGCGGGGGCGTCGCGCGCTGCTCACCGGCGGCCCGGCCCGGATGGCCGAGGTGGAGTTCGCACGTTGGCGCGACCGTGTCTCTCGCACCTGCGCGGACATCGAGTCGTTCGGCCGCCTGACCGCCGCCGGCCGCGAATTCGTCGCCGGCCTGCGGCGGGTCATCGACGACTGGCGGGACCCGGTGGATCAGGGAGCTGCCGAACTCGCCCGGGAGGCCGCCGAGGACCACTGGACGGTCTGGCGGCTGCGGAACCGCCGACCGGACCCACACGTCGTACACCAGCTCGCCGCCGCCCGCGCGGCCGGACTGCCCTGCCCCGCCGTCACCGTCGTGCTGCGGGTGGAGCCGGCCGACGGCCGGTGGCTGAGCCTCAGCCCGCGGCTCGACCTGGTCCGGCTGCGGCTGACCGATCCGGAGCGGTTCATGCGGCTGCGTACCGGCGCGGAACCCCTCGTGGACGCACTGCCCACGGCGTCCGACGGGGACCTCGCCCTCGCCGCCGGGGATGACCTCGCCGCACGCGAGAGCTATCGCCGGCAGGTGTGCGCCGACCCGGAACTGCTGTCCGCCTGGGTCGGACTGGCCCTCGCCGAGCAGCGGTTGACGGCGGCGCAAAAGATCGGCGGGGCCGACCCGGAGCTGTGCCGCGCGGTATACCGGCAGCTGGCTACGGACGGGCACCCGGAGGACCCGTTGGAGCTGTCCCGCTGGCTCTCGCCGGTGACCTGCGTGGCGGCACCGGGCATCGAACCAGACGGAGGACCGTCGGTCACGTCGGTGGCGGTTCCAGATCGCAGTTGAGGCGGTTCGCCTCGACCAGAGCGATGGTGTTCGGGTGGTGCTCACCCAGGACACGGCGGAAGAGAGGCATCACCGAGTCGCGCAGGGCGCGGGCGCCCCGGTGGTCGCCGGCGACACTCAAACTCGTGGCCAGGTTGTTCGCCACCGCCAGAGTGTCCGGGTGCGACGGGCCGAGGATGCGCTGGGCCCGCTCGTAGCAGTCCTGGTCGGTGGCGAGGGCCGCCGCGAACTCCCGGCGCCCGTACCAACAGTTGGCGAGGTTGATGTTCGCCGCCAGCGTGTACGGGTGGTCGGCGCCGATCTGTTCGGTGAACCGGTTGACGACCTCGTCGGACAACGCGAACGCCGCGTCCAGGTCCCCGGCCTTCCGCAGGAAGATGGCCAGGTTGTTGCCGTAGGCCAGGGTGAACAGATGGTCCTCACCCATCGCGTCCCGATACCAGCGGTACACCGGGCGCGCCCGGCGGAGCGCGCCCGCGTCGTCCTCCAGGGCGGACTCGTCACAGGCCAGATTCATCGCGGCGGCCTGCACGTCCGGATGATCGGGACCGTGCCGGCGGCGGGAACGGACCAGCACGTCAGCGCTCAACGTGTGGGCCCGCTCGAACTCGCCCAGCTTCCGCAGGGTCACCGCGTAGCTCTTGCTCACCCGTAGGGTCTCGCTGTCCTCCTCCCCGAGCACCTGCCGGTCCGCCTGCACGGCCGCCTCCAGGACCCGTCGGGACTCGGTGAGGTCGCCGGTGTCGCGGAGGTCCCTGCCGTACTGCCCCTCGGAGAAGAGAGTGAACGGGTGCATCGGCCCGAGGGTGTCGCGGCGGCGCGTCAACGTGCGCTCGTTGAGCCGCAACGCCCCGCGCAGGTCACCGACCAGACGCAGCGACAGGGCCAGGTTGTGCGCGGCGATCAGCGCCCGCGAGTGCTCCTCGCCGAACACCTCACGGGCCAACTCCTCCGTCCGGGTGTCCAACTCGCGCGCCCGTTCGAAGAACCCCAACGCGCGCAGGTCCGCGGCGAGACTGCCGGCCACGATCACCGTGTACTCGTGGTTCTCGCCGAGAGTGTCGGAGAGCCGCTGGTACACGTCCCGATCGATCTCGTACGCGGCCTTGTACTGCGCTTCGAGGCGCAGCGCGTTGGCGAGGTGGAAGCGCATCATCTGGGTCGGCGGGTCGTCCGCGCCGTGCTCCACCCGCCACGCCTCGATCGCCTTCTCGGCCAGCTCCGAGCAGGTGGCGAAGTCGACCCGGGTCCACATGTAACGGGCCACGTCCAGCAGCAGTTGCCGAACCTCCGGCTGCGGTGAGTTGAGGGTCTTCGACGGCAGCAGGTGGGGCCAGAGATCGGCGTAGACCGACCAGTTGCGGGGCTGGTCGGGGTCCTTCGGGTTGGCGGCGGCGAGGATCGCGTGCACGTGCCGCCGGTTCTCCGCCTTGGCCTCGTCGGACAGAGATTCCCGGATCAGCTCCTGCACCAGCGGGTGCATGCGCAGGCTGGCCTGGTTGCCGTCGTCACCGCCGTCCGGGGTGCGTCCGCGGACGTTGTCGATGCGGGCCAGCGAGTATCGGCCGACATCCCGCAACGCGCGACCCATGAGCAGCGGATCGCGTACCGAGGGATCGTAGGGGAGCAGCACGTTGACGAAGCTGTCGTCGTAGAGCAGCGACATCGGGATCGGCTCGGCGGCGAAGAACGCGCAGACCTCCAGCAGCTTCGCCGCCGCCGGGTTGCGCTCCCGCAGGCTCTCCAGCGAGACGAGCCACGGCTCCGCGCCGGTCTGCCGATAGTCGGTGGGCAACTCGTCGGAGAGCATGCCGGGCAGGTAGCGGCGTAGCCGCCGCAGGTACTGTGTGGCCGACTCGCCGGTGGTCGCCAGCCACGCCCCGGCCTGTTCCACGGCGAGCGGCAGGTCGCCGAGGCGCGCGGCGACCATCTCCGCGTCGGCCAGGGACAGGCGGGGGATTCGCCGACGGAGCAACGTGGTGCTCTCCAACCGGTCGAAGGCGCCCACCTCGAAGTTGCGGGCATGCCGCGCCCAGACATGGTTGCGCGTGGTGACGAGGACGTGCCCGGGGCCCTGCGGCATGAGGTCGTGCAACTCGGCCGGGTCGTCGGCGTTGTCCAGCACCAACAGCCACCGCCGGTACGGGTCGCCCCGCCGCAGGGCGTCCAGCACCCACTGGACCCGCTCGGTGACGTTGCCACCGAGTGGCGTGTCCGCCTTGGCGGCCAGCCGGTCGGCGAGCGAGGCCAGGGCGAGCCGCATCACGCTCGGCTGCTGCGCGGAGATCCACCAGACGACGTCGTACTCGGCGCGGAAGCGGTAGGCGTATTCCAAGGCGATCTGGCTCTTGCCGACGCCGCCCAGACCGTGCAGCGCCAGCGGGGTGTGCCGGGCCTCGGCCGACGACAGCCAGTCGCGCATCTCCTCCAGGAGCGAGCTGCGGCCGACGAACTGGACGTTACGCGGCAACGGCACCCGCCAGACCGGCGGTTCGTTGCCCGGGAACCGTCGACGTTGCCCGGCGCCCTCCGGGTCGGTCGCCGGGCAGGCGGGGTGGTCCAGTGCTTCGAGCAAACGGCTGGCGGCCTCCTCCTCGGTGGCGCCCACCAGGTCCACCGGGACCCGCTCCAGGAACACCGCCGGCGCGCGGGAATTGTCCAGCCGGACGGGCACCAGGAAGGTGCCGCCGCTGCCCGCCTCGAAGGTGGTGGCCTGGGACCACAACTCGCCGGCGTTCGGCGACTGCATGTATTCCTGGGACAGCAGCACCACCAGCCGGGCGGCGTCCTTGAAACCGACGGCCGTCGCCGCCCCGCCACCGGGGCTGGCCGGGAAGTCGACCTCCCGCATCACCGTGTGCAGGCCCGCCGACCGGAGTTCGTCGCGGACCCACTCGGCCCAGGACCGGTCGAGGGAGACGTAGCTGACGAACACGTCGGGTGTCGCACCGGAGATGCGCTGCCGCTCGAACTTCGCCAACCACTGGCGGCGCAGCCGATCCTCCATCGGCGGGAGGCTGTCGACGGCGTTCTCGGTGATCGCCCTGGCGAGTCGCTCGTAGGCGGCGAGCAGGGTGCCCTCGTGGTGGGCCCGGTCGCCGAACCCGGCCAGGATCTCCTCGTACGCGTAGTAGGGCTGGTAGGGGATCTCGATCTCGCCCCAGTATTTGTCGCTCTCCTCGGGCGAGGTGCGCGGCAGCAGCGGCGCGAAGCGGCGGCGCGCGTGGTCGCGTCCCGCCTCCAACTTGAGCTGCTCGGCGTTGTCGACCCGCATCGGCACCGGCAGGATCCGGACCGGTCGGTCGCCGCGTTGCCGGATGATGGAGCGGGTGACGCCGGCAGCTCCGTCGATGCTCTGGTCGTTGAGCGTGAACGACGTCACCACGGCATCGGGCAGTCGCACGGTGCAGATGCCGGCGCCGTCGCTGACACCGGTACGGCTGTCGATCAGCACGTAGTCGTAGTGCTCCCGCATGCTGGCGGCCAACGCGTCGAGGAAGCTGTTGCCGCCCAACTTCTCGAAGAACGCCTGCCAGTCGAACGTGCTCACGGCCTTCGTGTACGCCGTGTCCTGTCTGCCGGCCGGCAGGAGGTCCAGACTGCCCCGTGCGACCGGACCCGCGGAGGGTCGAACGGCAGCGGCGGGAGCGAGGAAGTCCCAGTGCAGCGAGACGGCGTGGTGCAAGACGTCGGCCGCGCTGCCCAGCCAGTCCTCGTCCTCCGTCTCCTCCAATGGTCGAACGACAGCCTCGGCGTAGTCGCGGACCATGTCGATGACCCCGGTCGAGGTCCGCAGGTCCTTGTCGAGGAGGAACGGGTGGAAATACTTGTGCAGACCGGGGGATTCCAGGTCCCAGTCGACGGCGAGCACCCGGTACCCGTTGGACGCCAGGATCCAGGCCACGTTGGCGAGCGCCATGGTGCGACCGGTGCCGCCCTTGTACGAGTAGAACGTGATGATTCGACCCTCGACACCGTCGCCGGTGATGCCCGGTTCAGCGCTCGTCGTCACGGCCGTCCTCCGCTGCGGTGTCGTCGCCTTCCGCCCCCCAGGGCCCGTCGATGCGTGGTGGTCGGGAGTCGGTGGCGGGGCCCGGAGGCCGGTGCACCGCTCCTCGGCTGAACACCCGGTTACGGGCGACCTCCAGCACCTCCGGCAACTCCTCCTGGAAGGCGCGGTGGGTGAGGATGTTGGATCGGTACAGCTCGTCGTCCGAGGCCAACTCGTCGAAGATCTCCCGGCAGGCGCGGGACAGCGACTGCCAGTGCTCTCGGGTCTCGGTGTCGTCACGACTGCTCGGGATCAGCACCGCCGTGGTGCCACCGTCGCGCAGGGCGGCGGCGGCATGGACGGTCAGCGACTGCCGCTGCTCGGGCAGGCGGGTCAGCCAGGCGTCGACGATCAGCACCATGATCTGGTTGTAACGGGCCGCCTGCTCGGCGCGGCGGGCCAGCTCGGTCAGGTCCACGACCGTCGACCGGTAGCTGTGGTCGGCGGCGATCTCACGCGCGTAGTCGACGACCGGGTCGGGGAACGGCGGTCCGTACGGTGCCCAGGCCAACGCGCGGTCGCCGTAGGTGGTCACGTGCTGGCGTACCGTGCTCATCTCGTCCCGGTGTGACGCCGCGACGATGAAGTGGACCAGCATCGGCGCGAACTGGTCGACGTCGGCGGTGAGCGGCCCGGCGCCGGCGGGGCGGTGGAAGGCGCTGACGACGGACCGGAGATCGATGGAACGTTGGACGTCCGGCAGGGGATGTTCCTCCACACTGGACACGATCTGGCTGGCCAGCTCGAAGAGGAACGTGCGGTAGTCGTCGCTGTGCCGCTGGAGCCGCATCAACTGCCGGACCCCCAGCCGCTGATAGAGGTCACCGAGGCTGTGGGAGGAATATTGCAGGGGGGACGCGACCGGATGGATGCGGCCGGGTCGGGCCGGAATCCACATCAGCGGCTTGAGGAGCGAGCTGTCCACGCCGTTCTGCTGGTCGAAGCGGGCAGTGCGGTCGGCGAAGATCTGCCATTCCTGACCGCAGGCCTCACTCTGGAAATACCTCGGGGTCATCAGAGCGAGGAACGACCGGCACGTGCTCAGCGCCTCGACCAGCCGCTGCGGCCACCGCTCGCCCAGCAGGATGGTCCGATCCACGAAACCGACCCGCTCGTCGCGGGGTAGACCCGCGATCAGCCGTACCTCTGCGCTGAGATCCTCGTAAAGACGTTGGACCAGTGCGTCCTCGTCGCCCCTCGCGTAACTGAGGAAGAAGTACAGCACCGCACCTCCGCGCCGGGAGAGGTTGACCATCGGATGGCCGGGCCGTGACCCCGTCGGTCACGACCATTGTGCGGCGGCCGTGGCGGCGAAGCTAACCGTGAGTATAGGGGCGGAGACCACGCGCCACAGCCCACCGATCGGCGTATCCAGAGGGCGTCTCGGATATCACTTTCCGTATCGGCGTGGGTCGACTCCGGCGTGAGCTAGCGTGGGTCGGGTGACTGCGCCTAACCAGGTAATCCCGGTTCCACCGGCCGACCTGCCCAGCACGCTCGGCGCGCTACGGGCGGCCGGTCACCAATATCGCACCGTCAAGCAGGAACTCCGCGACAACCTCCTCGCCCGGATGCGCTCCGGCGACGCCCGTTTCCCCGGCATCGTCGGGTACGACGACAGCGTGCTGCCCGAGGTCGAACGGGCACTGCTCGCCGGGCACGACATGGTGCTGCTCGGCGAGCGCGGTCAGGGCAAGACCCGACTGATCCGCTCGCTCGGCGCGCTCCTCGACGAGTGGACGCCGGTCATCCCCGGCTCGGTGCTCAACGAGCACCCGATGCACCCGCTCACGCCGGCGTCGCGCGCCCAGGTCGCCGAGGCCGGTGACGACCAGCCGGTCGGCTGGCTGCACCGCTCGATGCGGTACGGCGAGAAGCTCGCCACCCCGGACACCAGCGTCGGCGACCTGATCGGTGACGTCGACCCGATCCGGATCGCCCAGGGCCGCACCCTCGGCGACCCGGAAACCATTCACTTCGGGTTGGTGCCCCGCACCAACCGGGGTATCTTCGCCGTCAACGAGCTGCCCGACCTGGCCGAGCGGATCCAGGTGGCCCTCCTCAACGTGCTGGAGGAACGGGACATCCAGGTCCGCGGCTACCAGCTGCGGCTTCCGCTCGACCTGCTCCTGGTCGCCAGCGCCAACCCGGAGGACTACACCAACCGGGGTCGGATCATCACTCCGCTCAAGGACCGGTTCGGCGCGGAGATCCGCACCCACTACCCGGTCGACCTGGACCTCGAGCTGGCGTTGATCCGGCAGGAGGGCGACCTGGTCGCCGAGGTGCCGGAGCACGTGCTGGAGGTCCTGGCCCGCTTCGCTCGGGCGGTACGGGAGTCGCCGTCGGTGGACCCGCGCTCCGGCGTCTCCGCCCGGTTCGCGATCGCCGCCGCCGAGACCGTCGCCGGTGCCGCGCTGCGCCGCTCCGGCCTGCTCGCCGCCATCGGTGACCAGGACGACCGCCCCGAGGCGGCGGTGGCCCGGGTCGGCGACGCCGTGTCGGTGACCAGCACCCTGCGCGGCAAGGTGGAGTTCGAGAGCGGCGAGGAGGGGCGGGAGATCGAGATCCTCGCGCACCTGCTGCGTACCGCGACCGCCGAGACGTTCCGGGCACACCTGTCCGGGCTGGACCTGTCCGGTTTCACGGCGCTCGTCGGAGACGGGGCGGCGATCGAGACCGGCGAGCTGGTCGGCGCCGCCGAACTGCTGCGGCAGGTCGGCACGGTGCCCGGTCTGGCGAAGGTCCTCGACCGGCTCGGCCTGGGCGACGCGCCCACCCCGGAGGAGGCAGCGGCTGCCGTCGAGTTCGTGCTGGAAGGGCTGCACCTGACCCGCCGGCTCGGCAAGGACGTCACCGACTCCGGGCGCACCGTCTACGGCGGCCGGGGCTGACAGTGGCCGGCAACCGGTTCCGGTACGGGCAGTGGACCGGCGGGCCCGACCCGCTGGCACCCCCGTACGACGTGCGGGAGGCAGTGGACGCCGTCGGCGCCGAGGTGCTGGCTGGCGGCAGCCTGCGAGAGGCGTTGCGTGATCTGCTGCGGCGTGGCCCCCAGGGGCGGGGTGGGCTGGACGACCTGGCGGCGCGGGCTCGGCGGCTGCGCCGGGAGGCGCTGCGTCGCGGTGACCTGGACGGCGCGGTGACCAGGGCCCAGGCCCTGCTCGACCAGGCTCTCGCCGCCGAGCGGGACGAGCTTCGGGGCCGTGCCGACGACGCCGCGCGGTTCGCCGAGTCGGTGCTGGACAACCTGCCCCGCTCGACGGCGCGGGCGGTGGAGGAGCTGTCCGGCTACCAGTGGGCCAGCGACGACGCCCGCCGTTCGTACCAGCGGATTCTCGACCAACTCCGCGACGACGTGCTCGGTCAGCGCTTCGCCGGGCTGCGCGACGCCGTGCGGGCGTCCGCCGACCCGGCCGCCCAGCAGCGGCTCGCCGAGATGATGGGTGACCTGAACGACCTGCTGGCCCGGCACGGTCGCGCGGAGGACACCACCGACGCGTTCGCCGAGTTCATGCGTCGACACGGCGACTTCTTCCCGGAGAAGCCGGAGACCGTCGACGAGTTGATCGACGTGTTGGCCCGCCGTTCGGCGGCGGGCGAGCGCTTGATGAACTCGCTGTCCGACCGGCAGCGCGCCGAGTTGGCCGGTCTGATGCAGCAGTCGCTCGGCGACCGCCTCGCGGGGGAGTTGTCAGCGCTCGACGAGAATCTGCGGGCGCTGCGCCCTGACCTGCGGTGGGGGCGCGGTGAGCGGGTCCGGGGCGAGCAACCGCTGGGCTACGCCGACGCGGCCGGGGCGTTGGGTGAGATCGGCGAGCTGGACGACCTGTTGGACCAGCTCGACCAGGAGCATCCCGGGGCGACCCTGGACGACGTGGACGTGGAAGCGGTGGCCCGCACGCTGGGGCGGGACGCGGCCGACGACGTCCGCCGGTTGCGCGATCTGGAGCGGGAGCTACGCCGGCAGGGCTGGGTGAGTCGGGACGCGGAAGGGCTCACGCTGAGCCCGAAGGCGCTGCGCAGGCTCGGTGGAACGGCGCTGCGACGGGTCTTCGCCGACCTGACCGCCGGGCCGCGAGGCCAGCACGACCTGCGCTCCGCGGGGGCCGCCGGCGAGGTCAGCGGCGCGTCCAGACCCTGGGAGTACGGCGACGAGCAGCCGTTGGACGTGGTCCGGACGTTGACCCGTGCGGTCAGTCGGGGCGGGCCGACGGTCCCGGTGCAGCTCGCGGTGGACGACTTCGAGGTGGTGGAGACCGAGAGGCGGGCTTCGGCGGCGGTGGTGCTCTGCGTCGACCTGTCGTACTCGATGATCTCCCAGGGTCGTTGGGGCCCGATGAAGCAGACGGCGTTGGCGCTGGCGCACCTGATGGAGACGCGCTTCCCGCAGGACGCCCTGCAGATCGTGGGTTTCGGCCGGGAGGCGATGACGCTCACCCAGCAGGAGCTGGCCGCCGTCGAGCCGGACATGGAGCAGGGCACCAACCTCCAGCACGCGTTGCGGCTGGCGGGACGACACCTGCGTCGGCACCCGGACGCCGAGCCGGTGGTGCTGGTGGTCACCGACGGGGAACCCACCGCGCACCTGGACCCGGACGAAGGGGAGGCACTGTTCCACTGGCCGCCGCTCCCGGAGACGATCGAGGCGACGGTCCGTGAGGTGGACCGGCTGAGTCGGTACGGCGCCACGCTCAACCTGTTCATGCTCGGCGACGACCCGGGTCTGCGGCGCTTCGTCGACGCGGTGGCCCGCCGTAGCCGGGGCCGCATGTTCACGCCGGACACCGATGACCTCGGCGAGTACGTGGTCTCCGACTACCTCCGCTCCCGCCAATCCCGCCGCTAAGTCCCCGGTGGGCGGGTTGACTGGGGGGATGGCGGAGAGCGGGGGGTTGCGGCGGGCCTACGGGGCATTGTTGGCCGAGGTGGATGCCGGTGGGTTCGGTCCGGCACCGGAGGGGCAGCTCAGCGCGGAGCAGATCGTCGCCCATCTGGTCGCCAACGACGAGCTGATGATCCAGGCCACCGAGGCGTTGCTGGCCGGGTCGCCGTTCGCCTACTACGAGCTGGAGGAGGACATCCACCGTCCGCAGCTCGACGCGCTGGCCGCCGAGCAGGGGGGCCTGCGTGGCCTGACCGCCCTGCTGCACACCACCAGTGACCGCCTGTGCGGGCTCGTCGACCAGCTCGGCCTGGCGGCGGAGACCCCGGTCGAGACGCACCTCCGTGAGGGCTTCGACCTCGTCGTGGACGAGTCGCTGCCCTGGTCCCGCACCCTGGACCTGCACGCCCGGGTCCACCTGCCCAAACACCAGGCGCAACTCCAGATGCTCCGCGCCTAGGCCGCTGGCCTACTGGCCTTGACCCTGCCCCGGGCATTCTTCCCCTCTGACCCTCAGATCCTCGGCCGGCTGGTCCTGGCCCGCTGGTTCTCGGGGCTCATCGCTGCAAGGCCTCCGTCGTCGGCTGTCGGAGCCGGCAGCAATGCCGACGGTGCGCCAGCGCGGCGGGGCGCCGGGGCAGCGGGTCAGCTCTCCACCAGCTCAGGGCGGGGGTGGAAGGTGCGGCGGTAGGTCGACGGCGCCACGCCGATGCGTTGGTGGAGTTGCTGGCGCAGGGCGGCGGTGGTGCCGAAACCGGACCGGTGGGCGACCTGGTCGACGGTGAGGTCGGTCGTCTCCAGCAGCAGCCTCGCGTGGTCGGTGCGTTGTTGCAGCAGCCACTGCGCGGGGCTCAGGCCGGTCTCCGACCGGAAACGCCTGGTGAAGGTGCGCACGCTCATCCGTGCCTGCTCGGCCAGGTCGCGGAGGGCGATCGGCTCGTGCAGTCGCTGCCGCGCCCACTCCCGCGCGCCCGCGGTGCTGGTGTCGGTGACCTTCGGCACCGGTCGTTCGATGTACTGCGCCTGACCGCCGTCGCGCCAGGGAGGCATCACGCAGCGGCGGGCCGCTCGGTTGGCCACCTCGCTTCCGTGGTCGAGGCGGATGACGTGCAGGCAGAGGTCGATCCCGGCGGCGACCCCGGCCGAGGTGAGCACCGGGCCGTCGGCGATGAAGAGCACACCCGGGTCGAGGTCCACCCGGGGGTGCAGGCGGCGGAACTGCTCGGCGTACGCCCAGTGGGTGGTCGCCCGACGACCGTCGAGCAGCCCGGCGGCGGCCAGCACGAACGCTCCCGTGCAGATCGACACGATCCGGACACCGCGCTCGTGCGCGGCGCGCAGCGCCCCGGTCACCTCCGGTTCGACGGTGCCCATGGTCAGGGCGTTGCCGGCGTGGATGCCCGGAACGATCACCGTGTCGGCGGTGTCGAGCAGCTCCAGGCCATGGTCGGGGACCACCTGGAAGCCGGCGGTGCTGCGGACCGGTCGTCCACCCGGGGTGCACACCCGCACGTCGTAGAAGTGCGTCTGGTCGGCGGACCGGGCGGTGCTGAAGACCTGCGACGGGGTGCCGAGGTCCAGGCCGACGACCTGGTCCAGGGCGAGTACGGCGATCCGGTGCGGGCGAACGGTCATGGCCCGATTATTGCGCATGATGGCTTTCCGGCCACTCGTCGTTGCGGTGAACCCCGCACAGACTGGTCCGGTGACCAAGAACCGCCGTCTGCATCCCGCCTGGCTGGTCGCCGCCGTCGCCTTCGTGGCGCTGGTCGGCGCGGCCGGCTTCCGTGCCACACCCTCGGTGCTGCTGCACCCGCTGCACGAGGAGTTCGGGTGGCCACTGGCCACGATCTCGGCGGCCGTCTCGGTCAACCTGCTGCTCTACGGGCTGACCGCGCCGTTCGCCGCCGCCCTGATGGACCGGTTCGGCATCCGCCGGGTGGTGTCGGTGGCGTTGCTGCTGGTCGCCGCCGGCAGCGGGCTGACCGTCTTCATGAACGCCAGCTGGCAGCTCCTGCTCTGCTGGGGGGTGCTCGTCGGGTTGGGCACCGGTTCGATGGCGTTGGCGTTCGTGGCCACCATCACCGGGCGCTGGTTCGTCCACCGTAGGGGCCTGGTCACCGGGGTGCTGACCGCCGGCGGGGCCGCCGGGCAGTTGGTGTTCCTGCCGCTGATCGCCATCCTGGTACGCGACCACGGCTGGCGCACGGCGGCGCTCGTCGTGGCCGGGGCAGCGCTCGCGGTCGTACCCCTGGTGGTGTGGTTCCTGCGCGAGCACCCGGCGGACCTCGGTCTGCCCGCCTACGGCGCGACCGAAGTCGTTGCCGCACCGCCGGCGACCGGTGGCGCGGCCACCCGCGCGGTCGGCGCGCTGGCGACCGCCGCCCGGACCCGGCCGTTCTGGCTGCTGGCCGGCGGTTTCGCGATCTGCGGGGCGACGACCAACGGCCTCGTCGGTACGCACTTCGTGCCGGCCGCGCACGACCACGGCATGCCGCAGACCACGGCGGCCGGGCTGCTCGCCCTGGTGGGGCTCTTCGACATCGTCGGCACCATCGCGTCGGGCTGGCTCACCGACCGGGTGGACAGTCGGTTGCTGCTCGGCCTGTACTACGCGCTGCGCGGACTGTCCCTGCTCGTGCTGCCGAGCCTGTTCTCCGGCACCGCCGAGCCGAGCATGCTGGTGTTCATCGTCTTCTACGGCCTGGACTGGGTGGCCACCGTGCCGCCGACGGTGGCGTTGTGCCGGGAGTACTTCGGTGGGGCCGGAGCTGTCGTGTTCGGTTGGGTGTTCGCGGCGCACCAGTTCGGCGCGGCGCTCGCCGCGACCGGCGCGGGGCTGGTGCGGGACCGGCTCGGCGACTACGCGATGGCCTGGTACGTGGCGGGCGCGCTGTCGATCGGCGCTGCCGGCCTGTCGTTGCTGCTGCGTCGGCGACCCGGTCGGCCGGTGCCGGAGGCCGTGCTCGCCGCCGCGACCGCGCCCAGGGCGTGGAGCTTCCGAGGCTGAGACCGGGCCGTCAGCTGAGGGTCCACTGCTGGGCCGGTCGGCCGTCGCACTGCCGCTGCCGGACCTCGTCACCCGCCTCGATGCCGTCGTCGTCGGCCTGCGCGCACCTGCCGCTGTGCACAGCGACCAGCAGCACCGGGCCGGTACCGGTCGCGGAGAGCCGCCACTGCTGGTTGGCCTCGCCGTGGCAGGGGAACTGCAGGATCTGCGCGCCGTCGTCCCGACTGCCGCCCTCGACGTCCAGGCACTGCCCGTGGGCGGCGTTGGTCAACGTCACCACGTCCGCGCCGATCGGGTTGACCACCCACTGCTGTTCCGGGCCGGCACTGCACGCCGCCAACTGGGCCTCGGCCTCCTTGCCGTCGCCGTCGAGCCCGAGGCAGAGCCCGGAGGCGACCCGGAACACCTTCGGCCCGGTGGGCGGCCCGGCCGGGGTGGTGGGTGACGGTTCAGCGGGTGCGGTCGGGCTCGGCTCGGCCGCCGGTTCGGTCGGCTCCGCTGCGGTGGAGGGCGTACCGACCGCCGCCGGGACAGGCTGCTCGGCGTCCCCGCCGAACACGCCGGTCGCGAAGACCACCCCCAGGAGCGCGCCGACGACCCCGACCGCCAACGCGACCCGCAGCAGCGGATCGGACAGCGGCCCGGGGCGCGGCGCCGGTCGCCCGCCGTAGACGGTGCCGGCGGGGTCGGGGCGTTCCTGGGGGGCGGACATACGCGCCATCCTCGCCCACGGCGGCGCGCCGGAGCCAGTCCGGCGGGGCCGTGCAGCGCTCAGCGGGCGGGCTGCGGGTCGGTGACGTCGGCGACGGTGGCATCGAGGGCGACGATCGCGGCGTCGGCGTCGACCGCGACGGCGAGGCCACGTTCGCCCGCCCCCAGACTGATCTCCCGGCCGCGCAGCCGCTCGTCGGCGATCACCGGCCAGGCGGTGCTCGCGCCGAACGGGGTGATGGTGCCGCGTTCGTAGCCGGTGGCGGCCCGTGCGCCCGCCGCGTCGGGCATGGAGAGCCGCTGCACCCCGAGCAGTGCGCGCAGCTTGGGCCAGGAGACGACCCGGTCGCCGGGGGTGAGCACGAACAGGTGATCGTCGGCGCCGCGACGGACCACGATGGTCTTCACCACATCGGAGACGGCCACGCCCTGGGCCGCGGCGGCCTCCGCGAGACTGCGGACCTCACCGTGGCTGACCAGCCGATACGGGAGTCCGACGGCGTCCAGGGCGGTGATCGCGGGCGATGGCATGCCCGCCACGGTAACCGTCGGACACCCTGCCGGACGGGAAACTGCCATCGTCGACATCCCACGGTTTTTGAAACGCGAGCGTAAGGTGATCACATGCGCGCTGAGCGTGTGGATCACCCCATTGACCATGATCAAGCGGTGGACACGCTGCGACGGTCGTACGCCGCGGTGCCCACGGGCGAGCCTGTCCGGCTGGCCAAACGCACCTCCAACCTGTTCCGCCCCCGGTCCGCTCCACGGACCCCGGGCCTCGACGTGAGTGCCCTGAACGGGGTGCTGTCGGTCGACCCGACCGGCCGCACCGCCGACGTGCAGGGCATGTGTACGTACGAGGACCTGGTCGACGCGACGCTGCCGCACGGGCTGATGCCGCTGGTGGTGCCGCAGCTGCGCACCATCACGCTGGGCGGCGCGGTGACCGGCCTCGGGATCGAGTCGACCTCGTTCCGCAACGGCCTGCCGCACGAGTCGGTACGCGAGTTGGACATCCTCACCGGCTCCGGCGAGATCGTCACCGCTCGACCCGACGGGGAGCACGCGGACCTGTTCACCGCGTTCCCCAACTCGCTGGGCAGCCTCGGCTACGCCACCCGGCTGCGCATCGAGCTGCAACCGGTCGGCCGGTACGTGGCGTTGCGCAACGTCCGGTTCACCCGGCTGGAGGCGCTCACCGACGCGATAGCGGAGGTGACCGCGACCCGCTCCTGGGCCGGCGAGCCGGTCGACGCGATGGACGGGGTGATGTTCAGCCCCGGCGAGGCGTACCTGGTGCTCGCCACGTTCACCGACGCCGCCGATCCGCCCAGCGACTACACCGGCCAGGCAATCTACTACCGGTCGTTGCGCCAGCGCACCCGTGACGTGCTCACCGCGTACGACTATCTGTGGCGCTGGGACACCGACTGGTTCTGGTGCTCGGCGGCGTTCGGCGCGCAGCACCCGGTCGTCCGCCGGCTCTGGCCGGCCCGTTACCGGCGTAGCGACTTCTACCACCGGCTCGTGCGACTCGAACACCGACACCAGGTGGCGGCCCGGATCGACCGGCTGCGTGGCCAGCCGGCCCGGGAGCGGGTCGTGCAGGACGTGGAGATCCCGTTGAGCGAGACGGCGGACTTCCTGCGCTGGTTCGCCAGCACAGTGGGGATGAACCCGGTGTGGCTGTGTCCGTTGCGACTGCGTGAGCCGGCGGGGCCCGGTTCGGCGCGGTCCTGGCCGCTGTATCCACTCCGGCCGGGGCAGGACTACGTCAACATCGGGTTCTGGGGGAGCGTGCCGATCGCGCCGGGCGCCGCCGACGGCGACGTCAACCGCACGATCGAACGCAGGGTGTCGGAGTCGGGCGGCCACAAGTCGCTCTACTCGGACGCGTACTACGACCGGGACGCCTTCGACCGCCTGTACGGCGGCGACACGTGGCGGGCGGTGAAAGACCGCTACGACCCGGACCACCGGCTGACGGGACTGTACGAAAAGGCGGTAGCACGAGCATGAGCCTGACCGACAGAGATCAAGGGGCGGCGAGCGTTCCCGCCACCCCGCCGGCGGGGGGCCGGCACACGGGTCCGACCGTGGCGGATGTCGTCCGCGCGGTCACCACGGGACCACTGCCGGTGCGGATCACCGGGTACGACGGCAGCGCCGTCGGCCCGTCCGACGCCGGCATCACCCTGGCGATCCGTTCCGAGCGTGGCCTGTCGTACCTGCTCACCGCACCTGGCGACCTGGGCATGGCCCGGGCCTACGTCAGTGGCGACCTGGCGTTGCAGGGGGTGCACCCGGGCGACCCGTACGAGGCGTTGCGGGTGCTCAAGGACGAGTTGCGGTTACGCCCACCGTCGCTGACCGAAGGGCTGGCGCTGGTCCGTGGGCTGGGCTGGGAGCGGCTAATGCCGCCACCGGCGCCGCCGCAGGAGGCGCTGCCACGGTGGAAGCGGGTGATGAACGGGCTGCGGCACTCCCGGGTTCGGGACAGCACGGCGATCTCGCACCACTACGACGTCTCCAACGCCTTCTACGAGAAGGTGCTCGGCCCGTCGATGACGTACACCTGTGCGGTCTACCGGTCTCCGGACGACACGCTGGAGCAGGCCCAGGCGGCGAAGTACGACCTGGTCGCCGGCAAGCTGGCGTTGAAGAAGGGGATGCGACTGCTGGATGTGGGCTGTGGCTGGGGCGGCATGGTGCGGCACGCCGCGCGCGAGTACGGCGTCAAGGCGCTCGGGGTGACCCTGTCGAAGGCGCAGGCGCAGTGGGCGCAGGCGGCGATCGAGCGGGAGGGGTTGACGGGGCTGGCCGAGGTGCGGCACATGGACTATCGGGACGCGCCGGCGGAGCAGTTCGACGCCGTCTCGTCGATCGGGTTGACCGAGCACATCGGGGTGCGCAACTACCCGACCTACTTCGGGGCGTTGCGCAGTCGGCTGCGGCAGGGTGGGCGGCTGCTCAACCACTGCATCACCCGCGCGGACAACCGGGCGCCGCACCGCTCCGGCGCGTTCATCGACAGGTACGTCTTCCCGGACGGTGAGTTGGCCGGCCCGGGCCGGTTGGTCAGCGAGATCCACGACGCCGGCTTCGAGGTGCACCACGAGGAGAACCTGCGCCAGCACTACGCGCTGACGTTGGCCGCCTGGTGTCGCAACCTGGTCGAGCACTGGGACTTCTGCGTGTCCGAGGTGGGCGCGGGGACCGCCCGGGTGTGGGGGCTGTACATGGCGGGGTCGCGGATGGCGTTCGAGCGTAACGGCATCCAGCTGCACCAGGTGCTGGCCACGCACAACGGCCCGGACGGTGTGAACGGCTACCCGCTGCGACCCGACTGGTTGCCCTGACCATCCGCTGAGTGCTGCGGGAAGCCGCGTCGAGAACGTCGGCGCGGCTTTTCGCGAACCGATTGACAAACAAGTTTTGTACGTACAAACTGATTTTGCCATGAGAGACGTCCTGTACCTGGAGCAGATCGAGCAGGCCGAAGTCCTGCTCAAGCCGCAACGCGTCGAGGTGCTGCGGCAACTGGCCGAACCGCGCACCTGCACCGAGGTCGCGGCCCGACTCGACCAGACGCCACAGCGCGTCTACTACCACGTCAAGCAGCTCGTCGCGGCCGGCCTGGTCGAGCTGGTCAACGAGCGCAAGGTCCGCGGGATCACCGAGGGCATCTACCAGGCCGCCGCCCGGTCCTACTGGCTGTCCCCACGGCTCGTCGGCCGGATCGGGCTGCGCCGGGCCCGCGACGAGCTGAGCCTGGGCTACCTGCTGGACCTGATGGAGGAGGTCCAGGCCGACGTCGCGGCCCTGGACCGGGCCGCACCCGAGCTGCCCTCGATCGGCGTCTCCGGCGAGATCCGGGTGCCGGCCGAGCTCCGCCCGCAGTTCCTGCACGACCTGCAAACCGCACTTCAGGACCTGTTCACCCGCTACGGCGGCAGCGAGGGAGATGCCTTCAAGCTGGCCGTCGCCTGCTATCCGAAAGGGAACGACAATGAGTGAGCCGATGAAGGTTAAGGCCCGTCTCTCCGCGCCGGTCGGGCGCGTCCGCGAGGCCCTGACCAACCCGGCCGAGCTGCGTCTCTGGCTGGCCGAGCACGCCGAGGTCGAGCTGCCCGAGCGGTACGAGTTCTGGGGCCGCTACACGCCCGAGGGTGACGCCCCGCACCAGCGGCTGCTGCACGCCGACGACGACACGCTGCGTTTCGGCTGGCTGCTCGACGGGGTGGAGACCACCACCGAGTTCCAGTTGACCGCCGAGGGCACCGACAGCACAGTGCTGACGCTGACCCAGAGCCACTTCGACTTCGCCGAGGCGATGAGCGGCTCCACCATCCGGGGCGTGCTCCAGACCTACTGGGCGCTGTCCATCGCCAACCTGGCCGCCCACGTGGAGGGCAAGCCACTGCTGCCCCGCACCGACTTCACCTCCGCCGACCTGCGGGGCGAGCTGGTCATCGCCGCCCCCGCCGACAAGGTGTGGGAGTCGCTGACCGACTCCGAGCAGGCCAGCGCCTGGTTCGGCTACCCGATCGGCATCGAGCCCTGGGTCGGCGGCCGGTACGCCATGGGCGGCTTCGAGACCGGCTACGCGGCCAAGATCGTCGACCTGGAGCCCGGCCGACGGATGTCTGTCGACTGGGGGCCGACCGGCGTCACGAACTGGGAGCTGGCCGAGTCCGACGGCCGGACCACGCTGACCTTCGTGCAGAGCGGCTTCGACGAGGCCAACCCCCCGTACGGGGCCTGGAGCGGCTCGGTTGCCGGGCTGTTCGAGCTGCGCCGCTTCCACGAGGTGCCGAACTGGCAGCCGATCTGGATCTCCGAGGAGATCCCCGGCCTGGAGCCCCAGCCAACCAACTGAGCCGCCCGCCGTGCTTGATCGTGCTCGATCAGGGATCCAGGGGTCTCGTTGGCTTCGCGAGGGCTGCATCCTGGATCGAGCACGATCATGCGTTCAGCGACTGGGCGGGCTTACGCGATGGCGGCGATGTCGCCGTCGTCGAAGTAGATCGCCTGGTGTAGCCGGCCACCGAGGGCGACGGCGTAGCGAGCGACCACCTCCTGGCCGGAAATCCGGCCCTGCTCGATCTGGGAGACCCGCCCCTTGGTCACGCCCATCCGGTCGGCGATCTGTTGCTGGGTGAAGCCGCGGGAGCGTCGTACCTCCGCGAGGCGGTGCCCGACCACCTGTGCGAGCAACTCCTGCTTGCCCTCTTCGACAGCCGCCTCGCCGCCAGCGCGCTGCACGTACTCCGCCCGGATGTCTGACCACCGCACGTGACCACTCACTGCCGTCCCCCCTCCTGCTGTGCACGTTCCTTCAAGTAGATCTCGTACCGTTGTTCAGCTAACGGGATGGCCTGTCGGTACCAACTCGTCCACTGGCCCGCCTTGTCGCCGGCGACCAGCAGAATGCTTGCGCGCCACGGGTCGAAGACGAAGAGGATGCGGACCGTGCCGGGACGCAGCTCTTTCAGGTTCGCGATCGACGACCCACTGATCGTGTCGACGAGGGGGCGTCCCAGCCCAGGCCCGGCTTCGGCGAGCGCGTCGATCGCCTGCACGACCCGGGCAAGGGTCTCCTGGTCGAGGCTGTCGATCCAGGCGCGGACCTCATCGACGACGAAGACGTCCCACTCCTCCTGCACGGAAGTAGTATATCGTTCGCTATACCTTCATGGGGCTTGCCGGACCTTCCGGTTCTGATCCAGCGGTGGGATCTGGTGACTTTTCGCGGTTGAGTGGGTACTGGCGGGCGATGTTCTTCATCTTTGGTCTGCGTACCAAGGTCGACCGGTCCGGTGTGGTGCAGCAGGTGTGCCGACACTGCGGCAACCACGCCGCGCAGGTGATCACCCGACGAGCGACGAAATTCACCCTCTTCTTCATTCCGCTCATCCCCGTCCGCACCCGGTACGCGCAGCAGTGCACGTTCTGCGGGGCGGAGTACGAGATCGCCAAGGCCGATGCCCAGCGCCTCCCGGTCGGCTGATCCGTCGATGGAACGCTTCCTCTGCTGGCTGATCGGTCGACCGACGCCCCCGGTCGACGTGGCGGTGCACACCGTGGCCCGTCCGCCCTGCACCCCCGGCCGGCGCAAACGCCGTCGCGCACGCCGCCCCCTGGCCGGCACCACACTGCCCCGCTCACCCTGGAACCGCTCCGCCGGCCGCTGACCGGGGAACGTCGCATGTGGCCGGAGGGTTGCCGCACCTTCGGTCATCAACAGGCCTGCCGTTCGGCCCTGGCGGGCCATCCGGCCGCTGGCTAGGCTTTGCGAGGTTTGCCGGGACCGGTCCTCAGCGTCGAGGGTGCACCACGAGAGAGAGCCGGAGCGTTCGCCGTGTCACCACAGGACGTGAGCCAGGCCGTCGTGGTGTCGACCGCGTCGGCACCGCCCGCGCGTCCCGACCCCGCTGACCGGCGTGCGTCGACCAGCCCTCGGGCGGGCCGTTTCGGTCTGCTGGTCGCCGGCACGGTCCTGGCCGTGGAGGCAGCCTGGTTGGTCGCCGCCCTGCCCGCAGCCGCGCTGGTCAGTGACGTCGGCGCGTTGTTGGTCGCCGGTTGGGCGACGCTCGCGTGCATCGGCGTGGCCCGTCGGCATCCGGTGCCGCTGCGCAGGTTCTGGGCTCTGCTCGCCGTCACCATGGCGCTCGCCGCTGTGGGCCGGGCGATCTGGACGGTGCAGCGGCTCGTCGGCGGCGACCTGCCGCACACGCCGGTGGTCGGGGTGGTCTTCACCGCCGGCATCCTCACCGGTACGGCCGCGCTGCTCAGCTCACCGTCGGCGCCCCGCTCGGCGGTGGGGCGGGCCCGCACCCTGCTGGACGGGATCATCGTCGCCCTGGCCCTGGTGCCGATCGCCTGGGTGCTGGTCTACCGCGGGGTCGCCGCCGCCGAGTTGGCCGACACGGCGCGCACGTTGGGGCTGCTCTACCCGATGTTCGACCTGATGCAGCTCACCATCCTGGTCGCGGTGTCCGGCCCGGCCCGGCCGATGTGGCAGCCGATGAGCCTGCTCGCGGGGAGCCTCACCCTGCGGGTCGTCGCCGACGTCGTCTACGTGTCGCTGGTCGCCCGCGCCGACTACGCCGCCGGTCACCCGATCGACCTGTGCTGGCCGCTGAGCTACCTGCTGATCGGCCTGGCCACCCGGAAGCCACCGCCGCCGGACTGCGACGGCACCGACGACACCGCCGAGTCACCACTGCCGCCCTGGTGGCGCGGGGCGTTGCCGTACCTGCCGGTGGGCGGGGCGATCATCGCGGTGGTGCTGGCCCGTCGGCCCACCGGGCAGACCCCGCAGCTGGTCTTCGTGACGATGATGGTGCTGCTGGCGGCGCTGGCCGTACGGCAGGGGTTGGCCGCCAACGAGAACCTGCGGCTGGTGGCCCGGCTGCGCCGACTCGCGTACGGCGACCAGCTCACCGGGCTGCCCAACCGGCTGCTGTTCAACAGGCGACTGCGCCTGGCCTTGCGCGATGACCGGCCGGTGGCCGTGCTGCTGCTCGACCTGGACGGGTTCAAGCAGGTCAACGACCGGTTCGGGCATGCCACCGGGGACACCCTGTTGACCGGGTTGGCGGCCCGGATGCGGGATGCGGTGGACGGCGACGGGACGATCGCCCGGCTGGGCGGAGACGAGTTCGCCGTGCTGGTCGACGGCGACCGTCCCGTCTCACCGGAGCGGCTCGCCGAACGGCTGCTGGACGCGCTGCGGCCCTCCGACGACGAGGAGGACGTCGGGGTGCACCCGTCCGCGAGCATCGGCATCGCGGAGTTCGGTCCGCAGCACGCCTCCCACACCGACCTGCTGCGCGACGCCGACATCGCCATGTACGCGGCGAAGGCGGCCGGGAAGTCCGCGTACCGGACGTGCACCCCGGCGCTGCGCGAGTCGGCCGTGTCCCGCGCCGAGCTGATCGCCGACCTGCGCCGGGTGGTGGACGAGGACCAGCTGCACCTGGAGTTCCAGCCGATAGTGGACCTGGGCACCGGCGCGATCCGCAGCGCCGAGGCGTTGGTGCGGTGGCGGCATCCTCGCCTGGGGATGCTGCCGCCGTCGAAGTTCCTGCCGTTGGCCGAGGAGACCGGGTTGATCCTGCCGATCGACAGGTGGGTGATCCACGAGGCGTGCCGGGCCGCCGCCACCTGGCGGGGCCGTGCGCCGGAGGCGACCGTCGCCGTGAACATCGCCGCGGCGCACCTGCGCCGCCCGGATCTGATCGCCACTGTCACCTCGGCGGTCAGCGCTGCCGGGCTGGCCCCGCGGGCGTTGACCCTGGAGTTGACCGAGTCGGCGTTGATCGAGGGCACCGAGACGGTGCTGGAGCGGCTGCACCAGCTCCGCGAGCTGGGCATCAAGATCGCGATCGACGACTTCGGCACCGGCTACTCGTCGCTGAGCTACCTGCACCGGATCCCGGCCACCGAGCTGAAGATCGACCGTTCGTTCGTGGCGCGCCTGGGGTCGGACGACCGCGCGTACGCCACGGTGGAGATGGTTACCCGGCTGGCCGGCGCGTTCGACCTCGCGGTGGTCGCCGAGGGGGTGGAGACCGAACGGCAGCACGAGGCGGTCGCCGCCATCGGCTGCCCGCGCGGTCAGGGCTATCTGTACGGGCGGCCGGACAGCCCCGGGATGGTGGGTCAGAATCGGGCTTGACCCTGACGTAGCGGCAGGCGGCAGCCTGGTTCCCGGAAGGGAGGGGAACCATGGCGTACACGGTGGGTCAGGTGGCGAAGCTGGCCGGCGTGACGGTTCGGACGTTGCACCACTACGACGAGGTCGGGCTGCTCTCGCCGAGCGGGCGGACCTCGGCCGGTTACCGCCGCTACGACGACGCGGACCTGCAACGGCTGCAACTCGTCCTGTACTACCGGGAGCTGGGTTTCCCGCTTGAGGAGATCACCGCGATCATCGACGACCCGGCGGCCGACCCGGCCGCGCACCTGCGCCGCCAGCACGAGCTGCTGACGGTACGGATCAAACGGTTGCAGGAGATGGTCACGGCGATCGAGTTCGCGATGGAGGCGAGCAAGGTGAACATCCAACTCACCCCGGAAGAGCGGTTCGAGGTCTTCGGTGACTTCACGCCGGAGGAGCACGAGGCCGAGGCGGAGCAACGCTGGGGCGACACCGACGCGTACCGGGAGTCGAACCGGCGGGCCTCGCGCTACACCAAGGAAGACTGGCTGCGGATCAAGGCGGAGAACGAGGACTGGGGTCGGCGGATCGTCGCGCTGATGGGCTCGGGCGCACCGGCGGACGGCCCGGAGGCGATGGAGTTGGCCGAGGAGCACCGGCAGATCATCAGCCGCTGGTTCTACGAGTGCTCGTACGAGATCCACACCGGGCTGGCCGACATGTACCTGGCCGACGAGCGGTTCACCGCGCACTACGAGAACGTCGCCCCGGGATTGGCCGGATATCTGCACGAGGCGATCCACGCCAACGCGATCAGCCGGGCGTGACCCGGTGCGGTCCGGCTAGTCTGGCCGGACCGCACCGCCCCGGGGGAGATGAGAGTGCAGAAGCCGAAGCTGATCGCCGCTGGTGTCATCCTCGCGGTGGCCGTCGCCGCCGGGGTGTGGGCACTTCTGGCCACCGGGGATGAGCCCGACGCGGGTCGCCCGGTGGCGTCGGCGGCTCCGACCGACCCGGTCGGTGTGCTCAGGACCGCCGCTGGGAAGGTCGACCAGCAGACCTACAAGCTGACGTTGAGCAGCGGCGGGGCGGAGGGCGGGGACGGCACCGTGGTGCTCTGGGACCCGAAGGCGAAGCGTGGTCTGGAGACCACCTCCCTGAAGGTGCCCACCGGCGAGGTGAAGATCGAACGGCTCACCACCGGGCCGGACGTCTACGTGCGGGTCAGCGCCCCGGACCGGCGCGTTCCGGTCTGGGACGGCAAGACCTGGTGGCATGTCGGTGCTCCGGGCGCACCCCCCGCCAACAAGGGGCTGGACAACACCAGGCTGGCCGGCACGCTCAGCACGGCGACCGCCGCCCGACAGACCGCCACCCGGGAGTACGCCGGGACGCTGGACCTGCGCGAGAGCAGCGCGGTGCTGGGCGAAGGGGTCGGCAACGTGCTCGGTGACCGGGCCGGGGCGGTGCCGTTCACCGCTGCCGTCGACGAGCAGGGGCGATTGGTCCGCTACCGCATCGAGTTGGCCAGCAAGGAGTCGCAGACCGCCCAGCTCGACCTGACGTACTCGGACTTCGGGCTGGCGGTGTCGGCGGACCCGCCGGCGGCCGACCTGGTCGGCGAGGACCCGCCGGCGAACATCCCGGGCGCCTGACGCCTGCTCATTCCTCGACCGCCCCGTCGACGGGGGTGACCAGGAAGTCGTAGACGGTTCGGGCCATCCGGCGGACGGTCTCGTCGCCGCTGGCCATCGGTCCGGCGGTGAGGAACGCGACGGCGGTCTCGGTGCCGGGGATCAGGTAGTAGCCGACGTCGTGGGAGGCGTCCGGCAGGTCACCGGTCTTGTGGGCCACCGGTACCCCGGGTGGCAACGCGGCCGGGATCTTGGTGTTCAGGGTCTGTTCCCGCATGAATCCGATCATCAGGTCGCGGGAGGCGGGGGTGAGGATCTCGCCGTCCCAGACCGCGCCGAGCAGGGACACCACGTCGTCCGGGCTGGTGTAGTTCTCCTCGCCGCGCTGGGCCGCCGCGCTGTCGAGCATCCGGCGGGCCAGGATGGTGGACCGCTGGTTCATCGAGTCGATCAGCGCGTTGACCGGGGCGAACCCGCCCAGGTAGGTGATCAGCACGTTCGCGGCGACGTTGTCGCTGTACTTGATCAGGTACTGGGCGAGCCGGTGCAGGGTCACCACCTGCGGAAACGTCTCGAACTGCAACTGGCCGGTGCCGCCCACGATGTCCTCCGGGGTGACCAGCACCCCGTCGTCGAGGGACACCTGTCCACAGTCGACCCGGCGGAGCAGTTCGACGAGGATCCACAGTTTGATCACGCTGGCGGCCTTGGGTCGGAGCGAGCCGTTGACGGCGATCTGCTGGTCGCCGTACCGACCGGACAGGTCCCGGACGGTGACGCCGGCCGGGTTGAGGCTCGCGTCCGCGACCACCCGGGCGAGCTGCCCACTGAGCGGGAACAGCCGGGCTCCCGCGACCGGGTCGGTGGGCGGCTGCGGGCTGGTGACCACCACACCGGTCAGCTCCACCGGCGGGCGGTGCGGGGGGATCACCTCAAGGGTGCCCTCGCTGCGCCCGACCAGCGGCACCCGGTAGCGGTAGGCGACGCCCCCGACCACCACCGCGCCGCTGGCCACCCCTGCGGCTACCCGCATGGTCGGGTCGGCGACCCGGCCGGTGTCGCCGTCGCAGGCGCGGTAGCGCACCGTGTGCCCGAGCGAGTCCACGGCGAACACCCCGCCGGGAAACGACAACCAGGACACCTCGCTGGTCGGCGCCCGCTCCGGCGCCGGGTCCAGGCCGGGCTCGTGACCCTCGCTGTCCGCGTACCCCGGCTCGGTCTGCTGCGCCGGGTCCGCGACGGGCCCGTGGTCCGGGCCGTCCGCGGTGGCCGGCCCGGTCGTCGCGACCACGGCGAGCGCGACCGCCGCCGCCAGCCCTTTCAGGGGTACGCGGACAGAGCCCGACAGCAGGGAAGATGAGCGCCTCTTGTCGCTTTTTCTCACGTTCGCACGATATGAACCGGTGGGGGCGGGTGGGGTCGCTGGGACGGGGTGTCATCCGTCCGGGCGGCAATGTCCTCGTGAGCGTGATGCCACAGCGGAATCAGTGTCAGTGGTGACACCGCCCCGATGTCACCTCGGCTTCCCGTCGGACGGTTCGGGTTCGGCGGGCAGGCCGGGCGCCATCCGGCGGATCGAGGTGAAGGCGGGCACCAGGGCGTCGTACAGTTCGGCGAAGAGCGGCAGCAGCGACGCGTAGGTGGCCGACGCGGCCGGGTCGGGGCGGATGGTCTCCTCGATCCGCACCAGGTCGGCGGCGACGTCGATGCTGGGGATCAGTCCGAGCGCCTCCATGCCGAGCAGCGCCGCCCCGAAGCTCGACCCCTCGTGCGCCGCCGGGAAGCTCACCGGCATGCCGAGCACGTCGGCGAGCATCTGCCGCCACAGGCCGCTGCGGGCGAACCCGCCGCCGGCCCGGATCTCCCGGACCTCGTTGCCGGCGGCCCGCACCGAGCTGAGCACCAACGCGAGCTGCTGGCAGACCCCCTCCAGGGCAGCTCGGACCAGATGTTCACGACGGTGCCCGTGGGTCAGCCCCACGTACGCCCCGCGCGGCAGGGCGCTCCAGTGTGGTGCCCGTTCGCTGTGCAGGTACGGCAGCATGAGGAGCCCGCCCGAACCGGCCGGCGCGCGGGCGGCGAGGGCCACCAGGTCCTCCTCGGAGTGCTCGCCCAGGTCCGGGGCGAGCGCCGCACCGGCCCACTTGAGCACGATGCCGCCGTTGTTGATGGCACCCCCGACCGCCCAGCGTTGCTCGGTCAGCGCGTAGCAGAACACCCCACCGAGCGGGTCCACGCCGGGCCGTTCGACCATCACCCGCATCGCGCCGCTGGTGCCGATCGAGCAGGCCACCATGCCGGGGTGCACCGCGCCCAGACCCAGGTTCGCCAGCGGTCCGTCGCCGGCGCCGACCACCACCGGCGTGCGCTGCGGCAGGCCGGTCTCGGAGGCGGCCTGCGGTGTGAGGTCGGGCAGCACGGCGGTGGTGGCGACCAGTCGGGGGAGTTTGTCAGCGGTGATGCCGGCGATGCTCAGCGCCTCGCTGTCCCACTCCAACCGGTGGATGTCCAGCAGGCCGGTGGCCGACGCGATCGAGTGGTCGGTGACCAGCGTGCCGCAGAGTCGCAGCAGCACCCAGTCCTTGATGCCCACCCAGTGCGTGACCTTCTCGAAGAGCTTCGGCTCCTGCTCGGCGAACCAGAGCAGCTTGGGCAACGGTGACATCGGGTGCATCGGCGTACCGGTGCGCCGGTGCAGGGCCAGCCCGGACGGCACTGCCCGCAACCGCTCGGCCTGCCGCGTCGAGCGTGAGTCGGCCCAGGTCACCGACGGGGTGATCGGGTTGCCGTTCGAATCCAGCCCGATCAGGCTGTGCATGGCGGAGCTGAACGACAGCCCGGCCACCGGCTGGACCAGCTCGGCCACGACGATGCTGATCGACCTGAGCACCGCGTCGAGGATGAGTCGCGGGTCCTGCTCGGCGTAACCGGGTTGCGGGTTGTCCAGCGGGTAGCCGAGCGAGTGGCTGCCCAGCTGCCTCCCGTCGGTGTCGTACGCGACAGCCTTGGTGCTGGTGGTGCCGATGTCGACCCCGATCACGACCCCGGGCGCGGTGACTGGCGGCACGACCGTCACCCCCTCGGAGAACGTGAACGCCGGCAACCAGTATCGCCCTATCGTGCCGGATGCTCCGCCGATCGGGTATTTTGCCTGTTTCGACGTGTCCGAGTGCTGTGCCGCTGCCGTTAGACCCCGTGACAACCCAGATTGGTGGTCTGCGCGGCGAAGGAGTCGGCGTGGCAAAAACTGATTCGACGGGTTCCACCTGGCGGTACCGGTGGGCGCACCGGCAGAACGTGCGGCGGGTCAGCACGTACCGCGGTGCCGAGGCGGCGTGGCGGCGGCGTGCCGACGAGTTACGGCGACTACGCGCCCTGGCCGCCGACTTCCAGGGTTCGGCAGCGGCCGGTGCCGGCCTGCCACTGGAGTTGGCCGCCGACGAGGTGGTGCTCTGGGCGCTGCCCGCCGCGCAACTGATCGAGGTACGCCACACCACTGTCCTTCCCGCGCCGGACCTCACGATCGCCCGACCGGCCGGGCCACTACGCCCGCGCCGCCCCGACGGTGTACGCGTCACCGACGCCGGCATGGCCGTGATCACCAGCCGTCGACTGGTGCTGCTCGGCGGACGCGGTCGGCGCGACTGGGCGTACGGCCGGATGACCGGCCTGGCCCACGACCCGGCGGCGCCCGTCACCCTGATCCAGGTGCTCGACCGGCGGCACACCTCCGGGTTGCTGTTGCCCGTCGACGCCGCGGCGGACTTCCGGTTCAAGCTGACCCTGGCCTTCGCCGACGCGATCGAACAACGCGCGGCGGTGCTCGCCCAGCTCGACGAGCTGATCGCCGAGCACGCCCAGCTCAAGCCGTTCCGCCCGGCGGCGGCCACGCCCGGGCAGGCCCGGCTGTCGTCGTTCGTGCCCGGCGGCCGGCGGACCCTCGCCGTGGCGGCGGCCATCGCGTTGCTGGTGCCGGCCGCGCTGATCGAGTCGGACCCGTCCGACCCGGCGGAGGTGGCCGTCGCCGCCACCCCCGCGCCCACGGCCAGCGTGACGCCTGCACCGAAGCGCCCGGCGACTCCGGGGCTCGCGCTCAAGCCCCCGTCGCCGAAGCCGACGAAGTCACCACGCCCGTCGCCCAGCACCACCCCTCGGGGGCCGCGCTGCGGGGCACCGGAAAACCCGCTGGGGTACGACTTCTGCGGCGGTACGCGGATTCGCAAACCGGCAGCCGAGGTGTGCGACTGGTTCGACTGCGTACCGCAGTTCTGGGCCGGTCGGGGTTACCTGGTGCAGTGCCGCGACGGGTCGGTCAGCCTGGCCGGCGGTCGGCCGAAGGCCTGCGCGGAGCACCAGGGCGTACGGCGGACCGTCACCAAATGACCTGTTTGTCGCCCGGAATCCTCTTCGGTCGGCCAGAATGATCGAGTGGAGATCCGGTCTGACGATGGTGCCCGGGTGCGGATACGCCCCGTCGGCTACCAGCCCGGCATCGACCCGCCCGACGACCCCGAAGGCGCCACGCCCGGCTGGCACGACTGGCTGCTCGTCGAGGTGGACGCCCGCACCTCCGACGGTCAGACCTGGTCCCACCACTACCCGAGCCTGATGGTCGAGGAGGCCCGCGCGCTCGGCGGCTGGCTGCACGGCCAGGCCACCGCCGCCCTCGGGCTGAGCGCGCCACCGGCGCTGGTCCGCTTCACCGAGCCCAACCTGGCCCTACGCACCCGGGTGCTCCGCCGCCGCCGGCTGGAACTCATCGTGGAGTTCTCCGCCGAGTCACTGCCCCCGTGGATGCGCCGCCCCTCCAGCGCTGTCTACCCGCTGATCCTCACCGTCTCCGCGGACGCCCTGGCCACCGCCGCCGAACACTGGTCCGAGCACTGCGAGGCGTACCCGCCGAGGGCCCGATCGCGGTTCCCGGCCCGCGACCCGATGACGGACCGACGGCGGGCCGGCTGATCGGTGGGGCCGTGAGCGTGCGCGGCCGGGTGCGTTCGGCCAGGTGGCTCCGGCCTCGGATGGTCGGATGAGCATTATGACTGTGGGTCATATTCATACCTCAGAGTCATAACGCTCGAACGGCACCGCGACGCCGGCCAGCCTGGCTGTGCGTCCAGCGATGCGGTGGCGGCGCCCTCACAACGTCTTCTCCGTCAATTCTCTCCTTTCGGGCGCAACGGGATGCATCGATCCCGGTCGCGTTGCCTGTCACGTACGTGAGCGGTTGTAACGCATGTGACCGTGACCTCTGTGGCCTGCGCCCCCTGGCGGATCGCCTGGGCCGAGCGCGAGAACGAGCGCCGGCAGCGCGCGTACCGCGACGCCACCGACGCCTGGCAGCGCCGCGACGACCACCTGGCCCGGCTCCGCGTCGAAGCCGCCAGCTTCCTCGGGTGTACGCAGCCCCGCACCGGTCTTCCGGTGGACCTCGCCGACGACGAACTCGTCTTCCGCGTCCTCCCCGTCGCCACGCTGGTCGAGGCCGAGGCGCGGCACGTCCCCGGCCTACCCACCCCGGGCGGCTCGTGTTCCTTCGCCGAGGCCTCTTCCGAGGCGCTGCCGCCGGGCCTGCGGGCCGTCGACACCGGCATGGCCGTCGTGACCAGTCACCGGGTCGCCTTCGGCGGGCCTGAGGACCGGCGCGAGTGGCGGTACGCGGACCTGGTCGGCCCCGCCCACCATCCCGACGTCCCGTTCACCCTGCTGCCCGACCACAGTCGACTCTCCGGTCTGCTCGTCCCCGCCAACGCCGTGGTGAACTTCCGCTTCTACCTCACCCTCGCCGTTGCGACGGATCGCGCCGCCGTCCTGGCGCAGGTCGACGCGCTGCTCGCCGCACACCGGGCGGCCCGACCTGCGCCTGTCATGCCCGCGGAACCCGACGACGCACCCCTGACGGCGGTACGCCCCGACCGGCGGGCGCTCGGTGCCGCCGCCATCGCCGCTGTGGTGTTCGCGACTGTCGGGCCCGGCGCACTCGGCCCGAACCCGCATCTGTCGGGGTCCGAGCCCGTGCCGCAGGCGCAGACCGTCGCCCTGGACGTGCCGAGGGCCGGAGCGACCCTCGTGCCGACCGTTCCCGTCGGGCCGGTGGCACCCCGGTCGCGGGTCGGTTCGGCCGACAGTGCCGTCTGGAGCCCGCCACACGCCCCGGCTGTTCGGCTGTCGACTGTGGCAGCCGCCGCCGCAGTGGTGTCACCTGCCGTCACGGTGGCTGTAGCGCCGGCCGCCACCCCGTCGGTCGTCCCTGCTCCGTCGCCCACCTCGGTGCCGACCCCCGGGCCGGTCCCCGCCACGTCCCCGGCCACCCCAGCCGTCCCGACGCCGCCCGTCGCGTCCGCCTCCCCGACGCCGACTCCCACCGCGACGCCTTCGCTGCTGGCGGTCTGCCTGGATCCGCTGCAACTGCCGCTGCTGGACCCGCTGCTCTGCCCGCCTCCGACGCCCTGACCCGTGTGCGTGCCTGCGCGGCTCAGCCCATGGCGCTGAAGTCGGGGACGGTGAGGGTGCCGTCGTCGGCGAGGGCGAAGCCGGGATTCCACGCGATCTCCCAGACGTGCCCGTCCAGGTCGGCGAAGTAGCCCGCGTAGCCGCCGTAGAAGGTCTCCCGTGCCGGCTTGGTCACCGTGGCACCAGCCTTGGTCGCCGTCGCGATCACCTCGTCCACCTCTTCGCGGGATCGGACGTTCTGCGCGAGGGTCATCCCGCCGAAGCCGTCCGTGCCCGGGTCGGCGATGCCGGCGTCGTCGGCGAGCTTGTCGCGGCCCCAGAGGACGACGGCCAGGCCGCCGGCCTGGATGAAGACCGTCTCCTCGACCTCCTGACCCCGCCAGCCGAGCTGCTCGTAGAACGCCTTCGCGCGGGCTACGTCCGCGACTCCCAGGGTGACGAGACTGATCCGCTGCTCCATGGTCCTCAACGTAACGCGTCAGGGGTCTCTCGCAGCGGAGGCTCGATCCCATAGCGTCGATGCTATGACGGTGGAGGACGTGTGATGGCTGATCGTCTGGACTGGAACGACCTGCGTGAGCGCCGGATGGCGGAGCCGGGGGCGGCCGATACCTACGAGGCCACCCGGATCGCCTTCGAGCTTGGGCAGGAGGTGCGCCACCTGCGCGAAGGGCATGGCTGGAGTCAGAGCCAGTTGGCCCAAGCGGCCGGCATGACTCAATCAGCGGTGGCTCGTTTCGAGGCTGGCGGGACGGTGCCGACCCTGCCGGTGCTGGAGCGCCTGGCCCGTGCCTTGGACCGGAGGCTGGACGTCAGGTTCAGTTCCAACGCGGACGCCGCCTGACTGACCGCTACGAAGCGGTCGTTGATCTAGCATTCCAGTTCATGCGTGGGTTCTTCACGGTCGACGGTTTGAAGCTCTCGTACCTGGACTTTGGCGGTCCGGGCACTCCGCTCCTGGCTCTGCACGGGCACTACAACGAAGCGTCAACCTTCGCGCCGCTGGCGGAGGCGTTGGCGCCGCGGTGGCGGGTGATCGCGCTCGATCAGCGTGGGCATGGTGAATCCGACCGAGCCGAGAGCTATGAGCGGGACGACTACGTCGCCGACGTCGACGCCTTCCACAGGCATCTGGGAGTCGGCCCGGTGGCGGTGCTGGGCCACTCGCTCGGCGGGGTGAACGCCTACCAGTACGCCGGCCGGCACCCGGATCGGGTCACCGCACTGATTGTCGAGGACATCGGCGCGGTCGTGGAGTGCGACTGGTCGTTCACCACCCGCCTCCCTCGCCGGTCACCAACCCGCGAGGCGTTGGCCTCGGCCCTGGGCGCGGCTGCTCCCTATTTGGAGTGCTCCTTCCGCCAGTCGAAGGACGGCTGGGGCTTCTCGTTCGACATCGGAGACACGGTGGCGTCCCAGAAAGCGCTCAACGGCGACCACTGGACGGACTGGGTAGCGGTGTCCTGCCCCACCCTGCTGATCCGCGGAACGCGCAGTGACGAGCTGACGGCCGCACACGCGCGCGAGATGATCACCCGTAGCGACGATCAAGCGACGCTTGTCGAGCTGCCAGCAGGTCACGTCGTGCATCACGATGCCCAAGCGGAGTTCGCCGCCCTGGTCAGCGCCTTTCTGTTGGACACCGAGTGAATCCTTAGGCGGCGATCGTTCGGGCGGTGGCGTACACGTCGGCGGGGAGGGCGTGACGGTACGCTGCACATCGGTAGCGCAGGGTGGTGACCGGGGCGTTCGTGGGCGCCTCGGCCACCAGACGTCGGTTGTGCCGGACACACGGGGGAACGATGTTCGAGCGGCTGGGCAGATTCGTCGTGGGCAGAGCGTGGTGGGTGATCGCCGGGTGGGTGGTCGCGGCAGCCGCCATCATCCTCACCACACCATCCCTGAGCGACATCACCTCCGCCGACCAGGAAAGCTTCCTGCCTCGCTCGTACGAGTCGGTGCAGGCCACCGAGCTGGGGCAGAAGGCATTCCCGCAGCAGGCCACCGCGACGGCGACCATCGTGGTCAAGCGCGCCGACGGGCAGAAACTCACGTCGGCGGACGAGGCGAAGGTGGGCCAGCTCGCCCAGTCGCTCAAGGCCAAGAACATCCCGCACACGTCCGGCTACCTGACCGGCCCGCCCGCGGTCGCGCCGGACAAGTCTGTGCAGATCATCAACGTGGGGCTCGACGCCCCCACCCCCGACGACCCGGCACTGCTCGACGCCGTGCGCGACCTGCGCGCGGACATCGGCCCGGAGTTGGCGAACAGTGGGCTGACCGCGGGCGTGGCCGGTGACGTGGCGAGCTTCGTCGACAACGAGGACACCTTCAACAGCGCCTTCGCCGTGGTCGGCGTCGCGACGATCATCCTGATCATCGGACTGATCCTCGTCATCTTCCGCAGCCCCATCGCGGCGCTGCTGCCCGTGGTGGTCGTCGGCGTCGTCCTGAGCATCACGACGGGTCTCGTCGCCGCCGCAGGCAAGGCATTCGACCTCAGTGTCAGCCAGGACCTGCAGACGATCCTGCTGATCGTGCTTTTCGGCATCGGCACCGACTACATCCTGTTCCTGCTCTTCCGCTACCGGGAGCGGCTGCGCGCAGGCGACGACAAGCGCACCGCGATGATCGTCACCGTCCAGCGGGTCGGCGAGGTCATCACCTCGGCCGCCGGAGCGGTCATCGTCGCGTTCCTCGTGCTGCTCCTCGCCTCGCTGGGCTTCTTCGGCTCCCTCGGTCCGGCGCTCGCGATCGCGGTCGGCGTCATGCTGGTCACCTCGCTCACCCTCATCCCGGCGGTCGTCTCCCTGCTCGGCCGGTACGTCTTCTGGCCCTCGAAGGCGTGGCAGCGTGCGCCCAAGGCCACCGTCTGGCACCGGCTCGGCAACACCGTCGGGCGCCGCCCGGCGCTTGTCGCGGCGGCCTCCGGCGTCCTCCTGATCGCGCTCGCCGCAGGTGTGCTCGGCTACAAGGCCGACTACGACTTCAGCGCCGGCTTCCCGCAGGACACCGAGTCGGCGAAGGCCGCACAGGACCTACAGCGCGGGTTCGCCGCCGGTGCGCTCGCCCCTACCGAGGTCTACCTGACCACCAGCAACGGGTCGCCGTTGAACGAGCAGCAGGTCAACGACTTCGCGGCGGCCGTGGCGAAAGCCCCGGGTGTGGGCCAGGCGCAGCCTCCGGAGCGCAGCACCGACCCGAGTGTGGCCCGGGTCAACCTGCTGCTCAACGAGAACCCGGTCTCCAACGAGGCGATCACCCTCGTCCGCGACGACCTGCGCGGTGCCGTGCACGCTGCGGCCCCGCCGGGCACCCGGGCGCTGGTCGGCGGGACCACCGCGATCTTCGCGGACATCAACTCGGCCAACAACCGCGACCTGTCGGTGATCCTGCCGGTCGCGGCCGGCCTGATCGCGCTCATCCTCGCGCTGCTGCTGCGCAGTCTGGTCGCGCCGATCTACCTCGTGATAGCGGTGCTGCTCAACTTCGCCGCCACGCTGGGCGCCACTGTCTACCTCTTCCAAGGGCTGCAGGGCGAGCCCGGCGTCACCTTCCAGCTGCCGATCATCCTCTACCTCTTCGTGGTGGCGATCGGGACTGACTACAACATCCTGATGATCGCCCGACTGCGCGAGGAGGCGCGGGAGGGCAACGAGCCGCACCAGGCCGCCGCCATCGGGGTCGAACACGCCGGCCCGACGGTCGCGGCAGCAGGCTTGATCCTGGCCGGGACGTTCGCGGTGCTGCTGCTTGCTCCGATCTCGTTCCTGCAGCAGATGGGTTTCGCGGTGGCGATCGGCATCGTGCTGTCGGCGTTCGTCATGTCGATGTTCTTCGTGCCAGCGCTGACCGCGCTGATCGGGCACAAGGCGTGGTGGCCGGGCCACGGCGACGAGCGACCGGCCGGCGGGCCGCACGTCCCGCCGGAGGCCGTAGCGAAGGGGTAGCCGGGCGAGCGGACGGACGACCGATATCAGGCGGCGATGGCCCGAGCCGCGGCGTACATGTCGGCGGGCAGCGCGTGGTGCAGCTTCCAGAGGATGCGCATGGGCCGGTCGCCGGTGTGCGACTCGTAGGTCATGGTGCCCGCGTAGAGGTACGGCGGCGCGCCCAGGTCACGGTCGGGAATACGGGTCTCCCGGACGAAGAGGTGCACTGTCGAGCCGCCCGACGTGTAGCGCTGCCCGGTCCCGGACGCCGCCGAGGTGGTGCTCTGCGACTCCCACTGGAACAGGGTGTCGGTGATGGCCCGGTCGGCGTACATCGTGGTGGGGGAGTAGTGCGCCTCCGACTTGACCAGGGTGACGAAGAACAGGTCGGCCTGGGCGTCGGGCAGCCACTTCACCCCCTCGCGCAGCGACCCCGGGTTGGTCATCCCGAAGGCGGCGCACGCCTCGTTGCGGCTGTACCGGGCGTGCACCCGCAACGGCACCGCCCCGCGCGTGAGGGTGGGTGTGACCCGGTGGATGCGGTCGCGCAGCACCTCGGCGACCTGCCGCAACTCGGCACACCGCGCCGGGTCCGTCCACAGCCGGTTCAGTCGCTCGTCGCGCGAGGCCAGCGCCGCGTTCGGCCCCCAGAGGCTGAAGTGCAACATATCGAGCAGTCGAACGCTGCCCGCGTACACCTGCTGACCTGGCGCGGGCGGTCCGGCCGCGACCCGGGTCAGCAGCTCCAGCCGGTCCACGTCGTCGGTGTGCAGCATGCGACCGATGGCCCGGCCCAACTCCCGGTCGTCCGGGCCGGGCACGGACGTCTCGATGCCGGCGAGCCGGCGCAGGCCGGTCCAGCCGCCGATGCTGGCCGATCGGTACACGTCCTCGATCTCCAGGCCGGTCTCGCGGAGGAACGTGGCCAGGCTGACGTCGCCGAGCTGCCGCAGCTCGGACACCAGGCCGACCTTCGAGGTCGGCAGCGCGGTCTTGAGGTTGGTGAGCACGACCTCCTTCGCCACCCGGTCCAGCTCGACGTGGCAGCCGCTGGGCAGGCTCGGGAAGTCGTCCCGGACCGCCTCGGTGATCGCCCGCCGGCTCACCCCGGTCAGCGCACGCCATCGCAGGTCAAAGCGGAAGTTGGCGTTCTGCCCGCCGATGAAGTCGAGCACAGTGAGACAGGGCTTGTCGTCGTCCAGGCGCAGACCACGGCCGAGCTGTTGCAGGAAGATCGTGGCGCTCTCGGTGGGCCGCAGCATCAGGATCGTGTCGACCATCGGCAGGTCGACGCCTTCGTTGAACAGGTCCACTGTGAAGAGGACCCGCAGCTTGCCGGCCTTGAAGTCCCGCAACAGCCCGGCCCGGTCGGTGCCGGCTCGCGAGGTCACCGCCGCAGACGGTACGCCGTGGTCGTTGAACCACCTGGCCATGAACTCGGCGTGCCCGATGCTCACGCAGAACCCGAGCGCCCGCATCCGGGCGACGTCGACCTTGTCGCTGACCGCGCGCAACACCGACCGCGCCCGGGCGTGGTTACCGGTGTAGACGACGTCCAGCTCCGCCGGGTCGTAGCCCTGGCCGCGCTTCCAGGCGAGGTGCGACAGGTCCACGTCGTCGTGCAGCCCGAAGTACTGGAACGGCGACAACAACTGCCGCTCCAACGCGTCCCACAGGTGCAGCTCAACCGCCGCGCGGCCGTCGAACCACCGGCGCACGTCGCCGCCGTCCGCCCGGTCGGGGGTCGCCGTCAGTCCCAGGAGTACGCGGGGACGCAGCCGCTCCAACAGCCGCGTGTACGTCGGTGCCTCGGCGTGGTGGAACTCGTCAACGATCACCATGTCGTACGCCTCGGGGTCGACCTCCCGGCGGTGCAGTGACTGAATGGAGGCGAAGACGTGCTTCCAGCCGTTCGGCTTCTCGCCCGCGACAAGCATCTCGCCGAAGCTGCCGTCGCCCATGACCTGCCGAAACGTCGACAGGCTCTGCCGCAGGATCTGCTCCTGGTGAGCAATGAAGAGGAGCGAGTCTGTTCGCCCCGCCTTGTGCAGCCGGCGGTAGTCCAGCGCGGCGACGACGGTCTTGCCGGTGCCGGTCGCCATCACCACGAGATTGCGCCAACGTCCGTGCACCAGCCGTTCGGCGTCCAGGTCGGCCAGGATCTCGGCCTGATACGGGTACGGGCGCACGTCCAGGTTCGAGATCTCGGTCGGTGCCTGGTCGCGGCGCTCCCCGGTGAGTGCCTGCCGTAGCCGCTCGGCGTCCCTGGCCGCGTCGTACGTCTCGAACGCCGGATCGTTCCAGTAATCCTCGAACGTCGCCGTGAACGTGTCGATGACGTGCGGCTGCTCGATGTTCGAGATGCGCACGTTCCACTCCACGCCGTCGACCAGCGCGGTCTTCGACAGGTTGGACGAGCCGACGTACGCGGTAGTGGTGCCGTTGTTGCGGCGGAAGAGCCACGCCTTGGCGTGCAGGCGGGTGGTCCGCGTCTCGTACGACACCTTGACCTCCGCGCCGAGCTCCTTGAGCCGGTCGAGCGCTCGCTGATCGGTCGCGCCGAGGTAGGTCGTGGTGATGACCCGGACCTTGCCACCCCGGACGATCAGCTCGCGGATGGCCGGCTCGACGATGCGGAGGCCGTACCACTTGATGAACGCGCAGAGCAGGTCGACGCTCTCGGCTGAGGCCATCTCGTGGTTGACCTCGTGGCCGATGCGGGGCTGGTGGCGGCCGTTCACCAGTAGCGCGCCGGTGGAGAGCGGGGTGCTCGGACGGTCTGGGAACGCTGGCAGCGCGGGCGGGATTGGCGGTGCGGCGATGGCGTGGAGCAGGTGCTTCGCGTCGGTCACCTGGTCTTGATCCGTTGCGGCCTTCGGGCTCAGCTCGGCGATGGCATCGGCGATCCGGTTAGCCATCTCGACCTGGTGGCGAAGTTTGTCGTCGCCGCCCGGGACGGACTGAAGGGCACGTGCAGCCAAGGCGGCGATGTGCCGGGCGAGGGTCGTGTGCGCGTCGGCGGGGTCGAGCCTGTGGTGCTGGACCAGAGCGGGATCGACTTGCTGAAGACGATCGGCCAGCTCACGAGTGATCAGATGCTCGTAGAGCCCTCGCTCAAGATCCGTCATTCGAGCAAGATAGCTGCAGCATCGAGTTATAAGCGTTCCTGATCTGGTGGAAGGGCTGTAGGTGTCGCCTATTGGACAGTCGTATTTGCCGACCGGGCAGACTCCGCAATCGCCCCTCACAGTAAGTCTCAGGTCGAACGGCGATCGCGGTTACTAGATGCCGCAGCTCTTGGCAACAGGCTGCAACATTGCGCCAGCTCCTGGTGCGAGGGTGATGCGCCGGTAATGACCTTTATGTACGGATCGGTCACCCAGGACAGTAATACTTGCCTCTAACCGTTAGCCTCGCGGGGTGCCGGGGTGCTGAGTGAAACCGCATGCTCGCCTGGAGAGGCTGGGCGACGGTTCACTCTGGAAGACGGCTAAGAGAATTTCCGGTCGGCGGATGGTCGAAGTTGAAGCTTGTGGAAGAGTTGTCGCTAGGGATCCTCGTTGTTGCGGCGATAGTTGCTTTTGCCTTTGCAACGCACCTCGTGGAAATTCGTCGTTCGGCAGTCCGGGTGAGGCGCGCAGATGTAACCCCCGTGTGTCGCCGGGATCATGGTCTCGATCTAGAGCGATCCTTGGACGCGGCAGTTCGTGCAAACTCATACAGAGTTGATCGGAAATCGGCGCCCGGAGTGCGATTGGAATCTGCAGTTCGTGTTACACCCGGTGAATTTGCCGTCGCTGCACCGGAAATAGCTGGCATTCTTCAAGCGGGCAGGGTTGCTTCCGTCGACCTGTCCCGCATGGAAATGCACGAGGCAGCCCGGCTGGTGGATTACTGTCGCGGACTGACCGTTATGGCGAATGGTTGGATCTATCAGTTGGCCCGTAGTGTGATCGTCATTACGCCCGAATCTTAATTAGGGGTTTTTAAATTGCCCGAAAATGGTCATCAGCAAGAGCAGTTGCTGGTGTTGAACCATGAAATCCGTCAAACTGAGCATGAGCTGCGGTATGCGCAGAATCGCCGACGGTGGTCGAACTTATCGATGGCTTTCGGTCCGGCGCTGCTCGCTGTCCTATACGCGTTGTACTGGTTGCCCTGGTTAAGCATTTTTGCGAAGAGGGTCATTCTCATACCCGCAGCCATAATTGCCTTGCTGTTTGGGGCGGCTGCGTTTTGGCTCAAGCGCTATCCTGGCGGCCATTTGCGGGACGAGGCGATCAGTCAAGATCAGCGCCACTCGGAAAGTGATCTCGAACTCAAGCTTGCACGTCTGCGTGACGAACGCAAGCTTCTGGTTGCCAATTTAGAGGGGGACCTAAAGGTTCGGCGAGTTGCCTATAAAGAGGATGCCTACTCGGACATTGATCAACTGCGAGGTGAAAGTAGGCGCTACCGGCTGGTCAATAATATGTTTCAGGGTTTCCTGATTATCGGCTCCTTGGCTGCAACTGGAATTGCCGGCATTTCCGACAAGATGACTTGGGATCGCTGGACCATTCTCGGTCTTACTTTCCTCGTTGGTACAGCAAGCGGCTTCATGGGCTATTACAAGTACAAAGAGAGAAGCTTCTACTTGCAGCAGACGGCCGATGCGATCGAAGCGGAGTGGGAGGCCGTCGAGGTTGGGGTCGGAAGGTATAAGAGGATTTCCTCCGAAGCTGAGCAGCTTGCGGAGTTTGTCGAAGAGGTTCATCGCCTCAAGTCGGAGCAGAAGAAGCGCCAGCAGAATCTGGAACAACCGCCCGAATCGCGCCACCAGGGGGACTAGATGGTTGTCCCTTTGTGAGTGGGTTCTCGACCTGCGTTCGGCAAAAGGTAAGGAGTCAGTTGCGGTGCGGAAGTCTGAGCGCCGAAAAAGGTTTCCATGGGGCCTTGAGGTCTTTTTCGCGAATAGAAAGAATACGTCTATTGAACTCGTTGGCCACGTCCTCAGAGGTTGCAAGGATTGGAACGGCTGCGACGATCATTTTGAGTTCGCGAGCCTCGCGAAGTGTTCCCCAGTTGGGATCGTGCGTGACGTCAAAGTCGTATGATAGTGCCAACGCGCGCTGTGTGCCGGTAGTTCCGAACCGGCGCTCGCCAACTGCAACTGCTGCCAAATCAACCTGCCATGGTCCAACGCATGTAGCGTCGAAGTCGCACATGATTGCCCGGCCAGAAGGCTCTCGTAGAAGATTGCCGACGTGGGCGTCTCCGTGGATGAGTGTCTGCACCTCGCGCTCGCTGAGTGAGGCGATTTCCGGCTCCAGGTGGTTGCACCAGTCGACAAGGAATTCATAGTCTGATTTATTGAGCCCGTCGGCGTCGGCAAGTCGACGCCTTGCGTCGCCAATAGGGTCCCAAAGGGGCAGCGGAAATGGAGGTGTGCCGAGGGTATGAAATTCGCGCAGCACCATGCCAAGGTCCTCGGCTTTCAAGGCAGGTAAGTGCCGTGGAATGTATCGCCATAGCGAAGCGGCCAAACCTCTGACTTGAATTGGCTGCTCAATATAAGGTGCCAGCCGGGTCGTGGGTGCGTTGACATCGGCGAACCAGTTCCCAAGCCGGACGACCTTGGTCACCCGATCCAGTAGCTGATGCGTTCGGGCGATCCGGATGACGATTCCAGCTTCCGGCAGAGCGAAGACCGCGTTATTGGTCATTTGGAGCAACTGGGCGTCCTCGGCAGAGACGCCCAGGGTTGTGGCGATGTCCCGCATCGCTGCCGTCATCGTCTCCTCCGAGAACCGCCCGCTCATGCGGCCATCACAGCCCATGCCGTCACGGTCCGCTCGAACTCGGCGACCTCCGGCAACTCCCGGTGCCGAACGAAGTCGCGACGCAGATTGACAACCCGATCAATAACCCGCCTGGAACTCATTGCCTGTACCTGCTCAAGCACACGGCCTCCGACGGCGAGCGCCTGCTCGGGTTCATCGGCCAAGAACAGGGCGCTGCACAGCCCGACCCCGTTGAGTACGGTGCTGCGCACGTTCGCCGCCCCGAACGCCGCAATGGCATCTCTGCCCCAACGCACTGCCTCGGACGCGTGCTTACGGTCTCGCCGCGCCATGTCCCGGTACACCCGCCCGTACTGCGCCAACAACTCACCGCGGTCGTAGAAGCCCATACCGTCCGGTTCGCGCTCCTTGTCGATGCGCTCGAACTGGTCGCTCGCTTCGCCGAGGGTCTTCACCGCAGTCTGGTGGTCGCCGAGCGCCGCGAGTGAGGCTGCCTCCGCGCCCCAGAGCAGGGCTTTGGCTGCCGGAGTCGAGTGTGAACCGAGTTGCGCGTGCGTAAGTTGCAGTGTCGCGAGGGCATCCCTGTTGTGTCTGAGATGTTGGAGCTGCTTGGCCTGCGCGTACCTAATCAACGCGACGAGCGGTGCGTTGTCAGCAGCCAGCGCGGCGCGCTCCCCAGCGACGAAGTGCCGCTGTGCGTCGTCGTGTCTTCCTGCATCGAGCGCTGTCCAGCCCGCCAGTTGTCGAGCTGTTGCCACCGCTGCGATGAGCGGCGGTGTGAGCCCTGACGGATGTCCCCAATCAAGCATCCTGTATACCGACTCAGCGAACCGGGCCACCTCTCCATATAGGAGACCGCCGCCAGATTCTCGGTCCACCGACCGGTACAGCTCCAGCACTGCGTTCAGCCGGGCGACGTCCGACGTGCCGATCCGCCGAGGCTGGACGAGTTCGTCACCACCAAGTAGGCCCGCCCCAGCAGCAACAGCAGCGATCCCGGCCAACAACGCCCGCCGGCTCTGGTCCGGCCCAGCGTCCTGGCGACCAGTTGAGGAGGCGGCTGCCCCGACCGGTCGGTGAGGCTGTCCGGGAAGGGCGAACCAGAGACACGCAGCGGGTATGGCGAGCAGCTTGGCCCAGTGCGCCAGTCGGTCCAGGTGCACGAGCGCTGGCCCATTCTCCACACGACTCAGCTGCGCCTGTGTTATCCCCAGCCACCCCGCCACGACGGTCTGCGGCAAGGCGAGCCGCCCGTGGTACGGATGGCAGCGGTAGGCCCGGATCACCCGTCCGAGATGCCGCTCAGCGAGGGCCTGTCGCACAGGTTCGTGGTCCCAGAAACTCGCCGGCACCACCGGCGGCGCGCTTAACCGGTCCCGTTCGGCGGCCTGGCATGGCGTGCATCGTCCGCTGGCGTTGTCCCGGGCCATCCGTCCGCCGCAGCGGGGGCAGTTCGAGTGGGTCACCGGGCAGCTCCGTCCATCCAGCTTCATCGAGCCTATCCATTGAACCCGCTGGGTGGGGGCGCGGTATACGCAGCGCGCATATCGCTGATGCCCGCGCTGTCATCCGCCGCCGGGCTGCTGAGCCGCACGGTCGGTGAAACGCCATCGAGAGGAGCACCATGCTGCTGGCCATGTCTCCACCGAGCACGGGGAGAGCACTCGTCTCCGACGAACTCTTCGCCCAGCTGTCCGCCCGCATCGCCCACGATCACCCCGAGCTGGATGCCGACCTGCCGCCCCGGATCCTGGACCAGGCGCTCGCCTTCCTCGCCGCTTGTGCCGTCACGGCCGCGCCGATCGGTCCAAGCACCCTGGTCGACATCGGCTGGCACACGTTCATCCTGCACACCCACGACTACGCCGAGTTCTGCAACAGCGTCGCTGGCCGCTTCATCCACCACGAGCCTGAGCCCACACCCGACGACGACATCCCGCAGCCAATCGGCGCTCCGATCTCGCGGACGGTCGATGCGATCCGAGCGGCCGGTTTCGTTGTCGACGCTTCGCTCTGGGCGGGTGAGGGCGCGGCCGAGTGCACCCAGTGCCATGCCGGGTGCACCGACAGCCCGACCGGATAGAGCGGCTGACCAGCGGTCCCGGACATAGACTGCCTGGGACCGCTCGTCGTTCCTAGGGGCCGCCGCATGTCACGCCGTCGCCACTGGCACGAGCTGCCCGAGTCGGTACGGACAGAGATCGAGCGGCACACCGGCAAGGTCAATTCGGTCGCGACGATCCCCACCGGGGCCTCCTGCGACGTGGCAGTCACCCTCGACACGGCCGCCGGTCGAGTCTTCTGCAAGGGCGGAAACGCGGACAGCCCTTCCGCATGGCTCTATCGCAACGAGGCTCGCGTCAACCCGTGGCTGCCAGAGGTGGCTCCTCGCCTGCTTTGGACCGTTGAGCGCGACGGATGGCTGCTCCTGGGCTTCGAGCATGTCGCGGGCCGGCACCCCGATCTGGCTCCCGGATCACCCGATCTGCCGTTGCTGGCGGCATTGCTCTCCGAGCTGAGCGGGCAACTCACGCCGTGCCCGCCGCCGGCTGTGCGACCTTTCGCCGGTCGGTGGCATTCCCTCATCGCCCCTTCGTTGGTCGACGGTGACACTCTCCTGCACACCGACATGACGCCCCGGAACTTCCTGGTCCCTGAGGAGGGGACAGGATCCGCGGCGAGGATCCGACTGGTCGACTGGTCCAGCCCTGCTCATGGGGCCGCCTGGATCGATACCGCGTTCCTGCTGCTCCGACTTGTTCGCGCTGGCCACACGCCGTCCGCCGCCGAGGCTTGGGCGGTACAGATCCCCGCTTACGCCTCCGCGCCCGAGCATGCCGTGACCGGGTTCGCGGACGCGCTCGTGCAGCTGTGGCGGCGTAAGCAGCTCACCGCGCCTGCGCTCCATCACGGCCCGCTTCTCGATGCAGCCCAGCGATGGGCCGCCCACCGAGGACGCCCGAAGCGTGTCGTCGGCCTGGCAACGTCGAGAGACAAAGCCGTCAAGACGATCGAGTCGAGCGCAGTGCCTCGATGACCACGTCCCATCGCTCCGGCCCGTTCATCGAGTTCAGCGGCTTTCCGTCAGCGACGACCACCCCGGCAGCGCGCAGCACCTCCAGGTGAGCGGCGTACGCCGGGTGTGCCGCCAGCTCCTCCTTGGTGTGCGGGAACGCGATGATCGTCAAGCCCGCGCCGAGTGACTCGTTGAGGACGCCGAGCGCCAGCGTGTCGTTGATGCCCAGCGCCCACTTCGTCACCGTGTTGAACGTGACCGGCGCGGCCACCACCACATCAGCTGGCGGATGCGGTTCCGGGTCGCCGGGCATCCGCCACTCCACGCGTACCAGATAGCCGGTCTTGTCTTGCAACGCCGCCCGGTCGATCCACGGCGCGGCGGTCGGGCTGACGATCATGCACACCTGCCACCCGTCGGCGATCAGCAGATCGACCAGCTCGTGGATGTGTTCCGCTGGACCCGCGGCGCAGACGACCAGATACAGCACCGGACGTTCCGTCATGCCCGCAGTCTGCCCGACTCGGCCGAACCTTCATCGGGCGCATACCGATCCTGCATGCCGCCAACGATCACCGTGACATGCCGTATCGCCTGGTCAACCGCCAGGGTCGACGCATGGCCCGGGGCGGGTGCTCGCGTCCCCAGGGCTGGGCCGGCCCCCATCGGCGCAGCCTCGTCCCCGCCCGCCCCGGCGCTATTCGACTCGTCGACATCCTGGAGCCGCCATGCCCACCCTGACCGCCGCCTGGGCTTCGGTCGACGACCGGGCCGCCGGCGACTTCTGGTGCGTACTCGAAGACCGCTGCTCCGGCCTGCTCCCACACCGCGACGCGCTGCTCTTCTTCGCCGCGCTGGGCCGCCTCGTGGTCGGCGGCGACGATCCGGCGAACCGGGCGGCACTGCTCAGGGTGCTCGGCCGCGCGTACCGTCACTTCGGCCTGCTCCCGCACGCCACCACCATCGGCGACGCGCTGCTCGCGACAGTCGCCCGCCACGCCCACCCACTGTGGACGCCGCAGCTGGCCACCACCGCCGAGCGCTCCCTGCGCCACGCCACAGACGCTGTGCGCCACGCCGCCGGGCAGGCCGGCGACGGCCGGGCCTGGTGGCACGTCCAGGTGATCGGCCACGACCGGCCGTCTCCCGACATCGCCATCCTGACGGTACGTCCCTGGCGGCGACTGCCCTTCCAGCCAGGTCAGGCCGTGCCGGTCTGCACACCCCGGCGGCCTGGGCACTGGCGCTGGCTCTCACCGGCCAACGCCCTACGCGCCGACGGCACCGTCGAGCTGCACATCCGCGCCGTGCCCGGCGGCACCGTCTCCCACGACCTGGTCCATCGGGTACGCCCCGGCGAGCTGCTCTGGCTCGGCCCATCCGGCGATGCTGGCCTGCGCCTCGACCCGGCGCGTGCCGGCGATCTGTTGCTCGTCGCCGGTGGCACTGGCCTGGCCCCACTGCGCGCCCTGGTCGAGCAGGTCGCCGCCGCACCGGACGGTCGACGGGTGACGCTGGTCGTCGGCGCGCGCACCTTCACCGACCTGTACGACGCGATCGCCCTCGACAAGCTGCAATGCGCGCACGACTGGCTGACCATCGTGCCGGCCTTCTCCGCCGACAGCTGCGCGGAGCCGGCCGAACAGGGCGACGCCCTGACCATCGCCCTGCGCCATTACGAGCCGGGCCAGGAGGTCTACCTGTGCGGCCCGTCCGCGATGCTGGCCGCCGCGCGGCCACGGCTGCGCGCGCTCGGCATCCCCGCCGCCCGCATCCACGTGGCCGGGAGCTTCGCTCGGTGACGGCTGTCCCCCGCGGCCGAAACGGCACCTGCTGTCCGCACCACGCCAACCGAGCGGCGCCGTCATTCCAACGTCGCGGTGCGGAGAATGCCGTTGAGGCCCTCCTCGAACAGCAGGTCGTCGTCCCATTGGGCACCGTCGAGGTGGCCCGAGGCGTGGAGAGTCGGGTAGGCGGCGACGTGGGCGCGGGCTGCTGCTCTCGCGTCGGGGTCCGCGGTCTGGTGCCATGTGGCTTCGGTGAGCGCGGCGCCGATGACGTAGTTGGCCAGCGTTCGCGTGGCCACCGCCAGCTGGAGTCCGGAGCAGCCGCCGCGCACCAGCGCCGATTGCAGGAACTCGGTACGGGCCAGGACGTTGGGTCCGAGCATCGGGCGTCCGATCAGCCTCGGTGCCCAGGGGTGGCACAGCATTGCGGCGCGCCAGCCTCGGACGAGGACGCGGATGTCCTCCAGCCAGTTGTCGCTCACGTCCGGAATCGGTACGTCGCCGAAGATCCGGTCGACGGCCAGGTCCAGGACGTCGTCCTTCGTCCGCACGTGCCAGTACAACGCCGTCGCTGTCACGTCGAGTTGTTGGGCGAGGCTGCGCATCGTCAGACCTTCGACGCTGTGCTCGTCCAGCACTGTCACCGCGGTGTCCACGATGCGTTCGAGGGTGAGCGGTTGCTTGCGTCGTGGTCGCGAGGGCTCCGCACGTAGCCAGATGGGCGGTGAGCTCATGGGAGCCAACTCTAAGCCAGTGGACAGGTAACTTAACGTCGGTAAACTAGTGGAACGAGGGAAAGTTGGCCTTACGGTTGGTGAGGAGGGCAGCCCATGCCTCTGCTGCGAGTCCACCTGGACAGCGACCGGAGCACGTCCCGTCGCGTCCTCCAACTGCATCAGGAGGGCAAGATCCATCACGAGTCGCGGGAAGCCGCTCGCGACCAGGTGTGGCGTCGGGGCCACACCCCGGCCGGTGACCCGATCTTCGTCGGCATCACGAACGGCCGCCATGACGTGCAGCTGCTCTACGACGTCGAGGTCTACTCCGACACGGTTTCTTGAGCACCCGTCGAGCCGGCTCGCACTCGCCGGTCAGGGGTGAGGTCAGGTGTTCGTGTCGCCGAACTCGCGTACCCCGTCGACGTCCAGCGTGATCCGCCCGTTCTCGGTCCACTGACCGGTGGCGGCCAGCCAGCTCGGGTCGTCGCGTTCGTCGATGGTGCTCCAACTGTGCCGGTGGTGCCGTAGCTGGATCGGCCCTGTCGACTGGCCCGGCGCGAGCGTCCCACCGGTGAAGGTCAGCTCCACCCAACCGGGGACGGGCGTGCCCGGCGGGGGATTCGGCGGTGCCGGCGTCGACAGCGCGGACGGTGGCCCGCCCGGTGGGACGAAGAACTGCACGGCCTGGCGGATCCGGGCGCAGCCCAGCGCCGCCCAGTCGCAGTTCGGCACCAGCGAGGTGTTGCCGCCCTCGAAGCGCAGGTGGTAGCGCACCTGCACAGTGCTCAGGTCGAGCGGCCCGGTGCCCGTGTTGGTGACCCGCAGGAGGTACTGGATCTGGTTGTTCGTCGCGGACCAGTCAAGATTGAGGTAGCTGACCGTCGCGCGACCGCTGGCCGTGCGCACAGTGGTGGCGGCCGAGGAGTCGGAGTAGCCGCCGAGCGCGCGGGCGGCAACCGCGATCCGGTACGTCGTGCCGGGCGCCAGGTCCGTCAACGTGATCGTGGTGTCCTCTGTGGTGCCGAGCCAGCGGTACGTGTTGGGGCCCAGCGGCACCTGCACCTCGTAGTTGATGGGCTGCCCGGTGCCCTGCCCGTCGACCCAGGTGGACGGCGTCCAGGTGAGTGTGAGCTGGTGAGGTTCGTTGACCACCACCGTCGGGCTGCCGGGGGTGCTGATCGCCGGGCCGTCGTCGGCATGGGCGACGTTGACGGCGAGCAGGCTCGCCAGCGCGGCGACGGCTACGACGGCGATGGCGCGGCGAGGGGACATGAGGCGAATGCTAGGGCCGTACTCGCAGAACTGATAGTTAACAGTCAATATGTGGGCTCAGGTTCGCGGTCCTGGTCCGCTACGCGACGTAGTCAGTTTGGGGATAATGCCTGGTCAGGCAGCTACCTAACGTCAACCCGTCATCACGAACGGCCTTGATGTCGGCGGTACGACACCCGCTGATCGGGCCTCGGACGGGAGAAACATATGCGTACCCAGAAACAAGCCCGCGCTGTCGTACTCGTGCTGGGTCTCATCGTGGTCGCGGCGGTGGTCGCCCCGGCGAGCCCGGCGTCCGCCGCGGTCCCCGGCCTGGTGCGGATCGCCGCGACCAGCGTCAGCGACTCGGCCGACTTCCACAGCGCCACGGCGACCTGCCCGGCCGGCAAGGTGCTCACCGGCACCGGCTACGAATTGAACGGCGTCACCGGCGAAGGCGTCGTCGACGACCTGCGCCCCAACGGCGGCCCGGCCACCGCACCGACAGCCGTCACCGTCGGCGCGTACGAGACGGAGGCGTTCGCCGGGAACTGGTCAGTCACGGCGTACGCGATCTGCGCCAACCCGGTGCCCGGCCTGGTGCGGGTCTCCACGGTCGGCGCGAGCAGCTCGGCCGACTACCACTCCACCACGGCGACCTGCCCGGCCGGCAAGGTGCTGACCGGCACCGGCTACGAACTGAACGGCGTCACCGGTGAAGGGGTCGTCGACGACTTCCGCCCCAACGGTGGCGTGGCCGCCGTGCCGACCACCGTCACCGTGGGCGCGTACGAGTCGGACGCGACGACCCTCAACTGGTCGGTGACCGCGTACGCCATCTGCGCCAACCCGCTCCTCGGCCTGGTGCGGGCGTCCACGGTGGGGGCGAGCAACTCCCTCGACTTCCGCAGCGTCACGGCCACCTGCCCGGCCGGGAAGGTACTGACCGGTGCCGGCTACGAGCTGAACGGAGTGACCGGCGAGGGCATCGTGGACGACTTCCGCCCCAACGGCGGCCCCGCCACCGCGCCGACATCCGTCGCCTCCGGCGCGTACGAGGAGGACACCTTCGCGGGCAACTGGTCCGACACGGCGTACGCCATCTGCGCCACGGCGTAGCAACGCGCGATGCGTGTGGCCGCCCCGCGACCGCGTGGGGCGGCCACACCGTTGGAGGTATTAATCCTGCACACGAACGGACGCAGCGTTCGGCGGCCGCGTCGGGCCTGGTATGTGTGCGGATGGGAGTGGGAGGATGCCAGCCTTCCGGGCGTACGAGGAGAATTCAGCCCCGGTGCAGGGGAGCCGATGCTGCGTCTCTCCTAGGGCGTCGATGATTGCGCCGGCGTTGACCTCGGTGAGCCTGCCGGACCGGCATCTCTCCGCCAACAGCCAGATCGTGCCGTGCACCTCAAGACCGTATCGGCGACCGACCTTGGTTGCCGTGCGGTCGTCGGTGACGGCCGTGCCCCGGTAGATTTCCGCCGCTGCGAACACGGACGCCTCGCCCAGGTCCCGTCTGCCAGCGCCAATCCGACGAACCCAGGCGGCGAAGCAACTGAGCTCGGTGATCGTGTCGAGCGGGATGACGTTGACCCAGTCAAGTTCCAGTGCCGCGGTCAGAGCGCGCTCCCGCTCCGAGTTCGTGCGAAGCTCGTCCAGCACCACAGCCGTCGTCGCCACGCGCTGTCCCGCAACCAGGTCGGCCAGCACATCGAGCCGGTCAGCCAGGGTGAAGTGGTGAAGCACTGTCGTGTCGAAGACGAGAAGCGCGTCGTGAGCTGTGGCAGTCACGGTGCGAGATCTGTCTCGTCGCGTGTTGGTAGGTCGTCCAGGCCGATCTGGCCATGGAGCAGTTCGACAGCGCGGGCATCCGATATGAGATAGCGGCGCCATGACTCCATGACCGCGTGCGAATAACCCGGCGGTACGCGAATCGCGTCCAGGTCGGGTTGCGGCGCCCAGCCCACCGCATCCATGATCTCCGCCCGGGTTGGCGTGGTTCGGTACCAGCGGACCGACGACACGTCGAGCCAGCCAGCACGCTCAGCCTGGCGTACCGCAAGCGACCACGACGTGCGGTAGCGCGCCGTGAGGCGGATCAGTTCTTCCCGAGACGCCGGGCGGCCGATGACGTCGTTGAACGCGGCGACCGGGAGGAGTAACTCGGCGGCAAAAGCGTTGATCAGGCTTTCCCGATCCGCGCGGGACACGTGTACCGCCAGATCGCTGGAATATTCGTCGCCCAACACCATGTGGCCCAGCTCGTGCGCGGCGGTGGCTCGCCGTCGGCCGGGGTCTCCCTCGACGCTGACGACCGACACCGCCAGGTCACCGTCCACCATCGACGCGCCTTCGCCTGGCAGGTCGCTGATCAGGACGTACTGGCCGCTGCGCTCGCAGAACTCCATCAGAGTGTCGATCGGCTCGGTGCCGATGCCCCGCCCGTCGCGCAACCAGCGCGCAGCAGCGCGGGCGTCATCGTCGGAGGTAACAGCGCCTTGGTAGCGGACAGGAGAAACGAGAGTGAGCGTGCCGATGTCCAGGAGTTGGCGGACGTCCCTGAGCCATGAGGCAAGCGCGATCTCCAGGCGTTGAGAACGTCTTGCCGCGTCTGTGTCGTTGTCCTCGGCGATGACCTCCGCGCGGTGCGAGATCACTGCTGGTCGGCGGTGCAGCAGATGATCGATGGGTACGTCGAGCGCCGTCGCGAGCCGGATCAGTTCCAGCGCATCCACGCGTCGAACACCTGACTCGATCTTTGCGATCATCGTGCGATCGAGGCCGAGTTGCGCCCCCAGCTCGGCCTGAGAAAGTCCAGCCCCGAGCCGCGTCTGGCGTACCTGCTCGCCGACTGTCGTCCAGTCGCCGGTTTCGGTCATGGTGCGATAATCGCACGCTCTCCTGCCGTACGTCTCGACCAGAGCGGATCGGCATGACGAATTCGATGATTGGTTTCTGCTCGTCGATACCCCGACATGGCGGTACCGGGGCAGTCGCGGAAAGCCCTCGGCCATAACGTCCGGACGAAGGACGCGATACGAGGGGAGCTGACCATGCGCGGAGCGGCGGTGGGTGAGCAGTGTCCGGTGATCGTCAACGTCGACCGGTGGCGGGCGGGGCTCCCACCGGACGCGTGGCCCGACATGCTCCCGGTGAGCGGCGAGATGTGGCGGCGGGACGTCTTCGCTGTCGCCGACGCCCACCGGGCCGGCGATGCGAGTCCACGGCAACTGCTGGCCGCCGTCCTGGCCTGGGCTTACGGGCCCATCGGGTACGGCCCGTGGCGTGCGACCAGGTCGCTGCACGCCGATCCGGACGGAAAGCGCCTGGCGTACGCGCTGGAGGAGATGTCGGCACCCGACGAGGCCCAGCTGCGGTCGGCGTACCGCCGCTTCCTCGACCCCGACCAGGCGCGGCTGCCGTGGTTGGGGCCGGGCCTGTTCACGAAGGTGCTCTACTTCGCCGGCTACCGGCGTGGTGTGGCTGGCGTCCAGCCGTTGATCCTGGACCGCGTGGTGGCCGGCGGGCTGCCCGCCGAGGCCGGGGTCGCCCGTCGGAGCGGGTGGTCGTGCGAGGAGTGGCTGGCCTACCTACGGTGGGCGGCGGAGCAGGCACAGGTCAGAGGGGTCGAGCCGGATGCGGTGGAGATGGCGCTACCGCGCGGCGCGTAGCCGGGTGTCGAGCGCGTCGAGGTCGGGGACGAACCAGATCTGCCCGCCCTGATTGGCCTCGTGCACCAGGGCGCGGAGCGCCGAGCTCTCCGCGAGGTGCGCCGAGATGTCACCGACGACGGCCAGGCGCAACCGGTAGTTGACGAACTTCTGCATGACCTCGCCGGCGAAGCGGGTGTCGAGCGAGAAGAAGCGTGGGTCGAGTCGGCTGGCGGGCACGGCCACCACCTGGGCCCCGAGGAACGCCGCGCCGACCAGGTCCAGCGCGTCCTGCTCGGTGACCACCGGCGGGCCGGCCGGGTCGCAGACCAGCACCGGCACTCCGGCGCGTTGCTGGATCTCGTCAGGCATCGGGGCCCTCCCGGTCGAGCAGGCCGTTGTCGGCGTTGAGGACGGCGTCGAGCAGGTGCAGCAGTTCGGCGGTAGCGGCCGGATCACCCAGGATGATGATCTTCAGGCGGTGACGTTCCTCGTCGTGCACGGTCTGCACCCGCAGCGGGTGGGCCCGGTCGTGACCGGTGTTGGCGCCAGCGAGCACGAGCGTGCCGAGCCGGTCGGCGGCGGCCCGGTCGACGCCGTCGACCTGCACGATGCTCGACACCTCAGCGTGCCCGCTCACGTGGGTGGCGGCCGGAGCCTGACCGGTGAGCGCGTCCAGATCGCCGGCGGTGATCCGGTACTGCTTGCCGATCCGCACCGCCCGCAACCGGCCGGAGCGGATGTAGCCCCGCACGGTGCGCACGTGCAGCCCCAGCCGGTCGGCGACCTGCTCCACCGAATACATGTCTTCCCTCATCACTCCCTAATCTACCCTCAACAGGTCGGTGAGGTAACAATGCGGCCTGATTCGTTTACGGCATCAGCTCCAAAGGACCCCCGACCCGGGTGCCTTACCTGCGGCTGCTCGGATAACCCGCCCGCCTTGTCGGAGGGTTCCAGTACCGTCTGGAAACCATGGACGCGCGGCGCGGCGACGCGATCATCGGGCGGGACCACCCCGTGGGTCTGCTGCGCGCCGAGATGGACCGGGCGACCACCAGCCACGGCGGCCTCGTCCTGGTCACCGGTGAGCCGGGCATCGGCAAGACGACACTCGTCACGGCGGCGGCACGAGAGGCTCGGCAGCGCGGCGCGCTGGTGCTCGGCGCGGCCTGCTGGGATTCCGACAGCGCCCCCGGCTACTGGCCGTGGGTGCAGGTGCTTCGCGGCCTGCGGCGCTCCGCCGACGACTGGGCGGTGGCCCGCCCCACGGCCGACCCAGCTCTCGCGGCCCTGCTCGGCGAGGCCGACACCACCGGCGAGCAGGCCGGCCGCACTGCCAGTTGGGCCGGCGTCGACACCGGCGGAGACGCCGCCGACCGCGAGGCGTTCGCGTTGTTCGACGCGGTGACCGCCGCGCTGGTCGCCGTCTCCGAGCACCGACCGGTCATGGTGGTCCTCGACGACCTGCACTGGGCCGACCCGGCCTCACTACGGCTGCTGAGCTTCGCCGCCCAGCACACCTGGTTCGAACGGTTACTGCTGATCGGCACCTACCGGGACGCCGAGGTCGAGTCGGGCGAGCACCCGCTGCGCCCCCTGCTGATGCCACTCGTCGCGAAGGCCACCAGCATCACCCTCACCGGCCTCTCCCGCGACGAGGTCGCCGCGTTGATGGCACGGACCGCCGGGCGGCAACCCGACGCCGGTCTCGTCGACGAGGTGCACCGCCGCACCGGTGGCAACCCGTTCTTCATCGAGCAGACCGCGCGACTGTGGCACGCCGACGACGCGGCCGGCACCATCGCCCCCGGCGTACGGGAAGCGGTGCGACGACGCCTGGCCCAACTGCCTCCGGCCGTGGTCGAGGCGCTCACCGTCGCCGCCGTGCTCGGGCGTGAACTGCACCGTCAGGTCCTGGCGGCCTGCGTGGCGGCCCCGGCGGCACAGGTCGACCGGTTGCTCGACCGGGCGGTGACGGCGCGGCTGATGGTCGCCGGGGGCGGCGGCCGGTTCGCCTTCGCCCACGACCTGGTCCGCGAAACCCTCTACGACGGGTTGTCCGACGACGACCGGCAGGCCCGGCACGCCGCGGTCGTCCGGGCGGTCGACCACCTGCGGGAGCTCAGTGACCAGTTGGTCCCCGCCGACCTGGCCCGCCACGCCTACCTGGCCGGCCACGCGCTCGACCGGGCCCGGGCGGCCACGTTGCTGGTCGCCGCCGGCCGGGACGCGTTCATCCGGCTGGCCGCCGACGAGGCGGCGGTGCACTTCCGTCGGGCGCTGGAGGTGGTCGAAGACCCGGTGCAGCGAGTGCGGATCCTCGTCGAGTTCGGCGAGGCGCAATACCATCACGCCGGCCGGGACGAGGCCACCAAACTGCTCACCGAGGCGGGTGCGCTGGCCCGCACACTCGACGATCCGGTCCTGCTGGCACGGGTCGCCCTCATCGTGAACCGCGCCCGGCAGGTGGAGACCGTCCACTCGGTCGAGGCCGCCGAGTTGGTCCGCGAGGCGTACCGGCGGCTGATCGGCGAACCGGCCGCCGACGCGTCGGTCGGCACGCTGGTCGCCGACCTGATCACCGCCACCGAGACCATCGCCCGTCGAGGGCAGGACGACGAGGCGCTCACCTTCAGCCTCTGGGCCCGCCACGACACCACCTGGGGCCTCGGCACCGCGACGGCCCGCGTCGCACTGACCGCCGAGATCCGGGACGTGGCCCGCCGCACGGGAGACCGGGAAACCGAGCTGTGGGCCACCGCACTGCGCTGGGTGGCGCTGCTGGAGTTGGGCGACCCGCGCTTCAACGAGGAGTTCACGACCTTCGTCGGCGCGGACCGGCAGGGCGACGACCGCAGCCGACACCAGATGGCAGCAGCCGTCGACAGCGGGATCATCGCCGCCTTCCGGGGCGACTTCGCCGAGGCCGACGCGCGGTACGCCGACATCATCGACGTCACCGACCCGAGCCACGCCGAGTTCGGCTTCATGGGCCACCACCTGCGCTGGTCCCGGCTGCTGCTCCAGGGTCGGTGCGCGGAAGCCGACACCCTGCTGGACGGACTGGCCCCGGTCGACTACCCCTACCAGGAGTTGCTGCGGGCGATCACCGCCGCCGAGCGGGGCGACGGCGAGACGGCGACCCGGTTGACCGCCGGCATCGAAGCCGCCGCCATCCGGTACCCGCGTCCGGTGTCGCCGCTCTGGCTGCGGTTACGCGCGCAGGTAGCGGCCGCGTCCGCCGACCCGCAGCGCTGCGACGCGGCGCGAGCCGCGCTCGCCCCGCATCGTGGCGAATGGATGGTCGGGCTCTTCGGCTGTGACATCAGCGGCCCCGTCGACCACTGGTTGGCGCTCGTCGACTGCGCGCAGGAACGGTGGGACGACGCCATCGCCGGCTTCACGGCCGCCATTACCTCCGCCGAGCGGCTGGGCTCCCGCCCCTGGTCGCTCATCGCCCGCGCCGGGCTGGTGAACGCTCTGGCCGGCCGAGGCCACCCGGGCGACGCCGCGGCGGCCGCCGCGCTGCACGCGACCACCGCGTCGGAGGCGACCGCCCTCGGTATGACGCAGGTGCTCCACCAGCTTCCCGGCAGCGCGGGAACCGTCGTGGACGTGGCCGAGTCCGGGCACACCGTCACGGCCGGTCAGGCTGTCGGGCTGGCCGAAGCCGTCGGCGCAGGTCAGGCCGTCGGGGCAGGCCAGGCCGGTGCGTCGGTCCAGGTCGCACCGGCCATCGAGGGGTACGAGTTTCGGCGCGACGGGCCGGTCTGGCAACTCGCGTACGCGGGTGTCGTGGTGCACCTGCCCGACGCCAAGGGCCTGCACGACCTGCACCTGCTGCTGAGTCGACCGGGCAGCGACGTACCCGCCGTGGAGCTGCTGGATCCGGCCGCCGGGCCGGAGTTGGTAGCGGCCCGTCAGTTGGGTGCCGACCCGGTCCTCGACGACGAGGCGAAGGCCCGCTACCGACGGCACCTGGCCCGCCTCGACGAGGAGATCGACCGGGCCGCCGCGCGCGACGACGACCGGAAGGTGGCCGCGCTGGACGCGGAGCGGGGCGCGTTGCTCGACGAGCTGCGGGCGGCTGCGGGGTTGGCCGGTCGGAGCCGCCGGCTGGGCGACGAGGCCGAGCGGGCCCGCAAGACGGTGACCGCCCGGATCCGGGACACACTGCGCAAGCTCGACGGGCGGCACCCAGCCCTCGCCGGCCACCTGCGCGACTCCGTCTCGACCGGCAGCACGTGCCGCTACCTGCCGCCCGAGCCGCTGCGCTGGCGGCTCTGACACGACGACGGGCGCCGCCGCAGCCCTGGCGACGCCCGTCGTTTCGATCACTGTCAGCGGCGGTTGTACCGGTACATGGTCAGGGTGCCGAAGACGAGCAGGAAGCCGGCGCTCCACACCAGCAACCACATGGTCGCCGACGGGTCCGAATCGCCGCTCATCGCCCCGCGGATCGCCGCGACCAACTGCGTCACCGGGTTGACCTTCACGAACGCCTGGAGCCAGCCGGGCATGGTGCTCGGGTCGACGAAGACGTTGCTGAGGAACGTCAGCGGGAACAGCACCATCATGCTGACCCCCATCACCGACTTCTCGCTGCGCAGGATCAGCCCGAAGAAGGTCCACACCCAGGAGAACGCGAACGAGAAGACCACCAGCAGGCCGATCCCGGCGGCGACGCCGACCACACCGCCGTGCGGGCGGAAACCGAGCACCAGCCCCAGGCCCAGGATCACCAGGGCGGCGAGGACGTAGCGCAGCACGTCGCCGAAGATCATGCCGACCAGGGCGGACGGACGCCAGACGGGCAGCGTCCGGAACCTGTCGAAGATGCCCTTCTCGATGTCGGTGTTCAGGCCGATACCGGTGTACATGGTGATCATCACGACGCTGGTCACCATGATGCCGGGCAGGAAGAACTGCAGGTATTCGCGCGGGCTGCCGGCGAGTGCGCCACCGAACAGGTACGTGAACATCAGCACCATGATGATCGGGAACGCGGTCACGTCGAAGAGCTGCTCCGGCACGTGCTTGATCTTCAGCATGGCGCGCCAACCGAAGGTGAGCGACGCGCCCAACGCGCTGGGCCGGGGCGGTCGGGCACCGGGCGCGAGCACCGTCGCCAGCGCCTCGGCGGACGGGACGTAGACGGACGGCGCCCGTTCGGTGGCGGTAGTGGTGGTGGTGTCGCTCATCGGGCTGCCTCCAGCTCGTCGTCGCGGTCGTCGGTCGGCACGGCGGGATGGTCGGTCAGGGCCAGGAAGACCTCGTCCAGGCTCGGCTGGCCGAGCGAGAAGTTGTCCACGACGATGCCGGCGCGGGCCAGGTCGCTCAGCACCCGGGCGGCCTGGGCGCTGGCGTCGAGGTCGGTGCCGGCCTCACCGACGCGGGCCGTCAACGCCACCGGGTCGGCGGCGAGCTGCACCGGCACGTCGAGCGCCTCCCGGAGCACCCGCTCCGCCTCGGGGCGCTGCCCGGGATCGCGCAGTCGCAGGTGGACGGTGCCCGAGCCGATTGACGACTTCAACTCGCCCGGGGTGCCCTCCGCGATCACCCGGCCGTGGTCGACGACCGCGATGCGCCCGGCGAGCTGGTCGGCCTCGTCCAGGTACTGGGTGGTCAGCAGGACCGTCGTGCCGTGCGACACCACCGCCCGGACGATCTCCCACACCTGGTTGCGGCTGCGCGGGTCGAGGCCGGTCGTCGGCTCGTCGAGGAACAGCAGGTCGGGGGTGTTGAGGATGCTCGCGGCGATGTCGATGCGCCGCCGCATCCCACCTGAGTACTTCTTCACCTGGCGGTCGCTCGCGTCGGTCAGACCGAACGCGGCGAGCAGGGCCGCCACGCGTTCCCGGGCGGCCGGCTTGCGCAGGCCGAGTAGGCGGGCGAGGAGAACCAGGTTCTCCGTGCCGGTCAGGTCCTCGTCGACCGAGGCGTACTGGCCGGTGAGGCTGACCCGCGAGCGGACCTTGTCGGCCTCGGTGACCACGTTGTGGCCGAAGACCCGGGCCGACCCGCCGTCGGGACGTAGCAACGTCGCGAGGACCCGGACCGCTGTGGTCTTGCCCGCCCCGTTCGGCCCGAGCAGACCGTAGACGGTGCCGGCGGGCACCTGTAGGTCGATCCCGGCCAGCGCCCGGATGTCCCCGAACGAGCGGGTCAACCCCTCGGCCTCGATGGCCAGTCCGGTGGTGCGTTTACTCATGATTCTTACCTTCCGTCGGACGTGTTCAGGAGACGTAGGGCCGAGCCGCCCGGCCGTCGCGCAGGGCCAGACCCCACCAGCGGAGCTGGTCGAGCAGGACGCTGGCGTCGCGGCGCAGCTCGTCGGTGCACTGCGGGGTCGGCTCTCCGGCGAGCAGGTCGATCCCGACGACGTCGCGCACCGTCATCGCGTGCAGCGCGGTGAAGACAGTGCGCAACTGGTCGACGGCGTGCAGGCCGGTGGACCGACAGCCGTACGACACGAAGCCGACCGGTTTCGCCTGCCACTCGTCGTACGCGTAGTCGATTGCCTGCTTCAAGGGTGCCGGAAAACTGTGGTTGTACTCGGGGGTGACCACGACGAACGCGTCCGCCCGGCCCACCTCGCTGACGAACGCCCGGATGGACGCTGTCGGTTCGGTGGGATAGCTGGCCGGGAAGTCGTAGTCGGTCAGGTCAACGACAGTGACCGCCAGGTCGTCGTGCCGCGCGGCCTGGTCGACGAACCAACCGGCGACCCGGTCGCCGGCCCGCCCCTCCCGGGTGCTGCCGACGATCACGGCGATCCGTAACTGTGTCATCGCCACCCCCTTCCACTCTGAAGGCGCGAGGTGACGGCCAGCCGCCCGCTAGATCCGATCTAGCGGGCGGCGTTTCGGAGCGGGATGTCGTACGGGTCGGCTTGACTGGTGCCGACGAACAGGGGATCGGAATGGCACAGGCACACCTCGAACCGTGGCACGAGCGCGACCTCGACCTGCTGCGACAGCTCAACTCGCCGGAGACGCGCAAGCACACCGGCGGTCCGGAGACCGACGAGCAGGTGCTCGCCCGGCACGACCGGTACGTGCACTTCGCCGACACCGGGCAGGGCTGCATGTTCACTGTGGTGCTGCCGGACGGCGCGCGGGCCGGCAGCGTCGGCTACTGGGCCCGCGAGTGGCGCGAGCACCAGGTGTACGAGTTGGGCTGGGCGGTGCTGCCCGCGTACCGGGGAAAGGGCCTGGCCACCGTCGCGGTGCTCGCGGCCCTCGACGTGGCCCGCGCGCGACGGGACCGGCGCTTCGCGCACGCCTATCCGTCGGTCGACAATCCCGCCTCCAACGCGGTCTGCCGAAAGGCCGGGTTCACGCTGTTGGGCGAGACGGGGTTCGAATACCCGCCGGGGCAGATGATGCGGGCCAACGACTGGCAGCTCGACCTGGCCGCCCCGCCGTCCGGGAGCTGAGGTTGGCGGGGCGGCTGGTGACAGGTCACCAGGGGAGCACTCCGTAGCCGCCGCCGGCGTCCATCTGGAAGCCCCAGAGCACGCCGCTCGGCCCGTCGGCGGGCAGCGTCGCCAGGTGCACGCTCACCTCGGCACCCTGCTCGGCGGAGCGGAAGCCGCTGTTGCCGTTCAGGTCGGTGGCGCAGTAGCCCGGGTTCGCCGCGTTGACCTTGATCGGGGTGTCCCGCAACTCCTTGGCGTACATGGCGGTGAGCATGTTCAGCGCGGCCTTCGACGACGGGTACGGCACCGAGGTCAGCTCGAACAGCGCGCCGTCCGGGTCGGTCATCACGGTGATCGAGCCGACCTCGCTGGAGACGTTCACGATCCGTGCCGCCGGTGCCCGGCGAAGCAACGGCAGTAGCGTGTTTGTCACCGTCACCACTCCGAAGACGTTGGTCTCGTACAGCCTGCGCAGCGTCGCCACTGTCGTCTCGCTGGGCACCCCTCGCGCGCCGTCGGCGAGGATGATGCCGGCGTTGTTGACCAGTACGTCGAGCCGGCCGTACTCCGCCTCGACCAGCTTCGCGACGGCGGCCACCGATTCGACGTCGGTCACGTCCAGCGGCACGAACCGGGCGTCCGCGCCGCCGTCGCGCAGCTCCCGCTCCGCTGTCCGGCCCCGCTCGGCGTCCCGCGCGCCGATCAGCACGGTCATCCCGAGACCGCCGAGTTGGCGGGCGGTGGCCAGGCCGATTCCCTTGTTGGCCCCGGTGATCAGGGCGATCGTGTTCGTCATGCCGTCGAGCCTGTCCCGGCCGGTGAGGTGCCAGGAGAGACGGGCTGGGGCTGGGATCGGCGGTACCACCCTCGCCGGCCCCGCCCGGGGCATGCTGGAGGGCATGACGAGCAGCGGCCTGCGCCGTGAGGAACTGGCGGCCTTCCTGCGCACCCGCCGGGCCCGGCTGCGTCCCGCCGAGGTCGGGCTCCCCGAGGGCGAGCGCCGACGCACCCCCGGGCTGCGCCGGCAGGAGGTGGCCCAGCTCGCCGGGATGTCGATCGACTACTACATCCGGCTGGAGCAGGGCCGGGGGCCACACCCGTCCCGGCAGGTGCTCGCGTCGATGGCCCGGGCGCTGCTGTTGAGCCGGGACGAGCGCGAGTATCTGTTCCGACTCGCCGGGGAGAACCCGCCGCCGACCCGTGGTCCGAGCCGGGAGGTGCCGTCAGGTCTGCGGCACCTGCTCGACGCGATGACCGAGACCCCGGCGTACCTCGTCGACGCCGCATACCACGTACTGGCCTGGAACCGTCTGGCCACGTACTTCGTCGGGGATCTCTCGACGGTGCCCGACGCGGACCGCAACATGATCCGCTGGACGTTCCGGCAGCCGGTGACCAGCGGCCACTGGAATGACGCCGAGATACTCCGGTTCGTCCGCGGCACGGTCGCGGACCTGCGGGCCGCGTACGGCCGCTACCCGGCCGACCCGGCGATCCGTGAGCTGGTCACCGAGCTGCTCGGCACCTCACCCAGGTTCGCCCAGCTCTGGGCCGAGCACGACGTGGCCGAACGTCGTCCCATCGTGAAGCGGGTGCCGCACCCCGAGCTGGGGCCGTTGGAGTTCGAGTGCCGGGTGCTGCACGTGCAGGAGACCGACCAGCGGATGATCGTCTATGTCCCCGAGCCCGGCTCGCCGACCCAGGCGGCGTTTCACCGGATCGCGGAGCGCGTCGGCCCGTGACCTCCGCGGCCCGTGACCTCCGCGGCCCGTGACCTCCGCGGTCCGTGACCTCCGCGGCCGGAGGGCGCAACTGCCGCGAGCGCTATACCTCAGAGTCATAACTATGACTCTGAGGTATAGCGCTCGTTGGAACATGACCCGCCGGACGGCGGGCCCGGGTCAGTTGGGCAGGTAGGCGAAGGTGTCCGGGTTCGGGCCCTGCCGCCCGGCCTCGTCCCGGTTCAGCCCGGTGATCCGCTCCATGGCGGTGTCGTCCAGCTCGAAGTCGAAGATCTTGGTGTTCTCCTCGATCCGCTTCGGGGTGGTCGACTTCGGGAAGATGATGTCGCCGCGCTGTACGTGCCAGCGGAGCACCACCTGCGCCGGGGTCCGGCCGACCTGCTCGGCGAGGTCGACCACCGTCGGGTCGTCCAGCACCTTGCCCTGCGCGATCGGCGACCAGGCCTCGGTGAGGATGTTGTGCGCGCGCCCGTAGGCGCGGACCTCGTCGTTGGTGAAGTACGGGTGCGCCTCGATCTGGTTCACCGCCGGCACGACGTTCGCCTCGTCGGCCAGCCGCTCCAGGTGCGCGACCTGGAAGTTCGACACGCCGATCGAGCGGGCCCGGCCGTCGCGCTGGAACTCCTCCAGCGTCTTCCACGTCGACACGTAGTCGCCGTCGTACAGGGTCGGCAGCGGCCAGTGGATGAGGAACAGGTCGATGTAGTCCATCTTCAGCGCCGCGAGCGTCGAGTCGAACGCCCGGCGGGCGTCGTCGGGGCGGTGGAAGGCATTGCTCAGCTTGCTGGTCACGTAGACCGCGCTGCGGTCGAGGCCGGACATGCGTACCGCCTCGCCGACCTCGGCTTCGTTGCCGTACATCTCGGCGGTGTCGATGTGCCGGTAGCCCGTCTCCAGGGCGGTGGTCACCGCGGCGACGGTGTCCTTCGGCTCGATCTGGAACACCCCGAAGCCGAGCTGCGGAATGGTGGTGCCGTCGTTCAGGCTGATGTCGGGAATGGTGTTGGCCACTACGGCTCCTTCGCGTCATCGTCGTTGCCTGTCATCCATACCCGGGTGGCCTGTCGAATCACCGCACAACGCGAGGTGACGAGCGCAACGTCGGAATGGTTCACCCGGTCGTGTCGAAGAGCACCGGCCAGGGCCGTGCGGCCGGCGCCGACGTCCCGGCCGACGCGGGCGGCCCGGGCTCGGCGTCGGCCACCACATCGGCGGCGAGCTGCCCGAACATCGAGGCCGCCGGGTGCGCCGACCGGTCCGGCCAGGCCGCCGAGGTCCGCTTCGCCAGCGGCGCGTCGACGATCGGCCGCCAGGCGATCCGGGGCTCGCGGCGCGCCACCGTCGCCGGTTCCACTGCCACCCCGCCCCCGGCCAGCACCAACCCGAACAGGAACTCCGGGTTGCGGGCCGGGCGTACCCGGGTCGGCCGCCAACCGTGCTGTCGGCACACCGCCAACAGGTGGTCGTGCCAGCCGGGCGCGGTGGCCCGGGGCGCGGCCACCAGATCCAGACCGGCCAGCGACGCGAGCGTCACCTCCCGGCCGCGGGCCAGCGGCGAGGTGCGCGGCAGCAACACCCCCAGGGGTACGTCCACCGGGGCGCCGAAGCGCAGCCCGTCCGCCGCGACCGGGTGGTGCAGGAGCCCCACGTCCAGGGTCCGCTCGGCGAGCATGCGTACCTGCTCGGCGGTGGTCAGCTCGTGCAGCTCCACGTCGAGGCCGGGTGCCCGGGTGGTGAGCCCGTCCAGCAGCGCCCGCAGCGTCACAGCGGGTGTCTCCGGCGGCACCCCGGCCCGGAGTACGCCCAGCTCACCGGCGCGGATCTGTCCCATCAGGTTGCGCAGCCGACCCTCGCCGGCGAGTAACTCCTCCGCCTCGCCGAGCAGCAGCTCACCGGCGGTGGTGAGGCGTACCTGGCGGCGGGACCTGTCGAACAACTCGACCGTCAGCTCCCGTTCGAGCCGCTGGATCGACTGGCTCAGGGGCGGCTGGGCCATCCCGAGCAGGTCGGCGGCCCGGCCGAAGTGCAACTCGTGTGCGACGACCACGAAGTGCCGCAGGTGCCGGAGCAGATCCACTGTCCCGACCCTACGCCAGCCCCGACCCCGGCCCGCTGGATAGCGTGCTGGCGTGGACGTGGACGTGGACGAACGCATCGAGGTGATCTTCGCCGCCGCCGGGGTGACCGCCAGCCTGCACGCCGTCGACCTGGACGCCGTCGACCTGCACGCCGAGGACCTGCACGCGGCCGGCGCTGCCCGGGAGGTCGGGGTGCGGGCCGACGAGCAGGTGGTGATCGCCTCCATCTTCAAGATCCTGCTGGTGCTGGAGTTCGCCCGGCAGGTCGAGGCCGGTCAACTCGACCCGACCGAACGGGTACTGGTCACCGCCGCCGACCGGCTCGGCGGCTGGGGTCTGGCCGGCTGCGTCGACGACGCCGAGGTGTCCCTGCGCGACCTCGCGTACTTCGCCATGTCCGTCAGTGACAACACGGCCGCCGACCTGCTGCTGCGTCGGGTCGGCCCGGACCTGCTCCCGATGCTCGCCGCCGAGCTGGGGTTGACCCGTACCCGCATCCGGGGTGGTCCCCGGGAGTTGGTCGAGCTGATGCTCGCCGACGTGGGCGCGCGTACCGAGGCGGACTTCGCCCGGATCTTCCCCACGTTGCCGGCGGACCGGATCCGGGCGATGCGGGTGTTCGACCCGGCGCACACCACCTCCAGCACCGCCCGGGAGATCACCCGGTTGCTCACCATGATCTGGCGGGACGAGGCCGGACCGGCGGCCGCCTGCGCGATGGTCCGTACCTGGATGGCTCGGCAACTCTTCTGGACGCGGCTGGCCGCCGGCTTCCCGCCCGGCGTGCGGGTCGCCGGGAAAACCGGCACCCTGCCCGGGCTGCACCTGGAGGCCGGGGTCGCGGAATACCCCGACGGCGGCCGGTACGCGATCGCCGTCTTCGCCAGCGCCGACCAGTTGGCGTCGCGGCGGATCGACGTGGACCTGGCCATGGGGGAGGCCGCCCGCGCGGCCGTGGAGGCGCTGCGCGGCGACTGATTTCGTGCCCGTCGGCACGCTGGCGCACGACCGTTGAGCAGGCCCGATATGCGGAGGCGTATCGGAGCTGACCGCCTCTGATCTTGGACCGGAGCCCTGTCGCGCTGGTTGGCTCGTGCCGACCAATCGCCCGACCACGGGGAGTAGACCCGCATGCCCAGCCTCGACCGCCGCCGCTTCCTGCGCGACACCGCCGCCACCACCGCCCTGGTCACCACCGCCGGGCTCGCCGCCGGCCCGATCACCCCGGCCCAGGCCGCGCCGGCAGCCGCCACACCCACCCCGTCCGCCCGCCGCAAGGGAGCTGTCAGCTTCCGCTGGTGGGGTACGGCCGGCTGGCGCGTCGACATCGGAGACCGCACGGTCCTCGTCGACCCGTTCCTCAGCCGGATCGACACCGGCCTGTTCAAAGGCGCGTTCAACCCGGCCAAGGCCTTGACGGTGCGCACCGACGTGATCGACCCGCGCGTCGACCGGGCCATGACCGTCTTCGTCACGCACACCCACTGGGACCACTTCATGGACGTGCCGTACATCGCCAAGCGCACCGGCGCGCGGGTCTTCGGCACGCTGACCGCGTACCACCTGGGGTTGGCGTACGAACTGCCGTCGACGCAGCTCAGCGCCGTGAAGGGTGGGGAGGTGCTGGACTTCGGTGACCACTCCGTCGAGGTGGTCGGCTCGCTACACAGCCGCAACCCGTCGTACTCGGTGGCCTTTCCCGGGGTGCGGGTCAGCCAGCCCGCGCAGCCGGCCACCATCGCGGACCTGCCGGAGGGTGACACGCTCGGCTACCTGCTGCGGGTCGACGGCGGCCCGTCGGTCTACTTCACCGGGGCCAGCGACGTGGCCGAGCGGAACCTCACCGGGCTCGCGCCCGACGTGGCGATGGTGGCCATGCAGAACGCCACCACGACCGCCGACTACCTGCCCCGCCTGCTGGAGGGGCTGGACTACCCGAAGGTCGTGGTGCCGGTGCACTACGACAACTTCGAGACGGAGCTGCGGAACCCGCCGCCGGTCGCCGAGACCGACCGTGCCCGGCTGAACGACATGATCGCGGCGATCCGCCGGATCTCGCCGCGCAGCCGCGTGTTGGTGCCCGAGTACGAGACCGCGTACCACTTCTGACCGGCACCGGTGGGGGTCGCCGAGCAGCGGCCCCCACCGGATCAGTCGGCGGCCATCTCGGCCAGAGCCCGCACCGACTTCCAGTTGCGGGTGGTCGCCACTACGCCGAGTTTCTTCTCCAGGTACGCGTTGGTGAACTTCGACCGCCCGTAACCGCCGTCGACGTAGTGCAGGAAGACCTCCCGGCCGGTCACCGTGAACGACACGTTCTCCCCACCGGGCACGCTCAGCGCATCCGCCGTGGACTTCTTCGGCGGGGTCGCCAGGAAGGCGACCATCAGCCTCGTCGGGTCGTCCTCCCGGTCGGCGTACGGGTTGCCGCCGGCGATCGCCGCCAACTCCCGACCACTGCGCACCAGCACCGGCACTGTCAACGCCACCTCGTCGGTGAGCGCACGCTTGATTCCGGCCGCCAGCTTCTCCGCGTCGCGCACCGTGCTGCCGAAGGCGACGTTGCCGCTCTGCAGGTACGTCTTGACGTCCTCGTGCCCGAGCTCGGTGACGATCCGGCGCAGGTCGGCCATCGCCAGCCGGGTGGCGCCGCCGACGTTGACCCCACGCAGCAGGGCGACGTACCGGGTCATTGCTCCTCCTCGGATGAGGGCCAACCGGCTCAGCGTAGGCCGCCCGGCCCCACCAGGCCCGTTTCGTAGGCGACGATGACCAGTTGCGCGCGGTCCCGGACTCCCAGCTTGGTCAGCAGCCGACCGACGTGGGTCTTGACGGTGGCCTGGCTGAGACTGAGGTGCGTGGCCAGCTCCGCGTTGGACAGACCCCGGGCGATCAACGCGAGCACCTCCCGTTCCCGTTCGGTCACCCCGTCCAGGTCACGGGGCAGTGGCCGGGCCGGCTCCGGTCGCCTGGCGAACTCGTCGATCAGCCGGCGGGTCACCGTCGGCGCGAGCAGCCCGTCACCGGCGGCGACCACCCGGATGCCGGTCAGCAGGTCCGCCGGTGGGGTGTCCTTGAGCAGGAAGCCGCTGGCGCCGGCGCGCAACGCGCCGTAGACGTACTCGTCCAGGTCGAACGTGGTCAGGATGATGACCCGGGTGCCGGCGGTCGCCGGGTCGGCGCAGATCCGTCGGGTCGCCTCGATGCCGTCCATCTCCGGCATCCGTACGTCCATCAGCACCACGTCCGGTCGGTGCTGCCCGGTCAACGCGACGGCCTCGACACCGGTGCCCGCCTCGCCGACAGTGGTGCAGTCCGGGGCGAGGTCGACCAGCAGCCGGAAGCTGCCGCGCAGCAACGCCTGGTCGTCGGCGATCAGCACGCGGATCACGCGGCCACCCGGTAGGGCAGGCTGGCCGTCACCGCGAAGCCGCCGTCCGAGCCTGGCCCGGCGTGGAACTCCCCGCCGTGCAACGCCACCCGTTCCCGCATGCCGACCAACCCGTGCCCCTCCCCGCCGGACAGGACCGGACGTCGACCGTCGTCGGTCACCTCCACCCGTACCTCACCAGGTGTGACGGTCACCGTAGCCTCGCAGGCGGCCGGGGCCGCGTGCTTCACCACGTTGGTCAGCGCCTCCTGCACGATGCGGTACACCGCCAGGCCCACCGACTCGGGGACCACGCTGCCCGGTGCCTCCCGTCGGACGTCGAGCCGTACGTCGACACCCCCGATCGCCGCCTGCCGCGCCAGCGCGGGCAACTCGTCCAGCCCGGGTGTCGGGGCGTACGAGGTGTCCTCGCGCAGTACGCCCAGCACCCGACGGACGTCGGCCAGGGCGTTGCGGCCGGTTTCCTCGATCACCCGGAGGGCGGCGCCCGCCTCGCGGGGATCCGCCTCGGCGACGTGGTTCGCGACGGACGCCTTCACCACGATGAGACTCAGTGTGTGGGCGACCACGTCGTGCAGCTCGCGCGCCACCCGCAGACGTTCCTCCGCCGTGGCCTGACGGACCAGGTGGTCACTCTGCCGGGCGGCGAGGGCACGTCGCTCCCGGACCAGCCACCCGATCACCCAGGCGGGCGCGATCATGACGACGGCGTAGACGACCCCACCCGCACGCGACCAGAGGTCGCCCGCCGTCAGCACCAGCGCGACGCTCACCAGCGCGAGACAACCCGCCGCGCAGAGGATCGAGCGGCGGGTGGCCGTCGACACCGCGACCGTGTAGAAGGACAGGCCGATGGCGAGCGCCGGCGCGGCGGCGGCGAAGTTCGGGATCACCCCGGTGACCAGGGCAACGGTGGTGACGGCGCTGATCACGGCGGCCACCGTCATCGGCCACCGGCGTCGTACGGCCAGCGGCAGCCCGATGGCCAGTCCGACGAGCACCGACACCCAGAGCGGTTCGCGTACGCCGCCGTGCAGCGGTGACTCCAACGCCGCGTACGGGCAGAGCAGCCCGCCGACAGCTACGGCCAGCAGGGCGTCCACGACGTACAGATCCACCGGCCGGAGCCGTCGGGTCAGCAGGGGAGGGGTCACCCGTCCGACCGTATCGGCCGGCTGGCCGGTCCGCGTCCACCCACGGGCGGTCATCCCCGAGGACGACGTACCGGCCGTTGCGGGTCTCCGGCTCCACCCGCAGGAGGGGCGGAAACTGCCCGCGCCGGCACGACGCGCGGCACCCGCCACAGCCGGCACTGTGTCGACCATGACCACACACACGGTGACCCTGACGGGGCTGCGCGCGGTGTACGGCACCGGAACCCGGCGGGTGACGGCGCTGGACGGCGTGACGACGAGCTTCGCGAGTGGGACGTTCACGGCGGTGATGGGCCCCTCCGGCTCGGGAAAGTCCACTTTGCTGCACTGCGCGGCGGGGTTGGACAGCCCGACCGAGGGGACCGTCACGATCGACGGCATCCGCCTCGACCAGCTCGGCGAGGACGAGGTGACCCGGCTGCGGCGCGACCGGATCGGGTTCGTGTTCCAGGCGTTCAACCTGGTGTCCACGCTGACCGCCGGGCAGAACGTCGAGTTGCCGTTGCGGCTGGCTGGCCGCCGCCCACCGGCCCGGGACGTCACCGCCGCCCTCGACGCGGTGGGACTGGCCGACCGGGCCGGACACCGGCCGAGCGAGTTGTCCGGCGGTGAGCAGCAGCGCGTCGCCGTGGCCCGAGCGTTGATCACCCGGCCGGCGGTGGTCTTCGCCGACGAGCCGACCGGAGCGTTGGACAGCGCGGCGTCCCGGCAGGTGCTCCGGCTGCTGCGGGCGCTCGTCGACGACCACGGCCAGACGGTGGTGATGGTGACCCACGATCCCCACGCCGCCGCGTACGCCGATCGGGTCCTCCTGCTCGCCGACGGCCGCGTGGTCGAGGAGTTGGACGGCGACATCTCGGCGGCGTCAGTCGCCGCGCGGATCGCCGAGCGGGAAACCCTCCGGGAGCGGTCATGTTGAGTATCCGCCGGTCGACGAGCGCGTTCGTGGCTGTCGCCATCGGGGTCGCGCTGGTCGCGATCGCCACGCTGCTGCTCGCCTCCGGCCCCCCGCAGGTGCCGGACCGACTGACCCGGGCGGCGGTCGTGGTGCAGAGCCCCGAGGCGGGCGCGTCGGCCGACCAGTTCGTGCCGACCCGACCGTGGTCCGCCACCACGGCGGCGGGACTCGTCGACCGGTTGGCCGGTCTGCCGGGTGTCGTCGCGGCGGTACCGGACCGGACCTTCTACGCCCAACCGCTCGTCGACGGCCGACCCTCCGCCGCCGACACCCGGCGGGAGGACGCGTACCAGGGGCACGGGTGGTCCAGCGCCCAGCTCGGCGGTCTGCGCCTCACCGCAGGTGAGCCGCCCAGCAGGCCCGGCGAGGTGGTGGTCGACAGTGCGCTCGGACTGCGTACCGGTGCGCCGGTCACAGTGCTGACGGCGGCGGGTCCGCAGGCGTACACCGTCACCGGTCTGGTGGACGGGCCCGGCGTGCATGTCGCGGACGAGGTCGCCGCCGCGCTCGCGCCCGGCGTCCGGGCCATCGGGTTGGTCCTCGCGCCGGAGGCCGACAGGGACCGGGTCGCCGCGTCGGCGCGCGGTGTCGTCGGCGGCGACGGACGGGTGCTGACCGGCGACGCGCGCAGCGCCCTGGAGCCGCGCAACGACGCCCGGATGCGGTGGATCGGCATGCAGGTGCTCACCGCCACGGCGGCCCTCGCCGGTTTCGTCACGGTGTTCGTGGTCTCCTCCACCTTCGCGTTCACCGTCGCGCAGCGCCGTCGCGAGGTGGGCCTGCTGCGCGCCGTCGGCGCCACCGGACGCCAGGTCCGCCGCATGGTGTACGCCGAGGCTCTCGTCGTCGGCGTCAGCGCCGGGCTGGTCGGCCTGCTGGTCGGTGCGGCGCTCACACCGGTGTTGGGTCGACTGCTCGTCGATGTCGGGTTCGAGCCGGCGACCTTCCGGGTCCACTACGCCCCCTGGCCGGTCGCCGTCTCGCTCGCGGCCGGGCCGGTGATCGCGTTGCTGGCGGTCTGGTCGGCGTCCCGTCGGGCCGCGCGGGTGCGCCCGTTGGAGGCGTTACGCGAGGCAGCGATCGAGCAGCGACCGATCGGACGTGCCCGGATCGCCACCGGGGCGCTGCTCGTCGCGTCAGGGATCGCGCTGAGCGTGGGAACGGCGACCGCGGACGAGGCACGGGTGGCGGCGTCCTACGCCCTGTACGCGGTGATGGCCCTGGTGGCCGGTGCCACGGTGCTCGCCCCGGTGGTGGTCGGGCCGGTGGTGCGGCTGCTGCGGTTCCCGGTGCGGCGGCCCGGCGGCGCGATCGGGATGCTGGTCCGGGGCGGCGCGTTGACAGCCACCCGGCGGACCGCCTCGATCGCCGCGCCAGTGCTGCTCACTGTCGCCTTCGCGGTGCTGGTGTCCGGGATGGTGCGGACGACCACCGCCGCGTACGCGGCGGGTCGGGCGGACAACGTGAACGCCGGTTGGATCGTCGTGCCGGACCGGGCGCCCGGTCTGTCGGACGCGGCCGTCGCTGCGACCGGAGGCACCGCCCTCCTGCCGACCACCGTCTTCCGCACCGACCCCGGGACGCTGCCGGAGAACCGGCCACTGACGGCGCTCGGTGTGGACCCGGCGGGCTTCGCCGCCGCGAACCGGGTGCTCACCGTCGTCGCCGGCTCCCTCGACGACCTGCGCGGCGACGACACGGTTGTGGTCACCGCCTCGGCGAACCTGGCGCCGTCCGCCCCGTACGAGTTGGTCTTCGCCGACGGGACGGCGGTGTCGTTGCGCGTCGTCGCGGTCGTCAGCGACAACTCGCTCCCCGGCGATCTGCTCGTGCCCCGGGCGGTGGTGCGGGCGCACGACCCGTCGGCGTTGACCTCCACGGTGTACGTGCGGGACCGGATCGCCCCACCGGTGGGCGCGCGGATCATCGACGTGGACACCTGGGCGGCCGAGGCGGACGCCGCCGAGGACCGTCTCGTCTGGCTGTTCACGCTGCTGCTGATCGGTGTGTCGGCCGGTTACGGAGCCATCGCCGTGGCCAACACGTTGCTGCTGGCCGCCGCCGGTCGGGTCGCGGACCTGCGGCTGATCCGGTTGGCCGGGGCGACGCGGCGGCAGGTCCTCTGGCTGGTCACCGCCGAGTCCGCCCTGGTGGTGCTGATCGGCGCGCTGCTCGGTGGCGCGGTCGCCTTCGTCGGCCTGCTCAGCATCCGTGCCGGCCTGGCCGAGCAGGTCGGCGCGTCCGTCGACCTGGTGGTGCCCTGGTCGGTGATCGCCGGCGTGGTGGGGCTGTGCCTGCTGCTCGCCGTGCTGTCCAGTGTGCTGCCGACGTGGCGGTCACTGCGTCACCGCCCCGCGCGGACCCCGGTCAGCGTCGTCGGATGATCGTGCCCCTTACCGGGCGCTCGGACCGCTACCGTCCACGGATGCGATTCGCGCGCCCGGTCGGGCTGCTCATCTCCGCCGCAGCTGTCGTGCTCTGGGCGATCGGCGCGACAGTGTGGCAACCGCTGACCGAGCCGCTCGGCCCGTGGTCGGAGCACCTACCGGGCAACAACACCTACTGGGCACGGGACCTCCGGTTCATGGCCGTCGTCGCGGTGACCCTCGGGCTGGTGGTGGCGGGCCGGGGTCAGGTGCGCTGGAGCGGCCCGGCGGTGGTGCTCGGTGGCCTCTGGATCGCCGCCGACGTGGCTGTCGACCGGGCCGACCCGGTCGGCGTGGAGGCGACAGTGCTGCTCGCCGTCGGCGGCTGCGCCGTGCTCGGAGTGTTCGCGGCGGTTCTGCTGTGGCTGGACCGCGGCACGCCCTCCGCCGCCGACCGGAGGGCGCTGACCGGCGCGGCCTGCGTGGCCGGGGTGCTGGTGGCGGTGGCCGCCGGTATCGAGTTACCTAGCGACCGGGAGCCGGAGCTGAATCAGGGCGGCCTGGCCACCGCGGCGCTGCTCGTCGTTCTGGCGGTGGGTGCCGCGCTGGCGGCGGCCCCCGAGCGTTCCCGGGCCCGCGTCGGGCTGGCGGCGGGTCTCACCGTGGCGTGCCTGCTCGGCGTCGGGCTGGTCCGCGCCGTCCCGCCGGGCTCGCGGCTCCTGCCGGAGATCGCCCTGTGGACAGTGCTGCTCACCGGGGTGACAGTGCTCGCCTGGGACTGGCCGGGTGGCCGTCCGGTCTGGCGGCACCACACACTGGCCGTGCTCGCGGCACTGGCGGGCCCGTTCGTCCTGTTGCTGATCACCGCCGTCGCCATGATGCTGCTGCCGATCGGGGCGACGTTCACCGCGCTGGCCGGCAACAGCCCGATCAACTCCGCCGACTCCGATGTGCTGGTCTCGCTGGCCGGGCTGCTGGCCGGGCTCGGGATGGCGCTACTGCTGGCGGGGCCGCCCGCGCTCGGCCACCGCCCCGGCGCACCAAGGTAGCGCCGCCTATTCGGCGACCGGCAGCACGACCTCGTTGCGGCGCAGGAACCACGGCTTCCACGGCAGGTCGAAGCGCGCGTACCGGACGGCGCCGGTGGGTTGCAGCCCGGCCGCGGTCACCGACCGGCCGAGCATGGTGGCCCGCTGGCTGAACGTCTGCTCCGTCCACCGCCCGGAGAAACGCATCGCCGCCGCCAGTTGTGCCCTGACCTCGCGGACGCGCACCCGGGCGTCCACCGGCTCGGGCGCGGTCGCCGCGGTGAGGGCCGACGGCAGAACGAACTGGATCAGGTACGCGCCCGGCCGCTCGCCCTCGATCTGAACCACCGGCACGGTCATGGCGATCTTCTCCGACCCGCCGGCCGCCGACGTCGTCGGCTCGGCCGCGCCAACCGGGTGTCGAGCCCGATTGGCGCCGCCGAGGTAGCCGGCCAGCGGTCGGAACGCCTCGATCAGCGCCCGGGTGAACGGGGCCTGGACCTGCATCTCGGCCACCAGGTGGGCCGGGTACCGACGCAGCTCGAACCCGGGGTGGCGGGACACCACCCGGTACGGCTGCTGTTCGGTCATCGCGCGGCTCCCAGGGTCTGCTGGAACAGACGCTACCGCCCGTCCGGCTCCCGCTCGGCCGAAGTCGACTGCTCGGGTCGTACGGTCACCGCCCGCCCGGTCTGCCGCTTGCCCTCGTCGCGCAGCACCACCCCGAGCAGGCCCAACTCCCTGCGCAACTCGCGGGCGTCGTCGCGGCGGTCCCGCTCGACCGCCCGCTCCCGGGCACGCAGCAGCGCGTCCGCGCCGGCCGGCAACCCGGGCAGGTCGGGCACCCACAGCCGGTACGCCGACCGGTGCGGGTCGTCGTCCGCCCAACCCCAGCCGTGCGCCCGGAACGCCGCCGCCAGTTGCCTGGCCGAATGGTCGGTTGGTTCCCGGACCAGTTCCGCGCCGTCGCCGTCGAGCAGCACCAGGTGCTTGTCGGCGAGGAAGACCACCCGGGTGTCGACCCGGGCGACGGTCCGGTCCTGGTCGGAGCGGTGTAGCCGGACCTGCGCCGGGTCGACGGTGACGATCAGCCGTTCGGCGGTGCCGATCCCGGCGACGACCAGGCCGGCCACGACACCCACGGTGATGGTGCCGGCGGTGGCCTGCGGTTCGGGCAGCCGGTCCAGCCACTCGATGAGGTCGCCGAACGGCACCCAGGGCAGCCGGTTGAGCCAGCCCGTCGCCGCCGCGAGGAGCCACCCGGCGCCCGCGCCGAGGAGCGGGAAACCGCCCCACAGGACCGCCAGCTCCAGCGGGCCGCCACTGACGACGGTGCGGGGACGGTTGCCGGCGACGTCCATGGTCAGGACACCTCGCGGCGCAGCGTCCGGAAAAGGCCGGCGGCCAGCGGGAGAACCATCCAGACGAGCAGCGACACCGCCAGCCGACCCCACTGCCCGGCAGTGACGTGGTTGGTGAACAGCGGCTCCATGGTCCGGCTGGTGTCCAGCCACTCGGCCGGACCGCGCAGGGGTCGGACCAGTTCGCCGAGCACCGACCAGAGGGTCGGCAGCAGCAGATAGCCGACGATGGCCAACGGCGGGTTGAGCAGCAGCAGGCCGAAGGCGGCACCCATCAGCACACCGGCGACCTGGACGATCGCCCCGTTCACGATCAGCGTCGCGTCGACCTGCCAGGTGCCCGCGCCGCCGGTGGCCGACGCCACGAGCGTCCCGATGCTGGCGACGGCCAGTGTGACCAGCAGGGAGGCGAGCGCGGCCAGCACCACAGCGATCAGCTTCGCGGCCACCACCCGCTCCCGTCGGGGCACCAACGCGTACGTGGTGAGGGCGGTGCGCTGGGACCACTCGCTGGTGATCGACAGGATGCCCAGCACCGGCAGGAGCACGTTGACGGGCAGCAGCGAGGTGACGAAGAAGGTGAAGAAGGTCTGTTCGGAATCCTCGGCGTAGATCAGCAGGAGGGTGACGATCGCGACGACGACCAGGCCGATGGTGATCAGTAGCCAACGGCCGGCCCGGGTGTCGACGAGCTTGCGCAGCTCCACACCGGTGAGCCGGAGCAGCGACGGGCGGCGTACCGACGCACGGTGCTGGGGTGCGACGGTGGTGGCGGGCGCGGTGGTGGTGGTCATCGGACGGCCTCCTTGGTGGATTCGCCGGCGGTCAGGGTGAGGAAGAGCTGTTCGAGACCACCGCCGCCGGCGGGGCGCAGCTCGGCCAGCGCGATGCCGGCGTCGGCGGCGGCCTGACCGACCGCCTCGGCGTCGGCCTGCACGAGCAGGCCGTCGGAGCTGTCGGTCGCGGTCAGGTTGGCGGCGTCCAGCGCCCGGCGCAGCGCCCTGTCGTCGCGGGCCCGGACCACAGTCCCGCCGCCGGCCAACAGCTCGTTCTTGTCGCCCTGGGCCACGATCCGGCCACCCCCGATCACCACCAGCCGGTCCGCGACCGCCTCCACCTCGCGCAGCAGGTGGGAGGAGAGCAGCACCGTGCCGCCCCGGTCGGCGAAGTCGCGCAGCAGCCCGCGCATCCAGAAGATGCCCTCCGGGTCCAGGCCGTTGGCCGGCTCGTCGAGGATCAACACCCGGGGGTCACCGAGCATCGCCTGCGCCAGGCCGAGCCGCTGCCGCATGCCCAACGAGTACGCCCGTACCCGCCGCTTCGCCGCCACCGCGTTCAACCCGACCAGGTCGAGCTTCGCGGCGACCTCGCGCTTGTCCAGACCCATGGTGTACGCGGACAGCGTCAACGCCTCGCGGCCGGTGCGCCCGGCGTGCTGGGCGGAGGCGTCCAGCAGCACGCCGACCTCCCGCCCCGGGTTGGGCAGCTCCCGGTACGGGTGCCCGGAGACGGTGGCGCGGCCGGCCGTCGGTGCGGTGAGCCCGCAGATCATCCGCATGGTGGTCGACTTGCCGGCGCCGTTGGGGCCGAGGAAGCCGGTGACGGTGCCCGGCTCGCACCGGAACGACACGTCGTCCACGGCCGGGTGTGGCCCGTATCGCTTGGTGAGGTTCTCTACGACGATCATGTCGCCGAGCGTGCCGGGGCCGCCCGGCCATCCGCTGCGGCCACTGGTCGGTGCCGCGTCGACCTTGGTCGGTCGGCGGGTCTCGACTTTGGTAGCTGGTTGTCGGCCCCCGATGCTGCCTAGCATGGGCGGGTGAGCACCCTCGCCGTCCCGGAGCACCCCTGGCTGCTGCCGGGGGAGCTGGTGGTGCCGGCCGAGCGTGTGCGGGCCCGGCCGCGCCGCACCACCCGGGACTGGGTGGTGGACAGCCTCGCCTTCCTGCTCGGGCTGCTCTGGGTGCTATTGACCCTCGGGGACGCCTTGTCGCCCACCCCGGAGATGACGATCCCGCTGCCGCACGACTGGATGCTCGGCGTCGACACGGTGCTCGGGCTGGTCTGCTGCGGGCTGCTCTGGCTGCGTCGGCGGTGGCCCCTCGGGTTGGCAGTGGCCACCCTGCCGCTGAGCATGTTCTCGATGGCCGCCGCCATCCCTTTGCTGATCATCTACTTCACAGTGGTGGTGCATCGACGGACCGCCGTAGCGGTCGCGGTCACCGGTGTCGGGCTCCTCACCAACCTGGTCTTCAGTTGGGCGCGTCCGGACCCGGTGATGCCCTACTGGCTCACCGTGACCTGGGGTGCGGTGATCACCCTGGCCGTGTTGGCCTGGGGGATGTTCGTCCGGGCCCGCCGGCAGTTGATCGTGTCGCTGCGCGAGCGGGCCGAACGGGCCGAGGCGGAGCAGCAGCTCCGGGTCGCCCAGGCCCGCCACCTCGAACGCACCCGGATCGCCCGGGAGATGCACGACGTGCTGGCCCACCGGATCTCGCTGCTCAGCCTGCACGCCGGTGCGCTGGAGTTCCGCCCGGACGCGCCGGCCGACGAGGTCGCCCGCGCCGCCGGGGTGATCCGGGGCAGCGCCCACGCCGCCCTTCAGGACCTGCGCGAGGTCATCGGGGTGCTCCGGGCCGAGGACGGTGGCGACGACGCCCCGGAGCCGCCCCAGCCGACCCTCGCCGACCTGCCGGCCCTGGTCGCCGAGTCGCGGTCGGCAGGGGTACGGGTCAACGTCAGCGACACGGTCGCCGAGGCGGAGGAGGTGCCGGCGGCGCTGGGCCGGGCCGCGTACCGGATCGTGCAGGAGGGGTTGACCAACGCCCGCAAGCACGCGGCCGGCGCGGCGGTGACAGTGGACGTGGCCGGCGGACCGGGCGACGGCCTGACCGTGGCGATCGCCAACCGGTGGCCGGTCGGCGCACCGGCCGGCGGCACCCTGCCGGGTGCGGGCACCGGTCTGGTCGGCATCAGTGAACGGGTCACCCTGGCAGGTGGCCGGCTCGCCTACGGCCGGGACGACACCGGTGACTTCCGGCTGGCGGCCTGGCTGCCGTGGCCGGCGTGACCGGCCCGGCCGGCTCTTCGGGCGTGACCGGGTCTTCCGGTGCGGCTGGCCCTGTCGACGCGGACCGGCCTTCCGAGGAGGTCGGCACTTCCGGTGCGGCGGGGCCGGAGTCGGTCGTGCCGTCGGTGCGCGTGCTGATCGTGGACGACGACGCGCTGGTCCGGGCCGGGCTCTCGATGATCCTCGGCGGTCTGCCGGACCTGACCGTGGTCGGCGAGGCGGCCGATGGTGGTGAGGTGCCCGCGGCCGTCGCCGCGTACGCCCCGGACGTGGTGCTGATGGACATCCGGATGCCCCGGGTGGACGGGCTGACGGCCACCGAGGCGCTGCGCGCCCAGCCGCACCCGCCGGAGGTGCTGGTGCTCACCACGTTCGACGCCGACGAGCAGGTGCTGCGGGCGCTGCGCGCGGGGGCGGCCGGCTTCCTGCTCAAGGACACCCCGCCGGCGGAGATCGTGCACGCCGTACGCCGGGTCGCGGCCGGCGAGGCGACGCTCTCCCCGACTGTCACCCGGACTCTGATCGCCCACGTGACCGCCGCTGTCCCCGGTGCGGTCGGGCCCGACCCACGCCGGGAGCGGGCGGTGCGGTTGCTCGCCGGTCTCAGCGAGCGGGAACGGCAGGTGGCTGTCGCGTTGGGGCGGGGGCACACCAACGCGGAGATCGCCGGGGAGTTGTTCATGAGTGTGGCGACGGTCAAGGCGTACGTCTCCCGGCTGTTGACCCGCCTGGACCTCAACAACCGGGTCCAGGTGGCCCTGCTCGTCCACGACGCCGGCCTCGTCTGACGCAGGCCGGTTGATCGACTCGGCTTCGTTGACGTCGCGGTGTCCCGCCGTGGAGGTGCCCCGACATCAAGAAATCCGATTCGGTACCGGAATTGAACTTTCGTCCGACGTCTCCCGTACCCATGGCCGAGGATGTCGGTGCGGTGAGTCCGCCGTACCGCTGCCGAGCTGCGGGAGGCCTGCCGTGCGAGTTGGTGAGCAGTCGACGGATCCCATCGACCAGGTACTGGGTGAGGTGCCAATGCCGGCACCACTGACCCCGGAGGATGTTCGGCTCGCGGTCCGGGCGGTGGTCGTGCACACCGCCGAGGAGTGGCCCACCGGGCCGCTGTGCCGCAACGACGGCGCCTCCTACCCGTGCCGCCTGCACCGTTGGGGGCGGCGCGTGTTGGAGGCACACGGGCTCAACGAACGACAGATCGAGGCGTTGATCCGGCACGGCAACCCGTTCGTGCACGTACCCTTCCCGTTCACGGCGACCGGGCCGTCTTCCGCGCGCACCGCCGGTGGTCGGCCGGCGACCACCGGATATCCGGCTCCGGCCGGGCGTACCGGCGGGTTGCCGGCGCGGCAGCAGGCCGCGCGGGCCGTGCCACCGGGTGTACGACCCACCGCTGCCGGCCGGCCGGTGACTGCCCCCGTCACCGCGCCGCGCTGGCCCCGGGCGAGCTGAGCGCGCTACCCCTCCGCCCGCGGACCCGGGGCCGACACGACGTCGGCCCGGCGCGGAGTTTCCTCTCCGCGTCGGGCCGACGTCGCTCCGACAGGTGGCTCAGTCGTTTGCGGCTCCGATGCCGCAGTCCGGCGCCGACCAGCTCGTCGTGTTCGAGCTGCTGTCGCTGTTGTTCTCCCGACGTGAGTCGACGTGCACGTGGTCGTCGTGGTCGGGGTAGCCCGGCCCGTAGATTCCGCTGAACCCGTTGTTACGGGCGGCACGGGCGACCTGGCACAGGGACGACGTCCGTGAGGTGACGTCGGCCGCGTTGCCGTAGAGGTGTTGGCTGTCCGACGCGCCGCCGACCTGGTTGTTGCAGGCCCGACTGCGGAAACCGCTGGACACGTAGAGCGGCTTGTCGCCGAGGTTCTTGCGCAGCGCCTCCAGCTTCCACATGGTGCGCAACGCGTTCTGCTTGGTCTGCGCCGCCGACAGCGGGCCGCCGCTCCACCCGCTGCCACCGCAGCCGTTGTCCAGCTCGCTGTAGCTGAAGTGCGCGGGTGTGCAGTCGTTGTCCTGGAGTTGGTACAGCTTGGCGTAGGTCTGCGGGCCGGCGATGCCGTCGGCGCGCAACCCGTACGCCTGCTGGAACCGTTTGACCGCGGCGGCGGTCTTGGGTCCGTAGCGGCCGTCGTTCTCCACGATGTCCCGGTTGCCGGCCCACCCGGCGACCCGGATCTGCAACTGGCGGACGTCGTCGCCGGAGCGTCCCTGGGTCAGGGTGCGGTTCCACGTGTAGCAGCCGTCCGCATGTGCCGCCGGCGCGGCGACCACCGCGGCGATCGCTGCCCCGGGCAGTGCCAGGGCGAATGCGATGGCAGCACGCTTCAAGGTGTTTACGCGCACAGAAGTCCTCCCGATAGGAGAGCGATTGGGGTGGCCACGGGACATCGACCAAGAAGTCCCGCGATTTCCACCCTGACACTGATCGGGGCGGTTGGAGGCGATTAACGAGAATCGTCCTCACAAACCGTCGCTCCTGGGTATTGACTGGGAATTCGACTGATTTGTGAAACAGCCAATTAATGCCGATCAGCCCTGTTCCGGTCAACCGCACCGAACGTCGCAATCAGCCACACCGAGGGTGATGTTCCCTGACCGACGTCGGCCGGTAACGTCAGCCCCGGGCTGTGGACTGGCGGAGGTGCGCGTGGCACGCGGTGGCGTCTTCTGTGTCGAGGGTCAATGGCACCGCGACCTCAACGAGCGGGGCTCCGTGCTGCCCACCCTGGAGCTGCTGGAGCGGCTCGGCAAGATCCGCTTCATCCACAAGGACGCGGCCACCCGCGACGAGCTGTTCTACTTCCTGGACCGCTGGCTGCTCAAGCAGTACGCCGACCACCGGGTGGGCTTCTTCGCCATGCACGGCGAGCCGAGCCGACTCTGCCTCACCGACTGGCAGTCGGTGGAGTTGAACGAGGTGGCCGACCTGATGGCCGGCCGCGCCGAGGGGCGACGACTCTATTTCGGCAGCTGCTCGGTCCTGCGGGCCTCCGACGCCGTGCTGCGCGAGTTCCTGGAGGTCACCGGAGCCGCTCTGATCTGCGGTTTCACCCGAGAAGTCGACTGGGTCGAATCGGCGGCCTTCGAAACCGTCCTCCTCGACGTACTCGCCAACGGCCAGCGACACAACGCCGCCGAGCTGCGGATGGGCTCGGCCCACTGGGCACCCCTCGCGTCGTACCTCGGCTTCCGGGTGATCTACGCCAACGGCCGAGCCTGGCGACCGTCCGGCCGCCCCCGGGTGCCCACCCAGGCGGTGCACCGCTCCACGGCCCGACCGCGCTGACCCGCCGCCGTCCCCGTACGTGCGCCCTGGTAGGAACGACGAATGGCGCGCAGCATCGCACGGAACACCCGGGTCGACCGGGACGACCTGCTCGACTTCCTCCGGACGCGGCACCGCGTCGTGCTGATGACCACCCGGGCCGACGGGCGACCGCAGTCCTCCCCGGTCTCCGCCGGCATCGACGGGCAGGGCCGGCTGGTCGTCTCGACCTACCCCGAGCGGGCCAAGGTGACCAACATCCGCCGGGACCCCCGGGTGTCGGCGTGCGTGCTCAGCGACGACTGGAACGGCCCCTGGGTGCAGATCGACGGCACCGCCGAGGTGCTCGACCTGCCCGAGGCGCTGGAGCCGCTGGTCGACTACTTCCGCAGCATCTCCGGCGAGCACCCGGACTGGGACGACTACCGGGCGGCGATGGTGCGTCAGGGCAAGTCGCTGATCCGGGTCACCATCGACGCGTGGGGCCCGATCGCCACCGGAGGCTTCCCCGCCCGCCTCGCCGACTGAGGTCGCTCGCACTCGGGAGGCCAGCGCGGCGTCGCGGCCACCTCGACCACCGGCGACTGCGGACACCCGAGGCGGAGGTCATGGGGTGCGGCAGCTGTGCTGTAGAGCTGCCCCGGATATGGGGCGGCCGAAGGCGGCAGGTCGCCGGCCGCCTTCGCGGCGCGTTCGGGGTGGGGTTCGTTTGCCGGGATACCTGTCGCCGCACTGCCCCATATCCGGGGCAGCTCTACAGCGGCGGCGACAGACGGGTGGGGTCGACAGCTCGGCTGTCCGGTGTCGCTGCCGCCAAATCCACGGAGGTCAGTGCCGAGCGGCCCGGCGGTCGTACCAGTCAGTCGGTCAGCGCCGCGTAGACCAGCTGGCGCAGCTGGGAGCGCAGCGGGTAGGTGCTCGACGGCATCAGCTGGGTGAACAGCAGCGCGGTGATCTCCTCGGCCGGGTCCACCCAGAACGCGGTGCTGGCCACCCCACCCCAGTAGTACTCGCCGACGCTGCTCGGCACCCGGCTGGGGACCGGGTCGTCGACGACCGCGAAGCCGAGGCCGAAGCCGATCCCGTCCAGCGTCGTCTCGGCGAAGCCGCCGGTGGAGAGGGCGCCCAGGTCCTGACCCCCGGGCAGGTGGTTGCGGGTCATGAACCGCACCGTGCGGGGCCCGAGAAGCCGGACGCCGTCCAGTTCGCCGCCGCGCAGCAACAGTTGGGTGAAGCGGTGGTAGTCGGCCGCACTGGAGATCAGACCGCCGCCACCGGACAGCAGGGCGGGCTTGCGGAACGCGAGTGCGCCGAGGCTGTCGTAACGGACGGCCTTCCCGCTGCGCGGCTCCGGTACGTAGAGGGCGGCCAACCTGTCGGCCTCGTCGCCGTCCACCCACCAACGCGTGTCGGTCATGCCCAGCGGGCCGAAGATCCGGTCGGCGAAGAACGCGTCCAGGCTCTGCCCGGAGACCACCTCGACGAGCCGGCCGAGCACGTCGGTGGCGACCGAGTAGCCCCAGGCGGAGCCGGGCTGGAACAGCAGCGGCAGCTCCCCGAAGACCGCGCAGGCCCCGGCCAGGTCGACGTCCGCCGGCGGGTACAGGTCGTAGCCGGCGGCCCGGTACAGGCCGTCGACCACCGAGGTCTGCATGAAGCCGTACGTCAGGCCGGCCGTGTGGGTGAGCAGGTGCCAGACGCGGATCGGCTCGGTCGCCGGCACCGTGTACGGCTTGAGCACCGACCCCTTGGAGTAGACCCGTAGGTCGGCGAACTCCGGCAGCCAGCGGCTGACCTCGTCGGTCAGCTCGAACCGGCCCTCCTCCCAGAGCATCATCGCCGCGACCGAGGTGACCGGCTTGGTCATCGAGTAGATCCGCCAGAGCGTGTCCGCCTCGACCGGAGCACCCGACTCCCGGTCCCGCAGCCCGTACGTCGAGGAGTGCGCCACCTCGCCGCGACGGGTGACCACCACCTGCCAGCCAGCCAGGCGGCCGTCGTCCACGTACCGGCCGAAGTGCTCGTCGATCCGCGCCAACCGTGCCGGGTCGAAGCCGATCTGATCCGGGTCCTTGCTCCGCGCCACACTCACGTCGCCGAACCTACTCGGCGGTATGCCGGCGCTGGAAGGGGGTCGCCTCGGCTCGGCTGTCACCGCTGCCCACTAACCTGACCGGATGCCGGAGCTGACCGAGGACGTGACCTTCCGCAACGAGGACTGGTACGGCGAGGAGCTGACCGACCGGCATTTCGTCAGTTGCGAGTTCTTCGACGTGGACCTGACCGAGGCGGCGAGTCGGGGAGCGGTCTTCACCGGGTGCACGTTCGGCAACGTCCGGTTCAACGCGTCCCGGCATGTCGACTCGGCCTTCACCCGGTGCGTCTTCCGCCGGTGCAACTTCTTCGAGGCCGAGTTCACCGGCTGCAAGCTGGTCGGCAGCACCTTCGTCGACTGCGACCTGCGCCCGTTGACAGTCGACGGCGGCGACTGGTCCTTCGTCGCGCTGCCCGGCGCCGATCTGCGGGGTGTCCGGCTGGCCGGGGTGCGGATGCGGGAGGTGGACCTGACCCGGGCCAACCTGACCGGCGCCACCGTCACCGGCGTCGACCTGTCCGGCGCGCAGCTGCTCAACGTCCGGCTCGGTGGCGCCGACCTGCGGGGCAGCGACCTCACCGCGCTCGATCCGACGGTAGTCGAGCGGGCCGGCGCGATCGTCGACGTCGGGCAGGCAGTGGTCATCGCGCAGTTGCTCGGGTTTCGGATCGGCTGACCCGAGCGGCGTTCGTGGCCTGCCGAAGTGCCCGCCGGCGCGGGCGGGACGTCGGGCCTCGTCCGACTGCGGGCTGGACACGTCCGGCAGTCCGGATCTAGCGTGTCGTCCACACCGGTACGAACGCGAAACGGCCCACAGTGGACGGTGTGATCCGCTGCGGTCGGCGGCGGCCGGGTGGTGGAGTTGGAGGGGTCGGTGGCGGACGAAGACCGCACGCGCACTGATTCGGGTGCCGAGGACGCATCGGCGAAGCACCGCTCGGGTGCCGTCACCTCCGGGCAGACCCGCGCCGCGCTGCGCCGGGTCGCCCGTGCCCGACGGCGTAGGCGTTGGGCGGTGGAGGGGGTCGCCGTCCTCGCCTGCCTGGCGGCGTTGATCTCGTACCTGAGCTTCCGGTCGGAGCCGGCGCCCGACGACGACCAGGCGGGTGGTGCGGGCGGCGTGACCGGGGTCGTCGCCCGTTCTCCCGGCTTCCCGGCCACCGACGGGCGCACCGGTGACGCGGGGCCGGCGGAGCCCGGCCTGCGTCCGCGCCAGCGCCCGCCCTCGCCCGACCCGACACCGTCCACGACCGCGCCGGCCCCGCCGCCAGCGTCACAGCAGTCTGCGGAGCTGTCGGTGACCCGGGGGGAGATGCCCGCCGAGGTCAACCTGACCGCCGTGGGTGCGCGGGACTGGATGCACTGGGGGCAGCGCGGGGGCAACTCGACGGTCCGCAAGCGGGCGGGTTCCGGGGAGATCGCCGACGAGGGTGGCGCCGGCACCCGCGTCGCCTGGGACGGCAACCAGGAGCACGTCCGATGGTCCGACGGCTCGTCGCAGCGGTCCGCACGGGACAGCTCAGAAGGCGTCTACACCTGCGGCGCCGGCAACGGGTTCTCCCTCGCCGTCGCCGGCAGCGGTGAGTCACGCACGGTCCAGCTCTACGGCGGCATCTGGATGGCCCGGGGGCGCCTGGAGGCTCGACTGTCCACCGGCGGGCCCGCCAGCAGCGTGGTGCTGGAGGACCCGTACACGAGTCAGAGCGCTCAGTTCACCATCACGTTCACGGTGCCGAAGGGCGCCCGACTGCTGCTGAGCTGGAAGGTCGAGAAGGTCTTCACCCCGCACTGCGGCAACGTCGGCCTCCAGGCAGTGGCGGTCCGCTGACCGGCAAACCGCCGCGCGGCCACACAGCGGGACAGTTTGTCCGTCGCCGACGGTCGAGGAGGTCGTAGCTTTCTGCTGTCCCCATCCGACGATCCAGTGTGGAGGCAGCGGAGATGAGTAGTGCCGCCCACCGCGTCCGTCGCGCCGCTTCGTCCGGTGCCGCTGAAGCGTCCGGGGAGGTGCTCCGAGACATCCCCCTGCCGCCGTACGTGACGGGCGAGGACACCCAGTTCGCGGTGCGGGCGGTGGTGGTACACGCCCCCCGGCGGTGGTCCGGGGGAGTGGTCTGCCGCAACGACGCCAGCCCGCACCCGTGTCGCCTGCACCGTTGGGGCACCCGGGTGCTGGCACTGCGCGGGCTGCGGGCCGCCGAGATCGCCGCCCTCATCGAGCGCGGCGACCCGACGGCGGTGGTCCCCCCACCGAAGCGTCCGGCCTGAGCGCGCGTCCGGCCGGGAGGCGACAGCCCGCGCCTCCCGGCCCCCCACTCAACAGGTGATCGGTTTGACCCAGGAGCACTCGACGCCCTCCGGTGTCCGGGGAGTCTCCGGCACCGCCGGCGGTGCCATCCGGGCGGTGCTCGCACCGTCCGCGCGGAAACCGGCCAGTGCCACGGCGATCTGGTCCTCCAACGGCTTGACCGACGCCGTCAGGTAGTTGTTTAGCAGGATGGCGAACGCCAGCAGTCGGCCGTCGGCGCTGGTGACGTAGCCGGAGAGTCCGGAGACACCGGTCAGGCTGCCGGTCTTCGCGTGCACGTTGCCGGCCGCGGGGGTGCCGGCCATCCGGCTCCGGAGAGTGCCGCCGACGAACCGTTCGGGTTGCCCGGCGATCGGCAGGGCCGCGTACCAGGTCTCGAACCACGGTTCCGCGCGGACGGCGTCGAGCAGGTCCACGAACTCCGCCGCCGGGACCAGGTTGCGCCGGGACAGCCCGGATCCGTCGCGTTGGCGTAGTCGCCCGGTGTCCATCCCGGTGTCGGCGACGTACTCGCTGATCGCGGTCATGCCGGCGGTCCAGGTGCCCGAACCGCTCAGCACCCGGCCGATCTCCTTGGTCAACACCTCGGCGTGCCCGTTGTTGGAGAGCTTGAGGAACGGTGTCATCAGCTCGCCGAGACTCATCGAGTCGTGCCGGGCCACCGGGTGGGCGGTCTCCGGGGTGGCCTGGCCCAGCACGGTCCGGCCGATCACCCGGACGCCGTGCCTGTGCAACGCCGCTCGGAACACGTCGGCCGCGTAGCCGGTGGGTTCCCAGACGGTCACCCAGTCGCTGGCGGGCTCGTCTCCGACGGCGATCTGGCCGGTCACCACCACTGTGTTGCCGCCGTGTTCGCGCTCGATCGAGATCGAGGTCTCGCCCTCGGCGACCGTCACGGCCCGGTTGTCGACGCGGACGTATGCGGTGGGCGGGGTCGTGTTGACCACCGGCGGGGCACCGGCCCGGCGGGCGGGTGCGGCCTGCACGATCACCGTCCCGGCGTCGTAGTCGGTGTCCGGGGCGACGGTCAACGCGGAGACCTGCGCGGCGTAGTAGTAGGGCTCGTCGTCCCAGGTCCAGTCGGGGCCGAGGCGGGTCTGGTCGTAGCGGGTGTCGTCGGCGACCAGGTTGCCGGTGACCACCCGTACCCCGTCGGCGGCGACCTGGGCGGCGAGCGCGTCGTAGTCGGCGGCGAGCATGGTCGGGTCACCGCCTCCGCGCAGGTAGAGGTTGCCGGTGAGCAGACCGGCGCGGCGTTTGCCGCTGGTGTGCACGTCGGTGGTGAAGCGGTGGCCCGGCCCGAGCAGCCCGAGGGCCGCTGTCGAGGTCATCAGCTTGGTGTTGGAGGCCGGGATGAGCCGGCGGTCGCCGTTGCGGTCGTAGAGCGTCTGCCCCGTGCTGGTGTCGACCACGACCACCGAGGCCTGCGCCCCGCCGAGGCGGGCGTCGGCGAGGATCGTGTCGATGGTGTCGTGCAGTCGGGTCGTCGCGGGGGTGGGCGACTCGGCCGTGGCGCCCGACGCGCCGGTGGTGGCTGCGGTGGCGGCCAGCGTGAGCAGCGCGAGGGCCCGGACGAAATGACGGCGATGCATGCGCTGATGCTGCCACGAAGATAATCGCCGGAAAAGAGCGCCACGCGAAAGTTACTGCCAATCGGGCTACGTCGGTCGTCCCACCGACTTCTCGTGTCCACCCCAGTAGTGCCGCTGCGCCCCCATGACCAACGGCGCGACCAGGGCGGCGAGCGCACCACCGAGCAGCGGGAAGACGATGAACACCCAGAGCTGCCGCAGGGCCACGCCGCCCTCGAAGACCGCCGGGCCGAACGCACGGGCCGGGTTGACCGCCGCGCCGGTCAGCGTCAGACCGACCAACTGGGTCGCGGCGAGGGCCAACCCGATGGCCACCCCGGCGGTACCCGGGTTCTCGCTCCGACTGGTCACCACCAGGACGACGAGGACGAACAGGAAGGTCAGCACGACCTCCAGAACCGCCGCGCCACCCCGGTTGATGTGGGCGCCGTAACCGTTCGTGCCCAGTGCCCCGGTCTGGTCCGCGACGTCGCCCCAGCGGGTCAGCGCCCAGAGCGCGAAGGCGGCCACCGTCGCACCCACGAACTGGGCGATCCAGTACGCCACCGCGCCGAGCACCGAGATCTTGCCGGAGAGCAGCACACCGAGTGTCACCGCCGGGTTGACGTGACTGCCGGACAGCGGGCCGATCGTGTAGACGAGAGCGAGCATCACGAACCCGAAGGACAATGCGACCACCACCACGCCGCCCTGAACCCGTGCCGCGACGGCGCTGCCCACTCCGAAGAAGACGAGCAGCAGGGTTCCGAGGAACTCGGCCGCATACCGCCGGAAGTCGCTCATCCACTCAGCGTAGGTGCAGGTCAGGGCGTCATTGGCGAAAGTCTGTGATCGGCGCGACGGCCGACTACGGGCACACCGGCGCCGACCGTGGTGTTGCACACCAGGTGGACACCCACTCAGCGGACGTCGTGGTGATCGGGGCCGGTCAGGCCGGCCTGAGCGCCGGCTACCACCTGCGCCGGACCGGCTTCCCGCCCGGCGGCGGCTTCGTCATCCTCGACGCCGACGACGGGCCGGGCGGAGCCTGGCAGCACCGCTGGCCGACGCTCGTCTTCGACCGGGTGCACGGCTTCCACGACCTGCCCGGGCTGCCCCTCCCGCCCGTGCAGCCCCACCGTCCGGCGGCCGAGCAGGTACGCGCCTACTTCGCCGCGTACGAGAGGACATTCGACCTGCCGGTACGACGTCCGGTGCGGGTCCGTGCGGTGCGTTCCCGCCCGGACGGGCGGCTGGACGTGCACACCGACCAGGGCCGGTGGATCGCCCGCGCTCTGATCAACGCGACCGGCACCTGGACCCGGCCGTTCTGGCCGCACTACCCGGGCCGGGAGTCGTTCCGGGGCCGGCAACTGCACACCGCCGACTACCGGGGGCCGGCCGAGTTCGCCGGCCTGCGGGTGGTGGTCGTCGGTGGGGGCACCTCCGCCGTGCAGTTGCTGGGGGAGGTCTCCACGGTCGCGGCGGCCACCACCTGGGTGACCCGCCGACCGCCGGAGTTCCGCGACGAGGAGTTCGGCCCGGAGTTGGGCCGCGCCGCGGTGGCCCGGGTGGACGAGGCGGTACGGCAGGGCCGCCCACCGGGCAGTGTGGTGGGCGTGACGGGGCTGCCGGTCACGCCGGAGGTACGCCGGCTGCGTGAGCGGGGCGTCCTGGACCGGCTACCCGTGTTCGACCGGATCACACCCGACGGGGTGGCCTGGGCGGACGGACGGTTCGTCCCGGCGGACGTGATCCTCTGGTGCACCGGTTTCCGCGCCGCCATCGACCACCTCGCCCCGCTGGGGCTGCGCGCCCCGGGCGGCGGTATCACGATGGACGGCACCCGGGTGGTCGCCGACGAGCGGATTCACCTGGTCGGTTACGGCCCCTCGGCCAGCACGATCGGCGCCAACCGGGCCGGTCGCGCGGCGGTCAGCGAGATTCGCGCCTGGCTGGCCCCGGCCCCCGCTCTCGACTGACCTGGCTCTATTTGACGGATCGGCGGTCAGCGGGCACGGTGGAGGTGGCGGGGCCCTCAGCTGCCCCCGATTCGATGCGACGGCGATGACCGTTCGCCCTTTCTGTCGCCTCCCCGATGCGTTCGTCCGCGGACCGATCAGCCGGTCTGCGAGAGCGTTTCGACCGGGAGCCGAGATTCCACGAGGAGTTCCACTCATGCTCACCATGACCGACAACGCCGTGCTCGTCATCCGTGACCTGGCCAACCAGCAGGACGTCGCCGAGGGCGGCGGAGTGCGTATCGCCGCCGACACCGAGGCCGGCTCGCTCTCGGTGGAGCTGGTGCCCGAGCCGGCGCAGGGCGATCGGGTGGTCGACAACCAGGGCGCCCGCATCTTCCTCGACGAGGACGCCGCCGAACTGCTCGGCGACGCCTCGGTGGACGCCACCGTGGACGACGAGGGCGTCATCCAGTTCGGCTTCACCGAGAAGCAGTAGCCACCCGTCTCACCGCAGCGAGCGTCCGCGCTGTGGCGGACCGGGCCGGGGATTCCACCTCGGCGCGATGTCGCCGTCCGGGCGCAACAGCGTGGCGAGTACGTACGCCAGGTGGTGTGAGGTGCTCCAGGCCGCCCAGTTGGCGGCCGAACCGGCGCCGGCGCCCCGGCGGGCCCGGCGGAGCAGCTCGTGGTCACCCCAGGAGAACGCCGCGCCGGTGCTCGGCCAGTGCGGCGCCGACACCAGCGTGCGGCACAGGTCGGCGAACCGCTCGTCGCCCCGGCCACCTCGCCGCGCCCAGCGGTAGATCCACCAGCTGCCGTCGTCCGTGTACCGCACCGTCGGCAGCCGATCACCAGGATCACCGTTGCCGGGCACGGCCGGGTGGACTCCGTAGTCGCCGTAGTCGACACCGGTGTCGGCCAGCCGTTGCCAGAGCTGCCAGTCCCAACGGTCCAACCGGATCGGCTCGTCGGTGGGCAGCCGGGACAACGTCGGTGGCATCCCACCCGCTGCCACGGTCACCGAGCGCCAGGCGTGCCGGCGCGCCCAGTCGAGCAGGCGGCGCACCCGCGGTTCGGCCGCCCGCACATCCGCCGGGCAGCACACGTCCCCCGCGTCCACCAGCAGGTCGCACTCCTCCGGAACGAGGTCGGTGGACCGCCAGACCCGTTCGGCGGCGGCGGTGCTGCCGTCCGGCCCGGCCCGGTCCTGGCCGGCCCGCAGGCGGACCAGCGCCCGCCGGCCGCACGCCCGTGCCGCCGCGCCGTGCGTGACCAGCCGGTGGTCGCTCTCCGTGAGACCGATGACCGGCACCAGGGGTACGCCCCAGCGGCTCAGCTCCGCTGCGCGGCTGTCGGGGAGGGCGCTGACGTCCACGGCCGGCAGGAGCCCGGCTGGCAGCCGGCGCAGAACGTCCACTGTGGTCCTGTCGACGGTGCCGATCTCCAGGACCGGGGCGACACGTGCGGTGGCCGTCTGGTCGAGGTGGCTGAGGGCATCCAGCTCACCGCGCCGGCAGGCGAGGATGGGGCGGTAGACCGGTTCCGCCGCCCGGCTCCCGGGGGCGGGCACCATACTTCAATCTAGCCAGGCATGCGCATATGTCACAGCTCGTGGAGTCGGAATTCGGCTGCTCGACTGTCGTCTCGGCGACTACGCTCCTCCGATGCCCGAGCCAGCGCACCGCTACCGTTCCGACGACGAGGACAGCGGCCGGTGGGCCGGATTCCGGTTCCGTGACGGCGACATCGTGATCAGCACCCGTTCCAAGAGCGGCACCACCTGGATGCAGATGATCTGCGCGCTGCTGGTGCTGGGCACTCCCGAGCTGCCGGCGCCGCTGAACGTGCTGTCGCCCTGGCTGGACTGGCTCGCCGAACCCCGTGACGCGGTGTTCGACAGGCTGGCCGCGCAGCCGCACCGGCGGTTCATCAAGACGCACACCCCGCTGGACGGGGTGCCTCTCGACCCCCGGGTGCACTACGTGGTGGTGGCCCGGCATCCGCTGGACATGGCTGTCTCGCTCTACCACCAGGCGGGCAACCTGGACCGGGCGCGCCTCGCGGAGCTGACCGGCCAGCCCGCCCCGTCCGGGCCGACCCGGGAGCGCGTGCCGGTGGAGCAGTGGCTGCGCAGCTGGGTCGACCAGGAGGTCGACCCGCGTGCCGAGCTGGATTCGCTGCCCGGGGTGATGCTGCACCTGACCGATGCCTGGGCGCGTCGACACGAGCCGAACGTCGAGCTGGTGCACTACGACGACCTGTTGGCCGACCTGGGCGGTGAGATGCGCCGGCTCGCCGACCGGTGGGAGCTTCCGCGTCCGGGGCCGGAGCTGGTGGAGGCGGCGACCTTCGGCCGGATGCGGGAGCGCGCCGACCGGCTCGCTCCGGACACGCTCGGTGTGCTGCGCGACCGCCGGGCCTTCTTCCGCCAGGGCGGCTCAGGCCAGGGCCGGAACATGCTGGACGCGACCGCGCAGGCCGGCTACGAGAAGCGTGTGGCGGCGCTGGCTCCGCCCGACCTGCTCACCTGGCTACACCGCTAGCCCTCACCCCCCACCCCCGGCTTTGTCACCACACAGCTCCATGATCGACACAGGTGGGGGTGGGGTGGGGTGGGGGAATGAGCGCGCGGCGCCGTTGGACCGTGGTCGCAACGTCGCCGCGCTCTGGCCGTCTCCCACCACCGCAGCCGTTCGGCGGTACGCCGGCGGGGACCTGGCTCGACCGGCCGTTCATGCCGGTCGGGTTGTCGATCCCCGGTAGGTTCGGATCCAAACCCGCCGAACGTGGGGAATTCCACCATCTGCGAGTCCCGGCGTGGTGCACCGCCGAACGGGGTATGAGCGGGGGCATGGAGCATTTCACGATCGCGACCGTCGCCGAGAAGAGCCCGGATTTCCGGCGGGTGCTGTGGACCGGTGAGCACACCCAGTTGGTCATCATGACCATCCCCGCCGGTGGTGAGATCGGCGAGGAGGTCCACGAGGGCATCGACCAGATCCTGACGTTCGTCAGCGGCGTCGGCGAGGCCCAGGTCGCCGGCGAGAAGAAGAAGGTCGCCGCGGGCGACCTGGTCGTGGTGCCGTCCGGCACCAAACACAACTTCGTCAACACCGGGCCCAACCCGCTGGTGCTGTACACCGTCTACGGCCCGCCGGAGCACGCCGACCAGGCGGTGCACCGAACCAAGGAGGAGGCCGACGCGGCGGAGGCGGCGGGCGAGGACGAGCCACCCACCGAGTGATCCGGCCGCCGGCTGCCTGATCCGACCCGATGTGGGTACCCGCGGCGGGTGGAGCAGCAGCCGGCGATCTCCGACTACGCATTCCTCTCGGACTCTCGTTCCGGCGCCCTCGTCGGCAAGGACGGGTCGGTCGACTGGTGGTGCCCGGACCGGTTCGACGGGGTGTCCGTTTTCGGACGGCTGCTCGACCCTGGCGCCGGGCACTTCAAACTGGCGCCGGTGGGCGTCGGCGGACCGGGTCATCGGACGGAGCGGGCGTACCTGCCGGACTCCCTGGTGCTCCGGACGGTGCATCACACGCCGGAAGGCAGTGTGTCCGTCACCGACGCCCTCGCCGCCGAGGCCGGAGCCCGTGCACACGAGCTGGGCAAGAACTCACCCGCCGTACTGATCCGAGTGGTGCACGGGCTGACCGGGCGGGTGCGGATGGCACTGGACTTCGCGCCCCGACCCGAGTACGGCCTGCTCACTCCGTACCTGCACGAGCAGCCCGACGGCGGTGTGCTGGCCGGCGCGGGCCCGGTGGTGCTGGTCTTGCGCGCCGACGATCTGGACCTGCGGGCGGACGTCGACCGGGTCACCCACGAGTTCGAGATCTCCGCCGGTCAGGTGATCGGGATGGACGCGGCGTTCGGTGAGACGTACGGCACCCCACCGGCCCGGATGGAGCCGTTGGCCGCCCTCGCCGAGACGACGCAGGCGTGGCAGGCGTTCCGCGACACGCACATCTACAAGGGTCGGTACCCCGAACTCGTCCGGCACAGCGCGACGGTCCTGACCGGCCTCACGTACTCCCGCAGCGGCGCGGTCGCCGCGGCACTGACCAGTTCGCTGCCCGAGCAGGTCGGTGGCGACCGCAACTACGACTACCGCTACTCCTGGCTGCGGGACTTCTCGTTGACGATGCGCGCGCTCTGGGTGGCGGCCTGTCCCGACGAGACGTCGCGGCTGTTCGCCTGGGCGACCCGCTCGATCGGCCGGTTCGGCGACGAACCCGTGCCGGTGCTCTTCGGGTTGGAGGGTGAGCGGGACCTCTCCGAGCACCACTGCAACCACCTGCGCGGATACCGCGACAGCCGGCCGGTCCGGGTCGGCAACGACGCCTGGCGGCAGCGGCAGCTCGACGTGCCCGGGGAGGTGATGTCGGCGGTGTGGCGGCTGCGCGACTACCTCGGGGCGAGGTTCGAGGGCGAGCTGCGGGAGATGGTGCTCGGGTTGACCGAACAGGTGGCCGCGACCTGGCGTCTGCCGGACCGGGGCATCTGGGAGACCCGGGACGAGGAGCGGCACTACGTCTCGTCGAAGGTGTCCTGCTGGCTGGCGCTGGACCGGGCGGTGGGGCTCGCCGACCGGCTCGGCGACCGGGCCGACCCGCACCGCTGGGCAGCGGTACGCGACGAGATCCGGGACACCGTGCTGCGCGAGGGGTGGAACGAGCGGATCGGGGCGTTCACCGGGGCGTTCGGGTCGCCGGAGCTGGACGCCTCGGTGCTCGCCATGCCGGTGGCGCGCTTCCTGCCGGCCACCGACCCGCGGATGCGCTCGACCATCGAGATGGTCGAGCGGGACCTGGGCACCGAGAGCGGACTGCTGCGCCGGTGGACGACCGACCCGGCCGGCTTCCTGCTGTGCTCGTTCTGGCTGGTGGAGTGCCTGGTGATGACGGGGGAGCCGAAGCGGGCCGAGGCGCTGTTCGAGCGGGTGATCGGGTTCTCCAACGACGTGGGACTGTTCAGCGAGCAGATCGACCTGACCACCGGGGTGCAGCTCGGCAACACCCCGCAGGCGCTCTCGCACATCGGGCTGATCAACGCAGCTTGGCGGTTGACGGAGCCGAACAGTTTCTGAGCCGCCCGGCTCAGCTCAGCACAGGTACGCCGGACACGTCGACAGTGTCCGGATACTTCAGTCCCGCGCCCGTGTTGAGCACCACCACCCGTTCGCCGGCCCGGATCCACCCGCCGGCGCGTAGTTGCCGCGCCGCCGTCAGACAGGCCGCGCCCTCCGGGCAGAGCAGCAACCCCTCCCGTCCGGCGAACTCCCGAAGGTCGGTCAGCAGGTCCGCGTCGTCGACCGCCACGGCGGTGCCGGACGACTCCCGCAACGCCGCCAGGATCAGCTCGTCGGCCAGCGGAGCCGGGACGGTGATGCCGAACGCCACTGTGTGCGCGTCCTCCCACGGCTCCGCCCGGTCCGCACCGGCGGCGAACGCCCGCACGATCGGCGCGCAGCCGGTCGACTGCACGGCCACCAGTCGGGGCAGCTTGTCGCCGACCCAGCCCAGCTCGCGCAGCTCGTGCATCGCCTTGTGGATGCCGATCAGGCCGACACCGCCGCCCGTCGGATAGATGATCACGTCGGGGACCTGCCAGCCGAGCTGCTCGACGATCTCGTACCCCATCGTCTTCTTGCCCTCCAGCCGGTAGGGCTCGCGCAGCGTGCCGGCGTCGAAGATCGTTCCGTTCGACTCCGCGATCAGCTCGGCCACCCGCCGACCGGCGTCGCTGATGAGCCCGTCGACCAGGCGTAGATCCGCGCCGGCGGCGACGCACTCGCGTCGGCAGATTCCCGGCGCGTCCAGCGGCATCACGATGGTCGCGCCGATCCCGGCCCGCGCGGCGTACGTGGCCCAGGCCGACCCGGCGTTGCCGTTGGTGGGCATGGCGATCCGTTCGACGCCCAGCTCACGGGCACGGCTCACCCCGACCGCCGCGCCCCGTGCCTTGAACGAGCCGGTCGGGATCAACCCCTCGTCCTTGACCATCAGGTCGGTGATGCCGATCTCGGCGCCGTACGCGGGGGCGCGCAGCAGCGGCGTCCAGCCCTCACCGAGCGTCGTGACGTGCCGTGGATCGCCGACCGGCAGCAGCTCCCGGTAGCGCCACAGGTCGGCCGGGCGCAGTGGGAAGCGTTCCGGGGTGACCGCCTTCGCCACCGCCGGCAGGTCGTAGCGGGCCAGCAACGGCGAGCCGCACTCGCAGAGGTTCTGCAGCTGGTCGGCGGTGTGCTCGCGTCCGCAGCGCGGGCAGTCCAGGTGGGTCAGGTACACGTCGCTCCTCGCCGTCAGACCGCGTCGACGCTCAGCCAGTGCCGACTGCGCAGCCCCGGCTCGTAGACCGAGTCCAGCCGCTTGGCGACCACGCCCGGCAGGCCTTGCTCCTGCCCGGCGCGCAGGGCCTCGTCGCCCGCGCCGGGGAACCACGGCGGAGTCTGCCAGTGCGTACCCGCCAAGGCCAGCCCATCGAGCAGCTCCCGGCGTTGCGCGTACGGCACGTCGACGCTGCTCACGCCCTCCAGCCAGAGCAGGTCGACCACCAGGTACTGGGCGCCGGCGGGAACCCGGCTGCCGGTGGACGGGCGGACCGGGCGCACCCGGCCGGCGCTGTCGATGCGCACCAGCACACCGTCGAGCACCGCCTCGGTGGGCGCGAGCGTCTCGGCGATCGCCCGCAGCCACTGATACCCGCCGGTGATCTCCTCGTCGGTCTCGGAGAGCAGCCGCAGCCGCCCACCGGAGACGTACGCCATCGCCCGGACCCCGTCCCACCGCAGCTCGTACCCCCAGGCGGTCCGGTCGCGGGGGAGCCTGGCGGCCGACGTGGCGTGCATCGGGCGGACCAGGTCGGGCATCGGCGTCCATCCCGGCGGCGACGCGTCGGTGCGTCGGATCATCCAGTCCCGGCCGCCGGTGGCGAAGAGGACGTATCGACCGGCGGTGCGGTCACCGGAGAGCGTCACGATCACCTCGTCGTCACGCCACTTCTCGCACCGGTAGGTGCCCCGGTCGTGGATCAGCATCCGGCCGCCGCCGTACTCGCCTGCGGGGATCTCGCCGGCGAAGTCGAGGTACTCCATCGGGTGGTCCTCGGTGTGCACGGCGAGGTGGTTGCGGCCCGGGTCGCGGGGGAGGCCACGCGGCACCGCCCAGGACGCGAGCACCCCGTCGTGTTCCAGGCGCAGGTCCCAGTGCAGGCTGCGGGCGTGGTGCTGCTGGATGACGAAGCGGGCGCTGTCGCCGTCCGGGCCGGCGGCCGTGGGGCTCCGCTCCGGCACGGGCTCCGGTGTCCGGGCCGCGTCCCGTCGTCGCCGGTACTCCTCCAACCGGTCCGTCACACCCCGCATTCTCCGGCACGGCGATCCGTCGCGCTGGACGCCGGAGTGTCCGGTTCACTCGGCGGCAGAGGGCTCGGCGGGGTAGAACGGACCTCATGGACCTCACCGACCAGCCCGCCGCCCTGCTCCCCGGTGACGTGCGGATGCCCCTGCTCGGCTTCGGCACCTGGCAGGCCACCGGCCAGGCCGGCTACGACGCGGTGCTGGCCGCGCTCGACACCGGCTACCGGCACATCGACACCGCCACCGTGTACGGCAACGAGCGGGAGGTCGGCCGGGCGGTGCGGGAGAGCGGGCTGCGCCGAGATGACATCTTCATCACCACCAAGCTCCCGCCCAACCGGGTGGGTCAGGAGCGCGCGACGTTGGAGGCCAGCCTGGAGGCGCTCGGCGTCGACCACCTGGACCTCTGGTTGATCCACTGGCCGCCGTCGTCGCCGACGGACAGCATCCCGCTGTGGCGCGAGTTGCTGGCCGCCCGCGACGAGAACCTGACCCGGGCGATCGGCGTCAGCAACTACAGCACCGGGCAGATCGACGAGTTGATCCAGTCGACCGAGGAGAACCCGGCGGTCAACCAGATCGAGTGGAGTCCGGCGCTGTACGACCGGCAGCGGCACGCCGAGCACCGGGACCGGGGAGTGGTGCTGGAGGGGTACAGCCCCTTCAAGACCAGTGACCTCAGCGACCCGGTGCTGACCAGGATCGCGGCGGCGCACGACGTCTCCCCGGCGCAGGTGGTGCTGCGCTGGCACATCGACCACGAGATCGTGGCGATCCCCAAGTCGGTGACGCCGGAGCGGATCACCGCCAACTTCGACGTCTTCCACTTCTCGCTGACGGCGGAGGAGATGCGCGACATCGACGCGCTCGGCGACGCCTGACGCGGCGGTTTCCTTCAATCATCGCCCTGGCGATGAAGGGCATCGACATCGACGTTCGTGACGGTATAGCGTGCCCGTCATCACGATCGTCGATCCGTTCGTGCCCGCCGTCGCTGGAGGATCGCCATGACCCGATCACCAACCATCCGTCTACGCCGCCGCGGGGTGCTCGGCATCCCCGCCCTGGTGGTCGCCGCGTTGACAGTCGTCGCCCGCCCCCGGCCGGCGACCGCCGCACCGCAGGCCGAGTGCCTCGCCGACCTGCTCCAGGACGCCTGATGGCGACCATTCCCTGGCTCGTCGACGTGCTGCGCGGCGCCGGGGTCCAGGTCGTCGTCGAGGGCGACTGGCTCAACCGGATGCGACCCGGCTCCTTCGACCCGATCGGTGTGCTCTGGCACCACACCGCCTCCACCAGCAGCGCCAGCAACCCGCACCCGGCGCTCGGCATCTGCATCAACGGCCGCTCCGACCTGCCCGGGCCGCTGTGTCAGGCGCTCGTCGACTACAACGGTGTCTTCCACGTCATCTCCGCCGGCCGTTGCAACCACGCCGGGGTCAGCGGTGGCAGCGGGCCGATCCCGTCCGGGGACGGCAACACCCTCATGATCGGGTGGGAGATCGACTACAACGGCGTCAACCAGGAGATGACCGCCGCGCAGTACAACGCGTCGATCGCCGCCACCGCCGCCGTGCTCACCCGCCTCGGCCGCGACAGCAGCTACGCCCGCGGGCACCGGGAGACCAGCACCACCGGCAAGATCGACCCCTCCTTCATCGACCTCACCGTGATGAGGGCCGACGTCGCGGCGAAGATGGCCGGCAGCGGTACGGCCTGGTCTTCCACAGTGGACAACACTACCGCCGGTCGGTTCACCGCCAGCGCCAGTTGGGGTGTCTCGACGTACTCCAGCCAGCGGTACGGCGCCGACTACCGGTACGCCGACCCGGTCGCCGCCAGCGACCCCGCCTGGTACCGGTTCAGCGTGCCGGCGGCCGGCAACTACCGGGTCGAGGCCTGGTGGCCGACGAACAGCGGCTACAACAGCGCCACCCCTTACATCGTCGCCACCAGCTCCGGCAACCGGACCGTCTACGTCGACCAGCGGGTGACCGGCGGGCAGTGGCGGGTCCTCGGCACGTTCGCACTGCCGGCCGGTGACGCCAACCGGGTGGCGGTGAGCCGGTGGAGCAACGCCACCGGTCTGGTCATCGCCGACGCCGTACGCCTCACCCGCGTCTGACCGGCATCCGCCGCCCGGCAGAGCCGGGCGGCGGATGCCGGTGCATTGATCTAAGGTCATCGCTCCACCCCACAAAGGAGCAACGTGATCCGCTTCCGCACCATCCTGGTGACCGGCATGACGGTCGCCGCGACGGTCACCGTGTTCGCCGGCCCCGCGCAGGCCGACACCGTCAGCCGCCACGCACACGCCCACTTCGACGGCGACGGCAGCATGTTCGTCGACGTGACCCGGCCCGCGACCGGCGACACCGTCGTCGACGTCGAGTGGCACAAGGGCGTCTGTGGCGTCACCGACGGCGTGTACGGCTGCGACATCGTCTCCCGCAGCGCGCACGACGTGCCGGTGACCCGCTTCTCGTTCTCGCTGACCGACGGCGCGAAGCTCACCGCCACCGTGCCCTACCGGGAGTCTCAGCAGCGCTGCGACATCGTCGACGGGGACGAGATCTGCGGCGAGCGGCGGGAGAGCACGGGCAGCACCGTCCTCAAGGTCACCTGGGTGCCCGACGGTGAGCCGCTCGCGCGCGAGCGGTGGACGGGTGAGGACGGCACCGTCCACGTGAGCACGTCCACCTGGACGACCGTCTCGGGCAGCGGGTTCGGCAGCGCGTACGACGACATCGCGTCCAGCTTCGGCAAGCTGTCCCGGTCGCGGAGCATCCCGCCGGCCGCCTGAGCGGATCGGGATCGAGACCATGGCTGTGCGGTGGTGACCAGCTGGTCACCACCGCACAGCCCCGGCTCATTGACCCGACGTCACGGGATCGGAGTGGATCGCGGCGGCGGCAACTCGTGACGCACCGACCCCTGCGCGCCCGGAGGCCGGCGGTCCCGAGTCACGCACGGGGAGGTGCGTTTGCCGGTGCCGAGCCCGTCGGTGCCCGCACGATGAAGCCACGAGCCGTGCACCTCGTTGACATGGACGGTGCCGCCGGCCCGGGTGTAGGACGCCTGCCAGTCGCGGATCGTCTCGTATGCGCCATGGTCGAGGTAGTCCAGGTGCAGCTCGAGTTCGACGTGCTGTCCTGGAGGCAGGGCCGCGAGTCGGCGGGTGAGGCGTCCGGAGGCAACGAAGGCGAGTGTTCCGATGATCGAGACAAGCCATGCGCCGGATCTCGGCTGGGCGACGTGGATCTCGCAGCGGGCCAACCGCCACAACATGAAGAGCACCGCCGTCGCCATGCCCAACCCGACCCCGATGAGCAGGTCCGTCGCGGCCACGCCGACCGCTGTGACGACATAGATGGGCAGCTCCCGGTGTCGGGCGTAGGTGCGGATCTGGGCGAGGCTCACCAGCCGTACGCCGACCACCACGAGGACGGCCGCGAGCGCGGCCATCGGGATCATCTCCAGCAGTACGGCGCCGGCCATCACGAACCCGGCAATCCAGATTCCGTGCAGGACCGCAGAGGCGCGGGTGCGTGCCCCAGCTGCGACGTTGGCCGAGCTGCGCACGATGACGCCGGTGACCGGGAGGCCGCCGAGCGTTCCGGACACGGCGTTCGCGGCGCCCTGGGCGATGAGTTCACGATCGAGGTTCGCCCGTGGGCCGTGGTGCATCCGGTCGACGGCCACAGCGGAAAGAAGAGATTCCACACTCGCCACCAGGGCGATGGTGAGGACTGCCGGGAGGATCTCCCACGGCGGTGAGTCGGGCCAGCGGGCGAAGGTGAGCGAGCCCAGGGGGTCGGCGGGCAGATCCACCAGCTCCACGTCGGCGTCGAGGGCCGTCGCGACCACAGTGGTGACCACCACCGCCACCAGGGTTGCCGGCAGCATCGTGGTCTTGACCAGACGCGACCAGACCAGCAGCAGGGTCATGGTCAGTGCGCCGAGCAGCACCGACACGCTGTGGTAGTCGGCGATCTGGCCGGGTAGGTCACGGAGGTTCGCCCACGCCGAGCTCTGGGGCGCGCCGCCGAGCGCGACGTGGACCTGGCTCAGCGCGATGACCAGGCCGATGCCGGCCAGCATCCCGTGTACGACTGTTGGCGACAGGGCGAGCGCAGCCCGCCCGAGGCGGGTGATTCCCAGCAGGATCTGTAGCAGGCCGGCGACGGTCACGATTGCGGCGGTGCCGGCGAAGCCGAACTCGGCGATGGTGCCCGCGACGATCACGGTGAGCCCAGCCGCTGGCCCGCTCACCTGGAGCGGCGCGCCACTGAGCGCGCCGGCGACTATTCCGCCCACGACGGCGGCGATCAACCCGGCCAGCAGCGGTGCTCCGGACGCGGCGGCGATGCCCAGGGACAACGGGATGGCGATCAGGAAGACAACGATCGACGAGGGAACATCGTGCCGAAATGACGCGAAAGTCGACATCTGCCGAAAGGTACTTAGGTAATATTAATGCATAGTTAAGCGTGATTCTTTCACCCTTGAAATGGCCCGAGATGCCACGCGGATTGTCGCGCCGTCGACCTCGTTAGGCGTGTGACCAGCGACGTGCGGGGGCGCGACCTGGACGGTCGCGCCCCCGCATGTGGTGGTGGGTCGGCTCAGTTGCGCGAGCAGGTCGCCCCGTTGAGCGAGAAGCTGCTCGGCGACGAGTACGCCCCGTTCAGCGTCCCCTGGTAGCCGAAGCTCGCCGTGCCACCGGGTGCGATGGACCCGTTGTGGCCGACGTTGCGGGCGGTCACCGCGGAGCCGCTCTGGCTGACCGTGGCGTTCCACGCGTTGGTGACGGTCTGCCCGCTGGGCAGGCTGTAGTTCAGCGTCCAGCCGTTGATCGCGCTGGACCCGGTGTTGGTCACCTGCACGTCGGCCGTGAAGCCGTTGCCCCACGAGTTGGCCGTGTACTTCACCGCGCAGCTCGCGCCACCGCTCGGCGGCGGGGTGGTCGGCGGCGGGTTGGTGGGGTTGCCGCCGCCGTTGACGTTGGCCGAGAACGAGGTCACCGCGAGGCCGACGCCACCCTGCCACGGCTCGAAGCCCGCCTGGATGCTGGTCAGGTACCAGGAGTTGGTGATCGCGCCCCGGTTGCGGGTGTCGTTGATGAAGTCCAGCACGCTGAAGTTCAGGCTGGAGATCGCCGACTGCGCGACGTAGGAGATGACGTTGTTGGAGCCGTTGCTGCCCCGCCAGACCTCCCAGGTGCGGCCGGCGAGGTTGGTGGTGCCGACCACCGAGCCGATGGGCTGGATCGAGCCCTGTCGGTTGAGCCAGATCATGATCTCCATCTGGTTCACCCCGTCCCGCTTGGGCGACGGGTCCAACCAGATGTCGTACGACGCGTTGTAGGTGGCGCCGCTGACGTACCGGTAGGAGATGCTGCTGGTGGCGCTGCTGATCTGACTCACCTGCATCGGCAGGTTCGTGCCGGGGGAGCAGTTGGTGTAATGACAACCGAAGAACACCGAGGGGTACGCCGTGGGAGCCCCGTTGGTGGGGCTGCTCCCGTTCAGCGTCCTGATCTCGAAGCCGTTGTTGGTGACGTTGATGCACTGCTGGGCGGTGGTGCCCCAGCGGTTGTTCTGCACCACGTAGCGACCCTGGATGGTGGTCGAGCCGTACTGCTCACAGATCAGGGTGTCGGCGGAGGCGGTGCCGCCGAGGGCCACGGCCACCAGTGAGCTGGTGAGGAGGAGCCCGGCGGCGGCCAGGGCCCGAAGTTGACGTTTCATGACGCTCCTTGACTCGGCGCGTGCCGGGCGCCGGATGTGGTGGGGTGGTGGGGTGGTGGGGTGGTGCGGGAGCGCTCCCACGCTCAACGACACATTTACATGCTTGAAACTAGGGCGCAACTGCATGCGTCAAACTGGCGAATTGTGAGGATTGCCACGCCCCCGCCGGACGGCTGTCACCCGACGGCCAGCTGAGCGCCGCGAACCGCCGACGGGAGTCGCCGAGACGGCCGATTGGGGCCTGGTGTGGGGCAATAGCTCCGAGTAGCGTGTTGCCTCCAACGCGTTCCGCTCCCCCTCCGGAGGCGTACACCACCATGGGTGGCTCCCCCCTGCGCATCCTCGTCGTCGGCGCGGGCATCGCTGGCCTCGCCGTGGCCCGGGCGCTGCGCCTGGCGGGCTTTCGGCCGGACGTCACCGACAAGCTGCCGCCGGGGGAGTCCACCGAAACCGGCCTCTACCTGCCCGGCAACGCCGCCCGCGCGCTGCACCGGCTCGACCTGCACGACCCGGTCCGCCCGCTCGGGCAGGTGATCCACCGGCAGCACTTCTTCGACGCCGCCGGCGCGCACCTCTGCGAAGTCGACCTCGACACCCTGTGGGCGGGGGTCGGGGAATGTCGCGCGTTGCCCCGGGCCGACCTGCACCGGGTGCTGCTCAGCGGCGCCGGCGGGGCCGTCCGGCACGGCGCCGAGGTCCGCACCCTGGAACTGCTGCCCGGCGCGGTCGGCGTCACCTTCACCGACGGCACCACAACTGAGTACGACCTGGTCATTGGCGCCGACGGGCCGCGCTCCTCGGTGCGGGCGCTGGCCGCGCTCGGAGGGCCGCCCCGGCCGGTCGGGCAGGTGGTCTACCGGGCGGTGCTGCGGGATGGCCCGCCGGTCGCCGAGTGGACCGCCCTGCTCGGCCAGCGCTCCGGTTTCCTGATGGTGCCGATCGGCGCCGGGCGACTGCACCTGTACGCCGACGAGGCCGGCACCGAGGAGCCCGCCGAGCCCCTCGCGCGGCTGCGGGAACTCTTCGCCGACTATCGGGGCCCGGTGCCCGAGGTGCTGGCCGCGCTCGACGAGGTGCACGTCGGGATCACCGACGAGGTGGAGTTGGGCCGCTGGCACCGGGGGCGGGTGCTGCTGGTCGGCGACGCCGCGCACGCCACCGCACCGACGCTCTCCCAGGGGGCGGCGATGGCCCTGGAGGACGCGGTGGTGCTGGCCGAGTCGCTGCGCGCCGCCAACAGTGTCGACGCGGCCCTGGTCGCGTACGAGAGTCGTCGCCGCCCGCGTACCCGATGGGTGCGGGACCGGACCCGGGACCGCAACCGGACCAGGGACGTGCCGCCGGCGCTGCGCGACCCCCTGCTGCGCGGCCGCGGCGACCGGATCTTCGGGGAGCACTACCGGTTGCTGCTCGGCCCGCTGTAGCCCCGTTGTAGATCGTGTCACGCCACCCCACGCGGCGCTGCGACCTGCCGGGGACTATCCTCCTTGCGGATGACGGCCCGCCGATAACCAGCGTGTGCCGAGCGGGACAACCGAGAACCGGAGGCCACTCGTGACCACCGTCGCACCCAAGCCGGTCGTGACCCGGCCCTGGCCGGTCCGGGAGCCGGTCAAGGGGTCGGCCATCGCGCGGCTGCTGCGAACCACGGACGCGAAGCAGATCGGGATCATGTACATGATCACCGCGTTCGTGTTCTTCATGATCGGTGGCCTGATGGCCCTGATCATGCGGGCTGAGCTGGCCCGACCCGGGCTGCAGTTCCTGTCGCCGGAGCAGTACAACCAGCTCTTCACGATGCACGGCACGATCATGTTGCTGTTCTTCGCGACGCCGATCGTGTTCGCCTTCGCGAACTACATCGTGCCGATCCAGATCGGCGCACCCGACGTCTCCTTCCCCCGGCTGAACAGCTTCGCCTACTGGCTGTACCTGTTCGGCGGCACGATGGCGACCGCCGGGTTCATCACCCCGGGTGGCGCCGCCGACTTCGGCTGGTTCGCGTACGCGCCGCTGAGCAGCGTCGAGCACTCGCCCGGCGTCGGCGCCAACATGTGGATCATGGGTCTGGCCATCTCCGGTCTGGGCACCATCCTCGGCGCGGTGAACATGATCACCACGGTGCTGACCCTGCGCGCGCCCGGCATGACCATGTTCCGGATGCCGATCTTCACGTGGAACATCCTGGTCACCAGCCTCCTGGTGATCCTGGTCTTCCCGCTGCTGGCCGCCGCGCTGTTCGCGCTGGCCGCGGACCGCATCCTCGGCGCCCACGTGTACGACCCGGCAACCGGCGGGCCGATGCTCTGGCAGCACCTGTTCTGGTTCTTCGGACACCCCGAGGTGTACATCGTCGCGCTGCCGTTCTTCGGCATCATCAGCGAGGTCATCCCGGTCTTCTCCCGTAAGCCGATCTTCGGTTACAAGGGTCTGGTCGCCGCGACCGTGGCGATCGCCGCGCTCTCGATGAGCGTCTGGGCGCACCACATGTTCGCCACCGGCCAGGTGCTGCTGCCGTTCTTCAGCTTCCTGAGCTACCTGATCGCCGTGCCGACCGGTATGAAGTTCTTCAACTGGATCGGCACCATGTGGCGGGGCCAGATCAGCTTCGAGACGCCCATGCTCTGGGCGGTCGGCTTCCTGGTCACCTTCCTCTTCGGTGGTCTGACCGGTGTGCTGCTGGCCAGCCCGCCGATCGACTTCCACGTGTCGGACTCGTACTTCGTGGTGGCGCACTTCCACTACGTGCTCTTCGGCACGATCGTGTTCGCGGTGTTCGCCGGCATCTACTTCTGGTTCCCGAAGATGTTCGGCCGGATGCTCGACGAGCGGCTGGGCAAGGTGCACTTCTGGCTCACCATGATCGGCTTCCACACCACGTTCCTGGTGCAGCACTGGCTCGGCAACGAGGGCATGCCCCGTCGGTACGCCGACTACCTGCCCGGTGACGGCTTCACCACGCTGAACATGATCTCCACGATCGGCGCGTTCATCACCGGTATCTCCACGCTGCCGTTCATCTACAACTGCTGGAAGTCGTACAAGACCGGCCCGGTGGTCGAGGTGAACGACCCCTGGGGTCACGGCAACTCGCTGGAGTGGGCGACCAGCAGCCCGCCGCCGCTGCGCAACTTCGACAAGATGCCCCGCATCCGCTCGGAGCGGCCGGCGTTCGACGCGAAGTTCCCGGAGCTGGCCGCCGGCGGTCAGAGCCTGGCCGGCCCGCCGGAGGGTGGCTCCAAGCCGCTCACCAGCGAGTCGGACGGCGGTGCGAGCTACCGCGAGGACACCGCCAGCGACATCGACAGGCACTGACGCTCGAACTCGGCAGTACGACGGGCGCCGCCCCCGGGACCATCCCGGGAGCGGCGCCCGTCGCCGTTGCCAGGCGCCATCCCGCTCGGCCTCCGCCCCGGCTCTCGGCTCTGGCGCCGGCCTTGGCCCGGCAGCGCCCTGGGCTCGGCCTCGGCGTGGGCTTGGCCTCGGCGTGGCTGGCTCGGTGCGACGCGGCGTGGCGCAGCCCGGGCCAGCCCTCGCCCTGCGCGGCGCGGCGCGGTCTTCTTCGCCCTGCCATATCCGGGCGGTGCTGCTTCTGAGCGATATACCTGTGAGTCATATTTATGACTCACAGGTATATCCGCTGTTCGCGCACATGCCTTCGTCCGGCCGCGAGGGGAGCAGTGGGCAGCGGCATCCCGGGGCGTTGGTCGCAACCGCGCCGGGAGGTTGCCGGCGGTGTTCGCGGTGCGGCCGTGCGGCCGTGCGGCGAAGGGCGAAGGGCGAAGGGCGAAGGGGTGGCCTTCGTCCGTCGAGGGACGCGCCGTCAGTGGCCGACGCGCCGTCAGTGGCTGACGGAGGTGAGGTCGGTTTCGATGGAGTGCGAGTTGGCCGTGGCGGCGTTGCGGCGGCGGCGCAGCTCGATCGGGAGCACCACCAGGGTGACCAACGCGCCGAGTGCTCCGGTGACCACGAAGCCCCAGACCGGCGAGCTGGCGTCGATCACCGCGCCGGCGAGCGGCGCGCCGATCGCGATGCCCACGGTGACCGCCGACCCGTGCAGCCCCATCGCCTCACCGCGTACCTGGGCCGGGACCAGGCGGCTCACCGCGTCGGAGCCGGCCGCGATGGTCGGCGCGCAGAGCGCGCCGGCCGGGATCAGCGCCAGGCTGAGCAGCCACCAGTGCGCACCACCCAACCCGACCGGGATGGTGCACAGGGCCAGAGCGGCGGTCAACGCCAGTGGGGAGAACGAGCGGTGCACAGCTCCGTAGGCGAACCCGCCGGCGAGTGAGGCGACCGCCCAGATGGCCAGCACCGCGCCGGTCCAGCCCACCTCGCCGCTGGCCCGCAGCACCGCGACCACCGCCACGTCCGTGCCGCCGAGCACCAGGGTCGCCGCGGCGCTGAGCGCCAGTACGGCGAGCAGTCGGGGAGTCAGCCACTCCCGGCGACGTACCGGCTGTGGTGGGCCGCTCGGCTCAGCGGTGGCCTCCCGGATCGGCGGGTTGACCACCCAGAGGGCGATCCCGGCGGCGACGATGCCCCCGCCGACCAGGTACATGGTGGTCTGCGCGGAGATCGCGGTCACCAGGGCGACGGCCAACGCCGGGCCGATCATGAACGACAGCTCCACCGACATGGAGTCCAACGCGTACGCCGGACGGCGTTGGTCCTCCGGGACCAGCGCGGCGATCGACTGACGGACCACGGAGAAGATCGGCAGTGCCAGCGAGCCGGCCACGAAGGCAAGCGGCAACAGCAGGGGGTACGACAGCGACGGCGCGATCGACCAGAAGATGGCCTCGGCGATGCCGGTGAGCACCAGCACCGGGCGTAGGCCCCGCCGGTCCACCAGTCGGCCGAGGATCGGCCCGCCGATCGCCGCGCCCACCGTGACGGCCGTGCCCACCAGGCCGGCGGCTCCGTAACCTCGACCGAGGTCGAACACCACGTGGAAGGTCAGCGTCACCCCGGTCGCGGTGAGCGGGATGCGGGCGAGGACGGCCACCACCAGCAGCGACCGCAGGCCGGGCAGTGCGAGCGCCTGCCGGTAAGGCTTCATGTTCACGTGGGTCCGTACCTCCGGCGACATCCTCGACGGAGGACGGCCCGATGGCCAACCATTTACGCCCTCATGCGGCAGTGATCACAGGATCCCCGTGCAGAGTCACCCCGGCGCCCTCCATCGCGCGCAGTGCCACGTCGGTGGTCGCCGGGGCGACGGCTGCGGTCAGCTCCAGCAGCACAGTGGTGGCGAACCCCTCCCGGGCGGCGTCCAGCGCGGTCGCCCGCACGCAGTGGTCGGTGGCGATGCCGACCACGTCGACCCGGTCCACGTCGTGCCGGCGCAGCCAGTCGGCCAGGCACTCGCCGTCGGCGGCGTGCCCCTCGAACCCGGAGTACGCCGCCGCGTGCTCGCCCTTGTGGAAGATCGCCTCGACCCGGGCGGCGTCCAGTTCCGGGTGGAACTCCGAGCCGCTGGTGCCGACCACGCAGTGCCGGGGCCAGGACTCCACGAAGTCCGGCGGATCGCCGAAGTGAGCGCCCGGGTCGACGTGGTAGTCCTTGGTGGCGACGACGTGTGTCCACCGGTCCGGCTCGTTGGCGAGCAGCCGGGAGATGCCCGCGGCCACCCCCGCGCCACCCGCGACGGCCAACGAGCCGCCCTCGCAGAAGTCGTTCTGCACGTCCACGATGATCAGCGCGTTGGCCATCGGGGTTCCCTTTCCAGATCGATTCGGTGGGAGGGCTCAGTCAGCGGGCACGACGGTGACCGGCACGGCGGGGTCGCCGGCCGACAGCTTCAACCCCTCCCACGGGATGGAGATCAGGCATTCACGCAGGTGCTCCCGCGACTGGTCGAGGGTGGGCAGCGACACGGGCTCGCCGTCAGCCACGTACGAGTGCTGGAGCATGCGGTCGTTCGGCTTCCGGTCCGGCACGCCCTGCGGGACGATGATCTCCTCGGTGGCGGTGCCGGTCGGCTTGTGCCGGCGGACCGCTACCTTCCGGCCGCCGATGGTGGCCTTGTGCTCGGAGCGCTTCACCACCGGCCGCCCCTCGACCTCGACGAGCTTGTAGACCAGCCCGGCGGTCGGTGCCCCGGAGCCGGTGACCACTGCCGTGCCGGCGCCGTACATGTCCACCGGTTCGGCGGCCAACGCGGCGATCGCGTACTCGTCGAGGTCACCACTAACGATGATCTTCGTTTCGGTGGCGCCCAGCGAGTCGAGCAGTTCGCGGGACTGCTGGGCGATCACCGCCAGGTCGCCCGAGTCGATCCGTACCGCCCGCAGGTCCGGCCCGGCCACCGCGATCGCGTTGCGGATGCCCTGACTGATGTCGTACGTGTCGACCAGCAGCGTGGTGTCCCTGCCCAGCGTGGCGACCTGCGAGGCGAACGCCGCCCGCTCGTCGTCGTGCAGCAGGGTGAACGCGTGCGCCGCCGTGCCGGCCGTCGGGATGCCGTAGCGCGCACCGGCGGCGAGGTTGGACGTGAACCGGAACCCGGCCAGGTACGCGGCACGCGCCGCCGCCACGGCGGCCTCCTCGTGCGCCCGACGTGACCCCATCTCGATGAGGGTCCGGCCCCGCGCGGCGGTCACCATGCGGGCCGCCGCCGCGGCGACAGCGCTGTCGTGGTTGAGGACGGAGAGCACGAGTGTCTCCAGCACCACGCACTCGGCGAATCCGCCGGAGACGGTGAGGATCGGTGAGCCCGGGAAGAACAGCTCACCCTCGGCGTACCCGTCGATGTCGCCGGTGAAGCGGTAGTCGGTGAGCCACCCGGCGGCCGACTCGTCGACCACCCCCGTCCGGCGGAGGAAGTCGACAGCGGTGGGGTCGAACTGGAAGTCGCGGATCAGATCGACCAGCCGACCGGTGCCGGCGACCACGCCGTACCGGCGACCACTGGGCAGTCGGCGGCTGAACACCTCGAAGACACACCGGCGGTCGGCGGTGCCGTCCCTCAGTGCCGCGCTGACCATGGTCAGCTCGTAGTGGTCGGTCAGCAGCGCGGGTCGGTGGTTGCTCACCGCCCCAGCCTAAGGTTCAGCCCGCGTCGCCGCCCTCGTGGCCCGGGATCGAGCGCAGCGCGGCCCACAGCTCGGCGCGGCCGGTCACACCGAGCTTGGTGTAGATCCGCTGGAGGTGGTTCTCCACGGTGCGTGCCGAGAGATACAACCGTTCGGCGATGGCCCGGCTGGGCGCGCCGTGCGCGGCGAGACGGGCCACCTGCCACTCCCGCTCGGTGAGCACCGGCGCGCCCGCCCGCAGCGCCGGCGTCCGGATCGAGTCACATCGCCCGAGCAGCCCGGCGAGGCGCTCCCGGGCGTCGTTGGCGGCCGCCGAGTGCTGCCGGCGCAACCGCTGCACGGCCTGGGCGGTGGCCTCGGCCGCGTATACGGTCAACTCCAGGGCGGCATAATCGTCGGCGACCGCGAGCAGGTCGGTGGCGGAGTCGGTCACCGCGGCGCGGGCGTGCCGGGCCAGCAGCGGCGGAAGCACCCCGTCGACCCGTTCGGACAGCTCGGCGAGGCGCTGGGCGACCGTCCGGCGGCCACCGTCGGAGCAGGTGGGACCGACCGGCATGCTCGCCTGGTCCAGTCGCACCAGGTCGTGCAGGACGTGCACCTCGTGCCCGGCGAAATCGTCAGCGCGCAGCCGGTCCACCAGGTCCTCGAGGTGCTTGACCGCGCCCGGCAGGTCGCCCGACGCGGCGAGGGCGGCGCCCCGAGCCTGCTCCAGCCACGGGTAGAGCACCGCCATGCCCGGCGCGTGGGTGCGGTCCGCCTCGGCCATCGCCGCCGTCGCCTGCGCGGCGTCACCGCGCAGCGCCGCCGACTGGGCGCGCTCCGCCTGCGCCAGGCCGGCGTAGACCCGGCTGGTGGCCAGCACCGCGCACGCGCCCAGGGCCGTCCGCATCGCCGCGTCGCTCTGCCCACGCATCCGGGCTGCGTACGCCTGGAGGATGGCGAGGTAGCCGGTGCCGAGCCGGAAGTCACCGGCACCGGCGAGGTCCGCGAACTCGTCGGCCACGATCGAGTCGATGCCGGCCAGGTCGCCGGTCAGCATGAGCTTGGTGCCCCGGGCCAGCTCCAGTGCCAACTGGAGGTACGGCATGTCGGTGCGCCAGTTGGCCGCCGCGGAGTGCACCTGGGCGATAGCCGTACCGCTGCGGTTGAGCTGGCCCTGCGCGGCCTGCACGTACGCGATGGTGGAACGCGCCAGCTCGCGGGCGGCGACGCCGGCGGCCGGCCGGTCCAGTACGCGTTGGCTGAGCCGCACGGCGGTTGCCGTGTCCATGCCGTGCAGGCGCATGATCGCCTCGAAGGCGTGCACCCGGGACCGGTCCGCGGAGTCGCTGAGTTGCTCGACGCGGCTCGCGATCTCCTCCACCGTGGACTCTCGGCTCAACCCCCAGTAGCTGACCATCCCGCGTACCGTCAGCCAGCGGCAGAGCCGCCGCTCGTCGCCGGGCTCGGGGGTGACCGTGTCGAGGACAGCGATCGCCTCCTCGGGCCGGTCGGCGAACATCAGGATGGTGGCCAGCAGTTCTGCCGCGTCGGAGCCGCCGTCGGCGTTGAGCGCGGCGCGTGCCAGGCGGGTGGCCAACGGCACGTCGTAGCGGGTGAACGCCTGGATCGCGGCATCGACCAGGAGCGAAGGGTCCTGTGCGGTGCCCGAGTCGAGTCGCCAGACCGCCACGCGCAGCAGGTCGTCGCGGCGACGCTTGCCCACCTGTTCGAGCAGTGCCGCGAGGTTCGCCTGGAGGCGGCGGGTGCGGCTGACCGGGCAGCGGCGGCGCATTACCTCGCCGTAGAGCGGGTGGGCCAGCCGGACGTCGGTCCGCCGGTCGTGCTGGATCACACTGATCAGGCCGCGTTCCTCGGCGGTCTCCACGTCCGCCTGGTCGGCGGCCTGTTTGAGCAGGTGCAGCCCGAGCGGCTCGCCGAAGGCCACCAGCTCGACGACCGCACGGACGCCGTCGGTGAGCTTGCCGACCCGGGTGTCGATCAGGTCGGTCAGGTTGGGCGCCAACTCCAGTCGCCCGGTCCACTTCCAGATCCCGTAGGTGCGCTTCAACTCCGCGCTGCCGCTCGCGGCGTGCACCAACTCGCGGAGCAGCAGCGGGTTGCCGGCCGACAGCTCCCCGAGCCGGTCGGCGGAGCCGGAGTCCACCGGACCACCCAGGATCGCCGCCAGCAGGCCCGCCGTCTCCTCCTGCGGCATCGGGCTCAGTTCGACGTGCTCGACCAGGTCGTCGGTCCAGAGTGCGCGGATCGGCAGCGGGATCTGCTCGCCGTCGCGCAGGGTGCCGAGCACTGTGGCGTTCTCCGCGCGGGCGACCAGGTGCACCAGCGCCGCCGAGGGCGGGTCGAGCAGGTGCGCGTCGTCGATGGCGAGGACGATGCGTCGGCCCGCCGCCTGCTGTTGCAGCACGTTGAGCGCCCAGCGCAGGATGCCGGCGGGGGAGAGGCCCTGCGGCTGCTCGGCGGGGAGGACCTGCACCAGACCGCCGAACGGCAACGCGGCGGTGGTGGCGCTGGCCGCGATGGACCAGATCGCGAACCGGTCGGTGGGCAACGCGTTGACGCCCTCGCGCAGCAATCGACTCTTGCCGATGCCCGCGCTGCCGCTGAAGAAGAGCCCGCGGCCGGCCTCGCCGGTCACCGCCGCCAGCAGGCGGTTCAGCTCATCTGTCCGGCCGACGAACTCCCACCGACTCATTCGCGCAGCATATCGACCGGAATCCGTCTGCGCCCGTACCGTCACCCAACGAAGTTGAGTAGTCGCACAATTACCGATGAGTATCCGATGTGTTCCGCCCGGTTGCTGGCCCGCACGTACTGTTCGGGCATCCGGGTTGTGCACCGGATCTTCCACGCGACCGGGCAGCCGGTCACCTGCCACGGGAGGTCACCTGATGAAGCAGGGCCCTCTCCCCTCGGTCGACTCGCCGGACGACATGGCCGGCCCAGCCGACCTGCCCACCTGCGGTCCGCTGCCCACCCGGGTCGGCGTGACCGGCCCTGCCCCGGAGGAGCCGCTCGGCGTGGTCGCCGTCGGCCCGGCCGGCGCCGACCGGCGTGCCGTGCTCGCCACCCTGCTCGGGCTCGACCCGGTCATGCTCACCGTGCCGACCGGCAGTTGGCTGGTGGTGCGCAACGCCAAGGTGCCCACTCGGGCCGCGTTCGTGCCCGGTTACCGCCAGCCGCACTCCTACGGTGCCGACCGCAACGCCGCCGGGCCCGCGTTGGCCCGTCCGCCCCGGCGTGTCGAGTTGAGCGTGCCCGAGCCGCTGCTGCGCCACTTCACCCTGATCGACAGTCCGGACACCGCCACGCTCGGCGTGGCCGGCACCCGGGTGCTGGTCGACGCGGTGGGCCGGGCCGGCGCGCTGCTCTTCGTGATCGCTGCCGACCAGGCGTTCACCGCCGCGGAGCTCAACCTGCTCACCGAGGTCGCCCCCACCTCGGTGGAGGTCGTCTTCGCGGTTACCCCTGGTGCGGCGGGTTGGGCCCCACCGGCAGACGGCGCGGCGACTACGGAGGGCGCGGGGGCGTCCGTCCCGCCGGCCGAGGGTGCGGCGACGGAGGTCGACTCGGCCTCGGTCACCGTGGCGGCACATCGCGCGGCGCTGCTGGCCGCAGTGCCCGCGCTGGCCGGCGCACGGTGGTTCCCGGTCGGTGACGCCGACGCCGCCGCCGATCTGCGGCGCGCGCTGGTGGGTTGGTCGTCCCGGGAGGGTCTGCAACGGGCCAGTGTCGACCCGCCCGTGTTGCCGGGTGGGCAGGGCCGCATCCCGGTGGCCGCCGACCCGGGCGACTGGTCCGAACGACTCGACCGCCACACCCGTTCGTGCGCCCAGCGGATCCGCCAGCACCTCGCCCTGGAGTTGGCGAACATCCACCTGCGGGCGGTCCAGGAGATCGTCTTCGGGGTCGGCTGCGCGGGCCTACCGGATCTACTGGACCGGGAGATGGCGGCGTTGTCGTTGTTGGCCACGGCGCAGTGCGACCAGGCGGTGCGCGGCATCATGGCCGACGTCGTGGGCCAGGTGCTCGCCGCGCCTCCCACCGAAGGCGTGCGGCGACGGATCGCCACTGCCGTGCAGTACGGCCTGGTCGACGACCAGCCCGGCCACGAGTTGGACAAGGTGCTGCTGATCACCAGCACGGCCGGGGTCGCGACGTTGACCGGCGCGGAGGCGATCGACGCCCTCGCCAGCTATCCGGCGGCGGCCCGCGCCGAGGTGCTCCCGCCGGTCGCGGTGGCGCTCTCCGGCGGGTGCTGGCAGCAGTGGCGTACGCCCGGCAACGACGACCACAGTGCGGCGCGGGCCTGGTCCCAGCGGGCGGTGCGGGAGGTCGAGCTGGGGTTGTCCCGGGAGGTCTCCCGGCGGTTCGAGGTGATCCGCCTCTCGCTGGGCGCGGTGCTCTCCGATGCAGTCGACCACGGCATCCTGCTCGCCTGACCGCGCGGTGGCACCTCGGTCCGGGTTCGTGTCACACCGCGCGTCAGACGGCGGGCGGGGTGCCTCAGGGGTGCCCGGGGTGGGCGATCCACGACGGGCCGGCGTTCCGGTTCCTCGGTTCCGGGAATCCGGTGGCACGATGGGGGGCATGGCGGCTCCGCAGGTTGCACCGGTCGAGACGCCGGCCACTGACGAGGTGCCGGCGTCCGACCGGCAGTGGGTGACGATCGTGTGGGACGACCCGGTCAATCTGATGACGTACGTGACCTGGGTCTTCCAGAAGCTTTTCGGCTACAGCCGGGAGAGGGCCGAGCAGCTGATGCTTGACGTGCACCACAAGGGCCGTGCCGTGGTCTCCACCGGTGCCCGGGAGCGGATGGAGCACGACGCGTCGCAGTTGCACGCGTACGGGCTGTGGGCGACGGTGGACAAGTCGTGAGCATGTTCCGTCGCCAGGCCGGCTGTTACGTCGCCACCTTCGCCGTGGACGAGGCGCGGGTGTTGCGCAAGGTCGCCTCCGAGGTGGTCGGCCTTCTCACCGATGGGTTCGACCACACCGACCCGGTCGTCGGTCGGCTCTTCCCGGCGGTCTATCCGCAGGATGCTTCGGGCACCGCCGAGTTCCGCCGCTACACCGAGGGCGACCTGAAGACCGCGAAGATCGACCAGGCCGGGGCGATCCTGGCCGCGCTCCCCGACGAGGCGGGCGGCGAGGTCCGGCTGGACGCCGAGGCGGCCGAGGCGTGGCTGCGGGCGCTCAACGACGCACGGCTCGCGATGGGTGTCCGGCTGGAGATCAAGGACGGCACGGATCTGGGCGAGGAGTTGGACGACGCGGTCGCGGAGGACCCGGCGTCCAGCCGGGTGTTCCAGCTTTCGGTCTACGCGTACCTCGGATATTTGCAGGAGTCGCTGCTCAACGCCTTGATCGACTAGGCGTGACCGGCACCACTTCGGCCCGTGCTCGTCAGGCGTTAGGCTGGTGCTCGTGCTGAGCATCGACCGGTCGATCATCGACGCGATCGTCGCCCACGCGCGCCGGGACCACCCCGACGAGGCGTGCGGCGTCGTCGCCGGGCCCGTCGGCAGCGACACCCCGACCCGGCACATCCCGATGGACAACGCCGCTCGGTCGATGACCTTCTACGAGTTCGACTCGATGGAGCACCTGCGGGTGTGGCGGGAGATGGACGACCGGGACGAGGAGCCCGTCGTCATCTACCACTCGCACACCGCCACCGAGGCGTACCCGTCGCGGACGGATGTCTCCTTCGCGGGCGAGCCCGGCGCGCACTACCTGCTCGTCTCGACCCGTGAGCCCGACTCGGAGGAGATCCGGTCGTTCCGGATCGTCGACGGCGTGATCACCGAGGAGCCGGTTCAGGTCGTGGAGGCCGGCGTCGACCCGCATGCCGTCCAGTCCTACATGTTCGGGCAGAGCCCGGCGACGGTCGACTACGAGTGTTCCGGCCGCTGATCCGTCAGCGTCCGACCCGTCTCGTCCCGTCACCGTAGGCACACCCGATCGAGGAGCTCGACATCATGGCCATTGAGGTTCGCATCCCCACCATCCTGCGTAGCTACACCGGCGGCGCCAAGGTCGTCGAAGGCGCCGGCGACACCCTCGCCGATCTGCTCAACGACCTGGACTCCCGGCACGGCGGTCTGCGCGGCCGGCTGATCACCGAGGCGGGCACCTTGCACCGCTTCGTCAACGTCTACGTCAACGACGAGGACGTCCGTTTCCTCGGCGCGCTGGACGCCAAGCTCTCCGACGGCGACAGCGTCACCATCCTGCCGGCCGTGGCCGGCGGCGCGTTCGGCTTCGCCGCCGCGGCGGCGATCAGCTCGCACAGCGCGGCGGCAGCGGCGATCAGCTCTCCCGCTGTGGCGATGGCCCGCGACGCCGTCGCGGTTCGCTGAGGTCGGCCGCCATGGCGCGGTACGACAGTCTGCTCGACGCGTGCGGGGGCACGCCGCTGGTCGGCCTGCCCCGGCTCTCCCCGACGGTGCCCGACGGGGCGCCGCCGGTGCGGCTCTGGGCCAAGCTGGAGGACCGGAACCCCACCGGCAGCATCAAGGACCGCGCGGCGCTGTTCATGGTGCGGGCGGCGGAGGAGGCCGGCCGGCTGCGGACGGGTGACACCATCCTCGAACCGACGAGCGGCAACACCGGCATCTCGTTGGCGATGGTGGCCAAGCTGCGCGGCTACCGGTTGGTCTGCGTGATGCCGGAGAACGTCTCCACCGAGCGGGTCCAACTGCTCCGGATGTACGGGGCCGAGATCATCTTCTCGCCGGCGGCGGGCGGTTCCAACCAGGCGGTCGCCACGGCCAAGCAGATCGCTGTGGAGCACCCCGACTGGGTGATGCTCTACCAGTACGGCAACGAGGCGAACGCCCGGGCGCACTACGAGACGACCGGGCCGGAGCTGCTGCACGACCTGCCCAGCATCACGCACTTCGTGGCCGGGCTGGGCACCACCGGCACGTTGATGGGCACCGGTCGTTACCTGCGGGAGAAGGTCGACGGCATCCAGGTCGTGGCCGCCGAGCCCCGGTACGGCGAGCTGGTCTACGGGCTGCGCAACATCGACGAGGGGTACGTGCCGGAGCTGTACGACGCCTCGGTGCTCTCCCGGCGGTTCTCGGTCGGCACCCGGGACGCGGTGCTGCGTACCCGGCAGCTCGTTGAGGTGGAGGGCATCTTCGCCGGCTTCTCCACCGGTGCCATCCTGCACGCCGCGCTCGCGGTGGCGCACGAGGCGGTCCGCGACGGCCGCCGTGCCGACGTGGCCTTCGTGGTCTGCGACGGCGGATGGAAGTACCTGTCCACCGGCGCGTACGGCGGCACGCTCGCCGACGCCGAGGACGCCCTGGAGGGGCAGCTCTGGGCCTGACCGGTTGGGGCTTTTCGTTTCGTTACGGGCCGTCGACGTGTGTCGGCGGCCCGTGCGTTGCCCGCCGCTCCGTGAGCAGGTGTCACGTTCGTGACAAGTTCCGTTGGATCATTCTTGCTGCCGGGTGCCCGGGCGTAGGCTGCGCAGCGTGACGCACGCGTCGGTAGAGATCACGGCTGGAGCGACGGCCGACATGAATGCTACTGACAGTGACAGCGAGACCACTCGATGCGACTGACGGTCCTTGGCTGCGCCGGCAGCTTCCCCGGCCCCGAGGCGCCCTGTTCGGCCTACCTCGTCGAGGCCGACGGTTTCCGGCTCCTGGTCGACTTCGGCTCAGGGTCACTGTCCAGCCTCCAGCGGTACGCGGGCCTGCACGCTCCGGACGCGATCCTGCTGACCCACCTGCACTGCGACCACATCCTCGACGCCGTGACCTACGTGGTGGTCCGCCGGTACGCCCCGGAGGGCCCCTACCCGGCGCTTCCCGTGTACGCGCCGTCCGGCGCACCGGACCGGCTCAGTGCCGCCTACGGCGACGACGGCACCGTCGAGGACGTGTACCAGTTCTACGCACTCCAGCCCGGCACCTTCCCGATCGGCCCGTTCACCGTCACCGTCGACCGGGTCAACCACCCCGTCGAGACGTACGGGGTGCGGCTGGAGCACGACGGCCGCTCGCTGTGTTACTCGTCGGACACCGCGCCCTGCGACGCGCTGCTGCGGCTGGCCCAGAACGCCGACGTCTTCCTCTGCGAGGCCAGCTACCTCGACGGGGTGGACAACCCACCGGACCTGCACCTCACCGGCCGGGAGGCCGGCGAGACGGCGACCAAGGCCGTGGTGGGTCGGTTGCTGCTCACCCACCTGGTCGCGGCCTGGGGCAGCGAGGCCCACACGTTGGAGTCGGCGGCCTCCGCGTACACCGGGCCGATCGACGTGGTCCGTCCCGGCGCCAGTTACGACGTCTGACCCACCCCGTCCCGGTTGGCGTCTACCGGGCAGCGGTGTTGTGCCGTACTGTTCGCCGGCCGGTCAGCGAACTGTCGTCTGCCGCACCCGTGGCACCCGCACGGTGTGGGCATGCGGATCGCCATCGTGACCGAGTCGTTCCCACCGGACGTGAACGGCGTCGCGCACTCAGTGGTGCGCACGGCGGAGCACCTGCTCGACCGGGGCCACGAGCCGGTCGTCATCGCACCCGCGCCGCCCGGAGCCAGTCGGCGGAACGTCGAACGGCTGCCGTACCCGGTGGTGCGCATCCCCAGCGTGCCGCTGCCCCGCTACCAGGGTTTCCGGTTGGGTGTGCCGACCACCACCCGGCTGACCGGGGCGTTGCTCTCGGCCGAGCCGGACGTGGTCCACCTGGCCAGTCCGTTCGTCCTCGGCGCACGGGCGGCCACCCTGGCCAGCCGACACGGGCTGCCGATGGTGGCGGTCTACCAGACCGATGTGGCCGCGTACGCGCGGGCGTACCGGGTGAGCTGGGGAGAGGCGGCGGCGTGGCGGCGGATCCGGGAGATCCACAACTCGGCGCAGCGCACCCTCGCCCCGTCCACCCGCGCCGCGGCCGACCTGATCGCGAACGGCGTACAGCGGATCTGGCTGTGGCGTCGCGGCGTGGACGCCGTGCGTTTCGACCCGGCCAAACGGTGTGCGGCGCTACGGGAGCGGCTGGCACCCAACGGCGAGCTGCTCGTCGGCTACGTCGGGCGGCTCGCCCCGGAGAAGCGGGTGGAGCTGCTGGCGGCGACGTCGCGGCTGCCCGGTGTGCGGGTGGTGGTGGCCGGTGACGGCCCGGCCCGCCGGCAGTTGGCCCGGGAGCTGCCCGGGGTGACCTTCCTGGGTGTGCAGCACGGCGAGGACCTGGCCCGGCTCTACGCCAGCCTGGACCTGTTCGTGCACACCGGACCGCACGAGACCTTCGGCCAGACCATCCAGGAGGCGTTGGCCTCCGGGGTGCCGGTGGTGGCCCCGGCCAGCGGCGGCCCGGTCGACCTGGTCGACCCGGGCGTGACCGGGTCGCTGGTGCCGCCGAACGACGGCGACGCGCTCGCCGCGGCGGTGGCCGACCTCGCCGGCGACGCCGACCGGCGGCGGGCCCACGGGCTGGCCGCCCGCGTCGCGGTCGGTCGCCGTAGCTGGTCGGCCGTCGGCGACGAGCTGATCGGGCACTACCACGCGGTACGCGCCGTGGCCGCCACCGTCGGCCTGCCGGCCGCCTCGTGACCGGGGCCACGGGCGGTCTGCGGATCGTGCGGCTCGCCAACTTCGTGACCGCACGATCCGGCGGTCTGCGTACCGCACTGCGACACCTGGGAGAGGGCTACCGGGCGGCGGGACACGATCCGGTGCTGGTGATCCCCGGCAGACGTGCCGCCGACGAGTCGTACCCGTGGGGGCGGGTGATCACAGTGCCCGGCCCGGAGATGCCGGGCAGCGGTGGGTACCGGCTGCTCGCCGGCCGGCGTCGGCTGGCCCGGCTCCTCGCCGACCTCGCCCCGGACCGGTTGGAGGTCTCCGACCGGTCGTCGCTGCGCTGGACGGGCGGGTGGGCCCGGGCGCACGGGGTGCCGTCGGTGATGGTCTCGCACGAGTCGCTGACCGGGCTGCTCGGCCAGTGGGGGGTGCCCCACACGTTGCGCAGATCGATCGCCGACCGGCTCAACCGGGCGACCAGCCAGGCGTACGACCGGATCGTCTGCACGACCCGGTGGGCCGCCGAGGAGTTCGACCGGATCGGTGCCGGCAACGTCGAGCTGGTGCCGCTCGGGGTGGACCTGGACACCTTCTCCCCGGACCGGGCCGACCAGCTGTTGCGCGCGCGGTACGCGGACCCGGGCGAGTTGCTGTTGGTGCACTGCGCGCGGCTGTCCCCGGAGAAGCGGCCGGAGTTGGCCGTGCAGGCCCTCGCCGAGCTGCGTCGGGTCGGCGTACCGGCGGTGCTGGTGATGGCCGGCGACGGCCCGCTGCGCGGCGCGCTCGCCCGCCGGGCGGAAGGACTGCCGGTCACGTTCGCCGGCTTCCTGCCGGACCGCGCCGCCGTGGCCGCGTTGCTCGCGAGCGCCGACGTCGTGCTCGCACCCGGCCCGGTGGAGACGTTCGGTCTGGCCGGGCTGGAGGCGTTGGCCTGCGGCACCCCGGTCGTCGTCAACGCGGCCAGCGCCCTGCCCGAGGTGATCGGAGCCGCCGGACTGGCCGCGTACGGCTCGGGGGAGTCGATGGCGGCGGCGGTGACCCGCCTGGCGGAACGGCCGCAGGCGCAGCGGCGACTCGCCGCCCGGGCGCGGGCCGAGGAGTTCGGGTGGCCGGCGGCCGTCGCCGGGTTCCTCCGCGTGCACGACGCGGACGCGCCCGTGGGCACCCCGAGTGAGGTGGATCCCCGCACCGCATAGGGTGCAGACATGGCGCGACCTGACGGGCGAGGGCCCTCTCAACTCCGACCGGTGACTCTGACCCGAGGCTGGAGCACCCATCCGGAGGGCTCGGTGCTCGTCGAGTTCGGCGGCACCCGGGTGCTCTGCACGGCGAGCGTCACCGAGGGGGTGCCCCGCTGGCGCAAGGGCTCCGGGCTCGGCTGGGTGACCGCCGAGTACGCGATGCTGCCCCGGGCCACCAACACCCGTTCCGACCGGGAGAGCGTCAAGGGTCGCGTCGGTGGACGCACCCACGAGATCTCCCGGCTGATCGGCCGTAGCCTGCGGGCCAGCATCGACCTCAAGGCGCTCGGCGAGAACTCGATCGTGCTCGACTGCGACGTGCTCCAGGCCGACGGCGGCACCCGCACCGCCGCGATCACCGGCGCGTACGTCGCCCTGCACGACGCCGTGGGCTGGCTCGCCGCCCGCAAGGCGTTGGCCGGCAAGCCGGAGAAGGTGATGCACCGGTCGGTGGCCGCGGTCAGCGTCGGGATCGTCGCCGGCGAGGCCCGTCTGGACCTCTGCTACGAGGAGGATGTCGCCGCCGAGGTCGACATGAACGTGGTGTGCACCGGTGCGGGCGACTTCGTCGAGGTGCAGGGCACCGGTGAGGCGGGCGTGTTCGCCCGGGACCAACTCGACAGTCTGCTCGACCTGGCCGTCGCGGGTTGCACCGAATTGGCCGAAGCCCAGCGGAAGGCACTCTCATGAACAAGGTCCTGCTCGCCACCCGCAACCGTAAGAAGCTGGTGGAGCTTCAGCGGATCCTGGACGGCGCGCTCGGCGCGCACCGGATCGCCCTGCTCGGCCTGGACGACGTCGAGCAGTACGCGGAGCTGCCGGAGACCGGCCTGACCTTCGGTGAGAACGCGCTGATCAAGGCACGGGAGGGGTGCCGGCAGACGGGTCTGCCGACCATCGCCGACGACTCCGGGATCGCTGTGGACGCGCTCAACGGGATGCCAGGGGTGTTCAGCGCCCGCTGGTCCGGCAAGCACGGCGATGACCAGGCCAACCTCCAGTTGGTGCTGGACCAGATCGCCGACGTGCCGGACGAGCAGCGGGCTGCCTCGTTCGTCTGCACCGTGGCGCTGGTGCTGCCCGGCGGCAAGGAGCACCTGGTCGACGGCCGGCAGTCCGGGCAGGTGCTGCGCGCTCCGCGCGGCGACGGCGGGTTCGGCTACGACCCGATCTTCCTCGGTGACGGACAGGACCGCACCAACGCGGAGCTGACGCCGGCGGAGAAGGACGCCATCAGCCACCGCGGCAAGGCGCTGCGCGAGCTGGCCAAGCTGGTCGCCAAGGTGCTGCCGCCCGCCAGCTGACGGGCGCGAGGTGCTGCCGCCCGCCACCTGACCCGCGGCGGACGACAGCGACCCGGCGGAGGTCAGCCCAGCGGGCCGACCTCCCGCTCGATGGCGGCGCGCAACTCCGGCCCGGCGACGACCGCGCGGGCCGCCTCCATCACCGGGGCGAGGAACACGTCCGGGCCGGGCTCGCCGGCCGCCGGACCGAGCGCGGTGACGGCGGCCCGGCCAGCCGGTGACGGCTCCAACGGCGCGCGCAGTTGCAGACCGCGTACGCCGGCCAGCAGCTCCACAGCGAGCAGGCTGGTGAGGTTGTCCAGCACGGTGCGCAGCTTCTTCGCCGCCGCCCAGCCCATCGACACGTGGTCCTCCTGCATGCCGCTGGTGGGCAGGGAGTCCACCGAGGCGGGGGCGGCCAGGCGACGGTTCTCCGCGACGATGCCCGCCGCCGTGTACTGGGCGATCATCAGCCCGGAGTTGACCCCGGCGTCGGGGGAGAGGAACGCCGGCAGTTCCCGGGAACGGGTGACGTCGAGCAGCCGGTCCACCCGCCGTTCGGCGATCGCGCCCACCTCGGCGGCGGCGATGGCGAGGAAGTCCGCGGCGAAGCCGAGCGGCGCGCCGTGGAAGTTGCCCGTCGACTCGACCCGACCGTCCGGCAGCACCACCGGGTTGTCCACCACCGACACCAGTTCCCGTGCGGCGACGGTGCGGACGAAGTCCAGGGTGTCGCGGGCCGCGCCGGCCACCTGCGGGGCGCAGCGCATCGAGTACGCGTCCTGCACGGCGTGCGCCAGGTCGTCGCGGTGCGAGTCCATCACCCGGGAGTCCTGCAACAGCCGGTGGATGTTCGCCGCCGAGGCGGCCTGACCGGGGTGCGGCCGGATCGCGTGCAGCTCGGGCAGGAACGGCCGCTCCGATCCGAGCATCGCCTCGATGGCCAGCGCGGCGGTCACGTCGGCCATGGCGAACAGGTGCGCCGCGTCGTCGATCGCCAGCAGCAGCATCCCGAGCATGCCGTCGGTGCCGTTGATCAGCGCCAGCCCCTCCTTGGCTGCCAACTCGATCGGCTTGAGCCCGGCGGCGGTCAGCGCGTCGGCGGCGTCCTGCCGCTCGCCGGCCGGCCCGAGGATCCAGCCCTCACCGAGCAGCGCCAGCGCGCAGTGCGCCAGCGGCGCCAGGTCACCGGAGGCGCCCAGCGAGCCGTGCTCCGGCACCCACGGGGTGATGTCGTTGTTGAGCAGGTCTACCAGGGCCTCGGCGACCAGCGGCCGGACCCCGGAGCGGCCCAGGGCGAGCGACCGGACCCGCAGCAGCATCATCGCCCGGACCACCTCGCGTGGCATCGGGGCGCCCACCCCGGCGGCGTGCGAACGGATCAACGCGTGTTGCAGCTCGGCCCGCCGCTCCGGCGCGATGAAGGTGTTGGCCAGTGCCCCGAACCCGGTGGACACCCCGTACACGGGACGGCCGGACGACTCGATGCCGTCCACGATGGCCCGACTGGTCGCCATCGCGTCGATGGTGGCCGGGTCGAGGACGACAGTGGCGGTGCCGCGGGCCACCGCGAGAACGTCGTCGGCGGAGATTCCGGTGGGCTGGATGGTCACTGTCGTCATGGCGTTACTCCGTTGCGCATTACCTGGCGGATCAAGGGGACACCGGGCCGGTAGGCCAGGTGGAGGTACGACGGCGCGTCCAGGACGACGAGGTCGGCCCGCGCGCCGGGGGTGAGGACGCCGATGTCGTCGCGGCGCAGCGCCCGCGCGCCCCCGGCGGTCGCGGCCCAGACCGCCTCCGCCGGGGTCATCCGCATCTCGCGGACCGCCAGCGCCACACAGAACGGCATCGAGGAGGTGTACGACGAGCCGGGGTTGCAGTCGGTGGCGAGCGCCACTGTCACACCCGCGTCGAGCAGTCGGCGGGCATCCGGGTACGGCGATCGGGTGGAGAACTCCGCTCCCGGCAGCAGTGTCGCCACCGTACGGGTCCCCGACCCGTCGCTGCGGGCCGTGCCGGCCAACGCGTCCACGTCGGCGTCGCTGAGGTGGGTGCAGTGGTCGACGCTGGCCGCGTCCAGCTCCACACCGAGCCGCACCCCCGCTCCGGGGCCGAGCTGGTTGGCGTGGATACGGACGCCCAGCCCGGCGGCCTGGCCGCAGGCCAGGATGGCGCGAGCGTGGTCGACGTCGAAGGCACCCCGTTCGCAGAACACGTCGACCCACTTCGCGTACGGCGTGGCGGCGGCGAGCATCGGGCCGCAGACCAGGCTCACGTAGTCGTCGGGGCGGTCGGCGTACTCGGCCGGCACCACGTGTGCGCCGAGGAAGGTGGTCTCGGTGCTGCTCTCGGCGGCGATCCGCAGCGAGCGGGCCTCGTCGGCGACGGTCAGCCCGTACCCACTCTTGATCTCCATGGTCGTGGTGCCCTGGCGCAGCGCCTCCCCGCGCAGCCGGCGCACCGTGATCCGGAGTTCGTTGTCGGTGGCGGCCCGGGTGGCGCCGACAGTGGTCCGGATGCCGCCGCCGGTGTAGGGCTGACCGGCCATCCGGGCGGCGAACTCGGCGGCACGGTCCCCGGCGAAGACCAGGTGGGCGTGGCTGTCCACGAAGCCGGGCAGCACCGCCGCCCCACCGGCGTCGAGCCGCCGGTCGGCGGCCGGCGCGTACGCGGACGGCCCGACCCAGACCACCCGGCCCTCTTCGACCAGCACGGCCGCGTTGCGGCGGATGCCCAGCGGACCCTCGCCGGCACCGTTGGTGACCAACTCACCGATGTTGTCGACGAGCAGACTGCTCATGCAGAGCCTTCTTTCGTTCGCGACTGCGGGGCTCGCAAACCCGGCTCACTCCTCGCGCTCACCGGGGAGTCACCGCCTCGATGGCCGCCGACAACTCGGCCGGCACGTCGACGCTCAGGTGCCGGCCCTCGGCCACCACCAGGCGACCGTCGACCACGACCTGCTCGACGTCGGCGGCGGTGGCGGCGAAGAACGCGCCCACCGGCGGCACCCCGGCGGTACGGGCGCTGTCCAGCCGTACCGTGACCAGGTCGGCGCGCGCGCCGACGGCGATCCTCCCGGCGTCGGCCCAGCCCAGCGCCGCGTGCCCGGCGGAGCTGGCCGCCGTCACCAGGTCCGCCGGTGTGAAGTGGCCGCGTCGACGGGTACGCAGCCGCTCGTCCAACTCCACCGCCCGGGCCTCCTCGAACAGGTCGATCACGGCGTGACTGTCGCTGCCGAGGCTCAACCGGATCCCCGCTTCGGCCATCAGCCGGGCCGGGCCGATGCCGTCGGCCAGGTCCCGCTCGGTGGTCGGGCAGAGGCAGACCCCCGTCCGACTGTCGGCGAGCAGGGTCAGGTCGGCGCTGGTCGGGTGGGTGGTGTGCACGGCCGTGGTGTTCGGCCCGAGCACGCCGTGCTCGGCGAGCAGCGCGGTGGGCGAGCGCCCGTGCACGGCCCGGCACTCGTCGTTCTCGGCCGGCTGTTCGGAGAGGTGCACGTGCAGCGGTGCCTGCCGCTCCCCGGCCCACTCGGCGACAGTGGAGAGCTGGTCGGCCGGGACCGCCCGCACCGAGTGCACGGCCGCGCCGACCCGGACGTGGGCGTCTGTCGGCTGGAACGCGCCCGCCCGCTGCGCCCAGCGGGAGGCGTCGCCGTCGCCGAAGCGCCGTTGCGGGCTGGCGAGGGCCTGACCGTCCACTGTGGAAGTCAGATAGCAGGTGTCCAGCAGTGTGAGCCGGATTCCGGCGTGCGCGGCCGCCTCGACCAGCGCCGCGCTCATCTCGTTCGGGTCGTCGTACGCGCCGCCGTCGGGTCGGTGGTGCAGGTAGTGGAACTCGCCCACGCAGGTGACCCCCGCGAGCGCCATCTCCGCGTACGCCGCGCGGGCCAGGGCCAGGTAGGTGTCCGGGTCCAGGCGGTCGGCGACGCCGTACATCTGGTCCCGCCAGGTCCAGAAGTCACCCCGGCCGCCGTGGGTGCGCCCGCGCAGCGCCCGGTGGAAGGCGTGCGAGTGCGCGTTGGCCAGGCCGGGCACTGTCAGCCCGGGCAGTGGCACGGCGTCGGCGTACACGTCGACCCCGGCGTCCGGTCCGTGCGCTCCCAGCAGCGGCGTCACCGCGGTGATCCGCCCGCCGTCGGTCTCAATCAGCACGTCGGGCGTGGGCTCGGCGTGCTCGGGCAGCCAGGCGTACTCCGCCAGCCAGCGGGTCGCGGTCACCGGCATGTCAGCTCCTCCAGCACCCGGGCCAGCGCCCGTACCCCGGCGGCGCAGTCGTCGTCGGTCGCGGTCTCGGCGGGGGAGTGCGACACCCCGGTCGGGTTGCGCACGAAGAGCATCGCGGTGGGCAGGTGCCCGGCGAGCACTCCGGCGTCGTGCCCCGCGCCGGTGGGCAACACCGGCGCGTCCAGCAGCGTGGCGAGGCGCTTGGCCAGCCCGCCGTCGAAGGCGACCAGCGGGGTGGCCGACTCCTCGGTGACAGTCACCGCCGTACCGTCGCGGCGGGCCCGTTCGGCGAGCTTGCCGCGTACCGCGTCGACCAGGCCGGCGAGCGTCTCCTGGTCGGCGGCCCGGGCGTCCAGCCAACCGGTCACCTTCGACGGGATCGCGTTGGTGGCGTTGGGTTCGACGGCGACGCGCCCCACCGTGGCGTGCGCACCGCGCAGCCGGGCCTCCTTGTTGGCCGCCAGCACCGTGAACGCGTAGGTCAGCATCGGGTCGCGGCGGTCGGCCATCCGGGTCGTACCCGCGTGGTTGCCCTCCCCGACCACGTCGAAGCGCCACCGGCCGTGCGGCCAGATCGCGCTGGCCACCGCGACCGGGGCGTCGGTGTCGACGAGGGCGCGGCCCTGCTCGACGTGCAACTCGACGAAGGCGCCGAACCGGCCCAGCACCTCCGGGCGGGCACCCGCCGGCCGGTCGCCAAGCGCCTCGGCGAAGCTCACCCCGGCCGCGTCGCGCAGGCCGGCCGCGCGGTCGGGCGACAGCGCCCCGGTGAGCAGCCGCGATCCCAGGCAGGGTACGCCGAAGCGGGCCCCCTCCTCCTCGACGAACGCGCCCAGCACCAGCGGCCGGTCCGGGGTGACCCCGGCGGCGCGTAGCTCGTCCACGGCGAGGAAGGCGCTGACGATGCCGAGTGGCCCGTCGTACGCCCCGCCGTGCGGTACCGAGTCGAAGTGGCTGCCGGTCAGCACGGCGTCCTCGCCCTCCGGGTCACCCCAGTGGGCGAAGAGGTTGCCGTTGCCGTCCTCGGTGACCGGCATGCCGCGACGCTCGGCCTGGGCACGGAACCAGGTCCGCAGCTCCAGCTCCGGCGCGGTCAGCGCGTACCGCAGGTAGCCGCCGCTGTCAGCGTCCCGCCCAATCGGCGCGATCTCGTCCCACAGGGCCCGGAATCGGGAGGAGAGGTCGCCGGTCACGAGTCGGCACCCTCGGTCATCGGGATGCGGACTCCGGTGCGGTCGGCGACCTCGCGGGCGCTGTCGTAGCCGGCGTCGACGTGCCGGATCACGCCCATCGCCGGGTCGTTGGTGAGCACCCGTTCGATCTTCTGACCGGCCAGGGCGGTGCCGTCGGCGACGCAGACCTGCCCGGCGTGGATCGACCGGCCGATGCCGACGCCACCGCCGTGGTGGATGGACACCCAGGACGCGCCGCTGGCGGTGTTGACCAGAGCATTGAGCAGCGGCCAGTCGGCGATCGCGTCGGAGCCGTCGGCCATGCCCTCGGTCTCCCGGTACGGGCTGGCGACGCTGCCGGTGTCCAGGTGGTCCCGGCCGATCACCACCGGCGCGGAGAGTTCACCGGAGGCGACCATGTCGTTGAACCGCACGCCCGCCTTATCCCGTTCGCCCTGGCCGAGCCAGCAGATCCGGGCCGGCAGGCCCTGGAAGGCGACCCGCTCACCGGCCAGCTTGATCCAACGGGCCAGCGACTCGTTCTCCGGGAACAGCTCCAGGATCGCGCGGTCGGTGGCCGCGATGTCGGCCGGGTCGCCGGAGAGCGCCGCCCACCGGAACGGACCCCTGCCCTCACAGAACAACGGTCGGATGTACGCCGGCACGAAGCCGGGGAAGTCGAAGGCCCGCTGGTAGCCGCCCAGCTGCGCCTCGCCCCGGATCGAGTTGCCGTAGTCGAACACCTCGGCGCCGGCGTCGAGGAAGCCGACCATCGCCTCGACGTGCTTCGCCATCGACGCACGGGCCCGGTCGGTGAACTCGGCCGGCTTCGCCGCGGCGTAGTCCCGGGCGTCGGCCAGCTCGACCCCCACCGGCAGGTACGCCAACGGGTCGTGCGCGCTGGTCTGGTCGGTCACGATGTCGATAGCGACGCCCCGACGGAGCAACTCCGGGAAGACCTCGGCGGCGTTACCGACCACGCCGACGCTCAGGGCCCGGCGGTCCCGCTTCGCCGCGAGGACCCGGTCGACCGCGTCGTCCAGGGAGTCGGCGACCTCGTCGAGGTAGCGGTCGTGCACCCGGCGGTCGAGCCGGGTGCGGTCCACGTCCACGATCAGGCAGACGCCGTCGTTCATGGTGACCGCGAGGGGCTGCGCGCCGCCCATCCCGCCACAGCCGGCGGTCAACGTCAACGTGCCGGCGAGGGTGCCGGCGAACCTCTTGGCGGCCACCGCGGCAAACGTCTCGTAGGTGCCCTGGAGGATGCCCTGCGTGCCGATGTAGATCCACGAACCGGCGGTCATCTGCCCGTACATGGTCAGGCCGAGCTGCTCCAGGCGGCGGAACTCCGGCCAGGTCGCCCAGTCGCCGACCAGGTTGGAGTTGGCCAGCAGCACCCGGGGCGCCCACTCGTGGGTGCGCATCACCCCGACCGGGCGGCCCGACTGCACCAGCATCGTCTCGTCCTCGCGCAGGTCGGTGAGCGTGCGGACCAACGCGTGGTACGACGGCCAGTCCCGTGCCGCCTTCCCGGTGCCGCCGTAGACCACCAGGTCGTCGGGGCGTTCCGCCACCTCGGGATCGAGGTTGTTCATCAACATCCGCAGGGCGGCCTCCTGCTGCCACCCGCGGGTGGTGAGCTGGCTGCCTCGTGCGGCACGGATGGGCTTGGTCATCTCTGGCTCTCCTCCGGTCATCCGAGGAACAACTGTCGGCGGGCCGCGGAGGCTTCGAACGCCTCCAGTCGGCGCTGGGTGTCGGCCGGCGCGGCGTCGCAGATCGCCTGCAACAGCACCATGGCCAGGGTCATCGGTGCGGTGTGCAGGTCGAACACGAGCTGCGCGCCGACCGCGGCGGGCAGCACCACGTGGGCATGCTCGGTGGCCGGGCTGACCGGTGAGTCGGTGATCGCCACCACCGTCAGCCCGGCGGCGCGCGCGTCGCGCAGCGCGTCCAGGGTCTCCCGGGGATAGCGGGGGAGGACGAAGGCGAGCACTGCGGACGCTCCGGCCTCGGCCGCCTGCTCCAGCCGATCGGTGAGCAGGCTGCCGCCGTCGTCGAGCACCCGTACGTCCGGGTGCACCTTGGCGGCGAAGTAGGCGAAGTACGCGGCCAGCGGCGCGGCGGCGCGCAGACCGAGCACCGGCAGCGGGCGGCTCTCGGCGAGCAGCCGCCCGGTCTCGGCGATCCGGTCCCGGTCGGCGAGCTGACCGGCCAGCCGGTCGAGGTTGCCGATCTCCGCGCGTACCGCCTGCTGGAGTTCGTTGCCGGCGTCCGCCGACCCGCCCGTCGTGCCGGCGGTGAGGTCGCGCAGCCGGCGGCGCAGCGCCGGATAACCGTCGTGCCCGAGCGCGACGGCGAACCGGGTGACCGACGGCTGACTGACACCGGCGAGGTCGGCGACCTCGGCGGCGGACAGGTACGCCACGGCGGGTGCGTGCTGCACGAGGCAGTGCGCGATGCGGCGCTGGGTGGGCGTCAGCCGTACGCCGTCGAACAGCCTTAGCAGCTCGGTGCCCTCTGCACCACCTTCATTCACAGCTAGACTCTATGCATAGAAACTTTCACAGACAAGGCGGCTGCGAAGTCGCCGTTCGCTGGTGAGGGCGGTCTTTTGCCCAGCTGATGCGCCCCGCATTTGGCCATGGACCCCGCACCACGTTCGTTGATGGCACGGCTTTGCGTGAGGACCTCAGGCGCAGTCTGCGCTCATCAATTGGCTGGTGCCCGCTGTGCGATACTGCCGGTCCGCCGCGGGGGATCATCGGAGGCAGTGTCGTGACAAGCGTGGAACAGGGCCAGCACCGGGCGACCATCCACCACACATCGGTTCTGGAGTCGCCTGCCGAACTCGGCTCCTCGCAGCGACCTCCGCGGAGCGGCTGGCGGAGCGGGCTGACCTGGCAACGGTGGTTAGCGGACAACGTCTTTCCTAGCACTGTCACATCGGCGCCGATTGGCCGCAGGACCGTTTTCGGATACCTCGCGGCCTTCCTGCTCGCGGTGACCTACCTGTTGGTGATTCCGCAGGGCCGAACTCACCTGACCCATGTCTGGGCAGAGGACGGTCGGATATTCCTCGGCGGCGCGGCGACCAAGAATTTTCCGCTGGTGGTCATCGAGCCGTACGCCGGCTACCTGCACGTGCTTCCTAGACTCTTCGCCGACTTGGCCGTCCAGCTGCCGATCGGCTGGTGGGCTGCGGGGGTGGCGATTGCGGCAGCGGCGGTACGTGCGGCGGTTGCCCTGCTGGTCTTCACCGCGGCCGCCGGGCACCTTCCGTCCCGCAAACTGCGAGCGGTGCTGGCCGCTGCGATCATCCTGCTGCCGTCCGGCAATAGCGAGGCCCTGAACAACCTTGCCAATCTCCACTGGTTCGTCATTTTCGGCGCCTTCTGGGCTCTGCTCTGGCGGCCGGCAACGCGCTGGCAGAATTGCCTGAGTGCCGCTGCGCTCCTGCTCGCTGTGACGACGAGCCCCCTGGGGATGCTGCTTGTTCCGTTGGCCGGCGCACGACTTGCCCTGCCTCGGCGACGTGATCGAGTGCCGGCGCTCGCCTTCATTGTCGGCTTGGCGATGCAGATCGTGCCGCTGCTGTCGTCGACCTCGACGCGAGAGCGTGACCCGTTCGACGTAACGCAGGGACTTGCCGCTGCCGCAGCCCGCGTACCACTGGTGATGTTCACCGGGTCAGAGTTGGCCGCAGGCCTGTATCCAGATGCACTGGAGCTGAACTCGCGCTTCTATGCCTGGCCGGCGGTGCTCGCCGCTGTCGTCGCTCTGGCTGTCGCCGGTTATGGACTCCGCTACGGCACGCCGGCTCGGCGGTTCCTGGGGATCGCGAGCTTGTGCCTAGCCGCCGCGTTTATCGGCGTGCAGCTCTACATGAACTGGTCCGATCTGCTTCGCATCGACCAGCCCTACGCCGTCATCCTCGGTCAGCGGTACAGCGCAGCGCCATCGCTGTTCCTGTTCACGGCAGTTCTCGTGGGCCTGGCACGGGCTCCAAGACCGCAGTTGCGGCATGTGCTGACTGTCGTACGCGTCGGGGTGGCAGCGATAATTCTGTGCGGCATTGTCTATCAATGGAGTTCTACACTTGGCTTGGTTCGACTCGAGGGTCCAACATGGCAGCAGAATCTCTGGGTTGCCGAGCAGGAGTGTGCTACTGGCAAGACGGAGACCCCTATCGATACCATTCCCTCTCCCTGGCAGCTGGACCTTCCCTGCGAGTACCTGACTCGGGGAAGGTAGAGCAGGGCCGCATCGACAAGATCCAGTAAGTCCCACGGGTAGGTGGCGATAGGTTCGAGCAGACCAGACCTCCCGCGGACATGTCGGTCGGCTGACCGGCGGGACGCCGACTTGGCGCCAGCTCTGTAGGATCCGCACGGCGGTTGAGCAGAGGAGTGGAATGCAGCCGGAAAGCCCCTACAGGTACACGCATTTGTTGGGCGCGTGCCAGGTTGGTAAGGCCTGGGCGGCAGTGGACGGGCAAGGTCAGTTCGCCACAGTGGCCGTGTTGGACGGTGTCGCCGCTTCCGACCAGCGGTGGCGTGAGGCCTTCGGCGCCGCGGTGGGAGCGTTGGCGCAGGCCAGCGGCGGTCACCAGTACACGGCCGCCGGCCTGTCGGCCGCTCACCCCTGGGTGGCCTACGGTGCCGAGCAGGGGAACGCGCCGCAGCGGCTTTTTCAAAGCCTCGGAGTGGACTACCAGCCGGTTCCGGACCTGCCGGTTTCCGGGCCGCCCATGTCGGTGCCGCCTGCGTCAGAGCTGCCGGTGTCCGGCGTGCCGGGGCAGGTCAGTGGCCCGCCAAAGGCGGTTTCCGGGGTGCCCGAGTTGGTGGGCCACATGCCGCAGCTACCGTGGGCGATGCACACGGCGCCGGTCTCCGGGCAGCCTGGGTCAGTGCCGGCGCAGCCGGTCTCGGCCGCGCCGTCCTCACCCGCGTCCGGAACGCCATCGACCCAGCCGGTCTCCGCTGCCCCGCAGTCACCGTCCTACGCCACCAGTGCCGCACAGGTCACCCCATTCGATCCGTTCCCCACATCCGGGGGCCGACGGATCGCGCCGGTGGCTCCGAAGCCGAAGCGGCCCAACTGGTTGCTGATCACGGGTGCGCTGGTGTTGGCCCTGGTCGCCGGGACCGCTGGTTTCTTCGTGGGTCGCAGTGGCGACGACGGTTCGGCGCCGTCGGCCGAAGCCAGCCTGTCGCCCTATGAGGCGACTCTGTTATCCATCAACAAGACCAAGTTCGAGGGCGAGTTGGCACCGTTGGCCGAGCCCTGGCTGGCGCGGGTTGGCGGCTGCGCGACCTACGGCGAGTTGGGCGCCCCGGCGGTGATGGCCGACGAGAAGCAGCACGTCTACTGCCAATTTTCCGGCGCATTCCTGCACTTTGTGCTCTATCCGGGCAAGACTGAGAAGGACGCGCAGCGGGCGTACCGCTTGCAGCTCAACCTTGCTTCCGGCACGTTGGCGCCGGGGGTGCGGCAAGCGACCCGTACGAGTGGCAACAAGACCGGGGCCCAGGGCAGCTACGTCGAGTACGCATTCAACCTGCAGGATGGTCGGACGATGTGTGGCCTCTGGTGGGACCGGGACGACACCAACGGTGTCACCTACATCGAGACGCTCTGCAAGGACGGCATCGCGGGCAACTGGGACGCATTGCGGGATCTGTGGCGTCGCGGTAGCTGAGCAAGAAGCATGTCCCGTCGACTACGCGGCAGCTGAACCACGAGTGTCTTCACTGCACTTTCACACATTGTCATCGCTCGCTGATGACCACGACCGGCTCGATGCCGCCGGTCGCCTGTTCGACGCGGAAGTCAGCGAGCACCGACCGCCATGCTTCGGCCTCCTCGAGGCTGATGAATGATCGAATCAGCCAGATGCGTGCGCCACCGCGCTGTGCGGCCAACTTGAGTGCTTGATCAACGCCGAGCCGGATGCCCTCAGCATCCGTCCCGGGGGTTATGACGACGTCCGACCGAGAGGGCATCTCGACCCACCAGCCGACGGTGTTGCCGTACGGCTCGACCAGTTTGATCGCGTCACGCTTCGAGTAGAACGCGAAGCCGTACCACGCCGCATCGTTCAGGATGACAACGTCGTTGCGTGAGCGGTTTTCGTTCACGAATTCTGTCGCCGATCGCACATCCATCATGGTGATCGGGCTGCGCTCCAAACCCGGCTCATCTCCATCAAAGCGGTACCAGGCGGCGTTGTGGATGGTGAACGTGACGAGGAGGACCGCGCAGACCATCGCTGTCACGACGGTGGGCCGAGTGCGGTGCAGCATGCGGCTGACGAGCCCGGCCACCAGATTCGCCGTGCCGACAAGGCCGACGCCCGCCACCGCCGCCGCCGCGACGAGCAGGAAGTGTGAGGTGCGTGCATCCAGGAGTGGATAAACGTCCGCCACTCCCAGCACCAGTACCGTTACCGGCAGCAGTATCACCGCGACAGCGGTGGCAGGACGACCTGACTTCATGAGGGTGGCGGCGCCCGCGACGACAAGACCTGCAACAACCAGTACGGGAACGCCGAGGAGGGGCGTCAAGTCGTGGGCCCGCTCCGCGAGGTAACCGGCGAGCTCGTGTGGCTGTGGGAAGTAGGCTGTCCAGAAATCCCGCATCTCGTCAGATCGGGCCCGCGCCGAGAATACGGCGTAGATGGCTCCCGCCAGCGAGGCTGCGGCGAACCCGGCCACGATCACCTGAGGGAGTCGCGCCCACTGGCGCCGAATCATCGCGGCCACCAGCAATCCGCCGAACACGCCAGGAGAAACGATGGCGGTGACGTGGCTGAGCAGCATTCCAACGCCGACCGCGGCCACGACCACCCACAGCCGTCTGGGTGACCATTTCTGCTCAACCCACGCGGTCAGTGCCAGCATGGCCACCGCAACGGCGGCATCAGCGGAGTACTGCTTGAGATCGTGGCGGACCTGTTGGGCCGGGAGGAGCAGGACCACGGCTCCAGAGACCATGCCCGCCACGATCCCCAGTCGACGGGTCTTCCACTGCGGCAGACGACCGAGCGCGTATGCCACACCGACCGAGAGGCAGTGAAACGCGAGCGGAACCACCCGAAGGTAATCGGAGTCCGGGACCAACCGCAGAAGGAAGCTCCACCCAATCGGAGTTGACGACGTCGCCACCGGCAGCTCCGCGAGAGGCATCCGTACCGAGAGCGCCACCCATGCCTCGTCGAGCCAGTACGGCGCAGTGAGCATCGTTTTGATGTCGTGCACGACCGGGACGGCGGCTAGCAGGACGGCGACGGCGATCCAGTCCGTGCGCCGCAGACGGCGGCCCACAGAAGCCGGCAGCACGGCGTGATTGCTCACGTTCGTATGCGTGAGCTGTGCAACCACGCTGCTTCCATTCTCAGAGTACGAACCATTGGAGAATCATCAGTGGACCCCGAGGGCGGCGACCTGTCCACTGACAGGGTCTCAGGAACTCCGCCGCCTCCCGGTGCTGCCGGCACATCGGGTTTGCTTGCGTCGACGACTGCCCGAGCTACCTGGCCACCGTCGAGCTGGACGGCGAGGGCTTCGGTTCGCCCGGAACCCTCTGCGTTGGCACCGACGAGCCGATCAGGCGTGCCGCCTGCCGGTTGCGCCGCGAGGCGAGCGGCAGCCCGACGAGGAACTCGGGAAACATGCCGAAGAAGGTTCGGGCGCTCTGCAGTTCCAGCGTGTGCGCCCGAGACCACTGGAACGAATTCGTCGCGCGTGCCCAGTGGTGCGTCCACCGGACGTCGCCGGTCAGGGCGACAGGCATGCCCTGCCGCCACGCCCGCAGCCCGAGCTCGTGGTCCTCGTAGTAGAGGAAGAACTGCTCGTTCCACCCGCCCATCGCGAGGAAGTCGGCGGTGCGGGCGGCGACTGCGGCACCCATGGCCCAGGCGACGTAGACCGTCTCGCCGGGCTTGGCCATCACCCGGTAGGTCGCATGCATCCGGGACAGGGGCCAGATCTTCCGGTTGCCCAGCTTGGCGGTGGCGTAGGGGAATCCCCGGCCGTTGGGCTGGGGAGTCCCGTCGGTGCCGATCAGCTGAGGAGCCACCAGGCCGCCGTGGGTGTCGAGGTGCTGCTTGAGCACGCTCATACCGTCCGGGTCGATCTCCAGGTCGGGATTGGCGAACACGACGTATTCACCTGCGGCCTGGCGCACCCCGACGTTGTTGGCCTTGGAGAAACCCACGTTCTCCGGTAGCCGGATGACCCGGGCACCCAACTCCTCGGCCACGACGACCGAGTCGTCGGACGAGGCGTTGTCGACGACGATCCACTCGTAGGGTTTGGCCCCTCGCCAGCACCGGCGGAGCGTGTCCGCCGAGTTGTAGGTGACCGTTATGACAGTCCACTGGTGTGCTGGCATCATGCTCTCCGAGTTGTCAGGTAGCTGTAGAGGGCCGCGAAGCCGAACCGCTCGCCGTTCCATTGCCGCCTGGCGGTCGCGCTCTCCATCAGTCCTCGCGCGATGCCGCGAAGGAACGGCCGGAGCAGGCCTTGACGGATGCGCCGGGCGGCGAGCGCGAGGTGCGCCAGGGCCAGTACCGGCATCGCGATGAGCATCAGCGGCCAGGTGAATACCCGGGCCGCAACCAGGAGCCGGTTTCGGGCCAGCAGGAAGGCTCGGAAGCCTTGGAGCTTGTTGTCACCTTCGACGCTGTGCCCACCCGCGTGCGGGAGGACGACGTCGAGTGCGCGAGTCCGCCTACCTGATGCGTAGAGCCGGTAGGCCAGATCGGCGTCCTCGCCCCAGGCGAAGAGGTGTTCGTAGAAGCCGCCGAACTGATGGAACAGTTCGGTCGGGAAGACAGCTGCGCCACCCGACGGGCCCAACGGTCCCCGCGTCACGGTGGCTGTCCGGTCGATGAAGAGCGAGATCGGATTGACGTCGATGCCGACGTACTCGCCGCCGTGCATGGCCAGACCGACCGCGATCGGCGTGCCAGGGTCCTCCGCGATGGCGGCGCACACCCGTGCGAGTGCGTCGTCGGGCAGCCACACGTCAGGGTTGAGCAGCAGGACGTGGCTCGTCCTCGCGGCGGCCACGGCGCGGTTGCAGCCTGCCGCGAAACCGGGATTCGACGAGTCGGGAAGGTACTCGTACCGCCCGTCGTCAAGCCAACCGGCGATGACCTTCTCGCAGCCGTCCTCGGGCCAGTTGTCCGCGAAGATGAACCGCACCGGGAGCCCTTCGGCGCTGCGAACCCAGGTGGGCAGCGTCTGGGTCAACATGTCGTTCGAACGGTAGAGAACGGTGACGACTGTCAGCGCTTCATCCACTCCGGGATCCACCTCATCGGTTTGCTGAGTAGGTACAGGGCAACAAGGCCAGGAGCGAGGGCCAGCCAGAACGGTTGGACCACCGGATAGAGCTCGTAGACGCCGAAGGTCGCGAAGTAGATGACGAACGCCCGGGTCAGGTGATGCGCTGGGCTCCAGGCGGACGCGAGCCGACGGTCGATGACGCCCACGCTGAGGCCCAGAAGACCGAGGAAGATCACGGCGCCGATCGGCCCGTAGTCCAGCAGGGGTATGGCGACGAACGTCGCGGTGTTCATGTAGAACGGCTTGCTCAGACCGGCGGTGATGGCGTACAGGTCCGCCGGCCCGAACAGCCGCTCTCCCACCGAGCCGGTGAAGGTGATGGTGTACCGCCCCCAGGTGGGCGGATGCTGCTCGCGCACTTCCCACAGCCGCCCGAACGTCTCGACGGAGCTGCTGAGCGACAGGTCCAGCGACCCGACGCTGGCGTAGAGCGGGCTGGCGCCGTACTGCGCCCGGAACTGGTCCTCGAACTGCCCCGTGCCGGCGAGCGTCCGTTGGCCGCCGAGGAAGACTGCCGCGCCTACCGCGACCGCTCCGATCACGAGCACCACGAGCGACACCCGCAGCCGGTTCTTCGGGCTGATGGTCGCCGAACGGCGCACCGAGAGCGCAGCTACCAGCGGTGGCACGATACCCAGCAGAACGGAGTTCTTGCTCGCGCCCAGAGCCGCGCCGAAGGCGAAGATGACGACGAAGACGACGTACGCCCACCGTCCCTCCGCCTTGCCGGTGAGCGCCCGGAGCAGCGAGACCGCCAGCCCGATCCCCCAGAACTCCGAGAACAGCCCGGTGATCAGGTTGGATCGAAGTCTGACCGCCTCCCGTGCGGCGTCCGGGTTGTCGGCGAACAGCGGCGGCACGTCACCACGGAACTTCAACGCCGCGCCGATGACGGCGAGCAGGAGCAGGAAGAGCACGAAGACCCGGAGTCGGCTCTCGGCGGGCCAACGCAGTTCGGCACGTTCGGATTCGAGGCCGGTACGGCCCGCAGCCGGGCGCGTCGTCACGGCCGGCATGACGACCGTCTTCGCGGTCGGCGTCGACTCGACCGTCTTCGCGGTCGGCGTCGGCTCGACCGTCTCCGCGGTCGGCGTCGGCTCCTCGGAACGACCCCTGGCTGCTGCGAGTCGACGGCCGAGATACCAGGCGCCGAGGAAGCAGGCGGCGTAGAAGCCCAGAACCGGCACAGCGGCGGGGCCGGCCGGGGAGTCGTACGGCCCGGGAATGGTGAGGACGGCGAGGAAGACGAAACCCCAGGCGGCCGTGCAGATGGCGAGCCACATGTGATGACGGAAGAGGAGGGCCGCCATCGCGAGGAATGCTGCCGCGACACCGAACTCGACGTCCCACAGGAAGACCGCCGCGACGGCGACGACCGCTACCACCCACGGCACGAGCGCCCGGAAGCGGTTGGGTGTGACGGTGCTGGTCGTGGGGGTCACAGGAGGGACCTGTACAAGCTCTGCCATCGCTCCACACACCTGTCGAAGGCGTACTCCTGGGCGTACCACTCGGCCACGCGCTGCGCCTCGTCGGCCGCGCGGCGACCGACGGCCTGCTGAATGGCGCCGGCGAGCGCGGCGGGCACGAGGTCCGCCTGGAAGGCCAGCGTCCCCGTCGCGTGCCGGGTGACCTCGGCGAGGCCGCCGGCCCCGGTGTGCACCACGGGTACGCCGAGGGACAGCGCCTCCAGCGCGCTGAGCCCGAAGGACTCGACCCGGGACGGCACCACGAGGCAGTCGATCTCCTGGAGGAAGTCCGCAGCCGTGACCCGGCCGACGAGTTCGAGGTTCGGCCGGGGGGCGATCGCCACAGTGCCGGCACCGGCGACCTTGAAGTCCAACTCCGGGAGGAGACCGGCGATGTCGGACAGGAGGTCGACGCCTTTCTCCTTCTCCAGTCGGCCGAGATAGCCGACCACCGGCCGGCGACCCGGCTCCGGTGTGTGTGCGGGCTTCGGGCTGGGCCAGGTGGCGGGTAGCGGGTTCGGGATCAGGTGGATGTTCTTGACCCCGCCACGGTCGCGCAGCTCGGCAGCCTCGAACTCGGACACCGCGACCGTCGCGTGTGGACGGGCGCGACGCATGGCCAGGTCCAGCGTGATGTTGGACTGGATGAGCGCCTTCTGCTGGAACGACCCGGCGGTGTCCCGGTACTGCCAGAGGCTGTTGTGCAGGGTGACGACGAGGGGGGTGCGCCTGCGCTCCATGCTCAGCGCGGCGCGGCAGTGCATCGCCGCGGACAGCAGGTGGGCGCAGACCACGTCCGGCTGCACCTCGTTGACGAGGCGGCGGATCTCCCGGGCGTAGGCGAGGTCGACCCGACTGGTCGCGCTGAGCCCGATCCACGGCACCCCGGCCGCACGCAGCGCGTAGCCCACCTCGTCGTCGGACGTCGCGGCGATGACCTCGACGCCGGTACGGGCGTGCGCCGGGATGATCTCCGTCAGGATGCGTTCCGCACCGCCGAGCTGCCGCCTGCCGGAGCCGCCCGTCGTGCAGACGAACAACACCTTCATCAGGGACGCAGCCCTTCGACGGCACCGCGTGCGATGGCGCGGCGAACCGGGTTCCCGCCCACCGCCGCGCGCAGCAGGACGCCACCCACGTACGCCGTCGTGGCGATGCGGCCACGCCGCCCGCCCATGGTCCGGCTCGCCCGGATGAACTCCCGGGTGCGACGCTCCGAAATCTCCTCCTCGGACCAACGCCGCTTCGCTGTCGCGTCGTCCTCGTGCATGATCACGGCCTCCGGCACGTACGCCAGTCGCAGGCCCTGCTGTCGCACGGCCCAGCAGAGGCGCATGTCCTCGGAGTAAAAGAACGAGGTCTCGTCGACTCCGCCGATGGCGTCGAAGGTGCTGCGGCGCATGGCGACGAAGGGCCCGGTCAGCCAGTCCGCCTTCTCCGGCGGCGCGACGATCCGCAGGTTCGGCAGCACCATGCTCAGCCCGGTGGCGTGGGCGAAACCGACACCCAGGCCCAGGAACCGTCCGCCCTCGGTCTGCGACACACCGTCCGGCGTCACCACCCCCGGGAAGGCCGCGCCCACCTCCGGGTCCTCCAGGGCGGTCAGCAGTCGGGCCACGGCATCGGCGTGCACGACGATGTCGTTGTTGGAGAGGATCACGTTTGCCCGGCTCGTGTGCCGCACACCGAGGTTCATGCCCCGCGCGTACCCGAGGTTCGAGCCGGACTGGACGTACCGGACCCCCTGCTGGGCGCAGAACTCGCTCAACGACTCCTGGATGGGCAGGGAGCTGCCGTTGTCGACGACAACGATCTCTGCCTCCGCCGGCAGCGACAGGACACAGGCGCGGGTGCGCTCAAAGTCCTCCCAGGCGAGGACAACAATCGAGACATCCATGTCATACCGTCCCATGATTCGGCGACTGCGCTCGTCGCAGGCTTGCTCGGGAAGCGAAAGCGTGCACGGCGTAGGCGAGTGTCGAGGCGATGGCGGCCCCGACCACACCCGCCCACGGGATGATCGCAAAGTAGGCCGGAATCGCGAACGCCAGGGTGATCATGGCGACCACGGTCGTCGCCCGCTCACCCCGCCTCTTGAGCAGCAGTGCGCTCCAGCTCTTGCCGGCAGCGGTCGCCAGCGAGCCGGGCAGGAGGACGAGGCCGAGGATCCAGGCGTGCCGGTACTCGGGCTGGAGGTAACCCAGCACGCCGAGCCCGAGGACCGCGGCCAGGGCGACCGGTAGAGCCGCGGTGACCACGGCCCTGGTCGGGTCGGGCCCGTCGGTGCCGTCCCGGCTGGCCAGGATCCGCTGCGCCCGAACGACGGCGCCGGCCTGCGCGAACTCCAGGGCGGCGACCGCCAGGGCGTACACGCCGAGAGGACCGGCCCCGACGAACCGGGCCACCAGGATCTGGTTGAACCGGAGCGTCATCATCTGGGCGAAGATCCCGAGGTGGAGATTACCCACGGCGGCCAGGTCGGCGCGGTAGTCCAGCGTGGTCGCCTCCGCCCGGGGCGCCCGCCCGATCCGGCGCAGCATGCCCAGCACCAGGCCGCAGACGGCTAGCGCGCTGACCCACTGGACGACGAGCCACACCATGCTCCACAGGCCGCCGTCGAGGTAGCCGGCGAAGTACAGGGCGACGTAACCACCGACCAGGACCGCCCCGCTCGCCGCGCGCAGCGAGTAGACGGCCATGAAGCTCTTCTGGCGTAGCGCGATCGACGAGACCGTGTTGAAGATCGTCAGGCCCGCCGCGGACCCCACCCCGACCAGGTAACTGCCGATCCCGGCCACCGCCGTGAGAACGGCCGCGGCGACGACGGAGAGCAGCACCGAGGCCGCCAGCATCGCGAGGACCCAGGGACGGCCCCGGGAGAAGACCCAGCCACCCGGACGGGACAGGAGGAACGTGTCCAGGGACAGACCACCGACGGCCGCGCCCAGAGTCGCGCTCACCATGTTCGCCGAGAGTTCACCGCGCTCCGCGGGAGGCAGAGCCACCGACAGGACCGCCGCCAGGCCGGTCAGGCCGAGCGCGCCCATGTAGAGGCGCTCGGGGGCGATGAGCCGCCGCAGCAGCCCCACGATGCGGGGTTTCGGGGGTGGGTTGGTGCCTGGACCCGGCGATGGCCGAGCAGCATTGACCAGCGACACGCTGTTCTCGCCCCCGTTTTTTCGACACACTGCAGTACGACGAGTCACACGCCGCTGGCACTTTCTACCCGAACGAGATGACGCCTGCAATCGCCCGGGCGGCTCTAACCGAGGGTGCCAAAACATCTGCCGTTCTTGACGAACGGCCGGCGTAGACTTCCCGACCCGTGAGGATCCTCGTCACCGGCGGAGCCGGATTCATCGGGTCGGAGTACGTTCGCCTGTTGCTGGGCAAGCCCCTCGGCAGTGCCGACGGCGTGCCGCCACTGGAGCCGACGGTCGTGACCGTGCTCGACAAACTGACCTACTCGGGCAACCTGGCCAACCTCGACCCCGTCCGCGACGACCCGCGACTGCGGTTCGTGCAAGGCGACATCTGCGACCCCACCGTGGTCGACGAGGTCGTCGCCGACCACGACGTGATCGTGCACTTCGCCGCCGAATCACACGTCGACCGCTCCATCGCCGGCGCCGCGCCGTTCGTCACCACCAACGTGCTGGGCACCCAGACACTGCTCGACGCCGCCCTGCGCCACCACACCAGCCGGTTCGTGCACGTCTCCACCGACGAGGTCTACGGCTCCATCGACGAGGGCTCCTGGACCGAAACCTGGCCGCTGGCCCCGAACTCGCCGTACTCGGCGTCGAAGGCCGGCTCCGACCTGCTCGCCCTGGCCTACCACCGCACCCACGGCATGGACGTCGTCGTCACCCGCTGCTCCAACAACTACGGCCCGTACCAGTACCCCGAGAAGGTCATCCCGCTGTTCGTCAGCAACCTCCTCGACGGCGCCACCGTCCCCCTCTACGGCGACGGCGGCAACATCCGCGACTGGCTACACGTGCACGACCACTGCCGCGGCATCGCCCTGGTCCAGCAGAAAGGCCGCCCCGGCGAGGTCTACAACATCGGCGGCGGCACCGAACTGACCAACAAGGAACTCACCGGCCTGCTCCTGGACGCCTGCGGCGCCGGCTGGGACCGCGTCGTCCCCGTCACCGACCGCAAGGGCCACGACCGCCGCTACTCCCTCGACATCACCAAAATCCACGAGGAACTCGGCTACACCCCCAGCATCACCCTCGACCAGGGCCTCGCCGACACCGTCGCCTGGTACCGCGACAACCGCGCCTGGTGGGAGCCGTTGAAGGCGGCACCCACCGCATGATCTGACAGCGCCGGGGGTGGTGCCGACGGGTTACGAACCGTCGGTGCCACCCCCGGACTGTCTCGGTCTGCTCAGCGACCGCCGGCGCGGAAGACCTCCGAGACCGTGCGGAGCACCACCTTGACGTCCAACCACAGCGACCAGTTCTCGATGTAGTAGTTGTCGAACCGGGCCCGGTCGGAGATCGGAGTGTCGCCGCGCAGGCCGCTGACCTGCGCGAGCCCGGTTAGCCCGACAGGAACCCGGTGACGTGACGCGTAGTTCGGGTATTCGGCCGAGAACTTCTCCACGAAGTACGGCCGCTCCGGCCGTGGCCCGACGACGCTCATGTCACCGCGCAGGATGTTCCACAGCTGGGGCAGCTCGTCCAGCGACGTCCGGCGCATGAACCGGCCGATCGGGCCGACCCGCCGGTCGTTCGCGATGGACCAGTTGGTCTGGGACTCCTGCTCGTTCACGGGACGCATCGAACGGAACTTGATGACCTTGAACGGCTTGCCGTACCGGCCGATCCGCTCCTGGTAGAAGAAGATGCCGCGGCCACCGTCGATGAACGTGGCGATGGTGCAGAGCAGCAGCACGGGGCTCAACAGGATGAGAGCGATCGCCGCGAACAGGATGTCGGACGCCCGCTTGATGGCCCAGCGCGGACCGGACAGCGTGATGTCGCCGATCTTGACGATCGGGAACGCACCGATGTGGTCGGGGTAGCCGCTGTGCGAGCGCGAGCCCCACAGGCGGGGCACGGCCCAGAGGTCACAGCGCGAGCTGCGAGGCTGGAGCAGGGTCTCCATCAGGGTCAACTCGTGGCAGTCCGGGTCGGCGATGATCAGGACCTCGCACTCCGACAGCCGGACCAGGTGTTCGAGGTCGGTCAACGTCCCGCTCAACTGGAGCACCCCGTTGTCCTGGCGTGACGGAGCGTCGACACAACCCACGAACCGCAGGCCGTATTGCGGGTAGCGGCGCAGCAACCGGGCGAGTTCGATACCGATCGGCCCGCCGCCGACGATGATCGCGTTGTGTTCCGCCCACCGACGCTTACGGGACAGGACGGTGAACGCCCTGCTGGCCGCCCGCCCGAGGACCACCAGCAACGCCGACAGCGCGACGCCCCGCATGAATCCACCCACGTACGCCACCGAGGCGTGCCGCTCGGCCGCGATGATGGCCACCACCGAGGCGGCGGCCAGCAGTCGCCCACTGAGACTCGGCAACTCGTCGAGAATGCTCACGTGCCGACGCGGCCGGTAGAGACCGCCGACGGCGAAGAGGAACACCGTCAGCACGGCGTTCGCGATGGTCCCGCGCCAGTAGCTCTGACTCAGCAGCAGCGGAGCGAGCAGCGCCACGACGTCCACCGGAGCGACCATCATCCACGCCCGCAGCCACCGCGTCCGCGACGACGTGCGGGACCTGGCGTACGGCAGGACAGCGGTGGTGCCGAGGCCGGGCACCTCTCGCTCGGCCTCTGGTTCTCGGGCCTGCGGAACGGGTGGGGCGCCACCACCGTAGAGGCGAGCCCCGTCACCCGGCATGTCGAGTTGTCCGCCGCCGTACGGGGGCGTGGACGGATGGCTGGTCGCCGACTGGCCTGACACTTGTGGACCTCCCCGTGAAAGCCCTCGGTCACGTGTCCCGACCAGAAGGGCGACCGAACTCTACGATCGGCCGAGGCGCGCCACCATGGCCGGCAAGACAGATCCCGCTCCTACTTTGCGGCGGACAGGATCTCCGGAACGTTGTCGTTGCGGACCGCTTCGAAGACCTGGGCGGCCTTCTCCTTGTCGACCAGGACCACGCTCTCGCTGCCCATCTGGCCGGTCCCCTTGGTGGGGCAGGTGAGGAAGGTCAGGTTGCCGCTGCGCAGGTCGCGCATCTCGGACGCGAGGTCGAGCAGGTTGAGCTTGTTGTCCACGGCGACCGCGTCGGCCGTGGCCTTGACGAACGAGTTGAGTTTGGCCGGGTTGGCCAGGGTGCCGCCGGATGCCGCCTTGTCCAGGATCGCCTTGATGACCTGCTGCTGGTGCCGGATCCGGGCGAAGTCGCCGTCGGCGAAGGCGTGACGTTCGCGGGCGTAGTCGAGCGCGGCCGCCCCGTCCATCTTCTGCTTGCCGGCGTTGAACGTCCGGCTGCCGTTCAGCGCGTAGAGGGTGGTGAATCCCTTCTCCACCTCGATGTTGATGCCGCCCAGCGCGTCCACGATCTCCTTGAAGCCACCGAAGTCGACGATCGTCACGTGGTCGATGCGCACACCGGTGAACTTCTCCACCGTCTGCACCATCAACGGAACGCCACCCCACGCGAACGACGCGTTGATCTTCGCGTCGCGACCGCCCCGGCCGGTGGACGACTTCGGCACACTGACCCAGCTGTCCCGGGGGATCGAGATGAGCTGCGCGCTGGAGCGGTCCTTCGGGAGGTGGGCCAGGATGATCGTGTCGGTGCGGGAGCCGGACTCGCTCTCCGGGTCGCGGGAGTCGCTGCCCAGGATCATGATGTTCATCGCGCCCTTGGCCTCGGCCTGCACCTGCGGCCGGTCGGCCTCCGGTACGCCGTCGAAGGCGTCGACACGTTCGATGCCGGAGTTGATGGATCGGAAGTACAGCCCTCCGCCGATCATGCCGATGCCGCCGAGCATCGCGATCACCACGAACGTGATCAGGGCGACCTTCTGCCAACGCGGGCGCTTCTTGCGCGCCTTCCTGGTCGGTTCCGATGGCTCCTGCGCCGCGATGAACTGGGTTTCGGGTTCCGCGTACTCCTGGCGATACTGCATGCCGCGATGCTACTGATTGCGGGTTACGCTCACGTGCCCCCGCCTGGGCCGTACGGTTTCACATCCTGACCAAAAAAACTTTTCGCTCAGACATTCGCCCGAAGCTGGTATGAAGCAGCGGTGGACGCTACGCAGCTGCGCCGAGCCATCGCCCGTACCCCACTCGCACCCGTCGCCGCGTTCCCCAAGCGGCTCGCCCGGGTCGCCCGCCATGACGCCAAGGTGCTGCGCATCTCGGCCCAGTGGCTGGTCACCTCCCGGGAGCATCACAACTACACGTACGAACTGACGAAACTGAGCCGTCACCACCTGGCCTGGTTCGTCAGCGTGGTCTGCGACCGCCCGGTCCAGCAGGTCCGGGGCTGGCTCGACGAGATCGAGTCCGACCAGGCGCTGCGCCACCACATCGAACAGACCACGGCCGGCGCGGCCCGCCGCGGTCTCGCCGACAAGAAGGTCCACTACGCCCGTCGCGTCGGCTGGTACGCGATCGTCCGGGCCACCCGCCCCGCGCACATCGTGGAGACCGGCGTCGACAAGGGGTTGGGCACCTGCGTCCTGGCCTCCGCGCTGCTGCGCAACGCACAGGAGGGGCACCCGGGTCGGGTCACCTCGCTGGACATCAACCCCGAGGCCGGCTACCTCGCCGCCAGCGAGCCCTGGTCGGAGGTCGTCGACCTGGTGATCGGCGACTCGATTGCCTCGATCGGCGCACTGGACCGCCCGGTCGACCTGTTCCTGCACGACAGCGACCACAGCCGCGCCCACGAGAAGCGCGAGTTCGACGCCGTGGAGCCGAAGCTCGCCCCCGGTGCGCTCCTGCTCACCGACAACGTCACCAGCACCAACGTGCTCGCCGAGCACGCCGAGCGCACCGGCCGCCGGTTCCTCGCCTACCGGGAGAGCCCCGCCAACCACTGGTATCCGGGCGACGGCATCGGCGTGGCATGGTGACCGGGTGCGGCTGACAGCGATCCACACGTACCCCGTCAAGGGTTGTCACCGGCTCGACCACGACGGCGCGTTCGTGCAGCCGTGGGGCCTGGCCGGCGACCGGCGGTGGATGGTCGTGGACGCCGACGGCGTCGGCGTCACCCAACGCGACACCACAAGGCTGGTCGGCCTGCGCGCCGCAGTGCGGGCCGGCGGTCTGACGCTGCGCGCCGACGGGCAGCCCGACCTCGACGTGCCCGAACCGGCCGGCGGTGAACCGGTTCCGGTGCGGACCTTCCGCAGCCGCACGTTCCCGGTCCCGGCCCTGCCGGCCGGCCCGGTGGCCGACGACTGGCTCGGCGCGCTGCTCGGCCGACCGGTCCGGCTGGTCTGGCTGGCCCAACCGACCCGCCACCTGGCCGCCGGGACCCGCGAACACGACACCGGAGACCAGGTCACCTTCGCCGACGCCTACCCGCTGCTGCTGACGAACACCGCTTCTCTCGACGCCCTGAACGACTGGCTGACCGAGGCGGCCCAGGAGCCCGTGCCGATGACCCGGTTCCGGCCCAACCTGGTGGTGGACGGGGCTCCGGCCTGGGCCGAGGACGACTGGGTGGGGCGGTCGCTGCGCATCGGCGACCTGCGCTTTCGTGCCGCCGGGCCGTGCGACAGGTGCGTGGTGACCACTACCGACCAGGAAACCGGGGTACGCACGAAGGAGCCGCTGCGCACACTCGGACGACACCGCAACGTCAAGCAGAAGCTCCTCTTCGGACTCAACCTGGTGCCTGTCGACACTGGACAGCTGACAGTGGGAGACGCCGTCGTCATCGCACCCTGACCGAACCCGCTATCGAAACGCGCCGATCACCGTCCGTCGATGCTGTCTTAGCTTTGGCTTAGCCGGCTTGTCCCTCCGCGCCCGGGTCCGGCAGCATCGCCGTCGTGACGGACGTCAGCGCGGTCGACATCGACATCGACCTGGATCACGCTCCCCGGGAGCAGCAGACGTCGTCGTCCCGCCCGATGCCCTGGCTGGTCGCCACCGGCGTCACAGTCGTCGCGGCGGCACTCGGACTCACCCTGACCCTGCGGTCCGGGGCCGCCCCGGCCTGCGCCGCCGGCCCGGCGCTCATCGCCGCGCCACCCACCGGCACCGCCACCCACAACGGCAAGGCGACCTTCTACGACTCGAAGGGCGCCGGCGGCAACTGCTCGAACCCGGCGGCCCCCGCCAATCGGCTCTACGTGGCCCTCGGCCCGACCGAATACGCCGCCGGCGCCGCCTGCGGCGGATTCCTCGACGTGACCGGCCCGAAGGGCACCGTCCGCGTGCTGATCATGGATCAGTGTCCGGAGTGCGCGCCGGGGCACCTCGACCTGTCCCGCGAGGCGTTCGCCCGGATCGCCGACCCCGTCCAGGGACTCGTCCCGGTCACCTACCGCGCGGTGGTCAACCCGCCACTGCCCGGACCGCTCACCTTCCGGATGAAGGAAGGCTCGTCGCAGTGGTGGTTCGCCGTCCGCGTGGGAAACCACGGCAACCCGTTGCGGTCCGTCGAGGTCCGGCAGGGTGACAGCGGCGCGTGGCGGTCGGCCGCCCGGCAGGACTACAACTACTGGCTGATCGCCTCCGGTGCCGGGCCCGGTCCGTTCACGATCCGCGTCAGCGACGTGTACGGCAACCGGGTCACCGTCGGCGGCATCCGGATGGCACCGGGTCAGGTGCAGAACAGCACGGTCCGGATGTACGGGCGCGGCGCCGTCGCGGCCACGCCGCGCGCATCCGCGTCGCCCCGCCCACCCGGCAAGCGGTCCACCGTCACGCCGACACCGGCCCGCCAGCCGGTCGAGGTGGCGAAGGCGAGCGCCTCGGCCACCGGTACGCCGACCGCCCAGCCCGCTGCGGCGAACGCCCGCTGGTGCGGCTGACCGAACCCGACGCCCGCGCGCCGCGTGGGCGCGGCCAAGATCCGCGCAACTTCCCTGATGTTGCTGCTTCCGGACGGCGGGAGACAGCAACATCCCTGATGTTGCGCGGATCTTGGTGACGGGCGCGGCGCGGCGCGGGCGGCGCGGGCGGGCGGCCGCGCCTGGCGGTTGCCGGTGCCCCGGGTGCTACTGCGGTTGCGGCGCCAGGTCCAGCCACATCAGGATCTCGTCCCGGTCGTCGTCGGGTGCCACCCGCAACGCGCCCGGCAGGCGGCCGATCTCCCGGTAGCCGAGACGATCGTAGAACTTGTCCAACCCCAGCCCGTCGCGCACCGTGACGTGCAACGCCTCGTGGCCGAACTCCCGGCCCAACCGGGCCGCCTCCGTCATCAGCGCCGAGCCGTAGCCGGTGCCCTGGGTGTCCGGGTGGACCATCACCCGCTTCAGGACACACCAGTGCGCCTTGAGCGGGAAGCGGTTGTCACCGAAGACCAGCATCGCCACGAGTCGGTCGCCCGAATACGCCACCAGCAGCCGGTCCGGCCCGTCGGCGATTCCGGCGAAGGTCGGATCGGCGAGGACGCGGACGTCAGCCGTCGTGACCGGCGGCACGAAGCCGACAGCGCCGCCGGCGTTGCTGACGTCCGCCCAGAGGTCGACGATCTCGGCGCGCAGTCGTGAGGTCAGGTCGGGGTCGAGGACGAAGCGCAAACTCACGCCCGCCATCCTGACCCGACGACCAGGCCCGCGACCCACGACAGTGACGCGCCCGACAGTTGTCGCCTGTCGGGCTGCGCCACTGTGCCGGGCCAGTATCGAGGTAGGGCCGACGGGATTCGAACCCGCACTGGTGCGGACCTAAACCGCATGCCTCCTGCCGTTGGGCTACGGCCCCTTGCCGCTGAACTCCACCAGCGTCCACGGCCACTCCTGCCGAGGCAGTCGCCTGCCTATCGGGAAGCCGCTCGGAGTGGCCGCATCAGGATCGTAGACCACATCCGGTTCGATGCGAGCAGGCCGCCGTTGACCAGCGAAGGTCGCGGTCTGGCTGTGACAGTTTGGGCAAAGCACCCGGAGGTTCGGTGGCCGGTTGTCGAGGAAGTCCCCGTTGATGTGATCGACGTGCAGGACGAGGGCCGCACCTCGCCACGTCGGCCCTGTTCCGCATCCTTCGCACTCGTCGGGCACGCCGAGGGTGCTCAGCGCCCACTTCAACCGAAAGCCGGGTGTCCGACGCGAGCCGTCCGGCAGCACGACCAGTAGCTGAGCGGCTGTGGTGCGCCGTTTGCCCCGCAGTCCTTTGGTGTGGGCACTGCCAGTGAAATGCGAGGTGTCGATGCCGAACCTTTTGAGTTGTCGGCTGATGTGTGCGTGGGAACCACCGCTGACGCGCACACCGAGCAGGCGCATCACCTCGGTGACGTTGCGCGCGGCGGCGGCAGCGGCGGCGAGCGCCTCAGGCGTGTATTTGTAGCGAACCACTAACCGAAAATAATGGTCGGATGTGACAACTCAGTCCAGGCCGAGGTCGCGGCGGAGCTTGGCGACGTGACCGGTGGCCTTGACGTTGTAGAGCGCGCGCTCGATCTTGCCGTCGGCGTCGATCACGAACGTGGAGCGGATCACGCCGGTGACGGTCTTGCCGTACGACTGCTTCTCTCCGTACGCGCCGTAGGCGGTCAGCACCGACCGGTCCTGGTCCGACACGAGCGGGAAGGTGATCGCGTCGCGCTCGCGGAACTTCGCCAGCTTCTCCGGCTTGTCCGGGGAGATGCCGACGACCTCGTAGCCGGCGGCCTGGAGCGAGGCGAGCGAGTCACGGAAGTCGCAGGCCTGCTTGGTGCAGCCGGGGGTCATCGCGGCCGGGTAGGCGTACAGGACGACCTTGCGGCCTCGCAGGTCGGCGAGGGAGAGCTGGTCGCCGGTGTCGGTGGCGAGGGTGAACTCGGGTGCGGGGTCGCCGGGGGAGAGGCGGTCGGGCGCTGTCATTTCCCGACCATACCGCCGAGGTGGGACGTGTTGCCGCCGCCGGTGCGCCTGAGCTGCGCGTCCGTCACCTGCCGTAAAGGTGATCATCACCTCGCGTTGTTGCCAGACTATGGCAACAGCGAGGCCTGGGAAATAGGCTGACCCACGCCGGCCCGCTCGGGCTTGCTGACGCGTGGGGAGGTCGCGTGGAGACACTGGCGATGCACATCTCGAACGGGATCATCGACGGTCCCGTCGCAGCGATCTTCGCTGCGCTCGCACTGGCCGGGCTGACCGCCTGCGTTCTGCGCGGCCGGCGTGACCTGGACGACCGGCTGGCCCCGATGGCCGGCCTCGTGGCGGCATTCATCTTCGCCGTCCAGATGCTCAACTTCCCGATCTTCACGGCCGGCGTGAGTGGCCACCTGCTCGGTGGCGCGCTCGCCGCCATGCTCGTCGGCCCGTGGGTCGGCGCGCTCTGCGTGTCAGTGGTGCTGATCGTGCAGGCGCTGGTCTTCGGTGACGGCGGCGTGGCGATGCTCGGTCTCAACATCACCAACATGGCGCTGCTCGGCACCGCTGCGGCGTACCTGCTGATCGCCCTGCTCCTGCGGGTGTTGCCCCGGACCCGCGTCGGTCTGGCGGTGACCGCGTTCGTCGCCGCGATGCTCAGCGTGGTGGTCGCCTCCCAGGGCTTCGTCGTGCAGTACTGGTTGGGCGGCACCACCGACCTGGGCGGCAACCTGGCCGGCCTGGCCGGCACGATGGCCGGAACCCACCTGCTCATCGGCATCGGCGAGGGCCTGATCACCGCGACCACGGTGCTCACCGTCGCGAAGGTGCGACCCGACCTGGTGTACGCGCTGCGCTCCCTGCGTACCCCCGTCACCCCCGCCGTCCCGGTCTCCGGAGGTGTCCGATGAAGAACCGTTCCTGGGCCTTCCTGGCCGGCGGCCTGCTGGTCGCCCTGCTGCTCGCCGGTGTGGTCAGCAACTACGCCTCGTCCCACCCGGACGGGTTGGACTCCTCGCTGCTCAAGGGCTGCACCGTCGACGCCGACGACACCATCGTCGGCGGCAGCTGCCCGGCCCAGCAGGCGAAGGACCACGAGCTGGGGGACAGCCCGCTCGCCGACTACGGGGTGCGCGGCATCGAGAACAGCTTCGTCTCCACCGGCCTGTCCGGGGTGCTCGGTGTGCTGGTCACCTTCGCGGTCGGCGTCGGCGGCTTCTGGCTGCTGCGTCGCCGGGGCGGCACGCCGACCGACCCGGACGAGACGACGACCGCCGGGGGCGAGCCCACGACCTCCGACGACGACACCCGACGCCGCGCCGACGCGGCCAGCTGAACGAAGGAGTACGCGGAGATGGGTGCCGGTCACGGGCATGTGCTGTACCGCGAGTCCGGCTCGCCGGTGCACCGGCTCCCGCCCGAGGTCAAGATCGCGGCGATGGTGGTCTTCACCATCGCCGTGGTGGCCACCCCACGCGAGGCGTTCTGGGCCTTCGGCGCGTACGCGGTGCTCGTGGCGGTCGTGGCGGCGCTGGCCCGGGTCGGGCCGCGGTGGTTGCTCAGCCGCGCGCTGATCGAGGTGCCGTTCGTGCTTTTCGCCATCGCGCTGCCGTTCCTCGGCAGCGGTGACCGGGTCGAGGTGCTGGGTCTGCGGCTGTCCGAGGACGGGCTGCACGGGGCGTGGAACATCCTGGCCAAGGGCACCCTGGGCGTGCTCGCCTCACTGCTGCTCGCGGCGACCACCACCACCCGGGACCTGATCGTGGGACTCGACCGGCTGCACTGCCCGCAGGTCCTCACCCAGATCGCCACGTTCATGCTGCGCTACCTGGACGTGCTGGTCGGCGAGGCGCGGCGGATGCGGGTGGCCCGGATGTCCCGGGGTGACGACCCGCGTTTCATCTGGCAGTTGCGCGGCTTCGCCGCCGGGATCGGGGCGTTGTTCCTGCGCGCCTTCGAGCGCGGCGAGCGGGTCTATCTGGCGATGCTGTCCCGGGGTTACAACGGGCGGATGCCTGTCGTGTGGCAGGGCGAGGGCGCGGCGAGCGTCGGCCAGTGGCTGGTGGCGGCGACAGTGCCGGTGCTGGCGGCCTCCATCGCCGCCACCGCCGTCGTGCTGTCATGATCGGTGTCGTGCAGACCGCTGTCTCGCTGGACGTTCGTGGCGTCCGGTACGCGTACCCGGACGGGCACGTCGCCCTGCACGGGGTGGACCTGACCGTGCCGCGCGGGGATCGAGTGGCGCTGCTCGGGCCCAACGGTGCCGGCAAGACCACGTTGGTGCTGCACCTCAACGGCATCCTCGCTCCGGCCGAGGGCAGCGTGAGCGTCGGCGGGCTGACCGTCACGCCGGATCGGGCCACACTGGCCGAGGTGCGTCGCCGGGTGGGCATCGTCTTCCAGGACCCGGACGACCAGTTGTTCCTGCCCACCGTGGCGGAGGACGTGGCGTTCGGTCCGGCGAACCTGGGCCTGCGCGGGGCGGAGTTGACCGCCCGGGTCGACGAGGCGCTCGCCGCCGTGGGGATGGGCGAGCACCGGGACCGGTCGCCGCAGCACCTCTCGTTCGGGCAGCGCCGCCGGGTGGCGGTGGCCACCGTGCTCGCCATGCACCCGGAGATCCTGGTGCTCGACGAACCGTCCTCGAACCTGGACCCGGCGGCCCGTCGTGAGCTGGCCGAGATCCTGCGCGACCTGCCGGTAACCCTGTTGATGGTCACGCACGACCTGCCGTACGCGGCGGAGCTGTGCGAACGGTCGGTGATCCTCGACGGCGGTCGGATCGTCGCCGACGCACCGACCCTGGACCTGCTGACCGACCCGGCCCTGCTGGCCCGTCACCGCCTCGAACTTCCCTACGGCTTCACCCCGCGGCCGTAGCGCCCCGACCGGGAGCGCCCCGACCGGGAGCGCCCCGATCAGTAGCGCCCCGATCGGCAGCGCCCCGATCGGCAGCGCCCCGATCGGCAGCGCCCCGATCAGTAGCACCCCGATCGCCGGCGTCCTCGACGCGCGGCGTACGGGCGGCGGCCCGCGAGGCGGCGTGCAGGCGCAGGACACCGGCGGCTGTCGCTCCGGCACCGGTGATCAGCACCGTCGCCACCATGACGCGGGCGATCTCGGGCGACCACGGCACCGGCGCGATGGACCGGGCGAACACGGCGGCGTTCGACGCACCGGCGAAGAGCGCCAGGCAGGCCCCGGCCAGCGCCACCGGGAAGTCGGCGGCCGTGCGGCGGGCCAACGCGTACCACCCGGCGGCGATCGCGCCGAGCCCGGTGAGCAGCGACCAGATCTGCCCGGACAGCAGCCCGAGCACCACCCCGCCGACACCCTGGGCGCCGGCGTCCAACTCCCGTCCCACCGGGTACACCACGGCGACCGCGCCGCCGACGACCAGCAGCGCACCCAGCGCGGACAGCGCTCGACCGCCGGTCGCCGAGGCGGCGGCGACCAGCCCGAGCGCCCCCACCGCGAGGAGGCCCACGATGGTCACCGTCCACCAGGTGTAGGCGTCCGGCGGCGGCACCCAGTCGAGCGTGCCGCCGATCACCACTGGGTCCGCGCCGTCGCGCAGCGGGACCGTCCAGTCCCGCACCCGGTGTTCCCGGTCGGGCGCGGCGCGTACCGCCGCCGGGGGGCCCGACTCCTGCCACAGCGCCCGTTGGTCGTGCCAGCGCACTGTGGGCCCGTCGGCGACCCGCCGCCAGGACGGCGGTGCGGCCGGGTCGGCCTCCGCCGGCAGTGCGGTGTCTCCGGCCAGGGTGCGGTTCAGGTAGGTGGCGGGGGAGCGGCTGTTCTCGAACACCCCGTCCGGGCCGACCCGCAGGTACGGCTCGCCGGAGTAGCCGATCACCTCGACGGCGCGGCCGGTGCGGTTGGTCAGCTCGAGTCGGGCGCCCGCCTCGACGACGCGTACCTCCAGCCCGGGCCGCGCCGGCGCGACCCCGGTGGTCGTGGTCCGGTAGTCGGTGCCGTCCGGGGCGTCCGCGCCGTGTGCGGCGGCCGGCGCCGCCGTGAGCACCGTGGCCGCGCCGGCCGCGGCGACGACCACCGCGGCGCGGGTCAGCAGGGTACGAATCACTTGCCGGCCGCCGCCACGGCAGCGCTGAGGCCCTGCGGGCTGCGGTCTTCGAGCGGCTGGCCGTTGACCAGGATGGTCGGCGTGCTGGTGACGTTGCTCCGGCTGGCCTCGTCGGTGACGTGCTCGGTCCACGTCCGGTACGTGCCGTCCTTGACGCAGCCGGCGAACGAGCCCCGGTCGAGTCCCACCCCGACGCCGATGTCGATCAGCTCGTCGTTGTCGAGACCGGCGCTGCCCTCCGGCGGCTGCTTGGCGAAGAGCGCCGACGCGTACTCCCGGAACTTGCCGCCGGCCGCCGCGCAGCCGGAGGCGGCCGAGGAGCGGCTGGAGTATTCGGTGGTGGAGAACCGGTTGAGGTACGCCACCGGGTGGTAGACGACAGTGGCCTTGTTCTCGGACGCCAACTGGGTGAGCGTCGCGCCGCTGGTCTGCTCGAACTGGTTGCAGGCCGGGCAGAGGAAGTCCTCGTAGACGTCGACGGTGACCGGGCCGCCGCCGGTGACGATGCCGGTGCCGTCGGCGTTCGCACCGGGCGGGGTGGTGAAGGTGTCCGAGCGCTGGCTGGACCAGATGGCCCATCCGGCGACTCCGGCGATGACCAGGACGACGACGGCGGCGGCGGAGACCCAGATCGTGCGCCGACGGCGCCGCTCGCGGGCGAGCTGCTCGCGGACCACCCGGGCGGCGTCCCGCTGCCCCTTGCGACTACTCATCCTCGTCCTCCACAACGGGCTCGCCGGCCAACCACCCGTCCACCGACACCGGCGTACGCGGCCAGATCAGCAGAAATCCGGCCAATACCAAGAATCCCAGGTCCCGGAGGATCTCCGGGAGATAACTGGGGGCCTGTCCCTCGGCCAACTGCCCGCCGCTGCCGAAGCAGCCGCAGTCGATGGCCAGCCCGCGCGCCCAGGCCGAGGCGATCCCCGCGATGAAGACCACCAGCAGCGCGGCGGAAACCCCGGCGACGAGCCGGGTGGCCAGCCCCACCAGCAGCAGCACGCCCAGCGCCAGTTCGACGAAGGGCAGGGCCGCGCCGATGACCGTCGCCACGTCGTACGGCATCACCTGGTACGCGTTGACAGCCCGCCCGGACGCGGCCAGGTCACCGACCTTCGACGCGCCGGCGACGAGCCAGACGGCGGCGAGGCCGAGCCGGGCCGCAGTGGCGAGCCAGGGCCGGAGCGCAGGCCAACGGCCGGGAGGTGCAGTCACGCTCATTTGTCGTTCCGTCTCCGCCGGAAGTTCCGGGATCAGCCGGCCAGGGCGTCGCCGACCGCCTCGACCAGCTCGTCACGGGCCCGGGCCACCCGGGACCGGATGGTGCCCACCGGCACCCCCTCGACGGCTGCCGCCTCGGCGTACGACAGGCCGAGCAGTTGGGTGAGCACGAACGCGGAGCGTCGCTCGGCGCTGAGTCGGCGGACCAGGTCGGTGGCGCCGAGCTGCCCGGACGGGTCCGGGTGCGGGCGGTCGGTGTGCGCGTTCGCCGTGAGGCGCTCGTCGAGCCGACGGCGACGGATCACCGCGCGCAGGTGGTCGGCGCAGGCCCGACGCGCGATGCCGAGCAGCCAGGTGCGGGCACTGGAGCGGCCCTCGAACGCGGGCAGTGCCCGGAAAGCGCGCAGGTACGTCTCCTGGGTCAGGTCGTCGGCGGTGTCCGGGCCGATCAGGGCGGCAGCGAAACGCCAGACCTCGGCCTGGGTCAGCCGGACGAACGCGGCCTGGGCGGTCGGATCGCCGTGTCGCGCGGTCAACGCCCACTCGGTGGCCTGGTCCCGGGCGACGTCGTCGGCCGGCTGGGCCGGCTCGGCCGGACCGGCGGAACCGGTGTCACGCGGGACAGGGATCACGACAAACCAGGTTACGCGGCGTCCGGCGGGGCGTCACGGTCCTTCGGCTCGTGGATGGTCTGCGCCACGTCGGGAACTTTTCCCCTCCGCGGGCCGACTACCTCCTCATGACACGCGATCCCTCACGCGCGGCGCTGGCGGCTGAGCAGAGTTGAGCCCTTTGCCCGACTCGGGTCGCCGAGATCCACACCTTTCGGCGACCATGGCTGGCATGACTGTCGCCCCCCGCCGCTGGCTCGCCCGGCTGGCTGTCGCCGCCGGCCTGCTGGTCACCGTCGGCGCTCTGCTGATCGCGCCGGCCACCTCCGCGAGCGCCCACGCGGTGCTGCAGAGCAGCAGCCCGGCTGCCTCCTCGGTAGTGCCGAGCGGGCCGTCCGAGGTGGTCCTCACCTTCAGCGAGTCGGTCCGGAAGGTGCCCGGCAAGATCAGGATCATCGCTCCGGACGGCTCCCGCGCCGACCGGGGTGAGCCGGCCTTCGACAACACCGTCGTGACGATCCCGGTGTCCCCGGATGCCGGCCGTGGCACCTATCTGGTCAGCTTCCGGGTGATCTCCGCCGACAGCCACCCGGTGTCCGGCGCGTTCACCTACTCGGTGGGTGCGTCGTCGACGCCTCCGGCCGACTCCGGCGGGGACGACAGCCGCGCCGACCCGGTGGTGAGCAACGCCGTGAAGGTGGCCCGGTTCCTCGGCTACGCGGGCCTGGTGCTGCTGGTCGGGCCGGTGCTGGTGCTCGCCGCGCTGTGGCCGCAGCGGCTGTCCCGGCGCGGACCGACCCGGCTGGCCTGGACCGGCCTCGGCCTGGTGACCGTCGCCACCCTCGCCGACCTGTGGTTGCAGGTGCCGTACACGGGCGGCGGCGGTCTCTTCGAGGTGTCCGGCGAGGGGTTCGGCACCGTCTTCGGCAGCCCGTTCGGTGCCGCCCACCTGGTCCGGCTCGGTCTGCTGGCGGCCTCTGTCTTCCTACTCCGGCCACTGCTGGCCCGGCCGGCCGGGCGCACCGACACGATCATCCTGGCGGTGCTCGGCGTCGCCGCGCTGCTGACCTGGCCGCTGGCCGGGCACCCGGCGGCCTCCCCGGCGCCGGCGGTCTCCGTCGTGGTCGACGCGGTCCACCTCGGCAGCATGGCGGTCTGGCTGGGCGGCCTGCTCATGCTCGCCGTGTTCCTGCTGCGTCAGGCCGACGAGCGGGAGTTGAGCGCGATCCTGCCGATCTGGTCCCGCTGGGCGGCGCTCGCCGTCTCGGCCCTGCTGCTCGGCGGCACCGTCCAGGCGCTGATCGAGGTGGCCACCCCGCAGGCGCTGGTCAGCACCACCTATGGCCAGCTGCTACTGGCCAAGATCGCTCTGTTCGCTGTGGTGATCGGCGTGGCCGCGTACTCCCGGCAGCTGGTGCGCAGCCGGGTCGCGGCGCAGCGCCCCGTCCCGGTCCGCCGGGCGGTCTGGGTGGAGTTGGCGGTCACGGCGGTGGTGTTGGGCCTGTCCGCGACGCTGGTGCAGACGCCGCCCGCCCGGACCGCCTCCGCCGAGTCGTCCGAGGTCTCGGCCGGCCTGTTCAGCACCTCACTGACCAGCACGCTCTACACGATGCAGGTCGAGCTGAGCCCGGCCGAGCGGGGCAACAACTCGATCCACCTGTACGCGTACAGCAAGGACAACCTGCCGCTGCCGGTCAAGGAGTGGCGGGCGACAGTGGCGCTGCCCTCGGCCGGGATCGAGCCGATCGAGGTCCCGTTGCTGCCGTTGACCGACAACCACGCCTACGGCGACATCAGCCTGCCGGCCGCCGGCGAGTGGCAACTGAAGATCACCGCCCGTACGACCGACATCGACCAGGCAACGGTGACCGCCACCGTGCCCATCCGTTAGAGAGGTCCGCGTAACCCATGACCCGATTCCGGCGTACCGCAACCGCCGCTGCCGCCCTGGCGATCACCGCCGCCGCCACCGCTGTGCTGGGCTTCGCCGGACCGGCGTCCGCTCACGTCACAGTGAACCCGAAGGAGGCGACCCAGGGCGGCTACGCGCGGGTGGCGTTCCGGGTGCCCAACGAGAGCGACACGGCCTCGACCAACAAGCTGGAGGTGGTGCTGCCGGAGAACGCCCCGGTCGGCTCGGTGTCGACGATGCCGGTGCCCGGCTGGACGGTGGCCACCGAGAAGCGCAAGGTGGACCCGCCGATCGAGGTGCACGGCAGCCAGCTCACCGAGGCGGTCTCCAAGATCACCTGGACGGCCACCGGCGACGCGGCGGTGAAGCCGGGGCAGTTCCAGGAGTTCCCCGTCTCGATGGGGCCGCTGCCGAAGGTCGACACGATGGTCTTCAAGGTCCTGCAGACCTACTCGGACGGCAACATCTCGCGGTGGATCGACGACCCGGCGCCGGGCGGCGAGGAGCCGGAGAACCCCGCGCCGGTGCTCACTCTGGCCGCCGCCGCGCCGGAGGGTGCGGCCACGCCGACCGCTGCTGCCGTCGCGGCCCCCGACGACGACGATGACGACGAGGGCAACGGCCTCGCTGTCGGCCTCGGCGTGGCGGGCCTCGTCGCCGGCCTGGCCGGCCTGGTGCTGGGCGGTCTGGCGTTCACGCGGACCCGCCGGGAGCCGGTCGCCAAGGCCTGACCCCGCCGCATCCGCTGGCCCGCCCGGACACCACCGGGCGGGCCGGCGCGTTTTCGGGACCTTGGTTGCTGTGCCCCGACGGGCGGGTGGCCCTCCGCGCTGCCGACGCGGGGGGCCACCTTCACCGGGGGAGCGGTGCTACCCGAGCGACGCTTGAGGTAGATGAGGCCAGATTAGCGCTGCTCGTGGCTAGTGGACAGACTTGTCCATTTGGCGCGATTTTTCGCGGCGTGTCCCCATGGCCTGCACCGAGCGGACCGGGAGGGCCGCCAACAGCAGCAGGCTGAGCAGCACGTAGCTGTTCTGGAGGACGAAGTCCATCGGATCATGGGTGCGTACCGGGGCCACCCCCCATTTCTGGAACGTCACCACGCCGTAGACGATCACGGCGGTGGTGCCCACCGCGACGGCCGACAACCACCAACGCCGACGCGCCTCGTCCGGTCGGTCGGCACTCAACGCCGCGTCCGCGAGCAGCACCACCGCCGGCACGAACCAGTAGATGTGGTGGGTCCAGGTGATCGGGCTCGCCAGCGAACCGACCAGCCCGGTCAGCGTCAGCCCCGTCAACGCGTCACCGGCCCGGGCGGCGCGGGTGGCCCGCCAGAGCCCGTAGACGGCGACCACGGCGACCACCAGCAGCCAGAGCAGCCGGTCCGGCTTCTCCGGTGCGGTGAACCGGCTGAGTAGGCCGAAGAGCGACTGGTTGCCGACGTAGTCGGTGCGTCCCACCCGCTCGGTGTCCCACAGCTCCTGCGTCCAGAACCGCCACGAGTCACTGGGGGCTATCGCCGCCGCGAGCAGCGTCGCCGCCGCCGCGGTCGCGCTCGCCACCGCCGCGGCCCGCCACCGTCGGGTGGCCAGCAGGTAGACGATGAAGATGCCGGGGAAGAGCTTCAACGCGGTCGCCAGCCCCACGCCCACCCCGGCCCACCGTCGGGCCTGCGGCACGGCGAACAGGAGGTCGGCCAGGATCAGCACGACCAACAGCATGTTGATCTGGCCGAAGGTGATCGTCTCGCGCGTGCTCTCCACGGCCAGCACCAAGAGCACGGCGGCGGTCACCGTGAACGTGCGCGGCAGGCCGTGCCGGGCGATGACCGGCATCACCAACCAGCGGGTGGTGAGCACCACGGCCAGCACGGTGAGCACCGTGAAGATCGTCACGGTGGCACCCAGCTTCAGCAGGCCGAACGGCCACAGCAGCAGCGCGCTGAACGGCGGGTAGGTGAAGTACAGCTCGCCCTGCACCCGGTCCGGCTGGACGTAGTCGTAGAGCGGGTGGCCGACCCGCCACCAGTCCATGGCCGACATGTAGATCTTGAGATCGAAGAAGTTGTGGACGAGGCCGGGCAGGTAGAGCGCCGGCAGCACGGCGAGGAGGGCGACCACAGCGACCAGGCGACGGACCAGACGGCCGCCGGGATCGTCGTCCGTGACGGCGGGCGGTGCGACGGGTTCTGCTGGCACCCCGAAACCCTAGCGGGCCGGTCCGCCGAGAGCGCGCAGCCGCGGGGCGTGGGCTGCGCGTAGGCTGTGCCGGTGGCTGATCTCCTTGTCTGGATCGACTGTGAGATGACCGGGTTGGACCTCGGCAGGGACAAACTGATCGAGGTTGCGGCACTGGTCACCGATCCCGACCTCAACGTGCTGGGTGACGGTGTCGACGTGGTGATCCACGCCGACGAGGCGGCGTTGGAGGCGATGCCGGAGATCGTCCAGACGATGCACGCCAAATCCGGCCTGACCGACGAGGTCCGCCGGTCGGTGGTGACCCTCGCCGAGGCCGAGGACCGGGTGATGGAGTACGTCACCAGCTTCGTGAAGGATCCGCGCACCGCGCCGCTGTGCGGCAACTCGATCGCCACCGACCGGGGCTTCATCGCCCGGGACATGCCCCGCCTCGACGCGCACCTGCACTACCGCATGATCGACGTCTCGTCGATCAAGGAACTCTGCCGTCGTTGGTATCCGCGTGTGTACTTCGGCCAGCCGCAGAAGGGGCTCGCCCACCGGGCGCTGGCCGACATCCGGGAGAGCATCCGGGAGTTGGAGTACTACCGGCGGACGCTCTTCGTCCCGCTCCCCGGTCCGGACGTGGAGACCGCCAAGGCGATCGCCGCCGAGCTCTGACCCCCGCTCGCGTCGAGCGGGGAACCCGCTGGACGTGCCCGGCTTCGGTGCCGCTATCATTGGTGCGCACCCCGCCCGGGGCGATCGACCGGGCGACGGCGGCGTGGTGGCTGTAGCTCAGTTGGCAGAGCACCGGGTTGTGGTCCCGGTTGTCGTGGGTTCAATTCCCATCAGTCACCCGGCTAGTGGATCTTCTCCACCGCAGCTCAGGCCCCCTCTTCGGAGGGGGCCTGAGTCGTCTTAGGGGACTGGTAGGGGAACTCAGTTCGGCGAGTTTCCCTCGTCGCGGCGCGTGACCCCGTCCGCGTATCCCTCGACGTATCCCTCGACCCGGGCCGCGGTGGTCGGGTCGGTGTCCGCCGAGAGACGCTGGCGCTGGTTGGCGACCTGAAGTCCGCCGACCGTATCCGCATCGATCTGACGGGTGAAGCCGATCGTGTCGCCCTGGGCGGAGCGGGAGGCGTAGGTCTGGCCGTTGGAGCGGTGGACTGCCACGCGGCGGGGGGGTCGGCTGTCGCACTGCTCGGCGAGCATCTGCTCCACTCTGGCGAGCCGGTCGGCCAGCTCCTGGCGCTGGGCGTCGCTGGAGCGCACCACCCAGCCGCACCCGCCGACGGCGAACAGGCCGGTGAGGAGCGGGTACGTGCCGAACGGAAAGTTCACCGGCGTCAGGTGGTCAACGAGGAAGAGAGCGGTGGCGAAGACGATCGCGGCGACAGCGAGGATGAGGTAGCCGTACTCGGTGTGGCGTCGCGGAGGGTCTGCGGTTTGGGGTCCCCACGTGTGTTCCATCGCGGGAGTCTCGCGGATGGGACGAGGGCGCAGAACCGGGATGCGCCCGGACTTGCAGATAGCGAAACATCAGTGACGCTCGCGTTACGTACTGGTCACTTCCGACGATTCAAGTCTCCTGGCCGTTGCCTCACTCTGGACGGAAGGCCACCTCGAACCGGTCCGCCGGGTATAGATCATGTAGGCCGTCCGGGTGTATCACGATCAATACGGGAACCCCCTCCGGCACCTCATGTCGCATCCGTTCCTCCGGGGTCGGCTGCCTGGCGGCCACCCGGTCGGCGGCGTCGACCAGCACCACCTCAACGGCGGGTCGCTCCCGGACCCGAATCCCGACCCCGTGGCTCAGCTCAACGAGGCCCTCGGAGCGCAGCGCGGCCATGGCAGCCTGCACCGTCGCCTTGCCCACCCCGTACTCGTACCGCAGTCGCGGCGCCGGCGGCAGCAGCGACCCAGGGGTCCACTCGCCAGCAGCGATCCGCCTCCGCAGCAGCTCAGCGAGCTGGCGGTGCGCAGGAACACCCGAGTGCGGGTCGATCACGCCCCGGACCGTAGGGAACTGGTACCGACAGGTTGGGTGGTCAGGTGGACCGGTCCACCGGTCCACCTACTGGGGCGGTGTTGCCGCCACAAAACTGCCCTTGCCCTGATGTGTCTCGATCCAGCCGCGTTCGTCGAGGATGCGCAGCGCGTACCGGATCGGTGTCGCCGACGCGTCGTACTGCGCGCACAGCTCAGCGATCGACGGCAGCTTGTCGCCCGGCTTCAGCGTGCCGGACCGGATCGACGCGGACACGTCGTCGATCACCTGTTCGTAGACAGGTCGTCTGGGCATGGCGGGGCCACCTCTCGTCAGCCCCTTGAGCCTGGCACCAGACATGACACTCTGTGCACACAGTGTTGACTGTGCATACACAGCACTCTAGGTTCGGCCGTGTCGGGCCTCTCGTCAGCAGCGGAGCGCCCGCGCCGGGCGGGGTGATCCCCCGTGACGCCCCGCCCGGCCCCCACACCTCCACTGCTGGGAGGCCTGACGATGAGCGACCCATTCCGGCACACCTGGCCTCACGGGCGCTGCCCCGACGGTGACAGCGTCAGGGCGCAGGAGCCGCTCCCCGACCCGCTGCCGCCGCGCGACTTGCGCCGTGCTCGTCTCGCCGCCGCCCTGGTCGCGGTCATGGTCCTGGTGGGCATCGTGATCGGGGCGCTGCGGTGAGGCCCGACCCCGGCGCGGTGGTGCTGGTCGGCCCCGAGTGCAGCGTGCAGTTCAGTGGCAGTCGTGCGGTGCGGGTACAGGTCGTCAGCGTCGATGAGCGGACGAACTACCCGGGGTGGATCTGGTTGACCGGGTATGTGCTCGGGCCGAGGGGACAGGCGGTCGACAAGCGGGAGTTGTACGTCCAGGCGGCTGGGTTGAAGGTGCTCCAGCTCCCTGCGGTCACGGTGGCCGCACCGGGCCGCCGGGCCAGGGTGCCGGCCCCGAACTGACCGAACGACGAAGCCCCCGACCGGGTGGGTCGGGGGCTTTCCTGCGTTTGGGGCTACTGCTCGCCGACCTTGCGTTTCCGGATGAACTCCGCCACCGCCGTCGGCGTGACGTACCGGTAGCCGCTCTCCGCCTTGTACCAGTCTTTGCCCTGCTCACCAAACTTCCCGGCGTCGATGCGGCGCCGGATCGTGTCGATGCTGTCCGGGTAGCCGGCGGCCTGGATCAGGTTTGTCGCCTGTTGCGCACTGAGCCACTCGGAAGCCACGCCCACCCTCTCCGTCGGTCCTCGCAACTGTGGCGAGTCTCCCGATGATCGCAGACGCGGCGGTGCCAGCGCAGTACCGGTAGGTGGCGACATGCCCAGAGGGTAGCAACAGTGGCAACTATCGCAACTCTGTGACATCCTGATCGACATGAACCTCCCCGACTGGGCCGCCTGGATCCCCGACGCACTCGACGTCGCGCAGCAGAACGCGCAGCACGTCGCCGTCGGGGCCGGCATCATCGGCGCACTCATCGGCGCACGAACCATCCGCCGATTCACGAAGGACCGCGAGCACGACGAGGTTGCGACCAACCTGGGCGTGCTGCTCTTCCTGGTCGTCACCACGGAGGGCATGTGGGAGGTCGTCCGCAACAAGCTCGGCGTGCCCGTGCCCCTGGCTGTCGCGATGTTCGCCGCGTACGACGTGGTGATCTACGCGCAGCGAGCCTCAGCGCTCAAGGCGCTCGCGAAGGACAAGAACGCCCGAATCGGCCTCTACCTGGCGATCATCTGGGGCATGTCGATCGCCGCGTCGATCACTGTGAGCTTCGCCAGCGGCAACGCCGCCGTGTGGTTCCTGCGGTTCTTCTCCCCGCTCGTCGGTGCCGCCCTCGCCACCCAGAAGATCCTCGCCAAGCGGGGCGACGGGGCGAAGCGGCAGGAGTCCAACTGGATCTGGACGCCGGACCGCCTGCTGGTGAAGTGGGGGTGGAAGAAGCCCGGGGCGGTCGACGACCTCAGCGAGGTGTTCGCCCAGCGGCGCATCGCCGCCCTGGTCGACGCCGGCCTGTCGCTGTACGCCGAGCAGGAAGCCGCGAAGCTCCACGCGGGCGAACCGGCCAAGGCATCGCGGTGGCGCCGGCGTGAGGACCCCCTGGTCGCCGCCCGACGCCGGGTCCAGCAGTTGACGAAAGCCGCCACCCCGGAAGACGTGGCGGCGGCCCGCAAGCAGCTACGGCTCACCCTCAACATCGAGCAGGAGCTGTTCCGCCCGGACGAAGACCTGGACGAGCGCGGACGGCAGACCCTCGACGACGTTCGGCTCATCATGCGCGACGCCACCGAGCGGGTCCGCATGGTCCAACCGCCGGCCGCCCTGGTGGACCAGATCCGGTCCAACGGCCTGGTCCAGATGCGGCCCGAGGTCGCGGACCAGATCTGGACCAGGGCAGTGGACCAGCACTGGTCCAGCGGACGGACCAACGGCACGGACCTGTCGCGGACCAAACCCGGCGCGGTGGACCAGCCCCGGACCAGCGGGTCCGTACCGGCGGCCCGAGCCACCACGGAGCGGCGGAGCACCGCCCGCGTGGACCGAGCCAGGCCGGTCAGCCCGGCTGCCGGCGGAGAGGTTCCGCCGAAGGTGCGGGAGATGGCTAAGGCGCTGGCGAAGAAGTTCCGGGGCGAGATTCCGGCCCGCGCCGAGGTCATGCGCGTCATGGGCTGGACGTCGGCGGACTACACCGGCAAGGCCATCAACCTGGTCCGCGCCGAGCGGACCACGACCACCACGAAGGAGAGCTGAGATGCCGCAGAACGAGTCCGTGATCCCGTCGACGACCGAGACGCTGCGGGCGCAGCGCAGGGAGCAGCAGAACAAGGCGAACGGCGTCGAGACCCCGATCTCCCGCCGCTCCGCCCGCCTGATCGCCGAGCAGCAGAACCGGCGCTGACCCACCCACAAGCGCGGCGCCCGGTCCCACCTCCTACAGCCGGGCCGGGCGCCGCCTCCAGCGAAGGAGATGCCCATCATGACAACCGTCCCCCTGGACCAGGACATCGACCTGGACCTCGACGACCCGCAGCCCGAGACGGTCTACGAGGTCAACCGGTGGAGGTGGCTCTTCAACGGCGCGCTTCCTGCGCTGCTCCTGCCCACGTTCGCCGTCGCCTGGGCCGACCTCGCCGGCCAGCGGGAGTACATCCCGGGCAGCGTCCTCGCGTTTGTCGCCATCGCCTGCATTGCCGCGTTCGCGCTGGCCATGGAGTACCGGGCGGACCACCGGTGAAGACGCCGAAGCAGCGGGCCGCCGCGCTCAACGTGCGCGGCAACGTCGCCCTTGTCGCCGCCATCGCCCTCGGCGGGTTCCTCGCCGCCGATCGTGCAGCCCGGGGGCCGTGGTTGCCGATGCACACCTGGCTCGCTGCGGCTCTCGGAACCGCCGCAGCGACCGCGCTCGCCTGCCACCTGCTGGCCTGGCTGAAGGTCTCACCCGGAGGTGACTCACCCCAGGTGAGTCACCTCCCGGCCGAGGTTTCTCTCACCCCCGCTGAGGTGCAGAAATGACGACCGAACCCCAGGTGACTCACCCCCCGGTGACTCACCCCGAGCCCGAGCCCACAGACCAGGCGGTGAAGCCCGCCAAAGAGGCACCGAAGCGACCCGCCCGGCCCCCGCTGCGGGTGCCGCCGCCGAAGGTGCTCGCCGCCGCCGCTCTGGTGGTGGTCGCGATGGAGCTGTTGGTGTGGCAGGTCGGCGGCGTGTTCTTGGGCGGAGTCATCCACGGTTCGCTCGTCTTCCTCGCAGGGCTCGCCCTGCTGATCTGGTCGCGGTGGCGCAACCGGCGGGACGCCCGGGTGCTGCGCGCTGCCGCCGGGGCGCTGCGCGGCAGACCCGGTGCGGTTGCCGGCCTGGGTGCGGGCAGCGGGGGGCGGATCTCTCGCCTGTTCGGTCGCAAGGGCCGCACCGGGTCCGGGACGGGTGGAGCGGGGAGGGCCAGTGGCTTGGGCCGGCGAGGTCTCCTGAGCCGGCTCACCGGTGGGCGACTCAACAGCAGGCGGCGCACCGGGGCGAGCCGGTCCGGCTCCGGCCCGGGGCGGACAGGTGGTCTGCTGGGTCGGTTGCGCCGCTCGGCGTCGACGGGACGCCGGGGCGGCACCGGCACCGGCCGGGCCGGGGTGCGCGGCGGAGGAATCCTCGGCCGCCTCGGACGGAGCGCCCGGAAGGCCAGCCCCGGCCGCGCCGCATCCGCCGGTTCAGTCGGGCGGCGCACCGGACTCCGGTCGGCCCTTGGCCGGATCGGTAGCAGTCGAAGGGCGACCGCTCCCCGGGCTGGCGCGAAGCGGAAGAGCACCGCAGCGGTCGCCCGGCAGCATGCCCGGAAGGGCGCCGGTGCCGTGGCCGCCTTCCTGCGAGGCGTGCGTGAGGGGGCCAACGGCAAGCCGCAGCCGAAGAAGCCTGCCCAGCATGCCAAGGCCGACCCTGCCACGCAGGCCAAGACCGAACCGGCCACGGCGACCACCACCGCCGAGAAGCCCCAGCCGCCCGCAACGGAGCAGCTGGTCAAGGAAGCAGTCGAGAGGGCAGCCGACGCCACGCCGGCGCCGGTGTCCTCCCGCCGAACGAGAGGAACAGCCGTGGGAAGCATGCGCGACATCCTGGCCGCCGCCGAGGACCTGGCAGCCCAGATGAAGGCGTACGACGAGGAGGACATGCACGTCTTCGTGCGGGAGTTGCCGCAGCTCGGAGAGGCACTGTCCGCCATCGAGGGTGGCATCAAGATGATGGCCAGCCGTGCGGAGTCGGAGTGGCCCCTGGCCGCTCCCGTCGTCGAGGCGCTCGGCAGCGTCGCCGGTGACGTGAAGGCCGCCGCGAGCACGGTGGGCGAGGCCAAGACGACCGTGCACCGGGAGAACGAGACCGACATCGAGCGCGGCGAGGCCCCCCGTTCGGGCGAGCGTCGCTGGAACGTCTGAGCGGGTAGGGGAGGTAGGGGCAGTGAACGGTCAGAGGTCAGGGGAGAACATCGCCAGCGCGGTCATCGCCACCGTCGGCCCGCTCGTCGGCGCCGGACTGTGTACGGCGTGGGACGTGCCGGCGGCGGTACCCGCGATCCTGGCCGGCGCTGCCGTCGCCGGGGTGGCGGTCCGGGACTACCGGGCTGGGCTGCCGTGGTCGGAGCGGGCTTTCCGGCTCGCTGCCGGCCTGGCCGCCGGAGCCTGGACCACGTGGTCGACGGTGACCGGACCGTGGAACCTCGCCAACCTCGTGGCCGGGGCGGGAGTTGCGCTGTTCGGCGTGGCCACCGCCCCGGCCTTCGTCGGCGACGACGCACCCGCGGCCGGTCAGCAGTCGGCCACGGAACCCGGTCGGGCGACCGTGCCGACCGGCAGGCGGGCGGTGTGGAAGCAGCGCATCGAGCGCTTGGCCCGCGTTCAGCCGGTCACCATCACCGGTGACGACGACTGGCCGCTCGGCACTGGCTTCACGCTGTACGTCACGTTCGCCCCCGAGTCGGGTGACGGGTGGACGCAGATCGACGACGTCAAGCATCGGCTTGCGCAGGCGGCCAGCCTGCCCCGGGGCTGCACGATCGGCGTGGCCGAGGGTGACATCCAGGGCACCGCCGTGGTTCGGATCCCCACCGTGTACGCCCTCGCCGAAGACGTGCCGGCCCCCGAGGACTACTCGCCGCTGTCCATCTGGTCGGACCTGACGATCGGCGTGAACGAGGACAAGACCCCCGCTGTCGTCAACCTGCGTCAGGCGTCCGGCCTGATCGCCTCGCGGCGCGGCGGCGGTAAGACGAACCTGCTCAAGGTGCTCATCGAGAACCTGCTCCGCTGCCGCGACAACCTCACCTGGATCGCCGACCTCAACGGCGGCGGCCTGGCCGTGCCGTTCATGCTCCCGTACGTAGACGGCGAGATCAAAGCACCGCCGATCGACTGGGTGGCTGACACCCCGGAGAAGGTCATGGTGATGGCCGAAGTGGCAGCGGCCATCGCTCGGGACCGAAAGGCCCGGTACGCCGCCCTGACGGCCCGGGCTGGCGGCGATCTGCTGCCGGTCACCGCCGACCTGCCGCAGATCACCATCGTGGTCGACGAGTCCGCCGAGCTGGACGGTGACCCGGACGCCAAGCGGGCCATGCAGGCGCTGCTGACCGTGCAGCGGATCGGCCGTGCCGAGGCCGTGAACGTCATCTTCTCCGCCCTGCGCCCCACCCAGGACACCATTCCCGTGCCGGTCCGGAAGCAGACCGCGCTGAAGTTGGCGGGGCCGATGGACGACGACACCGACCTGGGCTACATGATGGCTGGCGCGAAGGTCCGATCCGCTGACCTCGTGCACCCGGGCACCTTCTACCTGCGACGCGGCGACGTCGGGACGCCGGTGCGGCAGATCAAGGTGTACCGGACCACCCCGGCGCGGATCGCCGCCGTGGTTAGGGCAACGGACTCCACCCGCCCCGCTCTGGACCGGGCGGGCCAGCAGATCGGCGGCGAGGCATACGCGCAACGGCTGGAGTCACTGCGCCCGTGGCTGGACCGCATGGCGGGCAAGGACCCCGCTCCGGTGGCGGCCGTACCGGCGCGGCATTCGACGGCCAGGGCCTCGACCGGCCCGACGGCTGAATCGTCGTCCGCCCCAGACGACCGGGACGCCCGTCGGGCGGCCGCGCGTGATGGCCTCCGCCGGTTCGCCGCCCGGCAGGAGGTGTCGCAGATGCCGAAGGACCAGCTCGACGACGTGTTCGGGTCGCTGGTTGCCGACCTCCGCCCCTCCACCGAGCAAGACGGGGAGGGCTGGCGGCCGGAACTGCTGATCGAGGTCGCCCGGGAGGCCCCGGAGGGCATCGGGCCGACGGAGATGCAGCGCAAGCTCGCCGATCGGGGCGTCACGGTGTCCATGAAGACGGTCAATAAGTGGGTGGCGAAGTACGCCGACCCCGACGACGGCCGGCTCCGGAAACTCGACGGCGGCAAGTACACCGCCTGAACAGCAAGAAGCGGCCCCCACCGTGCTGGTGGGGGCCGCTCTGCGTCTGCGGTCAGTAGGTGTCGTCGCCGTCGTGTACGCGGGCGCGGGCGGTCGCGGCGAGCGTCGAGGACTGGGCCAGCTCATCGGCAGCCCGGGACGCCACGGCGAGGATCTCCTCGCGGGTGGCGCCACGCCCGACGGCGACCTCGACGGCGGTGGCGAGCTTGCGCAGGCCTTCGGTGTGGTCGGCCTTGGACCGCTCGACCCGGGTCGGGTCGGCGAGCGCCTGGTCGACGTCGCGCTGCTTGGCGGGCGGGGTCGTCTGGGTCATCACGGATCCACTGTCGCACATGTCCGCTGGTGAGTCAGTCCCCGAACACGCAGAAGCGCCCCCCGACCCGGCCGGAGCCGAGCGGGGGGCGCTTCGCCTGTCGCTATGTATGCGACATCAGGACACGGGTCAGCTCCGGCGCAGGTCCGGCCGGGGCGTGTGCTTCGCGAGATACCCCGACACGAGCGTGATCGCCGCCGGGACCATCGGGGCAACGAACACCTCGATGACGTCCGGCAGGCCCGCGATCAGGTTGGTGCTGGTGATCCCGTTCAGGATGGCCAGTAGCGCCAGGGAGCCGAGGTACGTGAAGATGGTTGCCACCTTCACCTTGGTCTCGACCGGCGCGGCCGGTGTCGGGGAGCTGTACTGCGACACGGTGAAGCCTCCTAGGGTGTGGGTCGTGGTGCGTGGTGGATACGCCCAGCAGCCGGACGGCTCACGGGCATGGCAGGAGTGGAAGCCGGATCAGTGCCCGGCCGGTCATAAGCGGCTGGGTGCGGCGACGTGGGCGTGCCCGGAGTGCACCTGGCCGACCAGGGCGTGGCCGTGCCTGGAGGGGGACTGCCGGGAGGTGGTGTGGGATCCCGACCACGTCCACGGGGAGTAGCTACCGGCTGGGGCAGCCGAAGTCGCTGCGCAACTGCCGGATCTGCTCCGCCATGTCCCGACCCACCGGCGTCTGCGGTGGGGTGCTGGAGTACACGTCATCCAGCGTCGACACGATCCCGCACCACTTCTGCTCCGACTCGGCGGCGGCGCGGTTCGAGTAGACCATCGACGCCGCAGCGGCCATGAACGCGAAGACCAGGGCCACGATGAGCGTCTGCCACGCGCGGAACGTCACGGCTGATCACCCGCCCCGGACGGCGCGGGCGACGGCGATGATGATGGTGGCTGCGGTGAGTCCGGCGCCGGAGAGGGCGATGGACCCGACGTTGTACCGGTAGCGCCACTGCTGCGCAGCGAGAGCAGCCCCACGCCGGCTGGGATCCCCAGCACCGCCACGAACGTCCCCAGCAGCGCCGCGCTGGCCTGGCCGGGTGGGACGAGGACCGTCTGGTGCACGATCCCGCCCAGGCCCACGAGAATGCATCCGATGTCCAGCGCTACCCGGATTCCCCGTTCGGTCTTCGTCACCACGCACAGTCCCTAACCTTCCCGCCACCCCCGTCGCGGAACCCGATGTGGTCACCCCTGCTGGCCGGTGCTGGCCGGCAGGAGGTCGCGGAGCTTGATCAGCACCTGTTCGGCGGTCAGCTCCCCGGACTGGCCGGCGCGCACCAGCTCGGCCAGGGCGGCGTCGCGCTCCGACTCGGCCGCGGCGACCTCGTTGATGCGGGCGAGGATCGCCTTGGTGTCGAGGCCCTGGGTCGCGGCGAGGACGGCGGCGAGGGTGGCGTCGGTGCGCTTCTGCCACGCCTCGTCGCGGATGCGCCACTTCACCGGCTCGACGGACGGGTCACCGACCCCCCACGCCTCGATGATGCCGCTGGCCTTCACGGACATGTCGTCCCCCTTCGTCACGACCGGCTTGGCCACGGCGGGCCAGCTCGCGGTGTTCTCGTCGTCTGCGGCCAAGCCGCTGATGTGCACGTGGTCGCGGTGCTGGTCGCTGCCGGTGTACTTCGTCTTCTTCCACCCGTTGGACCGCGACCAGATGTAGCCGTTCCAGATGATGTAGAACAGCCGGGCACGCGCCCTCGGGTCGGCCACCAGGCGGGCGACCAGGGCGTCGGCGTCCGCCTTCGTGAACGCCTTGCCCAGCATGATGTCGATCGCCCGGTGCTCGGGCCGGCCGTCCGGGTCGGACTGGGCGGCCTTGCTGCCCGTGGTGTCGTCCTCGTTGTGGTCCGACGCCCGCGACTGGTGGGCCTTGTCGCCGATGCCGTAGACGACCACACCCGGCCACTGGCGGCGGACGTCGTTGGTCAGGGCCTGCATGTTCGCTGCGCGGGCCATTGGTCAGCTCCTCAGGACTCGATCAGCCAGGCGGTGAAGTAGGAGCCGGCCAGGAGGTTCAGGGCACCGCCCGAGGTCTGGTGGGCGAACAACTGCAACGCGTCACCGGCCGTCGCGACGTGACTGCCGGACACCGTGATGTGGGTGTTGTCGCCCGACACAGCCGGCCTGGAGTTGATCGTCGGATAGCTGCTCGTGCTGTTCACATCGACCAGCAGCCGGCGCAGGCCCGTGCCGTTGGACGCGAACGCGCCGAACGCCGCGAACCCCCACAGACCCGCGACCGACAGGCTGATGGTCGAAGACGTGGCGGAGAACATGCTCGCGTTGTCCCAGTCCTCCGCGTCGAACGGCACCACAGTGATGGACCCGGACGTCAGCGACAGGGACGTCGAGCGCCGGGCGCGCACGCTGCGTGTGTTGAGCCTCGCGGGGGTCAGGTAATCGCCGGTCTGGATGGCCATCGGGGTCCTCTCCTACAGCGCCGCGACTGCGGGCTGCCACACGTCGACTTCGGTGCCCGCAGGCCACGACCGCTGCACGCCGTTCGCCCCACGGGCGGAGATCGTGGCCCGCTGCGGGGTGCGGAACGTGACGCTGTCGAACGCCAGCGCCATTCCCGCCTGGCTGTTCGCCGCATCCCGGAACGCGGCCAACGCGAAGCTGTCGCCGGTCCCGGTCGGCGCGTTGGTGACCGACGACGACCATGCCGGCTCAGAGTTGGCAGCCGGCCACAAGGTGTGGCGCACCGTTGGGCCGAACGCCTGGATGTGCAGCAGGAACGGGCTGCCGGCACCGTAGGGAAGCACGTTGCCGACTGCGGCGAGCACCGTCGACTGCGTTTGAAGCAGTAGGTCGATCTGCCCGGTGATGTGGTACCGGATGACGGACTCGACGTAGCCGGCGCCGACTCGATAGCGCACCATCTGCTGGTAGAAGCCGCCCACCGCGACCGCGTCAGCGCGCAGCCGCACCACCACGTCCAGGTCCCCGCCGATGTCCGGCACGGTCGCGGCGAACGTCGTGCCGGTCGCGTTGACACCGATCAGGCCCTCGCCGCCCCCGACGGCGAACTGGCCTGGCGACGGCGCGTACACGTAGGCGGGGCCGACGTCCGGTGAACCCCATCCGCCCGACACGGTCCGGGTGAACGTCTCGGTGAGCACCGGGGCGATGGCGGACACCGTGACCTGCTCGCCGCCGATCCGGACCGGCAGCGGGAAGTTCCCCGGGTTCTGCGTCCACGGCCCGTTCTCCGGCGTCGCCGTGATAACCGCCGCCGTGTCGCCCGCACCGAGTGCGACACCCAGCGCCGAGCCATCCCCGGCCGCCCGCTGCGGCCCGTCAGCGGTGGCCACATCCCATGGAGACGCCGGCTCCACGTTCAGGCTGACCCGCCAGTACCGGCGCCCGCGGTAGGTTTCGGTCGCCCCGACCACCACCTGGTCCACCACCCCAGGAACGTTCTGCGCGGGTGGGTTGGTGACCTGGATGCGGGAGCCGGGTCGACAGGCGCACCACGCCGCAGCCAACTCCCGGTGCGCGGCCACGTTCACGCTCACCGACTGGTATCGGGGTTCCTGAGCAGTGGACAGGTGCAGTCGCCACTCGCCCTGATCCGGCAGCAGGCTGTCGCCGAGCAGGTTCAGCCGGACGGAAGCTTCGATCTCGCCTTGCAGCTCGACGGACTGCGGATCGACAGCCGTGTACGAGGAGCCGTTGATGCGCTCAACCGTCCACCGGTTGCGCAACGCCTGGTCGTCATCGACCGGGGCGAACGGCATCCCGAGCTGCCCGGCCGCGTTGTCGATGGTCAGCTCGACGGGGGCGTTGTACCGCGAGGCGCGGGGCAGGTAGCCGAGGCCGAAGCCGGATTCGTAGAGGAGCCCGCCGTCGACCGCCTCGCACTCCTGTCGAAGGTCCGCCGGTTTCGCGGTTGGCTGGACGCCCATCCGCTGCACGGAGTCAGCGGGGACGGCCGGCATCTCCAGGGGGATTCCGTCCTCGGCGCACAGTCGGACGAGACGGTCGGTGGCCGTCTCGCCGAGCCACGAACGGCGGGCCTCTCGCACGAACGCCCCGTACGCGTCGGTGGCACCGAGGATCGCCACGGGGATCGGCGCGGCAGCCCACACCGCGACGTGCCCGGCTGGCATCGCCGAGGTCGAGGTCACTCCGGTGGCGTTGACGGCCACCGAGGTGACACCGCCGAGCGTGCCGCCGAACGTCGTGGTGAGGTTCACCGAGTTGGACGTTTGGAGGCGCACCGTAACCGTTCCGCCGGACACCGACGCGGACGCGGAGTAGTGGTGGAACGTCGGCGCCGCGCTGGGATGGTCGATCAGCAGGGTCGACGACCCGCCCGCGGTGATGCCGACCAGTTGGGTGCGGGAGGTGGTGGTGACCTTGACCTGCCAGCGGGTGTACGTGCCGCCAGCGGTCGTCCACTCCAGCAGCACCACATCGCCGGAGAGCGTGGAGAGGGTGTCGACCAGGATCGCGGTGTGCACCGTCCACGGCCCACCGGCGGTGGCCGCCGTTGCTTCCCCCGACAGTCTCGCGGCCAACTTCCCGCCAGCGGCGAGGTCGGCGAGGGCGGTGGTGCCGAACACGGTGGTCGACGTGGCGAAGGTGTAGTTCTCGACGGCTTTGAACTCGACGGTGCCGGACGCGACCAGTGGCGGTTGCCCGGCGGTCGCGGCCCCCGCCTGGTCGGACAGTTCGCCGTCCTCGCCTGGCCAGTACGCGACCGGCTGGGTTCCCTCAATCGCGCGGCGCATCGGCGACCGCTCTGGCGGGTTGCCGCGCCCGAGCCGGCCGAGCACGCCCACGGCCTCGATTGGGGCGAGCGCCATGAACGGGGTGCCCCCGGGCCAGGTGAGCGGCCACTTTCGGATGAACCCGGAGAACCGGTTGCGCCAGCCGACGCCGTCGCCCAGGTCGACGTCGTAGGAGATGGGCGTCCACCGCCGGACGTTCGGCCAGTACGGGGATCGGGCGTCGTAGGCGGTGAAGCGGCCGTCGGTGTTCTTGAGCGTCAGGGTGAGGGTGGACTCCTCTGCCTGGCCGGCTCCAGTCGAGCGGCCCCAGCCGATCCTGACGTCGTCGGGGGTGTGCCACCAGGTGGTGACGTCCGTCCACGCCCAGGTATTCGGGTCGGCTGCGATGCTGGCACCGAAGGCAATGCGGATCCGGACGGTCAGGCTGTCGCCGGTCGGGTATGACACCGGGGCTACCTCCCGTCGATGAGGGCGACAACGCCGCCGTTGGTGACTCGCGCCTTGTCGCGCAGGACCATGACCAGGTCGCTGCCGCGTACGCGCAGCTCGCCGATGACGCTCAGTTCGCCGTGGATGGCTCCGCCGCCGCTGGCTGTGTCGCCGGGGCCGAGGGGTTGCACGCTCGCGCCTTGCGGGAGGTAGACCGCCTCCTTGCCCCGCTCGGCGATGTACGCCATGCCGGCCTCACGGGCGGTGCCGCCGCCGGCCAGGTACGGCAGGTCAGGGGTGGACAGGGTTGCGCCGCCCCAGGTCTGACCGGCGACCGTCACGGACGGAAGCCGGAACCCGAGGCTGTTCCACTTTCCGATGATCCAGTTGAGGGCGGATCGGAAGGCGGTCTTCATGCTGTCCCACATGCCCGACACCTTGACGGCGAGTCGCCCCTTGAGGCCGCCAACCCAGTTCACGAAGGCGGTGCCACGGCTGACGATCCAGTTGAAGGCCGCCGCTGCGCCTTGGCCGATCGCGCTGTAGACGGTCTTCATGGTTGACCACCACCGCAGCGCCGCGCCTACCACCAACTCGATCATGAACTGCCAGTACGACAGGATCCCGTCGACCGCCCCGGTTACCCCGGCGACGATGCCGCCCCAGACCATGATCCAGAAGTCGCGGAATGCGGCGGACTTCATCCACAGGATGGTGATGCCGGCGACGATGGCCAGGACCGCGAGGACGAACAGGCCCAACGGGTTGAGCATCATGACCACGTTCAACGCGGTCTGGACAACCGTCCAGATCTTCGTCGCCGCGACGATCAGCATGATCACCCCGGCGAGGGTGCCCAGGATGATCGCCAAGGGCTCGACGACGTCCCGGTTCTCACCCAGCCACTTCGCCATCCCCTCCAGGTACGGGATGGCCTTCGCGACCTGCTCAACCAAGGCCGCCTGAGCGGACCGCTTGAACGCCTCCAGCTTCTGGGAGGCGGAATCCTCCAGTGCGTCACCCACCCGGTCGGCGGCACCGGCCACATTGCCCAACCGGTCAGCGGCCGTGTCGGTGTCCAGCGCCAGCAGAGCGGCACCCATGTCCTCAGCCTTCGTGCCGAACAGCGCCACGGCCGCGGCGTCCCGGGCAACCGGGTCTTCCATCGCCCGCAGCCGGTCCAGGACGATGTCGAGGCCCTTCTGCGCGCCCTCACCACCGGAGGCGATCTGCCTGGTCATGTCCTTGGCGTTGAGGCCGAGGGCCTTGAAGCCGTCCGCCGAGGTGGTGCTGCCGTCGATCGCCCGGATCGAGAATTCCTTGATCGCATCGGCGACGGTATCGACGTCCCGGGCGCCGGCCTTCAGTCCCTGGATGAGCAGGCCGGTGGATTCCTTGCCGTCGAGGCCAAGCTTGGCGAACTGCACGCTGTACTCGGAGTACGTGTCGAGGAGGTCACCGGCCTGGTCGCCGGTCTCCTGGAACGCCCTGGTCAGGATGTCCATGGCCTCCGCGCCGTCCTTCGCGAGGCCGTTGCGGATCATCTGACCAGCAGCACGAGCGCCAGCGGTGACGTCCACGTCGAAGGTCTGCGCGAGCGCCTGAACCTTGACGGTCAACGCCTCGATCACCTCGTCGCTGTCGTCCTCACTGACCAGCCCCGAGTTGAGGACTGCACGGAGGGTGTCGCCGATCTGCTGCGCCGACTCACCGAAGCCGCGGGCGTACACCCGCCCGGCGATGGCACCCATCTGCTCGGCGTACTCAGCGTTCCCCCCGAGCTGGGCCTGGAGTTTGGTCTGCGCCGCGTCCAACTCCATCGCCCCGGCCAGCCCAGCGGCGAGCGCGAGAGCCGCCGCGGCACCAATGCCCATGGCCAGCGGTTCCAGTTTGTTGCCGAAGCGCTTGAACTTGCCTTCGGCCTGGTCGAGGCCCTGCTCCATTGGCCGGTCGTCGAGCCGGAGGACCGTCGACAGTTCACCGAGCTTGAGCGGCATCCGGTCACCTCCTGGGTTCGTCGGGGGCGAGCGCCCGGCCGATGCGGGTGTCCGCGCGGAGCAGACCGACGATGCGCACGCGCAGCCACCGCCACGGCCTCGCTGCCATGAGCGCCCGGTCGCCGATGTCGACGCCCCGGTCTTGGAGGTCGGCCTCGATCAGGTCCCAGCGGGTCAGGAGGTCGTCCCACCCGATCGAGAGCCCCTGCCCCGGTTGCCTCTCCGGCGGGAGTTCGTACCACTCGTAGAGCCCGGTGACGGGGTCTTGTTCGCCCCGCCCGTACTGCTCGATGCCCCGCCCCGGCGAGCTGCCCGGTTCGGGGCTGGCGCTTCCGGGCGGCCGGCCGACGCCCAGTACATCTCGGCGACCTCGTCACCGGCGGCAAGCCAGGCGATGACGGTCATTCCGGCGTGCTGGATCCACCGGCCGGACACACCGTCGGCGAGCATCTGCTGGTAGGTGTCGCCCAGGACGGCCACGTGCAGCGGTGTGCCCTCGGTGACCCCCGGTGGTGGGGGGATGCGGTTGACGCCGTCCAGGGCCCGTTGGGCGGCTGCCAGGTCGCCGTCCCGGCCGACGCGGGTCGCCTGGGCGACGGCGACACCAGACGCCCAGACGCGCTGGCAGTAGAGGCCCAGGAGGGCCGGCACGTCCTCAACCCGGTACTCGCGCCCTCCGATGGGGAGTACGAGCGCCGGGTCGAAGACGGCATCGATCTGACCGAGCTGAAGAGCCATCAGGATCAGACGTACGTGTAGTTGTCGGCGGTGGTGTTCGCGCTGGTCCCGTTGGGGGTGGTGACCAGCACGTCGTGCACACCGGCGGTCTTCGCCGGTGTCACCGCACTGATGACGCTGGGCGAGATGACCCGGAACGACGTCGCAGCGGTGCCGCCGAACGTGACAGCGGTCGCCCCGGTGAAGTTGATGCCGGTGATCGTGACCAGGGTGCCGCCGGCGGCAGGGCCGGTGTTCGGAGCCACGGCGGTGACGGCCGGATCTGCCAGCGGGTCGGAGATCAGCGGGTTGGCGATCTCGACTCGCGCGCCGCGACCGGTCAGGGTCACCTTCGCGGCGTCGAGGTCCGTGTTCCCGGAGTTGGCGCGTTCCCAGGTGACGATCGCGGTGCCCTGGTATGCCTCGGGCTTGCCCTGCTTGTCGTACCAACGCACCTCGACGCGGGAGCTGTCGCCGAACTTATCGCTGGCCAGGCGCATCTTCTCGACGGCTGCGTTGAAGAGCCCCGCCTCCTCCTTGAGCAGGATGGTCGCCTCGACCTGCCAGCCCTGCGCGGTCTTCTCCGAGCTGTTCCAGCCGTCGGTCTCGTAGTCCGAGTCATCCTGGAGGGTCGGGTTGATCGTCGGCTTGAAGTCGGTCAGGCCGGTGACGGTCGTCCAGATGGGCGAGCCGGTGGTGCCGGTGTTGACCTGGAGCCGGAACCGGCGGGCCAGGGCGGTGGAATCTGCCACGGTGCTCTCCTTGCGATCAGTACGGGCGGTGCACCGTGGGGCGCTCCGCGTCCAGGTAGTAGTTCTCGCTGCGTTCCCAACGGCCGTTGCCGTCCTGGCCGAGGGACGTATAGGACTGCCGGTACGCCTGACTGACCCCGACGCCGCCGAGGGTGAGCGGGCCGGCGGAGTCGAGTAGGTCGAAGATGGCGTCGGCCAGGTCGTCGACGTCGCGGGGGTCTTTTCCGGCCCGGAGGCGAATCTGGACGCCCTGGACCGTGCTGGCGTTTCCGTGGCCGCCGCCGACGACGTACGCGGCGAGCGTGATGAGCCGGTCGGGGCTCGGCGGGACGGCGCGGATGACGATCGCCGTTTCGGTGGGCTGGTAGCTGCCGGTTGGCCGCCACGTGCCGATGCTCGCCGCAGCCAGGTGCTCGGCGAGGCCGGTCAGGAGTCGGGAGGTCCAGCCGTCACCGGTGGCCACGTCAGCCGTCCAGCTCGTCGCGCAGCGGCCCGGCGGCGAGGGCCAGCATCGTGTCGGCCTCGGTGTTCATCGGCTCCTCCAGGTACTTCGCCTGCCGCCCGTCGTCGTGCCGCCAGGTCATCTCTTCGTGCTGCCGGACGGCGTACGGCCGGTCGAAGCTGACCGCGACCGCGCCAGCGTTGGCGTCCTTGGACACCTCTCCGGACCGTTCCAGGTCGCCCTCCTCGTGCGGGGCGAGGCCACTGGATACCTGAAGTAGGTGCTCGGCGGCCAGCTCAATGCCGTCCATCCCGGCGCCGCGCAGCTTCGCCAGGATCTCCGGGCCGTTCCACTCCAACTCCAGCGCCACGGCTCACTCCAAGGAGAGTTCGATGTGCTCCGGGAGACCCAAGCCGTGATCGTCGAGGACCGACGTGGCCAGCACCCGGGCAGTACGGCCAGCCCACGGGAGGGTGACCAGCGACCCGGGCGGGGCGACCGTGTCCGGCGGGACCAGCACCGTGGTGGAACTAACCGCCTCGGACCCTTCAGCGTCCTGGGTTTGCACCGTGACGCGGCGGTTGGTGTCGTCGACGACGCACGGGGCCACGTCGACGGGGTCCGCGTGCACGTCGCCGTACCCGGCCGACCCGGTCAACGCGGCCACCTGGACCGTCTTCGGCTCCGGCACGTACAGCTCGATGAACTCTTCCCAGGTCACCGATCACCTGCTCTGCGGGCTGTGGCCGGTCAGCCCGGCGGCCTGGAGGACCGTCCACGCCTGCTCCCACAGGGAGCCGATCCGGACCGGGGCGTCGTCGCTGCTGGACGCCTGGACGCTGATCCGGCCGAGGCTGAACCCGCCGCGCCGGACACCGCCGAGGCCGGTCACGTTCCCGGTGCCGAGGTTCGCCGCGACCTGCTCCAGGGTGGCCAGACGCAGGGCTTCGACGACGGCCGGGTCGGTGGCGTCGTAGACGGCGGTGAGGAGCGCCCGGTCGACGTCCCTGGACGCGCGGATGAGGAGCTGCTCGGCGTTGACCGGGGTCCGGCCGAGGTGCTCATCGAGGTCAAGCAGGGTGGCGTACGACCCGGCGAGCGGGTCGCTGCCCTCGTAGGGGCCGGCGGGGGACGTCATCGGGGTCCTCCTCAAATTCCGGCGAGGGCCTGTTCGGCGCCGCCCGCGATCCGGCGGAACCGGTAGACCGCCCCACCCCGCAGCACCACGCCAGGGGTGATGGGCTCGGCGGTGGCCGGCGACCCGATCCGACTGGCGTAGATCTTGTTCACGCGCAACCCACCGGACGGGGAACGATCCTGGACGTACATGTGCCCGGGTGCGCTGCGCGCCCAGTAGTTGGTGGACTCGCCCGGGTAGAGCAGCTCCAGCGACATGGCGTACCGGTCAGCGGAGGTCCACAGCGCGCCGATCCACGCGCGCGCTGGGCCCTTCTGCGTGTCGTCCGCGCTGGTGCTCGTCACCGGCCCGCGCAGACCGGACGACGTGTACCGGTCGTAGTGCGGGTCGAGGGGCAGCATGGCCGCGTACCCGGACACGAGCTGCGCGGTGATCAGGCTCGTGACCGTTGTGTCCGTGGTCATGCCCTCGCCGTCAAGGGTGTAGACGATCGTCGCATCGCCGATCTTGGTTGCGCCCGCGTTGACGTGAGGGTGCCGCAGCTCGGTCGTCTGCGTGATCACCATGCGCGACCCGGGAGGCACCGTCACCACACCGCCGACCGGGATGGTCGTCGGCGCTCCGTCCAGTGCGAACGTCAGCGAGAGTTGGATCTCGTGGCCGTGCAAGCGGCCGACGAAATCCCCGGTCGGGTGGCCTGGAGGCACCCACCAGTAGACGGCCTCCAGTGCGCTCTGCTGGGTGAGCACCCGCGACGTGGTGAGGATCAGCGCCCCCGGGGTCGCCGGGGTCACCAGACCCGGCTGCGAGGCGGCGAACCCCGTCACGTAGGTGCGGTTCGCCGAGCCCGCGACGATCGGCGCGTACCCGGTCGCGGTCACCGTCACGGTGTGAACACCCGAGGCCAGGCCCGTGGCGAGCAGTTTCGACTCGGAGTAGTTGGACCCGTTGAGGTAGCAGTTCAGCACGCGATCGGTGGGTTGGAGGGTGCCGCCGTTCGTCGTCAGGATCGACGCCGCGTAGGTGCCGGCGTCCACGACCTGCTGCGCGGTCGGCAGCAGCGTGGCTCTCGTAGGGTCACCGTCAACGGCCACCTTCGCGAGGCCGCCGTTGGTCAGCAATACCACCACGATGCCCACGTCGGTGGTGCCGGACGGGGACGTCCACGTGACCGTGGACCCGGCGGTGGATGACCAGCGGTGCGACGGCCACAGCGTCACCTGCGCGGACGACACCTGAGTGCTGGCCGCCGGGGAGACCGTGCACGTGTTGGGTCCACCGACCGCGACGATGTTGGTGTCGAGGTCCACGCCGCCCGCGCCCGCGCCCGCGATCGTCATCCGCCGGCCCACCGACGCGGAGGTCAGCTTGCCGTCAACCAGGGCCAGGCTTGTGGTGCTGATGCTGCCGGTGGTCGACCGCGACCCGTAACCTGCCGTGGGACTCACGAACGACGTGATCCACGAGCCGGTGTACGGGCCCACCTGGTCCTCGTCGGTCGTCGCCATGGCCACGCCGATCCGCGAGTACACGAGCTGCGGCGTCGGGTACCCACCGGGCATCCCCGCCGGGATCGAAAAATCCCAGTCCAGATACTCGCCGGCACCCAGGTCGCGCACGAAGTGCCACACATCGGCTGCGGTCCGTGTGACGTACCAGGCGCGGCCCGGGTCGCGCAGCACCTCCCGCAACCGCTGGCCGCGCTCCGGCCCACGGCGGGCCCTCACGACGTGTATCCCGCCACGTACGCGCCACGCCACACCGAGGCGGCCCCGTCGTAGCGGAACGTCAGCTCGTCGACGGCCCCCGCGATGGTCTGGAGGGTGGGCGGGGAGTCCCCCGGCCACTTCACGCTGACTGGCCACGTCACCAACCGCGAAGCGGTGTTCTGTTTGAGCTGGAGCGTAAACGTCCTTCCGGCCACACCAGCCGGGAACGTCAAGACGCACGTCGCCGCAGTCAGGGTCACCACGTACAGGGCGGCGTCCCGCTGATCGGGCAACGTCAACGCGGCACCCGCCGAGGCCACGGTCACCGGCGACGACGCGGGCATGGCCGACTCGAAGTCGGCCAGGGCGGCGGTGAGATCGGCTACCTCGGACAGCCCCTCGTCGACCTGGGCCTTGATCGCCTCCAGGACGCTCACCGGGTCAGGAAGCAGCTTGATCACCGGGCCACCCAGGATCCGCGTGTACACGGCAGGGTTGGGCTCGTCGGGGAATTGGAAGCGGGGGCACTCCAATGTGTCGCTGACCAGCACCTGCGGGATAGCTCCGCCGGCCGCCAGGGACTCGCCGGCCAGGCCCAGCACGTCGGCGGGCAGGCTGCACTGGTCGTCCTTGTACAGCCGCACAGGTGTGCCCGTGGGGACAACCCAGCCTGCCTTGCTGCTGTCTCCGGTGTAGTGGAAGATCCGCTGGGCCTGGGCTGGGCCGATGAGACGTGCCACGGTTGTTCTCCTCGTCGAGGTGGTGGTGGGGCCCAGCCGGTGTGGGGTTCGGCTGGGCCCCGGTCTCACTCGGCCTTCGGGCCGTACTCCGCGCGCAGGTCGTCGCGCTTCATCGCCCGAACGGACTCCTCGTCCAGCTCCGGGTGGGTCGCGATGACCCAGTCCGCCCACGCCTCCTGCGAGGCGTTCCCGGCGGGCGGCTCGGGCCGGTCGTCGGCGGACTGCTGCTCGGGAGCCGGCTGTCCGACGGCCTCGCCCAGCTCGGCCGTCACCTCCGGCACCGAACGGCGCTCCAGGAACACCTGCTCGGCGGCGGTCGTCTCCCGACGCTGCTGCTCGGCCGTGTCCGTGATGACGACCTGGCCACCGTCCTCGGTCTGCTCCAGGCGGCCGACCGGACCGGGCACGATCGGCCCCGGACCGGCCACGGCGTGGATGCCGGGCGCAACGACCTCGGGGCCGTGCGGGTTGGCCTGGCCGGCGTTCGTCGGCGGCAGGAAGTCGCCCTCACGGGGGTCCACGGCCGCGTCCCGCAGGCGGGTCCCCGACACCTCCTCGCCCACCTCGCGGGGGTCCGGAACCTCGGACGCCTCCAGCGGGTTCAGGACCTCCCCGGACACCTCGTAGCCGGCGCCCTGGCAGTACTGGATCACCGCCCGGTCGTTGGTCTCCGCAACGCCGTCCTTGAAGACCACGTCACCGATCCGGCCGTCGTACTCCTTGTTCGGAGCCTCGATCCGGGCCACGGGTCAGCCGACCTTGACGTTGCGCAGGACCGCCGCGGACTTGGTCCGCTTGACGACCACCGCCGCCGGGCCCAGCTCCGCCTCGCCGGTCTTCACCGCACCGGCCGTGGAGAAGTCGGGCATCCAGTTCTGGACCAGCGGGCCGCCGGCCATGCTGACGCCGTGGACGCCGTCGAGGCCGAACCGGACGGCGTACAGGTCCGCCAGGTTGGTGATGTTTCCGCCGCCGCCAGCGCCGTCGGCGTCGCGGGTGGCCAGGGCGAGCACGTCGGTGGACGAGCCGTCCTTCGTGCCCGGGTCGATCAGCGGGATGCCGTTGTACGTGTCCACCGGCTCGCCGATGCTGTTTCGCTCGACGGAGTACTGCCCGCCGAAGCTGGCCAGCGTCTTGAAGAGGGCGCGGGCCTTGCGCGGCAGGTAGATCGCGTCGGGGCGGCCGTCGAGGAGGCCCAGCCAGGCGTCGATGTGGGCGATCTGCGCGAACGCCAGCGCCTGCGTGTTGACGGCCGTCCAGTCCAGGTAGCCCACGGAGACGCCGTTCGATAGCGGCAGGTACTCGGTGGCGGTGCCGGTCAGGAGCTTGCTGAGGCCGTCGAACCCGTTGGCGTCGACCGCGGTGTCGCCGTTGAAGAACGCGTCGTTGAACTTCGCCGAGGACGCCTTCAGCAGCTCCCGCATCTGGAACGCGGTCTCTGCCGCCTGGGCGACCCGGTTCAGCACCCGGTCCACCTGGAACGACCCGCCGAGGGGCTTCAGGTCGACCGAGTAACGCTGCTTCGTCGCCTCGGTCGGCGTGTACTCGCTGTTGATGGCACGGAACGCGGCACCACGCTGGGTGATCTGCCGGGTGTACGAGTACGTCAGGGTCGCACCGTTACCGGCGCCCGAGACCACGTCGTCGAAGGTGATGCGGTTCATCACGTCCGAGGACTTCTGGAACTCGTCGATGATCGCGACGTCGACGTCGTCCGTCGCGTTGAGCTTCGCCTGGGCGAGGGTTACGGGCATGGTCTACTCCGGGTTCAGCCGCCGAGCTTGGCGGCGATGGCTTCTTCGAGTGATGGCGACTTCGTGGCCTTCCGGCCGCCTGCCCCGTTGTGGTCCGCGCCCTGCTTGCCGGCCCCTTGGGCGACGGTGGCGGACAGCTTCGGGTTGGCCTTGACCGCAGCCTTGATGGCGGCGGTGACCTTGTCGGCGAAGTCGGCGGCTTCGGGGTCCAGCTCGGCGACCGAGCTGAGGAATCCGCGGCTGTCGAGGACGGCGTCGGGGTCGGCGCCGCTCTTCGCGGCGGACTTGTAGACGGCCAGCTCGACTGCGGTGTCGCGGGCTCGGGCGACGGCCTTGTCCCGCTCGGCGGCGGCTGCCTTGAGCTGCTCGGCGGGGTCGGTCTTGCCGTCCGGGGTGAGACCGGCGGCCTTGAGGACCGCTGCGAGGCGGTCGTCGGCGGCCTTCTTGGCCTCCTTGGCCTTCCTCTCGCCCTCGCGGGCAGCCGCCAGGGCGCGCTCGTGGCGCTCCTTGTCGACGTCGCCCTCGTAGTTGGGCTTCTTGCTGCTGTCGTCGTCCTGGCCGGCGTCGCCGGCCTGGTCACCGTCAGCGGCCCCGCCGTCTCCGCCGGGGTCGCCTTCGCCGGAGCCGCCCGCGACCACGCGGATCGGTCGGCCGTCACGCCGGTAGCCCAGGATCTTTCCGGGGACGGTGCGCTGGCCGGTGAGCGGGTTGACGAAGCCGAGGTCGGCGATCGGCAGGGTGTTCGGGTCCACGGAGGTGCCTCCTTGAGGCGGTCGTGTCGTGTTGGTGACCGTCGGCCCTTGCCGGCGGCCGGTACCGTGCCCGCGTCACCTACAGGAGGTACGCATGAAGGCACGGACGGTTGGTGTGGTCGCGTTCGCCGTGATGGCGCTCGCGCTCGTGGGGGCGGCGGTCGGTGTGATGGCCGCTGGTGGAGGCGACCAGGAGCCGGCGAGCAAGCCCCGGGCGGCGGGTGCTCAGCAGGTCGTGGACGCCATCGGAGCGAAGTGGCCGCTACCCAATCCGCGCGACACCACCTCGGGCTGCAAGGCCAAGGAGGGCGACAGCGCGAAGGGCTGCGAGTCGCGGGTCACCACCGACGCGGTGACGGTCGTCGCGTTCGCCGACGAGGGCACCGCCGCACGGTGGGCGACCGAGCTGGGCAAGGCGGGTGATACCCGCCAGGCTGGCCGGTACGTGCTGTCGTGGACGGCCCGCGAGCAGGACATGACCAGCGATGAGGCCAGGGCGGACATGGTCGCCATCGCCAAGGGCCTCTAACCGGACGCGCTTCCGGCCCCGATCTGCTCCCTGTAGGTCAGGCGTTTCAGCTCGGGGTTCGCGGCCAGGTGCTGGCGCATCGCGGCCTGCCACTGCCGGACCTTCCCGGCGGCGTACGCCTTGTCCACGTCGTCGAGGGCGCCGATCTCGCGTTCTTTCCAGTGGCGGATCTGCCGCTCGATGGCCCGTTGCCGGTCCTTGGCCTCGTAGCCCTTGGGGTTGGCGAGCTGCCCGGCGGGGCGTTTCGTCGCCCCGGGGATGTACGCGCGGAGGGCGTGGGTGCAGTTGGGGTGTTGCAACCCGTCGGCCCTGGCTTCGTCGACCGTGCCGGCAATGTCCACCGTCACCGTGCCGGCACCGACCCGGCTGGGCATCTCCACCCGGCCCCGGCGGGCGCCGGAGATGGAGAGCACCTTGCCCTCCCACGGCCGACACCGCTCGCACTCGCGCGGGGAGTTGGACACCAGGACCAGGTCCAGGCCGAGGGTCTGGAGACGGTCGGTCTGACCCTGGACGGCGGCGCGTTGGGTGACGGTTCGGACGGCCATCTCCACGTAGGAGGACAGCCGCCACACCCGCCCCCGGGAGTCGGTGAACGAGCTGAGGCCCTGGTCGATGAACCGGCGGTAGGCGTACTGGCTGGCCTGCCGGCGCGTCTGCCCACCGGCCACCGACACGGCGGTCGCCTGCTGGATGACCGTCCGGTACACGTCGAGGACGTGACGCAGCACGTTGGAGTGCCGTTCGCCGACGTCAGCGACCAGGGCGGCAGCGAGGTTCTCCACCACCCCGGCGCGGGTGACCACCTCGGCGACCAGCCCGGCCGCCCGGACCGCGTCCGGGTCACGCGGCAGGAGCTGCGCCGGCACACCGGTGGTCGCCGCAGCCTGCCCCGACCGGTACGCCTTCGCCAGGGCCTCGCGGATCTGCTCCGACCCGTCGGCCTCCACCACCTGGAGCACCTGCTCGACGGTGCGCCGCAGGGTGGCCAGCGCGCCGAGGCGCTCCACGGCCCACGTCGGAGCGTCGATGCCGGCGAGCAGGTGCCGGGTTACCTCCCGCAGGATGGCCTCCTCAGCGGCCCGGTAGAGGCCGACGGTGGCGCGGGTGATGGCCTCGATCTGGTCTCCGGTGAGCGCCACGGGCTACTCCTGCTCCGGTGGCCCGTCGCCTGCGGGCGGATCGTTGCCAGCGAGCGCGCCCAACGCGCCGCCCACTTCGACCACCGGCGGGGCGTCGCCCTTGATCCGCTCCACCTCGGCCTTGACCTGCGGTTCATCCCAGTCAGGGTGGACCATCCGGACCATCGTCTCGGTCGACACGGCCCCAGCGGCGGAGAGCAGTTGCAGCGTGCGGGCGGTCGTCTCCGGGGCCTCGCTGACGGAGTCTCCGAACTCCACGTTCGGCCGCGCCGGCTCCGGGCGGTCGCCCTTCAGGTCGACGCGGCGGGCGTACTCCAGTTCCAGAAGCAGCTCGATGGCGTCGGCGAGGGCGGGAGCCCAGGTGCCGATCCGGTTGCCCCGGGTGGTGAACGACTGCCGCTCCCGGGCTTGGACCTCGGTGGCGGTGACCGCAACGTCGCCCTCTTCGCCGAGTGTCTGCGAGGATAGGCCGGCGTGCCGAAGCGCGGTTTCCACGATGGCGTCGGCTGTCGCCTTGTGCTCCAGGTGGCGGATCGCGAACTGCGAGGCCGTGATGCCCTGCCCGGACTGCCCGGGGAGCGCGTTCAGGGCGGTGAACACCTCCTGGTCGGCGTCCCATATCGCCCCCTTGCCGGGGCCGAGAGACTGGAGCATGTACTCCGGGACCAGGATCCGGGAGCGCGCCAGGCGAAGGTCCCGCATCCAGGACGTCCACACGTCGTCGAGGGCGTCGAACCACTGCTCGTTGCCGTCGAAGTCGCTGCGGCCGAGGTACTTCAGGCCGGGCGTCGCACGCCAGAGGCGTTGCGGTCCGGCGTTCGGCACCCGCACCACGTCCAGGCGGGTCAGCCCGGTGACCTGGGCGCTGTTGGCGTCGACCAGGTCCGCGAGGTAGGCGGACGCGTTGTGCTCGGTGAGCGGTACTGGGCGGCCGAGCTTGTCGCGGGTGCCCTCGTGCAGCGCGTACACGATCCGCCCGGCGCCGTTGACGACCTCGTGGTGCTCCAGGAGGCGTAGGTGCTGGTCGCCGTCTTCGTGCACGGTGGACCAGAACGTGACCTCGGTGAGCTTGCCCCAGCGGATGGTGGGGATCGCCCCGTCGGCGTGCACGGCGGCCAGGAATGCCCGGTCGGGGTGGACGTCGAGGTCGATGACGGGGCGCAGGTAGACGTCACCGAGGGCGGAGCCGGCTTCGGCGGCGTGCAGCAGCAGGGTCGCGAGGCCGTCCTCGACCAACTGCTCCAGGCGCTCCATCACCGCGGCGTTCTCGTGGTCGAGCGTGGGCGGCTCGCTGAAGAGGAGGTTCGCCGAGGTCGCCGCGAGGTCAGCGGGCAGGGGCACGTGCAACCGCCCGTCGCGCTGCCCGATTGGCGACGGGGCACCCCACAGCCAGCGGGACACGAGCCCGTATAGGCCGCCCGCACGCTGCCCGGGGCGGGTCTTGGGGCGGTCGCCGATCCGGTTGGCGTAGACGTTGCGGAGCCGGTCGGCGTCGCCTGCGTACCAGGCGTCCCAGTCGCGGTACGAGTCGTAGGCGGGCTGGACTGCGGGCGGCGGCCAGGCGCCGTCGGTGGGGATCGGCACCTTGCCCTCCTCGGACTGATCAGGCGTCTACAGGCCGTACCGTCGCCAGGGTCCGACGGCCCGCGCGTGCACGGGCGTCGCGTCCGGGCTCCAGTAGCAGATCGGGCGATGCCCGTCGCGCCACGTCCAGCCGACCGCTAGGTAGCCCAGTTGGGCTGTGCGGCCGAGGCTGATGTCGATCTGGGTCCGCTTGTGCCAGCGGTACAGGCGGAAGATGCGGTTCTTCACAATGCTCCGTTCAGGCGGCGCGGCGCAGCAGCGGTCGCCACAGCACCTCAGGGGTCTTGATCGCGTACCGTGCAGCGTCGATCGAGTGATCATCGGCCTTGATCGGGGCGTCTTCGCCACGCTCGGCGGCTTTGTCGTCCCACGAGTAGCCAGGGATCTCATCGATCAGCCCCCGGCACGAGGCGTGGACGCGGAGCTGGTCGTTGCCGAGCAGCGACGACACGAGCCGGATGCCGTCCAGGACGGCGTTGTCGGCCAGGGCCGGCGTCATCCCGTCCTCGTGCAACTGGAGTCGCAGGGACGCGGCGGCGGGGTCGACGACGGTCCACTCCGGCCGCAGCCCGGTCAGGCCGGTGGTGCCAGGCACCTCCAGGCCACCCAGCCAGGCACGTAGCTCCCGGGAGAGGCCGGAGTCGGTGAGTTGGCGGCGGGCGACCGCGGGGTCGTGTCGCCACTCGTGGGTGAGGTACAGGCGGCCGTCGTCTCCGGCGCCGAGGATGAGCGCGGCGGTGGCGTTGCGGGTGCCGTAGTCGATGCCCAGGCTGATCCAGCGGACGATCGGCGGAAGGTCGGCGACGACGTGGCGGTCCTCATCGAACATGTCGAAGACGGCGCCCTCGGCCTGGACCCAGCGGCCTTCGATGAACCGCTTGTACCAGAGGCCCACGTATTCGCGGGCGAGGTCGGCGACGTACTGCGGGTCCAGGTGTGGGTTGTCCCGCAGCGTGGAGTGCCAGGTCCGAAGGTTCAGCTCGCCGGCCCGGAGCAGGTACTTCTTGCGCAGCCAGTGGTTGGGCGCGTCCGGGTTGGTGGTTCCGAAGAGCTGCGCGGAGGGCACCGACAGCCGGGCCAAGATCTGGGTGAAGAACGCTTCGGGGACGGTGGTCAGCTCGTCGCCGTACGCCAGGCACAGCGTCATGCCGCGCACCTTGGGTTCGGCCTTGGAGTCGTTCGCGCCCAGGACGTCGACCTCACGGCCGAGGATCGTGCCCATCGGTGCGCCCGGGTTGTACTTGACCAGGCGGGCGAGGGGTCCGAACAGGGCCGGGTCGGTGAGCACCGAGAAGACGTTCCGGTTGACGGACTCGCGGGTCTTGCCGAAGAGGAGCACCCGGCCGGAGGTGGGTGCGTTGGCGATGGCGATGAGCAGCCGCAGCAGCGACGCGACGGTCTTCCCGGATCGGACGCTGCCCTGCCAGATGTTGAGGCGGGCGGTGGACTCGACCAGCGACCGGAGGTGGATCGGGGCGAGCGTGCGGCCGACGGTGGCCAGGTCAACTGCTGGCATCGGTCTCGGCTCGGTTGAGTTGGTCGTAGGCGGCTCCGAGGCCGGCGGCGAGCGCGCCGAGCATGCTCTTCGCGGCGTCGATGCCGGGGTCGGCGTCGTATTCGTCGAGGCGGACGGCCTTGTCGACGGCGATGCCCGTGGCTTGCATGATCTTCAGCTTGTCGGCGAAGGTCGGTTGGTCGAGGGTGACCTCGTTGTAGGTGTTGTCCTTGCCGCCGAAGTTGAACGCCTTGGCTTCCTCCCAGAGCTGCTTGCGGAGCCGTTCGGCGTCGTCGAGCAGGGCAACGGAGAGGCGGGCGCGTTTCGCGCGGGCGTCGTCCTTGCGGGCCTCAGTGGCGGCCCGGGTGCCGGACCGGTCGAAGGTGAGGCCCAGCTCCCCGGCGATCTCGCTGACGGTCTTCCCGGATCGGCGGATGCGTCGGGCGATCTCGTTGCGGGAGAGGTTCTGGGCGTGCAGCTCGCGGACCTGGTCGTGGTCGGCTTGGGTGACGGGGCGGCCTCGGGGCATGGTTCACCTCTTCCCGGGGCCTTGCCCGGTCAGGGGGTTGGGTGGGGTTGGGACGGTTGGGGGTGTGCGGGCAGGCCAGCGCCGCACCGGCCTGCCCGCGTTCCCCGCCCGCGTCCCCGTCCCTGGACGCGCAACAGCCCGGCACCATCTCGTGGTCTGCCGGGCTGCTGTGGGCATAGGCCACCTATCGGGGCCGTGAACAAATCATGCGGTCAGGCCGACGCAAGGTCAAGTCGGCGGGGTCGTCCGCGTGTCGAGCGTCGCTTCCGGGCCTCGATGGTGGCTGCTTCGTCGAGGGGTGAGCGGCCTTCGATGGTGGTGAGGCCGTCGCGTTCGCGGTAGCGGCGGATCATGGCGGGGGTGATGTCGGGGCCGAGGGCTGCGGCGAGTTCCCGGTCGGTGCCCCAGTAGCGGCCGGCGGCGTAGATCACGCGGGCCGCCACTCGTCGCGGTAGCCGGGCCGGTCGGCGTACGGCAGGGCAAGCAGCTTGACGACCTCGTCGAGGGCAAGCAGTGCCTCGGGCGGGAGGGCGTTGTCCTGGCTGTCTTTCCAACGATCGAGGATGCGCCGCTTGGCGTCCACCTCGGCCAGCACCCGGGCCGGGTCGTGACGGGCGATGTGGTCGAGCAATCCCCGGGTGATGAGCTGACCGGCGTTGTGGACTAGCACCCAGCCGTTGTAGGTGCGCAGCGCGCCGCCGCCGTCGTTAACCCACTGGCCATCCCACGGGGCGCTGCGATCCTCCACAGCGCGCGCCACCCGCTCGTCGTCGTCGAGCTGGGCGCGCAACCAGGTCACCAGATCGTCCACGGCTCGATTCTCCCTCATCAGTACCTTCCTAGGCTGATTCCCTGCCCTGCGCACCATAACCGTCACTCTGGGCTCGGCACGGCGGTCAGGTAGCGGCGCAGTGACGACTTCGGAATCTGGGTCTTCTTGACGATCTCGCCCAGACTGTCGCCCTGCTTACGCAGCAGTCGGGCGTGCTCGATCTGCGCGGGGGTGTGTGCCATGGGGCGGCCAATGTTGCGGCCCTGGGCCTGGGCGACGGCGCGGGCGTGGGCGGCGCGTTCGGCAGTGAAGACGCGTTCCATCTCGGCGATGAGGGCCAGCAGGAGGAACGCGATGCGGCCCATGCCGGTGGCGTTGGTGTCGATGGGCATGGGGTCGGCCAGGGAGCGGACGCCGACGCCTCGGTCGTTGAGGTCGTGCACGAGATTGAGCACTTCGCGCAGGTTCCGGCCGAGTCGGTCGAGGGTGTAGACGACGATCGTGTCACCGGCCCTCACGTAGGCGAGCAGCTTCTTGAGGCCGTCGCGGTCGACGGTCGCGCCGGTGCGCTTGTCGACGTAGATCCGGTCGGTGGGGATGCCGGCTTTCTCCAGGGCGTCGATCTGCCGGTCGAGGTGCTGCTTGGTGGTGGACACCCGGGCGTAGCCGAGTTCCATGCCCGCGTGCGGTTCAGTCACCGTGTCTCAATCCTATTCTGTGATGTCGTTGTGGCACCCCTATTGTGGTCCCACTTGTGGCACGGTCCTAGGGCGACACTCCGTCACCAGCGCCCGGGTGGACCACAGTGTTGGAAGTGGCACACCCGTATCTGGGAGTTATCGGGTGCTTGGCTCGTCAGGCAGTTCGATGCGGGCGGTAACGATCAGCCGCGCACCCTCGGGTAGGTCGCTGGCGATCGCCTTGAAGCCGGGGCCGCTGGCCAGCCCGCTGCCAGAGGACGCGCCCTCGGCACGCCAGGAGAGGCCCGGCAGCGGGCCGTGGCCGTGGCCGACCTTCACGGCGGTGAGAACGGTGGTGCGCTCCGCGTTGGTCGCCGACAGCACCTCGTCTTCGTTGGTGTGGCGGTAGCAGCGCCAGGGGTGGTCCTTGCGCCGCCGGTCGGACTCCTGGCGATCCCGCTGCGAGTCGTACTCGAAGTGGGCCCTCTCGCCGCAGCCGGGTTTCGCGCAGCGAACGGTGGCGGTTACGGGTCGGCGTGGCATCTCGATCTCTCCTTGATCATTCCGTGTGGGTTGGTGCGGCCCCCGCGACCGCGCCGATGACGTCCGCCCGCCACCAGATGTGGGCGACCCCCTCGACGGCCCCGGGCATCCCGCACCCGCAACCGGTGCCGGTGCACAGGCGGCGGGTGGCACACACGACGGTCCAGGCGTGCTCGGGTCCGTCGGCCTGGACGACGAGCTGCCGCTCCTCGCAGTGCGGGCACGGGACGCTGCCGAGCGGGTGCCGGACGGGCGTCCACCCGAGCGGCAGCCCGCCGAGCCAGTCGAGTTCGCCGGTCAGGTGGAGGTGGATCAGGCGGGCGTTGGCGGGTCGCAGGTTCGGGATGCCGGCGATGATGCGGGGCAGCGCCGGGCGGTGCGGGTCGGGTGCGCGCATCTCCTGAGCGATCCACGCCAGACGGCTCTCAGAGCGCCGTAGAACTTCCGCCCAGGTGGTTTCCCTCGCCGGGGTGCGGTCGAGCACGAGCGTGGCGCTGACGGGGTCCGCGTGCCCGCCCACGACGCGGCGGGTGCCGTAGCGCGGGGACGAGATCGGGCCTGCGGCGGTGAGGGCTTCGCCGCGTTGGCGACGCTCGGCGCGGACGCGGGCGGCGAGGGCCCCGCGTGCCGCCCCGAGGCTCAGGGCGGCGGCGGTGGCGTGCAGGTGGTGCGGCGTCACGAGGCTCCCTCAGGCGGTACGGGTGTCGATGGTGAGCTGACCGGCGGCCTCGATCCGGGCTCGCCGGGTCGCGGCGGCCGTCTCGCGGTGGTGGTCGCGGTCGTAGTGCAGGTGGCAGCCCTGGCACATGGGCCGGAGGTTCGCCGGGTCGCAGTTCTCCGGCGTGTGGTCGAGGTGGGCGGTGGTGAGGACGACCTTCGAGCCGGTGCCGTACGCGGGCTGGCCGTGCTGGTTGGGGCAGCGGCCGTTGTGGGTGCCTCGGCCGCATTCGCCTTCGCAGGTGCACCGCCAGCCGGCGGCCTCCTTCATGGCGAGGGAGATCGCCGGCCAGTCGGCCGGGTAGCGGGCGAGGTTTTCGGGCCGGATGGGCACCGGTCAGCCCTCCTGTCCGGTGAGTGCCTGGACGGCGGCGACCGCAGCGACAGCGGCCACCCGGTCGAGGAACGTGCCGTGCGCCAGCGGGAACGCGAGGCCGGCCCGGTCGCGGATGGCGTGCTCCACCCGGTCCCGCAACGCCTGCTCGTCCTCGACGGACGGCCGGCGGCTGTCGCGGTCGCCGAACCAGGCGAGCTGCTTCACCGCCACCTCGGTCAGCAGGTCCCGCTCCTCCTGCGGCAGCGACTCCCACACCAGGTCACCGGTCAGTCGGCCGTGGCGGGTCTTCTGGGTGGTGTTGTGCCAGAGGCGAGCGACCTCTTCGGCGTCCGGTGCCGCCTGACGACCCTGCGCGCGAGGCGACACAGAACCGGGGGGCTCCTCCGCTTCGGGCTGCCGCTTGGTGCGAAGGTCGGCGCACCATCCGCAGGAGGCGTCGGAGTGGCTTCCGCCGCTGCCGTTGAGCACGGCGGCGAGCTGCGGGCATTCCCCGTCAACGGGCGTCACCTCGGGCGCGGTGTCGTACCGGGCGAGTGCCCGTTCGATCTGCTCGACGGCGTCGCGCACCACGGCGATGACTTCACCGGCGGCACCGAGTTCGGCGGCGTGGAGGTTGATCACGCCTTCGCGGAATCGTGCGACCTGCTCGGTGGAGTCGAGGTCGGCGCGGAGCTGGTTCCGGGCGGTGGCGATCGTCTTCGCATCGTCACGGGCGGCGTCCCGGTCGCGTTCGGCGATCCGCAGCTTTCCGAGAGCGGCTGTCAGTTCGGCTTCCAGTTCGGCGATGGCCCGGTCTTTGCTGCGGTCGTCGGCGTCCTGGCCGTCGGTGTGGCCGCAGCCGGTGCGGACGGGGATGCGGTCGGCGAACGGGGCATCGGTGCGGGCGTCGCGCATGCGGTCCTCCTGGGACGGGATGGGGCGGCCGAACCCGGCGACGAAGAGCACGTCGACGAGGCGGAGCCACGGGTCGCGGTTGGTGACGGTGTCCTGCTCGTTGACGGCGTCTTCGTGGAGCTGGCGGAGTTCGTCGGCGGCGAAGGTGGCGCGGAGGCCGAGGATGGCGGCGGGGTCGATCCGGTTCGTGGTGGTCATGGCTCTCCTCAGGCGGGGATGTTGGCGGCGGGCAGGTGGACGGTGGTGATGGGCCGGTGGAGTGCGGGCTCGTCGCGGAACGGCCGGGACGGCACGGTGCGCAGCGGCTCGACGCGCCGGGCCGGCCGGGTACGGCGTCGGGCGGGGCGCTGGCGCGGGGTGACCTGCTCGGCCATGGTCTGGCCGTACTGCTCGGCGCTCTCCCGGCAGACCTTCATCACGAGCCAGTGGTCGGTGCCGTTGCCCTCGTCGGAGGGCGGCAGCGAGGCGACGAGGTACTGCTCGCCGGGCCGGATGGGGTTCTCACACGGGTAGGCGTCGCAGCCGTGGTGGATGCGTGCGGTGCGGACGGTGCGGATCTCGGCCATGGCGGCGTGCTCCTCAGGCGGTCTGGTCATCGGCGGCGGGGATCGGCCAGCCACCCGGAGGCGGCGGACCCTGGTAGTGCGGGTTCGGCACGGCGTCGCGCTGCCGGAGGCGCTCCTCACGCACCCACTCGGCCCGGCGCAGCACCGACGGATCGGACGGGCCCAGCCGGTCGCGGAGGGTGGCGAGCATGTCGGCGACGTCGGCGGACCGGTCCCGGACGGTCACCGCGTCAGCGGCGGTGGCCTCCAGCGCCAGGCGCTCGGCTTCCTCGCGGGCGACCCGGTGCCGTTCGCGGGCAAGGTCGGAGGCGATGCGGCGCACGTGCACGGGCATCAACCGCTGCTCGCTGCTGGCGTAGTGGCGGGTGACCGCGGCGAGGGCGTCTGCGGCGTCCAGGTCGTGGAGGGCTTCGTGCCAGGCGAGGATGTCGGCCTGGCCGACGGTGCGCTGGTCGAACGCGGCGGCCTTGGCGAGGACGTTCGCGATGTCGGTGGCGTTCATGACCCGAGTGCCTTCCGGTCGAGTTGGGCTTGCACGGCAGCGCCCGCGGCGAGGGCGGCGGCGACGCGTTGGTCGGTGGTGGAGGGCCGTCCGTTGGTCTGGCTGGCGCGCATGACGCTGTTGCCGGCGGCGGGGAGGGTGACCACGTTGCTCGGTGGCCGGTTGGCGATTTCGTCGACGAGGGACGGGAGGGCTCCGGGGCCGAGCTTGCGGGGGCGCAGTTGGCCGAGTCCTTCGCGGATGTGGTCGGGGTGGAACTGGTCGGCGAGGAGCTCGTGCACGTGTTGGGCGAGCTTCGTGGCGACGGTGCGGGAGACGCCGTTGGGTGAGTTCTCCCGGTACTCGGTCATGATCTGCTCGACCATCGATGGCGGTCCATCGGAGTCCGGCGGTTCCGCGTCGCGCGCGCTGGGACCTAGAGGGGCGTACGGACCGCCAGTGGAGTTCCTTTCCCTGTTCCCTGTTCCCTGTTCCCTGTTCCTTTCCTCCCGTGAGTCCTCACTGAGGTGTGCGTGAGGGTGCGGTGAGGAGCCTCGGGAGGGACGGCCGGAAACGCTCTGACCAGGGGTTTCGTCGGCCGGTGGGGGCGCGTTCTCCCTGTTCGGAGGGGGTTCGGGGGTGGTTGGCGGTGCCGGGAGCTTGCTCTTCGTCGGACGGTTGATCCGCTGGTGCTCACCCCATCCCCGCACCGCCAGGTATGAGCGCTCCCCGACCCTGTAGCGAAGGATCAGTGAGGACTCACTGAGCCGCTTGAGGTCGAGTTCGACGTCGGTGGAGAGCCGGTCGTCGAGGGGCCAGACGGCGGCCTTGATGAGCCGGGGGTCGTCGACGCAGCGCCCTTGGTCGTCGACGTGCGTCCACAAGCCGATGAACGTCAGCCGCGCCTCGACCGGGAGGCTGGCCACGGTGAGCGAGGTGAAGAACTCGGGCTTGATGGTGCGGATCCGGGCCACGTCGTGCCTTCCTGATCTATGTGGTGGTGCTGAACGTGTGCGGTTCGGTGGCCGGGAGTCAGGCGGCGTTCGCCTGGCCGGCGGTTTTGGGTTGGGCCTTGGCGCGTTGGTGCTGCTTGCGGATCCGCCAGTCGTCCCGCTCCGCCTTGCCACACGGCGTGCACGGGTCCTCCCCGCGTTCCCGGTGCCGCTTCGCCGCGGCGGGTGTGCCGCACGGCTGCGGGCCGGGTGCCGGACGGGGTGCGACCGTCCACGCGGTCAGGTGCGCCCACGGCCGGTCATCCGGGACGGCGGCGGCCAGGACGAAGAGCAGGTCGAGGCGGGCCCGGTCGTCGGGCAGGGTGGCGAGCAGCCAGCGGAGGTTGGCGTTGGGGTCGTCGTCGCGGACCCTGACGGCCAGTTCGGCGGCGACCTCGGCGAGGCGGTCGGCGTAGTCGTCGATGCTCACTGGTCGTCTCCGATCCGGCGTAGGTGTTCGGCTTGGGCGTCGGCGGTGTCGGGCGGCGTGTGCACCCGGTTCGCCTTCGGCAGCGGGCAGTGCAGGCACGGCCTCACGCCCTGGTGGTCCGGGTACGCGGCCCGATCCGGCTCGTACAGGTGGGTGGCGATCGGCTTCTTCACTGGGCACCGCCCACGGGCAGGTGACGCCAGACGCCACGGCGCACGATCAGCGAGACGTGGGACTGGTCGATCCCGTAGTCGGCGCTTGCCGTAGCCGCGTGCGTTCCTGGCGGCGGTCCAGATCCAGCAATCCCCGGTCTTGTCGACCTTGGTCCAGAAACGGTCTTCGAGAGAGGCGCGAGGCATGATCGATCCCTTCACCGCCGCACGGTGCGACGGGTTTGAGAGATCTGTCCTCGCTGCCTCCAAGGTGGTTGAGCGCCTGGTCGCGATTCTGCCGTACGTCTGGTTAGCCACGGGTCACCTCGCGGAGGGCGACGGTGAGGCGGTGGATCTCCTCACGCAGCACGGGCACGTCCTCGGCGAGCGCCGCCTCGAGGAACCGGCAGGTCGTCTGGTCGCCGCGTTCACGGGCGTCGAGCAGGTCCGTCCACCGGTCGGCGACGGCGTCCAGGTCGAGGGTGTGCGCGGGCGGCCCGGCCGGGGCCGGCATGGTGCCGGCCCCGGGGAACAGCTCCACCACGTTGCTGACGGGCGCGCTCACAGGGCACCACCGATCAGCTCGGCCGGCTCCAGGTGCCCGGCCGTCTCCCCCGCCAGCAGCGCCATGCCCTCCGGCGTCAGGTCACCGACCGGTCGGCGCGGGTGACGCGGCCCGGGGCACTCGCACGTCACCGACCGGCAGCCGTGGCAGCGGCGGCCGAGGCACGACGGGCACAGCAGCGGCCGGGTACGGCGCACCTGGGCGACCTGGGCGCGGATCTCCGCCCGGTTGAGCTTGACCGCCGGCGGCTTGAGGTCGAGGCCGCAGCCCTGGCACACCTCGGCTCCGACCTCGCGGACGACTCGGCCACCGCAGACGGTGCAGTCCGGCAACGGCGTGCTCACGATGCGACACCCCCGTCCGGGGTGCTCTGCGCGATGTACGACTCCAGCCGCTCACACACGTCCCGGACCTCGTCGTCGGTCAGGTTGTTGGTGCTGGCCACCTCCCGGCCGGTGACCTCGCTGACGTAGTGCAGCCGGTCGTCCCGGTCGGTGATCTCGGCCTGGCCGAAGAGGGCGAACATCTTGCGTCGCTGCGGGTCGTTGCCGGGGTTCTTCGGCTCCGGCGGGAACAGGGCCGCCTTGTGGGCCTTCCACTGGGCGCGGAAGTGCTCCAGCTCGGCGGGGGTGATCCGCCCGGCCTTGGCGGCTTCTCCGGCGGCGTTCCACACCCGACGCAGCCCGGTCTCGTCGGTGGCCTGCTCCAGGTCGGCGAGGAGTCCAGTGGCGGCGGCGGACAGCGCGGACAGCGCGGCCGGCGGATCCGAGACCGGGCGGTCGGCCGCGGGCGGTCCGGATACCGGGCGGTCGCCGCCGAGCTGACCGACCGAGTCGTCCTCTGTCGACAGCGGCACCAGATCCCGCACGTGCGCGGTCTCCGGGTCGCACCTCAGGATGTCGAAGACGACCTTCTCCAGGGTCAGGCCCGGGACCGGCCGTGGCCGGTCGACACCCGGCCGGACCCCGGCGTGCACCGACCGGGCGCCGACGACCAGCGGCGGGTGATCCCGGGAGACGCGGATCCAGACTGTGGCGTCGAAGGCGAGGTTCTTCTGGCCCTCGACCTTGTACTCCTTGCTGCCCTCGACCGGACGACCACTGGAGTCGAGCGCGGCGACCTCCTTGCCCCGGGCGGTGATCACGACGATCCCGGGGAAGGTCATCAGGTGGGTCATCAGCCGGCGGTGCTTGCTGTTGATCTCGTTCCAGAGGTCCATCGAGATCTGCGGCTCGGCGTCCGGCGCGACCTGCTTGCCGCGCTTCGCCAGCCGGGCGCGGGCCTTGGCGTCGGCGATGCCCTTGAGGAGGTCCCACTCCAGGGTTCCGGAGTCGATGCCCAGGACCACCGGGGGCTGCTTGGCCTCGGCGACGCGGGCAGCCTCGGCCTTGGCCGCTTCGACCTGGCCCAGAATGTCGGCGAACGTGCCGTCGTGGTCGATGACCTCGTAGCGGGCTCCGGGGATCGCGCCGTACTCGTCGGCGGCCCCTTCTCCGAGGTCGATCCAGTACGTCTGGCCGACCTTGGGTGACGCGGACAGTTCGGCGATCATCCAGGACTTTCCGGCCTTCTCCCCGCCCTCGATGAGGATGAGGGGCCACGGCACCCGGCCGGTCGGCGGGCGGGTCTTCAGGGCGGTCATGCTGCTGCCTTCTTCTTCATGGCGCGGCGCTCGCGCTCGGACAGGCCACCGGCGATGCCGAACCGCTCATCGGTTTCGAGGGCCCACTTCAGGCACTCGGCCTGGACCTCGCACCGCCGGCAGATGCGCTTGGCCTCCCGGTTGGACTCGCCCTTCTCCGGGAAGAAGGCGGCCGGGTCGGACTGGGCGCACAGTGCGCGGTCCTGCCATGGCCCTTTGTCGCCGACCAAGTTCTCTGCCCTCAAGGTTTCGTCGTGGATGATCCGCAGGGGTTGGCGTTTCATGCCGTCACCTGGCCGGGGGTCTGGTCGTCGATGCCCGCCCCGTCGGTGACCCACTGCTGGATCTCGCCGTCCGAGGCGACCCCGGTCGGCTGGGTCCACGCCCCGGTGGGTGTGATGTCGCGGGGTGCCCAGATGCCGGTGTCCTGGTCGACGTCGGCGTGGACCTGCTCGCGGGTGCGGGTGGCCAACTGTTGGGCGGCGGGGGTGAGGAGGTAGCTGGCGGGTACGGGTCGGCGGGTGGGGTCGACGCGGCGTCGGCCGCCGGGCTTGGGTGGGGCGAGGTGCAGCAGGTGGGCGAGGTGGGCGGTGAGCCATTGCCGGGTGGTGATGCGCCGGGCGGTGGGTGTGGCCGCCCAGGCGTGGACGTCGCCGTCGCGCAGGTCGATGCTCATCGGGGTGTCACCTCGCGGCCGAACGCGTCGACCTCCCGCAGCACCCGGCACGACGGGGCCTTCGCCTTCGGGGTTCCCCCGCCGGTGATGGGCCGCAGCGTCGCGACGTCAACCTCGACGGCCAGCCAGCGGGTCGCGCTGTAGCAGTACTGGGCGGCCTGGTGCGGGGTGGGGCTGAAGTGGAGGCCACCGCCGCAGTCGTCGGTGTCGGCCCAGTCGTCGCAGGTGACCGTCTCCCCGACCGTGTATACGGTGGGCTTGCCGTACTCGCGCCCGGCGGTGAGGTCGGCTTCGAGTGCCTTGTAGAGGACGACGGTGCCGTCGGTGATGGTGAGGCCGTTGTGGTCGCACCAGGCGGCGGGTGTGGTCAGGTCGAGCTGGGTGACGTCGATGATGACGCCGCCGGTGACGGTGCCCTGTCCGGAGTGCAGGTGGACGGCGACGTGGCTGCCGGCGGTTACCGTGGCGCGGTAGTGGGCGTGCACGCTGCTGGTGCCGGACGCCCGGACGGTGGCCGAGCCGTACGCCTCGACGGTGGCCGAGCCGTACGCCCGGACGGTGGCCGAGCCGGACGCCCGGACGGTGGCCGAGCCGGACGCCCGGACGGTGGCCGAGTCGGACGCCCGGACGGTGGCCGAGCCGTACGCCTCGACGGTGGCCGAGCCGTACGCCTCGACGGTGGCCGAGTCGGACGCCCGGACGGTGGCCGAGTCGGACGCCTCGACGGTGGCCGAGCCGTACGCCTCGACGGTGGCCGAGTCGGACGCCCGGACGGTGGCCGAGTCGGACGCCTCGACGGTGGCCGAGCCGTACGCCTCGACGGTGGCCGAGTCGGACGCCCGGACGGTGGCCGAGTCGTACGCCTCGACGGTGGCCGAGTCGGACGCCCGGACGGTGTTGCGGCCCGTGTCGCGCAGACGCAGCCACACGCCCCGCTCGGACTTGATGTGCACGCAGGACGGCGCGGCGGCGGCGAGGGCGGCGTCCAGTTCGGTCTGGTTGGTGACGTCGATGCAGTTCACAGCGGGTTCTCCCGGTCGTCAGTGGGTAGGGCGTCGAGGTAGGCGGTGATCTCCTCGACGAGCCCGGAGTCGATGTCGTCGGTGGTGGCACCGAGGCGGGCGGACAGGCGCATCACCTGCATGCGGTAGCCGGCGGCCTCTTTGGTGCGGGTGGTCAGTTCGGCGGACAGGGCGCGGCGGTCGTGTTCGGCGGACGCCCAGCAGCCGGCGCAGGCGATGGCGACGATCACGGCCATCACGGCGACGAGCGCGCTCATGCGTGCCTCCGGGTCGTGAACAGGGTGTGGACGCGTGCCCGCTCGGCGTTCCGGTGCAGCCACGCCTGCGCGTCCTGCCGGGACGGCCCCACCCGGTGGGCGGCGGCCTGCCAGGCGGCTTCGCGGCGCAGGCGGGCGAGGTAGCGGCGGTGCACGAACCAGGCGCCGGCGGTGAGGGCCAGGGCGTGGGTGACGGCGAGGATCAGCGCGATCAGCATGGGACACCGCCCAGGGCCGGGTCGGTCAGCGGCAGCAGACCGGGCAGGTGCGGCAGCAGGCCGTCCGGCGACGGGTACTCGCCGAGGGCCACCCCCCGCCAGTACTCGCACGCCCCGTCGTGGCGCTCGCCGGGCAGGTGACCGCACAGCGGGTCCTCGACGACGATCGGCGCGGCGGCGGCCGGGAAGGTGGTGCGGGGGCCGCCCGGGTACGGCACCGGGAACGGGGCGCTGGGCGTCAGCTGCGTCATCGCGCACCGGCCTTGCAGCCGTCGGCGCACTCGTAGGCGCGTCCGGCACCGGTCAGCGGGTTACCCGGGCACAGGATCAGCCCCGACGTCGCCCCGCAGGTGCGGCAGCGGCGGTCCGGCCGAGCCTCGACCGCGGCCGCGAACGCGGCGTCGCTGAGGCCCATCTGGTACGAGGCCGAGAAGCGCGACGGCAGCACCCCGATCGCGGCGAGCATGTCGCCGACCTGGCGAGCGTCGTCGAACCCCGCCCCGCTCAGGACCGTTCCGCCGCTGTGGCCGTGGTAGTACAGCGCCCCCTCGTGGTAGCCGACCCGGGACGTGCCCAGGTCCCAGGTGTGCTCACGGGAGGCCATCGGCTGACCGAGCCCGTTGCCCACGCTGTAGATGGCGTGCACCGCGCCAGCCTTGCGGGCGTAGGTGATGAGGTCGCGGATAGCGGCGACCTGCGTCGGGTCGGCGAGCACCTTGCTCGTCGTGCTCTGCGGTACGGTTCGGTCTTGCATCTGGACTCCTAGCTGATAGGTGGGTGTCCGGTTGTGGGAGCCCTCGCCGGTCGGACGGCGGGGGCTTCGTTGTCAGGGGTGCTGGGTCGCTGCCATGAGCAGGCCCACCGCCAAGGCGCTGTGGAACGCGGCCCGGGTCAGCTGCGCCAGGACGGCGACGAGCAGGCGGCGGGTCACGCGGCATTCCTCGCGAGCGGCCCGTTCAGGGCGGGCTGCGGCTGGAACATGCCGTCGATCTGGGCGACGTCCTCGGCGGTGAACCGCACGAGCTTGCCGCCGGGCGCCCGAGTGAACGGGATCTCGCGTGCCTTCACGCGGACCCGCACCCACTCCTTGGACACCCCGTAGCGGTCGGCGAGCTGCTGCTGGTCGAGGTACAGCGGCCCGGTGCTCATGCCGCAGCCTTCAGCAGGGTTCGGCGCTGACGAGGGCCTGTGAGCTTCAGCGAGGCGCAGATGCGGGCGTAGACCGGCGGCGATACCCGACGGCGGTTCCCGCGCTCGATCTGCGACAGGTACTGAGTGCTGATCTCGCAGGTGGAGGCGAACTCCGACAGCGTGACCCCGGCCATCTGGCGCAGCTCTCGGAGCTTCGCGCCGTCGATCTCGACCCCCGCGGGTCGGGGTGCGACGGCCATTGGCCTTGGTTCGATCATGCGACAGACGGTAGCAGAGTTCAGCAGAGTTCAGCAACAAAGACGGCTGAACACGGCGGACATTAGCCGAACGTCTACCCGGTGGGGTCCGGGCGGGTATCTTCAGCAGGATTCCGCTGGCACAATGCCCGTCATGGATGAGGCTGGCCAGCGCGAGCGCCTGGCGAAGATGATTGGCGTCCGCCGCCTGGAGCTGGGCGTGAGCGCCGCAGCCGCCGCCCGCACCGCCGGCATCGACCGCAACACCTGGTCAGCCGCCGAAAAGGGCGAGAAGAACACTCAGCCGCACAACTTCGCCGGCATCGAACGCGCCCTACGGTGGCGGCCCGGCAGCATCGCAGCCATCCTCACCGGCGGGGAGCCGACCCCCGCCGACGCTGAACCTGTCGATGAGGAACTCGAACTCGTACGCACCGACCCGCGGCTGCCCGAGGACATGAAAGAGCGGATCATCGCCCACATCCGGGAGCGGCGGCAGCGCGACAGAGCCGCCTCACTGGAGGACACTCGACGGGTGATCGAAATGTTCAAACGGAGCTGAGCCCCGGGTGTGGATCGAGAAGAACGGCCCCACCTTCCGGATCCGAGACATCGTCGACGGCAAGAAGGTCACCCTGGAGAAGGGGTGGCCCAACAAGACCTCGGCGAAGAAGCGCCTCACGACCCTCACCGCGGACCGACTCCGCGGTGACTTCATCGACCCGCGCGCCGGGAAACTCACGGTCGCCGAGTGGGCCGGCATCTGGTGGGCCGGTCACGCGACCGGCCTCAAGCCGACGTCCGTGCAGTCCGAGGGTTCGCGACTGCGGATGCACATAGTCCCGCTGCTCGGCAGCCTGGCCCTGGACGAGGTCGACAACGTCGCCATCCAGGCGTGGGTGACCAAGCTCCTCTGCGGGCTACCGGACCTCGATCGGCCCGGGAAGTGGGTCCGCCGGCCGCTGTCGGCGAAGACCGTCCGGTCGTGCCACGGAGTACTGCACAGCATGATGAAGGCGGCCGTTCAGGCCAGGAAGATCCGTACCAACCCGTGCGGGGACACGAAGCTGCCCGAGCTGGTCCCCCGGGAGATGCGCTTCCTCACCGAGCCGGAAGCCGGCCGGCTGCACGCAGCGGTGCCCGAGCATTGGCGGCCGTTGGTGCTGCTGCTGGTCTCCACCGGCCTGCGGTGGGGCGAGGCGGTGGGACTGCAGCTCAAGAACCTCGACATCCTCGGCGGAAAGCTGACCGTCGTTCGGGCGATGCACGAGATGTCCGACGGGTCGCTGATTTTCGGCACGCCGAAAACCGCCCGCGGGCGGCGGACGGTGACGTTCACTCCGAAGGTCGCTGCCGCGCTGGCGCCGCTGGTCGTCGACAAGGACCGAGACGCCCTGGTCTTCCACACGCCCACCGGCCTTCCGGTGCGGGCCCGGAACTTCCGCCGGGGCTGGCTGCGGTGGACGGCCGAGGCCGGGTTGAGCGGTCTTCGGATCCACGACCTGCGGCATAGCCAGGTGGCTTTCCTGATCGCGGCGAACGTGCCGCTGTCGGCGATCTCTCAGCGGCTCGGGCACAGCTCGATCGCGGTCACGGACGGGATCTACGGGCACCTGCTGCCGCAGGTCGACGCGGGTATCCTCAAGGCGGTCGCGGACGCCCTGGAGCACGTTGACCCCGACGCCTTGGCGGCGGAGATGGCCGACGAGGAAGCCGGCGAGGTTCCGTTGGAGCCGGCGGAGGCCGACGAGGGTGTAGGGGACTGATAGGGGAATCGCGATCCCCGGAGATACCCGCAAATACCCGATGACACCCTGTCCGTGCAGCTCAGAGCATGCGGCGATGCGTTGACCAGGGGGTCTGGGCGGGTTCAATTCCCATCAGTCACCCCACGAGAAGGCCCCCTCTTCGGAGGGGGCCTTCGTCGTTGTCGGGCCTGCTGGCTGGCGGACGGGCCTGCTGCCGGCAGGCCCGTGATCGACTCCGGTTTCTTGGAACCGGGGCATCCAATCGAGCGGGATGCCCCGGTTTCAAGAAACGCGAGTGGATCCAACTCAGGCGGTCGGCGTTGCTGACGGGGTCGCGCCGTCCGGGGTCGTCGGGGTGGTGTCCGGGTCGGCCGGAGGCTCGTACGGCAGGGCGCTGCCCTTGACGTACTCGTCCCAGCTCATGTTCCAGTCGGTCCAGCCGTTGCCGTTCTGCAGCTTGCGCTCGGTGCCCTTGACCGTGATCGGGTCACCGATCTGGGTGTTCTTGAACAGCCAGTCGCCGTTGGCCATGGACACGTTGACGCAGCCGTGTGAGACGTTCGTGGTGCCCTGCTGGCCCTCCGACCAGGGTGCCGCGTGGATGAACTCCCCGCCCCACGTGAGGCGTTGCGCGAAGTCAATCTTGGTGCGGTAGCCCTCCTCCGGGCCCAGCTCCTCGAACGTGTCGAAGACCGTCTTGCGCAGCTTCTCGATCACGACCATCGTGCCGCTGGACGACGGGGTGCTCTTCTTGCCGAGGCTGACCGGGATGGTCTTGATCACTGAGCCGTTGCGGGTGACGGTCATCCGCTTGGTCTTGTTGTCCACCGTCATGACCACCGCCGGGCCGATCTTGATGTCCACGTTCAGGTCGGCGCGCCCGTACCAACCGTCACCCATCGGCAGACCGCCGGCCTGCACCCGGTAGGAGACCTTGCTGTCGGTCTTCCAGAACTCCTTGGGGCGGTACCGGACCTCGGTGGGGCTGACCCAGTGCCAGATGCCCTCCTGCGCGGGTGTCGACGTCACCGTCATGCGGCGCTGCACGTCGTCCCGGTAGTCCTCCGGGATGCCCCGGCTGAACTTCACGATCAACGGCATGCCGACCCCGACGACCTGGTTGTCACCGAGGAAGCTGGTCACCCGTACCTGGTTGCCCGGCTTGGCCATCGTGGTGAAGGTGCTGGTCGCGGTCGCCGGACGACCGTCGTCGCCGGTGGCGGTCACGGTCGCCGTGTAGGCGGTGCCGTACTCCAGCGCCCCGGCCGGCAGCCACGACTTGCCGTCCGCGGCGAGGGTGCCCTCGACCGCCTTGCCGGCCGCGTCCTTGAGTTCGACGGTGGTTTCCTGGGCGTCCTTCGTGGTGAAGGTGATGCCGGTGGAGGCCGGCACGTCCTTGGCGTCGGCAGCCGGCTCGCTGATGGTCGCCGCCGCCTTCGGCGCCGGGGTCTCACCGCCGCCGTGCCACGAGGATGGCTTGCCGCCGTCGCCGTCGGTGCACGCGGACGTGAAGGCCAGCGCCACGGCGAGGAGCCCCGCCGCGAAGACGCGGCGCCGCCCACCGCCCCTGATCAGCCGATCCTGGCTAGCTCGCATGATTCCCTCACAGTCGTGGTCGCTGCCCCATCGTCTCCTAATGACGCGCCAGAGCCGGCCCCGGTTGCCGAGGGTGAACCGAAACACGCCGTCCATGGTGCCGGATTTTTGCTACTATCCGGCGTTTCGTGAGCGGGATTCGTCTCCGTACCGGGACTGAGGGGTCGCTGCGGCGCCGTCGCGGGCGCGGGACTGCAAGAGTACGCGCCGGCCCGGCCATCGGCCGGACCGGCGCATAGACGTACGGCAACTCAGATCGCCGGACCGGCCCCACCACTGGGTACGGGTAGCGCGCTGCCCTTGACGAACGCCGACCAGCTCAGGCTCCACGCCGTCCAGCCGTTGCCGGCGGCGATCTTGCGCTCGGTGCCCTTGATGGTGATCGGGTCACCGATCCGGGTCTTCTCGAACAGCCACTTGGCGTTGACCATCGACACGTTCACGCAGCCGTGCGAGACGTTCTGCCGTCCCTGCACGTGCTCCGACCAGGGCGCGGCGTGGATGTACTCGCCACCCCAGGTGAGCCGTTGGGCGAACTGGATGTCGGTGACGTAGCGGTTGGCCGGGTCCGGGTCGTCCCGGGTGTCGAAGACCGTGGCCTCCTTCTTCTCCATCACGACCATGGTGCCGCTGGACGACGGGGTGCTCTTCTTGCCCAGGCTCACCGGGATGGTGCGGACGACAGCGCCGTTCTCGTACACCGTCATCTTCTTGTTGGCGTTGTCGACCTTCATCTCGAACGACCGGCCGATCTTCGCGGTGGCCTTGCGGTCCATGTCCCCGTACTTGCCGTTGCTCAGCGGCATCCCCGCGATGGCGATCCGCACGCTGATGGTCGTGCCCGGCTTCCAGTACTCCGGTGCCCGGTAGTAGGCCTGCGTGCCGTTGTCGACCCAGTGCCACGCTCCCGGCTGCGGCGGGTCGGTGCGGACGAACATCCGCTTCTGCACCGCCGCCCGGTCCTTCTTCGGGATGCCCGGGTGGAACTCGGTGACCACCGGCATGGCCACCCCGTAGCTCTTGTCGTCGAAGAGGTACAGGCCCGAGCCGATCGTCGACTTCGGCTTCGCCATCGTGGTGAAGCTGCTGGTGCCCTGACTGCTCGTGCCGTCGGCCCCGCTCGCCGTCAGCGTGGCGGTATAGCGGGTGCCCCACTTCAGCGGAGCGGACGGCACCCAGGCGGAACCGTCGGTGCGCAGCTTGCCCTCCACCGTGCCCCCACCGTCCGCGGTCAGGGTGACAGCGGACACCTTCCCGCCGTCCGGGAGTTTCGCGCTGATCTCCGTGCTCACCGGCCGGTTCTTCGTGCCGTCGGCCGGGCTCAGGGTGAGCGTCGGCCCGCTCGGTGTGCTCGGCGTGTTCGGGTCCGGACTCGCCGACGAGCCCGGCGCGGCGCCCGGGTCGGCCGCCGACGTCCCGCCGACGAATGCCGGCTTCTTCTGCTCGTCACCACACCCGGTCAGTGCCAGCGACGCAGCCAGAGTCAGAGCGCCCACCACCGCTCCGGCTCGCGTGAACCGTGCCATGCCCACCTCTGTTCTCGCGTACCTGGCGGACATCGTGCCGCATCGACGCCGCAACCCACGCCCCCGGCTTCGGCCGGTGTGGCAGTTTGGGGCATTTTGTCGGCAAAGCTCGACCGAAGGGCGGAGCCGGGTAACCGAATTGGAGCCCGGCTTGGAGGGGTGCTAATGTTCTCTCCGTTGCCGACGAGCGCCGCTAGCTCAACTGGCAGAGCAGCGGACTCTTAATCCGCGGGTTCGGGGTTCGAGTCCCTGGCGGCGCACCAACGATCAAGGCTCTGACCGGTGGTTTCCACCTGGTCGGAGCCTTTTTCGTGTACGGACCGTGGTTCGGCCTGGTTGGGGCCCAGCCTCGCTGGGACCGGTCCCCGACAGAGCGTGCGAAGATCGGCCGCCGCGCCCCTACAGTCCGCACCATGAGGTGGACGGTGCGACTCGCGGCCACAATTCCCGTACTGCTGACCGCCCTGGCCGCCGGCGCGGTGAGCGCCGTCGCGGCGCCCGCCGACGGCGGCCTCGGTCTGGCCCTGCGGCCCGGCCAGGCCGACTACCGGGCCGGCGACCAGGTCCGCCTCGACCTCACTGTCACGAACACCACAGGTGCGGCGTGCGCGCTGCCGACCAGCGCCGTCGGCACCGTCCAGGTGACCGGGGTACGCCTCGACGGGCGCGACCTCACGCCGACGCTGGCCCGCAGCTTCCACGACGACGGCATCGGTGCCGCAGCCACCGCAGGCCTCGCCACTGTGGAACCGGGTGCGACCACCACGGTGAGCCTGACCGGCGTACGCCTGCACGACGGTGACACCCCCGACGCGGTGCTGCTCCGCTCGGTGGCAGCAACCCCGGACGGCGGTGGCCTGGACACGTTGTGGCCGGTCGGCGCGCCCGGCCGGTACGAGGTGACCGCCGGCTACCTGCCTCTTGCGGTGACCGGCGCGGCCGGCCTCTGCGCGGGCGGGACCACGCTGCGGACGACGACCTTCACCGTCGGTGACGGCGGGACCGGCCCGCGCTGGCTGTGGCTCGCCGGCGCGGCGGTGCTGCTGGTGCTGCTCGCCGTCGCGCTGGTGGTGGTCCTGAGGCGCAGACGCCGCCGGCCGACCGCCGCCGCGCTGGCACTGCTGCTGGTGGCCGTCGGCGCGCTGGTCGTCGGTGGGCCCCGACCGGCCCGGGCCGACTACGCGGTGGACCCGACCGGTGGCGTACCGGTCAGCGGCGTCGACTTCCAGGGCGCTGTCGACGCCTGCCTCAAGGGGTTCGCCGAGCCCGGCGGGGACCCGTCCGGCCTGCTCCCGCGCCTGCGGGACAAGAAGTCTCCCCGGGTGCGGATCATTCCGACCACCGGCGGCTCGGGCGCGTTCGAGACCCCGGACAGCCCGGACGGGAAAGGCTCCTCGACCGTCACCTGGAATCCCACCTCCGTCGAACCGTACGGCGACGGTGTGGCCCGGGACCCCTGCGCCGCGCTCTACCACGAGCTGAACCACGCCGACGACATCTCGCAGAACAAGATTCCGCAGGGCGACTGTGGAAGCACCGAGATCCGTACCGCCGAGGTGAAGGCGACACTCGCGGAGAACCGGTATCGGGCGGCGAAGGGCCTGCCACCGCGCACCGAGTACGACGGGAAGACGCTGCCGAAGAACCTCGACGAGTGCAAGAAACCGGCGAAGAAGAAGCCCCCGCAGAAGGGTCCGGTGAAGCTCTGCGAGGAGGGTGCCACCTGCGGCGGCAGCAACGGCGACCCGCACCTGGTCACGTTCGACCGGGTCGCCTACGACTTCCAGGCCGTGGGCGAGTTCACGCTGGTCACCGCCACCGGCAACGACCCGCTGGAGGTGCAGGTCCGGCAGGCGCCGATGGCCGGGACCCGGACCGCCTCGGTCAACTCGGCGGTCGCGTTCCGGGTCGGCGCCCACCGGGTGGCGCTCACGCTCACCGACGGCGGCACCCGGGTTCACGTCGACGGCGCGCCGGTGGCCACGCCGCCGGAACGCACCGACCTGCCCGGCGGCGGCACCCTCACCCGCCGCCCCTCCGACACCGGACCCGCCGACGGGTACGACGTGACGTGGGCGGACGGCTCCGCGGCGGCGGTGGACCAGATCGGCCACTACGGCTACCGGGTGCTCGTCAAGCTCGCCGACACCCGGGCGGGGAAGGTCCGCGGCCTGCTCGGTGACTTCGACGGCGACCCGGCCGACGACATCGCACCCTCCAACGGGACCGCGCTCACCCAACCGGTGCCGTTCACGCAGCTCTACCCCGCGTACGCGGACAGTTGGCGGATCACCCCCGACCGTTCGCTGCTGCACTACGACGACGGGCAGGACACCGGCACGTTCACCGACCGCGCCTTCCCCGAACGGGAGGTCACCGTCGGCGACCTCGACCCGGCCCGCCGTGCCACGGCCGAGCAGATCTGCCGGTGGGCCGGCATCACCGCCCCCGCCCAGCTCGCCGAGTGCGTCTTCGACGTCGCGGTCAGCGGCCGCCCCGAGTTCGCGGTGGCCGGCGCCACCACCGAGCGGGTCGCCCCGCCCGCCGCCACGTCGATCACGGCCGTACCCGTCGCGTCCGCCAGCCTGACCCCCGGCGGGGCGCCACTGACGTTCCCCGGCCGGGCCGGTGACGCCGTCTTCGTCGACGCCACCGCGCCCGGGATCGCCAACCGCTGCTCGCCGTACGCGCTCACCGACCCGACGGGCCAGTACATCGGGGGCGGCTGCGCGATCAACGGTGTCGGGTACATCGACCGCGTCGACCTCACCACCACCGGCACGTACACCGTGCGGGTCACCACCGCCCCCGGCGACACCGGACGAGCGGCCGTCCGGGTGTACGTGGCCCGGGACGTCGACGGCACGCTGCAACCGAACGGCCCGGAGGTCACCGCGTCGGTGGACCATCCCGGCTCGCGGGCCCGGTACCGGTTCACCGGGCAGCAGGGTGAGCGCGTCTTCGTCGAGGTGCCCACGAGCACGCTTCCCAACCAGTGCTCACCGCTCGAACTGCGCGACGCCGAGGACCGGCTGCTGAGCAGCGGCTGCGTGATCAACGGCGTCGGCGAGATCGACGGCACGCTGCTGCCCGCCGACGGGACGTACACAGTGGTGGTCGACCCGACCGGACGCACCACCGGCGCGGCCACACTGCGGCTGCTCAGCAGCCGCGACAAGGCGGCGACGATCACCGTCGGCGGTCCGCCGGTCGTCGCCACCGTCGACCGAGCAGGCGCGGTCACCACCTACCGGTTCACCGCCAGCGCCGGTACGTCGGTGAGTCTGACCGCGACCGCCTCCGACCTGCCCGACCAGTGCGGTGTGGTGGAGCTACGCGCCCCCGACGGCAGCCCCATCACCAGCGGCTGCGTGATCAACGGGGCTGGCGACATCGAGCCGACGGTGCTGCCGACCTCCGGCACGTACACGGTGGTGGTGGACCCGTCCGGGGTCGCGACCGGGCAGGTCACGCTGACGCTGAAGTGAGGCGGCCCCTGCCGGTTCGGGGCGGTGTGCCTGACGTGCTACCGTCTCGTCCCGTTGCCGGCGAGCGCCGCTAGCTCAACTGGCAGAGCAGCGGACTCTTAATCCGCGGGTTCGGGGTTCGAGTCCCTGGCGGCGCACCAACGAGAAAGCCCTGAACTGGTGGTTCACACTGGGTTGGGGCCTTTTTCGCGTACGTCGATGGTGGGTGGTCGCTCGGCGGGTGCTCGGGAGCCGTTGGACGGGGGTTGTTCCGGCGGGACGCAACGGGTGCCCCGGGACGCCGGTCGGCGGCGGCCGGTGGGGATGGCCGGGTGGCCGGGTTGCGGCCGTCGGTGGATCGCCTATCGCTGGCGGTGGTTACTGGGGCTGGCCGCAGTGGTTCCCCTTACGAGTGCGGCCGATGTGCCTGCGCTCTGCGAACCGATACCTTCGCACTGCTGTTTGTCGCCCGTCCGGGAGCTGATAGGGGCAAGTTGTGCGTGAGATCTTGCGCAGGTCCGTGCGGGCCATCCTTTTGGATGAAGAGGGCCGTCTGGTGCTAATTAAGCGAGTCAAGCCCGGCCAGGCGCCGTACTGGACGACACCGGGGGGGTGGCCTGGAGTCGACGGACGTCTCCCTGGAGGCCGCACTCCGCCGCGAGTTGCACGAGGAGTTCGGCGCTGAGGCGGATCATTTCGCCCAGGTGTTCCTGTTCACCGCTCCCGCCGGTGAGGGCGTGTCCGTGCAGCACTTCTTCGCCTGTCGGCTGCTTCAGCTGCAGGAGGACGCCCGCACCGGGCCCGAGTTCGCTGATCCCTTGCGTGGCAACTACCAGCTCGACCGGGTGACCATCGACAAGCTGTTCGCCGTGGATCTCAAGCCGGATGCGCTAAAGGAGTTCATCGCTGCCAACGAGGAGGCGCTGCTCTCGCTGTAGGGCAAGCTGGCCACAGCATCGCTGGGCCGAGTTTGAAGTCCCGAGCTGCGCGAAAGGTTCCTTGCGGGCTTCTGGCACCGTCCAGGGTGGCGGCCACGGCACCGATGAAGACGCGGTGCGACACGACTACCAGCGCGGCCCTCCCGACCGGACGCGCATCCGGTCGCTGAGTTTGACGGCCAGTCGAGGTAGCCAGGGCGGGTGAGGGTGACCCTGACCAGGTCGCGGGAGAGGCGGTGGTCCCACACCCGGCTGGGCCCGATGACCTCGGCAGCCAGGAGTGTGTCGTCGATGCGGTTAACAGGGCAAGGGCTCGTAGCGGCTTCGATGATCGGATGGTCGCCGGCGCCAACAGGACTATCTGCCCCTGCCGGGCGCCGAATGGATCTTCCGCGGTGGGTGGATTGAACTGGTCCGGGGCCGGAATGGTCCCGATCCGCGTCGTCTCAGTGGTCCCTGTGCCGGGTCGCCTGGGCGAGGACGGGAATGGCTCGCAACTGCTCGGGCCGGAGTTTGCCGGCCAGGATGCCAGCTGGCCGCGGCCGGGTGGGCGTGAAGGCGAGAGCTTCGGTTGGGGTGATCGCGAGGTCGACGGCGAAGTCGTGCTCGTCGTACGGCAGGGCGTCGTCGATGAGTTGGAGGTCGTGCACGGTGGTGGCGATGGTGGTGTTCTCGGTGATGAGGCCGGCGTCGGTGAGGAGGGCCAGTTCGAGGTCGGAATATCCGGCTCCCTTGCCGATGCGTACACCGTCGTGTCGGCTGATGGCGACGCTTCCGCAGACGACGAGGTCTACCGGACGCATCTCCTGCGGCTCGACCAGGGGAGCGACGTCGGCGGCGCCGGTGCTGGTGGCGGCGATGTCGAAGGGGACGGTGAGGGTCTCGGGGTCGAGCAGATAGAAGGGTTTGGCGGTGGCTAGTTTCGGCACCGCCATGTAGACGAGCTTGCCTTCGTGTAGTGCCCGTAGGCGGACGGGTAGCTGGGCGCGGTCAGGGTTGCACTTGATGACGCGGGCGTTCTTCCACTGGTCGTGCTCGGCCAGGCGGGCCGCAGCTTGTTTTTTACCGGCGAAGTCGGGGATGTGGCCGTGGACGCCTGGCGGGGCGGCGTTGTCACGCTCGAGGAGATCCCAGACGTGCTGGCGGACGGCGTGCTTGGCATGGTCGAGGTCACGGGGGTTGGTCACGCCGCGTCTCCTATTTGGTCATGAGGTTGAGAAGCCGGTCGTTGACGTCCTGGACGGCCGGTTCGGCGCGCCACGGAGTCAGCTGCCGGGCGGCGGTGAAGGCCAGGTTGAGGCCACCGCCTGCGCGGGTCGACTCGATCACATCGATTGCCTCGTGCAGGTACGAGGTGGCGGCCTCGATGTCCCGGCGGAGGATGCTGGCCAGGGCAAGGTTTCCAAGGATCACCGCCGTGGATTTCCGCTGAGTCTCGCTGAGCTTCTGGGCGGTCTGCAACGCGGTGATGGCCTTGTCGGGCTTGTTCAAGAACAGCCAGCAGGATCCTTCGAGACGTGCGTACTGACTGGGAGCGAAAAGGACACCGGCGGGATCACCTCTGTCGGCTGTGCTGAGGTGCGTCTCGGCCATGCTCAGCGCGTCGGAACACGCACGGTCCTGGCCGAGAATCGCGTGTGCCTCGGCGCGGTGCAGATGGGCGAGACCGGTGATGACGTGGCTGTCTCCGCGGCTGACCTGTGCGGCTCTGCTGGTGAGCGCGAGGCCGGTGACGGGCTGCTTAGTTCCGTAGAGGGCGAGGAAGCTTTGCCGTAGCAGCGCGTTGCCTTCGGTGATGACGTCTCGCGTTTCGCGGGCGGCGGTGATCGCCTGGTCGAAGTACGCCTCGCTGGCGGCGTGGTCACGGCGTTGGGAGGCATCCCAGACGAGCTGACCCATCAGGGTCGCGGACTCGCCGACGGCGACCGACAGCTCCCGTCGAACTGCCCCACTGTTGGCGTGCTCGCGGAGGATGAGCATCTGGCCGTGTAGCTGTCCCGCGTCGGCGAGCAGCAGCGTCGAGGGCGTGTGGTCGTAGCGCTCGTCGAGGTGCTGGATGCGTTCGCGCAGGTAGGCCACGGTGACCAGGTCGACGCGCTGGGGATGGCGCAGGACGTATGCGAGCCGTTCGTTCGGTGGTGACGGCGCCTGGCCTACATCGGCCAGCAGAGCGGCCAGTTCCTCGACCGACACTCTCAGTGTCGCGGCCAGACGGGGGCGGTGCCAGGGCTGCGGGTCCGTCTCCGCCCGCTCCCACCGGACGACGGTCGATCGATCGACGCCGAGCTTCTCGGCCAAGCGTTCCTGGCTCAGCCCGATGGCCTTCCGGCGCTGAGCGAGCCGGTGCCGCTTGCCAGCCACGTGCCGCTCCTTCCGCAGCCGATGCTCTCGAATCCATTCATCCAGCTCAGCGGCCACAGCGCAACGGGGATGCGCCGGTTCTGCGCCATTGCCGCGCTGGAGGCCTACCCCGATCCACGGTTGCGTAGGGGCATGGCCCGGGACGGGTGCCGGCCGACGGCACAGCGGTACGGCAAGGCCGCCGCCCTCACTGCCCGCCCGTCCCGGTGCCCTCGAAGCCCCGACAGCGATGTGGAGAGAACACGATGACCGTGGTGACTGTCCCGGCGGTAGGTCCATCATGACCGTATATGTCTCCCGGTTCGCCACCACAGGTGAACTGGCTCCCAGGACGGCGGCGGTCCGCTCGGACGCGGTCGATCTGCCGCTGCTGACGCACGTGTGGCGGCTCGTGTTCGAGCAGCAGGCACGGAATCGCGACAGCTGATGACCGGCACCGGAGCAGGTGTGCCGGAGGGGGGCCGGCCGCTCCCGTCGGAGCATCCGCCGCTTCGTCCGCTCTGGCTGTGCCGGCGCTGCGGGCAGCCCTGGCCCTGCGGACGGGCGCGGATCGCTTTGGTGGCCGAGTACCGCGACAACCGGGTCGGCCTCTTCCTCTACCTGGCCGGCCTGCTGCACGAGGCCATCGACGACCTGCATCGACTCAACCCGAGCACCACCCGTGGGGTCACGGACCTGTTCGACCGGTTCCTCGGCTGGCCCGGCCGGCGCCATCCCAGAGCGGGCTCTGCCGTCCCGCGCTGATTGACCGCTACCGGCCTTGATCGCAAATTCCTCTCACCGCCGTGCGGGCCTGGACTCTGCCGGACGTCGAGATCGTCTTCGACCGCGTCGTGGACGCGGGTGACTTCGTCGAGTTCGAGTTCAAAGGCGACGCCGTGGACGTGAGTGACGCCATCCAACGCCTGGACGCGTTCATCGTCGCCCTCGGCATCGAGCTCGGCGAGGGGTACCCGCACATGCTTCTCGGCCGCGACCGCTGATCGCTTACCGCTCAGCAACGTCTGGTGGCGTCGGTGCCGTGCCGGTAGGTTCAACCCTCCTGAGAGCTCTCGTGGCCAGGTGGAGGGATCCGGCAGCGTGTCGCAGGTCGAGAAGATCACTACGGAGCTACGTACGCTGGCCGCCGGGGTCGAACGTGCGCAGGGTCTGGCTGCCGCTGCTGATCAGCAGGCGCAGGAGATCGCGCTGCGCGCGGCGGGTGCTGGGTTCGCTGCCGTCGCTGCCGGTATGGCGCGGGTGCGCGGAGCCATCGCCACCGTCCGGGGTGGACTGGGTGGTCTGACCGGGGCTGTCGGTGATGCCACGAAGGTGGCCGCTGGTGTCCCGGAGCAGGCCAGTCCGGGGGAGACCATCAGTGGGCTGACTCCGGTGCAGAGTGCGGTCGACGGCATCCGTGACCAGACGGCCGCCACTGTCACCCAGGTCGCTGAGGCGCAGCAGCTCGTCGTCGGGGTCTTGCAGGGTGGGCAGCCTGGGCCGCTGCTGCAGGCTCTGGAGGGCGTCAAACAGGTGCTCGTCCTGCTGGTTCAGCGCACCGCCACGACCCGCCAGGCCGTTGATGCGGCGATCGCCGAGGCACGACAGTTGGGAAACTGAGCGGGGCTGGCGGTGCCGTACCGACCAGCCCTGCCTCGGTTCCCACACCGTCCCCCGGCAGGGGCGTGACGACGGCGTGGACGCGCAAACCGACCGGAGAGCGGGGCGGTTCGCCGACCGGTCGGCGTACCCGGATCCCTCCGAAGGAGGACGAACGCGTGCGGCGCTCCCTGGAACTGGAGAACCAGTGCGCCGATACCGTCGCTGCAAAGGGGTACCGGCTCCACCAGAACCCGACCCGGCAGGAGGTCGCTGATGCCCGGCTCGGTACCGGTGATTCCGGGAAACCGGGCAAGGATCCCGACTACCTGATCGAGGGACACGTCTTCGACTGTTACTCCCCGATGCCGGCGAAGAGCGTGCGAGGCGTGTGGAGCGGGGTATCCGACAAGATCACCAGCGAGCAGACTCAACGGGTGGTGGTGAACCTGCACGACTGGCGTGGCGACCTCGGGGCGTTGCAGAGGCAGTTCGACGACTGGCCGATTGCGGGGTTGAAGGAACTGGTGGCGGTGACGCGTAGCGGGGCGATAATCCAGATCCTACGACGAGACTGAAGGGCTATCCATGGCGACCGAGTACCGCTTGACGCTGGCCGGCGACGTTCCGCTCGATGTGCTGGCCGGTGTCGTCGCTCCGGACGGTGTTGAGGAGTCGGCGGTAGATGGCAGGCCCCGGGTGTTGAGTGCGGACCTCAGCGATCGGTGTGGTTACACGGTGAGCATCCACGCCGGATCCCGCGGCTACTTCGAGGCCGAGGATGGTGACGGCTCGATGTGGGAGTGGGAACCGGAGCGGTACGTCACCATCGGCTTCCGGCTGGTTAAGAGCGAATCCTCCGATCGGGCGACGCGGGAGATGCTGGCGTCCGTGGCTCGAGTGCTGGGCGAGCGGTCGGAGGACGCCGCGCTGATCCTCGACGCCGACTGGCTGCTACTGACCCGCTTCTCGGGAGCGCTGCGCAGGCACGCGCCGAGTTGGTGGAGCGTGCACGGCGGGGAAGATCCGCCAGCTTCCTGACCTCACCCGGCTGACCGTCGCCGCCCTCAGCCTCACCGTTCATAGAAAGTGAATCCGAGGAGGGATTGTGCTCGCTGGACCCACTGGCAGCCCGGACACGATCCTCGTCTGTATCCGGGGCAACTCCGGTTCGGGCAAGAGCAGCATCGGCCGGGAGCTACGACGCCGACACGGCCGGGGCTGCGCCCTGGTCGAGCAGGACTACCTGCGCCGCGTCCTGCTGCGTGAACGGGACCTGCCCGGCGGCATCGCGCCTGCGCTGATCGCGCAGACCGTTCGGTTCGCGCTGGACCACGGCTACCACGTAGTGCTGGACGGCATCATGCACACCAGCCGCTACCGCAGCATGCTGACCGCCCTGCGGGACGACCACCGAGGGCGGTCGCTGTTCTGCTATCTCGACGTGTCCCTGCCCGAGACCCTGCGCCGGCATCTCACCCGCCCGCAGGCCAGCGAGTTCACCATCGACCAGATGAGCGGCTGGTACGCCCCTCACGACGTCCTGGGCTGGCCGGGCGAGCTCGTCCTACCCGAGAGCACCCCACTGGACGAGGCGGTCGATGCCATTGCGGCTGCCGCCGGGCTACCCCAGACCGGACGCGACGATGATCTGCTACCGAACGCCCCGTCCCCGTAGAACAGCTAGCTTCGCGTCGGGTGGTCGGTTGTTCGGCGAACCGTAGGACGCGCTGGTGTCTCGTGATGCGGCCCCGGGCCTGTGCCCGTCCGGCCGCTGACCCACGCGGAGCTGGCGTCCGCGTGGGTCAGCGGTCCGGACCGGACCCCTACTGGAACTGGGTGAAGAAGTTCCAGGCCAGGGCCGGGACCCAGGTCCGGGGTCCGCTGTCACCGCCGGCACCGTCCTGGGGAGCGGCGATGTGGCCGCCGTCGAAGGCTGCCCACGCCACCGGATACCCTGCCCGGCAGCCGGAGTACGTGGTGACGATGTGCGTCAGGCTGCCGGCCGCCGGTTCGCGGGGGCTCTGGGCGGTGCAGCCGTTGTTGCGGACGAACCGGTCCCGCATCGCCCGTGCGCTGGCCGGGTTGTCACCGATGCCGTGGACGCCCAGGTACGCGACGGGCTGTGTGCCGCCGCTGCATCCGCTCAGCTCGCGCGGTGCGGACTGGACCACGACCGCCCGGAAGACGTCCGGCCGGGCGCAGGCGAGGGCGTAGCTCATCGCGCCCCCGTAGCTGAACCCGATGGAGAACCGCTGTCGCGTGTTGACGCAGAGCGTCGACTCGATGCGGTTGCGGACATTGTCGATGAAGGTGACGTCCTCGCCGCCGGCGTTGGCCCAGCCGTTGTCGATGCCCTGCGGGGCGACGAAGATCGTGCTGTTGTTCGCCAGCCGCTGGAGTCCGTAGTAGGACCAGGTGTTGCGGTCCACGGTCTGGCCGGTGTCCACGTCGACCGCGGTGCCGCCCCACCAGTGCAGGCCGAAGACCAGACGGTACGGGGTGTTCTGCTGGTAGTTGGCCGGGATGCGCAGGATGAAGCTGCGGTTGCGGCCGTTGCTGCTGATGGTGTGCGTACCGCTGGTGATGCCCGGCGCCTTTCCGCAGCCGGAGGTGCCGCCGCCCGGCGGGGGCGGCGTGGTCGGCCCCGGGGTGGGGTTGGTTCCGCCGTCGACGCGGATGAACTGCCACTGCTGGTTGGTGCCGTTCCAGTCGTCGTACTGCACGATGTTGCCACCGTCGGCGGTCGAGGCGCCCTGCACCTCCAGCACCTTGTTGCTGTTCCGGTTGATCAACCGGACGTGACCGCCGTCGGAGTCGGCGAGCCGGAACTGCTGGTTGGTGCCGTTGAGGTCGGCCCACTGCACGATGGGCGCACCGTTGGCGGTGGAGAAGTTGTTGACGTCCAGCACCTTGCCCGACAGTCGTGACTTCACCCGGTAGTAGCCGCCACCGGAGTCCACGAACTGCCACTGCTGCTGGTTGCCGTTGTTCCGCGACCACTGGGTGATCCGCGCACCGTCGTTGGTGGCCAGGTTGTAGACGTCCAACGCCTTACCGCTGTTGCGGTTGACCAGCACGTACCAGGCGTTCGTGTCCACCGTCGCCGCCGCGGCTGGCGACGGGGCCACGACGGCCAGTCCGCCGGCGGCGAGGACCGCCGCGACCGCGGTGGCCAGCACCGCGGGCCGGCGACGTCCGGGTGGAGAGGCGTGCCTGTCCTCTTCCGTGACCTTCATGGATCTCACTCCTTCAGCTTGAGGTGTCAGGCCCGCGACCACTGCATGCTGGTCGCGGAGCCGCAGGTCCGCTGCTCCAGGGCGGCGCCGGCGGTGGTCGAGCTGCCGACCACGTTCAGGCACTTGTTGCTGTTGAGGTTGACCAGGTGGTAGTAGCCGTCGCCGGTCGATCGCCAGGTGAAGACCTGGTTGAGGCCGTCGTGGCAGGTGTACTGGATGACAGACGCCCCGTCGGCGGTGGAGAAGTTGTTGATGTCGACGCACTTGCCGCTGTTGACGCTCTGCAGGCGGACGTTGCCGTTGCCGGCGTCGAGGAAGCGCCACTGTTGCCAGGTGTTGCCGTTGCTGGTCCACTGGCCGATCACGGCCAGGTTTTCGAGGTTCGGTGACTGGACATCGACGACCTGCCCGCTGTTGCGGTTGATGATCCGATACACCGACGGTGCGGTGCCGCCGCCGGTGAACTGCCACCAGTCGACGTTGAACAGGGAACCGGAGCCGCCGGTGAACCGCAGGTAGAGGTCACGGGTGCCGGTCGCCCCGCTGGTGGTGCAGGAGGTGTCGACCCAGTTCTGCCAGCCGCCGGTGCCCGAGACCCGGCAGGTGCCGACCACCGGACCGGTCGCGTTGTCGAGGCGTACCTCGATGGTGCCACCGGCGGCGGCCGAGGCCACCCGGGCGGTGAAGGTGGCCGCACCGGTCCCGAACGCGACGCCCTTGACCTTGATCCAGTCGCCGTTCTCGATCGATGCGACGTTCATGCTGCCGCTACTGGCGCGTTCGGTCTCGATGCCGGAACCCCAGGCGATCGTCTCGGCCTCCTGCCGGACGTAGGGGTTGAGGGTGCCGACCTGCGGGACGCCGGCGGTGGTCATGTTCATCGACGGGATGGTGCCGTCGGCCCGGTAGGTGAACTTCTCCACCGCCACCGAGCGGGTGAATCCGCCACCGCCGGGTAGGGCGCCGTTGTGATAGAAGAAGTACGACCCACCCGCGAAGTCGATGATGCCGGGATGGTTGGTGAAGCTGGCGCCCTGCCGGGGCATGACAGTGCCGCGGTAGGTCCACGGGCCGGTGGGGCCGGGGGCGGTGGAGTAGGCGATGAATTCGCCGCAGCACTCGGCGGCCCAGATCATGTAGTAGGTGCCGTTGCGCTTGTAGACCCAGGGACCCTCTTCGTAGAGGGTGGGTCGGCTGGGGTTGCCGGTGCGGGTGCCGAAGCCGGCGGTGGTCAACGGGATCTGGGTCAGACCGCCGGAGTACGAGATCATGTCGCTGTTCAGCCGCACGTACCACAGGTTGGGGTTACCCCAGTAGAGGTACGCCTGGCCGTTGTCGTCGATGAAGGCGTGCGGGTCGATCTCAGCGTTCTCCAGCAGTGGCCGGCCCAGGGCGTCGCGGAACGGACCGGTGGGGCTGCTGGACACGCCGACGCCGATGGCCATCCGGCCGGTGGCGCGGTTCTTCACCGGCACGTACCAGTAGAACTGGCCGTTGCGTGCGACGACGTGCCCGGCCCAGGCGTCCGCACTGGCCCAACTGAACGTGGCCAGGTTCATCGGCACGCCGTGGTCGGTCCAGTTCACCATGTCGGCGGAGGAGAAGACCCGCCACTCCCGCATGGTGAAGTACGTCGAACCATCCTCGTCGCGTCCGGTGTAGACGTACACCCGGCCGTTGTGCACCAGAGGGGCCGGGTCGGCGGTGTAGACGTGTTGCACGATCGGGTTGTCGGCCTTGGCGGTCGTGCCCGGTAGTACCGCCGTGACGGCGGCACAGACGCCCAGCAGCAGGGCGATCAGGGCACTGGTGGTGCGGCGACTCGCGAGGGACCTGCCCATGTTGTTGTCCTCACCTCTCAGGAATGCGGGCGGCTACGAGGTGACGCGGAAGGTGGCGTCCTGGCGGTCGGTGGCGCCGGATCCCGCGCTCAGCGGGTCGATGCGCAGCACGTTGCCGGCGTGCCGCAGGTAGTAGGTGGGGAAGTTGTACGAGCGGAACGACGACCAGGAACTGTCGGCCAGGCCGGCGGTGCGGTAGAAGGTGGCGTCGGCGCGGAAGGTGGCGCTGCCGTCGTTGGCGGCGAGCCGCCCGACGTAGCCGCTGTGCCGGAGGTAGTTGCCGGGGCGGTTCACCGATTCGAACGAGACCGCGGCGGAGTCGGCGAGGCCGGGAACCATCCGCCAGAGCTGGTCCTGGTGCGGGTCGAACGGGTACGGGTCGAGCCGGATGGCGCCGTTGCTGTGCCGGACGAAGTAGTCGGGCAGGTTGGACGACTTCAACCGGACCCAGTTCGGCAGACCCCACCGGTTGACGGCGTTGTTGTACTCGACGTCGGTGATGCCGACGATCGAGCCGTGCTTGGAGTTCAACGGCGGGGTGTAGTCGCGCTGGTTGGCGACCGACCACGAGTTGCCGCCGACGGTGCTGGTGGACCAGAGGTACATGTCGTTGTTGATCGGGCCGAACGAGTCACCCCAGAGCCACCAGGCGCCGCCGTCGTTGCGCGGGACCAGGTGTGCTCCCTCGATGGCGGTGCCCTGCCGCAGCCCACTGGTGTAGGTGGTGAAACTGTTCGGCGCTCCAGTGCTGGAGCGGGCACCGTACAGGTTTCCGTTGGCGAGGTTCTTGTAGAACATGTACGTCACACCGCCGCTGACCCGGATGTCGGCGTCGAGCACCGGGAAGCCGGGGCTGAAGTAGGTCTGCGGGGCGCTCACCGTACGGAAGTCGCTGGTGTAGTTGATCAGGAACAGGTCTGTGGTGGTGTTGGCGGAGTAGACGATGCCGTACTGGCCGCGTGCGGCGTCCCAGAAGACCGTCGGGGCCCAGGTGTGCACATTGCTGTAGGTGTGCATCCGGAGCAGCCGGTATCCGGTGAAGCTGGTCAGATCCGTCGAGTCCCACACGTGCAGGTACTGGCTGTTGCGGCCGAAGTTGAGCCCGCGCAGGTCGGTGGCGATGACGACGAAGGTGCCGTCCTGCTTGCGGTGGATGTACGGATCGCGCAGGCCGAGGTCGCCGGCGGTCGGCGTGACGACCGGGTTGTTCTGGTTCAGCGGGCTCCAGTTGAGGCCGTCTCGGCTGACCGCGAGGTGCAGGCCGTAATCGGACCCCGACTGATTGGGCGTTTCGGTGAAGTAGACGTTGAGGTAAGCCGTATTGGGCGCGGCGAGGGCGGATCCCGGGCTGACCGCCAAACCGGTCGTGGTGAGCGCGCCGGTGGCGAGCGCGCCCAGGGTGAACTGCCGTCGGGTTAAGGGCATGGTGGTGGCCTTTCTCGCGTCGATAGTGCTGGTGACAGAGGAATGGCAGGGGTGATCGCGCACAGAGGCCTTCAGGTGGCCATCCGTACGGATCAATGTGAGCGCTAACATACTCTGGCCGTAACACGCCTGCAAGACGTTGGTAAATGGTCAGACGTACGATGAAAAGGTGGCCTAAGCGAGTTGTGGCAGGTGATCGGCCGTTTCGACTCGCATCCAAGGGCGACAATGTACGGCGGAAGTTGTATCGAAAAGAATTCGAGCTTTACCGGAAATTCTGCGGTAACTACGGGCCTCCGGTTGCCGCCCCGCCTTTCACGAGGATCGAATTCGTCCTACCGGAGACCACCACCCTGGTCGACGCCGTCGAGGCCATGGCGGCTGCGGCTGGGCTACCTCAGACCGGACGCGACGACGACCTCCTACCGAACGTTCCGTTCCCGTAGAGCAGCTCAGCCGGCTACCTGTGCCGTTCCGGCGCACAGTTCCCCAACATCGCGCGCGGCTTGCCCCCGGGCGACCGGGGCCGGCTGTCGACGGGTCCGGGGCGCCAGGAACGGAGCTGTTCGTGCTGGCTTGCGCGCGTAGGCTGCGAGCAGCGACGAAGGGAGCTGCTCCCGTGATCCCGACCCTCATCCTGTTCGGCCTGCTGTTCGGCCGCTGGTGGCGGCCGTCGCTGATCGCCGCCGCGCTGGGCTGGCCGATCCTGCTGGTCGCTGGCGGCTCGACGGGCGTCGGGCCGGCGCTGCTCGGCGCGTCGGCGCTCGCCGTGGCGAACACCGCCGTCGGCGTGCTGGCGCACCAGGGAATCCGGCGGGCGGTCCGGATGACATCGTCCTGACTGCCGTCACTGCGAGGCGCGCTCGGCGAGCTGCTGCACGTTCAGCAGTTGCCAGCGGGTCATCACCAGACAGCCGAGCGCCGCTAGCCCAACTGGGCTGTTGATCCGGAGGTTCGGGTTCGGCTCCCTGGCGGCGCACCGACGGGCGTCGCTGTCGGTTCGACGCCGGTCGGCAGGGTGTTCGTAGACTCTGGGGGTGCAGAGCAGTCAAGGGCGAGCCCTGGCCGGCGTGTTGGACGCGGCCGAGGCGGCGTCGCCGGTCGAGGCGGTCGAGGCGGTCACCCGAGAGGTCGGTGTGGCGCTCGGCGCGTTGGCCGTCTCGTTCCTGATCGCCGACTTCGGTGGCCGGGCGCTGGTGCGGTTGGCGCATGTGCCGATCGACGACGCGGGCGGGAGCCGCCAGCACGGTGAGGAGGTCGCCACCGTGCTGCCGTTCGACGGCAGCGTGGCCGAGCAGGCGCTGCGTACCCAGACGGTGCAGGTCGTCGCGGGCGCTGACGGCTGGGTGGTGTTGGCGCCGGTGACGGAGCGTGGTGAGGCTATCGGCCTGTTGGAGATGGTCTTACCGGAGGAGCCGACCGCGCAGGCTCTGGGGGAGATCACGCGCACGGCGCACGCGTTGGCGTTCGTGGTGATCGCGAACCGGCGACACACCGACCTGTTCGAGTGGGGCCAACGAACGACCCCGTTCACGCTCTCCGCGGAGATCCAGCGCCGGCTGCTGCCCGGCGCGTTCACGTGTGAGGCCAGTGCGTTCACGTTGTCCGGTTGGCTGGAGCCGGCTGCCAGCATCGGCGGGGACACGTTCGACTACAGCCTGGCGCGTGATGTGCTGCACTTCAGCGTCACCGACGCGATGGGCCACGGGGTGGCGAGCGCCCTCACGGCGACTCTAGGTGTGGGAAGCCTCCGCAACACCCGCCGACGCGGCGCTGACCTGGTCGAACAGGCCGATGCCGCGAACGCCGCGGTGGCCGAGCACGCCGGCGTGCGCGGTAGTTACGTCACTGCGGTCCTCGGCCGCCTCGACCTGCGCACCGGGGTGTGCGCGATGCTCAACGCCGGTCACGTACCGCCACTGCTGGTGCGCCGCGGGGAGTCCCAGCCGTTGCGGCTGCCGGGTAATTTCCCGCTGGGGATGTTCAGTGAGGCCGAGTTCCTCCACGAGGAGATCACCCTGCAACCCGGTGATCGCCTGGTCGTGGTCACCGACGGCATGTTGGAACGCAACTCCGCCAACCTGGACCTGCCCGTCGTGTTGGGCTCGATCAGCGGCCTGCACCCCCGCGAGGCCGTGCGGGCGTTGGGCGATGCGGTGCTGGAGGTGGGTGGTCCGACTCTCGCCGACGACGCGACCCTCTTGATCATCGATTGGTACGGCGGGCACGGGGCGGACCGGCGAAGCAGCGCGGGTGCCGACCTCGAGCGGGCCAGCGTGGCCCTGCCCGAGTGACTACTGCCCTCGGGTGACGCCACCGGAGGTGGCGATGTCGGTCTCTGCCGTGTGTACGTCGTCGTAGATGTCGATGACCCGGTCCACCGACGTGATGCTCAGGACGCGGCGTACCCCGGGCTGCACCGCGGCCAGGCTCAGCCGCCCGTCGACCTCGCCCAGCGACTTGAACATCACCACCAGCGTGCCCAACGCGCTCGAGTCGATGAACCGCACCCCGGCCATGTCGACCACCACCTGCCGGTCGCCGGAATCGATGAGCTGCTGCAGGTTGTCGCGCAGCTGCCCGGCGGTGGCCATGTCGAGCTCACCGCGCGCCTCGACCACTGTGCAACCGCGGCCCGGTCGAGCCGACAACAGCAGATCCATACCAGCCTCCCAGCGCGAGGGTCCGCAATCCACCCTATGCGCTCGACGGGCGACGGGCAGACGGGGCGGGCGGCACGTTACGGCAGATCAATCCCGGGTGCGGCGTCATCGTGCGGTGAGTCACGCTGCCGAGGGCGGTCCACCTGACAGCGGTGCCGGCCCCCGAAGGCACCGGCACCGCTGCGACTCAATTGGCGTGGGTCAGTCGCGTGGTGATGCGCAGCCCGGTGAGGGTGTCGTTCAGCCACGGCACCCGCTCGCGGTGCAGACCTGCGGTCATCTGGTCCGCCCAGACCTCGTACCGCTGGGTCAGCGCCGTCGCACGGGACCGCGCGCTGGTGACCAGGCAGTCGCCAAGTGGGTCACCGGGCAGGTTGGACGAGTCGACAGCGGGCTCGCAGGGCAGCTTGAGGCTGACCTGGTCGCGCAGCGGTCGGCTGGGGTCCAGCGAGCACGGTGCGGGCCCGCACGCCGTGTAGTTCCCGCTGGCCTTCGCGTACGCATTGCCGATCTTGGCGTCGGTCGGCATGTTCACCGGGATCTGGTACTGCCCGAACAGGTTCGCCGACAGCACGTCGTCCGCGTCGAGGGCGTTGGGGAGACCCAACCTGGTGTACGCCTGGAGCAGCCGCGCCGCCGTGTTCATCTTCTTCAGCGCGGCGGGCACCGGCCCACCGACCTGCGTGCTCAGGTCCCGGACCCGGTCGTACATCGACTTCTGTCGCGCTTGGAGGAAACCGCGCAGTGTCGGCGTCAGCGAGGTGTCCAGCGCCGTGTTGGGTACGGCCGTCGCGGACACCGCGAAGGTGGACCGCCCGGACGGCCACTTCTGGGTCAGCGCCTGTTCCGGGCTGGTCTCGCTGTCACAGTTGAAGAACTCGCAGTCGACCTGGTAGACCTGCTCGTCGGGCCAGGTGAAGTCGGCCGTCCGCGAGTTCTGCCAGGGCAGCGTCGAGTTCAGCCGGAACCGGCTGTGGATCTGCAACCGCAGCTTGCCGTAGTGCCGGATGACCCCGGTGCCGTAGCCCGTCGTGCGGGTGTAGACCCAGCTCGGCGTGTAGCAGTGGCCCACCTCGGGCAACTCCCGTACGCCGGCCGGCGGCTCGTCGTGCCGTGGCGTGTACGCGTACTGGAGCGTCCGTACGACGTTCGACATCAGGTCGTAGCGGACGTTGCTGGGTCGGTCGATCTGCCGGGTGCCGTCGCACGACGGCACCGTCGCCTCGTCGGCCTTCGCCGGTGCCGGGGCGAGCTGCTTGTCCGTGTCCCAGAACAGGTCGTAGGTCTTGGGTGTCCTGACCTGCACGCCGTTGGCGTCAGGCTCCCAGCGGACCTGGACCTCGTTGGTCCGGAACGTCCGCAGCGCGGCCGACAGCTCGTTGGTAGCGCCGACGTACTCGTCGATCAGCCCGGTGATGAGGCTGTTGGCGTCGCCGTCGACCGGTCGGCCGAAGCTGGCCGCGAGGTCGGCGATGCGGGTGCCCTCCGCCTCGATCTGTGCCGCGCGGCTGGCGCTGACCTGGGCGGCGTACGTCGGGTTCTGGAGCATCAGCATGGCGTACGCCTGTGCGCCGAGGTTCCAGACCGTCGGGTTGCCGACCGGCGTCGCCGGTTCGACCATCGACGGGTCACGCCCGCTGGCCACCCGAGCCAGGTAGTTGATCGACCGGGCCTCGCCGAAGCTGTTCAGGACTGTGGTCGGGTCGAGCGCGGGGTTGTCCGCGTCGGTCTTCGGCACCACGAAGGCGGCACCGCTGGCCAGCTGCGTGGCGGTCAGGTGGAACTCGTTCTCCGGGCCGACGAACTCGTTGTACGTGGGGATCGGTTGCCCGAAGTTCTCCTGGTAGCCGATGTACTTGTTGATGTCGGCGCGGGCGTCGTGCAGGGTGGAGTCGCCGATCGCGGCCAGGACGGTGGCGGCGATGTCCTCCAGTCGCAGGCCGAGCTGGGCGACCTGCTGCTGGACGAGGGTGAGCTGCGCGGTGTTGCCGGCGATGGCCGCGTTCAGCTTGTCGAACTGGGCCATCATGTTCGCGTACACCGTGTTGATCTGCGCCTCGACCCGCGCGAAGCTGGCCCGCATCTCGTCGCCGAGGGCGCGGACCTCGTCGCGCAGTGCCTTGACCTGGGCGAGGATCTGCGCGTCCAGCGACGGCGCGCTACCGCCGAAGAGCCCGACGATCGACATCACGGCACCGAAGATGTTGCCGGTCATCGCCAACGTCGCGGTGTTGAAGACCGAGCCCGCCAGACCGCGCCCGGTGATCGCCGCCGCATACTTCGAGATGGCGCTGATCGTGGTGAGGACCGCCTCGCCGATCACCTTGGCCTTCTTGCCGGCGTCGGGGTCGGCGAACCCGATGAGTGTGGACACCATGCCCAGCCCGGCCTTGACGTCGGAGATGGTCTGCTGCCGTGCCTTGTCGCGGTCCTCGGCGGCCTTCTTTGCCGCCGCCGTGCACTCGGCGCTGGGTGGCCCCTCTGGTGGGCACTTGCTGGTGTTCGCGCCGATCTCGAGACGGATCTCCACGCTCAGGCCGAGCAGCTCCGCGTGCAGGGAGGCGAGCTTCTGCTTGGCCGCCGCGACGTACGCCGCCGAGTCGCCCTGGAGGGCGAGGATCGCCCCGAGATTCACGGGGGCCAGCCCGGGATCCTGCGTGAGCTGCTCGTAGGTGTGTGTCACGTCGACCCCGAAGGGCGCACCGAGTACGGCGTTCCACGCGCTGGCGACCGGCGCGTTGGCGCTCGCCGCCTGGCGGACCGCGGACCACACGGCGGCGAGAGCGTCGTCACGGCCGCGCAACCACTGCGCGGTACGCAGTGCGCCGGAGGCGAGTTCCTCGCGGGTGTCCCACGGTTCGACCGTCCTGCCGATGACCGCCCCGACCAGGCCGGTGATCTCGGGTGAGGTCCGGGTGTCGCCGCCGGGGGTGCCGAGCAGGATGTCGACGGACCTGAGCAGCAGGTCCTGCTCGGGTACCAGGTGGTCGTAGGCGGTCAGGGAGTTGTCGAGCGCCTGCTTGCGCGCCGCCAGGTGGGTCTGCGCCTGTTCGGTGGTGGCGTTCGGATGCAGCCGGTGCCACTGGACGAATTCGGCCGACAGCACGACGGCCTTGATCCGGTCGGCGCCCTGGATGTGGATCTCGGCAACCTGGCCGAAGGCACGGTCGGTGAGCGCTGCCTGTGGGATGGGAACGGGGACGGGATCGGCCGACGCGGGTTCGCCGAACAGCGCGCTTGCCGCGGTGACGGCGATCATCACCACCACGGCGGTCCCGCGCCTCGTACGCGTGGAACGTCTGATTGTCATGCCGCGAACGTATTGAGCAGCCTGAAAGGGCGCTGAAACCGCGCTGATCCGCGCCGTGCCGCCGAACATGGCGTCCGGCGGCACGGCAGGTCACCGATGTCGTGTCGGCTATCGGCGGGTCCACTGCTGGTTGGTCTGACCGGTGCAGGTCCAGAGGACGAGCTTGGTGCCGTTGGCGGTGCCCTGGTTCACGGGGTCCAGGCAGAGACCGGACTGCACTCCGGTGATGGTGCCGTTCGCGTTGACGTTCCACTGCTGGTTGGTGCCGCCGTGGCAGTCGTAGATGGTGACCAGGGTCCCCGGGGAGGTGCCGTAGCCGGCGGCGTCGAGGCACTTGTTGCCGTACACCGTCAGGGTCTTGGCGCTCGTGTAGGTCCACTGTTGGTTGGTGCCGCCGTGGCAGTCCCACAGTTGCAGCTGGAGGCCGTTGGTGGTGGACGCCCCGGGGACGTCGACGCACCTGCCGGACCGGGTGCCCACGATGGCGGTGGTCTGCCCGCCGCCGCTGCCCGGGTTGCCGATGCTGCCGGGCACCGACTGCAGGGCGCTGTACCAGCGGGCGGCCATCTTGTCGTAGCCACCGGCGGTGGGGTGTACGCCGTCGATCAGGTCGGAGGTGGTGAGGGCGCTATGCATGTCGACCAGGTGCACCCGCTTGCCGGCGTTCACCTTGCTCTGCACGATGCCCGGGATCGCCGCGTTGAAGGTGCGGACGGCGGCTCCCTGGTTGCTGTTGGAGATCGGGATGAGCTGTGCCACGAACACCTCGGCGGTGGGCGCGGTGGTGGTGATGCGGTCGATCAGCGTGGAGAGCCGGTTCGGCGCGCTGCTCACGTTGTAGTTCTGCAGGATGTCGTTGGTGCCGATGTGCAGCAGGACGGTCTGCGGCCGTTGGGTGTTGAGCCAGTTGACGATGTTCGCGTCGATCTGGTCGATGCGCCAGCCGGGATGCCCCTGGTGGTCGTGGTCACCCAGGCTCGCCGGCCCGTTGAACTGCGACCCGACGAAGTCCACCGTGTACCGGCCGCTGACCAGCCGCTGCCAGAGCCCGATGCGGTATCCGCCGGGCACCTGGGTGCCCTCGGTGATGGAGTCGCCGAGCGGCATCACCCGTACCCCGCCGTTCGACTCCGCGCTGGCCGGACCGGTCGGGGTCAGCGCACCGGCGACCACGACGCCGAGCGCGGCGAGTGTCGCGAGCCATCTTGCCCTCGTTCGCATAGATCTCTCCTGCCTCAGCACTGGGACGAGTGTGAGCGTTAACAACGAAGATTGTAGATACCCGGATGGGCCTGGTCTAGCACGTTGCGCATCACCACGCTCTTGCTCGGCCCTGGCTCGGCCTTGTTCATCAATAGATGCCCACCTATAGTTGCGCGAATCGCGCACCTTCCTGACCGTGGTGCCGCGGTGGGGTCGTCGAAGCGCTTCGATGATTCGTCGTTCAGGCCCGTCAGCCGGGTGTCGAGCCTGGCCAAGCCGGTCTTGGCGCTGAATCGCGCCTGTCGTACGACATGAGGAGAACCGCATGCGGAAGTGGCGCCTTCGGCGTGGAATCACCGCGCTCGCGCTCGCCCTGCTGGCCCTGCCCGCCGTTCCCGGTACCGCGCTCGCCGAACCGAGCTACCCGTTCCGAGATCCCCACCTACCGGTGGACGCCCGGGTCGACGACCTGCTCGGCCGGCTCACCCTGGACGAGAAGATCTCCTGGCTGCACCAGTACCAACCGGCCGTACCCCGACTGGGCATCGGCCTGTTCAAGACCGGCACCGAGGCCCTGCACGGGGTCGCCTGGTCGACCGACATCGACAACAACGGCGCGGTGGTGAAGGCCCGCGGCACGGTCTTCCCGCAGCCGGTGGGCATGGCGAGCACCTGGAACACCGACCTGGTCCGGCGGGTGGGTTCCGCCGTCGGCGACGAGGCGCGCGGCTACCACGCGCAGAACCCCCGGGTGTGGGGGCTCAACCTCTGGGCGCCGGTGGTCAACCTGCTGCGCGACCCCCGGTGGGGCCGCAACGAGGAGGGCTACTCGGAGGATCCGCTGCTCACCGGCGCGATCTCCACCGCGTACGGCTCGGGCATGACCGGCGGCGACCCGGACCACCTGAAGAGCGCCCCGACCCTGAAGCACTACCTGGCCTACAACAACGAGGTCCGGCGGGACGTCACCTCGTCCAACGTGCCACCGAGGGTGCTCAACGAGTACGACCGCGCCGCCTTCAAGCCGGCCATCGCCGCCGACGCGGCGACCGGGATGATGGCCGCGTACAACCTGGTCAACGGACGTCCCGCGACCGTCGACCCGGACCTGGACACGGTGGTACGCGGCTGGACCGACCAGTCCCTCATGCACGTCACGGACGCCTGGGCGCCGAACAACCTCGTCAACTCCCAGAAGTACTACAGCACCCAGGCAGAGGCCAACGCGGCGATCATCAAGGCCGGCCTCAGCAGCTTCATCACCGACGACACCAACGCCCAGCCGACCGTCACCGCCGTCAAAGGGGCGTTGGCGAGCGGCCTGATCACCGAACGGGACATCGACGCCCGGATCCGGGACATCCTGAACATCCGGTTCCGACTGGGCGAGTTCGATCCGGGCGGTGGCCGGTACGGGGGCATCACCCCGGACGTCATCAACAGCCCGCAACACCAGCGCCTCGCCCGGCAGGCCGCCGGTGAGGCCATGGTGCTGCTGAAGAACTCCCGGCAGGCGCTGCCGCTGGACCCGGCCCGGACCCGCAAGGTCGCCGTGCTCGGTCCGCTGGCCGACACCCTCTACTCCGACTGGTACGGCGGTGACCTGCCGTACCAGGTGACGGCGCTCGACGGCATCCGCGAACGGCTGGGCGCCGCGGCCAACGTCGACGGGCTCGACGGTGCGGACCGGATCGCGTTGAAGGACCCGGCGACCGGCCGGTACGTCACTGCCACCGGCACCACCGACGCCGACCCGGTCGCCGCCACCGGCGAGACGGCTTCACTCGCCGCCCAGTTCGACGTGGTCGACTGGGGCCAGGACGTGGTGACGTTGCGCAACGCCGCCAACGGCCGCTACCTCGGCTACAACTGGGGACCGTTCGTCACCCGCGACGAGCAGCCGAACGGCTGGTACGTGCAGCAGCAGTTCAAGCTGGAGCCGCAGGCCGACGGCACTGTGGTGCTGCGCTACGTCGGCTACGAGACCAAGGAGAGCTGGTTCGCCGCCGAGAGGTACGTGACGGTCGGCGACGACGGCGCGCTCAAGCTCGGCGCGTCCACGCCCGAGGCCGCGACCCACTTCAGTCGTGAGCTGGTCAGCAGTGGCATCGACCGGGCCGTGGCGGCGGCCCGGGCGGCCGACACCGCCGTGCTGGTGGTCGGCAGCAACCCGTTCATCAACGGGCGCGAGGCGCACGACCGGTCCTCCACGGCTCTGAGCGCCGGTCAGGAGGCGCTGGTCAAGGCCGTGACCACTGCCAACCCGCGGACGGTGCTGGTGCTCCAGACCAGTTACCCGGTCAGCACCAACTGGGAGCAGGAGAACGTGCCCGCCGTGGTGTGGACCACCCACGCGGGCGCCGAGACCGGGCACGCCATCGCCGACGTCCTCTTCGGCGACCGCAACCCGTCCGGCCGGCTCACCCAGACCTGGTACCGCTCCGATCGGCAACTGCCTCCGGACCTGCTGGAGTACGACATCATCACGTCCGGGCAGACGTACCTCTACAGCAACGCGAAGCCGCTCTACCCGTTCGGCCACGGGCTGTCGTACACCCGCTTCCGGTACGGCTCGGCCCGCGTCGGTGCCGGGTCGGTGGCGGCCGACGGCACCGTGCGGGTCAGCGTGGACGTGACGAACGTCGGCGCTCGGGCGGGCTCCGAGGTGGTGCAGCTCTACACCCATCAGCGCACCTCCCGGGACAGGACCCCGATCCGGCAGCTCAAGGCGTTCGAGAGGGTGGAGCTCAGGCCCGGGCAGACCCGGACCGTGACGCTGCGGGTGCCCGCCGCCGACCTGGCGCACTGGGACGTCACCCGCAGTCGGTGGGTGGTGGAGTCGTCCACCTACGACCTGATGGTCGGGGCGTCCGCCGGCGACATCCGGGCCCGGGCCGCGGTGCGTGTGCGCGGGGAGACGATCCCGGCGCGTGACCTGTCCCGGACGACCCGGGCGGAGAACTTCGACAGGTACGCGGGGGTCCGGCTGGTCGACGAGACGAAGGTCAGGGGTACGGCCGTCGGCGCCACCGAGGCGGGTCAATGGATCTCCTTCGCGGGTTCCGCCCTGCGCCCGGACGCGCGCACCTTCACCGCGACGGTCGCGAAGGCCGGCACCGGTGCCGGTGCGATCCAGGTCCGGCTGGGCTCGCCGACCGGACGGCTGCTGGGCACGGCCACGGTGCCGAGCACCGGTGACGACTACCGGTACGTGAGCATCAGCGCCGAGGTGGCCCGGGCGGCCGGCGACCACGACGTGTACCTGGTGTTCGACTCCGCGCTGCGACTGTCGGACTTCTCGATCAGGTGACCGGAGGTCCGGGGGTCGGGGCGGATGGCACGCCCCGACCCCCGACCTGTCGGTGTGGATTCATCTGATGATCAATCAGTGGCGTCATGCGATGAAGGGTGATCCGCCCGAAAAGATCGCATTAACACATAGATGTACTGCGATTCATGGTTGCATTCATCACACGTGTGACCTACGCTTCGGGAAGATTTCGTAGCGATGAACAAGAGAGTGCGGTCGGGTGACAAGCCCCACCGGTCCTTAGTGGTGTCGCTGTTTCCGTACTCGTCGCTCGATACGCACGGGGCCCCCTGTCGACGGCAAATGAGAGGAACCGTACGTGAGGTCAAACGTGTCCACCGCTCGAACGTCGTTGCTGGCCGTGGCGGCCCTCGTTGCCGCCACGCTGCCGGCCGTGCTGAGCGACCAAACACCGGCCGCGGCCGCGGTACAGGCCACCTACTACGTCGCCCCCGACGGCAACGACGCGAACGCGGGCACCCTCCAGTCCCCGTTCCGGACCCTGCAACGCGCGCGGGACGTCGTCCGTACGGTGAATACGAACATGACCGGCGACATCAACGTGTTCCTGCGTGGTGGAAGTTATCCGATCAGCAGCACTGTCGAGTTCGGCCAGAGCGATTCCGGCACCAACGGCTACCGGGTCATCTACGGCGCGTACGCCAACGAGAAGCCGATCCTCGACGGCGGCGTCCAGGTGACCGGTTGGACCCAGCACAGCGGCAACATCTGGAAGGCGCCGCTGGACCGCGCCAACAAGCTGCGGGCGCTCTACGTCAACGACAAGCGCGCTGTGATGGCGACGAAGACGGTCAGCTCGGGCGGGTGCTTCGGGACGTACACCATCACGGCCGGCCAGGCCGCGTGGGCCTGGGAGTCGGGGTCGCAGTGCGACGGCGCCCGCTACAACACGAACGACTTCCCCGCCATCGCGCGCAACCAGGACGACATCGAGATCGAGACGGGCACGACCTGGACCACCGCCATCGTGGGCGTCCGTCAGGTGACCACCGACGGCGGGAGCCGGGTGGCCCTGTTCCAGCAGCCGGGCGCGGCCATCGCCCAGGGCGCCTTCAACGGCAACGCGCAGGTGGGCGGCACCCACAAGCTCATGAACGCGTACGAGTTCCTGGACGCGCCCGGTGAGTTCTACTACGACAAGGGCGCGAAGACGGTCTACTACTACAAGGCCAGCGCCGAGAACATGTCCACCGCGACGGTCTACGCGCCGAACAACGTGACCACCGTGCTGCGGGTCGCGGGCACCTCGACGACCAGCCACGTCCGCAACATCACGTTCTCCGGTCTCACGGTGCGGCACTCGGACTGGAACCTGTTCAACGTCGCCGGTTCGTCCTACAAGCAGGCGCAGCAGGGCAACCTCGGCGCGCAGGCGTACGCCAAGGGCAACTTCCACGTCTACCACTACCGCAACGTGGACGTCAGCCCCGGCATCATCCAGATCCAGAACGCCGACGGCCTCCTGTTGCAACGCAACCGGATCGAGCACACCGGCGCCGACGGGATCAGCATGGTCAACGACGTGCAGGGCACCCAGTTGATCGGTAACGCCACCAACGACATCGCCGGGTCGGCCATCAACGTCGGTCATCCCCAGCACGTCTACATCGGCGACGGCACGTCGACCAACCGGGAGAAGTACCTCCCGCAGGTCGAGGGGTTGCCGAAGAACATCGACATCAAGAACAACTACCTCTACGACAGCGCCGTTCTGTTCAACGGGCACAGCCCCATCTCGGCGTACTTCGTCGACACCCTGACGATCCAGCGCAACCGGATCGAGAAGGCACCGTGGTCGGGCATCACCATGGGGTGGGGATGGTGGAACTTCGACGGGTCATCGGGCTCGATCCAGCCGAACCGACCCACCACGACGGCGCGGAACAACACCATCAGCCACAACCACATCATCGACACGGTGCAGCGTCTCAGTGACACGGCACCCATCTACACGCTGGGCAGCCAGCCGGGGACGACGATCACCAACAACTATCTCCAGGGCGTCCCCTCCGGACACAAGTACGGCCTGCACCCGGACGAGGGGTCGGCGTTCATCACCTTCCGGGACAACGTCCTGAGCATCGACAAGAACGTCACCTGGATGATCAATTCCGACGACTTCGGGCGGAAGCACGACCTGAGCATCACGCAGATCTACGGCCCGATCAACAAGGTCTCGAACAAGAACCTGCCGAACAGCACCGTCGCGGACATCCTCGTCTCCTCCGACTATGTCTGGCCGGCGGCGGCCTACAGCATCGCGGCGAACTCCGGTCTCGAGGACGCCTACCGGGACATCGTCCCGGCGAGCACCTTCTCCTCGCCGAACTACGTGCTGCCGGCCAGCACGTTCGTCACCAGCGCCACGGCGTCGATCCCGATCCGGAGCACCGGCGACGCCACCAGGTCGGTCTGGCTGGCTCCGTCCGGCACGACCACCTTCACCGCCGGGGCGACGATGACCAGGGCGGCCGGCAACGCCACCACCATCGCCGTGCCGGCGACCCAGGGTGAGTACCGGCTGTACGTCGTCGACGCCCAGGGCAACCGGTCGGCGGAGTCGACGTGGATCGTCCGCCAGCAGCAGGGCGGCGGCAGCGGTACGGGGCAGGGGCAGCTCGTGGGCGGCCAGTCCGGCCGCTGCGTCGAGGTGCCCAACTCGTCGACCACCAACGGCACCCAGACGCAGCTCTACGACTGCGGCAGCGGCACCAACCAGCGGTGGACCCACACCAGCAGCAGGCAACTGACCGTGTACGGCAACAAGTGCCTGGACGCCTCCGGGAACGGCACTGCCAACGGCACCCAGGTCATCATCTGGGACTGCCACGGCGGCACCAACCAGCAGTGGAACGTCAACACCAACGGCACCGTGACGAACGTCCAGTCGGGGCTCTGCCTCGACGCCAACGGCGCCGCCACCGCCAACGGCACGAAGATCATCCTTTGGGCCTGCAACGGTGGCCCGAACCAGCAGTGGACGCTGCGTAGCTGACCCGCCCGAAACCCCGGGGCCAGGCCGACACGGGCCTGGCCCCGGCTATTTCTGGTAGCCGTAGTTGTCGCACGTCCGGCGCTGGAGGACACAGTTCTTGGTGCGCTTGTTCATGGTGTTGACGTCCCACATCACGAACGCGTCCCCGTGCATCGACGAGGCGCTCTTCCCCTCCTTGTCGGAGGAGAGGTAGTAGCCCGCCGGGGTGCCCTTCACCGGGTACTGGATGTCGAAGGTGATCGCCGGGATCCGCACCGGGTGGCTGCTCGGGCAGCCGTTGCCGCTGCCGTACGCCACATGGTCCTTGTGGTTGGGGCTGTCCAGGTGCTTGCCGTCCCAGCAGTCGGGGAACTGCATCATGAAGTGCAGGGTCGCGTCCCCGCCGCAGATGGGCCAGTTGCCGTTGGTGCTGCGCGCGATGCCGTCGAGGTCCCCGGGGCCGTAGAAGGCGCAGTAGAACTGGCCGGTCGCGCCGCGCGGCGTGGGCTTCTTCTTCTTGGCGTCACCGGAGATCATGCGCAGGCCGTTGGGCATGGGCATCTGACCCGTCGAGTTCTTCGCCAGCGACCGGTAGTAGACCCGGAAACCACTGGTCTCGACCGGCTTGCCGGTCGCGTTGTCGTAGAGCGTGGGCACCCAGTAGGCGGAGTGGTCCTGCACCGGCTTGCAGGAGGTGGCGGTGAACTTCGTCAGGTCCCCGGCGACGGTGTCGGCGTCGACGGCCTTGTTCCCGACGAAGGAGTGCATGTGGGAGGCGCCCGGGAGGCCGGGGGCGACGATCGGGTCGTCCGGAAGCCGGTGGCTGTACTGGCAGTCCGCCCGGAACTCCGGGAGATTGCCGACGCCGGCCGGGACGGGGTCGACCTTCAACGCCTGGTACGCGTCGGCCTGGGCCTTCCAGGCGGCCCGATCGACCGGTATCCAGCCGGTGGTGGGGACCTTCGGGGTGGCCGCCCTCGACGGTGTCGTGGACGCCGACGGGGTCGCGGAAGCAGCCGGTGTCGCGGAGGTCGACGCCGCCGCCCCGGGTGACGCGGCCTGCCCGGCCGAGGACGACGGGTATTCGAGGGCGTTGGCCGCGTTCGACGGCTCGGGCGTCACGCCGCCACCGCCCAGGTAGACGCCGGCGGCAGCGATGACCAGCGCGACCGCCGCGCCCGCGGCCATGGCCAACCTGTTGCGGGCGAACCAACTCGGCGGGCGGTGACGGGACGGCGGTTGGCTCGCGTCCGGTTCGGGCAACGAGGCGTACGACACGGGTCACTCCCAACGAGCGGACGACGGCGCTGACCCGGACGGCCACGGCCGCCGTATGGTAGGCGCTTCCCGATCACACCCGACAGCTTCTTAAAGCTTCTTTAAAGGATGTTGGTCGTTCCGCTCGCGGAGGTGGGGCACCGACCGCGAAGTCCGTCGATCGGTGCCCCACCCGGCGTCGTTACTTGGCGGCGCTCAGGGCGACCAGCGCCTGGGCGGTGCGGAAGTAGGGGCTACGACCGAGGTCGCCGACGGTGGTGATGTTGAACGCCTCCTTGAGCAGCTTGGCGTCTCCGGCGCTGACGCCGGTGAGGGCGCTCACGGGGGAGTCGACCAGCTCGGCGAGGGTCTTGTCCTGGTAGGCCTTGACGACGAGCTTGCTGAAATCGGCGGTGACGCTCATGCGATCTCCTACGAGCAGCAGGTGGGACATCCCACCCGGAAGCGGATCTAGCGGATGAATTAGATCATCAGCCGCGAGCACCGTCCACAGGGGACGGTCGGGCTTCGGGCGCCGTGTCCGCGTCCTTCGGCAGCCGGTGCTCCAGGTCGGTGATGATCGCGCGTAGCTGTGCCAACTGCTCGTGCACTGACGGCTCGCCGGGCCCCTCGCCGACCTCTGGCCGGAGCGCGCGCGACGCCGCGGCGCGTTCTTCCTGATGGGCCTCGTCCAGGGCGTTGAGCACCACCCCGACCAGGAGGTTCGTCAGCAGGTAGCAGGCGGCGATCATGTATGAGACGTAGTACAGCACCGCCCACTGCGTGACCTCCCGGCCAGCCTGGAGGGTGTCGGTGATGCCGTCCAACGACAGCAGCAGGAACAGCGTGAGCATCGCCTGCCCCACAGTGCCGTACCGCTCGGGAATCGCCACCCCGAACAGCATCCACCCGAGCATCGCGTACCCGTACAGCACGAGAACGGTGACCAGAAGGAAGCTGCCCAGCCCGGGAAGACTGCGCCGGATACCGACGAGGATCACGCGCAGGCTCGGGAAGAGGCGGAACGCGCGGACGATGCGGGCCAGGCGCAGCAGTCTCAGCAGCGTGATGTTCTCGCGTACGCCCGGCATCAGTGGCGCCGCGATGATGAGCAGGTCGAAGACGTTCCACGGGTCCCGGAAGAAGTCGGCGGGGCGGCGCAGGTGCGCCCCGAACCGCGCCAACAGCTCGCCCATGAAGTACGCCAGGCACGCGTACTCGATGGATTGCAGCGGTGCCCCGGCCCGGCCGTACGTCTCCAGGCCCAGTGCCAGAGCGTTGATGGTGATCACGACGAAGCTGGCCAGGCTGAACCAGGGCGCGGTCACCAGCTCCTGGCACGTGTCGGCCAGGCGGTGTGTCCGACCGGGTGGTGCGCTCGTCATTCTTCCTCTTGGCCCGTTGGGGTGACGGTGGCGGCGGCCACCGTGGTCGATGGCCGCCGTGCGACGTGGTGTCGCCCCGGGGTCACGCCTCCGGGGTGGCCTCGTCCTGCTGCTCCCCGCTCGGCGACTCCTCGACCTCGTCCACTGCCTGCCGGGACGCCGGCACGGTCCAGGAGAACTCGATCTCGACGGACAGTTCCGTCTCGCTCTCCTGTTCGATCTCCAGCTCGCAGCGCACGGTATCCGCCACGGACACGGAGCCCGCCGCGCCGTAGAAGATCCGCCCATCGGACTCCAACTGGCTCGCCAGCTGACGCAACCAGGCGGCCAGATCCGAACGTGACACCGTGCGGGTGTCCTCGTAGATATCCATGGCGGCCATGCTCGCATTCCACAAAGGACCGACGCGGTAAGGGCTTCGGCCGCGCGCGGGTCGGGCGCATGGTATGGATCTTGTGGGGTAGGCGAAAAACTCGTCCGGGGAGGTGCTGTCGCGCCGGTCGCGGGTACTGGTGAGAGATGACGTCGACCTGGAAGCCCCACGAGAAGCACGGCGGCCTGACGGACAAGGACAAGCGCGAGCTGCCGGAGAGCGTCTTCGCGTTCCCGGACAAGCGTAAGGAACCGATGACCGACGCCGGCCACGTCCGGAACGCCATCGCCCGGTTCGACCAGGTGCAGGGCGTCACCGACAAGGAGCGTGACCAGGCCTTCCAGAACATCCTCGCCGCCGCCGCGCACTACGACGTCGAGGTGGCGGAGACGAACTGGCGTCAACTCGGCAAGCTACCGCACACCCCGAATCCGGCCCACTGAGGCGAGCGACGCTGTTCCGCGTCGCTGCCGGGATAGATCCGGCACCGCCGGGTAGACCCGGCGATGCCCGCAGAGCAGGAGTCGTCCGGCGATCCAGCCCCGTCCCCGACCGGTCAAGCACTGGTCGGCCTGCGTGAGCGGGCGGGGTACGCCGTACGCTCCCGCGCCTGGCGGCTGCGCCTCAACGGGCTGCTCGCCGTGCAGGCCGGCGTCGCGGCGTCACTCGCCTGGTTCGTGGGTTACCAGTTCCTGGACAATCCCGCCCCGGTCTTCGCGCCCACCACCGCTGTGGGCATCGTGGCGGCCTCGATGGGGTCACGCCTGCGGCGCACCATCGAACTGCTGGTCGGGGTGGTCCTCGGGCTTGCCGTGGGTGACACGCTCATGCCGTTGTTCGGCATCGGGGCCTGGCAGACCGGTGTGGTCGTCGTGCTGGCGATCATCGTCGCCCTGCTGCTCAAGGGCGGCGGTTCACTGCTGACCCAGGCGGGCGCCACCGCGGTGCTCATCGCCACCCTCGAACCGCCCGTCCGTGACCTGTCCCTTCCGCGCTTCGTCGACGCCGCAATCGGTGGGTTGATCGGGCTGGCGGTCGGTCTGCTGCTGGTGCCCATCCACCCGCAGCGCACGGTGCGGCGGCTGGCGGAACCCGTCATCGACCCGGCCATCACCGCTCTGCACGACCTGGCCGCGGCGCTCCGCGGCCGCGATCTCGCCGCGACCGAGCGGGGTCTGGGTGCGTTGCGGGACATCTCCCCTCGGCTGACCGCGTTGAACGAAGGGCTCGACGCAGCCCAGGAGGTGGTACGCCTCGCGCCACTTCGGTGGCGGGAACGCCCATCGCTGGCCTTCTACACCGAAGCCGTCCGCCACATGGAGCGCAGCCTGCACAGCTGTCGGTCCATCGCGAGGCGGCTCACCAGGGCCCTCCGGGACGACGAGCCGATACCCGAGGAGTTTCCCGAGGCTCTCGACCTGCTGGCCGACAGCGTGCAGACCCTCAGATGCATGATCCGCACGCGGGATGACCCATCGGAGGCGCGGGGGCAGATCCTGACTGCCGTCGAGTTGATCGGGAATGCGCAGGGGGAGGCCGCGCCCGATCCCACCCGCCCGCACACGCACCGGTTGGGCTATTCCGGAATGATCGCTGCCGGCGAGTTCCGTACCGCGGCGAACGACCTGCTCATCGCCAGCGGGCTCGACGCCGACAGGGCGGCGGCCCTGGTGCGGCGGACAGCGGATCCGGAGGAATGGAAATGACCCGCCTCAGGTCGCCGTGAGCGCGGCGAGGACGTCGAGGTAGTGCGGGTTCCGCATGACGCCCAGCACGTTGCCGAACGGGTCGACCACCGACGCGGTGACGAACCCCCCGTCGCCGTGCGGGGTGATCGGCTGGTACTCCGTGGCGCCCAGCGCCAGCAGTCGGTCGACGGTGGCCTCCAGGTCGTCGACGTGCCAGTGCATGACCACACCGCCGGGCCCGGTCGCGGATGCCCCGGCAGGCGCGTACCGGCGGTCGATGATGCCCAGTTCGGCCTGGTAGTCCCCGACGCGGAACTCGGCGTACGCGAGGCGTCCGTCCGGCCCGGGGCGCGTGAAGTACGCCTCGACGCCGAGGAGGTCCGCGTACCAGGCGGTGGCGGCCTCCACGTCGTCCGCCCAGATGTTGAGTGTGGCAAATCCTCGCAGGCTCATCCGCGATCCTCTCGTCGCTGTCGTCGATGGAGACGTTATCGGCGATTGCGGACGGATCCCTTCCGCAATGCCGTCCGGTTCGACGATGTCGAGCCAGGGGACGGGTGTGGGCAGTGTGTCGCGGCCCTTTTCCGGGTAGTCGCCGCCATTGCCACGACGGATGGCGGGGGACAGTGTGGAGAGCTACCCGGCGGTCGAGAGCCATGGCCTGATCGGTGACCTGCAGACGGCGGCGCTGATCAGCAAGGACGGCATTGTCGACTGGTTCTGCGCGCCCCGCTTCGACTCACCGAGCGTCTTCGGAGCGCTGCTGGACCGCCGGAAGGGCGGCCATTTTCAACTCGCTCCCGACGGCGTCGACTACGCGAGCAAGCAGCTCTACCTGCCCGGTACGCCGATTCTCATCACCCGTTTCCACAGCGCGGACGGTGTGGGTGAGTTGTTGGACTTCATGCCCGTCACAGGTGAACGTGCCACCGACCACCACCGGTTGATCCGACTGGTCCGCATGGTCCGGGGAAGCATGCGGTTCCGCTTCGACTGCCACCCACAATTCAACTACGGGCGCGATCCGTACCAGCTCGAGGTGCACCCCGAGGGCGACGTTTTCCGGAGCCCGACGCTGACCTTCACCCTCGCCGCGTTCAAGAACGTGGAACGGGCGTTCGAGGTGAGGGATGTCCGACGCGACGCGGAGGGGGTGTCCGCGTCGTTCACCCTCAACGAGGGCGACATCGGTGGGGTGTCCCTGGAGACGGCCTGCCCGCACGCGCCCCGGGCGCTCAGCACCGAAGAGGCGTGCGAACTGCTCGCCCAGACCCGCGACTACTGGCGGCGGTGGCTGAGTGGTTCCCGCTACACCGGTCGCTGGCGGGAGATGGTCGACCGGTCGGCGATGACGCTCAAGTTGATGACGTACGCACCGACCGGTGCCCTGGTCGCCGCACCCACGGCGGGGCTGCCGGAGCAGGTCGGCGGGCAGCGGAACTGGGACTACCGCTACACCTGGATCCGCGACGCGTCCTTCTCCGTGCACGCGCTGCTCCGACTGGGCTTCACCGAAGAAGCCCAGAAGTACCTGTACTGGTTGGACGCGCGTATCCGTGAGGCCAACGACGGCGACCAGCCCTTGCAGATCGTGTACCGGATCGACGGCTCGTCGGACCTCGGCGAAGAGGTGCTGGGCCACCTGGAGGGGTACCGCGGCTCGGCCCCGGTGCGGATCGGCAACGGTGCCGCGGACCAACTGCAACTCGACATCTACGGCGAGGCGCTCGTCGCGCTGGACCTCGCGGACCGGCACGGGCTGATCGCGCCGTACGAGGGGTGGCGGAAGACGGCCGGGTTGATGGACTGGCTCTGCGAGCACTGGGACCAACCCGAGGACGGCATCTGGGAGACCCGTTCCGGGCGGGAGGACTTCACCTACGGGCGGGTGCTGTCCTGGGTTGCGCTGGACCGGGCCGTCCGCATCGCCCAGCGCCGGGGGCGTCCCGGCGACATCCTCCGCTGGACCGCCGCGCGGGACGCCATCTACGAGCAGGTCATGACCCGTGGATTCGACCAGGGGCGCGGAGCGTTCGTGCAGCACTACCGTTCCGGCATCCTGGACGCCTCACTCCTGGCGATGCCGGGGCTGAACTTCATCGCGCCGACGGACCCGATGTGGGAGTCGACTTTGCGGGCGATGGACGTCGACCTGGTCTCCGACAGCCTGGTCTACCGCTACGACCCGAAGGCCTCGCCGGACGGCCTCGCCGGCACCGAGGGCACCTTCAACATGTGCACCTTCTGGTACGTGCAGGCGCTGGCCCTGGCCGGTCGGCTCGACGACGCCCGGTTGACCTTCGAGAAGATGCTCACCTACAGCACCCCCCTCGGCCTCTACTCCGAGGAGATCGCGCCGACCGGCGAGCAGATCGGCAACTTCCCACAGGCGTTCAGCCACCTCTCACTGATCAGCACCGCGTCCCACCTGGACGAGCTGCTCAACGATCAGGGCTGACCGGGGCGGTCAAAACAGCGTCAGGGGCTCGACCGGGATCGGCTCGGGCAGCGCGTCGAGCGTGGGCACCTGTGCGCGTACCTCACTGTGAAACTGGCGGGCGAGCGCGGGCGCGTCGGCGTTGTCCGGGGTGTGGACGAACATCGTCGGTGAGCGACCCTCCCGGAGCCACGTGGCGGTCAGGTCGACCCAGCGTTGCCACCCCTCGACAGTGCGCGTCGAGTCGTCGCGGCCGAGGTAGCGGACGATCGGCTGATCGGTCAGCGCCGTCGACCGGCGCGGCACGCGCGGTTTCTTGGTCCAGGCGTCGCGCTCCGCGTCGCTGGTCGGCCGGCTCGCGAAGAAGGCGGTCGTGTCGAAGGGGATCCACTCGGCCGACGCGGCGGTGAGGGTCGCCTCCAGCAGCCGGATCGCGCGGTCGTCGGTGAAGAACGCCGGATGGCGGACCTCCACCGCGTACCGGTGGGATCGGGGGAGTCGAGCCAGGAAGCGTTCCAGGGTCGGCACGTCGGCGGGCGCGAACGAGCCGGGCAACTGGATCCAGAGAGCATGGGTACGCGGGCCGAGCGGCTCGATCGCGTCCAGGAAGGCGCGCATTGGTGCGTCGACGTCGGTGAGTCGACGTTCGTGCGTGACCACCTTCGGAAGCTTGGGGACGAACCGGAATGCGGGTTCGGTCTGCGCGGCCCACGACGTCACGGTGTCCCGGGTCGGGGTCGCGTAGAACGTCGTGTTGCCCTCCACGGCGTCGCACCAGCTGGCGTAGTGCGTCAGTCGTTCCGCGGGTGGCAGCCGGTGGCCCGGCCACGACCGGTGACTCCACATCGCGCACCCCACGTGGAGACGCATGACCGCCCCCTCCCACCGCTGACCGTGCTCGACGCTGCCCACCGTATACGGGCCACCGGGCCGGGGAGACGGTGCTGCCGCTAGGGTCCGGCGTCATGCGTGTGCTGTTCGCCAGTCTTGCGTCAGTCGGCCACACCTATCCGCTGATCCCGCTGGCGGTCGCCGCCCGGGATGCCGGTCACGAGGTGCACTTCGCCGCCGGTGAGGCGGTACACCAGCCGCTCGCCGCCAACGGTCTGCGGCCGTTCCGTCCCGCCGACGCGTTCTACGAGGTGTACGCCGAGGATCTCGAACCGGAGTTGGCGCGACTACGCCCGGACCTGGTGGTGCATGGGTGGGGGTTGCCGGGAGCCGGCGTCGCCGCTCGTCGGGCCGGCATCCCGAGCATCTGGCACGGGTTCGGCCGAATGATCCCCGAGGGCATCGGCCTCGAACTCCCCACCAGGAACCCCGAGGTCGTCGGTCGACCGCACGTCGACATCTGGCCGCCCTCCCTACAGGACGAGACGTTCCTCGTCACGGAACATCGGATCGAGCTGCGCCCGGTCGCCTTCTCCACACCGGCCCCGCTACCCGCAGGGGTGAGCCGTCGGACGTCTCGGCCGTTGATCTACCTGACCCTTGGCACCGCGTTCGGCACCGCCGAACTGCTCCGTACGGCCATCGCCGGTCTGGCAACGGTGGACGCGCAGGTGGTGGTCGCGGCAGGTCGCGTGCCCCCGGAGCAGCTCGGTGAGATTCCCGACCACGTCACCGTGCGTCAGTGGGTGTCGCAGGCGGAACTGTTGCCGCTCGTCGACGCGGTGGTGCACCACGGCGGCAGTGGCACCACCCTCGGTGCGCTCGCTGTCGGCGTACCGCAGTTGATGCTGCCGCAGGGTGCTGACCAGTTCGCCAACGCCGAGGTGCTCAGCGCCGCCGGTCTCGCCCTGCGGCTCCTCCCCGGGGAGGTGGACGCGAGCGCTGTCGCCGAGCAGGCCCGCCGCCTGCTGTCGCGGCACGCCGCGCAGCGCGAGGCGGCCCGGGACGTCGCCGAGGAGATCGCTCACATGCCGTCGCCGACGGCCGTCGCCCGACGACTGCCGGAGTTCGTCGAGTGAGCACGCCCATGCGTCAACTTTGGGTTGACGAAGGGGTTGCGTCAACCTATGGTTGACGTATGACAGAACCTAACCGGATGAGCAACACGGTCAAGCTCGATGACCTGATCCAGGCGATCAAGACGGCGCACACCGACGCCCTGGACCAGCTCACCGATGCGGTCATCGCTGCCGACCACCTCGGTGAGGTCGCCGATCACCTGATCGGTCACTTCGTCGACCAGGCCCGCCGCTCGGGTGCCTCCTGGACTGACATCGGCCGCAGCATGGGCGTCTCCAAGCAGGCCGCCCAGAAGCGCTTCGTGCCGAAGGCCTCCACCGACGCCGCCGCACTCGACCCGAACGCCGGCTTCGGCCGTTTCACCCCCCGGGCCCGCAACGTGGTGATGGCCTCCCAGGAGGAGGCCCGAGCCAGCGGGAACGCCGAGATCGGGCCCGAGCACCTGGTGCTGGGTCTGCTGGCGGAGCCGGAGGCGCTCGCCGCCCGGGTGATGGCTGACCTGGGCGTCACACCCGAGGCGGTGCGGGAGACGGTCGCCGCCGCCCTCCCGCCCCGCGTCGAGCAGGTGCCGGACCTCATCCCGTACGACGCGCGTGGCAAGAAGGCGTTGGAGCTGACCTTCCGGGAGGCGCTGCGCCTCGGGCACAACTACATCGGCACCGAGCACATCCTGCTCGCCCTGCTGGAGCAGGAGGACGGCACCGGCGTGCTGACCAGCCTCGGTCTGGAGAAGGCGGCGGTGGAGGCCGACCTCGCCACCGCCCTCGCCGCCGCGGTCAGCGCCGCGTCGAAGAGTGGCGAGGCCGGTTAGGCGACCGCGATCCGTTTCGAGCCGTCCCGCGAGTGGCGATGCCGCTCCGGGACGGCGCGGTCTTCCCAGCCGTCGCCGCGACCGAGGGCGTCGGCAGCGACTGGTCACTGGAGTTGAGTCCGGAAAGTTGCTTATGCCTTCGCGGGTCCTCGCGCCGGATCGCTCTCGCCTAGCCTCGGGTCATTGCACGCTCATCCACACAGATGTCCAGGCGTGCCAGGAGGGCTGCGGTCGTGTCGAGTGGCCGGCGGAACGTTCACCACCGAGCAGATGTCCGAGTGGTGGGTGTCCTCATGACGTCGGCGGCGCTGGCGGGGCTGACCGCCTGCTCCCCGGCCGAGAAGCCGGTGCTCGCCCTACGCGTGGTCGACGGGCAACCGGCTCTGGTCGTGGCGGAGTGCGCCGCGTTCACGGCAGACCGGATCAGCGTCTACACCGTCGACGTCACGCCGGCTCAGAGCTGGACCATCGACCGCAACGGCGGCGGCGAGGTGACGACCGTGACCTTCTTCGAACTGCCGGCAGGTTGGACGCCCGACGAGCAGACGCTCACCGCTCTCGAACCTGGCACTGAATACTCGGTCGCCGCCTACGGGGGCCGGCACAACGCCGTCCCCGTCCACTTCACGCTGGCCGAGGTGACCGGGCCCGGGCCGGATCGCGTCCTCGTGCACGAGGGGCAGACGCAGCGGAAGGCGGTCACCGAGACCGCCTTCCGCGACAAGGCGAAGAAGGCCTGCTGACGCCGTTGGGTCAGGGGACGTCGGGAAAGCCGTAGCGCAGGGCGTGCTCCGGGTCGGCCGGGTCGATCTGGCGCACGCCCGCGTCGGCGAGGCGCTTGTTGACCTCGTCGAGCTGCTCGCGTACCAGTCGGGCCTCCTCCTCGGTGACCCGACCACGGTGCGGCTTGCCGGCGTGCTCGAGCGTGCCGTAGTCGATCTTCTCGGCGCTCTTGCGGGCCTTGGGCGGCCGGACCCGCTCGGCCGTCTTCAGCAGTTGGGCCATCGGCACGTCGGTGGCCATCGCGTCGAACTCGCTGGCGGTCAACACCACCCGGCGGGGCTCGCCGCCGCCGTGCCGGTCGTGGATCTCGACCACCGCCACGTCCAGGGCGGCGTCGTCGATGTTCTCCACCTCGGTCGGCGTGGCGTCCAACTGCACGGGCCCGGCGACCAGGTCCGGGTGCTCCAGCACCACGACGCGGACCACCTCGTCGTCCTGCTGCAGAACCGTGCCGGTGAAGTCGGAGACGTGGATCGTCTTCTTGCCCATGCGCGGAGCTTCTCCTGTCGTAGGCCGGGATGCCGGACCACAAGAAATTACCCGACAGGTGTGCGAAAGCCGCCGCTGGACCTCCCCGGTGTGTCGCCCGCTCGAGAGGCTCAGAGGCTGCCCTTCGGTGCGACCCACTCGGTGGGCTGGCCGGTCACGGCGCTGATCCGGTCGTAGTCGGCGTCGTAGTGCAGCACTGTCGCGCCGTGCTGTTCTGCGGTCGCTGCGATGATCAGATCGGGTAGCCGGAAGTGGCGGTGCTGACTGTCGGCCGCGAGGACGCGGTGGACCTCCAGGGCTCGGTCCATCGCTGCTGTCGACACATCCATCCAGCGGTGCCCCCGCAGTGCCTGCCAGAGGATTTCGTAACCCTTCGGGTGGGGTGCGTTGTTGAGATATTCGAGGCTGGTCATCTGACAGGCGGCCAGCCGTCCCTCGGCCAACAGTGTCTCGAAGCGCCGCCGAACCGACGGGTGGCGACCCTGTAGGACGTAGACCGAAGTGTCCGCGAGGTAGATCTGCCCCGCCATCAGGCTGCCTCGGTGTCGCGCGCCTGTTCGGCGAGTGAGCCCAGGTCGCGGCCGCCGCCGTGGCGCCAGGCGTCGACAGACCCACTGAAGTCCATCTCCACCTGGTCGAACGCGGCGACGATCTCGCGAGCCTGCCGACGGACGGCGAACGCGTGCAGGGCGGCATTGATGGTGGCCACCTTGGTGTCAGTGCCGAGGACCTCCCGGGCGGCGTCCAACCACTCGTCGTTCACGTCCACGGTGATGCGAGTCATGAAGTGAAATCTACACCAGCTGACACCCTCGTGAGGCACCAGAAATAGTCTTGAATTGGTGCGTCAACGGCGGTTCAGGCGATGCCGGCTGGAGCTGCCGGTCGACATCTTGTTCAGCCCGCACCACGACAGGTCCCCAGCGCCCACCGCTCGGGGGTGGCGGTAGCGCGGCTGGGGCGGGATGCCACCGACGGTCTCCGCCGCCTGCCAGAGTCGCTCGGGGTCCTGCTGGTAGTGGTCGTTCGGCTGCATCGGCATGCGTTCACCGTCCCAAACAAAGGTGACCAGGTATGGAAATAGATATGACGGTCGATTTGTCTGCCTGGTTCCGCTCACCCGCTGTCGGGTCCGGCCCGTACGGTTCGTCCGCCCGACCGCGCTCTCCGGCGTACGGTGATCCACGACGGGCCGGGTGACGGGGGAGGTCTGCATGCTCGACCGGCGACTCCAACTGCACCTGGCCACCTGGCTCGGCCAATGGCCGGCCGGGCCGGGGTTGCACGTGGTGGCCTCGCGCCGACGGGCCCAACCGGCCTGGGACGGTCGACTGCGGCCCGCGCTCGCCGTGGACACCGGGCAGAGCGGTGTCCTCTCCGTCGCGCCGGAGCGGGTGGCGGCGATCCGTTCGCTGATCCGGCGTACACCGGACCGGCTGCTCGCCGCGCTGCCGGAGGCCGTCGGGCTGCCGGACTGGTGCGTGCACGACGGCTTCTTCCGGTGGAGCGTGGCTCCCGCCCCGCTTCCCGACGTGGGGGAGTGGACCGATCCGACGGCTCCCGGGTTGCCGCCCTGGTTGCGGCTCTTCGACCAGCCGGTGCTGGTGGTCCGCGACCCGGACGGCGCCTACCTGGCGGGTGCCGGCATCAAGCGGCACGACGCGTACGGGCACGAGTTGGCCGTCGGCACGGTGCCGGCCGCCCAGGGGCGTGGCCTCGCCCGCCGACTCGTGGCCCAGGCGGCGCGACGGGTCCTCGACGAGGGGGCGGTGCCGACCTATCTGCACGAGCGGGACAACCACGCCTCGGCCCGGGTGGCCGAAGCCGCCGGGTTTCCGGATCGGGGCTGGCGCGCGTACGGGGTCTATCCGCGCTGACCGGCCAGCGGGTCGGTAATGGGCGCGGACCGTGGATCCCGGGCCGGATCCACGGTCCGCAACCTCCCCCCAGGTCCCGGTTCCGGTGCGCCGGTCACGCCGTGCGCGAACCGGAACATGTCGATCACGCTACGTATCGAACAGGCGTGGGGCAAGGTTTGAGGTGTCGGTTCGGAGTGTCGAAAAGCGGACTTGACCTGCGGCTGAGCTGTTCACGCCGTCCCTACCAACGGTGACGTAGCGTGTAGTGCCGAGGTGGGTGTTCCGCTGTCGGGTCAAGCTATCGGGTCAAACCGAGCGCCTCGGCCGCCGCTCGCCCGTTGGCGTGGCTCGCGCCGAAGGTGGTGACGAAGGCACGCACGCCGGTTGGCCGCCACTGTGCCGGCCAACCCATCTCGACCACGGTCACGGCATGCTGGGCGGCCAGTCCGTTGATCAGTTCCGGACCTCCGGGCAGCCGGTGCAGGTGTCGCCCGACCAGCACGACGGGTCGGTTACCGGCCAGCTCACGCAGGCTCGACGGGTCGGCCTCGGTGGCGATCACCCGGAGCTCCTGCACCCCGTCGAGGTGTGGGCCGAGGCCCCACGGGACCCGCCCCTCCGCGATCGTCGACTCGGTGTGCAGGTGCACCACAAGCGGCTGGTCCAGGCCGGTGAGTACGCCGTCGACACGGACGGCGCGGCGGGCTGCCGCGTACCCCAGGTCGGTGTCGTCGGTGGTCGGCGACCCGACGGCGGCCCGCGTCCAGGCGGCGAGTTCGGCGGTCCGGCCGGCGGCCTCCTCGACCCGTGCGGTCGCCAAGCGGCCGTCGCTGAGCGCGTCGACGATCTCGGCGGCCACCAGCTCGACCAGCTCGGCGTCGACAGTGGCGCCGATGCAGAGCAGGTCGGCACCGGCGGCCAGGGCCCGAACGGCGGCCGGACCCACCCCACCGGCGGCCACCGCCGCGCCCTTCATCTCCAGGGCGTCGGTGATGACGACGCCGGTGAAGCCGTACTCGGCGCGGAGCAGATCGACCAGGACGGCTCGGCTGAAGGTGGCCGGGTCGCTGCCGGTCAGTGCCGGAACCCGGATGTGCGCGGTCATCACGGCCCGTGCCCCGGCGGCGACGACCGCGGCGAACGGCGGCAGGTCCCGCTGGCGCAGCAGGCTCAGTGGGGCGTCCACTGTGGGCAGCTCGTGGTGGGAGTCGGTCACTGTGGCGCCGTGCCCGGGGAAGTGTTTGGCGCAGGCGGCCACGCCGGCAGCCTGGAGGCCGGTCACGGCGGCCGCCGAGTGGGCGGCGACCCGCACCGGATCCGCGCCGAAGGACCGCGTGCCGATCACCGGGTTGTCGTCGGCGGTGTTGACGTCCACCGTCGGGGCGAGGTTGACGGTGATGCCGAGCGCGGCCAACTCGGTGCCGATCGACTGGTAGACCCGGCGGGTGAGCGCCACGTCACCGATCGCGCCGAGGGCGGCGTTGCCGGGGTACGGGCTGCCGGTGGCGTGTGCCAGCCGGGTCACGTCGCCGCCCTCCTCGTCGATGGCGATCAGCACGTCCGGCCGTCCCGCGCGCAGCGCGGCGGTGCTCGCCGCCAGCTGTGCGGGGTCGTGCACGTTGGTGCCGAACAGGGTGTGCCCGGCCAGCCCGTCGGCCAGCAGGTCGACCGCCCAGTCCGGCGGTACGGGTCCCGGGTACGCGGCCAGCAACGTGCCCAGCGCCAGCCGGCGCAGTCCTGGATCCAGCCCCACGTGATCTCCCCCTTCGGTGCCCAGCGCGTACGAAACCTCGTACCGGTGGTGGTCTTGGCCCTGCCGGGTCGGCCGAGCGTCCCACCGTCGGGTGACCGTTACGCTACGGCTACCCGTTCGCAGGTCGGTTTACAGTTAGCAAAGTTTACTAAAACTAGAGGACGTGTCATGAGTGCGACCCGGCTACCCGGCACCCCCCGCCTGTTGCGGGCGCTCAACGACCGTGCCGCGCTGGAACTGCTCCTCGAACGCGGTCCGTTGACCAGGGCCCGACTCGGCGAGCTGACCGGGCTGTCGAAGGTCACCGCCTCGCAACTCGTCGAGCGGCTGGAGGAGCGCGGCCTCGTCACGCGGGTCGGCGAGCAGGCCGGCGGGCGGGGGCCGAACGCCCAGCTCTACGCGGTTCGTCCGAGCAGCGCGCACGTGGTCGGGGTCGACGTCGGGCCGGACCGGGTGGTGGCCGCCTGCGCCGACATCACCGGTGCGGTCATCGGTCGGGTGGAGCAGTCGACCCGGGACACCGACGACCCGGTGGGCGTGGTGCACAACGCCGTGGTGCAGGCAGCGAGCAGCGCCCAGGCGCAGCTGAGCAGCGTACGGCGGATCGTGCTCGGCACTCCGGGTCTGGTCGACCCGGGCACCGGCGACATCACCTTCGCCTTCAACCTGCCGCGCTGGCACAGCGGCCTGCTGGCCGCGTTGCGGGAGGACCTGCACACCCCGGTCGTCTTCGAGAACGACGTCAACCTGGCCGCGGTGGCCGAGGCGCAGTCCGGTGCCGCACAGGGTCTGGCGGATTTCGTGCTGGTCTGGGTGGGCGCCGGTGTCGGGCTGGCGATCATGCTGGGCGGGCGGCTGCACCACGGCAGCAGCGGAGCGGCCGGCGAGATCGGCTACCTGCCGGTGCCCGGCGCGCCCATCCCGCGTGATGTCTCCCGGCGTGCCAAGCCGGCCTTCCAGCAGCTCGTCGGCGCGGACTCGGTGCGGGCGGTGGCCGGTGAGCACGGCTACCCGGACGCCGACGCCGCCGAGGCGGTCCTCGCGGCCGTCGCTGCCGGCGCCGAGGGCGGCCCGATGCTCGACGAGTTGGCCCGCCGGCTCGCGATCGGCGTGGCCAGCACCTGTGTGGTGCTCGACCCGCCGCTGGTGGTGCTCGCCGGCGAGGTGGGTCGGGCCGGTGGCACGGCGCTCGCCGACCGGGTGCAGCAGGAGGTGGCGGCGATCACCCTGGTCCGACCTCGGGTGGTGCCGACCGGGCTGACCGAGGAGCCGATCCTGCACGGCGCGCTGCGCACCGCGCTGGACGCTGTGCGCGACGAGGTGTTCGGCTCCACCGTCGGCTGAGCCCGCTGCGGCGGTCATGTGAAGGAATATTTCACCGCGAGCCCGCGGGTTGCAAGCCCTTGCCGGCCCGTCGGGCCGACCCCTGAGGGCCGGCCCGACCGGCCCCGGCTCAGATCAGGTCGCGGCGACGGAACACGGCGAACGCCGCTGCGGTCAGTCCGCCGGTGAGCAGGAGCAGCACCACCAGAGCCGGCCCCCAGGTCAGGACATAGGAGCCGTCGCAGTAGGCCGCGCCCGAGCTACCCGGACAGGTGTCCCAGAAATCCGCCTTGGCGGTGAGCCAGGCCTGGATGTGGCTGGAGAGCATGAACCGGTCCGGCCGTCGAGCGTCGATGATCTCCAGGACCAGGCGGCCGCCCAACTCCCACACCACCAGGTACGCCGCCGCCGCCCCCAACGCCGCCGACGTGTGCCGACCCAGTGTCGCGATGGCGAAGCCCATCGCGGAGGCCAGCAGCACCAGCACCACACCACGGAGGTGCACCGCGCCGAGCGAACGCCAGAACTCACCGCTCAGCCGGCCGGGTAGTCCGGCGGTCTGCCCGATCACCCAGAACGTGGCGAGGTAGGCCACCGACGCGATCAGGGCCAGAACCAGCACCATGCCGAGCAGGGTGCCCAACTTGGTCGCCAGCACCGTCAACCGGCGTGGTCGCCACAGCAGCAGGTTCACCACGCCACCGGAGTTCAGATCGGCGCCGATGTAGGAGGCGCCGACCAGGAACCCGAACAGCACCAGGAACGCGATGAGGAAGTAGAGCAGCGGCAGCGCCTGGTTGGCGAAGCTGAACACCCCCGGCAGGAAGTCCGCGGCGATCGGCAGCCGATCCTGCCGGATCGGGTCGATCTCCGAGCAGTCCTTGGGGAAGTACTGGTCCATGTCGCTCTGCGGAAGCGTGCCGTTCTGTCGCGCCAGGCACTGCTGGTGAGCCAGCTCCAGTCCCTGCCGCGCCTCGGCGGCCTGAGCCCGCGCCGAGGTCATCTCGTCCGCGCTCGGCTTGTGGGAACCCGCCAGGGTGGTCGCCGCCGTGACAGCGAAGGCAAACACCAGCAGGACGACCATGAGCTGCACGAAGCGACGGGCCGACAGCCGCTCCACCTCGGCACGGACCAGGTTCACGCGTCCACTCCCCGATCGATATTGATCACAGCATCGCCCTGATCGGCGTACGACAGCGCCGCGTCGTCGACCTGCCGGGGCACCGACGGATGCTCGTACGCGCCCGTCAACTCCAGGAAGACGCTCTCCAGATCCGGCCGGAGCGGGGTCAGCTCGCCCACCCACAGACCCTGCTCGCCGAGCGTCCGGCTGACCACCGTCGGGTCACTCACCCCGCTCACCACCAGCGCCTCGCCGTCGACGGCCGCCGTCAGCCCGGCCGCGTGCAGCAGCTCGACAGCGCGCTCGGTCTCGGCCACCCGCACCAGGAACTCGTGCCTGTCGTAACCGGCCAGCACCTCGTCCACCCGACCGGCCGCCACCCGACGCCCGTGCGAAATGATCGTGACGTGGTCGCAGATCAGTTGGATCTCGCCAAGGATGTGACTGGACACCAGCACTGTCACCCCGGCCGCCGCCAGTGACCGCATCAGGTCCCGCATCTCCCGGATGCCCGCCGGGTCCAGCCCGTTCGCCGGCTCGTCCAGGATGAGCAACCGTGGGTCCTTCAGCAGCGCGGACGCCACCGCCAGGCGCTGCTTCATGCCCAGCGAGTAGCCCTTCACCCGCTCGTCGCCGCGGTCGCGTAGGCCCACCAGGTCCAGCGCCTCGTCCACCCGCGAGACCGGCACCCCGCCGGCACGCGCCAACAACCGCAGGGTGCGGTAGCCGGTGAAGTTGCCGAAGAACTGCGGACTCTCCACGATGGCGCCGACCTGCCCCGCCACCCGGGGCAGCGACTCCGGCGACGGCGCACCCAGCACCGTCATCCGTCCGCTGTCGGCGCGTACCAGCCCGAGCAGGGCGCGCAGGGTGGTGGTCTTGCCGGATCCGTTCGGGCCCAGGAAGCCGTGGATCTGGCCCTCCTCGACCAGCAGGTCGAACCCGTCCACCGCCACCCGTCGGCCGTTGCGCATGGTGTGGAAGGTCTTGCGCAGACCCTCGATCTCGATGACCGCGCTCATCCGCGCGGCTCCGTACCTCGACGGGGCATGGACGGTCCTTCAGGTTTGGTGATCAATGACACGGCGCTTCACCCTATGGCCGGGGCGCCGCCCGTGGGGGGCGCCGCGTCGCTGCGTGGTTGGATGGAGCGGTGACTGGTGACCTGATCCCCGGCGCCGCCGGCGCCGCGCCTGCCGCCGCCCCCGTCGACCCGGATCTGGTGGTCAGCCTCGACGGCGTGGGCGTACGCCGCTCCGGCACCGCCCTCCTGCAGGACCTGACCTGGCGGGTCGAGCTGGACGAGCGGTGGGTGGTGCTCGGCTCCAACGGGGCCGGCAAGACGACACTTCTCAACCTGGCCGCCGGCCGACTGCACCCCACCACGGGTGTAGCGCACGTGCTCGGCGAACGGATCGGCCGCACCGACGTCAACGAGCTGCGTACCCGCATCGGGCTCACCACCGCCGCGGTCGCCGAGCGACTGCCCGCCGACGAGCGGGTCAGCGACGTGGTGGTGACCGCCGCCTGGTCGGTGGTCGGCCGCTGGCGGGAGAACTACGACCGTGGCGACGAGGCGCGGGCCCGGGCGCTGCTCAGCCAGCTCGGTGTGGGCGGGCTCGCCGAACGCCGCTACGGCACCCTCTCCGAGGGGGAGCGCAAGCGGGTGCAGATCGCCCGTGCCCTGATGACCGACCCGGAGCTGCTACTGCTCGACGAGCCCGCCGCCGGGCTCGACCTGGGTGGCCGGGAGGACCTGGTCGCCCGACTGGCCGAGCTGGCGTACGACCCGGACGCCCCGGCGATGGTGCTGGTCACCCACCACGTCGAGGAGATCCCGCCGGGGTTCACCCACGCGCTGCTGCTGCGCGAGGGTGGCGTGGTCGCCCAGGGCCTGCTCGCCGACACCCTCACCGGGGACAACCTCTCCAAGACCTTCGGCCTGCCGCTGGTGGTGGAGCGCTCCGGCGACCGCTACACCGCTCGGGCGGCCTGAGCGACGGGTCAGGGCGGAGACGACAGTGCCGCAGACCCGGGTCGCCGTGGTGGGCAGCGCCAACATGGACCTGGTCGCGATGGCGCCCGCGTTGCCGAGACTGGGTGAGACCATGCTCGGCACCGACTTCGTGATGGTGCCCGGCGGTAAGGGGGCCAACCAGGCCGTCGCCGCGGCTCGGGCCGGCGCGTCCTGCTCCTTCCTCGGCGCGATCGGCTCGGATGCCTTCGGCGTCACCCTCAAGGCCCGCATCACGGCGGCCGGGGTGGACACCAGTCAACTGCGGGTGGTCTACGGCACCTCCGGCGTGGCGTTGGTGATGGTGAACGCCCAGGGCGAGAACGCCATCCTGGTCACCCCCGGGGCCAACGACGCGCTGGTCGGCCTCACCGCTGACGAGTTGGCCACCGTGAGCGCGGCGGACGTCCTCGTCGCCCAACTGGAGATCCCGGTGTCGACAGTGACGGCCGCGGCGGTGGCCGCCCGCGCCGCCGGCACCCGGGTCATCCTCAACGCAGCCCCGGCACGCGACCTCCCGCCCGAGCTGCTCGCATCGGTGGACCTGCTGGTCGTCAACGAGGGCGAGGCGCGCACGCTCGCCGGTCGAGGTCGGGAAGAGCCCCGGGCGCTGCTCGACCTGACCCCCAGGGCCGTGCTCACTCTCGGTGGCGAGGGTGCCTGGTACGTCGACCGGGACGGCACCGAGGTGCACGTACCGGCGATCCCCGTCGACGTGGTCGACTCCACCGCCGCGGGCGACGCGTTCACCGCCGCGCTGGCCGTCGGCTGGGGCGAGGGACGCGATCTGGTCGACGCGGTGCGCTGGGCGTCTGCTGCCGGCGCTGCCTGCGTACGCAAGCTCGGTGCCTCGGTCGCGCTTCCGCAGCGCGCCGAGATCGACGAGCTGTACGCGCCGGCCTGAACCAGTCCTCGCTACGCCGGCCGGTCCGCGCCGACGCGGAAGGCCCTGCGGTACGCCGACGGTGAGGTCAGCATGATCCGGCCGAAGTGGTGCCGGTACGTGACCGGCGTGTCGAATCCCACCGACCGGGCGACCCGCTCGACCGGGGCGTCCGTCTCCTCCAGCAGGGGCAGGCTGGCCCGGATCCGCTGGTCGATCAGCCAGCGGATCGGGCTGGTCCCGGTGGCCCGGGCGAAGTGCCGCAGGTAGGTGCGGGGCGACATGTGCGCGTTCCCGGCGAGCCGCGCCACTGTCAACGGTTCGGCGAGACGGGCGAGTGCCCAGTCGATGCTGGCGGCGATCCGGTCGTCGTCCGGGTCGACGGGCACCGGCGCCTCGACGAACTGGGCCTGCCCGCCGTCGCGGTGCGGCGGGATCACCAGTCGCCGGGCGACCGCGTTGGCGACCGCCGCGCCGTGGTCACGCCGGACCACGTGGACGCAGAGGTCCAGTCCGGCGGCGCTCCCGGCGCTGGTGAGCAGGTCACCGTCGTCGAGATAGAGCACGTCCGGGTCCACCTCGATCCGCGGGTACCGCCGCGCCAGCAGTTCGGCGTACCGCCAGTGGGTGGTGGCCCGCCGGCCGTCCAGCAACCCGGCGCCGGCCAGCGCGAACGCTCCCGAGCAGATCGACATGATCCGCGCGCCGCTTCGGTGTGCCCGGCGTAGCGCGGTCACCAGCTCCGGCGACGGGTCACCGGTCACGTCCGGGACACCGGGCACGATCACCGTCCGCGCGCCCGCCAGGTCGGCCAGGCCGTACGGGGTGTGCAGGCTGGCGCCGCCGACCACCGGCACCGGTCCCGGTTGCTCCGCGCAGACCACCAGGTCGTACCACTCGACGCCGAACTCGGGCCGGGGCAGCCCGAACACCTCGGTGACGATGCCCGTCTCGAACACCGACATCCCCGGGTACGCGAGCACGGCGACGCGGTGCGCCGCTGACGCCCGTCGGGGTGCCGGGAGCAGGAGCGGGTCGGTGGACGTGGACCCGAGCGGCATGGCGGGATGTTAGCGCAGGACGTCCTATCCGCCACTCGTCCAGGCCCGTCGTACTGGCGAGGATCGGCGCATGACCTTCACCTTCGCCGTTCCGGCGGCCGACCCGGCCACCGCCGCCGCCCACTTCTCCGCCCGCCTCGGCGTCGAGACCGACGTGAGTGACGTGCACGCCGACCTGTCAGCCCGTACCCCCGATCTGGTGGTGGTCGACACCAGGGGTGTGGCGGCCTGGACGCAGGGACATCTCCCCGGTGCGGTGCACCTGCCCACCGCCGAGATCGCGACCCGCGCGGCGGAGGTCGTCCCGGCCGGCTCGGCGGTGGTGACCTACTGCTGGGGGCCGGGCTGCAACGGCGCGACCCGTGCGGCGCTGGAGTTCGCCCGGCTCGGTTACCGGGTCAAGGAGATGCTCGGTGGGTTCGAGTACTGGGCGAGGGAAGGGCTGCCGGTGGTGACGGCGACCGGGTTGACCCGTCGTCCGGTCGACGACCTGACCGCCCCGACCACGACGATCACCTGCGACTGCTGATTCCCTGTCCAGGCGGGCGAGGGATCAGCCGGCGGGCTCGTCGGCGAGCTTCTCTCCGCGTCGGCGCAGCATGCCCAGCCCGGGGATGCCGGCCACGGCGAGCTTGAGGTCCCGGGTCACGTCGAGCAGGTCGTGCAGGTCGGGCCCGACCCGGTCGAGGGTGGCCAGGATCGGCAGGATGTCCGCCGTCAGGTGTTGCTTGAGCTTGGGCAGCTCGTCGATCAGGTGGATCGCGGCGGTGATCTCCTCGTGGCTGAGCTGCTCGACGAACCGCTCGGTCATCGGCGCGGCACGCCGCAGCGCCGGCTCGTACGCCGCCAGCAGTTCGGCAGCGGTGGCGGCGGCCTCCGCCGCGGTGCCCACGGTGACGGCGGCCCGGCCGGCCACCCCCTCGGCGTTGGCGACCACCGTGGCGGCGGTCCGGGCGACGCGGTCGGCGTCGGCGACCACCACGGCGGCGGCGCTGGCCACCTCGGTGGCGGTGTCGATGGCGGTGGTCGCGGCGGCGCTGATCACGGCCACCTCGCGGACGGCTGCCTCGGCGTCGGTGAGCACCTGGTCGGTCCGGTCCAGGGTCGTCTCGATCCGGTCGACCACGCCGTTGATCCGCGCCAGCAGCGCCTCCACCCCGTCCAGCACCGCGAACGCGCGGGTGGGAACGGCGGCGAACGAGGCGGCCGAGCCGAGCGCCTGGTCGAGAGCGGAGCGGGTCAGGCCGACCACGGCGGTCGGGGTGGGGAGGGGAATCGCCATGGGGTCAAGTGTGCGTCGGCCGCACCACAACCGCCCGACGGAGCCGGTCAGCGTGACCGTCGACCGGCTCCGTCGGCGCAGGCCACCCGCAGCGCCCACCAGATCAGCGGCGCCTGCAACGGCACCCGGCCGTACGCGATTGCCCGCTTTGTCGGGCGGCGGTGGCGCCAGTCCACGGCCATCTTCACGTTCGCCGGCAGGACGGCGACGAAGAGTGCGGCGGCGGCCCGACCGCCGGCCCGTCGGGTGGCCGGGTTCGCGACCGCCGCCGCCACCGCAAGCTCCGCCACCCCGCTGGCGTACGTCCAGAACCGCGGCGGTCCGGGCAACGCACGCGGCACGATCGGCTCGTAGACGCCGGGGCGTACCAGATGGGTGACGCCGGCCGCCGCGAGCAGGCCGGCCAGGGCGGCGGCCTCGCCGCGGCGGGTGATCATCGGTGGTCCCCCTGCTGTTCGACGGCGCGCTGCACCGCCCGGTAGATCTGCCCGAACCGTAGCGCGTCCGGGGTCCGCACCAGCAGATCCTCCCGGCCGTGGTGCTGCACCCACAGCTCGTGCACGTGGCTGCCGCGCTCGTAGGAGCGGTCCAGCCAGCCGAGGGGGATCTCCAGGAACGGTGCCAGGGCGAGCGCCCCCACCGCGCAGGCCGCCAGGATGATCAGCGCCAGCTGCCAGTTGCCCCGGTCCTGCGCCGACCAGGCCAGTGACAACACGCAGACCACGGCGACGAGCGGCGGCAGCGAGAGCAGCAGGACCAGGACACCGCGACCCAGCACACGGCCGCGGACGGCGAGGGTCTTCTGCCCCCGTGCGTGCCAGACGAACGTCACGTCGGACAGGGCGATCACGTGACCGCCCGCCCGGATCGACTCGGACGTGACCTGCACCGCGTCGTCCCGGTAATAGAGGGTCATCACTAAGCCTAACCGCCGCCAGGCAAACCTCGCCCAGCTCGGCGACCGGCGCTCGGCCATGGCCCGCCCGCCGCGCTCAGGCCGGACCGGGACAGGACGGGTAACGGAACCAGGCTGGCTAGCGGCGCGTGACGGGGCGGGCCGGCTGGCTGTGCTCGACCGCGCGCTGCACCGCCCGGTAGATCTGCCCGAAGCGCAGCGCGTCGCCGGTGCGCAGCAACCGCACTGGCTGACCGCGCCAGCGGGCCCAGATCTCCAGTTGGCGGCTGCCCCGGGCGTACGAGCGGTCCAGGTGTTCGAAGAGGAAATCGGCGACGGGCCCGACGGCCAAGCCGACCAGCACCGACGCACCGACGATCGCGATCGTCACGGTGGGGGAGCGGTGCAGCCACACGGCCACGCCGATGCCGAGCACCGCCGCGACCAGCGGGCCGGCGAGCGCCGCGCCGATCGCGCCCCGCCCGGCAAGGACCCGCCAGGATCGGGTGCCCCGGCGGTGCCAGATCATGCTGATGTCGGACAGCGCGTAGGTGCGGCCATCGACCCGGACGGTGGTGGAGGTGACCTGCACCGACCTGTCGTCGTAGTACGTCGTCATGGCTGGACTCCCGCCCACGGGGCTGACACCACACTACTTACCCAAACGAGCCGGGTCGTAAGGTTGGCACGCGACTTCGACGAGGAAGTGAGGGCAGCGTGGGCGAGTTCGTTCGGCTGGAGACCACTGACGGCATCGGCACGATCCGGCTGGAGCGGCCGCCGATGAACGCGCTCAACACTCAGGTGCAGGAAGAGTTGCGCGCCGCCGCGACGGCGGCCACCGACGACCCCGAGGTTCGCGCCGTCATCGTGTACGGCGGGGAGAAGGTCTTCGCCGCCGGCGCGGACATCAAGCAGATGGCTGACATGTCCTATGTCGACATGGCGGACCGGGCTGCGAACCTGTCCAGCGCTCTCGGCGCGATCGCACGGATCCCCAAGCCGGTGGTGGCCGCGATCACCGGGTACGCGCTCGGTGGCGGCTGCGAGTTGGCGCTGGCCTGTGACTGGCGGATCGTGGCCGACGACGCCAAGCTCGGCCAGCCGGAGATCAAGCTCGGCATCATCCCGGGCGCCGGCGGCACCCAGCGGCTGGCCCGCCTGGTCGGCCCGGCCCGCGCCAAGGATCTGATCATGACGGGCCGGATGGTCGACGCCGAGGAGGCGCTGCGGATCGGCCTGGCCGACCTGGTGGTGCCGGCCGCCGAGGTCTACGAGGCCGCTGTCGCCTACGTGAAGCCGTACCTGACGGGTCCGGTGCAGGCGCTGCGCGCGGCGAAGCTGGCGGTCGACGGCGGCCTGGACATGGACCTGAACTCGGGTCTGGCCTGGGAGAGTCAGCTCTTCGCGGCACTGTTCGCCACCGACGATCGGCGGGAGGGCATGTCGGCCTTCGTGGAGAAGCGCAAGCCGGACTTCACCGGCCGCTGACACGGCTTAGCCGAGAACGGTTCACATTGTTCCTACCGGCCAGTAGCGTGGGCCCTCGGTCAAGAGGAACGAAGGGGAGCGGCGAATGACGGAGCGGATCGAGGGTCACGGCGGCGAGTTGGCGCTCGCGGCCCTACGCGCGCACGGCGTACGGGAGATGTTCACCCTCTCCGGAGGGCACGTCTTCCCGCTCTACGACGCGGCGTACAAGACCGACTTCCCGATCTACGACGTCCGGCACGAGCAGTCCGCGGTCTTCGCCGCCGAGGCGGTGGCCAAGCTCCAGCGTCGTCCCGGCCTGGCCGTGCTCACCGCCGGGCCGGGTGTCACCAACGGCATCTCCGGCATGACCAGCGCGTTCTTCAACGCCTCACCGGTGTTGGTGCTCGGTGGCCGCGCGCCCGCGTTCCGCTGGGGTTCCGGCAGCCTCCAGGAGATGGACCACCTCCCGCTGGTCGCCCCGGTCACCAAGCACGCCGAGACGGTGTTCAGCACCGACGACATCCCGCGCGCGGTGGGTGCGGCGCTCAACGCCGCGCTCACGCCGCACCGCGGTCCGGCCTTCCTCGATTTCCCGCTCGAAACGGTCTTCTCGGTCGCCGAGGCGGACCTGCCCGCCGCGACCGGCGTCGACCCGATCGCGCCGGACCCGGAGGAGGTCGGCCGCGCCGCCCTGCTCATCGCCGGGGCGCAGCGACCGGTCATCATCGCCGGCTCCGACGTGTACGCGGGCGACGCGGTCGCCGCGCTGCGCGAGGCGGCGGAGGCGTTGCAGGTTCCGGTCTTCACCAACGGCATGGGTCGCGGCTCGCTCCCGCCGGAGCACCCGCTGGCCTTCGCCAAGGCCCGCCGGGCCGCGCTCTCCGGCGCCGACGTGGTCGTGGTGGTGGGCACCCCGCTGGACTTCCGCCTCAGCTTCGGTGACTTCGGCGACGCCAAGGTGGTGCACATCGTCGACGCGCCCAGCCAGCGGGCGACGCACGTGCAGCCGGCCGCGGCTCCGGCCGGTGACCTGCGCCTGATCCTCTCCGCGCTGGCCGACCACGCCGGTGACCGGACCGACCACGCCGACTGGATCGCCGACCTGCGCGTCGCCGAGGACGCGGCGAAGGCACGCGACGCCGCCGAGATGGCCGCCGAGACCGACCCGATCCGTCCGGCGCGGATCTACGGCGAGCTGCGTCGGGTGCTGGCCCCGGACGCGATCACCATCGGCGACGGTGGCGACTTCGTGTCGTACGCCGGGCGGTACCTGGAGCCGTCGCAGCCCGGCACCTGGCTGGACCCGGGCCCGTACGGCTGCCTGGGCACCGGCATGGGTTACGCGATGGGCGCCCGGGTCAGTCACCCGGACCGGCAGATCTGCGTGTTGATGGGCGACGGCGCGGCCGGCTTCTCGCTGATGGACGTCGAGTCGCTGGTCCGCCAGAAACTGCCGGTGGTGATCGTCGTCGGCAACAACGGCATCTGGGGGTTGGAGAAGCACCCGATGCGCGCGATGTACGGGTACGACGTGGCCGCCGACCTTCAGCCGGAGCTGCGCTACGACACGGTGGTCAGCGCGCTCGGCGGTGCGGGGGAGATCGTCGCCAAGGCCGCCGATCTCGGTCCGGCGCTCCAGCGGGCGTTCGACGCCGGAGTGCCGTACCTGGTCAACGTGCTCACCGACCCGACCGACGCGTACCCCCGGTCGTCGAACCTGGCCTGAGTCGCACCCGCCGCCGTCGCTCCCTGAGGGGGCGACGGCGGCGCGCTCACACCTCCGGTCGGTCACCCTCGCGGGGCGGCTCACCGTCGCGGCGACGCAGGTCGTCCTCGCGGCGGCGCAGGTCCTCCTCCCAGCGGCGGAAGAGTTCGTCGTCCTGTTCCTTGGCGCGCTCCTGCACGGAACGCAGGAACTCCGGGTCGTCGTCGGGGGCGACAGTGCGGGGGCGCTGCCGCTCGGGTGAGCCGGTGCCGCCCAGCCAGCCCTTGCGGGCGCCGGAGCCGGCCTCCCGGCCGGCGAGGAACCAGGCGATCGAGCCGATCAGCGGGAAGAACAAGATGATCAGCACCCAGGCGATCCGGGGCAGGGCACGGATCTGGCCCTCCTCGGCGGAGAGACAGCTGATCAGCGCGCAGACCGCGAGGACGATCTGCACCAGGAAGAGGAGTACGCCAAGCCGGGCCATGCACCCATCATGGCTCACCGTTTCCCGTCACCACAGTCCGCGGAGCGCCAGCAGCACTCCCAGTAGTGCGAGGCTCACGGTGCCGAACGCGACCAGGGGTAACGTCCGGCCGCCGGTGCGGGCGGGGCCGGTGCCGGTGGCGCGGGGCCAGCAGAGCAGCAGCAGGGCGCCCCACACCACAACTGTGACGCCGGCGATCAGCGCCCCGACCGGGTCTCCGGTCGACGCCAGCCGCACGGCGAGCGCGGTCACCACCGTCGCCGTGAGCAGGGTGCGCCGCCAGGCCAGCCGGGTCCGTTCCGGTTGCAGCCCCGGGTCGCGTCCGGTGCTCACCGGCCGCCGACGGCCCGGATCAGGACGGCGACGACCAGCAGCACCGCCCCGACGCCGACGGCGATGGCGAGGATGGCGGGAAACCGCGACGCGGGCAGCTCCTCACCGAGCCGGATGGCCCGCTCGGTGCGCGCCCAGTGGTCCACGGCGCGGATCGCGACCACCCCGCCGAGCAGTAGCAGTGTCACCGCGATCACTTCCCGCAGGTGGCTCATCGGCAGGGGTGGCAGGAACTGTGCGGCGGCCAACCCGCCGCCGACCAGCGCCAGCCCGGTTCGCAGCCAGGCGAGGAAGGTTCGCTCGTTGGCCAGGGAGAACCGGTAGTCCGGAGTCTCACCGACCGAGCGCAGCTCCGCCGGGTCGAACCACCGCCTGATCGCCTCCCACACAGTGGGAGAATATCCACTTCCCAGGCCGCTTAGCCTGAGCCGGTGACTGATCTCGACGTAAAGACGCTGCGCGACGCCTACGACAACCAACTCCGCCCGGAGATCCCCGACCCGGTTCCGGCCGGAGTGACTGTGGAGCGGGACGGGCCGCTGGTCCGGATCCTCGGGCTGGATGCCGGCGGGTTCCTCACGTACCGCGACCTGGGCGGGCTGACCGGTGACGCGCTGGACGAGCTGATCGCCCGGCAGGTGCAGTTGTTCCGTGAGCGTGGCCAGTCGGTCGAATGGAAGCTCAACGAGCACGACGAACCGGCCGACCTGGCGGACCGCCTGCGCGCCGCCGGCTTCGTCCCGGAGGACCGCGAGACCGTCGTGGTCGGGCCGGTCGCCCCGCTGGCCGCCGCGCTGCCTGTCGTCCCCGAGGGGGTACGCCTGCGTGAGGTGACCGCCCGGGAGGACCTGGAGCGGATCGCCGCCATGGAGGAGGAGGTCTGGCAGGCGGACCGTTCGCACCTGGTGTGGGGTCTGGCCAAGGAGATCGACGCCGACCCGAATGCGATCGCCGTGGTGGTGGCCGAGGCCGGCGAGACGGTGGTGAGCGCCGGCTGGGTGCGGTTCCCGGCGAACACCGGCTTCGCCACGCTGTGGGGCGGCTCGACGTTGCCGCAGTGGCGGCGCAAGGGCATCTACCGGGGGTTGGTCAACTACCGGGCGCGGCTGGCCGAGCAGCGGGGTCGGACGCTCATGCAGGTGGACTGTTCCGAGGACAGCCGGCCGATCCTCCAGCGACTCGGTCTCGTCCCCGTCACCACCACCACCCCGTACGTCTACACTCCGTGATCATGGAGCAGCGGTTGACGGACGAGGAGCGCCTGACCATCAAGACCGGTGCCTTCGGTGCTGTCTTCCTGGTCTCCAACGCCGACCCGGGGGTGCTGGGGGTGATCCGGGAGAGCATCGCCGCGTCCGGCGCGCTCGCCGACGCCAGCGGGGCGATCAAGGAGGCGCTGACCACCGGCCCGTTGCCGAGGCTTCCACGGGACTCCCAGCTGGAGATCGAGTCGGTGGTGCTGCCGGCGTTGCGTCAGGCGGTGCTGATCCTGCGCGAGAAGTCACCGCCGGACGTGGAGGCGTACCGCTCGGTGGTGCTGGCCGCGGCGGACCGGGTGGCCCGGGCGCACGACGGGGTCGCACCGGCCGAGGCGGCGGCCATCGACCAGATTCGGGTTGCGTTGGCCGAGCCGGCCTGACCGGCCCGGCGTCGGTGAGCTGTGTCACTCTGTGTGCCTCGGGAGCGCAACCTACTGGCAGGTAACATTGCCTCGTGGGAAACCGCACAGCAGCCCGCGGTTGACCTGGCGTCGACCGACGCGCGACGCTGCGCCCCATACCGGGCGAGCGAATCGCAACACCACACAGGAGGGTCGTCGAAGCGCGATGAATATCGTCGTACTCGTCAAGCAGGTGCCTGATTCGGGCGCGGACCGCAACCTGCGCAGTGACGACAACACCGTCGACCGCGGTTCGGCGAACAACGTGATCAACGAGATGGACGAGTACGCCATCGAGGAGGCGCTGAAGATCAAGGAGGCGCACGGCGGCGAGGTCACCATCCTGACCATGGGTCCGGACCGGGCGACCGAGTCGATCCGCAAGGCGCTCTCCATGGGCCCGGACAAGGCCGTGCACGTGTTGGACGAGGCCCTGCACGGCTCCTGTGCGGTCGCCACCTCCAAGGTGCTCGCCGCCGCGCTCGGTCAGCTCAACGCCGACCTGGTGATCTGCGGTGCCGAGTCCACCGACGGTCGGGTCCAGGTCATGCCGCACATGATCGCCGAGCGGCTGGGCGTCGCTGCGCTCACCGGCGCTCGCAAGCTCACCGTCGACGGCGCGACGCTGACCGTCGAGCGGCAGACCGAGGAGGGGTACGAGGTCGTCACCGCCTCCACCCCGGCCGTGGTCTCCGTCTGGGACACGATCAACGAGCCGCGCTACCCCTCCTTCAAGGGCATCATGGCCGCGAAGAAGAAGCCGGTGCAGACGCTCGCGCTGGCCGACCTCGGTGTCGCGCCCGCCGAGGTGGGCTTCGACGGTGCCACGAGTGCCGTGGTCGAGCACACCAAGCGCCCGCCGCGTTCCGGCGGAGCCAAGATCACCGATGAGGGCGAGGGCGGCGTCAAGCTGGTCGAGTTCCTCGCCACCGAGAAGTTCGTGTGAGAGCGGGTCTGGACATGTCTGAGGTTCTCGTCGTCGTCGAAGCCACCAAGGAATTCGGCGTCAAGAAGGTCACCCTGGAGATGCTCACCCTCGCCCGCGAGCTGGGCACCCCGAGCGCCGTGGTGCTCGGTGGCGCCGGCGCCGCCGAGGCGCTGAGCGGCAAGCTGGGCGAGTACGGCGCGGAGAAGATCTACGCCGCCGAGGGTGACGAGATCGACGGCTACCTGGTGGCCCCCAAGGCCACGGTGCTGGCCGAGCTGGTCCAGCGGGTGCAGCCGGCCGCGGTGCTGCTGGCCTCCGCCCAGGAGGGCAAGGAGATCGCCGCCCGCCTCGCCGTCAAGCTGGACAACGGCATCCTGACCGACGTGGTCGGCCTGGACGCCGACGGCACCGCGACGCAGGTCGCCTTCGCCGGCTCCACCATCGTCAAGGCCAAGGTCACCAAGGGCCTGCCGCTGGTCACCGTGCGACCCAACTCGGTCACCCCCGCCCCGGCGGCGGCCACCCCGACGATCGAGCAGCTCACCGTGTCGGTCACCGACACCGACAAGCTGGCGAAGGTCGTCGAGCGGGTCGCCGAGCAGAAGGGCTCCCGTCCCGAGCTGACCGAGGCGGGCGTGGTCGTTTCCGGCGGTCGCGGTGTCGGCAACGCCGACAACTTCAAGCTGGTCGAGGAACTGGCCGACCTGCTCGGCGGTGCCGTGGGCGCGTCCCGCGCGGCCGTCGACTCCGGTTTCTACCCGCACCAGTTCCAGGTGGGCCAGACCGGCAAGACGGTCTCCCCGCAGCTCTACGTCGCGCTCGGCATCTCCGGTGCCATCCAGCACCGGGCCGGCATGCAGACCTCGAAGACCATCGTCGCGGTCAACAAGGACGGCGAGGCGCCGATCTTCGAGCTGGCCGACTTCGGCGTGGTGGGTGACCTGTTCAAGATCGTTCCGCAGGCCGCCGAGGAGATCCGCAAGCGCAAGTGACCCGGAACTACCGGAAGTGGCCGCCCGTTCGCGACGGGCGGCCACTTCCGTAGTGGGGAGCTGATCGGCGGGCCGGGGAGCTGAACCGGCCCACCGATCAGCCCGTCAGGGTGCCCCTCAACAGGCTGTCGCCGGAGTGGCGGGTGTTGTTGTCGTACTGCTCGGCGGAGACGTCGACCACCGAATAACTCGTCAGGTCGACGTTCGGGGGCAGCGGCAGCAGAGCATCCGAACCGCTTCCCAGGGTGCCCACCGAGAACATCTCCATCGTCGTCGGATTGATGAGCCAGACCTCGTAGTACCCAGGGACGCGCGGGAGATTCGCCACATGCAGATGCAGTTGGCCGTCCTGGAGAACACGGGCGTCGCCGGTGGCCGTCGGTGGTGTCGATCCGTACGCCGCCAGCGGCGCGCTCGCCACCACCACCTGCGGCGGAGTGGGCGACGGGTCGTCCGGCCGTAGCACCGAGACGGTGCCCACCACACCGACCGCCGCGGCGGCTGCCGCCGTCACGGCGGTGGCCGCCCAACGGGACCAGCCGGAGCCCCGACGGGACCGGCGCGTCGGATCCAACCTGGTGACCGTCGACCCGGTGTGCGCGTCGTCGGCCCTCTCGGCCGTGCCGCTGTCGGTCTGCGCGGGCACCTGCTGCCGACCGGGCCCGGTCGGCGACGGCCCGGCTTCCGCCGCCCTGACCTGGGCGATGATGCCCTGCCAGACGTGCTCCGGGGGGTCGGGCAGGTCGGTCAGGCCCTGCGTCTCGGTGCCGAGCCCCGCAACCCGTTCCAGGGTCGCCAACTCCGCGCGGCAATGTGCGCAGGTGCCGAGGTGGGTGCTCTCCCCGTTGTCCGCCTCGCTCTCACCGAGCGCCAGAAAGACCAGCCGGTCGTGGTCCAGGTGCTGCACCGTCCACCTCCCATCTGCGTTTCAAGCTCGCCATGCCGCGCCGGATGTGGCTCTTCACGGTGCCCAGCGGCACTCCGGTCACCGTGGCTATCTGCTGGTGTGTCAGGTCGTCGTAGAAGGCCAACTCCAGCATGCGTCGCTGGTCGTCCGGCAGACGGGCCAGCTCGTCGGCGATGACCAGACGGTCCACCACCCGGTCCGGGTCCGGGTCGGTGGACGTCGGCTCGGGCAGTTGCCGGACCGTCTCCACCACGCGGGTCTCGCGGGCCGAGGCGCGCATCCGGTCGATCACCTTGCGTCGGCCGATGCCGAGCAGCCACCCGACCAGGGATCCCTTGGCCGGGTCGAAGGTGTCGCGACCCAGCCAGGCGGCGACGAACGTCGCCTGGGTGACGTCCTCGGCGTCGCTGCGGTTGGCCAGCATGGAGCTGGCCAGGTGGTGCACGGCGCGACCGTACCTGTCGTACGCCTCGCGGAGGGCCACCTCGTCACCCGCGTGGAAGCGGAGGCCGAGGTCGTCCACCGGGGGGTCCGGTTCCTGTAGGGGCGCCGTCATCGGGCGGCTCGCCTTCGATGGGGCATGCCCGACTGTAGCTGCCACAGTCTCTGCCCCACTCTCCCGGTCGAAGTCATCTCACCTGCTCTTCGTCCCAGGGGCGTCGATCGGATGCAGGCGGGACCGAAAAAGAAAAGTGCCTCTCCGGCGCATCCGCCCGTCGAGGAGCCGGCGTAACCCGTTCTGCAAGCCAGGCCTGACGAATCAGCAGTTATCACCAGGAGGCAGACATGCAGCTCTCGTACTTCCGTCGGGTCGCCGCGGGTGGCGCGGTCGCCGCGTTGACGTTCGCCGGTGTCGGCGCGCTCACCGCCACCCCCGCGTACGCCGCCACGTCGAAGGTCTCCGTCGTGCACGGCATCCCGGACACCCCGGTCGACGTCTACGTCAACGGCAAGAAGACGCTGGAGAACTTCAAGCCCGGTGACGTCGCCGGCCCGCTGAACCTGGAGGAGGGCGACTACGACATCGCGCTCACCAAGCCCGGCGAGCCGATCGGCAGCGCGATCCTCAAGGCCGACAACGCGGCGGTGCCCGGCGGGGCCAACATCAGCATCGCGGCGCACCTCGACGCCGCCGGCCAGCCGAAGATCACGCCGTTCGTGAACGACGTCTCGAAGGTCGCCGCAGGCAAGGCCCGGCTGGTCGTCCGGCACACCGCCGCCGCCCCGGCGGTCGACGTACGCGCCGGTGGAACCCCGGTCTTCGAGGGCCTCACCAACCCGAACGAGGCCAAGGGCGACGTCGACGCGGGCAGCGTGAAGGCGGACGTGGTGCTGGCCGGCACCGACACCGTGGCCATCGGCCCGGCCGACCTCAACCTCAAGGAGGGCACCGCGACGGTCGTCTACGCGATCGGCTCCGCCGAGGGCAAGACGCTCGACGTCGTGGCGCAGACCATCACCGGCCTGCACTCCGCTCCCGGCGGCGTGCCGAGCGGTGACGGTGGGCAGGCCGGCACGGGCGTGAACACCTGGTGGTACGTGCTCACCGGTGCCGGCGTACTCCTGCTGCTCGGTGGCGGGGTGCGGATGGCGACCGCGCGGACCGGTCGCAAGTGACGGTGCGCAACCGCGGCGCGCTGGCGGCAGTGGCCGCCGGCGTTGCCGCGCTCACCGTCGCCACCCTGGTGGCGTGCGGCTCGCAGCAGGCCGGGAACGTGGGCGCGGACGAGGCGACAGCCCTCGCCAGCACCCCACCGACCGTGGCCAGCGGCCCGTCGATCCCGGTGACCGCCGGTGAGCTGCCCACCGACGCGGAGATCGTCAGGCCGGTACGGCTGGTGATCCCGGAGATCGGCGTCACCGCCAGGGTCAACGCGGTCGGCATCAACGACCGGACCGGGGAGTTCGAGGTGCCGCCGAGCGTCGACCAGATCGGCTGGTACCGCCACGGTCCCGGCCTGGAGGCGGAGGCCGGATCGGTGGTCGTCGCCGGTCACGTGGACAGCGCCAAGCAGGGCAAGGGTGCGTTCTTCCGGCTGCGGGAGCTGGACCAGGGCGACACGGTGACCGCGACCGGCAGCGACGGCGAGGCGCGGCAGTACCGGGTCGTGGCCCGGGAGGAGTACGACAAGACCAGGATTCCGCTGGACCGGTACTTCGCCCGGGACGGGAAGCCGCGGCTGACGCTGATCACGTGCGGTGGGCCGTTCGACGCCAAGGCCCGCAAGTACCGGGACAACATCGTCGTGACCGCGGTACCCGCCTGACGAGGTCACGCCATGTGCCGGGGTGGGGAGTCCCACCCCGGCACATGGCGTGAAGCCCCTCCGGCATCCGGCCCCCGACGTGTCGGCCGTACGCTGAACGGTGATGGCTTACCTGGATCACGCGGCGACGACTCCGATGCTCGACGAGGCACTGGAGGCGTACGTCGCTACCGCCCGCGAGGTCGGCAACGCGTCCTCCCTGCACGCGTCGGGCCGCCGTGCCCGCCGCCGGGTCGAAGAGTCGCGTGAACGGGTGGCCGCGGTGCTGGGCGCACGGCCCTCCGAGGTGATCTTTACCGGTGGTGGCACCGAAAGTGACAACCTCGCGGTCAAGGGCATCTTCTGGGCCCGCCGGGATGCCGGCGCCGACCGTCGCCGGGTGGTCTCCAGCGCCGTCGAGCACCACGCCGTGCTGGACGCGGTCGACTGGTTGGCGCGGCACGAGGGCGCCGAGGTCGGTCTGCTCCCGGTGGACGCCGTCGGTCGGCTCGACCCGGAGGACCTGCGCGCCGAGTTGTCCGCGCACGCCGACCGGGTGGCAGTGGTCACCGCGATGTGGGCGAACAACGAGGTGGGCACCGTCCAACCGGTCGCCGAGCTGGCCGCCGTCGCCGCCGAACACGGTGTGCCGTTCCACACCGACGCCATCCAGGCGGTCGGTCAGGTGCCCGTCGACTTCGCCGCCAGCGGGGTCGCCGCGCTGACCGTCACCGGGCACAAGCTGGGCGGCCCGGCCGGGGTGGGCGCGCTGCTGCTGGCCCGGGACGTGGCGGCCACGCCGCTGCTGCACGGTGGCGGCCAGGAACGTGACATCCGCTCCGGCACCCTGGACACCGCAGGCATCGTCGCCTTCGCGGTCGCCGTCGAGGCGGCGGTGAAGGGCCAGCAGGAGTACGCGGCCCGGGTGGCCGCACTCCGCGACGACCTGATCGAGCGGGTACGCCGGGCGGTGCCCGAGGTGATCTACAACGGTGACCCGGCCGACCGGCTGCCCGGCAACGCCCACTTCTCCTTCCCGGGCTCCGAGGGCGACGCGCTGCTCCTGCTGCTCGACGCGCAGGGGATCGCCTGCTCGACGGGTTCGGCCTGCTCAGCGGGGGTGGCCCAGCCGTCGCACGTACTCCTGGCGATGGGTGCCGACGACGACCGCGCCCGCTCCTCCCTGCGGTTCTCCCTGGGCCACACGAGCACCCAGGCCGACGTCGACGCCGTCGTCGCGGCCCTCCCGGCAGCTGTCGAGCGGGCCCGCCGAGCAGCAGCCCTCCGCACCCCCCGCTGACCCGGTCCCCGGGGCTTGCCCGGGCTGGTGGATAGGGTTGTCCCGGAAACGGGGAAGGGAGTGGACCGGTGAGGGTTCTGGCGGCGATGTCGGGCGGGGTTGACTCGGCCGTGGCGGCGGCGCGGGCGGTGGCGGCCGGGCACGACGTGACTGGCGTGCACCTGGCGCTGGCCCGCAACCCACAGACCTACCGGACCGGGGCGCGCGGCTGCTGCACCCTGGAGGATTCCCGCGATGCCCGCCGGGCCGCCGACGTGATCGGCATCCCCTTCTACGTGTGGGACATGGCCGACCGCTTCCACGAGGACGTGGTGGACGACTTCGTCGCCGAGTACGCGGCCGGCCGTACGCCGAACCCCTGCCTGCGCTGCAACGAGAAGATCAAGTTTGCGGCGGTGCTGGACCGGGCGGTGGCGCTGGGCTTCGACGCGGTGGTGACCGGGCACCACGCCCGGCTCGGCCCCGACGGGCTCCTGCGGCGCAGTGTCGACGTGGCCAAGGACCAGTCGTACGTGCTGGCCGTGCTCACCCGTGAGCAGCTGGACCGGTCGATCTTCCCGCTGGGCGACTCGACCAAGGCGCAGGTCCGAGCGGAAGCCGCCGAGCGTGGCCTGGCGGTCGCCGACAAGCCCGACTCGCACGACATCTGCTTCATCGCCGACGGCGACACCCGTGGCTTCTTGGCCGGCCGGCTCGGCGAGGCCCCCGGCGACGTGGTCGACGCGAGCACCGGCGCGGTGGTCGGCAGCCACACCGGCGCGTACGCGTACACGGTGGGGCAGCGTCGCGGGCTGCACCTGGACCGGCCCGCCCCGGACGGCCGGCCGCGCTACGTGCTCTCCATCACCCCGAAGACCAACACGGTGACCGTCGGCCCGGCCGAGGCGTTGGAGGTGTCTGAGGTCCGTGCCGTTCGTCCGGTCTGGACCGGCGGCGCGCTTCCGGACTCCCCGGTGGAGTGCGAGGTGCAGTTGCGCGCGCACGGCAGCGTGGTACCCGCCACGGTCGCCCTCGACGGTGACCTGCTGCACGCGGAGCTGCGCCAGCCGGTACGCGGCGTCGCCGCCGGTCAGGCCCTCGTCGCGTACCGGCCGGACCCGGCCGGTGACGTGGTCCTCGGCTCGGCGACCATCACCGGCTGACCGCACGGCCCGGGTGCCAGCGGGATAGCCTTTCGGCCGTGACAGATCAGGCGTGGCCCTGGCCGGCGGGCTCGGCAACCGGGATCGGCTCGTTGCCCGGCATCGATATCGGCGAGGCCCAGAGGGTGGTCCTCGGTGAGCTTCCCGACCTGCCCCACCTGCCCGAGCTACCGGCCCGTGGCCCTGGCGCGGACCTGATCGGCCGCTCCGCCGGCCTGCTGGTCGACCTGCCCGTCGAGGTGTACGCCGGCCGGTGGCGGGTCGCCCCGCGCCCGGGCCGCGACCTGCGCCGGGCCCTCGACCTGATGGAACGCGACCTGGACCAGCTCGCCGAGCAGGCCGAGGAGTACGCCGGGCCGATCAAGGTGCAGGCCGCCGGGCCGCTCACGCTGGCCGCGTCCCTGGAGCTGCCGATCGGCGGCCGTCTGTTGCGCGACGCCGGCGCGGTCCGCGATCTGACCGGTTCCCTCGCCGAAGGGCTGCGCGCGCACGTCGCGGCGGTGGCCCGGCGGCTGCCCCGGGCGTCGGTGCTGCTCCAGGTGGACGAACCGTCGCTGCCGGCCGTGCTGGCCGGACGGGTGCCGACCGAGAGCGGGTTCGGCGCGTACCGGGCGGTCGAGTCGGTGGACGCCGCCGCGCTGCTGCGCACCGTCGTCGAGTCGGTCGGCGTGCCGACGCTCGTGCACTGCTGCGCCCCGGACGTACCGCTGGAGCTGATCCGCTCCACCGGTGCCGTCGCGGTCGCCCTCGACCTGGACCTCGTCACCGACCTGGATCCGCTGGGCGAGGCGATCGACGCCGGCCTCGGGTTGCTGGCCGGGGCCGCTCCGACCCGGCCGCCGTCGGCCGGTCGCGCTCCGACCTCCGCGCAGATCGCCGATCGGGTACGCCAGCTCTGGGACCGCCTCGGCTTTCCCCGCCGGCAGCTCGCTCAGCAGGTGGTGGTCACTCCCGCCTGTGGTCTCGCCGGTGCCACCCCGGAGTACGCGCGGGCGGTGCTCGCGGCCTGTCGGGACGCCGGCCGCAGGCTCGCCGAGGTCTGAGGTTTCCTGTCGTACCCGCTGGGCAGGATGACGGTCATGATTGGACAGCTGCGTACGGTGGTGATCGACTGCCCGGATCCACGGGCGCTGGCGGCGTTCTACGCCGAGCTGCTCGGCGTGCCTCTCGCCGAGGGTGAGATGGACGACGACTGGGTGGTGCTGGGCGGCCCGCCCGGTCACCAGCCGCGTCTCGCCTTCCAACAGGCGCTCAACCTGCGGCCAGCGGCCTGGCCGGACCCGGAGCGCCCTCAGCAGTTCCACCTGGATGTGACGGTGGACGACATCGAGACCGCGGAGAAGGCGGCGCTCGCGCTCGGTGCCCGGCGACTGCCGGGCGAGGGCGACGGTTTCCGGGTGTACGCCGATCCGGCCGGCCACCCGTTCTGTCTCTGCTGGGACTGACCTCGGCACGGCTTGCGGCGGCCGGGCATGATGGCCGCCGTGATCCACACTGCCGCGCTGCGCGCCTCCGGTTCGCTCTACGGCCTCGCCTACGGTGACGCGCTGGGCAAGCCGACCGAGTTCCTGACCGTCGCCGAGATCGAGCACCGCTACGGTCCGGCAGGTCCCCGCGAGCTGTCCGGGGAGCCGGCCCTGGTCACCGACGACACCCAGATGGCGCTCGCGGTCGCCTGGGCGCTGCGCGAAGCGCCGTCGTTGACGCCGGAGGCGGTGGAGCCTCTGCTGCGGCGACGCTTCCTGGCCTGGGCGATCAGCCCGGACAACAACCGCGCCCCGGGCATGACCTGCCTGCGCGCTTGTGCGGAGCTGAGCCGTGGGGTGCGTTGGCAGGAGGCGACGGTGGCCGGGTCGAAGGGCTGCGGGGCCAACATGCGGGTCACCCCGGTCGGCCTGCTCGACGTCGACCTGGACACACTGGCCGGGCTCGCCCAGTTGCAGGCCGGGCTGACCCACGGTCACCCGACGGGGCTGGCCGCCAGCGAGCTGACCGCGTACGCGGTGTTCGCGCTCCGCGCGGGCGCCACACTGCCCGAGGTGCCCGCGCTGCTCATCGAGCGGGCGCGGTCCCAGCGTCTGGTCTACCGGGAGCAGTGGCTGGGTGACCTGTGGCAGCGCCCCGGTTCGCGGTCTCCGGAGGAGTTCATCGCCCAGGGTTGGGACGAGTGCCTCGTCGCGCTGGGTCGACTGGTGGACGCCCTGGGTCGGCCGGACGACGGCGGTGACCCGTGCCGGGCCACCGGAGAGGGCTGGGTCGCCGAGGAGGCGCTGGCCACCGCGCTGCTCTGCGCCGTACGGCACGCCGACGACCCGGTCACCGCCCTGGCCCGGGGCGCGACCACCGCCGGCGACTCCGACTCGATCGCCGCCCTGGCCGGCGCGTTCGTGGGCGCGGCGCTCGGGATGGCCGCCTGGCCGACCGAATGGGCGAACCGCATCGAGTACGCCGACCAGCTCGCCACCCTCGGCGCGACCTGGGACTGACCCGCCGCGTGCCGGGGTCTGACCGGCCGGGTCGCGTGCCAGGCCCGCCTGCCGGCCGGCGCCTGTGATCGACTCGGGTTTCTGGAAGTCGGGGCATCGCGGGGCCGGTGATGGCGCGCTTTTCAGGAACCCGAGTGGATCAGGCCGCCAGGGTCAGGGCAGGCGGCGGGTGGTCAGGCGGTGGGCAGGTGCCGCAGGCTGCGGACCTTCTTCCACAGGTCGCCGTCGCAGCGGCCGGCGTGGTCGGCGAAGGCGGCCGAGCTGAGGCGGATCGGCTCGGTCAGGCTGAGGTAGCTGTCGTGCTCCGCGCCGGGGTCCCAGTCCCGGGTGGGGATCCGCACGTGGTCGTCCCGGTCGCTCTTGTCCTGGCTGGTGATCTTCAGGACGTCGGCGCCCCGGGAGTCGGCACGAAGTACCAGGCAGGGGCGCACCTTCGATCCGGTGCCGTCGGCGTACGGCACGTCGGCCCACCAGATCTCGCCGGGTTCCGGGGCGTCGTGCCGGTCGGAGTCGCGCGGGCGGGGCTTGGCCGGCCGGTCGGTGCTGCGCGGTCGCGGCGGAGCCGGACGTCGACCGCCGGAGCGGTCCGGGGCGGAGCGGTCCGGGCGGGTGCCCGGAGGGCGCGTCGACACCCGGTGCCGCCAACTGTTCCACGCCCAACCGGCGGCAACCGCCAGCAGGATCGCCACCGCCCAGAGCAGCGCCTCGGGCATCCGTACCTCCGCCTCTCGGCGACCCCGAGGGCCGCACCGTCCGGCGATCCTCGCACGCCGTCGTCGGTGCCGCCCGCCGACGACGCCCCGGCGTGCCGTCGCCGGTGCCGCCCGCCGACGACGCCCTGGCGTGCCGTCGTCGGTGCTGCCCGTCGACGACACCGCAGCGGCCCCACAGTCCGCGGCACCCGCCAACCCGGCCAGCACGGAGAGCGGGTGAGGGCGGCGTCGCTTCCGGCGCGGGCGGACGCCGGATTGTCCCACCGGCCCGATACCGTGCCGGAGTAGCGTGATCAGGGAGGTCGCAGGCGTGTCCGAAGGTGGCGGTGTGTCCGAGGAGCAGATCGGTCAGCAGGTCAGCCCGGCTCAGGAGGCGGCGGCCGGGGCGGAGCCCACGCCGCAGGCCCGGGAGCGGCACGCCACGCTCAGCCAGGAGCTGACCGAGCACCAATACCGCTACTACGTGTTGGATTCGCCGACCATCACCGACGCCGAGTTCGACAAGCAGTTGCGCGAGCTGGAGGCACTGGAGGCGGAGTTCCCGGCGCTGCGGACGCCCGACTCGCCGACCCAACGGGTGGGCGGCACGTTCTCCACCGACTTCACCCCGGTCACCCACGCCGAGCGGATGCTGTCGCTCGACAACGCGTTCGCCGACGAGGAGTTGGCGGCGTGGGCCGAGCGGGTCGAGCGGGACGCCGGTGGCGCGGTGCCCTACCTGTGCGAGTTGAAGGTCGACGGGCTGGCGATCAACCTGACCTACGAGAAGGGCCGGCTGGTCCGTGCGGCCACCCGGGGTGACGGCCGCACCGGCGAGGACGTCACCGCCAACGTGCGCAGCATCCGCGACGTGCCGGGCCAGCTCACCGCGTCGGCCGACTTCCCGGACGTGCCCGAGCTGGTGGAGGTCCGGGGCGAGATCTACTTCCCGGTCGCCGCGTTCGCCGACCTCAACGCGGGCCTGGTGGAGCAGGGCAAGGCGCCGTTCGCCAACCCCCGCAACGCCGCCGCCGGCAGCCTTCGGCAGAAGGACCCACGAATCACCGCCTCCCGACCGCTGCGCCTGGTCGTGCACGGCATCGGCGCCCGCCGGGGGTTCCAGCCCACCGCCCAGTCCGAGTCGTACGCGGCGCTGAAGGCGTGGGGGTTGCCGACCAGTGACCGGTGGCGGGTCGTCAGGGATCTGGCCGGCGTGGCGGAATACATCGCCTACTACGCCGAGCACCGGCACGACGTCGAGCACGAGATCGACGGGGTCGTGGTCAAGGTCGACCCGGTGTCCATCCAGGGCCGGCTGGGCTCGACCAGCCGTGCGCCGCGATGGGCGATCGCCTTCAAGTACCCGCCGGAGGAGGTCACCACCAAGCTGCTCGACATCGACGTCAACGTGGGGCGCACCGGTCGGGTCACCCCGTTCGCCGTGCTCGAACCGGTGCGGGTCGCCGGCTCGACCGTCGCGCTGGCCACCCTGCACAACGCCCGGGAGGTCGAACGCAAGGGCGTGTTCATCGGCGACACGGTGGTGCTGCGCAAGGCCGGTGACGTGATTCCCGAGGTGCTCGGCCCGGTCGTCGACCTGCGACCCGCCGACGCCCGGCCGTTCGTCATGCCGACCACCTGCCCGGCGTGCGGCACTCCGCTCGCGCCGGCCAAGGAGGGCGACATCGACATCCGCTGCCCCAACACCCGCAGCTGTCCGGCCCAGCTGCGGGAGCGGGTGTTCCACCTCGCCGGTCGCGGCGCGTTCGACATCGAGGTTCTCGGCTACAAGGGTGCGGCGGCCCTGCTGGACGCGGACGTCATCGCCGACGAGGGCGACCTCTTCCAGCTCGACGCCGAGCAGTTGTCCCGGTCCCCGTTCTTCGTCAACAAGGACGGCACGCTGGGCAGCAACGCGGTCAAGTTGTTGGACAATCTGGCGGTCGCCCGGGAGCGTGACCTGTGGCGGGTGTTGGTGGCGCTCTCCATCCGCCACGTCGGCCCCACCGCCGCGCAGGCGCTCGCCCGGCACTTCCGCTCGATGGAGGCCATCGACGCGGCCAGCGAGGACGAGCTGTCCTCCGTCGACGGGGTCGGGCCGACCATCGCGGCCAGCATCCGCGAGTGGTTCGCCGTGGACTGGCACCGGGAGGTCGTCCGCAAGTGGGCCGAGGCGGGTGTACGGATGGCGGAGGAGGCGGTCGACGAGGGTCCGCGCCCGTTGGAGGGGCTGACGGTGGTGGTGACCGGCACACTGGCCGGCTTCTCCCGGGACCAGGCCGCCGAGGCCGTGCAGAGCCGGGGCGGCAAGCTCAGCGGGTCGGTCTCCAAGAAGACGAGCTTCGTGGTCGTGGGGGACAACCCCGGGTCCAAGGCCGACAAGGCGGCGAGCCTCAAGGTGCCGGTGCTGGACGAGGACGGGTTCCGGCTGCTGCTGGACGCGGGTCCGGACGCCGCGCGGGAGGTCGCCCAGCTCGGCGAGTAATTCCGGCGGCACGGTTGCGGAGACGACTGGCGGCGTATACCAACTTAATTACGACTACGACCGATTCGTGACTGTCATACCGGGAAACCGGGGGCTGAGGGCGTTTCATTGGGTCACGGCGTACCGCAGCGGCACGCCGACGGTCGTCGGGAGGTGTGGTGGAGGCCGCCGATCCACGCAACTCGCTCCCCCCGGGGCGGGCGACGCCGTTCGCCACCTTCGTCGTCGGCATCCTGGTGGTCGCCGCGCTGACCGCCGCCGTACCGCTGGCGACGCTTCCCGCCGAGGTCTCCGGGCTGCCGGTGGCGTTCTGGACGATGGCCGTGCTCGCTGTGGTCTGCGACGCCCGGCCGTTCGTGCCGCCGGGGCGTCGGCAGACCTCGGCGGTGTTCCCGTCCACCTGCTTCACCTTCGCGATCCTGCTCGGCTGGGGCCTCGGGCCCGCCGTGGCGGTTCAGGCGGTCGGGGTGATCGTCTCCGGCTGGCGGATGCGACACGCGGCCTGGCGGACCGCGTTCAACGTCGGCCAGTACGCGTGCGCCCTCGCCGCCGCGTACGGGGTGATCCAGCTCGGCTCGGGCACCATCTTCTCCGGCGGTCGTCTGCACTGGACCGACGTGGCCGCTGTCGGCGGTGCCACGCTGGCGTGGTTCGTCGTCAACTACGGGCTGGTCAGTTGGGCGGTGCGGTTGCGTTTCGGCGACCGGTGGTGGCCGACCCTGCGTCAGGGCCTCGGCTTCGAGTTGCTCTCCACCGGTTCGCTGTTGCTGCTCGCCCCGGTGCTGGTCGCCGCGGCCCGGGTCAGCGCGGCGTTGATCCCACTGGTGCTCGTGCCGTTGTTCGCGGTCTACCGGATGGCCCGGCTGACCGTCGAGCAGCAGCACCTCGCCGCCGCCGACCCGCTGACCGGGCTTCCCAACCGCAAGGCGCTGCTGGCCGAGGTGGCCGAGCAGGTGCACCTGCACGCCGAGCGGACCGCCCGTGGCGAGCCCGACGGTCAACTGGCCCTGCTCCTAATCGACCTGGACCGTTTCAAGAACGTCAACGACGCTCTCGGTCACGCCGTGGGCGACCGGCTCCTGGTCGAGGTCAGCGCCCGGCTCGCCGACGTGCAGCCCCGACCGCAGATGATCGCCCGTCTCGGTGGCGACGAGTTCGCCATCGTGATGACCGGCCTGACCGACGTCGGTCAGGCACGGGAGTTGGCCGACCGGGTGGTCCAGGCGCTGGCCGAGCCGGTGCCACTCGACGGGCTGCCGTTGGACGTCGGCGGTTCGATCGGGATCGCGCTCTTTCCCGAACACGGCGAGGACTTCGCCACGTTGATGCGCCACGCCGACGTGGCGATGTACGACGCCAAGCACCGCAACGACACGGTGGCCGTCTACGCCCCCGAGTCCGACCACAACTCCGCCGAGCGACTCGGTCTCCTCGCCGACCTGCGCCGGGTGCTGGAATCCAGCCCGTCGACGGACGAGCCGTTCGCCGCCGAGCGAGAGGGGCAGGCCACCGAGCCGCTCGCCGCCGAGCGGGAGGGGCAGGCCACCGAGCCGTTCGCCGCCGAGCGGGAGGGTCGGGGGGAGAGGCCCCTCGACGCCGGGCCGGCGGTGCGCGGTTACGGCGACGCGCTGGCCGATCAGGCCGACGGGAACGGCCGGGACGTCGTGTCGAGCGACGCCGAGCGGGTCGACGTACCCCTGGGCGCGAAGGCCGAGGTGCGCGGCGGTGACGGGGCGGCGCTGCCCCTCGGATCCCCGGCCGAGCCCGCACCACTCGCGGAGCCGGCATCGGCGGTCGCCACCGCGCCGCCGGCCGGTCCCCGCTGGTGGGGGCGTCGTCGGCGCAACGACGCCGAGCTGGTGCACGCCGACGAGCTGATCAACCGGATCGCCACCGGCGCCGACCCGATCCGGGGCCGAAGCTCCCGTGCCTCGGTCGCCGGCACCCGCTCGGGTTCGGCCCGGGAGCGACGTGCGGGAGCGGGCAACGGCCGCCGGGCGTCGAACGCGGGCGTGCTGCCCGCGAGGGGCAACGGTGGTTCCTGGCCTCGGCGTGACGCCGGGCCGGGCACGTCGGGGCAGGCGCCCGGATCGACCGGGTGGGCGCACGTGGACGGGGACGCGCCCGACGACGCCGGCGAAATCACGATGTACTACCAGCCGCAGATCGCCATCGCGACGGGCGAGGTGGTCGGCGTCGAGGCCCTGCTGCGGTGGCGGCACCCCCGGCGGGGCATGGTCGACCCGGAGGAGCTCATCCGGGTCGCCGAGCAGAGCGCGGTGATGCGTCTCCTCACCCGTCGGGTCGTCGACGACGTCGTGGAGCAACTCGCCAAGTGGTCGGCGGCCGGCATCGGCCTGCGCGCGGCGCTGAACGTGAGCGTGCGGGACCTGCACACCGGCGAGATCGCCGACCAGATCGCCGACCGGCTGGCCCGCTACCAGGTTCCGGCCGAGCGGTTGCAGGTGGAGATCACCGAAGGTGCCCTGATGGCCGACCCGCGCCGGGTGCTGGCCACCATCTCCCACCTGCACCGAATCGGCGTGGCCATCGCGCTGGACGACTTCGGCACCGGCTACTCCTCCCTGCAACACCTGCGCCGGTTGCCGCTGTCCGAGGTGAAGGTGGACAGGTCGTTCGTCCTCGGCATGGCCGACGACGCCGACGACGCGGCGATCGTCCGGTCGATGATCGAGCTGGCCGGCGCGTTGGGGCTGCGGGTGGTCGCCGAGGGCGTCGAGGACGAGCGGACCTGGCGGATGCTGCACGCCGCCGGCTGCGACGCCGCGCAGGGCTGGTTCTACGCCCGGCCCATGCCGGCCGAGGAACTGGTCACCTGGCTGGCCCGGTACCGGCCGGTGCGCCCGAGCGGGCCCCCGCAGTCGGACACCGGTCGTCGCCCCACCCGCTGACCCGGCTGTCGGGAGGGGGAGTCGGGGACGCGGCACCGGAGCGGAACAATAGACTCGCTCCGGTCACCGCGCGTCACGCTCCACCCGCCGCGCGGCAGGCACACCGCCGACCAGCAGGACATCAGAAGGGGGCACGGATGGCCGCCATCTCCCGCGAGGAGGTCGCGCACCTGGCGCGCCTGTCGCGGCTCGCCGTCACCGAGGAGGAGCTGGACACGTTCGCCGGCCAGCTCGACGTGATCCTCCAGGCAGTCGCCCAGGTCGGCGAGGTCGCCGCCGCGGACATCCCGCCGACCTCGCACTCGGTGCCGCTGACCAACGTCTTCCGCGAGGACGTCGTCACGCCGTGCCTGACCCCTGAGGAGGCGCTCTCGGGCGCCCCCGACGCCGAGGACCAGCGGTTCCGCGTACCGCGGATCCTGAGCGAGGACGTGGCCTCATGAGCGAGCGGCAGCGAGCGAATCATCGGTGCAGCGCCGTGGTGCCTCATGGCGTCGCGGAGCGAAGCGGAGTGACGGCATGAGTGATTTGATCAAGATGACGGCGTCGGAGATCGCGTCCCTGGTCGCCGGGGGCGAGACCTCCGCCGTCGAGGTGACCCAGGCCCACCTGGACCGGATCGCCGCCGTCGACGACCGGGTGCACGCCTTCCTGCACGTCGACTCCGACGGCGCGCTCGCCGCGGCCCGCGCGGTGGACGAGCGCCGGGCAGCCGGCGAGGAGTTGGGCCCGCTCGCGGGTGTGCCGGTCGCGGTGAAGGACGTGCTCGCCACCCGGGGCGTCCCGACCACGGTGGGGTCGAAGATCCTGGAGGGTTGGCGCCCGCCGTACGACGCGACGATCGTGCAGCGTCTGCGTGACGCCGGCACGGTGATGCTCGGCAAGACCAACATGGACGAGTTCGCCATGGGGTCCTCCACCGAATACTCGGCGTACGGCCCGACGCACAACCCGTGGGACCTGACCCGGATCCCGGGCGGCTCGGGTGGTGGCAGCGCTGCCGCGCTGGCCGCGTACGAGGCGCCGCTGGCCATCGGCTCGGACACCGGCGGCTCGATCCGCCAGCCCGGCGCGGTGACCGGCACCGTGGGCGCGAAGCCCACCTACGGCGGCACCTCCCGCTACGGCCTGGTCGCCTTCTCCTCGTCGCTGGACACTCCCGGCCCGTGCGCCCGGAACGTGCTCGACGCGGCCCTGCTGCACCAGGTGATCGGCGGGCACGACCCCCGGGACTCCACCTCGATCCCGCAGCCGGTTCCGGATGTGGTGGCGGCGGCGAAGCTCGGCGCGACGGGTGACCTGACCGGCGTGCGGCTCGGCATCGTCAGCGAGTTCGTCGGCGAGGGCGCCGAGCCGGGTGTGATGACCGCGTTCCGTGAGTCGGTGGACGCGCTGACCAAGATGGGCGCCGAGGTCGTGGAGATCTCCTGCCCGACGTTCGCGTACGCGCTGCCGGCTTACTACCTGATCGCCCCGAGCGAGTGCTCCTCCAACCTGGCCCGGTTCGACGGTGTCCGGTTCGGCCTGCGGGTCGGCGACGACGGCAACCGGTCGCTGGAGGAGGTCATGTCGCTGACCCGGGAGGCCGGCTTCGGCCCGGAGGTCAAGCGCCGCATCATGATCGGCACGTACGCGTTGTCGTCGGGTTACTACGACGCGTACTACGGGCAGGCGCAGAAGGTCCGGACGCTCATCACGCGGGACTTCACCGCCGCGTTCGAGCAGGTCGACGCGTTGATCTCGCCGACCACCCCGTCGGTGGCGTTCCCGATGGGCGCGCGGACCGCCGACCCGTACCAGATGTACCTGGCCGACCTGTACACGATCCCGACCAACCTGTACGGCGGGCCGGGCATCTCGGTGCCCTGCGGGCTCTCCGAGGGGTTGCCGGTCGGACTGCAGGTGATGGCCCCGACCATGGCCGACGACCGGATGTACCGGGTGGCCGCCGCGCTGGAGTCCGCCATCGGCACGTTCACCCCGCCGGCGCTCTGAGGGCGGGCGGGATGCTGACGCGGATCGAGATCGACGGATTCAAGTCTTTCCGTGATTTTTCGTTGGACATCCCGCCCTTCCTCGTGATCATCGGACGGAATGCGGCAGGCAAGTCAAACCTGTTCGACGCCATCCAGTTCCTCGGTCGACTGGCCGGCGACCCGGTCCTCGAAGCCGCTCAACACATGCGTGGCGACATCGTGGACCTCTTTCACAAGCACACCGACGGATCCTCGGTCGAGGTGATGTCGTTCGCCGTCGAAGTGCTGCTGGACAGATCGGTCACCGACGCGTTCGGCGACACGGCCGAAGTCAATCATTCGCGACTTCGCTACGAGTTGACGCTTGAACTCAGGTCGACCGGTCACAGCGGGACGCAGCGGCCGTATGTCGTCAGTGAGGCGGTTCGGAGAATCCGGCGGGCCGACGACACCTGGGTCGCCCGGTTCGACGCCGAGCAGCGTAAGCGGTTGGCGGCCTACCGCACGGGTGCCGATCCGTTGGAGACGGAGCAGGACGAGCAGAACCGGCCTGTCTTCAGCATCAGGCAGCAGGGCAATCAGGGGCGTAAGCGTCGCCTTCCCGCGACGGCTGCCACTGCAACCGTTCTGTCCAGTCTGACCACGGCGACAGACTTCCCGCTGCTGTACGCGCTCAAGCGAGAGATGCAGTCGTGGCGTCTGCTGCACCTGGATCCCAGCGCGTTGCGCGCCCCTGATTCCTACGATGACCCCGACGGCCTCGCCGCTAATGGAGGTCACCTGGCCAACACGCTGCGGCGGTTGGCGGATGAGACCGGCAGTGACGACAGGCCGGAAGGGGCGCTGAACGACCTGTCCGCCGACCTGGCCGCCGTCATCCCGGGTGTCATCCGGGTTCGCCTCGCTGAGGATGAAGCCCGCCGGCAGCGGCAGGTGGAAGTGCTGACCCGGGAGGAATCGCCATTCTCGGCCAGGGTGGCCTCGGACGGCACCCTCCGGGCGATCGCCCTCCTGGCGGCACTGTACGACCCGAGGGGCGCCGGTCTCATCTGTTTCGAAGAGCCTGAGAACGGCATCTTTCCGCAACGGCTGGCGCAGTTCGTCAGGTACCTCCGGAACCTCGTCGAACGGGCCATCGACGCGAGAACCGAGGGCGCTGCTCTGACCCAGCTCATCCTGAGCAGTCACTCGCCGGCGATCCTGCGGGCGTTGGAACCCGCCCAGGCCCGGACGCGAACCGACGCCGTCTTCATGGACGTTGTCAGTCGCGTCCAACGCGGCCAGGCCCGTAGTCGGGTCAGTCGGTGGAGATCGATTGCCGGGGCTCAGCAGCTTACGATCGACGACGCGTTTGATGTCGGAAGCGTGGTGAGCCCGAGGGAGATTGCCGAGTTCGAGGTCATGGCGGAGTTGGACAACTGATGCGTTATCTGACCTCCGCGTTGGTCTCCGAGGGCGTCACCGACGATCAGTTTCTTCCCAGGTTGCTTGCCAGGGCGTTGACCGAGATCTGCTTGACCGAATTTGAGGACGCGGTCGAGGTGGCTGACATCCAGCCGTTACGCGACCGAAAAGGCCCGTGCTCGATCGCTGATGTCGTCGGGCTCGTCGAGCAGAATCCGGCAAGCTTCTCCCTGATCTTCTTTCATCATGATCAGGGCGCCAACGCCGAGCGGACTGCCGCGGAGTGGCTGCGACCGCTGCGTGAGGTGTGGGGGGGAGCGTGCGGAGCAACTGGTAGCAGTGGTTCCGGTGCGCGAGACGGAGGCGTGGCTTCTCGCGGATGGTGACGCACTGCGAAGTGCTCTCGGCGTCAGGTGGACCGATGCCGAGATGGGGCTTCCTGCACAGCCGCGACTGGTGGAGCGAGTGGTCGATCCCAAGAGCGCGCTCAACAGCGTGATGGGCCGGGTGAGCCGCTCAACCACCGACCACTACGGCCAACTTGGCGAGTTGGTCTCGCTGGCTCGTCTACAGGGGGTGCCTGCGTACCAACAGTGGTGGAGTGACACATGCGATGCGCTGGTGCGCTTGGGTTACCGCTCGGCGTAACCTGAGGTCGGGCCGGCGAGGTAGCGGCGGGCCCGCTGGGTGGTGCGCCAGTGCTGGTAGAGCAGCACAGCCCAGGCCAGCGCGCCCAGCCCAGATGTCCAACGGGTGGACGTCCGGTCGGTGCTGACGGCGTTCAGCGTCTGCAACGCCAGGACCACACCGAGGGCCCAGAACACCCACCGTCGACGTACCTGCTGCTCGGCCTCCTTGCGGGCCAGCGCGTCGACCTGCGGGTCGGTGGTCGACCCGTCGCGCAGTGCCGCCTTCACCCGCCGGCGGCTGGCCAGGTCGGCGCCGTCGGACAGCGAAGAGTTCCTCGTCATCCACGCGTTGATCAGGAGGACGACGGCGACGGCCAGCGCCGCGGTCACCAGGAGGAGCAGCAGCCGGATCAGCGGGTCGCCGGCATCCCGTTCTCCGTCGGAGATCAGCAACCCGACGGCGAACGTGGCGGGGACGGTGGCCGTCAACAGCACCACCGCGGCCTTGGTCATCCGGCCTGAGCGCCACCGGGCGTCCATGACCTGTCCGGCCCGCTCATCGTCCGTCGGGTTGCCCGCAGTATTCCTTCTGGTCACCGTCGTCCCCGCCCCGCACGCCGTCGGTTCAGCAGACGCACTGCCACGTACCCGATCGCCACCGCCACCACCCCGGGCAGCGCCACACCGAGTACCAGCGCGGCGGCCGAGTCCGGGTTCCGGTCCTCTCCGGCGGCGAACCAGCTGATCAGGGTGACCACGACGGCCACCGCCCACACCGCGACCACAGCAACGATGACCGGCCGGACCCGCGCCTCTGACGCCTTCCCCGTATTCGTCATCGCCGTTCCCTACCCCGCCGTCGGCGACGCCACGCACCTCTGACGAAACCCGCCCGAGGATTGATCGGACAACCCCATTAGGCTGGACAGGTTCTGTCCGGATCGCGTCTGGAGCGTCTCATGACCACGACACTGCCCGCGTACGACGAGGTCGTCGCGCGCTTCGAACCGGTGATCGGCCTGGAGACCCACGTCGAGCTGGGCACGAACACCAAGATGTGGTGCGGTTGCCCGACCGACTTCGGTGGTGAGCCGAACACCCGGGTCTGCCCGGTGTGCCTGGGCCTGCCCGGTTCGCTGCCGGTGGCCAACAAGGCGGCGATCGAGGCGATCATCCGGATCGGTCTGGCGTTGAACTGCTCGATCGCCGAGTGGTGCCGGTTCGCGCGGAAGAACTACTTCTACCCGGACATGCCGAAGAACTTCCAGATCAGCCAGTACGACGAGCCGATCTGCGTCGACGGTTACCTGGACGTCGAGGTGGGCGGCGAGACGGTGCGGATCGAGATCGAGCGGGTGCACCTGGAGGAGGACACCGGCAAGACGCTGCACGTCGGCGGTGCCACCGGCCGCATCCACGGCGCGACGGAGTCGCTGGTCGACTACAACCGCGCCGGCATTCCGCTGGTCGAGATCGTGACCAAGCCGATCACCGGCACCGGTGCGCTCGCCCCCGAGGTGGCCCGTGCGTACGTCGCCGAGCTGCGCGACGTGATCCGGACCCTCGGTGTCTCGGACGTGCGGATGGAGGAGGGTTCGCTGCGGTGTGACGTGAACACCTCACTCAACCTGCCGGGTGCGGAGTGGGGCACCCGTACCGAGACGAAGAACGTCAACTCGTTGCGGTCGGTGGAGCGGGCGGTCCGCTCGGAGATGCTGCGGCAGGCGTCGGTGCTCGACGCGGGTGGTCGGATCACGCAGGAGACGCGCCACTTCCACGAGGACACCGGTGACACCACCCCGGGTCGCTCGAAGGAGACGGCCACCGACTACCGGTACTTCCCGGAGCCGGACCTGGTGCCGATCGCCCCGGACCCGGCCTGGGTCGCCGAGCTGAAGGCCGCCCTGCCGGAGCTGCCCCGGGTGCACCGGCGTCGGCTCCAGGAGCAGTGGGGCCTCTCCGACCTGGACATGCAGTCGGTGTTGAACGCGGGTGCGGTCGAGCTGATCGAGGCCACCGTGGCCGCCGGCACCACCCCTGCGGCGGCCCGCAAGTGGTGGCTGGGTGAGCTGTCCCGCCGGGCCAACGAGAGCGGCGTGGAGCTGGCCCAGATCGGTGCCACCCCCGCCCAGGTGGCCGAGCTTCAGGGGCTGGTCGACGCCGGCAAGCTCAACGACAAGATGGCCCGTACGGTGCTGGAGGGTGTGGTCGACGGTGAGGGCTCGCCCACCGAGATCATGACCAGCCGGGGCCTGGAGGTCGTGTCGGACACCGGCGCGCTCACCGCCGCCGTGGACGAGGCGATCGCCGCGAACCCGGGCATCGCCGACAAGATCCGCAGCGGCAAGGTCGCGGCGGCCGGCGCGCTGGTCGGTGCGGTCATGAAGACGACCCGGGGCCAGGCCGACGCCGCCGCCGTCCGCACGCTGATCCTGGAGCGCCTCGGCGTCCAGGGCTGAGACCCACCCGGAGTTGGCCGCCGCCGCGATCCGGCGGCGGCTCTTCGTCATCCCCTGCCGACCATGCGGCCACCCCGCACCCCTCGCGAGGGCGTCAACGGCGACGCCTGGATGGAGCCACCGTGACCCAGCACGACCTCGATGTCCTCGACGAGATCCAGCGGCGGGTGCTCTGGCTCGCCACCCGGATCGTGGACGCCGCCAACCACGACCGGGCCACCGGTGACGGTGTGAAGGTGGGCGGCCACCAGGCGTCCAGTGCCTCCCTGGTCACGGCGATGACCGCGCTCTGGTTCGCGCACCTGGACGCCGAGGACCGGGTCGCCGTGAAGCCGCACGCCTCCCCGGTGTTCCACGCCATCCAGTACCTGCTCGGCAACCTGGACCGGTCCTACCTGCCCCGGCTGCGGGCCCGTGGCGGCCTCCAGTCCTACCCGTCGCGCACCAAGGACCCGGACGAGGTGGACTTCTCCACCGGTTCGGTGGGGCTCGGCGCGGCGGCGCCGCTCTTCGCCGCCGCCACCCGGCGGTACGTCGACGCGCACTTCGGGGCCCGCCCGCACTCCCGGTTCGTGGCGCTGATCGGCGACGCCGAGCTGGACGAGGGCAACATCTGGGAGGCGGTCGCCGACCCCGCCACCACCGGGCTGGGCAACGTCATGTGGCTCGTCGACTTCAACCGCCAGTCGCTGGACCGGGTGGTGCCGGGCATCCGGATCAACCAGTGGCGCGGTCAGTTCGAGGCGGCCGGATGGCACGTCGTGGAGGTCAAGTACGGCCGTAAGCTCGCCGAGGCGTACGCCCGGCCGGGTGGCGAGGCGCTGCGCGACTGGATCGACGCGATGCCCAACGAGCAGTACCAGTCGCTGTTCGGGCTGGCCGGCCCGGCCCTGCGCAAGCAGTTCCTGGACGGCGCTCCGGCCGGGATCGCCGAGCTGATCGCCGACATCACCGACGAGGACCTCGGCCCGCTCGTCACCGACCTGGGCGGGCACGACCTTCAGGCGATGCTCGACGCGTACGCCCAGTGCGACGCGGTCACCGACCGGCCCAGCGTCGTGTTCGCGTACACCGTGAAGGGTTGGGGTCTGCCCATCGCCGGCAACCCGCGCAACCATTCCGCGTTGCTCAGCACCGAGCAGGTCGCGACGCTGCGGGCCGCGCAGGGCCTCACCGCCGAGACCGAGTGGGACCGCCTCGACCCGGCGTCACCCGCCGGGATCCGGGCCGGCGCCCGCCGGGAGGCGCTGTCCCGCGCGCCCCGCGAGCGCGCGCTGGGGGTCACCGTCCCGGAGAGCACGGGAGTACGCGCCAACAAGCCGATCTCCACGCAGGAGGTGTTCGGTCGGGTGCTGGTGGACCTGGCCCGGGACCGGGAGGTGGGCCGTTACCTGGTCACCACCGCCCCGGACGTGGCGACCTCCACCAACCTCGCCGGGTTCATCAACAAGACCGGGGTGTTCGCCCCCACCGAGCAGCGTTCCTGGACCGAGGACCGGATGCTGCGCTGGACCGAGAGCCCCGCCGGGCAGCACATCGAGCTGGGCATCTCGGAGATGAACCTGTTCCTGCTGCTGGGCCAGCTCGGCCTGTCCTGGGACCTGTCCGGGCAGCCGCTGCTGCCGGTGGGGACTGTCTACGACCCGTTCGTGTTGCGGGGCCTCGACGCGTTCCTGTACGGCACGTACTCCGGTTCCCGGTTCGTGGTGGCCGGCACCCCGTCCGGCATCACCCTGGCCCCCGAGGGAGGTGCCCACCAGTCCACCATCACCGCGTCGGTCGGCCTGGAGCTGCCCGGAGTGACGTTCCTCGAACCGGCGTACGCGGGCAGCCTCGACTGGTTGCTCTGCGACGCGCTCGGGCAGATCGCCGGTGGTTCGAGCCCGGCGGCGACGGCCGCGCCGACCGAGGACGGGGCGTACTACTTCCGGTTGAGCACCCGCCCGCTGGACCAGGCGCCGTTCGAGGCGGCCCGGGCCCGGCTCGGCGACGCGGTCCTGCGTCGGCAGGTGGTCGCCGGGGCGTACCGGCTGGTCGACGCGCACCAGGCGTACCCGCACCTGGTCGACGCCCCGGTGGTGCAACTGGCCGCCTCCGGCGCGGTGCTGCCCGAGGTGCTGGCCGCCGCGGCGGAACTGGCCGACGAGGGCGTCGCCGCGCACGTGGTGGACGTGACGTCGCTGGACCGGCTCTACCGGGCCTGGCAGCGCACCCTGCGACAGGGTGTGCGGACGGCCACGGTGCCGAGTGTGCCGGGCGCGCTGCGGTCCGCGTTCGCCGACCGGGTGCCGGTGGTGACAGTGCACGACGCGGCGTCGCACGCGATGGCCTGGCTCGGGTCGGCAGTGGGTGCGCCGGCGGTGCCCCTCGGGGTGGACGAGTTCGGCCAGTCCGGCACCGTCGCGGAGCTGTACGAGTTGCACGACCTGCTGCCGGGCAGCATCGTCAACGCGGCGCTGGCCGCCATCGCCCTGCGCTGACCGCCCGCCCTCAACTCGTCGGGGTCGGCGTCGGTGTCGGGGTGCCCGAGGGGGGCGTTCCGGCGGTCGGGTTCTCCACCAGGCGTCGTTCCAGGTTGACCTGGGCCTGCCCGGTGCCGCCGACGGTGATGGTGTCGTACGCCTGGAGCATCTTCTGCTGGTCGAAGTAGAGCACGCTCATCGACAGCGGGGTGGGCTTCTCACCCTCCAGGCCGCGCAGTCCGGCACCGCCGGTCGAGCCCTCCACCATCAGCGTGGTGGGCTGCTGCCCCGGCGCCTGCGGCAGCTTGGACACCTGCCGGGCGTGGGTGTGCCCGGCCAGCACCAGCGGGCAGGTGCCGGAGAGCGGGCCGGCCGATGCCGGGTCGTGCACGAGCGCGATGTTGACCGGTCGCGGTGCGGCGCGGACCGTCGCGGCGAGGTCGATGCCGGCGCCGACGACCTGGTCGGCCACCAGCGGGGTCAGCCCGCTGCCGGCCGGGGAGGTGTTCTTGTCCGGGGTGAAGCGCGGGTCGCCGATGCCGGCGATGGTCAGGCCGGCGACTGTCGTCGTGGAGTTGTCCAACACGATGGCGTTCGACTGCCGGGCCACCGCGGCGGCGGTCTTGTCGGAGTCGTGGTTGCCGCGGATGAAGACGTACGGCTTCTTGAGCAGGCTGATCGAGCCGACGAAGGACGCCTCCGGCTCGCTGCCCCAGTCGGTGATGTCCCCGGTGTCGATCACCACGTCGATGCCGAACTGCTCCACGACGGTGCGGATCAGCTGCCAACCGGTCGGGTTGAGGTGCATGTCGGAGACGTGCAGGACCCGGGTGGTGCCCGGGGCCGGCTCGTACACCGGTAGCGCCGAGACCGTGGTGTAGAGCTGGCTGACGTTGCCGACCAGGCGTTGCAACTGCTCGGCGTACTTGGTGTAGTCGTTGGCGATCCGGCGGGCGTCACCGACGATGGCGGGCGCGTTGACCAGCAGCCCTTCGTAGCGTGGTTCCTCGATCGCCTGGGGGCGCAGGGTGGCCGCCGCCGTGCCGAGGCTGCCGGCGGTGAAGACCAGCGCCAGCCCGCCCGCCCAGGCCGTCCGCCGGGAGTTCCGGAAGATCAACCCGGCCAGGATCAGGGTGACGAGCACCGACGCGCCGAGAGTCCGCAGGCCGAGCCGCATGATGCCGGAGCGGACGTCCTCCACGGCGCTCTGGCTCGCCCGGCTGATGCTGGCGGGGTCGTCGAGCAGCGCTTCGGTGCGGCCCTGGTCGAGTGCGCCGAGCCGCACGGTGAGGTGGGTCGGCCCGTCATGGCTGTCGAGCAGCAACGCCCCGAGCGGTGGGATGTCGACGGTGGTGCCGCCGTCCCGGGCGGGGGAGACGCTGAGGTTGGCGCGGAACGGGCCGATGTCGGTGTCCACCCGACCGCCGGCCAGCACCCCGAGCGCCGCCCCGACCAGGGCGATGGCGAGGACGGCGCCGATCAGCCCGATGCGCCGCAGCGGGCCGGCCAGCGCTGCCCACCGGCCGTTCGGGCGCGGCAGATCGCCGCCGGCAGCCGGGGTGTCCCGGTCGTCGTCGTGTTGCTCGTCGCGTTGCCCGTCCATGCTGAAAGTCTGACCTGCCCGTCGGAAGATCTTGGCAAACCTGAACGGATGGTGACGAACGTCAGCTGCGTCCGCCGTCGCCGCCGGCGAAGACCACCCGCAGGAGTCGGTCGTCGTCGCCGGCCGGGTCACCCCGCCCGTCGTGGTTGGAGGTGCCCACCCAGAGCGACCCGTCCGGTGCGGCGGCCACCGCGCGCAGTCGGCCGTACCGGCTGGTGAGCAGATCGGTGGGCTGGCCGAGCAGCGTACCCGTGTCGGTCAACTCCATCACCCAGAGGCGCTTGCCCCGCAGGCAACCGGCGACCAGCAACTGGTCAGCGGCGGCCAGACCCGAGCAGGACGCGTCCGAGGTCGCCCACTGCGTGATCGGGTCGGTGAAACGCTTGTCACCGGCCCGCCCCTCGACCTCCGGCCAACCGTAGTTGCCGCCCTTGGTGATCTGGTTGATCTCGTCCCACGTGTTCTGGCCGAACTCGACGGCGTACATCCGCTTGGCCGCGTCCCAGGTGAAGCCCTGGACGTTGCGGTGGCCCAGGGACCAGACCGGGGATCCGGGGTACGGGTTGCCGGCGGAGGGTTTGCCGTCCGGTGTGATGCGGAGGATCTTGCCGCCGAGGCTCTTCACGTCCTGCGAGAGGGGTCGTTCGCCCGCGTCGCCCGTGCTGACGTAGAGCTGCCCGTCGGGGCCGAAGCCCAACCCGCCGCCGTTGTGCACATTGGCCTTGGGAATGCCGGTCAGGATCGGGGTGGGCTGACCGCCGAGTTCCAGCCGGGCGACCCGGTTGTCCCGCGCGGACGTGTAGTAGACGAAGACCGACCGGTCCTGGGCGTAGTTCGGGGAGACGGCGATGCCGAGAAGACCGCCCTCGCCGGCCGCCGCCACGTCGGGGATCGTCTGTGCCGGCCGGACCCGAAGCCCGTCCGGCCCGGACTCCGGGCCGACCTGGAGGATCCGACCGTTGTCCCGTTCGGTGACCAGCGCACCACCGTCGGGCAGGAAGGCGATGCCCCACGGCACCCGCAGACCCTTGGCCAGGACTGTCGTCACCGCCTGCCGGGCGGCGGCGCCCGGGCTCGCCGACGCGGACGGCGTCGGCAGGTTGGGTGGCTCGCCGGCCGGGTCGGGCTCCGGCTCGCCGAAGCTGCAACCTGAGGCGAGCAGCAGCGCCGCGCAGGACGCCGCGAGGGTCGCCCGGAGGCGACGGACGCGAGGGTACGGGGGACGGGCTCTCACCCGGCCCAGGGTAGCCCGCCGGACCACCCGGTCGGGCCCGTCACGATCCGACGGGTGCCGGTGACCGGGCCGAAGATCCCCGGTGGACCACTCACCGTGCCCGTACGGCCAACAGCGCGGTGTCGTCCTCACGGCCGTGGACCGAGGCGAGCAGCAGGTCGCACACCTCGTCGAGGGGCAGCGTGTCGGTGCCGGTCAGCCGGCCCACCAGCTCGGCCAGCCCCTCGTCGATGGACCGGTCCCGACGTTCGATCAGCCCGTCGGTGTAGAGCAGCAGGGTGTCGCCGGCGGCCAGGCTGGTCGGCCTGCTGGTCCGCGGCGACGACCGGGCCAGGCCGAGCAGCGGCTCCGGCGCCGCCTCGAGGACCTCCACCGCCCCGCCGGCACGGACCACCAGGGCCGGTGGGTGCCCGGCGTTGGACCAGGTCACCTCGTGGACGCCGGCGACCTGTGGGCAGATCCGGACCAGCGTCGCGGTGGCCGCGATCGGCAGGCGCAGGCCGCGGATCGCGGCGTCCAGGTCACTCATCAGCGTGCCCACACCGTCGGGTCGGCCGAAGGCGTTGCCCCGCACCAGGTTGCGCAGCTGGCCCATCGCCGCCGCCGCCTCGATGTCGTGCCCCGCCACGTCACCGATGGTGGCGATCACGTCGCCGTCGGGCTGGACGAAGGCGTCGTACCAGTCCCCGCCCACCTCCACCTGGTCGGCGGCCGGCTGGTAGCGGGCCGCCAGCTCCAACCGCGGCACGTTCGGCAGGTGGGGCAGCATGCTGTGTTGCAGGACCTCGGCGACGTGCCGCTGCTCGCCGTACATCGAGCTGTTGCCGACGGCCTGGCCGGCACGGCGGCCGATCTCGACAGCGGTGAGCAGGTCTCGGTCGTCGAACTGCTGACGCTCCGCGCTGTTGACGAGGGTGATCGCTCCGAGCACGGTGCCGCCGACGCCCCGGACCGGCACGCTCAGGTAGGAGGCGATGCCGAGACGAGCGGCGATCGACACCATCTCCGGGTTGGTGGTGCCCTTCGCCACGTCGGCCAGGGACGCCGCGCTGCCGAGTTGGGGCTGGCCGGTCCGCAGGACCGACCGGATGATCGACGTCGGGCTCAGCCCGGTGCGCAGCAGCTCACCGAAGCGTTCGACGTCGGCGCTGCGGCCCGGGTCGCGGTGCACCGAGACCACCTCGCGGGGCCGGCCGGTCGGCCCGACCAGGGTGAGCAGGCACCAGTCGGCCAGCGGCGGCACCATGCTGGCGGCGAGCCGGCGCAACGCGGTGCCCACGTCGAGTGTGTCGGCCAGCGTCTCGCTCACCCCCGCCACCAGCTCCAACCGTTCGTGCGCCTGCACGACCCGCCGCTGCGCCTCCCGTGCGCCGTCGAGGGCGATCCGCAGCCGCAGCTCCGACGAGCACGCGGCGGCCAGGTCGGCCAGTGTCCGTAGTTGGGCGCTCGTCCACGCGCGGGGTTTGTTGTCGATGGCGCACAGCGAGCCGAGCACCCGGCCGGAGAGGTCGGTGAGCGGCATCCCGGCGTACGCGACCACACCGAGGTCGTCGATGGCCAGGTTGTCCCGCACACGCGGGTAGAGCTGGGCGTCCGGCAGCACCATCGGCACCTCGATGTCCACGACGTGCTGGCAGAACGAGTGGCTCAGCGGGGTCTGCCGGCGCTGCGACCAGGGCTCCGGCAACCCGACCGCGCCCGGGAAGAACTGCCGGTCGGCGGAGACCAGGGAAACCAGCGCCACCGGTACGTCCAGCAGGTCGCTGACCAGCCGGGCGAACCTGTCGAACGCCTCGTCCGGTACGGCGTCCAGCCCGGTGTCGTGCAGCGCACGCAGACGCGCCGCGTCGCCGAGCGCCGGAGGTGGTGGCACGCGCGAACGCCGGGCGTTGGCGGGGGAGCCGTCGGTCATCGAGCACCTGTCTGCCGGGGAGGACGACGGCCCTCCGACCTTTCGTTATACCTCTTCCCGGCCCGGATCCGACATCGCTGTGCCGAGTCTCGCTCGCCCCGACGGTCCGCGCCAGCCCACGGGTTACCCGATCCCCGCCGCGCCCACACGGGCCGCCGCGTCGGGGACTATCGTCGGCGGACGTGAAGGTATGGATCCCGCACCAGGCCGGCCTGAACCTCATGGGCGAGCTGCCCCCGGACGTGACGGTGGAGGTGTTCGAGCACGCCGACCGGATGCCGTCCGACCCCGCCGACGTCCGCGTCTGGGTGCCACCCTTCCTGGGCGGCTCGGACGGGACGGCGTTGCTGCGGCAGTTGCCCGACGTGGCGGTGGTGCAGCTGCTCTCTGCCGGAGCGGATGCCTGGGCCGGCCGGACGCCGCCGGGTGTCACGCTCTGCGACGCCAGGGGAGTGCACGACCCGTCGACCGCCGAGTGGGTCGTCACGGCGATCCTCGCCCAGTTGCGGGCGTTCCCGGCGTTCGTCCGGGCGCAGGCCGAGCGACGCTGGGCGTACGACGGGAACACCCCCACCGACGAGCTGACCGGCAAGCGGGTGCTCATCGTCGGGGCCGGGTCGATCGGCACCGCGGTGCGGGACCGGCTCGCCCCGTTCGAGGTGAGTTTCACGCTCGTCGCGCGGACCGCCCGCCCGGAGCAGGGGGTGTACGGCGTGGAGGAGCTGCCCCGGCTGCTGCCCGACGCCGACGTGGTGGTGGTGATCGTGCCGCTCACCGACCAGACCCGTGGCCTCATCGACAAGGACTTCCTCGCCGCGATGCCGGACGGGGCTCTGCTGGTCAACGCGGCCCGGGGGCCGGTGGCCCACACCGAGGCGCTCGTCGCCGAGCTGGCCACCGGTCGGATCGCCGCCGCGTTGGACGTCACCGACCCGGAGCCGCTACCCGCCGACTCGCCGCTCTGGGCGATGCCCAACGTGTTGCTCACCCCGCACGTGGCCGGGTCGGTGCGAGGTCTGCTGCCGCGCGCCTACCGACTGGTCGGTGACCAGGTGCGTCGTTTCGCCGCCGGGCAGCCGCTGGTCAACACGGTGGTCGACGGTTACTGACCGGGCGTCTCGGCAGTGGTGTGCGGCAGCGCCTGGCCGGTGGGGGACACCAGCCGGGGCAGGTCCACGCCGCGTACCGCCGGCAGGGTGACCTGCTGGCCGTCGTCGAGCCGGGCGACCGCCCGCCCGCGCTCGTCGGTGACCAGCTCGACGACCTGGTCCCAGGCGATCCGGCGCTGCCCGGCCAACGCCCGTACGCGCAGCCCGTCGGCGTCGGCGTCGGTGCCGGCCCGCCAGGCCCAGACCGCGACGGCGAGCGGCAGGAGCAGCACCGGCAGAAGGTAGGACCGGGCGCTCGCCAGCGGCAGTGCGCCGATGAAGGCGATGACCGCGGCGACCAGGATGGCTTGGTTGTGCCGGAAGCGGACCGTGTCGGGCTTACTCACCCTCCGATGATCCCACCCCCGGCCGGTCCGGCTCGCGCCGGGCGGTGCCAGCAGGGTGCGGTACGCCGTACAGTGACACAGGTCATTGTCTCGTCCAGGTGACCGGCACGTAACCGATCTGGCCGCCGATCGTTGCCACTTGTTGAGCAGCGGACCCGCACCGTCCGATGCCCCGCACCGTCGTACCGCCCCCGTGCCCCCTCACGAAGGCGACCGCTGTGCTCCTCGCGTACCCGTTCCGCGTTCTCGTCCCCCGTCGGGCGGCGCCGGAAGCCGCCACGTCCACGGCGGTGACGCTGCTCCTCCTCGTCGGTGCCTTCGGCCTGGTTCCGGGCCCGGTGGTGATCGCGCTGGCCGTCGGTGCCGGCGCCACGGTCGCCGGCGTACGACTCTCCCGGCTGGCCGGCCGGCACTCCGCCGGACCATCGCCGCGTGCGGCGAGCGTGCTGCTCGACGTGGCGGTGGTGACCGCCGGTCTCACCGCCGTCGTGCTGCCCCTGGCCGCCCTCGGGCTGAGCTTCGCCGTGCTGGTCGGGTCGCTGGTCGTGGCGGCCCTCTCGGTGTGCGGTCTCCGTCGCCTGCCCGGCCGGACGTGTCCGTCGCCCGGGGTCCGGCTGCGCCGGCTGGTCGAGTCGGGCGCCCCGGCAGTCGCCCTGGCCCTCACCGGATGGCTGCTGCTGCCGCGCGACGGCCTGTCCGATCCGGCTCGGCTGGTCACCGCGTTGGCGGTCGGCGGGCTGGGCATGGCCGCGCTGGACGCGTTCTCGGGGCCACGGCGACACTCGGGCGCGGCGGTCTGTCGGGGCGGTGTCCTGCTCACCCTGGGCGGGTTGGTGCTGCTGGCCGCGCTGCCGTCCGCGTCGGCGGGCCGGGCGGCCCTGCTGGCCGTACCCCCGTTGGTGTTCGGGATGCTGCTCGTCGCTGTCGGTGCGGAGGTCGCTGTGGACGCCGGTGCGGGGGAGCCGGCGCGGCCAGTCGCCGCGGCCTGGCCGCGGGCGGTCCTCCCGGCGGCGATGCTGCTGCTGGCGGCCGGCCTGCACCTGGCGGCCGGCCGCGCTCTGGACCGGACGAGCGTGGTGCTGGCCCTGGCGGCGGTGCCGCCCCTGATGGTGCGCGAGTTGCTGCGGGCGGGCGAGGCGGCCACCACCGAACGGCGGGCCGCACACCGTCGCCGTGCGGGTCGTGGGGTCCGGCACCGCGCGGAGCAACCGCGCTGGCTGGGCAGGTCGGAGCTGCCAACCGCTCCGCCCGCGCGGGTCGACGACCCGTCCACCGCGAGCGGTGTCGGCGCGGCCTGGCAGCCCGGTGGGCCCTGGTCGACGCTCGATCGGCGGCCCGCCCCGGCCGGAGGCGGTGGTCCGGGTGACCGGGCGGCCCTGCTGGACGCTCTGGCCGCGATCGGCGACGTCCCGGCGCCGAGCGGGGCGCTGCTGCTGGTGGACCTGCACGGCACCGACTCGGTCGGCCCGACGGCCCGGGAGGACGTGCTGGCCGAGGCGGTGCACCGCGCCCGCGCGGTCATCGCCCCGGAGGACCTGGTCACCGGGTGTACGGGCACCGGTTTCGCGGTGGTCACGGCCGCCGGTCCGGTGTTGGCGTACGCGCTGGGCACCCGCCTGCTGAGCGCGCTCAGCCCTCCCTATCCGCTGCCCGCCGGCATGCTGCGCGTGCAGACGAGCATCGGGCTCGCCGAGGTGAGCGGGGCCGGGCCGGCGGACGTGCTCCGTCAGGCCGAGCTGGCCCGCCGCCGGGCGGTGCAGTTGGGCCGGGACCGGGTCGAGTGGTACGACGCGTTCCTGGAGGAGCAGCTGGTCCGCCGGCTCGACCTGGAACGCGAGCTTCCCGGTGCGGTGGCGCGCGGCGAGTTGGACCTCGTCTACCAGCCGGTGCTCGACCTGGCCGACGGGCAGCCGGTGGGGGCGGAGGCTCTGCTGCGGTGGCGGAGCCCGGTGCTCGGCACGGTGCTCCCGGCCGAGCTGCTGCCGGTCGCGGAGGACCTGGACCTGGTCGGCGAGCTGGAATGGTGGGTTCTGGACCGGGCCTGCCGGCAGTTGTCCAACTGGTCGGTGGGCGTCCGGGAGCTGTGGATGGCGGTGAACGTGACGACCCGGGAGCTGACCACCCCCGACTTCGTGCAGCGGGCGGCGGCCGTGCTGGCCGCGTACGGGGTGCCGCCGGAGCGGCTCGTGGTGGAGGTGAGCGAGCCACGGGTCGCCGCCGACCTGTCGACAGTGGTGGCCCGGCTGGCCGGGCTGCGGTCCCTGGGCGTACGCACCGCGTTGGACGACTTCCGGGCCGAACACGCCTCGTTGGCGCAGCTTCGCCGGCTGCCGATCGACCTGTTGAAGGTGGGCCCGGAGTTGGTGGGCGCGCGGTCGGACGGGCAGCCGCCGTTGATCGACGTGGTGGTCAACGTCGGCGAGCGGCTGGGCGTGGAGATCGTCGCGGAGGAGTTGGAGTCGCCGACCCAGGTGGAGGGGGCCCGCCGGGGTGGCTGCCGGTTCGGGCAGGGGTTCGCGCTGGCCCGACCGGCGACGGCCGAGCGGGTCGAGGCGTACTTCGAGGAGTTCCCCTCAGCGTCTCGCTGAACCGGTTCATCTCTCCCGGGGTGGTGCGGTGCTGCCGCGCGGTGTGAGGTGGGGCGTCTCGTCCTCCACCCGGCCGGCCGGCTCTCCGCCGACGACGGCGAGAAGGTGGCGCGCGGCGTGCGCCCCGTACGCGGCGATGTCCCGGCCCAGCGCGGTCAGCGGTGGGTGCACCAGGCGGCACAGCGGCGAGTCGTCCCAGGCCACGATGGACAGATCGGTGGGCACGGTGAGCCCCATCTCCTGGGCCACGGAGAGCCCGGCGACGGCCATCACGTCGTTGTCGTAGATGACCGCCGTCGGCCGCTGGGCGGAGCTGAGCAACCGACGGGTGGCCCGGCCGCCCTCCTCGCCGGTGTAGTCGGACGAGACGGTGACGGCGTCGGCCAGGCCGAGCCGCCGGCAGACCGCCGTGAAGGCCTCGGTGCGGATCTCGGTGTGCCGCAGGTCGGGCAGGCCGCCGACCCGGGCGATCCGCCGGTGTCCGAGCGCGACGAGGTACTCCACCGCCTCGGTCAGCGCGGCGGCGTCGTCGGACCAGATGCTGGCCAGCGCACCCGTGCCGCCGGGCCCGCCGATCACCACCGCCGGCAGTTGCAGGTGCTCCAGCGCGGGGATGCGGCGGTCCTGGCTCCGCAGGTCGCAGACGAGCACCCCGTCCACCCGACGTTCGCCCCACCAGCGTCGGTAGACAGCGATCTCGGCGTCGTGGTCGGTGACCACCTGGAGGGTCAGCGCGTACGAGCGGGCGGAGAGTTCGGCCTCGACACCGCTGATCAGCGCCATGAAGAAGGGCTCGACCCCGAGTGTCCGCGCCGGTCGGCACAGGGCCAGACCGACCGCCCCGGCGGTGGCGGCGGAGAGGGCGCGGGCGGCGCTGCTGGGGCTGAACCCGATCTCCGTGGCGATGGTCAGGATCCGCTGCCGGGTGGCTTCGGAGACGCCGGGCTGGCCGTTGAGCGCGTACGACACTGCCCCCTTGGACACCCCGGCGCGTCGGGCGACGTCGGCGATTGTCGGCCGCTTCACCGGTGTGCTCCTTCGCTTTCCGGCCGTTGACAGCCCCAATTCCGGACCGTACGGTGGCTCAGCTTATCCGGTTCAGTCAACGTCTTTCGATGCAGAAGGTGCGGTGAAGTCGTGAGCCGAGAGGCACTCTACGGCGGTTGGACGCTGCGCGCGGCCCACGGAGCGGAGGTGCCGGCCGAGATCGCCGGACGGGCCGTGCCGGCGACAGTGCCCGGCTGCGTGCACACCGACCTGCTCGACGCCGGGCTGATCCCCGACCCCTACCTCGACGACAACGAGCTGGCGCTGGCCTGGATCGGGCGCACCGACTGGACGTACCAGACGACCTTCCGGCCGCCACCCGGCGACCACGACCGGGTCGACCTGGTCTGCGCCGGCCTGGACACCGTCGCCACCATCACCGTCAACGGGGCCGAGGTGGGCCGCACCGCGAACATGCACCGGGGCTACCGGTTCGACGTACGGTCGCTGCTCCGCGACGGCGACAACGACCTGGTCGTCGCGTTCGACTCCGCGTACCGCTACGCCGAGGCGCAGCAGCAGCGACTCGGCGACCGGCCGAACGCCTACCCCGAACCGTTCCACTTCATCCGCAAGATGGCCTGCAACTTCGGCTGGGACTGGGGCCCGACCCTGGTGACCGCCGGCATCTGGCAGGAGATCGGCCTGCACGCCTGGTCCACCGCCCGGCTGGCCAGTGTCCGCCCACTGGTCACCATGGCCGGTGGCGACGGCCGGGTGGAGGTGCACGTCGCTGTCGAACGGGCCGCGGACGTCCCACTGACCGTCCGGGCCGCCGTCGCCGGCGTCAGCGCCGACGTGGTCGTCCCCGCCGGCCACCACACGGCCGTGCTGACCCTCACCGTCCGCGAACCCGCGCTCTGGTGGCCCCGGGGGTACGGTGACCAGGCGCGCCATCCGATCGATGTGACACTGCACGGGCCGGACGGCGACACGGTGGACAGCTGGTCGCACCGGATCGGGTTCCGTTCGGTGCGGCTGGACACCATGCCCGACGAGCACGGCACCCCGTTCGCCCTGTCGGTCAACGACGTCCCGGTCTTCGTCCGAGGGGTCAACTGGATCCCCGACGACACGTTCCCCAACCGGGTCACCCGCGACCGGTTGGCCGAACGGTTCGACCAGGCGGTCGGGGCCAACGTCAACCTGCTGCGGGTCTGGGGCGGTGGCCGGTACGAGTCGGCGGACTTCTACGACCTCGCCGACGAGCGCGGACTGCTCGTCCAGCAGGACTTCCTCTTCGCCTGCGCCGCGTACCCGGAGGAGGAACCCTTCGGCACCGAGGTCGCCGCCGAAGCAGCCGAGCAGGTGACCCGGCTGACGCCGTACCCGTCGCTGGTGCTCTGGACCGGCAACAACGAGAACATCTGGGGCTGGCACGACTGGGACTGGCAACAGCCCCTCGACGGACGTACCTGGGGGCGCGGCTACTACCTCGACGTGCTTCCCCGGATCGTCGGCGACCTGGACCCGACCCGGCCGTACTGGCCGGGCAGCCCCTGGTCGGGCACCGAGACCATCCATCCCAACGACCCGGCGCACGGCACCACCCACATCTGGGACGTGTGGAACACCGACGACTACACGAAGTACCGGGAGTACGTGCCGCGCTTCGTCGCCGAGTTCGGCTACCAGGCCCCACCGGCGTACGCCACGCTGCGCCGGGCGCTGAGCGACGAACCCCTCGCCCACGACTCGCCGGGCATGGCACACCACCAGAAGGCGGCCGACGGTGACGCCAAGCTCCGACGCGGCCTGGACGCGCACCTGCCCGCCCCGGCGGACTTCGACGACTGGCACTACCTGACGCAGCTCAACCAGGCCCGCGCGATCCAGCTCGGGGTGGAGCACTTCCGCTCCCACCGGGACGTCTGCGCCGGCACCATCGTGTGGCAGCTCAACGACTGCTGGCCGGTGACCTCCTGGTCGGCCGTCGACGGCGACGGCCGACGCAAACCCCTGTGGTACGCGCTGCGTCACGCGTACGCCGACCGGCTGCTCACCGTGCAACCGCGCGACGGTGGTCTCGCCCTGGTGGCGGTCAACGACGGTGGCACGCCCTGGCGGGCGTCGTCGTCGGTGACCCGGGTGACAGTCAGCGGTGAGCCCCGGGCGAAGACCTCGTTCGATCTCGATGTCCCGGCGTACTCCGCAGTGGTGCTGGAGCTGCCGGCGGACCTGGTCCGGCCGGACGACGACCGCCGTGAGTTGCTGGTCGCGGAGGCCGGCGACACTGCCGAACGCGCCCTGTGGTTCTTCGCCGAGGACCGGGACGTGGACTGGCCTGCGGCGACGTGGGACGCGACCGTCGAGCCGGTCGACGGCGGGCAGCGGGTCCGGGTCACGGCCCGCACGGTGCTGCGCGACCTGACCCTCTTCCCGGACCGGCTGGACCCGTCGGCGTCCGTCGACAAAGCCCTGGTCACGCTGCTGCCGGGAGAGTCGGTGCTGTTCGCCGTGCGTGGCAGGGCGTCGCTGGACCCGGCGGCCCTCGTCACCCGCCCGGTACTGCGCTGCGTCAACGACATCCGTAACGGCTGAGCCGTCCGCGCGGCACGGCGACCGCGCTGGCAGTCTTGATCATCACCATTGCGCCGAAGTCGCGGTATCCACGCGTGCGGGATACCGCGACATCGGCGACCTCGTGTTGATCTAGCGGGCGGGCGTTAGGGCTGATCGAGCGGCGGGCGCGACGGAGGACGAGGACCTCCGGCACGCCCACCGCTCGGCGACGCTCAGGGCGGGATCAGGCGCGGGCGGCGGCGAGAACCTGGCCGACCAGGGCACCGGACGTGCCAGAGCGCTCGTACTCGGGTCGGTTGAGGCTGCCGCCCATCAGCGGCGCCGGGTTGCGGTGCACGGCCGGGCTGTCCGAGCTGACCAGGGCCGCGAAGTGGTACTCGTCGGCGCCCGTCGCCTCGACGATCCGGGTGATGTTGCGCGGGGTGATGCCACCACCGGGCATGACGATGATCCGTCCGGCGGCACGGCGTACCAGCTCGGCGATGAGTGGGGCACCTTCCAGCACGCTGACTTCCTGGCCCGAGGTGAGCACCCGGTGCACGCCCAGCTCGATCAGCTGCTCCAGCGCCGCGTGCGGGTCGCGGGTCATGTCGAACGCGCGGTGGAAGGTGATGCTGGCGTCGCCGGCGGCGGCAATCAACCGGCGGGTGGTCGGCACGTCGACGTCGCCCTCGGCGGTCAGCGCGCCGATCACGATGCCATGCGCACCGGCTGCGACAGCCGCCCGTACGTCCCGCTCCATGGCCTCGATCTCGAACGGCGAGTAGATGAAGTCACCGGCGCGGGGCCGGACGATCACGTGCACCCGGATCCGGGTGACGGCGCGCAGTGTCGTCTCGATGGTGCCCAGGCTGGGGGTCAGTCCACCGTCGAAGAGCGCGGAGCACAGCTCCACCCGGTCGGCGCCGGCCTCCTCGGCGGCGACCGCCCCCTCGACGCTGTCGATGCAGATCTCGAATGTGCTCATGACTCTTCCTTTTCGGTGCGAGACGACGCCGCTTGAGTGCGAGACGACGCCGCTTCGGTGCGAGACGATGCCGCAGTCCAATCGATGACGGCCGTGACGGCGCCGACCGGTTCGCCGCCGCCGAGCACCGGCACCTGGCGCAGCGCGTCGGCTCCGCCCACCGGTACGCCGACGGCGTCGAGGGCGGCGAGCGCGATGGCGGTGGTGGCTCGGGGTGAACCGTCGACCACCTTCACCGCGACGGCGTGACCGTCCGGGGCGGCCACCCCGAGCACGCCCTCGGCCCCACCCTTGGCCAGGACGCCGGGCAGCGCCCGCATCAGGTCGGTGTTGGGGTGCCCGTGCCAGCCGCCCACGTACTCCGGGTACTGGCGCATGGCCTGCGCAACCAGCGCCTCGTCGCTGCCGTCGGTTGCGGTGACCAACGCCTGGAACGTGCGGGCCAGGCCGGTCAGCGGCAGGCCGAACAGGGGTGCGCCGCAACCGTCGACGGCGTGGTGCGCGATCGGCGTTCCGGCCAACCGGGCGACGGCGGCGGCGGTCTCCCGCTGCACCGGGTGCTCCGGGTCGAGGTAGTCGTGCGTGCTCCAAGACCGGGCGACGCTGGCGACGAGCATCGCCGCGTGCTTGCCGGAGCAGTTCATCCGGATCCGGTCGCGCTGCCCGCCGGCGCGGATCAGCCGCTCCCGGGTCGGCTCGTCCTCCGGCCAGTCCACCGGGCAGCCGAGGGCGTCCTCGGTCAGCCCTGCGCCGGCCAGCATCGCCCGGACCACCTCGACGTGCCGGTCGTCGCCGGTGTGGCTGCCGGCCGCGAGCGCCAGTGCCCTGCCGGTCAGCTCGTCACCCGCCGCGACCCGGCAGGCCAGGGCCTGCACCGGCTTCAGTGTGGACCGGGGGAGCACCGGCTCGTCGGGTACGCCGGCGGCGAGGACGACCTCGCCGTCCGGTGCGAGCACCACGACGCTGCCGTAGTGCCGGCTCTCGACGAAGCCGTTGCGGACGACCCGAGCCAGTTCGGCGTAACGGAAGATGGTCACCGGGGGGTGGTCCCTTCGATGAGCGGCGGGGGCAGGTCGGCGTTGCGTCCTCCACGTCGGCCGCCGAAGCGGCCGTTGCGCGCCTGGAGTACGCGGGCGAACTTCGACAGCGAGGCGTTGACCACGAGGTAGATCAGCGCCACCACCAGGAACGTCTGGATCAGCAGATGGGTGTACGACGAGAGCACCTGCCCGCTGTAGAGCAGCTCGGTGTAGCTGACCACGAAACCGAGCGAGGTGTCCTTGAGCAGCCCGACCAGTTGGCTGACCAGGGACGGGGTGAGTTGGAGCAGCGCCTGGGGCAGGACCACCAGCGCCATCACCTGTCCGCGACGCAGCCCGACGGCCAGGCCGGCCTCGGTCTGCCCCCGGTCCAGGGCCAGGATGCCGGACCGGAAGATCTCCGCGAACGCCGCCGAGTTGGACACCACCAGCGGCACCACGAGTTTCCAGAAGAGCGGGAAGTTCATCCCGTACTGCGGCAGGGCGAACAGCGTCACGTAGATGAGCAGGAGGGTGGGAACGGTCCGGAAGATCTCCACGTACGCGCCGGCCAGCCAGCGCAGCGGTCGGTGTACGGAGAGGCGTCCGAGCGCCAGCAGCAGTCCGAGTACGGCGCTGAGCACGGCGGTAGCGGCGGCGGCCCGGACGGTGGCCCAGAGGCCGTTGAGCAGGTACCGCCAGATCGGCCAGGTGGTGAAGGGTTCCCACCGGGCGGCGGCCAACTCGCCGTGGCTGGCGAACTGGTGGACCGCTGCCACGGCGGCGCCGACCAGCAGGACAGCGCCCACCACCGTGGCGATCCGGATCCGCCGCTGGGCGCGCGGCCCGGGTTCGTCGAAGAGGATCTGTTGCGTCTTGTTCATCGGACGATCGCCAGCCTTCTTTCGAGCAGGCCGGTGACCTGACCGATGATCAGCGCAAGCAGCATGTACGCGAGGCCCGCGCCGGTGAAGACGGCGATCGGTTGGGCCTCGACCAGGTTCACGTTGTTGGCGGCCTGGGTCAGCTCGACCACGCCGACGGCGGCGGCCAGCGAGGTGTTCATCAGCAGCGCGATACAGATGTTGCCGATCGGCTGGATGACCGCCCGCAGTCCCTGCGGCAGGATCACGTGCCGCAGGGACTGCCCGAAGGTCAACCCGATGGCGCGGGCCGCCTCGGCCTGGCCGACGCCGACAGTGTTGATCCCGGCGCGGATCGCCTCGGCCAGGTACGCCCCCTCGTACACGGCGATGACGATCGCGGCGGACGTGAACAGTGGGAACGTGATGCCGATGGTCGGCAGGGCGAAGACGAAGAGCACCAGCAGGGCCAGCAGCGGCAGGTTCTGGAACACCTCGACGTACGCCGTGCCGATGGCGCGCAACAGCGGGACGGGTGCGATCCGCAGGGTGGCGACGACGATGCCCAGCAGCATCGCGCCGACGGTGGTCACGACTGTCAGCTCGACAGTCGTGACCAGGCCGTGGCCGAACTCGCTCAGGTGGGCGGTGAGGGCGTCCATCGGTACGGGAGGATTCTCAGGATCCGTCGGCGGAGCCGAGGGCGGGCGGGGTGGGCGCGCCGCCCTCCACCACCGAGCCGAGGGTGCCTTCCCAGACCTTCGCCCAGGTGCCGTCGGCCTGGATCTTCTTCAGCCAGTTGTTGACGAACTCCTTGAACTGCGCGTCCTCCCGGTTGAGGCCGATGCCGTACGCCTCGGTGGTGAACGGCTCGCCGACCACCTTCATCCCCGGGTTGGCCTTGGCCCCCGAGGCGAGCAGCGTGAAGTCCTGCACGTACGCGTCGCCGCGCTTCTGCAGCAGCGCCTGCAACGCCTGCGGGTCGGTGCCGAAGGCGATCTGCTTCGAGCCGGGAGCGGCCGACGGCAGCGCGGTGACCGCGGGGGTGTTCGCCCCGACGATGACGGTCTTGCCGGCGAGGTCCTTGACGCTCTTGATCGAGGTGTCGTCCTTGCGGACCCCGACGGCGAGGCCGGAGGTGAGGTACGGCCCGGCGAACGCGACCTGGGTGGCCCGCTGCGGGGTGATCGTGTAGGTCTGGAAGACCGCGTCGACCGACTTGGCCTGGAGCATGGCCTCCCGGGTCTGGGTGCCGATGGTCGTGGTCTTCACCTCGGGCTTGCCGATGATGTACTTCGCCAGCAGCTTCGCCATGTCGGCGTCGAAGCCCTCGATGGTGCCGCTGACCGGGTTCTGCTGGGCGAGCAGCGGCGCGTCCAGAGATCCGCCGATGTTCAGGTAGCCGCGCTTGCGGATCGCGTCCATGGTCGAGCCGGCCGGGATGTCCGCGTCGGTGGCGACCGGTGCGGCGTCGTAGACCGACTGGGCGACCACGCCGTCGCCACCGACGCCGGGGTTGCCCGGCAGCTTCGGGGCGCTGCTGTCGCCGTCACCGCCGCAGCCGGTGGCGGCCAGGGCCACGGCCACGGCGGTGGCGGTGAGGGCGAGCGATCGCCGCCCGATGAAGCTCTTCTTGAGGATTGACATGACACCCTCCCGTTGGGGGCTAGTGCTGGAGGATCTTGGATAGGAAGTCGCGGGCCCGCTCGGTGCGCGGGGCTGCGAAGAATTCGTCGGGGGCGCCGGATTCGACGATGCGGCCGTCGTCCATGAAGACGACCCGGTCGGCGGCGCGGCGGGCGAAGCCCATCTCGTGGGTGACCACGATCATGGTCATCCCCTCGCTGGCGAGGGAGACCATCACGTCGAGCACCTCTTTGACCATCTCCGGGTCGAGTGCCGAGGTCGGCTCGTCGAAGAGCAGCACCTTCGGTTGCATGGCCAGTGCCCGGGCGATTGCCGCCCGTTGCTGCTGCCCACCGGAGAGTTGGGCCGGGTGGTGGTTCGCCTTGTCGGCGATTCCGACGCGTTCCAGCAGGGCCATCGCCTGCTGACGCGCCTCGGGTCGGGCGATCCTGCGGACCCGGGTGGGGCCGAGGGTGACGTTGTCCAGCACTGTCTTGTGCCCGAAGAGGTTGAAGGACTGGAAGACCATGCCGACGTCGGCGCGTAGCCGGGCCAGCGCCCGCCCTTCGGCCGGCAGCGGCTCACCGTCGATCTCGATGCTGCCCTGCCCGGCCGTCTCCAACCGGTTGAGGCAGCGGCACAGTGTCGACTTGCCGGAGCCGGACGGCCCCACCACGACGACCACCTCGCCGGCGGCCACCGTGAGGTCGATGTCCTTGAGCACGTGCAGCGGGCCGAACCATTTGTTGAGGCCGCGTACCGACACCATGGGTCGGTCCGCGCCCGTCGTCTCCGCTGCCACCAGACCGCCCTACTTTCTTCGACATTCGAACTAAGTAAGCTTCATATCGAACCAACAGCGCCATCTAAAGGTAGCCAACAAACTAAGTCAACCGGTTGCTTGAACAAACTGCGGATGCTAAGAACCTGACGTGACGATTGACGACGCGCCGCGCGAAGCCCTCCGGGGTGGTCCTCGGGAGCTGCTGCGGTGGGTGGCCACCGGAGCCGCCGTCAGTCGCGCCGACCTGTCCCGGCTCTCCGGGCTCTCGCCCTCGACGGTCTCCCAGCGGGTCGAGGCGTTGATCAACCAGGGGTTGTTGGAGGAGACCGGCGCCGGGCAGTCCCGGGGCGGACGGCGACCGCGCCAACTCGCCGTACCCACCGGTGGTGCCGTGGTCGGTGCCATCGACCTCGGCGCCCACCACGCGCGCATCGGCACACTGGACCTGTCCGGGCGGGTGGTTCAGGGCCGCACCCTGCCGGTCCGCATCGAGGACGGTCCGGAAACCGTGCTCGGCACGCTGCTGGCCGAGGTCACCGCGCTGGCCGGCGGGGCCGCACCGGTGGCCTCCGGCGGCCAGGCGCCCTCCGGCGGCGGAGCGGCGGCGTCCGGCGGGTCACTGGTCTCTGACGGCGGAACGACGGCGACCGGTGGCGGATCGGCGGCCTCCGGCGGCGCGGCGGCGGGCGCGCTGCGGGGCATCGGCATCGGCATACCCGGCCCAGTGCAGCATTCCACCGGACGGATCGTCAGCCCGTCGCGGATGCCCGGCTGGAACGGCTTCGACGTCGCGGCCTTCTGCGCCGAGCGCGTCGACGTGCCGGTCATCGTGGACAACGACGCCAACCTGATGGCGCTCGGCGCGCACCGCACGGCACACGCCGAGATGGACCACGCCGTTTACATCAAGGCCGGCACCGGAATCGGCTCCGGGGTGATCTCCAGTGGACAGTTGCACCGGGGCGCCCAGGGATCCGCCGGGGACATCAGCCACTGCCGGGTGGTGGCTGATCCCGCGCCGCTGTGCAGCTGCGGCAACGCCGGCTGCCTGGAGGCGGTGGCCAGTGGCGCGGCCCTGGTCACCGCGCTACGCGAGCAGGGCGTACCGGTCGACGACCTGACCGGCGTGCTCCGCCTGATCGACGACGGCGACCGGCACGCCACGGCGCTCGCCCGGCAGGCCGGACGGGCCATCGGCGAGATCCTGGCCGTCGTGGTCAACTTCTTCAACCCGCAGGTGGTCGCCATCGGCGGTCGACTCGCCGACTGCGAACCACTGCTGGCCAGCATGCGGGCCACCCTCTACGAGCGGTGCCTACCGCTGGCCACGCAGACCCTGCTCATCGAGCGCGTCGCCACCAGTCAGGACATCGGCATCACGGGCGCCGCCCACCTGGTCATCGACCACGTCGTAGCGGCGCAGCCATGATCGACACCATTCCGGCGACGTGGCGGTATGCGCACCGCCCGGACACCGCCACATCGGCGAACCCGTGTCGATCTGAACGAGTGGGTCCTGAGTGGGGAGCGTGGCGCGACGAGGGTCCGGAAACGGCACTGCCCGGCCGGGCGCGTCTCCGCGCCGGCCGGGCAGCAATCCGGTCCTGATCAGTTGCTGGCGGTCAGGCCCTTCAGACTCTTGAGCATCTCGGCGAAGTCGAGGGTCTCCGCCGTCGGCGGCGTCTCAACCGTCACCGCCTTGCCGTAGTCGGTGTAGTCCATCAGCAGATCGCCCAGCGGGCCCATCTTCATGGCCGCCCGGCGGGGCCGGTACTGCTCGTCGACCCACAGGTCGGTGGTGATCTCCTTGACGCCCATCTTGGTCATCTGCTGCTCGACGCCCGCCCGCAGCTTCGCGTCCATCTGCTGGAGGTGGGTCGCCACCGGGACGGTGACGGTGTAGTGGACGGTGGCCGCCCCGTTCACCGTCTCCTGCCCGACCACCTTGGTGCCCTCGGTGGCGAGCAGCGTCTTGACCTGCTTGGTCGGGTCGATGTCCTCGAACTGCTTGCCGAAGTTCATCCCGGCCTGCTCGCCGGCGGCGCTCAGGTCCATCTTCATCCAGCGCTTGCCGTCCATCTCCGCGCGGTCCGCCGCGGGGATCTCGACGTAGACGACCCCACCGACCATCCGGACGATGGTCGGGTCGCCCTTCGGGTCCTGCACCGTCATCTCGGCCTTGACCGGGTCGCCGAGGTCGATGACGCCGCGCATCTCGACCTTCTCGCCGCCCGCCGTGCCCGTCATGCTCACGGTCACCGAGTCGCTCTTGGTGGTGGCCTCGGCGGTCTTCTGCAGCGACCCCTTCAGGTCGCTGGCCATCAGCTCCAGAACGCTGGGCTGCTTGGCGGCGTCGGACCCGTCGGACTTGCCGGACGTCGTGCCGCACGCGGAGACAGCGAGCGCGGTGAGCGCCGAGACCGCCACCGCCACGGACTTCTTGCCAAATGCCACGTACACGCCTCTTCCCCGCAGGAATCCGGGCTTCCCCCGAATTGATCGACGACACGCTAGCCCACACCACCGACATCCGGGGACCGCGTCGTCGATATCGGGGTGTCCGAGCCAGTGGGACACCCCGATATCAGCGGGCGACTGTCACTCCGGGACGCGGCGGTAGGCGCCGTCGCTGGCCGACGTGGCCATCGAGGCGTACGCGCGCAGCGCCGCCGACACCGGGCGCTGCCGGTCGGTCGGGGTGTACGGCTTGTCGCGCTTCTCCTCCGCCACCCGTCGGGCCTCCAGCTCGTCCTCCGGCACGTTGAGGGAGATCGACCGGCTCGGGATGTCGATGACGATCTCGTCGCCGTCGTGGACCAGGGCGATCAGCCCTCCCGAGGCGGCCTCGGGCGAGACGTGCCCGATGGACAGGCCAGAGGTGCCACCGGAGAAACGGCCGTCGGTGAGCAGCGCACAGGAGCGGCCCAGCCCGCGTCCCTTGAGGAACGAGGTGGGGTAGAGCATCTCCTGCATACCGGGACCGCCCTTGGGGCCCTCGTACCGGATCACCACGACGTCCCCGGCGACGACCTGCTTGGCGAGGATCGCGGTCACCGCGTCGTCCTGCGACTCGTACACCTTCGCCGGGCCGCGGAAGGTCAGGCAGTCGTCCGGCACGCCGGCGGTCTTCACCACGCTGCCGGCCGGCGCCAGGTTGCCGTGCAGGATGGCCAGCCCGCCGTCGGCCGAGTAGGCGTGTTCGCGGTCCCGGATGCAGCCACCGGCCGCGTCGGTGTCCAGCGACGACCACCGGTTGGTGGTGGAGAACGGCTCGACGGTACGCACGCCGCCCGGGGCGGCGTGGAACAGCTCGACCGCCTCCGGCTTCGGGGAGCCGCCGCGGACGTCCCAGTCGGTCAGCCACTGCGCCAGCGAGGGGGAGTGCACGGCGTGGACGTCCCGGTTGAGCTGCCCGGCCCGGTCCAGTTCGCCGAGGATCGCGGGGATGCCGCCGGCCCGGTGCACGTCCTCCATGTGGTAGTTCGGGGAGTTGGGCGCGACCTTGGCCAGGCACGGCACCCGCCGGGAGATCGCGTCGATGTCGGCGACGCCGAAGTCCATCTCCGCCTCCCGGGCGGCGGCGAGCAGGTGCAGCACGGTGTTGGTGGAGCCGCCCATCGCCACGTCCAGGGCGACCGCGTTCTCGAAGGCGGCCTTGGAGGCGACCACGCGCGGCAGCACCGAGTCGTCGTCGCCGTCGTACCACCGCTTGGCGATGTCCACGACGGTGCGGCCGGCCTCGACGAACAGCGACTTTCGCGCGGCGTGGGTGGCCAGCGTCGAGCCGTTGCCGGGCAGCGCGAGCCCGATCGCCTCAGTGAGGCAGTTCATCGAGTTGGCGGTGAACATGCCGGAGCACGAGCCGCAGGTCGGGCAGGCGGAGCGTTCGATCTCGCCGAGCTGCTCGTCGGTGACCGTCTCGTTCGACGAGGCGATCATCGCGTCGATCAGGTCGATCTTGCTGTGCACCACGCCCTCGATCGCCATCGTCTTGCCGGCCTCCATCGGGCCGCCGGAGACGAAGACGGTCGGGATGTTGAGCCGCAGCGCGGCCAGCAGCATCCCCGGAGTGATCTTGTCGCAGTTGGAGATGCAGACCAGGGCGTCCGCGCAGTGCGCGTTGACCATGTACTCCACCGCGTCGGCGATCAACTCACGGCTGGGCAGCGAGTAGAGCATGCCGCCGTGCCCCATCGCGATGCCGTCGTCGACAGCGATGGTGTTGAACTCCCGGCCCACCCCGCCGGCCTCGGCGACCGCGTCGGCGACCAGGCCACCCATGTCCTTGAGGTGTACGTGACCAGGCACGAACTGGGTGAAACTGTTGGCGATGGCGACGATCGGCTTGCCGAAATCGTCGTCGGTCATCCCGGTGGCCCGCCAGAGGGCCCGGGCGCCGGCCATCGTCCGACCGTGTGTGGAAGTCCTCGATCGCAGCTCAGGCATGCATACCAGCATGACACCGCCGCCGCGCCGAACCTCCCCGGTAGGCCCTGTGTCCCAACAGATGCACACCCAGCCCCCCACGGCGTGCGCGCATCCGGCACTCTTGGGGGCGTGCATTTCCCCCCGGGCATGGTCGCTGTCGCGGTGCTCAGCGGGCTCGTCGCCGCTGCGGCCGCCGGGCTGCTGACAGTGGTCGCCCGGCGGCGCACCGGGTCGCGCCGGCCGGCACACGTGCTGCTCGCCGCCGCTGCCGGGGGAGCGCTGATCAGCCTGCTGGTCGGGGTCCTCGCCGCGCTCACCGCGAACGAGCACTGGGCCCACGAGCAGGGGCAGCGCACGGGCTGGGCGACGGTGGTGGCGATCGGCACGGCGGTGAGCGGCCTGCTCTTCGCCGCCGGTCTGCTGCGGCTGCCGGGGGTGGCCGCGACCGCGACGGGAACGGCCAGGCTCGCCCTGGACGGGTTGGTCATGGCCGCCGCGCTGTGGTTCGTCGGCTGGGTGCTCTTCTCCGAGCCCACCCGGCTGCTCGGCGCCGCCACCCCGATGGCCTGCCCGGCGATACTCGTCACCACGGTGAGCGCGGCGCTCGCCGCCGGTCTCGCCGTGATCGTGGTCTTCCGCGCCGCGAGCCCGCGTCTGCGACTCGCCGCGCTCAGTGCCGGCATCGCCGCGGTGACCTGCGGCGGGCTGGGCCTCAGTGCCGGGCTCTGCCAGGCCGGGCCGACGATGGCGCTGGCCGGCGCGGCGGTGCTCGCCGCCGGTCTGGCGACCGTCGCCTTCGCGGTGTACCGGGCCGACCGGCCGGGGCAGGTCGAATTGGACCTGATCGGCCGCGACGGCGAGTACGCCGTCGCCCCGATGCTGGCGATGGCCGGCTCGGCGATGTACCACCTCGCCCAGGACGGCCGGTTCACCGCGGCGGGCATCGTGGCCGGCAGCGTGGAGGGCTTCGCCCTGGTGGCACGCCAGTACCTCACCCTCCGCGACGTCCGGGGGTACGCGGACCGCCTGGCCGAGCGGGAGGCGCACTTCCGTGAGCTGGCGCACACCGACCCGTTGACGTCGTTGGCCAACCGGCGTGGCCTGCTCCGCGCACTGCACGACAGTGCCGCGACGGGCACTCCCCGCGTCCTGCTCGGTCTCGACCTGGACGGCTTCAAGAACGTCAACGACATGCGTGGCCACGACGTGGGCGACGCGGTGCTGGCCGAGGTGGGCCGGCGGCTGCGTGGCAACCTGCGCCCCGGCGACGTGGCGGCCCGGCTGGGCGGCGACGAGTTCGCCGTACTCATGCAGGGCCGGCCGGCCGAGGCGGACCGGGTCGCCGAGCGGTTGCTCGGGGTGCTCAACCGGCCGTACGACGAGCCGGAGGGGCCGGTCTTCCTGTCGGTCAGCATCGGGGTGGCCGGTTGGGCCGGCGAACCGGACGTGGAGTTGCTGCTGCGCCACGCCGACCTGGCCCTGCGCTACGCCAAGCAGCGTGGCAAGAACCGCATCGAGCGCTACGACGCCGCGTACGACCAGCTGCTGCGCCGACGTACGACGGTGGAGCACGAGCTACGCGGTGCCGTCGACCGCGACGAGCTGAGTCTGGTCTTCCAGCCGGTGGCGTCACTGCCGTCGGTGCGTCCGGTCGGCGCGGAGGCGCTCCTCCGCTGGCACCACCCCGAGCTGGGCAACGTCCGTCCGGACGAGTTCATCCCGCTCGCCGAGGAGTGCGGGATGATCGCCCCGCTGGGTGCCTGGGTGCTGCACCAGGCCTGCTACCAGCTCTCCCGTTGGCTGGCGGACGGGCACGACGTCTGGGTGTCGGTCAACGTGTCCCCGCGTGAGTTGCACGCCCCGGAGTACGTGGTCCAGGTCGCCGAGGCGCTGCGCGCCCACCACGTGCCGCCGCAGCGGCTGGTGCTGGAGGTCACCGAGCACGCGGTCGCCACCGACCTGGACGAGCTGATCCGGCGGCTGACCGCGCTGCGGTTGACGGGTGTCCGGATCGCGCTGGACGACTTCGGGGCCGGCTACTCGTCGCTGGGGCAGTTGCGTCGCCTCCCGATCGACATCCTGAAGATCGACCACAGTCTGGTCGCCGAGCACGAGCCGGTCCGCCCGGTCGACCAGGACGGTCCGGCGTTCGCGCCGATGGTCGACATCGTCATGCGGCTGGGCCACCAGTTGGGGCTGGAGGTGATCGCGGAGGGGGTCACCACGCCGACGGAGTTGGCCGCAGTGGTGGCCGCCGGCTGCCGCTTCGGCCAGGGCGCGCTGTTCGGCTGGGGGGTGCCGGCCGAGCACCTGGAGGCGATGCTGGAGGCGGCGACCTCACCGGGTGCGCGGCCTGCCCAGGTGCCCGCGCCGCGTCGGAATCCGGGCGGGTCGGCGCAGCTCAGCCCGGCTGCCGATGGCGCGTCGCCGGCCGACGCGCCGACGTCCGTTAACCAACATGTGGGATCAGTTGACTCATCGCGTGAGATGCGTCAGGCTTAGCCCCATGTCGTCGTACCGGTCGCTGCGAGTACTTACCTGAGCGCACTCTCCCTGATGAGAGTGCGCTGGCCCCGTGCATCTGCACGAGGGCCGTTTTTATTGCCATCGGAACCTGGCGAGGCGGGCCCCGCCCGTGTCGCAACGCTTGACTAGCCACCAGCCACTCCAGCCGAAGGCCAGAACGTCATGACGAGACCCACGCCCGAGACCCTCGCCCACACCGCCCGCCGGGCCCGCGCGGCCGCCGACCCGACCGTCGACGTCGACTCGGCCGCCGCTCGCAGCGCGGCGACCCCGGCCGTTCCGGCGGTACGGCCCTCCGCCCCCGCCCAGGTCTCCGGGGCCGGCTCGCTCGTGCGGTCCCTCGAGGCGCTCGGCGTCGACGTCGTCTTCGGCATCCCGGGCGGCGCGATCCTGCCGGCGTACGACCCGCTCTACGACTCCACGGTCCGGCACATCCTGGTGCGCCACGAGCAGGGCGCCGGGCACGCGGCGACGGGGTACGCGCAGGCCACCGGCAAGGTCGGCGTCTGCATCGCCACCTCCGGCCCGGGCGCGACGAACCTGGTCACCCCGATCGCCGACGCGTACATGGACTCGGTGGCGATGGTCGCGATCACCGGGCAGGTGGCCCGCCCGTCGATCGGCACCGACGCCTTCCAGGAGGCGGACATCCAGGGCATCACCCTGCCGATCACGAAGCACAACTTCCTCGTCCAGACCGCCGAGGAGATCCCGCGGGTGCTGGCCGAGGCGTTCCACCTGGCCAGCAGCGGGCGCCCCGGCCCGGTGCTGGTGGACATCCCCAAGGACGTGCTCCAGGCGCCGACCACCTTCGCCTGGCCGCCCACCCTGGACCTCCCCGGCTACCGGCCCACCCTGCACCCGCACGGCAAGCAGATCCGGGAGGCGGCGCGGCTGATGGCCGGTGCGCGTCGGCCGGTGCTCTACGTCGGCGGCGGGGTGCTCAAGGCCGGCGCCACCGACGGGCTGCGCCGGCTGGCCGAGTTGACCGGCATCCCGGTGGTCACCACGCTGATGGCGCTGGGCGCGTTCCCCGACTCGCACCGGCAGCACCTGGGGATGCCCGGCATGCACGGCACTGTCGCCGCTGTCTACGGCCTGCAGAAGTCGGACCTGATCGTGGCGCTGGGCGCGCGGTTCGACGACCGGGTCACCGGCAAGCTGGACTCGTTCGCCCCGGACGCGACTGTGGTGCACGCGGACATCGACCCGGCGGAGATCGGCAAGAACCGGCACGTGGACGTGCCGATCGTCGGTGATGCCAAGCACGTCATCGACGAGCTGATCGCCGCGGTGACGGTCGAGCGGTCGGCGGGGCGCACCACCGATCTGGGCGACTGGTGGACGCAACTGGACGACCTGCGCGACCGCTACCCGCTGGGCTACGACGAGCCGTCCGACGGCACGCTCTCCCCGCAGTACGTGATCGAGCGCCTGGGTGAGATCGCCGGCCCTGACACGATCTTCGTGGCCGGGGTGGGGCAGCACCAGATGTGGGCCTCCCAGTTCATCTCCTACGAGAAGCCGCACACCTGGTTGAACTCCGGCGGTCTCGGCACGATGGGCTACGCGGTGCCGGCGGCTATGGGCGCGAAGGTCGGCAAGCCGGACACCGTGGTCTGGGCGGTGGACGGTGACGGCTGCTTCCAGATGACCAACCAGGAGTTGGCCACCTGCGCGTTGGAGGGCATCCCGGTCAAGATCGCGGTGATCAACAACGGCAACCTCGGCATGGTCCGGCAGTGGCAGACGCTCTTCTACAACGAGCGCTACTCCAACACCGAGCTGGGCACGCACAAGCACCGCATTCCCGACTTCGTGAAACTCGCCGAGGCGTTGGGCTGCGTCGGCCTGCGGTGCGAGAACGCGGCCGACGTCGACAAGACCATCGCCGCCGCCATGGAGATCAACGACGCCCCGGTGGTGATCGACTTCGTGGTCGGCAAGGACGCGATGGTCTGGCCGATGGTCGCCGCCGGAACCAGCAATGACGAGATCATGTTCGCCCGCGGCGTCCGCCCGGTCTTCGACGAGGATGACATTTAATGACGATGCATACTTTGTCCGTGCTCGTGGAGAACAAGCCCGGCGTGCTCGCCCGCGTCTCCGGCCTGTTCTCCCGCCGTGGGTTCAACATCGACAGCCTCGCCGTCGGCGAGACCGAGAACCCGGACGTCTCCCGGATCACCATCGTGGTCAACGCCGAGTCGTCCCCGTTGGAGCAGGTCACCAAGCAGCTGAACAAGCTGGTCAACGTGCTGAAGATCGTCGAGTTGGATCCTCAGGTGTCGGTTGCCCGGGAGCTGCTGCTGGTGAAGGTCCGCGCCGACCGCGCCGCGAGATCCCAGGTGCTGGAGACCGTCAACCTGTTCCGCGCCCGGGTGGTCGACGTCGCGCCGGACACGCTCACCATCGAGGCCACCGGCACCCCCGACAAACTCGATGCGCTGCTCCGCGACCTCGAGGCCTTCGGCATCAAGGAGATGGTCCAGTCCGGGCTGGTGGCGATCGGACGCGGCTCGCGCTCGATCACCGCGGGTCCCGCGCTCCGGGCCGCCTGACCGCCACCGGTCGGCCCCGGCGGGCCTCCCGGACCCAACCACAGAAACCACGACGGGCCGCCCCGGCCGTCGTACGAAAGGGAAGTTCTCATGAGCGTTGAGGTGTACTACGACGACAACGCCGACCTCGGCCTGATCCAGGCCCGGAAGGTCGCGGTGATCGGCTACGGCAGCCAGGGTCACGCCCACGCGCTGTCGCTGCGCGACTCGGGCGTCGACGTGGTGATCGGTCTGCCGGAGGGCTCGAAGAGCCGTCCCAAGGCCGAGGAGCAGGGCCTGCGGGTGCTCACGCCGGCGCAGGCCGCCGCCGAGGCCGACGTGATCATGGTGCTCGCGCCGGACACCGCCCAGCGCAAGCTCTACACCGAGTCGATCGAGCCGAACCTCACTGCGGGCAAGGCGCTGTTCTTCGGCCACGGCTTCAACATCCGGTACGGCCTGATCAAGCCACCGGCCGAGGTGGACGTGGCGATGGTCGCGCCGAAGGGCCCGGGTCACCTGGTCCGCCGCCAGTACGCCGACGGCAAGGGCGTGCCCTGCCTCGTCGCCGTCGAGCAGGACGCCAGCGGCAACGCGTTCGCGCTCGCCCTCGCGTACGCCAAGGGGATCGGCGGCACCCGTGCCGGCGCGATCAAGACCACCTTCACCGAGGAGACCGAGACCGACCTCTTCGGCGAGCAGGCGGTGCTCTGCGGCGGTGCCTCGGCACTGGTGCAGACCGGTTTCGAGGTTCTCACCGAGGCGGGCTACGCCCCGGAGGTCGCGTACTTCGAGTGCCTGCACGAGCTGAAGTTGATCGTCGACCTCATGTACGAGGGCGGCATCGCGAAGATGCGTTACAGCATCTCCGACACCGCCGAGTACGGCGACCTGTCCCGTGGCTCGCGCATCATCGACTCGCGGGTCAAGGACGAGATGCGCAAGATCCTCGGCGAGATCCAGTCCGGCGAGTTCGCCCGCGAGTGGGTCGCCGAGGACGAGGCCGGCCGGCCCAACTTCAAGAAGTGGCAGGCCGAGGGTGCGGCGCACCCGATCGAGGAGACCGGCAAGAAGCTGCGCGGCATGATGAGCTGGGTCGACCGCCCGATCACCGAGACCGCCTGACGGGTTCGATACGCAACTGTCCACCGGCGGCCGACGATCGTGCGCTCTCCCCAGCGCGGGTCGCCGGCCGCCGGCCCCTGTTTCAGCGGCTTTCGATCGTCTCGGCCTCACCGGTTGCCCGGGCGGCCTCCTCGTGCCGACCGACGGCCCGGAGAATCACGGCCTGCGCGCGTAGCGCGACGACCAACCGACCGCGGTTTCGAGCGGGGTCGCGCTCGGCCAGCCAGCGGTAGTGCTCGATCGCCTTCGCGGCGGTCGTCACTGCCGCCTCCGGCTCGTCGAGCCCGGCGTGGCACCTGGCGACCACCAACAACAGGGTGCCGAGCGTGGGAAGGGCCCGTATCGGTTCCCACCGGGACCAGAAGACGAGCTCCTCGCGAGGGTCCGCGGCCAGCGTCAGCGCCTCGGTCCACCGGCCGTACGTGGCGACGGAGTGGGCCAGCCCGGTCACCGCTTCGAGTCGGGCGGGCATGTACCGCATCCGCGTCCAGAATGGCAGCCCCTGAATCAGTTCGACCGCCTCCTCCCGGGCGGCGAGGGCCTCGGCCGGTTCGCCCAGCGTTGCCCGGCAGTAGCCGACCACGGTGCGGGACCGGGCCAGGTCTACCCGCTCCCGGGTGGTCAGCGGCGTGCACCGTGAGAGCGTCCGGTGAGCCTGCTCGGCGAGCGGCAGCGCGTCGTCGGGAGCCTCGGCCTGGAGGTGGAGCGCCATCATCAGCTGCGCGGCGGCCAGGACGGCCAGGCCGTCCCGCTCGGTAGCGTCGTCGACGTACCCGATCGCCTCCCGGCCCTGCTCCAGCGCGGAGCGAACGGTGTGCTCGTCGGGAACCGAACCCTGCGCCACCAGCGCCCGCGCGAGCCCGACCTCGTGCCGACCCGGCCGGTCGAGGACCAGCCGCCGGTAGAGCGCGACCGCCTCGTCGGCGGCGGCGGTCCGCCGGCGGATGAAGCTGCGTCGGATCCTCACCTGCTGGGACCGGGTGACCAACGCCTCAGCCAGCTTCGGCCCGAACCGTGCGAGATCGACGCGGCTGAGCTGCCGCAGCAGCACAACGCGTACAGCGATCGGCACGGCGGCCTCCTTCAGCGGGGTTCCTGGATCCGTTTGTAGTGGGCCGGCGCAACCGTTTCGGTCAGGTGAACTGCCGATGTCCGTCGCTCGACCGGGCGTGTGAGGGCCCTCACCCCGCAGACCGGAACATGCCGGGCAGCGCGGCCCCTACGATCGCCTGTAGGTGCAGCAGCCGGCACCTGACGGCCACGGCACGGATCAGCGCAGGGCGCAGTGCGGCGCCCCGCCGCCCGGGCCGATCGCAAACACGACCTCTACGAGGACCGATGAATCCTGTCGTACTGATCGCCGAAGAACTCGCCCCCGCCGCCATCGAGGTGCTCGCCCACGACTTCGACGTCCGTCACGTCGACGGCACCGACCGACCGGCCCTGCTCTCGGCGCTCTCCGAGGCCGACGCCGTCATCGTGCGCAGCGCGACCCAGATCGACGCCGAGGCGGTCGCCGCCGCGCCGCGACTCAAGGTGGTCGCCCGGGCCGGCGTCGGACTGGACAACGTCGAGGTGCCGGCAGCCACCGCCCGGGGCGTCATGGTCGTCAACGCGCCCACCTCCAACATCGTCTCCGCCGCCGAGCAGGCCGTCGCACTGCTGCTCGCCGTCGCCCGCAACACCGCGAGCGCCAGCTCCGCCCTGAAGGCGGGAGAGTGGAAGCGGTCGAAGTACACGGGCGTCGAGGTGCAGGGCAAGACCGTCGGCGTGGTCGGGCTCGGTCGGATCGGGGTGCTCTTCGCGCAGCGCATCGCCGCCTTCGGCACCCGGCTGATCGCGTACGACCCGTACATCCAGCCGGCCCGTGCGGCGCAGCTCGGCGTACGCCTGGTCGGGTTGGAGGAGCTGCTGCGGGAGAGCGACTTCATCTCCATCCACCTGCCGAAGACGCCGGAGACGGTGGGCCTGATCGGTGAGAAGGAGCTGGCGATCGTCAAGCCCGGCGTCCGCATCGTCAACGCCGCCCGTGGGGGGCTCGTCGACGAGCAGGCGCTCGCCGACGCGATCGCCGAGGGGCGGGTCGCCGGCGCCGGCGTCGACGTGTACAGCAAGGAGCCGTGCACCTCCTCGCCGCTGTTCGCCTTCGACAACGTGGTGGCCACCCCGCACCTGGGCGCCTCCACCCACGAGGCGCAGGACAAGGCCGGTCTCGCCGTGGCCAGGAGCGTCAAGCTGGCGTTGCAGGGCGAGTTCGTCCCGGACGCGGTGAACGTGCAGGCCGGTGGCGTGGTCGCCGAGGACGTCCGGCCGCTGCTGCCGCTGGCCGAGAAGCTGGGTCGGGCGTTCACCGCCGTCGCCGGTGGGATCGCCGCCAGCGTCACGGTCGAGGTGCGCGGCGAGATCGTCAGCCACGACGTGTCGGTGCTCAAGCTCGCCGCCACCAAGGGTCTGTTCAGCTCGGTCGTCGAGGAGCAGGTCACCTACGTCAACGCCCCGCACCTGGCGGCGGAGCGCGGCGTCGAGGTCACCCTGGCGACCCTGGCCGAGACGGCCGAGCAGTCCACCCTGGTCACGGTGCGTGGCGCGCTGCCCGACGGTCGTACGGTCAGCGTCTCCGGCACTGTCACCCACTCCGGCGCTCGGGACGTCCTCAAGCTGACCGAGGTGGACGGCTTCGACGTGGAGATCGGCGCGGAGGGCATCCTGCTCTTCCTGCGCTACGCGGACCGCCCCGGCGTCGTCGGCACCGTCGGCACGCTGCTCGGCGAGTCGGGCATCAACATCGCGGCCATGCAGGTGGCGCGGCGCGAGGCGGGTGGCGAGACACTGATGACGCTCACCGTCGACCAGGCGCTCGGCGCGGAGCTGCTCACCTCGGCCGCCGACTCGATCGGTGCCACGGCGGCCAGCGCGGCCGACCTGCGCGACGAGTAGTCGACGACACAGCACCATGGGGGCCCGGCGATCCGCTGGGCCCCTTGTCGTGTCCGGGGTTTGGTGACCCGGGTCAGCCGGGCATCCGGGCCGGGGGCGGGTAGACCGAGCCGTCCTGCGGGTCGAACAGCATGAGCCCGTGCTCGCCGGCCAGCCGCTCGATGTCCAGCAGCACCTGGTCCGCGCAGGTCGGGTGCAGGTTCAGCTCGACGTGGTCGTGCGCGGCGTGCAGTGGCGCCACCGCCCACGGGCTGTTCGGGCCGGGATGGCGGTCTGGATAGGAGGCGGTGATGGCCCGGTAGAAGCTGACCACCCTCGGGTCCGGGTAACGGTCCACGTGTCGCCCCTGACGGCAACCGTCGACCGCTGTCCGTACGTCCTCGGGCGTCGCCCCGTCCTCCAGGGCCCACACACTCAGATCGAAACTCACGGCGGACAGCGTGCCATCCGGCGTTCACCATGTCGAAACTGCCTCGCCGCCAGCCCAACGGCGGAATTCCGCAGGCTCCGGTCCCGACGGTCCGGTGTGGAGACTCTTGCGTCGAGTTGCGTCGATTCGCTAGCGTACGTGCTGCGGTCACTGGCCGAGTCGAGGCGCCGGCCCGTCTTCGGGTGGCGCGGTCGACGTCCGGCCCGACCGGTCCGCACCCCTCGATTGTGCGAGCCACGCGCACTCGTCGCTGACCGGCCCCCACGGTCGTTGCCGAGATCGTGGGGGCCGATCGCAAGGCCCGACCGGCCGACCAGCACCGGCGACGGGGTTCACCGGTTGTGGGCGGCCGAGGTGCGAATCGGGCCGGAGCACCGCGGGGAGACGGGCTCGCTGCAACGACCTGTTGTTGCGCGGTGGTGTGCCTCTTCAGCGTCGGTGTGCGAAGAGCGCGCGATAGTCGGAGTCGCCACGGAACCAGGCCAGGCCGGTGGGCCCGGCCGCGTACAGCGCTGTGGCGTAGGCGTCGGCGATCGTCAGGTCGGGGCCCACGACGGTGGCGGCGACGAGGTGGTCGGCGGGCTCGCCGGTGTGCGGATCCACCACATGTCCCTGCCGCCCCGTCACCCCGGAGGTGCCGACCGCGCCGGCGGTCATCTCCAGCACCAGCGGCGCGCGCTCGGGGGCGGTCGGGTGGTGCACGGCGACCCGCCAGGGCCCACCGTGCGGCGCGTGCCCCCGGACGACGAGGTCCGCGCCGGCGAGTACGGCGTAGTCGTGGACGCCCGCGGCGCGCAGCCTCTCGGCGGCGCGCTCGACAGCCCAGCCGCCGAGCAGGCCGCCCGGGTCGAAGCCGCCGGGCACCGCCCAGGCGTCGAACCACCCGTCGGTGGCGGCGCGCATGGCCGTGCAGCGGTCCACCAGGTCGGCGAGGGGTGGGTACGAGTCGGGGCTGATCTCGCCTCGACGCAGGCGGGAGACCAGGCTCTCCGGACGGTTGGGGCCGTAGGTGAGGTCGATGGCGCGAAGCTCCGCCACGCTGTCCCGTAGTGCCTCGCCGACGCCCTGGCGGCCGAGCCAGGCGGGGGCGTTGAGGATGAGGGTGTACTCGGCGGTCGCGGTGCGGACGGTGTGCTGCACGGCGATCCGGCCGTCGGTGGCGGCGGCCGGGTCGATCCGCTGCCGGCGGCTGCCGAGTCGAAGGTCGGGCCGGCGGCTGCGGAACGCGGACGGGTCCGGCCAGCGGGTCCGTGGCTGCTCGTCGACGCGCATCGCATTCGTCCCCTCGCGCTTGGTGTCGCGTCGCCGCGACCCCGGTGGTCAGCAGGCCCCCGTGACCCACTGACCACCACGGTAGGCAGCGGAGATGATCGCCTCATGAATCTCAGCTGAGAGGGTGCTGTGCATCGCGGTATCCCGAATGCTGGAAGCCGCGTACCGGGAGGCGGGACGGCGACGTACCGTTGCCCCGTACGGAACCGTTGAGCAGAGGAGTGCGGTCGTGGCGCGGATCGCTGTGGTGGCCGGGGATGGCATCGGGCCCGAGGTGGTCGCGCAGGCCCGTAAGGTCCTCGACGCGGTATTGCCCGGCGTTCAGGCCACCGAGTACGACCTCGGCGCGGCCCGCTGGCACCGTACCGGAGAGGTGTTGCCCGACTCCGTGCTGACCGAGTTGGCCGGGCACGACGCGATCCTGCTCGGCGCGGTCGGTGACCCCACGGTTCCGCCGGGTGTGCTGGAGCGAGGTCTGCTGCTCAAGCTCCGCTTCGCCTTCGACCAGTACGTCAACCTGCGCCCGTCCCGGCTGTGGCCCGGGGTCGCCGGCCCGCTGGGCAGCGTGAAGCCGGGCGAGGTCGACCTGGTGGTGGTGCGTGAGGGCACCGAGGGTCTCTACGCCGGGGCCGGTGGTTCGCTGCACCGGGACACCCCCGCCGAGGTCGCCACCGAGGAGAGCCTGAACACCCGGCACGGCGTGGAGCGGGTGATCCGCGACGCGTTCGCCCGCGCCGGCCGCCGGGAGCGGCGCAAGGTCACCCTGGTGCACAAGACCAACGTGCTCACCCACGCCGGGTCGCTCTGGGCGCGTGCCTTCGACGCGGTCGCCGCCGAGCACCCGGACGTCGCCACCGAATACCAGCACGTCGACGCCGCCGCGATGTTCCTGGTCACCCAGCCGCAGCGCTACGACGTGGTGGTCACCGACAACCTCTTCGGCGACATCCTCACCGACATCGCCGCCGCCGTCACCGGCGGGATCGGGCTGGCCGCCAGCGGCTGCATCAACCCCGAGGGGGCGTACCCCTCGATGTTCGAGCCGGTACACGGCTCGGCGCCGGACATCGCCGGTCAGGGCGTCGCCGACCCGGTCGCGGCGGTGCTCTCCGCCGCCCTGCTTCTGGAGCAGCTCGGGCACGCCGAGGCCGCCGCCCGCGTCAACGCGGCGGTCGCCACCGAACTGGCCACCCGCACCCCGGGCGTGACGCTGCGGACCGAAGAGGTCGGCGACCGGCTCGCCGCCCACGCCGTAGCCTGATCCCCCCGGCGTCGCCCTGCCCGGGCGCGCCGTCCCGGCCGGACGGCGCTACCCGCTGAACGACCGTTCGGGGTAAGTTTCTGGCACAGCCAACTCGGTGTGCGGTCCCGCATGCCGTTGTCCCGCAGGGAGGTCAGCGCGATGAGCGGTGGTGACAAGCTCGACTTCGAGATCCGTCCGAATCCCGCGCCGGTATCCGTCGCCGACCGGGCCGCCCTGCTGGCCAACCCCGGATTCGGCCGCGTCCACACCGATCACATGGTCACCATCCGCTACGCCGAGGGCAAGGGTTGGTACGACGCACGGGTCGAGGCGCGGGGGCCGATCCCGATGGACCCGGCGAGCGCCGTGCTGCACTACGCGCAGGAGATCTTCGAAGGCCTGAAGGCGTACCGGACGGCCGACGGCGGCGTGACGATGTTCCGGCCGGACGCCAACGCCTCCCGGTTCGTCGCGTCGGCGCAGCGGATGGCGATGCCGGTGCTGCCGCCCGAGGTGTTCGTCGACTCGCTGCACAAGCTGATCGAGATCGACCAGGACTGGATCCCCACCGACGAGGACGGCAGCCTCTACCTGCGGCCGTTCATGTTCGCCAGCGAGGTGTTCCTCGGCGTCCGCCCGGCCAACGAATACCTCTACCTGGTGATCGCCTCCCCGGCCGGGTCGTACTTCAGCGGTGGGGTCAAGCCGGTCACCGTCTGGGTCTCCCCGGACTACACGCGGGCCGCGCCCGGGGGCACCGGCGCGGCCAAGTGCGGTGGCAACTACGCCGCGTCGCTGGCAGCTCAGGCGGAGGCCATCGAGGCCGGCTGCGACCAGGTCGTCTTCCTGGACGCCGTGGAGCGCCGGTTCGTCGACGAGTTGGGCGGCATGAACGTCTTCTTCGTCTACGACGACAACACGGTGGTCACCCCGCCGCTGACCGGCACGATCCTGCCCGGCATCACCCGGGACGCGATCATGACGCTGGCGGCGACGGCCGGGCACCAGGTCGAGGAGCGGCCGGTCAGCTTCGCCGACTGGCAGGCCGACGCGGCCAGCGGGCACCTGCGGGAGGTGTTCGCCTGCGGCACCGCCGCGGTGGTCACCCCGATCGGTGGGGTCCGCTTCCCGGACGGCGAGTTCCTGATCGGTGGCGGCGAGCCCGGCCGGGTCACGATGTCGCTGCGTCAGCAGTTGGTCGACATCCAGCGCGGCAAGACCGCCGACGCGCACGGTTGGGTGCGGCGGGTCCTCTGACGCCCGTTGCGAGGTTGGCCCGTCCGAGCGGGACAGGCCAACCTCGCTGGGTCTACGCCTCGTCGAGCAGGTGGTCGCGGAGCGCGGCGAGCTGCTCGTCGGTCACCCCGGCGTGCCGGAGGTACGCCTCGATCGACCCGTGCCCGGCCCGCAGCTCGTCGAGGAAGATCTGCATCGCCTCGGCGGGGGAGGCCAGGAACGGTGCCGGTACGTCCACCCCGCCCGGGGTGACGGTGGCCAGCCAAGCGCTGTACCGGGCGGAGGCCTCGCTGCTGAGCGCGTAGTCCGCGGTGATGTCCGCGTCGTCGACGCCGAGCACGGCGAGGGTCAACGCGCAGACGATGCCGGTGCGGTCCTTGCCCGCGACGCAGTGCACCACCACCGGGGCGTTGGCGGAGTCGGCGATCAGCCCGACCGCCTCGGCCAGCCCGGCGGTGCCGGTCTGGGCCAGGTCGGCGTAACGGTCGGCGAGGTACCGGGCGAGGCTGGCGCCCTCCTCGTGCGGCGTACCCGACCAGTCGTCGTGCTCCGGGTGGATGTGCCGGTAGGTCAGCCCTTGGTAGGCCGGCACCCGGCCGTCGCGCTCCACCTCGCTGGGACGGCGCAGGTCGATCACGGTGCGGACGCCGATCGCGGCGAACGCGTCCCGGTCCTGCTCCGTGAGGCGGTGCAGCGAGTCGGAGCGGTAGAGGCGGCCCCGGCGTACGGACCGGTCGCCGTGGCCGAGGTAGCCACCGACGTCGCGGAAGTTGAAGGTGGCCGGGAGGGAGATCTGGCGGCTGTCGTCGATGGCGTCCACGCTCACACGGTAACGGCCGGTGGGTCAGTGCCCCACCGGCCGTCGAGCCGAACCGTCAACGTGCCGTGCCAGGCGGAAGGGCGCCGTACGTCTCGTCGTAGTAGCCACCCAGCCGATCCCGGTAGCTCGGGTCGCTGTGGCTGGTCTCGTCGTACTCCGGGGCGGCCTTGATCTGGTCCCGGGTGCGGTCGACGGAGACGGTGCGCTGGTCGTGGTCGACCTGGTTGACGGTGCCGGCCGGCAGCATCACCTTCTTGCCGAAGATCCACGGGCCGGTGTCCACGACCAGGTAGCTGCCGTCCACCTCGTGGCTGGCGCTGTCGATCTTGCCGACTCCGCCGTCGGTGGCCTCGACCTTGTAGCCGACCAGGTCGGCGTCGGCCACCCCGGCGTGATCCCGGTAGCGCCAGGGGTCGAAGGTGCCGGCGGGCGCACCGCCGGGCACCGCGCCCTGGTCGCCGCCGTGCAGCGGGTCCGGCCCGGCGTGGGTGGCGTGCGGATCGATCCTGTCCATGCCGTTCACTCCTGACTGTCGCCGATCGTCGCGGCGTCGGTGGGTGCGTTCCCCCACGGGAGCTACCCGGCTGTCGGGGGATGGAAACGGCGGGAGCACTGCGGTGCTCAGGCGGAGGGTGCGGCTTTCAGGCCAGGGCCGCCTCGGCGTCCAGGGTGACCGCTGCGGCGTGCACCACGGCGGAGATCCGCAGTGCCTCGTGCACCTGCACTCCGGTGAAGCCGCGGTCGCGCAGCGACTTCTCGTGCAACTCCAGGCACACCCCGCAGCCGGCGATGGCCGACACGGCGAGGCACCACAACGTGAAGTCGCCCTTGTCCACGCCGGGTCGGGCGACGACCCGCATTCGCAGCCGGGCCGGCATCGAGGCGTACCCCTCGTCAGCAATGAGGTGCTTGGCCCGGTAGTAGACGTTGGTCATCGCCATGATCGCGGCGGCGGCCTTGGCTGCCTCGACACCCTCCGGCCCGAGGTGCCCGAGCGCCTCGGCGGCGACCTCCCGCAGCACCACCGGGTTCCGGGCCGTCACCGCGCACGCCAGCGCGGCACCCCAGGCCTGCGCCGGGGTCAACAGCGAGGTGCCGATGGTGGTGTCCAGGTTGAGCGCGATGTCCCGGGCGTACTCGGGGAGGGCCGCCCTGATCGCGTCCAGGCCCACGGTCAGACCCCGGTGATCTCCGCCGGGCCGACGACTGTGACGTCGATCGACCCGACGAAGACCCCACGCCACTTGCCCTCGTGGGACGCGTGGTTGATCGTCGTGGACGCGTTGGTGACGTCCAGCGATACCCAGGCGGTGAGGCTGTGCTCAGGTAAGCGGTTACTGACGGTGAGCACAGGTCCTCCTTGCCGATGGCGCGGTGGCCATCATCGGATCCGTTGACGATGCTTCCCCACCGCTGTTCACGCCGGTGAGCGGCCTGGTGGCTTGTGAAGCCGATCACGAGCGGCCGTTCGCACTGAACGAACCCTCAGTAATCATCCCGCCATGTGGATTGTTCCTCCCAAATCCGGGACGGGGTGGCAGAGTTGCGGTCGTGACCAGCACCCACCTGATTATTGCGACCTAGCGCGCCGGCCCCCCTCCGCCGAGCGCGCAGACCTCCCGCATCCGCGGGGGGTCTTTTTGTTGCTCCGAGAAAGGATCCTGATGACGTTCCAGGTCTACGACACGACGTTGCGCGACGGCGCCCAGCGCGAGGGACTCACCTACTCGGTGGTCGACAAGCTGGCGGTGGCCCGGCTGCTCGACGAGTTCGGTGTCGGCTTCATCGAGGGCGGCTGGCCGGGCGCGGTGCCGAAGGACACCGAGTTCTTCCGCCGGGCGCGTACCGAGCTGGACCTGCGGCACGCCGTGCTCGTCGCGTTCGGCGCCACCCGTAAGGCAGGCGTCGCCGTCGCCGACGATCCCCAGGTGCAGGCCCTGCTCGACGCGCAGACCCCGGCGGTGGCGCTGGTCGCCAAGGCCGACACCCGGCACGTCGAGCGCGCACTGCGCACCACCGGCGCGGAGAACCTCGCGATGATCCACGACACCGTCAGCCACCTGGTCCGCGAGGGTCGGCGGGTCTTCGTCGACGGCGAACACTTCTTCGACGGTTACCGGCACGACCCCGCGTACGGGGCGGCGGTGGTGCAGACCGCGCTCGCCGCCGGCGCCGAGCGGATGGTGCTCTGCGACACCAACGGCGGCATGCTGCCGTCCCAGGTGACCGCCGTGATCGCCGACCTGACCGACAGGCTGGGCATCGACGCCGGGCTGCTCGGCATGCACGCCCAGAACGACACCTCCTGCGCGGTGGCCAACACGATCGCCGCCGTGGAGGCGGGCGTCCGCCACGTACAGGGCACCGCCAACGGGTACGGCGAACGCCCCGGCAACGCCGACATCTTCGCGGTCGTCGCCAACCTCCAACTCAAGCTGGGTCTGACCGTCCTACCGGACGGCTGCCTGGCGCAGATGGTGCGGGTCTCGCACGCCATCGCCGAGATCGCCAACATCGCCCCCGACACCCACCAGGCATACGTCGGGGCTGCCGCCTTCGCCCACAAGGCGGGGCTGCACGCGAGCGCGATCAAGGTCGACCCGTTGCTCTACAACCACGTCGACCCGTCGGTGGTGGGCAACGACATGCGGATCCTGATCACCGAGATGGCCGGTCGGGCCAGCGTCGAGCTGAAGAGCCGTGAGCTCGGCCTGGACCTGGCCGGCAGTCCCGAGGCGCTGACCCGGGTCACCAAGCGGGTCAAGGAACTGGAGGCGGGTGGTTGGTCGTTCGAGGCCGCGGACGCCTCCTTCGAGCTGCTGGTCCGCTCCGAGCTGCCGGAGGGCGGCCCGGCCCGACCGTTCACACTGGAGTCGTACCGGGTGCTGGTCGAGCACCGCGAGGACGGCGCGGTGGTCTCCGAGGCGACCGTCAAGATCCGGGTACGCGGTGAGCGGGTGATCGCCACCGCCGAGGGCAACGGCCCGGTCAACGCCCTCGACGAGGCGCTGCGGGTGGGCTTGGCCCGGCACTACCCCCAGCTGCGCGACTTCGAGCTGGCCGACTACAAGGTGCGCATCCTGGAGGGCAGCCACGGCACCGGCGCGGTGACCCGGGTGCTGCTGGAGACCGCGAACGGCGGCGGCCGGGACTGGACCACGGTGGGTGTGCATCCGAACGTGGTCGAGGCCAGCTGGCACGCCCTGGTGGACGCCCTCACCTACGGCCTAGCCCCCACTTCCGTCTAACCGTCCACCCCACCCCCGCCCCTCGCCCGCAACCGCCCTCGTTCAGTCGATCGTGGAGTTGTGGTGGGTACAAAAGGGCCTTCTATTCGCAAAGCACCCGCCACAACTCCATGGTCGACGAGAGCAAGGGGGCGGGTCGGGGGTTAGGGGTGGGGGAGGGTGAGGGTCGTCAGGACGGGACGGTGGTCGCTGCCGGGCAGGGTGAGCACCTTCATCGCGCGGACCGCTATGCGCCTGTCGACGAGCACGTGGTCGATGACGACCGGTGGGATGAGGTCGCCGTCGTACGGGCCCCACGTGCCGGTCAGGCCCTCCCCGGTGGCGTCGGCGGCGTCGACGTAGCCGGTGCTCAGTAGGGCCCGCAGCGGGCCGTGGTCGAGGGTGGCGTTGAAGTCGCCGGCGAGAATTTGCAGGCCACCGTCCGGGGTGGCCGGTGGTTGCGCCTTCAGGTCGGCACGCCACGCGCCGACCTGGTCCACCGCGTACGGCGCCGACGGGTGGGCCGACTCGACACGTACCGGGGGTGCGCCGGGGACGGCAACCGTGCCGTACGCCTGGGTGAAGCCCCAGCCGTTGCGGTTGTGCCGGAGTCCGACGTCGGTCAGCGGCCACCGCGAGTAGAGCCCCGAGCCGGGTGTGCCGATCTCCGCGTTGAGCTGCCGGTGCGGTAGCAGCCGGTCGAGGCCGAGCTGATCCAGAGACGCCTGCGCCTGCGGTGTGAACTCCTGCACGGTGAGCACGTCCACCTCGTACCGCCGGACCAGCTCGACGAGTGTCCGCGCGTCACCGGCGCCGGCGAGCAGGTTCGCGGTGAGCAGCCGCACTGTCGGCCCGCCCGCCTCCGGCTGCGGCGAGGCCAGCGCCCGTGGCGTGACGACGCCGAGCAGTGCCACCGCCGCCAGGGCCGCGAGAGCCGCCGGCCACCAGCGCCGCATGGCGAGCGCGAGGCCCAGGGCGAGCACGCTGAAGCCGGTGACGTACGGCGTGAAGGCGAGCGCCTGCACCAGCGGTCCGCGGTCCAGGCCGATCAGCCGGAGGGCGGCCCAGAGGGCGGGCGGGACGGCCACCAGCCAGCAGAGCACCGTGCCGAGCCGAGCGCCGCGGTGCCGCCTCGACATCGGTGCGGGTGTGGGCGCAGCGTCCACGATCATGGCGGTGATCATAGCGGTGGTACGCCCGGGGCTATTTCGTGAATGGCGCAGCGCTCACTTTTCACAATTTCCTGACGGCTGATTGACAGCTCGGCAAAGTGAGATCAACTATTGACTCCCGGCTTTTTTCGGTGCTACGTTCCATCTGGCTCAAACGACGCAACTCTGAGTAGTAATACCAGCTCAGAGGGGGTGTGAATTGTTGAGGATTCGACCTCATCGAGGGTAGGTGAAAAGCTTTCCTTCGCCCTGCCGCCGTCGCCTCGCCTATTAGTGGGCAGTCATCCGTCCCGCCCCGCGGGTCGGCCGAATTCACCCGGTCACACAAGGGGGACCTGTCATGAGCTCATTCTTCCGACGTAAGGCGGCAGCGGTCACATTCGCTGTCCTGGCGCTCAGCCTGGCTGGTGGGGGCATCGCTGTCGCCCAACCGTCGGCTAAGGCGCCGCAGGGGGCCGTCCAGCCAGCGGCGCGCGGCACCAACGCCCAGCCGCCGGTGACCGCCGAGTCGGCCCGGACGGCGAAGGCCGCCCTGAAGGCGGGCGCTGCCACCACCCTGGTGGCCACCAACGTCTTCACCGTCGTCAACGCCAACGGCACCAAGGCGCGCGGCACCGGCACCGTGATCAAGTACGGCACCGGCCAGTACGAGGTGGTGTTCGGCTACACCGTCTCGGCGGGTGCCTTCCTGGCCACCATCTCGCGGTCCGACGCCTGCTGCATCCCGCCGGGTGGCGAGGTGTCGGTCGCTCCGCGGCTGAGCACGCCCAACGCGGTCTTCGTGCAGACCCGCAACTCGGCCGGCACCCCGGCTGACCTGGGCTTCACTCTCCTCACCCACACTCCCTGACGGAACCGAACCGGCATCCGGCCCCCACGCCTCGTGCGTGGGGGCCGGACCGTTTCGATCGACTCGGCTTCCCGGACTCCGGGTGTTCCCCTCACGGGCGTCCCCGTCGTCGTGAAGCCGAGTCGATCGGGCGTTCTCGCCCGGCTCGCGCCGGTCGTCACCCTTCCGCGCAGTTCATCCCCGTTCGGGCCACCCAGGGTCCTCCCGGGCCGCACAATCCGACGTTTGCCGGGCACCTGCCCGGGAAGCAAGCACCGTGACGGACATCTCGGACACCCTGGCCAGCATGCCCAGCGCGGTCGAACCCGAGCCGACCGGCGTCGAGCTGGAACAGACCCTCTTCGAGGTCAAACGCGTGATCGTCGGGCAGGATCGCCTCGTCGAACGCCTGCTCACCGCACTGGTCGCCAACGGGCACTGCCTCCTGGAGGGGGTCCCCGGCGTGGCCAAGACACTGGCCGCGCAGACCCTCGCCACAGTGGTCGGTGGCACCTTCTCGCGGATCCAGTTCACCCCGGACCTGGTCCCCTCCGACATCGTCGGCACCCGGATCTACCGGGCCTCGAAGGAGACCTTCGACATCGAACTGGGCCCGATCATGGCCAACCTGGTACTGGCCGACGAGATCAACCGCGCCCCGGCGAAGGTCCAGTCGGCGCTGCTGGAGGCGATGGCCGAACGGCAGGTGTCGATCGGTGGACGAAGTTGGCCCGTCCCGGCGCCGTTCCTGGTCCTGGCCACCCAGAACCCGATCGAGTCCGAGGGGGTGTACCAGCTCCCGGAGGCACAGCGCGACCGGTTCCTGATGAAGGTGGTGGTCGACTACCCGAGCGACGCCGACGAACTCGCCATCCTCTACCGGATGAGCACCGACCGGCCGACCCCGCGCCAGGTGCTCGACGCCGAACGACTGCGGGACCTCCAGGCCCACGCGGAGAGGGTCTTCGTCCACCACGCCCTGGCCGAGTACGTGGTGCGGCTGATCCTCGCCACCCGTGACCCGGGCCGGTTCGGGCTACCGGAGATCGCCCCGCTGCTGGCGTACGGGGCCAGCCCTCGGGCCACCCTGGGCCTGGTCGCGGCCGCCCGAGCACAGGCCCTGCTGCGTGGACGGGAGTACGTGCTGCCCGAGGACATCCGGGAACTCGCCGTCGACGTCCTCGCCCACCGACTGGTGCTCTCCTTCGACGCGGTCGCCGACGGGGTGTCGGCCGAGAGCGTGGTGCGCCGGCTGGTCGAGGCGGTGCCACCACCTCGGCTGGGCCACGGGCAGCAACAGCAGGCACCGGACCTGGCGGCGGCATGAGACGAGCGCACGTCGCGCCGGCCGTCGCGCCGGCCGACCCCGGCCTGGCCGAGCTGGCCCCCGACCAGCGGTTGCGTCGCCTGGAACTGACCGTCACGCGCCGACTGAACGGTCTGCTGCACGGCCAGTACCGGGGCCTCCTGCCCGGCCCCGGCAGCGAACCCGCCGGCAGCCGCGAATACCGGCCGGGCGAGGACGAGGTACGCCGGATGGACTGGGCGGTGACCGCACGTACGACAGTGCCACACGTCCGGCAGGTCGACGCCGACCGTGAACTCACCACCTGGCTGCTCGTCGACGGCAGCGCCAGCATGGAGTTCGGCACCGCCGAACTGGACAAGCGGGAGCTCGCGGTGGCCGCCGTCGCGGCGGTCGGCTTCCTGACCGCGGGCGTCGGCAACCGCCTCGGAGCCCAGGTGCTGCGTGCCGACGGGGTACGGCGCTTCCCGGCCCGCAGCGGACGTACCCATCTGCTTGCTCTGCTCCGCACGCTGCTCGCCGCCCCGCGTGCCACCGCACCCGCCGACCGGGCGGGGCGCGGGCCCGCGGTGGGCCTGCCGGACCTGGCCGACGGACTCGACGCCGTCCACCGGATCGCCAACCGGCGCGGCCTGGTCGTGGTCGTCTCCGACTTCCTCGACGGGCTGCCCGACGACCCCGACCAGCAGGCGCCCTGGGAGCGGACGCTGCGCCGGTTGGCCGCCCGGCACCAGGTGCTGGCTATCGAGGTGACCGACCCGCGTGAGCTGGAGTTACCGGACGTCGGCCTGATCACGCTCATCGACCCGGAGACCGGCCGCTGCCGGGAGGTGTCCACATCAGATCGTCGGCTGCGCGAGCGGTACGCCCAGGCCGCCGCCGCGCAACGCGAGCAGGTCCAGAGGGCGTTGCGCCGCAGTGGGGCGACGCACCTGCCGCTGCGCACCGACGGTGACTGGAGCGCGGACATCGTCCGGCACGTGCACGCCCAGCGTCGGCTCGCCGCCGCGCCGGCCGGTCAACGACGGGGAGGTGCCGCGTGATCTGGGAGTCACCGCTGCGGCTCTGGCTGCTGCTCGGTGTGCTCGCCCTGGTCGTCGCGTACCTGGTGGTGCAGCGGCGGCGGAGCCGGTACGCCGTCCGATTCACCAACCTGCGGTTGCTGGACCGGGTTGCGCCGGAGCGACCCGCCTGGCGTCGACACGTACCGGCCGGGCTGTTCCTGGCCATGCTGGCGCTGCTCGTGGTCGGGTTCGCCCGACCCAGCGCCGAGGTCCGGGTGCCGCGGGAACGCGCCACGGTGATGGTGGCGGTGGACGTCTCCACCTCGATGCTCGCCACCGACGTGGACCCGGACCGGTTGGCCGCCGCCAAACAGGCGGCCCGGCGCTTCGTGGAGGGCCTGCCCGACGAGTTCAACGTGGGACTTGTCGCGTTCGCGGGCAGCGCGGCGGTGCTGGTGCCACCGAGCACCGACCGGGATGCCCTCGACGAAGGGATCGGGCGGCTCGCCGAGGGCATCACAGGTGTGCAGGGCACCGCGATCGGCGAGGCGATCAACACGTCCCTCGGTGCGGTCAAGAGCCTGGACAGCGAAGCCGCGAAAGAGCCGCCACCGGCCCGGATCATCCTGCTCTCCGACGGCGCGAACACCTCCGGAATGGATCCGATGGAGGCGGCGGCGGAGGCGGTGACGGCGGAGGTGCCGGTGCACGCCATCTCGTTCGGCACACCGTCGGGGTTCGTGGACCGCGGCGGACGCCCCATCCAGGTGCCGGTCGACGGGCAGACCCTCAAGGCGGTCGCCGAGGAGACCGGCGGCATGTTCCACGAGGCCAGCACCTCCGACGAGCTGCGCGCCGTCTACGACGACATCGGCAGCTCGGTCGGCTACCGCACCGAACGGCAGGACGTCTCGGCCCGGTTCATCGGCCTCGGACTGGTGTTCGCCATGGGTGCCGCCGCCGGCTCGATGCGCTGGTTCTCCCGACTGCCCTGATCGCCGCACCACCGACGTCGACCGTGAGGAGTACGCATGGCAGTGCAGACCGGACTGGGCGAACCGCGCGGCCCCTGGTTCATCTCGCCGGAACTCGGACCCGAGGGGCGCGGCTGGTGGGAGCCGCCCGAGCGGGAACCGGGCGGGCGGCGGGCCCGACGGCTGCTCGCCGCGCTGGCCGTGGTGGCGATCTCCACGGTGTCGGGTGCCGTCGCCGGTGGCGTGGTCGCCGGCCAGTACGGGGATCCCGGCGCGTCCGCCGCGTCCGCCGCCCCGGTGCCGGCCGAACTGGTCACGGCGGCCGAACGGACCGTACCCGGGGTGGTGTCGGTGCTGGCCGGCGGTACGACGGCCGGTTCCGCGAGCGCTGGATCCGTCAACGGCGGTTCCGCCACCGGCTCCGGATTCGCCGTCGACGACCAGCAGCATCTAATCACCAACGACCACATCCTGGCCAAGGGCGGTGGCGGGCCGGTGACGGTGGAGCTGCCCGACGGCCGCCGCTTCGCCGCCGAGGTGGTCGGACGGGAGCCCCGCAGCGACCTGGCGGTGTTGAAGGTTCCGGCATCGGCCGGTCTGACCCCGTTGCCCCTGGCCAAACCGGGTGCGACCCGCGTCGGCGAGCCGGTCCTCGCGGTGGGTTCGCCGCTCGGTCTCGCCGGGACGGTCACCGCGGGCATCGTCAGCGCTCTGGACCGTGAGGTGCGACTGGGCAACAACCGGCACACCGCCGTGCAGACCGACGCGTCCATCAACCCCGGAAACTCCGGTGGGCCCCTCGTCAACGCCCGCGGTGAGGTCGTCGGGGTGAACACCGCCATCGCCACCATCGACGGCAACGGGTCGATCGGCATCGGGTTCGCCATCCCGATCGACCAGGTGCAGCAGACCGCCGACACGATCATCGGCAAGGGTGGCTGAGCTGCCCGGACGGCCTCCAGTGTCAGATATCCGGCCGCACAGCATCGGGCCATGGAAATATTACGGTCGGTATGGATACTGGCGGAGGTGGAGCGTCCTCTTCTCGCGGTCCTCCTGCTGGTGGGCCTGTTCATCGGATGTGCAGTGGGGTCGGCGTACGCCCGGGCACGACGCGGGTGGAACGATTACCAGACCGTCAAGAAATCGGTGCCGGGCGCCCGTCGAGGCGCCTGGTTGCTGATCCGTGGTGTCGCCGTCAAGGCCGGGGTGATCGCCCTGCTCCTCTTCGGCGCGGTGGCGTATGCGGCCGTCGGCTCGGACGAGGAAACCGCCGGGCCCGCACCCGGCCATTCCCCGACACAGAGTGAGCCTCCGCGCCGCTAGGCCTGACCACCATCCCCGATGTTGTGCCGATCTTGGGGACGGGTGGCCGGCTTCGCCGTATAGCCTCAGGGCGTGGACGACGGACTGCGGGTGACCGACCGGTGGGTCGTCCCCGCCGGGGAGCTGCGGGAGCGCTTCTCCCGTTCCTCGGGGCCGGGAGGGCAGGGGGTCAACACCGCGGACTCCCGGGTCGAGCTGAGCTACGACCTGGCCAACTCGCCGGCCGTGCCCGAGTCGCTGCGGTCGCGGGCGTTGGCGCGCCTGGCCAACCGCCTGGTCGACGGGGTGTTGACGATCGCCGCCAGCGAGCACCGGGCCCAACTGGCCAACCGGGAGGCGGCCCGGGAACGGATGACCGCCCTGCTGCGGGAGGCCGCCGCGCCCCCACCGCCGGCCCGTCGGGCGACCCGCCCGTCCCGTGGGGCCAAGGAACGCCGGCTGGCCGAGAAGAAGCGCCAGTCCCAGCGCAAGCGCGACCGCCGCGCCGACAGCGACTGACCCCTGCCCCGCTCATGGAGCGGACGTTCCAGGCCAGGGTCGACGCGATCGAGGGCGGCAGTCGCGCTGGTCGACGGGCAACCGACAATTGGCGCGCTAGTCGGCCGGGACGGCGGCGAGCAGCCGGGCGCGCAGAACAGCGCCCCGGTCCGCGAAGGCGCGTTGTGCCGCCGCGTACTCCGCCCGACCCTCCGGGGTCTCCACCCGCACCGGCGGGTAGCCGAGTGCCGCCAGGTCGTACGGGCTTGCCCGCATGTCCAGTGTGCGGATCTCCGTGGCCAGCTCGAACGCGTCGGCCACCAGCTCCGAGCCGACCAGCGGGGACAGCTTGTACGCCCACTTGTACAGGTCCATGTTGGCGTGCAGGCACCCCGGCTGTTCGAGGGCGTGCTGCGTCTCCCGCGTCGGGGTGAGCAGGTTCAACGGTCGGGCCGGCGCCGTGAAGAACCGGAAGGCGTCGAAGTGGCTGCACCGCACGCCCCGCTCCTCGACGACAGCGGCGGTCCGCTCCGCGCTCAGTCGCAGTGGCCAGGCGTTGTGCCGTAGCTCCGCCTGGGTCTGCCGGTAGACCATCGCCCACTCGTGCATCCCGAAGCAGCCGAGGTGTGGCGCCCGCCCGCTGGTGGCCGCCAGCAGGGAACGGATCCAGACGATCGACTCGCCGCGCCGTGCGCGTACCGCATCGGTGTCGAGGGTGACCCCGGCGGCGGTGGCGCGGTAGTCCCGGCCGAACTCGGCCGGATCGGCGCCGTGCAGCTCGACCCCGGCCCCCGGATGCCAGCGACGGAGCTGGGCCGGGCGGTGCGAGTAGTAGGTGAACAGGAAGTCGGCCACCGGATGCCGCTCGCCGCGCCGGCGGCGGGCCAGGTGCGGCGTCAGCCAGACGTCCATCCGCTCCTCGTGAGCCCGCCGGCGGGCCTGCCACTCCGCCGCGTCGAGCACGGCGGGAGCGAGGGCGGCGGTCACGCATCCCAGGGTACGACCGCCGCCCGCGCGCCCGGTCAGGGCATCTGCACCCGAACCCCGGCGGAGAACACTCCGCTGCGCAACTCCAACTGCTGGGGCGGATCCCGGCCGTCGACGGTGAAGACCAGCGGGAGCACCATCCGGGTACCCGCCGCCATCGGGTCCGCGAAGACGTCCCGACCCAGGTTGGCCGCCCTGGTTGCCGGCTCGTCGGTGCTCACCCAACGCCCACCGGGCAGGTACGCCCGTTGCAGCTGACCGTGCCAGGGCTGGTGGTCGCCGGTGACGTTGCGCACGCCCACGGTGGCCTGGCAGCGTCGGCCGTTGGCCGGTGCCGCACCGCCGTCGGTCCCCCCGGCGGAGCCGGGCGCGCCACACGCCATCCGGTACACGGTGAACTCGAACGCCGACTCCCGCAGCGGCACGCCCACCGGTCCGGCGACCCCGGTGCCCATCCACGCGCCGCTGGTCGGCTGCTTCTGCGTGTCGATCTGCGAGACCTGCCGGGTCGCCGTCCACCCGGCGGTGCCGACGACGCCCGCCAGCACCGCGACGGCGGCGCCCACCAACAACCAGACCGGTGGAGTACGCCGGCGCCGCGTCGGCTTCGGAGTCGCCGGCCGCGGGTAGATCGTCCCCCGTCCACCGCCCGGCCCATCGCTGTCGGCCAGCGCGGCGGCCGTCACCCGACGCCCACGCCGACGTCGCCACACCCACACCAGGGCCGCGCTGATCAGCAGCAGGACCGCCAACCCGGCGAGCAGCACCGGGTACCGCCGCCAGGGCGGCGCCTCGGTGACCTCGGCCGGTGGTGCCGCAGCCGCCTTCCAGGTGGCCGTGGCGCAGTCGTACGGCCGGGTGCCGTCGCTGGTGAACGCACACGCCGGGGCGGTCAGTGGTTGGCCGGGCGCGGTCGCGGCGAGTGCCGTGCCCAGCGTGGTGGAGCTGTGCGCCGGCAGCCTCAACCGCCAGGTCACCTCGGTGGCGGAACCGCCGGCCCGGGTGGACCGGCCGCCGCCGCTGATCGCGGTCGGCGACGAGCCGGGCGGCAGTTCCTGGCGCACAGTGGTCTCCACCGGCGCGTTGCCCACGTTGCGGACCTGGATCCGGTACCTCGGTGCCGGGCTGTTCTCCGGCGCGACCGCGACGGTGACCTGCTGCGGCGGCGCCGACGCCGGTGCCCGCGACGGTGGTGCCATCGCCGGCGGCGCCGACGGCGGGGTGGGCTCGGTCACCCGCGCGACCATCGCCACCGGCGGTCGGGTGGCGGCCGGCCCGGGTGGCCCGGTCGTGGACGCCTCCGCCGACGGCCCAGCCGCGCTCGGTCGCGGCGTCGCGGCGCCGGCCGGTGGCGCGGCCGTCGAACGCGGCGCCGCAGCCGTCGGTTGTGGCGTGGCGGCCGGTGGTCGTGGCGTGGCCGCCGCCTCCGGTGCCGCCGCCGGCAGGGCCGGCACGGCGGCGAGGATGCCGAGGCAGTGTACGAACACTGCGAGGGCTCTGTGGTGTCGTGTCGATGCAGGCATACGAACGAACCTCCGGAGCCGACGGTAGGGGCGCGCCGCCTCCGTGCGGGTACGAAGTCCGGAAGACCGCCCCGCTCACCTCCTGCTCCGATAGGGTGCCGCGCGGTGACGGGTTGAGCACACCCGGCGGCCGGTCCTGGTCGGTCGGGGTGCGGGCGGGGCTAGATTGGCTGGGTGCGTATCGCTCGTTTCGCCCATGCCAAGGGAATGTCGTTCGGTGCCGTCGAAGGCGAACCGGAGGCCGGGCCGCAGGGCCTGACCATCGCCGAGATCGAGGGCCACCCGTTCGGCAATCTCTCCTTCAGTGGGGCCCGTTGGGCCCTTTCCGACGTTCGGCTGCTCTCGCCGATCCTGCCCAGCAAGGTCGTCTGCGTCGGCCGCAACTACGCCGACCACGCCGCCGAGCTCGGCAACGAGGTGCCCAAGGAGCCGCTGCTCTTTCTCAAGCCGTCCACCTCGGTGATCGGCCCCCGGGACGCCATCCGACTGCCGATCTTCTCCAAGCAGGTCGAGCACGAGGCGGAACTCGCCGTCGTGATCGGGGCGCCGGGCGCGCGCCGCGCCGACCGGGCCGCCGCCGAACGCGCGATCTTCGGCTACACCTGCGCCAACGACGTCACCGCGCGGGACCTCCAGCGTTCGGACGGGCAGTGGACCCGGGCCAAGGGCTTCGACTCGTTCTGCCCGATCGGTCCGTGGATCACCACCGGTTTGGACGTCTCCGACCTGGAGATCCGCTGTGAGGTGGGTCGCAACCCGGAGGAGATGGAGGTACGCCAGCTCGGCCGGACGAAGGACATGGTCTTCGACGTACCTGGCCTGGTGTCGTACATCTCGCACGTGATGACCCTGCTGCCCGGCGATGTCGTTCTCACCGGCACTCCGGCCGGGGTTAGCCCGCTCGTCGAGGGGGATACGGTCAGCGTGCGGATCGAGGGCATCGGCGAGCTCACCAACCCGGTGGTTCCCGTCGCCTGATTCGTCTGATGCCCCTGTTTCCGCAGCTCACGGGTGGTTCGGGGGGATCGGATTTGGCCTGCCGGCACCGGGAGGGTAAAGTTCACTCCCGGCGCCGCAAGGGGCCAATGGGGTATGGGGTAATTGGCAGCCCGACTGATTCTGGTTCAGTTAGTCTAGGTTCGAGTCCTGGTACCCCAGCGCTGCTGGAATTCGTAAGAATTTCAGACGCTGGATTCTGACGGAGTTCGACTCCGCCCCTGCGGGGGCGGAGAGTGGCCTCCGGTGGAGTGCAGCTCCTCCGCCCGCGTAGGGTGGGGGAGCGAAAGTTGTTCTGGCCCCGTCGTCTAGCGGCCCAGGACGCCGCCCTCTCAAGGCGGTAGCGCCGGTTCGAATCCGGTCGGGGCTACATCGTGCACAGCCCGTCTCACCTGGTGAGGCGGGCTGTTTCGTGTCTGCTGAGGGCGTGCCGGGGCGGCGCCCGGGTGGACCCACCCCGTGCTCGCCCTCGCGGGCGGTGCCGCTAGACTACTGCCGCACCGCCCGCGAGGGTGGTGAACGGAAGAAGTTCTGGCCCCGTCGTCTAGCGGCCCAGGACGCCGCCCTCTCAAGGCGGTAGCGCCGGTTCGAATCCGGTCGGGGCTACAACCAAAAGGCTCGTCTCGCTGTAGCGAGACGAGCCTTTCCCGTTCCCCCCGCCCCTGGCCCCCGCCCCTGGCCCTCCGCCCCTGGCCCCCGGTGATCAAGAGGTTTGCGTCACGACACGCCGCAAGCGGTGACGCAAACCTCTTGATCACCGGAGGCGGCGGAGGTGCCACCGTCGGGGTGCGGGGTGCGCGGGTGCGGGACTAGAGGCCGGACAGGCGTTGGCCTGCTCTGACGACGGCCATGGCGTGGCGTTCGCCGGGGCGGCGGCCCAGGCGCTCGATCGGGCCGGAGATGCTGACCGAGGCGATCACCCGGCCGGTGCGGTCACGGATCGGGGCGGAGACGCTCGCCACACCGGCCTCCCGTTCGGCGACGCTCTGCGCCCAGCCGCGACGGCGTACCTCGGCGAGGGTCCGGCCGGTGAACTTGCTGCGCGGCAGCAACGGCATCACCGCTTCCGGCGGCTCCCAGGCGAGCAGGATCTGGGCGGCGGAGCCGGCCGTCATCGGTAGCACCGAGCCCACCGGAACCGTGTCCCGCAGGCCGCTGGCCCGCTCTGCCGCCGCCACGCAGATCCGCTCGTCCGCGCGGCGCAAATAGAGCTGGGCGCTCTCGCCGGTGGCGTCGCGCAGCGCGGCGAGCAGCGGCTCGGCGGCGGTCAGCAGGACGTCCGGCGCCGCGTTGGCCAGCTCGCCCAGCCGGGGGCCCGGTCGCCATCGGCCCTGGGTGTCCCGGACCAGCATCCGGTGGATCTCCAGGGCCTGCGCCAGCCGGTGTGCGGTGGCTCGGGGCAGCTTGGTGCGTTCAACGAGTTCGGCCAGGCTGGCGCCGTCGACACAGGCGGCCAGGATGACCACCGCCTTGTCGAGAACGCCGACACCGCTCATACTGTGTCCCACAAGCCGAAACTTACCTCCCAGAATTTAGGATGTCCAGATGGTGGGAGTCACTCCTGAGCCGAGGACCCTGGCCGAGAAGGTCTGGGACGCGCACGTCGTACGGTCCGCCGCTGGTGAGCCGGACCTGCTCTTCATCGACCTGCACCTGCTGCACGAGGTGACCAGCCCGCAGGCGTTCGACGGGCTGCGGCTCGCCGGGCGCCGGGTGCGTCGTACCGACCTGACCCTCGCGACCGAGGACCACAACACCCCGACCGGGTACGCCGACCCGGCGTTCCGCCTCCGCCGTGGTGACCTGCTCACCATCGCGGACCCCACGTCGCGTACGCAGATCGAGACGCTGCGCCGTAACTGCGCCGAGTTCGGGGTGCGGCTGCACCCGCTCGGTGACGACAACCAGGGCATCGTGCACGTGATCGGCCCGCAGCTCGGTGTCACCCAGCCGGGCATGACGATCGTGTGCGGCGACTCGCACACCGCCACCCACGGCGCGTTCGGCGCGCTCGCCTTCGGCATCGGCACCAGCGAGGTGGAGCACGTGCTGGCCACCCAGACGCTGCCGCAGAGCCGGCCGAAGACGATGGCCGTGAACGTCACCGGCCGCCTCGCCCCCGGCGTCACCGCCAAGGACCTGGTGCTCGCGCTGATCACCCAGGTCGGCACCGGTGGGGGGCGCGGGCACATCGTCGAGTACCGCGGCGAGGCGATCCGGGCCCTCTCCATGGAGGGGCGGATGACCATCGCCAACATGTCCATCGAGTGGGGCGCCAAGGCCGGCATGATCGCGCCGGACGAGACGACCTTCGCGTACCTCAAGGGTCGCCCGAACGCGCCCCAGGGCGCGGACTGGGACGCGGCGCTGGCGTGGTGGCGGACGCTGCCCACCGACGAGGGCGCGCGCTTCGACGCCGAGGTGACCCTGGACGCCAGCCGGGTCACCCCGTTCGTCACCTGGGGCACCAACCCGGGGCAGGGTGCGCCGCTGAGCGCGCCGGTGCCGGACCCGGAGGAGTTCGTCACCGACTCGGAGCGTGCCGCCGCGCGCCGCGCCCTGGAGTACATGGACCTGCGTCCCGGCACCCCGCTGCGGGAGCTGCCGATCGACGTGGTGTTCGTCGGCTCCTGCACCAACGGGCGTCTGGAGGACCTGCGGGCCGCCGCCGACGTGCTCCGTGGTCACCGGGTCGCCGACGGCGTGCGGATGCTCGTGGTGCCCGGTTCCGCCGCCGTGCGGGAGGCCGCCGAGGCCGAGGGGCTGGACAAGGTCTTCGCCGACGCCGGGGCGGAGTGGCGGTTCGCCGGCTGCTCCATGTGCCTGGGGATGAACCCGGACACGCTGAAGCCGGGCGAGCGTTCCGCCTCCACCTCGAACCGCAACTTCGAGGGCCGTCAGGGCCGGGGTGGGCGTACCCACCTGGTTTCCCCGCCGGTCGCCGCCGCCACCGCCGTGGCCGGCCGGCTGGCCGCCCCCGCCGACCTGTAGAAGGGACTCCAGGAGATGGACAAGTTCACCACGCACACCGGCACCGCCGTGCCGCTGCGCCGGTCCAACGTGGATACCGACCAGATCATCCCCGCGGTGTACCTCAAGCGGGTGACCCGGACGGGCTTCGCCGACGGGCTGTTCAGCGCCTGGCGGGAAGACCCGGCATTCGTGCTCAACGATCAACGCTATTCCGGGGCGTCGATCCTCATCACCGGCCCGGAGTTCGGCACCGGCTCCTCCCGGGAACACGCCGTGTGGGCACTGCGGGACTGGGGCTTCCGCGCGGTGGTGGCGCCCCGCTTCGGCGACATCTTCCGGGGCAACGCCCTCAAGGAGGGCCTGTTGCCGGTCGAGTTGGAATTGAAAGCCGTCGAAGAGTTGTGGGATCTGGTCGAGTCGGATCCGACCACTCCGGTGACCGTCGACCTGACCGCCCGGCAGCTCCGGGCGGGGGAGGCCAGCTGGTCGTTCCCGCTGGACGACTTCAGCCGGTGGCGTTTGCTGGAGGGTCTGGATGACATTGGACTAACCCTCCGGCACGCCGCTGACATCGACTCGTACGAGGCGCGCCGACTGCCGTTCCTGCCCTCCGTGGCATAGCCGTACGGCCGCTCACACAGCGAATTTCACCCCCATCGGTCCAACCGGTGGGGGTGAATCCGTTGCGACACAAGGGCTTTTTTCTACCGAATGTTTGTGTCTAGGCAGCACAGGGCATAACGTGCGCGCAGAATGGCTCGCGTCGAGTCAGTTGCACAATCGGGAGGAAGTCGTGAACAAGGCCGAGCTCATCGAGGCGCTCGCCGTTCGCCTGGGGGACCGGAAGATGGCGACGGCCGCGCTCGACGCGGTCCTCACCGAGGTCCAGGCGGCGGTCACCAAGGGCGAGAAGGTGGCGATCACCGGATTCGGAGCATTCGAAAAGCGTGTGCGTGGCGCGCGAACAGCGCGCAACCCGCGTACCGGCGAGGCGGTGAAGGTCAAGAAGACGTCAGTCCCGACCTTCCGCCCCGGCGCCGGGTTCAAGGAGATGGTGGCCAGCGGCAAGGTGCCGAAGGCCACGGTGGCGACGAAGAAGGCCACCACGAGCACCGCCACGGCCAAGACGGCCGGCACCAAGGCGGCGGGAGCCAAGGCGACCGGCACGAAGGCGGCGGGCACCAAGGCGACCGCGGCCAAGACGGCTGCCAGCAAGAAGACCGCCCCGGCCAAGGCGAGCAAGACCGCCACGGCGACCAAGACGGCCGCCAGCAAGAAGACCGCCCCGGCCAAGGCGAGCAAGAGCACCACGGCGACCAAGACGGCCGCCAGCAAGAAGACGACCGCGGCGAAGAAGACCACCGCGGCGACCAAGTCGACCGCGGCGAAGAAGACCACGGCGGCGGCGAGCAAGAGCACGGCGGCAAAGAAGGCGCCGGCGAAGAAGGCTCCGGCCAAGAAGGCGGCCAGCAAGCGCTGACCGACCCACTGCGAAAGGGCGTCCACCCGTTGGTGGGCGCCCTTTCGGCGTACGCGGACCGTTGACCCGCCTGGTCCCCTCGCGCAGAATCGCCGTGCCGGCCCCCCTCCGCCGGCCCGTCGACGGGAAATGGGGCGCCGGTGCGCTATCGCCAGCTCACCACCGGGACGCTCGCGCTGGGCGTCGTCCTCCTCATCGACGTGCTGCGGGTCTGGTTGCCCGGCATCATCACCATCTTCGGTCAGGCGGCGTCCACCCCGGCCGAGTTGATGGGCGCGTTCGCCCTCGGCTGGTTCGTGCTCGCGCTGGGCGCGCCCGCTGTGGTCCGCCGGGTCGGTGCCCGTCCGGTCGTGGTGGTCGCCGCCGTCGCCCTCGCCCTCGCCCGGCTCGCACTCACCGCCGCGCCGGGCGGGCGTACGCAGCTCTGGCTGGCCACCGCCGGGTTGCTCGCCGGGCTGGTCTGGCTGGTCGGCGTCGCCGCCGACACCGACCGTCCGGTTCCGGGGCTGGCGTTGGGTTTCGCGGTCAACGCGGCCCTGCACGCGGTGTGGGACACCGTCGACGTGGTCTGGTGGGGCACCTGGGTGGCGTGGTTGTTCAGCTCCGTCGCGGTGCTGCTGTTCCTGCTCGGCACGGCGCAGCCGGTAGCGCGGGCCGGTGCCGGTGCTGATGACGGTGGCGGGCGGGCCGGTGCCGGTGGCGCGCGGGCCTGGCTGTTGGCCGGTCCGGCGCTGCTGCTGGCCGGAATGGTGGCACTCTCCCCGGCGCTGGCCCGGACCGGGATGTCGTATCTGTTCGCCGGGGACGGTGTGGCGGGCTCGCCGTTGTTCGGCCTGGCGCCGGTGCCGGTGGCGGTCGCCGCGTTCCTGGTCAGCGCGTCGACCAGGCCGCGCCGGGGGTGGGGCCGCGCGTACGGGCCGGTGGCGTTGCTGGTGGGCGCGCTGCTGTTCGCCGGTGACCGGGGCGACCTGCTCGTCCCGGCCGTCCTGCTGGCCGCCGTCGGTCTCGGTGCTTGCCTCGCGCTGACCGACGACGCCGACCGCCCGGACGAGACGGCGCAGACCGGGCCGACGGGCAGGGAGACCGCGAGGGACGCCACCGACGCGACGGCGGCCCGCCGGGGGTACGCGGTGGCCGTCGGCATGCTGGTCTTCGCGCTGGGGGCGGTCGGGTACTACTCGGCCTACGACCTCGGGTACCCCAACGCGGCGGTGCCCGTGGTGGTGGCCGGTCTGGTCGCGGTCGTGGCGTTCACCGCCCAACCCGTCGTCCAGTGGCTCCCCGGGCCGTTTCCGCCGCTACGGGCTGCCGCTGCGGTCACCGCGTTGGCGCTGCTGGCACCCGTGGTCGCCGACGAGGTTCCGGTGGCCGGCAACCGGGACGGCCCACCGGAGCGGCTCACCGTGGTGGCGTACAACGTCCGGATGGGCTTCGGGTTGGACGGTCGGTTCGACCTGACCGGGCTCACCGAGGTGGTCGAGCGGCAACGCCCCGACGTGGTGCTGCTCAGCGAGGTGGACCGCGCCTGGCTGCTCAACGGTGGGCACGACACCCTCGACGTGGTGGCCGACCGGCTCGGCATGCCGTACGTCTTCGGGCCGGCCGCCGACTCCGTGTGGGGTGACGCCGTGCTCAGCCGTTGGCCGATGGACGACGCGCGGAGCATCCCGCTGCCCGCCGTCGGTGCGCCCACCGGGGCGCAGGCCCTCGGCGTGACGCTGGACCTGAGCGACGGGGTCCGTGTCGCGGTGGTCAGCACCCACCTGCAACCGCCGCCCGGGCAGGGCCCGGTGGTCCAGGCCCGCGCGGTCGCCGACTTCGCCATCCGGTACGCCGCCGGTCGACCGCTGGTGGTGGCGGGCGACATGAACACCGAGCCGGGGGACGAGGCGTTCGGGCAGTTCACGGCCGCCGGTCTGGTCGACGCGTTGGCTGCCGCCCGACCGTTGGCGACCAGCCCCGCCGACGACCCCCGCGAACAGATCGACCACATCTTCGTCTCGCCCGGTCTGACCCCCGGCGACCCGGTCGCGCCCCGCAGCACTGCCAGCGACCACCTGCCGGTCGCTGTGACAGTGGCCCTCCCGCCCCGCTGAGGGGCTCTACAAGCGGTCGGCGGCCAACAGACGGTCGGCGGTGAAGGCGAGCAGCCATCCGCCGCCCTTGGGCGTGCTGAAATCCTCGTCGGTGCGGCCGGTCAGCTGCTCCAGGGCACCCGGCAGCACCTTGCCCTGGCTGCACACCGCGGCCTGGCCGCCGGCGCTGGCCAACTCCAGCAGCCGGGCGGCGGTGGCCAGGATCTGCTCGTCGCTCTGCTGGCCGGGCTGTGGCTCGTCGAGGTCGCCGCAGACCTCGATCGGCAGATCGAGCAGCGCGGCGGCCGGGTCCAGGGTCTGCACACACCGTCGCGGTGACGCCGACACCAACCGGGACGGCCGGATCAGGGCCACCAGCCCGCCCAGCGCGGTCGCCTGGGCCCATCCCTGCGCGTCCAGGGGTCGCCCGACGTCCGGGCCGGACCAGGTGGCCCGCTTGCCGGCGTGCGCGTGCCGGACCAGCGCGACGGTGGCGGTCACCGACGGCAGCGCGGCGAACGCCGCCAGCACCTCGGCGTCGTGGGGGTAGCTGACCAAGCGGATCGCGTCGTCCACAGCGAGCCAGCGGATGTCGTCCACCTCGGTGTCCGGTTGGAAACCCCCGCTCGCGACCGCGAGCATCGACCAGTAGTCGACCAGCTTGGGCTGCCCCTCACTGCGGTACCGCACCGACGGCAGCCGGACCTGCGGCACACCCCGCACGTCGGCCTCCTCGGCCACCTCACGGACGGCCGCCGCCAGGGCGTGCTCGCCCGGCTCCAGCTTGCCCTTCGGCAGCGTCCAGTCGCCGTAGCGGGGGCGGTGCACCACGCAGACGCGGACACCGTCGGCGGTCGGCCGCCAGGCCACCCCACCCGCCGCGCGGATGCCGGTCACGGAAGCCAACTCGTCCGCCGCCGTCGGGTGGCCCGGTGCCAGGCCGCCGGGAAGGACGACCGCATCCGGTGTACGGAGGCGCGTTCCCGCTCGGCGAGCCGACCGGCGGTGACCGCCAGCTCGTGGTCGTCCGGCAGCTCGGCGGCGATCTCCAGCCAGGTGTCCGCCGCGACCGCCGCGTCCTGGTGCTCGCCGAGCACGTCCTGCACGCCGGCCAGGGCACGGGCCAGCCGGCGCGCGCCCTTGCCGACCGTCGGTGCCACCGCGTTGACCGCGTACCGGGCCTGCTTGGCCTCCTTGCGAACGGCGTGCCACCTGTCGTCCGGCGATCGGGCGTCGAGCCCGTCGACACCGTCCGGCCCGGTCAGCCGAGCCCAGGGGCGGGCAACCAACGCGGGTAGCGCCTCCGCCGCCGGCGCGCTCGCCCGGCGGGTGAGCCGGGGCGAGGCGGAGGCCAGCACCAGGGAGTCCACCAGAGCCAGGTAGCGGGGGGTACGCAACGCCTCGTCGATGGCGGCCAGCGCCGATCGCTGCCGTGCGGCGAGCACCTCGTCCAGCCGGTTAACCGCGTCCCCGTCGAGCGGGCTGAGCGGATCCGCCTCGGCGGTGGTGCGCAGCCGGGCGCGCAACACCTCGGCGTCGCGGGCCGCGCCGAGGACACCAGCCAGCCACCGCAACTCGGTGCGCAACGGACGGGACCAGGTCTTGCGGACCAGGGCCTTGAAGGTGCGCAGGTCACTGCGGAGGCGTCGGCAGGCCACCCGCATCTGGTGCACACCGGTGTCGCCGCCGGCTCCCGGAGCGCGTAGTCGGACCAGCGGGTCGTGCGCCAGCAGCCGGCGGATCTCCTTACGGAGCGCCTCGGTCACCACGTCACCCGCTGTCGGCTCGGCGGGCAGCCCGTCCGGCGCGACCAGGTCCGGATCGGCCTGTGCCGCCTCGCCCAGCGCCCGTACGTGCTTCGGGGTGAACGACCCACCCTGGGCGCCGGCCTCGCGCAGCACGGAGCCGATCCGGTCGAGCAGCGCCCGGTCGCCGTCCTTGCGCTCGACCTCCAGCTCCCGGAACGTGTCGGTGGTGGCGCCGGAGTCGTCCAGCACCGTCACCCGGTCGTCCACCACCTCGGCGAGCACCGTGCCCGCCTTGTCGCACACCTCGTACGCGTGCCGGACCGTCCGGACCACAGTCACCGGGGCCAGCGGCGACCCCCGGTGCAGGACGGTGACCAGCTCCACCAGCTCCGGTGGCGGCTGCCCCTTCGGCCCCGGGCGGGAGACCTCGTGCCGGACGCCTGGTGTGCCGGTCGGCAGTTTCACCGTCCAGGGCAGCTCGTCGCCCCGGCGGTGGCGCAGCGAGGCACCGGCTCGGGCCAGCCTGAGGTCGACAGTGTCGAGGTAGCGGGCGACGAGCGTCACCGGTGGCAGCGCCCGGACCCGGCCTCCGGACGGTGCCGTGGCGGCCAGGTCCGGCAGCACGTAGGCATCGTCCACCTCGTACTTCTGCTCCTCCTCGACCATCAACCCAGCCTATGCGGTGATCGGTCAGCCGGCCGTGCCACCGACGCGGCGCAACAACACTTCCTGTAGATGCGCCCGGGTGTTGTCGTCGGCGCTGGTGTGCCGGGTCCAGCTACCGTCGCTGGACAGCTCGAACGCGTCCACGTCAGGGCTCATGGCGGCGGTCAGCACCTGGTCCAGTTCGGCGCGGGCGATCGGATCGCTGACCTGCACCAGTGCCTCCACCCGACGGTCGAGGTTGCGGTGCATGAGGTCCGCCGACCCCATCCAGAACTCGGCCTCGCCGTTGTTGCCGAACCGGAAGACCCGGGAGTGCTCCAGGAATCGGCCGAGGATCGAGCGCACGCGGATGTTCTCCGACAGCCCGGGCACCCCGGGTCGTAGCGTGCACATTCCCCGGATGAGCAGGTCGACGTGGACGCCGGCCTGGGAGGCCCGGTACAGCGCGTCGGTCACCCCCTCGTCGACCAGCGAATTCACCTTGAACTGGACCAGACCGGGCATGCCCAGGCGGACATGCGAGATCTCCCGCTCGATGCGCTCGATGAGGCCGGTACGGATGCCCTGCGGGGCGACCAGCAACCGTCGGTACGCGGTCTGCCGGCTGTAGCCGGTGAGCACGTTGAACAGGTCGGTGAGGTCCGCGCCGATCTCCGGGTCGGCGGTGAGCATCCCGAAGTCCTCGTACAGGCGGGCGGTCTTCGGGTGGTAGTTGCCCGTACCGATGTGGCAGTAGCGGCGGATCTGGTTGCCCTCCTGGCGGACCACCAGCGCGGTCTTGCAGTGCGTCTTCAGGCCGACCAGGCCGTACACCACGTGACAGCCGGCCCGTTCCAACGTGCGCGCCCAGCCGATGTTGGCCACCTCGTCGAAGCGGGCCTTCACCTCCACCAGCACCACCACCTGCTTGCCGGCGGCGGCCGCGTCGACGAGCGCGTCGACGATCGGGGAGTCGCCGCTGGTGCGGTAGAGGGTCTGCTTGATGGCCAGCACGTTCGGGTCGGCGGCGGCCTGCTCGATGAAGCGCTGCACGCTCGTCGCGAACGAGTGGTACGGGTGGTGCACCAGGATGTCCCCGTCGCGCAGGGTGGCGAAGACGCTGCGCGGCACCTCGCCCTCGGCGAGACGGGGATGGGTCGCCGGCACGAACGGCGGGTCCTTGAGGTCCGGCCGGTCGGCCTCGCCGTACACCTGCCACAGCGCGGACAGGTCCAGCAGCCCGGGCACCCGCAGCACGTCCTGGTCGTCCATGTCCAGCTCGCGGACGAGCGTCTCCAGCACGTGGTCGGAGATGGAGGCGGCCACCTCCAGCCGGACCGGCGGGCCGAACCGCCGCCGGGCCAGTTCCCGTTCCAGGGCCTGCAACAGGTCCTCGTCGCGGTCCTCGTCGACCTCCACCTCGGCGTTACGGGTGACCCGGAACAGGTGGCACTCGACCACCTGCATGCCACTGAACAACTGCCCCAGGTGCACCGAGATCAGGTCCTCCACCGGCAACATCCGTACGCCCGGCTGGTCCCGGTCCACCCGGACGAAGCGGGGGACGTTGTTGGGCACCTTCACCCGGGCGAACAGCTCGGAGCCGCCGTCGGGGTCACGAACCGCCACCGCCAGGTTCAGCGACCGCCCCGAGATGTACGGGAACGGGTGCGCGGGGTCCACCGCGAGCGGGGTCAGCACCGGGAAGATGTGCTCCCGGAAGTAGGTCCGTAGCCGCTCCCGCTCCGGGTCGCCCAGCTCGCCCCAGCGCAGGATGCGGATGTCCTCGGCCGCCAGCTTCGGCAGCACGTCGTCCACGAAGCAGGCGGCGTGCCGGGCGACCAGCGCGGCAGTGCGCTCCGCGATCAGCTCCAACTGGGTACGCAGGGGCAGCCGGTCCCCGCCGCGCACCGGCAGGCCGGCGGAGAGCCGCCGCTTCAGCCCGGCGATCCGCACCATGAAGAACTCGTCCAGGTTGCTGGCGAAGATCGCCAGGAACTTGGCCCTTTCCAGCAGTGGGGTGCGCTGGTCCTCGGCCAGGGTGAGCACCCGGGCGTTGAAGTCGAGCCAGGAGAGTTCCCGGTTGAGGAACCGGTCCTCGGGCAGCGGCGCGGGCGGTTCGTCGTCCTGCGCCGCGGCGGCGGTCGGGAGGTCGTCCGGCAGGACCTGGTGAACGCCGGCGACGGCGGGGGAGTCCACCTCGTCGCTGGTCGGCACGGGGTCGAGGACCTCGTCCAGCCCGGAGGAGGCGGCCCCCGGGTCGTCGGCGAGGGTGTCGGCGCGGGCGGCGCCGGCCCGTTCGGCGCGGGACGGGCGGAAGCGGCCGTCGGTGCCGCGCGCGCGGGAACCGTTGCGAAGATCGGAGGAGGGCTGGCGGGCCGGGTTCTCGCGAGGGGTGCTCACCCGCTCATAATCACCCGATTACGGTGAACGCAAAATGAACTTGGGCTCGACGGTTCAGATCATCGTCGGCAATGTCACCCGGACGACCGTGCCGTCGGTATCCGTGTCGATGTGCACCCGCTGGCCGAGCCGGAGAAGCCGCAGCCCGGAGGCGTCGAAGGCCGGCGCGGGGAAGCGCATCTCGGTGCCGTCGTCGAGCAGCAGGACACCGCTGCGCGTCGCCGCGTCGTAGCTGGCCACCGTGCCCTGCATGCTGGCACCGTACACCCGCCGGGTCACCCCGCGGTGCGGGCGGGGCGGGTCAGCCCGCGGTGCGGGCGGGGGCGGGTCAGCCCGCGGTGCGGGCGGGGGCGGGTCAGCCCGCGGTGCGGGCGGGATGACCGGCGGCGACGAGTGCCGCGGTGTGCGGCCCCAGCCCGAGCCGGGTGGCGGTGGTCAGGTCCGCGGGAGTGTCCACGTCCCGGCGCAGGCTGGGCCAGTCCCCGGTCAGGGGCAGCGCCCCGCTCGCCGCGTGCGCGACCGCCGAACCCACCCCGAAACGGGGGTCCAGCGAAACTCCGGGCGGGGCGGTGAGCAGGACCGTGCCGCTGCCGGGCGCGTCCGGCACGAAACGGCGTACCCCCGGTCGGCCGTTCTGCGCCGCGAGCAGCGCGCCGGCCAGCTCGGCCGGGCGCAGCGCCGGCAGGTCCGCGGTGAGCCCGGCCACCCATCCGGCGGTGGCCCCGGCGGCGCCGTGCCGGAACGCCGCGTTCAGGCCGGCGTCCGGCCCGTCGGGCAGCACCCGTGCGCCCGCCGCCCGCGCCGCCGCCGTCACCCGGGCGTCGTCGGTGACCACCAGGGCCTCGGCGACCGCCGGGCAGGCCAGCACCGCCCGGAGGGTGTCGGCCGCCAGGGCCAGCGCCAGATCCTCGTGGGGTACGCCGGACAGCGCCCCCCGCAGCCGGCTCTTGGCCGCGCCCAGATGCTTCACCGGCACCACCACGGCCCACCTCGGCTGACTCACGTCCGCAATCCTGCCAGCCGGACGACGGGACCCTCGCTGGCCGTACCGGGGGCGAGCAGGCATGATTTCCGCTGCGGGTGTCGCGGGCGGGGTTTCGCGGCGGGGTTGGGGCGCGACGAGGAGGCACAGTGGCACGGCGAAGGCTGGGATTCTGGCAACGGTTCGCCGTGGGGCTGGTCAAGCCCGTGATGACCGTCTGGACCCGCCGGACCTGGAGTGGCCAGGAACACCTCAGCGGCGACGGCGGCGTGATCATCGTGGCGAACCACCTCTCGCACGCCGATCCGCTGGTCTCCGCGCACTTCATCTACGACTCCGGGCGCTGGCCGCAGTACCTGGGCAAGGCCAGCGTGTTCCGGGTGCCGGTGGTCGGCTGGATCCTGCACCGGTGCCGGCAGATCCCGGTCGAGCGGGGCAGCGTCGACGCGGTCCGGTCGCTGGACGCGTTGGTCGACGCGCTCGACAGGGGCGGTGCCGTGGTGATCTACCCGGAGGGCACCACCACCCGGCAGCCGGAGCTGTGGCCGATGAAGGCCAAGACCGGCGCGGCCCGGCTCGCCCTGGCCACCGGCGCGCCCGTCGTACCGGTGGTGATGTGGGGGCCGGAGCAGATCTTCGACCCACGGACCAGCCGGGTGAGCCTGCGCCCCCGGATCCCGGTGACCGTCGTCGCCGGGGAACCGATCGACCTGAGCCGGTGGGCGGACTCCCCACCGACCCGGGCCACCCTCGAAGAGATGACGGACACCATCATGTTGCGGCTGCGGGACATGCTCGCCGAGATCCGTGGTGGCACACCGCCGCCGCTGTGGGAGCGACCGGCCCGGTCCTCCGCCGGCCGTGAGCAGCAGGGCGAAGCGGCATGAGCGAGCGGAGCGGCGGGCACGTCGCGGTGCTCGGCGCCGGTTCCTGGGGCACCGCCTTCGCCAAGATCCTGGCCGACGCGGGCCGGGACGTGACCGTGTGGGCCCGTCGTGCGCCGGTCGCCGAGAGCATCCGCGCCGAGCGCCGCAACCCGGAGTACCTGCCGGACCTGCTGCTGCCGGCCCGGGTCACCGCCACCGCCGACGCCGCCGAGGCGATCACCGGCGCCGAGGTGGTGGTCCTCGCGGTGCCGTCGCAGACCCTGCGGGGCAACCTCGCCGAGTGGGCCGGGCACCTGCACCCGGACTCCACCCTGGTGTCGCTGATGAAGGGCATCGAGCTGGGCACCACCAAGCGGATGAGCGAGGTCATCGTGGAGACCGCCGGCGTCGCCGCCGACCGGGTCGTCGTGGTGTCCGGTCCGAACCTGGCCCCGGAGATCGCCGCCGAGCAGCCCGCCGCGACAGTGGTCGCCGGAACGAACGGTCACCGTACGGCGCTCGTGCAGGCGTCGATCCGGACGCCGTACCTGCGGCCGTACACCAACGACGACGTGATCGGCTGTGAGCTGGGCGGGGCGGTCAAGAACGTGATCGCCCTGTCGTACGGCATCGCCACGGCGATGGGTTTCGGCGACAACACCCGGGCCATGCTGATGACCCGAGGGCTGGCCGAGACGGCCCGACTGGGCGTGGCGCTCGGCGCGGACCCGATCACCTTCGCCGGCCTGGCGGGCATGGGTGATCTGGTCGCCTCCTGCTCCTCCCCGTTGGCCCGCAACCGGACCTTCGGGGAGCACCTGGGCCGGGGCGAGACGCTGGAGCAGGCCCAGACCGCCACCCGCCAGACCGCCGAGGGCGTGAAGAGCTGCCTGGCGATCCGTGACCTGGCCCGCGCGCACGGCGTGGAGATGCCGATCACCGAGCACGTCGAGCGGATCTGCCACGAGGGGATGGATCCGCGCCTCGCCGTGGAGACCCTGATGAGCCGCACCGCCAAGCCCGAGTCGTACGAGTGAGCATCCGATGAGCGAGTTGGGAGACGGCACCCGCTGCGTGCGCGCCGGCCTGCCCGAGGCGAAACCAGGCGACCCGTTCCTGCCGGGGCCGGTCTTCGCCGCGCCGTACCACCTCGACCCGTTCCAGGGCCCCGGCGCGTCGCCGAACGGCTACGGTCGCCCGGACAACCCGACGCGGCGGCTGCTGGAGGCCGCCGTGGGCGAGTTGGAGGGCGGTGAGTGTCGCGTCTTCGCCACCGGTCAGGCGGCCATCACCGGCCTGCTGCTGACCCTGCTGCGCCCCGGGGACACCGTGGTGCTGCCCACCGACGGCTACTTCCCGGTCCGGGCGTTCGCCACCGACGTGCTGGAGGCGATCGGCGTCCGGGTGCTCTTCGTGCCGACGGTCGGGCCGTACCCGTCGTTCGAGGGGGTCCGGCTGGTGCTGGTGGAGACGCCGGCCAACCCGGGTCTGGACGTGGTCGACGTGGCGGCCCTGGCCGAGAGGGCGCACGCCGCCGGCGCGCTGCTCGCCGTGGACAACACCACGGCCACCCCGCTCGGTCAGCGCCCACTCGACCTCGGCGCCGACCTGGTGGTCGCCTCCGGCACGAAGGCGCTCACCGGCCACTCCGACCTGCTGCTGGGTTACCTGGTCAGCCGGTCCGCCGAGCTGATCACCGCGGTGACGACCTGGCGGACGACCACCGGTTCGGTTCCGGGGGCGTTCGACGCCTGGCTGGCACACCGGTCGCTGGCCACCCTCGACCTTCGGCTGGCCCGGCAAAGCGCGAACGCCGCAGCCGTCGTCGACCTGCTCGCCGGCCGTCCGGATGTGAAGGGCCTGCGCTGGCCGGGGCGGCCGGACGACCCGGCCTACCCGGTGGCCTCGACCCAGATGCGCCGGATACCGGGGGTGCTCTCGTTCGACCTGGGCAGCGCCGAACGGGTGGGCCGGTTCGTCGAGGCCGCCCGGCTGGTGGCGGCGGCGACCTCCTTCGGTGGCCTGCACACCACGGCGGACCGTCGGGAGCAGTGGGGTGACGACACCGCCCCGGGCTTCGTCCGGCTCTCCTGCGGGGCCGAGGACACCGCGGACCTGGTGGCCGACATCGCCGCCGCCCTGGACGCGGCCGGGCCGGTCTGAGGCCGCCGGTGCCACCGCCGTCCCCGACCGGCCGGGCCGCTCTCGTGGACCGGCTGCGCGCCGCCGGTTGCGTCTACGCCGAGGACGAGGCCGAGTTGTTGCTGGCCGCCGCCGACTCCCCGGCCGCGTTGGTCGACCTGACCGACCGTCGGGTGGCCGGTGAACCGTTGGAGTACCTGCTCGGGTGGGCCGAGTTCGCCGGCCTGCGGATCGCCGTCGACGCCGGCGTCTTCGTGCCGCGTGCCCGGACCGCCCTGCTGGTCCAGGTGGCGGCCGAGGTTACCGGCCCGGCCCCGGCTGTCGTGGACCTCTGCTGCGGGTCCGGGGCCACCACCGTCGCGCTGGCACACCGGCTCACGCCACGCTGGCTGGCCGCCGCCGACATCGACCCGGCGGCGGTGGCGTGTGCGCGGCGCAACGTGGACGGGCTGAACGTCGAGGTGTACGAGGGCGACCTCTTCGCGCCGCTGCCGCCGCAGTGGCGGGGTCGGCTGGACCTCGTCGTCTGCAACGCCCCGTACGTGCCGACCGGGGCGGTGGCGCTGATGCCTCCCGAGGCGCGGCTGCACGAGGCCCCGGTGGCGCTCGACGGCGGGCCGGACGGGCTCTCCGTGCTGCGGCGGGTGGGCGTCGACGCGGCCGGATGGCTGACCCCGGGAGGACACCTGGTGGTCGAGGCCGGCACCACCCAGGTGGACGCGCTCTGCGCCGCGTTCAGCGCCGCCGGCCTGATCCCCGCCGTGCGCCACGACGAAGACCTGGACGCCACAGCAGTAGTAGCCCAAAACCCCACCTGACTCCCGGCCCGGGCTGAACCGGTCGATCATGGAGTTGTGGTGTCCAGTTTTCGCCACATCGCATCATTTCCTCCCCACCGCAACTCCATGATCGACGGGGAGAGGCTGGGCTCGGAGCCGGGCGGGGTGGCCGGGCGTGGCGGGGGAGAGGGCTTGGCACTAGCCTCGGCTCACACTCATGACGGCGGGAGGCGGTTTCGGTGGGCAGCGCAGGGGTGCCGGTGGTCGTCGGGTTGGACAACGGCGGCACGAGCAACAACGCCACGGTGCTGACGGTGGACGGCCGGTTCCTGGTGGACGGGCTGCTGGAGATCCCCAGCGAGGTACGGGCCGGCCCGGACGCGGCGATCGAGGCGCTGGCCCGGGCGCTGGACGGGGCCCTGGCACAGACCGGGGTGCCGCGCGAGCTGGTCCAGGCGGTCGGGTTGGACACTCCCGGCCCGGCCAGCGCCGACGGCGTCATCTCGTCCCGGGGTTCCACCAACTTCTCCCAGCCGGCCTGGCGGGGCTTCGACGTGCGCGGAGCGCTGGAACGACGGCTCGGCCTGCCGGTGATCTACCACAACGACGGCAACGCGGCGGCGCTCTACGCCCACCACGTGCACTTCGGCGCCGAGGCGATGACCCGGTCGTCGGTCTCCGCGATCGTCGGCACCGGCCTCGGTGGCGGCGTGGTGGAGAGTGGTCGGGTGATCGCCGGTGCGGCCGGCATGGCCGGGGAGCTCGGTCACGTGCACGTCCCGCTGACCGGGCTGCTCGGCCCGGACCAGCCGGAGCCCACCTGTGCCTGCGGCTTCACCGGTGACGTCGAGAGCGTTGCCTCACTGACCGGCATCGAGCGCAACCTGCTGCCGTACTGGCTGACCCGGTACCCGGACCACCCGCTCGCCGCCGAACCGGTGGCTCGGGCGGCGAAGCTGGTGCGCGGGTACGGCGAACGGGGAGACGCCCTCGCGCGGGATCTGTTCACCCAGCAGGCGATGGCGCTGGGGCGGCTGTTCACGGTGGCGGCGAACTTCACCGACCCGCACGCGTACTTCGTCGGTGGTGGGGTGGTCGAGGCGGCACCGGAGTTCCGTGACTGGTTCCTGGCGACGGTCCGGGAGCACACGGTGCTGCGCGAGGAGCAGGCGGCAGTGGCCACCTTCGCGCTGGTGCCGGACCGGGACATGGCCGGTGCCCGGGGCGTGGCGATCGCCGCTCTGGAGAGGCTGCGCGCGGCCCCGGAGCCTCGCCCGCTGGTGGCCTGAGCCTGCCCACAGTCGCCTCGTCTGGCCGGCCGTGCCAGGAGTCTGCCGTGTCGTCGGTGCCACCGGCCTGCGGGTTGGTCCCGGTCCGGCGTCGGGTAGGTCGTGTCCCGGCCTGGCCCGCCGCGCGCCCTGAGAGGCGGCGCGGCGGGCGGTCGGCAGGTGGGGTGTCGGTTCGGTGAGTGGTGTGCGGCGGTCTGGTCAGGGGCGCGGTGGCGCCTGGGCGAAGGCCGCCCACGCGGCCGTCGCGAACAGCAGGGCCGGGCCGGCCGGGTCCTTGGAGTCGCGGACGGCCACCAGCCGTGGCAGCGCGGCAACCTCGACGCAGGCGCCCTCGTCGCCGCTGCGGCTGCTCTTGCGCCACGCCGCCCCGGCCAAGGCCGCTGTGATTGTCGGTGTCATCGGTCCTACCGTCCCTTCAGGGCTGACAGGAGCATCTCGCGGCTGTCCGCCGGGCTGAGCGCCACGCTTCGGAGATGCTCCATGATCTTGGTGCAGGTACGCGTCTCGCCGGCCCGGTCGAGGATCATCTGACCTGCCACGGTCTCCACCGAGGCGATGATCGGATCCTCCGGGTCGGCGAACTCGAGGATGTGCAGTGAGCCCCGCGTGCCCCGGTGGTAACCGGCCGACAGGGGGATCACCTGGACGCTGATGTTCGGCAGCTCGGCCATCTTGACCAGGTGTCGCAGTTGCCCGTCCATCACCGACTGGTCGCCGACCGGGCGTAGCAGCGCGCCCTCGTCGATGATCGCGTCGAAGATGGGTGGGTTGTCGCCGGTGAGGCGCTGTTGCCGGTCGAGCCGGATCTTGACCCGCTGTTCGACCAGGTCGTCGCCGAGGGTGTGCGGTCCGCCGCGCATCACGCCACGGACGTAGTCGGCGGTCTGCAGCAGGCCGGGCACCACCGAGGGCTCGAAGTTGGCGATGGCGGTCGCCTCGGCCTCCAACGCGATGAAGTCGATCGTGCGTGGATCCAGCAGGTACGAGTACGACACCCACCAGCCCGGCTTGCGGGCGTCTTTGGCGAGTAGCACCGCTGCGGCCACCTCCTCGGCACTCACCCCGTACGACGTGAGCAGGGCGCGCACGGTGGCCGGGGTGATCAGGGTCTGGGCGTTCTCGTACCGGGAGAGGGTGCTGCGGGTGCTGTTGATCTCATCCGCCGCGGTCTCCAGCGTCAGCCCGGCGGCTTCCCGGTGTTGGCGCAGGGCGATGCCGAGCCGGCGGGCGCGGGCGGTCTTGGGGGCCAGGCATCGATGGTCGCACACATTTGCGGGAACGTCTGCATGAGAGAACGTCGATGAGAGTTGCATTCACGGCTGTACACGTGTCAATCTGTTATCGCGTCCTCACCGCCGGTTGTCGTGGCGACGGTGGTGGTGAGCGACCGGAGGGGATGGGGCGCGCGGCGATCGGGTTTCTCCCCCGTACCCGATCGTCGCGTGCCGCCCCTCCATCCCGGCCCGCCGGAAGGAGACGACGTGGGAACCTGCCCGCAGCCCCCCGCCGTGTGCGACGCGGGCGGCTTTCGATGACCCGCTTCCTCGTGGTGCTCACCGACGTACGCCCGGTCGACGGCATCGAGCGCAACGAGCGGGTCGCGCCGGAACGGCGCCGCCAGGTGGTCGGCGCCAACAGCCGGGAGGCCGCCGACCGGATCGCCGGAGCGTTCATGGCGTTGGGCATGGTGCGGGCCGGCCGACAGCGGGTCAAGGTCATAGCCGTCGGTCGGCGGCACTCCCGGGACTGAATAGCCCCAGGTCAACGGCCCTGTGAGACAGCCACTGTCTCGTCACGCACCGTATATCTCCTGTTGACCGATTGCCGTGTCGTGCTGCGGCTCGCCGGGTATCGCCTCGCCCTGCCGCCACGCACAGTAAGGTCAACCGGGTGAGCGCCACCGGCGAGCACGACCAGCCGCAGTCGCGTACGAAGAGGTGACCGGAGTGACCACCCCAGGCAAGACCCGCGTGGCGATCGTGTTTGGCGGCCGCAGCCCGGAGCACGGCATCTCCTGCGTCAGCGCCGGCAGCGTGTTCGGCGCGCTCGACCCGGACGAGTTCGAGGTGGTGCCCGTCGGCATCACCCGGGCCGGCCAGTGGGTGCTGACCGACGGAGATCCCGCCCAGCTCGCGATCAACGCCCGCCAGCTGCCGGAGATCACCGCCGAATCCGGCGACGACATCGTGCTGCGCGCCGACCCCACCGGCAACGGGCTGATGGTCCTCGACCCCACCGAGGGTCCGCGGGTGCTGGCCGACGTGGACGTGGTCTTCCCGGTGCTGCACGGCGCGTACGGCGAGGACGGCACCATCCAGGGAATGCTGGAGATGGCCGGCATCCCCTACGTCGGGGCGAACGTGTTCGCCTCGGCCGCCGCGATGGACAAGGAGTTCACCAAGAAGCTGTGTGCCGTCGAGGGCATCCCGGTCGGCACGTACGCGGTGCTGCGCAACGGAATGACCCTCAGCGAGCAGGACAAGGAGCGGCTGGGCCTGCCGGTCTTCGTCAAGCCGTCCCGGGCCGGCTCGTCCTTCGGTGTCAGCAAGGTCAGCGACTGGGCGCAACTGGACGACGCGGTCGCCGCCGCCCGGAAGTTCGACCCGAAGGTCATCATCGAGGCCGCGATCATCGGCCGCGAAATCGAGTGCGGGGTCTTGGAGGGCGAGGCCGGCGGCGCGCCGGAGGCGTCCGTGCTGGCCGAGGTGCGGGTCGTCACCGACCACGACTTCTACGACTTCGAGGCGAAGTACCTCGACGACTCGTGCGAGTACGACATCCCGGCCAACCTGCCGGAGCGGGTGACCCGTCAGGTGCAGGAGTACGCCGTCCGCGCGTTCACCGCGCTGGACTGCGCCGGCCTGGCCCGGGCGGACTTCTTCGTCACGCCCGAGCTGGACGTCTACCTCAACGAGATCAACACGATGCCCGGGTTCACCCCGACGTCGATGTTCCCGCGGATGTGGGCGGCTTCCGGCCTGGAATACCCGAAGCTGGTCAACCGACTGATCCGTACCGCCCAGCGGCGCGGCATCGGCCTGCACTGAGCGCGGCGTCGGCCTGCACTGAGCCGGCCGGCCCCGCCCGCGTACGTCAGCCGGTGCGGGGCCCGCTCAGCGTCAGCGCTGGCAGCCGGACGGGATGGCGCCGCCGGACGGCACAGTCGCCACGATCGTGCTGGAGATGGTCGGCACCCACTGCAACGGCTGCTCGTACGAGCGGGGGACCCGCACGGTGATCAGTGTTTCCCGGTCGACGGTGCTGAGCACTGCCGCGTCGGCCTGCTCGGCCAGGTGCCAGCAGACCCGGTTGACCGTCCAGACCTCGTCGGTGTCGGGGAACGTCGGCTCGGCGCCGCCGCAGGCCACGGTGAGCGCCGGGTCGCCGTAGGCGGCGTTCTGCTCGGGGCCGGCGGTCACCGGCCGCTGCGCCAGATCGCGGATGCTCGCCGGAAGCTGGGAGAGCAGAGCCCGGCAGACGGTGGCCGGGCGGGCGGCCAGCGCCGGGGCGGCCATCTGCACCGGAGTGGTGGACTGCACCCGGGCGCTGCTGGCGGACGGGCTCGGCGCGGCGGCCGGGGTGTCCGGGGCGAGCTTGGTGAAGGCCAGCACGGCCACCAGCAACGTGATGGGCAGCGCGATCACCGTGGCCAGCAGGGCGGCGCCGCGGATGGTCCGGTCCCGACCGGCCGGCGCGGCGGCGGCCGGGTCGACCGGTTCGCGGTTACCGTCAGCCGGCCCACGCGTGCTGTCGGCCGCCTCGCGCGTGCCGTCAGCTGCCTCGCGCGTGCCGTCGTCGTCCAGAGCGGAGGAGGAGGTCGTCATCTCGTCCACTTACAGCCGCACCACCGAACACGTGAGGGTGCGGGTGATGCCGGGCACCATCTGCACCTTGCTGACGATGAGTTTGCCGAGCTCGTCGACGGTGTTCGCCTCGGTGAGGACGACCACGTCGTACGGCCCGGTCACGGCGTCGACCCGTACGACGCCGGGGATGTCCGCGATGAGACCCGCCACGTCACGTGCGCGGCCGACCTCGGTCTGGATGAGGATGTACGCCTGTACCACGACTCGACCTCCGTCCGTCGCCGCCCGGGAGCGGCCCGAAGGGTGAAACTACCTTACGGACCAGGTCTGATCCCTATCGGTGGTCAAGGAGCAGCGGTGAGCGAGCAGGGCGGGGCCGGGCGGCACGGGCGGAACTCCGGTGGTGGCGTCAGCGTGTCCGGGATCGGGGAGTTCGGGCTGATCGGGAAGATCACCGCTCGGCTGTCGTACGGGCCGACGACACTGCTGGGTCCGGGTGACGACGCGGCGGTGGTGACTGCGCCGGACGGCCGGGTCGCGGCCTCCACCGACGTGCTCGTCGACGGGCGACACTTCCGGCGGGACTGGTGCTCGGCCCTCGACGTGGGGCACAAGGCGGCGGCGGCCAACCTGGCGGACATCGCGGCGATGGGCGCGACGCCGACGGCCCTGCTGGTCGCCCTGTGCATGCCGGCAGACCTGGAGACCGGCTGGGCGGAGGGGTTGGCCGACGGGCTGTCCGCGGAGGCGTCGTCGGTCGGCGCGAGCGTCGTCGGCGGGGACATGTCCTCCAGCCCCACGCTGACCGTCGCGGTCACCGCTCTCGGCGACCTGGAGGGGCGTCCGCCGGTGCTGCGGTCCGGCGCCCGTCCCGGGGACGTGCTCGCCCTGGCCGGTCGCACCGGGTACGCGGCAGCCGGGCTGACCGTGCTCACCCGGGGCTTCCGCACGCCCCGGGTGCTGGTCGAGGCGTACCGGCGGCCGCAGGTGCCCTACCCGGCCGGTCCGCAGGCCGCCAAACTCGGCGCCACCTCGATGATCGACGTGTCGGACGGGCTGCTCGCCGACCTCGGGCACGTGGCGACGGCGAGCGGGGTGGCCATCGACGTACGCCGGGACGCCTTCGAGGTGCCCCGGCAGATGGCCGACGCCGCGCAGGCGCTCGGCGTCGACCCGTACACCTGGATCCTGACCGGTGGCGAGGACCACGCGCTGGCCGCGACCTTCCCTCCGGCGGTGGCGCTGCCGTCGGAGTGGCGGCCGATCGGCGTGGTCACGCACGGTGGCGGTGTGACGGTCGACGGGGCGCCCTACGACGGCCCGACCGGCTGGGACCACTTCCGTTAGGGTCCGGTGCCCCGCCGTACCCTGGATACCGTGAGTGAGATCGAGATCCGATTGGTGCGGTTCGACGCACCGGTGGCGCAGCAGTTGATCAAAGCCGCACTGGCCGACCTCGGTGCCCGCTACGGCGGCACCGGCGACGACACACCGGTGGACGCCACCGAGTTCGAGCCGCCGGACGGCGCGTTCCTGGTCGCCTACCTGGCGGGTGAGCCGGTCGGCTGCGGTGGCTGGCGCAGCCACGGTGCGGACACCGCGGAGCTGAAGCGGATGTACACGGCACCGGCGGCGCGGGGCCGGGGCGTGGCCCGCAGGGTCCTGGCCGCCGTGGAGCGCTCGGCGCGTGAGCAGGGCCGCAAGCGGGTGGTCCTGGAGTGCGGGGACAAGCAGCCCGAGGCGATCGCCATGTACCGCTCCGCCGGATACGAGCGGATCCCGAACTTCGGCTTCTACAAGGACGCGGAGGGCTGCGTCTCCTTCGGCCGCATCCTCTGACCACGAGCGGTCCCCACCACACGACAGAGCCGGCGGACCTCAAGGGTCCGCCGGCTGAGCCGTACGAGAAAGTGGGTGCTACCGCGTCAGGCGCGGGTGACCTTGCCGGCCTTGATGCACGAGGTGCAGACCTTCAACTTCTTGGTGTTGCCGCCACCGGCCGGGGTACGCACCGACTGGATGTTCGGGTTCCAGCGGCGGTTGGTCCGCCGGTGCGAGTGGGACACGTTGTGGCCGAAGCCCGGTCCCTTGCCACAGACGTCGCACACGCTAGCCACGGGATACTCCTGGGATTGATACGTTCATGGGGTCGCCGGCAGGTGCTGCCCGGGCAACCTGGTCAGGTTACCCGATGACTCGCCGACCCGGCCAACCGGCCCGGTCCGGCGCTCGATTGTGCTCCGGCTCCCACCTGGTCGCGGGCCCGTCCGCCCGAGAGTGGGCCGGCCCGGCGGCAAGGTTACCGGAGGGGCCCGGTCGCGTTGCGGTGACCGCCGGACCGGGAGGCGGGGGACACGCCGGACGACTCCGGCGCGTGTCGGTGCGCGCCAGTAGGCTTCTGCCCGTGCTGGACACCCTCGACGCCGCCACGGTCCGCCGCTGGTGCGCGAGCGGGTTGGCCGCGCTCAAGCGCCACCAGGGCGAGATCGACCAGCTCAACGTCTATCCGGTGCCCGACGGCGACACCGGCACCAACCTGGTGCTCACCCTCACCTCGGCCCAGCAGGCACTCGCGATGGACCTGGACACTCTGCCCCACAGCGGGCCGACCGCACACGGGCACGCGCTGCGGTTGATGGCGCAGGGCGCGCTGCTCGGCGCGCGGGGCAACTCCGGCGTGATCCTCTCGCAGATCCTGCGGGGCTTCGCCGACGAGGTCGCCGTCGCACCGGTGGTGCGGGGCCGGGAGTTGGCCGCCGCGCTGCGCTCCGGCACCGCGGCCGCGTACACAGCGGTCACCCGGCCGGTCGAGGGCACTCTGCTCACCGTGGTCGCGGCGGCCGCCACGGCAGCCGACCAGGCGGACACCGACGATCTGCCGGCGGTGGCCCGCGCGGCGGCCCGAGCCGCTACCGAGGCGCTCGCCCGGACACCGGAGCAACTGCCGGCCTTGGCCCGCGCGGGTGTCGTGGACGCCGGCGGCCGAGGGCTCTGTGTGCTGCTCGACGCCCTGGTCGCGGTGCTCACCGGCGAGACCGCAACCCACCCCGCGCCGACGCCGCGCTCCGCCCGTCCGGCGGCCACCGCCGCCCGGGAGACGGGTTCCGAGGAGTACGCGTACGAGGTGCAGTTCCTGCTCGACGCCCGGGCGGAGGCGGTCGACGGGTTGCGCCGGGCATTGGACGCGTTGGGAGACTCCCTGGTCGTCGTCGGCGACGGACGGGAGCCGGAGGGCACCTGGAACGTGCACGTGCACGTCAACGACGTGGGCGCGGCGGTCGAGGCGGGGGTCGCCGCCGGTCGCCCGTACCGGATCTCGGTGACCCGTTTCGCCGACCAGCAGGAGCCGCCTCCCGGGCCGGTGGCGACCGGTCGGGCCGCGGTCGTGGTCGCCACCGGGGGTGGCATCGCCGAGCTGTTCGCCGCGGAGGGCGCGACGGTGGTGCCGGGCAACCCGTCCACCGGTGAGTTGCTGGACGCCGTCCGCAGCACCGGCGCGGCCCGGGTGGTGGTGTTGCCCAACGACGCCAACACGGAGGCCGTGGCCAGCGCGGCGGCACGCGAGGCCCGCCGGCACGGCGTCAGGGTGAGCGTGGTGCCGACCCGCTCACCGGTGCAGGCGCTCGCCGCCCTCGCGGTCCGCGACGGCGACCGCCGCTTCGAGGACGACGTGATCGCGATGGCCGAGGCGGCGGGCGCGTGCCGTTACGCCGAGGTTTGCCATGCCAGCCGGGAGGCGCTGACCGTGGCCGGCCCGTGCCGGCCCGGCGACGTGCTGGCGCTGGTCGAGGGGGAGGTGCACCTGATCGGCACCGACCTCACCGACACCTGCGCCGCGGTGGTCGACCGGATGCTCGGCGGCGGTGGCGAGATGGTCACCCTGTTGGCCGGGCTGGACGCCCCGGCCGGGCTCACCGACGCCGTCCGCGCCCACGTCGAGAGTCGCTGGCCGTTCGTCGAGGTGCACGCGTACCCGGGCGGCCAGCCGTTTTATCCGCTCCTGGTAGGGATCGAATGAGCGAACCAGCCACCGTGGACACTCCGCTGAAGAAGCTGGTCGGGGACAAGACGGCCAAGGCGCTGGCCGCCCACCTCGACCTGCACACGGCGGGTGACCTGGTCTACCACTTCCCGCGCCGCTACGACGAGCGCGGCGAGCACACCGACATCCGTTCGCTGGACGTCGGCGAGCAGGTCACCGTGCTGGCTCAGGTGCAGCGCACCGCGGTGCGTCCGATGCGGCAGCGGCGGGGCAACCTGCTGGAGGTGACCGTCGGCGACGGCTCGGGCGGAGTGCTGATGTTGACGTTCTTCGGCAACCAGGCATGGCGGGAGCGCGAGCTGCGTCCCGGTCGGTGGGGGCTGTTCGCCGGCAAGGTCACCGAGTTCCGGGGCAAGCGACAGCTCAACGGCCCGGAGTACGTGCTGCTCGGCGAGGGTGGGGAAGGCGAGGCGGCGGTCAGCGACGAAATCGAGGAGTTCGCCGGCGCGCTGATCCCCGTCTACCCGGCCGCCGCGGCCTTGCCGACCTGGGTGATCGCACGGTGCGTACGGGTCGTGCTGGACACGTTCACCCCGCCGGACGACCCGCTGCCCGCCGAGGTGCGCGCCAGCCGCAAGCTGGTCGGGCTGGGCACCGCACTGAAGGAGATCCACCGGCCGTCCAGCAAGGAGGCGCTGCACCGGGCACGGCGGCGGCTCAAGTGGGACGAGGCGTTCGCCGTCCAGTTGACACTGGTGCAGCGCAAGCACCGGGCAGCCGACTGGCCGGCCCGACCCCGCCCGGCCCGCACGGGTGGGCTGCTGGAGGCCTTCGACGCCCGTCTGCCGTACGAGCTGACCGAAGGCCAGCGCGACGTGGGCGTGGAGATCGCCGAGGATCTGGCCGCACCGCACCCGATGCACCGCTTGTTGCAGGGCGAGGTGGGCTCGGGCAAGACGGTCGTGGCGTTGCGGGCGATGCTCCAGGTGGTCGACGCCGGTGGCCAGGCCGCGCTGCTGGCACCCACCGAGGTGCTGGCGGCCCAGCACCACCGCGGCATGCTCGACCTGCTCGGGCCGCTCGGTCGTGCCGGTGAGCTGGGCGCCGCCGAGCACGCCACCCGGGTCGAGCTGGTCACCGGCTCGCTGGGCGCGGCGGCCCGTCGCCGGGCGCTCGGCGAGGTGGCCAGCGGTGCCGCCGGCATCGTGCTCGGCACCCACGCCCTGCTCTACGAGGGGGTCGACTTCGCCGATCTCGGCCTGGTGGTCGTCGACGAGCAGCACCGCTTCGGCGTGGAGCAGCGCGACGCCCTGCGGGCCAAGGCCGACCAGCCGCCGCACGTGCTGGTGATGACGGCCACCCCGATCCCACGCACGGTGGCGATGACCGTCTACGGCGACCTGGAGGTCTCCACCCTCTCCCAACTGCCCCGGGGGCGGTCACCGATCGCCTCGCACGTGGTGCCGGCCGCCGAGAAGCCGGCGTACCTGGACCGGGCCTGGCGTCGGCTGCGTGAGGAGGTGAGCGCCGGCCACCAGGCGTACGTGGTCTGTCCCCGGATCGGTGACGGTCCCACGTCCGACGAGGAGCCGCCACCCGAGGACGACAACGGTCGACGCCCGCCGCTGGCGGTGACCGAGGTGGCCCCGCTGCTGGCCGAGGGGCCACTGCACGGCCTGCGGATCGGGGTGCTGCACGGTCGCCTGCCGGCCGACGAGAAGGACGCGGTGATGCGCTCCTTCGCGGCCGGCGACCTGGACGTGCTGGTGGCGACCACGGTGATCGAGGTCGGCGTGGACGTGCCGAACGCGACAGTGATGATCGTCCTCGACGCCGACCGTTTCGGTGTCTCCCAGCTGCACCAGTTGCGGGGCCGGGTCGGGCGGGGTGCCGCCGCCGGGCTCTGCCTGCTGGTCAGCGAGGCGGCCGAGGGCTCCTCGGCACGGGAGCGGCTGGACGCGGTGGCGTCCACGAGCGACGGTTTCAAGCTCGCCGAGCTCGATCTGGAGCAGCGCCGCGAGGGCGACGTGCTGGGCGCCACCCAGTCCGGTCACCGTTCACATCTGCGGCTGCTGTCGCTGCGGCGGGACACGGATCTCATCCGCGACGCCCGCGCCGAGGCGATCACCCTGATCGAGGCCGACCCGGAGCTGAGCCGTAACCCGGCGCTGGCCGCCTCGGTGGCCGCGCTCGTCGACGAGGACCGCGCGGAGTACCTGGAGAAGGGCTGAGCCCGCCGGACCTGCCCTGCACCGGGCAGCCTTGACCTGCCCGGCCCTGACCAGCTCCGGGCCCGGCCTCCCTGGGCCCGGCCGGCCCAGCCCCGGCCCGCGCTCCGCGCGTGATCCACTCCTGTTTCAGGAAACCGGGGTGTCGAGCCCTGAGGGATGCCCCGACTTCAATGACTCCGAGTTGATCACAGCGCACGGGGCATGACGGGCCAGGGCTGGGATGAGGCCGCGCAGGGCTCGGCGGGCCACCCCGCGCATGACGAAGGGCGCGCCGACCGGGTGGTCGGCGCGCCCTCAGTTGTCAGAGCGGGTTGTCTCAGGCGGTGAAGGTCACCCGACGACGCCGAGCGATGACGAAGAGCACCGCGCCAGCGATCAGCAGCGCGATCGCGCCGGCGGCGATGCCGCCCGCCGCCGCACCGGTGACCGGGAGGCCCGGCTCCTCGCCGCCGGCGCCACCGCCACCGCAGTTGCCCTCCGGCGTGTAGACCGCTTCCATCTCCAGGTCGAGGTCAGGCAGCGCGACGAGAGCCGACTCGGCCTTGCTGGCCTTGAAGGTCACCGTCTCCGACTTGCCGGCCGCGACCGTGCGGGTCTCGTTCTTGTCGCCGTAGGTGAACGTCGCCTTGACCGGGAGACCACCCTCGGGGTTGGTCACGGTGAGGGCGAAGTCCTTGCAGTCGGCCTTGGTGGTGACGACCGGCAGCGGGCAGTCCTCGGGGCGCTCCCACGCGTACGTGCCGTTCTCGACCACCTTGCCGTCGACCAGCACCTCGATCTTGCCGGCGTCAGCCGCGGGCACGACAACGCTGGTGTCGGCCTTGCCAGCCGGGACGGAGACCTTCTTGGTGAAGCCGTTCTCGCCCTTGACCTCGAACTCGACGGCGTACTTGCTGATCTTGCCGTCGTTGCTCAGCGACACGGCGACCGAACCGTCGCAGTTGGACGCGAAGGTCGAGGCGGGGGTGGTGCAGCTCTTGTTGCCGCCGTTGTACCAGCCCTGCGGGCCCTTCGAGCGGTTGCCCGGGGCGCCCGGGGAGCCGAGCTTCTTGTTGTCGTAGCGCTTGCCACCCTCGACCAGCTCGTCGATGACCTCGTCCTTGCCGCCCCAGATCAGGTCGACCTGCGTGTGGCAGTCCGGGATCTCGACGTTCAGCGTGATCTCGGTCTGGGTGCCGCCGATCCAGTTGCTGTCCGGCGTGCCGTAGACGTACTGCGGGGTGGCGAACTGCGGCCGGGGCGCGAAGTACGACACCAGCGTGAACCACTGCTTGCCCTCGCCGCAGAGCGGCAGGTCACCGTCGAGCTTGACGGTGGCGGTGCCCTTCGGGCCGTCGAAGGTGTGGCTGTACTTGGCCTTGTCGACGTCGACGCACTTCGGGGTCGGCGCGCAGGAGCTGTCGGCGGCCAGGTTGATGCTGCCGTCGTTGGTGGCTTCCTGCCCGTTCTTCTTCCACTTGCCGAACACCGTGAGCTTGGCGCTCTTGGTGTCGCCCGGCACGCGCTGGACAGCCAGCACGCTGCCGCTCTTGCGGATGACGGAACCCTCCAGCGGGACGGCCTTGGAGCCCTTGACCGGCACGGTGACCTCGGTCGACGGGTCCGCGGTCACCTTCTTGAGGGTGACAGCCTTGTCGCGCTCGCTGTTCTCCACCTTCCAGGTGATCACTCGCTCACCGGTGAGGCGGTCACAGTCGGCTACGGCGGTGATCGTGGTGTGGTGCGCGCTGGCCGGGCCGGCCACCGCGACTGCCCCGGTGAGGCCGATGAGGGCGGCTCCCAGGATGGCCAGCGGTCGCTGTAGCGACAGCTTGGGACGGATCACGGGTACTCCTGGAGTGCTGAAGCGTCAGGGGTGTGGCACGGGAGTGACAGTGGACGGTCGCTGCACGTCCGATCGGAGAGGCGCCCTCCCGTACCGCGGGCCGGTGGGTTGCCGCCGGCACCCGGCAGACCCTAGCGAGATCGCCTCACATGAGACAGCGCTCAGGATTCGCTAAGACGGATGTTATGAAGTTGAGATCATTGATATACGAGAAGTGATCACGTGATCTTCCTGGTGGTACCGACCGTGTCGGCCGGCGGGTCCGAAGAGTCGCGTAGCGTCGCGGGCATGAGCAGGTGGAGACCATGACCCGGATCGTGGCCGGCACACTCGGTGGCCGGCGGATCGCCGCGCCTCCCGGTGCCGGCACCCGACCCACGTCCGACCGGGTTCGGGAGGCACTGTTCAGCGCCATCGAGGCCGAGGTCGACCTGGACGGCGCCCGCTTCGCCGACCTGTACGCCGGCTCCGGCGCGGTCGGGCTGGAGGCGCTCTCCCGGGGTGCTCGGCACGTGCTGCTGGTCGAGTCCGACCCACGCGCGGCCCGAGTGATCCGGGAGAACGTCGCGACCCTCGGGGTCGGCCCGGCAGCCCGCCTGGTCGCCGGCAAGGTGGCGACGGCGCTGGCCGCCGGCCCGGACGGCGGCCCGTACGACGTGGTCTTCGCCGACCCTCCCTACGCGGTGCCGGACGAGGAGATCACCGCTCTGTCGGCGGCGCTGGTCGGCGGTGGGTGGCTGGCGCCCGACGCGCTGGTGGTGGTGGAGCGGTCCAGTCGCACCAGGCAGTTCGACTGGGTGGACGGCATCACCCCGGACCGCAGTCGCCGTTACGGCGAGACCACACTTTGGTACGGTCGCCGATCATGAGACGTGCGGTGTGCCCCGGTTCGTTCGATCCGGTCACCAACGGACACCTCGACATCATCGGGCGGGCCAGTCGGCTCTTCGACGAGGTGATCGTCGGTGTGCTGGTGAACCAGTCGAAGAGTGGTCTCTTCACCGTCGAGGAGCGGATCGACATGCTCCGCGAGGTCACCTCGTCGTACGGGAACGTGCGGGTCGAGTCGTTCCGCGGGCTGCTGGTCGACTTCTGCCGGGCCCAGCAGGCGAGTGTGCTGATCAAGGGCCTGCGCGCGGTCAGCGACTTCGACTACGAGTTGCAGATGGCCCAGATGAACATCGGGCTGGCAGGCGTCGAGACGCTCTTCATGCCGACCAACCCGCTCTACTCGTTCCTCTCGTCGAGCCTGGTCAAGGACGTGGCCAAGTGGGGTGGCGACATCTCCGCGCATGTTCCCGACCCGGTCCGTAAGGCTCTCCAGGCCCGTCTCGGCCCCCGTAGCTGATCCGCCCTCCGTCACCGGGCGCCCCTTTTGCCAGAAATCGAGGCAAGAGTACGGGCACGGTGGGCGCCGGGTGACGATGTCGCGACGCGCCGGGTTGGGGCGGATGGGGCGCGGGTGGGGCGGGCACGCCATGATTGGTGGCGCGGGGAACGGCCGTAGCCCGCATCATGGAGGTCGGCCGAAGAACGACAGGAGTGAGGTACCGGTGGACCCGCTCGATCGCATCGACGAACTGATCGCCATGGTGGAGCAGGCCCGCTCCGTCCCGATGTCGCGCAACAACTGCATGGTCGACCGGGGTGAGACGATCGCGGCCCTCGACGAGATACGTGCCGACCTCCCCGCCGACCTGCGTCGCGCCGCCGCGCTCCTCGAGGAGCGGGACAAGATCATGGAGGCCGGCAAGCGTGAGGCGGACCGGATCATCAGCGAGGGTGAGGCAGAACACGCCCGCCTGGTCTCGGTGAACGAGATCACCGTGTCGGCCGAGCACGAGGGTGCCCGGATCATCGCGGAGGCCCGAGCCGAGGCGCAGCGCCTGCGTGAGGAGGTCGACGACTACGTCGACACCGCGCTGGCCAACTTCGAACAGTTCCTCACCCGGGCGCTGGCCTCGATAGAGCGCGGCCGGGACAAGATGCACGCCCTGCGGGAGATCGGCACGTTCGCTGGGGACGAGGCGGAACGCCCGCTACCCTTCTGAGCGGCACCTCACCAGCCGACATTCTCGCCGAAGGCGTCGCCCCCGGTTCGACGGTCCGGCGGTCGTCCAGGTAACCTTTTTTGTCGGCCTCTCACCGGCCGGAGTCTAACTATGCCCAAGCACTCGCCATCGACACTCAACCCCAGGTCGCCGCTGGTCCTCGACACGAGGGACCTGCCGCGCCGCCCTGGCGCGTTGCGTGAGGTCAAGCGGGTCGTGCCGGCACCGGCGGACCTCGGTGTGGAGTTGATCGGCGTGCCGGAGGGTGCGGATCTCGACCTCGATCTGAGGTTGCAGTCCGTGTCCGAGGGCGTGCTCGTCTCCGGGACCATCACCGGTCCCGTCAAGGGCGAGTGCGGCCGTTGCCTGCGCGAGATCAACGACTCGATGGGCGTGACGATCCAGGAGCTGTACGCGTACGAGGACAGCACCACGGACGCCACGACCGACGAGGACGAGGTGGGCCGGATGCAGGGCGATCTGATCGACCTGGAGCCGGCGCTGCGGGACGCGTTGGTGCTCACGCTGCCGACCAACCCGCTCTGCCGGGAGGACTGCCCAGGACTGTGCCCCGAATGCGGGGCGCACTGGGACGATCTGCCGGCCGACCACAGTCACCAGCAGATCGACCCGCGTTGGGCGGGCCTGTCGCAACTGACCGTTACAGAGGAGTAAGAACCGTGGCCGTCCCGAAGCGCAAGATGTCGCGCAGCAACACCCGGTCCCGCCGGGCGAACTGGAAGGCGACGGTGGTCGCGACCGTTGCGTGCCCGCAGTGCAAGTCCCCGAAGCTGCCGCACGCCGCCTGCTCCGTCTGCGGCACCTACAACGGCCGCCAGGTTCTCGAGGTCTGACCTGGACGCCCAGTGACGCCCCCGACCCCAGGTCGGGCGGCGCGCGCATCCTGGCATTCGCCCGGTGCCCCGGCTCCCGATGCCCGGCCGACTCCGGCCGGCGTTCCCGTGGAGCCGGGCACCGCGCGGATCGCCGTTGACCTCCTCGGCGGGGACGACGCTCCCGCCGTCGTGGTTGACGGCGCTCTGCGGGCCATGCGTGCCGACCCTGACCTGCACCTGCTCCTCGTCGGTCCGACCGAGGTCGCCGACGAGTTGATCGCTGAGCTCGATCCGGCGCAGCGCGTCCGGGTCGCCGTGCGGCCGGTGCGCGACGTCGTCGGCATGGCCGACTACCCCAGTGCGGCCCGCAAGGAGAGCACCGTCCGCGCCGCGGTCACCGCCGTGCGCGACGGCACCGCCGATGCGCTGGTGTCCGCCGGCGCCACCGGCGCCACCGTCACCGCCGCCGTTCTCGGCCTCGGCCGTTGGCCGGAGATTCGCCAACCCGCCCTGGTCGCCACCCTGCCCGCCGTGGTCGGGCCGGTGGTCCTGCTCGACGTCGGTGGCTCCCTGGAACCCCGCCCGGCCACCCTCGCCCGCCACGCCGTCCTCGGCGCCGCGTACGCCGCGGTGGCCCACTCGATCTCCGCGCCCCGGGTCGGGCTGCTGTCGGTCGGCACCGAGGCTGGCAAGGGCGACCGGGTCCGCCGGTCCACGGACCCGCTGCTCGCCGCCGAACAACTCCCCGCCGGGGCGCGCTACGTCGGCCTGGTCGAGGGGTACGACGTGACCCTCGGCGCGCGCGCCGATGTGGTCGTCACCGACGGGTTCACCGGTAACGTGCTGCTCAAGGCCATTGAGGGCGCGTACGCCATGGCCGGCGGCCCTCCCGCCGAAGGTGGCGCTCCCCGCGCTGCCGCCCTGCTGGGCGTGGCGGGGACGGTGGTCGTCTGCCACGGTTCCGCCCGCGCCGGCGACGTCGCCTCCGGCATCGCCCTCGCCGCTCACCTGTGGCGACGACGCGCCACCGATCTGGTCTCCGCGTTGCTCGACGGCGACGCCGCGACGGACCGCGCCAACCGTTCCACCGACACCGAGGTACGCACATCATGAGCAACGACAAGAGGCGGCGGGTATCCGTCGGTCACCTGGAAGCCGCCTTCGGCGTGAGTCTCGAACCCGAGCTGCTCCAGCGCGCGCTGACCCACCGCTCGTACGCGTACGAGAACGGTGGGCTGCCCACCAACGAGCGGCTGGAGTTCCTCGGCGACTCGGTGCTCGGCGTGGTGATCACCACAGCGTTGTTCCACAACCACCCGGACCTGCCCGAGGGGCAGCTGGCGAAGCTGCGCGCCAGCGTGGTCAACATGAGGGCGCTCGCCGACGTGGCCCGTGGTCTGGGCCCGGACGGCCTCGGCGCGTACCTGCTGCTCGGCAAGGGTGAGGAGACCACCGGCGGTCGGGACAAGGCGAGCATCCTGGCCGACACGCTGGAGGCGCTGCTGGGCGCGATCTACCTCCAGTACGGGCTGGACACCACGGGCATCGTCATCCACCGACTCTTCGACCCGTTGATGGCCGAGTCGGCTGGTCGGGGTGCCGCCCTGGACTGGAAGACCAGCTTGCAGGAGTTGACGGCGGCGCTCGGGCTCGGCGTTCCGGAGTACCGGATCGAGGGCACCGGCCCGGACCATCTGAAGACGTTCACCGCGTGGGTGGTGGTGGCCGGCAACCGGTACGGCGGCGCCGAGGGGCGCAGCAAGAAGGAGGCCGAGCAGCGCGCCGCCGAGGCCGCCTGGCGGACGCTCGCCGAGCAGAACGGCCACACCGGCGACGACAGCCAGACCAGCGGTGGCGGCCAGAACGGCGCTGCCAGCCAGAACGGTGCTGCCAGCCAGACCGGTGAGGCCAGCCAGAACGGCGCTGCCGGTCAGAACCGCGAGGCCAGTCAGAACGGCGAGGCCAATCAGGACGCCCGGGGCGGGCTGCTGGAAAGCGCCGAGCGGGCGGCCGAGGCCGAGCAGGCCGACCACCTGGCGCAGGCCCTGCCGGCCGGGGGCGCCGACGGCCACGAGACGGGGTCGCGGCGTGCCTGAACTGCCCGAGGTCGAGACCGTCCGGCAGGGGCTGGCCCAGTGGGTGGTCGGCCGCCGGATCGTCTCGGTCGAGGTCCGTCACCCACGTGCGGTCCGTCGGCACGTGCCCGGTGATGTGCACTTCGCCGACGTACTCGCCGGTCGGACGGTGCTCGACGCCCGCCGCCGGGGCAAGTACCTGTGGCTGCCACTGGACAGCGGCGACGCGATCATCGGTCACCTCGGCATGTCCGGCCAGATGCTGCTCCAGCCAACCGGCACCGCCGACGAGACCCATCTGCGGGTCCGGTTCCGGTTCGCCGACGACGGGCCGGAGCTGCGTTTCGTCGACCAACGCACGTTCGGCGGCCTCTCGGTGAGCGAGGGCGGCGCCGAACTGCCCGACGAGATCGCGCACATCGCCCGTGACCCGATCGACCCGGAGTTCTCCGACGCGGATTTCGTCGCCGCTCTGCGCCGCCGACACACCGAGGTGAAGCGGGCGCTCCTCGACCAGACCCTGATCTCCGGGGTGGGCAACATCTACGCCGACGAGGCGCTCTGGCGTGCCCGGCTGCACGGCGGCCGACCCACCGACGCGTTGACCGCCCCGGCCGCGCAGCGCCTGCTCGGCCACGTCCGTGACGTGCTCGGCGAGGCGATCGGTCAGGGCGGCACCAGCTTCGACGCCCTCTACGTCAACGTCAACGGCGAGAGCGGTTACTTCGACCGGGCGTTGAACGCGTACGGCCGCGAGGGCGAGCCGTGCCGTCGGTGCGGCGCGCCGATTCGCCGCGAGGCGTTCATGAACCGGTCCTCGTACAGCTGCCCGCGCTGCCAACCGCGCCCCCGGGGTTCCCTTCGGGGATGACCCGGAGTCGACTCCGGGGCGGCGTCGGCGGGTCGCCGCGGGTCGCTCCGGGCTGGACCCCGGCGTACGTCCGATTCGTGGCTGATGCCCGCCGCGCCGACCCCCGCCGGCCAGCCCAGGGTTTCCGGGGCGGGCCGGGGCCGATCCCCGATGTGACCGCCTCGTCACGCCCCTAACGTCAGCTCCGTTGACTGGGGGGCTGACGTGACAGGGGGATCCGAGATGCGGAAAAGACCGGTGACGGTGCGGCTGGCGCGGTGGAGCGCCGAGCACCCGTGGCGGGCGATCGCGCTGTGGGCGGTGTTCGTCGCGGTGTGCTTCGTCGGCGGCAACGCCGCTGGTCTCAACGAGGCCACGAGCGGTGACCAGGCCATCGGTGAGGCGGGGCGGGCCGGTCTGATCGTGGACGCCGCCAACTTCGACGACCCGGCCGTGGACAACGTCCTGATCACCTCTCGGGGCGGTGCGCTGGACCGGGCGACGGCGACGGCAGCGGCCGACGACGCGGCGGCCCGGCTGCGAACCGTCGTCGGGGTGGCCGCGGTCGGTCAGCCGGTCACCGCCCGGGACGGATCGGCGTTACTGGTGCCGATCACCATGTCCGGTGACCCGGAGACGGCCTCGGATCGGGTGCAGCCGTTGCGCGACGCGACAGCCGCCGTGCAGGCCGCACATCCGCAGGTGCGCGTGGAACAGGTCGGTGGACCGTCGATCGGCCAGGCCCTCGACGACACCCTGGGCAAGGACTTCGAGCGTGCCGAGCTGCTCAGCCTGCCGGTCACCCTGGCGATCCTGATCATCGCGTTCGGGGCGTTGATCGCGGCCAGCGTGCCGGTGCTGCTGGCGCTCTCGTCGGTCGCCGCCGCGATGGGTCTGTCCACCCTCGCCTCGCACCTGGTGCCGGCGACCGACACCACGGCCCCGGTGATCCTGCTGATCGGTATGGCGGTCGGGGTCGACTACTCGTTGTTCTACATCCGTCGCGAGCGGGAGGAGCGCGCCAAGGGCCGCTCCGGCCTCGACGCCGTGGAGATCGCGGCGGAGACGTCCGGTCACGCTGTCGTGGTCTCCGGCCTCGCGGTGATGATCTCGATGGCCGGGCTGCTGCTCGCCGGCGACGTGGTCTTCTCGTCCCTCGCGGTCGGCTCGATCCTGGTGGTCGCCGTCGCGGTGACCGGCTCGCTGACAGTGCTGCCCGCCCTGCTGGCCCGGCTCGGCCGCTGGGTCGACCGGCCCCGGGTGCCGCTGCTCTGGCGGCTCACCGCACCGCGCACCGGCCGGCACGGCCAGCCCCGCGCGCCCCGGCTCTGGCCCGCCGTGCTCCGCCCGGCGCTGCGCGCGCCGGTGGTGACGCTGGTCATCTCGGTCGGACTGCTGCTCGCCCTGGCCGCGCCCGCGCTCGGCATGAAGCTGAAGTTCCCCGGCATGGAGGACCTGCCTCGCACCACGCCGGCAATGCAGGCGTACGACAGGCTCACCGCCGCGTTCCCGAGCACCGGCACCAACCACGTGGTCGCTGTGCGGGCCCCGGCCGACCAGGCCGACCGGGTACGCGCCGCCCTGACCGACCTGTCCAGCCGGGCGGCCGGCGATCCGCTGTTCGCCCCGGTCGAGGCGGACGGCCCGAAGATCGAGGTGTCGGCCGACCGGCGGGTGTCGGTGCTGGACGTCGCCACCCCGTACGCCAGCCGGGACGACCGGTCGGTGCAGTCGTTGGAGAAGCTGCGCGAGGATCTGGTCCCGGCCGGATTGCGGGGCATCCCCGGCATCGAGTACGCGGTCGGCGGCAGCGTCGCCGACAGCGAGGACTACGCGGCCCACGTGCGGGACAAGTTGCCGCTGGTCATGGGCTTCGTGCTGGTGCTGACCTTCCTGGTCATGGTGTTCACCTTCCGGTCGGTGGTGGTCGCGGCGAGCTCCATCGCGTTGAACCTGCTCTCCGCCGGCGCCGCGTACGGGCTGCTGGTGCTGGTCTTCCAGGGTGAGTGGGCCGAGGGACTGCTCGGCTTCACGTCGATGGGCGCCATCGTGTCCTGGTTGCCGCTGTTCCTCTTCGTGGTGCTCTTCGGCCTCTCGATGGACTACCACGTCTTCGTGGTCAGCCGGATCCGCGAGGGGGTACGGGCCGGAATGCCCAACCGCGATGCCGTGTCCTACGGGATCACCTCGTCCGCCGGGGTGGTGACCAGCGCGGCGATCGTGATGGTCGGCGTGTTCTCGATCTTCGCGACGCTGAGCACGATCGACATGAAACAGCTCGGCATCGGCCTCGCGGCGGCGATCCTGCTGGACGCCACGATCATCCGGGGAGTGGTGTTGCCGGCCCTGATGACCATGTTGGGCGACGCCAACTGGTGGGCCCCGCGCTTCCTGCGCCCTCGCCCGGCCGCCGCGCCGGTCGACCCGCCGGCGCCCACCCCGGAGCTGGTGCCGGTGCCCTGACGTCGAGAGCGTCGGGCCGGGTCGCGACCGCGCGACCCGGCCCGACACCGGCTCAGGGCAGCGGGCAGGCCTCCCGGGACGCGTCCAACGCGCGGTCCTTCCGGATCGACGCGAAGCCGTATCCGACGGTGGTCACACAGAAGTCGTCGGTAGAGCCGGAGTATTCCACGTGGAAGACCGGCTTGCCGGCGTCGGCGAACGGCAGCAGCTTGGCGCACTGGGCCAGCCGTACGCACTCCTCGTTGACCACGAAGTCGAAGTCCGGGGCCAGCGCGGCGAGCTGCGGCACGTCGTTGACCAGCCCGGGGGAGAGGCTCAGCGAGCGGGCCAGCTCGGCCAACCGTCGGTTGAACAGCAGTTGGTCGTCGAAGTCGAGCGGGAAGCCGGTGCGGAACGCGTACCCGTCGGCGTCGGCGAGCGCGACAGCGCCGAACCCCTTGCCCCGGCACAGCCGGAACCGGTCGGCCAGCACCGGTTCGAGCGCGTCCCAGCCCCTCACGTCCAGCCACCGGCTGTCCGGCCGGGGCCCGGTCGAGCCCTGGACGACGTGCGGGAACCGGTTGGCGTCCGGGTCGGTGGAGCGGACCGACCCGACGTGCACCTGGCAGATCAACCGGCGGTCCCGGGAGCGCAGTTCGGCGGTCTCCGCAGCGGTGGTGGCCACCGGGTCGAGCAGGAAGACCTCCGCCTGCACCGTCGGGTCCAGCGGCCCGCTGAGCTGCCACTGCCACTGCCAGTGGCGGGACTGCCCGGCGGGCCAGGCGGTGGGCGCGCCGGGCGGGGTCAGCGCCGGGCGGCACCCGTACGCCGGCACGGCCAGGAGCAGCGCGACGCCGGCCGACGCGACGCGGTGCAGTGGGCGTCGCCGTAGCCGTGGCCGGATCCGCATCGGCTGCTCCCGGGGCCGGGGCGGCCCGTCGCCGCCCTCACCGGTACGCCGGCCCCACGCTCGGCCCGACGTACCTCATCGGGTCAAACGAGCGCGGGGGCGCGGACGACGCGCGGTCAGCGCGGTGCGGCGAAGACCTGCGTCCAGTACGGCCCGTTGCTGTCGGCGATGCCGACGCCGATCTCGGTGAACGCGCAGTTCAGGATGTTGGCCTTGTGGCCGGAGCTGTTCATCCAGGCGTCCATCACCGAGGTCGGGGTCTTCTGGTTCCAGGCCACGTTCTCGCCGTACGTGCGCCAGGCGTAGCCGACCCGGTCCAGCCGGACGCCGGCGTTGCTGCCGTCACTGCCCGTGTGCGACATGTTCTGGTGGTCGGCCTGGTCCTGGCTGTGCTTCTGCGCGGCGGTCATCAGCTTGTCGTTGATGCTCAGCGCCTTGCAGCCGGCCTTGGCCCGCTCGGCGTTGACCAGGTCCACCACCTCGCGGGCCTGCGAGCTGACGGTGCCGCTGGCACCGCCGGAACCCGAACCGTTGGTAGTGCTCGGCGCGGTGCTGCGGGCGCGGCGCGACGCGGCGGTGGTCCGCGACGCCGCAGGGGTCGGCTTGACGACCTTGGTCGGCGAAGGGCTCGGCTGCGCCGAGCTGGGCGCGGCGGACGGGGAGGGCGCTGCCAGGGTGTCGAGGGCCGGCGGTTCGGTCGGGGCCTGCGACGCGGCGAAGGTGTCGTCGACAGCGGTCGGCTGGTCGGCCCCGTCGCCACCGCCGGGCATCGCGAGGGCACCGACACCGAAGGTCACCACGAGGGTGGCCGCGGCAGCGGCACCGCCGATCATCATCGGCTTGCGCCAGCGGCGCGGGGAGCGGTGCCGTCCCTCGCCGGAACGGCCGGTCGCCCCGTCCTGGGTACGCCATTCGCCGGTGGTCGCGGGGTCACTGTCGGTGTGCCACCTGCCGGTGGTGTCCTCGACCGGGTGGCTGTCGCCCCGGTGGCCGTTGTCGCCGCCCGGGCGGTGGGCCGGCCAGGCGGCGGTGGGGGCGTCGGCCGGGGAGGCGGGCGTCGACCGGCCCGACTGCCAGCCGTCGGCGGGCTGTTGTGGGTGCCAGTCGTCGCCGGGCTGGTCGGTGTCGTCACCGAACAGGTAGGCCGAGCGGGGCTCCGGGCGGTCGTGCAGCCAGGCCGGCTCGTCGGTCGGCCGTTCAGCGCGCCGGGGTGCGCCGTTCGGGTCCATCGGGTCGGTCCAGCCGTACACGCCTATGCCTCCAGAGGTCGGTTGCGGGCCGGGGTGACGCTACGGCGCGCCCGCGACCTGCGGCAACGTGGCTAAGGAAGAGTTAAGGGGAAGTCGGACGACAGGGGGCGGACTTCCGGGAATCCGGGCGTACAGTAAAGGTGTCCGGACAGAGCGTGTCCGTGCCGTGAAGGCAGCCCCCCGACAAGTGGACAGGTCGACGTAGAGATGATCTACGGCCTGCGAGAACTTGACGAAGGAGGGGTTTGCGGCTCAATATATAGGTGTCGCCAGTCGCGCCCGGTCATGCCCAGATACAGCCTGGAATGACAGCCGCGTACAAATGGGCGCGCGTTGGCCGGCCTTTCCGGCAGCGCATATCAAGGAGTCAGCATGGCGAAGGCCCTCTACGGCCACGTAGGTGCAGCGCCCGATCGGCGTCTGCTCGACGAGGTCACCCGGCTGCGTGCCAGGGTGCAGGCACTGGAGTTCGAGATCACGCGTCTGCGTGCCGACAATGATCGGCTCGCGGCGGCTGCGGCGGAGGCGGACGATCTGCTCCGTCTGGCCGAGCCGGCGCTGACCTGATCTCCGGGTCGACAAAACTGAATCGCACCATCGCAGAAAAGCGCGCCGACACGTCCTGTGCCGGCGCGCAACACTGTCCGGTTCTTTTCGGGTCGACGATTTATGATCTTGCGACCGGTCGCGCGGGAACCGTCCCGGTCGCGTCCGAATAGCGCACCGGCGGATAAGCCGATCATGAACTGCTCTCGCCATTATCGCGGCCGTCCGAACAACAGTGCGTGCGCGCCTCGCGCCCTCGACGTGTCCGACCCGGGGCGGGTCGCGTGCCGGCCCGCTTCCACCACCGGGTTAGTCTGCGAGTTCACCCAGGTCCCCAGAGCCGGGGCGGCCACCGGACGAGGATCGAGAAGGTGTATCTCAAGAGTCTGACGGTGAAGGGGTTCAAGTCCTTCGCCTCCGCGACGACGTTGAAGCTGGAGCCCGGGATCACCTGCGTGGTGGGCCCGAACGGCTCCGGCAAGTCCAACGTCGTGGACGCCATCGCCTGGGTCCTCGGCGAGCAGGGCGCCAAGGCGCTGCGCGGCGGCAAGATGGAGGACGTCATCTTCGCCGGCACCGCCGGTCGGGCGCCGCTGGGTCGCGCCGAGGTCACCCTCACCATCGACAACACCGACGGCGCGCTGCCGATCGAGTACACCGAGGTCTCGATCACCCGCCGGATGTTCCGTTCGGGTGAGAGCGAGTACGAGATCAACGGCAACTCCTGCCGGTTGCTCGATATCCAGGAGCTGCTGTCCGACTCCGGCATCGGCCGGGAGATGCACATCATCGTCGGGCAGGGCCGACTCGACGGCATGCTGCACGCCAAGCCGGAGGACCGCCGGGCGTTCATCGAGGAGGCGGCCGGCGTCCTCAAGCACCGCAAGCGCAAGGAAAAGGCCCTGCGCAAGCTCGACGCGATGCAGGTGAATCTCAACCGCTTGGCCGACTTGACCACTGAGCTGCGCCGCCAGCTCAAGCCACTGGGCCGGCAGGCCGAGGTGGCCCGCCGCGCCGCGGCCATCCAGGCCAACCTGCGCGATGCCCGACTGCGTCTGCTCGCCGACGACCTGGCCACCCTGCGCACCACGCTGGACCGGGAGATCGCCGACGAGACCGCGCTGCGGGAGCGGCGCGAGCAGATCGAGGGCGAGCACGTCGAGGTGCAGGGCCGGCTCGGTGAGTTGGAGGCCGCGCTGGCCGAGGACGCGCCGTTGCTCGCCGCCGCACAGGACACCTGGTACAAGCTGTCGGCCCTGCAGGAACGCTTCCGCTCGATCGAGCAGCTGGCCCGGGAACGGCTGCGACACCTCAGCGCCACCGGCGACGACGAGCGGCCCGGCCGCGACCCGGACCAGCTGGAGGCGGAGGCCGAGCGGGTCCGCGAGCAGGAGGAGGAGCTGCGCGCGGCGCTCACCGACGACCAGATCCGGCTGGCCGAGGCCGTTGAATACCGGCAGGAGCTGGAACGGCAGCTCGCCGCCGCCGAACGGGAACTGGTCGCCGCCGCCAAGGCCATCGCCGACCGGCGGGAGGGGATGGCCAAGCTGACCGGACAGGTCAACTCGGCCCGCGCCCGCACCACCAGCTCCAGCGAGGAGATCGAACGACTCGCTGTCGCGCACGCCGACGCGCTGGGCCGCGCCGAGCAGGCGCAGGCCGAGCTGGACGCGGTGGCCGCACAGTCCACCGAGGCCGACCGGGACAACGCGGACCTGGACGCCCGGCACGCCGAGGCGGTCGCCGCGCAGGAACGGGCACAGGCGACCGTACGCTCGCTGGCCGACTCGGAGCGGGCGGCCGAGAAGGACGCCGCGACCTGGAAGGCCCGTGAGGAGGCACTGGCGCTGGGGCTGCGGCGCAAGGACGGCGCGGGAGCGTTGCTCTCCCGCGCGGACGACGTACCCGGCCTGCTCGGCAGCCTCGCCGGGCTGCTCACCGTCGCGCCGGGCCACGAGGCCGCGCTGGCCGCCGCGCTCGGCGGCCTCGCCGACGCCGTCGCCGTCAGCGGGGTGGACGAGGCCGTCGAGGCCATGCGACTGCTCAAGATCTCCGACGCCGGCCGAGCCGGCCTGCTCGTCGGCAGCCCGGCGGGCCCGGGCATGACCGGCTCCGCCGACGCGCTGCGCCCGAAGCTGCCGGACGAGGCCCGGTGGGCCCCCGATCTCGTGGAGTGCAGCGCGGAACTGCGTCCGGCGGTGCACCGGGCCCTGCGGGACGTGGCGCTCGTCGACGACCTCGCCGCCGCCGCCGACCTGGTCGCCAGCAACCCCGAGCTGCGGGCCGTCACCCCGGACGGCGATGTCGTCGGGGCGTACGCGGCGGCGGGAGGATCGGCGAAGGCCCCCAGCTTCATCGAGGTGCAGGCGGCCGTCGAGGAGGCTCGCGCCAACCGACTGACCGCCGAACGCGCCGGTGCGGAGCTGCGGGACCAGCTCGTCGAGGCCCGTGCCGAGGTGGCCGCCGCCAAGGAGGCCGTGCAACACGCCGCCGCCGAGAAGAGGGAGGCGGAGAGCCACCGCAACGCCGCCGCCCGCCGACTGGCCGAGCTGGGCGCCGCGGCCCGCTCGGCGAAGGCGGAGACCGACCGGCTCGGCGAGTCCCGGTCCCGGGCCGAGGCCGCCCGGCAACGGGACCTCACCGCGCTCGACGAGCTGGAGGAGCGGCTGCGGCTGGCCGAGGAGACCCCTGTCGACGCGGAGCCCTCCACCGAGGAACGGGATCAACTCGCGGCCATGGTGCCGCAGGCCCGGCAGAACGAGATGGAGGTCCGGCTCGCGGTGCGTACCGCCGAGGAGCGGGTCTCCTCGATCGCCGGCCGGGCCGACTCCCTCGCGCGGCAGGCCACCGCCGAGCGGGCCGCCCGGGAACGCGCCGCGGCCCGGCGGGCCGCGCGCACCCGGGGCGCCGGCATCGCCCGGGCCGTCGCCGGCGGCGCCCGGGAGGCGCTGACCCGGCTCACCACCTCGATCGCGACGGCCGAGGAACACCGCGACGAGGTCGCCCGGGAGCGCGCCGCCCGCGAGGCGGAGCTCCAGGAGGTACGCGGCGCGGCCAAGCGGCTCGGCGCGGAGCTGGAACGGTTGACCAGCCAGGTCCACCGCGACGAGGTCGCCCGCGCGGAGCAACGGCTGCGCATCGAGCAGTTGGAGGCGAAGGCCGCCGAGGACTTCGGGCTGGACGTGGAGACGCTCGTCGCCGAGTACGGCCCGACGCAGCCGGTCCCGCCGACCCCTGTCGACATCGCCACTGCCGAACGCGACGGCCTGCCGGTGCCCGAGCCGGTCCGCTACGAGCGGCCGGTGCAGGAGAAGCGGGCCGCCAAGGCGGAACGGGAGCTGACCCTGCTCGGCAAGGTCAATCCGCTCGCGCTGGAGGAGTTCGCCGCGCTGGAGGAGCGTTTCAAGTTCCTCTCCGAGCAGTTGGAGGACCTCAAGGCGACCCGCCGGGACCTGCTCACCGTGGTCAAGGACGTGGACGAGCGGATCCTGGAGGTCTTCGCCAGCGCGTTCGAGGACACCGCCCGGGAGTTCGAGCAGGTGTTCAACGTGCTCTTCCCCGGTGGCGAGGGCCGGCTGATCCTCACCGAGCCGGAGGACCTGCTCACCACCGGTGTCGAGGTGGAGGCCCGCCCACCGGGCAAGAAGATCAAGCGGCTGTCGCTGCTCTCCGGTGGCGAGCGGTCGCTGACCGCGGTGGCCATGTTGGTGGCGATCTTCCGTGCCCGGCCCAGCCCGTTCTACATCATGGACGAGGTGGAGGCGGCCCTGGACGACGTGAACCTGGGCCGGTTGATCACGTTGATGGCACAGTTGCGGGAGAAGAGTCAGCTGATCGTCATCACCCACCAGAAGCGGACGATGGAGATCGCTGACGCGCTCTACGGGGTCACCATGCGCAGCGGTGTCACCCAGGTGATCAGCCAACGGCTCAACAGGGCCGACGAGGACGACGAGCGGCAGGGCCGCGGCGAGGAGAACGGGTAGTGGCTCGGGAACGCGCGACGGCGCTCCTGCTGGATCTGGACGGCGTCCTGCGCCGGTTCGACCCGGCGGTGGCCGCCGGAGTGGAGCGGGAGTACGGCCTCGCCGACGGGGTTCTCCTCGAGATCGCCATGCAGTGGGGCCGGCTCCGGCCGGTGCTCACCGGCCAGGTCAGTCACGCCCAGTGGGTGGACAGCGTGGCCGACGCGCTGGCCGAGCCGGCCGGCGGCCCGGACCGTGCCCGGGCGGCGGTGGAGCAGTGGCAGCGCTACCGGGGCGAGGTGGACACCGAGGTGCTCGACTTCGTCCGGGAGGTGCGCGCCGCCGGCATCACCGTCGGCCTCGCCACCAACGCCACCGACCTGCTCGACGCCGACCTGGCGGACCTCGGCCTGGTCGGTGAGTTCGACGTGGTGGTCAACTCGTCGACGCTCGGCGTGCACAAACCCGCCCCGGAGTACTTCCAGGGCGCCTGCGTGGCGCTGGCCACCGCGCCGGCGCGCGTCCTCTTCGTCGACGACGAGGACTGGGCCGTCCGGGGCGCCCGCGCCGCCGGGCTGTCGGCGCACCGCTGGGGCGGTCACGCCGACCTGCGCTACCTGCGGGCGGCCCTGGACTACTGAGCGCCGGTCACTCGCCGGTGACGCCGTCGATGCGTTCCCGGATCAGGTCGGCGTGGCCGTTGTGCCGGGCGTACTCCTCGATCATGTGCACGTACACCCAGCGCAGGTTGAAGGTGCGCTTCTTCGGCCCGACCTCGGTGAACGTCTCGTCGAGCGAGTGACCGGCGGCGGCCTCGCGGGCCAGTGCCACCTCCCGGTGAAAGACGGCGAAGTCCGCCTCGGCGTCGGCCTCGCTGACGTCGTGGTCGGCGTCCGGCGTCTCCGGGGTGAAGTACGGGTAGTCGACAGGCTGGGCGGCGAAGTTCTCCCGGAACCACCAGGCCTCCACCTCGGCCAGATGTCGGACCAGGCCGAGCAGGGTCAGCCCGGAGGGTTGCACGCTCGGCGTCCGCAACTGCTCCTCGGTTAACCCGGAGCACTTGAGCAGCAGGGTCTGGCGGTGGTAGTCGAGCCAGCCGTCGAGCATGGTGCGCTCGTCGCCGACGTACGGTTCGGGGGTCCGGGTGATCTCCGGTGCGGTCCACGTCATGGCGCGCATCCTGCCCGGCACGCCCGACATTCCGCGACGGGTTATCAGGGCACCACGACGACGGGCCAGCGACCGGCCCGCACCAGGCGGGTGGCGACCGAGCCGACCAGCCGGTGACCGGCCTGCTCGGACGCGCCCACCAGCAGCATGTCGGCCTGGAACTCGTCGGCCGCGGCGCACAACTCCCCGTACGCGTCGCCGCGCCGGCAGACGAACGTCACCGGGATGCCCCACTGCTCGGCCCCGCGCCGGCACTCGCGGCGCAGCTCGTCGGCCAGCTCGTCGTGGGTGCGCTGCACCGCGCCGGCGTCCATCCCGGGCACCAGGGCGGTCAGGCCGCTCGCCGAGCTGACGAAGACCACGACCAGGGAGGCGCCCTGCCGGCGGGCCAGGCCTGCGGCGTAGGAGCCGGCCCGCTCGGAGGTGCGGGTGCCGTCGACGCCCACCATGATCACCCGAGGGCCGTCCGTGCCCCGTTCGAAGGGCAGCGGTCGGGTCCGGGGGCCGTACTCCTCGCGGTCCGGTGCTCCCACGCTCATGGCTCTACCTCACCTCTGCTCACCGGTACGGACGACGACCGCGCCGGCGCCGGCGGCGACTGTCGATTCCCGCTCGACCTCCGCCGAAACCGGGTCGCCGTTGTGCTGCCGCAGCGGCACCTCCTTGATGAAGGCCACAGCGATCAACGCGATCAGCGCGAAGGGCGCGGCGGTCAGGAAGATGTCACCGGCACCGTGGCCGTACGCGCTCTCCACCACGGCCCGCAGCGGGCCGGGCAGGGTGTGCACGTCGGGCAGGGCACCGCCGGAGCCGGAGCTGGACGCGGGGATACCGAGCTGGGCCAGGCCATCGGCGGTGTAGTCCTTGACCTTGTGGGCGAGGACCGCGCCGAGGGCGGAGACACCGATCGCGCCACCGAGGCTGCGGAAGAACGCGACCACCGAGCTGGCTGCGCCGAGCTCGTGCGGGCCGACGGTGTTCTGCACGGCGAGGACCAGGTTCTGCATGGTCATGCCCAGGCCGACACCGATGACTGCCATGTAGACGCTGAGCAGGGCGAAGCTGGTGTCCGCGCGCAGCGTGCCCATCAGCGCGAAGCCGACGGTGAGCAGCGCCGAGCCGATCACCAGGTACCGCTTCCACCGGCCGGTCTTCGTGATGACCCGTCCGATCACGGTGGAGGCGACCAGCAGGCCGAGGATCATCGGCAGGGTCATCAGACCGGACATGGTCGGGCTCTGACCGCGGCTGATCTGGAAGTACTGGCCCAGGAAGATCGACGCGCCGAACATCCCCACGCCGACCGCGATGCTGGCGACGACGGCGAGGGTGATGGTGCGGTTGCGGAACAGGCGCGGCGGGATCATCGGCTCGGCGGCCCGGGTCTCGACCCGGATCGCCAGGGCGCCGAGAACCAGCGCGCCGAGGACCATGGCGGCGGTCTGCCAGGACGCCCAGGCGAACTGGTCACCGGCGAGCGAGACCCAGATCAGCAGCAGCGACACGGCCGCGGTGATCAGGGTGGCGCCCCACCAGTCGATCTGGGCCTTCCGCTTGACCACGGGCAGCTTCAGGGTCTTCTGCAGCACGATCAGCGCCACGATGGCGAACGGCACGCCGACGTAGAAGCACCAGCGCCAGCCGAGCCAGGAGGTGTCTACGATCACGCCGCCGATCAGCGGGCCACCGATGGTGCCGACGGCCATCACGGCCCCGAGGTAGCCGCTGTAGCGGCCCCGCTCGCGCGGCGCGATCATCGTGGCCATGATCACCTGGGCCAGTGCGGTGAGGCCGCCGGCGCCGATGCCCTGGAGAACGCGGCAGGCGATCAGCTCGCCGGTGCCCTGGGCGAGGCCGGCCAGGACCGAGCCCAGCACGTAGATGCCCAGGGCGAGCTGGACGAGTGTCTTCTTACTGGTCAGGTCGGCCAGTTTGCCCCAGATTGGGGTCGTTGCGGTGGTCGCGAGCAGGGCCGAGGTAACCACCCAGGTGTACGCGGACTGGCCGCCGTGCAGTTCGGTGATGATCCGCGGCAGCGCGTTCGAGATGACCGTGGAAGAGAGAATCGCGACGAACAGGCCCAGCAGCAGGCCGGAGAGTGCCTCCAGGATCTGCCGGTGGGTCATGTCGACGGCGGTCGCCTTCGTGGGCGCTGTCGCTGTCGCCTGGCTCATCGTTTGGTGCCTCCGAGCGGAGTGAGATGGAACGGCGACGGGCTCATGTGTGCGGGCCGCCTGGGAGTTGCCTGAAGCAACCGTATGCCTTAGTTGCCTAGAGCAACAACTTGACGGACCGCGACACTATTCCCCGCTCGGAGGCTTACTGCCAGGAGTCGTTGAACCGGCCCAGCAGCCGGGCGAACTCCTCGATGTCCCGCTCCGGCCAACCGTCCAGCGCGCGCAGGAACTCGCCCAGCCGGGCAGCCCTGGCCACGTCGAACCGACGCTGCCCCTCCTCGGTGAGGCTGATCTGCGCGGCCCGCCGATCACTCGGATCCGGATCGCGGTGGACCAGGCCGAGGACCTCCAGGGCGTTGATCTGTCGGCTCAACGTCCCCTTGCCCACACCGAGGCGCGCCGCCAACTCGGTCAACCGGATCGACCCGCTACGCCGCAGCCAGAGCAGCAGCCCGTAGGTGTTCGGCTCCAGGGTCGGGTGCACCTCGCGGGCGATCTCCCAGGAGACCGCCCGCCCACGACGCAGGAGGGCGGTCAACTCGTGCTCGACCGCCCTGATCGGTTCCGGCAGGTGCTCGTCCACGGCGTAGAGACTACGGCGAGGTCGGTGGTGCGGCGGCCGACAGTCGACGCCGCATCACGGTGCGTAGGTGCCCGTCCTTCGTGGTGCCCTCGATGACGACGTCCGCCCCACGCCCCCGATGCGTCAGGGTCGCGACCGCGTTGCCGAAGTACGGCCCCGCCAGCTTGCGCCACCGCACGCTCGGTCGACGCACACCTGCGGAACGCGCCAGCGCCCGGGTGGCACCGGCCGGACCAGCCGACCAACCCATCTTCATCAGCGGACGGATGCCGGCCGGCACCTGGTTGTGGATCGGTGAACAGGTGAGCTGGTGTACAGGCGTGACCACCGCCGGGTCGCCGAACCGGGCCCGGGCCACGTACGAGTGGTGCACGTCCCCGGAGAGCACACTGATCGACGCCGGTGGGGCGTACGCCGGGCCGGCGCCGATCCGCGCGCCGGACTCCCTCGGAGTGCCGGTGCCGATCCGGGCGAAGGTCTCCGCGAGCCCCTCGAAGGAACGCCGGAACGCCGCCCAGTGCTCCAGGTCGAGTGCGCGACGCAGCTTCTCCGCCCCACGCGCCACCCACGGGCGACGCGACTCCGCCAGCTTCTCGTTCCACGCCTCGATGTGGTGGATGCCCTGCGGCAGCAGCCAGGGCAGCGAGGCACCGACCACCAGGTGGTCGTAGACCCCGTGTGCCTGGTCCAGGAACCAGGACCACTCGCCCGGTGGCAGCATCGCCCGGCTGCCCGGGTCGAGCACCCGACTGCACCGGTTGTCGAGCATGACCAGGCGGGTACGCCCCAGGTCCAGTGCGTAACTCCACTGGTACTGCACCGCGCGCCAACGCTCCGTGTCGTGCGCCACGTCCGACTCCTGGTCGACCCGGTGCCCGAACTCGCGCAGCACGCCCGTCGCGTCCTCGGCGGCGATCACCTTCGCGAAGACCGGGTCGGCGGTGATCTCGTCGGGGGAGAGGTTGCCCAGGTGCTGGTAGACCCAGTACGAGGCCAACCCGCTGCCGATCCGCTCCTGCCACCACGGCTGCTCGCGGACGTCCGCCCGCCAGGCCGCCGAGGTGTTCCAGTCGTCGATGATCTCGTGATCGTCGAAGATCATCACGCTCGGCACCGTGGAGAGCAGCCAACGGATCTCCGGATCACGCCAGGACTCCAGGTAGAGCTTGGTGTACTCGTCGAAGCTCACCACCTGGTCGGCCGGGGCGCCCTTCGGACGCCGACGCCGCCGACGCAGCAACCGGCGCACCGTGGGCGAGGTGACGTCGGCGTAGACCTGGTCGCCGAGCAGCACCAGCAGGTCCGGCAGCGGGTTCGACTCCGGGTCGGCCATCAGCCTTCGGGCGTACGCGTCCAGCGCGTCCGGCGGCAGCTTGCGGGTGGTGGCGTGCTGGGTGGTCTCCCGGCACGAGCCGAAGATCAGGCTGACCGGCTGGTCCCGGTCGTCGGCGGCCCGGGTGCGGATCACGCTCGGCGGGAAGCCGCTGCTCGACACCGGCCAGACCAGCTCGTCGTCGACCAGCACCTCGTAGGTGGTCTCGCTGTCCGGGGCGAGCCCCTCCACCACCACGAGCGCGTAGTGGTGGTCGTACGCCGAGAAGGTGGGCGCGGTGCCGGTGGCGCCGCCCGCGGTGCGGACGGTGACCACGGCGGGCGCGGCGGTCTCCACCCAGATGGTCGCTCGGGTGTCCACCACTCGCCGCAGGAGTGGGCCGATGAGGAGGTGTGCGGCGGGCATGCGGCCGAGCCTACCGCCGGTTTCTGGCACCGGCCGGATGCGGTGGCTGAGACCCAGGGCACCGCTCGGGGTGCGGTGGCGGAGACCCCGGGCACCGCTCGGGGTGCGGTGGCTGGGACGCGGCCGCCCGCATCTGACAGGATTCCGGCATGGCCGAATATCTCGTCCTCGCTCTGGTCCTGCTCGGTGTGCTGATCGCCGGCACAGTCGGGCTGGTCGTCCCGCGACTGCGGCGGCGACCCGAGCCCCCGTTGCCGCGCACGGAGGTCGACACCAGGGCAGAGGAGGATCTCGCCGGCCCGCCGGTCGAGGCACCGGAGTCCGATCTGTCCACCGGCGTCCTGGTCGAGCCGCCGCCGGTCATCGAGGCGCCCGTCGAGGTGCCCGAGCCGACCGCCGGGCGGCTGGTCCGGCTCCGCTCGCGGCTGTCCCGCTCGCAGAACGTCTTCGGCAAGGGCCTGCTCGGCCTGCTCGCCCGCGACCACCTCGACGAGGACGTCTGGGAGGAGATCGAGGACAGCCTGATCACCGCCGACGTCGGTGTCGACGCCACCCGCGACATCGTCGACCGCCTCCGTGAGCGCACCCGGGTGCTCGGCACCCGCTCGGCCTCCGAGCTGCGGGCACTGCTCGCCGCCGAGTTGGTCAACGCCCTCGACCCGAGCATGGACCGGTCGTTGCGGACCGCTCCGAAGGACGGCGTGCCTGCTGTGGTCCTGGTCGTCGGCGTCAACGGCGCCGGCAAGACCACCACCTGCGGCAAGATCGCCCGGGTGCTCGTCGCCGACGGCCGCAGCGTGCTGCTCGGCGCCGCGGACACCTTCCGGGCCGCCGCCGCCGACCAGTTGGAGACCTGGGGCTCGCGCGTCGGAGCGGAGACGGTCCGGGGGCCGGAGGCCGCCGACCCGGCCAGTGTCGCCTTCGACGCGGTCAAGCGCGGCATCGACACCGGCGTGGACACCGTGCTCATCGACACCGCCGGCCGACTGCAGAACAAGGTCGGCCTGATGGACGAGCTGGGCAAGGTCAAGCGCGTGGTGGAGAAGCAGGGCCCCATCGACGAGACGCTGCTCATCCTGGACGCCACCACCGGTCAGAACGGCCTGGAGCAGGCCCGGGTCTTCACCGAGGTGGTCAACGTGACAGGTGTGGTGCTGACCAAGCTCGACGGCACCGCGAAGGGCGGCATCGTGATCGCGGTGCAGCGCAAACTCGGCATCCCCGTGAAGCTGGTCGGCCTCGGTGAGGGCAAGGACGATCTGGCCCCGTTCGACCCGGCGCAGTTCGTCGATGCATTGCTGGGGACCGAGGCCGCCGGACGGGACGCGTAGTCTCGGGTGTCCAGTGACAACCGCGCATACGCGGGCTGGCGCGAACCCGGCCACCCTTCGCAGCGCCTCGGGAGACCGTACGTGACTTCGCAGGAGATCCCGCTGCACGGCGGCAACGTGAGCACCGTCGTCCGCGTCGGTGACACGGTCCGCCGCAACGCCGGGCCGTGGACACCGTCCGTGCACGCCCTGCTGCGGCACCTGGAGTACGTGGGCTTCACCGGCGCCCCGCGAGCGCTCGGCATGGACGAGCGCAACCGTGAGGTGCTGTCGTACCTGGAGGGGGAGTGCGGGGAGTACCCGCTCGCCCCGCACTGGGTGACCGACGAGGCGCTGGTCACCGTCGCCACGATGCTGCGGATGTTCCACGACGCGCAGTACGGCTTCACCCCGCCACCGAGCGCGGTCTGGCGCTCGTTCGGCCCCCCGCCACCGGACACCGAGGTGATCTGCCACCACGACGCCGCGCCGCACAACGTGATCTGGCGGCCGGACGGCACCCTTGGGTTGATCGACTTCGACCTCGCCTCGCCCGGCGCACGGATCTACGACGTGGCGTACGCGGCCTGGACCTGGGTGCCGATCTTCGCGGACCGGGACTCGATCACGCTCGGCTGGAAACACCCGGACCGGCCCCGCCGCCTCCGCCTCTTCGCCGACGCGTACGGGCTGATCCCCCGGGACCGGCACCGGCTGATCCGGACCATCCGCAAGCGGATCGTGGACCACGTCGAGGGCATTCGCCGGATGGCCGCCGCCGGTGAGCCGGCGTTCGTTCGGATCGTGCACAAGGGCCACCTGCGCCGACCGATGCGCGATCTCCGGCTGCTCGACTACGAACGGCACGCGCTGGAGAACGCCCTCCGCTGAGGGGCGACCGGGCGATGCTCGGGTGGTCCTGTCGGGCGGACCGGTCGATGGGTCGGGCCGGTCGGCCATCGACGTCCACCGTCCGGGCGATCCACCACCGTCCATGCCGCTGAGCGTGCGGACTTCGTGACACGTACGAAACAACCCGTCACGAACCGGAAACCCGCGCGGGACCCTGGGTGAAACAGCCGGCAACAAAGCTTCCGCGCAACCGGCCTACGGGCGACGCTGCCCCGGAAAGCCGCGAAGGAGGACTTCACCCTTTAGGAGGCCAGCGTGCCTGAAGCACCGACGATCGACGGCGCCAATACCACGTGGCTGCTGGTTTCGACCGCGCTCGTGCTGCTCATGACCCCCGGACTGGCGCTGTTCTACGGCGGCCTCAACCGGGCCAAGGGCGTACTCAACATGATGATGATGAGCTTCTCCGCCATCGGGCTCATCTCCATTCTGTGGTGGTTCTACGGTTTCAGCGTCGCCTTCGGGGCCGACGTGAACGGCTTCTGGGGCGACCCGGGCGCGTACCTCGGCACCAAGACCTTCCTCGCCGAGACCGACCTGTGGGGTGCCACCGCGGAGAACCCCAGCGGCATCGGGGTCCCGCTCTACGTGTTCATGGCCTTCCAGATGGTCTTCGCGGTGATCACCGTCGCACTGATCAGCGGCGCCATCGCCGACCGGGCCAAGTTCGCCGGCTGGCTGCTGTTCGCCTTCGGCTGGGCCACCCTGGTCTACTTCCCGGTCGCCCACTGGGTGTGGGGCGGCGGCATCATCGGCGGCGACATCCACGCGCTGGACTTCGCCGGTGGCACCGCGGTGCACATCAACGCCGGTGCGGCGGCCCTGGCCGTGGCGCTGGTGCTCGGCAAGCGGCTCGGTTGGCCGCGCGAGGGCATGAAGCCGCACAACATTCCGCTGGTCGCGCTCGGTGCGGGTCTGCTGTGGTTCGGCTGGTTCGGGTTCAACGCCGGCTCCGAGCTGACCGTCGACTCGGTCGCCGGCCTCGCCTTCATCAACACCCAGCTCGCCACGGCCGCCGCGGTGCTCGGCTGGATCGCTGTCGAGTGGATCAAGGACCGTAAGCCGACGATGGTCGGCGCCTCGTCCGGCGCCGTCGCCGGCCTGGTCGCCATCACCCCGGCCTGTGGTTTCATCGCGCCGTGGGCCGCCGTCCTGCTCGGCATCGTCGCCGGTGCCGTCTGCGCGCTGGCCATCAGCCTCAAGTACAAGCTCGGCTACGACGACTCGCTCGACGTCGTCGGCGTGCACTTCGTCGGTGGCTGGATCGGGTCGCTCTGGCTCGGCCTGTTCGCCACCAACTCGGTCAACGCCGCCATCAGCGACGTGGTGGGCGCCTCCGACGGGCTCTTCTACGGCGGCGGCGTGACCCAGCTCGGGCGGCAGGCGCTCGCCGGTCTGATCGTCACCGTCTGGTCGTTCGGCATCGCCTGGGTGCTCGCCTTCGTCATCGAGAAGACGATCGGCTTCCGGGTCAAGGCCGAGGCCGAGGTCGAGGGCATCGACATCGGCGAGCACGCCGAGAGCAGCTACGACCTGTCCCCGGCCGGTGGCGGCACGGGCGGCGCGTTCGCGATGGCCGGCATCGGAACCACCGGTGGCGGTTCGACGAGTGGTGCCAAGCCGGAGGCGGAGCCCGCCGAGCCGGTCAGCGAAAAGGTCGCCGGTTAACGTTCCTGGGATGGAGGGGTTGGACATGAAGCTGGTGACCGCGGTCATCAAGCCGTACCAACTGGACGCGGTGAAGGAGGCCCTGCACGCCCTCGGGGTGGCCGGGCTGACCGTCAGCGAGGTTCAGGGGTACGGGCGGCAGAAAGGGCACACCGAGGTCTACCGGGGTGCCGAGTACACGGTCGAGTTCCTGCCCAAGATCCGGGTCGAGGTGCTCACCGACGAGATCGACGTCGACAAGGTGGTGGACGCCATCGTCGGGGCAGCCCGTACGGGCAAGATCGGTGACGGCAAGGTCTGGGTCACCGGTGTCGAGGAGGTCGTCCGGGTGCGTACCGGCGAGCGCGGCCTAGACGCGCTCTGACGACGACATGACCTCGTTGATCAGGAAGAACGCGTCAGGGCACGCCGCCGATGGTGACGCGAACCTCTTGGTCAACGAGGTCGTCGGCGTTACCGGGGGGATCGGAGAGGCTGCTCGACTCTCCCGGGCGGCGGCGTACGACGTGTTCCTGCGCGGCCTGCTCCCGGAGCGGGACGGGGTGGCGCTGCTCGCCGTCGGTGGGTTGGGTCGGCGGCAGTGTGCCCCGTACGGCGACCTCGACCTCGTCCTGCTGCACGCCGGGGTGCCCGGCATCGACGAGGTGGCCGCCTCGGTCTGGTACCCGATCTGGGACGCGGGCCTGCGGCTCGACCACTCGGTGCGTACCGTCTCCGAGGCGCTGTCCGTGGCCCAAGACGACGTCAAGGTCGCCCTCGGGCTGCTCGACGCCCGCCTGGTGGTGGGCGACCGGGCGCTGGCCGACTCGCTGATCCGCACCGCCGCCGACCACTGGCGGCGCACCGCCGTCCGGCACCTGCCCGGCCTGCGGGAGGTGACCGAGGCCCGCTGGCAGGCCCACGGCGAGTTGGCCTTCCTGTTGGAGGGTGACCTCAAGGAGGCCGCCGGCGGTCTGCGCGACGTGGGGCTGCTGCGGGCCATCTCCGCCGCCGGCATCACCGACGCGTTGCGTCCCGCCGTGCGCGCGGCTCACCTGCGCCTGCTGGACACCCGCGACGCCCTGCACCAGCAGGTCGGTCGCCGGGTCGACCGGCTGGTCGCCCAGGAACGCGACGGAGTGGCACGACTGCTCGGTCTGCGACAACTCCAGCCCGGCGTGTCTGACGCCGCCCGGCAGCCTGGCACCGTGGTGGAAGACGGTGACGCGCTGCTGCGCCGGGTCGCCGGTGACGCCCGCACGGTCAGCCACGCGTTGGACGACGCGTTCCGCGCCGCCGACCGGTTGCGCTCCGGCCGCTCCCGCAACGGTGGTGGGCGTCCCGTGCGCCGCCCGGTGGCCCGCGACGTGGTGGAGCACGACGGTGAACTGGTGCTGGCCCGGACGGCGATCGGGGCACGGCCCGACCCGAGCCTCTCCCTGCGGGTGGCCGCCGCGGCTGCCACGACCCGGCTGCCGATCGCCCGCGCCACCTGTGAGTGGCTGGCGGCGTACTGCCCCCCGCTGCCCGCGCCCTGGCCGGCCGATGCCCGGGCGGCCCTGACCACCCTCCTCGGTGCGGGTCCCGGTCTGGTGCCCGCCTGGGAGACCTGCGACAGGTACGGGCTGGTCGACAACTGGCTGCCCGAGTGGACCCGGTTGCGCAGCCTGCCGCAGCACAACCCGGTGCACCGCTACACCCTCGACCGGCACCTCGTGCAGACCGCCCACGAGGCCAGCCGGCACGCCCGTGACGTGGAGCGTCCTGACCTGCTGCTCCTCGGCGCGCTCCTGCACGACATCGGCAAGGGACTCACGGGTGACCACAGCACCGTCGGTGTGCCACTGGCCCAGGCGGTGGCGACCCGGATCGGTCTGCCTCCCGCCGAGGTCGAGCTGATCGGCATGCTGGTCCGGTTGCACCTGCTGCTGCCGGACGTGGCCACCCGCCGGGATCTGGCCGACCCGGTCACCATCGCCTCGGTGGCCGACGCGGTGGGGGACACCGGCACCCTTGACCTGCTGCACGCGTTGGTCCGCGCCGACGCGGCGGCGACCGGGCCGGCAGCCTGGTCGGACTGGAAGGGTCGGCTCGTCGCCGAACTGGTCGCCCGGGTCCGCACCGCGCTGGACACCGGCGTACTCCCGGAGCCGCCCTCCCCGGACCCGGCGCTGCTGGCCGGGCCGCTGCCGGTCGTCCACCTGACCGGCGACCAGGTGTCGGTCGCCGCGGCCGACCGGCGGGGCCTGCTCGCCACGGTGGCGGGCTGCCTGGCCCTGCACCGGTTGGAAGTGATCTCCGCGGACGCCTCGGTGGTGGACGGCCGGGCCCTGGTCGAGTGTCGGGTGCAACCCCGCTACGGCCTTCCGCCGGACCCGGTCCCGCTCCGCGCGGACCTGCGTCGGGCTGTCGGCGGCGACGTGTCGGTGACCCAGCGGCTGCGCGGCCGGGCGCTCGCCGCCCGAGGCAGCGGGGCTGCTCCCCGGGTCGTCTGGCACCGCGAGGCGGCCACCGACGCGGTGCTGCTCGAGTTGCGCGCCGCCGACGCCGCCGGGCTGCTCTACCGGGTGACCTGCGCGCTCGACGAGGCGGGCGCACTGGTCCGCGCGGCTCGCATCTCCACTCTCGGTGCCGACGTGGTCGACGCGTTCTACCTGGTCGGCGGCTGGCCGGACGACGCCACCCGGGCCCGCCTGGAGGCCGCGGTCCTCGCCGCCGTCTGACCGCGGTCGCTGTCCGTCGCGTCGGCCACCCACCGGATCGGTGGTCACGGGCCGCGCGTCGGACGACGGCACGTCCGTCCCGGCGAGCCGGTCACCTCGATAAGCGATATACCGCAGAGTCATATTCATACCTGAGAGTCATATCGCTCACCGCAGTGTCCGCCGCCGGTCTGGGCGGCTGGGCCGCCGGTCTGGGCCGCTGGGCCGCCGGGGCGCGTGGCCGCGACCCGGCGCGCGCAGATGCGGCAGGCTCTGCCGTTGGTGGCCGATACGTCGGCGGACGTAGTGGCGGTGCCGCCGCCGGACGCACGACGGGCGCCTCCGGCGCGGGCAGAATGACGGCCATGCGACCAGGTGGGCGGTGGGGATGGCCGGACGCCGTGCCGGCCCTGGTGCTGCTCGCGTTCGGGCTGCTCGCCACTGGGCTGGCCGGGGACAACCAGCCGGGGTCCAGGCCGGTGGACGCCGCCTGCCGGGTGCTGATCGTGGTCGCCGCGCTCGCCCTGCTGTTCCGGCGGAGTGCCCCGGTGGCCACCCTCGCCGCGGTCACCGTGGCCACCTCGACGTACCTGGTGCTCGGTTACCCGTACGGACCGATCCTGCTCGCGTTCCTGCTCGCGGTGTACACGGTGGCGGCGCGACTGCCGGTGCGCCCGGCGGCGCTCGCGGCCGGCGGCGCGTTCGTCCTGTTGGTGCCGCACGTCTTCGTCGCCCGAGGGCCGGCGCCGGGTTGGGCGGGAGTGCTGCCCGCGTCGGCCTGGGTGGTCGTACCGTTCGCGGTGGGCGTGGTGGTGCGGGTCACCCGTGAGTCGGCCGCCCGTACCCGTGCCGAGGAGGCCCGCACCCGCGCCGAACAGGCTCGGCGGCAGGCCGACGAGGAGCGGCTGCGCATCGCGCAGGAGGTGCATGACGTGGTGGGGCACGGGTTGGCCGCGATCAGCATGCAGGCGGAGATCGCCCTGCACCTGCTGCCGAAACGGCCGGAACAGGCGGAGACCGCCTTGACCGCGATCAGCCGGACCAGCCGGGAGGCCCTCGACGAACTCCGGGTCACCCTCGGCGCCGTACGGCAGGGCGCCGAGCGCGGACCGGTGCCCGGCCTGGCCCGGCTCCCGGCGCTGCGCGACCGGCTCGCCGGTGCCGGGCTCGCCGTCGAGGCGCGGGTGACCGGCGACCCTCGGGAGTTGCCCGCGGCGGTGGACCTGACCGCGTACCGGGTGGTGCAGGAGGCGTTGACCAACGTGCTGCGGCACGCGGGGGTGACCAGCGCCGAGGTGACCGTCGACTACCGCGCCGACGAGGTGACAGTCGAGGTCACCGACCGGGGGACGGGCACCGGGACCGTGGTGTCGGACGGTGGGGACGGGCACGGTCTGGCCGGGATGCGGGAGCGGGTCGAGGCGCTGGGCGGGCGGTTGGACACCGGGCCGCGCTCCGGCGGCGGGTTCCGGGTGTACGCCCGGCTGCCCGTGGAGCCGACCGCGTGATCCGGGTGCTGGTCGCCGACGACCAGGACCTGGTCCGGCTCGGTCTGCGCGCGCTGGTGGAGAGCGAGGACGACCTGGCGCTCGCCGGTGAGGCCGCCGACGGGTTGCGGGCTGTCGAGCTGGCCCGCCGGGAGCGGCCGGACGTGGTGCTGATGGACATCCGGATGCCCGGCATCGACGGCATCGAAGCGACCCGGCGGATCGTCGCCGATCCCGACCTGACCGGCACCCGGGTGGTGGTGCTCACCACCTTCGAGCTGGACGAGTACGTCTTCGACGCGTTGCGGCACGGCGCGAGCGGGTTCCTCACCAAGGACACCCGTCCGGCCGATCTGCTGCGCGCGATCCGGCTGGTCGCCGAGGGGGAGGCGCTGCTGTCGCCGTCGGTGACCCGCCGGGTGGTGCGGGAATTCGCCACCCGGCCGTCCCGGGTGCTTCGCCCGCACCCCCGACTGGACGCGCTCACCGACCGGGAGCGCCAGGTCGTCGGCCTCGTCGGTGAGGGCCTGAACAACGAGGAGATCGCCGTCCGGTTGGTGGTCAGCCCGGCGACCGCGCGGACCCACGTCAGCCGCGCGATGGGCAAGCTGGGAGCCCGGGACCGGGCCCAGCTCGTCGTCTTCGCGTACCAATCGGGCTTGGTCTCGGGGTGAGGCCGGGCCGCCAGCGGCCTTGCGGCCGGGCGGCTACCCTAGCGGTGGCCGGACTCCGCAGTGCCGGCCGGGTTGTGCCCGCCGGAACACTGACAAACGGGATGTTCGCGTGTTTGACACCTTGAGTGACCGCCTGTCCGGGATCTTCACCAAGCTCCGCGGCAAGGGGCGGCTCACCGACGCCGACATCGACGCCACCGCGCGCGAGATCCGCCTCGCGCTGCTGGAGGCGGACGTCGCGCTGCCGGTGGTCAAGGGCTTCATCGCGGCCGTGAAGGAGCGGGCCCGCAGCGCGGAGGTCTCCCAGGCGCTGAACCCGGCCCAGCAGATCATCAAGATCGTCAACGAAGAGCTGATCAACGTGCTCGGCGGCGAGGGCCGACGGCTCCAGTTCGCCAAGCAGCCGCCGACGGTGATCATGCTGGCCGGCCTCCAGGGTTCCGGTAAGACCACCCTGGCCGGCAAGCTGGCCCGCTGGCTCAAGGGCCAGGGGCACCAGCCGCTGCTGGTCGCCGCCGACCTCCAGCGCCCCAACGCCGTCGGGCAGCTCCAGGTGCTCGGTGGTCGGGCCGGTGTCGAGGTGTACGCCCCGGAGCCGGGCAACGGCACCGGTGACCCGGTGCAGGTGGCGCGCGCGTCGATCGAGCACGCCAAGCGCGCGGCCCGCGACATCGTCATCGTCGACACCGCCGGCCGACTCGGCATCGACGCCGAGATGATGCAGCAGGCTGCGGACATCCGCGACGCCGTCTCGCCGGACGAGGTCATCTTCGTCATCGACGCGATGGTCGGTCAGGATGCCGTCCGCACCGCCGAGGCGTTCCGCGACGGCGTGGGGATCACCGGCGTGGTCCTCTCCAAGCTCGACGGCGACGCCCGTGGTGGTGCCGCGCTGTCGGTGCGTGAGGTCACCGGGCAGCCGATCCTGTTCGCCTCCACCGGTGAGAAGTTGGAGGACTTCGACGTCTTCCACCCCGACCGGATGGCCAGCCGCATCCTCGGCATGGGCGACGTCCTCACTCTGATCGAGCAGGCCGAACAGGCCTTCGACTCGGATCAGAAGGAGAAGATGACCGCCAAGCTGATGGGCGGCGAGCAGTTCACCCTGGACGACTTCCTCGACCAGCTCATCGCGGTTCGACGGATGGGCCCGATCGCCAACGTGCTGGCCATGATGCCCGGCATGGGGCAGATGAAGGACCAGCTCTCCGAGCTGGACGACAGCCACTTCGACCGGGTCACCGCGATCATCCGGTCGATGACCCCGGGCGAGCGGACCAACCCGAAGATCATCAACGGCTCCCGTCGGGCGCGTATCGCCAACGGTTCCGGCGTCACCGTGATGGACGTCAACCAACTGCTCAACCGCTTCGCCGACGCGCAGAAGATGATGAAGCAGATGGGCGGCATGATGGGTCTGCCTGGCGGTGGCCGGCGCAAGGCGACCAAGTCTCCGAAGAACAAGCGCAAGGGCACCAAGGGCGGCGGTCGCCCGCGCACGGGCGCCGGCGCCGGGATGCCGGGCGGCTTCCCGGGTGGCATGCCGCAGCTCCCGCCGGGGATGGACCCGAACGACCTCGCCGGTGGCCAGGGCCTCCCGCCCGGCTTCAAGCTTCCGAAGATCGACTTCAACAAGCTCGGCAAGGGCGGCGACAAGGGCCCGCGCTGACGCGTGTCGGTGACGGCGGGCGACTGATCCGGCGCTTAGGGTGATGTCGCCCCCTGGAAGGAGATGTCATGACCGCAGCCCCGATCCTGCCCGAACGGCACGAGTGGACGGTCGACGACCTCGGTGACCTGCCGAAGGACCTTCCGTACGAACTGATCAACGGAAGGTTGATCGTGCCGTCGCCGACTGCCGTGCACCAAGATCTCTGTGTTCGACTGCTGCTGGCCGTCGAAGTCAACTGCCCACCGGAATACCTGGTCAGCATCGACCTGTCCATGCGGGTCGACCGGCGCAACGAGCCACGCCCGGACGTGGTGGTCATCCGTCGTACGCACGCCAACCGGTCGCCCGTCCCGGTCGAGGACGCCCTGCTTGCCGTGGAGGTCGTCTCCCCGACCTCCAGCTTCCGTGACATGTACGACAAGGCGAAGGTCTACGCGCACGCCGGCATCCGGTCGTACTGGGTGCTCGACCCGAGCCAGGAACGTGTCACGCTCACCGAGTACGCGCTCGGCGCGAACCGGGAGTACGAGCAGGTCGCGCACACCGAGGACCTGTTCGTCACCGAGCGGCCGTGGAAGGTCTCCGTGGACCTGCCCGCGCTCACCGCTCGGAAGAACGACCTGCTCGCCCCCGACGAGGAGTGATCGGGTAGGACTGTGCGCATGGCCCTTCATGTGCGCGGCGTGCTGCTCCCCGACGGCGAGGTCCGGGATCTCTGGCTGGTCGACGACCGGGTGACCTTCACCCCGGTGCCCGACGCGGAGACGGTTGTCGACGGCGGCTTCGTGCTGCCGGGGCTGGTCGACGCGCACTGTCACATCGGCATCGCCCGAGGCGGCGCCCCGATCACCTCACTCGACCAGGCCCGCGCGTTGGCCCGCCTCGACCGGGACGCCGGCGTGCTGGCGATCCGCGACGCCGGCTCGCCGTACCCGTACCCCGAACTCGACGACGAGCCGGACCTGCCGCGACTGGCCCGCGCCGGCCGGCACGTCGCCCCGCCGAAGCGCTACCTGCGCGACATCGGCGTGGAGGTCGACGCTACCGAGGTCGCCGCGACGGTCGCCGCCCAGGCGAAGGCCGGCAACGGTTGGGTCAAGCTGGTCGGCGACTGGATCGACCGGGGAGTGGGTGACCTGGCCCCGGCCTGGGACGCGGACACCCTCACCGCCGCCGTGCGGGCCGCGCACGACGCCGGGGTACGCGCCGCGGTGCACACCTTCTCCGAGTCCGCCGTCGAGATCATGGTGCGGGCCGGAGTGGACTCGGTGGAGCACGGCACCGGGCTCAGCCTCGACCTGATCGACGAGATGGCCCGGCAGGGCAGCGCGCTCGTCCCCACAATGATCAACATCGCCACCTTCGGGGGCATCGCCGAGCAGGCGCGCGGCAAGTTCCCCGGGTACGCCGAGCACATGCTCGCGCTGCGCGACGGTTTTCCCGAGGTGGTGCGCGCCGCACACGAGGCGGGCGTCCCGATCTACGTGGGCACCGACGCCGGCGGTGGCATCGACCACGGGCTGGCCGCCGAGGAGATGCTGCTGCTGCACGAACGGGCGGGCATGGCCCCGATCGACGTGCTCGCCGCCGCCTCCTGGGGCGCCCGGGAGTGGCTCGGCTTCCCCGGCCTGGTGGAGGGCGGCCTCGCCGACCTGACCGTCTACCCCGAGGACCCCCGCCTCGACCTGCGCGTCGTCCGCGCCCCGTCCCGCACGATCCTCCGCGGCCACGTCGTCCGCTGACCTCACGCGCCTCGCGTGCGGGGTGCTTAGCGTGCGGGGTGCTGTGCACCGCGTGCCTCGTGCCCTGCGCCGCACCCAAGATCCGCGCAGCTTCGGTGAAGTTGCTGCCTCAGCGTGCGGCGAGCCAGCACTTTCCCCGATGTTGTGAGGATCTTGCGCGCGGGGCGCGGCGGGTCAGTGGGGTGGACGGACGGCGGCGCTGAAGAGGTGTACGGCCAGGTTGGCGAGGGTTGTCGCGGTCTGGTCGATTGGGGTGCGGGGGAGCACGATGTGGCTCACCACGAGCCGGACGGTCGTGTCGGCGGCGAAGGCCAACGCGGCCTGGTCCGCTCCGGGTAGGTGGTCGCCGGCCCAGTCGATCAGCGCGCCGGACGCCTCGGTGAGCACCACCTCGGCCCGCGTGGTGAGGTACGGAAGAAGCTCGTCCGAGCCGCCTCGGGCGCTGCTCAGGATGGCCTTGACCAGGGGGTTCTCCGCCGCTGTGGTGAGTGTGTGCGCGATCGCCGCGTACGCGCCGGCCCGGACGTCGGCGCCGTGCGCGAGCAGGGCGGCACGGACGTCGCCGACGAAGGTGTCCACTTCTCGCCGGGCCAGCGCCTCGGCCAGCCCGGCCTTGCTCCCGAACTCGTTGTAGACGGTCTGGCGGCTCACCCCGGCGGCACCCGCGACGGCACCCATCCGGACACCGTCCCAGCCGGTCGCCACGGTCAGGGCCCGGGCGGCGTCGACGATGCTGTCCCGCACCGGGGTGGTGCCGCGCTGTTCAATCATGGTGGTCGAAGTGTAGGCGGTTCAGCGCACGTCGATCTGGTACTGCGCCTCGACCCAGAACCGCCCACCGTCGCTGCCGCCGAAGCTCAGTTCGTGCTGACCGGGGGCGGGCGGCGGCACCAGTGCCCACAGACCCCAGCAGGAGACCGGCCTGGGCCACGGCCAGACGGTGACGACGTTGTTGAAGAAGCCGCTGACCGGGAACGACTGGGCCGAACCGGCTTCGCGTAGGGCGACGGCCACCCCGTCGAGCTGGGCGTGACCGGTCGCGTTGTCCATGGCCTCCGCCGGTTCGTCGGTGCGACCGACCTGCCAGTAGCAGAACGTCGGGAAGAACAGCGGCCGTCCGGCGGGAACCACGCATTGACGTCGCGCAGAGCCACCGAACGTACCCGCGAGGAACCACACGTCGGCGGGTTGGTGGTGCCCGGCGTGCCGGCCGGACCCGTCGCCGATCGGATTGGCGGGTTGCCGGTGCCGGGCCACCCAGCGCACCCATCGGCTCGCGAGGTGTGCCAGCTCGACGGGGTCGGGCGTCGGGTTGAAGGCCGCGCCGGGGTGTGGATCGAGGGGGGTCATGACGGCAGATGCTAACGATGCCGCGCCCGACCGCACTGCCCCGACGAGCGGCGCATAGGATGTGCGGTCATGGCACGCGTGCTCACTCCCCGTGCGGAGGACTTTCCCCGCTGGTACCAGGACCTGATCGCCAAGGCAAAGCTGGCCGACAACGGCCCGGTCCGCGGCACCATGGTCATCCGACCGGCCGGCTACGCCATCTGGGAGCGTATGCAGGCCGAGATGGACGCCCGGATCAAGGCGGCGGGTGCGGAGAACGCGTACTTCCCGCTGTTCATCCCCGAGAGCTACCTCAAGCGTGAGGCCGAGCACGTCGAGGGTTTCTCGCCGGAGCTGGCGGTCGTCACGCACGGTGGTGGCAAGCCGCTCGCCGAGCCGGTGGTGGTGCGCCCCACCAGCGAGACGGTCATCGGCGAGTTCATGGCCAAGTGGATCGACTCGTACCGGGACCTGCCGCTGCTGCTCAACCAGTGGGCGAACGTGGTCCGGTGGGAGCTTCGTCCGCGCATCTTCCTGCGTACCAGCGAGTTCCTGTGGCAGGAGGGGCACACCGCGCACGCCACCCGCGAGGACGCCCGGGCGTACGCGCGGCGGATCCTGCACGAGGCGTACGAGGACCTGATGGTCAACGTGATCGGCATTCCGGTGGTGGTGGGCCTGAAGACGGCGCGTGAGCGGTTCGCCGGCGCGACGGCCACGTACACCTGCGAAGGCATGATGGGCGACGGCAAGGCGCTCCAGCTGGGCACCAGCCACGAGTTGGGGCAGAACTTCGCGAAGGCGTTCGACATCACCTACTCCTCGAAGGAGGGCGGGCGGGAGCACGCCTGGACCACCTCCTGGGGCACGTCCACGCGGATGCTCGGTGGTCTGATCATGGCGCACGGCGACGACAACGGTCTGCGCGTGCCGCCGAAGCTGGCGCCGATCCAGGCGTACATCATGATCGTCAAGGATGGTGAGGGCGTCGCGGAGGCGGCGGCCAAGCTGCACGACGGCCTGCGCGACGCCGGTGTCCGGGTCGCGCTCGACGACCGGACCGACACCGCGTTCGGCCGCCGGGCCGTCGACGCCGAGCTGCGTGGCTATCCGGTACGCGTCGAGGTCGGCCCCCGCGACCTGGCCGTGGGCAACGCGACGGTGGTGCGCCGCACCGACGGGTCGAAGTCCCCGACGCCGGTGGCCGACGTCGTCGCCGCGGTGCTGGCGGCGCTGGAGACCGACCAGCAGGTGCTGCACGACCAGGCGCTGGCCAACCGCGAGTCGCGCACGGTGGAGGTCGCGACCCTGGCCGAGGCGATCGAGGCCGCCGCGACGGGCTGGGCCCGGGTGCCGTGGTCGGCGGTCGGTGTGGCCGGCGAGGCCGAGGCGAACGGCCAGGGCGTCACGGTGCGCTGTTTGGTGCGCGCCGACGGCTCGGTGCCGGACTCCGAGGACGAGCCCGACCTGGTCGCCATCCTCGCCCGCGCCTACTGAGGCGTAGGACGGTCGTGCGCTTCGCGCCAGGCCGGTTGATCATGCACCGGAACGTGCGGCACGGTCGGATCGGATGGGTCCGGCCGGGCCGCGTGGTCAGCGACGACGAGCGGGGTCTGCTGGTGTGGATCGCCCGGGACTCGCCGGTGGCCCACGAGGTGACCGAGGCGGGCCTGGGCATGCGGGCGATGCCCTTCGCCCAGTGGATCTCGTCGTCGTACCGGTTGGCGCACGGGCGCTGGAACGGCCCGCCGCTGTTGAAGTTCCTGCCGACCGGCGCGGCACACTCCGTCTGGTGGTTCCGCGACGCCCACTGTCGGTTCGCCCACTGGTACGTCAACCTGGAGGAGCACGGTGTCCGGTGGGACGACGGCCCGGTGGCCGGCGTCGACGTGGTGGACCAGGACCTCGACGTGGTGGTGCGCCCGGACCTGAGCTGGGAGTGGAAGGACGAGGACGAGTTCGTCGAGCGGCTCGCCTTCGGCGACGACTACTGGGTGACCGACGAGAAGGCGGTCCGGGCCGAGGGGGAGCGGGTGATCGCCCTCGCCGAGGCCGGTGAGTTCCCGTTCGACGGCACCTGGTGTGATTTCACACCTCCGGCAGACTGGGACGTACCGGACGAACTGCCGCCAGGATGGGACCGTCCGCCGGTGCGGTGAGGGGTGTCTCCGGTCACCGGTGACACGGTGTCCGGGTCCGATGCGGGAGATCGGCATCGGATCTGGCAGAATGGGTCGCTGGTATCCGGCGCGCGTCCGGCGCCCTCTAACCCGGGCGCGTCGCCAGTCCACCGAGTAGTCTCCGGCCCAAACCCCACTGTGCCGTCGGCGCTCACCCATGCACACCGCCCGTACGGGGCCGGTGAGATCGCAACAGGAGCGAAACAACTGTGGCCGTAAAGATCCGGCTCCTGCGGATGGGCAAGATCCGCAACCCGCAGTACCGCATCGTCGTCGCCGACTCGCGCACCAAGCGCGACGGCCGGGCGATCGAGTTCGTCGGGGTTTACCAGCCCAAGGAAGACCCTTCGATCATCGAGGTCAAGTCGGAGCGGGTCCAGTACTGGCTGTCCGTCGGCGCTCAGCCGAGCGAGGCGGTGCAGCGGCTGCTGGAGCTGACCGGTGACTGGCAGAAGTACAAGGGCCTGCCGGCCCCGCCGCCGCTCCTGGTCGCCCCCGAGAAGGCCGACCGCAAGGCGGCGTACGAGGCTGAGTCGAAGGCCGCCGCCGGGCTCGCCCCGGAGACCCCGGCCAAGCCGGCCAAGAAGGCCGCCAAGGCCGCCGAGGCTCCGAAGGCTGAGGCTGAGGCCGAGGCGCCGAAGACCGAGGCTCCGGCCGAGGCCCCGGCTGCCGCTGCCGACGCCGGTGAGCAGGCCTGACATGCCTCTGCGTCCGGCGTTGGAGCACCTGGTCAAGGGCATCGTCGACCACCCGGACGACGTCCGGGTGCGGATGGTCGATTCCCGTCGGGGCAAGCGGCTCGAAGTCCGCGTGCACCCCGAGGACCTCGGCACGGTGATCGGGCGGTCCGGCCGGACCGCCAAGGCGCTGCGTCAGGTGATCGGCTCCATCGGCGGGCGCGGTGTGCGCGTCGACATCGTCGACTCGTACTGATGCAGCTCGTCGTCGGCAGGATCGGCAAGCCGCACGGTGTCCGCGGTGAGGTCACCGTGGAAGTGCGGACCGACGAGCCCGAAGCACGGTTCGCCCCCGGGTCAGTGCTGCGCACTGAGCCGGGGGCCGTCCCGGCGCCGGTGCCGGCGGACGGGCCGGGCGTGCCGTTCCGGGTTCCCGCGGAGCTGACCATCGAGGAGGCCCGTTTCCACCAGGGCCGCATGCTCGTCGCCTTCGACGGCATCCTGGACCGCAACACCGCCGAGGCGCTGCGCGGCACCCTGCTCGTGGTGGACAGCGCCGACGTGGACCCGCCGGACGATCCGGAGGAGTTCCACGACCACCAGTTGGTGGGTCTGGCCGTGGTCACCCCGGCCGGCGAGCGTCTGGGCGAGGTCGCCCGGATCGACCACGCCCCCTCCTCGGACCTGCTGGTGCTGCGGCGCCCCGAGGGGCGCACCGCGTTGATCCCGTTCGTCCGGGCGATCGTCCCCGAGGTCGACCTGGCCGGTGGACGTGTGATCGTCGACCCGCCGGCCGGCCTGCTCGACCTTTAGGACCACCCCGCATGCGCGTCGACGTCGTGTCGATCTTCCCGGAGTACTTCGTCCCGCTGGACCTGTCGTTGATCGGGCGGGCGCGGGCCAACGGCGTACTCCAACTCGCCGTGCACGACCTGCGGACCTGGACCCACGACGTGCACCGCACCGTCGACGACACCCCCTACGGCGGGGGGCCGGGGATGGTGATGCGCCCGGAACCGTGGGGTGCGGCGTTGGACGCCCTGGCGCCGGCCGAGGCCCCGCCGCCCCGGTTGCTGGTGCCGTCGCCGGCCGGTGTCCCGTTCACCCAGGCCATGGCGTACGAGTTGGCCGCCGAGTCGCACCTGCTCTTCGCCTGCGGCCGGTACGAGGGCATCGACCAGCGCGTCCTGGAGCACGCCGCCACCCGGATGCCGGTGACCGAGGTCTCGCTCGGTGACTACGTGCTCTTCGGCGGCGAGGTCGCGGTGCTGGTGATGGTGGAGGCGGTCACCCGGTTGCTGCCGGGGGTGCTGGGCAACGCGGGTTCGCTCGACGAGGAGTCGCACGCGCACGGGTTGCTGGAGGCGCCGATCTACACCAAGCCGCCGAGCTGGCGCGGGCACGACGTGCCGGAGGTGCTCCGCTCCGGAGACCACGGCAGGATCGCCCGTTGGCGACGCGAGGAGGGCCTGCTGCGTACCGCCGCCCGCCGCCCCGACCTGCTGGCCGCACTGCCCGCCGATCGGCTCGACAAACGGGACATCGCGGCCCTGGACCAGGCCGGATTTCAGGTGCCGCCGGGGGATGTGGCAAAGTAGGGAGGTTGCCGTATCCGTCCGCGCCCGCGGGCGGCTGCGAGGATCCCCGACCGGGGTCGGCCCGCCGACCACCACCCGGGGATCAGAATCACCCACCCGCGCACCGAGTGACGGTGCGCCGTGAGCCTTACGAGGACGCAGCGATGAACATCCTGGACGCCCTTGACGCCCAGTCGAAGCGGACCGACCTTCCCGACTTCCGGGCCGGTGACACCGTCAAGGTGCACGCCCGCGTCGTCGAGGGCAACCGGTCCCGTGTCCAGATCTTCCAGGGCGTCGTGATCCGCCGCCAGGGTGACGGTCTGCGCGAGACCTTCTCGGTCCGCAAGGTCAGCTTCGGTGTCGGTGTCGAGCGGACCTACCCGCTCAACGGCCCGGGCATCGACCGGATCGAGGTCGTGACCCGTGGTGCCGTGCGCCGCGCCAAGCTCTACTACCTGCGTGAGCTGCGCGGCAAGAAGGCCAAGATCAAGGAGAAGCGGGAGAAGCAGCCCAGCTGACTTCCCGCTCGCCACGCCGCCTGAGCTGCGCGTATGCCGTACCGACCAGACCGCACTACCCTGGTCGTACGGGCGCAGCGAAGCGGCGGGTCCGCCCACACGGCGGACAGCCGTTCACTACCGCCCGTGGAGCCTCGTCGAGGCTCCCGGGCGGTAGTGCTTCTGTGGACCGGGGAGTGGCGTGGTGCAGACGCTTGACGAGGACGGCACCGTCGATCCGTGGCGCCGGCGGGCTCGCCGTACCCGCCGGCAGATGCCCCTCTGGCAGGAGCTTCCGCTGCTGCTGGTGGTCGCGTTCTGCCTCGCCGTGCTGATCCGCACCTTCCTGCTCCAGGCGTTCTTCATCCCGTCCGGCTCGATGGAGGACACCCTCCTCGTCGGGGACCGGGTGCTGGTCAACAAGGTCGTCTACGACGTCCGTGACCCGGTACGCGGTGAGGTGGTGGTCTTCCGGGGCACCGACCGCTGGGCGCCGCAGGTCGACGAGCAGCCGAAGCCGGGCGTCGCGGGTCGGCTCGCCCGCACCGTCGGCGACCTGGTCGGCGTGAGCCGCCCCGGTGAGAAGGACTTCATCAAGCGGGTGATCGGCGTTCCCGGCGACCGGGTCGCCTGCTGCGACAGCCAGGGGCGGGTGACTGTCAACGGCACGCCCCTCAACGAGCCGTACGTGCTGCGGGACTCCCCGCTGGACCTTCCGCCGAACCCGCAGGAGTGCCGGTCCCGGCGCTTCGACGAGGTCGTCGTACCGCCGGGTCAGCTCTTCGTGATGGGTGACCACCGCGAGGTTTCCCAGGACGCCCGTTGCCAGGGCCCGGTGCCGATCGACAACGTCGTCGGTCGGGCCTTCATGGTGGTCTGGCCCTCGTCACGATGGACCTCGTTGTCGGTGCCGTCGACGTTCGACGACGTGTCCGGGCCGGTCACGGCCTCCCCCGGAGCGCCACCGGTGCGACCGACCCCGCAGGGCGACGTGGTGCTGATGGTCCCGGCGTTGGTAGCCGCGCTGCGTGGTTCCCGCGCGTTCCGGACGGTGACGTCCAGCTCGGCAACGTAGGCTCCTTGGCGTGATTGACGAGCAGACCGACAAGCCGCGCAGCTCCTTCTGGAAGGAGCTGCCGATCCTGCTGGGTGTGGCGATCCTGGTCGCGGTTCTGGTCCGCGCCTTCGTGCTGCAGACCTTCTTCATCCCCTCTCCGTCCATGGAGAACACACTCAAGATCGACGACCGGGTGTTGGTCAACAAGCTGGTCTACGACTTCCGGTCGCCGCACCGCGGTGAGGTGATCGTGTTCAAGGCGCCCACCACGTGGAGCGGCAACCCCGACGGTGAGGACTTCATCAAGCGGGTGATCGGCGTCCCGGGTGACCACGTGGTCTGCTGCGACCCGCAGGAACGGCTGATGATCAACGGCAAGTCGCTGGACGAGCCGTACATCTTCTCCCTGGACGGGGTGCGCGACAAGCCCGCCGACCAGGAGTTCGACATCACCGTGCCGGAGGGGCGGCTGTGGGTGATGGGTGACCACCGCTCGGCCTCCGGTGACTCGCTGGAGCACTGGCAGCAGTCCGGGCAGAACATCACCGAGGCCACGATCCCCGAGGACGACGTCGTCGGGCGGGCGTTCACCGTCTTCTGGCCGGTCAACCGGGCCACCTGGCTCACCGTGCCCGACTCGTTCGACGGCATTCCCAAGCCGTAGACCACCGGGGCGTGGGCGATCCGCCGTCGGTCTGGCAGGCTGGTGCGGTGAACGTGAGCGCGAGGAGTGAGCTTGCGAGCTCCGCAGTCGCGAACAGCAGCAGCCGTGTCTACACCCCTCGACGCGCGGCCCGCGTGCTGCTCGTCGACGCGGCCGGTCGGGTCCTGCTGTTCGAGGGCTTCGACCCGGCCCGACCAGGGCACCGATACTGGTTCACCCCCGGTGGGGGGCTCGATCCGGCGGAGACCCCGGCAGCCGGCGCGGCACGGGAGTTGGCCGAGGAGACTGGGCTGCGGCTCGACCCGACCGCGTTGGGGGAGGCCGTCTTCTCCGACACGACCGAGTTCACCTTCGACGGCAACTGGTACCGCCAGGAGCAGGACTTCTTCCTCCTCCGGGTGCAGTCCTGGCAGGTCGACACCACCGGCTTCAACGACATCGAGCAGCGCAGCATCGCCGACCACCGCTGGTGGCTCCCCGACGAGTTGGTGGCCAGCGGTGAGCGGTTCTACCCGCCCGAGCTACCTGCCCTGCTGACCAGGCTGGGCCAGTCGGCCGCCGCGGGTCGGGGCGAGGCTCCGTGCTGACCCCGCCGCGCACCGTCGTGCGCCGGGAGGCCGGCCTCTACGCCCTGGAACGGGCACTGCAGCGGCGCGGGTTCCGGCACGTCGCCGGCGCCGACGAGGCGGGCCGAGGAGCGTGTGCCGGTCCGCTGGTCGCGGCCGCCGCGGTGCTGCCCGAGGGGCGGCGTGGCGAGATCGAGGGGCTGGCCGACTCGAAGCTGCTCACCCCGGCAAGCCGGGAGCGGGTGTACGCGGAAGTCGTCGACCGCGCCCTCGCGTACGCCGTGGTGGTCATCCCCGCCGACGAGGTCGACGCCCGAGGGCTGCACGTGTGCAACCTGGCGGCGATGCGCCGGGCGCTCGCCTCGCTCACCACGCGCCCGGAGTACGTGCTGACCGACGGCTTCGGCGTGGACGGCCTGGGCGTGCCCGGCCTGGCGGTGTGGAAGGGCGACCGGGTGGCCGCGTGCGTGGCGGCGGCCAGCGTGCTCGCCAAGGTCACCCGGGACCGGATCATGGTGGAGCTGGACGGGGTGTTCCCGGCGTACGGCTTCGCCGAGCACAAGGGCTACATCACCCCGGAGCACTCGGCGGCCCTGCGGGAGCACGGGCCGTGCCGGGAGCACCGGTTCTCGTACGTCAATGTCGCCGCCGTCTCCGGCCGCGACGGTCGGCCGCCGCGCGCCCGACGGCCCGGCGGCCACGCCTCGGAAGAGCCGATGGAGCGCTCCTGGGCGTCAGGGGGTACCGTCGGCGTGGCGTTGGGCGAGCAGCCTCGGCCTCCGGCGCCGGTGGGGGAAGATGTGGCCATGGAAGGCGGAGTGCGATGAGCGCGGAAGATCTCGAGAAGTACGAGACCGAGATGGAGCTGCAGCTCTACCGGGAGTACCGCGACATCGTCCGTCAATTCTCGTATGTGGTGGAGACGGAACGCCGGTTCTACCTGGCCAACCAGGTCGACCTGCACGTGCGCAACTCCGACGGCGAGGTCTACTTCGAGGTCGAGATGCACGACGCCTGGGTGTGGGACATGTACCGTCCCGCCCGCTTCGTGAAGAACGTCCGGGTGATGACCTTCAAGGACGTCAACGTCGAGGAGCTGGAGAAGCCCGACATCTCGCTGCCCGCCGACTCCGGCTTCGGCGGCTGACCGCACCCGGCCACACCACGGGCCCCCCACCCGTGGCGTAGCACCTGCCGCCGATCACTCGGCCGGCACCACGACCTCGACCCGCTGCACCAGGTTGTTGGCGAAACCGCCACGGTTCCACGGCTGCTCGACGGGCTGGGTCCGCCCGGACGCGTCGGTCGCCCGGGCACCCAGCACGTAGTGGCCCGGGGTGGCGCTCCACTCGTACCGCCAACGCCGCCAGGCGAAGTCCCCGGAATCCGCCGGGTCCAGCTCGGCCGACGCCCAGCTCTTTCCACCGTCGGTCGTCACCTCCACGGCCACCACCGGGGCGTGCCCGGACCAGGCCCGACCGTCGACGGTGCACGGGCCGGGGCGCAGCACACGGCGACGGGACATGAAGTCCGGGAAGCCGGGCGGGCGGACCAGCGCACGCGGCTCGATCCGGGTGACCGGCACGCCCGGGTCGTCGGCGTCCTGGCGTACCCGGTAGGCCACCGCGTTCTGGTACCCCTCGAACGGTTCGGTCCGCACCTCGATCGAGTGCAGCCACTTCACGTGTGCCATGCCGTACCAGCCCGGCACGATCAGCCGCAGCGGCGCGCCGTGCTGCGGCAGCAGGGGAGCGCCGTTCATCTCGTACGCCAGCAGCACCTCCTCGCGCAGCGCCTCGGTGACCGGCAGCGCCCGCTGGTAGTCCTGCTCCACCCCGCGCTCGACGCCGTGATCGGCGCCGGTGAAGACCACGTCCACCGCGTCCGGGCCGAGCCCCGCCTCCCGCAGCAGCGGAGCGAGGGGAGTGCCGGTCCACTCGGCGTTGCCGACCGCCTCGACCAGCCACGGCTGGCTCACCGGCCGGGGATGCAACAGGGCCCGGCCGTTGCCGGCGCACTCCAGGGTCACCTGCCGGGTGACCCGTGGCCGCTCACGCAGGTCGGCGAGGCTGACCGTCAGCGGCCGGTCCACCGCGCCGCCGACGGTCAGCGCGTGCGTCGCGGCGTCGACCTCCGGGATGTCGTAGTGGATCAGTAGGTAGTGCAGCCCGGCCGGGGTGACGTCGTAGCGCAACGCCTCCAACGGGATGCCGTGGTTACGCGCGGCGAGCTGCAACTCCTCGGCGCTGATCGCCTCGTCCGGCGCCGCGAGCCGGGACGGGCCGCTCACGTCCGCCACCGTCGGGCCGGAACCTTCGGCGCCGTCCGCGGGGGACGTCGTCCGGTCGTCGAGAGTGGTCATGCGGGCCTCCCCGGTACAGACGGCGGCACCCCGCCGTACGCGGCCCAGCTTAGGGCCTGTTTCACGACGGCGGTCGAGCCGAGGCGGAGGGGGCCGCCGGTTTCGTATCCGTTCGGCCGCGCGATCATCGGGGACTGTGATGCTCACTGATGAGGACTTCTGGCGGCTCGTCGCGCTGCTCGGAGGTCGGCCCGAGATCCAGGACGACCGGCCGTACGAGCGGTTGACCCTCGTACTGTCGGAAGAGCCGGTGGAACGGATCGTCGGCTTCGCCGAGACGCTCGCGTCGAAGCTCTACCAACTGGACCGTCGGGCGCTCGCTCAGGCTGTGCCGCCCGACGCGGACCACCTGTCCGACGACGGCTTCCTGTACGCGCGCTGCGCGGTGGTGGTGGCGGGTCCGACGGCGTTCGACGCCGTGCTGGCCGATCCGGCGGCGTTCGCACGTTTCACCACCGTCGAGGCCGCCCACGCGGACTCGATCCTCGACGTTCCCTCCAACGCCTACCAGAAGGCGACCGGCAAGGAGTGGGAGCACGTCGAGGAGTACGACTACGAGACCGGATCCAATGAACAGTGGTGGTGACCTGGGCTGCTAGGCGTCGCGCATAGCAGATCATCGAGGGCGTCGGGTGGTCGTCCACAGCGCCGCCGGTTGTCCACAGGTTCGCCGACCGGGCTGGCGTCCCACCCGACAACGGCCGGAGGCTGCCGTCATGCAACAGCCATGGGTCCGCTCGATCCGCCGTACCGTGCTGCTCTGCGCCGCAGTGCCCCTCGCGCTGACCGTGCAGCTCTGCGGTCTGGCGGTGCTGGTCGCGGCGGTGCCCGGCCAAGCACCCATACCGACCGTGCCGGTCGCGTTCCAGGCTTCCGCTCCTGCGCCCGCACCCGCCGAACGCTTCCGCTGGCCGCTCGACGGGCCACCGCGACTGGTGCGCCGCTTCGACCCGCCACCCCGGCCGTGGCTGCCCGGCCACCGGGGCGTCGACCTGGCCGCCCCGCCCGGAGCGGTGGTCCGCAGTGCCGGGCCGGGCACCGTGCTCTTCGCCGGCCTGGTGGCCGGCCGACCGGTGGTCACCGTGGGGCATGCCGGTGGGCTGCGAACCACGCACGAGCCCGTGCAGCCCGGGGTACGCCCCGGTCAGGCGGTCGCCACAGGCGCGCAACTGGGCGAACTGCTGCCCGGCCATCCGGGTTGCCCGGCGGACGCGTGCCTGCACTGGGGCCTGCGCCGGGGCGAGGAGTACCTCGACCCGCTCGCCCTGCTCGGCCTCGGCCCGGTGCGACTGCTGCCGGTCAGCGGGCCCTCTGCCGGTGCCGTTCCGTCGGCAGGCCTCGGGCCGGTGTCGTTCGGTCCGCGAGCCTTGGGCCGCTGCGTTCGGTCAGCGCTGGGCGAGCAGCGGCGGCAACCGTGTGGCCAGCCGTTCGTACTCGTCGGCGGTGTTGTAGACCTGACCGGTGAGCCGCAGCCACCCACGGCCGTTCCAGCTCATCACCGCCACCTCGGCGGCGAGCCGCTCGCCGATCCGCGCCTGCAACGCCCGTGCGGCGTCGATCGTGGTGCCCGTCCCGGGCGGCAGCGGGATGAGACGCAGAGACACCCCCGGTCCGCCGGGGTCGGGCAGGTCGGCGGGCGGCACCCCTAGGGCGTCCCCCACCACCCGCTGGCCGTAAGCGGCGAGCGCCGCGTTGTGCGCCCGCACCCGGTCCACACCGAGACTGCGCATCGTGAACAGACCTGCCGGGGCGGCCAGCCAGGGCGTGTAGTCGAGGGTCGCCTGCCACTCGAGCCGGGCCGGGAAGCCCGACTCCTGCTCCCAGGAGACCACCAGCGGCTCGATCCGGTCCCGCCACCGCGGCGCCACCGCCAGCAGGGCGGTCCCTCGTGGGGCGTACGCCCATTTGTGCAGGTTGCCCACCCAGAAGTCGGCACCGATGCTGGCCACCGTGGTAGGCAGCATCCCCGGGGCGTGGGCGGCGTCCACCAGCACCGGCACGTCGTGTTCCCGGGCCACCCCGACGATCGCGGCGGTCGGGAAGAGCTTGGCGGTGGCCGAGGTGAGCTGGTCGACGACGAGCAGTCGGGTCCGGCCGGGGCGCAGTCCGTCGCGGACGATCTGCACGAGCTGCTCGTCGGTGGCCGCCAGCGGAATCGGCAGGACCCGGCTGACCGCCCCGGTACGGCGGCACTCACGGTGGATGGCCAGGCTCACCGCCCCGTACCCGTGGTCGGTGCTGAGGATCTCGTCGCCGGGTCGCAGACCCATCGACTGGAGCACAACGGCGACGCCGGTCGTGGTGTTGCCCACCAGGGCGCTGCCGTCCGGGTCGGCACCCAGGAAACCGGCGAGGTGCCGGCGGGTGTGCGCGATCCGGTCGACCAACCCCTGGGTGAAGAAGCGCAGCGGGTTGGCCTCCATCTCGTCGCGCAGCCGCTGCTGGGCTCTCTGCACGCCGATCGGGACCGCGCCGAACGAGCCGTGGTTGAGGTGACTGACCGCCGGGTCCAGGGAGAAGAGCAGGCGGGCGCCCGGGATCGGCTCAGGGGGCTGCGGGACGCTCACCCGATGATCGTAACCGCCGGGGATCCCCGCCCCCCGCCCCTTGATCAGGCGCGGGGGTGGGCCTGGCGGTAGGCAGCCCGCAGCCGCTCCACCGAGACGTGCGTGTAGATCTGCGTGCTGGCCAGCGACGAGTGGCCCAGCAACTCCTGCACGGCGCGCAGGTCCGCACCACCCTCCAGGAGGTGGGTGGCCGCCGAGTGCCGCAGGCCGTGCGGGCTCGTCCTGGGCAGGCCGGCGGCCTCGGCGTACGCACCGACGATCTGACGGGCGGTCGTCGGATTGAGCCGACCACCCCGGGCACCCAGCAGCAGCGCGTCCCCGGAGTGGGCGCCCACCATCGCCGGTCGGCCCTGACGCAACCAGTCGTCCAACGCCCGCTGCGCGGGCACCCCGTACGGCACCGAGCGCTCCCGTCCGCCCTTGCCGAACACCCGGATCACCCGTCGGCCGTGGTCGACGTCAGCGACGTCCAGCCCGCAGGCCTCACTGACCCGTACGCCGGTGGCGTAGAGCAGCTCCAGCAGCACCCGGTCGCGCAGCGGCACCGCGGCTGCGCCCGGCGACGGCCCGGCCGCCGGGCCTGTGCCTGCGGGATTCGGGGGTGCCCGGTGCGTGTCCGGTGGGTCCGTGGGTGGCGGGTCGGTGGGTGTTACCCGCCGGGTCGGGCCGTCGACCAGAGCGGCGGCCTGGTCGGCCCGGAGCACACCGGGCAACTCCCGGTGCGCACGAGGGCTGGCCAGCGCCGCACCGACGTCGGCGGGAAGTAACCCGGCCCGGTGCGCCCAGGCGCTGAACGCCCGCGCCGACGCGGCCCGCCGCGCCAACGACGTACGCGCCGCACCGGTGGTGCGTTGCCGCGCCAGCCAACTACGCAGCACCGACAGGTCCAGCTCGGCCAGGTCGACGCAGCCCATCCGTACGGCGTGGTCGAACAGCGAGACCAGATCGGTGACGTACGCGCGGACGGTGTGCGTCGACCGGTTCCGCACCCGGGACAGGTGCTCGGCGAAGTCGTCGACCGCTTCGCGCAGGGCCGGCGGCAGTGCCTGGTGCATGGCCCGGGTGCTCCGGTCACTGCGGCTCATCGCGGACGCGCGGATCCGCCGGCCGGCATGTCGACCCCGGCACCCTCACTGGCTGCTGGCACACCCGTCAGCCTACGACCGATGGGTGCGCCTCACCGGTCACCGTGCCGCCGATTCTCGGACCTCGGCTATCGGCGGTTGTTCCTCTTGGCCAGGAACACCAGCAGGCCCACGGCGACTACAGCGGTCGTGACGAGAAGGCACAGGATGGAGACGTGCCACGGCTTGATCGCACCCATGACTGCGCACCGTACCGGTAACACCGACTGTCGGGATGCCCCGGCACTCACCCTGCCGTGACGGTCGCGCTGCCCCGTCTGGGCGTGACCGGTGCCACGAGCGCGTAGCCGTCGTCGCGACGGACCACCATGGACAGTTCCTCCAACAGGGACAGCTTGCGCATCGTGGTGCGGACGTCGAGCCCGGCCCGGGTCGCGAGGGCGTCCACACCGCGGGCACCGCGACGGGGCAGCGCCTCCAGCAGTGAACGCGCATCGTCGTCGAGCGAGTCGGCGGGCCGCTGCGGGCCCCGCGCCGGCGGCGCCAGGTCCGCGCCGATCCGGCCCACCTCCTCGAGCACGTGGGCGACGCCGGTGACCAGGCGGGTCTTGGGGTTGTCGCGGAGGAACTCGTGCGCGCCGACGGACATCGCCGAGGTCACCGGCCCGGGCACCACCATCGCCATCCGGTTGGTGTAGACCGCTCGTCGCGCGGTCTGGGTCGCGCCACTGCGCGCCGACGCCTCCACCAGGACGGTGCCCACGGTGCCTGCGGCGATCACCCGGTTGCGGATCAGGAACCGGGGCCGCAGCGGCTCGGCGCCGGGCGGCCATTCACTGACCAGTAGCCCGGTGTCGGCGATCCGGTCGAAGAGCGCGGTGTTGCCCATCGGGTACGGCCGGTCCAGGCCACAGGCGAGCACCGCGACGGTCAGACCGCCCGCGTTCAGGGCACCCCGGTGAGCGGCGGCGTCGATGCCGAAGGCGCCACCCGACACGACTGTCCAGTCCCGTTCGGCCAGCCCGTACCCCAGCTCGGTGGCGACGTGCTGCCCGTAACCGGTGGCCGCCCGCGCCCCGACCACAGCCACCGAACGATCCAGGGCCTCGCCCAGCGGCCAACCTCCGCGTACCCAGAAGCAGAGCGGTGGGGCGGTTTCCAGGTCCACCCGGCGGGTCACGTCCGGCAGGCGCAGCATGGCCAGGTCGGCAACCCGCGCCGGCCACTCCTCGTCGTCCGGCGTCACCAGTCGGGCACCGAGCCGGTCCGCGCGCTCCAGCGCCTCGGCCGCCACCGCCCGGGCGTCGCCGCCCGCCAACCGGGCCGCCACCGTGCTGTGCAGCCAGCCGTCCGGACTGCCCCCGTCCAGCAGCAGATCCAGGGTCGCCACCGGGCCGAGCCGTTGCACCAGGCGGTACACCACGCGGGTGCCCGGCTCGGCCAGCCAGGTCAGCGCGACCCGGGCCAACCTGCGCTCGTCGTCGGCGCTCACATCGCTTCTCCCGTCCGGAGTTGGATCGCTTCCCGCACGTCGTCCCGGTCCGGTCGATCTCGGCCGTCCAGGTCGGTGATGGTCCAGGCCATCCGGATCACGCGGTCGAAGCCGCGCGCCGACAGCGAACCGGAGTCGAGCCGACCACGCAGTTCGGCGGTGACCCGGGCGGGTAGCCGCCAGGGCGGTCGACGCAGCTGCGGGCCGTCCACCTCGGCGTTGAGCCTTCGGCCGAGGCCGGCCCAGCGGGAGGCTGCCGCCTGCCGGGCCGCCGCCACCCGCGCGGCGACCGTCGCCGACGGCTCGACATCGCCGTCGGGTGCCATCAACTCCGCCGCCCGCACGGGCGTCAGTCGCACCTGCACGTCGATCCGGTCGAGCAGCGGCCCGGAGAGTCGGCCCAGGTAACGGCGACGGGCCAGCGCGGTGCACTCGCAGTGCGAGTCGCCGGCCGGTTTCGCGCAGGGACAAGGGTTGGCCGCCAACACCAACTGGGTCCGGGCCGGGTACACGGTGCCGCCCCCGCTGCGGCTCAGGTGGATGCGGCCGTGCTCCAGGGGTTGGCGCAGCGCCTCCAACGCGCCCTTGCTGAACTCGGGCGCTTCGTCCAGGAACAGGACCCCACGGTGGGCCAGCGACACCGCGCCGGGCCGCGCCAGCCCTGAGCCACCCCCGACCAGCGACGGCACCGTCGCCGTGTGGTGCGGTGCCTGGAACGGCGGGCGGCGCAGCAACCGGCCGCCCGGCGGCAACAGCCCTGCCACCGAGTGCAGTGCCGTCACCTCCAGCGCCGCTTCGTCGTCCAACTCGGGCAGGAGCGACGGCAACCGTTCGGCGAGCATCGTCTTGCCGGCACCAGGAGGGCCGAGCAGCGCGATGTGGTGCCCACCGGCGGCGGCCACCTCCAACGCTCGCCGGCCGACCTGCTGCCCGGCGACGTCGGCGAGATCCGGCCCACCGACGACGGGTGTCGGAGTGGCCGCCGGTGGCTCGACCAGCGGGGTGCCGTCGCGGACGAAGGCGACCAGCCGGTGCAGATGGTCGACCGCTCGCACGCGTACCCCAGGGATGACCGCGGCCTCGGCGGCGTTGCCGATCGGGACGATCACCCGCTCGACGCCGGCCTGGGCCGCGGCGGCGACCATCGGGAGCACGCCGCGCACCGGGCGGACCGTGCCGTCGAGCCCCAACTCGCCGAGGACCACCACACCCTCCAGGGGTAGCAGCGGCAGCTCACCCGAGCCACCCAACAGAGCTGCGGCGATGGCCAGGTCGAAGGCCGAGCCGAACTTCGGCAGAGCGGCGGGCAGCAGGTTGAGGGTGATGCGCCGGTTGGGCCAACGCTGACCGGAGTTGACCACGGCGGCGCGGACGCGGTCGCGGGCCTCGTGCAGGGCGGTGTCCGGTAGGCCGGAGATCACCACCGCCGGCAGCCCGGCGGCCAGGTCGGCCTCCACCTCGACCAGGTGGCCGGTCACTCCGACCAGACCCACGCAGAGCACCTTCGCGTAGCTCATGACGCCGCCCGAACCGTCGGAGTGCGCATCTCAGAACGCGCCCTTGAGGTGGTCGACCCGTGCCGGGCCGGTCTCGGGCAGCCGCACCGACAGCACGTCGAAACGCACCTCCTCGGCGGTCGTGCCGGTCTCGGTCAGCCAGCGCGCGGCCAGCCCTCGCAAGCGACGGGCCTTGGCGGGCACGACAGCCTCGGCGGGGGTGCCGAAGGCGTCGCCCCGGCGGGTCTTCACCTCGCAGAAGGCGAGCACCGGCCCGTCCCAGGCGATGATGTCGATCTCTCCGGCCGGGCAGCGCCAGTTGCGGGCGATCGGCCGCAGTCCTGCCTCGGTGAGGTGTCGGACGGCGCACCGCTCTCCGTAGGCGCCGACCGCCTGGTTCCGCTTCGTCATGGAGGCACGGTGCCCGCCGAGGTACGCGCGCCGCGACCTCGCCAACAGCGGATCTGTGGACAACCAGCGACCTGTGGACAACCGGACGATCAAGCCCGCGCCGTGCTAGGGGCGACCTCCCGAACTCACCGCCGCCGGCCGCACCATGATCAGGTGATGGTGCGCGAGGGTGGCCCCGGCGCGTCTCCACCGGCTTCCGTTCGATCGCCCGAGCGCCGTGCAGGCGGCAGCGCGGGTCGGGCCGAAATGGCGCGGGCGTGGCCGGTCGCATACGGTGCCTGACGTGGACGGACGACGGAGTTTTCCGGAAGACCAGGAGCCGCGCTGGTACGCCGATGAGCGGGGTCGCGGTTACGGCGAGTCGGAGTGGCGCGGCGCGGGCGAATCGCGGTACCGGGACACCGACGTCCCCGAGCAGCGTGGCCCCGACGAGAGCCACTCCGTCGAGGACACCGGCGTCGGCCGACGCCGCGAGCCGGACTCCGGCCGCTTCGGCGCGGTGGACGCGGGTCGGTTCGGTGGTGCGGCGGAGTCGGATTCGGGTCGGCTGAGCGCCGTGGACACGGGTCGGTTCGGCGGTTCGCCGGAGTCGAACTCGGGTCGCTTCGGCGCCGTCGATGCCCAGTCGGGTCGGTTCGGGGCGGGGGAGCCCGACTCGGGTCGGTTCGGCGCGGTCGACCCCTTGGGGGACGCTCGGCCAGAAATCGATGGATACCGGGCGACCCGGTCACGGCGTGCCGACCGGGATCCTTCGGAGATCTCCGGGGAACTGCCCGGTGGTTGGGCGGCCCCGGAGCCGACCGGGGCGGGAGTGCCGATCACCGTCCGGGATCCTTCGGAGACCTCGGGGGAGTTGCCTGGTCGTCGGGCCGCCCGGGAGTCGACCGGGACTGACGCACCGCTGACCGTCGGCCGCGAGCAGGCCGGCCGTTCGTCGACGCCGGTAGCCGAGACCCCGGCCGGCGCTGTCGCCGACCAGGCTCGTCCCGCCCCGCTCGGCGGGTACCCGATCATCGAGCCCACCCGTGGCGGTGGCGATACTCCGCATCCGCTGGAGATGCCGACCGGTCCCATGCCGGGGATCGGCCCCCGTCCCGACCTGCCCACCACCGAGCCGGCGGTGTATCCGCCGGCCGCCGACGGCGTCTACCGGACCCGTCGGCCGGTGTTGGCCGTACTCTTCGCCCTGTTGGTGTTGATCTTCGAGGTGCCCGCGCTGCGGGTGCTGCTCGCGGGCGTCACCGGCGATCCGGTGGACGCCGGGAACGTCGTGGTGGGCATCGCCCTGGTCGCCGGGCTGCCGATCTTCGCGATCGGGCTCTACGGGCTCCGAACCGGAGGTTTGGCGCTTTCCGACACGGGTCGTGGCTGGTTGCGCCCACCGACGGCCTACCTGACCGTCGGCCTGGTGCTCTTCATCGCCGCCGCGCTCGCCGCTGGCTGATCCGCCGCCCGCCCGGCCCGCCCTGTCCGCCTTGCTCTGCCTGCCTCGCCCGCCCGCATGATCGACTCGGTTTCCTGGAAAGCGCGGTGTCCGTGCCGCCGCGACGCCCCGGTTTTCAGGAACCCGAGTCGATCATGGCACCTGAGGTGCCCCCACCCAGGCCCGGCCCGGCCGGGGCTCACGCCGCCCCGGGACGCGGACGCGCGCACCCCGGGGCGGCTGAACGGGTGAGGGGCGTACACTGGCCAACTGGCGACCGCCTCGTGCGGTCGACCTCGCGTGCCCTCTTCACGAATCGTCGTGGAGCGACGGCCTCCCTGGTCCCGATCCTGATCGGGCCCACCATGGGCCGGCGACCAGGCGCCAGGACGCCCGGCCACCGGCCGGGCGTGACAACCAGGGATCTAGAGGAGTACCCCAACCATGGCCGTCGTGACCATGCGCCAACTGCTGGAGAGCGGTGTCCACTTCGGGCACCAGACCCGGCGCTGGAACCCCAAGATGAAGCGCTTCATCATGACCGAGCGCAACGGCATCTACATCATCGACCTGCGCCAGACCCTCGACTACATCGAGAAGGCGTACGAGTTCGTGCGTGGGACCGTCGCCGAGGGCGGCAGCATCCTGTTCGTCGGCACCAAGAAGCAGGCCCAGGAAGCGATCGCCGAGCAGGCGACCCGGGTCGGCCAGCCGTACGTCAACCACCGCTGGCTCGGTGGCATGCTGACCAACTTCCAGACGGTGTACAAGCGGCTCCAGCGGATGAAGGAGCTGGAGGGCCTGGGTGACCTCAGCGGCACCGCCGCCGGTTACACCAAGAAGGAGACCCTGCAGCTCTCCCGCGAGAAGATCAAGCTGACCCGCACCCTCGGTGGTCTGCGGGACATGCAGAAGCTTCCCGCCGCGGTCTGGATCGTCGACACCAAGAAGGAGCACATCGCCGTCGACGAGGCCCGCAAGCTGGGCATCCCGGTGATCGCGGTGCTGGACACCAACTGCGACCCGGACGAGGTCGACTTCCCGATCCCGGGCAACGACGACGCGATCCGCTCGGCCGAGCTGCTGACCAAGGTCGTCGCCGCCGCCGTCGCGGATGGTCTGATCGCGCGTTCCGGCCGTCGCCGGGGCAACGACGAGAAGCCCGAGGGTGTCGCGAGCGACGAGCCGCTGACCGAGTGGGAGCGCGAGCTGCTCGAGCCGAAGAAGGCTGACGAGTCGACCGCCGCCGCCGCCGCCGAGCAGCCCGCCACCCCGGAGCAGCCGGCGCAGGCCGCCACCGAGCAGCCGGCGGCCGCTACCGCGGAGTGATCGCACCGTCGCTGCCCCGCCGTCCGTTTTCGCGAACGGCGGGCAGCGGCGGTACGCCGGGCACGATCCGCCCGGATCCGGGTAACCGGCACCTCTGACCATCCACACGCCGTCTCAACACCGAAGAGAGAGCCATGTCCCAAATCACCGCCGCGGACGTCAAGAAGCTCCGCGACCTCACCGGCGCCGGCATGATGGACAGCAAGAAGGCGCTGACCGAGGCCGAGGGCGACTTCGACAAGGCCGTCGAGATCCTGCGCGTCAAGGGCGCCAAGGACGTCGGCAAGCGGGCCGGTCGTACGGCCGCCAACGGCTTGGTCGCCCACTCCGGCAAGGCCCTGTTGGAGCTCAACTGCGAGACCGACTTCGTCGCCAAGACCGAGTCGTTCATCGCGCTGGCCCAGCAGCTGGTCGAGCACGGTGAGCGCTCCGGCGTGAACACCGCCGAGGAGCTGCTCGCCAGCGAGCTCGACGGCAAGGTCGTCGCCGACCTGATCCAGGAGCAGTCGGCCAAGATCGGCGAGAAGCTGGTCCTCAACCGGTTCGCCAAGGTCGAGGGCACCACCGCCGTCTACCTGCACCGCAAGGCCCAGGACCTGCCGCCGGCTGTCGGCGTGCTGGTGTCGTACACCGGTAAGACCGACGAGGCCGGCGACGCCGACGCCCGTGGTGTGGCCATGCAGATCGCCGCGATGCGACCGAAGTACCTCACCCGGGACGAGGTTCCGGCCGAGATCGTCGAGTCCGAGCGGCGCATCGCCGAGCAGACCGCCCGCGAGGAGAACAAGCCCGAGGCGGCCCTGCCGAAGATCGTCGAGGGTCGGGTGAACTCGTTCTTCAAGGACTACGTCCTGATCGAGCAGTCGTCCGTCGCTGACAACAAGAAGTCGGTGAAGCAGGTGCTGGCCGAGGCCGGCATCGAGGTCACCCGCTTCGTGCGGTTCGAGGTCGGCCAGGCCTGAGCCGTCACCGGGCGCCCTGGGCGCCCGTGGGCAGGAGACGTCGACGAGGAGGCCGCCGGTGTACGTGACAGGCACCGCGGCCTCCGCGTCACATAGGGTCGGCAGCGGCAGGTTCGCGGTACGCGCCGCACGGGGCGTGCGCGTGGTGAAGGGCGGGGCGGATGACGCAGGTTGTGAGTGACCGGACGCTGGAGCTGGACGATCCGACGGCGCCGCCGCCGGGGCGGGCCCGCCGGGTGGTGCTGAAGCTCTCCGGTGAGGTCTTCGGTGGTGGCGCGATCGGCGTCGACCCGGACGTCGTCCAAGCCATCGCCCGGCAGATCGCCACAGTGGTCCGCCGCGGCGTGCAGGTCTCCGTGGTGGTCGGCGGCGGCAACTTCTTCCGCGGCGCGGAGCTGCAGAAGCGCGGGATGGACCGGGCCCGCGCCGACTACATGGGCATGCTCGGCACCGTGATGAACTGCCTCGCGCTCCAGGACTTCCTGGAGAAGGAGGGCATCGAGACCCGGGTGCAGAGCGCCATCACGATGGCCCAGGTCGCCGAGCCGTACATCCCGTTGCGGGCGATCCGGCACTTGGAGAAGGGCCGCGTGGTCATCTTCGGCGCCGGCGCCGGCATGCCGTACTTCTCCACCGACACGGTGGCCGCCCAGCGGGCTCTGGAGATTCGGGCCGATGTGGTGCTGATGAGCAAGAACGGCGTGGACGGCGTCTACACCGCCGACCCCCGGATCGACCCCACCGCCAGCAAGCTCGACTCGATCACCTTCTCCGAGGTGCTGCGCCGCAACCTGCGGGTGGCCGACGCGGCGGCGTTCAGCCTCTGCATGGAGAACGGCCTGCCGATGCTGGTCTTCGGCGCGCAGGGTGACGACACCATCATCCGCGCGGTGGGTGGCGACAAGATCGGCACCCTGATCACCGCCTGAGCCCCGCCGATCGCGGTGGCGGCGGTCTGACGACTTTCAGCAGAGCCCACGACGAGCACAGAAGGAGGCGAGGAGACCGGTGATCGACGACACCCTCCTCGAGGCCGAGGAAAAGATGGAGCGTGCGGTGGAGCACGCCAAGGAGGAGTTCGGCGCCATCCGCACCGGTCGCGCCAACCCCGCCATGTTCTCCAAGGTCATCATCGACTACTACGGCACTCCCACGCCGTTGACCCAGATGGCGTCCATCGCGATCCCCGAGCCGCGGATGGCGATCATCAAGCCGTACGACAACTCGCAGATCAACGCGATGGAGAAGGCGATCCGCGACTCGGACCTCGGGGTGAACCCGAACAACGAGGGCAGCCAGCTGCGCATTCTGCTTCCCCAGATGACCGAGGAACGCCGCCGCGACATGATCAAGGTGGCTCGGCACAAGGGCGAGGAGGCCAAGGTGGCGATCCGTAACGTCCGCCGCCGTGGCAAGGAGGAGCTGGACCGCATCGTCAAGGACGGTGAGGCCGGCGAGGACGAGGGCCGCCGCGCCGAGAAGGAACTCGACGACCTGACCCAGCGCTACGTCGCCAGCGTCGACGACCTGGTGAAGCACAAGGAAACCGAGCTGCTCGAGGTGTGATCCGTCGGCCGCCCCGGCGGTCGAGTTGCCGCGAGGCCCGTCCCGACGCCGGGGCGGGCCTCGCGTCGTCCGTCGAGGGGTGTGTGCGCCCCGGCGGCCGTGCGGGCTGGGTGGGCGTCGCCGTCACGCGGGCCGCCGACCAGGGCGGGGTCGGTCGGCGTGCCTCGTCCGCCGTGCCGATGCGGCGAGTGCAGTAGGCTCGGCAGGATTCCCGGCCACCGGGTGGTGAACCACGGGAGTCGACCGACCGTCGAGGCGGTCAACCGGAGAACATCGCGCGTGTAGGGGATGCTTGTGGTCGTGCGTCATGTGGTGGTTCTCGCGCCCCGTCGCGGTGCGTGATGTCCCGCCCCGACCCCTACGGCAGCGAGCCTCGCGGCTGGGACCGCCCGGAGCGCCCGGTGGCGCTGCCCTGGCCCGACCAGGAGTTGGACGCCGGCCAGTGGAGCCGCGGTCCGACCGCCGGCCCCGAGCTGTACGCCGACCCGCACACCCGGCCGTACGCCGAGCCGCACCCGACCGGCCCGTACGACGAGCGCGGCCGGGCGGTCCGCCCGGACGACCGGGACCGTTTCGACGACCGTGACCGGCGCGATCGCTTCGACGACCGGGACCGGCGCGACGACGACCGGAACCAACCCGACCGGTACGAGGACAGGGGCCGCTCCGGCTGGCCCGGTGATCGTGCGCCTGTCGGCCCGGACGGCACCCCCACCCGCCCGGAGCGGTACGACGAGCCCGCCCGGTACGACGAGCCCGCCCGGTACGACGAGCCCGCCCGGTACGACGAGCCGGAACCGTTCGACGCTCCGGTCCGCTTCGACGACGACGCGTACCCGACCGCGCAGCTCGCGCCGATCGGTGCCGAGCTGTTGCCGGACCCGGAGCCGGTGGACGAGCCGGAGCCGCCGGTCGGTCGACGGACGAAGGGTCGGCGTCGGGCCAGCGTCGATCGACCGGCCACGCAACAGGTGGGCAACGGACGGGCCGGCCGTAATCTGCCCGCGGCGATCGGGGTCGGGCTGGGGCTCGGCGCGCTGATCGTGGTGCCGCTGGTGTTCTACCCGTTGGCGTTCCTGCCGGTGATCGCCGGTGCCGTCGCCGTGGGCATCTGGGAGATGGCCCGCGCGGTCCGACGCAGCGGTGCCCACCCACCCCTGGTGCCGTTGATCGCCGGCGGGGTGCTGACCGTCGGCCTGGCCTGGTACGCCGGCCCGGACGCGCTCAGCCTGGGGCTGCTCGTCACCGTGCTGGGCACGATGATCTGGCGGCTCGGTGACGGTCCGAGCGGTTTCCAGCGGGACCTCACGGCGGCGACCCTGATCGCCGTCTACGTGCCGTTCCTCGCCGGCTTCGCGGCGTTGCTGGCGGCGGCCCCCGACGACGGTTGGATGCGGATCCTGGCCACCCTGGTCGCTGTGGTCCTCTCCGACACCGGCGGGTACGCGGCCGGCGTCTCGTTCGGCAAGCACCCGATGGCCCCGTCGATCAGCCCGAAGAAGTCCTGGGAGGGCTTCGCCGGCTCGGTCACCGCGGCGGCCCTGGGCAGCGCGTTGCTGCTGTGGCTGATGTTCGAGGTGGCTCCCTGGTGGGGTGCGCTGTTCGGGGTGGCGGTGTCCTGCGCGGCGGTCCTCGGTGACCTGGCCGAGTCGATGATCAAGCGGGATCTCGGCGTCAAGGACATGAGCAACCTGCTGCCCGGCCACGGTGGTCTGATGGACCGACTGGACTCGATCCTCTTCGCGGTGCCGACCGCCTACCTGTTGCTGGCCGTCCTGGTGCCGGTGGTGAACTGAGGCATGGATCACGGCGTTCCGGTCATCCGGCTGCGGGGGTCGCGGCCCGTTCGGCACCTCCGGATCGGCACCTGCCGCCGACGGCGTGACACACTGGACCAGCCATGACGAGCCTGCCGTTGATCCCCGCCATCTCGGATGCCCCCGCCGCCCGCCGGGCCTCCATGCCGCCGAAGCACCTCGCCGACCTGGACCTGGCCGGTCGCCAGGCGCTGGTCACCGAGTTGGGTGAGCCTGCGTTCCGCGCGAAGCAGGTGTCGAACCACTACTTCGGGCGGCTGGTCCGCGACCCGCAGGCCATGACCGACCTGCCGGCGGCGACCCGGGAGCGGCTGTCCGAGCAGTTGATGCCCACGCTGCTCACTCCGGTGCGCGAGCTCGCCTGTGACGACGGCGCGACCCGCAAGGCGCTCTGGCGGCTGCACGACGGTGCGCTGGTGGAGAGCGTGCTGATGGGTTACCCGGACCGGGTCACCGTCTGCATCTCCAGCCAGGCGGGTTGTGGCATGGCGTGCCCGTTCTGCGCCACCGGCCAGGCCGGGTTGACCCGCAACCTGTCCACGGCGGAGATCGTCGACCAGGCGGTGTACATGGCCGGGGTGGCCGCCTCCGGTGTGGTCGCCGGGTCACCGCCGCGGCTGTCGCGTGTCGTCTTCATGGGCATGGGCGAGCCGCTGGCCAACTACAACCGGGTCATCGCGGCGATCCGTCGGCTGGTCAGCCCTGCTCCGGAGGGGCTCGGCCTGTCCCAGCGGCACATCACCGTTTCCACGGTCGGCCTGGTTCCGGCCATCCGCCGACTGGCCAGCGAAGACCTCTCTGTGACCCTTGCGCTGTCGTTGCACGCGCCCGATGATGATCTGCGCGACGAACTCGTGCCGGTAAACCAGCGCTGGAAGGTAGCCGAGGTGCTGGACGCAGCGTGGGACTACGCCGCCCGGACGGGCCGTCGCGTGTCGATCGAGTACGCGATGATCAAGGACGTGAACGACCAGCCCTGGCGGGCCGACCTCCTCGGACGGCTGCTGGCCGGCAAATTGACCCACGTGAACCTCATTCCGCTCAATCCGACGCCGGGCAGTCGCTGGGACGCGAGCCCGAAGCCGGTCGAGCGGGAGTTCGTCCGGCGGTTGCGCGATGCCGGGGTGTCCACCACCGTACGGGACACCCGAGGTCGCGAGATCGACGGCGCGTGTGGCCAACTCGCCGCCGCCGAGGACAACGACACCAACACCGACCGCGCCGGAGAGGCACCGGCGTGACCGGGCGTGGCGAACGAGACCAGGAGACATAGTGGCGAGTCAGGGTCAGCGTTTCCGGCGCAAGGCGCTCCGCCGGGGATACAAGGTCGACGAGGTGGATGCCTTCCTCGACCGGGTCGAGGCGACGCTCGACGGCCGACAGGTCGGTGCGCCGGTGGCCTCCCAGGAGGTCCACGACGTCGTCTTCCGGGTCCGCTTCAACGGCTACGACGAGTGGCAGGTCGACCTTCACCTGGACCGGGTGGAGCGGCAGTTGGCCGAGTTGGAGGAGCGCAACAGCGCCGGGCGCGGTGGCGACCCCCGGATGGCTGACCGGTTGGGCCCACCGGACCGGATGGGACCGCCGATGCGCGACGAGCGGGGCATGGCCCCGCCGATGCCGCCGCGTCCGATGCCCGCCCAGGCTGGCCCGCCCGCCGACCGTTACGGCCGCTACGACGAGCCGACCGGCGCCTTCGCGGGTGGGTACGACGGCCCCCGCGGCGGTTACGACGCACAGCGTGGCCCGGCCGGCCCCGGCCCGATGGGTCCCGGTGGTCCGATGGGCCCTGGTGGTCCGATGGGGCCCGGTCCGATGGGTGGCCACGGCGCTCCGCCGCGCGGTCTCCCCGCCGGCCCTTCCGGCTACGGCCAGGACGACCAGCGCGCGCCGGGTGGCTACGGCCAGGACGAGCAGCGCGCCCCCGGCGGGTACGGCCCGCCGGACGAGCCGCGTTTCGACGGCTTCGAGGCCGGTCGGCACGGCCGCACCGACATGACCGCCGAGATCCGGATGCCCGAGCGGGACCTGCGTGACATGCGCCGGGGCCCGGCTGGTCCGCCTCAGCTGCCCCAGCAGGGCATGGGTGGCCCGCCGATGGCCGGTCCGCCCGCTGTCGCCGGCCCTCCGATGGGCGGCCCTCCGATGGTCGGTCCGCCGATGGCCGGTCCTCCCGGCAGCGACCTGTACCGGGTCGACCAGATCCGCCGCAGCTTCCAGGTCCGTCGGTTCGGCAGCGGGTACGACCCCGACCAGGTCGACCGGTTCTTCGAAACCCTGCTGGGTGGCATGCAGCGCCGCAACCCGATGCCGGTCGACCCGAAGGACCTCGACACGCTGCGGTTCGGACTGGTTCCGGGCGGCTACTTCGAGGCCGAGGTCGACGCCGCGCTCAAGGACGTGCAGGACATTCTCTTCGGGCGCTGACCCGACGCGTACGGACGAGGGCCCGTCCCCGGGTGGGGGCGGGCCCTCGGCGTACGTCGGCCGGTCGTCCGGAGGACGGTCGGGTCAGGAGCGCAGCCCGGAGCGGCGCAGCACGATGTCGCCGATCACGATGATCAGCAGCAGTGCGGCCAGGCCGATCAGCCAGAGGTCCTCGACCCTGCCCTCGTGGTTGCCGCAGATCATCGCCAGCAGCGCCAGCGCCGACAGCACCGCGCCGATCTGCCCGGCTTTGCGGTGCCCGGGCTTGTGCTGGTCTGGCGACGTTACCGGCTCGCTTCCTGCCACTGTCGGTCCTTCCCTCGCGATCGGATCTTTGGTTAGTCTGGCACGCCTCCCGCTCGGGGCGGCGAGGTGGGGGTTTCCTGGCCATCAGGCTCTGCCTACCCGGGCCGGACAGCACTACCGGCGTCGCGGGGCGGCGGTCAGACTCACTCCGGTAGCGTTTGGCGTACACCTGATTGTCTGTTTGAGGGGGACTGTGCGGTGCGAGTGACCGGAACCGGGCACGCCAGCATGCGGATCGACACGGCCGCGGGCAGCATCCTGTGCGACCCGTGGGTCAATCCGGCGTACTTCGCCTCGTGGTTCCCCTTTCCGGACAATTCCCTGCTCGACTGGGAGAGCCTGGGTCAGGTCGACTACCTGTACGTCTCCCACCTGCACCGGGACCACTTCGACGCGAAGCATCTGCGGGACTTCATCTCGAAGGACGCCACCGTCCTGCTGCCCGAGTTCCCCACCTCGGAGATGGAGGACGAGTTCCGGGCGCTGGGCTTCACCAAGTTCCTGAAGGCGCCCAACGAGCAGGTCGTGGAGCTGCCCGGCGGGCTGAAGATCATGATTCAGGCGTTGACCAGCCCGACCGACGGTCCGATCGGGGACTCGTCGCTCTGGGTGGAGTACGACGGGGTGCGGCTGCTCAACCAGAACGACGCCCGCCCGACCGACCTGAGCGTCTTCGCCGAGCTGGGGCACGTGCACGCGCACCTGCTCCAGTTCTCCGGTGCGATCTGGTACCCGATGGTCTACGAGCTGCCGCAGGCGGCGAAGACCGCGTTCGGCAAGCAGAAGCGTGACCGGCAGTTCGACCGGACGTGGCGCTACATCGACGACCTGAAGGCCGACCACGTCTTCCCGATCGCCGGCCCGCCCTGCTTCCTCGACGACGAGCTGTGGCAGTTCAACGACATCCACGGCGACGAGGGCAACATCTTCCCCGACCAGTCGGTCTTCCTCACGGAGTACGCGAAGGTCGGCGGCACCAACGGGATCGTGCTGCTGCCGGGCAGCGTCGCCGAGGTCACCACCGAGGGCGCGAGCACCACCCACCCGGTGCCGGTGGAGGAGTTCTTCGCGAACAAGGTCGCCCACCTGGAGGAGATGCGGGAGCGCAAGCGCCCGGTCATCGAGGCGGAGAAGGCGTCCTGGCGGCACCCCGAGGTGGACGTGCTCGGCGAGATGAAGCGTCGGATCGAGCCGCTGCTCGACGAGTCGATCTACCTGGCCAAGGGCGTGGGTGGTCCGGTCCGTTTCGACCTGGTCGGGTACGACGGCGAGAGCGTCGAGTCGATCGTGGTGGACTTCCCCGGCAAGGAGGTCCGGCCGTACGCCGACGAGAAGGTCCGCTACCGGTTCCGGACCGAACGGTCGTTGATCGAGCACCTGCTCTTCATCGAGGAGGTGGACTGGGTCAACTCGCTCTTCCTGTCCTGCCGGTTCTCGGCGGCGCGGATCGGTCAGTACAACGAGTTCGTCTACGCGTTCTTCAAGTGCCTGTCCGAGGAGCGTCTTCAGTACGCCGAGGGCTGGTATGACGAGCACGAGCGCACCACCGACGCCGAGGACATCACGCTGGGCGACTGGGTGGTGCAGCGGCGCTGCCCGCACCTGAAGGCCGACCTGACCCGTTTCGGCATCGTCGAGGGTGACCAGCTCACCTGCCAGCTGCACGGTTGGCGCTTCGACCTGCCGTCCGGCCGCTGCCTGACCAGCGTCGGCCACAAGGTCCGCGCCCACCGCGTCGACGCGGAGACCCCGGCCCCGGCCGGGGAGGCGCTCAGCTGACCTGGCGGCCGGGCGCCTGAGGTGGCGCCCGGCCGATCCGCGTCCGCGCGAACCCCCGATACGCCACGATGCAGTGGAGGGCGGCGAAAGTCGCAGTCCGGTAGCTACCGGACACCATTGGAAGTGGGGCGGGCGTGGCGGGCGCGGACGCGCGACAGGGTTCGTACCGGTACGGGCGCGGCCGGGAGATGGCCCGCGACGCGGCGCGGGTGGAGACGTTCAGCGACGGGGTCTTCGGGGTCGTCCTGACGGTGATGGCCGTCGAGCTGCTCCAGACCGGTCCGGCCCGGGTGGGCGGGAGGGAGCTCCCCGAGGCGCTCGCCGACGCCTGGCCGTCCTACCTGGCGTACGTGATCACCTTCGGGATCGCCGGTCAGGTCTGGATCGCCCACCACAACATCTGGCGGTACGTGGTCCGGGTCGACCAGATGCTGTTGGTCCTCAACCTGCTCGTGCTGCTCTTCATCGCCACCATCCCGTTCACCGCCGACCTGTTGTCGGACAATCTGCGGGGCAGCGCCACCGAGCAGCGGCTGACCGCCGCCCTCTACCTCGGCACCGTGCTCGGTGAGGCGATCTTCGTCAATCTGAGCTGGTGGTGGGCCCGTCGCGCCGGGCTGCTGCACGCCGACCTGGATCCCCGGCTGGCGCGGGCGATCGCCCGGCGGATACGACTGAAGCCCCTGCTCTACCTGGTCGCGTTCGCCACCGTCTTCGTCAACCCGATCCTGAGCCTCTGCGCGTACCTCCTGCTGGTCGCCTTCTACCTCATCGGTGGCCCCGGTGACCTACGGCCGTACGCGCACCGGGCCGAGGAGGCCTCGGCGACCTGAGGGCCTGACTGGCTGGCGCCCTTATGAAACAGCTCCCAGGTCCGCGAGGATCCGGCGGGCGGCGTTGTGGCCGGCGGCGCCGATGACGCTGCCGGCCGGGTGGCAGCCGGCGCTGCCCGCGTACACGCCGTCGATCCCGGTGGCGTGGGGCATCCGGTCGGTGAACGAGACAGTGTTGTCGACGTGGTGGATGTGCCCACCGGTGATGCCGAAGTGCTCCTCGATGCCGGGCGGGGGCAGGGGCACCGCGTCGGCGATCAGGTCACCGGTGCCCGGGGCGTACCGCTCGACGATCTCGACCAGCCGGTCGACGTAGCCGGGCAGTTCCGCGTCCCAGGTGGTGCCGGCCAGCTCATAGGGGACCGACTGGACGAACAGCGCCGACGAGTGGTGCCCGGCGGCGTCGGAGAGCGACGGGTCGACGGTGGTGTGCAGGTACCACTCGATGGTCGGCTCGGCCGGCAGTCGCCCGGCCTGCACGTCCGCCCACATCGCCCGCAGCGCTGTCATCGGTGAGGTGGCCTCCCCGCCGACCAGCGAGGCGGAGCCGGGCAGCAGGTGGATGGTCGAGCCGAACGGGCTCGGCGTGCCGGCCGGCAGGCAGGAGAACCGGGGCAGCCCGGTGAGTGCCAGGTTGAGCTTGAGGGTGGTGCCGGGGCGGCGGACCGCCGCCATCCGTTCGCCGAGCGGCGCCGGGAGCGCGCCGTCGGGCAACAGGTCCATCAGCCGGTACGGGTCACAAGCGCCGAGCACCACACGGGCGGCGACCTGTCGGCCGTCGGCCAGTACGACACCGCTGGCCGCACCGCCGTCCAGTGTCACCGCGCTCACCGGCGTACCGGTCAGGATGGTCGCCCCGGCGGCGCGGGCGGCCTCGGCGAACGTCCGCGAGACGGTGCCCATCCCGCCCTCGGCGATCATCCAGGTGCCGCCCGAGCCGGGGAGTCTGCACATGTTGTGCACGAGGAAGTTGTGGCCGGTGCCGGCGTCGTCCGGGCCGGCGTTGAGGCCGGACAGCCCGTCGGTGACCGCGTACATGCTGACCAGCAGTTCGGAGCGGAACTCGAACCGGGCCAGGTAGTCGGCGACCGAACCCTGGACAAGGTCGACGAAGACCTGCCGCAGGGCCGGTCGGACGTGCCGCTCGGCGGTCTCCTGGACGCTCAGTGGCTCGGCCAGCCAGGCCGGGGCGAGGTCCTCCCGCAGCGCCGCCAGCTCGGCCTGCATGGCGTCGTCGGCGGCCACGTCGGCGGGGGAGAAGAACTCGGCGAGTTGGGCCCTGGTCGCGGCGGTGTCACTGCCGAAGAGCAGGTACGGCGAGCCGAGGCCGCCCGGCGTGGGCAGGAAGTAGTGCGGGTCGCGGCGCAGCACCGGGATCCGCACGTCGAGGGTGGTGAGCAGTTCCGGGGGCATCAGCCCGAGCAGGTACGAGCCGGTGGAGTGGCGCAGCCCCGGCACCTTCGGGAACGGGTTCTCGGTGCGGGTCGCGCCGCCGAGCACGTCGGCGGCCTCCAGCACCAGGACGTCCAGTCCGGCGCGGGCCAGCAGGACTGCGGAGACCAGGCCGTTGTGCCCGGCACCGACGATCACGACGTCGGCCCGTACCGGAATCTCACTGCTCATGCCGCTGCAGCCTAGTCCGCCCCCACCCCCGGGGCTCTGTTGATCAAGAGGTTTCCGTCAGCGAACGGCGCGAGTCTGACGCAAACCTCTTGATCACCGGCGGCGGGGAGGAGGGGGCGTGGGGTCGTGGTGGGGGAGGCGCAGCGTGAAGGTGGAGCCTTGGGAGGGGGTGCTGGTGGCGGTGACGGTGCCGCCGTGGGCCTCGATCAGCTGGCGGACGATGGCGAGGCCCAGGCCGCTGCCGCCGGTCTGCCGGCTGCGGGACTTCTCCGCCCGCCAGAAGCGGTCGAAGACCCGGGGAAGGTCGTCGGCGCTGATCCCGCTGCCGGTGTCGGTCACCGAGACGACGACCTCGGTGTCGGTCGCCCTGGCGCTGATCGTCACGTGCCCGCCCGACGGGGTGTGTCGTACCGCGTTGGCGACCAGGTTGCCGACGACCTGGCGCAGTCGCACGGGGTCGGCGTCCACCTGCGGGTCGGCTTCGGTGCGTACCGCGACGGTGACACCGACCCGGTCGGCCTGGACCCGGTGCGCCTCCGCCACCTGGGCGAGCAGATCGGTGAGGTAGACCTGCTCGCGGTGCAGCCGCAGCGCGCCCGCGTCGGCCTCGGCCAGGTCCTGCAGATCGGCGATCACGTGTTGAAGCAGTGTCGCCTCCTCCAGCAGAGAGGAGTGCAGCCGGCGGTCGGGAGCCGCCAGGCCGTCCTCGACCGCCTCCAACCAGCCCCGGATGTTGCTCACCGGCGTACGCATCTCGTGCGCGATGTCACTGACCATCGCCCGGCGGAGCTGCTCCAGGCGCTCCCGCCGTTCGGCCATGTCGTTGAAGACCTCGGCCAGGCGTGCGATCTCGTCGCGGCCGGTCACCCGGACCCGGGCGGAGCCGTCGCCGTCGCGCATCCGCTGGGCCGCTCCGGTCAAGGCGTGCAGCGGGCGGGTCAGCCGGATTCCGGCGAGGACGGTGACGCCGATCGTCACCAGCAGGACGAGACCGGCGACGGCGACGATGCGGGTCTGGTTGGCGGGGGAGAGGTCGAAGGTGCTCGACGGGCGACCACCCGGGTCGCTGACGAAGAGGGTCGCGGCCGGGGCGACGTACGGCAGGAGTTGTTCGCGTCGACTGGTGCCGACGCAGGCGCTGATCGCCTGGTTGTGCTCCTGGTCGATTCCTCCGGTGGGTCGGGCGTCGGGCGCGCTGGCCGCCGGCTGCCTCGTCCAGGTCCAGTTCAGGTCCACCTGCACGGCGGACATCCGACGCCGCGCGAGGCACGTGTTGACCAGGGCGTTGAGCTGGGCGAGCGCCCTGTTCTCGGTGGCCGTGAGAGTCGCCAGTGTCGACCTCGACTGGGCGCACACGGCGGTGTCGGCGAGGTCGGTTCCGGGGGTGTCGATGTGTGGCCGTCCGGTGGGGCCGTCGACGACGACGGCGTCGATCCCTGCGCGCAGCCGTAGGCACCGGACCGCCTCGGCGGCCTTGCCGCGCAGCGTCGCCCGCTCCTCAGGTGGAAGGAGGTACGGGCCGCTGGTGCGCGGGTCGATGCGGCTCATGCCGCCCGCTCCGCCGCCCGGCGGGCTGCTCCCGGGCATCAGTGTGGTGTCGACGGCGAGCGCGTCGACGGTCGCGGACGACGTGGTCGGCAACGGACCCGACCCGGGTGCCGAGTCGGTGATCAGGGCACCGGTCTCGGTGGTCAGGGCGATCCGCCGGCCGACGTCCCGCGCGAGCGGTCGCACTGCCGCGTCGACACCGTCCCAGCTCGGGTGGGTGGCGGCGTACGCGAGCAGGGTGTCGTAGATGCGGGCGTCGTCGGCGAGCGCCTGCCCCTGCTCCTGCCGGATCGCCCCGGCGGTGGTGCGGACGGCCAGCCAGGCGGTCGTCGCGATCGAGCCGACGGCGATGAGGACGGCCAGCGCCAGCAGCCGGAGCAGCAGGCTGCGGCGCAGTGGGACCTCACGCGCCACGGGGTGCCTCGTCGACCAGCTTGTATCCAATGCCGTACACGGTCAGCAGGCGGGCCGGCTTGCGCGGGTTCGGCTCGATCTTCCGGCGGAGGTTCATGACGTGCACGTCGACGGTTCGGTTGGTGATGTACCTGTCGAAGCCGTGCAGGTAGCCCAGCAGTTGATCCCTCGTGAACGCGCGGGCGGGTTGCGTGGCCATCGCCTGGAGCAGTTGGAACTCGCCAGGGGTGCAGTCGACGAGGCGTCCGTCGGCGCGGACCTCGTGGCGTACCGGGTCGACGTGCACGGCGCCGACCCGCAGCACCGGGTCCGCCTGCCGCACCGTCCGCTGGCCCCGGCGCAGCAGGCTGCGGGCCCGGGCGACCAGCTCGCGCGGGCTGTACGGCTTCGTCATGTAGTCGTCGGCGCCCAGGTCGAGGCCGAGCAGGAGGTCGTCCTCGGTCGAGCGGGCGGTCAGCATGAGCACGGGAAGGTCGGACTCCCGGCGCAGGATGCGACAGACGTCCAGGCCGTCGACCTTGGGCATCATCACGTCGAGGACGAGTAGCGCGGGCGGTCGCCGTCGGATCTGCTCCAGGGCCGCCCGCCCGTCGGCCACCACCGTCACCTCGTGTCCCTCGCGTTCCAGGTACCGGCGTGCCAACTCCGCCTGCTTCTGGTCGTCCTCGGCTACCAGCACGTACGCGCACACGGCAGCGACTGTACGTGCCTGGGGTCAGCCCCGACGATGTCGTTGAGCTGGGACTACCGGATGACGATCACTTCCTGACAGGTCTCTGACAGATGGGCGCGAGGCTGCCTGCCATGACCACCTCAACGCACCGGGTCGCGGTCGGACTCGCCGCGGTCACCCTGCTCGCCGTCGCTCTCGCCGGCTGCGGCGGTGACGCCGACAAGGAGACCGCCGGCGGTACGGGCGACGTCGCGTCCCTGACCACCCCGTCCGCCCCGGCGAGCACCACCGGCGCTGCGGTGAACGGCCGTCCACAGCTGCGCCTCGACACCACCGACGAGGAGGAGACCCAGCTCTGGGAGACGTACAAGATCTGCCTGCACGAGCACGGGGTGAAGAAGAACGAGGGCCGGGCACCGGGACCGACGGGGAGCGGCACCGGCCTCTCTCTCGACCAGAGCGGGGAGCCGAAGGCGGCGTACGTGGCGTGTGCCGGCAAGATGCCGCTCCAGCCGCCGGAGTTGGATCGGGACAGGAACCCGAACTACGTGAGCCAGTGGAACGACTACGTCCAGTGCCTGCGCGGACACGGACTGAAGATCCACTCGCTGCCGGACGGCTCCGGCTGGACCTACGACGACGGGGTCGCCGACCCGACCAACGGCCTTGAGGGTGCTGCCATGGCCAAGTTGGAGAGGGACTGCACGATGGAGATCTTCGGTGCCAGGAAGTAACCCGACCGAGGGGCGGGGTCGGTGGACGACTCGGCGGACCGCCATCGTCGCTGCCACTGTCACTCTGGTCGTCGCAGTCGGTGCCGGGGTCGGGGCGCTGGCCCTGCGGCGTCACCCCGGCGGTGCCGATGCGAGCGCCCCACCGCAGGTCACGACGACGAAGGTGGCCCGGGCCGACCTGTCGGACACCCGGTCGCTGAACGGCACGCTCGGCTTCGGCCCGGAGCGGATGGTGAAAGGCGCGGGGGAGGGCATCGTCACCCGGCTGCCGAAGGTGGGGGACACGGTGGCCCGGGGCAAGCCGCTCTACCACGTCGACGACCGACCGGTGCCGGTGCTGTTCGGCGGCACTCCGCTCTTCCGCACCCTCGACAAGCCCGGCCTGGTGGGCAGTGACGTGCGGCTGGTGTCGGACAACCTGAGGGCACTGGGCTTCCACACCGGGTCGCAGCCGTCCCGGGGCAAGGACGGCACCAGGATCGGCGCGGGTCAGGCGCTGCTCACCGCGAGCCTCGTCGCCGCGATCAAGAAGTGGCAGCAGTCCATCGGTCTCGAACCGACCGGCACGATCGGTGTCGGGCAGGTCGCCGTGCTCACCGGACCGGCCCGGGTCAGCGCGGTGAAGGCACTGCCCGGTGACGCGGTCGCCGGTGAGCTGCTGGCCGTCACCGAAAAGGTCAAGCTGGTCACCGTCCCGGTCGCCGCCACCGAGGTCGGCACCATCACTGTCGGTGCCGCGGTCGTCGTCGCGCTGCCCGACAACTCCCAGATCCCCGGCAAGGTCGCCTCGGTCTCCCAGACGGTGAGCGGCGGCGGGTCGGACGGGGGCGGTGACCAGGGCAAGCCTCCGATGGTGGAGGTCCTCGTCGCGCCGACCCGAACGGCGGACGTCGCCAAGATCGACGCCGCTGCGGTGCAGGTCCGGTTCACCACCGCCGTGCACGAGAACGTGCTCGCGGTGCCGGTCGGCGCGCTGGTGGCGCTCAGCGAGGGCGGACACGCGCTCCAACTGCCCGGCGGCGGTCTGGTGGCGGTGGAGACCGGGATGTTCGCCCGGGGACTCGTCGAGGTCAGCGGCACCGGAGTGACCGAGGGTCTCGACGTGGTGACCGCGTCGTGAACGGGGTGACCACCCGGGCCGGCGGCGACACCCCTACCGAGGTGATTCCGGCGTACGCCGAGACGGTGCTCAGCGTCGAGGGGGTGAGCCGGACGTACCCGGGCGGGGTGACCGCGCTGGACGACGTCTCGCTGACCGTCCGCGCGGGCGAGATGCTCGCCATCGTCGGGCCGTCCGGGTCCGGCAAGTCCACGCTGCTGAACATCATGGGCACCCTCGACCTGCCGACCAGCGGCCGCGTACGCGTTGCCGGCCAGGACGTCACCGCCCTCTCCGACCGCCGACTCTCCGCGCTGCGGGGCCGCTGGCTCGGCTTCGTCTTCCAGCAGTTCCACCTCACCGACGGGCTGGACGCCGCCGAGAACGTCGCCACCGGCCTGCTCTACGCCGGGGTGCCCCGTCGCCGTCGCCGCCGTACCGCGATCGAGGCGTTGGCCCGCGTCGGGTTGGCCCACCGGGTCGACCACCTGCCGCGGCAGCTCTCCGGCGGGGAGCGGCAGCGGGTCGCGATCGCCCGGGCGCTGGTCAACGAGCCGGCGCTGGTGCTGGCCGACGAGCCGACCGGGGCGCTCGACACCACCAACGGGGCAACGGTCCTGGCCCTGCTCATGAGCCTGAACGCGGAGGGAACCACCATCGCCGTGATCACCCACGACCGCGATCTCGCCGCCCGTATGCCGCGACAGGTGGAGATGCGCGACGGCCGGATCGTCTCCGACACCGGGAGCAGGGCATGAGCGCGTCCCCCGGGGGCATCCGGCCGAACCGGCTCGCCCCGTCCGACGTACTCCGGCTGGGTCTTCTCGGGCTGACCACCCGCCGGATGCGGGCGGTCCTCTCCGCCCTGGGCATCTCCATCGGCATCGCCACGCTGGTCGTGGTGGTGGGGATCCCCGCGTCCAGCCAACGCGACCTGATGAACCAGCTCAGCGCCCTCGGCACCAACATGCTGCGGGCCGAGCCGGTGCCGGATCAGGAGCCGCCCGTCCTGCTCCCCGAGGACGCCGCCGCCATGACGACGCGGATCGGGCCGGTCCAGACGGCGAGCGCGGTGGCGAACACCCACACCACGGTGCGCCGCAACGACCTGATGGACCGGTACGACACGTCCGGGCTCACCGTCCTCGCGTCCCGGCCGGGCCTGCTGGAGACGGTCAACGGCCGGATCCACAGAGGCCGGGCTCTCGACGCCGGAACGGTAGGGCTCCCGACCGCGGTCCTCGGTCACGTCGCGGCGAGCCGGCTGGGCTTCGCGACGGTGGACCCACGGCAACCACCCCAGGTGCTCATCGGCGAACGGTGGTTCACCGTGATCGGCATCCTGGACCCGTTGCCGCTCTCCCCGGATCTCGACCGTTCGGTGCTGGTCGGGTGGGACGCCGCAAAGGCCATGCTCGGCTTCGACGGGCATCCCACTGTCGTCTACCTGCGGGCCAGGGAGGACGCGTTGGAGGATGTTCGGGCGGTGCTGCCGGCCACCCTCAACCCGCAGTTGCCCGGGTTGGTCCAGGTCAGCCGCCCCTCCGACGCGCTCGCCGCGAAACGGGCCACCGAGAGCAGTTTCTCCGGGCTGTTCCTCGGCTTGGCGGCGGTCGCCCTGCTGGTCGGCGGGATCGGCGTGGCGAACACGATGGTCATCTCGGTGTTGGAGCGCCGTCGGGAGATCGGCCTGCGCCGGGCGCTCGGCGCGAACCGGGGCCAGATCCGGGTGCAGTTCCTCACCGAGTCGGTGCTGCTCAGTGCGCTCGGCGGCGGGGCCGGTGCGATCCTCGGGGTGCTCGCCACCGTCGGCTACGCCAGCTACCAGGGGTGGCCGCCCACGATTCCGCTGATCGCGGTGGTCGGCGGAGTCGGCGGTGCCCTCGTGGTCGGCGTCATCGCCGGCGTCTACCCGTCGATCCGAGCAGCCCGCCAAACCCCCACCGAAGCCCTCTCCGCCCCCTGAACCCACCCCACCCCTCGATCCTGCCCTCTGCCCCGGTGATCAAGAGGTTCGCGTCAGCTGAGGGCGCGAAACTGACGCAAACCTCTTGATCAACCCGATTGGGGGGTGCGGGCGGTGCGGGCGGTGCGCCAGGTGGAGAGGGCCAGGGTCGCGGAGTAGCCGGCCAGGACGATCACGTGGAACAGGTACAGCCAGAGGAGCACAGCGACTCCCGCGCCGATCTCGTCGAAGCCACCGAACGGCACCCCCAGGTCCAGGGGGAGCGAGGCGAAGAGCACGAAGCCGTGCAGGAAGCCGGAGAGGTTGGCCGCCGTGAACGACCCGATCGCGAGCGTGGAGAGCCAGTCCGGTGAGGCCGGCCCGACCACCCGGAACACCCACATCAGCACCGGCGTGAGCACCAGCCAGACCGCCAGGAACGACAGCACCACGCCGAGGACACCGAGCCAACCCCCCTGGCGTACGAGGCCGGTGGTGAGCGGGAGCGCCAGCAGGATCGACAGCAGCAGCGCGGGGGCCGGCGCGAGCAGCGGCAGCAGCAGCAGCCGGCCCCGCCAGCCGACCAGGTGCTCGTCGGTACGGGGCGCGGCGACCGACACGAAGGCCCGGCGCAGACCCTCGCCGTAGAGCGACGCGGGCAGCAGTGAGGCCAACGCCAGCAGCGGGGTCAGCTCCACTCCGGCGTTGACCAGAGCGTCCACCGCCCGGGGCGCGCCGATGGCGGTGGGCAGGGCCTCCACGGCGTGCGAGGTGAGCCGGCGTACCCGGTCGGCGCCGGCCACCAGTGAGGTGAGCCAGATCGCCAGGAGGGCGACCGGCACCACAGCGATCGCCCCGTAGAAGGTGATCGCGGCGGCGTGCAGCGACAGATCCCGCCCACGCACCGGGCGGAACGCGGCGCTGGTGATCCGCTTCGCCCGCTGCCATCCGTTGCCCATCGCCGTCTCCTTCCCTGTCGTCCGGGCCCTCACTCCTTAAGATCGCCGGTCATGACTGTTGTCACGACCGAACGCCTCATCCTGCGCGACTGGACCGATGATCCGGCCGACCTGGCGCGGATCTACGACATCTACTCCCGTCCGGACATCACCCGTTGGTTAGCCGTGTCGCCCGGCCTGCCGATGACCGACAGGGCCCAGGCCGCCGAGCGGCTGCGCATCTGGCGGGACCGGCACGCGGCCGACGGCGGCCGGTACGGCACCTGGGCGATCGAGGTACGCGAGACGGGTCAGGTGGCGGGCACGGTGCTGCTCAAGCCGATCCCCGGCGTCGACGAGGCGGTGCTCACCGAGCAGATCGAGACGGGTTGGCACCTGCACCCGGACTCGTGGGGTCACGGGTACGCCACCGAGGCGGCCTCCGCGGTCCTGGCACGGGAGTTCGCCGCGGGCGGCCCGGAGGTCCACGCGTTGGTGTCGCCGGGCAACGAGGCGTCGATGGCGGTCTGCCGGCGGCTCGGGATGACGCACGTCGGCCAGCGCACCGACTGGTACGGCGGCGAGCTGTTGGAGACGTTCGTGGTGCGAGCGCCAGATGCCTGATCGTTCCGTTACGACCTGACGCAAGATCCGCGCAGGTGCAGGGAAGGTGTCGCCTCCAGTCGTCGGAGGCGGCACCTTCCTTCGCGTTGTCGGCGGTCGAGAGTGGGCAACTCCGTCAATAGTTACCGTGGTCGAAGTGTTGACGCTCCCGTAGCACGTCAGTAACCTTTGGTCAAAGTAACGCAAGATTTCGACAAAGACGTGCACGGTTCTGTGCATGCGTGCGGAATATTCAACGGGCCTCCTGGGGGGCCCGTTGATGCTCGGTACCCCTCGACGCCGGCCCGCCTCACCGGCCGGCGACGCACCGCCGCTCACCCCCACCCGTGGTCACCCCCGCCCGCGGCAACCGTCCCCCGACGACAGGACAGTCATGAGACGAACGAATCTGTTCAGAATGGTCGCGGCGACAGCCGCGGCCACGCTGATCGCCACGGCGGGAGCGACAGCTCTCGCGAACCCGGCCGGCGCAGCCCGCCCCGCCGACAAGGCGGCAGCGCCGAGCAGCGGCTTCGCCCCGGCAGCCACCAACCTCGCCCAGGGCCGACCCACCCAGGAGAGCGGCCACGCCGACGTCTACGACTCGTCGAAGGTCGTCGACGGCAACGCGGGCAGCTACTGGGAGAGCGTCAACAACGCGTTCCCGCAGTGGGTGCAGGTCGACCTCGGCGCAGCGCAGAGCGTCAACCAGGTCGTGCTGAAGCTGCCGACCAACGGCTGGGCGACCCGGACGCAGACGTTGAGCGTGCGGGGCAGCACGAACGGTTCGTCCTTCACCGATCTGGTCGGGTCGCAGACGTACACCTTCAACCCGGCGAGCGCCAGCACGGTCACGATCAACTTCAGCTCGACCTCCACCCGCTACGTGCGGATCACCGTCACCGCGAACAGCGGCTGGCCAGCGGGGCAGCTCTCCGAGCTGGAGGTGTACGGCAGCGGCGGCACCACCCCGGACACCACCGCGCCGAGCGTGCCGGGCAACCTCTCGTACACCCAGTCGGGCACCACCATCAGCCTCAACTGGGTCGCGTCGACCGACAACGCGGGCGGCAGCGGCATCGCCGGCTACGACGTCTACCGCAACGGCGCGTTCCTCCAGTCCGTCGGCAATGTGACCACCTTCAACGACACGCAGCCGGCCACGGCGACCGTGTCCTACTACGTGCGGGCGCGCGACGCCGCCGGCAACCTGTCCGGCAACAGCAACACGGTGACCCGCACGGGCAGTGGCGACACCACCGCGCCGAGCGTCCCGGGGACGCTGTCGCAGAGCACGTCGGGCAGCACGATCACGCTGAACTGGGGTGCCTCCACCGACTCCGGTGGCAGTGGCCTGGCCGGGTACAACGTCTACCGGGGTGGCAACCTGATCGCGACGCTCGGCACCGTCCTCACCTACCAGGACACCCAGCCGGCGACGGCGACCGTGTCCTACTACGTGCGGGCGCGCGACGGAGCCGGCAACCTGTCCGGCAACAGCAACACCGTCACCCGGACCGGCAGCAACCCGCCCGCCTGCACCAACGTGGCGCAGGGCAAGAGCATGACCGCGAGCGGCTCCACCTTCACCTTCACCCCGGACAAGGCGAACGACGGGCAGCTCGGCACCTACTGGGAGGGCGCGGCCAGCTACCCGCAGAACCTGACGGTGGCGCTGGGCGCGAACCACTCGATCTCCGGTGTCACCGTCAAGCTCAACCCGGATTCGTCCTGGGGCACCCGTACCCAGACCATCCAGGTCCTCGGCCGCGACCAGGCGTCGTCGTCGTACACCAGTCTGGTGTCGGCGGCGGCCTACCAGTTCGTGCAGGGCACCAACGTGGTGACCATCCCGGTCAGCGCGACCACGGCGGACGTGCAGTTGCGGTTCACCGGCAACACCGGCGCACCGTCCGGGCAGGTCGCGGAGCTTGAGGTGTGCGGCACGCCGGCACCCAATCCCGACCTGGTGGTCAGCTCGGTGACCTGGTCACCGTCGTCGCCCAGTGAGGCCAGCGCGGTCACCCTGTCGGCAGTCGTGCAGAACATCGGATCCGCCGCCGCGGGGGCCACCACCGTCAACTTCAGCCTGGCCGGCGCGGTCGTCGGCAGCGCCGCTGTGGGCGCGCTCGCCGCGGGCGCCTCGACCACTGTGTCGTTCAACGCCGGTACGCGGCCGATGGGCAGCTACGCCGTCTCGGCGGTGGTCGACCCGACGAACACGATCGTCGAGCAGAACAACGGCAACAACAGCTTCACCGCGGCGTCGCCTCTCGTGGTGACGCAGGCGCCGGGCCCGGACCTCCAGGTGCTCAGCATCGCCTCGAACCCGCCGAACCCGGCGGTCGGGGCGTCCGTCACCTTCACCGTGACGGTCCGCAACCGGGGCACCACCGCGACCGGCGCGACCACCGTCACCCGGCTGGTGGCGGGCAGCACCACGCTCAACACCAACACCGCCTCGATCGCTGCCGGCGCGACAGTCACCGTGGCCGTCAGCGGCAGTTGGACCGCCACCAGCGGCGGTGCCACCCTCACCGCCACCGCTGACGCCACCAACGTGGTCGCCGAGACCAACGAGAGCAACAACGCGTTCAGCCAGTCGATAGTGGTCGGGCGCGGGGCAGCCGTCCCGTACGTCTCCTACGAGGCGGAGGCCGGCCGCTACTCGGGCGCGCTGCTGGAGACCGACCCGCTGCGCACCTTCGGCCACACCAACTTCGCGAGCGAGTCGTCGGGCCGCAAGTCGGTACGCCTCACCAGCACCGGTCAGTTCGTGGAGTTCACCTCGGCCAACCAGGCCAACTCCATCGTGGTCCGCAACTCCATCCCGGACGCTCCCGGTGGTGGTGGCATCGAGGCGACGATCAGCCTCTACGTCAACGACGTCTTCTCCCGGAAGCTGACCCTGTCGTCGAAGCACAGCTGGCTCTACGGCAACACCGACGGGCCGGAGGCGCTGACCAACACCCCGCAGGCCGACGCCCGGCGGCTCTTCGACGAGTCGAACGCGCTGCTGGCGCAGTCGTATCCGGCGGGCACCCGCTTCAAGTTGCAGCGCGACTCGGGTGACACCGCCTCGTTCTACGTCATCGACATGATCGACCTGGAGCAGGTGGCGGGGCCGGCGAGCCAGCCGGCCGGCTGCACCTCGATCACGTCGTACGGCGCGGTGCCGAACGACGGGATCGACGACACCGCAGCCATCCAGCGGGCGGTGACCGACGACCAGAACGGTGTCATCGGCTGCGTCTGGATCCCCGCCGGGCAGTGGCGGCAGGAGCAGAAGATCCTGACCGACGACCCGCTGAACCGGGGCATGCACAACCAGGTCGGCATCAGCAACGTCACGATCCGGGGCGCCGGCATGTGGCACTCGCAGCTGTACACGCTGACCGAGCCGCAGAACGTGGTGGGCGGCATCAACCACCCGCACGAGGGCAACTTCGGCTTCGACATCGACAAGAACACCCAGATCTCCGACATCGCCATCTTCGGCTCGGGCCGGATCCGTGGCGGTGACGGCAACGCCGAGGGTGGCGTGGGTCTGAACGGTCGCTTCGGCACCGGCACCAAGATCAGCAATGTGTGGATCGAGCACGCCAACGTGGGTGTCTGGGTCGGCCGCGACTACGACAACATCCCCGACCTATGGGGGCCGGCCGACGGGCTGGACTTCAGCGGCATGCGGATCCGCAACACGTACGCCGACGGCATCAACTTCAGCAACGGCACGCGCAACTCGCGGGTGTTCAACTCGTCGTTCCGCACCACGGGCGACGACGCCCTCGCCGTCTGGGCCAACCCGTACGTGAAGGACCGCACCGTCGACATCGCCCACGACAACCACTTCGTCAACAACACCATCCAGTTGCCCTGGCGGGCGAACGGCATCGCCATCTACGGCGGCTACGACAACTCGATCGAGAACAACCTGATCTACGACACGGCGAACTACCCGGGCATCATGCTGGCGACCGACCACGACCCGTTGCCGTTCTCCGGGACGACGCTGATCGCCAACAATGGGCTCTACCGCACCGGTGGCGCATTCTGGAACGAGGACCAGGAGTTCGGTGCCATCACCCTCTTCCCGGCCACCCGGGACATCGTCGGGGTCACCATCCGCGACACCGACATCATCGACTCCACGTTCGACGGCATCCAGTTCAAGAACGGCGGCGGCAACATGCCGAACGTCGCCATCACCAATGTGCGGATCGACAAGTCCAACAACGGCGCCGGAATCCTCGCGATGAGCGGCGCGCGCGGCAACGCCAACCTGACGAACGTGACAATCACCAACTCGGCCGACGGCAACATCGTCATCCAGCCGGGCTCACAGTTCGTCATCAACGGCGGCTAGTCCGCCGCTTGATCACCACCGTTTCACCGATATCGGGGTGTCCCGTTGCCGGGGACACCCCGATATCGGCGATCTGGAGTCGACCATCGTCGGGGTTCGTGGCGCAGGGTCCGTCGTGGTCGTCGCGGCGTCGGCAACGTCCCGCGCCGTCGATCCTGGCGTCACAGAACACTCGGGTACGCAGGAACTGCGCGTCCTCCTCGCTGAGGGTGGTCTCGCCGAAGTCGACGACGGCGAGGTGACCGAGCGAGTCGCGAAGTGCCACGGCCAGGGCGGTAACCCCTTCGAGGCTGGTCAGCGTGGTCGGGAGGTGGATGATCCACCTCGGTGACTGGCTCACGGCAACGCCACCGTTCCTCCAGCGATCAACGTCTGCACCTGCTCATCGGTCAGGCCGCGCCGCTCCAGGACACGACGGCCCCAGCGGTGCACCCGGCACGGGTGTGCTGCCTCGTCCCTACGGCAGCGCGTACCGTCGGGCCGCTCGGGGGTGTGCACGGTGACCGCCCTCAGCGCCAACACGACGTCCTCCGTGGTGACGTGGGGCGGCAGCGGTAGATCGTCGACAGAGCCCATGGTTCTCCCGTCCGGGCGGCGACCTCCCGACGAGCGTTATGCCTCAGAGTCATATTTATGACTCTGAGGCATAACGCTCCCGACGGTGACCGACCCGATCTGTTGTCCTGGCTGTCCACGATGGTCTTTTCACTGCTGGCGCTAACGCAATCTTTCGCGGCAGAATCCAGACCAAGGGGCGAGGTGTCTTACACGACGACAGTCAGGGAGATGACGTGGACGACTCCGGCAGCACAGTCCCACGGAGGCAGCTCGGCAGATATCTGAGAGAGCTTCGCGAAAACGCCTATGTGACGGTCACTGCCGCGGCCAAGGAATTGGAATGGTCGGCACCGCGAATCTGGCGGTACGAAACCGGCCAGGTCCCCATGCACCCGAACGACGTGGCGGCCATGTGCCGGGTCTACAACGCGACTCCAGAGACGATCGAGACGATGCGGGCGCTGGCCAGGGAGACCAAGGCGCACGGCTGGTGGCACAGCTACGGCGAGGCGATCAAGGACTGGTTCAAGCTGTACGTCGGTCTGGAAGCCGCCGCCACCCGCATCCGCAAGTACGAGGCGGACCTCATTCCCGGGCTGTTGCAGACGGTCGAGTACATGACCGAGCTGATCGTCACCGACCAGCCGCAGATGGCCGAGGCGGAGCGGCAGGCGAAGATCGACGTGCGGCTTCGCCGTCAACGGCTGCTGGTCCGGGCGGTGCCCCGCGCCCCGCGCCTCGACGTCATCCTGAACGAGGCGGTGCTGCGCCGCCCGCTGCGCGACCGGTCGGCCATGGTCCGGCAACTGGAGTCGCTTGTGGTGTCGTCGCGGCAGCCCACCATCGGCATCCGGGTGCTGCCGTTCGACGCGGGGCTGGTGCGCTGGGCGCAGGCTGGCACCTTCACCATGCTCGACTTCCCGTCCGAGGTGCGCCAGCCGGAGCCGACCACCATCTACATGGACGGCCCGTGCGGCGCGGTCTACCTTGACAAGACCCACGAAATCGAGATCTACGACGACGCGTGGCGCTCGCTCAGTGAGCGGGCGCTCAGCGCCGACGAGTCCCGTGAGCTGATCGCGGCCATAGCGAAGGAGATGACCGATGGAGCGTGACGGAGTCTGGCGCACGTCGACCCGATCCGGCAGCGAGGGCGACTGCGTCGAGGTGGCGGGCTTCGCCGAGACGGTCGGCGTACGCGACAGCAAGGACCGGCAGGGGCCGGTGCTGACCTTCACCCCCTCGGCCTGGACCGCATTCGTCGAGTTCACGGTGGTGAGCCAGCCCGTGCGATGATCAAGATCGGCTCGCCGACGGGGAGGCTGACAACTCAGCATGGGCATTGTCACGACCGCGTTCTGCCTCGCCGTACCCACTCTGTTCGTGCTCTGGCTCTGGGGTCGGCCTCTGCTCACCGGCCGCTGGAAGACTCCGGGCTGGTTCGCCGCGACGGCCGGGCTCTCGATCGTCGCCACCGCTGTCACCTGGTTCGTCGGGGCGTTCGCGGGTTCCTCCATGAACTCGGAGGAGTCCTGCCGACAGGCCGGCGTCAGCTACGACAGCGCCTACCGCGCCGCCCACTGGCGTGAGTCGGCGCGATGGTTCCCCCTCCACGACCGATGCAACGCCACCCACGACCTGGTGCCCGCCTGGGTCAACCCAGCTCTGGTGCTGCTGTCCCTGCTGGCCGTGCTCTGCCTCGGCGCGGCGGTCTGGCTGGCCGTCGTGCGCCACCCGCGACGCTATGCGCACCTGTCCACCGATGTGGCGTAGAGGCGGCGAACCCGGGGTGACCAGCGAATCGGCACGCCACGAGACCCTGCCTGTCGCCTTGCCCGGCACGTCTCGACCGTGGCAATACAGTGTCAGCCACTCTGAACTGGAGATCAGAGGCGTTGCCGCTGGGGGTGCGGTAACGCGCAGGTGGATGGCAGGCCCAGCAAACCTCGTTGCGATGGTGGCGCGATTGTCGAAGAGCCGCGGGCAGCACGTCGACAACCTGCTGCGCGCCGCGCAGGTCGATCAGTCCGAGATCGAGGTGTCCGGTCCGTCAGCCCTGCGACGACTCGCTCCGGTGCTCGGTCTGCACCCGGCCGACCTCTTCGTCCTGGCCGGCCTCGACGTGCCGAGTGACCTGGCACCCTGCGCGGCTCCGGCCGGCTCGATCCTGGACCACCTTGTGAAGACCGCCCTTCTTCTGCCCAGCGAGCAACGCGAACACCTTCTCGGGGCGGCCCGATCGATGCGGCCTCCCGAGCCGGCCGTACCGATCGTGCGGGAGCCCGATCGGTTTCCGTACGGACCCGGGGCGGTGATCGTGCGCCTGCTCCGTAACCGCAATCTGGACAGCCTGAACTCAGCAAAGATGGTGTATCGGCTGGCCGGAATCGGGCCGCTGTCGGCGGCGACCATCAATGTGGTGGGCCTCGGCGGTAAAGAACTGGACCCTCAGCTGTTGTCCGGTTTCGCGACGGTGCTCTCCTACCGGGTCGAGGACCTGGCCGCGTTGATCGACATCGAGGTGCCGCAGGCCCTTCCGCCTGCGGACACCGCGTCTCGTCAGGTGGCAGAACTGATCTGGGAGGTGCGTCACCTGAGCGCCGATCAGCTCCGCGCCCTTCAGGAAAGCTAGTGCCGGCCGCCGTACGCCGTCCAGGAGTGGGCGACCAGGCTTGATCGACACGAGGTCGGCGAGGTAAGGGTGTTGGGGAGCGGGGATACCGCCAGGTCGGCGATGTGGTGTCGATCGAGGGCAATAGCCGTACCGCGACAACGGGCCCGAGCGAACAGCTGCTCGGGCCCGTTGTCGTGCGTTCTCAGCCGAAGGACTTGACCCCGCGCCAGTCGTCGCCCAGGACGACCTTCACCGGCCCGCCTGTGTCGGTCTTGGACGGGTGGTAGATCCGCATCATGCCGTCGGTGCCCGACCGGGTCCAGAAGTCCGGAATCCGGTCCCCGCTGACGTCCGGGATGCTGATGATCGCGCTGATGTTGGCCTCGGACCATCCCGTGCCGTACGAGACGTCGCCGTCGCGGGAGCCGGCCGCCGTCTTGAGCGAGTCCAGGTTCACGCTGCCCGGGAGTGAGCCGGGCTTGCCGTGCCGGACGTACATGTTGCCGTTGTCCATGTTTCGCCAGAGCAGGTCCGGTGTGCCGTCCAGGTCGATGTCCGCCACGTTGACGATCTCGCGGCGGGCCCAGGCGGAGCCCTCCATCAGGGTCGCCTCCTGGAAGCTGCCACCGGTGTAGCCGCTCAGTGTCCAGAACGCGGTTCCGGCTCGCAGGATCAGGTCCGGAAGCTTGTCGCCGGTGATGTCACCGACCGCCTTGATCTGGGTCCAGGTCGAGGGTGCCGGTATGGCGGTCCCACCGACGCCGGTGGGCGGCAGGAGGACCCGCAGGCGGCGGTCGACGTCGAAGGTGCCGTACCCGTCGCCCGGGTAGATCCAGAACCCACCGTCGGGGGTACGGACGAACATGTCGGTCGTACCGTCGCCGGGATAGACGTCGGAGTGCTTGGCGAGCAGGGCTGCGTTGCCGGTGGCCGGGTCGAACCAGTGACCTGTCGGGTTGAGCTTGCCGTCGGCGGTGTAGGAGCCGACGAGCCAGGCGTACAACTCGCCGCCCGTGTCGCCGGCGTAGTTGCGCAGGTTGCCCGAGGAGTCCACCAGGAGCAGGTCGGGAATGCCGTCACCGCCCGTGTCACCCGGCCCGTCGGCCGTCGAGCGGGGCGGCAGGTAGAACGTGTAGTCCGTGCGGGCGCTGCGGTTGCCGACCGTGTCGAACGCGTACACGTGCAGGGTGGTGGGCCCGGCGTGCCGGGGTGCCAGGTTGGGCACGGTGGCTGTGCCGTTGGTGGCCGGGACGGCCACGGCGCCGATGCTCTCGAACGAGTACGTGAAGCTCGTGGCGCCGGAGGCGCTGAACGTGATGGGACCGGTCTCGCCGAACTTGATCGTCGCCCACGTCGCGCCGTCCGGGGTGGCCCGCTTGAAGACGTCGCTGGTGACGTCCGGCGCCGGAGGCGCGGAGGCGTCGACGGTGAGGCGGCACGGCTCGCTGCCGGGTGGGAAGAACGAGGACGAGGCGCCGACCGCGTCCTCGGCGCTCACCTCCCAGGAGTAGACCGCCTTGTCCTCCAGGTTGCCGGCGGGGATCGTCAGGCTGGCCCTGCCGTCGCTCGTCGTGGCGACCACGGTGCCCGCCGGAACAGCCGCGCCGTTCTTCCAGAACCGGAAGCGCAGGCTCTTGAGGTTGCCGTCGCCGTCGGAGGAGTTCGCGGAGAGCACGATGTTGGTCTTCGCCACCGTCACGCCCGCGCCGGGCCCGGGAACGCAGGGGCCGCCGGGGGAGGTGGCGCCGTTGACCGGCTCGTTGGGCGGCCGGTTGTAGGTGACGCTCAACACCGCGGAGCTGACCGCGAACTTGCGCCAGGTGATCGTGTCGGACTCGCTGGTGGCGCGCATGCCGAAGGTGAGGTTCGACCAGCCGGCGTTCGCAGCGGCCTGGGCGCCCTTCTTCACGTCGAAGCTCGCGTAGTCGTCGGCGCAGCTACTGCCGTAACCGTAGGCGAAGGACCGCCGGGACTCCTCCTCCACCCACGTCGGTTGCTTGTTCCAGGTGCTGCCGCTGGAGATGGCGCCGGTGCGCCAGAGCTGCATCTCCCGGGCCGTGCACTGCCACGAGTGGTTGTTCAGCACCTTGAAGGTGGCGGAGGTTACCGTCGCGCCCTTGATCTTGGTGTCGTAACCCATGCGCCAGAAGGAGCGGGCGCGCAGCGGGGTGTCCTCGTCGTAGCCCACCCGGGCGTCCGTCGTCCCGGAGTTGAAGTTGGTGCCGTTGTAGGTGTTGGTGTTGGGGTGCTGCGAGTAGACGGTGGCCCAGGCCAGCTTGCCGCTGGTCATCGTCGGATCCAGGAAGACGGGGAAGAGCACGTCCGCGTCGGTGAGCAGCCCGGTGGCGGCGGCGTCGAGGTGCAGTCGGGCGTCACCCGTGCCGTCACCGTCGAGGCGGGTGGGCATCTGGGCCTGGCGTGCGCCGGGCTCGCCGCCGACGAGGCCGGACAGCTTCAGCACGTCGGCGGGCGTGGCGACGGACGTACGGGGGGCGCTGTCCGGTGCCTCGGGATCGCGTCCCGCGGAGTCCCAGGCGAAGGGGCTGGGGATCGAGCTGACCTCTTCCCCGCTGACCTTGTCGAGGGCCCGGACACCGCCGGTCGTCGCGTCGCGACGGAAGACCACCGTGTCGGACCGCAGGCCGTAGGTGAGGGTGCTGACCGCCTGGATGGTGTCGGCCGCACGGTTCTTGACGATCAGCAACTGTCCGAAGCCGCCGTCGTCGCGCGCGACGAGGAGCAGGTCCACCCCCGGTCGGACCTCGGGGTAGAGGGCGCGCGGCCCGTCGAGCACCGGCTTCGGCAGCCGACCGGGCCAGGTGTACGCGATGGTGTGTCCCTCGACGTCCATCTCGGTCAGGACTGTCGACGCGTCGTCTCGCTGGTCCGGGGCGCTGCCACCGGAGAACCGCACGGGCGTGACGGCATTGACGGGACGGATGGTCAGCCCGCCGGCGGCCGTCCCGGCGCGGGTCAGCGTGTTGTCGACGGCCACCCACTGTCCAGTGGTGTTCTTCGTCCGCTGCGGGGTGGCGTGGGTCGTGGTGCGCAGGTGTCCGCTCGGCAGCGCCCAGGTGAGTGAGGTGGCGCTGGTGGCGGTTTCCACGAGCACGTCCGTGCCGGTCCGCAGCGCCTCGGCCATCGCGGTCGCCTCGTCGCGCGGGGCGGGGGGCATCGGCGCGAGGGCGGTGTCGCGAGGTTGGTCGGCCCACGGCGTCGGGAGCGGGATCGCGACGAGTGCGGCCAGCAGGACGCCCAGGGTGAGGATCAGCCTGGTGCGCGTACGCACGAATGGGCTGAGCAGGCGAGGCACGGTCACGGCGCTTCTACTCCCCTGGGGGGCCGGCAACAAGGAAGGCACAACAAGTGGCCCCTTTCGGCGGACCGAGGGGCAAAATGCGAGCACACGATCGCACGACGTGAGGGCGTCTCGTCTATCCCGTGAACGTTATGAATCCGTTACAGGCCGCCTCGGTGTTGCTGGAAGTTCGGGCAGATTTCGATCTTGTGTCGGGTTTGGTGGTGCCTTTCGCAGAGCCTTGTTGACATCTGCCCGGAAGGCCCCATTCCTGCCTGCCAGAGCTAACTGATCATCAATGGCGGCGTGACCCAGATCACTTCCAGTCCCATCGGTGACGACCGGCTGGCCTTGAGTAGCGGCCGCTCCTACCGCAGAGTGCTCACGCACGTGCCGATCCGGTGCGTGCTTTTTCGCGGTCTTCCGCGCCTTCTCGTTGTTTTGCGCCTGGGTGGAGTCGACACGTATGCGTGGTATCGGGTTGCTGTCCCGGCGGTGGCATGGCCGACGGACCTCGACGGGGCCGCTTCGCCCACAAGGGCGTCGCGCCCGCACGGCGATGGTGCTGTTCCTGTCCACGACGCTCGTCGCGACATCCGTGCCCGCGCCGGCCTGGGCGGTGCCCGGTGCCGGCATGAGCCGCGAGGACACCCAGGTCCAACTGCCGGACATCCCGAAGACCAAGCAGGTCGACCAGAACGGGGAAGCCGAGACCGACCTGCTCACCGCCGACCAGGTGCCGGTCGTCCCGTACGTGCCCGGCGCCGTCGAGCCGTGGCAGCAGGACACCGGCGCCGTGGACCTGACCGGCGTCGAGCCCGGCGCGACCAAGCAGGTCGACGACCTCCCGGTCGCGCTCGGCGTACCGGAGGGTGGTGACCCGGCCGCCCTCGCCGGCACCTGGACCGTCGACCTTGCCGCCCCCGAGGCGTCCCAGGCCGCCAGCGTGTCGGGCCTGATCATGAAGATCACGCCGCCGGCAACCGCCGACCCGGCCGCCGAGGTCGCCCTCGACGTCAACTACACCGACTTCGCCGACCTGTACGGGCCGCTGGCCGCCGACCGCTTCGGCGTCATGCTGCTGCCCGACTGCGTCTTCGACGCCCCCGACTCCGGCGACTGTGCCACCGCCGGCACCAGCGGGATGACGTCGTTCGCGCCCGCCACGACGAGCGCCCGGACGGTGCCCAGCGAGGTGACGCTGGTGCCGACCAAGCAGGCGTCGGCGCGGATCGCGGCCACCGCTGACGAGCCGATGCAGCGGGTGGTCACGGGCAAGGTGCCAGTGGGCGCGTTGCTCGCGGCGCAGGATGCCGGCACCGCCCCGGGTGCCCGCGCTGCCGCCGCGGAAGGGTCGAGCGTCGTCGGCGTGCTGGACACCGGCGCGTCCTCGGCGGGCGACTTCACCGCCACTCCGCTGCTGTCCTCCGGCTCCTGGGCCGCTGGTTCGTCGTCCGGCGCCTTCACCTACTCGTACCAGGTGCAGACCCCCGAGACCGCCGCCGGCCTGATGCCGAAGGTCGCCCTGTCGTACTCCTCGCAGTCGGTGGACGGCCGCACCTCCGCCACCAACAACCAGGCCTCCTGGATCGGCGACGGCTGGGACTACAGCGCCGGGGCGATCACCCGCAGCTACGCCACGTGCCGGGAGGACTCGAAGAAGCCGGGTTCGAACAACTCCTCGCACCGCACCGCCGACCTCTGCTGGGGCTCGAAGAACGCCACCCTGTCGCTCGCCGGCATGACCACCGAGCTGGTCTGGGACGAGGGCAAGGAGGCCTGGTTCACCGCCAACGGCGACGGCTCGAAGGTCCAGCTGGTGAAGGACACCAGCCTGGCGAACGGCGACGCCGACGGCGAGTACTGGATCGTCACCACCCGGGACGGCACCCGCTACCACTTCGGCCGCAACCGCCTGCCCGGCTGGTCCGACCGGGGCAGCGCCGCCGACGACCCGGTGACCAACTCGGTCCTCACCGTGCCGGTGTACGGCAACCACTCCGACGAGGACTGCTACAAGGCGGGCAACTGGGCCGGCTCGGTCTGCACCCAGGCGTGGCGCTGGTCCCTCGACTACGTCGAGGACATCCACGGCAACGCCATGAGCCTGTGGTGGGAACGCGAGACCAACCACTACGCCCGGAACTTCAACTTCAAGGACCCGGTCAGCTACGACCGCGGCGGCTATCTGACCCGCATCGACTACGGGCAGCGCCGGGACACCCTCTTCTCGGAGGCGCCGCTGGCGCGGATCGCCTTCAGCGTCGCGGAGCGCTGCTTCGCCGAGGGCTCCCTCACCTGCACCGATGAGAACTTCGCCAGCGCCAAGCCGGACAAGTACCGGATCTGGTACGACACCCCGGCCGACCTGCGCTGTGCCGCCGGCCAGAAGTGTTGGAACGCCTCGCCGTCCTTCTTCACCCGTAAGCGCCTCGACAAAATCACCACATCGGCGCAGCGGACGTCGGCGAAGACCCTCCAGACCGTTGACGAGTACCAGCTCAAGCAGTCGTTCCCGATCCTGAAGACCGGCCCCAACACCGCACTGTGGCTGGAGTCGATCACCCGCACCGGCCACGGCAGGAACAACGACAAGATCGCGCTCAACGCGGTGCGCTTCGAATCCAACACCGAGGAGATGCCGAACCGCGTCAAGCGGGACAACCGCCCCGGCTTCGCCCGGCTGCGCATCGCCCGGGTCATCAACGAGTACGGCGGCGAGACCGTCATCAACTACAAGGCGCCCGTCGGCGACTGCAAGACCGGCACAGGGCTGCCCGGCAAGAGCGACACCGCGGCGCTGAAGGCCAACAACCGGTTCTGCTACCCGGCCTTCTGGCATCCCGACCCGGCCGTCGAGGACATCGACTGGTTCCAGAAGTACGTCGTCGACAGCGTCGAGGAACTCCCCAACCTGGACGGTGCGTTCACCACCACCACCCGGTACGCGTACGGCACGCCGGCCTGGCGGCTCGCCGAGCAGGAGTTCACCAAGAAGTCGACCCGCACGTACTCCCAGTTCGCCGGGGTCGACCAGGTCACCGTCTACACCGGCGCGGACGATCCCGACATCGGCAGCAAGCGGACCAAGTCCGTCACCCGGTACTTCCGGGGCCTGGGTGACAACGTCTCCGTCAAGGACGTCACCGAGGTCGAGATCGCCAAGGACCGGGAGGCCTTCGCCGGCCGGGTCGCCGAGGAGTTGACGTACGCCGACGCCGGCGACGCCGACACCAACTGGCTCACCCGCAGCGTCACGTACCCCGCCGCGCAGGAACTCGCGTCTCGCACCCGCGACGACGGGCTCAGCCCGCTACAGGCCTGGCGGGTCACCGAGCCTCGGCAGGCCTCGTACACCCGGTCCTCCGGCACCGGCGACGACACCCGGACCCTGCGGACCGTCGAGACGAGGACCACCTTCGAGGCGACGCACGGCCTGCCCACGCACATCGAGTCGCTCGGCGACACCGGCAAGACCGGTGACGAGTCGTGCACCCTGGTGGACTACCTGCACCGCGACGACAAGAACCTCATCGGGCTGACCAAGCAGATCCGGACCAGCCCGACGACCTGCGCCACCGCGGCCTTCGACGACCTGAAGACGCTCAGCTCGGCGGGCCGGGTCGCCTACGACGGCCAGGCGTACGACGTCGCCCTGGGCGCCTCGACCCGCGGCCTGGCCACCCAGACCTGGTCGCTGAAGGGCGACGGCACGGGCTTCCAGCCCGACGGAACCACCGGCTTCGACGCCATCGGTCGCGTGGTCAGCAACACCGACCCGGACGGCAAGACCTCGAAGATCACCTACACGCCGTCCACCGGCCAGGCCACCAGCGTCATCGAGGAGAACTCGCTCGGACACAAGCAGACCCGGGAGCTGGATCCGGGCCGTGCCGTCACGGTGAAGACCACCGACCTGAACAACCGGGTCAGTGAGGCGAAGTACGACGCGCTGGGCCGCCTCGTCGAGGCGTGGGGCCCCGGGCGTACCCCGTCGTCCACGTCCGTCCCGGACTTCCGGGCCCAGTACGTCGTGCCCGCCGGGAAGCCACCGGTCATCACCACCTTCAGCCGGGGGCACGAGAACCGGATCCAGACCTCCGTCGCGATCTACGACGGCCTGGGCCGGGAACGGCAGACCCAGGAGGAGGCCACCGGCGGCGGCCGGCTCATCACCGACACGGAGTACAACAGCTCCGGCGAGGTGTGGCGCACCAACAACGCGTACCTTGCCAACGGCTCGCCCGGTGGCCAACTGTTCACGCCGTTCGTGGACCCCGACAACCCGGGGCCCGTACCGAACGCCACCCTCTACACCTACGACGGCCTCGGCCGGGTCACCCAGGAACTGCCCGTCCTGAACGGCGTCGAACAGCCAAACCGGGCCACCCGCTACGTGTACGGCGCCGACCACTCCACAGTGGTCAACCCGGCCGGTGCGACCTCCTACCGGATGTTCACCGACGCCCTGGGCCGGACCACCCGGGTCGACACCTTCACCAACAGCGCCCGCACCGAGTTCACCAGCATGCGCTACCAGCACGACGCGCGTGGTCAGCTCGCGCAGGCCACCCACTCGGCCAGCCCGACCCGCCCGTGGACCTGGACGTACGACCAGCGCGGCCGGATGGACAGCTCCACCGACCCGGACTCCGGCACCACCCGGATCACGTACGACCACCGGGACCGGCAGCTGACCTCCACCAACGCCCGCGGCATTACCGTCTGGAACGGCTACGACCAGCTGTCCCGCCCGACGTCTCAGCGGCTCGGCAGCAGCACCGGCACGCTCCTGGGCGAGTTCACCTACGACACCGTCGCCAATGGCAAGGGCCTCCCGGCCAGCGCCACCCGCTACACCGACGGCCTGCCGTACACCCAGCGGATCAACAGCTACAGCGACGACTACCAGCCCACGTCGACGACCCTCACGCTGCCGCAGTCCATCGCCGACACCTGGGGCCTGCGGACCTCGTACACCTACGACAGCACCTACACCGACACCGGTCTGCCCGAGTCGTCGACCCTGCCCGCCGTCGGCAGCCTGCCGTCGGAGAAGCTCCTCGTCCGCTACACCAAGGACGGTCTGCCGCTCTCGGTGTCCGGTAACAACTGGTACGGCGCGGAGACCGTCTACTCGCCGTACGGGCAGGTGCTGCGCTCCACCCTCGGCGCCCAGCCGTACCGGGTGTGGACCATGGCCTCGTACGACGACGCCAGTGGTGCCCTCAACAGCCAGCAGGTCTACCGCGAGCAGACCGGCGACAAGAGCATCGTCGGCGGCAACCTCGTCTCCAACCGCTCCTACGCCTACGACGACGCCGGCAACGTCCTCGCCATCCGCGAGGAGGCGACCGGCATCGAGGAGCGGCAGTGCTTCCAGTACGCGCTCGGCCGGCTGAAGACGGCCTGGACCGCCAAGAACCAGGCGCTGTGCTCCCCGGGCCCGGTCAACACCGACGGCACCCTCAACGTGGCCGCCGGCACTGACAAGTCCGGCTACTGGCAGGAGTACGAGTACGACCTGCTCGGTAACCGCACCAAGCTGGTGGAGAAGGACCTGACCGGCGCCACCGCCAAGGACGCCACCACCACGTACACCTATGGCAAGGCCGACGGCAGCCAGCCGCGCACCCTCACCAAGGCCACCAAGAACTACCTCACCCCGGCCGGCGCCGCGATCACCGCGGCCGCCGAGCGGCTGTACGAGCTGACCGGCGAGACGAAGTCCGTCACCTCCCTCCAGAACGGTGACCAGCAGACCCTGTCGTGGACGTACGACGGCCAGGTCGAGCGGATCGCCGGCGAGGGCACCAAGGGCCGGAGCTCGTACGTCGGCCTGGCCAACAAGTGCATCGACCTCAGTCGTGGGTTGACCGTCCCGAACCAGCCTTTGCAGTTGTACGGGTGCAATGGGTCACCCGCGCAGCGGTGGAGCTTCGCTGCCACGCCCAACCAGAGCAACCCGAACCTGGGCACGCTGGCTGCGTACGACACCTGGTGTGTGCAGCCGGCCGCGAACACCGCGGGTTCGGCCTTCGCGGTGCAGAGCTGCACCGGTGCCGCGGCCCAGCAGGTGGAGCGCCTGTCGACCGGTCAGCTCAAGCACACCGCCTCCGGTCTCTGCATCGCCGTCAAGGACGCCGCGACCGTCGACGGCACTCCGATCGTGTTGGCGGCGTGCGCCACAGTGCCCGCCCAGCAGTGGGAGGCGCAGGACGAGACCCGGCACATCTACGGGCCGGGCGGCACGCGTCTGCTGACGATCCAGCAGCGTCAGGCCACCCTGAACCTGGGCGAGGCGCAGCTGACGGTGCAGAAGGGCGGGGTGCAGGTCTCCGTCCAACGCACGTACGCCGCGCCGGGTGGCACCGTGGTGCGCTACGCGAACAACAGCACTGCCAACTCGTACCTGCTGGCCCTCGCCGGTGACCATCAGGGCACCACGTACGCCGAGGTCGGCATGTACGACACGGCGATGCCGGTGCGGATCCGTAAGCAGGATCCGTTCGGCAACGAGCGGGGTGCCCCGCCGTTGAACGCCAACTTGCTGAACAACACCGGATTTCTCGGTGCTGTCCGCGATGACGCTTCGGGTTTCACTCCGCTCGGTGCGCGTCTGTACGACCCGACGGTGGGACGGTTCCTGTCCGCGGACCCGGTCCTGGACCTGGCCGACCCGGCGCAGTCCAACGGGTACGCGTACGCCCACAACAACCCGGTGACCCACTCCGACCCGTCGGGTCTGTCGGTGGCGTTGACCGCGTCGGAGACGGCGGCGGCGCTGGCCGGTGCGGGTCTGTCGGCGGCGATGGTGTCCCAGGCGCAGGCCAACATGGGGCGGTCGCTGATGTCGGTGGTGCTCGACTCGGCCTGGTACATCCTCAAGGAGTTCATCGGCATCAACGACGCCATGAACTGCTTCGGCGGTGACATGTGGGCGTGCGGCAGCTTGATCATCGGGGCGATTCCGTGGGCCAAGCTCGGCAAGATCCCGGCCGTGATGCGAGCGGTCAACCGGACGATCGACGCGATCCAGGCGTGGCGGGCAGCGAAGAGAGCCGCCGAGGCGGTGCTGGCTGCCGCCCGGGCGGCGGAGACAGCGGCGTTGAACGCCAAGAAGTTGGCGATCGAGCGGGCGAAGAAGGCCGCGCAGGCAGCCAAGAAGAAGGCCGCCGACAAGGTCAACACGACGAGCAACAAGGCGACGCAGGCGTCGAAGAAGACGGGTAACCCGGTCCAGAAACAGGCCCAGGCGAAGAGTAATCCGAAGGGATCGTCGGCCGGATCGAGCGGCGCTGGGAAGTCCGGCGGTGGCAAGAGTTCCGGCGGCGCCGGCAAGGGCGACGCCAAGCCCGGTGGTGCGTCGGGTGCTTCCGGTCGCAGTAGTGGCGGGACCAGCGGCGGCGGCGGTGCTGGCAAGCCTGACGGCGGCAAGTGCAACAGCTTCGTGCCCGGCACCAAGGTGCTCATGGCCGACGGCTCGACGAAGCCGATCGAGGACGTCAAGCCGGGCGACAAGGTCCAGGTCACTGATCCGGAGACGGGTCGCGTCGAGGTAGAGACGGTCACCGCCGCGATCAAGGGCGAGGGTGTCAAGAACCTGGTGAAGGTCACCATCGACACCGACGGCGACCAAGGGTCAGACACGGCCGAGGTCACCGCGACCGACGGTCACCCGTTCTGGGTGCCGGAGCTGAACGAATGGGTCGACGCCACCGACCTGCGATCCGGGCAGATGCTGCGCACCAGCGCCGGCACCCTCGTGCAGATCACGGCAATCGAACGCTGGACCACCTCGTGGGCGACCGTCCACAACCTCACCGTCGCCAACATCCACACGTACTATGTGCTCGTAGGCGAGACGCCGGTCCTCGTTCACAACACTAATGGATGCCTTGAGGGCGAGCGCGACTACGATGTCTATGACCCGGAGACAGGGGATCGAATCACTGACATCGATCACATTGAGGGTGGCGTACTCTGGGAAGAGAAAAGCGCAATATTCGGCGATGAGTCGTGGGTGAATAAGCACATTAACCGGAAGTTGGACGCGTACCTCCGGGCGCGTCAGCACCTCCCTGGTTACGAGAATGCTCCGATTGGCTTCAGGTTTACGAACCCGGCCATAGACCCGCGCTTCCGGGCCACCCTTGAGAATCACTTCGCCGTCCTGCGGAGAGGTAGACCAGAACTCGATCTACGATTGGAGATCGCTGAGTGAGCTACTACTTCACAGTTTCCGGGGATGACGTCTGGGATCCTGCGCTGAGGATCGGTCACCTATTCGTCTCGCTTGCGGACGGCGCTGCGGTTGTTCTCGGTATCCCAAGTGGATTGGCGCCTTCCGACGATGATACGTGCGAAGTTGACCCGCAGGTCTTTCCCCGATTTGTAGGCGCGTTATTTGAATGTTATTCGGAGAGTCGCCATCCAGTTCGTCGTGATCTAATACGGGGAATTCTCCTCACATCTCTTGTGCTCCTGGATCGGGGAGGTCTTGAAGTGCCTCCCGGTTTCCGGGGTGAGCGAGAGTTGGTGGAAGCTGTGCGTCTGCTCGCGAAGGCTATGTAGAAGAAGTTTGGACTGACTGCACCGCATGTTGACGTGGCGACGAGGGGCGCGGGCGGGTGTGGTTATCAGTCTCCGTTCCGTTCAGGTACTTACGGGACGCCTAGGGCGGAGGCTGGCGTCCTCGGTTGTCGGAATGCCTAAGGTAGATTGATCTGGTAGCGATTATGCCGGAGCAGCGGTTGTTGTGGTTATATCTCCGGGTAATGTCGGAGAACTGACGCTCGCATTCGAACCGATCTCGATTCCTTTTCGGATGAGAGTGTTGACCTGCCGCGGTTCTGGCCGACATGGGCCTGTCGGCGGCGATGGTGTCGCAGGCGCAGGCCAACATGGGCCGGTCGCTGATGTCGGTGGTGCCCCAGTGCTTTCCGGCCTGCGGGCACCCCGGCCGGATGGGCCATTCAGCTTTTCCGGTTAATCAAGGAATCGATATCTGATTTCTGTTTCCGCAAAAAAGCGTCCCTCGCCGTTTCCGGAAAGCTGTTGCGGTTTTTCGGAGCGGTCTGACTGCGGGGGTTGACGGCAACGTCCGCAGACAAAGGGGCCCACGACGGCTCACCGGGACCGTCCAGGGCGGTGCTGAGGTGTCGATGCCTCGCGTTGAAAGCGAAGTTACCCGTAGGCGGTGGCGGCGACGCCGATGTGGGCGTGGTCGAGTAGCCTCATGACGACGAGCTCAACGGCTGCCAGGCATGAGTCGTGCAGCTCCCTCCAAGGGAAAATAGGCTTGGAAGGTGGTCTCGCGCCGACGAGAACGGTCTGAAACTCCGGCAGGCTGGCGATGACCTTTCTTGCTCTGCTCGTTTGACACCGTTCTCATGTCGGTCGTAGCTAGGCACCCCAGAGTCGGATAGTGCTGATGCTTGAAGTAAGTGAGTGGCGGTTTTTGGTCCGTAGCAAGTTCGAATCGTTGCTGAACGACCAGGAGTCAGGCGAGGAAGGCAGAGCCGCCCCTTGATCGACACGAGGTCGGCGAGGTGGCTAGACCGTCGCACTGGGTGTGCGATGACGCGTCGTACGGGCTGCGGTGGTTAGGCTGACCTGAGCAGGATGGTCCGCTGAGGGGGTGAGCCCGGATGGCCCAGGCCGCGTTCGCGCCGGAGCCGGCGCCGCAGCACACCGAGCCGTCGTTCGACGTGCTGCGGTGGCACGACGAGCCCTGGACTGCGCAGCTCGCCCTCGACCTGTTGCCGGAGACCAACGGCCCCAAGGTTGAGGTCCTGAGCGGAAGCGTGATCGTGACACCACATGCCGGATACGACCATCAGGACGCGGAGTTGGACCTCGCGTATCACCTGAAGCAGGCAGCCCGCCGTGCAAAGCTGTGGCTCTATCTGGAGACGAACGTCGTCTCTGGTGAAGATCTCTTCATCCCCGACATCGTGATCCTCGACGCGCCGGGCGGTGGCCGGACGACGATGGACATCGGGCACGCCGTGCTGTTGGGCGAGATTGTCTCCCCCGGAAACCGGCGCAAGGACATCATCGACCGGCCGCGTGAGTACGCAGACGCCGGCGTGCCCTTCTTCCTCCGGGTCGACCTGCGTAATCGGGTGCCCACGATCGCGCTGTACGAGTTGATCGAGGGGGAGTACCGACCGGTGGCCGCTGCGGCTGCCGGAACTCGGTTCGTCATGCGAGAGCCGTTCGAGTTCTCCATCGATCCGGGCGACCTGCTGGGCGAGGAGGCGGCACCGACCGAGCCGGTGCCCGAGTCGACCGACGAAGAGGCTTGATCGACACGGTTTGCTGGAAATCGGGGTGTCCTGGTGCTTGGGATGCCGCGACTTCCGTGAACCCGAGTCGATCATCGCCCGGCGGCGGCGGGCGCAGTGGGGTGGGGCGGGGCGGCGGGGGAGGGCTGAGGCTCCCAGCGGGCTCGCAGCGACGGTGGGGAAGAATGGGCGCGTGACTTCACCCCGCGATCTTGTTCTGCTCGGGTCCACAGGTTCGATCGGTACGCAGGCCATCGACATCGTCCGGCGTAACCCGGACCGGTTCCGGGTGGTCGCCGTGGGTGCGGGTGGTGGCAACGTCGAGCTGCTCGCCGCGCAGGCGCTGGAACTGGGCGTCGAGGCGGTCGGGGTGGCCCGGGCATCCGCCGCGCAGGATCTCCAGCTTGCGTTCTACGCGGAGGCGAGTCGGCGTGGGTGGGCCACCGGTGACTTCAAGCTTCCCAAGATTGTGGCCGGGCCGGACGCGATGGCTGAGCTGGCCCAGTGGCCGTGCGACATCGTGCTCAACGGGGTGGTCGGCTCGCTGGGCCTCGCTCCTACGCTGGCCGCGCTGGGTGCTGGTCGTACCCTCGCGCTTGCCAACAAGGAGTCGCTCGTGGCCGGCGGCCCGCTGGTCCGGGCCGCGATGACGCGGCCGGGGCAGATCGTGCCGGTCGACTCGGAGCACACGGCGCTGGCGCAGTGCCTGCGGTCCGGGTCGCGCCCGGAGGTACGGCGGCTGATCGTCACCGCCAGCGGTGGCCCGTTCCGGGGCCGGAGCCGCGAGGAGTTGACGCAGGTCACACCCGAGCAGGCGCTGGCGCACCCCACCTGGAACATGGGGAAGGTCATCACGATCAACTCGGCCACCATGGTCAACAAGGCGCTCGAGGTGATCGAGGCGCACGAGTTGTTCGACGTGCCCTACGCCGACATCACGGTGATGGTGCACCCGACGTCGGTGATCCACTCCATGGTCGAGTTCGTCGACGGCTCGACCATCGCCCAGGCCAGCCCACCGGACATGCGGCTGCCGATCGCTGTCGCGCTGGGCTGGCCGGACCGGGTCCCCGGCGCTGCCGCAGCTGTCGACTGGACGACCTCGCACACCTGGGAGTTCGCGCCGCTCGACGACGAGGCGTTCCCGGCCGTGGCGCTGGCCAAGGCCGCCGGAGAGGCCGGGCGCAGCCGCCCGGCGATCTACAACGCGGCGAACGAGGAGTGCGTCGAGGCGTTCGCGGCGGGCCGGCTGCCGTTCCTCGGCATTGTCGACACCCTCGAACGCGTGTTGGAGGAGGCTCCGGACTTCGGCGAACCAGGTACCGTCGAGGACGTGCTCGCGGCCGAGTCGTGGGCGCGCGCGCACGCGCAGGAGATCATCGCGGGTTCGGTGGAAGGAGCTTGATGTCGTACCTGCTCGGGGTGGTCCTCTTCGCCCTGGCCATTCTCGTCTCGGTGAGCCTGCACGAGGCGGGGCATCTGCTCACCGCCAAGGCGTTCGGGATGAAGGTCACCAAGTACTTCGTCGGCTTCGGCCCCACGATCTGGTCGTTCCAGCGGGGTGAGACCGAGTACGGGCTCAAGGGCATCCCCCTCGGCGGTTTCTGCAAGATCGTCGGGATGACCCCGCAGGACGACGACGTCGAGCCGGGCGACGAGTCGCGGGTGATGTGGCGCTACCCGGTCTGGAAACGGACGATCGTGATGGCCGCCGGGTCGATCACGCACTTCGCGTTGGCCCTGGTCACGATCTGGATCCTGGCCGTCTCCGCCGGCCTGCCCAACCCGGACTTCCCGACCACCGACGCGCAGGCCCGCCAGGAGCCGGCCGTCATCCGGCTCAGTGACTGCGTGGTGGCGGAGAACTCGGTGCGCGCCTGCGCCCCCGGCGACGCCGCCAGCCCGGCCGCCCAGGCGCAGCTGAAGAACGGCGACCGGATCACCGCGATCAACGGCACCCCGGTCAACTCCTACGGCGACCTGCTCACCACACTGCGGGGGCTCAAGCCCGGCGACACCACGCAGATCGCGTACGTCCGCGACGGGCAGCCGGCCACCACCAGCACCGTGCTCGCGCAGACCCAGCGTCCGCCGCTGGACGACCCGAGCGGCACCGTCGCGCCGGTGGCCGCCCTCGGCGTCGGGCTCGTCCCCAGCACCCCCACCCGCGTGACGTACGGCCCGGTCGGCGCCTTCGGCGCCACCGCCGACTTCACCGGCCAGTTGGCCGTCGGCACCGCCCAGGCGCTGCAACGGCTCCCGCAGAAGGTTCCCGCCCTGTGGACCGCCCTCACCGGCGGCGAGCGCGACGTGGACACCCCGATCAGCGTCGTCGGCGCCAGCCGACTCGGCGGCGAAGCCGTGGAGAACAACGCCTGGTTGGTCTTCTTCATGCTCTTCGTGTCGCTGAACTTCTTCATCGGTGTGTTCAACCTGCTGCCGCTGCTGCCGGTGGACGGCGGCCACATCGCCATCGCCTGGTTCGAACGCGCCCGCTCCTGGATCTACAGCAAGGTCGGCCGCGCCGACCCCGGCCGGGTGGACTACCTCAAACTGATGCCCTTCACGTACGCGGTGATCCTGATCGGTGGCGCGTTCACGCTGCTGACCATCGCCGCGGACGTCGTCAACCCGATCACGCTCTTCTCAAGGTGAGTGCCTGAAGTGACAGCTATCAGTCTCGGTATGCCCGCCGTGCCGCCTCCGCCGCTCGCTCCCCGTCGGGCCAGCCGCCAGATCATGGTCGGTTCGGTCCCGGTCGGTGGCGGTGCGCCGGTGTCCGTGCAGTCGATGACCACGACCCTCACCTCCGACATCAACGCGACCCTCCAGCAGATCGCCGAGCTGACCGCGTCCGGCTGCCAGATCGTCCGGGTGGCCGTGCCGTCCCAGGACGACGTCGAGGCGCTGCCCGCGATCGCCAAGAAGTCGCAGATCCCGGTGATCGCCGACATCCACTTCCAGCCCAAGTACGTTTTCGCAGCGATCGACGCCGGCTGCGCCGCGGTCCGGGTGAACCCGGGCAACATCCGCCAGTTCGACGACAAGGTCAAGGAGATCGCCCGCGCCGCCGGGGACGCGGGAGTGCCGATCCGGATCGGCGTCAACGCCGGTTCGCTGGACAAGCGGCTGCTGTCCAAGTACGGCAAGGCCACCGCCGAGGCGCTCGTCGAATCGGCGCTGTGGGAGTGCTCGCTGTTCGAGGAGCACGGCTTCCGGGACATCAAGATCTCGGTCAAGCACAACGACCCGGTCGTGATGATCCGCGCGTACCGGCAGCTCGCCGAGCAGTGTGACTACCCGCTGCACCTCGGCGTCACCGAGGCCGGGCCGGCGTTCCAGGGCACCATCAAGTCGGCTGTCGCCTTCGGTGCGCTGCTGGCCGAGGGGATCGGCGACACCATCCGGGTGTCGCTGTCCGCCCCGCCGGTCGAGGAGATCAAGGTCGGCAACCAGATCCTGGAGTCCCTCGGTCTGCGCGAGCGGGGCCTGGAGATCGTCTCCTGCCCGTCCTGCGGGCGGGCCCAGGTCGACGTCTACAAGCTCGCCGAAGAGGTCACCGCCGGCCTGGAAGGGCTGCCGGTGCCGCTGCGGGTCGCCGTCATGGGCTGCGTCGTCAACGGTCCCGGCGAGGCCCGCGAGGCCGACCTCGGTGTCGCCTCCGGCAACGGCAAGGGCCAGATCTTCGTCAAGGGGCAGGTCGTCAAGACGGTGCCCGAGGCGCAGATCGTGGAGACGCTGATCGAGGAGGCGCTGCGGATCGCCGACGAGATGGGCGCCGAGCTTCCCGAGGAGCTGCGCGGGCTGGTCACCGGCCCGACGGTCACCGTGCACTGATTTTCCAGATGGAAAAGCGGCCGTTCCCCGTGCGGGGAACGGCCGCTGTCGTCGTACCCGATGCCGTCCTGCTGCCGTGCGCGGCGCAAGGGGCGCGCCGGCCCGCGTCGTGCGGGCGTCGGCGTTTGTCGCGCTGATCGTGCGGACGTCGGCGGCCGGGTCACTCGGATTCGGCGAGGATCGCGTACAGCTTGCGGCGCGTCTCGTCGAGGACCTGCGCGGCCCGCTCGCGTTGGTCGTCGGTGCCGTTCATCATGACCTGGCGCAGGGCGTTCATCGCCTGCGCGCCGGAGTCGCGGATGTCGTGCCAGCTCGTCACCGTGGTCGGGGCGACGTCCGCCCAGGCCGGGGTCTGCGCGGCCTCGGTGGCCTCCGCCTGCCCGGCCTCGGTGACCGTGAACCGCTTGCGCCCGCCGCCGGACTCCTCAGTGCTGGCGACGATCACGCCCTCGTCCTCCAGTAGCTGGAGGGTGGGGTAGATCGACCCGGGGCTCGGTCGCCACGCACCGCCGGTGCGGGAGTCGATCTCCTGGATCATCTCGTAGCCGTGCATCGGCCGCTCGGTGAGCAGGGCCAACACGGCGGCCCGGACGTTGGGGCGTCGCCCCCGACCTCGACCGCGGCCGCGACCCCGGCCACCCCAGGGGCCGCCGTGTCCGTGCTCGTGACCATGGTCGTGCGGGCCCGGCGGAACCGGCGGGAAGCCGAACCCTCGCATCCGCGCCTCGTGCATCGGGTGGTGCTGTCGATGGAACCTCATCAGGTTCTCCCTCTCTCGTACTGTAGCTGATGCATCAACGATATATCGGCAATGCATCGTCGACAACCCTCGTTCTTGCAAACCGTACGTACGTCTTGCTAACGTCCCGTCCATGCGCCTGCTCCCTCCACCCGGCCCGGCCCGGATCCTCACCCTCGGAACCCTGGTCAAGACCGTCGGGCGTGGCCTCTGGCTCGTCGCGAGCGCCCTCTTCCTCACCCGGTCGGTAGGCCTGTCGGCGACCCAGGTCGGCATCGGGTTGACCATCTCGGCGCTCGTCGGGGTCCTGGCCAGCACACCGAGCGGCTACCTGGCCGACCGCGTCGGCCCGCGCGGCGTACAGGTCGGCGCGTTGTTCGTCGCCGGCACCCTCACCGTCGGCCTGATCGCCGTCCGGTCCTTTCCCGCGTTCGTACTGCTGGGTGCCGTCACCGCACTCGCCGACGCGGTCGAGCGCGGCGCCCGGGGCGCGTTGATCGCCGGAGCGATCCCGGCCGACCAACGGGTACGCACCCGCGCCTACCTGCGCGCCACCACCAACGTCGGGATCTCCGTCGGCGCGGTCCTCGGCGGCTTCGCCATCGCCGCCGACACCCGGACCGGGTACGTCGCACTGATCCTGACCACCGCAGCGGCGTCACTCGCCGCCGCACTGGTCTTCCTCCGACTGCCCAGCATCGCCCCGGTCGCTGCCCCGACGCACGGCCCCCGACTGATCGCCCTACGAGACCGCCCGTTCCTGGCCTTCACCCTTGTCGACGGCCTGATGTCCATGCACTTCAGCCTGCTCACCATCGCCCTGCCGCTGTGGATCGCCGGGCACACCAAGGCACCCATCTGGATGATCTCCGCGTTGACGTTGGTCAACACCGGGCTCGTGGTCCTCCTCCAGGTACGCGCCGCGGGTGCCGCCGCCACAGTGCCCGCAGCCGCCCGCGCCGCCCGTCGAGCCGGCGTCGCCATCGCCCTGGCCTGCGTACTCTTCGCCGTCAGCGGCGCGCTCCCCACCGCCGGGGCGGTGGGCCTGCTCGGCGTCGGGTCGCTCGCCCACGTGATCGGGGAACTGTGGCACTCCGCCGCCGGCTGGGCGATCTCCTTCGGGCTCGCGCCGACGAACGCCCAAGGGCAGTACCAGGGGGCCTACGGCATGGGCTACGAACTGGGCAAGATGCTCGCCCCCGTCGTGGTGACCACCCTCGCCCTCGGTTGGGGCGTACCGGGCTGGCTGGTGCTCGGAGCGCTGTTCCTCCTGCTCGGAGCCCTCGTACCACCCGTCGTCCGGTGGGCCGAGCGGACCCGCCCCGCCAGCGAGCCGGCCGAGCCGGTGCCGGCCTTGTCACTCGACCGGCGGAGCAGGGGGTCGATCTGGCAGGCTGGTAGTCGTGCTGACGGTGCCGGTACGGCAACTGGGGGAATCGGAGCGCCGCGCGGTCGAGCGACTACTCGACCATGACCCGTTCGCGGGCGCGCAGGTCGCCGAGCGAATCGCCGCGCGCGGCCTCTCGTGGTGGCGGGCCGAAGGCAGAATCCTGGGGTACGGCGCACGCCGCAACCTGGAATCGCTGTGCTGGCTCGGCGGCAACCTGACGCCGGTGCTGGCGAGCGACGCCGCGGTGGCAGCATTCGCCGACCTGCTCGCGGGCGAGGAACGGCTGTGCTCCTCCATCGTCGGGCGGGCCGACGCCGTGCTCGGCCTCTGGGACCGGCTCTCCGACGCATGGGGGCCAGCGCGAGACGTCCGCCCCAACCAGCCACTGCTGGCCGCCGACACCCTGCCATCCGTACCCGCCGACCCCGAGGTACGTCAGGTCCGCCCCGGCGAGGTCGACCGACTCTTCCCGGCGGCCGTAGCCATGTACACCGAGGAAGTCGGCGTATCCCCGCTGGCCGAAGACGGCGGACGCAGCTACCGCAGGCGCGTCAACGACCTGGTCCGATCCGGTCGCGCGTACGCCCGCTTCGTCGACGGCACTGTCGTCTTCAAAGCCGAGCTGGCCGTGGTGACCAAGCGGACCGCGCAGGTCCAAGGCGTCTGGGTGGCACCCGAGTGGCGAGGCCGCGGTATCGCCACCGCCGCCATGGCAGCAGTGGTCCGCGACGCGCTGCTGCGGGTCGCCCCCACCGTCAGCCTGTACGTCAACGACTTCAACCTCCCAGCCCGCCGGGTCTACGAACGCTGCGGCTTCCAACCGATCGGCACCCTCGCGACGGTCCTGTTCTGACCCGCTGGGTGCCTGGTCGTCCCTGGTAGACGCGGTGCCTGGTCGTGCCTGGTAGACGCGCGTGGTCGCGGGTCGAGCTGACCCGTGGTGGTTGGGCGGCTCGCCGTGCCTGTGGCGGTTGCCCGGCTCGTCGTTCGGGTGGCTGGTCGTGGGTCGAGTTGCCCGCATGTTCGCTCTCCCGGTGTGCAGGTCGTGTGCACATCCACAAATCTTGGACAGTTTCCGTTACGCGGGCGGGCACTGTCCAAGATCTCGGAGTGGGTGTGCTGCCACCGTGCGTTCGCGCGGCGGTGACGGCGCTCGGCGGCCCGCGGTGGCGGTAGTGGATACGCCGCTGGCCGGCACCCCGGGTGGGGTGCCGGCCAGCGGTCGGTGTTCGGGAGTTGCGGTGGGTCAGCTGTTCCAGTGCTGGGCGACGAGGTCGGTGGCCTGCTGCTCCCACTGGGCGTACGCGTCCGGGTAGGCGGAGACCTGGACGGTCTGCGCGGCGTCGGTCAGCGCCATGTCCTGCCACCCGTCGACCTGCTTGAGGCCCTTGAGGAACGCGGTGGTGGAGTAGGCCGGGTCGGTGATCTGCTCCGGCGTGCCCCAACCACTGGACGGGCGCTGCTGGAACAGACCCAACGAGTCATGGTCGTTGGCGTCGCCGAGGTGACCCAGGTTCTCCAACTTCGACTCCTGCAGGCTCGTCGCGATCGAGATCACCGCGGCCCGCTCCGGGAGACCGGCCTTCTTCGTCGCGGCGATGATCGCCTTCACGTTCGCGGTCTGCTCACCGTTGAGGGTGATGTGCGACTGCTCGCCCTGCGGCTTCGGCGCAACCTGCACGGCGGCGGCAACGGGCTTGGCGTCCACGGTCGGGGTGGCGGCGTGGGCGGCGACCGGACCGGCGAACACACCACCGGCGAACGCCAGACCAGCAACGGACAGCACACTCTTACGCATGATCGTGTTCATGGGGGAAGCTCCTTCGGGGGTAAGGACACCCGCCCAGGGGGCGCGGGCGTGAGCACCTCGTCCGGCGCTGCAAAAAGTCTTGAGGGGATCATCGGCGGCCTGCGAACGAGGGCTCGCGGCGCCGGGTCCGTATGTAACGACCCGGGGTCGGGGGTCATTCCCGGGGGGCGACACCATGTGAAGCGGGGAACCGGTCGGGCCGGGGTCCAGGTGTAACGACCCGGGGCCGGGGGTCATTCCCAGGGGCGGACCACCGCGCCGACAGGCCGTGGTCCTGCGATCGTCAGGGTGTGTAACGACCCCGACCCGGCCACGATTCCGGCCGGCACGTGCCCCCGGCCACACGCCGATACCACTCAAAAGGGACAAGTCGCGCAGGTCAACCCCACCTCGGGCGCCAAACCACCCAGGCTGGCGGGCAGAACACCCCCGCTCACGCATGATCCACACGACTTCGCCGATGTCGCGGTATCCGTGAGGGGTTGATACCGCGACTTCGCCGAAACGGAGTCGATCATCCCCGTTTGGGAGGTTCGGGCGGCGTTGCGCCCTCGGGGGTCGAGGTTCGGGCGGGCGTGGCGGCAGCGGGGTCGGGCGGCGTTGCGCCATCAGGGTCCATGTTCTGGCGAGCGAGGCTCGGGCGGGCGTTGCGCCGGCAACGGTCGAGGATTGGGCGGGTTGCGCGATCGGGGGGTTCGGGCGGTCTTGCGGCAGCGGGGGTCGAGGGTTCGGGGGTCGTTGCGGGGATGCTCCTCGAGATGCGGCGATCGGCTCGGCGAGCGCGCCCGCCGGCTCCGGGCGGCATCGCCCGATGGCGTCATGGAGGTGCCAGGGGGCGCGGCGCGGCGGATGAGGGAGACAGCCGTTGACCTGCTCAGAGCCCGGAAAATCGGTTGAGACGACGGGTCGACGCCGGCAGGCTGAAGTCTCCGCCACCCCACGTCCGGAGGACTTTCATGCGCCTGCTCCGAGATCTGTGGGGCACCTCGACGCGTCGTATGACGATCGTGGTCATCCTGATCGTGCTCGGCGCCGCCGGTCAGGCCGGTGCCTCGGCGTTGGCCGGCGCGGTGCTGGTGCACCGATCGGCCGGTTTCTTCGCCGTGTTGGCTGCTGCGCTGGTCGCCGTGGTCCTCAGCGACCTCGCGGTGAGCCTCCTGATGGCCGGCCTGACCGCGGACTGGTCCGCCGACGTGCGTCGCCGGCTCTGCCGGGTCGCACTCGGGCAGGACCTGCCGACCTTGGAGACCACCCCGGTGGGCGAGTTGCTCGACCGGATCGACGGGGACGTCTACCAGGTGGCGTCGGCGATCCGTAACCAGGGCACGCGGCTCGCCCAGGGCCTCTGCGTCGGTCTGTTGTCGATGGTCGTGGCGCTGGTCGTGTGGTGGCCGGCCGGAGTGGCGATGCTGCTGCTCACGGTGGTGCTCGCCGTCAGCCTGCGCCGGCCCACGGCGCGGATCGGTCCGGCCCGGATGGCCGAGGAGGAGGCGTGGTCAGACCTGGCCGCGGTCATGGAGGAGGCGGTGCACGGCCAGGACGACGTCCGGACCAGTCTGGCCCGGCCGTACGTGCTGCGGCTGTACGCGCGGCGGGCCGCCGCCGTGCTGTCCCGGGGTCGCCTGGTCTGGGTGTTGTCCGCCAAGGTGGCGTCGGCCGCCACCGCGACGATCCGGGCTGGCATCGGCGTGGTGGTGCTCGGTGGGGCGTGGGCGCTGGCCACCGGCCGGGTCGACGCCGCACGCCTCACCGCCATCTGGCTGTTGGCGTTGGCCTTCGGGGCCACCGCGGAGCATGTCAGTCGGATGGTGCCGGAGATCCAGGAGGCTCTCGGCGCATGGGCCCGGGTGCAGTTGCTCCAGCGGGCTCGGCAGGAACCCGTCGGCGGCGCCAGCCCGACCGAGGGTGACCTGCGCATCGAGGACCTGACGTTCACGTACCAGGAGGGTGGTCGGGGGGCGGCGTTGCGCGGGCTCAGCCTTACCTTCGCGCGCGGTCGCTCGTACGCGCTGATCGGGCGGACCGGTTCGGGTAAGTCGACACTGGCGAAGGTGCTCACCAGAGCTGTCGACGTGCCACCGGGAACGGTCTTCCTCGGCGACACCGACCTGGGTGACCTCGACGTCGAGCAACTGCGCCGCTGGGTGGCGCTCGTGCCGCAGCGTACGGAGATCCTCGCCGGCACGCTCGCCGAGAACGTCGCGCTCTTCGACCCGGACCTGCTCGACGCCGCAGCCCGGGCGCTGGACGAGTTGGGCCTGGCGGGCTGGATCGCCGAGCTGCCGGACGGTTTGGCGACGCGGCTGGGGGAGGGAGGGCACGTGCTCTCCGCCGGTCAGGAGCAGCTGGTGGCGTTCGCCCGGATCCTGGTCCGTGACCCCCATGTGGTGATCCTCGACGAGGCCACCGCGCGCCTCGACCCGGTGACCGAGGCGCGGGTGCAGCGGGCCACCGAACGGCTGCTGCGCGACCGGATCGGGATCGTCATCGCGCACCGGCTCTCCTCGGTGCGCCGCTGCGACGAGGTGGTGGTGCTGGCCGACGGTGCGGTGGTGGAGGCCGGTCCGCTGGAGACGTCGACGCGCTTCGCCGAGCTGCTGGCCACCAGTCACGCTGCCGCCTACGCCACGGCGGCGACGGCCGGCCGCGCTGGCGGCGGCACCGACCTGCTGGTCGGTCCCGACCCGGCCCGCGACTGGCCGGCCGACCCGGCGAGCGCGTGGATCGATCCGGACAACCCGACCGGGTCGGCGACCGCGTGGGCCGACCCGAGCGGACTCGCTACCCAACCGGACGAGCGGACCGTGCGGACCGTGCCGAACACGCAGACCATGCCGGCCGAGCCGGGCAACCCGACCGTGCTGGCCGAGCCCGACAAGACCGTGCCGGGCAAGACCGTGCCGGACAGCACCGCGCCGGACAAGCGGATCGAGCCGACGACCACGCGAGCCGAGGCGTCACCCGCGACATCCGGGGTGACCCGCGCCGATCCGCCGCCGCTGCCGCCCGTGCCGCCGGCCCGGACGTTGCGGGAGATCTTCCGGCTCTGCCTCAACGACCCCCGGTACGGGATGGCCGCGATCGGGCTGTTCCTCGGGCTCAGCCTGCTGGGGCTGGACGGGCCGGTGCTGCCCTGGCTCTGGGCCGACCTGGTCGACGGGACCGGCAGCCCGTACCTGCCGGCGGTGGGGATCGTGGCCGGGTTGCTGGTCACCATGCCGCTGCCGTACTACACCCACGTCTGGTTCCCGGGCTGGTGGGTGCGGCAGATGCTGCGGATCGGTCTGCGCCTGGTGCACGGTCAGACCGGGCCGCGCCGGGTCAGCTCGCACACCCCGGCCGAGGTCGTGGCGCAGGGCGGCGACACCGAGCGGGTGGTCCAGCTCGCCGACAACGTGCTGGACCAGGCGGTCGCGCTGGTCCTGGTCGTCGCCATGACGGCGGTCACCGGCAGTGTCGTGCCGGGGCTGTTCTTCCTCGGCACGATGGTCGTCTCCGGGCTGGCGGCGACGCTGTTCGGGCCGAAGCTCGAACGTGCCGCCCGGGCCACTGTGGCGGCGCGGGCCGCCTTCGCGACGGCGCTGGTCTCCGCGCTGTCCGCGGCGCGGACGGTGAAGCTCGCCGGTGCGACCAGTGCGGTGCTACGCCATCTGGCCAGCCTGGACGTGGTGCGCAGCGACCGGCAGCGGCGGGAGATCTCGGTGCAGGTGTGGGCGCGTTCCACGCCCTCGATGGCCAGCGGACTGTTGCCGATCGGCGCGTGGGCGCTCTACCTGGGCGGTGGTCTCTCCGCCGGTGCGGTGCTGGTGGCCGTGTCCACGCTGGGCGCGGCCCGCTGGTTCGCCTGGACCACCGCGTCGTTGATCTCGCAGCTGCCGTCGGCGCGGGTCTGGACCCGCCGCACGGCGGCGATGACCGGAGTGAGCGCGTACTCCGCGGGGGTTCCGGCAGTCGACCTGGCCGCCGGGACGGCGCCGGCGCCGACGCCACCACAGCGGCATCCGCTGCGCCGCCTGGAGTTGCGCGACTTCGGGGTGGTGCACTCCGACGGTACGGTGGCCGTCCGGAACGTCGACCTGACCGTGCGGCGGGGGCAGTTGGTGCTGGTGGTCGGGCCGGTGGGGTCGGGCAAGTCCTCGTTGCTGCGGGCGCTGGCCGGGATCGTGCACCACACCGGTGAGCTGGCGTGGAACGGTGACCCGGTCACCGAGCCGGAGTTGTTCCTGCGCCCCAACCAGGTCGGCTACGTCGGCCAGTTGCCCCGGGTGCTGTCCGGCACGGTCGCCGAGAACATCGCGCTCGGACACCAGGTCGACGCGGCCGGCGCGGTCAGCACCGCCCAGCTCGACCATGACCTGGTCGCCGCCGGCGGTGGGCTCGGTCTGCTCATCGGGCACAAGGGCACCCGGCTCTCCGGCGGGCAGTTGCAGCGGTTGGCGCTGGCCCGCGCGCTGGCACCGCGTACCGAACTGTTGGTCGCCGACGACGTGTCGTCGGCGCTGGACGTCACCACGGAGCTGGCGCTGTGGCAGGCGTTGCGCGACCACGGGGTGACAGTGGTCGGCTCGACCGCGAAGCGGGCGGCGCTGGTCCGGGCCGACCATGTGGTGGTGCTGCTCGGCGGGGCGGTCGCCGCCCAGGGCACCTGGCAGGAGCTGGAGGGCGACTGGTCGCACCTGGCCGGCTGACGGTCGGGGCCGGCTGACGGTCGGGGCCGGCTGACGGTCGGGCGGTTGCCGGGGTACGGCAGCCGCCCGACCACGTCAGGTGTCAGTAGGCGCGGGCGTACTGGTCAGGCCCGGTGTACGCGACGCCGAGCTTCGCGGCGGCCCGGCGCGGCCAGTACGGGTCGCGCAGCAGCTCCCGGCCGAGCAGCACCAGGTCGGCTTCGCCGCCGGCGACGATCTGCTCGGCGTGCTCGGGCTCGACGATCAGGCCCACCGCGCCGGTCGGCACGCCGGCCTCGCGGCGGATCTGGGCGGCCAGCGGCACCTGGTAGCCGGGACCGAGGGGGATGCGCTGGTCGACGCTGACGCCGCCGGACGACGCGTCGACCAGGTCGACGCCGACGGTGGCCAACTCGCCGGCCAGCACCACGCTGTCCTCGATCGTCCAGCCGCCCTCGACCCAGTCGGTGGCGGAGATCCGGGTCAGCACCGGCACGTCCTCGCCGACCGCGGCGCGTACCGCGCGGGCCACCTCCAGGGTGAGCCGCATCCGGGCGGTCCGGTCGCCGCCGTACGAGTCGGTGCGGTGGTTGGTCAGCGGCGACAGGAACTCGTTGAGCAGGTAGCCGTGCGCGGCGTGGATCTCCACGGCGGTGAAGCCGGCGGCCAGCGACCGCTCGGCGGCGGTCGCGAACGCCTCGACCACACCGGCGATGCCGGCCTCGTCGAGGCTGGTCGGCGTCCGGTAGCCGGCGGTGAACGCCTCGGATCCGGGCGCGACGGGCGTCCATCCGCCCTCGGCGTCCGGCACACCGCCGCGTTCCGGTGCCCACGGCCGGTACGTGGAGGCCTTGAACCCGGCGTGCGCGAGTTGCACGGCCGGCACCGCGCCGTGGGCGGCGACGAACGCGGTCACCGGTCGCCAGGCGTCGACGTGGGCGCCGGACCACAGCCCGGTGTCCTGAGGGCTGATCCGGCCCTCGGGGAGCACGGCCGTCGCCTCGGTCATCACCAGACCGGCGCCGCCGACCGCGCGACTGCCGAGGTGGGTCAGGTGCCAGTCGGTGGGCAGACCGTCGGGGCCGCAAGAGTACTGGCACATCGGGGCCATGGCGATCCGGTTGGGCAGTGTGACGCCACGCAGGGCCAGGGGGGTGAACAGGGAGCTCATGGGGGACATCCTCTCGAAACGGCAACGGCGACGGGCCCCCGGGGAGAGGGGCCCGTCGCCGTACCGGGTGACGTGGTCAGGCAGGAACAGGGGTCAGGTCGGGCCGGGTCTCCGCGACCGGCTCCGGCTCGGTCAGGTCGCGTCGACCGGCGGACTCGTACGCGACCCGGTCGAGGGTTCCCTCGCGGGCAGCGACGACGGTCGGCACCAGAGCCTGCCCGGCCACGTTGGTGGCGGTGCGGATCATGTCCAGGATCGGGTCGATGGCCAGCAGCAGGCCGGCGCCGGCGAGCGGCAGGCCCAGCGTGCTGAGGGTCAGGGTCAGCATCACGATCGCGCCGGTCAGGCCGGCGGTGGCCGCCGAGCCGACCACCGAGACGAAGGCGATCAGCAGGTAGTCGGTCAGGCCGAGCTGCACACCGAACACCTGGGCCACGAAGATCGCGGCGAGCGCCGGGTAGATGGCGGCGCAACCGTCCATCTTCGTGGTGGCGCCGAACGGCACCGCGAACGAGGCGTACTCGCGGGGCACGCCGAGCCGCTCGACGGAACGCTGGGTCACCGGCATCGTGCCGACCGAGGAACGGGACACGAACGCCAGCTCGATGGCCGGCCAGGCGCCGGCGAAGAAGCGCAGCGGGTTGAGCCGGCCGGCGAGGATCAGCACCAGCGGGTAGACCACGAACAGCACGATGGCGCAGCCGACGTAGACGGCGGTGGTGAACTTCGCGAGGGGGGCCAGCAGGTCCCAGCCGTACGAGGCGACGGCGTTGCCGATCAGGCCGAGCGTGCCGATCGGGGCGAGGCGGATGACCCACCAGAGCGCCTTCTGGACGATCTCCAGCAGGGAACGGTTCAGCGCCACGAACGGCTCGGCGGCTTCGCCGACCAGCAGGGCGGCGGCACCCACGACGACGGCGAGGAAGACGATCTGGAGGACGTTGCCCTCGACGAACGCGCCGATCGGGTTGGTGGGCACGATGCCGGTGAGGAAGTCGGTCCACGAACCGGTCTTCTTCGGTGCGGCAGCGCCACCCAGGTCGAGGCTCACGCCCCGGCCGGGGTTGGTGAGCAGGCCGAGCCCGATGCCGATGCTCACCGCGATCAGGGCGGTGATGCCGAACCACATCAGCGTCTTGAGGGCGAGCCGGGCGGCGTTGGCGACACCGCGCAGGCTGACCACGCTGACCACGATGGCGGTGAAGACCAACGGCGGCACGGCCAGCTTGAGGAGCTGGACGAAGAGGCTGCCGACGGTGTGCAGGGTGCTGGTCAGCCAGCTCAGGTCGTTGGTGCGGGCCAGGAAGCCCAGCGCGACGCCGAGCACGAGGCCGAGCAGGATCTGCACGGAGAAGGGAATCTTGCGCAGGCTGAAGGGCATGTTCTATCCATTTGTCCGGTCTGATTCAGGGCAGGCGTGAAAGCGCGGCTAGCCCGGACAGATGCCACTGGCCTGCAGTCGGAGATCGACATACAGGCGGACAGTGAGGCCCCAGACATTGGTCATCGTTCGCCGACGTTACGCCGATTTCCGCTCATCGGAAGGAGCGGTCGGCGTGAGGCTCCTTACAGCGGCTGAACTTTCCGCTGCCAGGGCCAGCGCGGTGGCGGTGGCCACACCCCACAGCACAGCGAGTCCGAGGATCAGCCGTTCCAGCACACCCACGAACGTGCCCCGACCGAGGACGAGCATCGCCAGCCCCACCGCGGCGCAGAGCGGCAGGGCCAGCGCGGCGGCCGGACCGGCCAGTCGGCGTACCGCCGGGCCCGCCGGCCCGGACACGGAGAGCGTGACCATGGCGAAGACCACCGCCGCGGTCGCCGCGATACTCGCGCCGCCGTGCACCAGATCCGCCACCGTCGCACGCTCGAACGGTGGCAACGGGCAGCCGGCGGAGCAGGTCACCGCCCCGGACACGGCGGTGAAAACCGCGCCGGTGGCGAGCAGCGCCGGGGCCGCCCACACCCCGGGCGGCAGCGCCGCGCCGATCAGCAGCAGCGCGGCGGCAAGAGCGAGGATCCCGATCCGGTACGTCAGGGCGTGCGCGCTGCCGGCGATGCCCGCCTCGCTGACGTACCCGGTGAACCCGGGACCGGGACCAGCGACCACGGCGACCGTCACCGCTGCCGCACCGGCCACCGCGCACCCGGCGGCGGCGGACCCGGCGACCCGGCGGGCGACGTCAGCACGGACCGTCGGCGCGGTCGTGGTGCCGGGCCGACCCGGCTCAACCACGCCCGTGCGGCGTGCCCCAGCCGGACTCGTCCGGCCCGAGCGGCACGATCCCGGTCGGGTTGATCTCCCGATGGGTGGCGTAGTAGTGCCGCTTGATGTGGTCGAAGTCCACCGTCTCGCCGAAGCCCGGGGTCTGGAACAGGTCCCGGGCGTACGCCCACAGCACCGGCATCTCGGTCAGCTTGCTGCGGTTGCACTTGAAGTGCCCGTGGTACGCGGCGTCGAAGCGGACCAGCGTGGTGAACAGCCGCACGTCGGCCTCGGTGATCGCGTCGCCCATCAGGTAGCGCTGCCCGGCGAGGCGCTCGGACAGGACGTCCAGTCGGGCGAAGAGAGCCCGGAACGCCTCGTCGTACGCCTCCTGGGAGGTGGCGAACCCGCACCGGTAGACGCCGTTGTTGACGTCGGTGTGGATCTCGGCCATCAGCGCGTCCATCTCGGGACGCATGTCCTCCCGGTAGAGGTCCGGCGCCCCCGCACGGTGCAGCGACCGCCACTCCGTGGAGAAGTCGAGGGTGAGCTGCGGATAGTCGTTGGTGACCACCCGGCCGGTCAGAGTGTCCACCAGCGCCGGCACTGTCACCCGGCCGGTGTAGTCCGGGTCGGTGGCCAGGTACGCCTCGGACAGGAAGCTCACCCCGAGGACCGGGTCGAAGCCGTCCGGGTCCAGGGCGAACGCCCAACCCCGCTCGTCCCGGATCGGGTCGACGGTGCCCAGCGAGATCGCGTCGTCCAGCCCGAGCAGGCCACGCACGATCCTCGCCCGGTGCGCCCACGGGCAGGCCCGACACCAGATCAACCGGTACCGGCCGGCCTCCAGCGGCCAGCGGTCCTGCTCGTCCGGACCGCCGCCCGGCGGCGAGGTCGAGTCGGCGGTGACCCGCCCGGTGAACCGGTTGGGTTGACGCACGAACGCGCCGCCGCCGCTGGTCTCTGCGCTGAACTGGGCCCGGGCCATGCCGTCAACCTATCCGCTGGCGGCGCGGATATCCTGGCGGCCGGTAGCCCCCGCGACCCGGTGGGCGTGCCCCCACCCCCGCCGTCTGCACCCCCGAAGGACTCGCGATGACAGTGGCATACCTGGTGGCCGGTGTTCGTACCCCGATCGGCCGGTACGCCGGCGCGCTGGCCGGCGTCCGCCCCGACGACCTGGCCGCGCACGTGATCCGCGAACTGGTCGCCCGGCACCCCTCGGTGGACTGGGCCCGGGTGGACGACGTCGTGCTCGGCTGCGCCAACCAGGCCGGCGAGGACAACCGCAACGTCGCCCGGATGGCGGCGCTGCTGGCCGGCCTGCCCGAGGAGGTGCCGGGCAGCACCGTCAACCGGCTCTGCGGCTCCGGCCTGGACGCCCTCGCCACCGCCGCCCGGTCCATCGTCGCCGGCGACGCCGAGCTGGTGATCGCCGGAGGGGTGGAGAGCATGAGCCGTGCGCCGTTCGTCATGCCGAAGGCGACGTCGGCGTACTCCCGGTCGGCCGAGGTGTACGACACCACCCTGGGCTGGCGGTTCGTGAACCCACTGATGCGCGACGGGTGGGGCGTCGACTCGATGCCGGAGACGGCGGAGAACGTCGCCGCCGAGTACGGCGTCAGCCGGGCCGAGCAGGACGCCTTCGCGTACCGCTCGCAGCAGCGCGCAGCCAAGGCGCAGGCCGACGGCCGGTTCGCCGAGGAGATCGTGGCGGTGTCGGTGCCCGCCGGCCGTCGGGAGACTCGCCTGGTCGCCGTCGACGAGCACCCCCGCGAGACCTCGCTGGACAAGCTCGCGGCGCTGCCGACCCCGTTCCGCGACGGCGGCACGGTGACCGCCGGCAACTCGTCGGGCGTCAACGACGGAGCTGTCGCCCTGCTGGTCGCCAGCGAGGCGGCGGTGCGGCGCTACGGCCTGACGCCACTGGCCCGGGTCAGCGGCGCGGCGGCGGCCGGCGTACCGCCCCGCATCATGGGCATCGGCCCGGTGCCGGCGACCCGCAAGCTGCTCGACCGCGTCGGCGTCGAGCTGGGCGCGGTGGACGTGGTGGAGCTGAACGAGGCGTTCGCCGCGCAGTCCGTGGCGGTGCTGCGGGAGCTGGGGTTGCCCGTGGACGCCGAACACGTCAACCCGAACGGCGGCGCTATCGCGCTGGGGCACCCGCTCGGTGCCAGCGGCGCGCGCCTGGCGCTGACCGCCGCCCTGGAGTTGCGTCGGCGCGGTGGTCGCAGGGCTCTGGCCACCATGTGCATCGGCGTCGGTCAAGGCATCTCGCTGTTGCTGGAGTCAGCCGCCTAGAGTGGTCCACACCACACGACCCGCGGGTCCGCCGGTGGTCGCGCACGTCCGTCGACGCCGGTGGTGTCCCGCGCCGCGGCGACGAACTGGGGAGCACACCGATGCCCGACGGACTGCCGACCGAGATCGATCTGACCAGGCCGAGTGCGGCCCGGGTGTACGACTACTTCCTTGGCGGGGCGCACAACTTCGAGATCGACAGGCAGCTGGCCGAACAGATCGCGAGCATGACCCCCAACCTCGCCGCCACCATGCGGTCCGGCCGTGAGTTCCTGCGCCGGGCCGTCCGGGTGCTGCTCGACGCCGGCATCGACCAGTTCCTCGACATCGGCTCCGGAATTCCCACCGTCGGCAACGTGCACGAGGTGGCCCAGGGGGTCAACCCCAAGGCCCGGGTGGTGTACGTCGACATCGACCCGGTCGCTGTCGCCCACAGCCGGGAGTTGCTCGCGGGCAACGAGCTGACCGGGGTCATCCACGCCGACCTGCGCGAGCCGGAGCGCATCCTCGCCGAGACCCGGCAGCTCGGGCTGATCGACTTCAGTCGACCGATGGGCATCCTGCTGGCCGGGGTGGTGCACTTCATCCCCGACGGCGACGGGCCCGAGGAGATCCTGGCCGCCCTGCGGGCCGCCGCCGCACCGGGCAGCTTCCTGGTTCTCTCACACTCCACGTTCGAGGACCAGCCGCAGGAGATGCTGGACGCCCAGCGACTCTCCGCCCGGACGGACACCGAGATCACCCTGCGCTCCCGTGCCCAGGTGACCGGCTTCTTCGGCGACTGGACCGTCCTGGAGCCGGGCGTGGTGCACATGCCGCTCTGGCGCCCCGACTCACCGTCCGACGTGGACGAGCACCCGGAGCGGTTCGGCGCCTTCGGCGGCGTCGCCCGGTACGACCAGCCCGCCGGCTGATCCCATGGCCGCCGTCCCGGATCCCGCCGGGGTCGATGCCGGCCGGGACCCCGCCGGGGTCGATACCGGCCGGGCCGACGCCGGGGTCCATGCCGGCCGGGCTGACGCCCAGGGGTACGCCGCCGACTGGGCCCGCGCGGTACGCCGCCTCGGTTTCGTGCCGCTCAGCGCGGCCGAGACCGAGCGGCTGCTGCTGGTGCACACGATCCGGCTGGCGCAGGCGGTACGGGCGGAGCCGTTCACCGCCCGCCCCGCCGAGGAGGTCGGCGCGGCACTGGTGGAGGCGCACCTGACCGAGCCGCAGGCCCTGGACTGGACGGTGCACGCCCTCGGTGCGGACTTTCCGCACCGGGTGCTGGTGGCCGGCGACCGGCCGGCGGACCTCGCCGACCGGATGGCGGCGTTGCAGGGTGGGCTGGCCGCCGGATTCGCCCGGGCGCTCCGCGACCGCACGTTCAGCCAGCAGGAGCGGATCGCCCGTTCGGCCTGGCAGGCCCGCGACGCGGTCGAGCAGGCGTTGCGCGACAGTGAGGCGCGGTTCCGGGCCGTCTTCACCGGTGCCGCCATCGGGATCGGCATTGCCGATGTGGACGGCCGGATCGTCGATGTCAACCAGGCATTCGCCGACATGCTCGGCTACTCGATCGAGGAGCTCTGCGAGACCAACGTGGCGGCGTTGTACCACGCCGACGACACCGCCGGCATGTGGGAGTTGTACCAGGAGCTGGTCGAGGGCAAGCATGAGTCCGCCCGGGTGGAGAAGCGTTACCACCGCAAGGACGGCACCACGGTCTGGACCGACCTGGCCGTCTCGCTGATCCGCCACGACGACGGCCGCCCCCGCTACACCGTGGCGATGATCGAGGACATCACCCAGCGGTACGAACTCCAGCAGCGGCTGCGCTTCCAGGCGCTGCACGACCCACTGACCGGGTTGCCCAACCGGACGTTGTTCTTCGAGACGCTGGGTCGGGTCCTCGACGGCGCGGGCACCGGGCAGCGGGTCGGGGTGTGCTTCCTCGACCTGGACGGCTTCAAGGCGATCAACGACAGCCTCGGCCACGACCTCGGTGACCAGTTGCTGGTGATGATCGGCCGGCGGCTGAACGAGTGCGTGGCCGACCACGGCCACCTCGTCGCCCGGATGGGTGGCGACGAGTTCGTGATCCTCGTCGACGGAGGGGACGACGTCGACGACGCGGTGGCCGTCGCGGAGGCGGCGCTGGCGGCCGTCGCGGCCCCGGTGCACGTCGGCGACCACCAGTTGGCCGTCTCCGCCAGCGTGGGCATCGTGCAGTGCCCGGCGGAGGAGACCAGCCCGTCGGAGCTGATGAAGGCCGCGGACACCACGCTCTACTGGGCGAAGGCGGCGGGCCGGGGCCAGTGGGCGGTCTACGACCCGGAGCGCAGCGCCCGGGACATCGCCCGGTCGGCGCTTGTCGCCGGGCTGCCCGCCGCGCTGGACCGGGGCGAGTTCGTCCTGCACTACCAACCGATCGTGTCGCTGCTGGAGGGCAGCATGCTGGCGGTGGAGGCGCTGGTCCGCTGGGAGCACCCGGAGCTGGGCCTGATCGGACCGGACCGGTTCATCGGCCTGGCCGAGGAGACCGGCCTGATCGTCCGACTCGGGGAGTGGGTGCTCCGGCAGGCCTGTCACGACGCCGAGCGGTGGTGGCGGGAGTTCCCCGACGCCCGGCTCGTGGTCAGCGTCAACCTGGCCGCGCGTCAGGCCGACGACCCGACGATCGTGGAGACCGTGGCGGACGCCCTGCACACCAGTGGACTGCCCGCGGACCTGCTCCAACTGGAACTGACCGAGAGCGCGGTGATGGGCAGCGCCGACGAACCGTTGCGCAGCCTGTACCGGCTCGCCGCGCTGGGTGTCCGGCTGGCCGTCGACGACTTCGGCACCGGGTACTCCAACCTCGCGTACCTGCGGCGGCTACCGATCCACTGCCTGAAGCTCGCCGGGCCGTTCGTCGAGGGCATCCGTGCCGACAGTGCTGCCGACCACCGCGACGAACGGATCGTCGACGCGCTGGTCCGGTTGGCGCACGCGTTGGAGTTGTGGGTGACCGCCGAGGCGGTCGAGACCGGGGAGCAGGCGGAACGGTTGCGGGCGCTGCGCTGCGACACCGGGCAGGGCCGGTTCTTCGGCGCCCCGGCCCCGGCCGGGGCGATCACCGCCCGGCTGCGTGGCGGTGCGAGCGAGCGTCGCGAGTGAACCGGTGGTGCAGCAGCGTGGCGCGAAGCAGCGGCACGGAGCGGAGCGGAGTGCTGGTGCGAGCGAGGGGTGAACGTTGCGGGCTGACCAGCGGCAGGGCAAGGTGACTGGGTGGACCTGACCGACTCGCAGACGGCGGTGACCGTGGTGGCCGGGTTGGCCATCCTGGCCGGGTTGGCCGGCGTCGTGGTGCCCGGCCTGCCGGCGCTGCCGCTGTGCTGGGGTGGTGTGCTGCTCTGGGCGATCTTCGGTGGCGCGGGCATGGCTGGTTGGGCGGTGTTCGCCGCCGCCACGGTGGTCGCCGCGGGTGGCGTCGTGATCAAGTACGTGTGGCCCGGTCGGAACCTGAAACACGCGGGTGTGCCGACGTCCACGTTGCTCGCCGGCGGGGTGCTCGGCATCATCGGGTTCTTCGTGGTGCCGGTTGTCGGATTGGTGCTCGGCTTCGTCGGCGGGGTGTGGGCGGCGGAACGCCTCCGACTGGGCAGCAACCGCCTCGCCTGGCCGTCCACGGTGCAGGCGCTCAAGGCCGCCGGCCTCTCGATGCTCGTGGAGTTCCTGGCCGGCGTGGTTATCGCCGCCCTCTGGGTAGCCGGTCTCCTCCTGACCTAGACCCCACCCTCACCGCGTTGATCAAGAGGTTTGCGTCAGGCAGGAGCCGAAATCTGACGCAAACCTCTTGATCACGCCGGAAAGAGGGGGAGGGGGTGGGGGTGGGGGGAGGGCGCGGGGCACTTTTGGGGTACGGCGGGACGCCGTACGTGAGAGAGAGGTGTGCCCCGCGCCTTTGGGGTCCGGGCGGTCCGAGTGCCCGGGGTCGGCCCAGATCGAGCCTGGTCACGGGGTCAAGGATGCGCGTCGGGGTAGCTGGACGGCAACGCATTTAGCCCGATGGCGGTGACATTCCCGCCGACCATGTATTGACCGTCTTGATCGGCCGGGATCACACTTTGCCCACTCGCACGCGGAACCACCTCAGGGAGGTGTGCAGTGGCAACGACCCCCGTGCCAACCGCCGAGCAACCGATGGACGACGATGCCCGACGGCTCGCCGAACTCGGCTACAAACAGGAGCTGCGCCGCAAGTGGAGCGGCTTCTCCAACTTCGCCATCTCGTTCTCGATCATCTCCATCCTGGCCGGCTGCTTCACCACCTTCGGCCAGGCGTGGAACAACGGCGGGCCGGTCGCCATCTCCTGGGGCTGGCCGCTGATCTCGCTGTTCATCCTCATCATCGGCTTCTGCATGGCCGAGCTGGTGTCGGCGTACCCGACGGCGGGCGGGATCTACTGGTGGGCGGCCACCATGGGCCGCCCGGTGCACGGCTGGTTCACCGGCTGGTTGAACCTGATCGGCCTGGTGGCGGTCACCGCCTCGGTGGACTACGGCTGCGCGACGTTCCTCAACCTCACCCTGTCGGCGCTCTTCGACGGGTGGGCCGGGACGCTGCGCCAGGCGTTCATGCTGTTCGTGATCATCCTGGTGCTGCACGGTCTGATCAACATCTTCGGGCACCGGATCATCGACGTACTCCAGAACGTCTCGGTCTGGTGGCACGTGGCCGGCGCGGCCGTCGTGGTGGCCATCCTGGTCTTCGTCCCGGACAACCACCAGAGCTTCCAGTTCGTGTTCACCGAGCGCTTCAACAACTCCGGTTTCGGCGACGGGGACGTCGGCGGGTTGACGTTCTGGTTCTACGTGTTGCCGCTGGGCTTCCTGCTGACCCAGTACACGATCACCGGCTTCGACGCCTGCGCGCACGTCTCCGAGGAGACCCGTGGCGCTTCGCAGGCCGCCGCGCGCGGGCTCTGGCAGTCGATCTTCTATTCGGCGGTCGGCGGATGGATCCTGCTGCTGGCGTTCCTCTTCGCGGCCACCGACGTGGAGGCGGTCAACGCCGCGGGCGGCTTCTCCGGCGCGATCTTCGAATCCGCTCTGACCCCGGTCTTCTTCAAGATCGTCATCATCATCTCGACCATCGGCCAGTTCTTCTGCGGCATGAGTTGCGTGACCTCGATGAGCCGGATGGCCTACGCGTTCAGCCGGGACCGTGCGGTGCCCGGTTGGCGGCTCTGGTCAACTGTCGACCGCAACGGCACCCCGGTCAACGCGATCATCGGCGCCACAGTGGCCGGTCTGGTGCTGACCCTGCCGGCGCTCTACGAGAGTTCGGCCGGCATTCCCGTCGCGTTCTACGCGGTGGTCTCGGTCGCGGTGCTCGGGCTCTACCTGTCCTTCCTCATCCCGATCGCCCTGCGGCTGCGGATGGGCGACCGGTTCGTCCCCGGCCCCTGGACGCTGGGGCGCAAGTACAAGCTGCTCGGCTGGATCGCGGTGATCGAGATCGCGGTGATCGCTGTCTACTTCGTGCTGCCGATCGTGCCCGCCGGGGTGCCCGGCAACGACGGGTTCACCTGGTCGGCGGTGAACTACGCGCCGCTCGCCGTCGGCGGGGTGCTGCTGGTGGTCGCCGTCTGGTGGTACGCGTCGGCACGTACGTGGTTCACCGGTCCGGTGCGTACCGTCGAGGAACCTGCCACCAGGTCCCAGCCGGCGGTGGTCGACGGGTCGGAGTGACGCCGGCCGCGCACCCGGTCAGGATCGGGCCGCGCCGGCACGACCGGCGGGCGGCGGTTGCCGCTCGCCGGTCGTGAACCGCAGGACGCGATCGTCCAGCGGCGTCGGCGTGCCGTTGTCGTCGCGGTTGCTGGTGGTCACCCACAGCGAGCCGTCCCGTGCCGCGACGACGGTACGCAGGCGGCCGTGGACGCCCACCAGTTCGGCGACCGGGGTGCCGACCTGCCCAGCGGCACTCACCGGCACCGCCCACAACCGGGTGCCCCGCAGAGCGGCGACGAACAGCGTGTCGCCCGCGAAGGCGACGCCACTCGGCGACGCCTGCGCCGGGGGCCAGACGACTACCGGAGCGCGGAACCGGGGGTCGACGCTCGGACCCTCCACGACCGGCCAACCGTAGTTGCCACCCCGCACGATGACGTTGACCTCGTCCCAGGTGGCCTGGCCGAACTCGGAGGCGAACAGGCGGCCGCGCGGATCCCAGGTCAACCCCTGCACGTTGCGGTGGCCGTAGCTGAAGACCGGCGAGCCGGGGAACGGATTGTCCGCCGGGATGCCGCCGTTCGGCCGGATCCGCAGGATCTTGCCGTTGCGGCTGGCCAGGTCCTGCGCGTTGGCGGGCACACCGGCGTCACCGATGCCGGCGTAGAGCAGCCCGTCCGGGCCGAAGGCGATCCGGCCGCCGTAGTGGAACGACGCCCGCGTGAGACCGCTGAGGATCACCTGCTGGTGCTGCGGGGCGCTCAGGCGGAACCGCGTGATGCGGATGTCGGAGGCGGTGGTGAAGCAGACGTACACCCATCGGTCCTGCCGGTAGCGGGGCGAGACGGCGAGGCCGAGCAGCCCTCCCTCGCCGCCGGCGACCACGCCGGGGATCCGGGCGACCGGCACGGGTGGCCGACCCGGTCGTATCCGCACCACGGTGCCCAGGTCCCGCTGGCCGACGAGGGCGCTGCCGTCGGGAAGGAAGTCCAGCCCCCACGGAACGTCCAGCCCGGTCGCGACGACGTCCGGGTCGGCGAAGTCGAAACCGCCGGCCTGAGACGCGACCACGGGCGCCGGCGCCGGCTGTACGCCCGCCTCGGCGCTCACCGTGCTCGCGAGCGCGATGACGGCGGTGACGACGGACAGGACTGCTCGAAGACGCATGCCAACTCCTCGCCTGGTTTGCCGCCGACCACTGCGGGGGCATTGACGGTGATCCGGATTGCCAGTAGACCTTGGTGATGGAGGCCCGCTGATGAGCAGAACGCCGTTGACGCTGGAAGAGTTGCGGGTCGCCGTCGAGGCCGGCGAGATAGACACTGTGGTGTTGGCCCTGGTCGACATGCAGGGCCGGTTGCAGGGCAAGCGGTTCCACGCGCCGTTCTTCCTCGACCAGGTGGCCGAACACGGCAGCGAGGGCTGCAACTACCTGCTCGCCGTGGACGTCGACATGAACACCGTCGACGGGTACGCGATGTCGAGCTGGGAGCGCGGTTACGGCGACTTCGCGATGGTGCCGGACTTCGCCACGTTGCGCCGGGTTCCCTGGCAACCCGGATCCGCGATGCTGCTGGCCGACCTGACCTGGCTCGACGGCTCCGGTGACGTGGTCGCCTCGCCCCGGCAGATCCTGCGCCGCCAGCTGGACCGGCTGGCCGAGCACGGGCTGACCGCGTACGCCGGCACCGAGCTGGAGTTCGTGCTGTTCCGCGACTCGTACGAGGACGCCTGGCGGCGGGGCTACCGGGACCTCACCCCGGCGAATCAGTACAACGTCGACTACTCGCTGCTCGGCACCGCCCGGGTGGAGCCGCTGCTACGCCGGATCCGCACCGAGATGGCCGCCGCCGGGCTGACGCCGGAGAGCGCCAAGGGTGAGTGCAACCTCGGCCAGCACGAGATCGCGTTCCGCTACGACGAGGCGGTGGCCTGCGCCGACCACCACGTCATCTACAAGAACGGCGCCAAGGAGATCGCCGCCCAGGAGGGCATGGCGATCACCTTCATGGCCAAGCCGAACGAGCGGGAGGGCAACTCCTGCCACGTCCACTTCTCGCTGCGCGACTCCTCCGGCTCGTCGGCGATGCTCGGTGACGGGCCAGCGCACCTGAGCGAGACCGGGCAGCGGGTGCTCGCCGGGCTGTTGGCCACCATGCGGGAGTTCAGCCTGCTCTTCGCCCCGAACATCAACTCCTACAAGCGTTACCAGCCGGGGTCGTTCGCCCCGACGGCGCTGCGGTGGGGGGTGGACAACCGCACGTGCGCGCTGCGGGTGGTCGGCCACGGGCAGGGGATGCGCGTGGAGAACCGGGTGCCCGGGGCCGACGTCAACCCGTACCTGGCGATCGCCGGGCTGGTCGCCGGCGCGCTGCACGGCATCGACCAGGAGCTGGAGCTGAGCGACGAGTGCACCGGCAACGCCTACGACGACCCGGAGGCCGAGCGGGTGCCCGGCACGCTGCGTGACGCCCTGGCCCTCTGGGAGGGTTCGACGGTGGCCCGGGAGGCGTTCGGGGCGGAGGTGGTGGCCCACTACGCCAACCAGGCGCGGGTCGAGCTGGCCGCCTTCGACGCCGCGGTGACGGACTGGGAGCTGACCCGTGGTTTCGAGCGCCTGTGAGGCGGGGGTGATGGCGTGACCCTGGTTCGTGATCCTGCTTCTGAGGAGATCGTCCGGGAGGTTCCCGGGGCTTCGCTGGACGAGGTGGACGCTGTTGTTGCGCGGGCGGCTGCCGCCTTCGAGGCGTGGCGGAAGGTCGGGCCGGGGGACCGGGCCCGGTTGCTGCGGCGGTTCGCCTCCGTCGTTGACGCGCATCTGGACGAGTTGGCCGCGCTGGAGGTCCGCAACGCCGGGCACACCATCGGCAACGCCCGGTGGGAGGCCGGCAACGTGCGGGATGTCCTGGACTACTACGCCGGGGCGCCGGAGCGGTTGACCGGGCGGCAGATCCCGGTGCCGGGTGGGCTGGACGTCACCTTCCACGAGCCGCTGGGCGTGGTCGGCGTGATCGTGCCGTGGAACTTCCCGATGCCGATCGCCGCCTGGGGATTCGTGCCGGCCCTCGCCGCCGGCAACACGGTGGTGCTCAAACCCGCCGAGCTGACCCCGCTCACCGCGCTGCGGCTGGCCGAGCTGGCTCGCGAGGCCGGCCTGCCCGAGGATGTGTTCACCGTCGTACCGGGCGAGGGGGCCGTGGTGGGGGAGCGGTTCGTCAGCCACCCGGCGGTCCGCAAGATCTGCTTCACCGGCTCCACCGAGGTCGGCACCCGGATCATGGCCGGCTGCGCCACGCAGGTGAAGCGACTCACTCTGGAGTTGGGTGGCAAGAGCGCGAACATCGTGTTCGCCGACGCGGACCTGGAACGCGCCGCCGCGACCGCGCCGGGCGCCGTCTTCGACAACGCCGGCCAGGACTGCTGCGCACGGTCGCGGATCCTCGTCCAACAACCGGTGTACGACCGGTTCCTGGCGCTCCTCGAACCAGCGGTACGCGCGGTGCGGGTCGAGGACCCGTCCCGGGACACCGCCGAGATGGGCCCGCTGATCTCCGCGACCCAGCGGGACCGGGTGGCCGATTACCTGACCGACGCGACTGTCGCGTTCACCGGGTCCTGCCCCGACGGCCCCGGGTTCTGGCACGCGCCCACGGTGCTGTTGGCCGACTCACCTGCCGACCGGCACTGGCGGGAGGAGATCTTCGGGCCGGTGGTCTCGGTGCTGCCGTTCGATGACGAAGCCGACGCGGTCCGGCTCGCCAACGACACCGAGTACGGCCTGTCCGGCTCCATCTGGACCCGGGACGTGGGTCGGGCGCTGCGCCTAGCCCGCGCCGTCGAGGCGGGCAACCTCAGCGTCAACTCGCATTCCTCGGTGCGCTACTGGACCCCGTTCGGTGGGATGAAGCGTTCCGGACTCGGCCGTGAGCTGGGCCCGGACGCGCTGCACTCGTTCACCGACGTCAAGAACGTGTTCATCGCGACAGAGGAGTGATGCGGGTGCAGGGTCGGTTGCAGGACCGGGTGGCAGTGGTCACCGGCGCGGGCAGCGGTATCGGGTTGGCCACCGCCCGGCGGTTCGCCGCCGAGGGGGCCCGGGTGGTGTGCGTCGACATCGACACGACGGCCGGCGCGACGGCCGCCGAGGAGTGCGGCGGCGAGTTCGTCCACACCGACGTGGCCGACGAGTCGGCGGTACGCGACCTGTTCGACGGGGTGGCCGACCGGCACGGCCGGGTGGACATCGCGTTCAACAACGCCGGCATCTCCCCGCCCGACGACGACTCCATCCTGGACACCGGCCTCGACGCGTGGGAGCGGGTGCTGCGCGTCAACACGACGAGCGTCTACCTGTGCTGCAAGTACGCGATCCCGCACATGCGTCGCCAGGGCAAGGGCTCGATCATCAACACCGCCTCCTTCGTGGCGCTGATGGGAGCGGCGACGTCGCAGATCGCGTACACCGCGAGCAAGGGCGGGGTGCTGGCGATGACCCGGGAGCTGGGTGTGCAGTTCGCCCGCGAGGGCATCCGGGTCAACGCGCTCTGTCCCGGCCCGGTGGCCACCCCACTGCTGTTGGAGTTGTTCGCCGCCGACCCGGAGCGGGCCGCCCGCCGCCTCGTGCACGTGCCGATGGGGCGGTTCGGGCAACCGGAGGAGATCGCCGCCGCGGTGGCGTTCCTGGCCAGCGACGACGCCTCGTTCATGACCGCCGCGCAGTTCGTGGTCGACGGCGGCATCACCGGCGCGTACGTCACGCCTCTGTGAGCGCGAGGAGTGAGCCGGTTTTGCGAGCCCCGCAGTCGCGAACGGTGCCAGGTCTGTGAGCGCGAGGAGTGAGCCGGTTTTGCGAGCCCCGCAGTCGCGAACGGTGCCAGGTCTGTGAGCGCGAGGAGTGAGCCGGTTTTGCGAGCCCCGCAGTCGCGAACGGTGCCAGCGCTATGAGGCCGGTGATCGGGATCAGCGCGTACGTCGAGCCGGCCGGCTGGGCGGTGTGGCGGGACGTACCTGCCGTCCTGGTGCCGGAGGCGTACGCGCGGGCGGTGACGGCCGCCGGCGGCCGGGCCGTGGTCCTGCCGCCGGACGACGTGGACGGTGACGTGGTGGCGGTCCTGGACGGGCTGCTGCTGGCCGGTGGGGCCGACGTCGGTCCGGGGCGGTACGGGCAGCGGCCCGACCCGCGTACCGAGGACCGGCCGGACCGGGACGCCGGCGAGTTGACACTGTTGGCCGCCGCGCTCGCCGCCGATCTGCCGGTGCTGGGCGTGTGCCGGGGCATGCAGTTGCTCGCCGTGGCCTACGGCGGAACCCTGCACCAGCACCTGCCCGACGTGGTCGGTCATGACGCGCACCGTCCGGCGCCCGGTGTCTACGGCAGCCACCCGGTGCGGTTCGCGCCGGGAAGTCTGGCGGCGACGGTGCTGGCCGGGGTGGACCGGGTCAACTCCTACCACCACCAGGCGGTCGCCGACCCGGGCCGGCTGTCGGTCACCGGTTGGGCGGAGGACGGTGTGGTGGAGGCGGTGGAGGATCCGGCCCTGCCGTTCGTGCTCGGTGTGCAGTGGCATCCGGAGAACGAGCCGGACCCGCGGCCGATCACCGCGCTGGTGCGGGCCGCCGGGCGGCTGGTCGACAGCGGGTGTGACGCTCGTCGCCCCCGTGCGGAGGTGTCACCGGTGCGAGGATCGACGGATGGGCAAGGTCTATCCGGAGATCGACGGTCGACTGGGTGACTTCATCACGGCTCAGCCGGTCTTCTTCGTGGCCACCGCGCCGTCCGGCGCAGAGGGGCACGTCAACGTCTCGCCGAAGGGCATGCGAGGCACCTTCGTCATCCTCGGGCCGCATCGGGTGGCGTACCTCGACTATCACGGCAGCGGGGCGGAGACCATCGCCCACCTGCGGGACAACGGCCGGATCACGCTGATGTTCTGTGCCTTCGACGGGCCGCCGAAGATCGTCCGGTTGCATGGCCGGGGCACCAGCGTCGCCGTGACCGAGGAGACCTTCGCCGACCGGCTCGCCGAGTTTCCGGCGCCTCCGGACGTGCACGCCGTCCGGGCGGTGATCATCGTCGAGGTGGAGCGGGTCAGCGACTCCTGCGGGTACGCGGTGCCTCTGATGGACTTCCGCACCGAGCGTGATCTGTTGCTCACGTCACACTCCCGGCGTACGGCCGAGGATCTGGTGGTCTATCGGGCCACCAAGAACGCGGCAAGCATCGACGGGTTGCCGGTCTTCTGACTGGTCGGGGCGCTTCGACCACGGCCGTTGGACGCCGCCGCCCGCCCGTGCTGTCCGGTGTCCGACGGCTCGCGCGAACGTCAACAGCGTCCACCTGTCGTGATGCGTTACGTTGCTGGTCCGCTGGGGTACAAGTCCGAGCACGGCGGGAGAAGATCAACGGTCGCGGGGTACGGCCGGAGCGGGAGGCTGCATGAGCTCGGCCCAGGGGGGAGCGGACGAACGGCATCCTGCCGCGTCCGGCAGTGAAACCTCCCCGATGCTGGCGGCGGCGTTCGCGGCGGGCGGTGAGTTGGGCGAGCGGCTGGCGAACTTCGACTGGTCCTCCGGCCCGCTCGGCACACCCGGTCAGTGGCCTGTCGCGCTGTCCAACGCGGTCGGCATGATGCTCGCCTCCAGCGCACCCATCGTCATGTTCTGGGGCGACGACCAGCGCGCCTTCTACAACGACGCGTACCGGCCGACCATCGGTGCCAAGCACCCGCACGCCATCGGCCAACCGGCCCGCTCGTACTGGGCGGAGACCTGGCCGGTGCTCGGCCCGCTGCTCGACGGTGTCCGGACCACAGGTCGCTCCTACCGGGGCGAGGACCACCCCTTCCTGCTGGACCGGCACGGCTTCGTCGAGCAGACCTACTTCAACGTCTCGTACGACCCGATCCGCAGCGCCGACGGTTCGGTCGGTGGCGTCTACTGCATCGTCAGCGAGACCACCGGACGGGTGCTCGGCGAGCGTCGGCTGCGAGCACTGGCCGAACTGGGCGCCGAGCTGAACGACATCGGCAGCGCCGCCGAACTCGGCCGAACCGCGGCCGAGGTGCTCGGCCGGCACCGGGCGGACGTGCCGTTCGCCCTGATCTACCTGACCGACGACAGTGGTCAGCTCGCCCTGGCCGGTTCCACGGGTAGCGTCCCGCCGCCGGCCGACGCCGTCGCGCAGGTGCTGGCGCAGGTGACCGGCGACGGCACGCCCGCCACTGTCGAGGTGGCCGACCTGGTCGATTCGCCGCCGGTCGACGCCGCCGACCAGGCCCTCGTTCTGCCGCTCACGGCCACCAGCGAGACGGTGGGCGCGTTGATCGTCGGCGTGGGCCGTCAGCTGCCGCTCGGCGACGACTACCGGAACTTCCTCGACCTGGTTGCCGCGCAGATCTCCCGTGCGGTCGGCACGCAGCGTGCGTACGAGCAGGAACGGGCCCGGGCCGCCGAGTTGGCCGCACTGGACCGGGCGAAGACCAACTTCTTCGCCAACGTCAGCCACGAGTTCCGCACCCCGCTGACCCTGGTGCTCGGTCCACTGGAGGACATGCTGGCCGACCCGGCGCTACCCGCTTCCGGGACCGAGCGGCTCACCACCATGCACCGCAACGCGTTGCGCCTGCTCAAGTTGGTCAACACGGTGCTGGACTTCTCCCGACTGGAATCCGGGCGGCTCGCCGCCCGCTACCAGCCCACCGACCTCGCCGGCTACACGGCCCGGCTGGCCAGCACCTTCCGGTCGGCCACCGACCGGGCCGGATTGCGGCTGGTGGTGGACTGCCCGCCACTGCCGGCGCCGGTCTTCGTCGACCGCGACATGTGGGAGAAGATCGTCCTCAACCTGGTGTCCAACGCCGTCAAGTTCACCTTCGACGGCGAGATCCGGGTGCAGGTCCGGGCGGTGGACGGCGCGGCCCGGCTGGAGGTGACCGACACCGGCATCGGCATCGTGCCGGACGAGATTCCGCACGTCTTCGAGCGGTTCCACCGGGTGCCCGGGGCGCGCGCACGCACCCACGAGGGCACCGGGATCGGCTTGGCGCTGGTCCGGGAACTGGTCGAGATGCACGGCGGCGAGGTCGGGCTGACCAGTCGGGTCGACGAGGGCAGCACCTTCACGGTGACCATCCCGACCGGTGCGGACCACCTGCCGGTGGACCGGGTCGTCACGTTCGGCCACCTGCCCACGGCGGAGCCCGAGCAGGCCCGCCTCTACGTGGCGGAGACCGCGTTGTGGAGCGGCACCGGCCCGGCACCCGATTACGACAGCCGGCCGACCGACGGCACCCCGGCCGGCCGCATCCTGGTCGTCGACGACAACGCGGACCTGCGTGAGCACGTCACGCGGCTGCTCTCCCCGACCTGGGAGGTGGTCACCGCGAACGACGGGCTGGCCGCGCTGCCGCTGGCTCGCGACGGTGGGTTCGACCTGGTGCTCAGCGACGTGATGATGCCCCGGCTCGACGGGTTCGGGCTGGTGAGCGCGCTGCGCGCGGACCCGCGTACCCGGCATGTCCCGATCGTGCTGCTCTCCGCCCGGGCCGGCGCCGCGGAGGCCGTCGCCGGTCTCTCCGCCGGCGCGGACGACTACCTCACCAAGCCCTTCGCCAGCCAGGAGTTGATCGCCCGGGTCCGGGCCAACGTCGAGCTGGGCCAGCTCCGCGGGCAGATCATCCGGCGGCTCCGGGCGCTGGCCGACGCGGCGGTGGCGGTCAACACCGCCCGGTCCACCGGGGACGTGCTCCAGGTCGCCGCCCGGCACGCGCTCAGCCTCGCCGAGGCCGCCCGAGTGGTGGTCACCGCGGCCGGGGCCCGCGCCGAGGCGGACGGTGGTGGCACCACCGCCACCGACCCGTCCTTCGCGACCGAGCTGACCGGCACCGCCGGCGACGTGCTCGGTGAGCTGCGGGTCTGGCGGCCCGACGGCGACGCGCAGGCCGACGACGCCGCGCTGACCCAACTGGCCCGGCTGGTCGGGGTGCGGTTGGAGAACGCCCAGCTCTACGAGGCCGAACACCGCATCGCCACCACCCTGCAACACAGCCTGCTGCCGCGAGCGCTGCCGCAGCTGCCCGGGGCGGTGCTGGCCAGCCGTTACCTGCCCGGCACCGCCGACGTCGAGGTCGGCGGTGACTGGTACGACGCCATCGCCCTCGACAACGGTGACCTGGTGCTGGTCATCGGCGACGTGGTGGGCAAGGGCGTCCAGGCCGCCGCCGCGATGGGGCAACTGCGCAACGCACTGCGGGCGTACCTGCTGGAGGGCTACGGGCCGGGCGAGGCGCTGACCCGGCTCAACCGGCTGGTCGGGTCCACCGAGCGTCGTTCCTTCGCGACGGTGGTCTGTCTGGTGTTCGACCCGCGTACCAGCCGCCTGCGGTATGCCAGTGCCGGTCACCCGTCCCCACTGCTGATCAGAGGAGGCGACGTGTCGTTCCTGCACGTGCGCGCGCTCGGCCCGCCGGTCGGCGCCATCCCCGACGCCACGTACGAGGCGGTCGAGAGCGAGTTGACGCCGGGCAGTCGGCTGTTGCTCTACACCGACGGGCTGATCGAGGATCGGCAGCTCGACATCGACGGCGCGCTGGCCCAACTGTGCCTGGATGCGGCCACCCCCAGCGAGCACGTGGCCGACCTGATCGACGCGGTGGTCGAGCGGGTCGACGGGCGGCCTCGCCGTGACGACGTGGCCGTTCTCGCCCTGGAGGCGGCGGAGCTGAACCGCTTCGCGTTGCGGCTACCGGCGGACCCGACCCGGCTGAGCGTGCTGCGCAAGCGTCTGGAGGACTTCCTGGTCGCGCACGAGGTCGGCGAGACCGACGTGTTCGACCTGACCGTCGCGGTCTCCGAGGCCGCCGCGAACGCCATCGAACACCCGGTCCACCCCGCCGAGGCCACGATCAGCGTGGAGGTGGCGATCGAGAACCGGACGGTGACGGCGACCGTGCGGGACAGCGGGCAGTGGCGTGAGTCGACCGGTTCCGGGTTCCGGGGGCGTGGTCTGGCGCTGATCAAGGCGTTGGGTGACCTGTCGGTGCGGCGCACCGACGAGGGCACCGAGGTGACGCTGCGCCGGCAGCTACGGGACTGACCAGGCGCCCTTCGCGGCCGTTCAGGTCGGGTTGAGCCAGCTCTGCTCGCCCAGGCCGGAGATGTCCAGCACCCGACGGACCTGCCGGGACGGCAGGACGGTGAGCGTGCCCGGGAACTGTTGGGCGAGCCGGACCAGGGCGTGGATGGCGGCCGAGTCGAAGAAGGTGACAGTGCGCAGGTCGAGGGTGATCCGCTCGGCGGGCTCGCGCAGCGCGGTCTGGAGCATCGTGTCCGCTGTCGCCATGTCGACCTCACCGGCCACCACCACGCGGAGGTGGTCACCGTCGATCTCCGCGCTGGCGGAGAAGACGGGCGGTGCTCCCCCTTGATCCACGCAGACACCATGGCACAGCGAAACTTGCAGGGCAACAACCACCTCACGGCAGCCGTGGCGCGGGTCACCAGCGCTCCCGGCGATAGGCTTGCGGCATGACCGTCCGCCCTCCGCTGACACCCGGCACGCTCTCCCCGCTGCGACCGGTGCCGTCCCAGATCGCCCGACCGGAGTACGTGGGCAAGAAGCGTCCGCAGGAGTGGCGTGGCTCGCACGTGCAGACGGCGGAGACCATCGAGAAGATGCGGGTCGCCAGCCGGCTCGCCGCCCAGGCGACCCAACTCGCCGGCGAGCACTGCAAGCCCGGCGTGACCACCGACGAGATCGACAAGGTGGTGCACGAGTTCCTCTGCGACCACGGCGCCTACCCGTCGACGCTGGGCTACAAGGGCTTCCCGAAGTCGTGCTGCACCAGCATCAACGAGGTCATCTGCCACGGCATCCCGGACTCCACGGTCATCCAGGACGGCGACATCATCAACGTCGACGTGACCGCGTACATCGGTGGGGTGCACGGTGACACCGACGCGACCTTCTGCGTCGGAGAGGTCAGCGAGGAAGCCCGACTGCTGGTCGAGCGCACCCACGAGGCGATGATGCGCGGCATCCGCGCGGTCGCCCCGGGCCGGCAGATCAACGTGGTGGGCCGGGTCATCGAGTCGTACGCCAAGCGGTTCGGCTACGGGGTGGTCCGCGACTTCACCGGCCACGGCATCGGCGAAGCCTTCCACAGCGGGCTCTACGTGCCGCACTACGACAGCCCGCGTCCCACCGACATCATGGAACCGGGAATGACGTTCACCATCGAGCCGATGATCACTCTCGGCACCTACCAGTACGACATGTGGGACGACGGGTGGACCGTGGTCACCAAGGACCGGAAGTGGACGGCCCAGTTCGAGCACACCATCGTGGTGACCGACGACGGCCACGAGATCCTCACGCTGCCGTGACCGACGCCCCAGCAGCCCTGCGCGAGGCGCACCACGCGGACGTCTCCGGCGGCTGGCTGCGCCCGGCCGTCTTCGGCGCGATGGACGGCCTGGTCACCAACATCGCCCTGATCGCCGGCGTCGGCGGCGGCGGGGTGTCGTCGCACAGCATCGTGCTCACCGGCACCGCCGGCCTGGTCGCCGGGGCGATCTCCATGGGCCTCGGCGAATACACGAGCGTCCGGTCCGCCAACGAGCAGGTGGCCGCCGAGGTGGCCAAGGAGCGTCGGGAGCTGGAACGCCATCCCGAGGCGGAGGCCCGCGAACTCGCCGACGCCTGGGTGGCCCGCGGCCTACCCCGGGACCTCGCCACCCAGGTCGCCGAAGCGGTACGCCGCGACCCGGAGGAAGCCCTGCGGGTGCACGTCCGCGAGGAGTTGGGCGTCGACCCCGACGACCAGCCCAGCCCGTGGGCGGCGGCGACCTCGTCGTTCCTGTTCTTCTCGCTGGGTGCCCTGATCCCGCTGCTGCCCTACCTGGTCGGCGCGACCGAGCTGTGGCTGGCACTCGCCGTCGGAGGGCTCGGGCTGTTCGCCGCCGGAGCGGTGGTGGCCCGCTTCACCAACCGGCCCTGGTGGACCGGGGGCCTCCGCCAACTGCTGCTCGGTGCCGCCGCGGCCGGCGCGACCTATCTCATCGGCACGCTGATCGGGGTGAACGGCGGGCTGTGACGCCGGTCAACCCGTGAGCAGGTCGTCGATCGTCCCGTCGACCGCACGACCACGGGCGGCCAACTCCTCGGCCTGCCGGGCCAGCACCGCACCCACCTCGGTCATGTCCGCGCCGGCCAACCCGGTGCGCCGAACCGCGTCCCCCGGGTCGCGGAAGTAGGTGCGGCTCAGCAGACCCGTCACCGTGGCCGCCGCCAGCCGGGCCTCACCGAGCATCAACAGGGCCTGGTCGGTCTCGTACCACTCGGCGAGCCGGGCCGCCCGGGCGTGCGCCGCGCTGCCCCGATACCAGGCCTGCCGGGCGGCGGTGCTGAACTCCGCCGGTCGCGCCCGGGCCAACCGGCCCAGATGCTCGTCGCGCAGCGTCCGCAACCAACCCGTCGGGTCGTGCAACGCCTGCGTGGTGACGTACCGGTCGGCGGTCAGCGGCCACAACGCCGAGATCACCCGAGCCTGCGCCAGGTAGTCCTCCGCACCGGCCACGGTCAGATCGACGAGCACCCCGTCCACACGACGGGTCGCCGGCGGTGGGCCGGCACCGGACCGGTAGGTGACCACCAACATCCCCGCCTCGCGGTCCCCACCGCCGTCGTCGTCGCCGTGCGCCAAGGGGCCGTGGACGGCTACCGCGAGCACGTCGGCCGGGAAACGCCGCCGGACCGCCTCGGCGACCCGTTCCGCGACCGCCCAGCGTCCATCGTCGAGACCCCGATCGACACCGGTCTGCCCGCCGCTCGCGCTCACGGGGTCACCTTCCGCTTCTGGGTGCCAAGGTCCGCGCAACATCAGGGATGTCGGTGTCTCCCACGGGCTGGAGCCAGCACCATCCGGGACGTTGCTCGGATCGTGGGCGAGGGGCGTGGGGAGACTCTCGCCTCGCCAACTGCCGTCGCAGTTTAGCCAGCGGGCGGTGGGTCGGCGGGCGCGCCGCGCCCGGTCGGCACCAGCCGGAAGATGTGGATCTCCCGGCCGCCGGCCCGCCGCACGTACGTGTGGTACGCGGGCCACTCGGTGACCAGCAACTGCCACAGCCGGTCCCGCTCGGCCCCGGACGCCAGGTCGGCGCGCACCGGGATCCGTCGACCCTTCACGTCCACCGTGGCGGCGGGGTCGGCGAGCACGTTCATCGCCCAGCCGGGGTGGTGCGTCTGCCCCCAGTTGGAGCCGATCACCACATAAGCGTCGTCGTCCCGCACGTACAGCAGCGGGTTGCTGCGGGGTTTGCCGGAGCGGCGGCCGGTCGTGGTGATCACCAGGGACGGCATCAGGCCGAGCGCGACCACCCGGCCCCGGGTGAGCCGCCCGATCACCCGGTCGGCGGGAACGAGCAGACGGGCGGTGGCGCCGAACCACCGGTAGTGACCAACTCGGCGGGTGAGATTTCCCAGCACTGACACGCGGATCAGTCTGCCGGTTGGCCGGCCCGCGCGGCACCCCCGCACGCGCCCCGATCGCCGACCGGCGGGGCGGGATGCCCGGCGGTCAGTCCAGTCGCCGCTCGATCGGCAGCCGGGCGCGGGTGAACAGACCGGCCCCGAGCATCGCCACCACCGGCACCAGCACGAGCACCCCGAGCGTGGGCCACGGCACCAGGATCGGGTACGGGTCGGGTACCGGCCAGGCGCTGGCGTACTGCCGGTTAACCGAGAACAGCACGATCGCCGCGGTGCCCAGCCCGGCCACGATGCCGAGCGCCGAACCGAGCCCGGCGATGACCCCGGCCTGGCAGATCGCCAGCAACCGGCGCAACGCCGGTGCCGCGCCGACGGCCGCCAGGGTGGTCAGTTCGGCGCGTCCCTCGGCGGCGGCGAGCGCCGTGGCGATACCGGCCGCTCCCACCGTGATCAGGCCGGCCGCCGCCGCGATGAGCAGGAGCAGCGGTGAGACGTCGCGGGGCGCGGAACCCTGCTCCACGTTCAGCGCGAAGGTCCCGAACGACGCCAGGGCGGCGGCGAACCGTGCCTGCTGCTCCTCGTCGGGCGGGGTCGTGGTGCCGACCACCCAGCCGGCCGAGGACCAGTTCACGCCGAGTTGTCGGGCCGCGCCGGTGGACAGCAGCAGACGGGGATAGCCGACCGCCCGGGGCAGCGCGTACCCCGGCAGATCACGGAGCGCGGTCAGTTGATCCGGCCCGGTGTCCACCCGGCTGACGCGTACCGTCACCAGATTGTCGTGCAGGTAGCGCGGGTCGGTCACCACCACGCCACCGGCGCGCAGCACCGCCGAGGCCGCCGCTGTCGTCGTCGGGTCCGCGCCGGTGAGAAGTGGTAGCGCGCTGCCGTCGTCCACCTCGGGTTGCACGTAGCCCTCGGCGGGGTCCGCCGCGCAGCGTGGGTCGGACCGCGCCTGCTGGCGGTGCGACGCGGGAAGGTCGTCACCGATCTGCCAGGGGCATTCCCGGCCTGCGGGGAGCACCGGCGTGATGTCGCAGTAGACGGTGCCCGCCGCGTCGCAGTCCGGCGTGTGGACGGTGGCCACGGCCCCGACCCCCAACTGATCCTGGGCGGCGTCGACCACCTGGGCCAGCGTGGGTCGCTGGCCCGACCCGTTCTGGTAGACCAGCATGTGACCGGTCGGCAGCATCGGCTGATAGGCGCGTGCGTCGCGGACGCCGTCACTGGTCAGGTACCCGCCGAGCGCCACGCTGCTGGCGACGGCGGCCATCACGGCGCAGATGGCCGGCACCGCGGCGGCTCGGTTGCGGCTGGCGTCGCGCAACGCGATCCGGGGCGCCAACGGCAACAGCCGGCCGAGGCGGGCGAGTGTCGTGATCAACGTCGGCGTGCAGGACACCAGCCCCAGCTCGCCGAGGATCAGACCGGTGAGGATCACCGCGGGGGAGGTCTGGGTGGACCCGTACGCCGCCAGCCCCGCCCCGCCCACGACCAGGACCAGGCCGACGACCAGCCACCGGGCCGGGGACACCGGTGGGGTACGTCGCCCGGCGAGCCCGGCGCTGACGTCCTGCCGGGCGGCCGTCCACGCCGGTGCCAGCGCGGCGAGCACCCCGGTCAGCACCGCTACCGCACCGAGCAGCACCAGGGCCGCCGGCCAGCAGCGGTAGCCGCCGAAGCGCATACCGAAGACGTACTCCTCCATCAGCGGGCGACCGGCGAACGCCGCGCCGACGCCGACGACCAAGCCGACGGCGGCGCCCAGCACGCCCAGCACCACACCGTCGGCCAGCACGACCCGGCGCAGTTGGGCGGCGTCCCCACCGGCCACCGCGACCAGCGCCAGATCCCGCCGTCGACGACGGACGCCGACGGCGAAGGCCGGCCCGACCAGCAGGACGACCTCCAGCAGCCCGAGGCCGGCGATCAGGACGCCGGTGCTCAGGTCGTTGGCGTCGCTCGCCCCGATGAACCCGAACCGGGTCCGGTTCGATTCGCCCTCCGCGCCGTCCGAGTGGCGTGCGGTGACCACCACGCCCCGGTCGTTGAGCCGGGACACCAGCGCGGCGTCGACGGTCCCGGCTACGTCCGCCAACCAGACGCTGTCCGGCCCGGGACCGGTCTTCGGTACGGCTCCCGGGTGCAGCGCCACGACCGGACCGAGGTCGTCGGGGAACTCGACCACCCCCACCACTGTGTACGCCCTGCTCCCGTCCGCGACCGTGACGGCGTCTCCGAGGCGCAGGTCCAGGCGGCGCAGTGCGGCCGGGCTGATCGCGACCTCAAAGGGCTGCTGTGGTGCCCGGCCGGCCAGGAACCGCACCAGCCCCCGGGCCAGCGGGTCGCCGAGGTCCAGCACCCGACCGGACACGTTCTCGTCGCGGTCCGGGCCGCGCAGGGTCAGCGGGGCGTTCGGGCGCACCTCGGTGACCCGACTGCCCGGCCCCAGCAGCGCGGTCATCTGGGCTGCGGTGACCCTCGGAGGGGGCTTGCCGTCCTGCGTGTTCCAGCCCTCACCCCATTCGTCCTGTCCCACCGGGCCGTTGGCGACCCACTGCAACTCCGCGTCGGCGACGCCGAGTCGACGGTCGACACGTTCCTGTGGGGTCAGCTCGGCCATGTCGTAGCTCGCCGCGAGGAAGGCCAGCATCGCCACCGGCAGGGCGATCATCGCGAGGACCAGGGCGGTCCGCCCCCGGGCCCGGCGGGACTCGCGCCGCGCGATCCGCAGCGCGGTCCGCCAGGAGCCGGTCAGCTCGGCGATCCGCCGCCGGCCGACGAGCACGGGTGGCTCGACCGGCGACGCCGGCACGGGGTCGGCCCGGCCAGGGGCCCGCCGCGGACGGCGGATGGTCACCGCTCGCTACCGGACAGCAGCTGCTCGACGCTGCCCAGCGGTGCCGTCGTGTCGACGAGCACGCCGTCGCGGAGGAACACCACCCGGTCCGCCCAGCCCGCGTGTCGTGCCTCGTGGGTGACCAGCACCCCGGCGGCGCCCGCGTCGATCCGGCGGCGTAGCAGGTGCAGCACCGCCTCGCCGGTCTGCGAGTCCAGTGCGCCGGTGGGCTCGTCGGCGAGTACCAGCCGCCGCTCACCCACCAGCGCGCGGGCGATGGCCACCCGCTGCTGCTGCCCGCCGGAGAGCTGGTCGGGGAAGCGGTCGCCCAGCCCGGGCAGGCCCACCTCGGTGAGCGCGGCCCGGGCCAGTGCGCGGGCGCGGCGTCCGCTGGTGCCGTCGAGCTCCAGCGGGAGGGCCACGTTCTCCAGCGCGGTCAGACTGCCCAGCAGATTGAGCTGCTGGAAGATGTAGCCGATCCGGCGTCGACGCAGTTGGGCCAGCCCGCGACGGTCCAGGGCCCCGAGCGATTGCCCCTCGACCCGGACCTCGCCGCCGGTCGGACGGTCCAACCCTCCGGCCAGCGCCAGCAGCGTCGACTTGCCGGATCCGGACGGTCCCATCACGGCGACGAGTTCGCCGGGCCGGACGGCCAGGCTGACGCCGCGCAGCGCGTGCACCGCCGCCGGTCCGGTGCCGTGGGTGCGGTGGACGGCGCGGAGCTCCAACACCGCGTCGTCCGACCCGCTCACCGTCGGGCCTCCTCGCCGGCCCACCTCGCCGAGTCCTGCGCGTCCGGGTCCCCAACCCGAGGCACGGGAGGTGCCGGGCCGGTGGGTTGGTGCCGCACCAGACTGCTTTCGCAGTGGTCCAGCCAGCGCACCTCCGCCTCGGCCTGAAACACCATGGAGTCCAGTACGAGGCGCCAGGGGAGGTCCTCCGGCCGGTTGCTGCCGTACTTCAGCCGGGTCAGCTCCTGAAGGGCACGCATCGTCGCGCTGCGCTGGGCCTGCACCACCGAGCGAACGTCCACCCCGGGGGTGGTCAGCGCCAACGCCAGCTTGATGGCCAACTCGTCGCGGGGTCGGTCGGTGCGGCTGATCGGGGTGGCGAACCACAACGCCAGGTCCGCCCGGCCGGCATCGGTGATCTCGTACGGGCGCTGCCCGGCCTCGCTCTCCGGCAGCGGGCGCACCAGACCGTCCCGTTCCAGCCGGGACAGCGTGGTGTAGACCTGCCCGATGTTCAGCGGCCAGGTCGAGCCGGTCGACTCCTCGAACGCGGCGCGCAGCTGGTAGCCGTACATCTGGCCGCGTTCGAGCAGGGCGAGCAACCCGTGACGGATGGACATGGCAACGGAGTATGCATACCTGGTATGCGCTCCGCAACCGAAGGGGGGCCGTTCAGGCTGGTCGACCGGGAAATGGGACGGTCAGCGGGGTCAATCCGGCCGTCTTGCGCCAGCGGGTGGCGCGTACCGCGTACTCCACCAGGGCCGCCAGGGCCTGGTCCCGGTCGGCGCCGGTGGTCGACGCCAACGCCGCCCGCCAGTGCGCGGCAGTGCGTTCCTCCACCTCGGCGGCGAGTCGCAGGGCGCTCGCCCGGTCGGTGACCGGGAACGGCAGCGCGTAGCCGGCCCGGTCGGGCGGTACGACGCCACCGGCGGTGGTGAGCTGCACCACCAGTGTGTCGCGCCGACGTCGATGCGCGGCCTCCGCCTGGTGTGCCGCCTCCCGTGCCGCGCCGGTGAGCCGGACACCGATCCGCCCGTAGGCGTAGATGGCCGCGTACTCGGCGGACAGGGCGGAGGCGAGAGCCTCCCCGGCGGATGGCTGCCTCACTTCAGTGCCTCCTGGTGGGTGGCGCGGGCGGCGACGATCGACCCGAGCAGTGCGGCCCGCTCGGCGGGCGCCGCGGCGCAGGCGGTGGACGCTGACTGTTGGGCGGTCTTCTCCAGCGCGCGCAGCGCGGCGAGCGCACCGGTCGGGTCGGCCGCCGGAGCCGTGGTGGGGGTGGTGGCCGCCGCCGAGGGCAGGGCGACGCCGATCACCCGGGCCAGCTCGGTGGCGTGGGCGGTGTGCGCCTCGCCGATCGGGCCGAGGCGGCCGGCCAGGTCGGGGTGCGCGGCGGCGCTGCTCCGGTACGCCTCAGCCAGCGCGAGCGCCTCGTCCACCATCGGCCGCAGCGGGTCGGGCGGCGGCGCCGGCTTGTCGTCACGGTCGAAAAGATCACAGCCGGTCAGCGGCGCGGCGGTGCCACCGAGCACCAGCAGTGCCCCGCCACGCAGGAGCTTTCGCCGGGAATGTCCGGATGCCTGGTTGCGCTGTGTCGTTCTGCCGATCCCCACCGGGCAAGTCAACACCATGGGGGCCGGTCCAGGGGTCATCGGCGTCGGTGCGCCGCTCGGCCCGCCGCCGGGCAGGCGCGTTACGCTCTGCGCAGCCACCGGCGCGTCCGCTCCGGTGGCGTGCCGGCATGGCGGGAAGACCCACCACCGTCGACCAGGGAAAGGGTGCGGAGATGACGCAGCGTGGCCGTGCCACCAGGCCGACCGGTCGGCCCCGCGTTGCCGCGGGTCCCCGCGGTGGTGACCTCGCCGGGCGGCGTGCCCGGTTGCGAGCCGTGATCGAGCCCGTCGTCAACGACGCCGGCTACGACCTGGAGGACCTGTCGGTCTCCCGGGCCGGTCGTCGGCACGTGGTGCGGGTGATGGTGGACGCCGACGGCGGGATCGACCTGGACGCCGTCGCGGACGTCTCCCGGGCGGTCTCGGCCGCGCTGGACGCCGCGGAGGAGACCGGTGGCGACATCGTGGCCGGGGAATACCAGCTCGAGGTCAGCTCGCCGGGCGTCGACCGGCCGCTCACCCTGCCCCGGCACTGGCGGCGCAACGTGAGCCGACTCGTCAAGGTCACCGTCCGGGGCGCGACCGGGCTGCCCGGCCAGCGCGGCGAGCAGCCCGCCGGCGACCGTCAGCTGACCGGCCGGGTGGTCGCGGCCGACGACGAGGGCGTGCAGCTGGAGACCGAGGACGGCCGGACCTCCTGGGCGTACGACCAGCTGGGCCCGGGTCGCGTGCAGGTCGAGTTCACCCGCCTGGCCGAGCTCGGCGAGCCGGACGACGAGTTCGACGACGCGGACGATTCAGACGAGTTCGACGATTCAGACGACATCGACGACGAAGATGATGTGGAGGACGAGGAGAGGTGAACATCGACCTCGCGGCGCTGCGCGCACTCGAGCGCGAGCGGGAGATCCCGTTCGACACGATTCTCGCGGCGATCGAGACCGCGCTGCTGACCGCCTACCGGCACACCGACGGCGCTGAGCCGCACGCCCGGGTGGAGATCGACCGCAAGTCCGGCGCAGCCCTGGTGTACGCGCAGGAGATGGACGCAGACGGCAGCCTGGTGCGGGAGTGGGACGACACCCCGCACGACTTCGGCCGGATCGCCGCCATGACCGCCAAGCAGGTGATCCTCCAGCGTCTGCGGGAGGCCACCGACGAGGTGCACTTCGGCGAGTACGTGGGCCGCGAGGGTGACCTGGTCACCGGCGTGGTGCAGGCGCACGAGACGCGTACCGAGAAGGGCATCGTCAGCGTCGACCTGGGCAAGCTGGAGGGCGTGCTGCCGCAGTCCGAGCAGGTGCCCGGCGAGCGGTACGCCCACGGTGAGCGGGTCCGCTGCGTCGTGGTGCACGTGGCCAAGGGCATGCGCGGGCCGCAGATCACCCTGTCCCGGTCGCACCCGGCGCTGGTCAAGAAGTTGTTCGCGCTAGAGGTCCCGGAGATCGCCGACGGCACCGTCGAGATCGGCGCGATCGCCCGTGAGGCAGGTCACCGTACGAAGATCGCGGTGCGCTCCACGACCCCCGGCGTCAACGCCAAGGGTGCCTGCATCGGGCCGATGGGCCAGCGGGTGCGCGCCGTGATGAGCGAGTTGCACGGCGAGAAGATCGACATTATTGACTGGTCGGACGACCCGGCCACCTTCGTCGGTAACGCGTTGTCGCCGGCCAAGGCGCTGCGGGTCGAGGTGGTCGACCTGGCTGGTCGGGCCGCCCGGGTGACCGTTCCCGACTTCCAGCTTTCGCTCGCCATCGGTCGGGAGGGGCAGAATGCCCGACTCGCGGCCCGTCTGACCGGTTGGCGGATCGACATCCGCTCCGATGCGGAGCAGAGCGCCCCGGCCGCGCGTGAGGGTGCTGATCACGTGCGGGAGCCGGGCGGCGCGATCTCCGGCGGCTAGGGGTAGACTTCTTCCAGTGGTACGACGCGCGCAGCCGGAGCGCACCTGTGTGGGTTGCCGGCGACGTGCGCCGGCCAGCGAATTGCTGCGGATAGTCGCGGTCAGGGACGAGGCTGGTCACAGCCTCCGGCCTGATCCGCTTCGCAGGCTGCCGGGTCGGGGAGCGAACATGCACCCGGATCCGGCCTGCTTCGCGCTGGCGGTGCGGCGCCGCGCCTTCGGGCGTGCGCTGCGCATCACCGAGGTCCTCGACCACGGTGTGCTGGCGGAGCACGTCGATGCGCCAACCACTACGTCCGGTCAGCCCGACCGGGCGAGGGTCGCTAGCAGGGTAGGACGACCGACATGAGCACACGATGAAGTCCCTGAAATGACCAGGCTTCAAGTGCACGAGTGAGGTCGCTGCGGGTGCTGCCCGCACGACCTCGGAGTGAGGAGTGCAGTGGCAGGCAAGGCCCGCGTACACGAGCTTGCAAAAGAGCTCGGGGTCGAGAGTAAGACCGTTCTCGCCAAGCTGAAGGAAATGGGCGAGTTCGTGAAGTCCGCGTCGAGCACCGTCGAGGCGCCCGTCGCCCGGCGGCTGCGTAACGCATTCGTCGCGTCCGCCGGTGCTCCGGCAGCGGCCGCCCCGTCGGCGCCCGCGTCGACGCCGGCTTCCAACCCGACCCCGACGACGTCCCCGACCCCGGGCGCGCCCCGGGTCTCGGCCAAGCCGATGCCGCCTCGGCGGCCGGCCGCGCCGGTGCCCGGCCCGAAGCCGAAGGGTCCGGTGCCCGCTGCGCCGCAGCCCGCGGCTCCGGTCGCCAAGCCGGCGAGCGCCCACGACATCGAGGTGGCGGCCGCGGAGGCGCGTGCCGCCGCGCTGAAGGCTGAGCAGGAGGCCGCGGTCAGGGCCGCGCAGGCCGCCCGCCAGCAGCAGCGGGAGAACCCCGTTCGCCGGGAGCCCCCGGCAGACGGCGGTAACCGTCCCGGCCCTCGGCCGGGTCCGGCCGCGATGCCGCCCCGTCCCGGTTCGCCGGCAGCTCGCCCGAGCGCGCCTGCTCCGGGTCCGGGTGCCCGACCGGGTGGTCGCCCGCCGGCGCGCGGCGCCGGTAACAACCCGTTCGGCATCCAGGGTGGCCAGCAGCAGCGGCCCCCGGCCGCTGGTGCGGGTGGTCCCCGCCCCAACACCCCGGCGGGTATGCCGCCGCGGCCGAGCCCGAACTCGATGCCGCCGCGGCCCAGCCCGGCGTCCATGCCGAGTCAGCGTCCGGCGGCCGGTCGTCCCGGTCCCGGTGGCGCTGGTCGCCCCGGTGGCGGCGCAGGTCGTCCCGGTGGCGGTGGCGGTGGTTTCCGTGGCGGTCCCGGCGGTGGCGCCGGTGGCGGTGGCGGTTACCGCGGCGGCCCCGGTGGCGGCGCGGGTGCCGGCGGTGGCGGTGGCTACCGTGGCGGTCCCGGTGGCGGTGGCGGTGCTCCCGGTGGCGGTTTCCGTCCGGGTGGTCCGGCCGGTGGCGGCGGTCGTCCGGGTGCGGGCGGTCGTGGCCGTGGCGGCGGCGCCGCGGGTGCCTTCGGGCGTCCGGGTGGTCGGCCGACGCGGGGTCGCAAGTCCAAGAAGCAGCGCAGACAGGAGTTCGACAACCTGTCGGCTCCGACCATGAGCTCGGGTGCTCCCCGGGGTCAGGGTCAGGTCGTCCGGCTGTCCCGCGGCGCCTCGCTGTCCGACTTCGCGGACAAGATCAACGCCAACCCGGGTTCGCTGGTCCAGGAGATGTTCAACCTGGGCGAGATGGTCACCGCGACCCAGTCCTGCTCTGACGACACCCTGCAGCTGCTGGGTGAGCACCTGGGCTTCGACATCCAGATCGTCAGTCCGGAGGACGAGGACCGCGAGCTGCTCGCGCAGTTCAACATCGACCTCGACGCGGAGGTGGCCGAGGAGCGTCTGGTCAGCCGTGCGCCGGTGGTGACCGTCATGGGTCACGTCGACCACGGTAAGACCAAGCTGCTCGACGCGATCCGCAAGGCGAACGTCGTGGCCGGCGAGGCGGGTGGCATCACCCAGCACATCGGTGCGTACCAGGTGCACGTTCCGCACGAGGGTGTGGACCGCGCGGTGACCTTCATCGACACCCCGGGTCACGAGGCGTTCACCGCCATGCGTGCCCGTGGTGCCCAGGTGACGGACATCGTGATCCTGGTCGTCGCGGCCGACGACGGCGTGATGCCGCAGACCATCGAGGCGTTGAACCACGCCAAGGCGGCCGACGTGCCGATCGTGGTCGCGGTCAACAAGGTCGACAAGCCGGATGCCAACCCGGACAAGGTCCGCCAGCAGCTGACCGAGTACGGCCTGGTCGCCGAGGAGTACGGCGGCGAGACCATGTTCGTCAACGTGGCCGCCAAGCCGGGCATCGGCATCGAGGAGCTGCTCGAGGCCGTCCTGCTGACCGCCGACGCGTCGCTGGAGCTGACCGCTCCGATCGACGGGCCGGCGCAGGGTGTGGCCATCGAGGCGCACCTGGACAAGGGTCGCGGTGCGGTGGCTACGGTGCTGGTGCAGAAGGGCACCCTGCGGGCGGGCGACTCGATCGTCGCCGGTGGGGCGCACGGCCGGGTCCGGGCCATGCTCGACGAGAACGGCAACCAGCTCTCCGAGGCTGGGCCGGCGCGTCCGGTCATGGTTCTGGGTCTGACCGCGCCGCCCGGCGCGGGCGACACCTTCCTCGCGGCGGCGGACGACCGCACCGTGCGGCAGATCGCCGAGCAGCGGCAGGCGCGGCGGCGGGCGGCGGCATTCGCCAACTCCCGTGGTCGGGCCACCCTCGAGACGCTCATGGAGCAGCTCAAGGAGGGCGAGAAGACCTCGCTCAACCTCATCCTCAAGGGCGATGTCTCCGGTTCGGTGGAGGCCTTGGAGGACGCGCTGTTCAACCTCGACATCCCCGAGGAGGTCCAGCTCAAGGTCCTCGACCGGGGCGTCGGCGCGATCACCGAGAGCAACGTCATGCTCGCGAGCGCGTCGTCCGAGCCGGTCACGATCATCGGCTTCAACGTGCGGGCCTCCAACAAGGTCCGTGAGATGGCCGACCGCGAGGGCGTGGAGATCCGGTACTACACCGTCATCTACCAGGCCATCGAGGAGATCGAGGCAGCGCTCAAGGGCCTGCTCAAGCCGGAGTACGAGGAGGCCGAGCTGGGCACCGCGGAGATCCGCGACGTCTTCCGCTCGTCCAAGATCGGCAACATCTCCGGTTGCATCGTCCGGTCGGGCATCATCCGGCGCAACGCGAAGGCTCGACTGCTTCGGGACGGGACGGTCGTGGCGGACAACCTCACGATCACCTCGCTGAAGCGGTTCAAGGACGACGCCACCGAGGTCCGTGAGGGCTTCGAGTGTGGTCTGACCCTGGGTGGTTACAACAACGTCCAGGTCGGCGACGTCATCGAGACCTTCGAGATGCGGGAGAAGGTTCGCGCCTGATCCGGCAGTGACACGCTGATCGAGGGGTTTACGCCGCCAGGCGTAAACCCCTTGATCATGCGGGGCGGGTTGGCGGTATCGTCCGGGGCGATGTTCACCGGAACCGCGGTCTTCGACCTGCTGCTGCCGGGCGACTCCCGGTCGCTCAAAGCCAAGAGATCATATGTACGGCCGATCGTGGCGGCGCTGCGCCGCTTCGAGGTGTCGGCCGCCGAGGTGGGAGCGCTCGACCTGCACGGTCGGGCGCAGATTGCGGTGGCCGTGGTGGCCGCCGAGACAGTGCACGTCCGCGAGGTGCTCGACTCCTGTGAGCGCCTGGTGGCCGGCCGTCCCGAGGTCGAGCTGTTGTCGGTTCGACGCCGGCTGTACGGCGTGGACGACGACTGACCACGGTGCCGGCTGTGCCGGGCGACCGGTGCGGCCGCGAAGGTAGTGTTCGAGATGTTGGCCGGTCGGCCGGCGGCCTGCGGGTCGCCGGGTCGACCGGGAGCAGGACGCCGTGGAGGTGGCGAGATGTCTGATCCGGCCAAGGTACGCCGGCACGCCGAGCGGGTGCGTGAGCTGGTCGCGTCGGTGGTGCGGAGCCAGATCAAGGACCCGCGGCTCGGGATGATCACCATCACCGACGCCCGGATCACCGCGGACCTGCGCGATGCGACGGTCTTCTACACGGTGCTCGGCGACTCGGTGGCCCAGGCGGACACCGCCGCCGCGCTGGAGAGCGCCAAGGGGATGCTGCGCAGCACTGTCGGCAAGGCCCTCGGGCTTCGGCACTCGCCGACCCTGGCGTTCGTCCTCGACGACGTGCAGGACCAGGTCAAGCACATCGACGACCTGCTCGCCGCCGCCCGTAACGCCGACGCCGAGGTGCAGCGGCTCGCCGCCCAGGCGAAGTACGCGGGAGAGGCCCAGCCCTACCGGGTGGACGACGAGGACGACGAGGCGGACGAGGCCGACGAGGCCACCGACGTCAAGGAGACCCCGCGGGGTGGGGAAACGCGGTGACCAGCGCCACCAGCGCCCCGCTGGCCGGGGCGGCCGGGGTTGTCCCCACCGAGGCGGACTGGGCTGCGGCCGAGACGCTGCTGCGGGATCTCCCGGTGGGCGCCCGGGTGCTGTTGATCTGTCACGTCAACCCGGACGGCGATGCCCTGGGCAGCATGCTCGGCTTCGCTCTGGGCCTGCGGCAGCTCGGCGTACGCGAGGTGCAGGCGACCTTCCCCGGCCCGCCGGAGGTGCCGGAGCCGTTGCACGGGCTGCCCGGGCTGGAGCTGCTGGTTCCGGCCGACGAGGCGGACCCGGCACCCGATCTGGTGATCTGTTTCGACGCGGCGAGCGAGTCGCGCCTCGGCGAGTTGGCCGGGCGTCTGTCGTCGGCGGGTGCGGCGTTGGTGCTCGACCACCATGCCTCGAACCCGGGTTTCGGCACTGTCAACCTTGTCGATCCGGGTGCAGCGGCGACGTCGGTGGTGGCCGAGCGGTTGCTGGTCCGGCTCGGGGTCGTGGTCGATCGGGAGATCGCCGAGTGCTTCTACGTGGCCCTGACCACTGACACCGGTTCGTTCCGGTTCGCGGCGACCACCCCGGCGGTGCACGAGATGGCCGCCCGGTTGCTGGCCACCGGCATCTCGCCGGGCGACATCTCGCGGCGGGTGTTCGACACCCGGCCCTTCGGCGCGGTCCGTCTCTTCGGTGAGGTGCTGGGTCGGGCCCAGTTGGAACCGACCGCCGCAGCTGGCCGAGGGTTCGTCTGGACCTTCGCGACCCTGGACGACCTGGCCCGACACGACCAGCGGCCGTACGTGCTGGAGGCGTTGATCGACTCGGTGCGCTGTACCGCCGAGGCGGACGTGGGCTGTGTGTTGAAGCAGACCACGTCGGGCGAGTGGGCGGTGTCGATGCGCAGCAAGGGCGCTGTGGACGTCAGCCGGGTCGCGGTCGCGCTGGGCGGTGGTGGTCACACGTTCGCGGCCGGTTTCACCGGTCGGGGCACCGTGGAGCAGGTGGTCGAGTCGATCCGTGACCAACTGGACGGGGCGCTGGTCCAGCCCACGAGCTGACGCGACGATCACCGTCATCGATCCGCCACCTCGAAGATCAGGGTCAGCTCCGGGGAGTGTCGGTCTTCCCGCGCTCCGTGAGACCGGGAAGAATTGCGGGATGGAGCAGCCGCACGACCTCACCGTGGAGGCCCCCCGTGCCTGGGACCGGCCCGCCGTCTCCGTTCCCGTCCTGGTCTGCCTGTCGCTGGTCGGTGGTCGGTTCGCCTCTTTCTCCACCGAGGCGAATCTGTTCACCCTCGGCACCGGCGGGGTGCTGATCTGGCTCGGTCTGAGCAACCGCGTGCCTCGGCGACCGGCGCCGCGCCGTCTGGGTGCGGGAGCCGTCTGGTGGGCGGTGCCGGTGGTGGTCTTCGGCGTCTTCGAGGGCGCGACCTTCGTGCTGGCCGCCGGTGACGACTTCCCCACCTTCTCCCGGCTCGCCGACCCTCTCCTGGAGGATCAGCTGACCCGTTCGGCGGCCTGGTTCGCCTGGCTGGCGGCCTTCTGGGGGTTGGTGCGGCGATGATGCGGGCGCTTGCGATCGGCGGCTTCCTGGCCGCGCTGGTGCTCTTCGCCGCGGTCGAGTGGATGGCCCGGCGGGAGGGCTCCCGGATCCCCACCCTAGGCGAGGTCTGCGCGTACGTGATGCGCTACGAGGTCGGTCTGGTGCCGGTGGGCCGGATCGGTCTGTTCGGGTTCTGGTGGTGGCTGGGGTGGCACTTCCTGGCCCGTTGAGCCGGGTTGCCGACCGTCCAGATGGCGGGAACCGTGAGCAGCATGTGGACCTGAACGATAACTTGGGAGAGGGCCGGCGCCGCGTGGCGGTGCAGGTCATGGGTGGTGGTGCCACACCTCGTGCCGCCTCCCTCCAGGGTCGGACCGACCCGGGCTCACGCTGCCCAGGCGGCTGCTCCGGTAACCCCGGACCGCCGTGGGGCGCTCAGCAGGACCGCCCGCGAGGGCCGCCGTGTGTCGGTGGCTCGCTCCCTGGAAGGACCACCACCATGCCGAACAAGCCCAAGCCCGAGACCACCGACGACGCCCGTGAGCAGGCTCGCCGCGCGCTGCAGACGTCGATGGACACCCGCCAGTGACCCGACCGAGCCGGCGCTGATCCCTCTGGTCGTGCGGTCGGACCGGGTCGGACGCTCCCTGGTGCGCCTGTTCAGCTGAATCGCCTGCGACAGCACGCGGGGCCTGTTCGGGGTCTTACCGGCCGGTGTGATTCGTCTACGACATCAGCTCAAAAGCCTCTGACCAGAGAGGCCGACCCCCCGACTGCCTGCCCGCAGATTCCGCACGGGGGAGTGCCACGACACTGGGCGCCACCCGCTGCGGGAGCCTGCCGACGAAGTAAGCAGTCGGCGGGATTGCGATCCTTACCGGGGTCGTGCCAGGATCGGCGGCGATGAGCCAGACCGCCACCACCGACCGATCCGTCTCGCCGCGCCGGATCGCCAGCCTCGCCCTGCCGGCCCTCGTGGTGCTCGCCGCCGAGCCGCTCTACGTGCTTGTCGACACGGCGGTGGTCGGTCACCTCGGCCGGGTGCCGCTCGCCGCGCTCGCCGTCGGCGGCACGGTGATGACGCTCACCGCCTGGGTCGGCACCGTTGTCGCGTACGGCACCACGGGGCGCGCCGCCCGCCGCTTCGGCGCGGGAGACCGGGCCGCCGCGGTGGCCGAGGGCGTCCAGTCGTCCTGGTTGGCGTTCGGTGTCGGTCTGCTGATCGCGATCGGCATGCAGTTCGGCGGAGGCGCGCTGGCGCGTACCCTCGCCGGCGGTGGTGGCGACGTGGCCGACGCCGCCGCGCACTGGCTGCGCATCGCGGCCCTCGGCGCTCCCGGCCTGCTTCTCGCCGCGGCCGGCAACGGCTGGCTGCGCGGCGTGCAGGACACCCGCCGCCCGCTGTACTTCGTGCTCGGCCCCAACCTGCTCTCCGCGCTGCTCTGCCCGCTGCTGGTCTACCCCGGCGGGCTGGGTCTGGTCGGCTCGGCGGTGGCCAACGTCGTCGCGCAGACCCTCTGCGGTGCGCTCTTCGCCGCCGCGCTGGTCGCCGAACGGGTGTCGCTGCGGCCCCGACCTCACGTGATCCGCCAGCAGTTGGTGCTCAGCCGGGACCTGCTGATCCGAGGGCTGGCGTTCCAGGCGAGCTTCCTCTCCGCGACCGCCGTCGCCGCTCGCTTCGGCGCCGCCGCCGTCGGCGCCCACCAGATCGCCCTGCAACTCTGGTTCTTCACCGCGCTGGTGCTCGACGCCCTCGCCATCGCCGCGCAGTCGCTGGTGGGCGCCGCGCTCGGCGCCGGCGACGACGCGGGCGCGCGGGCGCTCGCCCGCCGGATCGGGCTGCTCGGCGGAATCTGCGGCGTCGGCTTCGCGCTGTTCGTCGCCGCCGGTGCCGGCGTGGTGCCGACGTGGTTCAGCTCCGACCCGGGGGTACGCGAGCAGGCCATGGTCGCGTGGCCGTGGTTCGTCGTGATGCTGCCGCTGGCCGGTGTGGTGTTCGCCCTCGACGGCGTGCTGATCGGCGCGGGAGACGTGCGTTACCTGCGCAACCTCACCATCGTGGCGGCGCTCGGTGGCTTCCTGCCCGCCATCTGGCTGGCGTACGCCCTCGACCTCGGGCTGGGCGGCATCTGGGCCGGGCTCACACTGTTCGTGGTGATCCGGCTGGTCGCCCTGCTGCTACGCCTGCGCAACGGCAACTGGGCGGTGGTCGGCGCGGTCCGCTGACCACCGCTCGGTCAGCAGCGGGTGGTGGTCGGCGGGGGCGCGTCGAGGTCGAAGATCGTCCCCGGGTCACCCGCCGGCAGTTGGTCCAGATGCCGGTCGGCGCTCCACGTCTGCTCCTGCACCCAGCCGTCACGCAACCCGTCGCATCGCAGGTTCCAGCTCACGGCGTCCGCCGAGGCGAGCCAGAGGCCCTGGCTGGCGGCCTGCACGTCGCCCGTGTACGGCACCTGCCAGATCACCTTGTCGCGGATCACCACCACACCCGCGCCGGCCGGCGCCCGCACGTCCACCTTGAACGAGTACGCCCAGACGAACTCCGTCGTCACCTCCAGCAGCCGGATGTCGTCCTCCTCGGTGGCCCGGTAACTGATCCGCCCGTTCGCCCGGGTGTCGTCCCACCTCTCAGGTGTCGAAATCCGGGTGGCGAAACTCAGGAAGTCGCCGTCGCTGAAGTATGGGCCGACCTGCTTGGCGGCGTCCGGGCCGAACAGCGCGAGGAACGGCACCCGGTTTCCCAGCAGCATCGAGGAGTCGACCCGGCCCTTGATCAGTGCCTCGCGTACCGACTCCAGCGCGGCACGTACCTCAGCCGCGCTGAACGGGCCGGTGGGGTTCGCGGTCGGCAGCACCACGGCCTCCTCGGCGGGAGGGAAGGAGGCGGCCGGGGTGCCGGCGAACAGGTCCCGCGGTTGATCTGGATCGCCGGACGGTGCGGCGGTCGTACCGCCAGCGATGTGGGTGACCAGCACCCCGCCGCCGACGACCATCAGCAGTGCCAGCACCAACCCGAGGCCGACCAACAGTGCCCCGTTGTGCCGGGCCGAGAAGAACCGGACGCGGTCCCAGCCGGTGGGCTGGTGCTCGATCTGTGCCGAGTGCATCCACTCGGGCAGCCGCACCGGGTTGACCTCGGCTACCGCAGCGGGCGGCGGTGGGTCTGCCGGGCCCGTCGGTGTGGGCTCGTTCGACGATGTGTCTGTCACGGTTTCTCCGTCAGTATTCGCCGCTGGTGGCCAGCGCGAGCAGATAGTAGGTGCCGGTCACCAACGCGGTGCCGATCGCTGCGGCCACGACGAACGACAGCACGGCGACGATGTTCGGATGCGACTCGCCCCATCGGCTCCGGTCGCGCCAGTGCCACACCGCCCGGCGGGCGGCCCGTAGCGGCGGCCAGCCCTCGATCAGGTCGTCGACGTAGCGTGCCGGGGTCCGCCGCTTCGGCGTCGGATCCCGCATCCACTGCGGCAGGTCGACCCGGGCGCGGTGCTCGTGGCCCGGAGGTCGGTCGGAGGTCATCGGCGGTCCTGATCTCGGGGCGCGGTCAGCGGGCGGATGATCTTCGCATCCGTGGAGGTCGGCCGGCTGCCCCGCCGGACAAACCGCCGGATCGACCTCGCATCCGGCCAACCCGTTCAGGTCACCCGGGCGGAGGCTCCGGTCACGCGTGGCGTGCCCACGCACCGGACGGTACGGCCCGTCTGGCAGGCTTGGCCGACGTGAGCACCGATGGTCTGATCGTGGTCGACAAGCCCGGCGGCATGACGTCGCACGACGTGGTGGCGCGGATCCGCCGGCTGGCCAAGACCCGACGCGTCGGCCACGGCGGCACCCTCGACCCGATGGCCACCGGTGTGCTGGTGATCGGTGTGGGCCGGGCCACCCGCCTGCTGACCTACGTGATCGGCGCGGGCAAGAGCTACACCGGCACCATCCGGCTCGGTCAGGCCACCGTCACCGACGACGCCGAGGGCGACGTGATCGCCAGCACGCCGGCCGGTCATCTCACCGACGACGCGATCCGCTCGGCGTTGGCCCCGCTGCGCGGTGAGGTCGACCAGGTGCCGAGCGCGGTCAGCGCCATCAAGATCAACGGTCAGCGCGCGTACAAGCGGGTTCGCGAGGGCGAGAGCGTCGAACTGCCGTCGCGGCGGGTCACCATCTCCCGCCTGGAGGTGCTGGCGATCCGCCGTACCGAACCGGACCTGGTGGACGTGGACGTGGACGTCACCTGCTCGTCGGGCACGTACATCCGGGCCATCGCCCGGGACGCGGGCCTCGCGCTCGGTGTCGGCGGGCACCTGACCGCGCTACGCCGGACCGCGGTGGGGGGCTTCACCCTCGCCGAGGCGGCCACCCTCGACGACCTGGAGCAGCGTGCCCCGGAGGTGGTGAACCTGCCGCTGGACGCGGCAGCCGACCGCTTCTTCGCGCGTCGGGAGGCCACGCCCGAGGAGGCTCGGGTGCTCGCCCACGGTGGGCCGCTGGACCCGACCGGCCGCACCGGGCCGTATGCCGTCTTCGGACCCGCCGGCGGTCTGATCGCTATCGTCAGCGAGCGGGACGGGCGGGCCCGCGCGGAGATCGTGCTCGCCCCGGCCTGACGGCGGGGCGCAGGTCCGCCGGCCCCCGGCCGGCGGGACAGCAGGGGAGGAACGGCATGCAGCGGTGGCGGGGGTACGACGCGGCGCCCGGCGGGTGGGGGCGTTCGGTCGTCACCATCGGCGTCTTCGACGGCGTGCACAAGGGGCACCAGGCGACCATCGGGCACACCGTGGCCCGAGCCCGGGAGTTGGGCGTGCAGTCGGTGGTGGTGACCTTCGACCCGCATCCGGCCGAGGTGGTCCGGCCCGGCTCGCACCCGGCGGTGCTCACCGAACCGGCCCGCAAGGCCGAGTTGATCGAGGCACTCGGCGTGGACGTGCTCTGCGTGGTGCCGTTCACACCGGAGTTCTCCCGGCTGCCGGCCGAACAGTTCGTGCACGACGTCCTGGTCGAGCACCTGCACGCGGCGTTGGTGGTGGTCGGCGCCAACTTCCGTTTCGGGCACCGGGCGGCCGGCGACGTGGCGCTGCTGGAGCAGTTGGGCCGCACCTTCGGCTTCGGCGTGGAGGGCGGCCCGCTGGTCGCCGAGGACGGCACCGTCTTCTCCTCCACGTACATCCGCTCCTGCGTCGACGCGGGTGACGTCGGCGCGGCGGCCGCCGCGCTGGGCCGCCCCCATCGCCTGGAAGGCGTGGTGGTCCGCGGCGACCAGCGGGGTCGGGAGCTGGGCTTCCCCACCGCCAACCTGCTCTGCCACAGGTACGCGGCGGTGCCCGCCGACGGGGTGTACGCGGCCCGGCTCATCCGCCGCGGGCAACGTGAGCCCCTGATGGCCGCGGTGTCCGTGGGCACCAACCCGACCTTCTCCGGCCGGGAGCGGCGGGTCGAGGCGTACGCGCTCGACTTCTCCGGTGACCTGTACGGCGAGCGCCTGGCCCTGGACTTCGTGGCGCACCTGCGCGGCCAGGTCCGGTACGACTCGATCGAGCCGTTGATCGCCCAGATGGAGCAGGACGTCACCCGTACCCGGCACGCCCTGGCCTGATCGGCGGGCCCGGCGGCGGCCCTTGGCCGGGTGTTACCGGCGAGTGCTGGTAGTCTTGCCGGGACGTCGGGTGACCGGCGTGGGGCCTCGCGTGCCTGCTCGACGCCGCGGGTGCGAGGTACCGGTCCGTTCCCGGTCCATCGGGACGACGGACGACCTACTTGATCAACCCATCGAAACAGGGAGAACATGGCGCTCGACCAGGAAGCCAAGGCCAGCATCCGCGCGGAGTACGCGACCGCCGAGGGCGACACCGGTTCGCCGGAGGTCCAGGTCGCGGTCCTCACCAAGCGGATCGCCGAGCTGACCGAGCACCTGAAGGTGCACAAGCACGACCACCACAGCCGCCGTGGGCTGCTGCTGCTGGTCGGCCGTCGCCGTCGGCTGCTCAACTACGTCCAGAAGAAGGACATTGCCCGCTACCGGTCGCTCATCGAGCGGCTCGGCCTGCGCCGGTGACGTGACGGGGGAGTGACCGACCGGTCGCTCCCCCGTACCGCGTCCCCACCAGAAGAACCATGGGCCGCGCGACCACCCGAGAGGGAGCCGGTCAGCGTACCGGTCTCCGGTAGTGGCCCCCGGGAACCCCGGCATGATGCCGGCCACCCCGGGCGCTTCGATCGAAGACCGGCCGGCTGAGCAGCTCCCCGATGTCGTGGGCCCACGACGCGAAGGAGCACGACAGCACATGACCGAGACCAAACTCGGCACCGAATCCCGCACCGCCGTGATCGACAACGGGTCCTTCGGCACCCGTGAGATCACCTTCTCCACCGGCCGGCTGGCTCGCCAGGCCGCCGGTTCCGTCATCGCCCAGCTGGGCGAGACGGTCGTTCTCTCCGCGACGACCGCCGGTAAGCACCCGAAGGAGCAGTTCGACTTCTTCCCGCTGACCGTCGACGTCGAGGAGCGGATGTACGCCGCGGGCCGCATCCCCGGCTCGTTCTTCCGCCGTGAGGGTCGGCCCAGCGAGGACGCGATCCTCACCTGCCGCCTGATCGACCGGCCGCTGCGCCCGTCCTTCGTCAAGGGCCTGCGCAACGAGGTCCAGGTCGTCGAGACCGTCCTCGCGCTCGACCCGCAGCACCCGTACGACGTCGTGGCGATCAACGCCGCCTCGATGTCGACCAAGCTCTCCGGCCTCCCGTTCTCCGGCCCGATCGGTGCGACCCGCGTCGCCCACATCGACGGCCAGTGGGTCGCCTTCCCGACCCTGGAGGAGCTGGCCCGGGCCACCTTCGACATGGTCGTGGCCGGCCGCACCCTCGTGGACGGCGACGTCGCGATCATGATGGTGGAGGCCGAGGCCACGCCGAACGCCGTCGCCCTGATCTCGGCCGGTGCCACCGCCCCGACCGAGGAGATCGTCGCCAGCGGCCTGGAGGCCGCCAAGCCGGCGATCCGTGAGCTGTGCCGCGCGCAGAGCGAGCTGGCCGAGGTCGCCGCCAAGCCGGTCACCGAGTTCCCGGTGTTCCTGGACTACCAGGACGACGTGTACGACGCCGTCGCCGAGTTCGCCCGTGGCGACGTGGCCGAGGCGATCACCATCGCCGGCAAGGCCGACCGCGAGGAGGCCCTGGACCGGGTCAAGGCCCGGGTCGCCGAGGAGCTGGGCGCTCGGTTCGAGGGTCGGGAGAAGGAGCTCAGCGCCGCCTTCCGCTCGCTGACCAAGTCCGAGGTGCGCAACCGCGTGCTGCGCGAGCAGGTCCGCATGGACGGCCGTGGCCCGCGCGACATCCGGGCGCTGACCGCCGAGGTCGGCGTGCTGCCCCGGGTGCACGGTTCGGCGCTGTTCGAGCGGGGCGAGACCCAGATCCTGGGCGTCACCACGCTGAACATGCTCCGCATGGAGCAGATGGTGGACACCCTGTCCCCCGAGAACCGCAAGCGCTACATGCACAACTACAACTTCCCGCCGTACTCGACCGGTGAGACCGGCCGGGTCGGCTCGCCGAAGCGTCGCGAGATCGGCCACGGCGCTCTCGCCGAGCGCGCGCTGATCCCGGTGCTGCCGACGCGCGAGGAGTTCCCGTACGCCATCCGTCAGGTGTCCGAGGCCCTCGGCTCCAACGGCTCCACCTCGATGGGTTCGGTCTGCGCGTCGACGCTGGGCCTGCTCTCCGCGGGTGTCCCGCTGAAGGCGCCGGTCGCCGGCATCGCGATGGGTCTCATCTCCGACGAGGTCGACGGCAAGACCCAGTACGTGACGCTGACCGACATCCTCGGTGCCGAGGACGCGTTCGGTGACATGGACTTCAAGGTCGCCGGCACCCCGGAGTTCGTCACCGCTCTCCAGCTCGACACCAAGCTCAACGGCATCCCGTCGGACGTGCTGGCCGCCGCGCTGCAGCAGGCGAACGAGGCCCGGCAGGTCATCCTCGGTGTCATGAAGGCGGCGATCGAGGCTCCGGCCGAGATGTCGGACTACGCACCGCGCGTCACCACCGTCAAGATCCCGGTGGACAAGATCGGCATGGTGATCGGCCCGAAGGGTCAGACCATCAACGCGATCCAGGACGAGACCGGCGCCGAGATCTCCATCGAGGACGACGGCACGATCTACGTCGGTGCCACCAACGGCCCGTCGGCCCAGGCGGCCGTCGACCGGATCAACGGGATCGCCAACCCGACGCTGCCGAAGCAGGGCGAGCGGTTCCTCGGCACGGTGGTCAAGACCGCCGCGTTCGGTGCGTTCATCTCGCTGCTGCCGGGCCGCGACGGCCTGCTGCACATCTCCAAGGTGGGCGACGGCAAGCGGGTCGAGCGCGTCGAGGACTTCCTCAACGTCGGCGACCGGGTCGAGGTCGAGATCGCGGACATCGACGCCCGCGGCAAGATCTACCTGGACAAGGTCCGTCCGGAGGGTGCCGAGGCGCCGGCCGCCGGTGAGGCTGCCGGTGGCGACCGCCCCGCTGGTCGTGACCGTGGCGACCGGGCTCCGCGTGACCGCGGTGACCGCGAGCGTGGCGGCGACCGGGGCGGGCGTGGCCCGGAGCGCGGCGGCGAGGGCGGCGGCGGCGAGGGTGGCGAGGGCGGCGAGCGTCCGCGCCGCCGGACCCGGCACAGCTGACCAGTAGCACCTGCGACACCCACCCCTCGTTGAACCGGGAGCAACACGTGAGTCGGGCCTTCAGCGCGCCGTTTCCGCCGGATCGACGGGGGGTGGCTCCTTCTCGGGCCGCGGGGGTGGGCCGCTCCGGCGGCACCACCCGCGCGGTGACCCGGACGCTCAGCGACGACCCGCTGGGCGGCACGGTACGACGTACCGTGCTGCCCAGCGGCCTGCGCGTGCTCACCGAGGCGATCCCCGCGATGCGCAGCGTCTCGTTCGGCATCTGGGTGGCGGTCGGCTCCCGCGACGAGACCGGCCCGCAGGCCGGCGCCGCGCACTTCCTCGAGCACCTGCTCTTCAAGGGCACCAACAAGCGCAACGCCCTGGAGATCTCCTCGCAGATCGAGGCGGTGGGCGGTGAGACCAACGCCTTCACCACGAAGGAATACACCTGCTACTACGCCCGCGTGCTGGACGAGGACCTGCCGCTGGCGATCGACGTGATGTGCGACCTGGTCGCCGACTCGCTGTTGGAACCGGCCGACGTCGAGACCGAACGTGGCGTGATCCTCGAAGAGATCGCCATGCACGACGACGAGCCCGGTGACGAGGTGCACGACCTCTTCGTCCAGGCGGTCTACGGCGACCACCCGCTGGGCCGGCTGATCTCCGGCACCGCGGAGACCGTCACTCCGATGACCCGGCGGCAGATCCAGAGCTTCTACCGGGGCCGCTACACGGCGCCGCAGATCGTCATCGCCGCCGCCGGCAACCTCGACCACGCCACGGTGGTCAAGCTGGTCCGGCAGGCGGTGCGGGGCACCCCTCTGGACAGCGACCCGGCCACTCCGGCGCCGTACCGTCCGGCGACCCCTGCGGTACGCACCAAGCCGGCGACCACCGTCGTGGAGCCGAAGGAGACCGAGCAGGCGCACGTCATCCTCGGTTGCCCCGGCATCGACCGCCTCGACGAGCGGCGCTTCGCTCTCGGGGTGCTCAACAACGTCCTCGGCGGCGGCATGTCCAGCCGCCTGTTCCAGGAGATCCGCGAACAGCGCGGCCTGGCGTACTCGGTCTACTCCTACGCGAGCCAGTACGCCGACACCGGCCTGTTCGCCGTCTACGCCGGCTGCGCGCCGGGCAAGGTGGACGAGGTGCTGGCCCTGACCCGCGCCGAGCTGGCCCGGGTCGCCGCCGAAGGGTTGACCGAGGCCGAGGTGGCCCGGGGCAAGGGGATGAGCAAGGGCTCGTTCGTGCTCGGCCTGGAGGACACCGGGTCCCGGATGAGTCGGCTGGCGAAGGGCGAGCTGCTCTACGGCGACCTGATGCCGGTCGACGAGCTGCTCCGGCGGGTCGACGAGGTGACGGTGGAGGACGTGAACGTCCTGGCCGCCGAGTTGCTCAGCCGACCGATGTCGCTTGCCGTCGTCGGCCCCTTCGGCGACGGCGACTTCGCGGTCTGACCTCGCGGTGCGACCCGGTCGTCGCGGTCGCGTTTCGGTCTGGTCGTCCGTGGCGCGGGCGTGCCGTGCGCGCGGAACCCTTCCGGCCCGGTCGTCCCGGGCGGTGGAGCCGACCGGATCCGGCCCGAGGGGCACGTCCCGATTGGGATAGGTTGTGCCCCGTGACTGACGAGCAGGAGAAGACCCCCGCCGGGCTGGTGCGGGTCGGCGTGTTTGGTGCCCGCGGGCGGATGGGCGTCGAGGTCTGCAAGGCGGTCGACACCGCCGACGACCTCGCCCTGGTGGCGTCGATCGACCAGGGCGACGACCGTTCCGCCGTCGCCACCGCCGAGGTGGTCGTCGACTTCACCACGCCGGACGTCGTCATGGACAACCTGAAGTGGTGCATCGACCAGGGCATCAGCGTGGTGGTCGGCACGACCGGCTTCACCGAGCAGCGGTTGGAGCAGGTGCGCGGCTGGCTCGCCGACAAGCCCGAGGTGGGAGTGGTGATCGCCCCGAACTTCGGCATCGGCGCGGTGCTGATGATGCAGTTCGCCGCGCGGGCCGCCCGGCACTTCGAGTCCGTCGAGATCATCGAGCAGCACCACCCGCGCAAGCTGGACGCCCCGAGTGGCACCGCCACGCACACCGCCCGGCAGATCGCCCGGGCCCGTGCCGAGGCCGGCCTCGGCCCGGTGCCGGACGCCACCAAGGACGAGGTTCCGGGTGCGCGCGGCGCCGACATCGACGGGGTACGCGTCCACGCCGTACGCGCCACCGGGCTCGTCGCCCACCAGGAGGTTCTCTTCGGTGGCACCGGGGAGACGCTGACCATTCGGCACGACTCGTACGACCGGGTGTCGTTCATGCCCGGTGTGCTGCTGGCCGTGCGCGCGGTGCGCAACCGTCCCGGCCTCACCGTCGGCCTGGACGCCCTGCTCGACTGAGCCCGCGCAGATCGTGGACAGTTACCGTCACGCGCTGACGGAAACTGTCCACGATCTCAGGTCTCCGACCGGGTAGCATCCGCCGATGATCAATGGTGGACACCTGGACCGGCACGGGCGGCGAATCACGCTCCGGTCGGTCGACGACGACAACTGGCGGGCGGTCGCCGATGTCGCTCCGCGCGACGACCAACGCCGCTTCGTGGCCGCCCTCGGCGCGCGTTACCTGCTGTTGAGCACCCGTTCCGAGGTGTGGAACTCCCTGGCCGTCTACGCCGACGAGGCCGTCGTCGGGCACGTCATGTGGGGTGTGGACGACGACGGCTCGCACTGGATCGGCGGCATGCTGATCGACGCCGCCGAACAGAACCGCGGTGTGGGCAGGGCAACGGTGCGGACCTTGGCCGACTGGCTGTCCACCCGGGAGGGCAACCCCCCGGTCCGTCTCTCGTACCACCCCGACAACACCCAGGCCGCCTCCCTCTACACCTCCCTGGGCTTCCACCCCACCGGCGAGATGGACGACGAAGAGCTGATCACCGAACTCCGCCGCTAACCCGACGCGCACCCCCACCCCACCCACCCCACCCCACCCTTTCGCGTCGATCATGGAGTTGTGGTGCCCCTCATAAGGGGCATGTGCGGAGCGAAAGCCCACCACAACTCCATGATCGACAGCGCGGGGCGGGGCCGGGCGGGACGGCGGGCGGGCGGGGCGGACGGACGGGGGTGGGGGCGGGGGCGGGGTGGGTTTAGTGCAGGGCTGGGGTGGTGGGGTGGCGTTGGGTGGGGATGGTCGGGGTCAGCGGGGTCAGCCGGGTGGGGAGGCCGGTTACCGTGGTGTCGCCCGTCTGGTCGACCGTGACGGTCACGGAGGCGTCGCCGACGCGCAGTCCGTCGACGTGCAACCCGCCCAGTTCGGGCCCGGCCAGCGGGGCCAACCGGACCGTGCCGCCCGGCACGTCCGGGTAGAGGCCGGTCGCCGCCTGGAGCAGCAGGACCGCTCCGGCCGCCGACCACGCCTGTGGGCGGCACGCGGCCGGGTACGGTACCGGGCGGTGCAGCAATGACCGGTCGTCGCCGCCGTACAGCTCCGGCAGCCGGTAGTCGAACGCCTCGGCCGCGCTGAGCAGCCCCTCGGCCAGGCCGAGCGCGGCCGTGCGGTGCCCGGCGCGCGCCAGACCGCCGAGCACGATCGCGGTGTCGTGGGTCCAGATCGAACCGCAGTGGTACGACAGCGGGCTGAAGCCGGCGTCGTCGGTGGCCATGGTCCGTAGCCCGAATCCCCCGGCGAGCGTGTCGGTGGCGAGCAGCCCGGCGATCTGGGCCTCCTCGTCGCGGTCGAGCAGACCGGTGCCGAGCAGGTGACCGATGTTGCTGGTCAACGAGTCGACGGGGCGCTTGTCCCGGTCGAGGGCGAGGGCGGGCTGGGGGCCGTACCGGCCGTCGACCCAGAAACTGTCCCGGAATCGGCGGACCAGGCCGGCGGCGTAGTCGCGCCAACGGTCCGCGCCCGGTCGGCCGAAGGCGTCCAGCAGGGCGGCGCCGTTCATCGCCGCCTCGTGCGCGTACCCCTGCACCTCGGCCAGCACGATCGGCGCGGTGGCCAGGGTGCCGTCGTGGAAGCGTACGGCGTCGCCGGAGTCCTTCCAGCCCTGGTTGGACAGTCCGTGTCCGGTGGTGTCGACGTACTCGACCAGGCCGTCGCCGTCCGGGTCGGCGTGCTCGCCGAGCCAGCCCAGGGCCGCCTCCAGGTGTGGCAGGAGCGGCTCGATCTGCTCGGCCGACAGACCCCAGCGCCAGGCGTCGTGCAGCAGGTTGACCCAGAGCATCGTGGCGTCGACGGTGCCGTAGTACGCGGGTGGGAGGCGCAGGCCGTTGCCGGGCACCGTGAACTCGTGCCGGCGCAGCTCGTGCAGGATCTTGCCGGGGGCCTCGCCGGTTGCCGGGTCGACCCGGGTGCCCTGCCGGCGGGCGAGCACGCGCAGGGTGCCGGCGGCGAGGTCGGTGCCGAGCGGCAGCATCATCCGGGCGGCCCAGAGGCTGTCCCGGCCGAACAGGGTGAGGAACCAGGGCACCCCGGCGGCGAGGAACACGTCGGCCGGCGCGCCGGTCTCGGCCAGCCGTAGGCCGCGCAGGTCGTCAAGGCTGCGGTTCAGCAGGCGGACCAGGCGGCGGTCGTCGGCGGTCACAGTGGGCCGGGACCACTCGGGGCCGCCGGCCGGGCTGACGACGACGGCGCGTGGGTCCTCGACGGTCAGCTTCCAGCTCAGCGTCGTCTCGCCGCCGGGGGCCAGGTCGACCGGCCAGGTCAGCCGGGGCGCGGTGGCGTGTTCGGCGGTGGCCAGCACGTCCGCGCCCGGTGCGCTGACGGTGACGGTGATCCCGGCTGCCGACCAGGTGAGAAGGCCCGGCTGACCGGTCTTGGCCTCCAACGCGGTGGTGGTGCCACCGGACTTGACGGTCTCGATGGGTGCGAGGTCGCAGCCGAGGTCGACGGTGACGGTGGCCCGTACGCCGACGGTGGCGGTGGAGACGATCCGCAGCTCCTCGGTGACACCGTTGCCGGTGGCCCGGCGGAGCCGCTCGACGCGGACGGTCGGGTCGGGCGTGGGGTCGCCGAGCCAGCGGGCCAGGCCGACGAACCGTGCGCCGTGCGGGCCGTCGTCGCCACGGGTCAGCCCTTCGAGTTCCCGCTCGTCGACGCGCACCTCGGCACGCGAGAGCACCCGGGCGTCGGCGTGGAAGACGCCCTGGACGCCGGTCGGGCGGATCTGCCCGGTCGCGTCCCCCAGCGCGCTGGTCGGGGCGTGGACCACCCCGACCAATTCGTGCAGGAGGGGTTGCAGCTGGCGTTCGATCACGGTGTGGCTCCAGATCCTCGGGGTGCGGGGCGGACGTCTTGACATCGCGACCCTGGCCGTGCAAAGTGCGAAACATTCCAGAAACTTGAACGATCTAATCCTGCCTTATCCAAATTGGATCGTTCAAGATGGCGAGAGGGATTAAGTGGCCGAAAAGGTGACCATAGCGACGGTGGCCCGGCACGCCCGAGTCAGCCGGCAGACGGTGTCCAACGTCCTCAACAGCCCGCACATCGTGCGGCAGGAGACGCGTCAGCGGGTCCAGGACGCGATCAACGCGCTCGGCTACCGGGCCAACCAGGCCGCCCGACAGATGCGCACCGGCCGGTCCCGACTCATCGCCGCGCGGATCGAACCGACCCGCGACGGCATCAACGGTTCGGTGCTCGACCGCTTCCTGCACGGTCTCACCGAGACCGCCGACGCTGCCGGCTACCGGGTGCTCCTCTACACCGCCACCGACCACGACCGGGAGATCGCCACCTACGACGACCTGCTCGGCACGTACGAGTTGGACGCATTCGTGCTGGTCGGCACCACGCACGGCGACCCGCGTACCGCCTGGCTCGCCGACCGGAACGTGCCGTTCGTGACCTTCGGCCGCCCGTGGGACGCGCTCGACGCGCACCCCTGGGTGGACGTGGACGGCGCCGCCGGCACCGCCCGGGCCACCCGGCACCTGCTGGACGCCGGCCACCGCCGGATCGCCTTCGTCGGTTGGCCGGTCGGCTCCGGCGTCGGTGACGACCGGCGTGCCGGCTGGCAGGACACACTGCGCGCGGCCGACGTCGACCCGACCGGACTGCACCGGGAGACCGAGGACGGCATCGCCGAGGGCGAACGACTGATGCGCGACCTGCTCGACGCCGTGGCACCGACAGCAGTGGTCTGCGCCAGCGACTCACTCGCCCTCGGCGCGCTCCAGGCGATCCGCGGCATCGACCCGCCGGTGTCGGTGATCGGCTTCGACGACACACCGGTCGCCGCCGCGGTCGGGCTGACCAGCGTCAGCCAACCTCTCGGCGAGGCCGCGGCCCGCTGCGTGGACCTGCTCACCGGGGTCCTCGACGACGACCACCAGACCCCCGCCCCCGTGCTGCTCCAGCCCGCGCTGGCGCTGCGGCACACCGCATAGTCCCACCCCCCACCAGGAGAAACCCATGGCACCTCGAACCATCACCCGGGCGGCGGTGGCCGGCCTCGCCGCCGTCGCGCTCCTCGGCTCCGCCGCCTGCGGCAGCGGTTTCGACGACTCGTCCGGCGACACCGCCCAGTCCAGCGGGCCGGCCAGCCTGCAGATCCTGATCGGCTCGTCCGGCGACGCCGAGACCACTGCGGTGCAGGAGGCCGCGGCGAAGTGGGCCAGCAGTTCGGGCAACACCGCGACGGTCACGCCGGCGCAGGACCTCACCCAGCAGCTCGGTCAGGCTCTGGCCGGCGGCACCCCGCCGGACGTGTTCTACGTGGACGCCGCCCAGTTCGCCGACTACGCCAGCGTCGGCGCCCTGGAACCGTACGGCGACAAGATCAGCAACTCCGGCGACTTCTACGAGAGCCTGCGCACCACCTTCACGTACGACGGCAAGCTCTACTGCGCGCCCAAGGACTTCTCCACGCTGGCCCTGCAGATCAACACCGACCTGTGGGCCAAGGCCGGGCTGACCGACGCCGACGTGCCGACGACCTGGGACCAGCTCACCGCTGTCGCCCAGAAGATCAAGGCGAAGGGGCAGGTCCCGCTGGCCATCGGCGACACCCGGGACCGGATCGGCGCCTTCATGGTGCAGAACGGTGGCTGGCTGACGAGCAAGGACGGCAAGCAGCCCACGGCCGACACCCCGGAGAACCTGGCCGCCCTCCAGTACGTCAAGACCATGCTCACCACCGGCCTGGCGAAGTACCCGAAGCAGCTCGACGCCGGCTGGTCCGGCGAGGCGTTCGGCAAGGGCAAGGCCGTGATGACCATCGAGGGCAACTGGATCAAGGGTGCCCTGCAGAACGACTTCCCGAACGTGAAGTACAAGGTGGTGGCGCTGCCGGCCGGCCCCAAGGGGCAGGGCACCCTGTCCTTCACCCAGTGCTGGGGTGTCGCCGCCAAGAGCAAGTACAAGGACCAGGCGATCACGTTCGTCGAGGCGATGACCAGCGGCGAGCAGCAGATGGCCTTCGCCAAGGCGTTCGGCGTCATGCCGTCCCGGCAGTCCGCGGGCGAGCAGTACACCAGCGCCTTCCCGGCCGACAAGCCGTTCATCGACGGCGCCGCGTACGCCCAGGGCCCGGTGAACGCCCCGAAGATGGACAGCGTCCTCAAGGACCTCGACACCGGTCTGCAGGGGTTGGCCAACGGCGACCCGAAGACCGTCCTGCAGAACTTCGACAAGAACGCCAAGGCGGCGCTCGGCGGCAGCTGAGGTGTCGGCGGGGCCCCGGCCGAACGCCGGGGCCCCGCCGCACGTCGGCCCGAGAGAGGGAGGGAGGAACGATGGCAACCGAGACACTGACCGCCGCGGCGACCACGCCCGAAGCGGGGCCGCGCCGACGCCGAGGCGGCATCCGGAGCAACGAGACAGTCGCCGGCTGGCTCTTCGTCGCGCCGGTGATCGTCATCCTGGGGCTGTTCCTGCTGCTGCCGATCCTGATGGCGCTCTGGGTCAGCCTGACCGACTGGAACGGTCAGGGCAGCCCCTTCACCGGCGACGTCCCGTTCGTCGGCACTGACAACTACACCCGTCTGTTCACCGAGGACGGCCTGGCCCGCCGCGACTTCATGACGAGCATCCGCAACAACATCTACTACGTGGCGATCGTGGTTCCGGCGCAGACCGTGCTCGCGCTCGGGCTGGCCCTGGTCGTCAACAACCGCATGCTCAAGGGCAAGAGCTTCTTCCGCAGCGCCTTCTACTTCCCCTCGGTCACCAGCTCGGTGGCGATCAGCGTGGTGTTCCTGTTCCTCTTCGCCAACTCCGGCGCGGTGAACGCGCTGCTCGGCTTCTTCGGAATCGACGGGCCGGAATGGTTCGCCGACTCCCGGGGTGTGCTGCACCTGCTGTTCGGCGCAGTCGGCGTCGACTCGCCGCCGGCGGCACTCACCGGCGGCGGCCCGTTCGGGCTGACCTGGTGGGACTGGTTGTCCGGCCCCAGCGTGGCGATGATCTCGATCATCACGCTTGTCGTCTGGACCACGTCCGGCACGTTCATGCTGATGTTCCTGGCCGGGTTGCAGAACGTTCCCGTCGCGTTGGACGAGGCCAGCACGCTCGACGGGGCGTCCCGGTGGCAGCGGTTCCGGCACGTCACACTGCCGCTGATCCGGCCCACCACCTTCCTGGTGCTCACCCTCGGCATGATCGGCTCCTGGCAGGTCTTCGACCAGGTGTACGTCATGAGCCAGGGCGACCCGGCCAAGACCACGCTCACCCCGGCCTACCTGTCGTACCGGACCGCCTTCCGGGAATTCGAGTACGGCTCCGGGGCAGCGATCTCGTTCGTCCTGTTCCTGATCATCATCGTGCTCACGCTGATCCAGCGCCGGGTGCTGGCCGAGCGGGACACCGACCGGCCGCGACGGGGCTGGCGGCGTCGGCGCGTACCGGAGAGGTCCTGAGATGGCCGTGCTCACCGACCGCCCGGCGGCGCCCGCGCGGCCCGACCACCGCGCGGCCCGCACCCTGGCCACCCGCTTCCTGGGGTACGCGACGCTGGTCTTCTTCGGGCTGGTGTTCCTCTACCCGTTCGTCATCCAGATCGGCAACGCCCTCAAGACCGAGCCCGACGCGGCGGCGAACCCCCTGTCGCCGTTCCCGGACCCGCTCACCCTCGCCGGCTTCGAACGGATCTTCGGCGGCACCAACTTCCCGCTGTGGCTGGGCAACTCGCTGCTGGTGACGGTGCTGGTCACCGTCGGGCGGGTGTTCTTCGACTCGCTCGCCGGGTACGCGCTCGCCCGGCTGCGGTTCGCCGGTCGCGGCGGGCTGTTCGCCGCCGTCATCGCGGTCATGGCGGTGCCCGGGGTGGTGCTGCTGATCCCGAAGTTCCTGGTGCTCAACCAACTCGGCATCTACAACAGCTACGCCGGTCTGGTGGTGCCGTTGCTGGCCGACGCGGCGGGTGTGTTCATCATGAAGCAGTTCTTCGAGTCGATCCCGGTCAGTGTTGAGGAGGCCGCCCGCATCGACGGGGCGAGCATCTTCCGCACCTTCTGGTCGGTGGTGCTGCCGATGGCGAAACCGGCGCTGATCACCCTGACCATCCTGTCGTTCCAGGGCTCCTGGAACGAGTTCCCGCACAGCCTCGTGTCGGTGCAGGACCCGGACCTGTTCACCCTGCCGCGCGGGTTGGCCGACCTGGTCAGCGGCTCGCTCGGCAAGGGCACCCAGTACCCGCTGAAACTGGGCGCGGCGTTGCTCGCCACCATCCCGGTGGCGATCATCTTCGTGGTGTTCCAGCGGTACTTCGTCCGCGACGCCAACGACGGCTCGGACAAGGGCTGACCCGGCCGGGTCACTCGCCGGGGCGGTCCTCGGCGAGTGGCTCGGTCGGCACCGCCACGTGCAGGCGCACCTGCGGCACCAGCATGTCGTCGACGTCCAGCGCGCGCGCCGCCCCGTCGGGCTCCCAGCCGGTGCTGGTGAGGAACTTCCGGGTCGCCTCGTCACCGTCGAACGCCCAGGCCACCGCCCGGCTCATCCCGTCCTCGCGCCACAGGTCGACGGCGGCGGCGAGCAGTCGGCTGCCGTGCCCCCGGCGACCCCAGCGCGGCTCGACGAGCAGGTCGGTCACGGCGGCCACGTCCGGACCGAACGCGTCGGCCGGCTCACCCGGGGCCAGGGCCTCGCCGTCGGCCGGGCCGGAGGCGGCGAACCCCACCAGATACGATTGCTCGGCCTGTTCGACGGCGACCAGCACCCGGTGCCTGCCGGAGGGCGGCTCCAGCACCGCAGCGCTCCACCGCCGGGCGAGGAACGCCTCGTCCAGGTTGTCGAGCACGTGCCGAGGCAGGATCCGGCGGTACGCGACCCGCCAGGTCGCGAGCTGGATGCGTGCGATCTCGCCGGCGTCCTCGGGACGCGCCGGGCGGACGTACCCGAGAGCCATGGGACGGAAGCCTACGCAGGGCGAGGGAGGCGACGGTGGCGCAGGGTGCCAAACGGACGACCGCGCAGGTCGTCGGGGTGGTGGTGCTCGCCGCGGCGGTCGCCGCGTTCCTCGCCGTCGCCGCCGTACGACACGGCTTCTTCGACCTGAAGGTCTACTACGGCGCGTTGACGTGGTGGGTGCACGACGGCGGGGAGATCTACGACTACCTCAAGCCCAACACCCAGTACGGCTTCACCTATCCGCCGTTCGCCGCCCTGGTCATGCTGCCGATGGCGTACCTGCCGTGGACGGCCGCGATCGTGGTGAGCGTGCTCGCCAGCGTGGTCACCACGACGGTGCTGATCTGGTGGCTGGTCGACCCGATTGCCCGCCGCGCCGGCTGGACCCGGTGGTTCGCGCTCGCCGTGGCGCTCTGCCTGGCCGCCGCGTTCGAACCGATGCGCGAGACGGTCAACTTCGGCCAGGTCAACACCCTGCTGCTCTTCCTGGTGGCGGTGGACCTGCTGCGGCTGTTGCTGACCGGCAACAGGTGGGCCGGGGTGGGTGTCGGGCTCGCCACCGCGATCAAACTGACCCCCGGTGTCTTCATCGTCTACCTGCTGGTGACCGGCCGCTGGCGGGCGGCTCTCACCGCTTCCGGTACCGCCGCCGGGGTGACGCTGCTGGCCGGTGCGCTCTTCCCGGACGCGTCCCGGGAGTTCTGGACCGAGGCGCTGTGGAACACCGGTCGGGTGGGTGAGCTGGCCTTCGTCTCCAACCAGTCGCTGCGCGGGGTCGTCGCCCGACTCGACCCGCAGCACCCGAGCACGGTGCTCTGGCTGCTGCTGGTGCTCGGCACCCTGGCGCTCTGGGCCTGGCGGTCCCGGGCCGCCGTCGCGGTCGGTGACGAGGCGACCGGTCTGGCGCTGACCGGTGCGGTGATGTGCCTGGTCAGCCCGGTCACCTGGGTGCACCACCTGGTTTGGCTGCTGCCCGCGCTGATCCTGCTGGTCGACAACGCGATGGCCGCGCCGGCCGGCCGCCGACGGCGGATCCTGCTGGTCGCGGTGATCATCGCGTACGCGCTGCTGATCAGCCGGACCGTCTGGTTCTGGGAGAAGGACTTCACCGGCGTCGACGGCTTCCTGGGCAGTAACGCCTACGTGTGGGTCAGTCTGGCGCTGCTGGCCTTCCTGCCGATCCGCCGTTGGTCGACAGCGGACGGGTCAGCAGTCGAGGCGTCCGGCGTACCGCAGCTCGACCAGCCCGACCGGCGGGATCCCGCCGGCCAGCGGCACCTGGTAGGTCGAGCGCTCACCGTCCGGTGACAGCCCGGCGCGCTCACAGAAGCGGCGCGCCCGCCGGTTGTCTGCCAGCACCCACGCCCGGTAGCCGGACCAACCCCGGTCGGTGAGCCCGTCCCGGGCGGCGGCCAGCAGCGCGGCGGCCGTCCCGTCACCCCAGCGCTCCGGCTCCACGTAGATCGCCACCACCTCGCCGACCGTCGGGTCCAGGTCGTCCCGGTCCTGGTTGCGGCGGTAAGGGCCGAAGGTGGTGAAGCCGACGACCAGCCCGTCCACCTCGCACAGGAGGGTGGTGAACGGGTGCTCGGGGTCGGCGGTGCCGACGTCGCGACGGCGTTGCGCCCAGGCCGCCACGTTCAGCCGCCGAAGCACCTCGTCGGGCATGAAGCCGGCGTAGCCCGCCTGCCAGCCGTGTACGTGCACCCGGGCGACCGCCTCGGCGTCGTCCGGCTCCTCCCGGCGGATGGTCAGCATTGCACCGTTCTATGCCCCGTTGGCCGTCGCGTCCAGCTTCCCGCACCGACGTCGTACCGATGAATTAGGGTCGCCGACGATGACCGCACCGGAATCGCTCTCGCTCGCCCAGGCCCGGCGGGTGGCGCTCGCCGCCCAGGGCTTCGCCGACCCGGCGCCGACCGGCGTGCCCACCCGCCGCCACCTGCGCCGGGTGCTGGGCCGGGTCGGGTTGATCCAGATGGACTCGGTGAACGTGCTGCAACGCGCGCACTACCTGCCGCTCTATAGCCGACTCGGGCCCTACCCGACGACGCTCCTCGACCAGGCCGCCTACCGCCGCCCCCGCGAGTTGTTCGAATACTGGGGCCACGAGGCGTCGCTGGTCCCGGTCGAGCTGCACCCGGCGCTGCGGTGGCGGATGGCCCGGGCGCGCAGCGAAGCGTGGGGCGGCATGCGGCGGATCGCCCAGGAGCAGCCGGAGCTGGTCGCCTGGGTGCGCGACGAGGTCGCCGCCCGGGGCCCGTTGACGGCTGCCGAGATCGAGCACGACGCCCCCCGGGAGACCGGCAACTGGGGGTGGAACTGGTCGGCGGTGAAGCAGGCCCTGGAGTTCCTCTTCTGGGCCGGCGAGGTGGCCGCCGCCGAGCGCACCACCTCCTTCGCCCGCCGCTACGACCTCCCCGAGCGGGTGCTGCCCGCGGCGGTGCTGGACGCACCCACCCCGACCGACGCCGAGGCGTACCGCACGCTGGTGGCCCTCGCCGCGCGGTCGCTCGGGGTGGCCGCCGAGCCGGAGCTGCGCGACTACTTCCGACTGCCGGTGGCCGGTGCCCGGCAGGCCGTCGCGGAGCTGGCCGAGGCCGGTGAGTTGGTGCCGGTCACCGTGGCGGGCTGGCGTCAGCCGGCCTGGCTGCACGCCTCCGCCCGCCTGCCCCGGTGGATCCGGGGCAACACCCTGGTCAGCCCGTTCGACCCGCTGATCTGGGAACGCGCCCGCACCGAGCGGCTGTTCGACTTCACCTACCGGATCGAGATCTACGTCCCGGCGCCGCAGCGGGTCTACGGCTACTACGTGCTGCCGTTCCTGCAGGGTGACCGGTTCACCGCGAGGGTCGACCTGAAGGCCGACCGCAAGGCGGGGGTGTTGCTGGTGCCGGCCGCCTGGGTCGAGCCCGGCGTCGACCCGGGGGAGACCGCTGTGGCGCTCGCCGCCGAGCTGTACCGGCTCGCCGGCTGGCTCGGCCTGGACGCGGTGGCCCCGCCGGTGGCCGGCGACCTCGCCGGCCCGCTGACCGCCGCACTGGCCGGCGTGGCCGGTGTACCGTGAGCGCGTGACGAGCCCTTCCGGACCGGTCCACGAGCCGCAGCCCGCCCCCGGGGCCGTGCACACGGTGCCGGCCGACCCGACCGACGCGGGCCCGGTCGGTTGGCCGCCGCCCCCGCCGGGTGGTTATCCGGCTCCCGAGCCGGATCGGATCACCCGGTTCGTGCTGCGGCTCTACGAACGCTCGCCGCGCTGGGTCGTGCCACTGGCCGCGGTCGGTTGTGTCGGCATCGGGATGGGCTACGCGTTGCTCAGCAACCCGACCCACGCCGCCCCCGACGCCGCGCCCACCTGCCTGCTGAAGTTGACCACCGGGCTGGACTGCCCGGGCTGCGGCGGCACCCGCGCGCTCTGGTACGTGCTGCACGCCGACCTGCCGGCCGCCGCCCGGCACCACTTCCTGTTCGTCTTCGCGCTGCCGTTCCTGGCGTACCTCTTCGTGGCCTGGGCGGGAAACCAGGCGTTCGGTTGGCGGCTGCCCGAGCTGCGGATCAGCTCGAAGGTCATCGGTGGGTTCCTGGGCGTGTGGCTGGCGTTCTCGGTGCTGCGCAACCTGCCCTGGGCGCCGTTCACCTCGCTCTACGTCTGAGCGAGCCGCCGCGCGACATCCGCCGGCACCCGGGACGGGTTCTCCACGGCGAGGTAGGACCTTGCCATGCCCCTGTAGAGCTGCCCCAGATGTGGGGCGGGGGTTGGACGCCTGCCCCACATCTGGGGCAGCTCTACAGGCAGGCGGGGAGGTCCAAGAGGCCGACGCGGGCCCGCGGGAACGGTCGAGATCTTGAACACCTACGGCCCCCGGTGATTCGAAACGAGGCCGCCGGCCACTACAGTCCCAGGAATGCCGGAGATGGTGCAGCCCCAGGTCAAGTTGATCGCGTGGACCCAGTTCGCGGCCCCGGACGATGTGCCGTGGTCGACCGACGCCGAGGGTGGTCAGGCGCTCGCCGAGTTCGCCGGTCGGGCCTGCTACCAGTCCTGGAAGAAGCCGAACCCGGCCACCGCCACGAACGCCGGCTACCTGGCGCACATCCTCGAGGTCGGGCACCTGTCGGTGCTGGAGCACGGGTCGGTCACCTTCTACTTCACCGGGGTGTCGCGTTCCTTCACCCACGAGCTGATCCGGCACCGGCACTTCTCGTACTCGCAGCTGTCGCAGCGGTACGTTCCCGAGCGCGACGCGGCCATGGTCGAGCCGGCGGTCATCGCCGACGACCCGGAGCTGCACAAGAAGTTCACCGAGGCCGCCGAGGCGAGCGTCCGGGCGTACACCGAGTTGTTGGAAGGCCTGGAACAGCGCTTCTCCGACGAGCCGAACCCGACGCTGCGCCGCAAGCAGGCCCGGCAGGCGGCTCGGGCGGTGCTACCCAACGCCACCGAGACGCGGATCGTGGTCACCGGCAACTACCGGGCGTGGCGGCACTTCGTCGCGATGCGGGCCACCGAGCACGCCGACGTGGAGATCCGTGAGCTGGCCGTCGAGTGCCTGCGCCAGCTGCAGGGTGTCGCGCCCAACGTGTTCGCCGACTTCGTGATCTCCACGCTGCCGGACGGCACCGAGGTGGCGGCCAGCCCGCACGAGGCGTCCTGAGCCCTTCCCCGGCGGGCTCCGGCTGGTCGTCCGCTAGGTTGGAGGGTATGACGCACGACCACCTCGATGCCGCGGCCCGACCGGCGTCCCGCCCCTTCGGCCGGCTGATCACAGCCATGGTGACCCCGTTCACCCCCGACGGTTCCCTCGACCTCGACGGCGTCGCCCGGGTGGCGAGCTACCTGGTCGACGAGCAGGGCAACGACGCGCTGGTGGTCAACGGCACCACCGGCGAGTCGCCGACCACCACCGACGCGGAGAAGGAGCAGCTGGTCCGGGCCGTGGTGGAGGCCGTCGGTGACCGCGCCAAGGTGATCGCGGGCGTCGGCACCAACGACACCCGGCACACCATCGAGCTGGCCGCAGCCGCCGAGAAGGCGGGTGCGCACGGCCTGCTGGTGGTCACCCCGTACTACAACAAGCCGCCGCAGGCGGGGTTGGTCCGGCACTTCACGGCCGTCGCCGACGCCACCGGCCTGCCGGTGATGCTGTACGACATCCCGCACCGCTCCGGTGTGCCGATCGAGACCGAGACGCTGGTCCGGCTCGCCGAGCACGGCCGGATCGTCGCGGTCAAGGACGCCAAGGGCGACCTGACCGCCACCAGCTGGGTGACCAGCCGGAGCGCCCTCGCCTTCTACAGTGGCGAGGACGCCCTCACCCTGCCGGCGCTGGCCGTCGGTTCGGTGGGCGTGGTCGGCACCTCCACGCACTTCACCGGGGCGCTGACCGCACAACTGATCGATGCGTACGACGCGGGGGACATGCCGACCGCGCTGGCGCTGCACCGGCGGCTGCTGCCGCTGTTCACCGGCATCTTCCGCACCCAGGGCACGATCCTGGTGAAGGCGGGCCTGGCAGCGCTGGACCTGCCGGCCGGCCCGGTGCGACCCCCGCTGGTGGACGCCACCGACGACGAGATCGCCCAGCTGCGCGCGGACTTCGCGGCAGCGGGCCTGGAGCTGCCCGAATGACCAAACGACACGACGGACGCCGAGTGACGGCGTCGCAGATTGAGGTGGACGCGTGACCGAGGCGCACATCGAGGCGGAGCTACCCCCGCCACTGCCGGAAGGCGGCCTGCGGATCATTCCGCTCGGCGGGCTCGGCGCCATCGGTCGGAACATGACCGTCTTCGAGTACGACGGCAAGTTGCTGATCGTCGACTGCGGGGTCCTGTTCCCCGACGTCGAGCAGCCGGGTGTGGACCTGATCCTGCCGGACTTCGGCCCGATCCTGGACCGGCTGGCCGACGTCCAGGCGATCGTGCTGACGCACGGCCACGAGGACCATATCGGCGCGGTGCCCTACCTGCTCGCCCACAAGCCCGACATCCCGCTGGTCGGCTCCCAGTTCACCCTCGCCCTGGTCGAGGCGAAGCTGGCCGAGCGGCGGATCCAGCCGTACACGTTGACCGTGCGGGAGGGGGGCCGCGAGCGGCTCGGCCCGTTCGAGTGCGAGTTCTTCGCCGTCAACCACTCGATCCCGGACGCCCTCGCCGTGGCGATCCGCACCCCCGCCGGCCTGGTGCTGCACACCGGCGACTTCAAGATGGACCAGCTTCCGTTGGACGGCCGGATCACCGACCTGGCCGGCTTCGCCCGGCTCGGTGCGGAGGGCGTGGACCTGCTGCTGTCCGACTCCACCAACGCGGAGATCCCCGGCTTCGTCACCCCGGAGCGGGAGATCGGGCCGGTGCTCGACTCGATCTTCGCGAAGGCGAAGGGCCGGATCATCGTGGCCTCGTTCGCCTCACACGTGCACCGGGTGCAGCAGGTCTTCGACTCCGCCGTCGAGCACGGCCGCAAGGTGGCGCTGATCGGCCGGTCCATGGTCCGCAACATGGGCATCGCCCGGGACCTCGGCCTGCTCAACATCCCGGCCGGCCTGGTCATCGGGATCGAGGAGGCAACCACCCTGCCTCCGGACCAGATCGTGCTGATGTCCACCGGTTCGCAGGGTGAGCCGATGAGTGCCCTGGGCCGGATGGCCAGCGGCGACCACCGGCACATCACCATCGCACCCGGCGACACCGTCGTGCTGGCGTCCTCGCTGGTACCCGGCAACGAGACCTCGGTCTACCGGGTGATCAACCGACTGGCTCGGGCCGGTGCGGTGGTCGTGCACAAGGACGTGGCGAAGGTGCACGTCTCCGGGCACGCCCCCGCCGGGGAGCTGCTCTACCTGCTCAACGTCGTCCGACCGAGCAACCTGATGCCCGTCCACGGCGAATGGCGTCACCTGCGGGCCCACGCCCGGCTCGGCATCGAGTCCGGGGTCGCCGCCGACCGCGTGGTGATCTGCGAAGACGGCGACGTGGTCGACCTCGTCGAGGGCCGCGCCAGCCTGGTCGGGCACGTGAAGAGCCGGTACGTCTACGTCGACGGCCTCGCCGTCGGCGACGTCAGCGAGTCACTGCTCACCGAACGGCGGATCCTCGGTGATGGCGGCTTCATCGCCACCACCGTCGTCGTCGACTCCGTCACCGGCAAGGTCGTCGCCGGTCCGACGCTCTCCGCGAAGGGCTTCTCCGAGGACCCGGAGGCGTTCAACCCGGTGATCCCGCTGGTCACCGAAGCCCTCAACCGGGCCGCGGCGGACGGCATCACCGACCCGCACCAGCTTCAGCAGATCGTCCGGCGGACGGTGGGCCGGTGGGTCAACGACGCGTACCGTCGTCGCCCCATGATCGTGCCGACAGTGGTCGAGGTCTGACAGATGTGAGCGGGCCGGTCACCGACATCCCCCGTGGATGTCGGTGACCGGCCTGCGGTCTGTTGCGGGTGCTTCGACTCAGCCCCGCGACAACCGGCGGCGCAGCACCAGCAGCCCGGCCCCGAGGGCCAGCATCACCGCGCCGACGAGGGCGTACGCGCCACCCGACGGCCCGGTTCGGGGCAGCTGCGCCGCGTCCGGGGTGGACGTGCTCGGGGTGGGGGTGGCAGCCGTGGCGCTCGGCTGGGCCGACGGGGTCGAGGTGTTGCCGGCACCGGACCCACCCGCGCCGCCCAGGCGGAGCGTCAACGTCGTGTCCCTGTTCGTGTAGCGCGTGGCGGGCGTGAGCGACAGCCGCACCGTCTTCTCGCCTCCGGTGACCGCCAGCCGTACGTCGAAGCTGTCGGTGGCGCCGTCGGCGAGGACGGCAGTACGCGGGATCTCGCAGCCCGCCCCGTTCGTCCGGCCACTGTCGGAACAGGCGGGCGCGGTCACCCGCACCCCGGTCGGGGTGGTGACGGCTAGCGAGTAACCGCCGATGTCGAAGCTGCCGGTGTTGGTCACCCGTACCCGTACCGTCGTCGTCCCGTCGACGACCGGGGCGGCGGTGGCTTGTAGCCGCAACGACGTGCGGTCCGGCCAGTTGATCCGGAACTCGGTGAACCCGTCGGTGACCCCGGCGGCGTTGCGGCCGGCGACCGAGCCCCACGCCTGCGCCCCGAAGACCGGCTCCGCAGCCGACGAGGCCACCGTCAGCCGGTACACCCGCTCACCTCCGGCGGGCAGCTCCGCGCCGCCGCAGAGCCAGTTGCGCGGGGTGCCGGTGACGGCCCGGCAGTCCCCGCCCGAGGTCAGGTCGACGTTGTCCGGGAGGCGGAGCACGAAGAAGCCCTTCGCCGCCGTGGTGCCCGAGTTCCGGACCGACACCTCCAACAGACCGGAGGGCGACCAGGGGTCCCCGCCGAGGAAGACGAGGTCGCCTCGCGCGGTGATCGTGGACACCGCTGTCTCGCTCGGCGACGCGGTCGGGCTCGCGGTCGGCGCGGCGGCGGCCGGCCCGGCGAGGACGGGCCCGAGGAGCACGGCAGCGGCGAGGAGAGCGGAGCTGAGCAGGCGGTTCATGACGACTCCCGGGGGTTCGCGGTCGGTGATGGCCGTAGCACACCTACGCCGCGCGTCCGGTTGCGTGCTGTCGGATGTCGCACAGTCGAGCCCCGGCCTGCAACCAACTGCCCCGTCCGCGACTCAGGGGAGAGCGGCGACCGCCTCGGCATAGGCGACGCCGGTGGCGACGGCGGCGTCCACCAGCACCGTGAGCTGCGCCGGAGCGACCCCGTGGGTGAGGTCGGTGGCCACGTCACCGGCCAGCACCAACTCCTCACCGAGGTCGTGCGCGTACGCCTTGGGGAGCAGCCGGTCGTGGTTCCACGCGTTGCAGAAGGCATACGCCTCGGCGCGGCGGGTCGCCGGCAGCCGCCGGGCGGCCATGGACCGGGCGTGCAGCACCTCGCCACGTTCGCCGGCCCGCCGGAACTGGATCACCACGGAACCCCAGCGGCCGACCACGGTGTCGCCCGACTCCACCAGGTACTGGTCGCCGCGCTCGTCCAGCACCCCAATGATCATGTCGAGGGTCAGCGCCATCAGCTCGTCGGGCCGGGTCTCCTCGGCGGACCCGCCGGTGTCCGGCTCGTCGTACCCGTCCGGCTCGTCGTCGGGGGGCAGCGGGACCGGTGCCGCGAGCGGACGCTCGGCGAGCCAGGCGGCCATCCGACCGGAGTGGTGGCCGGTGCCGTTGCGGGCGTCGAAGCTGCCGGCCAGGTCACTGGCCACCCCGACCAGCAGGGCGCCGAGTGTGGACACGTCCGGCGCGGTGGCGGGTCGTTCGCCGTACGCCGGGCGGGGCACGGTCCGTTCGCCCAGACCGGCCTCCTCGGCCAGCGCACAGACAAGTGCGCCGGCGGCGGCGAACTCCATCGCGGCGAGGTCGTCGGTGGGCCGGTCCAATCGGGGCAGCTGCTCGGTCAGGATGGTCAGCCCGCGTTCCAGGTGCCCGCCGAGCGCACAGAACCGCAGGTGCGCGGCGAGGTGGGGGAACGCGGCACGTTCGCGCCGGTGCCGGCGGTACGCCCGTACGTGTGCCGCCGCGGCCCGCTCCGGCTCGCCTCCGCGCAGCGCGGGTAGCAGGACGGCGACCAGGTCCCGTTCGGGTTGGTCGGTGCAGGCCGCCGGGTCACCGTCGGAATCGCGTAGCTCGTCGAGCGCGGTTCGCCACTCGCCCCAGCCGGTCAGCAGCTCCGCGCGTCGGGCGCAGGCGCAGCCCGGGCAGCCGCCGGACGGACCGGGCCGTTTGCCGGACCACCGCTCGTACCAGTGGCGGGCGGTGGGCTCGTCGCCCAGGTGGTCGGCGATCCGGCAGTGCAGCTCCGCGACGGTGGGCGTGTCCGGACCGTCCACACCGACCCGGTGGGCCAGGTCGTGCAGCAGGGACCGGGTCTGGTCCAACCCGACCCGGGGGGTGCCGAGCAGCGCCTCGACCGCGTACCGCTGGTAGCGCAGCAACAGCCCGGTCTCGACGTCGGTGAGCAGCCCGGGTCGGTGGTCGGCGGCGGCCCGACACCGTCGGACCGGCTCGACCAGGCGCCACCGTTCCCCGTCGAGCAGGTACGCCTCGATCAGCGCGAACCGGGCGTCCACACCGGAGCGGACGTCCCCGGCGGCGTCGGCCCGCTCGGCGAGCCGTTCCAGGGCCACCTGCCGGGGTGGACCGTCGGGCAGGTCCCGGGCGTCGGCGAGCGCGGCCTCCAACGCCGGTAGGCGACCCGGCGCGGGGCTGTCGTCCGCACCGGTGGGCGGTGTGCCGGGGCAATGGCCGGTGAACTCGTCCCTGCCGGTCACGACGGCACCGCACCGGGCAGTCGGCGGACCGCCACGGCGAGCTGGCAGCCGGTGGTGATGCCACAGTCGAGCAGTCGGTCGAGCTGGTGCGGGGTCACCCCGCGTTCCAGGTCGGTGATCACCTCGCCGTAGACGCGGGCCCGACCGTCGTCGTCGACGTGGGTGAACGCCTTGGGCCAGAGCCGGTCGTGGTTCCACGAGTTGCAGAAGGCGTACAGGGCGGGCACCTGCTCGATCCCGAACGTGGTGGTGACCATGGTGCGGACCTGGAGCAGCTCCCCGTCGTCGCCGAGCAGGAGGAACCAGATCAGGTTGTCGTCGAAGCGGCCCACCAGTTCGCCGTCCACGCTCAGGCCGACGGACCGGCCCCGGGCGGCGAGCACCGCGGCGACCAGTTCGCCGCTCAGTGGACGCAGCGCACCGGGGTGCCCGGCCAGCGGATCGTCCGGATCGCTCGCGATTTCCGGCGACGCCATGAGGGCATCCCTTCTGAGTCGGATATCACGACCGGCGGTGGGGCCCGTGTTGCGACGCGCGGACACGACCCGGAAAAGCGGGGATCTGCCCGGCCCCACCGTTACCGTGACTCTATGGCGGGCCGTACCTCTCAGGCGAGCCGGCGACGCGGCGCGTCGCCGCGCGGTGGCACCAACAGTCGTGCCCGTCAACCGGCCAAGAAGACCCGGGCGCCGGTCCGGCGTCGCACCACGCCGGCCCGGCCCGGGCCGGCCGTCTACGTGGGCCGCGCGGTCGGCGCACTGTGGATGGGTCTCGCGCACGGCATGGGTTGGGCGGTGCGGGCCGCCGGTCGACAGGCCGCCTCGGCCCGTGACCTCGACCCGGAGCACCGTCGCGACGGCGCCGGGCTGCTGCTGTTCGGTCTCGCCCTGCTCTCCGCCGTGGCGCTCTGGTTCTCCGGTGCCGGCCCGGTGGGCGCACGACTGGCCGACACGATCCGGCTGTTCCTGGGCGCGATCTCGGTGGTCGTGCCGGTGCTGCTGATGATCGGCGCGTGGCGGCTGATGCGTCAGCCGGCCGACCCGGAGCACCGGGGTCGCGGGCTGATCGGGTGGGGTTCGCTGCTGGTGTCGACCGCCGCGCTGCTCCAGATCGGTCAGGACCCGGTGGACACCGTGCAGCGGGACTACGCCGGAGGCCTGATCGGCGCCGGTGTGGGCGGGGTGCTGGAACGGGCGGTCACCGCCTGGGTCGCCGTACCCCTGCTGGTCCTGCTGTTGCTCTTCGGCCTGCTCGTGGTCACCGCGACGCCGATCAACAAGATCCCGGAGCGGCTGGGTCTGCTCGCCGGAGGGCTGGTCGCCGCCCCGGAGGAGGCCGAGGAGGCCGACGAGGAGGCGACGCGGCCCGCGCGCAGGCGGCCGGCGAAGCGGATGCCCCCGCCGATCGACCCGGACGACTTCGAGGACCTGGACGGCGCGGACCTCCAGGAGACCATGGTGCTGCCGCGCAAGTCGCCGGCGAAGGTGCCGGCGAGCCGCAAGCCGACGGTCGAGCCGCCGGAGCACTCGCCCGCGCCGACCCGCGCCGAGCAGCTCGCGTTGACGGGGCTGGCCGGGGACTACACCCTGCCGCCGGCCAACATGCTCAGCAGTGGCGCGGCGCCCAAGACCCGCAGCAAGGCCAACGACGAGGTGATCGCCGCACTGACCGGTGTGTTCGACCAGTTCGACGTGGACGCCGCCGTCACCGGCTTCACCCGGGGCCCGACCGTCACCCGCTACGAGGTGGAGTTGGGTCACGGCGTCAAGGTCGAACGCATCACCCAGCTGTCCCGCAACATCGCGTACGCGGTGAAGTCGCCGGACGTGCGGATCCTCAGCCCGATCCCGGGCAAGAGCGCGGTCGGCGTGGAGATCCCGAACACCGACCCGGAGAACGTCGCCCTCGGTGACGTGCTGCGCTCCCGGGCGGCGACCAGCGACCACCACCCGATGGTGGTGGCGCTCGGCAAGGACATCGAGGGCGGCTACGTGGTGGCCAACCTCGCCAAGATGCCGCACATCCTCATTGCCGGCGCCACCGGCGCGGGCAAGTCGAGCTGCCTCAACACCCTGCTGGTGTCGATCCTCACCCGGGCCACCCCGGACGAGGTGCGGCTGCTGCTGATCGACCCGAAGCGGGTCGAGATGACCGGCTACGAGGGGATCCCGCACCTGGTCACCCCGATCGTGACCAACGCGAAGAAGGCGGCCGACTCGCTGGACTGGGTGGTCCGCGAGATGGACATGCGCTACGACGACCTCGCCGCCAACGGGGTCCGGCACATCGACGACTTCAACCGGAAGGTCCGCAACGGCGAGATCAAGGCCCCGCCGGGCAGCGAACGGGAGATGCGCCCGTACCCGTACCTGCTGGTGATCGTGGACGAGTTGGCCGACCTGATGATGGTGGCCCCCCGCGACGTGGAGGACTCGGTCGTCCGGATCACCCAGCTGGCCCGGGCCGCCGGCATCCACCTGGTCCTGGCCACCCAGCGCCCCTCGGTCGACGTGGTGACCGGTCTGATCAAGGCGAACGTGCCGTCCCGGTTGGCGTTCGCCACCTCCTCGCTCGCGGACTCGCGGGTCATCCTCGACCAGCCGGGCGCGGAGAAGCTGCTCGGCCGTGGTGACGGGCTCTTCCTGCCGATGGGGGCCTCGAAGCCGGTCCGCATCCAGGGCGCCTGGGTCACCGAGCGCGAGATCACCGACGTGGTGAAGTTCTGCAAGGACCAGCGCGAGCCGGAGTTCCGCAAGGACGTGTTGGCACCGGCACAGGACAACAAGAAGAAGATCGACGAGGACATCGGCGACGACCTCGACCTGCTGGTGCAGGCGGTGGAGCTGGTGGTCACCTCGCAGTTCGGCTCGACCTCGATGCTCCAACGCAAGCTGCGGGTCGGTTTCGCGAAGGCCGGCCGCCTGATGGACCTGATGGAGACCCGCGGCGTGGTCGGGCCGTCCGAGGGGTCGAAGGCACGCGACGTGTTGGTCAAGCCGGACGAGCTGGACGAGGTCCTGGTCGGTCTCCGCGGCGACGGGGACTGACACCGGTCGACCCGGACACGCGACGGGCCCGCCGGTATCCGGCGGGCCCGTGTCGGAGCGTGTCAGTTGCTGATCAGGGCACCGATGATCACCAGGCTGATGATCGCGGCGACGACGCTGGCCGCGGCGGCGTACCAGCCCAGGGGCTTGTCGCCGAGCACCGCGCCGACGACGCCCGCGATGACGCCGAGCACGCCGAAGATGATCGGGTTGAGCAGCAGCGCGAGGACGGCGAAGACGAAGCCCACGATGGTGAGGATGCGGGCGGCGTTGCTGCGGGGGCGGGCGGTGCTCGGCATGTCGGTCATGTCGTCCTCCAAATGAGAGCCTGTCGTGACGGATCGATCACTACCCACTGTGGGTGGCCGCCACGCATGCCGACGGAATGCCTCAGTGGAAGATTTTCAACCCGATCACGCCCGCTACCACCAGCACGAGACAGAGGATCCGGGGCAGGTTCGCCGACTCACCGAGCGCCAGCATCCCGATCACTGCGGTGCCGACCGCACCGATGCCGACCCAGACCGCGTAGCCGGTGCCGACCGGGATCTCCCGGAGCGCGTACGCCAGCCCGGCCATGCTCAGGACCAGGGTCACCACGAAGATCACGGACGGGACCAACCGGCTGAGGCCGGCGCTGCGGTCCAGGGCGATCGCCCAGGCCGTCTCCAACATTCCCGAGATCACGAGTACGAGCCAGGCCATCGTTCACCTCACGGTAGGCGCCCGGGGCTGCCGGGCCGGGACGAGTCTTCATCTCACGCGGGGCGTCTTGGCCTGACCGGGTACGCCCACCACTCGTCCGGAGCGGCCCCGAGCTTCCGGGGCCACCGCTGCCGACGCTAGCACCGGCGTCCCGGGGGCGGGGTGGTGACGACCACCACCACGTGTTGACCTGTACCTGACTTCAACTTGCAGGATGGCAATCATGACCCTGCTCTACGCCGATCCTGAGGTCGCCGCCGCGCTGGACGCCGCCACCACGGTCGACGCCATGCGCGCCGCACTCCTGGCCGCGTACGAGGGACGTCTGATCGCCCCGCCCCGGACCGCCGCCCCGCTGGCCGGTGGGCGGATGGTGCTCACCGCCGGGCACCTGGTCGGCGAGTGGTACGGCTTCCGCTCGTACGACACCTTCGGCCACCCGGAGGGGGAGCAGTTGGTGGTGCTGCACGACGGCCGAAGCGGGGCGGTCCGGGCGGTGGCGGTGGGCGAGGAGCTGGGTTCTCGTCGTACCGGGGGTCTGGGAGGTGTCGCGATCGACGCGCTGGCCCGCCCGGACGCGGCGAGCCTCGGGGTGATCGGCTCCGGCCGGCAGGCCTGGACGCAGGTGTGGGCCGCCGCCGCGGTCCGCCCGTTGCGGGAGGTCGTCGTGTACAGCCGCTCCGCCGCCCGGAGGGACGCCTTCGCCGCCCGGGTCCGCGCCGAGCTGGGTGTGCCGGCCCGCGCGGTGACCACCCCGGGATCGGCAGTGGCCGGACGGGACGTCGTGGTGCTCGCGACCACCAGCCCGACCCCGGTGCTCCGCGCCGCCGACCTCAGCCCCGGCACGCACGTCAACGCGGTCGGCTTCAAGCAGCTCGACCGCAGCGAGTTCGGCACCGACCTGCTGGACGTCGCGGACGTGCTGGTCACCGACTCGCCGACCCAGGCGGCGGACTACCAGCCGCCGATGCTCGCGGCCACACCCCCGTACGCCGGGCGGTTGGGTGACCTGGGCGGCGTCCTGGCCGGCGTGTCCCCCGGCCGGACCACCGCGGACCAGGTCTCCGTCTTCTGCTCCACCGGCCTGGCCGGGACCGAGGTCTTCCTGCTCGACGCGCTGACCAGGGTGGGCGCCGCAGCCCGCTGACCGTCGACCGGCACCGCTGGCGGCGACGGCGGACCTGCCCAGTGACCGAGCACACCGACGTGGGTCGCGGCCCCGGCCGCCCGCGTGCGTGGGCCGCCCCGACTGGCCCGGTACCCTCGGATGGTGTCTGCCACCGCTCCTTCTCCTTCCGACAACGCCGAGGGCCGCCGCGTCGCCCTGCTGACCCTCGGCTGTGCCCGTAACGAGGTCGACTCGGAGGAGTTGGCCGCCCGCCTGCACGCCGACGGCTGGCAGGTGAGCACCGACGGTGAGGGCGCCGACGTGGTGGTCGTCAACACCTGCGGTTTCGTGGAGAAGGCCAAGCAGGATTCCATCCAGACCCTGCTCGCCGCCGCCGGCACCGGTGCCAAGGTCGTCGCGGCCGGCTGCATGGCCGAGCGGTACGGCCGGGAGCTCGCGGACAGCCTGCCCGAAGCCCAGGCGGTGTTGAGCTTCGACGACTACCCGGACATCGCCGCCCGGCTGAACGCCGTCGTCGCCGGTGAGCAGGTCACCGCGCACACCCCCCGGGACCGGCGTGAGCTGCTGCCGTTGACCCCGGTGAAGCGGCGCGACAGCGCGGTGTCCCTGCCCGGGCACGGCACCGTCACCCGCACCGCTGTCGACACCGACGAGCACACCCCGGCGCACCTGCGGCAGGTGCTGCGCCGCCGGCTGGACACCGGCCCGGTGGCCTCGCTGAAGCTCGCCAGCGGCTGCGACCGGCGGTGCGCCTTCTGTGCCATCCCGGCCTTCCGTGGGGCGTTCGTGTCGCGTACGCCGGACGAGCTGCTCGCCGAGGCGGAGTGGCTGGCCAAGACCGGCGTACGCGAGCTGGTGCTGGTCAGCGAGAACTCCACCTCGTACGGCAAGGACCTGGGTGACCCCCGCGCGCTGGAGAAGCTGCTGCCGCAGCTCGCCGCGGTGAGTGGCATCGTCCGGGTGCGGGCGAGTTACCTCCAGCCGGCCGAGACCCGCCCCGGGCTGGTCGAGGCGATCGCCAACACCCCGGGTGTGGCCGCGTACTTCGACCTGTCGTTCCAGCACTCCAGTGAGCCGGTGCTGCGCCGGATGCGGCGTTTCGGCTCCACCGACCGGTTCCTGGAGCTGTTGGCGGGTGCACGTGCGCTGGCCCCGGACGCGGGTGCCCGGAGCAACTTCATCGTCGGCTTCCCCGGCGAGACCCGCGCCGACGTCGACGAGCTGGTGCGGTTCCTGACCGAGGCCCGGCTCGACGCGATCGGCATGTTCGACTACAGCGACGAGGACGGCACCGAGGCCGCCGGGCTGCCCGGCAAGGTCTCCGCCGCGACGATCAAGCGCCGTTACGACCGGCTCAGCGCGCTCGCCGACGAGCTGTGCTCGCAGCGGGCCGAGGACCGGCTCGGCTCGACCGTCGAGGTGCTCGTCGACTCGATCACGGACGGCGTGGTGGAGGGGCGGGCGGCGCACCAGGCGCCGGAGGTCGACGGCTCGACCACCCTGGTCGCGCCGGCCGACGGCGGGGTCGACCTGGCCGCGCTGCGTCCCGGTGACCTGGTGCGCGCGACGGTGACCGGCACCGAAGGGGTGGACCTGCTCGCCGTGCCGGATGAGATGATCTCGGCGGCGCCCGGCGCGGCACGGTGACGGCGGGCCCGAGCGGAGCGGGGGAGCCACGTGGTGCGGTGCCGGGAACGCCGCGGCAGCCCGAGCGGAGCGCCGCGGTGACCGGGGCGACGGAGTCGACGCCCGGCCCGGCGGTGGCGGCCGTGGTGCCCGTCCTCAACGCGGCCAACGCGCTGACCGCCCTGCGGCTGGTCCTGGTGCCGGTCTTCGCCGCGTCGGTGATCGTGTCCGGGATGACCCACGCGGGCTGGCGGATGGCGGCCTGCCTGATCTTCGCGGTGGCCTCGGCGACGGACCTGGTGGACGGCTGGATCGCCCGGCGCTTCGGGTTGGTCACCTCGGTCGGCAAGGTGGCCGACCCGATCGCCGACAAGGCGCTCACCGGAGCGGCCCTGGTGCTGCTCTCCTGGTACGACCAACTGCCCTGGTGGGTGACCGCGGTGATCCTGGTCCGTGAGCTGGGCATCACCGGGCTGCGGTTCTGGGTGATCCGGCACGGCGTGATCGCCGCCAGCCGAGGCGGCAAGGTCAAGACGGCGCTCCAGATCCTCGCCATCGCGTGGTACCTCTGGCCGATGCCGGCCGCCCTCGCCGCCGTCGGCCCGTGGATCATGGGTGCCGCCGTGCTGGTCACGGTCGCCACCGGCTTCGACTACATCGCCCAGGCACTTCGCCTCCGTCGCCCTCGCTGACCCCCACCCCGTTCGCTCTGCGAGCCGGCGTTGCGTGTCGGCAGGTCAACCTCATGATCTACGCGTTCGGGCCGGCAGGGTTGGGGATCGGTCGGTGGGGAAGGATTGGTGCGTGGGAACGGACGGGTCGACGCAGCGAGACGCTGGTTTCGGACGCCACGAGGTCGGTGTCTCGGACGACGCGGTGGCGGGCACTGCGGCGGCGGCGGTGGTGCACCGGCTGGCGCAGCGACACGAGACCCTGGCCACCGTCGAGTCGCTCACCGGCGGTCTGCTGGCGGCCTCGATCGTGGACGTCGCCGGGGTGAGCGCGATCTACCGGGGTGGGCTCGTGGTCTACGCCACCGACCTGAAGGACAGCCTGGCCGGCGTACCCGCCGACCTGCTGTCCGAGCGGGGACCGGTGGACCCCGACGTGGCGGCGGCGCTGGCCGAGGGTGGGCGCGAGCGCTGCGGCGCGGACTGGGGGGTCGCCACCACCGGCGTCGCCGGCCCGGAACCCCAGGACGGCAAGCCCGTCGGTCTGGTCTACGTGGCGGTCGCCGGGACGAACGGCGCGGAGGTCCGCCAACTCGACCTCGACGGCGGCCGGGAGCACGTCCGCGTGACAGCGGTGATCGAGGCCCTCCGGCTGCTCGCCGAGCGGATCTACGACGCCGACGCCCGGGAAGCGCTCCCCGGCGCCCCGACCGCCGACCCCGACACCCCAGAAGTCGTACCCCCGACGGAAACCTCGCGGACCCCGACCGGGACCACCCCGGGCAGGGCGGGAACGGCCGGCGCCGGCCACCGCTGAGCCCCGCGCCGACGAACCGACGGGCGGGGCGGGATGTCGCCCGGGCTCGCAACGGGTACGGTTGCGGGAAGGCTCCGACGTTCGGGGTCGGCGCGGTCCCACCGCGACCGGCTGCCAGCGGCGAGCGCGAGGTATCCCTCAGGGGGAGGTGCGATGATCCTGCTACGCCGGGTGATCGGTGACGCACTGCGAGCGCGCCGTCAGGGGCAGCAGCGCACGCTGCGTGAGGTCTCCACCGCCGCCAACGTCAGCCTCGGCTACCTCTCCGAGATCGAGCGGGGGCACAAGGAGCCGTCCAGCGAGCTGCTCGCCGCGATCTGCGACGCCCTCGGCGCCCGCCTGTCCGAGCTGCTGCGCGAGGTGAGCGACACAGTGGCGCTCGCCGAGCAGATGCCGGGTGTGCTCGTCTCGATGCAGGAGGAGCCGGCCGACGCCGCAGCGGCCGCCAAGAGCACCAGCCGGGGCGTCCGTCAGGTCACCTCCGACGGCAAGGTCGCCGTGTCGGTCCGCCAGGACTCGCCGCTCAAGGCCACGCTGCGCAGCGCGCGCGTACGACCGACCGAGCGCGACCGGGACGTGGTCTGCGCGGCCTGACCCCATCCTTCCGGTTTGACCGTGGGCGGGTTGGCCCCGGCCGCGTAGGGTGGCCGGCAGGAGCTGCCGGTGCAGTCGACCAACGGTAAGGGTGCCTTCGTTGGCGTTCGACTGGGACGATGGAGACCGGCCGGTCGTGGTCGGCCTGTCCGACCCGACCGTGGTGGAGCGACGCGACTGAGGGGATACCGCGGAGATGGCGAACCCGTTCGTCAAGGGTTGGAACTATCTGATGGCGCTCTTCGGTGCCAAGATCGACGAGCACGCCGACCCCAAGGTGCAGATCCAGCAGGCCATCGAGGATGCCCAGCGGCAGCACCAGGCGCTGGTCCAGCAGGCCGCCGCCGTGATCGGCAACCAGCGTCAGCTGGAGATGAAGCTCTCCCGGCAGATGTCCGAGGTCGAGCGGTTGCAGGGCAACGCCCGGCAGGCCCTGGTGCTGTCCGACCAGGCCCGGGCCAAGGGTGACGAGGCCGAGGCGACGCGGTTCGAGCAGTCGGCGCAGACCCTGGCCACCCAGCTGGTCTCCGCCGAGCAGGCCACCGAGGACCTGAAGACCCTGCACGACCAGGCGCTGGGCGCCGCAGCCCAGGCCCGCCGGGCGGTCGAGAACAACTCGATGATCCTCCAGCAGAAGCTCGCCGAGCGCACCAAGCTGCTCAGCCAGCTGGAGCAGGCCAAGATGCAGGAGTCGGTGGCCCGTTCGCTGGAGTCGATGTCGTCGCTGACCGCGCCCACCAACACCCCGTCGCTGGACGAGGTGCGCGACCGCATCGAGCGGCGCTACGCCAACGCGATGGGTCGCGCCGAGCTGGCCGGCAACTCCGTCGAAGGCCGGATGTTGGAGATTCAGAAGGCCACCATCGACTCGGCGGGTTCCGCGAGACTGGAGCAGATCCGGTCCAGCATGGCGGGGGAGCAGCTCGGCGGCGCGTCGCAGCGACAGGCCGTGCCGCAGGCCGAGAAGGCCGGTCCGGCCAACGATCCGGCGGCCGCCGCCCGGCTGGACGAGCTGCGCGCCAGCATGGCTCGTGAGCGGGGCACCGGCGACCCGACCGCCGCCGGCTGAACGAGCGGACCGAGGGGGTCAGGGTGGCAGACGAGCGGGCGCGATACTTCCGGAGGCTGGGTCGGCTGCGCCGGTCCGCCCGACGATGGAGTGTGCTGGCCGGCGGGCTCGGCGGTGCCGCGGCGGTGCTGACCCCGTACGCCGGCCTCGGTCTACCCGACGCGGCCTGGGCCGGCGCCGCGGGCAGTGCGGTGGCGCTCGCCGCCTGGCGTTGGATCGACGTGCGTGCCCTGGCCGCCCAGCCGGCACCCCCCGCGCTCGACCCGGCCGAGGCCGCGGCCCGGTCGCGGGCCCGCTTGGTCGCCGCCGTCGAGCGGCTGCCGGTCGGCCCTGGTGTGCTGGCCGAGGTTCGCCGGGTCCGCTCCCGGATCGCCCTACGCGGCACCAGCGCGGGCGAGCAGTGGGCCCGCCTGGACCGGGCGGCCCTCACCCTGGCCGGGATGGCTCCCCGGCTCACCGGGCTGGCCGAGCCCGCGGTGCAGGAGGCTGCCGCCGCCGACGGTTCGTTGCGCGACCTGGCGTCGCGGGTGGCCAGCGTCGAACGAGCGCTGCGGCTGGCCCCGGCCGACGCGCGGGCACCGCTGGCCGAGGCGCACGCCGTGCTGACCGCCCAACTGGAGGGCGGTGTCGCCGCCTACGAACGGTTGGTGGTCGCCGCCGCCGGTTACCTGGCCGAGGATGCCCGCCCGGAGACCGCCCACCCGGCCGCCGACCGGCTCACCGAGGCGACCGACCTGCTGCACGGCGTTGCCGGGGCGCTCGCCGAGCTGCGCGCCGTCGGCACACCTCTGCGCGCGCCCACCCGCTGAGCCGGGCCGCGTCGGCCGGTCACGGTGGGGTCGTGACCACTACCGGGCCGGTGTACGGCGAGCTGCCCACGACGTTGAACGACCGGATCCGGTAGTGGTAGGTCACGCCCCGGGCCAGCCCGGTGTTGGTGAAACCTCTACCGGTCACCGTGAAGGTGGCGACCTCCCGGTCGAACGCCGGGTCAAGGGCCCGCTGCACGATGAACCCGGACCCCTGCCCGGTGGGTGTGCTCGCCGCCCAGGCCAGGATCACCGTCGCGGTGTCCGGGCCGGGCGCGTTGGCGGTGGCGCTCACCTCGGTGGGGGTGCCCGGCGCGGGCGGTGAGGTCACCGTGGCGACCGTCGACCAGGCCGAGGCGGCACCCAGGTAGGTGGTCCGCACCCGGTAGTAGTACGTGGTGTCCGGCGCGACGGTGACGTCCAGGTGGTTGTCGGCGACCCCGATGGCTGTGGTGCCGGGGCCGCTGGTGAACGTGGGGTTGGTCGCCCGCTGCACGTCGATGCCGGTGGCGAACGAGCGGTTCGACCAGCGCAGTGCCACCCGCAGCGGTGCGGCCGGCGGGAGCGCCGCGACCAGGCCGCTCGGCGCGGCCAGGTGCACCGAGGCCGGTACCCCGTTCGACCAGGACGAGTAGCCGACGGCGTTCTCCGCCCGGATCCGATAGTGGTATGTGACACCGGGGGTGACCGTCGCGTCGGTGTACCGGGTGGCGGTGGCCGCGACGGTGATCGTGGTGACCTCGCCGCCGAACGTCGCGTCGGTGGCCCGTTGCAGCAGGTGGCTGGTCGCCGGTGGGCGTCCGCCGTTGCCGGTCCAGGCCAGGGCGATAGCGGGTAGCGCGGTGGCCGAGCCGGACACCGGCGTGGCGGTCAGCCCGGTCGGTGCCTTCGGGGCCACCCGCAGCACCAGTGGCCGGGTCATCCCCGCGTCGCGGTGGCCGGCGAGCTGGCTGTGCCAGCGGTACTCCCAGCCCAGGTTGACCAGTTGGTTGACCACCATGGCGGGGCGCCCGTCCGCCGGGCTGACCGGGGCCGACCCGGTACGGGCCCCGGCCGGGCGACAGTGGTCGAGCAGTCGGACGCTGTCACCCAGCTTGAACGGCAGCGCCGGGGCGACCGGGCGCAACGCCACCACGACGTCCTCCCGGGGGTTGACCCGGACGGTGTCCTTCCAGCCCAGCTCGTTGCCGTGCGGTGGTCGCACGGTGCCGTCCCAGCCGACCCGGTTGACCACCTGCACGTCGCAGCCACCGAAGTGCAGCGGCTCGGTCTGCCGGACGTTGCCACTGATCCGCCAGAGCTGGGTGCCGTCGCCCGGCGCGCCCACCGGCACGGCGGGGTCGGTGGCGAAGAGCACCTCGGTGACCGGGTCGGTGGGGCCCAGCGGCAGCGTCGTCGGGTTGAGTGGCCCGGCGTGCGGGTGCCCGACGCCGAGCCGGCCGGCCAGCCGGCCGTGGTCCGGCTCGAACACCTGCTGGGCGGCCTTGACCGTGATCGGCAGTGTGACCGGGCCGGCGCTGCCCGTCGGGGTGAACGTCACGGTGCTGGCGTGCACCGGCACCGTCGTCGGCGACCCGGTACGCGTGCCGAACGCCGCGTCGTAGGCCGGCTGCGGCACGATCGGCGGGCGCTGGCTGGCCGCGTACGCCACTGGCAGCCGCTCGCGCAGCCGTTCCAGGTCGTACGGCTGCACCGGCTCCCCGCTCACCCGGAACTGGAGCAGGGTGCGGGTGTTCGGGCCGTACCCTGGCTCGGTGGGTGGCGGACCACCCTCGGCGGTGCGGTCCGGCGCGTCGGCGTGCTGGTCGTAGCGGGGGTCGTAGCCGGGCAGCGGCGCCGGCGCGTCGTTGTACAGGATCACTGTGCTGCCCGGCGGTACGGCGGAGAAGTCGACGAGCACGTCGGCCCGCTCGCCCGGGGCGAGCAGCAGGGTGTGCCCGTCGACGTTCAGCACTGTCGGGTCGAGCCGGTCGTAGCGGTAACCGATCGGTCGGTTCGGCAGCACCACCGGCGCGGGCAGCAGCCCGGCCTCGTTTCCGATCTGGACGAACGCGGGTCCGGCCGCGCGGGGGTCGGGCACCCCGCCGTCGCGTCCGTCGGTCGGCCAGCCCGGCGGACGGTCCGCCGCCTGCACGGCGGGCACCATCGGGACCTCACCGGCGTCCGCGTCGGCGAGCGCGCCGTCGGCGGTCCACATCGCCCCGTCGGAGCGGGCGCGGTAGAGCTGGAGGTTCAGGTTGCGGTCCAGGCAGGCGTTGAGGATCCGGAACCGGTACGCGCGCGGCTGCACCTCCAGGTACGGGTAGGCGACGCCGTTGACGAGCGGGGTGTCGCCGTACGCCTCGGGGACCGCGGACGGGTGCGGCAGGTCAGGGCTCAGCGGTGGTTCGTCCGGCGCGTCGACCGGGTCGTGGTGGGGGTTCGGGGCCCAGCCGTCGGTGTGGACGCCGTCCGGTGTGGGGTGGTGCGACCAGGGGCCGTAGTCCCACCGGCCGGTCGGGTTGCGCCCGCCGGACCGGTACGGGTTCTGTCTGGGCTGGTACACGTGTGGGTGCCAGAGGCTGCCCCGGGCACCCCAGCGTTCCCGGTCCCAGGTCGGGTCCTCGGCGGCGAGTTGGGTGTCGTCCGGCACGAACGTCTTGTCCTCGATCACCAGGGGGAGCTGGTCGGCCGGGAGCACCCCGTCGGCGACGAGCTGGTCCTCGGCCGGGTCGGTGAGCAGGTAGAGGGCGAGCTGCCCACCGTAGACGGTGAGCCGGGCCAGACCGGCGGTGTTGTCGTGCCACCACAGCAGCCGCCCGCTCTGGTCGTTCGGGTAGTAGAGCGTGGTGGCACCCGCGCCCGGCACCGGCATGTCCGGCACGGGGGTCACGCCCACCCCGGTCGGGTACGGAGTGATCTCCCCGGCCGGGGTGATCCACTGCCCGGGGTTGCCGGCGCTGGTCCAGCCGGTCTGCGCCCCGGCCAGGTGCAGCACCGCCCGGTTCTGCGGGTACGGCGCCGGTCCGTCCAGCGGGCCGAGACCGGCGCCGGCGATCGTGTCGTCCACCGGCAGGAACAGCTCGCCGGCCCGGCCGGTGGGGAGCTGGTTGATGAACTTCACCCGGACCGGTCGGCCCCGGCGGGCGAGGATCATCGGGCCGAGGTGCCACGGCCGGTCGGGGGGCGCCACCGTGTTGTGGCCCGTCGGATCGGTGCCCAGGTTGAGCTGCCGGTAGCCGCGCAGCCGGGTGGCCGGCAGGTCCCGGTGCAGCCGCTGCGCGTACTCCTGTAGGCCGATCTCGTAGTAGTCGCAGCCCGGGTAGCTGATCGTGTCCGGCGCTGCCACCGGCAGGTGGCTGCCGAGGTCGGTGCGGCAGTGCCGGCCCGGAGCGGGCAACGGGTCCACGAACTTGCGCAGCCCGGTGCCGGGCACCAGCCGCCCGTCGGGACCACGCCTCGGGCGAGGGCTGTGGGCGAAGTTGGGCACCGGGCCGAAGCATCGCGGCACCACGGCCGGGTCCAGGCTCGGGGCCGGAGCGGTCTCCTCGGCGGTACGCGCGGCGGGCACGGACGCCGTCCGTCCGCTGGCGGTGTCGCCCGTGTCGCGGGTCGTCCGCTCGAAGAAGGTGGAGCGGAGTCTGCGGAACATCGCCATGACTCTCCCCGGGGTCGGGGCACGACGTCCGCCACCCCGACGTGGCGGACCTCGGCACTCTGCTGACGGTCGGTGAGGGTTCAACCGCAGCATGCGACTCCGGCGGCCGGATAGGAATTACCCAATCGTCCGTTTCTGGGAGAACGTCGCGCTGGTCAGCCCGGTGCGGGTGGGCCGGGGCGTTCGGGCTGGCACACCGGGCACCAGTAGGTGACCCGGTCACCCAGCTCCTCCTTGCGGATCGCGGTGCCGCAGCGACGGCAGGGCTGGGCGCGGCGACCGTACACGTAGCTGGTCTGCCCCCGGTGCAGCGAGCCGGTGCTGCTCTGCGTCCACCGGCCACGGTTGGCGGCGAGCAGCCGCTGCGCCAGGGCCACCATGCCGGGCAGGTCCGGCACCGCGTCGACCGGCGTCCACGGCGACACGCCCCGCAGGAACAGCACCTCGCACTTGTAGAGGTTGCCCACCCCGGCCAGGTTGCGTTGGTCGAGCAGCGCCTCGCCGATGGTCTGCTCCGGGTGGTCGGCGAGCCGGCGGACGGCCTCGGCCGCATCCCAGTCCGGGCCGAGCAGATCGGGCCCGAGGTGACCGACCAGCCGGTCCTCCTCGGCGGTCGGCACCAGGGCCATCTCGTGCAGGTGGTAGCCGACCGCGACGGCACCGGGGCTGCGCAGCACCACCCGGATCAGGTGGGCGGGCCGTCCGTTCCAGCGTTCCCCCGGCGCGTACGCCCGCCAGGCGCCGTCCATCCTCAGGTGCGAGTGCAGGGTCCAGGGAGCCTCGTCGGGGGCGCCGAGGCGCAGCAGCAGGTGCTTGCCCCGGCTGGCCGACTCGCGCACGGTCCAGCCGCTGAGGTCGGTGGTCGCGAGCTGCGGCACGCGGAAGTCACTGCTGGTGATCCGCGCACCGGCGAGCGCGCGGTGCAGCACGCGCGCGGTGTTCCAGACGGTGTCTCCTTCGGGCACCCTGCCATCCTCCCTCTTTCGAGCAGAATTCGCATGTGTCGCTATTTGTACTCAGGTTCCTCATGATCTCCCGACATGCGAGGGTCAAGAGGTTCTGAGGAGAATGCCCATGACGCGACCTCGTTGTCGTATCCCGTCCGCCGCCCTCGTCGCCACGTCCTCCCTCCTGCTCACCGCAGCGCTCCTACCCACCGTCGGCGGCGTCGCCGACGCCGCACCCGACAGTTCGCTCGTCCTCTCCGCTGCCGCCCCGAGCGGCGAACGGTGGAATGCCGACCTCTCCGTCGTGGACCGCGACGACGTCAACGTCCGACGGACCGCAGCCGGGCTACGGCTGCGCGAGACCCGGGCCACCGGGCACCGCGCGCGAAGCCCGCACAGCGCCGTCGCCGAAGGGATGCTGCTGACCACCTCCCGCACCCTCGCCCGGCCGGCCACCCGGGTCCGCGCCGAGATAGACGCGTCGGTCCCCAGCGGCGCGACAGTGGAGGCGCAGGTCCGCGGCTGGCGGACCCTCGGCTGGACGGAGTGGCAGACCGCCACCGCCGGGGCGGTCTTCGACAGGTCGGTCAGCCAGGTGCAGACCCGAGTGGTGCTCACCGCGACCAACGGCGGTGCCACCGCGACGGTACGCGGGGTGCGGCTCACCGCCGACGCCACAGCCGCCGCGTCCGCCGCCACACCCGGCCGCACCTACCGGGTGTACGCCACCCGCGTCGGCCTGGTCGGCGAGGTGACCGCCAACGGCCGTACCGTGCAACCCCGGGACCACTTCGTGGCGCTGCCGTCGCGGCGCGGCCTGTCCCCGCTCAACACCGGCGACTACACGGTGCGGGTCTGCACGACCAACAGCGCCCGCTGCGAGTACGCGCCGGTCTGGGACGTCGGGCCGTGGAACACCCGCGACGACTACTGGAACCCGTCATCGGTACGGGAGAACTGGAAGGACCTGCCGCAGGGTCGGCCCGAGGCGCAGGCCGCGTACCAGTCCGGTTACAACGGTGGGCGGGACCAGTTCGGGCGTACCGTGCTCAACCCGGCCGGCATCGACCTCGCCGACGGCACCTTCTGGGACGGCCTCCAGCTGACCACGAACGCCTGGGTGGACGTCGCCTACCTGTGGACCGGTGGCGGACCACGGGGCGTGGTCGGTGACGGCCCGCTCAACATCCGTTCCGGGGCCGGCACCTCGTACGCCGTGCGGGGCCTCGCCGCCCGGCTGGCCCACGTGCCGATCCAGTGCTACGTCACCGGACAACGGGTGGTCGGGCCCTACCGCACCACCACCCGCTGGAACCGCCTGGCGACCGGTCAGTACGTCAGCCACGCCTACATCTCCAGCGTGTACGGCGGCAGCGTGCCGGTCTGCTGAACCGCACACCGCCCCGTCGGGCGCTGAGTCAGGGGCGCTCGTCGGGGCGGGCCTGCCGCACCATGTCCTGGTAGCGCGGGTGGCTGGCACCGTAGACGGCGTAGTTGAGTCGGGCGTGCGAAAGGCTCAGGTCGCCGTTGGGGCCACCCCGAACCGCGTCGGCGTCGGCGTCGGTCTGGCCGTCGTCGGTCCAGAAGCAGACCGGGCAGGTCCCCCCGCCGGTCCGTGAGGCGCAGCAGGGACAACCCACGGGAACCACTTGTTCACCCACCGGGGCAGCATTCCACAGTCGAATATCAGCGGGAAACCCGCAGGACGTCACCCGGGGCCACCCGGAGGAGGTCCACCGCCCGCCCGCCGTTGACCGCGACCGCCACCAGATCGGCCGAGTCGACGTAGACCACCAGACCATCGGCCGGTGCGTCGGCGAACGTCCGTCCCCGTACGGCCGGTCGGGTCGGCTCCGCACGGGGCGGCCCGACCCGCAGCGCCGCCGGAAGCGGATCGAGCAGCCGCGCCGGTGCGGCCAACTGGACGTTGCCGAAATGGTCCACTGTCGACACCTCGGCGGTGAAGCCCTCGTCGTCCACCGTCAGCGTCGGCGTCGGCAGCCGGACCAGGTCCGCCGGATCGACCGGCGGCCCCGCCTCGGCCAGCGGCACGCCGAGGGCCAGCCGGGCCGCCGCCGGTGCGAACACGTCCCGCCCGTGGAACGTGCTGGACACCTGATCGGCCAGCCAGCGCCGCTCGGTCAGCTCCACCGCGGCGGTCACCCCGCCGAGAGCGGCGGCGGCGTCCGGCAGCAGCCCGTTGTCCGGGCCGACCAGCAACCCACCGGGGGTGGCCAGCGCGACTCCCCGTCGGGCGGTACCCACCCCCGGGTCGACCACCGCCACGTGTACGCCAACGGGCAGGTGCGGCACCGTCTGCGCCAGCACCGCCGCGCCCCGACGGACGTCCGCCGGTGGCACCAGGTGGGTCACGTCGATGACCCGGACGGCCGGCGCGAGCCGGGCGATCACCCCGTGGCAGGCGGCCACGAAGCCGTCGGTGAGACCGTAGTCGGTGGTCAGGGAGATCCAGGGCGTGACGGACATGCCCGCAGGTTAACCACGTCCCACGCCCCATGCCCCACGTCCCACGCCCCACGCACCGCGCCAAGATCCGCGCAACATCCCTGATGGTGCTGTCTGGGTCGCGGTTGAGGCAGCAGCATCCCGGATCTCGTGCGGATCATCCGGCGGAGGGCGGTTGGCGGAAACGGGACAGCGCGGTGACCGACCGGCCCCTCGCGCCGTCCCGCGCGGTTGGGCAGACTGCGGTGGTGACACTTCGGAGCCTGCCCGCCGTCGGAGCCCTGCTGGTCGTCGCCGCCGTCGCCGCCGGTTGCGGCGGCGGTGACGACGACACGGACCCGTCGAGCGCGGCCCCCAGCGTCTCGTCCTTGTCGGCCCCGGCGGCCACCGGTCTCCCCGGTGCGCCGACTCCCTCGGCCGCCCCGTCCAGCACCGACGGGGTCGCGCCCCCGCCCCCGCCGGCGACAGCCGCGCCGCAGGGGCCCACGCAGCGCCGGCCGGCCAGCCCGCCGCCGGTGGTGCTGCCGCAGCGGCCGGCCGGGGCTCCGGGTGCCACGCAGGTGGTCACCGCGTTCAAGGCCGCGGGTCTGAAGGTGCCGCACCCGAAGGACCGCTCGGTCGACTGCGGACCGGACGGGCTGGGCCTGGGCTGCTCCGAGATCGTCGCCACCGACGCCGTCACCGTGTACGTGTTTCCCGACGAGAGCAGTGCCAGCGACATCGCGGAGACCTGGGGCGGCCAGTCCTACCGACGGGGCGCGGTGGTGCTCAACTACCTGGCGGCGAAGACCCCGGCCGCCGACCGCCCCCGCTACGAGAAGGTCCTCGACAGCCTCGGCTGAGCTCCAGCCGGAGCATGTGGTGCTCGTGAGCGTTATACCTGGGAGTCATATGTATGACTCCCAGGTATAACGGCTGACAAGGTGATGCCGACCGGCTGCGGATCGGATGACGCAGCGGAACCCACGCTCCCTCGACTCGGGCGGCGTCGGTCGCGCGACGACCGGGTGCGGTGGCGGGGCGGTCAGCCGCGCAGGCGCAGGCCACGCGGGGTGGCCCGGAAACCGGCGGCGGTCAGCGCGTCGCGCAGCGGTGAGGAGTGCACCGCCTCGCCGTCGGCCCGCTCCACCGACATCGCACCCAACGCGCCCGAGTGGACGGCATCGGCGAGCGCCTTGCCGGCCGCGGCGAGGGCGTCGGCGTCGTCGCTGAAGGAGAGCAGCGTCCGGCCGCCACGTTCCACGTAGAGGACGAGGTCACCGCCGACCTGCACCACCAGCGCACCGGCCTTGCGGCCGGCCCGGTGCCCGGTCGCCGGGGCGGCCCCGTCACCGGAGTCGAGCACCCGGTCCGGCCAGGGCAGCGCCGCGCCGTACGGGTTGGCGGGGTCGGTGGCGGCGAGCACGCTGGCCGGTGTGCCCCGGCCCCGCGCGCCGTCGGTGGGGTCGGCCAACGCGCGGAGCCGGTCCACCGCGCCCGGCACCGCGAACTGCGCCGCGCCCAGCCCCTCGACGAAGTAACCCCGGCGGGCCGCGCCGCGTTCCTCAAGGGCCGACAGCACCGGGTAGACCGCCGAGAAACCGCCGACCACCTGCTCGGCCATCACCGCGCCGCGGGTGACCACCCCGTGCCGTTCCAGCAGGACGTCGGCGAGCGCCGCGGCCCGTCGGGTCGGGTCGACGTCGCGCTCCGGCAGGCGCGACCACCGACCGGCGACGGTCGGCGGACCACTCCGGCTGGGCAGTGCCACCCGACCCGGACGCCGGTAACGGGTGCGCGGCGCGGACGGCCGTGAGCGGTGGGCACCGCCGGCGCCGAGCACCGCGCGCAGCGGAGCGAGGGTGTCGTTGGTGAGGTGCCCGGCCCAGACCAGGTCCCAGATCACCGTGGTCAGTGCGGCGTCGTCGGTCGACCCGACCCGGTCGGCCAACGCCCGGAAGAACAGCGCCTGCCCGTCGCCGAGCGCGTCGAGCACCGCGTCGTGCAACGGGGTACGGGTCAACGCCTCGTCCGGCGGCGGGAGTAGCAGCGGTGCGGCATCCGCGTACGCGAGGGTCACCCAGCCGTCGCCCCCGGAGATCGCGCCGGAACCCGCCCACAGCACCTCCCCGCTGGCGCACAGCTCGTCGAGCTGGGCGGGGGAGTAGTCGGCGACCCGACCGGGCAGCACCAGCCGCTCCAGGGCGGACGCCGGCACCGCCGCGCCCTGCAACTGCTCCACCGTCGCGGCGAGCGCCTCCACACCTCGGGCGGAGGAGCCGACCTGCTGCCAGCGGGGCAGGAACGTGGCGAGCGCCCGGGGCGGCACCGGCTCGATCTCCCGGCGCAGCGCCGCGAGCGAGCGGCGGCGCAGCATCCGCAGCACCTCGGCGTCGCACCACTCGGCGCCGGCCGAGTCCGGGGTGAACTCCCCGGAGACCACCCGTCCGGTCGCGCCGAGCCGGCGCAACGCCTGCTCGACGACGAACACGCCGAGCCCGAAGCGTGCCGCGCAGCTGGCTGCCGCGAAGGGCCCGCGGGTGCGGGCGTAGCGGGCCACCAGGTCACCGAGCGGATCGGCCACCGGGGCGAGGTACGCCTCGGCCACCCCGACCGGCAACGCCACGCCGAGAGCGTCGCGCAGCCGGGCGGCGTCCTCGACACCCACCCAGCGCTGCTCACCGGCGATCCGGACCCGTAGCACCCGGCGGGTGGCCTCCAGCTCGGTCAGCCAGGCTTCCGGCACCCCCCGCTCGGTCAACTCGGCGTCGCTCAGGTCACCGAGAACCCGCAGCAACTCGACGACGTCCTCGGCGTCGCGGGGGCGGCGTTGCTCGGTCAGCCACCGCAGCTGCCGATCGGTCTCGGTGAGCACCGCCGGGTCGAGCAGCTCGCGCAGGTCGACCCGGCCGAGCAGCTCACCGAGGAGCGTGGAGTCCAGGGCGAGCGCGGCGGCGCGACGCTCGGCGAGCGGCGCGTCGCCCTCGTAGAGGAACGCGCCGACGTAACCGAAGAGCAGCGACCTGGCGAACGGGGACGGCGCGCTGGTCTCGACCTCGACCAGCCGCACCTTGCGGTTGGCCAGGTCACGCATCAACCCGGCCAGCGCGGGCTGGTCGAAGACGTCCTGGAGGCACTCCCGAGCGGCCTCCAGGGTGACCGGGAAGTCGGCGTACTCGCGGGCGACGTCGAGCAACTGGGCGGCGCGTTGTCGCTGCTGCCAGAGCGGTTGGCGGCGGCGCGGGTCGCGGCGGGGCAGCAGCAACGACCGGGCGGCGCACTCCCGGAAACGGGCGGCGAAGAGCGCCGAGGTGCCGACCGACTCCTCGACGAGCTGAGCGATCTCGTCCGGCTCGAAGACCACCACGTCGGCGCCGGGTGGCTCGTCGGCGGTGTCGGGCAGGCGCACCACGATGCCGTCGTCGGAGGGCATCACCTGGGCGTCCACGCCGTACCGCTCGGCCAGCCGACGGCCGACGGCGAGCGCCCAGGGCCCGTTGACCCGGGCGCCGAGGACACTGTGCACGGCGAGCCGCCAGTCGCCCAGCTCGTCGCGGAACCGTTCGACCACGATCGTCCGGTCGTCGGGCAGCGAGCGGGTGGCCTCGCGCTGGTCGCGCAGGTAGGCCATCAGGTTGCCGGCGGCCCAGTCGTCCAGGCCGCCGTCGCGCAGCGCGGCCAGCGCCGCCTCGTCGCTCTGCCGCAGCAGGGTGCGCACCCGGGCGCCGATGGCCCGGCCCAGCTCCACCGGCCGGCCCAGCTGGTCGCCCTTCCAGAACGGCATCCGCGCCGCCTGACCGGGGGCGGGCGACACCAGCACCCGGTCCGGGGTGATCTCCTCGATGCGCCACGAGGAGGAGCCGAGCAGGAAGACGTCGCCGACCCGCGACTCGTAGACCATCTCCTCGTCCAGCTCACCGACGCGGGCGGCCCGCTCCGCGCCCGCCAGGAAGACCCCGAACAGGCCCCGGTCCGGGATGGTGCCGCCGCTGGTCACCGCGAGTCGCTGCGCGCCGGGACGGCCGGTGAGCAGGTCGGTGGCCCGGTCCCACACCAGTCGGGGACGGAGCTCGGCGAACGCGGTGGACGGGTAGCGGCCGGAGAGCATGTCCAGAACGGCGTGCAACGCGGAGTCGGGCAGCTCGGCGAAGGGCGCGGCCCGGCGGACCAGCACGGCCAGGTCGCCGAGCGGCCACGGCTCCAGCGCCACCATCGCGACGATCTGCTGGGCCAGCACGTCCAGGGGATTGCGCGGGTAGTGCAGCTCCTCGATCGCGCCGTCGGTCATCCGCTCGGCGACCACCGCGCAGGACAGCAGGTCGCCGCGGTGCTTCGGGAAGACCACCCCGCGGGAGACCGCCCCCACCTGGTGCCCGGCCCGGCCGACCCGTTGCAGACCGGCGGCCACGCTCGGTGGCGCCTCGATCTGCACCACCAGGTCGACCGCGCCCATGTCGATGCCCAGCTCCAGGCTGGAGGTGGCCACCACCGCCGGCAACTGGCCGGACTTGAGCGCCTCCTCGATGTGCTTGCGCTCCTCGCGGGAGACGCTGCCGTGGTGGGCGCGGGCGATCACCGGCGCCGCGCCGGTGGCCTCGCCGGACTGGGCCATCACCTCGGCCGGTGGCCGGTTGCGCAGCGGACCCGCGGGGCCACCCCACCGCTGCGCCCCGGACGCCGGGTCGCGGTCGCCCGCCAGGTCGTCGTCGGCCGACAACCCTTCCGGTACGCCGTTCGCGCCCTCGGCCGCCTCTTCGGCGGCCAGCTCGTTGAGCCGGGCGCAGAGGCGCTCGGCGCTGCGGCGGGAGTTGGTGAACACGATCGTCGAGCGGTGCTGCCCGATGAGGGTGAAGACCCGTTCCTCGACGGCCGGCCAGATCGAGGCGCGTCGTGGTCCGGGGCCGCCGAGGTCGTCCTCCGGTGGCTGCTCCTGCTCGTCGAGGCGGGTCATGTCCTCCACCGGGACCTGGACGCTCACCTCGATGGTCTTCGGGGTGGCCGGCTGCACCACGTCGACCGGGCGGGCACCGCCGAGGAACTGCGCGCAGGCGTCGATCGGCCGGACGGTGGCGGAGAGGCCGATGCGTTGCGCCGGGGCGGGCAGCAGCTCGTCGAGGCGTTCGAGGGAGAGGGCGAGGTGGGCGCCACGCTTGCTGCCGGCCACCGCGTGCACCTCGTCGACGATCACCGTCTGGACGCCGCGCAGCGAGTCGCGGGCCGCGGACGTGAGCAGCAGGAACAGCGACTCGGGTGTGGTGATGAGGATGTCCGGTGGGGTGCGGGCGAAGGCCCGTCGCTCGTCGGCCGGTGTGTCGCCGGTGCGCATGCCGACGGTGATGTCGGGCGGTGCGACACCCAGACGGGTGGCTGCCTGGCGGATGCCGGCCAGGGGGGCGCGCAGGTTGCGTTCCACGTCGACGGCGAGGGCCTTGAGCGGGCTGACGTAGAGCACGCGGCACCGCTGGCGGGCCTCGGCCGGCGCCGGCTCGCGGGCCAGCCGGTCCAGTGACCAGAGGAAGGCCGCGAGCGTCTTGCCCGAGCCGGTGGGCGCCACCACGAGGGCGTTACGGCCGGCCGCGACGGACCGCCAGGCGCCGGTCTGGGCGGCGGTGGGCGCGGCGAAGGCGGCGTCGAACCAGGCGCGGGTTGCCGCGCCGAACCCGGCGAGCACCGCGCCGGCGTCTGCGTCTGCCCCGGTCACCGGTCCATCGTGCCCCGCCGGTACGACATCCACGAGCGAGCCGACGCGGAATGTGCCCGACTAAAAGCAAAAAGCGTGGAACGTGCGCTTAATACGTTAAGTCTCACTTAACTGCTTGCTTCTAAGGAGCAACATAAAGTAACTTCACTCGCAACGCGAACCGGGGTGAGGGGATTTGATGGCCGGCGAGCAGCGCACCGTCGAACCGGGCACCGACGTGCTGATTCGCAAGGTTGACAGCCATCTTGCCGCCCTCCGTGGCGGTCTGCACGGCCCCGAGCTCGAGCTCGCCGAACGCCTCGCCCGCTGCCTGCGGGAGCTGGTCCGCTGCACCGCCCAGGCGAGCGCTGCCGATCGCGGCCAGGTTCGCGTCGCCGTCCACTACTTCGTGCTGCGTCGCGAGAGCCGTGGCCGCTTGCTCTCGGTGCGGTCGTTGGCAGCCGCCGAGAGGGTCGTCGACCGGGTCGCCCGCCAACTCGGCCGGCTGGATCTCCTGGCCGAGCTCCACCGCGACCGCCCCGCCCCGGACGACACCAACCCGCTCAACAACGCCCTCCTGCGCTAACCCCACCCAGCCCCCGCTCCTCCCTCGGTCCCACCCCCTCCGTTGGGTCGATCATGGAGTTGTGGTGGGTGACAAAGGCGCTCTTTCGTGATCGAAACGGTCACCACAACTCCATGATCGACGCGGCCGGACCGCGCCGCAGGACGCCTTCCAGCGTGGCCTCGGACGCGGAGCCGGGCGGGTGGACTGCGGACGAATTCCGGCAAAACCGCCCGGAGGGCGATGAACTGTCGTCTGATCGCTGCTAGGCGCCACCGCTGCACGGGCGTCGGCCACCTCGATCGGGAGCGCAGGTGCTGGTACTGCTCGTCCTCCACCTCGCGGCGGCTCTCGCCGCACCGCTGCTCGTCCGGTGGTGGGGTTCCAGCGCGTGCTACCCGCTGGCGCTGGCGCCGGCCGCCGCGTTCTGCTGGGCGGTTGCCCGCACCCCGGACGTCGCCGACGGCGGGGCGGTGGTCGAGACGTACCCGTGGATCCAGCAGTTGGGTCTGGACATCGCGCTACGGCTCACCACGCTGTCCTGGCTGATGACACTGCTGATCGGCGGCGTCGGCGCGCTGGTTTTGGTCTACAGCGCTCGCTACTTCAGCACCGGCTCCACCGGGATGGCGCAGTTCGCCGGGGTCCTGGTGGCCTTCGCCGGCGCGATGCTCGTCCTGGTCTTCGCCGACGACCTGCTGCTGCTCTACGTCGGTTGGGAGCTGACCACGATCTTCTCGTACCTGCTGATCGGGCACAGCACCGAACGGCGGTCCAGCCGGTGGGCGGCGGCGCAGGCGTTGACGGTCACCACGCTGGGCGGGCTCGCCATGCTGGTCGGGTTCATCATGCTGGGCGAGCACGCCGGCACCTACCGGTGGTCGGAGATCACCTCTCACGCACTGCCCGGCGGCGGATACCTGGTCGGGGCCGTGCTGCTGATCCTGGCCGGCGCGCTGTCCAAGTCGGCGGTGCTCCCGTTCAACTCCTGGCTACCGGTCGCGATGGCGGCCCCCACGCCGGTCAGCGCGTACCTGCACGCCGCCGCGATGGTCAAGGGCGGCGTCTATCTGGTAGGGCTGCTCGCACCGGTGCTCGCCACGGTCGGCCCGTGGCGGCCGGTGGTGCAGGTCGCCGGCGTGGCGACGATGCTCGTCGGCGGTTGGGCGGCGCTGCGGCAGACCGATCTGAAGCTGCTGCTGGCGTACGGGACGGTCAGCCAGCTCGGTCTGCTGATCGCGGTCACCGGGTCGGGTACCCCGGACGCGGCCCTGGCCGGCGTGGCGATGCTGCTGGCGCACGCGTTGTTCAAGGCGGCGCTGTTCCTGGTCGTCGGGATCATCGACCACGGTGCGGGCACCCGTGACCTGCGCGAGCTGACCGGGCTGCGGCACTGGTCCCGGCCGCTGTTCGTGGTGGCGGTGCTGGCTGCGGCGTCGATGGCCGGTGTGCCGCCGCTGGTCGGCTTCGTGTCCAAGGAGGCGGTGTTCGCCGCGTTCACCGATCAGCCGGTGCTCCTCACCGGCCTGGTCGCCGGGACGGTGCTCACCGTCGCGTACAGCGCACGCTTCCTCTGGGGCGCGTTCGCCGACCGGCCAGGTGTGGAGCCGGTCCGACCGGGACCGGTCGCCGCGTCGATGCTGGTCCCGCCGGCGGTGCTCGCCGGGGTGGGTCTGCTCGCCGGTCCGGCCGCGAGCGTGCTGGACCACCTGCTGCGTCCGTACGCCGATCTGCTCGGTCGGGTGGACGCGCACCTGGCGCTCTGGTCCGGGCCGACGCCGGCGCTCGGTCTGTCGGTGGTGGCGCTCGTCGGTGGTGGCCTGCTCTTCGCCCTGCGCGGGCCGTTCGCCCCCGTGCTGGCCCGGCTACGCGCGCCGGTGGGCGGCAACCAGGGGTACGAGTGGATCGTGGGCCGGTTCGACCGGCTGGCCATCGAGGTCACCGGCGCGACCCAACGTGGTTCCCTGCCGCAGTATCTGGGCGTCATCCTGGTCTCCCTGGTGCTGGTGCCCGGCACGGCGATGCTCTCCGCCGGCCCGTGGCGGGCGCGGCTCCCGCTCTGGGACAGCGCGCTGCAACCGGTGGTCGTCGTGGTGATCGCGGTCGCCGCGGTGCTGGCGGTCGGCGCCCGTCGCCGCCTGACCGCGATGCTGCTGGTGGGGATGACCGGCTACGGCACGGCGATGCTGTTCGTCCTGCACGGGGCACCCGACCTGGCGCTCACCCAGTTCCTGGTGGAGACCGCGACGATAGCGGTCTTCGTGCTGGTGCTGCGTCGGCTGCCGGAGCGGTTCTCGGCCCGCCCGCTGCGCCGTACCCGTTGGGTTCGTCGGGTCATCGGGGTGGCGGTGGGTGTGGTGGCCGCCGGGCTGGCCCTCACGGCCGCCGGTGCCCGCCGGGCACCAGACATCTCCGCCGCCTTCCCGGACCTGGCGGTGGTCCAGGGGTACGGCCGCAACGTGGTCAACGTGACCCTCGTCGACATCCGGGCCTGGGACACCATGGGGGAGTTGGCGGTGCTGGTGGTGGCCGCGACCGGGGTGGCCAGCCTGATCTTCGAGCGGTCCCGCACCGGGCCGCGTCCGCGACGGCCGGAGTCGGACCAGCGGCTGAGCGAGTCCGGCCGGTCGGTGTGGCTGCGCGGTGGCCCCACTCTCTACACGGAGCGCCGCTCGATCGTGTTGGAGGTGGTCACCCGGCTGATCTTCCACACCGTTGTGCTGTTCTCCCTCTTCCTGCTCTTCTCCGGACACAACGCTCCGGGCGGTGGTTTCGCGGGCGGCCTGGTGGCGGGTCTCGCCCTGGTGGTGCGTTATCTGGCGGGTGGCCGGTACGAGTTGACCGAGGCTGCTCCGATCGGCGCCGGCCCGATCCTCGGTGCCGGGCTGGCCGTGTCGGCGGGCACTGGGGTGGTGGCGTTGCTGGCCGGTGGCGCGGTGCTGGAGAGCGCCAAGCTCGACCAGACCCTGCCGCTGGTCGGCGACCTCCACCTGGTGACGTCTCTCTTCTTCGACATCGGCGTGTACCTGGTCGTGATCGGGTTGGTGCTGGACATCCTGCGCAGCCTCGGCGCGGAGGTGGACCGGCACATCGAGGCCACCGGTGAGGCAACCGGTGGCCTGGCCGTCGACAAGGGGGAACGGCCGTGAGCGCGAGGAGTGAGCCGGTTTTGCGAGCCCCGCAGTCGCGAACAGGAGTGGCACCGTGAGCGCGAGGAGTGAGCCGGTTTTGCGAGCCCCGCAGTCGCGAACAGGAGTGGCACCGTGAGCGCGAGGAGTGAGCCGGTTTTGCGAGCCCCGCAGTCGCGAACAGGAGTGGCACCGTGAGCGCGAGGAGTGAGCCGGTTTTGCGAGCCCCGCAGTCGCGAACAGGAGTGGCACCGTGAGCGCGAGGAGTGAGCCGGTTTTGCGAGCCCCGCAGTCGCGAACAGGAGTGGCACCGTGAGCGCGAGGAGTGAGCCGGTTTTGCGAGCCCCGCAGTCGCGAACAGGAGTGGCACCGTGAGCGCGAGGAGTGAGCCGGTTTTGCGAGCCCCGCAGTCGCGAACAGGAGTGGCACCGTGAGCGCGAGGAGTGAGCCGGTTTTGCGAGCCCCGCAGTCGCGAACAGGAGTGGCACCGTGAGCGCGAGGAGTGAGCCGGTTTTGCGAGCCCCGCAGTCGCGAACAGGAGTGGCACCGTGAGCGCGAGGAGTGAGCCGGTTTTGCGAGCCCCGCAGTCGCGAACAGGAGTGGCACCGTGAGCGCGAGGAGTGAGCCGGTTTTGCGAGCCCCGCAGTCGCGAACAGGAGTGGCACCGTGAGCGCGAGGAGTGAGCCGGTTTTGCGAGCCCCGCAGTCGCGAACAGGAGTGGCACCGTGACCGCGAGCGACGCTGGGCCGACGTTGGTGCTGGTGCTGGCCGTCGCGGTGCTGTTCGGGTGCGGGGTGATCCTGCTGTTGGAGCGCAGCCTGACCCGGATCCTGCTGGGTGTGATCCTGCTCGGCAACGGGGTGAACCTGTTGATCCTGCTGGGTGGGCGGTCGGGCGGGGCGCCGATCGTCGGCACCGGTCCGGTGGATCGGATGAGCGACCCGCTGCCGCAGGCGATGGTGTTGACCTCCATCGTGATCACCTTCGGGTTCACCGCTTTCCTGCTCGCCGTGGCGTACCGCAGCTGGTATCTCTCCGGTGACGACGAGGTGCCCGACGACCTGGAGGACCGGCAGATCATCCGCCGGGCCGGGCGCAACGAGGTGGGTGCCGTCGACCACGGTGGTGAGGGGCCGAACGGTGACCCGGAGCAGGTCGATCCGGAGCCTGCCCGTCGTCGGCTGCGGCGCGGGGACGAGGCGTGATGGGCGCGCTGGTGCCGCTGCCGGTGGTGGTGCCGCTGTTCGGTGCGGCGTTGACCCTCCTGTTGGCCGGGTGGCCCCGACTTCAGCGGGCGATCAGTGTGCTCTGCCTGGGCGGCACGCTCGTGGTGGCGTTGGTGCTGCTGGTGCAGGCGTACCGGCACGGGCCGGTGGTGGTGGCGGTCGGCGGTTGGCCGGCGCCGGTCGGCATCGTGTTGGTCGCCGACCAGTTGGCCGCGTTGATGGTGGTGGTGTCGTCGGCGGTGACCCTCTGCGTGCTGCTGTACTCGATCGGTCAGGGTCGCAGTGAGACGAGCGAGTCCACGCCGGTGTCGATCTTCCACCCGACGTATCTGGTGCTCACCGCGGGCGTGACCAACGCGTTCCTGGCCGGTGACCTGTTCAACCTCTTCGTCGGTTTCGAGATCCTGCTGGCCGCGAGCTTCGTGTTGATCACGTTGGGCGGCACCGAGACCCGGATCCGGACCGGGTCGACGTACGTGGTGGTCAGCATCCTCTCCTCGATGATGTTCCTGACGGCAGTGGGCCTGGTGTACGCGGCCACCGGCACACTCAACCTCGCCCAGCTCGCCCAACGCCTCGACGACCTGCCGGACGGGGTCCGGCTGGCCCTGGAGTTGACGTTGCTGCTGGCCTTCGCGATCAAGGCAGCGGTCTTCCCGTTGTCGGCGTGGCTACCGGACAGCTACCCCACCGCACCGGCCCCGGTCACCGCCGTCTTCGCGGGTCTGCTCACCAAGGTGGGCGTGTACGCGATCATCCGCACCGAGACGTTGCTGTTCCCCGGTGGGCAGGCGGACACGCTGCTGATGGTGGTCGCCGGGCTGACCATGGTGGTCGGCATCCTCGGTGCGGTGGCCCAGTCCGACCTGAAGCGGCTCTTCTCGTTCACCCTGGTCAGCCACATCGGTTACATGATCTTCGGGGTGGCGTTGAGCACCGCCGCCGGGCTCTCCGGCGCGATCTTCTACGTGGTGCACCACATCACCATCCAGACCACGCTGTTCCTGGTCGCCGGTCTGGTCGAGGAGCGCGCCGGCAGCACCGACCTGCGTCGGATCGGCGGGTTGGCCCGGGTGGCTCCGCTGCTCGGTGTGCTGTTCTTCGTCCCGGCCATGAACCTGGCCGGGGTGCCGCCGTTCTCCGGGTTCCTCGGCAAGCTCGGTCTGCTCCAGGCCGGGGTGGAGGCCGGCGGGCCGCTGCCCGGGGTGCTGGTGGCCGCCGGCACGGTGACCAGCCTGCTCACCCTCTACGTGGCGTCCCGGGTGTGGAACATCGCCTTCTGGCGCGCGCCCCGGCTGGCCACCGGTGAGCCCGTCGTCCAGTTGCCGAAGCTCATGGTCGGGGCCACCGTGGCCCTGGTCGCCCTCGGGCTGGCGTTGACGGTGCTGGCCGGTCCGCTCTTCGACGTCACCGCCGACGCGGCGGCCGACCTGCGCCTGCGTACCCCGTACGTGCGTGCCGTGTTTCCGGGCGGTGAGCCGTGACCGGCGCGTCCGGTGCCGGCCCGGACGCCTCCGGTCCCGCGGTGTCCGGACGCGGCCGGCTCGGGCGCTGGCGGGACCAGGTGGTGGCGCTCGGGTGGCTGGTGCTGGTCTGGAACCTGCTCTGGGGGGACGTCAACTGGGCGAACCTGGCTGGCGGCCTGCTGGTGGGCGGCGCGGTGCTGGTCTTCTACCCGCTGCCGGCGGTGAGTTTCGGCGGACGGCTGCGGCCGGCGGCGTTGCTGGTGTTCGCCGCCCGGTTCGTCGTCGAGCTGGTCACCGCGAGCCTGCACGTCGCCCGGATCGCCGTGCAGCCCGGCTACCGGCCGCGTGGTGCGATCATCGGAGTCCGGTTGCGGGTGTCCAGCGACCTGAACCTGGCGCTCACCGCGGAGGCGGTCTCACTGGTGCCGGGCACGTTGATCCTCGAAGTGGACCGGGACGCCGGCACGCTCTACCTGCACGTGCTGGACACCCACCGGCCGGCGGATCTGGACGTGGCCCGGGAACGCACCCTCACCGTCGAACGACGGATCATCCGCGCGGTGGGTTCCGCCGCCGAACTGCGCCTCGTCGAGACCGGCTCGTCCGAGAAGGGAACCCGCCCGTGACCACGTTCCTGGCCGTCGTCCTCACCGCTCTGTTGTCGGTGACAGCGGTGCTCGCGCTGCTTCGCCTCTACCGCGGCCCGTCCCTGGTGGACCGGGTGATCGCCGCGGACATGCTGCTGGCCACGATGGTCGCCGCGGTGGGCGCCGAGGCGGCGGTCAACCGGCACGCCACCACACTGCCGGTGCTCGTCGTGCTCTCCCTGCTCGGCTTCGTGGGCTCGGTGTCGCTGGTCCGCTTCGCGGTCCGGGAGCAGCGGTGATCGCGACGATCGCTGACTGGCTCGGTGCGTTCTGCCTGGTGGCCGGCGCGTTGCTCGGCCTGGCCGCAGCGATCGGTGTGCTGCGCTTCCCGGACGCGCTGTCCCGGATGCACGCGGCCACCAAGCCGCAGGTGCTCGGGGTGCTCCTGTTGCTGCTGGGCATCGGGTTGCGGCTGCGGTCCCCGGCGGATCTGGGCATGATCCTGCTGGTGGCGGTCTTCCAGTTGGCGACCGCGCCGGTGGCGGCCCAGATGATCGGGCGGGCCGCGTACCGGTCGGGGCGGCTCGACCGGAGCCTGCTCGACGCCGATGAGCTGGCCGACCGGTGACCCGACCCGGCTGCCCGGACCCAGCCCGGGGGTGCGGTCACCGCGCCGAACTAGCACACACACCTGTTTGATCTCTAGATGTAAACGTATCTATGGCAACGCCTGAACGCCTCTTGCTGCCTCGAATCGACCGCTGTGACGATGTGCGCCTCACAACGGGAGACACAAATGAAGAGACATGCGCGGGCCCGGGCCCGTGTCGCTGGCGCACTCGTCGGTGCGGTGACCCTCGGCCTGTTGGTCGGCGTGCCCCCCGGGCCTGCCGCCGCCGCCCTGCCCGAGGGCGGGATGACGGCCGCCGCACTCAACACCGAGTTCAACTCGTACGGCGACACCGCCGGCAAGTGGACGAGTGGAGACAGCACCGTCTCGATCCCGCTGCCGGACGGCCGTAACGCCTGGCTCTTCTCGGACAGCCTGATCGGCACCGTCAACGCGGACCACACTCTGCCGAGGAACACACCGATGGTGAACAACTCCATCGTGGTGCAGGACGGCTCCGACCTGGTCCAGACACTGCACGGCGGCTCGGCCGCCGCACCCACCTCGCTCGTGCGTCCGACCGACGGCAGCGCCGACAAGTACTGGGTCGGCGACGGCACGGTCGAGAGTGGCGTGCTACGGGTGGTCTACCAGCGGATGAAGACGACGGGCACCGGGCCGCTGGACTTCGCCCAACTGGACAGCGCCGTGGTCACCTTCGACCTGCCGGCGCTCACCGTGCGAAGCATCGTGGACCGGGGCTACGGCAACAGGGTCGCCTGGGGTTCAGCAGTGCTCGAGGACGGCGCGTTCACCTACATCTACGGGGCCGAGTCCGTCGGCCAGATGCGCTTCGCCCACGTCGCCCGGGTACCGGCCGGCGGACTCTCCGGTGCCTGGCAGTTCTGGACCGGCAGCGGCTGGTCCACGGCCCAGGGCGATTCCGCGCGGGTGCTGTCCGGCGTCGGCGCCGGTTTCGGCATGCAGAAGGTCGGCGGCACCTACGTCCTGGTCACCCAGGAGAACAACCTGACCTTCTCGGCCGACTTCGTGGCCTACACCGCCAGCTCGCCCACCGGGCCCTTCGCCGGTCCGTTGCCGCTGTTCACCGCCCCGGAACCGGCCACCGTCCCGGGCAGCATCGTGTACGACTCCCGTGTGCACCCGGAGTTGGCACGTGCCGGGAAGCTGTTGGTGTCGTACAACGTCAACAGTCTCGTCGCGGACGCCGTCTACGGCGACGTGAGCACCTACCGGCCCCGGTTCGTCGAGGTCGACTGGCCCCGGCCCACTCCCGATCCGACCGCGGTGCCCGCCGCGCCCACCGCCCTGACGGCGCAGGCGGACAGTAGCGGCGCCGTCAGCCTGCGCTGGCAGGCGCCCGCCGGCACCGCTCTGACGTACGAGGTCCACCAGCGGGACGTGACGGCGGGGCAGACCCACTTCGCGCGGGTCTCCACCGGGATCACCGGGAACTCCACAGCGCTGAGTGTGTTCTACGAGACCGGCCACGCCTACGAGTTCCGGGTCGCTGCCCGCAACACCGCCGGTGCCGGACCGCTCTCCGCCCCCGCCACGGTGACCGTCACCATCGGAGTGCCCGCGACGCCGACCGGTCTGGTGGCCGCCGCCGCCGACGGCGGTGCCATCACGCTCAACTGGAACACCGTTCCGAACGTCTGGCGGTACGAGGTGTACCGGCGTGACGTCACCGCCGGCGAGACCGAGGCCAGCCGGCAGTGGGACTCCTCCCCGCAGGACACCACTCTCACGATGAACGGCCTGGAGAACGGCCATCAGTACGCGTTCCAGGTGGTGGCCGTGCACGGCGGCGGCGAGTCGCCACGGTCGGTCGAGGTGACCGCGACGGCGTTCTACAGCAGACCGCCGACGCCGACCGGGCTGACCGCCACCACCCAGACCACCGGCGACATCAAACTCCAGTGGACGCACGCCAACAGCACCGACTGGTTCTACGTCTACCAACGCGACGTGACCGCCGGCGAGACGGACTTCACCAGGTTGGAGTGGCCGGTCGACACCTGCTGCACGATGACCGCTGGCGGCCTGGCGAACGGGCACACCTACGAATACAAGGTCACCGCCCTCGGCAAGGGCGGCGAGTCGGCGCAGTCCGGCGCGGCCACGGCGACCGCGCAGCGACCCCTTCCGGCCACCCCCACCGCCCTGGCCGCGACCGCGCAGCCGGACGGCAGCATCAAGCTCACCTGGCAGCAGTCGCAGCCCGAGGTCTGGTTCCAGGTGTACCAGCGCGACGTCACGGCCGGTGAGACGGACTTCACCAGGCTGGAGTGGCCGGTGGACACCTGCTGCACGATGACCGCCGGCGGTCTGGTCGACGGGCACACCTACGAGTACAAGGTCAGCGCGCTCGGTGCCGCCGGTGAGTCACCGACGTCCGCCGTCGCCTCCGCGACCGCGGACGTCGCGGCACCCGCCGCCCCGACCAACCTGCGGGCCACGGCCGGGAACGGCCAGGCGGTCCTGACCTGGGACGGTGTCGCCGACAACTGGCACCTGGTGTACGTGCGGGACGTGACCGCCGGCGAGACGGTGTTCACCCAGCTCGAATTCCCGGTCACCACCTGCTGCACGATGACTGCCGGTTATCTCACCAACGGCCATCGCTACGAGTTCAAGGTGACCGCCAGCGGGTCGGGCGGGGAGAGCACGGCGAGCAACGTCGTCGCGGTGACGCCGACGGCCCCGCTGCCCGCGGCCCCCAGCGCACTGACCGCGACGGCCCAGGCCGACGGCACCATCAAGCTGGCCTGGACGGCTCCCGGCCCGGATCTCTGGTACCAGGTCTACCAGCGGGACGTCACCGCCGGGGACGCCGCCTTCACCAAGCTCGCCACCCCGGTCACCAGCTGCTGCACGATGACCGCTGGCTACCTCACCAACGGCCACTCGTACGAGTTCAAGATCGCCGCGATCAACTCCGGTGGTGAGGGCCCCACCGGAAACGTGGTGTCCGCGACGAGTAGCCAGCCCCGCCCGGCCGCACCGACCAACCTGCGCGGTCAACCGGCCGGGTCCGGCACCATCGAACTGAACTGGGACGCGCCGGCGCCCGGCCTTCTCTACTGGGTCTACCAGCGCGATGTCACAGCGGGGCAGGCGACGTTCACCAAGTCCTCGCTGCCCAGCAGCACGAACTCGGCGACCCGGGGCTATCTGGCCGACGGCCATGTCTACGAGTTCAAGGTGACCGGTGAGAGCCAGGGCGGGGAGGGTGTCGCCTCGGCGACCGTCCGGGTCACCGCCGTGGGCGGGGCGCCTCAGGCGCCGAGCGGGCTGACGGCCACCGCCGGCGACGGCAAGGTGATCCTCGACTGGACGGCCAGCCCGACCGGCGGTTCCTGGTACCAGGTCTATCTGCGCAACGCGAGCGCCGGCCAGTCGTGGCAGAAGGTGGGCACCCCGGTCACCACCTGCTGCACCATGACCGCCGGTTACCTCACCAACGGCGATGTCTACGAGTTCAAGGTCACCACCATCAACGGCGCCGGGGAGTCCACGCCGACGTCGGTGGCCAGCGCCAGGCCCTTGCCACCGGTGCCGGCCGCACCGTCCGGCCTGACCGCCACGTCGGGGGACGGGAAGGTCGTCCTGAACTGGACGGCGAGCCCGAGCGGCGGCGTCTACTACGACGTCTACCTCCGCGACACGACAGCGGGACAGTCCTGGCAGAAGGTCGCGCTGCCGGCGACCTGCTGCACGATGACCGCGGGCTACCTCGCCAACGGCCACCGCTACGAGTTCCGGGTGGCGGCCAGCAACATGGCCGGTCAGTCGGCGACCAGCAACGTCGCGGCGGCGACCCCTCTCCCGCCGTTTCCCCAGGCGCCGTCCGGCCTGACCGCCAGTGCCGGCGACGGCAAGGTGACGCTGCGGTGGACGGCCAGCTCCACCGCGAAGGTGTACTACCTCGTGGAGTACCGGGCCTCCGGCGCGGCGAACTGGACCCGGCTCAAGTTGCCGGTCACCCAGTGCTGCACCTTCGTGGCCGGCTACCTGGGCAACGGCACGACCTACGACTTCCGGGTACGTGCCACCAACCAGGCGGGGGACAGTTCTCCGAGCAACACCGCGTCGGCCCGGCCGATGCCGCCGGTCCCGCAGGCGCCGTCCGGGCTGAGTGCGGCGGCCGGGAACGGCAAGGTGACGTTGACGTGGAGCAGGAGTTCGACGCCGAACGTCTACTACCTGGTCGAATACAAGACGAGCACCGCGTCGACCTGGACCAGGGTCAAGATGCCGATCACGTCGTGCTGCACCTTCGTGGCCGGCTACCTGGGCAACGGCACCACGTACAACTTCCGGGTGCGGGCGACGAACATGTCCGGTGACAGCACGCCGAGCAACGTCGCCTCGGCCAAGCCCATGCCGCCCGTGCCCACGCGCGTGTCGTCGCTCTCCGCCAGCTCCAACGGGGTCAGCCAGGTGAACCTGAGCTGGACCAGGAGCAGCACCGCCGGGGTGTACTACTGGATGGAGTACCGGACTGCCGGGGATTGGCACTGGATTCGTCTGCCACTGCCTGCCACGGGCACCTCCGCCTCCCTGAAGTACGGATTCTCGGACGGCGAGTTGCACGAGTTCCGGGTGGTCGCCTTCAACATGTCCGGGGAGAGCGCCGACTCCCCGATCGCCGAGACGGTCGTCCAACGGTCCGAGTACGCGAGGACCCGCGGCGGAAACGACCTCAACGGCAGTAATCTCGTCGCCACCCGGGTGCTGGGGGGCGGAAGCTGGTGTGACCCGGGCTTCGGCTCGCGGGTGTGCTACGGCACCTCCCCGGCAGGAGATCAACCGGCAACCGTCGGAGACTACTTCTTCTACGGTGGGAGCGAGAGTTCGTACCGGTCCCGCCTGCGGTGTGAGGCGTACAAGCGGGCGAACATCCGCTTCGGCTACGGACGGGTCTCCGCCGACATCAGGGGCCCGGATCTCCCCCGGCACGAGGTGATCCACTCCGACGCGTACGCGCGATACCCGTCCGCGGCGAACTTCCTGGCGGACTACGGAATCCAGTCGGCCTACTCGAGAGTGACGACTGGGAACGCCTACGAGGGGAACAGGTTCGAGAAGGAGGCCAATCTCTACTGGGGCGGATACTTCGTCTTCGATTCGGGGCGTCGCTACGGCGGTACCTCCGAGTGCAACTGGTTGTACTGACGCCGCACCGACCAGGCAGCCGGCCCCGGACTGGAGTCCGGGGCCGGCTGCCGGCATCGCGACCATCTCTCAGCGGCCCTTCAGTGGGGACGGATAAAATGGCGGCATGATCGACTCTTCTGCCCAGGAGGGCAGCAGTAGCCAGCCGGGTCGTGCCCGGCATATTCCCGTACCGACGACCCCGGGAGCCCTGAGCGACCCGTGTTGATCGTCGTTGGTCTCCTCTTGATCGTTGTTCTCACTGCCGCCACGGGTTACTTCGTGGCGCAGGAGTTCGGCTACGTCGCCGTGGACCGGGGCAAGCTGCGTCAGCTCGCCGACGACGGCGACCAGGCCGCTGCCCGGGCCCTGACCGTCACCAGCCGGCTCTCCTTCATGCTCTCCGGCGCCCAACTCGGCATCACCGTCACCGCCCTGCTGGTCGGTTACGTCGCCGAGCCGTACCTGGGTGGTGGCCTCGCCGACCTGCTCGGCGTGGCCGGCGTCAGCGAGGCGGTCAGCCTGCCGCTCTCGGTGGCGTTGGCCCTGGTCATCGCCACCATCGTGCAGATGGTCCTCGGTGAGTTGGCGCCAAAGAACCTGGCCATCGCGCGTGCCGAGCAGTTGGCCCGCGCGCTGAGCCGGTCCACCCTCATCTACCTGGCCATCGCCGGGCCGCTGATCCGGCTCTTCGACCGGGCGTCGATCCGGCTGCTCCGCCGGGTCGGTATCGAACCCATCGAGGAGCTGCCCAGCGGCGCCACCCCTGCCGACCTGGAGCAGATCATCGCCGAGTCCCGCGAGGAGGGCAGCCTGGACGCGGAGATGTCCACGCTGCTCGACCGAGGTCTGGACTTCCGCGAGCTGAGCGCCGGGGAGGCCATGGTGCCCCGGGTCGACGTGCACACCGTACGGGCGCACGAGCCGGTCAGCCGGGTGGTCGAACTGCTGGACACCGGCCACTCCCGCTTCCCGGTGCGCGGTGCGGAGGGTGTCGACGACCTGATCGGCGTCGTCGGCATCGCCGACGTGCTCGGCGTACCCCCGGGGGAGCGGGCGACCACCCCGGTGAGCGCGGTGGCGGGGCCGCCGTTGCTCGTACCCGAGACGTTGCCCCTGCCCACGGTGCTGGACCGCCTGCGGTCCGGTCACCGGCAGATGGCCTGCGTGGTCGACGAGTACGGCGGCTTCGCCGGCGTCATCACACTGGAGGACATCGCCGAGGAGCTGGTCGGCCCGATCCGGGACGAGGACGACCCACCGGAGCGGGCACCCGCCCGACAGGACGACGGGTCCTGGGTGGTGCCGGCGCGCTGGCGGATCGACGAGGTCGCCGACAGCACTGGCATCGCCCTGCCCGAGGCGCCGGAGTACGACACCCTGTCCGGTTTGGTGATGCGGGAGCTGGGCCGGGTGCCGGAGGTCGGTGACCGGCTGGAGATCAGCCTGCTGCCGGAGGGCGCGGACGGCGAGGTCAACGACGCGGAACCCCGCGCGCTGGTCGAGGTGCTGGCCGTGGACCGGCACGTGGCCGACTCGGTGCGGTTGCAGCTGACCAAACCCGAGGTGACCGCATGAGCCCCGGAATCGCGTTGTTCAGTTCGGTGATCCTGCTGGCACTGAACGGGTTCTTCGTGGCCGCCGAGTTCGCCCTGGTGGCCAGCAAGCGGTACCGCCTGGAGCAGGCGGCGGCGAACGGCGGCCGGGCGGCACGCGCCGCGCTGGACGGCGTCCGCGAGCTCTCGCTGATGCTGGCCGGCGCGCAGCTCGGCATCACGCTGTGCACCCTGGGTCTCGGCGCGCTGGCCGAGCCGGCGATCGAGCACCTGCTCAGCCCACTGCTGCACGCTGTGGGCCTGCCGGACGCGGCCAGCCACCTGGTCGCCCTGGTCTTCGCCCTCGGAGTGGTGACCTTCCTGCACCTGGTGGTGGGGGAGATGGCCCCGAAGTCGTGGGCGATCACCGACGCGGAGCGCTCGGCGACGCTGCTCGCGTTGCCGTTCCGGGCCTTCGCCCGGGTGTCGCGGCCGGTGCTGTCCGCGCTCAACGCCCTGGCCAACGCGATCCTGCGGCTGTTCGGGGTCAACCAGCAGGATCAGCTCGCCCAGGTGCACGGCCCGGACGAGTTGCGGATCCTGCTGGAGCAGTCCCGCGAGCACGGGCTGCTCGGCGCGGAGCAGCACCAGTTGCTGACCAGCATGCTGGAGTTGCAGGGCACGTCGGTGGCGCAGGTGATGGAACCGTTCGCCACCATGGTCACCGTCCGCCGGAACGATCCGGCCGGCCGGATCGAGGAGGTCAGCCGGGACAGCGGCCGATCCCGCCTGGCGGTGCTGGACGAGCAGGGCGACGTCTGTGGCCTGGTGCACGTCCGGGAGGCGGTACGGGTGGTCACCACCGGTCGTGCCGCGACCGCCGGGGAGTTGATGACTCCCGCGTTCACCCTGCCCGCGACGTCCTCGGTCACCGAGGCGGTGGCGGCGATGCGGGCCCGGCAGTCGCAGCTCGCGTTGGTGCGCAACGGCGGCGGCCCGGCTCGACCGATCGGGTTCGTCGCCCTGGAGGACCTCCTGGAGGAGGTCATCGGGGAGTTCGACGACGAGACCGACACGGTCCCGCGCGGACGCCGCCTGCGCTGACCCGCCGACCCGGCCGCGCCGATGTGCGCGGCCGGGTCGGCGCTGCCGCGCTTGACGTCCCGCCGACCGGGTAGGCGCGCCGGGTGGGGCCGACGGGGCCCTGCCGGGAGGGGGCGCGCGGTGCGGCTGACGGGAGTGTCCCGGGAGTCCGGTTGGACCGGCCTGTCCGTGCAGACCACGCTCCCCAACCCGAGCACCCGGCCGGGCCTGCGCCTGCCGGGGCGGGTGACAGTCGCCGCCGGGCCGGAGGACGTGCTGGTGCGGCACATCCGGCTCGGTCTGGTCACCACTGTCGAACCGGACGACCCGTCCGCCGCCCGACGACTCGTGCAGTTCCACCAGGTGCCCATCGCCGGTCGGTTCGTCGTACCGGCCGGGCGGCGCAGGGCCGTCGACTTCGCCATGCCGTTGCCCTGGGAGACCCCGGTGACGACCTTCGGTGGGGTGCCGTTGCTGAGCCTGCGGATGGGTCTGCGGACCGAGGTGTCCGTCGACCCCGACCTCGACCAGGGGGCGATGGTGCCCGTCTTCGTGCACCCGCTCCCCACCCAGCAGCACGTGTTCGCGGCGTTGGACACGCTCGGGTTCGCGATCCGCCAGGCGGGCTTGCAGCAGGGTGAGCTGCCCGGGGTGGAGCAGACACTGCCGCTGCACCAACGCTGGGGTTTCTGGGTGGGGCCGCTCTACGCCGGCCCGATCACCGAGCTTGAGGTGATCTTCGTGACCAACTCGGCGGGCCTGGAGGCGATCCTCTGGATGGATCGCCGGCTGGCGCTGGCCGGCATCACCCACCAGAGCATCAGCAGGTTCCGGATCTGGCACGAGGACGCCGACCGGCGGGACTGGGTCGCCACCGTGGACGGCTGGCTCCGCCAGGCGATCAACCGGCACGCCGCCGCTGCCGCCCACGCCGACTGGTCCGCGCAGATCGGCGGGTCCGCCCACGTCAGCCGCCACCCCGACGAGCCGATCCGCCCGGGCTTCGGGCTGGGCGGCACCGCTGGCGGCGCAGGCGTCGGCGGCGGAGGATCCGGAGGTGGCGACGGCACCTGACCGGGTCAGCCGGCGGTCGCGGTGGCCAGCTTGAGGCTGAAGGCCAGGAACAGGGCGGCCACGGCGGTGGTGCCGCCGGCGGCCAGGCGGCGACGTTGCCGGAACTGGGCGGCCAGGAAGGTGCCCGCGAAGATCAACGCGGTCAGGTAGAGCGCGCTGGTCACCTGGGCGATCAGGCCGAGGAGCAGGAACGAGAGCGCCGGCCAGGCATAGTCGGGGTCGACGAACTGGATGAAGAACGAGATGAAGAACAGGATCGCCTTCGGGTTCAGCAGGCTGATCACCAGCGCCTTGCGGAACGGGCTGCGCATCGCCGCTGGCTCCGCGGCGTCGATGAGCCGCGGCGTGCTCGGGTCGTTGCGGTCGCGCCAGCGCCGCACCGCGCCGAGCAGCATGGTCACCCCGACATAACCGAGGTACGCGGCGCCGGCGTACTTGATCACCAGGAACAGCGGCGGGTACGCCTTGAGCAACGACGCCACCCCGGCGGCGGAGAGGAACATCAGCACCCCGTCGCCGACGAACACGCCCCCGGCGGCCCGGTAGCCGACCGCCACGCCTCGTTTGGCCGCGGTGGAGAGCACGAAGAGTGAGTTCGGCCCGGGCAGCAGGATGATGGCCACGGTGCCCAGCACGTACGTCCATATGTCGGTGATCCCCAGCACGCCCGCCATCATCACGCCACCGGTGCCGTACGGCGAAGTCTTTCTTGCAGCCTGGCCTGTGCGTTCGGCCACTCGTCGACGGTCATCGCGTACTGGACGGTGTCCCGCCAGGAGCCGTCCGGGCGTTGCCGGTGCATCCGCAGGACCCCTTCCCGGGTCGCGCCGAGCCGTTCGATGGCCGCCTGGGAGCGGACGTTGCGGATGTCGGTGTGCCAGGCCACCCGCACCGCGCCCAGGTCGTCGAAGGCGCGGCCGAGCAGCAGCAGCTTCGCCTCGGTGTTGATGCCGGTACGCCACCAGGGCCGGCCGAGGAAGGTGTGCCCGATCGCCACCGCCCTCCGTTCCGGGTCGATGTCGTAGTAGGACGTGCCGCCGACCACCGCCCCGGTGGCCGCGCACCGCTGCACCCAGGCCACCCGCTCACCACGGTGCTGGGCGGCCAGGGCGGTGCCGATCACCGCGGCGGTCCCGTCGGGGGCGGTGGGCGGCGCCACGCTGAGGTGCCGCCACACCTCCGCGTCGTCGGTGGCGGCGTGCAGTTCCTCGGTGTGGGCCAGGTCCAGCGGCTCCAGCCGGACGTGTTCGCCGCGCAGTGACACCGGGTCGTGCCACCGCGTGCGGGCCGTACGCAGGAACGCCGGCAGCGGTGCGGTGACCCCGGCGTCCGGCTCGGGTTGTCCGGGGGTCAACCGCAGCGGCAGCACACCGGCCCAGTGCGGCAGGTGCAGGTCGGCCTCGTCCTCGCGGACCCCACCGCTGCGGGCCCGGACGGACACCTCGCGCAGGGGCAGTGCCAGCACGGCGGTCTCGGCCAGCTCCCGTCGGCTGGGCGGGCGGGTGTCGGTGCTGCGTCCGGGGCCGACCTTCTCCACCAACGCGGTGAGCATGGCGAGCTTCTCCCGCTCGTCGGTGACCAGTCGGGCGGTGCCGTGCGCGACGACCGAGCGGTAGTTGGCGCTGTGGTGGAACTGGGAACGGGCGAAGACCAGCCCGTCCAGCACCGTCACCGCTACGCAGACCGGCAGCCCGTCGCCCCGAGCGGCCAGCAGCGGCCGGCTTCCGGTGGAGCCGTGCAGGTAGAGGGTGTCGCCGATGCGTACGTGCAGGGTGGGCAGCACCCGTGGCTGGCCGTCGACGGTGAACCCGAGCGCGCAGTCGTACGCCTCGTCGAGCACGGCGTGGGCGGCGGCCTCGTCGTAGCTCATCCTGTCGCGCGAGCGGTGGGGTGTGGTCCGGGCGGTGGGTGGATACATGCGCGCGCCCCTTTGTTCTAGTACAATCTCTTATTTGTGTCAGCACGCTATCAGCTCAGTGGTACGACGGCCGTCGAGATTTCGGCCGGCATCGAGTCGGGCATCCGTACCGGCGCGCTGTCTCCGGGGGCCGCGCTGCCACCGGTGCGGGCGCTCGCCGCCGACCTGGGTGTCAGCCCCGCCACCGTCGCCCGCGCCTACCAGGAGCTGCGCCAACGTGGCCTGCTCGTCACCGCCGGACGACACGGCACCCGGGTCCGCCCTCGCCCCCCGGTGGCCGCCCGCCGCTCCGCGCTACGCCCGCCACCACTGCCCGGGGCCCGGGATCTGTCCCGGGGCGAACCCGACCGTCGGCTGCTCCCGCCACTCGGCCCGCACCTGGCGGCGCTCGCCGCCGACACCGGCCCGTCGGTCAGCTACTCCGACGCCGGGGTGCTGCCCGAGTTGGCCGAGGCGGCCCGGGCCCGACTGGACGCCGACGGCGTGCCGGCCGGGGAGCTGACCATCACCGGCGGCGCGCTGGACGGCATCGAGCGGCTGCTCGGCGCCCACCTGCGCCCCGGCGACGCGGTCGCTGTGGAGGACCCGGGCTGGGCCAACCTGCTCGACCTGGTGGCCGCGCTGGGGCTGCGCCCGATCGGCGTACCGGTGGACGACGAGGGGCCGATGGTGGCCGGGGTGGCCGCCGCGCTCGCGGCCGGAGCGCGGGCGCTGGTGGTCACCAGCCGAGCCCAGAACCCGACCGGCTCGGCCGTCTCCGCGCAGCGCGCCGAGGCGCTGCGCGCGCTGCTCGCCGGCCGGCGGGACCTGCTGCTCATCGAGGACGACCACGCCGCCGAGCTGGCGCGCGTACCCCTGCATTCGCTGGCCGGGGCGACGGCGAGCTGGGCCTTCCTGCGGTCGGTGAGCAAACCCTTCGGCCCGGACCTTCGGCTCGCGGTGCTGGTCGGCGACGAGACGACGGTGGCCCGGGTGGCCGGTCGGACCCGGGTCGGCGCCGGCTGGGTCTCCACGGTGCTGCAACGGCTGGTCCTCGCCCTCTGGAGCGACCCGGCGGTCGACGAGTTGGTGCGGCGGGCGGCGCAGAGCTACGAGCAGCGACGCGACGGGCTGCTGACCGCGCTGGCCGAGCACGGTCTGCGGGCGCACGGCCGCAGCGGCATCAACGTCTGGTTGCCGGTCCCGGACGAGACGAGCGCGGTCACCGCGTTGCGCGACGCCGGCTGGGCGGTGGCCCCCGGCGCTCTCTACCGGATCGCCGCCGCGCCCGCCGTGCGCGTCACTGTCAGCTCGCTGCACGCCGACGACCTGGCTCCCCTGGCCGCCGCCCTGGCCCACGCCGCCAACCCCACCCCACCCCCGGGGTTCCCCACCTGACCGGCCGCGCTCCGCCGCCGTGCGCCCGGTGTCGGCGGGATCGACGGTTCGAGCAGAAAGTACGAGCTTGCGAGGATTCGCGGTGAACGGGACGGGTATGCGGGCCGCCGGAGGTGGGAACCATGGCTTCTCCCGGAGCACGCAAGGGAATCTGGATCGTGGTGGCGCTGGTGATCATCATCATCGTCATCGTGTTGATCGCTATCGCTTCCGGTGGTGACGGCGGCGGAAACGGTTACTGACGCGGTGCGACCGGCGGGCGTACCCGGCACCAGGCATCGAACGGGTATATAACAGTCGGCATGGCCGAGCAGACCGGGAACGCCCCGGGCGCCCAGCGGTTCATCCCGCCCGACGCCGACACCATCGACGCCCTGCGCACCGCCGCCAGCGGCTGTCGGGGCTGCGAGCTGTACCGGGACGCCTCGCAGACGGTCTTCGGCCGAGGCGACGAGAGCGCCCGGGTGGTGCTGGTCGGCGAACAGCCGGGCGACATGGAGGACCAGAAGGGGCTGCCCTTCGTCGGCCCCGCCGGTCGGCTGCTGCGTCGCGCCGTCGACGACGCCGGGCTGGACCCGCGTCACCTCTACCTGACGAACGCCGTGAAGCACTTCCGTTTCGAGCTGCGCGGCAAGCGGCGGATCCACCAGACCCCCGACCAGGTGCACATCACCGCCTGCCGACCCTGGTTGGTCGCCGAGTTCGCCCGGTTGCGCCCGGAGATCGTGGTGGTGCTCGGCGCGACCGCCGCCAAGGCGCTGCTCGGGCCGTCCTTCCGGGTCACCCGGCAGCGGGGCGAGCTGCTGCCCTGGCCCGCCTCGGCCAAGCACCCGGAGGACTTCCAACGCGTGCCGGTGGACAACGCCGGCAAGCGCGCAGACGCGCCGCAGGCTCGCCTGCTGGCCACCATCCACCCGTCCGCGGTGCTGCGCGCCGACGACCAGGACAAGGCGTACGAGGGCCTGGTCGCCGACCTCACCGTCGTCACCCGCGCCCTGCCCGAGTAGCCCGGCGGTCGCAGCCAACCAGATCGTGGACAGTTTCCGTCAGGCCCGAACGGAAACTGTCCACGATTGACGGTGCGCCCCGGGTCGCGGGGCTGGCGTGACTGGCGGCAAGGGTCGGCGCACGTCGACGCCGATGGGCGTCGCGCCGGTGCGCCTGCCGAGGCTGCGAGGGCTCAGCCGTCCGTTGTGATCTTGCTGAACACGTCCATCGCGGCGATCAGGCCGTCTCGGACCAGGTAGAGATCCAGCCCGCGCAGCACGGTGCCGTCGTCCGCCTGCGGCCAGCTCCACTCGCACAGGACCCGGTCGCCGGCCGATCGCACCGCCCCGAGGGTCGGGCCACCGCCGAGCTGGTCGGCGAAGGCGCGGCACACCGCGTCCCGCCCTCGGAGGGTGCGGGCCGGCCCGTCCCAGGCGCTCGGACGGTAGATCACGTCCTCGGCCAGGCACGCGGCCACCGTGGTCAGGTCGCCCCGATGCCAGGCGTCGTTGAAGCGCTCGACCACCCGCGTCTCGGCATCGCCCATTGCGGCACCATAGGCGCGGTCCACGCCGGAAGCGACCCCGTTCCCGCCGCCGGCGTGCCCGGCGGCGGACGAGCCGATACCTACCGGAAACGGCACCGCGCGATTCACGAAACAGCCTCTCTGCAGACTCATGCGAGTCGATCTTGTAGGGGAGGCGCGATGAGCGGTCAGACACAGTCGACGGTGAGCCGGCGTGGGTTCCTGCGGGCGGTGGGAGTCAGCGGTGGTGCCGGTGCGATGCTCGCCACGATGGGCGCGATGGGCCTCGCACCCAGCGCGGAAGCGGCGGTCACCCCGGCCTTCCGGCCGCCCGAGCGGTCCGACTTCACGCTGACCGGGCGGCCGGGTGCCAGCGTGGTCATCCTCGGGGGCGGCATCGCCGGTCTCACCGCCGCCTACGAGTTGGGCAAGGCGGGTTACCGCTGCACGATCCTCGAGGCGCGGCACCGCGTCGGCGGGCGGAACCTGACCATCCGCGGCGGCGACGTCGAAACCGACCTCGATGGACGGACGCAGCGTGCGGGCTTCTCCGACGGGGTCTACTTCAACGCCGGGCCGGGCCGGATCGCGCAGTGGATGGTGACCATGGACTACTGCCGGGAACTCGGAGTGCCCGTCGAGGTCTTCACCAACCAGAACGCCGACGCCTGGATCTACAACGAGTCCGCCGGCATGACCGAGCCGGTCCGGTACCGCACGGCCAAGGCCGACGTGTACGGCTACGTCTCGGAACTGCTGGCGAAGGCCACCGACCAGGGCGCGTTGGACGCCCAGCTCACCGCCGAGGACCGGACCCGGCTCCTGGCGTTCCTGCAGAGCTTCGGCGCGATCGGCGGACGCACCAACGGATGGGCGTACACCGGGACCAGCCGTCGGGGCTTCGCCGCCTATCCGGGCGCTGGCAACGACGTGGGCAGCCCTCTCGGTGCGCCCCCGGCGCTCTCCGACGTCTTCGCCAGCAACGTCGGCCGGTACTTCTCCTTCGAGTTCGGCTACGACCAGGCCATGCTGATGTTCCAGCCGGTCGGCGGCATGGACCAGATCCCCCGGGCCCTGGCGAAGGCGGTGGGCGCGCACCGGATCCGGCTCGACGCCGAGGTGACCGGGGTGACCGACCGGGGCGGCGCCGTCGAGGTGACCTATCGGCAGGGTTCCCGGCAGGCACAGCTCACCGCCGACTACTGCGTGGCCACGCTGCCACCGCACCTGATGGCCCGTGTACCGCACAATCTCGGCACGGCGGTGACCGCCGCCCTGGCCGACTTCCCGGTCACCGCCGCCGGCAAGATCGGTCTGGAGTACCGCAGCCGCTGGTGGGAGACCGACCAGCGGATCTACGGCGGCATCACCGAGACCGACCTGGACCTGTCGCACATCTGGTACCCGTCGCACGGCTTCCACGGCAAGCGCGGCCTGGTCGTCGGCTACTACAACACCGGTGCGAACGCCAGGACGTACAGCGGGCTCACCCCCGAGCAGCGCAGGGAGCGTGCGGTCGCCCAGGGTGTGAAGATCCACGGTGACAAGTACCGCAGCGAGCTGGTCACCTCGTACTCCCACGCCTGGGACCGGACGCCCTACATCGAGGGCGCCTGGACCTCACCTCGCTACGGCACGGCCGGCTACAACCTGTTGCTCCAGCCGGCCGGGCGGGTCTACTTCGCCGGGGACTGGCTGAGCCACGAGGTGGCCTGGCAGCACGGTGCGTTCGTGGCGGCCCGCTCGGCGGTGTCGTCGCTGCACCAGCGCGTGATGGCCGGCTGACCGACCAGGCCGACCGGGCGTATCCGTCCCGGTCAGCGCCCGGTTCAAGACCCGGCGCGACGGGGCGGGACGCGGTGGCGCGCGGTGCGGGGCGGCGGGCGGCGGGTTCGGTGCGCGAGGATGGGGCCACCCTCTTCGTAAGGAGCGTCGATGGCCACCGACCTGACCGCGCCGGGCACCGCCGCTCGCCCCGACATCGCGTCGATCCAACGCCGTACCCTGCGGCTGCTCTTCACCACCCAGATCGTCGGCGGTGTCGGCGTCACCATCGGCATCGCGGTGGGCGCGCTGCTCGCCGCGCGGATCGCCGGCACCGCGGTGGCCGGTGTGGCACAGAGCGCCGGGGTGGTCGGCGCGGCGTTGCTCGCCGTCCCGGTCACCCGGATCATGGCGCGGCACGGGCGCCGACCAGGGCTGGTGGTGGCGTACGCGATCGGTGCCGTCGGCGGCGTGCTCGTGGTGCTGTCCGCGATGACCCACTGGATCCCGCTGCTCTTCCTCGGCATGTTGCTCTTCGGTGGGGGCACCGCCGCGAACCTCCAGGCCCGCTACACGGCCGTGGACCTCGCCGAGCCGGCCCGACGGGGGCGGCAGCTCTCCCTGATCGTCTGGGCGACCACCATCGGTGCGGTGGCCGCGCCGAACTTCGCCGCCCTGGCCGACCGGGTCACCACCGGCTGGGGATTGCCCGCACTCGCCGGCCCGTTCGCGTTCAGCTCGGCAGCGTTCGTGCTGGCTGCCGTCGTACTCCTCGGGTTGCTCCGGCCCGACCCGCTGCTCACCGCGCGGCGGCTCGCGGCGGCCGACACGACCGTCGTGCCGCCGACCGACGCCGCACCGACGACCGCGGTGGTGAAGGCGCCGGCCGCCGCGCCGGTCGCGGTGCGTGCGCCGCGCGGCGCGGGGATGCGGGCGGCCTGGTCGGTGGTACGCGAACGGCCCGCCGCCCGGCTCGGCGTCGCCGCCGTGGCGGTCGGTCACCTGGTCATGGTGGCGGTGATGGCGATGACCCCGGTCCGGCTCGGCGAGTCGCACGCCGACGCCGACGTGCTGCGTCTGGTCGGCATCGTGCTGAGCCTGCACATCGCCGGCATGTACGCGTTCTCCCCGGTGGTGGGGTGGCTCACCGACCGGCTCGGCCGACGGGCCGTGATCCTCGGTGGGGTCGGGTTCCTACTGGCCGCCTGCGCGGTCGCCGGCACCGCCGGACACCACACCCCCCGGCTCTCGGTGGGCCTCGTCCTGCTCGGGCTGGGCTGGTCGGGGACCATGGTGGCCGGCTCGACGCTGCTGTCCGAGTCGGTGCCGGCCGGGGTGCGGCCGAGCGTCCAGGGGTTCTGCGACCTGGTCATGGGGTTGGCCGGGGCTGCCGCCGCCGTGGTCAGCGGGTTTGTCATGCAGTTCGCCGGTTATCCCGTGCTCACCCTGCTCGCGGCGGTCGCGGCGGCGCCCCTGGTGGCGCTAGCGTTGCGCCCGGTGCCGACCGGGGCACCGGACGAGGAGGGCTGATCACGTGCGGCTGACCGACTTCTGGGCGCGCCTGGAGGAGGCGTTCGGGCCCGGCTACGCGGCGAGCATCGCCCGCGACCAGGTGCTGTCCCAGCTCGACGGACGCACCATCGAGCAGGCGTTGGCGGCGGGGGAGCGGACGAACGTGGTGTGGCGGGCGGTCTGTGCCGCGTACCCCGACCGAGTGCCCGCCCGACTACGCTGAGCAGCCTTTTCGTCACTTCCGCGTGTCGCTTGTCGAGTCGTACACCTGTTCGGCTATTGTCCACAGCGGGGTGCTCGTCCACAGCTCGCGGCCCGTCGGCTGGTTTTCTGTCGGACCTAGCGCCTAGCGTGTCCGCGTGACGCGAAGCTCAGCAAAGACGCCGGCGAAGGCAGGGGTGGCAACCATGGCAGCAGGGCCTGACCGGGAGAAGGCACTCGACCTTGCTCTCGCTCAGATCGACAAGCAATTCGGCAAGGGCTCGGTGATGCGGCTGGGGGAGCGGCCCGTCGTCCAGACCGCCGTGATCCCGACCGGCTCCATCGCGCTCGACGTGGCGCTCGGTGTGGGTGGTCTGCCGCGGGGTCGGGTGATCGAGGTCTACGGCCCCGAGTCCAGCGGTAAGACCACGGTGGCCCTGCACGCGGTGGCCAACGCCCAGCGCAACGGCGGCATCGCCGCCTTCATCGACGCCGAGCACGCGCTCGACCCGGAGTACGCGAAGGCCCTCGGTGTCGACACCGACGCGATGCTGGTCTCCCAGCCGGACACCGGCGAGCAGGCGCTGGAGATCGCGGACATGCTGATCCGCTCCGGCGCGCTCGACATCATCGTGATCGACTCGGTGGCGGCCCTGGTGCCGCGCGCCGAGATCGAGGGCGAGATGGGCGACAGCCACGTGGGTCTCCAGGCCCGGCTGATGAGCCAGGCCCTCCGGAAGATCACGGGTGTGCTCAGCAACACCGGCACCACGGCGATCTTCATCAACCAGCTGCGGGAAAAGATCGGTGTCATGTTCGGCAGCCCGGAGACCACCACCGGTGGTCGGGCGCTGAAGTTCTACGCCTCGGTCCGGCTCGACGTGCGACGCATCGAGAGCCTCAAGGACGGCACCGACGTGGTCGGCAACCGCACCCGGGTCAAGGTCGTGAAGAACAAGGTCGCCGCGCCGTTCAAGCAGGCCGAGTTCGACATCATGTACGGCAAGGGCATCTCGCGTGAGGGCTCGCTGATCGACGTCGGCGTGGAGCAGGCGATCATCCGCAAGTCCGGAGCGTGGTACACGTACGACGGCGACCAGCTCGGTCAGGGCAAGGAGAAGGCCCGGGAGTTCCTGAAGGAAAACCCGGACGTGGCCGCCGAGATCGAGAAGAAGATCCTGGAGAAGCTCGGCGTCGGTGTCGGCGCGGGTGACGCCGCCGGTGGCCCGGAGCTGCCGCCGGTCGACTTCTGACCGGTCGCTGACCCATGGCAGGACGACGCGCCCGCACGGGGCGGGGCTGGGATGCCAGTCCGCCGCGTGCGGGCGACGCCGCTGACCCACCGCGTCCCCGTCGGGGACGTCGGGCCGAGTCGTCGGCGGACGAACCGGCGCCCCCACCGCGCGACGAGTCCGAGGTGGCGCGCGAGATCTGCCTGCGCCAGCTCGCCGTCCGGCCACGCACCCGGGCCGAGCTGGCCGGGGCGTTGGCCAAGCGGGGCATCTCCGAGCAGGTGTCGGCCGAGGTGCTCGACCGGTACGACGAGGTCGGCATCATCGACGACGCCGCGTTCGCCCGGGCGTGGGTGTCCAGTCGGCACACCGGTCGCGGGCTGGCTCGCCGTGCCCTCGCCAACGAGTTGCGCCGTAAGGGCGTCGACGGTGATGTGGCCACCGAGGCGTTGGGTGAGTTGGACGAGGAGACCGAGGCGGACACCGCCCGCGGTCTCGTGGAGCGCAAGCTGCGCACGGCCCGAGGCGAGCCCGATGCGGTCTTCCGCCGGCTGGTGGGCATGCTGGCCCGCAAGGGCTACCCGCCGGGGGTCGCGATCCGGGCGGTGAAGGATGCGCTGGCCGCGCAGAGCGCCGAGGCGGCCGAGTTCGCCGAGCAGATCGACGCCGACGCGCTGGCCGACGCCGAGGGTGATCTGGACCGCGACACCCGCGCGGTGGAGTGACCGGCCCGCGGGGCTGTCGGGCTCGACGGTGACGGCGGGCGGCGGCTCGGTGCCGACGTCATGGTTGTCACAAAGTCGGCTCTGCTCACCGGGTCGTCGTCCCTGAACAGGTACGACATGTCAATCGAGCCTGCCAGGTCGCCGTTTTTGTCACCCTGTGTCCGCAACGACATCAGCTTTGGGTGACGATTCAACTTCTCTCCGTTCGGGGGGTTTGATCATGAGTCCTTGACCAGAGCACCCCCGGAGACCTAGCCTCGCCATACAGGCTCACATTGCCCGACCATTGCAGGCTAAGCGCACAACATAGATCGCGTAACAAGACAGCATCACTTTGGCCGACTCCGCGGCCTTTGGCGGCAGCTCCGGACTGGCCGGTCCGGGACGCCGCGACAACTGCACCCGGTCGCCGACGTTGCCCGCGGGCACCGCCGGCGGAGAGAGCTACCCACGGCCAGCCGCTCCGGTCGGGCGTCCACAGCCGCAGGAGTGTGCCCCGGCACGGTCGCTGCGGTCTCGACGTTAGGGGAGGCGGCCATGGCGGGGCGGCGGCACAGGTTCACCGGTAGACCCGACGGGGCGCCGGCATGAACGCCTTCGATGTCGTGCTCCTCGCGGCCGTCCTCGTCCTCGCGGTGGTCGTGATCGGGGCCGTGCTGGTGGGCATCCGGACGATGCGCCGGATGGGTGCCGGGCCGGCTCCGGAGGATCCCGCCTTCATCGCCGAGAAGGATCGTCAGGAGCAGTCGCTCGCTGCCCTGCGAACGGCGGCCGACGAGGCGAACAGCACGATCGACGTGGCGAAGTCCGCCGCCGCGGCAGCCCGTACCGAGGCGGCGGCGGCGAAGGCGGAGGCGAAGGCGGCCCGCGCCGAGGCGCGTCGGGTGCTCGACGACGCCCGCGCCGAGGCGGACACCGTTCTGGAGCGCGCCCACAAGCAGGCCGAGGCGGACGCCGAGCAGCTGCGGACGGCAGCGCGGCGCAGCGGCGAGCGGGAGGTCGCGGTGCTGGCCGCCACCACCCGGGAGCAGGCCGCCGAGGTGGAACGCCGCGCTGCCCGGATGGACGAGCGGGAGCGGATGCACACCGAGGAGGTGGAGCGGTTCGCCGAGCGGGAGCGCCAGCTCACCGCCGCGAAGGCCGACCTCGCCGCCCGGGAGTCAGCGCTCGCCCAGCGGGAAGTCGAGCTGGCCGAGTCGGAGGAACTCCGGCGACGGGAGTTGGAGCGGGTCGCCGGGCTCACCGCCGAGTCGGCCCGACTGGAGCTGGTCGAGGCGATCGAGACGTCCGCCAAGCGGGAGGCGGCACTGCTCGTCCGGGACATCGAGTCCGACGCGCGCAACACCGCCGAGCAGCGGGCCCGACACATCGTGGTGGACGCGATCCAGCGGGTCGCCAGCGAGCAGACCGCGGAGAGCGTGGTCAGCGTCCTGCACCTCCCCGGTGACGAGATGAAGGGGCGGATCATCGGCCGGGAGGGGCGCAACATCCGCGCCTTCGAATCGGTGACCGGCGTCAACCTGATCATCGACGACACCCCCGAGGCGGTGTTGCTCTCCTGCTTCGACCCGGTCCGCCGGGAGGTGGGCCGGCTGACGTTGGAGAAGCTGGTGCTGGACGGGCGGATCCACCCGCACCGGATCGAGGAGGTCTACGACCTGGCCCGGCAGGAGGTGGAGGAGCTCTGTCTCCGCGCCGCCGAGGACGCCCTGGTCGAGGTCGGCATCACCGAGATCCACCCGGAGCTGGTGACCCTGCTCGGCCGCCTGCGCTACCGCACCTCGTACGGGCAGAACGTGCTCAAGCACCTGGTCGAGACCGCGCACATCGCCGGCATCATGGCCGCCGAGCTGCGGTTGGACGTGCCCATCATCAAGCGGTCGGCGTTCCTGCACGACATCGGCAAGGCGCTCACCCACGAGGTGGAGGGCAGTCACGCCATCATCGGCGCGGACCTGGCCCGCAAGTACGGCGAGCACGAGGACGTGGTGCACGCCATCGAGGCGCACCACAACGAGGTGCCCCCGCAGACCATCGAGGCCGTCCTCACCCAGGCGTCCGACGCCTGCTCCGGCGGTCGGCCGGGCGCGCGTCGGGAGAGCCTGGAGGCGTACGTCAAGCGCCTGGAGCGGATCGAGGAGATCGCGGCCGGCAAGCTCGGCGTGGACAAGGTCTTCGCCATGCAGGCCGGCCGGGAGATCCGGGTGATGGTCAAGCCGGACGACGTGGACGACATCGGGGCGGCTGTGCTGGCCCGCGACGTGGCCAAGCAGATCGAGGAGGAGCTGACCTACCCGGGTCAGATCCGGGTCACAGTGGTCCGCGAGTCCCGGGTCACCGAGATCGCCCGCTGAGGCCACTGCGGCCCCCGGTCGACCGACGTCGGCGGTCACGAGCCGAGCGAAACGAGAAGGGCCAGCCCGTAGCGCGGGCTGGCCCTTCTCGTACGAGCTGGTTCAGATGCCCGTACCGGAGCTTTCGGCCTGGGACATCAGCGCCGCGGGCGGTGGGTTCTGTGCCGGCGTGCCAGCGGTCTTGCGGCCCTTGGCGAGCCGGTGCTGGACGTACTGGGCGAGCTTCGACAGCGAGTAGTTCACCACGATGAAGAGCACGGCGATCACGACGTAGACCTGGATCGGGTTGCCCAGCACGCCGATGATCTGCTTGCCGATGTTCAGGGTCTCCTCGTAGCTGATGATGAATCCGAGCGACGTGTCCTTGAGCACCACGACCAGCTGGCTGATCAGTGCCGGCAGCATGATCCGGAAGGACTGCGGCAGCAGGATCATCCAGGTGGTCTGGATCGGGGAGAGCCCGATGGCGGAGGCGGCCTCCCGCTGACCGCCCGGCAGCCCTTCCATGCCGGAGCGGAGGATCTCGCCGATCACCACCGAGTTGTAGATGGTGAGGCCGATGACCAGATACCAGAGATTGTCGAAGTAGAGGCCGAACTCGGGGAAGCCGCGGGCCACGAAGAAGATGGTGATCACCACCGGCAGGCCGCGGAACACTTCGACGCAGACCCGGGTGAGGGCGGACAGCAGCGTGCTCAGCCCGCGCAGCAGGTACGCCAGCGGCGTGGCGAGGCCGGTGAACGTGCGACCGGTCAGGCTCTTGAGCTGGATCCGCAGCACCGCCAGGAGCGTGCCGACCACGAGCGACGCCACGATGGCCATCGCCGCCGCGATCAGGGTGTTCTTGAAGCCGAGGCCGATCCGTTCCCACACCAGGGAGAAGTTCTCGTTGGAGGGGTCGACGAGCGGACCCCACAACTCCATCGACAGCTGGCCCTTCTCGTCCAGCGGCCGGTAGATCAGGAGGTACGCCCCGACGAGCAGGACCACCCCGGCGACGATGCTGCTGATCAGCGTGATCCGCCGCTGCCGCGGCCCGGGAACGTCGTAGAGGACGCTGGTCTGCTGACTCATCGGGCCACCGCCTGTCGCTTCTCGATCCGGTCCAGCAGTGCGCCGAGCGGCACGGTCATGATCAGGTAGCCGATCGAGATGCCGATGGCGACCGGGATGAAGGCGTACCCCTCGGCGCCGGTGAGCTGATCGGCCGTGGCGGACAGGTCGCCGACGACTCCGAAGAAGCCGGCCAGCGCCGAATTCTTGATCATCGCGATGATCACCGACCCGAGTGGCACCACCGACGCCTGCCAGGACTGGGGCAGCACCACGTGGCGCAGGTTCTGGCCGAAGGTCAGGCCCAGTGAGCGCGCCGCCTCCGCCTGGCCGGCGGGCACCGCGTTGACGCCGGACCGCAGCGCCTCACAGACGAACGCGGCCGTGTAGAGCACGAGGGCGATCAGCGCGAACCGGAAGTATGGCAGGTCGGTGCCGAGCCGGGTGAACAGCGAGTCGAGCACCGGGATGCGGAGGAAGTCCGCGTTGGAACCGAGGGCCGGCAGGCCGAACGCGGCGAAGAACATCACCACGGTCAGCGGCATGTTGCGGAAGAGGTTCACGTACGTGGTGCCGAGCGCGCGCAGTGGTGGCACCGGTGAGATGCGGAGCACCGCCACGATGGCGCCCAGGATGAGGGCGCCGATCGCGGCGAGGACGCAGATCTGGAGGGTGAGCCAGAAACCACCCGCAAAGACGTCGAACTTGTCGATGAGCACGTTCACGGGTCGGTGTTCCTCCCCACCCTCCAGATCGAAGGATCAGATCAGTAGCGGTTGATGGTGGGCGCCGAGCCCAGTTCCGCGCCGAACTTGCCGGCGGTGTCGTCCCAGGCCTTCTTCCAGCTGCCGTCGGCGACCGCCTTGTCCAGCGTGTCGTTGATGAAGCTGCGGAAGTCCGCGTCCTCCTTCTTCACGCCGATGCCGTACGGCTCCTTGGTGAAGTTGCTGCCGGCCAGCTTGAAGGAGGCCTCGTCCTTGGCGATGTAGCCGAGCAGGATGACGTTGTCAGTGGTGACGGCGTTGACCTGGCCGCCCTTGAGGGCGTCCCGGCACTTGTCGTAGGTGTCGAAGAGCACCACCTGGGTGCCGACGTCCTTGACGTACTCCTTGATCTTCTCGGCCGGGGTGGAGCCGGTGACCGAGCAGACCTTCTTGGTGCCGTCCTTGAACGAGTCCGGGCCGGTGATGCTGGTGTCGTCCTTCTTGACCAGGATGTTCTGGCCGGCCTCGTAGTACGGGCCCGCGAAGGCGATCCGCTCCTTGCGCTTGTCGTTGATCGTGTAGGTCGCCGCGACGAGGTCGACGGTGCCGTTGACGATGACGTCCTCGCGGACCTTCGAGGGGGCCTCGACCCACTCGATCTTGTCCTCCGGGATGCCCAGCTCCTTGACGATGATCTTGGCGATCTCGACGTCGAAGCCCTCCGGCTTGCCGGTGAGGCCCTTCAGGCCGAAGCCGGGCTGGTCGAACTTGGTGCCGACCTTGATCTTCTGGGCCTTGTTCAGCTTCTCCATGGTGCTGCCGGCCGCGAAGGACTTGCTGCCAGCGCCGGTGCCCTCCCCGCCGTCGTCGCCACCGCAGGCGGTGAGGCCGAGCGCCAGAGCGGCGACCGCGGCGACTGCCGCAACGCGCGTGATACGCATACTCTTCTCCTTCTTCGACGGAGCCCACCGAGTGCGGCGCGCTCCACTACGGACGCCTAGTGCGTGAGGATCTTGGAGAGGAAGTCTCGGGCCCGCTCGCTGCGCGGGTTCGCGAAGAACTCCGTGGGCGGGGCGTCCTCGACCAGTTGCCCGTCGGCCATGAAGATGACCCGGTTGGCGGCGTGCCGCGCGAAGCCCATCTCGTGCGTGACCACGACCATCGTCATGCCGTCGCTGGCCAGTGAGGTCATCACGTCCAGCACCTCGCCGACCATCTCCGGGTCCAGGGCGCTGGTGGGCTCGTCGAAGAGCATCGCCTTGGGCTGCATGGCCAGCGCCCGGGCGATGGCCACCCGTTGCTGCTGCCCGCCGGAGAGTTGGGCCGGGAACTTGTCCGCCTGATTGGCGATGCCGACCCGGTCGAGCAGGGCCAGGCCGCGCTCGCGGGCGGCGGCCGGCTTCTCCTTGCGGACCTTGATCGGGCCGAGGGTGACGTTCTCCAGGATGGTCTTGTGCGCGAAGAGGTTGAAGGACTGGAAGACCATCCCCACCTCGCTGCGCAGCTTCGCGAGGGGCTTGCCCTCGGCCGGCAGCGGCTGGCCGTCGAAGGTGATGGTGCCGGAGTTGATCGGCTCCAGTCGGTTGATGGTGCGGCACAGCGTCGACTTGCCGGAGCCGGACGGGCCGATCACCACGACCACCTCGCCCCGACCCACCGACAGCGAGACGTCGTCCAGCACGTGCAGCGGCCCGAACCACTTGTTGACCGCGTCCAGCACGATGAGCGGTTCGCCCGTCGTCACGTCGTCCACCGTCCCCTGTCGTCTCCCGGATCGGGGTCGGTTGACCCCCGGTGCGGCCACTGTAGGCGGCCTGATGTGGCGGAACGCAACTCAGCGGGTCACGGAGCGGTAACACCGGTCACGATCGTCGTCGCGGGTCCGATTTCGGTCACCGTCTGGGCGTCAGCGGTAGCGATCGTGGCGCGTTGTCGAGATCATGAGGGAATGACCGAACCGGTACGGCTGACTCGTTACGCCCGCGGCGGCGGCTGCGCCTGCAAGATCCCTCCAGGCGAGCTGGAGATCATGGTGGCCGGCCTCGGTCCGGCGACCGGCACCGCCGAGTTGCTGGTCGGGCTGGACCACGGCGACGACGCGGCGGTGGTACGCCTCGACGAGCGGACCGGCCTGGTCAGCACCGCCGACTTCTTCACTCCGGTGGTCGACGACGCGTACGACTGGGGTCGGATCGCCGCGGCCAACGCGCTCTCCGACGTGTACGCGATGGGCGGCACCCCGTTGGTGGCGCTCAACCTGCTCTGCTGGCCGCGCGACGTGCTGCCGATGGAGTTGGCGGGCGAGGTTCTGCGCGGTGGGCAGGACGTGGCGCGGGAGGCCGGCTGCCACCTGGCGGGCGGGCACAGCGTGGACGACGACGGCCCGAAGTACGGGCTGGCGGTCACCGGGACGGTCCGGCCCGAAGAGATGATCACCCTGGACGCCGGGCGGGCCGGCCTGCCGTTGTCGCTGACGAAGCCGCTCGGGGTGGGTGTGTTGAACACCCGGCACAAGAACACCGGTGAGAGCTTCCCGCAGGCGGTCGCGTCGATGAGCGCGCTCAACCGGGACGCGGCCCGCGCGGCGGTAGCCGCCGGCATCCGGTGCGGCACCGACGTGACCGGGTTCGGTCTGCTCGGGCACGCCTCGAAGTTGGCGCGGGCCAGTCAGCTCACGGTGGCCATCGACACGGCGCGGGTGCCGTACCTGGAGGGCGCCCGGGAGGCGTTGCGCGACGGCTACGTCAGCGGCGGCAGCCAGCGCAACCTGGCGTGGGTGACGCCCTGGACGGATTTCGGCTCTGTCGGGGCGGACGAGCGGTTGCTGCTGGCCGACGCGCAGACCTCCGGCGGCCTGCTGGTAGCCGGTGAGGTGCCCGGCGCTCCGGTGGTGGGCGAGTTGCTGCCGCGTGGCGAGCACCTGGTCGTCCTGCGCTGACCGAGCCGTAACACCTGGCCGGAGCCCGCGAGGAACGTGAGGACACGCGGTGGCGGTGGTGCGGCTGGCGCACCGTACCCGATAAACTGTCACCTTCCCGCTACTCCGAGGAATGCCGCTCAGGGAAATTTTGCCCGGAATGGTCACAGACCGGTAACTTGCGCCCGGCTGGGGTCAAATGCCCTCCACCATCGTCAGTAAGGCCCGATCCGGAGGCCGGTGGGGACGAACGCAGCGAGGAGGCGAAATGACCGAGCTGTGGAACTGGAGAATCGACGGGGCTCAACCCGTCCAGGTCTACCCGGCGCTGGCCGAGGCCATTGGTCGGGTGGTGATGCCGTTGGCGGTGGCCGATCCGGCCCGGCTGCCGGCGTACGCGGTGGTGTGCGACGTCTGGGAGGCGCCGGGCGAGTTCGCGACGGTGGTGGACATCTACGGGGTGCCCGAGCGGCTCCCCGAGCACGCCAGCATCGCGGCGCTCGCTCGACTGCTGGGCCGCAACTGTCTGTTGCGCGACGACACTCTCGACGCGGGTCGGCACCTGCTGGTGGCCCCGGACGGCACGGTGCGCCCGGTGCACTTCGACGTGCGGGATACCGACGACGGTGAGGTGCTCACCCGGAAGCGGCTCTGCACGTTGGGCGACCCGGGTTGCCGGGGATGGTCGCAGTGTCACCGCTCGCGCTGGGCGCCCGACACGATCGCCCCGGCGCTCGCCGCGGCCTGACCTCGTAGAGAGGTCGGGCCGGGCGATCCGGCGGTCAGTGGGACGCGGCGGCCGGCCGGTCCGGGGTGCCCGAGCCGGCACCCCGCACCACCAGCTGGTCGAGCAGGGTGCGCGTCGCCTCGGCCACGGCGGCCACCGCGGCGTCGAACGCGGCGGCGTTGTGCGCGGCGGGCGCCCGGAAGCCAGAGATCTTCCGGACGTACTGCAACGCCGCCGCCTCGACGTCCGCGTCCGTCACCTGCGGGGTGAACGGCTCGCGCAGCGTCTTGATGCTCCGGCACATGTGCGCTCCTCCTCCGTCGGGCCCGGCGGTCTGCCACCCGTGGTGCCGACGACTGTACCGACGGTGACACTTGGTCGATATTTGTCTATCCTGGTCACGGACCAGAGCCTTTCGAGCCATTGTCGTCGCTCGCGCTTCCAGCGCCCCGGGCCCCCGGAGACTCATTGTGGACCACGCCCCCACCCGATCACCCCGTCCCGACCTGGATGACCTCACCCGCAGCCTGCACACTCCGCTGGAGCGGATCGCCGTCGAGCACGCCGATCTGGTCGAGGCGGTCCGCAGGCGCGTCGTCGCGGGCCAGTCCGCGGCATCCGGCAGTGTTGCCGTCGCCGCCTTCAACTCGTCCATCTGACAGATGACCTGCCGGTGCGGTGCACCCGGAGCGGATGGATCCTGCCGGCGGATCAGCCAGTTCGTGCTGAAGGTGCACAGCCGGTGCGACCTCAGCTGCGACCACTGCTACGTCTACCAGCACGCCGACCAGACCTGGCGGGACCGACCGGTGCGGATGTCTGCGGCCACGGCCCGTTCAGCCGCGGGGCGCATCGCCGACCACGCCCGCGAGCACGGGTTGCCGACCGTGCACGTGGTGCTGCACGGAGGTGAACCCCTGCTGCTCGGTGCCGCCGGGCTGCGGGAGGTGCTGGCCGAGCTGCGCACGGCGATCAGCCCGTGGACGCGACTCGACCTGCGCATGCAGACCAACGGCGTACTGCTCGACGAGGACCTGTGCCGGCTGTTCGTCGAGTACGGCGTACGGGTCGGCGTGTCGTTCGACGGTGATCGCACGGCGAACGACAGGCACCGGGTCTTCGCCCACGGCGGCAGCAGCCACGACCACGTTCGGCGGGCCCTGGCCCTGCTCCGGCAGCCGGAGTTCCGCGGCAGCTACGCCGGCATCCTGTGCACCGTCGACGTCCGCAACGACCCCGACCGGGTGTACGAGGCGTTGGTGGCCGAGAGCCCGCCCCGGGTCGACCTGTTGCTGCCACACGCCACCTGGGACGATCCGCCGCAGCGGCCCGGCCCGGGCGTCACCCCATACGCGGACTGGCTTCTCCGGATCCACAGCAGGTGGGTGGACGACGGGCGCCCCGGGTCCTTCCGGCTGTTCGAGGCGCTGCGGCCGGGCGGCGGGGGCACCGAGGCGTTCGGCCTCGCGCCGGCCGATGTGCTGGTGGTCGAGGCGGACGGCAGTTGGGAGCAGGTCGACTCGTTGAAGACGGCGTACCACGGCGCGGCCGACACCGGGTTCGACGTGTTCGCCCATTCGGTGGACGTGGCCGCTCGGCATCCCGGCGTCGCCGTCCGCCAGGAGGGCGTGCAGGGGCTCTGTGCGACGTGCCGAGCCTGTCCGGTGGTCGACCGGTGCGGTGGCGGTCTGTACGCCCACCGTTGGCGCACCGGCTCCGGCTTCGACAACCCCTCGGTCTACTGCGCCGACCTGCTCGGCCTGATTGAGGGCGTGGACGCGTACACGACGCCCGCCCACGAGTGGTCCGGTCCCTCACCGGTCGACGAGATGCTGGACGACCTGGCGACCGGGCACGGGTCGCCGCAGACCGTCAGGCGGCTCGCCGACGACCAGGTGGCCATCACCCGGATGTTGGTGACCGCCTGCCGGGAGATGTTCGGCCCCACGGCCGCCTGGGAGGTGCTCGCCGACCTCGAGGTGACGGCCCCGGCGGTGGTCCGAGCGGTCCTGGAACACCCGTTCATCCGTCCGCGGCTGGTGCGTCGTCTCGACCCGTCGACCCGATCCGATGTCCGCGAGGCCGTCGACCCGCTGCCGGCCATCGCGGTCGCCGCTGCCGTCCGGGCGGGCGTACCCGTCACAGTGGACGTTCCGGTACGGCCTGACGTGATCACGGTGCCCACGCTCGGCAGTCTGGTGCTGCCCGGTCTGGGGGAGAGCGCCGAGGTGACTGTCCAGCCCGGGGGTTTCCGGGTCCGGGGTGGTTCGGCGGACCGGACGGTCGACCTCGACTCGGGCGAGTCGTCGACCGGTTGGCGACCGACACGCGACGTGCTGGTGCCCGGTGGGCGGCTGCTCGTCGAGGACGACGACCCGTACCGGGACTGCTACGACCAGTCGGTCGCGCCCGGCCTCACGGCCGCGGCGGTGCGGGCGTTGGGGCGTACCCTCGCCGAGGCCTGGAAGGTCGTGCACCGCGACGTGCCGGCACACGGGGCGGTGCTCGACGGCGGCCTGCGGGCCGTCGTGCCGCTGATGCCCGATCCGGCGCGGCCCCTGCGGAGCGCGACCGCCCGGCACGCGTTCGGCGCGGTCGCCGTCACCCCCCACACCGACGCGGAGACGATGGCGGTGTTGCTCGTGCACGAGTGGCAGCACGCGAAGCTCGGCGCGGTGCTCGACCGGTACGACCTGGTCGCGCCGGGTCAGGGCGCAACGATCCGGGTGCCCTGGCGTCCCGATCCGCGGCCCCCCGAGGGCGTCCTCCAGGGGGTGTACGCCCACCTGGCCGTCACCCAGGTGTGGCGGTCCCGGACGGCGACCGAGGGCGGGGACGCGTCGGAGCACGCCGCCCGCTACCTCGCGTGGACCCGGGCCGGCGTCGACGCCCTGCTGGCCAGCCGATCGCTCACCGCCGCTGGCGAGCGGTTCGTCGAGCGGATGCGCCACGCGCTGGAGGAGACCCGTGTCGGGTCCCGATGAGCGGCACTGGCCCATTCTGGGGCGGCCCCGCCTGGCCGACGACCTGCGGGCGCTGGGGGTCCGACCGGGTGTGTGCCTGGTGGTGCACTGCGGCCTGCGCCGGGTGGGCCCGCTGGAGCACGGCCCGGCGACGCTCGCCGGGGCCCTGCGGGACGTCCTCGGCCCCGCCGGCACGCTGCTGGTGCCCACCCAGACCGACGGCAACTCGACGACCTCCCGGGCCCACCTGGCGGCCGTCGCCGGCATGGACGGGGCACAGCGTGACCGCTACGAGGCGGCGCTGCCGGGCTGGGACCGCCGAACCACCCCCTCGCAGCGGATGGGCGCGCTCGCCGAGTACGTCCGCTGCGCGCCGGGCGCGGTGCGCAGCGACCACCCGCAGACCTCGTTCGCCGCGCTCGGCCCTCGGGCCCGTCAGCTCACCGACGGCCACGACCTCACCTGCCACCTGGGAGAACGCTCACCGGTGGGCAACCTGTACGCGGCCGACGGGCAGATCCTGCTGCTCGGCGCGGGCTACGAGGCGTGCAGCGCCCTGCACCTGGCCGAATACCGGCTGCCGGTGCCGCCGCCCGAACGCGACTACCACTGCTTCCGGCTCGTCGACGGGCGTCGGGTCCGTCTCGACTTCCACGCGCTCGACCTGGACGACACCGACTTCCCCCAGGTCGGCGCCGCACTCGACGACACGCCCTTCGTCCAGCGCGGTCGGGTCGGCCGGGCCGAGGCTCGCCTACTGCCGGCACGAGCCGCTGTGGACTTCGCCGTCGGCTGGTTCGCCGCGAACCGCTTGGCGGTGCGGCGTTGACGCGGGGACTACGCTGATGGTCCGGCCGCGTGGGGAGGGCGGAGGGGCTGCGGTGAGCACAGTGGACGCACCCTCCAGGACGCGCGCCCCACTCTTCTTCATCAGCTACTCGCGGGCGCCCATCGGCCGGGCCACCGGCAAACCCGCCGAGTACGTCTCCCGCTTCTTCGAGGACGTCTCCGTCCACGTCAGTGAGCTGGTCGGCCCGGTGACCGGTGTGGACGCCGGCTTCCTGGACACCTCCATCGCCGGTGGCGAACGCTGGAGCCCCGAGCTGCTCCAGGCCGCCGGCACCTGCCAGGTCTTCGTCCCGCTGGTGTCCAGCGCGCTGCTCGGCAGTGAGTGGTGTGGTCGCGAGTGGGACGCGTTCTCCCGCCGACGGATCGTCCCCCGACACAGCTCCGCCTCGCCGCACGAGACGGCGATCGTGCCGGTCACCTGGTCACCGACGAACGGCACGGCACTGCCCCGGGTGCTGCGCGACATCCAACGATTCACCCCGACCGCCATGCCGGATCCCGACATCGCGGTGCACTACCAGCGGGATGGGGTCTACGGCTTGCTGACCATGCAGTGGGAGAACGCGTACCGGGCGGTGGTCTGGCGGCTCGCACAGCGGATCGTGGCCATCCACCGGTCGTACCTGGTGGAGCCCTGGGTGCCGACGAGCGTGGACGAGCTGTGCAACAGGTTCGCCGAGGAGCCGGGATGAGCCCGCCGGCGGACCGGCGTCGACAGGCGTCGCGAGGGACGTACTTCTTCCTGAGCTACGCGCACTCGGCGCCACCGCCGGGTGCCCGCGCCGACGCCGACGTCTGGGTCGGCAAGTTCTTCGCCGACCTGACCGCCGAGGTGCGTCGGCAGGCGCGACCGGTGGCGGGGATGCGCATTGGTTTCTTCGACCAGCAGATCCCGCTGGGTGCCGACTGGAAGGCAGCTCTCGCCGAGGCGCTCGGCGACGCCGAGGTCTTCGTCCCGCTCTACTCGCCCGGTTACTTCAGCCGCCCGTGGGCGTTGGGGGAGCAGGAGTCCTTCCGGGCCCGGCTGGCCGCCGCCGGGTCGACCCGGGTCAGCACCGGCCACCTCGTTCCGGTGCTGTGGATCCCGTTCCCCCCGTGGGAGGCGCATCCGGAGCTGGACGGCGCCCTGGACCTGGGTCGTGACGTCCCGGAGTACGCCGAGGACGGCCTGCGCGCGTTCTGCATGCTGGCCCCGTACCGGGAGCAGTACGAGCTTCTGCTGAGTCGGCTGGCCAGCCGGATCGTGCACACCGCCGAGCGGCGGCCGCTGGGCCCGTCCCGCGCCCCGGGTCTCGACGAGGTCGTCCGCCAGGGGACGACCGACCCGGACTTCGTCGTCGCCGTCCTGGCCCCGACCCGGGATCATCTGCCGTCCGACCGCGACCCCGCCGGCTACGCGGCCAGCGGCCGGCTCTGGCGGCCGTACGGGCGTCGCCAGGAGCTGCCCGCCGCCGAGTACGCGGCCAGCACCGCCGAGCGGCTCGGGCTGTCCGCCCGTACGGCCGACTTCGCGCAGGCCGCCGGGCTGCTCGGCCGCCGGCCCGCCGTGCTGCTGGTCGACCCGTGGATCGCGGCGGCGCCGGACGGGGCGGAGGTCCTCGCCCGCATGCTGCACGGTCTGCGCGAGTGGGTCGTTCCGTTGGTGGTCACTGACGACGACGACACCCAGGACGCCAGCCGGTGGGCGACCGAGGTCACCCAACTGCTGCACGACGCCGGTCTGCCCCAGGTCAAGCGCGCGTGCACAGTGCCGGAGTTCGTCGACCTGATGCCGGCGCTGGTCACCGAGGCCCGCCGTCAGTTCCTCAAGTACGGCCCGGTGGTCCCGTTCGAACCACCGCCGGAGCCGGTGCCCAGCCTGCGTGACGGCCTGTCCGCCACCGGCCCGGCCGCTCCCACCGACCCCGCGTCCCCGCCTGATGAACCGGCCCCATTGCGTCCCCACGGAGATAACCGATGAACAACGATCGCGAAGGCCAGGTCGTCACCTTCTACTCGTTCAAGGGTGGGACGGGCCGGACGATGGCGCTGGCCAACGTGGCCTGGATCCTGGCGGCCAGCGGCCGGCGGGTGCTGGTGGCCGACTGGGACCTGGAATCGCCCGGCCTGCACCGCTTCTTCCACCCGTTCCTCGACGCCGAGGCGATCCAGGGCACCAGCGGTGTGATCGACATGATCCGCGACTACGAGTGGGAGACCACCCGGGTCGACGACCGACCGGACCGCTGGATGGAGCAGTTCGCCCGGGTCGGTCGACACGCGTTCTCGCTGCGCTGGAACTTCCCGAACGGCGGTGGCCTCGACTTCCTCTCCGCGGGCCGGCAGAACAGCGACTACGCGGTCTCGGTGAGCGGGTTGGACTGGGACAACTTCTACAACCGGCTGGGCGGCGCGCAGTTCTTCGAGGCGTTGCGCGCGGACATGAAACGTCAGTACGACTTCACCCTGATCGACAGTCGGACGGGGTTGAGCGACGTCGCCGACATCTGCACCCTGCACCTGCCGGACACCCTGGTCGACTGCTTCACCCTCAGTGACCAGGGCATCGACGGCGCGGCGAGGGTGGCGCACTCGGTACGGGACCGGTATCGGCGGCGTGACATCCGGGTCCTGCCGGTCCCGATGCGGGTCGACCAGGCCGAGAAGGAGCGGGCCGAGGCGGGACGTCTGCTGGCCATGCGCCGGTTCGCCGGGTTGCCCGCCGGCATGACCGAGGCCGAACGGCGGCGGTACTGGGCGGCGGTCGAGGTCCCGTACCGGCCGTTCTACGCGTACGAGGAGACGCTTGCCACGTTCGGCGACCCGCCCGGCTCGCCGACGTCACTGCTGGCCGCGTTCGAGACGTTGACGGGGATCCTCACCGACGGCGCGGTGACCGCGCTGCCGGTGATGGACGAGTCGGTACGGGAGCGGGGCAAGGCCCGTTTCCGCCGGCGCACCGAGGCGATCGACGACCAGATCGTGCTCCGTTGCGCGCCGGAGGACGCCATCTGGGCCGAGTGGCTGGAACGGGTGCTCAGCTCGGCCGGGCTGCGGGTGGTGGACCCGACGACCGCCGTCGGGTCCGCCGGTACGCCGGCGCCGCGCACGCTGACGGTGGTCTCACCGGCCTACGTGGCGACGCCGTCCGGTGGTCTGCCCGATCGCGACACGAGCACCGGCTCCACGGCTCTCGCTGTGTACGTCGCCGACCTGCGTCCGCTGACGGAGTTCCCATCGCAGAGTTCCACCAACCTGGTCAACGTGAGTGCGGCGACCGCTGTGGAGCGGGTGTTGCGGCTGGTCGGCAGACCGGTGCCGTCGTCGGCGGACGGGCCGGCGGGCGGCAGCACCCGGTTCCCCGGGGCCGAGCCGCTGATCTTCAACGCGCCCAACCGGAACGCCCGGTTCACCGGCCGGGAGGACGACCTGGCCCGACTGCGCTCGCAACTGCAGAGCGGGGGGAGCGCTGTGGTGCTGCCGGTCGCCCTGCAGGGCATGGGCGGCGTCGGCAAGACACAGGTGGCGTTGGAGTACGTGCACCGGTTCAAGGCCGCGTACGACGTGGTGTGGTGGATCGTGGCGGACCCGCCGCAGTTCGTCGACACCGCCCTCGCCGACCTCGCCAGTCGCCTCGGGATCCTCGCCGGGCCCACCCTGCCGGACACGGTCCGGTCCGTGCTGCAGGTCCTCGGCCGGGGCGAGCCGTACGAGCGGTGGCTGGTCGTGCTCGACAACGCCGAGGAACTCGACCAGATCGAGCCCTTCCTGCCGCAGGGCCCCGGGCACGTCCTGCTGACCTCCCGCAACCGCGCCTGGGGTGACCGGGCGAACCCGATCCAGGTGGACGTCTTCGACCGCACCGAGAGCGTCGCGCACCTCGCCCAGCGGGTGCCCACGATCAGCGCCGAGGAGGCCGACCGGGTGGCCGAGGCGCTCGGCGACCTGCCGATCGCGGTGGCCGCGGCGGGCGCCTGGCTCGCCGACACGGGCACGTCGGTCGGCGACTACCTGCGGCAGATCGAGCGGCACGGCCCGAGCGCCCTCTCCGTCGAGGCCACCTGGGACCTGTCGCTGAACCGGCTGCTCGACCAGGCGCCCGCCGCGTACCGGCTGTTGCAGCTCTGCTCGGTGCTGGCCCCCGAAATCTCGCTGGAACTCATCTACAGCGACGAGATGGCGGCGGCCCTTGTGCCGTTCGACCCGTCGGTGTCGGAGCGGCTCGTGCGCGGTGCCCTGGTCCAGCAGATCAACCGGCTGGCGCTGCTCAAACTCGACGTCCAGGGTGGCCGGGTCCAGGTGCACCGGTTGTTGCAGGCGGTGGTCCGCGACCGGATGACCGAGGATGAGATCGACGCTGCCCGCCACCAGGTGCACCTGGTGCTTGCCGCGTCCCGGCCGCGCGGTGACGTGGACGACCCGACCACCTGGGCCCGGCTGCGCATGCTCTGGCCGCATCTGGAGGTGTCCGAGGCGCTGACCTGCCCGGACGAGTCGGTGTGCCAGCTGCTGATCGACCGGGTTCGTTATCTGTGGCAGCGCGGCGGTCTGGACCAGGCCGACGTGTTCAGCCAGGAGGTCGACGGCACCTGGGCGGCGCGGCTCGCCGACACGCCGGACGAGGCCGAGGCGTCGGCGTTGGGCCGGCAGTTGCTGCACCTGAGGTTCAACCGGGCGAACATCCTGCGCAGCCTGGGCCGGTTCGAGGAGGCCCGAGACCTGGACGAGGCGGTGCTGGCCGAGCAACGCCGGTTGCTGGGCGCTATGCACCCGCACAGTCTGATGACCGCCGGCAGCCTCGGCGGTGACCTGCGCGCGCTCGGCCGCTACGCCGAGGCGCTGGAACGGGACCGGTCCACCTACGCCTCCTGGCTCCAGGTGTTCGGCGAGGACCATCCGCGGACGTTGAGCGCCGCCAACAACCTGGCCGTCTCGTACCGCCTGGTCGGCGACTACCGGGCCGCCCGCCGGTGGGACGACGAGGTGCACCAGCGGCGGCGGCTGGTGCTCGGCCCCACCCACCCGTACACCCTCGTCTCCGCCGTGCGGTTGGGCAGCGACCTGCGGGAGGCCGGCGAGTACGAGAGGTCGGCGACCCTGCTGCGTACCGTCTACGAGACGTACTGCGAGGTGCTCGGGCCGGACGACGGCCAGAGTCTCGCCGCGCAGGTCAACCTGGCGGTGTCACTGCGCAGCGCGGGCCGGGGAGCGGAGGCCGCGCCGATGTTCGAGACGGCCTACCGGGAACTCGACGAACGGTTCGGCCCGGACAACCCGGACACCGTGGCGTGCCGTTCGAGCCGGGCGGCGAACCTGCTGGCCGTCGGCGACGGTGCCCGGGCGCTGACCGAGATGACAGCGGTCCGGCAGTCGTACGACGAGCAGCTGCACCTTGGTGCGGAGCACCCGCACACGTTGGCGACGTTGAGCAACATCTCCGCCGCCGAGCGTTCGGTCGGGCGCAGGTCGGACGCGCTCGCGTCGGCGGCCCTCGCGTCGGGTGAACTGCGCAAGGTGCTCGGCCCCGACCACCCGCACACCCTCGCGGCGGAGGTGAACCACGCGGTGTGCCTCGCCGAGGAGGGGGAGTGGGAGATGGCCCGCGACCGCCTGCGGGAGACCGCCGGTCGTCTGGCCGCGGTGATCGGCGCGGAGCACCCGGACACGCTGCGCTGCCTCGGTGATCTCGCCCTGGTGTCGAGGCGGGTCGGTGGCGAGGCGGCGGGCGAGGACGTCGGCGACGTGGCGGACCGGCTGGCGGAGGTGATCGGCCCGGAGCATCCGACCGTGCAGACCCTGCGGGAGCGGCGGTTCGTGGTCCGGGTGATCGACCCGCACACGATCTGACGGGCTGGTCGGCGGCCGGGCCGGGTTGTCGGCCCGGCCGGCCGATCAGAGTCGAGGGCTGGTCGCCAGGTCGGGTCGGGCCAGCCAGCTCAGGGTCTGCGGAAGGATCTCCACCGCCCCGAAGTGCGCGGCTCCGGGCTGCACCTGGACCTCGGCGCGGGAGATCCGCGAGGCGAGCCAGTGGGAGTGCTCCACCGGGGAGAAGCGGTCCTGCTCGCCGTGCCAGAGCCGGACCTCGGCACGGATGGCGCCCAGGTCGAACCCCCAGCCGCGGCGGATCGCCAGCACGTCGTCGATCCAGCCCTCGGGGCCGTGCCGCAGCGCCTCGGAGTACATGTCGGTCAGCAGCCGGCGGATCGCGACATCGTCGACGACCCGGATGTCCGCCTCCGGCAACTGGGGGCGGAGGAACTCCAGCAGTGTCATCGGGTCCCGTCGGGCCTCTTCGGCGCGCACCTTCAGGTTGAGGGTCAGCTCGGCCAGGTCCTCGTCGGCCTGCCCGTAGTCCTCCACGTTCGATTCCGCCATGCCGGCGTACCAGTCCAGGTCGGGTGCGCCGGCCGGGGCGAGCCCCACCAGCACGGCGGCCCGGGTGACCCGGTCGGGCAGCAGCGCCGCGCAGGCCAGGGCGTGTGGGCCGCCACCTGATCGACCTACCACCGCGAACCGTTCGATGCCGAGGTCGTCGGCGATCGCCGCCACGTCGGCCGCCGCGTCGGCCACCCGCCGGCCCTCGTGCCGGTCGGAGTCGCCGTAACCGGGCCGGTCGTAGCAGACGAGGTGCACGCCGAGGCGGTAGACGACGATGCCCCGCGGACGGGGGCCGCTGCGGCTGCCCGGTGTGCCGTGCAGCAGGAAGACCGCGGGCCCGTCCGGGGAGCCGGAGGTCTCCACCGCGAGGTGCCGCCCGTCCGGGGTGGTGACGGTGCGCTGTGCCGCATCTTGTCGCGTCACGGTTGGCCTCCCGCGGGTCGTCATGTGCTCCCCCGTGAACGGAGCCGCGCATCGTCGGCGCCGAGTGCAAAGCCCCCGAAATCGCCCAGAACACATTCTTGTTGTGCAGCGTACTGCCCGTCGTGGATGCCCGCTATGGGCCGCCGGGTCAATGCCGGTGGGTAGGGGCCGCCGAACGGGCCGCTACCCTGGTAGCCCGAGGGGAAGGGGCACCAAGAGGGTGGCTAGGACCTACAACGTCGTGACGTACGGCTGCCAGATGAACGTGCACGATTCTGAGCGCATCTCCGGGCTGCTTGAACAGGCCGGCTACGTGCGCGCGGTGCCCACCGACGACACCCCGGACATCGTCGTCTTCAACACCTGCGCGGTGCGGGAGAACGCGGACAACCGGCTCTACGGCAACCTTGGTCGCCTACGCCCGGTGAAGGACAAGCACCCCGGGATGCAGATCGCGGTCGGCGGCTGCCTGGCCCAGAAGGACCGGGGCGACATCGTCCGCAAGGCGCCCTGGGTCGACGTGGTCTTCGGCACCCACAACATTGGCGCGCTGCCGGTGCTGCTGGAGCGGGCCCGGCACAACGCCGCCGCCGAGGTGGAGATCCTCGAATCCCTCGACGTCTTCCCCTCCACGCTGCCCACCCGCCGCGAGTCCACGTACGCCGGTTGGGTGTCGATCTCGGTGGGGTGCAACAACACCTGTACCTTCTGCATCGTGCCGGCGCTGCGCGGCAAGGAGAAGGACCGGCGGCCCGGCGACATCCTCTCCGAGGTGCGCGCCCTGGTCGACGAGGGTGTGCTGGAGGTGACGCTGCTCGGCCAGAACGTCAACTCCTACGGCGTCGAGTTCGGTGACCGGTACGCGTTCGGCAAGTTGCTGCGTGCCTGCGGCGACATCGACGGGCTGGAGCGGGTGCGGTTCACCAGCCCCCACCCGAAGGACTTCACCGACGACGTGATCGCCGCGATGGCCGAGACGCCCAACGTCTGCCACTCGCTGCACATGCCGTTGCAGTCCGGCTCCGACGACGTGCTGAAGGCGATGCGCCGGTCCTACCGCTCCGAGCGCTACCTGGGGATCATCGAGAAGGTGCGGGCGGCGATGCCGGACGCGGCGATCACCACCGACATCATCGTCGGCTTCCCCGGCGAGACCGAGGCCGACTTCCAGCGCACGCTGGACGTGGTCCGCGAGGCGCGGTTCTCCTCGGCCTTCACCTTCCAGTACTCCAAGCGGCCCGGCACCCCGGCCGCGACGATGGACGACCAGTTGCCCAAGCAGGTCGTGCAGGAGCGCTACGAGCGGCTGGTCGCGACCGTCGAGGAGATCACCTGGGCGGAGAACAAGCGCCTGGTGGGCGAGACCGTCGAGGTGCTGGTCGCTGTCGGCGAGGGCCGCAAGGACGAGCGCACCGGCCGGATGTCCGGTCGGGCCCGCGACGGGCGGCTGGTGCACTTCGCGACCGAGGGCCCTGCCGGGGAGTCGCTCGCCGGCCAGATCCGCCCGGGCGACATCGTGCACACCACCGTCACGTACGCGGCACCGCACCATCTCAACGCCGACGGGGCGCTGGTGGCACACCGGCGTACCCGGGCCGGCGACGCGGCCGAGGCGGGGCGCTCTCCGCGTACCCCCGGTGTGTTGCTCGGTCTGCCGACGATCGGCGCGCCGCCGGTCGCGCCCGCGCCCACCGCGGGCTGCGCCGCGCACTGACCGCACGGAAGGGCCCCTCGTCGAGGGGCCCTTCCCCGGTCAGACGGTGATCTTGCCGGCGCCCGCGCCCGCCGTCACGATGGACTTGACGGTGCTCGCGGTGTCCAACTGGTACGAGTACGGGATGCTCGCCACGCTGCCGCCGGCCTGGCCGGTGGGCGAGTTGACGAAGTGGTTGTTGCGGGCAACCAGGCTGCCGGGCCCGGAGTCGCCCTCACCACGGTGGTACGGGTCGTCGACGTTCTCGAAGTAGTTGCCCTCGACCAGCACGCCGGCGTTCTCGGTGGACGCGACGCCGTAGCCGCCATTGGCCCGGTAGTAGTTGTTGTAGACGTGCACCGGGTTGCCGAAGCGCACCCGGGGGTTGCGCTGGTTGCTGCCGTCGAAGTAGTTGTGGTGGTAGCTCACCCGCAGGTGACCGACGTCCTGACCGGCGTTGTCGTCGCTGTGACCGAGCAGCATGGTCTTGTCGTGGCTGAAGACCCGGTTCCAGGAGACGGTGACGAAGTCCGAGCCGCGCTTGATGTCGACAGCGCCGTCGTACCCGTTGCTGAAGGTGTTGTGGTCGATCCAGATGTTGGTGGCCGACTCCTGCACGTTGATCGCGTCGTCGTCCCAGTTGCGGAACGTCAGGTTGCGGATGATCACGTTGCGGTCACCGTTGATGTTGAGACCGCAGCCGACGATCGTCGCCCCGTAGTTGCCGATGATGGTCTTGTTGGACCGGACCCGCAGCATGCCCGAGCAGGTGATGGTCCCGGTCACCCGGATCACCGCGGCGCCTGTCGCGTTCAGTGCGCTGGTCAGGCCCGAGGCGTTGCTGACGGTGGTGGTGCCGGCGTTGCCGCCGCCGGTGGTGCCGCCGTTCTGGGTGGCCCAGCCGACCAGGTTCGACGGCTGCTGGCCGGGCGGGGGAGTGCTCGACGGTGGCGGGGTGCTCGGCGGTGGGGTGCTGGGCGGCGGCGTGGTCGGCGTGGTGCTGCCGGTGCAGGCGACGTTGTTCAGGGTGAAGCTGGTCGGAGCCGGGTTGCTGGAGTTGTTCCAGCTCGCGTTGAAGCCGAACGAGGCGGTGCCGTTGGTCGCCAGGTTGCCGTTGTAGTCGACGTTCGTCGCGGAGACCTGGCTGCCGCTCTGTGTGACGGTGGCACCCCACGCCTGGCTGGTCTGCTGACCGGCCCCGTACGACCAGCGCAGCGTCCACCCGGAGACCGGGTCGCCGAGGTTGGTGACTGTGACGTTGCCGGTGAACCCGCCCGGCCACTGGCTGGCGACCGAGTAGGCCACCTGGCATCCGGCGGCGGCCTGCGCGGACACGGAGGTCAGCAGACCGGCGGTGACCAGGGTCGCGGTGGCTGCGGCGGTGGTGGCGATCAGCGTCGTTCGACGCCGTCCTGTGCGCATGCTGCTCCCTTTCGATGAGGCGGACGGACCGTCGCGTCGCCCATGCCCGTGGGCGGCGAGGTCGGCCGGGACCGGTGGTCCTCGGGCCCGCCAGTGCAGGTTCGTGAAGGAAAGCGGCTCCCGCGCTTACGCCCGCCGACAGTGCGAGGCAAGCGCTTTCCCGATGAAAGCATAGAAGTCCATGCATGTAAATGGTCGGGACGGCCGATGCGTCGCGCACCGGCCGTCCCGACAGCTCAGCAGCGTGCGCTGCCGAGCTCCACGGTGCCGGCTCGACTCAGCAGCTCGCGCCGCCGAGCTTCACGGCGCCCGGTGCGCTGGCGGTGCCGTTGGCGGTGAAGCCGACGGTGACCGACCCACCCGCCGGCAGGGACGGCGCGTGACTCGGAGCGGCGGCGGTGACCGTCGTGCCGGACTGCGTGACGGTGGCGTTCCAACCACTGCCCAGCGTCACCCCGGACGGCCACGTCCAGGTGACCGACCACGGGTTCACGGCGGCCGAGCCGGTGTTCTTCACCGTCAGCTCACCCTGGAAGCCACCCTGCCAGGCGTTCACCTGCCGGTAGGTGGCCGTGCAGGCACCGGGCGGCGGGTCCGTCGGCCCACCCGTCGTCGGTGGGGTGGTGCCGCCGCCGGTCGGCGGGATCAGGTACGGCTGGAGGATCGCCTGCTTGGTGGTGTTGACGTTCGTCCAGTCGTCAAGCGCGATGCCGCCGGTGTCACCCGAGTTGGGGTTCCACGACCAGTAGGTGAAGGACATGCCCGTCACCCCCGTGCCGGTGTACGCCATCAGCCTCTCCAACCACACCCGGTCCTTCGGGTCGGCCAGGGTGCTGCCGAACTCACCCATCATGATCGGCGCGATGTTCTGCTTGTACAGGTAACCCCAGTACTTGTCCCAGATGGCCGGCATGTTCGCCGGGTAGTCCGGGGCGTCGAACCAGCTCTGCCGGTACACCGACGTGGCGTACTCGTGCGGCGAGTAGACAAGCCGGTTCGGCACGCTCAGCCGTACCGGGAACTCGCCGGCCTTCGACAGGTTGCCACCCCACCAACCGCAGTCCTCGTCGTTGCTGGGGTCGTTGTCCCACACGTTGGAGAGGCCACCGCTGGGGCAGCTCACCCCCTCCACGAAGATCAACCAGTTGGGCTGGACACCGAGGATGGCGTTGCCGGCCCGCTCGGCGGCGAGCCGCCAGTCCCGGGTGGTGTCACCGCACCCCCAGCACGCGCCGGTGGCCGCCGGGTTGGTGCCCTCGGCGTGCGGCTCGTTGTGCAGGTCCGCGCCGATCACCGTGGGGTTGCCCGCGTACCGCTGGGCCAGCATCTTCCAGTCGTTGATCCAGGTCGCCTCGGAGACCGTCGACGTGTACCACAACGGTGACTGCCCGGCCGACGTCGGCCGGTGCCGGTCCAGGATGATCCGCATCCCCTTGCTGCCGGCGTAGTCGATCACCTTGTCCAGGATCTGCAACGGCGACAGCCCGACCAGATCCGGGTTGACGAAGTCGTTGACCCCGCTGGCGGTCGCACCCGCCTTCAGCGCGTCATTCGAGTACGGCACCCGCAACGTGTTGTAACCCAACCGCACCATCGTGTCGAGCTGCCCCCGCCACGGGTTGTTCGACCACAGCCCGTGGAAGGTCTTGTTGTCGGTCTCCATGCCGAACCAGTTGATGCCGGTCAACCGGACCGTGGCACCGGTGCTGTCCACGATCTGGTTGCCGTTGGTGTGCAGGTAACCCGTACCGGTGCCGGCGGCCACGGCCGGACTGCTACTGACGGCAGCGGCGAGGAACACGCCGGCCGCGACGGTGGCGAGCGCGGTGACCGCACCGCCGAAAGCTTTAGGACGGAACATTCGAGCTCCACTTCGGAGGCCAGGTGGCTGTCCGCACGTCACGCTCCCCAAGGGGTACGCGGACAGTGCGCGACGGCCCATGTCACGCGGACGTGTCACTCGCGAAAGCTCACCGGCGACCCACGACGGCGGTTGTTCCGCCTTCGTCGCCCTCGTCCGGTGGCCCTACCTGACTCCGTGGCTCATTCTGATCACCCCACGTCAATGCGTCAACCAGCACCGCCAGCCCAAGCCGACCACCGCCATCCCGGTAGCCATACCGCCGGGCCCCGCGTCACGCTTCTGGCCGCCTATCCGCATGCAAGTGCCTCAACCCCCTCTTGGCGGGTCCAGAACGCCTCGCCGTCGCCAAGATCCGCACAACATCAGGGATGTTGCTGCCTCCCGCGCCTCGGAGGCAGCAACATCCGGGAAGTTGCGCGGATCTTGGGGGCGGGGCGGGGCGGGCGGCGCTGGCGGCACGGCGCGGGGCGGGCGGTGCGGTGCGGGCGGGGCGGGCAGCGCGGGGCGGTGCGGGCGGTGCGGGGCGGGGGCGCGCGTCGCTGGGCGCGGCAGGGTGAACGCCGGGGTGCCGGGGCGCCTGGATACGCGGAGCCCCCGGTCCCCGTGAGGGGGCCGGGGGCTCCGGGAGACGTCAGCTCAGCCGGCCTGCTCGGCGAGCTGGAGGAACTGCCGCTTGGAGGCGAGCGCCTGCTCGGCCTCCTTGATCCGGCGTGCGTCCCCGGCGCTCTGCGCCCGGGCCAGCCGGTCCTCGGCTTCCGCCACCTGTGCCCGCATCTGGGCGAGCAGCGGGTTGTCCTCCTTGGTGGTGCGGCGCCACGCCGAGTCCATGACGTCGCGGACCTTGTCGTCGATGGCGCGCAGCCGGCGCTCCAGCCCAGCCGCCGCCTCGCGGGGGACCCGGCCGGCCTCGTGCCACTGCGCCTGGATCTCGCGCAACTTGGCCTGGGCGCCCTTCGGGTCGGCGTCGATGTCCAGCGCCTCGGCTTCGGCGAGCAGGGCCTGCTTGCGCTCCAGGTTGCCGCGCTGCTCGTTGTCCCGGGCGGAGAAGACCTCACTGCGCCGGCTGAAGAAGGCGTCCTGCGCACCCCGGAATCGTTCCCAGAGCTTCTGCTCGGCCTCCTTGGAGGCGCGCGGCGCGGCCTTCCACTGGGTCATCAGGTCCTTGAGCTGGTTGGCGGTGGCGGCCCAGTCGGTGGACTCCTGGAGCTTCTCCGCCTGGGCGACCAGCTCCTCCTTGGCGGTCTGCGCCTGCTTGCGCTGCGAGTCCAGGGAGGCGAAGTGGGCGCCACGACGTCGGGTGAAGCCGTCCCGGGCGGCGGCGAACCGCTTCCACAGCTCACCGTCGGCCTTCTTGTCGACCCCGCGGATGGTCTTCCACTCGTCGAGGATCTCCTTGAGCCGGTCGCCGGCGGTCTTCCAACCGGTGGACTCGGCGGCGAGCTTCTCGGCCTCCTCGACCAGTGCGGTCTTGCGGGCCAGGGCTTCGCCGCGAGCGGCGTCCCGGGCGGCCCGCGCCTCGCCGGCCTTCTCCTCGGCGAGGGTCGCCAGCTTGTCCAGACGAGCGGTCAGGGCGTCGATGTCGCCGACCACGTTGGCCTCGGGCAGCGTGGTGCGGATCCGCCGGATCGTGCTCAACGAGTGCCCGGCATCCGCCGCACCCGACTTGAGCCGAGCTTCGGTCAGGTCCACCTCGGTGACCAGATCGGCGAAGCGGCGCGCGAAGTGTGCCAGCCCTTCCTCCGGCGCACCCGCCTGCCAGGATCCGACCACCCGCTCGCCCTCGGTGGTCTTGACGTACACGGTGCCGTCCGCGTCCACCCGTCCGAAGGCAGTCCAGTCGCTCATGTGCCCATCCTCGTTCTCCCGGCGTCGAGGGAACGAACCCCCGTCGCCGCCACGGCGCAGCCAAGTTACTTCCGGCATTGTCACAGGTCTCACCCGGTCCGCGTCGAGCGCCTATCGCCGACCGTGACCATACGGTGTCCTAGGGGCCGAATGACCGGATCGGCGCGGAGACGCACCGGGGATTCCCGCTACGGTGAACGGGTGCCACTGGTCGCCGCCGCCGTCTGCCCGCATCCGCCCCTGCTCGTGCCGGAGGTGGCCGGCTCCGCGGCCCCGGAGTTGGACGACCTTCGGGCGGCCTGCGACACCGCCGTACGCCGATTGCTGGCCGTCGGTCCGGACAGCGTGGTGCTGCTCGGGACCGGCCCGGTGACCGGTCCGATCCGCACTCCGGCCACGGGCTCGCTACAGCCCTGGGGTGTGGACCTGGACGTGCCGCTGGTTCCGGGGCAGCCCGACCGGGGTGCGGTGCTGCCGTTGAGCCTGACCATCGGCGCGTGGCTGCTGACCCGTCACGAGACGCCGCCGCCGGCCAGCACGGTGCCGACCAGCACGCCGCCGGTCGGCACACCGTCGGCGAGCGCCACCTCGAGCAGCACGACCGTGAGCAGCGCACCGCCGACCGGCGCGACCTCGGCCGGCGCAACGCCGACGGGCGCGACCTCAGCCGGCGCGCCGACGGTCACCGCCATGCAGGTGGCCGCCGACGCGGGCCCGGCCGAGCTGTCGGTGCTCGCCGACGAGGTCGCCGCCACTGGTGACCGGGTGGCGTTGCTGGTCCTCGGGGACGGGTCGGCGTGCCGGGGAGTGACGTCACCCGGGTACGACGACCCGCGCGCCCTCGCGTACGACCAGAGGGTTGCGGCGGCGCTGGCCGACGCGGACCTGGACGTCCTGCTCGACCTGGACCCGGTGGTGTCGGCGGAGCTGAAGGCCGCTGGTCGTGCGCCCTGGCAGGTGCTGGCCGGCGCGGCCCGGAGGGCTGGCGGCGGGTGGCGCGGGGAGCTGTTGCACCATGCGGCCCCCTACGGTGTCGCCTACTTCGTGGCGTCCTGGGAGCGGGAGTGACCAGCGGTACGGTCGTCGCGGTGGTGGGCCCGACCGCAGCGGGTAAGTCGGCGCTGAGCATCGCGTTGGCGCACGCCCTGGGTGGGGAGGTGGTGAACGCCGACTCGATGCAGCTCTACCGGGGCATGGACGTCGGCACCGCCAAGCTGACCGTCGCCGAGCGGGACGGGGTGCCGCATCACCTGCTGGACATCTGGGATGTCACCGAGCCGGCGAGCGTCGCGGAGTACCAGCGGCTGGCCCGCGCGGCGGTGGACGACATCCTGTCCCGGGGGCGGGTGCCGCTGCTGGTCGGCGGGTCGGGGCTGTACGTGCGGGCGGTGTTGGAGCGCTTCGAGTTCCCGGGCACCGACGCGGCGCTGCGGGAGCGGCTGGAACGCGAGTTGGCGGAGGTCGGCCCGGCTCCGCTGTACGCGCGGCTGCGCGCCGCCGACCCGGTCGCCGCCGAGAGCATCCTGCCGGCCAACGGTCGGCGGATCGTCCGGGCCCTGGAGGTGATCGAGCTCACCGGATCGCCGTTCACGGCCTCGCTGCCGCAGCCCACCCCGTACTACCCGTCGGTGCAGCTCGGCGTCGACCTGGACACCGGCGTACTGGACGAGCGGATCGCGCTGCGGGTCGACCGGATGTGGGCCGACGGCCTGGTGGCCGAGACCCGCGAGTTGGTCGGGCGCGGGTTGCCGGAGGGGCGGACGGCGAGTCGGGCGCTCGGCTACCAGCAGGTGTTGCGGATGCTCGCCGGTGAGCTGACCGAGGCGCAGGCGCACGACGAGACGGTCCGGGCGACCCGCCGCTTCGTCCGCCGGCAGCGGTCCTGGTTCCGGCGGGACTCCCGGATCCACTGGCTGGACTCGGCGGAACCGGAGCTGATCGGGGCCGCCCTGCGTCTGGTGCCGGCCGAGACACGATAATGGGGGCGTGGAGTTCACCAAGGGCCACGGCACCGGCAACGACTTCGTCATCCTCCCCGACCCGGACGGTCAGCTCGACCTGACCCCGGAGCTGGTCGCGGCGCTCTGTGACCGGCGGAGGGGCATCGGCGCGGACGGCGTGCTGCGGGTGGTCCGCGCGGCCAAGCACCCGGACGGCGCGGGGTTGGCCGGCGAGGCCGAGTGGTTCATGGACTACTGGAACGCCGACGGTTCGTTCGCCGAGATGTGCGGCAACGGCGCCCGGGTCTTCGTGCGCTACCTGCTCGACACCGGCTTGGCGACGCCCGCTGGCGCGGCGTTGCCGGTGGCGACCCGGGCCGGCGTCGTGCGCGCGCTGGTCGAGGGCGACGCCGTGTCCGTCGAGATGCGCCGCCCCCGGGTGTACGACGAGTCGGCCGCCACCCTCGGCGACCTGACAGTGACAGGCGCGGCGGTGGACATCGGCAACCCGCACCTGGTCTGCGTCCTGCCCGCCGGTGTGGAGTTGTCCGCGCTGGATCTGACGAAGGCTCCCGGGTACGACCGGGAGGTCTTTCCGAGCGGGGTGAACGTCGAGTTCATCGTGGCCGGCGACCCGGTCGAGGGCACCGACGGGCACACCCTGATGCGGGTGTACGAGCGCGGCAGCGCCGAGACGCTGTCCTGCGGCACCGGCGCCTGCGCGGTGGGTGCGGTGGCCCTGCGCGACCTCGGCCGGGACACCGGTGTGGTGGCCGTGGACGTCCCTGGTGGTCGCCTGACGGTCACCGTGACGGCGGATTCGTGCTGGCTGTCCGGCCCGGCTGTCCTGGTGGCGACCGGCGAGGTCGACCCGGCTGCCCTGCTCCGCTGACGTGGGCCCGCCGCCCCACCCGTGATGATCAAGAGGTTCGCGTCAGGTTCCGCTGTCTTCCTGACGCGAACCTCTTGATCGACGAGGGCTTGGCGCGTTACGGGGTCGCGCTGGCGCTCGCCGCGATCTCGGGGAGGTCGGCCGGGCCGGGGTCGGCGGCCGGCCGCGGGCTCGGGTTGTGCGCGGCGGCGCGGACGGCGGCGGCGACGGCCGGTGCGACCCGGGAGTCGAAGACGCTCGGCACGATCACCGTAGGGTTGATCTTGTCTTCGCCCACCACGTCGGCGATGGCCTGAGCGGCCGCGATCGCCATCTCCTCGGTGAACTCCTCGGCGTGAGCGTCCAGCATGCCGCGGAACACCCCGGGGAAGGCGAGCACGTTGTTGATCTGGTTCGGCTGGTCCGAACGGCCGGTGGCGACCACCGCGGCGTGCTTGCGCGCCTCCCGCGGGTCGACCTCCGGGTCGGGGTTGGCGAGGGCGAAGACGATCGCGTCCTTCGCCATCTGGGCGATGTCGTCGCCGGTGAGCAGGTTCGGCGCGCTCACACCGATGAACACGTCGGCACCCCGGATCGCACCCGGCAGGTCACCCGAGTAGTTCTCCTTGTTGGTGTTCTCCGCCAGCCACTGCCACGCCGAGTTGAGCCCGGTCAGCCCGCGGTGCAGGGCGCCCTGCCGGTCGTACGCGATGATGTCGCCGACGCCCTGACGCAGCAGCAGCTTCATGATCGCGGTGCCGGCGGCGCCGGCGCCGGAGACGACCACCCGCACGTCCTTGAGTTCCTTGCCCACGACCCGCAGCGCGTTGGTCAGCGCGGCCAGCACGCAGATCGCGGTGCCGTGCTGGTCGTCGTGGAAGACCGGGATGTCCAGCGCCTCGCGCAGCCGGGCCTCGATCTCGAAGCAGCGCGGCGCGGCGATGTCCTCCAGGTTGATCCCGCCGTACGCGGGCGCGATCGCCTTGACGATCTGCACGATCTCGTCGGTGTCCTGGGTGTCCAGCACCACCGGCCAGGCGTCCACCCCGCCGAAGCGCTTGAACAGCGCCGCCTTGCCCTCCATCACCGGCAGCGACGCGGCCGGGCCCAGGTTGCCCAGCCCCAGCACCGCGGAACCGTCACTGACCACCGCGACGGTGTTCCGCTTGATGGTCAGCCGCCGGGCGTCCGCCGGGTTCTCGGCGATCGCCATGCAGACCCGGGCAACTCCCGGGGTGTACGCCCGGGACAGCTCGTCGCGGTTGCGCAGCGCGACCTTCGACGTCACCTCGATCTTGCCGCCCAGGTGCAGGAGGAACGTCCGGTCCGACACCTTGCGCACGTCCACGCCGTCCAGCGCGGTCAGCGCCTCGACGACCTGGTCGGCGTGACCGGCGTCGGCGGTGTCGCAGGTCAGGTCGACGATCACGTTGGTGGGGTCGGAGTCCACCACGTCCAGCGCCGTGACGATCGCCCCGGCCTCGCCGACGGAGGTGGTGAGCCGGCCGATCGAGGAGGCGTCCGCGGTTACCGCGATCCGGATGGTGATCGAAAATCCGGCGCTGGGCAGTCGGGTGATGGCCACGGGATCCCTCCGTAACGGCTGTGCGGCCGTTCGGCCGCCGCCCGCATTTCTACCGGGTTGTCGACCCCGACCAGCATTCGGCCCCACTTTTGGCGACCTTCACCATGGGCATATAGCAGGTGCGTTCGGCGTTGTGTCATGTCAGGATTACGTTCTACTTATCAAAACGGACAGGAGAACCGCTTGCGGAACCAGGAGAGCTTCGTCCCCGTCGAGGACGAGTTCGACGACGTCACCACCGGCGAGCTGGACCTGTCGGAGCGGCAGTCTCTCCGGCGCGTCCCAGGCCTCTCTACCGAGCTCAGCGACGTCACCGAGGTGGAATACCGCCAGCTGCGGCTGGAGCGGGTGGTCCTGGTGGGTGTCTGGACCGAGGGCACGGTGACCGACGCGGAAAACTCCCTGACCGAGCTTGCCGCGCTGGCCGAGACCGCCGGTTCGCAGGTGCTCGAAGGGCTCATCCAGCGCCGTACCCGACCCGACCCGGCCACCTACATCGGCCGCGGCAAGGTCGACGACCTCAGCTCGGTGGTGCTGGCCAGCGGTGCCGACACCGTCATCTGCGACGGTGAGCTGTCGCCGTCGCAGCTGCGCAACCTGGAGCAGCGCACCAAGGTCAAGGTTGTCGACCGGACGGCGCTGATCCTCGACATCTTCGCCCAGCACGCCAAGAGCAAGGAAGGTAAGGCGCAGGTCGAGCTGGCCCAGCTCGAATACCTGCTGCCCCGGCTGCGTGGTTGGGGTGAGACGCTCTCCCGGCAGACCGGTGGTTCCGGCCGGGGCGGCGGCGCCGGTGGCGGTGTGGGTGTTCGTGGTCCCGGTGAGACCAAGCTGGAGACCGACCGGCGGCGTATCCGCCACCGCATCTCCCGACTGCGGCGCGAGATCAAGAGCATGCGCACGGTACGCGTCACCAAGCGTGCCCGCCGCACACGCAACTCGGTCCCCGCCGTGGCCATCGCCGGTTACACCAACGCCGGCAAGTCCAGCCTGCTCAACCGGCTGACCGGTGCGGGTGTGCTGGTGGAGAACGCGCTGTTCGCGACGTTGGACCCGACCACCCGTAAGGCCACCGCCTCGGACGGGCGGCTCTACACCCTCTCCGACACCGTCGGCTTCGTCCGGCACCTGCCGCACCAGATCGTCGAGGCGTTCCGCTCGACGCTCGAGGAGGTCGCGGAGGCGGATCTGGTGGTGCACGTCGTCGACGGCACCCACCCGGATCCGGAGGAGCAGGTCCGGGCGGTCCACGCGGTGCTCGCCGAGGTCAGCGCCGACCGGCTCCCCGAGCTGTTGGTGGTCAACAAGACCGACGCGGCCGACGAGGACACCCTGCTGCGGCTCAAGCGGCTCTGGCCGGACGCGATCTTCGTGTCCGCGCACTCGGGTCGGGGCATCGACGGGCTGCGCGCGGCGATCGAGGAGCGGCTGCCGCGTCCGGCCGTGGAGGTCCGGGCCGTGCTTCCGTACGACCGGGGCGACCTGGTGGCACGGGTGCACCGCACGGGTGACGTGCTCAGCACGTCGCACCTGCCGGAGGGCACGCTGCTGCACGTCCGGGTCGGCGCGGAGCTGGCTGCGGAGCTGGCGCCCTTCGAGGTTCAGCGGGAGAGTCAGGTGGCCGGCGTCCGCTCCTGAGCGACCACGGCGTCATCCACCGGAAACGCGCGGCATGCGACACTGGCCGAATGCGCCGCGTTGTTTCCTCGGTCACGGTTGCCCTCGGCCTGCTCGGGGCAACCGTGGCGCTCTCCGGAGTCGCAGTGGCGGCTCCCGCCCCCGGGTTGTCCGCCGCCGCCCCCGGCCAGAAGCGGTGCACGATCACCGACGAGCGCCTGCGGGAGCTGTCCGGGCTGGTCGCGACCAAGAGCGGCTACATCGTCGTCAACGACGGCACCGAGAACGTGGCCCGTAAGCGGGTCTTCTTCCTCGACAGCAAATGCAAGATCTCGAAGGAGCCGGTCCGCTACTCGGGGCAGGGCCCGGCCGACACCGAGGACCTCGCTCTCTCCAAGGACGGCAACACCCTGTGGATCGCCGACATCGGCGACAACGCGGACTCGAAGACCCGCCGCACACGCGTCGCGCTGTGGTCGATGCCGGTCAGCGGCGGCAAGCAACCGACGCTGCACCGGCTCGCCTATCCCGAGGCGAAACCGCACGACGCCGAGGCCCTGCTCATCGACGACGACGGCAAGCCGCTGATCATCACGAAGGTGACCAGCGGCAAGGCCGAGATCTACACCCCCACGACGGCTCTGAAGAGCGGCGACACCGAGCCGGTGCCGATGCGCAAGGCCGGCGATATCGCCCTGCCGAAGACGCAGACGGAGAACCCGCTCAACACCTTCGGCCGGATCGCCATCACCGGCGCGGCCCGGTCGCCGGACGGTTCCCGGGTGGTTTTGCGCACGTACGCGGACGCGTTCGAGTTCGACGTGAGCGGCGGTGACATCGTCGGCGCGCTCACCACCGGCAAGCCCCGGGTGACGGCGTTGGCCGACCCGTTCGGCGAGGCCATCAGCTACACCCCGGACGGGAAGTCGTTCCTCACGGTCTCCGACGCCACCCGGTTCGGTGAGGACGAGCCCCTCGACATCCTCAGCTACACACCGTCCAGCTCGACCGCGGCGCCACAGGCAGCGGGGGGCGGGGCTGCTGCCAAGCCGGCCGCCTCGAAGTCGTGGACGGACGGGCTGAGCTTCGACGACATCACGTACCTGGTCGGCGCGGTCGGGCTGCTCGGTCTGCTGCTGGTCGCCGCCGGCATCGTCGGCATCGTCCGGGCCCGTAACCGGCCGCCGGCTGATGACTCCGACTCGTCGGATCCGGATGGTGAGCCGCTCGACCCGCGCGGCGGCCGTTCCGCCGATGATCCCCGAGCGTCCGCCGACCGTAAGGGCGGTGTCTACGGTGGCGGCGCAGCGGCGGGCGGTGCGGTCTATGGCGGTGCCCCTGGTCGCGGCGGTGCCCCTGGTCGCGGCGGTGCCCCGGGTCGTGGCGGCCCGGCGCCGGCAGGTGGTGCGCCGGGGCGCGGTGGCGTCGCCCCGGCAGGTGGTGCCGTGTACGGAGGTGCCCGCCCGGCAGCAACGGATGGCGGCTACGGCGGGCCACGGTCGGATGGCGGCAACGGCGTCTACGGGGGCGGACGGCCTCCGGCCGGTGGCGGCGGTCGACCACAGGGCACCGGTGGTCGCCCGCAGGGCGCTGGTGGCGGCGGTCGACCGCAGGGTGCCGGTGCAGGTGGTCGCCCGCAGGGCGCCGGTGGCGGTGGTCGACCCCAGGGTGCCGGCGGTCGTGCACAGGGTGGGAGCGGTCGCCCGCAGGGCGGTGGCGGTCGGCCTGGCGGCGGGGTGTACGGCGACGGTGGCGGGCAGCCTGGCACCGGCCGTGCGGAGCCGCCCCGGCGTGGCGGCCCGGAGTCCGACCAGCGGGGTCAGCGGCCCGGCCGTCGGCGGGACGACGACGCGCCTGTCGATCCGTACGGGCAGTATCCCGGGGGCGGTCGCGGCTATCGGGGCGACCGTTACTGAAGGCTCTGCTGGCGCCCGCCCGCCCCTGACGGACTGATGCGGGTGGGCACCAGGTGCGCCCACCCGCCGATCGGTCAGATCCGGCGGAGCACCGCCACGACCCGACCCATGATGGTGGCGTCGTCACCGGGGATGGGGTCGAAGGCCGGGTTCTGCGGCATCAGCCAGACATGCCCGTCGCGTCGACGGTACGTCTTCACTGTCGCCTCGCCGTCGAGCATGGCGGCCACGATCTCGCCGGAGTCGGCGGTCGGCTGTTGCCGGACGACGACCCAGTCGCCGTCGCAGATCGCCGCGTCGAGCATCGAGTCACCCTTGACCTGGAGCATGAAGACCTCGCCCTCGCCCACCAGCTCACGCGGGAGCGGGAAGATGTCCTCCACGGCCTGCTCGGCGAGGATGGGACCACCGGCGGCGATCCGGCCGAGCATCGGCACGTACGCCGGCGTCGGCCGCTGTGCCCGGGACAACTCGTCGTCGATGGCCTCGCTGGGAGCGCGAACGTCGACCGCGCGCGGCCGGTTGGGGTCGCGACGCAGGAAGCCCTTCTTCTCCAGCTCCTTGAGCTGGTAGGCGACGCTGGACGGCGACACCAGGCCGACGGCCTCGCCGATCTCACGGACGCTCGGCGGGTAGCCGTGCCGCTCGACCCAGGTGCGGATGAACTCCAGGATGCGACGCTGGCGGGCGGTCAGGTCGACAGTCGCCGGGTCGGGGAAGGCGCTGACCACCGGGGTGACCGGGCGCACGGCGGGCTGACCCGTCCGGCTGCGCGCGGCGCTGCGGCGTCGGGTGGCCGGCGGGCCCGCCTCGGTGATCTGCTGCGGGCTCTTCGGCCGGCTGGCCCGGTCCTCGGTCACGTCCGTCCTCCCTGGTCGGCGCTGGGTGCCTCGTCGGCTCGTGGTGCGTGCGGGGGTGCCACGTTGTTCATGACCGTATAGGTGAGATCAGTCATTTTCAAACATCTGTACGACCTCTCACCGGCGTGTCGGGGTGAAAAACCACTCCCGTCGTACGGATGTTCTGATAAATGGTACGTCAGGTAGCACTGGTGTTCGATCCTCGGCCGTTTTCCCGGTCGGTCCGGCCTGTCGGCCGGTAACTCGGGTGGGCGCTCGGCGTTGGGTCTTCGGGTGTGCTGATGGTCGCGGATGACCGGATGGTCCGTGACGCGCCGGACACGCGGGTCAACTTGACCCGGCCTCCCCAGCGGCATACGGTCGACCCCTAGATGTAGTAGTGACACGGGCGTAAGTTGCCCACAGGTTGGGTCCGACTACCGACCGCACTCCCGTAAGGTCGACCACGGCGGGCGTCGTCCGAGGGCGGCACCGTCGCGGTGAGTCGTGTCCGGGGGTGCCCGGTGTGGGCGCAGTTGATCATTTTTTGGAGGTAGGCGATGCGGTGTCCGTACTGCCGGCACGCTGACTCCCGAGTGGTCGACTCACGGGAGGCCGACGACGGCCAACTCATTCGGCGGCGGCGGTCCTGCCCGGAGTGCGGCAAGCGCTTCACCACCGTCGAGGAGGCGGTGCTCGCGGTCGTCAAGCGCAGCGGGGTGACCGAGCCGTTCAGCCGCACCAAGATCATCGGCGGGGTGCGCAAGGCGTGCCAGGGCCGGCCGGTCGACGACGACTCGCTCGCGTTGCTCGCGCAACGGGTGGAGGAGTCCGTCCGGGCCAAGGGGGCCGCCGAGATCCCCAGCCACGAGGTGGGCCTGGCGATCCTGGGCCCGTTGCGCGACCTGGACGAGATCGCCTACCTGCGGTTCGCCAGTGTCTACCGCTCCTTCGACTCGCTCGCCGACTTCGAGCGCGAGATCGAGACGTTGCGGGCCGCGGCGAGGGCCCGGGAGCAGGGCCGGGCCGACGCGGTCGAGGCCGCCGGCCGTACCAGCTGAATCTTCACTGTTTTTCGAGCGATTGGGACGCGCGGTGGGTGACCGCGCAGACGAGGGGGGCGACGGCGTGACAACTAGCCGTTCACGGAACAAGGCAGGCGCGGGGCTGAAGATCGAGCGGGTGTGGACGACCGAGGGGGTCCACCCGTACGACGAGGTCAGCTGGGAGCGCCGCGACGTCGTGATGACGAACTGGCGGGACGGCTCGATCAACTTCGAGCAGCGGGGGGTCGAGTTCCCCCAGGCGTGGAGCGTCAACGCGGCCAACATCGTGACCACCAAGTACTTCCGGGGTGCGGTGGGGACCCCGGAGCGGGAGTGGTCGCTCAAGCAGTTGATCGACCGGGTGGTCACCACCTACCGCACCGCGGGTGAGGAGTACGGCTACTTCGCCAGTCCGGCCGACGCCGAGATCTTCGCCCACGAGCTGACCTGGATGCTGCTGCACCAGGTGTTCAGCTTCAACTCGCCGGTCTGGTTCAACGTCGGTACGCCGTCGCCGCAGCAGGTCAGCGCCTGCTTCATCCTGAGCGTCGACGACTCGATGGACTCCATCCTCGACTGGTACAAGGAGGAGGGTCGGATCTTCCAGGGCGGCTCGGGGGCCGGGGTCAACCTGTCCCGGATCCGTTCGTCGAAGGAGCTGCTCTCCTCCGGCGGCACCGCCTCCGGCCCGGTCAGCTTCATGCGCGGCGCGGACGCCTCGGCCGGCACCATCAAGTCCGGCGGCGCGACCCGCCGGGCGGCCAAGATGGTCATCCTCGACGTGGACCACCCGGACATCGAGGAGTTCGTGGCGACCAAGGCGCGCGAGGAGGACAAGATCCGCGCGCTGCGGGACGCCGGCTTCGACATGGACCTCGGTGGCTCCGACATCGTCAGCGTGCAGTACCAGAACGCCAACAACTCGGTCCGGGTCTCCGACGAGTTCATGTCGGCGGTGGAGGACGGCGGCAGCTTCAACCTGCGCGGCCGGCTGGACGGCTCGGTGATCGACACCGTCGACGCCAAGAAGCTGTTCCGGACGATCTCGCAGGCCGCCTGGGAGTGCGCCGACCCGGGCCTGCAGTACGACGACACGATCAACGACTGGCACACCTGCCCGGAGACCGGCCGGATTACCGCGTCGAACCCGTGCTCGGAGTACCTGCACCTGGACAACTCCTCGTGCAACCTGGCCTCGCTCAACCTGATGAAGTTCATCCGCGCCGACGGTGGCTTCGAGGTGGAGAAGTTCGTCAAGTCCGTCGAGTTCGTCATCACCGCGATGGACATCTCGATCTGCTTCGCCGACTTCCCGACCGAGAAGATCGGCGACACCACCCGCGCCTTCCGGCAGCTCGGCATCGGCTACGCCAACCTGGGCGCCCTGCTGATGGCCTCCGGCCTGCCCTACGACTCGGAGCAGGGCCGCTCGGTCGCCGCGGCGATCACGTCCCTGATGACCGGCACCGCGTACCGCCGCTCGGCCGAGCTGGCCGGCGTCGTCGGCCCGTACGACGGCTACGCCCGTAACGCGGAGCCGCACAAGCGGGTCATGCGCAAGCACGCCGCCGCCAACGACGAGATCAAGCCGACCAGCCCGGTGGCCACCGCGATCGTCCGCGAGGCGACCAAGCAGTGGACGCAGGGCAACAAGATCGGTGACAAGTTCGGGTGGCGTAACGCGCAGGCGAGCGTCCTCGCGCCGACCGGCACCATCGGCTTCATGATGGACTGCGACACGACCGGCGTGGAGCCGGACCTGGCGCTGGTCAAGTTCAAGAAGCTGGTCGGCGGCGGCTCGATGCAGATCGTCAACCAGACTGTGCCGCGCGCCCTGCGCAGCCTCGGTTACCCCGAGGAGCAGGTCGAGGCGATCGTCGAGCACATCGCCGACCACGGTCACGTGGTGGACGCCCCGGGCCTCAAGCCGGAGCACTACGCGGTGTTCGACTGCGCGATGGGGGAGCGGACGATCGCCCCGATGGGTCACGTGCGGATGATGGCGGCCATCCAGCCGTTCGTCTCCGGCGCCATCTCCAAGACGGTCAACATGCCGGAGGCGGCCACCGTCGAGGACGTCGAGAAGATCTACTTCGAGGGCTGGAAGCTCGGCCTCAAGGCACTGGCGATCTACCGGGACAACTGCAAGGTCGGCCAGCCGCTCTCGGTGGCGAAGTCCAACAAGGCCACCGAGTCGGCCGCCGCCACCGTGGCCGCCGAGCCGGCCGCAGTGGAGAAGGTCATCGAGTACCGGCCGGTGCGTAAGCGCCTGCCGAAGAAGCGCCCGTCCGAGACGGTCAGCTTCTCCGTCGGCGGTGCCGAGGGCTACCTCACCGCGTCGTCCTACCCCGACGACGGCCTCGGCGAGGTCTTCCTGAAGATGTCCAAGCAGGGTTCGACCCTGGCCGGCGTGATGGACGCCTTCTCGGTGGCCATCAGCATCGGCCTCCAGTACGGCGTGCCGCTGGAGACGTTCGTCAGCAAGTTCACCAACATGCGCTTCGAGCCGGCCGGTATGACCGACGACCCGGACGTGCGGATGGCCGCCTCGGTGATGGACTACATCTTCCGTCGCCTGGCACTGGACTTCCTGCCGTACGAGCGCCGCGCCGAGCTGGGCATCTTCACCGCCGGTGAGCGGGCCGCCCAGCTGCGGGCCGAGGCCGACGCGGAGGCCGCCGCGGCGGTGGGCGCAGAGCTCACCGTGATGGCGTCCTCGGCGCCGGTGGAGACCCCGGCCAAGCCGGAGGCCGTCGCGCAGCCGGCGCAGGAGATGGCCGACGTGGCCGCCGCCAAGCCGGCACCGAGCGTGGGCTCCAGCACCGAGCTGCTGGAGGCCGTGATCGGCAAGGCCGCCGACGCACCGCTCTGCTTCACCTGCGGTACGAAGATGCGCCCCGCCGGTAGCTGCTACGTCTGCGAGGGCTGCGGCTCCACCAGCGGCTGCAGCTGACGTACGCGCAACACGGCGCTGCCCCGGCCTCCTTCGTGGAGGTCGGGGCAGCGCCATTTGTTAGAGCCCCGAGGCGGCTTGTCCGGCACGACCGGCCGGTCCCGGCGCCTGGGCAAGATCAAGTGATGAGAAGTAGCTCAGAGATGGCTCTGGGGCCTACTTCTCATCACTTGATCATGGAAGTTCGTCGGTTCCCGACTCAGGTATGCGACCACGGGAGCTCGCCGTAGGAGTAAAGCCGGGTCGGCGGGTGATCTGGAGTACCCGCTGGCGCGACACGTTGAACAGGGCAGCCAACTCGCCCGGCCCGTACAAGCGTTGTCGCTTCATCTGCTCGGCATCGGGTGAGAGCGGCGCATCCGGTTCCTATTGCCTCTACGAGTGCTCTGCGTCAGTGCGGGTCGATGGCGCTTTTGCTGCCCTGCGAGGCTGCGAGCTTGAGCTGGCGGACACTCCAAACGAATCCGATCCATGTGCCTCTCGTGAAGCGAAGAGTCGACCCGCGCGGATTCTTGCTGTCACGCACCGCGATGTCCTCGTCCATCTCAGCTACCTCGACGCAGGCTCCACCGTTGTTGTCGCTGTAGCTCGACTTGCGCCAGACCAGGCGATCCGAGGTCTCCATGATCACTCTCTCAGGTCTGTTGCCGCTCCACGTCGTCAGCCATCCTCAGGATGAGCTTGCGCGACTCTACCGGCCCGAGAGCGGCTGCCCGGAGTCGGTCCCATAGCCGAGTGTAGGCCCGTACGGCGTCTGACCGGTCCAGGTAGTCGGCGTCGGTGAAGGTCTCGACGTAGATCACGTCCGATGCCGCGTCATCCCCGAAGCGCAGGATGATGAAGCTGAACGACGCCGTCTCGTAGGTCTGCGCGTTGAACGGGAACACCTGAAGCGCGACGTTGGGCTGCTCGCTGACCTTCGCCAGGTGCAGGAGTTGGTTGCGCATCGTCGCTCCGTCGCCGATGCTGCGCCGCAGCGCCGACTCGCTGAGGATGAAGCTCAGGTCGGGCCCATCGTCCTGCCGCAGGATCGACTGCCGTTCCATGCGGACAGCAACCTGCCGGTCAACCTCATCGCTGGACGGCCGTGGTTGGGCGATCGCGTTCATGGCGCGGATGTACGGCTCGATCTGAAGGACTCCGGGGATGACCTCCGGCTGGTACCAGCGGATCTCGGACGCGTCACCTTCGAGGTCCAGGTACTGGCGGAACCAGTCCGGCACGGCGTTTCGGTAGGTGCTCCAGCGCCCGCGTTGTCGCCCTGCTCGTGCGAGGTCGCGTAGCGGCTCGGCTTCATCGCCTCGGACCTCGTAGAGATCGAGTAGCAGGTTCAGGTCGGTGAGCTTGATTCCCGACTGTCCAAGTTCGACTCTGCTGATCTTGCTCGCTGCCGCGTCGATGACGGCAGCCGCTTCGTCCTGCGTCTTGCCCGCACCCTCGCGAGCCCGTTTGAGAGCAAGGCCGAGGCGCCGTCGCTGGATCGTCGGGTTCACCACCGGCTGATTATGGCGCGACCGGAGCTGGTTGCCGCGACACGCCGCGAAGAGGTTCCCAAAATAGGAGTCCAACTTTAGCTTGATTGTACTTCCAAAATAGGAGTCCAAGCTTGGGGACGCATGGGATCACACGTGCCGTACGACGACTACGTGCTGGCGGTGGCGCTGACCTTGGCTCGGCGGCATCGGCCCGTCTGGTCATGGCGACGGTGGCGGTGGGTCTGCCGTTGCGGAGCTGACCTGCCGTGCCGGGCCAGGCATCGCATCCCGATCCGGCGAGGTCACTGGCCAGGGGAGGAGCAGGAGTGACCGAGGATCAGGTCGGACGAGTCTTGTCCGTGCACCTGCCCGGCGTCGACGGGCTTTGCGCGGGCTGTCGCTGGTGGTGGGCGCGGCTGTCCCCGTACCCCTGTTATCAGGCCGAACGGGCCGCCCGCTGGCACGCCCGGGCCGCCACCCGGCGTTTCCTGGACGGCCTGCGGTGACCACGCACGGTCCGGTCCTACCGGTGTGGACCTGCGGCGGCTGCAATGCGCCCTGGCCCTGCCGGACCCGCCGGACCGAACTGCGCGCCGAGTTCGAGGGCACACCTGTGTCGCTGGCCCTCTACATGGGGTCCTACCTCGTCTGGGCGGCGGAGGACCTGACCTGGGTGCCAGCCGGGCTGCTGCACCGACGCTTCCTGGGCTGGGTCCGGTGAGCCTGATCCGGCGGGGCGACGATCGGTTTCACTACAGCGACAACTCGCACAAGTGGATCCCGCCCTACCCGGACTACGACCAGGAGGTCTGGGACGAGATGGTTCGGCAGCACCAACGCCAGCACTTGGAGGAGACCTCCCGGCGCAGGAAGCCGCGCGAATGAATCCCTGTGTGGTCGAGGGCGGTGGGAGTAACGGAACTGCCTTGTCCTTGGGTGGCGGGCCGTGCAGGATGTCGACATGATCGAGAGAATCGAACCCCCCATCACCCGGTGAGGCATCCTGAGGTGCGCGTGCTGGGTGCCGGGCCGTTCCGCGAGATCGGCGAACCCCGCGTCACCGCCAACTCGCCCGACGGCAAGTTGATCGCGGTCGGTGGTTTCCTGGGCCGATCGCAGTGGCACGGCCGTGACGTCTCTCACGGCTCGAGGTCGCATCGGTTGGCGGTGTACCGGACCGACGACCTCACCTGCGTCCACCAGGTGACCGCCCGCTGGCGTGCCCAGAGCATCGCCTTCCACCCGACCCTCCCCCTCGTGGCGTTCGGCACCGGCTCGTATGACGGTGGGTGGTCCTACGAGGGCGAGTTGCTCCTGCTGGACCTGACGACCGGCGTCGCCGTCTCGTTGCTGGAATATCCCCGCGAGGTACGGCGGATCACGTGGCGCAGCCCGGAGACGCTCGACCTGGTGTTGGCCATTCCATGTGACGAGGACGAGCAGCGGTTCGGCACGACCTCCCTGGCGTGCTCGATCAGCCGCGACGACTGGGGCCGAGCCGTCGCAGGCATGCTGCGGATGCCCTACGGCGAACAACCGGTCCCGGCGGAACCTCCGACTGATACGGGGGAGGCAATCGCCACCGTCTCGCACCTCTGCCGCGAGCGCGGCCAGGTCTGGTCAACCCGACGGGGTGTGTGGGCGGTCGAGGCGCTCGCGGACGGTCGGATCCTCGCCGCACTGGAGGGGATCGGTCTGGAATGTTGGTCCGGGACGTCTGGGGAGTTGCTCTGGCAGGTACCGACCGATGGCACGGGCTGTCAGATCCGGGTGCTGCCAGGCGAACGATCGGCGCTCGTGTTGACGCATCTGCCGCGACGGAGACGGAATGGTCGGTGGACCCGAGAACCGAGCGTCGTGCTGGAGGTCGAACTGGATAACGGCCTGGTCCGAGCGAGCCACCAGGCGCCCGGCCCGGCAATCATGGTGTCCAGGGCCGATGGCGCGTGGGCGCTTCGCGACACCGACTACGACAGGCGCAGCGGAACAGCCGGAGAAGTCACGCTCGGGCCGCCCGCTGACGCTGACGACACCATCCAGCTCGGCCGATACGACCTCTTCAATCACTTCTTCGACATCAGGTACGCGCCGGAGCTGCTGTTTCTTCGGGGCCGGAGGGGCAAGCCCTGGCGCGACAAGTGGGTGGTCGCCGTCGACCCGTCCTCGGCACGGGCCCGCCAGCTCTTCCCGCTGGAATGGGACGCGTCGGGGGGCCGTCACCTGTTCGGCGGCAGCGGTGCGTATCTGGAAGACGCGGCCGGGCCGACGCTCATTCACGGCGGGGCGGTTCACGACAGCGCGGGACTGTTGGTGGGAAACGCCTTCGTGGTCCGTCGCCGGTATCCGACCGGTGAGCCGCAGTGGATCTTCACCGCCGATCGGGAGGTCACTGCTCTGGACGCCGACGGCACCTTCGTCTACGTCGTGTTCACCTCAGGAGAGCTGGTCGTCCTGCGGGCCGAGGACGGCGCCGTGCACGTTCGGCAGGACCTACGGATCGCCGGTCACCCTGTCGTACCGCTCTCGTTGGCGCGGGTAGGTCCCGGTCGCCTGGCGGTCGGCACCCTCGATGGCCGGATGCTCGTGGTCTCCGTCCCTGCGACAGCGTGAGAGGCCGCGCGGCAACGACCGGGATCTGGTGGTACGCGCCGCCGTCAGTGCCGGGCGATCCTGCGCCGGGCGGCATGCTGCCGTTGGTCGATATACCTCAGAGTCATAGTTATGACTCTGAGGTATATCGCTCATTGGGAATGATGGCCCCGATGCAACCGGGTGGGCGGGCACGCCTGTCGCGTCGGCCCAGGTGCCTCCGCCGGCCAGCGGCACGAGGACTCAATCGGTCGGCAGGAGCGGGCGCATGAACGTCCGCTCGTACCGCACGACACAACCCGAGTCGTCGCGGATGCGGTCGGCCGCGACGAACTCCGGGTCGGTGCCGAACCGTGCGCGGTAACGCTCGTAGGCTGCCAGGCTCTCGAAGCTGAACAGCGCCTCGGCCTTGTCGCTGGCACCCTCGGCGGGCAGGAAGTAGCCGTGGTGCACCCCGCCGTGCTCGGCCACCAGCCGCATCCATGCTCGGGCGAAGTCCTCGAACGCCGCGATCTGCGCGGGATCGATCGTGTAGTGCACGACGCACGTGATCATGACGCCACCCTACGGACCGGTCAGGGGTGAAGCGGACCGGTCAGGGCTGGGCGAACAGCGGCCCGTAGTTCGACCGGAACATCTGTTCGCCGAGGCGGCGCATCACCAGGTCGCGCAGCGCGGGCGGAAGCCCGGTGGCCTTGTCCCGGCGGTGCGTCTGGCTGAGCACCCAGTCGGTACGCGGGCGTCGCCGCGCCTCGTAAGCCCGCAGCGCCTCGGCGACGGAGTCGGCGGCGGTCAACGACGACGCGAGCACGACAGCGTCCTCCAGGGCCATGGCCGCGCCCTGGGCCATGTTCGGTGAGGTGGCGTGGGCGGCGTCCCCGATCAGCAGCACCGGCCCTCGGGACCAGGAGTCGAGCACGACCTCCTGGTTCGGGCCGGCGTGCAGGGAGCTGTCGTCGTGGTCGAGGGCCTTGAGCATGATGGTCGCCGGCTCGGTGAACGACGCGGCCACGTCGTCGCGCCAGCCCGGCCGGTCGACCACGGGGCCGTCGTTGTAGTAGCAGTACGTCTGGTCGGCGCTGATCGGAATCGTCAGGAACTGCCGTCCGCGCCCCAACTGCACCGACCAGAACGGCTCGTCGTCGATGCGGGGAGCAACCCAGCGGTACGCGTACTGGCCCAGGTCGCGGGCTGCCTGACCGTCGAAGGCGAGCCGGCGCACCGTCGAGTTCACCCCGTCCGCGCCGATCACCAGGTCGTACCGTTCGGTGCTGCCGTCGTCGAATTCGACGGCGGCCCGGTCGCCCTCCTGGGAGAGGACGACCGGGTGGTGTCCCCAACGGATCGGGGCTTCTCCGACGCCGGCCAACAGGGCCCGGTGCAGCTGTGCCCGGGGCAGCGACACGCACGGGCCGACGCCCTGCCACAGCGCGGTCACGTCGATGTCGAAGAGGCGGCGCCCGCGCTGGTTCGCGCTGCGCTGCCGGGTGATCTCCACGGCGACGTCGGCGACCGGCTCCCGCAGACCGAGGACGTCGAGCATGCGGGTCGCGTTGCCGGTGAGGTAGATGCCGGTGCCGGAGTCGGTCGGCCCGGGCGCCCGCTCGGCCACGTCGACAGTGGCGCCCCACTCGCGTAGCGCGGCGACAGTCGCCAGTCCGGCGACACCTCCGCCGACGATGAGTACCCGGACATTGTTACCCCGCACGACAGGTTCCTCCCCGTTGCTCAGGCCGGCTGAGCTGCTGCTCAACGGTCCGGCCGCCGCAGAACTCTAGAAGGCGGGTGAGCCAGCCCACGGGTACGGGGGCTGAAATACCGAGGATTGGGCTGCGACGATGACCGCATGACGACCGCCGAGGCGTACGTCGAGTTCGGCAGCCGTGAGGCGCGCGGGGTGTCACCCACCTACGAGCGTCTGTCGGCTGCCGTCGCCCACGACGAGTCCCTGCTCGATCTGCTGGACGGGCTTCCGCCGGCCAAGCGGCAGCCGAACCTGTTGTTCAGCGTCGTCCGCTGGCTCGGTGGCCCGGTCGGCGACCCGGCCGCGTTCCACGACTACGTGCTGACGCACTGGCCCGCCGTCAAGGCGGAGCTGCTCACCCGGGCCACCCAGACGAACGAGACCGGCCGGTGCGCGGTGCTGCTACCGGTGCTCGCCGCGCTGCCACAGCCCCTCGCCCTGCTGGAGGTCGGCGCGTCCGCCGGGCTCTGCCTCTACCCCGACCGGTACGCGTACCGCTACGGGGAGCACCAGGTCGGTGCCGGTGAGCCGGTCCTGGAGTGCGCGGCCAGCGGGTTGGTGCCGCCGGCAGGCGTACCCCGGGTGGTGTGGCGGGCCGGCCTCGACCTGAACCCGCTCGACGTGACCGACCCCGGCGACGTGTCGTGGCTCGATGCGTTGATCTGGCCGGAGCACGCGCACCGGCGGGCCCGGCTGCGTGCGGCGGCTGCGGTCGCCGCGGCCGATCCGCCGTTGCTGGTCCGTGGCGATCTGGTGGACGACCTGCCGGCGCTGGCGGCCCGCGCTCCCGCCGACGCGACGCTCGTGGTCTTCCACACGTCAGTGCTGTACCAGGTGCCGCCACCACGCCGGGACGCGTTCGTCCGGCTGGTCGGTGAGCTGCCCGGCCACTGGATCGCGAACGAGGCGCCGGAGGTGCTGCGGTACGACGGGTTGCCCGACCCGCCGACCGACGCGCTGCACAACGTCCTCGCCCTGGACGGCCGCCCGCTGGCCTGGACGAGAGGCCACGGCCAGGCGATGACCTGGTTCGGCTGAGCGGCTCAACCGATCGGCTCGGGTATGCGTGCGCGCAGGGCCCTGATGAACCAGTCCACCGCCGGTGCCGTCGCGTCGCCGGTCGACCAGCCGTTGAGCACCGCCAGCAGGTCGAGGTAGCGGTCCCGGCGGGGGTCGTTGGCCGGAACCAGCCGGTCGAGCAACCGCCGACGCAGGTCGGCCTCGTCGGAGTGACCGTGCAGGCTCGCGTACCGGCTGGTGACGGCCGCGATCACCGGCTCGGCATCCGGGCTGGTCGGGTCGAGACCCGCAGCGAGGGCGGGGGCCACCGCGTCCCGGACCACCGCGACGGCGTCCGGGCGGGGCAGCCCCGGGACGTCGTGGTCGGCGGCGTATTGCCGCACCAGCCGCCGCATCCGGGCCCGGAACTCCGGTTCCCGGCACAACTCGGCCAGCTCCAGCCACGCCTCGACCTGCTCGGTGCCGGGGTCGTCGGGCAGTTCCGGTGTCATCGAGACGATCACACCCGGTACCCGGGCTGGTCGCCGATGCCGGCGAAGACGCTGCCCAGGAAGTCGTCCACCAACTGCCCGCGTTCACGCGTGGTGAGCTGGGCCAACCGGTGCAGCTCGTCCACCTCGGACGGGCCCGCCCCGCGCCTCGCCGCGACGGTGAGCCCCGCCTGGCGCAGCCGCAGCACCCTGATCTGCACGGCCAACGCGTCGGCGTGCGCGGCGGCCACCTCGTGCAGGGTCACCTCGTGGTCCACCACCCGCCGGATGGTGGCCAGGTCCAAGCCCAGGTCACGCAACGTCCGGACCAGCTCCAACCGGGCAACCGCCTCGGTGCCGAACAGGCGGTAGCCGGCCGGACTCCGGTCGGTCGGCGGGACGATCCCGCTGTCGGCGTAGTACCTGATGGTCTTGACGCTCAGGCCGGTCCGCCGGGCCAGGTCGCCGATCGTGTGCCGCGTTTCCCCGCTCATGCCCCCACCCTGCTGTCTCCCGCCGCTGGAGACTCAACCCCACCCCAGCGGCAGGTGGATATCGAAGGCGGGTCGCGCCACCCGTCCCGGACCGGGCATAGTGGCCCGCGGCGTCATCGAACGGCGTTGCCTGCGCTTGCCGAAGGTGGTGGGAAGTGACGACGCGCTTACGTGCCCGGTGGACCCGACCGGCCGCATTGATCACGCTGACCGCGGGGACGATCGCGGTGGCGGCGGCACCCGCGGTGGCCGCCCCGGAGACCGTCCGCATCCTGAGCGTGTCGGCGGAGAACGTCAAACCCAACGAGACGGTACGCGTGCGCTACACCGTCACCAACAACGGAAGTAGGGCCGAAACAGCCATCGTGGTGGTCGGCGGCGGCTTGCGCTGCACCTCCGGATGTCGGGTGGAGCCGAAGCTCGGGCCGGGCCGGAGCCAGACCTTCGACACGACGCTCGTCGCCCCCGACGCTCGCCCGGGTGAGATCACCGGCCTCAACATCTCGGTCGGCGTGCGGCTCGCCGGGCAGAACAGCTATGACCACAAGATGGTCTACGTCCACGGCCCGGGTGCCCCCTCTCCCGGCGGGGACAAGCCGGCTGCCGGGGTCAAGGGGGTCTCCGGTCGGGTCCGCGACGCGGGCGGAAAGGCAATCAGCGGCGTCGCCCTGACCATCCAGGACAGCGCCGGCCACGAATACCGGACGACCAGTGGCCGCACCGGCCAGTTCTCGATCACGGCGAGCGCCGCTAAGACGATCGCGGCGGGTCCCATCACCGTCCGCGCATCCAAGGACGGCTACGGCACCGCCCGCACGACCGTACGAGGTGCCGCCGGTGACGTCGCGACAGTGGGGCTGACCCTGACCGCGGTGGCAGCGCCCACCACGGCGTCGGCGTCACCCGCCGAGGAGGCAGAACCTGTCGCCGTGGCGGACGAGGGCACCGCCGAGGCAGCGCCGCCCAGCCTCAAGGCCGTCAGCGACGAGGGAGGCAGCTCGGTGCCGTTCCTCCTGGGCGGCTTGCTGGTCGTCGTCGGCCTGGGCGCGCTCGCACTGGTGCTGATGCGCCTGAGGAACACACCGGAGGCGGCTGGTCCCTCGACGCCCCAACTGTTGGCGCCGGCCGGCGGGAGCTTGGCCGACGCTCCGACCGCGATACTGCGCGCCGTGCCGGAGGGCGGGTTCCCGGGCTCGTACGGCGCGCCTCCGCAGGGTGGTGTCGACCAGAACAGCTAGCGAGGTTGACCGACGCCTCACCCGCCGTGCTCGCCCCGGTGCTGGCCCGTCCCTAGACTGCTCCGGTGACCGGAGAGCGGAAACCCCTGGCCGGTCGGCCGCTCACCGAGCCGCACCCGTCCCGGCTGTCGCCCGAGCACCCCGACCGGGCCCGGATCCTCGCCGCGCACGACTCCGCGCTCGCCGCCGACGAGGCCGGCTACCTCGACCCGGCGAGCGGGTTGTTCGTGCTCAGCGCCGGCTTCCTGGCCCGTCGGGGCACGTGCTGCGGGCGGGGTTGCCGACACTGCCCGTACGTGGACGATCCACCGTCCGGATAGGCGTGAACGAGGACTTCCGCCCGACCCGGACACCCCGTACGGTTTCCGACGGACATCCGGCGGGGCGCCTTCCGCCGTCGGTCGGCGAGAGGGTGGAACGTGCGCGGGCTGATCGTGGTCGCCGGGATGGCGGGGCTGCTGGTGAGCGGGTGCGCCGCCGAGGCCGAGCCGGTGGCGGTGCCGCCGCCGGTGCCGATCGCGGTCGACGTGGCGGCTGCCTCTTCGGGTGGGGCCTGCCGACTGCTGGACTTCGCGGTGATCGAACAGCTGTTCAAGGTGCGCTTCGACGTGGCCGCGGCCAGCCAACAGGGCGACACGCACACCTGTGTGGTCCGGGCGGCGGGCGCGGCCCTGCCGGATCTGACGTTGAGTGTGTCCAAGACCACGGTCGACAAGACCACCTTCGGCGCGGAGGTGGTGCCCGACAAGGCAGCGAAGGTCACCGGGCTGGGTCAGCAGGCGTACCGGCGTACCCTCGCTGCCGCGAGCGGACGCGGACCGGTCGCCGAGGTGGGCTGGCTGGCCGCCGACGGGCGCTTGGCCACGGTGAGCTGGACCTCCGCCCGGGGCAGCGAACGCGCCGCGGTGGAGAAGCTGACCGGCGACCTCACCACACTGGCGAAGAAGGTGGACACCCGGGCGTTGTGACGCCCGGGCGCCTGCTCGGTCAGTTGGCGGCGACGAAGACCCGCGAGGCGACCTCGCGGGGCAGCCGTACCCGGTCCCCGGAGCGGTCGATGGACACTCCGTCGCGCTCCTGCGCCACTGTCACCGTCGCGCCCGGGTCGACACCGGCGGCGTGCAGTTGGCGCAGCACGTCACCGTCGGTCTGCACGCTCTCACAGATCCGCCGGACCACGACCGGCCCGGAGAGGCCCGGGAAGGCCAGGTTGCGCTCACTCTCGGCGACCTCGGTTGCCTCGGCCTCCGGTGAGCCCAGCTCTTCCAGACCCGGGATCGGGTTGCCGTACGGGGAGCGGGTCGGCCGGTTCAGCAGGTCGTAGACCCGCTTCTCCACGGCGTCGCTCATCACGTGCTCCCAGCGGCAGGCCTCCTCGTGGGCCTCCTCGTAGGGCATCCCGATGACGTTGACCAGCAGCAGCTCGGCGAGGCGGTGCTTGCGCATCACGGACACCGCCGTGCCGCGACCCAGCGGGGTTAGGGTGAGGTGTCGGTCACCTTCGACGGTGAGCAGGCCGTCGCGCTCCATCCGGGCGACGGTCTGGCTCACTGTGGGACCGCTCTGCCGTAGCCGCTCGGCGATACGGGCACGCAGCGGCGGCACCCCCTCCTCTTCGAGTTCGAGGATGGTGCGCAGGTACATTTCGGTCGTGTCGACCAGGTCGTGAGACTTCATAACGTCAGCGGCCCTCCGGTGCACGATGTTACCTCGGTGAACGACTGACGACCGCCGCCGAACCGCGTGCCGTCGACACGGATGGTGTTTGATGGTCGCCATGTCCGGTCCCCAGGAGCCGTTGGTCGAGGTCGACCGGCTCGCCGTCGCGCTCGACGACGTCGACCCGCCCACCGTGCTCGACGTTCGCTGGCGGCTCGTCGGCGCGCCCGGTCGTGACGACTACCTTGCCGGCCACCTGCCCGGCGCGGTCTTCGTCGACCTTGACACCGCGCTCTGCGGCGCGCCGGGTGCCGGAGGTCGACACCCGCTGCCCGACCCGGCGGCGTTGCAGGCCGCGCTCCGGGCTGCCGGCGTCCGCGCCGATCACCCCGTGGTGGTGTACGACGGCGGCGACGGCATGGCCGCAGCGCGGGCCTGGTGGACGTTGCGCTGGGCGGGACACCGGTCGGTGCGTGTGCTGCACGGCGGTTACCCGGCCTGGGTCGCCGCCGGTCTGCCCGTCTCCACCGACGCGCAGTCCCCGACCACCGGCGACGTCGTGGTGCGGCCCGGTGGGCTTCCGGTCCTCGACGCCGGGCAGGCCGCCACCCTCGCCGCCATGGACGACGCCGTGCTGCTCGACGTACGGACTGCTCCCCGCTACCGGGGCGAGGTGGAGCCGATCGACGCTGTCGCCGGGCACGTGCCGGGCGCTGTCAACCTGCCCGCCGGCGAGTACGTCGGCCCGGACGGGCGCTTCCCGGCCGCCGACGTGTTGAGCGAGCGGTTCGCCGCCGCCGGGGTGACCGGAGCGCGGACCGTCGGGGCGTACTGCGGCTCCGGGGTGACCGCCGCGCAGGCGGTGCTGGCGCTGCACCTGGCCGGCCGCACCGACGCGGCGCTCTACGTGGGATCGTGGAGCAACTGGGTGGCCGATCCGGCGCGTCCGGTCGCCGTCGGGGAGACACCCGGCCGTTGACCAGCGCGTGCGGTGGGCCGGCGGCGGTCCCCGTGCGACGATGGGCTCATGTCCGACGACACGGTGGTGGTGTGGGACGAGTCGCTGCTCGCCTACGACATGGGTGACCATCCGCTCGACCCGATCCGGGTGGAGTTGACGGTCGCGCTCGCCCGCGAGCTGGGCGTCCTGGATCGTCAGGGGGTGCGCGTGGTCAAGCCGGAAATCGCCGACGACTCGCTGCTCACCCGGGTGCACGACAGCGCCTACCTGGCCGCGGTGCGGGCCGCGCCGCGTGACCCGCTCTTCGCCGGTTACGGGCTCGGCACCTCGGACAACCCGGTGTTCGACGGGATGCACGAGTCCAGCGCCTTGATTGCCGGGGCGACGGTGGCCGCCGCCGAGGCGGTCTGGCGCGGGGAGGCGCGGCGGGCGGTGAACGTGGCCGGCGGCCTGCACCACGCGATGCCCGCCCGGGCCTCCGGCTTCTGTGTCTACAACGACCCCGCGGTGGCCATCGCCCGCCTGCTCGACCTCGGTGCCGAGCGGATCGCGTACGTGGATGTCGACGTGCACCACGGCGACGGGGTGCAGCAGATCTTCTGGGACGACCCCAGGGTGCTGACGGTCAGCCTGCACGAGACCCCGCTGGCGCTCTTCCCGGGCACCGGTTTCCCCGACGAGACGGGTGGGCCGGGCGCGCAGGGCACCGCCGTCAACATGCCGCTGCCCCCGGGTGTCGACGACCCCGCCTGGCAGCGGGCCTTCCACGCGATCGTGCCGTCGGTGTTGCGTGCGTTCCGACCGCAGGTGCTGGTCAGCCAGTGCGGCGCGGACGGGCACCGACTGGACCCGCTCGCCGACCTGAACCTGACGGTGGACGGGCAGCGGGCCACCTACCTGGCGATGCGGGCGCTCGCCGACGAGCTGTGCGACGGCCGTTGGGTGGCCACCGGCGGCGGCGGGTACGCGCTGGTCGAGGTGGTGCCCCGGGCCTGGAGCCACCTGCTGGCCGTGGCCACCGGTGACCCGATCGACCCCGCCACGCTGACCCCGCTCGCCTGGCGTGAGTTGGTCGCCTCCCGCCGTCTGGGCCGGGAGGTGCCGTTGCGGATGACCGACGACGCCGACCCGTCGTACGAGCCGTGGCAGCCGACCGGCGAGCCCAGCGCGGTGGACCGGGCGATCGCGGCCACCCGCAAGACGGTCTTCCCGTTGCTCGGGCTCGACCCGCACGATCCGCGGGACTGAGCCGGCCGTTCCGGTGACGACAGTGGACCACCCGGTGGACGTGTTGCTCAGCGACGGCAGCACCGTCCAGTTGCGACCGATCGACCCGGCCGACGCGCCGGGCATCGTGGCGATGCACAGCCGATTCTCCGAGCGCACCCGCTACCTGCGCTACTTCTCGCCGTACCCGCGCATCCCGGAAAGGGATCTGATCCGTTTCGTCACCGTCGACCACCGCGACCGGGAGGCGTTCGTGGTGCTGGCCGCCGGGCAGATCGTCGCGGTCGGCCGGTACGAGCGGCTGGGCCCGCAGGCCCCGGAGGCGGAGGTGGCCTTCGTGGTGGAGGACGCCTACCAGGGCCGGGGCATCGGCTCGGTGCTGATGGAGCACCTGGCGGACGCGGCCCGCCGCAACGACATCATGAGCTTCGTCGCCGAGGTGTTGCCCGCCAACGGGACGATGCTGCGCGTCTTCGCCGACTTCGGCTACCAGGTCCAGCGCGAGTACGCCGACGGCGTGGTGCACCTGAGCTTCCCGATCGCGCCCACCGAGGCGACCCTGGAGGTGCAACGCGGCCGGGAACACCGCACCGAGGCCCGCTCGATCGCCCGGCTGCTCGCCCCTCGGGGCATCGCCGTCTACGGTGCCAGCGCCACCGGCCAGGGCGTCGGCGCGGCGGTCCTCGGGCACCTGCGCGACGGCGGTTTCACCGGCTCGGTGGTGCCCGTGCACCCGAGCGCGTCGACGGTGGCGGGCCTGCCCGCGTACCCCTCGGCTGGCGACGCCGGCACGCCTGTTGACCTGGCGGTGGTGGCGGTGCCCCCGGAGGCGGCGACCGCTGTGGTCGCCGACGCGGCCGCGGCGGGGGCGCACGGCCTGGTGGTCATCTCGGCCGGCTTCGCCGAGGCCGGGGCGGAGGGCGCCGCCACGCAACGGGCGCTGGTCCGCGCGGCGCACGCCGCGGGCATGCGGGTGATCGGCCCGAACTGCCTGGGCGTGGCCAACACCGACCCGACGGTACGCCTCAACGCCACCCTCTCCCCGGCACTGCCGCCGGCCGGCCGGGTGGGCATCTTCAGCCAGTCCGGCGCGTTCGGGGTGGCGTTGCTCGCTGAGGCGGACCGGCGTGGCCTCGGGCTGTCGAGTTTCGTGTCGGCCGGCAACCGGGCCGACGTCTCCGGCAACGACCTCCTGCAGTACTGGCAGGACGACAGCGGCACCGACGTGATCATGTTGTACCTGGAGACGTTCGGTAACCCGCGCAAGTTCGCCCGGCTGGCCCGGCGGATCGGTCGCGCCAAACCGGTTGTCGCGCTCGCCTCGCCGGCCCGCCCGGTCGGGGTCGGTGACACCGCCGGGCCGGACGAGGTGGCGGTGGCCGCCCTCTTCGCCCAGTCCGGGGTGATCCGGGTGGACACCGTGCCGGAGCTGCTCGACGTGGGTGTGCTGCTGGCCAACCAGCCGCTGCCGGCGGGCGGACGGGTCGGTGTGGTCGGCAACTCCTCGGCCCTGACCGGCCTCGCCGCCACCGCTTGCGTCGGGCAGGGCCTCACCGTGGCCGATGGTTATCCCCGCGACGTCGGGCCGAGCGCCGGTGCCGCCGAGTTCGCCGCCGCTCTCGCCGAGACGGCCGGTGACGAGGGGGTGGACGCCCTGGTGGTGGTCTTCGCCCCGCCGCTGCCCGGGCAACTGACCGCTGTGGACGCCGACGTGACCGCCGCGCTACCGGCCGCTCTGGCACTGGGCAAGCCGACAGTGGCGACGTTCCTGGTCGGACGACTGCCACCGGGCGTGCCCGCGTACGGCGGCGTGGAGGAGGCGGTGCGTGCCCTCGCCCGGGTGCACCGGTACGCCGAGTGGTTACGCCGTCCGCCCGGGATCGCGCCCGAGCTGCCCGCCGTCGACCGGGCCGCCGCGCAGGCCGCGCTCCGCGCCGACGGCACCGACCCGGGTGCGCTGCTGGCCGCGTACGGCATCGACGTGGTGGCCTCGGCGACCGTCGACTCGGTCGACGCGGCTGTCGACGCGGCGGCGCGGCTGGGTTTCCCGGTGGTGCTCAAGGCAGCCGCCCCCGGGCTGCGGCACCGACTCGACCTCGGCGCGGTCCGGCTCGACCTGCCCGACGAGCCGGCAGTGCGCCGCGCGTACGCCGAGCTGGCGGCGACCTTCGGCGCGGGGGCGCTGGTCCAGCCGATGGTGCCGCCCGGCGTGGCCTGCGTGGTGGAGTTGGTGGAGGATCCGGCGTTCGGGCCGGTGGTCGGCTTCGGCCTCGGCGGGGTCGCCACCGAGTTGCTGGGCGATCGGGCCTGGCGGGCGGTTCCACTGACCGACACCGACGCGTCCGAACTGGTCGACGAGCCTCGGGCGGCGCCGTTGCTACGCGGGCATCGGGGTGCCGCACCGGTCGACCGGGCCGCCCTGGCGGACCTGCTGTTGCGGGTGGGGCAGCTCGCCGACGAGCAGCCCCGGGTGCGCTCGTTGACCCTCAATCCAGTGCTGGCCCGCCCGGGAGGCATCTCCGTTCTGCACGCCCAGGTGCGGGTGGGCGGCGTCGCCGCGCGCCCCGACACCGGCCCCCGCCGCCTCTGAACGCGGCCGGTCAGGCCCGGCTGGAGATTTGCTGGACGGCCCAGGAGTTGCCGTCCGGGTCACTGAAGAAGACGAAGCCGACGTTGTCCAGCGGGTGCGGAACGGGTCGCGGGTTGACGCCCAACACCTGGACGTCGCTGACCTGGACGCCACGGTCGACCAACTCCGCGTGGGCCTGCTCGATGTCGGGCACCACCAGTTGCAGGCCCTTGAGCGAGCCCGGCGGCATCTCCGGTACGGCACCCTTGCCGATCACGATCGAGCAGCCGGAGCCGGGCGGAGTGAACTGGACGATGCGCGCCTCGTCGCTGATCACGGTGTCGTGGTCGACGGTGAAGCCGAGCTGGTCGGCGTAGAACGCCTTGGCCCGGTCCAGGTCGGTGACCGGCACGATCACCACTTCCAGCGTCCAGTTCATCGTCGTTCCCCTCACGTCGCCTAACGGTTCCCCAGTCAAACACCCCGGCAGCATGGAAGGCCCCGGCGAACCGCCAGGGCCTTCCATGGGAACCGGGTGCGTCAGCAGGCGTACGCCTCCAGGCGCTGGGCCCGCTCCGGTGCGCGCAGCTTCAGCAGCGTCACCTTCTCGATCTGCCGGATCCGCTCCCGGGACAACCCGAACTCCCGGCCGACCTCGTCCAGGGTGCGCTGCCGGCCGTCGTCCAGACCGAACCGGAGCCGGATGACCGCCTGCTCCCGCTGGGACAGGGTGGCCAGCACGACGCTGACCTCGTTGCGCAGCTCACCCTGGGCGGCGGCGTCGCCCGGCTCGGTACGCGGGTCCACCGAGGCCACGAAGTCACCGAGGGCGCTCTCGCCGTCGTCGCCGACGGCCTGGTCCAGGCTGACCGGCTCCCGGTCGTAGGAGATCAGCTCGATGACCTGGATCTCGGGGATCTCCAGGGCCCGGGCGACCTCGGCGACAGTAGGCTCGCGACCCAGCGTCACCGCCAGCTCGCGGCGGGCACGGACCATCCGGTTGACCTGCTCGACCATGTGCACCGGGATGCGGATGGTGCGGGCCTGGTCGGCCATCGCGCGGGTGATCGCCTGCCGGATCCACCAGGTCGCGTACGTGGAGAACTTGTAGCCCTTGGCGTAGTCGAACTTCTCCACCGCGCGGATCAGACCGAGGTTGCCCTCCTGGATGAGGTCCAGGAACGCCATACCGCGACCGGTGTAGCGCTTCGCGATGCTCACCACCAGCCGCAGGTTCGCCTCAAGCAGGTGGTCCTTCGCGGCCCGGCCCTCCGCGACGATCAGCTCCAGGTCGGCCCGCAGCTCGGCGGAGACCGGGGTGCAGGTCGCGAGCTTCTCGTCGGCGAACAACCCGGCCTCGATACGCCGGGCCAGGTCGACCTCCTGCGCGGCGGTCAGCAGCTTCGTCCGACCGATCCCGTTGAGGTACGCCCGGACCAGGTCGGTGGAGATGCCACGCTCGTCGGTGGCGTCCAGGTCGGTGAGGACCTCGGGGGTCCCGTCGGTGTCGGTCGTGGTGGCCGGACGCGTCCGGTGTTCCGTCATCTGCAGGACCATCTCTGTCTCTCCCCGTTTCCACGTCTGTGCCGTGTCTCCGGCCCAGCGGTGCCGGTGTGAGACACAGCTTGGCGGGCGGGGCGTAAAACGGGAGTGAGGCGATCGGGCACCCGACAGGAATCAGGTCGGGTCGCTGGTGCGGTGTGTCGTCCGGGTGTGCGGTTGCCCGCCACGGTTACGTTGCGGACGGATGGTTGGACGGACGGACGGCCGGCTCGGGTCGGCGCGGACGACAAGTGGAGGACGGCGTGGTCTTCAAGCGGCTCATGCAGGCGATGGGCGTCGGCGGTCCGTCGGTGGAGACGGTGTTGGCGGACCCGAACTGCCGCCCGGGCGGCCAGTTGGAGGGGCGCATCCAGGTGGTCGGCGGCGACCACCAGGTCGACATCGACCAGGTGAGCCTCGGCCTGGTCACCCGGGTCGAGGTGGAGAGCGGCGACGACGACTACGACACCACCCAGGAGTTCCACCGCCAGCAGATCACCGGCGCGTTCCGGCTGGAGCCGGGGCAACGCCACGACATCCCGTTCCGCTTCGCCGTGCCGTGGGAGACACCGGTCACCGAGCTGTACGGGCAGCACCTGCACGGCATGACGATGGGTCTGCGTACCGAGTTAGAGGTCGCCCGCGCGGTCGACAAGGGTGATCTGGACGCCGTGTCGGTGCACCCACTGCCGGCGCAGGAGCGACTGCTCGACGCGTTGCTGCGACTGGGCTTCCGGTTCGCCCGCGCTGATGTGGAACGTGGGCACATCTACGGAGTACGGCAGACGTTGCCGTTCTACCAGGAGATCGAGTTCAACCCGGCGCCGCAGTACGCCCGGTCGATCAACCAGTTGGAGGTCACCTTCGTCGCCGACGCGCAGCAGATGCAGGTGGTCCTGGAGGTCGACAAGCGCGGCGGCGTCTTCAGTGAGGGCCGGGACGCCTTCGGCCGCTTCACTGTGGACCACGCCACCGCCGACCGCACCGACTGGACCGCCGAACTAGACAACTGGCTCCGCCAGTCCCTGTCCCGCCGAGGCCTCTTCTCCTAATCCACCCCACCCCCACCCCTCCCACCCCCACAACCCCACTTCGCCCCGGTGATCAAGAGGTTTGCGTCAAACTCCGGGCGAGATCTGACGCAAACCTCTTGATCACCGCACCGGGCAGGGGGGCGGTGGGGGTGGGGAAGGGGTGGGGTTAGAGGTCTAGGAGGAGGGTTTGGGGGCCTACGTTGACGCTGTCCACGAGCATGTGGGCGCGGAAGCGGCCCGTCTCCACCTTCGCTCCTCGTTCGCGCAGGGCGTCCACCACAGCGGTCACCAGTGGTTCGGCCACCTCGGCGGCGGCGGCCGCCGTCCAACTAGGACGGCGGCCCTTGCGGGCGTCGCCGTAGAGGGTGAACTGACTGACCACCAGGATCGGCGCGCCGGTGTCGGCGGCGGACCGCTCCCCGTCCAGGATGCGCAACTCGTGCACCTTGCGGGCCATCGTCTGAGCGGTCCGGCCGGTGTCGGTGTGGGTCACCCCGAGCAGCACGAGCAGGCCGTTCTCGATCGCGCCGACCACCTCGTCGTCCACTGTCACACTGGCCCGCCCGACGGTCTGCACCACGGCCCGCATCAGGCGGGCACCCGCTCGATGAAGCCACGCTCCACCAGGTGCGCCACGATCGGGCCGGCGGCCTCGGCCATCTCGTCGGGCTCGACGTCGTGCGCGGCGGCGAGCAGGGCGAGCTGGTCACGCAGGGGCAACCGGCCGTCGGCGCCACCGACCAGCGCCAGCACCAGCGGGTCGATCTCCTCGGTCCAGCGCAGGCCGTTCGGCATCGCGAGGACCTGCCGGTCCACGCCCCAACCCTCATCGCCCATGGTGGCCTCCTGCCGCAGCTGGAGGCCCTCGGCGGCCCGGTAGCGCTCGGCGAGCAGCGCCTCCGTGTCGCGTACCCGGAGAAAGTCCTGGCGGTCGAACCACGCCGCGATCTGGTCGCCCAGCGGTGGCTGCGCCCGCTGGCGCAGCTCCTCCACGCGGACCACCGGGTCGGCGTGACCGCCCCGGCGCAGCGACACGATGCCGAAGCCGATCCCCTCCACCTTGTGCGCGTCGAACCAGTCCAGCCAGGCGGCCATCCGCTGCGGGTCGGCGGTCTCGCCCACGTCGGTGAGCCACAGGTCGACGTACGCCATGGGGTCGGCCACCTCCCGCTGGATGACCCAGGCGTCCAGGCCGGTACCGGCGAACCAGCCGGCCACCCGCTCGTCCCACTCCTCGCCGGCGACGTGCACCCAGTTCGCCAGGTACTGCATCGTGCCGCCCTCGGTGAGCAGACCCGGGGCGGCTGCGGCCAGCTCCGCGCCGATCGCGTCACCGACCCGGCCGGAGTCGCGGTAGACGTGCGTGGTGGTGCCCGGGCCGACCACGAACGGCGGGTTGCTCACCACGAGGTCGAAGCGCCGGCCCGCAACCGGGGCGACCAGGTCACCGCGCAGCAACTCCCAGTCCTGACCGTTGAGGGCGGCGGTGGTCGCGGCGAAGCGCAGGGCCCGCTCGGAGAGGTCGGTGGCGGTCACCGAGTCGGCGTGGGTGGCCAGGTGCAGGGCCTGGACGCCGGACCCGGTCCCCAGGTCCAGTGCGGTGCCGACCGGCCGGCGCATGGTGGCGCCGATCAGGGTGTGGGTCGCCCCGCCGATGCCGAGCACGTGTTCGGCGTGCAACGGGCGACCCGGGCGGGCGCTGGACGGCACGTCGGCGAGCACCCACCAGTCGTCCCCGTACGGTTCCAGGTCCACGCCGGCACGCAGACCGCCGCCGTACCGCTCGACCAGCCCGCCGGCCAGTGCCTCCTCCAGGCTCAGCGGCGTCAGCGCGGCGGCCACCGCGGCCTCCGACTCGGTCTGGTCGCAGATGAACACCCGGATCAGGGTGCCGAGCGGGTCGCCGTCCTCGGTGGCGCGCAACGCGGCCCGGTAGTCGTTGCGGGCGACCGCGGCGGTTGCCTGCGCACCCAGTCTCTCGGCGATGCCGTGGCTGGTGAACCCGGTCCGGGTCAGCGCGGTCCGCAGCGCGTCGACACCGGCGGGGGAGAGCAGCATGTCGTGTTCGTCCACGCAGCCATCCTGCCTTCCGCCGCGACGCCCGGCGCGGCCACCCGCCGGATCGAACCCGGAGCGTCGGTGGTCGTCCGTAACAGGCGGCCGGGCAGGATGGTGCCATGACGCTCGTACTTCCCATCGACCCCGAGGCCAACCGGCTGCTGGAGCGCAGCCCGCTGGCCCTGCTCCTCGGCATGGTCCTCGACCAGCAGGTGCCGATGGAGAAAGCGTTCTCCTCGCCGTACGTGCTGACCCAGCGGCTCGGTCATGACCTGGACGCGGCGGAGCTGGCCGGGTACGACCCGGAGGCGCTCGTCGCGCTCTTCGCCCAGCCGCCCGCGTTGCACCGGTTCCCGAAGGCGATGGCGGCGCGGGTGCAGGAGGTCTGCCGGGTGCTGGTGGAGCGCTACGACGGTGACGCGGCGTTGCTCTGGTCCGACGTCGCCGACGGGCCGGAGCTGCTGCGCCGGGTGTCCGGGCTGCCCGGCTTCGGCAAGCAGAAGGCGCAGATCTTCGTGGCCCTGCTCGGCAAGCGGTTCGGGGTGACCCCGCAGGACTGGCGGCAGGCTGCCGGCGGCTACGGCGACCCGGGCGCGTACCGGTCCGTGGCCGACGTCACCGACGTCGATTCGCTGCGGCAGGTGCGGGAGTACAAGCAGCAGATGAAGGCGGCGGCCAAGGCTGCGGGGGGCTGACGTTCAGGCGGCGGTGGGGTGCGCCAGGGAGGCCAGCGCGCGTCGGACGTCGGCGAGTGAGACGGTCGCCGAGTCGTCCAGGTCGGCCAGGCCGGCCTCGATCCACTGGCGCATCAGGGTGGTGACCCCGATGCCGCGGGCGTCGGCGGCGGAGCGCACCCGCTCGTAGGTCTCCAGCGGCAGCCGGACCGACCTGCTGACCATCGGCACGTCGGTGTCGGGGGTGGGGAGGTCCACCGCCGGGCTCTCGTCGATCAGCTCGGCGATCCGGTCGTCGCCGCTGTGGAACTGCTTGGTCGCGTCGTTCCGGTGCATCGTCACGGCCTCCTCATCGGCGAGATCTCCGCACGGCCTCGTCGTAGCGCTTGGACTCGGCGTCGCTCAGCTCACGAGCGGAGAGGATGTCCCAGTCGTTGTCGGTGCCATCGGCCTCGGCGAGCAGCACCGCCAGTCGGCGGCCCCGACGGGCGGCGGCGTAGACCACCATCACGTCGTCGCCCAGATGGCGGATGACCCGTCGGGCGCTGTGTAGCGCCTCCCAGACTTCCCCGGGCGTGACGTCGTAGACCCTCAGGTTGGCCAACGCCTCGTCGGTGAAGCTGAACCTGCTGCCCACGCTCGGAGCGTACCACGCACGTAACACGTGCCGGGTTGACTCGAAGTTCGCTGATCACGCCCTCGCGGTGACAGGATGAGGGGTAATCCCCTCGTAGGAGGTCCATGGTGAAGCGTCAGGCGTACCAGCCGATTCTCATCACCGACGCCTCGCGCAGCCAGGACGATCAGCTCAACAGTCGCCAGCGCCGCTATGTCCTGATGATGGGCATCCGGGTGCTGTGCATCGTCGTCGGCGCGATCCTGGTCGGTGCGAACGCCCCACTGCTCTGGCTCTGGCTGCCGCTGTGCGGCCTCGGCATGGTGCTCATCCCCTGGCTGGCCGTGCTGCTGGCCAATGACCGGCCGCCCAAGGAAGAGCACCGGCTCGCCAACCGGTTCCACCCCCGCCGGCAGGACGACACGCCGCCGATGAGCCTCACCGCCGAGGAACGCCCGCACAAGGTCATCGACGCCGAACCCTGACCCGCGAACGGGCCAGGGTTCGTACCGTCACGGCTGCGGACGCGCGCCGGCGGTGGAGACGGCCATCGCCCCCAGGTCGGTGGCGCGGCCCAGCGCCGCGGCCGGGGTGGCGCCCGCGAGCCACGCGGTGAGCAGGCCGGCCGCGAAGGCATCGCCGGCCCCCGTGACATCCACCACCGCCGTCCGGCGGGCTGAGGCCACGTGGACCGCCCCGGTGCGGTCCACCCAGACCGCGCCGGCCGCCCCGCGCTTGACCACCACCCGCCGCGCCGTCGCCGACAACACCCGCCCCTGCGCCGCCGGGTCCAGCCCGCCGGCCAGCGCCGTCGCCTCGTCCGCGTTGACCAGCAGCAGGTCGATGTCGCGTATCCAACTCAGGAACACCGCCGCGCCGACCCGCCGCAGCGGCGCCGCGGACGCCGCGTCGACGCTGATGGTGAGCCCACGCTCGCGCGCGGCGGCCAACGCCCGCAGCCCCGCGCCGCGCGACGCGGCGTCCAGCAGGGTGTACGCGGACAGGTGCAGATGCCCGGCGTCGGGCGCCGCCGCGACGGCCCCCTCGACGTGCGCGCCGCTCAGCCGCAGGTTCGCGCCCCGCTGGCTGACCATGGTCCGCTCGTCGTCGGCCGCCAACACGATCACCGTGCCGGTGGGTACGCCCTCGATCCGCTCGACCGCGCAGTCGACGCCCGCCCGGGTCAGTTCGGCAACCCGGTCCCGCCCCTCGTCGTCGTCACCGACCGCGCCGACGAGCGTGACGTCCACCCGTTGTGCGGCGACCCAGGCAGCGGTGTTGGCCGCCTGACCACCACCGCCGAGACTGATCTCCGCCCCGGTGTCCGAGCCGGCCGCGAGGGGCCCGGACAGCACGGCGACCACGTCGGTGATCACGTCGCCGACGACGACCACCCGGGCCGGTCGCGTCACGCCGGGGCGGTGGTGCTTCGGGCCGCCGCGGCGACCGCGATCCGCGCGGCCAGGTCGGCGTTGCGCAGGATGATCCGGACGTTCACCGCCAGGCTCGCGCCCTCGGTGGCCGAGTGGAAGTGCGCCAGCAGGTACGGCGTGACGGCCTTCCCGGTGATGCCGTCCCGATCCAGCAGCGCCAGGCCCTCGGCGAGGGTCCGGTCGTGCAGCTCCGGGTCGAGCTGTTCGTCGACCGGCAGCGGGTTGGCAACGAGCAGCCCGCCGGTGTGCACGGCGTGCTCGTCCCGGGCGGCGAGCACGGCGGCGACCTGCTCCGGCGAGTCCACGGACCAGTCCAGGTCGAAACCGGCGTCGGTGAGGTAGAAACCGGGGAACCGGCGGGTGCGGTAACCGACCACGGCGACGCCGAGGGTCTCCAGGCGCTCCAGCGTCGCGCCCACGTCGAGGATCGACTTGACCCCGGCGCAGACCACAGCGATCGGGGTCTGGGCCAGGGTGGTCAGGTCCGCCGACTCGTCGAAGGTGTGCGCCGCCTCCCGGTGCACCCCACCCAACCCGCCGGTGGCGAACACCCCGATCCCGGCCGCGGCGGCCACCGCGCTGGTCGCGGCCACTGTCGTCGCGCCGTCGGCGCCCGTGGCCGCCGCCACCGCGAGGTCGCGGACCGAGAGCTTTGTCACTCCGTCGACGGTGGCGAGACGGGTCAGCTGGGCGTCGTCGAGGCCGACCACCACCTCGCCGCGGATCATCCCGATCGTGGCCGGAACGGCCCCGGCGTCCCGAACCGCCTGCTCGATCTCCCTGGCCACCCGCAGGTTCTCCGGCCGGGGCAGGCCGTGCGAGACGATGGTGCTCTCCAGGGCGACGACGGGCCGGCCGTCGCGCAGGGCTTCGGCGACCTCGGTCCCGTAGCTGATGCGAAAGTCAGTCACATTGGCACCGTACGGGGTCGGGTGTCCGCTGGCCTCAAGTGGACCCGGCCGTGATGACCTGCCAAACTTGACGGTTGGAGGTGCAGACGTGAGCACAGAGGTTCTCGAGCGTCCGGAGCTGAAGGACGCCGACACCGGTCCCGAGATGTTCCACTACGTCCGCAAGGAGAAGATCGCCGAGAGTGCCGTCATGGGCACCTTCGTCGTCGCGCTCTGCGGTGAGACGTTCCCGGTCACCAAGGCGGCCAAGCCGGGTTCGCCGGTCTGCCCCAAGTGCAAGGAGATCTACGACTCGTACCGCGAGTGAACGTGGGCCGGCATCCCGGCCGGCGACGTAGCCTGCGGCGGTGACCACCTCCACCGCCCTGCTCCTCGCCGACCTGGCCGGGGTGGCGGTCTTCGCCGCATCCGGGGCCTCGGCGGCGGTGGCGAAGCGACTGGACCTGTTCGGCGTTGCCTTCGTCGGTTTCGTCGCCGCCCTCGGCGGCGGGATCCTCCGGGACCTGGTCATCGACGAGGTTCCACCGCTGGCCTTCGCCGACTGGCGGTACGCGGCCACCGCCGCGATCACCGCGCTCGCCGTCTTCTGGCTGCACCCCCAACTGGCCCGACTGCGCACCACCGTCCTGGTGCTGGACGCGGCCGGTCTGGCGCTGTTCACCGTCACCGGCACGCTCAAGGCGCTCGACGCCCAGGTGCCGGCAGTCGGCGCCTGCCTGATCGGCATGCTCACCGCGATCGGCGGCGGGCTCGGCCGCGACCTGCTCACCGCCGAGATCCCGGTGGTGCTGCGCCGGGAGATCTACGCGGTGGCCGCGCTGGCCGGCTCGATCCTGGTGGTGGTCCTGTACGCCAGCGACCAGACCGGGCCGGTGCCGCTTACCGCCGCCGCCGTCCTGGTGTTCGGTCTACGCCTGATCGCACTGCGACGACGGTGGTCCGCCCCGGTGGCGACACTGCGCCCGCCACGCACCGGTGACCCTGAGTGGTGAGGCCCCTTCCGCCGGGGTGACAGATGTGACCAGCGTGGCGTCGCCTGGGACGTCGGGCCGACGCTGGTTATGCTGAGTCGGCCTTCGCGGCAGCTTCTGCGCGGAGGCGTTTTCATGGGCGGCGGTCACCGTGGCCCTCGCCCCGGATCCGCCGTCGTGCGGTCGGAGAGGAGCTTCGCGTGGCAGCCCGGACGCCGGTGCTCGAGACGTTCCCGGCGCTACGCGCCTGGCAGCGTAAAGCCCTGGTCGAATACCTGCGCCGGCGTACCGAGGACTTCACCGCGGTCGCCACCCCCGGCGCCGGCAAGACCACCTTCGCCCTGCGGATCGCCGCCGAACTGCTCGCCGACGGCACCGTCGAGGCGGTCACCGTCGTCGCACCGACCGAACACCTGAAGAGCCAGTGGGCCGAAGCGGCGGCCCGGGTGGGCATCCAACTCGACGCGGCGTTCCGCAACGCGGACGTGCACTCCGCGGCCGACTTCCACGGCGCGGTGATCACCTACGCCCAGGTGGGAATGGCCCCGCAGGTGCACCGACGGCGCACCATGACCCGGCGCACCCTGGTCATCCTCGACGAGATCCACCACGCGGGCGACTCCCGGTCCTGGGGAGACGGGGTGAAGGCGGCCTTCGAACCCGCCGTACGCCGGCTGATGCTCACCGGGACCCCGTTCCGCTCCGACGACAACCCGATCCCGTTCGTCAGCTACGAGCGGGGCGGGGACGGGCTGCTGCGCTCCCGCGCCGACTCGGTGTACGGCTACTCCGACGCCCTCCGCGACGGCGTGGTCCGGCCGGTGCTCTTCCTGGCGTACTCCGGCGAGACCCGCTGGCGGACCAACGCGGGGGAGGAGTTGGCCGCCCGCCTCGGTGAACCCATGACGCAGGATCTGGTGGCGCAGGCCTGGCGTACCGCCCTGGACCCCGCCGGCGACTGGATGCCGCAGGTCCTGCGGGCCGCCGACGCCCGACTCACAGTGCTGCGCAACGCCGGCATGGCCGACGCCGGCGGGCTGATCATCGCCACCGACCAACAGACCGCCCGCTCGTACGCCAAGCTGATCGAGCAGGTCACGGGCGAGAAGGCCGCCGTGGTGCTCTCCGACGACCAGGGCGCATCCGCGCGGATCGCGACGTTCGCGGCGTCCGACCAGCGGTGGCTGGTCGCGGTGCGGATGGTGTCCGAAGGGGTCGACATCCCGCGACTCGCGGTCGGGGTCTACGCCACAAGTGCCAGCACGCCGCTCTACTTCGCCCAGGCGATCGGCCGGTTCGTCCGGGCCCGCCGGCCCGGGGAGACCGCGTCGGTGTTCCTGCCCAGCGTGCCGCACCTGCTCGGGCTGGCCAGCGAGATGGAGACCGAGCGGGACCACGTACTCGGCAAACCCAAGGAATCCGACGGCTTCGACGACGACCTGCTGGAACGAGCGCAGCGCGACGACCAGGCAAGCGGCGAGTTGGAGAAGCGCTTCGCCGCGCTCTCGGCCACCGCCGAACTGGACCAGGTGATCTTCGACGGCGCGTCGTTCGGCACCGCGGCGCAGGCCGGCACCCCCGAGGAAGAGGAATACCTCGGCCTGCCCGGTCTGCTCACCGCCGATCAGGTGTCGCTGCTGCTGACCAAACGGCAAGCCGCACAACTCGCCGCCCAACGCCGCCGTACCGCCGACGGGCCCGCTCAGACGGCCGCTGCGCCCACCGCGGCGCCGCCGGCACCCATGAGCGCCGCCCAGCGCCGTGTGGCGCTACGGCGCCAACTGAACGCTCTGGTGGCGGCACGACACCACCGCACCGGCCAACCGCACGGCAAGATCCATGCCGAGTTGCGCCGACTATGCGGCGGCCCGCCCAGCGCCCAGGCCACCATCGAGCAGCTCGAGGAACGCATCGCCACCGTCCAGACCCTCTAGGCCCACCAACCACACCGACACCATCCGCCCCGGGCCCAAGATCGTGCTCGAACATGGTTGTAGTGGTGTCGGCGCGCCTGTGAGGCCACCACTTCCTGGTTCAAGCGCGATCTTGGGCGCGGAGCACTCAAGATCCGCACAACTTCGGGGATGTTGCTGCCTCGGAGGCCCGGGAGGCAGCAACATCCGGGAAAATGCGTGGATCTTGACGGACGTTCCGACCGTCTGGCCCGGGATTGTGCGGAGCGCCCTCGCCGACACCGCGCACGCCGGGGCTGAGGCAGCGGCACGGCGCAGGGGCGAAGGGCGTGGATCTGGGTACGAAGAAGCCGGCCGGAGACACCCTCGGGGTGCCTCCGGCCGGCTATGTCGGTTTGCGGATCTAGTTCGCCATCAGATCGGCGCCACGCCAGCTGAAATCGGGCTCCGTCGCGAACCGCTCGGTGATCTTCACGAGATCCTCCGCGTACTTGTTCGCATGGTGCCCGCAGAACACCAGCTCGCTCCCACCCGCCAGAGTGATCCGGAGCTTCCCGGCAGCATTGCAGCGGTCGCACCGTTCATCGGCGGCTGGGGGCGCCACCGTCTCGGGCGGCGGCGTGAGGGTCGGGGTCATCGCCTTCCTCCTCTGGTCGTCACCGATGAACAATCTCTTCGGTCGTTGCTCACCTATGGTGCAACACCCTTACTAGGCACTGCCTTCCCTGTGTGCCCGCGGGGGACCGAGGTCACACCTGGCAGGGACAGTGTGCCGTGCACCCAGGGTGCCACGTCAACGATCACATTCGTGCATCCGGACGATCACCATCTGGTGTTGCACACCAGGTGGTCAAAACGACACGTTCGGTTGACGAAACCCGGTCAGTCCAGGTAATCCCTGAGGACCTGCGAGCGCGACGGGTGGCGCAGCTTGGACATCGTCTTGGACTCGATCTGCCGGATCCGTTCCCGGGTCACCCCGTAGACCTGGCCGATCTCGTCCAACGTCCGTGGCTGGCCGTCGGTCAGGCCGAAGCGCAGCCGTACCACACCCGCCTCACGCTCGGAGAGCGTCTGCAGCACCTGCTGGAGCTGGTCCTGCAGGAGCGAGAACGAGACCGCGTCCACCGCGACCACGGCCTCGGAGTCCTCGATGAAGTCACCGAGCTGGCTGTCGCCCTCGTCGCCGATGGTCTGGTCCAGCGAGATGGGCTCCCGGGCGTACTGCTGGATCTCCAGCACCTTCTCGGGTGTGATGTCCATCTCCTTGGCCAGCTCCTCCGGGGTGGGCTCACGGCCCAGGTCCTGGAGCAGCTCGCGCTGTATGCGGCCGAGCTTGTTGATGACCTCGACCATGTGCACCGGGATGCGGATGGTGCGGGCCTGGTCGGCCATCGCGCGGGTGATCGCCTGCCGGATCCACCAGGTCGCGTACGTGGAGAACTTGTAGCCCTTGGTGTAGTCGAACTTCTCCACCGCGCGGATCAGACCGAGGTTGCCCTCCTGGATGAGGTCCAGGAACGCCATGCCACGACCCGTGTACCTCTTCGCGAGGGACACCACCAGTCGGAGGTTCGCCTCCAGGAGGTGGTTCTTGGCCCGCTCGCCGTCGCGGGAGATCCAGCCCAGGTCACGGACCATCTCCCGGACGAGCTTCTCCTCGCCCTCGTCGGCGGCCCGCAGTCGCTCGGCGGCGTAGAGCCCGGCCTCGATGCGCTTGGCCAGCTCCACCTCCTGCTCGGCGTTGAGCAGCGGAACCTTACCGATCTGCTTCAGGTACGCACGGACCGAGTCGGCGGAGGCGGTGAGCTCGGCGTCCCGTCGGGCCTGCTTGAGGGCCTCGGACTCCTCGTCGTCCCACTCGAAGTCGTTGTCGGTCGCCGAGGCGGCCGCGTCGGTCTCGGCGGCCTGGGTCAGCTCGGCCGGCTCCTCGACCACCACGTCCTCGATGGCCGCGGCCAGCTCCTCCGGGTCGATCTCGCCCTCGGCGCCCTCACCCTTGGCCTTGGTGCCGGCCTTGGCGCCGGCGGCGGCGACCGTCGCCTTGGTGGCCCGGGTCGACTTGGTGGCCTTCGCCGGTGCGGCAGCGCCCTCGGCGGAGGTGCCGGTGGCCTTGCGCGCGGCGACCTTGCGGGGGGCCGGCGCGGACGGCGTGTCGTCGGAGGCGGGCGCCTGCTTCGGGGCGGGCGCGGCGGCCTTCTTGGTGGTCTTGGCGGTGGTGGCCCGGGACGCCGGCGTGGTCGAGCGGGCCGCGGCGACGCGGCGGCGGGTGCTCGCCGAGCCGTCCACCACCACCGTCACTCCCGCCTCGGAGAGTGCCCGCAGAATCTTCTTGGCCTGGGCCGGAGTCACCTCGGCGGACTCGACGGTGCGCGCGAGCTGGGCCGACGTGAGCTGACCGCCGGCGCTCTGCGCGTGGGCGATCAGGGTGTCGGTGAGCGAGCGAACGTCGGCGCCGGTCTGGCGGGGTTCTGTCACGAATGACCTTCCGGAGGCGAAGAGCGGGCACGGCCGGGTCGTCCGGCACAGCGAGGGGCAACCGGGCCGGGCGATGTGGTTGAGGGACCCTCGTGTCTCGGATCGGCCGGTGGTCGGCGGTCCGTGGCGCGTGGGCAGGGTGAATTGTAACGCCGTCTGCGGCGATCATCCTGCGCCGCACTGCGTAACGGCGTGGGACCGCCGATTCGGCGCTGATGTGGACTTTGTAAGGATGATACTCGCGCGGGGCCCCGAACGCCCCGGTCGTGCGGGAAGGGGACGTGGGGATGCACCGTTCGGCGCCGTCACCTCGGGAACTTCTGGCGGTCGCGCTCGGCGTCGCCCGGGACGCGGCGGCCACCGCGTACCGGATGCGGGTCGAGGGTGTTTCCGTGGCGGCGACCAAGAGCACTGTCACCGACGTGGTCACCGCGGCCGACCGGGCGGTCGAGCGGCAGGTGCTGGACGCGTTGCGGGAGTTGCGACCCGACGACGCGGTGCTCGGCGAGGAATACGGTACCCGCGACACCGGGCCGGTCGCCCCGGACGGGGTGCGGTGGATCGTCGACCCGATCGACGGGACCGTCAACTACCTCTACGGGCTGGCGCACAGCGCGGTGTCGCTGGCGGCCGAGGTGGACGGGGTGGTGGTCGCCGGGGTGGTGCGCAACGTGCACACCGGCGAGGAGTGGACCGCCACGGTCGGGGGTGGGGCCTGGCGCGACGGCGTCCGGTTGCGGTGCTCCGGCGAGGTCGACCTGGGGCAGGCGCTGGTCGGCACCGGTTTCGGTTACGACGCGGCTCGTCGCGCGCACCAGGGCCAGGTGGTTGCCGGACTGATCGCTCATGTACGGGACATCCGCCGCCTGGGTGCCGCCGCCCTGGACCTGTGTCTGGTCGCGGAGGGCCGGCTCGACGCGTACTTCGAGAAGGGTCTCGCGGCCTGGGACCTGGCGGCGGGCGGGCTGGTGGCCGCGGAGGCGGGGGTGCGGGTGGGCGGCCTGGCCGGTGCGCCGCCGGGGCCGGACCTGGTGGTCGCGGCCCCGCCGGCGCTCTTCGGGCCGCTGCACGACCGGCTCGCGAAGCTGGACGCCGCGGGTGGCCCCTGACCGGCCGGTCAGACCGACCCGGCCGTCACTTGGCGACCGGGGAGGGGCAGGAGCCCTTGGGAGCTTGGGGCGCGCCGATGTCGCCCAGGGACTGGTTGACCTCGGTGGTGGTGGCAAGCTGCTGGAAGCCGCTGCCCAGCACCACGTCCACGGTGTCGTCGGTGCGCTTCGGGTCGTAGCCCGGCTCGGCGTTGTTCAGGAAGTACGCCTGGAGCAGGTGTGCGGAGCCGACCCCCTTCGGGCCGTACCGCAGCACCGCGACGTCGTCGATCCCCTTGCGCTCGTTGCCGACCTTCTGCACCTGGAACTTGCGGTTGCGGAAGTCGTCGGCGACGCTGCCGGCCCGGCCGGGCTCGTCGGTCGCGTTGAACACGTTGATCTTGACGTCCTTGGGCTCGTGCAGAGTCACGTCGGCCAGCGGCCAACCCTCCGGGCAGCCCTCGGCAGTGCCGGCCTTCCCCTGGGTGTCCCGGATGATCGCGGTCACCACGAACGCCAGGGCCAGCACCCCCAGCAGGCCGACGACGACGAGTGCTCGCACCCGCGCAAAACTCATCTGAGCACTCCCGGGACCTCAGGTGGATGACGGCGGCCGGCAGCGATCGGACTGGCCGCCGGCCGTCGAATACGCCGCTGAGGTTAACGGTTGTCCGGCCGTCGCGTGGAAACAGCCCGACATGCCGGCGCGCCGACCGCGAACCGGGTACTACTACCCCTATCTTCGTGTCGCCTGAATCACATTGGGAACAACTTCGCGTGCGGGGGCGTACATCTCAGCCGCAAGGGCGGTATACATGCCTCGCCCAAGGGGGGGTAAGGTTCCGCGCTCGCAGGGGAGTCGCCCCGGCGAGCTCGACCCGTTCGGTCCTCGGGTCGGGTGCCCGACACAAGTGGTGGCCGGCCAGCGGAACCGAAACAGCGTCGTCCGGCGTTACAACCGGAAGCGACAACATCGATATGGGAGAGTGAAACCGATGGCCACCGACTACGACGCCCCGCGTCGCGACGAGGTCGACCTCGGCGAGGACAGCCTGGAAGAGCTCAAGGCACGGCGCGTCGACTCACAGTCGGGCGCGGTGGACGTCGACGAGGCCGAGGTCGCCGAGAGCTTCGAGCTGCCCGGTGCCGATCTGGCCGACGAGGAGCTCACGGTCAAGGTGCTTCCGATGCAGCAGGACGAGTTCCGGTGCGCCCGCTGCTTCCTGGTCCACCACCGTAGCCAGCTGGCAGTCGAGCGAAACGGCGAGTTGATCTGCCGCGAGTGCGTCTGACAATCACGACATCGGCGGCGGCCTCCTGAACGGGGCCGCCGCTGCCGGTGTAGGCATGCGCCACGGGTGGGTACCTGCTTGACTCGTAACGGGTAGCCACAGCACCGGGAGGTCCGATGAGCGATCGAGGCGGCACCACCGACGGCGGCGCGGGTGACCTCGGCGCGGCGAGTGGCGTGGGCGATCCCGACGGCGCTGGCGACCCCGCTGCCGCCAGCGCGAACGACCCTGCTGCCGCCAGCGCGGACGACCTCGGTGCCACCGTCGCGGCGTTGACCGCTGACGACATCGCGCCGGCCCGACGCCGTCAACTGCTGACCCGGATGGTCGGGCAGGCCCGCGCGCGGGGCATCTCCGACCTGTTCAAGCCGCGTGCCGCCGTGCGCTGGATGGTCGACACCGTCGCCGAGATCGCCCCACACGTCCCGGTACGCGACCTGGACACCCTGCGTCGGCACTTTCCCGGTCTGGACGATGCGGCCCTGGCCGACCGACTCGTCCGTAACGCGTCCCGGACCACCGCCGCGATCGGCGCGGCCGGAGGGGGAGTCGCCGCCGTCGAGTGGACTGTCGCACCGACCCTGCTCTCCGCGCCGGTGCTGCTCGCCGCCGAGACCGTCGCCGTGGTGGCGGTGGAGCTGAAACTGGTCGGCGAGCTGCACGAGATCCACGGGGTCGCGTTGCCGGCCGCCGGCAGTCAGCGGGCGGTCGCCCTGGTGCACTCCTGGGCCACCCAGCGGGGGGTCAACCCGATGGTGCCCGGCGTCGGAGTGGGCGCGGTGCTCGGCACCGCGGCGCGCAAGGAGCTGCGCGAGATGCTGCTGCGGCGGTTCGGTCGCAACCTCACCACACTCGGTCCGTTCCTGACCGGCGCGGCGGTGGCCAGCTTCCTCAACCGGCGAGCGACCCAGCAGATGGCCGAGCAGCTTCAGGTGGACCTGCGGCGGCGGGGCATCGCCCGGCCCGCGCCACCGACCGCCCTGCCGGGCCCGCCGACGGGCACCTGAGCGGGGTCGGGTCAGCCCTGCTCGTCGACGGGGCCGGAGAGCGCCAACGCGTCCCGCGCGGCCAGCACGGCCTCGGCCAACTCGACGGGGTGCCGCGTGCTCACCACCCAGAACGGGGTCGGGTCGGCCGGATCGTCGAGCACCACCTGCACGGCACCGCCGACCCACGGGCGCTGCACCACGAACGCGAGCGGGTCCGCGCCGACCCCGAGCACCTCACGGCGGCCGGCCACGTCCAGCGGCACCACGTCGGCCACGAAGCGGACCGGCAGGCGTGCGTCGTCCACCCGCAGCTCGGAGCCGACCACACCCACCCGGATCCGGCCCAGCCACCACAACCCGACGGCGGTGAGCGGCAGCAGCACGGCGAACGGCAGCCAGGAGCGGACGCCGGGGGCGCCCATCCAGATCTCGACGGCCAGCAGCGCGGCGGCCACCAGCCCGGCCAGCCACAGCCACCAGGGCAGGTCCAGCCGTTCGGTGTACGCCGTGCGGGCGTCGACCGGCGGCTGATCGGCGGACGGAGAGGGCGACATGCTCACTCCTGCGAGGGTACGGCGCACGGCGGCTCGACGAACCGGCAGGATGGCAGGGTCACCCCGAGAACCGGACGGAAGAGGGGACCAGTGACCGACGTCGTACCCGTGCCCGTGCAGCTGCTCGACTCCGAGCTGCCGCTGCCCACGTACGCCCATCCCGGCGACGCCGGGGCCGACCTGGTGGCGGCCGCGGACGTGGAGCTGCCACCCGGCGGACGCGCCCTGGTGCCCACCGGTGTGGCCATCGCGTTGCCGGAGGGGTACGTGGGCCTGGTCCACCCCCGTTCCGGTTTGGCGGCCAGGCTCGGCGTGACGGTGCTCAACGCGCCCGGTACGGTCGACGCCGGCTACCGGGGTGAGATCATGGTCAACCTGATCAACCATGATCGGGATGTGCCGGCGAAGATCTCCCGCGGCGACCGGATCGCACAGCTCGTGGTCCAACAGGTCGCGCGGGCGCGGTTCGAGCCGGTGGTCGAGCTGCCCGCGTCCCGGCGTGGCACCGGCGGGCACGGTTCCACCGGCGGGCACGCCGGGCTGGTGCCGTCGCCGACGGGCCAGGACCGGGCCGATCGACGGCCGGACGAGCAGGGCCGCGGGCAGACGGAAGAGATGGCAGGGTGAGTGTGAACAGCGGAGGGTGGGCGCAGTGATCTTCTCCCGAAAGCGGGCCGATGCCGAGCGGCAGACCCGTGACGAGCGGGCCACCCAGGTCCCGGACCAGGGCGACGCGGCGCCGTCGTTGGAGCGCGGCCCATACGACATCTCCGAGAGCTACGACGACGTGCAGCGGCTCGATCTGGGCAGCCTGCACATCCCGGCGATCGCCGACGTCGAGGTGCGGGTGCAGGCCGACCCGCAGGGTGTGATCCAGCAGGTCGTGCTGGTGCACGGCGACAACGCCCTCCAGTTGGGCGTGTTCGCCGCCCCCCGGTCCGAGGGGATCTGGGACGAGGTGCGCGAGGAGATCCGCCAGTCGCTGCTGCGCGACGGCGCGACCGCGCAGGAGGTCGACGGCGAGTACGGGCCGGAGCTGCACGCCCAGGTGCGTACCCCGGACGGCCCGACGAACCTGCGGTTCGTCGGCGTCGACGGACCGCGCTGGATGGTCCGCGGTGTGTTCCAGGGTCCGGTGGCCACCGACCCGGCCCTGGCCGGGCCGCTCGTGGAGTGCCTCGACGGCCTGGTGGTCGACCGTGGCCAGGAGGCGAAGCCGGTCCGCGAGCCGCTGCCGCTGCGCCTGCCCCGGGAGGTCGCCGACCAGGCCGCCGACCAGGCGGGCGACGCTGCCGTCGAGCCGCGCCAGGTCTGACCCGCGCCCACCGGCCCGCCGGAACCGGCCCCGTCGGCGTACGCTGGCGGCACGGTTCCGGCGCCGCCGGTGCCGGCCGGGGACGGCGAGCGTGGAGAGGGTGACGCGGAGGTCATGATGACCGACGAGGGCAGGGTGTCGCTGCGGCGACTTCTGCAACGGTTCACCGCCAGCGAGGCCGAGATCGACGCGCAGGAGCTGCGTCGGGAGAGCGCCGAGTGCGGCGGCATCCCGGCCCAGATGTGCTCCCGGGGCCAGTTGGTGTCGGTCGCCGGCCGGCTGCGCACCGTGGTCTACACGCCGCGCACCAATCTGCCCACCCTCGAAGCCGACCTGTACGACGGCAGCGACGTGGTGACCCTGGTCTGGTTGGGTCGACGGCACATCGCCGGGATCGAGCCGGGTCGGCACCTGACCGCCCGTGGTCGGGTGGCCGTCCGCGACGACCGCAAGGTCATCTACAACCCCTACTACGAGCTGGACTCGCCGAAGTGACGGCGCTGCGGACGGAAGGCCGGCGATGACGACGGGACAGGACCGGGCGGCGCAGCCGGAGATCGACCCGCAGGACGACGAGCCGCTGCCGACGATCGCCGAGCAGATGGCCGACCAGCTCGGCGGCTGGCGGGGCCTGGTCGAGTCCAGCATCCCGGTCGTGGTCTTCGTCCTCGCCAACATCATCGGCGAGTTGCGGCCGGCGGTGATCGCCTCGGTCTCCGTCGCGCTGCTGATCGCCGGGGTGCGGCTGGCCCAGCGTCGGCCGATCCGGCACGCCGTCAACGGCCTGTTCGGCGTCGGTGTGGGCGCGGCCATCGCGTGGCGCACCGGCGACGAGCGTGACTTCTACCTTCCCGGCATCCTGTACGGCATCGGGTACGGCGTCGCCCTGTTGATCTCGGCGGCGATCCGGCAGCCCCTGGTCGGCTGGATCTGGTCGGTGCTGGTCGCGAAGGGCCGCTCGGAGTGGCGCGACGACCCGAAGCTGGTGCGCACCTTCACCCAGCTCACCGTGCTGTGGGGGGTGGTCTGGCTGGCCAAGGTGGGCGTGCAGGCCGGGCTCTACCTGGCCCACCAGGACACCGCGCTGGGCGTGGCCCGGCTGGTGCTGGGCTACCCGCCGTACGCGCTGTTGCTGCTGATCACGGTCTGGACGGTGCGCCGGGTCACCCGGGAGGTTCCGCCGACCCCGGTACCCGGCAGCTGAGCGCGGCGGCAGCCGGGGGCGGCTGCCTGTCGGGTCAGTGGGAGCTGCGGGTCCGTTCGACGCTGTCCGGCCCGAGGATCACCACACGGACCTGGTCCTCGACCTCGGCGGTGCAGACGAAGATCAGTTCGTCGCCGGCCTCGATCGGGTCGTCCGGGCTGGGCACCAGGACCCGCTTGCCGCGCAGGATCGCCACCAGGGCGGCGTCGCGGGGCAGTGGCACGGCGTGGATGGGCTGACCGACGTACGGCGCGGTCGGCGGCAGGGTGATCTCGACCAGGTTGGCCTCACCCTGGCGGAAGGTCATCAGCCGGACCAGGTCGCCGACGGTCACCGCCTCCTCGACCAGCGCAGCCATCACCCGTGGCTTGCTCACCGCGACGTCGACGCCCCACTGCTCGGTGAACAGCCACTCGTTCTCGGCCCGGTTGACCCGGGCGACCACGCGGGGCACCGCGAACTCGGTCTTGGCCAACAACGACAGCACCAGGTTGGTCTTGTCGTCGCCGGTCGCCGCGACCACCACGTCGCAGCCGGCGACGTTGGCCTCTTCCAGGCTCGCCACCTCGCACGCGTCGGCGAGGACCCACTCGGCGGCCGGCACCCGGTCCGGGCGCAGCATCTTGGGTTGGCGTTCGATCAGCATCACCTGGTGGCCGTTGTCGATCAGCTCCTGGGCGATCGAGCGGCCCACGTTGCCCGCGCCCGCGATGGCGACCCGCATGGCTCAGTGCCCCCCTTCCGGCGGCGCCGCCGCCACCGACGTGACAGTCGCCACGATGTCATCGCTGACCAGCATGAAAACCTGGTCGCCCTCCTGCACGACGGTGGAGCCGGTGGGCAGCGTGCCGATGCCGAAGCGGATCAGGTAGGCCACCCGGGCACCGGCCGCGTCCTCCAGGTTGCGCACCGACCGGCCGATCCAGTCCTTGTGCACCGGCACCTCGACGATCGACACGGTGCTGGTGGGGTCGCGGAAGATCTCCACGTTGCCCTCCGGCACCAGGTGCCGGAGCATCCGGTCGGCCGTCCAGCGCACTGTCGCGACGGTGGGGATGCCCAGCCGCTCGTAGACCTGCGCCCGGCGCTGGTCGTAGATGCGGGCGGCGACCCGGGACACGCCGAACGTCTCGCGCGCCAACCGGGCCGAGATGATGTTGGAGTTGTCGCCGCTGGACACGGCAGCGAAGGCGTCCGCGCGCTCGATGCCGGCCTGTCGGAGCACCTCGCCGTCGAAGCCCGCCCCGGTCACCGTGATCCCGGCGAAGTCGGGGCCGAGCCGGCGGAAGGCGTCGGCGTCCTGGTCGATCACCGCCACCGAGTGCCCTCGGGACTCCAGGCTGTGGGCGAGGGTCGACCCGACCCGGCCACATCCCATGATCACGACGTGCACGCTGTCCCTCCCAAGGTGCGTACCGCCCCCGCTGCCGGTGGCCTTCCGAGTGCGAGCCTGCCACGTTCCGGTGGGGAGCGGGGACCGACCGTACCCCGTCGTCGCGGGCAGCGGTGATCGCCCACCCCCGCGTTCCCGCCGTGGTGGTCGTACTCTTGGCGTTCGTGGCCAGTCCCACCTCGCTGGTGAAGCGACTTCTCCTCGGTCGACCGTTCCGGTCCGACCGGCTGCAGCACACCCTCCTGCCGAAGCGCATCGCGCTGCCCGTGTTCGCCTCCGACGCGCTGTCCAGCGTCGCGTACGCGCCCGACGAGATCCTGCTGACCCTCTCCATCGCCGGGGCCTCCGCGTACGTGTTCTCCCCGTGGATCGCCCTCGCGGTGGTCGTGGTGATGCTCACCGTGGTGGCGAGCTACCGGCAGAACGTCTACGCCTACCCCTCCGGTGGCGGCGACTACGAGGTGGCCACCGTCAACCTGGGTCCGAAGTTCGGCGTCGGGGTGGCCAGCGCGCTGCTTGTCGACTACGTGCTCACGGTGGCGGTGTCGGTCTCCTCCGGGGTGGCCAACCTCGGCTCGGTGGTGCCGTTCGTGGCCACCCACAAGGTCCTGATCGCGGTGAGCGCTGTGGTGCTGTTGACCGCCGTCAACCTGCGCGGTCTGCGCGAGTCGGGGACCGCGTTCGCCATCCCCACCTACGGCTTCGTGATCGTGATGGGTGGGATGCTGTTCACCGGGCTGTTCCGGGTGTTCGTGCTGGGCGACGAGCTCCGCGCGCCGAGCGCCGACCTGGTGATCCAGGCCGAGCACAGCGTGACCGGTTTCGCGCTCGTCTTCCTGCTGCTGCGGACGTTCAGTTCGGGTGCCGCCGCGCTCACCGGTGTGGAGGCGATCTCCAACGGAGTGCCGGCGTTCAAGGCGCCGAAGAGCCGCAACGCCGCCACCACCCTGCTGCTGCTCGGCACCATCTCGGTGAGCATGCTGGTCGGGATCATCTGGCTGGCCCGGCTGACCCACCTGCAGTTCGTCGAGGACCCGGGTCTCCAGATCATCTCCGGCCCCGACGGGTACGTGCAGAAGACGGTCACCACCCAGCTCGGCGAGACGGTCTTCGGCTCCGGCTCGATCCTGCTCTACGTGGTGGCCGGAATGACCGCCCTGATCCTCTTCCTGGCCGCGAACACCGCGTTCAACGGTTTCCCGGTGCTCGGCTCGATCCTCGCCCAGGACCGTTACCTGCCCCGCCAGTTCCACACCCGGGGTGACCGGCTGGCCTTCTCCAACGGCATCAGCTTCCTCGCCCTCTTCGCGATCGTGCTGATCGTCGGCTTCCAGGCCGAGGTGACGAAGCTGATCCAGCTCTACATCGTCGGGGTCTTCGTCTCGTTCACCGTCTCCCAGGCCGGCATGATCCGGCACTGGAACCGGCGTCTGCGTACCGAGCGGGACCCGGAGGCGCGCCGCCGGATGTTCCGCTCCCGGGCGATCAACACCTTCGGGGCGGGTCTGACCGGTGCGGTGCTGGTGATCGTCCTGATCACGAAGTTCCTGCTCGGCGCGTGGATCGCGATCGCCGCGATGGCGGTGATCTACGTGCTGATGCTCGCCATCCGCCGGCACTACGACCGGATCGCCGTCGAGTTGACCCCGCCGGACGAGGGCCGGGCCGTGCTGCCCGCCCGTAACCACGCGATCGTGCTGGTCAGCAAGCTGCACCAGCCGACGCTGCGGGCCATCGCCTACGCCCGGGCCACCCGGCCGGACACGCTGACCGCCGTCACCGTGAACGTGGACGAGAACGACACCCGGGACCTGCAGGCCGACTGGGAGCGGCGGGAGATGGCCATCCCGCTCACCGTGATCGACTCGCCGTACCGGGAGATCACCCGGCCGATCCTGGACTTCGTGGCCTCCACCCGCCGCAAGTCACCCCGGGACGTGGTCACCGTCTTCATCCCCGAGTACGTGGTCGGTCGCTGGTGGGAGAACCTGCTGCACAACCAGAGCGCCCTGCGCCTCAAGGGCCGGCTGCTCTTCGAGCCGGGGGTGATGGTGGTCAGCGTGCCGTGGCAGCTCGCGTCGACGGCGAGCAAGAACCTGGACCGGCTCGACGCCACGCTGTCGCGTACCCCGGCACGCGGGCCACGCGGCACGGTGCCGCCGGTCTCCGACCCGCCGACGGTCTCGGCGGCGCCGGTCTCCGCACCGTCCGGCGAGGGCGGCCCGGCGGGCGGCGGGACGGGAGACGGTGGCCGTGACTGAGCCCAGCGAGCGTGGACTGGCCGAGGCGGAGCGGGTCGAGCTGACCGTCGACGCGGTCGCCCCCGGCGGGCACTGCGTGGCCCGGGTGGACGGGCAGGTGGTCTTCGTCCGGCACGCGCTGCCCGGTGAACGGGTGATCGCCGAGGTGACCGAGGTGCACCGCGGGTTCGTCCGGGCCGACGCGGTGACGGTGCTGGACCCCTCACCCGATCGGGTCGAGCCGCCCTGCCCGTACGCGAAACCCGGTGCCTGTGGTGGCTGCGACCTGCAACACGTCGCCCCGGACGCGCAACTGGCCTGGAAGACCGCCGTGGTGCGTGAACAGCTGGTCCGCCTCGGCGGGCTTACCGACGTCGAGCTGGACCGGCTCGACGTCCGGGTCCAGGCGTTGCCCGGCGGGCTGCTCGGCTGGCGCTCCCGGGTCCGCTACGCCGTGGACGCCGCGGACCGCGCCGGTCTGCTCAAGCACCGTTCGCACGAGGTGGTGCCCATCGACCGCTGCCGCATCGCCCACCCGGCCATCCAGCAGTTGCCGGTGCTCACCCCGACCGGCGCGCGCTGGTCGGCAGCCGAGGCGGTGGAGACCGTCGCCAGCACCGGCGGCGACGTGACCGTCACGGAGATCCGTGCGGGCGTACCCGCCCCGGTGAGCGGGCCGGCCGAGGTCCGCGAGGTGGCCGCCGGACGGGACTGGACGCTACCCGCGTCCGCGTTCTGGCAGGTGCACCCGGCCGCGGCGAGCACCCTCTCCACCGCGGTGCTGGAGCTGCTGGACCCGCAGCCGGGCGAGATCGCGTGGGACCTGTACGGCGGCGCGGGGCTGTTCGCCGCCGGGTTGGCCGAGCGGGTCGGTGCGACCGGCCGGGTGACACTGGTCGAGGCGGCGGGGCAGGGCGTCGCCGCGGCCCGGGAGAACCTCGCCGACCTGCCCAGCGTCGAGGTCGTGTCGGCCCGGGTGGAGACCGCGCTGGCCCGTCGACGGATCACCGGCCCGGTCGACGTGGTGGTGCTCGACCCGCCGCGCTCCGGTGCCGGTGCCCCGGTGGTGCGCGCGCTGGCCGCCGCCGGCCCGCGGGCGGTCGCGTACGTGGCCTGCGACCCGGCGGCCTTCGCCCGGGACGTCCGCACCTTCACCGACCTGGGGTGGCGGTTGGCCGCGTTGCGGGGCTTCGACCTGTTCCCGATGACGCAGCACGTCGAGCAGGTGGGGCTGCTGCTTCCGCCGGCCTCCTGACTAACCTGTCCCGATGAAGATCGTCGGGTTGATGTCCGGGACGTCGTACGACGGGGTGGACGTCGTCGCGGCGGAGTTCGAGGTCGAGGGGGACACCCTCTGGCTGCGGCCGTTGGGGCACCGTGGCCTGGACTACGACGAGGAGCTGCGCGCCGAGATCGCGGCGCTGCTGCCTCCGGCGGCCACGACCGTCGAGGCCGTCTGCCGGCTCGACAACCGTCTCGGCGAGGTGTTCGCCGACGCGGCGGCGGTCGGCCTGGAGCTGGCCGGTGGGCAGGCCGACGTGGTGGTCTCGCCCGGTCAGACGGTGTTCCACTGGGTCGCCGACGGGGTGGCCCTGGGCACCCTGCAACTGGGCGCGGTGGCCCGGGTCGCCGCGCGGGTCGGCGTACCCGTGCTCAGTGACCTGCGTTCGGCGGACATCGCCGTCGGCGGGCAGGGCGCGCCGCTGGTGCCGGCCTTCGACGCGTTGCTGCTCGACGCGGCTGCCGGGCCGCGCGCGGCGCTGAACCTCGGCGGCATCGCCAACCTCACGGTGGTCGCCCCGGGGGCGCCGGTCCTCGGGTACGACGTGGGCCCCGCCAACGCCCTGCTGGACGCCGCCGCCCGCCGCTTCCTGGACCAGCCGTGCGACGTCGACGGCGCGCGGGCGGCGGCCGGTCGGGTGCACAGCGGGCTGCTCGCCGCGCTGCTGACCGAGCCGTACTACGCGGCAGCCCCGCCCAAGTCCACCGGCAAGGAGCTGTTCCACGCCGGTTACCTGGACCGGCACCTGGCCGCGCTGGGTACGCCGGTGCCGGTGGACGACCTGCTGGCCACGCTGACCGAGCTGACCGCACGGGTGGTGGCCGCCGAGTGCGACAGGCACGGCGTGGCCGAGGTGATCGCCGCCGGCGGTGGTGTGCGCAACCCCACCCTGCTGCGGCGGCTCGCCGCCCTGGGCGAGGGCCGGTGGCGGCTGCGCGGCACCGACGAGCTGGGCGTGCCGGCGCAGGCCAAGGAGGCGTACGCCTTCGCGCTGCTGGGTTGGCTGTCCTGGCACGGACTGCCCGGGTCGATTCCGTCGGTGACCGGTGCCAGCCGGGGCGCGGTGCTCGGGTCGTGGACACCCGCCGGACCGGCGCACCCGGGCCACCCGGCCGAGCCGCCCCGCCGGCTACGGATCCGGCCCTGATCAGGCACTCAACTCGCGGGCGTGGGTCTGCCGGGCTCGGCCCGGGCTGCGGAGTACCACAGGGCCGATAGACTCTCCGGTCATGAGTGTTGAAGAGGACACGGCCAACCACGGCCGGCTGCTCGGGACGGTACGCGGTCCGCAGGACGTCAAGCGGATGTCCGGCGAGGAGCTGGACGTCCTCGCCGCCGAGATCCGGGACTTCCTGATCGCCAAGGTCTCCCGCACCGGTGGGCACGTCGGGCCCAACCTCGGTGTGGTCGAGCTGACGCTGGCCATGCACCGCGTCTTCGACTCGCCCCGGGACCGGCTCCTGTTCGACACCGGCCACCAGGCGTACGTGCACAAGATCCTCACCGGGCGTCAGGCCGGCTTCGACAAGCTCCGCCAGCGCGGTGGCCTCTCCGGCTACCCCAGCCAGGCCGAGAGCGAGCACGACCTCATCGAGAACTCGCACGCCTCCACCGCGCTCTCCTACGCCGACGGCCTGGCCAAGGCGTACGCCCTGCGCGGTGAGCAGCGCAGCGTCGTGGCCGTGGTCGGTGACGGCGCGCTCACCGGCGGTATGTGCTGGGAGGCGCTGAACAACATCGCCACCGCCGGCAACTCGCTGGTGATCGTGGTCAACGACAACGGCCGTTCCTACTCGCCCACCATCGGCGGGCTGGCCGACCACCTCTCCTCGCTGCGGCTCAACCCGGGCTACGAGAAGGTGCTCGACACGGTCAAGGACGCGCTCGGCTCCACCCCGCTCGTCGGCAAGCCGATGTACGAGGTGCTGCACGCGGTCAAGAAGGGCATCAAGGACGCCGTCGCCCCGCAGGCGATGTTCGAGGACCTCGGCATCAAGTACGTCGGCCCGGTGGACGGGCACGACGTGGCGGCGGTCGAGGCGGCGCTGCGCGCGGCGAAGAACTTCGGCGGCCCGGTGATCGTGCACGCGGTCACCCGCAAGGGCTACGGCTACCGTCCCGCCGAGGAGGACGAGGCCGACTGCCTGCACGGCCCCGGCGGCGCCTTCGACGTGGAGACCGGCGCGCTGTTGGCCGCCCCGGCCGTGAAGTGGACGCACGTCTTCGCCGACGAGCTGCTGGCCGTCGCCGACGAGCGCCCGGACGTGGTGGGCATCACCGCCGCCATGGCCGAGCCGACCGGCATCGCGAAGCTGGCCCGCAAGTACCCCGAGCGGGTGTACGACGTGGGCATCGCCGAGCAGCACGCCGCCACCTCGGCGGCCGGGTTGGCGCTCGGCGGCCTGCACCCGGTGGTCGCTGTCTACGCCACCTTCCTCAATCGCGCCTTCGACCAGGTCCTGCTGGACGTCGCGATGCACAAGCTGCCGGTGACCTTCGTGCTGGACCGCGCCGGCATCACCGGCCCGGACGGCCCCAGCCACTACGGCATCTGGGACATGTCGGTCTTCGGCGTGGTGCCCGGCCTGCGGATCGCCGCGCCCCGCGACGCCGCCACGCTGCGCGAGGAGCTGCGCGAGGCGCTCGCCGTCGACGACGGCCCGACCGTCGTGCGCTTCCCGACCGGCACCGTCGCCGCGGACCTGCCGGCGCTGCGCCGGGTCGGCACCGTCGACGTGCTGGCCGAGTCGGCGCGTACCGACGTGCTGCTGGTCGCCGTCGGCTCGTTCGGCCAACTCGGCATGGAGGTCGCCGCGCGGGTCGCCGAGCAGGGCTACGGAGTCACCGTCGTCGACCCGCGCTGGGTGCGTCCGGTCCCGGCGGAGCTGGTCGACCTGGCCGCCCGGCACCGGCTCGTGGTCAGCGTGGAGGACGGCGTGCGGGTCGGCGGAGTGGGCGACGCGCTCGCCCAGGCGATGCGCGACGCCGACGTCCGGGTGCCGCTCAAGGACCTGGGCGTACCGGCCGACTGGCACCCGCACGGAACGCGGGCGCAGATCCTCGCCGACCTGGGCCTGACCGCGCAGGACGTGGCCCGCGACGTCACCGGTTGGATCTCCGGCCTGGATGCCACGCCGGACCGCCTCACGCCGAGCGACGCGGCCGCGCAGAACTGACCCGACGACGAACGGCGGGCGCCCCTCCCGGGGGGACGCCCGCCGTCGCGTCTGCCGCCCCGGCGCCACCACCCCGCGCCGCGCCCCCACCCCGTGCCATCGATCATGGACTTGTGGTGGGTGGGGACCGGGCTCGGTGGGGTGGAGGGGGTCAGTCGGCTGGTTGCACCGAGCGGTAGTGGGTCTTGTCGGTGTTGGCGAGGCTGTAGGTCTGGGAACGGGACGGGCTGGGGACGACCGCCAGACCGGGTCGTTCGACCAGCAGGGGAGTGCCCGGTGGCACGGACAGGGAGCTGTCCCGGGTGGGCCGCCAACTGAGCACCACAAGCGGTTGACCGGGCACCGGCAGTTGGTACGCCTGCAACGGGGTGGCCCGGTCGGCGGGCGAGACGACGGGCGCGCTCCCGTCGGCGGGCCGGTAGACCACAGCGGTCATCGCGCCGGCGTCGGTGTCCCAGCTGAGCTGCTGCAACTCGGCCGCCTCGCCGCCTCCGAGGGCGACCTCGCCGAGCGAGCGGACGGTGAGCTTCGCCATCGGCCAGGACGTCGGCACCGAACGCGGTGCGTCCCGGTCACCGATCCGGCGGGGGATGCTGCCGAACGGACCCCGGTCGCCGGCCAGCACGCAGGTGTCCAGGCCGGTGAGTGCCCGCCGTCCCGTGCCCGACTCGTCGCGGACCAGCGGGTAGCGGGGATCGACAGTGCCGGTGCCCAGGTCGAGCAGCCGGTCCGCGGCCCGCCCCCGGGGCAGCGACTCGGTGGTGCGCAGGGTCGCCGTCACCCCGACCGCCGTGCACGACGGCACGTCCACCGGCGCGCTGAGGCCGTCCGCGACGGCCAACGTCCGATCCTTTGGCCCGACCAGCGTCTGCACCCGGGCGGAGACCAGGTACCGCCGACCGGCGGCGGTCTGCACGGGCAGCACGTCGGAGTAGACGAGGTAGCCCGGGTCGGTGTACTCGGCGGCGCGGGTCACCGCGTACCGGTCGCCGTCGCGGGTGAGTTGCAGCAGCCAGGAGGCGCTCTCGCCGGGCACGTCGGCGGCGACGAGAGCCACCGGGGCACCGTCGACCCGACCGGAGAAGAGGATGCCGGACGAGGGCAGGTGCGCCCGGTCGTCGTCCGGTGAGCGCCAGTCACGGACGGCCCGGGTGACAGCTGCCGTCGCCGTGGCGTCAGCCGACAGGTCACCCCGGGGCGGCCACACGGCCAACGACCCGTCCAGACTGTCGTACCCGACCCGCAGGTCCTGCCACTTCCTCTCGGCCACCGGACCGCAGGCCGTGCTGGCCAGCAGTGCGCTGAGCAGGACGGGGAGCGCCCTGCCGTACCGACGGCCTGGAGTCACCTGGCCCGCCCCCGATCGCCTCACCGTCGCTGTCGGAAAGCGCCATAGTACGAGATGTCCGACGCGAGGCCCCAGTTGCCCGCCGCTGAACTCACCACATTGGACCACACCGGGGCTTTAGTGCGTTTTCGTTGCTCCGGTAGACTCCGCCGACTGTGACGCCTGCCGAGTCCCGCGCCCTGCCCGCGCCGCGCCCGGAGGCCGCAGCCGGCCCCGACGAACTGGTGAGCTACCGCACACCGGTCGGCATCCTCGCCGGCCCCGCCGCAGTGACCGGCACGTCGACCGCCCCGGCCGACGCCCGGGGCACCGCCGGCGGCGCACCCGCCGCCCCAGCCGAGGCCACCGCACCGGCCCCCACCAAGACGCCAACCGGGCCGGACGCGCCAACCGAGCCGGACGTGCCGGTCGAACCCGTTGGGCCGGACGCACCGGACGCGCCGGTTCAGGACGCGGCGCCGGTCGAGCCCGAGACGGCTGTCGACGACGCGGAGGCGGCACCGACCAAGCGGTGGTGGCATCGTCTGCCCCGGCGGAGGCAGCACCTCGCGGTGGGCGGGTTGTTCCTGCTCGCCGCGCTCTGGGTCACCAGCCGGATCTGGCTGGACCCGTCCGGCCGGGTGGCCTCCCTCTACACCGGTGACCCGGCCCAGGTGCAGTTCTTCCTCGCCCACTCGGTACGCGTGGTGCTGCACGGGGAGTACCCGTTCTACACCGAGCAGTTCAACTACCCGGACGGCGTCAACCTGATGGCCAACACGGCCGTGCTGGCGCTGGGCATTCCGATGGTCCCGGTGACGCTGCTCTTCGGGCCGGCGGTCTCCTTTGTGGTGCTGGTGACCCTCGGCCTCGCCGGCACCGCGATGGCCTGGTACCTCATGCTCTCCCGCCATCTGGTGCGTACCCCGCTCGCGGCGGCGGTGGGCGGCTGGTTCTGCGGTTTCTCGCCCGCGATGCTGTCGCACGCGAGTTGGCACCCGAACATCATCAGCCAGTTCCTGCTGCCGTTCATCGTGTGGCGCGTCCTGGTCCTCACCCGGTCCCGTCGGCCGATCCGGGACGGGGCGTTGCTCGCCCTGCTGGTCACCGCGCAGGCGTTCATCAACGAGGAGATCCTGCTCTTCACGGCCCTGGCGTGCGGGGTGTTCCTGCTGGCGGTGCTCGCCCAGGAGCCGTCCCGCTGGCGGGCGGCGTGGCGACCGCTCGGCGCCGGCGTGCTGACCTGCGCGCTGCTGGCCGGGGCGCTGCTGGCGTACCCCCTGTACGTGCAGTTCGCCGGGCCGATGGCGTACCACGGCCTCAGCGACGCGGTGCGGGACTACGGCAACGACATCGCGGCCTTCTTCGCCCAGGGTTCGCCCACCCTCGGCGGCAACCAGCGGGCCAACATCAACCTGGCGCCGAACTACTCCGAGGAGAACGCCTTCTTCGGCTGGAGCCTGTCGCTGATCGCCATCGGCATCGTGGTCTGGCTGCGCCGGGAGTTGATCGTGCGGGCGCTCGCGGCGACCGGCGTCTTCTTCGCCGTGCTCTCCCTCGGCGAGCGGGTCTCCTGGTGGGACCGGGAGTTGTTCACCGGGCCGTGGCAGTGGCTGGTCCACCTGCCTCTGCTGGACGCGGTGGTGCCCACCCGGTTCGGTCTCATCACCAGCGTGGTGATCGGGCTGCTGCTCGCGCTCGCCGTCGAGCGGGCCTGGGCGCTGCGCCCGGCCGACCGGCGCACCGTACGGACGCTCACCGCCGCGGGAGTGGCGTTCGCGCTGCTGCCGATCGCTCCGATGCCGCTGCGGATGGTCTCTCGACCGCCGGTGCCGGACTTCATCACTGCCGACCGCTGGCGGGCGTACGTCGGGCCGGACCAGACGCTGGTGCCGATCCCGGTGCCCAGCATGGGCAACACGCACGGCATGCGCTGGGCGGCGGCCACGAACCTCGACTTCAAGATCCCCGGTGGTTACTTCCTCGCCCCGCGCAACGGCAACACGGGCGACGCGGGCCGGTTCGGCGGCCGCCCCAGCGGTGTGGGTCAGATGCTGGAGGAGGTGGCGACCACCGGGCGTACGCCGAAGCTCGACGACCGGCAGCGCCGCCGCTTCAGCGACGAACTGCGCCACTGGCGGGCCGCGATCCTGGTGCTCCCGGTCCGTCAGCAGAACTCCGAACCGCTGCGACGTGCCGTCGAGGACCTGGTCGGCCCCGGCCGGCAGGAGTTGGACGTCTGGGTGTGGGACGTGCGGGCGCTGACCGACCGTTCGGTCTGATGACCGTCGGGACGACGTCCCCGACCACGTCGCCCCCGGCGACGGTCCGCCCATCCCGTTCGGGCCGGCTCCGGGACCTGCTGGTGGTGGCCGGTTACCTGGCCCTGGCGGTCGTGCTGACCAGCGCCCAGTGGGGGCACCCGTGGCGGCTGTTCCACCAGGCGGGCGACCAGATCCTCTTCGAGTGGATGCTGGCCCACGCGGCGCACGCCGTCGTCGACGGGGAGAACCCGCTCTTCAGCGCCGGGTTGAACGCCCCCGACGGGGTGAACCTGATGGCGAACACCTCGGTGCTCGGCCTGGGCGTCCCGTTGACCCCGGTGACTCTGCTCCTCGGCTCGCAGGTCGCGTTCTGCGTGGCGGTCGTGTGCTGCCTCGCCGGCACGGCCACGGCCTGGTACGCGTTGCTGCGCCGCCGCTTGGTCGCCACCCGGTCGGCAGCCGCTGTCGGTGGTTTGATCTGCGGTTTCGCCCCGGGCATGATCGCCCAGGCGGGCGCGCACCTGCACATCGCCGCGCAGTTCCTGGTGCCCGCGATCCTCGCCCTGGTGTTCCGGCCCGCCCCGGAGGCGGCGCACCGACTCGCCGGAGTGTGGCGACCCGGCGTCGTCCTCGGGCTGCTGCTCGTCTGGCAGGTCTTCATCGGCGAGGAGGTGCTGGTCTTCCTGGCGCTCGCGGCCGGCGTGTTCGCGCTCGGCTACGCGCTCGCCGACCGGGTGGCCGCCCGGCGGCTCGCGCCGGCCCTGTTCGGCCGTCTGGCGGTGGCAGCCGGGGTGGCGGGCGTGCTGCTGGCGTACCCCCTGTGGTTCCAGTTCTTCGGTCCGCAGCGCTACTCCGGGATGGCGTTCGCCGCGCACGCGTTCCAGTTGGACGCCGCGTCGTTCACCGCGTCGGCGCGGCAGACCATTCTCGGCGACGACTGGCTCCCGGGACTGCTCTCGCCGAACCCGACCGAGGAGAACTCGTTCTTCGGCCCGGGGTTGCTGGTGCTCGCCGTGGTGATCGTGGTCTGGCTGTGGCGGCGGCCGTTGGTCCGCGCGCTGGCCGGCTGTGGGCTGGTGTTCGCGTTGCTCTCCCTCGGCACCGAGCTGCGGGTCGACGGCACCGCCACCGGTATCCCCGGGCCGTACCGGCTGGTCGCCGGGCTGCCCCTGCTCGACCTCGCGGTGCCGGCCCGGTTCGCGCTGGTCTGCGTACCGGTGCTGGGGGTGCTGGTGGCGCTCTCCGTGGACCGGGTGTGGGCGGCGCGCACGCTGTCGGCCGTCGCCGGGGTGCCGGTGCGGTTGCTGTGGGCCGGAGCGGTGGCCGCCGCGTTGCTGCCGCTGGTGCCGACGCCGATCCGGGTGGTGCCGGTCATGCCGGTGCCGGGGTTCGTCGCGGACGGCGGGTGGCGGTCACTGGTGCCGCCGGGCCGGACCGTGGTCGCCGTACCCCCGGTCACCGGCGCGGCGCGGAGCCCGGTGATGCTCTGGTCCGCCCGCACCGGCCTGGCGTTCACCGCGCCGGGCGGCTACTTCATCGGTCCGAGCGGCCCGGACGACCCGGCGGCGCGCTGGGGCGCGCCGGACCGCCCCACGTCCGTGCTGCTGCGGCGGGTGGCGGAGACCGGTGCGGTGCCGGTGCTCACCGACGCGGACCGCCGTAGCGCGGTCGAGGACCTGCGGCACTGGCGGGCCGCCGTGGTGGTGCTCGGCCCGCTGACCAACGGCGACCCGGTCCGTCGGACGGTCGACGACCTACTCGGTCCGGGCCGCCCGGTGGACGGCGGTTGGGTGTGGGACGTCCGGGACCAGGTCGGCTGATCAGCCCACCAGGGCGCGGACGTCCCAGACCCAGACGTCGTCGACCCGCTGCGGCGGCCCGATCAGGCCGGTGACCAGCTCGCGCAGCACCGCCTCGTCGGGGTTCGCACCGAGCACCACCACCGACGCCCGCCAGAACCGCAGGTCCTCGACGGCTTGACGGCGGTTCTCGTCGGTGAGCGCCGGGACGGCGTCCTTGTCCATCGTGGAGTAGATGAGCGTGCTGGTGGGCCGGTTCGGCGCGCCGAAGACGCCCTCGCCGACCTCGTTCGGGCCGATGAAGTAGCCGCCCGGGATGGGGAACTCCTGCCCGGTCAGCGCGCTCCAGCGCAACGTCGGCAGGCCGTGCACGTTGCTCGGGATCGGCACCGGCACCAGGGTCCGGCCCGCCGGCACGTACGGCCGCCAGCCACCGGCGGTGATGAAGTGCGGTGGCGGGTCGATCTGCTGGGCGGGCAGCGGCCGGGGGAAGAGCGGCAGCACGGCGAGGGCGACCGCCGCGTACCCCACCGGGCGCAGCCACCGACGACGCGCCGCGACGGGCGTGGGCTCGTCCGTCGCCGCCGGCTCGTCGGCGACCGCCGGGCCCGCGTCGCCGGTGCGCTGCGCCGGCACCCGCGGCTGGTCGACCACCGGCCGTCCCTGACGGTGCGCGGCGTCCCAGGCGAGCGCGAGGAGTACGCCCACCGCGGCGCCCACCACCAGCGTCAACCGGGTCGGCATCATCATCTCGACCAGCGGCAGGTCGTCCGGCACGTACGACCACGGGCCGCGCACGCCCGTCTCCACGCCGTCGAAGCGGACCCGTGGCCCGATCGACGCCACGGTGAAGACGACGATCAGCACCGCGGCGATCCGGGCGGGAAGCGAGCGCCGGACGAGCAGCACCAGGGCGACCAGCGAGAGCAGCACCAGCGGCCAGCCGAACCAGGTGTTCTGCTCGGTCAGCCCGATCGTCTTCTCCACCGCCGGGTCACCGGCCCAGGTGTCGCGGGCGAAGGTGACGAAGGCGACCAGGTCCTCGCCCCAGTTGTGGAAGACGCCACCCTGTAGGCCCCGGTAGGACTGCGGACCGTTGAACTGGAACCAGATCGGGTACGCCGCGAGCGCCAGGGCCAGCCCGCCGGCGACGCCGAGCCCGGCCAGGAACGTGCCGGCGGCGGCCCGGGTGGCGGCCGGGCGCTGTACGGCGTACGCCAGCACGACGACCAGGCAGGCCAGGGCGGTGAGGAGCAGCATCTCCTCGTTGATGAAGATCTGGTACGTCACCAGCGCGCCGAGCACCAACCCGTTGCGCCGCCACCGGCCCGGCTCACCGAGGCGCAGCACCCGCACCACGATCAGCGGCAGCAGGAAGTTGGACACGAAGTTCGGTTGACCGTTGGCGTGGTGGATGATTCCCGGCGCGAAGCCGAGGAACGCGCCGCCGACGAAGGCCGCCGCGCGGGACCGCACCAGGTGGCGGGAGAGCATCCAGTAGCCGGTGCCGGCGGTCGCGGCCAGCGCTCCACCCAGGTAGAGCGCGTACATCACCTGGGGGCCGAGCACCATGGTCAGCGGGGCCAGCGGCAGGGTCACCCCGAGTAGCGAGGTGTTGGCGATCATGTTCACCCCGTCCGGGGCGTTCTGCCGGGCCGTGAACAGCGGGTTCTCCAGGTGCCGCACCGAGTACGCGCCGTGCGCGAACAGCCATTCGAACCAGCTGTGGTCGGTGGGCAGGTGTGAGGAGACCCGGCCGGTGACGTCACCCCAGTAGTTGAGGCAGACGAATACGCCCAGCAGCACATAGGCTCCGAGAGCCAACAGGTCGGCTCGGGCCGGGCGGCGTCGAGGCCGTCGAGTCGACTCGGCCTCGGCCGGGTCGGCGTCGGTCAGGGAATTCAGCGAGGGGTCTACCACCGGCACGGCCACGACGGGCCATCGTACAGGCGCGGTTCCGTCGCTTTTGCCGGCCCGGTGCACACACGGCCGGTTTGCCGGACGGTGACCAGCGGTGACGGAAGGACGATCGTTGTCGATCATCGAGCTGGGCGAGGTTCGGGACGAGCCTGCGTCGACGCCTGCGGCTCGCCGACCGAGCGTCGCCGGCCGACCCCTGCGCAGCGCGGCGGTGCTGGTCCTCGCCCTGGTGGTGCTGAGCGCTGCGGCACCGCAGCCGCAGCGGGCGGTGAGCCTGGTGCCGGCGTTACGGACGTCAACCGCCTACCTCGGCGGGGACAGCGTCTTCGTGGTCGACCCGCCGGCACCCGAGGGGGACCGGTTCCTCACCGCGTACGCCCAGCCGTCCCCGACCGGCGCCGGAGTGCGCCGACGGTGGCAGGTCCCACTGGCCCGCCTCGGTGACTACCTCGACGTCCGGGTCGAGCGAGGGCTGGTGATGGCGATGACTGTCGACGCTCCGGGCCGGGTGTTCCAGACCATCGCCTTCGACATCGGTTCGGGCGACCGACGGTGGCAGCTTCCCGGCGCGCCCCAACCGACCGCCGACGACGGTCTGCTGCTCACCGACGTCCGGGACGACGGCTCGGGCACGCTGAACCGGATCGAGCCCGACACCGGCCGGGTGCTCTGGTCGGTGCCGATTCCCTCGGCCGCCAATCCCTCCTACCACCTTCGGGAAGGCCGGGTCGACGGGTTCGTGCTTCTCCTGCCGACCGGCGAGGTGCAGGTGTACGACGTCGGCACGGGCCGCCTGCTGCGCAGCGTCGACACGCTGCCCGGTGATCGGGAGGCGTACCAGCGGGTGCAGGTCGTCGACGACCTGCTGCTGGTCGTCCCACCCGGCAGCACCCGGCTGGTGGGCTACGGGCTGACCGAGTTGAAGCCACTGTGGACGGCGGAGGTGCCGTTGATCTCCTACGTGGTCAGCTGCGCCGGCCTGCTCTGCGCGGTGCCGCAGACCGGTGGCCTCCAGGTGCTCGACCCGGCCACCGGCGTCGTACGGTGGTCGGACTCCGGTCCGGACAACCTGGCGGACGTCCGGCATGGTCAGTTGTTGATGGCCAAGCCCGGCCGAGGGTACGAGGTGTGGGATGCGGCGACCGGTCAGGTGCGTACCGAGTTGGGTGGGTGGGCCCTGATGCAGGTGGTCGAGCCGGGCAACCCCCTGGTCGGGACGCGGTCGGGTGACGACGGCCGGAGGGTCGTCGCCGAGCTGGATCTCGTCGCCCGCCGGACGCGGATCGTTGACGTGTTGCCGGGCATCGCCGGCAGCTGTCAGGCGTCCCTGCCGATGCTGCTGTGTCAGCGCCTCGACGGCACCACCGCGCTGTGGCGGTTGACCCGGTGAGCGACCCGGTGATCGACCTCGGTGTGCTGCGGCACGGCCCGGACCCGGACCCGTTGCCCCGCCCATCCCGCGCGAACGGTCGGCAGTTGCGCGCCGCGTTGGTCGCGCTGCTCGCGTTGCTCACCCTCGCCGCGGCCGCTCCACCGCCGCCCCCACGGGCCGTGGTGACGCTGCCGGCGCGGCCCGGCGCCGACGTGCTCGTCGACGGCGACCTCGCCCTGGTCATCGAGCCGACCAGTACGTCCAGGTTGCAGGAGCGTCGACTGGCGGCGTACCGGCTGCCCGGTGGCGAGCCGGCCTGGCAGATGCCGCTGTCGGCGGAGGCCCGGTACTGGAGGATTTCCCCGGTGGGCAAGCTGCTGATCCTCAGCGGGTACGAGATCGGTCCGCAGGGCCAGTCCACCACGACGATCGTGCTGGACCGGGCGACCGGCGCGTACCGGTGGCAGCAACCGGGCAGCGCCGACAAACTGGTCGACGGCAACCTGCTGCTGCGTACCGGCGGCGAGAGCGAGCCGAGCGTCCTGCGGGTGGTCGACAGCTGCTGCGGCACGGTCCGCTGGCAGTTGCCCGCCACCACCGCCGGAATCAGCCCGCGCGAGACCGAGCGCGGGGTGGATCGGCTGGTCCTCAACCCGCCGGACGGGCCGGTCGAGGTACGCGACGCGACCACCGGAGCGGTGCTGGCGCGCGCCGACCTGCTGCCGGATGACGGTGGGCGATTCGGGCTGGAGGTGCTGGACGACCTCCTGCTGGTCATCGACCGAGGCTCGGGCACCGTCACCGCGTACGGGCTGGACCAGCTCGACCGGCGCTGGATCCGCCCCAACGTGACAGTCGACTTCGTGATGACCTGTGGCCCCGTCCTGTGTCTGCGCACCGGTGCCAACCAACTGCAGGCGCTCGACCCGGCCACCGGCGAGGTGCGCTGGAGCAGCAATCGTTGGGGGTGGGCGTGGGGGGTCGAGGACCGGCTGCTGGCCAACGTGTTGGGCGGCGGAACCTCGCCGGACCGCTTCGTCGTGCTGGACGCTCTCACCGGGCAGGAGGTGGCCGTCCTGGGCCAGTGGGACCTGTACCGACGGGATCAGGGCGATCAGCTGACGGCCGTCCGCAAGCACCCCGACGGCGGGGTGGTCGTCGGTGAGGTGGACATGCGAGCCGGGACGGTACGCATACTCGACGTGCTGCGCGATGCCCGCGGGGAGTGTCAGGTGATCGACTACCGTCTTCTGTGCGCGAGCCCGAGCGGCAGCTACCGGCTGTGGCAGTTGGGCCGCTGACTACCAGTTCGCCTGGGCCGGTGGCGGGGGCAGCGGCACCGACGGGGGTCGCAGCACGTACGCCACACCGCCGCTGCCGCGCTGCCAGACCGCCTCGAACGGCTGCCGGGGCACGGTACGGCGGACCGCGTCGTCGTCCGGGGCGTACGGGTCGTTGAGCACCGGGTCGCCGTCGGCAGTGAAGCCGACCAGCACCATCAGGTGCCCTCTGGTGTCGTAGGCGAGCCCCGGCACCTCGTCGGCGCGGAACGCGGCGGACACGATCAGCGGGATGCCGGCCGCGACGAACGCTTCCGCCTCGGCCAGCGACCGGAGCCGGGTGACGAACGCGTCCACCCCGAACCGACCGGCGTACGCGGTGTTGAACGACCAGTTGCCGGCCCCGGCGTACGCGTGGTCGTAGCAGTGCCGGGCGGCGTGCACCACCACCGGGCGCGGGCCGGGCGGCTCCACCCACGCGTAGTGCTCCTCCGTCGGCCCGACGCCCCAGTAGGCGAGCACCATCGAGGTACAGGTGGGGCTGCACCAGGAGTCGCCGCCCCCGCCCCACTGCGGATACTCGCCGGCGTGCAGCCGCTGCGAGTAACGGGGGACGTCCAGCACCCGCCCACGGGCAGCGGACGAGGCGGGCGCCGGCGCGTCGGTCGGGCCGGTCAGCGCGGGGCCGGTGGCGACAGCGCCGAAGCTGCGCAGCACCGGGCCGGTCGGGGTGCCGACCGGTCGGCACACTGTCACCCGCGCCTGCCAGCCGGTGACCGTCGCCCCGTTCACGATCAGGGTGTCGGTGTCGACGGCTGCGTCGCCGTCGCGCTGCCCGGGTACCGAGGTGCGTCGTACCGCCCGATCGTCGGCCGCCCAGCGGGCCAGCCGGTACCAGCCGGTGGCGGGAGCGTCGTCGTGCCAGCCGCGCAGCTCGACCTCGATCCAGGTGCCGTCGGGGGTGTCGGCGGTCCAGGACGGCACCACCTCGGCGACGGTGAAGCCCACCGGCACCGGAGGTGACGTCCAGGTGCTCCGCCCGTCGACACCGGCCCCGTCGCTGTCGAACGCGCCGTCGGCCGGCAGGCGGAAACCCCGGTAGGCGATGTCCCGCCGGGTGGGTGGTGCCGCGATGGTCATTGCAGGTCCGTCCGTCGCTCGGTGCCGCCGGACAGCATCGCGTACGCCGGCCGGGCCCGCAACGCCGACCGGCGCGGGCGGCGAGGGACGATGGTTGCCGGCCGGCACTAGGTTGTCGGTGGTCAGCAGCGAGGAGGCCGGGATGCGGGTACTGGTGGTCGAGGACGAGCGCAACCTCGCCGACGCGATCGCGCGCGGGTTGCGCAAGCGGGGGATGGCCGTCGACGTGGCGTACGACGGCGACGCCGGCCACGAGGCGGCGTTCGTCACGCGGTACGACGTGGTGGTGCTCGACCGCGACCTGCCGGGCGTGCACGGTGACCAGATCTGCGCCGACCTGGCCGCCTCCGGCGCGTTGACCCGGGTGCTGATGCTCACCGCGAGTGGCACGGTGGCGGACCGGGTGGAGGGGTTGCAGCTCGGCGCGGACGACTACCTGCCCAAACCGTTCGCCTTCGACGAGTTGGTCGCCCGGGTGCAGGCGTTGGGCCGGCGGGCCACCCCGGCCGCGCCGCCGGTGCTCGAACTGGCCGACCTGGTGCTCGACCCGGCCCGTCGGGTGGCCACCCGCGCCGGCGTGCCTGTCGACCTCACCAACAAGGAGTTCGGGGTGCTCAGCGAGCTGCTCAAGGCTCGCGGCGCGGTGGTCTCCAGCGAGGAGCTGCTGGAACGGGTGTGGGACGCCAACACCGACCCGTTCACCACGATCGTCCGGGTGACCGTGATGACGCTGCGCAAGAAACTCGGGGACCCACCGCTGATCGAGACGGTGGTCGGCGCGGGTTACCGCACCGCCGAGGTGAGCGCATGAGCCGCCGGTTGCGGCCCACCCTGCGACTGCGGCTGACACTGCTCAACGGGGTGCTGCTGGTCGGCGCGGGGGCGATCCTGGTGCTGCTGGCGTGGCTGCTGGTCCGGGACGCGCTGCGCCCCACCGACGAGTTGCTGCCCGGCACGACAGTGGTGCTCGCCGACGGAAAGTCGATGGACGCCGCACAGTGGCAGCGGCAACTCGTCGACGCCGCCTCCGGGGAGCTGCTGGCGAAGGGCCTGGTCGCGCTGCTGGCGGTGAGCGTCGTCGGGGTGGCCGGAGCGTACGCCGTGGCCGGTCGGGCGCTGCGTCCGTTGCACCAGGTCACCGCGACCGCGCAGCGGCTCGGTGAGGCGACGCTGGACCAGCGGATCGGCTACTCGGGCGCCGACGACGAGGTGGCCGAGCTGGCCAAGACGTTCGACGCCATGTTGGACCGGATCGCGTCCGCCTTCGAGGCGCAGAAACGTTTCGTGGCGAACGCCTCGCACGAGCTGCGTACCCCGCTCGCCGTGATGCGGACCGAGATCGACGTGACGCTCAGCGACGACGACGCGGACGCCGCCGAGTACCGTCGGATGGCGACAGTGGTCCGGGACGCCTCGGAACGCGCCAACGGCCTGGTGGACGCGCTGCTGGTGCTGGCCCGCAGCGAGGCGCAGGCCGGGCGGCAACTGGGTCGGCGGACCGAGTGTGATCTCGCCGCCGGCACCGTCAACGCGTTGTCGGCGATGCGCCGCGAGGTGGAACGGATCGGCCTGCGGGTGCAGACGTCACTGGAGTCCGCGCCGGTCGTCGGTGATCCGGGGTTGCTCGACCGGCTGGCCGGGAACCTCATCGAGAACGCGGTCCGCTACAACCACCTGCACGGCCGGCTCTGGGTACGTACCGGCACCGACGGCGTCCGGTCCTGGTTGGTGGTGGGCAACACGGGCTTCGAGGTGGACCAGGCCGACGTGCCGGGGCTGTTCGAGCCGTTCCGGCGTGGTGGCCGGGAACGCACCGGCGCCCGCGGCTCCGGGCTGGGTCTGTCGATCGTGCGGGCGGTCTGCACGGCGCACGGCGGGACGGTACGGGTGATCGCGCAGCCCGGGGGTGGTCTGGAGGTGACCGTCACCCTGCCGTCGGCGGACGCCCCGGCGGTGTCCGGGTCGGTGTCGACAGCAGGCTGAACGGGGTTGCGTGCGGCGTCCGGCCGATGGCAAGATCGCGCCGTCAGTCCGAGATCGAAGGGGGGTGCGTCGATGTCCTCAGTTGTTGGCTCCGCACCCCGGGTTTTCGCAGGCTGACCCCCGGCAGCGGAGCGTCCTCATCCAGCACCACGGAGGGAACACCCGTGAGTTCGATCATTCACAACATCAGCATCGACTGCCACGACACGTACGCCCTCGCTGGCTTCTGGGCGCAGGTCTTCGACTGCCCCCGACAGCCCGACGACTTCCCCGGCGACCCGGAGGCGATGCTCCTGCCGCCGGGTGGCCCGGAGGTGCTGTTCATCGCGGTGCCCGAGGGTAAGACGGTGAAGAATCGGCTGCACCTCGACCTGCAACCCGCCGACCGTACCCGGGCCGAGGAGGTCGAGCGGCTGCTCGGCATCGGCGCGACCCTCGTGGACGACCGGGTCAGCCCGACCGGTAGCGGGTGGGTGGTGCTCGCCGACCCGGAGGGCAACGAGTTCTGCGTCCTCGGCAACAAGGCCGAGCGGGCCGCGGCAGCGGCGGCACGGGCCGCGGCGCAGGAGCACGACCCGGCCTGATCGTCGGCACGAGGCCCCGGCCACCCTCGGGTGGTCGGGGCCTCGGTCGTGGACGGTCAGGAACGCTGCTCGATCTGGCCCCGGATCGTGACGAACTCGGCCTTCGTCTGCTCGGCGGTCTTGAAGTAGATGACCACCATGCCCAGGCTGCCCCGGTCGGCCCACACGCAGACGCCCAGCGGAACGCTCTCGGCCTTGCCGTCGCCGCACTTCGCGTCACCGCCGAGCGGACCAGGATCGACGGTGGCCAGGTTGGTCAGCGTCAGCTCGGTGGAGAGCCCGTTGATGGCGTCGTCCAACTCCTTCTTCGGGTCCGTCAACAGGCCGGAAGCCCCAACGATCATCACGAGGTCCTGCTTGGCCGGGTCGCCGTAGAAGGCGCCGACGGTGCTGGTCTCGTTCTGCACCTCCGCCTTCATCTCGGTGACCATCTGGTCGGCGGCCGCCTGCAACTCCGGCTCCGTGATCTTCGGCCGACCGGCGAGGGTGGCCGGCGCGACGAGCCGGGTCTTGGTGGCGTCGATGATGTCGCCCGCGTCGTCCTTGACCGTGAACCAGATGGCCGCCGCGCCGCCGAGGCAGCACACCAGCAGCACGGCCAGCACGATCAGGACGATCTTCCCGACGTTCGACTTCTTCTTAGCCGGCGGCGGGCCCGCGAACTGGTGGGGGTCGCCGTACGGCTGACCCGGCTGTGCGGGCGGGAACCCCTGCTGCTGCGGGGGCGGCCAACCACCGGGCTGTTGCTGGCCCGGCTGGCCGGGCTGCTGCGGCGGGTGGGAGGAATCGTGCGGCGGGCCGTAGGGACTGGCCGGCGGCTGGGACATTCAGTCAGCTCCAAGATGGGGGTGCAAAAGCGCGTGATCGTAACCCGCTGAGGAACACGGCGTTGTCCCTGCTTGAGGACCCTCCGACGGTGAGCTGATCACAAACGGTCGCGGTGGCCGGGCCGCCCACGAGGGACGGTCCGACCACCGCGACCGGTGGTACGGCGATCGGTCAGGCGGGCAGGCTCGCCGCCCCGCGCGGCAGGAACCGCTGACCGGTGACCCGCTCGGACGTGCCGGTGCGGTCCAGGTACGGTGTGACACCACCCAGGTGGAACGGCCAACCAGCGCCCAGGATCATGCACAGGTCGATGTCCTGCGCCTCGGCGACCACACCCTCGTCCAGCATCAGTCGGATCTCCTGGGCGAGCGCGTCCAGCGCGTTCTGTCGTACCTGCTCGGCGGTCAGCGGCTGGTCACCGACGACGAGCAGCTTGGCCACCTCGTCGTTGACCTGGTCGTCGACCACGATCGGCTGCCCCGAGTCGGCGATCCGCTTGAGGTTCTCGCTGACCCCGAACCGGTCCGGGTACGCGGCGTGAAGGGTGCCGCCCACGTGGTACGCGACGGCCGGCCCGACCAGTTGGAGCAGGGCGAGCGGGCGCATCGGCAGACCCAGCGGGTCCAGTGCGCTGTTCGCCACGTCCAGCGGGGTGCCCTGGTCGACGGCGGCGAAGACGGTGCCCAGGAACCGGGTGAGCAGGCGGTTCACCACGAACGCCGGAGCGTCCTTCACCAGCACGCTCGACTTCTTGAGCTGCTTGCCCACCGCGAACGCGGTCGCGAGGGTGACGTCGTCGGTGCGCTCACCCCGGACGATCTCCAACAGCGGCAGCACCGCCACCGGGTTGAAGAAGTGGAAGCCAACCACCCGCTCCGGGTGCTCCAGCTCGGCGGCCATCTCGGTGATCGACAGCGAACTGGTGTTGGTGGCCAGCACCGCCTCCGGGGAGACGATCTTCTCCAACTCGGCCCAGACCTGCTTCTTGACGCCCAGGTCCTCGAAGACCGCCTCGATGACGAAATCGGCGTCCGCGAAGGCGCTCTTGTCGACCGAGCCGCTGACCAGGCCGTACAGCTTGGCGGCGGTGTTCTTGTCCATCCGGCCCTTGGTGACGGCCTTCTCGATCTGGGTGTGCACGTAGCCGACGCCCTTGTCCACCCGGGACTGGTCGAGGTCGGTCATCACCACCGGCACCTGGAGGCGGCGGGCGAACAGCAGCGCCAACTGGCTGGCCATCAGGCCGGCGCCGACGATGCCGACCTTGGTGATCGTGCGGGCGAGGCCCTTGTCCGGCGCGCCGGCCGGCCGCTTGGCCCGCCGCTGCACCAGGTCGAACGCGTACAGGCAGCTGCGTAGCTCCTCGGAGAAGACCAGGTCCGCGAGGGCCTCGTCCTCGGCGGCGGTGCCGGCGGCGAAGTCGCCGTCCTTGGCCGTCTCCAGCAGGTCCAGAGCCTTGTACGCGGCCGGAACCGCGCCGTGTAGCCGCTGGTTGAGGGTCTCCCGGGCGAAGTAGAGCACGCCCGCCCACATGTCCTTGTCGACCTCGGGCCGGGTCACCGTGACCTGACCCCGGACCACCCCTGCGGCCCATTCGAGGGACCGCTCCAGGAAGTCGGCCGGCTCCAACAGGATGTCCGCGATGCCCAGCTCGGCGGCCTGCTTCGGCTTGAGCATCTTGTTCTGCATCAGCGGGTTCTGGATGATCACCTGGGTGGCGGCGGGGATGCCGATCAGGTTCGGCAGCAGCTGCGTGCCGCCCCAGCCCGGCACCAGGCCGAGGGAGACCTCGGGCAGGGCCAGCGCCGCAGCCCCACCGGACAGCGTGCGGTAGTGGCAGTGCAGGGCCAACTCCAGGCCGCCGCCCATCGCCGCGCCGTTGACGAACGCGAACGTGGGCACGGTGCTGTCCTTGAGTCGGGCGAAGACCCGGTGACCGAGCCGGCCGATCTCCAGCGCCTGCTCCCGGTCGGCCAGCTGCGGCAGGCCGACGATGTCCGCGCCCACACAGAAGATGTACGGCTTGCCGGTCACCGCGATGAACGCCGGGTCGGCGGCGAGCGCGGCGGTGATCGCCTCGTCGAGGCTGGCCAACCCGCCGGGGCCGAAGGTGTTCGGCTTCGTGTGGTCGAAGCCGTTGTCCAGGGTGATCAGGGCGGCGGGCCGGTCCAGGCCGGGCACGTTCACCTGACGCAGCAGCGCCCGGGTGACGACCTCGTTCGGTGCCTTCACTGTGCCACCTTCGGTTCGCGACTGCGGGGCTCGCAGGCCCGACTCACTCCTCGCGCTCACTTGTCGCCGCCCTCCCAGGCCGGGTTCTCCCAGATGACAGTGCCGCCCATGCCGATGCCGATGCACATCGCGGTGAGGCCGTAGCGGACCTCGGGGTGCTCGGCGAACTGGCGGGCCAACTGCGTCATCAGCCGCACGCCGGACGAGGCGAGGGGGTGACCGATGGCGATCGCGCCGCCCCACGGGTTGACCCGCGCGTCGTCGTCGGCGATGCCGAAGTGGTCGAGGAACGCGAGCACCTGCACGGCGAACGCCTCGTTCAGCTCGAACAGGCCGATGTCGTCGATGGTGAGCCCGGCGAGGCGGAGCGCCTTCTCGGTGGACGGGATCGGGCCGACACCCATCACCTCCGGCTCCACTCCGACGAACCCGAACGACACCAGCCGCATGGCGATCGGCAGACCCAGCTCGCGGGCGGTGGCCTCGTCGGCGAGCAGGCTCGCGGTCGCGCCGTCGTTCAGGCCCGCCGCGTTGCCTGCGGTGACCTTGCCGTGCGGGCGGAACGGGGTCTTGAGGGTGCCGAGCTTCTCCAGCGAGGTGTCCCGTGGGGCCTCGTCCACGGTGGCCAGGCCCCAGCCGCCCTCCGCGTCGCGGATCGACATCGGCACCAGGTCGTCCTGGAGCTTGCCGTTGGCGTACGCCTTGGCGGTCTTCTGCTGCGAGGCGAGCGCGAACGCGTCGGTGCGTGCCTTGGTGATGTGCGGGACCAGGTCGTGCAGGTTCTCCGCGGTGGCGCCCATGACCAGCGCGGACGGGTCGACCAGTTTCTCCGCGATGATGCGCGGGTTGGGGTCGACACCCTCACCCATCGGGTGACGGCCCATGTGCTCGACGCCCCCGGCGATGGCGACGTCGTACGCGCCCATCGCGATGCCGCTGGCCACGGTGGTCACCGCCGTCATCGCGCCGGCGCACATCCGGTCGATGGCGAAGCCGGGAACGGTCTTGGGCAGGCCGGCCAGTAGCGCTGCGGTGCGGCCGATGGTGAGGCCCTGGTCGCCGATCTGGGTGGTGGCCGCGACGGCGACCTCCTCGACGCGCTCCGGGGGCAGCTGCGGGTTGCGTCGCAACAGCTCACGGATGCAGCGGATCACCAGGTCGTCGGCGCGGGTGTTGGCGTACATGCCACCCGCCTTGCCGAACGGGGTACGGACGCCGTCGACGAAGACGACATCCCGAACTTCACGGGGCACTTGAGCCTCCTTCTCGACCACCATTCGGCCCCCGCGCCGCTGGGGCGGCGCTGCGGACTGAGCGAGGGTCGGCCAACACGGGCACGTTCCCCCGAATGCTACTCGCCAGTAACCAGCCCGTCCCGACCCCCCGCTGTGGCCCACCCCACACCGTGACCCCAGGGAGTCCCCACCCCCTAGGGGGTGGGGTCCAGGGCTTCGGTCAGGTCATGGATGAGTAGACCGATCTGCCACTCCCGGGCGTTGAGACCGCGCAGGGTTTCCGCTACCGACTCCTCGGTCACCACCTCGGGTGGGGTCCAGGCCAACCGGCGAATCGAATCCGGCGTGATCAGGTTTTCCGGCGGCAGGTTGTGCTCGCCGGCGATGCGGATGACCACCTCCCGGCACCGGGCCAGCCGGCCGGCCGCCACCGGGTCCCGTTCGGCCCACCGGTGCGGTGGAGGCGGCCCCTCGACGGTGGGGGAGACCGGCAGCGAATCCTCCGCGAGCTGCCGGGCGTCGTCGAGAGCGGCGAGCCAGGTGCGGGCCAAGCGACGCACCGACCGCCCGCCGAAACCGGGCAGGGTCAGCAGAGTCTTCTCGTCCTTCGGGTCCAACTCGGCGGCGGCGATGATCGCCGAGTCGGGCAACACCCGACCGGGGGCGGCATCCCGCCGGGCCGCGATCTGGTCCCGGGCGTACCACATCGAGCGCACCCGGGCCTGGGCCCGCGCCCCGCGCAGCCGGTGGATGCCGGAGGTGCGCCGCCACGGCTCCGCGCGTACCCGCGGCGGGCGCGCCCCGGTGCGGACCAACGCGGCGAACTCCTCCGCGGCCCAGGCCGACTTGCCCTGCCGGGTCAACTCGGCGTCGAGCGCGTCGCGCAGGTCGGTGAGCAGCTCCACGTCGAGAGCGGCGTACGTCAACCACGACTCGGGCAGCGGCCGGCTCGACCAGTCGGCGGCCGAATGGTGCTTCTCCAGCGTGAACCCGAGCAACTGCTCGGTGAGCGCGGCCAGCCCGACCCGCTCGAACCCGGCCAGCCGGGCGGCCAGCTCGGTGTCGAACAGTCGGCGTGGGCGCAACCCCACCTCGGCCAGGCAGGGCAGGTCCTGGCTGGCCGCGTGGAGCACCCACTCGGCCTCGCCGATCGCGGCGTCCAGCGTGCTGAGGTCCGGCAGCGGCAGCGGGTCGATCAGTGCGGTGCCCGCACCGGCGCGGCGGAGCTGCACCAGGTACGCGCGTTGGCTGTAGCGGTAACCGGAGGCACGCTCGGCGTCCAGGGCGACCGGGCCGGTGCCGGCCGCGAAGCGGGCCACCACCTCGGCGAGCTCGGCCGGGGTGGCCACCGGTTCGGGAGTGCCGTCACGCGGGGCGGTCAGCGGAACGGGCCCACCGTCGGCCGGGTCGGCGCCCTCGCCCACCAGCTGCGGCGGGGCCGACGGCGGGTGCTCGGGTGCGTTTCCCGGAAGGTCTTCGGCGGGCCGACGGCGCAGGGGTGGTTCGTCGGTCACCTGCCAACCCTAGTGCGCGTGGAGATCGAGCGGGTGCAGCCGGTCCGGCGTGTGTCGATCACGTGTCCAAAGGATGTCCGCGCGCGCCCGTCTCGACACGGTCGATGATGGAGTTGTGCTGCCTCACAAAAGCCGCTTCGACGGGTAAACCGCCCACCCCAACTCCATGATCGACCCGCAGGAGGGTGGGGGAGGGGCTAGGCGGCGCCGGCGGGGCGCCGGTCGGACAGGGCTGTCACACCGGGTGGGGGGAGGCCGGCGGTGTCGGCGAGGAGGGCGCACCAGCCGAGCAGGTGCGCGGTGAGGTCGTCGTCGACCGGCGTCCAGGAGGCGCGGATCTCGATGTCACCGACGGTCGGCGGGCCGGCGAGGTCACCGAACCGGGTCGACATGGTCTGCGTGACGGTGCCACCGATAGCCCGGTGGCCGGCGTCCTGGGCGTCCAACGCGTCGGTCAGCCACGTCCAGCCGACCCCGGGCAGCAACGGGTCGGCGGCCAGGTCGACCTCCAACTCGGCGGTCACGTAGGTGACCAACCGCAGGGTGCCCTGCCACGCCTCGTGCCCAGCCGGGTCGTGCAGCAGGATCAGCCGCCCGGTCGCCACCTCGTCGCCGTCGCGCAGCACCGTCGCGGCGAGCGCGAACGCGTACGGAGCGAGTCGTTGGGGCGCCCCGACCTCCTCAAGAGTGATCTCCGGGCGGGGCGTCGCCGATCGCAGCCCGGCGACCGCGCGGGCGAACGCTTCCGGGAGCGCGATCGGGGGGGCCATGTCGGCAGCCTATGCCGCCGTCCGTCGCCCGCTTCGACGGCGCGCCGACGCTCATGAAGGGCACCGGGGGTAAGGAACGGTGCCCTTCCTCTCACCCCCACCCGGTTTGCGGTGGTGGGCGTGGCACGATTGCGGCGATGACCACGGACACCACGGGCACTGTCGCCCGAGACGGAGAATCCCGCCCCGGCGGACCGGCCGACTCGCCCTTCATCAGGGCCTGCCGACGTCGGCCCGGGCCGCACACCCCGGTCTGGTTCATGCGCCAGGCCGGCCGCTCCCTGCCGGAGTACCGGGAGATCCGGGCGACCGTGCCGATGCTGGAGTCGTGCCGCCGTCCGGACCTGGTCACCGAGATCACCCTCCAGCCGGTGCGTCGGCACGGCGTGGACGCGGCGATCCTGTTCAGCGACATCGTGGTGCCGGTGGCCGCGGCCGGCGTCGACCTGGACATCGTGCCGGGCACCGGCCCGGTCGTCGCCGAGCCGATCCGCAGCGCCGCCGACGTGCAGCGGATCCGCCTGATCACCCGCGAGGACGTGTCGTACGTCGACGAGGCCGTCCGGCAGTTGGTGGTCGAGCTGGGCGACACCCCGCTGATCGGTTTCGCCGGCGCGCCGTTCACCCTGGCCAGCTACCTGGTCGAGGGCGGTCCGTCGCGGACCCACGCGAAGACCAAGGCCCTGATGTACGGCGACCCGGACCTGTGGCACGCGCTCTGCGGCCGGCTGGCCGAGGTGACACTGGCCTTCCTGCGGGTGCAGATCGACGCGGGCGTGTCGGCCGTGCAGCTCTTCGACTCGTGGGCGGGTGCCCTCTCCGAGGCCGACTACCGCCGTTTCGTGCTACCGCACTCGACGGCGGTGCTGAGCGGTTTGGAGGACGCCGGGGTGCCGCGCATCCACTTCGGGGTGGGCACCGCCGAGCTGCTCGGCGCGATGGGCGAGGCCGGCGCGGACGTGGTCGGCGTCGACTGGCGTACCCCGCTGGACGTGGCCACCGGCCGGATCGGCCCGGACAAGGCGGTGCAGGGCAACCTGGACCCGACAGTGCTGCTCGCGCCGTGGCCGGTGGTCGAGGCCGAGGTGCGCCGGATCCTGGAGCAGGGCAAGGCGGCCCCCGGGCACGTGTTCAACCTCGGCCACGGGGTGCTGCCGGAGACCGACCCGGAGGTGCTGACCCGGGTGGTCGCGCTGGTGCACGAGGTGTCCAGCCGCCGGGCCGACCAGGGCTGAGAAGGCGATGCGGCGGCCCTGGCGGGTGGCGGTGGTCGGCGGCGGGATCGCCGGGCTGGCCGCCGCGGTCCGCCTGCGCGACGGCGCGCCGGCCGACACCGAGATCACTGTGTACGAGCAGTCCGGCGCGTTGGGCGGCAAGCTGCGCACCGGTGCGTTGGCCGGCCAGCCGGTGGAGTTCGGCGCCGAGTCGTTCCTGATGCGCGACCCGACGGGCGCCGAGAGCGCGGCGGTGGCCCTGGTCCGCCGGCTCGGGCTGGCCGAGAAGATCGTGCACCCCACCGTGGGGCAGGCGGCGCTCGTGGTCGACGGGGGGCTGCGCCCCATCCCGGGCGGCACGCTGGTGGGCGTACCCGGGGATCTGGATCGGGTGACGACTGTCGCCCGCCCGCTCGCGGACGCCGACACCGACGGTGGCCGGCCGCTGATCGGTCCCGACGTGGACGTGTCGGTGGGTGCGCTGGTCCGGTCCCGCTTCGGCGACGAGGTGGTCGAGCGGCTGGTCGACCCGATGCTCGGCGGTGTGTACGCGGGCCGCGCCGACGACCTGTCCCTGGTCACCACGATGCCGGCGCTGGCTCGCACGGCCCGGGTGGAGCACACCCTGACCGGCGCCGTCCGGGCCGCCCAGGCCGCTGCGCCACGGGCACCCGGCGCTCCCGTCTTCGGCACCCTGGTCGGTGGGCTGAGCACCCTCGTCGAGGCGGCGGTGGCGGCCAGCGGCGCGACGATCCGGCGCGACGCGGCGGTGCGCGAGGTGACCCCGGCCGGCTCCGGCTGGCGGCTCACCGTCGGCCCGACCCGCGCCCCCGAGTTCGTGGACGTGGACGCCGTGGTGTTGGCGGTGCCGGCCCGGCCGGCGGCGCGGCTGCTCGCCGGCCCGGCCCCGGAGGCCGCCGCGGCCGTCGGGAAACTCGACTACGCGAGCGTCGCGTTGGTGACCCTGGCGGTGCCGCAACCCCGACTGCCCGAGCTGTCCGGCTTCCTGGTGCCCAGCACCGAGGGTCTGCTGACCAAGGCCGCGACGTTCTTCACCACCAAGTGGGGGCACCTGCGCCGGCCGGACGGTGTGGCGTTGCTGCGCGCCTCGGTCGGCCGGTACGGCGAGGAGGCGCACCTGCAACGCCCCGACGCGGACCTCGCGGCCACCGTGCACCGGGAGTTGTCGGCGGTGCTCGGCACCCCGCTGCCCGCCCCGGTCGACGGGCACGTGCAGCGGTGGGGCGGTGCGCTGCCCCAGTACGCCCCGGGGCACGCCGGTAGGGTCGGCGCCGCACGCGCGGCGTTGCGGGCCGCGTACCCCACAGTGACCCTCGCGGGCGCCGGCTACGACGGCGTCGGCATCCCGGTCTGCGTCCGCTCCGGCGAGACCGCGGCCGAGGAGATCATCACAGCACTGGGAGGATCGGCGAGATGACCGAGCAGACCAACGCGGCCCGGTTGCGGGAGCTGAACGACAGCATCCGCTACACCATGTGGTCGGTGTTCCGGGCCAGCAGCCCGCTGCCGTCGCTGCGGGACAACGTCACCGGCGAGGTCGTCGCCCTCTTCGACGAGCTGGCCGGCAAGGACGTGGTGGTCCGGGGCGTGTACGACCTCTCCGGTCTACGCGCCGACGCGGACGTGATGATCTGGTGGCACTCGGCGTCCAGCGACGCGTTGCAGGACGCGTACCTGCGGTTCCGTCGCACCACGCTGGGTCGGGCGATGACCCCGGTCTGGTCGCAGATGGCGTTGCACCGGCCGGCGGAGTTCAACAAGAGCCACATCCCGGCGTTCCTGGCCGGCGAGGAGGCCCGCCCCTACATCTGCGTGTACCCGTTCGTCCGCTCGTACGAGTGGTACCTGCTGCCCGACGCCGAGCGGCGCGAGATGCTCGCCGAGCACGGGAAGATGGCCCGGGGCTACCCCGACGTACGGGCCAACACGGTGGCCTCGTTCGCGCTGGGCGACTACGAGTGGATGCTCGCCTTCGAGGCCGACGAGCTGCACCGGATCGTGGACCTGATGCGGGACCTGCGCGCGTCCGGCGCACGCCGGCACGTCCGCGAAGAGGTCCCGTTCTACACGGGCCGCCGCCGCTCGGTGGCGGAGATCGTCAACTGCCTGGTCTGAGTCGACCGTCTCGTCCGAGTCCCGCCGTCCGGCGCCGCACCCCCGCCCGGGTGCGGCGCCGGCCGGGGATCAACTGGTCGTCGTGCAGGTGACCAGCGGAACCGGGTTGCTGCCGTTCCACGAGCCGAGGAACCCGAAGGTGGTGCTCGCTCCGGCGGCAAGACTGCCGTTGTGGTTGGCGTTACGTGCCGTGACCTGCGTGCCGCTGGTGCTGACGGTGGCGTTCCAGGACGAGGTGACCTGTTGGCCGTTGCCGTAGTTCCAGTTCACCGACCAGCCTCGGGTCGGTGAATCACCAGCGGTCACCTTCACCTCACCCTGGAAGCCGCCGGACCACTGGCCGGTGACCTGGTAGGTAGCCGTGCACGCCCCGGCCGGGGGCGGCGTCGTCGGGGGCGGGGTGGTGGGCGGGGGAGTCGTGGGCGGTGGGGTGGTCGGCGGGGGCGTGGTCGGCGGCGGCGTGCTCGTTCCCCCGCCGAAGTCGACGTCGCTGCACAGGTAGTACGACTGGTCGAAGTGGCTGGCCTGCCAGACGGTGTAGACGATGTGCCGTCCGGTGCGTCCGGGCGCGCTGACCGGGATCTGGATCGAGACGCCGCCGGTGTCCTTGTCCCACTGCGAGGCCGGGGTGTTGCCGATCTGGCCGGCCAGCTCCAGGTTGCCCCAGCCGAGCGGTTGGGTGGCCGCGTTGAAGCCCTGCTTGGTCACGTACACCCGGATGTAGTCGGCGCCGTGACTGGCCTGGTCGAAGAAGCGGAGCCGGAAGTTGTTCGACACCGCCGTGGTCTTCCAGGCGCCGACGGTGTCCAGAGAGTTGTAGCGGGGGCTCTGGGTGCGGCCGCCGCTGCACAGCTGACCGTCGGGGACGGCGGCCTGGTGGTTGCCGCCCACGCCCTCCCGGAACAGGCCGTTCCAGTTCCACATGGCGGCCGGGTCGGCCTGCCAGGCCTGCCAGCACATCGGGTCCTCGGTGGCCATCCGAGGGTTCTGGAAGTCGCCACCCCAGCGCTGCCAGCAGCTGTAGTTGCGCGAGGCCGGGTCGACGACCGAGCCGTGCGCGGAGGCGGGCTGAGCCACGATCGTGGTCAGCGCTGTGGTCAACAGGAGCACGGCGGCCGTCACGACGGCGAACAACAAGAACGCGCGCCGTGATCGGATGAAAGTGGACATGGAGCCCCCGGGGGGATGAGGTCGGACGACGACACCCGGACCGACGGGAGTTGCCCACTCCCGCGCCTACTCGCTGGCTCCTGCGATGGCTCTACCCGGCACCATGCCAGCTCGATCGTCAGGCGTCAATGGTCGACGTCGTCGGCGCGGGCCGCGCGGCACGCCGCATCGGCGTGTGCGGGATGCCGTCCTCGACGTACTCCGGGCCGCTGACCGTGAAGCCGTGCCGGCCGTAGAACCCGACCAGGTGCGACTGGGCTTCCAGCACGCTGGGCCGGTCGCCCACCGCCTCCAGGGCCGCGGTCATCAGCCGGCCGGCGTGCCCGCCGCCGCGCGCCTCCGGTGCCACCACCACCCGACCGATCCGGGCGGTGCCGTCCGGGTCGGCCAGGATCCGCAGGTACGCCAGAGGCGCGCCGCCGTCGGTCAGCCAGAGATGCCGCGTGCCCGGCTCGACGTCGCGACCGTCGAGTTCCGGGTACGGGCAGTTCTGCTCCACCACGAACACGTCGATGCGCAGCTTGAGCAGGTCGTGGAAGGTGCGGGTGTCCAGGTCGGCGAAGGCGGCCGTCCGGATGTCGGTGGTCTGCGAGGGCACCCGACGATCCTAGGCCGCCTCACGCGGTGCTCGTCCGAGGTGCCAGGTAGGTGGCGGCCACGGCGCTGAGCAGCAGGGCGCCGCCGACGACCACCGGCAGCGGCAGCGGCTCGTGCAGCAGTGTCACCGCCAGCACCGCGGCGGTGAGCGGTTCGAGCAGGGTCAGGACAGCGGCCACGCTTCCCGCTGTGGTGCGCAGCCCGGCGTAGAACAACGCGTACGCCACCGCTGTGGTGATCACGCCGAGGTGCAGCAGCAGCGCCACGGTGTCGGGGCGTACCGGCACGCCGATTCCGGACACCAGGGCGAACGGTGCCAGGGTGAGCGCGCCGACCACCGTGGAGATGGTGGTCAGCGTCATCGGCGTGGTGTGCTGCGACGCGTGCCGGCTGATCAGTGTGGTCACCGCGTACCCGAGGCCGGATCCCGCCGCCGCGAGCAGGCCGAGCAGCGGTGCGGGTGCCGCCGCGCCGGGGTCCGCCGTGGCGGTGGTGATCAGGACGAGACCGGTGACGGCCGCGACCAGCGTGCCGAGTCGCACCGGGCCGGGGATCTGGCGGGCGCGTGCCGACTCCCAGGCGGCGGCGAGCACCGGGGCCACGCCCAGGCTGACGACGGTGGCCACGCTGACGCCGGCCCACGCCACGGCGGCGAAGTAGAGCGCCTGGTACAGGCCGAGGCCGACGCCGGTGAGCAGCAGCGGTACGGGTGCCGCGCGCAGGGCGGCCAGGACCGTGCGGAGTCGACCGGCGGTGCACGCCAGGAGGACGAGCGCGGCGATGGCGAGGCGGTGGAAGCCGATGCTCACCGGGCTGAGTCCGGTGCTGTCGCGCAGGAGTTGCACCGCCACACCGGTGGTGCCCCACAGCATGCCGGTGACGGTGATCTGGATCAGGCCGGTGCGGGCCTGGTGGACGACCGGCGCCGGGGCGGCCGGGCGCGTGGTTCGGGAAAGGGACACGAGGGCGCTCCGAGGGTGAGCCGTTGACGGGGACGACGTCGACGGAGCGCGTACGGCGGGACGGCCGACGGGGTCAGTCACCCGGTCGGCGAGAGCGCGGCGCTCCGTTCAGGAGCGCGGCGGGGGGAGGACGCCGAGCAGTGGCCGCATGGCGACGACCGTACCGCAGGAGGGCGGGCGGTACGGGTTGGCGCGGTCAGGCCGGGCGTGCCCCGACGGCGTCGCGGATCTCGGCGCCGACCTCGCCCTCGACGGCGCGGGCGCAGTGGCCGCAGCAGAAGAAGCGGCCGTTGACCTCGACGCCGTGCCCGACGATCTTGATCTGGCAGTGCTCGCAGATCGGTGCCATCCGGTGGATCGCGCATTCGAACGAGTCGAAGGTGTGTACGTCGCCGCTCACGGTGCGCACCTCGAACGCCATCCAGTAGTCGTTGCCGCAGACCTCGCAGGTTGCCACGAGAAACCCCCATATCAGGACATGTGTCTACAGGTTGCTCTTCCTCCGGTGCGTCGGGTGGCGGATTGTCGATGTTCGGGCCGGTGGGCGGCGTGTCGGCCTCGGCGTGTTGTCCGTTATGCCGGGTGAACCGCCGCGACCCCCGGAGGATCACGTGATCAAGCGCAACAAACTCTTCGGCAACCAGACCCGGGTGACCTTCTGTCTGCCCCGGGACGCCCCGCCCGGGCCGGTGAGCGTCGTCGGTTGCTTCAACGGCTGGGAGCCCGGCCGGCACGAGCTGGTGGCCCGCCGCGACGGCACCCGGACGGTGACCGTGAAGTTGCCGCCGGGCGAGTACCGGTTCCGCTATCTCGCCACCGGTGGCGTCTGGCTGGACGACGAGACGGCCGACCAGGTCGACGATCGGGGCAGCCTGCTCCGCCTCTGACGACGAAAACTGCCACCATCGATGTATTTATTGATGGGAGTCTTTACTGTTAACAATGTTTAAATTACCTTGAGGGCACCCACCGGACCCCGGAGAAGGAGCTGCCCCATGCGTCGAAGAATCACCGTCCCGCTGGTGGCGGCAGGTGCCGTCGCCGCCACCCTCACCGTCGCAGCCCCCGCGCAGGCCCACGGCTACGTCTCCGCCCCACCGAGCCGGCAGGCGCTCTGCGCGCAGGGCCGGGTCCCCGACTGCGGGCAGATCAAGTACGAGCCGCAGAGCGTCGAAGGCCCCAAGGGCCTGCGCAGCTGCAACGCCGGAATCTCCGGCTTCGCCGTCCTCAACGACGACAGTCGGGGCTGGCCGGCCACCTCGGTCGGCAGCTCGCTGACCTTCACCTGGGTGAACACCGCCCGGCACGCCACCGCCAACTGGGAGTACTGGATCGGCAACACCCGCGTCGGCGTGGTGAACGGCAACGGCCAGCAGCCCGGTGCCACCGTCTCGCACACCGTCAACCTCGGTGGCTTCACCGGTCGGCAGAAGATCCTCGCGGTGTGGAACATCTCCGACACGGCGAACGCCTTCTACTCCTGCATCGACGTGCAGATCGGCGGCGGAGGCTCGAACCCGACCCCCACACCGACCCCGACGGCCACCCCACGACCCACCCCGACCCCCACGCCGACGACTCCGCCCGCGCAGGGCGGCACCTGGGCGAGCGGCCGGGCGTACCAGGTCGGCGACCAGGTCACCTACGGCGGAGCCACCTACCGCTGCCGGCAGGCGCACACCGCCATTCCCGGCTGGGAGCCGCCGAACGTACCGGCGCTCTGGCAACAGGTCTGACAGTGCGGGTGCGGCCCCTCGGGTCGCACCCGTCGCCGCCCCCGCGTGAACGGAGCACCGGCATGCCCCGTACCCCTCTGGTGTCGGTGCTCGCGGCCCTGCTGCTCACCAGCGCCTGCGCCGGGTCACCCGACCCGGGCGGGCCGCAACCGGCCCCCGCGCCCCCGGCCGGTTCCACGGTCGCCGGTTCGGCCGCCGTGGGTTCGGCCTCCGTTGGTGAGATGAGCGGCATCGACCTGGTGTTTCTCAGCACCATGGTCGGGCACAGCGAACGCACACTGCAGATCGTGCGGTCGTCCCGGGACCGGGTGCGCGACGACGCGCTGCGCACCCTGGCCGCCGCCATCGAGGCCACCGAGACCGACGAGCTGGTCGCCATGCGGGGCTGGCTGCCCACCACCGGGCCCGGCGCCAGCGCCGCCGCGCACCATCACGAGGGGCACGGCGACGACGCGGCGCTCGACCGGCTGCGGAACGCGCCCGCCCCGGACGTCGACCGGGTGCTGCGCGAGGTGCTCGCCGACCACCAGCGGTCGGCCGCCGACCTGGCCCGGGCCCAGGTCGGCGTCGGCCGCAACGAGCGGGTCCGCGACCTGGCCCGGCGGATCGAGCAGTCCCGGACCGCCGAGGTCGACCTACTCGGGGGTACGCCCTGAGTGGCTCTCCGGCTCCGTGGTGCTCGCTCCTCGCTCAGCGGGGTTCGAGGCGGACCGAGATGGAGTTGACGCAGTGCCGGGTGTCCTTCGGGGTGAAGCCCTCACCGTGGAAGACGTGCCCGAGGTGACTGTCGCAGCGGGCGCAGCGGATCTCCGTACGCGCCATGCCGAGGCTGCGGTCCTCGATCTCCTTGACCCGGCCCGGGATGGCGTCGTCGAAGCTCGGCCACCCGCAGTGCGAGTCGAACTTGGTGTCGCTGGAGAACAGCTCCAGACCGCAGGCGCGACAGTGGTAGACCCCCTGGGTCTTCGTGTCCACGTACTCGCCGACCCAGGGCCGTTCGGTGCCGTGCTCCCGCAGGACGTGGAACTCCTCGGGGGTCAGTCGGACCCGCCACTCGTCCTCGGTGCGGGGCAGCTCGTTGTCGTCAAGACTCACCCCCCAACGGTACGTCGAACGTCGGGGGCGTGGCATATGGTCGCGAGATGGCGGGCACCAAGGCGGCGGTCACCGAGGTCGAGGTGGCCGGGCACAGCGTACGGCTGAGCAGTCCGGACCGGGTGATCTTCCCCGAGCGGGGGTTCACCAAGGCGGACGTCTTCCACTACTACCTCGCGGTCGGCGACGGCATCATGCGCGCCCTGCGGGACCGGCCCACCACGCTGCAACGCTTCCCCGAGGGCATCGGGGGTGAGGCGTTCTTCCAGAAGCGGGTGCCCACCCGGGGGGTGCCACCCTGGGTCACCACCGCCGAGATCACCTTCCCGAGCGGCCGGAACGCGGCCGAGCTGTGCCCGGCCGACCTGGCGCACGTGGCCTGGGCGGCCCAGATGGGCACCATCGTCTTCCACCCCTGGCCGGTGCGCGCCACCGACGCCGACCGGCCCGACGAGCTGCGCATCGACCTCGACCCGCAGCCCGGCACCGACTTCGCCGACGCGGCGCGGGCCGCCGGTGAGCTCCGGGCGCTCCTCGACGAGCTGGGCGTCACCGGTTGGCCGAAGACCTCCGGCGGTCGGGGGGTGCACGTCTACCTGCGCATCCAACCCCGCTGGACGTTCACCGAGGTGCGTCGGGCCACCATCGCGCTCGCCCGGGAGGTGGAACGCCGCCACCCCGACCTGGTCACCACCGCCTGGTGGAAGGAGGAGCGCGGCCGCCGGGTCTTCGTCGACTTCAACCAGATGGCGCGAGACCGCACGATCGCCTGCGCGTACTCGCTGCGGGCCAACGCGCGGGCCACCGTCTCCACCCCGGTCACCTGGGACGAACTGCCCACCGTCGACCCGGACGACTTCGACCTGCGCAGCGTCCCGGCCCGGCTCGCCGAGCGCGGCGACCCGCACGCCAGCATCGACGACGCCCCGTGGGACATCACCCCGCTGCTCGAATGGGCCGAATGCGACGCCGCCGCCGGCCAGGGCGACCTGCCGTACCCGCCGGACCACCCGAAGATGCCCGGCGAACCCAAGCGCGTGCAGCCCAGTCGCGCCAAGCGCACCCCCGACGGTCCCTGACCTTCTGCGTTCACGGCACGGCTTAGCCGTCCAGCGGTCACGGGCACGGCTGGGCCGTCCCGGCGGTCACGGGCGCGGCTGGGCCGTCCACGCGTTCAAGGCTGGGCCGCTGCGCGGTCATGGGCGCGGCTGGGCCGTCCACGCCAGGAACCTGTCGAACAGTTCCCGTGGGTCGGGCGCGGGCTGGGGGTTGAGCGTGAGCAGGTCGGCCGTCGCGTCGAACAGCTGGTTGGCCATGTAGATCGACAGCGCCACCCGGTCGGTCCCGTACTCCACCCGCAGCAACATCCGCGCGCAGGCACACGGCCAGGTCGCGGCGCACACGCGGCACAGCCATGACGGCCGACGCGGCAGGTGCTGATGCACGGGGTGGAGGCCGTGCAGAGGCTGCTGGTCGGGCTTCGGTGCGGTCATGCACCAATCGTGCCGCCGTCTATTGCCCGTGTCAACAGACTGCGTAGTTGTCGCTAACTGTCGACGTCGCCGCTGTCATGGTCAATGTGTGGACCTCGTCGGCGTGTCGGAGATTCGGGAGATGCTGGGCAACGTGTCCCGGCAGCGTGCGTCCGTGATCGCCAATCAACGGAACTTCCCCGAGCCGGTTGCCGTGCTGGCCATGGGAAAGGTCTGGCGAAGGTCGGACGTGGCGGCCTGGATTCGAGAGCATCGGCCGGAGCTGGCGGGGGGCTGACGACGTCTTTCAGGGGTCGCTCGCCCTGCTGCGGCGGTGCTGGCTGATCACTCGTTAGGCGACGCGTGCACAGCTCGCCCGCCGGCCCTGCTCTGCTGCCTCGACCCCGATGCCACGCCCAAGATTCGGGCAACTTCGCCGATGTTGCTGCCTCCGACGCCTGGGAGGCAGCAACATCGCTGATGTTGTGCAGATCTTGGCGGTGGTTGCTTTCGGTGGGGTGGTCGCTTCGGTACCCGCTTTCGCGCGGCCAATTTCTGTCGTACACCTGTTCTAAGATTTGCCTGTGATCGATGAGTTGGCGCGGGCGGACAGTGCGGTGGCGAGCTGCGCCGACGCTGCTGCCTGGGCACTCTCCGAGCGTGAGCTGATCGCGGCGCTCGACGCCACTCATCGCTTGCAGCAGCGCCTGGCGGCGGTGCAGTTGGCGGTGGTCCGGGAGCTGGACGGTCGGGGCACCGCGATCGCGCAGGGCGCGTCCTCGACAACGGTGTGGTTGCGCGATCGTCTGCGCCTCGACGTCTCGGCCGCGCGTCGGCTCGTCGGGCTCGCGGCCTCGGTCGACGTCGCCCCACCTGGGGTGCTGGAGGCGTTGGCGGGCGGGATGGTCACTGCGGAGCAGGCGCGGGTCATCGCCGACGCGGCAGCCACGGTGACGGCGTCGGCGGGTGCCGAGGTGGCCGACAAGGCGGTTGGAGTCCTGGTCGAGTGGGCCGGGCAGTTCGACCCCACCCTGCTGCGCAAACTCGGCACCCGGATCCTCGACCACGTCGCCCCCGACCTCGCCGACGCCGCCGCAGCCGCAGCACTGGCCGCCGAGGACGCTCGCGCCACCCGCGACCGGCACCTCACCCTGTCCGCGCAGACCGACGGGCGGCTGCGACTCACCGGAATCCTCGACGCCGAGGCCGCCGGCATGCTGCGCGCCGCCATCGACCCGCTCAGCGCACCCGCCTGCCCGGACGACACCCGCTGCGCCGGGCAACGTCGCCACGACGCCCTCGCCGACGTCTGCCGACTCGCCCTGCGCACCGGTGACCTGCCCGACAGCGGCGGCGACCCGGCCCAGATCGTCGTCACCACCGGCTACGACACCCTGACCCGGCACCTCGGCGCCGGCGCCCTCGACATCGGCCTGCAGCTCACCCCCGACACGGTGCGGAGGCTGGCCTGCGACGCGGCGATCCTGCCCGCCGTCCTCGGCGGCGCGGGCCAGGTCCTCGACGTCGGTCGACAACGCCGCCTCGTCACCGGTGCGTTGCGTCGGGCGCTGGTGCTACGCGACGGCGGATGCGCCTTCCCCGGCTGCGACCGACCACCCCGCTGGTGCAACGCCCACCACATCCACCACTGGGCCGACGGCGGCCCCACCAACCTCACCAACGCCGTCCTGCTCTGCGGCCACCACCACCGACACATCCACCACAGTGAGTGGACGGTGCGGCTTGGCGACGACGGCAATCCGGAGTTCGTGCCACCGGCCTGGCTCGACCCCGACCAGGTCCCCCGCCGCAACCACTACCACCGGCGAACATAGCCAGCCCATGACGGTTGCTCGGTACGGGCTGGCTACCACCAACGTCCTGGCCGTGGCTTTCGTGTGCGCCTCGGTGTCCCGCCACTCGGAGGCCACCAGCGACCAGACCTCGACGTCGGATCGCGCGCTGCTGTGTCGCGCGCTGCTGTGTCGCGCGCTGCTGTGTCGCGCGCTGCTGTGTCGCGCGCTGCTGTGTCGCGCGCTGCCGAGCCGCGCGCCGCAGGGCTGGAAGGCCCGCCCGTGAGACGCCGCCGCGGTGGATGCCGAGTCGTCGCGCCACCGCCGCGAAGCGCTGGTCGGCCGGACCGTCGGGGTGCGCTGGTCGGCCGGACCGTCGGGGTGCGCTGGTTGGCCGGGAGCCGTATCGATGTGGCGCTCGTGGTGATCGACGTTGTTGACTTCCTCGATACCCTGCGGGGGTCGGTCGGGGAGAGGTCGCTGATGCTCAAGGACGTCACGTCGGTACGTGTGGTTGCCTACTTCCCGTGTCAGCTGTCCACTGAGACCGGATCCGACCGTGACGTGCCGGCGGGGTGGAACGTCACCGACGGCCTCGACGACCTCGCGTTGCAGCCCTACGGTCAACGACTCCTCGACGAGCTGCTCGGCAGCATGCCACGGCCGACCATGGAGATCAGCGGTGGCCAGGAGATCCTGCGGGTCGCCGAGCAGGAGATCGAGGCATCTCTGCTGCCCACGACTGCCTCTGGTGCGTGGCAGGTGCTCTCTGTGCGGGTGAGCCTCTGGAACGTCGACTGCGGTCTCCTGTGCGTCACGTACCAGCTGCCAGACGGCATCGTCAGTGGCGACGGGGACGTGGTCGACGAGGTCGCCCCTCCGGTGCAGCGGATGGTGCCCGCTGTGACCCGGCTCCTGCGAGCCATCCTGCCGGCGCCGGCCGGTGCGGACGAGGTGTTCGTGCTCTGGGCCAACACCACCTTCGCCGTGCGGGTGGACCCGGACTGCGATCCGGCGCGGCGGCGCGCCATCGCCGAGGAGTTCACCCCGGACGGTGTGGACTGCACGCCCGACGGAGCCCGGGATGGCGTGCTGCGGGTCGGCTCGCACACCACCGCCGTGGTCAACGACTTCGGGTCGCGCCGGGCCCTGCTGTTGGCGCGGTTGACCGGGGTGCACCACGTCTGCTGGGCTGCGGCTCTGCGCTACGACGCGGTGCTCTCGGCCGAGCTGTCCCAGATCGACCCGGGGCGCGCGGACCTGTCGATGAGTGCTCTCGAAGACCAGGCCAAGCGCATCCTGCGCGGCTACCACCGCATCCGCCTGTTCCGGCTCGGCTATTCGTCGGTGGAGGCGCACCTCGACGCGGCCGGCGGCACCGTCTGGAACGCGCTGGAGCAGCAGTGGAAGTTCCGGCTCGTCCTCACCACGTTGGACGAGCGGCTCGACTTCGTGCGAACGCTGCACCAGCAACTGGTCGGTCGGCTCCAGGACCGTCGTTCCCGCCTGCTCAACGAACTGGTGCTGGGTTTCACCTTCCTCAACATCTTCGCCATCGTGCTCGCCGCACTGACGTTCGTGGCGCTACCGAGCCTCGACGTGGGGCTCCTGGCCTCGGTGATCGGGCTGGTGATGCTGCTGGTCAACCTGAGCGCGTACCTCGCCTTCCGGCGGCAGATCAACGACCCGGGTCGGACCCCGAGGGCGTCGGCCCGCCCGTGACCGGCCGCCGCCACGAACAGGGTGCCGTACGCCGGGTCACCGCGTCATCAGGCGGTAGACGATCGCCCCCGAGAAGAGCGCGAACAGTGCGGGCGCCACCCACCAGTCGGGGAAACGGCTGCGCGAGCGGGGCGGGCCGTCGGCGGTCTGCCGCTCGTCGGCGATCGCGTCGAGGCGGTCGACCAGGTGCTGGCCTCTCGATCCTCCGGTGCCCAGCAGCGAGTCGGACAGACCCCACACCCGGACGCGTTCACCGGAGGCCACTGTGATGCGGACCGAGAGCAGATCGCGGTCGATCGACGCCACGTCGCGGTAGGCGATGCGCTCGACGCTCAGCGGGTTGAGCACCTCGAAGTGGTCGCGCCGGGCCGTCAGCCGCACGCGGAAGCCCATCCGGAAACAGAGCCAGCCCAGGATCGCGAAGAAAGCCGCCGCTCCGACGTCGAACGGCAACCCGGCCAGGCTCGGGCCGGACATCTCCCTTGGCAGGGCCACCACCAGGAACAGCAGGAGCAGCCGTCCGATCCAACGATCGGTGCTGTCGGAGAAGACCAGGTCCCTGCATTTGCGCCCGATCGGGTCGACGGTCACGCGCAACCTCCTCCCGTCGCCGTGGTGGCCGGCCTGGATGCGCCCTTCGGGCCCGCCAATGTGGATCATCCCGTACTACTGTCTGCCGCATGGCCTTGCGACCGGACGAGTTCTACGACCACGCGCTCGCTGCTGCCGACGGCGAGCGGCGGCTTCCGTTGGCGCGCATGACGGGTTGGGACATCAGCCCGTTCGAGGCGGACGGGCTTCGGGTGTCGCCGATGCGGCCGCCGGTGCTGCCGGAACCGGCCCGGCACGGCGAAGACCCGTCGGACTGCGATGCCTGCCGCAACCGGAACGAGGGGATCTGGTTCAACGAGCGCTGGCGACTGATCCGGATCAAGGGCGTCGGCGTCCCGCTCGTGCTCATGCTGATGCCGCTCGAGCACCACGACATGGAGGATCTGCCCGACGAACTGGCGGCCGAGCTGGGGTTGTTGAGCACCCGCATTGCTCGCCACGTGCAGGCGCTGCCGCACATCTCGCGGGCCCACGTCTACCGCTTCGGTGACGGCGGCGCGCACCTGCACATCTGGTTCTTCGCCCGGCCGCAGGGGCAGGCCCAGTTGTTCGGGTCGTGGCTGGTCGCCTGGGACGACCTGCTGCCGGAGTACCCGTCGGACGTGGCCGACGCCGACGCCGCCGCCGTGGCGGACGCGCTGCTCGCGTCGCACGGTGGGCACCGGTTGTCGGACCCGGGGGCTAGCCTGCCGGCATGACGAGCGCCGAGCTGGCTGAGTTGGTCGTCGCGGACGCCGACGCGTTGCGCACCTGGTTGTCGGCCAACCACACCTCGTCGCCCGGGGTCTGGTTGGCCCTGACCAGGAAGGGCGGCACGGTCACGTCGCTGACCTGGCAGCAGGCGGTCGACGAGGGCCTGTGCTTCGGCTGGATCGATGGCCAGGCCCGCAGACGGGACGAGGGGTCCTCCTGGATCCGGTTCACCCCGCGCCGGCCGCGCAGCTCCTGGTCACAACGCAACGTGGCGAACGTGGCCCGGTTGGAGGAGCAGGGGCGGATGACACCGGCGGGGCGTGCCGCCGTGGAGGCGGCGAAGGCGGACGGTCGGTGGGCGGCGGCCTACGCCCCGCCGTCGGAGGCGGAGGTGCCGGCCGACCTCCTCGCCGCCATCGCCGCCGAGCCCGCCGCGCAGGCGATGCTCGACGTGCTCACCAAGGCCAACCGGTTCGCCCTCATCCACCGCCTCAACGCGGTGAAGCGGGTGGAGACCCGCGAGCGAAAAATCGTGGAGTTCGTGGCCATGCTGGCCCGGCACGAGACGTTCTACCCGCAGAAGGCGAGACCGTCGCCGGCGGATGACGTGGTCCCGTCAAAGGACATCGGCGAGCGAACCGATTGACTTTCGATAGGTAACGAGCGAAACTCGATGCATGGTTACAGAGCATCGAGCGGTAGCCGCTCTCAGAGTCTTTCTCGTGGTGCTGTTCGGGGTCCTGGTCGTGTTCCAGACCCTCTCGCTGCCCGGTCAGTTCGCGTACATGGCCGAACAGTCGCCGGAGGACGCGCACCTACGCTGGCCGGCGACCGCCGTGACGGTGTTCTGGGTGCTGTGCGTCCAGGTGGTCATCGTCGCGACCTGGCAGTTGCTCAGCCTGGTCAAGAACGACCGCATCTTCACCGAGGCGTCGCTGAAGTGGGTGGACGCCATCGTCTGGGCCATCGCCGCGGCCTGGGTGGTGCTCGTGGCGGTCTTCCTCTGGGTCGGCTTCAACGCGGACGACCCGGGAGTGCCCCTCCTGCTGTTCCTCCTGACGGTGGGCGTCACCGTGCTGGGGCTCCTCATGGTGGTGATGCGTGCGCTGCTGCGGCAGGCCACCACGCTGCGGACCGACATGGAAGCGGTGATCTGATGCCCATCGTCGTCCGCATCGACGTCGAGTTGGCCAAGCGCAAGATGAGCGTCGGAGAGTTCGCCGAGCGCGTCGGGCTCACGCCGGCCAACGTGGCGGTGCTCAAGAACGGCCGCGCCAAAGCGGTCCGCTTCAGCACCCTGGAGGCGATGTGTCGGGTGCTCGAATGCCAGCCCGGAGACCTGCTCGAATGGGTGGAGGAGGAGACCCCATGAGGTACGCCCTGACCGCCGTCGCGCTCCTCGGGGTGGCACTCGGCATCGCCGGCGTCGTACTCGGAGGGGCCGACGACTCCCCGGGCCTGCAGCTCATCGGCGTCGTGCTGGTGATCGGCTCGGTGGTGTTCGGCATCCGCACCGTTCGAAGCGGCAGGTAGCCGCCCGACCCTCCCGTAATAACGATCAAGTAACGGGCGCGAACCTTTCCCGGTAGGTGACCTGTCTTGATGGTCGTCGGCCCGCCAGGGCCAGGGGAGGCGTCGGATGAAGCTGGTGTGGAGGCGGGCCCGCGAGGCGCGAGGGCTGCTGGTTGCCGCGGTGATCGCCGCCCTCGTCGCCGTCGCGTTGGTCACCGGGCTGTCTGACTACAACCGGCGGGCGGTGGACGCCGGGCAGCGGGCCCTCGTCGCCGCCTCGCCGGCCGAGGAGCGCGGGCTCCTGGTCAGTGGGTCCGGTGGACGTGACGCGGCGGAGTTCGCCAACCGGGACAGGGCGGTCCGGGCGGAGTTCGCCGACGGGCTCGCCGGTGCGCCGGTCACCGTCGCCGCCGGCAGGTACGGCACCGGCCGGGAGCTGACCGGAGACCTCGGGCAGGTTCCCCGCCCGGACGACGAGCCGGTCTTCGCGAACCTGGCCACGCTCGAGGACCTCGCCGGCCACGCGGAGTTGACCGCCGGAGCCTGGCCCCGCCCCGGCGCGAACCCCGTCGAGGTGAGCCTGCCGGAGCGGGTCGCCGGCACTCTCGGCCTCACCGTCGGCGAACGCATCCCGGTGCGCGACCGGGCCACCGAACGACGCGGTGAACTGGTGCTCGCCGGCACCTGGCGGCCCCGCGACCCGACCGAGACGTACTGGCTGCTGGCCCCCGGAGTCGGAGCGGGCAGCGCCGGTTCCGGCACCTCGTACGGGCCGTTCACGCTCGACCCGGCTGACTTCGTCACCACGTTCCCGGGCTCGGTGTCGGCGTCCTGGCTGGCCCAACCGGACCTCGGCGCCGTCGACACCGCCGACCTCCCCGCCGTGCGGAACGCCCTCACCGAGGCGACCACCGCGGTGCCCGAGGCAGCTCAGCTCGGCAGCTCCGGGCAGGTGGCGACGAAGATGGAGACGCTGCTGGACCGGATCGGCCGCGCCGACCTGGTGGGTCGTTCCTCGCTGGCCACCCCGTTGCTGCTGATCCTGGTGCTCGGTGGGTACGCGCTGGTGCTGGTCGCAGCCCTCCTGCACGAGGACCGCCGCCCGCAGACCGCGCTGCTGCGTGCCCGCGGCGCCGCCCGCCGGCAGTTGGCCGGCCTGGCCGCCCGGGAGGCGACCCTGGTGGTCGCCCCGGCCGCCGTCCTCGGTCCGCTGATCGCCGGTGAGGCGCTGCGGTACATCCGACCCGGCGGGTCGGCGTCCCTCTACACCGCCGGCGGTAACACCACACTCCTCTGGGCGGCAGCGGCGGCCACCGCGGCCGGCTGCCTGGTCGCCATGGTCCTCCCGACGCTGCGCGGCGCCGGCACGTACGTGGCCGACATGGCTTCCCGGTCCCGGCCGAACCGGTCGGCGAGCGTCCAACGCGCCAGCGTCGACCTGGTGCTCGTGGCGCTCGCCGTCCTCGCCTGGGTGCAGCTCCGCCGGTACGCCTCGCCGCTGGCCGGATCGGGCGGCCAGCTCGGGCTGGACCCGCTGCTGGTCGCCGCCCCGACGCTCGGCGTACTGGCCGGTGCCGTGCTGGCGCTGCGGGTGCTCCCGCCGCTCACCCGGTTCGCGGAGCGCTTCGTCGACCGACGTCCCTGGACGGCCACCATGTTCGGCATGTGGCAGGCCGGTCGGCGTCCGCACGCCGGCCCGGTCCTGCTGCTCGCCCTCGCCGTCGGCGGCAGCACCCTGGCCTGGTCACTGATCAGCACGGGCGAGCGGTCCCAGGTCGAGCAGGCCGGATACACGGTCGGCGCCGACGTCCGGATCACCGAACGGGCCGGTGTCGCCCCGCCGAACAGGGCCGCGCAGCTCTCCGCGCTGCCGAGCGTGGACCGGGTGCTGCCGGCCTGGCGGGACGAGGTGCGAGTCGGTCGGCAGAACCTGCCGGCGACAGTGATCGGTGTCGATCCGGCCAACGCGCCCGGGACCGTCCGCCTCGCCGACCGCCTCGCCGACGGGCCGGTCTCGGAGCAGTACCAGCGGATGGTCGGCGCGCGGGCAGCGGCCGGGGGCGTCGAGCTACCCGAAGGCACCCGCACGATCACCGGCACCGTCCGTACGCCGGTGGGCAACGCGTACGAACCGCACCAGATCGCGGTGGCGCTGCTGGTCACCAGCACGGAAGGCCTCGCCTTCCGGCTGCCGGCGGTCGCCGCCCCCAGCGACGGGCGGGCCACCCGCTTCACGGTCCAGCTACCCGACGTCGGGGGAGCACGCCTTCGGGTCGCCGGGTTCGAAGCCGACGGCGGGCGGGTGGCCGGCGACTCGTACGGGTTGCAGCTGAGCGACCTGAAGGTGGTCGACGCGGCGGGTACGGCTCGCCCTGCCGAGCTCACCGGTGAGTGGGCGACGACCTGGGCCCGCGGACCGCGCCTGCCGGTGACGGTGAACGGCAGCGGATTCGTGACCACCCGCCCGGTGGAACGGCAGCCGGAGTGGGGGCGTATGGACCAGGAGTCGACCCGGTTCGTGGTCGTGCCGGCCCCGAAGGCGGCCGTGCCGGTGCTGATGACCCCCCAGGTACGCGAGGCGCTGAGCCTGCGCGTCGGCGACACCGTCGACCTCACGCTCTCCGGAGCGACGGTGCCGGTGCACCTGATCGGTGAGCTGAGCGCCGTGCCGACCACCACCGCGGCCGGCGTGCTGCTGGACCTGCCCGCGGCGGTCGACACGCTGATCCGTACCGACGGGACGGTGCGGCAGGTGCCGGAATGGTGGATCGGAGCCACCGACCCGACGGCCGCCGCCCGGGCGGCCAGCGAACTGCCGGGCATCACGGTGCTCAACCGGGAGGCGGTCATGGAGGCGGCTGCCGACGACCCGTACTGGCAGGGCTCGCGTACCGGAATGCTCGCCGCCGCGCTCGGCGCGGTGCTGCTCGCCCTCGTCGGCCTGATGGTGGACGTGTGGGCCACCGCCCGTCGGCGGCTCGGCGAGTTCGCGGTGCTGCACACCCTCGGCGCGACGCCCCGGCTGATGGCCCGGGCGCTGCTGGCCGAACAGACCTTCCTCGCCGGAATCGGCGTGGGAGTCGGGTTGCTCCTCGGTGCCGCGGTCGGCGCGACCATGGCCCCACTGGTCATCCTCACCCCGGCCGCCGGCCGACCGATTCCCCCGGCGACGTTCGTGTTGCCCTGGGTTCCGATCGGTCTGACGGCGGTCGGTCTGCTGCTGGCGGCGCTCGCCTTCAGCGCGTTCATCGCCACCGGCATCCGTCAGCGGGTGGCGGCGGTGCAGCTGCGAATCGGGGGAGAACGATGAGCGTCGGCGCGGCCGTCCGGCGGGTCCGGACGTACGGCGGGCAGTTCCTGCTCCTGGCGGTGCTGACCCTGGTGGTCACGCTGCTGATCAGCGGGGTGCCCCGACTGGTCAACCGGCTTGCCGAACAGGGGCTGCGGGCGCAGCTGGTCAGCGAACCGGCTGCCCGCCGGGACCTGTCGTACAGCACGGGGGTGGTCGACGCTCCCCCCACGGCGACGGTCATGGGCAAGGCCCGGGAACGGTTCGACGCCCTGGCCGCGACGATGCCGTCGCAGGTGCGTTCGGCGGTGTCCGAGCGGTGGTACAGCGCGGACATCACGCCGGCCCGGGTGGTCGGACCGGACCTCAAGGCCCGCAACCTGCTGGTCGACCTGGGCCTCCGGACCCTGCCCGACATCCAGAACGCCAGCACACTCGTCGACGGGGCGTGGCCCAGCGAGACGTACGTGCCGGACCGGCCGATCGAGGTGGCGCTCGACGTCGACGTGGCACGCAAGCTCAACCTGCGGTCCGGCAGCCAACTGAGCATCGGCAACACCGACGACAAGGGCCGACTCCTCAACGGCGTCCCGCTGGTGGTGTCCGGGCTGTTCCGCCCGGTCGATCGTGCGAACGGCATCTGGGACGGTCTGCCGCAGCTGCTCCAGATCATCGAACCGGTCGGAGACGGCCAGCCGTTCACCATCGTCGGCGTGGTCGCGCAGTCGACCCTCAACAAGCGCGCCGCCGAGGGCTGGCCGGTCCAGTCGAACTGGCGGTACCGACCGGGTGTCGACCAGATCGACGCACAGAACCTGGACCAGATGATCGACGGTTTGCAGCAGATGCAGCGCGAGAAGCCGGCGGACCTCACGTTGACCCAGGGCATCGACGTTCCGTTGCGCGCGTTCGCCGCCCAGATCGACGCCGCCCGGACCCTGCTCGCGGTGATCGCGGCCGGCGTACTGGCCACCCTGGCGGGACTCATCGTGCTCGCCGCCAGCCTCGCCATCCGCCGGCGCCGCTCCGAGTTCGTGCTGCTGCGTGCCCGCGGTGGCGCGGCCACCGCCGGCGCCCGCCGCAGCCTCGCCGAATCGGTGCTGGTGGTGCCCGTCGCCGCCGCGCTCGGCTGGTGGCTGGGGACCCTGTTCCCCGGTGCCCCGGACCCGACCGCGCCGTACATCGTCGGGGCGACAGTGCTCCTCACGCTCGCACTGCCGCTGGCGACGTTGGCCGTACCGGCCGGCGGGGCGTCCCGACGGGACCTGGTCCGGGTACGCCCGTCGGCCCGTCGGCTCACCGTCGAGGTTTCCCTGCTGCTGCTCGCCGGACTCGGCGCGGTGCTGCTGCGCCGGCGTGGCCTCACCCTGGGTGAGGTGGACCCGCTGCTGGTGTCGGTGCCGGTGCTGCTCGCGATCGCCGCCGCGGTGCTCGCGCTGCGGGCGTACCCCTGGCCGTTGTTGCTGGTCAGCCGGCTTGCCGCACGGACCAGGGGCAGCGTCGCCTTCCTCGGCACGGCGCGGGCCGGTCGCGCGGCGGTCGCCGCTCCGCTGGTCGTCGTGGTGCTGGCGATCGGCACGGCCGCGTTCTGCGCGGTCGTCGCCGCCGGAGTCGACGCGAGCCGGGACCGGGCCGCCGAGCGGATCGTGCCGGCCGACGCGGTGATCCGCGGCGAGCGCTTCGCCCCGGACACGATCGACGAGCTGGGTCGCCTGCCCGGGGTGCGGGCCGTCACCCGGGTCGTCTACCAGGAGGACGAGCGGCTGGCGTCCGACGAGGTCGGCACCGACGCGCGGCTCGCCCAGACGGACGTGCTGCTGGTCGACGGGTCGGGACTGGACACTGTGGCCCGCGAATCCCAGGTGGACCTGCCGGTGCCGGACGCGGTACGCACCGCCCGACCCGGCCCGGGGCCGGTGCCCGCGATCGTCTCACCGGCGGTCGCCGCCGACCTGGCCAAGGCCGGGCTGGGCGATTCCGCCTTCATCTCGGTGCAGGGGCAACGGTACGAGTTCCGGGTGGCCGGCACCGAGGACGATTTTCCGCTGGTGTCGGAGAACGCCGATCGTTTCGTGATCCTGCCCTGGCAGGCACTTCCGGAGCGGACCACCACACCCGCGCCGTCCAGCCTGCTGATCGCCGGCGACTCGCTCGACGCGGAGGCGCTGCGCCGGGCCGGCGACCAGGGACAGGAGCGCTATCAGCGCAACGGTGCCTTCAGCGGTCGGGACCGGCTGATCGGGGTCACCGTGAACACCCGGGCGGACGTCCGCCAGGATCTCGGTGACGGCGGGGCGAACGGCGTGCTGGCATTCGGTTTCGTGGCCGGTGCCGTCGGCGGCAGTGTGCTCGGGCTGCTCGCCATCGCGTTCACGGTGCTCGCCGGAGCGCGCGCCCGGGGCCAGGTGCTGTCCCGGCTGCGGACCCTCGGCCTGTCCCGCCGACAGTGGCGTGGGCTGCTGTTGGTCGAGTTGACCCCGCTGGTCGCGGTGTCGGTGCTGACCGGTGCGCTGGTCGGCGCGGTGCTGCCCCTGTTGCTCAACCCGGTGCTCGGCCTGTCCGCGTTCACCAGTGGTGTGCCGGTTCAGGTGGCCTTCGAGCCCAGCCTGGTCGCCGCGGTGCTCGCGCTCGGGGCGGTCGCCCTCGGCTTCGCGGTCGCCGTCGAGGCCTTGAACAACCGCCGGTTGCGCCTCGGAGAGGTGCTTCGGCTCGGAGAGGAGAGCTGAGATGACCGCTACCGCCCAGACTCCACTGGTGCCGGACCTGGCCGCCCTGCAACAGCGGGCAGCGCAACGCGCCGCCGAGCGGGCCGGTGGGCAGGACCGACTGCGTGGCCACATCGTCTGTGACGGCCTGGTGCGCATCTTCAAGACCGAGGGGGTGGAGGTGGTCGCCCTACAGGGGCTCGACCTGGTCATCGACCGGGGTGAGCTGGTGGCGATCGTCGGCGCTTCCGGCTCGGGCAAGTCGACCCTGCTGAACATCCTCTCCGGTCTGGACACACCGACCGCCGGCATCGCCCGGGTGGCCGACTACGACCTGCTCTCGCTGTCCGCCAAGCGGCGGCTGAGCTACCGGCGGGAGCTGGTTGGGTTCGTCTGGCAGCAGACCGGTCGCAACCTGTTGCCGTACCTCAACGCACGGGAAAATGTCGAGCTGCCGATGGAGTTGGCCGGCAAGCTGGGCCGGAAAGCGCGCCGGCAGCGGGCTACCGAACTGCTCGACATGGTCGGCGTGGGCTACTGCGCCGACCGGCGGCCGGGGCAGCTCAGCGGCGGCGAACAGCAGCGGGTCGCGGTGGCGGTGGCAGTGGCCAACGACCCGGAGGTGCTCTTCGCCGACGAGCCGACCGGCGAGTTGGACGAGGCGACCGGCGCGGACGTCTTCGGGGCGCTGCGCACCATCAACGCCGAGCTGGGCGTGACCATCGTGGTCGTCACCCACGACCACGCCGTGGCCACGCAGGTCCGCCGGACCGTCGCGATCCGCGACGGCCGGACCGCCTCCGAGGTACGCCGGACCGCCCGGATCGGCGCGGACGGCAACACGGAGCTGGTCAGCGAGGAGTACGCGGTGCTGGACCGCAACGGCCGGATGCAGCTACCGGCCGCGTTCGTCGACGCGCTCTCGCTGAAGGAACGGGTTCGGCTCGACCTGGAGCCGGACCATGTGCAGGTACGGCCCGGTGACCGGGCTTCGGAGGAGCGGGGGGCACGGGCATGAGCGGTCGGGACCTGGTGATGACCGGCGCGGGCGGTCTCGGTGGTGTGCCCTCGGAGCACCCCGGCGAGGTGGTCCGGGTCAGTGGGGTGAGCCGGACCTTCGGCCGGGGCGAACGCGCCGTGCACGCGGTGCGGTACGTCTCGTTCACGGCCAACCGCGGCGAGCTGGTCGCCGTCCGAGGCCGGTCCGGCGCCGGCAAGACCACCCTGCTGAACATGGTCGGCGGACTGGACCGGCCGGACAGTGGTCAGGTGGTGGTGGCCGGGCACGACGTCACAGCGGCCGGTGAGGCGGAGCTGCTGCGTCTGCGCCGAGGCACCGTCGGGTTCGTCTTCCAGACCTTCGGGCTGGTGCCGATCCTCTCCGCCGCCGAGAACGTGGGCGTGCCGCTGCGACTCGCGCAGGTGCCGGCCGCCGAGCGGGAGGAGCGCGTCGCGGTGCTGCTGGAGCTGGTCGGTCTGGGCGGACACGCGGCGCAACGCCCGTACGAACTGTCCGGCGGGCAGCAGCAGCGGGTCGCGGTGGCCCGCGCGTTGGCCAACGAACCGGACCTGCTCATCGCCGACGAGCCTACCGGTCAGCTCGACTCGGAGACCGGCCGGTCCATCATGGACCTGCTGCGCGCGGTGGTACACGCCCGGGGCATGACGGCGCTGGTCGCCACGCACGACCCGGCCCTGATCGACCTCGCCGACCGGGTGCTCGTCCTGCGCGACGGTCGTTTGGTCGACGGCTGACCGTTGCGCCCTCAGTCCGCCGTCGCTCCCGGGCCGTGGGCCGTCGGCTGCGGGCTTGGTCAGGGGCGGTGGTAGGGGTGTTCGCTTCCTGTAGAGCTGCCCCAGATATGGACCGCTCGGTGGGCGGGTGGCGATCGCCGGTGGGCGCTGTCGTAGGCGCGATTCGTTGCCCCACATCCGGGGCAGCTCTACAGGTACTAGAGGTGCGAGGCCGGTAGTCGAGGTGCGACAGTGTGGCGCGCCGTGCGTGTGGCGTTTCGACGGTCGTTGCGATCACGGATGGCCGTCAGCTCGGGCCAGCGGGTCTACTGCTGGGTGAGCGGTTGATATCTGGTTGTGCGGGTTAATGGTCGGGTTCGGAGGCGGTGCTCAGCTCCTTGTCGTCGGGGAGGGTGCCGGCGAGCGGAATCAGCAGACAGCCCAGCAGAGCCAGCAGGGTGCCGATGCCCGGCCCGGTGCCGAGGAGTTCGTCCTCGACGTAGGGGTCGTTGGCCTCGAAATACCAGAACACCCCCGTAAGGCTGCCGCAGGCGAGCACGTTGGAGACGAGCATGCCCAGGCTGGCCTGCCGCCACACCCAGCGGGTCGGACTGGCGTTGGCCAGCGACAGCACCGCGAAAACGGTGGCGATCACCGCGAACGGCAGCGCCCAGCCGATCACCTCGGTGCCCGGGGTGACATCGGTCCGTCCCGGGTAGACGCTGCGCCAGGCGGGCAACCAGAACGCGACGACGACCAGCAGGACGCCGACCGCCAGGAGCGCTGAGCCAGTCAGTCGCCATGGCGGGCGCGACGGTGCGGCGCCAGGCATCGTCGGCCTGCTCATGGCAACGAACGTAACCCGGTCGGGGCGACGCCGCTGCCCCCGCCGGGCGGGCGTGACGGCGGGTCAGAGCGCCAGCTTCATGCCCTCGTGACTGGCCACGAAGCCCAGGCCCAGGTAGAAGCGGTGCGCGTCCGCGCGGGTCTTGTCGGTGGTGAGCTGCACCAGGGCGCAGCCGCGCTGGCGGGCCTGGTCGATCGCCCAGGTCATCAGGTCCCGGCCCAGCCCCTGGCCGCGACGGTCGGAGCGGATCCGGACCGACTCGATCAGCGACCGCTCGCTGCCGTGCCTCCCGAGGCCGGGGATGTAGGTGATCTGCAGGCAGCCGACCAGTTCACCGTTCTGCTCGGCCACGACGAGGTGGTTGCGCGGGTCCGCGCTGATCTCCGCGAACGCCTTCTCGTAGGCCTCGTCGACAGTGGTGAAATCGCGGGCCTTACCCAGCACGTCGTCGGCGAGCAGGGCGATGACGGCGGGCAGGTCCGCCCGGACCGCCTCCCGGAAGATCATCTCGGTCATGCTGGTGAGCTTGGCATACCGGTCACTTCGCCGGGCAACGCAGTCCCTCCCGGGGGACGGTCAGGTCGAGCAGGTACGCGTCGACGGCGTTGGTGATGCAGGACGTCTGCGGGTAGGCGGTGTGCCCCTCGCCCTCCCAGGTGAGCACCCGGCCGACGCCCAGCATCGAGGCCAGACGCGGGGTCTGCTCGTACGGCGTCGCCGGGTCGCCGGTGGTGCCGACCACCACGATCGGGGGTGCCCCGTTCGCCTTGCCGGTCGGGTACGGGTCACGCCCGCCCGGCCACTCGACGCAGCTCAGCATGCCCACCGCCAGAGCCGGCCCGAACAGCGGATATTTGCCACGCCAATCCGACTGCAACTGTCGGATCTGCTCCCGGCTCGGCTTCTCCGTCTCGTCCGCGCAGTTGATGGCGAGGTTGGCGTCGAACAGGTTCGAGTAGTGGCCGTCGTCCTCCCGGCCGGCGTACGAGTCGGCGAGCCGGAACACGTCCTTCGGGTCGCCCTCGCCCAGCCGGTCGATCGCCTGGGCCAGCTCCTGCCAGCCGGACTCGGTGTAGAGCGAGGAGATGACCGCGTAGAACACCCAACCGGCGGTGGCCTCCCGGCCGTCGCTCCCGCGTACCGGAGAGACCTTGGCCTTGTCGATGGCCGAGGTCACCGCGGCCCGCGCGTCCGGCGCGACTGGGCAGCGGCCGGCGTTCGCCGCGCACCAGCGGCTGAAGTTGGTGAAGGCCCGTTCGAAGCCGCGGGCCTGGCTCTCCGAGCCCTCCACCAGCCGCTGCTGCGGGTCGACCGCGCCGTCGAGCACCAGCGCCCGGACCCGCTGCGGATAGAGCTGGGCGTACGTGGCGCCGAGCAGGGTGCCGTACGAGTAGCCGAGGTAGGTGAGCTTGCCGTCGCCCACCGCGGCACGCACCGCGTCCATGTCGCGGGCGGCCTGCTCGGTGCCGTACAGCGGCAACTGGTCGCCGTACCGGTCGCCGCAGCCGCGCCCGATCCGCTGACTCAGACCGACGAAGTCGTCGAACGCCGCCTGGCTGGACGGGTCAGGGTCGAAGCCGAAGCTGGCGTCCAGGTCGGCGTCGGAGATGCACTTCACCGGGCTGGACCGGGAGACCCCGCGCGGGTCGAAGCCGACGATGTCGAAGCGGTCGGTGATCGAGGTGGGCAGCCCGCCGAACTGGGTGCCGAAGGACAGGTACACGGCGGTGTCGACGCCGGACCCGCCCGGGCCGCCCGGGTTGACCACCAACGAGCCGACCCGGTCACGCTGCTTGGTGGACCGGGCGCGCAGCAGGGCGATCTCGAACGTCTGCCCGGCACCCGGGCCGGCCGTCGCCCCGGCGCCGGTGCCCCAGTCGCGCGGCACCGCGATCCGGGCGCACTCGTAGCGCATGTCCGGAGCACCACGCCCGACCAGTTCGTCGGGCACCTCCGGGCAGGGCCGCCAGGTGGGTGCGCTGCCCGTCGGCGCGGCTTCGCCCTGCACCTCGGTGCGCGGCGCGAACGCCGGCAGAGTGCAACCGGCGGTGAGGAGCGCGGCGACGACGAAGGCGGCAAGGGTGCGCCGGGCCCGGCGACGAGACGCCATCCGAGAACGGTCGGCGGTGCGGGTCACGTGATCCTCCGAGATCGGGTCGACGGCCAGGCTACGCCGAGCCGGTGGCGGCCCGGTCCACGGTGGCCGTCGGATCGCCGCGCAGCACCTGGTCCACATCGAAGCGGATCGGGCGGTCGAGCTGGTCGTAGCGGCAGGATCGGGGATCGCGGTCCGGGCGCCAGCGGACGAACTGGGCGGTGTGCCGGAACCGCTCGCCCTCCATCGCGTCGTAGCCCACCTCGACCACCAGCTCCGGGCGCACCGGCTCCCACTCCAGGTTCTTCGTGCCGGTCCACCGGCTCACGCCACCCGGGATGCGTTGGCCGCGTTCGTGATCGCCGTGCACCCACGGGTGCTCGCCGCCGACGTCCCGGTAGGGCGCCAACTCGTCGAGCAACTCGGCCCGCCGGGCCATGCTGAACGACGCGCTGACCCCCACGTGGTGCAGGACCCCGGAGTCGTCGTAGAGGCCGAGCAGCAGCGAGCCCACCACCGGGCCGGACTTGTGCCAGCGGAAACCGGCCACCACGGCGTCGGCGGTGCGGGCGTGCTTGACCTTGAACATGAGCCGTTTGCCCGGCTCGTACGGCAGGTCGGCCGGCTTGACGATCAACCCGTCCAGCCCGGCACCCTCGAAGACGTCGAACCACCGCTGGGCAGTGTCCGGATCGGTGGTGACCTGGGTGACGTGCACCGGTGGCCGCACCCCGGCCAGCGCCTCGACCAGCCGCTCCCGGCGGCGCGGGTAGGGCTGGTCGAGCAGTGCCTCGTCACCGATCGCCAACAGGTCGAACGCCACGAAGTCGGCCGGAGTGGTCTCGGCCAGCATCGCGACCCGGGACGCGGCCGGGTGCACGCGCTGGGCCAGCAGCTCGAAATCCAGCCGGGGCTGACCGCTCGGCCCGTCGCGCCGGATCACGATCAGCTCACCGTCGACAGCGCACCGCTCGGGCAACTGCCGGCGGGCCTGCTCGACCACCTCGGGGAAGTAGCGGGTCATCGACTTGCCGCCCCGGCTGGACAGCTCGACCTCGTCGCCGTCGCGGAACACGATGCACCGGAAACCGTCCCACTTGGGCTCGTAGGTCACCCCGGGCGTGGTGGGCAGCTTGGGAACGCTCTTGGCCAGCATCGGCTCGACCGGAGGGTTGATCGGCAGGTCCACGGCGACCAGTCAATCAGACGGTACCGACAGCCGTGAGGCAGATCACCGTGGGTCGCGGGGTGGCGTGTCCGCCGCTGCGCCTCCTCGTCCTCAGCGACCGAATCGAATAACCGCAGGTCAGAGCTACTTTCGCGAGGTGTCCGAGTGGGTGTGTGACTGCTGCGGGCGGTGGCGGGTGAGCGTCGAGCTGATCCGGGGCCGCTACCGCTACCGGCTGACCCGCCGTTACCCGGAGCGGTTCGGCGGCGGACGCAACGTGCTCGGCGAGGTCGGTTCGGTGCCGGAGCTGGAGGAGTTGCTGCGTCGGCGTACCCCGTTGAGCCTGGCCGACCTGCGCGAAGCCGCCTGATCCCACCCGCCGGCGCTCCGACGGCCCGGCGGATGACCGACCACCCGGCGGATTCCGGCGTCACGATCCACCCGGCAACCTCGTCTGCATGCGGGGCGGGCCGGACGGTGCCGCCGGGGAGGGGACGCGATGCGGTTCGAGGCCGATACCGAGATCGACGCCGACGTCGAACAGGTCTGGGCGGTGCTCGTCGACGTGCCACGCTGGCCGGAGTGGACGGCCTCGGTGTCCCGCGCCGAGCGTGGCGAGCCGGGACCGCTCGCCGTCGGCGCGACAGCACGACTGACGCAGCCGAAGCTGCGGCCGGCGGTGTGGCGGGTCACCGAGCTGACCGAGCGGCAGGGGTTCGTCTGGGTCTCCGACACGGCGGGCGTGCGGACCACGGCGGAGCACCGGCTGGTGCCGCTGCCCGACGGGCGCACCCGCGTCGAACTCGCCTTCCACCAGTCCGGGGCGCTGGCCGGCCTGATCGGCCGGCTGTACGGCGGGATGCTCCGCCGCTACGTGCGGATGGAGGCCGACGGTCTCAGGCGTCGGAGCGAGCAGGGCTGACCGCCGCCGCCCCCGGCGCCGACCGGTGGCCCGGCCACGCCGACCGTACGCTGGCGGTGTCCGGTCGAGGTCGAGGGGGAGTGGTGGCCGAGCTGACGTACCCGCAGGTGGGAGCGACCCGGCACGGGCCACTGCCCGGCGGCTACCACCACCTGCGCTTCCGGTGCCCGTTGCCGGCCGGCTGCTTCGAGGCCGCGGCGGACGCGGTGCTGAGCTGGCGGCTGCACCGCGCCGCCGGCGTCCGGATGCGTACCGACGCCCCGCGAGCCACCGAGGGAGTGCTGGTGACCGCCGGTCTGGGCGTCGGCCCGGCCCGCCTCTGGGGGCCGTGTCGGGTGGTCTGGAGCGAGGACTCGGCCACGCTCGCCGGCTTCGGCTACGGCACGCTGCCCGGCCACCCGGAGCGGGGCGAGGAGGCGTTCGTGGTCGGCAGCGAGGACGACGGCACGGTCTGGTTCGAGGTACGCGCGTTCAGCGTGCCGGACCGGTGGTTCACCCGTGCCGGGGGTCCGGCGGTCCGGTTCGTGCAGCGCACGTACGCGTGGTGGCTCGGCCGCACCCTGCGCCGCATCTGCTCGGGCCGCTGACGCACCGCCTCGGGCCGCCCGCTGTCCGCCTCAGTAGCGGGCGAACGAGCGGATCGGCGCGCGGGGGCCGTACTTCGGGGCCTGGATGCCGGCGGCCTCCAGCAGCAGACACACCCGACCCCGGTGGCCCCGGAACGGCTCCAGCAGGGCCACCATCCGGGCGTCGTCGCCCCTCGGTTCGCCGGCGAGCGCCCAGGCGACAGTGTTCGGGATGTGGAAGTCGCCGACGCTCACCGCGTCCGGATCCCCGTACGCGATCCGGACGACCTCGGCGGCCGTCCACGGCCCGATGCCCGGGATGGCGGTCAGCCGACGGGTGGCGTCGGCGGAGTCGGCGCTGCGTTCCAACCGGTCGGCGAGCGCTGCGGCGCGCCGCAGCGTGTCCGCCCGGCGTTGCTCGACCCCGAAGGGGTGGAACACCCAGTACGGGGTGGCGGCCACCGCGGCGGCCTCGGGTGGCAGGAGCAGCGGCTGCAACGGGCCCGGTGCCGGTTCCCGGAAGTGCCGCACTGTCGCCGAATACGCCCGGTACGCCTCCTTGCCGGTGACCTTCTGCTCGAAGATCGCGCGCAGCAGCCGGGGGAAGACCTGCCCGGTCGTCGGCATCCGTAGCCCCCGGTGCTCGCGGGCCAGCCGGGCGACCAGGGGATGTGCCGCGGCCAGGTCGGCGAAGCCGGTCAGGTCGTCGCGAAGCCCGGCGATCGCGTCGGCGCGGTCCAGGACGTGCTCGGCGCCCGGCCCGTAGGCCTCCGCGAGCAGCTCGCCGCCGGCCGACCGTAGGGCGAGGGTCGCCGGGCCGTCGGGGGTGCGGGTGGCCCACCAGAAGGTGCCGGCGGCGACCCGGGCGCACGGGTCGTACGGGCTGAACGTGAGCGCACGGACCGAGGCTGCCAGCCGGTATCCGACCGGGGGGCGAAACACCCTGGTCGCGGCGGGTTCGGTAGCGGTCACCCGCCCACTCTGCCACGTGCCGGACGGGACGTCGGCACCACCGGTATGCCGACGTCCCGCGTACGACCGGTGGCCGGCCGCGCCCTCCCCGGCGACGACCGACCACCGTGACTCGTGGTGTGGGTTCTAGTACGAGTAGCCCGAACCCCCGGCGTCGTTCGCGCCGCTGTCCGACGGCGGGGCGACCGGCTTCGGGGTGGAGGTGGGCAGGCAGCTCAGGTTCTTCTTGCCGTCCGGCTGGACCACGAACCAGGTGCCACCGACGGCCTGGCCCTTCCACTGGCCGGGCTTCTTGTCGCCGATGTAGCGGTACACGGGCCAGCCGCCGATGGTCAGCTGCCGGGTGCCGTCCTGGCGGGTCACGCTGCTGACCTTGTCGTCGGAGACGCCGGTCAGCTGCGGGTTGCCGTCGGTCAGCGCCGGGGGCCACACCTCGGCGCACTTGTCGACGCAGTTCGACGACGGCGGGTCGGCGGTGTCCTTGTCGAAGCGGTAGAGGATCCACCCGTCCTCGTCGGTGACCACCTTGCCCATCCGGGCGACGCTCTTGCCGGTCAACTTCTCGGTCAGTTCGACGTTCGCGGGCGGCGCGTCGGCGGCCGGCGCCTCCACGGACGCCGAGGCCTCCGGTACGACCGACGCGGTGGGCTCGGCCGCGGCGACGGCGACCGGCTCGACCGCGCTCGAGTTCGCGGGGTCGTAACCTGCGGGAGCGCAGGCCGTAAGTGCGACCATCGCGCTCGCGACGATGACGGACCGCTTCATCTGTGCCACGTGCCCTCCTCATTCTTGGCAGTTCACCCATAGGTACGGGATCTGGGCTGTCAAGGTTGAAGAAGTAACAGTGGTCAATTTCACGTTCTTTGATTGAACCGAATCGAAGAGATATCCGTACGCCCCTGCACGCAGGCCGTGCCACAACGACAGATCGGCACCGGTCATTGTGGTAATGACCGGTGCCGATACTGTACGCGAGACTACATGGGCACGGTGACCAGCGGACTCGCCACACCGTTGGCGTCGACCGACTGCACCTGGAGCTGCTTGATGTCAGCCACCACGGCAGACGTCGAGGCGCTCAACTCAAGACCCTGCGGGCGCGCATTGGTGCCGTAGCCACCCTCCGGAACCGACCAGGTCGAAATCACCTCGGGGTCGGCGTTCTTGCGCACCACCACCAGCCGGCAGACACGCGGGCCGGGCAACTTCCGCAGGCTGAAATTGATCCGGGTGCCGTAGTCCCGCTTCACCAGGAACACGGTCGTCTGGACACCAGTCGTCGGGTCGGTCGCGTCGACCTGGTCACCCTCCTCCTCGGTGCCACCCACGCCCGGGCCACTCGGCGGAGCCGTCGGCCCACCCGTCTGCGGGTCGCTCGGCGCACTCGGCGTCGAATCGGCGAGCACCCCCGGCGCCGGGTCGTTGCCCGTCACGCTGACGAACCCGTACCCGGTCAGACCGCCGAAGACCACCACCGCGGCGGCGGTCGCCAACATCTGACGGAACCGGGTACGCCGACGGTCGGCCCGGACCGCGCCCAACGTCCGGTTCAACAGCGCCGGGTCGGTGGCGGTCTGCTCCATCGCCATCATCGTCTCGCCGTCGATGTCGGAGAGCAGCCCCACCACCGGAACCATCGTCTCCAACTCCGCCGCGCACGCCCAGCAGGTAGCGAGATGCTCCTCGAACCGCTCGGTATCCTGCTCGTCGAGCACACCGAGCGCGTACGCCGCGACGTCCATGTGGTCCGGCCGGCTCATTCTGTCACCCCCCGCTCCTGCAGAGCCGTACGCAGCGCGCGCAGCGCGTAGTAGACCCTCGACTTGGCCGTGCCGAGCGGCAGCCCCAACTCCTCGGCGGCCTCCGGCACCGTCCGCCCCCGGAAGTACGTCGAGATCAGGATCTCCCGGTGCGACTGACTGAGCGTACGCAGGGCGTCCGCCACCGTCATCGTTCGTAGCACCCGGTCGGTGCTGTCCGCCTCGGCGAACGCGGTGAGGTCCCGGTCGTACGTCTCCGGCGGCCGGGCCTCCTGGCTGCGGTGCTCGTCGATGGCGATCCGTCGGGCCACCGTGACGAGCCACGGTCGCAACGAGCCCTGCCCCTGGGTGCCCAGGCGGTGCGCGTTACGCCAGGCCCGCAGCAGCGTCTCCTGGACGATGTCCTCCGCGCGCTGCCGGTCCCCCCCGGTGAGACGCATGACGAACATCAGTAGTGGACCAGCGTGCTCCGCGTAGAGCAGCTTGATCAGTTGGTCGGAATGGCTGGCCTCGGTTGTCGTCGCCTGATGGCGTCCGGGCGCCGGTCGCGGCGTCACCGGACCATTCTGGCGAGACGTCGCGCGCGCGTCGACCCCCCGGGCAGACGAGGTCGGCCGCGACGAGGACCGCGCCGACAACCAGTCAGCGCTTACCGCGTCGCCATGCCAGCCGGCCGCCACCGCATGCATGCAGACCTCCGGGGGTTTCCGTCACCAACGTCGGCCCACGAGGCGGGCCGCCCGGTGGTACGCACCGCCGCCCCGAACGGATCAACGAACCGCGGAAAAAATTCTGCGGCGCTGTCGGAGCGCACAGTCAGCGCGGTCAGCGGCGTACCGAGAACAGCCCCGGCGGCGGTGGATCGGAACCTGTCGCGTCGGCGTCCCGGACGACCTGAGCGCCGCCGGCGAAGCGGTCCAACTCGTCGCCGGCCACCACCCGACCCGGGAACCAGTCCCCGGCAGCGCGCCGGGTCAGCTCCGGCACCGGCGGTGTGGTCCGCCCGGCGACCAGCACCAGGTTGCCGTACCGACGGCCCCGCAGCACCGCCGCGTCCCCCACCAGACAGGCCTGCGGCAGCACCGAACGGACCGTGGCGACCTGCCCGCGCGCGTGCCGCAGCGGAGGGCCGTCGGCCAGATTCGCCAGATACCAACCCGCGGGGCGGAGCACCCGGGCCACCTCCGCCGCGTACTCCACCGACGTGAGGTGAGCCGGGATACGCGCACCGGCGAACACGTCGGCGACCACCACGTCGAAGCTGGCGTCCCGGGTGGAGGCCAACACGGCCCGGGCGTCCTGCACCCGGACCCGCAGCCGTCCGTCGGACGGCCACGGCAACGCCCGACGCACCAACTCCACCAGCGCACCGTCCACCTCGGACACCCGCTGGGTCGACCCCGGCCGGGTGGCGGACACGTACCGGGGCAGGGTCAGGGCCCCGCCACCCAGGTGCAGCACCCGCAACGGCTCACCGGCCGGCGCGATCAGATCCACCGCGGCGGCGAGCCGCCGGACGTACTCGAACTCCAGATGGGTGGGATCGGTCAGGTCCACATGCGACTGCGGTGCGCCGTCCAGCAACAGCGTCCACGAACCCGCCCGGTCCGGGTCCGGAACGAGTTCCGCCTGCCCGGTGTCGACCTGCTCGACCACGCGGTCAGCGGCCCGTTTACGTCCCATCGCGACAGGTGCCCGTTTAGCGTGCCGCGCGGGCCGCGGCGGTCAACGCGCGGTGCAGCAGCCGGGAGTCGCCGAGCAGGGCACGCAACCGCCGTTCCAGACCGGCGATCGGGATCAGGTTCTGCGGAGCCCGCGGGTCCTTGTACGGCGTGGAGGCGAAACGCGGCAGGGTGACCAGCGACAGGTCGGCCAGCTCGATCGCCGCCTCGACGGGCAGGTCGGCCGAACACTCCACCCGCACGATGCCCGCCCACGGCGCGCCGATCGCCACCGGCAGCCGCAAATACCACGACCAGCCACCCCAGGCGGTGCCGAGCCGGAACACCGGCGAGCGCTCACCCGACGCCAGCCCGACCACCACCGCCGTCAGTCGGGCATCCAGATATTGGCTGTGCTGGGTCTTGATGTAGCCCAACGTGCGCGGCAACTGCCGACGACTGCGCAGCGGCCCGTCCACCACCAGCAGGTCACCGTCGACCCGGGCGGCGTCGGACACCGCCACCTCCAACGCCGTCAACGGACCCTGCACCGCCGCCGGCAACTTGCCCAGCTCACCGGTGCCACCCACCCGGTGCACCGGATAGCGGATCGCACCCGCCACCACGTCCTGCGCCGACGGGCTCGCGGTGAACAGACCCCGACCGACCCGGGTACCGGCCAACTGCGCCGCCCCCCGGCCCAGGTCGCACCGCACCACCCCGGCCGCGTACGAGGCGGCCAGCCCGGGGAACGACCCGCCGTCCTCCTCCGCCGTCCAGATGCTCGCGTCGATCCGGCGAACCCCGTCGACCAGCAACACCACGTCGGGCGCGCGGACCCCCTGGCGGACCCCGATCGCCCGCCAGTCCACCGCGGGCAGCTCCGCGTCCGCGTCGACCTGCGCGCTGCTCGGCGCGGCAGGACCGGCGGCGGACGCCTCGAACGACGCCCCGTACGCCGGATCCCACGAGTCGACGAAGAACGCGGCGTCGTTCCGCACGTTCACCGGACTTGTCTTTCGTTCGCGACTGCGCGGCTCCGCTGCGCTGCACTCCTCGCGCTCACCGGCCCGTCCGCTCTATGCGCGACGAACGCGCATCCTTACGCACCTCGAAGCGGACCGGGATCCGCTCGGCCAGCGCCGGCACGTGGGTGACCACACCGACCATCCGGTCGCCCCGCGCGGCCAGGTTCTCCAGGGTGGCGGCCACCGTGTCCAGGGTGGCCGCGTCGAGCGTGCCGAAGCCCTCGTCCAGGACGATCGACTCCAGACTCGCCGCCGTCGTCGACATCCCGGCGAGCTGCTCGGAGAGCGCCAACGCCAACGCCAACGACGCCTGGAACGTCTCACCGCCGGACAGGGTGCGGACGCCCCGCCGCAACCCCGCGTCGTGGTGGTCGACCACGAGGAACTCGCCCTTGTCGTGCACCAGCTCGTACTGGCCGGACGACAGCTCCCGCAGGATCCCCGACGCCCCGTCGACGAGCAGGTCCAACGCCTCCGCCAGCAACCAGCGCTCGAAGTTGTTGGCCCGCAGGTGCCCGGCCAGCGCACGGGCCACCTGCGCCTCGCGCTCGTGCACGGACCGCTGCTCGCGCAGCGCCCCGGCCTGCTCCCGCCGCTCGCGCAGCCGTCGCAGGTCGGCGTCGGCCCGCTCCACAGCGACCGTCGCGGCGTGCACCGGATCGTCACCGACCGGCACGTCGACGGCCGCGAACCGGTCGGCGATGTCGCGCTGCACGGCGCCGGCCACCGCCTCGGCCTCCGTCACCGCCGACGCCCGACCCGCCCGGTCGGCGCGGCGGCGGTCCGCCTCGGTGGTCGCCCATCCCGTCAACGAGGCCCATGCGGCGGCAACGTCCTCCCGATCGGTCGCCGGCGGGCCGAACCGGGCCAACCCGTCGCGGGAGGTGTCGAAGGCCCGCCACGCCGCCCGCAACCGCTCCTCGGCGGTGTCCACCCCCGCCCGCGCCTGGCGCGCGGCCTCACGGCCGGCCCGAACCGCCGTCGCCGCCTCCTCCAACGCTCCCCGCAACCGGGCGTGCTCGGCCAACTCCCGGCGCAACACGGCCGGCTCCGCCGCGCCGTCGAGCTGACCGTCCAGCTCGGCCAACCGAGCGTCCACCTGCTCCTGCCGGGCCCGCGCCTGCACCAGCAGCCGCTCCAGGTCACGCGCTGCCGCGTCGCGCTGCTGCACCGTCGCCTGTGCCGCCTTGGTCGCGGCCCGCGCCGCCTTGCCCGCCGCCGTCGCGGCCGCCACCGCCGAGTCGGCCGGCACGTCCGGCACCCGCGTCACCGGCTGCTCGCAGACCGGGCAGGGCGCGTCGGCGTGCAGGTGCACCCGCAAGCTGACCGCCAGGTCGGTGGCCTTGGCTTCCTCGTGTGCCCGGAACGCCGCCTCCAACTCGGCGTCGGCCCGCTCGGCCGCCACCCGGGCCTCGGCCAGCGCGGCCACCGCCGCAGCGTGCTCGTCGTTCGCCGCGCCCACCGCCGCGCGGACCGTGTCCGCCTCGCCGGACAACCGGTCCCGATCGTCGTACGCCCGCAGGAGCAGCCGCGCCGCGCTCTCGTCGCCGACGCCGGCCAGCTCCCCGCGCAGCTTCTCCTCCCGCTCCTCCGCCAACGACACTGCGGTCGCCGCCGCCTCGGCCTCCGCCCGCGCCGCGGTGACCGCGCGCGCCACCTCGGCCACCCCGCCCGGCGCGCGTACCCCGGTCAGCACCCGCAGCTCGTCGTCGAGGGCGGTCAGCGCCGCCGCCGCCTCCCGCGCCGCGGCCCGAGCGGCCGTCAGCTCCGGCACCGCCGCCGTCACCGCCGCCGCCAGCGCCGCCATCCGCTCGACCCGGGCCTCGACCTCGGCCAGCGCCTCGTCGTCCACACCGGTGAGCCCGGCGAGCACCTGGTCGACCGCGTCGAGTTTGGCGTCCGCCTGCGTGGCCCGCGCCGTCGCCCGCTTCTGCACGTCCTCGTAGACGCCCAGGCCCAGCAGGTTGACCAGGATCTGCTGCCGCGTCGCCGGCTTCGCGTGCAGGAAATCGGCGAACTGCCCCTGCGGCAGCACCACGCAACTGGTGAACTGCTCGTACGGCAGCCCCACCGCGTCCAGCACCGCCTGCTCCATCTCGGCGGGGGTGCCCGCCACCACCTCACCGAGGTCGTCCGGGCTCAGACCGGTGTCCAGTTTGGTGACGTCGAAGCCGGCCGGCATCACCTGCAACCCGGCGTTCGCGGTCTTGACGTTGCCCCGGCCGTCCCGGCGGACCACCCGGGTCGCGACGTAGCGGGCCCCACCGGACTCGAAGACCAACCGGACCCGCGCCTCGGTCGCCGACGGCGCGAGGGCGTTGGCCAACCCCCGTGCGCCACCCCACCGGGGCACCATGCCGTAGAGCGCGAAGCAGATCGCGTCCAGCACCGTGGACTTGCCCGAACCGGTCGGGCCGATCAGGGCGAAGAAGTCGGCGTCCGTGAAGTCGACTGTCGTCTCGTCCCGGAAGACCGTGAAGCCGGCCATGTCCAAGCGCATCGGACGCATCAGTGCTCCACCTCCTCGAAGAGCTCGTCGAAGAGTTCCTGGACGCCCTCGTCGGCGTGACCACGGCTATCCAGATAGTCGGCGAACAACTCCCGGGGCGAACGCCCCGACCGCTGGGCAATGCGGGCGCCGCTGCCCGACGCGGCCAACAACTCCGGGTCGATCCGGATCTCCAGCGCCCGGGGCAGCAACTCCTGCACCTCCTCGCGCAGGCCGGCGCGGGGTTGCTCCCGCACGTACACCCGCAGCCAGGCGTCCGGTGCCTCGATCTCGGCGAGCTGGGCCAGGGTGCCCCGCACCGTCCGCAGCGCACTCGCCGCGGTCACCGGCACCTCCCGCACCCGGGCGGCGGTGCTGGCCGTCACCTCGACGATCGTCACCGACGGGACGTTCTCCTGCTCGCCGAAGTCGACAGCGAGCGGGCTGCCGCTGTAGCGCACCGGGCAGGGGCCGATCACCCGCTGCGCCCGGTGCAGGTGGCCCAACGCCACGTAGTGCGCGGTCGCCGGGAAGACGGTGGCCGGCACGGCGTAGCCCAGCACCGTGTGCGCGTCGCGTTCGCCGCCACCGGTGGACGCGCCCGTCACCGTCAGGTGCGCGGTGACCAGGTGCACCCGGTCCGGTTCGGTGAAACCCTCGGTCAGTCGCCCCAGCACCCGGCCCAGGTGGTCGGCGTACGTCTGGTTGGTCTCCGCAGCGGTCAGCTCGTACATCTCCAGCGCGCGCACCGCGTACCGCTGGGACAGGAACGGCAGCGCGGCCAGCCGCCACCGCTCGCCGCCGGCGGTGGTGCCGTCGATGACGTGCTCGTCCGGGTTTTCCCGCACCCCGCCGCGCAGCGTGATGCCGGCGGCCTCGGCCCACGGGCGCAGCGCGTCCAACGCGGGCCCGTTGTCGTGGTTGCCACCGATCGCCACCACGTCCGCGCCGGTGCGGCGCAGCGCCGTCAACGCCCGCGTGACCAGACGGGTCGCCTCCGAGGTGGGCGCGGCGGTGTCGTAGAGGTCACCGGCGACGATCACCAGATCCGGCTGCTCGGCACGGGCGATGTCGATCACCCCGGCCAGCACGGCCTTGTGCTCCTCGGCCCGGGACTGCCCCTTGAGCACCTTTCCCACGTGCCAGTCGGAGGTGTGCAGGATCTTCATGGGTGTGCCGGCCCTCAGCTAGAACGGGATGTCGTCGTCGGAGCTGCCGCCGCCGGAGCCCACCACGGCGAACGGGTCGGCGGACTGGGTGATCGAGCGCAGCGTCTCCGACGGCGCCCGACCCGCCTCGGAGACCCGGGTGGCCCAGGCCGGGAACGGAAACTCCAGGCAGAGCGGCACCGGGATGTCCGGCTGGTTGACGAACATGGTGCCCGGCTTGGCCAGCAGCGCACGCTGGCGCTGGGCGGGCGGCAGGAAACCGTACTCCGGGCGGGACGCCTCGGCCGGGTCGAGCCGGCCGACCACCCGGATCGCCGAGTTCGTGACGATCCGCCGCTCCACCTCGCTCGCCGTCTGCTGCGCGCCGATCAGGATCACGCCGAGCGAGCGGCCCCGCTCGGCGATGTCGAGCAGCACCTCCTTGATGGGGGAGGAGCCCTCCCGGGGGGCGTACTTGTTGAGCTCGTCCAGGACGACGAAGAGCAGCGGCTTCGCGGTGCCGGCCTTCTCCTTGCGCTCGAACTCGCTCTTCAACGTCACACCGACGACGAACCGCTGCGCCCGGTCCGGAAGGTTGTGCAGGTCGACCACTGTGACCTGCGCGGACTCACTGGTGTTGATCGAGTGCGGGCGGCGGGTCGCCAGGTCGCCACGGATCAGCCGGGCGAGGTCCTTCTTGCTGCCGATCAGCCGCCGGGCGAACGCGTTGACGGTGCCCAGGCCGACCGCGCTGCCCGCCCAGTCGGAGCGGGTCTCGTCATCGTTGAGCTGGTCGACGATGTGGTCCACCAGATCGCCGTAGGAGCCCAGTCGGACCCCGTCGATGCTCACCCCGCCGTCGGCCGGCTGGGCGTAACGGGCCAGGTGCGCCGCCACCGAGTGCACCACCATCGTGTACTGCTGACGTTCGTCGTCGGCGTCGGCGAAGACGTACGGCAGCAGACGGTCGGCGCAGAACTCGGCGAGCGTCCAGTAGAAGCTGTCGACCCCGGTGAGCCGGCTGCTCACGTCGGGAGTGCCCGACGAGTCGCCGGGGCGCGGCGGAGCGTACACCCGCACGTCGGGGAACGCTCCGGCGCTCAGCCCCAGCTTGGCGTACGCGGCGCGGGTGGGCTCGTCCAGGCGGGTGTTGGGGTGGTCGAGGAAGAGCAGATCCTCGCCCTTGACGTTGAAGATCAGCGCCTTGGCGTTGACCGCGTCGCCCCCCAGCACCCCGGAGCGGAACACCGAGTAGAGCAGGAAGGTGGCGAAGCTGGTCTTGGTCGCCACACCGGAGATGCCGGAGATGGAGACGTGCGCGCCCCGGCTGCCGTCCAGGAAGTCGGCGTTGAGGTAGACCGGGACGCCGTCGCGGCCCATCCCCATCGGGATGCGCCGCTCCATCCGGTCGAAGTGCAACGCGCGCGCCCGGGCGTCGCCCTCGGCCCGGTGCACCACCATGCCCGGCGTCGGCGGAACGTACAGCTCCGGGTCGACGCGCGTGGTGGTGATCTCGGCCGCCTCCTGCACCTGGGCGGGCAGCGTGCCGTCGGCGATGGCGAAGACATCCGAGTCGAACTGGGCGCCCTCGTGCCGGGCGCGGACCTGGGTGACCACCCCGGCGATGGTGACCGGCTCCCGGTCCGGTAGCTCCCGGCGGGTCACCACCACGTCGTCGAGCTGGAGGTAGCTGCCGGGCGCCACGGCCGTCCAGAACTGCAGCGGGGTCGCGTCGGCGGTGCCCAGCACCCGCCCGACCGCCTCGCCGGGGCTGTCGAGGTCGGCGTCGGTCATCGGGCGACTCGGGTCGCTCGGTCGGGAAGCATGCTGTGCATCCTGCCCGAGGAGTACGACAGGTCGCCACGCGACGCGGCGGACGACACCATGCGCCGTCACACTCATGACGCTGGGTGCTCGATCGGACGCGCGTGGTGGAGGAAGTCGGGTCGGCGAGCCACGCGTGGCGATCAGCGCCCAGACGCCCAGGCAGCACACCGGTTGAGTCGGCGCGTCTTGTCCGCCGGCGTCCTTTGCGAATCCATTGCATTCGTTCGCGTCGTTGCGGATGTCGCCAATTGCGCCGCCCTGCCGAGGTCTCGGCCCGTTTCGGGGCATTCGTATAGGCAAGTGCGACATGGGATTGGGGGCATGGCGAGCCGTCTGTCTCCCGTATTCTCGGGTCGCCGTGATCACAGTGTTTTGGGCTGGGGGTCTTGTCGATCCGGTATTCCGATAACTCGTCCTGGCGAAGGGTGGGCCGATGGCTCCTTCGGTAAAAACGCAGATCGCTGTGGCACCTGATGGTCGGAGAGTCACTGTTTCCTGCCGCGCAGAGCGCCTTCAGGAAGAGTGGTTCTGGCATGCGCGGTTGACAAGTAAGGCCTTTGCGATTTCGGTGGCAGTCGGACGGCCGCAGTACGCGGCTGACAGCGTCGCTGCCGGTGGCTATCAGCTCAGGGAGAGGGTGAGCTACGGGACCCATCCGCTTACGGTTTCCGTCTCTCCCGAGGGCGAGGGTTATCTGGTCACCTGGGAGTCGACTCATCACAGCCTGGTGTTCGGAGGGCCGGGTCAGGCTCCCCGGCTACGGGACATCATCACCCTTCTCGACGAGCTCAGGCCGCAGGACGGCGTCGATGGCCTGCGGCTTCGCCCAGCGCCGGGGAGCGAGACCGTCATGTGGGGTCTTTTCGGCGTTAAGTTCACCGATGCCGGGATGGTTTCCTTCTATCCGCGGCAGGAAGCGACGGGACTGGTGCCGGATCAACCGGGGCTCTCCGTGCCGGCCGGCGACCTCTGGCGTAAAACGATAGGCTCCCCTGACGGCAGTGCCGGTCAGAGCAAGTACATCCTCGCGAACGATAGCTCCGTGGCGGTGCTCGACGACGACTTCGGTCGTGCCGCGACCATCACGCAGGCTGCGCAGGAAGCCCTGCTCTCCTCCCTCTCCGTGAAGTGGTCGTAGGTCGTGACCTCGATCCTGGCGGCGGCTCTCGTGGCCGCGTGGGCGGCGATTGTGGTGCTGTTCCTCGGATACAGCGCCCTGTTGGGGCAAATCAGGGAACTCAAGAGCGGGCAGCCAACCGGCGGCGGCGTCTCGCACCCGGAGCTCGCGGCGCCGTCGGCCGTCGGCCGGACAGTCGCCTTGGTCGTCGCTTCCGGATGCGCAACGTGTGCAGAGGTGTTGCCGGCATGGCTGACGCTGGTGCCCCAGCTCGCCGACGTCGGTCATCGGCCGGTACTGCTGAGCATCGACAACTCCACGGGTTGGGCCGAGCACGGCGCTGAAACCTTCATGCTGGGCTCGGAGTTGTCCGCGCCATTACTGCTGGCGTATCAGCCAGCTCTCCTGCTGTTTGACGAGTCCGGAGCGATTGTGTCTGCCGAACCCGTCGGTTCCGCACTCGGGCTGCAAGAGTATTGCGCACCGCTACTCGGGCTCGTCTCGTCCTGACCGCGGCTGTCCTGAAGAAAGGCTCTCGACATGTCCTCTTTGTTGGACCGGATCCCGACAATCGAATTTCAGGCCGAAGCAGGAGGCGTGGGTTCGGGTGCCACGCCGATGTCCAGTCGCCCACTGGCTACGCCGTCTCAGCCCGTCCCGGCCCGCTCGACGATCGAACGACGCTCTTTTCTTCGCGCGGTGGTGGTCGGGGGAGGTGCGCTGGCCGTGACGATGTTCGGTTGGGTTGGCGAGCGCATCCCCGCCTTCGCAGCGAAAGGTGACCGGGTCACGCTGCATCCGACGCACTGCATGGGCACGAATACCAGTGGCGATGTGCCCTGTTGGGGGCGGCAGTACATTGGTGGGACCTACTGCGGCTCGGACGGCCGGCACCGCACCGACACCGTCAACATGGGCAGCTACGACCGGCTCTACAGTTGGGAGGCCGCCTGCGGCGGCTATGCGGGCTGGTACTGGGTCAACGACCGCGACGTCCAGACTCGCTGTTGGGACGGGCGCTACTACACGATCGTGCACGCGACCGGCCTCAAGAGCGGCCCCTACACCACCTGCTGCAAGAAGACGGTGTAAGCGACGATGACCGCCCCGGTACTCGGTGGACTCGGCAAGTTGGCATCACCATTGCAGATGGCGTACGTCGTCGTGGCAGGAACGATCGCGCTGGCGGTCGCCTCGCTGCTGTCGCCGTTCGCCGTCGGAACTGTCCTGATATCTGCCTGCGCGGTTGGGGTGGCGGCCGGGTACTCGACGTCCGGATCTGTTTGAAGCCACAACTCAGCCGCGTTGCTGACCTCGTCGGTCTGGCGGGGAACGAAGAATGTGAACTACTTCAACCACGGTCTCCTCCTGGGAGGCACCGCGTCCGGCCTGTTGTTGCTGCTGCCAGCCGCGGCTGTGCAGCTGCTTCCGCTGGTCGTCCGGGAGGTCTCCCTGGTGATCGTGGTCGTGCTGGCGGTTCTTTGTGAGGTTCGGATCGTGCCCTTCCGGCTTCCGCAGAATGCTCGCCAGGTGCCGAGCTCGATCATGGTGCGGGCGGACGGCAGCGGGGCCTTGCAGTTCGGCTTCGAGATGGGTACTGGACTCCGTACGTTCGTCCCGACCCAGTTGCCGTACCTGCTGGTCGCTCTGTCCCTCCTGATAGCGCCGTGGTGGGCGGCGCCGATGATGGGTACCTGCTTCGGATTCGGCCGGACCCTCATGGTCCGATCGGCCGTCAGTGCGGGTGATGCCTCGCAGTGGGATGCCCGATTCGCCAGCCATCGCAGGACGATCGTCGCGCTGTGTTGGATCGCTGTCCTGGGGGCTCTGACCGTCATCGTCACCGTGCTCCCCGATTCGACGCTCGTCGCTTCGCTGCCGTTCCGGTAGCCGCCGTCGTGGGCCAGTTGCCGCTCCGAGCAACTGGCCCACGGCCCGCGAGTTCGAGGGCAATCGCTGACCGCCGGGACTCAACTTCCCGGGCGGCGGTCGCGTTACTTAGGTATGGAGCACCCATGAATGACGACTTCGGCACTTTCGTCGCGACGAGCGGCCCTCGACTGCTCCGCTTCGCCGTTCTGATCACCGGGCAGCGGGCCGATGCCGAGGATCTGCTGCAGGAGGTGTTGGAGCAGGCATACCCTCGCTGGCGGGCGGTCCGGCAGCGGCAGCCGGAAGCCTACCTGCGCCGTGCCATGACCAACCGGCTGGCCAGCCGATGGCGCTCACCATGGAACCGACGTCGGGTGGCGCACCTGCCGGATGCGGCGGCGCAGCCGGACGAGATGGCTCGGGTCGATGACCGGGAGGTGCTTCTGGCGGCGATGCGGGAACTTCCGCCGCGGATGCGGGCCGTTGTGGTGTTGCGGTACTGGCTGGGTCTCTCCGAGGCGGAGGTAGCCGCCGAACTGGACTGTTCCACGGGCTCGGTGAAGAGCCAGGCTTCCCGTGGTCTGCACCGCTTGCGAGCTCGGCTGGAAGCTGCCGGTGTCACCCCACTCGACCTCGACCTTGCGGAGGACAACCATGCGTGAACACGAGGTGGCTGACCTGCTCGACCGCGCTGTCGCGTCTGTCGAACTGCCGTCCGGTCTCGCCGGACGGGTCGTTGCCGGAAGCCGGGCGCGTCGACGCCGGCGCCTGCTGGCGGTCGGTGCGGTGGCGGTTATGGCCGCTGCGGGGGCACTGCTGCTTCCGCAGGTGGGCCCGCTCGGCCGCGACGGCGGCAGCGACGTCGGGGGCACCGAGCCCGGCGCGGCTGCCGACGTCCCGACCGGGATCCTCGGTCCCGACGGTCGAGCGGTGACAGAGGCCCAGATTGTCGCCGTCGGTCGGGCCGGGTCGGAGACGCTTGTACTGGTCAACCGGGAGCCACGTGCCGAGGAGCGGTCCGTCGGGGGGAAAGCGGCCGAGGTGTGGGTCGCCCCGGACGGGGGCGGTGCGCGACGGTTGCACGACTACCTCTCGTACGATCTCGCGTGCATCGACGGTGACGCGGTCTGTGCAGCCATCCGGTCCACTGGCAGCGGGCTGGGCGTGGCCGTGGCCCGGCGCTCAGGTGGCCGGCTCTACGTGCTGGTCCAGGCACCGCAGGGGCGTACCGTCGAGGTCGTGGCCGACGGCGTGCCGCACTCGCTCGGCCCGGCGCCGCGCGGCGCGGTGACGGAGGTGGCCGCCATCGAGCCGTACGACGAGGTGCAGGTCTGGGCGAGCACCGCGGACGGCCAGCGCTACCGGATCCCGTGGGCTCCCGGCGCGGTCCTGAACGACTGAGCCCCCGCGCACCGGGACGCCTGCCGCAGCCCTCGCCGACCGGAGCACCGCAGCCTGTGCGGGCACGCTGGGCGGGTGGTGTCGATGTCGTTCGCCCTTCGACGAGCGGGTCCTACCGCCGGGCGTGGCGCAGCATGAGGACGCCGTCGTCGGCGGCGAGCACGTGGCGCAGCGGCAGGTGCCGGGGCGGGGCGGTGTCGCCGGCGGTGATCCGGCCCGGTCCGGGGCCGGCGAGCAGGGGCGAGACGGTCAGGCACAACTCGTCCACCAGGTCGGCGGCGGTGAGCGCGCCGAACAGGTGCGGGCCGCCCTCGCAGAGCAGTTGGGTGAGCCCGCGCCCGTGCAGCGCGGCCAGGCCGGCGGCCAGGTCGACCCGGTCGGTGCCGCAGCGCAGCAGGTCGGCGACGTCGGTGAGGCCGGGCGGCGGGTCGGCGTCGGCGTGGGTGAGGACGATCGGGCGGGTCGGCGCGTCGGCGAAGGCGGCCTGCGCCGGGTCCAGGTCGAGGGAGCCGGAGACGACCACGAGTGTCGGGTACTCCGCCAGCCCGTCAGCCCGACGCCAGGCGCGGCGGGTCTCGTTCAGGCGGACCGCCCGGTACGCCTCGTGGCGAAGCGTGCCGGCGGCCACCACCAGGGCATCGCAGACCATCCGTAGCAGGCCGAACACCCGCTTGTCCGGCTCCCCGGAGAGCCCGGCGGAGTAGCCGTCCACGGTGACCGCGCCGTCCAGGCTGGAGACGAAGTTGACCCGCAGTCGGGGCTGGTCGGAGCGGCCGTAGAGGTCGGTCAACGCGGCATCGTCGAGCGGCTGCGACGACGGCTCGGGCCAGAGCCGTCGGATCGGAATTCCGACGGTCATTCGCCGGCCGGACCAGTGACCGGAGGGGTCGGTTCGGCGGTACGGTGCTGACAGTCGCACCAGTTCCGGCCCGGGCAGTCGTCGTGTCGCCGGGCCCGGCACGCGCGGCAGATCATGCTCGCAGCCTAAGCCGCGGGAGGGCAGGACAGCATGCCGCGTCAGATCTTCCAGCTGAAGATGTCCCTGGCCAGCGTCCGCCCACCGGTGTGGCGGCGGGTCCTGGTGCCGGCCGGTTACACGCTGGACCGGCTGCACCGGGTGGTGCAGCACGCGATGGGGTGGCGGGACTGTCACCTGCACTCGTTCGAGATCGACGCCGTGCAGTACGGCGAGCCCGACCCGGACGGCGAGTTGGGGCTGCACGACGAGTTGGACGCGCGGTTGGACGCGGTGCTCGGCAAGGGCAGCCGGTTCTCCTACACCTACGACTTCGGCGACTGGTGGGAGCACGACCTGGTCGTGGAGGACGCGCTGACCGTCGACCCCGACGAGCGGTACCCGGTCTGTCTGGCCGGGGAGCGGGCCTGCCCGCCGGAGGGCATCGGTGGGCCGCTGGGTTACCGCGCGCTCCTGGTGGCCATGGACGACCAGGCGGCGCCGGCCGATCTCGCCGACCCGCGGCTGGCGTTGCTGCGCGACTGGGCCGGTGCCACCTTCGACCCGTCCCGCTTCGACCCCGACCGGGCGACCACCCTCCTGCGCCGCTTCTGCTGAGCCGACCCCGGGCGCCGCCTGGCGCCGCCTGCCCTGTCGATCAAGGGATTTGCGTCAGCGAGACGGCGATTTCTGACCGAAATCTCTTGATCACCTTGGGTTATGGGGGTGCTCAGAGTGGGTGTGGCCTGGGGCGGAAGGGGTTAGCGGGGCGTGCGGTAACGATCTGGGAACGCTCCCAACGTCCTATTGACACTCCCGTTACCCGACGGCAATCTCATGGGAGCGCTCCCGGAGGTGGCATGGGTCACTCACGCTCCCCGGCCTGGCGCGATGAGCACACCCCCACCACACCCATCAGCCTCACCACCGGAAAGAGGGGTCAGCGAATGAGTGTCACCACGCGGCGTACCCGCCTGGCGGCCGCTGCCCTGGCCGCGATCACCGCAATCGGCGGTCTCGCGGCCTGCGGCAAGGACGACGACAAGCCGGCTGCCGGCGAGAAGCCGACCAAGTTGGTCGTCGACACCTTCAGCGAGTTCGGCTACGACGAGCTCGTCAAGCAGTACGAGAAGGACACCGGCATCAAGGTCGAGCTGCGCAAGACCGCCCAGCTCAGCGAGTACCGGCCGAAGCTGGTCCGCTACCTGGCCACCGGCAAGGGCGCGGCGGACGTCACCGCCCTGGAAGAGGGCATCCTCAACGAGTTCAAGACCAACCCGCGTAACTGGGTTGACCTCAACCCGCTGATCGCCGACCACTCCAAGGAATACCTGCCCTGGAAGTGGGAGCTGGGCAAGTCGCAGGACGGCCGGTTGGTCGGCCTGCCGACCGACGTCGGCAGCCTCGCCGTCTGCTACCGCAAGGACCTGTTCCAGGCGGCCGGCCTGCCCACCGAGCGCGACCAGGTGTCGGCGCTCTGGTCGGACTGGAACGGCTTCCACGAGGCCGGTCGGAAGTACAAGCAGGCCACCGGCAAGGCGTTCGTCGACTCGATCACCGCCGTCTCCAACGGTGTGATGTTCCAGGGCAACGGTGATCTGTTCTACGACAAGGAGAACAACATCATCGCGGACACCAGCCCCGCGGTGAAGAACGCCTGGGACACCGCCACCTCGATGGTGGACATCTCCGCCAAGACGTCCACCTGGTCGCCGGAGTGGTCGGGTGGCTTCAAGCAGGGCACCTTCGCGGTCACCTTCTGCCCGTCCTGGATGCTCGGCATCGTCTCGGACAACTCCGGTCCGGCGAACAAGGGCAAGTGGGACGTCGCGTCCGTGCCGGGTGGCGGCGGCAACTGGGGTGGCTCCTGGCTCGCGGTTCCGGAGCAGAGCAAGTACCCGAAGGAGGCGGCGAAGCTCGCCGAGTACCTCACCAACGCCAAGAGCCAGGTGGAGGCCTTCAAGCTCAAGGGCCCGCTGCCCACCAACCTGGAGGCGCTGAAGAACGAGGCGTTCCTCAGCTACACCAACGAGTACTTCAGCAACGCGCCGACCGGCAAGATCTTCGGCGAGAGCGTCGCCAAGATCCAGCCGACCCACCTGGGTCCGAAGCACCAGGCGGTGAAGGAGAACGCGTTCGAGCCGGCACTGCGGGCGTTCGAGAACGGGCAGGCCGACAAGGCGAAGGCCTGGGAGCAGTTCACGAAGGACGCAAAGACTCAGGGTGCCTTCTGAGTGATTCCCTGCCGGTGGCGTTCGGGGCTTCCCGGACGCCACCGGCCGGTCCCCTCCGCGTAGCGCCCTGCGCGAGGGCCCCCGGGCCTCGCCGGAAAAGGAAATTCGTATGAGCCTGTCGGCCACGACGGCACCGCCGTCGCCAGCAGCACCGCCCCCTCGCGACGTCTCTTCCCGACGTAACCGGGGAAGGTTACTCAACCGTCTCGACGTCAAGTACTCGCCGTACCTCTACATCGCCCCGTTCTTCCTGATCTTCGGCGTGTTCGGGTTGTACCCGATGGTGCGTACCGCCTGGATGTCCCTGCACGACTGGGACATGATCGGCGACCACTCGTTCATCGGCTTCGACAACTACACCCGGCTGGTGTCCGACGAGTACTTCTGGAACGCGCTGGTCAACACGTTCGGCATCTTCGCCCTGTCGACCATTCCGCAGCTGTTGCTCGCCCTCTTCCTGGCGAACCTGCTCAACCGGACCTTCCTGCGTGCCAAGACCTTCTTCCGGATGGCCATCTTCGTGCCGAACGTGGTGTCGGTGGCCGCGGTCGCGATCGTCTTCGGGATGCTGTTCCAGCGGGAGTTCGGCCTCTTCAACTGGCTGCTCAGCCTCGTCGGTGTGGACGCGGTCGACTGGGACTCGCAGCGGTGGAGCTCCTGGTTCGCCATCTCCACGATGGTCAACTGGCGGTGGACCGGGTACAACACCCTGATCCTGCTCGCCGGGATGCAGGCGATCCCGAAGGACCTCTACGAGGCCGCGGAGATCGACGGCGCCAGCCCGTGGCGGCAGTTCTGGCAGATCACCCTGCCGATGCTCAAGCCCACCTTCATCTTCGTGGTCATCCTGTCCACGATCGGCGGCATGCAGCTCTTCACCGAGCCTCTGCTCTTCGGCAACGGCAACATCCTCGGCGGCGACCAGCGGGAGTTCCAGACGCTGGCCATGTACATGTACGAGATGGGCATCGAGAACCTGAACACCGCCGGCTATGGAGCCGCGGTCGCCTGGGCGATCTTCATGATCATCGTTCTGGTTTCGCTGTTCAACTTCCTACTCGTCCGCCGCTCGGCGAAGTGAGGAGCGAGCGATGACTTCGGCATCCCGGCGCCTGTGGCGCACCAGCCCACTGACCTACGTGGCGCTCGTCCTGGCGGCGCTGCTCTCGATCTACCCGTTCTACTACATGATCGTGATCGGCACCCGCAGCCTGGACAACATCAACGACGTGCCGCCACCGGTAACCCCCGGCGGAGCGTTCGGTGACAACTTCCAGCGGGTGCTCGACAACGACGCCGCCAACTTCTTCACCGGCATGATGAACTCGATCATCGTCTCCTCGGTGGTCACCATCTCGGTGGTGCTCACCGGTTCGCTGGCCGGGTTCGCCTTCGCCAAGCTGCGCTTCAAGGGCAGCAACGCCCTCCTGCTGGCGATCATCATCACCATGATGATCCCGACCCAGATGGGGCTCATCCCGCTCTGGGGCATGATGCAGGACCTCGGGTGGTACGACACCCTCTACGCGGTGACCGTGCCGTTCCTGGTCAGCGCCTTCGGCGTGTTCATGATGCGGCAGTACGCCAGCCAGGCGATCTCCGACGAGCTGATCGAGGCCGGTCGTGTCGACGGGGCCAGCACGTTCCGGATCTACTGGAACATCGTGCTGCCCGCGCTGCGCCCCGCCGCCGGCGTCCTCGGTCTGCTGACCTTCATGGAGACCTGGAACTCGTTCCTCTGGCCGTACGCCATCCTCACCCCGGAGAACCCGACCCTGCAGGTCTCGCTCTCCTTCCTCTCGTACGCCTACTACACCGACTACTCCCAGGTGTTCGCCGCCACGGCGATCGGCACCATTCCCCTGGTCATCGTGTTTCTCGTGTTCGGCCGCCAGATCATCGGCGGGATCATGGAAGGTGCCGTCAAGTCGTGAGCAACCCCGCCAGCCCGCCCGCCGTCGACGTCCTCGACGAGCGCACCGGGCTGACCTTCCCACCCGGATTCCTGTGGGGAGCCGCGACCGCGGCATACCAGATCGAGGGGGCGGCGGCCGAGGACGGCCGCACCCCGTCGATCTGGGACACCTTCAGCCACACCGACGGTCGCGTCGTCGCCGGGCACACCGGCGACGTCGCGTGCGACCACTACCACCGGCTCGGCGGCGACGTCGCGCTGATGGCCGAGCTGGGCCTCAAGTCGTATCGTTTCTCGGTTTCCTGGTCCCGGGTGCAGCCCGGCGGCGTCGGCGCGGCCAACCCGCAGGGGTTGGACTTCTACCGGCGCCTCGTCGACGAGTTGCTGGCCAACGGCATCGAGCCGTGGCTGACTCTTTACCACTGGGACCTGCCGCAGCCGCTGGAGGACGCCGGCGGCTGGCCGGCCCGGGACACCGCGGCCCGCTTCGCCGACTACACCACGCTGATGGCCGACGCGCTCGGTGACCGGGTGCGCTACTGGACCACGCTGAACGAGCCGTGGTGCTCGGCGTTCCTCGGCTACGGGTCCGGCGTGCACGCGCCGGGCCGCACCGACGGGGCGGACGCGGTTCGCGCCGGGCACCACCTGATGCTCGGTCACGGCCTGGCCGTGCAGGCGTTGCGGGCGGCCCGGCCGGGCGCCGAGGTGGGCGTGACGGTCAACCTCTACCCGGTCGACCCGGCCACCGACGCCCCCGCCGACGTGGACGCGGCGCGGCGCATCGACGGGTTGGCCAACCGGTTCTTCCTGGACCCGCTGCTGCGCGGGTCGTACCCGGAGGACCTGGTGGCCGACCTCGCCACGGTGACCGACTTCGACCACGTGCGGGACGGCGACCTGGCGACCATCTCCGCGCCGCTGGACCTGGTCGGGGTCAACTACTACAGCCGGCACGTCGTGGCCGCGGCGGTCGAGGGCGACCCGGTCGACCCGTCCCCGTCGTGCTGGCCGGGCAGCGAGGACGTCCGGTTCGTCACCCGGGGCGTCCCGGTCACCGACATGGGCTGGGAGATCGACGCACCGGGCCTGCGCGAGACCCTGAACCGGGTGCACGGCTACACCGACCTGCCGCTGTACGTCACCGAGAACGGCTCCGCGTTCGTCGACTCGGTGGTCGACGGGGAGGTCGACGACGTCGACCGGCTGGCCTACTTCGACGCGCACCTGCGCGCCGCGCACGAAGCGATCGACGACGGGGTGCCCCTGCGGGGATACTTCGCCTGGTCGTTGATGGATAATTTCGAGTGGGCCTGGGGTTACACCAAGCGGTTCGGCATGATCCACGTCGACTACGACAGCCAGGTTCGCATCCCCAAGTCCAGCGCCAAGTGGTACGCCTCGGTGATCCGGCGCAACGGTCTGGCCGCACAATAGGCTCGGGCCAGCCATCAGGACGGGTCCCGGCGTCCACCTCACGCAGGTGGCGCCGGGTCCGCCCGCCGTCGGAGGAGCACACCATGACAACGCAGCGCACCCGGTCGCTCGGGCGCCCGACCCTCGACGCGGTCGCGGCGCGTGCCGGCGTAGGCCGGGGCACGGTCTCCCGCGTCGTCAACGGCTCGCCCCAGGTCAGCCCGGAGGCCCGGGCCGCGGTCCAACAGGCCATCGCCGAGCTGGGGTACGTGCCGAACCGGGCCGCCCGTGCGCTCGTCACCCAACGCACCGACTCTGTCGCGCTGGTGGTGTCCGAGTCCGGCGAGCGGGTCTTCACCGAACCGTTCTTCGCCTCGATCGTGCGGGGGATCAGCTCCGGGCTGCTGGAGACGCCGATGCAGCTCTGGCTGGCCATGGCCCAGTCGCCGGTGGAGCGGGAGCGGGTCGAGCACCACCTGACCAACCAGCACGTCGACGGCGTACTGCTGCTCTCGCTGCACGACTCCGACCCGCTGCCGACGTTGCTGGAGGAGCGTGGCCTGCCCGCCGTGCTCGGTGGTCGGCCGGCCCGGATGTTGCAGCCGGGCGCACAACCGGCGTGGTTCGTCGACGTGGACAACGTTGGCGGGGCCCGGCAGGCGGTCGAGTACCTGACCGGGCTGGGGCGCCGGCGCATCGCCACCATCGCCGGACCGCAGGACATGGGTGCCGGCCTGGCCCGTCTGGCCGGCTACACCGAGGCGGTCAAGGCCACCGGGGTCGGGGTCAACCCGGACCTGATCGCGTACGGGGACTTCAGCGAGGGCAGCGGCACGGCCTGCATGCGCCGGCTGCTGGACGTCTGCCCGGACCTGGACGCGGTCTTCGTCGCGTCCGACCTGATGGCGTTCGGCGCGCTGCGTACCCTGCGCGAGGCCGGCCGGCGCGTGCCCGAGGACGTCGCGGTGATCGGCTTCGACGACGCGACGATCGCCCTCCAGTCGGACCCGCCGCTGACCACTGTCTTCCAGCCGGTGGAGGAGATGGGCCGACAGATGGCGCGTCTGCTGGTCGCCCGGATCCGCGGCGAGGAGCTACCCACCTCGCACATCCTCCTGGACACCCAACTGGTCCACCGAGCCTCCGCCTGACCACCCACCCCGGGCCCGGCCCGGGTGGGGGAGGTCAGGAGGCCCAGCGGCGGAGTTCGCGCTTGGCCAGGGAGCTGCGGTGGACCTCGTCGGGGCCGTCGGCCAGGCGCAGGGTTCGGGTCTGCGCCCAGAGGGCGGCCAGTGGGGTGTCCTGGCTGACGCCGGCGCCACCGTACCCCTGGATGGCTTTGTCGATCACCCACTCCGCCATCGCCGGGGTGCCGATCTTGATGGCCTGGATCTCGGTGTGTGCGCCCTTGTTGCCGACGGTGTCCATCAGCCAGGCCGTCTTGAGCACCAGCAACCGGGCCTGCTCGATGCGCACCCGCGACTCGGCGATCCACTCCCGGACGACGCCCTGCTCGGCCAGTGGTCGGCCGAACGCGACGCGCCCGAGCGCCCGCTTGCAGAGCAGCTCCAAGGCCCGCTCGGCCATTCCGATCAATCGCATGCAGTGGTGGATCCGACCCGGACCGAGTCGGGCCTGGGCGATGGCGAAGCCGGTGCCCTCGGCGCCGATCAGGTTCTCCGCCGGCACCCGGACGTCAACGAAGTCGATCTCGGCGTGCCCACCGTGGGAGCCGTCGGTGTAGCCGAAGACGGTCATGCCACGGCGGACGTGCACGCCGGGGGTGTCCCGGGGGACCAGCACCATGCTCTGCTGGCGGTGCCGGTCGGCGTCGGGATCGGTCTTGCCCATCACGATGAAGACCTCGCAGCGCGGGTCCATCGCGCCGGACGACCACCACTTGCGCCCGTTGATCACGTACTCGTCGCCGTCGCGGGTGATCCGGGTGGCGATGTTGGTGGCGTCGGAGGACGCGACGTCCGGCTCTGTCATGCAGAACGCGGAGCGGATCTCGCCCTCCAGCAGGGGCATGAGCCAACGCTGCCGCTGCGCGTCCGAGCCGAACTCGGCCAGCAGTTCCATGTTGCCGGTGTCCGGCGCCGCGCAGTTGACCGCCTCCGGCGCCAGGTGCGGGCTGCGCCCGGTCAGCTCGGCGAGCGGAGCGTACTGGAGGTTGGTCAGGCCGGCCCCATAGCGCGGGTCGGGTAGGAACAGGTTCCACAGACCGCGCTTGCGGGCCTCCGCCTTCAGCTCCGCCAACACCGGGGTACGCGACCACGGGTCGCCCGCGGCCACCTGCTCGGCGTGCACGGCCTCGGCCGGGTAGACGTGCTCGGTCAGGAACCGGGTCAGCTCGTCGCGCAGCTCTTCGGTCCGGCTGTCGTATGAGAAGTCCATCACCGCTCCCTGGCGGCGGTCAGCCCGTGCGTGACCAGCGGTGCCACCATCTCGCCGATCCGGTCGAAGCCCTCGCCGAGCGTCTGCCCGAGCGTGTGCCGGTAGTGGATGCCCTCGCAGATGACAGCGAGCTTGAAACAGCCCAGCGCCACGTGCCAGTGCAGTGGCCCGACGTCCACGTCGCTGCGCCCGGCGTACCTGTCGATCAGCTCGGCGCCGGTGGGGAAGCCGGCGCGCGGGCCGAGCCCGTCGGCCACCGGGTTGCCCGCCGCGGTGTCGCTGTCGCCCAGCACGTCCCAGTACGTCAACAGGAGCCCGAGGTCGGCGAGCGGGTCGCCGAGGGTCGCCATCTCCCAGTCGAGCACCGCGTGCACGGCCACCGGGTCGGCCGAGGCGAGGAGGTTGTCCAGCCGGTAGTCGCCGTGCACGATCCGGCCGGCGTTCGCGCCCTCCGGGGCGGTCGCGGCGAGCAGGTCACGCAGCTCGTCGATGCCGGGCAACGGGCGGCTACGCGAACGGTCGAGCTGCCCGGCCCAGCGGCGGACCTGCCGGGCCAGGTAGCCCTCCGGGCGGCCGAAGTCGCTCAGCCCGACACGTGACGGTTCGACGCTGTGCAGCGCGGCGAGGGTGTCCATCATCGCCATGGCGAGGGCGCGACGGCGCTCGTCGCCCAGCGGGTCGGTCTGCGCACGGGTGCGGAACACCTCGCCGGGCATCCGCTCCATCAGGTAGAACGGCGCCCCGATCACCTCCGGGTCGGTGCAGAGCAGCAGCGCGCCCGGGACCGGCACCTCGGTGGGGGCCAGCGCCGAGATGACCCGGAACTCGCGGGCCATGTCGTGGGCGGTCGCCAGCACGTGCCCCAGTGGGGGACGGCGCAGCACGACCTCGCGGTCGCCGACGCGCAGCAGGTAGGTGAGGTTGGACTTGCCGCCCGCGATCAGGTGCGCTCGCGGCGGGCCGACGGCCAGCTCGGGGCGGTGCTCCGCGAGGTAGTCGCGGAGGCGGTCCAGGGTCAGCCCGGCGGGGGAGGTGGGAACGGCCTCCGGCCGCGACGCATCGACGGCCGGATCGCTCATCCGACTAGTTGATGGCAGCCCGTTCACGTTGTCAAGGTCAGATTGGTGGGAGGCGTCGGGAGTGCTTCGGCCGTACGGGAGCGGCGCCGCCGCCGGTTCAGCCGGCATCACGGACAATAGCCTTCCTTCCGACAATTGCCCGGATATCGTCTTGAGGACGGATCGCTGGTTCGGTATCCGGAGCGACGGGGGTCAATCGCGGTGAAGGCGAGCAAGGGTACGACAACGGTCGGCGAGCTGTTGCTCAGCCGGCTCTACGACCTCGGAGTGCGCCACGTCTTCGGGTTGCCGGGGGACTACAACATGGACTTCCTCGATCAGATCGAGGCGTTCGACGGGATCGAGTGGGTCGGTAGCTGCAACGAGCTCAACGCCGGCTACAGCGCCGACGGATACGCCCGCCTCGCGGGCGTGGCGGCGATCCTCACCACGTTCGGTCCCGGTGAGCTGTCGGCGGTCAACGCGCTGGCCGGGGCCATGGCGGAGTCGGTACCCATCGTCTCGATCGTCGGCGGTCCGACCGAGGAGATCATGCGGCAGCACACCTCCATGCACCACTCGCTCGCCGACGGCGACTTCGACCACTGGGTACGGGTGGCCCGCGAGGTGACAGTCGCCCAAACCTCGCTGACCGCGCAGAACGCTCTGGCGGAGGTCGACCGGGTGCTCACCGAGTGCTGGTCGCAGCAGCGTCCGGTCTACATCCGGATTCCCGGCGACGTCGCCCACGCCGAGGTCGCCGGCCCGGGGAGACGGTTCACCCGGCCCGAGCCGGTGGTGGCGCCCGGGCAGCTCGACGCCTTCGCCGCAGCCGCCCGGCGCCTGCTCGCCGGTGCCGAGCGGCCGGCCCTGCTGGTGGGGAACCTGCCGATCCGCTTCAACCTCGGCACGGCCGTCACCGCCATGGCCGCCGACCGGAACTGGCCGGTCGCCGCGCAGTCGCTGGGACGGGGACTGCTCGACGAGTCCGACCCCCACTACGTGGGCATCTACAACGGCGGCGACAGTCCCCATGAGGTTGGCGAGGTGGTCGAGGGCGCGGACGCGCTGGTCTGCGTGGGCACCACGTTCTTCGACTGGGACGGCCTGTTCACCGCCGACCTGAAGGTGGACCGGGTGATCAGCCTGCACCGGGACGCCGCCGTCGTCGCCGGCACCCGCTTCGCCCCGGTCGCGTTGCCGGCGGCGCTGAGGTGCCTGCACGAGATCGCCCCGAACCGCACGACGGAATGGTCACGCGCGCCGCTGCTGGCGGGTGACCCGCCCGTACTCGACCCGTCGAACACCGAACCGATCCGGCAGGCACGGCTCTGGCCGGCGATCCAGAGCATGCTGCGCGAGGGAGACATCTTCGTCCCGGAAACCGGCACCCCGTCGTTCGGCGCGGCGACGATGCGGCTGCCCGCCGGGGTCACCGTTGTGGAGCCGCCCATCTGGGGCTCGATCGGCTACGCCACCCCGGCCGCCTTCGGCGCTGCGGTGGCGGCACCGGATCGGCGGACGGTGCTGATCACCGGCGACGGATCACTGCAACTGACCGTGCAGGAGATCAGCCGGATGCTCGCCACGAACCAACGCCCGATCATCGTCGTCGTCAACAACGGCGGCTACACCGTCGAACGGGCAGTCGACGGACGGCACCAGCCGTACAACGACATCGACAACTGGCGGTACACAGAACTCCCCGCAGTCTTCGCCCGGGACAAGACCTTCACCGCCCACGTCGCCCGGACCGAAGGCGAGCTGGCCGCCATCCTGGCCGGCATCGACGGACCGCCGGCCCAGCTGACCCTCATCGAGGTGGAGACCGACCGGCTGGACCTGCCCGCCGGAATGCCCCAGTGGGGTCGGGAGACGTCCGCGGCGGATTACCACGCACAGCTCGCCTCCACACCGGTCCTGCCCCTGGGCGGGCTGCCCTGAGCGTCGGCGTCCGCTTTCTCACCTGCCGAAACCACGCGGTCACCGACCGGTGAATTTCCGCTCGGGACATGCCCCTGCAACAGGGACGAAATGGTCATCCACCAGGCTGGGACCAGCCTGCCGGCCGCGTCTGGGCCGGCCCGCCGAGCGGAGGGACAGACATGTTGCTGCGAGTTCGGGTCACCCTGCCGGACCGTCCGGGCACGCTCGGGCAGGTCGCCCGCACGCTGGGCGTCTCCGGCGCGGACATCGTCCAGGTGGTGGTCCTCGAACGTCTCGGCGGGCGCGCGGTGGACGACTTCACAGTGGTCTGGCCGGGCGCGGCCCGGGTGGAGCGGCTGCTGGCCGGCCTGGCGGCGATTCCGGGGGTGCGGGTGGACGGTGTGTGGCGGGCGATCGGCGCGCCCACCACCACCGGTCAGGACGCGGAGCTGCTGGCCCAGGTCGCGGCCAACCCGGCGGACGGGCTCGCCACCCTCGTCGACGCGGTGCCCGGGCTGCTGGCAGCCGACTGGGCCGTCGCCGCCGTGGTGCCCGTCGACTGGGCCTCGCGGACCGGAGGCGGCGGGGCGACAGTGGGGCACGCGAGCTGGCGTACCCCGGTGCCGTTGCGGTTGCCGGAGGTGACCCCGCTGCGCGGGCGGTCGATGACCACGCCCGACGGCACCCACCACGCGATCGCGCCGTTCGGCCGGGCGGGCCTGGTGCTGGTCGTGGCCCGCGAACGCACCGAGACCCTCTCCGCCGCCGCGTTCCACAGCACCGAGGTCGACCGGCTCACCCAGCTCGTCCGGGCCAGCACGGTGATCCTCGGTGACCGGCTCGACCTGGTCGGCGCGCCCCCGGTGGTCGCCGGCCCCTGAACGGGCCGAGGAGTTCCCGGCTCGACACCGCCGAGCAACCGGGCGGCAACAGGCGGGGGTGAGGCTCTTACCGGGGAAGGGAGCCAACCATGACGTTGTGGCGGATCCGAGCGACAGTGGACGACCGGCCGGGTTACCTGTCGGTGCTCACGGCCAGCCTCGCGCTGCGCGGGGTCAACATCCTCACCGTGCAGGTGCAGCCCACCGAACAGGGCGCGGTGGACGACTTCCTGGTCGACGCGCCGGACGCACTCGACGAGGCCGAGCTGGTCGCCGCCGTCGAGCGGGGCCGGGGCCGGGACTGCTGGGTGGCGCGCAGCGAGGCGCGTGGGCTGGCCGACCAGCCCACCCGGGTCCTCGGGCTGGCCAACCGGCTGGTGCGTGACCCGGACGCGACCGGCGAGGCGCTGCGGGCGCTGCTCGGCGCCGACTCGGTCAGCTGGCGACCGGCGTCGGTCGGCGTCGACCGGGGGGTCGCCGGCGCGAGCATGGCGTTGGCGGACCCGGCGGGCGGCTCGTTCGCGCTGCGCCGGGCCGCGCCCGCGTTCACCCCGGCGGAGTACGCCCGGGCGCAGGCCCTGGTCGAGCTGGCCGCCACGGTGGTCCGTCGGGCCGCCGAGCAGGTCACTCTTGTGCTGCCCGACGGTGCCGAGGTGGCCGTGCGCCCGGCCTGCGCCGACGACCTGCCCGGCGTACGGGAGCTGCACGAGTTGTGTTCACCACGCAGCCGGCACCGGCGATACCTGGGTGGTGCGGCGTTGCCGCGGCCGGATCGGCTGCGTCGGTTGCTGGAGCCGAGTCGAGGGCTGACAGTGGTCGCGGTGGCCACCGGCTCGGACGGTGCGGCCGAGTCGGTGGTCGCCATGGCGAGCCTGCTCGGCGAGGGTGACGAGGCCGAGGCGGCGTTGCTGGTGCGTGACGACTGGCAGCGGCGTGGGCTCGGTACGGCGTTGCTGCGCCGGTTGGTCAAGCACGCCGACGAGGCCGGGTACGCGGCGCTGGTGCTGCACGTCCAGGCCGAGAACACCCCGATGCTGCGTACCCTGCGCCGGTTGGGCCGGCCCGACTCGACCGAGCGCGACGGCCCGTTGCTCACGGTGACCGTGCCGCTCAGCCCGCAGAGGAAGGGCTCCCTGCTGACGCCGAGGGGGTAGCAGGGGCCCTTCCGCGCCTCGCGTCAGGTGGCGGGGTAGCTGCTGTAGTCGGGGAAGTTGCCGTAGAGCCGACCGCTGCCGCCGACGGTGACGGCCTGGACGAGGAGGTCGCCGCCGACGAACGCGCCCTTCCAGGAGGCGCCCCGACCGCCGAACGGTTCGTCCCGGTCACCGCGTGAGCGCGGCTTGTTGATGCCCACCTTGAAGGCCTGCAGGTCCACGGCGAGCTTGCCGGCCTCCTCGGTGTCGTCGCAGGCCAGCGACGCGACCAGCGCGCCGTTGGAGGCGTTCATGGCGGCCAGCAGTTCGTCGGTGGTGTCCACCACGACGATCGTGTCGACCGGCCCGAACGGCTCGGCGTGCATCAACCGGGACCGGCCGGGCGGGGCGAGCAGCACCGACGGTGCCACGTACGCCGAGGTGTCCTGCCCGGGCAGGAACGGTGCGCCGGTGAGCTTGCCCCGGTGCAGGGGCACCGCGCCGCCGCGTACCGCCTCGTCGACCTTGCGGTGCAGCTCGTCGGCCTTGGCCGCGCTGATCAGTGGCCCGAAGTCCAGCTCGGGCAGCGGGTCGCCGGCCGCCCAGTCGTCGCCGACGGCGAGCGGGTGGCCGAATCGGACCGAGCGGACGACCGGCAGGTACATGTCGAGGAACTCGTCGACGAGGTCGCGCTGCACGACGAAGCGGGGGTACGCGGTGCAGCGCTGCTTGCCGTACTCGAAGCCCTTCCTGAGGTGGGCGGCGAGGACGTCCCACTGGGAGAAGTTCCAGATGCCCCAGGCGTTGAGGCCCTCCTGCTCGATGAAGTGCCGCTTGTCGCTGTCGAGCAGCGCGGCGGCGACCTTGCCGCCGTTGGAGCGGCCGCCGACGAAGGCGACGGCACCGATCTCGGGCGCCCGGACCAGCACCTCGGACAGTTCCTCGCCACCGCCGCTGACGAGGGTGGCCGGCAGACCGGCGCGGCGCAGCAACGCGTGCGCGACGGTCAGACAGACCGCGCCGCCCTGGGACGGGGTCTTGGCGATGACGGCGTTGCCGGCCAGCAGCTGCACCAGCTCGGCGTGCACCAGGACGCTCATCGGGTAGTTCCACGACGCGATGTTGCTGACCGGGCCGGGCAGCGGCTCGCGGCCGTCGGCGAGCATCCTGTCGATCTCGCCCGCGTACCAGCGGACGCCGTCGAGCGCCCGGTCCACATCGGCGCAGGCCAGCCGCCAGGGCTTGCCGATCTCCCAGACCAGCAGCATGGCGAGCAGGTCACGGTGGGCGGTGAGTGATTCCAGCGCCTCGCCGACGCGGGCCTTACGGTCGGCGAGTGGGGTCAGTGCCCACTCCCGGTGTGCGGCGGCGGCGTGGGTGACCGCGGCGCGGGCGGTGTCGGCGTCGAGTCGGGGCAGGTTGATGAGGACGGTGTTGTCCACCGGGGTACGGACCGGCGCGGGCTGGCCGTCCGCCCGCCATTCGCCCTCGATCAGGTTGTGCAGAGTGGTGACACCGTCCACCTCGGCGCCGAACGCCTCCGGTGTGGCGGCCATCGCGCGGGCCAGAACCTCGGACCAGGCGGTGCCGTCGGCGAGTCGTAATGCCATCGCTTCTCCTCAGGGTCGACCGGGAACGGCGGCGTCGATGGCACCGCTGATGGTCGTACTGTCTCGCGCGAAGTAGCAGGTCGGCAACGGTGTGTCCCCTTTTCTGGGGTCGCCGCCCCGGGTGCCTGGGGGAGTCCGAGAGCGCCTCGTGAACCGTGGGGGTGGGCTGGTCCACGTGCTGGCTCTTCCCAACGTCGCAGCCGACGGCTAGATTGACGCTCATCTGTGGGAGCGCTCCCGAGGGGCGCGTCCCGGCTCCACCACCACCGCCGCCGGGCACCCGAAGAAACCCGAAGCCGTCCCGCCTCGGTCGGGCTGCCTGGCGGCGCCACCGACAGGAGTCCGCGATGTCCTACCCGGAACGGATCCGCCGGCGGTCTGCTGTGCAGCCGGTGCGAGACCAGCCCTGGCCGCGGCGGCTACTGGCCGCCGGGGTGGCCCTGCTCACCGGTCTGTCCCTCGTGGTCACCGGGCCGATGTCGTCGCCGGTCTCGGCCGCGCCGGCGACCTACAACTACGCCGAGGCGTTGCAGAAGTCGCTGCTCTTCTACGAGGCGCAGCAGTCCGGCCGGTTGCCGGACTGGAACCGGGTCTCCTGGCGCGGCGACAGCGCGCTCACCGACGGCGCCGGCGCGGGCCTGGATCTCACCGGCGGCTGGTACGACGCCGGTGACCACGTCAAGTTCGGCTTCCCGATGGCGTTCAGCGCGACCATGCTCGCCTGGGGCGCGGTGGAGTACCGCAGCGGCTACGCCTCCTCGGGACAACTGCCGCACCTGCTGAACAACCTGCGCTTCGTCAACGACTACTTCATCAAGGCGCACCCGTCGGCCAACGTCCTCTACGGGCAGGTCGGCAAGGGCGACGACGACCACAAGTGGTGGGGTCCGGCCGAGGTGATGCCGATGGCGCGGCCCGCGTACAAGATCGATGCGAGCTGTGGCGGCGCGGACCTGGCAGGGGAGACGGCGGCGGCGATGGCCGCCTCGTCGATGGTGTTCCGACCCACCGACGCGACCTACGCGGACAAGCTGCTCACCCACGCCAAGCAGCTCTACACGTTCGCCGACACGGTACGGAAGTCGTACCACGAGTGCATCACCGACGCGACGAGCTTCTACCGGTCGTGGAGCGGCTGGCAGGACGAGCTGGTGTGGGCCGCGATCTGGCTGCACCGGGCCACCGGCGAGGCCAGCTACCTGGCCAAGGCCGAGAGTGAGTACGACAAGCTCGGCACCGAGAACCAGACCACCACCCGCTCCTACAAGTGGACGATCGCCTGGGACAACAAGCAGTTCGGCGCGTACGTGCTGCTGGCCAACCTGACCGGCAAGCAGAAGTACGTCGATGACGCCAACCGGTGGCTGGACTACTGGACCGTCGGCGTCAACGGGCAACGGGTTCCCTACTCGCCGGGCGGGATGGCGGTGCTCGACTCCTGGGGCGCGCTGCGCTACGCCGCCAACACCTCGTTCGCCGCGCTGGTCTACAGCGACAAGACCACCGACGCGACCCGCAAGGCGCGCTACCACGACTTCGCCGTCCGGCAGATCAACTATGCGCTCGGCGACAACCCGCGCAACTCCAGCTACGTGATCGGGTTCGGGGCCAACCCACCGAAGAACCCGCACCACCGCACCGCGCACGGCTCCTGGTGGGACAGCCAGACCGTGCCCGTGGAGACCCGGCACACCCTGTACGGCGCGCTGGTCGGCGGCCCGTCGTCGGCCAACGACGCGTACAGCGACAGCCGGTCGGACTACGTGATGAACGAGGTCGCCACCGACTACAACGCCGGCTTCACCTCCGCGCTGGTCCGGCTGACCTCCGAGTACGGGGGCACGCCGCTGGCGAACTTCCCGGTCGCCGAGACGCCGGACATCGACGAGCTGACCGTGGAGACCACCGTGGCGCAGGCCGAGCCGCGGGCCACCGGCCTGAAGGTGATGGTCTACAACAAGTCGGCGTTCCCGGCCCGGGCGCTGACCGACGGGAAGTTCCGGTACTACTTCCGGCCCGACGGCACGGGCCCGGTGCAGGTGACAGCCGGCTACACCCAGGGCTGCCCGTCCCCGACCACCGCCAAGCAGTACAGCGGTGACATCTGGTACGTCGAGGTCGACTGCACCGGCTACGCCATCGCCCCGGCCGGCCAGTCGCAGCACCGGATGGAGGTGCAGTTCAAGGTCGGCGTCCCGGAGGGCGGCACCTGGGACCCGACGAACGACCCGTCGTACCAGGCCACCGCCGGGCCGAACCGGAAGGTCCCGCTGTACTCCGGCACCACCCGCGTCTGGGGCGAGGAGCCGGGTCCGGTCGTGCCGGACACCACAGCGCCGACCGTCCCCGGCACCCCGGTGGCGTCCGCCCTCGGACCCCGCACCGTCACCCTGACCTGGGCGCCGTCGACCGACAGCGGCGGCAGCGGCCTGGCCGGCTACGACGTCCGCGAGGTCCAGGTCAACAGCGACACGGTTCTGGTCCGGCCGGTCACCGGCACGACGTTGACCATCACGACGCTGCTGCCAGCGACGTCGTACGAGTTCACCGTCGTGGCCCGCGACGGCGCCGGCAACACGTCGGCCGCCTCGCCGAAGCTCACCGTGACCACGCCGCCGGCCGGCACCGCCGACACCACGGCGCCGACCACGCCCGGCACGCCTGTCGCGTCGGCCGTCACCGCCACCGGGCTCACCCTGGCCTGGACCCCGTCGACCGACAACGTGGGCGTCACCGGCTACCGGGTCTACCGCGAGGCCGGCGCCACCGACGTGCTGGTCGGCTCGCCGACCGGCACCACCCAGGCGGTGTCCGGGCTGACCGCCTCCACGGCGTACCAGTTCTACGTGGTGGCCGTGGACGCGGCCGGCAACAACTCGGCGGCGTCCGCGCCGGTCGCGGTGACCACCGCGGCCCCGCCGGTCGGTGGCACCTGCTCGGTGGGGTACGCCACGACCGACTGGAACACCGGCTTCACCGCCAACGTGACGATCACCAACACCGGCACCACGGCGATCAACGGCTGGACTCTGCGGTTCAGCTTCACCGGCGGGCAGACCGTCAGTCAGGGCTGGTCGGCGGCGGTCAGCCAGAGCGGCGCGGCGGTCACCGCCACGAACCTGTCCTACAACGGCACGCTCGCGCCCGGGGCGTCGGTGAGCTTCGGCTTCAACGGCGCGCACAGCGGCACCAACCCGAAACCGACGGCCTTCACAGTGAACAACACCACCTGCGCCGTCGTCTGAGTCACCGGTTCCACGAGGTCTTGGACAGTTGCCGTTCGCGCTGGACTGTCATGTCCCGGGAGGTGTGTCAATGGCATGTCCCGGGAGGTGTGTCATGGGGTGGGGGTGAGTCGGGTGTACTTGCTGTCGCTGGTGGTGGTGTGGCCGATGGGGGTGCCGTCGGGGGCGTAGACGGTGATGTGGTGGTGGTCGCGGATGGCGGTGAGGGTGTGGCCGCGCCAGGCGCAGCCGATGCCGATGCGAGCGTGAGCAACGCGGATGGTGCCGGTGTCGGAGACGCGGGGTCGGTGGATGGTGGCGTCGGTTTGGATGGGTAGGGCTTGAGGGCTGCCGTGGTGTGTGGCGGTGTGCCAGGTGTGGTGGGGGGTTGCCCGGGCGGGTAGGGCGCTGTGGCGGCGGTGGTTGTAGTAGTCGCGGTAGGTGTTGAGTAGGTGTTGCAGCTGCGTCAGGGTGCGGGGTTGGTGGGGTTGAGCGGCGAGCCATTTTTTGAGGGTCTGGTGGTGGCGTTCGACCTTCCCGCAGGTCTGTGGGTGGTAAGGGCTGGAGTGGATCAGGCGGGTGCCGTGGTGGTGCAGGGTTTGGGCGAAGCGTGATGGTCCGGCGTTGTCGTGCCGGTGTCGGCTGGTGAATGCCGCTCCGTTGTCGGACAGGACGATCGCGGGTGCGCCGTGGTCAGTGACCGCCTGGTTGATGGCGGTGATAGCGGCGGTAGCGGTTTCGGCGAGGGCGGCGTGGCAGGCCACCAGCATGCGGGTGCAGTCGTCCAGGACGTCGAACACCGCGACGAGACGGCCGTTGGCGAGCGCGACCATCGTCGCGTCGATCTGGTAGCAGTCGCGGGGGCGGGCGTAGGCGAACCGGCGCCAGGAACACCGCGGCTTCTTGGCCGGATTGCGCTGCAGCAGGTCGTGGCGGGACAGCACCCGGTTGATCGTGGACCGTGACGGCACCGACCAGCCAGGACGGATCTCGGCGTGCACGCGCATCAGTTCGTCATGGATGTGGTCCGCGCCGTTGTCGACGCCCAACTCGGCGCGCAGCTTGCAGATCCAGGCATCCAACTCCGGCGGCGTCTGGCCCGGGCTGTGATGCGGCCGGCTCGATCGAGGCCGCCACACACCCTCGGCCTCGACCCGTGCCCGATGTCGGTAGAACGTACGCGGATTAACCCCGTTCTCCCGGCACCACTGCTGAACATTACCGATCTTCACCCCTGCCGCCAGCAGGGCATCCAACGCGCTCATGACCTGACGCCGAGTCGCCATGCCCAGCAATCAAACCGCCCTACACACCCCCACCCAACCCGCTGATCTTGTGACACGCCTACCGGGACATGAACTGCGACAGAGGTCATGGGACTGAAGAGTTCGCGCTGGACGGTAACTGTCCAAGATCTCGCCGGCGTCCGGGGATAACCTCCCGGTATTGCGGGCAAAGGCAAACCCGTGGGGGAGTTGCTGACCGTCGGGCACGGCACAGCCGACCGGGTGCGGCTGGGTGAGCTGCTGACCGCCGGCGGGGTGGCTCTGCTGGTCGATGTCCGGCGCTACCCGGCCAGTCGCACCAACCCCGACGTCCGCCGCGAGGAACTCGAACGGTGGCTACCCGAGTACGGGATCGACTACCGCTGGGAGCCACGCCTCGGCGGACGCCGGCACGTCCCGGCCGGAGAACCCGAGCCGGACACCTGGTGGAAGGTCGAGGCGTTCCGGGCGTACGCCGCGTACACCCGTACGTCGGAGTTCGACACGGCGCTGACCGAGGTGCTGGCCGACGCGGCAGCGCGGACCACAGCTGTCCTGTGCAGCGAGAGCCTGTGGTGGCGCTGCCACCGCCGGCTCATCGCCGACGTCGCGGCACTCGGTCGCGGAACACCTGTGGCGCACCTCATGCCGGACGGGCGGCTCAGCCCCCACCAGCCCGCCGAGGGCGCCCGCCGACTGCCCGACGGGCACCTGTGCTGGGACGGTTGACCCGCCCGCTCACTCCACCAGGTCGTCGGCGAGCAGATCCATCAGCAGACCGTCGTGCCACCGCCCGTCCTCGCCGCGCTCGTAGCGGCGCAGCACCCCCACCGGACGGAAACCCACCTTGGCGTACGCGCGGATCGCGGCGCTGTTCGCCGCCGCCGGGTCGATGGTGAAACGGTGATGGCCGTACTCGTCGATGAGGTGCCGGGCCAGGGTGCGGATCGCGTCCACACCCAGACCGGCGCCGCGCACCGCCGGGTCGAGGAAGACATCCAGGCTGGCGTGGCGGTAGTCCGGGTCGGCCTCGGCGTACCACTGGATCGCGCCGACCACCCGGCCGTCGTGCTCGATCGCGTACACGTGCAGGTCGTCGTCGCCGAGGTCGGCGCGGACGGCACCGGTCAGGTCGTCGCTGCCGCGCCACCACCGGCGCACCTCCGGGTCGGCGCGGATCGCCGCGAGGGCCTGCACGTCTGCTGCCGTCGCCGGTCGCAGGGTCACCGCCCGCCCGTGCAACATCGGCCGTCAGCCCCGCACTTCGCCGTGCTCGACGCAGATCGCCGACCAGCCCACCGGCAGCACCTGCACCTTCATCCGACGCCGGCACCGGGGGCAGAACCGGGGCGGCTCCAGCTGACGGGCCGTGGCGCAGGCCGGGTGGGCGGCGGCCGTCGCCGGCTCACCGCACCTGTCACACCACAGCCCGGTCGTCGTCATCGTCGTCACAGGGTGGCGGAGAGGGCCTTGACCGGCATCTTCAGCTCGTCCAGCAACTCCAGGTCGGCGGTCGCCGGTCGACCCAACGTGGTCAGGTAGTTGCCGACGATCACCGCGTTGATGCCACCGAGCAGACCGTCGCGGGTGCCCAGGTCACCGAGGGTGATCTCCCGGCCGCCCGCGTACCGCAGGATGGTGCGCGGCATGGCCAGCCGGAACGCGGCGATGGCCCGCAGCGCGTCCTTGCCCTCCACCACCGGCCGGTCACCGAGCGGGGTGCCCGGACGCGGGTTGAGGAAGTTGAGCGGCACCTCGTGCGGGTTGAGTTCGGCGAGCTGCGCGGCGAACTCGGCCCGCTGCTCGACGGTCTCGCCGAGGCCGAGGATCCCGCCGCAGCACACCTCCATGCCGGAGTCGCGGACCATCCGCAGCGTCTCCCAGCGCTCCTCCCAGGAGTGCGTGGTGACCACGTTCGGGAAGTAAGAGCGGCAGGTCTCCAGGTTGTGGTTGTAGCGGTGCACACCCATGTCGACCAGGTCGTCGACCTGCTCCTTGGTGAGCATGCCCAGCGACGCGGCGACCTGGATGTCGACAGCCGCCTTGATGGCGGCGACGCCCTCGCGCATCTGCTTCATCAGCCGGGCGTCCGGACCGCGGACCGCCGCGACGATGCAGAACTCGGTCGCCCCGGTCGCTGCGGTCTGCTTCGCCGCCTCGACCAGCGACGGGATGTCCAGCCACACCGAGCGCACCGGGGAGGTGAACAGGCCGGACTGCGAACAGAAGTGGCAGTCCTCCGGGCAGCCGCCGGTCTTCAGCGAGACGATCCCCTCGACCTCGACCTCCGGACCGCACCAGCGCATCCGCACGTCGTGAGCGAGTTGCAGGGCGGCGGGAAGGTGCTCGTCGGGCAGGTTCAACACGGCGAGGATGCCGGCCTGGTCGAGGCCGACACCGTCACCGAGGACCTGGGTCCGGGCCTGGTCGAGGATCTCTGGCATGGCTCGTACCCTACAAGGCGGCCCGACCGGCCGGAATGACCTGGCAGCCCCTATACCTGCCGGCGAGTGGGATCGGTCGGACGTCGGCGGCGGGTGGTAATTTCGCCCGGCGGGTGTCGGGCTGACCGGCACGGACGGCGGTGAAGGGGTGACGTGGCGGACTGGCTGGCGGCGCTCGACCGCCGCGCGGATCTGCGGGCGAAGGCTGGGCTGACCCGGCGACTGCAACCGCGTCCCGCCGCCGACGGGATGACCGACCTGGCCGGCAACGACTACCTCGGCCTGGCCACCCACCCGGAGGTCACCGCCGCGGCCGCGGCGGCGCTGTCGGCGTACGGGCTGGGGGCGACCGGGTCGCGCCTGGTGCGGGGTTCCACCGAGGCGCACGAGGCGTTGGAGACCGAGCTGGCGCAGTGGCTGGGCACCGACCGCGCTCTGGTGTTCTCCTCCGGCTACCTGGCAAACCTGGGTGCGCTGCGGGCGCTCGTCCAACCTCGGACGCTGCTCGTCTCGGACGCGCACAACCACGCGTCCCTGATCGACGGCTGCCGGATCTCCGGTGCGGAGACGGTGGTCACCCCGCACGCCGACGTGGACGCGGTGGCCGCGGCGCTCGCCGCCGCTCCGGGACGCCCGGCGGTGGTGGTGACGGAGTCGGTGTTCTCCGTCGACGGTGATCTCGCCCCGCTGACCCGGCTGCACGCTGTGGCCCGCCGTCACGGCGCGCTGCTGCTGGTCGACGACGCGCACGCGCTGGGTGTGACAGGTCCGGCCGGCGCCGGTGGGGTGGCGGCGGCGAAGCTGGCCGGTGAGCCGGACGTGGTGGTCACCGCCACCCTGTCCAAGGCGCTCGGCGGCGCGGGTGGCGTGGTGGCCGGCCCGGCGGAGTTCGTCCGGCACCTGGTCGAGACGGGGCGTACGTTCATCTTCGACACGGCCCTGCCCCCGGCGGTCGCCGCCGGTGTGCACGCGGCGCTGCGGCTGACCCGGGTCGGCGACGACCTGCGCGTGGAGCTGGCCGACCGGGTGGCGTTGGCGGTCGGTCGACTGCGGTCGGCGGGGTTGACCGTCTCCGCGCCGGACGCGGCGGTGGTCTCGGTGACGGCTCCCGGCCCGGAGGCGGCGACCGCCTGGGCCGCCGACTGCCGGGACCAGGGTGTGGCGGTGGGGTGCTTCCGGCCGCCGTCCACCCCGGACAGCCGATCCCGCCTGCGACTCACGGTCAGCGCCGGGGTGCCGCGCGCGGCGTTCGAGCGGGCCCTGGACGTCATCGTGGAGTGTGCCCCATGACCGGGTGGGAGGGGCCGGTCCTGGTCACCGGGACCGACACCGAAGTCGGCAAGACGGTGGTGACGGCGACGATCGCGGCTGCCGCGCAGGCCGCCGGGTTGCGGGTGGCGGTCGTCAAACCGGGGCAGACCGGTACGGCGAGCGGTGAGCCGGGCGACGTGGACGCGGTCAACCGGCTGGCGGCCCCACTGACCGGGCGGACCCTGGCCAGTTATCCCGATCCGCTGGCTCCGTTGGCTGCCGCCCGGGTCGCCGATCTGCCGCCGTTGGAGCTGTACACGGCGGTGGACGCGGTGCGGGACGAGGTCGACAAGCACGACCTGGTGCTGGTCGAGGGCGCGGGTGGGCTGCTGGTGCCGATGGGGCTGCGTCCGTCGGGGGAGCCGTGGACGATGGCCGACCTGGCGGTGTCGCTGGGCGCGCCGGCGGTGGTGGTCGCCCGCGCCGGGTTGGGCACGCTCAATCACACGGCCCTGACCCTGGAGGCGCTGGACCGGCGCGCCGTGCCGGCGGGTGTGGTGATCGGCGCCTGGCCGGCGCGGCCGGAGTTGGTGCACTGGACGAATCTGACGGATCTGGTGCCGAACCTGCTCGGCGCGGTGCCCGACGGCGCCGGTGCGATGGACCCGGGGGTGTTCCGGCGGTCCGCCCCGGGTTGGCTCACCCCGGCGCTGCACGGTGTGCTCGACGACTGGCGGGTGTGGGCCGAGGAGAGCGGCTGAACACCTGACTTTCGTCGGTGTCCGCGCAGGTCGGGCGTGGGTAGCCTGACCGCCGTGCGGATCCTCGACTCCTCGTCGCCGGGCCGGCTGGACCGGTGGCGTCGCCTGCTGTCGGACGTGCTGCTCTGGGCGGTGGTCGCCGCTCCGGTCGGGTACGCCGGCTTCAGCCCGCCCTACGCGCCGTACGCGGTGCCGCTGGTCGTCGGCAAGTTGGTGGTGCTCGGCGCGGCGGTGGTGGCGAGTCGACGGCAGCCGTTGCTCGCCCCCGTGCTGGTGGTGCTGGGGTCGGTGGTCGACGGCAACTTCGCGTTCGCGATTCCGGTCTTCAGCTACCTTGCCGGGCGGCGCACCGCGTCGGTGGGTCCGGCGGCTGGTGTCTTCGTGTTGATCGTGGGCGGCGGCACGGCGCTCAACCTGGGGCTGCTCGGCACCGGCGCGGCCACCTGGTTCCTGCTCGCCTCGGTGTTGCTCTTCGCCGCGGTGTTCCCCTGGTTGGTCGGCCGGTACCGGCGTCAGCAGCAGGAGTTGGCGGACGCCGGTCGGCGGCACGTGGAGGCGTCGACCCGCGAGCAGCGCGGTGCCGCCGAGCGGATCCGGCTCCGCGAGCGGGCCCGGATCGCCGGGGAGATGCACGATTCGCTCGGTCACGACCTCAGCCTGATCGCGTTGCGTGCCGCCGCCCTGGAGGTGGCCGCCGACCTCGACGACCGGCACCGGGCGGCGGCGGGGGAGTTGCGGGCCAGTGTCTCCGCCGCCACGGAGCGCCTGCACGAGATCATCGGGGTGCTCCGTGAGGAGGGGGGCGCGTCGGTGCGGCCGAGCGGGGAGACCGTCGCCGAGCTGGTCGAGGGTGCCCGGGAGGCCGGCATGGCGGTACGGATGGAGGCGATCCCGACGGTCGCGGAGCTACCGGCGATGACCGGTCACGCCGCCCACCGGATCGTGCGGGAGGCGTTGACCAACGCCGCCCGGTACGCGCCCGGCGCTCCGGTCCAGGTGTCGGTGACCCGCGCGGGTGACCGGGTGGACGTGGCCGTCGTCAACGACGCTCCGCCGGCGGGGCCGTTGCCCGCTCCGCCGTCGCAGGGCAGCGGGTTGCTCGCCCTCGCCGAGCGGGTCCGTCTCGCCGGTGGAACGCTGCACGCGGGTCCCCGTACCGGCGGTGGTTTCGCGGTGCGGGCGGCGTTGCCGGCCACCGGGCCGGTGGAGAGCGCGGCTGGCACGGGCCCGGCGGGACCGTCCGACCCGGCGCTGTCCGACCCGGCGCTGTCCGGCGCGGTGGGGGAGCCCGGCCCGTCGGAGCGGCCGGTGGACGCGGAGCGACGGCTGCACGACGCCCGCCGACGGGTGCGGCGCAGTCTGCTGGTGGCTCTGCTGGCACCGGTCGGGTTCGCCCTGGTGCTCTCGCTCGTCTACTACCCGGTGGCGACGGCGGGCACGGTGCTGGACCGGGCCACCTTCGAGCAGATGCGCCTCGGTACGGCCCGTTCGGAGCTGGCCGGCCTGCCCCGCCGGCCGTTGGAACGCCCGACGACCGCCGACCGGGACGGCTGCGAGTACTACACCGACGGCAACTTCCCCCTGGCACAGCCGACCTGGCGGCTCTGTTTCACCGACGGCCGGTTGGCCAGCAAGGAGTGGATCGCGCAGTGAACAGCGACACGGCCGGCGCGCAGCGGGTCCGGGTGGTCCTGGCCGACGACGAGGCGATGATCCGCGCCGGTGTCCGGGCCATCCTCGCCACCGATCCCGGTATCGAGGTGGTCGCCGAGGCCGGCGACGGGCACGAGGCGGTGGAGCTGGTCCGTGCGCACCGACCTCGGGTCGCGTTGTTGGACATCCGGATGCCCCGGTTGGACGGTCTGGCGGCGGCCGCCGAGATCCGTCGGGTCGTGCCGGAGACCGCGACGGTCATGCTGACCACGTTCGGCGAGGACGACCACGTGGCGCGGGCGCTCGGGCACGGCGCGAGCGGCTTCCTGCTCAAGGCCGGCGACCCGCGTGAGTTGATTGCCGGGGTGCGCGCGGTCGCGGACGGTGGCGCGTACCTGTCGCCGACCGTGGCCCGCCGGGTGATCGAGCTGGGCGCCGGGCGGTTGGCCCGCCGACCCGTGGCGCGGGACCGTACCGCCGGGTTGACCGAGCGGGAACGGGAGGTGCTGGCCCTCGTGGGGGCCGGGTTGTCCAACGCCGAGATCGCCCGTCGGCTGCACCTGGTGGAGGGCACCGTGAAGAGCTACCTGACCAGCATCTTCACCCGGTTGGACGTGCGCAACCGGGTGCAGGCGGCGATCCTCGCGTACGAGGCGGGGTTGGTCGACGGCTGAGCGAGGGCCGGGGCAGCCCTCGCTCAGCCGCCGTCGTCACGCGTCGCGACGACGCAGGGCGACCCGACCCAGCAGGAGCGCGGCGCCCGCCCACCCGGCGAGCAGGAGCAACCCGACCAGCCGTGGGTACGGAGCGGCGTCGCCGGACATGAAGTGACCGCCGGCCACACCGGGGAACGCGTCGGCGATCCGGGTCAGCACGTCGATGTCCGGCTCCTGGAGGGACAACGGCACGATCATCAGGGTCGCCAGGAGCACGGTGATCGTCAGGACCGCGCTCCGCAGCGCGGCGCCGAGGCCCAACGCGAGCACACCGATCAACGCCAGGTAGACCGCCACCGCCACGATGTCGCCGATCGTGTCGGCGGCCGGGGCGCTTCCCCACTCGCCGAGCACCGGCCGGGCGACCAGGGCGCCGACGAGGCCGAGCAGCAGACCGAGGGCGAAGGTGACAGCTCCGGCGACCACTGCCTTGCCCAGCAGGACGCGACCACGCGACGGGGTGCACTGCAACGTGCTCCGGATGGTGCCGCTGGTGAACTCGGAGGTGATCGCCAGCAGGCCGAGCGCCAGCACCACGTACTGGGTCATCTCGACCGAGTCGATCAGCACGCTGCCGACGGTGACGACACCGGCGTTGTCGGCCGGATCGTCGTTGGTGTTGCCGTTGGCGACGTAGATGGCCAGTTGACCGGCGCCGGCGGCCGTCACCAGCAGCCCGGCCAGAGCCGTCCACCAGGTGCTCCGCACCGAGGAGAGCTTGGTCCACTCGGCGGCCACGACGCCACCACGGGTACTGGTGCTCATTGCGCGCCACCTCCGGTCGGTCCGCCCGCGTACTCGACGCTGTCGGCGGTGAGTTCCATGAACGCCTCTTCCAGTGACGCGCCGTGTGGGCTCAGCTCGTGCAGTCGTACCCCCAGGTCGTGGGCCAGGTCGCCGACCTGGTCCACTGTCGCGCCGGTGACGGTCAGCTCGTTGCGGTCGGCGGCCGTGACTGTCGCGCCGGCGGCGGTGAGGCGTGCGGCGAGGGCGGCCAGGCCGTCCGGGTGCGGGCTGCGGACCCGGACCGCGACGGCGCTGCCGGCGATCACCTCGTCGGTCGGCGCGTCGGCGAGCAGCCGTCCCCGACCGATCACCACGAGCTGGTCGGCGGTGAGCTGCATCTCGCTCATCAGGTGGCTGGAGACGAAGACCGTCCGTCCCTCGTCCGCCAGCGAACGCATCAGGTGACGTACCCAGCGCACCCCGTCCGGGTCCAGGCCGTTCACCGGCTCGTCGAACATCAGCACCGGTGGGTCGCCGAGCAGCGCGCCGGCGATGCCGAGCCGCTGGCCCATGCCGAGGGATAGGGTTCGCCCCGGTTTCCGGGCGGCCCGCCCGTCCAGGCCGACGGTGTCCAGCACCTCGTCCACCCGGCGGGTGGGGATGCCGTTGCTGCGGGCCATGGCCAGCAGGTGCGCCCGGCCGGATCGGGTCGGGTGGATGGCCCGTGCGTCGAGCAGTGCCCCCACCTCGTGCAGCGGGCGGCGCAACTCCCGGTACGCGCGCCCGCCCACCAGGGCCTGCCCGGCGGTGGGGCGGTCCAGCCCGAGGATCATCCGCATGGTGGTGGACTTGCCGGCGCCGTTGGGGCCGAGGAACCCGGTGACGCGACCGGGCGCGATGTCGACTGTCAACGCGTCGACAGCGACTGTCGCGCCGAAGCGTTTCGTCAACCCACGTAATGTGATCATGCGTTGACGCTAGGCGAGCGGCGGGCTGTCGCACCGCGCCCGAACGGCACCTCCCGACCCTGACTTTCGTCAAGCCCCGGCGGGCTCAGAGCACGTAGTCCTCCAGCAGTGCCGGGGTGAGCCCGGCACGGTGGATCGCCTTCAGCGCCGCGAGGAGGTCGTCCATCAGCGCCGGCCGGAAGTGCATGAGCAGCACGTCACCGGGTTGCACCACCTTCTCCGGGGTCTGGTAGCGCACCTTCCCCTCGTGGACGGTCTCGGTCCAGTGCACTACCGCCTTCGCGCCGCAGTCGTGGGCGGCCTTCAACGTGGTGCTGTCGTGTTCGCCGAACGGTGGGCGGAACAGCGTCGCCCGTCTGCCGAACAGCGCCTCCAACCGGTCCGCCGCTCCGCAGATCTCCCGCTTCTGGTAGTCGTACGACCGGCCGGCCAGCGAGTTGTGGTTGATGGTGTGGTTCTCGACGACCCCGCCCGCGACCTGAATCTGCCGGAAGTACTCGGGGTACTCCTCCGCCGCCGGTGAGTTCAGGAACATGGTGACCGGGATGTGCGCCCGCCAGACGAAGTCGGCCACCTCGCTCGGGCGGGCCAGGCCGCCGTCGTCGATGGTGATGAACGCGACCTTCTGGTCGGTCGGCAGGCGGTGCCAGAACGGGGCCGCGTCGGTGGTGGGCAGCGGCACCGGTTGCGGCGGCGGCGCCTCGGGGAAGGTCGGCACCTGCGAGAGATACCAGTCCAGGCTGCCGGGAGCGGGCTTCGCCGTCGGGGACGGCGAGGCGGACGGAGAGGTGGACGGCACGAACGGCGAGGCGGACGGGGTCGGCTGGTGCGCGGAGATCCGCCGGGCGTGCGCCGGGCCGGTTGTGCAGCCACTCAGCACCAGCAGGGCCAGAAGCGTTACGGCGGCGAGGCTTCGACGAGCCGGGGTCGCTGACACGCCCGGAAACCTACCGAAGTGACGTCAGGCCGGTGTGACCGGTGAACGCCGGACGACGAAGGCGTCGGGCATCCGGAAGGTGAGGTTGTCCGGGCACCAGGGCGGACGGACCACCCGCACCCCGTCCAGCAGCGGCGCGGCCTCGGCCACCACCACTGCCGCCTCCATCCGGGCCAGCACGTCGCCGACACAGCGGTGCGCGCCGGCCCCGAACGCCAGGTGCCGACGTGACCCGCGCTGGCCCGGGCGGAACTCATCCGGCGACTCCACGACCGCGGGATCCCGGCCGGCGCGACCCAACCACAGCACGAGGCTGCTGCCGGCCGGCACCGCCGTCCCACCCAGGGTGCTGTCCGTCGCTGCCACCCGCCGCCAGGTGACGATCGGCGGCTCCAGCCGCAGCCCTTCCTCCACGACGTCGGCGACGGAGACCTCGCCGCTGCGCAGGCCGGCCCGTACCGCCGGCTCGCCGGCCAGCCGGTGCAGCAGCAGGGTGAGGAACTGCGAGGTGGTCTCCTGCCCGGCGACCAGCAGGAAGAACAGCGCGCCGACCACCACGTCCGGCGGGTGCCCGGCCGCGCGCAACTCGGCCGCCAGGCCGCCGCCCGTGGCGGCGAAGTCCCGCAGTACGTGGTGGAACCGGCCCACCTCGGCGGCGAGCGCCACCTGCCGGTCGGCGTCCAGCGGTGCCCAGAACAACTCCAGCGCGGCACGGGCGAACTCCTTGACCGCGCCGACCGGGGCGTCCGGCAACTCCACCAGCCGGGCCAGCACCAGCAGCGGCAGGTCGGCGGCGAGGTCCGCGTACAGGTCGACCGACTCGTCGGCGTCGAGCGCGGCGGAGAGCCGGGCGACCCGGTCCCGCACCAGCGTGGTGAGCCACTGCCGTTGCGCGGCGACCCGGGAGGGGTGCAACGCGTCCGCGACGATCGTCCGGATCTGCGGATGGCTGACGCCCGAGTTGTTGGCGAGGGTCGGCGGTAGCCGGAACCGGTGCCCGGCGAGCACCCGCAGGGCGGTCACCGGCATCGGCGTCACCGCGTCCAGTGCGTTGTCCGGCCGGTAGGTGACCGGGTCGGCGAGGACCTGACGGACCAACGCGTGTCGGGTGACGACCAGGTGGGTGCCGCCGACGTGGTCCGGCACCCGGGCCACGTCCGGCCACGCGGGATCGGCCACCTGCGCCCAGCTGCGGAACAGCACCCGGACACGCTAGCCGGAGGCCCCCGGCAGCCCGGCCCGCAGTCGCCAGACGGTGGTGCGCTTCACCCGGACGCTCTCCAGCACCTCCGGCACCGGCACGTCGTACACGGCCAGCTCGTCGAAGCGGTCCTGGGGCAGGAACGCCCGGCCGGGGTCACCGACGAGCACCGGTGCGCCGGCCCGGGTGGCGCGCAGCAGGAACCGCAGGAACCGGCGGGCCATCGCGTCGCTGTAGAAGACGTCGCCGGCCAGCACCACCTCGGCGTCCCCGGCGTCGCCGTCGAGGATGTCGCCGAACTCGGCGTCGACGCGTACCCCGTTGGCCTCGGCGTTGAGCGCGACGGCCGCGACCGCCAGTTCGTCGACCTCGACGGCCCGCACGGACGCCGCTCCGGCGCGGGCGGCGGCGATGGCCACCAGACCGGAGCCGGAGGCGAGGTCGAGCACCCGGCGGCCGGCGACCAGCTCCGGGTGGTCGGTCACGTAGCGGGCGAGGGCCTGCCCGCCGGCCCAGGCGAACGCCCAGAACGGCGGCGGCCGGTCGGTGGAGAACTGGCCCTCCGTCAGCTCCCACAGCCCGATCGGCTCGTCCGCCTGGTGCAGGCGAACCTCGGGGACGAACGCGACGGGGGTGAGCCGGGCATGCAGCCGGACGAACGTGCTGGAGAGCTCGGACACGTCACCGATTGTCCCAGCGGCCCGACTCCGGGCGTGTCGCGGGGGAGTGGTGACCGGTTCACCACGGTCGGTGAAAACCCCTCCCGTCCTTAGCGCCCGGTGCGAACACACCCGTCTGGTCGGCCCCTCGCGCTGCTCCTAGCGTTGCCCAGTGGAGGCGACCGAACGGAGGGCGGCGGTGGTGACGGTGTGGCGGTACGCGGTGCGGGTCGGGGTGGTGCTGGCCTGTCTGAGCGGGGTGGAGCTGGCAGTGGCCGCTCCGGCGCAGGCGGCGTTCACCACCGAACTGAGTGGGCTGCCGGCCCGGTTCACCGCCGGTGAGCAGGTGCGCACGGTGTCCGCCGTCGTCTCCCGCACCGATCGGCGCGGAGGCTGCGTGAAGGTGCGCTGGTCGATGGTGCTGAGCGTGCAGGGCCTCCGACTCGACCAGGTCAAGATGGACCGGGTGGAGGAGGCCGGGGACTTCCCCCTGGACATCCGGACCGGGGGCGACGTCGCCCGGTTGACCGACCGGCAGCTCGACCCGGGCACCCTCTGCCCGGGCCGTACTGTCACCGCCCGCTACCGGGTGGCCTTCGCCGAGGACGTCACCCCGGGGCGGGTCACCCTCGCCGCCGAGGCGTACGACGCCAACTCGCGCCTGTTGGCCCGGCAGACCGCCACCCGTTCGGTGGTGGCCGCGGGTGGTGCCCCGACCAGCAAGCCGAAGCCGAGCGTCACCCCGCCGGAGCCCACCGACCCGCCGAGCGAGCCGGCCGAGGAGGAGACCACGGCCGGGGAGGAACCGGCCGCGGACTACCCGGTCGACGCCGCGCCGCCGGCCGCCGGCCGCCCGGTGTCGCAGTCCGGCGGGTTCGGTGCGGTGCAGGCCGCCTTCCTGCTCGGCGCGCTGCTGCTCTTCCTCGGCATGGGGTTGCTGCTGCGGCTGCGGCACCTGACCCGGCCTGCGGGCGACGAGGCGGACGAGGCCGACGGCCCGCCGGTGGACCGGCGGTGGGAACGCCCGACCGTCGACAGGTGGCGACCGGCCCGCCGCTGATCCGAGGACAGTGGGGGCCGGCGACCTGCCGCCGGCCCCCACTGTGTCACTTCGAGAACGCCTGGAACTCGGCGATCCGGACCTGGGCACGGGCCGGGCTGGCCGTCGCGCAGTCCGTCGTCGTGGCCGGGTCGGCGTCCTGCTCGCCCGCGTACTGCGGGCCGCCGGTGCACTGGCTGGCCAGCACCTCCAGCCGCAGGTGGGTGGCGAGGGTGGTGGGCACCGCGAACGTCCGCAGGTTGATGTCCCGGCTGTACGCCCGGTACGCCCCGCCGGGGAACGCGTCGTCCGCGCTGGTGTAGATCCGCTGCCAGCGCGCCGGGTCGGCGCAGTCGGTGGTCTTCGCGTTGCACGCCGACACCGCGAACGAGCGCAGCGCGCTGAGCGCGTTCTGGCTGCCGGTGTCGGCGTCGGCGGTGATCGCCGGGCGCAGCATCGCGCTGACGTTCACCCGCTTGACGGTCTGCGGGGCGTCCCCCGGCAGCGTCACCGTAACCTGCTTGCCGGCCACCCCGTCGAGCGAGGCCCAGTTCGTCGCCTCGGTGTCGTCGCCGACCCGGTCCAGGTTGACCCCGTCACCGGTGATCGTGGCCCCGGACGCGGTGGACGCCAGGTTACGGCTCATCCGCAGGTCGACGTACCCCTGCTTGCCGGCCGTGGCGACCACGCTGAGCCGCTGGTGGCCGAAGCCCGGCGCGACCGCCAGCAGGTCGTACGTGCCGGCCACCATCTCGACGGTGTCCGGGATCGGCGTGGCCGGGTCGGTGTCGGCGATCGGCACGGCCCGCGCCTCGTAGTGTCCGACGTAGACCCGGATCGGCGCGTCCGCGCTGTCCCCGCGCGGGCGCAGGGTGAGCGTGGCGTTGCCGCCGCGCGGTGAGGCGAAGCTCGGCGTCGGGTCGGTGTCGGCGGCGCCGTTGGTGACGGCGTCGCGGCCCATCCCGGAACGGGCGAACTCGGCCCAGATCAGGTCCTGGTTGGCACCACCGAAGCGGAGCAGGTCGGCGGTGAGCATGTTGTCCCGCATGTCGAGCATGCTGACCTGGCTGGCGGCCTGGAGCAGGAACGAGTCGAAGACCAGTTGCGACCAGCGCCGGTTGCCCGGGCACTGGTCGGCGGCGACCTTGCCCTGTGCGCAGTCGAGTTGCCGCTGCGGCGTGCCGAGCCCGTACCGCTTCACCAACGCCGAGCGGACCCGGAAGTTGGTCGCGCCCCAGATCTCCCCGTCGGCGTGCACCGCCGGGCCGCCGGTGTTGTAGCCGATGTCGGAGTAGTTCAGCGGGCTGCGGCTGAGGTCGTAGTTGCGGATGCCGCTGACCAGGTTGCCGGTGACGTAGCCGCCGGTGATGAAGGGCGTCTCGCCGGGTGCGCGCAGTCCGTGCTGGAAGAGGTACTCGGCGGCGAGCAGGTCGCCCCACGACTCACCCATCGCCCCGCCTTGGTGGCCGCTGATGCCGCTGTCCGGGCCGGCGATCATCCGGTTGGTGATCGCGTGGGTGTACTCGTGGCCGATCACCGTCATGTCGTAGTCGCCGTCCACACACGGCGGGTACGGCCCGCCCGCCTGCGGCTGCCACAGGTACATGTTGGTGGTCGGCGGCAGCCCGTCGCGCGGGGTGCCCTGGTTGGCGTTGTTGCGGTTGCCGGTCAACGCGCCCTGCTGGGCACGGCCCTGCTCGGCGTCACCGCCCAGCCCGGACGGGGTGAGGTTGACCGCCTGGAGGTTCCACGCCGACTCGGTGAAGCCCAACTGGTACGACCAGTCGTGCATCCGGTTGTGCATGGCGAAGAGGTTGGCGATCGACGCGTCCGCGTCGTTGCGCTGGGCGGAGGTGAACACCTCCGGGTTGCACTTCGCCTGGTGCCACTGGTCGGTGAACGGGTACTCGTAGCGGCGTTCCGGGCTGGTGGGGGCCGGGACGACAGGGGTGTTCGCGCCCCAGGAGAGCACCGTGTTGGCCGAGTTGCCGCGCGAGGTGTACGTCGGCGTGCCGGTTGCCGCGTCGACGTCCCACGGCTGGCCGGTGGCCGGGTCGCGCCAGGAGGCCACGCAGCCGGGCGCCGGGTCGGCGCACCACCGCACCCGGGGGTCCTGCCCCGGGCCGAGGTCGCGGGGCGGGGTGGCCGGGAAGACCGCCCAGCTGGGGTTGTCGGAGTCGTAGTCGACGAGATCCTCGCGGACCAGCACCTGCCCGGTGGTGCCGTCCACGTAGCTGGTGAACGCGGCGGGGTGCTCGGTGTCCGCGCCGATCATGGTGACCTCGTACGCGGCCCGGGGCCCGTCCACCGGGGTGGGCACTGCCACCGCCCGGACGGTGTGGCTGGCCACCGCGTCGGCGGTCAGCCTGGCGTCGGCGAGCGCTGCCTCGTACGCCTGCTCGGGGGTGCGGGTGGCCGGGGCGGGGGTGCCGCCGTTGCGGGCCAGCGAGGAGCTGACCGAGAGCACCGTGCCGCCCGCGACCGCGAGCGTGACGAGGCCGTCCGGCCCGGCCGGCAGGTCGCCGAAGCGTTGCCGGAGGGTGACCACGGCACCGCTGCCGATCGGCCGGACCAGCACGCGGTCCATGGCGGCCACCGAGGCGGCGTCCAGCCCGAACAGGTCGCGGTTGGCGGTCAGGTAGGCGCGGGCGGCGGCCTCCGGGTCGGCGGGCAGCCCGGTGGCGAGAGGGGTGCGACCAGGGCCGAGCGCCTGCGGGGTCCCGAGCCGGTTCCACCGGACGTCGGGGTCTGCGGCGCGGGCCAGGCCGCGCTGGCGGGAGTCGGGTGCCGCCGTACCGGTGCGGTTGTCGGCGTCGGCGGGCTCGTGGCCCTCGGCGAATGGTCCGGACGTGCGCTCGGCGGGCGCCGCGTTGCCGGTGGGGGCCGCGGTGCTCACGCCGGTGGGGAGCAGCGCGGCGACCGTCGCCGTCGTCGCCAGGACGGCGATGAGCCGGCGTCGACGCCGGCTCATCGGGGGTGACCACTCCGGTTGTGGCACGGGACCTCCTCGTGGGAGCGGGATGGCCGGCGGTCGCCGACCGTCGATGCGCGGTAACGCATGCGCATACGTGGATATCAGTCGATCGTGGTGGCGGCAAGGCCCGGGTAGGTCGGCATGTCGCGGGATCGCGGAAAGACGAAGCCGCCCTCGGGGTGTCCCGGGGCGGTCGCGACGATCGGTGTGGGGAGGTGGGCCGGTGGTCGGCCGGCTACGGGTGCGGCGTGTTCAGTCGGTCGGCGCCCAGTCGGGGTCGCGGCCGAAGGCGGCCAGGAGGTGGTCCTGTTCGTCGGCGTCGTCGGGCACCCGTACCCCGGTGCGGACCAGGTTGTTGCGCCGGTAGTCGTCGATCTGCCCGGCGAACCACTGGGCGGCCACGTGCACCGCGTCCGGGTCGAGCCGCGGCTGGGCGCCGATCGCCACGGCCACGTCCCACCCGTGGATCAGGTGCTCGGCGAGGAGTTGCCGGAGGTATTCCGCGGCCGGTGTCTCGCCACTGGAGAGGTGCACGGTGCGGTCGATCGTGCCCGGGTGGGTGGCGGCGATCTCGGCCTGTGCGGCGGCCTCCCGTGCGGTCGAGATCGGGTCGGTGCCGAGCTGGTCGCCGTCGAGTCGGTCGCCGACCTCCTCGATGGTCCGGCCGGCGAGGAGCGGGACGCTCCACCGGGCCTCGGTGACCACGTGGTTGACGAGCGTGCGGACGTTCCAGTCCGAGCAGGGTGTCGGGTCGGACCACTGGCCGGGCTCGACCTGGTCCACCCGGTCGACGAACTCGGCCAGGCTCCGGCGGTACGCCTCCAGCAGATCCATGCTGCCGATTGTTCCGGTCGGAGGGGCGGGACGAGCCGTTTTGCCCGGCCTGGTCGGGGATTGGTGCTTTCTGCCCGGCTCAGTCCAGGTCGGTGGGGTCCAGACCGAGCTCCCGGGCGGTGACCAGCCGGACCCACTCGCCGAACTGCCGGCGGGAGATCACCCGGTCGTGCACGGCCAGTTGGACGGCGAGACCGTCCATGACCGCGCTGATCCGCCAGGCGGCTCCGTCCGGGTCCGCGCACTGGAAGGTGCCGTCGGCCACCCCGGCGGAGATCACCTCGGCGAGGTCCTGCCGCCAGCGCAGATCGAGTCGGCGGGAGACCTTCTCCAACTCCGGAGTGCGCAGCGACTCGGACCAGCCGTCTATCCACATCGACCAGGAGGTCGCCCGCCCGGCCGGGGTGTAGAGCTTCAAGATCCGGCGGAGCTTGGTCAGCGGCGGGGCCGAGGAGCGGGTCACCGCGTCCAGTCGGGCCAGATCCTGCTCGACCGCGTACGCGAAGGCCTGCGCGAGCAACCGTTCCTTGGTGGCGAAGTGGTAGAAGACCAGGGCCTGGCTCACGCCTGCCGCGTTCGCCACGTCCGCCGTTCGGGTGTTGGCCAGACCGCGCTCCACGATCACGTCGCAGGCGGTGCGCAGCAGGGCATCCAGGCGGATTTCGGCCGCACGTCTCGTCACGACCGTTACCGTAGCCCATCCGAGTGAACACGAACAGTTACGGCCGCCTGCTGAGCGGCGCTCGGGTCAGTCGGAAGCCGGACACTTTCCCGGGGTGCCGTCGATCGTTCTGTAGGGGAGCATTCACCGAGGTCTGCCGCCGGAAAGCGCGTGCGGGCGGTCCGTCGGTCGAGCTGCGACACGGTGATGACGATCGTTGCCTGGCGGTGTCGGAGTGTGACCGCCACCAGCGCGTCGAGGCACCAGGCCATCCTCCTAGGAAGCCTGCGGGGGATGGTGGCGATCTCGTCCACGACGGGTCAGACGCGCCGAGACGACCCCGAGTTGGCAGTCGTTCGCCGGCTCGGCTAAAGTTCTCATCCGTCACCCGGGAACGTCCGGGGGCGTGCGGACGTAGCGCAGCTGGTAGCGCATCACCTTGCCAAGGTGAGGGTCGCGGGTTCGAATCCCGTCGTCCGCTCGGAGCTGCCGCCACGCATGACGGGGGCAACCTCGGTGGGGTGGCCGAGAGGCGAGGCAACGGCCTGCAAAGCCGTGTACGCGGGTTCAAATCCCGTCCCCACCTCGGCAACAAGCACGGGCGATTGGCGCAGTGGGAGCGCGCTTCCTTGACACGGAAGAGGTCACTGGTTCAAACCCAGTATCGCCCACCACGGGAAACGGCCCGTCACCGGAACATCCGGTGGCGGGCCGTTTCGCATGTGCCACCGGCGGTCAGTCCACGCTGAGCCGGTAGCCGATTCCGCGTACGGTCTGCACGCCCACTGTGGCGTCGGCGAGGCGCAGTTTGCGCCGCAACCGCTTGACGGCCGAGTGCAGGACGGACGAGTCGCCGAGGTAGGCGCACCCCCAGACCGACTCGAAGAGCTTCTCGTACGTCCAGACTCCGACCGGTGCGGTGGCGAGTTGGGTGAGCAGGCGGTGTTCGAGCCGGGTCAGGGCCAGCGGCTGCCCCTGCCACGTCACCAGGTGGTCGAGAGGGTCGATCTCCAGGTCGCCGAGGGTGATCCGGCCGGAGGTGGGGGTCGGGGCCGTGGCGGAAGCGGAGACGGCGGCCGAAGGGGTGGCGGCGACGGTGGGTTCGGTCGCAGGGCCGACGACCGGGGCCGGTCCGCCGATCGCGGGCGGGCCGATCATCGCCTGCAACGCGGCGAGGTCGGTGCAGATCACCAGGGTGCCGAGCCCGTCCAGCCGCCGCACCATCCGTTCGCGTACCGACACGTCGGCCGTCACGCAGAACACGAGGGACACGCCATCGATCACTGTTGTACCTCCCCAGGTGCCAGTGAAAGACAACGCTGTCTGAACCCCATAGTCAATGGTTTCCGGCAGGTAGCCATCGTGATCGACTCGGATCCGCCGACGTCGGGCCTCCCGGCGCGTACGGCTCAGAACGTCAACACGCGGAACTCGCCCACCGGCCGGAAACCGAGGCGGCGGTAGACCGACTCGCCGATCGGCGAGGAGGTGAGCGCGGCAGTGCGGGCACCCCGCTCGCTGGCCAGGCGTAGTGCCGCAGTGGTCATCGCCGCACCGATGCCCCTGCGCCGCTGCTCGGGCTGCGTACCCACGAAGTAGAGCGTGACCAGGCCGTGGCTGAGCCAGGCGACGGCGGTGCCGACGACCCGGCCGTCGTCCAGCCGGCCGGCCAGTCTGATCACCGTGCCGTCACCGGAGAACGCCTTCTCCCGCTCGATCGTCGCCGCCACACCGTCCGCCGGGATTCCCGACACCCGGGCGTAGGCCGTGACGAACGCGGCCAGGTCGGTGGTCTCGGCGATGTGCAGGCCGGCCGGAGTCGGACCCTGCGCCGCCTCGTCGATCACCGCGGTCATGATCGGCAGGCGGGCGGACTCGACAGCCCCGAGGGAGACCAGGCCGTCGCTCGTGCCGGGGTCGCTGTCCGGGCCGACCCACCACACCCGGGGTACGCCGTGCAGGCGCTGCCGGGCCTCCAGGATCGCGGCCTGCGGTGTGCGCCCGGTCACGCGCAGCACGCCGTTGAGGGTCGGGTGCGGCACGTCGCTGCGGTAGGTCGTCAGGTCAGGACCTCCGACCGGGCCGATGTTCCAACCGAGCAGGTACGCCCGGTGCGCGGCCAGCACCGTGTCCAGGGACTCCATGATCTGGATCGTAACGCGGTGTCGGACACCCCTCGACCAGCCAAAACGGCGGTGACCGTCATCCGGTCGCGGAGAGCAGCGCCTCGGCGAGGTCGGTGCGGGCGCTGAGCAACGTGCGGCCCTGCCGGTGGGTCACCACCAGGCCGGCCGCGCGTAGTGCGGTGAGGTGTTGGGAGACCCCGGCGGGCGACATCTCGCTGCGCCGGGCCAGCTCGGTGGTGCTCACTGGCGAGGTCAGCTCGGTGAGCAGCCGGGCCCGCCCGCGACCGAGCACGGCGGCCAACGCCTCCGGTACGCCGCTCGGACGTTCCCAGAGCGTGCCGAGCCCACGGGCGGGATAGGCGAGCTGTGGCGCGTCCCCGGCGGACACGCTCAGCACCGACGGCCACACGAAGACGGACGGGATCAGCACGAGGCCCGGGCCGTCCGTGACGTCCGGCGCCAGGCAGTGCCGCTGCGCGACGAGCAGTGTGTCGTCCTCCCACCGGACCTGCCGGTGGAGGTCGTTGAGGAGTACCGCCGCGCCGTCCTCGGCGAGGATGCGGGCGCGGGAGGTGACGTCCGCGTCGAGCAGCAGCCGCAGCCGGGACCAGTGCGGGGCCAGCGCGATCCGCCAGTACGCCTCGATCTCGTCGGTCAGTCGGCGTAGCCCGCTCGGCGGGTCGGCGTGCAGGGCGGCGAGGGCCGGTGTGCGCTCTCCCGGGTACAGGTCCAGGTGCCCGCGGACCGTGGAGGCGGGTGTGGCGCGCAGTGCGGCCAGTTCGGCGGCCAGGTCGGGGGTGAGGCCGGTGGGCGGCGGGGTGAGGAAGTCGGCCAGGTAGCCGGGCGGGGCCGGCACGAGCTGCCAGAGCAGCCCGCCGGTCGGGCCGGCCAACCCGGCGTCGACAAGGGGCTGACGGACCCGGCGCACCCAGGGCAGGTGCACGGCGTGGTCCCCGGGGTCGCGCAGCACCCGGACGCTCGCGACGACCTCCCACAGGCAGGAGACGGCGAACCGGATGCGGGCGACCGCGCCCGCCGACAGGCTGATGGCGACCACGGCACCCCCGGTGGATTCAGCTGGGACTGAAACATTATCGCCGGGCCCGGGCGCGTCCGACACTTGCCGGGTGAGCGAACACCACACCCGAGCTGAACTGTTCCGATCCCTGCACACCCCCGGGTCGCCGCTGGTCCTGGTCAACGCCTGGGATGCCGCGAGCGCCCGCATCGTGGCGGCTGCCGGCGCCCGCGCGGTGGCCACCACCAGCGCCGGCGTCGCCTGGAGCCTCGGCGCGTCGGACGGCGACGTCCTCGGCCGCGACGCGGCAGTCGGCCTGGTCGGCCGGATCGTCGCCGCCGTGTCGCTGCCGGTCACCGCGGACATCGAGTCCGGGTACGGGACGACGCCGGCTGAGGTCGGCGCGACCACCCGCGCGGTGCTGGACGCCGGCGCTGTCGGGGTGAACGTCGAGGACGCCCTTCACGGCGACGGCGGGCCGTTGCGGGACGTGTCCGACCAGTGCGCGCGGATCGGCGCGGTGCGGGCGGCGGCCGACGCGGCGGGTCTGCCGCTCTACGTCAACGCCCGGATCGACACGTTCCTCACCGGCGCGGGAGGCCTCGACGAGACGGTCGCCCGGGCCGTGGCCTACCTCGCGGCCGGCGCGGACGGCATCTTCGTACCGGGCGTGGTCGACCCGGTGACCGTCCGCGCGCTGGTGGAGGCGGTGCCGGCGCCGCTGAACGTGCTCGCCGGACCGGGTGCCCCGTCGGTCGGGGAGTTGGCCGGCCTGGGGGTGGCCCGGGTGAGTCTCGGCTCGGCGGTCGCGGAGGCCGCGTACACGGTTGCCCGCCGGGCGGCGGACGAGGCGCTGGGCGCGGGCACCTACGGCGCGTTGGGGGATGCCCTCGACTACGGCACGCTCAACGCTCTGATGCGCTGAGCGAGCGCGCATTTTCCCCGCCCGAGCGTCACGGACCGGCCGCCCTCGTCGAGGTGGCCGGTCCGTGATCGCCTGACCTGCCGGCTGCGCCGGCGACGAGACGTCGTCGTGTCACATCGGCGGGGCGATGTCCCGCCGCTCCTCGACGTGGCGGTACTCCACCGGCTGCTCGGTGGTCGTGACCACCTGGCGACGCCGACCCCAGATCACCGTGGTCATGATCAGGCCGAGCACGCCGGCGCCCATCAGGATCCAACCGACCACGTCGAGGTTGATGCCGCCGACGCTCGCGTCCAGCGCGAAAGTGAGGATCGCGCCGAGCGCGATCAGGAAGATGCTGGTGCCGATACCCACGACAGCCTCCTTAAGGGGGTGTGGTGCGCTGTCGAGTCCCTCTGTACCCCGGTGGCGACCAGCGCAATCGCCAACCGTCCAGGGTGCCGCGCCAAGCGATCTTGGCATCGGGTAGAGTTCACCTGTCGCCGGCGCGAGTCGGGGACGTGCGGACGTAGCGCAGCTGGTAGCGCATCACCTTGCCAAGGTGAGGGTCGCGGGTTCGAATCCCGTCGTCCGCTCGCGATCTGCCCCACCGGGGCCTGACTGCCGGGTTCGGCGGTCGCCACGGGCGATTGGCGCAGTGGGAGCGCGCTTCCTTGACACGGAAGAGGTCACTGGTTCAAACCCAGTATCGCCCACCATCCATACGTGGATCAGCTGGCCCGTTACCGGACTCCGGTAACGGGCCTCGCCGTTGTGACGGCCTGTCACTCGCCGGCGCGGAGCACCTCGCTCAGCCGGTCGCGTCGCCGCAGCGCCGACTCGACAGGTACGACGGTGGTGGCCGCTGCCAGCAGCACCACGCCCACCAGGGCGAGCAACCACCACGGCAGGACCGCCGCCGGGTCGGTGCCCTGGCCGGTGAGCAGCCGCAGGTCGAGCGGGCCGAGCGTCAGGTGCGCGAGCAGGGTCGCGAGCAGCGGACCGCACACCGCGGCGACCACGACCGGTGGCAGCACCTCTCCGGCGGCGACCCAACGGGCGTCGCGTGGTCGCAGGCCGAGGGTCCGCAGCCGGGTCAGGGTCTGCCACCGTTCCGACGCGCCGGCGGCGGCGGCGAGCGTGAGGCCGAGCAGCCCCAGCGCCAGCAGCACCGCGGCGGCCGTCCACGCCAGCCGGAGGAGCCCCGCGGTCAGCGGAGCCACTCGCTGCGCCCGCAGGACGTCCGCGCGCAGCACGACGTCGGCGGCGACGCCGCTGTTCGACACGGCCTGCGCCGCGCCGGGGCCGGTCACCCAGACGGTGTTCGGAACGGCGGGCAGCCCGGCGTCGGCGAGGGCCGCGGCGTCCACGATGACGACGTCGGCGACGCCGCCGACGGAGGGCGCGGTGCCGACCGCGGCGAGACGGATCGCCGGTGCGCGGTCGCGGGGTAGCTGTAGCCGCGTGCCGGTCCGCAGAGCGCCGTCGCCCGATCGGACCAGCGCCGGGACGTCCCCGGGGCCAGGACCGGGTGCGGTGAGCCGGGCCAGTGCCGGCGCGTCCGGCAGCGCAGTGGTGGCCAGCAGGCGCTGGAACGCGGCGGTGTCCACGATGACCAGTCGTGGGGTGAGCAGCGTCGATTCGCTGAAGAGGCGCGCGGAGTCGGTCACCTGCGCGACGACGACCTGCTCCACCCCGGGTGCGGCGGCGATGCGCTCGGCCAGCGCGGGCGTGGCGGCCGCGGCGTCGGCACCGACGTCGAGGCGGGCGTCGGCACCGACGGTGCTCCACGCGCCGTCGCCCAGGCCCCGGGTGACGGTGGTGCCGAGGATGAGCGCGAACGACGCCAGCGCCGTGGTGCTGACCAGCACGAGCAGCGGCAGCGCGCGTCCGGTCGTCGTGGCCGCCTGGGCGGCACCGAACACGGCCAGCGGGCGGCGCGAGCGCAGGGCCTGGCGGAGCGTGAACCGCGCCGCGAGGGGCAGCAGCCGGAGCAGGACGAGAGCGCCGACGAGCGCGCCCAGAGCGACGGCGCTGATCGGCAGGATCAGGTCGCCGGTCAGCTCACCGGTGTCGTCGTCGGAGGCGACGGGCAGAAGCCCGCGTTGGTGCAGTGTGACGAAGGCGGCGACCGCGGCGATCAGGACAGCGACTTCCACGGCGGCGCGGCGCAGTTGGCCGGTGGCCCGGATCCAGCGCCGAGCGGCCGGGTTGGCGGGCTGCCGTCGGTCGCGGCTGGCGCGGGCGGCGGCGAGGGTGCCGAACGCCGGCCCGGCGACGGCACCCGCCAGCACCACGGGAACGGCCCAGGCCCAGGAGACGCCCGGAACGACCGCGCGGGCGAGCGCGAGCCCGACGGCGGCGGCCGACAGGGACACCACAGTGGACTCGACGACCAGTTCCGCCCCGAGGTCGGGTAGTGCCGCCCCACGCTGCCGGGCGACGCTCAGCGCCGCGGTACGGCGGCGGACCAGCAGGTCGGCGGCGAGCAGCAGGACCAGTACCGTGGCGGTCAGCACCCCGGCCAGCAGGACGGCGGCCTGTGCGAAGGCGGCAGTGATCTGCGTACGGGCGTCGCGCAGGGCCGTCTCCAGCTGCGACTCCCACCTCAGGGACTGGTCGCGGTCGCTCGATGCGCCGGAGGTGGCCTTGAGCTTGACCACCCGACTGGCGAGCGTGGCGGTGGTGTCCCAGGTGAGCGCGCCGGGTTCGGGCGCGAAGTGGATGGTGCGCGGCAGTTGGTCCTCGTTCACGGCGAGCCGGGCGTCCGGTAGCGACTCGCGGGACAGCAGGCCGCCGAAGCGGGTGATCCCCACGCCGTCGACGCCGGGCACCGGGCGCAGGAGCGCCGGGGCGAGTCGCCAGGCCGGGTCGTCGCTGTCCGCGGGTCGGTAGATCCCGCTGATCCGGACGTCCTTGTCGCGGCCCTGGCTGTCCTTGACCGGGATTCGGTCGCCGGGGCCGAGGTCGAGTGCGGCGGCGTCCGCCTCGGAGAGACCCACCTGCACCGGCCAGGGCGGCCCGTCGTAGGGGGTCTCCACGTACTCGTCGACGACGGCAGGGCCGGGCGCGCTGCCGGCGATCCAGGTCACGTCCGGGCCGTCGCGGTCACCGGCCAGGTAGGTGAACTGGAAGGTCCGTGGCGTGCTGCCGTCGGTGACGGTGAGGATCGGGCCGTTGACGACGGTGACGGGTGGGAGCAGCGCGGCGTCCAGGTCCGGCCCGAGCGCGGACGTCACCCGGGCGCGGAAGTCGTCGACGTCGTCGGCGAGGCGGGGCATCCGGACCCGTCCGCCGTTCGGTCCGTCGTCGCGTTCCCAGTCGGCGTGCGCGAGGACGTTCGCGTCGGGGCCGGCGCGGCGGACCGTGTCCCGCACGGCGTCGTCGGCGGCGGCGCGGAGCAGCGCCGGCGCCGCCCCGGCGAGCAGCGCGACGGTCGCGATGACGGCGGCGGTGAGCAGCAGCGGTCCGGCGTCGGTGCGGCCACGGCCACGGATGCTGGGCCAGTGCACCGCCGGCAGTCGGCGGGTCAGCCACCGGTTCACGGCGCCACCCGCAGGTGTGCGGCGTCGGCCCGGCGGACCTGGACGCTGACCACGACGGCGACCGCCAGCATGCATCCGGCCAGCAGTACGGCGAGCAGCGTGGCCTCGGCCGGCCACGGCCAGTGCGGTTGGGCGGCCGGGACGGGCGCGGCGCCGGTGTCGGAGCGCACGAGCAGGGGAGCGACGACGCCGGTGGCGAGCGCGCCGACGGCCGCGCCCGCCGCGAGCAGGGGCAGCAGGACACCGGCGTGCTGACCGAGCAGAACGGCCCGGATGCCGCGCCGGGACATTCCCAGGCCGCGCAGCCGCGCCACCTCGACGGCGCGGACCTGTAGGTCACAGGTGACGTGCAGGACGACGCCGGCGAGCAGCAGCAGGGCCGCGGCCGGGACGATGAGCCGCAGCGAGGCCGGCAACCCGGCCTGGAGCGGGCCGCCGATGAGGCGGGCGGTCTCCGCTTCGCGGGTCGCGACGGTCCCCAGGTGCAGGGCGGCGGCCCGCTCGGCGGCACCGGGCCCGGCCGGGTGACCGACCCACCACGCATCGACCGGGAACGTCAGGTCGCCGGTGACGACGCGTGCGCGGGACAGTGTGTCCAGGTCGGCCAGGACGGCGACGGCGCCGGGGGCGGACGGTACGGTCGGCACGACCTCGGCGACGACGATCGGGACGGGCGTGATGCCGACCGTGACGCTGAGCTGACTGCCCCGGTCGGCACCGACCTCGCTGGCAAAGCGCTCGGAGACGGCGACGGGCACCCGGCCGGGGTCCGGGAAGGCGCTGGCGACGAGGGTCCGGGCGGCGTCCTCGGCGCCGCCGAGGTCGACTGTCGCTGCCATCCGCAGCGTCGTTCCCGTCGGCGTGGCGGACACCAGGGCGGTCGGGTCGGTCACCTTGCCCGGGACCGGCGGCGCGGACGTGGCGGTCCAGTCCGATCCGTCGGTGGACTCCTCCACCGCCGATCCGGCGGGCGGCACGGTGAGTGTGACGGCTACGGCGACGCGCCCGCCGACCGGTTCGGCGGTGACCGGCAGGGCGACCGCGACGAGGCGCAGCCCGTCAGTCGTCGCGCAGGCGGGCAGCCGCACCTCCTGGCCGTCGAGTGGTACGGCGGGACCGGTGCAGGAGGTGCGGAGGCCGGTGGCGTCCTGCAGCAGCAGCCGGGGCGTCACCGCGAGTGGGGTGCCGCCGGTGGTGGTGCCGCTCAGGACGAGCGGAGCGCCGGTCGGAATGGCGATGCCGGTGACCCGCGTGCGTGGGGCCAACGCGGCGCCCACGTCCGCCCAGCCGCTGTCGCCGTCCAGCCGCCCGCGCAGCAGCGCGTCGGCACGGGCGGTGTCGACGGCGACCAGGCGCGGTGCGTCGCCGGCGGTGCCGAGCCACTGACCGACCGAGGTACCACGGTCGAGGACCGGACTCACCGCCCCCGCGGTGGCCGCGCCGACGGCCGCGCCGTCTCCGGCCACCGGTGTCGTGGTGAGGGTGAGGGCCAGGTCGGTGCCGACGGAGACGGCGGCCTGGTCACGCTGCGACTGGTGCCACGTGTCGTCGAAGGCGAGGCCGAAGGTTCCGGCCGCGCAGGCCAACCCGACGAGTAGACCGGCGGCGACCGCCTGGGGCCGGCGGGCGGCCTCGGCGACCGCCAGCGGAAGGGCCAGCCCACGGGCCCGGTACGCCAGCCGGTCGACACCACGCAGGGCGGGCAGCACCACCCGGAGAGCCAGGGCGGCGCCGGCGGTGAGCAGCAGCGCCGGCGCGAGCACCCGCACCGCGTCGGCGCGAGGGCTGGCGGCGGGGGGCTGCGCGTACAGCTGCCACCATCCGACGGCGGCGAACACCGCGAGCATCAGGTCGGCGCCGGACCGGGCCAGCAGTGCGCGGCGGGTGCGCCGGTCACCGGCCGCCGGGACGGGCCGGATCGCCAGGACGGTGAGTACGGCGGCGAGGACGAGCGCGCCGCCGGCGACCGCGAGGACCTGGGCACCGATGACGGCCGGCCGGACGGCCAGGCCGACGCCGTCCAACGGCGGTAGGTGGGTCAGGCCGGCGTGCAGGGCCGACGAGGCCGGTATCGCGAGCGCGGCGGCGACGGTGGCGACGAACCCGGCCTCGAGTGTCGCGGTGGCGGCGAGCTGGCGACGACTGGTGCCCAGGGCGGACCGCAGAGCGGTCTCGTCGGCGCGGAGGCCAGCGGTCAGCCGGCCGGCGAGGACGAGCGCCGTCGCGGCCAGGACGCCACCGAGGACGGCGACGGCGAGCACGACGGCGGCGGTGACACGCCGTTGGTCGTCGGCGGCCCGCAGGGTCAGCGGCAGCTCGGAGGAGACACGGGCGAGCTGGACGCGGTCGCCGAGGGTGCCGGCCAGCCGGCGGTCGGCATTCTCGACGGCCCCGGCCACGGCCGTCAGGTCACGGCGGTTGTTGTGGGACAGGTCCGGATGGGCGGTGACCTCCATCCGGTCGACTGTCGCTCCCGTGGTGACCAGGTCGGCGAAGTCGACGAGGAACGGGCCGTAGGCGTTGACCGGCTGCATGAACCGGCCGTCCCGGTAGCCGGTGGCCGAGCCGGCCGCGGCCAACGGGTCGCGGTCCCAGCCGCGGCCCGGCAGCGGGCGTACGACACCGACGACTGTCACGTCGAGGGCCGGGACGGGAGGGTGGGCCAGCTCCGCGCCGAGTCGCACCCGACGACCGGGGGTGAGGTCGAGCAGCTGGGCGGTGGACTCCAGCAGCACCGCGTCGCCCGGCTGTCGTGGCCAGTGCCCGGTGACCAGCTCGGCCCGGGTCGGCAGGTCGTCCAGCCCGGACAGGTACGCCTGGGCGCCGACGGTGGTGCCCGGGGCGAGCGTCGGCGGTAGCGCCCGCAGCACCGTCGACGCCCGCGCGGTCGTCGTCACCGGGAACGGTGCGAGCGTGGAGGCGACGGCGGTGCGGGTGTCGGCGGCGACGGACGGCACGTTCGGGCCCTCGACAGCGCCGGTGTAGACGGTCACGTCGACGGCGGCGGGGGCGGCGCGGGTCATGGCGACCTCCAACGCCCGCTCGGCGGTGCGGGTGACCAGCAGGGTGCAGGTGCCCAGCAGCGTCGCGCCGATCGTGACGACCCCGAGGAGCGCTGCCAGCAACGGCCACTGCGCGCGGGCGCGCCGGCTGACCAGCCTCAGCATCGTCGTGTCACCTGACGTCCGGCACGGGCTGGTACGGCTGCCCGGCGGCCTGTTCGTCGAGGTGCCCGTCGTGGATGCGGATCACCCGGTCGGCCAGGGCCATCATCACCGCGTCGTGCGTCGACACCAGGACGGTGACGCCCTCGGACTCCACTATGCCGCGCAGCAGGGCCATCACCGACAGGCCCGTCTCGGCGTCGAGTTGCCCGGTGGGCTCGTCGGCGAGCAGGAGGCGGGGCGAGGCGGCCAGTGCGCGGGCGATCGCCACCCGCTGCTGCTGACCGCCGGACAGCTCGGCCGGACGCTGTTCGGCGTGGTCGGCGAGGCCGACAAGCTCCAGCAACAACGCGACCCGCCGTTCGCGATCGGCCGGGGCGACGCGGGCCAGCCGCAGCGGGGCGGCGACGTTCTCCGCCGCCGACAGCACCGGGATCAACCCGAAGCTCTGGAAGACGTACGACAGCTTCTCGCGCCGCAGCCGGGACAGGCCGTCCTCGTCGAGCGCGGTGACGTCGGTGTCGTTGACGTGCACGGTGCCGGCGTCCGGGCGGTCCAGGCCGCCGATGACGTTGAGCAGTGTGGTCTTGCCCGAGCCGGACCGGCCGACGAGCGCCACCATGGAACCGGCGGCCACGTCGAACGACACACCGCGCAGGGCGTGTACGACGGTCGGCCCGGTCTGGAAGCGCCGGTGTACGCCGCGCACGCTCAGCAGCGGCTCGCTACTCATTCGCCGCCTCCCGAGTCGGGGCGGATCGTGATGTGGTCGGGTTCCAGGGCCAGCCGGACCCGTCGGGTCAACGCCAGCGCCTGACGGAACTCGCGGGGCACCTGGACCCGCCCGGCGCGGTCCATCACGGCGTACTCCTCGGCGATCGTGTGTTCGTCGCCCGCCGCGTCGGTGGTGGTGCGGCGCAGCACCTCGCTGCTGGTGCGCCCGTCCCGGATCGCGACGGTCCGCTCGACCTGGCCGCTGACCTCCGGGTCGTGGGTCACCACGACGACGGTCACGCCGTAGCGCCGGTTGACGTCCCGTAGCACGCCGAAGACCTCCGCGGACGTGGCGGCGTCCAGCTCGCCGGTCGGCTCGTCGGCGAGCAGGACCTGCGGCTGGTTGGCCAGCGCCACAGCTATCGCGACCCGCATCTGCTGCCCACCGGAGAGTTGGCCGGGACGCCGATCGGCGCAGTCGGCGACACCGAGGCTGTCCAGCAGGTCGGCCGCGCGTTCCCGGCGCTCCTCCTTCGCGGTGCGCGCCGCCGTCATCGGCAGGTCCACCATCTCCCGTGCCGTCAGGTAGGGGATCAGGTTGCTCGCGGTCTGCTGCCGTACGAACCCGACGGTGTGCCGCCGGTAGTCGACCCGGTCCGCGCGGGACATCGCCAGCAGGTTCCACCTGCCGACCCGGACCCGCCCGGCGGTGGGGGCGTCGATGCCGGCCAGGATGGACAGCAGCGTCGACTTGCCCGACCCGGAGGCACCGACGACGGCGACCAGCTCACCGCTCTCCACTGCCAGGTCCAGCCCCTGCAGTGCCTGCACCTCGATCGAACCGGTCTGGTAGATCCGCACCAGGTTCTCGCAGACGATGAGCGCGTCGCGGCCGAACTCGGGTGCCCGCGCGGATGGCTGTGGCAGGGACAGCGGTGTGCTGGGCATGCCCTTCTCCGTCCTCGTGCCGACGTCGAGCCACCGCATGCGTCAAGCGCCTCGATCGCCCGTGCTGACGCAGATTGAAGCAGCTTCGCAATCGGCGGCTTCGTTGACCATGCCCCTGGGCGGCTTTCCTGCATCCTGGGCGGAGGCCCGCGGTTCTGCCACGGGCAGATCTGCTGTCGGTGAAGCGGGGTGCCGCCCGCCGACCCGTGCCGGCAGGGTGGCCTGCATGAGACTGCTGGTGCTGGGCGGAACGGGCTTTGTCGGCGGCGCGACGGTCACCGAGGGCGTACGCCGTGGTTGGTCGGTGACCGTGTTCAACCGGGGGCTGCACGGGGTGGTGCCTCCTGGCGTACACCGGTTGCGGGGTGACCGGACCGCGCCGGACGGCCTGGCGGCGCTGGCGGGCGGTGGCTGGGACCTGGTGGTGGACACCTGGGACGGCGCGCCGCGTGCCGCCCTCGACGCCGCCCGTGCCCTCACCGATTCGGTGGGCCACTACGTGTACGTGTCGAGCGGTTCGGTCTACCGCGACCCGTCGGCGCACGGGCTCGACGAGGAATCCCCGGTGGTGGACGCCGACGCGGACTCTGTCGACGGCGACTATCCGCAGCTCAAGGCCGGTGCCGAACGTGCCGTGCGAGAGGTGTTCGGCGACCGGGCGCTGATCGCCCGGGCCGGTCTGATCCTGGGTCCGGGGGAGGACGTCGGTCGGCTGCCGTGGTGGCTGCGGCGCGTCGAACGCGGCGGTGACGTGCTCGCGCCCGGGCCGGCCGGCCTGTCGGTGCAGTACGTCGACGTCCGCGATCTGGCGGGGTGGATGCTCGACGCGGGCGCCCGGCGGCTCGGCGGCACTGTCAACGCGGTCGGTCGTCGCGCGCAGACCACGATGGGTGAGCTGCTCGACGCGTGCGTGACCGCCACCGGCGCTGATGCCCGGCTGCGCTGGACCGATCCGGCCCGGATCGTCGCCGCCGGTGTGCAGCCGTGGAGCGACCTGCCGATCTGGATGCCGACCGGCCACCCGTACCGGGGGCTGTTGGAGCAGGACGTGTCCCGCGCACACGCCGCCGGGTTGACCTGCCGGCCGGTGGCCGAGACCGTCGCCGACACCTGGCGGTGGCTGCGCGACGTCGGTGACGTTCCGCCGCGCGCCGGGCGACCGCATCGCAGCTCGATCGGGTTGGACCCGACCCGGGAGGCGGCGGTGCTCGCCGCCTGACCGCGTCGGTCGCCGTTCAGGCCGGCACCGCCGGCAGGTCGAGCACCTCGTCCACGTCGCGTCGGGGGGTCGGTCGGCCCGGCTGGCCGTACCCGATCCGCAGCACCATCTGTGGCGTGCCGAACCGCCCCAGCGACAGCCGCAGCTGCTCCCGCGCCGTCGGCACCTCGATCGGTTGGGAGAGCATCGACACGCTGAGCCCGGCGTCGGTGGCGACGAGCAGCAACCGTTGCAGGGCCTGGCCGGCGACCACCTGGTCCACCGCCGTGTTGCCGAACGAGCCGAGCACCCCGACGAGGGGCTCCGGTTCGAAGTCCCGCCCCGGGGCGCGGTCGCGCCCACCGAAGCCGCGCGTCGGCAGGACGTCCTGCGGCTCGCCCTGCGGACCTCCGGCCGAGGCGGGTACGCCGTCCGGCGCCGGCTCCCGACGCGACCACCGCTCGCTCTCCGCCCGGTACGCCGGGTCCCGCTCGAGCACCCGGTGCGCGCCGCGGGCGATCTCACCGATCGCGGAGACCGCGCTCACCCCGATCAGCAACTCCAACCAGCACTGCTCGGCACGAGCCGCCTCGCCGAGGCGCCACCGTACGTCGGCCGGCACCCGGTCCGGCCAGAACGGCAGCCGGTTGCTGAACCGGCGAGGGATGGCCGCGCACAGGCTCTGCTCGGCGGGGGAGGGGCGGCGCGGGGCGTCCGGCACCAGCCGGGCCAGCAGGTCCGGTTCGGCCGGGTCGGGGCGCAGGCGTACCCGCGCCGGGATTCCGGCCACGGCCAGCGCCAGCCGGAGGTTGAACAGCGCCGCTCCGCAGGCGAGCCGGACACCCCAGCCGCTCGGGTCGGTCGCCGGCAGCCGCCGGGTCGGGTCGGCGAGCACCTCGATGCCGCCGTCGCGCAGCCGCAGCCGCCACGGCTGGGTGTTGTGCAACGACGGTGCCCGGACCGCGTCCACGGCGGCGGCCCTTAGCTGGGCTTCGGTGTAGCCGACGTCCATGGCGGTGCTCCTCTCCCGGTGCGCCGACGGCTGACGGTGCCGCTGCGGCTGGCGTACCTCCACGGTGCGCCGTCGGGTCGGCCAGGGAGCAGGGCTGGACGTCCCGACCGCCCCCGAACGTCGGCTCGACCCGGTCGGGACCTTCGGCCCGTGCGGCGCGACGGGGTACGGGGTAGAAACGAATGATGATCCGCGTCTTCCTCCTCGACGACCACGAGGTCGTCCGCCGTGGCCTGGCCGACCTGCTTCAGAGCGGCGGCGACATCGAGGTGGTCGGCGAGTCCGGCTCCGCGCAGGAGGCGGCGCGCCTCATCCCGGCGTTACGGCCCGACGTGGCGATCCTCGACGCGCGGCTGCCCGACGGCAACGGCATCGACGTGTGCCGTGACGTCCGCGCCGTCGACTCGTCCATCAGGGGCCTGATCCTCACCTCGTACGAGGACGACGAGGCGCTGTTCGCCGCGATCATGGCAGGTGCCGCCGGATACGTGCTCAAGCAGATCCGGGGCACCGACCTGGTCGACGCGGTGCGACGGGTGGCGGCCGGGCAGTCGCTGCTCGACCCGGCGATCACCACCCGTGTGTTGGAGCGCATCCGCAACGGGGTCGAGCAGCCACGCGAGCTGAGGTCACTCACCGAGCAGGAGCGACGGACCCTGGAGTACGTGGCGGAAGGGCTCACCAACCGGGAGATCGCGGCCAAGATGTTCCTGGCCGAGAAGACGGTGAAGAACTACATGTCCAGCGTGCTGGCCAAACTGGGCCTGGAGCGCCGCACCCAGGCCGCCGTGCTGGCCACTCGCCTGCTCGGCAAGACCCCCTGACCCGGGCCGCTCAGTCGTTCAGCGGCACGGACCAGCTCACCTCGGCGCCGTGCGGTTCGACCGGGCGGACGGTGAAGGTGCCGCCGTGCCCCTCGGCGCGTTCACGCAGGTTGACCAACCCACCCCGGGCGGCGGCCGGGTCACAGCCCACCCCGTCGTCGGTGACCGTCACGCTCACCCGTCGGGCGTCGACGCGTACGGCGACGGCCACCCGGGTGGCCTGCGCGTGGCGGACCGTGTTGGACAACGCCTCGCGCAGCACAGCGGTGAGGTCCGGGCGGATGGCGTCCGGCACGGCGCTGTCCACCGGGCCGGTCACCTCCAGGTGCGGTGTGAAGCCCAACGACTCGGCGGCCAGCTCGATCGCCTCACGGATCTCGGTACGCAGCGGGGCGTTCATCGGCGTCCGCAGCTCGAAGATGGTCCGGCGGATGTCCCGGATGGTGGCGTCCAGATCGTCGACGGCCGTGTTGATCCGCTTGGCGGCCTCCGGGCGACCCGTCATCGGCGCGGCGCTCTGGAGTTGCAGGCCGGTGGCGAAGAGCCGCTGGATCACCACGTCGTGCAGGTCGCGGGCGATCCGTTCGCGGTCCTCCAGGACCACCAGCAGCTGCCGTTCCTCCTGACCGCGTGCCCGTTCCATGGCCAGCGCCGCCTGACCGGCGAAGCTGCCCAGCAGGGCCACGTCGTCGTCGCTGCTGACCGCGCCGCGATCGGTGCGGTGGGCCACGACCAGAACGCCGTGCAGCGTCTCGGCGGTCGCCAGCGGTGAGATCACCGCCGGCCCGGTGCGCAGCAGGGCCGGCCACGGCGCGGCGTGCGCCAGGTCGTCCACCCGGTCGTGGCGGCCCTCGGCGACCGCCGCGCCGAAACTGGTGTCGGCCACCGGCAGGACCGTGCCGACCAGTGCCTGGGCCTGCGCGTCGGCACCGTCGACCACCTCGACGGTGAACTGGGCGAGGTCGGCGTCGTGGAGCAGCACCAGCGCCAGTTCGGCCTCGGCGACCTCCCGGGCCCGGCGGGCGACAAGTGCCAACGCGTCGGTACGCCGTACCTCGCCGAGCAGCACCGAGGTGATCTCCGCGGTGGCGGCGAGCCACCGTTCCCGTCGGTGCGCCAGGGCGTAGAGGCGGGCGTTCTCGATGGCCACGCCGGCGGCGGCGGCGAGCGCGACGACCAGCTCCTCGTCGTCATCGGTGAACTGCGCGCCGCCCTGCTTCTCGGCCAGGTAGAGGTTGCCGAACACCTGGTCGCGGATGCGTACCGGCACGCCCAGGAAGCTGTGCATCGGTGGGTGGTTGGCGGGGAATCCGTAGGAGCGGGGGTGCTGGGTGATGTCCGGCATCCGCAGCGGTCGCGGCTCGTCGATGAGCAGACCGAGCACTCCCCGCCCGTGCGGCAGGTCACCGATCTTCGCGTGCTGCGCCGGGGTGATGCCGTGCACGATGAAGTCGTGCAGCAGCCGGTCCGGGCCGAGGATGCCCAGGGCGCCGTACCGGGCCCCCACCAGGTCGCAGGCGGACCCGACGATGCGTTGCAGGGTGGTGCGCAGATCGAGGTTGCTGCCGATGCCGACCACCGCGTCGAGGAGGGCCCGCAGCCGCTCCCGGCTGGTGACGACCTCACCGACCCGGTCCAGCATCTCCTGGAGCAGCTCGTCGAGGTGCACCCGGGACAGTGGGCTCAAGCCGAGCGACGGGGTCGCCGAGGGGTCCTGACGGGGCGCCGGCACGCTGCTGGTCATCGGGGGATGGTAGCGCCGGTGACCTCGTCGCCAGAGCCGGTCAGCGGACGGCGGAGGTGTCGACCACCTGCGCGGTGGTCAGCCGCGGCGTGTGCGGTGGACCCGCGTGTGCGGGGTCCGCGATGCCCAACCGGAGCACCAGGTACGGGAAGCCGATCCCGGAGAGCAGCTGACGCAGGGTCTGCCGGGTGCCCGGCACCTCCACCACGGCGCTGAGCGGCACCATCGACACGCCGAGGCGGGTGGCGGTCAGCCATCCGGCGGACAGGGCCTCGCCCGCGCGCAGCCAACTGTCCGGTACGTCCTCGTCGCCGTGCAGCATCGCGTACGCCGCGGCCTGGTCGTGGCCGGGGCCGATGGGCAGGCTGCCGGGGCGGCCGAAGTCGCGGCCCGGCACCGTGGTCTGCGCGGGCTGCTCGGGCAGTACCTCCGCCGTCAGCCCGGTGCCGGCGTCGGCCCGGTTCGTCCAGTACGCCAGTTCGGCGCGCAACTCCGGGTCTTCCGCCTCGACAGCGTGGGCCTGTCCGGCGGCGGAGGCCAGCTCCAGCACCTGGTCGCGGTCGAGGATCTGCAACCGGCAGCCCTCGCCGGTCACCGCGCGGGTGATCTGTTCGATCGCGGAGGTCGGCACCGGCTCGTCGCTGACCGGCCGCCGGTCGGTGTGCCGTACCCGCATGCACTGCACGAGGCGCATGGCGTCCGGGTCGGCCGGGACGCGGCTGAGATCGGTCAACCGGGCCAGCAGTTCGGTGTCGTCCGGGTCGGGCCGCCGTTGCACCGCGGCACGCCATCCCTGCGCGGCCAGCGCCACCCGGGCGTGGTGCAGGGCGGCGCCGCAGCTGACCGCGAGCAGCCGGCCCTCCGGGTCGGAGGCGGCGAGCTGCCGGTCGGCGACGGAGCGAAGTTCCAGCGCGTCGGGCAGCACCCGCCAGTGCCACGGCTGGGTGTTGTGCACCGAGGGGGCGTGGCCGGCGGTGGCGGCGGCCTCCGCCAGCGCGGTGGCCGGCTGGCTCTCCTGACTCATGGTCACGACCTTTCCGTCTCTGCTCATCGTGCCTGACGTCGTCGGTGCAGGCAGGGGGTTGCCGCCCGATTACGGGGCCCTGCGGGTGTGCCTCAGCGTTCGCGGACCACGGCGACCGGGCAGTGGGAGTGCTGGATCAGCTGCTGGCTCACCGAGCCGAGCAGCATTCCGGCCAACCCGCCCCGGCCCCGACTGCCGACCACCACCAGCCGCGCGTCGCGGCTCGCCTCGATCAGCATCGACGCCGGGCTGCCCCCGACGAGGTCGACGGTGATGTCCAGCTCGGGAAACGTCCGCCGCCACGGCTCCAGCTGTGCCTCGACCGACGCCCGCTCGTCGGGGACCCCGGCGGCTCCGCCGGGACCGGGTGTCCAGGCGTGCAGCACCCGCAGGGGAACCCGCCGTTGCGCGGCCCGTTCGGCCGCGAAACCGAGCGCCACCAGCGACGCGTCCGAGCCGTCCACACCGACCGCCACCGGGCCGTCCGGCCCGCCGGTCGTCCCGTCCCGGACCACCAAGACCGGGCAGTGCGCGTGCGCCGCGACCGACACCGCCGTCGACCCGGCCAGCAGACCACCGAAGCCACCATGCCCCCGGCTGCCGAGCACCAGCAGGCCCGCCTCCGCCGAGCGTTCCTGCAACACCAGGGCCGGCGGCCCGTCGTACACCTCGCCGGTGACAGTCAGGCCGGGGTTCGCGGTGGCGGCGTCGGCCGCCGCCGTGCGGACCAGGTCGTCGACCTGCCGGCGAGCGGTGTCGTCCGGCCAGACCCCGGGTGCCACGCCCGGACCGACCCAGCTGGCGACCGTCAACCACTCGAACACGTACGCCAGTCGCACCGGTCGGCCGCTGTGCCGAGCCTCCTCCAACGCCCAGTTGAGGGCCACCGACGCGTCGGTGGAGCCGTCGTAGCCGACCAGGATCTCCGCGTCGCGCACGTCGTCCTCCTTCAGGGGTTGGTCGGGTCGGTTTCGCGGACCCAGCGCCACTCGGCGACCTGGGGGTCGTCCTCGCCGTACTGACGGGTGTAGTCGCGGGCCGCCTGCCGGGCGTCGACCATCTGCTGGCGCAGGTGCGCGGCGCGGGCGGCCAGGCCGGGCACCCGGTCGATGACGTCGATGACCAGGTGGAAGCGGTCCAGGTCGTTGAGCATCACCATGTCGAACGGGGTGGTGGTGGTGCCCTCCTCCTTGTAGCCGCGCACGTGCAGGTTCTCGTGGTTGGTGCGGCGGTAGGTGAGTCGGTGGATCAGCCACGGGTATCCGTGGTACGCGAAGATGACCGTCCGGTCCGCGGTGAAGATGGTGTCGAACTCCTTGTCGGTCAGGCCGTGCGGGTGCTCGGTGTCCGGTTGGAGTCGCATCAGGTCCACCACGTTGACCAGTCGCACCTTCAGCTCCGGCAGGTGCTGACGCAGCAACCCGACGGCGGCCAGAGCCTCCAGGGTGGGCACGTCACCGCAGCAGGCGAGCACCACGTCCGGCTCGCTGCCGCCGTCGTTGCTGGCCCACTCCCAGATGCCGAGGCCGCGTCGGGTGTGCTGGATCGCCTCGGTCATCGTCAGCCAGTTCGGCGCGACCTGCTTGCCGGCGACGACCACGTTGATGTAGTGCCGGCTGCGCAGGCAGTGGTCCATCGTGGCGAGCAGGGTGTTGGCGTCCGGCGGCAGGTAGACCCGTACCACCTCGGCTTTCTTGTTGACCACGTGGTCGATGAAGCCCGGGTCCTGGTGGGAGAAACCGTTGTGGTCCTGACGCCACACGTGGCTGGACAGCAGGTAGTTCAGTGAGGCGAGCGGCTGCCGCCAGGGGATGGCCCGGGTCACCTTCAGCCACTTGGCGTGCTGGTTGAGCATCGAGTCGACGATGTGGATGAACGCCTCGTAGCTGGTGAACACGCCGTGCCGGCCGGTGAGGAGGTAGCCCTCCAACCAGCCCTGGCACAGGTGCTCGGAGAGCACCTCCATGACCCGGCCGTCGGGGGAGAGGTGGTCGTCGCCGGGCACCGTGGCGGCCACCCACGCACGGTCGGTCACCTCGAACGCGGCACCCAGCCGGTTGGAGGCGACCTCGTCCGGGCCGAACAGCCGGAACGTCTGCGGGTTGGCGCTGATGACGTCACGGATCCACGGCCCGAGCGCACCGGTGGCACCGGCCATCGGCTGACCCGGCTCGGGGACCTCCACCGCGTAGTCGCGGAAGTCCGGCAGGGTCAGGTCGCGCAGCACCACGCCGCCGTTGGTGACCGGGTTGGCGCTCATCCGCCGATCGCCGCGCGGCGGCAGTGTCCGCAGCTCGTCGACCGGCGCGCCGGTCGCGTCGAACAGCTCCTCCGGTCGGTAGCTGCGCAGCCACCGCTCGAGTTCGGCCAGGTGGGCGGGGTTGTCGCGGACGCCCGCCAGCGGCACCTGGTGGGCGTGGAAGGTGCCTTCGACACGGGCGCCGTCGACCTCGCGTGGGCCGGTCCAGCCCTTCGGCGTCCGCAGAACGATCATCGGCCAGCGGGGACGCTCGACGACGCCCTGCGAGCGGGCCCGCTGCTGGATCTCGGCGATCTCGTCCAGCGCGCGGTCCAACGTCGCGGCGAGGATGCGGTGCACCTGGGCGGGGTCGTCACCGGCCACCACGTACGGCTGGTAGCCCGACCCGCGCAGGAGGTCGAGCAGGTCAGCCTCGGGGATCCGGGCCAGCACGGTCGGGTTGGCGATCTTGTAACCGTTGAGGTGCAGGATGGGCAGTACCGCGCCGTCGCGCGCCGGGTTGAGGAACACGTTGGAGAGCCAACTTCCGGCCAGCGGCCCGGTCTCCGCCTCACCGTCGCCGATCACGCAGGCCACTACCAGGTCCGGGTGGTCGAACGCCGCGCCGTAGGCGTGGCTCAACGCGTACCCCAACTCGCCGCCCTCGTGGATCGAACCCGGCACGTCCGCCGCGACGTGGCTGGGGATGCCGCCCGGGAAGGAGAACTGGCGGAACAGCCGGGACATCCCGGCCTCGTCGCGTGCCACGTCGTGGTACCGCTCCGACCAGGTGCCCTCCAACCAGGTGTTGGCGACGATCGCCGGGCCGCCGTGGCCGGGGCCGGTGACCAGCATGGCGTTCAGGTCGCGCGCCACGATCACCCGGTTGAGGTGGGCGTAGATCAGGTTGAGGCCGGGGCTGGTGCCCCAGTGCCCGAGCAGCCGGGGCTTGATGTCGTCGGCGGTCAGCGGCTCGCGCAGCAGCGGGTTGTCGAGCAGGTAGATCTGCCCGACGGTCAGGTAGTTCGCCGCTCGCCAGTAGGCGTCCAGCCGGCGCAGTTCCTCGTCGGTCAGAACGCGGTGCGTGTCGAGAGCGGTATCCATGATGCTGCCTCTCGCGGTAGGGAGCTTCCGGGCTTCAGCCTCGCCGCTGCGGACGCCCGGGGTCAGGGCCGTTGGTCCCGCTTCGGGTGGGCGTCGGGCCCGGTGAGCGGCTTGTCGGCCAGGCCGCGGACGACGACGACCGGTGCCGGTGAGTGGTAGAGCAGGGACTGGGCGACAGCGCCCAACATGGCTCGGCCCGGTTCGTCGCCCCGGGCGGCGACGAGCGCCACCTGCGCCGACCGGGAGGCGTCGATCAGGACGTCGGCGGGGTCACCTCGCACGACACGGCACTCGACGGGCACGGAACCGTGGCTGCCGACGTGCTGGGTCAGCGCCTCGTTGAGCTGTTCGGCCACCGCGTCGGTGTCCTCGTCGTACTCGACCGCGCGCAGCGCCAACAGTCGGCCGTCCCGGCGAGCCGCGCACTGCAGTGCCCATCGCAGCGCGAGGTGCGAGCTGGGGGAGCCGTCCACCCCGACCAGCACCGGGCCCTGTGGCGGTGGCTCGCGGCGCACCACGAGAAGGGGGCAGCCGGCCCGGGCGGCCAACTGCACGGCGGGGGTCTCGGCCGGCACGCACTGACCGCTGCCGGCCATCCCGCTGTCGCCGACGGCCAGCAGGAAGGCCGTCTCCGAGCGGCGGATCAGGGTGGGCAGCATGGCGCTCTCGACGATCTCGCTGCGGACGGTGAGTTCCGGCTCGGTCTGGTGCGCGAGCTGAGCCGCCATGGTGATCAGCTTTTCGGCCTCGTCGCGGGGTGCGGCGACGGTGTCCGCGGCGAAGGCCGCCTGCCAGTCGAAGGTGTGCAGCAGGTGCAGTGCCCGCCGATGCCCGGCGGCCTCCTGCGCGGCCTGTTCGACCACCGGGAGGTCGAGGGTCGACCCGAGGCCGACCAGCACCGCCGCGTCGGCGGGTACGGCCATCGATATCACCTCCCGGGCGTCGCGCCCGGCACGACCGCGCTGTCCCTCACCGAGGGTAGTCGGATGGTCGCGGCTGTGGGTCGATTGCGGGTTTGTGGGTTCTCCGCGACGTGCGCCTGTCGGCGCTCGGGGATGCCAGCGCCAGGCGCCTGCGACGCCGTTCGTGGCCAGGGCCGCCCGAGTGCTACGGGATCAGTTCAGCCATGCAGAGCGCCTCGTCCAGCCGGCCGGCGGCCAGGTCGTCGTGACGGATCACGAAACTCCCGACGCTCCGGTAATAGAGATCATTGGCTACCGGAAAACGGGCGAGCGACACCCACTCGGTCGTCAGCCGGTGGGTCTCCTGTTCCACTTGGGAATACCATTTCGCGACCGGGATGACGATCTCGCCGGTCTTCTCGCGCCACGCGAGGGTCTGCTCCGCGAAACTCTTGATCACCTCCTGGTCGGCGTACCCGCCGAGGTGGGCGCTGGCGTACCCGTCGTCAGGCGGCCAGAGATCGTCGGCCAGGGCGCGGAGTTCGTCACGGTGCGGCAGGTCACGCTCAAGGTCGCGAGCCAACTCTTGCTGGAAGGGCGACAGGTCGTTGTCGTCCTCGTCGTCGTCTTCGTCCGCCCCGAACCAGCCGGGGAGTTCCGCGCGCAGCGTCGCGCCGACGGCGTACTGCTCCTCGGTGAACGGCTGGTCGGTGGATCCTGCCGCCACCGTGGTCTCGGTGCCGGCGGGGACATGCACGACGCGCCCGTACCTCCGCTCCCCGGTCGCAGCGGCCTGCTCGTGGTCGAGGAAGAACAGCAGCGAGCCGTCTGCCGGCAGGCCGAGGCCGTCGACTCTTGGCAGCGCCGCGCAGTCGACCGAGAAGATGAACGGCAGCGGCCCGACCCCGTCGGACGGCCAGTCCGTGCCCACCGGCAGGCGGGGCAATCCACCGAACTGCCCGGCCGGAACACCGCTGGATTCTGCGCTCAACCGGATCGACAGCCGGAGGTGCTGGATGAACCGGCTTACCTCGTCGTCCGGGATGTCCGATGCGAGCGCCGCTCGACGAAGCCGTTCCCCATGATCCATAGCGGAACATGGTGCCACGGCAGTTGATTCGCGTGCCAGGGGCTGCTCGCGGCCGAGTCGGGGCGAAACCCGAAGCCCGTGCCCGGCGAGGCCTGTTCGACGACCGGGAGGTCGAGGGTGGTGGCGGGTGGGATCGGTTGCCTCGGCGGTCAGGTCGGCGCGGACCTGAGGGTGTCCACGACCGGTCGCCGGGCGGCGACCATCGCGGGGATGGCGGTGAGCGCGGCGATGGCGAGCAGGACTCCGAGCGCGGTGGCGAGCAGCGAGGAGTGGGGTGGGTACTGGACCTCACCGGTGCTGACGAACGCGACAAGCCCGACGCCGGCCGGGATCCCCACGGCGACGCCGGGGATGGCGGGAAGTAGTTGCGCCACCGCCAGGCCCAGGCCGGCCTGCGCGGGCGTCGCACCGAGCGTCCGCGCGACGGCCAGTGGCTGGCGGGCGTCGAGGACTGCGGTCCAGGCGCTCACGACGGCGTTGATGAGCGCGAGGACGCACAGCACGACGGTCAGCACGAGCGTGGCCTGCTCGCCCCGTTCCACCCGGGGATTGGCGAGTTCGGTGTAGCCGAGGTCGAAGTGCACAGCCTGGGAGTTGACCATGAAAATGCCGACGAGTGTGGTCGTGGTGATCAGGGTGTTGACGGTGACCAGCCGGGCGCGGCGCGGCCGGCGCGCGTTGATACGCACCCCGATCAGCAGGGCGGTGGGCAGCCGCCGCGACAGCCAGATGCGCCACCGCCGGCGGCGCGGTGGCGTTGCGGCGTCGGCAAGCGCGTGAACGGTGCTGGTGGCGGCCGCGCGCAACACCGGCACCACGGTCGCCGCCACAGCGATCGCGAGGGCAAGGACCGTGACGGCGACCACCATGCGCAGCGCAGGTGGCTGGGCGTTGACGGAGCCGATGAGTCCGGCGCTGGGGCGGATCAGCGCGGGTGCGGCGAGCCAGCCCGTGACGAGGCCCGTCGCTGCGGCGGCAAGCCCGATCGCCAGATACTCGGCGAGGTGGACGGCGGCGATCATGGCCGGTCCGGCGCCGACGGCCTTGAGTAGCCCCACTCGGCGACGCTGGCCGATGATCCGGCCCGCGACGATGCCGGCGACGCCGGCCAGCGCAAGGCCGTTGAGTAGCCAGCTGCCGACGAGCAGAGCGATCTGCGCGTCGCTGTACAGCCGACCGTTGAGGTAGCTGATCGCCTGCCAGGTGGTCAGTTGGTCGCCGATGGGGTACGTGCTGCTGGCCGCCGGGTCGGCGAGTCTGAGGTTGAGGGTGTACGACAGCGGCTGACCGCCCGCGAGCGTGGCGATGTCGCTCTGGTCGACCCAGACCAGGCCGCCGCGTTCGACCAGGACGCTGCCGGGGTAGTGCCACCCGGCGTAGGGGTACGTCGCTCTCGCGGCGGTGACCGCGGTCCCGAGCACGCGCAACAGATGGCCGCCGATGTCGACGGTGTCGCCGGTGCGGATGCCGAGGGCGTCGGCGAAGGCGCGCTCGACGACTACGCCGCCGGGGCGTACCCAGGTGCCGTCGGTCACGGCTGGTCGGTCGATCGACGCGGGTGTGGCGTCCCGACCCGCTACCACTGTGTGCGCGGACTTGCCGCGGGCTGTCATCGTCAGGTAGGCGATCGGGAAGGGGCCGCTGTGATCGGTGACGCCGGCCCCGGTGGTCAGCGATGCGAGCTCGTCCAGTGCCGCCTGACCGGTGGCCCGGGGTGTGACGATCACGTCTGGGCCGGCGGTGGCGGTCCGGGTCTGCTGGTACGGCCGATCGGCGACTTCGTTGAGGGTGAGGCCGATGGTCAGTGTGGCGGTGGCGGCGGTGATCGCGGTCAGGAGCAGGATGGTTTCGGTTCGGCGGCGGCGCAGGTCCCGCATCAGCAGCCGGCAGACGAGCAGGAGGCGGCCGGCCATCTCAGCGCCGCCCGTCGTAGAGGGTGCCGGTGGCGGAGCCGGCAAGCCGGTTGTCGTCGACGAACGCGCCGTCACGCATGGCGATCACCCGGTCGGCGACCGCTGCGATGCGGGGGTCATGGGTAACCACCACCAGGGTCTGTCCTGCGGTGCGCAGCTCCTCGAACAGCCGCAGCACGTCCAGGGTGGCGGCGCTGTCCAGGTTGCCGGTGGGTTCGTCAGCCAGTACGACCAGCGGCTCGTTGCTCAAGGCGCGGGCGATGGCGACCCGCTGGCGCTGCCCACCGGACAGCGCCGAGGGCAGGTGCCTGGCGCGGTCGGCCAGCCCCACCCGGTCCAGCAGGTACATCGCCCGTTTGCGGGCCCGCCCCGGTGACTGGCCAGCCAGCAGCGCGGCCAGCTCCACATTCTCCACCGCGGTGAGCTCGTCCATGAGCTGGAACGACTGGAAGACGAACCCGAGGTTGTCACGCCGCAGCCGGGCCAGGGCGCGTTCGCTCATCGTGTCGATGCGACGGTCGGCGAGCCACACCTGCCCGTCGGTCGGGCGTTGCAGCCCGCCGAGCAGGTACAGCAGGGTGGACTTGCCGCAGCCGCTGGGCCCCATCACCGCCAGCGACTGTCCGGCCGGCACGTCCAGATCGACCTCGTCGACCGCCCGGACCAGCGCTCGCTCGCCGCCGTACCGCATGCTCAGCCCGCGCGCCTGCAACACCGTCGACCCGGTCACGCCCCCGCCTTCCGCCTGGTCGGATCACACTCAGCCCACACGCGTTCACACGCCTCCAGCCATGCCAGGTCGGCCCGCAGCCGTAACACGACACCCTCCAGCAGCAGCCCGGCAACCGGATCCACCGACCGGTCCAACGCTGCCCGTTGGGCGTCGCGCAGCCGGCGCAGCACCTCACGCCGCTGCGCGTCGACCAAGGCCACCGGATCGGCCAGCCGGGCGGTCGCGGCAGCCACCAACTTGAGGTGAAACTCCGCGAGGTCCGGCTTCGGCCAGTTCACCTCGGCCAGCCAGGTGGCGACCCGCTGCTGCCCCGTCGGCGTCAGCGCGTACACCCGGCGTTCGGGCCGGTCCGGCAGGCCCTCGACCCGCTGCGAGGTCACCAGCCCCGCCTTGCCCAGGCGGGTCAGCGTCACGTAGATCTGCCCGGCGTTCATCGCCTCGCCCAGCGGGCCGAGCGCGGCACGCAGCCTGCTGCGCAGCTCGTATCCGTGCGCCGGCTCCTTGGCCAGCATGGCCAGCACCACGTCCTGCACCAAGCACGTCCTTCGTCTAGATCGTTAATGGATAACGGCTAGCTATAGCGCTGTCAAGTAGGAGGGAGTGAAACCCGTTCGTCAACTGGAGTTGACATGATGTGCGCTGTCAACGTATGTTGACGGCATGAGTCAGGCGACAGAACTCGCGGCGGCAGCCGGCAGCACCGACCCCCGGGTCGGGCTGCGTGCCGTCCGCGCGCTACGCCGGCTGCTCGAGCGGCTCGAGGTGGTCCAGGTGGACAACGCCCGACGACAGGGCTGGTCCTGGCAGGAGATCGCCGACGCGCTCGAGGTCAGCCGGCAGGCGGTCCACAAGAAGCACGCCGGGCGACCGGCGGTCAACTCATCCTGGGAGGCGTGATGTTCGAACGGTTCACCGACCGGGCGCGCGACGTGGTGCGGCGGGCGCTGGAGGAGGCACGGGTCGAGGGTCGACGGCCTGTCGGCACCGAACACCTGCTGCTCGCCCTCCTCTCCGACGACGCGGGCCTGGCCAGCCGGGTGCTCGCCGACGTCGGTGTGCGCGCCGACGACCTGCGCGAACGGGTACGCCGGCACACCACCACCGGTGGCGCCGGTCTCGGCGACGCCGACGCGGCGGCCCTGCGGGAGATCGGCATCGACCTCGCCGCGATCGTGGCCCGCATCGAGCAGTCCTTCGGCCCGGACGCGCTACGCGAGGCGGTGCCGGCGCCACGCCGCCGCTGGGGACGCAAGCGGTACCTCGGCGGCCCGTTCTCGCCCCGGTCGAAGAAGGCGCTGGAGTTGTCCCTGCGGGAGGCGCTGCGCCTGCGTCACAAGCACATCGGCACCGAGCACATCCTGCTCGGGGTGCTCCGGGAGGGGCAGGGGCTGGGCGCGTTGGTGCTCACCGAGTCAGGGATCGACCTCGATGACCTGCGCCGCCGGGTGGAGATCGCGCTCCGGGCGGCGGCGTGACGGGTGAACTCGCGTTGAAACCTGTCTGTGGCGCTTCCGACGCCGCCGGGTCGCCGGGTCGCTGAAGCCGTCCGGTTGCTGCACACTGGCGCCGTGGATGCTGGACACGACAGGCGGCCCTCGGGCGGCGACGGCGGGCTGCGCTCCGCGGTGGTGGTCAACCCGTCGAAGGTCGACGATCTCGACGAGCTGCGCCGCGTCGTCGACGACGCCCTCGCCGCGGCCGGCTGGCCCGCGCCGCAGTGGCACGAGACGACAGTCGAGGACCCGGGCCGGGGCCAGACCGAACAGGCCGTCAAGGACGGCGTCGACCTGGTCTTCGCCTGCGGCGGCGACGGCACCGTGATGGCCTGCGTCAGCGGGCTGGTCGGCACCGACGTGGCGCTGGCCGTGCTGCCCCAGGGCACCGGCAACCTGCTCGCCGCCAACCTGGGCCTCTCCACCGACCTGGCCGCCGGGCTGCAGGTCGCCGTCGAGCGGGGCCGACGACTGCTCGACGTCGGCGCCGTCGAGGACAAGTACTTCACAGTGATGGCGGGCATGGGCTTCGACGCCCAGATGCTCGAAGCCACCAACGAGACCACCAAGGCCCGCATCGGCTGGCCCGCGTACGTGATGGGCGCCGTCCGCCACCTGCGGGACCGGCCGATGCGGGTGCAGATCCGCGTCGACGACCGCCCACCGGTACGCCGCCGGGCCCGCTCGGTCCTGATCGCCAACGTCGGTCGACTCCAGGGCGGCGTCACACTGCTCACCGAGGCGGAGCCGGACGACGGTTGGCTCGACGTCGCCGTGCTCACACCGCACAACCTGCGGCACTGGCTCGCGCTCGGCTGGGCGGTGGTCCGTCGCCGCGGTGAGGTGCCTCGGATGGAGGTGTTCCGCGGCAAACGCGTGGTGATCACCAGCAGTCGGGCCCAGCCGCGTGAGCTGGACGGCGATCTCATCTCCCCGGGCCGGCAGCTCCGGGCGGAGATCCGACCGGAGGCGCTCTGGCTGTGCGTCCCCCAGCCGGAGGACGCACCCGACCTGGCCGTCGACGCGCAGGGCGCCGGAGAGCGGGGCGAGCAGCTGATCGAGGAAGCGCGCCGTGAGTAGTACCCGGATCGTGCCGGAGACCCGGCTGATGGCCGACGAGGAGCTGTCCGCCGACGACGCCTGGCACACTCTGCGCCGGGAGGGCGGCTGGCACCTGCTGCGCGACGCTTTCATCAGGTTCCGCTACGGAGACGGCTTCAGCCACTCCCGTGCGTTCGCGCTGCAACTCTGCCTCGCCGTGGTGCCGTTCCTGATCGCCCTCACGGGGCTGATCACCGAGCTGGGCGTCGAGGAGGGCGGCCGGGTCGTCGCCGACACCGTGCTGGCGCTCACCCCCGGTCAGAGCGCGGAGGTCGTCGGTGACCTGCTCGGCGAGGGCGAACGTGCCGAGGACGCCGGCGAGCTTGCGCTGACTCTCGGTCTGCTCACCGGCCTGGTCGCGCTGACCACCACGATGGCCCAGATCGAGCGGGGCGCCAACCGCATCTACGGCGTCGAACGGGATCGCCCGGCGCTGCGCAAGTACCTGCGCGCCGCCGTGCTGGCCGTCACCGCCGGCCTGCCCGCGCTCGCCGGCTTCCTGATCCTCGTCGGCGGTGGCGCGATGGGCCGCTCCGTGCGGGAGCACTACGAGTGGGGCGCGCTCGCCAACGTCATCTGGAACGTGGTCCGCTTTCCCCTCAGCCTCGGGCTGACCGTCCTCGCCGTGGCGGTACTGTTCCGCCACGCCCCGCGTCGCAACCAGCCCGGCCTGTCCTGGCTGTTCTTCGGCGCGGGCATCGCCACCGCCCTCTGGTGGCTGGCCAGCCTGCTGCTCGCCGCGTACGTCAAGTTCAGTGACGGTTTCGGGCAGACCTACGGCGCGTTGACCGGCATGATGGCGCTGCTGCTCTGGGCCAACCTGACCGGCATGGCGCTCTTCGGTGGTCTGGCGTTCGCCGCCCAGCTGGAGGCGCTGCGCATCGGTGTCCAGGAACCGGCCCAACCGGATCTGTGGGAGCCCGACACCGACCGGGCCGAACTGCTCGACACCGGGGACATGACAGCGCTGTAGCGACGCCCCGCGTGTACGCGTGACGCGGATCGGGTAAAGCGCCTCGCCAGAGCCGACAAGGGAGGTGCGGGGTGACCGCGGTCAAAGAGGTGGCACGGCGCCCGATCGGGCATTTCGCCGAACGGAGCATCGCCGGCCTGGTGGCCGTCACCGGCGCCGGGGTGGCCTTCGGGTTGCTGTTGATGCTCGTGCGGGTCCGGTGGAGCCCTCTGCAGGACGCCGACCACGCCGCCGCCGAGTGGTTCAACGGGCTCGTCGCCCCGCACCACGCGCTCGTCACCGTCCTCCAGGCGGTGACCGACCTGGGTGGCCGGCCGATCCTCATCTGGTTGGTCACCATCGCCGTGGTCGGGCTGCTGATCCGGCGTCAGCCTCGCCTCGCCGTCTACCTGATCATCACCGGGGTCGGTGGCCTGATCCTGGACCCGTCCCTGAAGACGTTGGTCGGCCGGCTCCGCCCGATCGTGGACGTGCCGATCGCCAGCGCCCCCGGCAACAGCTTCCCGAGCGGGCACGCGCTCGGCTCGTTCGTCGCGTACGGGGCACTGCTGCTGGTGTTCCTGCCGGCCATGGCGCCCCGCTGGCGTAAGCCGGCGATCGTCGGCGTCGGCGTGCTGGTGGCACTGATCGGTCTGACCCGGATCGCGCTGGGCGTGCACTTCGTCTCGGACGTGCTGGGCGGTTGGCTGCTCGGCGCGGCCTGGCTGGGCGTCACCGCGTACGCCTTCCGGCTGTGGCGTCGCGAACGCGGACGACCGGTGCCGCCGCTCACCGAGGGCCTGGAGCCGGAGGCGGGGCACGACATCGCGCCCGCCCCGGCCGAGGAGCACGTGCTGGCCCACCCCCGGTCCGCGGTGGCCGAACTGCTGGTCGGCTGGGTGCTCGTGTTCGGTGCGCTCTACGGCTTCGGCACCTACGTCAGCTACCACGCCAAGGGCACCTTCTTCGACACCCTCGACACCGACGTTCCGCGCTGGTTCGCCGAGCGGCACACCGACACGTTGACCGAGGTGAGCTGGTGGTGGAGCAAGTTCGGTGACACCCACGCGATTCTGCTGATCTCGCTGGTGTTCTGTCCGCTGGTGCTGGCGGTGTGGCGGCGCTGGCGGCCGGTGCTGTTCGTGGCGCTGGCGATGGTCGGTGAGCTGACCCTGTTCCTCGCGTCGGCCCGAGCCGTCGACCGGCCTCGCCCGGCGGTGGAGAACCTCGACGGGCAGATGCCCACCTCGTCGTTCCCGTCCGGGCACATCGCCGCCACGATCTGCGTCTGGCTGGCGATCACAGTCATCGTGTTCCCGCGTACCGACAGGTGGTGGCGTTGGATCTTCGTGGGGTTGGCAGTGCTCATGCCGGTCGGTGTGGCCACCTCCCGGATGTACCGGGGCATGCACCACCCGACCGACTTCATGGGTGCGATCCTGCTGTCCGCGCTCTGGATCGGGCTGCTCTACCTCGTGATCCGCCCCAACGCCGATCTGAAGGAAGGCAACCAGCCGGCCATCGAGTCGGAGGACGTGGACACCCTCGACGACGAGCTGGCGCGGGCCGGCCGGCCGGACTGAGCGTCGCCGTGCTGCGGTTGATGACCTGGAACATCCGCACCGGTGGTCGGGACCGTGGCGGCTCCGACCGGCTGGACCGGGTGGTCCAGGTCGTCGAGGAGCAGGCGCCGGACGTGCTGGCCCTCCAGGAACTGCGCGGCTTCGACCGCGACGGGCTGATGGCGGCCGTGGCGGACCGGGTGCGGATGACACCGCACCTGGCCAGGTCCTGCTTCGGGCAGCCGGTCGCGGTCCTGGTCCGCCCGCCGTACCGGGTCGTCGACGCGGGGACCCTGCGCCGGCCCTTCCACCACGCCGCCGCCCGCGTCGTGGTGGACACTCCCGCCGGCCCGTTGACCGTTCTCGGCACCCACCTCCATCCGTACTCCGGCGGACGGCGGCGGATGGAGGTCGACTGGCTGGCCGCTGCGGTGCGACGCAGCCGAGGGCCGTTGACACTGCTCGCCGGTGACCTCAACTCGCTCGACCCGGCCGTCGACCACACCGCTCGCCTGGCCGGCATGCCCATCCTCTACCGGCGGCGGCACCTGCGTCGGGGCGGGGGCACGGTGGACACCCGGGCGATCGCCCGGCTGCTCGCCGCCGACCTGGTCGACCTGTGGCCGGCGTGCAACGTCGGGGTGCCGGAGCCCGACGGTCACACCGTTCCCACCAGGTTCGGCGGGGCCGAGTTCGCCGGGATGCGCCTGGACTATCTGCTCGCCACCCGGGCCCTGGCGGAACGGGTGGGCGACTGCCGGGTGATCCGCGGCGGAGCGGCGGACACGGCCTCCGACCACTATCCACTCCTGGCCACCATCGACCTGTGACCGGAAGGGGCCCCGCGCGTGGCGCGGCACGGCTACCGTGCCCACCGTGACCGACCGCCCCACCGTCCGGCCGCCGCTTCCCGGGCCACCGCCCGATCGTCCGGCCGCGCCGACGGCGACGCTCGCCGCCCGCGCCCCGTCGGCCGTCCACACGGCCGAGCCGGCCACCGTCGCGTTTCCGCTCGTCGCGGCCGTCGCGCGCGGTGTCGCGCTGGTCTTCGTGCTGCCGGTACGCCTGCTCTGGGAGCTGATCACGGCTGCCGGCCGGCTGCTGTATCGGCACCTGCTCAGCCCGGCCGGTCGGTTCCTGCGCGACTGGCTGATGGCTCCGCTGATCTGGGCCCTGCACCGGCTGCTGTGGCGTCCCCTGGTCTGGTGCGCTCGCAACCTGATCTGGCTCCCGTTGACCTGGGCGGCACGCCATCTCGTCTGGCTGCCACTCGTGTGGCTCGGCCAGGGTGTTGCGTGGGTGGCCCGTACCCTCGTCTGGTCGCCGCTGGTGTGGTTGGCCCGCGGTGTCGCGTGGGTGGTCCGCACCCTCGTCTGGTTCCCGCTGGTCTGGCTGGCGTACGCCCTCGCCTGGGTGGCCCGCACGGTGGTCTGGTCGCCGTTGGTGTGGTTGGCCCGCCGAGGGCTGCGCCCGCCTCTCGTGGCTCTGGGCCGCGTGCTGGTCTGGCTCACCGAGCATCTGGTCCTGCGGCCGCTGCGATGGGTGGGAGCGGCGCTCACCCCGTTCGGCCGCCTGGTGTGGCGCGGCGTCGGCATGCTCGCCGGGGCGTTGGGCATCGCACTAGCCGGGCTCGTACGCGGAATCCGTTGGGTCGTCGTGGGGTTCGGCCGGTTGGTCGTCGTGGCGGTGGTCGGTGCGTGGCGGACCGCCGGTTGGGTGCTGCGGCTGGTCTACCGACTGGTCCTGCGCCCGATCGGCCACGGGTTGCGCTGGTTGTGGCGGCACACGGTGCGTCCGCTGCTGTCGGGCGTTCGCTGGGTCTGGTCGGTGACTGTCGTGTCGGTGGCGCGCGGCCTACGAGCGGCCTGGCGGGCAACCGTCACGCCGGCGGCCCGCTGGACCCGCCGCGCGGTGCTCGACCCGGCCCGAGTGGCCTCCCGGGAGGTGCTCGGCGCTCTGGGTCTGCGCCGCTGACCGCGCGTTACAGCACCAGGTTGACCAGGACGGTCAGCACCACCGAGGCCACGATCGAGAAGAGGATCATCAGGAGGCAGCCGATGCCACCACCGAGCGGGCGGATCTCCGTGTTACCGATGCGCATGGGTTTCACCTGTCCGTGAGTGCGGGCTGCGGGGCGAGGAGGCGGCGGATCGCGTCAGCGACCCCCACCGGTGCGGTCGTGACCACGTTGTGCGCGGCACCGGGTACGACAGTCAGGTCGGCGTCCGGCACGAGCCGGGCCGCCTGGTCGCGCCACCGCGCCGGCACCACCGGGTCACGGCCGCCGGTCAGCACGAGGGTCGGCGTGGTGATCCGCACGAGGTCGGCCTCGATCGCGTTGTGCACCGAGTGCGACAGCGTCGCGAAGACCCGCCAGGGCCGGGCGTCCCAGATGTCCCGGACCAGGATCGGCGCCTGCAACGGTGCCTCGCGCAGGGTGTCCACCAGCCACCTGCCGAACAGGGCCCGTCGGGACCGGGCCACCGGGTCACTGGTCGGCCCGGCCAGCACCAGCGCGCGTACCGCACCCGGGTGGTTCACGGCGACCGCGGCGGCGACCTCCGCGCCGAACGAGTGCCCCACCAGGCAGACCGGCGGCAGTTGGTACGCGGCCAGCCAGGCGGCCAGGTGGTCGGCGTGCCCTGCCACGTCGTACGCGCCCCGGGGGTGTTCGCTCAGACCGAAGCCGGGCAGGTCCGGCGCGTACACCGGGTTGGTGGTGGCGAGCGCGGCGGCCAACGGGGTGAGATAGCGGTGCGAGACGGCCAGACCGTGCACCAGCACCACGGGCGTCGCCCCGGTCGCCGGGTCGGCAGCCCGCCGGGTGTGGGTACGCAGTCCGTCGACGAGCCGCCAGTCGCTAATCAGCCCGGCGGCCGGCCGGGGGGCGGCCAGGGCGAGCCGAAGCTCCCCCAGCCCGAACCGGCCGGCGGGCGTGAGCCCGGCAGGCGGGCGCGGCCCACCTGCCGTCGGGTCGCTCACAGCTCGCGCAGTCGGGGCAGCAGCTGATCCTGCGCCCAGTCCAGGAACATCGGCTGGCTCTCCCCACCGACCTGGATGATCGCCACGTGGGTGAAGCCGGCGTCGACGAACTTGCGGAACGCCTCGACGTGCGCGTCCACGTCCGGGCCGCAGGAGATGCCCTCGGCGACGTCCTCCTCCCGGACGAACTGGGTGGCGGCGGCGAACGACTCCGGGCCGGGCAGGTCGGCGTTGACCTTCCACCCCATCCCGAACCAGCGGAACTGGTCGTGCACGATCTTGCGGCACTCCGCCTCGTCGGGGCCGTAGCAGATCGCCACCTGCCCGTAGCGGGGCTGGCCGGCACCGCCGGCGTCGTCGTACATCTCGATGATGTGCCGGTCCGGTTCGGTAGAGATGATGCCGCTGCCGTACTCGGCCGCCAACGTCGCGGACTGCCGACCGGACGCCGCGATGGCCATCGGCACCGGCCGCTCCGGCCGGTCCCAGACATAGGCGTCGGGCACGTCGAAGTGGTTGCCGGAGAACGTCAGCGTCTCGCCGTTGAGCAGCGGCCGGATGATCTGCAACGCCTCCTCGAACATCTCGTGGCGCTGCTGCACGTGGGGCCAGCTGCCGACGACGTGCTCGTTGAGGTTCTCGCCCGCCCCGAGGCCCAGGGTGAAGCGGCCGTCCGAGAGCGCCCCGATCGTGCTGGCCTTCTGCGCGACGACGGCCGGGTGGTAGCGGCGGATCGGGCAGGTCACGAACGACATCAGCTGCGCGCGGGAGGTGGCGTGGGCGACCGCGCCGAGCACCGACCAGGCGTACGGCGAGTGGCCCTGGGAGTCCAGCCAGGGGTAGTAGTGGTCGGAGACCACGAGTTGGTCGAAGCCGGCCGCTTCGGCTCGGATGGCGTGGTCCACCAGTTGCTTGGGACCGGCCTGCTCGCTCATCAGGGTGTAGCCGACGCTGACCATCCTGGTTTCCCCTCTCCACCGACGGATCGTTCCCGGGATACCCAGGTCGGCAGCCGTCAACCCTCCCGTCCGGTTCGGCTCCGGCGATGCTTGACGGATCGCGGCGACCTGCCTACCGTCGCTCTTAACCGGTTAAGAGCCGGATGTGGCGCACATCCTGTGGTGGGGATGATCGCCCCGTGACGGCCTGCGCCTGCGTGGGCCGTTGCGGCTGTTCGGGCCCAGAGCCTGACTACTGAACCGGTTGCGACTGCCTATCCATCGCCCTACGCTGATGCGTGCGTTCCGGGAGCCGGGCGCGGCTGCCGGGCTGCAGCCGCCTTCCCCTGTCTCGTCCCACCCCTGTCGGGCACCGGGGGTTCTTCCTGAGGAAGGCCATGAAGACTCGACTCTCTGCCGTCGGCGCGGCGCTGCTCGCGTTGCTCGTCGCCGTGCTGGCGTTCGGCCAGCCGGCGCACGCGGCGGCTGGCTTCTCCGTCGCGGGCGGCAAGCTGTACGACGCCAACGGCACCGAATTCGTCATGCGCGGCGTCAACCACGCGCACACCTGGTATCCACAGCAGACCAGCTCGTTCGCCGACGTCAAGGCGCTCGGGGCAAACACCGTGCGGGTGGTGTTGTCCAGCGGCGACCGGTGGACCCGCAACACCAACGCCGACGTCGCGAACGTCATCTCACTGTGTAAGGCCAACCGGCTGATCTGCGTGCTGGAGGTGCACGACACCACCGGGTACGGCGAGCAGAGCGGCGCCATCACCCTCGCCCGCGCGGTCGACTACTGGCTCAGTCTCGCCGACGTCCTCGTCGGTCAGGAGCGGTACGTCATCGTCAACATCGGCAACGAGCCGTACGGCAACCAGAACTACGCCTCCTGGGCCACCGACAACGCCAGCGCGATCACGCGCCTGCGTGCCGGCGGGCTGACCCACACCATCATGGTGGACGCGCCCAACTGGGGTCAGGACTGGTCGTTCACCATGCGGGACAACGCCGCGTCGGTCTTCGCCGCGGACCCGGCCCGCAACACCGTCTTCTCGATCCACATGTACGGGGTGTTCGACACCGCCGCCGAGATCAGCGACTATCTGGGCCGTTTCCGTTCGGCGGGGCTGCCCATCGTGGTCGGTGAGTTCGGCTTCAACCACTCCGACGGGAACCCGGACGAGGACGCCATCCTCGCGTACACCCAAGCCAACGGGATCGGCTGGTTGGGCTGGTCGTGGAGCGGCAACGGCGGCGGCGTGGAGTATCTCGACCTGGCCACCTCCTTCAACCCGGCCAACCTGACCACCTGGGGTCAGCGGCTCTTCAACGGCGCCAACGGCATCCGGCAGACCTCCCGGGAGGCCAGCGTCTTCGGCGGCACCCCGCCGCCGACCACTCCGCCTCCGACAACGCCTCCGCCCACCACCCCTCCGCCGACCACCCCTCCGCCGACGGGTGGCTGCTCGGCGACCTACACGGTGACCAACCAGTGGCAGGGTGGCTTTCAGGGTGAGGTCCGGGTGACCGCCGGCGCCGCCGCGATCACGGGTTGGACCACCCGGTGGACGTACGCCAACGGCCAGAGCGTCACCCAGGCCTGGAACGCGACGCTGACCAGCAGCGGAGCCACGGTGACCGCGCGCAACGCGGACTACAACGGCCGACTGGCCGCCGGTGCCAGCACCAGCTTCGGTTTCATCGGCGGCTGGACCGGCAGCAACGCCCCACCGGCGGTGAACTGCACCGCCGGTTGAGCGGGAGAGTGGTGGTGGCCGGGCCCGCACGGGCCCGGCCATTCCGCCGCCGCGCGGGGACCGTCGATCCGGTCAGTGCTCCCCGGACAGGTTCACGATGACCACCCCGGCGATGATCAGCGCAATGCCGGTGAGTTTGGTCAGCCCGACCCGCTCGTCCAGGAACACCGCCCCGATCGCCACGATGGCTGCGGTGCCCAGACCCGACCAGAGCGCGTACGCGACACCGACCGGGATCTCCTTGACCGCCTGCGCCAGCAGCAGGAATGCCAACACGTAGCCGGTCAGACAACCCACCGTCGGCCAGAGCCGGCTGAACCCCGCGGTGCTCTTGAGCAGGCTGGTCGCCAGCACCTCGGCGAGGATGGCGATCCCCAGCAGCACGTACGCCATACGGTCCCCAGTCCTGAATGCTCGACGGCGGATGTCGGTGGTCAGGCTATCGCCGGCGTCCGGCGCCGCTCGCCATCCAAGAGCCACCGTCGTCGCGTGGCCGCGTCGCACCTGCCCTCGGCGGACGACCCGGCTGGCGGATGGCCCTGGCTGACGGAGGACCCTGTCCCCGGCACCGCCGTGCGCACGCACCGGGCCTACCGCATCGTGGGTCAGTCCTCGGGTTGCACCGGTGCTGGTTCGGCGGCGAGCCGGGCCGCTCGCATGGTGAGGTAGCGCTGCTCGGGCAGGCTGTTCGTGCGCGCGGCGGCGGCCCGGTAGTCGGCGATCGCCCGATCCCGGTCGCCGGCCATCTCGTGCAGGTGTGCGCGGGCAGCGGGCAGTCGGTGGTGTCCGGCGAGCTGGGGGTCGTCGGCCAGCGCGTCGACGGCCGCGAGACCGGCTGCCGGCCCGTGCACCATGGCGGTCGCCACGGCCCGGTTGAGCGCCACCACGGGGCTGCCGGCGAGTCGTTCCAGCACCTCGTAGAGCGCCAGGATCTGCGGCCAGTCGGTCGCCTCGGTGCTCGGCGCCTCGTCGTGCAACGCGGCGATGGCGGCCTGTACCTGGTACGGGCCGACCGGCCCACGCGGCAGCGCCCGGGTGACCAGTGCGACGCCCTCGGCGATCGCCGCCGCGTCCCAGCGGCTGCGGTCCTGGTCGGACAGGGAGATCAGCTCGCCCGAAGGCCCGGTCCGCGCCGGGCCACGCGCCTCGGTGAGGAGCATCAACGCCAGCAGCCCAGCCGACTCGCTGTCGTCAGGCAGCAACGTGTGCAGCGCGCGGGTGAGCCGGATCGCCTCGGCCGCGAGGTCGACGCGACGCAGGTCCGGGCCGGTGGTGCTGGTGTGCCCCTCGGTGAAGATCAGATAGAGCACCTGCCGGACGGCCGTCAACCGACCGGCGCGCTCGGCCGGCTCGGGCATCCGGAACGGCAGCCCGGACGCGCGGATGCGCTGCTTGGCCCGGCTGATCCGCTGCGCCATGGTCGCCTCGGGCACCAGGAAGGCGCGGGCGATCTCGGCGGTGCTGAGACCGCCGACGGCGCGCAGGGTCAGAGCCACCGCTGACGTCGGGGCGAGCGCCGGGTGGCAGCAGAGCATCAGCAGGACCAGGGTGTCGTCCCGCTCGGCGGTCAACTCCTCGTCAGCGGCCGGCGCGTGCCGCTGGTCGTCCGGGTCCCGCCGGGCGACGAGATCCTCCCGGCGGCGTCGGGCCTGCTCACCGCGGACCAGTTCGATCATCCGGCGGTAGCCGACCTGGATCAGCCAGCCGCGTGGGTTGTCCGGCAGCCCCTCCGTCGGCCACTGGGTCGCGGCGGCCAGCAGTGCCTCCTGTACCGCGTCCTCGGCGGTGGCGAAGTCACCGAAGCGGCGGGCGAGCACGCCGAGGACCTGCGGCGCGAGGTCGCGCAGCAGGTCCTCGACGCGGGACTCGGTGGTCAGCGCTCACAGCTCCTGCGGTGGCGCGGACATCACTGGGTGCACCTCGATGGGCATGTTCAGCGGACGGCCACCCGGGCCGGGCGCGGTGGAGATGTGTGCGGCCAACTCCACCGCCCGCTGCGGGCTGTCGCAGTCGACGATCCAGAACCCGGCGAGGAACTCCTTCGTCTCGGCGAACGGCCCCTCGGTGACGACCGGCGTACCGCCCTCACCGGCGCGGACGATCCGGGCCTGCTGCGGCCCGCCGAGGCCCTGCCCGTCGACCCACTCCCCGGCGGCGGTGAGCTTCTCGTTGACCTCGCCCATGAACGCGATGTGCGCCTGGACCTCCGCCGGCGTCCAGGTGTCGATGCTCGGGAAGTCGGTCCCCGCGGCGCTGAACTGCATCAGCAGCATGTACTTCATCGTCTCGCTCCTCACACCTGCGCACCACCCTCGGTGCTCTCACAGTGAGGTAGAAGCAGACCGCACCGTTCTCGACACCCCGACCAAAGTTTTTCTAACCGGCCTCGACGACCTCCAGCACCAGGCTCTGCTCCGGGTGCAGCGCGGGCATCTGCAACCCCACCCGGGCCAACGCCGCCCCGGTCAGGACGACACCGTCCGCCAACCAGGTCAGCGTGGACCGGTCGATGCTCGCGGGCAGCGGCACGTCCGACACCGGTCGTACCCGGTAACGGCGCACAGGGTCCAGGCCGGGCAACCGGACCGCGCCGGGGGACGGCGTGGCGGAGGTGGCCAGCCGCGCCACCGCGTACACCCCCCGGGTTTTGTCACCGCCGACCACGCCGTGTGCCCAGACGGCCGGGTCCGGGTGGTCGACCCGGACCACCCGCCCGGCGTGCAGCAGCGGGCGCAGCCGTTTGTGCAGTGCCACCCAGGCGGCCAGTTCGGTCTGCTCGGCGGTGCTGATCGAGGCGATGTCCCACTCGATGCCGTGGTGGCCGAAGAGCGCGGTGGCCGCCCGGAAGCCGAGGTCGTGTACGCGGTTGGTGGTGTGCGAGCGCTGCGGGCCGATGTGCGTGCCGACGAGTTCCGGCGGCAGCAGCAACCCGGTCCAGCGTTGGATGCCGAGCCGTTCCAGGGCGTCGTTGCAGTCGCTGGCCCAGACCCGGTCGGTGCGGGCCAGGATGGCCAGGTCCACCCGGGCCCCGCCGGACGAGCAGCTCTCGATCTCCAGGCCCGGATGACGGCTGCGCAGTTGGTCGAAGAGCCGGTAGACCGCCACTGTCTGCCCGTGCACGCCGGGTCGGCCGTGGTGCCCGGCCTCGGTGAGGTCCCGGTTCTGGTCCCACTTGAGGTAGCTGATGCCGGGGTGTTCGGTGAGCAGGGCGTCGAGACGTTCCAGCACATAGGCGTACGCCTCGGGGCGGCCCAGGTCGAGCGCCTGCTGGTTGCGCCACGGCGGCGGCAGCCGCCCCGGTACGGCCAGCAGCCAGTCCGGGTGCGCGCGGAACAGGTCGGAGTCGGGGTTGACCATCTCCGGCTCCACCCAGAGACCGAACTGAAGGCCCTGGCCGGTCACGTGATCGATGAGCGGTTGCAGGCCGTCGGGCCAGACGCCTTCGTCGACGTACCAGTCGCCGAGGCCGGCGGTGTCGTCGCGCCGACCGCGGAACCAACCGTCGTCGAGGACGAACCGCTCCACGCCGATCTGCGCGGCCCGGTCGGCCAGGGCCCGCAGCCGGTCCAGGTCGTGGTCGAAGTAGACCGCCTCCCAGACGTTGAGGGTCACCGGCCGGGGGGAGCGCGGGTGTCCGGGTCGGGCCCGCAGATGCGAGTGGAGTACGTCGCTGAGCCCGTCCAGCCCGACGTCGGACCAGACGGCGTAGAGCAGGGGAGTCTCGTACGACTCGCCGGGGCCGAGCCGGACCTCACCGGGGGCCAGCAGTTCGCCGCCTCCGAGTGTCGACTCGCCGGTGGGTCGGCGCTCGGCGACGGTGACGTGGTCGCCGCTCCACGCGGTGTGCACCGCCCACACCTCGCCGTGCCCGAAGCCGAACCCGGCGGTGCCGGCCACCAGCAGCAGCGTGGCGTCGTGCCCGGTCCGCCCGTGTCGACCCTCGCGGACCCAGGCACCCTGCTGCCACGGGTGCCGTTGCGGGGACCGTTCCCGGCACCAGCGGCCGGTGAGGTCGAGCAGTTCGGTGGCGACCGGCGGCACCGGCAGCACGGGGGTCAGCTCCCGCAGCTCGTACGGGCTGTCGCCGTCGTTGCGCAGCCGGTGCCGGACGGTCAGCAGGCCGTACGGGTCGAGCGTGATCTCGATGGTCAGGGCCAGCCCGGCGGCGGCGTCCGCCGCCCGCACCGTCACCCGGGCCCCGCCGTCGGCGGGCTGGTCGACGTCCAGGTCGTCGAGGCGGAACGCGGTGGACCAGTCCCGTCCGTCGCGGTGCCCGGCCAGACCTGGGCGCCCGCCCCAGCCGGCGCTCGCCTCCGGCAGCAGGGACAGCACGGGCGGCTCGTCGAAGGCGCTCGGCACCACCGGCGGTACTGTCGCGTCGGTGAGCTGGCGCAGACCGTCGTCGTCGAGGTCGCCGACGTCGCCACCCCAGTGCACGACCCGGGGCAGCCCCGGGCCGCGCGCGTCGAGCACCAGGCTGGTCCGCGCGCGGCGCAGGTGCAGGATCGTCATCCCTTTGAGGCTCCCAAGGTCAGGCCCCGAACGAAGTGTCGCTGGAGCATGAAGAAGATCACGAGCGTGGGGATCGCGACGAGGACGCTGCCCGCCGAGACCAGGTTGTTGTCGGTGAAGAACTCGCCTCGCAGGTTGTTCAGCGAGCTGGTCACCGGGAACTTGTCGCCGGTGCGCATGAGGACGGTGGCCCAGAAGAACTCGTTGTAGATCCAGGTCACCTCCAGCGTTGCCAGCGCGGCCAGGGCCGGTCGGCACAGCGGCATGGTGACCTGCCAGTACTGCCGCCAGATGCTCGCCCCGTCGACCATCGCCGCCTCGTACAGGTCGCGGGGGAGCGCCTTCATGTAGTTGCTGAGTACGAAGACGCAGAACCCGCACTGGAAGGCGACGTTGATCAGGATCAGGCCCCAGTAGCTGTCGTAGAGCAACTCGGAGTCGCTCATGAACTCCGGCAGCGGCACCTCGGTGAACAACCGGAACAGCGGGATGAGCAACGCCTGCTGGGGCAGCAGGTTGGCCGCTGTGAACACCCCGAGCAGGACGATGTTGAGTTTCCAACTGAACCGGGCGATCACGAACGCCACGCAGGACGCGAGGAAGAGGGTCAGCAGCACCGCCGGCAGTGTGATGTACAGCGAGTTGAGGAAGTGCTGGCCGAACTCCGCCGTCCGCCAGGCGGTGACGTAGTTGTCGAAGGTCCAGCCGCCGAACGACACGTACCCGTTGGCGGCGGTGTAGTCGTACGAGCGCAGTGAGGTCAGCACCGCCCAGGCGATCGGGAAGAGCCAGGCCAGCGAGACGGCGATGAGGAAACCGTGCAGCAGCAGCCGCTGCGGGGTCAGCTTGCGCCGACGGACCGGAGTGTCGACGCTCATTCCCGGTTCTCCCTCATCACGGTAGCGAGGTAGATGGTGATGAAGACCAGCGAGACGACCAGCATGATCGTCGCCAGCGCCGAGCCGAACCCGATCCGGCTCGCCTCGCCCACCACGTTCTGGGTGACCAGCGCGGAGAGCAGTTCCAAGCCGTTGCGGCCCTTGTTGACCACCCAGACCAGGTCGAACGCGCGCAGTGACTCGATCACGGTCACCACCAGCACGATGATGTTGATCGGCCGCAGCACCGGGAAGACCACCCGGAAGAAGGTGCGGGTCTCGGACGCGCCGTCGACCGCCGCCGCTTCCCGCAGTGAGGGGTCGACGCCCTTCAGCCCGGCCAGGTAGAGCAGCATGATGTACCCGACGTGCCGCCAGCCGGAGGCGACCAGGACCGCCCAGATGTTGACGTTCGAGTCGCCGTACCAGTCGACGTTGCTGTTGAACGCGGCGTTGATCAGGCCCTGGTCGCGGGAGTAGAGCAGCTGCCAGACGAAGCCGATCAGCGCCAGTGACAGCACAACCGGCAGGTAGAGCGCGGTCTGGTAGAAGCGACTGCCGCGCAGTTCCTTGTCGAGCAGGACGGCCAGGAACATGCCGAAGGGCGTGGCGACCACGAACAGCGCCGCCAACCAGAGCAGGTTGTTCTGGACCGCCGGCACGAACGGCGGGTAGATGTTCACCACGTCGTCGTAGTTGCGCGCGCCGACGAACTCGATCTCGTTGAGTGGGCCGATGCCGTCCCAGTTGGTGCCGGACAGCAGCACGGTGGCTGCTGCCGGGAGCCAGACGAAGCCGGTGACGAGTAGCAGCGGCACGAGCACCATCAGCGTGATGACCACGCGGTCGGTGCGGGACAGGAGCCGTAGCCGCCGACGGCGGCCACCCGTGGGGGTGGTCGCCGCCGGCGGCGGCACGGCGCGATCCGCTTGGATCAGGGGCAGGTCGGACACGAGGTCCTCCCCCTTCCGCCGTCAGTCAGTGAAGATCGACTTCTTCTGGTTCTCGATGGACGAGGTGAGCCCGCTGATGTCCTTCGGGTTCTTGATGAACTGCTGGATCGCCGGGATGATCACCGTGGAGGCGAAGTCCGGCCGGGTGTCCCGGTCGAGGAACTGGGCGATCTCGGTGGCCGAGCCGACCAGTTCGGCTGCCTTCTTCTGCAACGCGGTGTAGCCGCCGACGTTCGCGCCGCTGTTGGCGACCAGGACGGCCGGGTCGTTCTTGAGCGTGATGTCGGCGGACTCCTTGCCGCCGAAGTACTCCAGCAGCTTGCGCGCGTTGTCCTCGTTCTTCGGCTTGCGGGCCATCATGTAGCCGTCGATCGGGGCGTCCAGCGCCTTGGCGCCGATCGACGGGTCGATCTCCGGGAAGGTGAAGAAGTCGAGGTCGTCCTGCTCGTCGTTGCTGAACTGCTGGCCGACGAAGAGACCGAGCAGGTACATGCCGCTCTTTTTCTGCTGCAACGACTGGGCGGCTTCCTGCCAGGTGCGCCCGAGGCTGTCCGGCTGGTGCAGCGGGAGCAGACCGGCCCAGGTGTCGAAGACCTTCTTGACCTTGTCGGAGGTCCAGGCCTCCTTGCCGGCCATCAGGTCGATGTGGAACTGGTAGCCGTTGATCCGCAGGTTGAGGATGTCGAAGGTGCCCATCGCCGGCCAGCCGTCCTTGTCGGCGAAGGCGATCGGGATCAGCCCGTCCTTCTTCATCTGCGCGCCGAGGTTGGTGAAGTCGGTGATGGTCTTCGGCACCTGGTAGCCGTACTGCTGCCAGACCGACTTGCGGTAGAAGACAGCCCACGGGTAGTACGTCGCCGGTACGAAGTACTGCTTGCCGTCGTCGCCGGTGGACGCCTTCTTGAACGCGTCGGAGAAGCCGGAGAGCTTGCTCCACACGTCGCTGATGTCGCCGGCCAGGCCCTTCTGGGCGAAGAAGCGCATCCGGTAGCCGGCGAACCAGGTGAACACGTCGTCCGGTTTGCCCTGGAGGTAGTTGTTGATGTTCTCCTGGAACGTGTTGTGGTCGACCGTGTTGATTCCAACCTGGACACCGGATGAGGTCTTGAACCCGTCGGTGACCTTGACCAGGACGTCCTTGGGCTTCGGGTCGGACTGGTTCGAGCCCAGCGACACGTCCTTCGAGGACCCGCCGGAGCCGGAGTCGTCGCCGCATCCGGCGAGTAGACCGGTGCCGAGCAGCGCTCCCGTGCCGGCCGCGCCGGCCAGCAGCGAGCGTCGGTTGATGCCGGCGACGGAGGGCGGTACGAGTCGAGCCAGGTACTCGGCCTGGGATTGGGGACGGGACATCTGTGCCTCCTGCGGATGAAGAGGTGCTAGTCCAAGGGTCAGCAGAGGGTGGTGAAGGCGAATCCGTCGTCGTGATCACTCATCGGGATCCACCGAGAATCCACATTGGCGAACACGAACGGCCATTGGGGCATCAAGCTACCCCTCCGTAGGCCTCTGTCAAGAGGGCTGTTCGCCTCTGATAACCCAGTCGTGACAAGGCTGTTACGGGGTAAACGTTGGAAAGAAAGTCGATGTTGGAACCTGTTGACTTGCGTACTTCAACCGGTGCACCCTCAGCTGTCATGCGGCGATGGCAGGGTGACGGCATCTATTTCGGCGGCGACTACAACCCCGAGCAGTGGCCCGAGCAGACCTGGTCGGAAGACGTCGAGTTGATGCGCCGGGCCGGCGTCAACCTGGTCTCCGTCGGGATCTTCTCCTGGGCGCTGCTGGAGCCCACGCCGGGCCGGTTCGAGTTCGCTTGGCTGGACCGGGTGCTGGACCTGCTGCACGACGGCGGCATCCACGTCGTCCTGGCCACCGCCACCGCCAGCCCACCGCCGTGGCTGGCCCGCGCCCACCCGGAGACGCTGCCCCGCCGCGCCGACGGCGCGATCCTCTGGCCGGGTGGCCGACAGGCGTACTGCCCCAGCTCCCCCGTCTTCCGGGAGCGGTCGTTGGAGTTGGTGCGGGCGGTCGCCGGCCGGTACGCCGAGCACCCCGCCGTGGTGATGTGGCACGTCTCCAACGAGCTGGGCTGCCACAACGTGCACTGCTACTGCGACGTCAGCGCCGAGGCGTTCCGCAGTTGGCTGCGGGAGCGCTACGGCGACCTGGACCGGCTCAACGACGCCTGGGGCACCGCGTTCTGGAGCCAGCGCTACGGCGACTGGGCCGAGATCAACCCTCCGCGCACCGCCCCGACCTTCGCCAACCCCACGCAGCAGTTGGACTTCCTGCGCTTCTCCTCCGACGAGCAGCGGGCCCAGCTGCGCGCCGAACGCGAGCTGTTGACGACGCTGGTCCGCCAACCGATCACGACCAACTTCATGATCGGCATGGCCAAGAACATGGACTACCACTCCTGGGCGCACGACGTGGACCTCGTGTCCAACGACCACTACCTGAACGCGGCCGACCCACAGGGGCACCTGGGGCTGGCGCTCGCCGCCGACCAGACCCGGGGCGTCGCCGGCGGTGCGCCGTGGTTGCTCATGGAGCACTCCACCAGCGCTGTCAACTGGCAACCGCGCAACGCGGCCAAGCTGCCCGGCCAACTGCGCCGCAACAGCCTGTCCCACGTCGCCCGCGGCGCGGACGGGGTGCTGTTCTTCCAGTGGCGCGCCTCCCGGGCCGGCGCCGAGAAGTTCCACTCCGCGCTGGTGCCGCACGCCGGGCCGGACACCAAGGTGTTCCGCGAGGTCTGTCAGCTCGGCGCGGACCTCAAGGCCCTCGCCGAGGTACGCGGCAGTCGGGTCGACGCCGACGTGGCGATCCTGTTCGACTGGGAGGCATGGTGGGGGGTCGGGTTGGATTCGCACCCCAGCGTCGACGTGACCTACGCCGACCGACTCAACGCCCTGTACGGCGCACTGTGGCGGGCCGGCGTGACCGCCGACATCGTGCACCCGTCGACCGACCTCAGCGGCTACCGGCTGGTCCTGGCACCGACCCTCTACCTGGTCCGGGACGCCGACGTCGAGGCCCTGCACCGCTACGTCGAGGGCGGCGGGACCGCCGCCGTCACCTACTTCAGCGGCATCGTGGACGCCAACGACCACATCCGGCTGGGCGGCTACCCCGGCGCATTCCGGGAGCTGCTCGGCGTACGGACCGAGGAGTTCTTCCCGCTGCGCGAGGGCGAGCAGGTCCGGCTGGACGACGGGAGCACCGCCGACGTGTGGACCGAATGGCTGCACACCGAGGGCGCGGAGGTGCTGGCGTCGTACACCGATGGGCCCTTGCCGGGTGTGCCGGCGCTGACCCGGCACCGGGTCGGCGACGGTGCCGCCTGGTACGTCGGCACCCGGCTGGACGAGCCGGCCACCGACCGGCTGGTCGCCCGGCTCGTCGACGAGGCCGGCGTCCGACCGGCCGCGCCGGCGCCGACGGGTGTGGAAGTGGTACGCCGACGCGACGGCGACCGCACCTGGCTGTTCGTGCTCAACCACACCGACGCGGAGGTACGGCTCCCGGCGGCCGGCGTCGAGTTGTTGACCGGCGCACCGTGTGCCGGTGAGCTGACAGTGCCGGCCGGTGAGGTGGCAGTCGTCCGAGAGGCCCGGGCCGATGCCTCCGCTGTGAAGGAGGTTCCCTGAGGTGCTCGCCCAGCAGCGGCAGACCGCCATCCTCGACCTGATCCGCCAACGCGGCGGTGTGCGGGTGAGTCAGCTCGTCAGCCGGTTCGGCGTATCCGACATGACCATCCGACGCGACCTCGAGGTGCTGGCCGAGCGCGGCCTGGTGGACAAGGTGCACGGCGGCGCGACGCTCGCCGGGCCGGGTTCCGCCGAGGAGCCCGGCTTCGCGGCCAAGTCGATCCGGCAGCAGGCGGAGAAGCGGGCCATCGCCGAGCGGGCCGCGCGGATGGTGGAGCCGGGGATGGCCATCGCGCTCTCCGCCGGCACCACGACCGCCGCGTTGGCGACGTTGCTATCCGACGTACGCGGACTGACAGTGGTGACCAACTCGATCCCGGTGGCCGACGCGCTCTACCAGAACCCGCGCGCCGATCAGACAGTCGTGTTGACCGGCGGCATCCGCACCCCGTCGGACGCGTTGACCGGGCCGGTCGCCGAGGCGGCGATCAGCGCGCTCAACGTCGACCTGCTCTTCCTCGGCGTGCACGGGCTCAGCCCGCGCACCGGCTTCACCACGCCCAACCTGCTGGAGGCCGGGGTCAACCGATGCCTGATCGGTGCCGCCCGCCGGCTCGTGGTCCTCGCCGACCACACCAAGTGGGAGACCATCGGGATCGCCACCATCGCCCCATTGGAAGCCGCAGACGTCCTGATCACCGACGCCGGTCTGCCGGCCGAGGCCCGCACCACGATCGGCGAACAGGTCGGCGAGCTGGTCGTCGTGGAGGTCGACTAGACGCCGCAGCCCGGACCTTGATCGACTCGGTCCGGCCTGAGCCACGCATGGTTGATCGACTCCATGTCGCCGATGTGGCGGTATCCCGCGCGACGGATACCGCCACATCGGCGATCTGGCGCGCGGCCGGTGGCGACCTCGCGCGAGGAGGCGGCGAGGGCCGACTAGTTGTCGTTCAACATGAACAGCAGCGTGTGATGCTGCAGATCCAGGAACACCACACGCCTGCGTGGCGACGGCTGTGTCTCGTTGTAGGTCTGACTGTGCAGCCATTCGGGGTTGGCCGGGAGGAACGCTACGAGGTCCGGTCGCACGTCCCTAGGCGTGTGCGAGTGAGTCAGCTCAGCCGGGTCGATAGATGCGAACGGAACGAACTCGAACCGTTCGGCCAGCGTGCGCGCGTCCTCGGGACGGAGAACGATGACGCCCTGGTATTCCCAGTCCGTCGGGCCCGGAACCCGTGAGCACGGATTGCCCAAGGCGCGCGCCTGCCAGTGAATCTCCGCATACTCGCCGATGAGCGGAAGCTCCTCCGGCCACTCCCAGCGGCCGACCCGGACCTTCGCCTCATCGGCCTGCCGTTGCTCCTGACATCCACGCGTCTCGTCCACCGCTGCCGTGTCGCATCCGACCACCCCCAGCAGCACGACTGCCGCAGCGAGCGCGGCCGCACGTGCCCGTCTGCCCGTTTTCATCGCCCACGAGATTAGACGTCGGTTCAGGGGTCGTCGACAGGCGAGCAGGCGTCGTCGTGGTCGGCCTGCCGCGCGCACCGGCGGCGGTCGGGCATGACCCGGTCGCAGAACACCCAATGTCGTACGCGCTGCGCGTCCTCGGCGGAGACGGTGCTACCGCCGACGTCGACCTGCGGCATCGAGGCCAGCGCGCGAGCGAGCGTCCGGGCCAGGTCCAGGGCCCCGGCCAGGTCGGCGACCACCACCGGCAGATGAATCACGTACCGGGGCGTCGGCTCCACCATTTCGGTGTACGCCTCGACGGCGAAGCGCGGCAGCGGCGTGAAGAGCCCGCTGTACTGGTGCTCCCAGCCCGGGCTCATGCCTGACGCCGCTCGGACCAGGCGCTCTGCCAGTCGCGTAGCGCCCGCTTGATCCGCGCGTTCTCCTCGCCGAGCCGAGCGACATCGTGATGCAGCGTCGCCAACTCCAACGCGACGCGGTGCAGAAACCGCCGTACCTCCCGGGGGTCGAGACCCCGGCGGCCGAAGCCGACAGTGGAGAACTGCCGGTCGCGCACCTGACTCGGGTGCAGCCGCGCCAGCCGCGTGCCGTCGTAGAGCGTGCCTCGGGTCATTCGTCACCTCGCGCGTCGTGAATCGGCGGGCGGGTCAGGGTCGCGGGAGCGCCCTTTCCCGTGGTAGTTATTCGTCAAGTCGGTTCGGAGCCGGGAATCGCACATCCCGACGCTCCAGTTGAGACCCGACGAGAGCCGGTATGCGACTGCCACTCGCGAAGCCGTCTCTCGTCACCTTCTCGGCTGTTGGCACAGCCGCGGTTGCCGTGTTAGCACCGGGCGTCCCCGGGGGCCGGCGATCACCCTCACCCGCAGGCCACGTTTCCAGTGGCTTCGGCATTGGTGCAACGACACCAACAGATTCCCTGACGGGATACTCCGAGAGGTGGTCATGGTCGCGAACAGGGAGCCGTTCGTCCGTACGCTTCGAGCTCAGTGGCTGGGCCAGCAGATGCGCGAGCTGCGCGAGCAGCGTGGGCTGACCCTCAAGTACGTCGCCCAGTATCTTGAGCGTGACTTCTCGTCGCTGGCCCGTTACGAGAGGGCAGAGTGGCCGTTCCGGCGGGATCTGGTCATCGCGTTACTCGACCTCTACGGCGTCTATGACGAGGGCGAGCGGGAGCGGATGATCCAGCTCGCCCAGGATGCCTGGCGCGTGGACCGCTGGGACAGCGGCTTCGACAAGACGATCTACGACACCTCGTTCATCGACTTCCCCTGGCTGGAGTCGAGAGCTGAACAGGTCTGCACCTATGCGTCACTGCTGATACCCGGCCTGCTTCAGACGCGTGACTACGCCGAGGCGGTCATCAGAAACGCGGAGCCAAGTTCAGCCGGCGAGGTGGAAATCCGAAGGTGGGTTCAACTACGGATCGACCGGCAGCGGCTCCTGGACGGGCCGTCACCGACCAGGCTGGCCGTCATCATCGAGGAGTCGGCGTTACGGCGGCCGGTGATGAGCAGGAGCGTGATGGCCGCGCAACTGAGCCACCTGGCGAGGTCGACGGCGAGACCAACGATCGAGATCCGCATCGTCCCACTGACCCTCGGGCTGCACGCCGGGTTGGACGGGACGTTCTGGCTCTTCAAAATGCCAGCTCCGTATCCCGATGTAGCCCACGCCGAAACGCTCGGTGGGCGTCTGTTCCTCGAATCGGGCAATGCTTTGCGATACGTCCGCGCGTACGATCGCCTGAGGGAGGCCGCACTCAGCGTGAGCGAGTCGGCGAAGCTGATAACAGCACTCGCGGAGGAGCTGTCATGAGCGAGTCCATGCCGAGCGTGGCCTGGCACGTCAGCACCAGAAGTCCGGACAACGGCGGCAACTGTGTCGAGGCGGGGCCGGTGCTGGATGGGTCCGGTCGGGTGGCGGTACGCGACAGCAAGGATCGGGCGGCGGCCACCCTCGTCTACAGCGCCGATCGATGGACCGCGTTCGTCACCGGGGTGAAAGACGGCGTATTCGCCCGCACCCACCCCTGATCGGCTCGGCTTCCTGGAAACCGGGGTGTCCCGGTCGCTCGGACACCGCAGTTCTCGGGAACCCGAGTTGATCACGGCGAGAACGGCCCAGCCGTCGATCATCTGGTGTGGCACCATCCGGCGGTGAAGTCGCACGAGGTGGCGGAGTTGTTCGACCAGGCGGTGCAGCGCCTGCGTGGCGTCGTCGAGTCGGGCGACTCCGACGACGGGTCCGACCTGCTTCGTCGCGCCGCCGACTCGGGCGCGGAGGCCGTCGGGCTGGCTGTCGGCAAACTCTCGGATCCTGACCGTGTGGTTCGCGCGGCGGCCTGCGACCTGCTCGGCGCGACGAGTAGCCGACACATGGACCTGCGCGAAGAGGTCGCCACCGCCCTGATCCGGTTGGCGGCGTACGAGTCCGACCCCGAGGTGCACTGGTCGATCGCGCGCGCCCTCGGCGACACCTTCGACGCCCGGGCCCTGCCGACCCTGGTGGCCCTCGCGGGCAGCCCGGACTCTGACGTGCGTTTCCAGGTCGCGGTGGCGGTGCCGGCGGTGCTCGACGATCCGCCGGTGGCGGCCGGCGAGGCGGTGTTGATCGAGCTGTGCACCGACTCCGATCCGCAGGTCCGGGAGTGGGCCACGTTCGGCCTGGGTTTCGTCAGCACCGCCGATGGGGGAGCCGTCCGGCAGGCGCTGTGGGACCGTACCCAGGACACCCACCCGGAGGTACGCGCGGAGGGCGCGCGGGGTCTGGCGCGGCGGCGGGATCCCCGGGCGCTTCCCCTGGTACGCGACCTGCTCGCCCAGGACGAGGTCCACCCGCTCACCTTCCGGGCCGCCGCGTACCTGGGCGACCCGTCGTTGTTACCACTGCTGGACGGCTTCGGTCCCGGCGTGGACGCTGTCGCCGAGGCGCTGCGCGAGTGTGACCCGCTGCTGCGCGCCCGGCGTGACGAGTCGGCGTGGTTGCTTCTGCACGCCGTCCACCGGCGTCGGCCCGACCTGGAGGTCGCCGTCTTCGGTGAGCGGTGCGACCTCGGCCTCTACCTCGACGTCACCGACGGAGCGGACCTGTCCGGCCACTGGTGGGTCGACGGGTTGCTCCGGCGGGCCGAGAATGACCCCGAGCGGGCGGCCGACCTGGTGATCGCAGACGTCACCTCGGCGTGAGCCGCGCCCGACGATGATCCACTCCAGCTCGCCGATGTGGCGGTAACCCGTGCGACGGATACCGCCACATCGGCGAACTGGCGCGGAACCTGCCGGCGCGAGGCCCAGCCCCGCGCGCTTCACAGCCATCTCACAGGGGTTCTGGATAGGGTGCGCGGTGAGTGAACGTCCGACTCCATCCTGGATCGGTCGGCTGTCGCACAGGAGTTCCGATGGTCTTCAAGAAGATGTTGAGCGCGTTCGGCGTGGGCGGTCCCAGCGTGGACACCGTGCTGACCAACCCCAACACCCGGCCCGGCCTGACCCTCGACGGGCAGGTCAACCTGGTCGGTGGCGATGCCGAGGCAGCCATCGAGCAGGTGGTGATCGGCCTGGTCACCCGGGTCGAGGTCGAAGGACACGACGCCGAGTACGCGGGCACGATGGAGTTCCACCGGATGGTGGTCAGCGGCCCGTTGCAGCTCGCCCCGAAGCAGCAGCTGTCGATCCCGTTCCAGCTGCCGATTCCGTGGGAAACCCCGATCACCGACGTGTACGGGCAGCGCCTGCACGGCATGACGATGGGTCTGCGCACCGAGCTGGCCATCGCCCGCGCCGTCGACAAGGGCGACCTGGACCACGTGGCGGTGCACCCGCTGCCGGTGCACGAGCGGATCCTGGAGGCGTTCCAGCGCCTCGGTTTCCGGTTCAAGAGCGCCGACCTGGAGCGCGGTCACATCCGGGGGGTGCAGCAGACGCTGCCGTTCTACCAGGAGATCGAGTTCTTCGCCTCCCCGCAGTACGCGAACACGATCCGTGAGGTCGAGCTGACCTTCGTGACCAGCCAGTACGGCGTCGAGGTCATCCTGGAGTGCGACAAGCGTGGCGGCTTCCTCAGCGCCGGGCACGACGCGTTCGGCCGCTACCAGGTGTCGCACGCCGACGTCGACCGCGTCGACTGGGCGCAGGTCGTCGACGGTTGGCTGCGTGAGACGACGTCCCGCTACGGCAGCCTCCGCTCGCAGTACGGCCCGAGCCACGGTCACGGTCACGGCCGGGGCGGCATGGGCATGGGCGGCATGGTGGCCGGCGCAGCGCTCGGTGTCGCAGGCGGGATAATCGCCGGCGAGATGATCGAGGACGCGTTCGAGGGCGACTTCGGCGACTTCGGCGGCGACGAGTAGTCGTCCACACACGACGACAGTGGCCTCCGGGAGAGTCTCCCGGAGGCCACTGTGAGCTGCGGACCGGTTAGTGCCGGGCCTTACGCTCCTCGCTGCTGCGGTGGTTGCTGCCGGCCTTGGCCAGGCCTCGGCTACCGAGGTAGCCCAACGTCAGCAGGGTGATCAGGAACCAGGCGTTGTCGGCCCGGAAGATGTCCACCCCAGCCGAGTTCTGCCCGACGACCTGCGACGCGCCCAGTACGGCGGCCACCGCGATCAGGTAGATCCAGAACTCGGTGGTCTTGAACGCCTGCTTGGTCTCCGTACCGGGTGCCTGCATGTCGTTGCGGCGCCCGTCATGCATCACCGGCATCTGCTGGGTTTGCATGTCCCGCATCTGAGCGGGGTTCTGCGGGTCGTTCATGGGCCGGTTCATCGGCCGGGTGGAAGCAGCCTGCGTGCTCATCTGGTCCTCCTCAGGATGCGATGAGTCGTACCTGCATTCCCTCGCCCCGCTACCGCGTTTCGGCCACGGCACGGTTCGCTTTCGTGGCGGGGACAACCCCCGACTACCCGAGGCCAGGGAGCAGGTAACACCGATCGCCGGCCGGAGAAATCCGGCCGGCGATCGGGTGTTCGTCGGGTCAGCGCAGGCCGTTGCGGACGGCCACGCTCACCAACAGGTCCGGGTCGTCGGTGATGATGCCGTCGACACCGAGGTCGATGACCCGCTGCATCACCGCCGCGTCATCGACGGTGTACGGGATCACCTTCAGGTCGTCCCGCGTCTGAAGGGTCCGGACGTCCGGTCCGTGGAAGTATGCCGGGTTCTCCCGCAGGTACCAGTCGGCCGAGGCGACAGTGCCCTGCTTCGGGTCGTGCACCTGCCAGTTGGCCGACACCGTGCCGGCGCCGGCGGCCCGGGTCAGCTTGCCCAGGTCCCGGTACTTCCACCAGTCCAGCCCGCCGGTCCACGGGCTCTTCACCGACGGGTCGCCGTACGCCGCCTGCAACGAGCACTCGTCGGCGAGCGTCGCGCACTCGGACGGCCCGTACTGCCAGACCAGCGCGACAGTGCCGATCCGCCGGTCGAGCTGGCGGGCGTAGGTAATGGTGCGCCAGTCGAACGACTGGATGGTGGCCCGGTTGGTGAAGCCGGCGCGCTGGATCGCGTCGACCAGCTTGCGGGTGAAGCTGCGGTACGGCTCGGTGTCGTCCACCACCGGGCTGATCTTCGTTTCGATGTTCATTCCGATGTCACTACGGCCACTGGCCTTCACCAGGGCGAAGACCTCGTCCAGGGTCGGGATCCGGGCACCCGGTGCGGGTACCTGCGCGGGCAGTTCCGGCAGCGTCTTCGTGCCGCAGTCGACGGTCTTGAGCTGCGCGAGGGTCAGTTCGTGCACGGGCTTGCCCACGTACGGGAACTTCGGGTCGTTGCGGCGCACCGGCTTGGTGTCGACGCAGTGCGACCCGTTGACAGTGCGGTCGTGCAGCACCACGAGCTTGCCGTCGGCGGTCACGCCGGTGTCCAGTTCCAGCGTCGAGATGGCCCGGTTGGACAGCGCGTTCGCGAACGCCGGCAGGGTGTTCTCCGGCCGGGTGGCCCGACCGCCCCGGTGCGCCTGGATGTCGAACGGCGACGCGTACGCCTTCGGAAGCCGGTAGCCGCGCTGCGCCAGCAGGCCGCGCAGCCGGTCCGGGTAGTCGGTGATGATGCCGTCCACGCCGTCGTCGATGAGCTTGGCCATGGTCGGCACGTCGTCGACGGTCCACGGGATCACCTTGATCCCGTAGCGGTGCGCCTGAGCGACCATCTCCTTGGTGACGTACGGCTGGTAGCCGGGGTCGGTGACAGTGCCGTTCTGCGGCATGCCGTGCACGGGCGAGAAGGCGCTGGCGCCGAAGCTACGGATCGCCGCGATCGGGTCGCCGCCGAAGTCGTCGATGTCCAGCCCGCCCAGCCACGGTGAGGCACCGGGCTTGCCGGTCTGGAGGAAGTCGTAGTTGGTCAGGGCGACCAGCGGCAGCTTCGGCTCGACCTGGCGCATGCGCATCAGCGCACCCCAGTCGAAGCTCTGGATGGTGACCTGCTTGAGCAGCCCGGCGGCGCGGATCTCGGCCGCGGTGACCCGGACGAACTGCTCGCGGGGGGCGGTCTCGGTGGGCGCTCCGGCCTCGACCTTGGTCTCGACGTTGAGCTTCACGTCCTTCGCCCCGTAGCGGTTGACCAGCGCGAAGACCTCACGCAGCAACGGCATCCGGGCGCCCGGGGCGGCGACCTGCCCCGGCTTGTCCGCGAGGGTCTTCGACCCGCAGTCCAACGTGCGCACCTGGGCGAGGGTGAGCGTGTTGATGTACTTGCCGACGTACGGGAACTCCGCGTCGCCGGGCGTCACCGCTGTGGTGTCGACGCACTTGGCGCCGCTGATCTTCCGGTCGTGGGTGACGACGGCCTGACCGTCCTCGGTGATCTGCACGTCCAGTTCGAGGGTGGTCACCCCGAGTTGAAGGGCGTTGCCGAAGGAGGCGAGGGTGTTCTCCACCCGCAGCCCGAGGCCGCCCCGGTGGGCCTGCACGTCGAATGTCCGGTCCGGTCGCGGCTTCGCCTGGGCGGGCACCGCGAGCCCGGTCGTCACCGTCGCGGCCACCACAGCCGCGACGGCGGTACGGCGTACTGTGCGCACGCTGTCATCCCCTCCTGCCGGCGGGCATCTCCCACCGGTCGCCGGACAGCATGGACATCTCGCGCGGCGGGAAGGCGGCCAGTGGACGGCGTACCGGTGAACCGCCGTGGACGACCCTTACCGGTCAGCCCGGGTTTGGCCGGCCGGTGGCCGGGCACGCAGTCAGTTCCACAGCTTCTGCGAGGTGATGGACGTGCGTGAGGACGACATGCGGCAGAACGCCGCCCGCGAGGCCGAGGACCGGATCGCCGGCGGTGTGTACGGCAAGGGCGCCCTCGACGAGGTGACAGTGCCCCGCACCGATGTGGAGAGCCAGATCCAGCGCGACGACCCACTCGACCCGGCGCAGGAACGGATCGACCCGCAGGTGTTGCGCGACGGTGGCCCGGTCGGCGGTCAGGGCGCGGTTACCACCACCGGTGGCACCGCCGGGCCGGCGAGCGTACGCCGGGTGGCCCGCCAACCCGAGCGACACTCGGGCACGGTGGCCCCGACGACCACCGGCGACGCCACCACAGGTGGCCTGAGCACCCCGAGGGGCGGCGGCACCAGCGACCAGTCCACGTCGGCGACCGGCCCAGCGAAGTCCATCCAGGACCGGTCCCCGGACTGACTGACCGGCCGGGTTGCCCCCGTCGACGGACCCGTCGACGGGGGCAGCGCGTACCCGGTCAGTTGGGGCGCAGGACGCCCAGGCGTTGGGTGGCGCGGGTCAGGGCCACGTACAGGTCGCTGCGGCCCCGGGGTGACTCGGCCACCATCCGGTCCGGGTCGACGACCAGCACCGAGTCGAACTCCAGCCCCTTGGCCTGCGCGACGGTCAACACCACCACCCGGCTCTCCAACTCCGGATGCTCGCCGACGGCGGCCTCCGGCAGGGCGGCGGTGACGGCCGCGCCCAACTCGCCCACCCGTCCGGCCGGCACGAGCACGCCGAGTCGACCGTCGGTCAGCCCGGCGGCCTCGCGGGTGGCTTCGGCGACCAGTTCGGCCGCCAACTGCTCGTCGGGCACCGTCCGGTCCCACGGGGGTACGCCGCTCTCGCGCACCGAGCGCGGCGGACGCAGCGCCGGGTCGATCTCGGCCAACACGTCGGCGGCGACCGCCATGATCTCGGCGGGCGTGCGGTAGCTGACCGTCAACTCGGTCAACCGCCACCGCCGCGCGACGTACGGGGCGAGGGCGTCCGCCCAGGAGGGCGTGCCGCTGAGCGCGCCGGTCTGCGCGACGTCACCGACGATCGTCATCGACCGGCTCGGGCAGCGGCGCATCAGCAACCGCCAGGCCATCGGCGACAGCTCCTGCGCCTCGTCCACGATCACGTGCCCGAACGCCCAGGTCCGGTCGGCGGCGGCCCGCTGCGCGGTGGTCAGACGGTCGGCCTCCTCCTGCCGCTCCAGCAGCCGGTCGGCGTCGATCAGGTCGGTCACGCCGAGGATCTCACCGCCCTCGGCCTCGTCCTCGACGTCGATCGAACGGGAACCCCGGGCGATCTCCAGCACACCCTCGGCGTACTCCCGTTCCATCATGCGGATGCGGTCGCGCCGGGCGGCGGCGGCCCGTTCGTCCTCGCCGAGCAGCTCGGCGGCCTCATCCAGCAGCGGTACGTCGGCCGGCGTCCAGCCACCCGGCTCGCGCCGCAGCAGCGCGCGCTCGTCGTCGGTCAGCATCGGCGCGGCGGCGGCGATCCGGTCCGGGTCGGCGTACAGGTCGGCGAGCAGCCGCTGCGGGGTCAGCACCGGCCACAGCCGGTCGAGCGCGGCCTGGATCTCCGATTCCTCCCGCAGCTCCCGCCGGATCTCGGCCCGGTCCGCCTCGTCGAGGAGGTTGTCCCCGCCCAGCGGGTCGGCGCCGATCCGTTCGGCCACCTGCTCGGCGAGCGCGTGCACGATCTCCACGTCGAACAACGCACGGGCCAGGTTGTGCGGCCGGTCGGTGCGGCGTACCCGGTCCCGGGCGGTACGCACCGTCTCCGGGTCCAGGGTCAGCGTCTCCCGCTCGACCTCGATCTCCAACGGCTCGTCCGGCACCCACTGTCGGTCCCGCACGGCCAGCGCCAGCACCTCGGCCAGCACCGCCCGGCCCTTCAACGCGGCCGTCTCGGCGGGCTCGGCGCGTTGGGCGCTCACACCCGGAAAGAGATCACCCTGGGTACGCAGCAGCACGCCGGTCTCGGCCAGCGTCGGCAGCACCTGGGAGATGTAGCGCAGGAAGGTCGCGTTCGGGCCGACCAGCAGCACGCCCCGGCTGGAGAGTTCCCGTCGGTGCGTGTAGAGCAGGTACGCCGCCCGGTGCAGCGCGACGGCGGTCTTGCCGGTGCCCGGCCCACCCTGGACGACCATCACGCCCGGCAGTTCCGCGCGGATGATCTCGTCCTGTTCGGCCTGGATGGTCTCGACGATGTCGCGCATCCGCCCGGTACGACCCGCGTTGAGCGCGGCGAGCAGTGACGCCTCACCGGTCAGCTCCTCGTGGCCACCGGGGGAGGCGGTGTCGATGTCGAGCACCTCGTCGTTGAGCCCGGTCACCTTGCGCTGCCGGGTGCGCAGGTGCCGGCGTCGACGTACGCCCTGCGGGTTCGCGGCGGTGGCGAGGTAGAACGGGCGGGCGGCGGGGGCCCGCCAGTCCATCAGCAACGGGTCGTAGTCGCCACTGGTGTCGAAAATGCCGATCCTGCCGATGTAGTGGCGGGAGTCGTCGTCACCGTCGAGGCGGCCGAAGCACAGCCCGTTCTCCACGGCGGAGAACTGTTCGACCTGATCGGCGTACATCGCTACCGAGCTGTCGCGCTGCGAGCGGTCCTGGAGGGTCCCGCCGGTGTTGCGCAGCTCGGCGGTGAGCCGGTCGGCGGCCTGCTCACGCAACCCGTCCAGCCGGTCGTAGAGCATCGAGACGTACTCCTGCTCGCGACCGATCTCGTCGTCGAGCGGCAATTCGCCGGAACCGCCGGAGTGCCTTGACAAGCCGTCTCCCTAAAGATTAGAATCCTTTGCAGGAACGGCTTTCAGCCGTTCTTTTTTGTGCCCTCGAACTGTTGAAGATAGCGCGTCCCGCCGGTTCTCACCAAGCCGGTCGGGGCTGGCGCGCCGGTGATCGCGAGGTGGCGGCGGATGATCCTGCGGACCGGTCAACGGGTGGTCTTCATCGGCGACAGCATCACCGATTGTGGTCGACGTGACAACGCCGCGCCCTACGGAAACGGCTATGTCAGCCTCGTGCGCGCACTGGTGGACGCACGGCACCCCGAGCTGCGGTTGGAATGGGTCAACCGGGGTGTGAACGGCAACACCGTACGGGACCTGGCCGCCCGCTGGGATGACGACGCCATCGCCGAGCGCCCCGACTGGCTCGCGGTGCTGATCGGCATCAACGACATCTGGCGCCACTACGGTGACCGGCCGGATGAGGCCGTCGGCATCGAGGAGTACGAGCGCACCCTGCGCGACCTGCTCCGTCGGGCGGTCGACGCCACCGGATGCCGACTGATCCTCGGTGACCCGTTCTTCATCGAGGCCGATCGCAACGTCCCGCAGCGCGCCGACACCGACCGGTACGCGGCGGTCGTGGCGGGGCTGGCCGTCGAGTTCGACGCGGTGCACGTGGCCAACCAGGCGGCGTTCGACCGGGTGCTGGCGGTGAGCCCGGCGAAGCGCTGGGCCGACGACCGCGTACACCCGCACCTGCCCGGTCACGCGGTCCTCGCCGACGCCTACCTCGACGCCCTCGGCGCGACCACCGCTTCCTGACGCCGGGCAGCGGAACGCCGGGCCGACCGTCAGGTCGACCCGGCGTTGACACCGCAGATCAGCTGCGGGCGGCCTCGTACAGCCGCTCCGGAGTGACGGCGCCGGCGAGCACCCGGCCGTCGTCGGTGAGCAGCACACTGAACAGCTTGCTGGTGAGGAGCCGGCCGCTGCCCCAGTCCCCGTTGACGGCCGCCAGCCCGCCGAGGAACGTCGACACGTCGACGTCCGGCACCGAGCCGGCGGCCGGCGCTGCCTGCTTCGCCGGGGCCTTCGCGCCCGCGAGCGGCCCGTCGAGGTGGGCGACCAGCACCGTCGTCCAGCCGGAGCCCACCGCGCGGACCTTCGGGTCACCCGCCGGGCCGGCGTGACCAGGCTTACCAGCCGCCGGCGGTACGGAGTGACCGGGCTTACCGGCCGTCGGCGCTTCGGCCTTCTCCTCGGTGACCGTCACGCCGGGCGGCGGGTTGAAGGTGAACTGGTCGGCGTCCGGGCGGCGGTAGTCGACCTGGGTGAAGGCCACCTCGAACGCCGGCCGGTCACTGCCCTTCGCGAGCACCTCGAAGCGCAGCGGCACGTGCCGCTTGGCGTCGATGGCGATCCGCAACTGGTGCACCAGTGAGGCCCGGTCCCGAGGCTGGAGCACCAGCTCGTACGCGTCCTGGCCGGCGACGGTCGCCGACCGGCCGACGCTGACCTCGGTGCTCGGGTCGACCGCTCCCAACGCCAGGTCGGCGGCCTGCTGCGGGGTTGCCGGGAGGTTGGCTGCCTGCTCGGGAGTCGGCTTTCCGGCCCCGAGATCCCCGCCGAGGGTGCGGTGGGTGGCGGTGTTGGTGCGGCTCTGCCAGGTCCACAGGTCCCGGCCGTTGCGGATCACGTCCTGTTCGCCCAGGGTGTCCAGCAGCGCGACCCGCTGCTGGTCCGGGCCGGAATACCAGACCCGCAGGGTGTGCGTGCCGGTCAGCATGGTGGTCAGCTCGTTGCCGGGGACCAGACCGACGAGGGGCGGCAGGCCGAGGTCGGCGCGCTGCACGACGGTCCCGGACAACCCCTCCAGCCGGGACGTCTGCAGGTCGACCAGCAGTTGGGCCGCGGTGCGTGGGGGCAGGCTCGGCTCGGCTTCGGCGGCGAACGTGCCGACCGCCGCGCCACCGCCGATGACGGCGACGGCCGCGGTGGCGGGGACCAGCCAACGAAGGACGGGACGGCTCCTCAGGACGGACATGGTGACACCTCCTGCGTACATCGTGCCCTCTTGGTCCTGTGAGCGTGCTGAGGAAGCCGGACCGTCACGATTGACCCGGGTGGCACTCTTGGGTGGTGCGCTTGCTGGTGGTGGAGGACGAGGCCCGGTTGGCGGCCGCCCTGCAACGTGGCCTGCAGGCCGAGGGGTTCGCTGTGGACGTGGCGGGGACGGGCCCGGCCGGCCTCGACGCGGCCCGGCACGGCGGCTACGACGCGATGATCCTCGACGTGATGTTGCCCGGCCTCTCCGGCTACGAGCTGGTCCGACGGCTGCGGGCGGAGCAGCACTGGTTGCCGGTGCTGATGCTCTCCGCCAAGGACGGCGAGTACGACCAGGCCGACGGCCTCGACTGCGGCGCCGACGACTACCTGACCAAACCCTTCTCGTACGTGGTGCTGCTGGCCCGGCTGCGGGCGCTGCTGCGTCGGGGCGCGCCGGAACGCCCGGTGGTGCTGGCCGTCGGTGACCTGCGACTGGACCCGGCCCGTCGACAGGTGACCCGGGCCGACGCCGAGGTGGCCCTGACCGGGCGGGAGTTCGCGCTGCTGGACTACCTGATGCGCCGACCCGGCCAGGTCGTCTCCAAGACCGAGTTGCTGGACCACGTTTGGGACGCGAGCGTGGAGACCGCGCCGAACGCCGTCGAGGTGTACATCGGCTACCTGCGTCGCAAGCTCGGCCGCGACCGGCTGGAGACGATCCGGGGTGCCGGCTACCGGCTGGCGACGTGACCAGCCCGGCGGGTGGCCGCCGGGCGGGGAACCGCTGGATGCCGGTGCTCGGTCTGCGGGGCCGGCTCATGGCGATCGGAGTGCTCGGCCTCACGGTAGGGCTCGCCCTCGGCGGGGTGGTGCTGCTCGGCGCGCTCGGCTTCGTGCTCCAGCGAACTGTCGACACCGAGGCGTTCCGGACCGCCGACGCGGTCGCCCTGCTCGCCGCCGAGGACGCGTTACCCGATCCGCTGCCGGTGGCCGGCGGTCAGGTGCGTGTCCAGGTCGTCGACGCGCAGGGGCGGATCAGGGCCGCCTCGATCGATGCCGACCGGCTGGTGCCGATGGTCCGCCCGGAACGGCTCGACCACGACCGTCGGCAGCGACTGGAGGTGCCGGCGGAGCGGGTCGGGCTGGCCGGCCCGGTCCGGGTGGTCGCCGTGCCCGTCGGCACCGCGGCGGACCCGCTCACCGTGCTGGTCGCCCGTTCGATGGCCGACGTGCGGCACAGCACCCACGTGGTCCGGACCATCCTGCTGGTGGCGTTCCCGCTGCTGGTGGCTGTGCTGGCCGCGGTGGCCTGGCGGGTGGTCGGCGCGACTCTGCGGCCGGTCGAGGCGCTGCGCCGAGGTGCGGAGGAGATCACCGGACGGGCTGGCGCCGGCCGGTTGCCGGTGCCCGCCTCCGCCGACGAGATCCACCGGTTGGCGGTCACCCTCAACGGCATGCTGGACCGGCTGGAATCCGCCCGGATCCGTCAGCGGGCATTCGTCTCCGACGCCGCACACGAGCTGCGCAGCCCGTTGACCAACATCCGGACCGAGTTGGAGGTGGCCGAGCGCCTCGCCGACCGGACGGACTGGACGGCGGTGACCGCCAACCTGCTCGCCGACACCGACCGGTTGAGTCGTCTGGTGGACGACCTCCTGCTGCTGGCCCGCCTGGACGAAGCGCCACCAGGTCGAGGGGTCGGCCCGGTGGAGTTGGGCGCGCTGCTGGCCGAGGTCGCCGCCCGCTACCCGTCGCCACCGGTCCGGGTGGAGCTGCCCCCCGGCCCGCTGTGGACGACCGGCAACGCCGACGAGGTGCGTCGTGTGCTGGCCAATCTGGTCGACAACGCGGTCCGGCACGCGGACAGCGCTGTCGAGCTCGCGGCCGGGGCGACCTCGACGGCAGGGCCTGCGATCGGGCCGGGTGTCGGGGCGTACCACCTGGTGACGGTGACCGACGACGGCCCGGGGATCCCGGTCGCGGACCGGGAACGGGTCTTCGACCGGTTCACCCGGCTCGACGACGGCCGCGCCCGCGACGACGGGGGCGCCGGCCTGGGGCTGGCCATCGTCCGGGAGCTGGTGCGGCGAGCGGGCGGCAGCATCGCCCTGACCGACGGGCCAGAGCAGCGCGGGCTGCGGGTGCGCCTGCTGCTGCCGGCGGTAGCCATCGAGGACAGCCGTGGGCCACATCCGAACGGGCCGTGACGGCATTGACATTCCGTGACGGCGACGGACCCCCCATCCACCCACCGGCGACCCTTTGCTTTGCACCCGCGGATGCGACAGCTACCCAGTGTGATGCTCGCCGCGCGTGCGCCGCAACGCTTGCCGCGACGTTTCACCTGTTCAGCCGTGATGGTGCGTATTGGTAAGCACAGCAAAGGCGGGTTGAGGCGTGTGATGGGGGTGCGCTGGACGCTACTGGGTGTGACGGCGGGCTCGTCGGCAGGTGCTCCACGCTGAGTGAGGGCGACAGGGCGTGGGTCGGCAGGGCGCAGCTGGCCGGGCGTCGCTGGCCGGGCCGGCTGGTGAGGGCTCGGCGGCCGGGTCGGCGGCCGCCGGTGAGCGCGGCGGGGTCAGCGGCGGCGGGTGCAGACCTGCTCGGAGCTCGCGACGGTATCGGTGGACCAGACGACCGCGACGGTGAAGCAGTAGTCGTTGGTGCGGTTGAGGGCGTAGATCACGTAGTTGGTGGTGCCGGCGGGCAGGGTCGCGAAGACGTTGCGGTCCTGGCCGGTGCGACCACCCGCGATGACCACCGGGCCCTCGCTGCCGGTGGGGTAGGTCCAGTTCAACACGATGCTGTCCCGGCTGTCGCGCAACGTCACCGTGCCCGGGGGACTACCGATCGGTGCCGCGGCAGCACCTGACGTGGGCGGGCTGACGGTCGGGGCGGGTGCGGTGCTGGCCGGTGGAGCGGCGGTGGGGGAGCCGGTGGCCGGCGGCGGGGTCGGCTCGTCGTCGCCGCCGACCCGGGCCACCCCGGCGATCACCGCAGCCGCGCCGAGCAGCACCACGACCACGCCGGCCACCAACACCGGCACCAGCCGGTTGCGCTGCGTCGGCGGCGCGCGGTGCACCGGCACCGGCAGCAGCCGGGACGGGGTGTACGGCTCCAGTGGCGCGTACGGGTCGGCCGGCGCGGGCGGTCGGCGCAGCCGGTACACCCCGGACTGCTCCTCGGTGCCGCCGGCCAGCCCGACCACCGACGGGGGCACCGGGGCTTCCCTGGGGTACGGCGTGGGCTCCCTCGCCGGCTCCGGTGGCCATCCCGCCGTCCCGACGGGTTCGTCGGCTGGCGCTCGGGGGTTCGGCACCGCCCCGCCGGCCGCCATCGTCGCGGCGTGGTGTGGCGGAGGCGTTGGCAGATGGCCGGCCTCGGCCGGGTTGTCGTCCTGGGGTGGGACGCGGGCGGCTGGCACGACCGGAGTGTCCCGGTCGGTCGGCGGGTTGTCGGTGCACACGTGGTCGGGATTGGCCGCCGCCCGGGCCAGGGCCGCCACCTGCGCCGCCAGCGGGTCGTCCGCCGGCAGGTGCTGCCGGCACAGCTCGCGGGCCAGCGCCAGATTGTCGTGTGCCTCGGTGAACTGCCCGCAGTCACGCTGCATCGCCCCGAGCCGCGCCAGCATCTTGATGCCGCTGGGATGCCCGTCGCCGTACACCTCGCGGTGCAGTTCCCAGGCGTCCTGGAGCCGGTCACGGGCCACCGTGCACTGGCCGCGGGCGTACTCCACGGTGGCCAGGTCGGCGTGCGCGGCGAGCACCCGCAGGGATTCGGGGCCGTCCTGCGCGGTCAGCTCGATGATGACTTCCTGGTAGAGCCGGGCAGCTCGGGAATGGCTGCCAACCCGGTGCAGCACGGCCGCCAGGGTTGCCGCGGCGGCCACCGTGCGCGGGTCGGAGCGGCCGTGCAGCCGGGTCGTGGCCGCGTACGCGAAGGCGGCCCAGCCCCGGGCGGAGTGCGGCTCGCCGAGGGCCACCAACACCCGCGCCTGGAGGCTCGCGGCCTCGGCCAGCTCCGTGGTGGCGTTGGCAGGGCGGGGGTCGGCGTCGGTGAGCGCGTCGGAGAGGAGCTGCTGCGCGCCGGCCAGATCGCCAGACGACACGAGGTCGTGCGCTTGATCAGTCAGTTCACCGAAGCCGGAAGACACGCCCCATCGTGCTCATCCGACGACGGTAAGTACAAGACCCGCGCCGGTGTCGATTGGTCAGGATCCGGTCAGGTGCTCGGCCAATGTCTCGCTGATCCGCCGCAGTTGGTCCACCTGGGCGGGGCTCAACGCGTCGAACAGGTGCCGGCGTACCCCCTCGACGTGGCCGGGGGCGGCGGCCGCGAGGGTGGCGAAACCCTCGTCGGTGAGCAGCGCGATCTGCCCGCGTCGGTCGGTGGGGCAGTCTTCCCGGCGCACCCAGCCGGCGGTCTCCAGCCTGGCCACGGCGTGCGAGAGACGGCTGCGTGACGACCCGGCGGCCTCGGCCAGCTCGCTCATCCGTAGTTGCCGACCCGGCGCTTCGGAGAGGCGGACCAGGATCTCGTAGTAGGCGTGCGGCATGCCCGCGTCGCGTTGCAGCTCGCGGTCGAGAGTGTCCATCAGCGCCCGCGACGCGGTGAGGTACGCGCGCCACGTGCGCTGCTCGTCGGGGTCCAACCAGCGCGTCATGACCGCCATCATACCCCAGATAGTTGAACGCTCAACAAAATCGCGCTAGCATCGGGGCATGGGTATTCACCGGCTCAACCACGCGGTCCTCTACGTCAGTGACCTCGCCCGCAGCGTCGCGTTCTACAGCGACGTGCTGGGCTTCCGTGCGGTGGCGATGACCCCGGACGGCTTCCGCGGCGCCACCTTCCTTCAAGCGCCCGACTCCACCAACGACCACGACCTCGGTCTGTTCGAGGTCGGAGCCGGCGCCGGGCGGTCCACCGCCGGCCGGTCCACCGTCGGCCTCTACCACCTCGCCTGGGAGGTGGACACCCTCGACGAACTGGCCGCCACCGCCGAGCGGCTCGCCGCCGCCGGTGCGCTGGTCGGCACCTCCGACCACGGCACCACCAAGAGCCTCTACGGCAAGGACCCGGACGGTCTGGAGTTCGAGATCGTCTGGCTGATCCCCGCCGACCTGCTCGATGACAGCGCCATCGCTGCCCGCAAGCAGATCACCCGGCTCGACCTGGACGCCGAGCGGCAGCGCTACGGCGGGCAGACCAAGGGTGGGGTGGGGATCTCCGTCCCCGCGTGATCGGTCGTGAGGTAGAACGGACCGATGTCGACCGACCGCACCACTGACTTCCTCCGCGAGCTGCTGGTCCGCCAGCTGACGACCTGGCTGCCCGCGGCCCTGCACCGCTCCCGGCGGGCGACCGTCGCGATCGCGGGCACGGACGCGGGCAGCGCGGAGGCGGCGTTGCGCCTGGTCGCCGCGCACGGCGACCAGGTACGCGGCCGGCAGGTGACGGTGCTGGCGCTGGCCGACAGCGCGGCCCTGCCGGCCCGTCTCGGCCCGATCGAGGCGGAGTTGCCCGCCGAGGTCACCGTGCACCTGCTCTCCGGTGATCCTTACCGGCTTCCGGTCGCGGTGAAGGCCGCCGGGGCGGCCGGCGCCCCGCTGTTCTCCTTCGTGGACCTGCCCGGCGCGGTGACGCCGAAACTCCTCGCCGCCGCGGCCAACGGCCGCGCCGGAGAGCTGTTGCTGCACACCCGTGACACCGCTCGCGACGCGCTCGTCTCCGCCGGTTTCCCCCTGGTCGCCGAGGTGACGCCGGTGCTGCCGGACGGCGACGCCGCCGGTGTGGTCGCGTTCGGCAGCCGCTCCGACCGGAGTCTGGAGGCCGTCCGCGACGCGCTCTGGGCGGTCGGTGCGGATCTCGACGTGCGCTACCGCGACCCGCAGGACCCGATGGGCGTCACTGTCGGTGTGGTCGGCGATCCCGAGCTCGAACCCCTGGCCCGCGAGTTGCTGGCCGAGTTGCGCCGGGGCGGTTCGCGGCCGGTCACCGAGCTGCGCCGGCACACGCTCACCGCCACCGTCTACCGTGCCGCCGACGCCAACCGGGCACTGACCGACCTGCTCGACGCGGGCGACGTACGCCGTGATCGCGAGTCGGGCAGGCTGGCCGGCGACGAGATCATCGCGCTGGCGCGCTGAGCGCGACGTCGCCCCTGTCCAGACGCCGAGCGGGGTGCCGGTGAATCACCGGCACCCCGCTCGACTCCCGGGATGCTACGACCGGGCCTTGTCCTGCTTCCACGACAGCGGACCCGGCAGGTCGACCCGGTGCGCCCGCGCCTTGGAGTTCCAGGACCAGCGCCCGATCTTGATGCTCCACGAGGAGAAGCCGTTCTCGGTGAAGTTCAGGATGATCGGTCCGTACTTCTTGCGCTTGCGAAACATGAGGCCCATCGGAGGTCTCCCCTCGTCACCGTTCCCTGCCGTGTCGAGATCGAACATTCCCGGACCGGCAACCTTTGAAACCCCTTCGCTGTCCGTCCTGGACAGTGCCCAACGCGCATCCACAATCCCTATTCAACAGATAGGTCTTTCGCCGCGATAAACGCTGTTGAACACAGTCCACGATATCGACGGCGACGCAAGTCTCACCTTCTGGAAGAGCGTTGACCGCTCGATCCCGGCGCCGGCAGCATGAGGTCATGTCGCAGCGGGACGAGCTCCTCCTCACCGCTCGTGCGCACGTCGACCGCGGTGTCGGCATGACCGCACCCACCGAACAGGACCTGCTCGCGCTGGACCGGGCCGCACAGGACCTGCTGTTCCGGGAGGCCCGAACCGCAGAAACGTTCACCGACGAGCCGGTCACCGACGCGCAGGTCGCGGCAATCCACGACCTCATCCGGCACGGGCCGACCGCGTACAACGGTCAGCCACTGCGGGTGCTGCTGCTGCGCTCGCCGGTGTCCCGGGCCCGGCTGCTGCCGTACCTGTCCAGCGGCAACCGGGCAAAGACGGCCAGCGCCCCGCTGACCGCGATCCTCGCCGCCGACGTGGACTTCCACCAGCGGCTGCCCGAGCTCTATCCGCACCGCCCGCAGGCCCGGGACTGGCTCGCGGACCGGGCGGCGCGCGTCGAGCAGGCCCGATTCAACGCGACCCTGCAGATCGGCTACCTGATCGTCGGTGTGCGCGCGGCAGGTCTCGCCGCCGGCCCGATGGCGGGTTTCGACTCCGGGGGCGTCCAGCGGGAGTTCTTCCCCGACGGCCGTCACGAGGTGCTGCTCCTGCTCAATGTGGGGCGCCCCGGCCCGGGTTCGGGGCGCGCACGGCTGCCCCGGCTGGACACCGGTGAGGTGATCCGCACCTTCGAGGGCGTTGGCTGAGCGAGGAACGGCGACGTGCCCGAGCCAGCCGCGCCCGGCGTGACCAGCGCCGGTGGCGTCAGCGCGGTTCCCAGGCGTCGGGCATCGCGGTGAGCTTGCGGACGTGGGCGGGCAGTCGGCCACTGACGATCTCGGCGAGGCTCACCTCGTCGACGACCCGCCGCACGGCGGCGCGCACCGCCACCCACAGGCCGGGCAGGTTCTCCGCCGAGCCCTCGTAGCGGGTCTCCTCGGGGCGCAGCCCGCGTACCCCGGCCAGCGGCCCCTCCACCGCGCGCAGCACCGCGCCGACGGTCACCTCACGCGGCGGGCGGGCCAGGGTGTAGCCGCCCTCGGCGCCGCGCTGGGCACGCACGATGCCGGCCCGGCGCAGGTCCGCCAGGACCGCCTCCAGGAACTTGCGGGGCATGTCCTGCTCCGCCGCGATGGCCTGGGTGGACAACAGCGAGGGGTACGCGGTGGCGAGGCTCAGCGCTGCCCGTACCGCGTAGTCGCCGCGCGCGGAGATCTGCACAGTGCCATCATGCCCGGCCGGTGTCGCCCGTCGGTGCGCTGGGCGACCCGCGTCGCGTGGCGTGGCCGCCATTCGTGGTGCCGACGGCGCGGAACCTGCCGCCGTTGGCACCGGTGGGCTCGGCCGGAGGCCGGGGCCGGACCACCCGTGCGGCGGGCTGATCCCGGGCGGCCCGGAACGCGCCGGGGCTGACCCCGACCTCCCGGGTGAAGAAACGGCCGAAGTTCGTGGGCTCGGAGAAGCCGAGGTGCCGACCGATCTGGGCGATCGGCTGGTCGGTCGCGGCGAGGAGCCGGCCGGCCTGCAACGCGACCCGCTCGTCGATGACCTGCTTGGCGCTGCGACCGGTGACGGCCAGGCACGCCCGGGTCAGGGTCCGCACCGAGCAGCGGAGGCTGGCAGCGTAGTCCTCCACCCGTCGGGTGTGCGGGTAGCCGTGCTCCACCTCCCGGCGGAACCTGTGGAACGTCTCGTCCTCAGGTCGGGGTGTCGACCGGTCGGCGTTCGCCAGGGCCAGCCGCAGCAGCAGCACTGCCAGTTGGTGACGGAGCAGCGCGCGGGCGGTGAGGCTGTCGGGATGCCGCTGACAGTCCACAGCCAGTTGGCTCACCTCGCTGATCACCGCGTCCTCGTCCTCACCGGCCAACTGCCGCCAGGTCACCGGTGTGTCCAGCTCGACGCCGAAACCACGCAGCGCCTCGGGTTCCCAGGCGACCACTGTGGCGTCGAACTGCCGGCCGGCGCAGCGCAGCACCTGGCCGGCGCGGACCCGCAGCAGCGTGCCGGGCCGACAGGGGAGCAGGTGGAAGTCGAGTTCCGCATCGCCGTGACCACGCGTGGTGAGGATCAGCAGTTCCCGTTCGACGATCACCGGTCGACGCCAGCCCGGGGAACCGGAGAGGTCGGCCAGCGCGAACGTGGCAATCTCGTCGGGCACGGGTGACGCCGTTCCGATCGATGACGCGGGGGCGGGATCGGTGGAGACCATCGCCTGCGACCGTAGCCCGAACCGCAGGTCATCGCATCCCGGTCGGTCTGTGCGCCGCAATCGGCGCGTCGGCGCGGGCTTGTCGTGGTCCCGCGAGCGGGCTACGTTACCCGGCGGTAGCGCTGTTCGGGCCGCGGCCCGGCCGGCGCTCCGTCGGCCACCCCGACCGGCCGACGCGCCGTCGGTCGACCGACCGGCCGGCGGCCCCGCCGACACGCGATGGGATGGGCATGACGCAACTGTTCTCGGTCGAAGGCAAGACGGTACTGGTCACCGGCGGGTCGCGGGGGATCGGCCTGATGATCGCCCAGGGCTTCGTCCGCGCCGGCGCGCACGTCGTCATCTCGTCCCGCAAGGCCGACGTGTGCGAGGCGGTCGCCAAGGAACTCTCCGCCGAAGGTCGCTGCGAGGCCATCCCCGCCGACCTGAGCGACGACACCGGCGCCGAGGCGCTCGCCGCCGCCGTGCGTGAACGCTTCGACCGACTCGACGTGCTGGTCAACAACGCGGGCGCCACCTGGGGCGCGCCGCTGGAGAACTACCCGGAGGCCGCGTTCGACAAGCTGTGGGCGGTCAACGTCAAGGCCGTCTTCCGACTCACCACCGCGCTGCTGCCGGCGCTCCGCGCCGCCGCCAACGCCGACGACCCGGCCCGCGTGATCAACATCGGGTCGATCGACGGCATCCGGGTGCCGTGGATGGAGGTGTACGCGTACTCGGCCACCAAGGCCGCCGTGCACATGCTCACCCGCAGCCTGGCCCACCAACTGGCCGGCGAGCAGATCACCGTCAACGCGATAGCGCCCGGCCCGTTCGAGAGCAAGATGATGGCGTTCGCGCTCGACGACCCGGAGAGCCGGGCCGCCATCGAGCAGCAGGTGCCGCTGGGCCGCATCGGACGCCCCGAGGACATGGCCGGCACCGCCATCTACCTCGCCTCGCGCGCCGGCGCGTACCTCACCGGAGCGGTCATTCCCGTCGACGGAGGCATCACCACGCACGGCTGAGCACCGGCTGACCGGGTGAGCTTGTCCGCGTACCCCATGGGGCGGGTGTGCCAGGGCCGCGCGGACTCGGCAGATCCGCGCGGCCCTGGGTTGGCCGGTGTTGCTCTTTTCGGGCGGTCAGCGACCGGCGAGCAGCCGGTTCACCGCCGTGTCGACGTCCAGGTGCTCGGCCTCACGGCCGCGCGGGACGACGACGTACGTCCGTCGAAGGAAACGCACCAGGACGCTGCGCGGCACCTCGAAGAGGGCGTTGCCGTCCGGTGACGAGAGGGCCAGCGCGACGAAATCGCCGCGCGGTGTGGCCCAGGGCCAGACCCGCACATCCCCGATGCCGGCCGGCTCGTCCAGGCCGGTGACCAGAAGTTCGCGAGCGAACGACCAACTCACCGCCTCGCCCCCGGCCGATTCGGCATGGAACAGGACATGGACCGCATACGGGTCAGCAGGGTCGTAACGCAGACTGGCACGCACCGGCAAGGCGGTGGCGTCAGGCGCGACGAGCCTTAGCGACGTCTCGACCTCTACGGTCGTCGGTCGGATGACACTCATGGACGTTCTCCCCCCGGCACCGCTGCGGAACGCGCGTGTCCCGCTTTTCCCATACTCAGGTGCTACTCCTGGCTACGCTCCGCCATACGCTGACTTCACCCAGTGGTGGGAAGGGGGACGGAAAGACCGCGTGAATGTGAGAATTCATGTAGGATTTCCGGTTCTGCCCAGTGCGTGATCCCGCCCGGCATCGGGTGGCTCAGTCGTCGACTTACTCCGGTAACGTCCAGTCGGGCGTTGCAGTGACGGGCCCGAGCGACACTGGGGGGTGAAATGGTGGCGAAGCGATCCTCAGTGGATCCGGCGACAGCGCCCGGCCCGCCGAACGTCGCGGTCCGAGTAGCCGAAAAGCGGGGGTATGAAGTGCCGATGGAACAGCCCGAACGGGCCGATCGGCCGGGGTTCGATGCCGGCCGTGCCGGTGGGATCCTCGTCGTCGCGGACCGGCCGCGCCGCCCCCGCTGGCGTGAACGGATCTCGATGACCCTCGACCTCATCCGCGCCAACCCCACCGGCCGCATCGCACTCAAGATATTCATCGCGATCGCCGGTGCGCTCGTGGTGACCATCGGCATCGCCCTCATCCCGCTACCCGGGCCGGGTTGGCTGCTGGTGATCGCCGGCCTGGGCATCTGGGCCGTCGAATACCACTGGGCGCGCCGGCTGCTCGGCTTCACCCGCCGTCACGTCCACGGCTGGACACAGTGGGTGACGCGACAGTCACTCGGGGTGCGAATCGTGCTCGGTTCTGTCGGCCTCGTCTTCGTCGCCACAGTGGTCTGGCTGTCACTCAAGTACAGCCTCGGCATCGACGTGGTCGCCGAGGCGATGCACTACCTCGCGACGCACTGACCCCCGGGTTTCCGGTCCGGTTCCACGATCGGGTAGAGTCAGTGTCGCTGAGGGCGATTAGCTCAGTGGGAGAGCGCTTCGTTCACACCGAAGAGGTCGCTGGTTCGATACCAGCATCGCCCACCCTTGGTTTGCGCAGGTCAGAAGCCCGTTACCGGATTGCCGGTGACGGGCTTCGCTGATGTGCGGGGTCCACAGTGCGAGGTCGCGCACCCAACGGTCGGTGCTCTGCCCGCCGTGACCGCCGCCACCGTCGCCGACTGCCTCGTCAGGGCACACTTGGGGCCGTGGAACGTCACGAGTTCGGTGCCGCCGTGCGCCAGTTGCGGGAGGGCACCGCCCCGGAGAAGGTGGGCCTGCCGGTCGGCCGTCGACGGACGCAGGGGTTGCGGCGGGAGGAACTCGGCGACCTCGCCGGGATGTCCGCGGACTACGTACGCCGGTTGGAGCAGGGGCGCAGCCATCCGTCGGCCGGCGTGGTGAACGCCATCGCCCGCGCCCTGCGAACCGGGCGGGCCGAGTACGAGCGGCTCTGCGCGCTAGCCGGGTACGCCGCCGCGGACGGGAAGGTGCCGACCGAGGTCGGTCCGGGCGCGATGCGGCTGCTCGAGCGGTTCACCGACACTCCGATGTTCGTCTCCGACGCGGCGATGAACCTGGTCGCCGTGAACGGAGCCTTCCTGGCCCTGGGGCACTGGCAACTCACCGGGGACCCGTGGGAGTGGAACATCGCCTGGCGGTCGTTCTGCGATCCCTTCGACGGTTTCCAGCAGTCCACGGCCGACGCGACCGATCACGAGGCGGTCCTGGTCGCCCGGCTGAGGAGCGCGCAGTTGCGCTACCCCGCCGACGCGTCGCTCGCCGCGCTGGTGGACGAGCTGCGGAGTAGGAGCCGCCGGTTCGACGACCTGTGGCGGGTGCCACGACCGGTGGCCGCCCACGAGAGCAGTGCCGTGTTCATCCATCCGGACGCCGGCGCGGTGACGCTGGTCGGCAGCATGCTCGCCATCCCCGGGGACGATCTGGCGGCGCTGATGCTCACCGCGGCGCCCGGCTCGGCCGACGCGGCGCGTCTCGCCGAGATCGTCGACGCTGCCGGCGAACCGACCATCCTCAGGGTGGGCCAAGCCGGCCCAGGCTAACCACGCCGGATCCGGCCAGATTGGGTGACGTCCCCAGCGACGCCCAACGGAAGCAGGTCCAGCAATGAAGGCAGTACGTTTCCACGAGTTCGGCGGTCCCGAGGTCCTCCGTTACGAGGATGTCGACAGGCCTACCCCTGGTGCCGGTCAGGTCCGCATCCGGGTCGCCGCGACGTCGTTCAACGGCGTCGACGGCAATATCCGGGCCGGTTTCATGCAGGGCCCGATCCCGGTCGAGTTGCCGCACACGCCCGGCCTCGACGTCGCCGGCACTGTCGACGCGCTGGGTGACGGCGTGGACGACGTCGCGGTCGGCGACCGGGTCGTGGGCTTCCTGCCGATGACGGGGACGGGAGCGTCCGCGGAGTACGTGATCGCGCCGGCGGAGATTCTGACGGGTGCACCCGGGAACATCCCGTTGGCCGACGCGGCGGCGCTCCCGCTGGTAGGCCTGACCGCATGGCAGGCGCTGTTCGACCACGGCAAGCTGACCGCCGGTCAGCGGGTGCTGATCAACGGTGCCGGCGGAGCGGTCGGCGGGTACGCCGTGCAGCTGGCCAAGGAGGTCGGCGCCCGGGTGATCGCCACGGCCAGCCCTCGCAGCGCCGACCGGGTCAGGACCGCGGGCGCGGACGAGGTGATCGACCACACCACCACCGACGTGGCCGCAGCGGTGACCGAGCCGGTCGACCTGGTCCTCAACCTCGCGCCGGTCACCCCGGAGCAGTTGGCCGCGCTGGTCACAGTCATCCGGGACGGCGGCACCCTGGTCAACACCACCGTCTGGATGCCCGCCCCTTCCGACGAGGGGCGCGGCGTACGGGGTATCGACCTGTTCGTGCGCAGCGACGCCGATCAGCTCGCCGACCTCGTCGCCCGCGTCGGCACCGGTGAGCTGCACGTCGAGGTCGGCCAACGGGTGCCGCTGGCCGATCTGCCGGCCCTGCACGCGCGGGCCGCCGAGGGTGAGTTGCCGGGCAAGACCGTCGTCCTCGCGCCCACGGCCTGACCCGCCCGGCTCGCACCGCCTCGCTGGCGCTGCTCGACGTCCTCCGGCGCGAGGAGTCGCCGACCTCAGATCGCTGTAGCACCGAAGCCCCAAAGGAGAAACCAGGATGATCCCCGACGACGACCCGTCCCGCACGCTGACCGTGACCGACCCCGACGACCCTGGTACGACGTACATCTCGCTGGTGGGTAACACCTACGGCATGTTGGTCACCGGCGAGCAGACCAACGGCAGGTACTGCCTGATCGACATGCGCGTCCCCGACGGCGGCGGGCCGCCGCCACACCGGCACGACTTCGAGGAGATGTTCACGATCCTGGAGGGCGAGATCGAGTTCACCTTCCGGGGTGAGCGGCACACCGTACGGGCCGGCTCCACGATCAACATCCCGGCCAACGCGCCGCACCACTTCCGCAACGTCTCGGGAGCACCGGCCCGGATGCTCTGCATGTGCACCCCGGCCGGGCAGGACGAGTACTTCATGAGGATCGGTGACGTCGTTGCGGGCGCGGACGCGCCGCCCCCGCAGCTGACACCGGACGAGCTGGTGGAACGCCGCCGGCGTGCGGCGGAACTGGCTTCGACGTACCGCAGCGAATTCCTCTGACACCCGTGCCCGACGACCCGACATCGGGCGGGTCAGGTCTGCAGGCCTGGCCGTTGGATTCGACGACCTCCAGTGCGACACCGTCGCCGAACTTCCGCATCAGTCCCAGGACGTAACGCGCGACGTTGTCACGTCCGACGATGGGCTCCTGGGCCGCCCGTACGACGCCGTGCGGGCGGCCTGGCGACAGACCGCGGTGAAGACCCTGACGTCCGTTTGGCTGCCGGGTGGCGGGTTGAAGCCGGTCGCTCCGGGCTGCAGTTTCACGGTCGGGCTCCGTGGTCGTCGCGGTCGGTGTGGGCTATCCGACGCTCCCCTCCGGTCCGCTCGTGATCTCCCGGCCAACTGGGTGACTATTTGCGACATGCAAATCGGCGGTGACCCCTCAGGCTGAGGGGTCACCGCCGATTACGTGGTCGAACCGGTCAGGCAGCCGAGCAGGCGGTGTCCAGTTCCTTGATGGCTGCTTCCAGGGCCTTCTTGCTCGGCTTGGCGTCGGCGGACTTGTTGTACGCGTCGCTCAGGCTCATCATCTCGTTCTGGATCTTCTCCGAGGCGGCGGTGACTGCCTCGTTGGCGGACATCGAGTGCGCCAGGATCGCTACCGAGCCGGCGGCCCACTGGGCACTGACCGCGAAGTGTCCGGCCGGCGGACCGATCTTCTCGGCCTTGGCGATCTTAGTCGCGTTGTCCGTGATGTCCTTCTTGATATCGGCGCAGGCCTTCACCGTGGCAGCGTCGCTGGCCGGGGTGCTGGCCGCAGTGCTGGGCGGGGCGGCGCTCGAGGCCGCCGCGGACGGTGTGCTTGCGGTGCCCTCAGATTCGGGCTGCGGATCGCAGCCGGACATTGCGATCGCCGCCGCAACGGCCAAGCCGGCCAGGACGGTTCGAGTTCGGTTCATCGATGTTTCCCCCGTGATCTTCATGTTCGGCGCACGCTACCAGCCTTGGTCGATCGGGTGGGGTCAGTAATTGGGGGGCCGGAGAGCACCGATCCCGGGTGCTGGAACTGGATGCCCGGGTCCGCCGTCACTGTGGACGGTGGGCTCCGCGCAGTGCTCGCAAAGGTCCGTCTTGAGGCGGCGGATGTCGGCCCGGCGTCCTGCTGAACACCGAAGAATCGCTGGTTCGACACCAGCATCACCCACGTCTAGTTCACGCAGGTCAGAGTTGCTTCCCGGGCTCGTGAGGTGGCCTTCTGCCTGCCTGGGGAACAGTCGTGGTCGTCGTACCTCTGGTGCGCTTGCTGGAGGTGGCGGTAGACGTGACAGACGTGTTGAGGTTCCAGGATCTACGCGGGTGAGCGACGTGCTGCTGGGCGCGGTGGCAGAGCGGTCCGGCGCGGATATCCATCACTTCAGGATGGGTGCCGATCTCTACAGGAATGTGACCTGAAGACCGCGTTCGAGCTGAAGGGCGATCGGCACCCGCCATTGGTCGTTATCCGAGCGGTTGCCGGGTGACGTGCCAGCGCTGGCGACGCTGGTCGGCTCACGGCAGGTCGATGAGGAGAAATCCCGGTAGCTCAAGCTCACCCGGCGACGTGACGCGGAACGTCCCACCCAACGCTTCCGGTGCCCATCCAGCGCGGATCCCGTAACGGACAAGAACGCGGACGTCCGCAGCTGTCGGATACGGGTACGTCTCCCCGCTGCCGTGCACGTCGGTCTCGACGTACTGATCGCCGGAGGCGACGGTAGGTGACGAGTAGGGCCGCTCGGTCAAGTCGACCTGGAGGGCGCGACCGTTCTTTCCCGCACCCCACACGCGGATCCTTATGTAGCGGTGCAGGCGACCGTCGGGGCCAGGGGCGGACCGGATGTCGGCCTTCCAGGTGAACTCCCGGCCGTCGATGTGTAGCTTGCGTAGCCTCGACCTCATCCGCCCATGCTTCCAACCAGGCGAACACCGTAGCGCCCTGACCCCGCTCAGGAGGGGACAGCTAGACGGTCCGGCCGACAACCGGTGCTGTGGGGCCTGGTTGCTAGCTTGGCTTCTCGACGTCCCCGATACGGGAGCGCACATGCCCAACGTGGCCCTCCTCGCGGGGCCGGTAGTCGAACTGGCCTCCGCCGCGTCGGCTCTGGCAGCCACCACCGGCCTGCAGGTCGTGAGCGCAGGCAACGTCTTCCGTGAACAAGTGCACCAGCAGACTCCGCTGGGCGAAGAGGCGAACGGGTATATGCGGGCCGGACATCTTGTCCCGGATGAGCTGATGGTCAAGGCCGTCGCCGACGCCCTGGCCCACGTCGACGACGGCTGGGTGCTGTACGGCTTTCCCCGCACCCTCCGTCAGGCCGAACTGCTGACGCAGAGCGGTCACGTCCCCGATGCAGTGATCGAACTCGTCCTGAGTGAGGACCAGCTCCGCCTGGCCGTCCACCGCCGGGTAGAACGACGGATAGAACTGGACTCCCCGCAAGCTTCGCGACGCGAGGAACTCCTGCTGATGTACGCGCATTCACAGGAGAACCACCAGGAGCAGATCGAGCCGCTGCGCGCCTACTACCGGACCCATGGCCTGTTGCACACCGTCAGCGGGTTCGGCGACGTTGACGATGTGGCAGCCAGACTGATCTCCGTCGCCGGCGATGACCAACGCCGCCGGTGAGATCGGGCAGGTAGGTCGGTGTCAGGAGCAGGGGCAGTGGGAACGGCGCGACGCGTCAGCGGAAGGCGGCGATGTTGCGCGTTGCCCAGTCGGCGAAGGGGCGTGGTGGTCGACCCAGGACCTCGGCAACGTCAGGGCTGATCCGCTGTTCGGAGTTGGTGGGCGTACCGAGGATCGCCAGCGTGCCCTCGACCACCGGTGGCGGCATGAACCGCAGCATCTGCGCGCGGGCTTCGTCGGGCGTCTGGTCCACGAAGCCGATCGGCTCGCCGAGCGCGGCGGCGAGGTCGGCGACCCGTTCGCGTGGCGTGCTCAGGGCCGGGCCGGTCAGTTCGTAGGTGCGGCCGTCGTGTGAGCGGTCGCGCAGCGCGGTGGCCGCCACTTCGGCGATGTCGGCCGGGTCGACCACGGGCAGACCGACGTCGCCGAACGGCGCGGACACCATCCGCGAGCCCCGGATGGGTTCGGTCCAGGCAAGGGCGTTGGAGGCGAAGCCGCCGGGGCGCAGGATCGTCCAGCCGAGGCCGGATCGACGGACGAGGTCCTCGATGGCGTGCAGGGGCGCGTGTGACGGTGAGTCCGGCCGTGTGACGACCGCCTGCGAGGACTGAAGCACGATGCGCTTCACGCCACCGGCTGCGGCGACCCGCAGGATCTCGCGCATGTCGAGATGGGCTCCGGCGCCCTCCACGAGCAGGTACAGCGCCTCGGCGTCGGTGAGCACCGGGCTCAGGCTCTCCGGCCGTTCGAGGTCCGCGCGATGGTGGCGAATCCCGTCCGGCAGGGCGATCGGGCGTCGTCCCCGGGATACCGCCGTCACAGCGGAGCCCGAAGCCGCGAGAAGTGACGAGAGCGTGCTGCCGACATTTCCGGTGGCTCCTACCACGACAAACATCTCTGAGTCTCCATTTCGACCGCATCGTTCGCGCGGTTGAAGGAGACGCTAGTAGCGCCGATATAGTAGGTACCTAGAGGATAGTAATGGGTTTGTGACGGAGGGCACGTGCAGCAATCGACGGATCCCGAGCTGGCGTGCCCGGTCGCGCCGGTCGTCGACATCGTGTTCAGCCGGTGGACCACACCGATCCTGTGGGCCTTGCACGAATACGGTAGGCAGCGCTTTGTGGAGTTGGAGCGCCGACTGACCAGCATCACGCCCAAGGTGCTCACGCAGCGGCTCCGCCAACTCGAACGCGACGGCCTCGTGACGCGCACCTACCACGCCGAGGTGCCCCCTCGGGTCGAGTACGAGATCACCGAGTTGGGTGCGAGCCTCGGCCCGCTCTTCGCGCACCTGGCCACGTGGGCCGACGCCAGCCTCGGAGAGGTGGAACGAGCACGGCGGGCATACGAAGCCGGGCGATGAGGCCGCGCCGACGTGATCGAGACCTCCGGCAACGCCATCAACCTGCCGCCAGCCGATGCGCCGCCGGTAACCCCGGTGTCGGCATACCCGCTATGTCTCCTCGCGGACGTGCCTAGCTCGCCACCGCCCCACGGCGACACCTTGTCCAGTGGGTACAGCTCGAACCGGAACCTGATCATCGAGGTAGTGCCCCGGTGACGTCCGGGCTGGCGTTGACGGTGGCGACGATCGGGGCCGGCAGCGGGTAGACGCGTTCGACAGGCAGGAGGGCCGCTGCCTGCTGTTCGTCGCCGCTACGCAGAAGGTCCCGGACGCGGTGCACGGCGGGGGTGATGTCCGTGATGGTCACCGTCCAGTCGTCGGCGTACCGATCGACCGCCTCGCCGGACAACCCGACCTGCAACGACCGGTACGGCAGCGCCGTGAGATGCGGTGACCGTTCCGGATCCCACTGAACCCGTACGGGGCTGGTCTTCAGGTGCCGTGACCAGGTCGCCCTGTCACCGTGCAGGTCCCGGTCGTAGTGGCTCAGGCAGGCTCGCGCCAGCGCCCACTCGAACCCCTCCCGCGTGATGTCGATGGACAGCACACGCTCCTGCCCTGGCTTGGTGGCCCAGCCGCTGCGGTACATCATCCACAGGAACGACGGTTTGATCCACGTCATCCGATCTCGCTTGAAGGGGGCCACGAGGCGGTTGGCTGCCACCGCCGGCAGCGCGATCTGCGCGGGGTACGCCTGGTAGACGGTGATGGTGTCGGCCGAGTATCGGGCGCGGACCTGACGGGTGGGTACGGACACCGCTTGATCGTCACCGATCGGGAGTCGACTGCTCAACCGTGATTTCGCCGTAGCGGTGCTCTAGGCTTCCGACGTGGCGGCGCTGATCGAGATCGTGTCTGTCATCGGCGCTGCTCCGACAGTCGTGTTCGACTTGGAACGTGACGTGGATGTTCATGCCGCGTCGCTGCCCGGTAGCCAGGAGACGGCCACTACCAGCACAGGTCGACGCCGCCTCACGCTCGGGGACGAGGTCACTTTCCGCGCTCGACATTTCGGTCTGCGCTGGAGCATGACCAGCCGTATCACCGCCTACGAACGCCCGCACCGCTTCGTCGACGAGCAGACGCAGGGTCCCTTCCGCGCCCTCCGTCACGAACACCTCTTTCGAGACGTCGACGGCGGGACGCAGATGATCGACCGAATGACCGTCACCGCACCTCTGGGGCCGTTGGGAGCGGTGGTGACCCGCGCGCTCGTCGCGCCGTATCTGCGACGGCTGCTCACGCAGCGAGCAGCCCACATCAAGCTCGTGGCGGAAGCCTCATTCGCTCAGCCCGATCGATGAGCCGTGCGGTGCGACGGGCAAGCGTCGCCCTCAGCGCTAGATCTCCAGCCGGAGCCCGGCCCACCGGTCGAGCCATCCCTTGGCCTTGACGCGGCGCTGGACCGTTGCGCGCCCCGCTGCGTTGTCGAAGGCCGGTGAGGGGCGGACCACCAATCCCACCAGGTCAGTCAGGCCGTGGCAGGCCACCAGGCGAACAGAGTCGCCCCGCAGGGTCACCGCGACGCAGGTCGCCGTTTCGGGCCAGCGCGATATCGCGTCCAGGGTGGACGTGTAGGGCTCCTCGCCGTTGCGCAGGTGCATCCGGGCCTGGTTGCGAATCTCCCACGGCACCTCGGGCAGGACCACTGCGGCGCGGGCTTCGGCGCGGGCGTCCTCGCCCGGGTCGAGCTTCCCCGGGTCGAAGTAGGCGACATCCACGTCGCGCTCCGGCAAGGCGGGGAGGTTGCTGATGGCGTCCCAGACGCGGTTGCGGACGAAGCCGGCGCCGATCCACCAGTCCGGTAGCCCCAGGCTGGCCGCAGCCCGAAGGACTCTCATCGCTGCGGGGTCTGACTCGATCACGCCCACAACGTCCCGCGCACTCATGACCATTGTCGTCCCTTCGAGACACGCGTCAGCCGCGGAGCAACTGCTTCTCGGGTGATTCGGCGACCTGGCGGGCCACGCGTACGAAGGCCGCCACCGCGGGTGAGCGTGACTCGGCCGGCCAGGCCACCTTCAGCGTCACCGGATCGAGTTCCGGCACGGGGCGGAAGGCGGTGCCCGGCCGGGAGTACCGCCGAGCCACCCATTCCGGCAGGAACCACACGGCGGTGCCCACCTCGACCAGGTTGAAGATCTGCGCGAGGTCCAGCGGCCGCCGCTTGCCCACCATGCGGGCCTCCTCGGCCGGTGACCCGTCCGGGAGTCGACGGCCGGCCAAATCGGCAAGGCGGATGGTCGTCCGCGCTGCCAGCGGGTCGGCGGCCGGCAGCGCCACCACGCTCGGCCCGGTCAGCAACAGCTCGCTGTCCAACCCGTCCTCGTCTTCGAGCGCCGGGATCAGCGCCACGTCGGCACGCCCGTCGCGCAACGCCGGCACCTGCTCGCCGCGTCCGCCGAGCAGCAGCTCGACCGGCATGACGTCGTACGCCTCCAGGATCAGCGGCAGAAGGCCACCGTCGTAGTCGGCCTTGAGCGCCAACCGCAGGGCCGGCGTCTCCTGCCCGGCCCGGTGGGCCCGGCGCTGGGCGGCGCCGATCGCGTCCAGTGCCAGCTTGGCGTCGGTCAGCAGGGTCTCGCCGGCCGGGGTCAACGCCACCTGTCGCGTGGTGCGGATCAGAAGCTGGACGCCGAGCTGCCGTTCCAGGTTGCGGATGGCACGCGACAGCGGCGGCTGGGCCATGCCGAGCCGGTCGGCGGCCCGCCCGAAGTGCCGCTCCTCGGCGACCGCCACGAAGTAGCGGAGCTGCCGCGTCTCCAGATCACTCATATCGTCACGGTATCAATCCAGAGGGAGACGGTCTTTCCGCTTCACCGCTGATCCGCGTTGACTGGCTACGTCAGATTCCCCACCGAACAGGGATGAAAGCCATGATTGTGGTAACCGCTCCGACCGGCACCATCGGCGGCCGTCTGGTCCAGGATCTGCTCGACGTCGGCGCGCCCGTGCGGGTGGTGGCCCGTGACCCCGCTCGGCTGGCACCGGGCGTCGTCGAGCGGGTCGAGGTCGTCCAGGGTTCGCACGGCGACCCGGCAGTCGCCGCCGAGGCGTTCGCCGGTGCCACTGCCGTCTTCTGGCTGGTGCTGGCCGACCCGCTGTCGGCAAGCCTGGACGAGGCGTACTCCGGCTTCACCCGCCCGGTGCTCGACGCGCTGGCCACCGTCCCGCGCGTGGTCGGCATCTCGGCGCTGGGCCGCGGCACGCCGGCGGCCGGGCGGGCGGGGCACGTCACCGCGACGCTCGCGATGGACGACCTGATCGCCGCGACCGGCGTACCGTACCGGGCCTTGACCATGCCGTCCTTCATGGACAACGTGCTGTGGCAGCTCGCCCCGATCACCCGGCAGGGCGTCCTGTACGGCCCCACCGCGCCGGACCTGTCCGCGCCCACGGTCGCCGCCCGGGACATCGCCGCGACGGCCGCCCGCCTGCTGCGCGACGACACGTGGACCGGCTTCGAGGAGGTGCCCGTTCTCGGCCCGGAGGATCTCACCCAGAACGAGATGGCCGCCGTCATCGCCGACGTGCTCGGCCGTCCCGTCCGCTACCAGCAGGTCTCCGGTGAGGCATACAAGAAGGACATGCTGCGGGCCGGCCGCTCCGAGGCCATCGCGCAGGGCCTGCTCGACATGGCCGTGGCCAAGAACGAGGGCCTGGACAACGGCGTGGCCCGCACCCCTGAGTGGAGTACGCCGACCACCTTCCGCCAGTGGTGCCTCGACGTGCTGAAGCCCGCCGCCGACGCCTGACCGGCCGGCTGCGGGCCGCGCCAGGCGCCGCAGCGCGAATCGCGAAGCCGGTCTTCGGTGCCATCCACCGCGTACCTCGGATCACGCCGTTCGGCCCGCGCTCGACCCCGCCCCCGTGGCGGGTCGCTCCGAGCGCGGGCCGAGGGCGCGCGCCTCGGCGGTCATCTCCTCCGTCGGTATCGGGCCGGTCCTGACATGCGTTCGCGCGTCAGGAGCGACCGCGCGCGGGCCGCGGCCTGATGCAGCCACGGGCGGGGCCAGCGATGCTCCCGCCCCAGCGGCGGCCGACGACCCGGGGATCTGCCGGGGCGGCTTGTCGCGAGGATCGGGCGCGCATGCTGGCCCGGGAGGCTGGCGGTATAGGAAACCAGGAGCCTGGTGTGGACGAGTTCGCTGTCGGCGATGACGCGGAACGTCCGGTCGCCGATGCCGGAATCGCAGTGGACGCAGCCGAGTGCGAGCAGCGGAAGCCCCGTGCGCCCGGCGGGCCAGGGCAGCGCGGTATGGGGACGCGTAGACATGATCTCTCCAAAGACCTGACGGAAGGCATGGGAACGAACCGACGGGGACGTCGGCAACCCAGGCGCGGGGAACGTGTCAGGTCTGGAGAGCAGGCGGTGTCACGCGGGGTGAGGTCCTCTCGTGAATGCGTCAGAGGTGGATACGTGATCGCACGGTAGGCCGGACCGGGTCGGCGAGGCCATCCATTTCGGCGCGGTGTCGGGCGGTCGCCGGCCATCGGCAGGCCCGTGACCGGGGTGGCCGGTGAGGGGAAATCGGCGAAACGTCGGCATTGGCGCGTGGTGAACGACGGGTATCCCAGATGGTGGTCGTGCGCCGATCATTGCCCGGAGATCGACATGAGTCATTCTCACCTCCCTGTGGATCGTCCGGGCGCGGAGGGCGAGACGTCGGCACCGTAGCCGGGCGATACCGAACGGCCCTGCTCCGCGTCCCCCGGAGGATCGCCATGCCCCGTACCGCTCTCCGTAACCGGCTCGCGGCGTTCACCGCCGCCACAGTGACCGCGAGCGTCCTGACGGTCATCCCGCCGTCTCCCGCCCTGGCCGCCACCACGTTCGCCGCCAACGACTACTGCCTCGGGCAGTGCGCCGACATCCTGCCCCCGGGGCAGAACGGCAACGCCACGCTCGTCGCCATCCTGGCGCACCAGGCGCTCGGCACCCGTCCGGCGCACTCCAGCGACCAACTCGACGAGTACGCGAACCTGGTCTACAACTACGCCGGGCTGACCGACGAGCAGATCGCCCACTTCTACAACGACGCCTCGTTCGGCGTCCCGGCCGGGCAGGTGGAGAGCACCGTCTCGCCGCGCGCGGACGTCACTATCGTGCGGGACAAGGCCACCGGCGTCCCCCACATCACCGGCACCACCCGCGGCGGCACGATGTTCGGCGCCGGTTACGCCGGAGCCCAGGACCGGCTCTGGGTAATGGACCTGCTGCGGCACGTCGGTCGCGGCAACGTCACCTCGTTCGCCGGCGGCGCGCCGGGCAACCGGGAGCTGGAGCAGAGCGTCTGGGCGAACTCCCCGTACACCGAGGCCGACCTCCAGGCCCAGGTCGAGGCACTGCGCACCAAGGGCGCGCGGGGCCAGCAGCTCTACACCGACGTTGTCGACTACATCGCCGGCATCAACGCCTACATCGACAAGTCGATCGCCGAGGACAACTACCCGGGCGAGTACGTGCTCGCCGGCGCCGGCAAGCCGAAGCACTTCACCATGACCGACCTGATCGCCACCGCCGGCGTGATCGGCGGCCTCTTCGGCGGAGGCGGCGGCAGCGAAATCCAGTCCGCCCTGGTCCGGGTCGCCGCCCGAGCCAAGTACGGCGCCACCGAGGGCGACCGGGTGTGGGCGGCGTTCCGTTCGCAGAACGACCCGGAGACCGTGCTCACCCTGCACGACGGGCAGAGCTTCCCGTACGGGGCGACGCCACCGGGCGCGACCAGCGCCGTGCTCCCCGACGCCGGGACGGTGGTCGCCGAACCCCTCGCCTACGACCAGAGCGGCGGGGCAGCCTCCCGCGCCGGGGCCAGCACCGCCACCAAGGAGCTGCTCGGAGGCCTGTCCAACCTGCGCGCACACGGCATGTCCAACGCCGTGGTGGTCTCCGGGCGGCACACCACCACCGGCAACCCGGTCGCCGTGTTCGGCCCGCAGACCGGCTACTTCGCCCCGCAACTGCTCATGCTCCAGGAGTTGCAGGGGCCGGGGATCAGCGCACGAGGCGCGGCGTTCGCCGGGTTGAACCTCTACGTGCTGCTCGGCCGGGGTCAGGACTACGCGTGGAGCGCCACGTCCGCCTCGCAGGACCTCACCGACACGTACGCGGTGCCGCTGTGCACCACCGACGGCAGCGCCCCGACGCTGCGCACCAACCGCTACCTCTACCGTGGGCAGTGCCTCGCCATGGAGGCGCTGGAGCAGCGCAACTCCTGGTCCCCGACGATTGCCGACTCCACCCCGGCCGGGTCGTACACCCTGCGGGCGTTGCGCACCAAGTACGGGTTGGTGGCCTACCGGGGCCTGGTCAACGGCCAGCCGACGGCGTTCACCAAGCTGCGCTCCACCTACCGGCACGAGGCGGACTCGGCGATCGGCTTCCAGGCGTTCAACGACCCGTCGGCGATGGGCGACGCAGCGGCCTTCCAGGCGTCCGCGGCCAGCGTCGGCTACGCGTTCAACTGGTTCTACGTCAACTCGACCGAGGCGGCGTACTACAACTCCGGCTCGAACCCGGTCCGTCCGGCCACCGCCGACCCGAACCTTCCCACGAAGGCCGAGGCGGCGTACGAGTGGGCCGGCTGGAACCCGGACACCAACGACGCCACCTACACCCCGGCGTCGGCGCATCCGCAGTCGGTCAACCAGGACTACTACGTCAGTTGGAACAACAAGCAGGCGCGCGACTTCGGGGCGGCCGACGGCAACTTCAGCTTCGGCTCCGTACACCGTGGTCAGTTGCTCGACGGCCCGGTGCGCGCCGCGATCGCCCAGCGCAAGCTCGGCCGCGCCGACGTCGTCAAGATCATGGCGGACGCGGCGGTGACCGACCTGCGCGGCCAGCAGGTTCTCGGCGACCTGCTGCGGGTGCTGGACAGCACACCGGTCACCGATCCGGCGCTGGCCGACGCGGCGAGCAAGTTGCGGGCCTGGCAGCAGGCCGGCGCCCGCCGGGTGGAGACCGCCCCCGGCTCCAAGGTCTACCAGCACGCCGACGCCATCCGGATCTTCGACGCATGGTGGCCGCTGCTGGCCTCGGCGCAGTTCCGCCCCGGCCTCGGGCCGGACCTCTACGCCGCGCTGGTCGACGCCATCGAGGTGAACGAGGCGCCGTCGGGCGGCCAGAACGGCGGGCGCGACGGCACCGCGAACTGGGCGTTGCAGGGCCAGGCGCACAAGGGCTCGTCGTTCCAGCACGGCTGGTGGGGCTACGTCGACAAGGACCTGCGCGGCGTGCTCGGCGACCCGGTGGCCGGTGGGCTGGGCCGCTCGTACTGCGGCAACGGCAACCTCGGCGCGTGCCGGCAGGCCCTGCTCGACACGCTCGGGCAGGCCGCCGCGGTGCCGGCGACCACCGTCTACCCGGGCGACAAGTCCTGCGGGGCCGGCGACCAGTGGTGCGCCGACTCGATCGCCCACTCCGGGCTCGGCGGCATCACCCACCCGGTGATCGCCTGGCAGAACCGCCCCACCTACCAGCAGGTCGTCTCCTTCCCGGCGCGCCGGGGCGACGACGTCACCAACCTGGCCCAGGGCCGCCCGGCCACCGCGTCGAGCACCCAGTTCCTGACCAGCAACACCCCGGACAAGGCGGTCGACGGCAGCCTGAGCAGCCGGTGGGCCAGCAGCTACAACGACAACCAGTGGCTCCGGGTCGACCTCGGCGCGGCCCGCAGCGTCAGCCGGGCGGTGCTGCGCTGGGAGGCCGCCTACGGCACCTCGTACCGCATCGAGGTCTCCGGCGACGGCAACTCCTGGACGCCGGTGTTCACCACCACCACCGGCAACGGCGGCGTCGACAACGCCACCTTCGCCCCGGTCACCGCCCGCTACGTGCGGGTGTACGGAGTCAAACGCGCCACCTCGTACGGCTTCTCGCTCTACGAGTTCGAGCTGTACGGACGGTGACCGCACCGGAGGGTCGGCGGGCGATCCCCGCCGGCCCTCCGTGGCGTGCGGAAAGTGCTTGTGGGTAGGGGCGCGGCCTGCCTAGCCTGCTGGCTGTGGACGCCTTTGAATTTCCCCTTCACCTGGTGCGCCGGTGAGCGGTCGTCTCCGCGAGATCGCTCGGCAGACGGTGGCAATCGCCGAGTCGGGGCGCTATCGCAACGGCAGCGGCGCTGAGGTCGTCATCGGCGAGGCGGTACGCGCCGCGGTCGCCGGCACTCGTCATCACCTGCCGGACGAGGTGCTCGCGGTGCGGGACGTGGAGCCCGGCCTCGCCACTGTCGAGGTGACGCACGAGTCGACGTTGCAGGCGGCCCACCGGCTGGGGCCGGATGCCGCGTGTCTGGTGTTCGCGTCGGCGAAGAACCCGGGTGGCGGGTTCCTGAGCGGGGCGAAGGCGCAGGAGGAGAGCATCGCCCGCGCATCGGCGCTCTACCCGTGTCTCCTCGCCGCGCCGGAGTTCTACGCGTTCCATCGGGAGCTGGGAGACCTGCGCTACAGCGACCGCGTCATCTACAGCCCGCTCGTGCCGGTGTTTCGTGATGACAGGGGCAACCTGCTCGATCAGTCGTACCCGACGTCGTTTCTGACCGCCGCGGCGCCGAACCTCGGCGCGATCGTCCGCAACCAGCCCACGCACGCCACGGATGTGCCTGCTGTGCTGGCCCGACGTGCCCGGCGGGTGCTGGAGGTCGCGGCCGCGCACGGGCACCGGACGATCGTGCTGGGCGCGTGGGGGTGCGGGGTGTTCCGCAACGACCCCGCCACCGTGGCCGGCGCGTTCGCCGAAGCGCTCCAGGTTGTCGACCGATTCGACCACGTGGTGTTCGCCATCCACGACGGTCTGCCGGGCACGCCGGTGTACCGCACGTTCGTGGAACGCTTCCCGGGAACCGGTGTGGTCTCGCCGCCAGCCTGATCCCCGCCGGTTGCCGTCGAACCCGGCGGGCCGGCGTTCTCGGCATGATGGCTCGCGGCGATGTTCGGGGGTCAGGACCGGCGTGGGTGACACGACAAGCGATCATGAGACGGTGACCGATGCCGCATCATCGTCGCTGGCTGCTCTGATCGACCTGGTCGACTCTCACATGCAGCGGGTGCTGAAGGGCCGAGAGGACCCGGTAGAGGTCGTCAGCGAGCTGATGAGTGGGCTGATCGATCTGCCCGTCGGTGCCGACAGGGGGATCGTCGGCCGGCTGTACGGCATCTACGGCGACTTGTCGGACATCGTCGACGGCTACCCGTTCAATTACGACGCCGGCACCGAGATGATCGCCCAACGGGAGATTCGCGATGCTGCCTGGGACTGGTTGAGCTCCCCGCGCGACGCCCACGGGATAAAGACGTACATGGACCAGTGGGGGGCGAGGATCCAAGCCTTACCGTCGAAGGAAGGAGGGCGGCCCTTCCGTGCGCCCGGTAGAGCCTGATTGTCTGCCGCAGCCGAGGAGCCCGGAGGCCGAGCCAGGTCGCGCCGGCGAATCGGATTGCCTCGGTCTCGTCGTGCCTGCCAGGATCCCAGTCATGTCTACCGCCGAGATGTCCGCCGAGGATGCGCTGCTCGCGCTGCACGAGTCGTTGGATGAGCGGCGTCGGCCGGAAGAGGTAGCGCACCTGGTGCTGCGGGTCGTCGGCGGCCAGTTGGGGCTCCGCGAGCGGATGACGGTGGGGCGTGCGGCCCGTGCCGCGGCGCGGTGGAACGGGTGGAGTGCCATGTCGACGGACTTCGCTCGGCCGGTCGGCGCTGCCCGTCAGGTCGACGCGGCAGTGCGGTTGTTCGAGCTTCGGGACGGCGGCGTCGACCCGGACGACCCGGCTTCGCTGCTGGATTTCTCGGCCCGTCTGAGCGAATCACTGGGCGCCGTCGATCCGCGGCGGTTGGACTTTCTGCGGGACCGGCTGAACCGTGAGGCGCGCGCCGCGGTGGGGATCGAGCTGTCGAAGCGGCAGTACAACAGGCGGTTCCGGGTGACGCAGCGGCTTTCGGCGAAGGCCGACCGCCTGGGGGTTGAGCAGACCAAGCGGCAGTTGACGATGGTCGCGCGGGCCGGGTTCGCGGCGAGCATCGAACGGGGCGCGTTCCTGGCCGATCCGTGGGCGGGGTGCTTCGTGGCGTACCTGACCGCCAAGCGCAAGCTGCGGCGGGAGTTCACGCTGGCGGGGAGGGACAACCCGTACGACGACATCGCCGATCTGCTCTTCCAACGCTGCGCCGCCGAACCGGCGACCGACTGGTGGATGATCGCGCAGGCGTATCCGACGCCGTCCGTTCTGGCCCGGCTGACCGACGCCCAGCGTGGTGAGCTGCTGGGCCGATGGTGGAGCACGATGCGTCAGGTCGCCGCCCTGCTCCAGCGGGTGTGGTCGGCCAGCGAGTTCGACCAGGCGACCATGGTCGTACGGCGGGGTAACGACTCGTCCACGTGGAACCTGTTCTGCGGGGCGTACAACACCGCGAGGGCGGCGTGGATCGCGACGCTCGACGCCGCAGGGAGCCTCGCGCTGCTGGACGCGTCCTGCCCGGGTAAGGCGATGATGCTGATTGCGGCGGACCTGGCGGCGTGGCATCGGTCGACCGGTGGCGGCCTGCACCCCGACGTCGGCGTGTGGGCGCGGCTGCCGCTGCCGTGGGACGTGCTCGACGGCACGGCCTCCTGCACCCGTGCCGACGTGGAGGCAGCCTGTGCCGACGGTGGCGTTGACCCGGTCACGTCGGGGTGGTCGGGGCCGCGGGCGCACGGCGCCGTCGGGACGTTCCGGCCGACACCCGAGTTGGTGCACGGCGTCTCGATCGCGGACCCGGCGTGGGCGTCCATCCTGCGCGCCGCCGGAGCGTTCTCCGGGAAGAAGATCAAGGGTGGCCTGGAGTCGTCACTGGTTCCGGCGGATGTGGTGGTCAGTGACCTGCCCGAACTGGGTGGACACGGCAAACCGTGATCCGGCAGCATGGCCGGTGTCCGTCGTAGCTCAGTGGTAGAGCGCCCGGCTCTTATCCGGGTGGACGCTGGTTCGAGCCCAGTCGTCGGAGCGCGTGGAGATCCGTTGTAGCTCAGTGGTAGAGCACCCGGCTAGGGTCCGGGAGGACGCCGGTTCGAGCCCGGTCAACGGATCTCCCGCCGCGACTGCCCCGGTCACGCCCGCGCGAGCACACGACACTCTGACACGTCGTCGAGCAGTCTCCTGGGAGGACGGCCGACCCACCAGAGGGAGGCGGGATCACCCTGGCGAGGGAGGCTGTGCACCCGGTGGCGGTGCGATCGTCAGGTCACGACCGATGGTCACCGCCGGGCGAGGACGACGCCAGGGCTGTGGCCGTGCAGGGGACTGGGGTGACGATGACGAAGCATGCTGTCCGGGCGGGACGAATGTTCGACGGTGAGCGGCTCGTGGATGGCGGGGTGCTGGTCCTGCTCGACGGCGGGCGCATCGTCGACGTGCGCCGGGGTCGGGCCGAGGCGCCGGAGGGTTGGCCGGTGCGCGAGGTGCCGGACGGCACGCTGCTGCCCGGGCTGGTCGACGCACACGTACACCTGTGCGCCGATGCCGGACCCGACGCGCTCGGCCGGCTCGCGGACCGCGCCGAGACGGACCTCGACGCCGTCGTCGAGGCGTCACTGCGCGCGCACCTGAGGGCCGGAATCACGACGGTACGCGACCTGGGCGACCGACGTGACGCGGTGCTCCGATGGCGGGGGCGGGGCGTGCGTGACGACCTGCCGACGGTTGTGGCGGCGGGCGCGCCGGTCACCAGCATCGGCGGGCACTGCTGGGCGCTGGGGGGCGAGGCGAGCGGTGTCGACGGTGTGCGGGAGGCCGTGCGGCTGCGAGCGGCGGCCGGCGCCGACCTGGTGAAGATCATGGCCAGCGGTGGGGTGTTCACCCCCGGCACGGACACCACCCGGCCGCAGTTCACCGACCAGGAGTTGGCCGCCGCCGTGAACCAGGCGCACGACCTGGGCCTGCCCGTGACCGCCCACGCGCACGCGCTCAGCGCTGTGGAGCAGGCGCTGCGCGTCGGGGTCGACGGCATCGAGCACTGCACGTGTGTGACAGCGACCGGGGCGCACGTACCCGAGGAACTCGCGGAGCGGCTGGCCGCGTCCGGAATCGTTGTCTGCGCCACGCTCGGCACCGATCCGGCCGTGGTCACGCCGCCGGAGGTGGTGGAGATGGCGGCGCGGGCCGGTCTCAGCGAGGCCGCGCTGAGGGCCAGCACTGCCACCCTGCACCGGGCCGGGGTTCGTCTGGTGGCCGGTTCGGACGCGGGCCTGGGCCCCGCGAAGCCGCACGGGATCCTGCCGGAGACGCTCGTCGAGTACGTGGCCTGCGGCATTCCCGCCACCGCCGCCCTGACCGCGGCCACCTCGGCCGGTGCCGAGGTGTGTGGTCTGGGCGGACGCAAGGGCCGCGTCCGCCCGGGCTTCGAGGCCGACCTCCTGATCGTGGACGGCGACCCGACGAGCGACATCACCGTGCTGCGCCGCCCTCTCGCCGTCTACCGCGCCGGTGACCTGGTGAGCTGAGGTGGGCGTGGCCGGATCACCGACGGCGGCGGGCCATCCACTGCCAGACATGGGTGCCGTTGAGGCTCGGGTCGTTGCGCGCCACGTAGATCCAGGACCAGTGACCGGGGAACTGATACCCGTCCCACACCACGTGGTCGTACAGGCTCACCAGTGATCCCGGGATGAGGTCGTGGGCGTGGATCGTGTTGGTCTCGGGTGGCACGGTGTCGTCGTCGAGCGAGGTGACCAGCCAGGTCGGGGTGCGGATACCGGCCAGCTCCGCGTCGGTGATCAGCGGTGGGCCGTCCCCGCCGAGCGGCTCGACGACACCGCAGATCGGCACGGACGCGGCGAACAGATCGGGGTAGGCGACAGTCATCTCCAGGGACATGTAACCGCCGTTGCTGCACCCGGCCACGTAGATGCGGTCGGGGTCGACACGCTTGCGGCGTACGAGGTCCTGGACGATCTCGCGGATCAGCGGGGCGAAGCGGGGGCCGTCCTCCATCCAGTACGAGGTGCTCTGCGGAGCGACGACGTACGCGCCGGAGAAGATCCGCTGTGCCTCCGGGGTGGCGAAGCCCAGCGCCCCGCGGTTGGCGCGCAGCGTGGTCTCGTTGTCGTAGTAGTCGTCGGGCAGTGACGCACCCTCACCGGCGCCGTGCAGCCAGAGGATCAGTGGCCGACGGCCGTGGTGGGTGGAACGCTCGGGGGAGTACAACCGGTACTTCATACCCGAGCCCGAGACGTGGTGGCTGAAGGCGTCCACCTCGGGGTTCGACAGCCGCCCCTGCCCGAAGCGGGTGATGGTGAGCGGCGAGCCGTTACGCCGGACGAGCGGGGTGTTCTGCGTGATGGTGTAGACGAGGTCCAGCTGGACGTTACGGCCCCTGCTCAGGATGTAGCCGAGGGTGCCGCCACCGGGTTGACCTTCGGCGTGGCTCAACTCCAGCACGATGTTCCCGCGCCGGTCGAGCCGGGCGGCGGTCACCGTGCGGTCCAGGTCGTACTCACTGAAGATCAGATCGCCGGGAGCGATCGGGATCGGGCTGGTGGCCTTGGCGTGCACGCTGAACGTGCCGGGGGTGAGCCCGGCGGGGTCGATCGGCCCGAGCCGGCCGGTGTCGAGGGTGACCGAGGTGACCTGCTCACCGCCGTCGAGCGTTCTCGCGTCCAGAGTGAAGCTCACCCGGCTCTCGTGGTGGCCGCCGGCGAGGGCGGCGGAGCCGGGCAGCGCCAGGCCGATGGCGGCACCGGCGCCACCGGCCAGGACGGTGCGGCGAGTGACAGACGCGGACATGCGGGCCCCCGACCTAAGGATCTCGATGTTCATCGATGGCCTTTCAACCTAGCCCGACAAAGATCCGCCGGCAACCGGCGCCGCCGAGAGTGGTCAGGGTGCCCCGGCTCGTCGGATCAGTCGGGAGGGTGCCCTTGTCGATCACCGGCAGCGAGCGGAGATGCCGGACGATCAGGTAGTCATGCATTTCGTCTGGGGGTGCCACCATGGGGCCGTGGAACACGAGGCGTTCTATTCGACCACGGCGCAAGTCCTACCGACGATCATGATTGCCTTGGCGGTGGAGGCGAATCTGTTGCTGCAGCGACAGCGGAAGGATCTCGAGGATGCGCACGGCGCGCTTGCCTCCGAGTACGAACAGGCAAAAATGAGAGCCGAGGCTGAACGTGAGCGCCAGCATCCGACCTCGCGTGGGACCAGTGGTAGCACCGTGGGCGCGGGCCGAGCCAGCGTAGGCATCCCCTCGCTTCCGGCACCGTTTTACGAGCATCACAAGAGGCTGTACGAACAGCAGAAGAAGATCTTCAGTAATCATCAGGCGGCGCTGGAGCGGCAGCGCAACGTCGCCATCGTGACCGGCCTCGTGTTCCTGATCGGCGAGATGGCCGCAGTCTCAGCTCTCCTGCTCGGGCCGGGCACGGTGATACCCGTAGAAAGCCGCCTCACAGTGGGGCAATTGTGCGTCCCCTTCGCTGGCTTCGCCATCGTGGCGCTGTCCATCAGCGTTATTGTCCTGCCGGTGCTGCGGTTCCCCAAGCATGACGATCTCACCGCCCCGTATTGGAGATTGAGTCAGAGCGCATCGTTCAGCGGCGCAAAATTTGCACCCCCTGGCCGCGCGAGCGTGGACAGGGGCCTTGTCCCTGCACCGGAAAAACCTGGTGGCGGTCCTCCCTAAACCTGATCCGGCGCGACCACCGTGTTCGTGCCGCTGGTCCACGTCAGATGGACTGCCGACCAGCGGCGCGGATCTTGAAATATCGTTGTGTGCGGTCGCGTCCCCGCGAGGGTGGTGGACGTGACGGATGTGCTGAGGGTCCAGGACCTTCGCCGGGTTTGCGGCAAGCTGCTGGATGTCGTGGCGGAGTTGCATGCGCTCCTGCGCCGGTCGGCGGACGACGACGTGCTGGTGCTGTGGCACGACCTGCAGCACCTCGCCGGCGTCCTGCGCCTGCTCGCCTACCTCGACCTGCCGACTGTCGACGCTGACGACAGCTGACGCTGAGACGTCCCCGCAGGCCGAGGCCGGCGGGGACGAACCGTTCGCAGCGACGTGAGGTTACTGTTCGGCACCGACAAGGCTGGGGGAGTCGCCCTCTCCCGAGACCTTCGCACTCACCAGTGAGGTGAGCACCGACAGCACCGCGGCACCGGACGCGATGCCACCCGCCGCAGCCCAGTCCGCCTGCCAGGCGTTGAACACGACGTCGGCGCCCCAGTAGAGCAGCAGACCCTGTGCGGCACTCTTCACCGCCCGCTCGGCGGTGGCCTTCCAGAACTTCGTGGTGAACATTGTGCTGCCTCCATGGGTAGGTTCCTCGGCTGGTCCATAAGCCAAGAATGCCTGCTCAGGAGGGGTAAGTGCTTGTCGTCTTTCCGGGCTCGCGGCTCGTCCGTCGGCGGGGAGCACCCCGCCGACGGACGTCACCGGAAGGCGAAGCGCCTACGGTTTGCGCGCGAGGAGGCCAACGAAGGTGTGATAGGTGTCGGTCTGCGTCGGAGCGGGTGCATCAGGCTCCGGACGCCACTCGGCCAGCGGCACCAGCCCTGGTTCCAGCACCGTCAGCCCGTCGGCGAACGAGAGGATCTCCTCGTCCGTACGCCAGCGGCCGGTGCCCAGCGACTCGTTGAAGACCCGCTCGACCTCGCGGGCCTTGCGGGAGCCCTCCGGGTCTCGCTCACCCGGGTCGCGGAAGTGGGAGATCGCTACGTAACTGCCGGAGGGCAGCGCCTCGATCAATTCCGCTGCCACCGCTCGCGGGTCCTCGTCGTCGCCGAGGTGGTGCAGGATCGCGAAGAGCAACAACCCGATCGGCCGGTCGAAGTCGAGGAACCGACGTACGTCCGGATGGTTGAGGATCTCCTGCGGCGTCCGGATGTCCGCCTGGATCACCGTGGCGGTGCCCTCCGCGGCGAGCAGAGCCCGCCCGTGCGTCAGGACGATCGGATCGTTGTCCACGTACACCACCTGAGCCTTCGGGTTCTGCTCGGTGGCGACCTCGTGCACGTTGCCCTGGGTGGGCAGCCCTGATCCGATGTCGAGGAACTGGTCGATGCCCGCCTCGCTGACGAGGAAGCGGATCACTCGACGCAGGAAGGCCCGGTTGGCCTGGCCGGCTGCCGGCCCGTCTGGCGTGATCCGCAGCGCGTGCTCGGCGACCTTCCGGTCGACCTCGAAGTTGTCCTTGCCACCCAGAAAGAAGTCATAGACCCGTGCCACGCTGGGAATGCGGGGGTCGATGCCGGGGGGGACCGCTTTGTCGCGGGTCACAGGCGTCTCCATTCGATTCGGACCAGCGCAGGCTGAGGTCTGCGGGGCGGCGGTGCCGGTGCTGCGGCGAGTGTAGCGATCGGACGGTCTGAATTTCCGCCCTGCCTGGTACCGCTCCCAACAAACAGTTCCCTGCGCAGCGGACTCGTGCCGGGCTGACCGTCACGCTCGGGGTGGGGTGATCTTCGCGGCTACGGCATCGAGCACCCACTCCAGGCCGGCGGTGAAGGACGTCTCGGCATCCACGTGCGTGCCGTCGTGCACAGCCCTGGCCAGCGCCGGGAAGCGGCCCGTGGCGAGCATCCTCGTCACATGGGGGCCGGAGGCGCGTTGCCAGTCCTGCTTGGACAGACCCGTGGCGCGCTCGGCCCGAAGGTTCGCGACCTCGCGCCTGATCGCGCCGGTGAAGTAGGCGCTGACGGTCTCCACGGCCCGCATGACGGTGTCGATGTCGGCGAGCCCGTCGAGGGTGGCCAGCGTTGCCTCGGTCACGGCGAGGGCGTTCGGGCCGAGGGCCGGGCGGCCGCCGAGCAGGTCGGCCAGCCAATTGTGTCGAAGGGCGGTCTGCCGGGTGCGGTGTGCGAGGACGCGCAGCGCCTCCCGCCAGTCACCGGGTTGCTCCCCGGGAAGGATCTCGGAGTAGATCTCGTCGACCATCAGGTCGAACAGTTCGTCCTTGGTGGCGATGTACCCGTACAGCCGCATGGGCCCGGCGCCCAGTCGGGCGGCGACCTTGCGCACGGACACCGCATCGAGGCCGTCCTCGTCGGCCAGCGCGATGGCGGCGGCGACGATCCGCTCCCGGTCGAGCGGCACGAGTCGGTTCGGCGGCTCCGGCCGGTCCCACACAGTCATGATCACACCCGTTCTGTTGCCAGGCATCGTATGGGCCGATACGGTGTATCGACATGAGACAGCGTATCGCCGTCGTCGGCGGCGGCCCCGGCGGACTCGCCTTCGCCCGAGTCCTGCACCGCCACGGTCACCCGGTCGCTGTCTTCGAGCGCGATCCCGCCCCCGATGCCCGTCCTCCCGGTGGCACGCTCGACCTGCACGAAGGGCTGGGTCAGCTCGCGTTGGACAAGGCGGGTCTGCTGGCGGAGTTCCGAGGGCTGTCCCGCCCCGAGGGGCAGGCCATGCGCATCCTGGACACCGACGGCACGGTCCTACGCGACTGGCGACCGCGCCCGGATGGCCGGGCCAATCCCGAGATCGACCGCGGGCAACTCCGTGACCTGCTGCTCGGCCCACTGGACGTCCAGTGGGGTCGGGGCGTGACCCAGGTGGTGCCAGGGGTCCGGGACGGCGTGGTGGTGCACTTCGCCGTCGGACGACAGGAGACGTTCGACCTCGTTGTCGGCGCTGACGGCGCCTGGTCGCGGGTCCGCCCGGCGGTCTCGTCGGCGACGCCGCACTACACCGGCGTCACAGTTGTCGAGACCTCCCTCGACGACGTCGACACCCGCCACCCCGCCCTTGCCCGGCTGATCGGCGACGGCGCCCTGGGTGTGTACGGGGTGAACCGGGGGCTCGTCGCCCAGCGCAACAGCGGCGGCCACGTCAAGGTGTACGCCCAGTTCCGCGCACCGCTGGACTGGCACACGCACGTGGACCTGGCAGACGGCGAAGCCGTGCGAGCGAGCCTGCTGGCTCTGTTCGACGGCTGGGCCGCTCACGTACTCGACCTCCTCCGCCACGGGACGGCGTTCGTGCACCGCCCCCTCTACGTCCTTCCCGTGTCCCACACCTGGACCCACACCCCCGGGGTGACGCTGCTGGGCGACGCCGCCCACCTGATGCCCCCGCTGGGGGCCGGTGCGAACCTCGCGATGCTGGAGGGCGCCGAACTCGCCGAGTCCATCGCCACCGGCGCTGACGACCTGGACGAGGTCGTCCGCGCCTTCGAGGAGCGAATGTGGGTGCGGGCCGGCCAGTGGGCGACGATCACGGCGGCCGGCCTGGAACGCCTCGTGAGCCCGAACCCGGCCGAAGCCCTCGCCCTCTTCGATGAGGTCCAGCCCTCCTGAGCGCCGCCCGTGCGGGCCGACAGCGCAGTGCGGATCAGCAGGTTCGCGGCTGCCACGTCACCTTCGTCACGAACATGGGCACGTAGAAGTTCCCTCCGCCGGGGCGAACGCACTCCGCGCCGGTGTGGATCGTCCCGAGGTAGTTGTAGGACCACGTGATCTCGGCGTTCCGGGACGTGTGGTTGTAGTAGTTGAAGGCCGGGACGTTGCCGGACCACTCGCTGCTGGTCACCAGGGACGGCGTCGCGGTGGGGCCCTCCGCCGGGTGGTCCCAGTTGGGCCAGACGCAGAACGTGCCCTGCGGGCAGTTCCCGGGCAGCCAGCCTCCGTCTGCTGCTTGGGCAGATGCCGCCGAGGCGGCGGGGGCGGTGGCCAGCACACCTGCGACGGCTGCGGCGAGAGCGATGGATGTCAACGGCACGATCTACCCGCTTCCATAGATAACAATGGATGGATGTAGAAGCTACCGTGTGGAAAGTTGAGCCGTCAAGCAATGGGGTCGACTCGACGGTCCGGTCGGGTGCGGCAGGCGTTGTCGCAGGATGGTCGCCTGGACGACCGGCCGCAGGCGCAGAGAGCCATCCGGGTCTCCCGGCCGCGGCCGGTCACCGTCAGGTCGCCGTGCAACAGGATCGGTCCGCCCTCCACGGTGGTGACGACTGTCGGGTGGGGCGGGGACTCCTCTGCGCCGTTACGAAGGGCGTACCGCAACGCGCCACTGGGGCAGCGTTCCACCACCTCGGCGACCGCGGCCGACTCGGCGTTGTCCGGGGTGATCCACGGGCGCGCCCTGACGTCGAAGACCTCCGGTAGCCCGCGCAGGCACTCGGCGAAGTGCAGGCAGCGGCGTCCGTCGAAGGTGACGGTGATGTTGGCCCCGTGGTACGACTTCGGCTGCGGGTCACCCATCGTGCCCACCCAGCACGATGCGCTGGTGGGCGCCGGCGCGGACCAGGTCCTGGTACTCCGGGTGCTTACCGATGAACCTCGCGTAGAACGGGCACAGCGGCAGCACTCCGAGGCCCCGGCTGCGGATGTCGTCGAGGGAGTGGCGGGCGAGGGTGCTGCCCAGGCCTCGTCCCTCGTACTCGGGCGCGATCTCGGTGTGGATGAAGGCGATCGACTGCCCTTCGGCGTAGTACACGGCGAAACCGGCGAGTTGGTCGTCCACCGTGATCTCGTAGCGGTGCCGCGCGGGATTGTCGTGCGTGTCGACGTTGTCGTTCACTGGTTCTCCTTTCGTGGGCTCAGCCGAACCAGATGTCTCCGATGTGGCCGTCGCAAGTGCGGCGGCGATCGTCGGGGCGGGAGGATCGCCCTCTGGCGCTATTACATGAAGTTTCACATATTGCTGCCACCCTACCCGGCACACGGGGATCCACGGAGATGGCCCTGGCTCGGATCAGGGCGCAGCCGTACCGGTGCCACTCCTGGACGCCGCAGGTCACAATGCCGGCATGGGTAGATGGCAGCGCCCGTACTCCCTGGACGCCGCGACCGGCTTCGCGATGGTGGGCCTGGTCGTGCTGGTTGGTTTCGCCACGTTCCTGTCGATCATGTACGTACGCCAGCGACCGTTCCCCCTGCCCGTCGCGATCCTGTTGGGGGTGTGGCTGGCAGTCTGCCTCGCCGTCGCCGTACGGCAGGCGATGCTCGGGGTCTACGTCAGCGCGTTCGGTATCCGGTCCAGGACCCTTCTGCGCACGACCACGGTGCCCTGGCGGTCGGTGGCGTCCATAGACAGCGGCATCGCCACCATCGCGGGCCTGGACATGGGTCGCTCGGCGATCATCATCGAGCGAACCGACGGCGTGCCGATCCAGACCGCGCTCCAACGCGGTGACCTGCTGCGGCCGTTCACGTTCCGACCCGAGTTGGGGCGATTGGCCACCTGGCCGGAGCACTACGACGAGATCCTGGCGACGCTTCGGGCTCACCACGGTGACGCGCAGCCCCGGCCTGGCGCACCAATCGGCGGGTCGACGCTGCCTCTCGCTGGCGGTGCCGGACCGACGAGCCCGTCCGCCCGAGTGCGCCGGCAGCGCACCGCCAGCAGTGTTCCCGGTGCTGATCAGCGGCGGGACATCCACGCGCTGGCTCGGCAACATCAGCGTGGCGCGCTCACCGACGCCGAGTACGCGGCGGCGCTGGCGAAGATCCAGCGCGCGAACGGTTGAACTGCGACGCGCTCTACGCGACGGCGCCAGGTGCTGCCGCGAACTGGGCGGTCAGTCAGTGACATGCGAGATGGGGCGGGTCACTCCGGCGGGCGGATGGCCTTGCGGATCGTTGGCGGAAGAGGCAGGTCCGTCGTGCCGAGGGCGGCGACGATGCGGTCGGCCGTGTTCTGGAGCTCCCGCAGGCCGGCGGCATCCAGACCGTCGAAGAGCAGTTTGCGTACGGTCGCCACGTGTGCGGGCGCGGCCAGCTTGACCGTTTCCCAGCCCTGCTCGGTGAGGACGGCGTTCGTGTAACGAGCGTCGTCGGGATCCGGCCGGCGCAGAACCAGGCCGCGCTTCTCCAGCCGGGCGATCAGGTGGGAGATCCGGGACAACTCTGCCCCGGTGAGGATGGCGAGATCACTGAGGCGCAGCGTGCGGTCGGGGCGATCGGACAGGCCGGCCAGGGCGTAGTACTCCAGATGGCTGAGTTGGGCGTCGCGCTGCAACTGCACCTCCAGCGCGACCGGCAGCACGACCGCGACCGCGTGCAGAGCGCGCCAGGCGCGCATCTCGTCCGCAGTCAGCCAGGTCGGGTCTTCGGTCGCCACGGTGTCGAGTCTAACGTCACATGAAAGTTCATGTACCAGCCTGCTAGCGTCTTACATGAAACTTCATGTAACCGAAGGAGTAGACATGTCCACCCTCAAAATCGGTGTGATCCTCGGCAGCACGCGTCCCGGCCGCAACGGCAAGGTCGTGGCCGACTGGGTGCTGGCCCAGGCTGCCGGTCGCACGGCCGCCGAGTACGAGCTGGTCGACCTGGCCGACTACCCGCTGCCACACCTGGACGAGCCGGTCGGGGCGAAGGCGGGCCCAAGCCTGTACTCGAAGGACCACACCAAGGCGTGGGCCGCCAGGATCGCCGAGTACGACGGCTACGTGTTCGTCACCCCGGAGTACAACCACTCCACCTCCGGCGTCCTCAAGAACGCGATCGACTTCCTCTACCACGAGTGGACGAACAAGGCGGCCGGGTTCGTCAGCTACGGGGCCGTCGGCGGGGCCCGGGCCATCGAGCACCTGCGCGGCGTGCTGAGTGAGCTGCAGGTGGCGCACGTTCAGCAGCAGTTGAGCTTCTCGATGTTCACCGACTTCGAGAACTTCGCCGACTTCAAGCCGGCCGAGATGCACGCCGGCAGCGCCCAACTGCTGTTCGACCAGTTGGAGAGCTGGGCCGGAGCGCTGCGCATCATCCGCGAGGCCGCGCTCTCGCCGGCAGCCTGATCCGGCGGCCGGCCGACGGCGTTGCGGTCTCGCCCCTGATACGGCAGCCGTATCCGGGGCGAGCCCGCGCCGTGCCGGATCGCCGCCTCGGCTCGACCGTCCTGACGGGACACGCCCTGGTTGCCGGCGCCGTAGGTCCGCGCCCAGCCGGTGCCGGCGGATCGGCATTCCGGAAATGGTGGTCACTGCGCCATCTGGATCGACTCCGTCTGGCGTCGTCCTTCCAGTGCGGCGGGCGTCGGCCGGACGAGTCGTTCGCCGAGGGCCAGCAGCAGGGCGACGACGCCGAGCAGGGCGCCGATCAGGACCGCGGCTCGCACACCGTGGCTCGGTAGGACGAGTCCGCCGAGGAACGCGCCGGCGGTGATGCCGACGTTGACCGCGGCGGAGACCGTGGCGGCGGCGAGGTCGGAGCGCCCGGGCGCCACCTGCAGCACGAGGCCGCCGAGCGCTGCGGTGAAGGCGGTGAACGCCAGGCCGGCCAGCGCGATCAGAGCGACGGACACCGAGGGTCGGTGACCGAATGCGTACAACCCGAGCAGCGCCGCCGACTGCACCGCGACGGTGATCAGCAGAGCGTTCCACGGGCTGCGGTCCAGCAGTGGGCCGATGGCCAGGATGCCGAGCACGCTGGCGATGCCCCGCGCGAACAGGATGGCCCCGACGGACGAGGCGGCGAATCCGCTGACCTCGGTGACGAACACTGCGACATAGGTGTACGCGGCGATGGCCCCGGCGGTCGCCAGGACCGCCACCGCCACCAGCAGCCAGAAACGTCGGGCGTCGGGCGCCGCACCTCGGGCGGCGTGTCCCTCTTCCGGCCGCGTCGAGGGCAGCAGCGCGGCCACCACGGCGAGCACGAGCGCACCAAGCCCGGCCACCGCCAGGAAGGAGGCTCGCCACCCAGCCCGCTCGCCCAGCCAGGTGCCCGCGGGCACCCCCAGGGCCAACGCGACGGTGCCGCCGGCGAACACGACGGCGACCACCCGCCCGCGTAGCGCGGGCCGGAACAGCTCAGCCGCGGCCGGCACCACCACGGCCCAGAACAGCGCATGGGTGGCTGCGGTGACCATCCTGGCCGCCAGGAGCAGCGTGAAGGTGCTCGTCAGCACCGTGACCGCCGTGCTGAGGACGAAGCCCGCCAGAAGCGCCGACAGCAGCCACCGGCGAGGAACCCGCCGGACCAGGGCCGTCAACGGGACCGAGGCGACCATCACCACCGCGCCGTACGCGGTCACGAGCATGCCCACCTGCGATGGCGAGACGGCCAGGTCCGTCGCCATCGGGAGCAGCAGCCCGATCGGCAGCGCCTCGGCGGTGGTGTAGAGGAACGTTCCGCCGGACAAGCCGATCAGCGCCCCCACTGCCCGAGCACGACCCATCAGACCCTCCCGATGTTACCGGTTAAACCGTCTACGATGGAAACAGGCTAGTGGCGTCCTTCGATGGTGGTCAACTGGTAAAGTGGGTTTCGATGGAAACACTTGCGGGCGTCACGCGGATGCGCCTGGTGGGCGGCGACCTCGCCCTGGATTTCCTCAACACCCGTACCGGTCCGCCCGTCGGCCCCCCTGACGACGACGTGCTGACCGGCTACCCGGAGCTGGTCGCCTGGGGCGTGTACGCGGGCGCGCTCAGCGAGCCGGAGGCGAAGGCGTTGCGCCGGCGGTCCCGCGACGATCCGGCCGGCGCCCAGGTCGCCTTCACCCGATCGCTGCGCGTCCGCGACGACCTCGACGAGGTGTTCCGAGCCGTGGCCGCCGACCGCGACCCGAGCACGGCAGTGCTGGCCCGGCTGCGAGACGACGAAGCCGACGCGCTCGGTCACGCACGGCTCGATCGAGGGCGCGCGTTCACCTGGACCTGGCAAGACGACAGGACGCTCGCCCGGTCGCTGCGGCCGGTGGTGCACGCGGCGGTCCAGCTCCTGACCACCGGCGCGCTGGACCGGATCAAGGGGTGCGGAGGCTGTCGCTTCCTCTTCCTCGACGAGAGCAAGAACCGCAGTCGCCGCTGGTGCAGCATGGACGACTGCGGAACGTCCGAGAAGATCCGCCGCTACGTCGCCGCCCGGCGTACCCGTGCGACGGGCTGAGCTGTGCCGGGCGTGGATCTCCAGGAGTGGGGCCGGTTGCTCGTCCTGGGTGTGACCCGACGACGAGACTGCCCGAGTTGACCCCGTGTCGGCAGGGCGGATACCCGTTCGGCGGAGATCCCCCTGGCGGATCATCGCGAGGGCGTCGCCCAATGTCGTGACCCGAACCGTGCCCACCCGTGCAAGCCTTACTTTCACGAACTTCGATGCCTTGGGCCCGGCTCGGTGTGGAGCCGCTGTGCGCCCCGGCAGTGACGTAAGGAGGCTCCGTGCGCGGACGCAGATGGAAGACCCTGTTGGTGACGATGGCGCTCGCACTGGGTGGACTTGTCGGAGCCGCCGCCACTCCGGCTGCGGCGGATCCGCCGGGCGGCACGCTGCGCGGCGTCTACTACGACGGCCAGTTCTGCAACAGCTACGGCAGCGAGGGCGCCCGGACCGGCCTGTGGAGCTGGTACTACTGCGAATACCGCCAGTCCGGCCCCACCGGTCCCGGCTTCTACTTCCTCTGGACCTTCACCTACTAGGCAGCGCTCCACGCCGGCGCCTCGAGCCGCCGGTGGTGTGGAAGTGGACGTACCCCCGTCATGGCCGCCCTGGGCGGGCCGCACGCGCCGCCGCCCCGGCGCGCGCCGGCCGCTGTGGCTGACGCTGTGGCGCGGAGCACCCGAGACCGGCCGGACCCGGATAGCGGGGCGAGATGGCATGGGCTGCTCGTGGTCGCCGGGAGCGGCAGGCCGTTGAGCGATTCGTCTTGACGACGGCAACCGTAAGTCGTAGCTTACGTTCGTGGTGACTTACGGAGCGCACCCGGGGTGGGAGGCGCTGGGCGACCCCAGCCGACTCGCCATCGTCCAGCGCCTGGCAGATCGGCCCCTTGCCGTGGGGGAGCTGGCAGACGAGCTGCCGATCAGTCGGCCAGCCGTGTCACAACACCTCAAGGTGCTCAAGAGCGCCGGCCTGGTCGTCGACCAGGCACGGGGAACCCGGCGCGTCTACCGGCTCAGTCCGGTGGGACTGGCTGCGCTGCGGGACCAGCTCGACACGTTCTGGCGTCGGGCTCTGCACGGATATCAGGACGTCGTTGAAGAGACCGAGGAGAACTCGTGACGCAATCCGCTACGGCAGTGGTCCGCCGACACATCGTCGTCAAGGCGTCGATCGAACGGGCCTTCACGGTGTTCACCGAGCGGTTCGGTGACTTCAAGCCGCGCGAACACACGCTACTCGACGTTCCGATCGTCGAGACCGTCTTCGAGCCCCGGGTCGGCGGTTTCATCTACGACCGGGGCACCGACGGCAGTGAGTGCCGATGGGCCCGCATCCTCGCGTACGAGCCGCCGACCCGGGTCGTCTTCAGTTGGGACATCGGGCCCACCTGGCAGATCGAAACCAATCTGGACCTCACCAGCGAGGTCGAGGTCACCTTCGTCGCCGAGACGCCGGACCAGACCAGGGTCGAGCTGGAGCACCGGCACATCGACCGGCACGGCCCCGGCTGGGAGTCGGTCCGGGACGGGGTCGACACCGATTCCGGATGGCCTCTCTACCTCGACCGGTACCAATCACTTGTCCTTGAGGGGGCGGCCGACGACGCGTGATCGCGCCGCTGCACTCCGCACCCACTGTGGAGTTCGTCGACAGGAGCTGGGTGCGGGCCGGGTTCGTCCGGTGGCGCGTCGTGCGCCGCCGCACCGGCGGTGACCTGTGTACGGCCACCGCCGACGCGGCCCGGCGTCAGAGCCGGGAGGTGAAGGTGGCCAGGAAGCGGTGCGGGGTGACCGCGCCGGTGTTGTCGAAGCAGATGACGTCGACGTCGGCGTTCGTGGTGTACGTCCACGGTTGGGTCAGGTGGCAGTAGTTGCTGCCGGCGCCCTGCGCCACGACCTGGGCGTGGGTCTCCTTGAGACCGATCTGCGGGAAGGTCGCCAGGTAACGGCCGGAGGGCACCAGCGGCGCAACCGTGTTCGCGCCGACGCCGAGCACCGAGTTGTCGTTGGTCGGACCGCCGACGGCGGTGCCCAGGTAGCCGAAGTACGACGGCGGGCCGAGGGAGCCGATCACCGGCCGTCGACGGTGGTACGAGAGGGCGAAGTCGGTGTTGACGAACGCGCCGGCCTGGTCGTAGCAGAAGACGTACACCTGCACGTCGCTGCCGACCGCGCTCCAGGAGTAGACCTTGCACCGGCGGGGTCCGGCGTTCGGCTGTACGGCGGTCACCTGCACGTTTCCGGCGAGCACACCGGCCAACCCCACCCCGGGCAGCCGCACCAGGTACTGCCCGACGCCCACCGGCCCGACCGCGTTCACCGCACCTGTGGAGTTGTACGACTGCACCAGCGCTCCGCCGCTCCACTGCGTGTACGCGTGGGAGGTGCCGACCGGCAGCACGCCCGAGCTGGTCGTCCAGAGCACCGTGAACGGGGTGTCGTCGCGGGTGCCGCCCGGCTTGTGGCACTGCACGTCGACGATCTCGTCGGCGCCGGACTGGAACCAGCGGACCACCTCGCAGTAGTGCCCGGTCCGGTTCACCGGGGTCACGTGCGGCACGCCACGCGAGCTGGCACCCACCTGCGGGAAGCGAACCTGGAAGCGGCCGGGTGCGAGCTTGATGCCGTCGGCCCAGGCGGCCGGGAACGCGGTCTTCCAGCTACCCCACTGCCGGCTGGTGTCCAGCACGGTCCAGACCGCGACGGTCGGGTCCTTGACGTACGCGAACCCCCAGCGATCGGCGGTGGCCGCCGCGGCCGGTGCCGTCGGCGCGAGTGCGCTGGCGGCCAGGACGGCCGCCAGTGTTGCGGTGACGAACGATCGGAGACGCATGTGTTCCTCCATCTGACAGGGACGTGTCGGAGAGGAGTGTGCGTCTGGTGACGTCGCGGTCACAGTCGGCTACCACGTGAGTCGGTGTCGGGTGTACGGCACGATCGTCCGGACCGTCCTCGGACTCGTAATCGGGGTGACGTGTCCGCCGTGCTCCCCATAGGATCTTGCCCGCGGTGGGCGGCTCCCCGCGGTGCTTCCTTCTCACTTCTCCGGCGAACTAGCGTCGCGACCCTCCGCCCACCGCTTCCTTGGGGAGGACGCGAGCATGGATGCGCTGGCAGTGGTGCTGCTGCGCCGTACCGCCCGGGTTTCGGTGGTGGGCTCGGGCGGCGCTCCTGCGGACGGCGCCGCGTGGGTGGCCGCCCTTGAGGCGGACCTGGCCGATCGCGGCTGGTTGCTGCGGCAGGACCTCCGTGCCGGGGCGACGAGGCTGCCACCGGCGGTGCGGATCCGGTGGGCCGACTGGCTGCTGGCTACCGTCGACGAGCTGGTCGGCGCGGACCGTCCCCTGCTTCCCCTCTACCGTTCGTTTCCCAACACCCCGCGCGATGTCGAAGCGGTCTACGTGCGGCGGCTGCTCACCCACCTGTTCGCCGTGCCCGACGCGCCCTGCGTGCTGTGTGGCCGCGAGAACGTGGGCGAGCCCCTCGACCCGTGCGGTCACCTCGTCTGTCCGGCCTGCTTCCCAGCGGAGCAGGTCACGGGGTGCGCGGTGTGTGGGCGTCGGCTGTCGGCGGACAACACGTACCTCACCATCGTCGAGCCTTCGTCCCCGGTACGCAGCCGGCCGCGGCGGGTCGGCACGCCGACTGAGGACGCGGACGAGCGCACCGTTCGCGACGCGCCGCCGCTCCCGATGCGGATCGCCGGGCTGGAGGTGGACCCGATCGGTGCCGCGATCCGGATCAGGGACCAGCTCGTCGGTCAACCTGCCGCGCTGAGCGAGACCGACCGGGCCGACCTGAAGGTGCTCGTCGACGCCACCGCGCCGGGCCGCCTCGACTGGCTGCCCGACGTGGTGCCAGCCCGGGAGACCCTCGCGCAGGTCATCGCCTGGGCGCTGCATGCCGCGGCACTCACCCCCGGCTACCGCGACCTGGTCGACGCCGCCGCCCGACGGTGGTCGACGGCGACGGATGCGGCGCGGACGCTGTGGGCGTACTCCGGTGGGGACCCGGGGCTCGTCCTGCCCCGACGGGACGACGAGCCACCGGGCGCGACGGGGCGTCCGTCGCGTGAACCGGCCGTGCCGGTGCCGGTCGCCCGGGTACGGGCGCTGCCCAGGCCGTTGCGACGCGCGGTTCTCGCGCACCTGGACGCGCTCGGTGCCGTGGTCGCGGCCGAGGATCTGCGCCGGCACCCGACGGTGTGGAAGCGCCTCGGGGAACGGCTGCACCCCTACGAGAACGTCGCCGCGCATCCGGCCGCCGCCGTCGCCTTCGCCACGCTGCGCGGCACCCGCGCCGCCGTGGAAAGCGCCCTCGGCGTCGCGATGGTGACCTCCTGCGCCCGGGCGCCCCGGCACCTCCTTCTCACCGACCACTTCGACGGCACCGCGTCGGTTCGGGTGCGGACCCACGCGTCACTGGTGGAGGAGGCGCTGGCAGCCGGCGACGTGGTCGAGGCCGCGCGGCTGCTCACCGAACGTCCGGGCGAGCTGTGGCGTCGGCTCGACCACCTGCTGCGGGCGGCGGGCGACGACCCGGCGGCGCAGGCGGCGATCGAGGAGGCCGCGCGCAGCACGGCGGCCCGGGTGGCACCGGGCGTGCTCGCCTCGGCGGCAGCCCAGCTTGCCGGCCGCGACGACACGACGACGGCGACGGACGCTCAGCTCGCGGCGACCGCGCGGGCGCGGGCGGCGGCAGCGCAAGCCCGTGCGTCGGCGAAGGCCACCACCGAGTCGGCGTCCGTCGGCGGCCTGGGTGACGCCCTGCGCGCCGCGGCGCTGCGCATCGGCCGTGACGGGCCGGCCGTCCTGCGGGAGGCGTTCCGGTCCGGCGCCCGGACGCCCGCCCCGGCCGAGGAACCAACCGCAGACGAGGCCGCCGGGGCGGCAGGCATCGTCGGTGGCCGGCCGGGCCCCGGGATGCCCCGGCGCGTCTTCTTCCCCCGCGGCAGCGTCGTCACGACCTGGACCGAGCCCGAACGGCGGCCGACGCTGCCGGCAGCGGCGATCACCGGTGTACGCGAACTCGTCGACGGTGAGCTTGCCACCAGAGCCGCCCGACTCGGCCGGTACGACGTGGCCGTGCTCGACGCCGCCCTGGCCGAGGTGCCCGCCCCGATGCGGGAACGGGCCGCCTCGACACAGTTGGCGGGATGGCCCCGGGGCAGCGTCCGGGCGCTGCCCGACGCCGAGGTGCTGCGGCTCTTCCTGCACTGGGAGGAACCTGACGCCACCCGTGTCGACCTCGATCTGTCCTGCGTGTTCTTCGACCAGGACTGGCAACGGGTCGGCCACTGCGACTACACCCAGCTGCGTTTCGCCGGTGACGGCGCGATCCACTCCGGAGACCTCACCTCCGCCCCGGCCCCCCTCGGGGCCACCGAGTACCTCGACCTCCACCTGAACCGTCTGGTCGAGCACGGTGTCCGCTACGCCGCGCCGACCCTGCTCAGCTACAACGCGGTTCCGTTCGAGAACCTCACCGAGGCGATCTCCGGTGTCATGCTGCCCCTCACCCGCGGTGAGCAGTTCGACGGTTCCCGGGTGGCGCAGCGGTTCGACCTGCGCGGCAACGCCCGCATGCTGCTGCCGATGGTCGTGGACCTGCGTACCCGACGACTGCTCTGGACCGACCTGACCCTCAACGGCCGTGGCGACAACCACAGCGTCGGGCGGCACGGCGACCAGCTCGCCCGAGCCGCCGCCGACCAGTGGGAGCACTTCCTCGGCGGCCACCGCCCGACGATCCTCGATCTGTTGGCGTGGCACGCGGTCGGACGCGCCGATCGGATCCTGGTCGGCCACGCCGACCACACCTACACCGAGGTGCCGGCGGACGCCGCTGCCATTCGGGCGGCGGCAGTGGCGAAAACGGGAGGGACGCGGCAGCTACCAGACCTGGCCGACCGTACGGTGCTGGCCGGTGTCGTCGATCCGGAGGCCCTCGATCGGCTGATTCCCCGCCTCGGCGCCCCAGCCCCGGTGGCGTCCGGCTCGACGGTCGTGACCGTGACCGGCACACCCGACACGTACTGGAGGGTGCTACGCGCCGTCGACCTACTGGGCCAGCTCGGCGCCGGGTGAGGCCGGTGCGGGCCGGGGTCTGGCACGGGATGCGGCCTACTGCGCCGTGCCGGCGAGCAGCCACCGCCGGACCTGGATCTCCAGCAGCACGCGCTCGCCTCCGGGGCTGACCTGCCGGCCGACGTCCCATCCGTCGTACTTGCCGGCGAACGCCTCCACGACCGTGTTCGGGAAGTCGTCTCGGTGCACCCGGGCGGTGCCCTCCGCCACCACGGGGGCGTCGCCGCCTTCCAGGGCCAGGGACACCCGTGGATCGGCCGTGATGTTGCGGACCTTGACGTTGCGGCTGCCGGAACCGATCCACCAGGTGCCGTGGACGTAGACGAACCAGACCGGCGTCAGGTGTGGGGAGCCGTCCCGCCGCAACGTGCACAGCCAGACGTTCGGCTCTTGCGCCAGGCGTGCCTGGACGTCCGTCGGTGGGGTGGTGAGTGGTTCGGTCACCCCACCAGTCGATCACGACCGGAGTCGGTGGGCCAGCGAGGGCCGCGATCGAGGCGGCGGGCGCTTGATTAGATAGAGGTCTGTGAATAGATTGGGTGCGGGCGCCGCCGGGGTCCGGGTGATCGGGCCGCCGGCGGCTGAAGGTCCAACCCCGAGCCGGGCATTTCGGTCGTACGCGCCGACCAGCCGCTGTGGCGCACCGCTGCGCCGCACCCACGGTGCGTTGCCGCGCCTCGTCCGTCCAGGACGCGCGCCGCCGCGCCGCCTTCCCAGAGCTCGATGGCAGAAGGACCTCTCTCATGACGATTCTCCGCGCCCGCCCCGCCCTGACCCTGGCGGTCGTCGCCGCGCTGGCCGCCGCCGCCAGCGTGACCGGCTCAACCCTGCTCACCGGTCCGGCGACGGCAGCCCAGGGCTGCCGGGTCGACTACACGGCCAACCAGTGGCCCGGCGGATTCACCGCCACGGTCAAGATCGCCCCGGGGGACACGGCCGTCTCCGGTTGGACCGCCACTTGGACGTACGCCGGGGACGAGCGCGTCACGAACGGCTGGAATGCCACGGTCAGCCAGTCCGGATCGACGGTGACCGCCCGCAGCCTGTCGTACAACGGCAGCATCCCGGCCGGTGGCTCGACCGAGTTCGGTGTGCAGGGCACGTACGGCTCCAGCGGTGGCACGCCGACCGGCTTCACGCTGAACGGCGTACCGTGCAACGGCGCCACACCACCTCCGACGACGCCGCCTCCGACGACGCCGCCTCCGACCACACCGCCTCCGACCACACCGCCTCCGACGACGCCGCCTCCGACCACGCCACCCCCGACGACGCCGCCACCGGCCGGGTGTGCCGGCGCTGTGCTCTGTGACGGCTTCGAGAACCAGACCGGGTCGACGCCGTCCGGCGACTGGGCCGTGGTGAGCCCGGACTGCTCCGGCGCCGGCACGGCCACCATCGACACGGCCACCACACACAGCGGCAGCCGCGCGGTGCGGGTCAACGGCGCGGCGGGCTACTGCAACCACGTCTTCGTCAGGTCCACGAAGAACCTCGGCAGCGTGGGCAGTGTCCGGTACGGCCGGATCTGGATGCGGCACACCACCGCCCAGCCCACCGAGCACACCACGATGGTGGCGATGGCGGACTCCGCCGACGGCAACAAGGATCTGCGGCTGGGCGGCCAGAACGGCGCGTTGCAGTGGAACCGCGCGTCCGACGACGCGACCCTGCCCGAGCAGAGCCCCGCCGGGGTGGCGCAGAGCCTGCCGCTACCCACCAATCGGTGGGTGTGCGTGGAGTTCATGGTGGACGGGCCGGCCGGTCAGCTCCGTACCTGGGTGGACGGCACCGCCGTCACCGGGCTGACCGCGGACGGCACACCGACGCACGACATCGACGGCCAGTGGTACAACCGCACCTGGCGTCCGCAGCTCACCGACCTGAAGCTGGGCTGGGAGAGTTACGGCGGCGGAGCCGACACCCTCTGGTACGACGACGTCGCGCTCGGGTCCAGCCGCATCGGCTGCTGATCTTCCCTGTTGCCCGCACCGCGTCGCTGTTCTGTTGAGCGGTATACCTCAGAGTCATATTTATGCCTCTGAGGTATACCGCTCATTACCGCATCCGCCCCGACAGGAGCGGCCGACTTGTCACTGCGGGGCGGGCTGCTTCGCCCGCTGCGCGGCACTCCACAGCGAACCCGGGTTGATCCGACGCGGATGCCTCTCGAGCATCGCGCGGTACAACTCCTCGGCGGTCGTGGTGTCGGCGTCGAACTGGTTGAACTCGCGAAGGTAGGCCGCCGTCTCGGCGAGGATCCGGGGATCGTCGGGCCGGTCCGGATTCTTGTGGGCGGCCACCACAGCGGCCGGGTCGAGCTCACCGAGCCGGTCGAGCGTCTCGGCCCACTCCCGACGCGTCGCGGTGGTGCTCTCGGCCAGGTACGGGTGGGTGTCGTTGTACGCGACGTCGCCGGCCGCGATCAACCGGAGGGCCGGCACCCAGACGACTGTGCTTCCTGTCGTATCGGTGAAGCCCGTCTCGACGATGTCCAACCGCTGTCCTTCGAGTTCGAGGTGGTCGTCACCGAGCGGCTCCGGGACAGTCAGCCGGTCCGGGATCTGCCCCGGGAACAGGCGCTGCCAGAACGAGGTCAGCATGTCCGGCGTCACCTGGGCCTCGGCCCCCGCCACCGTCGCGTCGGTGCCCACCGCGCGTACACCGGGAAACGCCTGCGCGATCTGGCCCAGGCCGAAGAAGTGGTCGCCGTGGCCGTGGGTGACGTAGACGTGGGTCAGCCGGCGCCCGAACGACCGGACCCAGTCAATCAACTGCTGGTTCTGCTCCGTTGTGACGAAGGTGTCGATCAGCACCGCGTCCTGCTCACCCATCACGAGGGTCGCGGCGTTGCTGACCCAGAAGAGGTCCTCCGGGCCGTACGGCAGGTCCCGCGTCAGACCCGGCCGGCGTATGTGATGAACGGCGTACTGCATGAGGATCCTCCAGGGATGATGGTGTGGTTCAGGTGGTCTGGGGTGCGAGCCGTGCCACGGCGTCCTCGGTGATCCGAGTGGTGTCCCGGGTCGGATCGTCGTTGGGGTTCATCAGGTTCTGCCTTCCGCTGTCGGATGTGCGTCCGGTCCGGATGCGGTTGGGCGCCGACTGGTTCGAGGAGTCGACTTGACTGCGAGGTGCTTCACACCGCGCGCGGCCGTCCTGTCGGCGGGACATCGCGGCGGTGGAGTGCGGTCCGCGACCCTCGTGGGCCGGAGAGTCGAAGACGCTGTCGGCTCGGACCTCGCCTGTTCGGCCAACTCGGCCAACTCGGCGAGTTCAGCGTAGATCCGGGTCAGCCGACCGCGCGGGGTGTTGCGAATCCGGTAATTATCTAATGGTGAATGACCATTACGTTCTATCGCCCGAGACCGACCCTGTAAAGGTCTTTGTTATCTAGGTCATTTCAGAGGGGGTAGTCTTCTGCGGATGGCCACGAACCAGAGTCCGAATCCGGAACCGGCCGACCCGCGGATCCCCGCGTCGGCAGCCGCGGTCGTCGACCTGCTCAACTCCCGGCCACACGCCACACCGGCCCTGCCGGACACCCTTGACGACCCCGGGCGGGCGGGCGAGATCCTCAGCCCGTTCGACCCCGCCGGGCACCGCGTCCCGGCCCCCGAGCGGATCGAGCGGGTCCGCGCTGTCCGTGATCATCTCGTGGCCGTGCTGGCGGCTGGCACACCGGCACAAACCGCCCAGGCGTGGGCGCTACTGACCGAGGACGGGAGCGAACTCACCTTCCAGCAGACCTTCACGGCTGCCGGACCACAGCTTCAGCAGGTGGCCGGCGATCCCGTCGTCGGCCGGATCGTGCTCGCCGTCGCCGACCTCGTCACGGGGGACACCTGGTCGCGGCTGCGCATCTGCGGTAACGAGAGGTGTGCCCACGTCTTCTACGACACGACCCGCAGCCGCACCCAGCGCTGGCACTCCTACGAGGTGTGCGGCAACCGCACGAACGTCGCCGCCTACCGCGCCCGCGCCCGCAGCGGCCGTGCCAGCGACGGGTAGGTCGGCGCCGCCGCCGCGCCGGGCGGGCTAGCCGAAGCGGTCCGCCAGTTTCGTCAGCTTGCTGACGTACGCCGGCCAGTCGTAGCCGTCGGGGACACCGGCGCTGTCCGGCCGCCGGCCGATCACCGCGTCGTGCTGCTCGCGCATCACGTCCATGTGACCGGCGTGCCGGGCGAGGTCGCACGTCACGTGGATGATGATCTGGTGCAGCGTGGTGGCCTGCCTGCCGGGCTGCCACCAGGGCACCTGCCCCGGCGCGTCGAGCGGAAGTTGGTCGATCGTCTGGTCGGCGAACATCCCAACCCGGCGATACAGGTCGATGAGCCCGTCCTTCGTCTCGTCCTCGCGGGCGTACCAGTCCGCCTGCGGGTCCTCGTCGAAGGCGTGTATCGGCACGAGATCCTCGGGCGTCGGGAACTCGCGCCCGAAGGTGAGCCCGAAGTAGCTCGCTTCGACGTTGAGGCAGTGCTTGAGGGCACCGAGCAGGTTGTTGCCGGTCGCGGTACGCGGGAGCCGGGCATCGCGTTCGCTCAGCCCTTCCAGCTTCCAGATCAGGGCCCCGCGTATCTCCTTGAGGTAGTGGTGCAGCGCAGCCTTCACATCGCCCGGGTCAGACATGCCGGCCAGTCTCCCGGATCAAAGGCCAGGCCGCTGACCCGTGACCGAGTCGTAAATGCGTTGGTGGCGTGCCGGGGCGATACCTACCATCCGGTGATGCGTTCGCACCTACTGGCAGTCACCGTCGAGTCCGCCGATCCGGTTGCTGCGGCGCGGTTCTGGGCCGCTCTGCTGAATCGGGACGCCGTCGAGGACGCCGGCGGCGTGCTCCTGCCCGGCGACGACACCCAGCTCGGCCTCCGGTTCGTGCCGGGCCGCCCGGGCCAACTCGGCGCGAACCGCATGCACCTGCACCTGACCAGCGCCGATGTCGACGAGCAACAGCACACGATCGCGACGGCGCTGAAGCTGGGTGCCGACCACCTCGACGTCGGGCAGCTGCCCGAGGAGGGGCACGCGGTTCTGGCCGATCCGGCGGGTTACGCGTTCTGCGTGATCGAGCCCGGCAACTCCTACCTCGCCGGCACCGGCTTCCTCGGTGAGCTGACCTGCGAGGGCACCCGGGACGTGGGCCTGTTCTGGAGCAGGGCGCTGGGTTGGCCGCTGGTGTGGGACCAGGACGAGGAGACGGCGATCCAGTCACCGCGCGGCGGCACCAAGATCGCCTGGGGTGGCCCGCCCGTGGCGCCGAAGAACGAGCCGAACCGGCAACGCCTCGAACTCGTCCCGACCGCCGACGACCAACAGGCCGCGGTCGACGAGTTGGTTTCCCTCGGTGCCACTCGACTCGACGTCGCCGAGGACGGCGCGGTCGTGCTGGCGGATCCGGACGGCAACGAGTTCCGCGTGCGGGGTGCCGGTCACCGCGCTGCGTGACAACGCGTCCGGCTCAGCTGTTTCCCGCGACCGCCGCGAAGGCGGTGTGCGGGCGCTGGTCGCCCTTCCTGGGCCGTCGGAGGCGTTCGACCTCAACGAAACCGGCCCGGGTGAGTCGTTCGGAGATCTCGTCGACCGGCCAGCGGTAGGCGGTCACGACCTTGTGGTCGAAGGGGCCGACCTCGTCGTGGTCGAACATGCCGAGCACCAGCGGTCCGCCCGGGGTCAACGCCCGCCGGAACTCGACGAGCACCCCGTCGAGTTCCTCGGGCGGCAGGTGGATCAACGAGTACCAGGCGAGGATGCCGTCGACCGAGCCGGTGACGACGTCGAGGCTCTCCAGCGATCCGCTGTGGAACTCGACGTCCGGGTGGGCCGCCCGCGCGTGGGCGAGGAACTCGGGGACGAGGTCGATCCCCGTCGCGTCGACGCCCAGCGACCGGAGGTAGCCGGTGAGATGGCCGGGGCCGCAGCCCAGGTCGAGCACCCGGCCCGTCCGGCCCGCCAGGTGTCGCCTGATGAAGGCGAGGTCGTCGGGGTCCACCTGCTCGCGCGTGCCGAACAGCCCGATGTACAGATCCGCGACGGACGCGTACGCCTGCCGGACCTTGTCCCTGTCCACCCCGGCACTATACGAGTCCCGCACCGTCTGCTCGGTGCGCCGGGGCCGGCCGGGACGCGGGCACCACGCCGGCGACCCGTTTGCGGGACGCGCGCGTCGGGCAGAGAAACACCATGACGAATGGACGGGGCAAAGCAGTCGGCGGTTACTTCCTGCGACTTCTCGGCGGAGTGCTGGTCATCCTCGGCATTCTGGGGTTCTTCAGCAGTCTGGCGCAGGGCAATCCGGTCGGGTTGATCCTCGCCGTCATCTTCGTCGCCGGCGGAGCGGTCATGCTCAAGCGCTCCGGCGGGGCACGCCGACCGGCCTCCACGACACCGGGTATGCGCTGACACAAGGCGGGGAGGATCGTCATGCCGGGACGCACCCAGGTTCTGTTGATCCAGGGCGGCGGCACCGGCGTGCACGACGAGTGGGACGACAAGCTGTTCGACAGCTTGAGTCGGGAACTCGGCGACGCCTACGAGGTCCGCTACCCGCGTATGCCCGAGGAAGCCGACCCCGGTTACGCCTCCTGGAGCGTGGCCATCCGGCGGGAGATCGCTTCCCTGGACGACGGGGCGATCGTGGTGGGCCACTCGGTGGGCGGGACGATCCTCGTCAACACGCTCGCCGAGCGGCCGCCGGAGCGGCAGCTCGGGGCGATCGTGCTGGTCGCCGCCCCCTTCGTCGGCGCGGGCGGCTGGGACGCGGGTGAGTTCGAGGTGCCGTACGACCTCGGTGCCAGGCTGCCGCGCGACGTGCCGGTGCACGTGTTCCACGGCCTCCGGGACGAGACCGCCCCACCGTCGCACGCCGACCTGTACGCCGGCGTCATCCCGCAGGCGCGGCTGCATCGGCTGCCCGGCCGCGATCACCAGTTGAACAACGACCTGGGCGAGGTGGCGCGGGTCGTCGAGGGTGCCGCCCACGGGTCTGCTGAGCAGCCTCGTCGCTGACGGCGGCCAACCTGCACCCGGCCCGCCCGGGCCGACAATTGGCGAGCTCGCTGTGGATATGCTCGTCCGCGAAGCCTGGCGCGTCCCCGTTCCGGGGCAGGATGTGATTCGAGGGCGGTCCATGAACATCGGCGAGATCGCCCGCCGGGCGGGGGTGTCCCGCAGCACCGTGTCGTACGTGCTGAGCGGGAAACGGGCCGTGTCGGAGGCGACCCGGCAGCGAATCCAGGCCGTCATCGACGAGCTGGACTACCGGCCGAACGCCAGCGCCCGTGCGTTGAAGGAGGGGCGCACCCGCACCCTCGGCCTGGTCATCCCGCCGGCGAGCCAGCGGCTGACCGACATGCAGTTGGGTTTCGTGGCCAGTGTCGTCGAGGCGGCAGCCCGCCACGACCTCGATGTGCTGCTGTCCCCGTCCGGCGGCGACCACGACAGGTCGTTCGAGCGGATCGTCACCGGGCGTCGGGTCGACGGGGTGATCCTGATGGAGATCCGACTGGAGGACGACCGGGTGACCCGGCTGTCCAAGGCCGGGCTGCCGTTCGTCACGATCGGTCGGACGGCCGAGCCGCACGGCATGAGCTGGATCGACATCGACTACGCTGGCCTGATCGCCCGGTGCGTGCACCACCTGGCCGACCTGGGGCACCGGCAGGTGGCACTCGTGAACCGCTCCGCCGAGTTGGTGGCCGCGGGGTACGGCCCCAGCCACCGCGCGCTGGCCGGTTTCCGGGCGGCTGCGGCGGAGCGCGGCCTGGTCGGCGTGGAGGTCTGCTGCGGCGACGACACCGCCTCCGGCGAGGCGTGCGTGGAACAGTTGCTCGCGACGCATCCGGACGTTACCGCTGTGGCGACGATCAACGAGGCCGCCCTGCCCGGGATGCAGCGGGCGTTGACCAGCGCCGGGATGTCGGTGCCGGGTGACTTCTCCGTCACCGGGGTCGCCGCCCAGCACTGGGCGGAGGATTTCCGCCCCCCGTTGACCGCCGCCGACGTGCCGATGGTCGAGATGGGTGCCGAGGCGGTGTCGCTGCTGTTGGAGACCATCGCCGAGCGCGGTGCCGTGCCACGGCACCGCCTCTACACTCCGCCCATCTCGTTGCGGTCCAGCACCGGCCCGGTTCCGGCGCGCTGACTACCCGCCGGTGCCACGCCGTTGCTCCTGGGCGGCCGCCAGGATGAGGTAGCTGCTGGCCGTCCAGGTGTACGCGCGGTCCCGGAGCCCGGCGCCGGTCTCGGCGTCGAAGTTCTCCGCGAACCCGGACTTCTCGCACAGGGCGAGGAACCGTCGACTGATCTCGTCGGCGATCCTGGTCTGCCCGGCCCGCCGCAGGCCGTCCTCGACCAGGACTGTGGAGGGTGCCCAGATCGGGCCACGCCAGTAGCCGTCGGCAAGGTAGTGGGCCGAGTCGGTTGGTTCGGTGGCCAGTCCGTGCGTGGTCAGGTGTGTTTCGGCGCCTCGCGCCAGGGCGGCGGCGACCGGCGCGGGCAGGTCGGCGCCGAGTGCGATGGGCATCAGGTCGAGCAGGCTGCGGCTCGCCCGCCGCTGACCGGTGTGCGGGCTGCGGGCCAGGAACCGTTCGCCGTCCCACAGGTCGTGCAACATCGTCGCGCAGATCCGGTCGGCCTCCCCGGACCACTGCTCGGCGGGCTCGCCCAGTTCGACCGCGAGGTCGGCCAGGCAACGGAGCTGGGACACCAGGAACGCGGCGAGGTCGGCCGTCTGGAGGACCCGGTCGCCGTCGAAGGTGGTCGCGTTGTCCCAGCCGCTGTCGTTGCCGTGCTGGTAGTGGGGCAGGTCCTGACCGGGCGCTCGACGCGCGTCGAGCCAGAACCGGGTCCAGCGGGCCAGCCGGTCGTACGTCTGGGCCAGCGCCGTCCGGTCCGGCGGCTGGGGAAGGAGTCGACGCAGGTGTCGCAGCGCCCAGCCGTGGATGGGGGGCTTGACGTAGTTGTGCAGGACCTCGGAGTGGGTGACCGAGTCGGGTAGTGCGCCGGCCTCGTCCTGGTGGTCGAAGGGCAGGTGGAACTGGTGCCAGGCCAGTTCCGGTTCGCCGGCGGCCAGGGCGATCGCGTTGAAGCAGTGGTCCCAGCTCCACACCTTGTCCATCCAGTGCTTGGACATGAGGACGGCCGGGCGGGTGACGAAGCCTGCCGGGGCCACGGTCGCCGACCACAGGACGTACGCGGCCAGTTCGGCGGCCGGCGTGTCCGGGCCACGCCACGGGGCGATCGCGTCGACGAACGCGGTGAACTCCGCCGTCCGGTCGCGGCACAACTGCGCGAACGGCACGGACCCGTCGTACCGGCGGCGGGCTGTCGCGTACTCCTCGATCGCGATTTCCCACTGTCCGTCGGCGGGGAGGTCCAGGGACCGGTCGGCGGTGCCGAGCGCCTCCACGCCGTCGGTCCGCGCGAGGGTGCCGGAGAGCACCGTGACCCGGTAGCGGCGACCGGTCTCGTACGAGGTGAACACGTGTGACCCGTCGACCGGGTCGAGGTACAGATAGGTGCCGCTGAACGGGGTCAGGGTGCCGGCTGCCGCGGCCACCCGCAGACCGAGCCGTCGGCCCCGGATCCGCAGGGTGTCCGGCCCGTCGTAGACGGCCTCGATCCGGTCGGCGCCGTTGCGCCAGGTCAGCAGCGTGGGTGTGGCGACGATGGTGGTGTCGGCGACGGTGGGGGCGAGACGCAGGACGGGGTGCAGGCCGGTCTGGTGTGAGACCAGGTGCAGATCGTCGGCGTACGTCTTCTCGGCTACCACCGGGGAGATGTTGAACCAGGATCCTCGGTAGCTGAACGGGATGTCCTGGATGGGGAACTCCGGACCGGACGGGGCGACGGTCATGGGTGGCGGGTGCCTTTCTGTGGTGCGGGTGGTCAGTCCTTGACGGCGCCGGCGGTCACGCCCATCGAGACGTAGCGCTGGGCCAGGACCAGCAGCACGGCGGCGGGGATGGAGGCGACGACAGCGGTGGCCATGATGGCGTTCCACTGTTGGTTGTTGTTGCCGATGTAGTGGTAGATGCCGAGGGTGATCGGCTGGTGGTCGCCGCCGCCGGTGAGGGTCGAGGCGAAGATGAAGTCGGACCAGGACCACAGGAACGCGAACAGCGACACCGTGACGATCGAGTTGCGGCTGACCGGCAGGACGACGGACCAGAAGGTTCGTAGCCGGCTGGCGCCGTCGACCACCGCGGCCTGGAGCAACTCGTCGGGGATGCCGGACATGAAGGCCGTGAAGATCAGGACGGCGAACGGCACCGCGAGTGTCGTGTCGGCCAGGATCAGGCCGGGCAGTGTGTTCAGGACGCCGAGGCTGAGGTAGATGGCGTAGAAGCCCATCGCCATGATGATTCCCGGGATCATCTGGGCGATCAGCAGCACGAAGCTCAGCGCCGGGCCGCCGGGTGGTCGGAGCTTCGCCAGCGCGTATCCGGCGGGGGCGGCCAGCGCCACGGTCAGCGCGACGGTGCCGAGGCCGACGAGAAAGCTGGTGCCGAGGTAGGGCAGCTGTTGGTCGAGCACCGCTCGGTAGCCGTCCAGGGTGCCGTTGGTGGGGATCAGGTGCGGGGGACTGGCCCGCATGTCCTGGTCCCGCGTGAACGACACGTTGATCATCCAGTAGACGGGGAAGAGCATCAGCCCGGTCAGCACCAGACCGACTCCGGTCTTCCACCAGGCGCGCGGCGTGGAGGTGGTCATCGTAGGTGCTGCCTTCGCTCGATGCGGATGTAGACGAGCCCGGCGATCAGGGCCATCACGATGAGCAGGTTGCCGACGGCCGCGCCCGGCCCGAACTCGGGCAGCAGGTTGCCGAAGCCGAGCCGGTACGACCAGGTGGCGAGCGTCGCGGACGAGCCGGTCGGTCCGCCCTTGGTCATGATCCAGATGATGTCGAAGACCTTCAGGGTGTAGATCAACCCGAGCAGCAGCGTGATCGCGGAGACGGGGCGCAGCAACGGAAACGTGATCGACCAGAACCGTTGCCACCCTGTCGCGCCGTCGAGGGCGGACGCCTCGTACACCTCGGCCGGGATCGCCTGTAGGCCGCTGTAGAGCACCACCAGGTTGAACGGGATGCCGATCCAGATGTTCGCGATGATCACCGAGGTCAGCGACCAGCCCGGCGAGGTGAGCCAGTTGACCGGGTCGACGCCCACCACTGCTAGCGCGGAGTTGACCAGGCCCGAGTCGCTGTTGAGCAGCCACGACCAGGTCGACGCCGAAACGATCAACGGCAGCAGCCACGGTACGAGGAACAGCGCGCGCAGTGTGCGCGACAGCGGGAAGTGCTGGTGGAAGAAGAGCGCGAGGGCCATGCCGATGGTGAACTGGAAGGCGAGCGACGCGCCGGTGAAGATCACTGTGTGCGTCAGCGTCGGCACGAAGGCCGGATCGGTCAGCACCGTCCGGTAGTTGTCCAGACCGGCGAAGGGCGCACCGCCCTGCACGAACGAGCGGACGGTGTACTCCCGCAGGCTCAACTCGATGTTGCGGTAGAGCGGGTACGCGTAGAAGGCCGCCAGGTAGAGGGTCACGGGTGCGAGGAAGCCCCAGGCCAGCCACCGGCGTGGCCGGCGAACTCGGGGCGGGGGAGACCCGGGCGGTGCGGCGGTCGCCGCCTCACCCGGGCCCCGTACGTCGGTGGAGGTCTCTGTCGTGGGGACCATGCTGTCGCTTCGGCGCCTTACCGGTTCGCGGCGGCGGCCTGCGCTGCGGCCAGCGCCTCCTGGGGGGACTTCCCGCCACTGAGGGCGGCCTGCACCGCGGTCCACAGTGACTCGGAGATCTTCGGGTACTTCGTGCCGAGGTTGTCGCCGGTGCGGCCCTTGGCGGCCCGGACCGCCTCGACCCAGACCTTGAGCTTGGGGTCCGCGGTCGCCTGCCGGTCCTGGACGGCGGCGACGGGTGCGACGTAGGAGAGCGTGGTATCGGTGGTGAGAAGGTTGTCGGCACTGGTCAGGCAGGTCACGAGCTTCTGCGACGTGTCGTACCGTCCGGTGTTCTTCTGCACCGGGATGGAGACGAACTCACCGCCGGTGGGCGCCGGGGCGGGCCCGCCCGAGCTGGCCGGGATCGCGATGGTGCCGTACGCGAAGCCGAGCTTCTCCGCGTTCGCCAGCTGCCAGGTGCCGTTCTCGGCGAAGGCGTAGTCGCCGGTGGCGAACTCCTGCCAACTCGTCGTCTGGGTGTTGTTGATGACCGAGTTCGGAGCGTGGCCCTGCTTGAGCCAGTCCGTCCAGAGGGTCAGCGCGGCCACCGCCTGCGGGGAGTCCAGACCGGTCAGTTGGGCACCGGAGCCCCAGAACCAGGGCAGGAACTGGAAGCTGCCCTCCTCGGTGCCGATCGCGGAGAAGGTGATGCCCTTCTTCCCCTTGGCCTTGACCTTGCCCAGCGCCTCGTTCAGCGACGTCCAGTCCTTGACGGCGGTGGGGTCGACACCGGCGGCGGTGAGTACGTCCTTGTTGTAGTAGAGGGCGAGGGTGTTCGCGCCGATCGGCACCCCGTACGTCTTGCCCTCGCTCTGTCCCGCGCCGAGCAGGTTCTTCTCCATGGCCGACACGTCCAGCTTGTTGTCGTCGGTGGTGGTGAGCGCGCCGGCCTCGGCCAGTGTCGAGATGACCGGGTTGTCGACGATCAGCACGTCCGGCGAGTTGCCCTGCTGGGCGGCGAGCAGCGCCTTGTTGGTCAGGTCGGTGGTGTCGTAGCCGGTCCGCTCGACAGTCACGCCCGCCGAGGTGCCGCACTTCTTGAGCAGCGCGACCCACTCGGAGTCGTCGGCGAACTGTGGATAGGGGTCCCAGACGAGGTAGGCGCCGCCGTCGGCGGACTTGTCCGAGGATGACGAGCAGGCGCTGCCGGCCGCTGCGACGAGGGCTATCACGGCGACGGCGGCCAGGCGCCGCCGACGACTGAGTCCGGTCATGTGGTGCCTCACTTCGAGTCGATCGTCAGGGGTGGGGTGGTGTGACAGTCGCGGGCCGAGCGGAGCCCGGCCATGAGGCGAATCGATTCGACGAATCGGTTCGCACGAAGATAAGACGGTCCGGATCCGGTGGTCAAGAGACTGGCGGCCGAGCGCGGAAACATGGTCTTCATGCGGCTGTCAATTCATTGACACGGTTCAGTGCCCGGTCCTACGATCCGTGCGAATCGATTCGCAAGTGCTGCCCTCCGGAGAGCGTCCCCCACGCCCCACCAAGGAGCCGCCCGTGAAAACCCCGTCCCGTGGCAGGTCAGGACGAGCCGGTGCGATCGTCGCCCGACTCGTGGTCGGCCTGCTCGCCGCCACGACCGCCGTCGCCGTCGCCCCGTCCCCTGCCCAGGCCGCCGACGAGTCGATCAGTGTCAACTTCTCCTCGACCAGCGGTGCGCCGACCTACCGCGCCTCCGGCTGGATCTACGGCATGACCGAGAACGCCAGCGGTCCGGCCGACCACTTCTACCGGGACGTCAAGTTCCAGTACATGCGTGCCGGCGGCGCGCAGCTTCCGGGGAGCGGTTGGGTCGGCGGGACCTACGACCGCCGCTGGAACTCCACACTCGCCCAGGCGCGTCGCACCAACGCCCTCGGCGGGCAGTTCATCATCCTGCCGCACGACCTGTGGGGTGCCGACGGCGCCGGGATCTCCCGCTTCCCCGGCGACAACGGCAACTGGACCGACTACGACAACTTCCTCACCCGCCTGATCGGCGACGTCCGGGCGTCCGGGCTGTCGGTGCAGTGGGACATCTGGAACGAACCCAACATCACCATCTTCTGGAACCGCCCGATCTCCCAGTACCTCGAACTGTGGCGCCGCACCTACCAGCGCATCCGGGCGGAGTTCCCCAGCCAGCTCATCGTCGGGCCGAGCTGTGCCTGCGTACCGTCGACCAACCACGCCTTCTGGAACCAGTACCTGGACTTCGTCCGCTCGACCAACACGGTGCCGGACATCGTCAGCTGGCACTCACTGCCGGGCGACCCGGTCGCCAACGTCGCGGCGGCCAACGCCACCCTCGACCCGCGCGGCATCGCCCACCCGCGTCCGTACCAGATCAACGAGTACGGTGCCCCCGACGAGCAGAACCCGGCCGACGGCGCCTGGTACATCGCTCGTCTCGAACGGGCCCGGGCGGACGGCCTGCGGGCGAACTGGGCCAGCGGGGGCAGCCTGCACAACGACCTCGGCAACCTGTTGATCCGCAACTCGGCCGGTCAGCACCAGCCCAAGGGTGAGTGGTGGAACTACCGCTTCTACGCCTCCCAGACCGGACAGATCGTCGGGGTGACCCCGAGCCAGTCGTTCGACGCGTACGCCACGAAGGATTCCGGCTCGGCGAAGGTCCTGGTCGGTGGTGGTCGGACCACCGGGAACCTGACCGTCAACCTGCAACGCCTGGACACGACCAGCGGCATCGTGCAGAACAACCAGGTCCGGGTGCTCACCCAGCGCATCCCGCACAACAACGGCGGCGCCGTGCAGGGGCCGGTCACGGTCTCGAACAGCGTGGTGAACGTGTCCAACAACAACGCCACGGTGACTCTGCCGTACTCCAACCAGACCGACACCTACACGCTCACGGTGCTGCCTCCCTCGGAGGCTGGCTTCCAGTCGGTGGCCGTGGCGCAGCACTCCCAGCAGTGCCTGAACAACGTCGGCCTGAGCACGGCCGACGGCAACGTCCAGCAGCAGAACTACTGCGACGGCGGTGACCAGCAGCTCTGGAACTTCCGGCCGGTCGCCGGGGTGGCCAACACGTACACGGTGGTCAACCAGCAGAGCGGGAAGTGCCTCGACGTCAGCGGCGTGTCCACCGCCGACGGCGCGGCCGTGCACCAGTGGACCTGCCTGAACAGCTCCAACCAGCAGTTCGCGCTGCGCAAGGTGACCTACTCGGGTAACGACTCGCACGACTACCAACTCGTCGCCCGGCACAGTGGCAAGTGCGTGGATGTCAACGCGGTCTCCACGGCGGCCGGCGCGCTGGTCCACCAGTGGACCTGCCGAGCGGTCAGTCAGGGCAGCCCGTTGAACCAGACGTGGCGACTCCTGGGGCGGTAGCTGTCTCGGGAGAGGTGATGCGCTGGCCGCTCGTCGGGTGGTCAGCGCATCTCCCACCCACCGCATTCATTGACATGAATAAAACAAAGATCCTACCATTCGTTGCGAATCGATTCGCCGACACCACCCTCGCCCGTGGCGCGTCGACCATCCGCACCTCCGCGACTCCGAGGAGTACCTCGTGCGAACCCCGTCCCCCGGAGGGCCAGGAACGGCCCTCGATCCCATCCCGAGACGCCGCCGCGTGCGACGTCTGACAGTTCTGGCCGTTGCCCTGGTCGGCGTCCTCGTCGGCTACGGCACCACGCCAACCACCTCACCCTTCGCCGCCGAAGCCGCCGCAGCCGTGTCCGCGGCGATCGAGCCCGGGCAGAGCACCACGATCGTCGGCACCCAGTCCGGTCGCTGCCTGGAGGTGCCGAACTCCAGCACCACCAACGGCACCCAGACCCAACTCTGGGACTGCAACGGCAGCGCCGGCCAGACCTGGACCTGGACGTCGAGCAGACAGCTCACGGTGTACGGCAACAAGTGCCTGGACGCCAACGGTCGGGGCACCGCCAACGGCACGCAGGTGATCATCTGGGACTGCAACGGCCAGAACAACCAGCAGTGGAACGTCAACAGCAACGGCACCATCACCGGCGTGCAGTCCGGGCTCTGCCTAGACGCCAATGCCGCCGGCACGGCGAACGGGACCAAGCTCATCCTCTGGGGCTGCAACGGCGGCGCGAATCAGCAGTGGGCCTCGCCGAGCACTCCGCCGACGACCCCGCCGCCGACCACCCCGCCGCCGAGCGGCGCGCGCCCGTGCGACATCTACGCCTCCGGCGGCACGCCGTGCATCGCGGCGCACAGCACGACGCGGGCCCTCTACGCGGCGTACACCGGCAACCTCTACCAGGTGCGTCGCTCGTCGGACAACACGACCCGCAACATCGCGGTGTCCGGCGCCGGCGGCACCGCCGTCGCCGCGACGCAGGACTCCTTCTGCTCTGGCACGACCTGCGTGATCACCGTCGTCTTCGACCAGTCCGGGCGCGGTAACGACCTCTGGTACCAGGGCTCCAGCGTCGTGCCGGGCTCGCCGCAGAGCAAGCCGGCGATCGCCACGTCGGAGTCGCTGACCGTGGGTGGGGCGAAGGCGTACTCGCTCTACATCAACCCGGGCAACAGCTACTGGCGCGACGGGCACCTCACCGGAGTGCCGACCGGAGCCGCGCCCGAGGGCATGTACATGGTCACCAGCGGCACCCACGTCAACAGCGGCTGCTGCTTCGACTACGGCAACAGCGAGACGACCAGGAAGGCGGACGCCGCCGGCGCGATGGACGCCATCAACTTCAGCAAGCAGTGCTGGTTCGGCGGCTGCTCGGGCTCCGGCCCCTGGGTGCAGGCGGACCTGGAGTGGGGCCTGTTCCCGGGCGGCAGCCAGACGTGGAACCCGAACCAGCGTGCGTTCACCAGCAAGTTCGTCACCGCGACGCTGAAGAACAACGGCACCACCCGCTTCGCGATCAAGGGCAGCGACGCGCAGTCCGGCAGCCTGTACACGCTGTATGACGGCTCGCTCCCGCCGGGATACAGCCCGATGAAGAAGCAGGGCGCGATCATCCTGGGCAGTGGTGGTGACTGCTGCAAGCCCGACGGTGGCGCGAACCTGAGCGCCGGCACCTTCTACGAGGGGGCCATGGTCGCCGGCTACCCGTCCGACGCGACCGAGAACGCGGTGCAGGCCAGCGTGGTGGGCGCCGGTTACCGCTGACCCGGCGACGCCGGAACGAGTCGTGCGCCGGTCACCACGGAGGTGGTGACCGGCGCACGGTTTCGTCGACGTCGGCCCGGTCTCAGGCGACAGTGCAGGGCGCGCCGTTGAGGGCGAACGCGGACGGTCGGGCGTTGTTGCCGCTGTGGCTGGCCTGGAAACCAATGGTCACCGAGCCGTTGACGGGGATGCCCCCGTTGTAGGCGACGTTGCGGGCCGTCACCTGCCCGGAGTTGGGCGAGTAGGTGGCGTTCCAGCCCGAGGTGATGGTCTGCCCGCTGGGCAGGGTGAAGACCAGGGACCAGCCGTTGAGAGCGCTGGTGCCCGTGTTGGTGATGGTGATGTTCTCGGTCAGGCCGTTGTTCCAGGCGTTGACGGCGACGGTCACCCGGCACGCGCCGTTGGTCGGCGGCGGCGTGGTCGGTGGCGGCGTGGTCGGCGGCGGGGTGGTCGGTGGCGGGGTGGTCGGTGGCGGCGTCGTGGGGTTGGTCAGGCCGAAGAACTGCAGGGCGGCGGCGGCCATACCGCCGGACGGCAGGCTGTGCCCGGCGCCCTGGATGCTGTACGCCTCGACCTGGACGGTGCCGCTGGTGTCGGCGTACCGACGCCGGTTCCAGTTGGCCTGGGGTGTGTCGGTCGAGGTGGGTGTCTGGCTCAGGCCGAACACGTTCGTCCACTGCTCGATCGTCTCCTGCAACAGCGAGTACGGCACGAGGGTGTCGTTGGTGCCGTGCCAGAGCTGCACGCGTGGACGGGGTCCGGCGTAGCCGGGGTACGCCTGGCGCACCGCGTCGCCCCACTGTTGCGGTGTGCGGTTCATGTTCCCGCCGGTGCACTGGCTGCTGCCGGGCGGGTAGTCCGCCGCGTTGGCGAAGCAGTTGAACGGCACGCCCATGAACGCGGCGCCGGCCTTGAACACGTCGGGGTAGAGCGCCAGCATGTGGTTGGTCATCATGCCGCCGGACGAGCTGCCGGTGGCGTAGACCCGGTCCGGGTCGGCCGCGTACTGCTGCTGCACGTACCGGATCATGGAGATGATCGAGACCGGGTCACTGCCCCCGCCTCGCCGCTTCGCGGCGTCCGACCAGGTGTCGAAGCAGTTGCCGAAGCCGGCCTGCTGGGTGGCGGACGGGTAGATCACGATGTAGCCGTAGCGGTCGGCGAGGCTGGCGAACTCGCTCCCGGAGTAGAACCCGGGGCCGGATCCGCCGCAGCCGTGCATGGCCACCACCGTCGCCGGCTTGGCCGGGCGGTTGTCCGGCACGTAGACGTGCATACGCATCCGCCCCGGGTTGTCCCCGAAGCTGGTCACCTCGGTCAGCGACGCCGCGTACGCGGCTCGGAACGAGGGGACCACCAGGCCGGCCGTCACCAGTGGCACGGCGAGCGCGAGCAGCAGTTTTCTCTTGATTGTCAACGGACGACTCCTTCGATTGCCGGTGCGGCTGGGATTGGTGGCGCGATTCGGTGGCGGGTGCGCCCGGTGCCCGCCTGATCACGCCTGCCCGCTACCTGTGGTCTGCCCTGTCCCTGCCCGGCTCCGGGCGGCATTGCATGGCAATTAGTGTTCCCCTCGGGCCGACAAGTGTCAATCGAAGTCTTTCTATCGTCTGTCGATCCCGGGAGCCGGCAGCGCGGTGCTCCGTCTACAGTCGTCACACCGTCCCTGAAGAGCACGGAGCGCCTGTGGCAAGCCCGTTCGACATCGACGAGATCTATCCGGACGACGGAGATCACGAGCTCCGGCTGCCCCGGCGGCAGGCGGGCAACTCACCCCAGGGGGTCGCCGTGACCCTGCTGGCGGACTACACACTGCGGACCCGCGTCCCACTCCCGTCCGCCGCCATCGTGGCGTTGCTCGGGGAGACCGGCGTGACGACGGCCGGTGCGCGCACCGCGATCAGCCGGCTGGCCCGCCGCGGGGTGCTGGAGGGCAGTCGACTGGGACGCCGCAGCTCGTACCGGCTCAGCCGCGGCGCGGCCGCAAGCCTGTCCGCCGGAGCCCACTGGATCCTCACCTCCACCACCTCGACGGTGCCATGGGACGGGTGCTGGACGGTCGTCGCCTTCTCGCTGCCACAAGAGTTGAGCGGGCAGCGGCGGGCCCTGCGGGCCCAGCTGCGGTGGCTCGGCTACGCGCCGTTGTACGACGGGCTGTGGATCTCGCCGCGCGACCTGAACGCCCCGGCTCGTGCCCGTCTCGACCAGCTCACCCTCGGTGCCGTGACGGTCTTTCGCGGGCGGCAGACCCCCCTCGGGTCGGCCATCCACCGTCCCCCGATCGAAGCCTGGGACATCGAGGCGATCAGCCGGAGCTACGACGCGTTCCTCCGGCGCTGGACGCCGCTGCTGCCCGCTGTGGTGTCCGGGGAGGTCGACGGTGCCGCCGCGGTGCGGGCCCGTACCGAGGTCATGGACACCTTCCGGCGGTTCCCCGTACTCGATCCGCAGTTGCCGGTGGAACTCCTTCCCGAGGGGTGGCTCCGGCGGCCGGCGCAGGAGTTGTTCGCGGCCGTCTACGACGGCCTCGCCGCGCCGGCCGAGCGACACGTCCGGGCGGTCGTCGCCCGGTTCGCCGACGGCACGCAGCCCAGCATCCGGGCGCACACCACCGCCGACATGCTTGCCGGGGTACGCCTCGAGGCGAGCCTGGCGGAGCGGGGGCACGGCGGCGTCGCCGGCTGACGGCGGCCCGGTGGGCGCACGGCCGCCCGATCGCTGTGAGCGATAACAGAAGCACCCTCAGGCGTGTCTCGGTGGGCCGGTTCGTCCGGTGGTTTCGCGGCCGGTGACGGAGATCCCCGCAGGCGGTCGGTGGTGCGCGGGGCGAGGTGTTCCGGAGCGTCGGCGTGAACGGCTCGTTTCGTCTTGACGAACGGCATGTTATCGCTCACCCTCGATATCGAGGTTTATCGTTTCGTTGGGTTCACCGGGCGAGCCCTGCGGGTCGTACCTCGAACCCCGGCGTCCCCTCCGGGCGGGCGGACGTCACCTCAGGGCTCCCGGCAGTGCCGGCGTATGCCTTCCCCGACCGCGTGCGCCGCACCGGGCGACCGTCCTGATCGACGTGGCACATCACCACCACCGATGCACCCACTGAAAAGGAACGACATGAAATCACGCAGAACGTTGCTGGCGGCGGCGACCCTCGCCGTCGCCCTCACCACCGGCATGACAGTGGCGCTGACTCCCGCAGCCGGCGCCGGCACGACCCTGAAGGCGGCCGCCGCCGAGAAGGGCCGCTACTTCGGCGCCGCGGTCGCCGTCAACAAGCTGTCGACCAGCGCGTACACGACGATTTTGAACCGTGAGTTCAACAGCGTCGTGGCCGAGAACGAGATGAAGTGGGCGTCCAACGAGCCGCAGCAGGGGGTGTTCAATCACTCCAGTGGTGACCGCCTGGTCAGCCACGCGCAGGCCAACGGCATGAGCGTGCGGGGTCACACGCTGTTGTGGCACGCGCAGCAGCCCGGCTGGGCGCAGGGCATGTCGGGCAGCGCGTTGCGCAACGCGGCGATCAACCATGTCACGCAGGTGGCGACGCACTACCGGGGGAAGATCTACGCCTGGGATGTGGTGAACGAGGCGTTCGCCGACGGTGGTTCGGGTGGGCGGCGTGACTCGAACCTGCAGCGGACGGGCAACGACTGGATCGAGGCGGCGTTCCGGGCGGCGCGGGCGGCGGATCCGGGTGCGAAGTTGTGTTACAACGACTACAACACCGACGGGATCAACGCGAAGTCGACGGGGATCTACAACATGGTGCGGGACTTCAAGTCCCGTGGTGTGCCGATCGACTGTGTGGGCTTCCAGTCGCACCTGGGCACCTCGTTGGCGTCTGACTACCAGGCCAACCTGCAGCGCTTCGCCGACCTCGGCGTGGACGTGCAGATCACCGAGTTGGACGTGATGACCGGTGGCAACCAGGCCAACATCTACGGCGCCGTCACCCGCGCCTGCCTGGCTGTCTCACGGTGCACCGGCATCACCACGTGGGGCGTGCGCGACTGCGACTCGTGGCGTGGCTCGGACAACGCGCTGCTGTTCGACTGCAACGGCAACAAGAAGGCCGCGTACACCGCCGTGCTGGACGCCCTCAACGGCGGCTCCACCCCGCCCACCACGCCCCCGCCGGGCTCCGGGGTGGACACCAGTGCCTGGTACGTGTTGCTGAACCGGAACAGCGGCAAGGCCCTGGACCTGTACGCCTCGGCGACCAACGACGGCGCGCGGATCAGCCAGTGGTCGCGGAACAACGGCGTCAACCAGCAGTGGCAGTTCGTGGACTCGGGGAGCGGCTACTACCGGCTGAAGTCCCGGCACTCCGGCAAGGTGCTTGACGTCAGCGGCTTCTCGACCGCCGACGGCGGCGCGATCGTGCAGTGGTCCGACCTCAACGGCACGAACCAGCAGTTCCGGATCGCCAACTCGTCGGACGGATACCTGCGTCTGCTCAACCGCAACAGCGGTAAGGCTGTCGAGGTGCAGGGCGCGTCCACGGCGGACGGCGGCAACATCGTCCAGTACGCCGACTGGGGTGGCACCAACCAGCAGTGGCAGTTGGTCCGGATCGGATAGCGACCGGACGAGTCAGGTGACAGGACGGCGGCCCGCCCCCACCCGGGGCGGGCCGCTGCTTGTGCCCGCTGGGGAGGTGCCGCTCGCCCGATCGACGCCACCCCACCGTCCATCGACTGTGAGCGATAACAAGAGCTACGTCAAGTCACTGCCCCGTCGCGGCGCGAAGCTCGCAAGGCTGCTACCAGCACCCATGCTGCCGACCGTGGAGAACCTCGTGAAATCGATGCCAATCGTTTGACGTATGACGTCGTTAACGCTAATTTTCACCCGCGGACCACTGGCTGCCCGGAGCCGGCCGGGCACCGCGTACCCGACGCGGGCCTGCTCCACATTCGGTCCGTGGCCTGGGCCACGGTCGCTCGGCGGCGGCCGCATCTCGTTCGCAACCCCGCAAACGTGCTGACGCCACCACCAGTCGCCGGCACGCACCCCAGGGCACGCGCGTGCGTTCTGCTCGTGGGTCGCCCCGATCTAAGGAGTGGACCATGAAGGTCATCGGTGAGGCCCGTCCCGCCTCCCCACCACGGCATCGCTGGCGGTCAGGGTTGGCCGCGGCGGCGGCAGCGGTCATGGCGGCCAGCGCGCTGGTCGCTGTCAACCAGACACCCGCGGCGGCTGCCACGGTGGACACCAACGCCTGGTACGTCCTGGTCAACCGCAACAGCGGCAAGGCGCTGGACCTGTACGCCTCGGCGACCAACGACGGCGCGCGGGTCAGCCAGTGGACCCGTAACAACGGGGCCAACCAGCAGTGGCAGTTCGTGGACTCGGGGGGCGGCTACTACCGGGTGAAGTCCCGGCACTCCGGCAAGGTCCTCGACGTCAGCGGCTTCTCGACCGCCGACGGCGGCGCGATCGTACAGTGGTCCGACCTCAACGGGACCAACCAGCAGTTCCGCCTGGCCGACTCGGACGGCGGCTACGTCCGACTGATCAGCCGGCACAGCAGCAAGGCCGTCGAGGTGCAGGGCGCCTCCACCGCCGACGGCGGCAACATCGTGCAGTACGCCGACTGGAACGGCACCAACCAGCAGTGGCAGCTCGTCCGCACGGACGGCGGCACGACCCCGCCACCGACCGGTGGCAGCGGGTGTGGCAAGGCACCGACGCTGTCCAGCGGCACGCACACCATCCAGAGCAACGGCAAGAGCCGGACGTTCACCCTGCGGGTGCCGGCCAACTACAACAACAGCAACCCCTACCGGCTGATCTTCGCGTTCCACTGGCGGGGCGGCACCATGCAGGACGTCTCCTCCGGCGGCACCAGCGGAACGCCGTGGTCCTACTACGGTCAGCAGGAGCAGTCGAACAACAGCGCGATCCTGGTCGCGCCCCAGGGCTTCGGCAACGGCTGGGGCAACTCCGGCGGCGAGGACATCGTCTTCGTCGACGACATGATCAGCCGGATCGAGAGCAGTCTCTGTGTCAACCCGCGGCAGCGGTTCGCCCTCGGCTTCAGCTGGGGCGGCGGCATGAGCTACGCCATCGCCTGCGCCCGCGCCACCGTGTTCCGGGCAGTCGCCGTCATCTCCGGCGGGCAGATCAGTGGGTGCAGTGGCGGAACGCAGCCCATCGCGTACTTCGGGCTGCACGGCATCTCGGACAACGTCCTGAGCATCGGACAGGGGCGGTCGCTGCGCGACACGTTCGTGCGCAACAACGGGTGCACCGCCCAGAACCCGCCCGAGCCGGGGGCGGGCAGCCGCACCCACATCACCACCACCTACTCGGGCTGCCGGTCCGGGTACCCGGTGCAGTGGGCCGCGTACGACAACGGCCACATGCCGGGCCCGGTGGACGGCACGTACGCCGAGAGCGGCATCACGACCTGGACCAAGGGTGAGATCTGGAGGTTCTTCTCGCAGTTCTCCTGACCCCGGTCGCCGGCGAGGCCGGCGCTGACGTCGGCGGCAGCGTCCGCTCCTGTGCCCGGGGGCGTGCGCTGCCGCTCAGCGTTGCAGTCGAACCGGCTTGCCCGAACCGCTGCGGCGGACCAGCCACGCCTCGGTGATGTGGGTGAACATCGCCTCGGCGGCGCCCTCGGAGTCGTGTGCGGCGATGCGCTCGTAGATCCGCCGGTGACCCTGGTTCGACGCCACGCACAGCGAGCGCTCGGTGCGACCCATGTAGCTGGCGGTGTTGATGACCTGGCTTTCCAGAGCGCGTACGACGCCGCGAGCGATGCGGTTGCCGGACGCCTGCATGATCGTGTCGTGGAAGGCCCGGTCGTGTTCGTGGTACGTCACGTGGTCGTCGACCAGGTCGTCCATCCCGTCCACCATCTCGCGCAGGCGGTCGATGGTCTCGGCGTCGGCGAGCCGGGCGGCGACGTTCGCCATGTCGGATTCGAGCACCCGTCGGGTCACGACCAGATCGTCGAGGATCGCGAGGGTGTCGTCCTCGGCGATGGTCGCCGCGAGGACGAGTTCGTCGAGCATGTCCCACTGTGACGGTGGGGTGACCATGGTGCCGGCGCCCTGGCGGACCTGCACCAGCCCCTTCTCTTGGAGGATCTTGACGGCCTCGCGGACGACGGTCCGGCTCACCGAGAAGGTCTCGCAGAGGATCGGCTCCGGAGGCAGGGACGTCCCCGACGGGTGTACGCCACGGACGATGCGCTGCACGAGCTCGGCGGTGACCGCCCGGGCGAGGTTCGTCGGTCGACGGACCCATGCCGGGGCCGCCGGATTGGTCAGGGCTGTCTCCTGAGCTGGCGTCATGTCCCCTCCGAATGACCCGCCGTGGCACGACGTCCTCGCCAGTCTACGGCCGAGTATTGACGTCACACGTCATACGAGTTACTTTCCGATCAACGATGGCAGACGGCAGCGCCGTCGGCCACCCCACTTTCAGAGGTGACAACTCATGAGACAGCGCGCAATATGGTCGGCCGTCTTCGTTGTTGGACTGGCCCTGACCGGCTGTGGAAGTGCTAGCGACTCGAGCTCGTCCAAGAGTTCCGAGGGCAAGTTGGTGGTGTGGGACTGGAAATCCGGCGAGCCGTTCGCCAAATCGTATCTGGACAAGGCGAAGGCCGACTTCAAGAAGAAGCACGCGGACGTCGAGGTCGAGTTCGTCGCGCAGCCCTTCGACCAGTACTACACGTTGCTCGGTGCGGCGATCCAGTCCGGTAAGGGCCCGGACGTCATGATGTTCAACGGCGGCGGCCAGATCCGCGACCGGGTGGACGCGCTGGTGCCGATCACCGACTACGTGGCCGAGGACAAGCAGCGGCTGGCCGGCTGGGACGCGTTCACCAAGGACGGCAAGGTCTACGGCGGTCCGGTGACGCTGCAGGGCTACCCGATCTACTACAACAAGGACATCTACCGGAAGGCCGGCCTCGACCCGGCCAGCCCGGCCACCACCTGGGACAAGTTCGTCGCGGACTGCGCCGCCGTCTCCAAGGCCGGCTCCAGGTGCTTCGCCCTCGGCAACAAGGAGGGCGTCGGCATCCAGTTCTGGCTCTCCAGCATGGGGTCGGTGACCCTCACCGCCGCTGAGTACGACGCCTGGATCACCGGCAAGCGCGACTGGAACTCGCCCAACGTGAAGCGGGTCTTCGAGCTCTGGAAGGAGACCGGGGACAAGAAGATGAACACCGACGGGGCCAACTCGACGGCGATGTTCAACGACTCCTTCGCGGCCTTCCAGTCCGGCAAGGCCGCCCACGTCATGGGCCTCATGTCGGACGTCGGGCACTGGAAGTCCTTCAACGAGTTCCTCACCCCGGAGAAGCTCGGCGTCATGAAGCCCCCGGTCGTCACCGCCGGCACCACGCCGAGCCTGCCGTACGACGGTGGCATCGGCTACGCCGTCGCCAAGTGGACGAAGGACCCGAAGGTGGCCGCCGATCTGGTGCGCTCCCTGACCTCGGCCGAGGCGTTGAAGGCGTTCTACGCCGACGCCGGCGCGATCGCCGCCGACATCACGATCGACGTGTCGCAGGCCGGCCCGGCCGCCTCCACGATCGTCAGCGAGCTGAAGACCGGCAAGCCGGCTCTGCACGTCGCGCTCTCCTCGAAGACGATCGACCTGATGGGGCGCCTCTCCCAGCAGCTGCTCAGCGGTTCGATCACCGTCGACGAGGTGGTGAAGCAATTGGCCGCTTCCGACCAGGCGGGCTGACCTCGTGTCGATCGGAAACACGCAACCGTCGGTCCGCCTGGCTTCGGCCGGGCGGGCCGGCGGCCCGGCGGTCACACCCCCCGCGCACCGCGGTGGCACGCGTTCCCGCCGCACCCGTGGCGGCCTGGGGGCCGAGCGCTACGCCCCCTACATCCTTGTTGCTCCGGCCGTCCTGATCATCGTGGCGCTGCGGCTCTACCCGCTGATCCTCGGAGTCAACTTCTCCTTCACCGGCGACGGTGACAAGAACGGGGAAGCGGTCGGTTTCGGCAACTACCAGGAGTTGTTCTCCGACCCGCTGTTCCGCACCGCGTTGGGCAACGTCGGCCTGCTGGTGTTGCTGCTCCCGGTGGCGGTGGCGATCCCCGGTCTGCTCGCCACGTTCATCTACCTGCGGGTGCCGGGCCACCGTCTCTACCGCAGCGTCTACTTCTTCCCCGCCGTGCTCTCACCGGTCATCGTCGGAGCGATCTTCAACCTGCTGCTCGCCTTCGACGGCCCCGTCAACGCCGTCCTCGGCGCGGTCGGGGTCAACCCGGTGGACTGGCTCGGTAACCCTGACGTCGCGATGTTCGTGGTGGTGGGCGTACACATCTGGGCCACCTTCGGGATGGCTCTGGTGGTGTTCCTCGCCGGCTTCGCCACGCTCGACGCCGCGCTGCTGGACGCCGCCCGGGTGGACGGCGCGTCGCTGCGGCAGGTCGTCTGGCACGTGATCGTCCCGAGCCTCTCGCGGACCATCCAGTTCGTCTTCGTGACCACGATGATCGGGATGCTGACCTCCATGTTCGGGTTGCTGTTCGTCATGACCAGCGGTGGCCCGGAGGGCTCGACGTACCTGCCGGAGTACTACATCTGGATCCAGCAGGGCCAGATGAACCGGCCGGCGCTCGCGTCCGCAGCGTCCACGATCCTCTTCACGATCATGCTCGTGGTGGGCATGTTGCAGATCAAACTGCTCGAACGATCGGGAAAGGTGGACTGATGTCCCGCGTCCGACTGGGACGGTGGATGGTCGCCATCCCGATGTCACTGCTCGCGGTGGCGACGATCTACCCCCTGCTCTTCACCGCCAACGTGGCGTTGAAGACCCGGCGGGACTACATCCTGGACCGGTTCTCCCTGACCAGCACCCTGCAATGGGAGAACATCAGCACGGCGTGGACCAGCGTCGGCATGGGCCGCTACTTCGTCAACTCGCTGGTCGTGGTGACGTCGTCGGTGCTGCTGCTGCTCCTGCTCGGGTCGATGGCCGGCTTCGCGCTGAGCCAGTTGCGGTTCCGTGGCTCGTCGGCGTTGTTCCTGGGCTGCCTGGCGGGGCTCTTCATCCCGTTCCAGGTGATCATGGTGCCGCTCGCTCGGATCATGGCCGACACCGCGCTGATCGACACGTACCCGGGTCTGATCCTCGTCTACGTGGCCCAGTTCCTGCCCTTCACCGTGTTCCTGATGACGAGCTACTACAAGGGCATCCCACCGGAGATCGTCGACGCCGCCCGGATCGACGGCAACACCATCTACGGCGTGTATCGCCGGATCATGCTGCCCCTGGGCACCCCCGCGCTGCTGTCGGTGGGCATCCTCAACGCCCTGTTCTGCTGGAACGACGTCCTCATGGCGCTGGTGATGATGCCCTCGGCCGAGAACCGGACGCTCATGATCGGGGTGACCTCGTTGCGAGGGCAGTACTCCGACAACATCCCGACGTTCGCGTCCGGGGTGCTGATCGCCGCGATACCCGTCCTGTTGGTCTACCTGTTCCTCCAGCGCCAAATTGCCGACGGCGTCGCCGCCGGTTCCACGAAGGGTTGACATGCGGATCACGGGATTTCGGACGCTCACCACGGTCCAGGAATGGGGGCGCCCCGTCGGCGACGCCAACGGCGTGTTCGCCGACGGGGTGGTCCCGATCTCGATCGTCCTCGTCGACACCGACGAGGGCATCACGGGCGTCGGCCTCGGGCCGCACGTCGAGATCGAGCGGATCTTCGCTGCGATCGAGGGCGAAGACCCCCGTGCGGTGACGACCCTGTACGACCGCATGTTGCGGCACACGTTCAAGGCCGGCCACGCGGGGCCGGTGTTCGGCACCATCGGCGCTCTCGACACCGCGTTGTGGGACATCAAGGCGCAGGCCGCCGGTGAGCCACTGTGGCGGCTGCTGGGCGGACGGGACCGGCGGGTCAACGCCTACGCCTCCGGCCTGGACATCGGGCTGACCGACGACGAACTCGTCGCGGCGTACGAGGTCTACGCCAGCCACGGCCTGCGCGCCGCCAAGCTCAAGGGTGGCCTCGACATCGAGCGGGACCAGCACCGGCTCGGCCTGGTCAGAGACGTCCTCACCGAGGCCGGGCACGGCCGGCGAGCGGGTCTGATGCTCGACGTCAACGAGGCCTGGACCCGGAAGCAGGCCGTGCGGCACGTCTGCGAGATCGAACGCTCCCTCGACCTGATCTGGATCGAGGAGCCCGTCCGACGGTGGGACGCCGAGGGTCACGCCGCCGTCAGTCGGGGAGTGCGCGCGTCGGTGGCCACCGGGGAGAACCTGACCGGGCTCGAACAGTATCGCCCGCTGATCGCCGCCGGCGCTGTCGACGTCGTCCAGATGGCCGCCGTCTGGGGGGTCACCCACTTCCTGCGGGTGTCCGCCCTGGCCCACGCGCACGACCTGCCGGTCAGCCCGATCGGCAACAGCCCGGTCGGGCTGTTGCACGCCGCGACCTCGGTGCCGAACCACCTGACCAGCGAGTTGCAGGACATTCACCGACCGGTCGGTGTCTCCATCGACCTGCACGTCGAGGACGGCGCCTTCATCCTCGGCGACTCACCCGGGCTGGGCGTCCGCGTCGACGAGGAGCTGATCCGGGTCGCCAACCGCCGCCCGCAGGCGCAGACGGCCGACACCCCCAACGTACGGCCGGAGCTGGCCGGCCGCTGGTTGCTGGCCGGCGTGGACGGTATCGTCGCCGGCCATCCGGTGCCCGTCGTGTCGCTGAACTCGCACAACGAGGTGGCGCCCACCGGGCGGTAGTGAGCTGAGCACCACAGAAGGAGGAGCGTGGGTGCACCGCCGCGGCGGTGCACCCACGACCATGCTCGGTCGGCACGACCGACGTACCGACCGTCGAGACGGAGGATCGATGAAGGCAGTCGTCTACCGGGGGGCGCGTGACCTCGGAATCGAAGACCGCGAACCGGCGCCACCCGGTCCCGGAGAGGTGCGGATCGACGTGGCCTACACCGGAATCTGTGGCACCGACCTGCATATCTACCACGGCGACATGGACGCCCGGGTCGGTGACTCCGCGATCATCGGGCACGAGATGTCCGGGCGTGTCGCGGCGGTCGGCGCTGACGTCGACGGCGTGACCGTCGGCCAGCCCGTCACCGTGATGCCGACGCGCCCGTGTGGACGGTGCGCGGCCTGCCGGCGCGGCACCTCGCACATCTGTCACGCCATGAACTTCCTCGGTATCGACTCACCCGGCGCCATGCAGTCCTCCTGGAACGTGCCGGCGGAACTGGTCCTGCCACTGCCCGAGGAACTGCCGCTCGACCACGCCGCGCTCGTGGAGCCGGTCGCGGTCGCCGTGCACGACGTCCGGCGGGGGAAGGTCTCCGCCGACGACCAGGTGGTCGTGGTCGGCGGTGGGCCGGTAGGGGTGCTGATCGCGACCGTCGCGCAGAGCCGGGGCGCGCGGGTGCTGCTGGTCGAGCCGGACCCGTACCGGCGTGAGGTGGCGGGCGCTGTCGGGATCGAGGCCGTCGACCCGGGGGCGACCGACGTCGTGGCTCTCGTCGGCGACCGTACCGACGGAGCGGGCGCGGACATCGCCTTCGAGGTGTCCGGCGCTGCCGCCGGTGTCACCACGGCTGTCGACGTGCTCACCACCCGGGGCCGGTTGGTGATGGTGGCGATCCACAGCAGGCCCCGCGAGGTGAACCTGCACCGGTTCTTCTGGCGCGAACTGGAGCTCCTCGGCGCCCGGCTCTACCAGCGGGACGACATGGAGGAGGCGATCCGGCTGGTCGCCTCGGGCGCGATCCCGGCAGGACAGCTCATCTCCCGGGTCGAACCGATCGACGCGGCCGCCGCCGCCTTCACGGCGCTCGAAGGTGGCGGCGTGATGAAGGTGCTGCTCGACGTACAGGGAGGTAGCAGGTGACCGCGCTGTTCGACCTGTCCGGTAAGACCGCGGTGGTCACCGGGGCCCGGCGGGGCATCGGTCTCGCCATGGCCGAGGCCCTGGCCCTGGCCGGTGCCGACATCGTCGGCGTCTCCGCCCAGCTCGAAGCGAGCGGCAGCGAGGTCGAGGCCCGCGTGCGGGCCGCCGGTCGACGGTTCACCGCGCTGCGGGTTGACCTCGGCGACCGGGCGGCCGTGCACGGCCTGGCCCGTGACCTCACGGCTCTCGGACCGGTCGACATCCTGGTGAACAACGGTGGCACTATCGCCCGTACTCCGGCCGCGGAGCACCCGGACGAGATGTGGGACCAGGTGATCGAGGTGAACCTCAGCAGCCAGTTCGTCCTGAGTCGGGAGATCGGCCGGACGATGGTCGAGCGCGGCCGAGGGAAGATCATCTTCACGGCGTCGCTGCTGAGCTTCCAGGGCGGCATCACCGTCCCCGGCTACGCCGCGTCGAAGTCGGGCGTCGCCGGCCTCACCAAGGCGTTGGCCAACGAGTGGGCCGCCCACGGGGTGAACGTCAACGCCATCGCACCCGGCTACATCGCCACCGACAACACCCAGGCGCTGCGCGACGATCCCGACCGCAACCAGGCGATCCTCGGTCGGATCCCGGCCGCCCGGTGGGGCCGCGCCGACGATCTCGGAGGCGCCACAGTGTTCCTGGCGTCGGCCGCGTCCGACTACGTCAACGGGATCGTGCTGCCCGTCGACGGCGGTTGGCTGGGCCGATGACCGGCGGGCAGGGGCCTCGACGAGCCGGGATCGTCGACGCGCACCACCACCTCTGGGTCCGCGCACGGCACCCCCAGACGTGGATCGACCCGGTGACGATGGCGGCCATCGACGCCGACTTCGAGCCCGCTGACCTCGCGCCGCCGGCCCAGGCGGCCGGGGTCACCGCGACAGTGGTGGTGCAGTCCATCGCCTCCGAGGCGGAGACGGTGGACCTGCTGGGTATCGCGGCCGGGGACACCCTCGTCCGCGGGGTCGTCGGCTGGGTGGACCTCACCGCCACCGACGTCGTCGCCCGCATCGACCGCCTGCGGGCCGCACCGGGCGGCGACCGCCTCGTCGGCATCCGTCACCTCGTGCAGAGCGAGACCGACCCGGCGTACCTGGACCGTCCGGACGTCCGGCGGGGGATCGAGGCGGTGGGCGCGGCGGGCCTGGTGTACGACCTGCTGGTCCGCCAGCACCAACTGGACATGGCCGCGCGCCTGGCGCACGACCTGCCGGAGGTGAACTTCGTCCTCGACCACCTGGGCAAGCCAGCGCTGGGCCGTCCGGAGATGACGGAGTGGACCCGCGGCCTGCGGGCGCTGGCGGACGCACCCAACACCACGGCGAAGATCTCCGGTCTGGTGACCGAAGTCGATCGGTCGCCCTGGACACCGGGAGACCTCCGACCGGCCGTCGAGGCCGCGCTCGACGCGTTCGGGCCGGACCGACTGATGTACGGCTCGGACTGGCCGGTCTGCCTGCTCGCCAGCTCGTACGCGCGGTGGGTCGAGGCGCTGGCGGAGTTGCTGGGCGGTCACGACGAGGCCGACCAGGCACCGATCTGGGCCGACACGGCATGCCGCGTCTACGGGCTGGAGGCGTCGTGAGGGTACGGGAACTGCCGCTCCGTCCGCAGGTACGCCTCACCGAGCTGGGCTTCGGTGCGGCGCAGGGCGGCAACCTGTACCGGACGACGACGGACGAGGAGTTCGCGTCGGCGGTCGACACGGCGTGGGAGGCGGGCGTCCGGTACTACGACACCGCTCCGCACTACGGGCTGGGGCTGTCCGAGCGTCGACTCGGCGCCGCCCTGCGTGACCGACCACGTGACGAGTACGTCGTGTCGACGAAGGTCGGGCGACTCCTGGTGCCGTCCCCGCAGGACGCGCACCTGCGGGACTCCGACGGGTTCGACGTCCCGGCCAGCCACCGGCGGGTCTGGGACTTCAGCCGCGACGGCGTCCTCCGCTCGATCGAGGCCAGCCTGGAGCGGACCGGGCTGGACCGCGTGGACGTCGTCTACCTCCACGACCCGGACGACCACTGGGAGCAGGCCGCACGCGAGGCCGTACCCGCCCTGGTCGAGTTGCGTGACCAGGGCGTCGTGGGCGCGATCGGCGCCGGCATGAACCAGTCGGCGATGCTGGCGCGGTTCGTGCGGGAGACCGACGTCGACGTGCTGATGTGTGCCGGGCGGTACACCCTGCTGGAGCAGGGGGCGGCGGACGACCTGTTGCCGGCCGCCGGCGACCGGGGTGTGGGCGTGGTCATCGCGGGCGTCTACAACTCGGGGCTGCTGTCGCGGGAGCGGCCGCCGGCCGACGCCGTCTACAACTACCAGCAGGCTCCGAGGGAGCTGATCCAGCGGGCGCGACAGATCGCGGCGGTCTGCCAGACGTACGGGGTGACCCTGCCGCAGGCGGCGCTCGCCTTCGTCCGCAGGCATCCGGCAGTGGTGTCGACTGTCGTCGGTGTGCGCGACGGCGCACAGGTGACCGAGACGATGCGGCGGTTCGAGACCGTCGTACCCGAGGAGCTCTGGGACGCGTTGGCGGCGGCCGGGCTGCTCGCCGCGCGGCCCGGCCCGGACGAGGCCGCGTAGCGCGGCTGGGAAAAGGCGTCCCGGCCGGGACCGGCTCCGATCATCGGATACCGGTCCCGACCGGGACGTCGTTCGTTACCGCGACAAGCCGCGGGTCAGAGCGCGGTGAACCGCCACTGCTGGTTCGTCGCGTTGGTGCAGTTCCACTGCAACACCCGGGCGCCGTCGGCCGTGGAAGCGCCGTTGACGTCCATGCAGAGCCCGCTCAGCGCACTCTTCACCGTGTACACGCCGGAGGTTCCCGTCGCGGTGGCGGTGAACTTCTGCTGGTTGCCGTTGTTGCAGGTGGCCTGCTGGAGGAAGGCACCCGCCGCGGTCGAGCTACCGATCACCTCGACGCACTTGCCGCTGTGCACGGCCTTGAGGTAGAGCGCGCCGTTACCGGCGTCGACCGCCTGCCACCTCTGGTTGTTGCCACCGGTGGACGCCCACTGGGTGATCTGGGCGCCGTCGGCGGTGGAGACACCGCTGACGTCCAACAGCTTGTTGCTGTGCTGGGCGGTGACCGTGTAGGTCTTGCCCGCCAGGCCGGTGCCGGTTCCGGTGCCGGGCGTCCCGACGCCGTTGCCGCCGAAGGTGTGCGAGTCCAGGTCGAACGAGTTGTTGGCGTTCTTGAACACCATGTAGAGCGTGTGCGTCCCGCCGAGGGCGGCGACGCTCACCGGAGTCGTGGACTGGTAGTTGTCCCAGCCACCCGTGCTGGGCACCGTGGTGGTGGCCAACAGGGTGCCGGTCGGCGAGTCGGCCCGCAGCTCGATCGACCCGCCGCCGGAGGGCGACGACAGCCGGTAGCTGACCGTCGAGATCCCCGACAGGTTCATCGGGGTGAACGCGATCCAGTCGTTCGAGGAGATGTCACCGATGCGCTTGGTGCTCTCCGCGGCTGCCTGGTCAACGACCCGGATGCCGGACTGGCTGCTGAAGTACTCGGACTGCTTGTGCTTCGGCTGCAGGATCGCCTGTGCGGTGCCGGTGAGCGGCGCCCCACCGCTGGGGCCACCGTTGTCGGTGTACCGGGCGTTCAGCACGTAGAACAGGTTGGCGCCATCGGGGTGTCCGCCGAGCAGGTCGGTGGAGATGGTGCCCGAGCAGCCCGGGTACTCGGTGGTCTCGTGGGCGTGGTCGTCGTGACCCAGCGCCGGGTTGAGGAACACCTTCGAGCAGTCGACGGTGCCGCCGTCCGGGTCGGTAACGGTGATCTGGTACGGCACCTTGTCACCGAAGGTGAGCATGCCGCCGTTGCCCGGTGTGGTGATGGTGAGCACCGGCGCGCTGTTGCCGACGGTGATCGGGACGTTGGCGAAGCCGGTCTTGCCGGTGCTGTCGGTGACCTTCAACTGGGCGGTGTAGTTGCCGTTGGAGGTGTACACCTTCGACGGGTTGGCCGCCGTCGAGGTGGTGCCGTCGCCGAACGTCCACAGGTAGCTCAGCGTGTTGCCGTCCGGGTCGGACGTGCCGGCGCTGCTGAACTGGACGGTCAGCGGTGCGCTGCCACTGGTGGGCGTGCCGGTGGCCTTGGCGATCGGTGACCGGCCGCCCTGGTTGTAGTCGATCCGGTAGAGCCCGGAGTCGCTGTTGCCGCCGCCGAAGTTGGTGCCCCACTCCAGCAGGTAGAGCGAGCCGTCCTTGCCGAACTCCATGTCCATCGGCTTGTTGAACCGCACGTTGGGCAGGAACGGGTTGGTGCGGGTCACCGCCGAGGAGGAGTCGAAGTGCACCTCCTTGACGTAGTTGCGCGCCCACTCGTAGAAGAAGTGCACGCCGTCGTAGTAGGGCGGGAACTTCGTCTCGGAGGGGTTCGCCGCGTCGTACCGGTAGATCGGCCCACCCATCGGAGCGGAGCCGCCGGAGCCGAGCTCGGGGAAAGTCGTCGAGGCGGGGTAGCCATACCAGATGTTCGGCATGACGACCGGCTTCAGGCTGGTCAGACCGGTGTTGTTCGGCGAGTTGTTGACCGGGGCGGAGCAGTTGAACTTCGCGCCGACGACGCCGGTGTCCGGGTTGAACGGGGCGTACGGCTGGTTGTTGCCGTGGCAGAACGGCCATCCGTAGTTGCCGGCCTGCTTGATCACGTTGAGCTCGACCAGGCCCTCCGGGCCGCGGTTGGTGGTGGGCGGGTTGCGGTCCGGGCCGTAGTCGGCCAGGTAGACCCAGCCGTTGGCCGGGTCGATGGAGAAGCGGAACGGGTTGCGGAAGCCCATCGCGTAGACCTCGGGCTTGGTCTGCGCGGTGCCCTGGGGGTAGAGGTTGCCCGACGGGATGGTGTAGCCACCGTTGGCCGAGGGCCGGATGCGCAGCAGCTTGCCCCGAAGGTCGTTGGTGTTACCCGCGCTGCGCGCGGCGTCCAGGTTGGACTTGCCCGACCGCCAGTCCAGCGGGGCGTAGCCCTGCCAGTTCGGGTCGAGGTTCGGCGGCGTGTCGTCGCCGGTGCCGATGAAGAGGTTGCCGTCCGGACCGAACTTGATGTAGCCGCCGGTGTGGCCGGGCTCCGGGAACGTCCGGTCCCGGTACGCGGGGATGTCGATGATCGTCACGCCGCTGGACGTGTTCAGCGTGTCACCGCTGACCGTGTAGCGGGAGACCCGGTTGACGTCGGTGCTGCTGCTGGCCGGCGAGTGGTACAGGTAGATGTAGCCGTTGGTGGCGAAGTTGGGGTCCAGCGCTATGCCGGTCAGACCGTCCTCGCCGCCGGTGTAGACGCTGAGCGTGCCGGCGGTGACGGTGCTGTTGGTGGAGGGCTTGAAGATCTTCACCTGGCCGCCGCGCTGGACGTAGAAGACCCGGCCGTCCGGTGCCACACCGAGCGCCATCGGGTCGACGGTGTTGTCGTCGAGCGTGCGCTTCTCGAAGTTGCCCCAGACGGTGCCGCCGCAGTCACCGGCGGCGTTGCCGGCCGCCCACTTGATGCCGCCGAGCACGTGATTCTGGAAGTTCGCCTCGCTGTAGGAGCCGATCGCGTGGCCCATCGCGGTGGCCCACACCCGGCCGCCGTTGGTGTTGCGGCACCAGGAGATCGGATGATCCGGGCCCATCGCCCGGGATCCCGGGTTGTACGTGCGCTCGTCGGCGGTCACCAGCACGTGCACGTTGCCGCGCGGGTTGGCGTCGAAGTTGTACCACTCCTCGCTGCGGGTCCACCGATCCGGCAGGCTGGCCGTCGACGGGTGCTTCTTGTCGGCGACGATGGCGGTGCCCTGGAGCACGCCGGGGGAGTGCTCGGGCATGTGGGCGCCAGCGTTGATGGTCTGGTCCCACCACGGGTATTCGCCCTCGATGCCCATGTCGGTGGCGTTGTGGATGGCGACGATGCCCTTGCCGCTGGCAAGGTAGCCCTCCACCGCCTGGCGCTGCGCCGCCGAGGTCCAGACCATGCCGGAGGTCTGGAGCATGACGATCACGTCGAAGGTAGCCAGGTTACTGGCGGTGAAGACGCTGGAGTCCTCGGTTGCGACCACCTCGAAGTTGTTCGCGGCGGCCTGCTGTTGGATCATGCTGATCCCGGCGGGGATCGAGTCGTGGCGGTAGCCGGTGGTCTTGCTGAACACCAGGGCGCGGAAGGCCGGAGCGGCCGACGCGGGTGGGGCGAGTCCGAGCGCCAGCAACAAGCCGGCGATCACTGAGATGAGCAATGTGTTGCGACGCATGCCGTCTCCTAGGTTGGGCGGGTGGTGGGGGTGTGACCACGAGCACCACGCTGCGTCAGGTTGTGCCTGCACGCGCGGGTGGGCGTGGGCGGTCTGGTCTGTCCTCATGCCGTTCGCCGCAACGGCAGTCAGACCCGCGGGACATCACCCAGCGTGACGGTCGCCGTGGTTCTCGTCCCGTGGTCCACGAGGTCAGGATGAGCTAGAGATCCATGACTGTCAATTAATGAAGTGACGTCCGACGTTCTGCCCGGTTGACGACGGCCGCCATCGACTGCCCCGCTGCGGCATCGCTGCCGGTCTGGCTGCCGGACCTGGCAATCGGCCCCGGTCGAGGATTGCGGACCAGCATCCAAACATCTATCTTCATACGTGTGATGTTTCGTCGATGTCAAGGGAATGTTCGCGATAGAAGAACGTAAGCATCCATCGGTACCTACGAAAGTTCGATGGCTGCCGCCACGAAGTCGCCGTAGCGTTTGATCGAATCTTGTTGATGACTACTGTCTGTGAGGGCTTTCGGAATGTCAGACCCACGGCCGGTGCCGTTACTCAACCTCCGGGGCATCGGCAAGTCCTTCCTTGGCGTACGGGTTCTCGACGATGTCGACCTGGACGTCGCGCCGGGCGAGGTGCACGCCGTGGTCGGCGAGAACGGCGCCGGTAAGTCGACCCTCATGAAGATCGTCTCGGGTGGGTACGCCCCGGACGAGGGCACTGTCGAGTTCGCCGGCGAGCAGCGCACGTTCCGTGGACCGCGCGACGCGCAGCGGGCCGGCGTCGGGATCATCCACCAGGAGTTCAACCTTCTCCCGGAGCGCACCGTCGCGGAGAACGTCTACCTGGGGCACGAGCCGGTCCGTCGCGGGCTGGTCGACCGTCGGGCGATGCTCGACCGCACCACCCAGCTCCTCACCTCGATCGGCGAGACCGCGCTGCCGGCGGACGCCCGGGTGGGCCAGCTCGGCGTCGCACAGCAGCAGGTCGTCGAGATCGCCAAGGCGCTCGCCCTGGACGCCCGCCTGCTCATCATGGACGAGCCGACCGCCTCGCTGGCCGACCACGAGGTGGAGCTGCTCTACGGGTTGGTGCGCCGACTCCAGGAACGAGGAATCGGCCTGCTCTACGTCTCGCACCGGCTCGCCGAGGTCTTCGACCTGTCCAGCCGGATCACCGTCCTCAAGGACGGTCGCCGCGTCACCACCGTGGACACCACGGCCACCAACGCCGACGAGCTGGTGCGCCACATGGTCGGCCGGGAGCTGTCCAGCTACTACCCCGACCGGGCCGCCCCCGAGGACCGCGGCCCGGTGCGGCTCAACCTCCGGGACGCCGGCAACCGCAAGCTGCACGACGTCAACCTCCAGTTGCGCGCCGGTGAGGTGCTCGGCATCGGCGGCCTCCAGGGCTCCGGGCGTTCGGCGCTGGCCCGCGCGATCTTCGGGGTGACCCCGTTCACGACCGGTGACGTCACCGTCGACGACCGACCGGTCCGGCTGCGCTCGCCCCGCACCGCGATGCGGGCCGGCATCGCGTACGTCACCGAGGACCGCAAGGGCGAGGGGATCGTGCCCCGGCAGTCGGTGCTCGACAACGCGCTGCTCGCCAGCCGCGCTGTCTTCGCGGCCCGGTCCGGCCGGGCGGCCCGCACGCAACGCCTGCGCGAGCTGCTCGCCGCCGTGGAGGTCCGCTCCGCCGGCGACGACCAGGAGATCCGCTTCCTGTCCGGCGGCAACCAGCAGAAGGTCGTACTGGCCCGCTGGCTCGCGCTCAACCCGCGGATCCTGCTCTTCGACGAACCGACCCGGGGGATCGACGTGGGCGCGAAGTCCGCCATCCACGACCTCGTCCGCAGCCTCGCCCGCGACGGCGCGGCCGTGCTGATGATCTCGTCCGACCTGCCGGAGCTGCTGGGAATGAGCGACCGCATCGTCGTCATGCGCGACGGGCGCGTCGCGGGCGAGCTGCCCGCCGGCGCGACCGAGGAGGACGTCGTCGCCCTGGCGGTCGGCACCGTACGGGAGGCCGCCGCATGAGCGCCCTGTCGCTCCTTCCGGCCCGCCGCCCCGTGCCGGGCGTCTTCGTGGCCCTGTTCCTCACCCTGGCGATCGGCTGGCTGGTCGTCCTCGTCGACGGCGGTCAGCTCTTCAACCAGTCCACGACGGTGAGTCTGCTGCACGTCGCGGCCGGGCTCGGGCTCGTCGCCGTCGGTCAGACCCTGGTCATCCTGGGCGGCTCGCTCGACCTGTCGGTGGCGTACGTGATCAGCCTCAGCACACTCGTCGCCGCCGAGACGATGAACGGCAGCGACGGCGCGCTGGTGCCGGCGATCGGCCTGGCGCTCGCCGTGAGCGCGGGCATCGGGCTGCTCAACGGGTTGCTCGTCACCAAGTTCCGGGTCAACGCGTTCATCGCGACGCTCGGCGTCGGGCTGCTGCTCAAGGGCTACCTCGACAACGGGTACGACGGCCCGGCCGGCACCACCTCGCCCTCGCTCGTGCAGTCCCTGGGCTACCAGCGCGTCGGTCCGGTGCCGGTGTCGTTCCTGCTGCTGCTCTCCGTGACCGCCGCAGCCTGGTTCGCGCTCTCGCGGACCCGGTTCGGGCACCACCTGGTCGCCGTGGGCGGCGACCCGGAGGTGGCCCGGCTCTCCGGTGTCCGCAACGACCGGATCCTCGTCACCGCCCACATGCTCTGCTCGATGTGCGCGGGGCTGGCCGGCATCTACCTCGCCAGTCGGCTCGGCTCGGGTGCGCCCCGGGTCGGCACCGAGGGCCTCTACGACCTGGAGTCGATCGCCGCCGTGGTGATCGGCGGGACCGCCCTCGCCGGTGGTCGCGGCGGCGTCATCGGCACCCTCGGTGGGGTGCTGCTGCTCGCCAGCATCGACTCCATCTTCAACCAGCTCGAGGTCGACGCCTTCTTCAAGCAGGTGATCCGGGGCGTCATCATCATCGCCGCGGTCGCCGTCTACGCCCGCAGGGCCCTGCGAAAGGCGTCCTAGCCATGCAGACCGTCCAGTCCCGTTCGCTGCCGCTGCGGCTCCCCCGGGTGCGCCCCGGTGGTGTCCTGCCGATCCTCGTGATCCTCGGGGTGCTGTTGGTGCTCGTCGGCATTCGACAGCCCGACTTCCTGGCGCCCCCCTCGCTGATGTCCTTCCTCGGCCGCTCGGCGCCGATCATCCTGCTCGCCGCCGGCCAGTACTTCGTGATCGTCTCCGGCGAGTTCGACCTGTCCGTCGGCTCACTGGTCACCGCGCAGGTGGTGGTCGCCGCCCGACTGATCGACGGCGACCCCGGCCGTACCTGGCCGGTGGTGCTGCTCCTGCTCGCCTTCGGGGCGTTCGTCGGCCTGGTCAACGGCCTCGTCACGACGCGGCTGCGGGTGCCGTCGTTCATCACGACCCTCGGCATGTTCCTGATCCTCTTCGGGGCGGTCTACCTGTGGTCCGACGGCGCCCCGAAGGGTGCGCTCTCCGAGGAGTTCCGTCGGTTCGGCCGGCGGGCCTTCGAGGACGTGCCACTGCTCGGCCGCGTGCCGTACGCGCTGCTGGTGCTTCTGGTCCTGGCGGTGGTGGCCGTGCTGCTGATGCGGTCCGACTTCGGGCGCACACTGGTCGCCGTCGGCGACAACCCGCGCACCGCCGAGTTGAGCGGCGTACGCGTCTGGCGTACCCGAACCCTCGCCTTCATCCTCAGCGGCCTCGCGGCGGCGGTGGCGGCGATCCTGCTCGGCGGCTACAGCGGGGTGTCGTTCCAGGCCGGGTCCGGCCTGGAGTTCGGCGCCATCACCGCCGTCGTCCTCGGTGGGGTCGCGTTGGGCGGGGGCCGCGGCGCTGTCGTCGGCGCGATGCTCGGCGCGCTGACCCTCGAACTGCTGTTCGCCCTGATGAATTTCTACGGCGTCTCCGGCGCCCTCAGGTCGGCCGTCCAGGGCGGGATCATCCTGCTCGCCGTGGCGGTCTCCGCAACGCGTTCTTCGTCGAGATAAAAGAGGAGCCATAGTGCGACGTTCCCTAGCGGCGCTGGCCGCTGTCACCCTGCTGTCCCTCACCGCGTGCGCCACCGACGAACCGGCCGCGAGCCCCTCGGGGAGTGCCCCGGCCGCGGGATCGGGCACCGGTGAGCAGTCGAAGTTCTTCGTGCAGGCCGACTACGACGCCGAGCTGGCACTGCTGACCGCCACTGCCACCGGGCCGGCCGACAAGCCGTGGGAGCAGGCGCTCAACCCGAAGATGGTGGACACCGCCAAGTTCAAGAAGAACGGGCCGCACAAGATCTGCTTCTCCAACGCGGCCCTGAACAACCCGTGGCGGCAGGTCGGGTTCAAGACCATGCAGGCCGAGGTCGAGGCGCAGAAGAGCCGCATCAAGGAGTTCGTGCACGTCGACGCCGAGGGCAAGGACCAGAAGCAGATCGCGGACATCAACGACCTGCTCGGCAAGGGCTGCGACGCGCTCATCGTCTCGCCGAACACCACCGCGACGCTCACCCCGGCTGTCGAGGCGGCCTGCAAGGCGGGCCTGCCGGTGGTCGTCTTCGACCGCGGCGTCAACACGAAGTGCCCGGTGACCTTCATCAACCCCATCGGCGGGTACGGGTTCGGCCACGTCGGCGCGGAGTTCGTCAGCCAGAAGATGAAGCCCGGCGGCAAGGTCCTCGCCCTGCGGATCCTGCCCGGCGTGGACGTTCTGGAGACCCGTTGGTCGGCGGCGAAGGTGGCGTTCGACAAGGCGAAGGTCGACGTCGTGGGTGTCGAGTTCACCGACGGCGACCCGGCCAAGACCAAGAAGATCGTCGACGACTACATCCAGCGGTACGGCACGATCGACGGTGTCTGGATGGACGCCGGAGCAACGGCCGTCGCGGCGGTCGAGGCCTTCCAGGACGCGGGCAAGCCGGTCCCGCCGATGAACGGCGAGGACCAGCTCGACTTCCTGAAGATCTGGAAGGACAAGCAGCTCACCGCGATCGCACCGACCTACCCGACCTACCAGTGGCGTACCCCGATCATCGCCGCCCTGCGGATCCTCGACGGCGAGCAGGTCTCCAACCCGTGGAAGCTGCCGCAGCCGACCGTCACCCAGGACAACCTGGACCAGTACCTCGACGCGAACATGCCGCCCCTGCACTACGCGATGTGCGGCTGCACCGACCTGCCCGGCTACCCGCAGCGCTGGAAGTAGGTTCCGATGTACGCCATCGGCGTCAACCCGTGGGTGTGGGCCTCGCCGGTCGACGACAAGGCCCTGGCCAGCCTGATCCCACGGATCGCGTCGTTCGGCTTCGACGCGGTCGAGTTGCCGATCGAGCAACCCGGTGACTGGGATCCGGTCCGTACCCGGGATCTGCTGGCCGAGCACGGCCTCGTCGCCGCCGGCGTCTGCGCGGTCACCCCGCCGGGGCGGGACCTGGTGGACGCCCCGCCGGCGGTCGTCGAGTCGACGGTGGCGTACCTCAAGGAGTGCGTCGCGAACGCGGCGGCCGTCGGCGCGGGATGCGTCGGCGGCCCCGTGTACGCCTCGGTCGGTCGGACCTGGCGGATGTCGCCGACGGCTCGCGCCGCCTGCTACGCGGACTTCCGGCGTGCCCTGGCGCCGGTCGCGGAGCAGGCGGGCGAGTGCGGGGTGAGCATCGGTGTCGAGGCGTTGAACCGCTACGAGACGAGCGTCGTCAACACGATCGAGCAGACGGTCGAGCTGATCGACGGCCTTCCGTCGAGTGTCGGCATCATGATCGACACATACCACATGAACATCGAGGAGGCCGACCCCTACGCGGCCCTCGCCGTCGCCGGGCGGCACATCAAGCACGTCCAGGTCAGCGGCTCCAACCGGGGCGCTCCCGGTGCCGACCACTTCGACTGGCCTCGGTTCTTCACCGTCCTGCGGGACACCGGTTACCAGGGCGCTATCTGCATCGAGTCGTTCACGGCGGAGAACGAGACCATCGCCACCGCCGCGGCGATCTGGCGTCCGCTGGCCCCCTCGCAGGATCGCCTCGCCACTGACGGCCTGCGCTATCTCCGGGAGATCCTCGGGTAGCCGCCCCGCCCCGCCCGCCACGCCTCCGCCCGCCCGCCGAGGCGTCCCGTCCCCCTGCCCTCCGCACGTCAGGAGTACCGTCCCGTGTCCCCTTCCCCTCAGCTGCGCCGGCTGCTGGCCGGCGCCTCCGCGACGGCGGTGACCGCAGTGGTCGCCGTGACCGTCGCGGCCACCCCGGCGGCCGCGGCCACCACCACCCTCTACGCGTCCCCGACCGGCACCGGCACCACGTGCTCGGCCAGCCAACCGTGTTCGCTGACCGCCGCCCAGGCCGCGGTGCGGACGCAGAACACCTCCATGTCCGGTGACATCGTCGTCGAGTTGGCCAACGGCACCTACCGGCTCACGTCGCCGATGCGACTGACCGCAGCCGACTCGGGCAACAACGGCTACCAGGTGATCTGGCGGGCCGCCGCCTCCGCCCGGCCGACGATCACCGGTGCCCGGGCGGTCACCGGGTGGTCGCAGGTCGACTCCGGGAAGAACATCTGGCGGGCCAACGTCGGCGCCGGGCTCGACGCCCGTCAGCTCTACGTCAACGGTGCCGTCGCCACGCGGGCGCGTACCGCGGTGAACCGCGCCGACTTCACCTTCACCACGAGCGGCATGCGGTTCAGCAACAGCGCGCTCAACTACCTGAACAACCTCGGCAACCAGAACCGGGTCGAGGTGGAGAGCGTCGGCTCGTTCACCGACCGGTACTCGCCGGTGCAGAGCATCAGCGGGAACTTCCTGACCATGCAGCAGCCCGCGTGGAACAACAACACCTTCGGGTTCGACACCCTCTCCAGCCCGCACCGCGCGGGCCCCTTCTACCTGACCAACGCGTACGAGTTCCTGGACTCACCGGGGGAGTGGTACCTCAACCCGAGCAACGGCCAGCTCAACTACATCCCGCTCGCGGGGCAGAACATGAGCTCCGTCAGCGTGGAGCTGCCGCAGCTCCAGTCCCTCGTCAACGTCGGCGGCACCTACGACGCGCCCGCCCACCACATCTCGTTCAGCGGGATCACCTTCACCGGCACCAGCTGGCTCGGCCCGAGCAGCAGCAACGGCTTCGCGGACCAGCAGACCGGCGCGCACATCACCGGCACGTGGTCCCGTCCGTCCGACGCGTTGACCTCCTGCCAGGCCGGCTGCCCGCAGTTCGAGGCCACCCGGCCGAACTGGAACCAGATGCCCGCCGCCGTGCAGGTCTCGGCCGCGAACACCATCACCTTCAGCGACTCCCAGTTCGTCAACCTCGGGCAGACGGCCATCGGCATCGGCAACGACGCCAACGCCCACGCCAGCGGCGTCGGCCTGGGCGCCAGCAACATCACGGTCACCCGCTCCGAGATCGCCCGCAACTCCGCCGGGGGCATCGTGGTCGGTGGTGTACGCGCCGACGCCCACCACCCCAGCGACCAGCGGATGGTCAACCGCAACATCACCATCAGCAACAACCGGGTGCACGACCTCGGCCTGGAGTACCGGGGTGTGGTCTCGATCCTGACCACCTACGTGAACACCGCGCTGGTCTCGCACAACGAGGTCTACAACATGCCGTACACCGGTCTGTCGGTCGGTTATGGCTGGGGCGCCAACGACGCCGGTGGCAGCCAGCACTACGCGAACCGGGGCCTCTACAACTACCAGCCGCGCTACACGACGGCGACCACGGCGGCCAACAACCAGGTCATTGGCAACTATGTGCACGACGTCATGCAGCAGATGACCGACGGTGGGTGCATCTACACGCTCTCGGCGAACCCGGGCGGCACCATCAACGAGAACTACTGCCTGCGCACCAACGGCTGGTTCGGGCTCTACTTCGACGAGGGCTCCCGCTACTACACCGCCCGCAACAACGTCTTCTCCAACACCGGTACCTGGGCCACCGCCAACTACTGGTACGCCGAGAACATGGGCAACTTCACCGTCACCAACAACTGGTCGACGAACAACAGCACGAACGTGACCAACGGTGATCGCGGCAACGTGGTCAACGGCAACGTCACTGTCTCCGGAGGCAACTGGCCGTCCGGAGCGCAGACGGTGATCAACACCGCCGGTGTGCAGAGCGGCGGCAGCACCAACCCGCAGAACGTGCAGATCGTGGGCGTCCAGTCGGGCCGCTGCGCCGAGATCGGCGGATCGAGCACGACCAACGGCACCCAGGCCCAGCTCTGGGACTGCATCAGCGGTGCCACCAACCAGCGGTGGACGCACACCGCCAGCCGGCAGCTCATGGTGTACGGCACCAAGTGCCTGGACGCTTCCGGTCAGGGCACCAGCAACGGCACCCAGGTGGTGATCTGGGACTGCAACGGTCAGGCGAACCAGCAGTGGAACGTCAACGCGAACGGCACGATCACGGGCGTGCAGTCGGGTCTCTGCCTGGACGCCAACGCCGCCGGAACGGCGAACGGCACGAAGTTGATCCTCTGGTCCTGCAACGGCGGGTCCAACCAGCAGTGGCAGCTCCGTAGCTGAGCTGACCGGGAGGTGTCCACGGTCCGGGCTGGGGCGACTGCCGCAGCCCGGACCTCGTGCGTTCACCGGTCGTCGGGTCGGCCGACCTCGACGCGGTGGGCGGCTCGACGCGCGGTGCCGTGTCCGGGGTGCCTCGCCGTCAGGTCGCGGCCAGCGTGCGCGCCGGGTCCAGCACCAGTCCGGCCGACGCGTCGAAACGTACCGGGATGGGGTCGGTGAGTTCCCCGACGAACGTCTCGTCGACGTGGTCGAGGAAACCGATGAGTGACCAGTCACCGGCGGGGCCGGGCACCAGCCGCGGCGCGTACAGGTGCGGGTGCGTGAACGGGCGGGCGGACGCGACGTCCCACGGGCCGCGGACGGTCTCGCCGGTCGCCACCCAGATCCGGTGGTCGTCGCGTCGGGCGCTGCTGGTGGCATCGGTGGAGAACAACAGCAGGGGCTGCCCGTCGACGACAGCTACCTGGGGCACCTCCAGGTGACCGAAGCCGGCCGGTGTCGACAGCGGCGGCTGCACGGTCCAGGTGAGGAGGTCGGTGGAGGTGGCGTGGCCGACGACGCCACGGGTGTTCGTCGGTCCCGTGTTGGCGCGCGCGGTGATGAGCATGTGCCAGCCCTCGCCGTCCGGGTCGGGGAACACCCACGGGTCACGCCAGGCCTGCTCGTACCACAGGTCCTTGTCGAGCAGCTCGTACCAGGTCGGGTCGGCCTGCACGACGGGCTCGGTGCCGTGCCGGTGCCAGGTGGTCAGGTCGGTGGAGACGGCGAGGCCGATGCGTTGCACGAGACCGTCCTCGGCGCGGCCGACCCCGGTGTAGAACAGGTACCAGCGCCCGTCCGGGCCGCGGACCGTGCAGCCGGTCCAGGTCGCCAGGTCGTCCCAGGCGGGAGTGTCGGCGGGGACCAGGGCGTCGGCGACCAGGTGCCACGAGTGCAGGTCCGACGAGACGGCGTGGCCGATCGTGGCGCGGCGGTGCCGGCGGTGCGGGTCGTGCAGGGCACGGGAGGCGCGGAGGAAGAACGCGTGCCAGAGGCCGTTGTCGTCCCGCGCGTACCAGCTGTCCCACACCCAGTGGTCGGGTAGACGAAGCATGGCGGGAAACGTAGCACTAAACCGTTTTAGCGTCGGCCCGGGCAGGGGTCGGTGCGGGTGGTCGGCCGGCCCGGAGGCCCGATGGTCCGGCGGGCCCGGGTCATTGCGCCGGAGGGGCGAGGGACTTCCGGCGCCGCAGGGGCATCGGCACGAGCGAGGGCTCGGTGTCGCCGCCGTCCAGGAGCAGCTCGACCGCTCGCCGCCCCATCTGCTCGTGCGGCAGCGCCGTGGTGGCCAGGCCGGGACGCAGCCAGGCGGCGATCGGATCGTCGTCGAACGAGATCACCGAGATGTCCTCCGGGACCGTCAACCCCGCCTCGCCGAGTGCCTGGTAGGCGCCGAAGGCCAGGCGGTCGTTCATGCAGATCACCGCGCTGGGCCGCGTGGACCGGTTCAGCAGACCGCGCATGGCGGCGTACCCGTGCTCGGGCAACCACTCGGTGCAGAAGCACTCGGCCAGGAGGGAGACGTCGGCGTCGGCCAGCGCCTGCCGGATGCCGTGCAGACGCGCCCGCGCGGCGAGCGAGACCTCCGGGTCCTCCTCCTTGAGCCGGTTGCGGCCGATGAGCGCGATGGCGTCGTGGTGGCCGAGTTCGAGCAGCGTGGTGGCGGCGGTGCGGCCGGCCCGGTCGTCGTCCGGGAGCACGCTGGGCAGGCCGTCGGAGCTGGTGGCGTTGAGCAGCACCACCGGACCGCCGAGGATGGCCGGAGGCACCGTCAGCCGTCGGGTGGCCATCGCCGCGTAGATCACCCCGTCGACCTGCCGGTCCAGCATCGCCTCGATGGCGTACTGCTCGAACGTGGCGTCGCCCTGCGTCTCGGTGATGAGCAGCACGTGGTCCCGCTCGCGGGCCGCGTCGAGGGCGCCCCGGATGAGGTCGCCGGCGAACCGCGTGGTGGCGACGATGTCGGAGACGAAAGCGATGGTGGCGGTCTTGCGGGTACGCAGGCTGCGCGCGGCGAGGTTGGGCCGGTAGCCGAGTTCCTCGGCGGCGGCGAACACGCGCTGGTGCGCCTCGGCCGAGAGTCGGGTGCCCTCCCGACCGTTGAGCACCATCGACGCGGCGGTTTTGGACAGCCCGGCTCTCCGCGCGACGTCGGCGAGTGTTGCTCTGTTGCTGCCCATCAGTCCTCCGAATCAGGCGCGGTGCCCTAGGCGCTGCTCCTGCCCATCATGATGCGTCGCCGCCCGAGATCTCGCGTCGGTCACGCCCGGAGTGGTGTGAACCCGACGTTTCCGCCCTGTTGCCAGGTTGTCCTTGACAGCTTCCCGTGCCACGCGCATGCTCTGCTAAATCAGTTTAGCGACCACTTCTGGTGCATCCAGAGGCGCCTTCGATGGCCGTGCCGGGGCCACGTGGTGACAGGTGCGGTGTCGTGCTCGGTCCACGGGTCGCGACGCGCACGTCGTCGCCGTCAGTCCGGCGCGGTGGTTCCGGTGGAGCTGTCGCGCGGTCGTGAGGCCGTGTGGCGGATGAATAGTCGAGGAGTCATGAAATGGCAGAATTGCTGACAAATCTTGCGCGACGGAGAACCGTGCTCCTCGCGTCGCTGCTGTCGGTCGGGATGGCCGCGACGGCGTGCAGCGCGCCCGGGGAGGACCGGTCGTCGGCCCCGAAGTCCGACGCCGCCGTGAAGACCGACCTCGGGACCGCGCCGATCACCCTGGAGATGTACGCGGAGACCGGCTTCCCCCTGGCCAAGGCACTGGCCGACGAGTTCTCCAAGCAGCACTCCAACGTCACGTTCAACATCCGCGAGGACCAGTTCACGGTGATCGTGGAGAACGCGCCACGGGTGATGGCCTCGGACAACTCACCCGACATCATCCGGCTCCCCACAATGGTCGACCTGGTGAAGGACGACCTGCTCAAGAACCTGGACCCGTACTTCACCGCATACGGGTGGGACAAGTTCCCCGCCTCGCAGCTCATGCAGTTGCGCGTCGGCGAGAACACCCGGGGCACCGGATCCCTGTACGGCATGGGGCTCGGCTACAGCGTCACCGGCGTCTTCTACAACAAGAAGCTGGCCGCCCAGGTCGGCATGACCCAGCCGCCGGCCACCGTCGCCGACTTCGAGCAGCTGTTGGCGAAGGCGAAGACCGCCGGGGTCCAGCCGATCATGCAATTCAACAAGAACACGGCGGGCATCAACTTCCCGCACCAGGCGTTGCAGAACCAGTTCGGCGACCCGACCCAGGTCGCCGACTGGATCTTCCAGAAGCCCGGGGCCACGTTCGACACTCCGGCCGCGCTGAAGGCAACCCAGACCATCCAGAAGTGGGCGCAGGCCGGTTACTTCCCCAAGGACGCCAACGCCATCGACTACGCGGGGATGGTGGGAGAGTTCCAGAAGGGCAACGGCCTGTTCATGTTCAACGGCGACTGGGAGTCGGCCAACCTGGACAAGGGGATGCCCGGCAACGTGGGCTTCTTCCTGTTCCCGACGGAGGCCCCCGGCGGCAAGCACGTCGCGATGTCCGCCCCGAACACCTTCGGCGTCTCCGCCAAGGCCAAGAACGCCGACGCCGCCGCCTTCTTCCTGAACTGGGTCCACACCAACGACAAGGCGCGCGAGATCGCGGTGACCGTCGGAGGCTCCAGCCCCGGCGGCCCGAGTGACCTCCCGGTGCCGGCCGCCGCCCCGAACACCGTCCTGGCCGAGACCCTGAAGGCGTCGCAGCAGCTCGGCGCGGAGAACGGCGCTGTGGACTTCACCGCGAACGCCACCGGTGGCATCTTCGCCGCCGCGATCACCCCGGAAATGCAGAAGCTGATCGCCGGACAGCAGACTCCCGAGGGGTACGTGAAGGCCGTCCAGGCCGAGTACGCGAAGGAACTGTCCCGATGACGTCTGCCCTCGGCAGCGCACCAACCGGACGGGACGATCGTCGCGTCCGTCCGACCCCCACGCGGGCCCACCGACTCCGGTGGGCCCGCGCGGCCGGGACCGGCTGGTTGTACGTCCTGCCCGCCCTGGTGATGTACGCGGTGTTCGTCCTCCGCCCGCTCGTCCTGACGTTCCAGTACTCGCTCTACGACTGGAACGGGATCGGGGTGGCCCGCTGGGCGGGTCTGGACAACTACGTCACCGTGTTCACCGACAGCGACCTGCTCAAAATCATCGGCAACGCCGTCGTCCTGATCGTCTTCTTCAGCTTCATCCCCGTCGCGCTCGGTCTGTTGGTGGCGAGCATGGTCCGCCGGATCACCACCGGCGCGTTCGGGACCGTCGTGCGGACCATCCTCTTCCTGCCGCAGGTCATTCCCCTGGTGGCGGCCGGCATCGCGTGGAGCTGGCTGCTCTCGTCGAACGGTCTGGTCAACCAGGCGCTGCGCGCGGTCGGCCTCGGTGGCGTCGCCCGCGCATGGCTCGGCGACTTCGACACGGCCCTGCCCGCCGTGGGCGTGATCGGGGCCTGGGTCCTGCTCGGCCTCTGCACGATCCTGCTGGTCACCGGCATGAGCAAGATCGATCCCGCGCTCTACGAGGCCGCCCGTCTGGACGGCGCGGGCCCGGTCCGTGAGTTCCTCGCCGTGACCCTGCCCAGCCTGCGCCAGGAGATCGGCGTCTGCCTCACCGTGACGATCATCGCCGCCCTGGCCAGCTTCGACATCGTCTACATCTCCACCAGCGGCGGTCCCGGCCTCCAGACCACCGTTCCGGGTCTGGAGATCTACCGGCTGGCCTTCTCGCAGCGTCAGGTCGGGCTCGCCTCCGCGCTCGCCGTCGTCCTCATGCTGCTGGTGCTGGTCTGTGTGCTGCCGATCCAGCGACTGACCCGAGGGGAGAAGCCGTGAACCTGAGCCGCCGTGAACAGGTGACCGGCCGCGTCTTCCTGATCGCCCTGATCCTCGTCACCCTGTTGCCGTTCGTCAGCATGCTCTCGGCGGCGTTGCAACCACGCGGCACCGTGCCCACCGGTCTGGCCTGGCCGTCCGACCCGCAGTGGGGCAACTTCGCCGACGCCTTCACCGCCGCCAACATGGGCGCCCTGCTGCGCTCCAGCCTGCTCATCGTGGCCGGCGTCGTGCCGGTGTCCGTGCTCATCGCCACCATGGCCGGGTTCGGGCTCGGTCAGCTCCGGGTGCCCGGCGGTCGACTCGTCTTCGGCCTGCTCCTGCTCGGTCTGACGTTGCCGTTCGAGGCCGTGGTCACCCCGCTCTACTACCAGATGCAGGACTTCGGCCTGCTCAACACGCGCTGGGCCATCATCCTGCCGCTGATCGGCCTCTACATGCCGTTCGCGGTGTTCTGGATGCGGGCGCACTTCACCAACGTGCCGGTCGAGCTGTCCGAGGCGGCCCGGGTGGACGGCAGCAGCACGTGGCAGATGTTCTGGCGGGTCCAGGTGCCACTGGCCCGGCCGGCCATCGCCTCGCTGACGATCCTCATGTTCCTCTGGACCTGGAACCAGTTCCTCCTCGCCATCGTCCTGGTCGACGACGCCACCAAACGCACCATGGCGGGGGCGCTCGGCGCGTTCCAGGGTCAGTGGGGCACGGACCTCGTGCTGCTGTGCGCCGGATCGCTGCTGATCCTCACGCCCACCCTCATCGTGTTCCTGATCTTCCAGCGACAGTTCATCAAGGCCCTGATCCAGGGGTCAGTGAAGGGGTAGGCAGTGCTCACACAGCCGCAGATCCACGGCCATGCCGACAAGGGCTACGGCCGCGTCGCCGACGTGTTCCGCGACAACTTCGCCACCCAGGGAGAGGTCGGCGCCGCCGCCACCGTCTACGTCCGCGGCCGCAAGGTGGTCGACCTGTACGGCGGGGTGGCCGACACGCGAACCGGGCGCCCCTGGGACGCGCACACGCCGGTCGTCGTCTTCTCCTGCACCAAGGGGATCCTGGCGATCTGCGCCTACCTCCTGGTCCAGCAGGGCAGGCTCGACCTCGACGCTCCGGTGACGCGCTACTGGCCGGAGTTCGGGCAGCACGGCAAGGCGGACATCCCCGTGCGGTGGCTGCTCACCCACCAGGCCGGCCTACCCGCGTTGGACCAGCCCTTGGCCCTCGACGAGGTTCTGGCGTGGGATCCGGTCATCAAGGCGATCGAGGCGCAGACACCGTTGTGGCAGCCGGGCACCGCGCACGGCTACCACTCGATGACCTACGGCTGGCTGGTCGGCGAGGTGATCCACCGCATCACCGGCCAGCTGCCCGGCGCGTACTTCGCCGAGGTCGCCGCGGAGCCGCTCGGTCTGCGTACCTGGCTCGGGCTTCCCGCCGCCGAGAGCGACACCGTCGCCTGGGGTCTGGCGCCGCCTCCGGACGCCGACCCGTTCGTCGACCCGGTCGCCGAACGTGGCATCACCATGGGAGGCGCCTTCGCCTTCCCCGCCGACGACGACGGTCTGGTCAGCTTCAACAACCCGGCCATCCGGGCCGCAGGCGTTCCCGGCGCGGGCGCGGTGAGCACCGCGGATGGTCTCGCACGCCTCTACGCGGCCTGCGTGTCGGATATCCAGGACGGCCCGCTGCTGACCACCGCGTCGGTGGACGACGCGGTGGTCGTCCGTTCGCGGGGCCAGCAGCGGCACGGCCCGCCGGACACCGGGCAACGCTGGGGGAGCGGCTTCCTGCTGCATTCACCGCCGGCCCGGCCACTGCTGGGCGAGCGCAGCTTCGGCCACGACGGCGCGGGCGGCAACCTGGCCTTCGCCGACGCCCAGCACCAGGTCGGATTCGGGTACGTGGTCAACCAGATGCGGGGGATGGGCGACGAGCGCGCCAACCGACTGACCGCAGCCCTCCGCACCTGCCTGACCTGACCCCCGAACCCCCGCTCACGCCCCGGCCGCCCCGGCCGCCCCGCCCCGGCCGCCCTCGCCCCGGTGATCATGACGTTACCGACCCGACATGCCGGGATCGATGACGGCAACCTCGTGATCACCGGGGCAGGGAGCGTGGGGGTGGGGCGGCATCGTCTTTTGTGGACGGGTTGTGTGGTGTTACGGGGACACTTCGGGCGCGTTTCATCGATGGTCTTGACAGCCCTTGTTAGCGATAACACGATGGCTTTCACGCCGCTCTCGCGTTTGGAGCTCGTCTTGGCCGTGTCGGTTCGCTCACGTGTCCTGAACTCCTCCCGAAATGTCACTGTGAACTGCCTGGATGGCATTTTCCGCCGTGTCGCCGAGGCGGCAACCCGCGTCGTGTTCTCGGTGCGGCGACGCCGCCTCCGTCCACTGTGCGCGTTCGCATCAGCTCTCTTCCTCGGCGCGAGCCTGTTGGCCGTGCCCGCCGTCGCGCACGCCGCGGAGGGGTGGTCGCCCCGCTCGTCGTACACCTCGACCGACACCGGCGCCGGCACGTACTCCGTGCCGCTGCTCAACGCCGACGTCCCGGACATCAGCGTCGAGCGTGTGCCGGCCGCCGAGAACGACGAGGGGCGGGACATCTACTACATGATCAGCACGACGATGCACCTGAGCCCGGGCGCGCCGATCATGAAGTCGTACGACCTCGTCAACTGGGACATCGTCAACTACGTCTTCGACCGGGCGAGCGTCGGTGACTCCTTCTCGCTGCGCAACGGCCAGAACTCGTACGGCCAGGGCCAGTGGGCGTCGTCGCTGCGCTACCACGACGGCATGTTCTACGTCGCCTTCAACACCAACAACCTCAACGGTGCCTACCTCTACCGCACCGACGACATCGAGAACGGCTCGTGGCAGCGCACCTCCCTCGGTCGCGGCCTGCACGACCCGTCGCTCTTCTTCGACGTCGACGGCACCCCGTACATCTTCTACGGTTCCGGCGGCACCAGCGCCGTCCGTCTCAACGCCGGCCTGACGGCGATCGAGCAGGACTTCCCGAACATCTTCACGGCGGGCAACTACGCCGGGCAGCCGTTCATCGGTGGCCTGTTCGAGGGAGCGCAGTTCTACCACATCGACGGCTGGTACTACGCCGTCATCATCACCTGGCCGTCGGGGCAGGGCCGCCAGGTCGTCATGTTCCGCTCCAAGGACCTGCTCGGGCGTTACACGTCGGCCGGTGGTGTGAACACCTACGAAGCGCGCGGGGTGCTCAACTCGAACGGCTTCGCGCAGGGCAGCCTGGTGCCGATCAGCCGCGAGGGCGGCCGGACCGACTGGCACGGCATGTTCTTCCGCGACACCTTCCCGATCGGCCGGATCCCGGCGCTCATCCCCGCCACCTGGCAGGACGGGTGGCCGACCTTCGGCACCAGCGGGGTCGTGCCGGTCAACGGCCTGTTCGACAAGCCGATCCGACTCAGCCCGGCGGAGGAGGCGTTCGAGCGTCAGAAGAGCATCGTCGCCTCCGACGACTTCGCCAACGACGCACCGCGCAGGGCGTACCAGGACGAGCAGTGGACCGTCCCGGCGCCGCTCGACCCGGCGGAGATCGCGCCCAACGGGTCGCGGCTGGACCTGGCGTGGGAGTGGAACCACGCCCCGGACAACAGGTACTGGTCGCTCACCGACCGCGAGGGTTGGCTGCGGTTGACGACCGGCAGCGTGGTCACCGGTCAGTACGTCTACACGAAGCTGTCCAACCGCGCCGAGCTGGCCTGGTTCGAGGAGGCCCGCAACACGCTGTCGCAGCGGACGTTCGGGCCACGGCAGTCGGTGCAGACGCGGATGGACGTCTCCGGGATGCGTGACGGCGACGTGGCGGGCCTCGCGGCGTACAACCGGGGGTTCTCGTACGTGGCCGTCAAGCGTGTCGGCGGCGTCAACACCCTCGGCGTCGTCAACAGGTCGCAGCCCTTCGCGGTCGACCTCGACCAGTCGACGCTGGAGGCGTTCATCCCGGGCACGACAGTGGCGCTCGGTGACGCGACCGAGGTGCAGGTGAAGGCGGACCTCGATTTCGCCTCACCGGTCGGCCAGTTGTGGACGACGTTCTACTACAGCCTCGACGGCGTGCAGTGGACCCGGTTGGGCAACCGCGTCGGCCCGCAGACGCTGGACGGCAGCCTCGCGCACTTCATGGGTCACCGGGTCGGCCTGTTCGCCTACGCGACGCAGGAGACCGGTGGACGGGTCGACTTCGACGACTACCTGCTCAGTGACACGCTGACCGCGCAGGGCCGGCCGCTGGACACCACCGCTCTCGACGCGGCCATCGCCCACGCCCAGACGCTCGACGCACGCCACTACCCGGCCGTCGCCTGGGCGGCGACTCAATCCGCCCTCGCGGCGGCGAGGTCGGCGCGGGCCGGACAACTGGGCACCCAGAACGAGATCGACGCGCCGGAGCGGGCCCTCAGCTACCAACTGGCCCGCCTCGGAGTGCTCGCGGCGTTGCCGGTGACCGTCAGCGCTCAGGTGCGCTGCCTGGGCGGGAAGGCGTACGTCGCGGTGCAGGCACGCAACGACGACGACGAGTCGGTCGGGATCACCGTGCAGACGCCGTACGGAGACCGGGCGTTCGCCGCTGTTGCCCCGGGGTCGAACGTCTACCAGTCCTTCCACACGCGTACCGCGTCGGTGGGTGCCGGTTCGGCGACGGTGCGGGTCACCGGTGTCGTCGGCGGTCGGGACGTGACCACCGTGCGCACCGCGCAGCACCCCGCCGCCACCTGCGGCGGATAGGCCACCGCTCGCCGGCCACCGGTCGGCGGCGCGGATCAGTTCACGTTCGGTGCCGCCGGCCACGGTCGAGCCGGTGGCGGCGGCGACCCCCGACGTCCGGACCACCCGAGGACGCACGACCACCGATCCCCCGTACACCGATGACCGCACGTCAGAGATGAAGGAGGACGTTTCGTGGAACAACGACTGCGACGAGCGACCCGAGGGAGGGTCGCGGCGATCGCGACGGTCGGTCTGATGCTGGCTGCCGGGCTCGTCACCACGGCGGCGCCGGTCCAGGCCGCCGACACCGACCTCGTCGTCAACGGCGGGTTCGAGAATGGGCTGACCAGCTGGTTCGTCAACAACGGGAACGCCACTGACAGCGCACAGCTCACGGCGACGTCGGACGCCTACTCCGGCGCGAACGCCGTCCTGGTCACCAGCCGGACCACCACCGGGTCCGGTCCGATGCAGGACCTCAGCGGCAAGGTGCAGGCCGGTCAGGCTTACACCCTGACCGCCCGGATCAAGTACGCGAACGAGAGCGGACCGGCGACGAAGCAGTTCTTCGCCACCATGCACTACGGCGGCGGCACCTACACCAACCTCGTCAGCGTGACGGCGACGAAGGGCCAGTGGGCGCAGTTCAACGGGACGTTCACCATCCCGGTGGGGCAGAGCGTCTCGACGGCGCGCCTGTTCTTCGAGACGCCGTGGACGAGCACCCCGTCCACCGACCCGGCTCTGCACCTCATGGACTTCACGCTCGACGACGTGTCGGTGGTCGGCGTCGCACCGCCCGCGCCGGCCTCCAAGACCATCGAGGTGGTCGGGAAGCTGCCTGGGGAGCACAACCCGTTGATCGGGCACAAGTTCGGCGCTGACGGCTTCGGCTTCGTGCACGACGGCCGGGTCTACATGTACCTGACCAACGACACCCAGGGGTACGCGCCGAACCCGAGCACGGGGGTGTCGCCGGGGATCAACTACGGCGACATCAACCAGATCACTGTCATCTCGTCCGAGGACCTCGTGAACTGGACCGACCACGGCGAGATCCAGGTCGCCGGCCCGAACGGGGTGGCGCCGTTCACCGCCAACTCGTGGGCGCCGGGGATCACCAAGAAGGTGGTCAACGGTGTGGAGAAGTTCTTCCTCTACTACGCCAACGGCGGTGGCTCCAGCAACGTGATCACCGGCGCGTCTCCACTCGGGCCGTGGACCAGTGAGCGCACGAGCACGCTGATCAACGGCAGCACCCCGGGTGCCGAGGATGTCGCCTGGAAGTTCGACCCGGCACCGTTCGTGGACGACGACGGTCAGCCGTACCTCTACTTCGGTGGCGGTCCCGCGTCGACGAGCATGCCGCCGGCCGAGCGGTTCAACAACCCGAAGAACCTCCGGGCGATCGAACTCGCCGACACCATGGTCGCGACCGAGGGGACCGCGGCGGTCGTGGACGCTCCGGTCGCGTTCGAGGCGGGTCACGTCTTCAAGCGCGCGGGCAGGTACTACTTCTCGTACTCGTCGCACTTCGGCGGCAACGACTTCGGTGGCAGTCAGCAACCGCTTCCCGGTTACCCCGGGGGCGGCCAGATCGGCTACATGATCTCCGACGACCCGATGTCGTGGCCGAAGGAGACCTACGCCGGCGTGCTCTTCCCCAACCAGTCGCAGTTCTTCGGCAGCGGCACCGGTGGCAACAACCACCAGTCGGTGTTCGAGTTCGAGGGCAAGTACTACTTCACCTACCACGCACCGACGTTGAACAAGCGCATCAACGGCAACACCACCCAGGGATACCGCAGCCCGCACATCCAGGAGCTGGCCTTCAACCCGGACGGCACGATCCAGCAGGTGGTGGGCACGTACGCCGGAGTGAACCAGGTCCGCGACTTCGACCCGTACCGGGTCTTCGAGGCCGAGACCTTCGGCTGGAGCAAGGGTGTCGCGACCGTGAACGTCGACGGCGGCTCCGCCCAGTTCGGCGGCACCGCGCCCAACCTGGCCGTCCGTGACATCGACAACGGCGACTGGACGGCGTTGTCGTCGGTGGACTTCGGTGACAAGGGCGCGCGGAGCGTGACGGCACGGGTGCGGGCCCTCGCCGCCGGTGGTCAGGTCCAGGTTCGGCTGGACGACGTCGCCGGGCCCGTCGTCGGCACGATCGCCGTCGACACCCCCGTCGGCCAGTGGGCCGAGGTGACCGCGCAGCTCGACGGCGTCAGCGGTGTGCACGACGTCTACCTCACCTACAGCGGTCCGGCCGGCGTCGACCTCTTCGAGGTCGACAACTGGGCCTTCACGGCGGCCACCCAGCCCGAACTGCCCGTCACGGTCACCGCCTCGACGCGGTGCGTGGGTGGCAGGGCGTATGTGGCGGTGCAGGCGCGCAACGACCACGACGCGCCGGTGGGGATCGCCCTGGAGACCTCGTACGGTCAGCGGTCGTTCGCGGCGGTCGCGCCAGGGGCGAACGCCTACCAGTCGTTCAACACGCGCGCCGCGTCGGTCCCGGCGGGTTCGGCGACGGTCCGGGTGACCGGGGCGATCGGTGGACAGGACGTGACGACGGTCCACACCGTGCAACACCCCGCCGGCACCTGCGGTGGATAACCCCTCACCGATGAGAACGGAGATCAGATGAACACAGACAAACGGCGGCGGATGCTCGCGGCCGGTGCCGTCGGCGCCGTCCTGGGCGGGGCCGCGGTGCTGCCGTCGCCCGCCCTGGCGGAACCCGGCGACGACGCCAGCGTGCAGGTCACCGTCGACATCGACGAGATCCGGGAACCGGGCGTTCTCGCCCTGTCGATCGCCGGGGACGCCGTCGCGCTGTCCGAGGACGGCTCGACCCTGCTGGTCCGTCAGTTCGTCGGCACGCTGCCGACGGTGACGGTCACCGACACCCGCGTCGCCGACGAGGTGCCCGACGGTGCCGGTTGGGCGGTGCTCGGCAGCGCGACCGCCTTCACGGGTGACTCCGGCCAGACGCCGATCACCGCCGACCACTTCGGCTGGAAGCCCCGCCTGCTCGACGGCGGGGAGACCGGCCTGGTCACCGAGGGCGAGGAGGTGGTGACCACCCTGGACGACGAGACCCTGCCGGGCAACAACGTCGGCCTCGTCGACCAGGAGCTGCTGGTCTCGGCCTTCGACTCCGAGGCGGTCGCCAGCGACTCGTACTCCGTCAACGCCGACCTCTATCTGCGGACCCCCGCGGAGGTCGCCGCCGGCGAGTACACCTCCACGCTCACGCTCTCCCTGTTCGAATAGTGGTGTGGCGGGGGCCCGGACCGGGCCCCCGCCGACCCCGTGCCGAAGGGCCGTCGCCATGACCGTCACCCCGCTGCGCCGGGCGCTCACCGTCCTCGCCGTCGCGACCCTCGCGGTGGCGTCCGCGCCGGCCGTACCGGCGGCGGCGGAGCCGGACCCGAAAGCCCTGACCTGGACGGTCCAGCCGGCCAGCCCGACCGGGCCGGACCAACGCCGGTGGGTCAACGCCAGCCTCGACCCGGGGCAGACCGTGACCGAGCACCTGGCGGTCCGCAACTTCAGCCGTACCGCTGTCGCCTTCTCGCTGAAGGCCGCCGACGGCTACCTCACCGACAAGGGCCGCTTCAACATGCTGCCGTCGGACCGTCAGTCGGTCGACGCTGGCACCTGGATCGACGTCCAGGGGAGGGTCACCGTCGGCCCCAACGCGACGGCCGTGGTGCCGTTCACGATCACGGTGCCCACCGGTGCCACGCCGGGTGACCACCCCGCCGGCATCGCCGCGACCGTCACCAGCAGCGGAGGCACCGTCAACGTCGAGAGCCGGGTCGGGTTCCGGGTCATGGTGCGGGTCAACGGCACCGCCCAGGCCGCGCTTGCCGTCCAGGACCTCAGCGCGACGTACACCCCGTCGTGGAATCCCTTCGCCGGCGGCACTGTCCGGGTCCGTTACACGTTGGAGAACGACGGCAACGTCTGGGTCGGTGGGACGAGCCGCGTGACCGTGTACGACCTTTTCGGACGGACCGACCACGACGCCACCAGTCAGGTCGAGGAGCTGCTTCCGGGCGGTAGGCGACAGATCGAGAGCCGGGCCGACGATGTCTGGGCGCCGGGCCGCGTCCGGACGACAGTCAGCACGTCGCCGATCCTGCTCGGTGACGCCCAGCCCGGCGCGGAGTTGCGCCAGGTGTCTGCCACCGTCACCACCTGGGCCGTGCCGTGGGCGCAGCTCGCGCTGCTGGGTCTTCTCGCCGCTCTGCTCCTGGGCCTGCGGGCGGTGGTCCGGCTCCGGCGACGCCGGCTGGCGGGGCTGCTCGCCCGCGCCCGGCAGGAGGGCCGGCAGGAGGCGCAGGATTCCGTGCTTGTCGGCGGTGCGCCCGCAGGTGCCGAGCCTGACCCGGGCGACGCCCCGCGATGAACCGCCGCGCGCCTGATTGACGCGCCCGGATCAGCGGCGAGACGTCACCCGGATCCGCACTGTCAGCTGCCGGCGGTTGCGGGCTTGGCCTGGCCGAGGAGCCACCGCAGGATGCTGCTGTCCTCGTAGGTCGGGCCGAACGCCGCGTGGTAGTCCGGCACCGAGAACGCGGCGTCGGCGTACTCGGTGTAGCGCACGAGGTCGGCGGTCTGCTCAGGGCTCTTGCCCCGGGCCTCGTACGCCTGCCGAAGCAGGGTCGTGGAGTTACGCGCGCCCGACACGTTGAGCAGGTGGTCGTGCTCGCCGTGCGTGATCCATACCGGCACCTCGGCTGCGGCGATGGCTGTCGCCTGCGTGGCGTTGACCGGGAAGCCGCCGGTCACCAGACCACCGGCGAACAGGTCCGGCCGCTTGGCGAACGCCGCCCAGAGCAGTTGGGAGCCGTACGAGACGGTGGTCGCGTACACCCGGCGGGTGTCCACGGCGAACTCGCCGACGAACTGGTCGAGTAGCTTGATCAGTAGGTCCGCCTCGGCGGCACCGCCGACCCGCTGGTGCTGGGGCGCCAGGACGATGACGTCCTCGGAGGTGCCGGTCCACTCCGGTCGCAGCCAGGCGGTCGCCGGGATGTCGGCGGCGAGTTGGACACCCAGGTTGTCGCCGTCCCAGCCCATCCCGTGACCGGGCAGGACGACCATCAGCGGGTACGTGCGGCCGGGCTGGTAGTTCTTCGGCAGGCGGTAGTGGTAGGGCAGCACCATGCCGCCGTTGAGGTACGAGCCGTAGGTGAACTCGTCGACGAGGTGGTTGACCGGCTTCTCGGTGACCGGCCGGGACTCGTGCGGGGTGGCCCGGGCGAGCACCGGGCCCTTGCCGGCCCCTCGGCCGGGCTGGGCGTGCACGTCCTTGCGTTGCACGACCCTGGTGGGCAGCTCGGGGTTGACCTTCACGGTGCAGAGGAACGTCGGGCACTTGGAGACGATGACCGTGTTGCCGCCGGTGTCGGCGCGGTCGAGTTCGACGATGACGTACCGGCCCGGCGTCGACCGGTGGTCGCTACGGGTGTCCGCGACCCCGTTGGTGTAGGTGTGCGTGACGGTCCGGTCGGCGAGCTTCGGCAGGTCCTCGATGGGGTTGAAGCGGAAGTTGTAGACGGTGTCGCTTACCGAGAACGTGCCGGTGTCGAGGGTGCGGGGGTTGACCGTCGTCCCGTACTCGATCGCGACGGCGGAGACCTTCTGGCCGTACGTGTAGACGGTGGTGATCGGGGTGATGCTGCGGATTCCGTCCTCGGGGCCGGTCTTGTCGCCAGGGCTGCCGTACGCCGTGCCGGAGGCGCTGGCCAGCACGAGGGTCGCGGCGAGCGGGATGAGTCCGTTTCGGAGTCTCATGCGAGTCCTTTCTCGGTGGTGGTGCGCTCAGCCGACGGCGGTCGCGCCGGGTGGAGGGTTTCGAGACCGCCGCTAAACTGATTTAGCAGAGCATCGACGGCGCGCCGTGCGGTGTCAATACTCGAAGGCGCAGGGCGCCCCCCAAGGTCGAGCCAGGCTGGACCTCCCGGCACTGCAACAAACCTGCAAGCGTCAACCCTTGCCTTTGCGGAAACCGCTTTCCTACGATTGCGTTACATCGATGTTTCCGTTAGAGGCCGGGCGGTCAGTGCTGACAGTGGTGCTGCGAGAGCCCGGTGAATCCCTGATTCCACCAGGGCATACACGACTTCGATGAATTCTTTCGTGATTCACATCCGCCTATTCATAAAGGTGTGGCGGTGGGGTCGCGACGACCGTCGAGGCGTCGCCGTGGGCGGAACGAATGCGAAGGTGAGGCGAGATGAGACGACCAGTCGCGTTGCGACTTCAGGCGGCGCTGGCCACGGCAGCCGTGGGGATCGTGGTCGGGGTTGCCGCCCTGCCCACTCCTCGGGCGTCGGCGGCGGTCGGCAGCGCCACCGGTTACGCCACCCAGAACGGCGGGACGACCGGCGGCGCGGGCGGTCAGACCGTGCGGGCCACCACGGGGACGGCCATCCACGCAGCCCTGTGCGGTCGGGCCAGTAGCAGCACGCCGATCGTCATCGAGGTGTCCGGGACGATCAACCACGGCAACACCAGCAAGGTCTCCGGGTCGAGCTGCAACACCGCGGCGGGCGTGATCGAGCTCAAGCAGATCAGCAACGTCACCATCCTCGGTGTCGGCAGCGGGGCCGTCTTCGACCAGCTCGGCATCCACATCCGCGACTCCAGCAACATCATCATCCAGAACGTGACCATCCGGAACGTCAAGAAGTCGGGCTCACCCACCTCGAACGGCGGGGACGCCATCGGCATGGAGAGCACCGTCCGCAACGTCTGGGTCGACCACGTGACCCTGGAAGCCTCGGGCGGGGAGTCGGAGGGCTACGACGGGCTCTTCGACATGAAGGACAACACCCAGTACGTCACGCTCTCCTACAGCATCCTGCGTAACTCCGGTCGGGGCGGCCTCGTCGGGTCCAGCGAGAGCGACCTGTCGAACGGCTTCATCACCTACCACCACAACCTGTACGAGAACATCGACTCGCGTACGCCGCTGCTACGCGGTGGCACGGCCCACATCTACAACAACCACTACGTGAGCCTGCACGAGTCCGGAATCAACTCCCGGGCCGGCGCCAAGGCCAAGGTGGAGAACAACTACTTCCGCAACTCCAAGGACGTCCTCGGCACCTTCTACACCAGCGAGCGCGGCTACTGGCAGGTCAGCGGCAACATCCTCGACAACGTGACCTGGTCCAGCCCTGGCAGCGAGACCTACCCGGCGGGCCCCAACCTGACGTCCACCACCACCGTCAACATCCCGTACCCGTACAGCCTCGACGCGGCGAGTTGTGTGCCGGAGACCGTCCGGCAGACGGTGGGCGCCAACACGGGCCTGCGGGTGTCGAACGGCAACTGCTCTCCGCAGACCCCGCCGCCCACCACGCCTCCGCCGACCACGCCTCCGCCCACGACGCCCCCGCCGACCACCCCACCGCCGTCCGGCGGGACAAACCTGAGCCTCGGCGCCGGTGCCGACGGTTCCAGCAAGGCGAGTGGGACGAGCTACGGCAACGTGCGCGACGGCGACATCACCACGTACTGGTCACCGGCCGGATCGACCGGCACGATCTCGATTAAGTGGGGCTCGGCCACCCGAGTGTCCCGGGTGGTCATCCGGGAGCCGTCCGGCACGCAGGGCTCGATCGGGTCCTGGCAGCTGGTCAACAACGACAACGGCGCCGTCCTGGCCTCCGGTAGCGGGGCGGGGTCGATCACCTTCTCCGCGACCTCGCTGAGCAAGATCAATTTCAAGATCAACAGCTCCGGTGGTACGCCCCGAGTCGCCGAATTCGAGACGTACGCCAGCTAGCCCGTGCCGACGTGCTGGTGAGCGGTATACCGCAGAGGTATGAATATGACTCTGCGGTATACCGCTCACTGCCGCATCCGCCCCCACCGAGGTGGCCGACGGTCACCGCCGGCTGTTGCCCGCGAACGCCTGCCTGCCGGTCAGGAAGCCTCGGCCGAAAGGGTGTCCATGAAGGAGCTGACCGAGAAGACGGCTCGACCGGGCCCCGCCGGGCCGTACCCGGGTGGGCTGGACAGCCCGTGGGCGTCCATCGTCGCCCGGTAGGCCCCCAGCAGACGGACGTGGTATTCGAGCGGTGCGCCTTCCGGGTTGGTCCGCCCGAGCGGTGTGGTGGGCTCCGGGCACCAGGTGGTGAACCTGGGCGTGATCCCGCGTGACATGAAGTACTCAAGCCCCTCGGTGGTGGAGTCGATCGCCTCGCCCACGCTCGTGAAGCCGTGCGGGGCGGCCATCTCGACGCCCGCCACGAAGTTCGGGATCACGTTGCGGGGGCCGAACACCTCGGCGGAGTCGAGGATGCGGCGGTGCCACTCCTCCCGGCCGACGTAGCGCTCCTTGCCGGGGCAGTACAACTCGAACAGCCGTTTGTCCCACACCTCGTAGTTGGGGTGGTAGATGCGGATCCCGTAGTCGTGGAAGCGCTGTACGTCGGCTCGGGGCAGCGCCTGGGCGACGACCTTGCCGATCCACCGACCCGGGAACCGCTCCTCGATCGCCTGCGCGTACCGGCCGTAGAAGTCCGCCTCGGCCAGCCCGTTGACCTGCGACGTGATGCTGCCGCCGGTCAACGTGTACGCCTGCGAGGCACGTTCGGTGTCGTACCGGTCGATGATCTCCAGGGCTTCCAGCACCTCGTCGACGGGTTTGACGCCGGTGTACGGCCGACCGGCCTGTTTGTGCTGCCGCCAGTTGTGGTTGATGTCGCAGTACTGGCACTCCTCCTTCGCGCCGAAGTACTGGCAGACCCGGAACGCGGTGAGATAGATCAGATAGCCCCACTGGATCGTCGGGGCGACCTCCATCACCGACTTTCCGTTGGCGAGCGTGTGGCGGTAGTAGGCCGGCATCGGGGGCAGCCCGACGTCGGCGATCGCCCGCCCGTCCAGGAACAGGCGCAGCCGGCCGTCGCTGTCGGTTCCGACGCGGTACGGCGAGCTGGGGTTGGTGCGGACCGACACGACAGTACGACGAAGCTCGTACGGACCCCCGGTGAGCACGATCTCCTCGGGCGGTCGGCGCAGCGCGGCGGTCCCCAACTCCGGAAGCGTCCGGTGGTCGAAGGAGAAGATGAAGTACGACTTCGGTTTGACGCTGCCGTTCTCGTTGTCGGTCAGCGCCGCGTCGTCGAAGGCGAGCCCGCCGCGCAGCAGGTCCTCCTTGATGACCGCCTCCCGCGGCACCTGCGGATAACGGCTCATCAGCTCTTCGACGAGATCGGTGCGCGACGCCATGCGGTCCTCCTGCAACGTGGTGCGCCGAACCGGGTGGCCGACGCCACCCGGTTCCGCCGGGTCAGCTCTGCTTGGTCTCCCAGAAGATCTTCGAGATCTCCTCGATCTTGCCGAGGAGTCGCTCGGCGACCTCCGGGTCGGCGGCGCCCTTCGCGCCGCCGGCGCCGGCCAGTTTGGTGGCCTCGTTGAAGAGGTCGTGCAGCTGGGGGTACTTCTCGAAGTGCGGTGCCTTGAAGTAGTCGGTCCAGAGGACCCAGAGGTGGTGCTTGACCAGCTCGGCGCGCTGCTCCTTGATGACCAAGGCGCGGGTGCGGAACTCCGGATCGTCGCTGGCCTGGTACTTCTCGGAGATCGCCTTGACCGACTCGGCCTCGATCCGGGCCTGGGCCGGGTCGTAGACGCCGCAGGGCAGGTCGCAGTGTGCGCTCGCGACGGTACGCGGGCGGAGAAGGCGTGGCAGGTGCATCAGATTCCCTCCGACAACGGGCTGAGGTGACGGACGGGAGGCTAAGACCTCAACCGTACTTCATGTCAAGCGTCACGTCGTAGCGGTGCGTTGCCTCCGGACGAGGGTCAGCAGGGCTGCGTGGGTCCGCTCGTCGGCGGCGACGACGAGGCCGTTCCCACCGGTGTGCAGCGGTTGGCCGTCGAGCCCGGTGACCACGCAACCGGCCGCCTGGCAGAGGGCGATTCCGGCCGCGAAGTGGACGCTGCGGCTCAGGTCGCGGCGGTCGGTCAGGTAGGCGGCGCGGCGACCGGCGGCGACCCAGGCCACGGCCAGGCTGGTGGAGACCACCCGTGGATGGAACTGGTCGATGAAGTCGTCGTCGGCGAGCATCCGGGCGGCCAGGAATACGTCCCGGCTGGGAAACGGCGGGTCGAGGTTGACGTCGACCAGCTTCGACTCGGCCGACGGAACAAGTCGCTCGTCCGTGCCGGCGCAGCGGACAGACGCGGCGCTGCCGTCGGTCCAGAACACCTCACCGCTGAACGGGTCCGCCGACGCGGCCACGGCGCTGCCCGTCCCGGTGTGCAGCGCGACGTTGACCGATACCAGCGTGGTGCGGGCGGCGTAGTTCAGAGTGCCGCAGAGCGGGTCGACCAGCCAGGTGCGTCCGTTTCCGTCAGTGCCCGTGCGCCCGCTCTCCTCACCCACCACGACGTCGTGCGGACGCGCCCCACGTAGGACGTCGAGGATGGCCTTCTCCGCGTCGATGTCGGCGGTGGTGGCGAAGTCGTTCCCGATCTTCATGAAGCGTGTCAGCGACGACCCGTATCGAGCGCGGACGACCGCGGCGCCAGCTTCCGCCGCCGCGATGGCCAGGGCGTGATCGGTGATCGGCACTCGTCACTCCGGCAGTTCGGTGATCGCGAACCGACTGACGACCGCCGTCATGATCATCGGGGCGTCGCCGTCGCACTGGTTGACCGAGACCGCGACCCATCGACCATCGTTGGGCGTCGGGCCCCAGACCGCCAGGTCGCCGTAGCAGTCCAGGTCGGACAGTGATTGGAAGAGCGTCGGCATCGGTGTGCCGGCCTGCTTCCGGAACATGGGTACGTGCATGGACACCCTGCGGTGCGGGCCCCAGCGGCGGTCCAGCTCACCGGTGACGAGGGCGAGGTTCGCCATCGCGGCATCCTCTGCCTCGGTCCAGTCGGCGCCGTACACGCCGACGAGGTCGTCGCTCTCCCAGAGCGGAATGATCTGGAAGCCCGCTCCCCGGGTGCGGGTCCACTCCCCGGTGGCCGGGTCTCCCTCGCTGACCGGTTCGCCGTCCGTGGGCAGCTCGGCGGCGAGCAGCGCCTCGATGTCGGACACCGCCCGACCGATGTCGAACGCCTGGCCTGCCTTCGCCGTCATCGGGCGACTCGTCTCACCGCTCGCCCGCGCCCCGTTGTCCGCACTGGCCGCCTCCCTCAGCTCCGATCACGATCATCGCGCACCTGAGGTCGGTCGTGCCAGAGCGGCTGCCCCGATGCCCGCAGAGATCAGGAGACCGCCGCCCGCACCAGAGTGGTGATCTTCTTCTCCACCTCGGGGCTCCAGTTCTTCAGCGCGTACGCCACCGGCCACAGGTCCCCGTCGTCGAGGTTGGCAGCGTCCTGGAAGCCCAGCGTGGAGTACCGGTAGTTGAACTTCCCGGAGTCCTGGAAGAAGACGACGATCTTGCCGTCCTCGTTCGCGTAGGCGGGCATGCCGTACCACGTCTTGGGCGACAGCTCCGGCGCGGCTGCGCTCACCGCCACGTGGACGCGCTCGGCGAGCGCGCGATCTTCCGGCTCCATCTGTGCGATCCGGTCGAGGACCGCCTGCAACCCGTCGGCCTTCTTCGCGCCCTTCCTGCCCTCGGCGCGCAGCTCGGCGGCGCGCTCCTTCATCGCGGCGCGCTCCTCGGCGGTGAAGCCGTCAGAATCGGTGGTGGTGGTCTTCGCGGCCATGCTCGGGCTCCCTCTCGTCGTCCGGCTCGGTGTCTGCCGGCTGCCTGGGAAAAGGCTAGGCCGGACGTACGTCCCGGGGCTTCTTGATTCCTGATCGGTGCGGCGCGTCGCGAACTGCCCGGATCGTCACGTTTGCTCACCTAAGAGGTCGCTGGCTAGGTTGGCGCTTTGGCAGGACGACCGTTCCATGGGGGAGACCAGGCATGAGCACCACCGCCGACCGGCTGGCGACCGCGTACTTCGACGCCATCGCGGCCCTCTGCCAGGTGACCCCGAAGGGCTGGTACGCCGAGCGGGGCACCGCCCGTGCGGGGATCACCCACGCCGGCCTCGCCTCGCTCAACGGGGTCTTCGACCTGACCACCGACCCGGATCTCGAGTCGCTCGACGAGTTGGCGACCGAGGTCGCCAGGCAGATCCCGCACTGGTCGATCATCGTTCGGGGTGCGGCGAGCGCCGCGGTCGTCGACCTCGCGGCCCGGCACGGGCTGCGGGGACGCAGCGTCATGCCCTTCCTGGCCTGCGCCACTGACGACATCGCGTTCCGGCCCGACCCGCCCCGGCGGACTCCGGTGCGTCGGGTTGGTGCCACTGAGAACGACACGTACACCGACGCCCTCACCGAGAGCTTCGAGGCGCCCGAAGGCGCCTTCGGCTCGTTGATGGGCGGTGCGGTCCTCGACACCGACGGCATCACCGGCTACCTGGCGGAGGAGTCCGACCGTCCCGTCGGCACCGCCCTCGGAATGCTGACTTCCGGCGTGATCGGCGTGTTCAACATCGGCGTCGTACCGTCCGCCCGGGGTCGTGGCCTCGGCCGCACGCTCACCGAAACGGTGCTGCGCGATGGCATCGCGGCCGGCGCCGACGCCGCCTACCTGCACACCAGCCCGATGGGCCGACCGCTCTACGAGTCGATGGGATTCGTGCTCGTGGAGAACTGGACGATGTTCGCGACCCAGTGACGGCGCGAGCGAACTGTTTTCTGATGGGGGAGAAGGCCATGAGCTTCAGCGAGACCGTGCGTGCGGCCTTCCGGCGAGGCGAGACCGACGCCGTGGTGCGCATGAGCGAGGCCGAGATCGAGCGGGCGCAGGCGGCCGGCGACCCGGCAGGTGAGGTGGAGGCCCGCTACAGCCTCGCCCGGGTCGCCATCCGTGGAGGTGACCTGCCGGGCGGGGAGGCCCGCGCGCGGGAGGCCCTGGAGGTGGCGCTGCGCTCCGGCGACCGCCGCCTCGAGGAACGGCCGAGGCACGTGCTGGCCGGCGTCGCGCGGATGTCCGGCGACCTGGCCCGCGCCCGGGACCTGTATCGGGAGAGCATCGCGCTCAACGAGATGCTCGGCCAACCCCAGACGGTCAACTCCGAGTACCACAACCTGGCGTTCTGCGAGCTGGGGCTGGGCAACCTCGATGCGGCGAGGACACTGTTCGCCGAGAACCGCGAGCGGGTGTTCCGCAACGCCTGGGCCGACTTCGTGCCGTACGTCTGCGTCGCCGGCGCCGCGCTCGCGTCGGCCGAGGGCGACCACTCGCGGGCGGCGCTGATGATCGGTGTCACGGACGCGGCGTTCGCGGCGATCGGCCAGGTGCCGGACCCGGACGACGCGGCCGACCTCGCCACGATGCGCGCCGCCGCGATCGAGGCCCTCGGCGCCGCCGCGTTCGACAAGGAGTACGCCGAGGGCCAGCGCCTCGACCCGCAGAGGGCCTTCGGGTACGACCAGAGCTGACCGCAGGCGATCCCGGCCGCGCCCTACGACGGCTCCCGGGCGGCGGCGATGATCCGTCCACGCTCCGACTCCGGGAAGCGGTCGAGCATGGCCCGCGCGTCGTCGGCGCTCACGTTCGCGCCGAACAACTCGCTGCCGGGTTCGAGGCGTACCCCCTCGCCCAGCGGGCCGGCGACGACCGGATCGAAGCCGAGTGCGTCCACCAGGGACGCGACGGCGCTGACGTCGGTGGTGTCGTCACCGGCGATCACGATGGCCTTGCGGTCGGTCGTGCCCGCCGGCCGGGCCCCGTCCTCCAGGTCGTGGTAGCCCATGTGGTTGAACGCCTTGACGACGCGTGAACCGGACAGGAAGGCCTGCACGGTCTCACTCGACGACGTACGCGGGTCGGTGAGGTCGTCGCGGATGCCGTCGATCTCCCACCAGTAGTTCATCGCGTCGACGACGAGCTTGCCGCGCAGTGTGTCGACGGGGATGCTGCGGTACTTGCCCAGGGGCAGGGCGAGGATGACGACGTCGGCGCGTGTCGCGGCGTCGAGGGCCGTGGTGGCCTCCGCCCCGGGGGCGAGGACCTCGACGGTGAGCGCGATCTTCGCCGGGTCGCCGGAACCGGCCACCAACACCCGGTAGCCGGCGGCGACGGCGAGGCGGGCCAGTACCGTTCCCACCTTGCCGGCCCCGAGGATGCCAAGGGTCGTGGGCCGGCTCCGGTCGTTGTCGTTCATGTCGTCCTCTCGGTGCTGACGGGCTGATCAGGCCAGGATGTCGCGGACCATCGGGATCACCCTGGAGCCGTACAGCTCCACGGCGCGCATCCGGGCGCTCGCCGGTTGTGCGCCGGCCGAGTAGATGAGGTCGAACCGGCCGACACCGAGGCTGCGGATCGCACGGGCCATCCGGCGGGCCACGGTTTCCGGGGAGCCGATGTAGAGGGAGCCGTTCTCCACCTCGGAGTCGAACTCCTGCCGGCGGATCGGCGGCCAACCCCGCAGTTTGCCGATGCGGTCCCGCATGACCCGGTAGTGCGGCCAGTAGATCTCCTTGGCCTCCTCGTCGGTGTCGGCGATGAAGCCGGGCGAGTGCATGCCGACCGGGTGCGCGGTCGTGCCGAGCTGGTCGGCCGCCCGGCGGTACAGGTCGATGTAGGGCGCGAACCGCTCGGGGGCGCCACCGATGATGGCGAGCATGAGCGGGAGGCCGTACTGGGCGGTGCGGACCACCGACTGCGGCGAGCCACCGACGCCGACCCAGGTGTCCAGGTGACCCGACTCGGTCTTCGGGAAGACGTCGGCGTTCTCCAGTGGCGCCCGCAGGGTGCCGCTCCAGGTCACCGGCTTCTCGTCCAGCAGCTTCACGAACAGTTCGATCTTCTCCTCGAACAGCGTGTCGTAGTCGCGCAGGTCGTAGCCGAAGAGGGGAAACGACTCGGTGAACGAACCGCGACCGAGGATGACCTCGGCCCGACCGTTCGACAGCGCGTCGACGGTGGCGAAGCGCTGGAACACGCGAACCGGGTCGTCCGAACTCAGCACTGTCACGCCGGAGGCCAGCCGGATCCGGGACGTACGGGTGGCGATGCCGGCCAGGACCGTCTCCGGCGTGGAGACCGAGTACTCCGGCCGGTGGTGCTCGCCGAGGGCGATGACGTCGACGCCGAGTTGGTCGGCGAGCACCGCCTCGTCGACGACCTGCCGGATCGCCGCGGCGTGGGAGACGAGCTTGCCGGAGTCGTCCTGCGGTACGTCGCCGAACGTGTCGAGGCCGAACAGAACGTCAGACATGGGTGGGCTCCTTTGCCAACAACTCGCGGACCCGCGGAGCGACCTCGCTGCCGAGCAGTTCGATGGTGCGCGCGCGTGCGTCGCGGGGGAGGTGCATGATGTCGTACTTCAGGTCGAAGCGGCTCAGCCGCAGGTCGCGGGCGACTCTGGCGATCTTCTGCGCCACCGTCTCGGGCGATCCGACGAAGAGCGCCCCGTGGTCGATTTCCGCCTCGTAGCGTGCGCGGTCCGGTTTGTAGAAGCCACGCTCCCGGGCGAGCGCCGCCGCGACCGGCTGCCAGTACCGCCACCACGTCTCCACCGCCTCCTCGTCGGTGTCGGCGACAAGGCCGAGAGAGTGCTGCCCGATTGGCTGCGGGGTATGCCCGAACTGTTCGAGCGCCTTGGTGTAGAGGTCCACGTGGCCGGCGAACCGCTGCGGTCGCCCGCCGATGATCGCGAGCATGAGCGGGAGGCCGTGTCGGGCGGCGCGGACCACCGAGTTCGGGCTGCCCCCGACGCCGATCCAGGTCGGGATGCCGCCGGGTTGCATCCGGGGGTGCAGGCGCTGGTCGACCAGTGCGCTTCGCACCGTTCCGGACCAGGTGACGGGTTCGTCGCGCTGGAGACGGAGGAAGAGATCCAGCTTCTCCTCGAACAGTCGCTCGTAGTCGGTCAGGTCGTAACCGAACAGCGGGAACGATTCGGTCGCCGAGGCGCGGCCGAGGACCATCTGGGCGCGGCCGTTCGAGACGGCGTCGAGGGTCGAGAACTCGTGGTACAGGCGTACCGGATCGTTCGTGCTGAGCACCGTGACCGAGGTGCCGAGACGGATCCGGTCGGTCGCCGTGGCGGCTGCCGCGAGCAACACGGGTGTCGCGGAGTCGTTGTGACCTTCCCGGTAGTGCTCACCCAGGCTGAACACGTCGAGTCCGACCGACTCGGCGAGTCGGGCCTCGGTCACGAGCAGCCGTACGGTCTCGGCGTCGCTCAGGACGCGGTCGCCGTCGGTGGCCACCTCGCCGAACGAGTTGAGCCCCAGCTCGAAGTCTGCAGCTGCCATCGTCTCCTCCTCGGTGCTCTCGCAGCCGGCGATCCACGGAAGCAGACCTACCGGTTGACGTGTCAATGATGCTAACTTGGCGATTGACGCGTCAATTCCCGGGGAGAGTGAGATGACGGAGACCACACCCGGTCGGCGGGCCGGCCGCCAACTCCCGACCGCCGAGGAGTTGCGGATCTGGCGGACCTTCATCGAGACGACGGCAGCGCTGAGCTCCCGACTCGAATCCCGTCTCCAGGGCGACTCCTCGCTCTCGACCGGGGACTACGCCGTGCTCCTCGCTCTCAGCGAGGCGGAGGGGCAGTCGATGCGGTCGTCCGAACTCGCCGCACACATCGGGTGGGAGCGCAGCCGCCTGTCCCACCACCTGGGGCGGATGGAGCGCCGTGGTCTCATCCGCCGCCAGGAGTGCGCGACAGTGCCCCGCGGGGCGGAGGTGCTGCTCACCGCGACCGGTGCCGAGGCGTTCGGAGGGGCCACCTTTCCGCACCTACGCGCCATCCGCGAGCTGTTCGTCGATGCCCTCACGCCGGATCAGATCGTCGCGGCGGGCGAGATCGCGGCAGCGCTCAAGAGGAATCTCGACGCCCTCGACAAGGAGTGACCGAGGGTCCGACGGCACGACCTGGATCACCGCGAACTGACTGCGAGTGATCATCTGATTGCCGAGAGCGACATCAGGGTGGTCCAATCCTCCAGAAACCGCCACTCCGGCCGCCGACCGGCGGACTGGCGACGGCTGCGCCGCTCGGGAGGTACGCCCATGATCGAGACCGCCACCGCAGGAACCCGACCGACTCCACCGAGCCAGCGGGCGGAGTCGGTGCTGCCGGAGTTACGCGAGATGTGGTGGGAGACGGGGGTGCGGGCGCGGGCGGAGGCCGGCGTCTTCGCCGTGTTCGCGGAACTGCCCAGGCTCGTCCGGACAGCGCTGGGCATCAGCTGGCGCGCGGACCGGCTTCGTACCGGCGTGGTGGCCGCCGCGACGGTCGGCGCGGGGGTGATGGCGGCCTTCGGGTTGTTGGCCACGCAGCGGGTCCTCGTCGAGTTGTTCGCCGGCGGGCCGACCGCCGACAAGGTCCGGGCGGCGTTGCCCGCACTGGCCGTGCTGGCGGCGACGGTCGCGCTCCGCGCCGGCATGGGCATCGCCACCGGGTACGCGCAGAACGGGCTGACGCCCCGGGTGAGCCGCGAGGTGGAGCGGGGGTTGTTCGAGGTGTCGACGGCAGTCCGGTTGGAGGCGTTCGACGCTGACGCGTTCGCCGACGACATGGAACGCGCCTCCCGGGGGACCGAGTCGACGATCGGGTTGGTGCAGGCGTCGATGAACCTGCTCGCCGGGTTGGCCGGGCTCCTGGCCGTGGCGGCCGCCGTCGTCATCATCCACCCGTTGCTGCTGTTGGCGCTGGTGGTCGCCACGGTGCCCAACGCCTGGGCGTCGCTGCGGTCCGGGCACCTGCGGTACCGGACGTACACCGCCGGGTCGGTGCGTCGGCGTCGACTGTGGTTGCTGCACAAGCTGATGGCCGAACGCGCCTCGGCGCCGGAGCTGCGTTCGTACGGGCTGCGCGGATTCCTGCTCGACCAGTACGACCGGGTGATGCGGGTGGAGACCGACATCCAACTCGCTCTCGCCCGCCGGGTCACCACGACCACCACTGTCGGGGCACTCATCGGCGGTCTCGCCACCGGCACCGTGTACGTCCTGCTCGGGTTGCTGCTCCTGGACGGGCAGATCCCGCTCGCCGCCGCGGCGACCTGCGTCATCGCGGTGCAGTCCGCCCAGCGATCCCTGGCCATCGCCACCTTCCAGGTCGACCACGTCTACACCGAGGGGCAGCACTTCGGGGACTACACGGGCTTCATGGCGCGGGCCGTCGCGTACCTGCCGAAGGCCACCCGACCCGGTGCCGCTGCGGACGCCGAACGGTTGCGGGAGTTGAGCGTCCGGGGCGTGAGTCTGCGCTACCCCGACCGGGACACCCCGGCCGTGGACGACGTCACGTTGCGGATCACCGCGGGGCAGACGGTCGCGTTCGTGGGGGAGAACGGCTCGGGCAAGACGACCCTCGCCGCGATGATCGCCGGTCTCCGCGTACCCAGCGAGGGCACCATCGAGTGGAACGGCCGACAGCTGTCGGACTGGGACGTCGACGGGCTGCGCGGTCGGATCGCGGTGGTGACGCAGGAATACCACAAGTGGCCGTTCACCGCCGCCACCAACATCGCCATCGGCGACGTCGAGACCGAGGCACGGCAGGAGCGCATCGAGGCCGCCGCCGCCCGCGCGGTGGCCCACCACATGATCAACGAGCTGCCCCACGGGTACGAGACACTGCTCGACCGCACCTTCGCGCGTGGTCAGGATCTCTCCGGTGGGCAGTGGCAGCGCATCACCGCAGCCCGTGGCTTTCTGCGCGACGCCGAACTGCTGATCATGGACGAGCCGTCCTCAGCGCTCGACCCCCGCGCCGAGGACGCCCTGTTCCAGGCCATCCGTGACCGGCGAGGTCGCGCCACCACGATCCTCATCACGCACCGGCTCGCGAACGTCCGGCACGCCGACCGGATCTTCGTCCTGCACCACGGCCGGCTGGTCGAGGCCGGCACGCACGACGGCCTCGTCGCCACCGGCGGTCGGTACGCCGAACTGTTCGCCCTCCAGGCCGCCGGTTACGACACCGGCCCGGCCGGGGATCCCCGGCCGCCCTCGGCCTCCCGCTGACCACCAACACCGGCGCGGACGGGCCGTCTCCTCGGGCGCACCGAGCGGTTCGGCGGTTCTCCGCTGTTCGTGGGGAGGTTAGGCTGCGGTCCATGTCGGGGTCGCGGTGGCGTGGTCGACCGGCGGACACAGCCCTGGTGCTCGCCGTCGGTCTGGTCGCCCTTGTCGGCCTGGTGGTGCAGTCGCGTGGCATCGACACCGTGGCCGAATGGGCCGCACTGCCGGTGGTGCTGGCCTCCTCCGCCGCGCTGTCCGTCCGCCGTCGCCATCCGGTGCCGGTGGGCCTCGTGGCGCTCGCCGCCGTCGGCGCGTACGGGGCGTTGCTGCACAAGCCCGGCCCGATCATGGTGGTGTTCGTCGTGGCGCTCTACACAGTCGTCGACGAGGGCCATCTCCGGGTCGCCATCGGTCTGGGTCTCGCCTCGGTGATCGCCTTCGCCGTCGCGGACAGCTACAACCGATCCCCGGACACCATGAACGGGGCGACGCTGCTGCACGCCGGTTGGCTCGTCGCGGTCATCGTCGGGGTCACCCGTAACCGCCGGGCCTACCTCGCGGAAGCACAGGCCCGGGCAGTGGCGGCCAAGCAGCGGACGGAGGAGGAAGCGCGGCGACGCGCCACCGAGGAGCGACTACGCATCGCGCGCGAACTGCACGACATCCTCGGCCACCACCTCTCGCTGATCAACGTCCAGGCCAGTGCCGCCCTGCACCGACCGGACCCCGCCCGGTCCGAGCAGGCGCTCACCGCGATCAAGGAAGCCAGCAAGGAGACGCTGCGGGAGTTGCGAACGACGCTGGGGGCGCTACGGCAGGAGGGCGACGCGCCGGTCGTGCCCGCTCCGGGCCTGCGCCGCCTCGACGATCTGATCACGACGGTCGGGCGTTCCGAGGTGGACGTCCGAACCGAGTTCGCGGAGGTCGGTTCGCTGCCGCCGGAGGTCGACCTGGCGGTGTACCGGATCGTCCAGGAGGCGCTCACCAACGTCACCCGGCACGCCGGGGCCACCACCGCTGTGGTCCGGGTGCGATCCGACAGTGGCGACGTGCTGGTCGAGGTGGAGGACGACGGCACCGGCGCGCCCGGTGCGCCGGGCAGCGGGATCCTCGGCATGCACGAGCGGGCCCGCGCGCTCGGCGGCTCAGTGACCACGGGTACGCGGCCGGACGGCGGATTCCGGGTCCACGCCCGCCTGCCGCTGCGTCCCCGTCCGTCACCGGCCTCGGAGCCGGCATGATCCGGCTGCTGATCGTCGACGACCAGACCCTGGTACGCGCGGGCTTTCGTTCCATCCTGGACGGTGAGGACGGCATCGAGGTGGTCGGCGAGGCGGCCGACGGGTCCGAGGCGGTGCGCCTCGCCGCGCAGCTGCGCCCGGACGTCGTCCTCATGGACATTCGGATGCCGGTGCGGGACGGCCTCGCCGCCACCGGGGAGATCGTCGCGAGCACCGAAGCCCGTGTGATCATCCTGACCACGTTCGACCTGGACGAATATGTCTACGGTGCGTTGCGGGCCGGCGCGAGCGGCTTCCTCGTGAAGGACACCGAGCCGGCGGAGTTGATCCACGGGGTCCGGGTGGTCGCCCGGGGCGACGCGCTGATCGCGCCGGCGATCACCCGCCGACTGATCGCCGAGTTCGCCACCCGGGCGACGCATCCGGACCCCAAACCGCGGTTGGGCGTGCTCACCGAGCGGGAGCGCGAGGTGCTGGCCCTGGTCGCCGCGGGCCTGTCCAACGACGAGATCGCCGCACGGCTGGTGCTCAGCCCGGCCACCGCCAAGACGCACGTCAGCCGGATCATGACCAAGTCGCAGGTGCGGGACCGCGCCCAGTTGGTGATCCTCGCCTACGAGTCCGGCCTGACCGTTCCCGCCTGGCTGGCCCGCTCCTGACCCGGCCTCAGACGCTCAGCCGGCCTCCGAACTCAGCCGGCCTCAGACGCTCAGTTGGCCGGTGCGGCGCGAGCGGGCCAGGGCGAGCCCACCGAGGACCACGCCGGCCACCCCGACCACCAGTGCCACGAAGGCACCACCCCGCCCGTTGCCGGTGCCGACACCACCGTCGGAGGTGGCCACCACCAGCGCCCCGAGAATTAGACCGAGCAGACCCGACGCCAGGGCCAGCACGCCCCCGAGTCGTCCGGATCCGGTGCCGACGCGACTGGCCGGGCGGGCCAGGGCCAGCCCACCGACGACGGTGCCGACCAGCCCCAGCAGGACCGCCACTGTGGCACCGAGCCGCCCGGAGCTCATGGTGAGAGCCGTGGCGGCGGTGGGCTGGACGGACATGTGCGCGGCCGGCTCGACCGCCGGCGAAGCGGTCACGGCGGCGGCGAGCAGATGGTGGATGGACATCATGTTTCCCCTTGGGTCGGCAGGTCGGGTGACACGCAGCAGCGTATGAACGGGAGTGCGTGTGAGTCGTCATGCCGGAGATGCTGATGGCCCTACCACCGCGGATGTATGCCCGCCCACCGCCGTACCGCGGTGGTTGTCGTCGACCGGGCGCGGGTCACCCCTGCCAGGTGTCGATGGTCTTCGCGCCGTCGCGGACGACCCGGTCCAGGATGGTGGCGTTGCCGCTGGTGCCCTCCCACCCCTGGTCGTTGAAGACCGTCACCGCCTTGCCGACCCGGGCCACGGCGATCTGGCTGGACGCGGTGTCGCCGGTGCGTTCTCCGTTCAGGCTCGTCTCGGCCCAGGTGCGGGTCAGCAGGAGCGCCTCGTCGCCGACGCCGGTCAGCGCCTCGCTCTTGACGGTGACCCGGTTCCCGGACTGGTCGTAGGCGGGGCACGCCTGCACGTCGGTACGCAGACGTCCCAGGTACGCCGACGCACCGTCGCCGTCGAAGGTGAAGATGACCTGGTGGATCATGCCCTGCGGCGTGTTGGTTTCCGGCTCGCCGGCCCTCTTGTAGGTGACCGTCATCGCGGCGCTCGCCGTGACCTGCCGACCCCCGGTCCCGAACTCGTTGCCGCACATCGTCGGTAGGGCATCCGTCACCGGCGTCGTCCGCCGGGGGGACTTCCGCAACTCGGACGGCAACTCGACGAAGGCCGACGTCGGGATAGTCGCCGGAGTGCCGGCGCTCGGCGTCGGCGCGTCGGTCGGGTTCGCCGAGGCCGAGGCTAGCGTCGGCGCCGCCATCGACGGGGTCGACCCCGGAGGGTCCTCGGTGGACGTGCAGGCGGCCAGTGCGACGCCTCCCACCAGCGGGATCAACGCAAGGACGCCGCGCGTACGGATGGTCGACGTCGTTCGGTGTCGGCTCATGATCCTCCCTTGGTTGGCCCGAGCACTTCCCTGCGAGGAGCCGGCCGAAACGACTACACGCCGCTGTTGGACGGTAACCGGACCTGCCGAAACCGGGGTGCCGCCACACCGGGACAACCGTTAGGCTGCTGCCATGACCAGCGTGATCGTGCCCTGCACCGGAGCGTCGTGCGACGTCCTGGTTGGTGTGCGACGCCGGCGATCCGTCGCCCGCCCGCGCTGACCTGTTCTCCTGCGACCGGCGGATCGAGCCGCCGGTCATCGACCGGTCGTTCCCGGTCCGCCCGCATCTCCCCGTTCGACGGCTCGCGTGACAGCGCGGGCCCGAGTGAGATCGGCGTACTCATGGATCTTGAAAGGTTGTTGTCCGACCGGCTGGCACCGGCGTTCGCGGAGGTGGCCGGTGGCCCGGTCGACCCGCTCGTGCGGCGGTCTCCGCGCGCGGACTTCCAGTCCGACGCGGCGCTGGCGCTGGCCCGGCGGCTCGGTCGGCCGCCGCGCGACATCGCCGCCGCGGTCCTGGAGCGCGCGGTGCTCGACGACGTCTGCGCCTCGGCGGAGGTCTCCGGGCCGGGTTTCCTCAATCTGAGGATCGCCGACCGCGCACTGGCCGACCTGGCCGCCGGGCTGGCCGGCGACGCCCGCCTCGGGGTGCCGTCCACGAGCGCACCGCAGACCGTGGTGGTCGACTACTCGGCGCCGAACGTGGCCAAGGAGATGCACGTGGGGCATCTACGCTCCACGGTCATCGGCGACGCGGCGGTACGGCTGCTGGAGTGGCTCGGGCACCGGGTGGTGCGGGCCAACCACCTGGGTGACTGGGGTACGCCGTTCGGCATGCTCATCGAGCACCTGGCCGACCTCGGCGAGGCGGAGGCGGCGCACGAACTGTCGATGGGTGACCTGGACGCCTTCTACCGGGCGGCCCGGCGGAAGTTCGACGCCGACGAGGCGTTCCGGGAACGGTCCCGGTCGCGGGTGGTGGCACTGCAGGGTGGCGACGAGCGGACGCTACGGCTGTGGCGGTTGCTGGTGGAGCAGTCCGAGCGGTACTTCCTGACCGTGTACGACCTACTCGACGTGACGTTGTCCGCTGGCGACTTCCTGGGCGAGAGTGCCTACAACGACCGGCTCGCCGGTGTCGTCGACGACCTGGACGGGCTGGGGCTGTTGACGCCCAGCGACGGGGCCGACTGCGTGTTCCCACCCGGGTTCGTCGGACGCGGCGGGGACCCGTTGCCGCTGATCGTGCGCAAGAGCGACGGTGGGTACGGCTATCCGGCAACCGACCTGGCCGCGTTGCGGCAGCGCACAGTCGAGCTGGGCGCGACCCGGCTGGTGTACGTCGTCGGGCTGCCGCAGCGGCAGCACTTCGCGATGGTGTTCGCCGTCGCCCGGGCCGCCGGTTGGCTGAGCCCGCCGGCTCACGCCGAACATCTGGGCTTCGGTTCGATCCTCGGCGCCGACGGGCGGATGCTGCGCAGCCGGGCCGGTGAGTCGGTGAAGCTGGTCGGGCTCCTGGAGGAGGCGGTGGCCCGCGCCAGCGACCTGGCACGGAGCCGAAACCCGGAGCTGGACGCCGAGGCCGCCGCCGAGATCGGTCGCGCCGTCGGCATCGGTGCGATCAAGTACGCCGACCTGGCCACCGATCGGACGAAGGACTACGTCCCCCTGCCGGCAGAGCGGGCGTTGACGGTCGAGCTGCTCGGTTTCGCCGGGGTGGTCACCGAGGTGGAGCGGACCCTCGAATTCCACCGACTCGCCGGTTACCTGCACCGGCTCGCCACGGCGTTCAACGCGTTTTACGAGCACTGCCCCGTGCTACGCGCCGAGGACGACGTGCGGGAGAGTCGGCTGTTGCTGGCCGAGCTGACCGCCCGGACGCTTCGGCAGGGGTTGCACCTGCTCGGCATCCGAACCGTCGAGCGGATGTGACGAGGCGGCGCCCGGTCAGCGGGCCCTCTTCGTCGCCCGTTTCCGGGGCGGCGTCAGCAGGTCGGCGATCTGCGCGATGGCGGAGGGCACCAGGCGGTAGTACGCCCAGACCCCACGCTTGTCGCGCTCCAGCAGGCCGGCCTCGGTGAGGATCCGCAGGTGATGACTCACCGTCGGCTGGGAGAGGTTGAGCGCGCCGGTGAGGTCGCTGACGGAGGCCTCACCGTCCGGCGCCGACTGGATCAGGCTGAGCAGCCGGAGTCGCGCCGGATCGGCGAACGCCTTCAGCACCCCGGCGAGTCGCTCGGCATCGGCCCGCTTGATCGGGTCGCCGGTGAGCGGCGAGATGGCAGGCATGGCAGTTTTCGCAGTTCCCACGCCTGCCATAGTGACACCAAAACCATCAATAAACCGGTAGAACCGGCACCAGTACCCCCGATGGCGTCCGGATGGCGCAACGGTCCGGCCGAACGTGAGTCGAACGCCGACGTCCGTGGTGAGGTAGGGACCGTGTGGGGCTCCGCCGCGCCCCACACGGTCCCTACGCCGACGCACGTGTCGCCGGATCATCCGGGCCGTCGGGTCAGCGGCGCGGCTTGGGTGCGATCCGAGGCAGCACGTACGGCGGCCCAGCAAAGATCAGGTCGGACTTCAACTCGTTGTACGCCCGCTTGGGCTGGTAGTTCTCGTCGTAGATGGTGGCCAGGCCCTCCGGCGGGTCGTTGAACCAGTCCGGCACCCAGGAGTACTTGTCGCTGAAACCCCAGACCGTGTACGACAGGCAGCTCCGCACGGCGAGGCACGCCTTCATCAACACGCTGAAGTTGGCGGCCGACGCCTGCAACCGGGGGTTGATCTCCTCCGAGTTGCCGGCCCGGACGGCCTCCGTCATCTGACTACGGACGTCGACCTCGGTGAACGCGGTGGCGACGCCGAGCCCGCTGAACTTCTTCAACGCGGCGGTCACCTGGAGGGTGTCGAAGTTGCCGTACTGGGTGCCCAGGTGGCCCTGGGCGCCGACGCCGTCGATCGGGACGCCCTGGGCACGCAGACCCTTGGTCATGTCGTAGACGAACTGCGTCTTGTCGTCGGCCGGGTTGCCGGAGCCGAAGGCCTCGATGTTGTAGTCGTTGTAGAACAGCAGGGCCTTGGGATCGGCCGCCCGCGCCCAGCGGAACGAGTCGGCGATGTAGCCGGGCCCGAGGTTCTGCGCCCAGAAGCCCTTGTAGTGCAGGGTCGACGGGGTGTCCCACGGGTCGCTGACGGCCTCGTTGACCACGTCCCACTGCCAGATCTTGCCCTTGTAGCGGTTGACGACGGTGGTGATGTGCTTGCGCAGCAGCTCGCGCAGCTCCTGCTTGCTGATCGAGCCGTCGGCGACGCCGCTGGTCAACCAGGCGGGCAACTGGTTGTGCCAGACCAGCACGTGACCGCGCACGCTCTGCCTGTTGCGCTTGGCGAACTCCACGAACTGGTCGGCCGCCGCCCAGTTGTAGGTGCCGCGGGTGGGCTCCAGGACCTCCCACTTCATCACGTTCTCGGCGGTGACCGAGGCGAACTCGGAGGACGCCAGCGCGCGGTACTGCGGGTCGCCGGCGTCGTTGAGGGCATCCATGTTCACCGCGGTGCCGAGGTGCAGGCCGTGGCGCAGACCCAGGGCGCCGAGGCTCTGCGCCGTCGGGTCGTATGGCCGGCTCGCGGTGGCCGGCACGGTGTTCAACGCCGCGACGGTCGCGACGGCGACCACTCCGACGGTGGTCCACTGTCTCAGCTTCATGTGCCTTCCCTTCCAGACCCTTGATCGACAAGTGTCGATCAATAAGGTGCGGGTCCGGTCATGGCGGATAAGGAGCGGATTCGGGGCGGAGCGGCCGGGCGCGGCCGGAGGGCCGGTAGTTCCGGCCGGTGACCGGAAACCTGCTCGAAACGTTAAGGCCGTCTATGTCCGGGCGTCAACGCTGAAAACTTCCGGAAATTCGTCATATGACCTGCGCGGGCTTGCGCAACAGCATCGCGAAACTTCCGGTGGCTGTGGGCGCGCTGCTCTCGGCGCCCTATCGGTCGGTCCGATACCGTCGCCCAGGTGATCGAGCGACGCAGACAGGAGCACCGGCCGGTCGGCCGACGATGCCCGACGTCGCTACGGGAGCTGATCCGCGCTGGTCAGCGCAGGCCGGCGAAGAGGTCGTCCTCGGGGGTCGGCGCGCCCGTCCGGTCGCTGACCCGCACGAAGGTCTCCACGCCCATCAGCTCGGTGAACCGGTCGCGGCCCAGTTGCAGGAAGAAGATGTTCTCGGTCTGACTGGCGTGGGCGGCCAGCGCGTCGAACTTCTGCCCGCCGTAGCTGTTCGCATCCACCCAGGTGGTGATCTCGTCGTCCGGCAGGCCGAGCGGCGGCACCGCCTCGTCCGGCTCGGCCCAGTCGACGCCGAGCTCCCGCATGACCCGGCCGAACTGCTCGAACGCCGTACGCGGCACGGTGGTCCAGTAGACCTTCGCCGGACTGTCGGTCAACTCGACGGCCGCCATCGTGATCCGGTGTGCCTGGATGTGGTCCGGGTGGCCGTAGAAACCGTTCTCGTCGTACGTGACGATGACATCGGGCTGGTACTGCCGGATCAACTCGGCGAGCCGGCCCGCCGCCTCCGCCACCGGCGTCGTCCAGAACGCGCCGGGCTGGTCGTTGGTCGACCACCCCATCATTCCCGAGTCGGCGTAACCGAGCGTCTCCAGGTGGCTGACCTTCAACACCGCGCAGCTGGCCGCCAGCTCGGCCCGACGCATCGCCACAACGGCGGCCGGATCGTGCCCCGGGTCGCCCGGCTTGACCCCGCCCGGGCCGTCGCCACACCGCCCGTCCGTGCAGGTCACGAGCACGGTCGTGACCCCCTCGTCGGCATAGCGGGCCAGCACGCCGCCGGTGCTCGTCGCCTCGTCGTCGGGGTGGGCGTGCACCGCCATCAGGGTCAGAGGTCGCTCAGCCATGCCATCACCCTACGGTCACGCCCCGACGGCCCGCCGAGCACTGCCGGACCTCGCCCGCGAGCGGGGCCCGCATCCTACCCAGCCCGGCACCGGCCCAGCGAAGCTTGGGCAATCCGCCGTCCGGTACGGCGCGGGCTCCTACAGTCGACAGGACCAGCAGCTCAGAGCAGGTCCGACACGGGAGAGAGGTCGATGACGGTGGCCGGTGCGGGATCGTTCACCGACGTGCGGCAGATCGATGCCGGTGTCCTGAACGTGGGGTACGTGGACGCCGGACCGCCCGACGGCCCCGCCGCGATCCTGCTGCACGGGTGGCCGTACGACATCCACAGTTTCGTCGACGTCGTACCGCTGCTCACCGCCGCCGGTTACCGGGTCGTCGTGCCGTACCTGCGGGGCTACGGCACCACCCGTTTCCTCTCCGACGACGCCGTGCGAAACGGCGAACCGGCCGCCATGGGGCTCGATCTCGTCGCGCTCATGGACGCCCTGCACATCGACAGCGCCAAGCTGGCCGGGTTCGACTGGGGTGCGCGGACGGCGGACGTCGTGGCCGCGTTGTGGCCCGAGCGTTGCCAGGGCCTGGTCTCGGTGAGCGGTTACCTCATCGCCGGCCGGGAATCGGGCCGGGCGCCGTTGCCGCCGAAGGCGGAACTGGCGTGGTGGTACCAGTACTACTTCGCCACCGAGCGTGGCCGGGAAGGCTACGACAAGAACCGTCGTGACTTCAACAAGCTGATCTGGCACACCGCCTCACCACAGTGGACGTTCGACGACGCGACGTTCGACCGCAGCGCGACGGCGTTCGACAACCCCGACCACGTCGACATCGTGGTGCACAACTACCGGTGGCGGCTGGCCCTCGCCGACGGCGAGCCACAGTACGACGAGGTGGAGCAGCGCCTGGCCACGCAACCGAAGATCACCGTACCCAGCATCTCCCTGGAGGGGGACGCCAACGGTGCGCCGCACGTGGAGCCCAGCGTCTACGCCAAGCAGTTCACCGGGCGCTACGAGCACCGGACCATCGGCGGCGGTGTCGGGCACAACCTGCCGCAGGAGGCGCCGCAGGCGTTCGCGGACGCGGTGCTGGAGGTCTGACGGAACCGGTCACCGGGTGCGGCCCGGCCGCTGCGGCTCCGGACGCTCCACGCGGACGGGATCGCCGCGGACGAGGTCGTCGTGGATGCGCCAGCGGGCGGTGGTGACGGCACGTCGTGCCACCTCGTCGCCGTGCTCGACACGTTGCCGCAGCAGGTTCAGGGCGATCCGCCGGTTGAGGCTGAACTGCCGCTCCTCGTCCACGACCACGACGATGCCCGAGGGGCGGTGCGTCGCCCGTACCGCGGTGCTGGCCTTGTTGCGGTGCTGGCCGCCGGGTCCTCCGGTGCGGCAGCCGACGATGTCGACATCCGCCTCCGAGAACGTCGTCGGCACCGCGTCGAGGCGGGGTCGCTGGGCGGTGACGTACCAGTTCTTGCGACCGGTGCTCGTCCGGTAGGGGCTGGGGGCCTGCCAGCACAGCGTGCCGGTCCACGAGGCGGCGAACGCCTCCGCGTCGACACCGGAGATCTGGATGAGCACCGACCGGTGGGTGCCGGGCCGATCGCCGGGCACCGCCTGCACCTGCTCGATGGTCACTCCTCGACGGGTGCCCTCCGCGGTCAGGCGGTACAGGAGCTGGGTCAGCGCCCAGGCGCATTCCCGTGGGCCGCGCCCGGCGGACAGCAGCAGGAGCACGCTCACGACCGCCCCCGCCCACCACGGTGGCCCCGCCGGTCGGTCCGGGTCGTCGGCCCGAGGTCGGCCGTCTTGTAGGTGACCAGCGGAATCGTGCTGGCGACCGGCGTGGCCAGTCGGTGCTCGACGAGGTCGGCGATCACCTGCTCGATGCGCTTGTACGCGGTGGGCGCCTCCTCGAAGAGGAGCTGACGGTCACCACACACCACAAGTGAACCCAGCGGCGTGCGGCGTAGCTCCTCGACCGTGTGCTTGGCACGACCCCGCCGCAGCGCGTCGGAGCGCGACATCTTGCGGCCGGCGCCATGTGCGACGGAGAAATTGGCGTCCGGACCGGCATGGGCGGCCACCAGGTAGGACGGTGTTCCCCGGGTGCCGGCGACCAGGACGTCGCGGCCGTCACCCGGTGCTGCGCCCTTGCGGTGCAGGTAGACCCCGTCGCGGATCTCGACCAGGTTGTGGCACTGGTCGACGATCGGATCGGCGGGTTCGGCCCCCAGCGCGTACGCGACCCGGGCGGCCAGGACCCGGCGGTTGAGCGAACCCCAGCGCACCGCGTCGTCGTGCATCGCCAGGTAGGCGGCGGGATCGGGAGCGGCACCGGCGCCATGGGCCTCGGTGTGCGTCCGCAGGATCCGCTCGCCCAGACCACGGGAACCGCTGTGGACGACGAGCACCAGATCGTCCGCGTCGACCCCGAGACGAGCCGCGTGGCCCGGGTCGAGGACAGGCCCGACCCGGGCCAGCTCGACGAAGTGGTTGCCACGGCCGACCGTCCCGAGACCGTCGAGGTGACCGGCCGGGACGTCGCCCTCGACGACCGCCCAGGCCGGGTCGTCGGCGTCGAGCGTCCGATCGAGGTCGGGGAACCGTGCGGCCAGCCGCTCCGGTACGGCCCGCTTGAGCTTGATGGGGAACACGGCGATGCCGCAGCCGATGTCGGACCCCACCAGGAACGGGTACAGCACCGTCGACGCCATGGCCGCACCGATGGGGGCGCCCTTGCCCGGGTGTAGGTCCGGCATTCCGGCAACGTGAATCATGCCGTCGAGGGCGGCCACCTGCTGGCACTGGGCGAGCGCGTCCGACTCGATCCAGCTCGTGGACGACGCGAACACCGTGACGGTGGCGGGGTTGGACGAGGGCAGAGACTGGTGCTGGATCAAGGAGAGCTCGCTTCTGACCGAGAACGTGGCAACGGACGAGTCACGCCGCCCGGGAAGGTGTCACCGGGGGCGGAGGGGGAGTGGGTCCGTCAGTACGTCATGGAGGTCACTCTCGCGGAGCGCGCCGCGTCCGACAAACGATTTTTCCTCGCGTCGTACGCTGCCGCGATGAGCCCACCGCGTCGCATCCTGATCTACGGGGTGTACGGCTCCGGCAAGTCCACCCTCGCCGCACGGATGGCCGAACACCTCGGGCTGCCCTGGTATCCGGTGGACGACCTGCTCTGGGAGCCGGGCTGGGTCGAGGTGCCCGTCGCGCGGCAACGCGGTCGGATCGAGGAGATCTGCCGGCGGGACCGCTGGATCGTCGACGGGGCGTACCACGGCTGGCGGGACGTACCGCTGGCCCGCGCCGACCTGGTCGTCGGCCTGGACTACCCCCGGTGGTGCTCGTTCGGGCGGTTGCTGCGGCGCACCGTCCGCCGGGTGCTGACCGGCGAGGAGATCTGCAACGGCAACCGGGAGACGCTGGGCAGCGTGCTGTCCCCGGACTCGATCCTGGTGTGGCACGTGACGGCGTTCGGTCGGGCGCGACGGCGGATGCGCGCCTGGCAGACCGACCCGTCCGCGCCGCCCGTGGTGTTGCTGCGCTCACCGGCGGAGCTGGACGACTGGCTGGCCACCCTGCCCGGCCGCTGACGGATCAGGCCGGCCAGGTCGCGCGCCCGTGGACGCAGGGCGAGGAGGGGCCGTTGCTGGTGGCCGGGAAACGGAACCGGCGCACCTCGTCGACCACGAAACCAGCTGTCGTGATGGCGGCCAGGGTGTCCCGGCCGGTGTGGCAGCCGGCGAACAACCTCGGCCACACCGTCGCGTCGAGCAGCCTCTGGGCCCGGTGCAGGCCGCTCTGCCTCTCGGCCGCGACGTGTTCGAAGAACCGCAACCCGCCGCCGGGGCGCAGCACCCGGCCTGCCTCGGTCAACGCGCTCGCCTGGTCGGGCACTGTGCACAGCACCAACGCGACCACGGCGGCGTCGAACTCGCCGGCCCCGGCGGGCAGCCGGTCGGCCAGACCGTCGACGACGGTGACCGGCACCGGTGCGGTCGACGCCGCGCGTTCGGCGGCGGCCCGCAGACGCCGTTCCGGTTCGACAGCGACGACCTCGGTCACCGACGGCGGATAGTGGGGGAACATCCGCCCGTTGCCCGCACCGATCTCGATCACCCGGCCGGACAGGCCGGCGACCAGGTCCCGCCGGTAGGCCGCCGTGCCGGCCCGGTCCATGGCGACGCTCAGCCGTTCGTAGACGCGGGCGAACACCGGGTGCGACACCTCGGCCACGGCCACCTCCAGGTCTCCGTCGAACTGTTCTCCGGCGATTGTCCTGCACCGGTGCACGCTTTCCGTCTTACTGGGTTGCAGCACGACTCAACCCATGCGGAAGGACGTGGTTCGACCATGAAGATCGTCGTCATCGGGGGCAGCGGCCTCATCGGTTCCAAGCTCGTGGACGACCTCCGCGCCCAGGGCCACGAGGTGGTGCCGGCATCGCCGAAGACCGGCGTGAACACCCTGACCGGCGAGGGCGTGGCCGATGCGCTCACCGGTGCCGACGCCGTCGTCGACGTGTCGAACTCGCCGTCGTTCGAGGACACTGCCGTGCTGGAGTTCTTCGAGACGTCCACCCGGACGCTCCTCGCCGCCGCGTCGGACGCCGGGGTGGGCCACTACGTGGTGCTCTCCATCGTGGGGTGCGACCGGATCCCGGACAGCGGCTACATGCGGGCGAAGGTCGCCCAGGAGAAGCTCGTCGTCGCGTCCGGAACCCCGTACTCGATCGTGCACGCCACCCAGTTCTTCGAGTTCCTCCAGGGGATCGTCGACGCCGGCACGGACGGCGACACTGTGCACCTCGCCCCGGTGCTCATCCAGCCGATGGCCGCCGACGACGTCGCGGCCGCAGTGGCCGAGGTCGTGGTCGGTGCGCCGACGAGCGCCGTGGTCGAGATCGCCGGCCCGGAGCAGTTCCGCCTCGACGACCTGGGCCGAGACCTCCTCGCCGCCCAGCAGGACTCTCGGTCGGTGGTGGCCGACCCGGACGCCCGCTACTTCGGCGCGAAGCTCGGCGAACGCTCCCTCGTTCCCGCCGACGGCGCCCGCCTCGCCGGTACGCGTCTCGACGACTGGCGGGCGCGGGCGAACACCGGACGGTGACGTGGTCCGCTACGTCGCCGTGCCGGGCGGGTCGGCCCGCTCACCGAGGCGCCGCACCAGCTCCCGGGCCGCCGCGGTGAACGGCTCCTCGGACTCGCCCGGCCAGTGCCCACGGATGGGTGGGGGGACGCTGTCACTGGGCGGCGTCACCACATCGCGCGGGTCGCGGTACCGGCGATCCACCCGGGCGGCCGGGTCGCCGACATCGCCCGGCGCCGGTGTTCGCCGCGCCGAGAAGATCCAGCCGCCGATGGGGTCGGTGTCACTCCAGAGGTTCACCCACCGCCAACCGACCCGGCGGCCGATCTCGTGCAGCGCCACGTCGTCGACGTACGCGGGGAAGAGCCGCGCGTAGAGGCGGCGCAGCGGCGACCCGTGGGTGAGCAGGGCGACCCGGTCGCCGACGTGTGGCGGCAACTGGAGAATCGTCGCGGCGAGCAGGACCGAACCGTGGCTGTGCCCGGTGAGCAGCACCGTGTCCCCGCGCTCGACGAGGTACGTGATGCGACGGGCCAACTCCGGCACGGCCCGCTCGGAGTAGCAGGGCGGAGCGAACGGGTGGGCGGCCCGAGGCCAGAAGGTGCCCAGGTCCCAGAGGACGCCGATGTGCCGGCGGAACGGGACGGTCCGGTAGGCGAATATCCCCCCGATGATCAGACCGAGGATGACCGCCGCGATCACCCAGCTTCCGAACGCGATACCGAAGGTGATCGCGTCCGCCGGCAGCCCGAGGTTCCGTTCGAGGACGTCACTGGGAAACTCCCCCAGCAGGCCGACGGTGGTGGTGGCCGTGGTGAGCCCGGCGAGGCACCCGTAGAACACGGCCAGCGGCACCAGCTTCTCGGTGAAGCGGGCCCGGGCTATCGCGTCCCGGACCTGCCGCAGTCGGGGTCCGGCCTCGGCCGGCGCCTGGGGGTAGTCGCGTGCCACGATCGCCGCCGCGGCGCGACGCCGACCGCGACGGGTGATCAGGACGACGAGGCCGGCGACGACCAGAGTGGCCAGCAGCGCACGGAGGAAGCCGTAGATCACCCACGTGTACGCCCGGGGTGGGCCGGTGGCGATGCCCTCCCCGGTCGGCACGTCGCGGTCGAGGAAGTCCGCCACCCGGTAGACCAGCTCGGCGGAGTACGCCACGGCCAGACTGATCCCGGTTGCCGCGATGACGAGAGCGCCCAGCCCGAACAGTGGGGTGCCACCGCGTTGCCGGTGGCAGAGCAGGACCACGCCCAGCACCACCAACAACGCCGTCTGTACGGCGAACAGAGCGGCCAGTGTCGTCTCGTACCCGGGAAGCCCATGTCCGTCGTCCCACCGGTGTGGCCCGGTCAGCAGGTGAGCCAGGACGGCGACGGTCACGACGACGGCGACGGTCCGGAGCGTACGGGTGACCCGGTCGAGCCGGTGATCGTCGGCGGCCCGGTCGATCAGCGGCGGCGTGCACAGCAGGCCCACGCAGCCCGCCAGGATCACGGCGGTCGCCACCGTCAACGCGACGGTGACCCCGGTGGCTCCACTCGCGCTCCGGGCCAGCAGCACGGTGAGGTCCAGTGTCGCGAACGCGGCGGCGACGTGGATGGCGCGCAACCGGCCCACCAGAGGCTCGGCGTCCCACTGGCCGACCGTGCCGAGCCGTGACCCGCCGATCCCCTGATCGGGTGCGCGAAAAGCCTCGAACGTCCGCCCTGGGCGGTTGCTGATCCGCCAGATCAGGCCGATCGCGGCGACCGGCACCAACGCGACCAACGCCAGTTGCGCTCCGACCGGCCGCCCTCCCAGCCAGGACAACCAGCTGCGCCCCTCCAGGCAGCGCGTCGAGGGCAGGCACTTCCAGCCCACCAGATCCAGGGCGACGCCGGCGACGGCGAGCACGTACAGCATGGTGAGGGTGAGCGCCAGCAGTCGGCACAGGGACTTGACCACCGCTTCGGAACCGGGGCTCGCCGGGCGCATCCAGGTCGCGACGTTGACGAGCATGAACGGCAGCAGGAAGACCACGGCGAGGGTACGGGCGACGGTCCCGGAGGGCAGATCACCCCAGCGGTACGCCTCCAGGGTCACGCCGCGCGGGGCGGTGGTGTCCGAGCCCTGTGGTCGCGGCCGGTAGAAGCCACCGTTCTGGTCGCCCGCCACCTGTGCCGTCTGCTGCAGGTCCAGCACCTGTGCGGCGCTCGCGCCGGAGACGCCGTGCACCCGCAGCTCCACGACGTCGCGGGGACCGTCCGGCCCGCTCAACCGTGCTGATCCATGCGACGTCCCCCCGCGGGCGCTCGGCCACCCCGTGTCCCACGACCCGACCGGAGCGAGCCTCGCGGTCAGGAGCCCAGGCCGTCGCCCCGGCGACGGCGGACCGGTCTACCCGATCCGGACGGGATCAACCGCAGCGGACGAAGAGGAGGTGCCGCTCACTCGACACCCCGACCGGTCGCCGCCGGTTCGCGTCCGCCGGTCTGGGCCGTCCTCGCCACCTCGGTGCGGTAGGCGCGCGGCGAGAAACCGGTAGCGCGCTTGAACGCCACGCTGAGGGCGCTCTCGGAGCCGTAGCCGACAGCCTGGGCGATGCTGGCGACGGTGTCGGAACCGCGGCGGATACGGTCCGCCGCCAGTTCGATCCGCCAGCCGGTCAGGTATTCCAGCGGTCCCATGCCGACGACCCTCTTGAAGCGGGCGGCCAGTGTCGACCGGGAGACGGCGGCGGTCCGGGCGATGGCGTCCACCGTCCACGGCTGCGCGGGACGCGCGTGCAGCGCCCGCAGCGCGGGGGCGATCACCGGGTCGGCGAGGCCGGCCAACCAGCCGGAGGTGAGTTGGGGGTCGCGGGCCAGGTGCAACCGCAGGACCCGGATCAGCAGGACGAGCGCCAGGTGCTCGGCGACGAGCGTGGACCCGAGTCGTGTCTGCCGTAGTTCGGCGTCGATCTCGCTGAGCGCCCACTGGACGGTGGTGGCCTCCGGGGTGTCGGCGGGCACGTGGATGACCGGCGGGAGGCTGTCGAGCAGGAGGCTGCGTGCCCGTTCGCCCAGGGAGAACGCGCCGCCGATGAGGAAGACGTCGTCGCCGGCACCGACGTGCGCCACACCGCCGTCGGCGGCGGCGAAGAGTGGGTACGCGGGCTCGACGGGCACGTCGGGATCGCTGAAGAGGGTGTAGGCCACCGGCCGGGTCAGCAGGAAGCAGTCCCCTTCGTCGAGGCTGATCGACTCGGCGTCACCTGGGACCCGCAGGGAGCACCGGCCGCGGCGGACGGCGTTGAACTTGGCCCCGGCCGGCGCGTCGAAGGCGACGGCCCAGCGCCCGCCCGCCACCAGGCCGGCGGAGAGGTGGCTCGAAGCGCCCAGCAACGCCAGGACATCTTCGAGGGGATCCATCCCGGCCTCCTGGACGCTCACTAAAGTATGAAGGACCATAGACTATAGGCAGTCCGACTCCGATGTTCCTAGCCTGGGTTTCATGACAGCGAACCCACGCCTCACCACCCCGTTCACCGCCCGCAGCACCGCCGCCGAGATCCTCGACGGTGTCGACCTGACGGGGCGTCGGATGATCGTCACAGGGGGAGCCTCCGGCATCGGCGTCGAGACGACGCGCGCGCTGGCCAGGGCCGGCGCCGAGGTCACCATCGCTACCCGTGATCCCCGACGCGCCGACGCGCTCGTCGAGGAGTTCGCGTCGCAGGCCACCCGGGGCGCGGTCAGCGCGTCCGCGCTCGACCTCGCCGACCTGGCGTCGGTCGACGCCTTCGTGGCGGGCTGGCAGGGTCCGCTCGACGTGCTGGTCGCCAACGCGGGGATCATGGCGATCCCGACCCGGCAGCTCACCGCCCAGGGTTGGGAGCTTCAGCTCGCGACCAACTACCTCGGCCACTTCGCGCTCGCCCGGGGGCTGCACGACAACCTGCGGGCCGCTCGGGCGGCTCGGGTCGTCGTGGTCAGCTCCGGAGCACACCTGGCCGCGCCGTTGGACTTCGACGACCCGCAGTTCGAGCGGCGCCCGTACGACCCGTGGTCGGCGTACGGCCAGTCGAAGACCGCCGAGGTCCTGCTCGCGGTCGGCATCAGCCGCCGGTGGGCGAAGGACGGGATCACCGCGAACGCGCTCAACCCCGGGTACATCTTCACCAACCTCCAGCGCCACATCGACGACGACACGATGCGCGCGATGGGTGCCATGGACGAGGCGGGGAACCTCGTCGAGGCGGATTACTACAAGAAGCCCGACCAGGGCGCGTCGACGACCGTGCTGCTCGCCGGCTCGCCCCTGCTCGACGGCGTCAGTGGCCGGTACTTCGACGACAACCAGGAGGCGGAGGTCGTGCCCGGCGGCCCCGACGCCACCGGCGGGGTGGCTGCCCACGCCATGGATCCGGCTGCCGCCGACCGGCTCTGGGCGTACGCCGAGGAGGCGCTCGCCTCGCGCTGAGCGCGGCCGGCGTCGGGAGGATTGATCCGACCAGGGCGGGGTAGGTGCCGCCATGGTCGCTGCCGGTCGGCGCGGAGCGGACGAGGGTGCTCCGGCCCGCGCCGGCGACGACGCCACGGGTGGTCTGGCGGGCACGATGGCGCGGATGCGGGGCCGGGCGGCGGCCACGGTGCGCGACCGGGCCCGTCGGGTACGGGCCGTGGGCGGTCTGGCGGTGCAGGCGGGGCTGGCGGCGGCGCTGTCCTGGTTCGTGGCGCACGAGCTGCTGAACATCTCGCAGCCGGTGTTCGCGCCGATCAGCGCCGTCTCGACCCTTGCCGCGTCGGTCGGTCAACGGCTGCGTCGGACCATCGAGCTGATCCTCGGGGTGACCGTCGGGGTCCTGATCGGCGATCTGTTGCTCGTGGTGATCGGCACCGGGTGGTGGCAACTCTGCCTGATCGTCGTGCTGGCGATCGTGGTCGCGTTGTTCCTCGCCGGCAGTGCCGCCGTGGTGATCCAGGCCGGCGCGACGGCGGTGCTCATCGCCACGCTCAGCCCGTCGATCCGAGACCTGGAGATTCCTCGGTTCATGGACGCCCTGGTCGGGGGAGGGGTGGCGCTGCTGGTCACCGCTGTACTCCTGCCGTTGAACCCGCTTCGGGTACTCAACCGCGCCGCGCGGCCGGCGCTCGACCTCCTGGTCACCCAGTTGGAGGCCACCGCCGGCGCGTTGGCGGAGCGCGATGCCGCTCGTGCCCGCACCGCCCGGGGCGAGCTGCGGCAGAACGAGGGCCAGCTGAAGGCGTTCGTCGAGGCGACCCAGGGCGCCCGGGAGGCCAGCACCCTGTCGCCGGTGCACTGGCACCAGCGGCGCGGGCCGGTGGGCCGCTACGCGCAGGCGGCGGAGCCGATCGACCGGGCGATGCGCAACAGCGGGACGTTGATCCGTCGAGCGGTGACCCTGATCGAGGACGACGAGCCGGTTCCGGAGTCGCTGCCGCGGGCGGTGGCCGATCTCGCCGAGGCCGTGCGCGTCCTGAAGCGGCAGTTCGCCGCCGGCGCTGAGCCGGACCGGGCGCGGGAGCAGTCGCTGCGGGCGGTGCGGATGGCCGGTCGGGCCTACCGCGAGGGCGTCGGCTTCTCCGGTGCGGTGGTGGTGGCGCAGGTCCGCACCACTGTCAGCGACCTCCTGGTGGCCACCGGGCTGACCCAGGAAGAGGCAAACCGGCTGGTCAGGCGCGCGTTCGGGGATCTTTGAGGAACGGCGGAAACCGTTCGTCGACCAGTCTGGCACCATCCTGAGCCATGAAGGGTTGCGCCCTGAGCCAAAGTGGTGTCATGATGGTGCCATGGAGCTGAGGTCGTACGTCGAGAACCTGCGTAACGAGTTCGCCGTGGCCGCGGAGGGCGTCGACGCGGACGGCCGCGCGCTGGCCGAGCGGCTCTTCACCCAACTGGAGGCGGCCACCCGTCTCACCCTGCTGGAGGCACTGTCCGACGCGGCCGACGAGATCACCCGCGACCTCGCGCCGGGCTCGGTGCACGTCCGCCTGCGCGGGCGCGAGCCCGACTTCGTGGTGACGCCGGCCAGCCCGCCGGTCGACGAGGTGCGCGAGGTCAGCGCCCCGCCGACCCTGCCGGCACCACCGCCCGCACCTGAGGGCGAGGAGGGTGGCACCTCGCGGATCAACCTCCGCCTTCCCGACCACCTCAAGGCCAGCGTCGAGGAGGCCGCCGGGCGCGCTGGGCTCTCCGTCAACGCCTGGCTGGTACGCGCCGTCGCCGGCGCCGTCGGCGCGGGCGACACCGAACGCCGTACCCCCCGCCGGCCGGAGCCGCGCTCCGGTCAGCACTTCACCGGCTGGGCGCGCTGACCCCGTCGTACCCCTTCTTCCTCCGCGCCGCCGACCAGCGGTGACAGTCACCGACCACCTTCCGGGAGACCGCCATGCCTGTTTTCGAGAGCCCAGAGCCCATCTCCGTCCAGATCGAACTGCCCGTCGGGGACGTCTGGATCAGCGCGACCGACCGCACCGACACGGTGGTGACGGTGCGACCGCGGGACCCGTCGAGCAAGGCCGACGTGAGCACCGCCGAACAGGCCACCGTCCAGTACGACGCCGGAAAGCTGCTGATCAGGGTGCCGAAGACGTGGCGGCGCTACGGCTTCGGGTCCGGCCCGTCGGTCGATGTCCTGATCGAGCTACCGACCGGGTCGCGGGTGCACGCCGAGTCGTCGTGGGCGGCGTTCCGCTGCGAGGGCCAACTCGGCGAGTGCCGCATCAAGACCGGCAGCGGGATCCGCCTCGACGAGACCGGGCCGCTGGACATCGACAGCAGTCACGGCGAGGTCGCCGTGGAGCGGGTCGTCGGCTCGGCGCGGGTGAAGGCGTCGTCCGGCAAGGTGCGCCTCGGCACGGTCGACGGACCCGTCGAGATCAAGAACTCCTCCGGCGACTGCTGGATCGGCCGCAGCGGCGGCGACGTCCGGGTCAACACCGCGTACGGCGACATCACCCTCGACGCGACGACGGCCTCGGTGACGGCACGCACCGCCTACGGCAACCTCCGGCTGGGCGAGGTCGTCCGGGGTGCGATCGACCTGAACACCTCGTACGGGGCCATCGAGGTCGGCATCCGGCGCGGGACGGCCGCCTGGCTCGACGTCAGTTCCAAGCACGGTCGCGTGCACAACGCCCTGGAGAGCACCGACAGCCCGGCGCAGACCGACGAGACGGTCGAGGTCCGGGCGAACACCTCCTACGGCGACATCATGATCCGCCGCGCCTGACCCGCCACCCCCAGACCGCAAAGAGGAGACCATGACCAGCTCCACGAAGCCCGCGATCGTCGCGACCGACCTGCGGAAGTCCTACGGCGACAAGGTCGTGCTGGACGGCATCGACCTGATGATCACCGAGGGAACCATCTTCGCGTTGCTCGGCCCGAACGGCGCCGGCAAGACCACCACCGTGCAGATCCTCTCCACCCTGGTCGACGCCGACGGCGGGCAGGCCCGCGTCTTCGGTCACGACCTCCAACGGAATCCCGACGCGGTACGCGAGCTGATCGGGGTCACCGGCCAGTTCTCCGCCGTCGACAACCTGCTCACCGGCCGGGAGAACCTGAACCTGATGGCGGACCTGCGCCACCTGGACAAGACGTCCGGCCGGCGACGGACCGACGAGCTGCTCGGCCAGTTCGACCTGGCTGCCGCGGCGGACAAGCCGGTGTCGACGTACTCCGGTGGGATGCGCCGACGGCTCGACCTCGCCATGACCCTGGTCGGTGAGCCCCGCGTCATCTTCCTCGACGAGCCGACCACTGGCCTCGACCCGCGTAGCCGCCGCGCCATGTGGGAGATCATCCGCAACCTCGTCGCCGAGGGCGTCACCATCCTGCTCACCACCCAGTACCTGGAGGAGGCCGACCAGCTCGCCGACCGCGTCGCCTTCCTCGACCACGGCCGGCTGATCGCCGAGGGCACGCCGCGCGAGCTCAAGCGGCTCATCCCCGGAGGCCACGTCGTGCTGCAGTTCGCCGACCAGGAAGGGCTCGCCTCGGCCGCCCGCGCGCTACCGGTCGCCAGCCGGGACGACGCCGCGCTCACCCTCCAGGTGCCGAGCGACGGCGGGGTCGGGGCGCTGCGGTCCCTGCTCGACCAGCTCGACCGCGCCTCGATCACGGTGGCCGGGCTCTCCGTGCACACCCCCGACCTCGACGACGTCTTCCTCACCCTCACCGGTCAGCCCGACACCCGCGCCGGCCGACCCGATCACGAAGGGGCCTCCACGCGATGAGCACCATCTCCCTCGCCGTCCGTGACTCGAGCACGATGCTGCGGCGCAACCTCCTGCACATGCGGCGCTACCCGTCGATGACCTTCCTGCTCATGGGCATCCCGATCATCATCCTGCTGCTCTTCGTCTACGTCTTCGGCGGCACGCTCGGTGCCGGGCTGGGGCCGTCCGGCGGCCGGTCCGAGTACGCCAACTACGTCACCCCCGGCATCCTGCTCATCACCGTGGTCAGCGCGGCGCAGGGCACCGCCATCTCGGTCGCGATGGACATGACCGAGGGCATCATCGCCCGGTTCCGGACGATGGCGATCTTCCGGCCGTCGGTCCTCACCGGTCACGTCCTGGGCAGCCTCGTGCAGACCCTGCTCAGCCTCGCGGCCGTCATCGGCGTGGCGTTGCTCGTCGGGTTCCGACCCACCGCCAACCCGGTCGAGTGGCTGGCCGCCGTCGGTGTCCTCGCCATGGTCACCTTTGCGCTCACCTGGCTGTCGGTCGCCCTCGGCCTGGTCAGTGACAGTGTCGAGACGGCCAGCAACCTGCCCATGCCACTGATCCTCCTGCCCTTCCTGGGCAGCGGGTTCGTCCCGACCGAATCCATGCCCACAGTGGTCCGGTGGTTCGCCGAGTACCAGCCCTTCACGCCCGTCATGGAGACCCTGCGCGGCCTGCTCCTCGGCACCGGGATCGGTGCCAACGGGATCATCGCGGTCATCTGGTGCGCCGTCATCACCGTCGCGTGCTTCTTCTGGGCCAAGACCCTCTACAACCGCAACCGGGCCGCCTGACCAGACCGGCGCTCCGCCACCGGACCACCCCCGCACCGCATCATCGCCACCGCGCCGGCAGCCGGCGGCTCGGCCCACCGGGTCGGGTCGCCGGCTTTCCGTGTTCGCGGGGCGCCCACTCCGCCTGCCGGCGGTGCCCGCTCCGCCTGCCCGCTCCGCCTGCCCGCTCCGCCTGCCCGCTCCGCCTGCCCGCTCCGCCTGCCGGCCGGTGCCCGCATGATCGACTCGGGTTCCGGGAAGTCGGTCTGTCGCAGCGCCTCGGATACCGCGATGTCACGGAGCACGAGTGGATCAACCAGGCCTCGCGGCCATGGCCGCGCCCGACGTGCGCCTTTGCGAGCGGACGGACCCGGGCGACCACAAAACGTCGAATGTTATCGATAACACGACGGTCGCGCTGCCCCGCGGGATCCGCCGAAATGCTCAGCTATGAGCCAACGCGGTCGACTGCGGCCGTTTCGCGGATCTGACCGTCGAACCGGGGCGCCTCGATGATGTTATCGCTGACATCATGATCGAGCGCGACACTGTCGCAGTCGGATGATCGACTCGCGGCGTCCGGCCGGCCGTGCCTGTCGCCCGGCCTGCCGAGGTGCCTCCGATCGACGCCCGGTCCGCGCGGCACTCCGTTCGAGGCCTGCGTGCCGTGGTCGGTATCGCATTTTGTGCGTTTTGCACCCATCCGTTATCGACGCGCCCCAGTTGGCCCGCCTTCGCTGTTCCGTTACGGAGCTGTTGCGAGTGGATGTCTTGACGAGGGTTGATGTGAGCGTTAACACTATCCCCGTTAACGGTGGAGGTGAACATGAACCGTGTGGACGGAGCAGGCGACCGCTATGTCGTCGGTGTCGACTACGGCACCCTGTCCGGGCGAGCTCTGGTGGTCCGTGTCGGTGATGGTGCCGAGTTGGGGACCGCGGTGCACGAGTACGGCGACGGAGTTATCAGCACGGCACTCCCGGGAGGTCGACAGCTACCCCCGGACTGGGCCCTGCAGAACCCGGAGGACTACCGCGACGTGCTGCGGTATGCCGTTCCGGCGGCGTTGTCAGCTGCCGGGGTGGATCCTGCCGCGGTCGTCGGCATCGGCATCGACTTCACCGCCTGCACGGTGCTGCCGACCAGCGCCGACGGCACCCCGCTCTGCGAGGACCCCGAGCTGCGCGATCGACCGCACGCCTGGGTGAAGCTGTGGAAGCACCACGCCGCGCAGCCGCACGCCGACCGGATCAACGCGCTGGCCCACGAGCGGGCAGAGCCGTGGATCGGCCGGTACGGCGGCAAGATCTCCGCCGAGTGGCAGTTCGCCAAGGGGCTCCAGATCCTGGAGGAGGACCCTGAGGTCTACCACCGTGCCGAGCGCTTCATCGAGGCGGCCGACTGGATCGTCTGGCAGCTCTGCGGCACCGAGACCCGCAACGTCTGCACGGCCGGTTACAAGGGCATCCTGCAGGACGGCCAATACCCTTCCGAGGGCTTCCTGACCGCGCTCAACCCCGGATTCGGCGACTTCGTGGCCAAGTTGGACGGCCCGTTGCTGCCCCTCGGCGCCCGAGCCGGCTCGCTCACCGCGCGCGCCGCCGCCTGGACCGGCCTGCCGGAGGGGATCGCGGTGGCCGTCGGCAACGTCGACGCGCACGTCACCGCGGCGTCCGCGCAGGCGGTGGAGCCCGGCCGGCTCGTCGCCATCATGGGCACCTCGACCTGCCACGTGGTCAACGGCGCGGACGTCGCCGAGGTGGCCGGGATGTGCGGTGTCGTGGACGGCGGCATCAGCGCCGGCGCATGGGGTTACGAGGCCGGGCAGAGCGGTGTCGGGGACATCTTCGGCTGGTTCGTCGAGCATGCTGCCCCGGCCGGCTCCGACTCCCACGAGCGCCTCACCGAACTGGCCGCGAGTCAGTCCGTCGGCGCGCACGGCCTGATCGCGCTGGACTGGTGGAACGGCAACCGGTCCCTGCTGGTCAACCACGACCTGAGCGGGATGATCGTCGGGATGACCCTGGCCACCCGGCCGCAGGACATCTACCGGGCGCTGCTGGAATCCACCGCGTACGGCACCCGGATGATCATCGAGGCCTTCGTCGAGGCCGGCGTCCCGGTCAACGACCTGGTGATCGCCGGTGGTCTCACCAACAACGCGCTGCTCATGCAGATCTACGCCGACGTGACCAGGCGACCGCTGAACATCATCGCCTCGGCGCAGGGACCGGCACTGGGATCGGCGATCCACGCCGCCGTCGCCGCCGGAGAGTTCCCCTCGGTCCACGAGGCGTCGCAGGCGATGGGTCGGGTGCACGAGGCCGTCTACCGCCCGGACCCCGAGCGTGCCCGCGCCTACGACGCCCTCTACGCCGAGTACCGGGCGCTGCACGACCACTTCGGTCGCGGTGGCAACGACGTCATGATGCGCCTGCGGGCGATCCGTAACGCGGCGGTCGACAGCGCCGCGACCACACCCGAGACCGTGTTGGAGGTGGTCGCGTGAACGCCGAGGTGACCCGACAGATCCGCGAGCTGCGCGAGACCGTCGCGCGCCTGCACGGCGAACTGACCCGGTACAACCTGGTCGCCTGGACGTCCGGCAACGTCTCCGCGCGGGTTCCCGGCCAGGACCTCCTGGTGATCAAGCCGAGTGGGGTCAGCTACGACGACCTCACCGCGGACACGATGGTGGTGTGCGACCTCGACGGCGTTCTCGTCGAGGGCGACTTCGCCCCGTCCAGCGACACCGCCGCCCACGCCTACGTCTACCGGGCCATGCCCGAGGTCGGCGGTGTGGTGCACACGCACAGCTCGTACGCCACCGCCTGGGCCGCGTGCGGGGAGTCGATCCCCTGCCACCTCACGGCGCAGGCCGACGAGTTCGGCGGGGAGATCCCGATCGGTCCGTTCGCGCTGATCGGCGGCGACGACATCGGCAAGGGCATCGTCGCCACGCTCTCCGGTCACCGCTCGCCCGCGGTGCTGATGCGCAACCACGGCGTGTTCACCATCGGCCGCGACGCCCGCGCGGCGGTCAAGGCGGCGGTCATGTGCGAGGACGTGGCCCGTACCGCGCACCTGGCCCACACCCTCGGCCAGCCGGTTCCGATGGCACAGGCCGACATCGACGCCCTCTACGACCGCTACCAGAACGTCTACGGTCAACAACCAGTCGCACCGGCGGGTTCCTGACTCTTCCCCGATCATCGGGACCCGCCGGTCTGCACCACCACGCACCAGCACGCACCACCCGCGTACGCCGTTCTTCGGGTTCTTCGACGGCCGACGCGGTTACCCACCACATCCAGCCAAGGAGATTCGATGGGAAAGATGCGAACGCAGTCCGTTCGGTGGCGCGCTGTCGCGGTCCTCGCCAGCGCGTTGCTGGTCGGCGGCGTGGCGGCCTGCGGCAACAGCGACACCGGCGGCGGCGGGTCCAAGGACGACGGCAAGATCACGATGGGCTTCTCCCAGGTCGGCGCGGAGAGCGGGTGGCGTACCGCGAACACCACCTCGATCAAGGAATCCGCTACCGCTGCGGGCATCGAGCTGAAGTTCGATGACGCGCAGCAGAAGCAGGAGAACCAGATCAAGGCGATCCGCAACTACATCCAGCAGAAGGTCGACGTGATCGCCTTCTCGCCGGTGGTGGAGTCCGGCTGGGACACCGTGCTCAAGGAGGCCAAGGACGCCGGCATCCCGGTCATCCTGACCGACCGCTCGGTCGACTCGGCCGACAAGACGCTGTACAAGACGTTCCTCGGCTCGGACTTCGTCAAGGAGGGCCGTCTCGCCGGTGAGTGGCTGGTCGAGCAGAAGAAGACCGCCTCGGGCCCGGTGAACATCGTCGAGCTGCAGGGCAACACGGGTGCGGCACCGGCGAACGACCGCAAGAAGGGCTTCGGCGAGGCGATCGCCGCCAACCCCAACCTGAAGATCATCGCCTCTCAGCCGGGTGACTTCACGCGGGCCGGTGGCAAGCAGGTCATGGAGCAGTTCCTCAAGGCCAACCCGAAGATCGACGTGCTGTTCGCGCACAACGACGACATGGGCCTGGGTGCGCTGGAGGCGATCACCGCCGCCGGCAAGGTGCCGGGTAAGGACATCACCATCATCACCGTCGACGCGGTCAAGGACGGCATGCAGGCTCTCGCCGACGGGAAGTTCAACTTCATCGCGGAGTGCAGCCCGCTGCTCGGCCCACAGCTGATGGACCTCGCCAAGAAGGTGCACGCCGGCGAGGAGGTGCCGCCTCGGATCGAGACCGAGGAGACCACCTTCACCCAGGAGCAGGCCAAGGAAGCGCTGCCCAACCGTAAGTACTGATCGACGCCGGGGTCGCCGCGCTCGCGTGGCGGCCCCGCCGCGTCGTCCCCTTACCCGCAACGGACCGGGCATGGCCCGCGACCACCCCGTGCCACGCCCGCCCGGACGACCGGGCGGGCGCACGGGAGCGCAGCGGCCCTTCCGTGTCGACGACCCAGAAGAGGTCTGATGGGATGACGGATAGCCGTCCGGTCCTGACGATGACCGGGATCAGCAAGTCCTTCCCCGGGGTGCGCGCACTCCACGACGTCAACTTCCGGCTTTTCCCCGGCGAGGTGCACGCCCTGATGGGCGAGAACGGCGCCGGCAAGTCGACCCTCATCAAGGTGCTGACCGGCGTCTACGACACCGACGGCGGCACGATCACCCTCGACGGTCAGCAGGTGTCCTTCAGCGGACCGATGCAGGCGACCGCCGCCGGGGTGAGCACGGTCTTCCAGGAGGTCAACCTCTGCACCAACCTGTCGGTGGCGGAGAACATCTTCATCGGCCGTGAGCCCCGGCTCCTCGGCGCCGTCCGCTGGGGAGAGGTCCGCCGCCGGGCCCGGGAGCTGCTGACCCGCCTCGACCTCGATCTCGACGTCAGCGCGCCACTGGGCTCGTACTCCCTGGCGATCCAGCAGATGGTCGCCATCGCCCGCGCGATCGACATCAAGGCGCGGGTGCTGATCCTGGACGAGCCGACGTCCAGCCTCGACGCCGGTGAGGTGGCGCAACTGTTCCGCATCATGCGGCAACTGCGCGACGAGGGCATCGCCATCCTGTTCGTGACCCACTTCCTCGACCAGGTCTACGAGATCGCCGACCGGATCACCGTGCTGCGCAACGGTGGTCTCGTCGGCGAGTACCTGACCGCCGAGCTGCCCCAGCTCTCCCTCGTCGAGAAGATGATCGGCAAGGAGCTCGACGTCCTCGAGGGCATCGAGGAGCACTCCCGGCGGGACCTGGCCGCCGTGGAGGAGGGCACCCCTCTGGTGTCGGTGTCGGAGTTCGCCCGGAAGGGCGCGGTGGAGCCGTTCAGCCTCACCATCCACGCCGGTGAGGTGGTGGGCCTGGCCGGACTGCTCGGCTCCGGTCGTACCGAGGTGGCCCGGTTGTTGTTCGGCGCCGACCGGACCGACGGTGGTCAGGTCGCCGTCGACGGCGCGGCGAGCAGTCTGCGTACCCCCGCCCAGGCCATCGAGCAGGGCGTCGGTTTCTGTTCGGAGAACCGCCGTGCGGAGGGCATCGTCGCGGACCTGTCGGTCCGCGAGAACATGATCCTCGCCATGCAGGCCGCCCGTGGCTGGCTGCGACCGATCCCGCGCCGCCGTCAGGACGAGCTGGTCGACAAGTACATCAAGGCGCTCAGCATCCGGCCCGCGGACCCGGAGGTGCCGGTCCGCAACCTGTCCGGCGGCAACCAGCAGAAGGTGCTGCTGGCCCGGTGGCTGATCACCGAGCCACGGCTGTTGATCCTCGACGAACCGACGCGGGGCATCGACATCGGCGCGAAGACCGAGATCCAGAAGCTGGTGACCCAGTTGTCCGACGGCGGGATGGCGGTGCTGTTCATCTCCGCCGAGCTGGAGGAGGTGCTGCGTCTCAGCCACAAGGTCGCGGTCATGCGGGATCGGCAGATGGTCGCCCAGTTCGCCAACGACGAGAGCCTGGACGCCGACCGCATCATGCAAACCATTGCCAGTGGGTCCCTCCAGGAGGCAGACCGATGAGCGCCACCATGGGCCGCTACCGGGCGGTGACCGGTCACCGGCTGTTCTGGCCCGCCGCCGTGCTGGTCGTCATGCTCGCCGCGAACACGATCTACCGCCCCGGGTTCCTGTCCATCGAGCTCAAGGACGGGCACCTGTACGGCACGCCGATCGACATCCTGCGCCTGAGCGCACCGTTGATCCTCGTCGCGCTGGGCATGACGCTCGTCATCTCGACCGGGGGCATCGACCTGTCGGTCGGCTCGCTCTGCGCGATCAGCGGCGCGATCGCCTGCATGTACATCAGCAAGCAACCCGACCAGAACAGTCTCTCGGTGGTGCTGACCGCGTTGGCGTTGGCGTTGGCGATCTCACTGGTGCTCGGCGCCTGGAACGGGGTGCTGGTGGCCGTGATCGGGATTCAACCGATCATCGCCACGCTGATCCTGATGGTGGCGGGCCGTGGCCTCGCCCAGCTGATCACCCAGGGTCAGATCATCACCATCAACTCGGGGCCGTTCCGGGCGATCGGCCTGGGCCACCTGCTGACCCTGCCGCTGGCCATCTTCATCGCCCTCGCCGCGGCGCTCGTCGTCGCCGGGTTCACCCGCCGCACCGCCCTCGGCATGATCGTCGAATCGGTGGGCGGTAACGCGGAGGCGAGCCGACTCGCCGGCATCCGTTCCGGCCGGGTCATCTTCCTCGCGTACGTGATCAGCGCCGCCTGCGCCGCGGTCGCCGGCTTCATGATGACGGCCAACGTGTCGAGTGCCGACGGCAACGCGGTCGGTCTCTGGGTGGAGTTGGACGCCATCCTCGCTGTCGTCATCGGCGGCACGTCCCTGGCGGGAGGCCGGTTCTTCCTCAGCGGCACGATCCTCGGCGCGCTGATCATCCAGACCCTGACCACCACCGTGTACGCCATGGACATCTCGCCGCAGACCTCGCTGCTGTTCAAGGCGGTCGTCGTCATCGTCGTCTGCCTCGTCCAGGCGCCGGCCTTCCGGGCCCGGTTCGCCCGCCGTCGGCGCAACGTCCCGCCGCCCACCACAGTTGCCGACAAGCCGAAGGAGCAGGTGCCGGCATGACCACTGGATCGCTCACCGCTGGGCGTACCCGGTTCCGGCTGCCACGGCGGCAGATACCGGTCCTGGCCACGCTCGCCCTGCTGCTGGTCATGTACGGCATCGGCGTGTCCCAGTACACGGCGTTCTCGAACGTCCAGGTCATCTTCAACGTGTTCATCGACAACAGCTTCCTGCTGGTGGTCGCGATCGGGATGACCTTCGTGATCCTCACCGGGGGTATCGACCTGTCGGTCGGTTCGGTCGTCGCGATGACGGCGATGGTGTCGGCGTGGCTGCTCCAGGAGGGTCTGCCGGCGGCGCTGGTGCTCGTCATCGCCCTGCTCATCGGGCCGACCCTCGGTCTGCTGATGGGCTGTGTCATCCACTTCTTCGAGATCCAGCCGTTCATCGTCACGCTCGCCGGGATGTTCTTCGCCCGGGGCATGTGCACGTTCATCTCCGACTCGTCCATCCCGATCACCGACGGGTTCTGGACCAGGATGTCGCAGGAGCGCATCGGCGATCCCCGGGGCAACTTCGTGTCGATCAGCGTGCTGATCGCCTTCGTCGTGGTCGCCGTCGCCGCGTACACGCTGGCCTACACCCGGCTCGGCCGCAACGTGTACGCCATCGGCGGCAATCCCCAGTCGGCCCTGCTGATGGGTCTGCCGGTGGGGCGGACCCGGATCGCGGTCTACACGATCAGTGGTCTGTGCTCGGCGATCGGCGGGATCCTGCTGTCCTTCTACACCCTGTCCGGCGCGCCGTTGATCGCGGTGGGCATGGAGCTGGACGTCATCGCCGCGGTCGTCATCGGTGGCACGGTGCTCACCGGGGGCGGCGGCTACGCCTTCGGCACTGTGCTCGGCGTGCTCGTCCTGGGCGTGATCCAGACCCTGATCACCTTCGACGGGAGCCTGAACTCCTGGTGGACCAAGATCGTGATCGGCGGCCTGCTGTTCGCGTTCATCCTCCTTCAGCGCCTCATCGGAATCCGTTACAAGTGACCGTTCCTCTCCTGGAAGGCAACCCCATGGCACCACACAACGCACCCGAGATCTGGTTCCTCACCGGCAGCCAAGGCATGTACGGCGAGGAGACGCTCCGGCAGGTCGCCGAGCAGTCTCGCCAGATCGCGGCCGCGCTCGACGACTCGCCGCAGATTCCCGCCCGGGTGGTCTGGAAGCCCGTCCTGACCAACAGTGGTGAGATCCTGCAGGTCTGCCGGGACGCCGCCGCCCAGGGCGCCATCGGGGTCATCGCGTGGATGCACACCTTCTCGCCGGCGAAGATGTGGATCTCCGGGCTCGACGCGTTGCAGACGCCGCTGCTGCACCTGCACACGCAGGCCAACGTCCTGTTGCCGTGGAACGACATCGACATGGACTTCATGAACCTGAACCAGGCCGCCCACGGCGACCGTGAGTTCGGGTACATCCAGACTCGTCTCGGTGTGGCCCGCAAGACGGTCGCCGGGCACGTCAGCGACCCGCGGGTGAGTGCCCGGGTCGGTGCGTGGGCCCGTGCCGCGCTCGGCTGGTCGGCGATGCGGTCGCTGCGCCTGGCCCGCTTCGGCGACAACATGCGCGACGTGGCGGTGACCGAGGGCGACAAGGTCGAGGCGGAGCTGCGGTTCGGGGTGTCGGTCAACACCTACGGCGTCAACGACCTGGTCGAGGTGGTCGGTCAGGTCACCGACGCGCAGGTCGACGACCTCGTCAAGGAGTACGAGGACACGTACCGCGTCGCCGCGGAGCTGCTGTCCGGTGGCGAGCGGCACGACTCCCTGCGGTACGCGGCCCGGCTGGAGCTGGGCATGCGGGCCTTCCTGGACGAGGGTGGTTTCCGGGCCTTCACGACGAACTTCGAGGACCTCGGTGGCCTGCGTCAGCTGCCCGGCATCGCCGTGCAGCGACTGATGGCCGACGGTTACGGCTTCGGCGGCGAGGGGGACTGGAAGACCTCGGTGCTCGTCCGGACCCTCAAGGCGATGTCGGTGGGCGTGGACGGCGGAACGTCGTTCATGGAGGACTACACCTACGACCTCACCCCGGGCGAGGAGTTGGTGCTCGGCGCCCACATGCTGGAGGTCTGCCCGACGATCGCGTCCGACACGCCGAACGCGGAGATCCACCCGCTGAGCATCGGCGGGCGGGAGGACCCGGTCCGGCTCGTCTTCGACGCGGCACCCGGCCCGGCGGTCGTGCTCGGCCTGGCCGACATGGGCGAGCGCTTCCGGCTGGTCGCCAACGAGATCGACGTGGTCACCCCGCCGCAGCCGCTGCGCCGGTTGCCGGTGGCCCGCGCCGTCTGGCGCCCGCGACCGGACCTGCCGGCCTCGGCCGAGGCGTGGATCACCGCCGGCGCACCGCACCACACGGTGCTGTCCCAGGCGGTGGGGGTGGAGGAGTTGCACGACCTGGCCGAGATGAGCCGTACCGAGCTGGTCGTCATCGACGCCGACACCCAGACCCGCCGCTTCGCCGACGAGCTGCGCTGGAACCAGGCCTACTACCGGCTGGCCCGCGGCTTCTGAGCCCTGCCGCCGGGGCGTGATCGACCCGGGCCCTCGACGGCCCGGGTCGATCACGCCCATGCTCTTCCGCACCACCTGCCCGGCCCCCGAACACATGGGGTTGATCCACTCGGCTTCCTTGAAAACGCGGTATCCGCCCGGCGCGGACGGCCCGACATCAATGAACCCGAGTGGATCACGATCTCGCGGCCTTCTCGCGCCCCGGCGGACTCTGCCCGCTCTTCTCGCGCCCCGGCGGACTCCGCCCGCTCTTCTCGCGCCCTTCGGCGGCCCGTGCGTCCGCTCGCTCGCCCTTCCATGTTTCAGCTTGACTACGGTCTTGTTATCGATAACAGTAAGCATCAACAGAGTTCGATTCCTGCGCCGTGCCGGCTCTGATCCGCGCGCCTCCCCGTCGAGGTCGAACGATCTCCGGGACGTGGCGAAGGGTGCTGTTAGCGATCACATCAGCGGGATGGCCAGCGGGCCGACCAGCGATGCGGATGCCGGCTGAGAACGTCCGGCACCTCGGGCCAGCTAAGGAGGATCATGATTTCCACGGGACAGGTTCCACGGGGAGCGGCGCGCCGGCGCGGGAGGTTGTCACTACTCGCGGCCTCGGTGGCGGTGGTGATCGGGGCGGCTCTCGCCGCCGTCGCCCCGTCACCGGCCTCGGCGGCGACAGTGGACACCAGCGCCTGGTACGTGTTGGTCAACCGCAACAGCGGCAAGGCCTTGGACGTGTACAACCTGGCGACGAACGACGGTGCCCGGATCACCCAGTGGACCCGTAACAACGGCAACCAGCAGCAGTGGCAGTTCGTCGACTCCGGTGGCGGCTACTACCGGGTGAAGTCGCGGCTCTCCGGCAAGGTGCTCGACGTCTCGGGCTTCTCCACCGCCAACGGCGGCAGCATCGTGCAGTGGAGCGACACCAACGGCACCAACCAGCAGTTCCGGTTGGCCGACTCCGACGGCGGCTACGTCCGGCTGATCAACCGCAACAGCAACAAGGTGATGGAGGTGCAGAGCGCCTCGACCGCCGACGGCGGCAACATCGTGCAGTACGACGACTGGAACGGCGCCAACCAGCAGTGGCAGTTCGTCCGCGTCGGCGGCGGGACCGACCCCACCACTCCGCCGCCGACGACCCCGCCGCCGTCGAACGGCACCTTCTCGAACCCGGCAATCTGGCAGGACTTCGCCGACGTCGACATCATCCGGGTCGACAACGTGTACTACCTGACGTCGTCCACCATGCACTACTCGCCGGGCGCGCCGGTGCTGCGCTCGTACGACCTGGTGAACTGGGAGTTCGCCGGGCACGCCGTGCCCCGGCTCGACTTCGGCTCGAAGTACGACATGAGTGGCGGTAACGCGTACGTCGACGGGATCTGGGCGTCGACGTTGAACTACCGGCCGAGCAACCGGCAGTACTACTGGGCCGGGTGCATCGACTTCGCGCAGACCCACATCTACACCGCGTCTGCCGTCGACAGCACCTGGAGCAAGCACACCACCATCCCGAACTGCTACTACGACGCCGGCCTGCTGTTCGACGACAACGACACCCCGTACGTCGCGTACGGCAACGGCACCATCAGCGTCGCCCAGCTCTCCGCCGACGGGAAGTCCCAGGTGCGCGCGCAGCAGGTGTACCAGACGCCGTCGAGCATCGGCACGCTGGAAGGGGCCCGCTTCTACAAGCGCAACGGCGCCTACTACATCTGGCTCACCCGCCCGGCCAACGGCCAGTACGTGCTGAAGTCGACGAACGGCCCGTTCGGCCCGTACGAGCAGCGGCAGGTGCTCCTCAACCTGCCCGGTCCGATCTCCGGTGGCGGCGTGCCGCACCAGGGCGGGCTGGTGCAGACGCAGAACGGCGACTGGTACTACATGTCCTTCGTCGACGCGTACCCCGGTGGTCGGATGCCCGCCCTGGCGCCGATCACCTGGACCGGCGACGGTTGGCCGGTGCTGCAGACGGTGAACGGCGCGTGGGGAAGCACGTACCCGAAGCCGAACCTGCCCGCGCCGCCCCGAGCGGTCAAGCCGCTGACCGGCACGGACACGTTCGCCGGCACCACACTCGGCCCGCAGTGGGAGTGGAACCACAACCCCGACAACAGCAAGTGGTCGGTCAACAACGGGCTGAACCTGCAGACCGCTACCGTCACCGGTGATCTGTACAAGGCGCGCAACACGCTGACGCACCGCATCCAGGGCCCCACCTCGACAGCCACCATCGAGTTGGACTACTCCACGATGCGCGACGGTGACCGCACCGGTCTGGCGGTGCTGCGCAACTCGTCCGCCTGGATCGGAATCAGACGGGACAACGGGTCCACCCGACTGGTCATGCAGAACGGCCTGACGATGGACGGCAGTTGGAACACCACGAGCACCGGCAGCGAGGTGGCGAGCACCAGCGTCTCGGGTGGCCGGATCTGGTTGCGGGCCAACGCCGACATCAGACCGGGATCCGGCCGGCAGGCCCGCTTCTCGTACAGCACGGACGGGGTCAACTTCACCTCGTTCGGCAACGCCCTGACCCTGGCGAACAACTGGCAGTTCTTCATGGGCTACCGGTTCGCCATCTTCAACCACGCGACCCAGGCGCTCGGCGGCGCGGTCACCGTGCGCCGGTTCGACCTGACAACACCGTGACACCGCTCACACCACCGATGGTCTGACCAGCGGCGCTGGCAGACACGTGCCCGCCGGCACGTCGAGTCGGCGTCACCGCTGGTCCTCGCCGGCCTGCTCCGCGCTCTGTCCAGGGGCGCAGGGCAGGCCGGCGTGCCATCGCGCATCGACGGAGTACGACATTCGGTCGCGTACTCCAGGCGGGGGTTGGGATTGTGCGTCACTGCCGCGTTGCGCAGTCCACCGACAGGCATGCCGTGTTTGAGGCAGTGGCTGGCGTAGACTGTCGGCGATCCAGCGCTGGTCACCTGGGATTCAGCACCGGCGTGGTGGCTGAGCGAGGGGGATCGGGCCGGGCCGCTCCAGTCGACGTCGACGGGCCGCGGGCCGGAGATGTAGCGGGGGGAGCGAAATGGCCGTCCACGGTCCCGCGATGACGGATGTTGCTCGTCTCGCCGGTGTCTCCCATCAGACGGTGTCGCGGGTGCTCAACGGGCACCCCAACGTCCGTGAGCAGACCCGGCTTCGTGTGCGGGCGGCGATCGCCGAGCTCGGCTACCGCCCCAACGGTGCGGCACGCGCGCTGGTGACCGGTCGATCGCAGGTCATCGGCGTTGTCGCACAGAACACCACGCTCTACGGTCCGGCATCCCTGCTGGCAGCGTTGGAGCAGACCGCCGCCCAGGAGGGTTTCGCGGTCAGCGTCGGCAGCGTCCGCAACCTCGACCACCGGTCCATCTCGGCCGCCGTCGAGCGGCACCTCTCGCACCGGGTCGCCGGCATCGTGGTCATCGCGCCCGTCGAGTCGGCCGGGGAGGCGCTGGAGCGTCTACCGAAGGACGTCCCACTGGTCACCGTCGACGGTGACCCGAGCCGGCCGGTGCCGTTGGTGACCGTCGACCAGGTGGCGGGCGCCCGTGCGGCGACCCAACATCTGCTCGACGCGGGGCACCGCACCGTCTGGCACGTCTCGGGGCCGTCCGACTGGTTCGACAGCGTCGGTCGGATCGACGGATGGCGGGAGGCGCTGCTGGCCGCCGGCCTGGTGCCGCCGCCGCTGATGCCGGGGGACTGGTCCGCGTCCTCCGGTTACCGGTGCGGGCAGATGTTGGCGCGGATGCCTGAGGTCACGGCGGTCTTCACCGCCAACGACCACCTCGCGTTGGGCGTGCTGCGGGCGTTGCACGAGTTCGGCCGACGGGTGCCCGACGACATCAGCGTGGTCGGCTTCGACGACGTGCCGGAGGCGGCGTACTTCATCCCGCCACTGACCACCGTCCGTCCGGACTTCGACGCGGTCGCGCGGGCGAGTCTGCAGATGCTGCTGAGCCAGATCGAATCGGGCACCGGTGGCGCGTTGCGGCAGACGGTCGCTCCGACCCTGGTCGCCCGCGAGAGCGTCGCCCCACCGCGTCGCTGACCGCTCGGTGCGCCGCGTCGTCGGCGACCGGGGCCCCACTCGTTCGTAGGCGACCGGGGCCCACTCGTTCGTTGACGACTCGTTCGTTGACGACCGGGCCGCCGCGTCGCTGACGACTGGGCCCCACCGCGTTGTCGACCTGGGGGTCCGCGTCGCTCCGGCCGATAAGACCGCACTCAATCGCTATGCGATCTTGGTCATCGATGGGCGGCAATGCAATGCGGTCAAGGTATTGAACCTCGTGAAATGTGACCGTAACATGATGGTCGTCTCTGTTAACGCTAACAACAATTGGCGTCCAGCTATCGGCCCATCGACCGGAGATCGTAGTCAGGGGCGGGCGCCACCGACAAGGAGGCTCGATGAACCGCATCACTCGAGGTCGACGCTGGGGGAGCGTACTGGCGGCCGGCCTGCTCGTAGCCGGCGCCCTGGTCGGCCTCCGCGCCCCTGCGGCGCAGGCGCTCGACAACGGCGTGGCGCGTACCCCGCCGATGGGTTGGAATTCGTGGAACTCGTTCGGTTGCAACATCAACGAGGCGCTGATCCGCAGCACGGCCGATGCGATCGTCAGCAGCGGGATGCGCGATCTGGGCTACGAGTACGTCGTGGTCGACGACTGCTGGTTCAACCCGAACCGGGACTCCTCCGGCAACATCCAGGGCGACCCGACCCGTTTCCCCAGCGGGATGAAGGCGCTCGGCGACTACCTGCACGCCCGGGGTCTGAAGTTCGGTCTCTACCAGGTGCCCGTCGACAAGACCTGCGCGCAGTACTTCGGCGCCTACCCCGGGGCCACCGGTAGCCGTGGTCACGAGGTGCAGGACGCCCGCCAGTTCGCGGCCTGGGGTGTCGACTTCCTGAAGTACGACTGGTGCTCGCCGGAGGGCAGCATCAACGACCAGGTGGCCACCTTCGCCAAGATGCGCGACGCGCTGGCCGCCACCGGCCGACCGATCGTCTACAGCATCAACCCCAACAGCATCCACGCCAAGACCGGCCCGCAGCGCAACTGGGGCGACGTGGCCAACATGTGGCGCACCACCGAGGACATCACCAACGCGTGGGACACCGGCCAGACCAACGGCTACCCGATGGGCATCCAGAACATCATCAACGTGACCGTTCCGTTGGCCTCCTACGCGCGCCCGGGTGGGTTCAACGACCCGGACATGATGGAGGTCGGTCGTGGCGGCATGAACGACACGGAGATGCGCAGCCACTTCGCGATGTGGGCGATCATGGCGTCGCCGCTGATCGCCGGGAACGACGTCCGGAACATGAACGCCGCGACGCAGACCATCCTCAAGAACGCCAACCTGATCGCTATCAACCAGGACTCCCTCGGGTTGCAGGGGACGCAGGTGTCGTTCGACGGTACGCGTCGGGTGCTGGCCAAGCGCCTCGCCAACGGTGACGTCGCCGTCGCCCTGTTCAACCAGGGTGGCTCGACGACGACGATCTCCACCACGGCCGCGGCCATCGGCAAGTCCGGCTCGTCGTTCACCCTGGTGGACGCGTGGACCAATGGCTCCAGCTCCAGCAGCGGCACGATCAGCGCCAGCGTCCCCGCGCACGGCACTGTGGTGTACCGGGTCAGCGGTGGCGGGACGACCCCGCCGACGACGCCGCCGCCGACCACGTCGAGCGCGTACGCCAGCGCGGCCTCCAACCGCTGCCTGGACGTGCCGAACAGCAACACCGCAAACGGCACCCAGCCGGTCATCTGGGACTGCAACGGCCAGGCCAACCAGCGCTGGGCGCGTAACGGTCAGACCCTCCAGTCCCTCGGCAAGTGCCTGGACGCCCCGGCGAACGCGGCGGCCGGCTCCAAGGTGCAGATCTGGGACTGCAACGGCGGGACCAACCAGCAGTGGAACGTCAACGCCAACGGGACGATCAGCAACGTTCAGTCCGGGCTCTGCCTGGACGTCAACAACAACGGCACGGCCAACGGCACCACGGTGATCCTGTGGAACTGCACGGCGGCGGCCAACCAGCGGTGGTCGCAGCGGTAGTTGACTGAACCGCCGCTTCTGTCGGTGCCCGTGGACGACTAACGTCGTCCGCGGGCATCGGCGTGTGGAGCGTCGACCGACCCGGAGAGTTGCCGCACCCTCACTCCTGGTCGATTGACCGCATGGCTACGCTCGCCTGGATGCTCCGTTACGAGACCGTGACACCGGTATTTCGGAGTAGGTGTTGACGCAACCTATGTGAGCGCTAACACTACCCGAAAGATGACAGTTGCCCCGGCAGTCGGCGGGGGAGTCCAGAGAGGAGAACCCCGTGCGCAGGAAATTCCTGGTTGCTCTCGGCAGCGCGGCGCTGGCGCTGAGCCTTGCGGCGTGCAGTGGCGAGGGAGCGGGCAGCGGCGGCGACAAGAGCGGCGAGAAGCCCAGCGACCTGACCATCGGCGTGTCGATGCCGACCCAGACCTCCGAGCGGTGGATCGCCGACGGCAACGCGGTGAAGTCCAAGCTTGAGGCCAAGGGCTACAAGGTCGACCTCCAGTACGCTGGCGACGACATCCCCACGCAGTCGCAGCAGGTCGACCAGATGATCACCCAGGGCGCGGACGTCCTGGTGATCGCGGCGATCGACGGCACGGCGCTCAACAGCCAGCTGCAGGCCGCCGCCGCCGCGAAGATCCCGGTCATCTCCTACGACCGGCTGATCCGCGGCAGCAAGGACGTCGACTTCTACGTCAGCTTCGACAACTACAAGGTCGGCGTCGCCCAGGGCACTGCCCTGCTCGTCGGTCTCGGTCTGCTGAACAAGGACGGCTCGAAGGGCACCGCCAAGGGCCCGCTGAACGTCGAGCTCTTCGCCGGTTCGCTGGACGACAACAACACCCAGTACTTCTACGGCGGTGCGATGGACACGCTGAAGCCGTTCATCGAGGACGGCACGCTTGTCGTCAAGTCCAAGCAGACCACCCCCGAGCAGATCGCCACCCTGCGGTGGCAGCAGGAGACCGCGCAGAAGCGGATGGAGAACCTGCTGACCTCCAGCTACAACGACGGCGCGAAGGTCGACGGCGTGCTGTCCCCGTACGACGGCATCTCCCGGGGCATCATCACCGCCCTGCAGAACGCCGGCTACGGCACCGGCGCGAAGAAGCTCCCGGTCGTCACCGGCCAGGACGCGGAGATCGCCTCGATCAAGCTGATCAACGACGGCGTGCAGAACTCCACCGTCTTCAAGGACACCCGACTGCTCGCCGAGCAGGCCGTCAACGCGTCCGAGGCGTTCCTGCAGAAGAAGCAGCCGCAGGCCAACGACACCCAGACGTACAACAACGGCGTCAAGGTCGTCCCGGCGTACCTGCTGCCGATCGCCACGGTCTACAAGGACGACATCAAGGCCACGCTGATCGACTCGGGCTACTGGACGGCGGAAGAGGTCGCCGCCGGCCAGGCCAAGAAGTAAAGCCACTCGTCGGGCCCGGCGGTCTCCGCCGGGCCCGACGCCGTGGCGTACCGCGTCCGACCTGACAGAGGACAGTGACCATGGACGACACCATCCTTGAGATGCGCCGCATCACGAAGACCTTCCCCGGCGTGACCGCGCTGGAGGACGTCACCCTCGCCGTCCGTCGTGGGGAGATCCACGCCATCTGCGGGGAGAACGGCGCCGGCAAGTCAACCCTGATGAAGGTGCTGTCCGGCGTCCACCCGTCCGGCTCGTACGACGGTGAGATCCTCTTCGACGGCAAGCCGATGCAGTTCCGGGGCATCCGCGACAGCGAGGCCAACGGCATCGTCATCATCCACCAGGAACTCGCCCTGGTGCCGTACCTGTCGATCGCGGAGAACATCTACCTCGGCAACGAGCGGCGTGGCCGCAGCGGGCTCATCGACTGGAACCTGGCCAACGCCGAGGCGGCAAAGCTGCTGGCGTCCGTCGGGCTGCACGAGAACCCCGTCACCCCGGTCATCCAGCTCGGCGTCGGCAAGCAGCAGCTGGTCGAGATCGCCAAGGCGCTGTCGAAGCAGGTGAAGCTGCTCATCCTCGACGAGCCGACCGCCGCGCTCAACGACATCGACTCCGCTCACCTGCTCGACCTGCTGCGGGCACTGCGCGACCAGGGCATCACCTGCATCATGATCTCGCACAAGCTCAACGAGATCATGGCCATCGCCGACTCGACGACAGTCATCCGGGACGGCCGCACTGTCGAGACCCTCGACATGAAGTCCGGCGACGTGACCCAGCAGCGGATCATCCGGGGCATGGTCGGGCGTGACCTGGACAGCTTCTACCCCGACCGTGAGTCGTCCCCCGGCGAGGAGGTCCTCCGCATCGAGGACTGGACGGCGCGGCACCCGGTCCAGGACCGGATGGTCGTCGAGGGCGTCAACCTGTCCGTGCGCGCCGGTGAGGTCGTCGGCATCGCGGGTCTGATGGGCGCCGGGCGCACCGAGCTGGCGATGAGCGTGTTCGGTCGGTCGTACGGGCGCGACATCAGCGGCCGACTGTTCGTACGCGGGAAAGAGGTGCAGGCGCGTACCGTCGCCGAGGCCATCGACAACGGCATCGCGTACGTCACCGAGGACCGCAAGCACTACGGCCTCAACCTCATCGACGACGTGCGGCGCAACGTGTCCGCCGCCGCGCTGGACCGCCTGTCCCGGTTGGGCTGGGTGAACGGCAACGAAGAGATCAAGGTTGCCGAGGCGAGCCGCCAGGAGATGAACATCCGGACGCCCAGCGTCATGGCGGTGGTCGGCAAGCTCTCCGGCGGCAACCAGCAGAAGGTCGTGCTGTCGAAGTGGCTGTTCACCGACCCGGACGTGTTGATCCTGGACGAACCCACCCGGGGAATCGACGTCGGGGCCAAGTACGAGATCTACACGATCATCAACCGGCTGGTGGCCGCCGGCAAAGCAGTGATCGTCATCTCCTCCGAGCTGCCGGAGCTGCTCGGGATGTGCGACCGCATCTACACCCTCGCCGCCGGCCGGATCACCGGTGAGATGCCGGTGGCCGAGGCGACTCAGGAGAGCCTCATGGAGCTGATGACCAAGGACAAGGAGCTCGTCGGATGACCGACATCAAGACCCCTTCGACGGAGCGCCCGACGCCCCCGGACAGCGCGCCCGCCGCCGCCCTGCACAGCGGGACGAGCGACCTACGCGCGTTGGTGTTGAACAACCTGAGGCAGAGCGGGATCTACGTCGCCCTGGTCGTCATCGTCGGGCTCTTCGCGATCCTGACCGACGGGGTGCTGCTGAGCCCCGGCAACATCACCAACATCGTCCTCCAGTACTCGTACATCCTGGTGCTCGCGATCGGGATGGTCATCCTGATCATCGGCGGCCACATCGACCTGTCGGTCGGATCGGTCGTCGCGCTGACCGGAGCGGTCTCCGCCGTCCTGGTGATCCAGCAGGGTCACCCCTGGTGGATCGGCGTTCTGGCGGCACTCGCCGTCGGCATCGCGGTCGGCGCGTGGCATGGCTTCTGGGTGGCGTACGCCGGCATTCCGGCCTTCATCGTGACCCTGGCGGGCATGCTGCTGTTCCGGGGTCTCACCCTGCGGGTGCTCGACAACATCTCGCTGTCGCCGTTCCCGGCCGAATACCAGAAGGTCGCCGCGGGCTTCCTCAACGGCCTGCTCGGTGGCAACGGCTTCGACGCCTTCACCTTGCTGATCGGCGCCGTCGCGGTGGCCGGCTACGCGGTGAGCGGTTTCCGCACCCGTGTGGCGCGCATCCGCTACCAGCAGCACGTGGAGTCGTTCCCGCTGTTCGTCGCCCGGGTCGTGCTGGTCGGCGCTGTCATCATGTACTTCGCCTGGCAGCTGGCCCACGCCCGTGGTCTGCCGATCGTGCTGATCATCCTCGCGGTCCTCGTGCTGGTCTACGGCCTGGTCACCCGGCGTACCGTCTTCGGTCGCCAGGTCTACGCGATCGGCGGCAACCTGTCGGCGGCGGCGCTGTCCGGGGTGAAGGTCCGGACCGTCAACTTCTGGATGTTCGTCAACATGGGCTTCCTGGCCGCCGTGGCCGGCGTCATCTACTCCTCGCGGTCCAACGGCGCCCAACCCGCCGCCGGCAACATGTTCGAGCTGGACGCGATCGCCGCGGCCTTCATCGGCGGCGCGGCGGTCACCGGTGGCGTGGGCACCGTCGTGGGCGCGATGGTCGGCGGTCTGATCATGGCGGTGATGAGCAACGGCATGCAGCTGATGGGCATCGACCAGTCGACCCAGTCGGTGGTGAAGGGTCTTGTCCTGCTCGTCGCGGTCGCCTTCGACGTCTACAACAAGCGTCGGGCCGGCACGGCACGCTGACGCCTGGACCGTACGCACGTGTGTGCCCCTGCCCGCTCCGCGGGCGGGGGCACACGTCGCTTGGCGGCGTGCCGTCCCTTGCGGTGCTGTTCCTCCAGCGGCGCCGAGGCTGGCCGTGGGATGCCGGAACTGGCTCGCCGGGCTCGGGTCCACCCTTCCCGGTGCGGCGCTGTAGAGCTGCCCCACACATGGGCCGCGACCCCGCTAAGGGCTCGACCGGGACCGGCCCTGCGTTGTGTCGCGGTCGTCGCGCGTGCGACCGGCACACCTTCGGCGTGGGTGGCATTCCTGTGTTGTGGGCGGATGGTCCTGGTTCCCGTGGGGCGTCACGCCCGTCCGGTGGTCCAGGGCTGGCCCGTCGTGGTCGTCCGGGCTGGCCTGCTGTGCGTATGTCCGGGGCTGGCCTGCCGTGGGTCCGTCCGGGCTGACCCGCCGCGCCGGCTGTTGGGCTGACCCGCCGCGCCGGCTGTTGGGCTGACCCGCCGCGCCGGCTGTTGGGCTGACCCGCCGCGCCGGCCGTTGGGCTGACCCGCCGCGCGGCCGTCGGGCCGACCCACCGTCCGGGTATCCGTGGACGGGCCCACCGTTTGGCCGTCGAGGGGCTGGTTCGGTAGCGACCGGCAGTTGAACCGCGACCGCCCCACATCTGGGGCAGGTCTACAGCGAGCCGCGCAAGTCATCACTGCCCACCGCTACCCGGGTGTGGGGCGCTCACCGGACTTCCAAGCACGGGCTCGAGGTCGTCAGGCCCGAGGGCATTTCGTGGGCCGCAGAGTCGTGGAGGGAGGGGCGGGAGGGGATCCCGCTGCACCGCGAACGGTGCAGCGGGATCGCGCGGTCAGTGGCAGTTGCCGGTGCCGGTGTCGCTGTACGTCTGCCCGGCCACCGGCACGAACTGCCAGTCGTAGCTGCCGGAGTGCAGGGTGAACTTCAGGACGCCCCACGCTGAGCTGTTACGCGCCTCGCTGTTCGGCTGGATCGTGCCGAAGCCGTAGTGGCTCGCGCCACCCATGCCGGCGACGAAGCTGCGCAGACCCCGACTGGCGTCGGCGCCACCGGAGGGGTTCATTGGCGCGAACCGCTCGTACACGTGATTGTGTCCCCACACCACGACGTCGGCGTTGTAGTCGTAGAGCGCCTGGTACAGCGGGCGCGTCGACGTCGACGGCGCGTGGTTGGAGCTGGACGTGAACAGCGGGTGGTGCCAGTACGCCAGTGTGCACGGTTTGCTGGTGGCGGCCAGGTCGGCACGCAGCCACTGCTCCTGCGTCGATCCCGCCGACATGCTGATGTTCGAGTTCAGCGACACGATGTGCCAGTTGCCGAGGTCGAACGAGTAGTAGCCGCGGCCGCTCGGGCCGGCGGACGTACCGAAGTAGTTGTAGTAGCCGGTTGCGCCCGACGTGTTGTAGTCGTGGTTGCCCGGCGACGGGCGGGTGCGGCTCTTGTGCCGCCCCCAGGTGGGCTCGTAGTAGTTGCTGAACTGCGATGCGGTGCCGCTGTCATAGACGTTGTCGCCGGTGGTGAAGACCGTGCCGGAGATGGTGTCGAGCAACGCGGCGGTGGCGCTGTCGCCGGAACCGGAGTCGGCGATGTCACCCGCGCCGACGAACACCGGGTCGCCGGAGGGCGGGGTGGTGGTCCCGGTGGTGACCACCAGTTGCGGGGCGTCCGCGCCGCTTTCGCGGGTGTCGTAGTACGCGCCGTCGCCGCTGGCGGAGGTCGCACCGAAGCTGTACGTGCCGTTGCCGGTCACCGCAGCGGTGACGTCGACCTCGTACCAGGTGTTGCCGCTGACCGCGCCGACCGTGCCGAGCGTGGCGCCGTCGATGGCCGGCTGGTTGTTCCAGGTGGTGCCGGTCTCCGACCAGGTCGTGTTGGACATCCGGCGGAACGTGCCACCGGCGTCGCTGCCGCTGTTGCCGCTGATCGTGCGCAGCCGCAGCTTGGCGCTGGTCACCGTGCCGCTGACGCCGTTCACGGTGAAGCGCAGGAACGACCGGCGTACGGGTGAGTTGTCGACCACGATCTGCGTGGACGTGCCGTAGTTGGTGGAAGCCGTGTCGCTCTGGACGTAGGTGTCGGCGACCGGCGTGAACGTCACGCTCGCCGCCGCCGCCGAGCCGGCGCCGGTCACGACGACGGCGGCGGTCGCGGCGAGGACCACCGTGACCACCCCCAGCGTCACCGACGGACGGGGGAATCGAATGTCCATCCAGGACTCCTTCACATCGTGGGAAGAGCGCAAGGAATGTAGGAGAGTCGACGGTCCGGAGGGCCACGGTCGTATGAACAGTACGCTCAGGCAGTGAAACATCTCGATGTTTGTCGTATGTTCACCCGACGCACGCCTGGCGGTCCCCGACAGACCCTTGCCGCCTCTCCGCCCAGTCGCCACGATGGCTGACCGTCAGCTACCGACCTGAGGAGATGCTCGTGTACCTGTCGACCGTCTCCCGACCGGTCGCCGACCCACCGGAATCGGGGCCACCGCAACCGGGGCCACCGCAACCGGGGCCACCGCAACCGGGGCCACCGCAGTCGGGGCCACGGCGCCGACGGTTCGCGATGGTCAGCGGCAACGTCGTCGCGCTCGGCACGGTCAGTCTGATCACCGACGTCTCTGCGGAGATGGTGGCCGCCGTCCTCCCGCTCTATCTGGTGCTGGGTCTGCAACTCAGCCCGGTGGCGTTCGGCGTGCTCGACGGCGTCCACACTGGCGCGACAGCGCTCCTGCGGGTCGTCGGTGGTTACGCCGCCGACCGGTTCCAGCGGCGCAAGCTGATCGCGGGTATCGGCTACACCCTCTCGGCGGTCGCGAAGCTCGGGCTTCTGCTCGCCGGCCGGTCGATACCGGCGATCGGCGCCGTCATCGCCGCCGACCGGCTCGGCAAGGGTGTCCGCAGCGCCCCACGCGACGCCCTGATCACGCTGTCCACCCCACCGGAGGCGTTGGGTCGGGCGTTCGGGGTGCACCGGGCGATGGACAGCTTCGGAGCGTTCCTCGGGCCGCTCGCCGCGTTCGCGGTTCTGCTGGTCGTCGGTCAGTCGTACGACGCGGTGTTCGTCACCAGTTTCTGCGTCGCCGCCCTGGCGGTGGTCGTCCTCGTGCTCTTCGTCCGGGAGCGGCCACCGGGCGAGGTGAAGAAGGGCGAGCCGAAGGTCTCCGTCCGGGAGGCTCTCGGGCTGTTCCGTGGCGGACCGGCCCGTCGACTCGTGCTGGCCGCGGCGATGCTCGGGCTGGCGACGATCGGCGACGGATTCGTCTACCTGTTGTTGCAGCGTCGGGAGGATCTCGGCCTGCGCTGGTTCCCGTTGCTCGCGGTAGGCACCAGCCTGGCCTACCTGCTGCTCGCCGCCCCGCTCGGTGTCCTCGCCGACCGGATCGGCCGACTGCCCGTGGTGATCGGCGGCTACGTCGCCCTCGGCGCGACGTACCTGCTGCTGGCCGGCCCGGTCGACGGCTGGCCGCTGATCGTGTTGACGCTGACGCTCTACGGCGCGTTCTACGCGGCCACCGACGGCGTTCTCATCGCACTCGCCGGGCCGGTCCTGCCGGCGCGACTGCGGACCACCGGGATCGCTCTCGTGCAGACCGGGCAGGCCCTGGCGTACCTCGTCTCCTCGGTGCTGTTCGGTCTCGCCTGGCAGGTGTTCGGGCCGGAGACCGCGATCCGCGCGGCGGCCGCAGCCGTCGCCGGGGTCCTGGTCCTCACGCTGCTCCTGCTGGTCTCCCCGTCCCGCCTCAGCATTCGGAAGGTGCCCCGATGACCGCGATGTCGACCCGGGCGAAACTCGGCGTGGTGATCACCTCGGCGATGTTGCTGGGTGGTGTGGCGGCCGGCTACGTGGCCACGGCGGCGGAAACCCCGCCGACGCCGCCTCCCGCCGCCGGCGACCAGGCGGTCACCCTGACATCCGGGCCGCGCCTGCTGGCGCTCACCGACCGGCACGTCTCGACCGTCGCCACGGCCGACCCCGCCGGGCCGCGTACCGTCTCCGGTCTGGAATGCCTCCGGGTGTACGCCGCCGCCGGCACCGGTGTCTGCCTGAAGCCGGAGACCGCGTGGTCGTACCAGATGGTCGTGCTCGACGCCGCGTTGCGCGAGACCCGGACGATCAGCGTGCCGGGTCTGCCGAACCGGGCCCGGGTCTCGGCCAGCGGACGGATGGTCTCCTGGACCACGTTCGTCGGCGGCGACTCCTACACCTCCAGCGGCTTCTCCACCCGCACCGGAATCCTCGACACCAGCAGCGGTGCCACCGTCGCTTCGCTGGAGGAGTTCGCGATCACGAAGGACGGTCGGCGTTACCGCCACCCGGACGTCAACTACTGGGGTGTCACCTTCACCGCCGACGACAACCGCTTCTACGCGACCATGTCGACCGGGGGCAGGAGGTACCTCGTCCGGGGTGACGTCGCTGCCCGCACCGTCGAGACGGTGAAGGAGAACGTCGAGTGCCCGTCACTGTCACCGGACGGCACCCGGCTCGCGTTCAAGGAGGCCGTCGACGCCGATCCGGCGAAGGGTTGGCGGCTCTCGGTCCTCGACCTGGCGACCATGCGGGTCACCGCGACAGCCGAGACGACGAGCGTCGACGACCAGGCCGCCTGGCTCGACGGCGGCACGCTGGCCTACACGCTGCGGCAGGACGACGGTCGACCGGACGTGTGGAGCGTACCGGCGGACGGGTCCGGCGCGCCGAAGCTGGTGATCCCCGGCGCCGAGTCGCCGTCTCCGCTGACCTGACGCTCCGGCCTCGTCGGGCGGTCAGGACACCTGACCGCCTTGGCGCGGACAGCATTCCGTCATGTGGGATTTCGCGCCGCACCCATCGCCGTTCATCGACGTTCTCAAGGCTGCTGACCATGACAAGGCTCAGCCGTCGCATATTCGTCCTCAGTGGACTCGCCGCCGCCGGAGTGGCGGTGACACCCCGTCGGGGTGCCCGCGCCGCGGTGCCGTACCCCTTCAAGCTCGGTGTGGCGTCCGGTGACCCGGCACCCGACAGCGTGGTCCTCTGGACCCGGCTGGCACCGTCGCCGCTCAACGCCGACGGGCAGGGCGGCATGGCCAACGCCGACGTGACAGTCGAGTGGCAGGTGTCCACCACCGACCGGTTCACCTCGCTGGTCGCCTCCGGCTCGGTGGTCGCCCGCTACGCCGACGCGCACTCGGTGCACGCGATAGCGGGTGGGCTCGCCGCCGACTCCGACTACTACTACCGGTTCCGGGCCCAGGGCCAGATCTCCCCGGTCGGACGGACCCGGACCGCACCGGCGCCCAGCTCCTTCGGCCGCGACCTGGTGATGGCGTTCGCCTCCTGCGCGCACTACGAGGCCGGCTACTACACCGCGTACCGGCGGATGGCCGAGGACAACCCCGGGCTGATCCTGCACCTCGGGGACTACATCTACGAGGGTGGCGTCAACACCTCCGCGGTGCGGCAGCACGTCGGCGCCGAGATCGTGTCGCTGGCCGACTACCGCCGCCGGTACGCGCTCTACAAGTCCGACCCGGACCTGCAGGCAGCGCACGCGGCGGCACCCTGGCTGGTGGTGCCGGACGACCACGAGGTGGAGAACAACTACGCCAACATGGTCCGCAACGACAGCAGCCCCACGCTCACCGCCGCGCAGTGGACCGCCCGGCGGACCGCCGCGTACCGGGCCTACTACGAGAACATGCCGCTGCGACCCGCCTCCGCCTCCAGCGGCAACAGCATCCCGCTGTACCGACGCGTCCGGTGGGGGCAGCTCGCCACCTTCCACATGCTCGACACCCGGCAGTTCCGCGACGACCAGGCGTGCGGCGACGGCTGGAAGGTGTGCGCGGATGCGGACCTGACCTCCCGGTCCCTAACCGGGGCGACCCAGGAGGCGTGGCTGCTCGACGGGTTGGCCCAGCACTACGGCACCTGGGACATCCTCGGCCAGCAGGTCTTCTTCGCCCGGCAGTTCGACGCCGCCGGGGCGGCCAGCATGGACGCCTGGGACGGCTACCGCGCCTCCCGCAGCCGCATCCAGACCGGCTGGCAGCAGCGCGGGGTACGCAACCCGCTGGTGCTCACCGGCGACGTCCACAAGTCGTGGGCGAACGAGCTCAAGGCCGACTACGCCAACCCGTCGTCAGCGACCATCGGCACCGAACTGGTCTGCACCTCGATCACCTCCGCTGGCAACGGCACCGGCAGCACCACCATCCCCAACGCGGCGACCAACCCGCACCTGAAGTTCCACTCGGACCGGCGAGGCTACGTGCGTACCACGATCGGTCGCAGCCAGGTCCGCGCGGACTTCCGCGCGCTGAGCTCGGTGACGGAGCACGGCGCGGCGGCGTCCACGGCGGGTTCGTTCGTGATCCTCGACGGCCAGCCCGGCCTCCAGGCCGGGTAAGGGAGAGCCACACCATGACCGCGATCACCGCACTGCTCACCGCATCCCTGTTGGTCCCGAACCTGGCACCGGCCCCGACCGCCATGACCGCCGAGGCGGTCACCTGGACCACCGCGAACAGCGTCGCCACCGGCGACCAGGACCTGCCCTCCATCGCCATGAACCGCAACGGTCAGGTCGCCGTGGTGTGGGAGGACGACCGGGACAGCACCGCGCCCGAGGACGACACCCACAGCGAGATCTACCTGCGGCTGTTCCGCGACGGCACGCCCGGCTACGAACTGAAGCTCTCCAACGGTGGCACCAGTGGGGCCGCCTGGCGGCACGTCAGCCCCGACGTCGGGCTCGACGACAAGGGCAACGCCGTGGTGGTCTGGGCCGCCGACGGCGACGGCAACGGCGTCTACAACATCCAGTACCGGGTGGTCTCGCCGACCGGGGCGGTGCTCGGCTCGGGCCAGGCGAACGCCTCCGACGCCGGGCAGCAGATCTGGCCGAAGGTCGGCGTCGACCCGGACGGCGCGCCCACCACCGCGGCGGTCGGCTTCACCGTCGTCTGGGAGGACGCGCAGGGAACCGCGCCCGCCACCGTCAAGGCCGCCGGCTTCACCGCGCCCACCACCAAGGGGTACGAGGTGACGGCCTCACAGACGACCGGAACGCACCACCGCCCCGACGTGGCGGTGTCGGCGTCCGGGGAGGCACTCGTGGTCTGGGACGAGGACGCCGACGCGAACGGGTCGTACAACATCGGGTTGACCCGGCTGGCCCGGTCCACCGGCGCGGTGGTGCTGTCCCGGCGGACGGCCAACGCGCAGAGCGGCGGCCAGCAGCGGCGTGCCTCCGTCGCGGCGAACGTCGCCGGTGACTTCACCGTCGGCTGGGAATCCGACCACACCGGCACTCGGGGTGTCTGGGCCCGGTCGTTCACCGCGGCCGGCGCGGCCCGCCACGGGGAGGTCGAGATCTCCACCGGCACCGGCGCCATCGCGCCCAGCGTGGGCATCGACGACCAGGACAACGCCGTGGTGGGCTGGAACGTGTCGGGCGCCGACCCGGACGTCTGGGCCCGGGGACTCAACCCCGACGGCACTGTCGACGGCCGGCTGGCGGCCCAGGCGTTGAGCCAGACCACGACCGGGCGCCAGGAGCACTTCGCGCTCGCCGCGTCCCCCTGGGGTGAGGTGAGCGTCTGCTACACCGACGACAACGACGGGAACACCTTCGACCAGGTGCTCCTCGGCCTCGGTACGACGAACTCCACCTGGCTGATGTCCGCCGACGAACTGCGCCGACTCAAGGCGCGGGGCACCCCGACCAACTGAGTCGGTACCCCCGCCGGCGGGCGGGGGTACCGTCAGTCGGTCCGCGTCTGTCGCTCGTACACGACCACTGCGCCGAGGAGCGCCGCGAGCAGTCCGAGGGCGGCCAACGCGGGGAGGACCCGGGCCACGGGCACCAGCAGGAGCAGCACGACGACCGCGACGAGGTGGCCCGGCGGCGTACGCACTGTCAGTCGGAGGAACAGGAAACGGCCGGCGAGATAGAGCGCCACCCCGCCGTAGAGCACTGTCGCCGGGGCCCAACCCATCGATACGGCGTTGTCGTCGCCTGGTCGTGACTCGTCGGCCAGACCGTCGAGACACAGGTGGATGCCCAGGGCGAAGGAGACGACCCCGGCGACCATCGGCAGGTGCGCCAACGTGTACGCGTCCGACGCCAACTGTTGGCGGCGTCGGGAGCGCGGCGAGGCCGCCGTCAGCGCCTCGGCGGCGGCCGGTGCGCCGCCCACGAAGTAGAGCCACCACAGGCACACGGTCGCGGCGAAGCTGAGCACCGAGGCCAGCACCACCGGCCAACCGATCACGACGGGACCCACGCCCGCGCCGGCCGACAGCAGGGACTCACCGAGCACGATGATCAGCACCAGGCCGTGACGTTCGGCGAAATGTGACCCGCTGCGGACCTCGCCGAAGCTGGCGGCGGTGGCGATCCGGCCGCCGCCGTAGTCGACGAGGAACGCGACTGTCCACAGCACGGTCTGCGCGGTCCCACCGAGGACGGCTCCCAGCAGCAGCGGGATCCAGGCGAGGCTGGTCGTCACGGCGAAGCGCCAGGCCTGCCGACGGTACTGCGGGTTGCCGGACGAGGCGTAGAACATCAGGGTGAGGTGCAGGCCGCGGACCACGAGGTAGGCGATGGCCAGGGTGAGCGGCGGGCTCAACGCGCCGTCGTGGCGCTGCCAGGCCTCCGGGATCACCAGCGCGGCCACGAAGATGGCGGCCATCGCCGCGAGCATCCCGGCCAGCACGAGCCCGGTGTCCGCGCGTACCTGGTTGCCGAGCCACGCGTAGCAGCTCCACGCGTACCAGAACCAGAGCAGGAGCAGCAGCCCCTGGTACAGGGTGAGCGGCCCCAGCGATTCCGCCATGAAACCGATCAGTCGGGTCAGCGCGAACACCAGGACCAGGTCGAAGAAGATCTCGAAGGTCGTGGCCCGGTGCGCCTCCTCGACCAGCACCGGCCGGGACCGGAGGGCGCGGCTCATCGGCTCATCCTCGCCGGTCCGTCACCCTGCCCGATGGCCGATGCGCAAAATCGGGGCCTGTAGAAAACCTTCGACTGTCGCGTTGACTTCGATGGTTTGCTACACAACAATCGGCGTCAACATTTACGTTCATCTCTTTATTGGGAGGGCGCGATGAGACACGGTCGACGACTGGCCGGCGGCACCGCCGCGGTCCTGCTGATGGTCACGGGTCTGATCGGGGCCGCGCCCAGCGCCGCCTCCGCAGCCGTCAGCCCCGCACTCACCGAAGCGGTGACCACCAAACTGCTCGGCACCGCCCAGATGTCCACCGCCGCGCGACCGGAGACCCGGGTCACCGTCAGCCGCACCAGCGGCCGGTGGGCGTTCGGCACCGCCGTCGCGCTCGCACCCCGCCAGGAGGGCGCGCACCCGACCGGCTCGATCTTCATCGCCCGATCCGAGCGCGCCGGCTGGCGGATCGCCTTCGACGGCGAGGCCGCCTTCAGCGCACTGGCCTCGGAGTCGCCACTGACGACCAGCCGGGAGAAGGACGTGCTCACCACCACCCCGACCCCGATGTACGCGGGCGGGGACTACCGGACCGGTATGGCCCTGCCGTTCGGTGTGGGCCAGACGTGGACGCTCACCAGCGGCCCGCACGGCTGGGGCGGAAGCGAGTCGCCGTACAGTTCGGTGGACCTGGCCGGTGGTGACCAGGTGGTTCGCGCCGCCCGGGCCGGAGCCGCGTACACGATGTGCCAGGGGTGGATCAGGGTCATCCACGACCGGGGCTACTCGACCGACTACTACCACCTCTGGAACAGCATCTCCGTCAACGGCGCCAGCGTCGGCCAAGGTGCCGTCCTGGGCAACACCGGCACCGATGTCACCTGCGGCGGAGCCGCCTACGGCCGGCACGTCCACTTCGGGCTCCGACAGAACAGCGCGTACGTGCCGATCGCCGGGCACGACATCGGCAAGTGGGTGCTGGCCAACGGCGCTGCCGCCTACCAGGGCGGGGCGCGGCACGGCTCGGCCTACGCAGGTGCCGGCGGTGGCCTCTACAACTACGGCGCGCTCGGCTTCAACCAGGGGGTCGTCGACGCGAACGGCGGCGGAGCGCTCACCCGCCGTGCCGGCCCGGGGACCGGCTACGGCTCGCTCGGCTCGGTGGCCGACGGCGCCACCGTCACCATCTCCTGCTCCGCAAACGGCACCTCCCACACCGGGCGGTACGGCACCACAGCGCTCTGGAACCGGTTGAGCGACGGCAGTTGGGTGTCCGACGCCTACCTGTCGACGGGAGTGAACGGGCCGGTCAACGGCTGGTGCTGACGAGCCCGCCCCGAGGTCGGCGGTCTCCACGGGCCGCCGACCTCAGTCACCCCAAGGAGCGTTCATGTCCGTTCGAGCCGTGCTCACCCTGACCACCGCCCTGACCGGAGTCGTCGTCGGCGCGTCACCAGCCGTCGCCGACCCCGTCGGCACAACAGCGGCGGCCGCCCCGCTGGCCACCGCGTTCGACACCGCCGCCGCACGGTACGACGTACCGCGCGACCTGCTGGTGGCACTCGGGTACGCCGAGTCGCGCCTGGACTTGCACGGCGGCGCACCGAGCGCGGCCGGCGGGTACGGGCTGATGCACCTGGCGAGCAACCCCGAGGTGCGCACCCTGGACGAAGCTGTCACGCTCACCCGGCTCAGTCCGGCGGCGCTGCGGACCGAACCGACGGCGAACGTCCTCGGGGCCGCCGCCGTGCTGCGCTCGTACGCCGATCAGGCCGGCCTCACCGCCGCGGCCCGCGACGACGTCAACGGTTGGCACGCACCGCTCGCCCGTTACGGTGGCGCCCACGACCCGTCGGTCGCGCGGCTCTACGCGGACAGCGTCTACGACCTGTTGCGCACCGGGTTCGCCGGGAGCGGCGAGGCGGTGGCGGGCCGACCGGTCGCGCCGCGCCGGGGCGGCCTGGAACGCGCCGGTGGGGTCGGCACCCTCAGCACCGACTACGGGCCGGCCGCGTGGGCACCGGCCAGCACCAGCAACTACACGGTGGCCAGTCGACCGGGCAGTCACCAGGTGAACCGCATCGTCATCCACACCGCGCAGGGCTCGTACTCCGGCACCGTCGGCTGGTTCCAGAATCCGGCCGCCCAGGCCAGCGCGCACTACACGTTCCGGTCCTCCGACGGGGCTGTCACCCAGTCGGTGCGGGAGAAGGACATCGCCTGGCACGCCGGCAACTGGACGTACAACACCCAGTCGATCGGCATCGAGCACGAGGGGTACGTCGACAACGCCGCCTGGCTCACCGACGCGATGTACCGCGCCTCCGCCGCGCTCACCCGCAGCCTCGCCACGAAGTACGGCATCCCGAAGGACCGTGCGCACATCATCGGGCACAACGAGGTGCCCGGCGCGACCCACACCGACCCGGGCCCGAACTGGAACTGGACCTACTACCTGCAGTTGGTCAACGGTGTCACCGGCGTCGGCTCCGGCACGGTGAGCACCAGCGCGAGCACACTGAACGTCCGATCCGGCCCCGGCGCCGGCTATCCCGTCGTCGGCTCGGTCGCCGACGGCGCCACAGTGGCCGTCTACTGCCAGGCCGTCGGCAGCACTGTCAGCGGCCCGTACGGTACGACGGCCGTCTGGAACCGGATCGGCACCAACCGCTACGTCTCCGACGCGTACGTGCTCACCGGCTACGACGGGTACATCCCGAACGTGCCGCGCTGCTGAGGCGCGGCACGACCACTACCGCTCAGGCGGCCGATGAGCCGAACAGCAGGTCCAGGTGGGCGTCGAGCGCGCCCAGCGCCTGCTCGGCGGTGTACTGGCCGCCGAGCAGGTACACACCCAACCCCTCCGTCAGCGCCAGCAGGCCGGCCGCGGCGGCGTCGCCCCGGCCGGCGGGCAGGACGCCGGCCACGAACTCGGTGAGCTGCCGGGTGCCCTCACGGAGGCCGGTCGCGGCGACCGGTCGCACCGCCGTGTACGCGAGGAACGCGAGCGCCACCCGCCCGTCGTCGCGGGTGTGCTCGTCGAGGGGCAGCAGGGCGGCGAGCAGGGTCCGCAGCAGCAGCCGAGGCGGCGGGTTCTCGCCCAGCCGGGAAACCGCGTCGGTGACCCGGACCTGGCTGCGCTCGCGTACGACGCTCAACGCGAACGCCATCATCTCGTCCTTGGTCCGGAAGTAGTGCTGGACCATCCCGGCGGACACACCGGCCGCGGCGGCCACGTGTCGGAGGCTGACGGCCTCCAGCCCCTGGTCCGCGGCGACCCGCATCAACGCGTCCGCGATAAGGGTGCGTCGCTCCTGGTGATCGACCTTTTTGGGCATGGCCTCGATCGTTTCACAGTGGGTGACCCGGACACCCCGCCAGCGGCGGTGGTTACCGGCTGACGGTGGTGCTCGCCGGGGTGCCCCGGGCGCTGCGCAGGAGGCCGTCGGGGTCGTCGGCGTACAGTCGCAGCTCGTTCGTCGGCACCGATCCACCCCTGGGTAGGTCGAAGGTCATCGGCCGGCGCAGCAGGACGTCGATGCTCGTCTGGCTGCCGACCGAGACGGACACCACCTGCCGGTCGCCCTCCTGTTCGACCTGCACCGACCTGCTCGACGGCAGCGAGCGGTAACGCTTGCGCAGCGCCTCGACGTCCGTCCACGGGACGAAGACGTCGATGCCGGAACTGAGCCGGACCCGCAGGCCCCGGTCGCCCACGACGTGGGGGTGGAGGGTCATGCTGGCGTACAGGCCGATCATCCAGAGCAGACCCCAGATGCCGAGGCCGAGCACGATCCACCGGGCGGGCCGCCAGGGCACCACGTGGGTGACGACGACATCGAAGATCGGGATTTCAACGACCGACAGGCCGATGAAGATGCCCAGGATCGGCTTGACCACGCCGAGGTAGCCGAACGGCTCGTCGCCGGCAGCCAGCGGCAGCGGGCGGCGTCGCGCCCACACGTACAGGCTGCGCCACGTCGCGGCCTCGGCCTGCGCCGCGCGACGCAGCAGCGGGCCCACCCGCGCCCTGTTCAGGGCCTTCGTGTCGCTCATCTCGTCCTTCTCGGTAGCTGTCGGCGGTCAGTGCGGCGTGACGGTGCCGGCGGCGCCGTCCACTGTGACGACCTGCCCCGTGCGGATCGTGCGGGTGACGTCGGGGACGCAGATGACGGCGGGGATGCCGTACTCACGGGCCACCGTCGGGCCGTGCGCCATGATCGCGCCGGTCTCGGTGACCAGCGCCGCGGCGGTGAGGAACAGCGGCGTCCAGCCGGGGTCGGTGGTCGCGGCCACCAGGACGTCGCCGGGCTCGATGTGGGCGGTGCGCGGGTCGTGGACGACCCGGGCGGGGCCGGTCACCCGGCCCGCCGACGCGCCCACGCCGGTCAGCGTCCCGTCGGCGGCGGGCGCCGCCGGCAGGACGGCCTCGACGTCCGTGCCGTCGGAGAGCAGCGCCACGGGCACCGCCGCCCGCCGTAGTTCCCGCCGGTGCACGGCCCGTCGGGCGGTGACTGTCGCACGCGGATCAACCCCCTGGTGTACGACGTCGTGCACCTCGTCGAGAGTCAGGAACATGATGTCGTCGGGCTGGTCCAGCAACCCGGAGTCGTGCAGGTCGGCCCCGATGAGCAGGAGCTGACGGCGGGTCTCGCGCAGGGGGTGGAGCCCGGCGAACTTGCCGGCCTCGCGCAGGCCCGCCAGGGACCGTGCGCGGCGTAGCAGGAAGGCGGCGACGGTGCCGCGCACCGGCCGGCGGCGGCGGGCTCGCCGGGTCAGCTCCTCCAGAGCTGTCTCCGCAGCGGAGGCGGCCCGTTGGAACCGGCGGTCGGGGGCCTGCTGTGGATCGGTGACCCGGAGGTAGTTCGCGACCGCCGCGAAGACCGGAGTGGGGTCTTCCTCCCAGCGCGGTACGCCGAGGTCGACCTCGGCTACGCCCCGGTGGCCGTAGACGTCCAGGAAGGCGGTCATGCCGATGTCGGGCAGGGTCCCGCGCAGGTGGCGCGCGGCCAACTCGGCCGGCGGGGAGTCGAGGAGGAGCTGCCGGTGGTCGCCCGCGCTCTGGGCGAGCCGCCACAGGGCCAGGTCCATCTCGATGGTGACGTTGTGCGGCATGCCGCCCAGCACGGTGTGGATCTCGTCCGGGCCGGCCAGACCCTTGAGCAGAGCGGCCGGCAGCGCGGCGGCGAGCATCCCCGCGACGATCGGCCACATGATCGCGTCGGCGGTGTCGTCGGCGTCGGCGTCGCGCGCCTGCACGAAGCGCAGCCGGTCGGCGGAGGAATCCAGGTCGGCCGGGGCGGCCGATCGTGTCCTCATCTGCTCGATCGCCTCGAACATCCGGATCCGCGCGGAGTCGGGACGGGCCAGGGCCCGCAGGATCCCCACCACCGCGCGTCGGGCCGTCCGCAGCGACGCGGCCGTCGGGGCTCCGCCGCGCGTGACGCCGCCGCTGGTCGGGGCGAATCGGGGATCGGCCAGCACGTGCTGCATCACCGCCTGGGCGCGTGGCCCGAAGTCGACAGCCAGCAGCTTGACCAGCCGCTTGCGCGACGACCGGTCGCGAGCCAGGTCGGTCAGGTCACCGTAGAGCCGGCCACCGATGTCGACGATCTCGACCCGTACCCCCAGCGACGCCAGCATGGCGGCGATCTGTGTCCGCAGGGTCGACATGCCCATCGGGGTGACCGGTTGCCGCATGCCCTGGACGTGACCGAACTCCAGGTAGACCCGGGGGAGGGGTTTGTCGGTGGCGGGCGGCTGTGGAAACAGGCTGGTGATCGGTCGGGACTGGAGGAGCCACTGGACGTCGTGCGCGTCGATCGCCCACTCGATGTCCTGCGGGCAGCCGAAGTGGGTCTGGAGTCGCTCGCCGGTGGCGCGCAGATCGGCCAGGTGCGCGGACGTGAGGCATCCGGTGTCGTCCCGGGCGACACCGTCGAGGACGTAGTGGTCCACCGTCGCCGCGCCGTCCACCACTGTCGTGCCGACACCCGGAGCCGCGTCCACCGCCATCTCGTCGCGACGTCCGGTGAGCGGGTTCGCTGTGAACAGCACCCCGGCGGCCCGGGGCGTGATCATGCGTTGCACCACGACGGCCATCCGCACCTGCCGATGGTCGATCTGGCGGGCGTCGCGGTAGGCGGTGGCGCGGTCGCTGTGCAGCGAGTCCCAGCACTTCTCGATGGCGGCGACGAGCTGGGTGGTGCCGACCACGTCGAGCACCGTGTCCTGCTGTCCGGCGAAGCTCGCGTCGGGCAGGTCCTCCGCGGTGGCGCTGGACCGCACGGCGACCGGGCCCGCCCCGAGCCGCTCGTACGCGGCGGCGACCTCTGCGCTGGGTATCACGCCGAGCCGGTACGCCTCGGTGGTGACGCAGAAGCCCTCCGGGACCCGTTCGCCCCGCCGGATCAGCTCGCCCAGCCCGGCGGCCTTAGCGCCGACCAGGTCGAGCATCTCGCCGGTCACCTCGGACAACGGGATCACGTGCATCGTCGAGCCCACTCTCGTTGCAATACGACTGTATTGCTGTCGACCGTAGCTCGTTTACGATGCGACTGCAATGCATCCGACTCCAGGCTGCCTGTCCGGCGACGACCCGGAGGCGCGAGGTTGTCGGCGTCTGCCATGCTCGGGCCGGTGACGACCGGCCGCCCCGCCAGAGCCCGCACCCACCGCCGCCCGCGAAGCCGCATCCTCCTCGTCCTCCTCGCGCTCGTCGCGGTGGCAGCCGTCCTCGGCGTCGCGGTGGTCGTGGTGCCGATGCTGCGACCGGCGGGTCCGCGCCCGCTGTTCCAGATGCCCGTCGCCTGCGACGAGACCTGGCAGCTCAGCACCTATCCCGGGCACGACGACTACGACGTCGACTTCTTTCCCATCGAGGGCGAGGCGTGGGGGCGCCCGGTCCTCGCGTCCTATGCCGGAACGGTCACCGTGGCCGGCATCAACGGGTCGCTCGGTGGTCGCACCCCGGAGAACCCGGAGGGCCCACGCGGGCGCGGCGGCGGTTACTGGGTGAAGATCGATCACGGCGGCAAGTGGGAGACGCAGTACCTGCACCTGCTCGAACCACCGCTGGTCCAGGTCGGTCAGAAGGTCGCCCGGGGCGAACAGATCGGGAAACTCGGCAGCACCGGCAACTCCGGTGCCCCGCACCTGCACTACGAGCAGCGGCGCGGCTGGGAGAAGGTCGAGACCTACTTCGACGGTGAGCCGTCGGGGATCACCACCGACGACCGTGAACAGATTCTGCGGCGGGTGAGCAACAACTGCCCGGCCGTCTCGTGAGGACGGCGGTTTGCCCGGCGCGTCTCGGGGCACTGATTCGGTGAACAGTTCGGACGCAGGGAGGAGCTGGCCATGGCCAAGGGTGACGTCGACACGTACCACGAGGACGGGCAGTGGAAGAACAAGCCGGAGGGCAACGAGCGGGCCAGCAGCACGCATGACGTGAAGGCCGACGCGCAGGCCCAGGGCCGTGAGATGGCGGCCGACCGGGGCGTCGAACACGTGGTCAAGAAGCAGGACGGCACCATCGGGGAGAAGAACACCTATCCCCGCAGCCGTGATCCCCGGGACATCGAGGGCTGACCGCCCCTCGTCTCCGTTTTCTGCGGACCGACCCCCTCGGCAGGAGCCGACGGGGGTCGGTCCGTTTCCGTCGAGACGACGTCGGTCTCCGGCTGTTATCCGCGTACCGAAAATATGGGTGTTTTGGGGGGTTATAGTCCGAATCGGGACTGAAGTGATAGCTGGGAGTGGGCATGTCGTTGTGGGGCCGGTGTCGTCCGGCGAGTGCCGGTGCGCTGGTCGTCGTCCTGATCGCGGGCGTGCTCGCGTTCGGGCCACTTCCGGCGTCGGCGGCTGGCTCCGTCCTGTTCGACCAGCCGTTCCACAACAACACCGCCAACGGCATCGGCGCCGTGGCGGTGCCCGCCGTGCCCGGCACCTCCGGCACCAACGCCGCCTGCCTGAGCGCCGCCGGCAACACCACCATCGGGCCGCTGCTGAGTTGCACCACCTCCACCGACCCGCAGGGCGCGGGCAAACTGCGCCTCACCCCCGCCACCACCAACCGGCAGGGCGGGGTGTTCAGCGCGGTGAGCGTGCCCACCTCGCAGGGCCTGCACCTCACGTTCAACACATACCAGTACGGCGGTACGTCCCCGGGCGCGGACGGCCTCGCCTTCGCGTTGGCAGCCGTCGACCCGGCCAACCCGAGGTCGCCGTCGACCCTCGGCCCGTCGGGCGGATCGCTGGGCTACTCGGCGGCGTTCGCGGGCGTGTCGTCGGGCCTCTCCAACGGCTACCTGGGCGTCGGGCTGGACGTCTTCGGCAACTTCAGCAACAGCACCTACCAGGGCAGCGGCTGTACGAACCCGCCGTACATCTCGACCACCGGTGGGCGGGTCCCCGGCCAGGTCGTGGTCCGTGGACCGGGCCGCAACGGCGTCGGCTACTGCGCCATCAACAGCACCGCCGGCAGCACCTCGGCGCCGGCCATCCCGCTGCGGGCCAGCACCCGGGCCGCCTCCGTGGTGCCGGTCGAGGTCGTCATCAACACCACAGCGTCGCCGTACACCACCGACACCGGCATCACCACACCCGCCGGCCAGTACCGCATCAGATTCACCCCGGTCGGAGGGCAGGCACGACTTCTGGAGGGCGTGCTCCCCGTCGTGTCGCCCAGCCTGTACCCGTCGCCGACCTGGCTGAACGCCAACGGCTACCCACGGCAGGTCGCCTTCGGCTGGGTGGGCTCCACCGGCTCGGTCACCGACTTCCACGAGGTGGACGAGGCCCGGGCGGTCAGCTTCAACCAGGTGCCGGACCTGAACGTGTCGCAGACCAGCGCGGTCGGGGCTTCCCCGCAACCCGGTGACCCGGTCACCTACTCGATCACCGCGGGGGTCGACGCCGGTGCCACCGAGACGGCACCGATCTCGGTGACCCAGACCGTCCCCACCGGTGTCGTACCGCGCGCCGCCTACGGGTCCGGCTGGGTCTGCGGCGCACCGTCCGGGCAGACCATCACCTGCACCAACAGCAACGGCCCCTTCGCCGGCGGAACCTCGCTGCCGCCGATCACCGTCGTCGCGACCGTCACCGGCACCGGTGTCACTCCGGCGCAGATCCAGACCGCGACCGTGGCGACCTCGTCGTCGATCGACGCGAACCCCGGGCTCGCCACCGGCACCACCCCCGTCGCGCCCGCGACCGCACCGACCGGCGTCACCGTCACCCCGGCCCAGAGCTCGATCTCCGGCGGCATCCCGGTCACCGTCGGCGGCGGCAACCTCACCGGCGCGACAGCCATCACCATCGGTACGGTCGCCGAGCAGCAGGCCGGCACCTCGGTGCTGCTGCTGCCCTGCACCTCCGGGCCGGCCCCCGGCTGCTTCACGGTGAACGCGAACGGCACGCTCGCCATCTCCTCCATGCCCGCCCGATCCAGCCCGGGGACGGTCACTGTCAGTGTCGTCACCCGAGGGTCGGCCGGCTCGGCGAACTACGTCTACGCGTCCACCCCGGGCACCCCGGCCACACCCACCGCCGTCGCGGGCGTCACCAGCGCCACGGTGACCTGGACCGCGCCGGCCAGCAACGGCAGCCCGATCACCAGCTACCTGATCACCCCGATCCGGGACGGTGTCACGCAACCGACGCTGACGTTCGACGCCTCGACCACCAGCCGCACCCTGACCGGCCTGACCGCCGGTTCCTCGTACGCCTTCCGGGTGGCTGCGGTGAACGCGTTCGGCGCCGGCGCGGCCAGCCCGGCCTCGGCGGCGGTGGTTCCGTACACCCTGCCCGGCGCCCCGACGGTCACCTCGGTCACCGCGGGGACCACCGCCGCCAGGCTGAGCTGGACCACCCCGGCCAACGGCGGGTCGGCGATCACCGGATACACGGTGACGCCGTACCTCGGCGGTGTGGCGCAGACCCCGCAGACCTTCACCGGGACCGACACGACCCAGACCGTCACCGGGCTGACCGGTGGCGCCACCTACACCTTCCGGGTGGCGGCGATCAACGCCGCCGGCACCGGTCCACAGTCGGCCGCCTCCGCGGCGGTGACCGTCAACCCGGCACCGACGCTGACCTTCGCTCCGCCACCGCCCGGCAAGGTCTACGACCCGTACCAGTACCAGCTCACAGTGGCCGGCGGCACGGCTCCCTTCGCCTGGTCGGTCAGTGCCGGGAGCCTGCCCACCGGGTTGACCCTCGACCCGGTCACCGGCCTGCTCTCCGGCACACCCACAGTGTCCGGGACGTTCCCGTTCACCGTGCGGGTGACCGACTCGTTCAACCAGTCCGCGACCCGACCGGTCGAGCTGGTCGTCAACCCGCTCGGTGGCCTCTCCATCAGCGTTCCGGCGATCTCCACACTGGGCGCTGTCACCTCGGGTGCGACAGGTGTCTCGGGCCAACTCGGCCCGGTGACCGTCACCGACGACCGGGGACCGTTCTCCGGGAACTGGGTCAGCGTCGTCTCCAGCACGAGCTTCACCACGGGTTCCGGTTCGGGCGGGGAGACCATCCCCAACAGCAGCATCACGTACGCCTCCGGGGCCGCCCTGGCCGCCACCGGCGTCGGTACCTTCGTCCCGCAACCCGGCGCCGTGCTGAACACCCCGCGTACGGCCGCCCAGTGGACCGGCCAGACCGGCGGTGCGAACTCCGCCACCTGGAACCCCACCCTGTGGGTGACCCTCCCGGCCGGGTTGGTGGTCGGCGACTACGTGGCGGTCGTGACGCACTCGGTCATCTGACCGCCCCACCGCCCCCACCCCCATCCCCGCCCTGCTCGATCATGGAGTTGTGGTGGGTGACAAAGGGCATGTCCGGGCGTGAGGTGAGCACCACAAGTCCATGATTAACTCCGTTGACGAGAGACGCCCGGCCGTTCCTCGGAACGGCCGGGCGCGGTCTCGGGGGTGCTCAGGCCAGCCGTTGCCGGCGGACGAGATACCAGCCGCCGAGGATGACCAGCACCAGCACGGCGATCGCGCCGACCGCGTAGACCAGCCAGCTCGGCCCGGCGGACGTCGCGACGGTCATCGGCGCGGCGACGGGCAGGCTGATCTTCCCGGTCGCGGTGCGTTCCACGGTGCCGCTGACGAGTTTCGCCTGCACGTCCCAGGTTCCGGCGGGGAGCGCCTGGTTGACCTCGATCCGGACCTGGCCGCTCTGGCCGGGCAGGATCGTCACACCGTTGGTCACCTTGAACGGGCCGGCCCGGACCGCCGCCTTGCTCATCGACAGGGTGCCGGTCATGTCCAGCGCGCGCTGGCCGGTGTTGCTGACAGTCGCGGTGACGACCGGGAACTCGCCGATCCCGGGTTCGGCGGCCAGCCCGTCGATGCGGAAGTCCGTCGGTGGCTCTCCACCCGGACCGACGTCCAGGTAGACCCGGATGCCCACCCGGTGGATCTGGGTGACGTTGCCGGTGCGTTCCTTCGCGCTGGTGACCTGCGCCCAGATCGCCGCGTACCGCTCGCCCTTGGAGGCGTTCTTCGGCACGGCTATCTCGACCTCGACCGGTCGGCGCTCGCCCGGGTCCAGCACCATGGTGGCGGTCTTCAACCGGATCCAGCCACTGAGTTCGTTTCCCGTACGCCCCTCCGGCACGGTGAAGGCGTTGTTCTCCACCGACGCCGCCCCGGAGTAGAAGTCGATCTCCTGGGACTCACCGGAGGAGTTCAGCACCTCGACCCGCCGGTTGATCGTCGTCCCGGGCTTCAGGTGGTCCACGATGTAGACCTGGGCACGGGGGTCCTGTGCGCGGCTGGCGGGGATGTCGAGCATGCGGATGCTGATCGCGGCTTCCTCGGCGGGTTCCTGTCGGTGCTCCCGCACGGCAACGGCTGGCGCCGCCGAAACCCCGAGCGCCACGAGGGCGACCGAGGCCAGCAGCGCCAGCCGGCCGAGCGGGTCAGACCACCGAATGTGTCACCGTCCCGGTGTAGACACCCTGGACGGTGCCGACGGGCACGTTCACCACCAGCGTCGGGTTCCAGGTGGCGAAGTTGTTGCCCGTGCCGCCGGTGTGGGTCATCGCCGTCCGGGGCACGTTGATGATCACCTGCTGGGCTGCGGTCGGCTGGCCGGGCGTGAAGGTGCCGCCGCCGGCCGTCGCTGTCGCGGGACCCGACCAGTAGAGGACGTTGATGTTGGGGATCGTCTCTCCCGAGCTGCCGCCGCCGGTGGTGAAGTCGGTGGAGATGACGCTGGCCGTCCAGTTGGGGGTGAGCGACCCGCGCTGGTCGAGCACCGTGACCGGGCCGAGCTGCCCGGTGATGGTCGAGCCCTCGACACCGTGCCCGATGTTCGCCGACGCCGGTACGGTGATCGACAGACCGCCGGCGGCGTCGACGGTCAGGGTCACGATCGTGTCGCCGGTCGTGTCCGCGGCGGCCGGTCCGGCGAGCGCGACAACGGCGGCGACGCCGGCCATGCCCGCGAGAAGTTTCCTGCCCATCGAATCTCCTTATCCTCGAATCGCCCATACGACGCCTTCAAAGAGTAACTACGCAAATCGCCCAGAGATGGGCAAACAACTCGCAGGTCACCCGGTCGCCTGGCAGTCGTGAGCGGGAAGACGTCGATCGCCCGCCGGTCGTTACGACGGCGGGCGATCGTGACCGGCGCGACGAGCCGATCCTGCGGGCGAAGCGGACCGAGTGTCGGAGCCTGGCCCGTTGCGTCGCGGACCGTCAGGCCGGCACGACGTAGGGGAAGCTGTTGGCCCGGGCGGCCTTGGTGACCTGCGGGGTGAGACCCGAGGTGGTGCCGGTGTTGAGGACCAGCGAGAACATCACCTCGGGGGCGTTGTCGGCCAGGGCGCGTCCGTTGCGGACCGCGAAGCCGTAGTTCGCGGCCGTGCCGACCGTGTACGACAGGAGGTCCGGGTAGAGCTGCCGGGCGACGCTCCAGCCGTACGCCTGCGGATCCGGTGCGGTGCCGTTCGCCGCGACGACACCCGCGACCGCGTTGGCGATCTCCTCGCCGTCCTCGGCGAGGTCGCGACTGGGGTGGCGGAAGTTGGCGGGGTTCGAGAAGTCGGTGTCGTGCGGCCAGAAGATCGGCCACATCATGGGGTGGCCGGCGCGGTTGATCTGACGCCAGCCCCCGGCGTCGGTGGCCAGCAGGGTGCGACACCACACGCCGATCTCGGTGCCGTCGCGCAGCAGGGGCTCGTCGTGGGACACCTCCAGGACGATCGACTCGACGGTCGTGCCGGCGAAGCTGTTCTTGGCCTGGTCGACGCGCCACGACGATCGGTCCACGGCCGACCCGTCCTTGACCGCGCCGTTGATGATGGCGAGTTCGTCGAGGTCGACGAAGAACGGGTCGGTGATCCGCCCGGCCCAGATCCGGACGTTGGTGCCGGTCGACATCTCACCGGTCCGTCCCTCGGCGACGGGAGTGCCCATCGCGGCGTCGTCGCGGGCGTCCGATCCGGTCAGCTCGTACAACTGGAAGGCCTGCTTGCCGTCGCCGTCGAGTTCACCGAAGACGAACCGGTAGGTCAGGTCCTCCATCTCCGTGCCGTTGACGTGGATCTTGAATTCGTACCGGCCCTCGGCGTGGAAACCACGCTTGATATCAGCCCTGGTCACCGAGCTGTTGACGTCCATGACGAACACCGTGGCGCGATCACCGTTGAAGACGAAGAGGTCGTCGATGTAGAGCTGACCGCCCTGGGCGGCGAGGGGGGTGTCGAGATGGTGCGACATGAACTCACTCCCGCAACGGCCGGAATTCTGGATTGATCCGAACGTAGTGGGCGTGGGTTCGACCGGAGCGGGGGTTGGCTCGCGATTCACCCGGGCGGCGGAGCGGTCCGCGCAAGGGCGGTGGGCCGCCCGAGACTGTGCTCGAACGGCCCACTCCTCGCGGTGTCGGTGCCTCAGATGCGAGACCACTTCTGGTTGGCCGCGCCCAGGCAGTCCCACAGGTGCAACTTGCCGCCGTTGTTGGGGTTGGCCTCCCGTACGTCCACGCACTTGTTGGCGTTGAGGTTGACCAGGTCGCCGGACCCGTTGAGGGTGAAGCGTTGGGCCGTGTTGCCGTTGCAACTGACCAGGTTGACCTCGGTGCCGTTGGCGGTGCCGGCCCAGGCGGGGTCCATGCACTTGCCCATCGCGCGGACGGTCCCGTCGGAGGCGAAGGTCCACGCCTGCGCTGCGGTGGTGTTGCAGTCCCAGATCCGCAACTTGGCACCCTCGACCGGGTTGGCGCTGGGGATGTCGATGCAGCGACCGCTCTGCGCGCCCCGGATCCGGCTGGTGCCGGGTGCGGGATCGCCTCCGCCGGAGGTGTAGCTGGACACCCGGACGTAGTCGACGAGCATCTGCTGCGGGAACTGCGTCGAACCGTCGGGGTAGCCGGGCCAGTTACCACCGACCGCGACGTTGAGGATCATGAAGAAGGGGTGGTCGAACACCCAGCGGTTACCGCCGAGCCGCGCGGGGTCGACCCGGTGGTACTGCACCCCGTCCAGGTACCAGGTGATGACGTTCGGCTCCCAGTCGACCCGGTAGGTGTGGAAGCCGTCGGCGAGAGGGCTGCCCAGGGTGCGACTGCCGGTGATGCCGCCGCCGCCGGAGTAGCCGGGCCCGTGCACGGTGCCGTACACGGTGTTGGGCTCCCGGCCGATGTTCTCCATGATGTCGATCTCGCCCGCGTCGGGCCACCCGCCGCCGGTGCCGAGCATCCAGAACGCCGGCCAGATGCCCTGACCACGCGGGATCTTGATCCGTGCCTCGAACCGGCCGTACGTCTGCGTGAAGGTGGCCGCCGACAGCAGTCGGGCCGACGTGTACTCGCAGCGCCCGTAGTGGCACTGGTAGTTGGCGGGGTTGTCCCGGCGGGCGGTGATCACCAGGTTGCCCTGGCCGTCGTGGACGGCGTTGCTGGTGCTGCTCGTGTAGTACTGCCGTTCGTTGTTGCCCCAGCCGCCGCCGCCGATGTCGAACCGCCACTTGTTCTGGTCGACGGGCGTGCCGGCGGGGGAGTTGAACTCGTCCTGCCAGCTGATCGGGCCGATGGCGGCCTCGGCCCGATCGGGCTGCGGCGGGACGACGAGTGCCACGGTGGTGGTGACCAGCGCGGCTGCCGCGAGTACGAGTGGTCGGAAGCGGAGTCTGGGGCGGGCTGTGAACACGGGAGGCTCCTCAGCGTGGGGGTGACGGAGGCGTCGTGACGAAGAGGGCGGAGAGCGCTCTCCAAAATGAAGCATGTCGATGTCGAGTCCTTTCTGTCAAGAGTGTTTCCAATATGACAACCGTCCGTTACCGCCCGATGCTGGCCAGTGAGCGGCGGGATGTCGGAGTGCGGCGAGGGCACCGGGTTCGTCGATGTCTCCGAGGTGGACGGCGGTAGCACATCGACGGCGCTCGGAAACCCCGACCGTTACTCGATGGCGGTCGAATCGACCCTTCCTATTGCCGTGGGCCGTCCAACCGGGACAGGATGGCGAGGCGTGCGGGAAACCTCCTCGTAACCTGCGCGCTGCTGGTCTCTGTCACAAGGAAGTGGGAGTCAGTCATGAGCGACGCGTCGACGGCGCTGGGTGTGCGCCTCTATCCGGACCTGGTCGAGCACGGTGGTCTGGCCCCCGCCCTCGTCGAGACCGCCACCCGCCACGGGCTCGACATCGGCCGGGTGAGCGCCCCCGACCAGGGGCGCAGCCGGTTCACCTGCGCCGAACTGCACTCCGACCAGGGCGTGGTCTGCGTCAAGCTGGGCTCACAGGCCCGATACTTCATGATCGACCTGCGGGTCTCCGGCGAGGTCCTCGCGCGCGGCGACGTCATGGACCTGTTGCAGGTCGCCCAGGTGGCCGCGGCCTGGCGGGCCGGGCTGCCGTTCACCGAGCTCACCGCCCGGTTCCCGTTCATGGAGGAGATCAAGCACCGCCCGACTCCGGTGGCCCAGGTCAGCTAGGGCACGCTGACCCGCGCTGCCGTCAGCAGCGCAGTCGGGGTGGCAGAGGTGACCCCACCCCGACGTCACGGTTCAGGTACGTCGACTGCACGAAGGCGACGAAACGCTCCGCGTCGGTCGCGGTCGACGCCAGCCCGAACGAGACGCGTACCGCGCCGCCCGTCGGCAGACGCAACGCGTCGAGATACTGGTCGATCGTGTCGACCCGCGCCAACAGCCGCTGCCGCACCGACTCCCTCCTGATCCCGAACGCGCCCTCACCCGCGCCCGGATTGCAGAAACAGCCGGTACGCAGCGAGAACCCGGCAGCTGCGGACTCCCGTGCGACGAGCCGCTCGTCGACCAGGGTGCCGTCCGGGTGGCGGAGGTTGAACGCCACAGTGCCGCCGCGCCCCGCACCCGTCGTCGGCCCGTACACCTGCACCAGGGGCCCGCCGGTGTCGTGCCGCAGCGTGGTCAACCGCTCCAGCAACCACTCGGTGAGCAGGGCGACGCGGGTGTGGACGAGGTCGACGCCGATCGAGTCGAGCCACCGCAACCCGAACTCCACGTCCGGGATGCTCAGGAAGTTGAGCGTGCCGTCCTCGAACGCCGACTCGTCGTCCGTCGACCGGTGCCAGTCGCCCTGCACGCTGACCGCGCGGATGGTGCCGCCGGCGAACCACGGCCGGCGCAGCCGGGCCAGGGCGTCGCGGCGGGCCAGCAGCGCGCCGACCCCGGTGGGGTAACCGAAGAGCTTGTACCAGCTCAGGCACACGAAATCAGGCCTGACGACGCTGAGGTCCAACCGGTTCGTCGGCGCGAACGCGGCGGCGTCGAGCAGCACGTCGTACCCGCGCTGGTGCGCCACCTCCACCCAGTCCAGCGGATGCTGCACGCCGGAGAAGTTGCTCTGCGCCGGATAGGCGAACAGACCCCGACCACCGGGCCGACCCCGCCGGGCGGCGAGGCCGCCCCGGTCGGCATCGAGCACCGCGACCAGGTCGGACTCCGCGACCCGCAGGTCCGGCCCGCTCAACGGTACGTAGCGCGTTGTCGCGCCGGCCGACCGGGCGTACTCGCGGACACCGTTGACGGAGTTGTGGTTGTCCCAGGTCAGCACCAGTGACCCGCCCCGACGGAAGTCGTACGCCTCGCCGACCAGCCGACAGGCGCCGCTGGCGTTCGGGGTGAAGACGACCGCGTACTCGGCAGGATCCGCGTGGAAGAAGTCGAGCACCGCGCGCCGGGCCGACTCCACCAGCGAACCCGCCGCGCTGCTGGTGGGATTCTCCGAGTGCGGGTTGCCGTACAGGCGGGCGAGCAGCCGATCGTGGTGCTCGCGTACCTGGGCCTGCGCCGCCACCCCCGCCCCGGCGTAGTCGAGGTACACCTGCCCGTCCCGGTCCAGGTGGTGGTACTCGGTGGCCCGCAGGTCGTCAATGCGGCTCGTGGCGGAGTATCCGGGCCACGCCGTCGGCGAGGTGGGCGCTGCCGGCTCACGGGTTGCCACGGGAGTCCCTCCGTGCCAGCACCGCCCAGGTGGCGCTCAGGAAGAGCACCACGAAGCCACCGAGCACCAGCCAGTTCACCCACACCGGCCGGGAGAAGCTGTCGCCGTACGTGGTCAGCAGCGGCGGGCCGAGCGGCGAGCCGCCGTCGCGCCAGAGCCGCTCCACCCCGGCGGTGTGCCCCAGGGCCTCGAACGCCCACCGGTTCGACATGGCGAAGCTGAGCCACTGACCACCGACCGCCATGGCCGGCACCGGCAGGATCGCGCCGACGAACAGCACCTGCGGGAAACACAGCATCGGCAGCATGAGCGTCGCCTGTGCCGCGTCGGACACGGCCGCCGAGCACAGCAGACCGAGGGCGAGCGCGGCCGTCGAGGAAAGCAGCAGGGTCGCGTACAGGGCGGCGAAGTCGCGGCCGTCGACAGGTGGCAGCCGGTCGATGCCGCGCAACACCCCGAGCAGGGCCAGGTCCACCAGGGCCAGCAGCGGCAGCAACACCGCGACCTTCCCCATCAGGTACGGCACCAGCCGGACACCCGCCAGCCGCTCCCGACGCAGGATGGGTAGCTCGGTGCAGATCTGGAGCAGCCCGTAGGTCAGCCCGAAGAAGAAGCCGCCGAACGCGATCCAGAACAGGATCATCACCGTCACCGTGGGGCTCGGCCGGCTCGGCTCGAACGCTCCCGGACGGAAGAGCAGCGCGAACATGCCGAGCACCATCAGCGGTGAGCCGAGCAGGATCGCCAGCGTCAGCCGGTTGCGGACGACGATCTCCGCGTTGCGTGCGGTGAGGACGGACCACTGACGCAGCCGGCCGACGGGCGCCGGCGCGCCGCCGTCACGGGCGTGCGCGGGGCGGGCTGCTGGTTCGACGTCGCGCCGCTGCGCGGCGAAACGGTCGGGCCACTGGGCCGGGTGCGTCGCCTCGTCGAGACGGAGGTGCACCTCGACGAGGGACCGCAGGCCGAAGAACTCCCGGGCTGCGGCGGGGGCGCCGCTGAACGCCAGGCGCCCGCCGGGGGTCAGCACGACCACCCGGTCGCAGTGGTCCACGTCGGTGATCTGGTGGGTGGTGAGCACGACCGTCGTCCCCGTGTCGGCGAGGGTGCGGAGCACCTGGAGCAACTCCACGGCGATCGCCGGGTCCAGCCCGGAGGTGGGTTCGTCGAGGAGGAACACGCCGGGCCGGGTGAGCAACTCGACAGCGATGCTGGCGCGTTTGCGTTCACCCCCGCTGAGCAGGCCCACCGGTGTGTCGGCCCGTTCGCTGAGTCGCAGCTCGGCGAGCACCTCGGCGACCCGGTCGCCGACCTCGGCCGTCCCGGTCGCGGAGGGGAGGCGCAGGCGGGCGGCGTACCGCAGGGTGCGGGCCAGGGGCAGTTCCCGGTGGATGATGTCGTCCTGCGGGACGAAGCCGATGACGCCGGGGTCTGCCGTGCCGTCGTACGTCACGACGCCCGCTGTCGGTCGCCGTACGCCCCCGAGCAACTCCAGCAGTGTGGTCTTACCGGCGCCACTGGCACCGATGATCGCGACCAGTTCGCCCGGCGCGATGGCCAGCGACACGTCGTCCAGGATCTGGCGACCGCCTCGGGCGCTCTGGCCCAGCCCGTTGGTGGTGATGCCGACGCCGGTGCGCGGGGGAGTCGTGGTCTGCTCGGTCGTCATGTCGGGTGCCCGATCGGGTCGGTGAGGGTCCGCCTGGATATCGTGCCTCGCCGATGTTACTGAGTGGCCCGGTCGGTGTGCCGGCCTGATCGGTCAGCGCTGTCCGCCCACTCAGTCGATCGTGGTCCGTGCCTCCGCCGGCACCTGGAGGAGATCCAGGCAGTTGCGCCACAGCGTTTCCAGCTGGGTCGGGTCGTTGAGCAGCTTCGCGAGCAGGACCCGTCCCTCGATCTGGGCCACGATGGAGCGGGCGGCTTCCCGGACGTCGACCGACGGGCCGGCCAGGCCGCGTTCCTTCGCCTCGACGACGACCTGCTCGATGAGGGTGATCTGCTCCTCGAAGATCTCCTGGAGCCGACCGCGGATCTCCTCGGCCTGGTTGCTGAGTTCGAGGGCGAGGTTGCCGAACAGGCAGCCGGCGACGACCCCGGAGTTCTGTTGGCCGAGGCGCTGGATCTCCTCGGTCGCCACGAACAGGTCCCGCAGCCGGCGTAGTGGGTCGTGCTCGGCGCCGAGCAGTTGCTCCCACTGGCGACGCTGGGTGACCCAGTGCTCGTCGATGACGGCGCGGGCGAGAGCCTGCTTGGATTCGAAGAAGTAGTAGAAGCTGCCCTTCGGCACTCCGGCCGTCGCACAGATCTCGGCCACGCCCAGGGCCGAGTAGCCGCGCTGCTCGATCAGCGTGGCGGCAGCGTCGAGGATCTTGTTCCGCGCGTCACTGGTCCGTCCCATGCTTTGACGATACACGACCGGTCGGCTAGCTTTTAGTAGACCAGTCGTCTAGTGGTCATCCGGTCGGGCCTCCAGGTCCGACCCCCAGGGCTTCGGCCAGTCAGGAAGGGTTCCCATGAACACCAGCCAGGTACAGAAGGTCGTCGTGGTCACCGGCGCGTCCCAGGGCATCGGCGCCGGCCTCGTGGACGCCTACCGCAAGCTCGGCTACGGCGTGGTCGCCACCTCGCGCTCGATCGGCGCGTCCGACGACCCGCAGGTCGTCACGGTCCGGGGCGACATCGCCGACGCCGACACGGCCCAGCGGGTGGTGGACGCCGCCCTCGACCGTTTCGGGCGCATCGACACCCTGGTGAACAACGCCGGCGTCTTCGTCGCCAAGCCGTTCACCGACTACACCGACGAGGACTTCGACCAGGTGACCGGGATCAACCTCGCCGGGTTCTTCCACCTCACCCGGCGCGTCATGCCACACCTGCTGGCCAGTGGCGCCGGTCACATCGTCAGCATCACGACCAGCTTCGTCGACCAGCCCAACTCGAACGTTCCGTCGGTGCTCGCGTCGCTGACCAAGGGCGGCCTCAGCTCGGCCACCAAGTCCCTGGCCATCGAGTACGCGGGTCGCGGTGTGCGGGTCAACGCCGTCGCGCCCGGCGTCATCAAGACCCCGATGCACCCGGTCGAGACGCACGAGACGCTCGCCGGCCTGCACCCGGTCGGCCGGATGGGCGAGACCAGTGACGTGGTCGAGGCCGTCGTCTACCTCGAGTCCGCCCCGTTCGTCACCGGCGAGATCCTGCACGTCGACGGTGGCCAGAACGCCGGCCACTGACCTGACCCGATCCCGGAGAGGAGCAGACGATGCCGATCGTCACCATTCAGATCACCCGCGAGGGCAGCACACCCGGCACGTCCGCGGCGACCGCCGAGGAGAAGGCCGCCCTGATCAAGGGCGTGAGCGAGGTGCTGCGCGACGTCCTGAACAAGCCGTTGACGTCGACCTTCGTGGTGATCGACGAGGTCGCGACCGAGAACTGGGGTCGTGGCGGCCTGCCCGTCGACCAGTTCCGGCAGCAGCAGAGCGCCCAGGCGTCCGAGTAGACCCGGCCCTTCGCCGGTGCGGCCCAGTCTCCGCACCGGCGAGGGCGGGCCCGGGTCGTGAGCCGGACGCGAGGGACAGTCTCGGACGGACGCGGTCGGCATACTGACCGAGTTCACTGTCCTAACGGGGAGGACTCCGATGACCACACCGTCCGCCGGCCCGCCAGATCCCACACCCACCGACCTCATGGTCATGATCAGCGACGAACGGCGACGGGCCGCCGACCTGATCGACGCGCTGACGCCCGAGCAACTGGGCGTCCCGAGTCTGTGCGGCGCATGGACCGTCCGGCAGGTGGCCGCCCATCTCGTCGCCCCCTTCGCCGCTCGCCGCCGGTGGTTCCTACCGCTGCTGCTACGGAGCCGTTTCAATCTGCACGCCGCCAACGCCCGGCTGGCCGAGATGGTCGCCCGCCGACCGGCCGACGAGATCTCGGCGCTGCTGCGCGAGAACGCCTCGACGCCGTACCGGGCACCCCGGGTCGGCTTCTTCGGTCAGCTCACCGACCTCCAGGTGCACGGACAGGACATTCGCCGCCCGCTGGGCCTGCCGCACGACCTGCGTCCCGATCGGCTCCGGGCATCGCTGGACTTCCTGGTGCACCGACGCGCGATCGGTTTCTTCGTGCGTAAAGGTCACACCGACGGCCTGCGGTTCGAGGCGACCGACCTGGGCTGGGCATCAGGGGAGGGGCGAGTGGTCCGGGGCGCGGCAGAAGCGGTGATGCTCGCGCTGACCGGTCGCTCCGTCGTCCTCGCCGAGTTGTCCGGTGACGGCGTCCCGATACTGCGCGACCGGTTGGCCCGCTGAGCGTCGCGCTCGGGCTATCCCGAGACCTCCGCGAAGAACTGCCGCAGCGCGTCGGCGAAAAGGTTGGGTGCCGTCATGGTCGCGAAGTGCGACTGGCCGGGCCAGACGACGTGACGCGCCGTTGGCATCGCCGCCGCCAGGGCGTCGACAGTGGTGGGCATCGGCTCCCACGTGTCGGCGCCCGCCAGCAGGAGCGTCGGCACACTGATCGAGGACCACCGTGCGATGTCCGTGCCGTCCGCGGCGAGGGCTTCGAGATCGTGCAGCCAGCCGATCGCCGAGCGTCGGGCCTCGACCGGATCCGGCGTCCGATCGCCGGCCGAGGCGGCGAGGGCGGCGACGATCTCGGCCGGAACCCGTGTCACGTCGTTCAACGCGGCTGCCATCGCCGTGGTGTCGTCGCGTTCGAAGGCGGAACGGTACCTGTCGAGCAGCGGTGCGATCCCTGCTCCGGCGGCGTAGAGCGGAGGCTCGAAGACGGCCAGCGAACGTAGGTTGCGGGGGTCGGCCGAGGCGGTGTGCAGTGCCAGGGTCGCGCCGTAGGACGCCCCGACGAGATGGACCGGCTCGCCCGAAGGGCGGTGTGCTGCCTCGATGACGGCCAGCAGGTCGACGGTCTCGTCCGCGAAGTACTTCGTGCCCGGCGGGACGTCGCTGGGGCCGTATCCGCGCCGGGCCGGCATCCACACCGTGTGATCCCGAGCGAGATCGTCCGCGACGGCGGCCCACGAGTGCAGCCCGCCACCCGAGCCGTGCACGAGGACGACGGGATCCCCGGCCCCGAGACGCCGCACCACCAGACGGGTCCCGTCGGGGGATTCGACGGTCAGGTCGTCGCTGTTCACTTTTGCTCCCGGGTTCCGGTCGGCCAGTTGTTCAGTGTGGTGTGCACGGCGTCGAGAAGCGAGTGCCAGGAGGCGTCGAGAGGGCGGGGATGCCCGAACCCGTCGACGGTCTCGATACTCGTGAAGCCGTGGAGGGTGCTGCGGACGAATCGGATCGCGTCGGTCAGCGCGGGTTCGTCGAGCCCGTAGCCGCGCAGCATCGCGTAGCTCAGCTCGATCAGGCGCAGGTGCCCGACGGAACTCGTGCCGATCTCGGGCGGCAACGGAAGCTGGGTCGCCGCGTACTGCCCCGGGTGGGCGAGGGCGAACGCGCGCCAGGCGTCGGCGAACGCCTCCAGTGCGTGGCGGCCCGAGCGACCGGCCACGGCGATCGCGAGTTCGTCGGCGAACCCGGCCGCCGCCCGTACCGCGACGTGCTCGATCAACGCGTCGCGACTGCGGACGTGCACGTACAGAGCGGCGTCGGAGACCCCGAAGTGTCGAGCGACGGCCGCGACGGTCAGTCGTGCCAGGCCGACCGCGTCCGCCAGGTCGGCCGCGGCGGCGGATACGCGCTCGCTGGTCAGACCCTGTCGCGGCATGTGGATCCTTTGGCTGGCTAGGAATCAACTTAGGAGCCCTAAGATAGCACCGCCCCGATCGCAGCCGGCCGGCCCGGTGGCATGAACGGCGCGGTGGGGGGAAGACCGGCCATCCGTCGCCGAACAGGAGGGCCGGGATGAGAGCCGTCGTCTACGCCGACGTGCGAACCGTCGCCGTGCGGGAGGTGCCCGACGCGACGCTGGAGGCGGAGACCGACGTGCTCGTGCGGATCACCTCGACCGCTCTCTGCGGCACCGACCTGCACATGTACGACGGACGAACCGGCGCGCAACCGGGGCTGGTGCTCGGTCACGAGCCGCTGGGAGTGGTGCAGGAGGTGGGCAACGCCGTGCAGACCGTCCGGCCGGGCAGCCGGGTGGTGATCCCCACGCATCTGTTCTGCGGGACGTGCGTGATGTGCGCGCGGGGGTTCTCTGCGGCCTGCCTACGGGCCCGGGCCGAGGCGCCGGGCGCGGCGTACGGCTACGCCGGGATGGGTCCGTACCGGGGTGCCCAGGCCGACCTGTTGCGCGTGCCGTGGGCCGACGCGAATTGCGTGCCGGTGCCCGGCGAGCCGGGGGACGAGTACGAGGACGACTTCGTGCTGCTCGCCGACGCGTTCGTCACCGGGTGGCACGCCGCCGCCACCCTGGCCGGGGTCGAGGCCGGGGACACGGTGGCCGTATTCGGTGCGGGCACCATCGGCCTGCTAAGCGCCTACTCGGCGTTGCTGAGAGGTGCCCGCGTCGTCTACTGCGTCGACGGAGTCGACGCCCGGCTTGACAAGGCCGGCGAGATCGGCGCGGTGCCGATCGACTTCCGCCGGGGTGACCCGGTCGAGCAGATCCGTGCCGACCGGGCCCGGGCCGGGTTGCCGCTCGGCGAGGAGAAGCTGGGCGGAGTGGACAAGGTGATCGACGCGGTCGGGTTCCAGGCTCGCGACCGGGAGCACCCCGAGCGGGAGCGCCCGGACCAGGTCATCGCCGATGCGGCCCGGCTGGTCAACCCGGTCGGGGCGATCGGGGTGGCCGGCGTGTACCCGGACAGGGACCTGCATCCCGCCTCCGGCGCGGACGGCCACGAAGACCTCGTCGCGCCGTGGGGGGCGCTGTTCAGCAAGGGCGTCACGGTCCGGTTCGGCCGCACCCACGACCGCCGCTACACGGTGCTGCTGCGGGACCTGGTCGTCGCCGGTCGTGCGCGGCCCAGTGTCGTCGTGACCCACCACGGCACCCTGGCCGACGCGCCGGAGCTGTACCGCCGTTTCGACCGTCGGGAGGACGGCGTGATCAAGGCGGTGCTGCGCCCGGACTGACCGCACCGATCGGCCCCGAACCGGCCTTAAGGGGCGTTAGGTCGCGGATCCCTCGCCTGGTGACGGGTGCATCGAGACGACAGTCGTCGATGCGGCCCTTTGGGAGAGGCGTGGGTCACACCACCTGCCGCCGGGTCCGGGGGTGTCCCGGAGGCGTTGTCGACGTCGCCGCCCGATCAAGATCATTCGATGGCGTCGAGCGCGCGGATGCGTCGACGGTCGTCAGGTTGCTGCGGATCATGCCTGGTGGCGGCCTCTGTCAAGGGGTAGCAGGCTCCGGGTGGGGCGTCGCTATCATTTGACAACGTTGCCACCGGCACGCGAAGGTGCCCGGAGGGGCTGCGGGGGCGGCTGTGACGGGCGAATACTGCGCTACGTCTATATTGCCGGATTGTTACATTTTCAACAGGCCCTCGCCTTGCGGATGACCCTTCGGCCGCAATACGTTGCCGTCAACAACAAAACCAAGTGAAGGTTCAACCTTCCGGAGGCAACCGATGACGTTGGCGAGGTGGTACGAGCTATGAGCGACGTGCCGATCCTCCTTGAGATGCGCTCCATCACCAAGGAGTTCCCCGGAGTCAAGGCCCTCTCCGACGTCAACCTGGTGGTTCGCGCCGGCGAGATCCATGCCATCTGCGGCGAGAACGGTGCGGGCAAGTCCACGCTGATGAAGGTGCTCAGCGGGGTCTACCCACACGGCAGCTACGACGGCAAGATCGTCTACCAGGGGTCGGAGAGCAAGTTCTCCGACATCCGGGCCAGCGAGAACGCCGGCATCGTGATCATTCACCAGGAGCTCGCGCTCATTCCGGGCATGTCGATCGCCGAGAACATCTTCCTCGGCAACGAACCGCGCAAGCGGGGCGCTATCGACTGGAAGGCCGCGAACCGGATGGCGCTGGACCTCATGGCCCGGGTTGGTCTGGAAGAAGACCCGGACACCCTGGTCAAGGACATCGGCGTCGGCAAGCAGCAGCTCGTGGAGATCGCCAAGGCGTTCGCCAAGGACGTCAAGCTGCTCATCCTGGACGAGCCGACCGCGGCGCTGAACGAGGCCGACTCCCGGCACCTGCTGGACCTGCTGCGCGGGTTCCGCTCCCGCGGCATCACCTCGATCATGATCTCGCACAAGCTGAACGAGATCGAGGCGATCGCCGACCAGATCACCATCCTGCGCGACGGCCGGACCGTGGAGACCCTCGACGTCAAGGCGGACGGGGTCGACGAGGACCGGATCGTGCGGGGCATGGTCGGTCGCGAGCTGAGCAGCCGGTTCCCGGACCACACCCCGAAGATCGGCGACGTGTTCTTCGAGGTCCGCAACTGGAACGTCCGGCACCCGATCTCCGCCGAGCGCCAGGTCTGCAAGAACGAGAGTTTCGTGGTGCGCCGCGGCGAGATCGTCGGCTTCGCCGGTCTGATGGGCGCGGGCCGCACCGAACTCGCGATGAGTGTCTTCGGCCGCTCCTACGGGGTGTACGAGTCGGGCACGATCATCAAGGACGGCAAGGAGATCGTCCTGAAGTCGGTGGCGGACGCCATCGACAACGGGCTCGCGTACGTCAGCGAGGACCGCAAGGCGATCGGCCTCAACCTGCTCGACGACATCAAGACGTCGACGGTTGCCGCCAAGCTGTCCAAGATCTCGCACCACGGCGTGCTGAACGAGGTCGAGGAATACCAGGCGGCCGAGTCCTACCGCAAGGAGCTGCGGACCAAGGCCCCCACGGTCGACGAGGGTGTCTCGAAGCTCTCCGGTGGCAACCAGCAGAAGGTCGTGCTGGCCAAGTGGATGTTCACCGACCCGGACCTGCTGATCCTCGACGAACCGACCCGCGGCATCGACGTGGGTGCGAAGTACGAGATCTACGGCATCATCCAGCGGCTCGCCGACCAGGGGAAGGGCGTCGTCGTCATCTCCTCGGAGCTGCCTGAGCTGATCGGGCTCTGCGACCGCATCTACACCGTGTTCGAGGGCGCCATCACGGGCGAGATCGCCCGGGCGGACGCGACCCCGGAGACCCTCATGAAGCAGATGACCTCGACGAAGAAGTTGGCCACCCGATGAGCCGTATCAAGGACCTTCAGAAGAACCTGTTCGGAGGCACGACCTCCAACGCCCGTCAGTTCGGGATGATCTTCACCCTCGTGGCGATCGTCGTCCTGTTCCAGATCCTGACGGACGGCCTGACGCTGCGATCGGACAACCTGATCGCACTGTTCCAGCAGAACTCGTACATCCTGATCCTGGCCATCGGCATGCTCATGGTGATCGTGGCCGGGCACATCGACCTCTCGGTCGGCTCGGTCGCCGCCTTCGCGGGCATCCTGGTGGCCAAGTCGATGGCCGAGTGGGACCTGCCCTGGCCCGTCGCCATCCTGTTCGGCCTCGCGATCGGCGCGATCATCGGCGCCTGGCAGGGCTTCTGGGTGGCGTACATCGGGGTGCCGGCGTTCATCGTGACCCTGGCCGGCATGCTGCTGTTCCGTGGTGGCAACCAGTTCATCGGTAACGCCAACACGATCCCGGTGCCGGAGGGCTTCCGGGAGATCGGCTCCGGCTTCTTGCCCGAGTTCGGTCCGAACACCGGCTACAACAACGCGACGCTGCTCCTCGGCCTGGCCGCGGCGGTAGCCGTGGTGTGGCGGGAGCTCCAGGCCCGCAAGACCCGTCGGGCGATGGACGCCGACCCGGCACCCATGTGGATCTCGATCCTGCGGATGGCCGTCATGGTCGGGGTGATCGCCTTCGCGGCGCTGCGCTTCGCCAGTGGTCGCGTCGGCACCAGCTTCCCGATCTCCGGCATCATCCTGGTGCTCCTCGTGATCGCGTACTCCTTCTACACCCGCAACACGGCCGGTGGCCGGCACATCTACGCGGTGGGCGGCAACTCCCGGGCGGCCGAGCTGTCCGGCGTGAAGCTCAAGCGGGTCAACTTCTTCGTCATGATGAACATGTCCGTCCTGGCCGCGCTGGCCGGCATGATCTTCGTGGCCCGTTCGGCGGCCTCCGGCCCGCAGGACGGCAACGGCTGGGAGCTGGACGCCATCGCCGCCGTCTTCATCGGTGGCGCGGCCGTCTCCGGTGGTATCGGCACCATCAGCGGCTCGATCGTCGGTGGTCTCGTCATGGCCGTGCTCAACAACGGCCTCCAGCTGATGGGCGTCGGCACCGACCGGGTTCAGATCATCAAGGGCCTGGTCCTGCTGCTGGCCGTCGCGATCGACGTCTACAACAAGAGCCAGGGACGCTTCTCCATCATCGGGAGCCTGATGCGGCCGTTCCGCCGCGAGGACTCCGCCCCACCCGCCTCACCGCCGGACGCGGAGCGCGAGCCCGCCAAGGCAGCGGTGTCCGGCTGACGGCCACCGAACTCTCACCACCCGTCTCACATCCAGAAAGGCAAGTCCTCACCATGCGTAAATTCTTTGGCACGTCGGTGGTCGCGGTCAGCGCCGCCGCCATGCTGGCCCTCGCGGGCTGCGGCTCCGGCCGCGACGGCGACAGCAACTCCGGCGGCGAGGCCGCCAAGGGCTTCGCGGCGAACTCGCTGATCGGCGTGGCCCTCCCGGCCAAGACCTCGGAGAACTGGGTCCTCGCCGGTGACCTGTTCACCAACGGCCTCAAGGAGGCCGGTTTCCAGGCTGACGTGCAGTACGCCGGCGCGTCGACCACGGTCGCCGACCAGCAGGCCCAGATCACCGCCATGACCACCAAGGGCGCCAAGGTCATCGTCATCGGCGCGACCGACGCCGCGCAGCTGTCGACCCAGGTCGCCGCGGCGCACGCCGCCGGTGCCAAGGTGATCGCGTACGACCGCCTCATCACCAACACGCCGGACCTCGACTACTACGTCGCGTTCGACAACTTCAAGGTCGGCCAGCTCCAGGGCCAGGCCCTGCTGGACGGCATGAAGGCCAAGAAGCCGAACGGCCCGTACAACATCGAGCTGTTCTCCGGCTCGCCGGACGACAACAACGCCGGTGTCTTCTTCAACGGTGCGATGGACGTGCTCAAGCCGGAGATCGACAAGGGCAACGTCGTCGTCGCCTCGGGCCAGAAGGACGTCAAGCAGACCGCCATCCAGGGCTGGAAGGCCGAGGGTGCGCAGGCCCGCATGGACCAGCTGCTGACCTCCACCTACGGCAGCAAGGAGCTGGACGGCGTCCTCTCCCCGAACGACACCCTGGCCCGCGCGATCCTGACCTCGGTCAAGGGCGCTGGCAAGCCGACCCCGGTGGTCACCGGTCAGGACTCCGAGGTCGAGTCGGTCAAGTCGATCGTCAAGGGCGAGCAGTACATGACGATCAACAAGGACACCCGCAACCTGGTGAAGGAGACCATCAACATGGTCAAGGCTCTCCAGGCCGGTAACGCCCCGCAGGTGAACGACACCAAGTCCTACAACAACGGCAGCAAGGTCGTCGACACGTACCTGCTCCCGCCGGTCGCCGTCACCAAGGCGAACGCGGCTGAGGCGTACGCCAACGACCCGAAGCTCGCGCCGCTCACCAAGTAATCACCGCACGGTAGGTAGTAATGCCGATGGGTCCCGGGTCTTCACTACCGGGACCCATCGTCGTCTCCGCACCCCCGCGCCCATCGGCTTCGACCCGGAAGGAGGTCTGACCGTGGCAGCACCAGTCCGGTCCAGGCCAACCGGCGTCGGTCGTACCACCGAATCGCCGCTTCCGGCGGTCCCTGGCGCGAGCCAGGAGGAGATCCGGCGGCAGAACCTCGGCGCCGTCCTGCGCTACGTACACCTGCACGGTCCGACGTCCCGGGCCGAACTGACCAGCCAGCTCGGCCTCAACCGCAGCACCATCGGCGCCCTCGCCGCCGACCTGGTGGCCAGCGGACTGGTCACCGAGGGGGCGCCGGCGAGCGTGCGCCGCGCCGGGCGGCCGTCGCTGGTGGTCAGTCCCCGCTCCGACCGCGTCTACGCGCACGCCCTGAGCATCGACGCGGACCGGTTACGCGCCGCTCGGGTCGGTCTCGGTGGGCAGATCCTGGACCTGCGGGAGATCCCGCGACTGAGCGGAACGTCGGCGATCGACGCCGTCCGGCCCCTCGCCGACCTGGTCCGTGACATGGAACGATCCGTGGCCCCCGACGCGCTGCTGGTCGGTGGGGCGGTCGCGGTCACCGACGCCACCCGCGAGCCGGACGGCAGGATCCGGATCGCCGGCGTCGACGAGACGCTCGGTGTCGCCCTGGAGGCGGAGTTCAGCGCCGGCCCGGGTTTCGTGACCGGCGACCTGGCCGACATCGCGGCCCTGGCCGAGCAGGTCCGGGGCGTGGCGACGGGCATCGACGACGTCATCTACCTGCACGGCGACCTCGGCATCAGCGCCGGCATCATCGTCGGTGGTCGGCTGGTGATCGGCCACCGGGGCCACAGTGGCAAGGTCGGTCACATGGTCGTCAACCCGAACGGTCTGCCCTGTGGCTGCGGGTCCCGTGGCTGCTGGGAGACCGAGATCTCCGAGGCCGCCCTGCTGCGGCACGCCGGCCGGGACCCGAGCGACCGCGCGGCGGTGGCCGAGGTGCTGCGCGCGGCGGCGGACGGCGACCGGACCGCCGGCGCGGCGGTCGCGCAGGTCGCCGACTGGCTCGGCTTCGGTGTGGCCAACCTGGTCAACGTGGTCAACCCGGACGCTGTGGTGTTCGGGGGGTCGCTTCGCGACATCTTCACCGCCGGCGCGGACGTGGTCCGTGAGCGGCTGGACACGATGCCACTGCCCGCCTCCCGCGAGTACCTGCGGTTACGTGCGGCGGCACTCGGCCGCGACGCCGTCCTGATCGGCGCCGCCGAGTTGGCGTTCGACAAGTTGCTGGCCGACCCGCTCAACGTCGGTGTCGCCGGCCAGACGGATCCCGCCGACCCGACCTAGGGGAGCTCCCGCACCACGCTGGTGCCGCTGCCCGGCCGGGACTCCCAGGTCCACCTCTCGCGCAACTCCAGGCGGCCGTCGGCCGACGCGCCCACCTCGGTCACGCAGCGCCCGGAGGACGTCTGCCCCTCGGTGTTGAGTTGGACGTAGCGGAACTCCAACCGGTCGGCCTCCCGGGTGCCGACGAGGTAGCCCCGTCGGATGGAGCCGCCCGCGTACTCGGCCCACACCTCACCGGCCCGCTCGTGGTACGTGAAGACCGTCTCGGCGCTCACCTCGCCGGCCACCACATCCGTCAGCGCGGCGAACCGCCGGCCGTCCAACGAGATCGTCATGCCACGACGCTAGTCGATCCGGGATTCACGTCCGGCCGGGCAGTGCCCCCGGTGGCCGCCGCCACCGGGGGCGCTGTCGGTCAGCCGCCGGGACGCAGCACCCGGCCGGGGCCGGCGGCGTTGTCGGAGGCGGCCTGGGTGCGCTGCGCTCCGGTGACACAGACGTCGTCCCCGATGAACGCCTCGCGCCACACGTAGCCGGCGACGCAGGTGTGCGGGCCGTACGGGCCGCTGACCCAGCGGCTCGCGGCGACCGCGTTGTCCGCGAGCACCTGGGACCGGGTCGTGCCGGTCACGCAGACGTAGTCGGACTGGTCGGCGTCGCGCCACACGTACCCGCTGACGCAGGTGTTGGGGCCGGACACCAGCCGGGCCGGGTTACGACGGGACGCGGCGGCGGCGTTGTCGGAGGCGGCCTGGGTGCGCTGCGCCCCGGTGACACACACGTCGTCCCCGGCGTACGCCTCGCGCCACACGTAGCCGGCGACGCAGGTGTGCGGGCCGTACGGGCCGTTCACCCAGCGGCTCGCCGCGGCGGCGTTGTCCGCCCACACCTGGCTGCGGGTGGCTCCGGTGACGCAGACCAGGTCGCCCGCGCGGGCCTCGCGCCAGACGTACCCCTGGAGGCAGCGGTTGACCACGTCGGTGGTCACCGTCACCGAGGCGGCGTTGCCGGAGAGCCAGTTCACGCCGATCTGCACGCCGCCCGCGTTGAGTGACTGGGCCGGACCACCGCCGGGGCCGGTGCGCAGCAGGGTGGGCGTGCCGTTGCGGACCTCGTGCAGCAGCACCGTGTCGGCCGGGATGCCGGCGCTCCAACCGGTCTTCCGGCGGAACTCGACAGTGTAGTAGTGGAACAGGTCGGCCGGGTCGAACGGAATCCGGATCAGCTGCGGGCCGCTCGCGGCGGGCACCTCCAGCGGTGCCAGGGTGAGGCTGCGGGAGCCGACCCCGTCGGCGCCCATGGTGAAGATCCGGTTCTTCGGTAGCCAGCCCAACTCGTCACGGTTGGGGCCGTTGAGCCCGACCGCGCTGGTGCCGTAGTTCGCGGTGCCGAAGGCGTAGATGTGCATCGCGCTCATCTCGTCCCACGGGTCGTCGTACTCGCCCGGCTGGGACCACGACGCGTTCTGGTAGGTGGTGTCGTTGGAGAACGAGTGGCCCAGGTTGTAGCCGTGCAGCATCTCGTGCGCGGCGAAGCCGACGTTCCAGGCGCCCGGGTCGAGCAGCACCCGACCACCGGCCGCGCCGGAGTCGACCCAGTCGTTGAGCATGACCGCGATCCGGTTGCCGGCCGGCACCGCGTAGCCGGCGGCGGCTGCGGTGTCCACGCAGCGCTGGGTCCGGGTCCACCTGTCGATCGACCCGAACTGCGCCAGGGTGTACGGCATCGTGTACCAGCCCCGCACCACCGAGCCGGCCAACGACACCCGACCGCCGGACTGGTCGGCCAGGTAGTCCGCCACCCCGCCGGTGCCGACGCCGGTCGCCGTGAGGAAGTTGGCGAAGTGCGACGGCGGCTGTGGCTCCGCCGGCTTGTCGCTGAACTTGCACAACAGCACCGACCACGGGGTGGCGTTGCGGATCGGGCTGGCGGACGCCGGGGTGGCCGGCAGTGCCACCGCCCCCAGCACGGCGCAGGCGAGTGCCACTGCGGACGCGGCGACCCGACGGAGGACTCTGGACTTCACGCGTACGCTCCCATCGCTGCGGCCCACCGGACGCGGGCCTGCGGTCCACATCGGAGCACTGATCGTGATCGGACAGACGCGTTCAGTCGCGTTGGCGACGGGCTGGAATCCGACTGCGCTGGTCAGCGGCATGTCGGTGCTCGGCGTTAGGCTCGCCGGCGTGGGCGTGCACCAGCTCGATCGCGCGCAGGCACGACGGATCGCCGTGCGGGCCCAGTTGTTGGCCGCCCCGCGCCCGACCGACCTGCTCACTGTGGTGCGGCACCTGACGCTGCTGCAGATCGACCCGACGGCTGCCGTCGCGCCGAGCGCCGACCTGGTCTGCTGGAGCCGGCTCGGCTCGTCGTACCAGCCCGCGCACCTGCGTCACGCCCTCGAACGGGACCGGACGCTCTTCGAGCACCAGGCCATGCTGCGACCGATGGACGATCTGGGGCTCTACCTCGCGGCGATGGCCGCCTGGCCCGCTCACGAGCGGCAGCGCGAGTGGCTGCGCGCGAACGACTCGTTCCGGCGGGACGTGCTCGACCTGCTCGGTCGCTCCGGGCCACTGCTGTCCCGCGACATCCCGGACACCTGCGCGGTGCCCTGGCCGTCGTCGGGGTGGACCAACAACCGCAACGTCACCCAGATGCTGGAGTTCCTGGTCGCCCGCGGCGAGGTGGCGATCTCCGGTCGTCAGGGCCGGCAACGGCTGTGGGATGTCGCCGAGCGGGTCTATCCGGCCGGCATCCCCGTCGTGGCGTTGGAACAGGCGCTTCGGGTCCGTAACGAGCGCCGGCTACGCGCGTTGGGCATCGCCCGGGCGAAGACACCGGTCCTTCCGGGGGAGCCGGCGGAGGTCGGCGACGCCGGCGAGCCGGCGGTGGTCGAGGGGGTCCCGGGGGTCTGGCGGGTGGACCCGGCCGCTCTCGGGCAGCCGTTCACCGGGCGTACGGCGTTGTTGTCGCCGTTCGACAGGTTGGTGCACGACCGGGTCCGTCTCGAAGAGCTCTTCGAGTACGAGTACGTGCTGGAGATGTACAAACCGAAGGCCAACCGGCGCTGGGGCTACTTCGCGTTGCCGATCCTGCACGGCGACCGGCTGGTCGGAAAGGTGGACGCCACGGCCGACCGCCGGCGCGGCACGTTCACCGTGCACGCCGTCCACGAGGACGTCCCCTTCACGCCGCAGGTGAGCCGCGCCGTGCACGACGAGCTGCGCGACCTGACGTCCTGGCTGTCGCTGACCCCGGAGGGCCTGCGCTGACGGGTGATCGCCGAGGCCCCCGCGCCCCGACGAGCACCCGTCGCTGTCCACGCGATCAGACGTCGCTGCCTACGCGATCCGGCGGACCCGGCGCACCGCCAGGTAGAGCAGCAGCAGGGCGAGGGCGACGAAGATGCCCGTCTCGATGCCCTGGAACAGCCAGAACCGGTCGGCCGGCTGGTAGAGCTGCCAGTTGTACGCGCCCGGTTCGAGGCCCAGCTCGGCGCCGCAGACCCGACCGTCCGGCCCCTTCCCGCCCGGCGGGCACTGGATCCGGGTGTCCTCCGCGATCATCGTCCCGTCCGGGTTGCGGACGCCCTGGGTGAGGATCCAGTCGCCCCGGCCGATGTCCGGCGGCCCGTCCCCCTCGATCGGGAAGGTCTGGGTCTGGGCGGGCTGGTAGCGCGGCCGGGCCAGGATCTCCACCGCCGCCCGCACACCGATGAACCCGGCGAGGGTGATGCCCATGGCGGGCAGCATCCGCTTCCAGACGGTGCCGGCGAAGATGCCCAGCGCCACGGCGAAGAGCGTGTAGCCGATCGGGACGATGCCCTGCAGATCGAAGACGATCATGCCGAGGCGACCCTCCTGGGCGGCGTGGGTCAGCGGCTCCACCCACCAGGACATGCCCAGCCCGTAGCCGATCGCGAGGAGCAGCACGGCGGCTCCGACCAGCCCGAACTTCGTCAACGCCCAGCGGGTGCGGCCGACGCCCTGGGTCCAGACGAACCGGTGGGTGCCCTGCTCCACCTCCCGGGCGACCAGCGGGGCGCCCCAGAACAGGCCGACCAGCACCGGCAGGGTGATCAGCAGGACGGCCAGCAGGTTGAGGCTGCCGTACTGGTTGCTGAAGCGGTGGAAGCCCGCGTCGCAGGCCTCGCGGGTCGTCGCGGCGACGTCGGCACGGGCAAGCTGGACGACGCAGTCCGCCAGCCCGAGGTCGGCGAAGGTGTTCCGCATCGACAGGCCGATCGGCACCAGGAGAGCGGCGAGCGCGGCGAACCCCAGCACTGTGTAGAACGCCTGCTTGCGGTGTTGCCGCCAGGTCAACCAGATCATGCTGCTACCCCCCACTCGCTGTGACTGGTCTGCGCGGTGCCCTCGGCGAGGTAGGCCAGGACGACGTCCTCCAGGCTCACCTCGCGGATCGTCCAGGCCGGATCGGTGACCGGCCCGTCGGTGCGGACCAGCAGTGTCGACTGCCGATCGGTGTGGCTGGCCCGGACGACGGCGGCGACGCCCCCGATCGGGCCGCCGTCGTGCCGTGGGCCGACCAGTTGGCGGTGCTCGGCGACCAGGTCGTCGACCGCGCCGGTGAGCTGCACCTTGGCGGCGTTCAGCACGATCAGGTAGTCGCAGACGCGCTCCAGGTCGGCCAGCAGGTGCGAGGAGAGCAGGACCGTGGTCCCGGAATCCGCGACGCTGCCCATCAGCGACTGGAGGAACTCACGCCGGGCCAGCGGGTCGAGACTGGCGACCGGCTCGTCGAGCAGCAGCAACCGGGGCTGCTTGGCCAGCGCCAGGGCCAGCGCCACCTGGGCCCGTTGCCCGCCGGACAGCTTGCCGACCTGTCGGTCCGGTGGAATGCCGAGCTGCGCCAACCGGGTGCGGGCCAGGTGCGCGTCCCACCGCTTGTTCAGCTTGCCGCCGGCGACGACCAGCTCGGATGCCGTGAAGTCCCGGTAGAGCGGGGTGTCCTGGGCGACGAAGCCGATGTCGGCGAGGCCGTCGGTGTCGCCGTACGTCGACCGGCCGAACACCCGTACCGTGCCCGCGTCGGGCTTGAGCAGCCCGACGGCCAGGTGCAACAGGGTGCTCTTGCCCGCACCGTTGGGCCCCACCAGCGCGGCGATCCGGCCGGCCGGCAGGTGCAGCGAGCAGTCCCGCAACGCCCAGGTGCTGCCGTACCGCTTGCCCAGCCGGTCAGCCTCCAATACATGGTCCATTCTCTGTCCTCTCGTTGCGCTCATGCGGGTTCCTTCTGCGGGGTGTCGTCGGCGAGGGTGGCGCGCAGCGTGGTCTCCACCAGGGCGATGACGTCCTCGGCGGTGAGGCCGGCGGTCTGTGCCCGGTGCAGCCAGGCGACCAGGTCGTCGCGTAGCTCGGCCTGGTTGGGCAGGGACGCGCCGGCAAGGGTGCGCTGGACGAACGTGCCCACCCCGGGTCGGCCGCCGACCAGACCCTCGATCTCCAGTTCCCGGTACGCCTTCAGCACCGTGTTCGGGTTGATCGCCAGGGATTGGGCGACGTCCCGGACCTTCGGCAACTGGTCGCCCGGTGTCAGCAGACCGACCCGCAGAGCCTGTTTCACCTGCTGGACGAGCTGCATGTAGGTGTTCACCTTCGACCGGCTGTCCAGTACGAACTCGATCACTCGCGATGATCCTTCCTGTTGTCCTACGACAGTAGGACTAATAGACAGCTTCACCGGCACGGCGACTGCTGTCAAGGCCGGCCCTGCCCGGCCCGGCGCGTCACAGGCGCTGTTCGGCGTGTCGACCCTGTGGCACCCGCAGGCCAGAGGTTGGCCCGCACGGGTCACCGGCTCGGGAAGGAACAGGCAGCGATCCAGGCGGAAGGGGAGGTGTGCGATGGTCACCAAGGAACTGACGACGACGAAGGCCACTCCACTACAGGTGGCCCGCGCGCGTGGCCGCGTACGCGGGCGACTGATCCTGCTCGGCCCGGCGTTCGTCGCCGCTGTCGCCTACGTCGACCCGGGCAACTTCGCCACCAACTCCGCCGCCGGCGCCCGTTACGGATACCTGCTGGTCTGGGTCGTGGTGGTGGCCAACCTGATGGCGATGCTGGTGCAGACCCTCACCGCGAAGCTGGGCCTGGCCACCGGTCGCAGCCTGCCCGAGTTGTGCCGAAAACGCCTGCCGAAGCCCCTCAACAAGGCCATGTGGGTGCAGGCCGAGATGGTCGCCATGGCCACCGACCTGGCCGAGGTGATCGGTGGCGCGGTCGCTCTGTACCTGCTCTTCGGCATCCCCCTGCTGCCCGGCGGGATCATCATCGGCGCCACAGCGTTCGCCGTGCTGGCGCTGCGCTCGCGAGGCTTCCGCGCCTTCGAGATCGCCATCGCCGTGGGGCTCGGCGTCATCGTCCTGGCCTTCGCGGCGAACCTGCTCGCCGCCGGTTCCGACCCGGGCTCCGCCGTGGCCGGCCTGGTGCCTCGACTCCAGGGCACCGACAGCGTGCTGCTGGCCGCCGGCATCCTCGGTGCCACAGTCATGCCGCACGTCATCTACGTGCACTCCGCGCTGACCCGCGACCGCATCCCCGCCACCGACGACACCGAGCGGCGGATCCTGTTCCGTGGTCAACGCACTGACGTGCTGCTCGCCCTGAGCGCGGCCGGCGCGGTCAACCTCGCCATGCTGCTGATCGCCGCCGCCAGCTTCCGGGGTGGTGGACCGGGTGGCGCGGACAGCCTGGAGGGTGTGCACGCCGGGCTCGGTGAGACCATCGGCACCGCCGCGGCGTTCGGGTTCGCCATCGCCCTGCTGGTCTCCGGGCTGGCCTCCACGAGCGTCGGCACCTACGCCGGCGAGGTGATCATGCAGGGCTTCCTGCGGCGGCGGATTCCGCTGCTGCTGCGCCGGCTGGTCACCCTCGTGCCCGCGCTGGCCGTGCTCGCCGTCGGCCTCGACCCCACCCGCGCACTCGTGCTGTCCCAGGTCATTCTCAGCTTCGGCATCCCGTTCGCGCTGATCCCGGTGGTCGCCTTCACCCGTCGCCGGGACCTCATGGGCAACCTGGTCAACCACCCGCTCACCACGGCCGCCGCGTCCCTGGTGGCGGTCTTGGTGGTCGCACTGAATGCCTTCCTGCTCTGGCAGGTCGTCGCGGGCTAGACCGGCCGGCAGACACCGGTCGAGTGCGCCGCCAGGGTCACGGACGTCCGTGGGAGCGTTATGACTGTGAGTCATATTTATGACCCACAGTCATAACGCTGTCCGCAGCGTGTCGGGTCGGCCCGTGGCCGGCGGCAGTGGGTGCGTCAGGTGCGACGGCCCTCGTCGCGGGTCGGGATCTCCTGGCGCTGTTCGAGGGCGTCGGCCGGGTTGGCGTCGGCCGGCAGCGACGTCACGTCTTCGAGCGCGCCCGCCGGCAGGGCGCCCTGCTCGGCCAGGTCCGCCTCGGACGCCTCGGGGTCGACGTCACCCGACACCCGGTCCGGCGGCCCGTAGTCCACGGCGCTCTGCCGTTGCTCCTGGGCATCCGCCTCCGGAGGAGGGAACGTGTCGTCCTGATCATCCCGGTACGTGCTCATCGGAGCCTCCTGCCCGGCGTGTCTCGACATGCCGCCGGGCCACTGCCTACCCGCGGTTGCCCGTCGCACGCTTGCTACCTCTCCCGGCGGGGCGCGGCGGCCAGTCCCAGCCCCAGCAGCGCGCACACCGAGCCGACCAGGAAGAGCAGTGACGCGGCCGGCTGACCAAGCCACTCCCAGAACGGATGCCAGGCCGGGTGTGGCTCGCCGCGGTGGTGGCGCAGCAGCGACGGGACGGCCAGCAGCACCGGCAGCCACCACAGCGCCACGGCCACGCCCAGCAGGACGCGCACGGCGCTGCCGCGCTCAGCGGAGCGGCGGCTGGCCCAGGCGAAGACCCACCACCCGGCCACCGTACCCAGCAGCGTGCCGAGCACCCCGGCGGGAACCACCAGCGGCGGTGGCGCGCGGTGCAGCTCGACCGCCAGGTAGGAGGCGTCGGCGGCGGTCTGCGACGAGATCGAGGCGTTCAGGATGGTGTCACCGCGTCGAGCGACCATCGTGGTGTCCGTGATCGCGAGCGGGGTGGCGCACAACTTGTCCGCGCAGCTGATGCCCTCGGTCACCTGCGGGTCGTACACCGTCCAGCCGGCACCGGAGAGGCGGTCCCGGGCCACCGCGACGATCTGCTCGGCGGGCACCGGTGGCGCGCCGAGGGCGGTGGCGCTGGTGGCGCTCTCCTGGTACTCACCGCCGTCACCCAGCACCAGTGTCTTCACGGTGCCCAGACGCAACGCGTGCCCGTAGACGACGAAGAGCGCCGGCGGGGTGTCGATCTCGCCGAGGTCGTGGCCGGGAAAGGCCACGGTCAGGATGGTGCTGGCCTCGGCCCGGTCGGGTTGCGGCCGGGACGTCTCCCAGGCGGCCCGGCTGGCCGACGCGCCGGTGAAGAGGCCGCACACGACAGCGGCGAGCGGCACCCAGACGACAGCCGCGCCAGTGCTCGGACGGCCCAGGCGGTGGAGGAGCCGCCGCCCGAACGGGCGGGCCGCGGAGGTGTCGGTCCCGGGCATGATCATCCCTTTGATCGAGAACGAGGCGGAGCGACGGTACATCGACCAGGGGTATGGACGCGTACCCGCGACTGCCGCCGTCGGTGGTCGGGATCGGACAAGATGGGCGGGTGGCCGGGGCATGGCCGCGACGAGGAGGATGGCGATGCGGGTACGCGGGCGGTTGAGCGGGGGACGGCGCGCCCGGGTGGGGGCGGCGCTGGGGGCCTTGCTCACCGGCGTGGTCGTACCGACGGTGGTGCTGACCCCGGGGGCGGCGGTCGCGGCGGCGGTCGGCACGCCGGTGTGCCAGATCCGCGACGACCGGCTCCGCGAGCTCTCCGGGATGGTCGCGACCGACGACGGGTACGTGGTCGTCAACGACGGCGCCGACGACGAGGCCCGCCGTCGGATCTTCTTCCTCGACCAGCGGTGCGCTGTGGTCCGGGCGGTCTCCTACCCGTCCCGACCCAGGGACACCGAGGACCTGGCCGTCGGCCGGGACGGCACCGTCTGGGTCGCTGACATCGGCGACAACGACCGTTCGCGTACAACTGTCGGGGTGTGGCGGCTCGCACCGGGGGCGGAGCGGCCGGTGCTGCACCGGATGACCTACCCGGACCGCCCGCACGACGCCGAGGCGTTGCTGCTCGACGCCGACGGCCAACCGATGATCATCACCAAGGGTGGCAGCGGCACCGTCTTCCTGTACCGCCCGACCACCGCGCTACGAGCGGGGGCGACGACGCCGCTGGCCCCGGCCGGCCAGGTGACCCTCCCGACGACGACGACGAGCAACCCGTTCTCGTTTCTCGGGCGGGGTGTGGTCACCGGCGCGGCGACCGCGCCGGACGGGCGTCGGGTAGTGCTGCGCACCTATGCCGACGCCTTCGAGTACGACGTCCCCGATGGGGATGTGGTCAAGGCGTTGACGTCCGGCACCCCCAGGACCACACCGTTGCCGGACGAACCCCAGGGCGAGTCGATCACCTACAGTCGCGACGGTGGGTCGCTGCTCACCGTCTCCGAATCCGCCGACCAACCGCCGGGTACCCGTCCGACGATCCTGCGCTACCCGGCCACGGCCGAGCCGGCACCGACAACGGCCCCGACGGGCTCCGCCGGCCCGGTGTCGCCCACCGACGTCCGCCCGATCGCCGAGGACACCATCGGGCCGGGCGGCCGGATCTGGCCGCTGGTCGCCGGCGCCGGGACACTGCTGGCCCTGCTCGGGCTGGCCGGTGTGCTGCGGTGGAGGCACACCGCACGCCGCTGAGCGGACCGCGCGGTGCGGCAGGATGAGTCCCATGTCCACGCTGTCCACGCTGCGTCACCCGATCATCGCCGCTCCGATGGCCGGCGGCCCGTCCACGCCCGCGCTAGCGGCTGCCGTCTCCGCGGCCGGTGGGCTGGGCTTCCTGGCCGCCGGGATGATCGACGCCGACCGGCTGGCCGCCGACGTCGCCGAGGTCCGCGCCCGCACCGACCGGCCGTTCGGGGTCAACATCTTCCTGCCCGACCCGGGCGACGTCGACGAGGCCGCCATCCGGGCGTACGCCGAACGGCTCACCCCGCAGGCCGCCCAGCGCGGCGTCAGCCTGGGCGAGCCGGTGGGCGGCGACGACGCGTACCCGGAGAAGCTGGCCGCCCTGCTCGCGGACCCGGTCCCGGTGGTGTCCTTCGTGTTCGGGCTGCCCGACCGGGCGGCGGTGGCCGCCCTTCGTGAGCGCGGCACCGAGGTGTGGGCCACCGTCACCCGCCCGGAGGCCGCCACGGCCGCCGCCGACCTCGGTGTGGACGCGGTCGTGGTGCAGGGCACCGAGGCCGGTGGGCACCGCGGTGGCCTGCCGGACGACGACGACTACGCGCTGCTGCCGTTGCTCCGGCTGACCGCCGCCCGCTGCGACCTGCCACTGGTGGCGGCCGGGGGCGTCGTCGACGGCCCCGCGCTGGCCGCCGTGCTGGCTGCCGGCGCCACCGCCGCGCAGCTCGGCACCGCCTTCCTGCGGTGCCCGGAGGCGGGCAGTTCGCCGATGCACCGGGAGGCGGTGGCCAGTACCGCGCCCACCGCGCTGACCCGGTCGTTCACCGGCAAACGAGCCCGGGGCGTGACCAACGACTTCCTGCGCCAGCACGACGCCGCGGCACCGGCCGGTTACCCACAGGTGCTGCACCTGACGCGCCCGCTGCTCGCCGCCGCCCGGCGCGACGGGGACGCGTCGGTCGTGAACGCGTGGGCCGGGCAGGCGCACACGCTGGCCCGGGACCTGCCGGCGGCCGAGGTCGTCGCCGACGTGAGCGCCGGTGCCCGGGCGGCCCTCGCCGCGCTGACCGAGCGGTCGACCCGCTGGGGATGACCAGGGCGCCGGCCACCGGCCCGGGCGGGCGGGGCAGGACGGGCGGGAGACCCGTTAGAGTCTCGCCGTGATCGAGATCGGCGCGCAGGTCGAGCTGTCCCACCCACCCGAGCGGGTCTGGCTGGCATTGACCGATCGGGAGTTGCTCGGCCGGTGGTTCGCCGATGCCGAGACGCTGGAGGGCGTACCGGATCGGCTGTCGCTGCGCACCGCCGGGTTGCCCGGCTTCGGGGCCGACGTCGAGGTCGAGGTGACCGACCGGCAGGAGCCGGACCGCCTCGTGCTGGCCTGCGACGAGGCCGGCCGGCTCAGCGAGGTGACCTGTGACGTCACGGCCACGACGCAGGGTTGCCGGCTGGAGGTGCGGGAGGTCACCACGCACGGCGGGTGGTCCGTCGAGCAGCAGAAGCCACGCGAGCAGCAACTCCGGCAGGCGCTGACCGTACGACTGCCGGCCATCCTCGACTGGCTCGCCTTCCAGCAGGTCGACCTGCGGCGCGGCGACGCCGGAATGACCACCGAACTGCCGCTGGTCGGCGCGTCCCGCAACGGGCCGGCCCGCGCCCGTCGACGGACGGTGGCCGCCGTGCTGGTCGGGCTGGCTGTCCTCGGCGGATCGGCGGCGTGGGTGGCGCTCCCGGTCGGCGGCAAGCAGAGCGCCGCGCCTCCCGCGCCCGCGTCCCCGTCGCCGTCCGGGACGGCGGTCGCGGTCGCCACCACCCCACGCGCGACAGCCTCCGTGCGTCCGTCCCGGACGGCCACGTCGCCGACCGTCCGTCCGAGTCGGACTCCGTCGGTGAAGCCGACACCGACAACCACGGCGGCGGTGCCATCACCTCCGCCGCCGTTGACCGCCCGTTACGAGACCGACTCCAGCCGGCTGTTCGGCTACACCGGCGAAGTGGTGGTCGGTAACCCCGCAGCCACTCCAGCGGCGGGTTGGGTCGTGGTGGTCACCTTCGCCGACGGCAGCACCGTCGACGACGTCGAGGGTGCGGAGTCGCGACAGGACGGCAGGTCGATCACCTTCACCGGCGGAGCACTGCCGGCGGGCGGGTCACAGACGATCCGCTTCGACGTACGCGACAACCGGCCCAAGGCCCGGGCGCCGGAGAGCTGCACGGTGGGCGGCAACCCGTGCGCCGGCCTCTGACCTGAGGCCTGTTTCACAAGAACTGGCCGGCCTGCGGCGAGTCCGGACGAAACCGCGCCTTGCCGGATCGCCGCCCGGACTCCGCCTCGGCTCGACCGCCCTTGTGACACAGGCCTTAGGCTGCGGTCATGGCACTGCTGCACCGGGCCACACTGCGCCCCACGAAACTCGACCTGCTGGCGGCCTGGCTGCCGGACCAACAGTGGTTCGCTGGGCGCGTCGGCGCCTCCGGCACGCTGACCGCCGCGGACGTGGTGAGCCGGGGCGCGTACCGCTTCGACGACCCGGCCGGTGCGGTCGGCATCGAGACGATGCTGGTCGGCACCGCCGACGGGCCGGTCCACCAGGTTCCGCTCACCTACCGCGCCGCGCCCCTCGACGGGGCCGAGGACTGGCTGGTCGGCACCACGGAACACTCGGTGCTGGGCACCCGCTGGGTGTACGACGGCTGTGGTGACCCGATCTACGCCACAGCGCTCGCCCACGCGATTCTCACCGGCGCCGGTCAGGCGGAGCAGTACTTCGAGGTCGACGGCCGGCGCGAGGTGCGCGAACCGACGATGACCATCGTGGTCAGCGGCGCCGGCGAGGCCGAGGTGCCCGCCATCGGTGCCGTGCGCCGCGTGGTCGACGAGGACCGCACGCTCATCGACACCGACGCGGTCGAGATGGTCGTCGTCCACCGGCCGGGCGCCGAGGCGGACAGGCCGGCCGGGGCGATGTTGGGCGGCAGCTGGGACGGTCAGCCGACGACCGTGCCGCTGGCGTACGCCAAGCTGCTCTGACCTGCTTGTTCTGTGTGTGCGGTGGGCGGCCCGCGACGATCGGGCCGCCCACCGCGTTCACCACCGCGCGGGAGGCGGAGGCGGCGACACGGGCGGCCGGTCGTCGCAGGTGATGGTGTTGGGCAGCAGCCACGGCGCGAGCCAACCGCCGTCGTTGCCGCCGAGGTCGGTCAGTGTGAACTCCGAACCGGCCGGGGTGAAGTGGAACGAACCGCAGTTGTTGACGCCGACCGCGCCGACGTTGCGCGCGTCCACGTTGGCGAACGAGGCGGACCCGGCGGCGCGGGCGCTGACCACCGAGGTGCCGGTGCCGTCGACCCGGATGTCCCGGAATTTCACGTTGCTGATCGAGTAGAGGTCCTTCACCGGCCAGTCGCTGACCAGCATGATCGCGTTGTACGTGTTGTCGAGGTACGCGTCGCCGGTCACCTGGATGTCCGCGTCGATGCTGCGGTCCAGCGCGAAGATCCAGATCGCGCCGAGGCCGATGTTCCAGTTCAGCTCGTACGTGCCGGCGCGGGCGGTGGTGTTGTTGGTGATGCGTAGGTGCCCGGTGAACGGCTCCGCGCCGAAGCGGGATCCGGCGTGGATGCCGCTGCCCTCGCGGACCGGGTCGGCGACGAGGTTGTGCGACACGGTGGTGTCGGTGCCGCCGTAGATGGCGATGCCGTTGGCCAGGGTCGGTGACTGCACGGTGTTGTGGTCGAAGGTGTTGCGGGCGTTCGCTGTCTTCTCCGACCACATCGCGAGGCCGTCGTCACCGGTGTTGCGGACGAAGTTGTGCGCGACCAGGGAGTCGGTCACTCCGGTGTGGAAGTTGAGCGCGTCGGCGATCTGGTCGACGATGATGGTGTTGGTGACCCGGACGTTGCGCATCGGCCCGTCGAACCACACACCCACCTTCGTGTGGTGCAGGTAGAGCCCGTCGATGGTCGAGTCACTCATCGCGCCGCCGATCGCGTTCACCTGATCGGTGTCGATCCGCTCCCGGACGTCGCCCTCGATGGCGAAGCCGGAGAGGTGGACGTTGCGGCTGCCGCCGTCGGCGGCGTCCCGGCCGTAGAACCCGACGCCGGTGTGCACCGACCCGTCCGGGGCGGGTGTGGGCAGGGCGACCTCGCGGCCCTTGATGATGGTGTGCCAGTTGCCGGCGCCCTCGATGGTCACGTCGTCGACGATGACGTGCCGGTTGACCTGGTAGGTGCCCGGCGGGATGTAAACCTTCAGGTGGGTGCGCCGGGCGAAGGCGATGGCCTTGTCCAGGGCGTCGGCGGAGTCCCGCCGGCCGGTCGGGTCGGCCCCGAACGCCAGCACGTTCGCCGCGAGCAGCCGGACCCGCGGCGGGGCGACCAGTTCGGAGTCGAGCAGGTCGATGACCGTCCAGGCGGCCGGGCTGCCGGGTGGCGCGGTGAGCCGGATCCGGTCGCCGGCCCGGTAGGTGCGTCCGAGCAGGAGCCGCTGCTCGTCGTAGAAGTGGGTGGGCCGGAACGGGGTGGTGATGCTCGGGTACGGGGTGGTGGCCGCCGGCACGCACTGGCACTCGGTGATCCACCAGTCCGGGTGCAGCAGCCCGGCCTGCGGGTCGTTGGTGAACGGGTACTGGTTGTAGAGCCACGAGTACTGCGACGTGAGCGTCATGGTGCGCACGTGCTTGCCGTTCGCCGCGACCTGTAGCGGCGCGGTGATCCCGCCGCCCTGCGGGGCGTCCGGGATGCTGTATCGCACGGTGATCCCGTTGGCCGCGCTGGGCAGGACGAACTCGACGTACTCCCCGGGGGTGAGGCGGACGGCCCGGCGGCCGGAGGCCTCGGCGGGCAGCGTGTAGGCGGACCGGTCGGGGCCGATGATCTCGCCGGTGGTGCGGGCGTTCTCGGCCTCCTGTTCGAGGAAGCCGACGTTCGCGCCGCGCCCGGCGACCAACGCCGGGTCGAGGGCGGCCCGGGTGACGACGGGTGTCGCGCCGGGGGAGGCGGTCGGTCGGGCGACGGCCACGCTGGGGGTGACGACCAGCAGGGTGAGGCCGGCCGCGAGCGCGGCTGCGGTGGCGGCCGGACGGCCGGGGCGTCCCCGCGCCGGCATGATGGTCCGAAACATCGGTGACCCTCCTGGGTGGATGGTGGTGGGAGGCCCGCCGGGCGCCCCCGACGCCCGGCATTGATCGTCATGATGTCAGCACTAAACACCAGGCTGCAAGGTCGCAAGCGAGCAATGAAAAGAAGCGACAATTAGGCCGCAAGAATTGGACGGTTGTCGAGTTGAGGTGGCGCGCGTCGTCTGCCTCGACCAGCTCACGCCGGGCGTAGGCTGACCCTCGTGGATCAAGAAGACCGGATCGCCCTGTTCCTGGACTACGAGAACCTCGCGCTCGGCGCGCGCGACCACCGCGGTGGCGCGGACTTCGACTTCCGGCCGATCGCCGACGCGCTCGCCGAACGAGGCCGGGTGGTGGTTCGCCGGGCGTACGCCGACTGGTCGTACTTCGACGAGGACCGGCGGATGCTCACCCGGTCGCACGTCGAGCTGATCGAGATCCCGCAACGGATGGGCGCGTCCCGGAAGAACGCCGCGGACATCAAGATGGCCGTCGACGCCATCGAGTTGGCGTTCGAGCGCGACTACATCTCCACCTTCGTGATCTGCAGTGGGGACAGCGACTTCACACCGCTGGTGCACAAGCTGCGCGAGCTGAACAAGCGGGTCATCGGTGTCGGGGTCGAGGGGTCCACGTCGGCGCTGCTGCCGCCGGCCTGCGACGAGTTCCTCTACTACGACCGGTTGGAAGGTGTGGACATCCCGCCGCCCCGCAGCCAGCAGGCGCGTCCCACCCGCCCTGTCGGCGCGAACCAGCGCCCGCCCGAGCCCGAGCCCGAGGTGGACCGTCGACCCGCCGGTGAGGAGCCCGGCCGGGACGTGGACACCCTCGCCGTGCTGGTCGCCCAGACGGTCGCCGGGTTGCAGGGCAGCGCCAACGGCGAGGTCACCGCGTCCCGGCTCAAGCGCACCCTGCTGCGCAAGGACCCCACGTTCAGTGAGTCCGACTACGGTTTCCGCACCTTCAGCGAACTGCTGCGCCACCTCGCCGAGCGCACAGTGGTCGAGCTGGCCGAAGGGCCCGCCAAGGGCGACCCGGAGGTCTCCCTGCCCGAGCACGGTGACCGGGAGGTGGCCTTCGGCCTGCTCCGGGGTGTCGTGGCGGACCTGGGCAGTGGCGGCAACCCGGTGGCGCTGTCCGGGCTGAAGAACCAGGTACGCCGCGCCCGTCCCGACTTCAGCGAGAAGAAGCTCGGCTACCGCAGCTTCCTCCAGTTCTGCAAGGCCGCTGCCACCGCCGGCGTGCTGGACCTGCGCTGGAGCCCCGAAGCCGACGACTACCTTCTGACAACCCAGAGCTGACCCCTCCTGCGCGAGGGTGAGGGTTTGCTGATTGGCAAGTCAGCGGCGAAAAAACCACCCGTTGTGGTTTCGAACCGTCAACGCTTGACCCGAATTACGCCTGGATTGTCGCTCTTGCCCCGGTCCGGGCATACCTGCGCCGTACCCTCTGCGCGGGAATTGCTATACGGTCGGCGAATGAAGGTGGAGGAGCACTGGTGGAACGGAGACACGACCCCGCGCGGGCGCAGGGACGTGTACATCCGTACTGACGGGCAGGGTTGGGAGGTCCGCGCCCAGATTGGTGGGGCGTCGGGTCGTGAGCGGGTGCAGCAGTGCCCCAGCCGGGCCTCGGCGGCCATCCTCGCCGACGCCTGGCGCGGCACCCACCCATCCTGGCGCGAGCTGAAGCAGCGCTGATCCGGCACCGGGCCGGGTCGGCAACGCTCCCGGGCTCCCCCAGCCCGGCGCGCGCGCCGACCGGCCCGGCGCTCGGCACACCGGACCGCCAGCCGCTCAGCGGCCGATAGTCGATCTCCTCGATCAAGTGATGAGAAATAGGTCCCGCAGGGCGGATTCAGCTATTTTCCATCACTTGATCAAGGCTTGGCGGCGGGCTCGTGTCTCTGCCCTCAGGTCGGGTACACGGAGGTCTGCCGGTCGCGCCCGATGGAGGTCCCCATGTCGCAGGGTCCCGCTGAGGAGAACCCCAGGCTCGACGAGGAGGTCCGGGAGGCCGAGCGCCGGCTCGTCAACCTCACCGCCTCGTCGGACGACGTGCTGGACGACGACGACGCGCTGACCGACGACGACGCGCGAGCTCCGGACGAGGCACCCTCCGAGGGGAACCCCCACCAGGAGTGACTCAGGGGCGGGGAACCGCCCCGTGCCCGTGTACGCCGGCCGTGACCCGCTCCCGCCGGTGCGCGCCGCGGGGGCGGATGGACGACGCCGTTTCCTGCCCGCGACCCACTGCCAACTCGTTGCCGCGCGACCGGAGGAACGGTCGTTCCAGCAGGTGGTAGCTGAGGGCGGTGCCTCCCAGGGCGATGCCGATGCCGATCACGCCGACCGCAATGCTGGGCAGGCCGAGCCAGTTCCTGCTCAGGAGCACGATGGGGAGGGTGTGCCAGAGGTAGAGGCTGTAGCTGATCCGCCCGGTCGCCACCAGCGGTCGCCAGGACAGCAGCCGATCCGGGCCCGCCGGGCGGGCCGCATAGCCGGAGAGGATGAACAGCACGGCACACCCGACGGTCAGCGGGAGTGCGACGAGGCGGTAGGCCGGCGAGTAGGGATCACTGCCCAACGCCGTCCATAGTGCGACGAACGTGAACGCGGCCACCAGGACCGGACGGTCGCCGATCCGGAGCCGGGGAGTCCAGCCCTGGGTCAGCGGGAAGGCGATGGCGGCACCGACCAGCAATTCGCTGGTGTGGGCGAGGGGGCCGTAGTAGAACCACCAGCCCGGCTGGACGGCCGCGACGAGGTAGGCAGCCCCGGCGGCCAGCAGCGCGAGGCGTGCGGCGCGGGCCGCCGGCATGCGGCGGAGCCATAGCACCGCCAGGGGCCAGAACAGGTAGAAGTACCACTCCACCGAGAGAGACCACGTCATCGAGAAGGGGTCGATCGGGGTGCCCCCCAGTGTGACCCACAGCGACGTGGCCTGGACCGCGGCCACGAGACCGTGGCGCAGGGACGTCTCCGGGGAGAGGGCGCTGTCAGGCAGGAGCCAGGCCAGCGCGGTGATGCCCACCAACGCCCCGACCAGCGGTGGGTAGAGCCGTCGTACGCGGTTCCGTAGGAAGCTTCCGTACGGCGGCATCCGCTTGACCAGCAGCGTGGTGATGATGAAGCCGCTGAGGACGAAGAAGAGGTCGACTCCGATGTAACCGCCCTCGAAGCCGGGGAGCCGCTGGCCGATCCAGTGGACCGCGCACACGGCCAGGATGGCGATGCCACGGATGCCGTCGAGGTGGTCCACGCGACCCCTCGCACCAGGTGTGCTCCGCGGGGACTCGAACCTGGTGACCATGACATCGTTCACCGATGGAGAATTGCATACTTGTCCGGTATTGTGGCGGTTATGGGCTTTCTGTCCATTGGTGACTCTGTCCGTCAGCTCAAGCCCCGGCGCAGACGTCGACACGGGCTGCGGGGCCTGCCCGGCCGGTAGCTGCCGGACAGGCCCGTCGTCCGGGCAGGGGTTCAGCGTTTGAGCGTGAACGTGAAGTCGCCGGAGAGCCTGCCGCTCAACCGGACCGCCGAAACGATCATCCCTTCCCTGATCAGTCGGTCGACCTCGCCGCGCGACAGAGCACAACCGTCGGCGATCAGTCGTACCGGCCGGACCGGGATCCGTGCCGCGAAGCGGACGACCACGTCGATCACGTCGTGGTCGAGGTGAACCGATCCGTCGGTGTCCAGACGCCAGGCGTCGGTCCAGTCGAGGTCGAACCGGTTGCGGCGCTGCACGACCGGGTCCTGGAGGAGTTCAGCGGTCAGCCCGCTGTCGTTGTCGTGCAGCCGGTCCAGCATCTCCGGACGGATGGCGCGCACCGTCGTCCGCTCCAGGACGGTGAGCTTCGCCGTGACCCCGCAGGCGGTGCAGAGCGCGAGGAGCCAGACATCGATGAGTTTGTGATTGGCGTTGACGCGGAACCTGCCGCTCGGCCGCAGTCGCTCCGACGCGCAGGCGTGGCAGCGACGGCGGACGAGGGGCAGGCAGGTGGGCACGACGGCCCAGTTGATGAGCACAGAAGTACACCGGTTCCAGTGAGAAAGTCCGCAGCAAGAAAAAGCGCGGCGCACAGGGCGCGACGCGCGACAGATCAGCGCTCGGGAAATCTCACAGGGTGTACAACGGCACGTCCTTGCCTAGACGACCTGGTTGCGCAGCACGGTAACGGCGGACGACGCCGCCGCTCCACCGGTTTTCGCGCGCGCCTCCAGGTCGCCCGGCGACGTCAGGCGGTCGGGACCGGCAGCACCACGCCCTCGGCCGCCGACCGGTGCGCCAGCTCGATCAACTCGACGGTGGCGACCGAGTCGCGTGGGTCCACCGGCATCGGCGTGCCGTCGCGCAACGCCGCCGCCACCTGCGCGTAGAAGTTCTGGTACGACCCGGGTTGGGTGGTCACCGTCCGCAGGTCACCGTCGACGCCGAGCATGCCGTACCGCTCCGGCGGGACCTCGCCCCAGCCGGGCTGGTCCGGCCGGCCACCGGCGTGCAGCGCCGCCTCCTGCACGTCCAACCCGTACGTCGTGTAGCCGGCCCGGTCGCCCAGCACCCGCAGGCGGGGCCCGAGCTGGGCGGTGATCGCGCCCATCCAGAGGTGCGAGTGCACCCCGTTGGCGTGGGTCAACGCCACGAAGGCGTCGTCGTCGACGGCCGCGCCGGCGCGGCGACGGTCCACCTCCGCGTAGACGCGGTCGACCCGACCGAAGAGCTGCACCGCCTGGTCGACGAGGTGCGCGCCCAGGTCGAAGAGGGCGCCGCCGGCCTCCTCGGGACCGGCCAGCTCCCGCCAACCCGGCTTGATGGTCGGACGGAAACGCTCGAACCGGGACTCGAAGCGCAGCACCCGCCCCAACTCGCCCTGCTCCACCAGGCGGCGGGCGGTCAGGAAGTCACCATCCCAGCGCCGGTTCTGGAACACCGTCAACGGCACCCCACGCTCGACCGCCTCGTCGACGAGCGCGCGGCCCTCCGCGGCCGTCGCGGCCAACGGCTTGTCCACCACGACCGGCAGCCCGGCCGCGAGCGCCGCGCGCGCCATCGGCACGTGGAGCCGGTTCGGCGTCGCCACCACGACCAGGTCCAGATCATCAGGGGTACGCCACAACTCGTCGGCGTCGTCGACCAGGCGGGCGTCCGGGAAGTGCTGCCCGGCCTGCTCGCGCCGCTGCGGATCGCGGGTCACGATGGCGTCGAGCCGCAGCCCGGGCGTCGCGGCGATCAACGGTGCGTGGAACACCCGACCCGCCAACCCGTACCCCAACAGACCAACCCGCAGCGCCTCCGCCATGCCCGTGCCCCCATCTTCCTGGTCCGCGCCCCGATGCGGCGGCGGTACCGCGGAGAGAATCTACGCCCCGAGCGGGTCGCAGTGATCTCGACCCGGTGCTGGTCAGGCCGTCGGGTCGGCCCGTAGGTAGGTGAGGACCGCGAGCACCCGACGGTTGGTGTCGTCGCTCGGTGGCAGGTCGAGCTTGAGCAGGATGTTGCCGACGTGCTTGCCCACCGCCGCCTCGGTGACGTGCAGCCGGGAGGCGATCGACGCGTTCGAGCGGCCCTCGGCGAGCAGCGCCAGCACCTCGCGTTCCCGGGCGGAGAGCGCGGCGAGCGGGTCGCGCGGGCGGTGCAGGAGTTGCCGGACCACGTCCGGGTCGATCGCCGTGCCGCCGGTCGTGACCCGACGCAGTGTGTCGACGAACTCGGTGACCTCGGCCACCCGGTCCTTGAGCAGGTAGCCCACCCGCTGGCCGTCGCCGCTGTCCAGCAGCGCCGCCGCGTACCCCGTCTGCACGTACTGGCTGAGCACCACGACCGGCAGCTGGGGTTGCTCGGCGCGTAACGCGACGGCCGCGCGTAGTCCGTCGTCGCGACGCCCGGGTGGCATCCGGATATCGGTCAGCACGAGGTCCGGCTCGTGCTCGCGGACCGCGTCCAGCAGTTCCGGCGCGGAGCCGACGGCGGCGTAGACCGTGAAGTCGAAGCGGGTCAGCAACACGACAAGGCCCTCCCGCAGCAGCACCTCGTCCTCGGCGAGCACCACAGTGGTCAGCGACGACACGGCAGCTCCACCCGGACCACTGTAGGCCCACCGGGCGGGCTGGACAGCAGCAGTCGGCCGTCCACGGCGGCGACCCGGTCGGCGAGACCGGTCAGGCCCGTACCCAGGCTCGGGTCGGCGCCGCCCCGACCGTCGTCGGACACCTCGACCACCAGGTCGCCGCCGGTCCGGGTGAGGCGAACGTCCGCGTGGGTCGCCCCGGAATGCCGGACCACGTTGCCCAGCGCCTCGGACACCACGAAGTACGCGGTGGTCTCGACGATCTCCGGTAGCTCGCCGTCGAGGTCGGCGCGGACGGTGACAGCGACTGTGGACGCGTCGGCCAACTCCTGCGCGGCGCCGGCCAGGCCGAGGTCGGTGAGGCTCTGCGGGCGGATGCCGTGCACCAGTTGCCGCAGCATCACCATCAGACCCCGGGCCTGGTCGTGGGCCACGGCGAGGGGTCGGGCGGCGGGGGAGTCCTCGGGGACGTCCAGCCGGGCCAGACCCAGTTGGAGGGTGAGGCTGGTCAGCCGTGGCTGCGCGCCGTCGTGCAGGTCCCGCTCGATCCGGCGCCGCTCGGCCTCGTACGCGCCGACCAGGCGGGTACGGGAACGGGCGACCTCGCGCAACGCCGCCGCGTCCACCGGCCAGGCCAGCGCCCAGCGGGCCACGGTGGCCTGGACGGCGGTGAACAGACCGGCCGCGTAGCAGAGGACCGGCAGGAGCAGCACACCCACTATCGCGTACGGGACGGCCTCACCGGTGGTCTCGATCGGCTGCCAGATCACCACCGGATTGTTCGGGTCGCCGGCCAGCCAGGGGCTGGTGATCAGCCCGAGGTCGAACACCAGCAGCAGCAGGAACACCCAGTACGTGATCGGGGTGACCCCGCCCAGCCAGAAGAGGTACGCCACCTCCCGCCATCCGGCGGCGGTGCGGTAGCGGGCGACCAGGCCCGGCCACGGCGACGGAGGCAGCGGGCGGCCGTCCACGAGGCGCAGTCGCCACCGCTCGACGGCGGCCACCGGGAAGCTGACGATCGGCGCCAGCGCCAGCACGGAGAGGCTGCCGACCGCCAGGAACAGCATGAGCGCAACGCCCGGCGGGCGGTCGTGCAGCAGCAGCCCGTTGACGGCGGCGAGCAGGGGTGCGCCGACGATGAGTAGCCCGACGGCGAGCACGCCCGCGATCGGCACGGTGCTGACCAGGTAGGCCAGCGCCCGCCAGGGCCAGGCGGAGACCAGCCAGTCGCGGCGGCGCAGCGCCTCGGCCAGGTGGGAGGGACGTTCCGGGGTCATGCCACAGACGCTAATCGTGGGCGACCGGCCGCCCCAGCCGTCCAGATCCACTCTTCGGGGTAGGTCCAGCACTACCTGTGGACGGGTGGCCGCGCCTCGCGTCCGGGTGGCGTACGGCGTACGCCCGCGTTGTTAGGATGGCCGCACCATGGCGAGTGAGCGCAAGGCGACCGCGGACCCGGCCCGGAGCCTGGCCATCCTCTGGCGCACGACGGAGCCGGCCAGCCGCAGCGCGGGGCCCGGGCTCAGTGTCGATCGGATCGTCCGGGCCGCGATCGACATCGCCGACGCGGAGGGTCTCGACGCGTTGACCATGCGTCGGGTCGCCGAGGCGCTGGGTGTCGGCACCATGTCGGTCTACACCTACGTGCCGGGTAAGGCCGAACTCGTCGCCGTCATGGTCGACAGCGCGTACGGCGAGATGCCGCGCCCGACCGTCGAGGGCGACTGGCGGGCCCGGCTGGACCGGATCGCGCGCGACAACCTGGCGCTCTACCAGCGGCATCCCTGGATGTTGCGGGCCGAGACGACCCGACCGGTGCTCGGCCCGCACCTGGTGGCGAAGTACGACTACGAGCTCGGCGCGGTCGCCGACATCGGGCTCAGCGACGTCGAGATGGACGCGGTGCTCACCCTGGTGCTCGGCCACGTGAAGAGCGCGGCACGGGCCGCCTCCGAGGTGGTCGACCTGGAACGCGAGACCGGCATGACCGACGGCCAGTGGTGGCAGTCGCACGCGCCCTGGCTGGAGACGTTCCTGACGGCGGACGCCTACCCGACCGCCTCCCGGGTCGGCACCGCGGCGGGCCAGCAGCACGGCGCCGCGTACGGCCCGGAGTACGCCTTCGAGTTCGGTCTGCAACGCGTCCTCGACGGGATCTCGGTGGTGGTCGCCGAGCGGGCGGCCGCCGGCTAACCCGGCACCGCTGGCACTGCCAGCCGGGCCAGGGTGCGCGCCGACGCGCTGCCCGGCTCGGCGTGGTAGACGACGAGCGACTGGGTGGTGCCGCTGATCGTGAACTTCTCGTAGCGCAACTCCAACTCGCCCACCCGCGGATGGTGGAACACCCGCGATCCACCGCCGGCGCGGGCGCTGACGTCGTGTCGAGCCCACAACCGGCGAAACCGTTCGCTGCCGGCCGTCAGCTCGTCCACCAGCTCGGTGAGCCGGGGGTCGTCCGTCTCTGTGCCGACCTGCGCGCGCAGTCCGGCCACCGCGTTCGCCGCGACCGCCGTGAGGGCGGGGTAGAGCGCCGGCACGCTCGGGTCCAGGAAGACCGCGCGCAGCAGGTTCACCCCGGCGCTGAAGATGGGTGCCAACGCGGTCGCCAGGGGGTTGGCGAAGAGCACGTCCAGATACCGACCATGCACGAACGCCGGTGTCTCGGTCCACGCCCCGACCAACTGCCGGACTCCCGCCGGCACCCGCTCCGGCCGACGCGCCGGGCGGCGGGTCGGGACCGGTGCGCCGAGGCGGTGCAGATGCGCCGTGGCCTCCGCGTCCAGCAGCAGCGCGCGGGCCAGCGCGCCGAGCACCTGCGCCGACGGGTGCCGGTCCCGACCCTGCTCCAACCGCAGGTAGTAGTCGGCGCTGATGCCGGCGAGCAGGGCCGCCTCCTCACGACGCAGGCCGGGCACCCGCCGACGGCCGTGCGCCGGCAGCCCGACGTCGCCCGGCCCGATCAGCTCGCGCCGGGCACGCAGGTACTCGCCGAGCGGGCCGGCCGTGCTCACCAGCCCATCGTAGGAGCGGTGACCGGCCGCCCATCCTGGTCCTGCCACTACCAGGAAAACCAGGACCCGGACACCGCCCGATGGTTGGGTGACAGTGGTCGGCGTACGCGTGATCGGGAGATGGGACAGAGATGACTGAGCGAATCGTGACCCCGTTCGGGTTCGCCTCGACCGCCGACGAGGTCATCGCCGGGGTCGACCTGACCGACAGGCGAGCCGTCATCACCGGAGGGGCCGCCGGGATCGGCGTCGAGACCGCCCGCACGTTGGCCGCCGCCGGCGCCGAGGTGGTGCTCGGAGTACGCCGGGTCGCCGCCGGTGAACAGGCCGCAGCCGACATCGCGGCCGGTATCGGCGCGGACCGGGTCACCGTCCGCGAACTGGACCTGGCCGACCAGGATTCGGTACGCCGGTTCGTCGCCGACTGGGACCAGCCGCTGCACATCCTGGTCAACAACGCCGGGATCATGGCGCTGCCGGAGTTGGAGCGCACCGCCGAGGGCTGGGAGATGCAGTTCGCCACCAACTTCATGGGGCACTTCGCGTTGACCGTCGGCCTGCACGACGCGCTCGCCGCCGCCGGAGGCGCCCGGGTCGTGTCGGTCAGCTCCAGCGGCAACCTGTTCTCCCCGGTGATCTTCGATGACCTGCACTTCGCGTTCCGCCCGTACGACCCGTTGCTGGCGTACGGGCAGTCCAAGAGCGCCGAGGCGTTGCTCGCCGTCGAGGCGACGCGCCGCTGGTCCGGCGAGGGCATCTACGCCAACGCGTTGAACCCCGGCGCCATCGCGACCGGCCTCCAGAAGCACACCGGTGGGCTGCGGACCCCGAAGGAGCGGCAGAAGACCCCGCAGCAGGGTGCCGCGACCTCGGTGCTGCTCGCCGCGTCCCCGCTGCTCGACGGCATCGGCGGTCGCTACTTCGAGGACTGTGCCGAGGCCGCGGTCGTCACCGAGCGGCCGGCGGACTACAGCGGTGTGGCCGCGTACGCGGTCGACCCGGGCAACGCCGAGCGGCTCTGGGACGTGGCGTCGGACCTGATGTCCCGGCCCACCGCCACCACCGCCCGCTGAGGACGACGGCCGGGCCTCGGGGAACGCGCCCGGGCCCGGCTGCCCAGGTGGTACGACTGGGGCGGCAGTTGACGTCAGGGAAGGCGGGCGATGACGAACGGGCTTGCCGACCGGCTGCTCCAGCGCCGTGAGAATCCCCGCCGGACGTCGTTCCTGGAACTCTTCTTCGACCTGGCGTTCATCTTCGCGCTGACCCGGTTGTCCCGGGCGTTGCTCGACGACACCAGCATGGTCGGCGGCTTCCGGGTGTTGATCCTGTTGGCGGCGCTCTGGTGGGTGTGGTTCGTGACCGCCTGGTCGGCGGACTGGTTCGACCCCCGTGCCCCGCTGATCGTCGTGCTCCTGCTCTGGGTGATGTTCGGTGGTCTGCTGATGGCCGCCGCCGTGCCCACCGCCTTCGACGCGCACGCCCTGGTGTTCGCCGTCGCCTACGTCGCCATCCACCTGGGCCGCGGGGCGCTGTTGCTCCCGGCGCTGCGGGGGCATCGGCTGCAGTCGCGCAGCGCGCGGGTGGCGATCTGGTTCGCGATCTCCGGCGTGCTCTGGATCGCCGGGGCGTTCGTCGCCCCGGCCCGGGAGATCCTCTGGGCGCTCGCCCTGCTGCTCGAGTACGCCCTCGCGCGGCTACGCTGGCCCTTCCCGTGGCTCGGGCGCAGCACCTGGACCGAGCTTCAGGTGAACGGAGAGCACCTCTCCGAGCGCTACCAGCAGATCTTCATCATCGCGTTGGGTGAGCTGATCCTGATCGCCGGTGTGACGTACAGCGGTTCCGGCATGGACCGGGAGAGCACCGTGGCGTTCGCCCTTGCCTTCGTGACCGCGGTGGCTCTCGCCCGGCTCTACCTGGTGCCCGCCGGCACGCGGTTGGGCGCCGCCGTCGTGGCGGCCGGGCCGCCGGGCAGCATGCTGGCGCTCAAGGCCGGTTACCTGCACCTGGTCATGATCGCCGGGGTCCTGGCCACCTCGGTCGCCATGGAGATGACGATCGACGACCCGGGCGCCCGCGACAACGGACAGTTGGCCGTGGGCGTCATCGGCCCGGCGCTGTTCCTCACCGCCCGGATCCTGCTGGCGGCCGCTGTCGACAGCGGCCTGCCCTGGGCGCGGCTGGTCGGTGTGCCGGCCCTCATCGTGGCCGGACTGGCGACCTGGCAGTTCCCGCAGGTCGTCAGCAGTGGTGTGGTCGCCGGGGTGTTGCTGCTGATCGTCCTGGTCGACGCGATGCCCGTCCTGTGGCAGGCCCGCGGACGTCCCGATGCCGCCGGTCGGCCGGCCCGGTAGCTGTCGATGCCGAAGGAAACGGGGCAGCACGGCGACCCACCGCGCGAGCGGAGCGTGGTGGAGTTGCGGGTGCACGGTGTGTCCGGGGCGGAGCCCGGGGTCATTCTCGGTCAGGCGCCGACCCGGCAGGTCTTCGGCGACGACAGGGGCGGTTTCCACCGCGCCGAACGGTCCGACGGCGGCGGTCCGGACGGGGTGACGCTCGAGGCGTACCGCTGGGGTGACCTGCCCTCGGGCACGGTGGCCCGGACCCTCTCACTGGTCTTCCTGCTGCCGTTCATGCTCAGCAACCTGGCGGTGTGGATGCGGCCCACGGATCGCCGCAGCGCCGCCGGGGTCACCGTGCTGTGCCGGCTCCTCGCCCTCGACCTCACAGTGCTGTACGTCGTGTCCGTCGCCGGGGTCGCCCTCGACCTGCTCGCCTGGCGGTGTCTCGGCGCGACGCGCTGCCGGGGACCCTTCGACGCGGTGGGCGGGCTCGACGGGCATCAGGTCGGGTTGCGGCTGGCAGTCCTGTCGCTCCTGCCGATCGCCGCCGTGGCGTTCCTCCGGCTGCTCGGCACCCGCCGGCCCCGCCCGACCAGCAAACCCCTGTGGGTCGTCGAGCCACTGGTGGGACGCCTGCGGGCGCTTCACGTGGCCGCCGCGCTCGCCATCCTCAGCCTGATACTGCTCGCGGCCCGTACGGCAGGCGGCGCGACGGCCGTGACCGCGGTGCTGCTGGCGCTCAGCGTCGCGGTGCTGCTGGCCTGCGCCGGACTGCTCGTCGTGCCCGGCCTGCTCGATCGGGCGGCGATGACGTGGATGGTGACCCGGACCGCCACGACGCTGCGCGCGGTGGCCATCTGCCTGACCGCGGCCACCCTCGCCGCCGTCGTCCTGGACGAGCGGGCCTGGCCCTCGTCGGCCGCACTGCCCGGCTACGACACCATCGCGACCTCGGCCCTGCTCGGGGAGATGACGCTGCTGGCGGCGCTGAGTGCGCTGGTGCTGTGGCATCACGGGCCCGGGGACCGTCACCGCGCGCTGTCGCGCGGGTCGGGCGCAGCGGTGGTCGCGGCCTTCGCTGTCGGCTCGGGCGGCGTGTTCTCCGCAAATCTCGTCTACCAGAGCGGGAACCTGCTGGACGGCTACCGTGGCGACGGCGGACCGCCGCTGCCGTACCAGTGGACGATCCTGGCGTTCTTCCTGCACGTCACCGCCGGCGTCGTGCTGTGCGGGGCGCTGACCCTGCTGAGTCGGCGACGCCGTCGCCGCGCGGCCGCGGCGGTCACGGCGCGCGACTTCCCGACCGTGCCGCCCGAGGGCGTCGGGCGGCTGCACCAGGTGACGAGGGCGGTCGCCCGCGCGCGGTTCGCCGAGTGGTTGGGGCTTCTCGCCGTGGCGTGGGCGGCCCTCACCGCGATCGGACTGGCCACCAGTCTGTTGCGGCTGTTCGACCTGACACCCGACGAACTGGCGACGCGGTTTCTCGGGCTTCCGGTGGGAGTGGTGGGCATGGGGCTCGCCCTGGGCAGCTACTTCGCGGCGGCGGTGGTGGTCGCCCTGCTCCTGGGTGGGGTGTTCGCCTACCGGACGCCGTGGTTCCGCCGGCACGTCGGCATCCTGTGGGACCTGGGTACCTTCTGGCCCCGGGCCGCGCACCCGTTCGCGCCTCCGGGCTACGCCGACCGGGCGGTACCGGAGCTGGCGCACCGGATCACCCAACTGACAGAGCGGCACGACGGGGTGCTGCTCTGTGGGCACAGCCACGGGTCCGCGTTGCTCGCTCTCGCTGTGCTGCGGCTGCCTCCGCGCGTCCGTGCGCGGGTGGCGCTGCTCACCTACGGATCGCCGCTGGACCGCCTGTACGCCCGGATCTTCCCCGCCTACCTGAACGAGGAGGTGCTGCGGCAGGTCGGGGAGCGAATCGACTGGCGATGGCTCAACCTCTGGCGGGACACCGACCCCATCGGTGGCTGGATGTTCGCCGCCCATCGGCCCGGTGATCCACCCCCGGACCCGACCGATCCGGCGGGTCGGGTCGACCGGCGGTTGCGGGATCCGTCGGACCTGCTGCCAGCCCCGGGGGAGCGCTGTCCGCCGCCCGTGCGGGGGCACCACCCGGGCGAGTCCGACGCCGAGTTCCGCGCGGCGGTCGATGAGCTTCGCGCCCGTATCCAGGGCTCTCCCTGAGGCCCGTCACTGCCGGTCTGTCGCGCCGGGGCCGCGCGTGGTCAGCGCTCCTCGGTCGCTCTGTCGGTCTCCGCCACCGTCGCGCGGATCTTCCGTAGGGTGGCGTCCGGGGCTCGGATCGCGGCCCGCCAGCGGTCCAAGGTCCGGGTGAGCACCCGGACCACGAACTGCAACTGGTTGACCTGCTCGCGGAGCACGCCCAGCTCGGACCGCGCGCTCAACGCCTCGCCCTCCAGCTGGGTGATCCGGGTCTGCAACGGCTGCACCAGGGTGAGAGCGGCCTCGGTGAGGGTGTCGGCGGCGTCGGCCTTGAACTTGCCGCGCTGCACCACGACGGTGGCGATCGCGGCGAGGCCGGTGCTGCCACCGAGGATGCCGAGCACACTGAGCGCCAGCTGCACCCAGTGGGGTGCGGCCGGCGCCGGGGAGGTAATCACGTGACACCTGCCTGCAGGGGTTCGTAACCAACTATTTCGCAAGCTCGGGCCAGGCGGCGCAGGTCGACGGCGATCTGCGTGGCCCGCCAGAGCGATCCCACCGTCACCGCCATGACGAACGACGTCGCGACGATGGATTGTCGACCCGACATCGCCACCAGGGCCACGGCGTACATGCCGGTGATCGTGCCGAGCACCAGCACCGACGCGAGTTCGAGGCCGAGCCCGGTGGAGAGCCGGCCGGGCCACAGGATGCCCAGCAATCCGCCCACGCCCACCGCGATCAGCCCCAGCTCCCACGCGACCTGGATGGGCCCGGGCATGGCCGTCTGCACGGAGGTCGGCCGGACGTCGAGGGTCAGCATCAGTACGCCACACACGGGTGCGGCGGTCAGGACAGCGATTTCGTACGGTTGGTGTCGGGATCGGATACGGAGGGTTCCCACGGCAACTCCTTGGTCGAGGGCCGACCTCCCGCAGCGGCCTCACGGGCCGGTGCCGTCCGATCGCGACTGTGGAGCGGCACGCCGACGCTGGTGCGGTGCGGATGGACGGTCGTAAGGCGAGGAGATGAAGCGACTCGACGTCGTTGGCTGCCGGTATCTGCCTGTGTATCACCGATGACCGGTTCTCGTCCACTGCGTGTCACGTCGCATTACCGCAGGTCAGGGCCCATTCGTGCCCGGTTGCCGTGGGTCGGGCCGGGTGGAGCGCGACGGCCCGGCCGTGCCGCCATGGTCCCCACTGGGGTGTCGCAAATCTTACCCAGGGTGATGGCGGTGCGGCCGGGCCTCCGATCGGTCAGCGGTCGAGCAGAGCCCGCAGCATCCGGACCACCTCGGCCGGTGCCTCCTCCGCCATGAAGTGCCCAGAGGTGACCGTCCGGTGCTCCAGGTCGGGCGCCCAGGCCCGCCACACCCCGGCCGCGTCATATCCCAGCGCGGCCCCCCAGTCCTGCTGGAGCACCGTCACCGGCATGCGCAGCTGGTTGCCCGCCGCCCGGTCGGCGCTGTCGTGGGCTACGTCGACGCCGGCCGACGCCCGATAGTCGGCGACGATCGACGTGACCGCGTTACGGGACGCACGCAGGTAGGCCGCCCGCACGTCGGCCGGTAGGGCCTCCGGATCACGGGTCCAGACGTCCAGGAAATGGCCGAAGAAGGCGTCCGGGCTGCCGCCGATCAACTCCTCGGGCAGCCCGGGTGGCTGTGCCATGAGGTACAGGTGGAACGCGACCGCCGCGGAGGTGCCGTGCAGCACGTCCCACATGTCCAGGGTGGGCACCACGTCGAGCAACGCCAGCCGGCTGATCGCCGCCGGGTGGTCCAGGCCGGCGCGGAAAGCGACGAGCGCACCCCGATCGTGGCCGGCCAACGCGAACCGTTCGTGACCGAGCGCGCCGGCCAACGCCACGACGTCGGCGGCCATGGTCCGCTTGGCGTACCCGGTGCCGTCGGTGTCGACGGGCTTGTCGCTGTCGCCGTAGCCGCGCAGGTCGGGGCAGATGACGGTGTGGTCGGCGGCCAGGTCGGCCGCGACGTGCCGCCACATCAGGTGGGTCTGCGGGAAACCGTGCAGCAGCACGACAGCTGGTCCGGAACCGCCGACGGCGACGTTGAGCGTCACACCGTCGGCGACGGTCACGCGCCGGTAGTCGAATCCGTTGATCCTGGGGTCCACGGGAGAACCTCTCTGCTGAGCAGTGCCGGCGGGGGCGATGGCCCCGCGTCGTCGTACGTCGTCGAGCCTTCTCCGCGCTGATCAGCAAGCGGTCAGCGTCGGATCAGCACCGGCCTGCCGACGGCGGGCCCGGACGAAACCGCGCCTTGCCGGATCACCGCCCGGGCTCCGCCTCGGCTCGACCGCCCCCGTGAAACAGGCCCTAGATTGGTGCCATGACCAGGCAGCCGACCGCACCGGACGCGGTGACCTTCGGCGTCCTCGGGCCGGTGACCGCCGTCACCGAGCGTGGCCCGGCACCGCTGCGTGGGCACCGGCAGCGCCTGGTGCTGGCCCGGCTGTTGATCGCCCACGGAAGGGTGGTGCCGGTGCGGCGTCTGGTCGACGACCTGTGGGAGGTCGCGCCGGACGGCGCGGTGGGCGCGATCCGGACCTTCGTCGCCGACCTGCGCCGGGCCCTGGAGCCCGACCGGCCACCGCGGCAACCGCCCCGGATCCTGGTCACCGAGCCACCGGGGTACGTGCTGCGGGTCGCCCCGGACGCGGTGGACGCCGGCCGGTTCGAGGCAGCCGTCGGCGAGACGGGTCCACTGCTCGCGGCGGGACGCCCCGGGCAGGCCCTGACCGCCCTGGACGACGCACTCCGGCTCTGGCGGGGCCCCGCGTACGCGGACTGCGCGAACGAGGTCTGGGCGGTGGCGGAGATCAGCCGACTGGACGAGTTGCGCATGCTCGCCGTCGAGCGGCGGGCGGAGGCGCTGTTGGCACTGGGTCGGCCGGACGAAGCCGCCGCCGACCTGCCGGCTCACCTGGCCAGCCATCCGCTGCGGGAGGACGCCTGGCGGTTGCTCGCGGTGGCCCGGTACCGCGCCGGTCGGCAGGGGGACGCCCTCGCTGCGCTTCGCGAGGCGCGCAACGTCCTGGTGACGCAGTTGGGCGTGGATCCCGGGCCGGAGTTGCAGAGGCTGGAAGCCGACGTCCTGGCCCAGGCGCCGCATCTCACCCCGGCCCTCGACGACGCCGCCACCCCCAACCTCCGGCAACCCGCGGCACCCGGTCCGCCGCCTGGTCCGACGCCGCAGCGTCCCTTCGTCGGCCGGGCAGTGGAGCTGGACCGCCTGCGGCACGCCGCCGAGGCCGCGCTCCGGCGCCGCACGCCCACCCTCGCGCTCATCGGCGGCGACCCGGGCGCCGGAAAGACCGCGATGGCCGAGACGGTGGCGCGGCAGCTCGCCGCCGAGGGCTGGACCACCGCGTGGGGACGCAGCCCGGAGTACGAGGGAGCACCGCCGGCCTGGCCGTGGACCCAGGTCACCGACGCGCTCACCGGGCTGGTGGAGGCCTCCGGTCCGACCGACGCACCGGGCAACCCCACCGGTGGGCGGTTCCGTCGGCACCGGGCGGTCGCCTCGTTGGTCGCGGCGGTCGCCGACCGAGGGCCGCTGCTCGTGGTCCTCGACGATCTGCACCGCGCCGACGGTGACACCCTGGACCTGCTGACCGCCCTGCTCACCGGTCCACACCCGGCCACCGGGCCGGTGCTCGTTCTCGGCACCTACCGCGCCACCGAGATCAGTCCGGAACTGACCGCCGCCCTGGCTCGCGTCGCCGGGCTGGAACCGACCCGGGAGTACCTGGCCGGCCTCTCCGCGTCGGCGACGGGTGAGCTGGCCCGCGCCGTCGTCGGCGCGGCACTCGCCCCGACCACCGCCCAGTTGATCCACGACCGTAGCGGAGGCAACCCGTTCTTCGTCCGCGAGCTGGCCCAGCTGTACGCGAGCGAGGGGGAGGCCGCACTGGCCTCGGTGCCGCCCGGCGTGCGCGACGTGATCCGACACCGGCTGGCGCAGCTACCCACACCGACGCGCACCGTGCTGCGGCAGGCCGCCGTGCTCGGCCGGGACCTCGACCTGGAGATCCTCACCTCCCTGGCGGGCGACCCCGCAGTCGTGCTGGACGCCGTCGACCGCGCCCTGCAGGCCGGTTTCCTCGCCGAGCGGGAGCCCGACGGTCAGCTGCGCTTCACCCACATCCTGGTCCGCGACACGCTCTACGCCGACCTGTCCACACCGCGCCGCGCCGCGTGGCACGCGACCATCGCCGAAGCGCTGCGACAACGAGATCCGGTCGAGCCCGCCGCGATCGCGCACCACCTGCTTCGCGCCGGTGGGCGGGTCGCCGCCGGTCGCGCCGGCGCGTACGCCCGCACGGCTGCCGAGCAGGCCGAACGGGGCGGCAACCCGCACGAGGCGGCCCGCCTGTGGCGACAGGTGATCGAGGCGTACGACCGTGCCGGCGGCGTCGAGCAGCGTGAGCGGTTGACCGCCCTGCTCGGTCTGGGGCGCGCGCTGGCCGTGACCGGGCGGCTGGCCGAGGCGAGAGGGCGACGTGCCGAGGCGATCACCGCCGCCGAGTCGGTCGGCGATCCGCTGCTGATCGAGGAGGTGCTGGCCGGTTTCGACGTACCCGCCATCTGGACGCGCAACGACGACGACAGGCTCTCCGGGCACATCGTCCGAGCCGCCGAGCAGGCCCTGAGCGCTCTCGGCCCGACCGGCTCGGCGCGGCGCAGCCGCCTCCTGAGCACCCTTGCGTTGGAACTGCGCGGCACCACCACCGACAGCGGTCGCCGGGCGGCGTACGAGGCCGAGACCCTCGCCCGGACGGTCGGCGACCCCGGGTTGCTGGCCTTCGCGCTCAACGCCCGCTTCATGCACACCTTCCAGCGCGTCGGCCTCGCCGCTGGGCGGGCCCGCATCGGTCGCGAGTTGGTCGACCTGGCCGCTCGGCACCAGTTGGTGACCTTCGAGGTGCTCGGCCACCTCGTGCTGGTCCAGTCGTACTGCGCGTTGGCCGACCGACCCGCAGCCGACGAGCACGCCCGTGCCGCCGATCGACTCGCCGAGCGGTACGAGCTGCCGTTGGTCGCGGTGTTCACCAGGTGGTTCGGCGCGCTGCGCCTGGCTCTCGACGGCGAGTCGGCCTCGGCGGCGGACGCCTTCCACGCGGCGGCCCGTCACCTGCCCGCGGATGGTATGCCGGGCCTGACCCGTGGGCTGCTCCCGCTCGCGCTGCTCGGCCTGCGGCTGGCCGAAGCCGCCGACGGCGGGGCCGACGGTCTCGACCGACCGATTCCGGGCGGGGCGGGCTGGGCGACCATGGACTGGGGGCCGCACGAGCCGTGGGTCCGGCCGTTGCTGCTGCTCGCCGACGGTGACCGGGACGCTGCGGCAGCGGCCGTGCGGGCACTTCCGGAAGGCCCGCACGACCTTCTCCGGGAGGCGCGCCTCTGCCTCGTCGGTCGGGCGGCGCGTGCCCTCGGTGACCGGGTCACGATGGATCGGGTCCACGCCGAACTGCTGCCGGCGGCGGAGGAACTGGCGGCCGGCAGCGGTGTGCTCACCGTCGGCCCGGTGGCCGGGCACCTCGCCGCCCTGGCCGACGCACTCGGCCGCGTGGAGGAAGCGGCCGCGCATCGCCAGGTCGCCCGCGCGGTCAGCGCCCGGGCCCGGACGGCCACCCCCGCACGCTGATCGCGGTCGCCGTCCACGGCGACTTGCCGATTCTCCTCGGAACGCGTCGGCGGGTGCGGTCAGATGGGAGGACCGGCGCGTCCGCCGCCGGCGACGATCGAGGGGGTACGCCGTGCAGGCGCTCGTCATGATCGTGGTGCTGGGCGTCACCGTCCTGATCGGCACCACGCTCGGCGGACGGTACCGGGTGGCTCCGCCGGTCCTGCTCATCGCGTTCGGGGTGCTGCTCGGCCTGACGCCCCCGCTGTCCGAGGTGACCCTGGAACCCGACCTGGTGCTGCTGATCTTCCTGCCGGCGATCCTGTACCGGGAGAGCCTCACCATCAGCCTGCGCGAGATCCGGGCCAACCTTCCGGTGATCGGGTCGCTCGCCGTGGTGCTGGTGGTCCTCACCATGGTCACCGTGTCGTTCACCGCGCAGGCGTTCGGGGTGAACCCCGCCGCCGCCTGGGTGCTCGGCGCCGTCCTCGCCCCGACCGACGCCGCTGCTGTCACCGGGCTCGCGAAACGGCTGCCCCGAAAGCTGCTCACCACCCTGCACGCCGAGAGTCTGATCAACGACGGCACCGCCCTAGTGGTCTTCGCGGTGGCTGTGGGTCTGCTCGTGCACAGCGCGGACCCGGGCGCGCTGGGCATCGGTGAGGAGTTCGTCGGCGCCAGCGTCGGCGGCGTACTGGCCGGTGTGCTGGTGGGGGTGGGCGTGGTGCTGGTCCGCAAACGGCTCGACGACCCGCTTCGGGAGGGCGCGTTGAGCGTGCTCACGCCGTTCGCCGCGTTCCTGCTGGCCGACGCCGTGCACGCCAGCGGTGTGCTGGCGGTGGTGGTCGCCGGCCTGGTGCTCTCCTACGCCGGTCCACGGGTGATCCGCGCTCGCTCCCGGGTGCTGGCGTACGCGTTCTGGGACCTGTCCACGTTCCTCATCAACGGTGGGCTGTTCGTCCTTCTCGGCACGCAGATACCCCGCGCGGTGCGGGGCATCACCAGCACCTCACCCGAGCGCGCTCTGGTGATCGTGCTCGTGGTGACGCTCGTCGTCATCGGCACCCGGCTGGCGTTCGTCTACCTCACCTCGCAGATCGCCAGGCTGCGACGTCGCCGGATCATGGACCCGAGCCAGGGGCCCTCGGCCTGGCGGGTGGGGACCGTCGCCGGTTGGTCGGGGTTCCGGGGCGCGGTGTCGCTGGCTGCCGCCCTGGCCGTACCGACGGTGACCGTCGCCGGTCAACCGGTGATCGAGCGCGACCTGATCATCTTCGTCACCGCGCTGGTGATCGTGCTGATCATGCTGCTCCAGGGCACCACCCTGCCGCTGGTCGTGCGCTGGGCGGGGCTGGTCGGCGACCCCGAACGCGTCGACGAGGCCCGGCATGCCCGGCGGCGGGCCACCGAGGCGGGCCTCGCCGCGCTGCCCCAGGTGGCGGCCGAGATCGGCGCGCAGGAGGAGTCGGTCCATCGGCTCCGAGCCGAGTACCAGAGGCACCTTGAGGACCTCAACGAGAGCGGGGGGAGCACCGCCGAGGAGCGCCGCCTCGAACGTCGGCTGCGCCTGCGCGTCCTCGCCCACAAACGTCGGGAAGTCACCCGCCTGCGCGACAACCGGGAGATCGACGACCTAGTGCTCCAGGAGCTCCAGGCCGCCCTGGACAACGAGGAGATCCGGCTGCTGGGGCGCGGACCCAACGAGTGACCGCCGACGTGCCGCCGCGGCTCAGAGCAGCTGGGAGCCGCCGCGGCTCAGAGCACCTGGGACAGGAACCGGCGGAGCCGAGGATGCTCGGCCCGTTCGAAGACCGCCTCGGGCGGGCCGGCCTCCAGCACCACGCCCCGGTCCATGAAGGCGACGGTGTCGGCGACCTGCCGGGCGAAGCCCATCTCGTGGGTGACCACCACCATGGTCATGCCGGCGGCGGACAGGTCGGCCATCACCCCGAGCACGCCCTTGACCAGCTCCGGGTCGAGCGCCGAGGTGGCCTCGTCGAAGAGCATCACCTCGGGCCGCAGCGCCAACGCCCGGGCGATCGCCACCCGCTGCTGCTGACCGCCGGAGAGTTGAGCCGGACGGGCGTCGGCCTTGCCGGCCAACCCGACCAGGTCCAGTTGGGCCCGGGCCACGGCCTCCGCCTCGTCCTCGCCGAGCCTGCGGAGCCGGCGCAGCGCGAGGGTGACGTTGCGCAGCACGCTCATGTGCGGGAACAGGTTGAACTGCTGGAAGACCATGCCGACCCGCTGCCGCAGGCTGTCCGGGTCGTCGGCCAGCACGCTGCGCCCGTCCAACAGCACGTCGCCGCGGTCCGGCTCGATCAACCGGTTGATGGTGCGCAGGAGGGTGGACTTGCCGGACCCGGACGGGCCGATCACGCAGGCCGTCCCCCCGCGCGGCACGGTGAGGTCGACGCCGCGCAGCACCCGATTCGGCCCGAAGGCGAGGTGCACGTCCCGTACGTCGAGGCTGACCGAGGTGGTGGTGGTGTCGCTGGTCATCGCCGGTCTCCCAGGACAGTGGCGGGCAACGGGAGGTCGTCGTCCTCGTCGGTCGGCGCGACGGCTGGCCGTCCGTGGCGCAACCGCCTGTCGATCCAGTTGACGACGTGTGTCAGCGGAACTGTCAGCGCCAGGTAGAAGAGCCCGGCCAGGAGCAGCGCGGACTCGTTGCCGGTGGTGGCCGCGTAGTCCTGCCCGATCCGGAACAGCTCCCGCTGGCTGGCCACCAGGCCGAGGAAGTAGACCAGGCTGGAGTCCTTGATCAGTGCGATGAGCTGGTTGACCCAGGCCGGCAGGACCCGCCGGATGCCCTGCGGAATGATCACCAGCCGCATCGCGTCGCCCCAGGAGAAGCCGAGCGCGCGGGCGCCCTCCAACTGGGCGGCCTCCACCGACTGGATGCCGGAGCGGAAGATCTCCCCGATGTACGCGGCGGCGATCAGCGACAGCGCCAGGATCCCCAAGGGGTAGGGGTCAGGTCCCCAGACCTGCATGCCCAGCGGTGCCAGCCCGACGCCGATCAACAGGATCGTCGCCGCGGCCGGCAGCCCCCGGAACACGTCGGTGTAGACCCGCGCCGGCCAGCGCAACCACCGGCTGCGGGAGATCCCGGCGACGGCCAGCAGTAGGCCCAGCACCGAGCCGAGCAGGGCGGCGGAGACCGCCAGGATCAGCGTGTTCGGCAACCCGACGGTCAGCATCTCGGGCAGCGCCTCGCCCATCGCCTCCCAGTCGAAGAACGTCTCCCACAGGGTGCTCAACGGATCCATCGGTCGTCTCCCCTACCGTCCTGCTCGCTCGTCACCGGTTCAGGACGCGGCCGACGCCGACGCCGACGGTGCCACCGTGACCGCTCCGCTGCCCGGCTTGAAGTCCGCCGGGATCGGTCGGCCGGGGTAGTACTGGGACTGCAACCGGTTCCAGGTGCCGTCCGCGATGACCTCGTCGAGAGCCTTGTTCAGCGCCTCGCGCAGCTTGTCGCCGCCCTTGGCGACGGCGTACGCGGTCGGTGCCGGGCTGAGCTGCTTGGCCGCCACGGTGATCTTGCCGTTGCTGTCGGCGGCCGACTTCTCACCGATCTCCGCCGGGGCGATCCACGCGTCGGCGGTGCCGGCCTTGAGCTGGTTGATCGCGCCGTTGTAGTCCGGCACCCGCACCGGGTCGAGCTGCTTTCCGGTGGCGTAGTCGTCCTGCACGGTGCCCTGCACCACCACGACCCGCTTGCCGGCGAGCTGGTCGAAGCTGGTGATCGGCGAACCGGCCGGGACGTCCAGGCCGAAGTAGCCGAAGTCGTAGCCGTTGCCGAAGTCGACTGTCTTCTTCCGCGCCTCGGTGATGGTGATCGAGGAACTGCCGACGTCGAACTTGTGGTTGTTGACCTGGGAGAGCAACGCGGAGAAGTCGGTGCCGACGAACTCGACCCGGAGGCCGAGCTTGCCGGCCACGGCGGTCAGCAGGTCGTTGTCGAAGCCGGTGAACTTGCCGTCCTCGAGGTACACGTTCGGCGGGGCGTCGGTCAGGGTGCCGGCCCGCAGCACGCCCGGCTGCGCCAGGCCGTACGGGTTGGCGCTGGTGTCGGACGAGCTGTCGCCGCCGCAGGCGGTGAGCGCGGTGGCGGCCAGGACGGCGGCGGCGCCCAGGGCGGTGGCACGGGTCAGGGCAGGAAGAAGTCGCACGGGTGTCTCCGAAAAGGTCGCGTCCCGGCACGCACGGATGTGCGTCGCCGGCGGTGCGCCCGATGGGCGTACCGGTGAGGGAGGTTCGGGAGGAGGGCTGCGCTAGTGCGTGGTGCCGCGACGACACGCGGCGCTGCACATTCGCATCATGTCCACGTGCCGCCGCCGGGTCAGTGCCGGCGAGGGCCGACCGGCGCGGACGTCCGCGATGTCGGTCGGTGAAGTGCTGCTGAGGATGCGCATGGTTCTCCCGGGTCTGTGCTGACCTGGGTGCCAGGCCACGCTTGCACCGACGTCCTGTCGGTGCCTGGTCTTCACCCGGGGCACCCCACCGCGGAGGAGGGTTGCCGGCCAGCGAGCCGGGGCTTCGCGCTGGCGCTCATGACCTGCGCCGAGGCTAGCAGCAGGCACGGGTGGATCGTCCAGTCGTTATGACCACGCTCACCAGGGGAGATGGGTGGCCGGCGCTCCCGTCAGCCGGCGTGCACGTGTGGGCGTCGGCGCGGATCGGGCTCGTGACGACGCAGGATCTCCCGGGTGACCGAGGCGATCTCACCCTGCCCGAACGCCAGGTAGCGCAGGACGTTGCGGCCCGGGCCGCCCTCGGTCCACTCGAAGTAGATGTGGGGGCGCCGACGGGTCCGGTCGCGGATCTCCAGCAGCAGGGCGGCGAGTGCGTTGGGCACCGCGGAACTGGTCAGGCTGAGTACCGGGAAACGGCCGGCAGCCAAGCTGCCGGTCACCACCAGCTCGGTCTCGAAGTCCGACGGGTCGGTGACGCGCACCTCGACGAAGAGCACGTCGCTGTCGTCGGGGAAGTCGTTGTCCGCCATGGTCTGCGCCAGCTTGGCGCGGTACTCCGCCGCGCCCCGGCCGTCGGGTTCGTGGGCGATGAGGCGGATCCGCCGCCCGTCGCGCCCGTCGATCATCCGGGTCGCGACCGGGTCCAGTTCGACGTGGTCGACCCGCAGCTCGAAGGCGCGGGACAACCGGGAGAGCAGCGAGACCACGATGATCCCGCCGATGAAACAGGCCGCGATCTTGACGCCGTCGGGACGTTCCACCACGTTCGCCAGCGTGGTGTAGACGAAGATCACCGCGATGGTGCCGAACGCGACAGTGCGGCCGCGCTGCCGGTGCCGCACCGCCGCGAGGGTCACCGCCGTCGTCGCCGAGGTGATCAACACCAGGACCCCGGTGGCGTACGCGCCGCCCTGTGCGTCCACGCTGGCCTCGAAGACCACCGTGATCAGGAACGCCACCGCCGTGAAGACCAGCACCAGTGGCCGGACCGCCCGTGCCCAGGTCGGGGCCATGCCGTAGCGGGGCAGATAGCGGGGTACGAGGTTGAGCAGCCCGGCCATCGCCGACGCCCCCGCGAACCAGAGGATCCCGATGGTGGACAGGTCGTAGACGGTGCCGAACACCTCCCCGAGATGCGCGTGGGCCAGGTAGGCCAGCGCCCGGCCGTTCGCCGGCCCGCCGGGCTGGAACGCCTCCGGCGGGATCAGGATCGTGGTCGTCACGCTGCTGGTGATCAGGAAGACGCTCATGGTCACGGCGGCCGTGGTGAGCAGGCGGCGAGCGCCCCGGATGCGGCCCAGCGGTCGCGCCTCGGAGTCCTGCGGGTCGCCGCGCACGCTCGGCATCACGGCCACGCCGGTCTCGAAGCCGGACAGACCCAGCGCCAACTTCGGAAAGACCAACAGCGACAGGGCGACCACCATCCACGGATCACCGTGTCCGGTGGTCAACGTGGTGGTCCAGTCCTCGACCGCGCTCGGGTGCGTCACCACCCGCCACAGCGCGTCGGCCATCACCACCGCGTTCAGCGTCAGGTAGAGCGCGACCAGGACGACGGCGATCCCGATGGCCTCGGTGAATCCCTTGAGGAACACCGCGCCGAGCAGCGCCACGAGCAGCAACGTGAGCAGCACCTCGTGTCCCTTGAGCCCGCCGGGCCAGAACGGATTCTCGTCGATGTGCGCGGTGGCGTCGGCGGCCGAGAGGGTGATGGTGATGATGAAGTCGGTGGCCGCGAAGCCGAGCAGCACCAACACCAGCAACTTGCCCGGCCAGTAGCTCAGCAGGCGTACCAGCATCGCGATGGAGCCCTCGCCGTGCGGGCTCTCCGCCGCCACCCGTCGGTAGACCGGCAGCGCGCCCAGCAGGGTCACCAGCACCAGCACCAGGGTCGCCACCGGCGAGAGCGCCCCGGCGGCGAGCGCCGCGATGCCCGGCTGGTAGCCCAGCGTCGAGAAGTAGTCGACACCGGTCAGGCACATCACCTTCCACCAGGGGTGGTGCCGGTGCTCCGGTGGGCGTCCGTGCGGCCCCTGGTGCTGCACGGGCTCCTCGGCGCCGGCACGCAGCAGCCAATCCCGCAGCCGGCCCGCGCGCTTGTCGACCTCCACCGGCGCGTCCCCCGTCAGTCCCGCCCCTGGTAACCGTGAGTATCCGCCCGCGGTGGGGTGCCCGTCCGCCGGTGCGGGGAACCCACCCCGCGTCACACCGGGTTTCGGGCGCGGGACAGGGGGGAAGCAGCGGCCCCCGGGGTGGCGGGAGTCGTGCCGGACCGGGCGTCACCGGGGAGGGGACAGGGCATGGTCGGTGGCCGTCGCTTCCGCCCCGGTGGGGGCTTCGGTCGTCAACTCGACGAGTACGAGACCAGGGTCGGCGTGCCACCGCCCTCGGAGTCCCCCACCAGGCCCACCGGTGGCCTGGTGGACAGCGCCGTCTACATCCGTGGACACCGGTTCGCCTCCCCGTCCGGCCTCGCCGAGACGTACCGCTGCCTGCAGGAGCAGGACGGCGCGATGGCCTGGATCGGGTTGTACCGGCCCGACATCGAGCAGATCACCTCGCTGGCGCGGGAGTTCCGCCTGCACGACCTGGCGGTCGAGGACGCGATCAACGCCCACCAGCGACCCAAGCTGGAACGCTACGGGGAGACCCTGTTCGTGGTGCTGCGCGCCGCCCGCTACGACGACCTCCGGGAGGAGGTCGAGTTCTCCGAGCTGCACCTGTTCATCGGGCCGGGTTTCGTGGTCACCGTCCGGCACGGTGAGGCGCCGGACCTGGCCGCGGTGCGGCGGCGCATGGAGGTCGAGGCGCAGATGCTCGCCCGGGGCCCCGAGGCGGTCCTGTACGCGATCCTCGACCAGGTCGTCGACGGGTACGCGCCGGTCGTGGCCGGGTTGGAGAACGACATCGACGAGATCGAGACCCAGGTGTTCGGTGGTGACCCGAACGCGAGCCGGCGCATCTACGGCCTCAGCCGCGAGGTGATCCAGTTCCAGCGCGCCGCGCGACCCCTGCTCGCGGTGCTCGACGCGCTGGCCGACGGCGCGGGCAGTGCCGACACGGACGAGGAGCTACGCCGCTACCTGCGGGACGTCACCGACCACCTGACCCAGGTGGTGGAACGGGTGGACGGGTTCCGGCACCTGTTGCAGAACATCCTCACCGTCAACGCCACACTCGTCTCGCAGCAGCAGAACGAGGAGATGCGGAGCCTCACGGCGGCCAGCTACGCGCAGAACGAGGAGCTGAAGAAGGTCTCGTCCTGGGCGGCGATCCTGTTCGCTCCCACGCTCATCGGCACCGTGTACGGCATGAACTTCGTCCACATGCCGGAGTTGCACTGGCGCTTCGGCTACCTCTTCGCGCTGCTGTTGATGCTGCTGGTCTGCGGCACCCTCTATCTGATCTTCAAGCGGCGCGGCTGGCTGTGAGCCGCCCGCTGAGGATCACTCGATGCCGCGCAGGATGTGCCGTTCGTCCTCGACGTCGTCGTCGCCGGCACTGATCCGGCCGAGCAGGACGGCGGCGGCCCAGATCGTCAGGGGCGTGGCCGCCCCGGTCATACCGCCGGCGGTCCGGTCGTCCCGGCTCTGGCTCCGCTCCGCTCGCGGTGGCCTGCGCTGAGCCTGCATAGGCACTGCCCCTCCTCGTCGAAGCCGCCGTGGGCAGCGCGGCGTGACCCCGCGCCGCCGGCCGGGCGAAACGCGCTCGGCGGGACGGCATCTACGTCGAACCATCCCACGTCAGGCCGCATAACCACCGCTTCTTTTCGGTTTCCCGACTGTCGCCCGCCAAACCGGACATTTTCGTCGAGGGTCAGGGCAGCGGGTGGGCGATGCCCCGCGCGTGGTCGGTGAGGGCCGCCCCGACCACTGTCGCGGTCAGCGGCAACACCTCCAGACAGCGGCGCACCGCGGCGGCCATCAGCGCGTTCGGCACCCGCATGGAGAGCGTGCAGTGCGGCACCCAGCGGCCCGGCTGGTAGTGCTCGGCCAACGGGATGCCGGCTGCGGCGAGCCGGTCGTGGACCGTGCGGTGGTGGGCCAGGAGCTCCGGGGTGGGCGTCGGACCGAGCCAGAGCACCCGACCGACGAACTGGCCGGCGTGCTGGAACTCGATCCGCAGGGGAGCGGCCACGACAGTCCCGTGCAGGGCCGCGGCGACCTGTTCCGGGTCGAACCGGGGCGCCACCGCCAGTGAGACGTGCGGACGGTGACGTTGCTCCAGCAGGGAGCGCATGCTCTGCACGCCCTCGGTCTCCAGCGCGTCCCACAGCACCCGGATCCGGCGGGTGGCATCCGGATCCAGGTACAACTCCACCGCCGCGACCATTTGATCACCGTAGCGGCCGAGGTTTGGGCGACCGCGCTCGGCGGTACCTGAGCGCAGACCGAACAGGAGGCGTACCCGGTGGACGTGAGTGATCTGCTGACCGAGACGTACAACCGACTGCCCGACCTCGTCCGTGCGGCAGTGGACGGCCTGAGCCCGGAGCAGCTACACCACGAGCCGGCACCCGGCCACAACTCGATCGGCTGGCTGGTTTGGCACCTCACCCGGGTGCAGGACCATCACGTCGCCGAGGTGCTCGACGCCGAGCAGATCTGGGTGGGAGGCGACTGGGCGGCCCGGTTCGGCCTCACCGCCGACCCCGACGACACCGGCTACGGGCACTCGCCGGCGCAGGTCGCGGCGGTGCGGCCGGAGAGTGCGCAGGCGTTGATCGACTACTACGGTGCTGTCGCCTCGCGTACCGGGACGTTCCTGGCCGGCCTGCGCCCGGCCGACCTGGACCGCGTCGTCGACGAGGCGTGGGACCCGCCGGTCACCCTCGGCGTCCGGCTGGTCAGCGTCGCCGAGGACGACCTGCAACACGTGGGTCAGGCCGCCTACCTGCGCGGACTGCTCGAAACCGGCTGACCGCTCCCGGCCGGCTCACGGCACGATCACGGCCCGGCCCTCCAGCGTGCCGTCGCGCATCTGCCGGTACGCGTCGAGCGCGTCCTCCAGCGCGAAGTGGGTGGTCGTCGGCCGGATCAGCCCACGGACGCCCAGGTCGAGCACCTCGACCAGTTCCGGGCGGCTACCCCAGTAGGTGGTCGCGATGCTCACCTCGTACGGCACGGAGAAGAAGGACACCGCCAGGGTGCCCCCGCCGAGACCCACAATGGTCAGGTCGCCCACCGTGCGGGCCGTCGCCACGCCCAGGGCGAGGGTGGCATCGGTGCCGACGAAGTCCAGCACCACGTCGGCGCCCCGACCGCCGGTGGCCTGCCGGATCTCCTCGGCGGCGCTCGGACCGGAGGTGATCGTTCGATCGGCGCCACACTCCTCGGCCAGCCGTAACGCCTCGGGGCGGTTGTCCACCGCGAGCACGCGGGCGGCGGTGGTGGCCTTCAGGATCTGTACGCCCACGTGCCCCAGCCCGCCGACTCCGATCACCACGGCCGTGCTGCCGGGCGGTAACTTTGGCCAGGAGCGGCGAATCGCGTGGTACGGGGTGAGCCCGGCATCGGTCAGCGGCGCGGCGTCAGCCGGATCCAGCCCCTCCGGCAGGGGTACGACGTGCCGCGCGTCCGGGACCAGTTCGAACTCGGCCATGCCCCCGTCCAGTCCGAGCCCGCCGCCGCCGCTCGGCACCGGCGCGCCGGACGGGTTTTCGCAGTACGTGTCGACACCGACCCGGCACCGGGCGCAGGTGCCGCAGCCCCACGCGCCGAAGACGGCCACCGGTTGCCCGACGGACAGCCCGGTCACCCCGTCGCCGAGGGCGTGCACCCAGCCGGCGTTCTCGTGGCCGAGGGTGAATGGTGGATTCCAGGGCATGGTGCCGGGCTCGAACTCGTCCATCAGGTGCAGGTCGGAATGGCAGGCGCCGGCACCGCCGATCCGGACCACCACCTGACCCGGCCCAGGAGTCGGGTCGGGGACCTCGACCAACTCCGGCGTCGACCTCCAGTCCTGCAACCGCAGCGCGCGCATCCGGTGCTCCCTCGCTCGACAGAGTCGGCGGCTGCCCCCTTCGCAGCGGCCCAAACTGGCCGGCGGTGCGCCTCACCCGTTTCGGGTGAACCGGCCTCACCCGGGCGCGGGCGATCCTGCGGAGAACCGTGGGGGAGGGGACCTGATGGGCGCGACGGCGGAGCAGTACCTGCAACAGTTGGACGACGGTCGGCGCCCCGACCTGCCGGAGACCACAGTGGGAACGCTGCGGCTGGACGTGCGCAGCGACGGCTGCACCGACCACTGGTACCTGCGCGTCGCCGACCAGCACGTCCAGGTGACCCGCTCGGCTGACGACGCCGACCTGGTGGTCCGCGCCGACCGCTGGGTGTTCGACAGCATGGTCAACGGTGAGCTGCATCCCGGCGCGGCGATGCTGCGCAACGAGCTGACGATGCAGGGCGACATGCGCCTGCTGCTGGTGCTGCGGCGAATCTTCGCGGGGCCGGCCGGCGCCCGCCACCCTCGGGAGCTGGGTCGGGCCGCCCTGGCCCGTCGGACCGCCACGGCCGCTCGGGAGGGCCGATCGTGAAGCAGGAACTGCTGCACGTCATCGCCGGCAACGTGTTCGCCAACAGCGACGCCCAGGGCGACATCGAGGCCGACGCGCGCACACCAGTCGGTCTCTTCGCGTACGACACGCGTTTCCTGTCCCACTGGGTGCTCACGATCGACGGCGAACGGATCAACGCGCTGTCCCGCGACGACATGACGTACTTCGAGACCCGGTTCTTCCTGGTCCCGGGCGCGGCGAGCCACTACGTCGACGCCGACGTGTCGATCATCCGGCACCGCTCGATCCACGACTGCATGCACGAGAAGATCACTGTGCTCAACCACTCGGCGGAACCGGCCGAGTTCACCGTCCGAGTGGAGATGGGCAGCGACTTCACCGACATCGCCGAGATCGGCCACCTGCGGCAGCGGGTCGTCGAGATCACCCCGGACTCGGCCGGACGCCAGCTCGTGCTGCGCTACCAGCGGCAGCGGTTCGTCCGCCAGACCACAGTGCAGAGCACGGTCCCGGTCGACGTGGACGAGGAGGGAATGACGTTCCGGATCCGGGTCGCCCCGGACGGCAAGTGGGAGACCGACCTGCACGTCGCCATGAACATGGGCGGCGAGGGCGGCCAGGACGTACGCGCCTCCCTGGAGTCGCACCAGCGGGCCGTGCGGGGCGGGATGCGCGAGGACCTGGCGAACTGGATGGAGCAGGCCCCGACGCTGGTCGCCGAACGCGACGGGTTGGAGGAGATGTACCGGGGTGCCCTGGCCGACCTGGCGGCACTGCGGTACAAGCCGTGGTCGTCCCCTGAGCGGGTGCCGATCGCCGGTCTGCCGTGGACGATGTGGTTGTGCGGACGGCACAGCATCATCACCTGTCTGCAGACGATGGCGTTCACCCCCGAGCTGACCCCCGCGACGCTGCGGATGCTGGCGTTCCTCCAGGGCGCTCAACTCGACGACGACCTGGACGAGGAGCCGGGCAAAATCCTGGCCCACCTCCGCTACGGCGAGTCCGGCGCGTTCGGCGACCGGGCGAACGCGTTGTACTACGGCGCGGCGGACACCACCCCGCTCTTCGTGATCCTGCTCGACGAGTACGAGCGCTGGTCCGGTGACGCGGCCCTGGTGCACGAGCTGCGCCAACCGGCCCGCATGGCGCTGGACTGGATCGACGAGTACGGCGACCTGACCGGCGACGGCTACGTGCGCTACCAGCGCCGCAACGAGCGCAGCGGCGCGGTCAACCAGTGTTGGAAGGACAGCCCGGACGCGATCACCGATGCGCACGGCCGCCAACCGGCTTTTCCCCGCGCCACCTGCGAGTTGCAGGGCTACGCGTACGACGCGAAGAGGCGTGGCGCTCGGCTGGCGCGGCACTTCTGGGGCGACCCCGCCTACGCCGACCAGCTGGAGCGGGAGGCCGCAGCGCTCAAGGAGCGCTTCAACCGGGACTTCTGGCTGCCACACCAGGAGTACTACGCGTTGGCGCTCGACCCGTACGGCGAGCCGGTCGACGCGCTGTCGTCCAACATGGGGCATCTGTTGTGGAGCGGGATCGTCGCGGACCACCGCGCCGGGGCCGTCGCCGAGCACCTGGTCGGGTCGCGGTTGTTCGGCGGTTGGGGGGTGCGAACCTTCGCCACCGGGCAGCGTCCGTACAACCCGATGGGGTCACACCTGGGCGCGGTGTGGCCGGCGGACAACGCCCTGATCGCCGCCGGGTTGCGCCGCTACCGGTTCGACGCCCAGGCGGCCACGATCACGGCCGGTATCTTCGACATGGCGCACACCCTCGGTGGGGCCGTGCCGGAGATGATCGCCGGCCACGATCGGTCTCTGACGAAGTATCCCGTCCAGTTGCCGGCCGCCGGTCGCCCGCAGGCGTGGTCGTCAGGGGCGCTGCTGATGCTGCTGGGCACCATGTTGGGGTTGCGACCCACCGGGGACAACCTGCTGGTCAACCCTGCCGTGCCGGAGGGCTTCGGTCGGCTGGAGCTGCTCGACATCCCCGGCCGCTGGGGTCGCTCCGACGCCTACGCCAGGGACCGGACCACGGCGCACCGGCCCGGTGCCCGCCTGCGCTGAGCGGCCGGGCAACCGCGTGTCAGCCCATCGTCCGGGCGCCGTCGATCGACTCCCGCAGGATGTCGGCGTGCCCCGCGTGCTGGGAGGTCTCGGCGATCAGGTGCAGCAACACCCGCCGAACCGTCCAACTCGCACCCGGCTCGAACCAGGGCGCCTGCGGCAGCGGGTGCGCCGCGTCCAGGTCCAGGGTGGTGAGCAGCTCGTCGGTGTGGTCAGCCACCTCCTGGAAGCGCTCGACGAGCCCGGCCAGGGTCTCGCCCGGCGCCATCCGGAACTGACCGACCCAGTCGATCTCGGCGCGCTCCATCTCCTCCGCGCCGCCCACCGCGAAGAGCATCCAGCGGTGCTCGACGTTGGTCACGTGCTTGACGAGGCCACCGAGGCAGAGCTCGCTGGCGGTGGGGCGGGCCGCCGCCTGCTCGTCGGTGAGCCCGTTGACAGTGTGCAGGAGGAAGCCCCGATGCTTGCGCAACGTCTGTAGCAGGTCGGCTCGCTCGCCGGTGAGCTGCTCGGTGCTGGTCATGGTGACACCCCTCGTCGCTGTGCGGTCGAACCTCGGAAACCCGCTCGGTGTCACAGTAGGACGGGGCACCGACACTTCCCGGACTCGACACCCCAGCCCAGCGGACACCCGCCAGCGGTTGCCGATCCGCGTCCGTGGCTGTCCACTGAATGACATGGGTGTCATCAAGGTGGGCACGTCGTCCTGGGCGGACCAGTCGTTGCTGCGCTCCGGGTGGTACCCGCGCTCGGCCAGCACGCCGGCCCGCCGCCTGGGCTTCTACGCCAGCCGTTTCCCACTGGTCGAGGTGGACACGTCCTACTACGCGGTCCCGGTGCCCGAGACCACGCACGGTTGGGTCGACGCCACCCCGGACGACTTCACCTTCGACGTCAAGGCCTTCAGCCTCTTCACCGGCCACCCGACGCCGGTCGCCGCGCTGCCCCGGGACCTACGCCCGGCCGCCGGCCCGAGCCGGATCCGCCGACGTGACCTGCCGCCGCAGGCGTACGACGAGCTGTGGGCCCGTTTCCGCGCGGCCCTCGACCCGATCGCGGCGGCCGGCAAACTCGGCGCGGTGATGTTGCAGTTCCCGCCGTGGCTGGTGCGCAGCGCTGCCGCCGAGCGTCGGATCGTGGAGCTGGCGCAGCGCTGCCGGCCGTGGCGGGTCGGCGTGGAGCTGCGGCACCGCTCCTGGTTCGACGGCCCGGCGACACCGGACACTCTGGACCTGCTGCGCGAACACGACCTGTCCCTGGTCTGCGTGGACATGCCGCAGGGGCACCCGTCGTCGGTGCCGCCGATCCTGACCACCACGGCGCAGCCGGCGATCGTCCGGTTCCATGGCCACAGCGAGGCCTGGGGCGGTGGCGACAAGCAGGAGAAGTTCCGGTACGCGTACGCCGAGGGCGAGCTCGCGCACTGGGCCGGGCTGCTGGCCGAGTTGGCCGCCGAGGCGGACGACCTGCACGTGCTGTTCAACAACTGCTGCGCCGGCCAGGCACAACGTGACGCCACCCGGCTGGCGCAACTGCTCACCGAGACGATGATCGACGACCGGGAGCGGGCCACGTCGGCCACCGGCTGACGGCCTCCGGCGCTCGGCTCAGGAGCGCCGGCCCCGGGTGCGCAACGCGTCCTGCGTCGACTCGCCGATGTCGGCGTCGTCCGGGAAGGTCCGTCCGCTGGGCGCCGGGTCGGGTGGGGCGCCCGGTCCGGCCATCGGTGTACGGGTTGGTTCCACCGAGCCGAAGCCGTGCCGTCCGGCCCTGTCGCGTCGGTCCGCCGGTGCGCCCGCGCGTCGTTCCCCGCGCCGTCCCCCGGGCACCGCGGTCTCCTCGCTGCCCTCGTCCATCGGCGAGTCCTCGTCGGTGCCCCAGGGCGCGTCGGCGTCGAAACCGTCGCCGGTGCCCCACGGCTTCACCGCCTCCGGCTCCAGCCGGTCGTTGTCGCCGCCGCGTCCGCTGTCCGCCGCCATGGCCACCCCGCTCGTCGGTCCGCCGCCGTCGGCGGACGATGTGCCGTCCCTGCGCGTCCGCCGACAGCGGCGAACCGACGGGACGCTGTGCCGTCGTGCGCGTCCGCGCGGGCGATCGTCGTTCACGCCGACGAGCCCGCGTAGGGCCGGAGAGTGTCCCGCCGTCGAGGTGGCGGCGGGACGCCCACCGGCCCGACGTTCAGCGTCCGGCCATCGCCATCGGCCGCTTGCCGTTGCTCATCCCGGCCATCTTGATCATGGTCTTCGAGGCGCCCCTCATCCCACCGGCCCGCCCGAGCATCCCCCGGAACACCTGCCCCGGCTTCTGCTGCTCGCCCATGTACGCGGTGACCACCACCAGGGTCCCGGTCAACGCCGGAATGGCCCACTGGAGCAGCTTCATCTGTCGCTGCGAGGAGGCCACACTCGCCGGCGTCTGGTGGTTCGGCTCGGTCGCGCCGCTCACCGACGGACCACCGGCCTTCTCCAACCGCATGCCGACCAGTCGGCTGTAACCGGTCACCGCCAGCGCGCCGATCGTCAACGCGGTCTTGATGGCGCTGGCCCGGCCAACACCGGACTGGGCCGCCACCCGTGGGCTCTCGGTCACCAGTTCGCCGACCGCGCCGGCCAGGTGGGCGCCGATCGCCGCCGCGTTGACCGGGGTCCACTTGGACCAACCCGCCGACGCGACCGGGAGTCGCTGAGTCGAGTCGCTGATCTTCGCCGCTGCTCCGTTGACGCCGAAGGCACCCATGAGGGAGCCGCCGAACCAGGCCGCCAGGCCCAGATCGTGCATCGAACGCAGTGCCGTGTGCCGTTCGGACATGTGATCCCCTTCCGCCGTGTCGGGCGGTGCGGCTTACCCGCCGCTCGGGCGGCTAACCCCGCCCCGGGCGGGCCGATCCACGTCGTACCGGCAGGTGGGGGACGTTGCGGGCGTCGGCGGGTCGCCTCGCCCCGGCAGGAGTCCTTCCCGCGATGGCGGGTACCTCCGCAAGCGACGCCGACGAGAGGGGAACGCGATGTCGCAGCCGGACGAGAGCCGGGAGAAGACCCCCAAAACAGACGCCGTGCTCATGCACCCCGACAACGACCCGCACCGGAACACCGCGGAGGTCGCGCCACGAAAGGACCACGCCGCGATCCAGGTGGAGCGCGACGACGAGCTGGTGCCACTGGACCAGGACGAGTGAGCCGTCCGGCCGGGTCGTCGCACGGCGACCGGCCGGCGCGTCTCAGCGGGGCGGCAGGTCGCCGACGAACTCGGCGATCCGCCGCGCCAGCGACGCGCCGGCCCGGACCCAGGTGAAGTGGTCCAGTGGCGCGCCGGCCTGCTCCACTGTGTAGCGTTCCCGGGTCACCGGAGCGCCGGTGAGCTTCGCGCAGAGATAGTCCATGGTCTCGTGCGGGGTGAACTGGTCGTCGTCCACGCTGACCGCGAGCACCGGGGTTCGCACCGCGCGTACCGCCGCCTCGGTGTCCGTACCGTCGAGGCGCGGGAACCGGCCGGTCCGCGCGGTGTGGGCCCAGTCGCGGATGACGCCGCGTGCCTGCCGGCCGCCGAAGCCCCAACCCGGCCAGACCCCCAGCAGCGCCGCGGTGGCGGCGATCCCCTGGGTGTACGGCAGCACGCCGAGGCCCCGCGGGCCCGGGTAGCTCCGCCAGTACGGGATGCCGACAGCGATCAACGCCAACCCGTCCACCTCGTCGCCGCCGTGCAGGGCGAGATGCAGCAGCGCGGCCTGCCCGCCGAGGGAGTGCCCGACCAGTAACCGGCGGCGTCCGTCCAGTCGTGGCTTGAGCGCCGCCAGGACGGCGTCGACGTCGCCGGCCAGCTCCGCGTAGCCGTACCGGTCGGCGCGGCTCGGCGCGGGGGTGCTCGTGCCGGTGCCGCGCAGGTCGGCGACGACCACGGCCAGCCCGGCGGCGCGCAGTTCGGCGGCGAAGGGCCGGTAGTAGCGGGCGCGGACCCCCATCGCGGGCCAGATCACGACCACCGGCGCGTCCGTCGCGCCGGGCGGATCCGGATAGACCTGCACACCCAGCCGGCCACCGTCGACGTCGACGAACTCCTGCGCGTATTCCGGGTCCCCGTTCATCGGCCCAGCTTACGGCCCGACGTTACCGGCAGGTAGCCCACGGCGGTCGGACGCGACGGAGGGCTCCGCCTGGTGGCGGAGCCCTCGCCGATGGCGAGCCGGCTCAGGAGACGGAGATCGTCCCGTTGCTGGAGCGTACGCAGGCCACCGACCGGGCGCCGGTGGTGGCGGCGCCACTCAGGCACTGACCGAGCACCTGGTGGCCGGTGGCGTTCGGGTGCCACGACTCCTGGCAGGTCTGGAAGTAGCTCACGCAGGTGTTGGCGATCCGCTGAATCGCGATCTTGTCCTTGCCGGAGAGGCTGGTGACGAAGGTCCCGGTCGCGCCGTCCTGGAGCCGGATCGGGGTCGCCAGCGCGCCCGACGGGCTGCTGGTCTGCTCACACAGCCGGGCGCCGTTGAAGGCCTGCTGCACGTTCAGGTACACCAGGTCGTCGGCCGGGAACTCGGCGGCCAGGGTGTCCCGGGTGGACTTCACGATGGTGCCCAGGCCCTGCGAGAAGCGGTGGCCCGGGGCGAGGCTGGCCCGGTGGATCGGGCAGCCGGCCGCGTACCGCTCGGCGCCCAGGTCACGGAACTTGTCCCGGGTGTCGTCGCGGCTGTCCTCCTCGTGGAACTGCGGGTTCAGGTCCAGCGGCAGAGGGTTCGTGTAGTCCTGGAACACCACCCGGTGCTGGCCGTCCGCGTCCACCTGGTCCAGGGTGGTCAGGATCTGGCGTACCGCGGCGGTGGTCTCCGCGGTCGCGGCGCTGAGCTGCGCGGCGGTGGCCAGGTCGGCGTCGCTGCACGGCTTCTGCTCCACCGGGCCGTTCAGATACGCCCAGAACTCCCACCAGCCGGTCCACGCGTCGGCGATGAAACGGTTGGCGCACTTCTCCGCGACGCTGCCGAACGTGAACGAGCTGTTGTTGGAGCCCAGGCCGATCAGCACCAGGTCGATGTCCTGGGTCTGCGCGACGGCGCGGAGCTGGTCGAGCTGCGCGGCGACGGTACGACCGTTGGTGCGCGCCTGCGACGCGTTCGCGATGTCGTGTGGCTGGCCGCCGGAGCAGGCCAGGTTGAACCGGTTCTGGATGCCCGGCAGGTTGGCCTGGTTGAGCGAGGCGTTCGCCGAGCGGTGGCAGAAGAACGCGTTGTTGTTCGCCGCCGTCCAGCCGGGGAAGCCCTGCGTGACCCCGTTGGCGTCGACCACCGGGGTGTACGCCCCGGCACCCTCGCCGCTGATGAAGCTGTCCCCGAGCGCCACCGCGGCGGTGGGCAGCGCGGCGGACGCCGGTGCGGGCAGCGCGACAGCTGTCGACAGCGCTGCCATGGCGATCGTCAGTCCCGCGGCGAGCGCGGTACGTCGGAACCTGGGCATGGGGCCCCCATCCATCGAAAGATGAAAGATTCTCTGAGAGCGAGATCACATCACCCTCGTGCAACGGGCGTCAATGGCCCGTAACAGATTCGTTCGATGAAAGACACGCACGCGAACGCGGGCCCGCCTCGCCGAGGCAGACCCGCGTTCGCCGGGTTTGGGGATGCCGGCCTAGCTGCCGGCCGGGCCGCCGCGGCGCTTCAGCACCATCGCTCCGGCGACGTTCAGACCGACACCCCACAGCAGCAGTACGCACAACCACTGCGCCCACCGCAGCAGGCTCATGTCCCCGGAGAGCAGGTTGCGCACGCTGCCGAACGGGGTCAGCCACGGCTGCGCGGCCGGCACGCCGCTCAGCAGCGCGAACAGACCCAGCGGCAGCACGATCGTGGCGACGAACGCGACCACCGTCGACCGCAGCAGCAGGCCCAGCCCGGTGCCGACCAGACCGGCGACGATCTGCACCAGCACGCTGCCCACCGCCACCGTCCCGGCGTGCCGCCACGGCTCGTCGGCGACGTCGGCCGGAGTGAGGGCCAGCGTCGCGGCGCAGATCAGCACTCCGGCGACGGCGATGACGACGGCCGGCAACCCCACCGCGAGCACGCTGGGCAGGACCCGGACCGGGCCGGGCTGGGCCGGCGGCCCCGGTCGGAGGCCGAGGTCGGCCCGCCCCCGGCGCAGGTCGCGGACGAGAAGGATGCCGAAGAGCGGTGTCACCACGGACATCAGGCTCTGCACGGTCTCGGAGAGCGCGGCGAACGTCCGGTCGGCGGGAGCCGCCGCCGCGACCAGCGCCACGGCGGCGAGCAGGCCCGCGAGCACTGTGCCGGCGAGCAGCCAGCGCCGGGCACGCGTGCCGAGGGAGCGCCGCAGAGCCGTACGTGTCGTCTCGTCCACCTCGACCGCCTCCTGACCCGTGCGCTCGATCGGCCGCGATCGTCGTGAGCGTACCGGCGACTGTCTCTCTGCGTGGTCCCATGATCACCCGGAGGCTGTTTCCTGGCTCACGTCCGCGCACCGACGCGCGGCGGGTCGCGCGGGGCCTCCGACAGTTGTCCTAGCCTCGGGCTAGGCTCGCTGCGGCGCGCCACGCCGGCTGATGTCGCCGGTGACCGGCTGCACACCGCCGAGACCGGGGAGTACGACCAGTTGACCGCAGAGCCTGACACCCTGTACGGGGCCGATGACCTCACCCACCTTGAGGGGCTGGACGCCGTCCGCAAGCGGCCCGGCATGTACATCGGTTCCACCGACAGCCGTGGCGTGGGTCACCTCGTCAACGAGATCCTCGACAACTCCACCGACGAGGGTGTCGCCGGTCACGCCAGCATCGTCGAGGTGATCCTGCACGCCGACGGCTCCGTGCAGGTCGACGACGACGGCCGGGGCATCCCCACCGACGTGCACGCCAAGTCCGGCATCTCCGGCGTCGAGCTGGTGCTCACCCGGCTGCACGCCGGCGGCAAGTTCGGCGGCTCCGGCTACAAGACCTCCGGCGGTCTGCACGGTGTGGGCGCCTCGGCGGTCAACGCGCTCTCGCGCCGGTTCGACGTGACAGTCCGCCGCGGCGGCAAGATTCACACGATGTCGTTCCGGCACGGCGTGCCGGGGATCTTCGACGGCGACGGGCCCGACGCGCCCTTCACCGCCGGGCCCGGGCTCCAGGTCGTCGGCGCCGTGAAGCGCGGGCAGCGCACCGGCACCTCGATCCGCTGGTGGCACGACGCCCGCTACTTCGAAACCGGCGCCGCGCTCGACGTCGACGCGGTCCGCATGAAGCTGCGCAACACGGCGTTCCTCGTGCCCGGAGTGACATACCTGCTGCGCGACCTGACCGGCGAGACGCCCGTCGAGGAGCGGTTCCACTACCCCAACGGGCTCAGTGACATGGTGGAGTTCCTCGCCCCGGCCGGCGACCGGCCGGTCTCCGGCACTCTGCTGGTCAACGGCGAGGGCACCTACCGGGAGAACGCCGCCGACGCCAACGGCGTCATGCAGTCCAACGTGCAGCGCCGCGCCGAGGTCGAGGTGGCGTTCCGGTGGGGCACCGGCTACGAGCGCACCGTCGAGTGCTTCACCAACACCATCCGCAACGCGCACGGCGGCACCCACCGCAAGGGCTTCGAGCGGGCCCTCGTCCGCTCCCTCGCCGACGCGGTCCGCAACACCCGCGGCCTACTCAAGGCCAAGGAGGAGCCGCCCACCCTGGACGACGTCCTGGAGGGGATGACCGCCGTGGTGCACGTGCGCATCCCGGAGCCACAGTTCACCTCCCAGACCAAGGACGAGCTGTCCACCACCGGCATCACCAAGGTCATCCAGAGTCTGGTCGACGCCCACGTCAAGGCCTGGCTGGAGGACCGGCGCACCAAGGCCGAGGCGCGCACCGTCCTGCAGAAGATTGTCGACGCGGCCCGGGTCCGGCTCACGCAGAAACAGCAGAAGGACGCCGCCCGGCGCAAGACCGCCCTGGAGGGCGCGTCCATGCCGCCGAAGCTGGTCGACTGCCGCGCGACGGGCATCGACCGCAGCGAGCTGTTCATCGTGGAGGGTGACAGCGCCCTCGGGACGAGCCGCATGGCGCGCTCGTCGGAATACCAGGCGCTGCTGCCGATCCGAGGCAAGATCCTGAATGTGCAGAAGGCCAACCTCCAGCAGGTACTGGACAATGCCGAGTGCGCCGCCATCGTGCAGGTCCTCGGTGCCGGCTCGGGGCGCACGTTCGACCTCTCCGCGCTCCGCTACGGCCGCGTGCTGATCATGGCGGACGCCGACGTGGACGGTGCCCACATCCGTACGCTGCTGATCACGCTCTTCGCCCGCTACATGCGCCCGCTGATCGAGGCCGGTCGGCTCTACGCCGCGATGCCGCCCCTGCACAAGATCACCACCAGGGGGCGTAATCCGCAGACGGTCTACACCTACACCCAGGTCGAGATGGAGACGACGGTCCGCAAGCTGGAGAAGGCCGGCAAGCAGATCGTCACCCCCATCCCGCGCTTCAAGGGTCTCGGTGAGATGGACGCCGACGAGTTGTGGGACACCACGATGAACCCGGCCACCCGCGCCGTCCGCCGGATCACCCTCGACGACGTCGACGCCGCCGAGCGGATCCTCGAACTGCTGATGGGCGAGAAGGTCGAGCCGCGCCGCAACTGGCTGATCGACTCCGCCGACCGGGTCGACCGGGAAGCGATCGACGCATGATCACCTGTTGTGTTCTAGGGGAGAGCTGAGTCATGGCACGCCGCAAGGAAAACAAGGTCGACCTCTCCTCGTTCGACCAGGCCGGCGCCCGGGTCTTCGACAACCCGCTGGTCACCGAGGTCTCCGACTCCTACCTGGAGTACGCGTTCTCGGTCATCCACTCCCGCGCCCTGCCCGACGCCCGCGACGGCCTCAAGCCCGTGCACCGGCGCATCCTCTGGTCGATGTACGAGCAGGGCTACCGACCCGACCGAGGGCACGTGAAGTCTGCCCGAATTGTCGGAGATGCGATGGGAAAGTACCATCCGCACGGCGACACCGCGATCTACGACGCGATGGTCCGCCTCGCGCAGGACTTCTCGCTCAACGTGCCACTCATCGACGGACATGGAAATTTCGGATCCCCAGACGACGGTCCGGCTGCCAGCCGTTACACGGAAGCCCGGATGTCCCGCGAGGCCATGCTGCTCGTCGGTGAGCTGGGCGAGGACACCGTCGACGTCGAGCCCAACTACGACGGCTCGCTGACCCAGCCGACGGTGCTGCCGGCGGCCTTCCCCAACCTGCTGGTCAACGGCGCGTCCGGGATCGCCGTCGGCATGGCCACCAACATGATCCCGCACAACCTCGCCGAGGTCGTCCAGGCCGCCCGCTGGCTGATCAACCACCCGGACGCCACCCTGGACAAACTCATGGAGTTCGTCCCCGGCCCCGACCTGCCCACCGGTGGCGTGCTGCTCGGCCTCGACGAGGTGCGCCGTGCCTACGAGACCGGGCGCGGCGTGGTGCGGATGCGCGGCAAGGTGGAGATCGGCCCGATCGAGGGCAGCCGGGGTCGCCAGGCGATCACGGTGGTCGAGCTGCCCTACGGCGTCGGCGCGGAGAAGGTCATCGCGGCGATCACCAACGAGGTCACGAAGACGAAGCGACTGACCGGCATCGCCGACGTCAAGGACCTCACCGACCGGGAGAGCGGCACCCGCCTCGTGGTGGAGTGCAAGGTGGGCGTCAACCCGCAGGCGCTGCTCGCCGACCTCTACCGGCTGACCCCGTTGGAGCAGTCGTTCGGCGTCAACAACCTGGTCCTGGTCGACGGGCAGCCGCGCACGCTGGGGCTGAAGGCGCTGCTGGAGGTCTTCCTGGCCCACCGGTACGAGGTGGTCACCCGGCGCACCACGTACCGCCGGCGGAAGCGTCAGGAGCGACTGCACCTGGTCGACGGTCTGCTGATCGCGCTGCTCGACATCGACGAGGTGGTCCGGCTGATCCGGGGCAGCGACGACGCGCAGGCCGCGAAGGACGGGCTGATGAGCCGGTTCGGTCTCTCCGACATCCAGGCCACCTACATCCTGGACACTCCGCTGCGCCGGCTGACCAAGTTCGACCGGATCGAGTTGGAGACCGAACAGGAGCGGCTGCGCGCCGAGATCGCCGAGCTGAGCAAGATCCTCGACGACGAGCGGGTGCTCCGGAAGGTGGTCTCCGACGAGCTGGCGGCGGTGGTCAAGCAGTTCGGCACCGAACGGCGTACGACACTTGTCGACGGTGACCTGAAGGAGGTGCTGGCCGCGTCCGCGCCGGCCGGCCCGCTGGAGGTCGCCGACGACCCCTGCCAGGTCATCCTGTCCGCGACCGGTCTGGTCGCCCGGACGGCGGCCGAGTCGGAGGAGAGCGCCGAGGGGCGCCGACGCAACGGCCGGGTCAAGCACGACACGGTACGCGCCATCGTGCACTCCACCGCCCGTGGTCGGGTGCTGCTGCTGACCAGCGCAGGTCGGGCCTTCAAGGTCGACGTCCTGCCGCTGCCGGTGTTGCCCGAGCAGGCCGGCACCGTGTCGCTGCGGGGAGGCATGTCCGCGGCGGAGTTGGTGCCGCTGGAGGCGGGGGAGACCGTCGTCGGCCTGGCCCCGCTGGGCGGGCAGGCGGAGGGCTCACCGGGGCTGGCCCTGGGCACCCGGCTGGGCGTGGTGAAGATCTGCGCTCCGGAGTGGCCGGTGCGTTCCGACGAGTTCGAGGTGATCGGTCTTCGCGACGGCGACGAGGTGGTCGGGGCGACCTGGCTGACCGACGGCAACGAGACGCTGACCTTCGTCACCTCGGACGCGGCACTGCTGCGCTTCTCCGCCGGGCTGGTCCGTCCGCAGGGCCTCAAGGGCGGTGGGATGGCCGGCATCAACCTGCCGACCGGGGCGCGGGTGGCGTTCTTCGGGGCGGTGCGTACCGACGACCCGGGGCATGGTGAGCCGATGGTCGTCACCTCCACCGGAGCGACGGTCAAGGTGACGCCGTTCAAGGCGTACCCGGCGAAGGGCCGGGCGACCGGCGGCGTGCGCGCGCACCGCTTCCTCAAGGGTGAGACGGACGTGGCGGTCGCCTGGGTGGGTCCGCGCCCGGTCGGCGCGACCGGCACTGGTGAGCCGGTCGAACTGCCGGCGGCCGACCCCCGCCGCGACGGCTCCGGCTTCGCGGTGATGCTCGGCCCGACGGTGGTAGGCCACCTGATCGAACGCGACTGACCGCCCCCAGGCGTGCCCGACGCGCCTGGCCTCACGATCCGCGCAACGTCGGGGATGTTGCTGCCTCTGACGTGCCGGAGACAGCAACGTCCCTGACGCTGTGCGGATCTTGGTCTTGGGCGGGGGTCGGCCCGGACGTTAGGATGAGGGTTCTGTTGTCGACGATGGCCCGGGTGCGCCGCCAAGCACCTCACACATGAACTCTCTCCTGTCCGGCGGAGTCGCCGACGCGGCGTGAGCGCCGCCATCCGGGTTCGGCCGCCGCGCGAGGTGCGCGCCGCCCGCCGAGCCCGTCAACACCGCTGCTGGGGGCACCTGATCGCCGCTCCACTGTGGCCGCTACACGGTGCGAATCTGGGTACTCTGCTGCGGACCTGCGACGCGGTCGGCGCCTGCCTGGCGGTGCCGCCGTTCCGGTGGGTGGACGAGGCCCTCGCCCGCGGCAACACGCTGCGCCGGCCGGGCTGCGTCCACCGGGTCGGCAGTCCGCTGCGGTGGTTGGCCGCCGAACGGGCCGGTGGCGCCCGGATTCTCGGGGTGGAGTTGGCCGACGAGGCCGTCCGACTCGGTGACCTGCCTGCCGCGCGGGGGCGCACCGTGGTGCTGCTCGGACATGAGTCGAGCGGCATCCCGCCTGAGGTCCTCGACCAGTTGGACGCGGCCGTGGAGATCCCCATGATCGGGCATGGCCAGAGCCTGAACGTCGCCGTCGCCGGCTCGCTGGTCCTCTACAAACTCGCCGGCATGCTCTGAGGGCGCGTTTCGAACGAGAGGGCAGTCAGGCGACGTTGTGGGGGCGGAACTGGACGCTGACCCGGGGGCCGACCGGGCGGGTGGTCTTCGGGATGGCGTGTTCCCAGGTGCGTTGGCACGAGCCGCCCATCACGATCAGGTCGCCGTGGCCGACCGGGAAGCGCAGGCTGTCGCCACCGCCGCGTGGGCGGAGCAGCAGGGGGCGGGGTGCGCCGAAGGAGACGATCGCGACGACGGTGTCGGTGTGTGCGGAGCGGCCGATGGTGTCACCGTGCCAGGCCACGCTGTCCCGACCGGAGCGGTAGAGGCACATGCCGGCGGTGACGAAGGGCTCGCCCAGTTCCGGCGCGTAGTGCCTGGTCAGTGCGGCCCGGGCCTCGGTGAGCACCGGGTGCGGCAGTCGAGCGTCGGCGTCGTACCAGCAGAGCAGGCGGGGCACGTCGACCTCGTTGTCGAACATGGTGCGTCGTTCGGCCCGCCAGGGCACCTCGGTCAGCAGGGTGTCGAGGACCGTGTCGGAACCGTGCACCCAGCCGGGAAGGTGGTCGACCCACGCGCCCCGGCTGAGCTGGTGTCGGCGGATCTGGCCGGGCAGCCGCCCGACTGTCGGCCCGGCGTCGGTCAGGTCGAGCATCGACGGCTGATAGGCGGCCTGCGTCATACGGCCACCCTAGCAGCACTTTCGTACACCAGTGCTAGTCGGACGTCGCGCCGCCGACCTGGAGTCGATCACAGCGTCGCGGCGGTAGGTGGGCGGACGGCGTCGAACACCGCGTCCACGACCCGCGCCCGGCCCTGCCCGTCGACCGTCGACCACGCCTGGCCGGCGAGGGTCGCGCGCCGCCGCGCCGAGCTGAGCAGCCCGTGCAGGGTCCGCGCGGCGGCCGCACGGGCGGCCCGTCCGGCGACTCCGGCGGCGGTCAGCTCCGGCAGCTCGCCGAGCCCGGCGGCCAGACCGTGCCGCACCACGCGGGCGTACGACTCGCGTTGGTTGTCGACCACGCAGACCAGGGCGGCGGGTGCGCCGAGGCAGCAGAGTTCCCAGGTGGACGTGCCGGCGGCGCTGACCACCAGGTCGGCCTGGGTGATCAGGGTCGGCAGCGAGGTGGTGGGCGGAACCGGTCGGACGACCTGCCCACGGCCGGGGGCGACGTCCTCCACCTCGGCCTCGACCTCCGGTCGGCCGACGATGACCGTGAGGTCCATCGGATGGCCGGTGGCCACCAGCACCCGGGTCAGCACCGGGGCCGCGCCGACGGCGTCCGTCCCGCCGAAGAAGGCCAGCACCCGGGGGCGGCTGACCGCCGTGGGGGACGGAGGGACCGGTGGTCGGGCGGTGATCACGGAGTCGCGCAGCAGGGCGTACCCGCTGCCGGCGAGCAGCCGTCCGGGCAGCTCCGGTAGCTGCGCTCCGAAGTTCTGGTCCAGGTAGAGGTCGGCGACCTGACCTCGGCTGTCCCCGTCGATCACGGCGAGCGTAAACACACCCGCGTCGCGGAGGGCGCCCGCCCCGGCGGCGTCCAGTTCGTAGGAGTCGAGGACCATCACGTCCAGCTCGTGTCGGCGGGCTGCCTCGACCAGCCCGTCCGGTGTGTCCGGGCCCGGGTGCAGGGGGATGCCCCGTGCGGCGAGTTCGGCGGTGGCCCAGCCGAGCCGTTCGACGGTGCCGAACACGGCCACGTGGGCGCCTCGGGCCAGGAACTCCTCGGCGAGCGCCAGGCAGCGGACGAGGTGGCCGACGCCTCGTCGTGGCCCCGCGTCGCAGCGCAACCCGACCCGTAGCGTGCTCAGGACTCCTCCAACCGCTTCTGCCGTACGTCGGCGTTGAGCGCCCGCAGGTGGGGTTGCCCGTCGAGCCAGTCGGTGAGCTTCGACAGCGGCACGCTGACGTCACCGAAGTGGTCGACGATGGCGCTGACCAGTGCCCAGTCCTGCTCGGTGTCGAGGGTCAGCCGAAGCCCGGAGCGGTCTGGGGTGAGCGTCACGCCGAGCACCCGGAACAGCTCCGGATGGGTGTACGCGTACGACGTCACGTGCACCCGGTGGTGGTCGGTGGCGAGCCGGCCGACGGTGCGCAGCGTCTCCGCCCGGATGATCTCGACGTCCAACCCTCGGGGCAGGGTACGCGCGATCGACGTGCTGGTGTAGTCCAGCCCGGGGACCGCCCGGTACACCGACGCGACCAGGGTGATGATCTCCGGGTCGAGCAGCGGGCAGTCGGCGGTGAACCGCATGACGGCATCCCCGGGGTGCGCCGCGAGCGCACCCAGGAACCGGTCCAGCACGTCGTCGACCGGCCCTCGGTGGCACGGCACGCCCAGCCGTTCGCATTCGGCCACCACGTCGTCGTCGATGGTGTCCGTGCTGGTCGCGACCACCAGGTCGGTCAGGACGCCGCTGTCGGCGGCGGCCCGGACCACCCGGCCCAGCACGGAACGCCCGGCGAGGGGGCGGAGCACCTTTCCGGGCAGTCGGGAGGACCCCATTCGCGCCTGCACGATGCCGGTGATCCGGGGTGCCGCGTCGGTGTGGTCCGCCGCCGCCGTCCCGGTCACTGCTGCTCCTCCTGCTTCGGCGCGAGCACGGCGGTGGCCCGCCGTTTCGCGGCCCGGGCACCCCGCTTGGCCAACCGTGCCGGGGTGATGGCGAGCCGGCCGACCCGGTAGCTGATCGAGCCGCTGAGCAGACCGATCGTCGTTTCGGCTCGGCGCAGCGCCCGTTCCCGCGAGGTGAGCAGCTCCTCGGTCCACGCGGTCAACGCGGCCAGCCGGGTGATCTCCTCGCGCTGGCGCAGCCACGCCTCGCGGAGCTGCTGGTAGCTGCGCGAGCCGATCGGCGGATCGGTCGGTGCGACGGTCCGCAGGTCGGTGGCGAGGTTGATCCTGCCGTCGAGGTCCAACCCGTGCAGGGCGGCGGCGATGGCGGCCTCGGTCTCCACCGCCTCGGTGACGGTCGCGCGGTCGAGGTCGCGACCGGCGAGGCCGCCGAGCACCACCGTCAGACCCGGGACGTCGAGGGTGGACGACCACGGGTGGGCATACCCGCCGGTGAGCAGACCGGCGGCGAAACGCCACAGGCCGCGCGCCAGCACCACGTCGGCCGGCAACGCGCCGGTGGCCCGCCAGCTCGGGTCGAGCACCGCGTACCGCTCGCCGTCGACCACCACGTTGTCGGTTCCGGCCAGCGCCGCCGCCCCGGCGATCCGGCCGTCGCCGTCGGCCTGGTCGGCGAGCCAGCTCGCGTACCCGTGCAGCAGCGTGCGCACTGTCGCCAGGTCGCGGCGCAGGGCCGCATCGAGCAGCAGGGTACGCAGCAGCCGGCCGGACGGCACCGGCCCGGACAACGCGTCCGCGTCCCGGTACGCGGCCTCGCGGCTGGCGAACGGCGCGGCGGCCGCAACGCGCGTGCCGGTGGTCGGGGTGAGCCCCCAACGCCAACCCGACGGGCCGTGCAGCACCTCCGACACGCCGATCCCGGGGCGGCCGGTCTGTATCAACGCCACCGGCAGGTCGACGTCGGCGGCCGGCGGATGGTCCCCGGTGTGGGCGGGTCGGTGGGCGAGCACCAGCCAACCCGGCGCGAGGTCGGCGGCGCGTCCGGCGTGCAGCGCGTCCACCGCCAGCCGCGCCGGGTCCTGGAGCACGGTGTCCCTCGTGGAGCCGCCCGCACAGGCACCGTGCAACACGGCGTCGAAGAGGCCGGATCCGGTGTCCCGGTCGAGGTGGTCGGCGTCGAGCAGGGCGGTCGGGCTGCCGGCATCGGGGTACGCGGCCCAGCACGCCGTCGGTCGCAGCCCCGCCTCGGTGAGCCGGTCACGGAGCTGGTCGCGGTTGGCCGGGTGGCCGCGGTCCAGCACTCCACCGATCGTCCAGGCGGAGTCGTCCCGGGACGCGTACCAGGGGGTGGTGGAGACGAGTCGGTGCAGACCGAGCGGGTTGTCCAGGCGCAGGAGCAGCGCGCCACCGGGCCGCACGGCGGCGACCAGTCGCGCCAGCACGCCACTCCAGCCGAGCCGGGTGCCCTCCACCGACTCCACCGGGTCCAGGCCGGCGGCGGCGATCACCACGTCGTACGTCTCGTCGTCGGGCAGCCCGGCCGGACCACCCACCACCACGTGGGCGGCCCGGGGGGCCAGCGCCACCGCGTCCGGGTGGCTGCGGAGCAGGCAGGTCACCTCGGCACGGCCCAACTGGTCGAGCAGGGCCGGGTCGTGCGGCCCGGCCAGCAGGACCCGGGCGCCGGGAGGTACGAGCCGGGCGGCGAGGGCGGCGAGGGGGCCACCCTCGGCCAACCGCTGCTGCGGCAGGTCGGACCAGGCCAGCATCTCGCCGCCCGGCAGGGTGATGCGGCCGGCGGGTGCCGTCTCAGTCGTCACGGTCGTCCTCTTCCTCCTGGAGGTTCGCCCAACCGAGCAGCTCGCGCAGCTCGGCCGGCGCGCAGCGGTGGTCGATGCCGAGCTCGGAGTGTGCGATGTGGACGGCCGTGGGCAGATCGACAGCGGTGCCGTGCAGCTCCGGCCACTGGCGGCGGATGCGGGCGGTGCCGCCGAAGGTCGGGTCCTCGTTGGACAGGATCATCGGGTCGCCGTAGACCGCCGGCTCGCAACCCGCGGCGATGCCGTAGAAGATCGCGCTGGTCAGCCGGTTGGATGCTACCCGCCGGTGCCGACGCAGCTCGGTCAGTTGCTTGTCGAGGAACTCCGGGTCGGTGTCCTTCCACCAGTGCCCCCGGTAGCCGTGGCAGATCACCCGGAACCCGGCCCGTTCGTAGAGGCGGCGGACGTTGCGCATCCGGTACTCGTGCCAGTAGAGGCAGACAGTGACCGGGCCCGGCTCGGTGGCCTGGATGAGGGCGATCAACTTACGGTGGTCGCCCTTGACGTGCTGGCCCTCCCAGCCGTGGAACGGGTACCAGATGGTGCCCTCCCGCTCCTCGGCCGGCGGGTCCTCGGGGCGCATGGCCAGCAGGTAGGTGAACGGGGCCCCGATGACGACCACGTTGCGGCGGCCCACCGACCAGGCCCGTCGGCGGGTCTGCTCCGACCAGAGCAGGCTGGGGGTGCGGTCGGCGTACGGGTGGCCGGGTGCCAGGCCGTCACCGATGTTCCAGCCGTGCTGCACGTACCCGTTGATCCGCGGTGGGTGCCGGTCGCCGAGGCCGGCGTAGCGGGCCAGCACGTGCGCGTGACCGTAGAAGTGGTTGGCGTGGTGCATCAGGTTCCCATCAGGCGGCGGTACGCACCGAGCCGGCCCGCAGGGCCGCGGTCAGCGCGTCGATGACGCGATCCTGGTCGGCGTCGCTGAGCCCCGGGTAGAGCGGCAACGACAGCTGCTGCGAGTAGAACGACTCGGCCACCGGGCAGGACCCGCGTCGGTAGCCCAGGTCGGCGAAGACCGGGTGCCAGTGCACCGGGACGTAGTTGACCTGGACGCCGATGCCGGCGGCCCGCATCCGGTCGTACACCTCGCGGCGACGCCCGTCGAGCACGCGGATCGGGTAGAGGTGCCAGACCGGGTCGGCCCACGACTTCCGGTTCGGCGGCAGCACACCGTCCAGGTCGGCCAGTGCCTCGTCGTAGCGGGCGACCAGCGCGGCCCGGCGCGCCTTGAACTCGCCGAGGCGGCGCAGTTGACTGCGACCCAGTGCGCACAGCACGTCGGGCAGACGGTAGTTCAACCCGAACTCGTGCACCTCCTGGTGCCAGCCGCCCTCGTCGGGATGGCGGAACTCGGCGCGGTCGCGGACCAGGCCGATGGTGCGGAAACGGCGGGCCCGCTTCAGCACGGCCGGGTCGAGCGCCGCGACGGCGCCACCCTCGGCGGTGGTCAGGTTCTTCGTCGGGAAGAACGAGAAGGTGGTCAGGTCGGCGAGTGAGCCGACCGGTCGCCCGCGGTACGTGCCGCCGATCGAGTGCGCCGCGTCGGCGAGCAACAACGCGTCGGAGCCCACCATCGACGTCCGCAGCGCGTCGTAGTCGGCGGGGTGGCCGGCGTAGTCGACGGCGGCGACGACCCGGGTACGCGAGGTGACGGCGTCGGCTGCCGCTGCCGGGTCGAGGCAGAAGGTCTCGTCCTCCACGTCGGCGAACACGATCGTCGCGCCGAGGGCGGCGGCGCTGCTGGCCGTCGCCACGAACGTCATCGGCGAGACGACCACCTCGTCACCCGGTCCCACCCCGGCGGCCGCGTACGCCACGTGCAGCGCCGCCGTGCCGTTGGAGACGGTGGTGACGTCCACTCCGCCGGTCCACCGGGCGAGGTCGGCCTCGAAGGCGTCCACCTGCGGGCCGGTGGTGAGCCAGTCGCCGCGCAGCACGTCGGAGACGGCGGCGATGTCCTCCTCGGTGACCGACTGCCGGCCGTACGGGAGCATCCCCGTCATGCGGTGATGCCGAGCATGTCGCGCAGTTGCTCGACGGTGAGCCACTCGTCGTTGGTGTCCGACTGGTAGGCGAAGCCGTCCGGGACCGGGTCGCAGTCGACCGGCGGCTGGTATCCCCAGGTGGCGATGGTCGGCTGGACGATGAACCGGCCGTCGGCGCGCAGCGTCCGCCGGCTGTCGTCGGGCGCGATCATCTCCTCGTGCAGCTTCTCACCCGGGCGGATGCCGACCTCGTGGGTGGTGGCGTCCGGGGCCACGGCCTCGACCAGGTCGAGGATGCGCATGCTCGGGATGCGCGGCACGAACAGTTCGCCGCCCTGCATCTGGTCGAACGAGTCCATGACGAACTGGACGGCCTGGTCCAGGGTGATCCAGAAGCGGGTCATCCGCTTGTCGGTGATCGGCAGGCTCTTGCCCTCGGCGGCGAGGCGGCGAAACAGCGGGACGACCGAGCCGCGGCTGCCCACCACGTTGCCGTAGCGCACCACGGCGAACCGGGTGGGGTGCTGGGCGGCGTAGTGGTTGGCCGAGACGAACAGCTTGTCGCCGACCAGCTTCGTCGCGCCGTACAGGTTGATCGGGCTGGAGGCCTTGTCGGTGGAGAGCGCGATGACCTTCCGTACGCCGGCCTCGATCGCGGCGTCGACGACGTGCTGCGAGCCGGTGATGTTGGTGGCGATGTACTCGGAGGGGTTGTACTCCGCGGTGTCCACCTGCTTCAGGGCGGCGGCGTGCACCACGTGGTCGACACCGTGCATGGCCCGGGTGAGGCGGTGCCGGTCCCGGATGTCGCCGATGAACCAGCGCAGCCGCGGGTCGTCGCCCAGGTGCTGACGCAGCTCGTACTGCTTGAGTTCGTCGCGGGAGAACACCACCACGCGGGCGGGGTCGGCCTCGGTGAGGATGTGCTGGAGGAAGGTCCTGCCGAAGGAACCCGTTCCCCCGGTGATCAGAATGGACGATCCATTCAACTCACTCAATTTGGTGCTCCCGTGTTCGTGGATGAACGAGCGGCCCTCGGCCGGCCGACCGGGGTGCGACGCTAACGACGGCGGGTTAACTCCTCGGCGCTCGCCGGTGAACCACGACCCCTGCTCCCGTGAATGCCGGGCACCGCGCAGGCGAACACTTCCGTCCGGACCGCTACCGGCCTGACCAGTCCGGTTCCGGCCGTTACAGTGGCCGCGCGGGAGACTCGGCAGCCCTCCTTCGCAGCCGCTTCCCGCGTTCACCCCACGTCCGCACCGCCTGGTGCGGGCGGTTCATCCCGAGCGTCACCGACGCGGGCCCACCTGCCCGCAGAGTCCGTGCGGGCCCGATCCGGCTGGCAGTTCTGGAGGCGTTGATGGCATCCGGTAGCGACGTGATCGAACGGCCGGAGGTGGTGGCGGCGACACCGGACACCGCACCCGCTCGGCGCTGGGTGGTGCCGCTGGTGCTGGTCGTCGGTTGGGTGCTCAGCGTCGCCTGGCGGATGTGGTTGTCCCGGCACGTGGTGTTGCCGATCGCGCACACCGACGAGGACAGCTACCTCAACACCGCCCGTGCTCTGGCCGGCGGCCCGGGCGGCTTCAGCAGTGAGAACGACCTGCTGCGTCGGGTCGGCTACCCGATGCTGATCTCGCCGGCGTTCCTCGGGGACCGGGACTTCTCCGACAGCTACCGGATCGTCCAGCTGATCAACGCGATGATCAACTCGACGCTGCTGCCGCTGGCATACCTGCTCGGTCGCCGCCTGCTCCGGCTGCCCCGGTCGTACGCGCTGCTCGGAGCTGTCGCTGCCGCGACCCTGCCGGCCACCGCCTTCTACGCCGGCGTCGCCATGATCGATACGGTGATGGCGCCGCTGGTGGTCGCCTGGCTGCTCGTCGTGCACCGCTGGATCGAACGGCCCGGGCTGCTCGCCGCCGCCACCGTCGGTCTGCTGGCCGGCGGTTTCCACCTGCTGCACTCCCGGGGCCTGGCGATCGTGGCGGTGCACGTCGGGTTGGTCCTGCTGCTGTTCGTCCGCCGTCGGATCAGCCCGTCCGCGGTGCTCGCGGCGCTGCTGCCGGTGCTCGCCATGGCGCTGGTCAACGCGGCGGCCATCCGCTACCTCGGCGACAAGGTCTACCTGCTGGGCAGCACCCCGGGCGGTGGCACGGTCGAGGCGGTCGCCTCCCCGCAGGGCGTGGTCCGGGTCAGTGCCGCCGTCGCCACCCAACTCTGGTACCTCGTGGTGATCACATTCGGAATGGCGGGAGTGGCCTGGGCCTCCGCCGTACGGGAGCTGTGGCGGCCCCGGCACGGCGACGCGACCCGCTGGACGATGGGCGTGGCGTTGGTGGTGACCGTCGGGGTCGCCGGCGGAGCGTCGGTGATCCTGGCCGGCATCACCGGTAAACCGCTGGACGCGATCTACGGCCGCTACGTGCAGATGCTGGCGCCGTTCTGGCTGCTGGTGGGTCTCGGGGTCGTCCTCACCGCCGGCCGCCGGGTGGTCCTGCGTCGGGCGGCGGTCGCGGTGGCCCTCCTGGTCGGCGGCGGCGCCCTGATCGCCGTCCGGCTCGCGTACGTGGCCAGCCGTGGCCACCAGCTGCGCTACGGCGGGTTCAGCGCACCGGACCTGGTGGCGTTGACCGGTGGGTGGCGGGAGATGCGACCCGTGGTCGGGTCCCTGGTCGGCATCGCCGGCTGTCTGCTGCTGGTCGCCACCGTCCTGGTTCCCCGGCTGCGGATGCCGATGCTCGGCGTGCTCGTCGTGGCCAACCTGGTGACCATGCAGGTGATCGACCAGCGCATCGTGCGGCCCGCCGTCGCGAGCACCGCGCCGACTCCCTCGGTGGCCGACGTCGGGGTACGCCCCGGCGAGCGGGTGTGGGCCTCGACCGGCGTGCACTACGTCCTGCGGTTCAACCTCAGCCACCAGGTCACCTGGACCGACGTTCGCTGGTTCGGCCTGGGGCAGCCGCCGGCCGCGGCGCAGGTGGTGTTCGCCCGCTGGGCGCCCGGCCAGGCCGACGACTGGGACGGCACGTCGTACGGCTTCGTCCGGCTCGGCGGCAACCCGACGCAGCACTGGGCGGCCTGGCGGCGCGCCTGACCCACCCCGCACCCGGTGGACAGCACCGTTCGTGAACGGCGGATGTCCACCGGGAGCATGGCCGGTTAATGAATTTCGTCGGGCCTGGGAATTTGTGCGGCAATCAGCGCTGACGGCGGTCCGCCCGGGCCAGGGAAATCGGGATCACCGTGATTTCCCGACCGTCGGACAACTCCTGCCGGGGAGTGCCCTCGACGAATCGGAAACGTCGGTTCATCTGTCGTACGACGGTATTGTGGCCGAGCACCTCGCCGTCGAGACGGTCCAGGTGCAGCCCGTCGAAGGCGTACTCCACGGCCTCCCGCATGACCCCCAGCCAGGCGGGCAGCGTCTCGCCCCGCCCGTCCAGCCCCTCGGCGTCCAGATAGAAGCCCCACGCTCCCGTTCGAGGGCCCTCCAACCGCAGGTCGAAGAAGGTGACCACCCCGCAGGGTCGGTCGTCTCGGACGTACACCAGAACCCGCCGGGACGGGTCGTCCCGGACCGCCGACCACCACCGGGCGTGCTCCTCGGCGGTGATCTCGTGGCTGGTTTTGCTGACCTGACGGTTGGTTTCCTGATTACGCCAGGACAACATCAGGTGAACGTCGTCCGCTGTCGCTTCGCGCAGCACGTGCGTCTCGCTTTCTTATCTGTTCACGCCAGTTCTCGGCACCCTACCCGGGCCTACCGGCACATCGGATACGCATTCGTTGGGTTGTAGACTCCGGCGCATGAACGAATTGAGTCGCGCCCAGATTCGCGACCTCATGGCTCAGGTGCTCGAAAACCAGGACAAGCAACTGCCCGCGGACGACGCGGCGCAATTGCGCGAGATCGGGTTCCGGTCGCTGGACTTCTCCGAGCTGGCCCTGCGGGTGGAGGACGAGACGGGGGAGGAGCTCAACTTCGACGCACCCGGCCTGCGCGGCATCGCCACCGTCGGGGATGTTCTCGACTTCCTCGTCGAGCTGCAGCACCAGTGACCGTCGCGACGGCGGGCCACCGGCCACCGGCGGGCCCGGAGCCGGCGGGCGTCGACAACCGGCTCGTCGTCGGCGGCGCCACGCTGACCTGGCGCACGCTGCCGCTGCCGGTCCTCCCCGACCCCGGCGCGGTGCTCGCCCACTCCGCGGTGCACGCGCTCACCGCCGCTCGGCAGCACGCCGTGTACGGCACCGAGCTGCTGCTCAGCACCGCGAGTCGGGTCGACGCGGCGATGCGTGCAGAGCTGCTCGACGCCGGCTTCACCGTCAGCGTCCTCGACGACGACGGTGCGCACCCGAGTGTCCCGGCCCGGCCGCGAGCCGCCGAACCCGGCCGGCTCTGGCTGCTGACCTCGGGTTCGACCGGGCGTCCCAAGCGGGTCGGGCACACCCTCGACTCGTTGACCACGGTGCGGGCCGACCAGCCCGATCGGACGTGGCTCTGCCCGTACGCCCCCGGCACGTACGCCTGGTGGCAGGTCGTCACCCTGTCGTTGACCCAGCCCGGCCAGCACCTGGTGGTGGTCGAGCCCGACGAGCTGGACGACTGGCCCACCGTCGGCGCCGCGCACGGCGTCGACGCCGCGTCCGGCACCCCCACCTTCTGGCGTCGCACCCTCTACCGCGACGCCGCCGGGTTGGCCCGGGTGCCGTTGCGACAGATCACCCTCGGTGGCGAGCCGGTGGACCAAGCCATCCTGGACCAGCTCCGGGACGTCTTCCCGGCCGCCCGGATCTCCTGGATCTACGCGTCCTCCGAGGTGGGGGCGTCCATCGTGGTGCACGACGGGCAGGCCGGGTTCCCGGTCGACTGGCTGGACCGGGAGACTCCGGGCCGCCCGACGCTCTCGGTGGTGGACGACGAGTTGGTGGTCACCTCCCCGTTCCACGGGGCGGGGCTGGCCGGCCCGGTCCGCACCGGAGACCGCGTGCAGGTGCGCGACGACCGGGTGCTGATCACCGGCCGCCTGGACTCCGACGAGATCAACGTCGGCGGCAGCAAGGTCTCCGCCGGCGTGGTCCGCGGTGTGCTGGCCGAGCATCCGGCGGTGGCCTGGGCCCGCGTCACCGGCCGCCGCGCGCCGGTGCTCGGCCGGATGGTGGTCGCCGAGGTGGTCCTCGCCCCCACCGAGCACCCGGACACCGCCGAGGCCGCGCTGGTCCGCTGGTGCGCCGACCGACTTCCCGAGTACGCGGTGCCGCGCCGGATCCGCGTACTGACCGAGATTCCCGTCAAGGAGACCCTGAAGAGCGATGTCTGACACCCAGCTCGTCCCACCCAGCTCCGTGGTCCTCGTCTCCGGCGGCTCGCGCGGGCTCGGCCTGGCCATCGTCACCGACCTGCTCGACGCCGGCGTACGGGTGGCCGCGTTCGCCCGCACCGTCACCCCGGAGCTGGAGAAGCTCGCCGCCGAGCACCCCGACTGGGTGCACGTCGGCTCGGTGGACGTCACCGACCTGCGCGCCGCGCAGAGCTTCGTCCGCGTGGCGGAGGAGCGGCTCGGCCCGATCGACGGCATCGTCAACAACGCCGCGATGGGGCAGGACTCGCTGCACGCGCACACCGCCACCGACGACATCGCCCGGATCATCGAGACCAACCTGACCGCCCCGCTGCAACTGACCCGGCTGGTGATCCGCCGGATGCTCGCCAAGGGACTACGCGGGCGGATCGTCAACATCACCTCGATCTGCGGGCAGCGCGGGTTTCCGGGCCTGGTCGCGTACTCGGCCACCAAGGGCGGCATGGACGCCGCCACCCGCTCGTTGGCGCGGGAGCTGGGCGGCCGGATGCTGGTGAACTCGGTCGCCCCCGGTTTCTTCGCCTCGGAGATGTCCGCGGTGCTCGGCCCGACCCAGCTCGACCAGATCGTGCGCCGCACGCCGACCGGCCACCTGACCGAGCCGGAGGAGGTCACCCCGGTGGTACGGATGCTGCTGCGCGAGCACACCAACATCAACGGCCAGGTCATCGTGGTGGACGGTGCCGCCGCCATCTGACCTGGACCGGCGGGCCCGGCCCCGCCCGGTGTCGGGCCTGCTGGCCGCCGCGGGGCGGCATCTGCGCGTCGGCGTCCCCGCCGACCTGACCGACGCGGTGACGCGCAGTCACCTCGACGACGGCCGTTGCGTCGGCTGGTACGGCCCGACGACGCCTGGGTGGCGGGTGGCGATCGACGCGGAACGAGCGGACGCGCCGGTGCCTCCCGCGCTGGGCCGCCGGTTCGGGGTGGAGGACTTCTGGGCGCGGTGGACCCGCGCCGAGTGCTGCTGCAAGCTGGCCGACGTCCCGGTCGCGGCCTGGTGGCGTCTCCACGGCCTGGGTACGCCGGCCGACGGGTCGGCGGTTTGGCGCACCCTGCGGGTGGCCGACCTGGTGGTAACCGTAGGCTTCGCCCCCGCACCCGGCTCCGTGGCGGCGAGTCGGCTGGACCGCTAGGGCCTGTTTCATAAGAACTGGCCGGTTGCCGTCCGGACTCCGCCTCGGCTCGACCGCCCTCATGAAACAGGCCTTAGGTGGCGACTCGCCGCCACGACCGCTGCGTGGCGACGTGCCGCCGCGTGTGACGTCCGGCCTGCCGTTGGTACCGGCGCAGCCTGTAGAGCTGCCCCACAGGTGGGGCAGGCGCGCGGGCTCGCGGGTCGTTGGCTTCGCAGCTCGTCGCAGCCCTGAACGACGGAGCTGCATCCTGGTGGTTGCTGGTGGGAGCCGTGTTGCCCGCCCCATATTCGGGGCAGCTCTACAGGCACCCAGCCAAGTCCCGCCGGGCCGGACCGCACCCGCTCGCCTCCGCCGCACCGGGGCTGGGCTGCGCGCGCTGCTCAGCCCAGCCAGCGTCGACAGCCCAGCCTGCGTCGGCGGTCAGATCAGGGCCCAGCTCAGCGGGGTGCCGCGCGGGACGTCGGTGGTGAAGGTGCGACCCAGGACCCGGTCGATCTCCACGGGAGCCAGCCCGCCGGCCGGCCGGATCGAGCGAACATTGTGGACAGTCACCGGGTCGCCGGCCCGTACGTCCTCGACCACGAACAGCGAACGGCGGAACCGCAGACCCTCCCGCTCGGCCGGGGTCGGGCCGATCGTGGTGCCACCCATGGCCGCGTACGCGCGACCGGACTCGGCCACCAGGGCCGTCAGCTCCGCCGGGTTCAGGGAGAAGTCCGAGTCCACGCCGCCGTCGGCCCGGTCCAGCGTGACGTGCTTCTCGATGAAGCAGGCGCCGAGCGCCACCGAGGCGACCGCCACCCCGATGCCGGGCGTGTGGTCGGACAGCCCGACCGGCACGTCGAACGCGCCGGCCAGCACCGGAATGCGGCGCAGGTTGCTGTCGGCCGGCGGCGCCGGGTAGGAAGCGGTGCAGGCCAGCAGGACGATGCCCGCCGCGCCACCGTCCCGGGCGGTCCGCACCGCGGCGTCGATCTCGGCGACCGTCGCCATGCCCGTGGAGATCACCATCGGCTTGCCCGTGCTCGCCACGAGTCGGATCAGCGGCAGGTCGACCAACTCCGAAGAAGCGATCTTGTACGCGGGCGCGTCCAGCGACTCCAGCAGCTCCACGGCAGTCGCGTCGAACGGCGACGAGAACACGGTCAGGCCGCGCTCGCGGGCCCGCTCGAAGATCGGGGCGTGCCACTCGTACGGGGTGTGCGCCCGCTCGTAGAGGCGGTACAGGTTCTCCCCGCCCCACAACTCGTGCCCGTTGGAGATCCGGAACGCTGGGGTGTCGACGTCGATCGTGATGGTGTCCGGCCGGTACGTCTGGAGCTTCAGCGCGTGCGCCCCGCTCTGCGCCACCGCGTCGACGATGGCCAGCGCCCGGTTCAGATCCCCGTTGTGGTTGCCGGACATCTCGGCGACCACGAACGGTCGTTCCCCGGCACCGACCGCGTGCGGTCCGATCTTTGTTGTCGCCGTCATTCCGACCTCTGCTCAGGTACGCCCGCACCGTGGTGCGGTGGTGCTGTCGTCGTCCGCCCGGCGGGTGGACGACCTGGAAAACCAGGGCGCCGGGAGCCGACCCGGCTCCCGGCGTGTGGTGCGGGGGCGGCGTTCACTGCCGGCGGCTCCCGGCCAGCGCGTCGTGCCGCTGGGCGGTCGTGACGACCTCGCCGTCACCTGTCGTCGCGGTGCCCGCCCCTCGCCCCGGGTCGTCGTCGGCGGTGACCGAGCCGGAACCAGAGTCGACGCCGCCCGCCGGGCCGGTGCGACGCAGGCGACCGGCGACCCGGTGCGCCTGGCGCAGAGCCGAATACGCCAGCCAGTCGCCGCGCCCGACGAGGCGGTGCTTGAGCCCGGTCACGCCGGGCGGCAGCGGATAGCCACCGGCGGGCAGGTACCGGCGGTAGTGCTCGGCGGCCCGGTGGAAGAAGTCCCGCCGCAGGTGTGGGTGCAGGCGCCCGTCGTTGCCCACCACCACCAGATAGTGGTTGATCATCAGCTGGAACAGTTCGGCCTGCAACCGCTCGTCCGGGTGCTTGCGGGCGACCCAGTCCAGCAGCCGCTCGTACTGGGCGAACGCGTCGAAGTGCCGGCCGCTGCGGGTGGAGGTGATCGCGCCGTGCCGACCCTGCCGGTACAGGTAGCACACCCGGTCCAGCACGGAGATCTTCTCGGCGCCGATGAGCAGGGGGTGGCTGAACGGGATGTCCTCGTACCAGCCGGGGAAGAAGCGCAGCTCCAACTGGTCCAGGAAGTCTCGCCGGACCACCTTGTTCCAGGCGGTGTGCTGCACCCGCAGCAGGTGCGGCTGGTCGTCGAGGCGTGTCACGCCGGGGATGCCGCGCAGCAGGTGACTGCTCGCGTCGACCTCCCGGCGGCCGTCCTCGTGCACCCGCAGGTGATCCAGCATCAGCACGTCGGGCTCGTGCTGGCGCAGCCGGTCCAGCACCGCGGGGATCGTGCCCGGCGGCAACCAGTCGTCGCTGTCGACGAACCAGACGTACCGGCCGGTGGCCACGTCGAGCCCGGCGTTGCGGGCCAGGCCCAGGCCCACGTTGCTGCTCAGGTGCACGACGCGGACACCGTCGCGGCCGGCGGCGTAGGAGCGGAGCATGTCGCCGCAGCCGTCCGGGGAGGCGTCGTCGACGGCGATCATCTCGACCGCGTCCGACTCACCCGCCGGGATGTCGGCCCGGATCGACTCCAGGCACTGGTACAGGTATGCCTCGACGCCGTACACGGGCACGACGATGCTCAGCAGCGGTGCGTGCGTCGGCTCATTGACCACGCCCGCCACCTTTGACGGTCAGGGTGGCCGAACCCGGAACCTGACGTGACCGCCGATGGTGGAGTCCCTGAACTCCCCCCGAGCGGGAGGTTAACGGCGGCCGGCCCGCAGCCCACCGATCTGGCCACCGTGGCGTGCCCGTAGCGCCGTCGGCGGGCGGGACACGTCCGGTTCACCCGGGAGTGACCCGGTAGGGTGCCTCGGTGCGGCCCTGCCGGGCCGTCGCGGGCGTCGCCGTCGCGTCGTCCGACGCCGCGCCGAGGAGGATACGGACGTGCTGGTGACCCTGCGGATCTTCAGGATCCCGGCATGACCAGCGCCGCTGCGGTGTCGACCGCCCGGCCCGCCGGCACGCCCGCCCGGCTGCCCTCGCTGACCGGGCTGCGCTGGATCGCCGCGTTGCTGGTCTTCGGCTTCCACGCCGGCACCATGCGGATCATCGCCGAACCGGACTACAAGGCGGTGGTCGACGCGCTGTTCACGCTCGGCCTGTCCGGGGTGCAGTTCTTCTTCATCCTCAGTGGTTTCGTGCTGGTCTGGTCGGCCCGCGTCGGCGACTCCCGGCGCACCTTCTGGCGGCGGCGGGTTGCCAAGATCTACCCGAACCACGTGGTGCTCTGGGGTGCGGCCCTGCTGGTCGCCTGGTGGTTCGCCGACCCGGTCCTGCCGGCGGTCGCGCTGGAGAACCTGCTGCTGTTGCAGGCGTGGGACCCGCGCATGGGTTGGTTCTACAGCGTCAACACGGTGAGCTGGTCGCTCTCCTGCGAGTTCTTCTTCTACCTGTGCCTGCCCCTGGCGCTGCCGCTGCTACGCCGGGCCAACCCGAAGCTGCTCTGGGTGCTGATCGTGGCGCTGCCGCTGCTGATCCTCGCGCTCTGGCCGGCCCAGCAGTTGGTGCCGGAGGTGAGCCGGTGGTGGTTCACCCAGATCTTCCCGCCCGTACGGTCACTGGAGTTCTGGTTGGGCGCCGTGGCGGCCGAGCTGATGCGGCGGGGTCTCTGGCGCGGCCCGGGGCTCACCGTCGCCAGCCTGGTCTTCGTGGGCACCTGGGTGGCGGCCGCGCAGTGGATCCGCGCGGAGTTGTGGACCACGCTGCTCGCCGTCGCGTACCTGCTGGTGATCACCGCCGCCGCGGACGCCGACGTGCGGGACAGGCGCTCACCGTGGCGGTCCCGTCCGCTGGTCTGGCTCGGGGAGGTCTCGTTCGCCTTCTACCTGGTCCACGTCCTGGTGATGACGAGTGTGCTGCGGTGGAGCGGTGACTGGGGGACCGGGTTCACGGGCTGGCGCGGACCGGCAGTGGTGCTCGGCTTCCTGGCGGTGAACCTGGTCCTCGCCGGGCTGCTGCACCGCTTCGTGGAGACGCCGATGATGCGTCGACTCGCACCGCGCCGCCCGGCCCGGTCGGCGTCCGTTCCGCGGCAACGCGAGGCCGGTCCCGCCGCCGCCGACCCGCCGGCCGACGCCGCCGGGGAGAGCGGGCAGACCAACGACCCATCACGGTACGTCGACTCGCGCTGACACCGTCCACCCTGCTCAGTGGGGTTCGGCGCGGCGTGCGACGACACGCCCGTGGTCGGTGCGTCAAGGTCGGCACGACGGTAGCGTGAGGTCGTGCTTCCGGTCGCGTTCACCTGTCCGCTGTGGTGGGTGGCGCGCTGGGCGACGCGGGTGCTGACCAGCCTCGCCGTCGTCGCGGCCCTGGCGCTCGGCGCGGGCCCGGCCTCGGCCGCCGTGCCAACCCCGTTTGCCCTCGGATCACTCCCGGCGACCTGCCCGTCCACCTGCGCACAGGGGGCGGTGCACGAGGCGCAGGCGGCGACCGGGGAGCCCGTCGAGGAGTCCTCCCCAGCGTGGTCGGTCGACCCGCAATCGGCTCCGCCCGGCGCCCAGGCCGCCGCACCGACCGGCCCGCGGCCGGTGCGCGTGGCCGACTCCGACCGGCTGCCCCTGGTCCACGGCCCGAGCAGCCGGGCACCCCGGGCGCCACCCGGGCGCTGAGTGACCGGGACGAGCGTCCCGCCCGCCGCGCCTGTCGACCCACCAGCTCCGCGCCCCGCCGGCCCGTGCTCCGCCCTGGCCCGGTGGCGGTGGGGCTCCCCATCGCATCGCTCTCTCCCGAGGTGCCGACCATGGAGACCGCTGTCTTCTACCAGTTCGTGACCGAGGTGCCGCAGGCCGCCGCCATCTGGTCCACCCTGTTCCTGCTGGCCCTGGGCGTACTCGCCCTGCTGGTGGCCCGCCCCGAGCGGGAAACACCCCCGGACGACCCGCACACGGCCGCCCTCACCGCTCGTGAGGTGGCCGCCGCCGAGGCCGCCGACATGCGCCGGTACGCCGAGGAGGTGGCGGTCGCCGCGACCGGGGCGGCCCGGACCGCGCAGCGGCGACGTGCTGACTGGTTGACCGCTCAGGAGGAAATGGAACGGGCCTGGGCCGCGTACGACGAGGCGGACACCGCCGCCCGTCGCTTCGCGGGCGCCGAGGCGCTGCCCACCCCGCAGACCCCCCACACGCCGGCCGAGTACGCCGCCCGCGAGCGCTACCTGCACCGGGCCGCGATGACGGCGTACTGGCGGGGTGACCTGAGCATGGCGCAACTCGGCGACGTGTTCGCGCACCGGCGCGGCTGGGATCCCCGGCGGCACCCGGTCGAGCAGGAGGTGCTGCTCAGCCGGACGATCCGGGACACCCGGCTGGCCGACTACCAGGCCGCCGCATTCCGGGAGCGGGCTGCCTGGCGGGACGCGGAACTGGCTGCCGACTCAGCGCGAGCACTCGCGACGGAGAGCTGCGCGGCGGCGGCCCGGCTGCGACCGAACCCGCTGCCCGCGCGGCGAGCGGTGACCGGTGCGTTCCGACCCGCTCTGGTGGCGCGGTGGCGGCCGGCGCGGGCGAGTTGAGCCCGATCCGTGACGTGAGCCGGCTCACGCCGACCGGAATTCGGGCGTCCGGCACGATCGGCGCGAATCTTCCGATGAATCTGGTCGCATTCTCGGCGGCCTGTCCGGTTGTCGACCGTAGGCGTCACCGTAACCGCTTGTCCCATCGAGTCACGTCATCGGCAATACGCGCAGAAATTGCCGCTCCATTTCAGGTTTACGCAGGTGGTGCTGGCTTGGCAGGGGTGCGGACGGGCCAGTACTGTCGTCCCGTCCGGTGCGGTAACCGATCGCAAGAGGCGACGCCGCGCCGACCCGCTCAATCGTGATGAACGAACCGGGGACCCACCAGTAAGTCCGGGGTGAATCCGCGAGCCAGAGCCCGCGGTAGGGCGATCTTCCCGCCCGAATCCGTCAGCTAACCCGGTAGGCGGTGTCGGAAGGAGTTCCATCCTCGTGCAGCACCTTTCCACCCCTCGGTTGTTCCCTCGCCTCCACGGCGCAGCGGTGCCCCCGCTCATTCGTCCAGTGACGGTGAGCTGACCCCCGGGTCATCGCCTAACCGCCCGGCCACGCCGGGCGTTCCCCTGAGCGGTTCACCATCCGCGGACCACGGTCCGCGCGCTGGCGCCTGCCCGGATACCGGTCCGGTCGCCGGTGTGCCGCTCTCCCCCCGATCCGTGGAGGACCCCGTGAAGCACACCCTGCAGCGTCAGCTCCGCCGTTTCGCCACCGAGCGCCCGTACCAGATCGTTGCCGCCTCGGCTGCGGCCCTCGCGATCGCCACCACCACCGGCGCCCTGCTCACCACCGCCGACGACGCACCCGCCGGCCAGCGCACCGCGACCACTGTCGCCGAGATGCGCAGCGACGTCGCCGCCTCCCGCGGCGAGGTGCGTGAGGCGTCCCCGTCGGCAAGCGCCGCGCCGAGCACCGCCGCTCCGGCCACCACCGCCGCGTCGCCGGCGGCCAAGGCCAAGGCCAACCCCGACCTCACCCGTAAGCCGACGCCGCCGAAGCCGCCCGCGACCAAGGTGCTGGACTACGACTACGAGGCGCAGAACACGTACTACAACTGCGGCCCGGCGGCCACCCGGAACGCCCTCAGTGCCGCCGGTATCGACCGCACCCAGGAGGAGCTCGGCGCCGAGCTGGGCACCACCGAGATGGGCACCAACTCCGCCGAGGACACCACCCGGGTCCTCAACGCCGAGGTGAAGGGCGCCCCGTACCGGACCCGGATGTTCGCCGGCGCCCCCAGCCCGGCCCAGATGGGCCGGCTCCAGGCCGACGTCGTCAAGGCCATCACCGACGGCCGTGGCGTGGTCGCGAACGTCGTCGGCGACGCCGTCGACACCGACGGCGGTTACCACTCCTACGGTGGCGGTCACTACATCGCCGTCGTGGGTTACAAGGACAACGGCCGTACCGTCCGGATCGCCGACTCGGCCAACGCGGCCGACCCGTCGTACTGGATCACCACCATCGACCTGGCCAACTGGATCGCCAGCCGGGGCTACTCCGCCTGACCCAGGCACGCTGACCGCCGCGGGCGTCGTCCCCCACAAGGGGCCGACGCCCGCGGCGTTTCCGTCGGTGCCGGCAGCGTCTCCCGGGAGGGACGACTCTCGTACCGGGCCGTGAACCGTGGGAGACTGCGGCCGTGGTGGATGAATCGGGTGGTCAAGCCGGTCGCGGGCGGGTCCTGCTGCTCCTGCACGGAATGGGCACGACCGGGGACGTCTGGTTGCCGTGGGCGCCGCTGCTGGAGCAGCGCTGGGCGGGGCGGTGGCTGGCACCGGACCTCGCCGGCCACGGCTGGGCGGAGCCGCTGCCGTCGTACACCTTTGCGGGGTTCGCCGACCGGATAGCGCGCGGCCTGGCGCCCGGCGACCGGCTCGTCGTGCTCGGGCACTCGCTGGGTGGGGTGGTCGGTCTCGCGCTGGCCGCCCGCGCCGCCGGGACGCCCGTGGACGCCGTGGTCGGGCTGGGCATCAAGGCCGTCTGGTCACCCGACGAGCTGACCCGCGCCGCTGACCTCGCCGCCCGCCCGGTCAGCTGGTTCGCCACCCGCGCCGAGGCCGCGCGCCGCTACCTTCGGGTGTCCGGCCTGGCCGGCCTGGTCCCGCCGGACCATCCGGTGGTGGACGCCGGCCTGCGTCAGGTCGACGGCCGGTGGCGCCTCGCCATGGACCCGACCGCGTTCGCCGTCGGTGAGCCCGACCTGGCCGCGCTGCTGGCGGCGACCGACGCGCCGGTCGTGCTGGCGCGCGGGGAACACGACCCGATGGTCAGCGACGAACAGCTCAAGGAGTACGGGGTCCCGGTCGCCACGTTGCCCGGTCTCGGCCACAACGCGCACGTGGAGGACCCGGCGGCCGTGCTGGCGTTGCTCGACCCGTACCGCTGAGCGGTCCCGAGCGGAAATATCGGTCGTGCGGCCGTCTCTCCGACGCCTACATTCGCCCGGATGCCTGCCATTGATCCGTCCCTTGTGGTCGACGTGAGCCTGAATGTCGTCGACGCTCGACTCGACGATGCCGCGCGTCGGTGTCGGTCCCTGGTCGCCTCGCTCGGCGCGGTGGGTCTGGTGGCGTCCCGCACCGACGCCGACGGTCCCCGCGACGGGGTGAACGTCGACCTGACGCTGATGCCGTCCGTCCCGTCCGCTCCGGGCGCTGAGGCGGTGCGTCACCTGGCCGCGCCACTGCTGACGCGCTTCCGATGGAGCCGTGGCGATCTCGAGGTGGACGAATCGGCGGCCGGTCACCCGATGGGTTTCGCCGCCGGTCGGGAGCGGACGACCGACGGCGTGACGCCGATCTGTGTGTCCATCCGCGCGGCCGCCGACACCGAAGGCGAGTGGTGGGACCCGCCGGAGTGGCTGCCCGCCGACGAGTCCATCGTTCCTGTCCGGCGACGGGTCAGGCGGCTGCCGGCGGCGGCGTCCGACGACGACGTGGTGGCCCGGGTGCACGCCCGGCTGACCGCCCCCGATCTCGACACGGCTCTGGCCCGCTGCCTTCCGCTGCTCGGGCGGCCGGACGTGTGGTCCGTCGACCTGCGACAGATGGCGACCGACGACGGCGTCTGGAGTCTGGCCCTGCTCCTGGTGCTACCTCTGGTCGACGTGTCACCGCAGGCTCCCTTCGGGGCCGGTGTGGCCGCCGTGGCCGCCGAGTTCGGGTTGCCGTCGGGGCACCTACGCAGGTCACCGCTCGGAACGTGGATGGTGGCGGCGATGGAGACGACCCGGCCGCTCGGCGACGCGCCGGCGGTCGAGGCGCTGTACGTGCGGACCGGAATCGACCCGTTCGACCCGGGGCCGGTCGACCGGCCGGTGGAGACCCGGGAGATGGTGCTCCGAGGGCGGGACGAGGACGGTCCGGACGAGGCCGAGTTGATCCGCGCGATCGAGGAGGCGTTGCGCGACGCCGTACGTGTCCTGCTGGTGGTCGACGTCACCGACCCGGTCGCGGACGTCAGGGCCGTGGTCCGGGGCCTCTGTCGAGTCGAGGACGATGACATCGATTCCACCAGCACCGAGATCCTGGCCGACGGACGGCTGCGGATCGTCGCCCACCTCGGGGCCACGTTGATGACCGCCGAGGAAATCGTGGAGGTCGTCGTCGCATCGACGGATCTTCGCCCCTGGGTACGCTCGGTTCCCGAGTCGGCCGACGGCCTCGCGACCGCCGAATGGATTGCGCCGGCCGACACTCGCGGGGCCGTCCGGGTCGAGGTCACGGCAGGGTACCGGCTCGGGCTCAGCTAGCTGTCGGCCGTCCTGCCCGGCCCGACCGGCCGGGTCAGGCGAGAGGGGAGAGCTGCGGCGACCGCTCGGCCGCGGTGTCCGGTGCTGACGTCAGCTCGCGGCGGGCGGCGTTCAGGAAGGCGTCGGCGTACGACTCGGCGGGGAAGTCGCCCAGGTAGCGGCGGCGGGTGGCCCACCGCGCCTCAGCCAGCGGGTCGGTGTCCAACAGATCGGTCAGCACACCATCCATGTTGGACAGGTCGCGGTGCAGCACGTACCCCGAGCCGGCCAGCGGGAAGCGCTCCACGAACCGGTCGCCCTCGCCACCCATGTCGGTGACCGCGTACGGCTTGCCGGAGTAGAGGTAGTCCGAGATCACCCCGGACACGTCGGAGACCAACGCGTCGGAGGAGTTGACGCATTCGGTCAGGCTCAGCTCCCGGGCCGCCGCGCCGAACACGTGCTGCCGTCCGCTGCGGGCCCGGTCGGCGGCCAGCAGCTCGGTGAGTCGGCCCAACTGGCGCGCCGACGCCGGGTTCTGCGTCGTGTACGGGTGGGCCCGCAGGATCACTGTCGCGCCGCGTTCCAGCAGCCGCCGCAGCAGTTGCTCGGCCACCGGCAGCGAGCAGTAGTCGGCGTCGGCGTGGTGCCCGGTCCAGGTGGGGGTGTAGAGCACAGTGGGATGGGCCAGACCCCGCGCCGGTTCCTGGCGAACCTGGATCGACTCGACCTGTGGGCGGCCGACCACCACGAACTTGTCGGCGGGAATCTGCACCCCGGCGCGGGCGTATCTGTCGATCGCGGCCGGCCCGGCCACGAAGATCCGGTCGAAGATCCCGGACACCGGGTTGGCGCTCGGTGCCTTGTCGCTGTCGCCGTGGTGCAACTGCACGTGGGTGAGCTGGGTGAAGCGGATGCAGTGGCTGTTCTTCGCCCCGTGGTTGACGTAGAACGCCGCCCGCAGACTCGGCACCAGTGCCTCGTCCATGGCCCGCAGGGTCGGGCAGTAGACCACCGGAGCGTCGGTGGCCGCGGCGATCGGTGCCAGGAACTCCGGCTCGCGAAGCATGACCAGGAACGGGCGGCCGATCCGTTCCAGGTACGGCAACCACATGGTGACCTGGTATTCGGAGCCGGGCGGCGCGGAGAAGTAGAGCACGAACTCCGGCTGGTGCCGACGCAGCGCACGGCCCACCGCGCCACCGCCGGCGCCCGGCCGGAACCGCCGCCGGGCCAGGTCCAGTGCGACAGCCCCGACGCCCGCACCGACCAGCAGGCTGGCGACCAGTGGCACCACGGCCGGCACTGTCAGCGCGGCGGCGAGGGCCACCACGGCGAGCAGCCCGAGCAGCGCGGTGCCGAGCTGGTCGGCGACCACCGGTGTCCAGGTGCGCACCGGTAGGTTCGCCGTCCGCATCTCCAGGTTGCCGGCGGTGCGCAGAGGCCCCACCAGCAGCACCAGCCCCAGCAGGACCAGTGCGGTGGCGACCAACGCCAGGTCGACACCGTCGTCCAGCCGACGCCAATAACCCACGAGGACGGCTGCGGCGGTCAGCGTCGTCTCGGCGACGAGGTCGGCGCCGGGCCGGACACGCTGCTCCACGGCCGACGCGACCACGGCCGCGACAGCCAACGCCAGGCCCGAACCAGTGGCGTCGGTGAGCGCCAGCACGACGAAGGCCAGGACGGCCAACCCGGTGCTCAGGCAGCGGGCAGCCAGCTTACGGACCAGGTCGCCGCGCATGTCGCTCCGTTCGTGGTTCCGCAGCCGCAGGCGTCAGTTGACCGACGCCACGTCGGCCGACGTCTCGACCTGACCCGGCCCACCCTGCGTCGGCACGCTTGGCGTCACCCCGTCACCGGGCGCCCGGCGCACGTCGATGACCTGGCCGGTCAGGTCGGAGATCAGCACGTCCAGGGACGACTGGGCGACAGCCTCCGCGGCGAGCAGCGTGTGCTCCGGCTCCTCGCCGAAGGCCCGCGTCCGCATCGGGGTGGCGGTCCGCTCCGGGTTGATGCAGTTGACGCGTACGCCGACGTCGGCCCACTCGTCGGCGAGCGCCTGGGTGAGGTTGACCAGGGCGGCCTTGGTGGCCGAGTAGAGCGCGTAGCGGGCCCGGCCCCGGGTGTAGGAGCTGGACGTGTAGAGCAGCAACTGACCCTTGGTCTGCTGTAGGTAGGGCAGCGCCTGGCGGGCGATCGTCACCGGGCCGACGAAGTTGACCTGGAGCACCCGGTCCATGGTCTCCTCGTCCATCTCGGCGAGTTCGCCCCGCTCCAGGATCCCGGCGGTGACCACCACGTGGTCGATCCGACCGGTGGCCTCGAACGCGGTCGTCAGCGCGGCCTCGACGTCCTCAGCCCGCTCCACGTGGGTGCCGGTGCTGGAACGGCTGAACGGGAAGACCTGGGCGCCGAAGCGACGGGCCAGCTCGGTCAACTCGTGGCCGATGCCGTAGCTGCCGCCGAACACCACGATGGTGCGGCCGGTCAGCTCCTCGCTGTAGCTGCGGTGGTCGGTCAGCCGGGGCGCCTGCGCCGCGGCGAGCTGGAAGAGCTTGTCGGCCAGGTGCACGTCGACCGGGTGGGTGACCTTGATGTTCTCGTCCGAACCGTCGATCACCTTGATCGGGGTGCCGGGGAGGTAGCGCAGCACCACGCCGCAGTCGTCGGTGGCGGCGAAGTTCGGGTCACCCTCGGCGATCCGGTACGCCTCACGGATCGTGGGGGAGCGGAACGCCTGTGGGGTCTGCCCCCGGCGCAGCCGGGACCGCACCGGGATGTCGGTGATGCAGTCGTTGTCGTCCACCTGGATGATCGTGTCCGCGGAGGGGATGGCCACGTCCACGGCGTCGTAGGTCCAGAGGGCGTTGACGCACTCCCGCACGATCCGGCCGCTGAGCAGCGGGCGTACCGCGTCGTGGAAGAGGATGTTGCAGTCCTCCGGGCCGACCGCGTCCAGGGCGATCCGGGTGGTGGCGTTGCGGGTGTCGCCACCCTCGATCACCTTGGTGACCTTGCGCAGGCCGGCCTTGTCGACGATCTGCTGGGCGTCGTCGACGTGACCGGTCGCCATCAGCACGATGATCTCGTCGATCTCGGGCGCCGCCTCGAAGACCGCCAGGGTGTGCTCGATGATCGGCTTGCCGGCGATCTTCAGCAGCTGCTTCGGGATGCCGAGGCCGAGCCGGGTCCCGGTGCCGCCGGCCAGAACCACGGCCACCGTCCGCGAGGGCCGCCATGGCGTCGGGGTCTCCGCTGCGGCGTCCGGGCCAGTGGTCTGGTCCTGCGTCATTGCCGGATCCTCACTCTCAGGGATGCGTTAACGGAAAGTTCCGCCCGAGCGGCGACGGGATGAACCTTAACGCGCGGACCGCGCCGCCCCAACGCGGGCGACGCGGTCCGTGGCGTCGTGTCGATGCCGAGGCGCTACTTGCTGTTGGCGTACGCCTCGTAGGCCCGGACGACCTCGTCGGTGGGGCCGTCCATCCGCAGGACGCCCGATTCCAGCCAGATCGTCCGCTCGCAGGTGTCCCGTACTGAGGAGAGTTGGTGGCTGACCAGGAACACCGTGCCCGCGCCCTCGCGCAACTCCCGCACCCGCTGTTCGCTGCGCTTGCGGAAACCCTTGTCGCCGGTGGCGAGCGCCTCGTCGATGAGCAGCACGTCGTGCTTCTTGGCGGCGGCGATGGAGAACCGTAGTCGGGCCGCCATACCGGAGGAGTACGTCCGCATCGGCAGGCTGGCGAAGTCGCCCCGCTCGTTGATACCGGAGAACTCGATGATGCCCGCGGCCTGCCGGGCGACGTCGTCGGGATGCATGCCCATGGCCAGGCAGCCGAGGGTGACGTTCCGCTCGCCGGAGAGGTCGTTGAGCAGGGCGGCGTTCACGCCCAGCAGCGACGGCTGCCCCTGGGTGTAGATCGCGCCCCGGTTGACCGGCAGCAGCCCGGCGATGGCCCGCAGGATGGTGGACTTGCCGGAGCCGTTGGTGCCGATCAGCCCGATCGCCTCACCCCGGTACGCGGTGAAGGAGATGCCCTTGACCGCGTGCACCTCCCGGATGTTCGGCGCGGAGGTGCGCTTGACTAGTCGGCGCAGCGCGGCGACCGGTGTGGTGCCGCCGCCGGCGCCCTGGTGCACCCGGTAGATGATGTGCGCGTCGTCGACGACGACGGTCGGGATGCGCTCCTGCGTCGGCGTCATCGTCGCGGTCGCCTCGATGGGCGTGTGCTCAGCCACGGCCGTACTCCTGTTCCCCGCGCCAGAAGTAGATGAACCCGCCGATCCCGGCGACCAGGGCCCACCCGGCCCCGACCAACCAGAGTTGGGTCAGCGACTCGTTGAGCAGCGGCGCCTCCTCGAGCAGCGCGTACCGCGCCAGCTCGATGTAGACCAGCAGTGGGTTGTACTGCACGACCGTCGTCGCCCAGGCCGGCAGCCGCTCGAACAGGCTGACGCTGTAGAGGACGCCGGAGCCGTACATCCAGGTGCGCAGGACGAACGGCATGACCTGCTTGAGGTCGCTCGCCTTGGAACCCATCCGGGCCACCAGCAGCACCACGCCGGCGTTGAAGATCGCCTGCAGGAACAGGGCCGGGATCAGCAGCAACCACTCCAGCGTGATCGGCTCGCCGGTGACCAGCACGATGCCGATCAACACCACCATCGAGGCCAGCAGTTGCTGGAACTGCGTCAACGTGGTGGACAGCGGCAGACTCGCCCGGGGGAAGTGCAGCGCCCGGATCAGCCCCAGGTTGCTGCTGATCGCCTGGGTGCCGGCCAGGACCGCGCTCTGGGTGAAGTTGAAGATGAACAGCCCGGTGGTCAGGTAGGCGATGTAGTTCGGCATGTCGTTCTGTGCCAGCACCACCCCGAAGATCAGGTAGTAGACCGCCGCGTTGGTGAGCGGGGTGAGCACCTGCCAGAGCTGACCCAGCTTGGCGTTGCTGTACGAGGCGACCAGCTTGGCGTTGGCGTACGCGGCGATGAAGTGGCGGTACGCCCATAGTCGGCGGCTGTACTCGACGACGCTGGGGCGCTCACCGGCGACCCGTAGCCCGTGTCGAGCGGCCAGCTGCGCCTGGGTCAGGCCCGTGTCGGGGTCGACCAGCGCGGTGGTGGCCATGGAAATGGCGCTCCGATCTCTGTGCAGACGGGGTGGCTCGCGACGATGGAATCCTAGTGGGAGATGTGCGCGGGGCGCCGCCTCGTCGCTGCGTGGACAGTAGTCCGAAACACGTCGGGACGCAACCGTATCGTCGTTGCGTTACGCTGGTCCCCGTGACCTGCGATAAGAGCCCTGGATGACGACCGAGAAGAGGCGGGCCCCGGCCGGAGCGGCGGTGCTGCGCGACGAGATCACCGCGGCGATCCGGCGTGCGCTGATGCAGGAGCTCGCCGCCGTCGGCTACGGCCGGCTCTCCATCGAGGCGGTGGCCCGCCGGGCCGGCGTCAGCAAGACGGCGATCTACCGGCGGTGGAGCTCGAAGCTCGACCTGGTGTTGGAGATCGTCGCCGCGGCGGCACACGGCAAACTGCCGGCGCTGGACACCGGCACCCTGCGCGGCGACCTCGCCCTGCTGTTCCAGGCGGTGGCGCACGCGCTGCGGCACCCGCTGGCGTCGCAGATCATCCCGGACCTGCTGGCCGAGGCCGCCCGCAACCCGAGCATCGACGAGACCCTGCGTCGGGTGCTGCACGCGCGTCAACAGGAGATCGGCGGTCGCCTGGTCACCCGCGCCGTGCAGCGCGGTGAGCTGCCCGCCGACACCGACCCGGACGCGGCGATCGACCTGATCGTCGGCCCGCTCTACTGGCGGCTCGCCATCGCCCGCCTGCCGCTCACCGACAGCTACCTCGACAACCTGGTCGAGTCGGTGGCCGCCGGGCTCGGCGCCGACAGCGTCCTGCCCCGACCCCGGCCGGCCCCGATCCCGGGTTGACCAGGCGTCCGACACTCGGTCGCCCGCAGCATCGGTCTGGCTGTCCGATTCCGCTACGCTGCCCCCTTGACACCCGGCTGTCACCACGCCGAAACCCTGGTCCGCCCGACGAGTAAGGACGCCCGTGGCCACCGTCGACAGCATCGCCGTAGCGCCCGCCGATTCGGATCCGACGTCCGGAGCGGAGCAGGCAACCCGGCCCACCGACCGTCGGACCGTGGCGTCCCGGATACGCGCACTGGTCGCCGACGCCCCGGCGCTGCTCACCGACGGGGCGGTGATGGCGTTCGCGCTCTTCACGGTCCTCTACCACGCGGCCTTCCTGGGTGACCTGCGTCCGTCGGTGACCTTCCGGATCTGGCTGGTCGCCTGCGTACTGTTCGCGGTGGTGGCCCTCGTGCGTCGCCGCCGCCGTTCGGCCGCCGCCACGGCACCCGCCACCACCGCTGCCGGCGAGGAGGACGAGCCGGCCGTGGAGCGGCCTGCCGTCGACCGCCGCCTGCTGATCGGGGTGCTGGTCGCCGCCGCCGTCGCGGCCGTCTCCGCCGGTGTGGCCGCGACCGGGGTCAGCCTCACGTGGTGGATTCCGGCGATCGCCGGTCTGCTCGCCGCAGTCGGCGGGATCCTGCTTGTCCGCCGGACCTGGCTCAGCGGTCCGGTCCCCACGCCGGTCGCCCCGGTGCCCACCGTGGGGCAGTCGACGTACGCGCTGGTCATCTCGGTGCTGGTCGGAATCTCCTCGTTGTTCATGGCCCGCAACACCCCGGACGACGTGTACTACGTCGGCAAGTCGGTCTGGATCGCCGAGCGCGACCTGATCCCGATCAACGACTTCCTGTTCTCCGAGAACGTGCTGCCGGCCATGGGCTCGCAGCCGCCGATCCCCTCGATCGAGGTCTTCGACGGTGCGTTCGCCAACGTCGTCGGCATCCACGCCAGCTCGGCCCTCTGGTACGTGCTGCTGCCGATCATGGCGGTGCTCGCCGCGCTCGCCCTCTGGCGGCTGACGCACCGGTGGGCCCCGCGTCGCCCGGTGCTCGCCTTCACGGTGGCCATCGCCTACCTGTACCTCGTCGCCGGCGGTGACGCCGCGCTGGGCACGTTCCACCTTCCTCGGCTGCACGAGGGCAAGGGCATGTTCGTCTCGGCGGTCATCCCGCTGATGTGGCTCTACCTGACCGAGTGGTTCGACAACCGGTCACGGCGCAGCCTGGTGCTCATCGTGGCGCTCTCGATCACCGCGATCGGCCTCACCAACACCGCGGCGATCATCCTGCCGATGCTGGTGGGCGCCGCCGGCTTCGCCATGCTCCTGGTCGGGCGCTGGAAGGCCGCCGTCGTCGCCGCGGTCGCCGCTCTCGCGTACCCCATCGGCTCGCTGGTGGTCTCGCGGCTGCTGCTCGGCGGGATGGCCGCGGAGGGCGCGGACGACGCCTTCTTCAACGCGGTCTTGACCTACCGGAGGACGCTGTTGTTCGGCGTGGTCGGGGTGATCAGCGGTCTGGCGCTGTGGTGCGGGGCACTGCTCGCCCGTCGGCGCACCCCGGCGCTGCTCATCGCCGGCGCCACCCTGGCGCTGAGTGTGATGTTCGTACCCGGCGTGCTGGAGCTGATGAGCGCGTTGAGCGGTATCTCGGTGGTGCTCTGGCGCGTGCCGTGGCTGCTCGCCCTGCCGACGCTGATCGGTCTGCTCTGCACCGTGCGCGTGCCGGCGCCGACACCGACGCTGCGGCGCGCGGCGGCCGGCGGGGTCGCGGTGCTGCTGGTTGCCGCGTTCGCCCTGTTCGCGACTCCGATGTGGTCGCCGAAGAGCTGGGTCGAGGTGCACGAGCGGCCCACCTGGAAGCTTCCTCAGCAGCGTCAGAAGATCGCGTTCTGGATCAAGGAGTTGGACCGCCCGGAGGGCATGCTGCTGGCCCCGAAGGTGATCATGCGCACCACGCCGATCGTCACCAGCGAGGTCCGGGTCGTCCTGCCCCGCGACTTCTACCTCGTCGAGTACGACCTCAACTCGCAGTTCGCCAAGGACCGGTTGCTGCTCGCCGGCTTCGCCGACGGCGTCAGCGCCCCGACGCCGGCCGAGCTGGCGCCCGCGCTGGACCGCCTCGACGTGGGCACCATCTGCGTCTACAAGGGCAACCAGTACGCGCGCGACACCGCGCCGCAGCTCGGCTACCAGGAGTTCGCCGCGCGCAAGGCGCCCGGGGCGATGATCTGCTTCCGGCGGATCGCCTGAGCGGACCCCTGTCGAGCAGCCCGACCCAGGGATGGGTCGGGCGCACCCAGGCGCGGAGCTTTGCCCGAAATGGTGCCGGATACCCGAGTGACGCTCGGGCGTCCCCTCGCGTTAAGGTCGCAGTCACGCGCAGGGCGGCTGCGGTCGACCCGCCGCGCGACGGGGGAGTGGCGTCGATCCATTCACGGGCACAGCCCGCAAGCAATCTCGTAGGGAGCGAACTCTTTTGTTCGGCACGTTGACAGGACGCCTCGGAGTGGCCGCCCACAGTGCCCTGCTGGTGCTGGCCTACCTCGTCATGCTCGTCGGTGGTGTGTTCGGCTGGATCAGCCTGTTCGCCGTCGCCGGGCTCGCCGCCGTCATCGGCGAGTTCGCCGTCGCCCGCTGGTCGCCGTCGTCGCACCTGCTGCTGGAGAAGGTGGGCCTGCACTGGTCGTACCGGCAGCTCACCCGGGACCTCGCGGCCGTCCTGCTCGTCGCCGCCGAGGTGCGGCTCAGCGGCGGGGAGCTGACCCTGCTGCTGGCGCTGCCGGCCGCGGTGTGGGTCGTGTCCGTCTTCGCCGGCGCGCTCTCCGTCATGATCGAGCGTCGTAACCCGCTCTCCGCGATGGTGCGCAACATCGACCTGGGCGAGCTGCGCTCCCCGCACCAACTGCCGGCCTGGGTGGCGGCGGTCACCGGCGACCGGATGCCCCTGCTCAACCTGCTGCTCGTTCCGGCCGCCGTGGTCGCGGCCGTACGGCACGATCCGACGCCGTTCTTCGTCGCCGCCGCAGTGGCGGTCGTGGCAACCGGTGTGGTGGGTGCCATCACCGCTCTGACCTGGTTGCGAGGCCGGGGCCAGGGCACCGGGCAGGGCCTGGTGCTGCCCGCCGTCCAGCGGTGGATGGACACCTACCGACCCGAGGTGGCGCTCTACTTCGCAGGCCCGGCCAAGGACGTCTACCAGGCCAACATGTGGCTCGCCCCGGCCGAGGCGCTCCAACAGCGCGCCGTGGTCCTGATGCGCAGCCGCGACGCGTTCCTGGAGCTGGCCGACACCCGGCTGCCGGTGATCTGCGTACCGGCCGGTGTCGACTTCATGAACCTCGACCTGCGCGGCATCCGCGCGGCGCTGTACGCAGCGAACGTCGGCGCGAACATCCACATGCTTCGCGAGCCCACCACGAAGCACGTCTTCGTCGGGCACGGTGACAGCGACAAGCAGGCCAGCGTCAACCCCTACAGCAAGGTGTACGACGAGGTCTGGGTCGCCGGGCTGGCCGGTCGCGAGCGGTACGCCCGGGCCGGCGTGGGCGTGCTCGACTCGGACATCGTCGAGATCGGCCGGCCGCAGCTCGCCGGGGTGCACACCTTCGGCGCCGAGTCGGTGGACCGGCCGTTCACGGTGCTCTACGCGCCCACCTGGGAGGGTTGGCTCGACGACGACCCGTACCACACCTCGCTGGTGCTGATGGGTGAGCGGATCGTCAAGGGACTGCTGGCCACGAACCCTCGGCTGCGACTGGTCTACAAGCCGCACCCGCTCACCGGGTCGCGGTCCAACAAGGCCAGGGCCGCACACGAGCGGATCGTCGCGGCCATCCGCGCCGCCGGCGGCGACGCGGACGCGTCCTCCTTGGACGGCACCGCGCACCTGGTGGTGACCGGTCGTACGCCGGCGTTGTTCGACTGCTTCAACCAGACCGACCTGCTGATCAGCGACGTGTCCAGCGTGGTCTCCGACTTCGTGCAGAGCCAGCGCCCGTACGTGGTGGCCAACCCGGCCGGTCTGTCCGAGGACGATTTCCGCCGGGACTACCCGACGGCCCGGGCCGCGTACCTGCTCTCGAAGGACTGCGGCGAGCTGGAGAAGATCGTGTCGGTGACGCGGGCCGGCGACGACCCGATGACCGAGGCCCGCCGGGAGCTGAAGACCTACCTGCTCGGCCCCGCCGAGGCGAACCCGATGGACCGGTTCCAGGAGGAGATCAGCCGGCTCTGCCGCTGAGTCCGCACGGATGGCGTTGCGCGCCCGGCCCGACACCTGTCGGGTCGGGCGCGACCGTGTCAGCCCAGAAGAGCGGCGACCGCCTCGGCGACCGGGGTGTCCGCGGGCAACGCCTGCGCCGCCACCACCGCGGCGACCGGCAGTGGACCGTACACGTGCGGGAAGAGCTGTCCTCCGCGCGACGGCTCCCACCGCAACGCGTCGCCCAGCCGGTCCTCCGCCACGCTCAGCAGCGTCAGCCCGGTCGCGCCGGCGAAGTGTCGCCGTGCCGTCTCGACGACCTGGTCGCCGCCGGAGAGGTGGATGAAACCGTCCTGCCGGTCCAGGGCGGAGCCGGTGAAGGCGCCGGCGGCGAGGGCGTCGTCCCACTCGGTGCTGGACAGCAGTTTGTAGATCATCTCGGTAGCCTACGGCGCTGCCGTGGGCGCGCCGAGGCGGTTTCCCCGGTACCGCCGCGCCCGTCACCCTCGGCCGGGCATGCTCAGGTCAAGGCCGCGGAGGGGATGGGCGATGCAGAGCTACGACGACGACTGGACCGACAGCCAGCGCGCGCTGTACGACGAGTGCTACCGGGCCGGCGGCGAGTGGGCCGAGGACCCGGACACTCCGTCCGACGACGTCCAGCACGTGATCAACCTGGCCGAGGCGGACGACGACGCCTTCCAGGATGCCGAGATCGACTATCCGCCCCTGGTCGACGCGGTCACCCAGGCCGGCGGCGTCACCGTGACGAGCGTGCCGGCCAGCCACGAGGACCCGGGCTTCCGTGGCTTCACCGACGGCGTCCGGGACGCCACCGCCGACGACGTCTTCGGCCTGTAACCGCACATCGCGGTAGGCGGCCTCCCGCTCCGCGCCCCCTTCTGCCACCATTCGCAGAACGGTTGCGACGGACGGAGGCACGGGTGCGGATCCTGCTGGTGGAGGACGACCGCCGGGTCGCCGGTGCGCTCTCCTCCGCCCTGACCCGCCGTGGATACGAGGTGGAGCACGCGGCCACCGTCGCGGCCGCGCTCTCCGCAGCCCCGTGTGACCTGGTGTTGCTCGATCTGACCCTGCCCGACGGCGACGGCACCGACCTGTGCCGGGAGCTGCGCCGCCGCAGCAGCCAGCTCGGCATCATCGCGGTGACCGCGCGGGGTGAGGAACGGGACCGGGTGCTCGGTCTGCGCCTCGGCGCGGACGACTACGTCGTCAAGCCGTTCTCGATGGTCGAGTTGCAGGCCCGGATCGAGGCGGTGCTGCGCCGGGCCGCCAACGCCGCGCCGGAGCGACACCTCATCGAGGCCGGGTCGGTACGCATCGACGTGGCCGCCCGGACGGTGACCGTGGACGGCCGCGCCGTCACCCTGACCCGCAAGGAGTTCGACGTCCTGCTCTCGCTGGCCCGCCAGCCCGGGGTGGCGGTGCCGCGCGATCGCATCCTGCTCGACGCGTGGGGCACCACCTGGGCCGATCGGCACACTGTCGAGGTGCACGTCGGGTCGCTGCGCGGCAAGCTCGGTGACGCCCGCTTGGTGGAGACCGTCCGCGGCGTCGGCTACCGGCTGCGGGACGCGTGAGGGGCTGACGTGCGCCGTCGACTGGTGATCAGCTACCTGCTGCTGATGGTCCTCGTCCTCATCGCGCTGGAGACACCGCTGGCCGCCACCATGGCCAGCCGGGAGACCGAACGGGTGCGTGCCGACCGGCTCGCCGACGCCACCCGGTTCGCCTCGCTGGCCGGCCCGGCGTTGCGCGACGGTGGGCCGGGCCCGATCGAGTCGGAGCTGAACAGCTACGACAACCTGTACGCGATCGGTGTGGCGGTCGTCGACCGGGACCGCAGCACCCCGGTCTCGTCGCCGGGGTGGCAGCCCAGCCCTGCGACGGCGATGGTTCTGGACATCGCGCTGTCCGGGCAGCAGACCAGCGCGCCCGAGTCGGTCTGGCCCTGGACGACCGACCCGGTGGTGGTGGCCGCGCCGATCAACGACGGCGGTGAGGTGCTCGGCGCGGTGGTGATCGCGTCGCCGTCCGGCCCGATCCGCCGAGCTGTCGCCGCGTGGTGGCTGCTGCTCGCCCTGGCCGGTCTGCTCGCCGTGCTGGCCTGCGTGCTCACCGCGTTCGGGCTGGCCGGTTGGGTGCTGCGCCCCGTCACCGAACTGGATGCCGTCACCCACGAGATCGCCAGGGGCGATCGGGGCGCACGGGTGCAGCACCGCCTGGGCCCTCCGGAGCTACGCCGCCTCGCGACCAGTTTCAACCACATGGCCGACGTGGTGTCCGACGTGATGGACCGTCAGCGCGCCTTCGTCGCGCACGCCAGCCACCAACTGCGCAACCCGCTCACCGCGTTGCGGCTGCGGGTGGAGGAGCTGGGCCCCAGCCTCACCGACCCGGACGGCCGGTCCGAGCACCAGCTGGCCCTTGAGGAGACCGACCGGCTGGCGTTGGTGCTCGACGCGCTGCTCACCCTCGCCCGGGCCGAACGGGAGGAGAACGAGCGGGTCACGGTGGACGCCGCCGCGGTGGCCGCGTCCCGGGTGTCCGCGTGGGCGCCGCTGGCCCGGCACCGTTCGGTCGCGCTGCGGTTGGCCACGAGCGACGCCCCGGTGTACGCCCAGACCGTGCCGACCGCCGTCGACCAGGCGCTGGACGCGTTGATCGACAACGCGGTGAAGTTCAGCGGGGCGGGGGGAGCGGTCACGGTGACCGTCGACCGCCGCGACGACGGGGTGTCCCTGGAGGTGCGGGACTCCGGCCCGGGCATGACCGAGAGTCAGCTCCGCCAGGCGACCGAGCGGTTCTGGCGAGCGCCGGACGCGCAGAACGTGGACGGCGCGGGGCTGGGCCTCACCATCGCCGCCGTGCTGGTGGACGCCTCCGACGGACGGCTCACCATGCGCCCGGGGGAGTCACGCGGGCTGGTCGCCGCCCTGTGGTTCCCGGCGGCGGAGCCCGACCCGGCGGCGGAGCCCGCGGACGAGGAACCGGCCGCCGACCTGCGGCCCGCCCCGGCGCGCTGACGGCGGCTCGTCAGGGCTTGGCCGCCCGGTACCAGTTCGCGGCCCCGGGGTGCAGCGACAGCGGCGCGGTGACGATCGCCGACCGAGGGCTCATCCGTCCCGCCGCCGGATGCGCGGCGGCCAGTTCGGCCCGGCGTTCCATCAACAACCTGGTCACCTCCCGGACCAACTGCTCCGGCAAGTCGGCCCGGACGATGAGGTAGTTCGGGTCGGCGACGGTGGTCACCGCGTCCACCCCGTACACCGAGCGGGGGATGTCCCGGGAGACGTAGACCTGGCCGTAGCGGTCGCGCAGCGGCTCGGTCCACTCGCTGAGGTCCACGATCCGGGTGGCGCTGCGCCAGGCCAACTCCTCGATGCCCCGTACCGGCAACCCGCCGGAGAAGAAGAACGCGTCGATCCGCCCGGACCGCAACGCCGCCACCGAGTCGTCCAGACCGAGTCGTTCCCGACGGATCTCGTCGCCGCCGAGGCGGGCCACCTCCAGCAGCCGGGTCGCGGTGATCTCGGTGCCCGAGCCGGGTGCGCCGACGGAGACGCGGCGGCCACGCAGGTCGGCGACCGTGCGGACCGGGCCGCCACCCGTGGTGACCAGGTGCAGCTGGTCGTCGTACACCCGGGCGATGGCCTCGACCGTCGGGTTCTCCGCCGTGGTGGTGGGCAGCACGTCGGCCTGGGTGAAGCCCAGCTCGGCCGCGCCCGAACCGACCAGTTGGACGTTCTCCGCCGACGCGGCGGTGATCACCACGCTGGCCCGCACGTCGGGCAGGTCCCGGTTGAGGATGGCCGCCAGCGACTGGCCGAACGCGTAGTAGACGGCGGTGGGGCTGCCGGTGGCGATCCGGATCGTCGTCGGCGCGGTCGGAGCGTCCCGGCATCCAGCGGTCAGGGCCGCGGTCAGGGCCGCGGTCAGCAGCACCGTCAACAGGGCCGCCCACCCGGCGCGGTGGCGTCCGGGCCGGCGGGACAAGGTACGACTCACGCGGTGCACTGTGCGCCGTCGGGCCCGTGCGCGCAAGCCCTCCGTCGGTGCGCTGGGCGGGATCAGTAGGGCGGGCGTCCTGCCGTCGCCGCGGCCACGGCCCGAGTCGTCGGCGGAGGCGTGACGGGCGTCGTCGCCGGCCCGCGCGCCGGCTCCAGGGCCGCGCTGCTCAGGATCCGCGCCCGGTCCGGGCCGTCGTTCACGCTGACCAGGAAACAGCCGGTGCCGGGGCGGAGCCGGGCCGGCACGTCCAGTACCGCCGCGCTCCGGATCAGCACCGCGGCCAGCTCCCGGTCGGTGAGCCGCACGCCGAGGATGTGCCGGCGGACGTGCCGCCCGGCGGCCAGCAGCGCCGAGCGCCAGGCCGCCGCCGAGAGCCGGGTCGCCAACCGCCGGCGTGCCGGCGAGGCCCCGGGCAGCGGTCCGCCGAGCAGCTCACGCCGCCCCTGCCACCAACCCGCGTCCACCACCCGGGTGTACGCGCCCCGGTGTTCCTGGGGCACCCACAGCCGATGCAGCTCGTAGCGGCGGCGCAGACCTCCGACGGCGACCTCGTGGGTGACCGGGATGTCCAGCCGGGCGAGCAGTTGCCGCATCCGTTGTGCCGCGTCCTCCCGGTTGAACTCCACCCCCGACGCGTACGCCGGGAGTGCCGTGCTCGACCGGGCGGTGGCCGGGGGCGGCGTGCAGCGCAGCAGGCAGGCGGCCTCGAACGCGTCGCCCAGAGTCAGCCAGTCCATCGGAGACGGCAACGTCGGAGGGCGGGGCCGGTCGAGCACTGCGGGTTCGGAGGTCAACGGAGGCTCCCTCGTCGGAGTCTGGGTGTCCCTACCGTGGCCCCTGCGCCCCCGTAACGGAACTGCTCCGGCCCAGCCTTGAGCAAATCTTGCGGCTGCCGACCCGTCAGAGGTCGGTGACCACCAGATCCACCTGCCGTGCCCGCCCGGGCGCGGGGGTCTGCTCCACGACCGTGTGTTTCAACTCCCGCAACGCGGCGACCAGTTCGGTGGCGGTGCGCGGTCGAGCGCCGGCGAGGAGGAGGTCACGCACCAGACGCCCCTTGGTCGCCTTGTTGAAGTGGCTGACCACCGAGCGGACCGGCACGCCGTCGACCTCCCGCTCGTGCAGCACCCGCACCGTGACGGTCCGTTCGGCCAGCTTCCCGCGCGGCGACCAGGTGGCCGCGTACGCGCCGGAGCGCAGATCCAGCACCGGGCCGTTGCCGGCGGCGGCGTCCAACACCGGCGCCAGCTCGGTGCGCCAGTACGCCGACAACGCCCCCACGTCCGGCAGGCGAGCGCCGATGGGGCAGCGGTACGGGGGGATCCGGTCGGCCAGCCGGACCACGCCCCACAAACCGGAGCTGATCATGATCGACCGGCGGGCCGCCCGCTGCGCCGTGGCCGGCAGCGAGGCCAGGTCCAACGCCTCGTAGAGCACCCCGGTGTAGAGCCGCTCGGCGGGCGCGGTGGCTGCCTCCCGCAGTCGGGCGTTGCGGCGCAGCTCGCCGAGCTGACCCTCGCTGAGCCCGAGCGCCGCCCGCGCGGCTTCCACGTCCGGCCCGGCGCAGAGCGCCACCAGCGCGTCGAGCACCCGCTCCCGGGCCGGGTTCAGCTCGGGCAGCGACACCCGGTCCGGGGACCAGCGCCGTCCGGTGCCGGCGTCGGCCTTCCCCTCGGAGGGCGGCAGCAGGATGAGCATGGGTCTCCTCGGGCGGTGCAACGGCGGCAGCCCGGTCAGCGTACGACCCGCCACTACCGCCAGGGGCGCACCGGGGTGTCGGGGTGGTACACGCGATACCCACCGACCTCGCGTACCGGTGCGGCATCGGCCCGGTCGGCCAGCAGCCGGCGCAGCCTCCGGTCCATCGGCGAGCCGACCTCCGTCACGTAACCCGGCCGTTCGGCCCGCCCGACCTGCCGCCAGTACGGCAGGTAGCGGTTCTGCCCGGGGGACAGGTCGCCGTCGAGCACCCCGCAGACCACCGTCTCGTTCGTGTTGAAGATCAGCCGGTTGCAGGTCCAGTAGTCCCCGTACACCTGGTGGGGACCGTTGGCCCGCAGCGCGGCGGCCAAGTCCCGGGCCTGGCGCTCCTCGGTCCGGGACGCCGCGGTGCCGGTTGCCGCGAAGAGCACCGTGATCAGCAGCGCGGTCGCGGTCAGGGCGGCCAGCACGGCGGTGGACAGCGCCCCGGCGAGCCGTCCGAGCGCGCCGACAGTGCCCCGCCAACAGGCGACCGCCACCACCCAGAGCGGCCAGAGCACCGCCGGCAGCGACAGTTGCAGCACCGACAGGTACCGGGCATTGTCCAGCGGGCTGGTCGCGGCGAGCGGGCTGCGCACGTACGACAGAAGTGTCAACGCGGCGCCGACGACCAGCGCGAGCTGCACGACCGGCCCGACCCGCGCCCCACGCGGCCCCGCAGCCGCCCGGCCGGTCTGCTCCCCGCGCGGCTGGGCCGCCCGGCGGTACGCCAGCGCGGCGAACACCGCGCCGGCCAGCAGCAGCACCGGATACAGCACCCCGAACCACTGTTGCCACCGACCGCAGCCGTCCACCGGGCAGAGCCCGTGCGCCAGCGGCACCCCCTCCAGCAGTCCGCCCCGAATCCGGTCGGACCACGGCGGCAGCGGCCCGGCCTTGGTGCTGATCTCCCGGAACACCGACAGCGAGTCGTCACCCGGCCCGGCCCGCAGGTTGTCGACGATCATCGGTGCCACGCCGACGGCGACCCCGGCCACCAGCAGCAGACCGGACCAGCCGAGCAGTTCCCGCCGCACCGCCCAGACCAGGGCCAGCCCGGCCACCGCCAGGTACGGCAGGATCAGCCAGTCCGACCAGAGGGCCAGCCCGACGAGCAGGCCGAACGCGGTGACGGCGAGTCGTCGGCGGTGGATCGTGCCGGCGGCCAACCCCACCGTGATCAGCAGCATCACCAGCACCGCCGGCTTCACCTCGGGTCGACCGCCGACCACTGTGAGCTGGTCGCGCACCACCCGCTCGCCTCCGAGCACGAGCAGGCCCACGACGAAGGTGGCGAACCAGGGCGTGCAGATCCGGCGGGTCAACCGGTGGATCAGATAGAGGAACAGCGCGTACAGCGCGAGCATCGGCAACCGCAGCACCGGCCAGCTCGGCCCCGCCACTGCCACCAGGGGCGCCGCCAGGTACGACTCCACCATCCCCATGTAGTGCTGGCCGTAGAGGAAGACCGGGCGTTCCCGGCCCTGCCCGATGTGTAGTGCGGCAAGGCCGAACGTGGCCTCGTCGCTGTTCGACACCGGCACCGTGAACACCGTCAGGACCAGCCGGTAGACCACACCGGCCACCCCGAACAGCAGCGCGACGAGCGCCGGCCGGTCGAGTCGCGGACGCCATCGCCCACGGTGCTGCTCTGGTTGCGACACGACCAACGCCCCCGTCGTCGTCCCGACCGGAGTGTTTCACGTTCCGCCGGGCCGCCGAGGTGGATCGGCGCAGTCGGAGGCCACTCGCGTGGCCGTGGCTGTCGGCGTGTGGCAGGGTTGGCGCGTGCCACCCACTCCCGCCGGCCAGCTGGCCGTTCCGAACCTGCACCGGGCTGCGCGGATCGAGGACGCCGTTCACCAGCTCGTGCAGCGTCGCCTGCGGCGCACCGGCTGGCGGGTCAACATCGTCGCGTACACCGGCTACGGCGCTCCGGGCTGGGTGCGGGTGATGTGCCGGGTGCTGCTGGGACGTCCGGACACCCGCCAGCGGGGTCGGCTGGACAAGGTCCGCGGCTGGCGCAGCTTCACCACGCTGCCCAACAAGCACGTCACGGTGACCATCGAGGCGGGCGGGGTGCGGCACGAGACCCAGGCCGACCGCAGCGGCTTCGTCGACACACTCGTCGAGGCCGACCTGCCGCCCGGCTGGGGCACCGTCCGCCTCAGCGTCCCGGACGCCGAACCCGTCGACGCGCCGGTGCGCATCCTCGACCCGGAGGTCAAGTTCGGCATCCTCTCCGACATCGACGACACGGTGATGGTCACCGCGCTGCCCCGGCCGCTGCTCGCCGCCTGGAACACGTTCGTGCTCGACGAACACGCCCGAGCCGCCGTGCCCGGCATGGCGGTGCTCTACGAGCGGCTGGTCACCGCGCACCCGGGCGCACCGGTCTTCTACCTCTCCACCGGCGCGTGGAACGTCGCACCCACACTGACCCGCTTCCTGTCCCGGCACCTCTACCCGGCCGGGCCGCTGCTGCTCACCGACTGGGGCCCGACCGCCGACCGCTGGTTCCGCAGCGGCATGGAACACAAGCGGTCCACCCTGGCCCGGCTGGCCAAGGAGTTCCCCGACGTGCGTTGGCTGCTCGTCGGCGACGACGGCCAGCACGACCAGGAGATCTACCGGGAGTTCGCCGCCGCCCACCCGGAGAACGTCGCCGGGGTGGCGATCCGCCGCCTCTCCCCGACGCAGTCGGTGCTGGCCGGCACCCTGCCCGCCCCGGCCGGACGCCCGTCGTCGGGGCCGGTGGGGCAGAAGTGGCTCTCCGCGCCCGACGGCGCCGGCCTCTGGCAACTGCTGCGCGACGCCGGCCTGGTCTGACGGCCGATTCCTGCAAGGTGCCGCACTGATCAAGTGATGAGAAATAGGTCAGGAAGGATCCTGGCACCTACTTTTCATCACTTGATCGAGGTGAGTGCATCGTTGTCGGGTGGCGCGTCAGCCCCGGCGGAGCCAGACCACGCCCAACGGCGGGACCTGGAGGGCCGCCGACGCCACCATCCCGTGCCACGGCACGTCCTCGGCCCGTACCTCGCCCAGGTTGCCCACCCCCGACCCGCCGTAGTGGTGCGCGTCGGTGTTCAGCACTTCGGTCCACGTCCCGCCGGCCGGCAGGCCGACGCGGTAGTCGTGCAGGGGCTGGGCGGAGAAGTTCGCCAGGCAGACCAGCGTCGAGCCGTCCGGGGCGATCCGGACGAACGACACGGTGTTGTTGGCGACGTCGTCGCCGGCGATCCAGCGGAACCCGGCCGGTTTGGTGTCCTGCGCCCAGAGTGCCGGGGTGTCCCGGTAGACCCGGTTGAGGTCGCCGACGAGCCGTTGCACACCGGCGCGGGCCGGGTCGTGGAGCAGGTACCAGTCGAGGCCGCGCTCCTCGCTCCACTCCCGGTCGTCGGCCAGCTCGGAGCCCATGAAGAGCAACTGCTTGCCCGGGTGCGCCCACATGTACGCCAGCAACGCGCGGACGTTCGCCAGCCGCTGCCAGGTGTCGCCGGGCATCTTGCCGGCCAGGGAGCCCTTGCCGTGCACGACCTCGTCGTGGCTGATCGGCAACACGTAGTTCTCGCTCCAGGCGTACGCCAGGGAGAAGGTGAGCTGATGGTGGTGGTGCTGGCGGTAGATCGGGTCCTTCGAGGTGTAGAGCAGGGTGTCGTGCATCCAGCCCATGTTCCACTTGAACCCGAAGCCCAGCCCGCCCTCGGCGGTGGAGCGGGTGACCCCCGGCCAGGCCGTCGACTCCTCGGCGATCATGACGACGCCGGCGTGGTGCTTGTAGACGGTCGCGTTCACCTCCTGCATGAGCGCGATGGCTTCCAGGTTCTCCCGACCGCCGTACTGGTTGGGCGCCCACTCACCGTGGTTGCGGGAGTAGTCCAGGTAGAGCATCGAGGCGACGGCGTCCACCCGCAGCCCGTCGACGTGGAACTGGTCGCACCAGTAGAGCGCGTTGGCCACCAGGAAGTTGCGCACCTCGCTGCGGCCGAAGTCGAAGACGTACGTACCCCAGTCGGGGTGTTCGCCACGGCGCGGGTCGGGGTGTTCGTAGAGCGGCGTGCCGTCGAAGCGGGCCAGGGCCCACTCGTCCTTGGGGAAGTGCGCGGGCACCCAGTCGAGGATCACGCCGATGCCGGCGGCGTGCAGCCGGTCGACGAGGTAGCGGAAGTCGTCCGGGTCGCCGAAGCGGGACGTCGGCGCGAAGTAACCGGTGACCTGGTAACCCCAGGAACCGCCGAACGGGTGCTCCATGACCGGCAGGAACTCGACGTGCGTGAAGCCCAGCCCGGTGACGTACTCGGTGAGCTGTTCGGCCAGCTCGCGGTAACTCAGGCCGGGTCGCCACGAGCCGAGGTGGACCTCGTAGACGCTCATCGGCTCCTGGTGCGGCTGCCGTTCGGCCCGCCGGGCCAGCCAGTCCGCGTCGTTCCACCGGTACGTCGAGTGGTGCACCACCGAGGCGGTGGCCGGGGGCACCTCCGCGTACGCGGCCAGGGGGTCGGCCTTGTCCCGCCACTGCCCGTCGGCGCCGAGGATCCGGTACTTGTAGCGGGCACCGACGCGGGCGTTGGGCACGAACAGTTCCCACACGCCGGTGGAGCCGAGCGACCGCATCGGCCAACCGTCGTCGGGCGCCCAGCCGGTGAAGTCACCGATCACCCGGACGCCGCGGGCGTTGGGCGCCCACACGCTGAACGCGACGCCCTCGTCGAAGACCCGGGCGCCCAGCGCGTCCCACAGCCGCTCGTGCCGGCCCTCGCCGATCAGGTGCAGGTCCAGCTCCCCGAGCGTCGGCGGGTAGCGGTACGGGTCGTCGTACGCGGTGCCGTCGACCTCCACCCGGTAGTCGAGCACCGTGCCGTCGACGGTGGCCTCGAAGACGCCCACGTCGTGCACCCGCTTCATCGGGTACCGCTCGTCGCCGACGAGCAGCACCACGTCGCCGGCGCCCCGGCGCAGCGTGCGGATCGTCGTCGAGGAGTCGGCGGGGTGCGCGCCGAGCACCGCGTGCGGGTCGTGTGTCGCGCCGGAGATCAGCTGGTCCATCGGGCGTCCTTCGGTGCGGCATCGGTCGGTGCCGGGGCGGACCGGCGGGCGGTCGACCCGCGCGGAGGGGTCGGAACGGGGCCGGACCGGCGGGGCGGGGTCGGCACCGGGGTCGTCGGCGCGGCGGTCGTCGGGGCCGGGGTGGTCGGCGCGGCGGTCGTCGGGGCCGGGGTGGTCGGCGCGCCGGTCGTCGGGGCCGGGGTGGTCGGTGCGGTGCCGCCGGAGAGGTCGTCGGGCACGTCGGCGACGGTGAGGTCCGCCGGTTCGGCGCCCGCCGGTTCCGGCGCGGTCGGCCGGGTCGGGCGGCGCACTGTCAACACGTGCGCCGGTTGCAGGTACGGGTCGAGCCGTACCGCGTTGCGTTGACCCCAGTCGTAGCTGGTGCCGGTCAACTCGTCGTGCACCGTGAACCGCTCGTGCCAGTCGAAGCCCAGCGCCGGCATGTCCAGCGTCGTGTTGCCCCACTGCACCTCTCGCGAGTCGAACGAGCAGACCACGATGACGGTGTTGCCGGTCTCCGGGTCGTGCTTCGACCAGCACAGCAACGCTGGGTTGTCGATCTCGTGGAACCGCAGGTTGCGCAGTTGGTGCAGCGCCGGATTGTCCCGGCGTACCCGGTTGAGGGTGGTCAGGAACGGGGCCAGCGAGCGGCCCTGCGCCTCGGCGGCGGCCCAGTCCCGGGGCCGCAGCTCGTACTTCTCGTTGTCGAGGTACTCCTCGGCACCCGGGCGGGCCACGTGCTCGAACAGCTCGAAACCGGCGTACATTCCCCAGGAGGGGGAGAGCAGCGCGGCCAGCACCGCCCGTATCTTGAACATCGGCGGGCCGCCGTGCTGCAACGACTCGTGCAGGATGTCCGGCGTGTTCGGCCAGAAGTTCGGCCGCATGTAGTCGGCCGACTCGACCAGTTCCTCGCAGTACTCCCGCATCTGCGCGGCCGTCGTGCGCCAGGTGAAATAGGTGTACGACTGCGTGAAGCCGATCTTGCCGAGGCCGTGCATGATCGCCGGGCGGGTGAACGCCTCAGCCAGGAACAGCACGTCCGGGTCGACCGCCTTGACCTCGGCGATCAGCCAGTGCCAGAAGTCGAACGGCTTGGTGTGCGGGTTGTCCACCCGGAAGATCCGGATGCCCTCGCCGACCCAGTGCAGCACCACCCGCAACACCTCGGCCCGGATGCCCTCCGGGTCGTTGTCGAAGTTGACCGGGTAGATGTCCTGGTACTTCTTCGGCGGGTTCTCCGCGTACGCGATGCTGCCGTCGGCCCGGGTGGTGAACCACTCCGGGTGCTCCGTCACCCAGGGGTGGTCCGGCGCGCACTGCAACGCCAGGTCCATCGCGACCTCCAGGCCCTGCGCCTGGGCCGCCTGGACGAAGGCCCGGAAGTCTGCCGGCGTACCCAGGTCGGGGTGGATGGTGTCGTGGCCGCCCTCGGCGGCGCCGATCGCCCACGGCGAGCCCACGTCGGTCGGCCCGGCGGTGAGCGCGTTGTTGCGGCCCTTGCGGTTGACCCGGCCGATGGGGTGGATCGGCGGCAGGTAGAGCACGTCGAAGCCCATCGCCGCCACCCCCGGCAGCCGGTCGGTGGCGGTCGCAAACGTGCCGGACCGGTCTTGTGTCGCCCCTTCGGAGCGGGGGAAGAACTCGTACCAGGCGGAGAAGAGCGCCCGCTTGCGGTCAACCCAGATCGAGTACGTCTCACCGGCGGTCACCAACTCCCGCACCGGGTGCTCCCAGAGCAGGTCGGCCAGTGCGAGCGCCGGGTCGACCCGCTGCGGCAGCGGCAGGTCGGTCTCGGCGAGCGCGGCGAGCGCGTCGGCGACCCGGGGCCGGTCGGCGGCCGGGACGAGGTCCCGGGCGGCGGCGAGCACCCGCGCGCCCTCGGCCAGGTCGTTGGCCAGGTCGGCCGGCCCCTGCCCGGCGGCGATCTTCTTGGTCACCGCGTTCTGCCAGGTGAGGTACGGGTCCTGGAACGCCTCGACGGAGAACGTCCACGCGCCGACGGCGTCCGGCGTGATGACGGCGTGCCAGCGATCCTGGCCGGGTTCACCGGGGCGCATCCGGGTGAACGGCAGTGTGGTGCCGTCGGGGCCAGCCCACACCACGTTGCAGCCCAGCGCGTCGTGCCCCTCCCGATAGGCGCGTGCCGACACCGGAACAGGCTCGTCGACCACCGCCTTGGCCGGGTACCGCCCGCACGAGACGACGGGGGAGACGTCTTCGATCGGGAACCGTCCAGTCACCCCGCCAACCTACTGCGCGAGATCCGTTCGCGCGCGGGCAAGCACCCCCGTCCGCTCTCCAGCGGTCGCCGGCACGGATGTCCCGCACCGAAACGTGTCACGTATCGTTTGTATTACGTGACGGAGGTTCAGAGCATGCGGTTGAACAGCAAGGGCCAGGTGACTATCCCGGCAGCTCTTCGGGCGCGATACAACCTGCACGAGGGCGACGAGGTCGATGTGGTCGAGGACGCTGGGGCCCTCCGCATCGTGCGCGTGCACGGTGCCGACACCCGTGGGGAGCGTCTCGTCCGCCACATGCGGGGTCGGGGGAGCGCCAAGGAGACCGAGCACATGTCCACCGAGGAGCTGATGGAGTTGCTGCGTGGCGAGTGAGCGGCTTCGCGCAGTGCCGTCGCGTCCATCCGACGCGACGACGACCCTGGTCGACACCAATGTGCTGCTGGACATCCTGACCGATGACCCCAAGTGGGCGGAGTGGTCCGGGGCCGCCCTCGCCGAAGCCCGTGACGCGGGCAACCTGGTGATCAACCCCATCGTGTACGCCGAGGTGTCGGTCCGTTTCGACCGCATCGAAGAATTGGACGAGGCGTTGCCGGCTGGGGACTTCCTTCGCGAGGAGCTTCCATACCTCGCGGGCTTCCTCGCCGGCAAGGCTTATGAGCGGTACCGGAAGCTGGGCGGCACGAAACGGTCACCGGTAGCCGACTTCTACATCGGCGCGCACGCGGCCGTGTGTCGATACAGCCTGCTGACCCGTGACGGGTCGCGATACCGCACGTACTTCCCGACCCTGACGCTGACCACACCAGACGATTGACCGCCGCGAGGTCGTGACCCGGGCCTACGGCCGCTGCCGTGGCCGCTGCCCCGACCGCCGGAAAGATCGACACGTGTTCAAGGAAGAAGCGGTATCGACGCGAACCGGATACGCCGGTTTCCAGAAAGCCGAGTGGATCTAGACCGGGCGGCTCACCACACCTGCGGTGACGTAGCCTCCGGCCATGATCAAACGGGTGAAGGTCGCGGTTGTCGGTGTCGGCAACAACACGTCGGCACTGGTGCAGGGGCTCGCCCTTTATCGCCAGAGCGGCAGCCTGGTCGGGATCCGCAGACCGGTGATCGACGGGCTCGGGGTGGGCGACATCGACATCGTGGCGGCCTTCGCCACCTCCGCGGAGAAGGTCGGTCGGGACCTGACCGACGCGATCTTCCTGCCGCCCAACAACTTCCCCCGGCTGCCGTGCGACCTGCCCAGGGCAGATGTGCCCGTCACGAAGGGCCTCGTCGACGCGAGCGAGGTGCGGCGGGTGGCGGCGGCGCTGGCGGGAGCGGAGGTGCTGCTCTACTCGGCGCCGAGTGGCCGACCGGCGACCGCCCAGGCGTACGCCGAGGCAGCTCTCACCGCCGGTGTCGCCTTCGTCAACACCACCGCCGACCCGGTCGCCCGCGATCCGCGCCGGATGGAGAGGTTCGAGGCGGCCCGCCTGCCGCTGATCGGCGACGACCTGGCCAGCCAGTTCGGCACCTCGGTGGTGCACAACGCGCTGCTGCGGCTCCTGAAGGAGCGGGGCCTCACCCTGGTCAGCTCCTACCAGGTCAACCTGGGCGGCACCGAGGACTTCCGCAACCTGGTCGAGAACCCCGACACCAAGAAGCGGTCCAAGCTCAACGCCCTGTCGGACGACGCCGACAACGTCGAGGTCGCCCCCCTCGGGTACCTGCCGCACCTCGGGTCGCAGAAGGTGGCGCACCTCAACGTCGAGGCCCAGGGCTGGGGCGAGACCTCGGTGAGCCTCGACGTGAAGCTGAAGGTGCACGATCCGAGTGGCGCCGCGGGCGTCAACATCGACCTGATCCGCATCGCCGCCAGCGCCCTGCGGAACGGGCGTGGTGGTCACTGTGCCGAGGCGACGTCGTTGCTCAAATCGCCGCCGGGAACGGCTAGCTGAGGTCGGCGCCGACCGAGCGGTAGACCTCCAGCGTCTGCCGGGCGATGGAGTCCCAGGAGAAGTGCTCCACCGCGCGCCGGCGACCGGCCAGACCGAACCGCTCGGTACGTGTCGGGTCGGCGAGCAGGGTGTTGATCGCCGCCGCCAGGTCCGCCACGAACGTCTCCGGCCGCAACGGGGTTCCGGAGCCGTCGGTGGCCTGCTCGATGGGCACCAGCAGACCCGTCTCGTCGCCGGCCACGACCTCGGGGATGCCGCCGGTGGCGGTCGCCACCACTGCGGTCTCGCAGGCCATCGCCTCCAGGTTGACGATGCCCATCGGCTCGTAGACCGACGGGCAGACGAAGACCGTCGCGTGGGTGAGCACCTGGATCACCTCGGGCTTGGGCAGCATCTCGGCCACCCAGACCACTCCGGAGCGGTTGGCCCGCAACTCGGCGACCAGCCCCTCCACCTCGGCGGCGATCTCCGCCGTGTCCGGCGCGCCGGCGAGCAGCACGAGCTGTGTGTCCGCCGGCAACTCCCGGGCGGCGCGCAGCAGGTACGGCAGCCCCTTCTGCCGGGTGATCCTTCCCACATACACCACGCTGGGACGGGCGGGGTCGATGCCGAGGCGGTCGAGCACGTCGGTGTCGTGGTCCGGTGCGTACTGCACGGTGTCGATGCCGTTGTAGACCACCCGGACCTTCGACGGGTCGATCTGCGGGTAGGCGGTCAACACGTCGGTGCGCATCCCCCCACTGACGGCGATCACCGCGTCGGCGGACTCCATCGCGGTCCGCTCGATCCAGGACGATAGCGCGTAGCCGCCGCCGAGCTGCTCTGCCTTCCACGGCCGCAGCGGTTCCAGGCTGTGCGCGGTCACCACGTGCGGCACCCCGTGCAGCAGTTTCGCGGTGTGTCCGGCCAGGTTCGCGTACCAGGTGTGGCTGTGCACCACGTCGCTGCCCGCGGTGCCGGCGGCCATCTCCAGGTCCACGCCCATGGTCCGGAGCGCGGCGTTGGCACCGGCCAGGCCCTGCGGTTCGGGGTACGCGGTGACGCCCGGCTCGGTGCGCGGCTGGCCGAAGCAGTGCACGCGGACGTCGGTGCGGCGGCGCAACTCCCGGGCCAGGTACTCGACGTGCACGCCCGCTCCGCCGTAGACCTCCGGCGGGTACTCGCGGGTGAGCAGATCGACGCGCAGCGGGGTGGGTTCCGTCATGACCCCGCACCCTAGTGCAGAAGAGTCCCCGTACGAGTGGTGAAGTGCGACGCGGGTGGATAGCGTCGTGGCATGGCTGCCAAGGTGCTCGCGATCGTCCTGGCGGGTGGGGAGGGCAAGCGCCTGATGCCACTCACCACGGATCGGGCCAAGCCGGCCGTCCCGTTCGGCGGGATGTACCGCATGGTCGACTTCGTCCTCTCCAACCTGGCCAACGCCGGCTATCTCAAGATCGTCGTGTTGACCCAGTACAAGTCCCACTCCCTCGACCGGCACATCACCAAGACCTGGCGGATGTCCACGCTGCTCGGCAACTACGTCACCCCGGTGCCCGCGCAGCAGCGTCGTGGCCCGTGGTGGTTCGCCGGCTCGGCCGACGCCATCTACCAGAGCTTCAACCTCATCAACGACGAGCAGCCCGACTACGTGATCGTCTTCGGCGCCGACCACATCTACCGGATGGACCCCCGGCAGATGGTGGAGGACCACATCGCCTCCGGCGCGGCGGTGACCGTTGCCGGCATCCGCCAGCCGCTGTCGATGGCCGACCAGTTCGGCGTCATCGAGGTCGGCGAGGACGGCAAGCGCATCCGGGCGTTCCGCGAGAAGCCGACCGACGCGGTGGGTCTGCCCGACGCGCCGGACGAGATCTACGCCTCGATGGGTAACTACGTCTTCACCACCCGCGCGCTCTGCGAGGCGGTCGAGCGCGACGCGGAGGACAAGACCAGCAAGCACGACATGGGCGGCAGCATCATCCCGATGCTCGTCGAGCGGGGCGAGGCGAACGTCTACGACTTCCGCGACAACGAGGTGCCGGGCAGCACCGACCGCGACCGCGGCTACTGGCGGGACGTGGGGACGCTCGACTCGTTCTACGACGCGCACATGGATCTGATCAACGTGCACCCCGTCTTCAACATGTACAACTTCGACTGGCCGATCTACACCGAGCAGCTGCCGTGGCCGCCGGCGAAGTTCGTCCACCAGTGGGGTGAGCGGGTCGGCCGCGCGGTCGGCTCGATGGTCTCCCCGGGCGTGGTGATCTCCGGTTCGCTGGTGGAGAACTCGATCGTGTCGCCGAAGGTGCGGGTGCACTCGTGGGCGCACGTCGAGGGCTCGGTGCTGATGGAGGGTGTGGAGATCGGCCGGCACGCGGTGGTCCGGCGGGCCATCCTGGACAAGAACGTGTTCGTTCCGGAGGGCGTCGAGATCGGCGTCGACCTGGAGAAGGACCGGCAGCGCTACACCGTCTCCGACAACGGCATCGTGGTGATCGGCAAGGGCCAGAAGGTCGAGCCGTGACCGACCCGCACACACCGAGGAGGATCCCGCAGTGACCCACCCCCGTGCCGGCCAGCCCGCCGAGCCCGCCGACCTGGTCGACGTGCCGCGCCTGGTGACCGCCTACTACGCCGAGCACCCGGATCCCGCGGACCCGGCGCAGCAGGTCTCCTTCGGCACTTCCGGCCACCGCGGCTCCAGCCTGCGTAACGCGTTCAACTCCGACCACATCCTGGCGGTCACCCAGGCGCTCTGCGACTACCGCCGCGAGCAGGGCCTGGACGGGCCGCTGTTCCTCGCCCGGGACACCCACGCGCTGTCCGCGCCGGCCGCCGTGGACGCGTTGGAGGTGCTCGCCGCCAACGGGGTCACCGTGCTGGTGGACAGCCGCGACGGCTACACCCCCACGCCGGCGTTGTCGCACGCCATCCTCACGCACAACCGGGGTCGGACCAGCGGTCTCGCCGACGGCATCGTCATCACCCCGTCGCACAACCCGCCCGACGACGGCGGCTTCAAGTACAACCCCACCAACGGCGGTCCGGCCGACACCGACGTCACCCGGTGGATCCAGGACCGGGCCAACGCGATCCTCGCCGCCGGGCTCAAGGAGGTCCGCCGGATCACCTACGCGCGGGCCCGGGCCGCGGACACCACCGGGGAGTACGACTTCCTCGCCCACTACGTCGACGACCTGCCGGCGGCGATCGACATCGACGCGATCCGCGACGCCGGGGTGCGGATCGGCGCTGACCCCCTCGGTGGGGCGAGCGTGGCGTACTGGGGCGAGATCGCCGATCGGCACCGGCTGGACCTGACAGTGGTCAACCCGACGGTGGACCCGACCTGGCGGTTCATGACCCTGGACGGCGACGGCAAGATCCGGATGGACTGCTCCTCGCCGAACGCGATGGCGTCGCTGATCGCCGCCCGTGCCGATTTCCAGATCTCCACCGGCAACGACGCCGACGCCGACCGGCACGGCATCGTCACCCCCGACGCCGGCCTGATGAACCCCAACCACTACCTGGCGGTGGCGATCGGCCACCTGTTCCGTACCCGTACCGAATGGGGTCCGGCCGCCGCCGTGGGCAAGACGCTGGTCTCCTCGTCGATGATCGACCGGGTCGCCGCGGACCTGGGCCGACCGCTGCTGGAGGTGCCGGTCGGCTTCAAGTGGTTCGTGCCGGGCCTGCTCGACGGGGCGGTCGGCTTCGGCGGTGAGGAGAGCGCCGGGGCGTCGTTCCTGCGCCGCGACGGTTCCACCTGGACCACCGACAAGGACGGCATCCTGCTCTGCCTGCTCGCTTCCGAGATCCTGGCCACCACCGGGCGGAGCCCGAGCGAACACTGGGCGGAGCTGGCCGAGCGCTTCGGCGCTCCCTCGTACGCCCGGATCGACGCCCCGGCCACCCGGGAGCAGAAGGCCGTGCTCGCGAAGCTCAACCCGGACCAGGTCACCGCCACCGAGTTGGCCGGTGAGCCGATCACCGCGACTCTGACCACCGCCCCCGGCAACAACGCCCCGATCGGCGGCCTGAAGGTCAGCACCGAGTCCGGCTGGTTCGCCGCGAGGCCCTCCGGCACGGAGGACGTCTACAAGATCTACGCCGAGTCCTTCCAGGGCCCGGAGCACCTGAAGAAGATCCAGGAAGAAGCCAAGACCCTGGTAGACCAGGCCCTGACCCAGGCCTGACGCCCCCGCCCCCCCGCGCGCCCGCCCCGGGCCCGCCCCCGGGCCCCGCTCACGGTGATCAAGAGGTTTGCGTCACGACACGCCGGTCGGCATGACGCAAACCTCTTGATCACGCCGCAGGGCCGGTGCGGTGGGGGTCGGGTTTCAGCAGGGTGGGGGGTCGGCGGGTGGGGGGAGTTCCTGGCTGCGCCGGCGTAACTCCTCGGGCAGCAGTTCGCGGAGCTGCTCGGGGAGGAACGGCAGGTCGAGCAGCGTCATCTTCAACTGGTTGCGCTCCTGGTAGCGCAACGGGTCGAAGCGGACCACCAGACCGGCGTCGCGGCGGTACGAGATGTCCACCGCCCCCTCGGTGGCCGCGTCCCGGAACACCAACCCGTCCATCTCCACCACGACCGGCGACGAGTTGGGCTGCAACTCCAACCGGATCTTCTCGTCCGGCGAGAGCACGACCGCCCGGGAGATGCCGGCCATCGGCGCCGCCGGCGTGATGACCACCGAGTCCGCCGCCGGGGAGATCAGTGGACCACCGGCCGCGTAGCTGTACGCCGTCGAGCCGATCGGGGTGCTGACCACCACGGCGTCGCTGCGGTAGTAGCCGTACTGCTGGCCGTCGATGGCGAGCGTGACGCTGACGAAACCGGCGCCCGGCTGGCGGACCAACGCGATGTCGTTGAACGCCACGACGTCGTCACCGCACACGTCGCAGGCGAGGCACGCGTGCGACTCGACGGTGAAGTCCCTCGACAGCAGCCGGCTCAGCGCGTCGGGCAACTCCGGCGGTTCGATCTCGACCAGAAACCCCAGACGACCCAGGTGTACGCCGAGCACCGGCTTCGGGTCGCGGACGGCGGAGCGCAGCGCACCCAGCATGGTGCCGTCACCGCCGATGCTGATCAACGCGTCGGCGCGGACGGGGACCTCGCCCTCCGGCAACGGCTCGACGCAGGACGGGACGCGGTGCTGGTCCTCCTCGCGCACGAACAGCGTCTTGTGGTGGCGGGTCGCCCACCGTTCGATGATTTCGACCACCTCGGTGACATCCCGGGTGGGGTGCAGCACAAGTCCCAGCCCCGACACCCGTACAGCTCATCACATCGGTGCGGGGCGCACCCGGCGTACGCCGAAGGTGCGCCGGCGGCCCACCCGGCCTGCGCCGAAGGTGCGCCGGCGGCTCGTCGACCGCCGGCGCACCTCGCCGCCGTCAGGGGCGGGGTTGACCGGTGAGGTGGGTCAACGAACGGGCGACCAGGTCGTCCCGGGCCGCCGGGGAGAGGCCCTCCAACCCGAAGCCCAGGTACACCGTGTCCCCGGTGACCACCACCGAGCCCTCCTCGAACGCCTGCTGGCTGCGCGACCAGTCGTTGGCGTTGCCACCGGACCCGGCCGGAGGCCCGGCGACCGTCCAGCCGCCCAGGTCGGCGGACTCGAACGAGGTCTCCGCCACCGTCGACCCGTCGACCACCACCCGGGCGTCGTCCAGGAAGACCCCGAGGCCCTGCGTGGCCCAGTCCGAGGCGTACGTGATCGACACCTCGACCTGCTTGCCGGCGTACGCGGTCAGGTCGACCACGAACTCCTTCCAACCGCTCGACGTCCCGGTCGCCGCGTTCCAGCTTCCGGTGCTACCGCTGGGGGAGCAGCCCGCGCCCTGGTAGTGGGCGAGGAACGGGTGCAACTCGTCCCAACCCGAGACGCAGCTCTCCCCGGTGACCGTGCTGGTCTTGCCGTTGACGTCCGGCAGTGTCGTCCAGTTGTCGCTGCCCACCTCGTGGGCCTCGACGAAGAGGAAGTCCCAGTTCTGCTCGATCTCGTACGAGGTGAAGAAGCGCAGCTCTCCGCTGGTCGCCCCGCTGAGGTCCACAGTGCGGGTGAGCCGCTTGTACGACTCGTCGGCCTGCCCGCTGTGCAGGTACCACTCACCCGTACGCGGGTCGAACGGCGCGCCACCCGGTCGGGTCCAGCCCACCGGCGCGGAGCTGGCGAACTGCGGGAACTCGTCCGGCGGCAGGAAACTCGACGTGGTCAGGAACGACGCGGTGTGCCCCTGGTTCTCCGCCGAACCGGCCGCGTTGAGCTGCCCGTCGAAGCCGGTGAACGCGCCGTCACGGCCGGCGACCGGGAACGGTTCGCCCTCCGGCGAGGTGCCGCCGTCGCTGACGTAGGTGTGCGCGCCCAACCAGTACTGCTGGAAGTCGTTCAGCAGCGGCAGGCAGGTGAGGTCGTCGGCGTTGGTGCACTCCGGCGGCGCGTCCGGGTGGTAGACGTACGAACCGTTGGCGCCCTGGGCGAACAGCGCGTACTGGCCGCTGACCAGGAGCTTGCCACCCTCGTTCAGGTAGTCCCGGACGGCCAGTTCGGTGTCCAGCGCCGCCTTGGCCGCGGTGCCGGCGACCTGGCCGGGCGAACGCATGATCACGTCGTCGCCGGTCTCCCACACCACTGCCTTGTAGTGCGACAGCACCCCGAGCGGGTGCGGTGCCCTGCGGCCCATCACGTCGAAGTCGTACACGTCGCTGCTGCGCCCGGCGGCGCTCAACGACGCCGCGATCTCGTCGGCGTACTTCGCGGAGGTGCCGGTCTGCGCCGGGCTGAGACCGGTGACGTCCTCGGCGGCGAGGACCAGCACGTCACCGCCGATGTCGCTGTGCACCCGGTAGGTGAAGTGAACGCTTGCGACCACCCCGGACCGGGGTTTGTTGCCGGTGAACCAGACCTCCACCCGGTCTCCCGGTTTCGTGCCGCCGACCGTCCCGCGTAGCTCCGCGTAGTAGTCGTCGTGCGTGCCGCCGTACCGCTCGCCGCCGCGCCACTCGCGGACCGCGACGGTCTTCGGTCGCCCGCCGTTGACCGTGTAGTGCATCTTCACGTTCTTCAGCGCCCGCCGGGTGATGGCGGCGACCTGCTGGGTGCGCCCGTACGAGGTGTCGAAGGCGTCCACCACGAAGTCCGGGGTGCTCCGGCCGACCACCGACACCGGCTCGTCCGGGTCCGCCGCCGACTTGGCCACGGCCAACGCGAACGGCAGGTTCTTGCTCACCTCACCGGCGATCAACGTCTCGTCGTCGGGAAAGATGAAGCCACTGACGCAGTCCTCCGGACGCCACTCGTCGTCCGGGTCCACCGCCGAGGCGGCCTCACAGGTGGACATCTCCGGGGTGAAGCCCAGCGTGCCGTACCGCACGGTGGCGTGGCTGTCGGTGTCACCGTTGGTCGTGTACAGCTCGGCGGAGATGTCCGGGTCGTACCCGGGCACCGCCGGGTGCGCGTCGTCCCCGGCCATCGCCTTGTAGATCTCGTCGTCCGGGGTGGGAGTGCTCACCTGCCAGCCGAGGCCGTAGAGCAGCAGCTCGGCCGCCGAGTGGTAGTTGACGAAGAACTCGAACCCGACCCGCTTGAAGAGTTGGTCCAGGGCCTTGGTCTCCGGCTCCGAGTTGGGGCCCGGGCCCCGGTAGGTCTCGCTGTTCGGCTCCGGTGACGAACCCTCGTTGTCGTACCCCCACTTGTAGCTGAAGTTGCGGTTGAGGTCCACGCCGTCGCCGGAGGTGATCTGTCCGTCGCCGTTGTTGTCCCGCAGGTTCTTGCGCCACAGTCGGTTGCCCGAGGTGAAGGTGAAGTCGTAACCGTCCGGGTTGGCCACCGGCAGGAACCACAGCTCGGTCGTGTCCAGGAGTTTCGTGATCTCCTGGTCGGTGCCGTAGCTGTCCAGCACGTGGTGCATCAACCGGCGGGTCATCTCCGGCGTGATCCACTCGCGGGCGTGCTGCGCGCCGGCGTAGAGCACTGCGGGCCGCTTCCCGTCCGCGACGGTCCGCGCGTTCTTGGTGACCTTCACGGCGACGATCGGCTGACCCTGTTGGGTGCGGCCGATCGTCTCCACCTTGGTCAGCTTGGGATAACGGGCCGCGGTGGCGTTCAGCTCGTCGCGCAGACCGCCCGGCTCCCCATAGGGTCGGAACGCCGTCCAGCCCGCCGCCGCCTGCTCGCGCAGCGCCTGCGACGCGTCCTTGCCGCGCACCTTCTTCACCGACAACGGGACGCCCTGGTCGGTCAGCCGCTTCGCCTGCCGGCGACTGAGCACCGTCTCGACTGTCGTCTTGCCGGTCGAGTCCGTCTTCGCGTCGTGGCCGAGGTCGACCCCCGCCGCGCGTAGCTGGTCCCGCTGTTTTGCGTCGACCGTGCCGACGTAGACCTCCAGGCCGTCGCGGGCGCCCGGTTCGGACGGTGGCTTCGCGCTTGCCGGCGGGGTCAACGCCAGTGCGCCGAGCAGGGTGACCACGCTGGCGATCGCCAGTCGTCTCGGTCTCATCGCGCCTCCTTGGGTGAAGGACCTGTAGGCGCGAGCCTTCTGCTGGGGGGTGATCGATGTCAATAGGTCGAGAGGTGCGAGGTAGCTGGCCGTGTCGGTGTCGCTCCCTCGCGTGACGACCCGGGGGTGGAGGGGGTCGGGTTGAGGGTGCGGGCATAACCGGCGGGCCAAGAATGTGAATCAGGCATCGAGCGGTAGCGGTTCCGATACGCTCCGCTCCCATGGGGACAATCCATGCACCGGTCAACCGTTCGGCGTCGCACGCGCGCCCGCGCGCCGACGGGGTGCCCCAGTTCATGCGGAACCTGGCCACCGGTACGGCGTGGCTGGTGGCCGGTGCCGCCTGCTTCGTTCTCAACCCGGCCCTGGCAACCGATTGGCACCGCGAGGCCACCATTGCCCTGAGTCTCCTCGCCATCCTCTTCGGCACCTGGGTCTTCTGGCGGCATGGAGGCACGCGGATCACGGCGGTGGGGATCTACAACCTCGCCTTCGCGGTCTTCGTCGGGTTCGGCGGCTTCTACCACAGCATCAAGAACGTGGCGACCGATCCCGGTATCCCGTTGTTCACCACCGTCGCCGTCTGCTTCTTCGGTCATGTGCTCACCTGGATGCTGTTCTGGGGTGACGGCGCGCCCTCCAAGGCCCGGTCCGACGCCGCCCGGGTGGACGCGGGCACCGCGGGGTGGGCGTTCACCTTCGGGCTGGTCCTCCTCGCCGTCGCCGTCATCGCCTCGCTGGTCGACGCCGAGACCGAGTTCACGGCGAAGCCGGTCGGCTTCGTCGGCGTCGTGTTACTGGCGGCGGGCCTGCTGCGTGGCCCACTCGGTCGGTGGAAGGTGCTGTGCGGATCGGTGTGCGCCGTCGCCTTCACCGTCTACTTCTTCTATCTGTTCAACGGATTCGGCCGCATCGTCCTCGGGTCCCTCGCCCTGGCCCTGCTCGTCGTCCTGGCTCACGGCGACCGGCGGCGTTACACCAAGGGGATCGTGATCCTCGGTGGAATTCCGGCCCTGTTGTTTCTCGCCGCGCTGCGCGCCGGCGGGGCAGCCTCGGACGTGGACAGTGACGGCTTTGGATCGGCCGTCAGCCCGATGTCCGCGTTCGCCGAACTCTGGCAGATGAACACCATCGGTCTGCTGCCCCGGGGGTGGGGCGAGACCTTCTTCGCCGCCGCGGTCGCCCTGGTGCCCCGCGCGTTCTGGCCCGACAAACCAGTCGGCTTCGGTTACGAGCTGGTGCCTTACCTCGCGCCCGGGCTGGCCGGCACCGGCCATTCCGTGGCGGCCCTCTGGTACGGCGAGTGGCTGTTCAATTTCGGTGTCGTCGGCATGGCGGTGATGATTCCGGTGACCGGTCTCGCCGTGTCCGCCATCGACCGGTTCCTGGCTCGTGCATCGGCCCGGCCGCTGACCACGCCCACGGCGCTCGGCCGGTACGTCGGCGGAGTTCTTCTCGCCGTCGGTCTCTTCGATCTGGTCTGGGTGGGTGGGTTCACCTACATGACCCGTACCGGGCCCCGGTTGGTGGTTCTGGCCATGTTGGTCATCGCGACGGCGTGGCTTGCCCGCCGTCCGACCGAGCCGGAATCGATGTTCGAGACGATCGCCCGCGCCCGTCGGTGATGCGCCGACATTGAGCGTCCGGCCAAGTAACTGATCGTACGGCACATCGTTGTTTCATTGCGCCAGCGCTTGCCGTAATGAGCATTCCTAACCAGGGGGAGTAATTGTGTCAGGCCGCCTTTTCACGTCCGAGTCAGTCACCGAGGGGCATCCTGACAAGGTTGCTGACCAGGTCAGCGACGGCATCCTGGACGCGTTGCTCACCATCGACCCTCGTAGTCGGGTCGCCGTGGAAACTCTCCTCACCACCGGACAGGTGCACGTTGCCGGCGAAGTGGCGACGACGGCGCAGGTGGACATCCCGGAGATCGTTCGTCGGCTGATCGTCGATATCGGATACGACTCGTCGGCCAAAGGATTCGACGGCGCCTCCTGTGGCGTGAGCGTCTCCATCGGTAAACAGTCTCCGGACATCGCCCAGGGTGTCGACAGCGCGATCGAGGTGCGGTCTGGCTCGTCCAGCGCGTTGGACACCCAGGGTGCCGGTGACCAGGGCATGATGTTCGGCTTCGCCTGCTCGGAAACTCCCGAGTTGATGCCTCTGCCGATCGCGCTCGCGCATCGACTGGCGCGCCGACTCGCTGCCGTCCGCAAGAGCGGCGCGATTCCCTACCTTCGTCCCGATGGAAAGACGCAGGTCACCGTCGAGTACGAGGGCATGCGTCCGGTTCGTCTGCACACTGTGGTCGTCTCCAGCCAGCACGCCCCGAACATCGCGTTGGATTCGCTGCTCACGCCGGACATCCGTGAACAGGTCATCGCCCCGGAACTCGACGGTCTGGACCTGGACACGGACGGATACCGGCTGCTGGTCAACCCGACCGGTCGATTCGAGGTCGGTGGACCGATGGGCGATGCCGGTCTGACGGGACGGAAGATCATCGTCGACACCTACGGCGGTTACGCCCGGCACGGCGGTGGCGCGTTCTCCGGGAAAGACCCGTCCAAGGTAGACCGGTCCGCTGCCTACGCCATGCGGTGGGTGGCCAAGAACGTCGTGGCCGCGGGTCTGGCCGAGCGCTGTGAGGTACAGGTTGCCTATGCCATCGGCAAGGCGCACCCCGTCAGCCTCTCCGTGGAGACCTTCGGCACGGAGAACGTGCCCGTGTCGACGATCAGCAGGAGCATCACCGAGGTCTTCGACCTGCGGCCGGCAGCCATCGTCCGTGACCTGGACCTGCTCCGCCCGATCTATCGACAGACCGCGGCGTACGGACACTTCGGCCGTGAGCTGACGGACTTCACCTGGGAAAGTGCCAGCCGTGCGATCGCCCTCAAGTCCAGTGCCCTCTGAGCACGACTACCGGGTGCTGGCTACTTCGGCGTACTTCGAACCAGGTTATCGTGCCGGCGGTCCGGTGCGATCCATGGTCTGCATGGTCGACGGGGTGCCGTCGGACGTGCGCCTGACGCTGGTCACCAATGATCGTGATCTCGGTTGTCGGACGCCATATCCGGGGCTGTCCGGACGGTGGACGACCCGGTCCCGGTCCCGGGTCTTCTATCTGAACCGCCGTAGCCCGCTGCACTGGTGGCGCATCTGGCGTGCTCAGCGGTCGGCTGGCCCGTTCGACCTGCTCTACGTCAACAGCGTCTGGCAGCCGACCTTCTCGTTGCTGCCGGTGCTGGCGACCATCGTGGGGCTGGTTTCCGCGAAGCGGATCCTCATCGCGCCGCGCGGAGAGTTCTCGCCGGGGGCGCTCGGTATCCGGTCGCACAAGAAGCGGCTGTTCCTGGCCCTCTGGCGTCGACTCCTGGGACGGCGGGACGTCCTCTGGCATGCGACGAACGATCGCGAGGCGGCGCACATCCGCGCCCTCGTTCCCGGAGCGCGGATCGTGCTGCGGGAGAACCAGACGCTGCTGCCGGTGGACCCGGCACCGCCGGTGGAGCACGACGACGATCGCCTGCGACTCGTCTTCCTCAGCCGCATCACGCCGATGAAGAACCTCGACATGGTGCTGCGGGCCCTGACGACGATCAGCCGCCCGCTGAGTCTCGACATCCACGGGCCGGTGGACGACCCGTCGTACTGGCGGGAGTGTCAACGGCTGTGCGACGAGCTGCCTGCCACCGTGACGGTCCGGTACCGCGGTCCGGTGCCTCCGGCCGAGGTCCGCGCCACCTTCACGCGCTACGACGCCTTCGTGCTGCCGACCCGCGGGGAGAACTTCGGGCACGTCATCGCCGAGAGCCTGTCCGCCTCGTGCCCGGTGGTCTGCTCGGCGGAGACACCCTGGACCGACGTCCTCGAAGGCGGCGGCGGTGTCGTCCTCCCGGCGCTCTCCCCCGCGGAGTTGAGCCGGGTCATCGAGCGGATGGCGGCCGACGGCGTCGCCGAGCGTCACGCGAGGCGGGTCGCGGCCGGCGTGGCCTACCGCGCCTGGCGGGCCCGGCAGGCCACGCACAGTGTGGTCGATCTCGTCCGCACTGACACGTTCGCCGACGTGACCGGCCCGCCGCCGCAGGGGCGTGCTGGCCGCGTACCGAGCGGCACGACCGCCGTGCGGGAGAGGAGCTGACGCATCGTGGCGGAGGTGCTCTTCATCGTGGAGGTGCCCACTCCATACCGGAATCCGGTGCTCGACCACCTGCACGTCGCGGGTCTCGATCTGCACGCTCTCTATCACCGGGACGACGCGGATCGTGGCTGGGGCGCGGCAGTGCCGGCTCATCCGCACGAGGTGGTCGATGGCGGGACGGTGTCGAGGTGCGTGGCCCTGGTGCGCGCCGCGCTCCGCCCCGACCTGAAGGTCGTCTGCTGTTTCGGCTACGCCCGGCTCGCGAACGTCCTCGCCGTGCTCACCGCCCGGCTGCGCGGTGCCCAGGTGGTGCTCCGGTCCGACAGCAACTGGCTCGACGAGCGCCGACGGCCGGCAGTGCGGCGATGGGGAAAGCGGCTGCTGCTGCGGGCGATCCTCGGGCGGCGAGCCCGGGTGTGGACCGTGGGAGCGCAGAACGACAGGTACTGGGCGGAGTACGGCTTCGGCAACCGACACCTGATCCCGTTCGGTCTGCCCAGGCCGCCCGTCGCGAGCCCGGAGCAGGCCGCGGCGCTGCGGAAACGACACGCCCTCGGCGACGGGCTCGTCATCCTGTTCGTGGGGCGACTCGCGCCAGCCAAGGGACTGGACACGCTGCTGTCCGCTTTCGCGGCGTTCGCCGATCCCGCTGCGCGGCTGGTGATCGTGGGGCAGGGGCCGCAACGGTCAGTGGTCGACCGCGCGGCTGCCGCCGATCCGCGTATCCGGGTCCTGGGCGCGCTGCCGCAGGACGAGCTCGGTCCCGTCTTCGCGGCGGCCGACCTCTTCGTCCTGCCGTCGCGCTACGAGCCGTGGGGTCTCGTTGTCGCGGAGGCGCAGGCCAACGGCGTGCGGGTCGCTGTCAGCGACGTCGTCGGATGTCATGCCGATCGCGTCACCACCGACAACGGTTGGGTGTTCCCAACAGACGATGCCGACCGCCTCGCGGAGGTGTTCGTCGAGGCACGCGACCTGAGCAGCCGGTGCCGGCTCCGCGTACCGGCGACCCCGGCCTTCAATGCCGGCCCCGCCATGGCCGCTGAACTCGTGGCGATGGGTGCCCGGGTGACATCGAGAAGGGCACGTCCGGTGCCGGAATACGAGAACGAAAGGTGTTGAGTGCGATGAGACGTCCGTCGGTGATGGACAGGGTTCGCGCGCGTGTCCCCGGCGTACCACGGAGCGGGCGGGAGGTGCTCACCTCGCTGCAGGTTCTGTCGACGCTCAGGGCGAAGGGTTGGCACCGGTCGGTCTCCGGCGGGGCGCCGAGCGGCTCGGACGGCGGGCCACGCCCCTGGTTGACCTACGGGGCGATGCACTGGCTCGCCACGCACGTCGGCGCCGATCGCCGGGTGTTCGAGTACGGTGCCGGCTCTTCGACCGCATGGTTCGCGGACGCGCTGCGGGTGCGGGAGATCGTGGCCGTCGAACACGACGCCGACTGGTTCCGTCGGGTTCCGCAACCCCGCCACGGTCGGATCCTGCACGTGCCCTGCGACGGGACCTGGTGGGAGGCGGACGGGTCCGCGCCCTACGTGCGGGCGATCGAGGAAGGCGCGCCCTGGGACGTGATCATCATCGACGGGATGGCGCGGACGACCTGCTCCCGTCTGGCGCATGAGTACCTGACGCCCTCAGGGCTGGTGGTACTCGACGACACAGATCGCCCGACGACACGTCCGGCCGACGACGCCCTCACCGCCCAGGGTTTCGGCCGGCTGGACTTCTGGGGCTTCAAGCCCGGGTTGGGTGTCGACGCGTGTACGACGGTGTTCAGCCGCGATTTCAACGCGTGGATGGTGCCGGCGACAGACGCCGTCCGCTAGTGCTGACCGCTCGGATGGAAGGAGGCGCCGGGAATGGCTGAACGGGTACTGATCGTGTCGCAGGATCACGAGGGGCACCGGTTGATGTACGTGCGCCTCCTCGCGTCCGCTGCCCTGGATCGCGGGGACAGTGTGGTGCTCGCCCTCACCCGGTCCGGCCTCCGGTCCACGGAACATCGGCTGCACCTCGCCGAGGTGGCCGACCGCTGCCGACAGGTGGTGGTGGCGGATCCGCCGCTGACCGTCAGTGGTGTGCGCCGGCAGGCGATGCGGTACGGCTGCACGAGGGTCATGGTTCCCGACGGCGACCGGTTCGCGATCCGGCTCGGGATGCGGGGCTGGCCGCCGGGCCCGCCGGTCGTCGTGCTGGTCACTCAGGACCCCCGCTGGAACACCAACAGCCGGCCGTCGGTACGGGCCCGGTTGAAGACGAAGGATCTCATCCTGCGGCGTACCGAACGGCTTCCCGGGGTCCGGCTGCTGTACCTGTCGGACCACTCGGTAGCGGGCCGGAAGGCCCGCTCGGCCGTCGCGCCCGACCCGGTGTTCTTCGACGCGGAGGACCAGGACCCGACCGCCCTGCGCGGCGCGTTCGGTGTCCCCGAGGATCGGTTCGTCTTCCTCGTGGCGGGTAAGGTGTCGGCCCGCAAGAACCTGCCCCTGGTGCTCCGCAGCCTGCTGCGACTGGCGGACCGGCCGGTGGCGCTGTTCGTGTGTGGGCAACTCGACCCGTCGGTGCGTGCGGAGGTGCAGCCGCTGCTCGACAGGGCCCGAGCCGCAGGGCTGCCGGTGATTGTGGACGACCGGGTGCAGACCGATCACGCCATCAACTGCGCGGTGCAGGCCAGCGACTGTGTCATGGTGGCGTACTCCAGCGACCAGCCCAACTCGATGATGGTCAAGGGCATCCGGGCAGGCCGGCAGGTGGTCGTCGCGGGATCCGACCAGTTGGTGACCTGGGCGCGGCATCTCGGGCTGAGCGTCTGCGGACCACTGACCGAGGAGTCCGTGACCGGGCTGATGGAGAAGGCGATCGCCGCGCCCACGCCCGCCCCCCGGGTGGATCTGGGCAGCGACGCGTTCGTCGAGGCATTCCTTCCATGATCGGCCGTGGCGGCCTCGCGGCGCAGACCGTGATCCTGGTCGTCGCGGGAGCCGCCTCACAGGCGCTGTACGCGGTCCTCGTCGCCCTGGTGGCGAATCGGGCGGGCCCAGCCGCGTTCGGCCTGGCGGCCGGCGCGATGGGCGTCGGTGGGATGTTGGTCGGAGTGGTGGACTTCGGCTTCAACGCCTTCTCGTTGCGGGAACTCGCCGCCGGTCGGATCACCGAGGAGAGCTATTGGAACCGGCTGCGGGTGCTGTTCGCCGTGGCCGTCGCCTGCGCACTCGTCATCTCGATGGCGGCACTGGCGACCCCGTGGCCGGAACTCGGTCTGGTGGTCGCCCTGGTCCTGCTCAGCCGGACGGCGATCAACGGCGTCGTGGTGCCGCTACGGGCTGCCCGTCGGGTGACGAAGGTCGCCGCTGTTCTCCTGTTGGAGCGCTTGGTGGCGCTCGTCCTGGCGGTGGTGCTCCTGACGACCACCGCGGTCGGTGCGCTGCCGACGCTGTGGTGGTCACTGGTCGGTGGGGCGTTCGCCGCCTGTGCGGCCGGCGTCCTGCTCGGTGGCCCGCCCCGACTTCGCTGGGTGCCCACCGGCCTGACCGCACCGTGGCGGGCGACGGCGGGCTACGGCAGGTTCTCGTTGGCCGTCAGTGCCACCTCGCTGGACGTCACGTTGCTCGCGGCGACCGGTGGCAGCGCGCAGGCGGGCATCTACAGCGCGGTGTCCCGATGGACCCAGCCCGTCCAGTTCTTCGCCCAGGCGTACTCGTCCGCCGCCGCACCGGCCATCGCGCAGGCTTCCTCCTCCCGGGTCGCGTTGCAGGCGGTGCGCAGATCCCTCTGGCTGCTCTGTGGAGCAGTCGTCACATGTGCCGCTCTCGTCCTGCTCGCACCCACCGCGGTCTCCCTGGTGCTCGGTGTCACCTACCGGCAGTCCGCCGACGTGTTGGTGGTGCTGTCGATCGGTGCCGCGGTGGTGGTGGTGAACCAGCCGCTCGCGACGTTCCTTCAGGCCCGGGGCCACGAGAACGTGGTGGGGATCTGCACGGTCGGCACGGTGTCGCTCCAGTTGGTCGGGGTCTGTGTGACAGCCGGCCCGTTCGGTGCGCAGGGCGCCGCCTGGTCGTACGGGGTGGGTCAACTCACGTTGACCGTCCTGCTCGGCGCTTACGCGTCGCTGCTGGTCCGGCGGCATCGACGCGACGCTGCCGACCAGTCCACCCCGGGCGCGCGTGAGCCCGTGCTGGTTGCGGACGCTCGGGGCACCGGCACCTGACCCGCCTGGTGTGTCGACATTAGTCCCTTTGGTGACGTTTCAAAGCGTCCTGCTCGCTCGTTGGGCCGAGTGCGGCCATTGACACCGCCGGCAGCTGCCGGCTGGACGCGAGCCATCAGTAACGAACGGAGCGGCAGTGACTTTTTTGACCACTGGACGGCGGGTCCTGATCACCGGCGGAACGGGTTCGTTCGGCCGGACGATGGTCCGCCGACTTCTCGATCGGGACGTCGCTGAGGTCCGGGTGTTCAGCCGGGACGAGGCCAAGCAGGACGAGATGCGCCGACTCCTCGGCGACGAGCGGGTCCGCTACTACGTCGGGGACGTACGTGACTACGACTCGGTGCTGCGGGCCAGTCGCGGCATCGACCACGTGTTCCACGCGGCCGCCCTCAAGCAGGTGCCCTCGTGCGAGTTCTTCCCACTCGAGGCGGTGCGGACGAACATCCTCGGCAGCGCGAACGTCGTAGAGGCGGCCGAGCGCAACGGCGTTGGCTCGGTGGTGGTGCTGAGCACGGACAAGGCCGTCTACCCGGTCAACGCGATGGGCATGAGCAAGGCGATGATGGAGAAGGTCGCGCAGGCGCACGCCCGCAACAACCCGAACAGCGCCACCACCGTCTCCTGCGTCCGGTACGGCAACGTCATGTATTCGCGTGGCTCCGTGATCCCGCTGTTCATCGAGCAGATCAAGGCCGGGCGGGCGCCGACCGTCACCGACCCGACGATGACCCGTTTCCTGATGTCCCTCGGCGAGTCGGTGGAGCTGGTCGAGCACGCCTTCCAGCACGCCCGCCCGGGTGACATCTTCATTCGCAAGGCGGCCGCCTGCACGATCGGTGACCTGGCCGAGGCGGTCTGCGAACTCTTCAACGTGCCGGCGAAGCTGGACGTCATCGGCGTCCGGCACGGCGAGAAGCTCGACGAGACGTTGGCCAGCCGCGAGGAGTTGACGCAGGCGGAGGACTTCGGCGAGTTCCTCCGGGTGCCGCTGGACGCCCGCGATCTGAACTACTCGCTCTACGTCTCCGAGGGGGAGTTGGACGGAGAACCCGTCGAGGACTTCAACTCGTCCAACGCGCCACGGCTGGGCGTACCGCAGATCATCGAACTGCTGAGGCGGTTGCCGGAGGTCCGCGCGGAGCTGGCCCTGCGGGACCCGGTGCTGGCGTGCTGAAGCTGGCGTTGACCGGAGGCGGCGGATTCCTCGGCTGGCACGTGCGGGTGCTCCTGCGGGCGCTCGGCTGGCCGGAGCCGGTGATCATCACGCGTGCGGACCTGGTCGACCCTCGTGTCGTCGGCGCCAAGGTCAGCGGTGTCGACCGGGTGCTGCACCTGGCCGGCGTGAACCGCGGCGATCCGACCGAGGTCGCCGAGGGTAACCGCCGTCTTGCCGCGCAACTCGCCGCCGGCCTGCGCGTCGCCGCGGATCCGCCGGCCTGCGTCGCGTACGCGAACTCGGTGCAGGCCGGCAACGGCACGCCGTACGGCGACGCCAAGGCGGACGCCGCGCGGATCCTCGCCGACACCGGCGTGCCACTGGAGGACGTACTGCTGTCCAACCTCTACGGCGAGCACGGCCGCCCGCACTACAACTCGGCGGTGGCGACGTTCTGCCGCGTGCTCGCCGAGGGTGGGCGGCCGGAGGTCCACACCGATCGTGAGATCGCCCTGGTGCACGTGACCGACGCCGCGGCCCGGCTCGTCGGCGTGCTGGCGGGTGGTTCCTGGGATCCGGCCATGCCCGCGTTGCGGGTGGGCGTCCGTGAGCTCGCCGAACGTCTGGCCGGGTTGGCCGCCACCTACCGCACCGGTGAGATCCCGGTCCTGACCGACCGGCACCTCGTGCGGTTGTTCAACACCTACCGGTCGCACTGCTTCCCGGCGCACTTCCCGCTGGCACTGCCCCGCCGCGCCGATGCCCGCGGCGAGCTGGTGGAGACGGTCAAGGTGCACGGTGGCGCGGGGCAGACGTTCAGCTCCACCAGTCACCCGGGCGTGACCCGGGGCGAGCACTTCCACCTGGCGAAGGTCGAGCGGTTCGTGGTGTTGCGTGGCACCGCTGAGATCAGCCTGCGGCGGGTCTGTGACACCGACGTGGTGCGCATTCCGGTCTCCGGGGACGCGCCGGTCGCCGTCGACATGCCCACCATGTGGGTGCACAAGCTGGTCAACACCGGTGACGACGAACTGGTCACCCTGTTCTGGACCAACGAGCTGTTCGACCCGGCGCGTCCGGACACCTGGCCGGAGCCGGTGGAGTCACGGATTCCGAAGCCAGCGGTGGTCGCCGCGTGAGGGTCGGCCTGGTCAGCCAGTGGTATCCGCCGGAGGGTGTGTTCATCCCGGGCAATCTGGCAGAGCACCTGAGCGCGCGCGGCCACCACGTCCGGGTGCTCACCACCTACCCGAGCTACCCGCACGGGCGGCTCTACCCGGGCTGGCGGCAACGCTGGCGGCATGTCGAGATGCAGGGGGCCGTCGCGGTGCGACGGGTTCCCGCGTACCCGAGCCACGACACGTCGGCGCTGCGCCGAGCGGCCAGCCACATCACGTTCGGTGTGAGCAGCGCGCTCGCCGGCCCGAGCTGGCTCGGTGGCGTCGACGTCACGTACGTCTACCACCCACCGCCCACGGCGGTCGCCGCCGCCGCGCTCGTCCGGGCCGCCCGGCGTACGCCGATCGTCCTGCACGTGCAGGACATGTGGCCTGATTCGGTAGTGCATTCCGGGATGTCCCCGACCGGTCTGACCGGACGAGCGGTGGCGGGCGGTCTGGACGTCCTCATGCGCACGGCGTACCGATTGGCGGCCGCGATCGTGGTGATCTCACCGGCGATGGCGGCCCTCGTGGTGGAGCGGGGCGCCGATCCGAGCCGTGTGCGTGTGGTGTGGAACTGGACCGACGACCTTCTGTTCCGGCCCGTGGCACCGACGGACGCGGCCCGCGCGACGCTCGGACGACGCGACCGCTGCACGGTGATGTTCACCGGCAACCTCGGTCTGCTCCAGGGCGTGGACACGGCGATCCGCGCGGCGGCCGCCGTCCGGGACCGGGTGGACCTGGTGCTGGTCGGTTCGGGTGCCTACGAGGACGAGGCCCGCCGGCTCGCCACCGAGTTGAACGCGGACAACGTCCGCTTCGTCGGTCGCCGCCCGCCGACGGAGATGGCCGAACTGTACGCGGCGGCCGACTGGCAGCTGGTGTGCCTGCGTGATCTGCCGGCGCTCCGCGGCACCGTCCCGTCGAAGTTGCAGGCGGCTTTTGCCTGCGGCGCTCCGGTGATCGCCGCCCTGGGCGGCGACGCCGCCGCTCTCGTGGAGTCGACCGGAGCCGGCCTGGTGTGCCCACCGGGGGACTGGGCGGTCCTCGCGGACCGTCTGCGGCAGGCGGCCGACACGGCTGCGGCCGAGCGCCTCGCCATGGGTCAGCGGGCCCGCCGGGCCTACCAGGAGCGCATGTGCGTGCGGGTCGGCGTCGACCAGTTCGAGGACATTCTGACGAAGGTGGCAGCAGGGAAAGGACGGCCATGACCCGTGTGATGACGCTGGTGGGTACCCGGCCGGAGATCATCCGGCTCTCGCGGGTGATGGCGAGGCTGGACGACGTGGTGGAGCACGTGCTGGTCCACACCGGCCAGAACTGGGACAGCTCGTTGTCCGAGATCTTCTTCAAGGAGTTGCGTATCCGGGAACCGGACCGGTTCCTGCGCGTGGACACCTCGACGCTCGGCCGGGTGCTCGGTGGCGTACTGGTCGGTGTGGAGGAGGCCATTGCCGAGGTGCGACCGGACGCGTTGCTCGTGCTCGGCGACACCAACAGCTGCATCGGCGCGCTGATGGCCCGCCGGCTGCGGGTGCCCGTCTACCACATGGAAGCCGGCAACCGCTGTTTCGACCTCAACGTCCCGGAGGAGACGAACCGACGTCTGGTGGACCACGTCGCCGACTTCAATCTCGTCTACACGGAGCACGCCCGGCGGAACCTGCTGGCCGAAGGGCTGCACCCGCGCCGGATCCTGCACACCGGTTCCCCCATGCGCGAGGTGCTCGAGCACTACCGGATGGACATCGAGGCCTCGACGATCCTGCGTCAGCTGGAGCTGACGCCTGGCCGGTACTTCCTGGTCAGCGCACACCGCGAGGAGAACGTGGACAGCCCTGACCGGTTGGCCCGGTTGCTGGAATGCCTGCGCGCGGTTCGTGACCGCTGGCAGTTCCCGGTACTCGTGTCCACCCACCCCCGGACCCGCAAGCGGCTGGAGTCGTTGGCGCCCGGCGCAGCGGCGCTGGACGGGATCGCCTTCCACGAGCCGTTCGGTCTGCTCGACTACGTGCACCTGCAGACGAAGGCCTTCTGCACGCTGTCGGACAGCGGCACGATCAGCGAGGAGTCGGCGATCCTCAACTTCGCCGCGGTGACGCTGCGGGAGTCGATCGAACGCCCGGAGGCGTTGGACGCCGGCGGCATCATCATGACCGGTCTCGACCCGGATGGCGTGGTGGAGGCGATCCAGGTGACAGTCGACCAGGTCCACGCCGAGGGAGTGCCCTGTCCGGTCGACTACCAGGTCCGGGACACCTCCCGGCGGGTGGTCGACTTCATCCTGTCCACCGTCCGCAGGCACCACGACTGGGCGGGCATCCGCCGCTGACCGTCGGGACAGGCAGCGGGCCCGGCGACCTCGGTCGCCGGGCCCGCTGAGTCTTGCGGCTCGGCCTAACGGGCCAGCGGCACGTGGATCGTTCCCGGCCTGGTGCTCGCCGGTGTGCACAGCGCCGCCAGGTGGGCGATCAGCTTCTCCGCGTCGTCGTACGGGTCGAGTCCGCCCACGTCGAGCGGGTCGAGCGCCGGCACTGTGACGTGTGAGATGAGCGGGTGCAGCGGACGGTCGTCGACCTCGCCGGTTCCGAGCAGGTCCTCGTGAAGTTTCTCGCCGGGCCGAAGCCCGGTGTAGACGATCGGCACCCGACTGTCGGCCTGCTCGGCCATCTGCCTCGCCAGGTCGGCGATGCGTACCGGCGCGCCCATGTCCAGCACGAGGGCCTCGCCGTCCCGGCCGATCTCGGCGGCCTGGAGCACCAGCCGCACCGCCTCCTCCAGCGTCATCAGATAGCGGGTGACGTCCGGATGGGTCACCGTCAACGGATTGCCCGCCTCGATCTGGCGTTGGAACGCGGTGATCACCGAGCCGCGGCTGCTGAGCACGTTGCCGAAGCGGACACTGAGGAAGGTGCCGGGAAACCGGCCTGCGGCGTGGGCGGTCAGCCGTTCGGTGATCCGCTTGGAGTAGCCGAGCACGCTGATCGGGTCGGCGGCCTTGTCGGTGCTGATGTTGACGAACTTGGCGACGTCGCGGCACGCGTCCAGCACCGAGAGCGTGCCCCACACGTTTGTCATCACCGCTTCGCCGGGGTTGCGTTGCAGGAGCGTGAGGTGCTTCAGCGCCGCGGCGTGGAAGATGACGTCCGGTCGGCGCTCTCGGATGATGCGCCGGACACGCTCGTCGTCGCGCAGGTCGGCGAGGATCAGCTCGGGGCCGTCGAGCATGGCCCGCCCGTTCAGCGACATCTGTAGGGCGTGCAGGGCGGACTCGTCGCGGTCGAGCATCATCAGCTCGCCGGGGTCGGTCTTCAGAACCTGGCGGCACAGCTCCGAACCGATCGAACCGCCGGCGCCGGTGACCAGCACCCGCAGACCGGCGAGGCCGTCGCCGCTCAGCGGCAGGTCGCCGACCACCTGCCGACGCCCCAGCAGGTCACTGATCTGCACGTCCCGTACGTCGGTGACGGTGATGCGGTGGTCGACCAGTTCGCGGACCGGGGGCAGCACCTTGAAGGCGGCGCCGGTCTGCAGGGTGGCCTCGCGGATCTGGCGGATCAGCGCGGCGTCGGCGCTGGCCACCGAGAAGATGACTGTGGTGGCGCCGGTGCGACGGACCGCCTCGGCGAGGTCCGCCCGGCCGCCCAGCACGCGGACACCGCCGAAACGCAGGTTGCGCTTGTCGGGGTCGTCGTCCAGCGCGCCGACCGGCAGGTACCTGCCGCGTGGGTCGCCGATCATCGCGCGCAGTAGCCCCTGACCGGCATCGCCGAGGCCGAACAGCAGCACCGGCGTGGCGGAGCGCACGTCTGGCCGCATCGCGAGGTCGTGCCGGTGCCGGTACGCGGAGCGGGCGGCGAGCATCAACAGCAGCGTCAGCGAACCGCCGATCAGCGGGGTGCTGGCCGGCACCGGTCGGTCGGCCGACGGCAGCAGCCCGATCAGCAGAACGGCGATGGGGGTGGCGACGTTTCCGGCGAGCCCTCGCACCTCCTGGAGGCTGCCGAGTGGGTGCCGGCCAGAGTGGAGCCGGCGCACCGCAGCGACAGCCACGTAGATCAGCGCCGCGATGCCGCCGACGCCTGCTGCGCGGCTCAGCTGCCCGGCCGGCGGGTGGAATTCGTAGCGGGTCCAGACGGCGGCGACGAAGCCGCCTACCCACGCTGCGGTGTCGGTGGCGAGGAAACCCAGGGCGCGGCGGCGCGCCCGGGCCCGACGGACCCGTTGTTCGGCAGGCTCGGTCCTATCGGTGTCTTGCGGCATGTTTGCTCCCGTCTACGACCGATTAGCCCCGCACAGCAGGGGTTTGAGGCTCTTTATCCTTTTTACACTTTTATTGGATGTTTCGCGGAGTAACTGGCTGGTGGCGGGCGGTCGCGGGCCGATCAGGTCAGCGCGCCGGCACGCCCTTGACCACCACGCCGTCAGGCACGTCCCGCACCACGCAGGCGCCGGCGCCGACGGTGCTGTCCCGACCTATCCGAAGGCCCTGCAGCACCGCCGCCGTCGTCCCCACCAGCACGCCCTCCGCCAGGTGGCAGTCACCGGAGATCGCGGCGAGCGGGTTGACCGAGACGAAGTCGGCAAGCACCGAGTCGTGCCCCACAGTGGTGTTCTGATTGAGATGGACGTGCCGGCCCACCGTCACGTTGGTGGTGATGCGGGCGCCCGCGAAGACGACCAGGCCGGGCCCGTGCCGCGTGTCCGGCCCGACCGTCGCGTCCGGGTGGACGAGACTGCCGGCTGGAGTGCCGTACGCGTCCACCCGCGCGGCGACGGCTCGTCGCACCTTCGGGTCACCGATCCCGATGACGTGGTGGAGATCCGCCGGCGCGTCCCGTAGCCACGCGAGCCCACCCAGGTAGGGCACCTCCAGGCGCTGCACCCGCTTGAGGTTCTCCTCCGACGGCCGGTCGTCGACGAAACCGACCAGGTCCCACTGTCGCGCTCCGGCGGCCGCGGCCGCCCGCGCGATAGCCAGTGCCTCCCGGCCGTGGCCGCCGCAACCCACGATGACCAGTGGCGTCACCCGGAGACCGCTCCCGTCCGGACGGCCAGGAACCCTTCGATCGCGCCGAACACCGTGGCGATCTGCTGCTCGGTGAGGCCGCTGCCGCTGGGCAGGGTCAACCCCTCGGCGAAGAGATCGTCGGCCGCCCCGGTGAGCAGGCTCTCGAAGTCGGCGTACGCGGGCTGCCGGTGCATCGGCTTCCACACCGGCCGCGTCTCGATGTTCTGAGCGGCGAGGTGTGCGGCGAGATCAGCGGCCCGCCAACCGGAGCGCTCCGACCGCACCCGGATGACGGTCAGCCAGCAGTTCGATTCGACGTCCTCGGCACCGACCAGTTCCACCCCGGGCACCGAGGCGAAGAGCTTCGCGTACCGGTCTCGCAGCAGGCGACGGCGGCCGATCATTCGGTCGAGCCGTGCCAGCTGGGCCCGGCCCAGTGCGGCCAGCAGGTTGCTGAGGCGGTAGTTGTAGCCGGTCTCCCGGTGCTCGTAGTGCGCCACGGGCTCCCGGGCCTGGGTGGCCAGGTGGCGGGCGCGGGCCAGCAGCGGAAGGTCGTCGGAGACGACCATCCCGCCGCTCGAGGTTGTCATGATCTTGTTGCCGTTGAACGACAGCGCGGCGACCTGGCCGAATGAGCCGGCCGCCCGGCCATGGTCCGTGGCGCCGAGCGCCTCCGCTGCGTCCTCGACGACCGGCACGCCCGCATCCCCGCAGACCGGCAGCAACGCCGGGTAGTCGGCGCAGCTACCGAACATGTCGACCGGCACGACCGCGCCGACCCGCTCGCCGCGGGCGCGCAGCCGGTGCAGCAGCTCGGTCAACAGTGGCACGTCGATGTTGCCGGTGCGCGCGTCGCAATCGACGAAGACCGGCCGGGCGCCGGTGTAGCGCACGGCGTTCGCGGTGGCCACGAAGGTCAGCGTCGGGACGACGACAGCGTCACCCGGTTGGACGCCCACCCCGAGCAACGCCAGGTGCAGCGCTGCGGTGCCGGAGCTGACCGCGACCGCGCCGCGGGTCCCGACCCGCGCCGCGACCTCGTTCTCGAAGGCATCCAGATCGGGACCGACGGGTGCGACCCAGCCGGACCGCAGGGCCGCGACGAGGTACGACTCCTCCAGGGGGCCGACGTCGGGATGAGAGAGGTGCACTCGGTCCGTCATCGGCGTTCGCCCTGCCGTACCGTCACCGCGGCGCGACGCCCCGTCGGGACGGTCCCCAGCGGTGCGGTGGCCCCGGCCGGACTGCCGAGGAATGTCGGAGCGGTGGCCACGCCGGCGGCCGAAATCCCCTCGCGACGCAGCACGGTGCGGACCGTCGCCGCCAGGATCGTCAGGTCGAGTGCGAGGCAGCGGGTGTCGACGTACTCCACGTCGAGGTCGAACTTCGTCTCCCAGCTCAGCCCGTTGCGGCCGCGCACCTGCGCCAGGCCGGTCACGCCCGGCCGCACCTCGTGCCGGCGGGCCTGGTGAGGGGAGTAGCGGGATAGGTACTCCGGCAGCAGCGGGCGGGGGCCGACCAGGCTCATCTCGCCCCGCAGCACGTTCCAGAGCGTGGGCAGCTCGTCCAGGCTGGTGGCACGCAGCCACCGCCCGAGCGGCGTCAGTCGGTCGTCGTCCTCGACAAGGCCGAGGCGCGGGTCGGGCGCACGCATCGTGCGGAACTTGATCAGCTCGAACGGGTCGCCGTGCCGGCCCGTGCGGAGCTGGCGGAACAGCACGGGACGCCCCAACCCGACGGCGACCAGCAGCGCCACCGTGGCGATCACCGGCACCAGCAGTGCGAGCAGGATGACGGACGCGACGACGTCGATCACCCGCTTGCCGCGATCGGGTCGAACCGTTCGCTGAGGATCTTCGACGGTACTGACGCCCAGAACCGGCATCTTCCACCTCCCGCTCGGACAAATGCCTCTTATGGGTCTAGCAGCTATGCGAGTGCGATACAGCGCAAACAGTCATAGTCAGTGCTGATCCCGTCGGAACAACGCGGACCGGGACGGGAGGACACGGGTGTGTGAGCTGGTGGCCAGGGGAAACGGCGCTCCGGCACGCGCTGCCGACCGGCGGCGCGTCAGCTCCCGCGCTTGAGTACGGCGGCGAGCGCGCTGTCGAGCCGAGGGGCCAACGTCCGGGAGTAGGTGGCGGTGAGGTGGTTGCCGTCCCGGTAGACCAGCACACCACCGATGACGGGCGCGCAGCGGTCGGTGGGGCATATGGCGTCGTTGAGGTTGACGAGATGCACGCCCTGTTGACCCTCTGCCGCCTGCTCCTGGGCTACGCCTCCACCGGCCGCCAGCACCTCGTCCCGGGACGGGGCGCACCGGGTGAGCTTGTCGGGGTTGGCCGAGACGCATTCGACGGGGTCTCGACGGTGGTACGGCGTGTCGCGGAGCACCGCCACCGGGATCTTGACCTCGGTCATCTCCCGCCAGGTCTCACGGAGACCGTCCGCCAACGTTTCGTTGACCCGCTGCGTGATCGGTTTGCCGTCACGCACCGGGAGATAGAGCGAGTTGCTGACCAGCAACAGGTCGGGTGGATCGGCGCGTAGTTGGTCGCGGACACGCTGGTTCCACTCGGTGCAGCTCTCGTACGGCCGCCCGGCCAGTGCCACCTCTGCCTTGAGGAACGGGCACGAGGACTTGGTGTGCGAGACCACCCGCCACTTCTGCTTGGCAGCGACCTCCTCGAGGGCGGGCAGCCACTGCGCGGCATGGGAGTCGCCGGCGAGTACGACGGTGAAGGCCGAGTCTCGGACGCCGTAGACGCACGTCAGCGGATTGCTGCTGTTCTGCTGGACGTGACAGCCCGTTCGCGCGGTGGTCGGCAGATCCTTCGGTGCGACCAACGGGTCCGGGACGATGGACGCGACCCGGTCGACGGGCCTGCCCGCCTTGTCACCTCGGGGTGACTGACCCAGGGCCGCGGCACCGGGCGGTCCGACGGGCGTGGCGCTCGCCGACGGGCTGGACCCGGCCACCGGTGGCAGCGCCGAGACGGGTGGGGGCGGCTGTGCCGCGGGCCAGACGGTGAGTTGGAAGAGGAGCCCGGCGATCACGGCCGCGCCCGTGCACGCGGCCCCGACGCGCAGCGCCTGCGCCGGTTGCCATTGCAGCGTTTGCGACCGACGAATCGGGTTCTCGACGAAGTGGTAGGTGAGGACCGCCGGCACGATCGAGGCCGCCACCACGGCCAGGCGCGCGGTCGCGCTCAACTCGCCGAACTGGTAGTCGGCGATGACCAGTAGCGGCCAGTGCCACAGGTAGAGCGAATAGGACAGTGCGCCGACCGCGCGCATCGGCGGCAGGCTGAGCAGCCCCGCCGGCCCGGCGCGGCCGGCCGCCACCGCGAACGCGATGACCGCCGCCGTGCCGCCGGTCGGCAGCAACGCGATGTACCCGGGAAACGCTGACGTGGCGTCCAGTAGGAACGCCGAAGCGACAACTGCGGCGAGGCCGGACCAGGCGAGCAGGACTGCCAGCACGCGTGGGGTGCGATGCAGCAGTCCGCCGGCGATGGCCACCGCGCCGCCGAGCGCGAGTTCCCAGAGCCGAGTCGTGGTCACGAAGTACGCCGGAGCGGAGTCGGTCGACGTCAGGTGGATCGACCAGGCGAAGGACGGCACGGCCACGACGGCGAACCCGAGCATCAGCACGCCCCGGCGGAGCCGTCGCCGGCCGCCGAGGACGGCCAGGCCGAGCAACAGCAGCGGCCAGAAGAGGTAGAACTGCTCCTCGACGCTGAGTGACCAGTAGTGTTGCAGGACGCTCGGGGCCTGGTCGACGAACATGTAGTCGACGGACTGCTCGGCGAGCCGCCAGTTCATCACGTACAGGGCGCTGCTCACCACATCCCACGCGGTGTTGGAGTAACGCACCCTCGGCAGGAACAGGTACGTGAGCAGCAGAGTGACCAGCAGCACCAGCCCGGCGGCGGGCAGCAGCCGCTTCGCGCGTCGGGCGTAGAAGCCGAGCAGCGAGATGCGCCCGGTGCCGTCGAGTTCGGTGACGAGCAGACCGGTGATCAGAAATCCGGAGATCACGAAGAAGACGTCCACGCCGATGAAGCCGGCGGGGACGAACTGACTTCCGGCGTGCCCGGCCAGTACCAGGATGACCGCGAGAGCACGTAGCCCTTCGATGTCGCCCCGGAAGGACGTCGCCCGCGCTGGGGCCGTCGGCCGGCTTCGTGTCTGCGTCATCGTCCCACCCGAAAATAGAGTGTTATTCCTTTTTCACGTCGAAACAGAGCCAACGTCCGGTATGGTTCCCGCTGCGGATAAACGAGGCGGGCCGCGCGAGGGTGCGCTCAGCAGGCAGCCCGGGTCAGCGCGTGGGCTGTCCCGTCCGTCGAGCGAGGGCATGCCGACGGCGCCGTCGGCCGGCCGGGCAAGTGGTGACGTGACGCGGGTGTCAGCCGTCAGTACCGGCGTCCAGCCGGCGGGCGAGCAGGGTCCGCAGCGGGATCGACTCCCCGTCCCGGCCGCCCTCGCCGACGATCAACGGCGCCGGGCTCGGCTCGGTCTGTGCGCCGAACAGCCGGGCCCGCAGACCTCCCGGCACTGTGAGCAGGTGGAACCGACCGTCCACGTCGACCGCTCGACTGCGGGCCTGGTCCACGTACCACCCGGACAACCCGGTCCGGTACCAGCCACGACCGTCGTAGGAGCGCGCGACGAGCCGGGTCGGGCGCAGCCCTCGTCGATTCGCCTCGGCCACGAACCAGGCGACGATCTTCGCGGCCTCGGCGTGCTCGGCCTCCCGCCGGCGGGCGTCGGCCGCCGCGTGCGCCAGCACCGCCTGCCGCTGCTGGTCGCGCCACGTCCGGCCGTCCGGCTCACTCACGACGTCGACGGTACGCGATGGGCCTATTCGAGTACGGCACGCAGTGTGCGTCGGGCGATCGCGGCCATCACCGGGTTCGTCCGGACGTAGTACGGAAGCGCGTTGATCGCCTGCTCCAGCGCCCAGCCGCGCCCGCGCTCCCAGGTCGCGTCGTCCACGCCCAACGCCCGCCGGTACGTCTCCCGTGACCCGGCGTCGAACAGGTTCCACGCCGGCATCAGGTCCACCGCCGGGTCGCCCACCGTGACCGTCTCCAGGTCGATGACGGCAGCCAGTCGACCGTCCCGGACCAGCAGGTTGCCCGGCATCAGGTCAGCGTGGATCCACCCGTCGGTGTCGTGGCGCGGGACGTCGCGGCAGCGGTCCCACACCTCGGCCAGCCGAGCGGTGTCGGTCAGCGCGCCGCTGACGGAGAGGGCCGTCCGCACCCCGGCGTCCTGCGCGAGCAGCGGGCCACCCCGACCCGACCCGGACCAGACCCGACCGCCGGTGTCGACTGCCCGCAGCGCGGTCACGACGCCGGCCAGGTCACGGGCGAAGCCGTCCAGGTCGTCGACCCCGCCGGGGTGGATCGGTTCGCCGGCGATCCAGCGGTACGCCGTCCACGGCCCGGGGTACCCCTCGCCCGGGCCGCCGACGCCGAGCGGGTCGGGCACGGCGACCGGCAGGTGCGCGGCGAGCATCCGCGCGTGCTCCTGCTCACGTTGAAGCTCGGCGCGCAGTGCCGGATCGGCGCTGGGCCGCAGGGGGAACCGCAGCACGACCTCCGAACCGAGGCGGAACAGGGCGTTTACCGTGCCGGCCGAGGGAAGTGGACGCACCGGCAGACCCCGCCACCGGGGAAACTGATTGGCCACCAGCGCGGCGACCACCTCCACCGCCACGTCGACCTGATCCGCGTGCATCTTCACCGCGAGATCATCGCCCCGAACCCCGCGAGCGCACGAGCCGATTTCACCCGCCCGGCCCCACTGCTCGCTCTCGCCGCCGGCCCCACTGGTCGCTCTCGCTCGCCCCCGGGGTTGCTGCGATCGCCCTATGGAGCTGAATCGTCTGCGACATCAACCAGCGATCACACCGTGATTCGTCTACGGCATCAGCTCGAAAGGGCCCGCCACCCCCGTTGACCTCCCGGGTCACCCGGCCCCGGCCACCACGCGGCCCCCCGATCACGCAACCACGTGATCGAGGGGCCGAGGTGTCGGAGGCCGAGGACGTCGGAAGGCTGAACAGTCAGGCCAGCCCGGCGCGGCGTAGGGCCTCTGCCATCGCGTCGTTGGCCGGCGTCGGGCCGCCGCCGCGACCCTGCTGCTGGCCGCTGCGACCCTGCTGCTGACCGCCGCGTCGACTCTGGCCGCCGCGCTGGTCCTGCGGACCACGTCCACCCTGCTGGCCGCCACGACCACCCTGCGGTCCGCGCTGCGCCGGGCCGCCGCGACCCTCCTGGCTCGTCCGGCCACCACCACCGGTGACGGCGGGCTCGTCCTCCAGGCGCAGGGTCAGCGAGATGCGCTTGCGGGGTACGTCCACGTCGAGCACCCGGACCTTGACCACGTCACCGGACTTCACCACCTCGCGGGGGTCCTTCACGAACGTCCGGGACATGGCCGAGACGTGCACCAGGCCGTCCTGGTGCACCCCGACGTCGACGAACGCGCCGAACGCGGCCACGTTGGTGACCACGCCTTCGAGCACCATGCCGGGCGTCAGGTCGCTGATCTTCTCCACGCCCTCGACGAAGGTGGCGGTGCGGAACTCGGGCCGAGGGTCGCGGCCCGGCTTCTCCAGCTCGGCCAGGATGTCGGTGACGGTGGGCAGACCGAACCGCTCGTCGACGAAGTCGGTGGCCCGCAGCCCGCGCAGGATCCCGCTCTTGCCGATCACCGAGCGGAGGTCCTGACCGGTGCTGGTGAGGATCCGGCGCACCACCGGGTACGCCTCCGGGTGCACGCTCGACGAATCCAGCGGGTCGTCGCCGTCGGGGATGCGCAGGAAGCCGGCGCACTGCTCGAACGCCTTCGGCCCGAGGCGCGCCACCTTCTTCAGCTCGGTACGCGACCGGAACGGCCCGTTGGCGTCCCGGTGCAGCACGATGTTCTCGGCCAACCCGGCCCCGATCCCGGAGACCCGGGTCAGCAGCGGCGCGGAAGCGGTGTTGACGTCCACCCCGACGGCGTTGACGCAGTCCTCCACCACCGCGTCCAGCGACCGGGACAGCTTCACCTCGGACAGGTCGTGCTGGTACTGCCCCACTCCGATCGACCGTGGGTCGATCTTGACCAGTTCGGCGAGCGGGTCCTGGAGCCGCCGGGCGATGGAGACCGCGCCGCGCAGCGACACGTCCATCCCGGGCAGCTCCTGCGAGGCGTACGCGGACGCGGAGTAGACCGACGCGCCCGCCTCGGAGACCATCACCTTGGTCAGGTTGAGCTGCGGATACTTCTTGATCAGGTCGCCGGCCAGCTTGTCGGTCTCCCGCGAGGCGGTGCCGTTGCCGATCGCCACCAGCTCCACCCCGTGTGCCCCGGCCAGCCGGGCCAGGGTCTCGATCGACGCGTCCCACTGCCGACGGGGCTCGTGCGGGTAGATGGTGTCGGTGGCGAGCACCTTGCCGGTGGCGTCCACCACGGCCACCTTCACGCCGGTCCGCAGGCCCGGGTCCAGACCCATGGTGGGCCGGGTGCCGGCCGGCGCTGCCAGCAGCAGGTCCCGCAGGTTCGTCGCGAAGACCCGTACCGCCTCCTCCTCGGCCGCCTGCCACAACCGCAACCGCAGGTCCGCGCCGAGGTGGATGAGGATGCGGGTGCGCCACGCCCACCGCACGGTGTCGGTCAGCCAGCGGTCCGCCGGGCGACCGGCGTCGGACACCCCGAACCGTCCGGCGATGGCCGCCTCGTACCGGCTGGGCCCGGTCGGTACGGCGTCCGCGTCGCCGGCCTCCTCCGGATCCATGGTCAGGTCGAGCACGCCCTCCTTCTCGCCCCGGAACATGGCCAGGATCCGGTGTGAGGGCAGCTTCGGGTACGGCTCGGAGAAGTCGAAGTAGTCGGCAAACTTCGCGCCGGCCGTCTCCTGACCGTCGCGTACCCGGGAAACGAGGCGGCCCCGCGACCACATCTGCTCGCGCAGCGTGCCGATCAGGTCGGCGTCCTCGGCGAAGGTCTCGATGAGGATCGCCCGTGCGCCCTCCAGCGCGGCGGCGGCGTCCGCGACACCCTTGTCCTCGTCGACGAACCCGGCCGCGGTGGCCCGCGGGTCCTGGGTGGGGTCGGCCAGCAGCGACTCGGCCAGCGGGGCCAACCCGGCCTCGCGGGCGATCTGCGCCCGGGTTCGCCGCTTGGGCTTGTACGGCAGGTAGATGTCCTCCAGCCGGGACTTCGAGTCGGCGGCCATGATCTGCGCTTCCAGCGCCTCGTCGAGTTTGCCCTGGGTGCGGATCGACTCCAGCACCGCGGCCCGCCGCTCGTCCAGCTCGCGCAGGTAGCGCAGCCGCTCCTCCAGGGTGCGCAGCTGGGTGTCGTCGAGCAGGCCGGTGGCCTCCTTGCGGTAGCGGGCGATGAACGGCACTGTGGCGCCGCCGTCGAGCAGCTCCACGGCCGCCCGCACCTGACGCTCGGCCACGCCGAGCTCGTCGGCGATCCGCTGATGAACAGACTGGGTCACGATCTCGATCCGCCTTCGGGAGTGGGTACCGGTTGCATTCTGCCGGGCGGCCCCGGTCGCTGTCGCCGCGCCCGGCCGGGGCGGCAGACCGAACCGCCGCGCCCGGCCGGGTGACCCGGCGGCGGTCCCTCCCGGCCTGCGCTAGCGTGGCGATCATGGAAACACCTGCGGAGCCGCGCGCCCGGCGGCTCTTCGGCGGCAGCGCCCGAGCCCTCGGCGACCTGACGGCCAACCCGTTCCGCGCCGACCGGGACCGGATCGTCGGCTCACCGTTCTTCGCCCGCCTCGGCGGTGTCACCCAGGTGATCAGTCCGGTCGGCTCCGGGCTGCTGGTGCACAACCGGCTCACCCACAGTCTCAAGGTCGCCCAGGTGGCCCGGGCGATCGCCGAGCGGCTGACGGCCGACGACCGGTGGTGTGACCTGCTGGACAAGCTCGGCGGCCTCGACCCCGACGTGGTGGAGGCAGCGGCGCTCGCCCACGACCTCGGTCACCCGCCGTTCGGGCACCTGGGGGAGCGGGTGCTGGACCGGCTGGCCCGCCAGCGCCTCGGCCTGGCCGACGGTTTCGAGGGCAACGCCCAGTCGTACCGGATCGTCACCAGCACCGAGATCCGCGGGGCGGCCACCACCGGGCTGGACCTGACCGCCGCGGTCCGCGCGGCGATGCTGAAGTACCCGTGGACCCGGCTGGACCACCCCGACCCGCACCCCCGCACGATGGACCCGCCGCCGCGCGGGGCCACCCCGCCACCTGACGACCCGGAGAGCGGCTCGTCGAAGTTCGGCGCGTACCGGACGGAACTCGACGACCTGCGCCAGGCCCGGGAGCCGTTCGCCGGCCGCATCCCGGACTGGCAGCAGACCGTGGAGGCGTCGGTGATGGACACCGCCGACGACATCGCCTACGCCATCCACGACGTGGAGGACTTCTACCGGGTCGGTGTGCTCCAACAGGGTTCGGTCTCCGCCGAGCTGATGGCGTGGCAGCGCGAGAGTGGGCACTTCCGGGCGATTACCGACGCGGCGCTGGCCACGTCGGCGCGGCGACCCGGGGCGGCGATCGAGCGGTTGCGGCGGCAACTGCACCGCAAGGACGCCTGGATCGCCGACGACGACGCGTTCGCCGCCGCCGTCGAGCACGTGCGCGAGGAGTTGGTCGACGGGCTGCTGGCGATGCCGTTCGACGGCTCGATCGAGGCCGAGCAGTACGTGGCGCGGTTCTCCGCCCGCTGGTCCACCCGCTTCGTCGAGGCCATCACCGTGACCGACCAGCCGTCGGTGCGGTCCGGGTTCGTGCTGCTCGGCTGCGCCCAGTGGCACGAGGTGCAGGTGCTCAAGTTCGTCCACCACCGGTTCGTGCTGGCCCGCCCGGACCTCGCCCTGCACCAGCGCGGCCAGGCCCGGCTGCTGGGCACGCTGGTCGAGGCGCTGTGGGAGTGGCTGCTCGACCCGGAGGAGGAGTCGCGGCTGCCCCGCCGGCTGCACGACCTGGTCGAGTTGGCCGAGGCCGAGCTGCACCCGCGCATCCCGGACCGGATCGGCCGCGCCCGGGGGCGCGCCATCGTGGACTTCGTCGCGCAGCTCACCGACGGGCAGGCGGTGGCCATGCTGGACGCGCTCTCCGGCCGCTCCGGCGCCCTCTGGACCGACGCCTTCGTGCTCTGACGGGCTGTCTCAGGCGATGTCCGCTTTTGCCTGAGGTCAGGCGAATCTCGCTTTGCCTGAGGTCAGGCGAATCTCGCTTTGCCTGAGGTCAGGCGATGGCCTGCCACCAGCCGTCGACGGCGGGCGGCTCGTCGACCACCACCCGCTCGCCGGGGCGGGGCACGGCGAGCCGTACGTCGCGGGCCTTCGCCTCCGCCCACAGCCGGTCGACCGGCTCGGACCAGTCGTGCAGGGCCAGGTTGAACGTCGCCCAGTGCACCGGGACGAACAGCCCGCCGCGCAGGTCGACGTGGGCGTCGACCGCCTCCTCGGGGAACATGTGGATGGTCGGCCAGGCCCGGTCGTACGCGCCGATCTGCATCAGTGTCACGTCGAACGGCCCGTGTTCGGCGCCGATCGCCGCGTACCCGTCGAAGTAACCCGAGTCACCGGTGTAGAAGACCTTGCGGCGGGCCCCGGCCACCACCCAGGAGCTCCAGAGCGTGCCGTCGCGGCGCAGCCCCCGGCCGGAGAAGTGCTGGGCGGCGGTCGCGGTGATCTCCAGCCCGGCGACCCGGTGCGACTCGGACCAGTCCAGCTCGATGATCCGCTCGGCGGGTACGCCCCAGCGGTCCAGGTGCGCCCCCACCCCGAGCGGGACCAGGAACGGCGCGGACTGCCCGGCGAGCAGCGCCCGCACGGTGGCCATGTCGAGGTGGTCGTAGTGGTCGTGCGAGATCAGGATGGCGTCCAGCGGCGGCAGCTCGTCGATGCCCACCGGTGGCTCGTGCAACCGGCGAGGACCCACCAGCCCGGAGGGGGAGCACCTGTCGCTCCACACCGGGTCGAGCAGCACCCGCCTGCCCTCGATCTCGATCAGCGTCGAGGCGTGCCCGTACCAGACGATGTTCAGCTCGTCGGCGGTGTCGGCGGCGTCCGTCGTGCCCGGCCGCAGCAGCGGCACCGGTGTGGTCGGGTGCCGCTTCTGCTTGCCGAAGATCAGCTCGCGGACCAGGTTGCGGCCCGGCTCGGCGACCATCGTGCGGGTGCCGGCCTGGTTGTGGAAGGTGCCGTCGCGGAACTGGGGCGAGCGGGCCGCCCGTTCGGCGCGGGCCCCGCTGAGCCGGCCGCCGAGGGCCGCCGGCACGTCCCGGGCGACCCAGGCCAGGCCGGCGAGCGCGGCCAGCCCGGCCACGCCCCGCATCCGCCGTCCGAGTGACCGTTCGACGTCAGTGCTCTGCGCTCGTGCCATTGCCGTCCCTCCGACGTGTCCGCCCTACACGGTAGTCACACGGACCGGCCCGTGCCTCGGCGGTCGCCAGGCCGGGTCGGTCACCGCCGGCGGCGACCGACCCGGAATCGCGGTCAGCCGCCGTTGCTGGGGCGCGGGGCGGTGATCCGGAACGTCCTGCCGACGCCCGCGATCCGGTCCACGGCGGCCAGGAACTTCGGGCCCATGGCGGCCCGGGCCTGCACGGCCGGGTGGGTGGCGCCGAAGTCCTCCGGGTTGGCCTGCCCGTCGGCGAAGAGCGCGTACGTGAGCACCGCCGCCCCGGAACGGTCGAAGATCACTCCGGCCTCGTGCCGGGCGTCGGCGAACCAGCCGGCCTTGGTGGCGATCCGCGCCCGGTCGTCCGACGACATCGTGCGCCGGATGCCGTCGGTGAACGCCACCGGAGAGCGCAGGAGCCCCAACAGGTACGTGGTCGAGGCGGGGGAGAGCAGCGTGCCGGCGACCAGGGCGCGCAGCAGGTCGTGCGTCTCCCGGGGGGTGCTGGTGCCGAGGAAGAACCGGTTCGGGTTGGCGACCGGCTGGACCTGGGTGTTCGGGAAGCCCTTGGCCACCAGGATGGAGTTGATCTCGGCGGCCGGGGCGACCAGACCGCACAGCCGGACCGCCGTGTCGTCCGAGACGGTCAGCAGGTTGGCCAGCACGTGCCCGAGGGTGACCAGGCTGGGGTACGCGCCGTCCAGGCTGAAGATGCCGTCACCGCCCGGCACGACGATCGCCGCGGACACCTCGACCTGCTGGTCCAGGGTGAGCAGCCCCCGGTCGACCTTGTCCAACACCGCCGTGGCGACGGCGATCTTGTTGACGCTGTACGCCTCGATCCGCCGGTCCGCGTCAGCCTCGACCGCTACCACCGGCGAGCCGGCCGGGTCGGCCACGCTGACGTACGCCTGCCAGTTGCCGCCGGCCTCGACGCTGTGCTTGCCGAAGACGGCGGCCACCCGGCGGGCGGCCCGGGCGGGAGTGGTCGGGGAGGCCTCGGTGCTCTCGGCGGCGCTGGCCGTGCCGGCGGCGCCCAACACTGTTCCGGCGGTGGCCACAGTGCCCAGTCCGAGTGCCGCTCTGCGGTTCAGTCGCATGGTGAATCGTCTCCCCGGTCGTGGTGTGCCTGAGCGCTTGCTGGCCCACCACCCTAGGCGAGTTGATCGACGCACGATGCCCCCGAACGCAGTCCCGAACAGTCCCGAACAGGTCAGCCGAACCGTCGGCGTAGCACCGCGCCGACCGGACCGGGCACGTGTCGGGCGAGTTGCCGCAGGTCAGGCAGATGACCGCCGCGGACCGCCTCGCCGGCCGGGTTCGGCGTGAAGACCGAGCCGTCGTGCGCGGCGACCGACCGTCCACTGAGGCCAGCCGCCCGCATCAACGGCCCGACCAGAATGTCGTAGACCCCCGGCAGTACGGTGAAGCCGGCTCGCAACAGCACGTTGAGGCGGCCCACGGAGACCTCCCGTCGGGGTCGGTCCACACAGTGCACGATGGCCCGGGCCACCCGCTGCGGGCTCGCCACCGGTGGCGGAGGTCGCCCGATCCGACCCAGGTAGTTGGCCGCCTGCTGATACACGGGAGTGTCCACGCTGCCCGGGTTGACCAGGGACAACCGGATCCGCGGGCTGTCCCGCAACTCCTGCTGCACGGTCCGAAGCAGACCCTGCAACCCCCACTTGCTCGCCACGTACGCGCTCATGTACGGGGCGGTGATGTGCCCGAGCACCGAACCGGTGACGACCACGGTGCCGGCCCCGGCCGCCCGGAAGTGCCGCAGCGCCACCCGCACCGACTCGGCGGTGCCGAGCAGGTCGGTCCGGACCACCTGGTCGAAGACCCGCCCGGGCAGCTCGTCGAAACGCCCGTAGGCCATCACCGCAGCCGTGTGCACCCACACGTCGACGCGACCGAACCGTTCCAGTGCCGCGTCCAGGAGCGCGTCCAACGCGCCCGGCTCGGTGACGTCGGTCGGCACGGTCAGCACGTCGGCGGCGCCGCACTCCCCGCGTACCTCGGCCAGGGTCGTGGTGGCGCGGGCGGCCAGGACGAGACGGTCGCCGCGCTCGGCGAACGCCCGGGCCGTCGCCCGCCCGATCCCGCTGGTCGCGCCGACGACCACCACCACCCGGCTCACGGCACCGGCTGCATTCGTGACTGCGGGGCTCGCAACCCCGGCTCGCTCCTCGCACTCATGGTTCGAGCACGACCTTGATGCAGCCGTCCTCCTTCTTCTGGAACATCTCGTACGCCTGCGGTGCCCGAGCCAGCGGCACCCGATGGGTACGCAGGTCCTCGACGCCCAGTGGGTCGTCGTCGCCGGAGAGCAGCGGCAGGATCTCGTCGGTCCACCGGCGCACGTGGCACTGCCCCATCCGCAGTTGGACGCCCCGGTCGAACATCTCCATCAGCGGCATCGGGTCCGCCTCGCCGCCGTACACCCCGGAGACCGACACGGTGCCGCCACGGCGAACCCCCTTGACCGCCGCGTGCAGGACGGACAACCGGTCGATGCCGGCGCGGTCGGTCATCGTCTGGGCCACCTTGTCGGGCAGTAGTCCGACGGCGGCGTGGGCCAGCTTGCCCGCCGGCGAACCGTGCGCCTCCATCCCGACCGCGTCGATCACCGCGTCCGGGCCCCGCCCGTCCACCAGGTCGATCAGCGCGCCCGCCACGTCGGACAACTCGCGGACGTCCAGCACCTCGATGCCGTGCCGGCGGGCCAACTCCAACCGCTCCGGCACCAGGTCCAACCCGATCACGCGGCCGGCGCCCAGATGGCGACCGATCCGTGCGCAGAACTGCCCCACCGGGCCCAGACCGAAGACGGCCAGGGTGCCGCCGGGTGGGGTGTCCGCGTACTTCACCGCCTGCCAGGCGGTCGGCAGGATGTCGGACAGGTAGAGGTAGCGCTCGTCGGCGCCGGTCTCCGGGATCTTGATCGGCCCGAAGTGGGCCTGCGGGACACGCAGGTACTCGGCCTGCCCGCCCGGCACCGAACCGTAGAGCGAGGTGTAGCCGAACAGGGACGCGCCCTTGCCCTCGCTGGTGACCTGGGTGGTCTCGCACTGCGCGTAGAGCTGCCGCGAACACATCCAGCACCTGCCGCAGGCGATGTTGAACGGCACCACCACCCGGTCGCCGGGCTTGAGCCCGGTCACCTCCGACCCGACCTCCTCGACGATGCCCATCGGCTCGTGGCCCAGCACGTCACCCGGCTTCAGGTACGGACCGAGCACCTCGTACAGGTGCAGGTCGGAGCCGCAGATCGCGGTCGAGGTGATCTTCACGATCGCGTCGGTCGGCGCCTCGATCCGAGGGTCCGGCACCTCCTCGACCCGTACGTCCCGCTTGCCCTGCCAGGTCAGTGCCTTCATGTCCCTCGTCCCCTCTCAACGCCGTCTCAAGGGACTGCTACCCGGCGTCGAGCGCTTGAACCGGACTGCGAGGGCTGTCTGCCTGATCGACTCGCGTTCCTTGACGTCGCGGTATCCGAGCGGATTGACAGGCCGACTTCCTGAAATCCGAGTGGACCATGAAGCGCGCGGCGCGGATCGGAAGATGCGGCGTACCCCATTGGGACCGGAACCTGCGGGCGAGCCGTGACCGAGGTCAGGGGCTGGGGCGGCCGTCCCAGCCCCCACCACCGCAACCCCGGGGCCGAACAGCAGACCGCCGTACCCCGGGCTCGGGGTACGGCGGTCTGGCGGGAGTTGCGGCTCAGGAACCGGGGGTGTTGTCGGCTCCGCCCTTGGCGGTGGCCGTGAGGTAGTCGCGGTTGAGCCGGCCGATGGTGTTGAGCGGGATGCCCTTCGGGCAGGCCGGGGTGCACTCACCCGCGTTGGTGCAGCCGCCGAAGCCGGCCTCGTCGTGCGCGTCGACCATGCCGATCACCCGGGTGTACCGCTCCGGCTGGCCCTGCGGCAGCAGCGAGAGCTGGGTGAGCTTGGCGGCGGTGAAGAGCATGCCGGAGCCGTTCGGGCAGGCCGCGACGCAGGCGCCGCAGCCGATGCAGGCCGCCGACTCGAAGGCGGCGTCGGCGTTGGCCTTGGCCACCGGGGTGGAGTGGGCCTCGGGCGCGCTGCCGGTCGGCGCGGTGACGTAACCGCCCGCCGCGATGATCTTGTCGAAGGCGCTGCGGTTGACGACCAGGTCCTTGACGACCGGGAAGGCGCTGGCCCGCCACGGCTCGATGTCGATCGTCTCGCCGTCCTTGAACTGCCGCATGTGCAGCTGGCACGCGGTGGTGCCGCGCTGCGGCCCGTGCGCGTCACCGTTGATCATCAGGCCGCACATGCCGCAGATGCCCTCGCGGCAGTCGTGGTCGAACGCCACCGGGTCCTCGCCGGAGAGGATCAGCCGCTCGTTGAGCACGTCGAGCATCTCCAGGAACGACATGTCCGGGGACACGTCGTCGACCGGGTAGGTCACCATCCGACCCTTGTCCTCAGGGCCCTTCTGGCGCCAGATGCGCAGGGTCAGGTTCACTTGTAGCTCCGCTGCGTGGGGTGGACGTATTCGAAGGTCAGGTCTTCCTTGTGCAGCACCGAGGGTTCGCCGTCGCCGGTGAACTCCCAGGCCGCCACGTACGCGAACCGGTCGTCGTCGCGCTGCGCCTCGCCGTCGGGGGTCTGGTGCTCGGCCCGGAAGTGGCCGCCGCAGGACTCCTCACGGTGCAGGGCGTCGATGCACATCAGCTCGGCCAGTTCGAAGAAGTCGGCGACGCGGCCGGCCTTCTCCAGCGACTGGTTGAGTTCCTCGCCGGTGCCGGACACCTTGACCCGCTGCCAGAACGCGTCGCGCAGGTCGCGGATCTCGCCGATCGCCTTACGCAGCCCGGCCTCGCTGCGCTCCATGCCGCAGTGTTCCCACATGATCTGGCCCAGCTCGCGGTGGAACGAGTCCACGGTCCGGTCCCCGTTGACAGCGAGCAGCCGCCGGATGCGGTCCTCGACGTCGGTGCGCGCCTCGATCGCCGCCGGGTGGCTGGCGTCGACAGTGTCGAGAGGGCCGGAGGCCAGGTAGTTGGCGATGGTGGTGGGCAGGACGAAGTAACCGTCGGCGAGGCCCTGCATCAGCGCCGAGGCGCCGAGCCGGTTCGCGCCGTGGTCGGAGAAGTTCGCCTCACCGATCACGAACAGGCCGGGGATGTTCGACTGGAGGTCGTAGTCGACCCACAGGCCGCCCATCGTGTAGTGCACGGCGGGGTAGATGCGCATCGGCACCTCGTACGGGTCCTCGCCGGTGATCCGCTCGTACATCTCGAAGAGGTTGCCGTACTTGGCCTCGATGGCCTTGCGGCCGAGCCGGTTGATCGCGTCGGCGAAGTCGAGGTAGACGCCGAGCTTGGTCGGGCCGACGCCCCGGCCCTCGTCGCACACGTTCTTGGCGGCGCGGGAGGCGATGTCGCGGGGGACCAGGTTGCCGAAGGAGGGGTAGATCCGCTCCAGGTAGTAGTCCCGCTCGTCCTCGGGGATCTCGCGAGGGTTGCGGTCGTCGCCCTTGGCCTTCGGCACCCAGACCCGGCCGTCGTTGCGCAGCGACTCGCTCATCAGGGTCAGCTTCGACTGGTGGTCGCCGGAGACCGGGATGCAGGTCGGGTGGATCTGCGTGTAGCAGGGGTTGGCGAAGTACGCGCCCTTGCGGTGTGCCCGCCAGGTGGCGGTGACGTTGCAGCCCTTGGCGTTGGTGGAGAGGTAGAAGACGTTGCCGTAGCCGCCGGAGGCGAGCACGACGGCGTCGGCCATCTCGGTGCTGATCTCGCCGGTGACCATGTCCCGCACGACGATGCCGCGGGCCTTGCCGTCGACGATGACCAGCTCCAGCATCTCGTGCCGGGTGTTCATCTCCACGTTGCCGAGGCCGATCTGCCGCTCCAGCGCCTGGTACGCGCCGAGCAGCAGCTGCTGGCCCGTCTGACCCCGGGCGTAGAAGGTGCGCTGCACCTGGGCACCGCCGAAGGACCGGGTGTCCAGCAGGCCGCCGTACTCGCGGGCGAACGGCACACCCTGGGCGACGCACTGGTCGATGATGTTCACCGAGACCTCGGCGAGGCGGTGCACGTTCGACTCGCGGGAGCGGAAGTCGCCGCCCTTGACGGTGTCGTAGAACAGCCGGTGCACGGAGTCGCCGTCGTTGCGGTAGTTCTTCGCCGCGTTGATGCCGCCCTGCGCCGCGATGGAGTGCGCCCGGCGCGGGCTGTCCTGGTAGCAGTAGGACTTGACGTGGTAGCCCTGCTCGGCGAGGGTCGCCGCGGCCGAGCCGCCGGCGAGACCGGTGCCGACCACGATCACCGTCATCTTGCGGCGGTTGGCCGGGTTGACCAGCTTGGCCTCGAAGCGCCGGGTCTCCCAGCGCTTCTCGACCGGGCCGGCGGGTGCCTTGGTGTCGGCGATCGGGTCGCCCTCGGTGAAGAGTTCCATGTCAGGACACCAATCCGGTGAGTACGGCGAACGGGACCACCAGGTATCCGGCGCAGAGCAGCACGGCGAAGACCAGAGCCGCGACGCGCGCCCGACGCTCGCCGCGCGGGGTCTGCTGGCCGAGGCTGCGGAACGCGCTGAACGCGCCGTGGCGCAGGTGGAAGCCCACCGTGACGATGGCGAGCGTGTAGAAGAGCGTGACGTACCAGCGTTCCGGCGCGAAGTCGGCGACGACGTTGCCGTACGGCTTGCTCTCGTTTCCGACCGGGTTGAGCGTGCCGGTGGTCAGATCCAGCAGGTGGTAGATCACGAAGAGCAGGATGATCACGCCGCCCCAGCGCATGGTGCGGGCCGCGTAGCTGCCGTTGACCTTCTTGCGGTGGGCGTACTTGACCGGGCGGGCGGCGCGGGCGCGGCGGGCCAGCACGGTGGCGGCGACGATGTGGGCGACGACCGCCACGACCAGCACGGTGCGCAGGATCCACAGGAACCAGACGCCCGGCAGCAGTGGCTTGCCGATGTCGCGCAGCCAGTGGGCGTAGTGGTCGAACGAGGTCTCCCCCGTGAACACCTTGAGGTTCCCGAGCATGTGGGCGATCAGGAACAGCGCCAGCAGGATGCCCGTCACCGCCATGACGGCCTTGAGGCCGACGTTGGAGCGGATGGGCGACCGAGTTTTCGTCATTACCACGAGACCGACGCTAGGAGCACTTTGATCAGTCGTCCAATGCATCAAACTCGTAGTGTTGATAGCCGTAAGCTATGTAGATGCAGCTCCATCAGCTTCGGTACTTCGTCGCGGTGGCCGAAGTACGACATTTCACCCAAGCCGCCGACATCGTGGGCATCACTCAGCCTTCTCTCAGTAAGCAAATTCACGCTCTGGAGGCCGACCTCGGGGCACCGCTGTTCGAGCGGGTAAGGGGCAACATCGCGCTCACCGCGGCGGGTGAGGTGCTGTTGCCCCTGGCCACCCGGATCCTCGCCGACGTGGAGACCGCGACCCGCGAGGTCCAGGAGCTGGTCGGGTTACGTCGCGGTCGCGTCCGGCTCGGGGCCACCCCGAGTCTGGCCACCTCGCTCGCCCCGCCGGTGCTCCGCCGGTTCCGCGACGCGCACCCCACCATCGACCTGCGGGTGGAGGAGGGCGGTTCCCAGGACCTGGTGCGAGACCTGCTCCGCGGCGATCTCGACCTCGCGTTGATCATCATGCCGGCGCAGGGCGCCGACCCCGGGCTGCGGGTCGACCCGATCCTGCGGGAGAGCCTTGTGGTGGCCTCGGTCGACGAGGTGCCGACCGCCTCGGCAACCGGCGAGCTGCGCATCACCGACCTGCGCGACCTGCCGATGGTCATGTTCCGGGAGGGCTACGACCTGCGCGACGCCACCATCCAGGCGTGTCGCGAGGCCGGGTTCGAACCGAGCTTCGCTGTGGACGGCGGCGAGATGGACGCAGTGCTCAGCTTCGTCGAGGCCGGGCTCGGCATCGCGCTGGTGCCGGGCATCGTGCTGGCGCGCCGACCGGGCGTGCGGATCACGCCCCTCGCCCCGCCCGGGGTGCGGCGGACCATCGCGGTGGCCCGCCGCCGCGACGTCGTGCCCACCCACGCGGGCCGGGAACTCCGGCGGATCCTGCTCGACTACATCCAGTCCGCGATCGACCGGGGCGAGCTGCCGCCCGGCGTCGAGCCGCTGACCTGACGAGACCAGCCCGCCGGCCGCCGCCGCGGGCCCGGCCTCGTCAGCGACCCTCCGCGTCGTCCATCGCGCGGTAGATCCGCTGCTCCGAGACGGGGTACGGGGTGCCCAGCGCCTGGGCGAACACGTTCACCCGCAACTCCTCGATCATCCAGCGGATCTGCCGGACGGCGGTTTCCTGCCGGCGGGCCGGCGGCAGGTTGGCGAGCAGGTCCGCGTACTCCTTCTGCACCGTCGCGATGCGGTCCTGCTGCTGGCGGTCACGCTGCGGGTTGCCGCCCAGCCGCTCCATCCGGCGCTCGATGGCGCTGAGGTAGCGCAGCAGGTCGGGCAGCCGCGCGTACCCCGTCTCGGTGATGAACCCGGCGTGCACGAGCCCGGCGAGCTGGCTGCGGATGTCGGCCAGCGCGGCCACCACGGCGAGGTTGCGGGTGGCGCCGAGGCGCTGCTCGACGGCGTAGGCGGCGGCGAGGACCTTGCGGACCCGGTCCATCACCTCGACCACCGTGTCGACCAGGTCGGCGCGGACCTTCTCGCGCAGCGCGGCGAACCCGTCGGCGTCCCACGCCGGGCCGCCCGCCGCGCCGATCAGCCGGTCGATGGCCGCCCCGGCCGCGTCCTCGATCAGCTCCTGCACGCCGCCGTGCGGGTTGCGGCTCAGCGCCAGCTTCGCCGCGTTGTCCAGCCGGCCCTGGAGGAACCGCGCCGGGGACGGCACGGTGAGCCGCAGCAGCCGACGGGTGCCCGCCCAGTGCGCCGCCTCCGCCTCGGCGGGGGAGTCGAACACCTTCACCCCGACCGTCGCGCCCTCGTCGACGAGCGCCGGGTACGCGGTCACCGCGTAGCCGGCACGGACCTGCTCGATGGTCCGGGGCAGGGTGCCGATGCTCCACTCGCGCAGCCCGGTACGGGCCACCTCCGGCGCGGCGGCCGCCACCACCTGGCGTACCTCCTGGCGAAGTTGACGTTGCAGGGCCGGCAGGTCCTTGCCCTCGGCGACCGGCTTCTCGTCGGCGTCGAGCACCCGGAAGGTCACCCGCAGGTGCGCGGGGAGCTTGCCCGGCTCCCAGGCGTCGCTAGGGACGGTGACACCTGTCATCCGGCGCAGTTGTCGGGTGAGCGCGTCCAGCAGCGGCTCCTCGCCCGGGGTGATCGCGGCGAGGGCGGCGCGGGCGTAGTCCGGCACCGGGACGAAGTTGCGGCGGATCGCCTTGGGCAGCGTTCGGATCAGCGCGATCACCGTCTCCTCGCGCAGCCCCGGCACCTGCCAGTCGAAGCTCTCCGCCGGCACCTGGTTGAGCAGCGGCAGGGGAATGTCGACGGTGACGCCGTCGGTCGGGGTGCCCGGCTCGAAGCGGTACGTCAGCGGCAGGCTCACCCCCTGGGTCAGCCACTCGTCCGGGTAGTCGCCCTCGTCCACCCCCGCGCGGCCGTCGTTGACCAGCACGTCGCGGGTGAAGGTGAGCAGGTCGGGCTGCTCGCGGCGGGTCTTCTTCCACCAGCTGTCGAAGTGCCGGCCGGAGGACACGTCGGCCGGGATCCGCTGGTCGTAGAAGCCGAAGATGGTCTCGTCGTCGACCAGGATGTCGCGGCGTCGAGCCCGGCTCTCCAGCTCCTCGATCTCGGCGAGCAGACGCTTGTTGTCCGCCCAGAACTGGTGGTGGGTCTGCCAGTCACCCTCGACGAGGGCGTGCCTGATGAACAGCTCCCGGCTCAACGTCGGGTCGATCCGCCCGAAGTTGACCTTGCGCGAGCTGACCAGCGGGACGCCGTACAGGGTGACCTTCTCGTAGGCCATCACCGCGGCCTGCTTCTTCTCCCAGTGCGGCTCGCTGTAGCTGCGCTTGACCAGGTGTTGCGCCAGCGGCTCGACCCACTCCGGCTCGACCCGACCGGCGATGCGCCCCCACAGCCGGGAGGTCTCCACCAGCTCGGCGGCCATCACCCACCGCGGCGGCTTCTTGAACAGCGCCGACCCGGGGAAGACGGCGAACTTCGCGCCCCGCGCGCCCAGGTACTCGTGCTTCTGGGCGTCCTTGAGGCCGATGTGCGACAGCAGGCCGGGCAGCAGGGACTGGTGCACCTTCGGGGTGTCGATCTCCTCCGGCAGGTCCGCGCCGCCGCGCCGGCCCGCACCCCGGCCGGCGTCCGCGCCGTCGGAGGTGTCGCGCGCCGGCCGTCCACCGCGCCGGTCGTTCTCGGCCGGGGTACGCAGCACCTGACGTAGTTGGCTGACGATGTCCTGCCACTCGCGGATTCGCAGGTAGTTCAGGTACTCGGCCTTGCACATCCGGCGGAACGCGCTGGAGGACAACTCGCGCTGCTGCTCGCGCAGGTATCGCCACAGGTTGAGGTAGGCGACGAAGTCCGACTCCTTGTCGGCGAACCGGGCGTGTGCCTGGTCGGCCTGGGCCTGCTTCTCGGCCGGCCGCTCGCGCGGGTCCTGGATGGACAGCGCGGCGGCGATCACCAGCACCTCGGTGGCGCAGCCGTTGCGCTCGCCCTCGACGACCATGCGGGCCAGACGGGGGTCGACCGGGAGTTGGGCGAGGCGTCGGCCCAGGGCGGTGAGCCGCTTCGCCGGGTCGGCCTCGGTCGGGTCCAACGCGCCGAGTTCGTGCAGCAGGTTGACACCGTCGGTGATGTTGCGCTTGTCCGGTGGGTCGATGAACGGGAACGCGGCGAGGTCGCCGAGCCCGATCGCGGTCATCTGGAGGATGACCGACGCCAGGTTGGTGCGCAGGATCTCCGGGTCGGTGAACTCGGGCCGGGACAGGAAGTCCTGCTCGTCGTAGAGGCGGATGCAGATGCCGTCCGACGTACGCCCGCACCGGCCCTTGCGCTGGTTGGCCGACGCCTGCGAGATCGGCTCGATCGGCAGCCGCTGCACCTTGAGCCGGCTGGAGTAGCGGGAGATGCGGGCGGTGCCCGGGTCCACCACGTACTTGATGCCCGGCACCGTCAGCGAGGTCTCCGCGACGTTGGTGGCGAGCACCACCCGGCGTGCGCTGTGCGCGGCGAAGACGCGGTGCTGTTCGGCGGAGGACAGCCGGGCGTACAGCGGCAGGATCTCGGTGCCGAGCAGCGACCGTTTCTTCTGCACCAGCTTGCCCAGCGCGTCGGCGGTGTCCCGGATCTCGCGTTCCCCGCTGAGGAAGACCAGGATGTCGCCGGGCCCCTCGGAGGCCAGCTCCTCGACGGCGTCGCCGATCGCCTGGATCTGGTCGCGGACGTTCTCCTCGTCGCCGTCGCCGTCCTCCTCGCCCTCGGCGACCTCCAGCAGCGGGCGGTAGCGAACCTCCACCGGGTAGGTGCGCCCGGAGACCTCGACCACCGGCGCCGGCACGCCGTCGGGCTCGTCGGCGGTGGGCGGCCCGACGAAGTGCCGGGCGAACCGGTCGGTCTCGATGGTCGCCGAGGTGATGATCACCTTGAGGTCGGGTCGGCGGGGCAGCAGCTCCCGCAGGTACCCGAGGATGAAGTCGATGTTGAGGCTGCGCTCGTGCGCCTCGTCGATGATCAACGTGTCGTACTGGCGCAGCATCCGGTCGGTCTGCAACTCGGCCAGCAGGATGCCGTCGGTCATCAGCTTGACCAGGCTGCGTTCGCTGACCTGGTCGGTGAAGCGCACCTTGTAGCCGACCACGTCACCCAGCTCGGTGCCCAGCTCGTCGGCGATCCGGTCGGCCACCGTCCGGGCGGCCAGCCGCCGGGGCTGGGTGTGCCCGATCAGGCCGTGCACCCCGCGTCCCAGTTCCAGGCAGATCTTCGGTAGCTGGGTGGTCTTGCCGGAGCCGGTCTCGCCGGCCACGATCACCACCTGGTGATCGCGGATAGCTGCGGCGATGTCGTCCTTGCGCTCACTGACCGGCAACCCCGCCGGGTACGTGATCACGGGCACCGCCGCTCGCCGGGTGGCGAGCCGCTGCTCGGCCCGGGCCACCTCGGCGGCGATCTCGGCGAGGGCCGCTTCCCGGCGCTGCGGGTCGCGCAGCTTGCGGGCACCGTCGAGGCGTCGCTGGAGCCGGCGCTGGTCGCGGAACATCAGAGGGGTGAGGCGGCGGTGCAGCTCGCGGACCGGGTCGGTCGCGACGGAGGCGGTTGGATTCTGCATGTCGTGCCCAAGGATAGGCAGCCCGACGGCGCACCGCCCCTGGGTTACCGCGCTGCCGGCTCTCCGACGGTCACCTCCCGTCCCGGGACAGCCGGGAGCGGGCCCTAGAGTTGGCGGCCGACGTCGAGCGCTGGGGGAGCCGAATGGACATGCGCGACACCGACCGTGCGTTGGTGCAGGCCGCCACGGCGGTCGCCAAGCTGCGGTGTCGCAGCCAGCACCACACCGTCGCCTCGGCCGCCCGGAACGCCGACGGACGGGTCTTCACAGGGGTGAACGTCCTGCACGCGACCGGAGACGTCTGCGCCGAGCTGGTGATCATCGGCACGGCCGCCACGCAGGGCGTCACCGAACTGGAGACGATCGTCACTGTCGCCGACCGGGGCCGCGAGGTGACCGCGCCGTGTGACAGGTGCGTGCGGGTGCTGCGGGACTACTTCCCGGCACTGCGGGTGATCATCGGCCCGGTGGACGACCCGCGGGTGGTCCCGCTGGAGGACCTGGCGACAGCGGCCGGGGACGGCACGGCCCGCTGACCGGCTCCGGCGTCAGTCGCCGGAGGCCGCCTCCAACATCGACCGGGGCACCGGCACGCCCTCGAACCGCAGGTTGCCCTCCGGAAGCAGCCACGTGGTGACCTGCGCGAGCAGGCGACCGGCGCGTACGGCCGGGTCGTTGGCGTAGAGGGCGCGGGCCTCGTCCGGCGCGATGGACAGCACGACGAATCCACGGAGGTGCTCGTCGTCGCCGTGCAGGAACGGGCCGGCGGCGAGCACCAACCCCTGTTCCACGAGGCCCGCCTGGTGGGCGAGGTGTGCGTCCTGGAGCCGATCGATCGCGTCCTGCGGCAGCTCCGGCGGATCCGACGGTCGGACCAGGAGCACGACCGTGTGCTGGTCGAATCGCATGCTCCCACCCTATGACGTGAATGTCCCTCTTCTGGGTGTCAACCGCCATCTGTCCGTCCTGCGCCGGTCCGCGAAACTCATTCTCTTTCTGGGGAGAGGGCGTTGGGAGGCGCGGCATGGTCAGCAGGCGACAGGTGCTCGCGGCGGGTGCCGCCGGCGGTGCGGCGGCTCTGATTCCGGCGGGCTGGGCGGCCTCGGGGCGGGCGCTGGCGGCGATACCACCTCTGGACGCCGGCGACATCCCGAAGTACGTCGCGCCACTGCGGATCCCACCGGCCATGCCGGCGGTGGCGACCGGGCCCGAGCGGGACGAGTACGTGATCGCGGTCCGACAGTTCCGCCAGCAGATCCTGCCCCGCCCCTGGCCGCGCACCACAGTGTGGGGTTACGGCTCCACCGCGCACGCCGGCAGCTTCGGTTGCCCGGCGCCCACGATCATGGCGCGGGTGGGTCGACCCGTCCGGGTGACGTGGGTCAACCAACTCGTCGACGACCGGGGCGACCACCTGCCACACCTGCTGCCGGTGGACCCCACAGTGCACTGGGCCAACCCCGCCGGTGGGATCGACCACCGGGACGGCCACGGCCGCCCGGACGGCAGTCGGCTGGGGTACCGGGGGCCGGTGCCGCAGGTGGTGCACCTGCACGGCGCGCACAGCGCGCAGGAGAGCGACGGGCACTCCGAGGCGTGGTACCTGCCGGCGGCCCGCGACATACCCGCCGACTTTGCCCTGACCGGCGGCGCGTACGCCGAGTTCCGGTCCCGGTTCGCCGAGCGGTACGAATTACGCTGGGCCCCGGGCTCGGCGACCTTCGAGTACGACAACGACCAGCGGCCCTGCACCCTCTGGTACCACGACCACACGCTGGGGCTCACCCGGGAGAACGTCTACGCCGGGCCGGCCGGGTTCTACCTGCTCGGCGGGGACGACCTGCCCGACGGGGTGCTGCCCGGCCCGGCGCCCGGCCGCGACGACCCGTCGACCACCGGGTACCACGACATTCCGCTGATGATCCAGGACCGCAGCTTCACCGCCGACGGTGACCTCTTCTACCCCGGGGGCTACTCGTCGCACCCCGACGGGCCGGTCTGGGTGCCCGGGTTCTCCGGCTCCACCATGGTGGTCAACGGCCGCACCTGGCCCACGTTCACCGTGCAGCGGCGGCGCTACCGGTTCCGGTTGCTCAACGGCTGCAACAGCCGTTTCCTGCTGCTCAGCGTGGCCGCGAACGCCACCGCGCGACCGGCCCGCCCGGTGCTGCCGGTCTGGCAGATCGGCAGCGACGGCGGCCTCCTCCCGGAGCCGGTGCCGCACGAACGCGTGGCGCTCGGCCCCGCCCAGCGGGTCGACGCGATCGTCGACTTCACCGACGTGCCGGCCGGGACCGAGCTGTACCTCGTCAACGAGGGCCCCGACGGGATGTACGGCGGCGGCCGACCCGGGGTGGACTTCGCCCCGGCCGACCCGCGCACCACAGGTCAGGTGCTGCGTTTCGTGGTCACCGACGCGACCGGCGCGGACCCGAGCGTGCCGCCGGAGCAGCTGCGACTGCCGTCGCACCCGAGGCTCGGCGCCGCCCAGCGCGTACGCCGGCTGTCGCTCAACGAGCGGAGGTCCGGCGAGTCGACGATCATGCTGCTCGGCGTCCTCGACGAGCGCGGCCGGGGCCTACCGCTGCGCTGGAGCGATCCGCCGACCGAGCAGCCCGCCCTCGGCGACACCGAGGTCTGGGAGGTGCGCAACTTCACCCGGCACGTGCACCCGGTCCACCTGCACCAGGTCCAGTTCGAGCTGCTCGGCCGTGGGCATTCGGGCGGCGTGCGGCCAGACCCGGGGGACCGGGGGTGGATGGACACGGTGCTCGCGTACCCGTGGGAGGTGACCCGCATCAAGGCGCGCTTCGACCGGCCCGGCCGGTACGCCTGGCACTGTCACCTCCTCGAACACGAGGACAACGAGATGATGCGACCGCTGAACGTGCTGCCGCGCGGTGCGGCGGCCGCCGGTGACGGCGGTTCGGCGACCGGTGACGGTGGGGCGGCGAGCGCGCCGGCCGGGCCCGGATCGGCATCGACGCCTACCGGTTAGGTCCCTTTCCGCAGGTCGGCTAAGGTTAGGCGAACCTAAGCCCGATCGTGCAGGAGATTCGTGACCGCCCTCGCCAGCCGGCCGACCCGGAGTCGGGCCAGCACTCGTACCGGGCGTCGGGTGGCCGTCACCGCCGGAGCCGCGCTGGTCCTGTTGCTCACCGTGCTGGCCAGTTTCGCGTTCGGCAGTCGGCAACTCGGCATCGACCAGGTCTGGCACGCCCTCGTCGCACCCGACGGCGGAGACGCCAGCACCATCGTCCGTGAGCTGCGGATGCCGCGTACCGCCCTCGGCCTCGCCGTCGGGCTCGCGCTCGCGGTCGCCGGCGTGCTGTTCCAGGCGCTCACCCGCAACCCCCTCGCCGAGCCCCGCATCCTCGGCATCAGCGCCGGCGCCTCGTTCGGGGTGGTTCTCGCCATCTCCGTGTTCGGCATCAGCACGCTCGCCGGGTACGTCTGGTTCGGCATCGTCGGGGCACTCGTCGCCGGGCTGCTGGTCTTCGCCATCGCCACCCGGGCCCGCGAAGGCGCCAGCCCGGTCACCCTCGCGCTCGTCGGCGCGGCGCTCGACGCCAGTCTCGCCTCCGGGGTGTACGCGCTGCTCAGCATCGACGCCCGCACCTTCGAGGAGTACCGGTTCTGGGTGGTCGGCGGGCTCTCCGGCCGGGACCTGTCGGTCAGCGCCCAGGTGCTGCCGTTCGTCCTCGCCGGGCTGGTGCTGGCCGCCCTGGTGGCCCGAGGTCTGGACGCCCTGGCCCTCGGCGACGACGTCGCGCGAGGTCTCGGCCACCGCATCGGCCTGGTCCGCCTCGGCGGTGGCATCGCCGCCGTGCTGCTGACCGGGGCCGCGGTCGCCGCCGCCGGCCCGGTCGCCTTCGTCGGGTTGGCCGTGCCGCACCTCGCCCGCGCACTGGTCGGCGCCGACCACCGCTGGACCCTCGCCGTCTCCGCCCTGCTCGGGCCCGCGCTGCTGCTCGGCGCCGACATCATCGGCCGGGTCGTCGCCCCACCCGGCGAGATACCGGCCGGCATCGTCACCGCCCTGATCGGCGCGCCGCTGCTGGCCGTGCTGGTCCGGCGCGCCCGGGTGGTGACCGCATGACCGCCACCCAGCGCCCGTCCGCCACTGTCGGTCCGCCGCACCCCTCCGCTTCGGGTGGCCCTTCCGCTTCGAGTGGCCCCGCCGGCGGGCAGGCGCGGCTGGCCGGACGGTCGCTGCTGCGGATCGGTCCGGTCAGTCTGCTGATCCGCCGCCGGGCGGTGCTGGTGGCCGCCGTGCTGACCGTGCTTCTCCTGCTGGCCGTCGTGCTCAGCCTCTCGCTCGGCACCCCGTACGTCGCACCGGCCGACGTGCTGCGTGCCCTCTCCGGGGCCGGCACGCCGTACGACCTCGTGGTCTTCGATCTTCGGCTGCCCCGGGTCGTGCTGGCGGCGGCGGCCGGCGCGGCCTTCGGCGTGGCCGGCACGCTCATCCAGAGCGTGGCCCGCAACCCCTTGGCCAGCCCGGACGTCATCGGCATCACCCAGGGTGCCGGACTCGCCGCGACGGTCGCCCTGACCAGCGGAATGGCGGCGGTGCTGGTGGCGCCCACCGCGTTGGTGGGCGGGTTGCTCGCGGCGGTGCTGCTGTTCGCCCTCGGCGCCCGGCACGGGCTGGCCGCACAACGGTTCGTGCTCGCCGGTGTGGCGGTCGCGTTCGCCTTCCGGGCACTCACCGAAGTCGTCATGCTCACCGCCGATCCGATCGACGGTCTCCGCGCGCAGATCTGGCTGATCGGCACACTGGCCGGCAAGGGCTGGACCGAGGCGGCCTGGATCGCCGGCACGATGCTGGTGCTGCTGCCGGTGCTCGCCTGGGCCGGCTGGGCGTTGAACAGCACCGCCCTGGACGACGACACCGCCCGGGGTGTCGGGCTGCGCCCGGTGGCCCGCCGGATCGGCCTGGCCGGCACCGGCGTCCTCGTCGCCGCGATGGTCACCGCCCAGGTCGGCGCCGTCGACTTCGTTGCCCTGGTCGCCCCCCAGGTGGCCCGTCGGTTGGTACGCGCCGAACGGCCACCGCTGGTCTGCGCCGCGCTGCTCGGCGCGTTGCTGCTGGTGCTGGCCGACCTGGCCGGCCGACGCCTGTTCGCGCCCACCCAACTGCCCGCCGGTGTGCTGACCGCCGCGATCGGCGGCCCGTACCTGATCTTCCTGTTGCTGCGCGGCCGGCGGCGGTCGTCGTGACGCCTCAAGGAGTCGTGTGATGCTCTCCACCCGCGACCTGGTCGCCGGCTACGACGAGCGGACGGTGCTCGACGGGCTCGACCTGGACCTGCCGACCGACGCGTTCACCGTGATCGTCGGCCCGAACGCGTGCGGCAAGTCCACCCTGCTGCGCACGATGGCCCGGCTGCTCAACCCGCGCCGAGGCACGGTGCTGCTGGAGGGCACCGCGATCCGCGACCTGCCGACCCGGGAGGTCGCCCGCCGCCTCGGCGTCCTGCCGCAGAGCCCACTGGTGCCCGAGGGCGTCACGGTGGCGGACCTGGTCGGGCGCGGCCGGCAGCCCTACCAGCGCTGGTGGCGGCAGTGGTCGTCGGAGGACGGCGCGGCGGTCGACCAGGCGATGGCCCTGGCCGACGTGACCGACCTGGCCGACCGGCCGGTGGACAGCCTCTCCGGCGGTCAGCGGCAACGCGTCTGGATCGCCATGACGCTCGCCCAGGACACCGACGCCCTGCTGCTGGACGAGCCGACCACCTTCCTCGACCTGGCCCACCAGGTGGAGGTACTGGACCTGCTGCACCGGCTGCGCGTCGAGCGGGGCCGCACCGTCGTCGCCGTGCTGCACGACCTGAACCAGGCCGCCCGCTACGCCGACCACCTGGTCGCCATGCGCGCCGGCGCCGTGGTGGCCGCCGGACCGCCCCGGGAGATCCTCACCGCCGACCTGGTCCGCGACGTCTTCGGGTTGGCCTGCGTGGTCGTTCCCTGCCCGGTGACCGGCGCGCCGCTGGTGGTGCCCGCCTACACCGGCGGCTCGATTGACGCATCCGCCGTCGGCGCTGCTGCTGCCGGGGCCGCACCTGTCGCCGGGGCCGCTGCCGCCGGCGGCGCTGATGCCGCCGGCGCGGCAGACCGTGATTCGTCGACGGCGTCCGTACCGGACGCCCGGCCCACCACCGGTGACGCGGCCACCCCGCTCGCCGACTCGTACCCCTCGAAAGGACTCTGATGCGTCGTCTCGTCGCCGCTCTCGCCGCGGCCGCCGCCCTCGGCGTCGGACTCACCGCCTGCGGTGAGAGCGACCCGGTCGCCGGCTCCACCACCGGGGAGACCCGGGAGATCACCCACGCCATGGGCACCACCAAGGTCCCGGCCGAGCCCAAGCGCGTCGTCGTGCTCGACACCGACAAGATCGACACGGCGCTCTCGTTGGGCGTCACCCCGGTCGGCGCCGCCACGGCCGGTGAGGCCAAGAGCTGGCCCACCTACTTCGGCGCGGACAAGCTCGCCGGCATCAAGGAGGTCGGGGTGCTCGCCGAGCCCGACCTGGAGGCGATCAACGCCCTGAAGCCGGACCTCATCCTCGGCAGCAAGTTCCGCCAGGAGAAGTTCTACGACGAGCTGGCCGCCATCGCGCCGACGGTGTTCACCGACAAGGTGGGCATCACCTGGAAGGAGAACCTCCTCCTGGACGGCAAGGCACTCGGACGCGAGCAGCAGGCCAAGGACCTGCTCAGCGCGTACGAGAAGCGGGCCAAGGACTTCGGCGCGACCCTCGGTGACCCCGCCGCCCGCAAGGTGTCGATCGTGCGGTTCCTGCCCGGCAACATCCGGGTGTACGGCCCGGACTCGTTCTCCGGCATCGTCATCGGCGACACCGGCCTCGGCCGCCCCGACCGGCAGCTGCTCGCCACCAAGGAGGACAAGCGCTTCGACCTGGTCAGCCCCGAGCGCGTCAACGAGGTCGACGGCGACGTCATCTTCGTGACCGCGTACGGCGACAAGGCCGCAGCCGAGCAGAGCAAGGTGACCGGCGGCACCCTGTGGAAGGGCCTGAACGCGGTCAAGGCCGGCAAGGCGTACCCCGTCTCCGACGAGGTCTGGATGACCGGCATCGGCGTCGGCGCCGCCAACAAGATCCTCGACGACCTGGCCAAGTACATCCCCTCCGCCTGACCCAGGCCCGCGCGTTCCCGCACCGTGCCCCGCCGGAGGGCCCACGGGCGCGTGCCGGCTCCAAGTACGGTGCGCACCGTTCATGATCGTGCTCCATCGATGAAGTAGTGGCCTCCCGGTCGAGGGAGGCCACTACTTCCATGTTTGAGCGTGATCATCGTCAACGGGTGGAGCGGGAGCGTGCGTAGGTCGTTGCGGGTCAGGAGGCCTCGCGAGACGGCAGTCGAGCCACGGAAGACCCGACCACGCAGTTGCGGCGGCCGACGAGGAGCTCTTGGCATGAGCCCAGGCTGGTCGATCAGCCCCGCGCCACGCTGCCCCTGGGGATAACCACTGTCTCCGCGTGGGGCTCGTGCGCGCATCGTCCCCATGATCGTGCTCGAACGTGGATGTAGTGGCCTCCCAGGCAGGCGAGGCCACTACATCCTGGGTCGAGCACGATCTTGCTGAGCCGCCAAGGGGTCGAGCGGCCGAGGAGTGGGTGCGGCGTGCGCGGACGGGATCGGTGGAGAGGTGTTGAGGGTTAGGCGGCGGTGGACCAGATGGCGCGGAAGGCCGCTGCTTCGCCGGACAGCCATCGCTCGATCTGGTCGGGCTTGGCGTCGGCGGGCATGTGGTGGGCCTGGCCGCGACGGACGTCGACCAGGACCGGCTCGGCGTGCGGGAGCACGGCGTCCATGTGGCGGGCCATCAGGTGCAGGGTGGCGAGCACCGACTCCTCGCTCGGGGGAGTCTCGTCGAAGTGCAGGCGGATGGCCTCGGCGCGACCGTCGGAGTGGCGTACCCCGAAATGGGGGTTGATCTTGACGGGTAGGTCGCCCAGCATGGCCAGGGCGTCGCGAGTCTGCGCGAGGTCGACGGCGGCCGGCTCGCCGAGGGAGTGCAGCCAGGCCGTGGCGCCGGGGACCAGCGCCTGGTAGAGCGGGCGCCAGCGTGGCTTGACTACGTCGACCACCCCGGTCAGGTGCGTGCCGCCGGTGTGGAAGGCGATGTCGGCCTTGAGCGCCTTGACGAACTGGCCGTGCGGGTTGAAGCCGGACCGGCTCGCGCGCTGCTTGCGTAGCCCTCCGACGAAGGTCGCCTTGGTGGGGCCGGTGCGGTCGACGTAGCGGGTGAAGCCGAGCAGGGTGGCGTAGGGGGTGAGAGGGGTGGAGGTGGGCGCGGTCATGGGCGTCCTCCCAGGTCAGGAACCCGATTAGTACATACATTCTAATCGACACCCCTGACATCGCCCAGCGATTCTGGACGTCGGAAGTTGTCTCTCCGAGGGCCCCTGACAGGAGTCGTCCGGCGGCGACCCGACCCGGGTTACCGGACCGCCCGTGGCAGCGCGCCCAGCACCAGCGCGGCGCCGACCGCCATGATCGCGAAGACCATCACCATTCCGAAGGCGTCAGTCAGGGGCCCCACCACGATGGGCGCCGAGATGGCACCGACCCGGGACAGCGCCGACACCATGGACGCCGTCCGGGCCGGGGGAATGCGGTGCCGCACGCTGAGCTGGTCGGCCGATCCGAACAGCAGGGGGAAGGCCGGCCCCGCCCCGAAGCCTGTCATGGCGACCGCCGCCAACGCCCACCACGCCGGCGCGCCGACGAGTGTGCACACCAGGCCGACGCCCACGGCCGTCGTCATGGTGGCGCCGCTGATCGCCGCGACCCTCGCCTGGCCGACCCGGGACACCGCCGCGTCCAACAGCAGGCGGGAGGCCAGCAGGCCGGCGCCGAAGAGCACCGGTGCCGCGGCTGCCACCTGCGGTGTCGCGTCGAACCCGCGGCTCAACAGGAGCCCGGTCCACTCCTGCCCCGGGCTCTCCACGTAGCTGGCGGCCACCGCCGCGAGCCCCAACACCGGCAGCACGTACCGCAGCCGACCGAGGGAACGCTCCGCCGGTCGCGCCGGGCTGTCGCCTGTCGGGGCTGGCGTGGACGGGCTGTCGCCTGTCGGGGCTGGCGTGGACGGGCTGTCGCCGGTGGAGGTCGGCTCGGACCGGCTGTCGGCCGGCGGGGTCGGCCCGGTCGGGCCTTCGGTCACCATCCCCTTGCGGCCGAGGGCGATCGCGAGCTGGGCGACCAGCGCCACCGTGGCGGCGACGCCGACGTGCAGGGACACCGGCACCCGGAGCCCGGCGGCGACCATTCCGAGCACGCCCGCGCCGGCCAGTGAGAGCGACCAGGTGGCGTGCATGCGGCCCATCAGGGTCGTGGCGCGGTGCTGCTGCACCCGGACCGCGAAGGCGTTCATCACCACGTCGTGCGCGCCGTCGAGGATGCCCAGCAGCAGCAACGCCCCGCCCAGCAGGACCAACTGCGGTGCCCACGCCACGCCGACGGCCAGCAGCGCGTAACCCGCCCCGGCGAGCAGCGTGGCCGACCGTTCGCCGACGGCGCGGGCGAGCAGTGGGGCGACCAGCGAACCGAGCAGCCCACCGATCGCCGCCGCGAAGAGCACCACGCCGAACTGCGTCTCGCTGGCGGACACCCGGTCCGCGATCTCGGGAAAGCGGGTGAGCAGGCTGCCGTAAAGTGCGCCGTTGACCGCGAAAGCGACCGCGGGCACGCGCCAGTCGCTGCTGGTGTGGTCGTCGAGGCCGTCCACGACATCGACGCCCATACGGCTAACTTATACGTATCAGAGGACCGGCACAACGCAGGGAGGGGCTCCAGTGCCCAGCGGCTCACCCCCACGGATGCGGGACGTCGCGCGAGCGCTCGGTGTCAGTCAGGCCACGGTGAGCAACGCCTTCAACCGGCCCGACCAGCTCAGCCGCGAGCTGCGCGACCGGATCCTGGCCGCGGCACGGGACCTCGGCTACCCCGGCCCCGACCCGATCGCCAACACCTTCCGTCGAGGGCGGACCGGCGCGATCGGGCTGATCATCCACGAGCCCCTGCAGTACCTCTTCGAGGACCCCGCCGCCCGCCTGACCATGGCCGGCGTCGCCCGGGTCTGCGGCGAGCACGGCTCGTCACTGGTGCTGGTGCCCCGCGCCGAGCCGGGTCTGCCGGACGTCGTCCCCACCGCGCTCGTGGACGGGTTCGTCGCCTTCTGCGACCCGCTGGAGCCCGAGCGACGGGAGCTGCTGCGGGCTCGACGGCTGCCGGTCGTCGGGCTGGACGCCCCCGTGTCACCGGGAGAGCCGTACGTCGGCATCGACGACCGGGCCGCGGCCCGCGCGGCGGCGTCCCACCTGGTCGCCCTCGGCCACCGCCGGATCGGCGTGATCAGCTTCGCGCTGGCCCGCGACTCGGAGACGACTGTGGTGCCCGCCGGGCTCGACGCTCCCACCGGGTACGTCGCCAACCGGGCCAGACTGGACGGCTACCGGGACGCGCTCGGCCCCGCGCTCGGCGACGGCGGGATCGTCGTCGTGGCGGCGCGTGGGGTCGAGGAGGCCGACGGGGCCGCCGCCGCGGTGCCCCTGCTCGATCACCCCGAGCCGCCCACGGCGATCCTGGCGATGAGTGACCGGTTGGCGCTCGGCGTCGTCGCCGAAGCCACCCGTCGTGGCATCGACGTTCCCGGTGACCTCTCCGTCGTCGGCTTCGACGACGTGCCGGCGGCGGCCGCGGCCAGTCCGGCTCTGACCACGGTGCGGCAACCGCACGACCGCAAGGGCGAGGAGGCGGTACTCATGCTCCTGCGGCCGGCGTCCACCCGTCAGGCCCTGCTCCTGCCGACCGAGGTCGTCGTCCGCGCCTCGACGGCGCCACCCCGGACGTAGGGCGCTCATCACGAGGGACCGGCGGACACTTCTTCGAGAACTTGACCGAAACGCCCCATTTGCGGAGCTAATGTGCCCTGTGACCATTATCTGGGCGCCCAGGATGATCGATCCGGGGCGCCGTGCCGGGGCGCGATCCGTCCGGTCGGCCGAGTCCGCGGCCGACCGGGATCGCTACCTGGACCTGCTGAGGACGGTCGCGTTGGGACGTGTCGTGCTCTACCACGTCACCGGCTGGATCTGGCTGAGCCTGCTGGTGCCGGCGATGGGTCTGATGTTCGGCATCGCCGGTTCGTTGATGGCGGCGTCGCTGGACCGGCACGGCCCGTCGGCCGTCGTGCGGCGGCTGCGCCGGCTGCTCCTGCCATTCTGGGCCTTCGGCGCGATCACCCTGGTCGTGTTGTCCCCCGGGTGGCGGCCACTGCCGACCGGCGTCGCCGGCTGGGCCGAACTCCTCTGGTGGGTGCTGCCCCTGCGGGTCCCCCCGGTGGGCGGACCGACCTGGGCCTGGGCGTTCCATGTCGGGCTCTGGTACGTCGTCACCTACCTGTGGTTGGTGCTGCTGTCACCGCTCCTGCTGTGGGCGTTCCGCCGCTGGCCCTGGCCCAGCGTCGGCGTTGCCACCGCTCTCCCGGTCGGCATGCACCTCGCCGGGGTCCGCACCGGCTACTTCGTCGCCGCCTACCTGTCCTGCTGGTTGCTGGGCTTCGCGCACCGCGACGGCCTCCTGCGGCAGGTCCCGTGGCGCTGGTACGGCTGGCTGGTCGCCGGCCTGGCCGGGGTCGGCGGAGCGTGGGTCGTCGGGGCCATGGTGACCGGTCGGGCCGGCGACCTCAGCCACATCGCGGGTGGCACCACGTTGTGGTCGATGGCCGTCGTGGCCGCGCTGCTGAAGATCCGGCCCCGGCTCGTCGGCACGTCGCCGTTCGGCCGGACCCTCCAACTGGTCAACGCGCGGGCGGTCACCATCTACCTCTGGCACATCCCGGCCAGCCTCGGGATGTTCCTGCTGCTCGCACCGGTGCTCGCGTACACCTCGGCCTTCTCGATCGCACTGCGGCTGACCGGGGTGTGCCTCCTGACCGGCGGCGCGGTGCTGCTGCTCGGCTGGATCGAGGACGTCGCCGCCCGGCGTACCCCGGCGCTTCTTCCCGGGCCGGTCCACCCCCGACGGTCCGTCGGGGGCAGACACCTCAGAGTTGGCCGACGTCGGTGATCCGGACGACCGCCGCGCCGACCTCGTCCGAGGCGGCCAGGTCGACCTCGGCGCTGATGCCCCAGTCGTGGTCGCCGTCCGGGTCGTCGAAGATCTGCCGCACGGTCCACCGCTCCCGACCCTGCTCGATCATCAGCAGCGCGGGCCCGCGGGCGTTCGGCCCGACCCCGATCGAGTCGTACGCCTCGAAGTACGGCCCCAACGCGTCGGACCACGCGTCGTAGTCCCAGCCGTCCTCGGCGTCCAACTCGGCCAGCAGGTCCCAGCGGCGCAGCGCGGCCAGCTCCACCCGGCGGAACAACGCGTTGCGCACCAGCACCCGGAATGCCCGCGCGTTGCGGGTCACCGCCGGAGGCCGGTCGATCAGCGCCGCGTGGGCCTGCGCGACCTCGGCGACGTCGGACGGGTTGCGCAGCCGCTCCCACTCGTCGATCAGGCTGGAGTCGACCTGGCGGACCAACTCGCCCAACCACTCGATGAGGTCGATCAACTCCTCGGTCTTGGCGTCCTCGGGCACCGTCTGCCGCAGCGTCTTGTACGCGTCGGCCAGGTAGCGCAGGACGAGGCCCTCCGAGCGGGTCAACCCGTAGAACTGCACGTACTCGGTGAAGGTCATCGCCCGCTCGAACATGTCGCGGACGACGGCCTTGGGGGAGAGCTGGTGGTCGGCGACCCAGGGGTGACCCTGCCGGTACATCTCGTACGCGGCGTTCAGCAGCTCGTCGAGGGGCTTCGGGTGGGTCACGTCCTCGAGCAGTTCGAGGCGGGCCTCGTACTCGATGCCTTCGGCCTTCATCGCGGCGACCGCCTCACCGCGCGCCTTGAACTGCTGTGCGGACAGGATCTGCCGGGGGTCGTCGAGGATCGACTCGATGACGCTCAGCACGTCGAGGGCGTACGACGGGGACTCGGCGTCGAGCAATTCGATGGCCGCGAGCGCGAGCGGGGACAGCGGCTGGTTGAGCGCGAAGTCGAGCTGGAGGTCGACGGTGAGGCGGATCCGCCGGCCCGTCTCGTCCGGCTCGGGCAACTCCTCGACGACCCCGCCCGCCCGCAACGCCCGGTAGATGGCGATCGCCCGGCGGATGTGCCGACGCTGCGCGGCGGCGTCCTCGTGATTGTCGGTGAGCAGGTGACGCATCGCGCTGAACGCGTCCCCGGGCCGGCCGATGACGTTGAGCAGCATCGAGTGGCTGACCTGGAAGCTGGAGGTCAGCGGCTCCGGCTCGGCGTCGACGAGCCGGTCGAAGGTGGGCTGACCCCAGCCGATCGAACCCTCCGGTGGCTTCTTGCGGACCACCTTGCGCCGCTTCTTCGGGTCGTCCCCGGCCTTGGCGAGGGCCTTCTCGTTGTCGATGACGTGCTCGGGGGCCTGCACCACGACCCGGCCGATGGTGTCGTAGCCGGCCCGACCGGCCCGCCCGGCGATCTGGTGGAACTCCCGGTTTTTGAGCAGCCGGGTACGGACGCCGTCGTACTTGGACAGGCCGGTGAACAGCACGGTGCGGATCGGCACGTTGATGCCGACGCCGAGGGTGTCGGTGCCGCAGATGACCTTGAGCAGGCCGGCCTGGGCGAGGGTCTCCACCAGCCTGCGGTACTTGGGCAGCATGCCGGCGTGGTGTACGCCGATGCCGTGCCGGACCAGCCGGGAGAGCGTCTTGCCGAAGCCCGCGGTGAACCGGAAGTTGCCGATCGCCTCGGCGATCATGTCCTTCTCGGCGCGGGTGGCGACGTTGACGCTGGTCAGCGCTTGGGCGCGTTCCAACGCGGCGGCCTGGGTGAAGTGCACCACGTACACCGGGGCCTGCTTGGTCTCCAGCAGTTCCTCGAGCGTCTCGTGCAGCGGCGTCATCGCGTACGAGAAGATGAGCGGGACCGGCCGCTCCGCCGAACGCACGACGGCGGTCGGCCGCCCGGTGCGCCGGGTCAGGTCGTCGACGAACCGGGTGGTGTCCCCCAGGGTGGCGGACATCAGGATGAACTGGGCCTGCGGCAACTCGATGATCGGCACCTGCCACGCCCAACCCCGGTCGGGCTCGGCGTAGAAGTGGAACTCGTCCATGATCACTTGGCCGACGTCGGCCTTCGTGCCTTCGCGCAGCGCCAGGTTGGCCAGGATCTCCGCCGTGCAGCAGATGATCGGGGCGTCGGCGTTGACGCTGGCGTCGCCGGTCAGCATGCCGACGTTCTCGGCGCCGAAGACCTCGCAGAGCGCGAAGAACTTCTCCGACACCAGGGCCTTGATCGGCGCGGTGTAGAACGTCGTCCGGTTGTCGGCGAGAGCCGCGAAGTGCGCCGCGATCGCCACCAGGCTCTTACCCGAGCCGGTGGGAGTGTTCATGATCAGGTTGGCGCCGGAGACGATCTCGATGACCGCCTCCTCCTGATGGGGGTAGAGGTCGAGGCCGCGCTCCTTCGCCCAGCCGGCGAACGCGTCGAAGAGGGTGTCGGGGTCGGCGCTTCTCGGTAGCGCGGCGGTGAGCGTCATAGCCTGTCCATGGTGCCTGGATCATGCCCCGGTACGCCAACCCGGGCCCCGCCGACCCCTCCACGGGGTGGTCTTCGCCCGTCCCGGTGCGGCGCCGCCGCCGGTCAGCGCCGGCGGTAGATCAGGTCCGCGACCGGTCGGCCGGCCGTGATCGCCCGCCGCTCGAACTTCGTCACCGGGCGGTGCGCCGGACGTGGCGCGAAACCGCCGTACGCGTCCACCAGCTCCGGATCCGCATCCAGGGTCTCCCGCATCGCCTCGGCGTACTCGGCCCAGTCGGTCGCACAGTGCAGCGTGCCGCCGGAACGCAGCCGGGACCGCAGCAACGCCACGTGCGCCGGCTGGATGATCCGCCGCTTGTGGTGGCGCGTCTTGGGCCACGGGTCCGGGAAGAAGACGTGCACCGCGTCCAGCACACCCTCGGGCAAGCCTCTGACCAGGGACAACGCGTCGCCCTCCGCCACCCGTACGTTGCGCAGGCCCCCACGCTCCACCAGGTCGAGCAGGTTGGCGATTCCCGGCGTGTGCACTTCGACCGCCAGATAATCTCGGTCCGGGTCGGCGGCAGCCATCGCGGCAGTGCTGTCACCCATGCCCGAGCCGATCTCCAGCACGACCGGGGCCCGGCGACCGAACAGGTCGGGCAGGTCCACGGGCACGACCGGTCCGTCCGGCACATCCAGGCCGTACACGGGCCAGAGCCGGCCCAACGCGTCGGTCTGCCGGTCGCTCATCCGACCCCGACGGGGGTGGAACGTGCGGATCGTCCGGCTCGCGGGCGGGACGGCGGGGTCATGGTCGGTGGTGGTCACAGCGACCCGAGCGTACGCGACGCCGTCGTCGGATCGGATGTGATGTGCGACCGGAAATGAGAGGATCCAACTGGTACGGCAGGTCGGGTGCTCCGCTGCCCGACACGGCCGCACGGCGTCGAGAGGGGGCATCGTGACAGTGACCCGTGGCGGCGTGATCCTTTCCGTGCTGACCCTGCTCGCCGGCCCTCTGCTCGCTGCGCCTCCGGCGCTGGCTGCCTCCCCCTCGGGTGCCGCTCCCGCGCATGCTGCCGCTCCCGCGCATGCTGCCGCTCCGGTGCTTGCTGCCGCTCCCGTGCTTGCTGCTTCTCCGGTGCTCGCGGTGCCCGAGTCTGTCGTTGCGGTGCTTGCCGTTCCTGCGGCTGGTGCCGCGGTGCCTGCCATGGCCCAGCACGCCGCCGCGGCCGCGCCGCAACCTGGAGGGCCGCCGGGTGGCACGCCTCAACCGGCGCCGGTGGACATCTTCGTCGAGGTGAGCCCGAGCACTGTGCAGCCCGGCTATCTGGTCGGCATCCGGGCCAGTTGCCGGGACAACTCGGTGGGTGCCACCGTCGTCTCGGACGCGTTCGGCGCGGTCGGCGTGCAGCCGCAGCGCGGGGTGCTCACCGCCGCGCCGATGGTGCGCGAGCGCACCCGTCCCGGCAACTACCGGGTCAAGCTGGAGTGCCGGGACGGCGAGACCGCCTCGACCATGCTCCAGGTGGTCAAGAAGGTGCCGTCCCAGCCCAGTCGGGGTCCGGCCACCGGCTTCGGTGGTGGCGCCGGTGGAATCACCGGCAGGCTGCTGTTGCCGGTCGGCGCGGCGCTGACCATCACCGGGCTGGTCCTCGCCGTAGTGGCGCTGCGCCGGCCGCGTCTGGTCCGTGGCGCTGGGCGCTGAGCCGGCCATGGAGATCTTCCGACCCGCGTCGCCGCCGCCCGGTCCCCGCCCGTCGTCGGGTCCCCGCCCGTCGCCCGGCCCGCACCCGACGCGCGACGACCGTTCGCCGACTGACGACCGCTTCGACGACCGGCTCCCGCGCGACGACCGCTGGCCGGGGGACGACCGCTTCGACGACCGCCCTCTGCCTCCGGACGACAGCCCGTTCGTCCCCGAGCGTCCGACTGTGGCTGCTCGACCGCCGACCGCCGTCGCGCCCCGGCGCAGCCGGCCCTCGGGCCGTAGCCCCTGGTCCGTGCCGCTGGCCGTGGTGCTGGTCCTGGCCGGGGTCTTCGCCACCGGGGCGGGGCTGGGTCGCTCGGTCGGGCCGTTCGACTTCGCTCCGGCCGGCGGCGACCGGCCGCCGCGCAGCGAGTCCGTCGGGTTGTCGGCCAGTCGGCCGGTGCGCCTCAACGTCCCGTCGATCAAGGTGGCGGCGCCGGTGGAACCCGTCGGGCAGGCGCGGGACGGCTCGATCGCCGTACCGCCGTTGGAACGGCACAACGAGACCGGCTGGTACGACCGTGGGCCGACGCCCGGCGAGCCCGGCCCGGCGGTGATCGTCGGGCACGTGGACACCAAGACCGGCCCGTCGGTCTTCTACGACCTGGGCAAGCTGAAGCCCGGCGACCTGATCGAGGTGGCCCGCGCGGACGAGTCGGTGGTGGTGTTCCGGGTCGACACCGTGGAGCACTTCCCGAAGGACCAGTTGCCCGCCGAACGGATCTACGGCCACGACGGGCCCCCCGGTCTGCGGTTGATCACCTGCGGTGGGCAGTTCATCGGCGGACGCACCGGCTACGCCGACAACGTCATCGCCTTCGCCACCTTCCAGTCCTCCCGCAAGCCCTGAGGCCACGCTCCGGCGCTTGATCCACTCGCCTTCGCCGATGTTGGGGTATCCCCGCCGCCCGGACACCCCCAGTTCGGCGATCCCGAGTGGATCAGGCCCTGAGTGGGTGGCCCCGATGGGTGGGGGCGCTACTCGGCCTCGGCGACGAACACGCCCTGGCCTTGCTGTCCGTAGACGAGGTTGCGATCATGCAGCTCTTTGACGGCGCGGTACGCGGTTGACCGCGCGACGTTGTAGATCTCGCCGATCTCCGACACGGATGGCAACTGGTGCCCAGGTCGGTATTCGCCGGAGCGGATCTTCTGCTCGATGTCGTCTGCGACGCGGCGGTAGTGCGGTGGTCTGGTTGGCATGATCGACTCTCCTGGACTTCAGCGGAGATCATGCTTCCAGTCCACGCGTGAACAGGACAAGGCGACGATCCAGCAAACTGGATACAGTGAGAACCTGACTACACTGAGACAGTGGATACAGTGAGATAGTCGGGTAGTTCTGGACTTCAGCACTCCGAGGTATCCGGCGTCCCCGGGGAGCATGACGTCGCGCTCTGTCCCCGGGGCAGCTACTTCGGGACGCGTGGAGGTGTCGCACATGCCCATCGACGAGCCGGTGTCCAGGGCGACGGAGTTATTCGTGGCGAAGCGCGTGCTCGACGCGCATTGGACCCGGGTGGTCGATCGGCCCTGGCAGGCACATGGCTGCCGAGAGTGCCGAGGTCGCGGTGACTGTTCGCAGCTCGATTGGTCGCTGGAGCTCCTGGCGGACGTCGCCGCAGTCATGTTCCAGAAACAGTGACCACTCGGCTCCGCAGTCTGCCGGCGACCCTGAACGCCCTTTGCCCTCTCCAGTCCCTCCACAGGTCCTGAGGCCGCGCCGCGGCGCTTGATCCACTCGCCTTCGCCGAAGTCGGGGTATCCCAGCGGCCCGGACACCCCCAGTTCGGCGAACCGGAGTGGATCAAGCTCCGGGGCGCTCTGTGGGGTGTAGCGGCCGGCTCAGTGGATCAAGCTCCGGGTGAGCGGCCTTGGGGATGGTGGACTGGTATGTGCCGGGCGTCAGTGCAGGAAGTCGAGGAGTTGGTTGCTGGTCTCGTCGGGGGCCTCTTCCGGGATGAAGTGCCCGACCGGCACCGGCTCGCCGCGCACGTCGTCGGCCCACTCCCGCCAGATGGCGAGCGGGTCGTCGTAGAGCTTCGCGACCTGGCCGTGCCGGCTCCAGAGGAACAGCACCGGGCAGGTGATCTTCCGGTTCCCCCGGTCCGCCTCGTCCTGCTGGTAGTCGAGCGTCGCGGCCGCGCGGAACTCCTCGCAGATCGCGTGCACCGTCGCGGGGTCGCGGAACTGCTCGACGTACGCCGCCCGTACCTCGGGAGGGAAGGCGTCAGTGACCTCGGGCCAGGTGTCGAGCATGAAGTCGACGAGCACCGCGGGCGCCGCGTCGATGAACTGCTCGGGCACCGGCGCCGGAGCCGCCAGGAAGGACCAGACCCAGTAGGAGAGGCTGAACGCCTTGTCGGCGCGGTTGTAGACATCCCCGACGGGGACGACGTCCATGACGGCGAGCCGGGTGACGACGTCCGGTTCGTCAAGCGCCAGACGGTACGCGCAGCGGGCCCCGCGGTCGTGGCCGACGAGCCGGAACTGCTCGTGGCCCAGGCGTCGCATCACCTCGATCTGGTCGCGGGCGATGGCGCGCATGCTGTACGGCTCGTGATCGGCGGTGCTCGGCGGTTTGCCGCTGCCGCCCCACCCCCGCAGGTCGGTGGCGACGACCGTGTACTTCTCGGCGAGCCGTGGCGCGACCTGGTGCCACATGAGGTGCGTCTCGGGAATGCCGTGCAGCAGCAGGACGGGCGGCCCGCTTCCGCCTCGGCGTCCGTGGATCCTCGCGCCGGGCGTGTCGATGTCGAATTCTTCGAACCCGTCGAACACGATCAGGTCCCCCCGCGCCGTGGGATGCGCCCTGAACGAACGGTGTGGAATGGCTGGCAGGGCGACTGGTGGCCGACTACCGCTCGGTCTGCCTCGACGCTATCAACGGCGACAGCCGATCCGGCGCGGTTCGGCTGCGGTGGCTCGGGTCCGTCTGTGGGGTGCGGCGGTGCTGCTGCGACATCCCCGTGAACTCCGCCATCGATCCTCCGACTTTCCGCTTGACTTCAACCAGCATTTAGGTCTTAGCGTCGCTGACACGAGGTATGGAAGCGGATCCGAAGCACTGGACCGCGGCTGATCGGAGACATGCGTGCGGGCGATCCAGGTTTCTGAGTACGGGCGTCCAGAGGTTCTGGTCCTGGTGGACCTGCCCGATCCGCAAGCCAGGGAGGGGGAGGTCATCGTTCGCGCCGAGGCCGTGGACACGATCTACGTCGAGACTCAGATCCGCGGTGGCTGGGGTGAGATGTTCGGTGTCACCCCGCCGTACGTACCGGGCGGCGCAGCGGCGGGAACGGTGGTTTCCACAGGTCCAGGCGTCTCTGCGTCCTGGCTTGGCCGCCAGGTCGTCGCGGGTGCCGGGACGCGGGGTTCGTACGCTGAACTGGTTCGGACCGGCGTCGACCGGTTGGTGCCGGTCCCCGACGGACTGAGTCTGCGGGAAGCGGCTAGTCTCGCACACGACGGCGTGACCGCCATGGGCATCATCGACGGTGTCGGCGTCAAGCCGGGCGACCGGGTCCTGATCCTGGGGGCCGCGGGCGGCATGGGAACCCTGCTTGTCCAGCTCGCGCACCGTCTCGGTGCGCAGGTCGTGGGGGCGGCCCGTGGGGCGGACAAGCTGACACTGGTACGGCGGCTCGGCGCCGACGCTGTCGTCGATTACGCCGGTGACGGATGGACCGACGCGGTACGCGAAGCTTTCGGCGGGCGGTCGGTCGATGTGCTGCTGGACGGGGTCGGGGGGAAACTCGGCACCGACGCCTTTCAGTTGGTGGCCCACGGCGGGCGGGTCTCGGCCCACGGGGCGGCGAGTGGCGAGTTCGCCACGATGGATCTACCGAGTGCGCGGGCGCGCGGCATCGACCTGTACGGCATTGCGAACGTTCAGTTCCAGGCGCCGGAGATGGTGCAGCTTGCGGGCCGAGCCCTGACCGAGGCGGTGGAGGGGCGGATACGCCCGGTGATCGCGCGCGAGTATCCACTGCGTTCCGCGGCTGAGGCTCACCGCGCGATGGAGGCGCGCTCGATCCCGGGCAAGGCCCTCCTCATTCCGTGAGGCGAGTGACGGACCGCTGCGATCAGGTCGGCTCGGGGACGTGCAGCGCCACCTCGAACTCCAACAGGCTGGCACCGGTGGAGACCGGGGGACGAGGCTTGTCGCCGGGGGCGGTGGCGTGGGCGGCGCGCGACGGGCCGGCGGCCCATGCCTGGAACGCTTCTTCGCTCTCCCACTTCGTGTAGACGAAGTAGCGGGTCTCGCCGGCCACGGGGCGGAGTAACTCGAAGCCGAGGAAGCCGGGGGAGTTCTCCACAGCTCCGGCCCGTGCGGCGAACCGCTTCTCCAGCTCCGCGCCGCCACCGGGCGGGACCTCGATAGCGTTGATCTTCACGACTGCCATCTGCCCACCCTAGCCACCCGGGGCAGAGCCCATCGCCGCCGGCGGCAGAAGGACAGCGCGAGGTCAGAACGTCTCGACCGCCGGGACCAGGTCGGCGTCGACGACGATCGGCGCGTGGTCGGAGGGGCCCTTGCCCTTGCGGGCCTCCCGGTCCACGTACGCCGAGCGGACCGCTCGGGCGAACGGCGCGGACGCGTACACCAGGTCGATTCTCATGCCCTTGTTCTGGTGGAACATCCCGGCCCGGTAGTCCCAGTACGTGAAGGGGTGTGGCCCCTTCATGGGGGTGGGCACGACGTCGCTGAGGCCCAGGTCGCGCAGCGCGGCGAGGGCGGCCCGCTCGGCCGGGGTGACGTGCGTGGAGTGGGTGAAGACGGCCGGGTCCCAGACGTCGGCGTCGGTCGGGGCGACGTTGAAGTCACCGCTGACCGCCAGCGGGAGCCCGCCGGCCAACTCCGTCTCCAGCGCGTCGCGCAGCGCGGCGAACCAGGCCAACTTGTACGCGTAGTGCGGGTCGTCCGGCGTTCGGCCGTTCGGCACGTACACCGACCAGACCCGGACCCCGTCGCAGGTCGCCGAGATGGCCCGGGCCTCCGGGGCGGGGAAGCCGGGCTCGCCGGCGAACCCGACACGGACGTCGTCCAGCCCGACCCGGGACAGGATGGCGACCCCGTTCCACCGGCCGTCGCTGTGACTGGCCACGCGGTAGCCCAACGTGCCCACCTCGGCCACCGGGAAGGCGCCGTCGGGGCACTTGGTCTCCTGCAGGCAGACGACGTCCGGCCCGGTGTCGGCCAGCCACTCCAACAGTCGGGGTAGGCGGGCCTTCACCGAGTTGACGTTCCAGGTCGCCAGGCGCATGCCTCCAGCCTGCCGCATCCGCCGCCGCTACGCCGGGTCAGCCGGCCGGGGTGTCGCCGGGACGGGTCTGTTCGGCCAGGAACCGTTCGAGTTCCGCGCCGAGTTCGTCGGCCGTCGGCAGTGGTCCGGCGTCCGGGGCGAGCAGGCTCTTCTCGCCCCGACCTCGGGCGAACGCGTCGTACTGCTCCTCCAGGGCCTGGACCAGGGCGGCGGCGTCGTCGGTCTGGGCGACCTGCCTGTCGATCTCCACCCGAACCACCTCGGCGGCCGAGCGCAGCCCGTCGCCGGGCAGCAGCAGGCCGGTGCTGCGGGACACCGACGTGAGCAGCACCTCGGCGGCGGCCGGGTATTCGGTCTGCGCCACGTAGTGCGGTACGTGGGCGGCGAAGCCCAGCGCGTCGCGACCCTGCTGACCGAGGCGGAACTCCAGCAGGTGGCCGACGCTTCCGGGCACCTGGACGCGTTGCAGCCAGGGCTCGTAGCCGGAGATCAGTTCCGGGCGGGTGGCGTGCGCGGTCACCCCGGTCGGGCGGGTGTGTGGCACCGCCATCGGGATGGAGTTGAGCCCCACGGTGAGCCGGACGTCCAGGCGGGCGGCGAGCCCGGCGACGGCGGCCACGAAACGCTCCCACTGTAGGTCCGGCTCGGGGCCGGTGAGCAGCAGGAACGGTGTCTCGTCGTCGTCGTGCAGCAGGTGCAGCTCGAGCGAGGGGGCGTCGATGCTTTCCCAGTGGTCCTCGACGAAGGTCATCACCGGTCGTCGCGATCGGTAGTCGAAGAGCTGGTCGACGTCGAAGGTGGCGATCGGCCGACCCTCCAGCGAGGTGAGCAGTTGCTCGCGCGCCAGCCGGCTGGCGTTGCCGGCGTCCACGAACCCGGTGAGGGCCTGGATCAGAACCGGTTGCCCGAGGTCGGGCAGATCGTCGGTGAGCTGGTAGAGCTCGTGTGGGTCGAGCACCGGTGCGGACCTCCCTGAAATGTGCCTGCGGGGCGCCGTCGCGACGAAGGGCACCCGTTCGGGCAACGTACCCGCCATCCTGGCGCATTCCTGCTCCGGGCGGTCCGCCGCCCGGGGGATGGGCGTGACCGGACCAATCAGCTGTTTTCACCGCGAGGCGGGTCCGGTGGACCGATCGGTGGAGGTCCGGTTCAGCCCAAAGGCCGAGTTTGTCGATCATGTCGGGTCCGAGGGTCGGATGTGTCCGCCTGTCCCCGGCCGGGCGGGCCTGCGGGGAATGCCGCCTTCATCCGGTACGCGAGGTCCCTTCCTCGGTCGGGTCGACCCGACCCTGTCGTCCACCGGAGGGGGCCGGATGTGTGGCGATCACCACGTGATCACCGTGCGTGATCGGCGTTTCCGCCTGCCTAGCCTCGGTTGATGCGTGACGACGGCACCCTCGACGACCCGTACGCCCCGAGTACGCCCACTGCCGATACGGAGGATGGCACCTCAGCCGAACGGACAACCGCCGCGAGCCGGCTCCGGGCGTACGCCCGCGACCTGACCGGTCGACGCCGGGCGCAGGTGGCGCTCGCCACCGGGGTGGTGTGCTGCCTCGGCCTCGCCGCCGTCGCGCAGATCCGGGACGACAGCGCGGACGCCGCGACGCGGGACGCGTCGCCGTCCACCTCCGAGCTGGCGCAGCGCGCCGAGCAGCAGACCGCCTCGCGTGGCCTCGAGAGAGCGGCTGCCCCGAGCGCATCCGCCACGGCGACCCCGGCCGACCCGGACACCAGCGCTCCGGCCCGCAAGGCCAAGCCGACCCGCCCGACCCGCCCGGCTCCTGTCGCCGGCCTGGACCGGGCCCAGATGGACAACGCCGAGGCGATCGTCCGGACCGGCCGCACGATGGGGGTGCCCCGCCGCGGGCTGGTGATCGCGGTGGCCACCGCCATGCAGGAGAGCAACCTCTACAACGTGGCCAGCGGCGTGCTGCCCGAGTCGCAGGACTACCCGCACCAGGGCGTCGGCTGGGACCACGACTCGGTCGGGCTGTTCCAGCAGCGGTCGAGCAGCGGTTGGGGCCCGGTGGGTCGGCTGATGGACCCGGAGTTCGCCACCCGGCAGTTCCTCGCCGCACTGCAGCAGGTGCCCGGCTGGGAGGGGATGCGACTGACCGACGCCGCCCAGGCGGTGCAGGTGTCCGCGTACCCCGAGCACTACCAGCAGCACGAATGGCGGGCCACCCGGGTCGTCGACGCCATCGTGCCGGCGGGGCGGTAACCTACCGACCACTGTGGACGGTGAGGGTTGAGGCTGTCGCATCCCGGGTACATGTGTTGCGGGTTACGGGTACACATGACAGAGGGATCATCGACAGGAGGACGCCATGTCACTGATGCAGCGAATCACCACGTTCCTCAGATCGCCGAAGGGGCAGCAGTTGGTGGAGCGAGGCCGTCGGGAGATGGCCAAGCCGGCCAACCAGCAGAAGCTCAAGGGGCTGGCGGCCCGGCTGTCCAACCGCCGCCGCTGACCGCTCCATCGGCCGCCCTGTCCGCCATCTCCACCCCTGGGGAGACCCGGTGACCGACACCCCACCCGTCGGCGGCCAGCCCGCCGCCCCCACTCCGCAACCGTCCGCCGGCCTGCCGGCCGAGCCGGTGGACGCCCCCGAGGGTCCACCGGCCCGTCTGTGGGACCGGATGCGCGACGACCCGCAGTACGCGCCCGAACACCTCGCCCTGGAGGCCGTACGCCGGCTCGGGCCGGAGGCCGTGCAGTGGGCCGCCCGGGCCCGGGCCGAGCAGCCCGGCGTGTCGGCCGACGTCCTCGCCGACCAGGCGGCCCGCAAGTTCGTCAACCTGGCCCGGCTGTCGGGCGCGGTCTCCGGAGTGGCCGGGCTGCCCGGGGCGGTGATCGACGTGGGCGTGCTGGCCTGGACCCAGGCGCGGATGGTGCTGCACATCGCCGCCGCCTACGACGTCGACCCGCTACACGGCGACCGGGCCACCGACCTGCTGGTGCTCCAGCGCGTGCACAAGGTCGCCGAGAGCGCTCGGCTGGCTCTCGGCGTGGCCGCCGGCCGGGAACGCGCCGACGCGCTCTTCGGCCTGGGCGGCCAACGCCCGCTCGGTCGGGTCATGCTGCAACTCGGCGTCCGGTTGGCCCAGATGGCCGGTGTCCGGGCCGCCAAGCGGATGGTCGCCAAGGTCATCCCCGGCGCCGCCATAGTGCTCGGCACCTGGGCCAACTCGTCGGCCACGAAGGACCTCGCGAAGCGATCTCGGGCCCTCTACCGGTCCCGGGGCATCGGAGTCCCGGAGCCCCGCCAGCGCTGAGGGTCGGCCGGGCCGGTCAGTTCGCCAGGCCGGAGGCGCGCCAGGTGACCTCGGCGATGCGGCCCTGGCCGGTGGCGTTGGGGTGGAACCAGTCCAGTGGGTTGAGCAGGTCCAGAGTGAACCGGACCTTGTGCACCGCGCCGCCGTCGTGCCGGCAGCGTGAGCCGTACGCCCGGCAGGCCGCCACCAACTCGGTGTTGTACGCCTGGATCCGCTCCCGCACGGCGGCCCGGCGAGCCCGGTCAGCCGGGGCCGTCGAGGTCGCCTCGGCCAACAGGGACGGGCAGATGCCTCGTCGCCACGCGCGAACCGCCCGGGAGTCGCCGTGCCCGACCTCCCAGAGCCGGTACAGGTCGGGAATGCTCACCACCAGCACCCGGGCCTTCGGGCGCCCGGTCTTCAGCACCCGTAGGCCCCGGTCGACGTCGGCACGGAACTCGGCGACCGGCGTCATCGCGTCCACCCCGCCCCGGCAGACGTCGTTGGCGCCGATCAGCACCGTGACGTAGTCGGGGCGGTCGCGTACCGCCGCCTGGGCCTGGCCTTCCAGCGCGTCCGCGCGGGCGCCGGGACGGGCATGGTTGTACGTCCGGTCGCGGATCGCCGAATTCTGTTCCAGCAGCCGCCGGTAGTGGCTCTGCACCCGCAGGCCGTCCCCGGTCGACCAGGAGTTGCGTTCGCACGACGTCAACACCAGGCAGGACGCGAAGCCGGTGGTGATCGAGTCGCCGAGCGCGGCGATGCCACCCGGCCCGCTCGACGGCGGGGCGCTCTTGGTGGGGCGGGGTGTCGCGGAGGTGCCACCCTCGCAGGCCAGCGCCACCAGCGCCGCGGTACAGGCCAGGGCGGCGACCCAGCGTCGAGGCATGACGTCTCCCGTTTCCCGCAGCACAGAGCGACAGCGCGGTAACTCTATGCGTAGGACGGGGTTTGTCGCGAAGTTGCTGTCGGCTATGCGGCAGAGTGCCGACGCGGACGCTGTCGGGGTGCTATAAACCCCGCCGGGGTGCCCGCTGGCCGTGCAGCCACCAGTGCAACGCCCGGGTGATCCGGGGCAGCACCAGGTACGTCATCAACGGGGTCAGGCAGAGCGTCATCAGCAGCACCCGCGCCGCCAACGGCACCGCGCCGAGGAAGTGACTCGTCAGCAGTGTGGCGCTGAGGCTCAGCGGGAAGAACGCCAGCCAGATGGTCACCGCCTGCTTCCACCTGGGCGGCGACGTCGGTGCGACCGGTGCGACCAGGTCCACCGAGTGCTCCGACGGAGGGTCGAACCACCCCTCGATACCGGTACGCCGCTCGACCCGGGTGTGCTCGACGATGCCCTGCGCCGAGCTGAGCCACCAGTGCCGCTGCGGAGACTCCTCCCACCGGCGCAGCGTCTCGGCGTCGGCGAAGCGGTAGAGCATGTGCCACTCCGGCGAACCCGGGCCGCTCTGCACCCAACCGGCGCCGAGGAACCCGGGAAACGCCTCGGCCAGCGCGGTACCGGCCCGCATCCAGGCCACCATCTCGCTGGACCGGGCCGGATCGACACGACGGGCGATGGCGACGGTCACCGGCACGGCGAGGGTCATTGACATGCGCCCATCCTGCGGTCGGCGGGGCCGCGGGCGCGAACGGATGTAATCGAGCACACCAGCCATCGGGGGTGGGAGCGCGCACCGCCGGTTAACCCGGCCGATCGGGGGTAGGTGCGGGGGTATGACGAGATCGCAGCCCCGGCGCGCCCGTGGCACGGTCGGCCACGCGTACAGCGCGCTGAACCTCCGGCTCACCCTCGCCGGCTTCGGGCTGGTGATCATGGTGGTCTTCGCGGTGTTGGCGTTCTGGGCCGGCATCGCCTGGCTCGGCGTGGTCTGTGCGATCTTCGCTGTGGTCGCCGTGGTCGACCTGGTCGTGATCCAGCGCCGCCGCGCCGCCCGCCGCCGCGAGGAGCCGGGCGTACGCCACTCGTTGTTCGAGTGACAGGAGGACGAGATGCCCCACATCGCCACCACCAACCCCGCCACCGGACAGGTGCTCAAGACCTACGAGGCGATGTCCACCGAGCAGCTCGACGGTGCCATCGAGCGCACCCACCTCGCGTACCAGCAGTTGCGGGCGACGACGGTCGACCAGCGCGCCGGGTGGATGAACGCCGCCGCCGACCTGCTCGACGCCGAGCGCGACGAGATCGCCCGGATCATGACCACCGAGATGGGCAAGACCTACGCCTCCGCGCAGGCCGAGGTGACCAAGTGCGCCACGGCTGCCCGCTTCTACGCCGAGAAGGCCCCCGCCTTCCTCGCCGACGAGCCGGCCGACTCCGCCGCCGTCAAGGCGACCCGGGCGTTCGTCCGCTACCAGCCGATCGGTGTGGTGCTCGCGGTGATGCCGTGGAACTTCCCGCTCTGGCAGGTGATGCGTTTCGCGGCGCCGGCGTTGATGGCCGGCAACACCGGTCTGCTCAAGCACGCCTCGAACGTGCCGCAGACCGCCCTGCTGCTGGAGGACGTGTTCCGGCGGGCCGGCTTCCCCGAGGGGGCCTTCACCACGGTGCTGGTCGGCTCCGACGCCGTGGACCGGATCCTCAGCGACCCCCGGGTGCGCGCCGCCACGCTCACCGGCAGCGAGCCGGCCGGTCGGTCCATCGCGCAGATCGCCGGACGAGAGCTGAAGAAGACCGTCCTGGAACTCGGCGGCAGCGACCCCTTCGTGGTGATGCCCTCCGCCGACGTGGACCGCGCCGCCGAGGTGGCCACCACCGCCCGCTGCCAGAACAACGGCCAGTCGTGCATCGCCGCGAAACGGTTCATCGTGCACACCGACGTGTTCGACGCCTTCGCGGAGAAGTTCGCCGCGAACATGGCCGCGCTGCGGGTCGGTGACCCGATGGAGGCGAACACCGACGTGGGTCCGCTCGCGAGTGAGCGGGGCCGCGACGAGGTGCACGCCCAGGTCCGCGACGCTGTCGACAACGGCGCCACGGTGCTCTGCGGCGGCGAGCTGCCGGGTGGCGACGGGTGGTTCTACCCGCCGACGGTGGTCACCGACCTCACCCCGCAGATGCGGATGTGGTCGGAGGAGGTCTTCGGTCCGGTCGCCGGTCTGTTCCGGGTCTCGTCGTACGAGGAGGCGATCGAGGTCGCCAACGGCACCAGCTTCGGGCTCGGCTCGAACGCCTGGACCCGGGACCCGGACGAGCAGGAGCGCTTCGCCACCGACCTGGACGCCGGCAACGTCTTCGTCAACGGCATGACCACGTCCTACCCGGAGTTGCCGTTCGGAGGGGTGAAGAACTCCGGTTACGGGCGGGAGTTGTCAGCGCTCGGCATGCGGGAGTTCTGCAACACCAAGACGGTCTGGGTGGGCGAGGGCGTCGCCTCGGCCGGCGCGGGGGCCCACGCGGAATAGCGCACGCATCAGCCGACGCCGACGTGGGTAGGAAGTGCGCCCATGACGACGTTCGGATTCCACGCCTCGCATGAGCAGATCGGCCCGCGTGCCCTCCTGGAGGCGGTGATGCACGCCGAGCGGGCCGGCTTCGACGCCGCCATGTGCTCCGACCACTTCTCCCCGTGGAGCGCCCGGCAGGGCGAATCCGGCTTCGCCTGGTCCTGGCTGGGCTCCGCGTTGCAGGCCACCGGTCTGCCGTTCGGGGTGGTCAACGCACCCGGCCAGCGGTACCACCCGGCGATCATCGCGCAGGCCATCGGCACCCTCGGCGCGATGTACCCGGGCCGTTTCTGGGCGGCGCTGGGCACCGGCGAGGCCAGCAACGAGCACATCACCGGCGACCCGTGGCCGCGCAAGGACATCCGCGCCGCCCGGCTGCGCGAGTGCGTGGACGTGATCCGCGCGCTCCTGGCCGGCGAGGAGGTCAGCCACGACGGCCTGGTCCGGGTGGACCGGGCCCGGCTGTGGACCCGCCCGGAGCAGCCGCCCGCGCTGGTCGGCGCCGCCGTCAGCGTGGCCACCGCCCGCTGGTGCGCCGAGTGGGCGGACGGGCTGATCACCGTGAACGCGCCGGTGGCGCACCTGCGCGAGATGATCGACGCCTACCGGGACGCCGGTGGGCGCGGGCCGCTGCACCTACAGGTGCACGTCTCCTGGGCGCCCGACCAGGCGCAGGCCGAGGCCATCGCGTACGACCAGTGGCGCAGCAACGTCTTCGCCCCGCCGGTCTGCTGGGACCTGGAGACCGCCGAGCACTTCGACGTGGTCTCCGCCGACGTACCGGCGCAGCGGGTCGCCGAGGTGGTCAACGTGTCGGCCGACCTGGGCCGGCACGTCGGCTGGCTGGAGGAGTACCTGGAACTCGGCTTCGACCAGATCGCCCTGCACCACGTCGGGCAGGAGCAGCGCGGGTTCATCGACGCGTTCGGCAGCGAGGTGCTGCCGAAGCTGCGCCCGGCCGGCTGATCGAGGCTCGGATCCGCCGGACCCCTAGGCTCGTACCCCATGGAAAGCCTGTTTCCGGTCGTCGTCTTCCTGGCGATCGCCACCCTGGGCGCCGCGTTGGCCCGCCGGCTCGGCCTCCTCGCGCCGATCGTGCTGGTCGTGCTCGGTCTGGCGCTCTCGTTCGTGCCGGGCTTCCCGCAGGTGCACCTCGAACCCGAGTTGGTGCTGATCGGCATCCTGCCTCCGCTGCTCTACGTGGCAGCGCTGGAGACCTCGGTACCGGCGTTCAAGAACAACATCCGGCCGATCCTGCTGCTCGCGGTCGGCCTGGTGCTGTTCACCGCGTTCGTGGTCGGGTTGGTGCTGCACCTGCTGCTGCCGCAGTTGCCGTTCGCGATCTGCCTGGCCCTCGGCGCGGTGGTCGCCCCGCCGGACGCGGTGGCCGCCACGGCCGTGGCCCGGCGGGTCGGCCTGCCCCGCCGGGTCGTCACCATCCTGGAGGGGGAGAGCCTGGTCAACGACGCCACCGCGCTGGTGCTGCTGCGGGTCGCGACGATGGCCACCGTCGGCTCGGCGGTCGGCACCGCCGACGTCGCCATCGAGGTGCTGCGGGCCACCGGTGGCGGCATCCTGATCGGGGCGCTCGGGGCGGTGGTCTTCGGGTTCCTGCACCGGCGGATCACCGACCCGTTGCTGGACAACGCCCTGTCGTTGATCATCCCGTTCGCTGTGGTGTTCACCGCCGAGCACCTGCACGCCTCCGGGGTGGTCGCGGTGGTCGTCACCGGCCTGGTGCTCGGCCACAAGCTGCCCCAGTTGCTGTCGGCGGCGTCCCGGTTGCAGACCGGCGCGTTCTGGCGGCTGGTCCGTTTCCTGCTGGAGGGCCTGGTCTTCCTGCTGGTCGGGCTCCAACTGCGGGAGGTGCTGCACGACCTCGACGAGCCGATCGGCTCGCTCGTCCTCATCACGTTCGCGGTGCTCGCCGCCGTCTTCCTCACCCGGTTCGTCTGGCTCTTCCCGGCCACCTACCTGGCCCGGTTGGTGCCCCGGGTCCGTCGCCGCGACCCCAGGCCGTCGCCGAAGTTCCCGATCATCATCGGCTGGGCCGGGATGCGCGGCGTGGTGACCCTGGCCGCCGCTCTCGCGTTGCCGCTGACCCTCGCCGACGACGAGCCGTACCCCCGGGCGTTGTTCATCTGGTTGGCCTTCGCGGTGATCGTCTTCACACTCGTCGGCCAGGGCGCCACGCTACCGTTGGTCGCGCGTCGGTTGCGGCTGCCACCGGACGACCCGGTGCAGGACGCGCTGTCCGCCGCCGGTGTCCAGCAGCGGGCCAGCCGGGCCGCCCAGGACCGCCTCGACGAGTTGGCCGACAGCGCACCGGAAGCGGTGGTGGACCGGCTGCGTCGAGCGGTGGAGGACCGGACCAACATGGCGTGGGAACGGCTCGGCGGCACCGACCGGGAGACCCCGTCGCAGGCGTACGGTCGGCTGCGGCAGGAGATGATCGACGCCGAACGGGATGTGTTCCGGGCTGCCCGGGACTCCGGTCAGATTCCTGAGGAGGTGCTGGTGCGGGCCTATCGTGACCTGGACCTGGAAGAGTCGTTGCTGCGGGAGGTCGAGAAGTGAGTTGTGAGCACCTGACCGAGGCGGGTGCCGTCGAGGCGCGCACCCCCGACGAGTGCGCGGACTGCGTCGCCGTCGGCGACACCTACTGGGTGCACCTGCGTACCTGCCTGAGCTGCGGGCAGGTCGGCTGCTGCGACTCGTCGCCGAACCAGCACGCGAGCAAGCACTACGCGTCCACCGGGCACCCGGTGATCCGCTCGGCGCAGCCCGGCGAGGCGTGGCGCTGGTGCTACGTCGACGAGGAGATCGGCTGACCGCTGGCCGGAAGCGGCTCGGCGCGGTGCGCCAGCGCCTGTCGGGTCAGCGGTGGCACCGCCAGACCGGTGACCGCGAGCAGCCCGGCCAGGGCCAGCCAACCGATCGGGCCTCCGTCGAGGATCAGCCAGGTCAGCAAGGCCGGCCCGGCCGCGCGGGCCAGCCCGGCGAGCAGTGCGTCGACCCCCTGGTACGCGCCGATGGCGGCCGGGGCGGCGAGGTCGTAGGCCAGCGCCGCCCCGGCACCGCTGTGCCACAGGTCGCCCACCGTGTACACCACCGTCGCGAGCAGTAGCAGGCCGACCGCCAGCGCGGTGGGCACGACAGCGGTCGCGGCCCAGAGCAGCATCCCGGCCGCGAGCACCAGGCCGGCCCGCCGCATCGTCGCCGCCGCCGGCACCGCGTGCCGGGCGCTCCCGCTGAGCCGTACCGCGAAGAGCACCGTGAGCAGCGTGTTGACCAGCAGCACGGCCGCGACCGTCACCGGAGGCGCGTCGGTGCGGGTCACCACCCACAGCGGCAGGATCAGCGTCAGCGCGACACCGTGCAGGGAGAGCACCGCCGAAGCGCCGGCGACCGCCAGGAAGCGCCCGTCGCGCAACGCGCGGCCCGGTCGCGGACGGACCGGCCGTCGGACCGGCGGATACGACGGCAGTCGCATGATCAGCGCCGCCGACACCAGGTAGGTCGCGACGTTGCCGAGCACCAGCAGCCGGTACGCCCACCCGGTGTCCGCCACCAGCACGAACGCGGCCACCCCCGCGCCGAGCGTCACGCCCAGGTTCGCCACCGCGCGCAATGTGGCGAAGGCGTGCACCCGGCCCTCCGGCCCGCCGACCGCGGAGACCAGCGCGGCACGGACCGCCAGGTTGCCGGAGACCAGCAGCGCGTCCACAGTGGCCACCAGCAGGAAGATCGGAAACGAGCCGACCAACAGGTACGCGGCGGCGACAGCGGCCTGGGCCAGTTGGAGGACCGCGCGCAGCGCCCGGGGATCACGCCGGTCGGCGAGCCCACCGAGCGGCACACTCGCGGTGAGCCCGACCAGGCCGGCGACGGTCAGCCCCAGCCCCACCTCCGTCGGTGTCAGCCCCACGAAACGGGTCAGGTAGAGCGCCGCAGCGGTCACCCACAACCCCGTGCCGACAGTGTTGGCCAGGGTGGCCAGCGACAGCGTGCGCAGCCGACCGGGCGGCGGCAGCGGCGATATCGACCGCCAGCGGCCGCGAAAGCCTGCCCGGGTGCCCATTCATCGACCCTAGAGCCGCTGCCCGCACGCCGATGCCCCGCAGAGTGCGGCCCCCGTCACAGTCCGTGGCCGGTTCGTCTGGGTCAGGTCCGTCGGCCGTCCTACCCGTCCGTGCGGTAGGAACCGATGAACCAGGCACCTGATCTGACATCTATCGGCTTGTCGACCCAGGGCTGCACGATGGCGGCGACGTCCGAGGTCACCGGCCACGTATCCACGACCCACCCCTGCGGCGTCACGTCGACGTGGGCACGCAGTGGCTCAACGACGTCCGATGGCATAACCCACGAACCCTCCAGCGAGTTGTCCGCGCCGAACTCCTCGACCACGTTCACGACCAGCACCATCCCAACCTAGCCACGACCGGTAACCTCCCGACCGGTCGGTCGTGGGCAGGGGACCGTCACGTCCGTCGGTGGTATCGGTTGCGGCGGGGGAGCTGGTCGGGGTCGAGCCAGGCCGGCGGGACGAACTCCGGGTGGCCGTCGCCGCCGAGCCGGACCGCCCACTCACCACGGTGGAGGTGTCGGTGATGGTGGGCGCAGAGCAACACGGAGTTGGCCAGGCTGGTGCCGCCACCGTCGACCCAGTGGCGGATGTGGTGGGCGTCGCACCAGCGGGGCGGGCGGTCGCAGCCCGGGAAGGCGCAGCCGCGGTCGCGCAGGACCAGGGCGCGTCGCAGCGGGCCGGTGATCAGTCTGCGTTGCCTGCCCACGTCGAGAGTCTGGCCGCGGCCGCCGAGAACGGCCGGCAGGATCGCCGCGTCGCAGGCGAGGCGACGTACCGTCTCCGGGGTGATCCCTGGCCCAGTGTCGAGGGTGCTGGCGGCAAGCTGCCGGGTCAACACGTCGAAGCTCGTGGTGACGACGACCTGGGCGGCCCCGCCGCCGTGCTCGGGTAGCTCGTCGGTGCGCAGGGCGAGCCGGCAGAGGTCGGCGAGCGCGTCGTGGCGGCGTTGCCCGGCACAACGCGGATCGTCCGGACCGGACGGCGCGGTCAGGGGGTCGAGCGCGGCACGCAACAACCGGCCGTTTCGGCATCCAGATTGCCGGACAGGCGCAGCCGCCCGTCGCGCCGTTCAGACAGTGTGAGGTGACGATCCTGGCCGGCTCGACGCGCCTCGGCCTCCAACGCCGCCCGTGACGCGGCATCGGCGACCTCCGGGGCGACGTGGTCGAGGACCCGGGTGCCCACCTTGCGCAGCAGCGCTGGCTCGAACTGCCCGGCCCACTCGACCAGGACACCAACCGCTTTCTCGGCCGCCTCGGCACCAGCGGCCGTGTGCACAGTGCGGACCGTGTCGCCGATGACCCGGGCCTGCCCGACGCTGATCTCGCCGCTGGCCAGCGCGGCGCTCACCCCGGGCGCTCCAGCGTCGAGCGCGGCGGCGAGATCGACCAGCCGACGAGCGGCGGAGACGTTCAGCCGCAACCGGTCCCGCAACCACACCGCCGTCGATGACGCGCCCTGGGTCAGGGCCGTGCCACGGCCGTCCAACTCACGCACCAGGGCCAGTTGCACGGCCGCCAGGCGCTGCTCGAGCCGGTGCGCGGTGTCGAGTGCCGCGACGAGGTCGTGCTCTGGAAGAGCCCACGCCGAAGCGTCGAGGCAGTCGGCGACTGCCGCCTCTGCCTGCGCCAACCCCTCCAACATGGACCGAGAATAGAACAGGTGTACGACACTTTTGCCGCCTGGCGCGGGCACCTCAGCGCGTCGAGCAAAGGCCTGACGGGGTTACGAGGTCTGAGCCCCGCGCAATCCCGCCTCAGTGGGCCACGTGGCCGGCGAGGCGTTCGGTCGCGAGGCAGGAGATGAGGCAGCGTTCCTTGGCGTCGCCGCTCAGTCGGGCGGTCCAGTCGGTGAGGCCGCCGTCGCCGATCTCCAGGTCGCCGTCGAGGAGGCTGATCCGTAGGGCGCAACCGGTGTAGTAGCCGCGACCACGTGTGCGCTCCGGCTCGTCCACGAGCGGCACCGCTCCCTCGTCGACCACCGGTCGGACGGTGTCCGCGAGCCGTTCCCGGACGACGACGTCGTCGAGGGTCGTGACGTGCAGCTGCGGCGTGGCCGCCGGCACCAGCTCGGCGAGGACCGTCTGCCAGTAGGTGAGGTGCCGGATCAGCAGTCGGGCCTGGGTGCTGCCCGAACCGGTGTCCCGGGCGCTGGACACCAGGGCGAAGAGCCGGAAGTGCGACGACGCGCCGCTGCCGAAATCCTGTGCCCGCAGCACGCGATGGGCGGCGGCCAGGTGCACCTCGTCCTGTTGACGGCGACGCACGGCGGCCTCGATCGCGAGGGCGTTGGTGGGGTCGCTCAGCACCTCGCTGGCCCGCATCGTGGTGACGATTCTGTTCTGGCTGCCCGGCGCGACCGCCGAGCAGGCGCCCACCGGCACGACTGGCGACAACTCCACCCCGGAGACGTCGGAGGGCAGCAGTTGCCACATCCGGGCCTCTACCCGAGCGAGTACGCGCGGCTCCGCGCCGGCTGGGCGGACGAACCGGTCCTCGCGCCAACGGCGTACCACCTCGGACGGACGCACCATCGCCGCCCGGTCGCGGGCCACGCCCAACAGCAGGCTGCGCAGATCCGCGCCGGACAGCCCGGCCAGTGCGGCCCGCGTTCCCGCCGGCATCGCCGCCCACACACGACGCTCCGCCGCGGTCAGATCACCGTCGTCCATGCCCCACCGTGGCCCACACGAGGCGGCGGTTCCACCAGGTTTGGCGTGCGCGGTTGGTGAATCGTCTACGACATCAGCTCGAAAGCACCCGACACAAGAACTGCATGGTCGACCCGCAGCCCGCAGCCCGCAGCCCGCAGCCCGCAGCCCGCAGCCCGCAGCCCGCAGCGGGGAGCGGGGAGCGGGGAGCGCGAGATTCGATTGCCATTTATGCTCCGCCCGGAGCTGCACCAGGACGGGGGTCACGAATGATCAATGCGGTCTTCTTCGATGTCGGCGGAACGATTCTGGACGAGTCCCGCGAGTTCGCGGCATGGGCGGACTGGCTCGGCGTTCCACGACACACGTTCTCGGCGGTCTTCGGTGCGGTGATCGCCCGAGGGCTGGACTACCAGGAGACGTTCCGAACCTTCCGCCCCGACTTCGACCTCGCCGCCGAGCTCGACCGTCGGGCGACCGCCGGCCAGCCGGAGACGTTCGGTGCGGAGGATCTCTATCCGGACGCGCGAGGGTGCCTGACCGCGTTGCGGGACCAGGGTCTGCTGGTGGGCCTGGCCGGTAACCAGCCGGCCCACGCCGAGGCGACCCTGCGTGCTCTCGGCCTCTCCGTGGACGTGATCGGCACGTCGTACGGTTGGGGTGTGGCGAAGCCGTCGGCCGCGTTCTTCGAGCGGGTCGTCGTCGAGGGTGGCGGCGACGCGTCGTCGATCCTGTACGTCGGCGACCGGCCCGACAACGACGCACGACCGGCCCTGGCGGCCGGGATGAAGGCCTGCCTGATCCGGCGCTCGCCGTGGGGGCACATCCTGGACCTCCCGGCCGTGGCCGAGCAGTGCCTGTTCCGCATCGACTCGCTCGACGACCTGCCGGATCTGGTCGCCGCGCACAATGCGGCACCCGTTCAGGGCGGGACCCTGGGTGGCCGCCCCGGGGGAAGAGCGGCCACCCAGGAAGACGTCAGCTCAGCGAGCAGGCCGCCCCGTTGACGGTCACCAGGCCGGGGCTCGGGTTGGCGCCCCCGGTGGTCGTCGCGTTGAAGCCGAACATCACCGAACCACCCGGTGCGATCTTGGCGTTGTGCGACTCGTTTCGTGCGGTCACCGTCGCGCCGGACTGGGTGACCTTCGCCAGCCACGCCTCGCGTACCCGCTGGTCGCCCGTGAACGCGAACCGCACGTTCCACCCGTTGACGGCCGTGGCGCCGGTGTTGCGGACGGTCAGCTGGGCGGTGAACCCGGTGCCGCCCTGCCAGGCGCCGTAGTTGGTGTAGGCCACCGAGCAGGTGGTGGCCGGCACCGCGCCGGAGTCACCCTGGTCGGCCAGGAACGAGGCGATCCAGGTCAGCGCCGAGTTCCAGTTGATCGCGACCTCGTTCGTCGAGTACGAGTTGATGTCGTCGACGTAGCAGAACATCGGCTGGCAGCCGGCCAGCAACTTCGCCACGAACGGGTCCTGGAGGGCCGCGTTCGGGCCACCGGCGATCGAGCCGGCCGGCGGCCGGGGCATGCTCGGATCGAGCTGGTGGCCGAAGATGCGACTGTGCTGGTTCTGCGCGGCGTGCTCGCCCCAACCGGTGACGTAGGAGATGTTCAGCGCGTTGCGACCCAGGATGTAGTCCATCGCCTGCACGGCGCCGTCGCGGTAGACGGGATTGCGGGTCAGGTCGAACGCGGTGGCCAGCACGACGGCGTTGTTGATGACGTTGCTGTTGCCGCCCCAGAAGTAGCTGTTGGCGTCACCGGGCATCGGCAGCCCGTACGCCTGCCGGCGCAGCTCGGCGAGGTACGTGTCGGCGGCGGCGGTGACCGACGCGCGGACCCGGGCCAGGTCGGCGGCGGGCAGCCCATTCGGCACGGTGGCCAGGTCGAGGCGGCCCAGCGCGGCGACGCTCTGCCAGCCGAAGCCGCGCGCGTCGAACACGTTGCCGGTGTGGTGCGGCGACGCGGTCAGGTCGGTCAGGTAGGTCTGCGCCCCGGTGGTCAGGTACAGCTCGGCCGCCGCCCAGTAGAACTCGTCGGTGACGTTGCTGTCGTCGTACGCGCCGCCGCCGGTGCCGTCGGTCGGGCTGGCGTACACCGCAGGGTTGGCCTTGGCCGCGCTGTAGGCGGTCTTCGCCGCGGTGGCGCAACGGTTCGCGAACGCCGCGTCGTACGGGGCGAACAGGCGCGCGCACTGGGCGGCGGTGGCGGCCATGTTGAGGGTGGCCGCTGTCGACGGCGGGTGCAGCTCGCGCGGCTGCGGGTCGTCCTGCGGGGCGAGCGGCAGCCCGGTCCAGTTCTGGTCGTGGATCTTGTGGTGGACCATCCCGGCGAGCGGCTTGCCGGCCGGCACCTGCATGCGCAGCAGGAACTCCAGCTCCCAGCGGGCCTCGTCGAGGATGTCCGGTACGCCGTTGCCGCGCTCGGGCACCCGCAGGGTGCTGTCGCCCAGCGCGGCGCCGCCGTCGGCGGTGGCCGCCGTCTTGGTCCGCTCGAAGGTGCTCAGCAGCTGGTAGGTGGCGATGCCGCCGTTGACCACGTACTTGCCGTGGTCGCCGGCGTCGTACCAGCCGCCGCGCACGTCCAGCGAGTAGTCGCAGACGCCCGGCTGGCAGGGCACGCTGGTGTCACCCTGGTTGGGTGCCACGCCGAGGTGACCGGCGGGGCGCGCGTACTCGTCGCCGATCAGGTCACCGTCGATGGCGATGCCGCTGCGCTGGGCGTAGAAGAACTGCAACGAGTCGGAACGCAGCTGGTCGTAGAGCGTGCCCGAGATGTCGAACGGGTGGCTGGTCTCGCCGTCCACGGTGAGCGTGAGCCCGCTGGCCGGGGTGCGGTAGCTGGAGAAGTCGACGGTGTGCACGTTCTGCCCGGAGGCGGCGTCGACACCGCGGGCGGTGGTGGTGCCGCTGGCCACGACGGCGCCGGCGGCGGAGCGCAGCTGCCAGGGCAGCGCCGCGGTGGCCTCGGTGACGACAGTGGCGTTCTTCGGACCGCCGGGCAGGTAGCCGACCTGGTTGACGCGGACCCGTGGCCCGGTGTCCGGCACGTACGGTTCGGGCGGCTCGCCGCCGCGCAGCGAGACGTCGTCCAGGCAGATGGTCTGCGCCTGGGCGGCACCACCGACCTGGAAGATCAGTTGGGCGTTGGGGTTGTCGTCCGGCACGGTGAAGGTCTGCTCGACCCGCTGGAGGGTGCCGGTCGCGGTGGCGTCGACGGCCGCGTACGTGGTGTAGGGGGCGCTACCGAGTTGCAGCACCGCCTTGACGGCGGCACCGGGTGTGGCGGAGACGGAGAAGCCGAGGGTGTATTCGGCGCCGGCGATCAGCGGCACGCCGTCCTGGCCGATGCCGGCGTCCCACGGGTTGGCCAGGCCGCCGGCGACGGTGGTGCAGAGCTGCCCGTCGGTGACCGCGAGCGCGCCGGTGCCGAAGGAGAACCAAGGGCTCACCCCTTCGCTGAAGTCGCCGTTGTCGATCTGCTCGGGGGCGTCCGGTGGTGGGTCGGCGTGGGCCGCGCCGGCGCCAGCGCCGGTGAGGGCCAGAGTGGTCGCCGCTGCCAACAGGAGGCGGCGTCGGGATGACGTCACGGGGAGTCCTTCCGGGACGGAAACGGGACGGTGGTGGCGACAAGAAGCTGGGAGCGCTCCCAATATCGGCTCGATGTTTCCAGCGTCGGTAGACGATGTCAATTGATCCGGTTGGATGGGTTGTGGCATCCGACATGGGCGGTCGGGCGCGGCGGCGCACCGGCACGCCACGTCACCAAGACGTGAGATTGGCCGCGCCACGCGCCGTCGTCCTGATCTCCTAGAGACAACTGCGCCCTCCGCCTGGCAGGCTGCCTCCCATGACCCTGAAGCTGCGTTCCGTGGGAACGAGCGACCGTGGGCTGATCCGCAGCGGAAACCAGGACGCCCTGCATGCCGGCACCTGGCTCGTCGCCGTCGCCGACGGTATGGGCGGAATGGCCGCCGGCGACCTGGCCAGCGCCCTCACCATCGACGCCGTCGCCCCGCTGGACGTGGAGACACCCGAGGACGCCCTGGTCGCCGCGCTCGAAGGTGCCATCGCCCTGGCCACCTCCCGCATCCGGCAGGCGGTCGCCGAGGACCCCGAGCGTCAGGGCATGGGCACCACACTGACCGCTCTGCTCTTCGCCCGTACCGGCAGCTGCCTGGCCCTCGCCCACGTCGGTGACTCCCGGGCCTACCTCTTCCGCGACGGCGTGCTCAAGCAGGTCACCCGGGACGACACGTTCGTCCAGATGCTGGTCGACCAGGGCGTGATCACCCCGGACCAGGCCAGCAGTCACCCGCGGCGCGCCGTGGTCACCCAGGCGTTGCAGGGCGACGAGGTCTCCCCGTCGTACGCGACGATGGTGCCCCGGGCCGGCGACCGGTGGTTGCTGTGCAGCGACGGTCTCTCCAACGTCGTCCGCCCGGACACCCTCACCGAGGTGCTCAGTGGTTACCCGGACCGGTCGGAGTGCGTCGGCAAGCTCATCGACCTGGCACTGCACGCCGGCGCACCGGACAACGTCACGGTGGCGGTGGCCGACGTGTCGGAGGAGTAGGGGCGACGGTCAGCGCCGGCGGGGGGTGGCGTGCCGGGTGGGCGTCGCCGTGCCCGGGTCCTCCGGCCACGGGTGCCGTGGATAACGTCCACGCAACTCGGAACGGACCTGCGGATAGCCGGTGCGCCAGAACGAGGCCAGATCGGCGGTGACCGCCACCGGACGGCCGGCGGGGGAGAGCAGGTGCAGCAGCACCGGCACCCGCCCGTCGCCGACGCGTGGCGCCACCGACCAGCCGAACGTCTCCTGGAGTTTCACACCGAGCACCGGCGCGGCCGGGTCGGTGTAGTCCACCCGGATCCGTGAACCGCTGGGCACCTCGATCCGCTCCGGGGCCACCTCGTCCAGTCGGGCGGCCTGCGCCCAGGGCAGCAGCCGGCGCAGCGCCGACGTCACGTCCGCCCGCGCCAGATCGGCGCGACGCCGGGCGGCCGCCAACTCCGGCCCCAACCAGGTGGGTGCCGCGTCGAGCAACGCCTCGTCGCCGACGTCCGGCCACGGGTCGCCCAGGTGGTGCCGGAGGAACACCAGCCGCTCGCGCAGCGCCCGCGCCGCCGGCGTCCAGGTCAGCAGCCCCAGGCCCTCCTGACGGAGGCCGGTCAGCAACGCGGCGGCCACCTCGGCCCGGTCCGGCCGCTCCAGCCGCCGCTGGACCAGCTCGATCGCGCCCAGGCGGGTCACCTCCCGCGCCACCACGTCCCCGTCGGACCAGCCCACCTCCCGATCGGTGCGCAGCAGCGGACCGGCCGCCTCCCGGGCCGTCGCCTCGTCCACCGGCGAGGCCCGGCGGATCCGCGCCGCCGACGCGCCGGGCGCGCGGTCCGCGACGGCCACCGCCAGCCAGTCGGCACCGGCCAGCCCCGAGCCGGCCGCCAGGTCCGCGGCGGTCCCGCCGGTCATCAGGTACGCCGACCCGCCCGGCCGCCGCACCCGGGCCAACCGTTCCGGGTACGCCAGACCGACGAGTAGCCCGGCGGCGAGATCGTCGCTCAGCGCGGTGGCCCGGCTCGCGGCACCGGCTCCGGATCGGCCGTCGCCGGCGAGGCTCTCGATGGGCAGCGCGGCGCGCAGTCGTCGTACCTCGGTGCGCCAGCGGGCGGTCGCACCCGCGTCGACACCGGCGCGCAGCCGACGCCAGCCGGCCACCAGGTCGTCGCCGGGGCCGGCGGTGCTCTCCTCGGCGAGCAGGGCGACCACCTCGGCCGCCCGGTCGGCGCCGACCCGACCGGCGCCGTCGAGCAGCGCCCGGGCCAGCCGGGGGTGCGCTCCGGCAGCGGCGATCGCGCGTCCCCGAGCGGTGATCCTCCCCTCGGCGTCGACCGCGCCCAGGGTGCGCAGCGTGTCCCGGGCCACCGCCATCGCGGCGGCCGGCGGCGGGTCGGGCAGCGCCAGTCCGACACCGTCCGGCCGACCCCAGGCGGCCAGCTCCAACGCGAAGCCGGTCAGGTCGGCGGTGGCGATCTCCGGCTCGGGCCGTGCCGGCAGTCGTTCGTGGGTCGCCGCCGACCAGCACCGGTAGACGTACCCGGGAGCCTCCCGGCCGGCCCGGCCCGCGCGTTGGGTGGCGGCGGCCCGGGAGACCGGCACGGTGACCAGCGCGCCCAACCCTCGGGCCAGGTCGATGCGGGGCACCCGGGACAGACCCGCGTCCACCACGACCCGCACGCCCGGGACGGTCAGGCTGGTCTCGGCCAGGGCGGTGGACAGCACCACCCGCCGTCGATCAGCCGGACGCAGGGCGGCGTCCTGCTCGGCGCCGCGTTGCCGACCGTGCAACGGCAGCAGCGCGACAGCGTCGCGCAGGTCGGCCAGCCGGCCGGTGACCGCGGCGATCTCGCCGGCCCCGGGCAGGAAGACCAGCACGTCTCCGTCGCGCTCGCGCAGCGCGCGCCGGACGGTGGCGGCCACGTGGTCCAGCAGCGCCCGGTCCACCGGCCCGGCCCCCGGTGGGGCGATCGGGCGTGCCGGCGGCGACCAGATCCGCGTGACCGGGTGCAGTGCCGAGTCGGCCTGTACGACCGGGGCCGGTGTGGGCCCGCCGAGCAGCGCGGCGAACCGTTCGGTGTCCGGGGTGGCGGACATCGCCAGCAACCACAGGTCCGGCCGGAGGGTGGCCCGCGCCTCCACGGTGAAGGCCAACGCGAGGTCGGCGTCGAGTTGTCGTTCGTGGCACTCGTCGAGCAGCACGGCACCAGTGCCGGGCAGCTCCGGGTCGTGGTGCAGCCGTCGCAGCAGGAGGCCGGTGGTGACCACCTCCACCCGGGTGTCCGGCCCGACCCGCCGTTCGCCGCGGACCGCGTAGCCGACGCGTTCGCCCACCCGCTCGCCGAGCAGCTCGGCCATCCGTCGGGCGGCGGCGCGGGCCGCCACCCGACGGGGTTGGGCGATCACCACCCGACCGGTGACCCGGTCGGCGACGGCCAGCGGCGCGAGGGTGGTCTTGCCGGTGCCCGGCGGTGCCACCAGCACGCCGGTGCCGGCGGTGTCGAGTGCCGCGACCAGCGCCGGCAGCACGGGGCGTACCGGCAGGTCCACTGTTACGTCGGAGAGCACGGCCCAGTCTCGCACCGGCGGAGACGCCTCAGCGGCGACGGACCTCGCTCACGCCGGACACGAAGGCCCGCCAGGCGGCCGGGCCGAAGGCGAGCACCGGACCGGAACGGTCCTTGCTGTCGCGTACGGCGATCTGACCGTCGGCTGTCGCGACCTCCACGCAGTTGCCGTTGCCACTGCTGCGCGTGCTGGTGCGCCAAGCCGCTCGGGTCAGGTCGTGCGCCGTCATCCGGGTACCTCTCGTCTGCGTCGGCGTGCCGCCGAAGCGGTCACGCAAAGTTACGAGAAGCATGCTCAAGACGGGTCAAGGACGCCGTCGGATCGAGCGCCATCCGGCACAGCTCCTCGTGCAGAAGGCTATACCCGAGCACCTGGTCGGTCTCCTCCAGAGCCAGCCCCATCGTGAGGTTATCCAGGTAAACCACGGACGCGTCGGCGGCATCGGCGAAGTTGAGGATCACGTACGGGGTGCTCATCGCGGGGTGGCCGCCGGCCGCGAACGGAAGTACCTGAATTGTTACGTTCGGTAACTGCGCGATCCGGCTCATGTGGACCAACTGTTCGGCCATCACCGCGGCGCCGCCGACCGGGCGCAGCAGCACCGCCTCGTTGAGCACCACCGAGAGCTGGACCGGGTTCTCGCGGCGCAGGACCTCCTGCCGGTGCAGCCGGGCCGCGACCTTGCGTTCCAGGCCGTCCTCGCCGGCGGTGCGGCGGAAGATCTCCCGGGCGTACGCCTCGGTCTGCAGCAGCCCCGGCACCGACTCGGCCTCGTACGTGCGCAGCGCCGCCGCCTCGGCCTCCAGCCCCACGTAGAACTCGAACCACTCGGGCAGCACGTCGCTGTAGTTCTGCCACCAGCCGCGTTGCTGTGCCCCTCGGGCGATCTCGATCAGGGCCTCCGCGTCCGAACCGGTGACCTCGTAGAGGGCGAGGGCGGCTCGGACGTCGCGCGGTTTGATGCCGATCTGCGCGGTCTCGATCCGGGAGAGGTTGCTCTTCGACATGTCGAGCTGGCGGGCGGCCACGTCGAGGGTCATGCCCGCGCGTTCCCGGAGCTGGCGAAGCTCACGGGCGATGCGTCTGCGGCGCACGGTCGGGCTGGCGGCGGGTCGGTTGGTGGGGGTGGCGGTCACTGTCCGAGTCTGACAGACCAAGATCCGCAGGTCGCGCCTGCACGGAGTGCAACTTTCAAATCTGGGAGTTGCGTTGCAATAGCTCTCGGTGCATCCTTTCCCGGTCGCGATCACTGTGGACACACCTGTGCGGGAGGGCCGTTGCTCATCGCCGACGAGTTCTTCCTGATCGCACACAACGACAGTCGTGGCAAGGCCAAGCTGCACCCGGCGGCGACCGGGCTCGGGCTGGCCAGCGGGCTGCTCGGTGAGTTGCTCCTCTACGGACACATCACCGTGTCGGCCGGGCAGGTCACCGTCATCGACCGTCGCCCGCCCGCGGACGCGCTGGCGCACACGGTGCTCGACCAGCTGATCGGCGAGCCCCAGCACCAGGAACTGCGGACCTGGCTCAGCTTCCTGGCGCAGAGCGCGACGACCTCGGTGGGGGAGCGGCTGGCCCGTGCCGGCGTGCTGCGCCGCCAGGAGAGTCGCCGGTTGCTGCGCACCTCGGTCACCTACCTGCCGATCGACCTCAACGCGGTGGCCTGGCCGGCAACCCGGCTCCGCGCACTGCTGGACCGGCCCGACCCGCCGAACGTGCCGGACGCGTTGCTGCTCGGCCTCGTCGCGGCCGCCGGGCTGACCCGCGAAGTGCTGTGGAGCGCCGGCCCGCGCGCCCACCACCGGCTGAACGTCCTCATCCCCGCGCTGCCGGCGCCGCTGAAGGAACTGGTCGGGCACACCGAGGCCGCCGTCGGCGCCGCCGTGCTGCGCGGCATTCCCTGATTTCCCCGGTAACCCCTACCCTCCCCCTCGACGACCGGAGTAGTCGTATGCCCCCGACATCGACAGTCGACCGACCCAGCAACGTCTCCGACGCCCTGGCCCGAGGCCGCCTCGGCATCCCTTCGGTGATCTTCTTCGTGCTCTCCGCGGCCGCGCCGCTGACCGTGGTGGCCGGTGTCGTCACCACCGGCTACGGCGTCATCGGGGTGACCGGCATCCCGCTGGCCTTCCTGCTGGTCGCCGCCGTGCTCGCCCTGTTCTCGGTGGGCTACGTGGCGATGTCGCGGCGGGTGGAGAACGCCGGTGCCTTCTACGCCTACATCTCCCGAGGTCTCGGCCGCCCGGCGGGCGTGGGCGCCGCCTGGGTCGCGTTGATCGCGTACAACGCGCTACAGGTCGGGTTGTACGGCACCATCGGCGCGGCAGCCGAGCCGGTGCTGGACCGGATCTTCGGTGGGCATCCGCACTGGGCGGTCGTGGCCCTGGTGGCGTGGGCGTTGGTCGGCCTGCTCGGTCTGCTCCGGGTGGACATCAACGGTCTGGTCCTGGCCGCGCTGCTGGTCGCCGAGATCGTGGTGATCCTCGTCTTCGACCTGGGTCAGATCGGCAACCCCGCCGGTGACCAGGTCAGCTTCGCCAGCTTCTCGCCGGACAACCTCTTCGTGCCGGGGGTCGGCGCGGTGCTGGTGCTGGCGATCCTGGGCTTCGTCGGCTTCGAGTCCGCCGTGGTCTTCAGCGAGGAGAGCAAGGACCCCAAGCGGACGGTGCCGCTCGCGACGTACCTCTCGGTGGCGATCATCGCCGGGCTGTACGCGCTGTCGTCCTGGACCATGACGGTCGCCGTGGGGCCGGACAAGATCGTCGCCGAGGCCGGCGGGCAGGGTGTCGAGCTGATCTTCAACCTGGCTGCCGCGCACCTCGGCGACACCGTGGTCACCATCGGGCAGGTCCTCTTCCTGACCTCCGTGCTCGCCGCGATGATCTCGTTCCACAACACCACGGCCCGCTACACCTTCGCGCTCGGCCGGGAGCGGGTGCTGCCGGCGGTGTTCGGGCAGACCTCGGCCCGAACCGGTGCGCCCCGGGCGGCCTCGCTGGCGCAGAGCGCCCTCGGCCTGGTGGTCATCCTGGTGTACGCGATCAACGGCTGGGAGCCCGTGGTCCAGTTGTTCTTCTGGGGCGGCACCACCGGCGGGTTCGGCGTACTGCTGCTGATCGCCACCACCTCGGTTGCCGTGATCGCCTACTTCGCCCGTTCCCCCGGCGGCGAGAACGTCTGGCGACGGGTCGTCGCGCCCGGTCTGGCCACCGTGGTGCTCTTCGTGATCATCTGGTTGGCGGTGTCGAACTTCGCCAACCTGCTCGGCGTCGCGCCGGACTCCACCCTGCGGTGGGCGTTGCCCGCCGTGTACCCGGTGGCCGCCCTCCTGGGCGTCTGCTGGGGGCTGGTGCTGCGCGGCAACCGTCCCGACACGTACGCCCGGATCGGCCTGGGCGCGGCGAGCAGTGCCGCAGTCGTCACGCCGTCGGCGCAGCCCACCGCGGAGGCGACCCGATGAGCGTGGTCGTCGAGCGGCTCGGGCCGGAGGAGACCGCCCTGGTGGCGGGTCGGATCGCCGAGGCGTTCACCGTGCTGGAGGTGACGTACTGGCTGGTGCCCGACGCGAGCAAGCGGGAGGCCGTGTTGGCCGGGGACTTCGAGATCCTGGTCGACCACGCCATGCGGCACGGCATGGTGCACTCCACCGAGGACCGGGCGTCGGTGGCGGTCTGGCTCCCGTCGGTCGGTGAGCCGGCGCCGCCGCCAGCGGACTACGACGCCCGACTGGCCGCCGCCTGCGGCGAGTGGACCGACCGCTTCCAGCACCTCGACGAGCTGTTCGCGGCGAACCACCCGCACCCCGACCACCACCACCTGGCCTTCCTGGCGACCCGACCGGACCGGCAGGGGCAGGGGTTGGGGAGCGCCCTGATGCGGCACCACCACGCCTGGCTGGACGCCAACGGGATGCCCGCGTACCTGGAGGCGAGCAGCCCGCGCAGCCGGGACCTGTACGCCAGACACGGCTACCTGGCCGGGGAGCCGTTCCGGGTGCCCGACGGCACGCCGTTCTGGCCGATGTGGCGGGAGCCGGCGGGGAACTGACCGCATCGTCCCGCACGCACTGTCACGCTCGCGTGACAGTCTGAACAGAAGTAGAGGGCCGGGTCCACGGACCCGGCCCTCCGCTTCGTCAGGTGCTCAGTACGTGCCGTCCAGCTGGCCGCGCAGCTTGGTCAGCGCCCGGGTCAGCAGCCGGGAGACGTGCATCTGCGAGACACCGATCTGGTCGGCGATCTGCGACTGGGTCAGGTTGCCGTAGAAGCGCAGCGTGAGGATCTTCTGCTCGCGCTCGTCGAGGGTGGCCAGCGCCGGGCCGAGGGCGACCCGCAGCTCGGCCAGCTCGAACTCGTTGTCCTCGCCGCCGAGCATGTCGCCCAGCTCGGTGGCCCGCTCGCCGTCGCCGGTCGGGGTGGACAGCGACACCGCGTTGTACGCGCGGGCGCCCTCCAGGCCCTCCAGGACCTCTTCCTCGGTGAGCTTGAGGTGGGCGGCGATGTCGGCGACCGTCGGCGAGCGGCCGAGGGTCTGCAGGAGTGAGCTGTTGGCGTCGGAGATGGCCAGCCGCAGCTCCTGGAGCCGGCGGGGCACGCGGATGTCCCAGGTGCGGTCCCGGAAGTGCCGCTTGAGCTCGCCGATGATGGTGGGGATCGCGTAGCCGGCGAAGTCGACACCGCGGGAGGGGTCGAACTTGTCGATCGCCTTGATCAGGCCGACCGCGGCGGTCTGGGCCAGGTCGTCGGTCGGCTCGCCGCGCCCGCTGTAGCGGTGGGCCAGGTGGTTGGCCAGCGGCAGCCAGGCCTCGATCGCGCGGTCCCGCAGGGCGGCGCGCGACGGGTGGTTGGCGGGCAGCGCCGCCATGGCGTTGAGCAGGTCGGCGGCGCTGTCGGTGAGAGCGCGCGGGTCAAGCTTTGCGGGTGCCTTCACGGCGGTGCTCTGCTGCTCAGTGATCGTTGGCGCGGTCATGGGTGGTCCTCCCTGCACCTCGTCCGCGGACAAAAAAGGTGTGACTCTTTGGTTTAGCTTTCTATGGGCCGTTCGGGAGTCACCTTAACCTGATCGTCTCGCAGAAATCTAGCCGAAAGGCTGATGTACTTAAGGTGTGTTGAGTAACAAAAGACGTAAATCCGGCATTAGACGGTCTGGCTGTGAGGATCGTGACCCGTTATACGGCTGCGCTTCGCCACCCGGTAATCCCTCCGGCCTGACCGACCGGCCGTCGTCTCTCGCCAACCGGTCAACATGAAATCCGACATCAGGGCAGGAGTGTCGCCTATCCGTCGTTGTCCCGCTGGCGGGACCGGCCGTAGCGTCGCCTTACACACCCGGTTCGGAGGCACCGTGCTCGATCCAGCCGCTCCCCAGCTCGTCGTGAACAGTCGAACGCTCTACTTCAGCTGGCTGCCGGCGGACCCGGACGCTGTCGCCGCACTGGTTCCGCCGGGGCTGTGCCCCCGCCCCGACCGTCAGGTGTTCCTCAACCAGTACATCGTGGATGACGAGACACAGACCTCCGGCTTCGGCGCGTACTCGCTGACCTACCTCGGGGTCTCACTGGTGGGCGTGGACGCCCCCGGTGGCCTCAACCCGGGGGGCTGGTGGAGCCACTACGTCGCCTCCAGCCGGCGGGTCCGTGAGTACGCTGCCGCCCGTGGCGCCCCGGTGCTCTCCGGGCGGACCAGGATCGAGGTCAGCGGCGAGGACCTGCTCTCCGAGACGGAGATCGACGGGACCCCGTTGATCCGGGCCCGCTGCCGGGTGGGCGAGACCGGTCACGTGATCAGCAGCGGGCACCACCGCTACTTCACCCGTCGTGACGGCCAACTCCTCAGCTCGGCGTACCCGTTCGTCGCCGAGCCGGTCGCCCCGTTCGAGATCGAGTCGGTGGAGTTCCTCCAACCGGGGCACCCGATCTACGCGCTCCGCCCGGCCAATCCGCTGACCATCGGCTTCGGCTACTACTCGCCGCGTTCCTCGTTCGCCTATCCCGGCGGGTTGACAGTGCACCCGGTCGCCGCGCCGGAGCCGACCCGACCCGTTCACCAGGTGCCGGCCAGCCTCGCCCGCAGTGGCCTGCCGTCCGGGTCATAGACCAGCCGGTACACCGGCAACGCCCAGGCCCTGGTGAACCACGGCAGCCGCTCGGGGCGGTGCGGGCGCAGCCGTCCGGGCGGCCGGTCGCCCACCTGACCGCCGTCGTACCACTGCTGGAGCGCGTCGGCGGCAGCGGTGACGGCCGCGACGGCGTCCGCCGGGTCGAGCAGGTCGGCGTCGTCCGCGCCGTCCGGGTCACGATCCAGGTGCTCGCGCAAGAGCCGTAGCCGCACGTCCCGGGCGAAGACCCGAGCGCCGTCCCCCTGACCTGCGGGATCGGTGGGCTCCCGCTGGTCGCGGGTCTCGTCGAGCACGGCGCAGGACAACTCGCTGTCGTGCGTCCATGACCGGCGGTTGAAGTTGTCGCTGCCCACGCTGGCCCACACGTCGTCGACGACACACACCTTCGCGTGCACGTAGACCGGGTCACCGGAGCGGTTCTCCACGTCGAAGACGTGCACCCGGTCCGGTGCGGCGCGCTCGCACAGCGACAGCGCCTGCTCCCGCCCGACCATGTTCGGTGGCAGCGCCAACCGGCCGTCCACATCCGGGTATCGCGGCACCACGGCGACCAGGTGCAGATCCGGGTTGTCCCGCAGCGCGTGCGCGAACAGGTCCGCGACCTCGGCGGACCAGAGGTACTGGTCCTCCAGGTAGATGAGTCGACGGGCGCGGCGTACCGCCTTGGTGTAACCCCGGGCCACGGTCCGCTCGCCGTCGGGCGCGAACGAGTAGCGGGGGCGGACGGCGGGGTAGGTGCGCAGCACCTGGATCTGGTGCGGACCGCAGGGCGGTGGATCGGCCGGTTGCTCGGGCAGCGGATCCGGGCGCAGGTCCGCGCCGCGCAGCCGGTCCCGCAGGTAGGCCATCGGGTTCTCCGAGTCCAGCGGCATCGGGTCGGTCCAGCGTTCCCGGAACAGCGTGTCCAACGCGCCGACCACCGGACCGCGTACCGCGAGCTGGACGTCGTGCCAGGGCGGGGTGGGCCCGTAGCGGGGGGACATCTGTACCGGTTGCGGGTCGCCGTGGTGATCGGCGTCGTCGCGGCGGCTGTGGCACAGGTCGATCCCGCCGGCGAACGCGATGTCCCGTTCCGGCGCGTCCGGGTGCCGCAACACCACGAGTTTCTGGTGATGCGAGCCGCCGCGCCGGACCCGCTGGTCGAGCAGCACCTCCCCGCCGGCTGCCGAGATCGTCTCGCTGAGGTCGCGGTTCTCCGCCTCGCTGTAGGCCAGCACGTCGAGGTGCGAACGCCAGATCAGCCCCTTGACCACCACGCCACGCTGGGCGGCCTGGGCGAAGAGTTGGGCCACGGTCGGGCCGTCCGGGCGCAGCCGCTGGTCCGGGTCACCCCGCCAGTCGGTGAAGAACAGGTGGTCACCCGGGCCCAGGGCCTGCACCTCGTCGACCAGCCGGTCGAAGTACGCGGCACCGTGAATCAACGGCTCAGCGAGGTTTCCCGTGGTCCAGACGGGTAACCCAGACACCGGGTTGGCGCGTTCCTCAGCGGTGAGAAACCAGTCCTGCAACGGCACCGTCCAGCCCCCCTGGAGGTCGGCTACGTCCTCACGGTAGGACGAGCGACCCCGGTCCGCACGCCAGGCCGACTGACCAGTGACCTGGTCAACGCCATCGAAGAGCGACGCGACGACAGCCGAGGAGGCCACACCATGCCCCGCGACACGACGAATCCCGTGACCGAGGACCGCGAGCCGGCGGTGGAGAGCGAACGGGGTGCGCTGGTAGCGGTGTTGCTGATGGTGATTCTGGGCGTCGCCGGGATATTCGCGGTCTCCTGAGGCGGCGCCGACGCCCCGACGGTGTTCGCGGGAGCGTCGGCGCCGATCGCAGTGGTGACCTGCCGTCAGGGCGGGCCTGACGAAGCCGGCACGGCTCGCGTCAGGGCCGGTTGCCCTGGCCGCCGGTGTGCGGCAGCCGCTCGCTGGGGATCACACCGAGACGACCGGCCTGGAAGTCCTCGAAGGCCTGGATCAGCTCGTCCCGGGTGTTCATCACGAACGGGCCGTACTGCGCCACCGGCTCCCGGATCGGCTGACCTCCCATGATGTAGAGGTCGAGCGCCGGGGTGTTGCTGTCCTGTGCGACGTCGGCGCCGAATCGCAGCGCGTCACCCGGACCGTGCACCGCGAGCTGGCCGGTGCGCACCGGCCGCCGGTCGGTGCCGACAGTGCCGCGCCCGCCGAGCACGTACACCAGGGCGTTGAACTCGGGCTGCCAGGGCAGGTCGACCTGAGCGCCCGGCTGCACGGTGACGTGCGTGATGGTGATCGGGGTGAACGTCGAACCCGGGCCGCGGTGCCCGGCGATCTCACCGGCGATGACACGGATCAGCGCGCCGCCGTCGGGCGTGGTGAGCAGTGCCGACTCACCGCCCCGGATGTCCTGGTAGCGGGGCGGGTTCATCTTGGCCGAGCGGGGCAGGTTGACCCAGAGTTGGGTGCCGTGGAAGAGGCCGCCGCTCATCACCAGGTGCTCCGGCGGCGCCTCGATGTGCAGCAGGCCGCTGCCCGCCGTCATCCACTGGGTGTCGCCGTCGGTGATGGTGCCGCCACCGCCGTGCGAGTCCTGGTGGTCGAAGACGCCGTCGATGATGTACGTGACCGTCTCGAAGCCCCGGTGCGGGTGCCACGGTGTTCCTTTCGGCTCACCCGGCGCGTAGTCGACCTCGCCCATCTGGTCGAGGTGGATGAACGGGTCCAGGTCGGTGGTCGACACCCCGGCGAAGGCGCGACGGACCGGGAAGCCCTCGCCCTCGAAGCCGCTGGGCGCGGTGGTCACCGTGCGGACCGGACGGAAGGTGGTGGACTCCTCCAACCGGGGCAGGCGGGGGAGGACGAGAACGTTGTCGACGGTGATCGCGGGCATCGAAGGCTCCTAGCTCGTGGCATGGGTGGTCGAACCGGACCGGGACGCCCGCAGGCGGTCACCGATCCGGCCGAAGACCCGGGTGAGGCAGGCGACCTCGGCGTCGTCGAGGTCGTCCATCAGGTGGGTGCGCACCGACGCCAGGTGGTGCGGTGCGGCGTCCCGAAGTGCGAGCAGCCCGGCGGCGGTGAGGACCGCCTCGCTGCCGCGTCGGTCGTCCGGGCAGGGTTCCTTGCTGACCATGCCGCGGCGCTGCATCGAGGAGATCTGGTAGGTCAGTCGGCTCGGCGAGAAGATGAGTCGGCTGGCCAGCTCACCCATCCGCAGTCGCTGCCCCGGTGCCTCGGAGAGCAGGACCAGCACGTGGTAGTCGGCGAAGCTGAGGTCGCTCTCGGCGCGCAGGTCTTCTTCCAGCTGGGTGTAGAGACGCTGGCTGGCCTCGATGTAGGCCCGCCAGGCGGCCTCTCGGGTGCTGTCCAGGCTCTCGGTCATGCGGTCGACGATAGCACTAGTTCAAAATTTAACTAGCGCTCTTGCGCGTTGCCTGGATCACCTTTGCGGCGTGCGGCGCGTGTTTGGTGCAGCTTTTAAGTAAGTGGTCGACAATGCGGCGGCGCGACCGGTACGCGATGTGTCAGACTCCGGCCTCGTGGAACACGTACAACTCACCACCGACGACCTGCTGCTTCGTCCCTGGCGGGACGAGGACGCCCCGGCGGTGCGCGACGCCCTGCGCGACCCGGCGATCGCCCAGTGGAACCCGCAGGGCGGCGGCCCGATCGACGACGAGGTCGCGTTGTCCTGGGTGCGCCGTCGCGCCGACTGGTCCGCCGGGGACCACGCCTCGATGGCGGTGACCTCGGCGGTCGACGGCGGCCTGCTCGGGTCGGTGTCGCTGCACCGCATCCACGACGGCGACGCGTCCATCGGCTACTGGACGGTGCCGGCCGCCCGAGGGCGTCAGGTGGCGGGCCGCGCCGTCCTCCGGCTCACCGACTGGGCGTTCGCCGATCTCGGGCTGCACCGCGTGGAGTTGTGTCACGCGGTGGCCAACCCGGCCTCCTGCCGGGTGGCCGACCGGGCCGGCTACCGGGCCGAGGGGACGCTGCGCGAGTCGTACCGGTACGGCGACGGCCGCCGCTACGACGAGCACCTGCACGCCCGCCTGGCCACCGACCGCTAGCCGCGGGCCGCGCTCCGGGGCGCCCTCCAGGTCTGAGGCGAGGAGTGCAGGTCCCTGCCGTGCCTGTAGACCTGCCCCGCAGGTGGGGCAGGCGTTGGTGTGGTGGGGCATGGCACGGTGTGTAAGGGGTGGACCAGATATGGGGCAGCTCTACAGGTCGACACCAGTGCGGCCCGGGCTGCGCGGACAGGTGCCAGCCGTCACCCGGTGACCTTGGAGAGGAATGTCGCGAGGGCGCTCCGCACGCGGTCGATCCGCTCCGGCAGGGGCAGAGGCTCGGGCGCGGGGGGCCCGGCGTGCTTCTTGCCCCGCAGGTAGAGCGAGCAGGCCAGGTCGGAGCACAGGTACGTGCCGACGGAATCACCCTGCCGCCCGCTTGGGCCGGCCTTGGGGGCGGTCATCAGCGAGACGCCTCCGCCCAGGTGGGTGGTCAGGCAGAACGAGCACATGCTGTGCCGCACACGCCCCGTCTGGTGCGTGGCAGCCCGCAGCACCACCCCGGCCAGCCCGTCGTCGGTCTCGGCCACCAGATAGGCCCGCTGTGGCGCGGAAGGGTCCCGCCAACCGAGAAAGTCGAGGTCGTCCCATGGACGCATCTCAAGATCATTGGGTACGGCCAGCCGCTTCGCCTCGCCCCGACTGCAGTTGACGAAGGATGAGCGGATGACGGATTCGGTCAGGACCAACATAGGTTGTAGCCTAGCCCTCCTAGGCAAGTGATTATTGAGGATAGGTTGGGAGTGTGCTGCATGGCACGTGCCGGGGTTACCGCCGAGCGCCTCACGCTGGCCGCCGCCGAGCTGGCCGACGAGGTGGGCGTCGAGAACGTGACGGTCGCCGCGCTCGCGCGCCACTTCGGGGTCAAGGACGCCAGCCTCTACTTCCACATCAAGAACGCCCGGGACCTGCGCGTCCGGATCGCCCTCCTGGCCCTGGCGGAACTGGCCGACCGGGTCGCCACCGCCCTCGCCGGACGCGCCGGCAAGGACGCGCTGGTGGCCTTCGCCAACGCGTACCGGGACTACGCGAGGCAGCACCCGGGCCGCTACGCCGCGATGCAGATCGACCTCGACCCGGAGACCGCCATGGCGAGCGCCGGCCCCCGGCACGCGGAGATGACCCGGGCCATCCTGCGCGGCTACCACCTCGCCGAGCCCGACCAGACCGACGCGGTGCGGATGATGCACAGCACGTTCCACGGGTTCGTCAGCCTGGAGAAGACCGGAGGCTTCCGGCACACCCCCCGTACGACCGACGACTCGTGGACCCGCACGTTGGACGCCCTCGACGCCGTCCTGAGCAACTGGCCGTCCCGGTGAGCGGCCCCGCCGCCACGACATAGGCTCGACGGCGTGGATCATCTTGAGCTGGCCGACTGGCGGGAGCGGGTGGCCCGGCTGTACCTGTCCGACGTCGACCTCACCGGGTTCCGGGCGCAGCGCGACGAGCTGTTCGCCACCCACCCGCAGAGTCCCATCCCGCCGGCGGAGCGCGCCGACTTCACCGGGGTCCGCTACTTCCCCGCCAACCCGGACGCCGTGGTGGAGGCACCGCTGCGGCCGGCCGGCGGCGAGCTGCGGATCGACACCGGCGGCCCGGACGGGGTGGTCGCGTACCGGCGGGTGGCGGTGGCCGAGACGCCGTGGGGACCACTGACCCTGTGGTGGATCGAGGCGTACGGGGGTGGACTGTTCGTCCCGGTGCGCGACGGCACCTGTGGGCAGGACACCTACGGGGGTGGGCGGTACCTCACCGACACCGTGAAGGGCACCTTCGGTCGGGGCGTCGAGCTGCTGCCCGGCGGTCGGGTCCGGCTGGACGGCAACTACCTCTACAACCCGAGCTGCGCCTACGACGACCGCTGGGCGTGCCCGCTCGCACCGCCGGAGAACCGGGTCGCCGTCGACATCCGCGCCGGCGAGCTGGCGTACCACGACTGAACGGCCGCCCGCCCCGAGCGTTGCCGGGACGGGCGGTCGTCAGGTCGTGGCTCAGCGGGCGTTCGCGCCCGGCACCTGCATGCGGGCCAACAGCTGACGGGCCTGGTCGGCGAGCTGCGCGTCGACGATCACCGCGTACTGCCCGGCGCGCAGCGAGCTGGCCGAGGTGAAGTCGCGCTGTCCACCGGTCATGGCGTGGGCGACCGCGCCGAACACGGCACCCCAGATCGCGCCGATGACCAGTCCGACCAGGATCACCGCCAACCAGTTGCCGACGGTGAAGATGCCGAACAGCAGACCGATGAAGAGCCCGAACCAGGCACCGGTGCCCGCGCCGAGCAGGCCGGCGCGGCCGGTGGTCATCCGCCCGAGCACCGTCTCCACAAGCGTGAGGTTCGTGCCGACGATGGCGCTGTGTTCCACCGGGAAACGGTTGTCGGCCAGGTAGTCGACGACCCGCTGTGCGGCCGGATAGTCCGGGTACGAGCCGATCGTCACTGTCGGCGGACCGGCCTCCGGCCCGTGGCCGTCGCCGGCCGGTGTCGACGGCCGGCCGGCCGGGCCGGACGGAAGCAGGTCGCCACCCTGTGTGCCGGGCCGCCACGCGGCGGTCGGCCCCGAAGCTGACGTCATGAGCATCCTCCCTCGTCAGCTTCCGGGGTTCCCGCCCACGGCCGCCGGTAACGCCGGCCGGCGTGCTTCGGCCGCTGCAGCCTGGGGCATGGGTCCGACCAGCCCGGGTAGGTACGCGGGTGCAGAGCGGACAGATCAGCGACTACGGCTTCCTCGCCGACGGGCGCAGCGCGGCGCTGGTGGACCACACCGGCTCGGTGAACTGGTGGTGCCCGGGCCGGTTCGACGCCCCGTCGGTGTTCGCGCGGCTGCTCGACGACGGCGCCGGGCACTGGTCGATCCGTCCGGAGGGCGACTACACGGTCGAACGCCACTACCTCGACGACACACTGGTGCTGCGGACGGTCTTCCGCACCGCACACGGGGAGGTGGCGCTCACCGACGCGCTCGCCTTCGAGCCCGGCGCTCGTGGTCACGACATCGGCGTGAATTCGCCGCAGGTGCTGGTCCGCTCGGTCGAGGGGCTGTCCGGCGAGGTGCCGATGCGGTCCTCCTACCGGCCGCGCTTCGAGTACGGCCGCACCATCGCGTACCTGGTCGAGCGGGACGACATGTTGGAAGCCATCGCCGGCGCCGCCCGGCTCACCCTGCGGTGCAGCACGGTGGGATTCACCCCAGGCGACGGCGAGGCCACCGCGACGTTCACCGTCCGCGCCGGCACGACACACAACTTCACCCTCGGGTACGCCCCGACCTACGACGCGCCGTTGCCCGAGGTGCCGGACGCCGACCAGACCATCGCCGACACCGTGGCCGGCTGGCGGTCCTGGGCCGACGAGCACGAGTACCAGGGCCTCTACGCCGAAGAGGTGCGGCGCAGCCGCCTGGTGGTGCAGGGCATGACGTACGGGCCCAGCGGCGCGGTGGTGGCCTCGGTGACCACCTCACTGCCGGAGAAGCTCGGCGGGGACCGCAACTACGACTACCGCTACGTCTGGGTACGCGACTTCAGTCTCACCCTTCGGGCGCTGTGGCGCTCCACGTGCGTTTCCGAGGTGCAGCGGCAGTTCGCGTGGCTGGGCCGGGCGATGGGCCGGGTCGACGACAAACCGGTGCCCATCATGTACGGGGTGCTGGGCGAACGGGACCTCACCGAGCACCGACTGGAACAACTCGGCGGGTACCGGGACAGCCCGCCGGTGGTGATCGGCAACGACGCCTGGCAGCAGCGGCAGACCGACATCTTCGGCGAGACGATGGATGCCGCCTGGTTGATGCGCGACAGGTTGGTGCCGCTGGATCAGGAGGTACGCCACGTCCTGCGGGTGCTCGCCGACCAAGCCGCGAGGGACTGGAATCTGCCCGACGCGGGGATGTGGGAGGAGCGTGGCGTCGAACACCACCACGTGTCGTCGAAGGTGCAGTGCTGGGTCGCGCTGGATCGGGCGGTCCGCTTCGGTGACCGGCTCGGCGATCCGCAGGACGTGGCCCGTTGGGCGGCTGCCCGCGACAAGGTCCACGCGGAGGTGCTCGATCGCGGGTGGAACGAGCGGATCCAGGCGTACACCGGAAGTTTTGAATCCGACGAACTGGACGCCTCGGTGCTGGTGATGCCGCTGGTGGGGTTCCTCCGGGCCGACGACCCACGGATGCGTTCGACGATCGACGCGGTGGAGGACCGGCTGTCGCACGACGGCCTGTTGCGGCGCTGGGACGGCGACCCGGCCGGTTTCCTCATCTGCTCGTTCTGGCTGGTGTGCTGCCTGGCGCTGGCCGGCGACCGCGACCGGGCGCACACGCTGTTCAAGGAGCTGGCCGGGCGGGTCAACGACCTGGGCCTGTTCGCCGAGCAGATCGACCCGCTGACCGGCGAGCAGTTGGGCAACTTCCCCCAGGCGTTCTCCCACATCGGCCTGATCAACGCCGCCGGCGTGCTGACCGACGTCGAGCGGGACCCCGCATTGCGTGGTCTCGGCATGCCACCGGCGCACTTCAGTCCGGCGCGCTCCTGAACCGCCGGCTGCCGGCGCGCGTCACCGGGCCGACGGCCGGGGCGCGTCACCGGGCCGACGGCCGGGGCGCGGGGGAGAATGCCGGCATGCGGTTGGTGCTCACGGCGGACACCCACGTACCCAAGCGGGCACGGGACCTGCCCGGCCCGCTCTGGGCCGCGATCGAGGCGGCGGACGTCGTGATCCACGCCGGCGACTGGGTGGACGAGGCCCTGCTCGACGCCATGACGGCGCGTTCGCGCCGACTCGTCGGGGTGTACGGCAACAACGACGGGCCGGCGCTGCGCGCCCGGCTGCCGGAGGTGGCCCGGGTCGACCTCGACGGCCTACGGGTCGCCGTGGTGCACGAGACCGGCCCACGGACCGGCCGCGAGAAGCGGTGTGCCGCTCTCTACCCCGACGTCGACCTGCTGGTCTTCGGGCACTCGCACATTCCGTGGGACACCGAGGCGCCCGGTGGGCTGCGCCTGCTCAACCCCGGGTCACCCACCGACCGGCGCTCCCAACCGCACGCCACCTACCTCAGCGCCACGATCAGCGCCGGCCGCCTGACCGAGGTGACGCTGCACCAGGTCACCCGCGACTGACCACCCGACCTGCGCAACGTGCCGTCCCGCGCCGCCCCGCGGCGTCCCGCGCCGTCGATCATGGAGTTGTGGTGGGTGAGAAAGTGCCTATATCCGGATCAATTCGGTCACCACAACTCCATGATCGACGGGGTCCTACTGGCCTCGGCCGGTTCGGGCCTGGAGTTCGTCGATCTGCTTGGAAGCCTCGGCCTTGGTCAGGTCGGCCGGGATCTCCGCGTTCGCCTCCCGGGCCAGGGTGCCCAGGTAGGACTCCTGAGCCGCGGTTGGCGGCTCGTCGCCGGTGACCCACTCGTCCGGGTCCTTGATCGCGGCGTTCTGGTCGACCTGCTGAGTCTCGCGGTCCGTCATCGTCATCACCTTTCCTTCGAACAGGTGTGCCAGTACCCCGATCATCGGCGGTTCATGCCCCCCCGGTTCCGCCCCACCCCGACACCGGCCCCCCGCGCGCCCGTCCCGGGCGTTCGTCGCCAAGATCCGCGCAACATCAGGGATGTTGCTGTCTCCGGTGGGTCTGAGACAGCAACATCCGGGAAAGTGCGCGGATCTTGGGCGCGGGGCGCGGGGCGCGGGGCGCGGGGCGCGGGGCGCGGGGTGTGGGGCGAAATCCTGGTCGTCGTCTGCCGCCTACGATCATCGGATGACGGTGGACCGGTCGGGTGTGGTGGTGGTCGGAGCGGGCATCGCCGGGATGGCCTGCGCTGTGGAACTGGTGCGCGCCGGGGTGCCCGTGCAGGTCCGGGAGCGGGGGCACGTGTGCGGGGGCCGGATGGCCAGCAAACGCTTCGGCGGCCGTCCCGCCGACATCGGCGCCGCGTACTTCACCGCCGACGACCCGGACTTCACCGCAGTGGTCGAGCAGTGGCGCGCCGCCGGCCTGGTCCGCGAATGGACCGACACCTTCCAGTCGTACGACCGCGACGGACGTCGGGACGTGCCGGGGCCGATGCGCTTCGCCGCGCCGCGCGGGCTACGGTCGCTTGTCGAACACCTGGCCAGCGAGGTGCCGGTGACCGTCGACCGGTTGGTGCTCACCGTCGAGCCCGGGCCGACGGTAGACGGCCAGCCGTGCGCGGCGGTCGCCCTGGCCATGCCCGGCCCGCAGGCCGCCCTGCTGCTCGACCCCGCCCTGGCCGACGCGACACGAGTCGTGCAGGCGCAGGGCTGGTCGCCGACGATGGCCGCGGTGCTGCGCTTCCCGAGCCGCCGGTGGCCGGACTTCCGGGGCGCGTTCGTCAACGACCATCCGGTGCTCAGTCTCGTCTGCGACGACGGTGACCGGCGTGGTGACGGCGCTCCGGTGCTCGTCGCGCACACCGTCGCGGAGTTCGCCGCCGGTCACCTGGCCCAGCCCACCGGGGCCGGACCGGCCGTCGAGCAGGCCGTCCGCGACCTCCTGAGCCTCCCCGAGCAGGCCGTCGACGTGCACGTGCACCGCTGGACGTACGCGAAGCCGGTCGCCGACACCGCCGGTGCCACCCACCACATCGACGCCGACGGGATCGGCCTGGCCGGCGACGCGTTCGGTAAGCCGCAGGTCCAGACCGCCTGGCGTTCCGGCCGGGACCTCGGCCGTGCCCTGGTCGCCCGCCTGACCTGAACAGGTCGTCAGGAGTGCCCGGCCGCCGCGACGGGTCGGGCCTCGCTGTCCCGCTCGGCCGGGTCGGACGTCCGCTCGCCCTCCCGGTCGAGCAGTTGCATGACGGGTGTCGCCGTGATGCCGTGCACCACCACGGATACGAGCACCACCAGGCCGACGGTCGCCCAGAGCAGCTCGGCCTGCGGGAAGTCGGCCTTCGTGGTGGCGTACGCGAGGTAGTAGAACGAGCCGACGCCTCGGATGCCGAACGACGAGATGACCCAGTGCTCGGCCGGCTTTCCCGGCGCTCCGCGCAGCGACAACCAACCGAACAGCGGCCGGATCAGGAAGACCAGTGCCAACCCGACGGCGGCCGCCGACCAGGTCAGTGGGATGAGCAGGCCACCCACGATCGCGCCGCCGAGCAGCAGCAACAACACCAGGGTGAGCAGCCGTTCGACCTGCTCGGCGAAGTCGTGCAGCACCGAGTGGAACTCGTGGGTCCGCTCGGCGGCCCGGATCGCCCGGGCGGCCACGAACACCGCCAGGAAGCCGTACCCGCCGACCACCTCCACCAGCCCGTACGCGAGGAACGTGGCGGCCAGCGCCAGGAAACCTTCGGCGTGCCGGGCCAGCCGCAGCTTGCTGGGCGCGCGGAAGAACAACTTGCCCAGCAGCCAGCCGATGAGGAGACCGCCGCCGACCCCGACGCCCACCTTCCACAGCACGTCCACCGTGAACCACTCGACGAACCACTCGCGGGGGGCGAGGCTGGTCGAGGCGATCGCGATGGCGGCGTACACGAACGGGAACGCCAGCCCGTCGTTGAGCCCGGCCTCGGAGGTCAACGCGAAGCGGACCTCGTCCTCGGAATCCTCCACATCGGTCGGCTCACCCACCTGCACGTCGGCGGCGAGCACCGGGTCGGTCGGGGCCAGCGCGGCCCCCAACAACAGGGCGGCGGCCGGTACCAGCCCTGCCCACCACCACCCGAGCAGGGTGACCGCCGCGATGCACAGTGGCATCGCGATCGCCAACAGCCGCCAGGTGGACGACCACCGCCGCCAACTCAACGGTCGGTCGATCTTGAGCCCGGCGCCCATCAGCGCGACGATGACGCCGATCTCGGTGAGGTGGGTCGCCAGTTCCGGGTGGGCCAGCGGGTCGGGCGTCGGTAGTCCCACCGGCAGCAGGAACACCAGCATGCCGAGGGCGAGGAAGGCGATCGGCATGGACAGTGGACGCTGCTCCAGGACCCGCGGGAGGATGCCCGCGAGCAGAGCGCCCACACCGACCAGCGCGAACGCCACATCTACCGGCTCCACGGCACCACCTTTCGGCCGCACCCGCGAGGCGCGGGCAGGTGGTGACAGACCTTGCCCCGCAAGGCCTCCCGCTATGCGTGGACCGGCGGGCGAACCGGAGTGACACTCATCCTCTGGGTCGGGAGAGCGGTGACTCCGCCAACTCGCTCAGCAACGCGGCCGGGTCGTCGTACACCGCCACCGCGCCGGCGCCGGCCAGCTCGCCCCGGCTGGTGCCGCCACAGGTCAGCCCCACGCACGGGATGTCCAGCTTGCCGGCCGCGACGACGTCCCACACCGAGTCACCGACGAAGACCACCCGCTCCGCCGCCAACCCGGACTGCTCCAACGCCGCGACCAGGATGTCCGGAGCCGGCTTGCTCTGCTCCGCGTCCGCCGAGGAGGTGATCGTGTCGATGACGTCGTCGGCGGCCAGCGCCCGGCGCAAGGCGCCGACCTCCGGTTCCGACGCGGAGGTGGCGAGCACGATCCGCATCCCTCGCTCCGCGCAGGCGCGCAGCAGGTCGGCGGCCCGGGGCAGTGGTGTGAGCCGCTCCCAGTACTCGGCGTACAGGGTGTCGTGCGCGTCGCGCAGCCTGGAGTCGGCGTCGCGGTCCCGCTCGGGGCCGAGCAGGTGGTCCAGGAGCTTGTCCGAACCCATCCCGATCGAGCGGTGCACCACGGCCATCGGCACCGGCTGGTCGGTCTGGCGCAACGCCTCCCACCAGCTCACCGTGTGCAGGTAGGTGGTGTCGACCAGGGTGCCGTCGACGTCGAAGAGGACTCCGGCGGGTGTGTCGGTACGCATGGGCGTCCTCCTACCCGGTCGGGCGGTCTTCAGGCGGCGTCGGCGTTTCGGATGCGGATCTCGAACCAGACCGTGGAGCCGCGGACCGACGGGTCGGTGCCCCAGGCGTCGCTGAGCTCCTCGATCAGGCCCAGACCGCGCCCCCGACTGCTCAACGTGTCGGTGCGGGCCCGGGTCACGGTGCCCCGGGTGCCGGAGTCGGCGACCGAGACGAGCAGCCGTTCGGGGCTGAGGTCGATCTCCACCCGGGCGGCCGTGCCGGCGTGCAGCAACGCGTTGGTCGTCAGTTCGCTGGTGCACAGCACCGCCGCCCCGATCACCGACTCGGCCACCCGCCAGTCGGTGAGCTGACCGGTCATCCAGTGTCGGACCCGGCTGGGCGCGGTCGGCTCCGCGGGCATCTCCATGCTCGCCGACCGGCTCGGCTTGAGGGCGTGTTCGACCGCCAGTACGGCCACGTCGTCCTCGGTGCCGCCCGGCACCGCCGCGGTCGCCACCGCGCAGAGGGCGCGCGGGTCACCGCTGCCGGCCTTCGCGACGGCGTCGCCGAGGGCGGTCAGCCCTGCGGTGAGGCTGTGCCGCCGGCGTTCCACCACCCCGTCGCTGAACAGCAGCAGGGTGTCACCGGGGCGGAACGGGACCGTCACGGTGCCCGGCCGGCCGCCCAGACCCAGCGGAGGTCCGGCGGGAACGTCGAGGTACTCGGCGTGTGAGCGGCCGTCCGGGTCGCCGCGACGGATCAGCGGGGCGGGGTGCCCGCAACTGGCCAGGGTCAGCTCCCGCCGTTCCGCGTCGATCACCCCGAACACCACTGTGACGAAGAGTTCGTGTGTGCCGGCCTCCACGCCCAGGCTGCTCACCAGCCGGTCCAGTCCGGCCAGCACGGCGTCCGGCGCGGAATCGGCCAGAGCCAGCGCGCGCAGCGCGGCCCGGACCTGTCCCATCCGCGCGGCGGCCTGCACGTCGTGGCCGGCGACGTCGCCCAGCACCACGCCGAGCGCGCCGTTGGGCAGCAGGAAGGCGTCGTAGAAGTCGCCACCGGCGGCGTTGCCGTCGACCCCCGGGTCGTAACGGGCCGCGATCCGCAGCCGGGGCAGGTCCGGCAGATGCTCCGGCAGCATGCTGCGCTGCAACAACTGGGCGGTGCCGTGCTGGGTCTCGAAGCGGCGGGCCCGCTCGGCGGCCTGACCGATCAGCTCGGCCGAAGCGGCCAGCAGCGCCCGCTCGGCCGGCGACCAGGTGTGCGGGATCTGGTAGCCGACCGCCAGCCCGCCGCGCACCACCGAGGTGCCCAGCGGCAGGGCCGCCACCGAGCGGACCTTCTGGTCGTGGCGGTCCACAGCGGTGTCCCGCAGCGGTTGCCCGTCCCGGACGAACGACGGGCCACCGGAGCGCGCCGCCTGCACCACGGGCGACGACCAGTCCGCCGGCGCGCGCCGCCAGAGCGGGGGGAGTCGCTCGTCGGCCTCGTCCAGCAACTCGCCGCGCACCCGGCGCACCATGCGCCAACCACCGCCGCCCTCGTCGACGACGAACGAGGCCTGGTCGGGGTCGAACGTGGTGATCGCGTACCGCAGCGCCACCCGGGCCACGTCGTCGAGGGTGAGCGTGCCGGCGAGCGCCGCGGCCACCTCGCTGAGACTCTGCAACTGCTCGGTGACGTGAGTGGTCTCGGCCGCGACCGTCAACACGCCGACGATCCGCCCGAGGCTGTCCCGTACCGGCGAGTATCCCCTGGTGAAGACCGCCTGCTCCACGGTCGCGGAGTGCCCGCGGACCAGGGGCAGCGTCGACTCCTTCTCCAGGAACGGCACGCCCTGCCGGTAACAGCGCTCGATGACCGCGCCGACGCCCGGGAGCGCCCAGATCTCCGCGAACACCTCGGCGGCCGGGCGACCGAGAGCGCTCGGGTGCTTGGTGCCCAGCAACTCGGCGTAGCCGGCGTTGTAGAGCAGCACGAGGTCGTCGCCGTACGCCAGCGCCATCGGCATCGGTGAGGCGGCGATCAGCTCGACCACGGCCCGGACCGCCACGTCCCAGCCTTCCGGTGGGCCCAGCGGGGTGCCGGCCCAGTCGTGGGCGAGCACGGCAGCGACCGCACCGGACCCGGTGGACGCACCCGGGCCGGGAGTTGCTGGCGTGGGGACTCGCCCGACCGTTCCTGGCATGTCCGCAGCCTAGTCGGCCGGTGGGAAAAGGCATCCGATCATGGCCGTGAGCCGTCGCAGTCCCCGGCCCCGGGGGACGTTCGGGCAGTTCAGGACACCTGTCGGGTGGCTTGTCGCAAAAATGTCGGCGCTCTGCGCGGACTGCCGCACCGGTTGCCGGGTATGCGCCCGGCGCAGTCCATGCGACAGGAGGGACATCATGCTGAAAACCCTCGCGGTCCGGCAGGCCGACATCGGCGATGCCATCGCCGACACCTGGAGGTCAGTGCTGCTCTTCATCCCGAAGGCAGTGGCCTTCATCGTCATCCTCGTGGTCGGCTGGCTCATCGCCAGAGCCGTCCTCAAGATCGTGGATACGGTGCTGGAACGGGTGCGCTTCGACCAAGCGGTCGAACGCGGTGGTATCAAACGGGCCCTGGAGAGAACGAAGTACGACGCCAGCGACATCCTGGCCAGACTTGCGTACTACGCCGTACTGCTGTTCACGCTCCAGTTCGCCTTCGGAGTCTGGGGACCCAACGCGATCAGTGACCTGATCAGCGGCGTGGTGGCCTGGCTGCCGCGTGCGTTCATCGCGATCGTCATCGTGGTGGTGGCGGCCGCGATCGCCAACGCCGTCCGGGATCTGGTCACCGGCGCGCTGGGAGGGCTCTCGTACGGCAAGGTGTTGGCCGACCTGACGGCGATCTTCATCATCGCTCTCGGTGTGATCGCTGCGCTGAACCAGGTGGGTATCGCCACGACTGTGACGACCCCGGTGCTGATCGCGGTGCTCGCCACGGTGGCCGGCATCCTGATCGTCGGTGTCGGCGGTGGTCTGGTCAAGCCGATGCAGAACCGTTGGGACGGTTGGCTGCGTCGGGCGGCCGAGGAGGCCCGGGCGGTGCAGCAGCAGCGTCAGGCGAGCACTGCCGGGCGCAGCGACGTGGAGCGGCAGATGGCCGACCGCGGCGGGGACCGCACCCAGGCCATGCCTCGGGTGGACGAAGCCCAGCAGTACCGCTCGTAACGGGCGCAACGGCACGGCTGGTGGGGAGGGCGTTCCGCGGACGATGCGGGACGTCCTCCTCGCGCCGTGACCGGGCTGCCCCGCGGATCAGGCGCGGTCGAGCGAGCGGGCCAGCGCGCAGACGGCGAGCAGTCGGGTGAGCAGCCACTCCGGGTGACTCCAGTCCACCGGCCCGTCCGGCGGTGTCCACCCGTGCTCCAGGGCAGCCGCGCGGACGCCCTCGGCGTAGCCGGCGAGCATCGCCGGGCTCAGCGGTTGGCGGTCCCCGTCGAGGCTGTCCCGTACGGCGGCCGCGTGCTGGTCGACGAGGGCGAGCAGCCCCGGTCGCGCGGCGGCGGCGGCCAGCCCGACGGTGCCGACGGAGACGGTGAGGGCGGCCAGGGTGGACCGCGCCGAGTCGACGGCGGTACGGGAGGCGACCCGGGTGAACGGCACACGCATGGTGACCGAGGCTAACCGACCGGTGACCGCCTCGACCTCGGCCGCTCGGCGGATGTCGGCAGCGCCACTGGGCGAACCGGCGCTGACCGTGGGGGTTGATCCGGCACAGACGGGGCAGCAGGAACAGCACCCGCGAACGGCGGCATACGGCACGGAGGCACCGATGGAACAGCACGCGGACGGACCTGACGAGCGGCACCGGCGGCCAGCCGGCGTGAGCGACGCGACGGTCGCGGCGCTCGGCAAGCTCAGCGAGGCGCTGGAGTGCGTGGAGCGGGCCCGGGGGCATCTGTACTCGATGCACCAGTTGATCGGGCACGCCGACCTGATGCTCGACGACGCGGTGGAGCAGTTCCGCGCCGCCGGGCATCCGCGGCTCGCCGAGCGGATCGGCACCGAGTTGCGGGGCCGCAACGTCATCGCCGGGCGGTGGACGTTCCAGATCGTCGAGGACTTCGACGACGGCTACCACGCGCTGTTCCGGGAGCTGGACCAGCAGGCCCGGGACGAGTTGGTGGGCGGGCGACGGCACCTCTACGAGGCGGAGATGAAGGAGCGCCGCCGCAGCCCGGGTCGGCCGGGGCACGAAGCCCGGCCGGGCGGAGAGGGTTAGTCGCCTGTCGCGTCGGCCGGCCGACGCCGTGCCGCGTCGTCGGCGATGATCACGACGGCCACCATCAGTGCGACACAGAGGCTGAACAGCCACGACTCGTCGGCGACGAGCCAGGCGGACACGGGCGCCTGCAGCGCGGCGAGCAGGAAGCCGAGCCAGGCGAGCCGGCGCTGACGCGGGGAGAGGACTCCGGAGCCTTGATGCATCCCGGAATTCTTACGCGAACACGCCGGATTGCCGTCCTCCGATCGGCCGATTCTGGATGAGCTGTCCGTTTTCTCGACCGTCCGGACACGACTTCTTTCCGTGGCGGGCACCCCGGCGCCGACCGCGCTAGGGTGCCTCTGCGGCAGGATGGTGCCTCGTGTCCACCACACCACCACGCCCCCGCGCTTCGCTGCTCCTGCTGGCCTACCTCGGGTTCGTCAGCCTCGGTCTACCGGACGGCCTGCTCGGCGTGGGCTGGCCCTCCATCCGGGGCGACTTCGACGTACCGACCGAGGCGGTCGGTTGGGTGCTCACCGCCGGCACTGTCGGTTATCTCACCTCCAGCGTGTTGGCCGGGTTCACGCTGGCCCGGGTGGGCGTGGGCGCCCTGCTCGCCGGGAGCACCCTACTGGCCAGCCTGGCGCTGACCGGCTATTCACTGAGCCCCGTGCTGGCCGTGCTGGTGGGCTGTGCGCTGCTGCTCGGGCTCGGATCGGGCGCTGTCGACTCCGGGCTCAACGCGTACGCGGCCGGAGCGTTCGGGCCGCGGCACATGAACTGGCTGCACGCCTTCTTCGGCCTGGGGGTGGCGATCGGCCCGCTGATCATGACCGGTGTGCTCAGCGCCGGGCTGGCCTGGCGCTGGGGGTACGGCATCGTGGCCGCCGCCCAGCTCGTCCTCGCCGTCGCGTTCGCGCTCACCGTGCGGGCCTGGCAACGCGGCGTCCCGGCCGCCACCGCGGTCGACGGCACCGCGCCGGACGCCGCCGGCACCGCGCCCGCCGCGTCGGCGGTCGTCCGGGTAACGGTCCGGGAGACGCTGCGGCTGCCGGCGGTCTGGTCCGGGACGCTCGCCTTCGCGCTGTACGTGGCCATCGAGGTGTCCACCGGTCTCTGGGCGTTCCTCCTGCTGACCGAGGGGCGCGGGCTGAGCGCGGCGGTGGCCGGCGGGTGCGTCTCCGCGTACTGGGGCAGCCTCTTCGTCGGTCGGATCGTGCAGGGTGTGGTGGCCGAGCGGCTGGGTTCGACAGTGGTGCTGCGGGCCAGTCTGGCCGGTATGGCAGTGGGGGCCGCGCTGATCGCGATCCCCGGGCCGGCGGCGCTGGCGGTGCTCGGTCTGGTCGTTGTCGGTTTCGCCGCCGCGCCGGTGTTCCCGCTGCTCACGCTCACCACGGCCGACCGGGTCGGCCCGGCGCACACGGACCGGGCCATCGGACTGCAGATCGGCGCGTCCGGCATCGGCGCGGCGCTCGTCCCCGCCGCGCTGGGCGTGCTGATCGGCAACACGTCCGTGCAGGTGCTGGGATCGGCCCTGCTGGTGCTCGCGCTGGGGCTGATCGCGCTCTACGAGTGGGGTGCGAGGCGACCGTCCGCCGCTGTGGCGCTGCCCGCCCAGCCCGACGGGGAGGATCAGACGTCCGGGCCGGTCCGCCCGGTGGTGGACGGGCGGTAGGCGCGCTGCGGGTCGGTGGCCTCCCGGGTGTTGCCCTGGGCCTGCCCCTCGCGGTCCGACGCGGCCGGTCCGTGCCCGAACGCGGCCTCTTCGCCCGCGTCGTTACCTGTCACGTCGTCGGCCTGCCCGTCGAGGCTGGAGCCGGACACGGCCCGTTCCAGCTCTTCCAACGGAAGTCGTTCCTCGTCCCGCCACACCCTGATGTTGTCGTCGGTCATGCTCTCAGCCGTACCCGGGCGCGATGATCGCAAACGGTGTCGCCTGGCCGGGCTCCGACACGCCGATGGCCGCCGGAGATCCGGCGGCCATCGGCGAAGCTCTCCAGCGTCACGGCTGCGGACGGTCCACCGACCCGCGCCAGGCGCCGGTCTCCTGACCGCGCCGCTCGATGTACGTCTTGAAGCGCTCCAGGTCGCCCTTGGCGCGACGGTCGACGATGCCGAGCTTGTCGCCGGCCTGCTCGACCACCCCGTGTGGCTCGAACTCGAGCTGCAGGGTCACCCGGGTCTTGTCCGCGTCGAGCCGGTGGAAGGTCACCACGCCGGCCTGCTGGGTGCCGTCGGTGGAGCGCCACGCGACGCGCTCGTCCGGAAGCTGTTCGGTGATCTCGGCGTCGAACTCGCGCTTCACCCCGGCGATGTCCACCTTCCAGTGGGTCATCGTGTCGGAGAGCTGCCGGACCTCCTGCACACCCTCCATGAACTCGGGGAACTCCTCGAACTGCGTCCACTGGTCGTACGCGGTGCGTACGGGCACGGAAACCTCGACATGTTCGGTTACGCCACTCATCAGAGAACCTCCTTCAGTCGCTAATGGTCGTCGGATCGGGGGGCGACCCGGTCACCAGCGAGTTGTCTCATTCTTGTTGCCGAGCGCGGCCCACACCTCGGAAACGGTCTGGTAGACGGTGCCCTCGGGCAGTCGCTCCAGTGCCGCCACGATGTCGTCCGGCGCCTCGTTCTCGCGGGCGCTGGCGATGAGCACCAGGCGGTCGCCCGGCAGCGCGCTCATCGAGATGAACCGGCCGAGCCGGCTGCGCTGCTCGACGTCCGTGGAACTCATTCCCTGCGGGGTGCCGGTGCGCAGGTCGCCGGCCGGGGCGGTGGTCGTCTCCGGCTGGTCCTCGCCAGCCGGTTCCGGCACCCGCGACTCGTCGACCCGAGAGCCGCCGGTCCCCGGCCCCTGCACGAGGCCGCTGACCTCCTGGCTCATTTGTTCGTCGATCCTCGGTCCGTGCTTGCTGTTGCCACGCTCCATGCCTTCTGCGCTACCCGGCACCCCGCCCGCTAAACCGGCACCGGCCCTCGGTCCGGCCGGGGGCCGGACATCCGGGCCGGAAACGGAGGGCTTAGTCGCCGGCCGGCCTGCGTGGTGGCAGCACCGGGTCGTCCGGGTCCTGGTCGCCGGCCTGCAACCGCCGTCCGCGCTGCACCTCGGCGTTGATCTGCACACCCAGCATCAACGCGGAGTTGCTGAGGTAGAGCCAGACCAGGAAGGCGATGGCCGCGCCCAGGCTGCCGTAGGTGGTGTCGTACGAGCCGAAGTTGGCCACGTAGAGGCCGAAGCCGAAGGAGACCGCCACCCAGGAGACCAGGGCCACCGCGCCGCCGGGAGTGAGCCAGCGGAACCGGGGCTGGCGTACGTTCGGCGCGATCCAGAACAGCAGGGACAGCAACACCATCATGATCATGGCGAGCACCGGCCACTTGGCCACGTTCCACACCGTGCGGGCCAGATCGCCGGCGTTGATCAGATCGCCGACCGCGTCGGTGACCGGGCCACTGACGATCAATGCGAGGGCGACCACAGCGAGCAGCACCAGGGTGATCGCGGCGAGCCCGATCTGCAACGGGCGCAACTTCCAGACCGGGCGACCCTCGTCCACCCCGTACACGGCGTTGGAGGCCCGGGTGAACGCGCCGATGAAGCCCGACGCGGACCACAACGCACCCAGCAGGCCGAAACTCAGCAGCAGCTTGGGGTTGCTCTGGTCGACCACCACCGACCGGATCACCCCGACCACGCCGCCCTCCTCGTCGGCCAACACCGAACCGGCGCCGACCTGGTTGGCCAGGTCGACCACCGTGTCGACGGTCTGCTCGCCGGAGGAGACCAGACCGACCAGGGCCACCACCACGATGGCGGACGGGAAGAGCGCGAGGACCCCGTAGTAGGTCAGCGCGGCGGCCCAGTCCGAGCAGTTGTCGTTGACGAAGTTCTGCACGCTGCGGACCAGCACCCCACGCCAGGTCCGCCAGCTCAACTGCCGCATCCGTCGAGGAACCCGGGGGTGCCGTGCACCGTCGAGCGTCGTACCGGGCTCCATCGTCGTCATGCCCGCTCCCTGCCGCACCGGCCACCGGATGACCGGTCGTCCGGTCAGGCCTGGCCCGCCGGTACCCGCACCGGGAAATCGACAAACCCGACCGCCGCACGCGGCCGTTTAGGCCGGGACGCCGGGGGAACCTGAGGGGGATCCGAACGACGCGGAGGAGGACGACATGCCCGGGCGCGAAGACCTGCCCAGCACGCTGCGACGCTCCTCGGACAAGGCGCAGCGCACGTGGGAGAAGACGCACGACTCGGCGGTTGAGACCTACGGTGAGGGGGAGCGGTCGCACCGGACCGCGTTCGCCGCGGTGAAGCACCAGTTCGAGAAGGTGGGCGACCACTGGGAGCCGAAGGGACGTAAGGGCCCGAGCGACCAGCAGGCCGCCGGTGGCGGACCGGAGCGGCGCGCACCCACCGCCGGTGGGGTGGACGCCAACGCGACCAAGGACCACCTGATGTCGGTGGCCCGCGAGCTGGACGTACCCGGCCGATCCAGCATGAACAAGCCGGACCTGGTCAAGGCGATCCAGAAGGCCAACGACCGGGCCACCCGCAAGGCTCGCGGCGACTGACCTGCCAGACGACGGCACGGGCGGACGCACCACCCCTGCGTCCGCCCGTGCCGTTCACCAAACGCCTCCGCCCGGCGCCTCGATGTGCACCGCCTTGGTGGCGGTGAACTCGTCCAGCAGCTCCGGGCCGTACCCGAAGCCCTGCCCGCTGGCGCGACGCGGATGCGCGGCGCCGCCCGGAGCACCCCCGAACACCGCGTTGACCTTGACGGTGCCCACCGGCAGTTCCCGCCAGGCCCGCTGCGCATGGCTCATCGACGTGGTCAACACGGTGGCGGCCAGCCCGTACGGGGAGTCCGCGGCGCAGCGCAGCGCCTCGTCGAACGAGTCAACGACCACAACGGGCGCGACCGGCCCGAACGTCTCCTCCCGCACCAGCGGCATGTCGTGCCGGCAGTCCGTGACCACCGTGGCCGGGTAGAACGCCCCCGGCCCGTCCGGCACCTCGCCTCCGACCCGCACCTGTGCGCCGCCCGCCACCGCCGCCGTCACCTGCCCGTGCACGTGGTCGCGGTGCCGCCGGTCGACCAGCGGGCCCAGTTCGGTGCCCGGGTCCCGGCCCGGCCCGACCCGCAGTGCCTCGGCGTGCCGCGTCAGGGCGGCCACGAAGTCCCCGGCCACCTCCCGGTGCACGTAGATCCGCTCCACCGCCACGCAGATCTGCCCGGCGTTGGCGAACGCGCCGAGCGCGGCCTGACCGGCCGCCCACTCCGGGTCGACGCCCGCGTCGACGACCAACGGATCACTGCCCCCGTTCTCCAGGAGCACCTTCGCGCCGGTGCGGGCCGCGGCGGCGGCGATCGCCCGACCGGTCGCCGTCGAGCCGACGTGCGCCACCACGTCGACGTCCTGCGCGGCCAGCGCCGCACCGACCTCCGGGCCGCCGGTGAGCAGGGACAGGACACCGGCCGGCAGAGCTTGGTCCAGCGCCCGGGCCAGCAGCCAACCCGTCGCCGGCGCACGTTCGCTCGGCTTGTAGAGCACCACGTTGCCGGTCACCACTGCCGCGCCGAGCAGACCGCAGGACACCGCCACCGGGTCGTTCCACGGGGTGATCGCGGCGACCACACCACGCGGCTGCGGGGTCAGGAAGTCCAGCGCGTCGGCTCCACCGTTGAGGGTCCGCCCGCCGCGCAGCGGGGCGAGCTCCGCGTACTGTCGCAGGGTGCCGATGCCCGCCTCGACGCCACCGCGGGCGTCCGCCAACGGCTTGCCCATCTCCGCCGTGACCGCCTCGGCCAGCTCCTCGGTGGCCGCCTCCACCGCGTCCGCGGCCCGGTGCAGCGCCGCCGCCCGTTCGGCCGGCGCGGTCGCCGCCCACTGCGCCGCCGCGTTCCGTGCCGCCTGGGCCGCCTTGCCGACCTCGTCGGCAGTGGCCACCGGCACCGTGCTGACCGGCGTACCGTCCGCCGGATCACACACCACCAGCTCACCGCCGTCGCCGCCCGCGCCCCACACCCCACCCACCAGCTGCGCAACCGTGTACATGCGGCGCTGGATGCCCGGGCCTCGGCGAGACAAACGCGTTTCGCCCGGTTGCACGCCGGGTAGGCGGATCGGATGACCACCACCGCCGTACAGAGCGCGGACGCCGTCATCGTCGGGGCCGGCCACAACGGCCTGGTGGCGGCCAACCTGCTGGCCGACGCCGGCTGGGAGGTGGTGGTGCTGGAGGCCACCTCCGCGCCCGGTGGCGCGGTCCGCTCCGCCGAGGTCACCGCCCCCGGCTACCTGAGCGACCTCTACAGCTCGTTCTACCCCCTGGGGTACGCGTCACCGGTGCTGGCCGACCTCGACCTGGGTCAGCACGGACTGTCCTGGCGGCATGCGCCGGACGTGCTGGCGCACCTGCTGCCGGACGGACGGGCTGCGGTGATCAACCGGGACCTGGACGTCACGGCGGCGTCGCTGGAGCAGTTCGCCCCCGGCGACGGCAAGCGCTGGCTCAACGCGTACACCGACTGGCTCGACGTGGCCGAGCCGATGCTGGACGCGATCACCTCGCCGTTCCCGCCGGTCCGTGGCGGGTTGGGTCTGCTGCGTCGCCTGCGGGTCGCCGGCGCGCTGCGACTGGCCCGGCGCCTGGTGGTGCCGGTGCGCAAGCTCGGCGACGAACTCTTCGACGGTGCCGGCGGGCCGGCCCTGCTGGCCGGCTGCGCGCTGCACACCGACCTGTCCCCGGAGGAGGCCGGCTCCGGGGTGTACGGCTGGTTGCTGGCCATGCTCGGCCAGCAGATCGGTTGGCCGGTGCCTGAGGGCGGCGCCCAGCAGATCACCAACGCGCTGGTGGCTCGGTTGCAGGAGCGCGGCGGGGTGATCCTCTACGGCGCCCACGTCGACCGGGTGCTCACCGCACGGGGCCGGGCCATGGGGGTCCGCACCGTCGGCGGCGCGCTGTGGCGGGCCCGACGGGCCGTCCTCGCCGACGTGCCGGCGCCGGCGCTCTACCTCGACCTGGTCGGTGCGGCGGCGCTGCCGTCACGGCTGGTGGAGGACCTGGCGCACTTCCGCTGGGACGGTTCGACGCTGAAGGTGGACTGGGCGCTGTCCGCGCCGATGCCCTGGATCAACCGGGAGCTGGCCGGCGCCGGCACCGTGCACCTGGGCGCGGACCTGAACGGGTTGACCCGGTACGCGAGCGAGCTGGCCCGAGGCGAACTGCCCCGTGACCCGTTCCTGCTGCTCGGGCAGATGTCCGTCGCCGACCCGAGTCACTCCCCGCCGGGCACCGAGTCGCTCTGGTCGTACACCCACCTGCCGTTTCGTCGGGACTGGCGGGCCGAGGACGTCGCCGGTCACGTGCAGCGCATGGAGGACGTGTTGGAGGCGGCGGCACCGGGTTTCCGGCAGCTCGTCGTCGGCCGGCACGTGGCGGGCCCGGCCGACCTGGAGAAGGGCAACCCGAGCCTGGTCGGCGGCACCCTCGGCGGTGGCACCGCCGCCGCGTACCAACAGCTGTTCCTGCGCCCGATCCCTGGCCTGGGCCGGGCGGACACGCCGGTGGACCGGCTCTTCCTGGCCAGTGCGTCGGCGCATCCCGGCGGTGGGGTGCACGGCGCTCCCGGCGCGAACGCGGCCCGCGCGGCGCTGGCCCGTGACCGTGCCCTGACCGGCCGGGCGTACGCCGCAGCCATCGCAACAGCCCACCGCGCTGTCTACCCCGACTGACCCGCCCGACCCGGGCCCCCTCACCCCCGCCGCCGCCCGCCGGGGGTGAGGGTGGGGCGGGGGGCGGGTGGGTGTCAGTTGGTGATGTTGCGGTGCTTGCTGCGCAGGCGGAAGGGCATCAGGGCGCTCTCCACCTTGGTCGCGGTGGTCATCTTGGACGCGCCCTCCTGGCGCTCCTCGAAACGAATCGGCACCTCCAGGATGGTGTGCCCCAGCTTGGTCGCCAGGTAGTGCATCTCCACCTGGAAGCTGTAGCCGTTGGACTGCACCCGGTTCAGGTCGATGTTCCGCAGCGCGTCGGCCTGCCAGATCTTGAAGCCGGCGGTGAGGTCGCGGATGCGCACCCGCAGCAGGGTGTGCACGTAGAGGTTCGCCCAGCCGCTGAGGGCCCGGCGGTACAGCGGCCAGTTCTCGTCCAGCTCGCCGCCCGGCACGTAGCGGGAACCGATCACCACGCTGGCCTGGGTGGAGAGGAGCGCGCCCAGCATGCCCGGCAGCGCCTCCGGCGGGTGCGACAGGTCGGCGTCCATCTGCGCCACGTACTCGGCGCCCCCGTCGAGCGCCCGTCCCATCCCGTCGACGTACGCCCGGCCGAGGCCCTCCTTGCCGGCGCGGTGGACGACCTCGATCCGCTCCGGGTGCTCGATGGCCAGCTTGTCGGCCACGTCACCGGTGCCGTCCGGGGAGTTGTCGTCGGCGACGAGGATGCGCAGGCCGGGCAGCGGCAGTGCGAGCAGCCGCTCCACAAGCGTGGGCAGGTTTCCCGCTTCGTTGTAGGTGGGAACGACGACGGTCAGGCGTACGTCCCGCCACGGCGACGGCAGCTGCACAGGCTCGATCATGCGGGCATCCTCGGTTTGCGGACATGGGGCTCAAGGAAAGGGTATCCAGTTGTCACGTTCGGGTTGAAGAGGCACCCCTTCCGGGCGTTGCGGGAGCGGGTGGCACGCGGTGTCCGATCGTGGGTCCACCGGTCGCGGGGGTTACCAGGCCACCGCCCGCGAAGACCCTCAGCGCCTGCGTCGTGTGACGGCGGCGAGGGTCAGTGCCGCGACGGTGAGTGCGATCCCGGTCAGCGCCGGCTTGTGGGTGCCGACCCACAGCGCCGCCGAACGGTCGCGGGCCCGGTCGGAGAAGATGCCCGCCGCGCCCCGGTCCGCCTCCTGGTCGCCCGGATGGTCGAGATTGTCCCGCCAGGTGGCCGGATCGATCTCCTCGCCGGTCTGCTGGCTGTCGTAGCCGTCGCGGGCCAGCTTCCGGTCGAGCAACCCGGGGAACAGGATGTCGGCCAGCCGGGCCTGCCACGTCGGGCCGCCCACGTTCAGCTCACGGGTGCCGCGCTCGGCGGCCCAGACGACGGCCCGCGCGGCCAACTCCGGCGTGAAGATCGGCGGTACGGGCTGCGGATGCCGGGGCAGCCGCGTACGGACCCAGGAGAACTGCGGCGTGTTGACGGCGGGCAGCTGCACCATCGACAGCTTCACCCCCGGGCAGTCGTGCAGCAGTTCGGCGCGCAGCGAGTCGTTGAAGCCCTGCACCGCGTGTTTGCTCGCGCAGTACGCCGACTGCAGGGGGATCCCCCGGTAGGCCAACGCGGAGCCCACCTGCACGATCGTGCCCCGCCCGTGCGCCCGCATGTGGCGCAGCGCCGCCAGGGTGCCGTGCACAGTGCCCAGGTAGGTGACCTCGGTGACCCGCCGGAACTCGCGCGCGGGGATCTCCCAGGCGGGCGCGAACACCGAGGCCATCGCGTTGTTGATCCACAGGTCGACGCCGCCCCACCGGTGCACCACGTCGTCGGCGGCCTGCTGCACCGCACCCGCGTCGGCCACGTCGACCCGGTAGGCGCGTACGTCGGTCGCGCCGCGCAGTCGACACTCCCGCTCGGCGGCGACGAGACCGGCCTCACCCCGTGCCAGCAGCGCCAACCGGGCGCCCCGAGCCGCGTACGCGTGTGCGATGGCCCGACCGACACCGGCGCTCGCGCCGGTCACCACCACGGTCTGCGTCACTGTCACCCCTTCTGTCGGGTGGCGATGTCGGCCAGCCGGTCCAGCGTCTCCCGGTTGCGCAGGTGCAGCACCAGGTCGTTGAGCTTGTTGTGGAGCCACCGCAGCGGGCCGGCGGCGAAGTCCTCACCGATGCGCACCCGGGTGGCGTCGTCGCCAACCGGTTCCAGCGTGAAGGCCACAATCGCCTCACCCGCCGGCCAGAGCCCGGCCTTGAGGACGAGTCGGTGCGGCGGTTCGCAGACCAGCACCGTCGACGCGTCCTGCAGTGAGAACGGCCATGGCCCGGCCCGGTGGTGCAGTTGGCTGCCCACCCGGGGCCAGGCGTCGTCGACGTCGCGCATGTGTGCCGTGCCGACCACCCAGTCGCTGTACGTCCACCCGTCGGCCAGCACGTCGAACACCTGCTGCGGGGGAGCTTCGATCACTTTCTCCACAATCGCCACTGGATTCCCATACCCGCGCCTGGGCGGTGCTAACGACCGGCGGGTTAGCTTCTCCGGCACGGCGGGTAAGGCCGACGCGGGGCGCCGCTGGCGGCGCTGGCCCACCCCCTCGCCGACGACGTTTACTCCTCGGGGCGCAGGGAACCCGCCGGCTGTGCGACAGGACCAGGAGGATCGGTATCAGCGCAGGTCAGCCCCGGTTTACGCCGCTGCTGACCGCGCCGGTTCCGCCGGGTTGCGTGGTCCCGCCGGAAGCCTCCGACCCGTCCTGTACGACGCGGTGCTGCTGGACCGCGACGGCACGCTGATCGAGGACGTTCCGTACAACGGCGACCCGGAGAAGGTGCGACCGGTGCCCGGAGCGCGGGCCGCGCTGGACCGGTTGCGGGCGGCCGGGCTGCGGCTGGCGGTGGTCACGAACCAGTCGGGTCTGGCCCGGGGCTATTTCACCGGGGAGCAGATGCGAGCGGTGCACGCCCGCGTCGAGGAGTTGCTGGGCCGGTTCGACGCCTGGCTGGTCTGCCCGCACGACGACGAGGACCGGTGCGACTGCCGTAAGCCGGCACCGGGCCTGGTGCACGCCGCTGCCCGTCAACTGGGCACCACCGCCTCCCGGTGCGTGATGGTGGGCGACATCGGCCGGGACGTCGCGGCCGCGCTGGCCGCCGGCGCGACGGGCGTCCTGGTGCCCACTCCGGTGACACGACCGGAGGAGATCGCCGCCGCCGGATGGACGGCCACCGACCTGCCGGCGGCGGTGGACGAGATCCTGCGCCGGCAACAGGCCGTGCTGCCGACCGCCCCGCCCGGCGAGCCGGTGCGGACCGCGTTGGTGGTCCGGTCGGACTCGGCGGGGGACGTGCTGGTGACCGGGCCGGCGATCCGCGCCGTCGCGGCCGGGGCGCAGCGGGTGGTGCTGCTCTGCGGGCCGCGGGGCCGTGCCGCCGCCGACCTGCTGCCCGGCATCGACGAGATCATCGAGCACCCGCTGCCCTGGATCGACAGCACGCCGGCCCCTGTCGACCCGAAGGACATGCGGAGCCTGATCGCCCGCCTCGGCGCGGTCGGCGCCGACCAGGCGGTGGTCTTCACCTCGTTCCACCAGTCCGCACTGCCGCTGGCACTGCTGCTGCGGATGGCGGGGATCGGCCGGATCGCGGCGATCAGCGACGACTACCCGGGCTCGCTGCTGGACGTCCGGCACCGGGTGCCGGTGGGCGTCCCCGAACCCGAACGCGCCCTCTCTCTCGCCGCCGCCGCCGGCCACCGGCTGCCCGACGGCGACGAACCGGTGCTCCGGCTCCGCCACGACGTCGTGGCGGAGCGCCCGTCCGATCTTGGCGACCCGGGGTACGTGGTGCTGCACCCCGGCTCGGCCGCGTCGAGCCGGGCCTGCCCGCCCGAGGTCGCGACGAGGATCGCCGCGGCACTGAGCGCCGCCGGGCACCGGGTGCTGGTCACCGGCGGCCCTGACGAACGTGTTGTCACCGCACGGGTCGCGGCGGCCGGTGGCACCGACCTGGGTGGACGAACCGACCTGGCCGGCCTGGCCGGGATCGTGGCGGACGCCAGCGCTGTCGTCGTCGGCAACACCGGTCCGGCGCACCTGGCCGCCGCCGCCGGTGTGCCGGTGGTGAGTCTCTTCGCGCCGACCGTCCCGTTCGGTCAGTGGGGCCCCTACCGGGTGCCCACCGTCCGGCTCGGCGACGCGAACGCGCCGTGCCGGGACACCCGGGCCGCCAGCTGCCCGGTCCCCGGCCACCCCTGCCTCAACGACGTCGACCCGGACGCTGTGGTCGACGCGCTGCGGATGCTCAGCGTCGGTGGTGGTGGCCGATGAACATCCTGCTCTGGCACGTGCATGGGTCCTGGACCACATCGTTCGTGCACGGCGGCCACCGCTATCTGATCCCCACCACACCCGACCGCGGGCCGTACGGCCTCGGCCGGGCCCGCACCTACCCCTGGCCGGACAACGCGGTCGAGGTCACCCCGGAGGATCTGCCCGGCGCCGACGTCGACCTGGTCATCCTGCAACGACCGGAGGAGATCGACCGGGCGCAGGAGTGGCTGCGGCGCCGCCCGGGCCGCGACCTTCCGGCGATCTACGTCGAACACAACACCCCCAAGGGCGACGTACCCAACACGCGCCACCCGATGGCCGACCGCGACGACCTGCTCATCGCCCACGTCACCGGGTTCAACCAGATCTTCTGGGACACCGGCGCCACCCGCACCACAGTGGTCGACCACGGCATCGTCGCCCCCACCGTCTCCTACACCGGGGAACTCGACCGGCTCGCCGTGGTGATCAACGAACCGGTCCGGCGTGGCCGGGTCACCGGCACCGACCTGCTGCCCCGGTTCGCCGAGATCGCCCCGCTGGACGTCTTCGGGATGGGCGTCGCCGGTCTGGCCGACCACCTCGGACTGCCCGCCGACCGACTCACCAGCCACGACGACGTGCCCCAGCACCGGATGCACGCCGAGCTGGGGCGGCGGCGGGCGTACCTGCACCTGTGCCGGTGGACGTCGCTCGGGCTGAGCCTCATCGAGGCGATGGCGATCGGCATGCCGGTCGTCGCGCTCGCCACCACCGAGGCGGTGATGGCGGTGCCCCCGGAGGCCGGAGCTCTCGCCACCCGGACCGACACCCTGCTCGACGCCGCCCGCCGGTTCATCGACGAACCGGCGACCGCACGTCAGGCCGGAGCGGCGGCGCGGACCGCCGCCCGCGACAGGTACGGCCTCGACCGTTTCCTCGCTGACTGGGACCGGCTGCTGGAGGAGGAAGTATGCGGATCGCGATGATCTCGGAGCACGCCAGCCCGCTCGCCGTCCTCGGAGGGGAGGACGCCGGCGGCCAGAACACGCACGTCGCGGAGCTGTCCGCCGCTCTCGCCGCCGCCGGGCACGAGGTGCGGGTCTACACGCGCCGGGACGCGCCCGACCTGCCGGTGACCGTCCGCAGCCCCGACGGGTACGACGTGGTGCACGTGCCCGCCGGCCCGGCCGAACCGGTCGCCAAGGACGCGCTGCTGCCGCACATGCGGGAGTTCAGCCGTTGGTTGACCGAGCGCTGGCGGGGCGGGGAATGGGTGCCCGAGGTGATCCACGCGCACTTCTGGATGAGTGGCCTGGCGGCGCTGACCGCCGGGCGGCAGACCGGGGTGCCGGTGGTGCAGACGTACCACGCGCTGGGCACTGTGAAGCGCCGCTACCAGGGTGTGCAGGACACCAGCCCGGCCCGGCGGGTGTCCTACGAACGCGAGTTGGGCCGTTCGGTGGACCGGATCGTCGCGCAGTGCCGCGACGAGGTGGGCGAACTCGTCCGGATGGGTGTGCCCCGGTCCCGGATGACAGTCGTTCCCTCCGGGGTCAACCTCGCCACGTTCGCCCCGCTCGGGCCGGCCGCCGACCGGGAGCCGGGTCGGGCCAGGATCCTGACCGTGGGTCGGCTGGTCGAACGCAAGGGCTTCCAGACCGTGATCCGCGCGATGGCGCTGGTCGCCGACGCCGAGTGCGTGGTCGTCGGCGGCCCGCCCGAAGGGCTGCTCGAAACGGACCCGTACGCGCGGCGGCTGCGGGCCCTCGCCGAGTCGTGCGGGGTGGCCGACCGGGTGCACCTGGTCGGCGCGGTGCCCCGGGAGGAGATGGGCCGGTGGTACCGCTCGGCGGACCTGCTGGTCGCCGCACCCTGGTACGAGCCGTTCGGGTTGACCCCGCTGGAGGCGATGGCCTGCGGGGTGCCGGTCGTCGGCACCGCCGTCGGCGGCATCCGGGACACCGTGGTCGACGGGACGACAGGTGACCTCGTACCGGCGCGGGACCCGCACGCGCTGGCCGGCGCGATCCAGGGGTTGCTCGACGACCGGATCAGGCGCTTCGCGTACGCCACGGCGGCCCGCGAGCGGGCGCGGACCCGGTACTCGTGGGCGGCGACCGCCGAGCGGCTGGTGGAGGTCTACAGCGAGGTGGCCGCCGTCCGCCGGCCGACGCGGGTGGTGGCCTGATGCCGGCGGGCAGCCTGCTCGACACCCACCTGACGAACCTCGCGGCGGCGCTGGTGCCGTACCGGCGGTGTGAGTCGCAGTTGGCGCGCTGGGGCGCCGACCTGGCCCATCGGCTGGTCACCGGGGGGCGTCTGCTGGTCGCCGGCAACGGCGGCAGCGCCGCGGAGGCCCAGCACCTCACCGCCGAGCTGGTCGGCAAGCTCCACGACGACCGCCAGCCGCTGTCGGCGATCGCGCTGCACGCGGAGACGAGCGCGCTCACCGCGATCGCCAACGACTACGGCTACGACGACGTCTACGCCCGGCAGGTGCGGGCCCACGGTCGCCCCGGGGACGTCCTGTTGCTGCTCAGCACCAGCGGGGCCAGCCCCAACCTGGTCCGCGCCGCGCAGGCCGCCCGCGACGTCGGCGTGACCAGTTGGGCGCTCACCGGGGCCGTCCCCAACCCCCTGGCCGACGCCTGTGACGACGTGCTGGCCGTCGTGTCCGCTGACACCCAGGTCGTGCAGGAGCTGCACCTCGTGACCAGTCACCTTCTCTGCGAGTACCTGGAACAGGAGTTGCCCGCCGCGTTGGCCGCGGCCGACGCGGCGGCGATCGTCCGCCACGTGCCGGGGGAGGCCGGGTCGGTGCGCGCCGGGGTCGACGTGGTGCTCGACGGTGGGGCCGCACAGCAGGTCGACGCGTGAGGATGAGGAGGCAAGCGTGAGGGGACCCGTGGTGGTGCTCGGCGACACCCTGCTCGACCGAGATGTGGAGGGGGTGGTGAACCGTCTCTGCCCGGACTCCCCGGTGCCGGTGCTCGACGAGACCTCGGCCGTCGACCGGCCCGGTGGCGCCGGTCTGGCCGCGGTGTTCGCCGCCGCGCAGGGCGCCGAGGTGGTGCTGGTGACGGCGCTCGCCGACGACGCCGGCGGCGCCCGACTGAGCGCGCTGCTCGCCGCCGCCGGCGTGCAGGTGTACCCGCTGGCCCTGCCCGGCGCGACACCGGAGAAGATCCGTCTCCGGGCTCGGGGCAGGGTGTTGCTGCGCCACGACCGCGGCGGTGCGTCCGGGGAGCCGGGTGAGCCGTCCGAGGAGGTCCTGCGGGTGATCGGTTCGGCGTCGGCGGTGCTGGTCAGCGACTACGGCCGGGGGGTGGCCCGGCAGCCCGCGCTGCGCGACGCGTTGGCCGCGACCCGTGCGCCGGTGGTGTGGGATCCGCACCCGCGTGGCCCGGAGGCGGTGCCCGGTGTGCACCTGGCCACCCCGAACGAGTCGGAGGTACGGGAGCTGGTCCCGGCGGTGCCCGGCGCGTCCCGGTTGGCCACCGCGTCCCGCGGGGCGCAGGGGCTGCGGCGGCGCTGGCGCGCCGGTGCGGTGGCGGTGACGTTGGGCGGTGACGGGGCGCTGCTCTGTCATGCCGGGTCGACGCCGCTCGTGGTGCCGACCCCGGGCAGCGCCGAGGGGGACACCTGCGGGGCCGGCGACCGGTTCGCGGCCGCCGCGAGCCTCGCGTTGGCCGAGGGCGCGTTGGTCTCCGAGGCGGTGCAGGTGGCGGTCGCCGAGGCGTCCAGGTTCGTGGCCGGTGGGGGAGTGGCCGCGGCGCTGCCGTCGGATCTGGCACCGGCGAGGAGCGCGCCGGGTCGGGAGGTGTTCCGGTCGCTGCCGAGGGGCGGCGTGGCGGGCGAGCCGGTGGGCGTCGCCGCGGTCGCCACGCTCCTGCGGGAGGTACGCGCCGCGGGCGGCACCGTGGTGGCGACCGGCGGCTGCTTCGACCTTCTACACGCCGGGCACGTGGCCACCCTGCAGGCCGCCCGACAGCTCGGTGACTGCCTGATCGTCTGCCTGAACTCCGACGCCAGCGTGGCCGGGTTGAAGGGCCCGGATCGGCCGGTGATGTCCGAGGGTGACCGCAGTCGGGTGCTGAGCGCACTCAGCTGTGTCGACGCGGTACTCGTCTTCGACGAGCCGACCCCGGCGGCGACGCTGTCCTGGGTACGCCCGGACATCTGGGTGAAGGGCGGCGACTACGCCACCGGCGGCGGGGACGACGCCACCGCACTGCCGGAGGCGGAGGTCCTGCGCCGGTGGGGCGGGAACACAGTCGTGGTGCCCTACCTGGACGGTCGGTCCACCACCGACATGATCGTTCGTACGCTCGCGGAGCAGACCCGATGACCGCCACGCGGTCCGGGGACGGGCCGACGGTCCTGGTCACCGGGGGCGCGAGCGGGCTCGGCGCGGCGGTGGTCGCGGCGGTGGCCGCGTCCGGTGGCCGGCCGGTCGTGCTGGACCGGCAGCCGCCGGCCGACGGGGTGTCCTGGACCGAGTGCGACCTGGCCGACACACGGGCCGCGGAGGTGGCCACCCAGCACCTCGCCGAGCAGGCCGGTGGTCTGGACGCGGTGGTCACCGCCGCCGGCATGGACGTGCCCGGTCGACTCCTCGACGTGCCGGGCGAGACCTGGGACCGGATCGTCGCTGTCGACCTGCTGGCCACGGCGGCGGTGATCCGGGCCGCGTTGCCGTTCCTGCTGACGTCCCGGGGCCGTATCGTCACGGTCGCCTCCACACTGGGAGTCAAGGCGGTCAGTGACGCCACAGCGTACTGCGCGGCGAAGTTCGGGGTGGTGGGCTTCACCCGTGCCCTCGCCGCCGAACTCGCCGGGCAGGTCGGTGTCACCCTGCTCATTCCGGGCGGGATGCGAACGGCGTTCTTCGACGAGCGCGACCCGCAGTACAAGCCCGGCCCGGACGCGATCCTCAACGATCCCGTCGACACCGCCGCCGCGATCATGTTCGCGTTGAACCAACCGCCCGGCTGCGCGGTGCGGGAGCTGGTGGTCTGCGCCGAGCAGGAGACGTCGTACCCGTGATCCTCGTGCTGCGCGCCCTCGGCGTCGGCGACCTGGTGACAGCGGTGCCCGCCGTGCGGGCGCTGCGCGCCGCGTACCCCTCTCGGGAGCTGGTGCTCGCCGCGCCCGCCGGGCTGGCTCCGCTCGTCGACCTGGTCGGCGGCGTGGACCGGCTGGTGGACACCTGCGGGCTGGACCGGCCTGTCCGGGTCGGGGCGGCCCCACAGGTCGCCGTCAACCTGCACGGGCGCGGCCCGCAGTCGCACCGGTTGCTCGCGGCCACCCGGCCCGGACGGCTGCTCGCCTTCGCCGACCCGGACGGCGACCACGCCGACGGTCCGCAGTGGTCCGACGACGAGCACGAGGTGGACCGGTGGTGTCGGCTGCTGTCCTGGTACGGCATCCCGGCCGACCGGGCCGACCTCGGCCTGCGCCGGCCCCCGTCGGCCGGGCTGCCCACCGGTGTGACGGTGCTGCATCCCGGCAGCAAGGTCCCGGCCAAGCGGTGGCCGGCCGAGCGGTTCGCCGCGCTGGCCAGGGCGTTGACCGACCAGGGACACCGGGTGCTGCTCACCGGGTCGGCCGACGAGCGGGCGCTGGCGGCCCGGGTGGCCGAGGGCGCCGGCCTGGGGTCGGACGCGGTGCTGGCCGGCCGGACCGACCTCGGCACGCTCGCCGCGCTGGTGGCCGACGCCCGGCTGGTGGTCAGCGGGGACACCGGCGTGGCCCACCTGGCCACCGGGTACGGCACCGCGTCGGTGGTCCTCTTCGGGCCGGTGCCACCGGCGCGCTGGGGACCGCCGCCGGACCGGCCCCGGCACCGGGTGCTCTGGGCCGGTGAGGGGGATTGGCCCAGGTGGGACGGGGTAGGAAGCCACCCGACGATGGCGGCCCTGCGTCTCGACGAGGTGTTGGCCGCCGTGGCTGAGGTGGAGAGGGTGGTGCGGGTCTCCGGTGCGGTTGCGGCGTAGTGACCCGGGTCGACCGGGGTACGGGCGGCGTCGGCGCGGTCGGGGCTGGCACTTCGTCGACCCGACCGGTGCTCCGGTCCGGGACGAAGAGGTCCTGGCCCGGCTGCGGGAGTTGGTCATTCCTCCGGCCTGGCAGGACGTCTGGATCTCGCCGTACCCGAACGGCCACATCCAGGCGATCGGTATCGACGCGGCCGGGCGCAAGCAGTACGTCTACCACCCGCGGTGGCGGGAGAAGCAGGACGAGGCGAAGTTCGACCACATGCTGGAGGTGGCCCGTCGGCTTCCGGCGCTGCGGGAGCGGGTGGGGCGTGACCTGGACGGCCGGGGGTTGAACCGGGACCGGGTGCTCGCCACGGTGGCCCGCCTGCTGGACATGGGGATGTTCCGCGTCGGCAGCGACCAGTACGCGGCCGGCGACGACCCGACGTACGGGGTGTCGACACTGCGCCCCGAGCACGCGCGGTCCCGCGGCGGCTGCGTGGTCCTGGTGTTCCCGGCGAAGGGCGGCATCGAGCAGGTACGCCGGATCGAGGACCCGGAGTTGTGCCAGGTGCTGGTCAATCTGCGCCGTCGGCGTCGGCGGGCGGACCGGCTGTTCGGCTACTGGGATGGGCGGGACTGGCGGGATGTGCGCAGCGACGAGGTGAACGGCTACCTGCGCGACGCCAGTGGTGGGGAGATGACCGCCAAGGACTTCCGCACCTGGCACGCGACGGTGCTCGCCGCCACCGAGCTGGCGACCGCCGCTCCGGCACGGTCGGTGACCGCCCGGCGCAGGGCGGTGGTCGCCGTGATGCGCGCGGTGGCCGAGCTGCTGGGCAACACTCCGACGGTGGCTCGTGCGTCGTACGTGGATCCTCGGGTTGTCGACCTCTACCACGACGGGGTGGTGGCGTCGGTGGATCCGAAGGCGTCCCGCGAGGAGGCCGAGAGGGTCGTCCTGGAACTGTTGGAGAAGGCCTGACCGGCCCCGCCTACGATCCTGGGGGGAAGTGGCGGGGCCGGAGACTCGGGCCTGATCGGGCGGCCACCGGGCGGCCGCCCGCCGCGCTCAGGCGGCGGGCGCCTCGCCACGGCCCCCGTTGGCGGCCCACCGCGAGCGGTCGGCCACGTGGTGTCAGTCTGCCCGCCTCGAGTTGACCACGGACGCCGCGCTGTTGACGATCCGCGCCGGATGCGAGGCGGCGTCGCGATGTTCCTGCGGGCTCACCCCGTAGGCTGCCCGGAACGCCCGGCTGAAGTGGGCTTTGTCGGGAAACCCCCACCGTGCCGCGATGGTCTGCACCGGTTGGTTGCGCAGCGCCGGGTCGGACAGGTCGCGTCGGCACCGGGTCAGCCGCAGATCGCGGATGTACGACGCCACTGTGGTCTCCTCGGCCTCGAACAGCCGATGCAGGGACCGCACCGAGATGTGGTGGGCGTCGGCGACGACCCCGGGGCTGAGCGTCGCGTCGCCCAGGTGCCGGTGGACGTACGCCTGCACCTGGGCGAGCAGTGCCCGGCGGCGCACCTCGGTGGGTACGGCGTCCTCGGCGACCAGGTGTCGGCCGAGCATGGTGGTGGCCAGGTCGAGCCCGACCGCGCCGAGTCGGCTCGCGTCGGCGGCATGGTACTGCTCGGGGTGCCTGGTCACCTGCAACAGGAACTGCGCGAGCAGCGCCCCGATACCCTCGCTGCCGGACATCCGTCCGCCGTAGAGCGTGGCCATCCGCTGCGGCGGCAGCGGCAGCGCGGCGTGGGGGATCAGCGTGATGATCGAGGTCGCCTGGTCCCGTTCCGGTTCCGTCGCATGGTGGCAGACGTCGTGCGGTCGGGACCCGTCGTAGAAGGTGAACTCGCCGGCCAGGATCTCGCTGCGGCGGCCGTCCTGGCTGGACGTGCCGATGCCGCCGGTGGTGTAGGCGAGGATGTACAGCTCCGGGTCGGACCGGCGGACCAGCTTCTGGGTGCGGGTGGCGTCCAGTGACGGGTACCGGTATTCCACGAGTTGGATCGGACCGAGCGAGATGAAGTCGGCGCGGGCGGCGAAGTCGCCGGCGTGCGCGGACTGGATGCGCAGTGGCGCCGAGGTGCGTGCGACCAGGTCCAGCCACATCCCGAACCGCTCGCCCGGGGGCAGGACTGTGGTGTCGATGGTGTCTCTCGGTAGCATCAGGTGCCTCAGCCCGCTCGACGGTCGATGAGTGCCTCGACGCCGTCGAGGATCCGGTCCAGGCCGAAGACGAACTCGTCGTCCGGGTCGTCGTCCTGGTTGATCACACCGGCGCTCAGCACGCGGTGCAGCGCCGGGAAGCGGGCCGGGTCGATGAGCCGGGCCAGCATCCGGCTGTAGGCGGGCATCATCTCGCTCGGCGCGACGCCGGATGCCTGGGCGCCCTCGGCCATCTGCGACGTGAGCGTGGCCTCGTTGCGGACGTACCCGGTGATCAGGAGCAACGTCGACATCTTCTCGCCCTCGGCGAGGGTGGTGCCGTCGAGGCAGCGCAGCCCGTCCTCCAGCCAGCCGAGTTGCTGCGGGGTGATCGGCGGGCCGCTGATCGGCACGTGCAGCAGCCAGGACCGGCGTCGCAGCACCTCGTGCTCGGCCCAGGCCCACCGGGTCAGACCGGCGCGCCAACCATCCTCCGGCGCGGGCGGGCCGGGCGAGGGGCCGTAGCCGGTGTCCACCATGAGCAGCAGCAGCTCGTCCTTCGAGCCGACGTACCGGTAGAGGGCCATCGTGGCGGCGCCCAACTCCTTGGCCACCCGGCTCATCGAGACGGCCGCCAGCCCGTCGGCGTCGGCCACGCGTACGGCGGCGTCCACGATGGTGGACACGCTCATGCCCGGCCGGGGGCCCTTGGGTGGTCGTTCCCGCAGACCCCAGGCGCTCTCGATGGCCGGCGGGAGTGCTGGCCCGCTGTCGTCTGTCTGTGCCGCCACTTTTCCTCCTTGCCTCGCCATCCTAGTTCTGCGTATGGTCTACGCATTACAGCGTACGTCATACGCAGAAGGAGAAATGATCATGACGACCACCACCACACCGGCACCGCGAGCGGGCCGGCGGGAGTGGACCGGCCTCACGGTGCTGATGCTGCCCCTGCTGCTGGTCTCGATGGACGTGTCGGTGCTCTACTTCGCCGTCCCGTTCATCAGCGCGGAGTTGCGCCCCACCGCCACCGAGCAGCTCTGGATCTTCGACATCTACGGCTTCGTGCTGGCCGGGCTGCTCATCACCATGGGCGCTCTCGGCGACCGGATCGGCCGACGTCGACTCCTGCTGATCGGCGCCACCGCCTTCGGGGCGGCGTCGCTGCTGGCCGCGTACGCCGACAGCACCGCGACGCTGATCGCCGCACGCGCCCTGCTCGGCGTCGGCGGTGCCACCCTGATGCCCTCGACGCTCGCCCTGGTGCGCAACATGTTCCACGACGCCAAGCAGCGCGGCACCGCCATCGCCGTCTGGACCGCCACCCTCACCGGCGGCATCGCGGTCGGCCCCGTGCTCAGCGGCATCCTGCTGGAGCACTTCTGGTGGGGCTCGATCTTCCTGATCAACATTCCCGCCATGCTGATGCTGCTCCTGCTCGCCCCGCTCCTGGTACCCGAGTTCCGCAACCCGGCGACCGGGCGGTTCGACCTGGTCAGCGCGGCGCTGTCACTCGGGACGCTGCTGCCGGTGATCTACGGCATCAAGGAGATGGCCCGCGACGGCCTCAGCCCGGTGCGGGTACTCGCCATCGTCGGCGGACTGCTGGTGGGCGCGCTCTTCCTGCACCGCCAGCGGACCCGGGCGTACCCGATGGTCGACCTCAGGCTGTTCCGCCGTCGCGGCTTCGGCGGGGCGCTCGCGGTCAACCTGCTGGCGATGTTCGCCATCGTCGGCTTCGCCATCTTCACCACCCAGCACCTCCAGCTGGTGCTCGGCCTGAGCCCGCTGCGGGCGGCACTGTGGAGCCTCGTGCCGTCGCTTGCTGTAGGCGGAGTCGCACCGGCCGCCGCCGCCCTCGCCCATCGCGTCGAGCGGGCGTACCTGATCGGTGCGGGATTCGGGATCGCCGCGGTCGGCTTCGTGGTGTTGACCCAGGTCACGCCGGATACGCCGCTGTGGCTGCTCCTGGCCGGCGCCAGCGTCTACGCGGGTGGCCTGGTGATGGTGATGTCCCTCGTCACCGAACTGGTCCTCGGCGCGGCGCCGCCCGAGCAGGCCGGCGTCGCGTCGGCGCTGACCGAGTCCAGCAGCGAGCTGGGTGGTGCGCTGGGAATGGCGATCCTGGGCAGCGTGGGCGCGGCTGTCTACCGCCGCGAGATCGTCGACGGCCTGCCGGCCGGGCTGCCCGCCGACGCCGGTGACGCGGCCCAGGAGACGCTGGCCGGTGCGCTCGCCGTCGCGCAGGGGCTGCCGGCGGAGCTGGCCGAGGTGGTGCGCCACGCCGCCGCTGTCGCGTTCACCGACGGGCTGCACCTGGCCGCGTACGCCGCCATGGCGGTGATGCTGCTGGGCGCGGTCACCGCGCTGGTCGCCCTGCGCGGTGTCCGACCGGCCGACTCCACGGCACTGGCCGCCGAGTCGACCGGTCCGGCCGACCCTTCGCTGTCGTCGGTCAGTCGTTGAGCACGTGCGCGAGCCGGTCGCGGAAGCGCCGCTCGGAGTCGCTGACGGATTCGCCGCCGATGCCCAGCAGTCCACCGCTGGACGCGGCGCCCACCACCTGCTCGGCGATCTGCACGAGCCAGTGCTTGTACGCGCCGGCCTCGCCCTCGTCGACACGGGCGGCCAGCAGCGCGGCGGCCTCGCCGGCCCGCAGCAGCACGTCGTCGATCAGCGCGCGGGGGTCGTCGGGCGCGATGACCGGCAGCTCCGCCCCGGCCTCCGGGTCGCCGACCCGGGTCACGATCTCACCGGCCACGGCGGCGACCAACGGGCTGGCCGACTCGCGGCCGGCAGAGATGGTCTCCAGGCCGGCTGCGGTCTCCGCCATGGTCCGGCGGGTGCCGTCGGACTCGGCGGCGCTCGCCGCGGTCAGCACCGACTGCGGCAGGCCGACCAGCAACCCCCACTCCCCGTCGGAGAAACCGAAACCGGTGTACGCCGGCTGCTCGATCACGGCAATGCCCCTTCCGCCCTGCTCTGCTTGGTCAAACGGTGCTCTGATCGGTCGATCCACCGGGCCCGACACGGGCGCCCGGGTCAGGCTAGTCCAGGGTCAGCAGGCCCTGTTCGGACACCACGCGCACCGACAACGTCTTGTACCCGACCTCGTCGAAGAGAACCGTCATCTTGTCGTCCTCGTAGGAGAGCACCAGGCCCTGGCCCCACTCGGGATGACGCACCCGGCTGTGCACCGGGAACGGGCCGACAGCACCCTGGTCGGCGATGCTGGTGCCGTTGTGGCAGTTGTCGCAGTGGCCGCAGACGTCGGTCATCTGCTCGCCGAAGTAGGCCAGCAGGGTCTGCCCCCGGCAGGCGTTGGTCTCGGCGAAGGCTCGCATCATGTCGGTGCGGGATCGGGTGACGGTCTGCTGACGCTCCGCCTCGGCCAGCGCCGCCGTGGCGGCGTCGGTCGGCGTGGGGGAGTAGCGCGGGGCGCCGACGCGCTGGCGGGCGCGTGGCTCGGCGGCACCGACCTGCTCCAGCAGGGCGAGATACTGGCCCAGCTTGCGCGGCCCGAGGCCGGTGGCCTCGCGCAGCTCGGTCTTGGTGGCCGGCTTGCGACGCAGCAACGCGGCCAGGTCGCGCAACTCGTCGACGTCGGGTAGGCCGCCGCTGAAGAACCGTTGCAGACCCACGTCCTCGGCCCGCCACAGCAGCAGCACCCGGGCCGGTTGCCCGTCGCGACCGGCCCGGCCGATCTCCTGGAAGTAGCTGTCCGGCGAGTCGGGCAGCGCCATGTGCACCACCCAGGCGATGTTGGGCTTGTCGATGCCCATCCCGAAGGCCGAGGTCGCCACCATGATGGGGACCTCGTCGGCGAGGAACGCCTCGTGCAGCTCCGCGCGCGCGCCGACCGGCATCCCGCCGTGGTACGACAGCGCCGGGAAGCCGGCGTCGGTCAGCCGGGCGGCCAACTCCTCCGAGGAGCGGCGGGTCGGCACGTAGATGATCCCCGGCCGCCCCTCGTCGCGCAGCAACGTCATCAGACGCCGCCACCGGTAGTCCTCGTCCGGGCAGTGCGCCACCTCCAGGAAGAGGTTGGGCCGGTCCAGCCCGGAGATGACCACGTCCGGATCGCGCAGGCGCAGGCGGGCGATGATGTCGTCGCGCACTGGTGGGGAGGCGGTGGCGGTGAGCGCGACCACCGGCGGCCGACCGAGGCCCTCGATGAGGTGCCCGAGCGCCAGGTAGTCGGGGCGGAAGTCGTGCCCCCACGCGGAGATGCAGTGCGCCTCGTCGATCGCCACCAGCGCCGGCTTCAGCGATGCGACCTCGGCCATCCGGTCGGGGTTGCTGAGCTGCTCCGGGGTGATGAAGAGGAACTCGGCCCGGCCCTCGCGGACCTCGGTGATCGCCTCGGCCTGCTGGGCGGCCGACTCGTTCGAGCTGATCCGCACCGCCCGCAGCTCCGGGCGCTGCCGTTCGTTGAGGGCGGCGATCTGGTCCTGTTGGAGCGCCAGCAGCGGGGAGATCACCACGGTGGGGCCGGGGATCAGGCTGGCCGGGATCTGGTAGATGGCCGACTTGCCGGCACCGGTGGGCAACACCACCAGGGCGTCACGTCGCTTCATCACCGCGCGCATGGCGGCCAACTGGTTGGGCCGCAGCGCCTTCCAGCCGAAGAGGTTCCGGGCCGCGCGGCGCAACGTCATCGAATGCGTGGACAGTTTCATCGAGGGCCGGAGGTACCCGAGCCCATGACCGCCGAAACGCACGCAGGCGATCATGGGCTGTCGAGGCTCTGGCCAAGTCAGCGCAGCCGGGGCAGGACCTCGCGCTGGTACAGGTCGAACAGGCCCTGGTAGTGCGGGCCGGTGTTGGCCACGTAGACCTCGTCGAAACCGGCCTTGGCGTACTTGTCGATCATCTCCAGGTGCGCGTCCACGCTGTTCCCGCAGACGAACGCCTCCTTCAGCATCTCCGGCTTGACCAGTTCGGAGGCCTGCTCGAAGTGTCGTGGTGAGGGCAGCACCTGGGACAGCTCGCCGGGCACCCCCGCGTTCGGCCACCGCTCGTACGCGATGCGCATTCCCTCGTCCTCGCTGTCCGCGTACGCCGCCTTGAAGCCGGCCTGGCACGGCTTGTCGCCGCCACCGTTCTCGCGGAAACGCCGGACCATCTCGCCGTCGGGCATGGTGCTCACGTAGCCGTCACCGATGCGTGCGGCGAGGTCGATCGCCTTCGGGCCGAAACCGGAGACGTAGATCGGCGGGGGAGTGTCGGGCAGCGTGTAGATCCGCGCGTGTTCGACCGTGTAGTGCTTGCCGTGGTGGTTGACGAATCCGCCGTCCCACAGCTCGCGCATCACCGCGACGGCCTCCTCCAGCATCTCCAGGCGGACGTCGGCCTGCGGCCAGGCGTCACCGAAGATGTGCTCGTTGAGCGCCTCGCCGGTGCCGACGCCGAGCACGAACCGTCCGCCGTGCAACACCGCGCTGGTCGCCGCCGCCTGCGCGATCACGGCCGGGTGGATCCGGACGGTCGGGCAGGTCACCGCGGTGGTCACCGGCAGTGAGCAGACCTGGCTGAGGGCGCCGATCATCGACCAGACGAAAGGGCTCTGGCCCTGGGCGTCGACCCAGGGGTGGTAGTGGTCGGAGATCCACAGCGCCTCGAAGCCGGCCCGTTCGGCACCCTGCGCCTGCTCCAGCAACTCGGCTGGCGTGAACTCCTCACTGGACAGAAAGTATCCGATCTTCATGGTCTCCCCTTCGGCGTGCGGTCCCGCTGTTGAGGGAAGCCGTACCCCGGGCGTGGTCGGCCACACCGGTCGGCCGGGGGCTCGTTCGTTCAGCGCCGGCCGAACATCGCGCGGATCGCGGCGAGCAGCAGCAGGGCGCCGACCACCAGGCCGAGCAGGCGTACGCCGGGGATGTCGGCCGGGCTCGTCGCGTCGGCCAGCAGGGCGGGGTCCATCCCCGCACTCTCCCCGGGGACCGGCCCTGAGGCAACTGTAAGGTTTATTGACTATTGAATCGCCCGGTGTGACCATGGCATGACCGCCTGCCGGTGGCGGTGCGCCGATGGCGCGCGAGAGATGGGGTACGGGGGCCGCATGAGCGAGCGCAACCAGCGGGTCGACGGGGGCGCACCGACGCCGGCGATGGAGACCGGTCGTCCTGAGGGGGCGGTGTGACCACTCCCGCCGGCCACCTCCCGGCGCTCGCCGCCGCCGTCCTGCAACCCGGGTTCGTCGGCACCACCCCGCCACCGTGGGTGTGCCGATGGCTCGGTGAGGGCCTCGGCGCTGTGGTGCTCTTCGCCCGCAACGTCGTCGACCCCGCACAGGTGGCGGCGCTCACCGCGACGCTGCGCGCGGAACGGCCGGACGTCATCGTCGCGATCGACGAGGAGGCCGGCGACGTCACCCGGCTCGAATCGGTGCACGGCAGCACCCGGCCCGGCAACTTCGCCCTCGGCGCGGTCGACGACCCGGAGCTGACCGAGGCGGTCGCCCGGGACCTCGGCGTCGAGCTGGCCGCGGCCGGGGTGACCCTCAACTACGCCCCGGACGCCGACGTCAACTCCAACCCGGCCAACCCGGTGATCGGCGTGCGCTCCTTCGGCGCCGACCCGGCGCTGGTCGCGCGGCACACCGCCGCCTGGGTACGCGGGCTCCAGGCCGGCGGCGTGGCCGCCTGCGCCAAGCACTTCCCGGGCCACGGCGACACCCGCGTCGACTCCCACCACGACCTGCCGCGCATCACCGCCGACCGGGACCGGCTCGACGCCTGCGAGCTGGCCCCGTTCCGGGCCGCCGTGGCCGCCGGCGCGCAGGCGGTGATGACCGGTCACCTGCTGGTACCGGCGCTCGACCCGCAGTTGCCGGCCACGCTGAGTCATCGCATTCTGGGCGGGCTGCTCCGCGACGAGATGGGCTTCTCCGGTGTGGTGGTGACCGACGCGATCGAGATGCGTGCCGTCGCCGACCGGTACGGCTTCGCCGGGGCGACCGTCCGCGCTCTGGCGGCGGGCGCCGACGCGATCTGCATCGGCGGCGAGCGGGCCGACGAGGAGGCGGCGCGTGAGTTGCGCGACGCCATCGTCGCCGCCGTCGTCTCCGGTGACCTGCCCGAGGAGCGACTCGCCGAGGCCGCCAAGCGGGTCGGCCAACTCGCCGCCTGGACGATGGCCGCCCGCACCGCGGGGCCGGCCGGGCGGCGCGACGCCGCCGACGTCGGGCTGGTCGCCGCCCGCCGCGCCGTCCGGGTCACCGCCTCCGGGAGCGCGACGGACGCGTTGCCGCTGACCCGCGCGGCGTACGTCGTCGAGTTCGAACCACTGCGCAACATCGCCATCGGCGCGGAGACCCCGTGGGGGATCGGCGCTCCGCTGGGCGAGTTGCTGCCCGGCACCAGCACGGTCCGCTACGCCGAGCCCGACGTGCCGGCCGACCCCGGTGCCGGAGCGGGCACCCGCCCACTGGTCCTGGTGGTCCGCGACCTGCACCGGCACGACTGGATGCGCTCCGCTGTGCACCGTGCGTTGGCCGCCCGGCCGGACGCGGTGGTGGTCGAGCTGGGCGTGCCGGAGCTGGTGACCGGGTCGGTGCACCTGGCCACCCACGGCGCCACCCGGGCCAGCGGCTGGGCAGCCGCGGAGGTGCTGACCGGTGCCCGCTGAGCTGACCGGTGCCCGCTGAGCTGACCGGCGCACGCTGAGCTGTCCGCGTCTGCTGACCGACGCGCGCCCGGTGGCGGCGCGCGTCAGGGCAGGTCGGCCACCAGGTCGGCGTACTCGGGGTGCTTGTCGATGAACGCCGCCATGAAGGGGCACTGCGGCACCACAGTGGCCCCCCGGGCACGGACCTCGTCGAGGGTGCCCCGGATCAGCGCGCCTCCCACGCCCTTGCCCTGGAAGCCCCGGTCCACCTCGGTGTGGGTGAAGACCAGGACCTCCCCGCGCATCAGGTACGCGGTGAAGCCGGCCAGCGCGTCGTCGACCAGGATCTCGAAGCGGTGCTTCGCCGGGTTGTCCTCGACCAGGGTGCTCATCCGGCCATTGTCCCCGCGGCGTCGGCCAGCGCGTCGAGTTCGGCGAGCAACCGGTCCACCTCGTCTGCGGTGTTGTAGTGGTAGATGCTGGCCCGCACCGCGCCACCGCTGTCGCGCAGCCCCATCATCTGGAAGTACTCGTAGGCGTAGTAGTCGCCGACGGAGAGACAGAACCCGGCGGCGCCCAACGCCTCCTGGGTGGCCCCCGGCGACATCCCGGCGACGCGGAACGAGACCGTCGGGCAGCGACGCGCCGGCGAACCGTAGACCGTGACGGCCGGCCGCTGCGCCAGCCCGGCGAGCAGCCGGTCGAGCAGTGCCTCCTCGTGCGCCTGCGCGGCGGCCAGCCCGGCCCGCAGCCGCGCCCGCCGGTCCCCGACCGCGTCCGGGTCCAACCCCGCCAGGTGATCCACCGCCGCCGTCACACCCGCGAGCAGCGGGAAGCTCGGCGTGCCGTACTCGAACCGGTCCGGCACCGCGTCCGAGGACGGCACCAGCTTCGCCGGGCGCAACGCCGCCCATCGGGCCGGGTCGGCCACCATCGCCGCCAGGTGCGGGCCGGACCACTTGTACGCGCTGGTCACCACCACGTCCGCGCCGAGCGACGCCAGGTCGGTCGGGCCGTGCGGAACCGAGTGCACCCCGTCGACGTAGACCAGTGCGCCGACGGCGTGCGCGATCTTGGCGATTGCCGGCACGTCCGGCATGGTGCCGATGGCGTTGCTGCCGGCGGTCACCGCTACCAGGCGGGTCCGCTCGCCGACCAGGTCGGCGTACTGGGCGGCGGGCAGTTCACCGGTGCCCGGGTCGACCTCGGCCCAGCGCACCGTCGCTCCGGCCGCCTCGGCGGCCTGCACCCACGGTCGGATGTTGGCGTCGTGGTCGAGCCGGGACACCACCACCTCGTCACCCGGACGCCAGCTCGCGCCGAGCGTGCGCGCCAGGGTGTACGTCAGCGCGGTGGCGCTCGGGCCGAGCACCACGCCGGACGGGTCGGCGCCGAGCAGGTCGGCGACCGCCGAGCGGGCCTCGGCCACCAGCTCCAACGACCGGCGGCCCGCTACGTTGGCGGCGCTGCGGTTGCCGACCGCCGACCGCATGGCGTCGGTGACCGCGTCGATCACACAGGCCGCGGTCTGGGTGCCGCCGGCACCGTCGAAGTGAACGAAACCCTCGGTCAGGGCGGGGTACGCGGCCCGGGTGCGGGCGATGTCGAACGGCATGTCCCGGACCCTAGCCGGGGCGGTTCCCGCGCTCGCTGCCGCCTCGGCGTCGCGGGCGTCTCGTACTCTTGGCGGGGTGACGAACCGACCCGCCACCATGCCCATGCCCACCGCCCGCCGCGTCGCTGGTCTCTTCGCCGGTCTGGCGCTCGGCCTCGCCGTGCTCGCCGGTTGCAGCTCCCAGGGCGCTTCCACCGACTGCGGACTGGACGCCTGCACTGTCACCTTCGAGCGAGGTGTCGAAGCGAGCACCACCATCCTGGGCGTCGAGGCCAAGCTGGTCGGCGCCGACGGCGACCAGGTGACCGTCGAGGTCGCCGGGGAGCAGCTCAGCCTCACCATGGGCCAGCAGGCCGCCGAGGCCGGCGGTTTCGCGGTCACCCTGGACAGCGTCACCGACCAGCAGGTCAAGATCCGCGTTTCCCGCAACCCGGGTAACTGACCCACGCCGGGAGGCGGTGGCCGACGTTTGGAAATCGTCGGAATCGGAGATTGTGACGCCATGTCACTCACCCGTAGCGCGCAAGCCACCGCCTCCCGAACGGCGGACAGCCGGTGGCTGGAACTTCTCGCCCGGGCCGGCTTCATCGGCTACGGCATCGTCCACCTCCTCTTCGCCTGGTTGGCGTTGCAGATCGCGTTCGGCACGTCGTCCGACGACGGCGACCAGTCCGGCGCGCTGCGTACCCTCTCCGAGCAGCCCCTGGGTAAGTTCCTGGTCATCGCCGTCGCCGTCGGCCTGCTCGCGATGGCGATCTGGCAGGCGTTGGAGGCCGCCAGCGGGCACCGCGCCGAGCGTGGCAAGGAGCGGGTCATGGAACGGGTCGCCTCGGCGGGCCGGACCATCGTCTACCTCTACTTCGCCTGGACCGCGTTCAAGGTCTTCAAGGACGCCTCGTCGAACAGCGCCGACCAGCAGGAGGCGCTGACCGGCAAGCTGATGACCTCCAGCGGCGGCCGTTGGCTTGTCGGCCTGGCCGGTCTGGTGCTCGCCGCTATCGGCATCGGCCTGGTCATCTACGGTGCCCGTAAGAAGTTCGAGAAGCACCTGAAGACCGGTGAGATGAGCCCGAAGACCCGCCAGTTGGCCCGCCGACTCGGCATGGCCGGATACATCGCCAAGGGCGTCGCGTACGGCATCGCCGGTCTGTTGATCATCGTGGCGGCGGTCAACTACGACCCGGAGAAGGCCCGTGGTCTGGACGCCGCGCTGCACACGCTGCGCGAGCAGTCGTACGGCATGTTCCTGCTGACCCTTGTCGCCCTGGGCATCGCCGCCTTCGGCGTCTACTGCTTCCTCCAGTCCCGGTACCGCAAGGTCTGAGCTGGTCGATACCACGGACATCGGGCACTCTTGGGCTTTTGCCCGGAGTGCCCGACGTCTGGTCGAAGGGAAGCAACGGAGCTGTGCAGAACTATCTCGAAACGGCCGTCGCCGCGCTCGTCGCGGCGGCGGTCGCTCTCTTCCTGGTCGAGGTCGTCCACCGGCTGACCCGGCGGTTCGGCCGTCGGTCACAGCTGCTGACCGAGCTGACCGATCACGCCCACCGCCCGTTCCAGGTCGCCGGGACGGTCCTGGCCGTGCAGTTCGCCGTCCGCTTCAGCACGGGGTACGCGGTCGGCGAGAGCTGGCGCCGCCTCTTGCTGCACCTGCTCGTCCTCGCCGTCATCGCCACGGTGGCCTGGTTGGTGGCCGCGCTGCTGGTCGTCGTGGAGGACACCGCGCTGGCCCGGTTCCGGGTCGACGTACCGGACAACCGGCACGCCCGGCGAGTCCGGACCCAGGTGGTGATGCTGCGTCGCCTGACCATCGCCGTGATCGTCATCCTGACCGTCGGCGTGATGCTGATGACGTTCCCCAGCGTGCGGGGCATCGGCGCGGGTGTGCTGACCTCGGCCGGTGTGGTCGGTGTGGTGGCCGCGCTCGCCGCGCAGAGCCTGCTGGGCAACGTCTTCGCCGGGCTCCAGCTCGCCTTCAGCGACGCCGTCCGGCTCGACGACGTGGTGGTCGTCGAGGGGGAGTGGGGTCGGATCGAGGAGCTGACCCTGAGCTACGTGGTCGTGCAGATCTGGGACGACCGGCGGCTGATCCTGCCCACCTCGTACTTCACCACCAAGCCGTTCCAGAACTGGACGCGTACCGAGTCGGCGGTGCTCGGCACCGCCGAGTTCGACGTGGACTGGGCGGTGCCGGTGCAGACCATGCGCGAGGAGTTGCGCCGCCTGGTCGAGGGCACCGAACTGTGGGACGGGCGGGTGTGCGTCCTGCAGGTCACCGACGCCACTGGCGGAATGGTCCGCATCCGTGCGCTGGTCAGCGCCGCCGACGCGGGCAGTCTGTGGGATCTGCGCTGCCTGGTGCGGGAGCACCTGGTGACCTGGATCCGGGACAACCGCCCGACCGCGATGCCCCGGGTGCGCACCGAGCTGGGTGACTCCACCAGCAACCTGCCCTGGCAGTGGGTGCAGCCGAGGCGGCCGGTACGCCGCCTGTCCGACACCGAGGCGCCCGACGACGCCCGTGTCTTCGGCGGCAGCGACGACGGCGACGCCCGCAGCGAAGCCTTCGTGGGCCCCGAGGAAACCCGCTCCTGACCCCCACCCCGGGTCCCCTTTCCCGTCGATCATGAAGTTGTTGCTCTGCCGCTCGGCGTGTCGTGGCAACAACTTCATGATCGACAAAAAGGGGCCGGGGGTGGGTGGGGTGGAGGGGGTGGGTGGGAGGTTTGGTCGGGCTTGGGTGGGGGATGTGCTGCCGGACGTCTCTGCACGATCGCGGCATCGGCCGGCGTGTTCGCGGCGCGGCGTGCGGACAACGCGGACGATCGGCTGCTCGGCGCGCTTTAGGATTGACGGGCGGCGACTCCGGGCATACAGCGCGGTGATGAGGAAAGGAGGACAGCATGGCTGACGTGGCGAACGCCCGCACATCCCACAACGGGAGCGAGCCCTCCACCGCCGAGTTGGTGCAACGGGCCACCGAACAGGTCTCCCGTCTGGTGCGGGACGAACTGGCGCTGGCCCGAGCGGAGTTGACCCAGAAAGGCAAGCACGCCGGCATCGGAATCGGCCTCTTCGGCGGCGGCGGTGCGCTGGCATTCTTCGGCCTGGGCGCGTTGGTCGCCACGGCGATCCTGCTGCTCGACCTGGTGTTGCCCGCCTGGGCCGCCGCGCTGATCGTGGCGGTGGCCTGTTTCCTGGTGGCCGGCATCCTCGCCCTGGTGGGCAAGAAGCAGGTCAGCCGTGCCGTCCCGCCCGTGCCGGCGGCGACGGTCCGCAGCCTCCGGGCCGACGTGGACACTGTCACCGCCGCGGTGAAGGACAGGGGGCGGCAATGACCGGCAACGGGACCGGCGACACGGAGGCGCTCCGCGAGGAGATCCGTCGCACCCGGGTCGAGTTGGGCGAGACGATGGAGGCGTTGGCCGCCAAGGCCGACGTCAAGGCGCGCCTGAAGGAGTCCGCAGGGCAGGCGAAGGAGCGGATGCGCGAGCAGGCGGCGCAGACCGTCGCCCGGGTCCGCGGGCAGGCCGTGCGTGGTGCCGGGATGGCGCGGGCGCAGGCCCACCACAAGGGTGAGCTGGTGCGTGACAGGGGCGAGTTGGTACGCCGCAACCCGGTGCCGTGGGCGGCCATCGCCGCCGGTGCGGTGGCCACCGTGGTGGTGTTGATGATCGTGCGGGGGAGGCGTAGGTGAGCAAGAGCATCAGCCGGGTCGCGTACCGGCCGGTCGGCGTGTTGTTGGGTATCGCCGCGGGCACGGTGGCCGGGGCGATCTTCCGGCAGGTCTGGAAGGTCACCGCGGGCGACGGTGAGGCGCCGAACGCGACGGACGAGGATCGCGGCTGGGGCGAGATCCTGGCCGCCGCGGCGTTGCAGGGAGCGATCTTCGCGGTCGTCCGGGCCGCCGTGGACCGGGGCGGCGCGGTCGGCGTCCGCCGGATGACCGGCTCCTGGCCGGACTGACCACAGCGACGTCGGCCCCCTTCCCGCATCGATGGGAAGGGGGCTTTCGCATGGGTTCGTACGCCGCCCAGCGGATCTCGGGCATCCGTCAGGTCACATGTCGGAGAAATTCGTCGGAGAGGTCGTGACAGACTTTTTGCGTACGTGATTTGCTGGTCCACGCTGTTGAGAGATGGCGTGGGTTGAGAGAAGTCTCCTTCGTGGGGCCACCTCAGGCGCCGCTGCTCGAAAACGGCCAATCGGCCGGACGGCGTGCACGGCCACCAGTTTTTAGAGGGAGATACACATGGCTCAGGGAACCGTGAAGTGGTTCAACGCTGACAAGGGCTTCGGCTTCATCACCGTCGATGGTGGGGGTGCTGACGTGTTCGTCCACTTCTCGGCCATCCAGACCAGCGGCTACCGTTCGCTGGAGGAGAACCAGCGGGTGGAGTTCGAGATCGCTCAGGGTCAGAAGGGCCCGCAGGCCGAGCAGGTTCGTCCCATCTGAGTGAGACGGCCGGCCCCCACCGGCCAGTGGGACGGCCCGGCCAGGGTCGTTGAAAGCCCTGCACCCCTTCCGGGGTGCAGGGCTTTTCCACGTGTTCGGGTTGCTCAGGTTCGGCGGCGTGAGCGCAGACCGAACCAGAGCACCACCAGCCCGGCCAGCGACACGAGCGGCCCGAGCACCGCCCAGACCCGCTCGTCGGTCATCAGGCTGCCACTGACGTAGCCGAGGCCCTGCACCGTCCACACCGCACCGATCACGACGGCCAACAGGCCGAGGGTGAGCGAAAGCCAGCCTCTCATCACGTCCCCTCTCCGCTGCCGGAGGCAGCGCGCCGCTCTCCAGCATCGCCGGCCGCGCGGCGCGGCGCGAGCACCCCGCGAGCGCGGGTCACCACCGGTCGTGCACCTGCGGGCGGATCAGCTCGTCGTAGATCTCGCGTACGGCTGCCAGCTGCTCGTCGGTCAGCGGCGACAGGGCCGCCGTCGCGGCGTTGCGTCGGGCCTGGTCGGCGTCGCGGGCACCGGGGATGACCACTGTGACGCCCGCCTGGTCCAGCACCCAGCGCAGCGCGAACTGCGCCATCGTGCGGTCGGCGTCGACCAGCGGCGCGAGCCGGCGGACGGCCGCGAGCCCCTGCTCGAAGTCGACGCCGGAGAACGTCTCGCCGACGTCGAACGCGGCGCCCTGCCGGTTGTAGTTGCGGTGGTCGTCGGCGGGGAACTGGGTGTGCTCGTCGTAGCGGCCGGAGAGCAGGCCACTGGCCAGTGGCACCCGGGCGATGATGCCCACACCGGCGGCCGCCGCGGCGGGCAGGACCTGCTCCAACGGCTTGTGGCGGACGGCGTTCAGGATGATCTGGACGCTCGCCACGCCCGGTCGGGCGATGGCGGTGAGGGCCTGGTCGCAGGTCTCGACGCTGACCCCGTACCCGGCGATGGCCTTCTCGGCGACCAGGGTGTCCAGGCCGTCGAAGACCTCGTCGGAGGAGAACACGGCGGTGGGCGGGCAGTGCAGCTGGACCAGGTCCAGCGTGTCCATTCCCAGGTTGGCCCGGGAGCGGTCGGTCCACTGCCGGAAGTTGGCCAGGGTGTACGCCTCCGGTCGCTGCTCGACGCGGCGGCCCATCTTGGTGGCGACGGTGAGCCCGGCGTCGGGCCGGGAGCGCAGGAAGCGGCCGATCAGTTGCTCGCTGCGGCCGTCGCCGTACACGTCGGCGGTGTCGAGGAAGGTGACTCCGGAGTCCACGGCGGCGGTGAGCACCGCCATCGCGTCGGTCTCGCTGACGGTGCCCCAGTCGGCGCCGAGTTGCCAGGCGCCCAGGCCGACCGCGCCGACGGTCCGGCCGAGCCGGGTGAAGCTGCGCTGTTCCATGCCCCGAGCCTAGTGATCGGGTTGCCGGCGTGCCACGCGAGCCGTACCGTAAAACAAAACGGACGTACGGTTTGGGGGGCGAGATGTGGGATCCGACGGCCTACCTGCGCTACGGCGACGAGCGATCCCGGCCCTTCTACGACCTCGTCGCACGGATCCCCGCCGCGCGACCCCGGGCCGTTGTCGACCTGGGATGCGGCCCCGGGCAGCTCACCGCCACCCTCGCCGAACGCTGGCCGACGAGCCGGATTCTCGGCCTCGACTCCGCACCCGAGATGATCGACCGGGCCGTCGCCCTGGGCGCTCCCGTCGACTTCGCGGTCGCCGACCTGCGCGACTGGCGTCCGACCGGCGACGAGGACGTGGTGGTCAGCAACGCCGCGCTCCAGTGGGTGCCCGGCCACCAGGAGCTGCTGCGCCGCTGGGCCGCCGAGCTGCCCGCCGGCGCGTGGCTCGCCATGCAGGTCCCCGGCAACTTCGACGCCCCGTCGCACCGCGCCCTGCGCGAGGTCGCCGACCGGCCGACCTGGCGCGGTGCGGTCGCCCCGCTGCTGCGCGCGGACCCCGTCGACGACCCGGCCGACTACGCGGCGTTGCTCACCACCGCCGGCTGTGCGGTGGACGCCTGGGAGACTACCTACGTGCACCTGCTGCCGGCTCGGCCCGCCGCCGAGCACCCGGTCCTGACCTGGATGGAGGGCACCGCGCTGCGCCCGGTCCGGGCCGCGCTGGACGCCGCCGGCTGGTCGGCGTTCCGCACCGAGCTGGGGGTACGGCTCACCGCCGCGTACCCGGTGCGGCAGGGTCAGGTGTACTTCCCGTTCCGCCGCGTCTTCGTCGTCGCCCACACCGGCGACCAAGACCTCGTCGCCCACACCGGCGACCAAGACCTCGTCGCCCACACCGGCGACCATGCACAGGAGAGCCAGTGACCGATCTGACCACCTTCATCGCCGGCCTGCCCAAGGTGGAGCTGCACGTGCACCACGTCGGTTCCGCCTCGCCCCGGATCGTCGCGGAACTGGCCGCCCGCCACGAGGGACGCACCCCGGTGCCGGCCGACCCCGAGGCGCTCACCTCCTACTTCGAGTTCCGCGACTTCGCGCACTTCGTCGAGGTGTACCTGAGCGTGGTGGACCTCATCCGCGACCCGGAGGACGTCTGGATCCTCACCCACGAGGTGGCCCGGGAGCTGGCCCGCCAACAGGTCCGGTACGCGGAGCTGACCATCACCCCGTACTCGCACGTGCGTCGGGGCATCCCCGCGCCGGCGTTCTGCGAGGCCATCGAGGACGCCCGCCAGCGCGCCCTGGCCGATTTCGGCCTGGAGCTGCGCTGGTGCTTCGACATCCCCGGCGAGGCCGGCCTGCCCGCCGCCGAGGAGACGCTGCGCATCGCCCTGGACGAGCGGCCCGCCGGGCTGGTCAGCTTCGGGCTGGGTGGCCCCGAGATCGGCGTACCCCGGCCGCAGTTCCGGCCCTACTTCGACCAGGCCCGCGCGGCCGGTCTGCGCTCGGTGCCGCACGCCGGGGAGACCACCGGGCCGCAGACGATCTGGGACGCGCTGAACGAGCTGGGCGCCGAGCGGATCGGGCACGGTATCTCCGCCGCCCAGGACCCGCAGCTACTGACCTACCTGGCCGAGCGGCAGATCGGGATGGAGGTCTGCCCGACGTCCAACGTACGGACCCGGGCGGTGGCCAACCTCGACGAGCACCCGCTGCGTCAGCTCGTCGACGCCGGGCTGCTGGTCACCATCAACTCCGACGACCCGCCGATGTTCGGCACCACCCTCAACGACGAGTACGCGGTGGCGGCCCGCCTCCTCGGGGCCGATCGCGAGGGCGTGGCCGGGCTGGCCCGTAACGCGGTGACCGCGTCCTTCCTCGACGCCGCCGGTAAGCAGAGGATCGCCGCCGAGATCGACGCGTACCTCGCCGGCGCCGCCTGAGTCGACGCGGCCGGGGTCGACGCGGCCGGGGTCGAGGGGGAGAGCAGGGCGCGCGGCGGGAGCGTGGGTGTGGGGGGACCTGAGACTCCCGCCGCGCGCGCGGCTTCACCGGCCGTGGGTGCGTGGTGCGCTCGACCGGTGAAACTGTTGGGTTCCTGCACTGATCCTGTCAGCCCACAACCGTTCCAGCTCGATCGTTAACCGCGATCTAAGGAAGACTTGCACCGGGGCACAACCCGGGCCGGCACTGTCACTCGTCGGTCGGGCGCTGGCGTGGCCAGCGCCGGCCGGTGGCCTTCGTGTCCCGGGCTTCCCGCGCCATCCGACCCACCAGGCCGAACCGGCTGACCTGACGGGGCGTCGCCTCCGGGTCGGCCAGCAGCATCACGACGCTGGCCCCGCCCAGCCGGGCGCGGTCGATGCTCACCGAGCCGTTGGCCTGCAACGCCACCCGCTTCGCGATGTCCAGACCGAGCCCGGTCGAACCCTGGTCGCTGGCCCCCCGGCGCAGCGCCCGGTCCGGGTTGGCGATGCCGGGTCCGGCGTCGTCGACCCGGATCGCCACGTAACCGTCCCGCCGCGACACGGCCACCTCGAAGGCGGTGCCCTGCGGTGTGTAACGGAAGACGTTGCCGATCACCGCGTCCAGCGCGGCGGCCAGTTCGGCCCGTGGCACCGGGGCGGGGATGCGCAACTGCGCGCCGTTCACCCGGTGCGGCCGGTTCTGGTCACCGGCCAGCGCCGCCCAGAACACCATCCGGTCCCGGACCACCTCGCTGACGTCGCACATCGCCGGCCCGGCCTCGTGCGCCACCGCCTTGCGGGTGGTCTTGATCAGCACGTCGATCTCACCCTCCAGGGTGACGATCGCCTGCCGGATCCGTCGAATGCCACGGAGCCGGTCCAACTCCGCCGGGCTGAACGAACCCACGCTGGTGTCGTCGGACTCCAACGCCTCCGCGTCCAACCGCAGCACCGTCAACGGGGTACGCAGACGATGCGACAGATCGGCCACCAGTTCCCGCTCGTCGGTGCGGGCCGCGTCGAGCCGGTCGGCCATCCGGTTGAAGGCGTGCCCGGCCTCGGCCAGTTCACGGGGACCGGTCGGCTCGACCCGTACCCCCAGGTCGCCGTCGCCGATGGACAGCGCGGCCTTGACCAGACCTCGGGTCGAGTCCACCGCGCGGGCGGCGACCCGGTCGACCACCAGCACCGCCGCCCCGGCCATCGCCGCGCCGACCGCGAACAGCAGCAACCAGGTGCCGCCGCCCTCGCCCAACGACGAGTCCGGGAGGAACACCTCGACCACCGCCGTCCGGTCACCGAGGACCACCGGGTCGAGTCGCACCACACCGCCGTCGACGTCGACGACCGACGACCGTCGGTCGGCTCGAGCCTGGTCCAGGTCGCTGCCGCCGGCCCGACCAGCGGACTCGTCCAACCCCAACCCGTGCACCACCGGCGGGAAGTCGGACCCCTCGGCGCTGGCCACCACGGCACGCTCGACGGCCGCCGGGTCGGTGCTCACCGCCAACGCGCCGGTCACCAGCGCACTGCGTCGGGCCGCGTCGGCGATCGCCTCGTCCCGGCTCTGCTCGCGCAGGCTGAGCCCGAGCGGGATCAGGAAGGCGAGCGCGACGAGACTGCACATGCCGGCCGTGAGCAGGGCCAGCGCCGTCCTCAGTCCGGTGCCACCAACCGGAATCCGACCCCCCGCACGGTGCGCAGGTAGCGCGGCTTCGCCGCGGACTCGCCCATCTTTCTGCGAAGCCAGTACAGGTGTACGTCGATTGTCTGGTCCTCGCCGACCGATGGCTGCCGCCATACCTCCTCCAAGAGTTCCCGGCGGGACACTACCCGCCCAGGTCGCGCGGCGAGATACGCCAGCAGGTCGAATTCTTTACGGGTCAGCGCCAGTGGCTCCCCGTCGAGCAGGGCACTGCGCTCGCCCACGTCCACCCGGAGCCCACCGACGCTGTGCACCGCCGGCTGCACCGTCCGGCTGGCCCGCCCGGCCCGGCGCAGCACTGTGGTGATCCGCGCGTCCAGGTGCGCCCCCGTGAACGGCTTGACCATGTAGTCGTCCGCGCCCGCGCGGAGCAGCTTCACCACGGACTGCTCGTCGTCGCGGGCGGTGGCGATGATGATCGGGACGTCGGTGATGCCCCGCAGCATCCGCAGCGCGTCCGAGCCGTCCAGGTCGGGCAGGCCCAGGTCCAGTACCACCAGGTCGGGTGTCTCCGCGGCGACCCGACGCAGCGCGTCCAACGCCGTACCCACGGCGTGCACGGCATGCCCACGATCGGTGAGGGACCGCAGCATCGCGCCGCGTACGACGTGATCGTCTTCGACCAGGAGCACGGAGGCCACGACAAGACCGTACTTGGCCTGGCAAGTTGATCGCGTTGCGGCGTACCCGAGGGGCGGGCCAGCTGGTACGACGATGTCGTTCACGCTGTTCGTCGATGCCCGACTGGTGCTCTGACGCCGCGCTTACCCGGCCGCCCAGGGGCGTCCTGGGCGTGGTCACCTCGGGTTTCCGGAAGTCGGGCCGTCCCCGCGAACGGGATGCCGCGGTTTCCGGAAACCCGAGTCGATCAACGAGAAGCGGGCACCGGTTCGGCCGGGGCTGCGGCTTCGGTCGGCGTCGCGCCTGCGGTCGGGGCTGCGGCTTCGGCCGGCGTCTCGGGTTCGTCGGAGCGGCGGCCGGTCACTTCGGCGAGGGTCGGGGGCTGGTCCGCCTTCCCGGTCGCCTCGGCGAGCGTCAGGGGCTCGGCCGGGCCGCGTCGGCGCCACCGGCTGACCAGCCAGCCGATCGCCGCACCGCCACCGAGCCCGGCGAGCAGGCCAGCGGCCAGCATCCCGTCGGCGCTGCCTGACTTCTCGTCGGCACCGCCGGCACGAGCGGCCGGGTCGTCGTCGGCGGCGGTGCCCGGACCGGCCGGCGCGCCGGGGGCCGGTGCGCCGTGGCCTCCGCCGTGTGCGGCCGGTCCGGCAGCGCCCGGGGCCGCCGGCAGCAGGGTCAGCACCGGGGCGCGGTGCGCGCCCGTCGCGTCCGCCCACCGGACCACGGTGCCGTCGGCGTACGTCTGGACGACCTCGAAGGTGAGCCGCTCCGCCTGCGGCATCGGTCCCATGGACAGCGCCAGCCGGGCCGGCCCGGACCCGCTCTCGCCGACCCGGACCCAGGTCACCGCCGTGGTCACAGTGCTCACCCCGGAGGAGTGGATTCCGGCCAGCGGCTTGTCCAGCGTGCGGGAGCTGAGCCGCGGCGCCCACCCGTCCACCGACATCGGGTAGACCTCGGCGATCGGCGCGTCGGCCGGCAACCGGACCTCGATCTGGTTCGTCTTCGTGCCGGCTCGATCCTCCGGCACGGTGAATTCGAGGCGTACGGCGTCGCCCTGCCGGGCCTCGGTCGGGGTGGTCGTCACGTCCGCCGCGGACGCCGCGCTGGGCCAGAACAGCAGCCCGGCGGCGGTCAGCGCGGTCACCGCCGCGATCCGCCGTCGGCGCTCGCCGCCGTGCGTGCTCGCCATCTCGTGCCCCCATCCGTGTTCGTGCGGCCGGCACCGGTTTCCGGCCACACCTGGTAGTTCGGATTCGGGACCCGAAAGGTTCAACGCGAGCCGTCCGGAAGGTGCCGGCGGCGCGACCGATAGCATCGGCAGGAGCCGAGGATCGGCACCGTTTCGTACCGCTTGGAGGAGTCACCGTGTCCGCACCCCGTACCCCCGCCGTGGCCGACCCCGTCGTCGTCGCCGCCGGGACGACGGCGGCCGACGCGGTGGCCGCGGCCGGACTGCCCGCGAACGGCCCCAAGGCGATCGTCGTGGTCCGCGACCCGCAGGGTCAGCTGCGCGACCTGGACTGGTCGCCGGCCGAGGAAACCGTCGTCGAGCCGGTCAGCCTGGACTCGCCGGACGGGCTCAACGTGCTGCGCCACTCCACCGCGCACGTCCTCGCCCAGGCCGTGCAGGACGTCTTCCCCGAGGCCAAGCTGGGCATCGGCCCGCCGATCGAGAACGGCTTCTACTACGACTTCGACGTCGACAAGCCGTTCCAGCCCGATGACCTCAGCAAGCTCGAGAAGCGCATGCAGGAGATCATCAAGTCCGGGCAGCGGTTCCGCCGCCGTCGCTTCGGCAGCCTGGACGAGGCGCGCGCCGAGCTGGCCGACGAGCCGTTCAAGCTGGAGTTGATCGAGGTCAAGGGCGAGGGCCTGGACACCGACGAGGTCATGGAGGTGGGCGGCGGCGAGCTGACCATCTACGACAACCTCGACGCCAAGGAGGACAAGGTCTGCTGGTCGGACCTGTGCCGGGGCCCGCACCTGCCGACCACCCGCCTGATCGGTGCGTTCAAGTTGATGCGTTCCGCCGCCGCCTACTGGCGCGGGTCGGAGAAGAACCCCCAACTGCAGCGGGTGTACGGCACCGCGTGGCCGACCCGGGACGAGCTCAAGGCGTACCTCAAGTTGCTGGAGGAGGCCGCCCGGCGCGACCACCGCAAGCTCGGCGCGGACCTCGACCTGTTCAGCTTCCCCGACGAGATCGGCTCCGGCCTGGCGGTCTTCCACCCGAAGGGCGGCATCATCCGCCGGGAGATGGAGCACTACTCGCGGCGGCGGCACGAGGAGGCGGGGTACGAGTTCGTCAACACCCCGCACATCACCAAGGCGCAGCTGTTCCAGACCTCCGGTCACCTGCCGTACTACGCGGACACCATGTTCCCGCCCATGCAGCTGGAGGGCGCGGACTACTACCTCAAGGCGATGAACTGCCCGATGCACAACCTGATCTTCAGGGGGCGCGGGCGGTCGTACCGGGAGCTGCCGCTGCGGATGTTCGAGTTCGGCACCGTCTACCGGTACGAGAAGTCCGGTGTCGTGCACGGCCTGACCCGGGTCCGGGGCCTGACCCAGGACGACTCGCACATCTACTGCACCCGCGAGCAGATGGCCGGCGAGCTGTCCACGCTGCTCAGCTTCGTGCTGGACCTGCTGCGTGACTACGGGCTGGACGACTTCTACCTGGAGCTGTCGACCCGGGACGACTCGCCCAAGTTCATCGGCGCGGACGAGGACTGGGAGGAGGCCACCGAGGCGCTGCGGACCGCCGCCGCGACCTCCGGTCTGGACCTGGTGCCCGACCCGGGCGGCGCGGCGTTCTACGGGCCGAAGATCTCCGTGCAGGCGCGGGACGCGATCGGCCGGACCTGGCAGATGTCCACCATCCAGGTCGACTTCAACCAGCCGGAGCGCTTCGGGTTGGAGTACCAGGCCGCCGACGGCAGCCGCCAGCGGCCCGTCATGATCCACCGGGCGTTGTTCGGGTCGATCGAGCGGTTCTTCGGGGTGCTCACCGAGCACTACGCGGGGGCTTTCCCGGCCTGGCTGGCGCCGGTGCAGGTGGTGGGCATCCCGATCCGTGAGGACCACACCGACTACCTGCACGGCTTCGTCGCGGCGCTGCGTGCCGAGGGGATCCGTGCCCAGGTGGACGCGGGCGACGACCGGATGCAGAAGAAGATCCGCACGGCGCAGCAGCAGAAGATCCCGTTCATGGTGATCGCCGGTGACGACGACGTGGCCGCCGGCACCGTCTCCTTCCGCTACCGTGACGGCTCCCAGCGCAACGGTGTGCCGGTCGCCGAGGCGGTGACCCACGTCCTCGACGTGGTCAGCTCCCGCACCAACATCGGCCCCTCGGCCGCCGCGGAATGACGCCCGGGTGCGTGCCCGGCCGACCGGCCGGGCACGCACCGGGGTCAGATGCCGCAGCTCGGCGCTGACCAGCCGCCGACGGCCGCAACGTGCGTGTGGTCGTTGTGGTCCGGGTAGCCGGGGCCGAGGATCTGCCCGAAGCCGTGGTAGCGGGCCTGCTGGGCCAGCCGGCAGAACGACGGCGACCCGACCAGGTCGACCCCGTCGCCGTAGAGGTGTCGGCTGTTCGACGCGCCACCGACCGCGCTGTTGCAGGCGTAGCTGCGGAAGCTGCTGCTGATCGCTATCGACACGTCACCGAGGGCGTGCCGCATGGCCTGGAGCTTCCACATCGAGACGAGCGCGTTGGCGCGGGCGGTGCTCGCCGAGACCGCACCGCCGGACCAGTCGCTGTTGCACTTGTTCAGCTCGGGGTAGCTGAAGTTGGCCGGTGTGCAGTCGTCGTCCTGGAGGGCGTAGAGCCGGTTGAAGGTCTGCGGGCCGGCGATTCCGTCCGCGGGCAGCCCGTACGCCTGCTGGAAGCGGATCACCGCCGACCGGGTGGCCGGGCCGAACGCGCCGTCGAGGCCGAGCACCGCGCCGTAACCGGGGTAGCCGGCGACGCGGATCTGGAGTTGCCGGACGTCCTCACCGGATGCCCCCTGGGACAGGGTGCGACCCCAGGTGTAGCAGCCGTCCGCCTGGGCGGCGCCGGTGGTGAGGGTGACGCCGGCCACTGTGGTGGCGGCGGTCAGGGCGAGTGCCGCGAGGAGCCGGCCGAGCCGTCGGATCATGTAACCCTCCATCAATGCATGGAAGTTTCTGGATGCATGGAATTTTCATGTTCTCCTGTTGATCCGTCAAGAACTTGCAGGGTGACGTTTTCCCGTCGCGCAGGTGTCGCGGCACACCTGCGGGGCTCCGTAGGATCGACTCGTGACAGGGGCGGAACGGCACACGGACATCGGCGGCATGGCGGACGGCCTGGAGCGGCTCTGGACGCCGCACCGGATGACCTACATCTCCGGCGAGGACCGCCCGGCCGAGGGCTACGAGAAACCGACCGGCTGTCCGTTCTGCCGGGCCCCCCAGCTGCCGCCGGAGGAGAGCCTGGTGGTGGCCCGCGGCGAGCACGTCTTCGTGGTGCTCAACCTCTATCCGTACAATCCAGGGCACCTGCTGGTCTGCCCCTACCGGCACGTCGCCGACTACACGGACCTGGACGTGCCGGAGACCACCGAGCTGGCGTCGTACACCCAGACCGCGATGCGGGTCATCCGCAAGGTGAGCAACGCGCACGGCTTCAACCTGGGCATGAACCAGGGCGGGGTGGCCGGCGCGGGCATCGCCGCGCACCTGCACCAGCACGTGGTGCCCCGCTGGGGCGGCGACGCGAACTTCATGCCGGTGATCGGGCGCACCAAGGTCCTGCCGCAACTGCTGCACGACACCCGCGACCTGCTCGCCCGCGCCTGGCCGTCCTGACCGTCGGCGCCACGCCAGGCCCGCGCCGGTCGGGCTAGTCGGCGCGCAGCAGCGAGGTCAGCTCCGGCCAGTTCTCCACCCGGTGTACGAGCGGCAGTAGCGCTCTGCGTGCGGCGACCTCCGCCGGGCGGGGTCGGAACAGGAATCGGTGCGGCACCGACGTCAGGTAGCCGAGCACCTCCAGCTTGTCGTCCACGAAGTGGGTCAGCCCGAGGCGCTCGGCGATCGGCGGCTCGCACCCACGATTCCGGCCCCGGGATCTGCTACGCCCCGACCCGTGGAGGTGGCACGATCGGCCGATGGCAGTCACGACACGGACGTTGGGACGCAGCGGCATCGAGGTCAGCGCCCTCGGTATGGGGTGCTGGGCGATCGGTGGCCCGTGGGCTGAGGGCACCCAACCGCTGGGCTGGGGCGCCGTCGACGACGACGAGTCGGTGCGGACGGTCCGTCGCGCCCTCGACCTGGGCGTCACCCTCTTCGACACCGCCGACACGTACGGCGCCGGGCACAGCGAGCGGGTGCTCGGCCGGGCGCTCGCCGGCCGCCGGGACGAGGCCGTCATCGCCACCAAGTGGGGTTACACCTTCGACGAGACGAGCCGACAGGCCACCGGTGAGGACGCGTCGCCCGCGTACCTGCGCACCGCCGTGACCGACTCGCTGCGCCGGCTCGGCACCGATCGGATCGACCTCTACCAGCTGCACCTCGCCGACCTGTCGGTGCCGCGCGCGCAGGCGCTCGTCGGCGGCTGCGAGGACCTGGTCGCCGAGGGCCTGATCCGCGCGTACGGGTGGAGCACCGACCGTCCCGACCGGGCCACCGCGTTCGGGCACGGCGCCGCCGGGGCCACCGCCGTGCAGCACACCCTGTCCGTCCTGCGGGACGCCCCGGAACTGCTCGCCGTCTGCGACAAGTACGACCTGGCCAGCGTCAACCGGGGCCCCCTGGGGATGGGGCTGCTCACCGGCAAGTACTCGGCCGGGTCGATCCTGCCCCACGACGACGTACGCGGGTTGACCCCCGGTTGGTTGGAGTGGTTCCGCGGTGGCCGGCCCGCGCCGGAGTGGCTCCGTCGGGTGGGTGCGGTTCGTGCGGCGCTCACCGCCGACGGGCGCACCCTCGCCCAGGGCGCGCTGGGCTGGATCTGGGCCCGCAGCGGTCGCACCATCCCGATCCCCGGCTGCCGTACCGTCGCCCAGGTCGAGGAGAACGCCGCGGCGCTGCACCGGGGCCCGCTGCCGCCGGACCAGTTCGTCGAGGTCGAGCGCCAGTTGGCGGCGTTGCGCGCGGCGGCGCTCCGCGACGCCGACCGCCCCCACTGGCCCCCACCCACCCACCCCACCATCCACCCCTGACCCGAGGCTCTGACCCTGCCGGTCGGGTTTGCGGTGCTGGTCGGCCTGCGCCAGTTGGAAACCCGAGGCGCGGATGGCATCGCGTCGCGGGTCGGGGTTCGTGCCACCCCGGATGTCTGTGTTGGCCGCTGTAGAGCTGCCCCGTTTCTGGGGCGGCGGCTGCGCACTCGGGCGTGGGGTGCGTCGACGCCGTGCTGAGGGCGCATCGTGTCGGCGGCGGTTTGGTCACCCCGCGGCGGACGGACAGCTCCGCCCCATATCTGGGGCAGCTCTACAGCACGTGAACATCTCGGACCCGTCGGGCCCGCCCCCGCCCCCACGCCGTGACCTTGCCGATCATGCCGGGGAGAAACCGGTCGGCCCGCGCCGAGCCGGGCCAGGGCCGAGCTGGTCGGCCAGGGGCCGAGCAGAGGCGGGGAGGGTGGGGTCAGGTGGTGTGTTCTTTGCGGATCTGGTCGGCCAGGTGGGCGGGCATCGGGTCGTGGCGGACGAAGTGACGGCGGAAGGTGCCGGTGCCGGCCGTCATCGAGCGCAGCTCGACGGCGTAGCGCAGCAACTCGGTGGCCGGCACCTCGGCGCGCACGAGGGTGCGGCCGTCGGTGTCGGGGTCGGGCTCGGTGCCGAGCACCCGGCCCCGTCGGCCGGACAGGTCGCCCATCACCGTGCCCACCGAACCGTCAGGCACCCGGATGGTGACCTCGTCGATCGGCTCCAGCAGTGCCGGCCGGCCACGGTCAGCGGCGTCGCGCAGGGCCAGCGCGCCGGCGGTCTGGAAGGCCGCGTCGGAGGAGTCGACGCTGTGCGCCTTGCCGTCGACCAGGGTCACCCGCAGGTCCACCACCGGGTGACCGGCGACCAGGCCACGTTCGAGTTGGGCGCGCACGCCCTTCTCCACCGAGGGGATGTAGTTGTGCGCCACCGCGCCGCCGACGACCCGGTCGACGAACTCGAAGCCGCTGCCCGGGGGCAGGGGTTCGACCTCGATGTCGCAGACCGCGTACTGGCCGTGGCCGCCGGACTGCTTCACGTGCCGGCCGTGCCCCTTCGCCGGCACCGTCAGGGTCTCGCGCAGCGACACCTTCACCGGCTCGGTGTCCAGTTCGACGCCGCCGGCCCGCAGCCGGTCGAGCACCACGTCGGCGTGCGCCTCGCCCATGCACCAGAGGACCAGCTGGTGGGTCTCCGGGTTGCGTTCCAGGCGCAGCGTGGGGTCGCCCGCGACGAGGCGGGCGAGGTTACGGGCCAGGGCGTCCTCGTCGGCGCGGCTGTGGGCGACGATCGCCACCGGCAGCAGCGGTTCCGGCATCTCCCAGGGGGCGATCAGCAGCGGGTCGGTCTTGGCCGAGATGGTGTCGCCGGTCTCCGCGCTGCCTGACTTGGCGATCGCGCAGAGGTCGCCGGCCACACAGAGCGGCACCTCGCGGAGGGTCGCGCCCAGCGGGGTGTAGATGTGCCCGACCCGCTCGTCGGCGTCGTGGTCGGGGTGCCCGCGTTCGGCCATGCCGTGACCGGAGACGTGCACCGTCTGGTCGGGGCGCAGGGTGCCGGAGAAGACCCGGACCAGCGAGACCCGGCCGACGTGGCGGTCGACGGTGGTCTTGACGACCTCGGCCACGAGCGGCCCGGCCGGGTCGCAGCTCAACGGCGGTCGGGGCGAGCCGTCCACGCCGGTCACCGCCGGCAGTTCGTGTTCCAGCGGCGACGGGAACGCGGCGGTCAGCACCTCCAGCAGCACGTCCAGCCCGACGCCGGTCTGGGCGCAGACCGGCACCACCGGGTAGAAGTGACCCCGGGCGACGGCCTTCTCCAGGTCGTCGATGAGCACCTCGTCGCTGATGTCCTCGCCGTCGAGGTAGCGGTCCATCAGGGTCTCGTCCTCGCTCTCGGCGATGATCCCCTCGATCAGCTCGTCGCGGGACTCGTCGATGGCCCGCTGGTGCTCCGGGTCGGGATCGCGGACGTCGGCGGGCAACCCGGCGCTGTAGTCGAAGACCCGACGGGTGATCAGGCCGAGCAGGCCCTCGGTGGACACGCCGTCGTCGCCGAGCATCGGCAGGTAGAGCGGCATCACGTTGTCGCCGAAGAGCCGCTGGCAGAGCGCCACCGTCTCGTCCACGTCGGCGCGGGGCTGGTCCAGTCGGGCGACCGCGACGGCGCGGGGCATGTCGACGGCGGCGCACTCCTCCCACAGCGCGACGGTGGCGGCGTCCATGCCGCCCGCCGCCGAGACCACGAAGAGCGCGGCGTCGGCGGCCCGTAGCCCGGCCCGCAGCTCGCCCACGAAGTCGGCGTACCCGGGGGTGTCCAGGAGGTTGACCTTGATGCCGTTGTGCAGCAGTGGTGCGCAGGACAGGCTGACCGAGCGTTGTTGGCGCACGGCCGCGGGGTCGTGGTCGCCGACAGTGGTGCCGTCGACCACGGAGCCGGCCCGGCCGATCGTCCCGGTCGCCGCGAGCAGGGCCTCGACGAGTGTCGTCTTGCCCGCTCCGGAGTGCCCGACGAGCACCACGTTGCGGACCCGCTCGGGCTCGGTCATGACCGGCGTGCCGCCGGTGGAGCCCTTATCCTGGTTCTTCTGCGCCATCGGGCGCACCTCCCTCAGCCGGTGGTGGGTGGCGACCGCCGCGCGAGGTGGAAGCGGCCCGGGGCGAGAGCGCGGCGATATCCTCCGGTGGTCTGCTGCACAGCGGGAACGGGACGGGTGGATGGGTGAGCTGGCTCACCCCCCGGCTCGATCTCACACCCGTTGCCGGGTAGGCACAAGCCTCTCGCAGGCGCGTCGGCGGGACCGGCCGTATCGGCGGAGCTGGGCGGACCGTTATCGTGGGGACCGCCATGGCGAAGATCTTCCAAGTGTCGGCCCGCGCGGGGATGACCCGCGTCGTCGAGCCGATTGCCCGTGCCCTTCTGCGCGCGGGCGTCACCCCCAATGCCGTCACCGTCGCGGGCACCGTTGGTGTGCTCGTCGGCGCGCTCGGCTTCGGTGCCCGAGGCCATCTGGTCGCGGGCGCGTTGATCGTCACCCTGTTCGCGCTCACCGACCTGCTCGACGGGACGATGGCCCGGATGAGCGGTGGCTCCACCAGGTTCGGCGCGTTCCTCGATTCGAGCATGGACCGGGTCGCCGACAGCGCCGTCTTCGGCGCGGTCGCATACTGGCTGGCCACCCAGGGCAACTACTCCGGGGTGGCCGCCGCGCTGGTCTGCCTGGCCGCCGGGAGCCTGGTCTCCTACGTCAAGGCCCGCGCCGAGGGTCTCGGCATGACCTGCAACGTGGGCATCGCCGAGCGCACCGAGCGGCTGCTGATCGTCGGCGTCGGCGGAATCCTCACCGGCGTCGGTGTCGATCCGGCGCTGGAGATCGCGCTCTGGCTGCTCGCCGCCGTGTCGATCTTCACGGTGGGGCAGCGGATGGCGCACGTCTACCGCCAGGCCCAGCAGCTCCAGCCGGACGGCCAGGCGTGAGCGGCGCGGTGGCGCGGCCCCGGACGACCGGCGGCCGGGCCGCGTGAACCTCACCGAGCTGGGCTACGTCGCCGGCTGGCGGGTGGTCCGCGCGCTACCCCGGCCGCTGGTCGCCACGGCGTTCCGGGCGGGCGCGGACCGCGCCCACCGACGCGGCGGCGGGGGTACGGACCGACTGCGCGCGAACCTGCGCCGGGTGGTCGGCCCGGAGCTGCCCGACGCCGAGCTGGACGATCTCGTCAAGCGAGGGCTGCGCTCCTACGCCCGGTACTGGATGGAGGCGTTCCGGCTGCCGTCGGTGAGCCGGACGCAGATCCTCTCCGGTTTCCGGCTCGACGGTGCCGAGCTGCTCGCCGCCGACGTGGCCGCGGGCCGGGGCGCCGTGGTGGCGTTGCCGCACGGCGGTAACTGGGACGCCGCGGGGGCCTGGGTGGCGGCCACCGGTTGGCCGATCACCACGGTCATGGAGCGGCTCAAGCCGGAGGGCGTCTACGAGCGCTTCATCGCCTTCCGGGAGAGCCTGGGGATGGAGATCCTGCCGACCCACGGCGGGCCGCGTCCGGCGTTCGAGGTGCTGCTGGACCGGTTACGCGCCGGCGCGGTGGTGCCGTTGCTGGCCGACCGGGACCTCTCCGCCCGTGGTGTGGAGGTGGACTTCTTCGGCGGGAAGACCAGGATGCCCGCCGGGCCCGCGCTGCTCGCCCTGCACACCGGCGCGCCGCTCTACGTGGCCTCGATGTGGTACGAACCCGACGCGGCCTGCGCGTCGCTCGCCGGCCCACTGCCGGTGCCGGGGCCCGAGGTGGGGCCTCTGGACGCGCGTGTCCGGTCGCTGACCCAGCTGATCGCCGACCGTCTGGCGGCGGGTATCGCCCGGCATCCGGAAGACTGGCACATGTTGCAGCGGATGTGGCTGGACCAGCGGACGGCGGGGGACGGCGCGGCGCCGCCCTCGTCAGCCTCCGGTCCGGCCTAGGGGGTGGTGGGCACGGTGAGCGTGCGGAACGCGGCGCGGCGCAGCCCTGCGGTCGTGAGCGAGGTGGGCACTGTGGGATGGTGTCCCACGGTCACGGACAGGGGGCGCTGACGCATGCGGATCGGCATCGTGTGCCCGTACTCCTTCGACGTTCCCGGCGGTGTGCAGAACCACGTGATGGACCTCGCCGAGGCGTTGATCGCCCTCGGCCACGAGGTCAGCGTGCTCGCCCCGGCCGACGAGGATTCGCCACTGCCGCCGTACGTGGTGTCCGCCGGCCGTGCCGTGCCGCTGCCGTACAACGGTTCGGTGGCCCGGATCGCGTTCGGCCCGGTCTCGACCGCCCGGGTCCGGCGCTGGATCACCAACGGCGACTTCGACGTGCTGCACGTGCACGAGCCGCTCACGTTGAGCCTGTCGTTGCTGGCCGTGCTCTCCGCGCGGGGCCCGGTGGTGGCCACGTTCCACACCGCGATGACCCGTTCCCGGGTGTTGGCGGCGGCGCAGGGTGTCCTCCAGATCGTGTTGGAACGGATCACCGCCCGGATCGCGGTCAGCGCGTTGGCCCGCAAGGTGCAGGTGGAGCACATGGACGGCGGCGCCGTGGAGATCCCCAACGGGGTGGCGGTGGCCAAGTTCGCCGACGCCGAGCCGTTGCCGGGCTGGCCGGGGGAGTGCGGCCCGGGTACGGGCGGCACGCTGGGGTTCCTGGGCCGGTTTACCGAGGCGCGCAAGGGCTTCCCGGTGCTGCGTGACGCGTTCGTGGCGCTGGCCGCCACCCGGCCCGGGTTGCGGTTGCTCGTCGCCGGCCCCGGCGACCCCGACGACCTGTACGACCAGTTCCCGGCCGATCTGCGTGAGCGCGTCACCTTCCTCGGCCTGGTCACCGAACCGGACAAGGCGCGCATGCTGCGCAGCGTCCACCTCTACGTGGCGCCCAACACCGGTGGCGAGTCGTTCGGCATGATCCTCACCGAGGCACTGGCCGCGGGTACGACTGTCGTCGCCAGCGACCTCGACGCGTTCCGGCGGGTGCTCGACGGTGGGCGCGCGGGTCGGCTCTTTCCCACCGGCGACCCGGTGGGGCTGCGCGACGCGCTGACCGAGCTGTTGGACGACCCCGCCGCGCGGACGACGTTGACCGCCTGCGGGGATCAGGTCGTGGCGAATTTCGACTGGCCGGTGGTTGCCCGCCGTGTTCTGGAGGTATACGCAGCGGCGATCGAGGCAACCGACGGGCGGGTCATCGACCAGGAATGGGTGGGGCTGGGCTGACCGCTGGGACTGACGGTGTCGTGGTAACCGGTCGACAGGCCTGACCGCACCCAATCGGAGCTGAAACGGAGCAGCACTACGATGCCGCACATGTGGTGGGTGGTGGCCGCGAGCGTGGTCGTGGGGCTGGTCGCGGCGTACCTCATCTGGACGGCCGGTCGGGTCGACAGGTTGCAGGGCCGCGCGGAGTTGGCGGCCCGGGCCCTCGACGCCCACCTGCTGCGCCGGGCGGCCGCGGCCGCGGTGCTGGCGGAGCGGCGTTTCGGCGTCGAGCTGTACGCGGCGGCCCGGATCGCCCTGGACGCCGGCCCGGACGAGCGCGAGGCGGCGGAGAACGACCTGACCCGGCAGTTGCGCGCGGTCCAGTTGGATCCGGACGATCCGGACTGCGGGGCGGTCGTCGCGGCCAGTCGCCGCCTGGCGCTGTCCCGGCAGGTGCACACGGATCTGGTCCGGGACGCCCGCTCGGCGCGGAGCCGGCCGCTGGTGCGGTTGTTGCGGATGGGGCGGGGTCGGGAGTGGCCGCGCTACTTCGACATCGACGACCCGACGCTGACGGTGCCCGCGGACGTCCCCGCCACCTGACCGGGGTCGCGCACGGCCGGTGATCAGTGCCACAGGGCAGGCCACCGGGGGTCTGATTGGCTGTCGGTGCGGCGTTGCACCGCACGTAGCATTTCTGCTGCCACCCCCAGAGTCCGTCCAAGGAGCGATGACCCGTGCCCGAAAACACCGCCTCGAACACCGGTACCGCCCCCGTCGTCGGCTCGGCCCGCGTGAAGCGTGGCATGGCCGAGATGCTGAAGGGCGGCGTGATCATGGATGTGGTCAACGCCGAGCAGGCCAAGATCGCTGAGGACGCCGGCGCCGTCGCGGTGATGGCACTGGAGCGGGTGCCCGCCGACATCCGCGCGCAGGGCGGGGTGTCCCGGATGAGTGACCCCGACATGATCGACGGGATCATCGAGGCGGTCTCCATCCCGGTGATGGCCAAGGCCCGCATCGGCCACTTCGTGGAGGCGCAGATCCTCCAGTCGCTCGGCGTGGACTACGTCGACGAGTCCGAGGTGTTGACCCCGGCCGACTACGCGAACCACATCGACAAGTGGGCCTTCACGGTGCCCTTCGTCTGTGGCGCGACCAACCTGGGCGAGGCGCTGCGCCGGATCACCGAGGGCGCGGCCATGATCCGTTCCAAGGGCGAGGCCGGCACCGGTGACGTCTCCAACGCCACCACGCACATGCGGAAGATCCGCCAGGAGATCCGTCGGCTGTCCTCGCTGCCGGCCGACGAGCTGTACGTCGCGGCCAAGGAGCTCCAGGCCCCGTACGAGCTGGTCAAGGAGGTCGCCGAGAGCGGCAAGCTGCCGGTGGTGCTGTTCACCGCCGGTGGGATCGCCACTCCGGCCGACGCCGCGATGATGATGCAGCTCGGTGCGGAGGGTGTGTTCGTCGGCTCGGGCATCTTCAAGGCCGGCAACCCGGCCCAGCGGGCCGCCGCGATCGTGAAGGCCACCACCTTCCACGACGACCCGGACGTGCTGGCGAAGGTCTCCCGTGGCCTCGGCGAGGCCATGGTCGGCATCAACGTCGACGAGATCCCGCAGCCGCACCGCCTGGCCGAGCGGGGCTGGTGACCGACGGATGACCGTACCCGTGATCGGTGTTCTCGCGCTCCAGGGCGACGTCCGCGAGCACGTGGCGGCGCTGGCCGCGGCGGGTGCGGACGCCCGCCCGGTGCGCCGTCCGGCGGAGCTGGACGCGGTCGACGGCCTGGTGATTCCCGGGGGCGAGTCCACCACCATCAGCAAGCTCACCGACATCTTCGAGATGCGCGAGCCGATCGACAAGCGGATCGCCGACGGCATGCCGGTCTACGGTTCCTGCGCCGGCATGATCATGCTGGCCACGGCGGTGCTGGACGGCCGACCCGACCAGCGGGGCTTCGCCGGCATCGACATGACAGTGCGGCGCAACGCGTTCGGTCGGCAGGTCGACTCGTTCGAGGCCCCGGTGGAGATCACCGGGGTGCCGGGGGAGCCGTTCCACGCGGTCTTCATCCGGGCGCCCTGGGTCGAGCGGGTCGGTGCCGGTGTCGAGGTGATCGGCACGGTGACCGGTGGCCCGGCCGCCGACCGGATCGTGGCGGTCCGGCAGGGCAACCTGCTGGCCACCTCGTTCCACCCGGAGTTGACCGGTGACCTGCGGGTGCACGCGTACTTCGTGGATCTGGTGCGGGCCGCCTGAGCGGTCGGGCGGGTCGCCCTCGGACCGGCGGGGCATGTTCTTCGGCCCCGGCTGGTTGTCCAGAGGGTCACCGGCGGCACCCCGGCGGGTGCCGGATGTGACACGCCCGGGTGTGAGCTCGGTAAGATTGCCGCGGTTCGGCAGGGCCGTCGCCCGGCGCGGCATTCCCGCGGAGCCGACCGGCCGCCGGACCGCCCGATGCGGCGCGTCGTCGGTGCGGCAGTCGATGCAGGCGTGGAATGACAGACGGAGGTAGAAGATGTCCGGCCACTCAAAGTGGGCGACGACCAAGCACAAGAAGGCCGTCATCGACGCCAAGCGCGGCAAGATGTTCGCCAAGCTGATCAAGAACGTCGAGGTGGCCGCGCGCACCGGTGGCGGCGACCCCTCCGGTAACCCGACTCTCTTCGACGCGATCCAGAAGGCGAAGAAGAGCTCGGTGCCGAACGACAACATCGACCGCGCCGTCAAGCGCGGCTCCGGCCTGGAGGCCGGCGGCGCCGACTGGCAGACGATCATGTACGAGGGGTACGGCCCGAACGGCGTCGCGATGCTGATCGAGTGCCTCACCGACAACCGCAACCGGGCGGCGACCGAGGTGCGCACCGCGCTGACCCGCAACGGCGGCTCGCTGGCCGACGCCGGCTCGGTGTCGTACATGTTCTCCCGCAAGGGCGTGGTGATCGTGCCCAAGGAGGGCACCAGCGAGGACGACGTGATGATGGCCGTCCTCGACGCCGGCGCCGAGGAGGTCAACGACCTCGGTGAGGCGTACGAGGTGGTGTCCGAGCCGACCGACCTGATCGCGGTCCGCACCGCCCTCCAGGACGCCGGCATCGAGTACGAGTCGGCCGAGTCCTCCCTCATCCCCAGCATGAACATTCCGCTGGACGAGGAGGGCGCGCGCAAGGTCTTCAAGCTGATCGACGTGCTCGAAGACTGCGACGACGTGCAGAACGTCTACGCGAACTTCGACGTCAGCGACGACGTGATGGCGGCCGTCGACGCCTGAGGGCGACAGCCCGCGAACGTGGCGGGCGCAAGAACGTAACGGAGGGGGCCGGTCACCGGCCCCCTCCGTTTTGGTACGACCAACCACCCGCCATGATCCACACCAGGTCGGCGACATCGCGGTATCCGAGCCCGGGGGATACCCCAACGTCGGCGAAACCGAGTCGATCAACCCCACACAGGCGGAAGTCCACCGGTCTGCACGCCGGCAGCCCACAACAGGGCGGACGAGGAATCCGGGGATCAAGGAGAGGCACCCTGAGCCACCGTGCACCTCGCCGGATCGCCGCCTCGGCTCGACCGCCCTTATGAAACAGGCCCTTAGCGGGCCAGGCGGTCCAGCAGTTCGCCGAGCAGCGCGTGTTCGCCAGGGGTCAGGTCGCCCGGGTCGTTGCCGACCAGCGCACGCAACGTCAGTGCGGCGCTGGCGCGCGTCGCGGCGGCGTCGGTGGAGGGCGTGTGCAGGACTCCGGCCAGCGCGGCCTCCCGGACGCGCACGGACAGCCCGAAATCCGGCTCGGGCTGGCTGATCAAGGTGAGCGTGATGCCGACGTTGGCGGCGAGCACCTGTTCGGCGGCGTCGTCAGCGGGCACCTTGAGCAGGCCCTGGGCGGCGGCGCCCGTGAACCGCTCGCGCAACGCGGCATGCGCGGGAGCGGTGACCACGCAGGGCTTTCCCGGCTCGACGCGGCCGTAGAGCAGCCCGTAGAACGACGGGTGCTCCAGCCCGAACCGCACGTGTCTGTCCCAGCCCTCGCGCAGGTCGTTCAGCGGGTCACCAGAACTCTCGACAGCTGTGTACTGGGTGAAGCCGTGGTTGACCACGGCGTCGATCAGGCCCTGCTTGCTGCCGAAGTGGTGGTACAGCGTGGGGGCCTGCACCCCGGCGCGTTCGCACACCGCCCGCGTGGACACCGTGCCGCCAGCCTGCAACAACTCCGCCGCGGCGAGCAGGAGTCGATCCCGTGCGTTCTGCATGTTGCTATGGTAGCTCATATAGCGCTACATTGGCCGCTATAGCGAGAGGGGAAGTCCATGAGGACGTGGTTCATCACGGGTGGAACGCCCGGAGGGTTCGGCCTGGTCTACGCGGAGGCTGCTCTGGAGCAGGGCGATCAGGTGGTGGTGACCTCGCGTCGGCCCGCCGAACTGCGAGAGTGGGCTGAATCGCACGGCGACCGGGTGCTGGTGCTCCAGCTCGACGTCACCGATGCCGACCAGGTGCGTGCGGCGGTCAAGGCGGCCGAGGAGCGGTTCGGCGGGATCGATGTGCTCGTCAACAGCGCGGGTCGTGGCTGGTACGGCTCGATCGAGGGTGCCCCTGACGAGACGATCCGCCGCACGTTCGACCTCAACCTGTTCGCCGTGGTCGAGATGGTGCGCGCGGTCCTGCCCGGTATGCGGGCACGCGGCAACGGCTGGATCGTGAACATGTCGTCGGTGGCGGGCCTCGTCGGCGCACTGGGGTTCGGCTACTACGCGGCGGCGAAGTTCGCTGTCGAAGGACTGTCGGAGACACTGCGCCAGGAAGTCGAGCCGTTCGGTGTGCGCGTGCTCGTCGTAGAGCCGGGAGCGTTCCGCACCAAGGCCTTCACCTACTTCCAGAACGAGGACGTCGACGAGGTCGTCGACGCCTACGTGCCGATGGTCGAGAGCGTCAAGGCGGCGTTCGTGGACCACGACGGCAAACAGGCAGGAGACCCTGTTCGCGGAGTGCAGGCCGTGATCAGCGCGATGAACGCGCCCGTCCCGCCGAAACGAATCGTGCTCGGCAACTCCGGCTACGACGTTGTCGTCGCGATGCACGAGAACGCACTCGCGGAGCTGCGCGCCAACGAGAAGCTCTCCCGAGGAGCGGACTTCTGACGCAGGGCCGTACCAGCACGCGTCCGCGTCCTGGCGATCGAGAAACTGGAGAGCAGCAATGAGCGACATCACTCTGCCCAAGGCCGTCGACACCTTCATCACGGCCACTAACGCGCACGACGCGAACGCGCTGGCCGCGGTCTTCGGCGACGGGGCCACCGTACGCGATGACGGGCAGACCTGGGCCGGCGAGGCCGAGATCCGCGAGTGGATCCAGGGGCACCTGATCACCCCCAAGGTCGTGCTCACGCCGACCTCGTTCGCGGACGACCGGCTGGTCGCCTCCGGGGACGGTGACTTCCCCAGCGGACCTCTGTCCTTCGCCCTCGTGTTTGATATCAAGGACGACCAGGTCACCGACCTCACGATCGAGCCCGTCTGACTCGTGACCGGCCGGGGCTGCCCCAGGGCTGCTCCGGCCTGAGCCCTCGGTGTGGAGAGTGCGGAGGTGACAGTGGTGGCGGACCGGTTCGCGCCCGGTGACACCGTGGTGCGGCGTGAGGTGCTGCGCGGCGAGGTGTGGTTCGCCTGCCCGACGATCTGCGTCGAGGACTCGCCCGACCTGCTCGCGCTCTACCTCCCGCCGGGTGCCGAGTTCGGCTTCCCGACGGCCGGCACCTTCCCGTGCGGGAGGCACCCGTGGGAGACCGCCGGGCACCGGTCCTGGTCGGGCCACGGCAAGTTGATGCTGCAACGCCCCGGTGAGGCGCACTCGATCGACGTGTTCTGGACGGGGCCGGGCCGCGACTTCGCCGGCTGGTACTTCAACCTTCAGGACCCGGTGCGGCGTACCCCGATCGGGGTGGACACCCTGGACCACGAGCTGGACCTGTGGTGGGGTGCGGACGCCGACCGGTACGTCTGGAAGGACGTGGAGTTGTTCGCCCAGCGCCTCGTCGAGGGGCGCTACCCGGGCATGGGTGACGCGATCCAGGCCGAGGGCGATCGGATCGCCGCGCTGCTCGACGCCGGTGAGCGGTGGTGGAACCCGGCGTGGGCGACGTGGCAGCCCGACCCGGCCTGGTCCGTGCCGCCGCTGCCGGTCGGTTGGGACCGGGTGCCCCCGGCCCGCTGAGCGGCCCTCGACTCAGCGGCCCGGCAGTGTGTCGACCAGGAACACCTGGTCCGCGCCGTTGGTGCACGGCTCGGCCAGCGCCTCGGCCGAGACCTCGGTGTCGTCGTCGCGCAGGCCGACGCACAGGTCGCCACCGGCCGGCCGGATGCGGTACGAGGTCGGCGTCGATCCGGTCGACTCGAACCGGAACAGTTGCGACGAGTTGCTCCTGCTGCAGTCCTGCCAGGGTTCCAGCAGGTTGCGTCCCGGGTCCTCGCCCCGAACGGTGAGGCAGCCGGGCCCGTGCGCCGGGTGGTTCCATTTGATGAAGTACAGCCCGTCAGCCACCGGCTCCAGGTAGGTGTCCGGCGGGGTGGCCTCCGTGCACGGACGCTGCACCGCCACCTCGCTCCGGTACTGGCCGGTGCGGTCCCGCCCCTCGGTGACACAGAGTTTCGGGCTGCGAGCGGGCCGGATCTGGCTCAGCCGTGCACTCGGCGCGATCGTCGGGCCGGCGCTGGCATCCGGTGCGGCCGGTGAACCGGAGCTCGCCGAGACGGTCGGCCCGCCCTGCGGCGCCGTTCGCGGCGTGTCGTCGGGTCGCTGGATCCAGACACCGACGCCCAGCGCGGCCAGCAGGGTGCCCACGAGGGGCAGTGCCAGTGGCAGGGGCCGCGCGAACCACCGGGAACGGGCAGCGTCTGCCGCGCTGCCATCGCTGGCTGGGCGGTCGGGCGCCGTGCCGTCAGCGGACGGGTAATCGGGTGCGGTGCGGTGCGCGGACGCCTGGTCGGGTGTGGGCGATTCCGGTGCGTAGGCGCCCACAGCGAGGCGGTGCCGCGCCCGCAGCCACGCCTCGACCTCGTCGCCGGCACCGCAGGCCCGGACGAAGGCGGCCACCACCTCGGGTCGCGGCAGCGTGTTCCGACGGACGACGTCCGCCGCGGTGCTGCGGGCCAGCACGTCACCGGCCGCCGCCGCGCGTTGCTCCAACTGGCGGTACGTGAGCCGCGACCGGTCCTTGAGTTGGCGTAGCAGGTCGACGAACTCGGCCGGGTCGGCCGCCTCGTCCGGTCGTAGTTCCCCCGTGGACATCGCCCGATTGTCCAGACCGTGCAGCCGTGGGGGCAAGCCGGGGTCCAGCGACTGTCCGAGATGGTCGGACAAAACCCGGACAGGTGGCCGTGAGCTGCCCGGACACCGCACGGGGGTGGCCGGGCCATTGTTCCGGCCAACGGCCTTCTCTAGCGTCTTCATCGATGGCCGCGCCGCTGACGGCGTACGGCCCACGGGTTCGGACCGCGACCGGTCCGGACCTGACGACACCAACGAACTGGGGGATTCGATGGATGACGCTGCCCTGGATCTGGCGCCGCAGGCGACCACCGCGGGGGAGTACGTCGCGTTGCTCCGAGACGTCCGTCGGCGCTCCGGCCTGACCTACCGGGAGGTCTCCCGCCGGGCCTCGGCCAGCGGACACTGGCTCCCGGCGAGCACGCTGGCCACGATGCTGGGGCGGAACACCCTGCCCCGGGAACGGACCGTCGTGGCGTTGCTGGCGGCCTGCGGTACGACAGCCGGCGAGGTCGAGCGGTGGTTGACGGTGCGGCGCGACATCGAGGCCCACCTCAGCGAGCGGGACCGTGTGGCGGTTCAGGACACGGAGACCACCCCGCCCGCCGACCCGGCCCCGCCGGCCCCGCCCGCCTCTCCGGCTCCACCGGCGGACCCGGCCCCGCCCGCCGGACCGGTCGCACCGGAGTTGGTGTCACCCGACACGCCCCGGCCGGCGCGTCGACGCCTCCGGCTGGCGGCGGTCGCGGTGCTCGCCGTGCTGACGGTCGGCGCGGCCGGGACGCTGCTAGCGCGCGCCAACCCCACGACGGACGACGCGCCCACCGACGACTGCCCGGTCGTCCTGCGCCAGGGCATGTACGGCCCATGCGTGCAGAGCCTCCAGGAAAGGCTGGTGGCGGGCGGACTGTTCGTGCCGGTGGACGGCTGGTTCGGCCCGGACACCACCAGCCGGCTGATCGCCTTCCAGGCACTGGGTGGCCTGCCGGTCAGCGGCACCGCCGACGGCAGCATGCTCGACGAACTGTCGGGCGACCTGGTGGCGGCCAGGTGGCCGGAGGAGCGGGTCGGGCGGTACGTGCGGAAGGCGTTCCCGGAGGATCCGTTAGCAGCGGAGCAGGTGGCGCGGTGCCTGTCCGGGCTCGACCCGTACCGGGTGGAGATCGCCGCGGACGGGTCACGGCACTGGGGGGTGTTCCAGTTCAGCGACGTGGAGCTGTCCCGCCTCGGCGTCGACCGTCGGACCGCGCTGGACCCGGTGTGGAACGTCCGGGCCGCACGGGACGTGTGGTCGCGTACCACCAGCTTTGAGCAGTGGAACTGCGCCCCGTTGCCGTGATGCAGCGGGTCGAACGTCTTGCGAGCCATGAAGAACCCCCCGGTCGCGGCGATGGCACTCACCCTAGGAGTGTTCGCGCTGTTCACGGCCACCGAACAGCGCACGGACCGGTCCCGTACGGCAGTGGGCGCCGGTGTCCGACCAGGACACCGGCGCCCGCGCGCGCACCGTCGGCTCAGCCGATCGTCTCCCGCTCCCGCCACGCGGTACGCAGGGAGGTCCGCCCGTTGGTACGCAGGAGCGACCCCTCGTACACCCGGGCGCCGGCGACCAGGAACGCGCCGGCGGCGAGGACCAGGACGACCAGCGAGACGAGCGGTTCCCAGCCGGCCGCGTCGCCGGCGAACAGCCGCAGCGGCATGGCGGTGGGCGACGAGAACGGAAGGTAGGACAGCACCCGCATCGCGGTGTCGTTGTCGCTCAGGAAGATCACCGCGAAGAACGGCAGCATGACGGCGAGCTGCACCGGCGTCGACACCGCGGCGATGTCCTCCTGCCGGTTGGCCAGTGCGCCGGCTGCCGCCCACATCGCCGCGAGCAGCACGAAACCGATCACGAAGAACGGCACGAACCAGCCGATCGCCGGGGCGAGCAGGGTGAGCAGTCCGCCGCTGTCGCCCATCTGCAGGCCGATCACCGCCACCACCGCGATCAACGCGATCTGCGCGAACGCGAGGATGGCGCCGGCCACGACCTTCCCGGCCAGCAGGGCCCGGACCGGCACGGCGGCGACCAGGATCTCCACGATCCGGGTCTGCTTCTCCTCGATGACGCTCTGCGCGATCTGCACACCAAACGTCTGCGAGGTGAGGAAGAAGACGAACGCGAAGACGAGGGGCACCAGGAACGCCACCACCGGGTCGACCGCGTCCGGGTCGAGCAGCTGCACGGGCGGCGAGCTGCTCAGCGCCTGGACCACGTCGGTGGGGATCTCGTCCATCGCGAGCACCTTCGGACCGGAGACCACTGCCGCGTCCACGTCACCGTCGCGGACGGCCTGCTCGGCGGCCCGGTCGTCGGCCACCACCCGGACGTCGAGCCCGGCGTCGCGCAGCGGGCCGGCGGCCTCCTGGGTGACGGCCACGCTGTCCGGCCCGCCGGAGAGCAGCGGCGGCAGGATGGTGCCGGCCGCGGCGATCAGCAGGAAGAACAGGGTGCCGAACAGGAACGTACGGTCGCGGAGCTTGACCCGGATCTCGCGTTCGGCGACCAGCCGGGTGGCCTGGGTGACGTTCACTGGGTGACCTCTCGGAAGATCTCGGTGAGCGAGGGGCTGACCGGGCGGAAGGCGCGGACCGGGCCGCGGGCGAGGGCCGCCTGCAACACCTGTTGTTCGTCGGCGCCGGCGGGCAGGTCGAAGACCACCCGCTGGCCGTCCAACTCGACCACTGTCACCCCGGGGTGGTCGCGGACCCATCCGGCGTCGCTCGCCACCACCAGCTCGAAGCGGGGCATCGTGTACGAGTCGCGCAGCTGCTGCCGGCTGCCGGCGGCCCGGATCACCCCGGCTCCGATGATCACCAGGTCGTCGCAGAGGCGCTCCACGACGTCGAGCTGGTGGCTGGAGAAGAGCACCGGCGCTCCGGCCGAGGCCCGTTCCCGCAGCACTGTAACGACGGTGTCGACCGCGAGGGGGTCGAGGCCGGAGAACGGTTCGTCGAGCACCAGCACCTCGGGGTCGTGCACCAGCGCGGCGGCGATCTGGGCGCGTTGCTGGTTGCCCAGCGACAGCGTCTCCAGCAGGTCGTCACCGCGTTCACCGAGCCCGACCCGTTCCAGCAGGGTGTCGGTGGACCGTCGTGCCGCGGCGGCGTCCAGACCGTGCAGCCGGCCCAGGTAGGTCACCTGCTCGCGGGTGGTCATCTTGGGGTAGAGCCCCCGCTCCTCCGGCATGTAGCCGAAGCGTCGACGGTCCTGCCGGGTCAGCTTCGTCCCGCCCCAGCTCACCTCGCCGGCGTCGGGCGAGAGCACACCCAGGATGATCCGCATGGTGGTGGTCTTGCCGGCGCCGTTGGCGCCCACGAAGCCGGTCATCCGCCCGGCGGCCACCTCGAAGGACACGTTGTTGAGCACCTGCCGGTCGCCGAAACTGCGGTCGACACCGTCGAGGCGGAGCGTTCTGGTCACGGATCCACGCTAGATCGAATACGCCTTCCCGCCGTCCGTCCGGCGGCTGAGCGGGCCGTCCGCCTCGCGGCGGACGGCTGTCAGCCCCCGGGCCGGACCACCCCGTTCTCGTAGGCGAACACCACCGCCTGCACCCGGTCGCGCAGGCCGAGTTTGGCCAGGACGCGGCTCACGTGCGTCTTCACCGTCGCCTCGCCCAGGTGGATGGTCGCGGCGATCTCCGCGTTGCTCGATCCGGCGGCGAGCAGCACCAGCACCTCGCGTTCCCGGGGCGTCAGCTCGGCCAGCGCGGCGTCGGCGTCCTGGCCCCGGTGGGCGGTGCCCGCCGGGTCGCCGGGGCGGGCGAACGTGGAGATCACCCGCCGGGTGATCTCCGGGGCGAGCAGGCCGTCACCCCGGGCCAGCACGCGGATCGCCTCGACCAGTTCCTCGGGCGTGCCGTTCTTGAGCAGGAACCCACTGGCCCCGGCCCGCAGCGCGGCGAACAGGTAGTCGTCACGGTCGAACGTCGTGAGGATCAGCACCGCGGGCGCACCGGGCCCGTCGGCGGTGATCTGCCGGGTGGCCTCCAGGCCGTCCATCCCGGGCATCTCCACGTCCATGAGTACGACGTCGGGGCTGGTGGCCCGGGTCATGCTGACGGCGCGTTCGCCGTCGGCGGCCTCACCGACCACCTCGATGTCGTCCTCCACCTCGAGGATGACCCGGAAGCCGGTGCGGACGAGGTGCTGGTCGTCCGCGAGAAGAACCCGAACCGTCTGATCGGCGGTGCTCATGCCCTGCCCACCCTGTCGGCGGTCAGGAGTCGCTCGTCGCCCGGCTGGTGCCGCGTGCCCGCCGCCGAGGCCAGGGGGAAGCGGGCGCGTACCCGCCAACCGCCGCCGGCGCGTGGCCCGACCTCCAGGTCGCCGTCGTGGGCGGTGACCCGTTCGCGCATGCCGATCAGCCCCAGTCCCTCGGTGTTGGTCCGGCCGCCGGTCCGTCCGTCGTCGGTCACGTCGACCTCCACCTCCCGGGCCAGGTACCGGACCCGTACGTCCAACAGACCCGCCCCGGCGTGCTTCAGGGTGTTGGTGACCGCCTCCTGCGTCACCCGGTAGGCCGCCTGCGAGACCGACTCGGGCAACGCGACAGTGTCGCCGTACACCCCGAGGGTTGCCGTCAGGCCCGCGACGCGGGCCCGCTCGACCAGCTCGCCGATCCGCTCGACACCGCCGGCGGCCGGTGGCGCGGCATCGACGCCGGTGGAGGTGGAGGTCCGCAGCACGCCGAGCATGCGACGCAGTTCGTCGACGGCGGTGCGCGCGCTCTGCTCGATGGCGGTGAGTGCGGTGCGGGCCTTGTCCTGGTCGCGGTCGAACACCCGGCGGCAGGCGGACGCCTGCACGCCCATCACCGACACGTGGTGGGCGACCACGTCGTGCAGTTCCCGGGCGATCCGGACCCGTTCGCCGAGCACGGCTCGTTCCCGGGCTTCGGCCTGGGACCGGCGCAGTTCCTCGGCCTGCTCGCGCAGCTCGTGCTCCCGCCGCGCGGCCACCCAGGACGTCTCGCCGAAGAAGTACGCGAAACCGAAGAACAGCCCGTTGACCAGCACGCCGCTGACCATCGCGGCGAGCACCGGGGGCACCGGCCCGACCGCGTCGGAGAAGGCGCCGGGCGGAATGTTCTGGGCCACCAGAGTGTAGGAGATGCCCAGCCAGGCGAACATCGTGACGATCACGCCGATCCGCAGTCGGCGGGCGAGACGACGGTTGCTGCTCCAGGCGCCAACGGAGTAGAGGGCGCTGAACAGGGCCCCCGAGGAGAGTTGGGTCTCCGGGGCGGACCGTGCCTGCGCGGCGATGAACGCCACCGAGATGACCAGCAGGATCGCGGCCGGCCAGCGCCGACGCCACACCAACGGCAGGGTCACCGCGACGGTCCAGAAGAGCTGTTCCAGTCCGGACGGTGGAGGGCCGAGCAGGAACATCCCGGCGCTGCGGGCCAGCGTGAGGCTGACCAGCGCCAGCGCGGTCACCGCCAGCCCGATCCAGAGGTCGTTGCGCCGCTGTTCGGCCGTCGGGCCCGGGCGGCGCCATTCCTCTCGAGATGCCTCGGTCATCCGGGAACGATGCCACGACCGTCTGCCCGCCCGCCGACCGGGCGGCCGGGATGTCGCTGCGCTCACTGCGCGGTCCGGTGCCGCTGCGCTCACGGCGCCGCCGGGGTGTCGCCGCGTCTACGCCGACGGGCGGCGGCCCGACGCGGGGTACGCGCCGGGCCGCCGCCTCGGGTGTCGCTCATGCCGCCTGCTGGCGCGTCTTGCGGGCGGTGTCGACCAGGTCCCAGACCACGACCGCCGCGGTACCCACCGCGATGGCCAGTCCGATGGCCTCCCGGTTGTCCGCCTCCGCGACCCAGCTCAGTCGCTCACCCAGGGCCGGGTTGAGCAGCCGGTCGGAGAGCGCCAGCCACGCCAGCGGCACCGAGAACGCCAGGTTGAGCAGCGCCTTGACGCCGAACAGGCCCCAGGTCCACCGGCCGATCCGGTACTTCACGACCTCGAAGATGACGCTGAGGACCAGCACCACGATCAGCGCCGGCAGCCAGAACGACCAGAGGGCCGGGTCGAGGAGCGGGATGTTCTCGCCGTCGGTGCCCCGAACCCAGGACCGGTAGTGCTGGAACGGCAGGTAGCCGATGGTCAGCACCAGCATGATCACGGACGCGATGGTGTCGGCGAGGGGGATGCCCCGGTGTGCCGGGGTGTCGGGCAGTTGGTCGACGGTCCACTCCGGCAGGGCCACCGGCGCCTGGGTGCGGTCGATGATGGCGAAGGTCAGGGTGAGCCAGAAGGTGATCTGGATGGCCACCTGCATGGCCACGACGAGGCCCGGCCCGATGGCGCCGAAGCCCTTTCCTTCGGCGGCCTCGACCACTGTGACGACCGTGCCGACGAGCGCCGGAATGAAGCTGAGCAGCAGCTTCAGCAGTCGCAGCCAGAGCAGGTAGTAGGTCGGGCCGATCAGCTGCAACCGGCGGTCGGCGTACCGGGCGGCCAGCCTGTCGGGGTCGCCCAGCTCGGTGAGCACCTCCCGCTCGGCGGTGGTGGCGTCCTGGCCGCCATCGGTCCGGCCCTCGATCATGTCGTCGATGGAGGCGCGCAGCTCGCTCGCGATCTCGTCGCGGCGCGGGGCGGGCACCGAGCGCAGGGTGGCGGCGAGGTAGCGGTCGGTCAGGGTGTTCATCTGTCCACTCCTTGGATCAGCCCGGTGACGGAGGTCTGCACGGCGGCGAGGTCGTCCAGTAGCCGGCTCAGCATCGACTCGCCCTCGTCGCTGGTCCGGTAGAACTTGCGCGGCCGGCTCTCCTCGGTGTTCCACTCGCTGGTCAGCAGCCCCTGGTCCTCCAGGCGGCGCAGCAGCGGATAGAGGGTGTTGGCGTCCACCGGGAAGCCGTGCTCGGTGAGCCGTTGTAGCAGTGCGTAGCCGTAGTCAGGTCGGCGTAGCGCGACCAGGCTGGCCACCACGACGGTGCCTCGACGCAATTCCTGTAGGTGCGTCCGTAGAACGTCCTCGCTAACCATGTGTCACACCATACTGTGTGGCACACAGTGTTGTCTACGGAGATAACGTCGCGTCTGCTGGGGGTGTCCGATGCGGCCCGCCTGCCCTGCGCGTCCCGCCCGGCGGAGACTGTTGTTCACCCCCCTTTGCTCTGCTGCTGCGGATGCGCCAGGGTGGTGCCGCAGGGTGGTGCCGCAGGGTGGTGCCTCCAGGGCAGCAGAGCAAAGGAGGCGAACGGGGCGCCCGGACCGCACCGAACGCCCCGCAGAAAGCCCTGGTCAGCAGGCCGTTCCCTGCCGGAAGTTGCGCTCGACGAAGCTGGCCGGCCCGACCTGGAAGTAGCCGACGCCCGGCCGGATCGGGTGCCCGGTGAACAGCTCCACCCGCGAGCCGACCCGCACCAGGTACGCCTCGGCGTCCCCCGCGTCGTTGCGGATCAGTGAACCCCGCCGCCCGTAGATCTCCTCCAGTTCGGCGAAGGACATGCCGACCGACGCCCCGGCGGGGGAGTGCGGCGGCGCGGTGGCCGTACCGACCTCCACCAGTCGGCCGTCGCGGAAGGCCAGGAGGATCACGCCGGCCCAGGAGCCGGTCGCGCCGGCGTGCACCACCCCGCCGCAGGCCGGCGCGGTCCAGTCGATGTGCCCGGCCGCGGTGAGCGCCGCCAGGCTGGCACCGATCCGGTACGCGCCGGCGCCCGCCACGCTGAGCACCTGCGGGTGCTGGTGCCCGACGGTCGGAGCGGAGCCGACCGGAGCTGCCGCCGCTGCCGGACCGGCGACGGTGACCGGGACGAGCGTGCCGAGCGTCAGCAGGGCGGCGGTGACGAGGATCGACTGTCGTTTCATGGCGTTCTCCTTCGGTGACGAGGTGTCCTGCCCTGTTAGTCACCGCGCCGGAGCCAACGGTTCGTGAGGTTCACGCCCGGTCCGGTCTACTGTGCAGAGAAACGCCGGCCGGGGGTGACACCGTGACGGCTCCGCTGCGGATCGGGCCCTACGCCGTCGAGCGACTGCTCGGCGTCGGGTCGTTCGCGACGGTCTGGTTGGGCTACGACGCGGTCCTCGACACCCGCGTCGCGATCAAGGTGCTGGCCGAGAACTGGAGCCACGACCTGCGGGTGCGGGAACGCTTCCTGGACGAGGCCCGGTTGCTGCGCCGACTGGAACACGAGCGAGTGATCCGGGTGCACACCGTCGGCGAGTTGCCCGACGGCCGCCCGTACGCGGTCCTGGCCTGGGCGGACCGGGGGAGCCTGCGGGACCGCCTGGCCGCCGGCGAGATCCCCGCGTCCTCGGCGCTGCGGCTGCTCGCCGAGGTCTGCGCCGGGGTCGCCGTGCTGCACCGACACGGCGTCGTGCACCGTGACCTCACCCCTGGCAACATCCTGTTCCGTTCCGTCGGCCCGGACGCCGAACAGGTGCTGATCGCCGACCTCGGCCTCGCGAAGGCGCTCGCCGCCGCCTCGGGGCTGACCGCCCGGGCCGGCACCCCCGGGTACATGGCCCCGGAGCAGGACGACCCGGGCGCTGTGGTCGACACCCGCGCCGACGTGTACGGGCTCGGCCGGCTCGGCATCCGACTGCTGGCCGTCGACCCGCCGGACGGGAGGCCGGCCGACCCCGAAGGGTTTCGGCGTCCCCCGCAGATCCGCCTCCGGACGGGCGTGCCACCCGCGGTCGCGGCCGTGCTCGTCCGGGCCACCGCGTACCAACCGGCCGACCGTTACCCGGACGCCTCCTCGCTGCACGACGCGCTGGCCCGCGCCTGCGCTTCGGCGGAGCGGGTGCTCGGTACGACCTGCCGGCGTCGGTACCTGTCGCGGCTGGTCGGGGCCGTCGTCGTGACCGTCCTCGTGGTGGGTGGGGTGAGTGCCGAGCCCGGCGGTGCCGGGTCGGGTCGGCCGGTCGTCGGCACGTACACCGCCGGGCCGCTCACCGTGGCGTTGCCGGCCGGCTGGTCGGCAACGGGAACCACCTGGGCCGGCCAGTTCGATGCCGGCGGCGAACCGGAACCGGCGCTGGTGATGTCGCCGCAACCTCGCCGCTGGGCCGCCGACCCCCGGCTGCCCGGCGCGTTCGTCGGTCTCTCCGCCGCCACGGCGGCCCGCACCACACCGGCCGGATTCCTGGCCGAGCGGACGCACGGGGAGTGCACGCCCGCCCCGGCTCGCACCACCCGCCAGGCGGGCGTCGAGTGGACGGTGGTGGCATACCGCTGCGAGCAGGGTCGGCCGCGGATCGTCGAATCCGCCGGCCTGCATCCCGGCCGGGCAGCCCTGGTGTACGTGCAGATCGTGCCACCGGAGCACGCCGCCTTCGAGTTCGTGGACGCCGTTCTCGCCGGAGTGCGGGTCGGCTAGGTACGCCCGGCGGCGCGCTAACGGACCACCACGGTGATGGTGTGCGCGCGGTCGTCCTTGGGGATCGTGACGGCGACGGTGCCGGGCCGAACGAACCGGATGTCCACCACCCCGGCCTCGTAGTGCTGCGAGACCAGCTCCGGCCGGTCCACCGTGACCAGGCCGGGCCCGATTCCCTGGATGCGCAGCACCGCGCCGGTGGCGAAGCAGAGCGACCGCAGCAGCTCCAGTTCGGTGTCGGCCACCGGCAGGTCGTAGCGGACCGCGCCGAGGCAGCTGCTGGTCGGTGTGGTCGGTGACGGAATCGGTCGCGGTGGCGTACCCCGGGTCCTGCTCGGCGCGGGCGGCATCGGCGCCTCGGCGGCCGGCGGCGGCCGAGTTGCCGACCGGCTGGTGCCGGGCGTCACCGACGGTGTGGGTGGAGACGCCACCGCCGACGTCGACGCCGACGGTCCGGGTGGCTGTACGGGCAGCGGCGAGACCGCGTCGCTGCCGCAGGCGGCGACGGCCACGGTGGCCGCGAAAGCGGTGACGACGCGGCGGGCGGCCCGGCGCAGCGGAATCACCCGGCCCTCCCTCCCCCCGATCGTCGACGCGTCTCGCGGACTCAGCCCGAGTTGGTGCCGAGCCGTTGTCGGACCTGGTGGCGGGCCAGGTGCAACCGCGACTTCACAGTGCCCACCGGCACGTCGAGCAACTCGGCGATCTCGGGATAGCTCAGCCCGAGAACGTCCCGTAGGGCCACGACCTCGGCGAGGTCGGGGCGGACGGCGTCGAAGGCGTCGAGCAGGTCGAGGCGGGTGCCCGCGACCACGCTCGTCCGTCGAGGGTCGGCCCTATCGGGTAGTGGTACGCCGTCGGCCTCCAACCGGCAGCGGCGGCGCAGTGCGCGGTACGTCGAGCGGGCCCGGTTGGCGGCGAGCCGGTGCAGCCAGGTGCGGAACGAGGAGCGTCCCTCGAACCGGGTGATGCCGTTGGCCAGGGCCAGCAGGGTGTCCTGGCAGGCCTCTTCGGCGTCCTCCCGATGGGGCAGGAACCGGGCGCACAACCGCAGCGCCTCGGGGCGTACCGCGCGCAGCAGGGCGTCCAGCGCCGCCGGGTCGCCGCGCGCGGCGGACCGGGCCAGGGCGTCGATGTCGTCCGCGTCGGGCATGCCGGGTGTCCAATGCTCGCCGGTGCCGATCCCCGAGCGTACGGCGGGCGGTGCCGCGACGCCCCCGTACGGTCCGGCACCCGACGGCTATTCGAAGCGGGACACGTCGCCGGCGCCCCGGCGCAGGATCTCCGGCTCCGGGCCGGACAGGTCGATCACGGTCGTCGGCTCCATGCCGCAGTCGCCGGCGTCGAGCACCGCGTCGACCTGGTGGTCGAGCCGTTCCTTGATCTCCCAGCCCTGGGTCATCGGCTCGTCGTCGCCGGGCAGGACCAGGGTGCTCGACACCAGCGGCTCGCCCAGCTCGGCCAGCAACGCCTGGGTGACGGTGTGTCGGGGTACGCGTACGCCGACGGTGCGCTTCTTCGGGTGCAGCATCCGGCGCGGCACCTCACGGGTGGCCGGCAGGATGAACGTGTAGCTGCCCGGGGTGGACGCCTTCACCAGGCGGAAGACCGAGTTGCTGATCTGGACGAACTGACCGAGCTGCGCGAAGTCCCGGCAGATGAGCGTGAAGTGGTGCCGGTCGTCGAGGTGACGGATCTGGCGGATCCGGTCCAGCCCGTCCTGGTTGCCCAGCTGGATGCCGAGCGCGTAGCAGGAGTCCGTCGGGTAGGCGACCAGCCCGCCACCGCGGATCAGGTCGGCGACCTGGCCGATGATCCGGGGCTGGGGGTTCTCCGGGTGTACGTCGTAGTACCTCGCCATCCTGCGAGCCTAGGCGCATCCGCGACCGGGCAGGAGACGAGGGCCACGACCGTCGGCGCGGACGGTGGAGCCGCCGAGATCACCTCGGTAGGGTAGGTCCCGGTCGGCTCCGACCACCAAGATCCACACCGCCGGGGGGCGCCACGCATGGCCGATTCGTTCGCGCATCTGCACGTGCACACGGAATACTCGATGCTCGACGGAGCGGCCCGACTGAAGGACCTGTTCGCCGAGGCCAACCGGCTCGGCATGTCCGCCGTGGCGATCACCGACCACGGCAACATGCACGGCGCGAACGACTTCTACAACCAGGCGATGGCCGCCGGGATCACGCCGATCCTGGGTGTCGAGGCGTACGTGGCGCCGGAGTCGCGCTATCACAAGGCGCGGGTCAAGTGGGGTCGGCCGGAGCAGAAGAGCGACGACATCTCCGGTAACGGCGCGATCACCCACAAGACGATGTGGGCGAAGAACGCGCAGGGTCTGAAGAACCTGTTCACCCTCAACTCGCGGGCGTCCATGGAGGGGCACTACGTCAAGTGGCCCCGGATGGACATGGAGCTGATCGCCGAGCACGCCGAGGGGATCATGGCCACCACCGGCTGCCCGTCCGGCGCGGTGCAGACCCGGCTGCGCCTGGGCCAGTTCGACGAGGCGCTCAAGGTCGCCGCGAGCTACCAGGACATCTTCGGCAAGGACAACTACTTCCTGGAGATCATGGATCACGGCCTCTCCATCGAGAGCCGGGTCCGTGAGGGGCTCACCGAGATCGCCCGCAAGCTGGACATCCCGCCGGTCGTCACGAACGACTCGCACTACACCCACGAGGCGCAGGCGACCGCGCACGACGTGCTGCTCTGTGTGCAGACCGGCAGCAACATCGACGATCCGAACCGGTTCCGGTTCGAGGGTGGCGGCTACTTCATCAAGAGCGCCGACCAGATGCGCGCCGTGGACTCGTCGGAGCTGTGGCAGGAGGGCTGCCGCAACACTCTGCTGGTCGCCGAGAAGGTCGACCCGAAGGGCATGTTCGAGTTCCACAACCTGATGCCGCGTTTCCCGGTGCCCGAGGGCGAGACCGAGGAGTCCTGGTTCCGCAAGGAGACCTTCGCCGGCCTGGGCCGCCGTTACCCGAACGGCATTCCGGAGGGGCACGTCGTCCAGGCGGAGTACGAGCTGGGCGTCATCAACCAGATGGGCTTCCCGTCGTACTTCCTCGTGGTCGCCGACTTCATCCAGTGGGCCAAGAGCCAGGGCATCTCGGTGGGTCCGGGTCGTGGTTCGGCCGCCGGCTCGCTCGTCGCGTACGCGCTGGGCATCACCGACCTCGACCCGATCCAGCACGGCCTGATCTTCGAGCGGTTCCTGAACCCCGAGCGGGTCTCCATGCCGGATGTCGACATCGACTTCGACGAGCGTCGGCGCGGTGAGGTGATCAAGTACGTCACCGACAAGTGGGGTGAGGACAAGGTCGCCCAGATCGCCACGTTCGGCACGATCAAGGCGAAGGCCGCGATCAAGGACTCGGCCCGGGTCCTCGGCTACCCGTACGCGGTCGGCGACCGGATCACCAAGGCGATGCCGCCGGCGGTGATGGGCAAGGACATCCCGCTCACCGGCATCTTCGACACCAAGCACCCCCGGTACGCCGAGGCCGGCGAGATCCGTGGCCTGTACGACTCCGACCCGGACGTCCGCAAGGTGATCGACACCGCGAAGGGCATCGAGGGGCTGATCCGGCAGACCGGTGTGCACGCCGCCGGCGTCATCATGTCCGCCGAGCCGATCATCGAGCACATCCCGTTGATGCGCCGCGACGCCGACGGGGCGATCATCACGCAGTTCGACTACCCGACCTGCGAGTCGCTCGGGCTGCTGAAGATGGACTTCCTCGGCCTGCGCAACCTGACGATCATCGACGACGCGGTCAAGAACATCGAGCTGAACCACGGCCTCAAGCTCGACCTGCTGGCGCTGCCGTTGGACGACCCGGCCGCGTACGAGCTGCTGGCCCGGGGCGACACCCTGGGCGTGTTCCAGCTCGACGGTGGGCCGATGCGGTCGCTGCTGCGGTTGATGAAGCCGGACAACTTCGAGGACATCTCCGCCGTCCTGGCGCTGTACCGGCCCGGCCCGATGGGCGTCGACTCGCACACCAACTACGCGCTGCGCAAGAACGGCCTCCAGGAGATCACGCCGATCCACCCGGAGCTGGAGGAGCCGCTGCGGGAGATCCTGGCACCCACCCACGGCCTGATCGTCTACCAGGAGCAGGTGCAGCGCGCCGCGCAGATCCTCGCCGGTTACAGCCTCGGTCAGGCGGACCTGCTGCGCCGGGCCATGGGTAAGAAGAAGAAGGAGATCCTCGACAAGGAGTTCATCCCGTTCCGGGACGGCTGCCGCGAGCGCGGCTACTCCGACGAGGCGATCCAGGCGGTGTGGGACGTCCTGGTGCCGTTCGCCGGGTACGCGTTCAACAAGGCGCACTCCGCCGCGTACGGCCTGGTCTCCTACTGGACGGCGTACCTGAAGGCGCACTACCCGGCGGAGTACATGGCCGGGCTGCTGACGTCCGTCGGTGACGACAAGGACAAGATGGCGCTCTACCTGTCCGAGTGTCGCCGGATGCGCATCCAGGTGCTGCCGCCGGACGTGAACACCTCGGCCGGGCCGTTCACCCCGGTCGGCAAGGACATCCGCTTCGGCCTGGCGGCGGTCCGCAACGTCGGCGCGAACGTGGTCGCCTCGATCATGCGGTGCCGCGAGGAAAAGGGCGAGTACGCCGACTTCTACGACTTCCTGTCCAAGGTGGACGCGGTGGTCTGCAACAAGAAGACCATCGAATCGCTGATCAAGGCGGGTGCGTTCGACTCTCTCGACCACCCCCGCAAGGGCCTGCTCGCGGTCCACGCCGACGCCATCGACGCGTACGCCGACGTCAAGCGCAAGGAGGCGGTCGGCCAGTACGACCTGTTCGGCGCGGGCTTCGGTGACGCCGACACCGGCAGCACGACGGTGATGCCGGTGATCGGTGACAGCGAGTGGGACAAGCGCGACAAGTTGGCCTTCGAGCGGGAGATGCTCGGCCTGTACGTCTCCGACCACCCGCTGTTCGGTCTGGAGCACATCCTCGGCGCCGCGGCCGACACCACCATCGCGTCCCTGGCCGAGGACGGCGCGGTGCCCGACGGGGCGGTGGTCACCCTCGCCGGCATCCTCTCCGGGGTGCAGCGCCGGGTCACCAAGCAGGGCCGGGCCTGGGCCTCGGCCACGCTGGAGGACCTGGCGGGTGGGGTGGAGGCGCTGTTCTTCCCCAACACCTACGAGGTGATCGGGCAGTACATCGCCGAGGACGCCATCGTGGTGGTCAAGGGGCGGGTGGACCGCCGCGACGACACCCCCCGGATCATGGCGATGGACATGTCCATGCCGGACGTCAGCACCAGCGCCACCAACAAGCCCGTCACCCTCACCATCCCGGTGCACCGCTGCACGCCGCCACTGATGGAGAAGCTCAAGGAAACCCTGGTGCTGCACCCCGGCGACACCGAGGTGCACGTCAAACTCCTCAACGGCGGGCGCACCACCACCCTGCGGCTGGGCCCGTTCCGGGTGGCGGCGACGACAGCGCTGATGGGTGACCTGAAGAGCGTCCTCGGGCCCGCCAACGTGAGCTGACCGATTCGCGGTCCGGCCGGCGTCGTCGCCGGCCGGGCCACGAACGGTCGCCGGGCTCAGTCCCGGTCGGGGGCGGCGATCTCCCGCAGCTGGCCGTCGGCCAGTCGCAGCCAGCGCTGCACGCCGATCTCGGCGAGGAACCGTTCGTCGTGGCTGACCACCACGAACGCGCCCTGGTACGCGGTCAGCGCGCTCTCCAGTTGACCGACGCTGACCAGGTCCAGGTTGTTCGTCGGCTCGTCGAGCAGCAGCAGTTGCGGCGCCGGCTCGGCACACAGCACACAGGCGAGGGTCGCGCGCAACCGCTCACCGCCGGAGAGCACCCCGACCGGCAGGTTGACCCGGGCGCCCCGGAACAGGAACCGGGCCAGCAGGTTCATCCGCCTGGCGTCCGGCAGGCTCGGCGCGTACGCGGCGAAGTTCTCCGCCACCGTCCGGTCGAGGTCCAGCAGGTCCAGCCGCTGCGACAGGTACGCGATCCGCCCGTCGGCCCGCCGGATCTCGCCACCGGCCGGTTCGAGGTCGCCGTTGACGAGGCGCAGCAGTGTCGACTTGCCCACGCCGTTCGCCCCGGTGAGCGCGATCCGTTCCGGACCTCGGATCACCAGGTCGGCCCCGTCGCCGCCGAACAGGTCCCGGTCGTCGAATCGGGCCCGCATCCCCGTACCGGTGAAGACCGTCCGTCCAGCCGGGACTGTCGTATCCGGCAGGTCCACGACGATCCGGTCCTCCTCGCGGACCGCCCGGCCGGCCTCGTCCAGTCGGGCCTTGGCCTGTCCGAGCCGGCTGGAGTGCGTTTCCTGGGCCTTGCCCGCGGACTCCTGCGCGCTGCGCTTGAGCCCGCCCGCGACGATCCGGGCCAGCCCGGCGTTCTTCAGGTTCTTCGAGGCGTTGCTGGCCCGCCGGTCGGCCCGCTCCCGGGCCTGCTGCATCTCCCGCTTCTCCCGCTTCACCTCCTGCTCGGCGTTGCGTAGGTTGCTCTCGGCCACCTCCCGCGCCGCCTGCACCGCCTCGGTGTACGCGGTGAAGTTGCCCCCGAACCAGCGGATCTCGCCGCGCTCCAGCTCGGCGATCCGGTCCATCCGATCCAGCAGCTCCCGGTCGTGGCTGACCAGCAGCAGGCACCCGGACCAGTCGGTGAGCACGTCGTAGAGCTTGTGCCGGGCTTCCAGGTCGAGGTTGTTGGTCGGCTCGTCGAGCAGCAGCACGTCCGGGCGTCGGAGCAGTTGCGCCGCCAGCCCGAGGGAGACCACCTGACCGCCGCTGAGCGTGTGCAGCGGCCGGTCGAGTTCCAGGTCACCGAGGCCGAGCCGGTCCAGTTCGGCGCGGGTGCGCTCCTCGATGTCCCAGTCGTCGCCGATGGTGGCGAAGTGCTCCTCGCCGGCGTCGCCGGCCTCGATGGCGTGCAGTGCCGCGATCCGCTCGGCGACGCCGAGCACCTGCGCCACGGCCAGGTCGCCGGCCAGGGGGAGGGTCTGCGGGAGGTAGCCGAGCAGGCCGTCGACGGTGACGCTGCCGCCGCTGGGCCGCAGCTCTCCGGCGATCAGCCGCAGCAGGGTGCTCTTGCCGGCGCCGTTGGGCGCGACCAGCCCGGTGCGACCGCCGGGCACGGTGAAGGACAGCTCCGAGAAGACCGGGGTGTCGTCCGGCCAGGAGAAGGACAGGTTCGAGCAGACGATGAACGCATCAGACATGCGAGTGACCTCATGGGGTGGGCTGGGCGCGTTCGAGCACGCCCGACGACAAACGGGACCGGTGGAACGACGTCATGGCCACCGCGGCTGCGCGAAACGCGCCGAACCGATGGCCGCACACATCCGGTCTCACCCGGAGATGTCGTCGTCACCCGCCATGTCTGGTCTCCCTGGTCGTACCGCTGACCCAACGGGCCCAGTCTAACAACGGATCTTCACCCCGCCACAGGGTTCCCGGCCTGCCCCGGCATAGAGGAGGCTAGGAGACGTCGAAGAGGCGCAGCCCGTCGTACTCGGCGAAGTCGGCGAAATCCTTGCCATTGAACGTCGCGAGCGGTAGCCGGTCGACAAGGCAGCACGCTGCGATCCACGAGTCGTTGGTCGGCCGGGGCCGCCCACGGTGCTGAGCTCGCGCCTGAAGATGCCCCCAGGTCACCGCCACGGCCTCGTCGAAGGGCAGCAGGACGATCCCCGACCGCCAGTGCGCGAGATCAGCCAACTTGCGCGGCCCCCAACTGCGCAGTGCCGTCCACTTGGTCAGTTCGCCGAGCGTCACGAAGGTCACGCAGAGGGTCTTACCGGTCAAACGGGCTCGGAGAGGGTCCGACAGCCGCCCGCGAAGGATTGCCGACGCCACGTCGGTGTCGAGAACGACGAGGCTCACGCGGCGCCGGCCCGCCGGGAGGCGTACAGGTCGGCGAGGAATTCGTCCAACTCGTCGTCTGACTCGAACAGATAGGGGCGCGCCAGGTCGTCCACGGAGGCGACAGGTCGAACGCCCTGGCGGCGAGCCAACTCCTCGGCTGGGACATGCTCGGCCGTTGGCCACTCGGGCATGCGCTCCGCATTACTCGACGCCACGGCTCACCTCCTGGTTGTCGTCTGGTCGATTGTCCCACTCTCTCCGTCGACTGAGCGCCTCTCGCGGCGGTGTCGGGTCGACGTTTCGTCCTGCTCACCGGGACCGGTACTCGACCTCGGGGCGGCCGGGGGTGCCGTAGCGGGGGGTTCGGACTGCCCTGTCGATGGTCACCAGGTATTCCAGGTAGCGGCGGGCGGTCACCCGGGAGATGCCGGTCGCCGCGCTCACCTCGGTCGCCGACAGCCCCACCTGGGCGCCGGTCCCGTCGCTGAGGGCGGCGCGTACCCGATTGAGGGTCTGCGCGTCGAGACCCTTGGGCAGGCTGTGCCCGGCGGTGCCGCGCAGGGTGGCGAACATCCGGTCCACGTCGTGCTGGGCGGCCACCTCACCGTCGGCGAGCGCCTGGGCGCGGTAGTCCGCGTACCGCTCCAGCTTGTCGCGGAACGCGGCGAACGTGAACGGTTTGAGCAGGTAGTGCGTCACGCCGAGGGACACCGCGGTCCGCACCACAGCCAGGTCCCGCGCGGAGGTCACCGCGAGCACGTCGACGCTGCTGCCGGCCGCGCGCAGCGCCCGGCAGACGTCCAGGCCGTGCAGGTCGGGCAGGCGAAAATCCAGGAGTACGAGGTCCACGTCGCCGCCGTCGTTGGCCCGCAGCGCCGCCATCGCCGCCCGCGCGGTGTGCGCCACACCGACGACCACGAAACCGGGAACCCGTTCGGTGTACGCGCTGTGCGCCTCTGCCAGCAGCGGCTCGTCCTCGACGATCAGCACCCGGATGTCGCTCATGACCGCCCGTCCGGCAGTCGGACGGTGAACAGGCTGCCGCCGTCGTCCGAGCGGGTCACCTCGGCGCTACCGCCGTGTCGGCGGACCACCTGCCCGACCAGGGCCAGACCAAGGCCCCGCCCGGTGCTCTTGGTGGACCAGCCCCGCCGGAACGCGTCCGCCACCCGTTCCGGGGCCAGCCCGGGCCCGCTGTCGGCGACCCGGATGACCAGCTCGTCGTCGGCAGCGCCGACGAACACCCGTACGCGTCGAGGCGCGGGTGTGCCGGCCACCGCCTCCAGGGCGTTGTCGACCAGGTTGCCGACCACGGTGAGCAGGTCGCCGGTCGGCAGTGGGCTGTCGTCGAGTCGGCAGTCCGGCTCGACGACCAGGTCCACCCCGCGCTCGCCGGCCTGCGCGGACTTGCCCAGCAGCAGCGCGGCCAGCGCCGGTTCGGTCACCGCGCCGACCACCCGGTCGGTCAGTTGCTGGGCGAGGGCCAGGTCCCGGGTGCCGAGCCGGACGGCCTCGTCGGCGCGACCCAACTCCACCAGGGTCAGCACCGTGTGCAGCCGGTTGGCCGACTCGTGGGTCTGCGCCTGCAACGCCTCGGTCAACGCGCGCACCGAGTCCAGCTCACTGGCCAGGGTGCGCAGCTCGGTCTGGTCCCGCAGGGTCAACACGGTGCCGAGCACGGCGCCCTCGAAGCGGGTGGTCAGCTGGTTGGCGACGAGAACCCGGTCACCGGCGAGGATCGGCTCGTCGCGGGCGTCGCGCCCGGAGTCGAGCAACTCGGCCACCGCCGGCGGCAGGTCGATCCCGGCGACCGGCTGGTCGGTCACCGGCGCGTCCGCGTCGAGGCCCAGCAGGCGGCGCCCCTCGTCGTTGACCAGCGCCACCCGCCGGTCGGTGGTCAGCACCACGAGACCCTCGCGACGGAGTGCAGGACCGCGTCGTAGTACTCGTACATGCGGGTCATCTGCGCCGGGCCCAGACCGTGGGTCTGGCGGCGAAGCCGGCGACTGAGCAGCCACGAGCCGGTCGCGGCGAGAGCCAGGGCGGGCGCGGCCACACCGAACAGCACCGGCAACTGGCGCAGCAGCTTACGGTCGATCGCCCGGGTGGTGATGCCCACCGAGACCAGGCCGACGATGCGCCGTTGCTCGTCGTACACCGGGACCACCGCGCGCACCGACTCGCCCAGCGTGCCGACGTTCGTGGTGGTGAACGGGCGGCCCGCCAGTGCGGGCTCGATGTCGCCGACGAACGGTTTGCCGATCTGGTCCCGGGTCGGGTGCGAGAAACGGGTGCGGTCGGGGGCCATCACCACCACGAAGTTGGTGCCCGTCGCCTTGCGGGTGGATTCGGCGTACGGCTGTAGGACGCGCGCCGGGTCGGCGGTCGTGAGGGCCGCGCGGACGTCGGGGGAGCCGGCCACGGTCTGCGCCACCGCCAGCACCTCCTCCTGGGCGGCCTGGCGGGAGTCGCTGCGGGCCAGCCAGACGGCGCCCGCCGCGCCGGCCAGCACGAGCAGCGTCACCACCACCGCCTGGAGGGCGAAGAGCTGCCCCGCGATGCTCCACTGGCGTCGGGCCACCCTTCCACACCTCCTTCGTGCGCCGCCGCTGTCGCGGTCGCGGTGAACAGAATGACCGCAAGGCTGTCAACGGGTGAGAGGCACTTCACATTGTTGACATGGACACCGAATCCACCACCTCGGCGGCACCCCCCGTCCGCCGGGACCGTACCCGTTACCTCTACCTGGCCGTCATCGTGGCCGTGCTCGCCGGCATCGTCGTCGGCCTGGTCGCCCCCGATTTCGGCAAGGAACTCAAGCCGATCGGCACCGGCTTCGTCAACCTGATCAAGATGATGATCAGCCCGGTCATCTTCTGCACCATCGTGCTCGGCGTCGGCTCCGTGCGGCAGGCCGCGAAGGTCGGCACGGTGGGCGGTCTCGCCCTCGGCTACTTCCTGACCATGTCGACGGTCGCGCTCGCCATCGGCCTGGTGGTCGGCAACCTCATCCACCCCGGCTCCGGTCTCGACCTCGGCCAGGACCTCGCGGGCGCGGGCAAGGCCGCCGCCGGCGACGAGGCCGGCGGGACGGCGGACTTCCTGCTCGGGATCATCCCGACCACGCTGCTTTCCGCCCTCACCGAGGGCGAGGTGCTCCAGACGCTGCTGGTGGCCCTGCTGGTCGGCTTCGCCGTGCAGGCCATGGGTCGGCGCGGTGGGCCGGTGCTCGGCGCGATCGCCGTCATCCAGCGGGTCGTGTTCAAGGTGCTCGCCATGATCATGTGGCTGGCGCCGGTCGGCGCGTTCGGGGCGATGGCCGCCGTGGTCGGGGCGACCGGAGTGGACGCCCTCAAGAGCCTCGCCCAGATCATGCTCGGCTTCTACGCGACCTGCCTGATCTTCGTGCTGGTGGTCCTGGGCGCGCTGCTCTGGTTCGTGGCCCGGATCTCGATCTTCTCGCTGCTGCGTTACCTGGGCCGGGAGTTCCTGCTGATCCTGTCGACCTCGTCGTCGGAGTCGGCGTTGCCGCGGCTGATCGCGAAGATGGAGCACTTCGGGGTCAGCAAGCCGGTCGTCGGCATCACCGTGCCGACCGGTTACTCCTTCAACCTGGACGGCACGGCGATCTACCTGACGATGGCGTCGCTGTTCATCGCCGACGCGCTGGGCAAGCCGCTCTCGATCGGCGAGCAGGTCTCGCTGCTCCTGTTCATGATCATTGCCTCGAAGGGTGCCGCCGGGGTCACCGGCGCCGGGCTGGCGACGCTGGCCGGCGGTCTTCAGTCGCACCGGCCGGACCTCGTCGACGGGGTCGGCCTGATCGTCGGCATCGACCGGTTCATGTCCGAGGCGCGGGCGTTGACGAACTTCGCGGGCAACGCCGTGGCGACAGTGCTGGTGGGGACGTGGACCGGGGAGTTCGACCGGGACCGGGCAGCCGAGGTGCTGCGCGGTGACGACCCGTTCGACGAGGCCACGATGCTCGACGACCACGACGACTCGGACGAGGACGAGACGTCGGCACGACGGTCCACCCAGGAGGCCGGCGTTCCGGCCTGACGTCGGCCCGATGGGTCAGGGGTCGCGCCGGCCATGGGCGGGCGCGACCCTGTCCGCGCCGAATGCTCGTCGCCAGGATCCATGCACCGTCAGGGTTGTCGGTGCTCGGATCCTGGGGGCGGTACACCTAGGGGCGGGCGCGTGAGTCGTTGCGGAACGCCTGCGGGGACATCCCGAACGTGGCCGTGAAGACCCTGCTGAAGTGGGCCTGGGAGCGGAAACCCCAGCGGGCGGCGATGCTGTGGATGGGCCGCCCCCTCAGCAGGGGATCGCGGAGGTCGCGGGCGCACCGATCCAGGCGCTGCCTGCGGATGATCTCGGCGACCGTCTGGTCCTCGGTCTCGAACGCTCGGTGCAGGCTGCGGAGCGAGATGTGGTGAGCGGCGGCGACGGTGCTCGGCGACAGGTCCGGGTCGGCGAGGTGCTCGTCGATGAACGCCTTGACCATCATGCGCAGGTTGTGGCCGCGTACCTCGGTCGGCAGGGTGTCGGTGAGGTCCAACTGCTGGGCGACCATCGCGGAGACGAGGTCCCGCACGACGGTGCCCAGGAGCGGGACGTCGCGCTCGTGGTACTGCTCGGGATGGGTCATCACCTGGTGGACGAACTGGTCGAGCAGGACGCCGATGCCCTCGGTGGCGGAGATGCTCGTGCCGAGCAGCTGCGAGATCCGGTTGGGATGCACCGGCAGGAGACCGTGCGGGACGAGGATCGTCCGGGTGGTCAGGATGCCCTCGTGGTGCGATCGTCCCTGGTGTGTCGACTGATGGGGTCGGGACGTGTCGACGACGGCGAAGTTGCCCGGCGTGAAATGGTTCGCCCGCCGTTCCTGCTCCAACCCGCCCTGCCCGGACAACGGGAGTGCGAACTGGTACATCTCCGGGTCGCTGCGGCGGATGAAGGTGCCGGTCCGCTGCATGTCCAGGGAGGGGTACCGCCAGGTCGACAGCACGACCTCGCCCAGGCTGATGACCTCTGCCCGGGCCCGGAAGTCCGCCGCGTGGGCACTGTGGATGCGCATCGGCACCGACTCGCGTGCCACCAGGTCGTGCCAGTACCCGAACCGCTCAGCCGGGGGGACCACGGCGGTGTCCGCCGAGCCTACGGTGAGCACGGGCTGCCTCGATCCTCTTCGACGGTCGACGGGCCACTGTGGCGTTGCCGACTGAGCCTACAAGATCAACCGGTGCGGGCCCAGGTCCGACGGGATCAGTCGAGACGAGCCCGGTCCAGCCCCAGCTCCTGCGGTGTTCGCGACCGCCAGGCGTTCGGGCACCCCATGGCCCGGAAGGAAATGGCCTGCCCCCTGGTCTGGTGCGGCACGCGGTGTCCGCATTATTTCCGGGCCTGCTGGGCCATCACGGCGAGGTCGCCGGCGCGGCGACTGGCAGGTCGTCGGCCCGGCCCGGGAGGTGGCCGACGAATTGCTCGACATATTCTGAGTCGCCTCGCGGTCGGGAAGTGATGCGCAATTATTGCCAACCGCCATGTCCGGGACTTGGTTCACTCCGACAGAGTTCTTCCCGCATGCTGCCACTCGCCGGGACGGCTGGCGGATAGAAAGGCCTCGACGATCGAGGGTGCTAAGAAGACGTCTACGGCGAGCGCCGGACCCAGGGCGATGTCGTCGCGTCTCAGATGGCGACCACCGACGAGGGCCACCCGGCCGTCCGGCAGCCCGACGAGGGGCGCGCGGCTCTCCCCAGCGAGTTCGAATTCATTCGATATCAATAACGGCCGGTCGACATACGTGTTGGTAACATCGCGGTGGGCGACAGTTGCCGTGGTTCTGAAGCAATTGCTCCGGAAGGGTCCATTGGTTGCCTGTCGACGTCGCCTGTGACATATCCAACTGTCGCTTTTCCGGCCGCCGCCGAAATTGGGCACGTAACCATTCCCGGGTACCTTCCTGTCGTGCCCGACGCTCCTCGACAGTTGATTGCCGACCGTTATCGGCTGGTCCGCCCGCTCGGCCAGGGTGGAATGGGTCGCGTGTGGCAGGCCCGCGACGAGATGCTGCAACGGGACGTGGCCATCAAGGAACTGGTGGCGCCGCCGGGCCTGCGCGACGACGAACGCCGGGAGCTGCGTGAGCGGTCCATGCGCGAGGCACGGGCCGTCGCCCGTCTGGGCCACGTCAACGTGGTGCGCGTCTTCGACGTGCTGCACTCGGACGACGACCCCTGGATCGTGATGGAGCTCGTCCCGTCCCGGTCCCTGCACCAGGTGCTCGAAGCCGAGGGGCCGATGCCGGCGGATCGCGCCGCGCGGATCGGGCTGGGGATTCTGAGCGCGTTACGGGCCGCGCACCGGGCCGGCGTGCTGCACCGCGACGTCAAACCCGCCAACGTGCTGCTCGGCGACGACGGTCGGGTGGTGCTGACCGACTTCGGGCTGGCCACCCTTCCCGGGGACCCTCGGATGACCCAGACCGGGATGGTGCTCGGCTCGCCGGCGTTCCTCGCGCCGGAACGGGCCACCGATGGTGACGTCGGGCCGGCCGCCGACCTGTGGTCGCTCGGCGCCACCCTCTACGCGGCGGTCGAAGGGCGTACGCCGTACCACCGCTCGTCGCCGATAGCCACGCTGGCAGCCCTGGCCACCGAAGCGCCACCGCCGGCCCAGCGGGCCGGTCGGCTGACCCTGCTCCTGGAAGGACTGCTGCGTCGGGAGCCGGATCAGCGGATCACCGCGGATCAGGCGGAACGGCTGCTGCGCCAGGTGACCGAGCCGGACGGGGCAACCGCCCGGGTGGGCGCCACCGGCACCGGACCGGCCGCCTCGGTGCACGCCACCGGCGGCGGACCCCGTCCCAGGATCGTGCCCGAGTTCGTCAATGCCGCGCCCGTCGCACCCGCGCCAGCCGCCGATGCGGCCCCACCAGCGCCACCGGCTCAGGCCGGCCCGCCCGCCGCACCGGTCGCACTCGCGCCGCCACCGGCCGCGCCGGGCTCAGCCGCGCCGCCACCGGCCGCGCCGGGCTCAGCCGCGCCGGGCTCAGCCGCGCCGCCGGCCGTCGCCGGTCCGACGCTGTGGAAGCCGGTCGGTAGGCGTCGGATCCGGCTGATCGGGTCGGTGACAGCCGTCGCGGTGCTGCTCGCCCTGCTGGTCAGCGCGTCCCTGCTGAACCGCGGGCCGTCCGGCGGTACGGGGGACGGCGACGTGGCCGCGCCGACCGGGGACCCGTCCGCGATCGCCGAGACGCCGGTGTCCCGGGTACTGCCACCGCCGCCGGCGGGTTGGCGCTACTACCGCGACGATCCCCGTTTCCTCGTGCCGGTGCCCGACGGCTGGCAGGCGCGGCGCGACGGTGAGCGGGCCGAGTTCCGCGAGCCGGACGGCAGCCGGATCCTCGTCGTCGGCGAACTCCGGTCCGTTCCCACGGACCTGATCGCCGAGCTGCGGGCGCGGGAGGCAGCGCAACGCCCGCGGTACGCGGACTACCGCCGGGTCCGGCTCGCCGCACTGCCCTACCAGGTGCGGGCCGCCGAGTGGGAGTGGACGTACACCGACGAGGCCGGGACGCCCACGCAGATGGTCAGCCGGGCGTTCGTCGGTCACAACGGGCACGCGTACTCGATCGACTGGACCACGTCCGCCGCCGAATGGTCCGCGAGCGCGGCCGTCTTCGCGCTGATCACCGATGGTTTCCAGGGCTTGCCGGTCACCGCCGGCCCACCGTCCGGATCCGCAGGCCCGCCACCCCCGGCGAGCGCGGGGCCGCCGTCGCCGGGGGCGGGCAGCGGTACGACGACAGCTCCGGGGACCTCGGCACAGCAGCCGTCGGCTCCACCGCCGGCCTCGCCCACCCCGGCCGGCACGCCCGCTGGGAAGCAGATCTCCAGCTTCGCCAGCGACCGGTGCATCGACATCCCCGACGGCAACGCCACAGCTGGTGTCCGGTTGCAGATCTGGGACTGTCGTCGTACCGCGAAGCAGCTCTGGACCTTTCCCGCGGACGGCACGGTCCGTTCGATGGGCAAGTGCCTGGACGTCGCCGGCCACTCCACAGCGGACGGGGCCGCCGTTGTGCTGGCCGACTGCTCCGGCGCGTCGTCGCAGAGGTTCACCCTCAACAAGGCCTACGACCTGGTGAACACCAGGGCGGACAGGTGCGTCGACGTGCTCGACGAGAATTCGGACAACGGCGCCCGGTTGCAGATCTGGCAGTGCACCGGCAACGCCAACCAGAAGTGGCGGGCCACCTGAGCGCTGACGGCTGACGCTCCGATGGTTACGGTCGTGGATGCCGTGGTTCCCCGACCGTCCGAGGAGTGATCGCATGTCCCCGTCTCCGTCCCGGCTGTTCTCGCAGATAGCGACCGCCGAACGACCGGCTGAGACACGTGTGGTCATGCGACGTGCTGTGGTGTTCGGCGGCAGCATGGCCGGGCTGATGGCGGCGCGCGTGTTGAGCGACCACGCCGAGGAGGTCCTGATCGTCGAACGGGACCCGTCCGATGTCGATACCGGGCCCCGCCCGGGTGTGCCCCAGGGCAGTCAGGTGCACGCGTTGCTGCCCGCCGGCCAGGTCCAGTTGGAACGCTGGTTCCCCGGCATCGCCGACGAGGCGCTCGCGCTCGGCGCTCCTCCGCCGCCGACCGACCCGGGGACCGCGAAGGTCTTCGTCAACGGCATGCTCGGACTGCCCCCGGCGGCGACCGGCACCGGGCCGGCGCTGATCACCACGCGTCCGTTCCTGGAGGCGTTGGTCCGGCGGCGGACGCTCGCCGTGGACAACATCCGCATGGTGTACGGCCGGGCGGAGGGTCTGCTCTTCGACGAGCGGCGGGTCACCGGCGCGCGGTACGTGCCCGAGGGCGGCGGCGAGGCGGTCGTCGAACCAGCGGACCTGGTGGTCGACGCCATGGGTCGGTCCAGCCGGCTCAGCGACTGGCTGGCCGAGAACGGGTGGCCCCGCCCGCCGATGCAACGCATGCCGATCAAGCTGAACTACGCGACAGCGCTCTACCGGCGTGACGAGAAGGTCAGCGACGCCTGGGTCGCGGTCTTCCACACCATGGCCGGCAAGGGGCGTACCGCCCGGATCGGCGGGATCAACTCGGTCGAGGGAGACCGCTGGATCATGCTGGTGGCCGGCTACGACGACGACCGGCCCAGCCGCGACGTCGCCGACTTCACCGCGCGCTGCCGGGAGCACTACCCGCAGATGTTCGGCGACATCGCCGAGCACGGGGAGATGCTGGGCGGGGTGGTCACGTACCACCAGGCGGACAGCCGACGCCGCGACTTCCACAAGCTCGACCGCCTACCCGCCGGGTTGGTCGCGGCCGGCGACGCCGTCGCGTCCTTCAACCCGGTGTACGGCCAGGGCATGACCTCCGCGACGCTGCACGCGTCCTGCCTGTCGGCGTACCTGCGGTCCGGTCCGAAGCCGCACGACGAGCCGGCGCGGGCGTACTTCGACCAGGTCCGGGTGGTCGTCGACGCCGCCTGGCAGATCTCCACCACCGCCGACATCGAGCTCCCGCACGTCGACGGGCCGTACCCGCCGGGGTACCGGGTCACCAAGTGGTTCGGTGACCTGCTGTTCCGGACGTCGCTGACCGATCCGGTGCTCAACGCCCGACTGGGCCGGGTCACCACCATGCTCGACCACCCGGCGACCCTGGGCCGCCCCGGCACCCTGCTCCGCGCGCTCCGGCTCAGCCTGCTCCGGGGCGTTCGACGCTGACCCGTCGGCTCCCGGTGCTGATTCGCCCCGAAACCCGCCGTTCCCGACAGGCTCCGGGAAGAATGGGTTGCCGGGGAGGGATGTCGCGACGAGCCCGGGGGAGCAGGCGTGCCGGCAACCAGCCTCCTCGGCCGCCTGCGGCACCGTGACCCCGGGTACGCCGTCCTGCGACGTGCCGCCCGGCTGACGCTCGTGGCGTCCGTCGTCTTCTACGGCTCCCGTTACGGTGCCGGCAGTTCGGTGCTCGCCACCTACGGGCTGTTCGGCACGATCGCCGCCGGGGCCTTCGCGCAGTTGCCCGGTCCCGCGCCGCAACGGGCGCGGATCCTGGTCATCTCGCTGCCGGCGGTCTGGGCGCTGATCGCGGCGGGGTCCCTGTTGGCCTGGAGCACATGGGCGGCGGCCGGCGGAATGCTGGTCATCGGGTTCGTCGTGGCGTTCGGCGGGGTCGGCAACCCGCGCCTGGTGGGCTGGGCCAGCGCGTTCCAGCTCTTCTACATCCTGGCGTCCTTCCCGCCGTACCAGCCAGACACCCTGCCGCAACGTCTCGGCGGCGTCACGCTCGCCATCGTGCTGCTCGCCGCGGCCGAGGTGCTCCTCTGGCCCGACCCGGTGCCGGTCTCCTACCGGCAGCGACTCGCCGAGGCGGCCGACGGCGTCGCGGCGTTCCTCGACACCACCGCCCGCGCGCTGACCGAGCCGCACCCGGACCACGCCGACCGGGACGCGCGACGCCAACGGGCGTACGACGTCGTCGGCCCGCTTGATCTGGCCCGTAACCCTCCGGCGTGGGCGCCCACCGCGGCGGGCGCTCAGGACCGTGCGTTGCGGATCTGCGCGGCGGCGTTGCGGGAGGTGCTGGCCAAGGCGGACCGGTTGGCGGCGGACGTCCCACCGGAGCCGATCCCGGACCTGGCGGCGGCGCGACTGCTGCGCGTCGGCGCGGACACGACCCGGGCGGCCAGTCGTAGCCTGACCGCGGGCGGAGGACCAGTGGACCTCGATGGTCTGGACGCCGTGGTCGGGCGGGCCGAGGCGGCGGTGGGCGAGGGCGACGGTCAGCCGCCGGACGTGCCCCGGCTGTGCCGGGACGCGACGGCGTTGGCCCTCGCCGACCAGGTACGGGTCTTCGCCGTCGGCACCCGACTGGCCACCGGGTCACGACTCGACGGCGTGGATGCCCCGCCAGGTCTGTTCGACTACGCGGGGCACAACGAGTGGACGCTGTACTGGTGGCAGTTCCGCTCCCACCTGGCGCCCCGCTCGGCCCACCTGCACAGCTCGCTGAGGCTGGCCGTCGCCTTGACCGTCGCCCGGGTGGCCGCCGGGTTGCTCCAGCTCACGCACGGCTTCTGGGTGCTGTTGGCGACGCTCACGGTCCTGCGCACCTCGGCCGCGGACACCCGCTCCGCGCTGCGGCCGTCGGTGCTGGGCACGATCGCCGGCGCTCTCGTCAGCGGCGCCGTGATGCTCGTCGTCGACCTGCCGATCGTCTACGCCGTCGTCCTGCCGGTCACCCTGATCCTGGCCTTCGGCGTCGGACGCCTGCTCGGTCCGGTCTGGCAGCAGGCGCTGTTCACGGTGCTGCTGACCGTCGTCTTCGCCCAGCTCGACCCGCAAGGGTGGCGGCTCGCCGAGGCGCGGCTCGTCGACGTGCTACTCGGCGCGGTGATCGGCGTGCTCGCCGGTGTGGCCATGTGGCCCCGTGGGGCGAGCCACGACCTGCGGCACAACGCCGTCCGTTACCTCGCGGCCAGCGCGGACGCGGTCGAGCAGACCGTCGAGGCGGTGCTCGGCGAGGCTCCGTCACCGCAGCGTGCCATCGACCGGGTACGTCGTCGGATGGTTCTGGTCGACTCGTCGTACTGCCAGTACCACTCCGAGCGACACGACCCGCACCGGCGGCAGGTCAACTGGTACGCCGTCCTGAGCGCCGGGCACTACGTGGTGCCCGGCGTCGGGTCACTGCTGCGGCGTAACCCGCCCGGCTGTCTCGCCGGCTGGCCCGCGGCTGCGGCGTTGCTGCGCGACGCCGTCGCACACCTGCGGTCGGCGTACGACGAGGTGGCCGAGGAGGTGACCCATGGCCGGTCGTCGGGCCCGAGCCCCGCACCGACCACCTGTGTCGACGAGCTGGAACGGGTCCGGCCACTGCTCGGCGAGGTCGACCCGCAGGCGGTCCGGCACCTGGTCGAGGTCGACAGGTGGCTCGCCGCACTCGCCGACACCCTCGCCCTCGCCCGGGTCCGACGGGAGACTCCGGGCGAGCCGGCCGGGAAGCCCTGACCTGCCGACTCACCGCGGCAGGCCGCCGACGACTCACTGCGGCAGGCCGCCGACGACTCACTGCGGCAGGCCGCCGATCGCCGATTGGCCGTGCCCGTCGTTCACCGGTCCGCCTACCGTCGAGGTCATGGAGATCGAGCAGGCGCAGCAGTTGTGGAAGCCGGAGCCCGGTTGGTTGAACACCGCCTCCTACGGGCTGCCGCCCGAGCCGGCGTGGACGGCGTTGCAGGAGGCGCTCGCCCAGTGGCGGGTCGGCAGCAGCTCCTGGGAGGGCTGGGGTGACTCGGTGCAGCGCTCCCGTACCGCGTTCGCCGGCCTGATCGGCGTGCCGGAGGGCGACGTGGCGGTCGGCGCCTCCGTCTCGCAGATGCTCGCGCCAGTCGCGGCGGCGTTGCCCGCCGGCACGACAGTGGTGGTCCCCGACGTCGAGTTCACCTCCAACCTGTTCCCCTGGCTCGTCCAGGAGGAGCGTGGCATCTCGGTCCGCGTGGTGCCGTTGGAGTCGCTCGTCGACGCCATCGACGCGGACACCGACCTGGTCGCGTTCAGCCTGGTGCAGTCGGCCGACGGCGCGGTCGCCGCGTACGACGACATCGTGGCCGCCGCCCGCGCGCACGACGCGTTGGTGGTGGTGGACGCGACCCAGGCGTGCGGCTGGCTGCCCTTCGACGGGAGTCGGGCCGACGTGGTGACGGTGGGCGGCTACAAGTGGCTGATGAACCCGCGTGGGACCGCGTTCACCTACCTGGCTCCGGCGCTGCGCGAACGACTGCGCCCCGACGCGGCCGGCTGGTACGCGGGCCGCGACCCGCATGCCTCCTACTACGGCCCGCCGTTGCGGCTGGCCGACGACGCCCGCCGGTTCGACATCTCACCGGCCTGGTTCAGTTGGGTGGGGGCGGCACCCGCCCTGGAGTTGGTCGCCGAGATCGGCGTGCCGGCGATCCAGGCGCACGACGTGGCGTTGGCCAACCGGTTCCGGACCGGGCTCGGCCAGCCGCCGGGGGAGAGCGCCATCGTCAGCGTGGACGTGCCGGACGCGGAGCGGCGTCTGGCGGAGGCCGGCATCCGGGCGGCGGTGCGCGCCGGGCGGGTCCGGGCCTCGTTCCACATCTACTCCACCGAGGCCGACGTGGACGCGGCCCTGGCGGCGTTGACCGGCTGATCCCGGGTGCGGGGACGGCCGACTCCACGGTCGGCCGTCCCCCGGTCCGGTCAGGAACAGCGGTGCGTCAGGCGCAGCGGTGCGTCAGGCGCAGCGGTCGAAGGTCGCGGCGGCGTAGGAGAGCGGCTGCCACTCCAGGTCGATGCCGATGCTCATGTCCCACCGACCGTCGGCGAGACGACCGAAGTGGACGATCTCGCTGCCGGCGCCGTCGTAGTAGTACCACCCCTCGCCCTCGTACACGCCGAGCCGGGTGGCCGCCTTGGCCAGGGTCTTCGGACCGACGACGCCGTCGGCGACGAGACCTCGCGCGGTCTGCCACTTCTTCGTGGCGGCCGTCGTCACCGGCCCGAACTGGCAGTCGACGCCGGAGTAGGCGAGGTAACCGTCCGCCCACAGGATCATCTGCCACATGGCGACCACGTTGCTGTACGAGCGGGTCGTCGCGGAGATGGGACCCTCGTCGTTCCAGTCGTCGGTCCAGGTGCCGGACCCGGCGACGTAGCCCTGGCTGACACTCGCGGACGCCGGCGCGGCCGCGGTGACGACGGCGCCGAACGTGGCGACGGCCATCGCCAGCGCGGCGGCCCTGATGAGTCGGTGCATGAGCGTTCCCCCTCTGATCCCTTGGTGGGTGTTCATTGGGGTAGATGGCAGACCGACCAACGTGGTTCACGAGCAGCCGACTGCTCCGGCTACTCCGCGTCGAAACCCTGCGAAGATCCGCGCAACATCAGGGATTCAGGTGTCTCCCGCGTGTCGGAGACAGCAACATCCCGCAAGTTGCGCGGATCTTGGCGTGGGCGTGGGCGTGGGCGTGGGCGTGGGCGTGGGCGTGGGCGTGGGCGGTGAGGCCCCTAGGCCAGGTGACCGCCGATCTTCGTGTAGCCGCGCAGCAGGTCCCGGGAGATGATCAGCCGCTGCATCTCGTCGGTGCCCTCGAAGATCCGGTAGAGCCGGACCTGCCGGTACCAGCGCTCGATGGGCAGCTCACGCGTGTAGCCCATGCCGCCGTGGATCTGGAGCACCCGGTCGACCACCCGGTTGACCATGCCGGCGCCGTAGAGCTTGCCCATGGACGACGCGTGCCGGGGGTCGAGGCCCTGGTCGACCGTCCACGCGGAACGCAGCACCAGCCAGCGGGCCGCCTCCAGCTCGGTCTCCGAGTCGGCGATCATCCACTGGATGGCCTGGTTGGCGCCGATCTTGGTGCCGAAGGTCTCCCGGGTGTTGGCGTAGTCGATCGCCATCTGTAGCACCCGCTCGGCGATGCCGATGGCGTGCGACGGGATGGTGTAGCGGCCCTTGCCGATCCACTCCATGCCCAGCGTGAAGCCCTGCCCGATCTCGCCGAGGATGTTGCGGTGCGGCACGCGTACGCCGTCGAAGATGAGCGACGCCGGCCCGCCCTCGCCCATGGTCTGGATGAACTCCGACCGCCAACCCATCGACCGGTCCACCAGGAACGCGGTCGCGCCGCCGTTGCGGGCGCCCTTCTCCCGGTCGGTCACCGCGACCACGATGGCGAAGTCGGCGTCGTGTCCACCGGTGATGAAGGTCTTCTCGCCGTCGAGGACCCAGTCGTCGCCGTCCCGGCGGGCGGACAGCCGGATGTTGGCGGCGTCCGAGCCGGCGCCGGGCTCGGTGATCGCGAAACAGGATCGCCGCTCGCCCTCGATGGTCGGGATGAGGAACTCCTGCTTCTGCTCCTCGGTGGCGTGGAACAGGATGTTGTCCGCCTCGCCGCCGAAGCGGAACGGCACGAACGTGTGGCCCAGCTCCGTCCAGATCAACGACTGGAGCACCGCAGGCAGGTTCATTCCGCCGTACTCTTCCGGGGTGGCCAGGCCCCAGAAGCCGAACTTGCGCGCCTTGAGTTGCAGCTCACGCACCTCGGAGTGGTCGAGGCCCGGCTGGTGTGCCCGCTCCCGGCGGAGCACCTCCGCCTCCAACGGCATCACCTCGCGGCGGATGAACGATCGGACGGTGTCCCGTACCGCCCGCTCCTCGTCGGTGAGCGAAAAGTCCACGGTGGTCCTCCTGGCGTCGGCGCAGCCGGTCACCCCTTAAACTAGCGGTGCAAGTTTTGCCGCGTCCAGACCTGACGGCCGAGACCTCGAGGAGCGCAGTGCCCCGACCCCGCCAGCCCCGGCTCACCCGGCAGCTGATCGTCGAGACCGCCACCGCGCTCATCGACGCCGAGGGCCTGCCCGGGTTCTCCACCCGCCGGCTCGCCGCCGAGCTGGGCGTTCGCGGGCCCTCGCTCTACAACCACTTCGCCACGAAGGACGAGATCCTCGACGCGGTCGCAGACACGGTGACCGGCGCCGTCGACACCGGAGGTTTCACCGGCCGGGACTGGGTCGCCGCGCTGCGCGACTGGGCCTGGTCGTACCGGCGGGCGCTCACCGCCCACCCGAACATCGTGCCCTACCTGGCGCAGGGGCCGGGTCGGCGACCGGCCGCCCTCGCGATGGCCGACGCGGTCTACGGCGGCCTCGTCCGCGCCGGCTGGCCCCCCGCCCGGGCCACCCACATCGGCGCCGCGTTGCGGTACTTCGTGGCCGGGTCGGCCCTCGGCTCGTTCGCCCGCGGCTTCGTCGAGGACCCGGAGCTGTACGCCGCGCACTACCCGCACCTGCGCGACGCGCACCGGCTCGCCGAGCACCAGCAGAGCGTGGACGAGGGCGCCTTCGCCCTCGGCCTGGACGCCCTGCTGCACGGGCTGGCCGCCGAGTACGCCCGGACCGTGGATCCCGTCCGTACCGCCGGCGCGGTGGAGTCCACAGGGCCCAACGGGTAGCGTCCAAACTCCCAGCGCTAGTTTCATCGCCCGCCGCGACCCCGTCGCCATCGCCGGTCGCCCACCCCCGAAGGGACGACATGGACCTCGCCGCCCCGCCGTCGCCGCTGCCCGACGCCCTGCGCCTCCGGCGCCACCTGCACCTCGGCGGCGACTGGACGTCCCCCGCCGACGTCGAGCTGATCGACGTGGAGAACCCGAGCACCGGTGAGCTGGTCGGTCAGGTGCCGGCCGGCACCCCGGCCGACGTGGACGCGGCCGTGGCCGCGGCCCGCGGCGCGTTCCCCGGTTGGTCGGCGACCGCCCCCGCCGAGCGCTCCGCGCACCTGGACCGGCTGCACGCCGCGCTCGCCTCGCGTGCCGACGACCTCGCCCGCACCATCGCCGTGGAGCTGGGCGCACCGCTCAAGCTCGCCACCCGGGTGCAGGTCGGGCTGCCGCTGACCGTCCTGCGCGACCACGTCGCGCTCGCCGCCCGCGCGCCGGTCGAGGAGAGCATCGGCAACTCCCTCGTCGTCCGCGAGCCGATCGGCGTGGTCGGCGCGATCACCCCGTGGAACTACCCCCTGCACCAGGTGATGGCGAAACTGGCCCCCGCCCTGGCTGCCGGCTGCACCGTGGTGCTGAAGCCCAGCGAGTTGACCCCGCTGACCGCGTACCTGCTCTTCGACGCGGTCACCGAGGCCGGGCTGCCGCCGGGGGTGCTCAACCTGGTGACCGGCACCGGGCCGGTGGTCGGTGAGGCGCTGGCCGGGCATCCCGACGTCGACCTGGTGTCGTTCACCGGATCCACCGCCACCGGCGCCCGGATCATGCGCCTCGCCGCCGACCGGATCGCCCGGGTCGCGCTGGAGTTGGGCGGCAAGTCCGCCAACGTGATCCTCCCCGACGCCGACCTGGGCACCGCGGTCAAGGTGGGCGTCGGCAACGCCCTGCTCAACTCCGGCCAGACCTGCACCGCGTGGACGCGGATGTTGGTGCACCGCGACCGGTACGACGAGGCGCTCGACCTGGTCGCCACGGCGGTCGCGGGCTACCGGCTCGGCGACCCGTTCGACCCGGCCACCCGCCTCGGCCCGCTGGTCTCCGCCGCCCAGGCGGACCGGGTGCGTGGCCATATCGATCGGGCCCTGGCCGACGGCGCACGGCTGGTCGTCGGTGGCCCGGACGCCCCGGTGCCGCCCCAGGGGCACTTCGTCGCGCCGACCGTCTTCGCCGACGTGCATCCCGACAGCGCGCTCGCCCAGGAGGAGGTCTTCGGCCCGGTGCTCGCCGTCATCCCGTTCAGCGACACCGACGAGGCGGTCGCCATCGCCAACAACTCCAAATACGGGCTGGCCGGTGCGGTCTGGTCCGCCGACACCGACGCGGCGCTCGCGGTGGCCCGTCGGCTGCGCACCGGCGCGGTGGACGTCAACGGTGCGCCGTTCAACCCGCTCGCCCCGTTCGGTGGCTACAAGCAGTCCGGGCTCGGCCGGGAGTTGGGCGTGCACGGGCTCGCCGAGTTCTGCGAGCTGAAGGCGATCCAGCGATGAGCGGCCCGGAGACGACCCCCGCCGCGCCGGTCACCGTTCGCGCGCTGGTCGCGCGGGGGTCCGGCGCCGAGCTGCGGATCGAGAGGGTACGCCTGCCCGCTCCCGGCCCCGGCGAGGTCCGGGTGAGGATCACCGCCGCCGGGGTCTGCCACTCCGACCTGTCGATGGCCAACGGCACCCTCGCCGCGAGGTTCCCGCTGGTGCTCGGGCATGAGGCGACCGGCGTGGTGGCCGCGACCGGGCCGGGCGTGGAGCTGGCCGTCGGCACCCCGGTGGTCCTCAACTGGGCGCCGGCCTGCCGGGCCTGCTGGTGGTGCCGACGTGGCGAACCGTGGCTCTGCGCCGCCACCACCGCTCCGACCGTGCCCCGCGGCGAGACCGACGACGGCGTACCGCTGCACCTGACCCTCGGCCTCGGCGCGCTCGCCGAGGCGGTGGTGGTGCCCGAACGCGCCGTCATCCCGATCCCGGCCGGGCTGCCACCCGAGCAGGCCGCCCTGCTCGGCTGTGCGGTGCTCACGGGCGTCGGCGCGGTCGGCAACACGGCGCGGGTGGCAACCGGTGAGAGCGTGGCAGTGGTCGGGCTCGGCGGGGTCGGCCTCGCCGTCCTGGCCGCCGCCCGCCGGGCCGGTGCCACGACGATCCTCGCCGTCGACGTCGCCGAGGCCAAGCGCGATCTCGCGCTCGCCGCCGGGGCGACCGACTTCCTGCTCTCCGACGACCGGCTCTCCAAGGAGATCCGCGCACGCACCGAAGGCCGGGGCGTCGACCACGCGTTCGAGTGCGTCGGCCGGGCCGCCACCATCCGCGCCGCCTGGCGGCTCACCCGGCGCGGGGGAGCGGTGACGGTGGTCGGCATGGGCGCCAAGGACGACATGGTCAGCCTCGGCGCGCTGGACATCTTCCACTCCGCCCGTACCCTGCGCTCCTCGGTCTACGGCTCGTCCGACCCGGACCGGGAGGTGCCGGTGCTGGCCGCCGCCCTCGCCGACGGCGCACTCAATCTGGGCGTGTTGGTCAGCGGCACGATCGGGCTGGACGAGGCACCCATGGCGTTCGATCGGCTGGCGCGCGGCGAGGGGGCTCGCTGGGTGGTCACACTGGACTGAGCGTCCGTCCGGAACGGGGTCGTGGGCCTGCGTGGTGGCTGTTAGCGTTGCGGCATGTTCGCCACCGGGCGGGTCCGACTGCGCCCGCCCACTCCCGACGACGCGCCGAACATGTTCCGTCTGTACGTGGATCCCGAGTTGCATCTGCTCACCGACGGCGAGCCGTTCCTGCCGCCGCACGTCGGCCAGATCCGGGCCCGGCTGGAGAAGAAGGTCACCGACCCGCCCGACGGCCAGGCCAATGTGTCGCTGGTGGCGGAGACCGTTGCCGACGGCACGTTCCTCGGTGGCAGCGTGCTGTGGGGGATCAGCGCGTTCAACCAGTTCGCCCACCTCGGCATCTCCCTGCTTCCCGAGGCACGTGGCCAGGGTTACGGCACCGAGGTGATCCGGCTGCTCTGCCGGTACGGCTTCCGCAACCGCAACCTGCGCCGTTTGGAGCTGGAGACGCTGGCCACCAACACGGCCATGCGGCGCACCGCGGAGGCGTGCGGCTTCACGCACGAAGGCACCCTGCGGGAGCGCGAGTACGACGGCGACGGCTTCTCGGACATGGTGATCTACGGGCTGCTCCGGCGCGACTGGACGCCGTAGCCGGAGGCCCGGCTGCGGCGTCCGGTCGCGATGCCCGGGGTGTTATCCGGTCTGCTCGGCCAGTGCGATGGCGATGCCGGCGGGGCCGCGCAGGTAGCAGAGCCGGTAGCTGTTCTCGTACTGCACCAGCTCGCCGATGAGTTCGGCTCCGTGCGGGCGCAGACGGTCGAGGATGTCGTCCATGTCGTCGACGGCGAACATGATGCGATGGGCGCCCAGCGTGTTCGTCGGCGCGCCCGGGTCACCCTCTCGGCTGGGCGGCGTCTGGTATTTGGTCAGCTCGACCCGTCCGTTGCCGTCCGGGGTGCGCATCATCGCGATGTCCGAGCGCACTCCCTCCAGGCCGACGAGGCGATCCACCGCGCTGCCCTCGACTGTCGCCTCGCCTTCCAGCTCAAGTCCGAGTTCGACGAAGAACGCCACGGCGGCGGCGAGGTCGTCGACGACGATGGCGACGTTGTCCATCCGCTGGATCGTCCCTCGCCGAGGCTGCGGGCCTCGCACGCTGGCGTCGGTCATGATGCTCTCCTCTCGGGCGGTCGTCACTTGCCGGTGACGATGCCCGGGTTGATGCAGAGGCCCGGGTTGGCGCCGTTCTTCTCCGCGATCTCCAGACAGCGGGTCACCTTGTCGACCTTGGCATTGGTCTCGGTGATCTGCTTGGAGATCTCGGCGTTCTTGCGATCCTGCTCCAGGTTGCGGGTCTGGGCCAGCTTGTCCTGGAACGCCTTGATGTTGCCCTCGGTCTTGTCGTCGTGGTTTACCCGGGTGATGGTGACCGAGAGGATGTCCACGTCGGTGGCGAGGCGGGTCTCCGCGCTGGTCTTGATGTTCGCCGCGAAGGGCTTCAGGTCGACGTTGAGGTCCCCGGTCTGGGCGTCGATCTTCTCGAGCGGGTTGTACGCGGCGAACGCGTCGTTGACCGCGCTGTCGAGCTGCACACCCACCCGCTGGCCCCGGAAGCTTTCGAAGTCCCCCTTGTAGTCCATGAACTGCTTCGGCGCGTTCTCCGGCTTGACCTGCCACTCGACGAGCACCTCGACGCACGCGTCGGCGAGCGTGCCGGTGCGGACCCGTACGCAGTTGTCGCCGCCGATGTGGTCGTACTTCTGCCGGCCGGCGTCCCACTCGCCGACCTTCTGCCACGGCGCCACCCACTTCAGCCCCGAGCCGGTCACCTCGCCGGTGGGCTTGCCGAAGCTGGTGACGATGCCGACCGAGCGGATGGGCACCGAGTGGGCGCTGGCGGTGACGCCGACCAGCAGGGTGAGGGCGAGGAAGACGAGCGCCGCGAGGGCGGCCATCCGCTTCAACGGCCGCGCGGGCGCGACCAGGGCCAGGACGGCGCTGACCGCCAGGGCGACGGCGAAGACGATCGCCATGGTGAAGCCGACGGGCATGGGGTGGGACCTTCCGCTGGGCTGTGTGGATCATCAACCTAGGAGACCGGGTCAAGCCGGTGACGTGCGGGAGTGAGGTTCGCGCACGCCCGCCCGCGGTCAAATCCGCGACGGCGCATCCACGGCGCGTTGTTTCAGCGAATCCCGGGTGGAAACCATCTACCCGGGGGTACGTCTGGTGCTGACCGATCCGATGCCGGCCGAGGCTGTGGAGATCGCGCACAAGCAGGTCCTGTCGGCAGCCGAGGACCTGGACGGTCACGGCGTCGCCACGCTGGCGCTGGAACTGGCGGAGGCGTGGGGAGTGTCGGCGTTCTGGGAGCAGGTCTGCCGCCCGTTGCTGGCTCGGCTGCCGGGGCGGACCGCCGCGGAGGTCGTCGTCGAGCACGCCCTCAGCGAGGGTGTCCGGGTCGCGTTCGACGTGTACCGGCGCGAGCCGGGCCGCCCACTGCCCGCCGGCGGGTTGCTGCTGGCCGGCGTCGAGAGGGAGGCCCACAACCTCGGCCTGCAGGCGCTGGCGGCCGCGCTGCGGGAACAGGGGCGGGGCTGTCTGAATCTCGGCCCGACGTTGCCCTGGCCGGCGCTGGCCGGCGCGGTTCACCGCGCGCGCCCGCACACCGTGGTGCTCTGGTCGCAGACGCCGGTCACGGGCCGCGCGTACCGGCTGGTGCGCTTCGCCCGGGACTTCCCCCACCTGCGGGTGTACGGCGCCGGGCCGGGCTGGATCGAGCCGCTGACCCGGCCGGCGGCGCACCTCGGCTCGCTGCCGGACGCGGTCGCTGCCTGTCTGGACGTGCCTCCGGGGGGTGATGCCCACCACATACGATACGGATCGGTGCCGTATCGTTAATGGGGGTCGTAGGCTGACCCACGTTACGAGTCTGACCCGTATCGTATTGCGCCGCGGGTGAAGCGTGGGGGGAAACCAGGCATGGAGCTGCACAACAACACGGGCCACCCGAGGAGGTGGGCGATCCTGGGGGTGCTGGTGATCAGCCTCCTCGTGGTCGTCCTCGACAACACGATCCTCAACGTGGCCCTGCGCACCCTGGCCGACCCGGTGCACGGCCTCGGCGCCAGCCAGGGTCAGCTGGAGTGGGCCATCAACTCCTACACGCTGGTCTTCGCCGGGCTGCTGTTCACCTTCGGAGTTCTCGGCGACCGTGCCGGGCGCAAGCGTTTCCTGATGGTCGGTCTGGCGCTGTTCGGCCTGGCGTCGCTGCTCTCCGCGTACGCCCAGAGCCCTGGCCAGCTCATCGCGGCCCGCGCCCTCATGGGCGTCGGCGGCGCGGCCATCATGCCGGTGACCCTGTCGATCATCTCCAACGTCTTCGACCCGCGTGAGCGTGGCCGGGCCATCGGTGTCTGGGCCGGTGCCGTCGGTCTCGCCGTGGCCATCGGCCCGATCCTCGGCGGCGCGCTGCTGGAGCACTTCTGGTGGGGCTCGGTCTTCCTGATCAACGTGCCGGTCGTCGTCGCCGGCGTGGTCCTGGTGGCCCTGCTGGTCCCCGAGTCGCGGGACCCACGCCCGGGCCGCGTCGACGTGCTCGGCGTCCTGCTCTCCGTGGTCGGTCTGGTCGCCCTGTCCTACGGCATCATCGACGGCGGCGAGCACGGCTTCGACCGCCCGATGGCCTGGGGCTCGATCCTCGTCGGCATCGCTGTGCTGGCCTGGTTCGTCCAGCACGAGCGGCGCAGCGACCACCCGTCGCTGGACGTCCGACTGTTCAAGGTGCCCCGCTTCGCCGCCCCGGTCGCCATCGTCGGCCTGGTGTTCTTCGCCGCGATGGGCTCGATGTTCTTCGGCTCGTTCTACCTTCAGCTGGTGCGGGGCTACAGCCCGCTGGAGACCGGTCTGCTCTTCCTGCCCTTCGCCGGCGCCCAGCTGATCTTCGCGCCCCGCAGCGCCGCGATGGTCCGCCGCTACGGCGGCAAGGCCGTCGCCACGGTGGGGCTGGCGCTGACCGTGATCTCGCTCGCCGCGTTCGTCTTCATCGGCGCCTCCACCCCGATCTGGGTCGTGCTGCTCGTCTTCCTCATCCAGGGCGCTGGGATGGCAAACATCATGCCGCCGGCCACCGAGTCGATCATGTCGGCGCTGCCGCGCGAGAAGGCCGGTGTCGGCTCCGCCGTCAGCAACACCATCCGTCAGGTGGCCGGTGCGCTCGGTGTCGCGGTCCTCGGCTCCGTGCTCTCCGCGGTCTACCGCAGCGACATCGGTGACGCGCTGACCGGGCTGCCCACCGGTGCCCGCGACGCGGCCAACGAGTCGATCTCCGGGGCGTACGCGGCGGCAGGCCAGCTCGGCCCGGCGGCGCCAGCGCTGATCTCGGCCGCCAACGACGCCTTCGTCACCGCCATGCACTGGGCGGCCGGGCTCTCCGGGATCATCGCCGCCCTCGGAATCATCGTGGTGCTGCGCTGGATGCCCGGTCGGGAGGACACCAGCCTCGCCCCGGCGGCCCCGGTCGCCGAGCCCGAGTTGGCCGGCACGGCATAGGTCCGGGGAGAATGTCGGACATGACGTCCACTGCCGATGCTCCGCGGTCGCCCGGGCGACCGCGGAGCATCCGCGCCGACGAGGCGATCATCGAAGCCACCCTCGACCTGCTCGCCGAGGGCAGCACCATCGAGGCGCTCTCGATCGAGGCCATCGCCGCCCGTGCCGGGGTCGGCAAGGCCACCATCTACCGCCGCTGGGCCGGCAAGGACGCCCTGCTGCTCGACGCGCTGCGGCGACTCAAGGGCGTCCTGGCGAAGCCGGCCGGTCACTCCGTCCGCGACGACCTGGTGCTGCTGGTCGGCGCAATCGGCAAGAACGTCGACCCACGAGCGGCGAAGATCATGCCCTGCCTGGTGCCCGCGGTGAACCGCAGCGCGGACCAGTTCCAGCTCTACCAGAACATCATCTCGCCCCGCCGGCAGCTGATGCGCGAGGTGCTGCGACGCGGCATCGACGAGGGTGTGCTCCGCGCCGACATCGACGTGGAGGTGACGATGGCGCTGCTCACCGGGCCCATGCTGATCCAGCGGGTGTTGCAGTGGAACCCGGACCTGGACGAGCAGACCCTGCCCGAACGGGTCGTCGACGCCGTCCTGGAGGGCATCCGCGCCCGCTGACCCGGCGTACCGGGCCGGGCGTGGCTCTGCACGCCGGGCCCGGGGTCGGGCTGGTGGGGCGGTCAGCCGGCCGGTGCGCGCAGCCGGTGCAGGCGCAGCGCCAGCTGCACCTCCAACGCCCGGTCAGGCCGTTGCCAGTCGGCGCCGAGCAACTGCCCCACCCGCTCCAGCCGCTGGGTCACCGTGTTGACGTGCACGTGCAGTTGCTCGGCGGCCCGGGCCAGGCTGCCACCCACCCCGAAGTACGCCTCCAGCGTCTTCACCAGGGCCGTCCCGCGCCGGGCGTCGTAGTCGACCACCGGCCCGACGGTGGCGCTGAGGAACTCGGTCACGTCCTTCTCGCCCCGGTCACCCACCGTTCCCAGCAGCAACCCGACGAACCCCAGCTCCACGGTGCTCGCACCCTGACCGGAGCGGCCCAGAGCGCCCAGCGCGGTGAGGCACCGGTCCGCCTCCTGGAACGTGGCGGCCAGCTTCCCCGGCCCGTTCGACGGGCCACTCGCCCCGGCGGTCACCGGACGGCCGGTCACCCGGGACAGGTCCCGCGCCACCGCGCGAGCGCTGCCACCCGCGTCCTGCCCCGGCAGCATCAGCACCACCCGGCCGTCGCGTGCCGCCGCCAGTCCGCCGCGCGCCGAGGCGTACGTGGTGGCCCAGGACAGCACCCGCTGCCGAGCCGAGCCGGTCGCGGCGATCGCGGCGTCGCCCACCGCCACCAGCACGTGCGGCGCGTCCAGGTCCACCCCGAGCCGGCGGGCCCGGCTACGCAACGCGTCGGTGTCCCGCAGCGGGCGGGCGATCAGGTCGTCCAGCAGCTCGCCACGGACCCGACCCTCCGCCTCCGCGACCGTCCGACGGAACAACAGCAACAGCGCGGTCACCAGCGCGGCGCGCTCCAGGATCCGCTGATCGGCGTCGACCAGCTCGTCGTCCGGACGCAGCACCAGGGCGCCCAGGTTCTCCGTGCCCGCCACCACCGCCGCGTACCAGAGTGGGCTGCGGCGCACGCTGCGCCCCTCGGTACGCGACGCCGCGACCGCCTCGACGATGTCCGCACGGTCCGGCTCGTCGATCTCGCCCACCCGGGCCAGCAGACGGCCCTCGGCGTCCAGTGCCAGCAGCGCGCCGCCCAGCACCTCGGTCACCGCGGCCGCCACGTCCTCCACACCACCGCCGCGCAGCACCAGCGCCGTCATCCGGTCGTGTGCCGCCGCCGCCCGCTCCACCGAGCTGCTGTGCGCCCGGATGGTGGTGTTCGCCGCCGACAACTCGGCCAACGCCGAGCGGGTCTCGGTCAGCAGCCGGGCGGTGTCGATCGCCACCGCGGCGTGCGCGGCGAGGGAGACCAGCAGCGCCACCTCCTCCCGGACGAACGGCCGGGCCGACCGGTTCGCCGCGTAGAGCACGCCGATCGAGGTGGAGCCGAGCCGTAGCGGCACCCCGAGGATCGCCACGAGGCCCTCCTCCCCGACCCCGGCGTCGATCTCGCCGGTGTGGTGGAAGCGCGCGTCCTCGCCGTAGTTCGCGGTGACGTACGGAGCCCCGGACTGGGCCACCAGGCCACCGAGGCCGGCGCCCATCGGCAACCGAAGCCGCTGGAACCGGGCCGAGACGGACCCGTCGGTCACCCGCATGTAGGTGTCGCCGCGCTCGTCGTCGTTCAACGTCATGTAGGCCACGTCCGCGCCGAGCAGATTGCGGGCCCGGTGCACGATCGCCCGCAGCACGTCGTCGAGGTCACGTAGCCCGGCCAGGTCGCTGACCGTGTCGTACAGGCCGGACAGCTCCGTCTCGCGGCGGCGGCGGCGCTCCAACAACGCGCGGACCCGCAACGCCACCGACCTGGCCTGCTCCAGCTCGGCCAGCCGGTCGGGCGGCAACCCGGCGGCGCGGGCAGCCACCAACGGCCCCTCGAACTCGACCGCCGCGGCCTCCCGCGCGAGCAGCTCCAGGAACTCCACCGGCGATGACATGGTCGACATTGTGCTCGGGCCCACTAGTTGGCCGTCCAGCCCCCGTCGAGGGCGATCGACGCGCCGGTGATGAACGCCGCCGGCGGCGAGCAGAGGTACGCCAGCAGCTCGGCCACCTCCTCCGGCTCGATCAGTCGCTTGATCGCGGCCCGGGCCAGCATGATCTTCTCGATCACCTCGGTCTCGTCGATGCCGTGGCTGACCGCCTGGTCGGCGATCTGGCTCTCCACGAGTGCCGTGCGCACGTACGCCGGGTTGATGCAGTTGGCCGTCACTCCGTGCGCGGCGCCCTCCAACGCGACCACCTTCGACAGCCCTTCCAGGGCGTGCTTGGCCGAGACGTACGCGGCCTTGTACGGCGAGGCACGCAACCCGTGCACCGACGAGATGTTGACGACGCGCCCCCAACCACGGGCGTACATGTGGGGCAGAGCCCGGCGGATCAGCAGGAACGGCGCCTCCACCATCACCCGCTGGATGTACTCGAAGCGCTCGACCGGAAAGTCCTGAAGCGGCGCGACGTGCTGAAGCCCGGCGTTGTTCACGACGATGTCGACGTCCACGTCGAGGCGGTCCACCGCCGCCGCGTCGGACAGGTCCACACCCTCGGCCCGGCCGCCGGCCTCGGCGGCCACCGCCTTCGCCGCATCCAGGTTGCGGTCCACCACGAGCACCTTCGCGCCGGCCGCGCCCAGTCGCAGGGCGCACGCCCGCCCGATGCCACTGCCACCCCCGGTTACCAGGGCGGTCCGGCCAGCGAGGTCAACCTGTACGACGTGGGGGACCGCCACGGGTTCTGCCGTCATGGCGCAAGAAGTTACGAGCTGCGCCCTCCCCGGCACATGGGTCGGCGACACATACTCCAGGGCGAAGCTGTGTGGTCCGCCCGCGCTCGCCGCTCGTCCGTCGCGCCGCGCCCTCGCCGCCGGCGCTCGCTGCCCGCGCTCGCCGCTCGTCCGTCGCGCCGCGCCCGTGCCAGCCGCGCCCACACCGCGCCGTCTGCGCCGTGCCGCATGCCCTGCCCGCCGTGCACCCCAGCAAGATCGCGCAACATCCAGGATGTAGTGGTGTCCCGGCGTTCCGTGGCCACTACATCCTGGATCGAGCGCAACCTTGACCGCTGTGGACCGTCTGACCCGCTCCCGGACCGTTCGGCGCGGTCCTCTTCGTCAAGATCCGCGCAATAACGGTGATGTTGCTGCCACTTGCACGTCGGAAGCAGCAACATCCCCGATGTTGTGACGATCTTGGCGTGGGGCGTGGGGCGTGGGGCGTGGGGCGTGGGGCGTGGGGCGTGGGGCGTGGGGCGTGGGGCGTGGGGCGGGTCAAGGCGCGGAGGGCGTGTCCCGTGGGGCTGGCGGGAAGGGCGACGGTTAGGGTGTCGAACACACGTACTGCTGACGGCTGGGGGAGGAGGCGGCGTGCGCGTGCTCGGTGTCGACCCGGGGTTGACCCGGTGTGGTGTGGGCGTGGTCGAGGGTGTGCCGGGACGGCCGTGCACTCTGGTCGCGTACTACGTGGTCTACACCGACCCGGCCGACGAGCTGCCGCTGCGCCTGCTGCACCTGGACCGGTCGTTGACCCAGCTGGTCGCGGAGCACAAGCCGGAGAGCGTCGCCGTGGAGCGGGTGTTCAGCCAGCACAACGTACGGACGGTGATGGGCACCGCGCAGGCCAGCGGCATCGCCGTGTTGGCCGGGGCGCGTGCCGGGTTGCCCGTGCAGACGTACACCCCGAGTGAGGTGAAGGCGGCCGTGACCGGGTCCGGTCAGGCCGACAAGGCGCAGATGACAGCGATGGTGACCCGGTTGCTGCGGCTGGCCGAGCCACCAAAGCCGGCCGATGCCGCCGACGCGCTGGCGTTGGCGATCTGTCACATCTGGCGCGGAGGGACCCGATCGAAGTTGGCGGCGGCGGCCGATCGGGCACGACGAGGAGGAACGCGATGATCGCCAGCGTGCGCGGCACGGTGACCGCGACGGGTCCAGACCAGGCGGTGATCGAGGTCGGCGGTGTCGGTCTGGCCGTGCACTGTGCCCCGGGGACGCTCGCGGACCTGCGGGTCGGCCAGGTCGCCCGGCTCGCCACCAGCCTCATCGTGCGGGAAGACTCGCTGACCCTCTACGGCTTCGCCGACGACGACGCCAAGTCGCTGTTCGAGCTGCTCCAGACCGCGAGCGGGGTGGGCCCGCGCCTGGCCCAGGCGGTGCTGGCCGTGCACACCCCGGACGCGGTACGCAAGGCGATCGCCAACGCCGACACGGCGGCGCTGACCCGGGTGCCCGGCATCGGTAAGAAGGGTGCCGAGCGTCTGGTGCTGGAGCTGCGCGACCGGATCGGTCCGGTGCCGATCGGCGCCGACGGTGCGGCCGGTGTGACCGGCGGGGCCTGGCCGGACCAGGTCCGGCAGGCACTCGTCGGGCTGGGCTGGACGGCCGGTCAGGCCGACCAGGCGGTGGCCGCCGTGGCGGAGACGATCGACGGTCCGACGCCGCCGGTGCCGGTCCTGCTCAAGCAGGCCATCCGCCTGCTGGGCCGTACCCGATGAGTCACCAGCGACGACGGAGGGCCGCAGCGGTGAGCGCGAGGAGTGAGCCGGTTTTGCGAGCCCCGCAGTCGCGATCGAAGAGCGGCGCGGTGAGCGCGAGGAGTGAGCCGGTTTTGCGAGCCCCGCAGTCGCGATCGAAGGCCGCCCGGTGAGCGAGACCGACGGGCTCGTCTCGGCGTACGTCAGCGACGCCGACCGGGACGCGGAGGCGACGGTCCGGCCGAAGCGGTTGGCCGAGTTCATCGCCCAGGACCGGGTACGCGACCAGCTCGACCTGTTGTTGCAGGGCGCGATGCGGCGGGGTTCGCCGCCGGACCACATCCTGCTCTCCGGCCCGCCGGGGCTGGGTAAGACGAGTCTGGCCAACATCGTCGCCGCCGAGTTGGGTGCGGGCATCCGGGTGACCAGCGGCCCCGCCATCGAGCGGTCCGGTGATCTGGCGGCCATCCTGACCAGCCTCGCCGAGGGTGACGTGCTCTTCATCGACGAGATCCACCGCATCGCGCGGCCGGCCGAGGAATTGCTCTACAGCGCGATGGAGGACTTCCGGGTCGACGTGGTGGTCGGCAAGGGTCCGGGGGCGACGGCGATCCCGTTGGACGTCGAGCCGTTCACCCTGGTCGGCGCGACGACCCGTTCGGGTCTGTTGACCGGGCCGATGCGGGACCGGTTCGGTTTCGTCGCGCACCTCGACTTCTACGCTCCGGCGGATCTGGAGACGTTGCTGCACCGTTCGGCGCGGATCCTCGGTGTGCCGATCACCGCCGAGGGTGCCGCCGAGGTCGCCGGACGGTCCCGGGGCACGCCCCGGATCGCCAACCGGTTGTTGCGCCGGGTGCGGGACTACGCGGAGGTGCGGGCCGACGGGGTGGTCAATCTGGCGACCGCCCGTGCCGCGTTGACGGTGTACGACGTGGACGCGCTCGGTCTGGACCGGTTGGACCGCGCGGTGTTGACCGCGTTGGTCGACTCGTTCCGGGGAGGTCCGGTGGGCCTGTCCACACTTGCGGTGGCGGTGGGGGAGCAGCCGGACACTGTCGAGGAGGTCTGCGAGCCGTTCCTGGTTCGGGCCGGTCTGTTGGCCCGTACGCCACGGGGGCGGGTGGCCACGGAGGCGGCTTGGCGTCACCTGGGGCGAACTCCGCCGAATGGTACATTTGGTGCAGATAGTCCGCCGGTGCCCGATCTGTTCTCCTTGGATACCGATCAGCCGTGATGTGAACGTGATCTGTGCCGCATTCGGTGTTCTCAGGTGCAGGGTTTAGACTTCGCCGCGGTCTGTACAGGACGTGAGAATCCGCCTCCGCTCCGGCACCCCCGGGTGTCCGGAAGGCGGCCAATGGGAAGGTCAGTAACCGTGCATTACGCAGCAGCGGGTGGCGGGGCCGGCGGTTTCACGCCGATCCTGATGATCGCCCTGCTCTTCGGTGTCATGTATTTCATGATGATCCGGCCCCAGCAGAAGCGCCGCAAAGAGGCGGAGGCGATGCAGTCCAACCTCGGCCCCGGCGACGAGGTCGTGACCATCGGTGGGCTCTACGGCACGGTCACCGGCATCGAGGACGACACTGTCCTGATCGAGGTCGCGCCTGGCGTGCAGACCCGCTACGCCCGTCCGGCCATCGCCCGGGTCGTCACCCGCGCGGAGCTGCCGAGCGAGCCGGTCACCGAGGACGCGGACACCGCGAAGGACTGACCGTCTCCACCCGGGGTGGTGGGTTCGGCGTACGGCTGGATCACGGTCTCCCGGGTCGCCGCGCCCGACGGGGCAGCGGACGAGACGTGAAAACTGGATAGTTGGGTCGACGCCGGGCGTCGGCACGTTCCCGTGACCGTCGGCGATTCGCGCCGCCCGGTCCTCGTGCCGGCCTCTCGTCGACTCAAGGCAGACCCGTCGGGCGGATCACCGGCCCGACACCGCCGTCGCTGCGCAGAGCGGCGCGACCGTACAGGGAGACAGGACAGCCGTGGCACCACCTCAGGGACAGATGCGCCCCGGGCGGCAGCTCGCCGTGCTCGGGTTCATCTTCGTGGTCCTCTATCTTTTGGTGTTCTTCGCCGGCGCCAACGGCAGCTTCAAGGACCGGCTCGAGCCAAAGCTCGGCCTGGACCTTATCGGCGGCACCCGGATGACGCTGGAGGCGACCAACTCCGTCGACGGCAAGCCGCCGACGGCGGAGAACCTCGAGGAGGCCCGGCAGATCATCGAGAACCGGGTCAACGGGCTCGGCGTCGCCGAGGCCGAGGTGGTCACCGAGGGCAACCGGAACATCGTCATCTCCCTGCCCGGTGAGAACCGGAACCTCGACGAGGTGGGCAGCGCGGCCGAGCTGCGCTTCCGCAAGGTGCTGAAGGCGGCGGACGGCAGTGGGACGATCACCGCGCCGCCGGCCGCCACGCCGACCCCGTCGGGCAGCGCCGTCCCGACCCCGTCCGGCGGCGCGACGCCGACCCCGTCGGGCAGCGGTGCGCCGAAGGCGACGTCGTCGCCCAGTGGCGGTCAGGGTGGCATGGCCCCCGCGTCGCCCAGCGCCACCCCGACGCCCTCCGCCTCGGCGAGCGCCGCGACGCCGACCCCGAGCGCCAGCGCCAGCGCCGAGCCGGTGCCGGCCAGCATCGAGGAGCAGCGCAAGGCCGTCGAGCAGAAGGTCGGCGCCGCCGCCTGGCAGGCCGCCAACGGGCTGCAGGCCCCGGCCGACCTGACCGCCGACCCGACCCTCGGCGACAAGCTCAAGCCGTTCGGCACGCTGTCGCCCCAGGAGGTGGCGGTGCTGCCGGCGCAGATGCAGTTCAACGTGCCGACGATCGGCTGCCCGACGCAGCTCGACAAGCGCCCGCCGGCGTCGATCTCCGACCCGAAGCAGCAGGTCGTCGCCTGTGAGGGTGGCGCGTCGAAGTACCTGCTCGACCAGGCCAAGGTGCTCGGCACCGACGTGGACGACGCCGACGCGGTGCTCGACCAGACCAACTCCTGGGTCGTCAGCCTGGACTTCACCGGCGACGGTCAGAGCAAGTGGACCGCGCTGACCCGCGAGTCGTTCAACAACGAGGGCCAGGCCTGCGACGCGACCGCGCTCGGTCAGGACGGCAAGTGCCGGGTCGCCGTCGTGCTGGACAACGAGATCGTCTCCTCGCCGGAGATCCAGGGTGTGCTGACCGGCAACTCGCAGATCACCGGCAACTTCAACCAGAAGGACGCCAGCGCGCTCGCCGGCCAGCTCCGCTACGGCGCGCTGCCGGTGACCTTCGAGCAGCAGGAAGCGCAGAACGTCACCGCCACCCTGGGTGCCAGCCACCTGCGTGCCGGTCTGCTCGCGGCCGGCATCGGCATGCTGCTGGTCATCATCTACTCGTTCTTCTACTACCGGCTGCTCGGCTCGGTGATCTTCCTGAGCCTCATCCTCTCCGCGCTGCTGGTCTTCGGCGCGCTGGTGGTGCTCGGCCGGCAGATCGGCTTCACGCTCACCCTCGCCGGCATCGCCGGCATGATCGTCTCACTGGGTGTGGCGGCGGACTCGTTCGTCATCTACTTCGAACGATTGAAAGACGAGATCCGCGAGGGGCGTAGTCCGCGTAGTGCGGTGCCCCGCGCCTGGATTCGGGCCCGCCGGACGATCATCTCGGCCAACGCGATCACCCTGCTCTCCGCCGTGGTGCTCTACGTGGTGTCGGTCGGCACGGTCAAGGGCTTCGCCTTCGCGCTCGGTCTGGCCACCGTGCTGGACCTGGTCGTGGTGTTCCTCTTCCGCCACCCGATCATGACGATGTTCGCCCGGACCCGGGCGTTCCTGTCCCCGCGGGTCAGTGGTCTGGGTCGGGCGCTCCCGGCTCGCAACCAGCCGACTCAGCAGCCCCGCAACCCGCGCGCCAAGGAGGCCTGAGATGGCTCAAAACGGTCTGGCGAGCCGCCTCTACAACGGCGAGGCCGGTCTCAACATCGTCGGCCGACGCAAGCTCTGGTTCGGTGTAGCCGGGGTCCTGGTCCTGATCGCGATCCTCAGCTTCTCGATTCGCGGCTTCAGCCTGGGCATCGAGTTCGCCGGCGGTAACTCGTTCCAGGTGCCGGCCAGCGTCGGCACCCTGGACGACGCCGAGCGCGAGGTCAACTCGGCGCTCGCCGCGGAGAACACCGGCATCGAGGTGGTCACCGCGCAGAAGGTCGGCGGCACCGGTGGCGACACGTACGAGCTGCGCACCGGGCAGCTCAGCGCCGAGCAGGCCACCGCGGTCAAGGCCCAGATCGCCGAGGACCTCGGCATCAACGAGGACCAGATCAGCAACAACCAGGTCAGCGAGGCGTGGGGCAGCCAGGTCACCGAGCGCGCCGTGCTCGGTCTGGTCATCTTCATCGCGCTGGTGATGGTCTACCTGATCCTGCGCTTCGAGTGGCGGATGGCCGTCGCCGCGGTCTCCTCGCTGATCATGAACCTGATCCTCACCGCCGGTATCTACTCGCTGGTCGGCTTCGAGGTCACCCCGTCGACGATCATCGGCTTCCTCACCATCCTGGGCTTCGCGCTCTACGACGTGGTGGTGGTCTTCGACAAGGTCCAGGAGAACACCCGGGGCATCACCGCCAACAACAACCAGACGTACGGCGAGGCGGCCAACCTGGCCGTCAACCAGAGCCTGATGCGGTCGTTGAACACCTCGGTGGTCGCGCTGCTGCCCGTCGGTGGTCTGCTCTTCATCGGTGCCGGCCTGCTCGGCGCCGGCACGCTGAAGGACCTCGGTCTGGTGCTGTTCGTCGGTATGGCGGTGGCGTTCCTGACCTCCATCCTGGTGGCCACGCCGCTGCTGGCGCTGCTGAAGAACTATGACCCGCGGATCCAGGCGCACAACAAGCGCGTCCTGACCCGCCGGGGCGCGATTGCCCGGGGCGAGGTCACCGGCAAGGGTGCGGCGAGCCCCGCCCAGGCCGACGTGACCGACGAGCCGCTCGACCCGGACGCCGCGGCGCTGGCCGGTGCCGCCCCGAAGGTGGGCGCACGGCCGGCGGGCAAGCGGCCGACCGGCGCCCGGGGCGGTCGCCCGGGTGGCGGCGGCAACCGGCCGGGTGGCGCCAAGCGGCGCTGACCTGACCGAAACACCCGAACGGGAACACCCGAACGGCGTCCGGCATGCTGTTGCCGGACGCCGTTCGTCGTCGAAGGGAAACGAGACAGCCGTGACGGAGACCCACAGCACCGAGGCGCGCGGGGACAGCGGTCCGGAGACCGCCCGACTGGTCGCCAGCCGGGTGCTGGACGTGCCCGACTTCCCGAAGCCCGGCGTCCTGTTCAAGGACCTGATGCCGCTGTTCGCCGACGGGAAGGTCTTCCGCGAGGTGGTCGACGGGATCATCGCGTACCACGGGCGGGACGCCTTCGACGTGGTGGTCGGCATCGAGGCGCGCGGCTTCGTCGTCGCCGCGGCCGTCGCGTACGCCGCCGGGGTGGGAGTGGTGCCGGTGCGGAAGGCGGGCAAGCTTCCCCGCCCGGCGCACTCGGTCTCCTACGCCCTGGAGTACGGCGAGGCCACCCTGGAGGTGCACGAGGACGCCTTCACAGCCGGGCACCGGGTGCTGGTGGTGGACGACGTGCTGGCCACCGGCGGCACCGCCGAGGCGACGCTGGATCTGGTCGAGAGGGCCGGCGGGACCGTCACCGGCTTCACGGTGCTGCTGGAGCTCGGGTTCCTGGGTGGGCGGGACCGGTTGGCGCAGCGTCCCGTTCACGCCCTGCTGACCGTTTAGGCCCTCTGGGCGGGCCCGCGATCGTTTGGTGGCGGATCGGTCGAGGTGAAGCCGGTGCCGACCGTCCGGCGGAGCGGCAGGGGGCCGCCAGTGCGGGTAGCATTGCCCTTTGCCGAAGCCGGCGGCGCACGTCCGGCGAGGCGAGACCAGGCCGACCGATGTTCGGTCGGTGTGTTTCCGGCGAGCGGTGAGGAGGCCGGTGTCCCACGATGTCGTCCCTCCGGCGGAGGGCACGGTGCACCCGACAGGCGACGCTGACGGCTCGGTGACCGACCGGACAGGCGACGTGCCGGCCCGGGTGACGGGCACCGGCAACGGCTCCAGCAGGGCTGCGAGCGAGAGCGCGGCCTCCCCGATCAGTGCCCCGCCGACTGCCGAGGCGTCACCCGGCGCCGACGGGGTGGTGGTGCCGTTCCCGACAGACGCGGGCGTCGACCCGTCGTTCAGCGGTGGCTTCGCGCTGTCCAACGCGCCCACCGGCCGGCGGGTCCGGGCCCGGTTGGCCCGGTTCAACGCGCCCTGGCAGACCTCCCAGGTCAGCGAGGTGCTGGAGCCGCTGATCGCGAGCCACCGGGACAACCACCCCAAGGCCGACGCCCGGCTGCTCCAGCGCGCCTTCGACACGGCCGCGCGGTGGCACTCCGGGCAGTACCGCAAGTCGGGTGACCCGTACATCACCCACCCGCTCGCCGTGGCGACGATTCTCGGCAACCTGGGGATGGACACCACCACGTTGGTGGCCGCGCTGCTGCACGACACCATCGAGGACACCGAGTACACGCTCGACCAGATGCGGGCCGACTTCGGCGGCGAGGTCGCCCTGCTGGTCGACGGCGTCACGAAGCTCGACAAGGTCAAGCTGGGTGACGCGGCCAAGGCCGAGACGATCCGCAAGATGGTCGTGGCGATGGCCAAGGACCCGCGGGTGCTGGTGATCAAGCTGGCCGACCGGTTGCACAACATGCGCACCCTGACCTTCCTGCCCCGCCCCAAGCAGGAGCAGAAGGCCAAGGAGACGCTGGAGATCCTGGCGCCGCTGGCGCACCGGCTCGGTATGAACACGATCAAGTGGGAGCTGGAGGATCTCTCCTTCGGCACGTTGTTCCCGAAGCGCTACGAGGAGATCAACCGGCTGATCGGGGAGCACCAGCCGCAGCGTGAGGCGCTGCTGCGGCAGGTGACGCAGAAGGTGCAGACCGACCTGAAGGCCGCCAAGATCAAGGCGGAGACCACCGGTCGGCCGAAGCACCTCTACTCGATCTACCAGAAGATGATCGTGCGGGGTCGGGACTTCAACGACATCTACGACCTGGTGGGTGTGCGGATCCTGGTCGACACGGTTCGCGACTGCTACGCGGCGCTGGGGGTTATCCACGCCAACTGGCAGCCGGTGCCGGGGCGGTTCAAGGACTACATCGCCATGCCCAAGTTCAACATGTACCAGTCGCTGCACACGACTGTCATCGGGCCCACCGGCAAGCCGGTGGAGATGCAGATCCGCACGTACGCGATGCACCGCACCGCGGAGTTCGGCATCGCCGCGCACTGGAAGTACAAGGAGCACAAGGGCACCCAGATCGTCGGCCCGCCGGCGCACATCGACGAGATGACCTGGCTGCGGCAGCTGCTCGACTGGCAGCGGGAGGCGGCCGACCCGAGCGAGTTCCTGGACGCGCTGCGCTTCGACCTGTCCAGCCAGGAGGTGTACGTCTTCACCCCCAAGGGTGACGTCATCCCGCTGCCGACCGGTTCGACGCCGGTGGACTTCGCGTACGCGGTGCACACCGAGGTGGGGCACAAGTGCATCGGCGCGCGGGTCAACGGCAAGCTGGTGCCGCTGGAGTCGACGCTGTCCAACGGCGACGTGATCGAGATCTTCACGTCGAAGTCCGAGACGGCCGGCCCGACGCAGGACTGGCTGGGCTTCGTCAAGAGCCCCCGGGCACGGACGAAGATCCGCCAGTACTTCAACAAGGAGCGGCGCGAGGAGGCGATCGAGGCCGGCAAGGACGCGATCGTCAAGGCGATGCGCAAGCAGGGCATGCCCCTGCAGCGGATGCTCACCTCCGACGCGCTCATGTCGATCGCACGGGACCTGCACCTGGCCGACGTGGCGTCGCTCTACGCGGCGGTCGGCGACAGTCAGGTCTCGGCACAGTCGGTGGTGCAGAAGCTGATGGCCGCGTACGGCGGCGAGGAGGGCGCGGCGGAGGACATCGCCGAGACCGCCGTCGCCACCCGGCCACCGCGCAGCCGGCAGAGCAGCAGTGATCCGGGAGTGGTGGTCCGGGGCGTCAGCGACGTCTGGATCAAGCTGGCCCGCTGCTGCACACCGGTCCCACCGGACTCGGTGTTCGGCTTCGTCACCCGCTCCGGCGGGGTGAGCGTGCACCGCGACGACTGTGCCAACGCGGAAGACCTGCGGGCGCAGAGCGAGCGGGTGGTCGAGGTCAGTTGGAAGCTCACCTCCGCCTCGACGTTCCTGGTCGCCATCCAGGTGGAGGCACTGGACCGGCACAAGCTGCTGGCCGACGTCACCCGGGTGCTCTCCGACGAGCGGGTCAACATCCTCTCCGCCACCGTCACCACCACCCGTGACCGGGTGGCGGTAAGCCGGTTCAGCTTCGAGATGGCCGACCCGAAGCACCTGGGCCACCTGCTGGCCACGGTCCGCAAGGTCGACGGCGTCTTCGACGCGTACCGGGTGACCTCCGGCGCCTGACCCGTACACACGAAAACGCCCGCCGGCTCAGCCGGCGGGCGCTTCGTCGTTGCTCGGGCGTCAGCCCTGCGGGTTGCTCATGGCGAGGTCCTTGATGACGACCTCCTTCTTCGGGTGGCCACCACCGGCCTGCTGGGCGAACGCCCCGTCGTCACCGGCCTTGGCCACGTCCTTCACGATGTCCAGACCACCGGTGATGGTGCCGAGCACCGTGTACGCCGGGTCCAGCGGCGAGTCGCCGTAGACGATGAAGAACTGGCTGCCGGTGCTGCCCGGCTGGCCGGAGTTGGCCATCGCGATGACACCCTCCGGGTACGGCGGGCGCTTGTCGGTGGGCAGGTTCTCCTCGGCCATGCGGTAGCTCGGGCCGCCCTGGCCGTCGGTGTCCCGCCAGCCGTTGCCGGTGGCGCTGGGGTCACCGCACTGCAACACCTTGATGCCCTCGGTCACCAGGCGGTGGCACTTGGTGTTGTCGAAGAAGTTCTTCTCCGCGAGGTAGGTGAAGCTGCCGGCGGTGCACGGCACCAGCGAACGGTCGACCTTGGCGGTGATCGGGCCGAGGTTGGTGTCGATCGTCATGGTCTGCACGCCGGTGCCGGACTGCTCGTTGCTGGGCAGCCCGACGTCCTTGATCTGCGGGGGCCGCTGATCGGTGGGCAGCGCGTTGAACGCGCACTCGGACGCCCCGGGCGCCGCGGCGGTGGTGTCGGGCTTGTCGTCGTCGCCGCCCAGGCTCACCGCCAACCAGACGGTGCCGGCGACCACGAGCACCAGCGCGACACCCGCGCTGACGATCGCCTGCGTCTGCCGGCGCTTGCGGGCCTTGGCCGAGCGCTCGGCCATCTCCTTCTCGAGCCGGGCGCGTGCCGCCGCGCGCTGCCGCTCTCTGGTGGACGTCACGCCTGGATCCTCCTGGCTGTCTGCTGCTGAGTGCCGACTGGGTGGGTGGTGGCGGCCGGTCAGCCGGCGCTCGGGCTGCTGACCGGAGCGCCGGTGGCCGACGGCGCCGCACCGGTGACCGGCTCACCGACCGTGAGGCTCTGGATCGTCACGTCGGTGTTGGGCTTGACCTTGGCTCCGGTCCCATTGTCCACGGTCGGGAGGGCGCCGATCTTCTCCACCACGTCGAGCCCGCCGGTCACCCGGCCGATCACCGGGAACTTCGGGTCGGTGGTGGTGAAGTCCTTGAAGAAGAGCAGGAACTGGCTGCCGTTGCTGCCCGGCGGGTTGGAGATCATCGCGACGGTGCCCTTGGGGTACGTCGGCGGTTGGCCGGGGGCCGGGCTGGCTGACGGGGACGCCGACGGCACGGTCGGCAGTTCCTCGTCGTAGAACGAGTAGGTGGGCCCACCGAGGCCGGTGCCGCTGGGGTCGCCGCAGCGCAGCGCGCCGTCCGCGGTGATCTCGTGGCACTTGGTGTTGTCGTAGAACGACCGGCTCGCCAGGTGGGCGATGCTCGCCGTCGCGCACGGGGAGTTGGTCAGGTTCAGCTCGGCGGTGATCGGCGCACCCTGGTTGGTGGTCACCGTCATCGTCCGGGTGCCGTCGGTGGGCAGGTCCTTGGTCGCCGGCGTGCCGACGTCCTTGAGGTTGGTGTTGGCGGTCGCGTCCTGCGGCGTCCAGATGCAGGTCTCCGCCGCGTCCGTGTTCTGCTTCGGGTCGGAGTCGAACGCCCCGAGCGCCCAGGCCGAGCCGGCCACCACCAACACGAGGATCAGAGCGGCCCCGACTCCGGCCTGGATCTGCCGGCGGCGCCGCAGGTTGGCGGCCCGGCGAGCCATCTGCCGGTCGAGCTTGGCCCGCGCCAGTTTGCGCTGCCGGTCCCTGCTGGAAGCCACCCGTGCTCCCCTTTCCTTCACCTGGTCGTCGCCGGCGGCCGGGCGTCCCGGCCCGTCCGGGCGTCACGTGTGTCGCGCCACACGCCCGCCAGAGTGTACGGCTAGCGACTGGGAATGTGGTGTACGAGGTTCCACCCCGTTCCGAGCAGCGCTTATCGGGAGTTGTCACTGTGCCCTGCGGGGTGCCTGAGGCGGACGCGGCGAAGTCGGTGGGCACGCCGGTTAGGCTGCTGGGCAGGACGACGACTGCTCGACGGAGAGGACAGCGCCTGTGCTCGTGGCCGGCTTTCCCGCGGACGCCTTCGGCACCAACTGCTACGTGGTCGCCACCGCGCCGGGGGAGCAGTGCGTGGTGGTCGACCCCGGCATCGGGGTGCTCGACCAGCTCGACGCGCTGCTCGCCGAGCACCGCCTGCATCCGGCCGCCGTGCTGCTCACCCACGGCCACCTCGATCACACCTTCTCGGTCGCGCCCGTCTGCGGTGCGCGCGGCATCACCGCCTACGTGCACCCCGGTGACCGGGAGATGCTGGCCGACCCGTCCAAGGGCCTCTCCAGCGACCTGACGTCGCTGTTCGGGGGCCGGTTGACCTACACCGAGCCGGAGGACGTGGCGGAGCTGACCGACGGCGCCACAGTCACCCTCGCCGGTCTGGAGATCGCTGTCGACCACGCGCCGGGCCATACCGGCGGGTCGGTGCTGTTCCGGCTGCCGGGCGCCGGGTCGGGCTGGGAGGCCGACGAGCTGTGTCTCTCCGGTGACGTCCTCTTCGCCGGGTCGATCGGTCGCACCGACCTGCCGGGCGGCAGCATGCCGGCCATGCTCACCAGCCTGCGCGACAAGATCCTTCCGTTGGCCGACGACACTGTCGTGCTGCCCGGCCACGGGCCCGCCACCACCATCGGTCGCGAGCGCGTCAGCAACCCGTACCTCGTCGAGGTGGCGCAGGTCGGCGGCGGCCGACCGGCGGCGCCCACCCGGGGCCTCTAGACCTTCTCCGCGCCGCGCGCGGACCCACGACACCACCGCGCCGCGGGCGCGGAACCGCAAGGAGTACGCCGATGAGCAAGCCCACGCCCATCTCCGGTTTCCCGGAGTGGACCCCCGGTCAGCGGATGGTCGAGCAGTTCGTGCTGGACCGGATCCGGGCCACCTTCGAGCTGTACGGCTTCGCGCCGCTGGAGACCCGTGCGGTGGAGCCGCTGGACCAGTTGCTGCGCAAGGGCGAGACCTCGAAGGAGGTCTACGTGATCCGGCGGCTGCACGCCGACGCGGAGGGCGCGGGCGGCGACGACCAGTTGGGCCTGCACTTCGACCTGACCGTGCCGTTCGCCCGGTACGTGCTGGAGAACGCCGGCAAGTTGGCCTTCCCGTTCCGCCGCTACCAGATCCAGAAGGTGTGGCGGGGTGAGCGGCCGCAGGAGGGCCGTTACCGGGAGTTCGTCCAGGCCGACATCGACATCGTCGACCGGGACACCCTGGCCCCGCACCACGAGGCGGAGATGCCCCTGGTCATCGGGGACGCCCTGCGCTCGTTGCCGATTCCGCCGGTGACCATCCAGGTCAACAACCGCAAGATCTGCGAGGGGTTCTACCGGGGCATCGGGCTGACCGACCCGGAGGCGGCGCTGCGCGCTGTCGACAAGCTCGACAAGATCGGCCCCGCGAAGGTGGCCGACCTGCTGGCCCAGACCGCCGGTGCGAGCGAGGCGCAGGCCAAGGCATGTCTGGCGCTGGCCGAGATCTCCGCGCCGGACGCCTCGTTCGCGGACGCCGTCCGCGCGCTCGGGGTGAGCGACCCGCTGCTCGACGAGGGCGTCGACGAGTTGGTCCGGGTGGTGGAGACCGCCGCCGAGCACTCGCCCGGCCTCTGCGTGGCGGACCTGCGCATCGCCCGCGGTCTGGACTACTACACGGGCACTGTCTACGAGACCCAGCTGCGCGGCTACGAGCGGTTCGGCTCGATCTGCTCCGGCGGCCGGTACGACAACCTGGCCAGCGCGGGCGCGGTCTCGTACCCCGGTGTGGGGATCTCGATCGGTGTGACCCGGCTGCTCGGGTTGCTCTTCGGCGCGGGGGCGTTGTCGGTCTCCCGGGAGGTGCCGACCGCCGTGCTCGTCGCGGTCAGCAACGAGGAGCGGCGGACGGCCAGCAACCGGGTGGCCGAGGCCCTGCGCCGCAGTGGCGTGCCCACTGAGGTGTCGCCGAGTGCGGCGAAGTTCGGTAAGCAGATCCGTTACGCCGAGCGGCGGGGGATTCCGTACGTCTGGTTCCCGGGCGTCGACGGAGCACCGGACGAGGTGAAGGACATCCGCTCGGGTGAGCAGGTCACGGCAGTCGCTCAGGAGTGGATGCCGCCGGCGGAGGACCTGAAGCCGACGGTCGGTTGAGAGCCCCCACTGGCGCTATCGGCCGCAGGGACCTACGGTAGCGTAAGTTACGCCACCGTAGGGAGCTTCTCGTGACCGTCAGCACCACACTGAGTCAGACCGCACTGCTCGTCGAGTTGGAGCCGGTGGTTGCCCGCAACCTGGACCGGCACCTCACTCTGGCCAAGGAGTGGTTCCCGCACGAGTACGTGCCGTGGAGCGAGGGGCGCACCTTCGACGGGCCGCTCGGCGGCGAGGCGTGGTCGCCGACCGACTCGACGATCCCGGACGTGGCCCGTACCGCGCTGATCGTGAACCTGCTGACCGAGGACAACCTGCCCTCGTACCACCACGAGATCGCCACCCTGTTCGGCCGCGACGGCGCGTGGGGCACCTGGGTGCACCGGTGGACCGCGGAGGAGGGCCGGCACGGCGTCGCTATCCGCGACTACCTGACCGTCACCCGCGCCGTCGACCCGGTGGCGTTGGAGCGGGCCCGGATGACGCACATGTCGGAGGGCTACACCAACGCCCACGGCGACGAGGTGCTGCACTCGCTCGCGTACGTCTCGTTCCAGGAGTTGGCCACCCGGATCTCGCACCGCAACACCGGCAAGGCCACCGGCGACCCGGCCTGCGAGGCGCTGTTGGCCCGGGTGGCCGCCGACGAGAACCTGCACATGGTCTTCTACCGCAATCTGCTCGCCGCCGCGTTCGAGCTGGCCCCGAGCCAGGCCATGCGGGCGGTCGCCGACGTGGTGGCCGACTTCCAGATGCCGGGTAACGGCATCGAGGGTTTCGCCCGTAAGTCCGTGGCGATCGCCCTGGCCGGCATCTACGACCTGCGCCAGCACCGCGACGAGGTGTTGCAGCCGGTGCTGCGGCAGTGGGACGTCTTCAACGTGTCGGGCCTCGACGCCGACGGCGCGGCCGCCCAGGAGCAGCTTGCCACCCACCTGGCGGACCTCGACCGCGCCGCGAGCCGCTTCGAGGAGAAGCGCGACGCCCGAGCCGCCCGCCTAGCCACCCGCTAACCCCCAGGCCCCCCAGGCACCCCACTCCCCTTCTGCCCCCGTTGATCATGAAGTTATTGCCACTCGCACCGGCGTGTCAGGGCAATAACTTCATGATCGACGCAGAGAGCGCGGGGGGAGGGGGGAGAGGGAGCGGGGTCAGGGTTGGGGGAGGAGGAGGCAGGTGCTGGTGGCGTGGGCTATCAGGCGGTCGTTCGCGTCGGTGATGCGGGCTTCGGCCAGGGCCGTGCGACGGCCGCGTTGCAGCACCGTGCCCTCGCAGCGCAGGGTGCCGCTGTCGACCGTGACCGCGCGGAGGAACTTCACGTTGAGGTCCAGCGACGTGTAGCCGACGCCGGCCGGCAGGGTGGTGTGCACGGCACACCCGGCGGCGGTGTCCAGCACTGTCGAGAGCACGCCACCGTGGACGGTGCCGAGGGGGTTGTAGTGGAACTCCTGCGGGGTCAGCTCGACGCTGACCCGCCCCTCGTCGGCCTGCATCCGGGTCATGTCGAGAAGGTGCATCACCGGCGGCGCGGCCAGTTCGCCGGCGATCATCGCGCGGAGCATGTCGATGCCGCTGCGTCGACCGACCTGGGCGGCGTTGGCCGCCGGGTCCGCCCAGCTGAAGGTGCGGCTGCGCCCCGGTTCCTGCGTCTGCGTCATGGACGCAGCCTGGCAGCGGTTGCTGAGTCTGTCAACGAGACCTAGCCTGAGCGGATGCGACCCGCGGCACTGGACTGGTCGGTGGACAACTGCACCATCGCCCGCGCGATGGAGATCCTCGGCGAGCGGTGGACCCTTGTGGTGCTCCGGGAGGTGTTCACCGGCGTACGCCGCTTCGACGACATGCGGGTGCGCACCGGCATCCCGCGTCAGGTGCTGACCAACCGGCTGGCCACTCTCGTCGAGCAGGGCGTGCTGAGCCGTGAGCCGTACCGGGAGCCGGGCAGTCGCGTGCGCCACGAGTACCGGCTGACGGAGAAGGGCCTGGACCTCTGGCCGGTGCTGGTCGCCGTGCTCGGATGGGGCGACCGGCACCTCGCCGACCCGGAGGGGCCGCCGCTCACCGTCGCGCACCGTGACTGCGGTGCCCCGGTACGCGTCGAGTTGCGGTGCGCCGACGGGCACGACGTGGCGCGGATGCGCGACGTCGTATCGCGCCCGGGCCCCGGGGCCCGCCGCCGTACTCCCTGAGGCGACTCGACGCCTTCTGCGGAACGTCTGCCGGACATCGATGATCGTGCGCACGAAAATCGACATCGGTGTGACGGTGGTTGTTCACCAGCGAGTCAGTGGTGTTGCGTCGTGATGGCCGACCAAGATCGGCAAATTCGGGCGAATTCAAGCCTTGTCAATGATCTTAAGTATGTGAATACTTCAGTTCACCCAGCCGGTTTTCGCAGATCGGCCGGGTTGCCCTCGGGTCAACCGTCCCCCACGACGAGACCCGCTCCCCCGCCCAGGAGGTTTGTTACATGCGACCCACGAGGTCCTCGTTCCGCGTCGCGGCCACAGTCGCCGTGTCCGGATCCCTGGTCGTCGGCGCGCTCATCGGCGCACCCGCCCAGGCCGCTCCCGCCGCCTCGCCGGACGCCGCCGCCGCGCTCTCCGCGGAACTCGGCGACCGCTCGGCCGGCTCGTACATCGACGCCAGCGGCAAGTCCGTCGTCACGGTGACCGACGCCGCCGCCGCCAGCAAGGCGAGCAAGGCCGGCGCCGTCGTCCGCTACGTCACCCGCGGTGCCGCCGAGCTCAACCGGGCCACCGCCGACCTGGAGCGCTCCGCCAAGATCCCGGGCACCGCCTGGTGGAGTGACCCGGTCACCAACCAGGTCGTCGTCTCCGTGGACAGCACCGTCACCGGGGCGAAGCTGGAGCGGGTCAAGGCCGCCGCCGCGCGGGCCAACGGCGCGGTCCGGGTCGAAGCCGAGGCCGGCGTGCTGAGCACCCGGATCTCCGGCGGTCAGGCCATCTACGCCGGCGGGGGCGGGCGCTGCTCGCTCGGCTTCAACGTGCGCAGTGGCAGCACCTACTCGTTCCTGACGGCCGGGCACTGCACCAACATCTCGGCCAGCTGGTACTCGAACTCCGCCCAGACCGCGCTGCTCGGCAGCCGTACCGGCACCAGCTTCCCGGGTAACGACTACGGCATCGTGCGGCACAACAACTCGGCCAACGCGGCCGGCAACGTCTCGCTCTACAACGGCAGCTTCCGCGACATCACCGGAGCCGGCAACGCGTCCGTCGGCCAGGCGGTGCAGCGCTCCGGCAGCACCACCGGCCTGCGTAGCGGCTCGGTGACGGCGACCAACGCCACGGTGAACTACGCCGAGGGTTCGGTCTCCGGTCTGATCCGCACCAACGTCTGCGCCGAGCCGGGCGACAGCGGCGGCTCCCTGTTCGCCAACACCACCGCCCTGGGCCTCACCTCCGGTGGTAGTGGCAACTGCCGCACCGGCGGCACGACCTTCTTCCAGCCGGTCACCGAGGCGCTCAGCCGCTACGGCGTCAGCGTCTTCTGATCGCACCACCGACCGCGGGCCGCCGGAGGTTTCCGGCGGCCCGCGCCGTCTGTGCGGGGCGGCTCAGGCGAGCCGGTCCGGCCCGTCCGCCGGCCGCAGGGGGTCCGGGGGTACGACACCGGCGACCGGAGCCGTGCCGACAGGTGTCACGCCACCGGCGACCCAGGCCAGGTGCGCCCGCCGGGCGGAGAGGATCGCCAACAGGGGCCACAGGGAGACCGCCACCGCCGTCACCCGCTCCGCGAGCCCGGTGCGGGACCCGCTGGTCACCTCGAACGCGAACCAGCCGAAGAGCGCGAGAAGCACCACGGTGGCGCTCAGTCCCACGGCCCGGCGGAACGCCCACGGCGGTTCGGGTCGGTTCGGGTGCTCGGTGTCGTGCCCGCGCGGCAACCACAGCGCCGAGCCGGCCGGCCAGAGGGCCAGGGCCAGGACCGCCACTGTCGCCACGATGCCGTGGCTGAGCGAACCACCCACCGTGGGCCGGGGAAACGCGACCAGCGCGATGGTCGCCACCCCGCCGACGGCGAGCAGGAAACGACTGGGTAGCCCCGCCGCGTGCAGCACGGCGGCGACGGCCAGGTAGCAGCAGCCGAGCAGTACCAGGCAGGTGATCATGATCCAGGCGTCGGCGGCGTCGTGCCCGGCCAACTCGCTGATGGTGTCCCGGACGGGGTCGTAGCCGGCGGGTTGCCGCGCCTCCGCGACCGTCCAGCCGGTCACCAGCAACAGGGGTGCGGCGGCCGCCGTGGCGACGGCCCAGTTCGGTACGGCGCGCATTTCGCCACGTTAACCGGCGGGGCCGTCGGCCGAGCCGGGTTCGCCGGTCCGCCCCACCTGCGAATCGCGCCGGCCTGGCGGGTGCCCGGGAGGTGGGACGGCCACCCCTGACAGAATGCGGGTGAGGACTGTTCCACGATGAGGAGTTGCCAGCCGTGATCCGTACCCACAATGCCGGAAGCCTGCGCGCCGCGGACGCCGGCTCGACGGTGACGCTCGCCGGGTGGGTGGCCCGCCGGCGCGACCACGGCGGGGTCATCTTCGTCGACCTGCGCGACGGTTCCGGCGTCGTCCAGGTGGTGTTCCGCGAGGAGGACGCGCACGCGCTGCGCAACGAGTTCTGCGTGAAGGTCGTCGGCGAGGTGACCCGCCGGCCGGACGGCAACGAGAACCCGGAGCTGCCCACCGGCGAGGTCGAGGTGACCGCCGCCGAGTTGGAGGTGCTCTCCGAGGCGGCCCCCCTGCCGCTGCCGGTGGACGACCAGATCGAGGCCGGCGACGACATCCGGCTCCGGTACCGCTACCTGGACCTGCGCCGCAGCGGCCCGGCGAACGCGATGCGGCTGCGCTCGCGCGCCAGCCACCTCGCCCGGGGCGTCCTGCACGAGCGGGACTTTCTGGAGATCGAGACGCCGACGCTGACCCGCTCGACCCCCGAGGGCGCCCGCGACTTCCTGGTCCCGGTGCGTCTTCAGCCGGGCAGCTGGTACGCGCTGCCGCAGTCGCCGCAGCTGTTCAAGCAGCTGCTGATGGTCGGCGGCATGGAGCGGTACTACCAGATCGCCCGCTGCTACCGCGACGAGGACTTCCGGGCCGACCGGCAGCCCGAGTTCACCCAGCTCGACATCGAGATGTCGTTCGTCACCGAGGACGACGTGATCGACCTCGGCGAGGCGATCGTGTCCGCGCTCTGGAAGGACCTGGCCGGGCACGAGATCAGCCAGCCGATCCCGCGGATCACCTGGCACGACGCGATGGCCCGGTACGGCTCCGACAAGCCGGACCTGCGCTACGGCGTCGAGCTGACCGAGCTGACCGAGTATCTGCGCGGCACCGAGTTCCGGGTCTTCGCCGGGGCGATCGACGCGGGCGGCTACGTCGGCGCGGTCGTGATGCCGGGCGGCGCGGCGCAGAGCCGCAAGGAGCTGGACGGCTGGCAGGACTGGGCGAAGGCGCGTGGCGCCCGGGGCCTGGCGTACGTGGTGCTGGACGCCGAGACCGGCGAGGCGCGCGGGCCGGTGGCGAAGAACCTCTCGGCCGAGCACCTGGGCGGGCTCGCGGACGCGGTCGGCGCGAAGCCGGGCGACGCGGTCTTCTTCGCCGCCAGCGCCACCACCCGGGAGGCGCAGGAGCTGCTGGGCGCGGCCCGGGTCGAGATCGCGAAGCGGTCCGGCCTGATCGACGAGAGCGCCTGGGCGTTCTGCTGGGTGGTCGACGCGCCGATGTTCGAGCCGGCCTCCGACCAGGAGAACGGCCGGGCGGGCGGCTGGACGGCCGTGCACCACCCGTTCACCTCGCCGAACGCCGAGTGGGTCGACCGGTTCGAGGAGGCTCCGGACCGCGCCCTGGCGTACGCGTACGACATCGTCTGCAACGGCAACGAGATCGGCGGCGGGTCGATCCGTATCCACCGGGGTGACGTGCAGAAGCGGGTCTTCGACCTGCTCGGCATCACGCCCGAGGAGGCGCAGGACAAGTTCGGGTTCCTGTTGGAGGCGTTCAAGTACGGCGCCCCGCCGCACGGCGGCATCGCCTTCGGCTGGGACCGGGTGTGCATGCTGCTCGCCGGGGCCGACTCCATCCGTGAGGTCATCGCCTTCCCGAAGACCCGTGGTGGGTTCGACCCGCTGACCAGCGCTCCGACCCCGATCACCGCCCAGCAGCGCACCGAGGCCGGCATCGACGCGAAGCCCAAGCCGCCCGCCACCGCCCACACCGGCACCGCCGGCGGAGCAGCCCCGGTAGCCGACCCGGTCTGACTCGCCCTGCCCCGGCCCTTTGCTTGGTCGATCAAGAGGTTTGCGTCATCATCGCCCGGCGAGATGACGCAAACCTCTTGATCGTTGGCGGGGGAGTGGGTTCGGGTGCGAGTGCTTGTTGTCGGGGGCAGTGGCCTTCTGGGGCGTGCGGTCTGTTCGCGGGCCGTCGACGCCGGTCTGTCGGTCGTGGGGACGTTCCACTCCGGTCTGATCGGGGTGCCGGGGGTTGACGCACGGCGGCTGGACGTGACCGACCGGTCCGCCGTGCGCGCGCTGGTCGCCGAGGTGCGGCCGGACGCCGTGGTCGGGACCCCCTACCGGTACGGGGACTGGGTGGTCACCGCCGACGGGGCCGCGCACGTGGCGCTCGCCGCCGCCGAGGCCGGTGCCCGGCTGGTGCACGTGTCCAGCGACGCCCTGCACGCCGGCCGACCCTCGCCGTACGCCGACGACGAACCACCGACGCCGGTGCACGCGTACGGCGCCGCGAAGGCCGCGGCCGAGACCGCCGTGCGGGCGATCGACCCCGGCGCGGCACTGGTGCGTACCTCGCTGATCCTGGGGGAGGGCAGCAAACAGATCCAGCTCTGCCGGGACGCGCTCGCCGGCCGTGCGGTCCTGTTCTCCGATGAGCTGCGGTGCCCGATCGACGTCACCGACCTGGCCGACGCTGTGCTGGAACTGGTCGCCTCGTCGTACGCCGGGCTGCTCAACGTGGCCGGCCCGGACGCGGTGAGCCGGGCCGAGCTGGGTCTGCTGGTAGCCGAGCGGTACGGCCTGGACCCGGCCGGGCTGAAGACCACTACTGGGGCCGCCCTCGGACTGTCCCGACCCCTCGACGTACGCCTGGACTCCGCCCGAGCCACCGGCCTGCTGCGGACGCGTCTGCGCGGGGTGCGCGAACTTCTGGCAGCGTGAAATCTGATGCACACTTTCTCTGCACAGGAGTTGTGCATAGAAAGTGTGCAGAGATAGTGTGCACTCATGGCGAACGACGAAGCGACAGCGCGGCCGGCGCCGCGTGAGGTGCGGATCGACAAACGGCAGGTCCGGGTGCTGGCCCATCCGCTGCGGATGCGGCTGGTCGGGGCCCTGCGCGTGAAGGGCCCCGCCACCGCCACCACCCTGGCGGAACTGCTCGACACGAACACCGGCGCGACCAGTTACCACCTGCGCCAGCTCGCCGATGTCGGGCTGGTCGTCGAGGATCCCGACCGGGGCAGCGGCCGGCAGCGCTGGTGGCAGGCGGCACACGACGTCACCAACTGGGACGCGACCGACTTCGACGACGACCCCGACGCCCGGGCCGCGATCGAGTGGATCCAGGGGGACCAGGTGCGGCTGCTCGCCGAGACCGCCGACCGTTGGTTCGCCACCCAGCATGAGTGGTCGCCGGCCTGGCGGGACGCCTTCGGCATGAGCGACATCTTCATGACCATCCCCGCGGCCCGGCTTGAGGAGCTTCAGGCGGAGGTGTGGAAGGTGTTGGAGCGGTATCACCGCGAGGCCGACAACGCCGACCCCGTAGACCCGGAGGCCCGCCCGGTGCAGGTCTTCCTGGCCAGTTACCCGCTGAGCGAGGGCCTTCGGTGAGCGCGAGGAGTGAGCCGGGGTTGCGAGCCCCGCAGTCGCGAACGGGTGGTGGCTCGGTGAGCGCGAGGAGTGAGCCGGGGTTGCGAGCCCCGCAGTCGCGAACGGGTGGTGGCTCGGTGAGCGCGAGGAGTGAGCCGGGGTTGCGAGCCCCGCAGTCGCGAATTGAGGAGGCGCCGTGAGCACGCTGACCGTACGCCAGGTTCGGGGTCGTTACCTCACGCTCTACGGCCTGCGGTGGCTGCCCACGGGTCTGATGATCCCGGTGATGATCCTGCTGATGCACGAGCGCGGCCTGTCGTTGCCGCAGATCGGCCTGGTCAGCACCGCGCAGGGGTTGCTGGTGCTGGCGCTGGAGTTGCCCACGGGCGGGCTCGCCGACGCGCTCGGTCGCCGGCCGGTGCTGCTCGCGGCCGGGGTGCTCAACCTGGCGTCGCTGGCGTTGTTCGCGGTGGCCGACTCGTTCGTGCTGTTCTTCATCGTCTGGGCCCTGCAGGGCGTCTACCGGGCGTTGGACAGCGGCCCGCTGGAGTCCTGGTACGTCGATGCCACGTTGGCCGCCGACCCGGACGCGGAGTACGAGCGCGGTCTGGGGTACGCCGGCACCGTCATCGGCGGGGCCATCGCCGGGGGCGCGCTGGTCAGCGGCGGTCTGATCGCGCTGGGTCCGATCGGGCCGGTCAGCGCGCTGACGGTGCCCGTGCTCGCCGCCATTCTGGCGCAGGTGATCGCTCTGGTCGCGTTGGTGGTGCTGCTGGTCGAGGAGCGGCCGGCCACCGGGCTCGCGGCGCTGCGGTCCTCGGTGGTGCAGGCGCCCCGGATGATCGGCGAGGCGGTCGGGCTGCTGCGTCGCTCCCGGGTGCTGCTGGCCCTGGTGGCGGTGGAGCTGTTCTGGGGCTTCGGCATGGTCACCTTCGAGTCGTTGCTGCCGGTCCGGCTCGCCGAGGTGATCGGTGATCCGGAACGTGCCGCCGCGCTGCTCGGACCGGCGAACTCGGCCGCCTGGCTCGCCTCGGCGGCGGGCGCGGCGCTGACTCCGCTGCTGTTGCGCTGGCTGGGCGCCGCTCCGGGGGCCGCTCTGCTGCGCATCCTCCAGGGCGTGACGGTGGTCGGGATGGGTCTGTTCGCCGGGCCGGTCGGGGTGCTCGTGGCGTACCTGGCCTGCTACGCCGTGCACGGCGCGTCCAATCCGCTGCACAGTGGTCTGCTGCACCGGCAGGTCGACGGCCCGTACCGGACCAGCGTGCTGTCGCTGAACTCGATGATGGCGCAGCCGGCCGGTGCGCTCGGCGGGGTGGTCCTGACCGCTGTCGCCGCCGCGGCCAGCGTCAGCACCGCGATGGTGGTCGGCGCTGTGGTGTTGGCCGTCGCCGCGCCGCTCTACCTGCCCGCCTGGCTGGCCGGCCGTCGGGCCGCCCCGGCCGTGGAACCGACAGTGGAACCCGTGCCCGCCGACAGATGACGAGACGTCGCCGGCACCTCAGGCGAGGCGGATCGAGCTGAGCGGGAGGGTGAAGGTGTAGCCGAGTCGACGGTAGAGCCGGGCCGCTCCGACGTTGTGCGTGTAGACGCCGAGCCCGACGGTGTCATGGCGTGCCAGCAGCGCCCGGGTCATGCCCGCGGTCAGGGACGCGCCCAGGCCGCGTCCTCGCTGGTCGGGGGCGACGGTCAGGCCGGCGACGAAGCCGATGTCGCCCTGGCTGCGGTCGGCGCCGCACGCCACCAGGCGGTCGCCGGCGCGGATGCCGTACCAGTCGACCACCCTCGGGTCGCCGGGGCGGGAGGTGCTGCTGGGAAACGCCTCGTCGACCAGTGCCGTGAGTGCGGGAAGGTCGGCGTCGGTGAGGCGTACCACCGGCTGCTCGTTCGGCTGGACCGCCGGTGCCGTGGTCGTCCAGTGGAAGTCCCAGTCACTGTGGTCGGCCACCGCGAGCCGTCCGGTCAGCAGACCGCGATCGTGGCGGGGTAGGTGCAGTCGCTGTCCCGGGCGCAGCATCCCGTCGGCAGCGAGCGCGACACAGATCTCCAGCGCCGGTTCGGCCGGGCCGATCGCGCAGCCGGCCGGTCCGTGCTCGGGCGGAACCATCCACAGCACGGCGCCGTCGCGCTGGTACGCGGCCGTCGGCGTGGCCCGCCCGAGCGCGTGCCGGGCGAACGGGTGGTGGCCGACAGCGTCCAGGACGGCGTTCCGGTTCGTCAGCACCTGGTCGTCGTTGATCATGGACTCAGCCTAGGAGTCGAGGGCGGAGCGCCCGCGCCGGGTTGCCCCGATCCACCATGGAGATTGGCGAGCCGACCGATTGGGTACATCACGCGCCGACCTACTGGGAACCCCCACCGGAGGACCGACATGCTCGCCATTCTCGCGGCCATCGTCTTTGGCTTCGCGCTGCTGATCGACCTGCTCGACACGAACTTCGGAGCACCCGACCTGTTCAACTGGAACACCCTCATGCTCATCGGATTGCTCCTGCTCTCGCTCTACCTCGGCGGTGTGGGCAGCGGTCCGCGCGGCGGTGGCGGCGGCCGCTGGTACCGGGGTCGGCGCCCCGGTCGTGGCTGACCGGAACCGATCACCGGTGGCGGGCCCCCGGCGCGATTCCGGCGTCGTGGGCCCGGCCCGGTACTGTCTTCGTGATGGAGTCCGACGCCCTCTTCTCCCTCGGTGAACCCGCCGGGTCGCGCAGCGCGCCCGACGGTCCCGCCGGTGTCGACGGCTTCACCGCGGTGGCCGACGACTCACCGCTGCCCGTCCGCATGCGCCCCACGAGCCTCGACGAGCTGATCGGGCAGGATCACCTGCTCGCCCCGGGGGCCCCGCTACGGCAGTTGGTCTCCGGCGGCGCCCCGATGTCGGTGATCCTCTGGGGCCCGCCCGGTAGCGGCAAGACCACCATCGCGCATCTGGTGGCCGGAGCTACCGACCGCCGCTTCGTCGCCATGTCGGCGCTCTCCGCCGGCGTGAAGGACGTGCGGGCGGTGATCGAGACGGCGCGCCGCCAGCGCCGCTCGGGCGGCCCGCAGACCGTGCTCTTCATCGACGAGGTGCACCGGTTCAGCAAGACCCAACAGGATTCGCTGCTCGCCGCCGTCGAGGACCGTACTGTCACGTTGCTGGCGGCCACCACCGAGAACCCGTACTTCTCGGTCATCTCACCGCTGTTGTCGCGGTGCGTGCTGCTCACCCTGCAACCGCTTGACGACGAGGCGGTGCGGGGCCTGCTGCGACGCGCGGTCGTCGACAAGCGCGGCCTCGACGCGGCGCTCACACTGACCACCGAGGCCGAGGACCACCTGGTCCGGCTCGCCTCCGGTGACGTCCGCAAGGCACTCACCGCGCTGGAGGCGGCGGCGGCCTCCGCCACGGCGCTCGGCACCGGCCGGATCGACCTGGCCACCGCCGAGCAGGCGGTCGACGTGGCCGCGGTGCGTTACGACCGCGACGGCGACGCCCACTACGACGTCGTCAGCGCCTTCATCAAGAGCATGCGCGGATCGGACGTGGACGCCGCCGTGCACTGGTTGGCGCGCATGCTGGTCGCCGGTGAGGACGCCCGGTTCATCGCCCGCCGCCTGGTCATCTTCGCCAGCGAGGACGTGGGGATGGCCGATCCGGGGGCCCTGAGCGTCGCCACCGCTGCCGCGCACGCGGTCGAGTACGTCGGGCTTCCCGAGGCACAGCTCAACCTGGCCCAGGCGGTGATCCACCTGGCCACCGCCCCCAAGTCGAACTCGGCCACCACCGCCATCGGGGCCGCGATCGCCGACGTCCGGGCCGGTCGTGGCGGCTCCGTGCCACGCGGGTTGCGCGACGCGCACTACGCCGGAGCCCGGGGGTTGGGTCACGGGACCGGTTACCGCTACCCGCACGACGACCAGCGCGGCGTGGTCACCCAGCAGTACGTCCCGGACGACCTGGTGGGCACCGACTACTACCAGCCCAGTCCGCACGGGGCGGAACGGGCGGTGGCCAGCCGGCTACCCGTGCTGCGCCGCATCGTGCGTGGTCTGCCGGCCCCGGCCGCCCGCCCGGACACCCCGGCAGTCGAGCCACCCGTAACGGCGCAGACCGCGTCGGCGCTTGCCGGCGAGAGTGGTCGCCCGGCGACGGGCGCGGGCGCCACCGGCACTATGCAGGACAGCGGCACCGACGCCGCAGGAGAGGGTCAACAGTGAGATCGCGTGGTGGGGACCGCCCGGACGAGGGCGCGGACGAGCGGCGCGATCCCCGCGCCAAGGCGCGTCGCTGGGGTCGAGGTCGGGCGGCGGAGTCCGAGCCGGAGGAGCCCGTCGCCGGCGAGGAATTCGGCTGGATCGACGACCTGCGCTCGGCCAAGCAGCAACGCACCGAACTGGGCCCGGACGGTGCCCCGGCAGAGCCGACCCGCCCCGCCGGGGGTGCGCCGGCCGGGCCGCAGCGGGGTGCGCCGGGTGGTCCGCGCGCAGGCGTACCGGCGCCGCCGGAGGCTCCGGGGCCGCCCGTGCAGCGGCAGAGCGATCCGGACGGCACCGGCCCTCGTCGGCCGACCGACGGCCCCTGGCCGGGGGAGGCGCCGCCGGTGGCCCGCCGCCCGGACGAGCGGCCCTCCGCTGCCGGCCCCGGTGCCCCTGGCCAGCCGGCGCGTCGCGGTGTGCAACCGGTCCCCGGGGCCCGCGCCGCCGTACCGCCGTCACCACCCACGGCCCGTCCGGTCGGCGGCGACCCGGCCGGCCCGCCGGGCCCTCACCCGAGCACGGACACGCCCGGCGGTCCCGTCCGTGCCCGCTCCGCGGCGGCTCCCTCCGGACCACCCGCGGGCCCTCCGAGCTCCGGTGCCCCGACGGGGCGCCGCCCCGAAGCCGCCGTGCCGACCGGTCGTCGCCCGGATCCCGACGCCTCCGGTGGACAGCCGGACGCCGTGCCTCCGCTGCGCCGCCCGGAGGCCGCCCCGCCGGGCCGTCGGCCGGGCCCGGAGCCCGTCGAGCCCGGCCGCGCCCGCCCGACGGCCGACGGCGCGCCCGCCGGTCGCCGGCCTGCCGGACCCTCGCCCGATCCGGCCCGGGCGGCCGGGCCGTCCGCTTCCGGCGCGGCTCGGTTCGACGGCGCGCCCACGGGCGCCGTCCCCCAGGCCGCCGACGGCCCGCGCCCCGACCCCGCCATCGAGCACGACCCACGCACCGCCCGGCGCCGGCCCGGCCCGGTCGACCCCGGCGCACCGGAGCCCACCGGCCGCCGTGCCGCCGAGCCCGCCCGCCCCGCCGGCGGCGGCCGTCGCCGTGCCGCCGAACCCGACGAGCCGGTGGTGCCCCGTTCGGGTAACGCCCCACCGGTGCCCGCGGCGTCCGGCGGCCACAGCGGCGCGACGCCCACCGTCGTCCCGGCTGACGGCGCCGGTCGCCGTCGGGCCGCCCCCGACGAACCGGAGCGGCGTACGCCAACCGGCGGCGAACCCCGGGTGGACCGCCCGGAAAGGCCCGCCGACTGGCTGCGCCAGGCCGGTCGCCTGCCGCACACCGACCCGGGTCTGCCCGTCGTCAACCGCCGGGGGGCCACCCCGCCACCGCCGGGTCGGCGCGCCACGCCACCTGCCGACACGGGAGACATTGTCGACCACGCGGCCGGTCGACTCGGCGTACCGGACCCGGCCGCGGAGCGCCCCGCCGCCCGCCGGCCGGCCCGCCGGCCCGCCGGCCCGCCGGCGGACCCGGGAGCGGAGGCGACGACAGGTCGTCGTGCCGTCCGGCCGGACGCGTCAGGTTCCACCGGCGAGCAGGCTCTGCCCTATCCGCCGTCTCCCGGCGACCGACCCGGCCGGGGTCGAGGCGCTGCGGCGCCCCCGCCGGATCCGACCGGTCGACGTGGTCGTGCGGCGGCGGGGCCCGGTCCGGACGGGACGCCAGCTGCCGATCCGACCGGTCGGCGACGTCGTCCGGCGGCCGAGTCCGGCCCCGACGGCTCGGCTGGTCCGGGTCGACCCGGGTCCCGCGGCGACGAACCGTACGTCGCGGGACGCCCCGCGCCCGGCGGCGGTCCCGCCGCACCGGCTCGTGGCGCTGCCCGCTCCGCCCCACCCGGACGGGTCCGGCCCGGCCCGGGGGACACCCCCGCGCCGGGCGTCGGCCGAGGCGGCACCGACGGCCCACCCCGCCCCGGTGCGGAGGCTCGCGGCGCCGCCCGTCCGGAGGGTCCGGCTCGTGCCGCGGTGCCCCCCGGTGTGGACGGCCCACCGGGTGCGCGTCCCGAAGGCGCCGCCCGTGTCGCGGTGCCCCCGGGTACGGACGGCCCGCCACGTGCGCGTCCGGACGGCCCGGCTCGGGCCGCCGTCCGCCCACCGGGCGCCGCGCAGCCACCCCTCGTCGACGAACGAGCGGGCGTTCCGCCGATCGCCCGGCCCGCGCCCTCCGACCGTGCCGCCGGACGTGCCCTGCCCCCGAACCGGGAGCCTGGCCGCGCCGAACCGAGCGGCGTCGCCCCGGTGCCGCCGCCCGGCCGCCCCGGCGATCCCGTCGGGGTGGCGCGGGCCGCCGCCGTGGTGCCGACCCCGTCCGGGCCGGCGGAACGGCCCGTACCGGAGCAGTCCGGCGGTCCCGCACTTCGTCCCGCCGACTCGCCCGGAGACGCCGACCCGGCGGGTGCCCGCTCCGAGGCGCATCGGGAGTCGCGTGAACGGCGGCGTCTGCGTGCGGCGGTGCTGGTGCTGGTCAGCGTCGTACTGCTCGGCGCGGTGCCGCTCTTCTTCGGCCTCCGGACGTTGAGCCGTGATCCGGTCTTCGACAACCTGGACCAGCTCGACGTGCCGGGTTGGGCGGCGGCCAAGACCGTCGACGACGTCAGCGGCAGCCGCTGGTGTCTGCTCGACTGCCGGCTGCGGGAACGCACCGTCACCTCCGAGAAGGCACCGGCGGAGACGGCACAGGCCTACGAGAAGGCGTTGCGGCAGGACGGTTGGCAGCCGTGGAAGGTGAGCCGCTGCCCGGAGCAGGAGACGAAGGGCAGCTACACCTGCTGGCGGCGCGACGAGTTGACGCTCGACCTGTGGGTACGCGAGCCGACCTGTGTGCCGCCGCCGGTCGACGGCGAGCCGGCCGTGCCGTCCACCGACCCGTCGGCCGCTGCGACCGAGTGCACCGGCTCGTTGGTGTCGGTGAAGGTCCGTAACGCGATCGACGACGAGCGAACCAGGCCACAGCCGACCACCGACCCGTCACTGACCGGAGAGGATCCGTACCCGACGGTCAGCGGCGATCCGCTGGGTGAGCTGACACCCTCACCGTCGTGAGCCGGGCTCCATCACGGACGGTAGGGTCTGGGGCTGGCGGGCACGCCCGCCACCGGTGACCGCCGACGACGTGGCGGCCGGTACGGGTGCCATCGTTGTGCGTTCCTGGGACGTCGGGTCCTGCGGAACTTCTGCTTGAGGAGGACAGGCGTGAGCGAACTTGGAGCGATCGCGGCGCTGATCGCGGCATCCGCGTTCGCGGTGCTGGTGCTCATCCTGACGCTGCCCATCCTGCGGCTGCGGCACACGGTTGACGCCACCACCCGGATGATCAACGACCTCAACGATCGGACCGCGCCGCTGCTCGGCGACGTGAACACGACGGTGAAGAACGTCAACACTGCGCTGGAGCAGGTGCAGACCTCGCTCGACGGCGTGAACCTCCAGCTGGCGAAGGTCGACACGATGACCAGCCACGCGCAGAACGTCACCGCCAACGTCGCCAACCTGGCCACCGTCGTCTCCGCCGCGGCCGCCAACCCCCTGGTCAAGGTGGCCGCGTTCGGCTACGGCGTGCGGAAGGCCGCCGCCGGCCGCCGGCATGCCGAGACCGAGCGCGAGGTCCGCGACACCATCAAGCAGCAGCGACGGGCCGCGCGACGCGGCAACAGCTGACCGGCCCGGCGCACCAGGAGGTAGCGGGACATGAGGCGCTTGTTCTGGCTCGGCATCGGGGTGGCCGTCGGTGTGATCGTGGTCCGCAAGGCGACCCGGACCGCGCAGGCGTACACACCGGCCGGAATTGCCAGCTCCCTGACGGAATCCGCTGGCGGCCTGGTCGAGTCGCTGCGTAACTTCGTGGAGGACGTCCGGGTCGGGATGGCCGAACGCGAGCAGGAGATCCACTACGCGTTCGCCCACGGCGAGGCGTTCGATGACAAGTTCGCCGACCTGCGGGAAGACCCGCGAATCGGCGATCGAGAAATCTTTCCGGAGGAACACCAGCGATGAAGACGGCGGAAATCAAGCGGCGGTACCTCGCGCATTTCGAGGCGAATGGCCACGCTGTGGTGCCGTCCGCTCCGCTGCCCGCCATCAGCGACCCGAATCTGTTGTTCGTCAACGCCGGCATGGTGCAGTTCGTGCCGTATTTCCTGGGTCAGCAGACGCCCGCGTACCAGCGGGCGGTCAGCGTGCAGAAGTGCATCCGCACCCCGGACATCGACGAGGTCGGCAAGACCAGTCGGCACGGCACGTTCTTCCAGATGAACGGCAACTTCTCCTTCGGTGACTACTTCAAGGCCGGGGCGATTCCGCTGGCGTGGGAGTTGTCCACGAAGCCGATCTCCGAGGGTGGTTACGGGCTGGATCCGGAGCGGATCTGGCCGACGATCTACCTGGACGACGACGAGGCGTTCGAGATCTGGCGGTCGGTCGGGGTGCCGGCGAAGCGGATCGTGCGTCGGGGCAAGGCGGACAACTTCTGGTCGATGGGCATTCCCGGGCCGTGTGGTCCGTCGTCGGAGCTGTTCTACGACCGGGGTCCGGAGTACGGCCGTGAGGGTGGCCCGGCGGTCGACGAGGACCGGTACATGGAGTACTGGAACCTCGTGTTCATGCAGTTCGAGCGGGGTCCGGGCACGACCAAGGAGGACTACCCGATCCTGGGTGACCTGCCGGCGAAGAACATCGACACGGGCATGGGCCTGGAGCGGATGGCCTCGATCCTGCAGGGTGTCGACAACCTGTACGAGATCGACGAGGTCCGTCCGATCCTGGCCCGGGCGGCGGAGCTGACCGGCAAGCGGTACGGCGCGCACTCGGGGCATGTGGCGAGTGAGTCGCACCCGGACGACGTGCGGTTGCGGGTGATCGCGGACCACGTGCGCACGGCGTTGATGCTGATCGGCGACGGGGTGACCCCGTCGAACGAGGGCCGTGGGTACGTGCTGCGGCGGATCATGCGACGGGCGATCCGGTCGATCCGGTTGCTCGGTTGGCAGGACCGGGCGCTGCCCGAGTTGCTGCCGGTGGCGCGCGACTGCATGGCCCCGTCGTACCCGGAGCTGGCGACCGACTTCGACCGGATCGCGGACTACGCGTACGCGGAGGAGGAGGCGTTCCTGTCCACCCTGCGGGCGGGCACGACGATCCTGGACACCGCGATCGCGGAGACCCGCACGGCGGGTGGCAGCTCGCTGTCCGGGGCGAAGGCGTTCCAGTTGCACGACACGTACGGCTTCCCGATCGACCTGACCCTGGAGATCGCCGCGGAGCAGGGCCTCACCGTCGACGACGAGGGTTTCCGCCGGCTGATGGCCGATCAGCGCACCCGGGCGAAGGCTGACGCGCAGGCCCGCAAGACCGGCCACGTCGACCTGTCGGCGTACCGGTCGGTGCTCGACGCGGGTGGCCCGGTGACGTTCACCGGCTACAGCGAGGTGTCCCGCGAGTCCACGGTGCGGGCGCTGCTCGGCGCGGACGGCCCGCGTCAGGCGGCCACCGAGGGTGACACCATCGAGCTGGTCCTCGACACGACCCCGTTCTACGCCGAGGGCGGTGGACAGCAGCCCGACCAGGGCATGATCACCGTTGGCGGCGGGCAGGTCGAGGTGCTCGACGTCCAGCAGCCGGTGCCCGGCCTGATCGTGCACCGCGCCCGGGTGATCCGGGGTGAGGTGCGTGCCGGCGAGGCCGGTTTCGCCGAGATCGACACGACGCGGCGTCGGGCGATCTCCCGGTCGCACACCGCCACCCACCTGGTGCACCAGACCATGCGGAACTTCCTCGGCGAGTCGGCCACGCAGGCGGGGTCGCTGAACGCGCCCGGCCGGCTCCGGTTCGACTTCAACACCCCGACCGGGGTGTCGCCGAGCGTCCTGCGCGATGTGGAGCAGCAGGTCAACGAGGTGCTGCTGGCAGACCTGGAGGTGCACGCCTTCATCACCTCGCTGGACGAGGCGCGGCGGATCGGCGCGATGGCGCTCTTCGGCGAGAAGTACGGCGAGGAGGTCCGGGTCGTCGAGGTGGGTGACTACGCCCGGGAGTTGTGCGGCGGCACGCACGTGGCCCGTTCGGCGCAGCTCGGCCTCGTGAAGATCCTCTCCGAGTCGTCGATCGGTTCCGGTGTCCGCCGGGTCGAGGCGCTGGTCGGCATGGACGCCTTCGGCTTCCTGGCCAAGGAGCACCTGCTGGTGTCCCGGCTGGCCGAGCTGTACCGGGTGCCCAACGACCAGGTCGCCGACCGGGTGGAGCAGACCGTCACACAGTTGCGGGACGCGGAGAAGGAGCTGGAGAAGCTGCGCGCCCAGTTGGTGCTGGGCGGGGCGGCGGCGCTCGCCGCGCAGGCCAAGGACGTGCGCGGGGTCGCGTACGTGGGCACCGAGGCGCCCGAGGGTGCGGCCGGCAACGACGTGCGAACCCTGGCCCAGGAGATCCGCGGCAAGATCGACCCTGCGCGGCCGGCGGTCGTCGCGGTGGCGGCCCGGTCGAACGGCAAGGCGTCCCTGGTGGTGGCGGTCAACGCCGCCGCCCGTGGTCGGGGCCTGGCGGCGTCGGATCTGGTGAAGGCGGCGTTCTCCGGGCGCGGTGGCGGCAGCCCCGACCTCGCCCAGGGCGGCGGTCTACCGGCGGGCGAGGCGCCGAACCTGCTGCTCACCGTCGAGAAGGCGATTACTGAGGCGTGATGAGCGATCACTCTCGGTCAGGGCGGGCCATTTGGCCCGCCCTGGTTCGTAGCCACCCGGCGGTGACCGTCGGTGGCTGAATTGACGCGCGGTGTGCGACTGGGTGTCGACGTCGGTCAGGTGCGGGTGGGCGTCTCCCGTTCGGATCCGGACGGGATCCTGGCAACGCCGCTGGTCACGCTCGCCCGTGACCTCACCGCGGCGCCGGACGCGGTCCCGAGCGACCTCGCCGAGTTGGCCGCGTTGGTGGCCGAACATGAGGCCGTCGCGGTTGTCGTCGGCCTTCCGGTCAATCTCGCGGGTAAACACGGCCCGGCGGCTGTCCACGTGAAGGCGTACGCTGACCGACTGGTCGATGTGATAGCGCCCGTCCCGGTAACGCTCACTGACGAGAGGATGTCGACAGTGGTCGCCTCTCGTAGGCTTGCCGAGCGTGGCGTCCGAGGTAAGCGTCAACGTGCGGTTGTCGACCAGGCGGCCGCGGTGGAGATTCTGCAGAGCTGGCTGGACGCGCAGCGGAGGCGGACGTAATGATCGACGATCTGGACCTTGGGTTCGACGAGCCGGAGCGGGGGGAGAAGGGCCGGCACCGGCGCGGCTTCCGCAAGCGCAACGGCAAGTCCGGTGGCGGCCGGGGCAAGACATTCCTGGCGTTGTTGATGGCCCTGGTCCTGTTGGGCGGCATCGGCGGTGTCGCGTTCTACGGCTTCGACCGGATCCAGAACTACTTCGTCACCCCCGACTACGACGGCGCCGGGGCGGGTGAGATCACCGTCGAGATCAAGAACGGGGCGCTGCTCGCCGACATGGCGGACGCCCTCGTCGCGGCCGACGTGGTGAAGAGCCAGAAGGCGTTCATCGAGGCGGCCGAGGCCAACTCGCGCTCCAAGAACATCCAGCCGGGCACGTACAAGCTGCGTAAGCAGATGAGCGGTGCGAACGCCGTGACCGCGATGCTCGACCTGAAGAACAAGATCGTCAACGGCCTCACCATCCCCGAGGGCCGCACCGCCAAGAACATCTACAAGCTGCTCTCCGACAAGACCAAGATTCCGGTCAAGGAGTTCGAGGCCGCCGCGAAGGACCCGGAGGCGCTCGGCGTCCCGGACTGGTGGTTCAAGCGCGATGACGGCAAGAAGATCGTCAAGTCCGTCGAGGGCTTCCTCTACCCGGACACGTACGAGATCCCGCCGAAGGCCACCGCGGAGAGCATCCTCAAGCTGATGGTGGACAACTTCCTCTCGGTGAGCGGTGAGATGAAGTTCGCCGACCGGGTGCAGAAGGAACGCAAGGTCAGCCCATATGAGGCGCTGATCGTGGCGTCGCTGGCGCAGGCCGAGGCGGGCAACAAGGACGACCTCGGCAAGGTCGCCCGGGTGGCCTACAACCGGGCGTACGGCGAGTTCCCGTGCAACTGCCTGGAGATGGACGTCACCGTCAACTACTACCTGGAGTCGATCGGCAAGCCGACCAAGTCGTCCAAGCAGATGACGGCGGCCGAGCTGGACGACCCGAAGAACCCGTACAACCGCAAGTTGCGCGGCATGATCCCCACCCCGATCAACAACCCGGGGAAGCAGGCACTGGAAGGGGCGATGGCCACGCCGACGGGTAAGTGGCTCTACTTCGTGGCGATCGACAAGGAGGGCCACTCCGAGTTCGCCGAGACGTACGAGCAGCATCAGCGTAACGAGGCGAAGGCCCGGGAGGCCGGCATCATCTGACCGGCCCGGTCGACCTGCAAAAGGCTCCCCTCCCGCTGACCAGAATTGTGGTCGTGTCGGGAAGGGAGCCTTTTGGCGTGTGCGCGGCGACGCGGTTACGGCGCCATTGTCAGTGACTCGTGCCCGTCCAGGAACCGGTGCGCGGGTTCAGGAAAGTCCACACGCCATTGCTGTTCTGCTTACGCAGCCCGAACGTGCGGTTGTAGCCGTAGTAGAAGTAACCGGTCTGCGTGCTGGTGTCGAAACCGGTGTTCCGGTTGACCGCTCCGTACGCCTCGCCCCAGGTCTGCGGGCCGACCGAACCGTCGATGCCGATGTTCATGACGTCCTGCCAGGTCCGGGTCTTGGCGGCGGTGTTGGAGCCGAACTCCCCGTCGATGAAGCTGGTGCCGACGCTGCCGCTCAGGTCGTCGGCCCAGATGATGGCCTGCCAGAGCCGGACGATGTTGCCGGTGCGCACGCAGGAGCTGGAATTGCACAACTGGTGGTTGTCGGACCAGCTGCCCGCCGCCGGGTCCGCCTTGGCGGGCGCGCCGATCATCAGCGAGAGGCTGAAGACCGCGGCAATTGCGATAAGGGCGCGCAGAATGCGTTTGTTCAAGGTTCCCCCCATTTTCAGATCGCTCGTACCGTCGCGGGAATGCTTTCACTCCCATCGATGACCGTCAAGCGATGCTCCGGCCCGCGAGCGTCGTCCGCAGCCGTGGTTCTCTGGTGGCCTGGCCTGCGTGCTGGGTACTGTCGATCCGAGTCTCCCGGGAGGGCGCGAAGTGATGCGGAACACGGCAGCAGGAGCCTTGGGTGGTGCGGGGTGATCGAGGTGACCCGCAGGGCCGCTGTGCTGGGCAAGCCCATCGCGCACTCCCTCTCGCCGGTGATCCACACCGCCGGTTACGCCGCCGCGGGGCTGACCGGGTGGTCGTACACCCGGATCGAGTGCGCGGCGGCGGAGCTGCCGGATCTGGTCGCCGGCCTGGGCCCGGAGTGGGCCGGGTTGTCGGTGACGATGCCGGGCAAGGAGGCGGCACTCGCCGTGGCCGCGCAGGCCTCGCCGGTCGCCGCCGCCGTCGGCGCGGCCAACACGTTGGTACGCCGCCCGGACGGTTCCTGGTACGCCGACAACACCGACGTCGCCGGCATGGTGCGGGTGCTGACCACGGCCGGGGTGGCCTCGGGTGCCGCGGTGACGGTGCTCGGCGCGGGCGGGACGGCCCGCGCCGCGCTGGCCGCCGCCGTGCGGCTGGGCTGCCCCGCGGTGACGGTGGTCGCCCGCCGACCCGAGGCGATCGACGAGCTGCGGCCGGTAGCCGACGCTCTGGGTGTCGTGCTGACCGCCGCCGGCTGGGCCGACGCGCAGCGCCACCTCTCCGCCGCCGACCTGGCGGTCTCCACGGTGCCGAAGGGTGTCGCCGACCCGCTGGCCGACGCGGTGGCGTGGCGGCCGGGGACGGTGCTCTTCGACGCGATCTACGACCCGTGGCCCACGCCGTTGGCCGCCTCCGCCGCTGCGGCCGGCCTGCGGCTGGTGTCCGGATTGGACCTTCTGCTGGCGCAGGCGATCGGCCAGTTCGAGCAGTTCACCGGCGTGAGCGCCCCGGTCGAGGCGATGCGCGGGGCGCTGGCGGAGGCGACCTCAGCCGACTTTCTTAGCTGACGGTTAAGACGCGCTTACGGAAAACTGTCCTTCCGACGACCTGCCCTGGTCATCGATACGCTGCTCACCGTTACGGACGCAGACACAGGGAGTTTCCTTGACCAGGCACGGATTGCACCGCATCACCCGGCTCCGCTCCGGGCCCCGGCGCAAGGCGATCGCCATCGGCGTGGTCGGCGGATCGGTGGTGGCCGGCATCGTGGCGACCATGATGCCTCTGCTGGCCAACGACGATCTGTCGATCCGGGCGGTGGCGGACACCACCGCGACCGCGGTGTCGCAGGACGGCGACAACTCCGCGAAGACGACGTTGGCCACCTGCGCGACGCGCTGCGACGGGAACCCGCGCGGTGGTCGACAGGCGGTCGTCGAATTCGAGGTGACCACGGTGCCGGCCGCCGCGGTCAACGTCCGGGCGACGCTGCGGATGCACGCCTGGCAGAAATTCGCCGCGACCGTGACGGCGCACGCGTCGCCGCTGAGCGCCCGCGAGGCGCGGCCGATCCTGGGCGCGGCCGGTGACGCGCTGGACAGCGTGGACAGTGTGTCCAAGGGCTTCAACGAGTGGGATGTCTCCAAGCTGGTCACCGGCAACGGGGTCTGGACGGTCTCGCTGGTCCAGGCCGGGCTGGAGAGCCGGATCTACTGGGCGTCGGTCGAGAACCGCAGCCCGGACCTCCGCCCGAGCCTGGTGATCAGCTACGACCTCGGGTCCCGGCCGTCGGCGCCGTCGACCACCCGGCCCGCGCCGCCGCCCGCGCCGAGCGCCTCGCCGACCAGTGCCTCGCCGAAGCCCTCGCCCACGGTCTCCCCGACCCGCACGCCGAGCCCGAGCGCGAGCGGCGCCCTTCCGGGCAAGTGCGGGTCCGTGTCGGACAAGCTCGTCCCCTCCTGCGGCGCCTGGTGGGGCATGTACTCGCCCGCCGGTTCGGCCGGCGGCTGGGACCACGGCAAGGCCGTCACCGACGTGGAGGCGCAGGTCGGCCGCAAGTTCGACATCGTGCACCGCTACCACGACTTCTCCAACACCGGCAGCAACGGCGCCTTCCCCGACGTCTACGAGCAGCAGCAGATGCGCGAGGGCAGGCTGATGTTCTTCGCCTGGGAGTCCCGCAACTTCTCCACCGGCACCACCCTGAAGTGGTCCGATGTCTACAGCGGGCGGCAGGACGAGACCATCGACGCTGTCGCCGGCCGCATCCGCGCCGCCGGCGTGCCGATCTTCATGGGCTTCGACCACGAGCCCGAGGACGAGCCGAACAAGGGCAGTGACGCCGACTTCGTCCGCGCCTGGCGCTACGTGCACGAACGGTTCGCCAGGGCCGGCGCGAGCAACGCGGTCTGGGTCTGGACGATGATGGGCTGGTCCGGCCACTACTCGCGCTACGCCGGCTTGTACCCCGGTGACCAGTACGTCGACTGGGTGGCCTACGACCCGTACAACTTCCACGTCTGCAACGGCAGCACGGTGTGGAAGAGCCCGAGCACGACGGTGGGCGGTTTCTACCGCTGGCTTGACGACAACGGCATCGGCGCCGGCAAGCCGCGGATGCTCGCCGAGTTCGGCACGAACTTCGACGCCGCCGACTCGGGCGCCAAGCAGCGCTGGTTCCAGGAGTTCCCGGCCGCGCTGAAGGCGCACCCCAAGATCAAGGCAGCCATCTACTTCAACTCGGCCGGCATGACCAGCCGGACGTCGACCTGCGACATGACGATGAACCACAACGCCGCGGCGGTGGCCGGCTTCGCGAAGGCCGGGCAGGACCCGTACCTGCGGCAGCCCACCGGGGGGAGCCGCTGACCACCATGACGCGCTGACGGGACGCCGTTCGCCGGGGGTCGGTCACCCGACCCCCCGGCGTTCTGTCGGCTAGCGGATTCATGCACCGCCCAATCGGCGGATTTTGTTAACCAGGCTGGGCGAGGCACGCTACCTCGGGTTCTCATCCAATCTGGAGGCGCAGCGTGCCCAAACTCTCGCACTTGTGGCGTTTCGCAAAACGACGTCGTGCTCGGGCGGGGGTGGTCGCGTTGGCGATCGTCGCCGCGGTCCTGGGCGTCCCCACCACCTCGTCGGCTGCGGTCGTACCGGTCCCGGAGACGGCGACCCTGGTGTCGGCGAACCCCGCCGACGCGACTCCGCATGCCCGCGACGGTGAAACCCGTGCGTTCGCGCAGGTGGGCAACACGGTCTTCGTCGGTGGGAGCTTCACCCAGCTCCGGCAGACCGCAGCCTCCCCGTGGGTCACCCAGCGCTACCTCTTCGCGTACGACCGGACCACCGGGACGATGTCCACCACCTTCCTGCCGGTGCTCGACGGTGCGGTCAACACGCTCGTCGCCGGCCCCGGCGGCACGCTGATCGTCGGCGGCGCCTTCAAGAACGTCAACGGCGTCTCGCGGAAGAACCTGGTCGCGCTCGACCCGTCGACCGGCGCGATCATCGACAGCTGGGTCGGGCGCTCCGACGGCGGCACGATCCGCGACGTGACCCTGCACGGCAACTGGTTGTACGTGGCCGGGGCGTTCAACTGGCTCAACGGCACCGCGCACGTCGGTCTCGGCCGGCTCAACGCGACGACCGGCGCGATCGACCCGAGCTTCGTCATCGACGCGACCGTCGGGCGGCACGGCACCACGTCGTACGTCTGGACCATCGACGTCACGCCGGACGGCAACACGCTTGTCGTCGGCGGCAACTTCACCCTCGTCAACGGCCTGGCCCGCAACCAGATCGCCCTGGTGGACGTCTCCGCGACGCCCACGCTGATCGACTGGAGCAGCGAGAAGTTCGTCGCGCCGTGCGCGTCGCCGACGACCTTCGTGCACTACGTGCAGGACGTGAAGTTCGGCGGCGACGGCACGTGGTTCGTGGTCGGCACGAACGGCGGCGGCGGCTGGCCGTCCGCGTACTGCGACGCCCTGGTGCGCTTCGAGACCGCCGCGCGGGGCAGCGGCCAGATCGCCACCTGGGTCGACTTCACCGGCAACGACACCATCACCTCGGTCGAGGTCGCGGACAACGTGATCTACCTGGGTGGGCACTTCCGGTGGCTCAACAACCCGAACGCCAGCGACAACGCGGGCGCGGGCGCGATCGACCGGCTCGGCATCGCCGCCGTCACCCCCGCGACCGGCATGCCGGTCAACTGGAATCCGCGGCGCAGCGGCAGCGCCTCGATGCCGTCGGGCACCAGCAGCTGGGGCTCCTCGGTGCCGGTGCTCTGGCGTGGGTCGGACGGCCTCTACTTCGGGCACAACTCCGACGGCATGGGCGAGGAGTACCACGGCCGCCTCGGCATGTTCCCGCTCGCCGGCGGCCGTACCTTCACTCCGAAGAACCCGCCCGCCGCCACCACCGGCAACCTCTACCTGAACACCGCTCCGGGCACCCTCGCCAAGGTGCCGTTCGACGGTGCCGCGCTGGGCGCGCCGGTCACGGTCAGCCAGCCCGCGTACACGTCGGCCGGCGCGACCTGGCGGGTGGACGACCGGATCTACTGGTCGCACACGGTGGCCGGCACCCCGACCGGCAGCCGGATCGACGTGTCGCTGTTCAACGGCGGAGCGATCGGCTCTCCGTGGGAGGCGTCCGGCTACAACGACTGGTACAACCCGGCGTTGCTGACCGGCGCGTTCTACCTCGACGGCCGGCTCTACTACACCCGTACCGGGGCCAACAACCTCTACTACCGCTACTTCGAGATCGACGGCAACTACCTCGGTGCCACCGAGTTCACACTGCCGACGACGGGAGTGACCTGGTCCACGGTGCGTGGCATGGCGTGGGTGGGCGGCCAGATCGTCTACGGTGCCACTGACGGTGCCCTGCGGAGCGTGCCGTTCGACCCGACGGCCGCGCCGACGGCGGCGGTCAACGGTGCGGCGGCGACTGTCATCACCACGGCGACGCCCGAGTTGTCCTGGTCTACCCCATCGACATTCTTCTCCGTACAGTAACGGTCAACCGTTCGTAATCAAGCATCGGTAGATTGTTCACGTTGGGCCGGCGGCGGGTACCCCACCGCCGCCGGCCCCGCGATGTGGGGAGGGTCGTTGCTCGGCGCCGCAGGCATCCGTAAGAGACGCGCGGTGCGTCTGATCTTCGCGGTCAAACGCGGCTGGTACCGGCTCCGCTATCGCCGGTTGACGCTCGGGCGGGACGTGGAGATCCGTGGTCGGATCCGGCTGCGCCGCGGTGTGCGGGTGACCATCGGTGACCGCACCCGATTGAACAAGCTCGTCCGCTTCGCGGGCCCCGGCGAGGTACGCGTCGGGGCCGACTGCCTGCTCAACGCGACCTGGATCGGCACCTGGACGTCGGTGACGGTGGGCGACCGCTGCCTTCTGTCCGACTGCGAGCTGCTCGACAACGACTTCCACAACCTGCCGCCCGCCCAGCGGCACGAACCGCCCGGCCCGGCCACCCGCGCGCCGATCGTCCTGGAGGACAACGTGTGGGTCGGCGCGCACGCACTGGTGATGAAGGGCGTGCGGGTCGGTCGGGACAGCGTCGTGGGCGCGGCCACCGTGGTCCGCACGGACGTGCCACCCGGTGTCGTGGTCGTCGGCAATCCTCAACAGACGGTGAAGAAGTTCCATGACTGATGCGACGCCCGGCCCCTGGTCCACGGACAGCCCATCCTCCGCGACCCCGGGCACCGTGACACTGACCGACCTGCTGCGGGTGCCGCTGCACCGGTTACGGCTGGTGGCGGCGGTGGCGATGGTCGGTCTGCTCGCCGCGCTCGGCTACGTGCTGCTCGTGCCCGCGGCGATGAGCGCGAGCGCCGTGGTGGCGGTCCGGCCGGTGGTGACCGACGCGTTCACCCCCAGCGGCGCGGGTGCCGACCGTGCGGTCAACATGAACGTGGAGAGCGGCATCGCCACCGGCACCGAGGTGGTGCAGCGGCTCGCCAACTCCGCCGGCGGTGACCCGCGCGACATCCGCAACGCGCTGGAGGTCGAGGTGCCCACCGGCGGGCAGATCCTCCGCTTCACCTACCAGGCCGGTGACGCGCAGCGGGCGGTGCAGAGCGCCAACATGGCCGCCCAGGCCTACCTGGACGTGCGACGCACCATGTACGAGCAGCAGCGCGCCGAGATGCTGCGGTCCTACGACGCCAGCATCACCAAGGTCGTCGCCCAGCAGGCCGCGCTCCAGAAGCGGGCGGGCACCACCAAGGACACCGCCGCCGCCGACGCGCTGGTGGCCGAGCTGGCCGGAATCAACAACCAGCTCACCCAACTCAACGCCGCCCGCACCGAGATCGCCGCGGTCGACGTCAACCCCGGTTGGGTCACCCAGACCGCGGAGAAGGCGCTGGTCACCTCCGCCGGGCACCGACCGCTCTACCTGGTCGCCGGCCTGCTCGGTGGCGCGCTGATCGGCATCGTGCTCGCGTACGCCTGGGAGTCCACCGACCGGCGGGTTCGCTCGGTCGCGGACGGCCGCGACGCCACCGGGCTGCCGCTGCTCGGCACGGTGCGCCGGCCGCCGCTGCGCGGCAGCCCACGGGCGGTCGACGCCGACATCCGGTACGTGGCGATGGCGGTCGCCGAGCGAGTCCGCCAACCTGCCCGGGTGGCGTTGGTGACCGCCCGGGAGGACGCCACCGCGCTGACCGCCGGGCTCGCGGTGGCGCTCGCCGCCGACGGTCGGGAAGTCTTCGTCGCCGACGACAACGGGCGCGTCGAGCGGCTGCGCACCACTGTGCTCGCCGACCGGGGGCGGCTGCCCGTCGACCCGTCGCGACCGCTGGTGCCCAAGCCCCGTCCGGCCGGCAGCACCTCGACCGCCGCTGGTGGCACCGACGGCACGGCCACCCGCCGGCCCTCCCCGCACCCGCCCGGCGCCCGCCCGTCCACCGACCCGGACGCCACCCTGACGCTGCCCCGGGTGGCGTCGGCCCGCCCGGAGAACGGTCGGGTCACCGACCCGGACGAGGTGGCGGTGGGCGTGGGCAGCGTCCGGTTCGGCACCTGGCGGCAGGGCGCGGACCACGGCCTGGTGCTGTTCAACGCCCCACCGGCGGAATCCGACGAGCGCGGCGTCGCGGTCGCCCGGCAGGGCAGCGCGGTGGTGGTCGTGGAACGGGACCGCACCCGGCAGAGCGACCTGCGTCGCCTGGTGGAGCGGCTGCGTGCCGCGGGCGTCACACCGCTGGGCTTCGTGCTCACCCGCAACGGCCGGGCCTGAGCGTGTCGGTCACCCGCGCCCCGGCGACCGAGCCGCCGCCCGGAGGCGATCCGGCCGCCGTCGCGCCGTCGCCCCGGCCCGCCCCGCCCCGGCTGCCGCTCTGGCCACTGTCGCTGATGTTCGGCCTGGTGCCGCTCTGGTGGTTGCTCGGAGCGTTCTACCTCGGGTGGCCCCTGCTGGGCGCGTTGCTGCTGGCGTTGCTGCTCACCCGTGGGCGGGTGCCGCTGCCCCCGGCGGCGGGTATCTGGCTGCTCTTCCTCGCCATCGTGCTGGTCAGCGCCACCCAGCTCTCGTCGCCCGCGTCGCTGCTGACGTTCGCCCTGCGCCTGGCCTTCTACCTGACCGCTCTGGTGGTCGGCGTGTACGTCTACGCCGCCGCCCGGGAACGGGCCGGCCTGGTGGCGGTGCTCACCCCGCTCTGTGCCTTCTGGTTCGGGTTGGTGGCGCTGGGGTGGCTCGGGGTGCTGGTGCCCCGACTGGCGATGACCACCCCGATGGAGGTGCTGCTACCCGGCGGGGTGGCCGGCACCCCGTTCATCCAGGACATGGTGCACCTGACCACAGCCGAATACAGCGCCCGATCGCTGAACCCGATCTACCGGCCGGCCGCGCCGTTCGCCTACACCAACAACTACGGCAGCGCGTACGCCATGACCCTGCCCTGCGTGGTGGCGTACGCGATGCTGCGCCGGCAGGGAGTGCTGCGCTGGGCGTTGCTGGCGTCGCTGCCGCTGTCGCTCGCGCCGGCGTTCCTCACCCTCAACCGGGCGATGTTCCTCAGCCTCGGCGCCGGGTTGGCGGTGCTCGGGGTGCGGGCCAGCCTGCGCGGCAACGTCCGGGTCGCCGCGTCCATCGTCGGGGTCGTGGTGATCGGCGCGTTGGCGACGCTGTTCATCCCGATCACCGACCTGATCAGCCAGCGGGTCGACTCCAGTGACACCAACACCGACCGGCTCTCGCTCTACACCGAGGTGATCCGCCGCGTGCAGGAGTCGCCGTGGTTGGGCTACGGCGCGCCGGTGAACGTCGACACGGTGTCGGCGGCCGCTCCGATCGGCACCCAGGGTCAGCTGTGGATGGTGCTGTTCAGTCACGGCGTACCCGCGCTCGTCTGTTTCCTGGCCTGGTTCGTCGCCGCGGCGGTGATCTGCGCGCGGGCGACCTCGGCGGCCGGGCAGTGGTTGGCGGTGGTGCCGGTGGTCTGCCTGGTGCAGATCCCGTTCTACGGCATGGCGAACCAGAACCTCGCTGTCGCGTTCTTCGCGGTCGCCTTCGCGATGGCGCTCAGCGAACGGGAACGGCTGACCCGGATATCCGAGCCGCGACCACCGGCCCGGCTGGACGCGGCGGTGCCCGCGTGACCGCCGCCACCCGACCCCCGGCCGTCCCGGACGAGCCGGTCGCCGACGCGGGTTCGGCGGAGACCCGCCGCAGTGCGCGCAGCGGTGTCGCCGGGCTGCTCGGCGCGGCCACCAGCGGGCTGTTCGGGTTCGTGCTGGCCGTGGTCATCACCCGGGGGTACGGCACGACCGGCGCGGGCGCGTTCTTCGCCGCGATCGGGGTGGTCACGGTGGCCACCGCGGTCTGCACGCTCGGCGCGGAGACGGGTCTGATGTGGGCGTTGCCCCGCCGCACCGCCGGCGCGCGCGGGGACGCGGCCCGGATGCTCCCGGTGGCGCTGGTCCCGCCGTTGCTGGCCGGGTTCCTGGTCGCCGGTGCCGGCGTGCTGGTCGCCGACGCGCTCGCGCCCCGGCTGCTGCGCGGCTCGGGCGCGAGCGGCGACGCGCTGCTCACCGTCACGTTCGCGGCGGTGCCGGTGGTGGTCGCGATGACCCTGTTGCTCGCCGCGCTGCGCTGCGTACGGCCCATCCGGGCGTACGTCGGAGTGCAGTTCCTCCTGCTGCCGATCGCCCGCCCGGTGCTGGTCGGGGCCGCCGCGCTGGCCGGCGGTGGCCTGCTCGCCGGCATGACCGGCTGGTTGGTGCCGGCGGCGTTGGCGCTGCTGGTCTGCCTCACCCTGGTCGCCGGCCCGCTCGGGCTGGGCCGGGGCGCGGCGCTCGCGCCGACTCGGTCCGACTGGTCGACGTTCTGGCGCTTCGCGCTGCCCCGGGCCGCGTCGGCGGCCATCGACGCGGGCAGCATGTGGGTGGGTGTGCTGCTCACCTCGGTGCTGGCGGGGCCGGCGGACGCCGGCGTGTTCGGTGCGGTCGGCCGGTACGTGCTGGCCGGCCAACTGGCCATGCAGGGGCTGCGGGTGGCGGTGTCGCCGCAGCTGTCCCGGCTGCTCGGTCGCGGTGAACGGGCGGCGGCGGCGGCCGTGCACCGGCAGTTGACCAGCTGGGGGCTGGTGCTGTCCTGGCCGGTGTATCTGCTGCTCGCGGTGTTCGCGTCGGCCTTCCTGCACCTGTTCGGGCCGGAGTTCACCGCGGGGGTTCCGGCGATGACGGTGCTCGCGCTGGCGATGCTCGTGAACACCGGGGTGGGCAACGTGCAGAGCCTGCTGTTGATGGGCGGACGCAGCGGGCTGCACCTGGTGGCGACGGTGGCCGGGTTGACGGTGACCGTCTCGCTGGGCCTGTGGCTGATTCCCCGCTACGGGGCCACGGGCGCGGCGGTGGCCTGGGCCGCCGGCATCGCCACCGAGAACCTCACCGCGGCCGGTTTCGCCCGGTCGGTGGTCCGGGAGCCGCTGTTCGACGCCGCTATGGTGCGGGCCGCCGCGGCCACTGTCGCCGGTGTGGGGCTGGCCGCCGCCGTCGGTGTGGTGGCGGGCGGGCGTGGCCTGCCCGGCCTGGCGGTGGCGCTGACGGTGCTGCTGGCCGGCTGCGTCGGCATGTTGACGTTGCCCCGGGTGCGCGCCGGCATCCGGGGGACCATGAGGCAGATCCGTGGAGGGGGCCAGGCGGCTGCGGCCGCCGAGTCCACCCCGGCATCGACGAGAGGCAGGTGAGGTCCGTCGTGGCGTCCATCCGTGACCGGGTGAAGCAACTGGTGCCGACCCAGGTGACCACCCGGGTGAAGGAGTCGCTTGTCGACTACGGGGTACGCACCAGTGATCGCCGGCCGCTGCCGGATTTCCTGATCATCGGCACCAAGCGGGGTGGCACCACCTCCCTGTGGAACTACCTCATCCAGCACCCGTTGGTGCCCCGCCTGTTTCCCGCGTGGAACACCAAGTCGGCGCACTACTTCGAGGAGCACTGGGGTCGCGGCGAGGCGTGGTACCGCTCGCACTTCCCGACCGAGCGGCAGCGCGATGCCCTGGCCAAGCGGCACGGCGGGCCGGTTCGGGTCGGTGAGGCCGCCCCGTTGTACATGTTCCATCCGCTCGCCGCGCAGCGGGTCTCCGCGCTGATGCCGACGGTGAAGGTGATCGTGCTGCTGCGGGACCCGGTGGAGCGGGCGTACTCGCACTGGAAGGAACGTCGCACCCACGGCATCGAGCCGCTGGACTTCGCCGCCGCGCTGGCCGCCGAGCCGGAGCGTACGGCGGGGGAGCGGGAGCGGTTGATCGCCGAGCCGGAGTCGTTCAGCGAGGCGTTCGACTGGTACACGTACCGGGCCCGGGGGCGCTACCTGGAGCACCTGGAGCCGTGGTTGGAGCGCTTTGACCGGGATCAGATCCTCTTCCTGCCCAGCGAGGACCTCTACCGCGACTCCCGCGCGACCTACCGGCGCACCCTCGACTTCCTCGGGCTGCCGGCGTACGACCTGCCCAACTTCAAGGTCTACAACGACAGGCGTTCGGCGCCGTTGGAGCCGGCGGTGCGTGCCGAGTTGACCGACTACTACCGGCCGTACAACGACGCGTTGCGGGAGCGGCTCGGGCTGGACCTCGACTGGGCGGACCGGGCGGCGTGACGACGCGGGTGGGCCCGGACGCCGACCCGCGCTCCCGCGTGGACGGTCTGGGCTGGGTGAGCCGCGCGGTGTTCCCGGACGACCGGGTCAGCCTGACCGTGGGCGGTGCGCCGCCGGCCGGCCACCAGGAGGTGGCCCGGTACGCGGTGGTGCCGTCGGTGGCCCGGGCCCGGTTCCTGGTGCCGTTGGGCGCGCCACGGGCCGGGGCGGCGTCGCTGTTGGCGTACAACGCGCTGCGGCCGCCGAAGGTGCGCGCGGTGCGGGCGGTGCTGGGTGGGCTGGCCCGGTTCGGCGGAGTGGGGCTCGCGCCGTTTCCGACGCTGACGGTCTCGGTGCCCGCCGGGGTGTCGGCGGCGGAGGTGCTGCTGACCGAGCGGCTCGCCGCCGACCTGGGTGGCAGGCCGCTGTTGGCCGCGTGCGGGGTCCGGCCGCCCGACCCGAACGGCAAGCCGACCCTGCAACTCTTCACCGCCGACGGTTGTCCGCGCGGTTACGCGAAGATCGGCTGGAACGACGCGACCCGGGCCCTGGTCAGCGCGGAGGCGGCGGCTCTGCGGGCGCTGGGCGGTGTCGCCGACGTCGCGGACCACCCGACGCCGCCGAGGCTGCTCAGCGAGACGGCGTGGGCGGGCCAGGTGGTCGCGGTGATCGAGCCGTTGCCACCGGCGGTACGCGGGGTGCCGGTGGACGACCCGCCGCGGATCGCGGCGCTGCTCGCGGTCGCCCGGCGTGGCGGCCCGGCGGGTACGCCCCGCCCGTTGGCCGGGTCGACCTTCCTGGCCCGGTTGACCGGGTTGGCCGCTCGGGCCGCCGCTGTCGAACCGGCCGGTGCGCGGGCGGTCGCCGCGGTCTCCGCGCTGGCCCGCCGGCATGGCGACACCAGTGTGGAGTTCGGTCACTGGCATGGTGACTGGGTGCCGTGGAATCTGGGTTGGCACGCCGGCCGGTTGGTCGCCTGGGACTGGGAACACAGCGCCCCGGACGTGCCGGTCGGCTTCGACCTCGCGCACGACGCGTTCCAGCGGGCGTTGGTGCTGCGGGGGGAGTCGGCCGAGGCGGCGGCGGCGGCCGTCGACGGGCACCTGGGCCGACACGGCGAGCGGCTCGGCCTCGACGTCGCGCGGCGGCGGCTGGTCGCCGACGCGTACCTGGTGGAGATGTGGTTGCGCACCTGGCGGCTGGCCGACGCGGGAGCGGGCTGGAACGCCGCGCTGCATCCCGCACTCTTGGATGTCATCGAGAAACGACATAGCGGCTGATCCGGGGGAATCGCGGCGTCGGGGGTGCGTCGCAGAGTGACGACAAACTCGCAGGTGGTGATGACGATCGATGGACTTCGGGCGATCGGTGCGCCCGGAGGCCCGAAGTGGAGATCGACATCTCGTCCGGTCGCGCTATTCAAGGACCGGAGAACGTGTGATCTGCTTCTGCGTGGCGTGAACTGAAATTCCAAGCGAACTTGTGGGGAGTCGCGTGGACACGAAGAACGATGACGGTACGGCGCCGGTGCTGCTGCTGGTCGGATCCAGCGGCGGCCACCTGGCCCAACTACTCGCCCTGCGGCCCTGGTACGAACAGTGGCGGCGCTGCTGGGTCACCTTCGACACCCCGGAGGCGCTGTCCCTGCTCGACGGTGAGGACCTGGTGCCGGCGCACCACCCGACCACCCGCAACGTGCCGAACCTGCTGCGCAACGCGCTGCTGGCCTGGCGGGTGCTGCGGGCGCGGCGGGTCGCCGCGGTGGTCACCACCGGCGCCGGGGTGGCGGTCCCGTTCGTGGTGCTGGCCCGGTTGTGGCGCATCCCGACCGTCTACATCGAGGTGTACGACCGGATCGACACCCCGACCCTGACCGCCCGCCTCTGCCGCCCGTTCCTGTCCGCGATGCTCGTGCAGTGGGACGAGCAGCGCCGGCAGTACCCCGAGGCGACAGTCGTGGGGACACTGCTGTGACCGGCGAGACGGGCACCGCCCGGCGTCCGCAGTCGCAGCCGACGGTCGACGCGGCCCGCCTGCCGCGCCAGCGTGACAGCACGTCGACCTCCCTGGTTCGGGTGTTGGTCGCGGTCGGCACCGACAAGCACCCCTTCGACCGGCTCGTCGCCTGGCTGGCGCAGTGGCACGCGCAGGTCACCGACCCGGTCGGGTTGACCGTGCAGCACGGGCACACCGCAGTGCCGCCGCTGCCCGGCACGGTGCCGTTCCTCGGTCACGACGCGCTCCAGCAGGCGATGGCCGACGCCGACCTGGTGGTCTGCCACGGTGGGCCGGCGACCATCCTGGAGGCCCGCCGACACGGCCACCTGCCCATCGTGGTGCCCCGCAACCCGGCGCGTGGTGAGCACGTCGACGACCACCAGCTCCTGTTCGCCCGCCGTCTCGGCGCGGCCGGGCTGGTGGCGCTCTGCGAGACCCGGGAGGCGCTGCACGACGCGTTGAGCGCCGGGCTGGCCGACCCGACCCGTTTCGCGGTGGCCACCGACCCGGAGGCGCACGAGGCGCGACGGGCGGCGGTGGCCCGGGTCGGGCGGATCGTCGACGACCTGGTCGCCGGCTCGACCCCGCGCCGGTCCCGGTGGCGGGTCCGAACCCGCCCGCGTCCGGGCACGAAGGAGACCTCCCGATGACCCCGCAGCCGAGTGTCAGTGTCGTGGTGCCCACCCGGGACCGTCCCGAGCTGCTGCGGGCGGCGGTGCGCGCGATCCTGGGCCAGGACTACCCGGGCCAGGTCGAGGTCGTGGTCGTGTTCGACCAGTCCGCGCCGGACGAGTCGCTGACCGGGCTGGGAAGCGGCCCGGATCGGGTGGTGCGGGTGATCCGCAACGTCCGTACCCAGGGGTTGGCCGGTGCGCGCAACAGCGGCACCCTCGCGGCCCAGGGCGAGCTGGTCGCGTTCTGCGACGACGACGACGAGTGGTTGCCCGGCAAACTGGCTGCCCAGGTCGACGCCCTCGCCGCCGACCCGCGGGCCGAGTTCGTCTGCTGCGGCATCCGGGTCAGCTACGACGGCAGCACCGTCGACCGGGTGCTCGACAAGGAGCGGATCACCCTGGACGACCTGCTGCGCGACCGGATGACGGAGCTGCACCCGTCGACCTTCCTGATCCGCGCCACCGCGCTGCGCGACGGGTTCGGTCTGGTCGACGAGGAGATCCCGGGCAGCTACGCGGAGGACTACGAGTTCCTGCTCCGGGCAGCGCGCAGCGCGCCGTTGATCAACCTGCGGACGCCGTCGGTCTTGGTCCGCTGGCACAAGCGGTCGTACTTCGCGCAGCGCTGGGACACCATCTCCGAGGCACTGCAGTGGCTGCTGCGGCGCTACCCGGAGTTCGCCACCCAACCGGCCGGTGCGGCCCGCGTCGCCGGGCAGATCGCGTTCGCCCAGGCCGCCTCCGGTGACCGGAGGGGCGCGCTGCGCTGGGCGCGCCGCACCCTGCGGAGCAATCCCCGTGAACCGCGCGCCTACCTGGCTCTCGCCGTCGCCGGCCGGGTGGTCCGGGCCGACGCGGTAGTGCGCACCCTGCACAAGCGCGGCCGGGGGATCTGAGCTGCCGCCGCCCGGCCCGACCGGGCGGCGGCGTCCGCAGGGCGGGACGCGCCGGGCGGCACGGCGGGGCGGCGACCGGGCGTGACAGACTGAGCACCGTGTTGCGTTGGCTGACTGCAGGTGAATCGCACGGTCCCGCCCTCGTCGCGATGTTGGAGGGGGTGCCGGCCGGCATCGAGGTGACCACCTCCGTGATCGCCGACGAGCTGGCCCGCCGGCGGCTGGGCTATGGCCGCGGCGCCCGGATGTCGTTCGAGCGGGACGAGGTCGAGCTGCTCGGCGGCCTGCGGCACGGCGTGACGCTGGGCAGCCCGGTGGCCATCCGGGTCGGCAACTCCGAGTGGCCGAAGTGGCAGACCGTGATGGCGGCCGACCCGGTCGACCCCGACGAGCTGGCCCGGCAGGCCCGCAACGCCCCGCTGACCCGCCCCCGGCCGGGTCACGCGGACCTCGCCGGCATGCAGAAGTACGGCCACACCGACGCTCGGCCGATCCTGGAGCGTGCCAGCGCCCGGGAGACCGCCGCCCGGGTCGCCGTCGGCGCGGTCGCCAAGGCGCTGATCCGTCAGGCGCTCGGCGTCGAGATCGTCTCGCACGTCGTCGAGCTGGGCCCGGTGGCCGCGAAGCCCGGTCTGCGTCCGGTCCCGTCCGACGCCGCCCGCATCGACGCCGACCCGCTGCGCTGCCTCGATCCGGAGGCCAGCGCCCTGATGGTCGCCGAGGTCGACGCCGCGAAGAAGGCCGCCGACACCCTCGGCGGTGTGGTCGAGGTGTTGGCGTACGGGGTGCCGCCGGGGTTGGGCAGCCACGTGCAGTGGGACCGCAAGCTCGACGCCCGACTGGCCACCGCGCTGATGTCGATCCAGGCGATCAAGGGTGTGGAGATCGGCGACGGCTGGCAGCAGGCCCGGTCCCGTGGCTCGGAGGCGCACGACGAGATCATTCCGTCCGCCACCGGCGTCCGTCGGGTCACCGACCGGGCGGGTGGCCTGGAGGGTGGCATCACCACCGGCGAGCCGTTGCGGGTCCGCGCGGCCATGAAGCCGATCTCGTCGCTGAACCGGGCCCTCTCCACTGTGGACGTGACGACCGGTGAGCCGGCCACCGCGATCAACCAGCGTTCCGACGTCTGTGCGGTGCCGGCCGCGGCGGTCGTCGCCGAGGCGATGGTGGCGCTGGTGCTCGCCGAGGCGGCCACCGAGAAGTTCGGCGGCGACTCGATCGCCGAGATCCGCCGCAACCTGGCCGGTTACCTCGACGCGCTGGTCATCCGCTGATGGCGCCGGTCGTCGTGCTGGTCGGCGCGCCCGGCTGCGGCAAGACCACCGTCGGGCGGGCGCTGGCCGACACCCTCTCGGTGGAGTTCCGCGACACCGACATCGACATCGAGCAGATGGCCGGCAAGCCGATCCCGGAGATCTTCATCGACGAGGGTGAGGCTCACTTCCGTACCCTGGAGCGGGCCGCGGTGGCCGCGGCGCTGGCCGGCGGCACGGGCGTGCTCGCCCTCGGCGGCGGCGCGGTGTTGGCCGAGGAGACCCGGGCCGCGCTGGTCGGGCACCGGGTGGTGCACCTCTCGGTCGAGTTGCCGGACGCGGTGAAGCGGGTCGGGCTCGGCGCGGGCCGCCCGCTGCTGGCGATCAACCCGCGAGCGACCCTCAAGCACCTTCTGGACCAGCGTCGGCCGCTCTACGCCGAGGTGGCCACCGACACGGTGGCCACCGACGGCCGCACCCCGGCAGCGGTGGTCGCCGAGGTAGCCGCGCTGCTGCCCCGCTGACGCCCGCCCCCGCCTCAACCAGGGCGGGCTTGCTCGGGGTCGGCTTCCTCAGCCGCGGGTGATCAGGTCGAGGACGTCGGCCAGGGCCTTCGGCTCGCTGAGCATCGGCCAGTGCCCGGTGGGCAGCTCGTGTAGCTGACCGTCGGCCAGGCCGGTGAAGAACGGGTGTCCCTCGTCGATCATCTGCCGGACCACGGCGAGCGGGAAGGTGCTGGCGACCAGCGCGGTCGGCACCGGACGACCGCCGGTGCGGCGGACCGGGTCGGTGGCCGCGCGCAGCGGCTGGGGGGTGGCCCGGGCGCGCAGGAGAGCCAGCGTGGGTTCGTCCAGACCGGCCAGGTTGGTCGGGTCGGCGGTCGGATCCCAGGCCGGCGGCGGCAGCAGGTCACCGTCGCCGATCGCGGCCCGGAGCCGTTCCTGCTCCTCCGGCGGCACCGTGTCGAACTGCGCGGTGCCGTCCGGCAGTGGTCCGCTCTCCACGTAGACCACCCGGGCGATCCGGTCCGGGATGCGGTCGGCCGCCTGCGCGACCGGCATGCCGCCACCGGAGTGCCCGACCAGCAGCACGTCGCGCAGATCCTCGACCTCGATCAGCCGGACGATGTCGGCGGTGTGCGTCTCCAGGCCGACCTCCGGGCCGGCGAGGTGGTCCCGCTCGGCCAACCCGGTCAGGGTCATCGGGTACACCTCGTGCCCCTGCGCCCGCAACGTCTCGGTCACCTCCCGCCACGCCCAGGCACCCAGCCAGAACCCTGGAACCAGCACGAACGTCGCCATCTGTCGCTCCTTCTCTCGGTTACCGACAGACCGTACGATCGAATGCGGACAGAATCCGCCCGGTTTGGAGGAGTGGCCCGTGTCACATCCGGCTGGTCGGGTGCTGGCTCTCCTCGAGGTGTTGCAGACCCGGCACCGCGCCACCGCCGCCGAGTTGGCCGGCCGGCTCGGCGTCGACGAGCGGACCGTGCGCCGGTACGCGGCCACCCTGGTCGAGCTGGGCATCCCCGTCACCGCCGACCGGGGCCGCTACGGCGGCTACCGGCTGCGCTCCGGATACAAACTGCCGCCGCTCATGCTCACCGACGACGAGGCGGTGGCCGTGCTGCTCGGCCTGGTCGTCGCCGAACGGGTCGGGCTCGCCACCGAGCAGCCGGCCACCGCCACCGCCCTGGCGAAGATCCGCCGGGTGCTGCCGGCGGCGCTCGCCGACCGGCTCGCCGCCGTGCAGGAACACCTGGGCTTCACCCTGCGTCGACCGGAGCAGGAGCGCGGACCGGCGTCGGGCACCCTGCTCACGCTCGCCTCGGCGGCCCGACACCGGCAACGGGTGGCGCTGGACTACCGCTCCTGGCGCGGCGAGCGCTCGCACCGGGAACTCGACCCGTACGGGCTGGTCTTCCACGCCGGCCGTTGGTATGTCACCGGCCACGACCATCGGCGCGGGGAGGTCCGCACGTTCCGGCTGGACCGCATCGGCGCCGTCACGCCGGGTGAGGCCACGTTCACCGTGCCGGACGGCTTCGAGGCGGTCGCCTGGGTGACGCGGTCCCTCGCTGGTGTGCCGTACCAGCACGTTGTGGAGGTACTGCTGGAGACCGACCTGGTCGCCGCCCGTCGCCGCATCCCGCCCAGCGTGGCCGAGTTGACCGCCACCACCGACGGGGTGCTGCTGCGGGCTCGGGCGGAGAGCCTGCCCGGTATGGCCGCGCTGCTCTCCGGTCTGGGCTGCCCCTTCACCGTGCGGCAGCCGGAGGAGCTGCGCACCGCCGTGGCCGCGCACGCCCGTCGACTGGCGGAGTGGGCCGCCCGGCCAGCAGGTGGACAGACACCGTCGCCACGCCGCCCGCTGGACTAGGCTGCCGGCGATGGACGAGGTGACCCGGATTCCGGTCGGCGGCGAGCGGCCGTACGACGTGTTGGTGGGGCGTGACCTGCTGGGCGCGCTGCCCGGGCTGCTGCCCGGGGCGAGTCGGGCGGCGGTGCTGCACGCGCCCCCGCTCAAGGCCCTCGCGGACGCCGTCGGCGAGCGGCTGCGCGCCGCCGGCGTCGAGCCGCTGCCGATCGAGGTGCCCGACGCCGAGTCGGGCAAGCAGATCGACGTCGCCGCCGCCTGTTGGGACCGGCTCGGAGAGGCCGGGTTCACCCGTACCGACGCGGTGGTCGGGGTGGGCGGCGGTGCGGTGACCGACCTGGCCGGCTTCGTCGCGGCCTGCTGGTTGCGCGGCGTGCGCTGGGTTCCGGTGGCGACTTCACTGCTGGGCATGGTCGACGCCGCCGTCGGCGGCAAGACGGGCATCAACACTGCCGCCGGCAAGAACCTGGTGGGCTCGTTCCACCCGCCGGTCGGGGTGCTCGCCGACCTGGCGACCCTGGACAGCCTGCCCGTTGTCGACGTCGCGGCCGGGCTCGCCGAGGTGGTCAAGTGCGGCTTCATCGCCGACCCGGTGATCCTCGACCTGGTCGAGCGCGATCCGGCGGCGGCCACCGATGTGCGGGGGCCGGCGACGCGGGAGCTGATCGAGCGGGCGATCCGGGTCAAGGCCGACGTGGTCGCCGGTGACCTGCGCGAGTCGGGCGTGCGGGAGGTGCTCAACTACGGTCACACCCTCGCCCACGCGATCGAGCAGAACGAGGGCTACCGGTGGCGGCACGGCCACGCCGTCGCCGTCGGTCTGGTGTACGCCGCGGCGCTGGCCCGGCTCGCCGGCCGGCTGGACGCCCCGACCGCCGACCGGCACCGGGTCACCCTGACCGCGCTGGGTCTGCCGGTGAGCTACCCGGCCGACGCGTGGCCGCGGCTGCTGGCGACCATGCGGGTGGACAAGAAGGCCCGAGGCAACCGGCTGCGGTTCGTGGTGCTCGACGGGCTGGCCCGCCCGGCGATGTTGGAAGGCCCGGACGACGCCCTGCTGGAGGCCGCCTACCAGGAGGTCTCCAACCCGTGAAGGTCTACGTCCTGAACGGGCCGAACCTGGGCCGGCTGGGCACCCGCGAGCCCGAGGTGTACGGCGCGACCACCTACGCCGACCTGGTCGCGCTCTGCGAGGCCACGGGTCGGGAGCTGGGGCTGGACGTGACGGTCCGGCAGACCGACGCCGAGCACGAACTGCTCGGCTGGCTGCACACGGCCGCCGACGAGGGCGCCGCCGTGGTGCTCAACCCGGCCGCCTGGTCGCACTACTCGTACGCCGTGCGGGACGCCTGCGCCATGCTGCGGGGGCCGTTGGTGGAGGTGCACCTCTCCAACATCCACGCCCGCGAGGAGTTCCGGCACCATTCGGTGGTGTCAGCGGTGGCGACCGGGGTGATCTGCGGCCTCGGCATCGACGGATATCGTCTCGCCCTGCACCACCTGAGCACCCGCTGAGGGGCCGCCCCGAGCGGGGACCGGCCGATTAGACGCAGGCAGTAGACTCGCAGGGTCTGTCCGCCAATTGATGATCAAGGCAGGAAATGGCCTCCACCAACGACCTCAAAAACGGCCTGGTACTCAACCTGGACGGCGAGCTCTGGGCCGTCGTCGAGTTCCAGCACGTCAAGCCCGGTAAGGGTGGTGCCTTCGTGCGCACCACGCTGAAGAACGTGCTGTCCGGGAAGGTGGTCGACAAGACCTTCAACGCGGGCACCAAGGTCGAGACCGCGACCGTTGACAAGCGCACGATGCAATACCTGTACGCCGACGGCGAGGACTTCGTCTTCATGGATCTGGAGACCTTCGACCAGATCACCGTGCCCGGTGGCACCGTCGGCGAGGCAGCCAACTACCTGCTGCCCGAGGCGGAGGCGACCGTCGCCCAGCACGAGGGTGTGCCGCTCTACATCGAGCTGCCCACCAGCGTCGTGCTGGAGGTCACCTACACCGAGCCGGGTCTGCAGGGCGACCGTTCCACCGGTGGCAACAAGCCGGCGACCGTGGAGACCGGCGCCACCGTGCAGGTGCCGCTGTTCATCACCACCGGCGAGAAGATCAAGGTCGACACCCGCGACGGCCGTTACCTCGGCCGCGCCTGATGGCTGAGGGTTCCAAGCAGCAGATGCCGGCGCGTCGCAAGGCGCGCAAGCGGGCGCTGGATGTCCTCTACGAGGCCGACCTGCGGGACAAGCCTCCGGTGGAGGTGCTCGCCGGCTACGTGCAGCGGATCGAGCAGCCCCGCCCGGAGCACCTGGGTTACGCGGTGAGCCTGGTCGAGGGTGTCGCCGAACACCTCAACCGGATCGACGAGCTGATCGCCAGCTACGCCGAGGGTTGGACGCTGGACCGGATGCCGGTCGTCGACCGGAATCTGGCCCGGATCGCCGTCTACGAGTTGCTCTACGTCGACGAGATCGACGACGCGGTGGCGATCAGCGAGGCCGTGGAGCTGGCCCGGCAGATGTCCACCGACGATTCGCCGCGCTTCCTCAACGGGGTGCTCGGCCGGATCGCGGAGTACGCCACCCGCTGATCGAAGCGGCACCACTATCGAAAAGGGCCCGTGCCGGATGGCACGGGCCCTTTCGGGTGGAGCTGTCGCTCAGGAGGCGAAGAACGCCCGGGGGTCGGCCACCAGCACGCCGTGCTCGGTGAGCCGCTCGATCAGGCCCGACGGTGAGGCGTCGTACACGATCGCGAGGGCCCGCAGGTCGTCGGCGCGGATGGAGAGCACCCGGCCGTTGTAGTCACCACGCTGCTGCTGGATGGCGCGGGCGTAGCGCGCGACGTAGGCCAGGTCCTCGGAGGCCTCGTCGTAGAGCCGCTCCAGGTCCAGGACGATCTTGCTGGTGGGCTCGTGCCGGACGCCACTGCCGTCAGGCAGCAACTCCGAGACGGGGACACGGTAGAACTCGGCCAACTCGGCCAGGCGGGACACCGTCACGGCCCGGTCGCCGCGCTCGTACGAGCCGACCACCACGGCCTTCCACCGCCCGTTCGACTTTTCCTCCACACCCTGCAGGGAGAGACCCTGCTGCTGGCGGATGGAGCGCAGGCGGGCGCCCAGCGACTTGGCGTATTCAGAGGGCATTCGGACACTCCCAGTGCTGCTCGGGGTTCTCCCGTCGATCGCTACGGAGCGTGACGGTACGGGGAATGGGACACCTGGTCAAGTGGTCGTGACCCTACCGTTGGGGAGCGTCCGGGAAGTTATCCCCTTTTCGTGGTCCTGACCCGGTGGTCAGTGGCCGCCGTCCATCGGCCCGGTGACCACTGGTAACGTGGCGTGAAGCCCCGGCTCAGGTCCGCTCCCGCGGTCCGGCCGGAGGTGCCCGACATCCTTTAACGACCCGTCCCGTGAGGCGGGGAAGGAGGTCCGCCGTGGCATACCCACCGGCTGCCCGCTCGTCACCACCGCGACAACCCTCGGTGAAGGTGATCCTCGCCAGCGCCGACGTGCAACGCGTGGTCGACCGCATCGCCCACCAGATCCTGGAGAAGACCCAGGGTGCCGCCAACACGGTGCTTCTTGGGATTCCCACGAGAGGTACCCCTCTGGCGCGGCGGCTCGCCGACCGGATCAGCACCTTCGAGGACGTCGCCGTGCCCGTCGGTGTGCTCGACATCACCCTCTACCGCGACGACCTGCGCCGGCAGGCCACCCGCGCGGTCGGCCCGACCGAGTTGCCCTCCAGCGGCATCGACGGCAAGCGGGTCATCCTCGTCGACGACGTGCTGTTCTCCGGCCGCACCGTCCGGGCCGCGCTCGACGCGCTCAACGACGTCGGCCGCCCGGCCTCCGTCCAGCTCGCCGTCCTGGTCGATCGCGGTCACCGGGAGCTGCCGATCCGCGCCGACTACGTCGGCAAGAACATCCCGACCTCGCTCGCCGAGAGCGTGAAGGTGACGCTCGCCGAGATCGACGGCGTGGACGAGGTCAAGCTCTACGGGGGTCCCACCTCATGATCAAGCATCTGCTCTCCGGCGCGGACCTGGACGCCGCCACCGCCACCGAGATCCTGGACACCGCCGCCGAGATGGCCACCGTCGCCGGCCGGGAGATCAAGAAACTGCCCGCGCTGCGCGGCCGGACCGTGGTGAACCTCTTCTACGAGGACTCCACCCGTACCCGGATCTCGTTCGAGGCGGCGGCGAAGCGCCTCAGCGCCGACGTGATCAACTTTTCCGCGAAGGGGTCCAGCGTCACCAAGGGCGAGAGCCTGAAGGACACCGCGTTGACCCTGCAGGCCATGGGCGCCGACGCCGTCGTCGTCCGGCACCCCGCCTCCGGCGCTCCGCACCGGTTGGCCAACTGGGTCGACGGTTCGGTCGTCAACGCCGGCGACGGCACCCACGAACACCCCACCCAGGCGCTGCTGGACGCGTACACCATGCGGGCCCGGCTGGGCCGGCTGGCCGGTCTGTCGGTCGCGGTGGTCGGGGACGTGCTGCACTCCCGGGTGGCCCGCTCCAACGTGCTGCTGCTCTCCACCCTCGGCGCCAAGGTCACCCTGGTCGGCCCGCCGACGCTCATCCCGGTCGACATCGCGGGCGCCCTCGCGCCCGGCACCGACGTCTCCTACGACCTCGACTCCGTCCTGCCCAACGTGGACGTGGTGATGATGCTGCGGGTGCAGCGGGAGCGGATGAATGACTCCTACTTCCCCTCCGCGCGCGAGTACGCGCGCCGCTACGGGCTGGACGGCCCCCGGATGCGACGGCTGCCCGAGCACGCGATCGTCATGCACCCCGGCCCGATGAACCGGGGTATGGAGATCACCGCCGAGGTCGCCGACTCACCCCGCTCCACGATCGTCGAACAGGTCACCAACGGGGTCTCCGTGCGGATGGCTGTCCTTTACCTGCTGCTCGGAGGGAACAACCGGTGAGCGCGTACCTGATCACCAACGTGAGCGTCGTCGGTGGCCCGCCGACCGACCTGCTGATCCGCGACGGCGTGGTCGCCGAGGTCGCCGACAACCTGTCCGCGCCGGACGCCACTGTCGTCGACGGCACCGGGCTGGTCGCCCTGCCCGGCCTGGTCGACCTGCACACCCACCTGCGCGAACCCGGTCGGGAGGACGCCGAGACCGTCGAGTCCGGATCCCGCGCCGCCGCACTCGGCGGTTACACGGCGGTCTGCGCCATGGCCAACACCTCCCCGGTCGCGGACACCGCCGGTGTGGTCGAGCAGGTCTGGCGGCTCGGCCGGGAGGCCGGCCTGGTCGACGTGCAACCGATCGGCGCGGTCACCGTCGGGCTGGCCGGCGAGCGCCTGGCCGAGCTGGGCGCGATGGCCGACTCGGCGGCCCGGGTGCGGATCTTCTCCGACGACGGGCACTGCGTCGCCGACCCGAAGCTGATGCGCCGGGCCCTGGAGTACGTCAAGGCGTTCGACGGGATCATCGCCCAGCACGCCGAGGAGCCCCGGCTCACCGAGGGCGCCCAGATGCACGAGGGTGAGGTTTCCACCCGCCTCGGGCTGATCGGCTGGCCGGCGGTCGCCGAGGAGGCGATCATCGCCCGCGACGTGCTGCTCGCCGAACACGTCGGCAGCCGACTGCACGTCTGCCACGTCTCCACCGCCGGCAGCGTCGAGGTGCTGCGCCAGGCAAAGGCACGAGGGGTACGCGTCACCGCCGAGGTCACCCCGCACCACCTGCTGCTCACCGACGAGCGCGCCGAGACCTACGACCCGGTCTTCAAGGTCAACCCGCCGCTGCGGACGGCCGCGGACATCGCCGCGTTGCATGCCGCGCTTGCCGACGGGGTGATCGACATCATCGCCACCGACCACGCCCCGCACGCCGTGGAGGACAAGGAGTGCGAGTGGGCGTACGCCCGGCCGGGGATGCTCGGTCTGGAGACGGCCCTGTCCATCGCGCTCGACGTGCTCGGCCCCGAGTGGGACCTGATCGCCGAGCGGATGTCGCGTACCCCCGCCCGGATCGCGGGGTTGACCGGGCACGGCGTCGACCCGGCACCCGGCGTGCCGGCCAACCTGACAGTGGTCGACCCGGCCGCCCGCCGCACCATCGAACCGGCGGAGCTGGCCAGTCGCAGTCGCAACACCCCGTACGCCCGCATGACGCTGCCGGGTCGCATCGTGGCGACCTTCCTGCGCGGCGAGCCGACGGTCCTGGACGGAAAGGCAGTCAAGTAATGGCCAAGCGCAGGCCCGCGATTCTCGTACTCGAGGACGGGCGCACGTTCCCCGGTGAGGCGTACGGCAGCGTCGGGGAGACCTTCGGTGAGGCGGTTTTCAACACCGGCATGACCGGCTACCAGGAGACGCTCACCGACCCGTCGTACCACCGGCAGGTGGTGGTGCAGACCGCGCCGCACATCGGCAACACCGGCGTCAACGGCGAGGACGACGAGTCCGGCCGGATCTGGGTGGCCGGTTACGTGGTGCGCGACCCGGCCCGGATCGGCTCGAACTGGCGGGCCACCGGCGGCCTCGAGGACCGCCTCGCCACCGAGGGTGTGGTGGGCATCAGCGGGGTGGACACCCGGGCGCTGACCCGGCACCTGCGCGAGCGCGGCGCCATGCGCGTCGGCATCTCCAGCGTCGAGAAGGACCCGCAGAGCCTGCTGGCCCGGGTCCGGCAGTCACCGCAGATGGTCGGCGCGGACCTGTCCGCCGAGGTGAGCACCGCCGAGCCGTACGTCGTCGAGGCTCTCGGCGAGCACCGGTTCACAGTGGCGGCGCTGGATCTCGGCATCAAGCGCAACGTGCCCCGTCGGCTCGCCACGCGCGGGGTGACCACCCACGTGCTGCCGGCCTCGTCGACGATCGAGCAGCTCCTGGCCACCGGCGCCGACGCGATCTTCCTGTCGCCCGGCCCCGGCGACCCGGCCACTGCCGACGGCCCGGTGGCGCTGGCCCGGGAGGCGCTGCGGCGGGAGGTGCCGCTGTTCGGTATCTGCTTCGGCAGTCAGATCCTCGGCCGGGCGCTCGGCTTCGGCACCTACAAGCTGGGCTACGGCCACCGTGGGATCAACCAGCCGGTGCTCGACCGGGCCACCGGCAAGGTCGAGGTGACCAGCCACAACCACGGCTTCGCCGTGCAGGTCCCCGGTGCCGGTGTCGGCGCTGTCGTGCCCGACCAGGTGATCGACACCGACTTCGGCGGCGTTCAGGTGTCCCATGTCTGCCTCAATGACAACGTGGTCGAGGGGCTGCGGGCGATCGACGTGCCCGCCTTCACCGTCCAGTACCACCCGGAGGCGGCGGCCGGCCCGCACGACGCCGACTACCTCTTCGACCGTTTCGCCGAGCTGATCGGAAGCCGGCAGCAGAGCAAGGGGCGCAGCAATGCCTAAGCGGACCGATCTCAAGCACATCCTGGTGATCGGCTCGGGGCCGATCGTCATCGGGCAGGCCTGCGAGTTCGACTACTCCGGCACCCAGGCCTGTCGGGTGCTGCGCAGTGAGGGGATCCGGGTCAGCCTGGTCAACTCCAACCCGGCCACGATCATGACGGACCCGGAGTTCGCCGACGCTACCTACGTCGAGCCGATCACCCCGGAGTTCGTGGAGCTGGTCATCGCCAAGGAACGCCCGGACGCGATCCTGGCGACCCTCGGCGGGCAGACCGCGCTGAACACGGCCGTCGCCCTGCACGAGGGCGGCATCCTCGAGAAGTACGGCGTGGAGTTGATCGGCGCGAACATCGACGCCATCAACCGCGGCGAGGACCGGCAGCTGTTCAAGGAGATCGTGGCGAAGGCCGGCGTACGCCTGGGTGTCGAGGACCCGAACGGGTTGGTGCCCCGCTCCCGGGTCTGCCACTCGATGGAGGAGGTCGAGGCGACGGTCGCCGAGCTGGGTCTGCCGGTGGTGATCCGGCCGTCGTTCACCATGGGTGGCCTGGGTTCCGGCATGGCGCACACCGCGGAGGACCTGGCCCGCATCGCCGGCGACGGTCTCGCCGCCAGCCCGGTGCACGAGGTGCTCATCGAGGAGAGCGTGCTCGGTTGGAAGGAGTACGAACTCGAACTGATGCGCGACCGGCACGACAACGTGGTGGTGGTCTGCTCGATCGAGAACGTCGACCCGATGGGCGTGCACACCGGCGACAGCGTCACCGTGGCCCCGGCCATGACGCTCACCGACCGGGAGTACCAGCGCCTGCGTGACCTGGGCATCGCGGTGCTCCGCGAGGTCGGGGTGGACACCGGCGGCTGCAACATCCAGTTCGCGGTCAACCCGGTCGACGGCCGGATCGTCGTGATCGAGATGAACCCCCGGGTGTCCCGCTCGTCGGCGCTGGCGTCCAAGGCGACCGGCTTCCCGATCGCGAAGATCGCCGCGAAGCTGGCCATCGGTTACACCCTCGACGAGATCCCCAACGACATCACCCTGAAGACCCCGGCGGCCTTCGAGCCGACCCTGGACTACGTGGTGGTGAAGATCCCCCGGTTCGCGTTCGAGAAGTTCCCCGGCGCGGACCCGGAGCTGACCACCACGATGAAGTCGGTGGGCGAGGCGATGAGCCTCGGGCGTAACTTCACCGAGGCGCTGAACAAGGCGATGCGCTCGATGGAGACGAAGTCGGCGGGCTTCTGGACCACTCCGGACCCGGAGGGCGTCACCCTCGCGGACACCCTGGCCGCCCTGCGGATCCCGCACGACGGCCGGCTGTACACGGTGGAGCGGGCGCTGCGCCTCGGCGCGTCGATCGCCGAGGTCGCCGAGGCCTCCGGCGGGATCGACCCGTGGTTCCTCGACCAGATCGCCGCGCTGATCGAGCTGCGCGCGGAGATCGTGGACGCGCCGGTGCTCGACGCCGACCTGCTGCGCCAGGCCAAGCGGGCCGGCCTGTCCGACCGGCAACTCGCCGCGCTGCGCCCGGAGCTGGCCGCCGAGGATGGCGTACGGACCCTGCGGCACCGCCTCGACGTGCGTCCGGTCTACAAGACGGTGGACACCTGCGCGGCCGAGTTCGAGGCGACCACGCCGTACCACTACTCGACGTACGACCTGGAGACCGAGGTCGTGCCGTCGAACCGGCCGAAGGTGCTGATCCTGGGCTCCGGCCCGAACCGGATCGGCCAGGGCATCGAGTTCGACTACTCCTGCGTGCACGCGGTACAAGCGCTGCGAAGCGCGCCGATCGGTGCAGCCGCTGCGTCCGGTTCCGGTGCCGCAGGCACCGGTTTTGAGACCGTCATGGTCAACTGCAACCCGGAGACCGTCTCCACCGACTACGACACCGCCGACCGGCTCTACTTCGAGCCGCTGACGTTCGAGGACGTCCTGGAGGTCTGGCACGCCGAGGACTCGTCCGGCCGGGCGGCAGGCGGGCCGGGCGTGGTCGGGGTGGTCGTGCAGCTCGGCGGTCAGACGCCGCTGGGGCTGGCGCAGCGGCTCAAGAACGCGGGCGTGCCGATCGTCGGCACCTCCCCGGAGTCGATCCACCTGGCCGAGGAGCGCGGCGCGTTCGGCGCGGTGCTGGCCCGGGCCGGGCTGCGCGCGCCCGCGCACGGCATGGCCACCTCCTACGACGAGGCCAAGACGATCGCCGACGAGATCGGCTACCCGGTGCTGGTCCGGCCGTCGTACGTGCTGGGCGGGCGGGGCATGGAGATCGTCTACGACGACCCGACGCTGCGCGACTACATCGGACGGGCCACCGACATCTCCCCGGACCACCCGGTGCTGGTGGACCGGTTCCTCGACGACGCCATCGAGATCGACGTGGACGCGCTCTGCGACGCCGACGGCGAGGTCTACATCGGTGGCGTGATGGAGCACATCGAGGAGGCCGGCATTCACTCCGGCGACTCGTCCTGCGCGTTGCCGCCGATCACCCTCGCGGGCTCGCACCTGGCCGAGGTTCGCCGCTACACCGAGGCCATCGCGCGTGGCGTCGGCGTCCGTGGCCTGCTCAACGTGCAGTACGCGCTCAAGGACGACGTGCTCTACGTCCTGGAGGCCAACCCGCGGGCGTCGCGGACCGTTCCGTTCGTCTCCAAGGCGACGGCAGTGCCGCTGGCCAAGGCGGCGGCGCGGATCGCGCTCGGCGCGAGCATCGCCGAGCTGCGCGCCGAGGGTCTGCTGCCGGCGACCGGTGACGGGGGCACGATGCCCGCCGACGCGCCGGTCGCGGTCAAGGAGGCGGTGCTGCCGTTCAAGCGTTTCCGGACCCGTGCGGGCAAGGGGATCGACTCGCTGCTCGGCCCGGAGATGAAGTCGACGGGCGAGGTGATGGGCATCGACACCAACTTCGGGCACGCGTTCGCCAAGAGCCAGTCGGCGGCGTACGGGTCGCTGCCGACCGGCGGGAAGATCTTCGTGTCGGTGGCCAACCGGGACAAGCGCGGCATGATCTTCCCGATCAAGCGGCTGGCAGACCTGGGCTTCGAGATCGTCGCGACCACCGGCACGGCCGAGGTGCTGCGCCGGCACGGCATCGCCTGCGAGCAGATCCGCAAGCACTACCAGGCCGGCGAGGGAGACGACGCGGTGTCGCTGATCGGCGGCGGCCACGTGGCGCTGGTGATCAACACGCCGCAGGGTTCGGGCGCCAGCGCCCGCTCCGACGGCTACGAGATCCGCAGCGCGGCCGTCACCGCTGACATCCCCTGCATCACCACAGTGCCCGGGGCCGCTGCGGCCGTGATGGGCATCGAGGCGCGGATCCGGGGCGACATGCGGGTACGTCCGCTGCAGGACCTGCACGCCACCCTGCGGGCGGCCCAGTGACGGTGTTCGAGCGGGTCGTACGACCCGGGTTGTTCCGGCTCGGGGGTGGGGACGCCGAGGCGGCGCACGAGTGGACGCTGCGGCGGTTGGCCGCCCTGTCGCGGCGTCCCGCCGCCCTGGCCGCGCTGCGGGCCCGGTACGCGGTCGACGCGCCGCGCACGGTGTTCGGCGTGCGGTTCCCCAACCCGGTCGGGTTGGCCGCCGGCATGGACAAGGACGGTGCGGCGTTGCCGGCCTGGCCGGCGCTGGGCTTCGGTTTCGTCGAGGTCGGCACGGTCACCGCGCACGCCCAGCCGGGCAACCCGCGACCGCGGCTGTTCCGCCTGCCGGCCAGCGAGGCGGTGGTCAACCGGATGGGCTTCAACAACGCCGGCGCCGCCGCGTTGGCCGCCCGGCTGGCGGCGCTGCCGCGCCCGCTCGGGGTGCCGTTGGGCATCTCGCTGGGCAAGTCCAAGGTCACCCCGATCGACGAGGCGGTCGAGGACTACCTCGCGTCGTACCGGGCGCTGCGCGGGCACGGTGACTACTTCGCGGTGAACGTGTCCTCACCGAACACTCCGGGCCTGCGCTCCCTGCAGGACCGCGCCCACCTGGACGCGCTGCTCGGCGCGTTGGTGGGGGAGAAGCCGGTGCTGGTCAAGATCGCCCCTGACCTGACCGAGGCGGCGATCGCCGAACTGCTGGAGGTCTGCCTGGCCCGGGGCGCGGCCGGGGTGATCGCCACCAACACCACGCTGTCCCGCGACGGGCTCGCCGCCGTGGACGTCGAGCGTGGGGAGCAGGCCGGTGGTCTGTCCGGTCGACCGTTGACCGGCCGCGCCCGGGAGGTGGTGGCCTTCGTGCATCGGGAGACCGGTGGTCGGTTGCCCATCATCGGGGTCGGTGGGGTGCTCGACCCGGACGACGCCACCCGGATGTTCGACGCCGGAGCCTCGCTGGTGCAGCTCTACACCGGCTTCATCTACCGGGGCCCGGACCTGGTCCGGGCCGCCGCCCGGGCGAGTGCCACGGCGGTGACACCGGATCCGGTCGCCGGCCGGTGACCGCACGCGGTGTGGTGCCGGCTCGGCCCGACCCGGTGCCGAGCCGGCTCCGCGCCAAGGAGCCCACCCCTGCTACGGATCCTTTGCTCTGCACCCGCGGATGCACCACAGCCGTCACAAGGTTGCTCTGCACCCGTGGGTGCACCACCACCGCCCGGTTGCTCTGCACCCTTCGGTGCACCACCGCCCGCCTGAGCGCGACACCCGGCCGCCGGGTGTCGGTGTCTGCGGTGTCGCGTCCGGCGGTGTCGGGTGCTGCGGTGTCGGGTGCTGCGGCGTCGCGTCCTGGGGTGTCGCACCCGTGGGTGCAGAGCAAAGGCGGCGACGGAGTGGCTCGACCGGCCGAAGGACGACCGACGTCCGGCCGGTTCGCGCCCCGAAAGGAGTACGTGTGACCCCCGAGGAGATCCTGGCCGTCGACCGGGACCATGTCTGGCATCCGTACGCGGCACTGCCGCCGGCCAACCCGCCGTACGTGGTGCGCAGCGCCGAGGGCGTACGCCTGCGGCTGGCCGACGGCCGTGAGCTGGTGGACGGGATGTCGTCCTGGTGGGCGGCGATCCACGGGTACCGGCACCCGGTGCTGGACGCGGCGGTCACCGACCAGCTCGGACGGATGAGCCACGTGATGTTCGGCGGGCTCACCCACGAGCCCGCCGTGCAGCTCGCCCGCACCCTGGTCGAGCTGACGCCGGAGGGCCTGGAGCACGTGTTCCTGGCCGACTCCGGGTCGGTCAGCGTCGAGGTGGCGGTGAAGATGTGCCTGCAGTACCAGCGGGCCGTCGGGCAGCCGCAGCGGCGTCGGTTGGCGACCTGGCGGGGCGGCTACCACGGTGACACGTTCCACCCGATGAGCGTCTGCGACCCGGAGGGCGGGATGCACCACCTCTGGGGCGACGTGCTGCCGCGACAGGTGTTCGCCCCGGTGCCGCCGGGCGGCTTCGACGACCCACCCGACGACGCGTACGTAGCGGCACTGGCGGAGACCGTCGAGCGGCACGCCCACGAACTGGCCGCCGTGATCGTCGAGCCGGTCGTCCAGGGCGCTGGCGGGATGCGCTTCCACCACCCGGGTTACCTCCGGGTGCTGCGGGAGGTGACCCGCGCCCACGGAGTGCTGTTGATCTTCGACGAGATCGCCACCGGTTTCGGCCGTACCGGTGCGATGTTCGCCGCCGAGCACGCCGGGGTGACCCCGGACGTGCTGTGCGTGGGCAAGGCGCTCACCGGGGGCTACCTGACGCTGGCGGCGACGCTCTGCACCCCGGAGATCGCCCGGGGCATCTCCGCCGCCGGGGTGCTGGCGCACGGACCCACGTTCATGGGCAACCCCCTGGCCTGCGCGGTGGCCAACGCCTCCATCGGTCTGCTGCGGGCCGGGGACTGGGCGGGGCAGGTCGCCAGGGTCGGCGCCGGCCTGCGCGCCGGCCTGGAGCCGCTGCGCGGTACGCCGGGCGTCGCCGACGTGCGGGTGCTCGGCGCGATCGGGGTGGTCCAGCTGGATCACGAGGTCGACCTCGGCGCGGCCACCGCCGCCGCAGCCGGGCAGGGGGTGTGGCTGCGGCCGTTCCGCGACCTGGTCTACACGATGCCGCCGTACGTCACCGACGACGCCGACCTGGCCCGGATCGCCGCCGGTGTGGCGGCGGCCGTGGCGGCCGGCTGAACACACGGGTACATCCCGGGAGGCGCGTCGCCGCCCGGACGACAAGAGAGAGGGAGCACCGGATGGAGAGCTTCGGAACCCGGCTGCACCGGGCAATGGTCGAGCGGGGGCCACTGTGTGTGGGCATCGACCCGCATCCCGGTCTGCTGGCCCGTTGGGGCCTCGCCGACGACGTCCAGGGCCTAGACCGCTTCACCCAGACCGTCGTGGAAGCCCTCGGTGACCGGGTTGCGGTGGTCAAGCCTCAGTCGGCCTTTTTCGAGCGGTTCGGGTCCCACGGCGTGGCCGTTCTTGAGTCAACTATCCGACAGTTACGAGATGCCGGCTCGCTCGTTCTCCTCGACGTCAAACGCGGCGACATCGGCTCGACGGTGAGCGCGTACGCCTCCGCGTACCTTGATCCATCCAGCCCGATGTATGTCGACGCGGTCACCGCGAGCCCCTACCTGGGAGTAGGTTCGCTGGCCCCGATGTTCGAGTCGGCCGCCCAGCACGGCGGCGGCGTCTTCGTGCTGGCCCTCACCTCCAACCCCGAGGGCGCGGCCGTGCAGCAGGCCCGTGCGGCCGACGGCCGCACCGTGGCGCAAACGGTGATCGACGAGATTTCCCAGCTCAACAGGGGTGCGACCCCCCTCGGGAGCTTCGGTCTGGTGGTCGGGGCGACCATCGGTGACACCGGTCACGACCTCACCGGCGTAGGGGGTCCACTGCTCGCCCCGGGCCTCGGCGCGCAGGGTGGCGGGGCAGCGGATCTGCGGACCGTCTTCGGTTCGAGCCTCGCCTCGGTGCTCCCGTCGTACTCCCGGGAGGTGCTCTCGGCGGGCCCCGACGTCGCTGCCCTGCGGGCCGCCGCGGACCGGGTGTTGGCCGACTGTCGGGCCGTTCTGCCTGCCCTCTGACTGACTGACGGGTCGGTCACTTTGCGTTGATCATGGGCCCCCCACGTTGCCGAAAGCTCCGTTGACCGCTAGTTTTCCCCGCGCTGGGAACCACGGACCCCTTGGTTCACAGCGACACCACGTTTCACAGATGCGGCGGTGCGCCCCGCCCGCCGCGATAGGGACCTGAGGAGAACTGGTGCCGCTCCCGTCACTGACCCCCGAACAACGCGCTGCCGCGCTCGAGAAGGCCGCGGAGATCCGCAAGGCCCGTGCTCAGCTGAAGGAGCAGCTCAAGCAGGGCAAGACCACCCTCGGTGCTGTCCTTGAGCGCGCCGAGAGCGACGACGTCGTCGGCAAGCTCAAGGTTTCGGCCGTCCTGCAGGCCATGCCGGGCATCGGCAAGATCCGGGCTACCCAGATCATGGAGAAGCTCAAGATCGCCGACAGCCGTCGCCTGCGTGGCCTCGGCGAGCAGCAGCGCAAGGCACTGCTTGGAGAGTTCGCCGCCAACTGAACCTGGCAGCGTGTAGAAACAAGCAGTGAGCACGGATGACGAGGCGCGCCCGGCGGCTCGGCTCACTGTCCTGGCTGGACCTTCGGGTTCCGGCAGGGAGAGTGTCGTCGAGCTCGTCCGGGCGCGTTCTCCGTCCGTGTGGTTGCCGGTACCGGCGACCACACGGCCGCGCCGCGAGTCGGAGATCGACGGTGTTGACCGCGTCTTCCTCGCCCCGGCCGAGTTCGACCGCCGGCTCGTCGCGGGCGAGCTGTTGGAGTGGTCCCGGATCGGCTCGTACCGCCGGGGCACCCCGTACCCACCGTTGCGCGCCCGGCTCGACGCCGGGCAACCGGTGCTCCTTCCGCTGGACCTTCCCGGCGCTCCGCTGGTGCGCGCGCGCCTGCCGGCCTCCCGTCTGGTGCTGCTGAGCCCACCCGGTTACCGACCCGACGCCCAGGTGGCGGCGGCCTTCGAACACACGCTGACGCACGACCTCACTGAGCGGGTCGTCGAAGAGCTGGTAGGCTTACTCGGTTCTTCTTATCCGGATCCGACCTGGTCTCGCGTGCGTGGCTGACGGTCGGCCGCCGTTGAGACTCAGCACCGCGTTCGCGCGGTTCGAAAGACGCAGAGGTTAATTCGTGGGATCCATCGCCAACCCCGAAGGCATCACCAACCCGCCGATCGACGAGCTCCTCGAGAAGACGACGTCGAAGTACGCGCTGGTCATCTTCGCCGCCAAGCGCGCGCGCCAGGTCAACGCCTACTACAGCCAGCTCGGTGAGGGTCTGCTGGAGTACGTCGGCCCGCTCGTCGAGACCACCCCTCAGGAGAAGCCCCTCTCCATCGCCATGCGCGAGATCAACTCGGGCCTGCTCACCGCCGAGCCGACCGACCAGCCGTAAGCCCTCGCTGGCCGATGTCCGCCTCGATCGTCCTCGGGGTCGGCGGCGGCATCGCCGCCTACAAGGCGTGCGAGCTGCTGCGACTCTTCACCGAATCCGGTCACCGGGTTCGGGTCGTGCCGACCGCGTCGGCGCTCCGGTTCGTCGGGGCGCCGACCTGGGCGGCGCTCTCCGGTCAGCCGGTCGCCGACGACGTCTGGACCGACGTCCACGAGGTGCCGCACGTCCGCCTCGGTAAGCAGGCCGACCTGGTGGTGGTCGCGCCGACCACCACCGACCTGCTCGCGAAGGCCGCCCACGGGCTCGCCGACGACCTGCTGACCAACACCCTGCTGACCGCCCGCTGCCCGGTGCTGCTCGCCCCGGCCATGCACACCGAGATGTGGGAGCACCCGGCCACCGTGGCCAACGTCGCCACGCTGCGCTCCCGGGGTGTGCGGGTCATCGACCCCGCGGTCGGCCGGCTCACCGGCGCCGATACCGGCAAGGGTCGGCTGCCCGACCCGGCGGAGATCTTCGCCGTGGCCCGGCAGGTGCTGGCCCGGGGCGGCTCCGCCCCCGCCGACCTGGCCGGCCGTCGGGTGGTCGTCACCGCGGGCGGCACCCGGGAGCCGTTGGACCCGGTCCGCTTCCTGGGCAACCGCTCCTCCGGCAAGCAGGGGTACGCGTTCGCCCGCGCCGCCGTCGCCCGGGGCGCCCGGGTCACACTGATCGCGGCCAACGTGTCCCTTCCCGACCCCGCCGGCGTCGACCTGATCAGGGTCGGCACCACTGCCGAGTTGCGGGAGGCGACGGTCAAGGCTGCCGTCGAGGCCGACGCGGTGGTGATGGCGGCGGCTCCGGCCGATTTCCGGCCGGCCACGTACGCGCCTGGCAAAATCAAGAAGTCCGACGATGGTGTCGCGCCCACCATCGACCTCGTGACGAACCCCGACATCGCGGCGGAGCTCGGCCAGCGCAAGCGCCCGGAGCAACTGCTCGTGGTGTTCGCCGCCGAGACCGGCGACGCCGAGGCCAACGGCCGGGCGAAACTCGCCCGGAAACGGGCCGACCTCATCGTGATCAACGAGGTCGGTCCGGACCTGGTCTTCGGCGCCGACACCAACACGGTGACGGTCATCGGCGCGGACGGCTCGGTCGCCCATCTGCCCGAGCAGGCCAAGGAGTCCGTGGCCGACGCGGTATGGGATCTCGTCGTGGCGCGGCTACCCGGCAGTTCCTGACGGGTGGTAAAGGGCGCGACCGATCCCGACACCAGCCGCAGTGGTGATTAGACTGCCGCGGAACGACCTCACACGCTTAGGAGTGCCGTGACACGCCGTCTCTTCACGTCCGAATCGGTCACGGAAGGCCACCCGGACAAGATCGCCGACCAGATCAGCGATGGCATCCTCGACGCGCTGCTGGCCGAGGATCCGCACAGCCGGGTGGCGGTCGAGACCATGATCACCACCGGCCAGGTGCACATCGCCGGCGAGGTGACCACCAAGGCGTACGCCGACATCCCGACGATCGTCCGTCGGACCATCCTGGACATCGGCTACGACTCGTCGAAGAAGGGCTTCGACGGGGCCTCCTGCGGGGTCAGCGTCTCCATCGGCGCGCAGTCCGAGGACATCGCGCAGGGCGTGGACAACGCCTTCGAGCTGCGTACCGGGGCGTCGGAGAGCGCGCTGGACGCGCAGGGCGCCGGCGACCAGGGCATGATGTTCGGCTTCGCCTGCTCGGAGACTCCCGAGCTGATGCCGCTGCCGATCGCCCTCGCGCACCGACTGGCCCGTCGGCTCGCCGCGGTCCGCAAGGACGGCACGATCCCCTACCTGCGCCCGGACGGCAAGACCCAGGTCACCATCGAGTACGAGGGGCTGCGCCCGGTCCGGCTGAACACCGTCGTCGTGTCCAGCCAGCACGCCGCCGACATCTCCCTGGACTCGCTGCTCACCCCGGACGTGCGTGACCACGTCATCGCCCCGGAGCTGGAGAGCCTCGGTCTGGACACCGAGGGCTACCGGCTGCTGGTCAACCCGACCGGGCGGTTCGAGATCGGCGGCCCAATGGGTGACGCTGGGCTCACCGGCCGCAAGATCATCGTGGACACCTACGGCGGGTACGCCCGCCACGGCGGTGGCGCGTTCTCCGGCAAGGACCCGTCGAAGGTGGACCGGTCGGCCGCGTACGCCATGCGCTGGGTCGCCAAGAACGTGGTCGCCGCCGGCCTGGCCGAGCGGTGCGAGGCGCAGGTCGCCTACGCCATCGGCAAGGCGCACCCGGTCAGCCTGTTCATCGAGACGTTCGGCACCGAGACCGTGCCGGTCTCCTCGATCGAGAAGGCCGTCACCGAGGTGTTCGACCTGCGCCCGGCCGCGATCATCCGGGACCTCAACCTGCTCCGCCCGATCTACCAGCAGACCGCCGCGTACGGCCACTTCGGCCGCGAGTTGCCGGACCTGACCTGGGAGAGCACCGACCGGGCCGCCGACCTCAAGTCGGCCGCGGGAGCCTGACCGCCACCAGGCGTAGCGACCGGCGACCCGCGGACGGGTCGCCGGTCGCGCGCGTCTGCGTGGATGTCGGACTGGCGCACCTGGACCGGCCGTTCGACTACCTGGTGCCGGCTGAGCTGGACGAGGTGGCGGTGCCCGGCACCCGGGTGAAGGTGCGCTTCGCCGGGCAGCTCGTCGACGGCTGGTTGCTGTCCCGCGCCGACGACTCGGGGCACACCGGCCGCCTCGCGTACCTGGAGAAGGTGGTGTCGCCGGAGCCGGTGCTGGCGCCCGAGATCGCCGGGCTGGCCCGCGTGGTCGCCGACCGGTACGCGGGCAACCTCGCCGACGTGCTCCGGCTCGCCGTGCCGCCCCGGCACGCCCGGGTGGAGAAGGAACCCCGCGACGACCAGCCCGCTGCGGCGGCGGTCGCCGAGGACGCGGTGGTCGACCCGCGCGGCTGGCAGGACTACCCGACCGGCCCCGCGCTGCTGCGGGCGCTCACCGACGGGCGGGCTCCCCGCGCGGTCTGGTCGGCGCTGCCGGGCGAGGACTGGGCGGCCCGCTACGCCGACGCGGTGGCCGCCACCGTGGCCGGGGGGCGCGGCGCTGTCGTCGTGGTGCCCGACGCCCGCGACCTCGACCGGCTGGACGCCGCGCTCACCGCCGTCCTCGGGGAGGGGCGGCACGTCAGCCTCACGGCCGCGCTCGGGCCGGCGCGCCGCTATCGCGCGTTCCTCGCCGCCCGCCGGGGGCGGGTCCCGGTGGTGATCGGCACCCGGGCGGCGATGTTCGCCCCGGTGGACCGCCTCGGTCTGGTCGCCGTCTGGGACGACGGCGACGACCTGCACTCCGAGCCCCGGGCGCCCTATCCACACGCCCGCGACGTGCTGCTCACCCGCGCCCAGCTCGCCGAGGCCGGTGCGCTGGTCGGGGGTTACGCGCGCAGCGCCGAGGCGCAGCTGCTGCTGGAGACGGGCTGGGCGCGGGAGGTGGTCGCCGACCGCGCGACAGTGCGTGCTCGCATCCCGGCCATCGCGCCGACCGGCGACGACCCCCAACTGGCCCGCGACCCCGGGGCCGCCACCGCTCGACTGCCCAGCCTGGCCTGGACGGCCGCCCGCGACGCCCTCCGTCAGGACCTGCCGGTGTTGGTGCAGGTGCCCCGGCGCGGCTACCTGCCGTCGATCTCCTGCGCCGACTGCCGTACCCCGGCCCGTTGCGCGCACTGCGCCGGCCCGCTCGCGCTGCCCTCGGCCGGCGGCACCCCGGCCTGCCGGTGGTGCGCCCGGGTGGCCGCCGCGTACGCCTGCCCGCAGTGCGGTGGACGGCGGTTGCGGGCGGCGGTGACCGGTGCCCGGCGGACCGCCGAGGAGATGGGCCGGGCGTTCCCGGGCGTGCCGGTGCGCACGTCGGGGCGCGAGGAGGTGCTGGCCGACGTTTCCGGCGGGGCGGCCCTGGTGGTGGCGACGCCGGGTGCCGAACCGGTCGCCGAGGGCGGCTACGGAGCGGTGCTGCTGCTCGACTCGTGGGCCCTGCTGACTCGGGCCGACCTGCGCGCCGGCGAGGAGGCGCTGCGGCGCTGGCTGGCCGCGGCGGCGCTGGCCCGGCCGGCCCCGGCGGGGCGGGTGGTGGTGGTCGCCGACGGCGCGCTCGCCCCGGTGCAGGCGCTGCTGCGCTGGGACGCCGCCTGGTTCGCCGGCCGGGAGTTGGCCGAGCGCCGGGAGTTGGGCTTCCCTCCGGCCGTCCGGATGGCGAGCGTCACCGGCCCGGCCGAGGCGGTGGCGGACCTGCTCACCGCGGCCCGGCTGCCCGAGGACGCCGAGGTGCTCGGGCCGGTGCCGGCCGAGGAGGGACGGGAACGGATGCTGGTCCGGGTGCCCCGGGCCCGGGCTGCCGCGCTCGCCGAGGCGTTGCACTCGGCGGCCGGCGCTCGTGCCGCCCGCAAGGCCGCCGACCCGGTCCGTCTCCAGGTCGATCCGCTGAGCCTGTTCTGAGGAGTTTCGGCTGGTGCCGGCGGCTGCGGACCCCGCCTGTCGGGAGTGGCCTCGCACACTGCGTCCGGCAGGGGGGTGGCGTCGGAGTGGTAGCATCGCCCGTCATGCCGAGGCGTACGGCGGCTCCAGGTCGCGACGGAGCGTCAAGACGCGCTCAGTCGGGGCCGCCACGGGCTGTCGCGACGATGGCGGGAACGCGTCGGTCGGACGCGGTGTCGATGATGTCAATGAGCCGGTGATCAGGGGTGGACAAGTCGTGACCGTTGGACAATCGATCGTCTTCAACGGCGACCTCGGCAGCGGCAAGAGCACCGTGTCGGTCGAGATCGCCAAGCGGCTCGGGATGCGCCGGGTCAGCGTGGGGGACCTCTACCGGGAGATGGCGCAGCAGCGGCAGATGACCGCTCTGCAGCTCAATCTGCACGCCGAGCTAGACCAGGCCGTCGACGGCTACGTCGACCAGCTCCAGCGGGACATCGCCGCCTCCGGTGAGCGCCTCGTCATGGACTCCCGGCTGGCCTGGCACTTCTTCACCGACGCGCTCAAGGTGCACATGATCACCGAGCCGGGTGAGGCGGCCCGTCGGGTGCTCGCCCGGCCCTCCGGTCCGGCGGAGAGCTACGCCTCGATGGAGGAGGCCAAGGCCAAGCTCCGGGAGCGCAGCGCCAGTGAGCGCAGCCGGTTCATCATCCGGTACGGCGTGGACAAGGCCCGACTGCGCAACTACGACCTGATCTGTGACACCACCCGGGCGACCGCGTCCGAGGTGATCGAGCACATCATCGCCGCGTACGAGGGGACGCTCGGAGCTGAGGTGCTGCGGGACGCGCCACCGCTGCTGCTGCTCGACCCGGCCCGCGTCTACCCGACCGAGGACATCGCCACCCTGCGGGGTCTGTGGGACACCGACTTCGTCGGCGACGTGGCCGAGGCCGGCGACGAGGCCCTCGAACCGTTGAAGATCGGGTTCACCGGCGAGTACTTCTTCGTCGTCGACGGTCACCGTCGGCTCAGCGCCGCCCTGCAGAACGGGTTCTCCCTCGTCCCCGCCCAGTTGGTCGCCGAGGTCGACGAGCCGGTCGTGGGTGGGATGACGGCGATCGACTACTTCGCCGCCCAGGTCCGCCCCGGCCTGATCTACGACTGGGAGGCGGCTCACAAGATCCAGCTTCCGCTGCCCGAGCCGGCGTTGCTCCGCGGTGACGCGGTCCTCGCCGGGGACCCGAGCGCCGGCGCCTGAGCCCTGGCGGCCGGTGCCAGACCCGCCGGCCGGTGTCAGACCCGCCAGTGCCCGACCCCCGCCGCTGTCCGGGCTCGGCGTCGACTGCGTGGCCCTGGGGGCTGCTAGATGGCGGCCGCACCGGGATGATGGAACCTCCGACGCATCGACGGGGGGCCGGCCATGGAGGCTGCCGAGGCGCTGACACTGCTCATGTCGCCGCAGGGGCGCGTCGACCCGTACCCGACGTACGAGCGGCTGCGCGCCCACGGGGCCGTGGTGCAGGCGTTACCGGGTCTGTACGTGGTGACCGGTTACCCGGAGGTCGACGAGCTGTTGCGCGACCCCCGGCTCGGGGTGCTCGACGACGCGCTCCGGGACCAGGTCTGGCCGAACTGGCGGCAGAGCCCGGCGGTGTCGTCGATCGCCCGGTCCATGCTGCGGACCAACCCGCCCGACCACAGCCGGATGCGTCGGCTGGCCGCCGGGGCGTTCAGTCCACGCCGGATCGCCGGCATGCGCGACGTGGTGCGGGCGCAGGCCGAGGAGCTGCTCGACGTGATGGTCGACAGAGCCGCGGGCGGCGCTCCGGTGGACATACTGGCCGACTTCGCGTACCCCCTGCCGGTCGGGGTGATCTGCGCGCTGCTCGGCGTACCCGCGGCTGACCGGCCGTTGTTCCGCCGGTGGGCCGGTGACCTGACCGGGGTGCTGGAGCCGGAGATAACTCCCGAGGAGTTGACGGTCGCCGACGCGGGGGCCTCCGAGCTGCGCGACTACTTCGTCGAGCTGATCGTCGCCCGGCGGCGGGCACCGGCCGACGATCTGACCACCGCGCTGGTCCAGGTGCACGACGCCGACGGCGACCGGCTCACCGGGGACGAACTGCTGGCCAACCTGGTGGTGCTGCTGGTGGCCGGCTTCGAGACCACTACCAACCTGCTCGGCAACGGTCTCGTCGTGCTGCTGCGTCACCCGGCCGCCGCCGCCGAGCTGCGCGCCGATCCCGCGCTCGCCCCGGCGTACGTCGAGGAGCTGCTGCGCTACGACTCGCCGGTGCAGTTGACCACCCGCACCAGCACGGCGCCGGTGCGCTGCGGCGGGCTCGACCTTCCGTCCGGCAGCACGGCGTTGCTGCTGCTCGGCGCGGCGAACCGCGACCCGCGCCGGTTTGCCGACCCGCGGCGTTTCGACCCAACGCGGGACCATGGGCACCCGTTGTCCTTCGGCGCCGGCCCGCACTACTGCCTCGGCGCGGGCCTGGCCCGGCTGGAGGCGCAGCTGGCGTTCCCGATGCTGCTGCGCCGCCTCCCCGAGTTGGCGCTGGTCGAGCCGCCCCGGCACCGGACCCGGCTGACCCTGCGTGGCTACGAGAGCCTGCTGGTGTCGCTGGGCACGCCGGCCGTCGCCGATCGGGGCGCGTCGGCCGGTGTCCGGGGGAGCACTCCGTAGCCGGGCAGCTGGCTGCCCGCGCCGGACAACAGCGAAGGGCCGGGCCGGTGCGCTGGTGTGCGCACCGACCCGGCCACCGGGTCGAACGGCGGGTCGCCGAGCTACCTCAGCCGAGGACGACGCCCGTGGCGCCGACGCCGGCCATACCCGAGAAGATGTCCTCGTAGTAGAACCGCCAGGCGCAGACCCGCCCGCTGGTGACGTAGCCGGTGCAGGTCGTCGACGTGTTGGTGTCGTCGATGGCGGTGTTGGTGCCGGTCGCCCAGACCTGGAGGGTGTTAGCCGCGTTCACGATCTCCACCGGGCCACCGCTGTCGCCCTGACCGACGGCGTTGGCGCGGGTGGTGTTCTCCGCCTGGACCTGCCCGCAGACCTGGCCGAAGTCGCGCACGTTGATGCACAGGTTGCGGGCCTTCACCTGGATCGAGCAGCGGGTGCCGGAGTACGCGCCGGAGGTGCACACCCAGTTGCCGACCTGGCTGGCCGACGCGCCGATCACCTGGTTGCTGAACTCACTGACCACGTCGCCGTTCGCGTTGGTGCTGTTGTTGAAGACCCGGCCGCCGGAGCCGCCCGACAGCAGCAGGGTGTCGGTGCCGGCGTTGCGGAAGCTGACGGTGCCCATCGCCTGCCCGGTCGGGTCGGTAGCGACGTTGTTGAGGTTGCCGCAGTGCGCGGCGGAGAGAATCCGGGCGTTCCCGTTCTTGAAGACCCCGAAGCCGGTCGAGCAGCCACCGCCGGTGGTGGCGTTGCGCCAGGCGGCACCGCCCCACCACGGCGCGGTGTCGTCCCACCGCGTCGCGGGCGCGGCGGCGACCTTGGTCTGCACGGTCACCGGCACGCCGGCCAGGGCCGTCGCGCCGAGAAGGCCGTCCTGCGTGCCGACGAGCAGGCCGGCGCCGTCGGCGCGCGGCCCGACAGTGGTGATCTCGTCGCCCGCCTTGGCCCGCAGGCGGTCGGTCGCGGCGAGGAGTTCCCGCTGGGAGTACGCGGCGGGCAGCACCTGCGTGGCGACGGTGGCCCGGGCGTTGGCCACCAGGTTGGCCGGCGGCTCACCCTTCCAGTAGACCTTCAGGTGGCGGTTGGTGGGGTCGGCGACGATGCCGGCGAAGCCGGAGTCGGCGCTGCGCTGCGCCGCGTTCGTGATCTGGGCGGCGGCGTTGTTCATGCGCTGCTGCAACCGGAGCAGCTCGGACCAGGAGGCGAAGCCGCCGGGCACCGGTGTGCTGTCGACGAACGACCCGGCGGTGGCGGCCTTGCCGCCCGGTGCGGCGATGCCAGCCTTGCCGCCCGGTGCGGCGTTGCTGTCCGGTGCGGCGGTGGCCGGTGCGGGCGTCACTCCCGCGACGAGCAGCGTGAGGCCGAACGCGGTGACGGCGATGCGACGCAGCATCGTGGTCCGCCGGACGGTCGGGTGTGGACGGATCATCAGGTACCTCTTCCCCCAGGGGTCGTGGAGCGGGTCGAACCCGCAGCAGGACGGTGGCACGGGACCCCGGCTTCACGTCGCGCATCCTGGACGGCACTGGACACCGCCGGACATCATCGGACGATCAATGGTCCGAAGTGGAACTGTCAGACATCGGCGGTCACCTATCGATGGGTGTGGAGGTGGAATTAGCCTGCCCGTGCGCATCCGGGGGGACCGGGTGACCGGGGGGTGGAAGCCGTATGTCCGACCAACGGGTACCGCCCGGCGCTCGACCGACGGAGCAGGGCTCACCCGGGTCGTTCGAGGTGGCCCGCGGCAGCTGTGACGTGCAGACACTGCCGGAGCTGGCCGGGCTGTTGCGCCAGTTGCGCCGCCGGGAGGCTCGGCAGGAGGGTGAGACCCAACTGACGTATCGGCAGCTGGCCGCCAAGACCGGCTGGTCACGGGGAATCATCGGGGAGTACTTCGCCGGCAACATCCTGCCTCCGCCGGAACGGTTCGACGTCCTCATCCGCCTGCTCGGGGCGACCCCCGCCGAGCAGGGGGCACTCGCCACCGCGCGAGACCGGGTCGAGGAGGGGCGCCGACGACCGAACCGGGACCACGCCGCGACCGGGCGGTCGGGCGCCGGGCCGGCCCGGGTCCGGGGCGGCGGCCAACGGGTCGGCACGACGTCGACCCGGCTGCCCGTGCCGCGCCAACTACCCCCGGCGCTACCCGGATTCATCGGACGTGTCGCCCAGCTCGCTCAGCTCGACGCCGAGTGCGTCAACCCCGCTCCGCCCGAGGACGGCGGTCCGGCGCCGGTGACCATCATGACGCTGTCCGGCACGGCCGGGGTCGGCAAGACGACCCTGGCGGTGTACTGGGCGCACCGGGTGGCCGACCGTTTCCCGGACGGCCAGCTCTATGTCGACCTGCGCGGCTTCGACTCCACCGGTACGGAGATGACCGCCGTCGAGGCGGTACGCGGGTTCCTCGAGGCCCTCGAGGTGCCGCCCGAACGCATACCCACCCACCTGACCGCGCAGGTGGGCCTCTACCGCAGCCTGCTCGCCAACCGCCGGATGCTGGTGCTGCTGGACAATGCCCGCGACATCGACCACGTTCGGCCCCTGCTGGTCGGCAGCCCGACCTGCCTGGTCCTGGTCACCAGCCGCAACCGGCTCGCCGGCCTGGTCGCCGCCGAGGGCGCCCGGCCGATCGGCGTCGGTCTGCTCAGTGCCGCCGAGTCCTGGCAACTGCTGGCCCGTCGGCTCGGCGCGCAGCGGTTGACGGTCGAGCCGACGGCGGTGGACGAAATCATCGAGCGGTGCGCGCGGCTGCCGCTGGCGCTGGCGGTGCTCGCCGCGAGGGGCGCGGCGAATCCGGCGTTCTCCCTGGCGGCCCTCGCCGCCGAGCTGCGCGAGGCGCCGCGCCCGCTGGACTCCTTCGACGGCGGGGATGCCAGCACCGACGTGCAGGCCGTCTTCTCCTGGTCGTACCGGAACCTGACACCGGCGGCGGCACGTCTGTTCCGGCTGTTCGGCTGCCACCCGGGGCCGGACATCGGGGTCGCCGCCGCGGCCAGCCTGGCCGGGCTGCCCCGGGCCCAGGTGCCGCGACTGCTAGCGGAGCTGGCCCACGCGCACCTGGTCACCGAGCATGCCCCCGGCCGGTTCGGGGCCCACGACCTGCTCCGGGCGTACGCGGCCGAGCAGGCCGAACGTCTCGAACCGGCGGAGTCCCGGCGGGCCGCGATCCGACGAGGGCTCGACCACTACCTGCACACCGCGCACGCGGCCGCGTTGCTGCTGCAGCCGGGTCGGGATCCGGTCACCCTGGCCGCCGCCGGGCCGGGCGTGATGCCCGAGGAGATCACCGACCACGGGCGGGCGCTCGCCTGGTTCACCGTCGAGCACCCGGTGCTGCTGGCGGCGGTCTCGTACGCGAGGCGTACCGGGTTCGACGGTCATGCCTGGCAGTTGGCCTGGACGTTGGTGGACTTCCTGCAACGCCGGGGGCGCTGGCCGGACCTGGTCCTCGCCCAGCAGGCCGCGCTGGCCGGGGCGCGGCGGGTGGGCGACCGGCTCGGGCAGGCGAACGCCCACCGGGACCTCGCCCGGGTGCTGTACCGGCTGGGACGCGTGGACGAGGCGGCGAGGAACTACCGGCAGGCGCTGGTGATCTTCGAGTCGTTGGGCGACCACACCGGGCAGGCGCGGACCCACCGGGCGTTCGGCGCGATGCTCGACGGGCTCGGCCGGTACGCCGAGGCGCTCGAGCACGGTGAACGTGCGCTGGCGCTGTACCAGGCCGCCGGGCACCTGGCGGGGGAGGCGAGCGCCCGCAACGCCGTGGGTTGGGCACACGCCCAGCTCGGCCAGTACGGGCCGGCACTCGCGCACTGCGGGGAGGCGTTGGCGCTGCTGCGCCCGACCGGTGACCGGCACGGGGAGGCGAACACCTGGGACAGTCTCGGCTTCATCCACGCCCAGTTGGGTGAGCACCGCGAGGCGATCCGCTGTTACGGGCGGGCGCTGCGGCTGTACCGGCGGATCAGCGACCGCTACGACGAGGCGGACACCCTGTCCCGGCTCGGGGTGAGCCGGCACGCGGCGGGCGACTCGGCCGGTGCGGTGCGAACCTGGCGGCGGGCGCTGGGCATCCTCGACGACCTCGGCCATCCGGACAGCGAGCGGGTACGGGACCTGCTGACCCGGGCCGAGTCCCCGGACGCGGGTGCCGGCCGGTGACGCTGGGCACACCGGCGGTCGCCGATCGAGGTACGCCGGCCGGTGGACGGCCGGGCACTCCGTAGACTGGTACGGCATCCCCGTCCGACCCATGAAGGAGCCACCCCGCGTGACCGTCCAGCCCATCCGTCTGTTTGGGGATCCGGTGCTGCGCACGCCGGCCGATCCGGTGGTCGACTTCGACGCCGAGCTGCGTCGGCTCGTCGCCGACCTCACCGACACGATGCGTGAGCAGAACGGCGCCGGCCTGGCCGCCCCGCAGCTCGGTGTGAGCCTGCGGGTGTTCGCCTTCGACGTCGACGACGTGCTCGGGCACCTGGTCAACCCCGTGCTCGAGTTCCCCGACGAGGAGGAGCAGGACGGCCCGGAGGGCTGCCTGTCCATCCCTGGGCTCTACTTCGACACCAAGCGCCGCCAGAACGTCATCGCCAAGGGCTTCAGCTCGTTCGGCGACCCGATGCAGATCGTCGGCACCGGCCTGATGGCCCGCTGTGTGCAGCACGAGACCGACCACCTCGACGGTGTGCTCTTCCTCGACCGGCTGGACGCCGCCGGTCGCAAGGAGGCCATGAAGGCGATCCGCCAGGCCGACTGGTACGACGCGGCAGCCCCGCCCACGGTCAAGCTCAGCCCGCACATCAGCGACCCCTTCGGTCTGGGTCGGTGACCGGATGCGCGTGATCTTCGCCGGCACGCCGGCCGTCGCCGTTCCCGCACTGGCCGCCGTCGCCGCCTCCCGGCACGAGCTGGTCGCCGTGGTCACCCGACCCGACGCGCCCGCCGGGCGCGGGCGTGGTCTGTCCCGGTCCCCGGTCGGCGAGTGGGCCGACGAGCACGGCGTGGAGGTGCTCACTCCGGCCCGGCCCCGCGAGCCCGAGTTCCTCGACCGGCTCCGCGCGCTCGCACCGGACTGCGTGCCGGTGGTCGCCTACGGCGCGCTGGTGCCGCCGGCCGCCCTGGAGATTCCCCGGCACGGCTGGATCAACCTGCACTTCTCGCTGCTGCCCGCCTGGCGTGGGGCCGCACCGGTGCAGCACGCCGTGCTGCACGGTGACGAGGTGACCGGCGCCAGCGTCTTCCAGTTGGAGGAGGGCCTGGACACCGGCCCGGTCTACGGCACCCTCACCGACGAGATCCGCGCGGCCGACACCTCCGGTGACCTGCTGGGGCGGCTCGCCGACTCCGGTGCCGGTCTGCTGGTGGCGGTGCTCGACGCGATCGCCGACGGCACCGCGCGGGCCGAGCCGCAGCCCGCCGACGGGGTGTCGCTGGCACCGAAACTGACGGTGGACGACGCCCGGGTGCGCTGGGGCGACCCCGCTTTCGCCGTGGACCGTCGCCTGCGCGCGTGCACCCCGGCCCCGGGTGGCTGGACCACGTTCCGAGGCGAGCGGGTGAAGCTCGGCCCGGTCGTGCCGGAGCCCGACGGCCCGGAGTTGAAGCCGGGGGAGTTGCTGGTGGAGAAGTCCCGGGTGCTCGCCGGCACGGCGACCGTGCCGGTGCGCCTCGGTGAGGTCCGTGCCGCCGGAAAACGGGCGATGGGTGCCACCGACTGGGCGCGCGGCGTCCGCGTCGGCACCGGCGAGGAGTTCGCGTGACGGCCCCGGAGGGGACGCGTCCCACGCGCTCGGGTCCGCCCTCGGGTCGTGGCGGGGACCGCCGGCCGGCCCGGCCGCCACTGGACCGACCGCGTCGTGCCGCGTACGAGGCGGTGGCGGCGGTGCACCGCGACGACGCGTTCGCCAACCTGGTGCTCCCCACCATCCTGCGGGAGGAGGGGCTGTTCGGCCGGGACGCGGCCTTCGCCACCGAGCTGACCTACGGCACCCTGCGCCATCTGGGCACGTTGGACGCGATCCTGACCGACGCGTCCGGTCGGGACGTGGCCCGCATCGACCCTCCGGCACGTGACGCGTTGCGGCTCGGGGCGTACCAGCTGCTGTACACCCGGGTGCCGCCGCACGCCGCTGTCTCGTCGACAGTGGACCTGGTCCGCTCGGTCGCGCCGGGCGCCGCGGGTTTCGCCAACGCGGTGCTGCGCGAGGTGTCCACCCGTGACGTGGACGCCTGGGTGGCGAAGCTCGCCCCACCGATGGAGACCGATCCGGTCGGGCACCTGGCCCTGGCGTACAGCCATCCGCAGTGGATCGTGCGGGCCTTCTCCGAGGCGCTCGGCGGCGACCTCGGCGAGACGACCCGACTTCTGATCGAGGACAACGAGCGTCCGGCGGTGCACCTCTGTGCCCGGCCAGGGCTGATCGACCCGGTCGACCTGGCCGACCAGGTGGGCGGTGCGCCCGGTGCCTTCTCGCCGTACGCCGTCTATCTGCCCGGCGGGGCGCCCGGCGACGTGCCGGCGGTGGCCGACGGCCTTGCCCACGTCCAGGACGAGGGCTCCCAGTTGGTGGCGGCGGCGCTCGCCGACGCGCCGCTCGACGGTCCGGACGGGCGCTGGTTGGACCTGTGCGCCGGTCCGGGTGGCAAGGCCGGTCTGCTGGGTGCCCTGGCCGCGCAGCGTGGCGCCCGGGTGACAGCTGTGGAGGTGGCCGAGCACCGGGCCCGGTTGGTGTCCCAGGCGACCCGGGGCCTGCCGGTGGCCGTGCTGGCCATGGACGGCCGGGAGGTCGGCGGCGACCCGAAGCTGCCCGAGCAGCACTTCGACCGCGTGCTGGTGGATGCACCGTGCACGGGGCTGGGCTCGTTGCGCCGTCGGCCGGAGTCACGGTGGCGTCGCCAGCCGTCGGACCTGCCGCCCCTGACGCGGCTGCAACGGGAGTTGCTCGGTGCGGCGCTGCGGGCGGTCCGGCCCGGTGGCCTGGTCGCCTATGTCACCTGCTCGCCGCACACCGTCGAGACGCACGTGACGGTGACCGAGGCGGCCCGCCGCAGCGGTGTCGCGGTGGACTTCGTGGACGCCCGTCCGTTGCTGCCGGCCGGGATGCCCGGTCTGGGCGACGGGCCGACCGTGCAGCTCTGGCCACACCGCCACGGCACCGACGCGATGTTCCTCGCGGTCCTGCGTCGAAACTGACGCGGTTCGCGTCCGGCCGGTTCTTCCGGCCGGACGCGGCGGCTCAGGTGACCGGGAGGCCCTTGGTGCCGGCGTTCTTCATCGAACGGGTCAGGTCCCGGTCGGAGATCCAGAGGAAGCACTGCACGCCGCGGTTGCCGTTCCTCCACTCCTCCTCGTACGGCTGGTAGTAGATCGTTCCGGCGCGGAAGTCGAGTTGCGAGTTGTCCGGCACCTTCGCGTACTTGGCGATCATCGACTGGCAGGCCTTGTGGGTGCGCTTGGTGGTGCGGGAGAACTCGGCGTAGCTGACGTCCGGGGCCTGCCACACCCCGACGAACTCGGCGTGGTGCTTCACGGTGCAGGACACCGGCACCATCTCGTCGATGTCGTCCTTGACCATCTTCGGGTTGAAGCAGCGGTACGCCAGCGGGGCGGCGCCGGACAACGAGCCCCGGAGGCTGCCGGTGCGCAGGTCGACTGTGGTGTCGTCGATGCTGACGATCTCGGTGACGTCGCAGCGGTACCAGCGGGCCCCGCCGGCCCAGGCCTGCGGCGACGGCAGCACGACGGTCAGGCCGAGTCGTCCGGAGCGCCAGTCGGCGCCGACCGCCTTGTTGACCTGCTTGTCGCACGCGGCCTGCGCGGCCCGCATGCCCGCCGAACCGGGCAGTGGCGTCGTGCCGGGCTCGGCGGCCGGACCGGTGAGGGTGCCGACGTGCATGGTCTCCACCCGGTGCGCCTCGGTGCACGGCGTCGGGTTGTAGCCGGTCAGGAAGCCGACCTGCTGGGTGGTCTGGTGGCAGACGTCGGCGGCGGGCACGAACTGCTGCGCCGCGACGGGTGCCGGCCAGTCGTCGACGAGGTCACGGTCGAGGCCGGCGGGCGCGTTGCACCCGGCCAGCGCCAGGGCCGCACCTCCGGCGAACGCCGTCAACCACCGTCGCATCCCTGACCTCCCCGCCGCTGGTGGCCGCCGACCGGACCCGGCCGGGCGGTAGCGCCACGGCGCAGCAGCATACGGCACCACTGCTCAGATCGCCGGAAGTCCCTCGGGGCCGGCGCCGCGCATCGAACGGGTGAGTTTGCGGTCGTCGCTCCACAGGAAACACCGCACTCCGCGGTCGCCTTCCTCCCACTCCCGTTGCGACGGCGGGTAGTAGATGGACCCGGCCCGGTACGGCAGTTCGCTGTTGTTGGGCACCGACGCGAACGTGGCGATCAGCTCCATGCAGCGCTGGTGCGCCTGGGCGGCGGCCTTGCTGAAGTCGGCCCAACTCATGTCGCGTTCCTCGTAGACACCCACGAACTCGGCGCGGTGCGGTTCGGTGCAGAGCACCGGTGCCATGTAGTTGAGGTTGTCGCCGATCAGCTTCGGGTCGAAGCAGCGGTGCGTCAGCGGGCTGTCGCCGATCAACGCGCCGCGCAGGCTGCCGGTGCGGTTGACCGGTCGGGTGTTGTCGATGCTGCCGGTCTCGCTGAGGTCGCAGCGGAACCAGCGCGCCCCGCCGGACCAGGCGGGCGCGGACGGCAGGGCGAGGTTCAACGCGAGCCGGGCGGTGTGCCAGTCGCCGCCGAGCACCTCCCGGGCCCGCTGGTCGCACTCCGCGCGGGCGGTGCGCAGCGCCGGCGAGCCGGGCTCGGGCCGGGTCTCGGTCAGCGCGTCGGGCCCGGTGAAGGTGCCGACGTGGATGGTCTCGGCCAGGTGGTTGCGCGCGCAGTCCACCGTCTCGTACGTGCTGGCCTGCACGACCGGGATGATCCGGGGCAGGCAGGTGTCGGTGGCCGGACTGAACGGCTTCGGAACCCGCAGCGCCGGCCAGTCGTCGGTGAGGTCGCCGTCCGCGCCTCGTGCCGGCGCGCAACCGGCCAGCAGTATCGTCGTGACGCCGGCCAGCACCAGCGCTGGGAGCCACCGTCGCATCGTCCGCCCTTCCCGGGAGCTGGCGGCCGGTCACCGCGCCCCGCGGCGAGACCCCGGCGGGCGTGCAGCATATGGCACAGTCCCGGTTGGAGTGTCGTCGCCTTTCCGCCGATCGGCCAGCCATTGACGTCTGTTCGTCCGGATTGGGGGATCCGGATCGACTGATTCTGCACCAGTGGTCACTGCTGGGTCACAGCGCGTCCCCGAAGGTGGCGCGATGCGGGTCGCGGGTGGCCACGTTCGTACACTGGCCACGTGACCGTACCGCCGCCGATCGTCGCGCCGAGCATCCTGGCCGCCGATTTCTCCCGCCTCGCCGAAGAGGTCCGTGCCGTCGAGGACGCCGCGGACTGGTTGCACGTCGACGTGATGGACAACCACTTCGTGCCGAACCTGACCATCGGCCTGCCCGTGGTGCAGAGCCTGCGGGCTGTCACCGCGATGCCGTTCGACGTGCACCTGATGATCGAGGATCCACGTCGGTGGGCTCCCGGTTACGCCGACGCCGGGGCGTACAACGTCACCTTCCACGCCGAGGCCTCCGACGATCCGGTGGCGCTGGCCAAGGACCTGCGGTCGGCCGGCGCGAAGGCGGGCCTGGCCATCGACCGGGACACCCCGATCGAGCCGTACCTGGACCTGCTGCCCAGCTTCGACACCCTGCTGATCATGACGATCAAGGCCGGCTTCGGCGGGCAGCGGTTCATCCCGCAGCTTCTCGACAAGGTGCGTACCGCCCGCCGGCACGTCTCGACCGGGCATCTGGAACTGCGCATCGAGGTGGACGGCGGGATCGCCGCCGACACCATCGAGCAGGCCGCCGCGGCGGGCGCCGACGCGTTCGTCGCCGGCACCGCCGTGTACGGCGCCGCCGACCCGGCGGAGGCGGTACGACGGCTGCGTACGCTGGCGGAACGCGCGGCTCCCGGCGCCTGACGTGGAACCCGACGGCGACCGCAAGGACATCATCCTCGTCGTCGACGACGACGAGGACATCGCTCGTTTCGTCGAGTTCAACCTGCGCCTGCACGGCTTCGACGTGATCCACGCCAGCGACGGCCAGGAGGCCCTAGAGGTCATCGAACGTGAGCGTCCCGACCTGGCGGTTGTCGACCTCATGATGCCCCGGATCGACGGCCTGGAGCTGACCCGGCGGCTGCGCGCCGATCCGATGACCTCCGCCCTGCCGGTGATCATGTTGACGGCCAAGGGAATGACCGTCGACAAGGTGCTGGGGCTCAGTGCCGGCGCCGACGACTACCTGGTCAAGCCGTTCGACACCGCCGAGCTGGTGGCCCGGGTCTCGTCCACGCTGCGCCGCAACAAGGAGTTCCGGGAGGTCTCCCCGCTGACCGGGCTGCCCGGCAACAGCCGGATCCGTCGGGAGATCAGCGACCGGGTACGGCAGGGCGTGGACTACGCCGTCGGCTACGTCGACATCGACCGGTTCAAGAGCGTCAACGACCGGTACGGCTTCGTCCGGGGCGACGACTTCATCTCCGCGTTGGCCCGCAGCCTGCACCGGGCGGTGGTGGGTGTCGGCCTGCCGCCGGCCTTCCTCGGCCACGTCGGCGGTGACGACTTCGTCATCGTCTGCGCCCCGGACCAGGTCCGCCCGCTGACCTCCCAGGCGGTGGTGGACTTCGAGACCGCCGCCGACACGCTCTACGACCCGACCGACCGGGAGCGCGGCTTCGTCGAGCTGAAGGACCGGCGTGGCAACATCCGTCGCGCCGCCCTGGTCACCCTGTCCATCGGGGTGTCCCTCTCCGACGCCGGCAAGCGGTTCACCGACCCCCTGGAGGTGATCGCGGTGGCCTCGGAGATGAAGACGGTCGCCAAGAGCCAACCCGGGTCGTACGTGGCGGTGGACCGGCGGCGCGGCGTCACCTGACGCGTGATCCCGCTGTGAAGTAGCTCGCCTAGGTGGCGGCAGAGCGGCGTCAGCGTGTAAGACTGCCGGTATAACCCACCACGCGCTGGCGGGACTCGGTGAAATTCCGAACCGGCGGTGATCCACGGTCCAACCGTGGTCAGCCCGCGACCCGGACGGCTCTGCCGCCCGGTGGACCTGGTGAAAATCCGGGGCCGACGGTTGGGGGCGGTTCGTCCGCGCCCAGACAGTCCGGATGGGAGACAGCGCGCGGGACGGACGGTCCGTGCCGGCCGCTGGCTTCAGCGTGCCGCGCCGACCTCCCGGGGCGGCTGTGCCGTTCCCGGATTCCGCCTCCGCCTGCCCGCGGCCCCATGGCCGCAGCCTCCCTGACCGCCAGCGCGCGGACGGCGAGTGAGAGGGCAGGGCAGGGCGATGGCCAGCGTCTCCGTCGACGAGGCGATGCGGCGTGCGATCGAGTTGGCGGCGCGCGGGCTCGGTACGACCAGCCCCAATCCGGTGGTCGGGTGCGTGCTGCTCGACGAGGACGGCCAGGTCGTGGGGGAGGGCTTCCACGCGTACGCCGGCGGGCCGCACGCCGAGATCGTCGCCCTGGCGCAGGCCGGGCAGCGGGCCAAGGGCGGCACCGCGGTCGTCACCCTGGAGCCCTGTGATCACACCGGCCGCACCGGCCCCTGCAGTTCCGCGCTGGTCCAGGCCGGGGTCGCCCGGGTGGTCATCGCCGTACCCGATCCCAACCCGGTCGCGTCCGGTGGCGCCGCCACCCTGCGCGCCGCCGGGGTCCGCGTCGACCTCGGGGTACGCGGCGAGGAGGCCGAGGCAGGCAACGTCGCGTGGTTGACCTCGATGCGCCGGGGCTGGCCGTACGTCATCTGGAAGTACGCCGCCACGCTCGACGGGCGGGCCGCCGCCCTGGACGGCACCAGCATGTGGATCACCTCGGAGGCCGCCCGGATCGACGTGCACGCGCTGCGCGGCACTGTCGACGCGGTGCTCGCCGGGGTGGGCACCGTGCTCGCCGACGACCCCCGGCTGACCGCTCGCAACCTGCGCGACGGCAGCCTGGCCATCCGGCAGCCGCTGCGGGTGGTGGTGGACAGCTCCGGGCGTACCCCGGCTGACGCCCGGGTCCGCGACGGCGCCGCGCGGACGTGGATCGCGACCGCCGAGGAGGTCGGCGCCGGCCCGGACGGCCGGGTCGACCTGCCGGCGCTGCTCGCGGCGCTGCACGAGCGGGGGGTCCGTTCGCTGCTGTTGGAGGGCGGCCCCCGGTTGGCCGGCGCGTTCCTGCGGGCCGGCCTGGTCGACAAGGTCATCGGGTACGTCGCGCCGCGGCTGCTCGGCGCCGGACCGACCGCTCTGGTCGACGCGGGAGTGAGCACCATCGCTGAGGCCATCGATCTGGAGTTCGTCGACGTTACGCAGATCGGTCCGGATCTCCGGATCACCGCTTTGCCCCGCAAAAGGGAGGGCTGACATGTTCACCGGCATTATCGAGGAGTTGGGGGAGATCGTCCGGGTCACGGCGACGGCGGGCGATTCCGCGCTGATCGGCGTCCGTGGTCCGTTGGTCACCTCGGACGCCCGGCACGGCGACTCCATCGCGGTCAACGGCGTCTGCCTGACCGTCGTGGACGTGGCCGACGGGGTCTTCACCGCCGACGTGATGGGCGAGACGCTTCGCCGCTCCGCGCTGGGCGCGCTGAGCGTCGGCGACCCGGTCAACCTCGAGCGGGCCGCCGCGCTCGGCAGCCGGCTCGGCGGGCACCTGGTGCAGGGCCACGTGGACGGGGTCGGCGAGCTGATCTCCCGGGAGCCGGCCGAGCAGTGGGAGACGGTCCGGTTCCGGCTGCCCGCCAGCCTGTCCCGGTACGTGGTGGAGAAGGGCTCCATCACCATCGACGGTGTCTCGCTGACCGTGGCCGAGGTGGGCGCGGACGAGTTCGCCGTCGGGTTGATCCCGACCACGCTCAAGCTGACCACGCTCGGCGCGAAGGGGGCCGGCGACCCGGTCAACCTGGAGGTCGACGTGCTGGCCAAGTACGTCGAGCGGCTGCTCGGCGACCGGCTGGCCGGCACCGACGGTTCCGGGGCGGCCTCGATCACGGGCGGGGTGGCCTGATGGGTCCGCTCGGTTGGCTGTTGGACGCCCAGGTGCAGGTGGCCGGCTCGCCGGTGCTGGTCCGGGAGATCGTCGGCAACGCGTTCGGTCTGATCTCCGCGCTGCTCGGGCTGCGCCGGGTGGTCTGGGCCTGGCCGGTCGGCATGATCGGCAACGCGCTGCTCCTGACCGTCTTCCTCGGCGGGGTGTTCGCCACCCCGCAGGCGCACGACCTGTACGGGCAGGCCGGACGACAGGTGTTCTTCTTCGCGGTCAGCGTCTACGGCTGGTGGCGCTGGCAGCGCAACCGTCGCGCCGAGGGCGGGCAGGCGGCGGTCGTCCCCCGGTGGGCCACCGGGCGGGAGCGGCTGATGCTGCTGCTGGCCGCCGTGGTCGGCACCGCCGCGGCATACCCGGTGCTCAAGGCACTGGGCTCGTGGGGTCCGCTGCCCGACGCCTGGATCCTCACCGGCAGTCTGCTGGCCACGTACGGCATGGCCCGCGGCTGGGTGGAGTTCTGGCTGCTGTGGATCGCGGTCGACGCGGTCGGCGTGCCACTGCTGCTGCGCGGCGGTTTCTACCCGTCCGCGGTCATGTACCTGATCTACGGCGCGCTGTGCGTCTGGGGCTTCGCCGCCTGGTGGCGCACCTCGCGCGCCACGGCCCTCGCCCGCACGCCCATCTACCGGGAGGCCGTGGCATGAGCAAGCGCAGCGAGCGAATCATCAGGTTCAGTGCTTTGGTGCCTCATGACGCCATGGAGCGAAGCGGAGTGGTGGCATGAGCAGCTTCGGGAGCATCGAGCAGGCGGTCGCCGAGATCGCGGCCGGCCGGCCGGTCGTCGTGGTCGACGACGCGGACCGGGAGAACGAGGGCGACCTGATCTTCGCGGCCGAGCTGGCCACGCCGGAGCTGATGGCGTTCATGGTGCGCTACACCTCCGGGTACGTCTGCGTGCCGTTGACCGAGAGCGAGGCCGACCGCCTCGACCTGCCGCCGATGCACCACACCAACCAGGACCGGCGCGGCACCGCGTACACGGTGACGGTGGACGCCCGGGAGGGGATCAGCACCGGCATCTCGGCGGCCGACCGCGCCCACACCATCCGGCTGCTCGCCGACGCGTCCACCGACCCGACCGACCTGGCCCGCCCCGGGCACGTCGTGCCGCTGCGCGCCCGCGAGGGCGGGGTGCTGCGCCGGCCCGGGCACACCGAGGCCGCGATCGACCTGACCCGGCTGGCCGGGTTGCGCCCGGCGGGCGTGCTCTGCGAGCTGGTCAACGACGACGGCACCATGATGCGGCTGCCCGACCTGGAGAAGTTCGCCGCCGACCACGGTCTCGTCCTGGTCACCATCGCCGACCTGATCGCCTACCGGCGGCGTACCGAGAAGCAGGTCGAGCTGGTCGCCGACGCCCGGATGCCCACCCGGCACGGGGTGTTCCGCGCGCTCGGCTACCGCGCCGAGCACGACCCCGCCGAGCACGTGGCGATGGTGCTGGGGGATATCGGTGACGGCCAGGACGTGCTGGTCCGGGTGCACTCCGAGTGCCTGACCGGGGACGTGTTCGGTTCACTGCGGTGCGACTGCGGCCCGCAGTTGGACGCCGCTCTGGCCCGGGTCGCGCGGGAGGGGCGGGGCGTCGTGCTCTACGTCCGCGGTCACGAAGGGCGTGGCATCGGCCTGCTGCACAAGTTGCAGGCGTACCAGTTGCAGGACCTGGGCCGCGACACCGTCGACGCCAACCTCGACCTGGGGTTGCCGGCCGACGCCCGGGACTACGGCACCGGCGCGCAGATCCTCTACGACCTGGGCGTGCGCTCGATGCGGCTGCTCACCAACAACCCGGCCAAGCGGGCCGGGCTGGAGGGGTACGGGTTGACCATCACCGGCCGCGAGGGGCTGCCGGCCGGGGCGCACCCGGAGAACAGGCGCTACCTGCGCACCAAGCGGGACCGGATGGGTCACCTGCTGGACGAGTTGGACGAGGTGTCCGAGGCCCCGCTGGGGCGTCCGGTCGCCAACGACGAGATCGGAGCATGACGATGGCGGGTTTCGGGGAGCCGGGAGTCGAGGCGGTGGACGCCGCAGGGCTGACCGTCGGAATCGTCGCCGCCCGCTGGCACGGCGATCTGACCGACCACATGGTGGAGCGTGCGCTGGCCGCCGCCGAGGCGTGCGGGGCGCGGTCCGTGGTCGCCCGCGTCGCCGGTTCGGTCGAGCTGCCGGTGGTCGCCCAGGCCCTCGCCCGCCGCTGCGACGTGGTGGTCGCCCTCGGCGTGGTGGTGCGCGGCGCCACCGCCCACTTCGACTACGTCTGCCGTTCGGTCACCGACGGTCTGACCCGGGTGGCTCTCGACGAGGGCAAGCCGGTGGCGCACGGCGTGTTGACGGTGGAGACCATCGAGCAGGCCCGGGACCGCGCCGGTCTGCCCGGCTCGGCGGAGGACAAGGGCTGGGCCGCCACCGTCGCCGCGCTCGACGCCGCGCTGGCCGTCCGGGTCGTCGCCGCCGGCAACGCCCAGCGGGTCGGCTTCGGCGGCTGACGCCTCTGCGGCCTCGGCCGTCTCTGACGGCGGGCCCTCACAGCCGACCGGCCTCGATGATCCGGCGCAGGAACTGCCGGGTCCGAGGCTGGGTCGGCTCGCCCAGCACCTGCTCGGGCGGGCCGCTCTCCAGGACGCGCCCCGCGTCGAGGAAGCACACCTGGTCGGCGACCTCCCGGGCGAAGCCCATCTCGTGGGTGGCCAGCACCATGGTCATGCCGTCGGCCTTCAGGTCCCGGATCATCGCCAGCACCTCGCCGACCAGCTCCGGGTCCAGCGCGGAGGTCACCTCGTCCAGCAACATCAGCCGAGGCGAGTTGGCCAACGCCCGGACGATCGCCACCCGCTGCTGCTGACCGCCGGACAACCGGTCCGGGTAGGCATCCGCCTTCGCGCCGAGCCCCACCCGGTCCAGCAACTCCCGGGCCTGGGCCTCCGCCTCCGCACGAGCCCGCCGGTGTACGCGCCGCGGCGCGAGCGTCACGTTCTCCAACACGCTCAGGTGCGGGAAGAGGTTGTACGCCTGGAACACCATGCCGATCCGCCGGCGGACCCGGTCGGCGTCCACCCGGGGATCGGAGATGTCCTCCCCGTCCAACTCGATGGTCCCGTCGTCGATCTCCTCCAGCAGGTTCACACACCGCAGCAGCGTCGACTTGCCGGACCCGGACGCACCGATCAGGGCCACCACCTGATGCTCGTCGACGGTCAGGTCGAGCTGGTCGAGCACCACGTGATCGGCGAACTCCTTGCGCAGACCCCGGCAGCGCAGCAACGCCATCGTCACCCTCCCGACTGTCGGCGGGCCGCCCGCAGCGTCACCCAGTCGGTGACCGCGATCAGCGGGATCGCGAGCAGCACGAACAGCACCCCCGCCACGATGTACGGCGTGTAGTTGAACGACTGGGCGGTGGCGATCTGCGCGGCGCGGACCGCGTCGATCGGCCCGGCGAGCGAGACCAACCCGACGTCCTTCTGCAACGCCACCACGTCGTTGAGCAGGGGTGGCGCCACCCGGCGGACGGCCTGCGGCAGGACCACGTGCCGCATCGTCTGCCGGTAGGTCAGGCCCAGTGAGCGGGCCGCGGCGAGCTGACTGGGATGCACCGACTCGATGCCGGCCCGGAACACCTCGGCCAGGTAGCCGCCGTAGGTGAGGACCAACGCGAGCCCACCCAGCACCAGCACCGGTGGCATGCCCTGCAACCGCAGGCCGGGCACACCGAGGGTGAGCAGGTACAGCACGATGATCAGCGGCAGACCACGGAACGTGTACGTGTAACCGGCGGCCAGCGCCCGGACCGGGAAGAAGACCGGGCCGCGCAACGTCCGCAGCACCGCGATCACCAACCCGAGCAGCAGCGCCCCGACCGCACAACAGACCAGCAGTCGGACGTTCAACCAGAGCCCGGTCACCACGGCCGGCAGCGCGTCCCGGGCGATCGCCGGGTCCAGGAACGACTGCCGTACCCGCTCCCACCCGGGCGCGCCGGTCACCGCGACGACCAGCAGCGTGCCGAGCACCGCCGTGGACGAGGCCGCGACCAGCACGCTGTAGACGGTCTGCCGACGCCGGTACGCCGACCGCCGCCGCTGCGCCTCGGTGGGAACGCGATCCAGCACTGTCACCGCAGTTCGGCCGCGCCCGCCACCTGCGCCAGCCACTTCTGCTCCAACTCCTTCAGCGTCCCCGCCGCGGCGAGCTGACCGACCGCGCCGCTCACGCAGGACGTCAGGGGAGAGTTCTTGTCCAGCAGCAGCCCGAACGCCTCCGGCGTGCCGACCTGCGGTACCTGGCCGACGATCGTGGCGTCGGTGATCTCCGCCCCGGTGATGTAGAAGGCGGTCGGCAGGTCCACCACGAGACCGTCCAACTGCCCGTTCTGCAGCGCCTTCTTGGCGTCGTCGTTGCTGTTGTAGACCCGCGGCTCGGCCGCCGGCTTGATCACGTCGGTGATCGCCTGGAAGCTGGTGGTGCCGACCTGGGCGCCGAGCCGCGCGTCGCGAAGGTCGGCCAGCGACGTCTTGCCGGCGATCTTCGAGGACTTCAACGCCACGACGGTCTGCCGCACCAGGTAGTACGGCGCGGAGAAGTCGACAGCCTGCTTGCGCTCCTCGGTGATGGAGAACTGGTTGATATCGACGTCGAAGTTCTTCGGTCCGGGCGCGATCGCCGCGTCGAACTTGACCCGGATCCAGGTGACGTCGGCGCGGGCGTACCCGAGCTTCTCGGCCACCGCGTACGCGACAGCGGACTCGAAACCCTCGCCGTTGTCCGGCTTGTCCTTCGAGAACCACGGCTCGTACGCGGGCTGGTCCGTCGCGATGGTCAGCTTGCCCGGCGTACGGGTGGGCAGGCTGTCCTTGGCGCACGACGGCGGCGCGGTGACGACGGGGGTCGGTGTGTCGTCCTGCGGCGCGCATCCGGCGGTGGCTACGACGGCGGCACCGGCGAGGGTGAGCGCGAGGAGACGTGAGCTGCTGGCCATGGCGGACAGCGTAGGGCTTGATGGCCGTCGATCGACGATTGTCCCATCATGTTGGTAGGGAATTGTCCCGCTGGCTGGGTGCCGGCGGACCCGGGCGTGGGGCGCCGGTCGGGTGGCTGGAAGAATCGCTCTCCGTGAAGACGTTCGAGGAGTTGTTCGCCGAGCTGCAGGCCAAGGCCGCCGCCGGCACCCCGGGCTCGGGCACCGTCGCCGCCCTCGACAAGGGCGTGCACTTCATCGGCAAGAAGGTCGTCGAGGAGGCCGCCGAGTCGTGGATGGCCGCCGAGCACGAGGGGCCGGAGCGCACCGCCGAGGAGATCTCCCAACTGCTCTACCAGGTCCAGGTGCTGATGCTCGCCAGCGGTCTCGAGCTCAAGGACGTCTACCGACATCTGTGAGTGCCCTCACCCGTTGATCGTCATCCGGATCGAAGGAGCACTCCGTCATGCTGCGTGTCGCCATTCCCAACAAGGGCACCCTGGCCGAACCGGCCGCCCAGATGCTGCGCGAGGCGGGCTACCGCCAACGCACCGACCCCAAGGACCTCGTCTGCCGGGACGAGGCCAACGACGTCGAATTCTTCTACCTGCGCCCCAAGGACATCGCCACCTACGTCGGCTCCGGTGACCTCGACCTCGGCATCACCGGCCGGGACCTGCTGATCGACTCGGCAGCGCCGGCCGAAGAGGTCGTCGACCTCGCCTTCGGGCGGGCCACCTTCCGCTTCGCCGCCCGCCCCGACGACATCGACTCCGTACAGGACCTGGGCGGCCACCGGATCGCCACCGCGTACCCGGGACTGGTCGAGCGGCACCTCCGCGAGGTGGGGGTCAAGGCCGACGTCATCCGCCTCGACGGCGCGGTGGAGAACGCCGTACGCCTCGGGGTCGCCGACGTGATCGCGGACGTGGTCGAGACCGGTGCCACCCTGCGCCAGGCGGGCCTGGTCGTCTTCGGCGAGCCGCTGCTGCGCTCCTCGGCGGTGCTGGTCCGTCGCGCCGACGCACCCGCGCACCCCCAGGCCGAGCAGCTCCTGCGTCGCCTGCACGGGGTGCTGGTCGCCCGCCGGTACGTGATGCTCGCCTACGACGTGCCAGCCGGCCTGCTGGACCGGGCCAGCGGGCTCACCCCGGGCATCGAGTCGCCCACCGTCTCGCCCCTGCACCGCGAGGGCTGGGTGGCCGTACAGGCGATGGTGCTGCGCGACGACGTCCACCGGATCATGGACGAGTTGTACGAGTTGGGCGCCCGCGCCATCCTCGTCACCAACATCCACGCCTGTCGCCTCTGACCGTCCGCGCCGCGCGCGTCGGTCCCTGCGCCGCGCCCTGCGCCTTGATCAACTCGGTTCCGCCGAAGTGGGGGTGTCCGGCCCGCCGCGACACCCCCACTTCGGCGAACCGGAGTGGATCTGTCCCCGTGTGTCGGCCTCGCGTCCGGGGAGCGCCGGAAACCGCACCTGACCGCGGCAAGACCGCGCCCCATCGTTGATGTAGTGGCCTCACTCCCTACCCGAGGCCACCACTTCCTGGTTCGAGCGTGATCTTGTGGCTGTGAGTCCCTCCTGACGGTCGGCCCGGTCGCGGTTCGGTGGGCTGGAGGCCGACGGTGAGGTTTGAGGCGTTGGTCAGCGGGTGGTGCGTTTGAGGGGCTCGGGGCGGATGGCAGACTGGTGGGGTGAGTGAAACCGAGCTTGTCCGACTGAAGCCCCGCCGCATCCGCGTGGTCTGCTGGTCGGCGGCGGTTGCGTTGGTGGTGGTGTTCGGCCTGGTCGCCACCTCACTGAGTGGGCCGACCGGCGATGGCTACGGCAGCTTCCAGCGTGGTGACCAGGTGGCGATGATCGGCCTGGGCATCTTCGGTGCGCTGGGGTTCCTGCTGTTCACCCGTCCTCGGGTGGTGGCGGACGCGCGTGGCATCCGGGTGCGCAACGTGATCAGCTCCTACGAGCTGCCCTGGGAGGTCGTGCGGGGAGTCCGCTTCGACCGGGGCGCGCCGTGGGCCAGCCTGGAACTACACGACGACGACCTGCTGCCGATGGTCGCCCTACAGGCTGCCGACAAGGAGCTGGCCGTCGAGGGGGTCCGCGCGCTGCGGCGACTGCACCAGGCGCACCAGGCACACCTGGCCGAACGCGCCGAGCGCGCCGTCGACCACTGAAAACCCACGCCGTGGGGCGTTGAGCGCTGCGCCGTGTGGGGCGCGGGGCGTCGGGCCATCGGCCGTCGAGTGCCGCACCGTCGGTCGATCTGAGTGCGTGGCCGCCCAGGCGCACCCCACCGCGGCCCTGCGCTCGCCGGCCGTTGACCCGGGCTCGATCTTGGCAGCGGGGCACGTGAGGCAGCGTGGCGGCGGGTGCCCCGGGACAGCCCCGGAGGGCGCCCCGGGTGTCCCGGTTTGGGGGTGGCCGGGACGTCGGTGTAGTGTTGTCGAGTCGACCAGGCTGTCTCCGCGTGCGAGCAGGCAGCCTTGAAAGCGGAGCGCCTGCTCCCACCCGAGTCGCCGCTACGGTGGCCGGGTCCGGTCACCGGTTCCGGGCATGTCCCGGCGTCGGATGCGCGATCCTGTGATCGTGCTGGCCGGTCGAGCGGGCCCTGGCATGCGCCGGGGCCTTCTGCTTTTCGGGTCGGTTCCCATCCGGGAGCCGCAGGGGTCGGCCACTGAGCAGAAACGACTCGAGGAGGCCCCATCAGCGTCGAACCACGCGTGAACGAGCAGATCCGGGCACGTGAGGTCCGACTGGTCGGCCCAGAGGGTGAGCAGGTGGGCATCGTCCCGCTGGAGCGCGCTCTTCAGCTGGCCGCGGACGTCGATCTGGACCTGGTCGAGGTTGCGCCGATGGCGCGCCCGCCGGTGTGCAAGCTCATGGACTTCGGCAAGTTCAAGTACGAGAGCGCACTCAAGGCGCGCGAAGCGCGGCGTAACCAGCAGCAGACCGTCATCAAGGAAATGAAGCTTCGGCCGAAGATCGACCCGCACGACTACGAGACCAAGAAGGGTCACGTGGTGCGGTTCCTCAAGGCGGGCGACAAGGTCAAGGTGACGATCATGTTCCGCGGTCGCGAGCAGAGTCGCCCGGAGCTGGGTTACCGGCTTCTGCGTCGGCTCGAATCCGAGATCACGGACCTGGGATACGTCGAGGCCGCTCCCAAGCAGGACGGCCGAAACATGATCATGGTTCTCGCTCCGCACCGGGCCGTCAAGGCTTCCGCGGTCGCCGCCACGGCGTCTCGCGGTGGCCCTCGGGACCGGGCCGCGGACGAGTCCGCCGCTCCGGCAGCCGATGACACCGCGGCGGTCGGCGAGACCGCAGCAGCCGGTGACACCGGCACCGCCGCCACCAGCGGCGAGTAACAGGGGAGAGACGTTCCACATGCCGAAGATGAAGAGCCACACGGGTATGGGTAAGCGGGTCCGGGTGACCGGCAAGGGCAAGATCGTTGCCCAGCAGGCTGGCCTGCGCCACAACCTGGAGAAGAAGCCCTCCACCCAGACCCGCCGGCTGACCGGCACGGTCGTGCTGGCCAAGGCCGACGTCAAGCGCATCAAGAAGCTGCTCGGCCGCTGACGCGCGCCACCTTTACGTAAGAAGGAGTTGAGATGGCACGCGTCAAGCGGGCTGTAAACGCCCAGAAGAAGCGTCGTACCCTGCTGGAGACCGCGAGTGGTTACCGCGGTCAGCGCTCCCGGCTGTACCGCAAGGCCAAGGAGCAGGTGCTGCACTCGATGCAGTACGCCTACCGGGACCGTCGCGACCGCAAGGGCGACTTCCGGCAGCTGTGGATTCAGCGGATCAACGCGGGCGCCCGGGCCAACGGGATGACCTACAACCGTCTGATCCAGGGCCTGCGTCTGGCCGGCATCGAGGTCGACCGCAAGATCCTGGCCGACATGGCTGTCAACGACGCCGCTTCGTTCGCGGCGATCGTGGAGCTGGCCCGGGCTGCGGTCACGGCCGAGGGCACCGGCGGCGCGGCGGCTCAGGCCGCCTGATCCCCACGCACCAGAGAGAGGCGTCTCCCGTGTCGGCATCGCCGTCCGGGGGGCGCCTCGATCGTGCCGGAGGAGCAAACCCCATGGCCTTCACCCCGCGTACCCCCAGGATTGTCGCCGCCCGCCGTCTGCAACGCCGCCGGGACCGCGACGCGACCGGTCGTTTCCTGGCCGAGGGCCCGCAGGCCGTCCGTGAGGCCCTCGCCCGGCCGGGGGTGGTCACCGAGCTTTTTGGTACGCCGGCCGCGCTCGACCGGTATCCGGAGTTGGCCGCCACGGCGGCCCGCGCCGACGTGCCGGTCTCCGAGGTGACCGACGACGCCCTCGCGGCGCTGACCGAGACCGTCGCCCCGCAGGGGTTGGTCGCGGTCTGCCAGCACCTGGACGTCACACTCGAACAGGCTCTCGCGGGTGGGCCCCGGCTGGTGGCGGTGCTCGCCGAGATCCGCGACCCGGGCAACGCCGGCACGGTGCTGCGCACCGCCGACGCGGCCGGTGCGGGTGCGGTGATCTTCGCCGGTGACGCCGTCGATCCGTACAACGGTAAGTGTGTGCGGGCCTCGGCCGGCAGTCTCTTCCACGTCGACGTCGTCCGCGCGCCCGACCCGGTCGCGGTGGTCGACGCGCTGCGCGCCGCCGGGCTGTCGATCTTCGCCACCACGGGATACGGCGACGACGACCTGGACGACCTGACCGACTACGGCCGACTCGTCGGGCCTACCGCGTGGTTGTTCGGTTCCGAGGCGCACGGGCTGCCCGAGGAGTTGACGGCAGCGGCCGACGCCCGCGTGCGGGTGCCGCTGTACGGGCGCGCCGAGAGCCTCAACCTGGCTGCCGCCGCGGCCGTCTGCCTGTACGCTTCAGCGAGAGCACAGCGCTGATGGTGTCCACACCCGGCGCGACTGACAGCAGGGGAGAGCGTCCGTCCATGAACGCGACACGGCGTTCGTTTAGCCAGCCCGCCGGTGTCGGCGGGCGGCGGGCCTGACCTGCTCCCTGCACAACTCCTACCGGCGGGCTGCGGCACAGCCGCGCGTCCGTAGACTCGCTTCGCCGCCCCGATGAGGGCTGGCGCCGCCGTGAGGGAGTGCCCGTACGCCATGAGCTACCGCAACGATCCGTACGACCCGAAGCAGGTCGCCCTGCTCGACCCCGCCGCCCTGGCCGAGGCCGTCGAGGACGCCAGGAAGGCGTTCGAGTCCGCCGCCGACCCGGACGCGTTGACAGCGCTGCGCTCGGTGCACCTCGGTGACCGGTCCCCGGTCTCGTTGGCCCGCCGGGAGATCGGCGCGTTGCCGCCGGCCGCGAAGTCCGACGCCGGTAAGCGGGTCAACGAGGCCCGCCGGGCGATCGAGTCCGCGTACGCCGAGCGCGCCGAGGTGGTGGAGCGTGAGCAGGCCGAGCGGGTGCTCGTCGAGGAGCGCGTCGATGTCACGCTGCCCTACGACAGGCGTCCCCGTGGTGCGCGGCACCCGCTGAGCACGCTGATGGAGTCGATCAGCGACCTGTTCGTCGGGATGGGCTACGAGGTGGCCGAGGGGCCCGAGGTCGACCTGGAGTGGGTCAACTTCGACGCGTTGAACATCCCCGCCGACCACCCGGCGCGCGGGTTGATGGACACCTTCCACATCGCACCGGAGGGGTCCGGCCTCGTGCTGCGCACCCACACCTCCACGGTGCAGACGCGCACGATGCTCAGCCGCAAGCCGCCGATCTACGTGATCGTGCCCGGCCGCGTCTACCGCACCGACGAGATCGACGCCACGCACAGCCCGGTGTTCCACCAGGCCGAGGGCCTTGTGGTCGACAAGGGCATCACGATGGCGCACCTGCGGGGCACGCTCGACCACTTCGCCCGGGCGATGTTCGGGCCGGAGGCGAAGACCCGGTGGCGGCCGCACTACTTCCCGTTCACCGAGCCGTCGGCCGAGTTCGACGTGTGGTTCCCGGAGCACCGCGACGGCCCGCAGTGGGTCGAGTGGGGTGGCTGCGGCATGGTCAACCCGCGGGTGCTGCGCGCCTGTGGGGTCGACCCGGAGGTCTACTCCGGATTCGCGTTCGGCATGGGCATCGACCGGACCCTGATGATCCGGCACGGGGTCAGCGACATTCGCCATCTCTTCGAGGGCGACGTGCGGTTCAGTCGCGCGCTCGGGACCGAGGCGTAGGCGATGCGGGTACGAGACACGGGAACGGTGGTCTGAAGTCATGCGAGTTTCTGTCAGTTGGCTGCGGGAGTACGTCGACCTCCCCGCCGACCTGCCCACCGGTGACCTGGAGCAGGCCCTGGTCGACCTCGGTATCGAGGTCGAGTCCGTGGTGGACCTGGCCGAGTCGGTCACCGGTCAGCTCGTCGTCGGTGAGGTACGCGAGATCGAGGAGCTCACCGGCTTCAAGAAGCCGATCCGGTTCTGCCGGGTGGACGTGGGTGACGCGAACGGCACCGGGGAGCCGCAGGAGATCGTCTGCGGGGCGCGGAACTTCGCCGTCGGTGACCGGGTGGTGGTGATCCTGCCCGGTGGTGTGCTGCCCGGCGGGTTCGCGATCGGCGCCCGTAAGACGTACGGGCACAACTCGGCGGGCATGATCTGCTCGGCGAAGGAGCTGGGTCTGGGCGATGACCACTCCGGCATCATCGTGCTGGGGCCGGACGTGACGGCCAAGCCGGGCGACGACGCGCGCCCGGTGGTCGGCCTCGACGACGTCGTGCTCGACCTGGAGATCACCCCCGACCGGGGGTACGCGCTGAGCCTGCGCGGCCTGGCCCGGGAGCTGTCGCACGCGTTCGAGGTGCCGCTGCGTGACCCGGCCCTGGTGCCCGCGCCGAGGGGCACCGAGACGCCCGCGTACCCGGTGGAGGTCCGCGACACTGTCGGCTGCGACCGGTTCACCGCCCGCCTCGTGCGGGGTGTCGACCCGAGCGCGCCCACCCCGTCGTGGATGGCCCAGCGGCTCGTCACGGCCGGCATCCGCAGCATCTCGCTGCCTGTCGACATCACCAACTACGTGATGTTGGAGCTGGGCCAACCGATGCACGCCTTCGACGCCGACCGGATCTCCGGACCGTTGGTGGTCCGCCGCGCCGAGGCGGGGGAGAAGCTGACCACCCTGGACGGCGTCAGCCGGGTGCTCACCGCCGACGACATGGTCATCTGCGACGACACCGGGCCCATCTCCCTCGCCGCGGTGATGGGCGGCGAGACCAGCGAGGTCGACACCGGCGTCACCACGAACGTGCTCTTCGAGGCGGCGCACTGGGACCCGGCGATGGTCGGGCGCACCGCCCGCCGGCACAAGCTGTTCAGCGAGGCCGCGAAGCGGTGGGAGCGGGGCGTCGACCCGGCCGTGGCGCTCGTCGCGTTGGAACGTGCCGTGGGGCTGCTCACCGAGCACGGCGGCGGCACGCCGAGCGCGGAGATCCTGGACATCGACCACGTCCGCCCGCGTACCCCGATCAGCCTCCCGGCGGACCTGCCGACCCGGCGGATCGGTGTCGAGTACCCGCCGGCGCGGGTCGTCGCCCTGCTGGAGGAGGTCGGCTGCACCGTCGCGCAGGGCTCCGACCGGCTGTCCGAGGACCCGGGCGCGGTCGGCGTCGCCAGCGGAGTCGGGACGACGCTGAGCGTCACCCCACCGACCTGGCGGCCCGACCTGACCGACCCGGCCGACCTGGTCGAGGAGGTGGTCCGCCTCGACGGGTACGACAAGGTGCCGTCGGTGCTGCCGACCGCCCCTCCCGGTAACGGTCTGACCCTGCGGCAGCGCCGCCGTCGGGCCGTCGCCGACTCGTTGGCGGAGCGGGGGTACGTGGCGGTGCTCGCGCACCCGTTCGTGTCGCCGGAGCTGGCCGACCAGCTCGGCCTGCCGGCCGACGACGCGCGGCGGCCCGCGGTGCGGCTGGCCAACCCGCTGTCCGAGGAGGAGCCGCTGCTGCGCACCACGCTGCTCGGCCCCCTGCTCGGGGTCCTCAAGCGCAACCTCGGCCGGGGTCTCCGCGACCTCGCCCTCTACGAGATCGGCGCCGTCTTCCACCCGCGCGCCGGCGCCGGCAGCCCGCCGTCGATGGGAGTGGACCGACGCCCCACCGACGAGGAGTTCGCCGCCGCCGACGCTGTGGTTCCGGCGCAGCCGGTGCACGTCGCGGTGGTGCTCTCCGGCGACCTCGACCCGGCCGGCTGGTGGGGTGCGGGTCGACCGGCCGGCTGGGCGGACGCCATCGAGGCGGCCCGGGACGTGCTGGCCGCCGCCGGTATCCCGGACGAGCGGGTCGAGGTGCGCGCGGCCGAGTACGCGCCGTGGCACCCCGGCCGCTGCGCCGAGCTGCTCGTCGACGGCACCGTCGTCGGGCACGCCGGTGAGCTGCACCCGGTGGTCGTCGGGACGTTGGAGCTGCCGCGTCGTACCTGCGCGATGGAGCTGAACCTGGACGCGTTGCCGGCCGCCCCGGTGACGTCCGCGCCGACGGTGTCCGGCTTCCCGCCGGCACTGATCGACGTGGCGTTGGTGGTGGACGAGTCGGTGCCGGCGGAGCAGGTACGTCGGGCGCTGGAGGCGGGCGCCGGTGAGCTGCTGGAGGACGTGCGGCTGTTCGACGTCTATTCCAGTGCGCAGCTCGGCGAGGGTCGCCGGTCGCTGGCGTACAAGCTGACCTTCCGGGCCCCGGACCGGACCCTCACCGGCGAGGAGGCACTGGCGGCGCGGGACGCGGCGGTCGCCGTCGCGGCGGAGCGCCTCGGCGCGACCCTGCGCGGCGCCTGAGCGGTGCCGATGCTGGGATGGCTCGCGGTGGCCGCCATGCTCGCGGTGGCCACCGTCGGCCTGGTCTGGGCCCGCCGGCACCTGCTTCTGGTGGCGGTGGTGGGGCGCAGCATGGAGCCGACGCTGCGCTCCGGTGACCGGGTGCTCGCCCGGCGTGTGCCGCTGGCCCGGATCCGCCCCGGGGACGTGGTCGTGTTGGTGGCCCCGGCGGAGATGACCGCCGGCCGGCCCACCCGGCCCGACGCTGCGGACACTCCCGGTCTGCTGATCAAGCGGGCGTACGCGGTGCCCGGCGACCCGGTGCCGGTGGACCGGGTGCCGCTGCTGCGCCGTGGCGGCGAACAGGTCGTTCCGGACGGTCGACTGGTGGTGCTCGGTGACAACCCGTCGCAGAGCTACGACTCCCGCGAGTGCGGCTACATCGCGGAGCCGGACGTCCTCGGCGTGCTGGTCCGGCCGCGACCGCGCACGGACTGACCGTCGGCGAGGAGTGGCGCGCGGAACGGCGTGCCACCCCGCCGGAGCCGGGTGGCACGCCGTCAGCGCCTCAGCAGAGGGCGCTCATCGTGCTCGCGCCCGCGCTGCAGTAGTAACCGCAGCTTCCGCAGGTCGTCTTGCAGGCGCCGTTCGTGCTGCAGCGCTTGAAGTAGCACGTGCCGCAGAGCGCGCAGTACGGGTCCGGCGGACAGCCGGCAGCTGCCGTCACCTTGGGTACGAACACGCCGAGCATCCGCTCGCCCAGGTTCTCCAGTCGACGGAACATCCGTTCACCTCCTCCCGAGATCGATCGTTGCCGGGACGCTACGGCGGGCCGGTACAGCGTCGGTACAGCCACGTACAACGTCGGTGGCGGTCGATGTATCGGCGCTGTATCCGCCGCTCCTAGCGTGGGTCTCCCGGCAATGGGAGGTGCGTACGGATGCGAGCCCTGGAACTGACCGCCCGGCTGCTGCTGGCCCTGGTGTTTCTCGCCGCGGTCGTCGGCAAGCTGCGGACCCAGGCGGGTTTCGCCGCGTTCGTCGGCTCGGTCGGGCAGTTCGGCGTGCCCGCCCGGTGGACCGTGCCGGCGGCCCGCGTGGCGGTTGCCGCCGAGGCCGCCGTCGTGGTGCTGCTCGCCGTCCCCCGGACCGTGCCCGTCGGGCTGGTGCTGGCCGTGGGGCTGCTCGGGGTGCTCACCGCCGCGATCGTCGGCGCACTTCGTCGCGGCGCCCGACCCGCCTGCCGCTGCTTCGGTGCCGCCGACGCGCCGGTCGGGCCCCGGCACGTCGGGCGCAACCTGGCCCTCGCCGCGGTGGCGCTACTCGGCCTGCTCGGCTGGGCCACCGCCACCGGGCCGCCGCTGTCCGCACCGGACCTCCTGGTCGCCGTCGGTGTGGCGGTTCCGCTCGCCGCCGTCGTGGTCCGCCTCGATGACCTGGTCGCCCTCTTCGCCCCCACCTCGTCGCGGCCGGCCCGCCCGGCTGGTCGGCGTTGACCCCGAAACGCATCCCGCACCCGAAGGAGCCCTCATGGCGCTGTTGACCGTCGCCGTCGTTCTCGTCGCCGCTCTCGGCCTGCTCAACCTGGTCCTGCTGCTCGGCGTGGTCCGCCGGCTGCGCGAACACTCCGACCTGCTCAGTGACCAGCAGGGCCAACCACCGGCGGTGATGCTGGAGGTGGGCTCGATCCCCGGCGACTTCGTGTCGACCACTGTGGATGGACGCGTGTTCACCCGCGCCGACCTGCCGCCGATGACCCTGGTGGCGTTCCTCTCGCCGAGCTGTGAACACTGCGAGGAGCAGTTGCCGGTGTTGGTGGACCGGGCCCGGACGATGCCCGGCGGCGCGGAGCACGTCTGGATCGTGGTGGTCGGGAAGGGCCCGGAGACCCAGCCGTACGCGGAACAGTTCGCCGGCCTGGCGACCGTGTTCGTCGAGCCGGGCACCGGTGCGCTGCCGTTGGCGTTCGGGGTGAAGGGCTTCCCGGCGTTCGGCCTCCTCGACCAGCGCGGCATCGTGGCGTCGACGGCGTTCGGCATCGCCCGGTTGGACCTGCCGGTGGCACGGTGAGCGGCCCCCGGCTGGCACCGCGGCGGGCTGTCCGGCACGCTCGGGCGGCACTGGGCCTGACCTGGCGTGCCGCCCCGGCGGGCACCGCGGCGGACCTGCTGTTCGCGGTGCTGGCCGGGTTGGTTCCGGTGCTCGTGGCCGCGCTGACCAAGCTCGTGCTGGACCGGCTCACCGGTGGCGGCTCGGTCGGCGTGCCGCTGACCGTGCTCGCCGCCGGTCTGGCCGTCGCCGCCGCTTTCGGCACGGTGCTGCCGCACCTGCGCACCTACGTGGCGGCGGAGCGGTCCCGGGCGGTGTCGCGGCTGGTGCGCCGCCGCCTGTACGACGCGGTCCAACGGCTTGTCGGGTTGGTGCGATTGGAGGACCCGGAGTTCCAGGACCGGTTGCAGGCCGCCCAGCAGACCGGCCACCTCGGCCCCACCCAGCTGACCGGCAACACGTTCGGCGCGGTGCAGAGCGCACTGGCGATGACCGGCTTCCTCGGTGTGCTGGTGATGCTCAACCCGCTGATCGCGACGTTGGTGCTGCTCGCCGCGCTGCCCACGCTGTGGATGCAGTTGCGGCTCAACCGCGCCCGCGCGGCGATGGTGTTGCGGATGGAGCACTTCCAGCGGCGGGATCTGTTCTTCGCCCAGTTGCTGGTGGGTGTGCAGGCGGCCAAGGAGGTACGGCTGTTCGGCCTGGGCCGGTTCTTCGGCGACCGGATGCTCGACGAGTTGCACGCCCTGCACCGGGTGGAGCAGCGACTGGACCGACGGGAGGTGCGCGCCCAGGCGGTGCTCGGCCTGCTCGGGGCGGCGGTGGCGGGCGTCGGGGTGGTCTACACCGTCTCGGTCGCGCGCGCCGGTGGGCTCACTCCCGGCGACGTGGTGATCTTCCTGGCCGCTGTGCCGGGTGTGCAGGGCGCGCTGGGCAGCCTTGTCGTCCAGCTCGGCGCAATCCACCAGGCGCTGCTGCTCTTCGACCACTACGACCAGGTGGCGCACGTCGAGTCGGACCTGCCGGTGCCGGTCACGCCCCGGCCGGTGCCGCCGCTGACCGAGGGCATCGAACTGCGCGATGTGTGGTTCCGTTACTCACCGGAGCATCAGTGGGTGCTGCGGGGCGTGGACCTCCGTCTGCGCGCCGGTGCCACCACCGCGCTGGTGGGGCTCAACGGCGCCGGCAAGAGCACCCTGGTCAAGCTTCTCTGCCGGTTCTACGACCCGGAGCGCGGCAGCATCCGGTGGGACGGGGTGGACCTGCGCGAGTTCGATCCGGCCCAGCTGCGTGAGCGGTTGGGGGCGGTGTTCCAGGACTTCATGCCGTACGACCTCAGCGCCGCGGAGAACATCGCCCTGGGTGACCTGAGCGCGCGCGACGACCCGGAGCGGCTGCGGGTGGCCGCCCGGTACGCGGGGATCGACGACGCGTTGACCGCCCTGCCCCGCGGCTACGACACCCTGCTGACGCGGATCTTCTTCGACGGTCCGGACCGCGACGATCCGCAGGCGGGGGTGGTGCTTTCCGGCGGTCAGTGGCAGCGGGTGGCGCTCGCCCGGGGGTTCCTGCGGGCCGAGCGGGACCTGCTGATCCTCGACGAGCCCAGCTCCGGCCTGGACGCCGAGGCCGAACACGACCTGCACCGCCGGTTGGGCGAGCTGCGCCGGGGGCGTACCAGCCTGCTGATCTCGCACCGGCTCAACGCGGTGCGCGACGCGGACACGATCGTGGTGCTCGACGACGGCCGGGTCGTCGAGCGGGGTGAGCACGCGGAGCTGCTCGCCGCCGCCGGCCGGTACGCCCGACTGTTCGGCCTTCAGGCTCGTGGCTACCGGGAGGACGCTCCGGCGCCGGTCTGACCGGCCCGGTCGCCGCCGGCCTCGGTGGCGGCGAGTTCGGCGGCGTAGAGCCGGACGAGGTCGCCGATGTGGAACCGGCCCGGCCCGGCCGGCTCGGCGAGCTGCGCGGCGACGAGCAGGTCCAGTGCCCGCGCGGCGTCCTCGGGCGGCGCCCCGCTCAACGTGGCGGCCAGCTCGGCGGTGACCGGCCCGGGGTGGGCGCGACCGAGCCGGAGGAAGACCGGCGCGGCGGAGCCGAGCCGGCGATAGCTGGCGCCCAGTCGGGGTCCGAGACCGGTCTCGGCGAGCCGGTACCGCTCGTCGCGCAGGAGCCGCGCCAACCGGCTCAGTGACCAGTGCGGCCCTTCGGCCAGCCGACCGGCGGCGGTGCGCAACGCGAGGGGCAGCCGTTCACACAGGTTGACCACCGCCGAGGCCGCCTCCGGCTCCGCGTCGACAGTGCGGTCGCCGGCGGTGGCCCGCAGCAGCGCCAGCGCGTCGGCGGCGGGCAGCGGGTCGAGTCGCAGCCCGGGGGCGTCGCCGGTGGTGACCGGGTTGCGGCTGGTGACCAGCAGCGCGCACCCGCCGCGGACCGGCAGCAGGCCGTCGACCTGGGCGGCCTCGGCGGCGTTGTCCAGCACCAGCAGCACCCGCCTGTCGAACAGCAGGGACCGGACCCGGGCGCGTGCCTCGGCCACGCTTGTCGGCTCGGACTCGTCGGTGCCCGGGTGCAGGGCGCGGAGAACCCGGGTGGCGACCTGCAACGGTGGCGGGGCGGTGTCGGCGTCCGATCCGCCGAGGTCGAGGTGGAGTTGACCGTCGGGGAAGGCGTCCAGGGTCGCCGCCGCGGCGCGCAAGGCCAGTGCCGACTTGCCGGTGCCGGCCATGCCGTAGACGGCCACGGTGACCGGCTGCCGTCGGGCGTCGGCGAGGGCCTGACGCAACCGCGCCAGTTCGGCCCGGCGACCGACGAACGGTGCGGAGGGACAGGGCAGCTCGTGGGGCACGCGCGGCGCGACGGGGCGGTGCCGGGTCGAGGTGCTGCCGGGTCGTCGGGGCGGAACCGCCGGGCGGCGTTCGTGGCGGCGTACCGAGTGGTACAGCTCGGTCAGCTCGGGCCCGGGGGCCACGCCCAGTTCGCCGTCGAGCGCCCGGCAGGCCGCCTGGTAGGTCTGTACCGCGCCGGCCTGGTCGCCGGCCCGGTGCAGGGCCGTCATCAGCAGCGCCCAGGCCGGCTCCCGCAGCGGGTGCTCGGCGAGGTGCTGGCGCAGCAGGGTCAGCAACGCCGGTGTGCCCGGGTCGCCCAGGTCCAGGCGGCAGGCGGCGTACGTCTCGCGGGCGCCGGCCCGTCGCTCGCGCAGCCGGTCGAAGGCGGCGGCGGTGGTCGGGCCGTACGCCGGGGGTGGGTCGGTCGGTGACCAGAGTGCGAGCGCACGGCCCAGCAGGGTGGCGGCGAGTTCGGTTTCGCCGCTGATCCGGGCGGCGTGCCCGTCGGTGGCGAGTCGTTCGAACTCACCGGCGTCCAGCTCGCCCGGCTCGACCCGGAGTAGGTATCCGCCGTGCTCGGCGGGCAGCCGGGGCGGGTGGCCGGGGGAGTCGAGCAGGTGACGGAGCTGGCTGGCGTGGCTGCGGAGGTTCGCCACGGCCGAGGCCGGGGGGCGTCTGCCCCACAGCTCCTCGCGCAGTCGTTCGACCGGGACCGCCAGGCCGGCCTGGAGCAGTAGGGTGACCAGCAGAGCGGTGGGTCGGCCGGCCGGCACCCGCACGATCTGCCCGTCGCTGCGCACTCGAACCGGGCCGAGGATCTCGAACGACAGCCCCACAGCGTCCTCCGTCAGGTGCCCCCCACGCGGACCGGCCAGGCCGGTCTGCCACCATCGGCAATCATGCTAGTCGATTGAACGTTAACTCAGGCGATTCGTCTGACGACGGCCTCGGATTCATTGCCATGCAGAGGGCTGCATGAACTTGCAGTCTAGGGTCGCTCTTGCTAGCCTTCCGTGCATAGTCATGCGGAGGTGAGTATGGGGATCCGAGTCGCGGTTGCCGGTGCGAGCGGCTACGCCGGGGGTGAGCTGCTGCGTCTGATCGCCGGGCACCCGGAGTTCGATCTGGTCGCCGCCACCGCACACAGCCAGGCCGGGCATCGCGTCGACGCGGTGCACCCCCAGCTCACCGGTCTCGACCTGGTGCTCGGCACGACCGACCCCGCCACGCTGGCCGACGCTGACCTGGTGTTCCTGGCCCTGCCGCACGGTGAGTCGGCGGCCCTCGCCGCGCAGTTGCCGGCGGAGGTGCGCGTCGTCGACCTCGGTGCCGACCACCGGCTGGCCGACCCGTACGCCTGGGCGCAGTACTACGGCGGCACCCACGCCGGGCAGTGGACCTACGGCCTGCCCGAGCTGCCCGGTCAGCGGGAGCTGATCGCCGGCTCGACCCGGGTGGCCAACACCGGCTGCTACGCCGCCGCGATCACCCTGGCGCTCGCGCCGCTGATCGCCGACGGCGCGGCCGACCCGGCCGACGTGGTGGTGGTCGCCGCCTCCGGCACCTCCGGGGCCGGCCGCTCGACCAAGGCGCACCTGCTGGCCAGCGAGGTGATGGGCGATCTGTCGCCGTACCGGGTCGGCACCCACCAGCACGTGCCGGAGATCAAGCAGGCCACCGGCGCGACCGGCCTGTCGTTCACCCCGGTCCTGGCGCCGATGCCGCGCGGCATCCTGGCCACGGTCACCGCCGTCCCGGCGCGCGGCGTCGACCCGCAGGAGGTGCTGACGCGGGCGTACGCGGACGCGCCGTTCGTGCACGTGCTGCCGGAAGGCCGGTGGCCGCACACGGCCGCCACACTGGGCTCCAACTCGTGTCACCTGCAGGCCACCGTCGACGTCGACTCGGGTCGGCTCATCGTGCTCAGCGCGCTCGACAACCTGGGCAAGGGGGCCGCCGGTCAGGCCGTGCAGAACGCCAACCTCATGCTCGGTCTGCCGGAGACGACGGGCCTGTCGATCTGGGGAGTCACTCCGTGAGCGCGAGGAGTGCAGCGCAGCGGAGCCCCGCAGTCGCGAACGAAAGGCCCAGCACCGTGAGCGCGAGGAGTGCAGCGCAGCGGGGCCCCGCAGTCGCTAACGAGAGGCAGGCGCCGTGAGTGTCACCACCCCTCGGGGGTTCCGGGCGGCCGGCGTGGCCGCCGGGCTCAAGGTCAGCGGCGGCGCGGACGTCGCGCTGGTGGTCAACGACGGCCCGGACGCCGGTGTCGCCGGTGTCTTCACCACCAACCGGGTCAAGGCCGCTCCGGTGCTCTGGAGCCAGCAGGTCGTGCAGGGTGGTGTGGTCCGCGCGGTGGTGCTCAACTCCGGCGGTGCCAACGCCTGCACCGGCCCGGGCGGTTTCCAGGACACCCATGCCACCGCCGAGCACACCGCCGCCGCGCTGACCTCGGTGAGCCCGCGGCTGATCCTCGGCGCAGGTGAGGTGGCGGTCTGCTCGACGGGCCTGATCGGTGAGCGGCTGCCGATGCCGAAGCTGCTGCCCGGTGTCCGGTCGGCGATCAAGAGCTTGTCCCGCGACGGTGGCGCGGCCGCCGCCGAGGCCATCATGACCACTGACACCCGGCGGAAGACGACTGTGGCCCGGGGCAGCGGTTGGACGGTCGGCGGCATGGCCAAGGGCTCCGGGATGCTCGCTCCGGGGATGGCCACCATGCTCTGCGTGCTCACCACCGACGCGGTGGCCGGGCCGGCGGTGCTGGACGAGGCGCTGCGCGCGGCGACCCGGATCACCTTCGACCGGGTCGACTCCGACGGCTGCATGTCCACGAACGACACGGTGTTGCTGCTGGCCAGCGGCGCGAGCGGCATCGAGCCGACGGCTGCGGAGTTGACCGCCGCGGTCACCGCGGCCTGTCACGACCTGGCCCAGCAGTTGGTGTCCGACGCCGAGGGCGCGACCAAGGAGGTCGCCATCGAGGTGGTGAACGCCGCCGACGAGGACGACGCGGTCGAGGTGGGCCGTACGGTGGCGCGTAACAACCTGGTCAAGACCGCGCTGTTCGGCAACGACCCCAACTGGGGTCGGATCCTCGCCGCCGTCGGCACGACCGCTGCCGCGTTCGACCCGGACGAGGTGGACGTGGCGGTCAACGGGGTGTGGGTGTGCCGTCGTGGTGCCGGGGCCGAGGACCGCTCGAAGGTCGACCTGACCGGGCGGGGCGTGACGATCCGCATCGACCTGCACGCGGGTACGTCGGCGGCGACGATCTGGACCAACGACCTCTCGCACGCGTACGTGCACGAGAACTCGGCGTATTCGACGTGAGCGCGAGGAACGCAGCGAAGCGGAGTCCCGCAGTCGCGAACGAAAGGTCGGCGCGGTGAGCCTCAGCACCGATCTCGCCCGGGCCCAGGTCAAGGCGGAGACGCTGATCGAGGCGTTGCCCTGGTTGGCGCGTTTCTCCGGCTCCACGGTGGTGGTCAAGTACGGCGGCAACGCGATGACCGATCCGGAGTTGCAGCGGGCGTTCGCGGCGGACATGGTCTTCCTGCGGTACGCCGGTCTGAAGCCCGTGGTGGTGCATGGCGGCGGTCCGCAGATCTCCGCCATGCTGGGTCGGCTCGGCATCGCCAGCGAGTTCCGGGGTGGTCTGCGGGTGACCACCGCCGAGGCGATGGACGTGGTCCGGATGGTGTTGGTCGGGCAGGTGGGCCGTGAGCTCGTCGGTCTGATCAACTCGCACGGCCCGTACGCCGTCGGTCTGTCCGGTGAGGACGCCCGGTTGTTCACGGCGGTGCGCCGCCCGGCGTACGTGGACGGGGTGCCGGTCGACGTCGGTCAGGTCGGGGACGTCGAGTCGGTGGACGTGTCGGCGGTGACCGACCTGATCGAGGCCGGTCGGATCCCGGTGATCTCCACTGTGGCGCCGGACGTCGACGGGGTGCTGCACAACCTCAACGCGGATACGGCCGCCGCCGCGCTGGCGATCGCGTTGCAGGCGCGCAAGCTGGTCGTGCTCACCGACGTGGCCGGCCTGTACGCCGACTGGCCGGACACCAGCAGCCTGGTCTCCGAGATCGGCGCGGACGACCTGGCCAAGTTGCTGCCCAGCCTGGAGTCGGGGATGGTGCCGAAGATGGAGGCCTGCCTGCGGGCGGTGCGTGGGGGAGTGCCGGCCGCGCACGTCGTCGACGGTCGGGTGGCGCACTCCACCCTGCTGGAGGTGTTCACCTCGGAAGGGTTCGGAACGATGGTGGTGCCGGGAGACGGGATGGTCGCGCCGTGAGCACGTTGGGGCAGCGCTGGAAGCAGTCCATGATGGACAACTACGGCACGCCGCCGCTGGCGCTGGTCTCCGGTGCCGGTGCCGTCGTGGTCGACGACACCGGCCGGGAATACCTCGACCTGGTCGGGGGCATCGCGGTGAACGCCCTCGGGCACGCCCACCCGGCCGTGGTGGCGGCGGTGTCGAAGCAGGTCGCGACCCTCGGGCACGTCTCCAACCTCTACGTCGCCGAGCCGCCGGTGGCCCTGGCCGAGCTGTTGTTGGCGCTCGCCGGCCGGCCCGGCCGGGTCTTCTTCGCCAACTCGGGCGCGGAGGCCAACGAGGCGGCGTTCAAGCTCTCCCGGCGCACCGGCCGCACGCACGTGGTCGCCACCAGGGGTGGCTTCCACGGCCGCACCATGGGTGCGCTCGCGTTGACCGGTCAGCCGGCCAAGGCCGATCCGTTCCGGCCGCTGCCCGGTGAGGTGACCCACGTCGACTACGGCGACGTGGCCGCTCTGGAGGAGGCCGTCTCCGACGCCACCGCGATGCTGATCGTGGAGCCGATCCAGGGTGAGAACGGGGTTGTCGTACCGCCGGCCGGTTACCTCGCGGCGGCCCGGCGGATCACCGCCCGGCACGGGGCGTTGCTGGTCCTCGACGAGGTGCAGACCGGCATCGGCCGTACCGGGCACTGGTTCGCGCACCAGGCCGAGGGTGTGGAGCCGGACGTCGTCACCCTGGCCAAGGGGCTGGGCGGCGGGTTGCCCATCGGGGCCACGCTGGCCTTCGGCCCGGCGGCCGACCTGCTCACCCCCGGCTCGCACGGCACCACCTTCGGCGGCAACCCGGTCAGCTGCGCGGCGGCGCTCGCCGTGGTGGCGACCATCGCCAACGAGGGGCTGCTCGACAACGTCAAGCGGGTCGGTGAGCGGCTGCGCCGGGGCATCGAGGCGCTGGGCCACCCACTGATCGCCGGCGTACGCGGCGCGGGTCTGCTGCTCGGCGTGGTGCTCACCGCTCCGGTGGCGTCGGTGCTCGCCGACGCCCTGCGGGAGGCCGGCTTCCTGGTGAACCCGGTGCAGCCGGGTGTGCTCCGGCTGGTCCCGCCCCTGATCCTCACCGCCGCCCAGGCCGACGCCTTCCTCGCCGCGTTGCCCGCTGCTCTGGACGTGACGGCCCCGGCCGCCGCCGGGGCGGCACCCGAACCCACCACGCTGACCACCACCACAGGGACGACTCGATGACCCGGCACTTCCTGCGCGACGACGACCTCTCACCTGCCGAGCAGTCAGCGGTCCTCGACCTGGCGGGGCGGATGAAGGCGGACCGGTTCGGCCACCGGCCGCTGGTCGGGCCCCGCTCGGTGGCGGTGCTCTTCGACAAGCAGAGCCTGCGGACCCGGATCTCGTTCGACGCCGGGATCGCCGAGTTGGGCGGGCACCCCCTCGTCGTGGACACGCAGGTCACCCACTTCGGCCGGGGCGAGTCCCTGGCCGACGCGGGGCGGGTGTTGTCCCGCTACGTCGCTGCCATCGTGCTGCGTACCCACGGCGACGACCGGATCGCCGAGGTGGCGGCGGGGGCCAGCGTGCCGGTGGTCAACGCGCTCACCGACGGGTTCCACCCGTGCCAGCTGCTGGCCGATCTGCTGACCATCCGGGAGAGGTGTGGCGGCACGGCCGGGCGCACCCTGGCGTACGTGGGGGACAGCGCGAACAACATGGCGCAGTCGTACCTGCTGGCCGGGGCGACGGCCGGCATGCACGTCCGGGTCGCCGGGCCGACGGGGTTCGCGCCCGATCCGGCCGTGGTGGACCGGGCGGCCCGGATCGCCGCCGAGACCGGCGGGTCGGTGCGGGTGCTGACCGACCCGGCCCAGGCGGTACGCGACGCCGACGTGCTCGCCACCGACACCTGGACGTCGATGGGGCAGGAGTCCGACGGGCTGGACCGGATCACGCCGTTCCTGCCGTACCAGGTCAACAAGGAACTGCTCGGCCAGGCCGCGCCGGACGCGATAGTGCTGCACTGCCTGCCCGCACACCGCGGCGAGGAGATCACCGACGAGGTGCTCGACGGCCCGCAGAGCGCCGTCTTCGACCAGGCGGAGAACCGGCTGCACGCGCAGAAGGCACTGCTGACGTTCCTGCTGGACACCCCGGCGGGGGAGTCCCGATGACCGCCCCGTTGACCCGCGCGGCCCGACACGCCCGCATCGTGGAGCTGATCCGCGACAGGGCCATCCGGTCCCAGACCGAGCTGGCCGACCTGCTTGCCGCCGACGGTGTCGGTGTCACCCAGGCCACTCTCTCGCGGGACCTCGAAGAGTTGGGAGCGGTCAAGGTGCGCGGCGGTGACGGTCCGGCCGTCTACCTGATCCCCGAGGACGGCAAACGTCCACTGCGCGACGCCGAGGCCGCGCCGGCCCGGCTGATGCGGCTGCTGCACGAGCTGCTCAACGGCGTCGACTCCAGCGGCAACATCGCCGTTCTGCGTACCCCGCCGGGCGCAGCCCAGTACCTGGCCAGCGCGTTGGACCGGGCGGGCCTGCCGGAGATCGTCGGCACCATCGCCGGCGACGACACCATCCTCGTCGTGGCCCGGGAGGCCGTCGGTGGGGCGGCGCTCGGTGAGAAGCTCGCCGGCTGGGCCCGACGGGACGACAGCGTCGAAGGGAACACCACGTCATGAGCGAGCGGGTCGTCCTCGCGTACTCCGGAGGGTTGGACACGTCCGTCGCCATTCCGTACCTGGCCGAGCAGACCGGCGCCGAGGTGATCGCGGTCGCGGTCGACGTCGGTCAGGGCGGGGAGGACCTGGGCGCGATCCGGCAGCGTGCGCTGGACTGTGGCGCGGTCGAGGCGGAGGTGGTCGACGCACGGGACGAGTTCGCCGCCGACTATTGCCTGCCGGCGATCCGGGCCAACGCCCTCTACATGGACCGCTACCCTCTCGTCTCGGCGCTGTCCCGGCCGCTGATCGTGAAGCACCTGGTGGCGGCGGCACGCGCGCACGGCGGCACGATCGTGTCGCACGGCTGCACCGGCAAGGGCAACGACCAGGTCCGCTTCGAGGTGGGCCTGAACGCGCTCGCTCCCGACCTGAGGATCATCGCGCCGGCCCGGGACTTCGCGTGGACCCGGGACAAGGCCATCGCCTTCGCCGAGGAGAAGGGGCTGCCGATCGACGTGTCGGCCCGGTCCCCGTACTCGATCGACCAGAACCTGTGGGGTCGCGCGGTGGAGACCGGGTTCCTGGAGGACATCTGGAACGCCCCGGTGGAGGGCCTCTACTCGTACACCGCCGACCCGACGCAGGAGCGCGACGCCGACGAGGTCGTGATCACCTTCGACGCCGGCGTGCCGGTGGCGATCGACGGTGAGACGGTCACCCCGTACCAGGCGATCCTGGAGCTCAACCGGCGTGCCGGCGACCACGGCGTGGGCCGGCTCGACATGGTCGAGGACCGCCTCGTGGGCATCAAGAGCCGCGAGGTGTACGAGGCGCCCGGCGCGATCGCGTTGATCACCGCCCACCAGGAGTTGGAGGCGGTGACAGTGGAGCGGGACCTGGCCCGGTTCAAGAAGAGCGTCGACCAGCGCTGGGGCGAACTCGTCTACGACGGCCTGTGGTTCTCACCGCTGAAGGAGTCGTTGGACGCGTTCATCGACGACGCGCAGCGACACGTGAGCGGTGAGGTGCGGATGACCCTGCACGGCGGCCGGGCCACCGTCACCGGCCGGCGCTCCGAGGCGAGCCTCTACGACTTCGGCATGGCCACCTACGACACCGGCGACACCTTCGACCAGTCCCTGGCCAAGGGCTTCGTGCAGTTGTGGGGGCTGCCGAGTCGGATGGCCGCCGCACGGGACGCCCGGCTGGGCGGTGGCGCGCGGTGACAGGTGCGAGCGCGAGCGGTGAGCGAGCGCAGCGAGTAGCCCCCGCAGTCGCGACCGGAAGGCAAGCCGAGAAATGATGGGCGACGTGGACGACAAGAGCCTGACCGAGAACAGCGCAGCCACCAACCGGACGAGCCTGTGGGGTGGCCGGTTCGCCGGCGGTCCCGCCGAGGCGCTCGCCCGACTGTCGGTGAGCGTGCAGTTCGACTGGCGCCTGGCCCCGTACGACATCGCCGGTTCCCGGGCGCACGCCCGGGTCCTCGCCGGCGCAGGCCTGCTCGACCCGGAGGAGCTGGGTCGGATCCTGGCCGCGTTGGACGACCTGGAGGCCGCCTGCGCCTCCGGGGCGTTCCGCCCCACCATCGACGACGAGGACGTGCACACCGCGTTGGAGCGCGGTCTGCTGGAGCGCCTCGGCAGCCTCGGCGGCAAGTTGCGCGCCGGCCGGTCCCGCAACGACCAGGTCGCCACCGACCTGCGGCTCTACCTGCGTGACCACGCCCGGGGTGTGGCCAGTCGCCTCGTGGAGCTGGCCGAGGCGTTGGTCGAGCAGGCCGAACGGCACATCGACACCGCTGCGCCCGGCATGACCCACCTCCAGCACGCCCAGCCGGTCACCTTCGGGCACTGGTTGCTGGCCCACGTGCAGCCGTTGCTGCGGGACCTGGAGCGGTTGCGCGACTGGGACCACCGGGCGGCCGTCAGCCCGCTCGGCGCGGGTGCCCTCGCCGGTTCCGGGCTGCCCCTGGACCCGGTGGCCGTGGCCAAGGAGCTGGGTTTCCGGACGTCGTTCGCGAACTCGATGGACGCGGTCGCCGACCGGGACTTCGTCGCCGAGTTCCTCTTCACCACCGCCATGATCGGGGTGCACCTGTCCCGGCTCGGCGAGGAGGTGGTGCTCTGGACGTCGCACGAGTTCGGCTGGGTGGAGCTGGACGACTCGTTCGCCACCGGCTCGTCGATCATGCCCCAGAAGAAGAACGCGGACATCGCGGAGCTGGCGCGCGGCAAGTCCGGGCGGCTGGTCGGTGGGCTGGTGACCGTCCTGACCATGCTCAAGGGCCTGCCGATGACCTACGACCGGGACATGCAGGAGGACAAGGAGCCGGCCTTCGACGCCGTCGACACCCTTGAGCTGCTGCTGCCGGCCCTGGCGGGAATGATCTCCACGATGTCGGTCCGGGTGGACCGTCTCGTCGCCGCCGCGCCGGTCGGGTTCTCCCTGGCCACCGAGGTCGCCGACTGGCTGGTCCGGCGCAACGTGCCGTTCCGCGACGCGCACGAGATCACCGGCCGGTTGGTGGCGCTCTGCGCGGCCCGCGAGTGCGAGCTGGAGGACGTCTCGGACGAGGACCTGGCCGCGATCAGCGGGCACCTCGACCCGTCGGTGCGCGACGTGCTCTCGGTCCGTTCGGCCCTGGCGGCACGCACCACTCCCGGCTCGACCGGTCCCGGCCCGGTCGCCGACCAGCTCGCCTCCGCCGCCGACCGGCTGGCCGGCTGGCGGGAGTGGGCCACCGAGTCGGTGGTACCGCGCTGACCTCTCCGCGGCGTCGGCGGGTTCCGTCGGCGCCGCGGTCGGTTCAGGCCGTCGGGCGCTCCCGCTTCGGGAGTTTGGCGACCACCATGTCGTACGACCCGTCGACCGCCTCGGTCAGCTCGTCGGCGTCGATCCCGCCGGTCAGGCGCAGCGTGTTCCACCCGGACCGGCCGATGTAGGCCATCACCCTGGCGTCGTCCGGGTGCCGGTGCAGCCACTCGTCGGCCACCTCGCGGGTCGGCCCGCACTTGACTCCGACCGTCGGCTCACCCGCGCCGTCGCCGAGGAATGCGAAGATCCGGCTGCCGACCTTCACCACCTCGTCGCCCTCCCACGGCCGGTCCAGCCACGCTCCCGGCTTGGCCAGGCAGTACGCCAGCATGTCCGCGCGCTCCATGGGTGACCTCCTCGTCGTTGGCCCAGTCTGCCCGCCCGGCCGCCGGTCGGCACGCGACGTGCCGCCGCCACCTCGGCCGGACCGTCACCGCGGCGGACGCCGCTTGGTCGCGCCCCGTTCCGCCTCGCCGCCTCACCCAGCCTCGCTTCGCCTCGCTTCGCCCCGCAAGATCGTGCTCGATCAATGATGTAGTGGCTTTGCCCGCGAACGAGGCCACTACATCCATGTTCGAGGGTGATCTTCCGGGCCAGGAGCGGGATCGCCGGGGAGACCCCGGACGTGCTTGGTGTGTGCCTGCGACCCGCAGGCGGCGACTAGCCCCCGGTGACACCGATCGTCCGTCAGCGGGCCGGCTCGGCCGGCTCGACGAGTGACTCGTCAGCGGACCGGCTCGCTCGGCTCGGCGGCCGGCTCGGCGGAGCGGGCGGCGACCCGTTCGTAGCGCTGCCGCGCCGCCTGCGCGCTGCCCAGGCCCAGCCCGTACGCGATCGCCTGCCAGGTCAGTCCCCGGTCGCGGGCCAGCGTCATCAGCCCGGCCTCCAGGGCGTCCAGTTCGGCGCGGACGTGCGGCAGCAGGGTCAGCGCGGCGGTGAGGTCACCGGAGTCGACCGGTTCCTCGGTGGGCTCGCGCTCGGCCCCACCGGCGGCGAGCGCGGTGATCAGGGCCACCGCCTCCCAGGGGTCCAGCACGTAAGGGTGGGCCCAGCGTCCGCGTTGGGCGTCGGTGCCGGCGTGCCGCTCGCTGATCCGCCGCAGCGCCTCGTGGGTGCGGTGGGCGCGGGCGTGGGCCGGGTGGGGCGCGGTGAACGGATCGTCGGTCGTCATGTCCCGAGCACACATCATCAACGCGCTGTTGTCAACATGTTGTTTAACCGCCCGTGGGCTGGGTTGCCGATCTTCGTCCCCCCGAGGTTTGCTGGACCGGTGGACTACTCCCGGCTGCACGCCCCCGCCGCCCAGATAGCCGAGACGGCGCAGTCGCTGCTCGGTTGGGAGATCACGGCCAGTGGTGTCCGGATCAGGCTCACCGAGGTCGAGGCGTACGCGGGCACGGGGGAGGACCCGGCGTCACACGCCCATCGCGGCCCGACCCCGCGTACCGCTGTCATGTTCGGCCCGGCCGGGTACGCCTACACCTACTTCGTGTTCGGCATGCACTGGTGTCTGAACATCGTGTGCGGTCCCGAGGGGGAGGCGGCGGCCGTCCTGCTGCGCGCCGGCGAGGTCGTCGACGGCCTGGACCTCGCCCGAAAGCGTCGGGGCGACCAGGTGCGCGATCGTGACCTCGCCCGCGGGCCCGCGCGACTGGTGGTCGCGCTCGGGATCACCGCGTCGGCCAACGGCACCTCCCTGCTCGACGGTGAGGGGCCGCTGCTGTTGACGCCGCCGTCCCGGCCGGTCGAGAGTTCGGCCATCTCAGCCGGGCCGCGAGTCGGAGTGGCCGCCGCGCACGACGTTCCGTGGCGCTTCTGGATCACCGGTGACCCCACCGTGAGCAGCTACCGACGGCACGCGCCCCGCCGTCGGACCGCGAGGGCGGCGGGGGGATAGCCCCGGTCGAGCGAAACTCGGACACTGTCTCCACGATCACCGGGATAGGTTCCGTCGGGGAGGTGCGGGTTGAGTTTCCGGCTGGCGGCGTACGCCGTGTGCATCAAGGACGAGCGGGTGCTGCTCGCGCACTACGTGAAACCGACCGGCGAGAGGCACTGGACCCTGCCCGGCGGCAAGGTCGAGCACGCGGAGGATCCGTTCGACGCGGTGATCCGAGAGGTCGCCGAGGAGACCGGTTGCGAGGCGGTGGTCGAGCGACTGTTGGGCGTGGATTCGCGGGTGATTCCCGCTGCCGACGCGTGGATGCGGATCGAGCACCAGAATGTCGGCATCTTCTACCGGGTCCGCGTTGTCGGCGGCACGCTGCGGCCCGAGCCGAACGGCCAAACAGCCGAGTCGGTCTGGACTCCGCTGCCGGACGTGGCAGGCCTGCGCCGATCGGCGGTGGTCGACATCGGCCTCGCCCTGGCGCGGACGCTTCCTTCGACGGGCCACGTCGACCCCGTCCCGGTCGTCGGTCTCGTCCAACACTGAGAACCCGTCGGCCCCACCCGATGGCTCTAGCGGGTGCGGCGTGTGTCCGGCGAACGTGTCGGGGGGTGTGGCCATAATCACCGGACCTGCTCACCGACGGTTCGGAGGACGTGATGGCAACACTGCTCGCGATCGGCACAGCCAAGGGGTTGTTCCTCGCCACCAGTGGCGACGACCGGCGCAGTTGGGAGATCACCGGCCCGCACTTTCCGATGACGGGTGTCTACGCGGTCGCTGTCGACACCCGTCGCTCCACCCCCCGGTTGCTCGCCGGGGTGACCAGCTCACACTTCGGTCCCAGCGTCGCCACCAGCGACGACCTCGGCGCTTCGTGGGACGAGCCCGACCAGGCGCCGGTGGCGTTCCCGAGCGACACGGGCGTGTCCCTCGGTCGGGTCTGGCAGCTGATGCCGGCGGGCCCTGACGAGCCGGACGTGGTCTGGGCCGGCACCGAGCCGTCCGCCCTGTTCAAGTCCACCGATGGTGGTCGGAGCTTCGAGCTGGTCCGGTCCCTCTGGGACCACCCGCACCGCCCGCAGTGGGAGGCCGGCTTCGGTGGTCAGGCAGTGCACACCGTGCTGCCGCACCCGCGTGACCCGGCCCGGCTGCTGGTCGCCATGTCCACCGGCGGGGTCTACCGCTCGGAGGACGCGGGTGCCAGTTGGGCCCCGGGCAACACCGGCATCCGCGCGTACTTCATGCCCGACGAGTGGCCGGAGTTCGGCCAGTGCGTGCACAAGGTCGCCCGGGACGCGGGCAACCCCGAGCGGTTGTACGCGCAGAACCACCACGGCGTCTACCGCTCCGACGACGACGGCCGCACGTGGTCCTCGATCGCCGACGGGCTGCCCAGCGACTTCGGCTTCCCGATGGTGGCCCACCCCGGGCGCGGCGACACGGTGTGGACCTTCCCGTTGGTGGCCGACAGCGAGCGGTTCCCGACCGACCACCGGTGCCGGGTGTTCCGTTCCGCCGACGCGGGCGACAAGTGGGAGCCGCTGTCGGTGGGGCTGCCGGAGGGGCCGTTCTACCCGGCGGTGCTGCGGGACGCGATGTGCGCCGACGACTCCACCCCGGGTGGGGTCTACTTCGGCACCCGGTCCGGCTCGGTCTTCGCCAGTCGCGACGAGGGCGACTCCTGGTCGACGATCGCCACGCACCTGCCGGATGTGCTCTGCGTCCGCGCTGCGACGGTGTGACGTGGTCACCGTGCTGTTGCCCGGTCCGCTGCGGGGTGAGGCCGGCGGTGCCAGTCGGCTGAGCGTCGCCGCCACCGGGACCCTCCGGGCGGTCCTCGACGAGCTGGCCGCTCACCATCCGAGGCTGTCCCGGCGGATCCGTGACGAGCGGGGTGAGCTGCGCCGTTACGTCAACGTCTTCGTCGACGGGGAAGACTGCCGGCACTCCGGTGGTCTCGCCACGCCGGTCGGCGACGACGCAGAGGTGCAGGTGTTGCCGTCGGTGGCGGGCGGCTGAGCGCGGCCCCGGACGACCGGGATCCGTCTCTGGAGGTGACCGGCGCCACATCGGATTGACCCGCCGACGGAATAGTTGACTCGTCAAATAAGTTGACAGCTGCGTCCGGGCACCACGAATGACCCGGTTCACCACGCAAGGAGCTGGTCATGCAGTTCGGAGTCTTCACCGTCGGCGACGTCACGGTCGACCCGACCACCGGTCGGGAGCCGACCGAGCATGAGCGGATCAAGGCGATGGTCGCCATCGCGCTCAAGGCCGAGGAGGTCGGCCTGGACGTCTTCGCCACCGGTGAGCACCACAACCCGCCGTTCGTGCCGTCGTCCCCGACCACCATGATGGGTTACATCGCCGCGCGGACCGAGCGTCTGCTGCTGTCCACCGCGACCACGCTGATCACCACCAACGACCCGGTGAAGATCGCCGAGGACTACGCGATGCTCCAGCACCTGTCCGGCGGTCGCGTGGATCTGATGATGGGCCGCGGCAACACCGGCCCGGTCTACCCGTGGTTCGGCAAGGACATCCGCGCCGGCATCCCCCTCGCCATCGAGAACTACGACCTGCTGCACCGGCTGTGGCGCGAGGACGTGGTCGACTGGAAGGGCAAGTACCGCACGCCGTTGCAGTCGTTCACCTCGACGCCGCGCCCGCTCGACGGGGTGCCCCCGTTCGTCTGGCACGGCTCGATCCGCAGCCCGGAGATCGCTGAGCAGGCGGCGTACTACGGCGACGGCTTCTTCGCCAACCACATCTTCTGGCCCAAGGAGCACACCCAGCGGATGGTCGGCCTCTACCGCCAGCGCTACGCGCACTACGGCCACGGCACCGCCGACCAGGCCATCGTCGGCCTGGGCGGGCAGGTGTTCATGCGCCGTAAGTCGCAGGACGCCGTCCGGGAGTTCCGCCCGTACTTCGACAACGCCCCGGTCTACGGGCACGGGCCGTCGCTGGAGGAGTTCACCCGGGAGACGCCGCTGACGGTGGGCAGCCCGCAGCAGGTCATCGACCGCACCCTGGGCTTCCGGGAGTACGTCGGTGACTACCAGCGGCAGCTGTTCCTGATGGACCACGCGGGCCTGCCCCTGAAGACGGTGCTGGAGCAGCTCGACCTGCTCGGCGAGGAGGTCGTGCCGGTGCTGCGCAAGGAGTTCGCCGCGAGACGCCCGGCGCACGTGCCGGAGGCGCCCACCCACGCCTCGCTGGTCGCCGCCGCCGGTGGTGCCAAGGACAGCACCGTGCACGCCGTCGACGACGTCACGGGCAAGGCGCCGGAGGAGGCGACCCGATGACCCGCCGCACCCTGGCCGTGGTCTCGGCGGGGCTGAGTCAGCCCTCGTCGACCCGGCTGCTCGCCGACCAGCTCGCCGCGGCCACCCGCGACGAGTTGGTCCGGCGCGGCGCCAAGGTGGAGCTGCACGTCGTCGACCTGCGGGAGTACGCCCACGACGTGGTCAACAACATGCTCACCGGGTTCGCGCCAGCGGCACTGCGCGAGGTCGTCGACAGGGTGACCGCAGCGGACGGCCTCATCGCCGTCACGCCGATCTTCAGCGCCTCCTACAACGGGCTCTTCAAGTCCTTCTTCGACGTGTTGGATAAGGAGTCGCTCGTCGACCGGCCGGTGTTGATCGGAGCGACCGGCGGCACCGCCCGGCACTCGCTGGCCCTGGAGCACGCCGTCCGCCCGATGTTCGCGTACCTGCGGTCGGTGGTGGTCCCGACCGCGGTCTTCGCCGCCCCGGAGGACTGGGCGGACGGCACCGCCGACGGCGCGTTGCGCGGTCGGATCCGGCGTGCCGCCGGGGAGTTGGCCGACCAGATCGAGCGTCGACCGCCGGCCAGCGGCCCCGTCGACCCGTTCGCCCTCACCACCGACTTCCTCCAGATGCTCGGCCGAGGGGACGGCCCGCCGGTCAGCTGACCGGGTACGGGTGGGCGACCAGCACCGGGCAGTGCGCGTGCTGGATCGCCGCCTGGCTGACCGAGCCGAGCAGCATGCCCGTGAACCCGGCCCGGCCCCGGGTGCCCACGACCAGCAGCGACGCGTTGCCGCTGGCCTCGATGAGCCCCTGGGCCGCCCCGGCGGCCCGGACGGGGTGCTCCCGCACCACCAGGTCGGGGTGTTCGGCGCGAACCGCGGCGGAGGCGTCGGCGAGCAGCCGCACCGCGTCGGCCTGGTAGGCGGCCTGCGACTCCTCGATCTCCTCCGGCACCGTCCGGCTCTCGTTGGGCGGGCCGACGTGCACCAGCACCACCGGCACGTCGCGTAGTGCCGCCTCGTCGGCGGCGTAGCCCGCGGCGAGGCCTGACGACTCGGAACCGTCGACGCCGACGAGCACCGGGGCGTCCACCGGGATCGGCTGTTCGTCCGGGCGGACCACCAGCACCGGGCAGTGCGCGTGCGCGGCGACCTGAGAGCCGACCGAGCCGAGCAGCAGCCCGGCGAACCCGCCCAGCCCTCGACTGCCCACCACGACGAGGTCGGCCCGGCGGGACTCCTCGATCATGGTGATGCCGGGTCCGCCGGCGACCTGACGCACCTCGACGACCAGGCCGGGCCACCTGTCGGCCAGCTCGGCCGCCGTACGCTCCAACATCTTCTGCGCGTCCTCGGAGGGGGCCGGCACCCCGAGGTCGTACGGGTTGAGCGCCACGCCGTAGCCGAGCGGGTGCAGGAAGCCGTGCACCAGGTGCAGTGGTCGGGACCGGAGCTGCGCGGCGTGGGCCGCGTGCTCGGCGGCGACGAGGCTGGACGGCGATCCGTCCACGCCCACCACGACGGGTCGGTTCATCGGCGCTCCCTGGGTCGGTCAGCTCATTGTCGACCGTCCGGCAGCAATGGCGGGGTCGGACGCGCCGGTCCCGTCATCGCACCGGATCGGCGCTTGCACGTAACTACGTATGTTCGTAGTATCGACGCGTGGATTCCGTGGAAGATCGGCTCGCCGCGCTGGAGGCACAGGTTGCCGCGTTGAGCGAGCAGCGCGCCGCCGCACCGCCGCCACCACCCGCGACGGAGGGGACCTTCTGGGCGCTCGACGGCCTCAAACAGCGCCTGCCGCCTGACGGGTCGGGCGCGGTGCTCTACACCGGCACCGTCCGCGTCGGCGGACAGCACTACGACTGGCAGTACGGCCGCACCGTCGACGACCTGCTCACCGCCGACTGGACGGAGCTGCCCGGCACCCTCTCCGCGTTGGCCCATCCGGTGCGGCTGCGGCTACTGCGGGAGATCCTCGGCGGCCGGCAGAGCACCAGCGAGCTGGCCGAGATCGAGGAGTTGGGCACCACCGGCCAACTGCATCACCACCTGCGCCAGATCACCGCCGCCGGTTGGCTGCGCAGCGCCGGCCGGGGTCGGTACGTGGTCCCCGCCGAACGCGTGGTGCCGCTGCTGGCCATCCTCACCGCCGCCGGCCGTTGACCAGACGCGGCTCGACCGCCCGTCCGACGACCCCACGGAGGAACACCATGCGCCGGACGACCGTCACCGTCCTCGTCGTCGCGCTGATCGCCGGCCTGGTCGGGGTGGCGTTGATGCCCCGGGTGCCCCGACTCGGTGGGCAGACCACCGGCGATCGCGACCTGGCCACTGCCGCCCGTTCGGCCACGCCCGACCCGTCGGGGCTGCGCGGGCTCGCCGTCGCCCTGGTCGAGAACGGCCGGATCCGCACCGCCGGCCTGGGTGACCGGGACCTCACCGGTCGACCCGTGGAGCCGGGCACCCCGTTCGAGATCGGCTCGGTAACCAAGGCGTTCACCGGCATGCTCCTCGCCGACCAGGTCTCCGCCGGTGTCGTCGGCCCCGACGACCGGCTCGGCGCCACCTGGCCCGAGGTCACCGGCCCCGCTCGCGACGTCACGCTCGCCGAACTCGCCAGTCACCGCGCCGGCCTTCCCCGGCTGGCCCCCGGCTCCCCACTGGGGTGGGCACGCATCCTCTGGTCCAACGTCTCCGGCGCGAACCCCTACGCCGGGCAGGGCGTCGACGCCGTCCGCAGCGCCACCGACCGGGTCGACACCGACGACGACGAGCGCGGCCAGGTCCACTACTCCAACCTCGGGCCGTCCGTGCTCGGCCACGCGCTCGCCGCGAAGGCCGGCGTCGCGTACCCCGCGCTGCTGCACGACCGGCTGCTACGGCCGCTCGGCATGACCGCCACCACCGTCGCCACCCGCGACCACGACCTGCCGCCCGACCGCGCCCACGGCAGCCGGGCCGGCGGCCGGCCGCTCGACCCGTGGGCAGGAGCCGGCTACGCCCCGGCCGGCGCCGGACCCTGGTCGACGGCCGAGGATCTGGGCCGGTTGCTCGCCGCGATTCTCGCCGGCACCGCACCCGGTGCCGACGCTGCCACCGCCCGTTTCCGCGAGGACGACGACACCCGCATCGGGTACGGCTGGTTCACCACCCGGCACGGCGATCGCGAGATCGTCTGGCACAACGGCGCAACCGGCGGTTTCCGGAGCTACGTCGGCCTCGAACGGGCGACCGGGCGGGCGGTGGTGGTGCTCGGCAACACCGACAAGGGTGTCGAGCCAATCGGGCTGCGGCTGCTCGGGGTGCTGCCGAAGGAGGCCGACTCGGCGACGTCGATGGTGCTGCCGTGGACCGGCGCCGGCCTCGCGGTTGCCCTCACCTTCCTGGGCGGTCTCTCGCTGCTCGGCACCGCCCGCCGTCGCCACCTGGACCAGGTGACGCTCCTGGCGGCGGCGGTCTGGGCGTTCGCCTATCTCGGGTTGGGGCACCGGATGGGGGACTGGTCGATGGTGCCGGCCTGGCTGTGGCCGCTCGGCGTCGGCCTGTCGGCGGCGGGGGTGGCCCTGGCGGCGACCCGGTGGCGCGCCCTGCCGGTGGTCGACGCGCGGGTGCCGTGGCGTCGACTGCTGTCGGTGGCGAGTTCCGTGGGCGCTGCCGTGCTGGCGGTCGTGGCGGTCCTCGGCTGACTCCGCGCCGCGGCGTAGTCGTCACACCCGTTGCGTACCCTCGCCCGGTGACCTCCGAAGTGTTGCTGCGTCCGGTCCGTGAGGACGACCTCGTCGAGTTCTTCCTGCACCAGCAGGACCCGGAGGCCAACCGGATGGCCGCGTTCGGTCCCAAGGACCCGTCCGACCGTCGCGAGTTCGCCCAGCACTGGGCACGGGTGCTGACCAACCCGGCGAACCTGGTCCGCACCGTCGAGCTCGACGGCGAGGTGGTCGGTTACGTGAGCGCCTGGCCGGCCGGCGAGCAGACCGAGGTCAGCTACTGGATCGACAGGCGACACTGGGGCCGCGGTCACGCCACGGCAGCCCTGACCGCGCTGCTGCGCGAGCTGCCCCGACCGGTGCACGCCCGCGCCGCCAAGGACAACGCCGCGTCCCTCGCGGTGCTCCGCAAGTGCGGGTTCGTGGTGGTCGGTGAGGATGCGGGGTACGCCAACGGCCGCGGCGAAGACGTCGAGGAGTGGCTGCTGGAGCTGCCCGCCGATGGCGCTGACCTGGGCGGGCACTAGTCTCGCGGGGTGAACTGGTTGGATCTGGTCGGCTGGGCCGGCTCCGCGGTGCTGGTCTGGTCCCTGTTGCAGTCGCGCGTCCTGCGGCTGCGCGCGCTCAACCTCGTCGGTTGCGTCGTGTTGATCGGCTACAACGCCGCGATCGGGGTCTGGCCCATGGTCGGGCTCAACATCGTGCTCGCGGTGATCAACATCTGGTACCTGCGCGGGATGCTCGCCACCCGTCACGACGAGAAGACCTACCAGGTGGTGGAGGTCGGCGTCGGCGACCAGTTCCTCGCCCACACGTTGCGGGTGCACGGCGCCGACATCGCCCGCTTCAACCCCGGCTTCCACTGGGACCCGGACGCGTCGGGGCGCTCCGCGTTCCTGGTGGTCACGGCCGACGAGGTGGTCGGGGTGGTGCTGTCGCACGCGGAGGCGCGCGGCGTCGCCCAGATCGACCTGGACTACGTGACCCCGAAGTTCCGCGACTTCACCCCGGGTGAGTTCGTCTACCGGCGCAGCCACCTGTTCACCGAACGGGGCTTCCACCGGGTGGTCAGCCCGCCCCGGATGGTCGCCCCCTACTACCACCGGCTCGGCTTCCGTCCGGAGGGCGACTCGTACGTCCTCGACCTGCCGACCTCACCGACCCCCGGCCCGGCCTAGCGTCAATCCGGCGTACCCTCGCTGCGGCAGGATTCGGCCGGTGCGGGACGGGGCAAAGAGACGCCTACGCCGGGCGGGCTCACCCACCGGCGGGGCGCCGCGCGTACCGGCCGGTGCCACCACCGGAGAGGGAGCGAACCGGGCGTGCAGAGCTACGGGAGCCAACTGGCCCTGGTCGGAATCCTGATCGTGATCAACGCGCTCTTCGCCGGCAGCGAGATGGCGTTGGTGTCACTGCGGGACAGCCAGATCCAGCGGTTGGAGCGCACCAGCCGCGCAGGGCGGGTGCTGGCCCGGCTCGCCAAGGACCCGAACCGCTTCCTCGCCACCATCCAGATCGGCATCACCCTCGCCGGTTTCCTGGCGTCCGCCGCCGCGGCGGTCTCGCTGGCCAAGCCCCTGGTGCCGCTGCTCGGGGTGTTCGGCGGCGCCGCCGAGACGGTGGCGATCGTGGCGGTCACCCTCGTGCTGACCTTCGTCACCCTGGTCTTCGGCGAGCTGGCGCCCAAGCGGATCGCCATGCAGTCCGCCGAGCGGTGGGCGCTGCTGGTGGCCCGTCCCCTCGACCTGCTGGCCTCCTTCACCCGCCCCGCCGTCTGGGCCCTCGGCGCGACCAGTGACCTGGTGGTCCGCCTGGTCGGGCTCAACCCCAAGCACGAGCCGGAGGAGATCGGCCCGGACGAACTGCGGGACATCGTCGCCGGCAACCACGGCTTCACCAAGGAGCAACGCACCATCATCGCGGGCGCCGTGGAGATCGCGGACCGGCGGTTGCGGGCTGTCCTCGTACCCCGGTTGCAGGTCTTCACGCTCGACAGCGGGACCACGGCGGAGGCCGCGCGGCTCGTGCTGGCCGCCACCGGGCACTCCCGGGCGCCGGTCGTGCGCCACGGCGGCCTGGACGACACGGCCGGCGTGATCCACCTGCGTGACCTGGTGGGAGTGCCGGACGACCGCCCGGTCGACGAGATCGCCCGGCCGCCCATGCTGCTGCCCGACTCGCTGCCCGTCGTGGACGCGCTGCGCCAGTTCAAGGCCGAGCGCCAGCACATCGCGCTGGTCGTGGACGAGCGCGGCGCCGTCGACGGCATCGTGACGCTGGAGGACATCCTGGAGGAGATCGTCGGGGAGATCTACGACGAGACCGACCGGGACGTGAGTTCGGTTCGCCGCGACCCGGATGGCGCGTTGCTGCTGCCCGGCACCTTCCCGGTGCACGACCTTCCGGACATCGGCGTCGAGCTGCCCTCGCGGCCGGCCGGGGACTACACCACCGTCGCCGGCCTCGTGCTGGCCCGGCTCGGGCACATCCCCACCGTGGCCGGGGAGGACGTCACCCTGGACGGCTGGGTCCTGATGGTGGCCGGCATCGACCACCGGGCGATCACCGAGGTACGGCTCAGCCGTGTACCCGACGACAGCGACAGCGACGCCGAGCAGACCCCGGAGCCGGTGTTGGACGAGGCCCGCAGCTGAGCCGACCGGCGGCCGTAGCTCAGTCGCGGGACAGGTTCTGCAGCCGTACCTGACCACGGGCGACCAGCCGATCGTCGGCGTCGGTGATCTCCACCTGCCACAGCTGCTGGCTGCGGCCCCGGTGCACCGGAGTGCCGACCGCGGTCAGCTCCCCGTCGCGGACGGCCCGCAGGAAGTCGGTCTGGTTCGACACCCCGACGACGGTGCCCCGGTCGGCCAGCCAGAGGCCGCCACCCACGCTCGCCGCGGTCTCCACGACCGAGCAGTACACCCCGCCGTGCAGGATGCCGTACGGCTGGTGCAGCTCCGGTCGAACCTGCCAGCTGATGACGACCCGGTCCGGGGACGCCTCCTTGAACGTCAGGCCGAGCAGGGCGACGAGACCACCCGTCACGTCCGGAATCTCCACGGCGAATCCCTCCTCGATCAACTTGGCGCAAGCCTAACCGTGGCGGGTTGCGGCAAACCCGGTACGGGTCTGCGCCGGCGATGGGGGAGAATCGGTGACCGTGACCGACAGTAGCCTCCCGCCGCCCGGGCGGGACTCCCTGACCGACGACCTGCTCTGGCGTGGCCTGATACAGGACTCGACCGGCCTCGACGAGCTGCGCGAGCTGCTCGACGGTGGGAAGTCCGCCACGTACTACGTGGGCTTCGACCCCACCGCGGCGAGCCTGCACGTCGGCTCCCTCATGCAGGTCACCATGGCCCGCCGGCTGCAACTCGCCGGCCACCGCCCGTTGCTGCTGGTCGGCGGGGCGACCGGGCAGATCGGTGACCCGAAGGAGAGCGCCGAGCGGACCCTCAACCCGCCCGACGTGATCGCCGGGTGGGTGGAGCGCATCCGCGACCAGCTGGCGCCCTTCGTGTCGTACACCGGCGAGAACGCGGCCCAGGTCGTCAACAACCTGGACTGGACCGGCGAGATGTCGGTCGTCGAGTTCCTGCGCGACGTGGGCAAGCACTTCCCGGTGAACAAGATGCTCGCGCGGGAGGTGGTGCGGGCCCGGTTGGAGACCGGCATCAGCTTCACCGAGTTCAGCTACCAGCTGCTCCAGGCCAACGACTTCTTCGAGCTGCACCGCCGACACGGCTGTCAGCTGCAGTTCGGCGGATCCGACCAGTGGGGCAACATCACCGCGGGCGTCGACTACGTACGCCGGCGAGGCGCGGGGCCGGTGCAGGCGTTCACGACGCCGCTGGTCACCAAGTCCGACGGCACGAAGTTCGGCAAGACCGAGGGCGGGGCGGTCTGGCTCGACCCGACGATGACCAGCCCGTACGCGTTCTACCAGTTCTGGCTCAACGTGGAGGACCAGGAGGTCGACCGCTACCTGCGGTACTTCAGCTTCCGTACCCGCGATGAGCTGGAGGAGTTGGCGAAGGCCACCGCCGAACGGCCGGCGGCCCGCCTCGCGCAGCGGGCGCTCGCCGAGGAGTTGACCACCCTTGTGCACGGGCCCGAGGAGACGCGGCAGGCCATCGCGGCCAGTCAGGCGCTCTTCGGGCGCGGCTCGCTGGAGGAGTTGGCACCGGAGACGCTCCGCGCGGCGCTGATGGAGGCCGGGCTGGTGCGGCTCTCCGGTGAGCTGCCGGATGTGGCGGGCCTGTTGCGTGACTCCGGGCTCGTGAACGGCCTCAAGGAGGCTCGCCGGGTGATCGCCGAGGGCGGCGCCTACGTGAACAACAACCGGGTGACCGCAGTGGACGCCGAGGTCTCGCCGGCCGATCTGCTGCACGGGCGGTACCTGGTGCTGCGCCGCGGCAAGCGCTCGTTCGCGGGCGTTGAGCTGGGCGAATAGCCGAGTGTCGACGATGTGACGGGGGACGCGTCCGGCGGATTTGACGATCATCCCGCCGGACGCGTAACTTTCTCTCTGCCAGCGCGGAACGGGGCAAACGGGACGAAAGTCCTCAGCCCGAAAAACGAGCTGGTGACCGGGTCAGGCAGGGGTTCGTTCCTGTGAGACACGGCCGGGCGGGGCTTGCCGGATTGGCCGCGAGGCGGATTTGGTGCGGCGAAGCCGACCGGGTAAGGTTTACGACCGGCAGGGCACCGGGCGAGCTTGCGGGAAACCGCAGCGGCCGGCCTGCCAAATCCGTGACGAGAGCGGCGCAAGCCGGTCGAGACATGGTGCCCGCACGACTGGACGAAGCATGACGAACTGGGAAACACCGGTTTGACACAGCGGAAACCAGCGGGTAACGTAGTAAAAGTGCCTGGCGCTGAAAGCGCTGGGAACGCAGAGCGGTAAAGCCCCGGTTGGGGTTCCACTTGGTGGGGCTTCTGGTCGGTGTGTGGTTGTTCTTTGAGAACTCAACAGGGTGCTTGTAAAGCCAGTGCCAATTATGATTTATACCCCGGACTGGTCAGTTTTTGCTGGCTGGTTGGGATTCCTTTGGCAACAATTTGTTTGTTGCCGGGATAGCTGTTCAACTAATTTTTTGTTGGAGAGTTTGATCCTGGCTCAGGACGAACGCTGGCGGCGTGCTTAACACATGCAAGTCGAGCGGAAAGGCCCTTCGGGGTACTCGAGCGGCGAACGGGTGAGTAACACGTGAGCAACCTGCCCCAAGCTTTGGGATAACCCTCGGAAACGGGGGCTAATACCGAATATTACTGCTGGTCGCATGGCTGGTGGTGGAAAGTTTTTCGGCTTGGGATGGGCTCGCGGCCTATCAGCTTGTTGGTGGGGTGATGGCCTACCAAGGCGACGACGGGTAGCCGGCCTGAGAGGGCGACCGGCCACACTGGGACTGAGACACGGCCCAGACTCCTACGGGAGGCAGCAGTGGGGAATATTGCACAATGGGCGGAAGCCTGATGCAGCGACGCCGCGTGAGGGATGACGGCCTTCGGGTTGTAAACCTCTTTCAGCAGGGACGAAGCGAGAGTGACGGTACCTGCAGAAGAAGCACCGGCCAACTACGTGCCAGCAGCCGCGGTAAGACGTAGGGTGCGAGCGTTGTCCGGATTTATTGGGCGTAAAGAGCTCGTAGGCGGCTTGTCGCGTCGACCGTGAAAACTTGGGGCTCAACCCCAAGCCTGCGGTCGATACGGGCAGGCTAGAGTTCGGTAGGGGAGACTGGAATTCCTGGTGTAGCGGTGAAATGCGCAGATATCAGGAGGAACACCGGTGGCGAAGGCGGGTCTCTGGGCCGATACTGACGCTGAGGAGCGAAAGCGTGGGGAGCGAACAGGATTAGATACCCTGGTAGTCCACGCTGTAAACGTTGGGCGCTAGGTGTGGGGGGCCTCTCCGGTTCCCTGTGCCGCAGCTAACGCATTAAGCGCCCCGCCTGGGGAGTACGGCCGCAAGGCTAAAACTCAAAGGAATTGACGGGGGCCCGCACAAGCGGCGGAGCATGCGGATTAATTCGATGCAACGCGAAGAACCTTACCTGGGTTTGACATGGCCGCAAAACCTCCAGAGATGGGGGGTCCTTCGGGGGCGGTCACAGGTGGTGCATGGCTGTCGTCAGCTCGTGTCGTGAGATGTTGGGTTAAGTCCCGCAACGAGCGCAACCCTCGTTCGATGTTGCCAGCGCGTTATGGCGGGGACTCATCGAAGACTGCCGGGGTCAACTCGGAGGAAGGTGGGGATGACGTCAAGTCATCATGCCCCTTATGTCCAGGGCTTCACGCATGCTACAATGGCCGGTACAATGGGCTGCGATACCGTGAGGTGGAGCGAATCCCAAAAAGCCGGTCTCAGTTCGGATCGGGGTCTGCAACTCGACCCCGTGAAGTCGGAGTCGCTAGTAATCGCAGATCAGCAACGCTGCGGTGAATACGTTCCCGGGCCTTGTACACACCGCCCGTCACGTCACGAAAGTCGGCAACACCCGAAGCCGGTGGCCCAACCCTTGTGGAGGGAGCCGTCGAAGGTGGGGCTGGCGATTGGGACGAAGTCGTAACAAGGTAGCCGTACCGGAAGGTGCGGCTGGATCACCTCCTTTCTAAGGAGCACCTTCCGACGAAAGTCGGTAAGGAGCCCGCGCTGCCCGAATGTGGTGGTGGGGTGCTCGAATGGCGGAGACACTGGCAAGTTTTGCCCTGGCAACGGCCGGCGGCGCCTAGTACAGCCACTTTCGGGTGGTGGGAACGGTGGCTTCTGGTGCGGCTGGGGGAGGATGTGAGCACCCTGTTGGGTCCTGAAAGAACAACCATGGTGTTGTTTCTTTCGGAACCGTAGCGAGCCTGTGGGTTCGCGAGGTTGCCAGGCATGGCCTGGCCCCGCATACCGCCAACTGGTGTTGGGTTTGGTGTGGGGCTGTTGGGGTTGTGGGTTGGTCGTTTGTTGAGAATTGCACAGTGGACGCGAGCATCTTTGTGGTCAAGTTGTCAAGGGCGAACGGTGAATGCCTTGGCACCAGGAGCCGATGAAGGACGTGGGAGGCCGCGATAGGCCTGGGGGAGCTGTCAACCAAGCTGTGATCCCAGGGTGTCCGAATGGGGAAACCTGGCACCAGTCATGTGGTGTCACCCACACCTGAACACATAGGGTGTGTGGAGGGAACGCGGGGAAGTGAAACATCTCAGTACCCGTAGGAAGAGAAAACAAATAGTGATTCCGTGAGTAGTGGCGAGCGAAAGCGGATCGAGGCTAAACCGGCTGCGTGTGATACCTGTCAGGGGTTGCGTGGTCGGGGTTGTGGGACCCTGCTGAACAAGCTGACACTTGTTCGAGGAGTTACAAAGTTAGTGGCTAGTCGAACAGTCTGGAATGGCTGACCGTAGACGGTGAAAGTCCGGTAGGTGAAAGTTGCTGACCTTCTGTGGGTGTTCCCGAGTAGCGGCGGACCCCTGAAATCTGCCGTGAATCTGCCAGGACCACCTGGTAAGCCTAAATACTTCCTGGTGACCGATAGCGGACGAGTACCGTGAGGGAATGGTGAAAAGTACCCCGGGAGGGGAGTGAAATAGTACCTGAAACCGTTCGCCTACAATCCGTCGGAGCCTTGCGGGGTGACGGCGTGCCTTTTGAAGAATGAGCCTGCGAGTTAGTGGCATGTGGCGAGGTTAACCCGTGTGGGGGAGCCGTAGCGAAAGCGAGTCTGAATAGGGCGATTCAGTCGCGTGTCCTAGACCCGAAGCGGAGTGATCTAGCCATGGGCAGGCTGAAGCGCGGGTAAGACCGCGTGGAGGGCCGAACCCACCAATGTTGAAAAATTGGGGGATGACCTGTGGTTAGGGGTGAAAGGCCAATCAAACTCCGTGATAGCTGGTTCTCCCCGAAATGCATTTAGGTGCAGCGTCGCGTGTTTCTTGCCGGAGGTAGAGCACTGGATGGTCTAGGGGGCCCACAAGCTTACCGAAATCAGCCAAACTCCGAATGCCGGTAAGTGAGAGCGCGGCAGTGAGACTGCGGGGGATAAGCTTCGTAGTCGAGAGGGAAACAGCCCAGATCACCAGCTAAGGCCCCTAAGCGTGTGCTAAGTGGAAAAGGATGTGGGGTCGCATAGACAACCAGGAGGTTGGCTTAGAAGCAGCCACCCTTTAAAGAGTGCGTAATAGCTCACTGGTCAAGTGGTTCCGCGCCGACAATGTAGCGGGGCTCAAGCACACCGCCGAAGCTGTGGCATTCACATTTTATCCTCGCTTGGACTTGATTCCTTGTGCAGGTGTGTGGATGGGTAGGGGAGCGTCGTGCCGCGAGTGAAGCAGCGGGGTGACCCAGTTGTGGACGCGGCACGAGTGAGAATGCAGGCATGAGTAGCGAAAGAAGGGTGAGAAACCCTTCCGCCGGATGACCAAGGGTTCCAGGGCCAGGCTAATCCGCCCTGGGTGAGTCGGGACCTAAGGCGAGGCCGAGAGGCGTAGTCGATGGACAACGGGTTGATATTCCCGTACCCGCGAAAGAGCGTCCCTGATGAACCTCGTTGTGCTAACCACCCGAACTGCCTGATGTCTTCGGACGGATGGTGGGGAGCGTGGGAACCTGGCGGGTAGTAGTCAAGCGATGGGGTGACGCAGGAAGGTAGCTGAGCCCGGCCGGTGGTTGTGCCGGGGTAAGCGTGTAGGCCGTGGTGTAGGCAAATCCGCACCACATGAGGGCTGAGACGTGATGCCGAGCCGATTCAGGTGAAGTCAGTGATCCTATGCTGCCGAGAAAAGCCTCTAGCGAGTTCTTAGCGGCCCGTACCCCAAACCGACACAGGTGGTCAGGTAGAGAATACCGAGGCGATCGGGCGAACTGTGGTTAAGGAACTCGGCAAATTGCCCCCGTAACTTAGGGAGAAGGGGGGCCGGAGACGTGAAGCCCCGCGCGGGTGGAGCGTTGTATGGCCGCAGAGAGCAGGGGGAAGCGACTGTTTACTAAAAACACAGGTCCATGCGAAGAAGTAATTCGATGTATATGGACTGACGCCTGCCCGGTGCTGGAACGTTAAGGGGACCTGTTAGCTCTTCGGGGCGAAGCGGAGAACTTAAGCGCCAGTAAACGGCGGTGGTAACTATAACCATCCTAAGGTAGCGAAATTCCTTGTCGGGTAAGTTCCGACCTGCACGAATGGCGTAACGACTTCCCCACTGTCTCAACCACAGGCCCGGCGAAATTGCAGTACGAGTAAAGATGCTCGTTACGCGCGGCAGGACGGAAAGACCCCGGGACCTTTACTATAGCTTGACATTGGTACTCGAATTAGCTTGTGTAGGATAGGTGGGAGCCGGTGAAGTCCATACGCCAGTATGGGTGGAGGCAATCTTGAAATACCACTCTGGTTGATTTGGGTATCTAACTTCGGACCGTTATCCGGTTCAGGGACAGTGTCTGGTGGGTAGTTTAACTGGGGCGGTTGCCTCCTAAAAGGTAACGGAGGCGCCCAAAGGTTCCCTCAGCCTGGTTGGCAATCAGGTGTTGAGTGCAAGTACACAAGGGAGCTTGACTGTGAGACTGACAGGTCGAGCAGGGACGAAAGTCGGGACTAGTGATCCGGCACTTGCGAGTGGAAGCGGTGTCGCTCAACGGATAAAAGGTACCCCGGGGATAACAGGCTGATCTTCCCCAAGAGTCCATATCGACGGGATGGTTTGGCACCTCGATGTCGGCTCGTCGCATCCTGGGGCTGTAGCAGGTCCCAAGGGTTGGGCTGTTCGCCCATTAAAGCGGTACGCGAGCTGGGTTTAGAACGTCGTGAGACAGTTCGGTCCCTATCCGCCGTGCGCGTAGGATACTTGAGAAGGGCTGTCCCTAGTACGAGAGGACCGGGACGGACGAACCTCTGGTGTGCCAGTTGTCCTGCCAAGGGCACGGCTGGTTAGCTACGTTCGGAAGGGATAACCGCTGAAAGCATCTAAGCGGGAAGCCTGCTTCAAGATGAGGTATCCCACCCACCTTGGTGGGGTAAGGCCCCCAGCTAGACGACTGGGTTGATAGGCCGGAAATGTAAGCCCGGTAACGGGTTCAGTTGACCGGTACTAATAGGCCGAGGACTTGACTACTAAGCTGCTACGCGTCCACTGTGCAACTCTGAACAAGCGAACACCCACGTGAGGTCCGTGCCGGGGTTGTTTGATATGTTCATAGAGTTACGGCGGTCATGGCGGAGGGGAAACGCCCGGTTACATTCCGAACCCGGAAGCTAAGCCCTCCAGCGCCGATGGTACTGCACTCGTGAGGGTGTGGGAGAGTAGGACGCCGCCGGACAATCTTCCAGTCGAGGGCCGCCCCATCCGGGTCGGCCCTCGACTGCGTAGCGCCATTGGTGGCGCAATCAGGAAGGATGTACCTGTGAGTTCAGGACCGCAGGGCGGAGACCGTCCCCGTCGTTACGAAGACCGTACCGACGGTGCGGGCGGACGCGACCGCGGCCCACGCCGCGACGACCGAGACCGGCCCCCGTACCGGGGAGACCGCGACAGCGGTGGCGGCACCCGCGGCGGATACGCCGGCGGCCGCGACTCTGGTTCCCGTGGCGGCGACCGGGACAGCTCGCGCTCCAGTGCCCCGCGTGAGGGTGGTTACCGCGGCGGCGACCGTCGCGAAGGTGGCTTCCGCGGCGGTGACCGTCGTGAGGGTGGCTTCCGTGGCGGCGACCGCGACAATTCGCGCTCGGGCGCCCCGCGTGACAGTGGTTTCCGTGGCGGCGACCGCGATGGCTCTCGTTCCGGTGCTCCCCGTGAGGGTGGTTTCCGTGGCGGCGACCGCGAGGGCGGCTTCCGTGGCGGTGACCGTCGCGAGGGTGGCGGCTTCCGTGGTGGTGACCGCGACGGTGGTTTCCGTGGTGGTGACCGTCGTGAGGGTGGTTTCCGCGAGGGTTCTCGGCCTGGTGCGTCCCGCGAGGGCGGTGGCTTCCGTGGTGGTGACCGCGAGGGTGGTTTCCGTGGTGGTGACCGTCGTGAGGGCGGTGGCTTCCGTGGTGGTGACCGCGAGGGTGGTTTCCGTGGTGGTGACCGCGAGGGTGGTTTCCGTGGCGGCGATCGTCGCGAGGGCGGTGACCGCGACGGTGGTTTCCGTGGCGGTGACCGTCGTGAGGGTGGTTTCCGCGAGGGTTCTCGGCCTGGTGCGTCCCGCGAGGGCGGTGGCTTCCGTGGCGGTGACCGCGAGGGTGGTTTCCGTGGTGGTGACCGTCGCGAGGGTGGCTTCCGTGGCGGCGACCGTCGTGAGGGCGGTTTCCGCGGCGGCGACCGGGACAGCTCGCGGCCGAGCGGACCGCGTGACGGCGGCGCTCCTCGTGAGGGTGGCTTCCGTGGGGGCGATCGTCGTGAGGGCGGTGGCTTCCGTGGCGGCGACCGGGACGGTGGTTTCCGTGGTGGTGACCGTCGTGAGGGTGGTTTCCGCGAGGGTTCTCGGCCTGGTGCGTCCCGCGAGGGTGGCGGCTTCCGTGGTGGTGACCGCGAGGGCGGTTTCCGTGGTGGTGACCGTCGTGAGGGCGGTGGCTTCCGTGGCGGTGACCGCGAAGGCGGTTTCCGTGGTGGTGACCGTCGCGAAGGTGGCTTCCGCGGCGGCGACCGGGACAGCTCGCGGCCGAGCGGACCGCGCGACGGCGGCGCTCCTCGCGAGGGTGGGTTCCGTGGTGGTGACCGTCGCGAAGGTGGTTTCCGTGGCGGCGACCGCGAGGGTGGTTTCCGTGGTGGTGACCGTCGCGAGGGTGGCTTCCGCGGGGGTGACCGTCGCGAGGGTGGTTTCCGTGGCGGCGACCGCGAGGGTGGCTTCCGCGGGGGTGACCGTCGTGAAGGCGGTGGCTTCCGTGGCGGCGACCGCGAAGGCGGCTTCCGCGGCGGTGATCGTCGCGAGGGTGGCGCTCCCCGTACGGGCGGTTTCCGCGGTGGCGACCGTGACGGCGGCTACCGGGGCGGTGACCGGGCGGGTGCTTCCCGCTCTGAGGAGCGACCGCGCCGTGAGGGCGAGTTCCGCCGCGACGACCGCGCTGGTGGCGCCGAGTCGTTCGAGGGCGGCCGTAGCTCTGCCCCGGCGCTGCCGGACGACATCGTCGCGACCGACCTCGACAAGGACGTTCGCGCTGAGCTGCTCTCGCTGAACAAGCCGGTCGCCGAGACGGTGGCTCGGCACCTGGTCGCCACCGGTCAGTTGATCGACGAGGACCCGGCGGAGGCGTTGGCGCACGCGCTGGCCGCCCGTCGGCTCGCGTCGCGCATCTCCGCCGTCCGCGAGGCTGTCGGCCTGGCCGCGTACCACGCGGGGGAGTGGCAGACGGCGATCGCCGAGCTGCGCACGTACCACCGGATGAGCGGGTTGCAGAGCCACCTGGCGGTGCTCGCGGACTGTGAGCGGGCTCTGGGCCGGCCGGAGCGGGCTATCGACCTGTTCCGTGGTGCCGACCGGGAGAAGCTGGACCAGGCCGTGGCGATCGAGCTGTTGATCGTCGCCGCCGGCGCGCGGGGAGACCTCGGCCAGAAGGACGCCGCGGTCGCGATGCTCCAGGTCCCGGACCTCACCAGCGAGGCCACGGTGCCGTGGACGGCCCGTCTGCGGTACGCGTACGCCGACGCGCTGCTCGCCGTGGGCCGGCGCGAGGAGGCCCGCGAGTGGTTCTCCCGCGCTGCCGACGTCGACACCGAGGGCGAGACCGACGCCGCCGAGCGGCTGCTGGAGCTCGACGGTGTCGTCATCGAGGGCGACGAGGAGGACGAGGCCGCGGAGGAGATCGCCGCGGGCCCGGGTGCTCCCGGAGCGGTCCCGGCCCGACCCGACGCCGACCTGACCGGCGACGAAGACGACGAAGACGACGACGAAGACGACGACGACGAAGACGACGACGAAGAAGACGACGACTTCGACGACGACGAGCAGGACGATGTCGTCGGTCGCTCCGGCGATGACGAGGGCTTCGACGACGAGGACGAGGATCGTCACCCGGACGAGGCCGTGCGCAGCGCCGCTGCGGACACCGATTCCGACGCCACGGCGACGTCCGACAGCGCGGTCGACGCCCAGCGGACCGCGCCGGCCGGGGACGACGAGTCCGGGTCGACGCAGCGATGAGCGCGGACGTCGGGGAGCGGCTGGTCGACGGGTACACCCTGGTCGTCTTCGACCTGGACGGTGTGATCTACCTGATCGACCGGCCGATCCCCGGCGCCGTCGAGGCGGTGGCCCGGCTGCACGACGAGAACGTGGCGGTGGCGTACGCCACCAACAACGCGTCCCGTCGGTCCAGCGAGGTCGCGGCCCTGTTGACGGGTATGGGTGTGCCGGCGCGACCGGAGGAGGTGCTCACCTCCGCCGCGGCGTCGGCCGAGGTGTTGCGCGACCGGCTGCCCGCCGGCGCGCCGGTCCTGGTGGTCGGCGCGGAGGCCCTACGCGCGGAGTTGCGCGCGGTCGGCCTTACCCCGGTTACCAGGGCCGACGAGAATCCGGCCGCTGTGGTGCAGGGGTACGGCCCGCAGGTGGGTTGGGCGGAGCTGGCCGAGGCCTCGGTCGCGGTGCGGGCGGGTGCTCTCTGGATCGCCACCAACACCGACCGGACGCTGCCCAGTGGACGGGGCCCGTTGCCGGGCAACGGTTCGCTGGTGGCCGTGTTGCGGACGGCGCTGGAACGGGACCCCGACGTGGTGGTCGGCAAACCGGAGTCGGCGTTGTTCGAGACGGCGGCTCGACGTGCGGGCGAAGGCCGGAGCCTGGTGGTGGGTGACCGGTTGGACACCGACATCGAGGGTGCCCGCCGCGCCGGCCTGGACAGCCTGCTGGTGCTCACCGGTGTGCATGGCGTACCGGATCTGCTGGCCGCGGAGCCGCGCCGGCGGCCCACGTACGTCGCGAGGGACCTGGCGGGGCTCTTCGACCCGGCGGCCGTCGTGCGGGTGCCGGGCCCGGCGGACGCCGGCGGTTGGTCGGTCACCGACCGCGACGGTGCGCTGGAGTTGGCGGGGTCGGGTCGGCCGTTGGACGCGGTGGCGGCGCTCTGTGCGGTGGCCTGGTCGGCGTCGGAGCCGACGCTGCCGAAGATCCGCCCGATCGGTCCGGACGCGGCGCACGCGGTGGAGAGCTTCGGTCTGAGCGCCACCGCCTGACCCCTGGTCGAGTCGGCGTGGCGTTCGTCAGAGCAGTTTGCGCAGCTTCATCAGGTCGAACGGGTTCGCCTTGATCGACACCCGTCGGGACGTCACCGCCTTGGTGACGTCGAGGTCGCCGCGCACCAGGGCGAGCAGGTCGTCGCTGGAGGTGCTCAGTGCGATCTTGGCTTTGGGGTCGTCGCCGTCGGTGAGCTCGACCAGCCGACCGCCGGTGATACGGCCGTGGAACGCGGCGTCCAGGTCGGTGATGCGGCAGGCCAGCGTCCGGTCCAGATCGATCCGTTCGCGCACCGTCTCCGCGTTGCGGTCCAGCCGGGCGGCCAGCTCCTGCAACGCCTGCCGGCACTCGTCCACGCTGGCCACATGTCCCCCTCGCTGATCGCCACGCCGTCCTCGGCACCGTACCGCACGGCACAGTCCGGGGTGCCCGGTAGCGTGACACCTGCACACCCCGCCCCGTGGAAGGACTCAGGCATGCAGGACGCGTGGCGCGCCTACCTCGAACTGGCCATGGGCCTCACGGAGGCGCCCCGGAAGAAGGCCCAGGACGTGGCACGACGCCTCGTCGGCTCCGGTGGTGCGACCGCCGCCCAACTCCAGGCGCTCGGCGAGGAACTGGTCACCACCGGTGCCGCCAACCGGGAGGCGCTCACCAAGCTGGTCCGCTTCGAGGTCGACCGTGCTCTCGGGGCGGTCGGCCTGGCCACCGCCGACGAGGTGGCCGAGCTGACCCGGCGGGTGCACGACCTGGAACGGCAACTGCGTGAGGCGCGCGCCTCCGAGCCCGCGGGCACGTCGGCCGCCAGCCCGTCGGAACGACCGGACCCGGCCCGCGCCGCGCGGCCTGGAGACCGTCTGGTGCCGTCCGACGGCCCGGCGGGTGCCCCGGTCTCCGCTCATGCTCCCGACAAACCGGAGGCCGGGGAGGCTGCGCCCGACGAGCCGACGCCCGAGCGGCCTTCGGCGGGGCAGGCGGTGGCCGAGCAGTCGGCGGCCGTGCAGCCGGTGGCGAAGAAGGCCGTGGCCAAGAAGGCGGTCGCCAAGAAGGCCATCGCGAAGAAGGCGCCGGCGACGATCAGCCGCACCGACGACGAGACCCCGACCCCGGCGGCCATGCCCGCCAAGAAGGCGGTCCGTAAGCAGCCACCGGGCGTCACCGAATGAGCCAGCCCCACCCGCCGACCGGCGGCACGTTCCCGCCCCGGCCCGGCCCGCCGGCCGGTGGCGTCCCGGCCCGGCCCGGGCCGCCCGCCGGCGGCGCTTTCCCGCCCCGCCCGGGTCCTCCGGCCGGTGCCCGCCCCGGTCCGCCGGCGGACCTCGGGGACGAGCCGGCGCGGCACCCGGCGGTGGACGCCGCCGTGCAGGCCATGGCCAACGCGGCGACGCTCGCCCCGGCCGACCAGATCGCGCAGTACGAGGCGGCCTACGAGACGCTGCGGGAAACCCTCGCCACCATCGACCAGACCTGAGCGGCACGACCAGGCCTGAACCAGATCCGGAGAACCACCCATGGCACGTCGTAACCGGTTGGACGCCGAACTCGTCCGGCGCGGTCTGGCCCGCTCCCGGGAGCAGGCCGCCGGGCTGGTGGAGGCCGGCCGGGTCCAGTTGCGTGGGGTGGTCGCGCGCAAGGCCGCCGCGATGGTCGACCCCGCCGACCCGCTGCTGGTGACGGGCGAGGACCCGGCCGAGGAGTACGTCTCCCGGGGCGGGCACAAGCTGGCCGGCGCGCTGGCCGCGTTCGCTGCCGGTGGGCTGCGGGTCGCCGGCCGGCGCTGCCTGGACGCCGGCGCCTCGACCGGTGGCTTCACCGACGTGCTGTTGCGCGCCGACGCCGCCGAGGTGGTGGCCGTGGACGTCGGCTACGGGCAGCTCGCCTGGTCGCTGCGCACCGACGAGCGGGTCCGCGTCCTGGAACGCACGAACGTTCGTACCCTCGTACCGGACACGATCGGTGGGCCTGTCGACCTCACGGTGGCCGACCTGTCGTTCATCTCGCTGCGGTTGGTGCTGCCGGCGTTGGCCGGCTGCACCCGCGACGACGGTGACCTGGCGTTGATGGTGAAGCCGCAGTTTGAGGTGGGCAAGGAACGGGTCGGCGCCGGTGGTGTGGTCCGTGATCCGGAGCTGCGTGCCGAGGCGGTCCTGGACGTGGCCGCCGCGGCGGCCACGCTCGGCCTCGGTCTGGCCGACGTGGCGGCCAGCCCTCTGCCGGGGCCGAGCGGCAATGTGGAGTTCTTCGTATGGTTGCGCCGGGGCGCACCGCCGGCCGACCCGCAGCGGGTGCGGGCCGTGGTGGCGGCCGGGCCGGACGGCCCGACAGCGGCCGGTGACGTGCCGGACGTGACGGCGGCGACGGAGGAGGTCGCAGGGTGAACGCGCGCAGCGAGGGTGCCGCGACGACACGCGGTGGGAGTGGGGCGACGGTGGTGCGACGCCGCCCGGTCCCCGACGGGCGGGCGAGGCGATGAGCCGGACCGCTCTGCTGGTGACCCACACCGGTCGTCGCCGCAGCACGGAGCACGCCCGGTCGGTCGCCGCCGACCTGATCGACGCGGGTTTCGAGGTACGGGTGGTCGCCGACGAGGCCGAGGACCTCGACCTGCCCGGTGTGGTGCCGGTCGCCGGGCAGAAGGCCGCCGAGGGCGCCGAGATCGTCTTCGCGCTCGGCGGGGACGGCACCTTCCTGCGCGCCGCCGAGTTGGCCCGTCCGGCGAAGGCGCCGCTGCTCGGCATCAACCTCGGCAAGGTCGGTTTCCTGGCCGAGGCGGAGATCGACGATCTGGACGTCGCGGTGCAGGACGTCGTCAGTCGCAACTACACGGTCGACGAGCGGCTCACCCTGGACGTCACCGCCGAGTTCGACGGTGGGCCGACCATCGAGTCCTGGGCGCTCAACGAGATCAGCATCGAGAAGGGCGAGCGGGCGCAGATGCTCGAACTGCTCGTCGACGTGGACGGGCGGCCGCTGTCCCGCTACGGCTGCGACGGTGTCGTCTGCGCCACCCCGACGGGCTCCACCGCGTACGCGTTCTCCGGCGGCGGCCCGGTGGTCTGGCCGGAGGTGGAGGCGCTGCTGCTGGTGCCGATCAGCGCGCACGCGTTGTTCAGCCGCCCGCTGGTCACGGCGCCGACGTCCACCTTCGTGATCACGGTCGACCCGTTCACCACCCTGGCCGTGCTGTCCTGCGACGGGCGTCGGGTCTACGACCTGCCGCCGGGTGCCCGGGTGACGGTGCGTCGGGGTGCCCTGCCGGTGCGCATCGTGCGGCTGCGGCCCCGACCGTTCACCGACCGGCTGGTCGCCAAGTTCGGCCTGCCCGTGCACGGTTGGCGTGGCAGCCGCCGGTGACAGCCTGCCGGTGCGGCAGCCGGTGACCGTGACGCACACCGTCGGTGGACGGTGGTTGTCCACCTGGCGACATGTCGCCGCTGCGGCGGCTGGTGACTAGTGACCTGGTGACAGGCTCCGACGCAGACTCCGATCGGCCCTCATCTACGGATGGTGGGCCTGGAGGAGTAGAGGAGCACATCGCATGCACTGGTCCCCACGCTGGCTCGCCGTCGGCGCGGTCGGCGCGTTGGTGGTCGGCCTCGCCGCACCGGCGTCCGCCGACCCGCCCGGCCGGCCCACCGGCCCGACATCGGGCACGCCCACTCCGGGCGCCGCGCCCGTCCGTATCACGCTGATCACCGGTGACCAGGTCGACCTGGCACCGGCGGCGCCTGGTCGGGTCGCCGCCACCGTCCGCCCGGGACCCGGGCGCGAACGGATCTTCTTCCAGACCACGCAGGTCGACGGCACGCTGCGGGTGCTTCCCAGCGACGCCCTGCCGTACGTGACCAGCGGGGTCCTCGACGCCAACCTGTTCGACGTGCAGGAGTTGGCGGCCGACGGCTACGGCGACACCGCGCGGGGCACCCTGCCGCTGATCGTGCGGTACCAGGAGCCGGCCGCCGGTCGGGTGCGACCGCTCGCCGGTGCCACCGACGCCCGCCCCCTGGAGAGCATCAACGGTGCGGCGCTGCGGGTCGGCAAGGGTGACCTCGGCGGTCTGTGGAGCTCGCTCGCCGGTACGCCGAGCGCCCGGACCTCGGCCGCCGCGCCCCGGTTGGGCGGCGGCATCGCCCGGATCTGGCTGGACGGGAAGGTCCGTCCGACGCTGGAGCACAGCGTGCCGCAGATCGGCGCGCCGAAGGCCTGGGCAGCCGGCCGGGACGGCAGCGGTGTGAAGGTGGCGGTGCTCGACACCGGCGTCGACGCCACCCACCCCGACCTGGCCGGGCGGATCGCCGAGGCGCTGGACTTCTCCGGCAGCGGCAGCGCCCGCGACGGGCACGGCCACGGCACCCACGTGGCGGCCACCATCGCCGGCAGTGGCGCGGCGTCCGACGGGCTCCGCAAGGGCGTCGCGCCCGGCGCGCAGCTCCTGGTCGGCAAGGTGCTCGACGACGGTGGCTCCGGCTACGACTCGTCCATCATCGCCGGCATGGAGTGGGCCGCCCGCTCCGGCGCGAAGGTCGTCAACATGAGCCTCGGCGGCGGTCCGACCGACGGCACCGACCCGATGAGCCAGGCGGTCAACGACCTGTCCGCCGAGACCGGCGCACTGTTCGTGATCGCCGCCGGCAACGCGGGTGAGGCGCGTACCGTCGGCTCGCCCGGCGCAGCCGCGGCGGCGCTCACCGTCGGTGCGGTGGACCGCGACGACAGCCTCGCCGACTTCTCCAGCCGTGGTCCGCGGGTCGGTGACAACGGCCTCAAGCCGGAGATCACCGCGCCGGGCGTCGGCATCGTCGCCGCGCGGGCCGCCGGCACCACGATGGGTACGCCGGTGGGCGACGCCTACACGACCGCGTCCGGGACCTCGATGGCCACCCCGCACGTGGCCGGCGCGGCGGCGATCCTCGCCCAGGAGCACCCGGACTGGGCTGCCCGGACGCTCAAGGACGCGCTGGTCAGCACCACGAAGGCCAACCCGGCGTTGACGGTGTTCGAGCAGGGTGGCGGTCGGGTCGACGTGGCGCGGGCGCTCACCCAGCGGGTGTACGCGTCGGCCACCGTCGACTTCGGTCGGGTCTCCACCGGCGGCGCTGCGCTCGAGCGGACCGTGACGTACACCAACGGGACGAGTGCCGCGCAGACCCTGCGGCTCGCGCTGGACCTGCGCAACCTTGACAGCGGTGCGGCGGAGGCCGACGGGGTGTCCGTCGGCTCCGGCACGGTGAGCATCGCGGCGGGTGGCAGCGTGGCGGTGCCGCTGCGGGCCGACCCCGCGAAGCTGGCCCGGGGCCCGCACGGTGGTTGGCTGGTGGCGACCGGTACCGACGGTGTCGCCGTGCGGACACCGGTCGGGTTGACCGTCAGCGGCCCGATGCACGAGGTCACCGTGAAGGTGTTGGACCGCAAGGGTCAGCTGGCCCTGTCGCCGGCGCTGACCCTGTTCGGTGAGCAGCCCGAGTCGGACTACTGGGGTTGGTGGCCGGGTGAGGGAACGCTGCGCGTCGAGGAGGGCACGTACCTGCTGACCGGGCTGGTCGAGCACGGTGCTCCGCTGGACGAGCAGATGACCCAGACCGTCGAGCCGGAGCTGGTCGTCGACCGGGACCTGACAGTGGTGCTCGACGCCCGCAAGGGCACGCCGGTGCGGATCGAGACGCCGAAGCCCAGCGAGCAGCGGGCCACGCTGAGCTACTACGTGCACCGGGTGCTGGGCAACGGTCGGCAGATCGACCACGGGGTGATGGCGTACAGCACCGTCCAGCAGGTCAACGTCACGCCCACCCGCCAGGTGCGGCAGGGGGAGTTCGAGTTCGCCTCGCGCTGGCAGCTCGTCGCGCCGATGGTGGACGCGACGGTCAGCGGGGTGTCCGGTCCTGCGGACATCAACCTGCTGGGCACGTCGCCGGCGCCGACCGGCCGCCACAAACTGCCGCTGGTCTGGGCCGGTGTCGGAACCCCCGCCGAGTTGGCCCGGGTGCGGGGTGCCGCCGCGCTTCTCGCCACCGACCCGAACCGCGCGGAGGAGGAGCAGGTCGCCGCCGCGGCGGCAGCCGGCGCCGCCGTGGTGCTGATCGTCCGTCCGGAGGACCGCAGCGCGTGGACGGTGTGGAGGCCGGCGGCGGAGCCGCTGCCGATCCCGTCGATGGTGGTGGCGTACGACGACGGGCAGCGGTTGATCGCCGCGGCGCGTAAGGGCCGGGCGACGCTCGACCTGACGTTGACGGTGGACAGCCCCTACCTCTACGACGTGTGGCAGGTGTCGAAGGGTCGGGTGCCGGAGCGGGTCGTGCACACGGTGAGCGCGAAGAACACCGCGGAGGTGACAGCGAGCTACGGCGACATGGGCGCCGGTTGGGCGACCGAGGAGCGGTTCGGCTGGCGTCCGTGGCAGGAGTACGCCTGGAACGACGACCAGCGTCTGGTCCGCAACGGCACCACCCGGCAGGAGTTCGTCAGCGCCGGGGACAACTGGTGGCAGCACCGGGTGCTGCACAAGTCGATGTTCATGCAGTGGGGGCAGTTGACCGGCGGTCTGACCCAGGAGCCCCGACGGTACGCCGCCGACGACCGGGAGACCGAGACCTGGCACGCGCCGGTGGTCCGCCCGGCCGTGCCGGCCCGTGGGGCGCCGGTGCCCACCCGCACCGGTGACAGCCTGGACCTGCGGGTGCCCGAGTTCGTCGACGCGGGTGGGCACTACACGGTGGCCGGCAACAGCGAGGAGTCGGACACCGTCGAGGCCCGGGTCAGTCGGGACGGGAAGCAGATCGCCGACCTCTCCGACGGGTGGGCCCCGGTGCCCGCCACCCCGGGTCGGGCCCGCTACCGGCTGGACCTGACCACGAAGCGGTCCTCGGCGGAGTGGCGCTACGGCACCCGTACCGACACGGCCTGGGAGTTCACCTCGGCCCGTCCGGCGGGCGGGGCCGCCACGCCGTTGTCGCTGTTGCAGGTGGACTACCAGGTGCCGGCCGACCTGCTCGGCACGGTTCGTGGCAACCGGCCGCACCAGGTGGCGCTGACAGTGCGTCAGCCGACCGGTGTGCCCGCGCCGACCGGCACCAGCGTCCGGGTGCGGGTGTCCTTCGACGGGGGAGTCACCTGGCGTGACGCGCACACGAAGGGGTCGGGCACCCGGTACACCGTGACCGTGCCGGCGGGGCGCGGAACGGTGTCGTTGCGGGTGCACGCCGCCGACCGGGCCGGGAACACCGTCGACCAGACGGTGCTCCAGGCGTACGGGCTGCGCTGACCGGAGGGTGGGGTGGCCGGTGGCCGTCCCACCCCGGCTCGGTGCGGTCAGAGCCAGCCGCGTCGGGCGACCTGGAACGCCAGCCCGGGTCGGGTGTCCACGCCGGCGGCGGCCATCAGGTCGGCGATGCGTCGTTGCACGGTCCGGCGGCTCACCCCGAGCTGCGAGGCGATGGACTTGTCGGGGACGCCGGCCACGAACAGCGACAGCAGCCGCGCCTCGTCGGCGTCGGGCTGGTAGCCGTCGCCGGGACGGTCCTCGGGGTCCGGCCGCCGACCCTCGGGCGCGGCGACGGTGAGGGGATCGTCGAGGCGCAGCCGGGTGGCGACCCGCCAGTGGCTCTCGAAGAGGGCGAGCAGCGCGTCGAGCAGTTGGCTGCGGCCGATCACGGCGGCGCTCGGCTCCCCGCCGTCGCGGTCGGGCACCAGCGGGCAGATGGCAGTGCTGGCGTCCACGATGGCCAGTCGGACGGGCAGCCGGTCGAGCACCCGGGCCTGCTCGCCGGCGGCGACGCCCTTGGCCAGGTCGGCCAACGCTCCCGGTTCCAGCAGCAGGTCACGCTCGTAGATGGCGCGGTAGCTCACGCCGCGGGCCAGCGCGTCGAACTCCTCGACGTTCTCCGGGCCGGCCATGGCCAGGGGGTTGGCGCGGCAGAACCAGAGCACCTCGGTACGCGCCGAGTTCTGCAGGTCGCGCAGGCGGTCGCGGAGGACCCGGGCTCCGACGATCACCTCGACGAGGTGGTCGACGTGGTGCCGGCGCAGCCCGGACCGGTACTCCTCGGCGAGTTGGGTGACCCGGTGCCGGGCGGCCTCGAGGTCCTCCTGGCGGCGCAGCAGCGCCCCGCCGAGGGCGACGTCCGGTGCGGTCGGGCGCAGGGGCGCGTCCGGGTCGATGTCGGTGGGCTGTACCAGTCCCTTGGCGCGTAGCGCCTCGATCTGGGCGACGACCTGCTCGCGGGGTCGGTGCAGGCGGCGGGCCAGGTCGTCGACGCGCGCCGCGGTGAGCTGGAGCAGGCAGCGGTAGAGCTCCTCCTCAGCCGAGGTCAGGCCGATCACGTCCAACACGGGGCAGAACTGTACGTCGGCCGGGTGCCGGCCGCGCCGGGGCCCGTCGGCTGGTCAACTGTCGCCCCTCGCGTCTACTGTCGGTGGCTGTGCTGGAAGAGCTGCGTATCACCGGACTGGGCGTCATCGACGACACCACGCTGCCGTTGACCGGCGGGATGAACGTCATCACCGGCGAGACCGGTGCGGGCAAGACGATGGTGGTCACCGGCCTCGGCCTGCTCTTCGGTGGCCGGGCCGACGCGGGGCGGGTTCGTGCCCAACCGGGCCGGGCGGTGGTCGAGGGGCGGTTGCGTCTGCTCGGTCGGGTCGCCGACGCGGTGCACGCGCGGATCACCGAGGCCGGTGGGGAGCCCGACGAGGACGGTTCGGTGCTGCTGAGCCGCACGGTGACGGTGGAGGGCCGTTCGCGTGCCCACGTCGGCGGTCGGAGCATGCCGGTGTCGATGCTCGGTGAGGTCGGCGAGCAGGCGGTCGCCGTGCACGGGCAGTCCGACCAGTTGCGGCTGCTGCGTCCGGCCGAACAGCGGGCCGCGTTGGACCGGTTCGCCGGCCCGGAGCACGAGAAGCTGCTCGACGCGTTGCGGGAGGCGTACACGGGGTGGCGGCGGGTGGTCGACGACCTGGCCGACCGGCGGCGCAACGCCCGCGAGCGCAACCAGGAGGCCGACCTGCTGCGGTTGGGCCTCGACGAGATCACCCGGGTCGATCCGCAGCCCGGTGAGGACGACGAGCTGAAGACCGAGGCGCAGCGGCTGGAGCACGCCGAGGGGCTGCGGACGGCCGCGCAGATCGCCCAGCAGTGTGTGGCGGGTGGCGCGGAGGCCACCGACGAGACACCCGACGCGGCGGCGTTGCTCGGCACCGCCCGGCGGACCCTGGAGGCGCAGGCGGGCACCGACCCGGCGCTGGGTGACCTGGCGTCGCGCCTGGAGGAGGCGGCGACGCTGGTCACCGACGTGTCGGCGGAGTTGTCGGCGTACCTGGCGACGCTCGACGCGGACCCGGCCCGGTTGCAGCACGTCTACGAGCGGCGGGCGGCGCTGCGTGCCCTGACCCGTAAGTACGCCGACGACGTCGACGGGGTGATCGCCTGGGCTGATCGGGCGCGGACGCGACTGTCCGACCTGGACACCTCCGACGATCTGTTGGACGAGCTGGAGCGGGAGGGTCAGCGGCTCGCGGTCGAGGTGGCGGACCTGGCCGGGCGCGTGTCGGCGTCCCGGCAGGAGGCGGCGCTGCGTTTCGCCGACCAGGTCACCGTGGAGTTGGCCGGGTTGGCAATGCCGCACGCGCGCATCGAGGTGGCGGTGCTGCCGCGGCCGGCGGGTCGGGCCGAGCCCACGTTGTCGGTCAACGGGGTCGAGGTGGGTGTCAGCTCGGACGGCGGTGACGAGGTGGAGCTGCGGTTGCTGGCCCACCCGGGCGCGCCGTCGTTGCCGTTGCAGCGCGGTGCGTCCGGTGGTGAGTTGTCGCGGGTGATGCTGGCGATAGAGGTGGTGTTCGCCGGGTCGGGCGGCCCGCCCACGTTGGTCTTCGACGAGGTCGACGCGGGTGTGGGTGGTCAGGCGGCGGTGGAGATCGGCCGGCGGCTGGCCCGGTTGGCGCGTAGCCACCAGGTGTTGGTCGTCACGCACCTGCCGCAGGTAGCGGCGTTCGCCGACCGGCACCTGGTGGTGGCGAAGGACACCGGTGGCGCGGTGACGACCAGTGGTGTGCGGGTCGTGGAGGACACCGAGCGGGCTCGGGAGTTGGCCCGGATGTTGGCGGGTTTGCCGGATTCGGATCTGGGTATCGCTCACGCCGAGGAGCTTCTGGCCGTGGCGGCCAAGGAAAGGCGGTTGTGACGCCGCGTATTGTGAGCGCAAGCACACCGGCTTGTGCCGACGTGTGCTTCCCTGGGTAGGCGGCCCTGCTCAGGCATGTCGCGACAGAAAAGCCTGCCTCACATGCCAGGATGGTCACGATGCGTCTACCCACGTTGCGCCGGAACCGGACCCCCGAGCCGGGCAGAGTCCTCGGCACCGCGCGCCTTGATCGCCGGACGAAACGGCTGGTCGGCCGCCTGCGCCCCGGTGACATCGCGGTCATCGACCACGTCGACCTGGACCGGGTGGCGGCCGACTCGCTCGTCGCTGTCGGTGTCGGGGCGGTGCTCAACGCGAAGCCCTCGGTGTCCGGCCGTTACCCGAACCTCGGCCCGGAGGTGTTGATTGCCGCCGGCATTCCGCTGCTCGACGACCTCGGCGAGGGGGTCTTCGAGCGGATCCGCGAGGGCGACCAGGTCCGCATCGAGGGCAACACGGTCTTCGCCGGTGACGAGCCGGTGGCCCACGGCAGCCTGCAGGACGCCGAGTCGGTCGCCAAGGCGATGGCCGACGCCCGCGAGGGTCTGTCGGTGCAGTTGGAGGCGTTCGCCGCCAACACGATGGACTACCTGCGCCAGGAACGCGACCTGCTGCTCGACGGTGTGGGCGTTCCGGACATCGAGACCCAGATGCAGGGTCGGCACTGCCTGATCGTGGTGCGCGGGTACGACTACAAAGCCGACCTGGACGTGCTGCGCCCGTACATCCGGGAGTTCAAGCCGGTGCTCATCGGCGTCGACGGCGGCGCGGACGCCCTGGTCGAGGCCGGGTACACCCCCGACATGATCATCGGGGACATGGATTCGGTCACCGACGACGTGCTGCGCTGCGGCGCCGAGGTGATCGTGCACGCGTACCCGGACGGGCGGGCGCCCGGCCTGCCCCGGGTCAACGGTCTCGGCGTCCCGGCGATCACCTTCCCGGCCGCGGCGACCAGCGAGGACCTGGCGATGCTGCTCGCCGACGAGAAGGGCGCCTCGCTGCTGGTCGCGGTCGGCACCCACGCCACGCTGGTCGAGTTCCTGGACAAGGGGCGCGGTGGCATGGCCTCGACGTTCCTGACCCGGCTCAAGGTCGGTGGCAAGCTGGTCGACGCCAAGGGTGTGAGCCGGCTCTACCGGCAGAGCATCTCCGGTTCGTCGCTGTTGTTGCTGGTGTTGTCGGCGATCGCGGCGATGGCGTCCGCGGTGGCCGTGTCGACAGTCGGGAAGGCGTACCTGGGCGTGGTCGCCGAGTGGTGGGACAATCTCGTGTTCCAGCTGTACCGGCTCTTCTAGTTCCCGACCGATCAAGAGGCTGCAAGCGTGATCAACTTCCGCTACCACGTGGTGTCCCTCACCGCGGTCTTCCTGGCTCTGGCGATCGGCTTGGTGGTCGGCACAGCCGCCCTCAACGGTCCGGTCGCCGATTCGCTCGAGGGACAGGTCACCGGGCTGCGTAAGGACAACCAGAACTGGCGTCAGCAGGTCAGCAACATGGAGAAGCAGCTCGCGCTGGAGGAGGACTTCGCCGAGGAGATCTCGCAGGTCATCCTCCCCGGCACCCTGACCGGGCGCCGCGTGCTGGTGCTGACGCTGCCCAACGGGCGCGACCACACCGAGGGTGTGCTCAAGAAGCTCCAGCAGGCCGGCGCCACCCTGACCGGGCGGGTCGAGTTGCAGGACAAGTTCATCAACCCGGACAACAACACCAACCTGCTCGAGTTGGCCGTCACCGCCGCCCGTCCGACCGCGCAGACCACCGGCCTGCCGGGCAACGGGCACGGTGTGGAGACGTCCAGCGCGTTGCTGGCCAGCGTCCTGCTGGACCGTGCCCAGGGTGTCGCGCCGGTCAGTGACGCCGACCGGCGGGCGGTGCTCGCCGCCTACAACAACGCCGGCTACCTGACCACCGACAACAACAAGGTCACCGGCTCGGCGGAGGCGGTAGTGGTGGTCAGCGGCCAGCCGTACGTCGACAAGGACTCCGAGAAGCGGGACGAGTCGGTCGTCAAGATTGCCGAGCAGTTCGACCGGACCGGGTCGATCGTGGTGGCCGGGAAGGGTTCCGTCGGCGGCAACCTGGTGTCCGTGGTCCGTGGTGACCCGGTGCTCGCCCAGACCATCTCCACGGTCGACAACGCCAACACCGTGCAGGGTCAGCTGGTCACCAGCCTCGCCCTGGTGGAACAGCTCACCGAGAAGAAAGCCGGGCAGTACGGCGTCGGCGACAACGCGCCGTCCCTGCTGCCTAAACTGCCCCAGTGAGCGAACGACGTACCCCGGTGTCCGTAATCGACGCGCGTGAGCTGACGCGCAGCAGGGTGGCGGCATGAGGACGCTTGGTCGGCTGCTGCTCGTCGGCGCCGGTGCCGCGGCGGCCCGGTACGCGCTGCGCGAGGTCCGCACCTCGCCGGCCGGGCCGGCATTGGAGCGCACGAACTTCCGGGGCCGCACGGTCAGCCTGGCCGCCGGGCCGGCGCTCGCCGCGGGCGCGGCGGCCGTCGGCGCGTTCGGTGCGACTAGCGGCCCCTCCGGTGGGGCGGCGCTGGTCGCCGGCCTCGGCGCGGGTGCCGTCGGCCTGTACGACGACGTGGTGGGCGCGCGGCCGGAGCAGAAGACCGCGAAGGGTTTCGCCGGTCACCTCGCCGCGCTGCGTGAGGGGCGGGTCACCGCCGGCCTGGTGAAGGTCGCCGGGGTGGGCGCCGCCGGCCTGGGCGCGGCGGCGCTGCTGGCCGCCGACCAGCGGGTCGCGGCGCACCCGCGCCGGCAGCGCCACGGCGCGTTCGGTCGGGGCGTCGACGTGCTCCTCGGCGCCGGGGTCATCGCCGGCACGGCCAACCTGCTCAACCTGCTCGACCTACGGCCGGGCCGGGCGATCAAGTCCGGGCTGCTGCTCGCCGCGCCGCTGGCCGGTGGCCCGCACGGCGGGATCGCCGCCGGTGCCGCGGGTGCCGCCGCCGGTCTGCTCCGTGACGACCTGGGCGAGGACGTGATGCTCGGCGACAGCGGCGCGAACGCCCTCGGGGCGCTGCTCGGTGTCGCGCTCGCCGCCCGCACCGGCCCGCTGGGTCGGGCCGGTCTGCTCGCGGTGCTCGCCGGGCTCACCGCCGCCAGCGAGAAGGTCAGCTTCACGGCCATGATCCAGCGGACCCCGGGGCTGCGCGAGCTCGACGCACTGGGCCGACGCGCCGACTGACGTGACCCGACCGGCCCCCCTCGCCGGCGCCGGCCGGCTGGCCGGGGCAGCCGCGCTCATCGCCGTCCTCACCGTGGTCAGCCGGCTGGCGGGCTTCGGCCGCACCGCCCTGTTCACCTGGAGCCTCGGCAACACCGACCTCGGCGGCACCTACGTGGTGGCCAACGCGGTGCCGAACTTCATCTTCGAGATCGTCGCCGGTGGCGCGTTGGCCAGCCTCGTCGTACCGCTGCTGGCCGGCGCTGTCGCGGCCGGCGACCGCACGACGGTGGCCCGGACCACCGGGGCGCTGCTGACCTGGACGCTGGCCCTGCTGGTGCCGCTCGCGGTGCTGGTGGTGCTGCTCGCCGGGCCGGTGGTCGAGTCGCTCGGGCACCATCTGACCGCCGCCCAGCAGCAGAGCGGCATCCGGATGTTGCGGGTCTTCGCCCCGCAGTTGCCGCTGTACGGGGTGGGCATCGTGCTCACCGGGGTGTTGCAGGCGCATCGGCGCTTCGCCTGGCCGGTGCTCGCGCCGCTGCTGTCCAGCCTCACCGTGATCGTGGTCTACCTGGGGTTCACCGCGACGCAGGGCCGCAACGCGACGGTCGGCGGGGTGAGCCCGGGCGGCGAGCTGCTGCTGTCGGTCGGCACGACCCTCGGCGTGGTGGTGTTGTCGTTGTCCCTGCTCATCCCGGTCGGCCGGCTGCGCCTGGGGATGCGGCCCGGGTTCGGGTTCCCAGCCGACGCGCGGGCCCGGGTCGGTGGGTTGGCGGTGGCCGGCGCGGTCACCGTCACCACCCAGCAGATTGCCCTGATCGTCAGCCTGAACCAGGTCACCGCCGGCGCGCGGAGCAACCCGGGCGTCTACAACCTGGCGCAGACCGTCTACCTGTTGCCGTGGGCGGTGCTGGCGGTGCCGTTGGCGGTCGCTGCGTACCCGACGCTGGCGGCGGCGCGGGCCGCCGGTGACGAGGGCACCTACCGGGCGACGCTGGCGCCGGCCGTGCGGGGGGTGCTGCTGTTCAGCTTCCTCGGCACCGCCGCGTTGATCGGCACCGCCGGACCGGTCGGGCACTTCTTCTTCCCGGCGTCCACCGCGCCCACGGCCGCCGCCGCGATCATCGGGTACGCCCCCGGGCTGGTCGGTTACGGGCTCTTCGCGGTGCTCACCCGGGCCCTGTACGCCCGGGGGGAGACCAGGGCGGCGACGGCGGCCACCGCTGTGGGCTTCCTGGTGGTGCCGGCCGTCGTCGTGCTGTTCGGCGCGCTGCTGCCGCTGCGGGACCGGGTGTTCGCGGTCACGTCCGCCAACTCGGTGGGGATGCTGGTGCTCGGTGCGTTGCTGCTCCTGGCGGTGCGGCGCAGCGCCGGCCGGCCGGCGCTGGCCGGCGCGGCACGGGCCTCGGGCGCCGGTGTGCTGGCCGGTGTGCTCGCCGCGCTCGCCGGATGGGGGCTCAGCCGCTGGCTCGACTCGTCGGGCGGCGGCACCCCGACGATGGCGGCGGCACTCGGTCAGGGCATGCTGTCCGGGGTTCTGGTTGGGGCGGTGTTCCTCGCCGTGGTCTGGTTCGTCGACCGGCGGGACGTAGCGCCACTGCTCGCCGGGGTGCTGCGGCGTCTGCGTCGACGCGGACCCCGGGGCGGCGGTCCGACGGCCGGTGCGGTCTCCCCGGAGCGGGGCGATGGGAAGGAGACGGCTGCGCGATGAGTGAGCCAGCTCTGTCTGCCGGGTGGTCGGGCACTGTCGCGTTGGTGCTCGCGTCCAGCACCGGCGGGGTCGGCCAGCACGTGCGGTCGGTGGCGCGTGGCCTCGTCGCCGGCGGCGCCACCGTCCTGGTCTGCGGGCCGGCGGCGACCCAGGAGCAGTTCGACTTCACCGGGGTCGGAGCGCGTTTCGAGCCGGTGGAGATCCCGGCCAGCCCGACGCCCGCCGACGCTCGAGCGGTGCTCACCCTGCGTCGGGTGCTCACCACCTCCCGGGTCGACGTGGTGCACGCCCACGGCCTGCGCGCCGGGTTGGTCGCCGTCCTGGCCCGTCCCACCGCCCCACTGATCGTCACCTGGCACAACGCGGTGCTCGCGGGTGGCCTGCGCGGCGGAGTGTCCCGGCTGGTGGAACGGGTGGTGGCGCGGGGCGCGCGGGTGGCGCTGGGCGCCTCCGAGGACCTGGTGCGGCGGGCTGCCGCGCTGGGCGCCGCCGACGCCCGGCTCGCCCCGGTCGCCGCGCCGACGCTGCCCGCGCCGAGCCGACGCGCGGCGGCGGTCCGCGCCGAGTTCGGGGTGCGCCCGGACCAACCGTTGATTCTCTCGGTGGGTCGGCTGCACCCGCAGAAGCGCTACGACGTGCTGATCGACGCAGCGGCCCGGTGGCGTACGCGTACCCCGCCGCCGGTCGTGGTGATCGCCGGCAGCGGGCCGGCGTACCTGCCGTTGGCCGCGCGGACCTCCGCGGCCCGCGCCCCGGTGACCCTGCTGGGGCACCGCACCGATGTGGCCGACCTGCTCGCCGGCGCCGACCTGGCGGTGGTGACCAGCGACTGGGAGGCCCGGCAACTCTTCGCCCAGGAGGCGCTGCGCGCTGGCGTACCGCTGGTCGCGACCGCCGTCGGTGGGCTGCCGGACCTGGTCGGCGACGCCGCCACGCTGATCCCGGCGGGGGATGTCGACGCGGTCGACGCGGCGGTGCGGGCGCTGCTGGACGACCCGGCGGCCCGGGCCGAGCTGGGCCGGCGTGGCGCGCAGCGGGCGGCGACGTGGCCGACCGAGACCGACACCGTGGCCGTGCTGGCCGCCCTCTACGCCGAGCTGGCCGCGGACCGCGCCGGCCCGGCAGCCACCCCGGGCTCCGACGCCCCCAGAACGGGACACCGGTGATGCTGCGCCGAATCACCCCCGCCCTGCTGACCCTCCTCGTGGTGTCGTTGGGCGTCGCCGCGCTCGCCGCCCGCCCGCCGCAGGACAGCCCGCGACGCACCGCCGACTTCGTGGTGCTGGCCGGGGTCGCGGGGCTGCGCTGGGAGGACGTGGACCCGCAGCACACCCCGACGTTGTGGCGGATGGCCCAGGAGGGGTCGATCGGTTCGCTGTCGGTGCGCTCCGCACACCGACCCACCTGCCCGGTGGACGGCTGGCTGACAGTGGGAGCGGGCAGCTTCGCCGCGTGGAACGGCAGCCGTTCGCCGGAGGGCTGCCCGACGGCGGGGGTGACAGTCGAACAACCGGACGGCATCGGCGCGAACCTGCCCGATCAGGAGAGCGTGGTCCAGCACAACCAGCAACGCCTACCGTGGGGCGCTCTGCCCGGCTCGCTGTCGGAGTCGGTGCGCTGCTCGGTCGCCGTGGGCCCGGGTGCGGCGGTGGCCGCCGCCCGACCGTTCGGCCGCGTCGACAGGTACGCCTCGGCGTTGCCCGCCGACCCACGGCCGCTGCTCGGTGCCTGTGTGCTGAGCATCGTCGACCTGGGCACTGTCGAGGGGACCGACCCGGCGACCCGCGCCGAGGAGGCCAGGGCGGCGGACGCGCAGCTGGCCCGGGTGCTGGCGGCCCGGCCACCGCGGTCGTTGGTGCTGCTCGCGGGGATCTCCGACACCGCCCAGCCGTCGCGGTTGCACGTGGCGGTCGCCGACGGGCCGGGCTGGGAGCGGGGGTGGCTCACCTCGGCCAGCACCGGCCGCGACGGCTACCTGCAACTGGTCGACCTCGCGCCGACCGCCCTCGCCGCGTTGGGTCGGCCGATGCCGGAGCGGCTCTTCCTGGGCCGTCCGGCGGTCAGCACCGGCGGTCGTCCCGCCGACCTGGCCGAGGCGATCGACGCACCGGCCGACGCCGATCGGGAGGCCGCCGCCCAGCGCGACGTCTCCGGAGTGTTCTTCGCGGTGCTGGCTGTGGTGCAGGTGCTGCTGGCGCTCGGGATCCTGCCGTTGCTGCGCCGGGCCCGCCCGCACGCCGGGCCGACCGGCCCGAACCCCGTCTCGGGGCGGATCGTGGCGGTGGTGGAGCTGCTGCTCGTCGCCGTGGCGTTGACGGTGCCGGCGGCGTTGCTGGCCGACGCGGTGCCCTGGTGGCAGGGCGAGCACCCCGGGTGGATCTTCGCCGGGGTCACCGCGCTGCTGGTGGCGGCGGGCACCGCCGCGGTGCGGTTCGCCCCCGGGTACGCGGGCACCCTCGGCCCGCTCGGCGCGGTGGCCGGCCTCACCGCACTGGTCGTCGGGCTGGACGTGCTCACCGGGGCCAGCCTGCAGCTCAACGGTGTGGTCGGCTATTCGGCGTTGCAGGGCGGTCGGTACGCCGGGTTGAGCACTGTGGGGCTGGGAGTGTTCCTGGCCGGGGCGTTGCTCGCCGGCGGGTGGCTGGCTCAACGGGTGCCCAGGGGTTGGCGGCCGGCGGTGACGGTGGCCGTGGGTGGGCTCGCCGTGGTGGTGGTCGGCAGCCCGTACCTGGGCGCCGATCCGGTCGGCGCGATCGCGCTCACCGCCGGGGTGAGCGTCGCCGCGGTGATCAGCGCCGGTGGCTGGTTGACGATCAGCCGGTTGGCGTGGGCCGCGATGGCCGCCCTGGCGGTGGGTATCGGTTTCGGTGTGGTGGACCTGCGTCGCCCGCCGGCGGAGCGGGGCAGCCTGGGGCGGTTCCTCTCCGCGCTCGGTGACGGCACCGGCGGGTTCACCGTGCACCGGTCCAGTACGGAGAACTTCGAGACGTTGGTCAACAGCCCGCTGACGGTGCTGGCGTTGACCGGCGGGTTGCTGGTGTGGTTCGCCCTGTTGCAGCCGTGGGGTGGGCTGATGCGGCTGTTCGGCATCTACCCGGCGGTCCGGGCCGCGTTGGCCGGGACGGTGGTCGCCGCGGTGCTCGGTGGTCTGCTCGACGGCGCGGCGTTGGACGTGATGGGCGCCGCCGCCGCGGTGGTGGTGCCGATGGCCGTCCTGGCGTCGCTGAGGGTGCTCGGGCACGCCGCCGACCGCACCCGCCCGGTTCCGGGCCGGTTCCGCGAGAGCGGCGCCGACGACGACTCGGGCTCCGGCGGGGTCGGCCCGACCGGTGGGGGTGACATCCCGACCGGCGGTGGGCCGCTGGGCGCGGCTCATCCCCGGCCGATCGGCGGCCCACCGGTGAGCGCACCGAAGGCGGCCCCGGCCCCGGACGCCCCGACCGTGGGCTCCGACGGCCCGGCGGAGCCGACCGCGGACGGGTCCGCTGTGGCGCCCCGGCAGGCTACCCGGTCATCGACCGAGGTTGCCGCTTCCTGAGCACCGGATGACCCGCAGGTGTCGCAGCTGGGGTGCGGCCTGCGAGTACCCGTCCGGGAGGTGTTACCGTCGAATCCCGTGGATCGCGTGATCACTTTGCTGATCAAGCACGGCGGTCTGCATGACCGCGACAGACGACACGGGAGCAGGCCTTGGCCCCATCAGCACGGACGACCAGGCACATTTTCGTCACCGGGGGCGTCGCCTCCTCGCTGGGTAAGGGCCTCACCGCCTCCAGCCTCGGCAACCTGCTGACCGCGCGCGGGCTGCGTGTGGTGATGCAGAAGCTCGACCCCTACCTGAACGTCGACCCGGGGACGATGAACCCGTTCCAGCACGGTGAGGTCTTCGTCACCGAGGACGGCGCGGAGACCGACCTCGACGTCGGGCACTACGAGCGCTTCCTCGACCGGGCGTTGTCCGGCAAGGCGAACGTCACCACCGGTCAGATCTACTCCGACGTGATCGCCAAGGAGCGGCGCGGCGAATACCTGGGCGACACCGTCCAGGTCATCCCGCACATCACCAACGAGATCAAGTCGCGGATCCTGGCGATGGCCGACCCGGACGAGGACGGTCAGCTCCCCGACGTGGTGATCACCGAGGTCGGTGGCACCGTCGGCGACATCGAGTCGCTGCCGTTTCTGGAGGCGATCCGTCAGGTCCGTCACGACCTCGGCCGGGACAACTGCTTCTACCTGCACGTCTCCCTGGTGCCGTACCTGGCGCCGTCGGGTGAGCTGAAGACCAAGCCGACCCAGCACTCGGTGGCGCAGCTGCGCAACATCGGTATCCAGCCGGACGCCATCGTGTTGCGCTGCGACCGGGAGATCCCGGAGAAGCTGAAGGAGAAGCTGTCGCTCTACTGCGACGTCGACCGTGAGGCGGTCGTCGCCGCCCCGGACGCGCCGAGCATCTACGACATCCCGAAGGTGCTGCACCGCGAGGGGCTCGACGCGTACGTGGTGCGCCGGCTCGGCCTGTCGTTCCGGGACGTGGACTGGGCCAGCTGGGACGACCTGCTGGAGCGGGTGCACCGGCCCCGGCACACGGTCACCGTCGCGGTGGTCGGCAAGTACGTCGACCTGCCGGACGCGTACCTGTCGGTGAGCGAGGCGATCCGCGCGGCCGGCTTCGGTCACCGGGCCCGGGTGCAGCTCAAGTGGGTGCCCAGCGACGAGTGCGTCACCCCGGCCGGCGCGGCGGCGGCCCTGGCCGGCGTCGACGGTGTGCTCATCCCCGGTGGCTTCGGCGTCCGCGGCATCGAGGGCAAGATCGGCACCGCCCGGTACGCCCGGGAGAACGGCATCCCGCTGCTCGGCCTCTGCCTGGGCCTGCAGTGCATGACCATCGAGGTGGCCCGTCACCTCGCCGGTCTGGACGGCGCGAACTCGGCGGAGTTCGACGAGAAGGCCGCGCACCCGGTGATCGCCACGATGGCCGACCAGGAGGACATCGTCGCCGGCAAGGGCGACCTGGGCGGCACCATGCGGCTCGGGGCGTATCCGGCGACGCTGACCGAGGGGTCGCTCGTCGCCGAGGCGTACGGCAGCACCGAGATCAGCGAGCGGCACCGGCACCGCTACGAGGTGAACAACGCCTACCGGGACGCCCTGACGAAGGCGGGTCTGCACATCTCCGGCACCTCCCCAGACGGCCGGTTGGTCGAGTTCGTGGAGTTGGACCGCAGCCTGCACCCGTTCTTCGTGGCCACCCAGGCGCACCCGGAGCTGAAGAGCCGCCCGACCCGCCCGCACCCGCTGTTCGCGTCGTTCGTCAAGGCCGCCGTGGCGTACTCGCAGGCCGACCAGTTGCCGGTCGACCTGGATGCGGCGGCGGACGCCCCGTCGGCGCGTAAGGCCGCCCGCAACGGCGCCGCGACGAAGGCCGCTTCGGCCTCGTGAACGAGGGCAGCGAGCCAACCAGCGGGGGGCCGGCGTGAGCGGGCTGGAGCACCGCTACGAGGTGCGGTCCCGGCAGGAGCGGTACCGAGGGCGGATCTTCGACGTGGTCACCGAGGAGGTGACCATGCCCGGCGGCGGGACCGGGGTGCGTGACCTGGTGCGGCACGTCGGCGCGGTGGCCGTGGTGGCGCTCGACGACGCCGGTCAGGTGGTGCTGATCCGCCAGTATCGGCACCCGGTCGGGCGGCACCTGTGGGAGCTGCCCGCCGGGCTGATGGACGTCTCCGGTGAGGAGTTGCCGGCCGCCGCGTTGCGGGAGCTGGCCGAGGAGGCCGACCTCACTGCCGGGCAGGTCGACGTGCTGGTCGACCTGCACAGCTCGCCCGGGTTCACCAACGAGGTGGTGCGGGTCTTCCTGGCCCGCGACATCGCCGACGTGCCGGCCGGCGAGCGCCACGAGCGCCACGACGAGGAGGCCGACCTCCAGGTCGTCCGGATCGACCTGGACGAGGCCGTCGCGATGGTCCTGGCCGGTGAGATCACCAACGCGTCCGCGGTGGCCGGGCTGCTCGCCGCGGCCCGCTCCCGGGACACCGGTTGGTCGACGTTGCGTCGGGCGGACGCGCCGCTGCCCCGCTGAGCAGCGCCGCCGGTTCGCACCGGTGAGGGAGTACGACGACAGGGGCCCCGCGGTCAGCCGCGGGGCCCCGGTTTGCTGTCGGTCTGGTTCAGGAGTCGCGCAGCGGACGGCCCTGTGCGTCGGTGCCGCCGTTGACCAGGATGAGGATTCCGTCGATGACGCCCCAGAGGGCACCGAAGCCGCAGGTCACCACGCTCACGACGAGCTGGAGAACAGCGATCTTGGTGTGTCCGGTGTAGAACCGACCGGCACCGAAGGTGCCCAGCAGAATCCCGAGGATGCCCGCGATGATCTTGCTCTTGTCGGAGACGCCCTGCGGGTACCCCGGCTGGGGGTACCCGGGCTGGTAAGGAGGAGTGGTCATGGGCGGACACACTAGTGATCCACTTGCCCGCTGTCCGCAGCGCTACCCGACAGATGGGACGATGATGGCCGAACACTGTCCTGACGGCTGAGGCGGCCATCCGCCGTGGAGCCCGGGTCGATGCCCTGACAGATCGTCAGGACACTCGGGCACCGGATGTCACTGTGCTGGCTCTCGGCGGCGCGGGGCGCGCCTAGACTGCCGCCGGCGGGACCGGTGGACCGCAGTGGCAAAGGGGCCGCTGCGGCACCGAGCAGTCGGGGGAGAGCAGCCCCGAAGAGAGGTGTCTGCATCGTGAAGGTCGGAATCCCACGCGAGGTCAAGAACCACGAGTACCGCGTGGCGATCACGCCAGCGGGCGTCAACGAGTTCACCCGCAACGGCCACCAGGTCTTCGTCGAGGCCGGCGCCGGTGAGGGCTCCAGCATCACCGACGAGGAGTTCGCCGCCGCCGGCGCGAAGATCCTGGACACCGCCGACGAGGTGTGGCAGACCGCCGAGCTGGTCCTCAAGGTCAAGGAGCCGGTCGCCGAGGAGTACCACCGCATGCGCGAGGGGCAGGTGCTCTTCACCTACCTGCACCTGGCCGCCTCCAAGGAGTGCACCGACGCGCTCGTCGACCGCAAGGTCACCGGCATCGCGTACGAGACGGTGGAGCTGCCCGACCGGTCGTTGCCGCTGCTCGCCCCGATGTCCGAGGTCGCCGGCCGGCTCGCCCCGCAGGTCGGCGCGTTCTACATGATGCGCACCGGCGGCGGTCGGGGTGTGCTGCCCGGCGGTGTCTCCGGCGTGTACGCGGCCAAGACCGTCGTCATCGGCGCCGGCGTCTCCGGCCTGAACGCCGCCGCCATCGCGTTGGGCCTGCAGTCCGAGGTGCTGCTGCTGGACAAGAACGTCGCCCGGCTGCGGCAGGCCGACGCCATCTACCGCGGTCACCTGCAGACCATCGCCTCCAACGCCTACGAGGTCGAGCGGGCGGTGCTCGACGCCGACCTGGTCATCGGCGCGGTGCTGGTGCCCGGCGCGAAGGCCCCGAAGCTCATCAGCAACGAGCTGGTCTCCCGGATGAAGCCGGGCAGCGTGCTCGTCGACATCGCCATCGACCAGGGCGGTTGCTTCGAGGACTCGCGCCCCACCACGCACGCCGACCCGGTCTACAAGGTGCACGAGTCGATCTTCTACTGCGTGGCGAACATGCCCGGCGCGGTGCCGAACACCAGCACCTACGCGCTGACCAACGTCACCCTCCCGTACGCCCTGGAGCTGGCCAACCAGGGGTGGCGGCAGGCGCTGCGCAACGACCCGGCGCTGGCGCTGGGCCTGAACACCCACGACGGTCGGGTCACCTACGGCCCGGTCGCCGAGTCGCACGGCATGGACGTGCTCCCGCTGGCCGACGTGCTGGCCTGAACGGCGGCACGCTGACCGGCGACGCGGACTCCGCCGGCGTGGGCGCCCAGCCCACGCCGGCGCTGCGTCGTGCCGTACGCGGCTACCTCGACCACCTCACCGTCGAACGTGGCCTCTCCGCGAACACGCTCACCTCGTACCGCCGGGATCTGGACCGCTACCTGGCGACCCTCGCCGACGCCGGCGTCGCCGACCTCGCGTCGGTCGACGCCGGCCTGGTCGAGTCGCACCTGGCGCGGCTGCGCGCGGGCGACGACGCCCACCCGCCGCTGGCGGTCTCGTCCGCCGCCCGCGCGGCCAGCGCGGTCCGCGGCCTGCACCGCTTCGCCATGCGCGAAGGGCTGGCCGACGCCGACCCCAGCCGCGACGTCCGCCCGCCCACCCCGCCCCGCCGGCTGCCCCGGGCCCTCCCGGTCGACGACGTGGTCCGGCTGTTGGACCTCGCCGGCCCCACCACCGCGACCGGTGAGGACGCCCCCCGCGCACTGCGCGACCGGGCGCTGCTGGAGTTCCTGTACGGCACCGGCGCGCGGATCTCCGAGGCGGTCGGCGCCGCCGTGGACGACCTCGACACCGACGAGGGCACCGTGCTGCTGCGCGGCAAGGGCGGCCGGGTGCGGTTGGTGCCGATCGGCGGGTACGCCGTCGACGCGGTCCGCGCCTACCTGGTCCGGGCCCGCCCCCTGCTGGCCGCCGCCGGCCGGGGCACCCCGGCGGTCTTCCTCAACGCCCGCGGCGGCGCGCTGTCGCGCCAGGGCGCCTGGGGCATCCTGCGGCAGGCCGCGGACCGGGCCGGGCTGCCCGTCGACGGGCCCGCCGCCGTGTCCCCGCACACCCTGCGCCACTCGTACGCCACCCACCTGCTCGACGGCGGCGCCGACGTCCGGGTGGTCCAGGAGTTGCTCGGCCACGCGTCGGTGACCACCACCCAGGTCTACACGTTGGTCACCGTGGAGCGGCTGCGCGAGGTGTACGCCACCGCCCACCCGCGCGCCCGAGGCTGAACCCGGTAGCGGTCGGTGCCGACACGCCGGGCCGGTGCCGAACCCCCTGCTGGTCGGTGGCGTACAGTCGGCATCGGCGCGGACCTCCTGGGGCGACACGACCGGGGTGCGCAGCGGCGCCGCGAAGGACGTCGGACGGCTCCGACGCCGGGTGGGTCGTCGGGAGGGGGCAACGAGCACATGGCTGGCAATGGTGACCGTGCCGAGACCTGGACGTCGGAGCTCCGCGAGCAGCAGGCCACGCTCGGCGCAGATCTGGGTCCTGCGGATCCGGCTGCCTACACGATGCGCAAGCCCATCCCCGAGCCGATGCCCACCGACCGGCACGGCCCCGCGCGCATCATCGCGATGGCCAACCAGAAGGGCGGCGTCGGCAAGACCACTACCACGATCAACCTGGGCGCGGCCCTCGCGGAGTACGGCCGCAAGGTGCTGCTCGTCGACTTCGACCCGCAGGGCGCCCTCTCGGTCGGGTTGGGTGTCAACCCGCACAACCTCGACCTGTCCGTCTACAACCTGCTCATGCAGGACGACGTGACCGCCGAGGACGTCCTGATCAAGACCGACGTGGCGGGCCTGCACCTGCTGCCGGCCAACATCGACCTCTCCGCCGCCGAGATCCAGCTCGTCAACGAGGTGGCCCGGGAGATGGCCCTCGCCCGGGTCCTGCGCTCGGTGCGCAAGGAGTACGACTACATCCTGATCGACTGCCAGCCGTCACTCGGCCTGCTGGCGATCAACGCGTTGACCGTCGCGCACGGTGTGCTCATCCCCCTCGAATGCGAGTTCTTCAGCCTGCGCGGTGTGGCGCTGCTGCTGGACACCATCGACAAGGTGCGCGAGCGGCTCAACTTCGACCTGGAGCTGGAAGGCATCCTCGCCACCATGTACGACAGCCGCACCACGCACTGCCGCCAGGTGCTGCAGCGGGTGGTCGAGGCGTTCGGCGACAAGGTCTACCAGACGGTCATCACCAAGACGGTGAAGTTCCCGGAGTCCACCGTGGCCGGTGCCCCCATCACGACGATGGACCCGGCGTCCTCCGGAGCACGCAACTACCGTCAGCTGGCCCGCGAGGTGATCGCCGCCCAGTCGGAGCGGTAGCCGGAACGCCCGGTGCCGCCCTCGTGGACTACGGTCGTCCGGTGACCGCGCCACCAGTTGACCCGCCCGAGGCCGCCGCAGCGGCAGTGGTCGACGGTGTGCCGCCCGCCGACGTGGCTGCCGAGCCGGCTTCCGCCGGCTTCACGGTGCGGCTGGCCAACTTCACCGGCCCGTTCGACCTGCTGCTGCAACTGATCGGCAAACACAAGCTCGACGTCACCGAGGTGGCCCTGCACACGGTCACCGACGAGTTCATCGCCTACATCCGGGCCATGGGCGACGACTGGGACCTGGACGAGGCCAGCGAGTTCCTCCTCATCGCCGCGACCCTGCTCGACCTGAAAGCCGCCCGGCTGCTGCCCTCCGCCGAGGTGGAGGACGAGGCGGACCTCGCCCTGCTGGAGGCCCGGGACCTGCTCTTCGCCCGGCTGTTGCAGTACAAGGCGTACAAGGAGGCCGCCGCGCACATCGCCGAGTTGGAGGCCGTCGGCGGCCGACGGTACCCGCGGGCGGTCAGCCTGGAACCCCGCTACGCGGAGGCGCTGCCCGACCTGGTGCTCGGCATCGGCCCGCAGCGGCTGCTGAAACTGGCAGTGAAGGCGATGACCCCGAAGCCGGTGCCCGAGGTGTCGATCGCCCACGTGCACATGGTCCGGGTCAGTGTCCGCGAACACGCCGCGATCCTCACCGCCCGGCTGCGCCGGGCCGGCACTGCCACGTTCTCGCTGCTCTGCGCCGACTGCGAGGCCACCCTGGAGGTGGTGGCGCGGTTCCTGGCGCTGCTGGAGCTGTACCGGGAGGGCCTGGTGTCCTTCGTGCAGGAGCAGGCACTGGAGGAGCTGACAGTGCGCTGGACCGGCCCGGCCGACGGGGACACCGAGCTGAACGTCGACGAGTACGCCGGCACCCCGGCCGACCCGGAGCCACCGCTGGCGGGGCCGGAGGGCCGCGAGCCGGTGGGGTCGGAGCCGACCGCCCCGGTGGGGGAGGCCGGCGGGCCGGACGGGACGGGAACCACGGAGGATGAGCGGGATGAGTGACGAGCAACGCCGGGACTCGCTGGCCGACCAGGCCGCCGCCTGGGTCCCCCCGTGGGAACGCCCCCGGCAGCCCGAGGCCGAGGCCGTCGCAGCCCCGACGCCCGCACCGGCACCCGATGTGACCGACATCGCCGCCGAGCCGGCCACGCCGCCCGGGTCGGGCCAGGTCGCCCCGAATCCGGTCGCGGCAGCTGAGACGGGCGGCGCTCGGGACGTACCCCCACGGCAGACATCCGGGCGACGGCGGGTGACGGCCGCGCCGGAGCCCGCGCCGGAGCTGTCCGACGCCGAGCTGCGCGGCGCCCTGGAGGCGATCCTGCTGGTGGTCGACGAGCCGGTCAGCGAGCTGGTGCTGGCCCAGGTGCTGGAGCAACCAGCCGAGCGGGTCGGCCCGATGCTCGACGACATCGCCGCCGGGTACACCGCCGCCGGGCACGGGTTCGAGTTGCGCCGGGCGGCCGGTGGGTGGCGGCTGTACACCCGGCCGGAATACGCTACGTACGTCGAGCGGTTCGTTCTGGACGGGCAGTCCGTACGGCTGACCCAGGCGGCGTTGGAGACGCTCGCCGTGGTCGCCTACAAGCAGCCGGTGACCCGTTCGCGAATCTCAGCCATCCGGGGTGTGAACTGCGACGGGGTCATCCGTACGCTGGTCACTCGCGGCCTCGTCGAGGAGTGTGGCACCGAAACGGACAGTGGGGCGTTCCTGTACAAGACCACCACGCTGTTCCTGGAGAAGCTCGGGCTGAACACCGTTCACGAGCTGCCGCCCCTCGCACCCTTCCTGCCCGACGACGTAGAAGAGCTTGCTGATGCGACCCGATAACCGTGCCCCCAAACCCGACGCTCCCGTCTTCGAGGGGGCGGAGCGCCTGCAGAAGGTGCTCGCCGCCGCCGGCGTGGGTTCCCGGCGTGCCTGCGAGGATCTGATCTTCCGCCGCCGGGTGACAGTGGACGGGCGGGTCGCCAAGCTCGGCGACAAGGTCGACCCGGCCACCGCCGTGATCCACGTGGACGGCGAGCGCCTCCAGGTCGACGTCCGGCTGGTTTACGTGGCGATGAACAAGCCGCGTGGCGTGGTCACTTCCATGGCGGACGACAAGGGGCGCAACGAGCTGGCCGAGTTCATCGGCAACCGGGTGGAGCAGCGGGTCTACCACGTGGGGCGGCTGGACGCGGACAGTGAGGGCCTGCTGCTGCTCACCAACGACGGCACCCTCGCGCACAAGCTCATGCACCCCTCGTACGAGGTGCTGAAGACCTACCTCGCCGAGGTGGTCGGGCCGATCCCGCGCAACCTGAGCAAGCGGCTGTTGGCCGGCGTCGAGCTGGAGGACGGGCCGGTCAAGGTCGACTCGTTCAAGGTGGTGGACACCCTGGGTAAAACCGCCCAGGTGGAGCTGAGCCTGCACGAGGGGCGCAAGCACATCGTCCGACGGCTGATGGAGGAGGTCGGACACCCGGTCACCCGGCTGGTGCGTACCTCGATCGGTCCGATCCGGCTCGGCGAACTGCGCACCGGGCGGATCCGGCGGCTGACCAACGCGGAGGTCGCCGCCCTGTTCAGCGCGGTGGGTGACTGACCCCCGGTTCCGGGGTACGGCTGCCGGTAGGCTCCACCGATGGCCGGACGACGGCCGCTGGAGGTGGCGTGGGTCGCCTCCGGTGGCGTCGCGTGCGGGTCCGCCGAAGGACCCGGGCATGATTGATGACGATTGACGAACCGCTTGCGGCGCCGAATCACCGGGCGATCCGTGAGGTACGGGCTGAGGAGGACACGGTGGAGGAAAACGTACGGGCCGGGCGATGTGTGGTCGCTGTGGACGGGCCGTCCGGTTCGGGTAAGTCGACCGTGTCGCGGCGGCTCGCCGCCGGCATCGGTGCGCGCTACCTGGACACCGGGGCGATGTACCGGGCGATCACGTGGGCCGTGCTGCGCTCCGGCGTGGACCTCACCGACGCCGCGTCGGTGGCCAAGGTCGCCGGCGAGGTCGATCTGCGCATCGGCACCGACCCCCAGGGGTACGCCGTGACCGTCGACGGTGTGGGCGTCGACGCCGACATCCGCGGTGCCGAGGTGACCGGGGCGGTGTCCGCCGTCGCCGCCGTGCCGGCCGTCCGCGAGCTGCTCGTCAGCCGGCAACGCGAGATGATCGCCAATGCTGGTCGGATGGTGGTCGAGGGCCGGGACATCGGCTCGGTCGTGGCACCGGACGCCGACCTGAAGGTCTTCCTGACCGCCTCCGAGGCGGCCCGCGCCGCGCGGCGCAGCGCCGAGGACGCCGCCGACGTGGCGGCCACCGCCGCCGACCTGGCGCGCAGGGACCGGCTCGACTCGACCCGCAAGGTCAACCCGCTGGCGCAGGCCCCCGACGCCGTGGTGCTCGACACCACCGAGCTGGGCATCGACGAGGTCGTGGCGCGACTGCGCGACCTGCTCACCGAGCGGGGTGTGGATGTGTTTCATGGCGGTCCGGAGCGCAGCGGAGGAGCGGCATGAGTAGCGATGGTGGTGGGTGGGTCGAGCTGCGGGAGCCCGACGTCGCCGTCGAGGAACCCAGTGGTCCGCAGCCGGTGGTGGCCGTCGTCGGTCGCCCCAACGTGGGTAAGTCCACTCTGGTCAACCGGATCATCGGCCGCCGGCAGGCGGTCGTCGAGGACGTCCCGGGCGTGACCCGGGACCGGGTGCCGTACGACGCGCAGTGGAACGGCCGGGCGTTCACAGTGGTGGACACCGGCGGTTGGGAGCCGGACGCGAAGGACCGCGCCGCGGCCATCGCGGCGCAGGCCGAGACGGCGGTCGTCACCGCCGACGTGGTCCTCTTCGTGGTCGACGCGATGGTGGGCTCCACCGACGTCGACGAGGCCGCGGTGAAGATGCTGCGGCGCAGCGCCAAGCCGGTGATCCTGGTGGCCAACAAGGCCGACAACAACTCCATCGAGATGGAGGCCACCTCGCTGTGGTCCCTCGGTCTCGGTGAGCCGTTCCCGGTGTCCGCGCTGCACGGGCGCGGCTCGGGCGACCTGCTGGACGCCATCCTCGCTGCGCTGCCGCAAGCGCCGACGATCGTGGAGAACCGTCCGCGCGGGCCGCGCCGGGTGGCGCTGGTCGGCCGGCCGAACGTGGGCAAGTCCAGCCTGCTCAACCGGTTCTCCGGCGAGGATCGGGCGGTCGTCGACTCGGTCGCCGGCACCACTGTGGACCCGGTGGACAGCCTTGTCGACATCGGCGGTCAGACCTGGCAGCTGGTCGACACGGCCGGCCTGCGCAAGCGGGTCGGCAAGGCCAGCGGCACCGAGTACTACGCCAGCCTGCGTACCGCCGGCGCGATCGAGGCCGCCGAGGTGGCCGTGGTGCTGCTGGACGCCAGTGAGCCGATCAGCGAGCAGGACCAGCGGATCCTGACCATGGTCACCGAGGCCGGCCGGGCGCTGGTCATCGCGTTCAACAAGTGGGACCTGGTCGACGCCGACCGCCGGTACTACCTGGACAAGGAGATCGACCGGGAGCTGCGCCGCATCCCCTGGGCGATCCGCCTGAACCTGTCCGCGATGACCGGCCGTGCGGTGGACAAGCTGGCCCCGGCCCTCAACAAGGCCCTGGCGAGCTGGGAAACGCGGGTGCCGACCGCGCACCTCAACCAGTGGTTGACCGCGCTGGTGCAGGCCACCCCGCACCCCGTGCGTGGTGGACGGGCGCCGCGGATCCTGTTCGCGACGCAGGCCGGCGTGGCACCGCCGCGGTTCGTGCTTTTCACCACCGGCCCGCTGGACGCCGGCTACCAGCGCTTCGTCGAGCGCAAGCTCCGCGAGGAATTCGGGTACGAGGGCAGCCCGATCGAGATCTCGGTCCGCCCGAGGAAGAAGCTCGGCCCCGGCGGTCGAGGCAAGGCACACGGCTGACGCGTCTGCCGTTCTAGAAGCCGGATGGGGTTGCCCCATCCGGCTTCTCTTTACCCCACCCTCCTAGGACGCTTTAGGGGGTGTGGGGTGGTCCGGTCGTCGCTGTGTACGGCGGTTCGGTCGCTTCGTGGCGCGGGTGGGGCCTGTGCGAAAGGGCCGCGACTGCTGCGCTAAGCTGTACCGGCTGTCGCAGTGGGAAACCACGCGAGGGCGGGACGTGGCGCAGCTTGGTAGCGCACTTGACTGGGGGTCAAGGGGTCGTCGGTTCGAATCCGGCCGTCCCGACAGCGAGAGGGTTTCCACAGGTCAGAGCCTGTGGGAACCCTCTTTTTCGTGTTCACGGTGGTTCGTCGAGGTCGAGCACGCCGCTTATCGACCCCTTGACTCGACGGGTGACCGACATGGCTCTACTGGACCTCACCAAGCTCGCGACCGACCTGTCCTCGACCTGGGCGGGATACCTGCGCGACTGGGACCGGACGCTGCGGGCCGGCAACTACCCGGAGACGACCCGGTACAACTACCTCCTCGCGGCAGCGCAGCTGGCCCGCTACCTGGCCGAGCACTCGCCAGACCCCGATGCCGCCGACGCCGCGGAGGACCCCACCGAGGTGACCCGGGGACATGCGGAGGCGTTTCAGGCGTGGATGATCGAGACCCGGTCCGCGTCGACCGCGCTGAACAAGCACAAAGGTCTGCAGCAGTTCTTCAAGTGGTTGCTGGCTGAGGAAGACATCGACCGGTCCCCAATGGATCGGGTCCGACAGCCCAAGACGCCCCAGAAGCTGATCCCGATCATCCGCGACGAGGACACGAAGAAGCTCCTCGACGCCTGCAAGGGCAAGACCTTTCCGCACCTGCGCGACGAGGCGATCATCCGCCTGTACTACAACACGGGAGCGCGGCTGTCGGAGGTCGGCAACCTGCTGCTCGATGACGTCGACCTGAACACGGAGTCGGTGCACTACCACGGCAAGGGTGCCAAGGACCGCCGGGTGCGATTCGGGCCGAAGACGGCGCGGGCCATCAGCCGCTACCTACGAGCGCGAGGCAAGCACAAGGGTTCGGAACTGCCGGATCTGTGGCTCGCCGACCGTGGCGGCCGGAGGTTGGCGGCCAACGGCATCAAGATTCGCCTGAAGCGACTGGGCCTCGCCGCCGGCGTGGCGAACGTGCACGCCCACCGCTGGCGGCACAACTTCGCCCACGAGTGGAAGCGTGCTGGCGGGAATACGGGCGACCTGATGCTGCTGTTGGGCTGGACCTCTGAGGACATGCCCCGGCACTACGGCGCCAGCGCGGCGGCCGAACGCGCCCAGGAGATCCAGGTACAACTGGGCATCGGGGAAGGGGTGTAGACGCGGGCAACACGGTCGGCCGGGCCGAGTCTCGGCTTGGCGGACAGCGTTGCTTTCGTCTTTGATCGGCGGGCCCAAGTCGAGTCAGGCTGGGTTCGGCGCACTGGCTCCGGTGTAGATTCCGGTACGTCTTGTCGTGCAGAGCTGCATCGGGGTAGCTGGCCTCCCGCTGATCGCCTGATCGGCATTCGTGATGCGTGGAGGACCGGCGGACGTTCCGATTGGCGACGTTGCGTAAGGATGGCCTGCCAGCGACGCGCGGCTCAGCGTTCAGATCTGCCGGTGATCACCGATTCGAAACGGGGAGCCGCTCCTCGCTGGCTCGTGGGGGAATGACAAGGGTTCCTGTGTGCGCATAACGTGAACTCGATGATCCGACCCGCGTTCCTGGACGCCGCCGCGACTGGCCTGGCCCTGTTGCGCAATCCGATACTGGCCGAGCGATGGTCCTCGCCCAGCGCGCTGCGGGACTTCTCCACCGGCGGCCTCGCCCGTCATCTGGCCAACCAGGTCACGCATACTGTGACGTTCCTCGCCGCGCCGCCGGGAGAATCGGCGATCTCGGTGCTGGAGCACTTCACCGGCAACGCCTGGGTGACTTCAGGCGTGGATGGCGCCGGCAACATCGACATCCGGCGCCGCAGCGAGCAGACAGCTGCAGTGACGAACCCCAGGGAATTGGCGGACACGGTCGATACGGCATTGACCGACCTGGATGCCACGGTGACGGCCCAACCGTCCGACCGCATCGTGGACCTCGGCGACTGGGGCCTAAAGGTCGACGACTTCCTGCTGACCCGGGTCATGGAGCTGGTCGTGCACACCGACGACCTGGCAGTCAGCCTCGGCTTGCCGACGCCACCGATGCCGCAGACAGCGACTGAAGCGACAATCCAGCTGCTGAGCAGCCTCGCGGCCTGGCGACACGGCTCCCTGAACGTGATACGCGCACTAGCTCGGCAAGAACGAGCTCCCACCTCCATCTCCGCCCTCTAGCTGGTGGAGCGCTCGCTCTGCAAAGTCCTTATCTGCCGCTGTCGCGCGTTGGTAGCGCCTGGCGCCGTGCGCTGTCATGCCGAATTGAGTGCGTTCGGTGCCGAGCAACAAGCGACAGTCGTTCACGGGAGCTGAAGTCCTCCGCCCACCCGGCTCCAGGACCTTCCAGCGGAGCCAGATATGGTCTACTTCCCTGTGGCTTTGCTTCGCACGTCCTACCGGCTGGTGCTGGCCGCTCACGTTGGTGTATGGCTCCTTTGGGGCTGGGCGATCTGGCACGAGTGGGATATTGCGCCACTGTTGTGGTTGGTCTTCGGCATCTCGATGCTCGCCGTATGGGTTCTCAGGCATAGGCTCGGCAACGCCCGCGGACGGGCTGGGACGGGCGTCGGGTAGCATCGCTGGCCACCGTCGAGCAGTGTGCCTGCACGAGTAAGGGTGGGCACCATGACACCCTTGCTCGTGCTGAACTCGTCATCCAGGTCCGCAGTGCAACATCCGCGTCTGCCGCGTCCCGCGCGTTACGGAGCGTAGTCGGCTGACGCCCCGGTGAGGCATCCCGGGACGTGCCGAGATCAGTGCGTCAGGACAGTTCTGCGGAACCTCTCGGCGAAGTCGCGATATCCGTTCGAGTAGGCGTCCTGCTCGCCTGCCGTGCGTTCGAGTTCCTGTCGGATCAGTTGGTCCGCAAGCTCGTAGTCGCCGTTGACTGCGGCTACAGCCGGCAACATGACGAAGCGAACGTTGTCGAGGAGGAGATCCGAACTGGCTACCTCACGGGAGAATGTGCTCCAGTCCGACCAGTGGTCGATGAAGGGCTGGCCGTAGGTTGCGACTGCATGAGCGAGGTCCTCCGCTACCGCCGTCAGATCTCCAGTCGCGGAGAAGTCCCACTGGACGAAGGTGTTCTGCGGCATCAGGTAGCCCAGGGGCCTGCTGACGGATGCTACGGGAGCCGACCAACCGGCAGTGGAGACCAGGATGGCTTCCAGGGTGTCGTGCCTGACGCCGACTACGGGGTTGATATGCAAGACCTGAGGTAGCGACCACGTGGCGAGATTGAGCCCCAGCCATCCCGACGCTGCCCTAGAAGTACCCCTCTGAAGGAGAAGACCTCTGCGCTTGGCGATGAAGCCGTAGCGCCGTAGCGCCGTAACGCATGGGTCCTGACTCGCCCTTGCCAAGTTGGCCAATGTCCTCGTCCCAGTCTCTCGCCTTCTCCCGGTCGTCACGATTTGAGCTGACGCAACCCGGCCGACGTCGAGCGTCGCATAGGGGATGAGGCACGGACTGATCTGCCGCTCGGTGGGCTGGTGTTCATCGCCGGTGGTGACGCACGGTGATGTATGACTACTTCGCCTGCTTCCGCTTCCCCTGTCGTACTAACCGATCAACTCGTTGTGCGCGCCGCGGTGTCCGCTTTCCTGGGCCGGTACCGTGGCCAGACTCGCGTCCACACTGATTCCGACCTCCGAGTCTTCCTCCGCTGGTGCGCCAACCACGACCTGAACCCGCTGGCGGCGGCGCGGGTGGACATCGAGCGGTACGTGCGCTGGCTACAAGACGTCCGCCGGTACCAGCCCTCGACGGTGTCCCGCCGGCTGTCGGTCGTGGTTGGGTTCTATCGGGTCTGCGTCATCGACGCCATCCTGGAGCACTCGCCGGCCGACTACGTCCGCCGGCCCACGGTGCCGGCCGAGTCACCGACCCTCGGACTTGGGCACCTGCAGTTCCAAGCCATGATCACCACCGCCCGGAAGTCCTCGAACCCGAACGACTTCGCCCTGGTCGCGCTCCTGGGCCTGCTCGGGCTACGGATCTTCGAAGCCTGCGGATCGAATATCGCCGACCTCGGTGAGGAACACGGTCACCGGGTCCTACGCGTGCGTGGCAAGGGCGGCAAGGTCGTCCTCGTCCCGCTACCACCCGCGGTGGCTCGGGCTATCGACCAGGCCGTCGACGACCGCACCGCCGGGCCGATCCTGCGCAACACCCATGGTCGGAGGATGGACCGTCACGCCGCCACCCGCCGACTCAAGCACCTCGCCCACACAGCGGGCATCCGGATGCCGAGGATGCACCCCCACATGTTGCGGCACACGTTCGTGACGACCATGCTCGACGCCGGCGTCAGCCTCCGCGACGTGCAGATCGCCGCCCGCCACGCCGACCCACGGACCACCATGCGCTATGACCGGGCCCGCAAGAACCTCGACCGGCACCCCAACTGCATCCTCGCCGCCTACATGGCCTCCGGAACGTGATCAGCCGCTCACGGCTTTGCCGAGATGAGGGCAATGGCGCGCTCGCTTCGCTCGCCGCCTGCTGTTCGTCGCATGTTTCCTGATCCGCTTAGCGGAGACCCAGATCAGCTAAGGCCCTGACGTAGCTGTCGTGCATGCGATACGAGGCGACCGCGCAGTACGGGCAGGCTTCCGTGGCCGACGTCGGCCTCACCAGGGGCCGAACACTCGTCAACGTATGCCTCACCGCATCATTCACCGCATATGAACTGCAGGATCATTGGCCGCATGGCAGATTCACGAACGCTTTTCGCGTTTAATCACCGGGCAGTCGAGATTAGGAATGGCCCGAGAGGCGGCAGTGATCATGTACACTGACCGGCTGGCGTTCGAGATCACCACCACCCAGCCGAGCATTCCTAGAACGGTCAGCCGCACCATTCGGTGCGTGTTTTTCCTTTAGCTAGAAGAAGGTCCATGCAATAATGGCCACAAGCACGATTAAACGCATCGTTATCGATGGTTACCGCAAGTTCGACCACCTGGACATCGAGCCGACCGCCAGAATGAACATCCTCGTGGGCGACAACGAGTCCGGCAAGTCGACCCTCACCGAAGCGATCTACCTTGCGCTCAGTGGTAAGATCAACGGCCGATCAGCGTCGGAGGAACTGAACCCGTTCTGGTTTCACCGTCCGCGGGTCCTCGAGTACTTCGAGAAGCACGGCTCGCCGCAGGCGATCGCGGCACCCCAGATCTTTATCGAGCTTCACCTGGGCGACGGCGACGACAACGTCCATCAACTCCGCGGCGTACACAACTCGCTGAAACTCGACTGCCCTGGCGTCCGCCTCCTCATCGAACCGAACGAGGACTTCGAGCAGGAGTTCGCTGCGTACATGATGGACCGCCCTCCTCGGGTGTTGCCGGTTGAGTTCTACCGTGTCGAGTGGCGTGACTTCTCCGACCGGGTACTGACTGCGCGCCCAAAGGAGCTGGCGGTGTCGTTCATCGACTCCCGCACCATCCGCAGCACGTCAGGCGTCGACTACCACACCCGCGAGATGCTCAGCGGCCACCTCGATCCCAAGGAACGCGCCGTGATCTCGCTCGCACACCGGCGAGCCAAACAGGACATCACCGACAACCATCTTGCCGGGATCAACGATCGGATTGCCCAGGGCAGCCGGTCGCTCCATGATCGGCCGCTAGGTCTGCAGATGGACCAGTCGGCCCGAACCTCATGGGAGGTCGGCATTGTGCCCCAGGTCGACGACATCCCCTTCGGGATGGCCGGCCAGGGCCAGCAGGCCGCGGTCAAAGTGTCGCTCGCGATGAGCCGGACCTCTGGTCGGTCTCGGTACGTCCTGATCGAGGAGCCGGAGAATCACCTGTCTCATACCAGCCTCACCAAGCTGGTCGATCGGATCGAGCAGTTCACCTCCGACGGCGATCAGCAGACCTTCATCACAACGCACAGCTCTTTCGTCCTGAACCGCCTCGGCCTGGACAAGCTCCTGCTCATCCACGACGGCCAGACCGCCAAGCTGACCGCGTTGGACCCGAGAACGGTGGCCTACTTCCGCAAGCTGTCCGGATACGACACGCTCCGGCTTGTGCTGGCCCAGAAGGTCGCGCTCGTCGAGGGGCCCTCGGACGACATCGTCCTGCAGCGTGCCGTCCGTGACGCGACCGGCAAAGACCCCATCGACTTGGGCATCGACATCATCTCCATGCAGGGCCTCGCGTTCCGCCGGGCGTTGGAGGTCTGCGCCGCACTTGACCGATCGGCCATCGCCATCCGTGACAACGACGGCAAGGACCGGGCGAACCTTCGGGCCAAACTCCAAAAGCTCCTCGCGGACGGGAGGCGCGAGCTGTTGATGGGCGATCCTGCATGTGGCAAAACCCTCGAACCACAGCTCATTGCGGTCAACGACGAGGCAACCCTGCGACGCGTGCTTGGGCTACCGGACGATACCGAACTCAACAAATGGATGACCAACGGCAAGACCGAGGCTGCCCTCCGAATCCTCGACTCTGACGAATCAATCGTCATGCCCGACTACATCAACCAGGCAGTCAAGCTGTTGGTGTCATGAACGCCCTCACCCTCGCTGTAGCCGGTGGCCGCAAGACCCAGTCGATCATCGACGCGTGCGCCGAGGCGCCGGCGGGCCGGCGCATCCTCGTGCTGACATACACGCAGCAGAACCAGGCCGAGTTGACGAGCCGCCTGGCGGCACGGCGGCCCCTGGCTGCCACAGTCCACGTCCAGGGATGGTTTAGTTTCCTCCTGGGCCACTGCGTCCGGCCGTATGTACCACTTGCCCATCCCGGGCACCGGCTTCGGGGTCTGAACTTCGACGGCGATCCCGGGCGGTTTGCCACCGGAGCCCGGCGGTTCCTCGACGGCGACGGGCGAGCCTACAAGCGCTGCCTCGCCAACCTGGCTCACAAGACGAACGATGCGAGCCAGGGAGCTGCGCTCGATCGCATTAGCCGCATCTACGACGAGGCATGGATCGACGAGGTCCAGGATCTGAATGGGTGGGACCTGGAGATCCTCGCCCTCCTGATGAGATCGCCACTCGATCTTTACATGGTGGGCGACATCAGGCAGGCGATCCTCAACACAAACGATCGGGACCTCAAGCACCGGCAGTACAAGGGCGTGAAGATCAAGGTTTGGTTCGATCTGCAGGCCGATAAGGAGCGACTGAAGATCTTGCACGCAGCCGAAACCTGGCGCTGCAACCAAACCATTGCGACCTTCGCCGACTCGATCTTCGGACCCGAGTGGGGCTTCGAGACTACGGTCTCCAGAAACCAGCAAACCGTCCCGCACAGCGGCATCTTCGTCGTCAGTGTCGACGACGCCGAAGCGTACTTCCAGGCGTTCGCGCCGCTTTGCCTGCGCTACAACGCAGGCAGCTGGAAGGAAGTCGATCTACCGTTCCGGAACATCGGCCTCGCCAAGGGCAGGGGTGCTGAACACGTCCTGGTGGCTCCGACCACCAAAATGGAGGACTTCGTACGGTCCAACAAGCCGCTCGAACCAGCCACTGCCTGTTCGCTCTACGTCGCCGTCACCCGGGCTCACCACAGTGTGGCCTTCCTGTCGAAGACGCCTGACAGGCTCGGCCTGCCCATCTGGCGTCCCGTCGCCTGACAGTCCGAGTGGCCACAGAACACTCATCTGCCGCGATCCGCACGTGGCGTGGGTTTCGTGGACGTTGAAACGGTTGCCGACGGGTGTTGATTCGGGCGGCTCGTAATGGGCGACCGATCAACGCTTCGGCGCGAGCTCCAGCCGCACCTGGCGCCGCGGTCGGTCCACCTCGGCGATCGTGACGGTGACCATCTCTCCCATCACCGGCTCCCGGATCAGAACTGACTCGTGGAGCAGTCCCGCGATGCCCGGCGCGACGCGGACGAAGACACCGAACGGCACCACCTTGACGACCGGCCCGGACAACACCTCACCGACCCGGTCCGCGAACTGGACCAGTGGATCCTCCTGCAACGCCTTCAGCGAAAGCTGCACCTGTCCACGAGTGGTGTCGAAGTCAAGCACCTCGACGGAGACCTGTTGGCCAGCGTGCACCACGTCGGCAGGGTCGCAGAAGTACTCCCAGGTCAGCTCCGGAATCCGAATGAAACCGGTGCCGGGCGAGCCGGCCGGATCCCCTTCGAGACGCACGAAGACGCCGAAGTTGTGGATCTCTGAGATGGTGCCACGCACCACCAGGCCGCGCTTCGGCTGACCTGCAGACATGGCAGAACTATAAAGCCGAGGTAGGGACCTGCGGCTCCTGACCAGGTGCACGCTTCTGCCGCCGACAGGGCGCTAGGGCTGTTGCTACGTGGCGCTGTCGCTGCCGACGGCTCGGCGGACCGCCTGCCGAAGGTCCGCTACGGCCCGTACGACATCTTTCACCATGGGTTCGTCACCTCCGACGAGATTCCCGACCCTCAACGTGTGGTCATGATTCTCGCGATATGCCAGGCTGACGTCCGCCTCTACCAGTTTCATCCAGGCCGCGAGGACATCGGACTCGGCCAGTAGGCGCAGTTCTGCGGTGATCTCTCCACGGCTGGCGACTGCTGAGGCGAAGCCCTGTTCGTCAGCCATTGGCTCTGAGATGCGGTCAAGCCTTGCCTCAACGTCTTCAACGTAGGCCAAAGCCTTCAGATACAGCGCGTTGCGCAAATCTGTAAGTTGGCTATTCCTCGCCAACTCCGCGGATTGCCGCGCTGCCAGCAGCGGGCCGAAGACAGCGCCAGCGACCCCGGCAAGAGCGGCGAGCGTGGTGCCGGCCACGCCATATAGAGCAACTTGTACAGTAGGGTCCATCGACCAAGGCTACAGACCCGGCACCAGAGCGACCCGCTACTGGTTTAACTGCCAAGGGCAGCCTTCGAGTAGCTGTATCCAGGTTGGAACGTACTCTCGTGCCGCTGATCGCGCTCGGTGGCGCTCAGGTAACGGGTGGACGTCGCGTGGTTCGGCAACACAGACTGAGTCGTGACCTCTCGGGATATTCCGCTGCCGCTGGGCGAGGTCGGCTGGCTGTTCCCCGCCCTGGCGGATCGGACGGAACACGACCGCGTTCGTCAGCTTCTGCAGTCTGCCGACGAGACCCTCTTCCGGCTTGGACAGCGGCTGGGTGCACGATCCGACGCTCAGCTTTGGGGCGTAACCCTGAACCGCTTTCGCTATCAGCGGCTCGGGCCCGAACCGGAGTTCCCGGTCACGATACTGGCGGGCGAAGGGGGATCGAATCAGATCTGGGTAGATGTCCTCTGCGCCCCGGCAGGCAGCATGCCCTACCACCGACCCGGACCGCCATGGCAGGTGCACACCACGATCTCCCTCAGCTGCGACTCCGACCCCACCGGCTGCGGCGGCCACCAGGTCGACGCCCAGACCTGTCCGCCGGTCGAGACCCCGCTCGGTGCCGCCACCGAGGTGCACGCGGCAACCGAATGGCTACTACAACGACTCGCCAACGAAAGCGAGGACTCCCTCCGAAAACACGATCCGAACCGCGGTCACCCACCCGCACCCCGACGCCACGACTGACACGAACCGCACATCACCCACCGGCCTGTCGACGGTGGGTCAGCGAATGCGGCGGCCCATAGGGCAAAGCCGGTGCTCACTGAGCGCGCCGCCACCCACCGCCGCCGCCCGCCGCCAAGTGCTCGTGTTATGGACCTACGTCAGAGGCGAATGGCCGGCACACCATTGCCGGCCGGCCGCCGCACCTGGTCGACGATGCCGCCGCGGACACCGAGGCTCCCCCGCGCGGCGCGGTAGAAGCCGTCACGAGTCTCATCGGCCTGCCGAACCAGGTCCGTAAGGTCGTCGGGCGGGTCCGGTAAGGACCGCGCGGCCTGCTCTAAAGCGCGCACCGCGTGACGCCATGCGGAGGCCGCCCCTACGGTGACCTCATCGCCGAGCAGCAGAACTGCCTCCCATGTCAGCGTGTGCCGCACATCCGCCTCAGCCAACCGCGCCAACCCCTCCTCGCGGTCAAGTGCGGGGGTACGGGCGCCGGGCCGGTGGGCGCTGAGCATTCCCAGCGCCAGCAGGTGGATTTCCTTCACGGCACGTGTGAAATCGGCGTAGGCGTCCAGCCGCCGCTCGTCCCATCGCACCATTTGACTGCGCCGCCACCGAGCCCGCTCGGCCACTGTCGTGGCAATGATCGTGCCGACAGTGCCGACCACCACGCCGATCAGCGCCGCTACCTGCGGCATCATCGTCTCCAGTAGTCTCATCGACGTCCCCTCGCCGTGGTTGGACCCAGCCCGTCAGCCATGATTTCACTACCGTCAGTTGCCATGCCGGCGGCGCCGGCCGTGCTGCCGGTGGCATCCACGCCGGCCTACAGACGAATCCGGTGACAGCAGACCCCTGTTTGTTGGCGCGATTGTCTCGGTTGGAGGGACCATCGTGGTGGACTGGCTTCACCGGCGCGCCGCAGGAGCCCTTTGCCATGCCGATCCTTGTACGTCAAGGCGTACCTGCCTATGGACTCGGATCTGTGCGCCGACGGCGGGACTTCCGGGACAGCTCCGCCAGCTGCAACATGTACGCCGTCCTGGCGTGTCGTGCCATTTCCGTGCGTACATCTGGATCGAGCAGGCCCTCGGGGTCGACCTGTCGTTCGAAGCGCTTGAGGAAGCCCTGCGTGCCGGCTGCCGTGCGGGCGCGGCGGTCGGTCGTTCTGGCCCAGGATGCGTGGGCGGCTATGCGTGCCCGGCGGCGACGCTGCTCCGGTGTCAGCCCCGGCGACCCGGCTGTCGGTTCGTCGGGCTCAGACACGCTCACCGATCCCGACACGGGATTGGCTCTCCTGGGCGCGTTCGGCGGCTGCGCTGGCGCCGTAGTGCCGGGGCATGTCGTCTGAGGTCCAGCCGAGCAGCAGCATCAGGTCGCCCGTGTCGCCGCCGGCGCGCTTCCACTCGTGGGCGAAGTTGTGCCGCCAGCGGTGGGCGTGGACGTTCGCGACGCCGGCGCGCCGGCCGCGGCGTTTCAGCATGAGCTTGATGCCGTTGGCCGCTAGTGCCCGTGTGCCTCGCTCCGCGAGCCAAAGCTCGGCAAGGAGTGACCCTTTGTGCTGGGACCGCGTTCGGAGATAGCGGCTCATGGCCCGTGCGGTCTTGGGTCCCAGCCGTACCCGGCGGTCCTTGGCGCCCTTGCCGTGGTAGCGGACAGTGTCCGTGTCGGCGAGGCTGACATCGTCAACATGAAGGTTGGCGACCTCGGACAGCCGCGCACCCGTGTTGTACAGCAGGCGGATGATCGCCTCGTCTCGCCGGTCGACGAACGCTCTGCCGCGACACGTGTCCAGGATGCGTCGCGTGTCGTCGTCCCGCATGATCGGTATCAGCTTTTGCGGCGTCTTGGGCTGCCGGACGCGCTCCATCGGAGATCGATCGATCTCCTCCTCGTCGAGCGCGAGCCATTTGAAGAACTGCTGCAGAGCTTTGTGCTTGTTCAGGGCGGTTGCGGGTGAGCGTGTCTCCACCATCCACGCCTGGAACTCCTCGACATGTGCCCGGGCCACGGCGGTGGGATCGTGGGCTGCCTCCGACGTGTCAGGTGCCGATGCCGCACGGTCCTGCAGGTAGCGGGCCAGCTGTGCCGCGGCGAGCAGATAGTTGTAGCGGGTCGTCTCCGGATAGTTTCCGGACCGCAGTGACCGATGCCAGTCCTCCAGGAAGCCGCGCCAGGGAGTGGACAGGTCAGCGAGCATCTTTCCTGCGTCTATTGGCATGGGGTGACGCTCCAGGTCGAGCATTCGTCGAGGGCCGGCCGCAGGGTGCCGATGGGCCCGTCGCGGTGGTTGAGCAACCGATCTGCTGGTGCGTGCGCGGCTGTGGTGTGGCCGGTCACCGTGGGTCCTGTACCTCTCTGGCCTGCCGGGGGACGCGGTCGGCGGCTTCGGTTCGGGTACGCCAGTCCTCGGTGGTGACCTGCCAGTGTGTGCGGGTTGCGTCGCCGGTGCTGCGCGGCGCTCGGTGCCGGCTGAGCCGATTTCGCCCGTGCGCGGGAGGCGTTTCGGTGACGACCTTCCAACCCGCGGCCCGCAGGCCGGCGGCGGGCCTGTCGGTGCGGGTGTAGGTGATCATGCGTCGGTAGCCCATGCGCCGGGCGACTCGCCATGCGGCGGCAAGCAGGACCGAGTGCGCGTTGCGTGGCCCGTCGGTCGCCAGGCGGGTGACTTCGGCGGTCAGGCCGTCGTCGTGGTGGCGGACGTCGGGACGGCCGACCATTGCGACCCCGATGAGGTGGCCGGCTTGGTTGGTCAGACCGAGGGAAAACGTGTGTCCCTGCGGTCGTTCGCGCTGCTGATGGTGGCCGCTGATGTAGGCGCACGCCTGTCGGTAGCTGATTGGCCGTACCCGCGGACGGGCTGGGCGGCGACGCGACGGACGGTGGTGGGCGGCAGTCTCCGGCTGGTCAGTCATGGTGGCCTGCTCGTACGACGAAGACCAGCAGGTGAGTCGGCGAGCCGTACTGACTGGCCGCTGACCGTTCGGCGTCTGCGCTGTCCGCAGCGAGGCCTACTGGTGTGGTGATCGCGAGAATGTGCTGGAGGTAGTCCATCCCACCGGCGTGGGCCTCGGGGACAAGCCCGGCCAGGTGCACGACCTCGGTCGGAAACGGTTGGGTCGGACGTTGCTCGACGATGAGGACCGCGAAGCCGTCCGGGCTAATGACCAGCCGGAGGGCACGGAAGAGATCGGCCACCGCACCGTCGACCGGCCTGGGTCGCGCGAGCGGCTGGGGTCGCGGCCAGCGCAGTACGACCAGGTCGACCTGCTCCACGGTGTCAAGACCGGCCAGGTCCGCATCATGGGTGACAGAACGGTAGGCGCGGCCTGCGGCAATGCTCTCGTCGCGAACGGTCGGGTCGCCGTCGAAGTCGACCACGGTTGCGCCACGCCGGCTGTAGACAGCGATGATCCGACGAGCCAGGAGGCGGCGAAACGTGGACTTGCTGATCTCGCCATGGGCGCCGTTGCGCCACACCGAGATCCAGATCGGCAAGCCACCGACGATTACGTCGACGTGAAGGAAGTCGCGGTGGTGGTCGAAGGTGGAGTTGTCGACGTGTGGGTCGGGTCCGCCGTCTCGGGACGGTGGGTTCGGCCCGTGGGGGTTTTCGGGTGTCGCGGAGGATCTGGTCATCGGTGGGTGGCTTCCACACCGGCTGGCCCGTGCTCACGACCACCAAGAGCGGTCATGACGGCGGGTTTGCTGGGGGTGCACTACGTTGGCCACCCAACGGCGACCCAACCGTTGGCCAACGGTTGGCCAACCTCCGGTCCGGCGGTGGTGGCGAATCGCGCGGCGGGTTGCCGACGAGTCTGGCGTGGATGGCAACCGTCGGATCACCCGCACGAGGTGTCGCGCCGGCTCAGCTGGTCACACAGGGTGGCGGGATCTTGACGCGTTGCGCTAGCGTCTCACCTGCAACGCGGCCGGGTTGGTTGGCGGCCATGCGGTGAAGAACGCCTCGCGGATGCACCGCCACAAGAGACGGAAGGGCGGAACCTGGTGTTTGAGATCGAAGTAGCGACTACACCGCCGTCCGGGACGTCGGCACGATTCTGAACGAGATCGGCGGCACCGTCGGCGTTGCCCCTGCGAACGTCTCCACCGAGATGGGCAAGGCCAACCAAGGTGCGGGGCTGAGAACATCAGACGTGCGGCTCCGGTCCGGCTCGAGCCGGACCGGAGCCGCCGCGTGTAGCTAGTCGACGAGGTTCGGGGAGTGCCGTGCGTACGGGTAAGGGTCGCCGATCGGGGCTGAAGTTCGCCGTCGCCGTGTCGATGGTCGGCGTGGTGGTCGGGTCCGGGGTGGTGGGCGTGCCAGCTCCAGCGTCGGCGGCCGACACGGTACGCGGTCTGCAGTGGTATCTCGACGCGTTGCAGATTCCGCAGGCCCACGAGATCACCAAGGGACGTGGGGTGACGATCGCTGTCATCGACAGCGGTGTCGACGCGACGCACCCGGCGCTCGCCGGCCAACTGACCGGCCGCCCCGGTGCCGCCCCGGCGGGATCTCCGCAAGGCCAGATCGACCGGGATAAGGAGGCGGGACACGGCACGTCGATGGCTGGCCTGATCGTTGGGCGGGGCGGCGACCGGAACCGGCAGTTGGGGATCGCGCCGGAGGCGAAGGTTCTGCCGATCGCGCTGAGTGGCAGCGAGGGCGACGGCAACGACGCTGAGGTGGCGCGGGGCATCCGCTGGGCCACCGATGCCGGAGCCGACGTGATCAGCCTGTCCATCGGCTTCGAGCAGCCCGCCAGCATCCGGATCGTCGAGGCGGTCCAGTACGCCCTGACCAAGAACGTCGTGCTGGTCGCCGCAACCGGTGAGGGCGGGCGGACGGTCAACTCTCCGGCGAACGCGCCCGGCGTGATTGCGGTCAATGCGACAACCAGGTCGGGCGACCTCTCCCGCTACTCGGTCGGCGGCTCCGAGGTGGCCCTCGCCGCCCCGGGTGACGACATCATCGCTCCCGTGCCGACGGTGGTCGAGGGCAACGGTTACGCGGTTGCCTCGGGCACTAGTCAGGCGACTGCCATCACGGCCGGGGTGGTCGCGCTGGTGCGGTCACGCTACCCGGACCTGGACGCGGCGAACGTGATCAATCGCCTGATCCGGACGGCCCGGGACGTGGGGGTGCCGGGTCGGGATCCGGAGTTCGGCTTCGGCGCGGTGGATGTGCTTGCGGCGCTGCAGCGGCCGGTGTCAGCCGTAGACGTCAACCCGCTGCTGGCTGCCGGCGCGCAGCCGGACGGAGCGACGGCCTCCCCCGCAGGCGGGCAGACTGGAGGGCCGGCTGTCGCCATCAAGGTTAAGAACAAGACCGGCATCATGGTCGCGGGCGTGCTGTGCCTGACCGTCGTCATCGGCGCGGTGGTGCTGGCCGTAGTCGTCGCCCGCCGTCGGCGCCGTCGCACCGCGCCGCCGGTCGGACCCGGACCGGGCAGAGCGCTGGTGGGTGGTCCGGAGTTCCCGCCGCCCGGGTACGGCCACCCGGGCGTCCCGCCGCCCGGCTACGGCCCGCCGGGAGTTTCGCCGCCCCCGCGGTCGGATGCGCAGCATCCTCATCCACATCAGCCCAGGCCGCAGCCCGGACCCCCATTCCCTCCGCCCGCGGCGCTACCGGGGCAGCCCGGTGGATCGGGGCAGCCCGGGACCGCACCGCCCCAGGGCTTGGGCGGCCCGCACCAGCGCTGATACATCACTGACCGATCAACGGGGAGGACGGAGATGAGCGACGAGGGCAACAGCCCACCGCAGGTGGAGGCCTGGATGCGGGTGCCGCCCGGCGTCGCTGATGCGATGCCGGCGGGCAGCCCGTTGCGGCCTATTGCCACGGTGGCTGCGCACGGGCCGTCCGTTGGGTTCCGCCAGGATGACGTCCGCGCCGGCGCAGGATCGGCGCCGTCGCAGCTCGTGGGTGGGCCCGGTCAGCGCGACGTTACCGAGTGGGAGGCGGACCGTCTGGAAGCGGCCGCCGACAACATCGAGCGGCATGCAAGCTACTTGCGCCGGCTCGCCGTCGACATGGAGGAGATCAAGGACCTGCTCGGCGGCGAAGCGGCGCTGGCCAGCCCGGGCGGCGCGCTGGGCGGCTTTCCCAAAGGGCTGAGCCTGGCCGCGGCGCACCATGCTCTGCACCGGACGACCTCGGAGTCGCTGACGAAGCTCTCTGACGATATGTACCGGGCGGCTGATGCGCTGCGCGAGGTCAAGCGCAAGTACGACACCGCCGAAGACGCGAACAAGATGTCAGCGCAGGAGATGCAGCGGGCCTTGAAGGCCGGCGGCCTCGGTCCGGACGCCAGCGCGGAAGGGGTCTGACGTGAGCGCTCTGAGCTGGGAGGACATGGCGCGGCAGGTGCTGGTCGCCGGCCGGCCGGCCGATATCACCAGCGCGGCGTTGGGCTGGCAGGCGCTGCTGGGCAACGTCGAGGAGGTGAAGCGGCTGGTGGACGCCGACGTCATCGACCTGGGCGAGAGCTGGAAGGGCCCGGCGTATGACGCGTTTCGCACGCACATGGAAGGGCTGATCAAGCAGGCCGAAACGATTGTGGACGGCGCCCGGGAGTCGGGCGGCGGTCAGCACAGCATCGTGACCGTCCTGCAAACCGCGGCGCAGGATCTGGAGCGTGCGCAGAACGCGATGCCGGTCCCACAGGGGTGCGTGGGCGACCTGGCGGCGGCCCGCAATGGTGCCATAGTCATCGAGACGGGGCTGTTCGAGGCGAGCATTCGTGCCGACTTCGCGGGTAGTTGGCCGATGGAGAAGCTCGGCCAGCTCAACGACCGGATCGGCGAATTCTTCAACAACAACACCGAGGACGCGCGCAAAGCCTACGACCAGGTCAGCGACGACTACGCAGCCCGGGAGCGGGAGACGCCCGGAGGTGATCTGTCGGAGAAGCGCACAGGCAGCGGTCCGAGCGGGGTGGACCTGGAAGGTCCGACGGGCACCGGCGGTGCCGGCCAGGCGGCCAGCCTCGGTGGAGGGCCTTCAACCGGCGGTCTCGGCAGTGAACCTTCTCTGGGACCCGGCCACGTCAGCTCCGGCGGGGCAGGCCTCGGCTCGGCCAGCCACCCGGATCTCTCCTCCGGCACCGGCGGCTACGACGCCAACACCCCAACCGGCAGCGGCGCGTCCCCGGGCGTCGGTAACGACCTCGGTGACGGCGTTCTGGCCGGCGAGTACAGCAGCGGCTTGGCCGGGGCAGGCGCAGGTACGGGGACCCTCACCGGCGTGAACTCCGGGTTCGGTGCCGGCGGTGGCGTGCCCAGCGCGACTGGCCTGGGCGCTGGGGGCGGTGGTCTTGGTGGCACGGCAGGCCTGGGCGGGGCCGGCGTCCCCATTCCGGGCGGTGGTTCCCTGGGCCGCCCGGTCAGCCTCGGCATGTCGCCGATGATGGGTGGCGCGGCTGGTACCGGTGAGGCCGGACGCGGTGCCAATGGTCCGTCCAGCAGGGGCGGTGCGGCGATGGCACCTGGCATGGTCGGCGCGGGCGGCCGGGGTGGGTCCGGCAGCACGGGCTCCCGTGCTGCCGGCGGTGGCGTCCGGGGCGGCCTGGCTGGGACGAACAGCGGGGCCGACGACGGCAACGAAGAGTCCCAACACGGCACCTGGCTCAGGGAAGACGACGACGTATGGGGCGCGGACGACGACGGCACGGACGGCGTGTTGCGCTGAGGCTCGCCATCGACCAGTGCTCCGCACGTTGACGGCAGCGGTTGTCCCTGGGTCGTGCCCGACAAATGATCGCGGCAGACCCATCCGGAGAACAGGGATAGCGACGTGCCCGCCAGGTCAGCCCAACAGCGGGGGCGCCGTCACCCAACGACGGCCGGTTTCGGCCCAACGGCGGCTGGCTGCCTTCCCCGTACCGCGAGGGTCATTTGTTCCGGGGGGCCATGTCTGACGGTTGGTTGGCACCCCCTGTGAAGTCACCGTGGCACTGCGGGTGAATTCGCTCGCTCGGTCGGCTCATGGGCGACAGAATGGCTGCGATCATGGTGGTCGGCGGTGGGAGACGGGGGCGTCGGTGGGCGCGATGTCGCTGGGCACACTGCTGAGGCGCTGGCTGCGAGCCATGTCTGCCGGCTCGAGCGAGTTGCCTGAACGTGACTACCTGCCTGACCTGCCGGCCACCGAGTGGCTGCGGGCTGCGGCCGGCGGCGCCGATCGAAGCGTCAGCCCTGCAGAGTTCGCTGCCGTGTTGCTGACGGTGGCCCGCGACGGTGAGCCCGGCCTGCGGGACGCGACTCTGTATGCGCTCGGTTCCGCTGATTCGCGGTGGTGGTTGCCGGTGGATGAAGCGCTGCGGGAGCGGTGGTGGTCGGCGCCGCGCTGGTCGCGGAGACTCGCGGCGGACCTGGCTGACGGTGAGGTGGAGTTACTGCGCCTGGTCGTGGCCGGTTGCCACCGTGACGGTCGGATCCGCGAAGCGGCGGTCGTTCACCTGGCTGATCACGCGCACCCGGCTGCGGTGGCGGTGCTGGCGCTTCGCAGCGCGGACTGGGTGGCCGAGGTGCGCCAGCGGGCACGGGCGGCGGTGGATGGTTGGCTGTTGTCATCGCGGGGGTCGTTGACCCCGCTCACGGAGATGGCGCTCGCGCTGCGCGGTCGCGCTGAGGGTGCCTGGTTGGCCGAGCGCGTCGAAGGTGTCCTGCGGGACCTGCCACTGCACGGCTTGGAGCCGTTGCTGGCGGCGCGGGATCGTCGGACCCGGCGGGCGGCGTACCGGGCAGCGACGGCCGGTGGCCTGTTGAGTGTGAGTCGGTTGATCACGGCGGCGATGAAGGACGACGACCTGCCGATCCGGTCCTTGTGCGCCCGTGGTGCCGTTCAGGCCGCGACGGGCCCGGCTGAATTGCGGGGGTTGCTGGTCAGCCGTACTGCGCTGGTTCGGGCTGAGGCGCTGCAGGCTGTGACTGCGGTCGGTGATCTGGGCGCTGCTGAGGCGGCGTTGCCTGATCGGCATCCGTTGGTGCGGGCGATCGCTCAGGCCGCGCTCCGCCGCAGCGGCGCGGATCCGGCAGAGGTCTATCGCCTGCGTGCTCGGCGGGAGGCGCCGGCGCCAGGAGTGATCGCCGGGCTGGGCGAGACCGGTGGCGTCGAGGATGCCGGCCTGGTTCGACGGTGGCTGGCGCATCCACGTTCGCGTGGTCGGGTCGAAGCGGTCCGCGCGTTGCGTCGCCTCGGCGTGACCCGGTCGGCCGAACTGGTGCCACTGCTGCGCGACGAGTCTGGCGCGGTAACCCGCCAGGTGGTGGCGGCCCTGCGCCACGACCTCGGCATCCTTGACCAGGAGATGCTCGAGGCACTCCTCAGGCCGGGCAACGCCCCGCATGTCCGGTTCGCGGGCTACCGGTTACTGATCGCGGGGAACGCATGGCAACGGCTGATCACCAACCTACGGCTGATCGATGATTCCGACGACCGGTTGCGGGGCAGTGCGCGGGCGGACCTCACCGCGTGGCTCAATCGGCAGGCGGCCACGACCTATCACGGTCCATCCCGCGATCGTGCCGTCGAACTCGACACGCTGATCGAACGTGCCCGCCCGGTCCTCGGCGAAGACAAGGCCCGGCTGCTGCGGTTCCACGCCGGCCTGCCCCATCAGGCGTCGCTATGACCGGCGACGACATACCTCGCCCGCTCAGCGACGTTGAGCGGGACGTCATCGCGCGGCTGTTGTCCGTGCCGTTCCCTGGGCGCGACGAGTTGCGTGCGCAGTTGCCGTTCGCTGCAGTCGAGGGTCGGTGCGGGTGCGGCTGTGTGACCCGTCAACCTTGCTGTGGATCGCGCCGCAGCGCCGGCTCCGGTGTTGTCCGGTGCACCAGTCTCGGCTGACATCAGCGACGACGAGTTCTCCGCCGGCATCGTGCTACTCGTCGATGGTGAGGGCTATCTGTGCTGCCTGGAGGTCTACTCCATCGGTGACGAACCCGTTCGGCGGCTCCCGCCCGTCGAGCGGATCAACGCCCGTCCGCAGGGGTAGCGTCCGCCTCATCGTCACCGTCGCCGCAGGAAGGCGTAGACGATCTTGTTGGAGGCGAACTCTGAGATGTTGACGAGGTCCCAGCCGAACTGGCCGAGGACCTCGGCGGCAGCAACCGCTTCGCTGACCTTCTCGCCGCTGACGCCGTGGTGGGAGACCACCGCCAAGAGACGATAAGGGTACGTCCGAAGATCAGCTTGGCCCTGCAGGACCGCCCGGGCGGTGACCATGCGGGTCCGGGCGATGTGCTCCGGGGTCTCTGCTGCGGGCATACCCGGCACCATAGTGGCTCGTCGCTCGGGCAGTCTGCCAGCCGGGCAGCCGGTATGTTCGAGACGTGTCTGCGTCGGCCGGTGTTTCTCGTCTTGTCGTGGCGCTCGTTGCGGTGCTCGCCACTGCCGCCTGTGACGGTGCCTCGGCTCCGGTGAGTGCGCCGACGACAGGGGCGGCCGCGAGCAGCGTTGCCTCCACCGCGCCCACCGCCTCGGCTGGCCCCAGCTATCGCGCTCAGGATCTGCAGCTGTGTGAACGTACTGATCTTCGGCCGTTGGCGGAGCTGTCCCTGACGGTGGCCCGCACCGATCCGAAGCCGCCGCTGGGGCAGCCGGGTGCGGCGTGTCTGTTCGAGATGCGGACGAAGGACGGGCATCAGGCGAATCTGCGGGTGGAGGCGTCCACGCCAGCCAGCGAGCAGGAGGCGCGGCTGCTCTACCGGGCTACGGCGCAGGTGACGGTGATGACTCCAGCCGGCGTCATCACCGGTGTGGGTGATGAGGCCGAGGCTTTCACCAGGCGCTCCGAGCCCGGCTTCAAGTACGCCGAGTACATGGTCCGCGCACGCACGGGCAACCTGGTGGTGAAGGTCTGGCTGGCCGTCGGCGGAACCTCGTACGCCGCCACCGAAACACTCGCGTCGAAGGCGCTGACGTTGCTCAAGGCGACCCAGGCGGCTGTACCCACGGTGTGATGCCCCCGTCGGTCATCCTCGGACGGCCTCCGGCCACCGCCCCCCGGGCAGCTTCGAGTGGTCGCCGACCTGCGTCGCGATGTCCCGGATGTTGCCCAGCGCGTCGACGAAACGCTGGCCGATGGTGAGCAGAACGTCCAGGCCAGCGGTGACCAGGTCCCCGACCGACTCGGCGAGGGTGGAGATGGCCCACGGTAGGTCGATGACGGTCACCCCTTCGGATGCCGCCTGCGCCAGCTTGCCGACCAGGCCCGTGACGATCTTCGCGAGTTCGACGGCGTAGTCGACATTCGCCTTGGCGATCGTGAACAGCCACTGGCTGATGAACTCCGACTTGACGACGGACTCGTCGACCGCGGCCTTCTGCTTGAGCGCCTTGGCGTTGTAGGCACTCGCGGCGTCGCCGGTCCACTTGGGCAGGTTCTCGTTCGCCGGGTCGGTGGTGGCGGAGGAGAGCTCGGAGACCGGGGTCTTCACGTTGTTGACCCAGCGGAAGCTGACGTGGATCAGCGAGAGCACCGGCAGTTGGTGCTCCAGGGCCTGCTCGACGCGGTCGAGGACGACGTTCAGTGCCGTCTTGGTGCTGTCCAGGCTGTGCTTGATCCACAAGAGTGCTGCCGGTCCGAGGAGCCACTTCCACTGCTGGACCTGCTCGACGATCTCATTGAACTTGGCGATCGCGGTGTCGACGCCGGAGCGGATGTGGTCGAACGCCTTGTTGAACGGTTCCCCGTACTCAAGATCAGTGGTCCCTCGCTGCATGGGGTGCTCCGTGCCCTCTCCGAACGTCGCGCGGTGGGTCGCTAGGCCCTGAAGATTTCGTTGAGGTCCAGTGAGATGACCTCGTCGGCCCGGTCGTACTCGTCGGCGATGTGACGCAGGGCCTCGCCGACCTGTTCGAATTCGGTCACCGCTCCACTCAAGATGGTGACCATGAAGTTGTGGAAGTCGTTGTAGGCCAGCGAGTGGATGAGGACGTTCGCGTCACCGATGAAGAAGGCCGACGGGTCGAGGTGGAGCTGCTCTGCAGCGACCTTGATGGCGGCGACGCGGTCGGACAGCGTCAGCCACTTACTTCCCTCATCGCGGAGCGAATCGGTGATGACGTTCAGGTCAGCCATCTCACTACCTCACGATCCAGTCCGTCCGGCGCTGGCCAGCTCGAACGCGCGGAAGAGGGAACGGGCCTCGAACTGCAACTGACCCGCGTCTGCCCGTGCGATCCGCCGGACGTCGCCGGTGATGCCGATGATGCCGCCTCCGCGGATGCGCAATGTCAGGCAGCCGTTTGGGCTCGACATGCTCGACTCGTCCGTCCGTGTGGTCAGCCGCGCCGAAGCGTCCAAATCCGCGTCGAGGTCGGACAGTGTTCGCCAGGTGTCGCGCAGCCACGTGTACTCGTCGACGTCCCGATCGGGGCTCCTGTCGAGCGGCTCCTGATCCGACGCTGCAGGATCTCTCTCCTGCGTCTGCAGATGAAGGAGCGCCGCCGCTTCGAGGGCAGCCTGCACGGCGGCGGCGTACGCCTCGAAGAGCGCATCGGCGAACCCGCTGGGCCCGAGCCGGCTGCGCCAGTCGCGAGCGATCGTGACAGCCGAGACCTCTCGTTGGGTGTCGACCACCACGCGGACGGAGCCGGAGCGGTCCGCCCCGGAGCAGTCCCCGGGTCGCAGCCCACGTCCCGTCTCGCGCAGCGCACGATCGGCCTGCTCGCGCAGGACGGAATCGTCGCCCAGGAAGTCCAGGCTTGCCAGTTCGGGGCGTTCACGCCTGCTGCCGTGCTGCATTCGCCCCCGGCCTCCTGCTCGGTCAACGCTTTCCGTGATTCACCCGCCACGGCGAGGTAGGACCACGGTACGTGAATGACCAAGATCCGTGGGACCCCGGGCACTGGGCTGGACGTCTCGCTACGGCGAGGACATTGTCGCGGCAGAGAGGCCGCGGGGGACCGCGCCGATCTCCGCAGTGGAAAGCCGGACGCACCCCGTTGGCAAAGTTTCTACCCAACGCCGGCCAACAGCACTCTTGAACTGCCGAAACAGGCCCTGTTGGTGATCACCGTAGGGGGTCCCGCGAAGTACGACGTCCTGTTGGCCAATAGGCGATCCCGGCGTTCTGGCCTGCGGACAACAAGCGTGCGTGCACCAATTTCTGAAGCCGTGTCGCATCGGCGAACTCCAGGTCGCGTTGGGTGCGCGTGTGTGGATGTGCCTCGAGAGCTACCGCCGCCGGCGGCAGCCCGCCACACACCGGGAGTATTGCGATGCCTTCCTTTTCCGAGTGGCCCGAGTCTCCGCTGGACTCCGCCCAGCGCGCTTTCGACCTGCTCGTCCACCCGCCTACGACTCTCCAGGTCGACGGCTGCCGGTTCGCCGGCTGCCCGGACCGCCCGATGTCTCTGAACGAGTTGAAGCGGTTCCTCCTCGACCGGGATACCTCGCGAGGGGTCCGCGACCTGGTTTGGCGGGAACTGGTCGTCCGGTCGCGCCAAGACGGCCCCGGCTGGGGGTTGGGGGCGGTCGGCCTCGCGATGCCCGGCCTGCGGGCCTTGGCCGGTGGGCTGGCGCGGGGTTATCGGGGCGACAGCGACGATATCGACGCGGAGATTCTGGGGACCTTCTGGGACCGCCTGATGCGCCGGGCGGATGTCGACCAACCGCGGATCCTCCCGCGCATGCTCGACGCTGCCGGGCGGGCGGGCCTGAAGGTGCGATACGCCGACGTCACCACCGAACCCTTCGACAGTGAGCCGCCCGGGCCGCGTACTCCGCTGCAGCCGTGGGATCACCCGGAGTTCGTTCTGGCCCGCGCGGTGGCGATCGGGGTGATCGACGCCGACGACGCCAACATCATCGCCGAGACGCGGTTGGAAGGCGCATCGGTGCAGGTGGCGGCGGCCCGGTGGGGCATCGCCGGTCAGCTGGCCTCGCACTGGCGCGACCGGGCTGAGTCGAGGCTGGTGGACGCCATCCGCGCGGGGGAACTGGCCCACGTCCGGCTGCGTACCCGTCCGGCCAAGCCGGTTCGCCGCACGTCCCTGCGGGCGTGGCCCGGCCAGTGACCAGGCGACCCGTTGGGTGACGGTTGGCCATGTGTTGGCCGGTCAGCCCCGGGGAACCGGGCCGAACAAGGGCTCTTGGCGGTCACGAGACCGATCACCCCTCCGACATGCCAGCCGGGGTGCGCGAGCGGTCTCGGGCGCCGCCCGGTACGGGTGGTGACTCGGTCCGGCTTTAGGCCCGTGCTCACCACGAAACCGAACCCGGTGTGGAAGGAGCAGTGCTTCCACGGTCCCGCTCGTGCGGGCGGCGCCTCCCAACCGCTTTCGAGCACGCCCCACCGAGAGGTGGGGCGGGAGGTGACCACCGATGCGCCGCATCCTGAACCGACTGTCCCTTTCCACTACGACCAACGCCAGTGTGCTGCTCGGCCTGACCGCGCAGGCCATCGCCGGAGCGCCAGACCTGCTTGCCGTCAACAACCTCCCGACCGTCATCAACAACCTGGTCGTCTGGATCGTCGGCATCCTCGTCGGCGTCGCCACGTTGTTCCTCACCTACGGCGGGGCGCTGTATCTGATGGCCGGCGGCGACCCCGGGCAGGTGGAGAAGGCCAAGGGCGCACTCAAGGGCGCAGCGACGGGCTATGCGCTCGCTGTGCTGGCCCCGGTGCTGGTGACCATCCTGCGCGGCATCCTGGGGACCTGACTCCGATGTTCTGGGACATCGTCGGAGTCGGAACCCTGCTGGACGAGATCCTCACCTGGCTGGCACAGCGGGTCGCGGACATCATCGATGCCCTGTGGTCGTTGCTGTCCTCGGCGTTCCTCGTCGTACCCGATATCACTGGGTTGCCGCAGGTGGAGTCGATCAGCGCCCGAGCCCTGATGATCGTGAACACCTGCTTCGTGCTGGCGATCATCGCTTGCGGCATCGTGATCATGGGTCGAGACAGTTTGCAGGCACGCTACGGCGTCGGTGAACTGGCACCGCGCCTGGTCATCGGCTTCATCGCAGCCAACTTCGCGATGCCGCTGTCGAAGGGGCTCATCGAACTGGGCAACGCGCTCACCCAGGCGCTCACCAGTGACTCCGTGGCCACCGACGGCTCCCTCGCCCAAATGAAACGCACCGTCGTCGACGCCCTCACCAACCCCGCCAACGCGCTTCTCACACTGATCATCGGGATCGCCATCGCCGCTCTTGTCGCAATGATCATGGTTGGTTGGATCCTGCGACTCGGCCTGCTGGTGATCCTCGTCGGCATCGCACCGGTGGCGTTGGCCTGTCACGCCACACCGTGGACGGAACCCGCGGCGAAGCTGTGGTGGCGGGCCTTCATCGGTGCACTGGCCACCGTCATCGCCCAAGCCCTCGCCCTGCACACCGCGCTGACCGTCTTCCTCAGTCCGACGGCGAACCTGCCCGCCCTCGGCCTGCCCAACGACCCAACCGGCACGTTCAACCTGTTCATCATCTGTTGCCTGCTGTTGGCCGTGGTGAAGATCCCCGCCCTGATGCGCCGCTATGTCACCGGGGGTCAGTCCAACAACGTCGTCGGCGCGTTCATCCGCGTCGCGATCGTCCAGCAGGTCAGTCGGGCACTGACCGGTGGCATCTGGCGCGGTGGTCGGCAGGCCAGCCTGTCGGCGGGGCGGGTGGCCGCCCGCCAGACTGGCCCCGGGGGACCGGGGACCGGCCCATCGTTGCCGAGACCGACTGGTGGCGGACCAGGGCCCGGGCCGGTGCCACGCAGAACCGCGCCGACGGCGGCACCGGCCCCTGCGGAGCATGCTCTACCGCAGGTTCCGTCCGGGCCCACCCCGGCCACCGTGATGCCCCAACGCATGCCCCGCTGGCGTCGCTGGTGGGCCTACACCGACTCCGGCACCGGCTGGCCGGCGGACTCCCCGCCCCAGGGCATGCGCGGAGCGAATCGGCCACCGCATGGGCCCGGAGCCGCGCCGTCATCGATCGGGCCAGCTCCAGCGTCAGCACACACCCCGAGCGGTACGGGCTGGCCGTCAACGACGGCATACGGCCCGCGCACCACCCGCGCGTCAGCGGCAGCGCGATCGCAAGCCACCAGCCCTCTGCCGCCGACTCCATCCTCCCGACCGTCGGCCCGACGCAACAGCACCGGTAACGGTTTGCCCGGCTGACACCCACGCCCCAGACCCAACCCATTGCCTGAGGAGTCCCCATGTCTGATGTCGATCTTCGTGCCCGGATCCCCGCCGACGTCGAAACCCCCGATCGCTTGCTGTTCAACCTCACCACCCGGCAGGTCGCCATTGTGGCCAGCGCCGTGGCCATCGCCTACCTGCTGTTTCGTACGCTGCTCGATGTTCTGCCGATGCCGGTCCTGCTCGGCGGTCTCGTCCCATTGCTCGGCACTGCAACCGTCCTCGCGTTGGGCCGCCGCGACGGATTGAGCCTGGATGCCTGGCTGCTCGCCGCGGTTCGCGGCGCCCGCACCCCACGACGGCAGGTTCCCGCACCCGGCGGGGTGCTCAAGACGCCGCGGTGGGCGCCGGTCCCCAGCAGCGTCGAGGGTGAGCTGACCCCTCCGACGCCACTGCGCCTGCCGGCGCGGTCGATCGCCACCAACGGAGTGGTCGACCTCGGCGGTACCAGCGCCGCGCTGGTCGCCGTCAGCACCGTCAACCTCGGCCTCCGCACCTCAGCTGAGCAGGCCGCGCTGGTCGGTGCCTACGCGCGGTGGCTCAACAGCCTGACGGCCCCGGTGCAGATCGTGGTCTCCACCCAACGCGTCGACCTGGCCGGGCACGCGCAGCGAATCGCCGACGCTGCGGACCTGCTGCCCAACGCTGCGCTAGCCGACGCCGCTGCGGACTACGCCGAGTTCCTCCTCGATCTGGAAGACGAGCGGCAGCCACTGTGGCGCACCGTCACCATCGTCCATACCGCTACCGGAGCCCGCCGCGACCAGGACGTGCTGCGCGCCGCCGAGCACACCGCTGGTGCCCTGCAGAGCCTGGGTGCCAGCACCCGCGTACTGGATGGCCCTGCCGTCTGCGCGGTGCTGGCCGCCGCCGTTGACCCCTACACCCTGCCCGTGCCCGGAGAACGGGCCCTACCTGACGAGCCCATCACCACCGAGGAGGCGTCGTGAAGCTGCTGCGACTGCTTCGTCCTCGTCGGCCTGCTCGCCCGGCGATCCCCCCGTCGGCGGAGGCCGACACCCTCGCCACGCTGATCGGCCCGGCCAGCGTGGAAGTCACCCCCCGATACCTCAAGATCGGTGAGGGGTACGCCTCGACGATGATCGTCAACGGCTACCCGGCGGAGGTCGGCGCCGGTTGGCTGCTCCCACTGACCGGCTGGCCCGGTCGTGCCGACGTCGTCATCCATATCGAGCCGCTCGCCCCGCAGGTCGCCGCGTCCCGGCTGCGCCGCCAACGCGCCCGACTGGAATCCTCCCGGCGCGCCGATGCCCAACACGGACGCCTCGATGACCCCGGCACCGAGGCCGCCGCCGCAGACGCTGCCGAACTCGCCGACCGGGTCGCCCGCGGCGCGAGCCGCCTGTTTCGGGTCGGCCATTACGTCACCGTGCACGCCCCCAACCTGGACGAGTTGACCGAGTCCGTGGCCCACGTACGGGCCACCGCCGCGTCGGTCATGCTCGACACGGTCCCAGCCACCTGGCGGCAACTGCCGGCCTGGACATCGACCCTGCCGATGGGCGTAGACAGCATCGGCATGCGGCGGGTCTTCGACACCGACGCCCTCGCCGCAGCGATGCCCCTGGCCTCCGCGGATCTGCCCGCCCCGTTGCCCGGCGACCCGCCCAGCGCCTCCGGGGTGCTCTACGGGGTCAACACCGCCACCAACGGCATCATCTGGCACGACCGCTGGGCCGCCGACAACCACAACAGCGTCGTACTCGCCCGATCCGGCGCCGGTAAGTCGTACTTCATCAAGCTCGAAACCCTGCGCTCCCTCTACGACGGAGTACAGGTCAACGTCATCGACCCCGAAGACGAATACCTGCGGCTCGCCGAAGCGGTCGGCGGCACCGTCATCCAACTCGGCGCACCCGACGTCCGGCTCAACCCGTTGGACATCGCCGCCGACGACAACCGACCCGACGCCCGCAACCGGCGAGCCCTGTTCGTGCACACACTGATCAACGTCCTGCTCGGTGCCAGCGGCCACGACAGCGCGATGGCACCCACCGAGCGGGCCGCCCTCGACCGGGCAGTCAACACCGCGTACCTTGCCGCCGGCATCACCAACGACCCGACCACCTGGGCTCGCCCGGCTCCGCTGCTACGCGACGTCGCCGCGGCACTGGAGGCCGACGCCACACCACCGGCGCTCACCCTTGCCGCCCGCCTCTCACCCTGGACCACCGGCAGCTTCAACCACCTCTTCGACGGACCCACCACCACCGGCCCCACCGGGCACCTGGTGGTCTGGTCCACCCGACAGCTCGCCGACGAACTCCGCGCACCCGGGATGCTCCTCGCCCTCGACGCGATCTGGCGCACCGTCGACGCCCCACCCGCCGACGGCCCGACCGCCGACCCACGCCGACTCGTCATCGTCGACGAGGCCTGGACCTTGCTGCGCGACGGCGAAGGTGTCCGATTCCTCAACCGGCTGGCAAAGGCCGCCCGCAAACGGCGGGCCGGGGTGTCCGTGGTGACACAGGACGCCGCAGACCTGCTGGGCTCCGAACTCGGGCAGGCCGTCGTCGCGAACTCGGCCACCCAGCTCCTCATGCGCCAAGCCCCGCAGGCCATCGCCGCCGTCGCCGACAGCTTCAACTTGACCGGGGGAGAGGCGCGGATGTTGCTGTCAGCGCAACGCGGGGAGAGCCTCCTCCTGGCAGGTGCCAACCGGGTAAGCGCCCACGCCGTGTCCTCCCAACGCGAACACGAGCTCTGCGTCACAGGCGACTTCGACAGGCAGACACCGTGACAGCACTCGCCCCCAATACACCGCCGCCGTCGCCCTTCGTGCCTCCGCCGGTCCCGTCCAACCCGATGGCGGACGCCGTCCTGAACGCACTCCGGTGGGTGACCGACCACCCGTGGCTAGGCATCGTCGTCGCCGCCCTCGGGCTCGTCGTACTGGTCGCCCGAGGGCAACTGCACAGTTGGCGGCATCGGAGACTATTGCGTCACGCCCACCAGGTCGTCATCACCCCACCACCGGAAGTCGACCCAGACAGCACCGCACGCTGGTGGGCGACCTGCGCAGAGATCCTCCGCCCTGCCGGATGGCGACGCCTGATCCACGGCACCCCACACGTCGCCTTCGAATACCGATGGGCCGGCCGGCAGTTGACCATCAACATCTGGCTACCCGGCACAGTGCCCACCGGACCGGTCCTCGCCGCCGTCACCGGCGCCTGGCCGGGCGCCACCGCCGCCGTCAATGACGCCACCGCACCGATACCCCTCGCGACTCTCGACGAAGGCGGCGCCCTGGTCCCCACCCTCGCCGCCTGGTACCCGATCGTCACTGACCATGACAGCGACCCCCTGCGACCACTGATCTCCGCGCTGTCCGGGCTGCAGGATCCCGAATACGCCTGCGTGCAGGTACTCACCCGCCCAGCCACATCCCGGCAGATCCGTCGGCTCCGCGCCGGGACCGGGGCCCTCCGCAACGGTCAGCCCGCACAAGGGCTACTCGACCCCACAGCCTGGATGCGCGGACTACTCGAACTGATCGTGCCCGGTCCCGGCCGGGCCCCCACGGGCACTCGGGTCGCCGCGTCCCGGTCGGTACCGACAGATCCGGAACGTGATCGCGACGCCCGCGCCGCGGTCGACAAACTCGCAGCCGGACAGCTGTGGGAGACCTCGATCCGGTACGGCGTCGCCCACACCAACCCTCGGAAGGTGGCAGAAGAGAATCTGCAGGCCCGACTGAAGACCCTCGCCCACGGCGTCGCCTCCGCCTACGGCGTTTACACCGCCCGCCAACGACTGCGCCGCGTTCGGCTCAAGCAGCCCGCCGCAGTGCTGTCCGCTCGACCACTGCGCTCCGGGTACCTGCTTGGCGTCCCTGAACTCGCCGCCGTTGCGGCCCTACCTACCGACCTGGCGGTGCCCGGCCTCCGACGCGCTCGCGCGAAGCCCATGCCAGCGCCGGTCGAGGTTCCCGCCGGCGGACGCGGCGTCAAACAACTCGGACATGCCGAGATCGGCGGTCACGCCGTAGGGCTGCCCGTCGTCGACGCCCGCCAACACCTGCATGTCCTCGGCTCCACCGGCGTCGGCAAGTCGACCTTCCTGGTCAACATGATCCTCGACGACGTGGCCGGCCGCCGCGGTGTCGTGGTCATCGACCCCAAGGGAGACCTGGTCACCGACGTACTGGACCGGCTGCCGGAGACCGTCGCCGACCGGGTCGTCCTCATCGATCCCGACCAGGACCAGGGCGGCTACTTCAACCCGCTCTCCGGAGACGACCACGACCTCGCCGTCGACAACGTCGTCTCCATCTTCAGCAAGATCTTCCAAAGGCACTGGGGACCGCGCATCGACGACACCCTGCGGGTCGCCTGCCTCACCCTGATGCGCAAGGCGCACGCCACGCTCGCGCTGGTGCCACCGCTGCTCAACGACCGTCAGTTCCGGATGGCTTTCACCGACGGCCTCGACGACCCAGAAGGCCTGCTCGGCTACTGGAGCTGGTACGAGTCCATGCCGCCGCCGGTGCGAGCGCAGGTCATCGGACCTGTCATGGCCCGGCTAAGAGCGTTCCTGCTGCGGGACTTCCCACGCCGCACCCTTGGCACGCCCCGCTCGTCATTCGACATGGGGGAACTGCTCGACAACGGCGGCATCCTGCTCGCCCGCCTCCCCAAGGGGCAACTCGGCGAGGACACCTCGCGGTTGATGGGCTCCTTCGTGTTGGCACGCGCCTGGCAGGCCGCCACCGCCCGCGCGAGACTGCCGGAAGGCAAGCGACGCGACTGCACCGTATTCGTCGACGAGTGCCACAACTTTCTGAATCTGCCCGGTTCGGTGGACGACATGCTCGCCGAAGCCCGCGGCTACCGCATGAGCCTGGTACTGGCCCACCAGGACCTCGCTCAACTGCCACGACCCACCCAGCTCGCGTTGAGCGCGAATGCCCGCAACAAGATCACCTTTAACGTGGCGCCCGAAGATGCGCACCAGATGGCCCGGCACATGGTCCCCGAACTGTCCGAACACGATCTGAGCCATCTGGACGCCTACCAGGCAGCTGCGCGGCTGGTCATCGACAATCGGGAGACCGCCGCGTTCACCCTGCACACCCGGCCGCCCCGCCCTGTGGTCGGCGCCGCCACACACATCCGGGCCGCCTGTGCCGCTGCCAGCGGCAACACGACGGACCCGACCGCTATCGAGCAGCTCGCCAAGCGTCTCGCCGGCAGCGATCGAGGCAGGACATCCCGTCGCAGCGACTGACGCCGCAGCTTCCCACTCCATACACCGGGGGTGGGTCCGCACCCTGGTTGGCGGTCCGGCCCAGACATGGTCGCTCCGAGCAGCCTGGGAATCGGCCGCTGCCCACCCAACAGCGCAGCTAGGAGCCGGACATGAGTCATGATCAGCCGTCCCGACAGTCCCACCGGGGGGACATCCTCCGATCGGGGGGTGCCCCGTGACCCCCCGACCCCGATCCACCCTCCGTCGCTCCACGACCACGCTTTCCGACGTCTCGGCCCGCCTTCGCCCTCGCGATCGGGTGATCGCCTTCCTGCTGTCCGACCACACCTCCCTTACCACCGACCAGATCACCTCGGCCCTGTTCGACTCCCCGGTGACCTGCGCCCATCGCCTCTACACCCTGCGACGGCTCGACTTCATCGACCGCGTCCTGCGCTCCCACCCCGGTCAACCCGCACAGGTTTACTGGGTACCCGGCCGGCTTTCCGCCCGCTTCGTGGCCCTCGCCCGCGGTGACACCCCGCCCACCCCGAAAGCCGTCGCACTCGCCGCGGACTCGGTGCTGTCCAACCGGATCCGACAGCACACCATCGAGACCAACCAGTTCTTCATCGACCTCATTGCCCACGGGCGCCGTCATCCCGAGGCGAGGCTGACCCGCTGGTGGTCCGAGCAGCAGACAGCCGCCGTCTTCGGACAACGGGTACGCCCCGACGCACACGGTGTCTGGAGCAACGGGCGCAGCAGCGTCGGCTTCTGGCTCGAGTACGACCGTGCCACCGAAGACCACCCGCGCCTACGCGACAAGCTGGACCCGTACCGGCGCCTACGGATGGACGGCGGACCCGGCCACATCCTGCTGTTCTCCCTGCCGAGCCGGGAACGCGAACGCAACTTCCACACCAAGCTCGCCGACGCCGCCCGTCACGATCACCGTGTCGCCGACGCCCTGGCCACGCTCACCGTCGCCACCTGCGCCCGGGACCGGATCAACGGACACGGCCCGTCCGGACCGGTATGGCGGCTCGTGGGCAACGGAGGACACCGGCTGAGCCTGGCCGACCTACCCACCATCGAGGACGAACCTGGCCCGCTCAATCCCGGCCCACCACGTCCGACCGAGGATCCGCTCCACGAGCTGCGTGACGAAGCGGCGTGAACCTTTCGTGGGCTTCGAATCTGGCAGCTCCGGAGGTGCCAAGTCGCTGTCTGTCCGCCCCAGTAGGGTCACCCGGCGACCGCGTACGACATCGCTGCCGGACTGCCTACCATCGATCGGATGCTGGCGGGGTCAGGTCTGTCCGGAGGCGTTCGTGGGCAGTGCTCGTTACGCTCATGCTCATGCAAACGTGCCGGCTTGTGGCGGCCGTTGCCTGCCTGGCCTTGCTGGTCGTATCGGGTTGCGGCCCCGAGCGGCCCACAACCGCAGCCGGCACCCCGACGACCTACACGTGTTGCGATGGCGAGGACGTGGATACGGTCTACCAGCCTGGCCAGGAAATGACGGTTCACTGGATCGTCAAGCCGGGGTCCGACCCCGCCGCGAAGCCGACAGAAGTCGAGCTGACTGCGCGTCTGACTGGCCCGTACGGGGATGTCAGCGAACTGAAGAGCGCTGCAGGGGGTACGACGGCGCCCGCTTCGGAAGAGGTGACGTTCGAGGCTCGGCCGGTGCGGCCGTCCGGTGCGGCGGGCGAACGACCGGCCAGCGTCATTCCCATCGCGGAGGACGCGCCTCCCGGTTTTTACAACCTGATCTTTGCCCTGCATGAAGGTGGTGGAGGCGTGAGCGGAGCGAGCGTCGTCCTGGTGGCCCCCAAAACCTGAGCCATCGGATACTCAGGGAGGGGCCGTTCTATCTGGACGGCGCGGTGCGCCACGGGACGCTACGTCCGTCCCTCCTGCCGTTGCGGACCGCCGCCGTGCCGATGATCCGCTCGTACCTGCGACGGGTGGTCGAGAACCGGTGCGATGGGATGTGCGTGGGATCACGACTCGTCGCCTTCTCGGTTAGGTTCTGGCGATGCCATCGAACGCAACCTCGGTCTTCGAGAAGCTGGAGCAGGATGTTGACGCCCTGCTGACGTTACACAGCGGTTCCGGATCCCCTGGCCGGCCGAAGGGGGACAACGGTCCGCTGCTGCGATCCGCGCTTGTTCTGCTCGTGACTGCTTGGGAGAACTACGTCGAGCAGGTCCTCAGCGAGGCGATCGACCACGTGATTCCAACGATCGCCGCTGATCCAGCCCTGTTGTCGCCCTTCTTGAGAGCGGCCGTAACTAACAAGGCCGAGAAGTCCGTCTGGGCTGTCATCGGCGACGGCTGGCTCGACGTCGCTCGGAACCGTCTGCGCTACGAGATTGGCACCTTCAACAACGCGGCCCCCCGCCAGGTGAACGATCTGGTCAAGAAGGTGCTGGGCATGGAGAATATCCTCGATGCGGTCAATTGGCAGCAGTACGACGCCGCAAAAGTCCAAGTCGAGCTGACCTCGCTCGTCAACGACATCAGAGGCGAGATCGTGCATCGAGGCACAACGCCCGGAGTTCTGCACCTGGACGGAGTCAGGTCGTGGCGAAGCTTCATGAACAACCTTGTGCGTTGCTTCGACGAAGCGTTGGCGGAAGCGGTTGCCATGCGATACGGATCCCGTCCCTGGTGAAGCCGCCAGTCGGCCATCCGACACTGAACGCAACTGGTTCACGCTGCTCGTGAGCGGTGGTTCGTTTCACTAGCCTAGGCGTCATGGCAGAACCCTCCGAGTACGAGCTGGCGGCGTGGCGTGACATTCAGCGGTTCAAGGGCCGACCGCTGTCGGCCGCGATGCGTAGCGCTGGCGAGGGCGTGTCCAACGGCGCCGCGGCACTCGGTAGGCGTGCGGCGGCTTACCTGGAGAATCATTCGGGAGCCCAAACAGCCGTGTCGCGGGGGCGCGGCGTCGTAGCCAAGAGTGCAGGCGTCATCGGCACCGGGGCCCGCAAGGCCGTCGGGGCCCTCCCGGTCAGCGCGGGTGACTGGAGCGGCAGCGCTCTGGGCTCGGCGCAGCGAATGGTGGCGAAGATTTCGCGAGCGGGGCTCTCGCCCAAGCGGGCGGTGGAGCTCTACCAGAAGCGCGGGCACGAGGTCACCAAGCTCTCCGACCTGCGGCGCCTTGACCTCGAGCAGATCCACGCGGTGCGCGGCCGCGCTTTGAGCTGGTACTACCCGGCTGCTGCCGCAGTGTCGGGGATGGGTGCGGGGCTGGTGATCTCGGGAGGCGAGTTGGCTACCGCGGTCTCCGGTGGCGCGGCGGCGGCGCCGTCGGGAGGTGCCATCGTCAGCGCTTTCGCGGGCGACGCCGCCGTCGTCATCGGACTCGCATCCCGCGCGGTTGGCCATGTCTCGCTGCTCTACGGCTACGATCCCGAAGAACCAGCCGAGAAGCTCTTCGTGCTGTCCGTCGTCAACGCCGGGACGGCCGTGTCCGCGGGCGCGAAGAACGCCGCCTTCGCTGACATCTCGCGCCTCACCCAGGCGCTCGTCCGCGGTAAGACGTGGAAAGTTCTGAACGAATCTGTTGTCGCCCGGATCGCCGGACGGTTCGCGGATGCGGTCGGCCGCACCCTCACCAAGAAGGGTCTTGGCAAGGTCGTGCCGCTAGCCGGAATCCTGGTCGGCGGCACCCTCAACTGGACCACGTTGGAGGGAATTGTCGATACCGCCGAGATGGCTTACCAACGTCGGTTCCTGCTGGAGAAGTACCCGCAGCTTCTGGATGAGGAACCAATCGAAGCCTTCATTGTTGAGGACATGGACGATCCTGACGACCGGTTCAGCGTGCTCGGCGAACTCGCCGTAGAGGGCGGACCCGACCTGCGCTGAGTCCCAGCGGGCCGTCCATGGCAGGAAGGTGACGAAGCCATCGGTGCCCGTGCGAACGAATGCGCTGGCCGTCACGGTCTGACCGCCCGCTCGACGCCAATGACGGCCCGCAGGCCATACTTCCGGACAGTGACAGCACCATGGGTCATCAGCCCGCCCAACCTCCGAGGCCAAGCCCAGCCTTCCTCATGGCCGAGACCGGTCGCATCCGTTCAGCGGCTACGTGAGCGTGTCCACCGCTGCGCGATCCCGCATCGCGCCGACACCGTCGGCTTTTGACGCCACCCGGCGAAGGATTGCCGTGAGTAGGTCAACCCCAACACCTGCGCCGCGGTACCCAACGCCCTCTGGTCACTCAAGGATGTCAGCATCGAAGCGCCCAACACCCCTTTCAACAGCCGACCACCGAGGCGATCCAACGATGATCATTTTTCGTTGGGTCGGCAGGATATTGTGAGTTCTCTCCCATAGAACCCCCCCATCACTGCACCACCTCGGGCTTGGCTCGCCACGGCAGGAGCCGCACCCGCCCACCCGCCACCTTGGCCGGTCGGCCGCGACACATCCTCCCTGGCACCCACGCCCACCCGCACCACCCCGGCGCCGCCGCGCCAGCCCTGCCATACAGGCAGCATCGCCTCGACGCGCTCGCGTCATCACGCTCGGGATTCCTACCCGCCGCAGCTTCCACCGGCGCCAGCCCTGCGATCCCCGCACCTCACCACTCTGTCCGCCGACGCTGTCGCCTGTCCGCGCGCACTCGCGCGATCGCACAGCGGCTGTGTCCCCGCACGCTGCCTGGAGGAGCCCATGCCCGCACATCCTGTGGTGCGCACCATCGTGGTCTGCCTGCCCACCAGCGCCACACCCCAGTCCATGCTCGACCTCGCGGCGACCCGCCTCGTTGCACAACAGCTCCGTCCCGCCGGCCCTGTTGGCCACTTCGCCGCCCATCACCGACTCACCCGACAACTGCTGCACCGCTACCAGGGCCACGCCGCCGGCGGCCCGGTCCGTCTCCTTGACCTGGCCGGCATGCGTGCCCGCGCCGCCACCAGTGCTGTCCGGCTGTGGCACCGATGGCGAGACGTCGTCGACGGCACACGCGACGCCCAACCGTTCTCGGTCTTTGCCGACCGTCACCGCGACGACCCGGCCCACTGGCCGCTCAGCCGGGCCCAACAGACCTACCTCGCCCAACCTCGGGTGCTCGCGATGACCACGTACAACGCCGCCTACCGGCAGCAACCGATTCCCACCTCGGACATCGAGGCCCTCCAGGCCGGCCTCAACACCTACCGCACCCTCGCGGCGCTCTCCGCCGTGCCCGGTGATGCCTTGGCCGCCGACGCCAACTGGCTCACGCCCAGATCGGGTCGGCTGACCGACCAGCTCGACTATCTGCACGCTGCCAACGACCACGTCGACCGGCTGCGCCCGAACGAGCAACTTGTCGCCATGGCCGCCTGGCCCCTCGCCTAGCAACCGTCCAGCCTGCGGCGCAACCTCCCGGGCCTGGCATCCCAGCAGAACCAACGACAAGCCGCAAGCGACTCGGACCGGTACAGCGACGGGAGACCCTCGCCCAGCCAATCGGTCCGGCTGACTTGCCAACCGCCCTACCTCCCGGCCGGATCAGGCACTCGCCTGACCGGCCGTTTTCGTGCCCAGGGGTCACCGACCCCACGACAGCAGAGGCGAAGAAAGATGACCATTACCGCAATGCGGCCGCCACTCGACATGCGCAAGTCGGCGCCCGCCCCGGCACAGCAGGCCACCTACCTGATGGTCGGTCCGTCCGGACGGCTGACCGTCCTGGAGGCCGCTGCTGATGGCGGCCGACGCATCACTACCGGCGCCGCCTTCCGAGTCCGGCTCGATGAATACACCGTGATGTGGCTCGAGGACGACCAGCAGGGCAACGGCGTCCCCAACTGGACGGCCACCCAGATGGCCCTCGAGACCACCGGCCGTCCATACCTCGGCCCGTGGGACGCGCCCTACCTGTGCGGACCGGTCATCTTCACGGGCGCCGGTCGTCACGCGGAGCCGATCGGGCTCACTGACCGGCAGTTCTCGCTGCTCGTTGACGCCCATGCCGCAACGGAGCTGTGGTGATGAGGTCGACGACGGCACTCTTCGACGAGTTCACTGCGCGTCGGTCCAGCGATCTCTCACCACGACCTGGCATCAGTCTGGCTGCCGACAGCCGCCTCGGCACCCCGGTCGGACGGGGGAGAGCATGAGGCGAAGCACCGTCGCGGACGCTGTCCGAGCATTCCAACGGATGCGCAGCGTCAACGCCGGAAGTCTGGTCGGGGTCGCTTTGGCGGACCGCTACCGCACCTCACCACCACTGAAGGTCGACGCACTGCCAACGGCGCAGGCCGCAGTGCTGCGCGCCTCAATCGACGCTCGGACCGATGGGGTCATCGACGAGAAAACCCCCGCCTACCTGGTCTACTCCGGCGATCTTCCGGTGGCCTGGTGCACGGTCCGCGCCACCGTCGTCACCCCTGATCTCGTACTCGACGGAACGTCGGCCCGGCATCAGCGGATGGCGGTGCAGGCCATGTCCAACCTTGCCCGATGGGTGCTCGTCGCGCTCGCCGATTCCAGGGCGGAGGTCGAGGCCGCGGTCGTCCAGTCGGTGATGAGCCAGGAGGGGGCGGTCCGTATCGCGCCTGCCGACGACTTGACCTCGTCCGCAGCCGTCCTTCTCGACGGCGACCTCGCCGCAGCCCAGGCGAGCATCGCGAAGGTGCTTCCGGTCAGGGCCGCAGCGGAGGTGGTGGTCATCGACGCGCACGGCTTTGGCCGGTACGGCCGCGACTCACACCGACTGCCGCTGCCGGTGCTGTGCGCGATGCGTCGGATCGCCTCAACCCATCAGCTGCCATTGGCTGCGGTCGGCGACTGGCTCGCGGCGAGTGGCGGCGTCGACGCGGACGTGCCCGCCGATGAACTGCCCGCGATTTTCACCGCCGACTTCGTCGGCCTCTTCCCGCACCGCTCGGACTACGCCGAGAGGCACCTGGTCGAGTGCGGCTGGGCCACGGCGCTGGAGCGTCTCGGAATGCCCCGGCGCTACATCGATCTCGCAGCCCTGGAGCGGGACCTGTTCGACAACGACGTTCATGCCGTCGCTACCACCGTTGCGACCGGCGGCCAGGCTATTGCCGTGTTCCGTCGTCCGGTCCTGGCCTGGCCTGAGACACCGACCTCCACCTCCATTCCTGCCCGTACGGCAGCACGGGCATCGACGAAGGGAAGGCACCCATGACCGAAGCGTTCTCCGGGGACATCGGCCGGCTCGGCGCCACGGCCGCCCAGGCCTGGCGGGAGGTCACCGGCGAGTCGATGCCCGATGACCTGCTGACCGCCTTCCTCGCTGCGGCCAGCAACCCCGCCAGCGACGGATCCGTCGCCGCTTGCGAGCACGACCACACCAACGGCGATGACCGCAGCGTCTGTCACGGCCGGTTGATCGAGGATCTGCTTCAGGCCCGAGCGCGGGCCAACCGCGCACGCCACGAGGCCGCCGAGCACCGCACCGGCCTGCGCCGGCTGCAACTCGGCGTACGCACAGCCGGGCTCGGCACTCTCGGCGAGAACCCCGACTTCGAGGAGAGCCTCAGCGAGGCGTTGGCCGACTGGGGCCTGCCGCCGATCCCCTCGGACCACGTGGTCACCCTTCGCGTGCCGATCACCATCTGCATCTCTGCGGTCGACGACGACGAGGCAGTCCGCTTGGCCGTCAGCGAACTCAGCGAGGAGTTGCCCCGGCTGCCCCGCCGGCCACTCTTCAGCGCAGACGAGGTGGAGGTCGTCTCCGTCACCAATGAGTGACCCCGATCGCTGTCCCCGACCAATCGAACGATCCGTCGCCGTCCCAACAGGGGCGGCGTTCTTTGTCTCAGCCAGAAAAGGTAACACGATCATGACCGACACCGTCGAGCTGCTCGACGCCCAGAACCCGGCAACCTCGGCTGCTGCAGATCCGGAGAGCGGACCGGCCGCCACCGACCTGATGATCCACACCGCCGTCGTCGAGGAGATGCTCGCTGCGGCCTGGCAAGCAACGAATGGATCTGACGACACACCGGCGTGGCTGAGCAGGGTCGCGACCCTCCTCGCCGCCGGCTACGGGCCGATGCCCGCCACGCCCACAGACGAGACGGCCCACCACCTACTCACCGCAGCAGTCGCTACCGCCAGGACGACTGCCGAGGCCGCCGCGGCTGAGGCCATCGCCAGGCAACACGCTCGCGACGAGTTCAGCAATGACGTACGCCGCAGGGCGGCCCGTGCCGTCAACAACCGTGAGATCTGCCTGTCGGGCACGAACTACGCCCTGGAACGGCTGGGGATCACCACCCTTCCCGTGGAATACAGCGTCGAGCTACTCGTCCCGGTCACCCTCCGGGTACGCGCGACCGACGAGGAAGACGCCTACGACCGCGCCGAGGACGAACTGCGCGCCAACCTGTGTGGCGGGGACCTGGACTTCGACGAGTACGACCTGCGCCGCGAAGGTGCCCAAGTCAGCGACGAGGACATCGACCTCGACGACCTCGACTGACAGCGGCGGCCGACATCCGGTCACGGGACTGCCCAATGCTCTCGCACCTGCAGCAGCGGCCGCAGGTGCGGGCACGCCGCGCGGCACCCTGAGCGGCGGCTCTTCTGAGCTGGCCTTCCTCAGGCGAGGCCCACCAAGGGCCGGTACCCACCCCAAAGGCCCGGGGGCGGGCCTCGCCTACGAGAGCGGCCCGCCCTCGGAGCTCCTCCATGAAGGAGCCCATCCATGTCTAAATCCGATGCGCGATCCACCGACAGAGGTGATCTGCTTCGCACGACCGCCACGATCACCATCGTCGCGATCCTCGCGACCGCGCCAGTTGCCTTCCTGGCGGCGCACGGCCATCTCGCGGTGGCGGTGCTCATTGCCGTCATCGCCATGCAGAGCTGGATTCCGGTTGGCATCATCGCGACGACCCGGCTCTTCCGGCAACGAAGGAGACTCGCTGCGGCCCATGCCCGCGAGGAAGAACTGGACCGTCGAGTTGCCGCTGGTGCCGCTCTTGAGGAGCAGCTGCGGCGAGAACTCCTGGCGGCCCAAACAGACCCGCTCACTGGACTACCCAACCGGACCCTCGCTGAGCGGGCCATCGCCGCCGCCAGCGCGGTGGCTGCACCGCTGACCATCGCCTTCGCCGACGCTGACGGCCTCCACGCAGTCAACGCCAACGGCGGACACGCCGCAGGCGACCAATACCTGAAGGCCATCGCCGTCCGCCTGCTCCACGCCGCCGCCTCCGTCAGCGCTGGGGCGCAGGTTGCTCGTACCGGAGGCGATGAATTCATGATCCTCGTGCCTCGCGCGGACGCCACGGCCCTGCGTGACGCGATCCGCGTGGCCCTCGTTAGACCAGCGATCGTCGCAGGACGGCGGATGCAACTTCGGGTCAGCGTCGGCGTCGCCCTTAGCGGCGGTGGTAACGCCCGGTACGCCTTAGCCCAGGCCGACGCTGCCATGTTCACCGCCAAGCGCGCGGGTAACCAGACGCTCATCTACAACGCCGACCGTGACGGCGTGCCGGAGGTCGACGGCACCCGACCTCGGGTGCGCCGCCGGGATGCCGAGCCCGACCGCGATACGACTGCCCGGGCGACCGACGGCACTGCCCCGACGACGAGGCTGGTCTGCTCCCTGGACGAGGTGACCACCATCGCGCACGCCCTCTGGCTCGCCTACGACCGGTGGGCGGCCGTGCTTCAGGCCGAGCCGAGCGATTCCGCGGCATCCACTGCACCGGTCGAGACGATCGACGTCACACCCACCGCCGAAGGACTCGGCCGTACGGGTGCTTTCGCGGAAGCAGAGATGGCCAAGTACGCGGAACTGGCTCGGCGCATATCAGCAGCCATCGACGCCGCCAGCGAGCACTCGTGAAGGGACAGAAGAGCCCGGCACTGCCGTGTCTCCGAGCGCCGAGGGAGCCGGCTCCGGAGCTGGATCGCCGCCCGCCCGTCAACGAACCGAACTACGGACCGTCCCGCTGCGGACGCAGGTGTCCGTGACCCCGACCTTCCCAGTCGCGTTTCGTCCGCAAGCGCGGCCAGCTGAGAGGAATTTGTTGATGCCCAAGCACGTCGCCCCCGAGACCAAGAGCGGCTTCCTGCGGCGTTGTCTGCGCCGTGGATTGCATCCCGCGGTCCACGTCCTTGCCCTGGTCAGCCTCCACGTCGTTGCCCTGGTCGTCATCTCCGCGACCGGTCTCGGCTCGCTCGGGGGCCACTGACACCGACCAGTTCGCGCAGGGCGACCGTGCCACTCGCGCCGATAGCCGTACAGGGGTGTCGCCGCCACACTCCCGCGACCGAGCGCCCTCGAAGGGCACCCGCTTCCGCAGGTTGAGCTCGCGCTGATTCGCCTGCCGCCTCTGACGAGGCTGCGCCCCTCGACCCAGACCTCCGCCGGCCGTACCCCCGGCGATCCCGAGATGACTGCGCCTGGGCGCGGCGAAGTGCCGCGCCCAGGCCCAACAACTCTCCCAAGGGAGGCATGGCCTGGCGACGCCAGCCCCGCATCCCCTGACCCGGAAGGAGACAGAAGCTGACATGAGCACCATCGACGACCCAAGAATCGCCCGCGCTGTCCTGGCCCGGCTGACCATTGTCGGTGACCGACTCGTCCACACGATGATTCACGATGAGGGCCCGGAAGCGGTCCTCCACCGGTTGATCGCCGGCCACCTGCCGCAGGCCGAGGCACGTTCCGCAGCTGCCGAACAGTTGGGTGCAACCGGTCTGCGGCAGGTCGTTACCAGGATCGTTGTCGACACCGAACGGATCGGTGCGCGGATCGTCATCCCGCAGGACGCAGAGTGGCCCACGGCGCTGGAGGACCTGAACCAGCACCGCGACGCCACAGACGACGATGTCCGGCTGCCCGCCCCACCGCCATGCCTGTGGGTTCGCGGCGCACAGCCCCTCGTAGAAACGCTGCACCGGTCTGTCGCGGTAATCGGAGCCCGCGCGGCCACCAGCTACGGGCAGCATGTCGCCGCAGAACTCGGCCACGGCCTCGCCGAGAACGGGTGGACCATCTTCAACACCGGTGGGTACGGCGTCGACGCCGCAGCGCTTCGCGGCGCACTGACGGCGGGACACCTGGCCGTCGCGATCAATCCCGCTGGAATCGACCGTCCGCACCCGCAGGGCAACTCAGCGCTGTTCGAGCGGCTCGCTCTCATCAGCGCCTGGCCGCCCGGCAGCGCACCGTACCGAAGCCGCGTCGCCGTCAACGGGGCCTATCTGGCGGCGATGTCCGGCGGTTGCGTGCTCGTGGAGGCCGCCCTCCGCAGCGGCGCCCGGACCGTTCTTGCGCAGGCCGATCTCCTCGGCCGACCTGTGATGGCGGTGCCTGGTCCGGTGACCTCCGCCCTTTCCGTCGGCTGTCACGAGGCACTGCGCGAGACGCCTCGGGTGCGTCTGGTCCGTGACGTCACCGACGTCGTCGGACACCTGGCCGAGCGACGCTCACCCGAGCGGACGACGACATGAACGCCTTCCCGGACTGGCTCGACCTGCTCGAGCTCGTCAGGGAAGCGGGCGAAAGCAATGCCAGGAACGGCACCCCGCTGCCCACCGACGACGAACTGTGGGCGGCCGCCCGACGTAATCAGAGGGTCGTGCTGCCGGAGCAAGTCGACAACGGCCTGCTCGCCGAACTACGCGACGCCTTCAACGACGGGCAGCAGCCCACCCGCTTCGACATGCAGGCCGTGGTCGTCGAGATCGCAAGGCACGGCCATCACGCACACATCGACCACTCGGGCGGCAATACCGCCACCATCTACGCCGGAAGCCAACACACCGACCAGAACGGGGATGTCCGCTGGGCCGTCACCGCCGGCCCCGGCTGGTTCGCAAAACCCGATCACCGGGAGCCGGTCGCCGACACGAGCGAGTTCCAGATCGGGCCGAGTGACGACACCTGGAGCATTGCTGTGCCCGACCACACCACCTCGGCGGAGGTCGCCACTCTGATTGTCGCGGCCATCGAGCAGGTCGCCGAAGGGCGCGGACGCCTCAACGATTTCCCATCCCTACCAGTGCACGTCCAGGGCCACGATCAGTCGGACGCTGCGAAGGAGGAGTCAGCGGGGGGTCACCTTCATGACTGACATCGTCTGCTCGCGATGCCAGACCCTCAGCAGACTGCGGCGTCACGGCCTGCCGTGGTGCGAAGCCTGCGAGACGTACCTCGTCATCGATGCCGAGTCGGGCACGTGGGTCAGCTTCGCCAATCATGAACATCGTCGGCGCGCGGCGGAGAACGAGCGGGACATCGCCCAGTCCGTCGACCTCGTCAACGAGCATCTGCCAGAGGCGCAACGGCTCGTTCCCGAAGGGTGGGCCGCCCGCCGCCATCAGACCGACGGTGCCCGGTGCGTCGTCGCCATCGATGCACCGGCTGTCAACGCCACCAGCTACCTGTCCCCACCCAACGGCAAATTCGGCTGGTACGTACGCGTCCACAACCGCATCACCGGGGTCGACTTCCCGCTCTACATCGACGGCGGGGCGCGCGCAGCCTCGTTCGACACGCTCGGGGCGGCAGTTGCCGCCGCCGTGGAAGCGCTCCGGGTAGAGAGCGCGAGGGAAATAGGGCGTCGCTGACGGCCTGAAACACCCGCAGCAGGTGCCGCGAGCCGAACGCCCAAGACCTACTGGGCGCCTCGCAAACCCCCCACTGGCTCAGCTGAATGTTGCCCCATTGCGCCATCGCACGACCTGGCGCTGCCACCCGGCCAGGGGCGGTGCTGGCCAGCACAACAATCCGACCTCGCAGCCCGGGATCGCCGCTCGCGGTCCCGGGCCGCTCGCGCTGAAAGGACCAACCTCGATGACTGACGACGCCACTGGCGGTAACGAGGACTACCCGTACATCCGTGCCTGGGGCCGCATGCGTGGCTCTGCCCCCGACTACCTGGCCTACCTGCTCGATCTGGCCCGGGCACAGAACGCGCCCGCCGACGCCGTGGAGTTCCGACACCGCGACGGTCACTGGGTCACCACCGGCGAGATCTGGGCCGCCGACAGCCGCCGCCACCTGGGTCTGGACCCGATTCCGCCGATCGCGCCGGACCTTGATCTGGTCGTCGCGGAGATCGGCAGAGCGATGCGCTGCTCACGCTGGATGACAGACCGCAACGGGCTTCGAGATGTTCAGCGCCTGGACATGAACCGACTCCGGATGACCTTCACCACCGGCTTCACCGGGGACCTGCACGTGGAGATCATCCCGCCTCGGCCGTGATTCCGCTCGCCGACGGCGGTGCGCGCGGGTGTGCGCACCTGGCTTCGTCCGGCGAGAAGGCAACCCTCTGCGCGCAGCCGTAGACGCGCACCTCCGTGCACACCCGGACCTGAACACACGCCCGCGCTCGGGCGCGTTCCCGGCGGAGCCATACGCGCACGCCAACACCTGACCGAACTCGATCAGGCCGCGCAATCCCATACCAGTCCACCCGCCATCGCGTGGTGGATCCGATTCGGAAGGAAACACGATGACCAGCCCCGACAACTCCATCCTGCCGGTGCGTTCGGCCGCAGAGATGCTCGCCGCCGTGCCGCACCTGGTCGGATTCCACCCGACGAACAGCATCGTCCTGATCGCGATCGCCGGGACGAAGGTCGCCCTTGTCACCCGGGGAGACCTGCCCGCTGGAGTGGCCGACATCGCCCAGGCATTGCCGGCCCTCGACCACGTTCACGCAACCCATGTGGTGATCGCCGCCTACGGGCCGGAAGATCTCGCGACGCCGGCGGTCGATGCTGCCCGTGCGGTACTCACCGTCGCCGGCCTGCAGGTGTACGACGCGCTACGCGTCACCGATGACCGGTACTGGTCCTACCTGTGCGACAACCCGACGTGCTGCTCACCCGAGGGCACGCCGTTCGACGCGGTCGCCAGCCCACTGTCGGTACGGGCTGCGGTATCCGGATCCAGCCCGTTCGCGGACCGCGCAAGCCTCGCGGCCTCCATCGCACCCGCGGGCGGTGCCCTCCGTGCCGCCATGACCGAAGCAACCGACCGTGCCCGCCGACGGCTGGCGGACCTACCGGCCAGTCTCAGCGCCGTCGAGGCCGAAGGACAGGCAGCGTTGACGGAGGCGGCCAACCGGTACCGGAGCGGTCAGCGGTGCACTGATGACGAGGTCGCCTGGCTCACCACGCTACTCAGCACCATCGCCGTTCGGGACCATGCCTGGCTGACCGCCAGCCGCGAGGAGTGGCACCTCGAACTGTGGCGGGACCTCACCCGGCGGGCCGACCCGGATCTGGTTGCGGCGCCAGCCAGTCTGCTGGCCTTCACCGCCTGGCTGCAGGGGAATGGTGCGCTGGCCGACATTGCGGCGCATCGCGCTCTGACGGCGGATCCGAGCTACGGGATGGCACTGCTCGTCCTCGACGGTCTCCGCGCGGGCATCCCCCCGTCCGTCCTTCAGGACTGGCAGACCTGGGCTGCCCAGCACACGGACCAACCATGATCCGCCGCGATCAGGAGGGGAGCAGTACCGTGATCAACCCACGCACTGACTCGGCCGCCGCCACCGTGATGCAGGAGAACCGTTGGGGCGCCGAGGAGATCCTCGACCTGCTGTATGCCGGTTTCCAGCACTCTTGCACCGTCGCCCCCGACGTGGACGCGGTCCGCGCCGCCGCCGACCTCGTCGCCCAACAGATGGCCCTCGTCCGGCAAGCCGACACCGATCTGATCGCCGCGCTTCGCGGCGCACTCACCCTGGCTGATCACGAGATCCGGGACAGCAGTGCGGCCATCGAGGAACGCTACCGGCAGTTCGTCGACCTGGTGCGGCGCTGGATCATCTTCGCGGTCAACACCGGAGCACTTACCGTTCCGGACGCAAACGAAGCCCTGCGCTACCTGACCATGCCCCCGCCGCTGCGGACCCACTTCGAAGCCACTGTTCACACCCCGCTCGCCATCGAGACCGACGCGGACAACAGCGACGAGGCCATAGCCGCTGCAGAACGCCTCCTCCGCGTCGAACTTCGCTGCCTACGGCACGCATCCGTCCACCCGACCAAACAGTGGCAGCTGCGGCTGCGCGCGCTCGACGACACGCCACCGACCAGCAACGTCAGCGGCGAGCGAGGTTCCCGCTATCGGATCGTCTTCGTGGTACCACTCGTCATCGAAGTCAAGGCCCTCGACCCACGAGTCGCCATCTCCGTCGCGGTCGACGTCGTAGCGAACGACCTGGACCGCCTTGAGGTCGCACGCGCCCACACCGACAAGATCCGCGAGGTCGACGTGGTGCCCGTCCACCACCGCGAGTACGACTTCGGCACCGACTGACGACCGCGTTCTCCACACCCGCACCCCGGGTGACGCACCACCAGGTGCGCCCCTGGGCGCCGGATCACACCGATGTGCGGTGCCGGCGCCCTGGAGGCGCCGGCACCGCCCTTCTGGAAGGCGCAAACCTGATGCGATTGAACACCCGAACGCGTGGCCAGCTCGTCACCATCGCGCCCTGCCTGCTTACCTCCGCGACCCCGGATCGACACGCCACCGGCCCAGCCTCGGACCGCTGGGAGGACAGCGGCCTCACGGTGGATGTCGTCGCTCGGACGACCGCCCGGCAGGCGTATGTCACGACACCCGACACTGCACGCAGCCTCGCCCGACCGACCCGTGACATCGGGGTCGCGCCGTCGCGACGACGGGCGGGTCGCTGATGGACATCCGACTCGTCCTCGTGGGCATCGCCGTCGCCATCGCCGTCACGGCAATCGACGTAGTACTTCGGCGAACCGCCCGCCCGGTCGGACCGGGACGGTCCCTGACTGACCTCGTCATCACCACTGCAGCCACCCTGACCACCCTCGGACTGGCGGGTGTCGCCGGTGCGGTCAGCTACGACCACCTCCGCGAACTTGCCGAATCGCGCGGTGAGCAGGGCTGGAAGGCACACGCCTTCCCGCTGACAGTCGATGGCATCGAGGTCGTCGCCACCTTGGCGATCCTCGCCGATCGACGGGCCGGCCGCCCCTCGGGCGCGTTTCCGTGGATCGCCCTCGCTGCCGGCGGTGTCGTCAGCCTGGGCGCGAACATCCTCATCGCTGAGGACGACGTCATCGCCCGGATCATCGCCGGCTGGCCCGCGGTCGCGCTCATCGCCGCGATCAAAATGCTGTCGCGGATGCTCGAACACCCCACCGCCAACCCGATGCAGCGTGATGAGAAACCTGAGCCGCAGGCGAGCGGCCAGCGACACCACACCGAGCCGGAGATCGCCGGGCGAGCGCCGGACGACGACAACCGGCCGGACGACGTTTCGCGACACGATCCCGACGTGTCGCGGGATGACCCTGACATGTCGCGGCACGACGGCGATGACCTCGCGCCCGGCGAAGACCTCGAACAGCCGTGGCCGGTCGACCTGATCCGCCGCATCCCCGTGAATGCCGACCGCTACCGTCGCTGGCAGGCCGTCTGGGCGGACATGAAGGACGGCGAGACCGACCTTCGTGCCCTCGCGCAGCGACACAACTTCGATGTGCGCTCCGTCCAGGCGATCCGGCGTGCCGGCCAGGTCGGCATGCTCGACCACCCGCTTCCAACCGCCCGCCGGTTGGCCGAGCTGGCCTCCCACGGGAGCCACGACAGCTTGACCGAAGTGCCGGCGGCACCCTCGACTCCTGAGTCTCAATGAGCGCTGGCTCCGCATGACGGTCCCGGCCGGTACCCCTCTGTCCCGGTGGTGGGTCGTCTGTCCCACTTCTGCAGGGGGCAGAGGGGGCCGGCACGAGGCCACACCTTGGACGGACTCATTGTTCGAGGTCGAAGGGGGACCCGTCTGGTCCTCGTGCCCATGGAATCCCGCCGGAGCCTGATCAGCCGATTCAATCCTGCTCAGCCTGCCCCGGGATCCGCGTCCGGCCTGTCCTCTCGCTGTCGATACCCGCCCACCCGAACCCGATTTGCACCTCCCGGTGCCGTAAATGCGGCCCTTTTTCCGTTTGTAGACCTGCTCGTCGCAGCGCCAGACCCCCTTCGACTCGCCGGACGCGCCGGGATCAGCTCCTTGGCGCCGCTGGGGAGTGCTCACCAGTGGAGGAAACATGACCATCAAGCCACGTCTCAGCAACACCAATCGACCTGAATGCTGGAGCCGGCGGTGAGTCCTCGAATGCTCGCTACCCTGCTCGCTGCCGTCGTCACGGTGGTATTCGTCTGTCTCGCGGGCACCGGCCTTCTGCTGGGAGGCTCCGCTGCCGGCTGCGGCTCGGGTGCGACACTCGGTCGATCGCTTGCCCCAGCGCCGCCGGGTGGGTGGCCAGCTGTCGGCCGGTGGGATCGCAATCAGGTAACCAACGCCGTCGTTATCGCCGCAGCTGGAGCCAGCAAGGGCGTGCCCACTCGGGGGTGGGTGATCGCCGTCGCCACCGCTATGCAGGAATCGACGCTAAGAAACCTTCCCCGCGGCGACCGGGATTCCGTCGGACTGTTCCAGCAACGACCCAGCCAAGGATGGGGAACCGTCGCGCAACTCCTAGACCCGACATACGCCGCCGCTAGGTTCTACGCCAAGTTGTTGACGATCCCCGGCTGGCAGACCATGCCGCTTACCGAGGCAGCCCAACGTGTGCAAGTCAGCGCCTATCCCGACGCGTACTCCAAGTGGGAGCCGGAAGCCACTCAACTCGTCGGCACGATCACCAGCGGCGAGAGTTCACGGCCAACTGGGCGCCTGGCCAGCTGCGGCGGTGCCAGTGGGCCCTGGACCCAGCCAGTCCTCGCGCCTGTCGGCTCGGGCTTCCGAACCGCAACCCGGCCCGGTCATGACGGCGTAGACCTCAGCGCCCCACGCGGCACCGTGATCCGAGCCGCATCCGCCGGCATCGTCAGCCGGGTTCGCTGCAACGCCATCGACAACCGCGACGGCAGCAACTGGGGCTGCGATCGTGACGGGGACCCGAATCTCACCAGCGGCTGCGGCTGGTACGTAGACATCGGTCACGACGGCGGGATCATCACCCGGTACTGCCATATGAACGAACCACCGCGGGTCGAGGTCGGCGACCGCGTCGAGGTCGGCCAGCCCATCGGTGTCGTCGGCTCGACCGGTCATTCGTCTGGGCCGCACCTCCACTTCGAGGTGCACGTCAACGGTGATGCGAGCGCAGAGGCGGCCATAGATCCGGTTCCATTCATGATCAACCTAGGCGCCCCGTTGGGATAGCTCAGTCTTTTCTGCAGCGCCTCGGACTGAAACTGACCACAGAACAGTGTGAGCCGCTGGCAAGGAGCCTCCCCGCCGATCCTCGATGGGAGGCACCTGCCATGCGGGCCGTCGGCTCGAGCGGTAGCGCGACCGTTACAGCTGCGAAACCACTGTCAAGGACTGATGAGTTGCACGACGTCCATGTGATCGCGGCCGACGCCGGTGAGTCCGGGCGCGACGATGCCAGGGCAGGCGCTAGCTCCGTCCTGATATGACAGCTGCTTGCCAGTAGCTGCATCCAGGGTCGCGAACTGATCGTTTACCACGATCAGGATCTGGCGAGCCGTAAGGAGGCAGGTTGACAGGCCGGGTGTCTTCTGCGACCAGACAACCTTGCCAGTACTTACATCGACGGCCATGTACTCGACGCCGTCGCCTTCTGCACCGAACCGAGCTCGGGCGACTAGGACGATTGACGAGTTGATCGCATGGATGGAGTCGGTGAAATCCTCCGGAGTCTTGATGGTCCACAGCGGCTGAGCGGATGGGAGCCGGTATGCCTTGATCGCGTCCGGCACCCCATAGGATGCATTTCCCACGAGGCTAACGATGGTCGTACCGTCGGGCGTCGACAACGTGCGCTGCCCCGATGAACTGGCGTACGACACACCAGTACTTGCCATGCTTCCGGTTCGGGCGAGGTCAAGCAGGCCGACCTCGGAGTCCCCGGCCTTGAAAGTGCCGAGTATTTTCCACTCACCCGGGATGGTTATGTTGACGGTGTTCGGCTTACGGTGGTAGACCGTCTTGTCGGTTCCCACAGTGACGTAGTTGCCGATCGTGCCAAGCAAGTCGTCGCGTGGGTACAGCTGACCATTGCGGAGGTCGATGGCGAAGCTTTGGGGCGACCACAGCATGACGCCCCAACTGCCGTCCAGAGTGGTCGAGACGCCCTGCAGGTTTCCGTCGTACGCCTGGCATGAAAGCGACTTCGGCGACGGTTCCACCGGGGTGGCAGACCATACCTGCTCGCCCGACTTTGCGTCCCAGGCGTTCATTTCGAGAGAGTGGGTCTCCTGGGTGATTCCGGCGGCAGGAACCGTCTTGATGAGCAGGGTAATGATCAGCCGGCGGCCGTGGGTGATGACATCGGCAGCGCCGCATTCGCCGGTGAAGGAGCCTGGGGAGAGCTTGCCCATCGGTGTGCCGTCTACATCGTGCGCCTGAAGCGTCGACACGTCGTTGCCGCCCTGGAGCACACTGCTGACGACGTCGAATCCGCGCCCCTGCACGTTCGCGATCACGTTCAGCCGGCCAGGCCCGTCCACGCGGGCCAACACGGTCCCAGGCGGCGGCGCTGCAGCCGACGGCGCGGGCAGCGACGTACTGGTAGCCGGCGCAGGCGCACCGGAGGTGGCAGCGTTTCCCGTGATCGCGGGAGGTTCGGGCTCGGCCGCCGGTGAGTCGCCACAGCTGGCCAGTGCAAGAGCAATGGTGAGGACTGCAGCCCGTAACGAGACTCTTGACAGCAAGCGCGCTGCCGGACCCGTACGGGCACCCGTTGCTAACGCATCCATTGGCGTCCTCCTTGATCAGGGGGTGGAAAGCATCCGTTCGGCTTCACGGACCGATCGGCCCGTCGTGCAGTGATCGCCAATCGGGTCGGGCAGATCAGACGCGCCGCCGCAACCACCGGCGAACTATGCCCGCAGTGGCGAGCAGAAGCGCCAAGAAGATCACGGCACGCCAAGTGTCGCTTGCAGTGTTCTCGCCCGTGTAAGTCAGCATCCCAAAGAAGAAGTACACGATGTCGGCCACTAGGATCACGAGGAGCGCCTTCGTGTCCATGCTGGAGCGCAGCTTTCCCGGCGCCGTGTTAATGATCTGGGGCCCGGTGCCCTGATTGGCATACACGGTCCCACGTCGCCGGGGCGAATTCTTCTGCACGTATCTCGTTTGACCCTCGCGTTCAGTGCTTTCGGACGGATCCATGCCGCTCCTCGGAACGTGCCTCAGGATAAATGATCTGGTTGCCGATGCCCTGGTTCGCGTAGACGGTCCCACCGGCCGGGCTGTTTTTCTGAACGAACGAATTTGCTGCCGGATGGCTGTCCGCCCCAACTAGCCCAGTTTGGTCGGGTTCGATGCCGGCGTCGAGAACTTCGAAGGCAAACGCTGCGGCATTGCGAGCCGCGGGAATCTGCCAGCGCGCGTCGTTCCCGGCAGTCTTGTCGCTCAGCAAGTCGGATATCCCGCGCACAACCAGGGCGGAAACGCCCTCGTTGACATAGGCGCCACGAAGAAAACCATGGCTCTCCATGTCGACCGCCAGTGCGTCACCGCAGTAAGCGGTGAGGAGCCGCGCAGTACTCGATCGATCATTCGCCACCACCTTGCCCCCAGCGGCGATCGGCTTCACGAACGCCGTTGGACGGTGCGTGGGCGGTCGAGGCAGGATCCGTTCCTGCCACCGGGCTCGGCGAACAACGGCCTGCGCGCGCTGCACCAGGCCGAAGGATGGGGCGGAGGTCTTGACGCGCGGCAGGTAGAGGTGCTCCTCGTCCTTGCCGGACTCGTAGTCGTACACCGCGTCGGCCACGACGACATCGCCGTGCCGGACATCCTTTCGGCCGCCTGCGATACCGACGAACATTGCCACGTCGGGAGAGAAGGTCGTCACGGCGCGATCGAGCAGAATGCCTGCCGTTGCGTTGCCAGGACCAGCCTGTGCTACTGCGACATGCCACAACGCTTTTCCCTGAAACACGCCGGTGTCGAAGATCATGCCACGTTTCCAGCGCTCGGTCGTCGGCTGCGTCAGATGCTCGACAACAGCGGCGTGCTCCAGATCCAATGCGGTTAGGAAAACCACCGTCGGCATTGATCACTCCTCCAGTCTCAACACGGACTGATTCCGCAGTCCTGGAAGTTCTTCCAAAGCTGTGGCGAACGTGCCGTGAGCGGTGACGAACGTTCCGCACGCCAGCCTCTTCTGCGACGTATCGTTGCGTTGGCATCGACAACGTCGCCATCGGTCGACCGCTGCCAACTCACGGGACAGTAAGCTTGTTGCGGACTACTGAGCAGCCACCATCATCAGGCAGTCGGTTGTTCCAATTCAGACGTTGGATGGTTTTCGGCTCCGGACGGATTGCTGTCGTGCGCAGCCCGTCGAGGCCGTTCGGCAGCAGGCTGAGATCTGGAGGTGAGTTCCCCAGGCCCTAGTTGACGGCGTGCGAGTAATGGCAGTCCGCTTGGTGCTCGCGTCGGTACAACAAGGCGTCCGCCAATGGACGAATGTGCACACGCGACCTATAGAATGATCGATTGCGTACCACGTGGACTCCGCAAGGCGATCCGGCAGCAAGGGTTACTTCACGACCGCGCAGGGTCGATCGCGCCCACGACGCTACGGCGATAGCGAGTTATTGTCAACATGACATCTACGGGTGGATCGGAGGGCCCAGGTCGGCTCGAAGCATCGCTGGATGGAGCCTGGTCGCCGATCCTCGTCGGTAGAGGGCGGCAGGTCGGCCTGTACCGACGAGACGCTTCTCGCCGGTCGCAACCACAAACCCCTCGGTCTTGATCACTTTCCGGCTGAAGTTGCGCGGATCGAGCTGGCCGCCCCAGACCGCCTCGTAGACGCCACGAAGCTGGCCGATCGTGAACGGCTCAGCGCAGAATGCGGCAGCAAGAGTCGTGTGCTCCAGCTCTATCCGGGCACGCTCGATCGCCATCTGCAGGATTTCGTCGTGGTCGAATGCCAGGTGGCCGTCTTCCTCAAGGCTGTCCAACGGCCTCCAACGTGCACCACTCGCATCGGATCCGGCAATCGGCATCGGCAGATTCGGCGCTATCGCGAGATACGGCACACTGACCACCCGCCCGCGTGGATCGCGGTCAGGGGCACCGGCGACCGGCAGCTGTTCGAGGTGCAGGCCCGACGCGCTGAGGCCGGTCTCTTCGCGCAGTTCGCGATGAGCGGCAGCTAGAGGGTCCTCTGTCCCCCGCAGGAATCCACCCGGCAGGGCCGGTCGGCCGGCGAACGGAGGGTTTCCTCGCTCGATGATGAGAATCTGCAGCTGATCCTCACGGACGGTAAGGATGACGAGGTCCACAGCGAGCCGCAGCACCGCATGATCACGTGTCCCCATGCTCAGAGCGTAGTCAATGCGCCATTTACATGCTGCGTAGCGGTTGGCTTCGACGTGGCGCAGGACGGGGACGGCCTGCGCGATCGCGGTGGCGCGGCGCCGGCCGCAGCGCAGCTCGGTCTGGATCTTTCAGGTCTTAAGCGTGGCGACGGCTCGTCCGCCGCGAGTGCGGATTCTCGCGCGCGCCCGGTTGACTGCCTTCTGCCGGCGTGACAGCTTCGGATGGAAGCGGCGCCGCTGAACGGGGTGCCCCCGCTGCCCTGAGCGCGCCGACAGAGTGCGCGCGGGTCGTCTTCTCAGCGAGACTGCGGCAACGATGAGAGGCGAGGCGGCCACGGTCGGCAGCCTTCCGCACACGTGCAGCACCAGCCACATAAGTAGCTGGCCACGCGGGCCACCCCGGTTCAGCCATCGCGGCCACGCTCGGTGCCTGATCATCGATGGGTCGCACCGCCTTCAAGTGCGTGGCGACGCCTGCCTACAGTGTCGGAACATGGATGTGTTCGTCGACCTACTCGGCTGGTTCAACCCCGAGCGTACAACCGCCGTAGTCGCTGTCCTCGCCTTGGCTGGCATCGCCTACTCGGCACAGTCCGCCTCAGCAGCAAGAAAGCAAGCCAAGAGCGCCAAAGACCAGGCAGAGCGCGCAAAAGAGCAAGTTGAGCTCGGAAAGCAACAGGTCGACTTGCTGATGCGGCAGGTCAGGCAGGCGGAGGCTGTCGAAGCAGCAACTCAGCAGGCCAGGCGGGAGTCGCTCCAGCCCAACGTCCTCGTCGACATCGCTCCGGGCGCCAACGACCCCGGCGTGTTCGTCTTGTCGATCTCGAACATCGGCGCTTCGGTTGCAAGGAACGTCCGTGTCAAGGCACTGGATGAGATGGTCCGGTCTGATGGATTGAAGCTGCATGAGCTGACGGTCTTCACTGAGCCGATCTCCGTGATGCCTCCAGGACAGAGGCGTCAATTTTTCTACGACGTCAGCTTTCAACCGTTCAAGGGCAATTCTCCGCTGCGGTGCCGCTTCGAGGTTGACTGTGACGGGCCGTTCGGGCCGGTCGAGACCGCCAGTTACGACCTGGACCTGACGCCGTATCAGGGCGGTTGGGCCGCCCCGACCACACTATATTCGGTAATTCAGCAAATTAAGGAGGCAGTGTCATCGCTCGACTCAATCGGCCAAGCCATCCGAGACGACGGTAGCGTTGCACGAGACAAAATTGAATGCAAGATCGTTCAGTCGACGCAGTTGGAGGATACCGCGACGACTTGGCGGCCGGCTGACGAGGGTCGAAGAGGAACTCGATCGAACGCAATGGACGACAAAGAGGCAGGTTAATCTCCTAGGTACGCCTGGGCATGGCATGTTCGCGCAGGAAGCCGCGCCGTTAACCTTCACCGGACGCGCTCATTCGCGGCCGAGCTTCTGCGCTGGCCGCCGCGGCAGCACCGGGCACCGCCTGCTGTCGTGTCTCCGCCTGACCGACCATCTGTCATCACGACGGGCATCGTGGAGATCCACGTTCCGCTGACACCGACTCCAGATGTTGCGCCCGGCATCCATCCGTGCTCTGAGTAGACCAGGTCGAGGACCTTCTTGACGAGTCGAGGACGAAGCCCCTGTCGAGATCTACGGCGAGATGATGCAAGCGCCGCGGCGCTTGAATCTTGTCGGTCTCGACCTGGCGGACCCGTCAGTCTGACGGTCCGTCGGTGTGCGGTAGGGACTTGTGAAGCAGCCGACGCGCGAGTCGATGGGTTTCGTCGGACACGTCCTCATCGATCTCCTGAAGCGCTGAGGTGAGTGCTCCCAGCCGAGCCTTGATGGCTGCGGTGTCGCCGACGTTGGCCTGAGCGTTCATGGCGAGGCGAGCGACCTCCTCGTTGATCGGGTCGATGTCGCAGGCAGTGTCGAGAAGGGTCCGGCCTCGACCGGGGTCGGTGTCGGCGAGCAGAACCGCGAGTCGGGCGTGGATGTTGACGCCGACCTGCCTGCATCTGTGCTGCGGCCCGTCCATCCATTCGAAGCTGTCGTCGTAGAGCAGGCCGTTCCAGTTGCTGACTGCGTCGTCGAGCGCCGCGCGCTGGGCATCTCGGTCGGTTGTCGCGCCGGCGCGGCTGACGGCGTCGAGGACGCGCCACCAGTCGACGTCGAGCAGGGCCGGGTCGAGGTAGTAGCGCCCGCCGGGGTTGACGACAGGCCTGAAGGTATCGCTGACCGCGCTGGGGTCGAGTCCGGTGGCGTGGGTCAGCCGATTGCGGAGGTTGGCGACGTTGGTGGACAGGCGGTCACGGGCGCGGCGCGGGGTGGCATCCGGCGTCATCGCTACCTCAATGTCGACGATGTCCGCACCTTGACGGTGAACGGCGAGGTAGGTGAGGAGTTCGTAGCTGGCTCGTCGGACGCCTGGGACGGGGTTTCCGTCGGCGCCGAAGATGATCGGCCGGCCGAGCACCTGGACGCGTACCCGTGACTGCCGCTTCCCGCTGGCTCGATGAGGTTCGGCGGGTGGGGTTGGCCTGACTGGCGGTGCTGGGCTCGCGGCGGTCCCTGCCGTGGATGTGTCGTCGTCACTGCTCGTGGAGTCCGGCCCTTCGGGCGTCGGGCCGCTGGGCGGGGGAGATGGCGACTCCCCGGTGTGAGCCTCGCGAATGACGGTGAGCATCTGCAGAGTGGTGTCAGCGTCTAGGACCGACAGCTTGGGGGCCTGCCCCGGTTCGTTGCTGGTGGTGGTGCCGTCGGTTGCAACAGTGAGGGTGGTGCCGCGTGGCCATTGGCCGGCGATGACTGCGCTGATGGCCAGGGGGTGGCCCAGGTGTAGCGCGGTGGATAGCCGAGCCCGGATCGCGGTGTCGGGGACATCGGTGATCAGTGTGATCGGTGGAAGGGGATCGTGGTGTGGGTCGGCGTCGTGGAGCGCGGCGACGTCGGTGACGTCGGCGTCGGTGACGGCACGTGTGCGGTGGATGATCTGTTCTTCGACGTAGGTCAGGGCATGGTCGAGTCCGGCGGTGACCCGCAGCCGAGGTATGGCACCGACCAGGTCGGTGATCGCGGTGCCGCCGAGCAGGTCGGCGAGAACCGTCGCGGGGATCACTACCTGCCCGCGGGCGTCCGGGTCGTGAACACTGCCGGAGGAGAGCGTCGCCACGAGCATCGCGCGGACGGCATCGGCTCCGCCTGGTCCGGTGAGGCCGAGGCCTCCGCGTGGGTGGTCGGGTAGTCCGGCCAGTTGCGGTCCGGACGGTCCGATCGGTGCCAGCGGTGGCCGTTCGGCGCCCGCGAGGTCACGGACTGTGGGTTGTGGCGGCGGGGGTGCCAACAGTTCGGGTGCCTGCTGACGGACGGCCCGGCGTAGCCGGCTCACCACGGCGGGCAGGGGCTGCAGGGTGGGATCGGTAGCGGGGTCTGTGTCGGTGATGGGGTTGTATCGGGTGCGCCGGCGTAGCCACACGATCGACGAGGCGGCGGCCAGTGCAGCGGCCAGTCCGATGCCCACCCATCCGCCCGGTACGCCCACGCCGCGATCCTCACCGGTCGGCCGAACGGCATCGCTCTGGTCGGGCGTCGCCGGGCTGGCGCTGCTTGGGGTCGAGGCCGGACCGGAAGACGCCGGCATGCCTGGTGCCGGCTCGACCACACCGTCCGGATCCTCAGTAGTCGACGAGGACGGTGTCGACATGGGTGGGGCTGTCGTCGTGGCCGGGCCCGGTGAGGCGGGCACTGGGTCGGCACCCGGTGGTCGGGCGGGTTTGGCGGGTGCCGGATCGGTGGCTGGTGGCGGGACAGCGTCGGCTGGCATCCGTAGATCCCAGCCGGGTTGGATCAGGCGGGGGGCTCGCAACGTGCCGCCGACCTCGAAGTGTCGGCCGCGGTTGAGCTGCCAGATCTCGGGCCATCGGTTGCCGTCGTCGAGGCATTTCTCGGCGATGACCCAGAGGCTTTCGTTGCGTTGGACGACGTACACGTAGCTCTTGTTCTTGATGAATACGTGGTGTTCACCAGCGCACAGGATCGGCGGTTGCTGCTCGACGCTGACCTTGGTTGGGCCGGTCGCTTGATTGCCGGCAAGCACCACCGGGGTGGCGTGCGCCGCTGCGGCCGGCACGACCGCCGGCGATGGCGGGGGAGTCGCCATGGTCGGCGCGACGGTGGCGGTGGCGACGACTCCGGCAGTGAGGCCGGAGAGCAACCACCCAGCCAGGGTCTGTACGGACGTCAAGCCGCGCAGTCTCGGCATGGGTAGGCCGCGAATTCCGGCGATTGCCTCGGCGAGGAGGCTGGCGGTGAACACGACCCAGAGCAGCCACAGGGCGATGGCCAGCAGGTTGACCGCCATCGTGTCGGTGAAGCCGGCAGTGAGCCATGCCTGCCAGCCGGCGGTGTCCCGCGGGACGGTGCGGGGGAGGGGCCAACCGATGTGGGCGGCGAGACCGTAGGGGATGCCGACGGTGATGGACAGCAGCGCGATCGCGCTGGCGAGGCGGGTGAGGAGCCGGCTGAGCGCCGCAGTGACGTTCATGGCTACCCCCTTCACGGTGGTTAGCTGGTCACAGGTTCGGCGCGTTCAGTGGTCGAGACGGTGACCGTGGTGATCCCGATGGCGGCGAGTAGCGGTGTGGGTCCGGTCTTGGTGACGGTGACCGTGACCAACGTCGTGGTGGCGGAGACGGTGCCGGTCGCTCCGACATGGGCGAGGTACTCGGTCGCCGCGGCTTCGGCCAGGACCGGGTCGAGTTGTACGGTGCCGGCCGTGCGGAGTAGGAGTACATCGATCTGGTCTGCTCCGGCCCGTGCGGCCTGTTGGGCGACGTGGCGTGCGTCGACGCGCATCGTCATCGCGGCACCGCCGTCGACGATCAGTGCGGCTGCGAGCATGCCGACGAGGAACATGCCGGCTGCCCATCCGGTGCCCGAGCCGCGGTCTTCGCTAAGCTGCCGGCGGACCGTCTCCAACCAGGTGCGGCTCACGGGACGATCTCCGAATACGTGTCCAGTGGGGCCCTGGCGGTCGCGGTCGTGTCGGCGCCGCCCGGGGCGCTGACGCCGATCAGGTCGCCGGTGGAGACGTGGCACGTGACGGTGACGGTGACCGAACCGCCACGGCCGAAGTCGTCGAGGCCCGTGACAACCGTCAACGGGGTGCATCCGCGTGCACGACCGGCGAGGTCGGCGCGGGCGGCTTCCTCGGCGGCGGACTGCGCAGCTGCGGCGGTGCGCTGCTGGGATGCGGCGCGGGCGGCGGATGCGGCGGCGGCGTGTACGTCGAGGCGAGTGGCCGACAACCGCCATGCGCCGACGATCAGCATCGCCAAGATCACCATGACCGGCAGGACGAGCCCGACGACCTCGACCGACACCGAGCCGCTGTCTCCGGACAGACTCTGTTGGGGAGGTCGTGCCCGGCTGCGCTTCGTCATCGACGCCTCGTTCCTTTCGCCGGTCTCAGCTCACGGGTGGGACATCTTCGGTGGGAGCCTGGACTTGAACCTCGATGGGCACGGTGAGCCCTGGCACGGGAACGACACGGTTCGCCGTGCCGGTGATCGTGACGGTTGTGGTGACCGGCCCACGCTCCACGGTGATCTGGATGTCGTCGATGCCGGCCGGGTTGGTATCGGCCAGGACTTCAGCGGCCTCGCTGTGGCCAGACTCGGCCGTCGCCCCGTAGACCCGCGCCGCCTGAAGTGCCTCCTTGGCGGCGTGCCGGGCCGACTGGTCGGCCAGCGACCAGACGGCGGCTTGCACGATCACGGTCAGAGCGAGCAGGAAGATGACGGTATAGCCGACGGTCTCGGTCGTGACTGAGCCGCGGTCGCCGCGAAGTCTGCTGCGGAGGTGCTGCCTGTTCCTGCTCGGACTCCCCATGATCGTGACGGTCAGAAGCCGATGGTGATGACCAGGGAGTTCCAGTATTGCGTCACGGTGTCCCGGAAGAGCATGCCGATGCCGCCGACGACGACGATGAAGATCGCGATCCACATGATCGTGTCGACGGTCTCGGCTCCGTGCTCGGGATTCTCACGGATGGCACTGAGGCCGTAGGCAAGGTTGGCGCGTAGCCGGCGGATCACGGTGATCAACTCCTTCGAGCTTCGTACGGCTGTGGTTTCAGAGGCCGGTGCGGATTGCTGCGATGGCTGGATACAGCAGGAACAGGCCGTAGCCGAGGGCGATGAGCATGACGGGTAGGGACATCCGGACCCCGGCCGAGCGGGCAGCGGATTCCATTGCGGCGGTTGTGCGAGCGCGCATCCCCGAGGCCCGGGCAGCGAGGGAGGCTCGGACCCGGGCTCCTTCGGCCCCGGCCAACTGCATCGTGGCGGCCAGCTCGGCCAACTCGTTCACGCCGGTGTCGAGGCCCAGTTGGCCAAGAGGCCGCCACGGGGGCTGCCGGGTCAGCCGGGCGGTGCGTAGCGCGGCGCGCAGCTGGTCGGCGGCCCAACCGGTGCAGACACTGGCGGCATCGTCGAGCGCCTGTTCGACGCCGGCACCACCGGCCAGGCTGATGGTGACCAGGTCGAGCATCACCGACAGGGTGTGGCGCAGCTGGGCACGCCGCCTCTCCGCCTGAGCGCGGGCCCGGGTGACCGCCCATCGGTAGCCGATCAGTCCGCCCAGGCCGGCGAGCCACAGCGGCACCAACCCGCCGACACCCCACAGTGCGGCCAGGACGGGCAATGCCAGTACCCCCAGGCCGATGGCTGCGGCCTGCTCGGCAAGGAACGTGGGAACGTCCTTCTGCAGCACCGCCAGATCGCTGCGGGTGCGGGCGGTGGGCAGGCCCAAGCGCACGAGGGGTGCACCCAGCACCTGATAGCGGCGTTGTCTGGCGGTCATCGGCGGCGGTGCCGGACGACGTAGGCCGTCGAGCACGTCGACCAGGGCAGGTCGGGTGGGACGCAATCCCAGCACGACCAGCGTAAGGCCGGTTCCGGTACCGGCCCCCAGCAGCAGCGCGTCGCGGATCACCTCGTCACCACCTGGGGGTGGGGGATGGCGCCGGCCAGTACCCGCTCGTCACGGGCGATCCGGGACATCCGGCTGAGCCAGATGAACCCGACGGCGAACATCGCACCCACGATGGCGAGTACGACCTGCCCGGCCACAGTGTCGTAGGGAGCGAGGAACGTGCGGTTGAGCAGCACCTGTCCGACGGCCATGACCAGGGTGATCGCGATGATGATCCGCACCGACGTGCGGGTGGTCGCCCACTCGGTCTGGATCCGCATCCGGGCGGCGGCCTGCTCCCGTGCGGTTGCCGCGAGCGCACCGAGCTGCTCGGCGAGGTTGCGAGCCTGCCTGGTGGCCGCCAGCAGCAACGACGCCACGACCATGTCCCCGGTCGGATGATCGAGATCAGCGGCGAACGCGCGCAGCGCGACCGGCAGGCGGACCCCAGCGTCGATCGCCTCCGCCAGCGCGACGACCTGCGGTCGGATCGCCGATGGCGCCGTGCCGGCCGTCGCGGCGATCGCCTCCTCCAGCCCAGCTGCCGCGGCCAGCGTGTCGCGCAAGCTCTCCGTCCAGCCCGCGATTGCCTCCAACTGTTCCTGCTCACGCTGATGAACCCGGTTCCCGACGAGCACCGTGGGCAGGCTCCACGCCGCCAGGCCAGCCAAGATCGCGCCGACCAGCCAGCCGGTTACCAGCCCCGAGAGCACCGTCGCGACGATCACCGTTACGGTCCGCACGGGGGTTACGGCCACACCAGCTCGTCGTAGCAAACTGTCGACCGGTGCCGGGCTGTCACGGTCGCGCCGCCGGATTCCGTCGAGGATCATCCACAGGCCGAGGCCTGTGAGTAGCCCGAGCAGCAGCACGACCGGTGAGCCCATCCGTGTCACCACCCGTCACGTTCGAGGACAGCAGGATCCAGGCCAACGTCGATGAGCCGGTCCATGGTCTCGTCCCGCAGGCGGGTCGCCGGCACCGCCTGGCGACCAGGACCGGGCCGGTATACCTCGTTGGACATGATCTGGTCCCCATCAGTGCCGACGATCTCGCGAACGGAGGAGACCACTCGAAGGCCATTGGGAGTGCGGTCCAAGTGCACGACGATGTGCACGGCTTCGCCCAGCAGCGACGTCGCGGCACTTCGCGGATAGGACGCCGGGGGTTCCATCGCATAGGTGGTCATCCGCAGCAGCGCCTGCGAACTCGACGAGGCATGCACCGTCGCCATCGACCCGTCCACCCCGATCGACATCGCCTTGGCCATCTGCACGACCTCAGCCCCGCGAACCTCGCCGAGAATGACCCGATCCGGCGTCAACCGCAGCGCGGCGCGGACGCACTGATCCAGGCTGAACTCGCCCACGCCCTCGATGTTTGCCTGCCGTGCCTGCATCGAGACCATGTCCGGGTGGACCTGCGGGTCCAGCGAAAGCTCGCGAGAGTCCTCGATCACGATCAGGCGTTCCTGCGTGGGAATCGCAGAGGCGAGGGCCCGCAGGAATGTGGTCTTTCCTGCGGCGGGGCCGCCGCTGATGACGATGTTCCGCCGGGCCAACACCAGGCCGGTGAACAGATCCGCCATCGTCGGCGTCAGCTCGCCCATCCCCACCAGGTCATCCAGGCTCACCTTCACCATCGGGTGCCGGCGGATCGACACCGCGACTCGATCGCTGATCACCTGCATCGCGTGCAGACGCGCTCCGCCCGGCAACTGCATGGCGAGTTCGGGGGCGTCCGGGTCGAATCGGCGCTCATGGGCTCCGAGCCGGGCGCCCATGTCGCGCAACTGCTCGATCAGTTCGGCATCGGAGTGTGCGACTGCGGCCACCTGGGCGCGGCGGCCGTCGCGGTACTGCACCTGCACGTTGTCGCAACCGTTGATGTTGATGGTCTCGATAGCCGCGTCGTCGAGGAGCGGTTGCAGCCCACCGGCGCCGACGAAGGAGTTGCGCAACGCTTGTCGAATCCGATGTTCGGCGGTCTCGCTCAGTGGGGGTTGCCCGCGGTGCAGCGCTTCGCGTGCGTACTCGTCGAGGGCGTTGGATATCAACAGGTCGACGTCGCCCATGCTGTCTGCTCCGCCGACGACCGACACCTGTAGCCGGACGGCGACCGTGGCTCGTAACGCATCGAGAACCTCTCGCTCGCCACCGGTCAGGGCATGGGCGCCCCCCACGCCCATGCTGTTCCCCGGAGCGGAATGCCGAGCGTTCATCGGCCGCTCACCCCGGCGTGCTCCGTCACCGGCGCGACGGACGTCTCGGTCCTGGCGTGCCGATCGAGGTCCAGCGCAAGGCCACGACAGGCCCGCAGCAGTGGCAACCGCGTCCAGCCCGTCGACTGCCAACCCCGCCGCGGCACCATCCGTCCGGCCAGAATCCCGGCGCCGCGACGGTCGTTCGGGACGGTCGCGGCCAGCGGCAGCCCAAGGCTGCCGGCCACCTCCACTGCCGGCCACCCGTCGCCACCTACGGTCACCAGCTGTACATCCCGGACCAACCCGGTCAGCTGCTCGACGTGCTCGCGTCCCTGGCTGAGGTCTCTACCTTTTGCTGATGGGATTGGTCGGCCCGTCGGGCCGTTCAGTCGTACATCCGCAACCCGTACCTCATCCTGTACGGGCCTCAGCACCACCAGCAGGACGTCCACCGCCGATAGCAGCGCCGACGCCGGCGAAGCTGGCTCCCACCGGCCCACGTCGAGTACTACCGCCGGCCGGCCAGCGGCCAGCATTCGCAGCATTCGAGGTCCCCGAACAGCTAACGCCCGCAGGCTCGCCGCCGCGGCGCCAGGCTCCGCTAGGACCACGTCCACCCCGGACGGCAGCGGTTGCACCCACCGAGACGGATCCATTCGGACATCGGCCCCGGAGCGGGCATCGGCGGCCAGCGACGCCAACCCTGGCTCCCGCCCGCCATCGTGGTAGGTCCGGCCGAACCGCGCCATCAGGTCGCCGCCGGCAGGGTCCGCCTCCACGACTACGGCGCCTGGTTTGGGCCAACGCAGTGCCAGCCCCAGTGCGAGTGTCGTCGCGCCCGGCGAGCCCTTCGCGCTCGTCACCCCGATCAGCACAGTGCTCAGCCGCCCGAGCCCTGCAGAATCAGCGATACGTCTCCCGAAGCGACGCTGACCTGGAGTGCCGCGTCTGACGACAGCAGGAGCGATACGGCCGTCAGCCCAGCAGCGTCAGGGACCTCGATCGCTGACACCGATGCGGACGCTCGGACGGGTTGCGCAGTTGCAGAGCCGTTGCCCGTCGGCGGCACTACCAGGACGGTCACCCGCGAACCCACGGTCATGCCGGCGGGCGCCTTGCCCGCCTTGACGCCGACGGCGATGACCGATTGGCCCACTGGCGGAAACGCCGAACCGCCCATCTGGCCGGGTGACAACAGGCTCCCGGCGACCAGCGGCACCGCGGCCGTCCGACCGACGACCGTCGTGCGCTGCGATTCACTCACTACCTGCACGGCATCGCCGGGCACGATCCGTACGATCTTCAAGTCTGGGTCCTGGATCGTCTGGCCTGCCCCCACATCGCGGGCCAGTGCCAGGACCGGGGTTGCCGGATCGGTCCGCAACGCGGTGCCGGCGAACAGCAGTGAGCACGCGATTGCGAGAACCAGCCCCAGCATCACGTTTCGCGGTGAACGTCGGCGCACCCCAACGGGCGCAGGTGTGGACGACGATCGCCCGTTCGCCGCCGTGGCCGGTGTTCTCGTCAATGACACGGCCATCGGTCAGCCCGCCCCGTTGAGTGCGGACGAGCGCTGCACCCGAAGCGGCACGACAGCGGTCGTCGTCACTGGATCGACCGACCCCGACGTGCCACCGCCGACCCAACCAATCTCCCAGGTCACTGTCGCCCGCACCTCGTACACTCCGCCCGGTCGGCCGCTCGACGGTGCCTTGTAGGTGTGGGTGCAACTCGACGCTGCAGCCGGATCCATGCCCGCGCTCCACGGCATTCCCGCACCCGAGCAGGTAAAAGACGCCCCGTCACCAGTTGACCACCGCACCTGCTTCGGTGAGGCGGTCGCCGTTACGCTGAGGCCGGGGACCGAAGCCGTCGCTGACCGTGCCCGATAAGAAGGGCCGTCCAGCCACAGCCACGTCGGCACGTTCAGCAGCTGAGCCGCTGGCGGAGCGGGGTTGGCCCGGATCGCCGGCACAGGCAGATTCAGCTGGGAAATCGCAGACCGCGCCAAGACCGCCGGATCCGGCGACTGCGCATCCGCGATCCACACGGGCAGCCTCGCTGAAGCCCCGCCATCGCTGACGCAGTGGCGCGAATACCACGCTCCGGGCTGAGGGGCACCCGATGGCGGATCATCCCGGCCAATCAAGACGTAGCGGCAACCATCCGCACCCTCGTGGCCACCACCGGAGCCGTCACCGGTGTTCGACCCGCCGTTGTGTCCGTCCCCGGAGCTCCCGTCGCCGATCGAGGGCGGCGTCCCCACCTCGACGGAACATTCAGGCACGTCAGGGGTTATGCCGCAGTCCACCGGTTTCCACTTGTCGGCCTGTGCGGGGGACGCAACCACCAGCAGAACCAGGCAGCAGGCTGCGGGCATGACACCGACAGCTGCCAGGTGCCGGCGCCTCAGCACGAGCCGACCCCCTGGACCCCAAAGGACGTCACCTTCCAGCTCTCGCCGACCATACTCACGGTCGCGTTGACCAACCGGCGCCCGCCGGGTGAGTCGTTGAACGGAGTGCCATTCGGAGTCGCTCTCACCCTGGTCGCGCCGGAGGTATCCGCGCAGTCTCGGACTTTCGCCTGGGTCGGCGCGGCCGCGGGCGTGAGGGACTGGATCGACGGGGCCACAACGACTCGGCCCTGCCCGACCAGACCTTCACGACGATCGGACTGCAGGCCGCTTCTCAAAATCTTGAGCGCATCGCCGGCCGCGAATTTGGCCAGCTCCGGGTGGTCCGGGTTCGACGTCAGCCCGGCTTCGTCGTAGGCGGCCCACATGCCGCGGTACGCAGCCAGCGCGAGATCCTCAGGCGTAACCGGTTTGGCGGGCGAGGTGGATTGATTGCCGGGCGTCGGCGTTGGTGAGCCTTCATTGTCACCGTCACCACGTGTGCAACCTGCCCCGATTCCCACCAGGCCGATGAGCGCGAGCACGGCCACCACCCTCCCCCTACGGTGTGCCACCAGGTGCCTCCATCACGGTCAACATGTTCTGTCCTATCCCAGGATCAGAGCCTGCCGCTACGGCACGTGAGTGCGCTACAACCGCGCGCGCCAATCGTGCGTCCAGGTCGTGCGCACTGCTGGTAGGGCCACCTGGCGCCACCGCGACGGACTGCTCAGCTCCGCGCAAGGGCTGAACAGAGCGGAGCCCATCGACAACCACTGCTCGTTACGGATGGATTTCGTTTTCACCCAAAGCGGCTCTAACCGGCAGCCCTCCGTCAAGTCGACAAACGAGGGGCCTTGACACCGCTTCGACTACTCGGTGAAGTGAGTCCTTCGCGCAATGTCAGATTCACGACAGCTGACGTCTCAGGCCAGGCGTTGGGCACCTGTGCGGGGGAGACGGTGAGCCGTGGCATTGATCCACTTTCGGATCTTGGAGCAGGTTTTCGGACACAGCTGGTGGGCTTCGATTTTGCTGACGCTCGCTGACCGACAACTGCGATACACCGAGCTCGCTGCCGCCCTCGTTGAGCGCTGGGGAGCGAGACCCGGCGACGGCCACCTGTCCAAGGCGCTCAAGCAGATGCGCCAGGCTGGGCTCGTCGACCAGATCGACGACGGACGTGGGTACCTGACCTGGACGCTGACAGCTGAGGCGCATGAGAGGGCCGAGATGCTGGCAATGATCGAGAAGGCCCTCGAAGAAGGCCACATCAATGTCGAACGAAACTGAGATTACGGGTCGTCCGTCTGACGTTCCTGGCTCGATCGCCCGCCGGCCCGCGCTGCTGCGCCGCAGGTGTCGCCACGTTGGACGATGAGTACGTACGAGAACAGGCCAGGGCGGCTACCGACGACCCGCCGAGGCGACACATCAGCGCTGCGTCGCTCGGCGGCGTGGTCGTCCTCCAAGGCAAGCAACCTGCGGAGGACGTAAGTTCACTGCTCTGCTCCTGGCACGAGCCATTCGGCGAGCGGATCAACATGCAACTCGGTGGCCAGCATGGCCGCGATGGCTGCGACGTCAGCAGGGATAGCCGGCCGAACCAGCATGGTCCCCACCGCGTTCGTTGCGCTCGCCGGTCAGGGGTGGGTGCGGAGTGAAGAACCCGGCTGGGATCGTGCTGCCGAGCGGCGCGCGCCACATCCGCCAGATCTTGGGCCCTCCGTCGGGCAGGACCATCGACGGACCGGGTAGGTATCCGAGCCGAAGATAGAGGTCACGGTTGCGGGGGCTGGTGGCCTCCACGTAGGCGGGCAAGCAAAGCGGGTCAATTTGTTGGTGGTGGTTACTCAACAGCGCGGTGCCAGTTCCCTGGCCTTGATGTTCGGGGCTGACGGCGGCGTAGGCGAGGTAGTGGTGCGCCTCGGGTGGGTGGTGCGCTTCGAACATCGTCTCGAGTAGGAGGAACTTCGGCGCGTACGCGCCGGTCGCTTCCTGCACGCCCACGTGGCGGTCGGCGGCGATGCTGGGAGACGGTGCCGGGCGGGCGTACCAGATTGCGGCGGCGGAGCCGTCGGAAGTTGTGTCCACGTGGCCGTATTGCAGGCTGTGCCCCACAACGTGGGTGAAGTAGCGGTAGGAGACGAAGCGGCGATCGTCATGGTCGGAGATCAGCCACTGGGCGACCGGGTCGTGGAAGAACGCCTCGGCGAGGACGCCGATAAGTCTGCCCGCGTCGTCGGGCGTGGCCTGACGTGCGGTCACGTTGGTGCTGATGCTCGTCATGCTTACTCCTGTGATGCGCAGGTTGCTATGGGTCTCACCTGAGGCAGTGGCTCACGGTGATTTCCGGTAGGTGACGGAGGCATAGTCAGCGATAGGCGGCAGTGGCGAGGTCACCGATGGCGGCGTCTACGGCGGCGGTGATGTCGCGTACCGGCTGGTAGTGCTGCCCGGCGATGGCCTTTAGACGAGCGGTCAGGGTGGCGGTGTCGTCGAGGTAAAGGTGGTGGGTGAGGCCGAGGTCGGCGACGAGGCCGGCGAGGGCGGCGCTGTGGTTGGTGGGCTGTTCGCGGCCGGTGGCGAGGTAGCGCAGGCGGGAACGGGCGACGACCGCCCATCTGGTGTCGGTCGGCAGGTAGGTGTCGGCGCGTATGAGGCCGCCGAGGCGCCGTCGGGTGTGGTGGCGCAGGATTCCGCCGGCGACGAGTCCGGCGCGGGTGCGGTCGTAGAGGTCGTCGGAGAACCCGCGCAGCCATGCCCGTAGGGGTGGGTGGGTGTGGCGGATGGTGGCGGTCGCGGCGTCGGCGATCAGGTCTCCGATTGGCCGGTCGATGTGCGGGTGGATGCGTTGATGGTTGGCCGGGCGGGTGTCGTCGTTCGGGTCGAGGGTCACCCGCCCGGCCAGGTACAGGTCGATCAGGACCGCGCCCGCGAGCCCGAGGGCGAGGGTCTGCCGGTGCACGTGAGGGTGTCCGGTGTCGTCGTCGTGGCCGAGGAGGTACAGGTCATCGCGCAGTGGCAGGCGTGGGATCGACGCGGTCATTGGCGGGGGTTTCCTACCGCAGTCCGGCGGTGAGCCGCCGCAGCCGCTCGTGCGCCCCGCCATAGGCGGGCCCGGCGGCGGGAAGCAGGGTTTTGTCGACGGCGGCGAGGACGGTGTAGTTGGGGTCGCACACGTTGCCGATCGGCGCCCGCCCCGCCTGCGACATGAGCTGGTAGGCGTCCAGGGTTTCCAGGCCGGTCAGGGTGCTGGCCCAGCCGACGAGGTCGTGCTGGGCGATGCGGTAGGCGTCCTCCAAGGGCCTCGCGCACCCGATCGTCAGGATGTCCCGGTCGGTCTCCAGACGCGGCCACGGCGTGCTGATGCCTTTGATGATGTCGATGGCGAGGGTGGTGGTCGTGGCGATCTCCACGCCGACGCCGCAGGCCTCTCCCTCGCCCTGGCGGGCGTGGCCGTCGCCGAGGGCCAGCATCGCCCCGTGGACCTTCACCCCCAGGTAGAGGGTGGTGCCGGCGCGTAGGTATGGGGTGTCGAGGTTCCCGCCGTGGGTGTCGGGCACGAGTGTGGATCGGGCTTCGAACCCGCCGGGGGCGACACCGATCGTGCCGATCATCGGGTCCAGCGGCAGGTCCACGCTGTGGTCGCTGCGCGTGGCCTCGAACCGGACGGTCCCGGCCTGCCGGTCGATGCCGTACACCCACACTCGCTCCTCCAATGCAGGCTGAAGGGTGGCGGTGTGGGCGGTGGACGTCAGTGCCCCGAAGTGCGGGAACGTCGAGGACACACCCCAGTCCCGCGCGGGGACGATGGCGGCGAGGTGGACGGCGAGGGTGTCGCCGGGCTCGGCGTCCTCGACGAAGAACGGCCCGGACACCGGGTTGAGGTACGGCATGCGGCACACCTGCGACGGCAGGTCCGCCGGCCCTCTCACGAGACCACCGAAGCAGTCCTCCGTCGCGACGGTGAACACGTCCCCGCCGCGCACGTGCGCCACCGGCATCCGACCGCCGAAGGTGTAGGCCAGCTCGTCTCGGGCGGGCCGGTAGGTGAACGTGTCCATGCCGGTCACACCCGCTCCACGTGACGCGCCTGCGGCTGCGCGGGTGCCAACCCCGAGAGGACTGGTCGGCGGCCGGACAGGTACAGACCAGCCAGAACGACCATCCCGAGGGCGAGCCAGGCAAGGCCGAGGCGCTGGGCGGCGATGTTGGCGTTGACGACCACCCACACCAAGATGGCGAAGCCGACGGCGGGCATGACCAGGTGCGCCCACCAGTTCCCGCTGCGCTTCCGGATGAGGTGGTGCACCACGACGGAGACGTGCAGGACGAGGAATGCGACCATCGCTCCGAAGTTGATCAGCGACGACAGCAGGGTGATCCCATCCGCACGGGTCGCCATGTACAAACCCAGGACCAGGGACACCGCCCCGGTGAGTAGCGTCGCGTTGATCGGCACGTTGCGGCGGATCGACACCTTCGCCAGAAACGCCGGCAGCTGCTGGTCACGGGCCATCGCGTACAGCAGCCGAGACGTGGCGACCTGCGCGACCATCGAGTTCGGCAACCCCCACGCGATTGCCGTCGCGACCGCGCAGAGGGTCCCGAGCCATCCTCCGCCAGCCACGGCGGCGGCGTCGTAAAAGGCGGTGCCATTTGGGTCACCATCGGCCAGCAACGAGGCCGGGTCGGGGACGAGCATCGCGGCCAGCCACGTCTGCGCAATGAACAGCACCCCGGCAAGAATCAGGACGGCCGCCATCGCGCGGCCAATCTGACGGGAGCCGCCCTTGGTCTCCTCCGCCAGCATGCTGATCCCGTCGAAGCCCAGGAAGGACAGGACCGCGATCGACACCGCACCCGCCACCAGCGACCAGGTGAATGTGTCGGCGTTGTAGAACGCCGCCCAGCTGAATCGACCCTTGCCGGTCGCGAGTGCCCAACTGGCGACGGCCAGGAAGATCGCCAGGACGATCAGCTCGCCGACGAGCATTACCCGGGTCACTATCGCGGTCATGCGGATGCCGACCGAATTGACGATCGTGTTGACCGCGACGAAGCCGAGCAGCCACAACCAGACCGGCACCGCGGGCACGATGGAGTGCATCGCCACCGATGCCACCAGGTACAGCAATCCCGGTACGAGGACGTAGTCGAGGAGGATCACCCAGCCGGCGAGGAAACCCACCGGTGCGCTGATGCCCCGGCCGGCGTAGTTGTAGACGCTGCCCGACATCGGGAACGCCTTCACCATCTGCGCGTACGAGAACGCCGTGAACACCAACGCCACGACACCGACCGCGTACGCTAGCGCCACCATCCCGCCGGAGCCGGCGTACACGCTGCCGAAGATCGCCATCGGCGCGATCGGCACCATGTACACCAGGCCGTAGGCAAGCAGGTCCCGGAAACGCAAACGGCGGCTCAATTCCTGGCGGTAGCCGTAACGCATCAATTCCTCTTGCAGTTGCATCGAAGCCATTCCGATCATCTCGTATTTGTTCGGGCAGGGCAGCCGCTGCCGGTCAGACCTGCGGGGCCTTTCCACCTCGAGAGGGTCGCCCGGAATGGTTGGCCGGGTCGATACCGGAAATGCGGACAGAGGAGTTGTCCGCATGGAGAGGGCTCTGCCCGCGAACCGGCCAGCGGCCAGCTCGGCAGGAGATGTCCGGCCGGGGCAGGTAAGCCCGGCGTAGAGTCGCCGATGTCCGAGGGACACTCGCCCCGGCCGGTCCAGCGACGGGCGGGGACATGCCAGAGTTGTTCGAGGAGGCCCCGTGCAAGTGGCGGATTCTGACGCCGCCGTCTCGTTGGCCGACGCTGTCAGCGCGTCTGTCAGCTACGACCAGCTTCGTGTCTCTGACGGCATGCTCTATTGGTTGGAAACCCGTCCGGACGCTGGCGGGGTCACGACATTGACGCGCTGGCGGGCCGGCGAGGGCAAGCTCGACGCCAGCCCTGCGGGATTCAACGTCGTCAACAACGTTCACGCGTATGGTGGTGGGTCTTTCGCCATTGCCGGGGAGTCGTTGTGGTGTGTCGGCGAAGGTGGCCTGTACGAGGGTCGTCATGGCGGTGAGCTCGACCTGGTCAGCCAGGCGTCCTTGGGAGATCTGACGCTCGGCGACGGCGAGTTGCTGGCGGTGCGAGAGTCGGACCACGGCGACGAGTTGATCGCGTTTCCACTCACGGGTGCACGACAGCTGAGAACCCTCGTCGCGAGCAGAGGTTTCCTGAGCGCACCAAGGCCAGGTCCGAGTTCCCTGGCCTGGTGTGCTTGGAGCGAGCGCGACATGCCTTGGGATGCCTGCGAGGTATGGGTGGCGCCCTATTCATCACATGGGCACATTGCGGCACCGGTCAAGGTCGCCGGCGGTGCCGACGAGTCAGCGATCGAGCCTCGGTGGGGACCCGATGGCGCGTTGTACTTCATGTCAGACCGCAGCGGCTGGTGGAATCTGTTCCGCTGGAATGGAGACAAGGTCGAGGCGGTGGCATCCATCGCCGGCGAGTGCGCCGCAGAGCCGTGGGAGCTGGGTTACGCGTCATACGACTTCCTCGACGACGGGCGAATCGTCGTAGCAGTGCAGGAGGGGCCGCGACACCGACTCGTTGTCATCGACACTCACGGCGCCGTCCGACAGGTGAATCTGCCGTACACGTCGATCAAGCCCTATCTGGCCGCGCTGGGTACGGCGGTGGCGTTGATCGGTTCGTCACCAACGGCGGCGCCCCAGATTGCGCTCGTTGACCTAGCCGATGACGACCCGCAGGTGGAGGTGCTTGCCCGATCGGAGCATGCCGGGCTTGCCCGGGTGCAGGTGTCGACGCCGACAGAGCTGCGGGTCCGCGTCACAGATGGTCGTGAGGTCTTGGCGCTGGTGTATCCACCGACGGGCGCACCGGCGGCGTGGCGGGCTCCCGTGATCGTTCGGGCGCACCCTGGGCCAACTGCATCCTGCCTGCTGCGCCTGGACTGGCAGGCGCAGTTCTTCACCAGTCGGGGATTCGCTGTCGTAGACGTGGACTACCTCGGCAGCACGGGGTACGGCCGAGCCTTCCGGGAATCCCTGTACGGCCGGTGGGGCCTGGACGACGTCGACGACTGCACAGCAGTGGCGAACCAGATCCTGACGGCAGGACAAGCCATTCCCGGACAGGTCTTCATCCGCGGTGCCAGCGCCGGCGGATACACCGCGCTGCACGCGGTGGCGCAGGACGGTCCGTTCGCTGCTGCCACCGCCGTTTCAGCGATCGTGGATCCTGACCGGTGGACCAAGACTGTGCCCCGATTCCAGCGTGCGCACGCCATGCGGCTTCGCGGCGGCGCCGGGCGAGTCGATGCCGCTGCCGTTCAGCGACCTGTGCTGTTCATCCACGGCACTGCCGATGAAGTGGCCGTGGCCGAGGAGGTACGGGAGCTTGCCGATCAACTGGAGGCTCGCGGTATCCCTTACGAGCTTCTACTCCTCTCCGACATCGGCCACTACGTGGCAACATCCAAGCGGGCGGGTGCGGCACTGGAGGCGGAATTGGCCCACTACCGGGCAGCGATAGCAGCTGCCGCGGCCAGTCGAGGCGGTCACACTGCCGCGAGCGGCAGCTGATGGCGAACGTACTCGCCGAACTCACGAACCTCTAGCTCGCACCGGTAGGGCTCAAGGTCCGCTTGGACCTCGACGACGCGCTGCAAGCAACGGTGCGAGGCGGTCTTCGCCGCATGATCTACCGCCTCTCGGCCGGCAACGCACGCTTCATCAATGCGGCCGGCGGCTGCCAACGACGAGGCCAGTAGCGCGGTGTCGATGGCAAGACGACGGACGTGCGTGGGACTCAACGCGGCAAGCGCGACAGCCAGGTGCTGTTGAGTCTGCTGCGGTCTGCCCAGGTCATGGAAGCAATGGGCCATCTCGTCCGCCAGATACGCCGTCGTGAAGTACCGAATCCACGTCGGCTCGTCCTCAGGCCGGCTGCGGGCCAGATGTCTCTCCGCGATGTCGAGGTGCCTGAGGCACTCGCCCTCACGTCCGAGTCGGGCGTGCGAGCGTGCCACCACGGCGTGCAGCCCTGCCTTGACGGCTGGCGTCGCCAGACCCTCACCGCCTCGCACCGCCGTAAGCGCCATCCGCAGGGCCGGCTCGGGGTGACCGCAATGCAGCGCGAGATGGCCGATGTTTACAGCCAGCAGGTAGCTGCCGTAGAGGCGGTCGTCGGCGGCCTGCGTCAGCCGCAACGCGCGTAGGTAGCGGCGCTGCGCGAGACCATGGGCACCGGTATCGACCGCCTGGTAGCCACACAGCTCGAAGAAGCCAGCCGCCAGCGTGTACAAGCGCCGACCGATTGCTTCCGAGGCGGGAGGGTTCGCCAGCAACCGGTTCAGCTCATCCTCGATGTATCGCTGCACCTGAGCGTGGACTCGTCCAGCACCGTGCGTGTGGTCCAACTGCCGGAACATTTCGAGGGCCGTCTCAGCGGAGAAGATGTCCTCTTCGCGGACCTGATCAGGCGAGCCAGGCCGCCGGGTCACGGAGAGGAGGGGACCGGCTGAGGCATTCAGCCAGTCCAGGGCGGCACGATCAAGGACCCCTGGTTGAAACGGAACCCGGATGACCATCTCAGACGTCCCCGACGGTCGCGCCGAGTAGGTACGCAACAGGTTGGCGACGCCGGCATGGCCGGCCGGCGAGGACACCGACTGCTCGCCCTCGCTATTCGGCCTCTTCCCAAGCAGGGGTAGCAGCCGAATCAAGGCACCGTCGGCCGCCAGCGCTCTGTCGCATGCCTCGACGAACTCCCGGGAGGGAAATCGGTCCGCTGTCTCGACCCGACGAACCAGATCAGCGCTGAAGCGGATCATGGCGCCCAGTCGCGCCTGGGAGAGGTCGGCCCGCTCCCGCATCCGGCGTAATTCGGCACCGAAGAAGTGGCGCTCGGATAAGGACGGCTGCAGCGCCCGCGGGGTCTGACCCATGACACCGCCTCCTCAGGCCACTCCCATACCAGATGGAATCGAGCGGCATGGACATCGCGCACATAGGGTCACTCACGGTCCGGCAAGACGCAACCAAGCACGCCAAACATCGTCGGTGAGTGATCCGCATTGTCAGCGCGGGGCATGCGGACATCCACTTCGTCCGCATGCCGGGGATTCACTCTTACGACTCCAAGGGGGAGCGTTGAGACGGGGCGCTGACCTTCCGTCAGTTCCACCCTGTTCGTACGCCCCATGAACATGCGGTGGAGCGCGGAGCGGGCGTACCCCTGGTCGTTGGAGGGCTGCGCCAGTTGGCATCGGCCGCGACGGGGACGGGCGCCAGCATCGCCTCAGCTTCTGTGAATGGCTACCGCCGGACCTTGGGTCGCCGTGCCGGTCGTCTGGGCCACGCCCGCTTGCCGACCCCAGCCGCAAGGGAGAGCCGCTATGCCACCCAGCGCACCCGGGCGATCGGGCGGAACCGATTCCGCCCTCGCCGCTCAGATCGACCTGCTGGTCCGTCCTGGGCGGAGGTCGCTAGGTCTCCACAGTCCCGCCCAATTGCCGCACCAGGAGGCCGCTTCTGAGCCGGGCCGGATCAGTAAGGGCATCGTCACCAGCCCAGCTCAGTTGCGCCAGGTCACTCAGTCGGAGAGCAGCAGCTCGGCACGTTCCCTTCCGCTGCTGCTGAGCGTCAATCAGGAGGGCGGCCGGTTGAACGCGTTGGACTGGCCGGGCGTCGCTCAGTTGCCCGGGAACCTGGCGCTCGGTGCGGCGAGGGACGAGGGCTTAGCCGAGTCGGCGGGCGTGGCGATCGGTGAGCAGTTGCGGGCGGTCGGGCTGACGTGGAATTTGGCTCCGGTCTGTGACACCGCGTCGTGGCCAGCGCTTACTGCGGTCGGTACCCGTGCTTTCGGGTCGGATCCTGAGCAGGTAGGGCTGCTGGCTGTGGCCTTCGTACGCGGACTGCAGGCCGCTGGCGTGGCGGCGACCGCCAAGCATTTCCCGGGTCTGGGCGGAGTCGGCGCAGATCCCCATCACGTCGCGCCGGTCGTTGACCGGCTCGGCCCAGGGGCGTTGCAGCCGTTCCGTGCGGCGATTGGCGCGCAAGTGGCATGCGTGATGGTCGGCAGTCATACCGTCCTTGCCCTTGACAATCGACCGGCGGTGGCATCGCCGCGCGTGCTCGGCTTGCTACGCGACGAGCTGGGTTTCGACGGTGTAACGGTGAGCGAGAACCTGTCGATCCGAGCGGTGCACCAGCCGCTCGGTGGCCTAACCCGGGCGGCGGTCGCGGCGGTGGCGGCCGGCGTCGACATCGTGATGCTGGACTCGGAGGTCTCCCGCCGGAGCAAGCAGCCGGCCGAGCGGGCCGCCGCAGTTCGGCGTCGGGCGGAGGTCGTGCAGGCGCTCATGGACGCTGTCGAGCATGGCGTGATCGACCGTCAACGGGTCGGCGCGGCTGTGGCCCGTGTGCAGGCTCTGCACCGCCGGTACGGCTTGACGCCCGGCTCCGCCCGGCCGACCTGGCAGCAGGCGAACGCGTCAGCCTGGAGGGCGGCTGACCGGGTCGCCGACCGGTCGGTAACGGTGGTGCGCGGCACCCATCTCCTTCCGTTGGACGTGCCGCCCGGCAAGGTGCTGGCACTGGTGAGGGTGCCCGACGCCGGGCAGCGACGGGCCGACAGTGCCCGCCACGGGCCGGATTATCTGCCGGCGATGCTCGCCGCGCATCACCGTGTTCTGCAGGTCCCGGTTGGCGCCCCGGTGCCGACAGCCGGCCCAGTAATCGTCTACGGCTACGACACCCGCGCCACCACGGTGGGTCTGAGTACGGCTGCCCGGGCGGCCGCCCGCCTGACGGAGCTCGGACGTGCGGTGGTTCAGGTCGCGCTAGGCGACGTCGACGACCTGGCCGGCTCACCCGCGCCGGTGCTGGTGGCCGCGTTCAGCCCGCACCGGCCCTCTGCCGCGGCAGTGGCCCGGATCTTGCTCGGCGACGGCCGTTCCCACGGCGTCTTACCCGTGTGCGGTGGACCATGGTGACTCCGGTGCCAGCGCGCCAGCTCGCCAGTTTCCTGCAGTGCCTGTACGAGGCAGCGGGAATGAACCGACCGGGGGCGAGGGTGATGGCCGACGCCCACGTGGAGGCTGACCTTCGTGGCATCCCCGGCCACGGCAGCCGATTGGCCCCTAACTACCTGGACAAACTCCGCACCGGGCGCCTGAATCCGCGTCCCTTGATCCGGACCGTGCCCGGCGGGGAGGCGATCCTGGTGGTGGACGCAGACCTGGCCCCGGGACCGGTAGCGGCCCGCTTGGCGGTCACCGCGGCGATGCTCCGCGCTCGGCGTTGCGGCGTCGCCGCCGTGACCGTTCGCCGGACCGGTCATGTCGGCGCGCTCGGCATCCCTGCCGCGCAGTTGGCCCGGCGCGGACTGGTGGGCGTGGCCGCCGCTCAGGCGTCGGCGCAGAGCGTGGCCCTGCACGGCGGCACCAGCACGCCGGTACTCGGCAGTAGCGCAATCGCGGTTGCCGTCCCGGGCCCGGACCCGCAACGCCCCGTACTGGTGGACCTTGCCGCCGCTGCGATCTCCTGGGGTCGAGTGCAGCAGCTGGCTCGCGATCGACAGGTGTTACCGGACGGGTTTGCCCTCGACGCGGATGGACTCGCGGCCCACGCCCCGACCCTCGCTGCGGTCCTGCTGCCCGCGGGTGAGCGCGGCCAGGCTCTGGCGATCGTTTTGGAGCTGCTGGTTGGCGCGCTGACCGGTAGCGCCCCGTTGCCGTCTGGGGATGACGGTCGCGGCTTGCTGGTCGTAGCTGTTGACCCCCGCTGCCTCGGCACCGGCGATTCGCTCGCCGCCGGAGTTGCCACCGTTGCCCGCGCGGTACGTGACCAGGGCGCCCGGATGCCCGGGGACGGCGCCTGGTCTCACCGCGAACGGACCCGCCAAAGCGGAATTCCCCTCGACCCCGGCGATCTCGCCGCGCTCATCGACGCCGGCCGGCGCGCGCATGTCCGTGCTCCCCACGGATGGACCCACCCCGACCCTTCCCGCTAAACCAACGGATCAGCAGAGGAGTAGCTGTGAGCAGCTCAACCAGCGCACTCACCGTCACCGACCCTCCATCCTTACGTCGTGGCGAGGCCCGCGCGGAGGCCGCCCGCGGCCTGCAGGCAGTCCTCGACATCGCCGACCCCTATCCGGTCGTCGACGCGGCGCGGCGGCTCGCCGACGGGCCGCTGGCGCGCGCCCTGACCGAGGTCCTCACCGATCGGTTGCTGCATGAGCCGACCGGCCGCCGGGTCCCACTGCAGGAACTCCCCATCCGCACGGTGACGCCCCTCACCCGGACTTACGGTCTCGACGCCGACCAAAGCGACGCCCTGGGTTTCGCGCTGCGCTGCACCTTCGCGTGGCCCGGCGTCGTCGGCACTCCGGACGCTCCACACGCGCTCAAGTCGGTGCTGCCGGCCGGGTTCGCGCCGATCGCCACCGTGGGGGAGATCGCGGCGAGCCAGGCCGCAGCCGGTCCCGACGGGTTGAACACCAGCTACATGATCTCGCAGATGAAGGGCGGTATGTCGGCCGACTTCGGCATCGGCTGCCCCCTGATGTGCGCCTACTGCTACCGGCGCGAAGGGGACACCGTCGACGGCTACCTCGGCTCCTGGGAGCCGACCGGTTTCCTCGAACCGGAGGACGTCGTTGCGCGGTTGCTCTCCCACCCGTGGTTCACCCCACACCACACGCCCATCGGCCTGCACATGTCCACGTCCGAGGCATTCCTGCCGAAGCTCTGGCCCCGGACCTGGCGCGCACTGCAGCTACTCGACGAGCTCGGGCTGACCAACCGGGTCTCGTGCATCACCAAGTACGCCCTGTCCGATGAGCAAATCGAATGCCTCGAATCCCTCGTCCACGTCGACCTCGACGTCAACGTCTGCTACGCCGCCATGCCCGAGTCGATCGAGCCACCCAACCGCGAACGTCGGCTGCGCTTCCTGCGCCGCATTCTGCAATCCGACAAGATCAATGTGCTGGCGTACTACCGGCCGATCGCCGAAGGGCTCAACACCACTGATGCGCACCTGCGTCACGTCTGGCAGACCTTCAGAGACGCCGGCGCCCGCACCGTGGTCCTCGGTGGGCTCAAGTTCGCCGACGACCACGTCCACAGCTTCATGAGCTACGGCCTGCCCCTGCCCACCGGCTCGTTCAAGCCAGGCAAGAAGCTGCTCACCACCGACACCGAGACGCGGATCATGGCTGCGTTCGCCGAGGTGTACGCAGATGTGCCCGCGGACTGCCGTCCCGCCGTATTGAAGAGGTCCTCGTGCGGTCGAGCGGTGGAACGCGGCAGTTACATCCCCGACTACAACGGCCACTACGACCTGCCCACCACCAACTGCCGCCTGCGCTGTCCCACTGGGCAGCACCAGATTTGCGCCGCAGCGCAGCCGCCGGAGGAGGAGACGGTACGACAGTTGCTCGCTCGCATCGGTCGCCCCGATGCCCGCGTGGACATCACCTCTACTACCACCGTGATCCACGCACCACTGAGCCAGTTCGAGCGGACATTCCTGCGCCAGAACCTGCTCTTCCCGGTCCACACCGCCCGGCAGGCCGCCGAACTCGTCGCCGGAAGGCTCACGCGATGACCGCCGCCCGGCCCAGTCCGGTCCGGGTCTTCGCGCCCCTGGCCAAGTCCCCGTTGTTGAACCGCCTCGACGCCGAGGACGCCGACCTCGCCGTGCTCCTGGCCATGACTGCCGACCCGGAGCCGGCCACCGTACGCGCGCTGCTGTCGATCACCGCAATGCCAGTCGCGGACCGGGTCGCCAGAGCACTCGACGACCGCACGGACCTGCCACTCACCTCGCTCGCGTTGCTGGTTGCGCACCGGCCCGACGCCAAGCGGGCAAAGGGCACCCTACGAGGCAGGCTCTTCCCCGACGGTGCCGCGCCCGGCACGTGTCACACCTTCGCTCGCACTGTCGCCGCCCTGGCCCACCAGCCCGCATCGGTCGACGACGCCAACCTGAGTGGCGAACGCTTCCGCGAGTCCGCCGTAGCTGCGGATCCAGCCGTCCTTGGCGAGCTTCTTGCCCCGTTGCTGGACGCAGACACGCTCAGCGATCCGGCCGAGACCGGGCTGATCGCGTTGCTCGATGCCCGCGCCAGCCGCGCTCCGACAGCCCAGGTCGACCTGGCTGCCACTGCCGCTCTTACCCGTGCCCGCCGCCACCGGGTACGCGCCGGGCTGATCGCGCGGCGCGAGCAGACGGTCCGCGACCTGGCCCACCACACCGCCGGACTGACGCTGGCCGCCGAGCTTTGGTTCGACGCGATGACAACGGCCGCCGACACCCCCGCCCAGGCTAGTCAGGCCCTCGCCATGACCGAGGATGCTGCCGACACTCTCGCCTCCGGCGGAGACCTCGGCTGCGCTTGGCCCGCCGTACGGAGCCGCTGGCAGCAGGTCACCGCCGCCCGCACCCATCCAAGCGGCTGGGAAGAGGCGTGGCAGGCAGCCGAAGCCACGGACGATGGCGCCCGCTGGGACGACACCCAGCGTGCCCTGGTGGCCGGCTACGACCTGCTCGCCGAACACGTCCGTACTACCTGGCGGAGCGCTGACGTCCCGCCCACCCCTGACGAATGCTGGGCCGCCGACCCGACCGGTCGCATGCTGCTGCACATTGTCGCGGACCACCTCACCGGCCACCAGACACACAGCCCTCTCCCGCACTACGACGACCGACTCCTCATCGCCTTCGTGCACGGCCTTGCCAAGAACGGCCGCGACAGCATCCCTGCGGAGCTGCACGTCACGGGCCTGATCGCCGCTATCAAGGCCGCCCGGTCCAAGGCCGCCATCCTGGCCCGGGCCGTTCCCGCCGACCTCGGCATCGTCGTGCCGATGCGCGCCGAGACGCAACGCCTAACGCGCGTCCTCAACGGAGACAACGCGCTTACTGCCAAGGTCGCCCAACTGGGCTGGCTCCTGGCAGCGCACCCCGACGCCCGCGCCGATCTCCTGCTGGTCGACGAGAGCACCGATTGCGCATCCGCACACGCGGCCGCCCACGCCATCCAGACCAATCACCCGCAGATCCGCGTGACCATCACGGCTCGCCCCGACGACGGCAGCGCCAAGGGTGGCGCCGTGCTGTGGGGTCTTGCCGAACTCGCCGGTGCCGGTCGCACCATCCTGGCCTACACCGACCTTGACCTCACCTACCCGCTCGACCAACTCGGTCTCCACATCGCTGCCCTCGACCAGCCCACCGTTGGCGCCGTCATCGGCTCCCGCCGCCGACCCGACTCCCATGGCTACTACCCGCCCGCAGGCCCGGCCCCGACCGCTCTGCTCTACCAGCGAGCCGTCCGGGACCTCCTGCAACTCGACAGCACCGACCCGCAGGCCGGCTTCAAAGCCTTCCCTGTCGCCGCCCTACGCGCCGCACTGCCTCTCGTCACGGACCAGAGCCTGGCGTTCGACAGCGACCTGCTCGCCGCCATTCGGCGAAGCAATTACACGGTGGCCGAGGTCGGGATCGCCGCCCTCCACCAATACGTCGAGGGCCACCGGGGAACCCCGCGGGACTACGACGCCATGCTCAACGCCGTCCACCGGCAGGCCCTGCGCCACGGCCTCGATCCCGACCTTCGCCGTACGCCGACGTGGGACCGGATCCGCCACGCGGGCTCCCTGGCCGCAGCCGCCGCCGCGCGTCTTACCACCACGCTGCTCATGCCATCCACCCCGCGTTAACGAGATGCCGCGGACCGCCGGCACTGAGACGCCGGCGGTCCCCGCTCGTTGCGCGTACTCCATGTGCCAGGAATCTGGACCGACAGACCGTAAACTGGGCAGACGCGTCCCGGCTCACCGTCGCAACACCCTGACGGCCGGTGCACCTCCGACCGAAAGGGGAGTCAGTGAAGGCCGTCATCGCTGTTGCCGGCATGGGCAGCAGGTTCTTCCCGATCGGCAAGACGATCAACAAGTCCATGCTGCCGATCCTCAACCATCCGGTCCTGGCATACGCGGTCGCCGACTGCATCGCCGCCGGCGCCCGCGAGATCGCGATCGTCACCGCCCCCGGCGAAGCCGGCCGCCAGGTGCGCCATTACCTCAGCGAGGACCACGACCTCAAGGCATACTTCAGCGCACGAGGCTGGCAGGACAAATACGCGCCCCTCGCCGATCTACATCACCAGGCCGACTTCACGTTCCTCGAGCAGCCCCGCGACGACCGGTACGGCACCGCGCTGCCTGCCATCATCGCCGCCGAGTTCATCGACAACGAGGACTTCCTCCTTGTCGCCGGCGACGATCTTCTCCTACGCGCCGACGGAGGATCCGACCTCGCCGACCTAGCCGCCGCCCGGACCGCCGCCGGCACACCGGCCGCGCTCGCCGCCGCGACGGTGCCCGGCGCCGAGGCCCACCGATACGGCATCCTCCACCCACGGACCGCCGCAGCCGGCCATCACCTGCTCGACGAGCTTCTGGAGAAGCCCGACAGCTACGGCGAACCGACCGCTTACATCAACATCAGCCGCACCCTGCTACCCGCCCACGCGGTGGCCTACTTTCAGAAGCTGACCCCGGCCTCTAACGGCGAGTACCAGGCTACCGACGCCGTCGCTGCCTTCGCACGCGATCACGACGTACTGATCCAACCCATTACCGGCCAATACCACGACTGCGGCAACCCCGCCGGCTGGCTCGCGGCCAATAATGCTGCAGCCGCAATCCAAGCTCTCGCGGACTCTCGGCCGCACGGCTGACCGGCGTGGGTATCGTCGACGTCCAGGTCAACCTCGGTCCCTACTGGCCGCTCCTCCTCGGACGACCGCCGCCAGCGACCCGTCGCGCTGATCCGTGGCGGTGGAAACAGGACGCCCTACTTGCGCCTCGCGGGTGGGTGTTGCTGGTTGAACGCGCGGCACTGGGTTGCCATAGATCCTGGCACAGGCAAATGGGCCTCACCTGATGATCTGGCATCCCTGAAGGGTGCTCCGCCTCCCGCTACCGGGTAGCGCAGAGGATCGTGCGAGGCGGGAGGCCGTCATCCTGCCACTCCCATGCCCCCACCAGATCGAGCCTCAAGCTTTCCCGAGGACGGTCAGTGCTGCGTGAGCGGTTCGGGTAGCGGCTTGCTGTGCACCACGACAAGTTCGCGGTTCGCCCGGGTCAGGCTCGTGTACAGGGTCCCGGCGAATTCCTCCTGTCGTACGAAGTAGCGCGGCTCCACGACCACGACCCCGTCGAACTCAACACCCCTTGCCGAGTCGGGCGTGCGGACGGCAAGCCGGCGTCCCTCCCTGCTCCAGTCGCCTGCACCTGCTGCCGTGTCTGCTCGTCGCCAGCCGTTGCCGAGGAGCAGTTTGTCGATGGCATCCGGGTCGGTGGTGATGAGCGCTGCCGTTCCGCCGGGGTACGAGTCGAGTAGCCTGCTCGCCTCACCGACGGCCCGAAGGTCGCGCTTGCCGGGCGTACTGGCTCGGATGACCGACGGCTCCGGCCCATCGGTTTGGAGTGAACAGGGTTGGTTCTCGTTGGGTGGCAGGAGGCGGTTGGCGTAGTCGAGAATCGGCTGGGTGGAGCGGTATCCCCGTTCCACAACCTCAGGTTGGAACAGTTCAGCATCGGGAAGTATGTGAAGTCGCTTCGCCAGTTCGTGCCAGTCGAGGTGGTTGATGTCCAATCGGCGGCGTTGGTTCAGGTCTCCGACGATCGTCCATCGTCCGCCAGCGTTGTGGGCCTGGATGATTTCCCATTCGAGTTCCGAAACATCCTGGGCCTCGTCGACGACGATGTGATCGTATCTGGATCGTTTGCCGCTGAGCAGCAGGCCCAGTTGCGCGAATAGGGGAAGGTAGCGACGTTTCGCCCAGGCCTTTGGGAACGGTGGGAGCGCCTCGATCCACCGCTGCTCCGTCTGGCTGGTCGGTGGTCTTCTGTGTGGGTCGATGCTGCTGCGGATGGCCTCGTAGGTCATTTTGACCTTGTCGGTCAGGCGGCTCGCCTGCCATCCCGGTTGGTCCTGGCTCTCCAATACCGCGTGTTTCGCCAAGGCCACGATGAAGCCGCCGACGTCTTCGGCTGTCCCTTCACCCGGCTGGACGGTGGTGATGCCCAGACCGGCGAGTTCGGTGAGCCATTCGGGAAGTGACTTGACCGTTATGGCCCCGGTCGGGTCGAGTTCCCGGACTGTCCGCGATACGTGGCGAACGTACTGCTCGGTGGGTCCAAGCAGGAGCACCCGTGGGGTCGGGCCCTTCCTGGTCGTCTCCTCGTTGACAAGGAAGCCCGCGCGGTGCACCGCGATGATCGTTTTACCGGTACCCGGGTGCCCCTGGATGATCAGGGGCATGGTCGGCGGTTGGGTGACCAGGCGGTACTGGTCGGGTTGGAGAGTGGCGAGTACGGAGGTCATCGCCTCCGTCCGGGGTGCGTGCAGGGCGTAACGTACCGCGTCGACGGCACGCATGCCGTTCTCGAGGTCGGCGGCCGCTGAAGCGGACCGCTGTCGTTGCTCGGTCGGCTGGGGTCGGCGGTCGGGTGCCCGGTCGTAGACTCCGGCCGGCGTGGTGACGGCGGCTTTCGGTATGGGCAGGGCGACCGTGTGTCTGGTCAGTCTGGCGGCATGGACGGTGATTGCGTCGACTTCTCCGCGGGGGTCCTGGAGGCCGAGGCGTTCAACGACGCTGAGCGTGCGACGCCTGTCGATGGTCGATGATCCTGGTCCAGGGCCGATCAGCTCGGTGAGGATCGTCCACTGGGCGGTGGGGTTGTTCGCTCGTATAACGGCGCAGGACAGGCCGGAGAGATCGTGTTCGCCGTGGACGATGACGTGGCCGTAGGGCCTCCGGCTGTCAGGGCCTCGGATCGCGGTGACCAGTTGGGCGAACAGTGCGAGATAGCGCAGCTGACCCCAGGCGGCTCCGAACGGGGGTAGGGTCGCGATCCATTCCGCGGAGTACTTACCCAACTTCAGCGGCTCAGTGGGCACTCCGCCCATTCGGATCACCTCGTAGGTGACCTCGAGCTTCGCCGACAGTTGCACGTCGCGCTGCGCCCACCCCAGTCGTCGGCGACAGATCTGTACGGCCTGCTCCACGATGTCCTTGACGTACCGGCCCACGTCGAGGGCGTCTGGCTCCCGGGTGTCCGTGAAGCGGGGGTATTCGGCGACTCTGGCCAGCCACTCGGTGTCCTGGACGACAGTTATGATCTTGCGTGCATCCGCAGCGGGCAGTCCGACGAGCGCCGCTGCGGTGTGGATCCTGCTGACGATCCTCGGCAGCGGGGTGGTCCATGCTGACACGACAAGCACGCGCCGTTGTTTGCGGGCCAGGTACCGCACCATGTCGACCGCGCGCACGGCCGCGATACCTTCGGGATCTGCCCGGGAGTCTCCCGAGAAAGCGAGGACGAGCGGTGCGTGCGGTTGCCATGTTGCCAGGTCCGCCGGTTTGTCCGGCAGTGGCAGCCGTCCGGCGGTGCCCTTTCCCGCCACGACGGCCCGAGGTGCTGCGGGGGCACCCGGTGACGGTTTCTCTCTTGGTGTCTTCGGTCCGGGCCCTGGGCCGGGTGGCGTGGCCCGCCGGGTTCTGGGCACCTGCTCCGCGGGGTGGTCTGTCGACGCGGTGGTTCGGGCAGATGACGACGTCGAGCCAGTGGGGCGCCTTGCCTGCTGCCGCGGCGGTGCCGGGGGGACCTGCAGCTTCCCTGCCTTGAAAGGCGACTGGTCGGCCGGCACCGCGACCGCCCAGTCGTCAGAGGCGTGTACCACCTCTGCCCCCTGCGCCGTCAGTGTTCGGCGCACCACCACGTCTGTGTCCAGTTCATGGGCGGCGTGCGGGTCGAAGAACACCTTCGCTGTGCGTGCGGCCCAATTGATGACCGGATAGTCCCAGTCCGTGCTGTTGAGGTACCGCGTACCGATGTAAAAGGCGTGCCCGAGATCCCTGTCCGGACCAGCAAGGCCGACTCGGCCGTAGAGGGGTCCGACGCTTGCCCGCTCACCTCGAGGGACGTTGTCGACGTAGCGCTCGTTCGCGGTGACGGAGATTTCAGGGTTCTTCCGGGCGAGCCGTCGCTCCAATGCCCGCAGGTAGCTCCGGTTGGTGGCGATCTCGTAGGCGAGTTCCTCGTCGCTGATCTTGGCCACCTACTGCACCTCCACTACGCAGACGGCCAGGTCCTCGGTACTGAGCATGGCCGTCGACTGCGCCGTTATGTCCTGCAGGAGGCCCGCGTGGCGAGTGTCCTCTCGCTGCTGTTGGGCCTCGAAGAGCGGCACCATGCGCTGCCTGCCGCGGGCCCGCAGGGTAGCGATGCGTGACTCCAGCGCCTGTGTCCGCCGTTGATGGACCTGCTCGACGCTGAGTCGTCGTGAGGCGAGGAACGCCTTGTTCTCGGCGGCCAAAGTGTTCTGGCTCCGGATCTGCTTTCGGATCAGGAGGTCACGGCTCACGTCGAGGGCTGGGAGTAGGTCGATCGACCCGTCGAACCAAGCGGCTTGCAGGTTTCCGGCTGCGACATCCGCCATCAGCCGGTCACCCAGGTCGGGGGCGACCTGCAGGGTCCGGGCGTCAACGGTGGCGGTCCATACCTCGTGCAGTGGCCTGACACCATTCCAGTTGGCGATGCACAGATGGACGAGATAGGTGCCCGGGGCCATCCCGGCGTCGCGCGCCCGCATCGTGACCGCGGAAAATCTGGTCTGCCGGTGCCCCGGTACGTCCAACGCCGCCCGTACCAACGGGTGGTTGGCCGTCAGGAGCGGCACCCCGGTGGTTCGGGACGCCTCCTGGTCCATGGATAGTTGAATCGGCAGTTGATGCGTCAGGTCACTGACGATACGGTCCACCTCGGACCTCGTCTTCTCACCACGCTGTGCCAGGTCGCGGACGTGACCGGCGAGTTCGCTGTTGCCGATCACGGTCACGTGGTCGCCACGGATCTGGCAGCGTCCGTCGTAGCTGCCCACCCAGTCACTCACCAGCAGGGCCAGTTCCTGTTGCCCGACATACCGTCCGGATGCGAGCAGGCCGGGCTCGAGGCCCTCGATGTCGACGCCGTCACTCGAGATGAGGTGGGGTGCGGCCGACTCGATCTCGTCGGCGGCCCGTTTCTGTTCGGCGACCGCAGCCAGGAACTCCTGGGTGCGCTGCGTCCGTTGGGCGGGGGTCAGTGCGAAGTCGAGGAGGGAGGATTCGACGTCGGGCCACATGCTTTCGATGATCGGTTCCAGTGCCCCGATGGCGTGTTCGAAGATGCCGATCCGGGTGAGTACCCGCTCAAGGATGTCCGACTCGATCGTCCCGGGAGTCGTGAAGTTGATGATCACGATCTTCTGCTCGGTCTGGCCGATCCGGTCGATCCGGCCGATACGCTGTTCGATCTCCATCGGATTCCACGGCAGGTCATAGTTGATCAAGACGGAGCAGAACTCGAAGTCCAAGCCCTCACTCGCGACCTTGGTGGCTACGACGATGTCGTAGCCACCCGCCCGGAAATCGGCCATGACCCTGGCCCGGTCGTCCCTGCTCACACCACCGTGCAGTACCGCGGCCCTGCATCGGCTTTGAAGATGCCGCTCGAGGTAGGACAAGGTCCTACGGGAAAACGTAAATACAAGTCCCTGTTTGCCCTGGCTGATCAGATCATCGACCACCTGGAGGAGCTGCTCGAGCTTCGTGTCGACGTCGATGCCGGCTGCCAGCTCCCGCAACCGCGGCGACGGTGGCACATCCGGACCGCGCACAGCGGTCGACGGCTTCGCCGTAGCGTTCACCTCATCCTGCACGGCCGGTGTCTGCCACGAGGTCAGAACAAGTGCCGCCGCCTCGGGGAGGCAGCTGCCCGCGAGGCGTAGCGGCATCTGCATGCCGAAATGCAGCGGGGTGTCCTTGGCCCTCGCACGCTCGATGCACCACTGCAGGTATGCCTGATAGAAGTCGCGCTCAGGCTGGGTCCAATGCACCGGAACAGGGCGCGGCTCGCGCACCGCCTTGTCCTCCTGGACCTCGATCTTGCGGGTACGCGTGACCTGGGCCGAGAGCCCACCCAACTCGCTGCAGATCCGCTTGACCTGGACCACGTCGCTCGAGGACAGGTGAGCTCGCTCCAGGATCTCGCCCAGCAGAACAAAATCGGGCCGCAAGGCGATGACACGGCCGAACGTGCTGTCGGACAGGTCCGACAGCCACCGCCTACGTGTGGCGTTGCTGACCGAGGCGTCGAGCAGCGAACCTGTGATCCGGTTGAGGACCCTGTTGGGTTCGATCCGTTCTTGCAGGTCCGCCAGGTCCTGGAACTCGCCGGGCACCAACAGCTCAAGGAGGTTGTACAGATCGTTGTTGCGCAGGTTCACCGGGGTAGCGGAAAGGAAGACGTATGCATCCGCCCAACGGGACAACAGCTCACCCAACGCGTGGCTCTTGGTGTTCGGATTGCGGAAGACGTGGGCCTCGTCCACGATCACCAGGTCCAGCTGGAGCCCCAACTGCTCGATGTCGGCCAGCCCCTTCCACGCCCGTAGCCGCTCCACCGAGCAGATCCAGGCCATCCTCCTGGGCAGGCGATCCGACTCGAGCCGGTCCTTGAGGTCGGCCAGCCCCGTGCCGGTGAGCTCCGTCAACTCGAAGCCGAACCTCTCGCGCATCTCGTGCTGCCATTTGGTCAGCAGTACGGAGGGACACACGACGAGCACCCGGTTCGCGTGCCTGCGGGCGTCGAGTTCAGTCCACAACAGTCCGGCTTCGATGGTCTTACCGAGACCGACCTCGTCCGCGATGAGCAACCGCAGTGACCCTGTGCTCAGCAACTTCATCACCGGCTTGAACTGGTACGGCCGGAAGATGGTGCGCGTCGCCCGGAACGAGAAGACAGTATCGGTGAACTGCTTCTCCAGCTTCGCCCTGGTCAGGGTGGCGGCGAGACGCTCGGCGGGGGCGGGCTCGGTGCGCACCCATGCGTCGGGGGAGTCGACCGTCGGCCTCGGCAGCAGGGCGCCCTCTTCGACACGCTGGACGCGGCTGCCGGCGAAGACCTGGTAGATCCAACGACCGTGCGCGAACAGACGGGACCTGATCATGCCGTCCTGCCCAGCTCGGGTGATCACCTCATCGGTGACGTCGAACCGGGGCAGCGGCACCTCGTCGGCGCTGTCCCAGAGGTGGTCGAACCAGCCCAGCGCAGAGGCCACGGGCGAGTCCTCAGCCACCTCAGCAGCCGGCTCGTGGATCCCCGCACCGGGCATCGCACCCGAGGTGACCACGAGCAACGGAGCCGGATCCAGCCCTCCGAACCAGTAGACACCCTCAGGCAGGCTGACCGTCGGGACGACGATCTGCCTCACCCGCTCGACTGCTCCCGCAGGATCGGGCAGATCGGCGCCGAGAGTCAGTACGTCAGTGAAGAGCCCGGTAGCGAGCATGGCGGTCGCATCCGTCACCAGCGGGTGGTATCCATGAGTGACCGCGAGAACACCTGGATCAGGAAACATCCGCCGGCCTGCTCCAACGAGCGCGCGCACTGTCATCCTCCGTGGTCGACGCGGACTGGTCCGTAGCCCTGTCCGTCCTGCGGCAGCGCCGTCAAGCGTTCTCCTCCCAGCGTGGAGGCCGGCGGGGGAGGTTCGGCCCTATGTGGCTCCCGGTCCGTCACGTCGCCGCGCGGTCCAGCCGTTCGGCGGCGTATGTGTGCCTGTGGCCGAGAGATTGAGGAATTGGCAGGCACCGCACCAATCTATGTGCGCTTCGGGCGGCAGGAAAGGTCTTGATCGACGGGGGTTGGAAGACGTTCAGGTGTGTGTGACTGACCGATCCGGTATGGCCGGAAGGATCATCATGTGGATAGTTCTGGTGGTCAGTTGGCCTGACTGGGCTACATCGATCAGCTGTGCCTGCGGGGACGCCCGCGCTTCGATTTCAGTGGACGCCAAGCGCGTAGAGCCTTCTCGGTGACATCCCACCGGACCATCAGGTCGTCTAGCAGTGTGCGGTGGCTCTCGTACTGCTGGTCGCTACACCATTGCTTCACCCACGGCAGCACCTCGAGTAGCCCGGCGAGCAGCGGAACGACGTCCTCGCGGGTCGGCGCGGCTGACGCGAGGTTGGACAGCACCATCGCCCGGTCCTCGACGGCCCATCCGGACCACCCCACCGTGGCGTCCTTGATGGTGCCTTCCGGGTGCCCATAGGACACGAACCGTTCGCCAGGCACGTCGTACCTGCCGCGGTATCGCCAGTAGCTCACCTTCACGAAATCGGCGCTGCTGTATTTCGGTGGCATCGGGGCCGGCCCAGTAAGGCGTGTTTCATAAGTCCGGTCAGAGCCATTCGCAGATGACGGTGACGGTCAGGACGGCCTGGAAGCGGAGGCTAACTTGTCGTAGCGGGTGGCTACGCCGCGGTGGCGTTTGAGCGTGTTCGCCGCGGATGCTGCTGCCGGATCGTCGGGTGACGGGGGCGAGGCCGGCATAGGCAGCGAGGTGCCCGGGTGTGGCGAAGGCGGTGCCGTCGCCGACTTCGAGCAGGATCCGGGCTGCGGTCCTGACGCCGATGCCGGGCATCGAGGTCAGGACCGGGGCAAGACGCTCCGCATCAAGCATCCTTTCGACCTCATCGGCGACCTGGTCGCGTTGTCGCAGGACGTCGCGGAGGCTGTCGGCGAGGCGGGGCAGGATCGTCTCCGCCGCTGTCGTGCCGGGGACGTTCTGCGCGTCGAGCGCGGTCATGATCTGTTCGATGAGCCGTTCGCCCATGCGGGGTGCATGGGCGGGGGCGACCGAGGGTCCCCGGCTGAGGACGTCAAAAGGTTGGAGGGCTTACCGTCGACAGCGTCACTAACGCGAAGGGATCTTGCCGGGGTGGATCCGCTCGATCGAGCACGACCCGTCCGTGGGTCGGGTCGCCGCCACAGTGACGCCTGACCGTTACGGGGCAGGCACCCTCGCACCTGAAGGGCCCCGGTCGCTGGGGATCGGCCGCAAATGGAACGCCCGGCGTCCGCCCCACTCGATATCACGAAACGTCCGGAAAAGGATCAGGCGTCGGGAGGGACTCGGACGGCCGGATGCCTAGCGAGTCGATCATCCTGCGGTTCTGTCGTCTACTGCCCTTATGCTGCAAGATAGGCACGGTTACCGGCCGGATCCGCGCGGTCCGATCTCGAGCCGCACATCAGCGTCGGAGAAACCCATGACCACCCAGAGCAACGCCCCAGTCACGCCAGGTCGTGCGCATGACGATGCGACTTCTCCGGAGGGGATCGCCGGTGCCTGAGTCCGACCTCGACTTCTACGCCTACAGCCTGCTCGAGGATGTCCGGGCGTACACCGAGGTGAATGACTCGGAGCCACAGGAGGCGTTCGCCGGGCTGGTCCTTGAGCAGTTGTCGGGTTACGGCCTGACGGAGGATCCCGTGGTCGTCCGCTTCAAGGATCACGGGGTCGAGGTGAGCGGCTTCGGCCTGTCGTCGGATGACAGATGTCTGGACCTCTTCATCACCAGCTACAGTCCCCGAGCGGACGAGGACCACAAACTCAACCGGAGCGATGCCGAGACCGCGTTCCGCCGACTCGAGAACTTCCTGTCCCGCTGCCTCGCCGGGACCGTCGTCCGGAACGAGCCGTCGTCCGAGGTCGCCGGGATGGTGTCGACCGTCGCGGAGAAGTTCGTCGAGGTTGACAGGGTCCGCTTCATCTACATCTCGAATGCCCGAAGCGTCGTCCGGGATCCGCTCCCCGCGTTACATTTTCAGGGACGCGAGATCACCCGGGACGTCTGGGATCTGCGCCGCCTCGCCAACTGGACAGCGTCGGGAAGTCGCGCCGAGCCGATCGTGGCTGACTTTCCCGACGGACTGCCCTGTCTCGGCACCCCGCAGACCAGCTCCGACTACGCGGTGTTCCTAGCCATCGTGCCCGGCAACGATCTCGCCGATCTCTACGGGCGCCACGGCGCGCGCCTACTCGAGCTGAACGTGCGATCGTTCCTCCAGGTCAAGGGCGCCGTCAACAGCGGCATCCAGAGAACCCTGCGCGACCATCCCGAGCGATTCCTCGCCTACAACAACGGCATCGCCGCCACGGCATCCGCGGTGGACTTCCACACCGACGACAGCGGTCAACGGAGCATCCGCCGGATCCACGACCTCCAGATCGTCAACGGCGGGCAGACCACTGCGTCGATCCACCACGCGCGTCGGACGACGGACATCGGTCAGGTGCTCGTCCAGATGAAACTCACCGTCGTGTCCCCCGAGCGGCTGGACGAGATAGTCCCGAAGATCTCCGCATACTCCAACACCCAGAACAAAGTCAGCGCCTCCGACCTGAAAGCGAACGCCAGCTTCCACGTCGACGTCGAACGGATCATGCGCACGCTCTGGGCCCCACCCGGCCCGGTGCACGAGAGTGACACCCACTGGTTCTACGAACGGGCCCGGGGGCAGTATGCCAACGCGGTGACCGCGGAGCTCACCAGGTCGCGCCAGAAGGTCTTCAAGACCATGAACCCGCCCGACCAGAAGTTCACCAAGTCCGAGCTGGCCAAGTTCGAGATGTCCTGGTCGATGCGGCCCCAGCAGGTGAGCCTCGGCGCCGAGAAGAACTTCACGTTGTTCTCCGAAGGCCTCGACGAGACGTCCACGGTCGTCGACAAATCGTACTGCCAGAACCTCGTGGCCAAAGCCATCCTGTTCCGCCGCGCAGACAAGATCGTCGCCCGACAGAACTTCGGTGGATACAAGGCCAACATCGTCACCTACACCGTGGCGAAGCTCGTCCAGGTGACGGGTGGCCGTCTGGACCTCGACCGGATCTGGCGGACCCAGGACCTCTCGCCGGCGACGAAGGAGGCGATCGCGGAGCTGTCAACACTCGTGCAGAAGGTCATCACGTCGCCCCCCGCGGGGCGGACGCACGTCGGTGAGTGGGCGAAGAGGGACGAGTGCTGGGAAGCCGTACGGGAGATAGCCTGGATGGTCCCGGGGCAGCTCCAGGCCGAACTGGTCGAGCTCGACGCCTACCCGGCCGACATCGAGACCCTGCAGACGACGCCAGCACACAGCTGGCGTGACCTGGCGGTGTGGGGCGAGACCACCGGCTCATTCGATGCGGCCCAGCGGGGCGTCATCAGAGAGATCACCCAGGCGCTCGAGCAGGGGTACACCCCGGCGGGCAAGCACCTGCGGGCCGCATCGGTACTGATGGACGTCGCGCGGGGTCGTGGGTTCAGGCCGACCGGCGGCGGTGGCGCCCAGCAGCGCGGCCCCGCTGCGGCAGGGGCACGGTGAGATGATGCGCTGGCGTGAAGACGTGCCGGTCGTCGGATCGGTTGAGCTGCCCCCGGATCCGCACGCACTCGATGCGCTCGGGCGGAACCACTCCCTGGAGACCGCACTGGCGGATCTCGTCGACAACTCCGTGGACGCCGGCGCGAACACCGTGCTGATCCGCTTCATCCAACGAAACGCCCGACTGATCGGCCTGTACGTGGTCGACGACGGGCACGGCATGACCCCCCGCTCCATCGACACCGCCCTGACGCTGGGTGGTAGACGGGACTACCGGACGACGGACCTCGGCCGTTTCGGTATCGGACTGAAGGCCGCATCCTTCAGTCAGGCGGCCAGCCTGACGGTCCTGTCGCGCGCATCGGGCCACGAGGCGGTCGGTCGGCGGTGGCTGCAGGGACAGAACCGCGACGGCTTCAACTGCGATGTGGTCCCGGGGGACTTCGCCGCGGCCGAGCTTGACCGGACGTGGCCGTTCAGCACCTCCCCGTCGGGCACCGTGATCCGGTGGGACCAGGTGGGGGGCTTCCCGGCATCCGAGGACCCGCATCTGGTGGGCACATTCCTGTCGCGCACGGTGGACCACCTCCGGGGACATCTCGGGCTCATGTTCCACCGCATCCTGGCCAGGGGGAAGCTGCGCATCACCATCGATGTGGAGGACGTCGACGAGGGCGTCGGTGTCCCGGCTGAAGTCCGCCCGCTCGACCCCTTCGGCTACCGCAGTTCGCCGGACGGCTGGCCGAAGACGCTCACAACAGACGTCAACGGCCTGGCTCTGTCCATCCAGTGCCACATCTGGCCCGGGAAGTCGAACGACGCGGAATACCGCCTGCCAGGGGGCGCGGAACGGCGGCAGGGCCTCTACTTCTACCGGCGTGACCGGCTCCTGCATGCGGGGGGTTGGGAAGGGATCCACGCGCCGGACAAGAAGCTGCAGCTCGCGCGTGCAGCCATCGACATCGACGGCGACGTTTCCGGACTCTTCACGATGAACCCGGAGAAGTCGCGGGTGACCGCCGGCGCGGAATTCGCTCGCGCTGTCGGCACCGCCCACGCGGCCGACGGCAGCACCGTCACCGACTTCCTCCACGCCGCAGAGCAGACGTGGGCGACCAGCAATCAACGCGAGACGGCCCGGCGCCGCCCGGTGATCCCGCCCGGACGCGGTATCAACCCGCGGGTGAGCCGCGAGATCATCGACGAACTGCCGCAGCTCAACGAGTCGCCGCTCAACATCCTCTGGGTAAAGTTCGACAACAACGACCTGTTCCACGTTGAGCGCGAGACCATGACCCTGTTGCTCAACAGGCGGTACCGTGCCGCCCTTCTGGGCGGCCGTCGGGGAGGTCTCAACGACGCCCCCCTCGTCAAGGCCCTGATGTTCCTGCTGATGGAGAACGTCTTCCAGGGCGCCCACCTCGGCTCCCGCGACAAGGACAACATCGACCTGTGGCAGGAGATCCTCACCGCCGCCGCCCAGGCTGAACTGGCGTCCTTCGGAGGGCGTGGGTGACCGGCCCGGACCGGCATCTCAGTGGTGAGGGCTTCGCGGCATACGTAGCGACCGGGGTGCCGATGGAACACCCCGTCGACGGCACGCCGAGAGTCATTCTCTTCACTGATCCGGCGAACCACCGGATCGGTCTCCGCGGCCCCGCCCGCGGCAACGAGACCCCCGCTCCCACCGGCCTGGAGCACGTCAGCACGACCCTCGTGCACGACGGAGCCACCCGCCTGATCGAGATCGCCGTCCATGATCCCCGCCTCTTCGCCGACGCCTACCCCGTGTTGTGCGGGGTGGCCGACCGGGCGCAGCTCGACGGGCTGCCTATCAGCGCCGCGCTTGTCGAGACGCTGCGTCACATCGGCCACCTGATCAGGCCCGAGGACGCCCTGACGAGAGAAGTGGAGACAGGCCTCATCGGCGAGCTCTGCCTGGTCGCAGGGCTGACGGCCACCAGCTCACCCGACGCGGCGATCGCGGCCTGGCGCGGCGGTGCGGAGGAACATGACTTCGGCCTGTCCGATGTCGATGTCGAGGTGAAGACCACGGCGGCGGAGCGACGGATTCACCGGATCTCATCGGTCGGCCAGTTGCAACCGACTGGTGGCCGACCGCTCTGGCTGCTGTCGCAACAGATCACGGGAGCCGGTAGCGGCGGCAGAACCGTCGCCGAGCTGGTCGACCGCGTACGGCAGATGATGCCGCCGGGTGGTCTGCGTGAAAGCTTCGAAGCCCTCGTACGGCGGGCGGGGTGGCGGAGCCGCTTCGCCTCGGGACCCCTGCAACGCTGGAGGCTCCGTTCCGATCCTGCGCTGTACAGGGTCGCCGACACCTTCCCCCGGTTGACCGGGGATCTGATGAGGGTGGCCGGTGCGGACCTCAGCCGCATATCTGACATCCGGTATAAAATTGACCTCACCGGCATAAGCACCGACCGACCACCCGAACCTCTGCGGATCGCGGTCTCGGCAGGACGGCAGGAGCTGCAATGAGCGACACGGTCACTCTCGCCTACGGTTCAGCCCTCGACGGCATGCAGCGCAGCGGTCCGATGCCCATCCATCCTGTCGCCGCGATGTTCGGTAATGATCAGAGCCTCACCGACGGCGCCGCCCTGCTCGCGCATCTGCAGTCGGCAGGGCCCGAGGATGCGTTACGTCAGCAGTTCGCGCAGGTACTGGCCGGCTGGGACCACGTGGACTCGGATGCGGTGTGGGCCGCAGGTACGGCACGCAACACCTCGGAGCGGCGTTCAGCGATCGTTTCCGCGCTACAGCTGGACCCCGCGACACAGCACCTGGTGGCAAGCCTCTTCCCCCACGCCACCGCGCCTATCGTCATCGCTGACGACTGGGAGGAATGGCGCACTGCGGAGCGACGGGGTGAGCGTGACTTCTACTGGTCGCACTACCGCAGGTATCTGTTGGACAAGGGCTGGCACGCCGGCGTCGTCGCCGGACTGGATCACGCCACGGAAGATGTCGTCAGGCGCTTGTCCGACCCGACCCGCGAGGTCGCGTACCAGGCCAAGGGTCTCGTGGTCGGTTACGTGCAGAGCGGCAAGACCGCGAATTTCACCGGCGTCATCGCGAAAGCCGTCGATGCCGGCTACCGGCTCGTCATTGTCCTCACCGGTACCACCAATATGCTGCGCGCCCAGACGCAGCGTCGTCTCGACATCGAACTCGTGGGCCGCGAGAACCTGGAGCAGGAGATCTCCGCTCACGACAGCAGGGGCCACGAATATCAGGACGACACGGACTGGGAGAAGGACCGCTTCGTCCGTCATGGTGGGCGGCCGTCGGACATCGGATACCCCGACATCCGGCGCCTCAGCACCCGCGGATGGGACTACCGGCGCCTACGCCAGGGATTCATGGCGCTGGACTTCCCCCGCCGTGAACGCACCCAACCCCTGTACGCACCGGTCAACCTCTACACCAGTGACGCCCGGCTCGTCGTTGCCAAGAAGAACAAGACCGTCCTGCAGGACCTCGTCGCGGACCTCGGCCGGATCAGGGAGCGGCTCGGCGAGGTGCCGGTCCTCATCATCGACGACGAGTCCGACCAGGCCTCGGTCAACACCACGAGCCCGAAGAAGTGGACACAGGACAGCAAGGACCGCACGGCGATCAACCGGCTCATCGGTCAGCTGCTGTCCATGATGCCGCGGGCACAGTACGTCGGGTACACCGCGACGCCGTACGCCAACGTCTTCGTTGATCCGTCCGACGTCGAAGACATCTTCCCGCGGGACTTCCTCGTCTCACTGGCCCGCCCCGTCGCCTACATGGGCGCCGAGGACTTCCACGATTTCGACACCGGCATCCCGCTGTCGGAGCGCACGCTGGAGAACTCCCAGGAGTTGCGGCATGTACGCCTGCTCGACGAGGAGCCGCAGGACACCGACCTGCGGACCCCGCTCGACATGTACCTGCTGACAGGCGCTGTGAAGCTGCACCGTCAGCGCCACGGTCATGCCTCCTACCAGCACCACACCATGCTCGTGCACGAGGCCATGTCCAAGGCGGTGCACCGCGACACTGCCGACGTCATCAACGCCATGTGGAACAGCGGCCAGTACCGCGCACCCGCGGGTCTGGCACGTCTGCGGGCCCTCTACGAAACAGATGTCCTGCCCGTCAGCGCCGCATCGAATGCCGACCTGTCGACGCCGGCAGACTTCGATGACCTCCGGCCCGACATCGCGGCCGCCCTCGACAAGATCAGCCCACCGGATCAAAGTAGCGGACCGGTCATCGTGGTCAACAGCGACAAGGACCTCGAACGACAGCAGGAGAGCCTCGACTTCGACATGCGGCCGATCTGGCGGATCCTTGTCGGCGGCAACAGCCTCGCCCGCGGCTTCACCGTCGAAGGCCTCACCGTCACCTACTACCGACGTGTGACCAAGCAGGTCGACACCCTCATGCAGATGGGCCGCTGGTTCGGCTTCCGGCCAGGATTCCGCGACCTCGTGCGCATCTACACGACAGAGGAACTGCACGAGATGTTCGCCGCGGCGTGCAGGGACGAGGAGTATCTCCGAGCTGAGCTGCGGCGATACTCACAACCCACCGACGGACAACGACAGATCACTCCGCGGCAGATCCCACCGCTCATCGCACAGCACCGTCCCGACCTCAGGCCGACCGGCCGGAACAAGATGTGGAATGCGACGCTGGTCGAGAAGAGTTCGCCGGGCGAACCGATGGAGCCGGTCGCATACCCGAACCCGGGCTCCCGTGCGGGGGACGAGAAGACCCGCGCCAACACTGCGGCGTGGCTCCCCGTACTCTCCGCCGCCACGACAACGGTCCGGTTCAAGACCGTGCGCGCTGCCAAGGTCGCCGGTGTGTCAACGATTCAGGACACCGGAAAGTCCTACTCAGCGCGCATCGCTGAGATGGATCACCGCGATGTCGTCGAGGTGCTCAGATCCCTCAGGTGGCTTTCTGCGGACACCTTCAAGCCGGAGCTGACCTGGCTCAGCGGCCTCAGTTCTGAGCAGCTGAAACGCTGGTTGATCATCTTCCCCCACCAGGTCTCGGATGAAAGTCTCCGGACGATCCATGATCAGGGACCGTTCAGTATCTTCCGCCGGGTCAGGACATCGACCGGTTCGCTCAGCGCCGTCAGTGAATCGAGGCACCGCAACGCCGCCAACAGGATCGCAGGACTCGCAACGCCAGTTCCCGACCCGGAGGCTGATCGACTGTATGCCCCCGCCACCGGCGCCATGATCGTCTATCCGAATGTCGAAGCGGACGTTCCGGATGCCCGGTCGGTCAATGACGGCCTTGTCACCATGGCTTTCCAGCTTGTGACGCCCATGAGCTCGATGCCAACCAGCGGCAAGCTAATAAAGTGGCAGACACGCAATAGTGCCGATGAATCCGCAATCGTTGTCGACGCTGAGTAGGTGGGTGACGATAGGACGGAGCCGTGCGCCCTGGCAGATGCACGAGCTCAGCGCGCTTACCGGTCATCCCGCCCACCAGCTCCGTCGCGATCTGCTCGACCTGCGGCATCCCGCACCGGACTGGTGGCTGTCCCACCGTTCCCTCGATCCGCATGCCCCACCGCCCGTTCGCCCCACCCTTGCCTGCAGGTAGGCGAGTTCACGGCGGGCGGGCGCGCACTGGTCTCTTGATGACGGGACGTCCCCGATAGTGGGGGAGCGGGACGCAGTGGGACCCGATGCTGCCCTGTCGGCCTGCCCCGGTTTACTCCCGAAAGCCCCGCCTGCCGTTGGCAATCAGTGACACAAGCGCCCACTGCTTGATCGTGTCTGTGCACCCAGCGCCTGTTCGGCCGATCATCGACAAGATCGGGATGGTTGCGGAAGGCAACAAGGGGCCCCATCGTTCGGATCCGACCGCCCCGACAGTACGAAGAAGGGCTGCTGGTACGGGCGTAACCCCGGGAGGTCGCCTTTTCTCCTGTAGCCGGAGCGCAATGTGTCAGCCCGACCGGTGGAGCGTTGGGGGCCAGCGGGGGCCGACGCCACCCTGCGGCGTCGGCGGCATGCCGCTTCAACGAGGTGAGTTCCAGTGCCGGAACAGCTTTTGCACCTCCGCGTGCCAGCTGACCGCCCCGTCGACCCAGCCGGCGCCTGGCTGCCCGGTGGTGGCATTGACAACCAGCGCGGGCAAGGACGGCTCTCCGGTGGCGATGCACTCCTCGGCGACCTGGGCCAGAACATGGCGCATCTGATTCCGGAGATCGATGCCGGCCATGCCTATGGCTTGTCCAAGCTCGCCATAAGTGAGCAGCGACTTTCGCATAGCGGCAACGATCAGCGCTGCACGTGCCATGAGGACCCACTGCTGTCGTTGCTCGCTAGCCATGCCCGCCAGCGTGACACCCGCATACGTCTTGTTCGACCTTCGAACAGCCCACCATCGAGGACCGTACGGGCAGTACGAAGATCGTGCTCCCGCAGCAGCCAGGTTCCCGTCTGGTGGGGCTGCCTCACCGGGGAGCTGTGACGTCGGCCGGCACCCCAGCCCGGCATGGCGGCCCCCTTCCGTGTCGCTGTCCCGACAGTCCTCTGCCGGCACTCGGCGGCATCAGCGAATATGAGTGGCTTTGAGTTCCCGTATCGAAGGGAAGCGCACGGATGCTGGGAGTGTCCCGGGAAGATCTGCAACATTCGTATCAATGGTCGAAGGAAGTCTCAGAAGCTTTCCCCGAGTGCTCCGATCTAATCAAGAAGTTCCTCACGCTACACAGGCGTCGATACAGGCGCCTAGCGAGTTTGCACGTGATCTGGTTCAAGATAGTCGGAACCATCGAAGTCGTCCTCAGCATCACCCTCCCGCTGCTTTTCGTCATTCCGGTCATGCGCGACGAACACGCAAATTACGTCTTTCTGGCGATAGTAAGTGTCATTGTCGCCATAGCGGCGGGGCTGAGAAATTTCTACTCATGGGACAGTAGCTGGCGCTTGTACCGCTCGCAGGAATTTGTCCTGGCCGGCATGGTTGCGCAATGGGAAGTAGCTCTCCTGAAGCTTAAGGTGGCGGGGGGCGAAAACATGCGACAGGTTGCATTAGACGAAACGGCTCAGGTGCTTGCGAGACTGACGGAGCTCTTCGAGCATGAGAACATCACGCTATTCAACACTGTCGTGCCTCCTGAGAGTGTTAAAAAGAACCTGCGAGAGGGCCAGGTCCCGGCTGGCCCACCTCAAGCTGCCTGAGGCCCTCGTTGGACCGATCTGGACTAAGTACTGCTACGGCACTTGGTCAGAGGCAGTTGCGTCGTCGGTCGTGGCAGTTTCGGGCTTGCCTGTGGCGGGCGTTGATGTTGCCCGGTGGCATGGCGAGTTGGACCGGTTGCATGCGCGGATCGGGCCTCGGTTTCGCCGGGCGGAACTACGGCGGCGGGCCGGGCAGTACCTGTACGGCCTGATATCGGCCTGGGCCGGAAGAACGGTTGGAGCCTTGCGAAGCAGGCCGGGGACGTATCGCCGGACGGTATGTAACAGTTGCTGTGGCGGGCGGACTGGGACGTCGACGCGGTCCGTGACGATGTGCGGGACAACGTTGTGGAGCACCTCGGGGACCGGGCCGGTGTGATGCTCGTTGATGACACCGGCTTCTTGAAGAAGAGCACCCGGTCAGCGAGGGTGCAGCGCCGACGCCCCTGGAGAGGAAGGTCGCGGGCCCCGGCTCGGTCCGGATCGGTAGGCGGTCCAGACGATCACCTTCCTCAACGCTGCGCACCGGCGGAAGTTCGTTGCGCATCGACCCAGAGTGCTCGGCGTGGTCAGGGGCAGCAGCACCACTGTGCTTGCTGTTAGGGACTTGATCCCGACCTCGCTTGCACTTGCGTGGGAACGGGGTTATACGTGCTCATGGTTCGCTCGGACTGCAACTGGTCGATGGCTTCCTTCGTGTATCTCCTCACCAGGTCTGCCAGTTGAGCGTCGTCGAGCGATTCGAGGCTCACCACGACCGCGAGTCGCCGGAGTCTGCGGGCGGTGATCCGCAGGATGTCGGTCCGTGCGGTGCCGGCATCCCCGGCGGTGGTCAGGTGAGCGCGGGCGATGGCACGGGCAACCCGTGGATGCGCACCGAGCGTGGGGCGTTCGAGGATCGCGACGGCCTCGTCTTCGTAGAGTTGGGCCCCGACGTCCTCGCCGAGGCTGTGGATGCGGGCCCACAGGCGTCGGAATACGTTACGGGGGCGGCCGATGATGCGTTCGTATCCGGGCCGACGTAGCGGGTTTGGCCATCGCCAGAGCGCGACGTCCGGCAGAAGGACCAGGCTGACGAATGACCAGACCTCCTCACTCGCCGCGTCGGCGGGCACAATGGTCATCTGCCTGTACAGGGCCGGCGCCAGCAGCCGGTCGAAGGCCGTACCGCTCGTCTTTCCCAGAGGCGCCGGCCAGCTTGCCTCGGTGGCGATGGCGCGGACGGTCTGTTGCAGGGCCCGCAGCTCGTCCTCTGCTACCCGGAAGGGGGCGGTCGGGTACCAGGTGGTGCGGGAGTCGGCGGTGGACGACAGCCGCCGCAGTTCGACAAGGTCCCGGCCGGTGTGGAGGGTCAGCAGTTGTTCCGCGACATGTGCAGGTAACCGCGGGTAGACGTGCAGCCGGCTCATGCGAGGACCCGGTCCAGGCCTTGCAGGACCGCCTCCAGCTCACCCGGGTCACTGCGGTGTTGGCTGCGGAGGTCGGCAAGCGACCGGTCGGCGAAGTACCGGCGTGTCAGGTTGATGAACAGCTCTCCCAGCGTGCCTTCGCCGTAGTCGTGGTCGTCCTGGAGGTCCTCGCACCGTAGCGCCGTCTCGATGAGCTGACGGACGACATCGTGGCGGAGCATGTCAGCGAGGGTCCGGGAGGTCTCCGCGTCCGGGTGGTTGAGCATCGTGGTGATCGCGGGGTGGTCCGTGTTGAGGTACAGCCGGATGCTGCCGGTGTCGGAGCCGTCGAGGTCCGGAGTGCAGGACAGGTACCACAGCGCGCGGCGTCCCTCGGCCAGCCCACTGTCGGCGAAGCTCGTGGCCACCACGGGAAAGCGGCTGCCGCTGCCCTCCAGGGCGAAGCGCCGTCGGGCCTGCCAGAGGATGGCGCCGGGCAGGCTGGCTGCGAGCGGAGAGACCGGTGCAGGATCAGGGACGGCCAGGACCATCCGGGCGGTGACGGTGAGGTTCCCCCCGATCTCGGTGCCCGGGATCACGACGGTCAGCTCGTTCCCACCGTCGGCGAGTTCGGCCGGGAGGGAGTTGCCGCGACGGTTGGTGCTGCTGCTGTGCCAGGTGACGAGACAGGTCACGGCGGCGTCGGATGACAGGCCGCAGTCCTGCAGCAGCCCGGGCAGGTCGACATGCAGAGGCCAGGTCGCGGTCAGGTCGGTGAAGTAGTCCCAGTCCGGTACCGGCTGACCTTCCGCAACGGGCATGCCCTGCGCAGAGGTGACCGTCATGGTCCCGGACTGGATCCGCTCCTCGGCCGGGGTCAGGTAACCCGCGCTGATCGGGGCGCTCACCGCGGTCCCACCTCCTCCTGGCTCACCCGGACGGTGACGGCGGCATCAGCCGGTTGTGTGAGCGTGACGGTCCAGTGTTTCGACATCCCGGCGGTCAGGGCCAGGCGTGGACCTGGCGTGAGGACCCCGCTGTCCCGGTCGCGCCAGTGCAGGACGTCGACGGGGGTGGTCCCGTCGGCCGGCTCGGGCGCGCCGTCCGCCACCGCGACCAGGGGCTGGGCGTTGAGGATCTGCGGTGCGCCGGGATTTCCGGTGAGGTCGATGTCGAACTCGACCGCGCGGCTGCCGTCGACCAGCAGGGCCGGCCGGGCCCGGGGATGGAAATTCAGGGTCAGGCCCCGGGTGGAGCTCGGTCTCTGGCGCTGACCCGGGGGCCCCTGCTGCGGGCCGTTGCCTCCGGTGCCGGGTGTCGGCGTGCCGGTCGGTGGCGCCGGTGCTCCCGATGGGGTCGACGGCGGGTGGGGCACCGGGTTGGCCGGCCCGACCGGGATACGGGAGTCGGTGCCACCGGCCTGGGTGTCGAGCAGTACGCCGAGGATGTTCGCCAGCCGTGACACGCCTGTCACGGCTCCGGTGGTGGGTGCGGCCGCGGCTCCCGTCCGACGCTCCTTGAAGATACGGTCGATACGTTGGAGGGCCTGGCTGACCGGGTTGCGGGCGTATCGCTGCCGTTGTGCCAGCCGCGGCTGCCACTTGTCGTGGGTCGGTGGTTCGGCGCGGGCGAAGTCCTCATCGAGTGCGGGGTCGGCGATGAACACACCGCTGATGGCGTGCCCGAACGGGTCCGCAGCGACGGTGCGGTATTCGACGACGAGACCGGGTCCGCGCAGGAGAGCGATCTCAGCGGGTGGTCGGGCGTGGTTACCCGAGGCACCTGCCCGGTACGTCCGCCATGCCAGGACGCCGAGACGTTGCTCCGGACGGCTCCCGACAATTTCCTGAACCGTCCAGGGCCAGGGCGGCTTTTCTGCCGTGCCCCGGAACACGGCGCGGCAGTACCGGTGCGCCTCGACGAAGAACCGCAGCCGCGCATCGGTGCCCGGGTCCGGAAGATCGATCCGGGAGCCCTCGGAGGTGAACTCCAACCTGAGGCCGGGACCCTGGTCGCCCTGAGCGACGTTGGCCCATGCATACCTCGTCGCGGTGTCGGCCATCACGGCAATCACCTCAGCCAGGCGCTCCTGCTCGGTGCGGGGAGCGATGACCATGATGCCGGTGCCGGTGCCGTCCTCGGGCAGGCGGGTGAATCCGAGTGCCCGGGCCATCCGCTCCGCCGTCGGGCCGGTGACGGGCTCCACACCGACGTCGTTGTGGGGGACCCCCCACCAGTGGCGTCCGGTGTACTGGCGTCCCTCGACCCGGTAGGGGTCGGTGAGGGACATGCCGATCAGTCGGCACTGGACACCCGCGGTGGTTCTGACCCGGGTGAACATCACCACCGTGCCGATGCTGCTCGCCTCGAACAGGACGGCCTTGCCGTAGCCGTAGGTTCCCCCCGCGAATCCCTTGTCCGGGTGCCGTCCGATGTTACGGACGAGGTCGACGAAATCCCGGTCGTCGTCCTCACCCACCCGGTCGGCACGGGTGGGCCCGCCGAGCCCGCGTGTCCCGCTGTCGGTGACCGTCAGGACCCTGAGCTCCGGTGCGTCCAGGTCGGCCCCGGGAAGGAAGAGGCGCAGGCTCTGCAGCTGTGCCGCTGTCAGGCGCCAACCGTCGACGCAGAAGTGGACGGGTCGCTCCCCGGTGGCGGCGTCCCAGCTGTTCTGCAGTGTCTCACGTAGGAACAGCTCCCAGAAGTCCATGGAGTACGTGCCGAGGGTCCGACGCACCGACCGCGCGTCTATCCCTCCGGAGGCGGGGAGGGGCTCGGCGTACCTGACGGCGCGCGTCATGGCTGTTCCAGTAGCGCGGTGGCTGCCGCGCAGGGGTCGATGAGGTGGTGATCGAAAGCTGACAGATCGATGCTGTAGGTCAGTCGGACCAGGTGTTGCTGCAGTGATGCATCGAGCTGCTGCGACGTCACCCGAGGAAATCCGGGCGTGTTGACGTGGTACGCGGCGACGCGTTTCACCCGGTGTCTGTCCCGGCGGTAGGTCTCGGCGTCTCCGCTGCGGTAACCGACCGCATCCAGGGCGGCCATGAGGACAAGCCGGTCGATCCCGGTGCCGAGGAGCCGGTCGACGGCGTCGGGCACGCTGTCACCGGCACTGTCGCGTTCGAACTGTTCGACGTACAGGTAGAGATCGGTGCCGGGGCGCTCCTCCAGCTGACCGGCCCCGTGCACGTCGACGACCAGGCGGTCGCGGTGCGTGGTGGCCTTGACTTCGACAGCAGCGGTGGCGGAGGTGAAGTCCGTGCGCGCGCTGCGGGGGCCCGTCCACAGATCCAGGGGTCGCGCGCCCCCGCGCCCGCCGATCAGTTCGAGGAAGTGCAGTTCGGCGAGCAGGCCGATCAGCGCCTCTGTTCCGAGTGTCGGACCCGGTGCGGGATAGAGCAGGTCACGCCACCGGTGCAGGACCTCCAGGCAGACCCGCCCCGGGTTGCCGGGGCGGCGCTGCAACTGTTGGCACAGCTCATCGGAGAACACCGCGAAGATGTCGTTGAGCTCAGGCAGGTTGCACACCACGTCGGCGTATCGTCGCGACTGACGGGAGTCGTCCTCCAGTCCCCGGGTGGTGAGGGTGACGCCGCGGCTGGCGGTGTCCTGCACGCTGGGGTGACGGTCGGTCAGCGGGATGAGCAGATGCCGATGACCCACGGCGTCGATGCCGATGGCGACCGGTCCGGCAGCCACTTCGACCGGGCTGTCCAGCACGCGCATCTGCCGTGGAGGGTCGGTTGCTTCCAGACGGCGGAACATTTCCTCGGCGCCGCCTGTCATGATGCGGCGCCATCGGTCACGGCTTCGCCGGCGCGTTCGTCGGCGGCGTCGATCTCGTCGATGTCGACGATCTCGAGTTCCTCGTCGGCTGGGGCGAGGTCGGACAGGTCGACCGCGACGTAGTCACGGTCCTCCGGTCCGCGGGCCTCGGGGAAGAACAGGCCGATCCCGAGGATGTCCTCCACCGCCGCGAGGTCGGTTCTCGGATAGCCGCGGGTGCCGCTGCTGCGCTCGACGGTGGAGTTCCTGCTGACCGGGTAGAGACACAGGAGTCCGGTGCCTCCCAGTTGTCCGTCGCGCAGCTCCCGTAGCCTGCGGTCGGTCGGATCACCGTCGATCATGTCGCTGATTCTGATGGAGGCGGGCAGGTCGGCGACCCGGTCCATGGTGGACACCAGGGCCTTGATGTCGGCGTAGTCCGCCGGCACCGTGAGCCGGCTGCGGTTGATCCGGTGGTACTTGCGCCCCGCCAGTTCCATCGTGCCGAGGCGGTCGCTGCCCTGTTCGATGACGACGACGTTCCACGTGCGCAGGGCGTCATAGTCGTTCTGCTTGGCGATGTACTCGCACAGGGCCTCCGGACGGAGGCTGGGGCTGCGCTCGTGGAAGCGGTAGTCGCGCAGGAAGGCCATCACCCGTGCGGCCGGCACGCCGGTCAGTGCGCTGCGTCCGGCCCGCACGGGGGTTTCCCGGACCCCGGGCAGGCCACGGGCGGCGGTGAGGAGGCGGTCGGCGGCGTCGATGTTGTGCCGTAGCCAGTCCTGGTCGCGGTGGTGGAATTTGATGGTCTGCATGACCTGGGAGCCGTAGCTGTAGCGCACCGTGACGCCCCCGCGCATCTTGGCGGCCGAGGTCACCGCCATGGACGGGTGTTTGCGGATCATCACCGCCAACTGCCGTGGCGTCTTGTGTTCGGTCTCGTAGCGGCGGATCTGCTGCCGGATCTCGGCCTCGACGGTCGCCAGGTCCACGAACCACGCGGCGAGCTCACCCGTCATCCAGATCCGGGGCAGATCCTCGTAACCGTGGCGGTAGCCGAACCAGCGCCCCATCTGCAGCAGGGTGTCGTAGGCGGAGGCCGCCCGGACGAAGTAGCTGCACACCAGGCCGACGAGGGTCAACCCGCGGGAGAGGGTGTTACCCCCGATGGCGATGGCGGTGACCGGCTCCTCGCCGTAGCGGAGTCGCACGTCGGACTGGTAGTTGTCGACCACCACGCCCACGTCGGCCATGACGCCAGGGATCTTGTCGCAGACCTGCGGCCATGGTACGGGTGAGAGTCGCAGGTCGGTGGCGGGGACCCGGGTCGTCTCCTGCTCCCACTGGTGCCGGAACCGCTCCCGCACCGCAGGGGTCGACCAGCCGCTGCGCAGAGTCCCCAGGTAAGCCTGCACGACCTCGGCGGTCCGCTGGTGTGCGGGGGCGCGCATGGATGTGTGGATCAACATGGTCGAGTCGGCCGGCGCCCCGTCGCGGCAGCGGCGGGCGGCGGTGGCCAGGATGAACCAGCGGATGGCCTCGCCGAGGCTGTCGGTGACGGTGGGCCTCCAGTCGCCGAAGCCGGCGCGGGCACCGGGTGGCCGTACCTGGGCGACCTCTTTGTCGGGAACCGTCCGCACGACATCCAGGCCCCGGTCGACCGGCCCGGTCTCGTAGGTGAGCAGGTCACGTCCGAAGATCCGTTCGGCGCCGAAGTAGTCGTCGGATCGGGGCAGGTCGACGATGAAGTCGGCGGGATAGAGATCGTCTGGCACGGTCGGATCGATGAGCAGGTTCGCGAACGGCGTCGCCGTGTAGGCGACGTAGGCGACCTTCGGTTTGCTCAGGATGCGACGGATCAGGGAGTTGATGGTCGACTGGCGGCCCCTGCTGCCCACGTCGATGCTCGCCTGGTCGGCCTCGTCGTCGATGACGAGGATGGGGCAGTCCTGCAGGATGCTGCCGGCGGCCTCGAGGAAACGCGCCAGCTTCCGCAGCCGATACGGGTTCTTCTTGACCACAGCGAGGAGCCGCTGATCGGGGTTGCTCAGCAGGTTCGCCGCATTGCGGGACTGTCTGTCGTCGAAGTCGGTCTCACCGTCGGTCAGCAGGTGCCAACGGCCGCGGTCGTCGCCGACGAGGATCTGTTCCAGTCGCTGCTGCGTCTGCGACCGCAGGTTGTCGGTGATGCCGGACAGCACCACGACAAACCGGTAGCGGGCGTCACACAGCTTCGCCGCCACCGACATGAAATTGGTCGTCTTGCCGCTCTGGACATGTCCGAGGACCAGTCCGCGGCTGCTGAACCGCTCCGTCCCGGGCGGCGGGATAAAAGACACGATCTTGCTTGAGGCGTCGTTGATCCGTTTGATCGGCTCCTCGTCGAGACCCGTGCCCTGCAGACGGCGGCGCACCGACGGCCAGAAGACGTCGTCTGACCGGGAGATGTACCACGGCTCGAGTTGTGCCGCGGGGTCGGTCAGGGAACGGGGCTCGTGCAGGTCCCGGGGACGGCCGGCCCGGGACTGGTACTCCGTGATCGCGGCTTCGAGGATGTCGGCCGGAACGAATTTGCCCAGCTGACGACGGATCGCCGCGATCGTGCTGTTGCCGTACACGGCACTGGCGATCTGTTCGACCAGGTCGTTGAGGTCCTCGTCGCTGATCCGGTGCATCCGTGCCCTTCCGTCATGGCGCCGATGGGTGGGTCTCCGTGAGCGTGAGACAGCCATCAGAGCGATGTTCGGTAACCACGTATACAGCATGGGTGGCGCAAGTCACCGTCCGTCAGGACCGTCCGGTTGTCCGGTCGGCCGAGGTCGATGAGGCCGGAGTGATAGGACATCTCGACGTGGGTGCCGGGTCATTCGGCCCCGGTGACGGACCCCGCTGCGACACCGGCGTCCCCGCTGGGGCGTGCTGGGCTGCGGCCGCCGTCACCGGTAACGTTCGTGCACGTGACCGACCGCGCCGATGCCGAACCCACCGCACCCGATCCCACCGCCCGCCGCGGTAAGTACAAGGTCAGACTGGTGCGTGGACCCTTCGTGCAGCTGGCGCCCCATGCCGACGCCGTCACCGACGGCGAGCAGCTGCTGCGGTACGCCCGGGAAGCCCGCAAGGACGGGTTCCGGTTGGCGGCCGATCTGTTCAGCGGGGCGGGCGGTCTGAGTCTCGGGATGCAGAACGCCGGCTACCGGGTCATCCTCGCGGTGGACCACTACCCGGAAGCGGTCGAGACCCACCGGCACCACCACGGTGGTCTGAGCGTGGACTGGGACCTGGGTGACCCGGCCCGCATCCGGGAGGTCGCGGACCTCGTGCGCCTGGCAGGCGTCGAGCTGCTCGCCGGCGGGCCCCCGTGTCAGCCGTTCTCCAAGGCCGGCCGGTCGATGATCCGCCATAAGGTGCGCCACGGTCTACGTGATCCGTACGACGAACGGCGTGACCTCTGGCGGTCGTTCCTTGAGGTCATCCGGCTGGCCCGGCCGCCGGCGGTGCTCATGGAGAACGTGACGGACATGGCACTGGACAAGGAGATGTTCATCCTCCGGACGATGGTGCACGAGTTGGAGTCCCTCGGCTACGCGGTCGAGGAGAAGGCGGTCGACACCTTCCGGTACGGCGTCCCGCAGTTCCGTCAACGGCTCATTCTGGTCGGCCTCCGCGACGGCCTCGCGTTCGACTGGCCGGAGGAACAGCCTGAGCGCGTCACCGTGTGGAACGCGATCGGCGACCTTCCGGAGGTCGAAGGCGGCTGGCGCCCCGAAGGGGGAGCGGAGGGATGGACCCCCTACGACGCTCCCGCGACAGGCTTCCAGCAGCGAATGCGCGCGGAGGTGCCGCAATCGGATACGCACCGGGTTTTCGACCACATCACCCGCCCCGTGCGCGAGGACGACCTGCGGGCGTTCGAGATGATGGGCCCGACGACCCGGTATTCGGACCTACCGGACGACGTCAAGCGGTACCGCGACGACATCTTCGACGACAAGTACAAACGCCTCGACGAGAACGACCTGTCGCGCACCATCACGGCGCACATCGCCAAGGACGGCTACTGGTACATCCACCCGCGGCAGAACCGCACCATCACTGTGCGCGAGGCAGCCCGGCTGCAGACCTTCCCCGACTGGTTCCGTTTCGCCGGGCCGCCGTCGGCCGCGTTCAAGCAGATCGGCAACGCGGTACCCCCGTTGCTCGGTGAACACCTGTCCCGGGCTGCACGACGGGCGCTCGACAATCCTCGTCCGGCGCATGTGTCGACGCGGGAGGTCGCCTCGACGCTCGCGGGCTGGTTCGCCTCCGGACAGGTCAGCGGCATCCCATGGCTGCGCGCGGAGACACGGTGGCAGGTCCTGCAGGCGGAGATCCTCCTCGATCGCGCCCATCCGGATGTGATGCGCCAGGTCTGGGTCCTGCTGCGGACGTGGCGCCAACCGCAGGACACCGTGGCGGCGGAGGAGAACCTGCGCCGCACCGGCGGGTTCATCTCCCGGGCGAACCGGGCCGGGACGGTGGTGGAGCTCGCCCGGCAACTCGCGGATGACCCCCGGGTACTGCGCGACGACGACGCGTTACGGCGGGTGCCCGGTCTCCACGAGTCCATTGCCGACCTGGCGGTCCTGGTCGTTCCCGCAGGCACCGAGGACGAGTCGGAAGAGCCCGTTCTCGTCACCAAGGGTGTGTTGCGGGTGGCTGCCCGCTTCAGCGGTCATCCCGTCGACCGGCGTAACCGCCTGACCGACGGCCGACTTGAGGTCGCCCGGATGATCGGTATCGACAGCGACGCCCGCGCCGCACACCTGGGCCTGATCGAACTTGCGAACACGCTGTGCCGGCCGGTGGAGCCGTTGTGCCAGGAATGTCCGCTGGTCAAGAAGTGCGCGGGGGCGCGTGTTGACCGGCCTCAGTTGTTCTGAACCCGTCGGTCCCGGTCAGCGGTCCAAGCCGAGCAGCTGCGCCACCTCCGGCGACCCGGCGCGCAGAGTCTCCTCGATGCGTTCCCATGCCACCCACTGATCTGCCTGCATGGCGGCCATCCGTAGAGCGAGGCCGGCGGTGGCGGCCGCGTGGGTGGCGGCACGCACCTCAGGTGATGCGTTGACGTCCGCCGGCACGGGCCGTGCCGAACCCCGTGAGGTTCTGCGGTAGGCGTCATTGGCCAGGACACACAGTTCATTGACTGGCGCCTCCAGGATCTGGCGCAACTGGGCCGGCAGACTGACGCGCATCTTTGCGACGTTGATGTTGAATGCGGTGTCGAGGTCGTTGTCGAAATCCAGCGCTGCCCTGGCCAGCTTCGTGTGTTCGTCGATACCGCGGATCCCACTCCATCCGCCCCATTGCACCAGCCGGTTGGCCCGGTACACGTACAGACCCTGCTGCCGGTTCCAGTTCAGGGGACCCGAGTGCCGTTCGAATTCCGCGGCTGAGGTGAAGCGGTCACGCGGAGGCAGAACGAACCGTCGGAGGTGGACCAGCCCCACGCCGCCGGCCGTCTCGATCTCGAACTGCTGCCGGGGCAGCTCCGAGGTGTGCGGCTCCTGCGGAGCGAACGGGTTCCACGGGCGCAGTTTCTGCCCGTTAACCGACATCACCAGTGGCGCGAGTCCATCGGATCCTTCCAGGAAACGGTGGAAAACCATGCTGAGATGGTCCGATGTCCGCGCCGCCAGGGTCTCCAGACGCCGCCGGGCCCAGCCGCCCGACGGGCGCTTCTCCGGCAGTACGCGATCGAGCGCCTGCCAGACGACCACGGTGCCGGTCCCCTCTGCCAGCCCTTGTCGGGCGCTGCGGACCACCGGATCCTGCGGGGACGGGTCCACCACGACCCACTGGTCCCATTCCTCCACAACGTCGAGGTCCAGCTGCCGCGCGCTAGTCCGTGCCACCGATTTGCTGCTGCGGCTGATCACGGTGAGCGTCCGGCACTGCGACAGTGACGCGGTCTTGAGGCCGAGACCGTAACGACCCAGTTCCCCGCGCCGGTACGAACGCCTCGTGCCGAACCGCAGAGCCTCTGTCAGCTGACCGGCCGACATGCCGTGACCGTCGTCGGCGATCACGACTCGGGAGTCCTCCCCGTCGAACTCGACGGTCACGTCGATGCGGGTGGCCCCTGCCGCGACGCTGTTGTCGACGATGTCCGCCACCGCGGTCGGGAACTCGTAACCGATATCGCGCAGCGATCCGGTCAGCCGTGCGGCTGAGGGCGCCACGTCGTACCACGCTCTACCCGGCATGGGCACCTCCGCTCACGTCGTCCGTGAGGACCAGGATGCCACACCCACCCTGCCTCACGTGACCGGCCATGCTGTGGCGTCCGATCGGCACCGTGCCCGCCAGAGTTGTTCGACGATTTCCGCCACTGCCATGAGGTCCTCGTGTTCCCAGACGTGCAGCACCGTCCAGCCGAGTGCTGCAAGTGCCTCGTCCTTTTCACGGTCACGCTGCACGTTACGGTGCAGTTTCTCTCGCCACCACGTGGCGTTGTTCTTCGGCAGTGCCGCGTGCTGCGGGCACAGGTGCCAGAAACAGCCGTCGACGAACACCGCCAGTCGTGCCCGTGTGAAAGCGATGTCGGGTCGGCCGGGAAGCCCTGGATGGTTCACCCTGAACCGTAGTCCTCGTCGGTGCAGTTCCCGTCGCAGCGACATCTCGGGTTTTGTCCGCGTCCGCGGCATCCGGCTCATCTGCGCCGACACGGTGGCGTTGAGAGCGGTAGGACGTCGCGTCATCGCCCCACAACGTACCCCAATCCGCGCTGCCGGGCGGCGGCGGTTCCGAGCCGGAGGGGGTCCCTAAGGGCCATGTCGCCGACCCTGCCGTTTCACCTTGCGCATATTCCCGATATTTCGTCGCACTTGTCCCGTTCTTCCCGCCGGGAAGGGCGGTCGAGGTCGGCGGTGCGGGACCGTCAGGCTCCCGCAGATCGTCGGACGGGGCGTACGTCGGCGCTGTTCGGCCGCACGAGTCGGTGTCATGGACTGATGCCGCCCCGGCGTCCGGACGTCCGGACATCAGTGCACGAGATCGTCGCTCCTTGACGGTTCGCCGCCCAGGCGTGCCGTCAACCGCTCGCGTAGCTGCGGGAGTGCCTTTTTCTCCAACTGGCGGACGCGTTCGCGGGTGATCCCGAGCCGTTGTCCGATCTCCTCGAGAGTCATGGGTACGCCGTTGCCGAGGCCGGCCCGCAAGCTCAGGATCGCCGCCGAGCGTACGGGGAGATCAGCCAGTGAGGCGCGGAGGATTGTCAGCGTCTCCTGATGCTGCGTCACCACATCGGGTCTCAGGGTGTCCTGGTCCGCGGTCACGAAATCGGTCAGCGCCGCACTGCCGTCCCCGATGAGCAGATCCAATGACACCACCCCAGCATGCAGTCTCAGGCACTCGAGTACCGTCCCCGGGTCCAAGCCGAGCTCGTGACAGATTTCCGACATGGCCGCCGTGCCGGACCGGCTCAACAGCCGGTTCCGGCTCGCCACCACCCGACGAACCTGATCCCACTTGTGCACGGGGAGACGGATCAACCGGCTCTCATTGGCGATCCCTCTCGTCACAGCCTGACGGATCCACCAGACCGCGTAGGTGGAGAACTTCAGACCACGCGTGGGGTCGAACCGCTCGACCGCCCGCATCAGGCCGACAACGCCGTGCTGGTGCAGATCCTCACTCTCCAGCCCCTGTCCCAGGTGGCTGCCGGCAACGGACATCACGAGCCGCCGGTTGTGCAGCACCATCGCGTCGAAGGCCCGCGCCCGCTCGTCCGAGACGTCGAGACCTGCGCGAAAGCCGTGCGGGACCTCTTCGTGCGGCCGGTACTGATCCCCGCGCAGCAGGAGCGCCAGGCCGACCTCCTCGGACGCCGTCAGCACCCGGTCCCAGGGCCGCGATGAGACCCTGTCCCTACGCAGCAGCCTCCGGGCGTCGGCGATTGCACGTTCCGCCCGGGCAGGGTCGATGACGCCGGCCGGCCCACGACCGTCACGCCCATCGTCTTCCGACGCCGCGATGACGATCACACCCCGTCCGGCCATCCCCTCGACGACCTGCTGCCGTACCGCCGCGCGGGTGTCCCCGGCCAGCTCGAGAACACTGTCGATCTCCCAGTCTCCGACCGTTGCGTCCCGGACATGCGCCATTAGCAGCTGCACACACAGTTGAACAACCTCTCGGTCGGTTGAAGACGTCACGCCCACCATTGTGGACCTGAGCAACCACGGAGAGGTACGACGCGAAGGCCGGTCATGGTGCACAATCCTGCGGGTGCAGATGGTTCCCGACCCGATCTCCCCGTTGATGAAGAGCGCCGCCGAGGCCGAGATCTACCGACGTCTGAAACTCGTGGATGCGGGTTGGAGCTTCGCCCTGCACAGCCTCAATCTGCCCGCACACGTCTGGAAGCGCGTCAGCGAGATCGATTTCGTCCTGGCCGGACGGCGCGGTGTGTATGTGATCGAGGTCAAGGGCGGCTACGTCGGCTGCACCAACGGGGTCTGGACCTACCGCGACCGCACTGGCCAGGAACGCCGGCGTAAGGAGAGTCCCTTCGCGCAGGCGACCACCGCCATGTTCACCCTGCAGCACCGCCTCGAGGAGCGACTGGGCCGCGAGACGATGCGCAACATCCCCATCGGCTATGCCGTGATCTTCCCGGACTGCCAGCTACCCGAGCAGACCTCGGTCGAGTGGGACGAGGAGACCCTGATCGACCGCAGACAACTCGACCGCACCGACGGTCTGCAGCGCAGCCTGGGCCGCATGGCGGACTACTGGCGGGCCAAGCCCGGAGGACGTCAGGCGATGCTCGACGAACCACTCCTGCGGCAGGTCCTGCAGGCCCTGCGGCCCGACTTCGACGCTGTCCCCACCCTGCGCCAGATCGTCACGGACGCGGAAGCCGACCTCGTCGCCCTCACCACAAGCCAGTACCGCACCCTCGATCACTGGGCCACCAACCCGCGGCTTCTCGTGGAGGGCGGGGCAGGCACGGGCAAGACGATGCTCGCGGCCGAGCTGGCCCGCAGATCAGCCGCCAGCGGCAAGCGGACCCTGTTCACCTGCCGCAGCCAGGTGATCGCCGGATTTGTCCGTCATCAACCAGGAATGCAGGACGTGCATGTCGTGCCCTTCGCCAACCTCGTGGCCGGCAACGACACCCCCTTCGACGTCATCGTGGTCGACGAGGCGCAGGACATGGTCAATTTCACCGACCTGTCGTACCTGGACAACCGGCTGGTAGGCGGTCTCGGTGACGGCAGCTGGTACCTGCTGCTCGACAGCAACAACCAACGTGGGCTGGTCGGGTCCTGCGACGACGAGGCCCTGGACTATCTGAGGTCCTTCCGGCCGGCCAACCTGGTGTTGCGGGACAACTGCCGCAACACCCGGCAGATCGTCACGTCGACCCAGCAGATGACCGGCGCGGACACCGGTGTCTCATCGGCCGGCGAAGGGCCCGACGTGACGGTGGTCGACGAGCCCGACCGCTCCCGCCGCGCCGCGGCAGCCGCCGCCGAGCTCGACCGCCTGCACGACAACGGAATTCCGAACACGGACATCATCCTGTTGTCCCCGCTGCCCCTGCAGGAGTCCCTGTTCGCGGATCTGCCGGCCCGCTGGCGGCACCGCATCGACGTACTGGATCTGCACACGCTACGACGACCCGCCAGAGGCCGGATCGCCTTCGCGAAGGTCGAGGACTTCAAGGGCCTCGAGAGCCGATTCATTCTCCTGGCCGACGTCGGCCAGGCTGATCCCGGCCGGGTCCGCCACCTCTACGTGGGAATGACACGCGCGAGGGTCGGACTCTGGATGGCCACCGGAGGACAGACGCTCCAGCAGGAGGACGGCCGGTGACCACCACACCCGATGAATCCGACGACCGCAATCTCGTCCTGGACTACCTCCGCCGGCAGCTCGTCGGCCCCTGGACCGCAGAGGACGAGGTCCTCACCGAGCGACCCGACCGCCGGTACCTGGCCGGCATCCTGTTCCCCGGCGAGGCGTCCCTCGACGCCCAGGACGACGACATCGTCGACGATGCTCCCGCTGCCGGATCCACCGACGAGACAGACAGCGACGAGGACCCGGTCGCCCTCGCCGGACAACTGCTGCCGAGCTCGGTCGGACTGAGCTTCGTCACCAGCACACGGTCACCCCTGCGGATCGAGGTGACAGCCGCACGCTACCTCCGCGAGGACCGGCAGAAATGGCGACGTCAGCCACTCGCCGCCACCGGCAGCGCCGCCCTGTTCGCCGAGCCCCCGACAGCCGGCCTCCACACCACGCACGACCTGTTCAACGGCGACGCCTCCGTGGTCATCGTCTGGCGGGAGTTCGGCCACGGTGTACTGGTCACCGTATCCCTCGTCAACCAACGGAAACTGTCGGACCACGGGAGGTTGGATCCATCCGACTGCCTGCTGCAGGTGACACTGCGGTGCAGCCCCGTCGAGGGCGACATCGCCCCGTACCCGTCGACGCTGCGTCTCCACTCCGACCCCGAGGAAGAGGAACTCGCACTCCTCTACCGGAAGATCCCCGTCTTCGCCCTCGGCCACGGCGCCGCCGCGAGCTGGCAGGCGGAAGGTGACACCGCCACCTCGGTGCAGACAACCTTCCTGCCCAGCCACATCGTCCCCGAGGTCGCCTTCGAACTGCCGGGCGACCAGGAGGCGCTGAGCCTGAACTATCTCACCGGGCTCGAACATGACCCTCCAGGAGTCATCAGCAGGCTATACGCCTTCGTCGACAGCTACGACCACTGGGCGCAGCAGACCCGCACCCGCCGCGACGACATCGCCCGCCCTCTCACTAAGGCCGCTGACCGGCTGCTGAAACGTGTGGATCGCGCCCGGGCCCGCATGCGGGAAGGCGTGGACCTGATCAAAGAGGACCCCACTGCACGGCGCGCCTTCGTTCTGGCGAACAGGGCCATGCTGATGCAGATGGTCCGAAGCGGACCCCAGTTCGCCGGCACCGGTCGTGCCTGGACCGACCCCCTGCCCGTCACGCCCGACTACGACGACCCGAACCGCAGCTGGCGACCCTTTCAACTCGCGTTCATTCTCCTGTCCCTGCCCTCCATCGTCGACACGGAGCACGGCGACCGTGATCTCGTCGACCTGATCTGGTTCCCCACCGGCGGCGGGAAGACCGAGGCGTATCTCGGTCTGGTTGCCTTCACGGTCTTCCACCGACGCCTGACGCTCGGTGACGCCGGCGCCGGGACCACCGTCATCACCCGCTACACCCTGCGTCTACTGACCGCCCAACAGTTCCAGCGGGCGGCCACCTTGATCTGCGCCTGCGAACTCATCCGACAGCAGCGCCCGGAGGAGCTGGGAACGCGGGCGGTCTCCATCGGCATCTGGGTCGGAGGCAACAACAGCCCCAACAACTTCGCCGACGCCGTCGACCTGCTCCAGACGATCCGCAACCATGAACCGACGACCAAGAGCTTCCAGGTCGAACGCTGTCCCTGGTGCGGCACCCACATTGTTCCGAAGGGCAACGCACCGGACGACGCCTGGGGAGTGCACGCGGACAACAACAGCTTCCGGATCAACTGCCCCAACATCGACTGTGACTTCCACACCTCTCTGCCGGTGTCGTCCGTCGACGATGCGCTCTACACCGACCCGCCGACGCTGCTGGTCGCCACCGTGGACAAGTTCGCCCGGTTCACCCGCGAACCGCGCGCGGGCGTGTTCATCGGCGCCGGCGCCGACCCGGGTCCTGCGCTGATCATCCAGGACGAGTTCCACCTCATCTCCGGGCCGCTCGGCACGATCGTCGGGCTCTACGAGGCCGCGTTTGACGTGGCGATGGCGCACCACGGCACCCGCCCGAAGATCGTCGCCTCCACTGCCACCATCCGTCGCGCCGATGCCCAGTCCCGCGGCGTCTTCGGACGTCCCATCGCCCTATTCCCGCCGTCCGGCCTCGACGCCGAGGACTCCTACTTCGTCCGAACGGACCCCGGCCGGCCCGGCCGGCTCTACGCCGGAGTGATGCCGCAGGGACACACACCCCTCACCGCGATGGTCCACCTCTCCGCGGCAATGCTCAACGCCCCCGTCGAGCTGCCGCTCGGACCGCAGGCCGCCGACGCCTACTGGACCCTGATCGCCTACCACAACAGTCTGCGCGAACTCGGTAAGACCGTCACCCTGGCGCACGACGACATCCCCGCCCGTCTGGGCGTCATCGCGGCGGCCGAGGACGACCGGCGCGACCTTGACGACGCCGAGATCATGGAGCTGACCAGCAACATCCCCCCGGCGGACATCCCCCGGCATCTCCAGCGGCTGTTCCATGAGCGCGGGGAGCCCGACGCGGTGTCGTTCGTGCCCAGCACGAACATGATTTCCGTCGGTGTCGACGTCCCCCGACTGGGTCTCATGCTGGTTGTCGGCCAGCCGAAAACCACCGCCGAGTACATCCAGGCCACAAGCCGGGTCGGGCGTCGCCAGCCCGGGTTGGTGGTGACCCTCTACTCGCCGTCCAAACCCCGCGACCGTTCGCACTATGAGTCGTTCATCCCGTACCACACCTCCCTCTACCGGGTTGTCGAACCCACCTCCGTGACACCGTTCTCGGTACCGGCGCGCACACGCGCGCTGCACGCGGGACTGGTCATCCTCGCCCGTCACGTGCACACCTGGCGCGACGACCGCGCCGCTGCCGCGTTCGACCCGAAGGATCCCGCCTGGCGGAGCCTGGTGGAGAAGTTCATCGCCCGCGCCCGCGCTGCGGATCCGGACGAGGCCGCAGACGTCGCCCGGCACGTCGAACAACTCGAGGAACATTGGGCCGGGCTCGTCGACCGCGCCCATCCGCTCGGAGGCCTCACCTATACCGGGGGAGGGCGCGAACGCATCCAACTGCTGAGGAAGTTCGACATGCCCGGACCGGGATGGCCGACACTCGACTCCATGCGCAACGTCGACACCGACGCCAGGGTGCTGGTGCGGGGGGAGGGCCAGTGACGGACCGTCGGCTACGACGCATGCAGGCCCTCTCGCCGTTCGGCGTCGGCGCTATCGTGGACATGCTCGGTGAGTCCTTCGTCGCGGAGGACGTCACCCGATGGAAGGGGCGGCGGATGACCCTGGCCGCCCCGCGCATCGCGGCCCACTTCGGTGCGGAAGAGCTACGCCTACCCCCAGCGCCGCGCGACGGCCGGCTGCCCTACTACCGGTTCCCGCAATGGTTGTTCTGCGGCAGCTGCCGCACCATGACCCACTGGAGCGTCCGGCAGGAACAGCCAGGCAGAATCCCCCGTTGCGAGCACTGCGGCCGCAGCCCTCAGCTTGTGCCGATGAGGTTCGTGGCGGTCTGCGGCAACGGCCACCTAGACGACGTGCCGTGGGCGCAGTGGGCCCACTCCGGGGGCGGGGGACGTGAGCAACGCCAGTGCGGACACGTCGAGCTGCAGTTCGAGCACCTGACGACCGTGGGTGGCGGACTGGAATCGCTCCGGGTCCGGTGCCGGACCTGCCGGGCCGGCAGGAACCTCGCTGAGCTGACGTCGCCCCGCGCACTGCACCGTATCAACATCCGCTGCCGGGGGCGGCAGCCCTGGCAGCGTGATACCGAGGCGGTGAACTGCGATCAGGCGCCCGTCGTCCTGCAACGGGGTGCGTCGAGCGTCTACTTCCCCGACACCGGGTCCGCAATCGATCTTCCCCCCGACTCCGACTGGGTCACCTGGGGTGGCACGGCTGCCCGGGTCGAGCAGAACGCGTACTTCGCCCTTCTCCACAAGGACCCCGAGGGCCCACTGCGTGAGCGCTTGGTCGGCATGATCGCCGAGCAGGAGGATGTCAACGAGAGACAGGTCATCGCCATCCTGAACGACCGCCTCGGTACCACGGGCGCCGACGCCGGTTCGGAGACCCCCGAGGACCTGGCCGAGCGCGAATGGCAGGCACTGACCAACCCGCGCGCAGGACACCATCCGGACGACCGGTTCATAACCCGGCACACGCCCTTCCCGGCATCCGCGGGCCACGGCCGGTTGGACCCGGTCGTCGACCGGATGAGAACGGCCATCTCCGACCTTGTCCTAGTCGACCGGTTACGCGAGGTCCGGGTTCTGCGAGGCTTCCGTCGCCACACCATGGACACCCGTATCCCGGCCGACCTGGGAACCCGCAGCACCTCCCTACCGGCGGTGGAGGTGTACGGCGAAGGTATTTTCCTCGTCTTCGACGAGGAGAATCTCCGACGGTGGGAGCTGCAGACCTCTGTAGTGCGACGCGCGACCACGCTCCACAAGCGTTTTGCCGGCAGCATGCACGCCAGATGGATCGAGAGCAGCCCCACGCCGCGTCTGGTCCTGCTGCACACCGTCGCCCACCTCCTGATGCGCCAGCTGGCCTTCGACGCCGGCTACCCCTCCTCGTCGCTGCGCGAACGCATCTACGCGAGCGCACCGGACTCCGACACGCCGATGGCCGGGGTGCTGATCTACACCGCTGCCGGCGATGCCGAAGGCACCCTCGGTGGCCTAGCCCGCTCCGGCGAGGCAGGGCGGCTCGTCACGACCATCGCCGCCACCCTCGCCGCCGCCCGATGGTGCTCTCTCGACCCGGTGTGCCGAGAGTCGAAATCCCAGGGCCCTTCCGGTCTGTCGATGGCCGCCTGCCACGCCTGCGCGTTGGTCTCCGAAACGAGCTGCACGATGGGCAACATCCTGCTCGACCGGACTCTCGTGATCGACGACGAGTACGGCTTCATGCGTGACCCTCTCGCCGAACTCATCGCCGTGCAGGCGGGCACGACGTGACACTGCTTCTGCCGCCGCTGCTCAACCTCAGTCCCGCCCAACGCGAGGTCCTCGCCCTACCCTTCGAGGAGTCACACCTCGTCACCGGTAGCCCGGGCGCGGGCAAGACGATCACGGCGATCTACCGGGCGGCGGCCCTGCACCGGTCGGGCAGACCGACCGTGATGCTCATGTACAGCAAAGTGCTGTCCGCCTACACGCGCGCCGCGGTGGCACAGATCGGCGCCGCTGATGTCGCAACGACCTACCACAAATGGCTGCACGCCTTCTGGCAGAAGCACTACCGGCGGAACCCTCCCACACTTGATCGGTACGACATCGACTGGATGGCCTGCCTGACAACCATCATCAGCGACCCACCGACCATGGAGCCACGGCCGTACTTCGTGGTCGACGAGGGCCAGGACATGCCGGCCGCCTTCTACCTCGCCATGGGCGCCCTGTCCTCGTCCGTGACCGTGTTCGCCGACGAGAACCAACGCATCGGACTCCGCCAGAGCACCGTCCGGGAAATCGCCGCCGCGCTACGGACCAACCGAACCGTGGCACTCCCCGGCACCGTGCGCAACAGCCGACCGATCCGCGACCTCGCCGACCACTTCCGCCCCGGCGGCAGCACCACCGACGCGCTGCCGGACGGTCCCGTACCCCGCCTGATCAGGGTGCCACACAAGGCTGATGTGGCCGAGTACCTGCTTCTACACGAGAAGCAGCACCCGAACGAAACGATCGGAGTGATCCTTCACCGCGGCAAGGACCTGTTCTACTACCACCACCAACTCGACCACCGCACCCTCAACCCGTTGCAGGGCTATGTCAGCGGACGGCGTACCGGGATCCTCTCAGACCCTGCCTTCAGCGGACCCGGCATCAAGCTGGTCACCTGGCAGAGTGTGAAGGGCCTCGAATTCGACTCGGTGATCGTTCCCGAACTCCAGACCGTGCCCGGTGACATCACCAGTGACACCATGCGCATGAGCCTGTACGTACTCGTCACACGGGCACGGCGATGCCTGACCTTCATGTACTCGGGAACGGGCGAGCCGGCACTCGTGGGCGCGCTGCCGAAAGAGCTGCTCGACCTGTCGCAATACATGCCCTGAGGACTGGTGGGCGCGGGCCGTCCGCGTCCCGAACAGTCCCCAGGGAGAAGACCCTGCACTAGTAGTTCTCCCCTGTCACGCTATGGTGGCTGCGGTCGCTCAGGGAGAATCAGGGCGGTGCTGCCTCCAGTGCTTCTCTATCCAACCAACGTGTCCACGATCCAGCTTTGTGGCGAGCGGCTGCCCCTGCAAAGGCGCATAGCCCGGGTAACTGGCCAGTTCGTCCCGCAGACTGATCGTCAGGCTGCGCGGGTCAACGGCGATGTCCCCCTGATCAAAGAGCCGGTGAACATCCCGTCTCAAGAGCAGCCCTCCATCGTCATGATGCTCGCCGACAGCCGCGTAGCTGTACAGGTGCGCCGCTTCCAGCACCGCGGCAGGACCAGGCCCGGTGAAGGCGCATACCGGCCCCAGGGTCGCGAGCAGGCGTTCTCTGAACCCACGCTGACCCACACGGACGCGCACCCTCGCGTGCCGATGCCCTCCCGGGCGTGACTGGGCCCAGCGGGTCGCCTCCTCAAGGAACAGCGCACCCCGTCCCCTGCCGGCACTCTTCAATGCTTCGGTAAAAGCGTCCCACCGCAGGAGACGCATGCTGAGCTGAGATTTCGGTGAGACGCAGAGGTTGCGCAGGGTTTCTCCTTCCAGGCAGCGCCCCAGGTCGATCCAGTTGGCGTCGTGGCGGGACCGAAAGGTCTCGACGCGTTCCACCCGGGTTGCAGCAACGTCGAAGGTGTCCGCGCACGGGTGGCACCTGAACGCGGGTGAATCGCGCTTGCGTCTCTTGATGTTCGCTCTGCCGCAGTAAGGGCACCGGTAGAGAATCTTCTCCGCGTGGCCGGTCTCGATCTCCTCGATCAGGGAGGCACCGATAACCGCCTCCTTGTCCCACAGGACGATGCGATCACCGACTGCCACGGTCCGGGCGTTCGGAACGGTGTCGTCCCAGCTGTAGTGAACGTCTGGGTCGTCGTCGTACCCGTCGTTGCCTCCGTGCTGTCGATCCGCGCCGACAGCAAGCATCAGCCACGCCCTGGGCAAACCGTGATGCACGGCCAAAATCTGCCTCCCTTAGCGCCTACGGGGAGAAACTAGCTGAGGGGTGCGACACCCTGGAAGGCGCGGACCGCGCCTGACGGCCAGCGATACCGAGGTTGGAGGGTGACTGGTTGCGGGCATCGGGCGGGCCTCGGGCTGGGTGAGTCACCCAGATCGGGGCCGACACGACGCGCTCACGGGGGAAGCGGCAGAACCGTCTCGCGTCGGCGGGCTTATGGCGAAGTGAGCGATGAACTCCTTAACTCGGCTGAGTATGCTGGAGGGCGACCTGGGAGAACGTGCTTGAGCACGCCGCTGGACCACCGGACTACTGGGGGTCAAGGGGTCGTCGGTTCGAATCCGGCCGTCCCGACGCAGGTCAGAGGGCTGATCCGGAATTCGGGTCGGCCCTTTCACCATTCTGGGGAACAAGATCAGTCGAGTTGGAGTTGGCCTGGCGCTGCTTGACGGGTGGCCAAGTCGCAATTGTCCAGCCGGGATGGCTGCCGAATCATTCGCTGTCTGGATCAAGACGGCACGCAAAGCGGGCCGCGCCGGCCGGCCACGCCGACGGAATGAAAGAGCCGTTTGCCCTCCGGGTGGGATCTTCGACAGAGATGGGGGAGCCTCGTTCGGGCGGTGCCGTAATCGGTGGTTGCGCCCATGAGTTCCAGACAAAGTCGTACAGACCGTGGCCGGCTTCAAAAGGTGTGGGCCTTACGGCGGAGGTGGCTCTTAGGCCCGTCGTGGCAACAGGAGCTGATCCTCGCGGTGGGATAGAGGATCGGCGCTCAGGGCTTGCTCAACTCGCACCAGAGCCGTAGCGCCCGATGCCGGACGATCTGGCTACGTTCAGGTGCGTCCTTGAGGGACTGTAAGGTGTCGCGGAACGGAGCGGCTGGGTAGCCGTCCTCAAGCCACCCGAGCGCGAGGCCAGCCCAGTAGTCGGACCAGCAGGAGAGGGCGTAACGGACAAGATCGTCCCAAGGGGGCGGATCGAAGGCCTGGTCGATGTTGAGGGTCGTGACGTCCTCGTGGCACCGTTCTAAGAGCGGTAACAGCGACCGGATGTTCTCCGCTGGTGTCCAGTAGCGGCCGTCGTTTGTCGATAGGACTATCCAGTGCCCTCCAGGGTCAATGCCCAGCCTCAGCTCGTGCTTGCCGATCACCATCACCACACGGTTGTCATCCGCCACCAGGTCATTGTCCAGGCGTCGCAATACGTGGTTGGACAGCCATCCGCGCTGACAAGCCAGCGGACGGGCACAGGTGGCAAGTGACAGCAGCGGACAAGTCGTGCAGGTTAGCGGCAGTGGCCGACGCGGGCCGGCAGGAGTCTGATCTCTGCAAGGCAGGCGAGTGAGGGGTTCCTGCTTCGTGCGCGATGGGGCGTGTGGCGGGGGTCAACGGTGCTCAGCTCCTGGACGTGCGACCGGGGACCAAGAGGGGACCACACGCCATTCGTGATGGTGGACGGCATGCCGGCGACTACACGGCCTGACGTTGGGGGCAGCGTGCGTGCCGTGCGGGAACGCTTAGTAAATCGTCCCGGGGTCAAGGGGTCGTCGGTTCGAATCCGGCCGCTTGGTCCAGGGTTGGCGGAAGAAGCCTTGGCCTTTGACGAAGACGAGCGTGCCGCAGATCGTCAGGCTGGGGCGTTCGGCGGCGAGGTCGAGGTCCTCCCATCGCAGGGCGAGGAGCTCGCCGATGCGGGCGCCGGTGGCGAGCATCAGGTCGACGACGTCGGCCTGGTCGCCGTTGTGCCGTGGTCCCGGTTTGCCGGGGATCGGTCGCTGCCAGTCGCGGATCGCCGTCCGGACGGCCTGGAGATTCTCGTCGGTGAGGGCGACGACAGCACGGCGGGGTTTACGGAGCCGGCCAGTGTCGCGGACGGGGTTGGTGGGGGTCATCGACGTGGCGGCGCAGATTGTGGAGAGCCGTCGAGGGCAGGGGTGGCAGGCGCTGTCAATCGTTGTCACGTACGACCGACGTGAGGTGGTGCCCAGCTACGCGGTGTTCGAATGGGCGGCCGAGGGGCGCTGGACGGACGCCGCCAACGGAGACGCCGCTTCGTGGCAGGGCTACCGGCCGCATCAGGCCGTCGTTCGCGACAAGCTGTCGCAGCCTGATGAGTGCCAGGTGCCGTCGGAGCAGGCGTATGTGCTCAACGCCGAGTTCAACCAGGCAACCGAGGACAACGTCGACGTCAGCGAGGAAGCAGTGCTGGCGGATATTGCTGAACAGCACAGCATCTCGGTTGCCCGCGCTGAAAAACTGGTCCTGGCTGTCGAGGACTGGACAATGTGCTGGGCCCCAACACCCAGGCCGTGTCCACCCGGTCCTTTAGGGCGTCGGTCGATCCCGCGGGCGGGCCGAGCACGAAGATCCACCTCGCGGTCGACAGACGCGGCCGACCGTTGTCGGTCCTGCGGCGCGATGACCTGGTCGGTCAACTGGGACGTGACGAATGGCAGCCGCTTCGCCAACACGGTCGGCCCGCACCTGAGACCGTCACCGCCGGCACGGATCCCGCAACGGGATCCGCGCCGGGCGGGCCGATCAGATGAACGTGAGCGAGCTGAAGAACGCCGGGTAGCAGTCGACATAGATGTCGTAGACACCGGGCGGCACGTGCACGGGGCCCAGGGTGGCCCCGTTGGAGCACCGGGCGCTGACCGCGGTCGTCGGCTGGCCGGTGAGGGTGCAGCCCTGGAACACGATCAGCCACGGGTCGATGTACTGCCCGGCGTACGGGCAGGAGCCCGACATCACCGAGAAACCGCCGCCCTTCGCCGGTGAGGCGGCGGCCGCCGTCGACGTCGTGACGCTCAACGTGCCGGCGGAGCTCGCCGATGCCCGCTCGGCTCCGATGGCGGCGACAGCCGCATCGCCGCTCGGCGCGGGTGCCGCGACCGCCGCGGACGGTGCGGCCATGAACGCGGCGAGCATCGCCGTCGCGGCCAACAGCAGACTGGATGCGCGGAGAATGCTGGAACGTGCTCCGGCGGAGGGTCGACTACGCCATGTCATAACCAGAACCACCTCTCGATTGCTGTGGGATCTGCGGATGCCGGGGCGCGTACCTGGTCGCGCCCGACCCGGCCGGGCCGTCGTCTGACGTCCATGGCGAAGCGTTCCAGGGTGCCGGTGGCCGGGTCTTCGTGACATTGCGAGAACCGGGTCGCCCGCGTACCCCGGTTCTTGCGAATGTCCGCAAGGCTGTCCGGTCCGCGTCAACCGGGCGGCGTGGCCGGAACGCATCGATTACCGTTGACCGGCATGGGCGGTCTGTTCAGCCTCTGGCGGCAGCGAGTGGCCGACAACGCCCGCCGGGCGGTGGACGCCTACCAGGAGGAGCTGCTGGAATACCGCAACCTCGCGGTGATGCCGCAGGTGCGGTCGGAGATGCTCGATTTCGCGGTCTTCCTCCGTCAGCGCACGGTCGACCTCGCGGCGGACAGCGCGCCGTTCCACGTGCAGGATCTGGACCTGATGGCCGCGATGGGCCGCCAGCGCGGCGAGAAGGGACTCACCCTGACCGCGCAGCGGCAGGTGCTGCTCGTGCACACCCGGCTGACGCTGCGCGAGGTGTACGAGGCGGCCGGCCCGAACGACATCGCCGCGACGATGCACACGCTCGCCTGGCTGGCTCCCGCGGGACTGGCCGCTCAGGGCGCGTACACCCGGGGCTGGATCGAGGGGCAGCGGCGCACGCTGGCGACCGTCGCCCAGGTGCGGCTGCTGACGGTGATGCTGCTGGCCGGCGACGACAGCGCGACCGACCTGGCGCGCGGCCTGCACATGCCGGTCCCCGACCACGTCGTCGCGACGGTGGTCCGGGTGGCCGGCGGCTCGCCCGGACCGGACCAGGCGGCGCGGGACGAGTTCGCCGGCGCGCTGCTGAAGACGCACTGGATGCCGCTGAGCTGGGCGGAGCCGCACGAGGTGGTAGCGCTGATCCCCAGCTCGCCGGGCGGCCGGCAGCCGGCGGTCGAGCGCGGGCTCGCGCTGGCCCGCGACGTGGCCTCGATGACCGGCCGGCCGTGCGCGGCCGGAACCGCGCCTGGGCGGGTGCGCGCCTTCGGCGACGCCGTGGCGCTGGCCCGGCAGGTCAGCGAGGTCGCACCGGTGCGGGCCGTGCCGCGCCACGCGTACACGGTCACCGACGTCTTCGCCGAGCTGGGCGCCGCCCGGCTGGCGGAGGTCGGGCAGTGGCTCCAGGTGGTGGCGGCGCAACTCGACGCCGGCCCCGATCTGGTCGCCACGCTGGACGCCTACTACCAGCACGACATGAACCGGCTCGACACCGCGGCCGCGCTGTGCATCCACCCGCGCACCCTCGACTACCGGCTGACCCGGGTGCGCGACCTGACCGGGCTGGAGCCGGGCTCGACCCGCGGCGTACGCGTGCTGAGCACCGCCGTCGCCCGGATCCTCGCCGACTAGATCAGCAGCCGGGTGAGCTGCATGTTCTTCATACGGCTGGTCATCGGACGCCCGCCAGTAGGGCAGCGACGAAGTCGTGTGGGCTGATGGTGGTGGGGCGGTCGCTGACCTGGCCGTCGCCGAGTTCGATGACGCGCCAGGTGTCGTCGTCGCGTTGAGCGAGGTCGATGGTGATGAAGGGTAGGTCGAGGGCGGCAACCAGCGGGGTGAGCGTGCTGAGGTCGAGGGTGGAGGGTGGGAGGTCGTTGGGGGTGTCGGGGTGCGCGCCGACGAGTGTGCAGGTCCTGCGATCCACCAGGTGCGTACCTCGGCGGTGGTGAAGCCTTAACGAGGCTCGACATGAGGTTCTCGTGGGTTCAAATCGCCTCGGTCCGCCGAGTTGCCCCTAGTGGCGCTGCGTTCACGTAGTCGCCTCCGGTGATGTGTGTGCTCGTCGGCAGGATGCGGTGGGGCATTGGTCCGTGATGTTGTGACGAGCACGGCCGGACCCCGTAGCTGGAATGCGTGCGCGTGCACCTGCAATTCGCGGCGTATCCCCGGCACGGGGTCACGGCCGACCCGCCCGCGCCAGGTGAACCGTCCAGATCACCCCTGGCTTGCCCTGTCCGAACGTTCCGGACTGGGGCATACCGCCTATGCGGGTGGCGGCGCGGTCGATGCCCGGATCCGCAGTGACGGGCTGATGACGATCCGGTGAGTGGGGCGGTCGGGGTCGACAAGCCGGTCGGCGACGAGACGCACGGCGGCCCGCCCGATCGAGCGTCGCGGCGGTCGGACCGCGGTCAGCGGCGGGCTGAAGAGCCCGGCGACCTCGTCGTCGTACGCCACGATGGAGAGGTCGCCGGGAACGGAAAGGTGCCGCTCCTCGCAGTGCTGCACCAGCGCGATGGCCTCGGCGTCGGCGTGCACCAGCAGCGCCGTCGTCCCGGTCGCCTGGCAACGGTCGAGGACGTCGTTGAGTACGGTGTCCCGCTCCGGTGACCGTGCGTCGGGCACCACGGCCATCACCGTCGCGTCTGAATCGAGGCCGCACTCGGTCGTGGCGTCGAGCCAGCCGCGCCGTACGTGCTGGCTGGTGGGGCTGTTGGCGTCGAGCACCAGGCCGACCTTGCGGTGTCCGAGCGAGGTGAGGTGGCGTACCGCCATGGCTGCACCGAGTGCGTGGTCGGTGACCACTGACTCCATGACCGCGTGGTGGCTGCCTACCGAGGCGGTGCGTTCCAGCAGGACGACCGGGAGGCCGACCTGGTCGAGCCACTCGATGGTGCGCTCGGCGCTCGGGGCGTCCATGCTCGGCGCGATGATGAGCGCGTCGACGCCCATCCGCTCCACGAGGCGGGCCAGTTGTGGCTGGTCGTCCTCGGTGTCGTAGGAGGAGCCGCGTAGAACCACGCGCATGTCCAGCTCGCGGGCTGCCCCCTCGACGCCGCGAGCCACGTCCGGCCAGTAGTAGTCCAACGAGGGCACGAGCATGCCGAGGGCGCGCCCGACCAGCGGGTCCAGGCCGGCGACAGGTGCCTCGTCTGCTGCCGGGGCGTCGTCCGGCAGGATCAGGGCGACCCCACCGTGGACGCGGCGAACCAACCCCTCGGCGGCCAGCTCCGCGATGTCGCGCCGGATGGTGACCGGCGCGGCGCCCAGCACGTGGGACAGGTCAGAGATGCGCATCGAGCCGTCCCGTTGCAGGGCTGCCAACAGTTGCTGGCGGCGGGCGACCTGAAGCGGCCCTCGGGAGCCCTCCGCCGTGGCGACGACAGGACTGTCCTTGGTCATGGGGGACCTCCGGAGAACGCTTCGTGCGGCGAGAGCTCTTGCAGGGTGCGGACGAGCTCGACGGCCGGGTCGAACGCGGTGACGTCGACCGCGAGCCGGATCGGCTGATCCCCCCATCCGTCGAAGAGCATAGGAGTCGTGCTCCGCCGGGTCGTCGCGGCGCACGGCGCCGACCCCGGCTGCCGGCTGACGCCGTCCAACGCGGAGGTCTCGGCGTGGCCGTCGCCGAGCTGTGCCTCGCCGGCGACGAGCAGGTGGATGTGAGGCGACGAGGTCGCCTGGTCTGGGTCGAGGTCCCCGGCGTCGTCCGGCGACGCGAGCACCCATGCCGGCGGTTCCGGCCGGTGACCGTGCCACACCGCGGCCAGCCGGTCCGCGAGGCGGTCTGCGACGGTCATGACTCCTCGGGCGGTAGAGCGGCTATGAACGGTTGTGATCATATCAGAGCACTTGGCTCGCCGAGGCGGCGTTGTGCGCGCCCTTGATCGGTTGTGTCCACAGAGGTTTGAGAACAGCATTGACTTGCTCTGTTGTGAGCGTTTTACTTCGGAAACCCGGCGGATGTCTGTACGTCACATTCATGGGCAACGCCCCGCTCGCCACATTCCACGGAGACGGCTCGATGCGACAGGACCTCGGATGACGTTCGGGACGGCCGGCCGGCTGGCACCGGGGACGAACCCCGTTGCCCCCGCCGCCGCGACCTGGCACCGGGATGACTGGTTGACCCTCGCTGATCGGATGCTCGCCGCCGCCCGGCCGTTCGCGTCGCCCGGGCACGCCCTCGTCACCTTTCCCGGGCCGGAGGGCGGTTACGGGCGGGCCGTTGACGGCCTGGAGGGGTTCGCGCGCACCTTCCTGCTGGCCGGCTTCCGCATCGCGGGTGCCCAGGGGGTGGGCGTGGACGAGCTCGTCGACAGGTACGCGGCCGGCATCGCCGCTGGCACCGACCCGAGCTCTCCGGACCGCTGGGTGCGTCTGGGCGAACACCCACAGGCCAAGGTGGAGGCTGCCTCCATCGCGCTGGTCCTGGACCTGACGCGCCCGTGGATCTGGGACCGGCTGCCGTCGGCGGTACGAGAGCGGGTGGTGGACTATCTGCGTCCGGTGGTCGGTGACGACACGTACCCGCGGATCAACTGGGTCTGGTTCCGGCTGGTCGTCCAGACGTTCCTGCGGTCGGTGGGCGGGCCGCACTCGCTCGACGAGATGAACGAGGACCTGACCACGCACGACGGCTTCGTCCGCGGGGACGGCTGGATGTCCGACGGGCCTGACCGCGCCTACGACCACTATGTGGGCTGGGCCCTGCACCTGTACCCGACGCTGTGGGCCCGGATGGCCGGCGCCGCGGACCTGGCCGAGCAGCGCCGCGAACGGGACCTGGCCGGCCTCGACCGCTTCCTGAGCGATGCGGTCGCGCTCGTGGGCGCCGACGGATCACCGTTGATCCAGGGGCGAAGCCTGACCTACCGCTTCGCCGCAGCGGCGCCGTTCTGGGTTGGCGCCATCGCCGGCGTGCCCTCGGTCAGCCTCGGCCGGTTGCGCGGCGCGGCCACCCGCATCGTGCGTCACTTCGTCGCCAACGGCGCCCTGGACGAACGAGGCCTGCTCACCCTTGGCTGGCACGGGCCGTGGCCGCGTCTGGCACAGTCGTACTCCGGGCCGGGCTCGCCGTACTGGGCCAGCAAGGGCCTGCTCGGCATCGCGCTACCCGCCGACCATCCGATCTGGACGACTCCCGAGGAGCCGCTGCCGGTCGAGGAGCGGGACACGTTGCGGGCGGTACACGCGCCCGGCTGGCTGATCTCCGGCACCCGTGCCGACGGCATCGTCCGCGTCGTCAACCACGGCACCGACCACGCCGTCGAGGGCGCCACCGTCTCAGATTCCCCGCTCTACGCCCGACTGGGCTACTCCACCGCCACCACCCCGATCCTCGACGACAGCGGCTGGGCAAGACCGCTCGACCAGTCCGTCACTCTCGTCGACGACGCGGGCCGGGTCACCCACCGCGCCGGGATGCGCCTGCTGACCGTTCACGTCGACACCGACGGCGTGGGCGTGGCCGGGTCACGTGCCCTCGCCCACTGGGTCGACCCGGATCCGGGTCAGCGCGATCATGGCGGCGGCCGCGTGGGCCGGTCCCGACCGGCCGGGCACCTCACTGTGTATTCGCTGGTCCGCGGCCCCTGGGAACTACGTCTGACCCGCGTCGACGGCCTTGCCGACGGCGTCGAGGCGGCTGCGCTGAGACTACGGATCGGCGGCTGGGCCATTGCCGGGGATGCGACGGCCACCGCCGGCGGCGGTGTGGCGGTCGTGGCCGGGGCCGACCTGACCAGCCGGCTCGAAAGCGTTCACGGCGGCGGAACGGCCGGCGTCACCGCCGTTCCGCACGGCGGGCCCTTGGCCGGCGGGCTGGTTGTGCCCTGGCTGGACCACCCCGTCCGGCCGGGCGCTTGGGTCGCCACCTTCACCGAGTTGTCCAGGGTGCCGGTGGCCACGGCCGGGCAGGCAGGTCAGGCCGTGGCCGACGAGGACGGCCGCGGCCTCCACCTGGCGGTCGACTGGCCCGACGGGATCAGCACGTCAACCCGTCTGGACGCGGAGCATGCCAGGCCCACCCAGGTGTCCTGGTAGCAGTGCGGGCCCGTCCGGGCCCTTGACCTAAGGAGAAAGGGATGAAGCGTGCGATACCGGCCGTCATCAGCGCTGCGACGGCCCTGACGCTTGTTCTCGCCGGTTGCGGCGGCGGAGACGAGCCAGTCGACCCCAATGCCCCGGTGACCATCACCCTGGCCGGCTGGAGCCTGTCGTCCACGCCCGAGTTCAAGACGCTCGCCGACGGCTTCAAGGCGACCCACCCGAACGTCACGGTGGAGCTCAAGGAGTACGCCCCAGGCAACGACTACGACACCCAGATGATCACAGACCTGGCCGCCGGCACCGCCCCGGACGTCTACGTCATGAAGAACCTCAAGAACTTCTACACGTACCAGAGCGGTGGCCAGCTGCTCGACGTCTCCGACGTCACCTCCGGTCTCGGCTCGAGCCCGGCGCTCGCGTCGTACCAGGTGGATGGCAAGGCGTACGCGGTGCCGTACCGGCAGGACTCGTGGGTGTTGTTCTACAACAAGGACTTGTTCGCGAAGGCCAAGGTGGCGCCGCCGGACGGCAGTTGGACCTGGGACGACTACACCGACGCGACGAAGCGACTGCACACCGGGCTTACGGGGGCCGGTTCGAAGGCGACCGGCGCCTACCAGCACACCTTCCAGTCGACAGTGCAGGGATTCGCGCTCGCCCAGACCCCCAACGCGGACCTGCTCTCCGGGGACTTCGGCTATCTGAAGCCGTACTACGAGCGGTCACTGGACCTGCAGGCGGCCGGCGCGCAGCCAACCTTCGGCACTGCGAAGACCAACAAACTCACCTACCAGGCGCAGTTCGGCAAGCAGCAGTCGGCGATGCTGCTGATGGGCACCTGGTACGTGGCCACGCTGCTCAACCAGCGACAGAGCGGTGACGCCGACAAGTTCCAGTGGGGGATCGCCCCGGCGCCGCAGTTCGACAAGTCCACCACCGGCACCTCCGCCACACCTGTCACCTTCGGTGACCCGACCGGCTTGGGAATCAACCCGAAGATCAGCAAGTCCAAGACCGCCGCGGCCAAGGCTTTCCTCCAGTACGCGGCTGGCCCGGAGGCCGGCAAGGCGCTGGCCGGGATCGGCATCACCCCGGCCCAGGTCACCGACGCGGTTACCGCGAGCCTGTTCGGGCTGGACGGCGTACCGCAGGACGACCTGTCGAAGTTCGCCTACTCCAAGCACACCATCAAGCCGGAGAACCCGGTGTCGAAGCACACCGCCGGCCTGCAGAACCTCCTCAACGAGACGCACTCCGCGATCCTCTCCGACAGCAAGGGCGTCGACGCGGAGCTGAGCAAGGCGCAGGCCCGCGCCAAGAACGAGGTCCTCAACCAGTGAGCTGATGGCGGGTCCGGCGCGGCCTGAGCCGCACGCCGGTCCCGCCACCATGCCGAACGCTTCCGGAGACTCCCTATGGCAACATTGCCGCGCACGAGACCCAGGAACCGGCGGCTGGTGTCGCGCAACACGGTCGCCGGCTGGTCGTTCATCCTGCCCAACTTCGTCGGCTTCGCCGTGCTCACCCTGCTACCCGTCGCCGTGCTGTTCTACGTGGCCTTCACCAACTGGAACGTCTTCGGGGTGGCCGAGTGGACCGGCACCGCCAACTTCCGGCGGATGTGGGGCGACGCGAGCTTCTGGACCGCACTGCGCAACACCGTTTACTACACCGTCTTCCACATCCCGCTGACCCTCGCGGCGTCACTCGGGCTGGCGCTACTGCTCAACCGCAAACTGCGCGGCGTGCGGTTCTTCCGCACCGTCGCCTTCTTCCCCTACATCACCTCGATCGTGGCGATCGCGATCGTCTGGAACCAGCTGTTCAGCCCGGAGTACGGCCCGATCAACGCTCTCCTCCGTGCCGTCGGGGTGGACAATACGCCGGGCTGGACCACGTCGTCGACCTGGTCCATGCCGGCGGTCATCATCGTCGGCACCTGGCGGTACATGGGCTACTACATGCTGCTGTTCCTGGCCGGCCTGCAAACCATCCCGGCCCAGCTCTACGAGGCGGCCGAGACCGACGGCGCCACACCGTGGCAGCGGTTCGTGCATGTGACCCTCCCCGGGCTGCGACACACCACCTTCTTCGTCACAGTGCTGCTCACCATCGAAAGTTTCAAGGTCTTCGACCTCATCCTCGTGATGACCGGCGGCGGACCTGGCCAGTCGACCCTGGTGCTCTCGCAGTACATCTACCAAAAGGGCTTCGAGGAGAACCAGTTCGGCTACGCCTCGGCGGTCTCCGTCGTCCTGTTCGCCATCTGCTTCAGCATCACGGTCGTCCAATTCATGGTCAACAAGCGGAGGAACAGCTGATGACCGCGACCGACCTCTCCCTGCCCACCCCGGCCGTCGCCACGCCCGACAACCACAGCGCGCCCGGCCGACCGGTCCGGTCGCAGGGCTGGCGGCTCGTCGGGTACGCCGCACTCGTGCTCGCGGCGGCCGGGCTGCTGCTGCCGTTCTACTGGATGGTGGTGGCGTCGTTGAAGACCAACAGCGACGTCTTCACCATCCCGATCAACTGGCTCCCCGATCCCGTGGTGTGGCGAAACTACCTCGACATCTGGCAGCGCTCGGACATGACGACGTGGTTGGGGAATACGCTGCTGCTGTCGGTGGTCGTCACCCTCCTACAGGTGGTGACCGGCAGCTTCGCCGCCTACGGCTTCGCCCGGGTCCGGTTTCCCGGCCGCAACGCGCTCTTCCTGGCGTACGTCGGCACGATCGCGGTGCCCTGGCAGTCGTACATGATCCCGCAGTTCATCCTCATGTCGAAGTTGCAGTTGTCGAACACGCTGTGGTCGATCGTCGCGATACAGGCGTTCGGGGCGTTCGGCGTGTTCCTGATGAAGCAGTTCTACGAGACGATCCCCGAGGAGCTCAGCGAGTCCGCGCGGGTGGACGGGCTCAGCGAGTTCGGCATCTACCGACGGATCATGCTGCCGCTGTCCCGACCTGCGCTGGCCAGCCTTGCCCTGCTGACGTTCGTGACCACCTGGAACGACTACCTCGGCCCGCTGATCTACCTGCGCAGCCCGGAGCTGCGCACCATCCAGTTGGGGTTGAACACCTTCATCTCCCAGTACAACGCCGAGTACGCGCTGATCATGACGGGCTCGGTGCTGTCTGTGCTGCCGGTCGCGGTCATCTTCCTGCTCGGCCAGCGCTACTTCATCGAGGGCATCGCCTCGACCGGACTGAAGGGCTGAGGCCCATGCGTTCGCGCCACGACACGATCACCGCCGTCTTCGACGGGTTCTACGTCGCGCTCGTCAGCAACCTGCTGCTGGTGCTCGGCTGCCTGCCACTGGTGACGCTCGCGTTCACCACCGAGGCGGCGCGCTCCTGGCCGCTGTACGCGCTGACCGCCCCGCTCTGCGCGCCGGGGCTCTGTGCGGTCTTCGCGGTCATGTCCGCCTACTCCACCGGCGAGTCCGGCGGCGTGCTGCGCACCTACGGCCGCGCCTGGCGAGCCACCGCCCGGCCGGCGATGCTCTGGACGGCGACGGCCATGGCTGCCCTGGTCGTGCTCGCCGTCGACGCCCGCGTCGCGTGGGGCCACCGGGTCGGGGCACTCGCCCTGCCGGTGCTGGCGACCCTGATCGTCCTCACCGTCGCGACCACGCTGCTCGGGTTGGTGACCGTCGCCGAGCGGCCCACCGCGCCGCTGCGCGAGGTGGCTCGCGCCTGCGTGTATCTGGCGGTGCGCCGGTGGTACCTCACCGCCGTGTCGCTGCTCGTGCTCGCGCTGCTCGCCCAGCTTCTGGCAGCCCGCCCCGCGATCGCGCTCGGTCTCGCCGCCGCGCCACTGCTCTACGTCGTGTGGGCCAACAGCCTGTTCACCATGCGCGCCGCCCTTGACCCGCCGGCGACCGTACCCCGAGCCCCGGAACACCACCTGCCGGCCACCGAGCCGGGACGCCGATGACACACCTGCCCGGCACCCACCGGACACACGAGGGAGAACAGCATCCATGACGGCGACCGACGTCCGTCCCAGCTCCGACGCAGAAGCCACGGCCGCCGCGGTGGCCGCCGCGATACGTACCGTCGACGCGAACATCGTCACCTTCGGCGACCGGTACCCCGGGGACACCACCGACGCCAACCGCTACCTGCTCCGGCCACCTAGTGCTGGACAGCCCGAGGGCGCCAACGTCGGCTGGACCACCAGCTTCTGGCCGGGCATGCTCTGGCTGGCACACGACCTGACCGGTGAGGATCGCTACCTGCGGGCCGCGATGTCGCACGTGGACAGCTTCGCGGCCCGGATGACTGACGGCATCGACCTGGACACCCACGATCTCGGGTTCCTCTACACCCTCGCCTGCGTCACCCCGGCCCGTCGTACCGGTGACCCGCAGGCCCGAGGCGCGGCCCTCGCCGCCGCCGACCACCTGATGACGCGTGTTCTCGAACCCGCCGGAATCATCCAGGCCTGGGGCGACCTGAACGACCCCCACCAACGCGGGCGCACGATCATCGACAGCCTCATGAACACGCCGCTGCTCTTCTGGGCCAGCCAGACCACCGGCGACGACCGCTACGCCGCCGCAGCCCGCCGGCACACCGCTCAGCTACGCCAGCACATCCTGCGTCCGGACGGCACCACCTTCCACACCTTCTACTGGGACACGGACAGCGGTGCGCCGCTACGCGGGGAAACTGAACAGGGCCACTCCGACCACTCCTGCTGGGCGCGCGGGCAGGCCTGGGGCATCTACGGGTTCAGCCTCAACCACCGGCACATCGGCGACCCGGCGCTGCTGGCCGCCGCGAGGACCTGCGCCGACCGCTTCCTCGCCCACCTGCCCGACGACCACGTCGCGTACTGGGATCTGGAGTTCGGCGACGGCAGCGGCCAGGAGCGGGACAGCTCGGCCGCGGCCATCGCCGCCTGCGGCCTGGTCGAACTGGCGGACGGCCTCACCGACACGGCCAGCGCAGACCGGTACCGGACAGCCGCCGCCGAGATCCTGCGATCGCTCATCGGTCACTACTCCACCGACGGCCATCCGGTCTCGAACGCGCTCATCCTGCACGGCGTCTACGACAAACCCAAGAGCGTCGGCGTCGACGAGGGAACCCTGTGGGGCGACTACTTCTACCTGGAAGCCCTCACTCGCGCCACCATCGCGGGCTGGACCAGCCCCTGGTGACCACCGCGCACCGACCCGCACCGCACCGCATCCCGAAAGGTGACCATGGACTACCGCTACCACTGCACCATTCCTGCCGCCGACGGCCGGAACACGCTGCCCGTCAATCCCTGCCGGCTGCTGGACTTCACCCTGCTGCGGCTGTCGGCCGGCGAGTCCTGGACCGGCGGGTCCGGTGACCGGGAGATCCTGGCCGTCATCCTCGGTGGAACGGCCAACTTCACCGTCGCCGGCCGCGACTTCCCGCAGGTCGGCCAACGTCCGGACGTCTTCTCCGGCAAGCCGCACTCCGTCTACCTCCCGGCCGGCTCTTCGGTGACCGTCGAAGCCGTCACCGACGTGGAGATCGCCCTACCGAGCGCGCCCAGTGACCTGGCCACCGACCCCTATGTCATCGCGCCGGAGCAGGTCGCGGGCGGCCGTTGGGGAGCGGCCAACTTCGGCCGTACCTACCATCAGATCCTCACCGAGATATCCCAGCCGGAACTGCCCGCCCGCCGGCTCATCGTCGGCGAGACCTACACGCCCTCGGGCAACTGGAGCACCTACCCGCCGCACCGGCACAAGGTCGACGACCTGCCCGCCGAGGCCGCACACGAGGAGATGTACTACTACCGGGTCAGCCCGGCGAACGGTTTCGGCATCAGCCGGGTCTACACCGACGACGGGTACGAGGAGAACGTCACCATCCGTGACCACGTGATGCAGATGATGCCCGAGGGGTACCACACCGTCGTCAGCGCACCTGGCTACACCACCTACTTCCTGTGGTTCCTGGCCGGCACACAACGCACCCAGGGTGCACGCGAGGACGCCGACCTCGCCTGGGTGGGCCAGACCGTACCGACCCTGCGGGGCCTGGGCCTGTAGTGACGTCGGTGGGACCCACCGCAACGTCGTCGCCGACCTCGGAGTAGGAACACCACCGGTCACCCGGCGAGTCTCCCGATGGACAGCGAATCGCACGATGCGAGACGCCACCTTCCGGCAGGCTGCCGGCCTTGCCAACTCCTCGTGGACGTCGTTTCAGTCCTACAGCCACCCGGACCGCTACATCCGGCACTACAGCTACCTGCTCCGGCTCGACCCGATCTCCGATACGCGGAGCCGTGCCGACGCCACCTTCCGCGTGACCAGCTGAACCCCGACTGTGACCCACACCGATTGGACATGTCATGACACAGAGCAAGTCGTTCCATGGACACGTATTGCCGAGCACCCGGTTGCGCCGTCTGCTGATCGCCCTGGTGGCCGCGTTGACCGTGCTGGTCGGGGTCGTCGTCGTCGCGTCGTCGCCGGCGACTGCCGCGACCAGTCAGTTCCGGGGTATGAACTGGGCGGTGTTGGGTGACAATTTCAGCACCGGTCCGCTTGTGGTGCAGGGTTTGAGTTCGTCGGACAGCTACGCGACGGTGCGGGCTAAGGCGAATGCCCTCTACGACGACATGGCTGCCACGATGGGGGTCAATACCGTTCGGTTGCCCATCAACACCCACACGGTGGGGACGGCCTGGTGGGAGGCGTACCGGGGTGCTATCGACGCGGCCACCGGGCGGGGTTTCAAGGTGATCCTGGCGTACTGGGAGGACGGCGCCGCCTCCGGTGGAAGGATCACCAACCTCGCGGCGTGGAACGCGATGTGGTCCACGGTGACCAACACGTACGGTGCGAACGCCAACGTCTACTTCGAGCCGATGAACGAGCCGCATGGTTACAGTTCGGCGGAGTGGCGGACCGTGGCGGCGAACTGGCTCAGCTACCACTCCTCGGCGCCTCCCGGTCGGGTGCTCATCGGCGGCACCGGCTTCAGCCAGGACCTGCGCGACATCTGCACCGACAGCCGCTTCACCTCGACGCTGCTGTCGTTTCACTACTACGCCTTCTTCTACGGTGCGATGACCTATGACGCCTTCCGCAGCCACATCCAGACCCGGCTCGGCACCTGCGCCTCACGGGCGGTCGCGACCGAGTTCGGGGCGCCGATGAACGACGGCCGTAACTACGCCGACGCGGGCAGCACCGACAACTTCGTGCGCTACATCCGGGCCATGGCCCAGGTCATGCGTGACAACCAGATGGGCGGCACGTACTGGCCGGCCCTCGGCGGCAAGCCGGGCACCATCGGCTACGACTGGTACTCGATGTTCTCCCTCAGCGGCAACGGCACCAGCCTCGACCTGAGCATCCGCAACACCTCCGGCGCCGACCGGATCCGCTACGCGTGGGGCGACACCATCGGCGGCGACCCCACGACGCCTCCACCCGCGACGGGGACGTTCTACCGGATCACCGTGCGGCACAGCGGCAAGGCCATGGACGTCCAGCAACCGAACACCGACAACGGCGCACGCGTCGGCCAGTACACCTACACCGGTAGCGCGTGGCAGCAGTGGCAGTTCCAGGACGCCGGCAACGGCTACTGGCGCATCGTCAGCCGACACAGCGGAAAGTGCCTCGACGTGACGAGCGCGTCGAGCGCCGACGGCGCCGAACTCATCCAGTACACCTGCGGCACCGGCACCAACCAGCAGTTCCAGATGGTCACCAACGGCGGCTACTTCCAACTCCGCGCCCGACACAGCAACAAGTGCGTGGACGTTCCGGCCGCCGCGACCGCCGACGGCGTGATCCTCAAGCAGTACACGTGCAACACCGGCACCAACCAGCAGTGGTCGCGTACGGCCGTCTGACGGTGAACCCGCAACCCCGACCGGTGCCGCGTTCGCCGCCGACCGAGTACGGTTTCGGTGATCGACAAGCACCGGTGTCGGTGGCACCCCGCCGCGGCGGGAACCGCCAGCCCGGTGGCGACGGATCGTGGGAGGGAGCGCGGGTGACCCAGCCGAAGGCACTGGTGGTTCGAGGCGGATGGGAGGGACACCAGCCGGTCAAGGCGACGGAGCTGTTCATCCCCTTCCTCGAAGGCAGCGGCTACGCCGTCCGGGTCGAGGAGTCGACGGAGGTCTACGCCGACGCGGCCGAGATGGCCGACACCGACCTCGTCGTGCAGTGCATGACGATGTCGCAGATCACCTCGGCCGAGGTGGCGGGCCTGAGCGCCGCGGTCGTCGCCGGCACGGGCTTCACCGGCTGGCACGGCGGCATCGTGGACTCGTTCCGCGCGTCGTCCGACTACCTGCACCTGGTGGGCGGTCAGTTCGCGACCCACCCGGGTAAGGAGCCGTGCGAGCGTCACGGTGAGGCGGAGGACAACTTCCTGCCGCACACCGTGCACGTCACGGACCTCGGCCGGGAGCACCCGATCACCACGGGGGTCGAGGACTTCGACCTGGTCACCGAGCAGTACTGGGTGCTGCACGACGACCTGATCGACGTACTGGCCGTGACCACCCACCCCACGCAGGAGTGGCACCCGTGGCACCGGCCGGTCACCTCGCCGGCGATCTGGACCCGACGGTGGGGTGCCGGGCGCGTCGTCGTGACGACCCCCGGGCACAGCCTCGACGTGCTGGAGCACCCGAGCGTTCGTACCGTGATCGAGAGGGGGATGGTGTGGGCGACTCGCACCGCGTCGGCGTCATAGGGCTCGGGGTCATCTCCCGCGCGTACCTGGACACCCTCGCGAACCACCCCGCGCTGAGCATCGTGGCGCTGGCCGACCTCGACGGCACCCGGTCGGCCGAGGCCGCAGCCAAGATCCCCGGCGCGGAGGCGGTGAGCCCCGAGAGCCTGCTCGCCCGACCGGACGTGCAGACGGTCCTCAACCTCACGATCCCCGCGGCCCACGCCGACATCTCGCTCGCCGCCATCGACGCGGGCAAGAACGTGTACGTGGAGAAGCCGCTCGCGGTGACGCTCGCGGACGGTCGCTCGATCGTCGAACGGGCCGCGTCGGCCGGCGTCCTGGTCGGGTGCGCACCGGACACCGTCCTGGGCACCGGTACGCAGACGGCACGGGCGGCGATCGACGGCGGCCTCATCGGGCGACCGATGTCCGCGTCGGCGGTCATGGTCACGGCGGGCCACGAGCGCTGGCATCCCCAGCCCGACTTCTACTACGCCCCGGGCGGCGGCCCGTTGCTGGACATGGGGCCGTACTACATCTCGGCGCTCATCCACCTGCTCGGGCCGGTCCGCGCGGTGACCGGAGCCGCCAGCCGGCTGCGCGCCGAGCGTGTCATCGGTTCGGGTCCGCGCGCCGGCCAGCGGATCCCGGTCGAGGTGGACACCCATGTGACAGGCGTGCTCGAACACGTCAACGGGGCCCTCTCCACCATCACCACGAGCTTCGACGGCGTCACGACGACTGCCGCGCCGATCGAGGTCCACGGGGAGAACGGCACACTCGCCGTGCCCGACCCGAACTACTTCGACGGGGAGGTTCGACTCTTCGCGCTCGGCGGCAGCGAATGGCGCGTCCTCGAACCGCGGGCCGGTTACGCCGAAAGCTCGCGGGGCATCGGCCTGATCGACCTGGTCGGCGCCGACGGTAAGCGTCCGCCGCGCGCCGGTGGTGGCGTCGCGCTGCACGTGCTCGAAACGATGACCACACTGCTCCGCTCGGCGGCCGAAGGCCGGCGGATCGAGCTGACGACGACGGCGGAGCGGCCCGCGCCGGTTCCGCTCACCCCGGCCGAGGAGTGGCAGGCCCAGCACGCGTACGGGCCCTGACCGGAGGTCTCCGGTCAGGTGGTGGTGAGATCGGCCGCGCCGAAGGAGACCGAGAACCGCTTGCACCAGATGGAGACGCTGCGGAAGTCGGCCGGATCAGCAGACGCCGGCAGGTCGTACACCTGGTTGCCCTTGTTGCCCTTGAGCCGTGCCAGCTCGACCCACTTCCCGTCGTCGAACACCTTCCAGCCGGCCGTGCCGCGGATGACCGGCTGGTCGGTCAGCCACACCCGCAGGTCCGGACCGTTCGACGTGTCCAGGTCGCGGATGACGAGCTGGTGACGCCCGTCGGCGAGCCTGCGGATCTCGGCGCTGCCGGTGGTGTCGTGCTCGTGGGTGACGAATTCGCCGGCGGCCAGGACCTCGTCCGCCGCTGGCGCGGTCGCCGAAGCCACCGCACCCGGGGTCGCCGACGGCGGAGTGGACGTGGGGGCGGAGACGACCGGCGTCGGCCCGGCCGGCGGCAGCGCCTCGTCGACGTACGTGTCGGTGAACAGCTTCCACGGCTGGAACCAGTAGAGGGCCACGAGGGCCACGACGACAGCGGCGGCGAGACCGGCCCGCGCCAGCGGCGACCGGAGGATCCATCTACCCACCCGCCGAGCGTACGGTCGCGACCGCCGCCGCAGCGGTCGCGGACCCTTTCGGAACCCTTACGGCGCGGACCGGCGGGCGTCAGGGCAGCGTGAGGCCGCTCTCCGTGCCGGCCAGAGCATCTGCGCAGGCGCAGCCTCCCTGGTCCGGTGGCAACGCCGTCACCGCGTCGCCGAGCAGGACGCGCAGGCGGTCGAGGTTCTGGGCGAAGACGGTGAACACCTCCTGCTGGGTCACGCCGTGACCGACCTCGACGCCCGAGTCGTGGTCGGTCACCAGTGACAGCGCGGTGTAGCACACTGCCAGTTCGCGTGCCAGCACCGCTTCGGGGTGGCCGGTCATGCCGACGGTCGACCAGCCCGCCTGGGCGTACCACAGTGATTCGGCGCGGGTGGAGAACCGCGGCCCCTCGATGACGACCATGGTGCCGCCGTCGACCGGACGCCAACCGTTGGTGCGGGCGGCGTCGAGGACCGTGGCCCGTCCGACCGGACAGTAGGGGTCGGCGAACGGAGCATGGACGACCCGGGGGACCTGCCCGTCCGGGCGTAGCCTCCCGTCGTAGTAGGTCTGCTCGCGACCGCTGGTCCGGTCGACCAGTTGATCCGGCACGACGAGGGTGCCGGGGCCCAGCTCCGGTTGCAGGCCGCCCACGGCGCCCGGTGCGAGGACCTGGCGCACGCCGACTGTTCGCAGCGCCCACAGGTTGGCCCGGTAGTTGATGCGGTGCGGGGGAAGACTGTGCCGACGACCGTGCCGGGGCAGGAAGGCCACCGTCCGCCCGGCGACGTCCCCGATGGAGATTGCGTCACTCGGGGGTCCGTACGGGGTGTCGATCCGGACCTCGGTGACGTCGTCGAGGAACTCGTAGAGACCCGACCCGCCGATGACCCCGACCGGCGGGCGGCCACTTCGTCGTTCAGACATGGGGATGTCTCCTCTCTGCGTGGTCTGCGGGTTGCTCGGATCGCCGGGCCGGGTCGCGGCGACCGACGAGGGCGTCGACGACCAGCACGATCGCGACGACAGCCCAGAGGACGGCCAGGCCGGCGGTCAGCCCGAGCGGGTAGTCGCGGTCCGGTAGGCCCGGATTCGGCGGCGCCGAGGGGGGTCGCCACAGCAGTGGCACCGCGATCAGCAGCAACGTCGCGCTCGCCATCAGACCTGCGGTGATCCAGGCCAGCCGCAGTCGGTTCGTCACCAGTCGGCCCAGCGCGAGCCCGACCAGCCCGACCAGCGGTGCCACCAGGAGGTCGTGCAGCACCGGGCCGCCGATCAGCCACGGCAGTGTGGTGTCGAGTTGAGGACGGAGCAGCCAACCGCCGTACGCCGCCGCCGCGACGCCGAGCACGAGCAGGAGCAGCCGGACGACTCTCACCGCAGCACCTCCAGCCGGGCCAGCCACTTGGTCTGGAGGACGCCCGGTCGGCTCGGAGCGATGAGGCGGCAGGGGTAACCGTGGTCGGGGGACAGTTGCTCGCCGTTGATCCTGAGCGCGAGCAGGGTGAGCGGGTCACCGACGTGGGTCGCCGGAAGCGTGCTGGTGGCGTACAGGCCGTCGGTCTCCAGCGACGAGATCCGAACCGCCCGGTCGGTCGGCGCGCCGACCAGCCGGAGCAGGTCGACGACGGGTACGCCGGTCCAGTCGGCGGAGGCGCTCCAGCCCTCGACGCAGGCGATCGGCAGATGCGCCGTGCGCTGGGGGAGGGCTGCCAGTTCGGCAAGGGAGAAGGCGTTCCTTCCACCCGTCCAGACGATCTCCAGCCGCCAGTCCGCCGGAACGGTGATGTGCGCTGCCGCCGCCGTCCGGTTGATCGGGATGCCCTGCGGCCCGGTCGCGGAGCGCCACGCCAGCGGGGACACCCGACGCAACCACGGCACGGTGACCCCGGCGGTGGCCAGCACCGCCACACCGGCGACGCCGGCCGAGGTACGCAGGAACGCACGCCGTCCGGACGAGTCCGGGTCGTCCCGTCGCAGAGGCGTGCTCAGCGCCGCGCGGGCGATCGGGAGCTTCACCGCGATGTGCAGCAGCACCCCGCCCGCCAGCAGCCAGGCGACCGCGTAGTGCGCTGCCGGGAAGAAGAATCCCCACGGGTACGACTGGGCGACGTTGAACAGGCCGGTGACCAGTTCGAAGAACGCGGCGCAGACCAGGACCAGGACGGAGAGACGTTCGAGGGCGTGCGTCGACAGTCGGATCGGGTGGCGCACCGGCGGACGGACGAACAGTCGGGGGTAGACGCTCCACAGCTTGGCCAGCAGCAGCGGGATCGCGGCGATTCCGGAGAGCACATGGGTGCCCTGGGTGATCCGGTAGAGGTTGACCGGTCGACTCGGCCAGGTGAACCAGCCCGGCGGGTGCTGGATGTAGTGGCTGAGGACACCGGTGACGAAGCACAGCCCGAACGCCACCCCGAGCCAGAGACCGAGCCGGGCGGCGACCTGCGACGAGTGTGACGGGGAGGTGAAGTCCTCGGGGACGGGGACGGGGATGCGCGGGCGGCGGGTCATGCCGTCGCCAACTCGGCGAACCAGCGCGGACCGAGTCGGATCGTGTCCACGACCCGCAGGCCGGCAGCGGCTGCGGCACCGGCCACCGCCTCCGCTCCGACGCGCGCCCAGCGGAACGTCGGCCCCGGTCGTGCCCCGTCGTCGGAGGTTCCGGACAGGACGTACGCCTGCCCCTGCCACAGCCCGGCGCCCGGGGGCTCGACCTCGACCACGAGCGTTCCGTCCGCCGCGATCAGCGTGCCGCACCGGCGCAGCAGCCGGACCGGGTCGCCGCCGATGCCGATGTTGCCGTCGACGAGCAGGGCGTGAGCCCACCGGCCCTCGCCGGGAAGTGGTTCGAAGACGTCGCGCCGCAGAGCGACCACACCTCGGCCCTGGGTCAGTCGTACCGCCTCGGCGGAGATGTCCACGCCCAGCGCGACGAGCCCCTGCTGGGCGAGTGCCCTGGTCAGCCGGCCGGGACCGCAACCGAGGTCGATCGTGGGGCCGGAGCAGCGTGCGGCGATGGACGTGATGGCCGGTTCGGGCGGGCCGTGCCAGCGTCGCACCGGCAACGGGTCACGTCGCCCGTCGGTGTGCACGAGCCAGTGGTCGGCCTCGGCTGGCGGTGCGCTGGTGTCCTGGTCGGCGGACCGGCTGTCGCGCCTGCCCCAGAGGAGGTCGAAGCCGTCGAGGGCGATCGTCGAGGTCACCGGAGGCGTCCGCTCGACAGGTGGCCACCCACCGACTCGACGGCGTCCGCGAACCGGGTGCCGGGCAGGTCGACAGCGACCGCCAGCGCGGCCGGCCAGTCGTCGACGTCCCGTTGGACGGGAAGGATCGCCGGGTCTGTGCCGTGGTCGCGCAGCGCGGCGAGAGTACGTCGACCGGTGTCGTGGGTCGACATGGGCACGTCGCGTAACACCCTCGCGCCCGCCGGGTCGCGTAGCCCGAGCGCCCACCAGCCGCCGTCGAGCGCCGGCCCGAACACCGCCTCGCGGTCGGCGAGCCGGTCCAGCGCGGTGGTGAGCAGGGTCGGGCGGATCTGCGGCGTGTCCATGCCGATCTGTAGCACCGGGCGGCCGGGGAAGGTCGCGGCGGTGTCGGAGTGCGCGTTCGCGAGGCGGTCGGCGAAGGTCTCGCCGCGCTGTGGAAGAAGGTGCCAGCCCGCCAGCGCGGCGGTCAGTTCCGCGCCGTGCGCGGCGTCGGCGAACCGGCCGGCGTACGCCAGCACGGGGATCGTCGACGGGGTGGCGCGCACCGCCGCGAGGGTGTCCAACAACGCCGCCGCCGCGATCCGGGCGGCCTGGGTGGGACTCGCCGGCGGGCAGAGCCGCGTCTTGGCCAGCCCGGGGACCGGTGCCTTGGCGACCACGAGCAGGACGTTCACCGGTCACCACCGGCGTCGGCGCGTAGCACTCCGGCGAAGTCCCGGGCCGCCCGCACCGTGCCCCGGACCGACCCGGACACCTTCGACCCGGTGCCGGCGGCCCGGGGCGCGTACGCGACGTCCAGCTCGACGATTCGCCAGCCTGCCCGGGCCGCGCGGAGCAGCAGTTCCAACGGGTAGCCGAACGCGCGGTCGTCGACACCGAGCCCCAACAGCGCCGCCCGGTGGGCCACCCGGATCGGGCTGATGTCGTACACCGGTACGCCACGACGCCGCAGCAGCGCGGCGACCAGGGCGTTTCCGGCCCGGGCATGCCACGGCCAGGCGTCCGCCGAGACCGGCCGACGCCGCCCGACGGCGAGATCCGCCCGGCCGTCGAGCACCGTCGCGACCAGTCGGGGCAGCTCGCCCGGGTCGAACGAGCCGTCCGCGTCGAGTACGCAGACCAGCTCGGCGTCCGCAGTCAGCAGGCCGGTGTGAACGGCCGCGCCGTAGCCGCGTCGCGGCTCGTGGACGACCAGAGCCCCGTGGTCGGCGGCGATCCTCGGCGAGCCGTCCGTGGACCCGTTGTCGACCACGATGGCGCGGTAGCCGGGCGGCAGCCCGCTCAGTACGGCAGGCAGTGCGGCCGCCTCGTCCAGACACGGCAGCACCACGTCGATCGTTGTGCGCATACCGGCGACGCTAGGCCCGCGACGGACCGTCCGGATCGTCGTGCCGCCTTACGAATCGCTTACGCGGCAACGGATCTTACGAGTCCCTGACGTCCCCTCGTTCGGCTGTCGAAACCCTGGTCGCGGGTCGTATCGTCGGCCGTCACCATGACCACGATGACCCGGCCGGGACGAACCCGGTACGCCGAACTGATCGTCCTCGGTGTCGAGGTGGCAGTGCTCGCCGCCGCCGTCGGCATCGGCGCGCTGCTCAACCACCGGGGCGTGCGGCTCTACGCCGACGCCGCCCCGCTCTACGCCACCTGGAAGCCCCACCTGGGCCTCGGTACCCCCGTCGCGCTCCTCGTCGGGGTGCTGTTCGTCTGGCGCGGTACGCGCTGGGGAGCCGACACGCGTTGGCCGCGGCTGCTGGTCGTCGGCTATCTCGCCTCGGTGCTCTGGACGCTGTCCCTGGCGCTGGTGGACGGCTGGTCGGCCGGGTTGACCGAGCGGCTCACCGTGCAGGCCGAGTACCTGCACGAGGTGCCCCGGGTGGCGGACGTCGGCATGATGCTGTCCGGCTTCGCCGACCGCATCCTCGACTTCCAACCGCACTCGTGGTCGACCCACACCGCCGCTCATCCGCCGGGTGCGCTGTTGTTCTTCGTCGGGTTGGACCGCGTCGGCCTGGGCGGCGGGGCCGCCGCCGGGCTGGCCTGTGTGCTGCTCGGGTCCACCGTGTCGGTGTCGGTCCCGGTGACGTTGCGGGCACTCGGCGCGGAGGACGCGGCTCGGGCGGTCTGGCCGTTCCTGGTCCTCTTTCCGGGGGCGGTCTGGGTGGGCGTGTCCGCGGACGGGATCTTCGCCGCGGTGGTCGCGGGCGGGCTGGCGTTGTTGGCGGTGGGCGGCCGGCCCGGAGCCGTACTCGGCGGGCTGCTGCTCGGGTTCGCGCTCTACCTGTCGTACGGCTTCGTCCTGGTCGGGCTGCTCGCGCTGACTGTGGTGCTGCTCCGGGCGCGGGACCGCCTCGCCGTCCTCCTGGTCGCGGCGACGGCGGGCGCGGCAGTCGTCGCCGCGTTCACAGTGTCCGGTTTCTGGTGGCCGGACGGCTACCACCTGGTGACCCGTCGGTACTACCAGGGCTGGGCGGCGGATCGCCCGTACGGCTACTGGGTCTGGGCCAACCTCGCCGCCCTGCTGCTCTCGGCCGGCCCGGTGGTCGGTCCGGCGTTGCGGCGGGCGGTGGCTGCCGTGTCGGTCCGGCTACGACCAGCGCCGTCGGCGACGGCCGTCCGTCAGCGGATCACCGACGCCGGACCCACTGTGTGGTTGCCCGTCGCGGCGGCGGTGGCCGTGCTCGCGGCGGATCTCTCCGGGCTCAGCAAGGCCGAGGTGGAGCGGATCTGGCTGCCGTTCGCCGTCTGGCTGCTCGTTGCCACCGCCCACCTGCCCAGCGGACACCGACGGTGGTGGCTGGCGGGACAGGCAGCCACGGCCCTCGCCGTCAACCACCTACTGTGGACGGTGTCCTGACCGCTGCCGGATCCCTCATCACCGCTGTGGTGAAGTCGGCGATGCCGGCGGCGAAGCCCATTCGGGCGGTGAATCCGAGCAGGCGGGTGGCGCGGGCCGGATCGGCCACGACGTGCCGTACGTCCGCCGCCCGCCCGCCCCCGACAGTGACGGGCGACGGTCCGTTCATCGCCACCGCCAGCTCGTGGGCCAACTCGCCGACGGTGTGTGGTTCACCGGAGCAGACGTTGATCGGGACCAGGGGATCCGGTGCCGGTGTCGTCAGGGCCAGCAGGTTGGCCGCGGCGATGTCCGTCACGTGCACGAAGTCACGCCGTTGCTGTCCGTCCTCCAGGACCCGGGGCGGCCGCCCGGCGGCCAGGGCCGACCGGAAGATCGACGCCACCCCGGCGTACGGGGTGTCGCGGGGCATCCGCGGTCCGTAGACATTGTGGTACCGCAGCGCCCAGACCGACCCGCCGGTCTGCCGGGCCCAGGCGCCGGCGAGATGTTCCTGAGCCACCTTGGTGGCGGCGTACGTGCTGTGTGGCTCCAACGGCGCGTCCTCCGGCACGAGACCGGGGGAGAGCGCCTGGTCGCAGTGCGGGCAGGTCGGCTCGTACCGGCCCTCGGCCAGATGGGCGGCCCGGCGGCCGGAGGGCCGGACGATTCCGTGTGTCGGGCAGTGGTAGCGGCCCTCGCCGTAGACGACCATCGAACTGGCCAGCACGAGGTGTCGTACGCCGGTGGTGTGCATCGCCGAGAGGAGGGTGGCCGTGCCGAGGTCGTTGTGCGCGGCGTACCGGGGAGCGTCGGCCGGGTCGATGCCGTGGCCGACCATGGCCGCCTGATGGCAGACCGCGTCGACCCCGGCCAGGAGTCGGGCGAGCAGGTCAGCGTCACGGACGTCGCCGACCACGAGGTCGTGCCGATCGGTCCAGGGCGGTGCCGTCGCGCCGTGCGCCTCCGGTAGGAGCGCGTCGACCGCCACCACCTCGTGTCCGTGTTCGGTGAGCAGGTCGGCGATGTGTGAGCCGATGAATCCGGCCGCACCGGTGACGAGGATCCGCATTCCGGTCACGGTATGACCTGGCGTACCCCCGTGTGGGTGGGTGGGCGCGGTCGTAAGAACCTCGCAAGGTTTGCGCTGTGGGAGCGCACCTCGGTGCGTGGCTACGCTGGCCCGATGGACCTGCGGGGGAAGAGTTGACGGGGACACAGCGGGTGCTGGTGGTCGACGACGATCAGACCGTGAGTGACGTCATCCGTCGTTACCTGGAGAACGACGGCTTCCAGGTGAGCCTGGCGGCCGACGGCGCGGAGGCGCTGGAGGCGGTGGAGCGGGAGAAGCCGCACCTGGTCGTCCTGGACCTGATGCTGCCCCGGATCAGCGGTCTCCAGGTGTGCCGGCAGCTGCGGGTACGGCCGGACGGCGTACCGATCGTCATGCTGACGGCGCGCGGTGACGAGGCCGATCGGATCCTCGGGTTGCAGCTCGGCGCGGACGACTACCTGACCAAGCCCTTCTCCCCCCGGGAACTGGTGCTGCGGGTCCGTTCGGTGCTCCGTCGCGCCGCCGGCGGGCCGGCACCCGAGCGGCCGGAGGCGCTCACGGACGGCGGCCTGGTGGTGCACACCACCTCCCGAACCGCTCACCTCGCCGGCCGCGAGCTGGCTCTGACGCTGCGCGAATTCGACCTGCTCGTCCACCTCATGCGGCACCCGTCGAGGGTGTTCGGCAGGGCCGCACTGCTGGAGCAGGTCTGGGGATGGAACTTCGGGGACCACTCGACCGTGACGGTGCACGTCCGCAGGCTGCGCGAGAAGATCGAGGTCAACCCGGCCGATCCGCGACGGATCGTGACCATCTGGGGCGTCGGCTACCGCTACGAGCCGACCCATGCGTGACCTGCTGCTGATCTTCGCGATCGCCCTCGGCGCGGCGCTGGGCATCGGCCTCGCCGGCGCGATGCTGCTCCGTGCGCTTCGGCGCAGGTCGATCACCGTGCATCTCAGCGTTCTGCTCACCACCACGGTGGTCGCCGTCGCGGTCGGGGTGATGGCGGTCGCGGAGGCGATGTTCCTCTCCCCACACGACCTTGAGGTCGTCCTGATCACCGTCGCGGCGGCAGCGGTGGTCAGCCTCGCGGTCGGCGGGCACTTCGGCCGCCGGCTGGCACGCGCCGCGGTCTGGCGCGACCAGGCCCGCGAGCGGGAACGACAACTGGAGAAGGGTCGGCGTGACCTGGTCGCCTGGGTCTCCCACGACCTGCGTACGCCGCTCGCCGGGCTCCGGGCCATGGCCGAGGCGCTGGAGGACCGGGTGGTCCGTGACCCGGACACTGTCGACGACTACCACCGACGGATCCGGCTGGAGACCGACCGGATGACCCGCCTCGTCGACGACCTGTTCGAGCTGTCCCGGATCAACGCGGGCGCGCTGCGGATGTCGTTGACGGCGGTGCCGCTCGGGGAGGTGGTGTCGGATGCGCTTGCCACCACCTTCCCGCTGGCCGACGCTCGCCGGATCAAGCTGGTCGCCAGCGAGTCGGGGTGGCCGACGGTCGCCGCGAGCGAGCCGGAGCTGGCGCGGGTCGTCGCCAACCTGCTGTTCAACGCGGTCCGCTACACCCCGGAGGACGGCACGGTACGCATCGAAGCCGGCCGCGAGGAGGACCACGCCTGGCTGTCGATCGCCGACACCTGCGGCGGTATTCCCCCGGCCGACCTTCCACGGGTGTTCGACATCGCGTTCCGCGGTGAGCCTGCCCGCACCCCCGGCCCGGGCGACGGTGGGGCGTCCGGAGGGCTCGGCCTGGCCATCGTCCACGGTCTTGTGGAGGCGCACGGAGGTCGGGTCGAGGTGCGCAACACCTCGGACGGCTGCCAGTTCATGGTCCGGCTGGCCACAGCCTGACGGAACGGTCCGGCAGGGTCGTCGTACGACTCGGCCGACGGCTTTCGTGCGATGGCGCTGCGGTCGTTTCCCTACGCGCTTTCCGGTCTTTGTCTCCCGGTTGCCGGTTGGGTTGTCGTGGTGCCGTGAAGGTCAGCCGAAGGCGGGCAGAAGGCGACCTGGTTCAAGTCATTCGGTGGTTGACAAGAGTCTTGCGGGCAGGTCTTTGTAAATGACTGTGGCCTCCGGTGGGAGTCCGGTGCGGACCTGACGCCTTCGGGTGTTTTGCATAGGCGTTCATGATTTCGGCGGTATCCGGATGGGTGCAGACCGGGCAATAGCGCGGCTGACCTGCGTGGGATTCCTATTTTGCCCTCGACTTCGTCGTGTGTGTCCCGGCCGGGTGGGTGAGGGGTGGTTTACCGGGTTTCAGGGATATTGTGCGGTCCATTTCTACGGGTTCTGCGGCAAGCTCGAAAACAACCTGCACCGTGGTGTCGGGTGGTGGAATGGAAGCAGGCATCTTCGACATTCGATGGCTCTCCGGTATAGTGACCATTCCCCTTTGAGTGTGCCGGAAAGTGTCTGATCTGCGTGATGACATCTGGGCTGGAAAATGCGTCAACAGGCCTGCGCTTCGTCGGGCGGCGACCACAGTTGGCGCGTATCGAGAGAGCCCAGGACGGTGCCCTGAGCCGGGGCCGGCAGATGGTGTGCGAGGTGGTCGGGGAGCCGGGCATCGGCAAGACCCGGTTCGTCCGCGAGGCACTGGAACGGTGCGTTCCCGCCGTTCCCCGAGCGGTCGGCACGTGCGCGCCGGACGAGCGAGGCGTTCCCTTCCACGTGTTCCGACACGCCTTCACGGAGGGGCAGCCACTCCGCCGTGGGCTGAGTGTCGGGCGGTTCACCGGGGAGGCCTGGTTGGAGTCCGCCGCAGCGGGGCCACCGGGTCCGGTGCGGCCGTCGGACGCCCAACGGTTTCGCACCTACCAACTGGCCCGCCGGCTGATCGGCCTGGCGGCCCGGGACGGTCTGGCGTTGGTCCTGGACGATCTGCACTGGGCGGACGCCTCCTCCACTGGCCTGATCGCCCACCTCCTGCGCTATCCGGTGCCCGCCCCGCTCCTGCTCGTGCTCGTCTACCGCCCGCGGCAGATGGCGACCCCGATGCCGTTCGGTCCACCGGATCCCCGGGAACAGGCCGAGGCGGAGCCGGCGGCACACGACCGGATCGAGCTCGACCCGCTCAGCCTCGCCGAGGTCGCGGCGCTGCACCCGCACGTCGACGAGGCGGAACTGCGGGTTCGGTACGACGTCACCGGCGGCAACCCCGGTTACCTGGCGGCGCTGCCGGGCGGCCCCGCGTCGGACGGCGTCGACCCGGTCCGGGAAGCGCAGGGGGCATGGTTGTCCGACACCGTGGTGGCCGTGCTGCGCCGCGAATGGGCGGACCTGCCGTCTGTCGAGCTGACCTGTCTGCGGGCCGGGTCGGTCGTCGACGCGCCCTTCTCCGCTGACCTGCTCGCCGCGATCGCGCAGGTGCCGACGGCACGCGCGGTCGAGGCCGGCTGGCGGTTGGCCCGCCTCGATCTGCTCCGCCGGGTCCCCGGCACCGGACGGTTCGCCTTCCGGCACCCGGTCCTGCGGATGGCTGTCGCGCAGGACACCGACCCGGCGTGGCGGGCGGAGGCCTCCGCGCGGGCGCTCACCGCGCTGGTCGAGCTGGGCGCGCCACCGACGGACCGGGCCCGCTACGCGGAGCGCCTGCTCGCCCTGCCGAACGGCCGCTGGGCCGAACGGTGCGTCGACGTGCTCTGCCAGGCCGCCCAGGAGATCCGCCGCGAGACGCCCGACCTGGCCATCGGCTGGCTGCGGCTGGCGCTGCGGGCGCTACGGCCCACCGCCGGCTCGACGCAGCGCCGCCGAGACGTGGCGCTCGCGCTCGCCCAGATCACCGGGGAGGCGGGCAACCTGCTCGAGAGCAGGGCCCTGCTCCAGGAGATCGTGCCGCTGTTCCCCGCCGACCCGCAGGGACGACGGGCGCAGGCGGTCGCACTCTGGGCGCGCGTGGAACGCCTACTCGGCAACTACCCGGAGGCGGCGGCGATCAGCCGACGCGAGCTGGCCGCCCTGCCGGCCGGCACCACACCCGGCGTCGGCTACCGACTCGCCACCGAGATCGACGTCGCCGGCATCCTGGCCGGCCGCCGTCGGGCCGCCGGTCCGCCCGACGCGCTCACCGGTGACCCCGGCGGCGGCTCCGCCGTCGACCGGGCAGGCCTGCTCGCCGTACGCGGCCTGGCCGCCGCGCACGACGGTGCACTCGACGACGCCCGGGGTCTGCTCGACGAGGGCGCCCGGATCGTCGACGCGCTGCCGGACCGGGACGTACGCGACCACCCCGACTGCCTCACCGCACTCGGCCTGACCGAGTTGTACCTCGAACGGCAGGTCGACGCGGCGCGGCACCTCGACCGCGGGCTGACCCTCGTCCGCGCCTCGCACCGGGACGACGGGTTGTGCCAGTTGCTGCTCGGTCGTAGCCAGGTCGCCTACCACGGCGGTCACCTGACGACGGCCATCGGCCTGGCCACCGAGGCGGGGATCGTCGCCCGGCGCATCGGCAGCCACCACCTGCTGAGCTTCGCCCTGGCGTTCGAGGCGGAGGCGACGGCCTGGCGTGGTGGCCCTCGCGACGACGACCGGGCGGTGGCGCTGGCCCGCAGCGCCGTCGGAATCGCCACCGACCTCGCCACCTGGTGTGGTCGTACCGCCGTGTTGGCGTTGGCGACCGCGGCACTGCTGTCCGGTGATCCCGCGACCTGTGCCGAGCTGGTGCTCTCGGCCGGCGGCGACAGCCGGCTGAGCCGCCTGCAGACCACTCTCCGGCCGATGTGGTTCGAGCTGCTCAGCGCCGCCGCGCTCGCCGCCGGCGAGGTGACCGAGGCCGAGCGGCAGGCACGGCGGGCGATGGCCGAGGCCGACCAGATCGGCCTCGCCGGGCAGCGCGGCTTCGCCGAGTCGGCGTACGGCGAGGTGCTGCTCGCCCGTGGTGAGGTCCCGGCGGCGCTGCTGCACCTGGAGGCCGCGGCTGACCTGTTCCGCGCCGGCGGGATGGCACTGCGGCGCAGTCTCGCGCTGGCCTCCCTGGCCCGTGCCGCCGAAGCCGAGGACCAGACCGGCCGGGCGGCGCGGGCCCGCCGGCGGGCACTGGAACTGGCCGGATGGTGTGGCACGGAACGGGTCGGCCTCCGACTGGCCCGCCCGGTCGGTCCGGCCGAGGTGGCCGCCCTGACCGACCGGGAATGGCACATCGCCCGCCTGGCGGCGACCGGGGCCACCAGCCGACTGATCGGGCGGCAGCTGAACATCAGCCCCCGCACGGTGGAGGCGCACCTGACCAGGATCTACCGCAAGGCGGGCGTCGCCTCCCGGTCCGGTCTGGTCGCCTGGGTCGCCCGGCTCGATGACACCGATCGGTGACCGTGAACCGGGCCCGATGACGTCGTTCGGTGCAACGCCGACGGGCCCGGCAACACGAGGCCGCGCCGCCCCCGGCATGGCCCGAGAGTCGCTCACATACTCGACTGCATCGGGCGCGATTCCCGTCGACCGGTGGTGGATGGAGGACGAGATGCTGGGCAGAAGATCCGTCAGGAGCCCGCGTACCCTCGCCGCGCCGGTGCCGCTCGCCGCCGCCGTGGTGGCGCTGCTCGTGCTGGCCGGTTGTGGTGGCGAGCCGGTGGACGCCGCCACCCCGTCGACCGACGGTTCGGCCACGTTCGGTCGCGAGCGGGCGGGGCTGGTGCTCACCGCCTTCGACCAGGCCGACTCGGCCGCCTCGGTGGCCGGCGACGTCGAGGCGCTGCGGACCCAGGAGGTGTCGCCCTCGCTGGACCTCAGCATCGCCGCGGTCCGCCGCGCCGCCTACAACCAGCGTCCGCAACCGTCGTTCCAGCACATCAACCCGGCGTTCGCCGTGCCGCCCGGCGACCCGGCCTGTTTCCTGGCCACGGCCACCCTCAAGTTGAGCGGCTCGGAACTGGCCCCCACCGACGTCAGCCAGTTCGTGCTCGGCGACGACGGCCAGTGGAAGCTCAGCCACAACGTCCAGGTCACCCAACCCTCGCTGGTGGTCGCCCGCAGCATCGACGGCCGGCCCGCCACGCAGGGCGGTACGGCACTGGACGAGACCAGCCGCCGGGCCCTCGCCGCCGAGGTCTTCGCCCGCAGCATCGGCTCCACGACGAGCAACCGTTCCCTCGTCGCGTCGAGTCCGCTGCTCGACGGCCAGTTCGCCGGCGGGTGGGAGGTCTACGGGCAGCAGCTCGCCGGTGTCGGAGCAGCGGTGCAGCGGACGATGGACCGGGCCGAATGGTCCGACTGCGCGGTAGCGGTGCCGTCCGGCACGCTGGCCTTCCTGACGATCCACGCCACCGACACGCTGCGCCCGGCGCCCGGCGGCCCGGCCACCGTCACGATGGTGCCGCAGAGCCCGGATCTGATCGCCACCGGTCATCGCACGGCGATCAGCGGCAAGTCGATCCGGGTGACCCGGGTGGAAACCTTCCTGCTGCTCGTACCGGCGCAGGCCACCGGCACCTCGGTGCTGGGGCTCAACGACACCGCGTTGACCGTCACCACCGGCTGACCCGGCCGCCGACCGTTCCGGTCGCCGCCGACGGCAGAAACCGGTGGCATCACTCGGCCCGGACACCGGTGGACCGCGACGATGGCAGCAGCCGTGATCGCCGGCAGAGGGCTGGCGGTGCCACGGTCCGGCCACCAGGCTCGGGAGGAACCATGTGGCGTCCGCGCTTCCGATCGGACTACGCGCAGGTACGGCTGCCCGACGGCCCGCTGGTGGTGCTGGGGGAGACCCGCAGCCTGATCATCGACGACCCGGTCGCCGCGGACCTGGCCGACCAGCTCGACGGCGTCGAGCCGTTGGGCGACGTGGTGAACCGGCTGGCCAGTCGGCACCCGGTCACCGCCGTCGCCGCCGCCCTCGCCCGGCTACGCGATCACGGCCTGCTGGTGTCCGGTCCGGCGGGCACCTCACCGGCGGAGGCCGCCGGATGGGACGCCCGGGGTGTCCCGCCCGAGGCAGGGCTCCGGTGGATGGCCGAGGGATCCGTCACCATCGTGGACCTCGGCGCGCCCCGGGTGACGGAGACCGCCGACGCGCTGCGTTCCCTCGGGCTCGCCGTCACAGTGGTCGGACCGGACGCCAGGGACGACGTGCCGGTCACCGCCCAGGTGCTGGTGCTGCCCTCGTCGATGCTCGACCCCCGACTGGCGCTGGTCAACGACCGCCACCTGGCGGCCGGTCGTGCGTGGACACTGGCCCGGCCCCACGGCAACGTCGTCCTCCTCGGCCCGCACCTGGTGCCGGGTCGCACCGGCTGCTGGGCCTGCCTGCGGCAGCGGTGGCAGGAGAACGAACAGGTGCACGCCTTCCTCGACGGGCAGGACCTGGTCGGTCCGCCGCCGCAGCCGGGCCGGGCGGTCCTGCCCGGCCTGGCCACAGCGGCGGCCGGGCTGCTCGCCACCGAACTCGCCGTGCTCGCCGTCCGGGGCTCGTCACCCCGCCTCACCGGCCGGATGGTCGCCCTGGACACCCGGGACCTGAGCATGGAGAGCCACCAGTTGGTACGCCAGCCGCAGTGCCCCGCCTGCGGCGACCCGGACCTCGTCGGCAAGGCCGAGCCACGGATCGACCTGCCGCCGAGCGGCGCCCAGCCCAGCCGGGGCGAGGACTCCCGCACCCGGGAACACGCGGAGGCGTACGCCGCTCTGGCCCACCACGTCAGCCGGTACCTGGGCGTGGTGAGCCGACTGACCCCGTTGGAGGCGACCGACAACGGCGTCACCCACACCTACTCGGCCGGGCACAACTTCGCGCAGCCCCGCCAGCTCGCCGGGTTGCGGCGCAACCTGCGCGGGCAGAGCGGCGGTAAGGGCCGTACCGACCTCCAGGCGCGGATGAGCGCGATCGGGGAGGCGGTGGAGCGCTACTGCGGAGTGTGGCGCGGCGACCGCCCGGTGCACCGGGCGACGTACCGCCAGCTCGGTCCGGAGCGAGCCGTGCACCTGCGGGAGCTGCTGCTGTTCTCGGAGCGCCAGTACGCCGAGCGGGACCGGCTCAACGCCGACCTCGGTCACCTGCACCGCGTACCCCGCGAGCTGGGTGACGACGTGGAGCTGGACTGGACCACGGGCTGGTCGCTGACCCGGCGGACACCACGCGAGCTGCCCGCCGCGTACTGCTGGTACGGGCATCCCGAGCTGACCGGGCTCGGGGTGTGCTCGGCCGACTCGAACGGCTGCGCCGCCGGCGGCAACCTGTCCGAGGCGATCCTGCAGGGCTTCTGCGAGCTCGTCGAGCGGGACAGCGTCGCCCTGTGGTGGTACCACCGCTCGCGGATGCCCGGGGTGGACCTCGCCTCGTTCGCCGACCCGTGGACGGCCGCCTGCGTCGACCACCACGCCACCGTCCTGGGCCGTGAGCTGTGGGCCCTCGACCTGACCGCCGACCTCGGCGTGCCCGTGTTCGCCGCCGTGTCCCGGCGATCCGACGGCGGGCCGGAGGACGTCCTGGTCGGCTTCGGCGCGCACCTGGACGCCCGGGTCGCGCTGACCAGGGCGCTCACCGAGGTCAACCAGTTCCTGCCCGCCGTTCCCGGACCCACCTCCGAACGCAACAGGTACGGCGTCGACGATCCGGACACCGCACGGTGGTTCGGCACCGTTCGGGTGGCCGATCAACAGTGGCTCTCCCCGGACCCGACCCGAGCGCCCCGCACCGCCGCCGACCACCCGCGGCTGACCACCGGCGACGTCGGAGACGACGTGCGGCACTGCGTACGCCGGGCGGAGCGGGCCGGCCTGGAGGTGATCGTCGTCGACCAGTCCCGTCCGGACGTCGACCTGGCGGTGGTGAAGGTCGTGGTGCCGGGTCTGCGGCACTTCTGGCGCCGGCTCGGTCCCGGTCGGCTGTGGGACGTGCCGACCCACCTCGGCCGGGGCCCGCTGGCGGCCGACGAGACGGCGGCCAATCCGCTGAACGTCTTCTTCTAGCGAGGGGTGCGCAGATGACCACCGTGGTGAGACCGGCCGGTCGGCGGGAGTCGTGAGCGGCACCGTCGGCGGCCCGCCCATCCAGGAGTCGTACCGGCTGCGCCGCGACGCGGAACTGCGCCTCGACGAGGACGGCTCGCTGACCCTGCGGCAGACCCGCTTCCAGCTCACCCTGGAGCGACCGGGCATGGGCCGGCGGGCACTGCTCCTGCAACTCGCCGCCGACTGGGTCAGCGACGTCGAGGTCGGCCGTCTGATCAGCGGTCTGGAGGGGGAGAGTCGGGTGCTGGCCGCCCAGTTGCTGCTGCGCCGGTTGCTCGCCCACTCCTGGCTGGAGCGCCGCCTCCAGGTCGACGACCGTGCTCTGCTCGACCTGGTTCCCACCGGCCTGGGTCGGGGCAGCCTGCCGGAGAGCCGCCCGCACACACCCGGGGTGCGCCACCGGCTCTCCCGCTTCGCCACCCTCCAGCACGAACAGGGCAGGCTGGTGGCCACCTCGCCGCTGAGCACCCTCGCCGTCGGCTGCGCCGACGTCGCAATCGGCGCGGTGCTGGTCGCCGCCGTACCCGGCGTCGGACCCGACGCGGTGGCCCGCACGCTCGGCGTGCGACCGGCGGCCGCCGGCCGGGTACTCGACGAGTTGGCCACCGCCCGGATCCTGGTCACCGAAGCGGAGTTCGAGGCGGAGTGCGACGACGCGCCACTGGCCTACTGGTCGCCCGAGGAGCTGCGGCTGCACCACCGCTCCCGGGCCGGCCGGCACGCGCTGCCAGTGGGGGGCACCTACCGGATGCGGGAACGCTTCGCCCCACAACCGCTGCGTCGCCCGTACGACGGCGATCGCGCGATCGACCTGCCGGTGCCGGACCTGGCGACGATCGCCAAGGTGGAACCCGCCTTCAGTCAGATCGTGGCGGAGCGGCGCAGCGTGCGCGACCACGACGACTCCGTGCCGCTGCCGCTGGAGCGGCTGGCGGAGTTCCTGTACCGGTCGCAGCACACCAGCGCCGTCGGCGAGGCCGGCGGGCAGGAGGTCGGTCATCGGCCCTACCCGGGCGGCGGCGGGGTCTACGAGCTGGAGATATACCCGCTGGTCGCGCGGTGCGCCGGGCTCGACCCCGGGCTCTACCACTACGACGCGGTCGGGCACCGGCTGGAACCGGTCGCCGGCTGGGGGGCGGCCGCCGACCGGTTGCTGGCGTACGCCCGGGCGGCCGGTGCCATGCCCCGGCCGCCGCAGACGGTCCTGGTGGTCACCGCCCGGGTCCAGCGGCTGATGTGGAAGTACGAAGGGATGAGCTACGCCATGATTCTCAAGGACGCGGGAGTGCTGACCCAGCAGATGTATCTCGTCGCCACCGCCATGGAGTTGGCGCCGTGCGCTCTCGGCGCCGGGGATTCCCAGGCCTTCGCCGAGATGTCCGGGCTCGACCCGCTGGTCGAGCCGAGCGTGGCCGACTTCCTGCTCGGCTCGCGCCGCGCCGCCGGCCCACCCGCAACGGGGGGCCGGTCATGAAGTTCCGGCGACAGGCGCTGCGCCAGCTGGAGGCCCCCGAGCAGTTGGACCGGGCGGTCCGGCTGACCACCGTGCCGCACTGGCTGGCCACCGCCGCGCTGGTCATCGTGGTGGTCGCCGCCGGCGTCTGGTCGGTACGCACAGTGGTGCCCCGCACCGTCGAGGCGGCCGGCGTGCTGATCCACTCCAACGGGATCTCCGCCCTCGACGCGATCGACAGTGGTCAGGTCACCAAGGTCTGGGCGTCCCCACACCAGCGGGTGGCCAAGGGCACTCCTCTCTACAGCCTGCGCACGATGGACGGCAAGGTGGTGGTGGAGAACGCGCCGGGTGACGCGTACGTCGTGGCCTGGCTGGTGTCGGAGGGGGAGATCGTCACCCCCGGCACGCACCTGGCGGATCTGGAGCGGCTCGACACCGCCGGGGACGCGTTGCAGGCCGTCGTGTACGCGCCGGCCGTCGCCGCCCCGCTGCTGCAACCCGGTGTACCCGTCGAAGTGGCCGCCGCCGCGGCACCGCGCAACGTGTTCGGCACCCTGGCCGGTCAGGTCGCCACCGTCGGCGCGTTCCCGGAGACCGAGGCGTCGCTGCGTGCCTTCCTGGGCACCGGGCCGGACGTGCGGCGGCTGCTGGCGCACGGCAGCGTGATCCGGGTGACCGTCGCCCTGGAGCCCGACCCGGCCGCTCCGGGCGGCCTGCGCTGGACGAAGACGCCGCCGCCGTTCCAGCTCAACTCGGCGAGCGAGGTCACCGCCTGGTTCACAGTGGACGAGGAGCACCCCATCGACTGGTTGCTGCGGCGATGAGCGCGCCGTCGACAGCGGTCCCGAACGCACCGGAGCTGCCCAGGATCCGGCGTCGGCGGGTCCGCACGCCCACCCTGATCCAGATGGAGGCGGTGGAGTGCGGCGCCGCCGCGCTCGGCATCCTGCTCGCCCACCACGGCCGGCACGTGCCGCTGGAGGAGTTGCGCCGGGTGTGCGGCGTGAGTCGGGACGGCTCGACCGCCGCCACGGTGCTCAAGGGCGCCCGCCGGTACGGGATGGTGGCCAAGGGTTTCCAGATGGACCTGGCCGGCCTGGCCACCGTGGCGCTGCCGGCGGTGCTGTTCTGGCGGTTCGAGCACTTCGTGGTGCTGGAAGGACTCGGCCGGAACAAGGTCTTCATCAACGATCCGGCGACCGGCCCCCGGGCGGTCAGCTGGGAGGAGTTCGACGGGGCCTTCACCGGCATCGTGCTCACCATGGAACCCGGGCCGGAGTTCCGCCCGGGCGGCACCCGTTACCGGATGGTCCGGGCGTTGGCCCAGCGGTGGCGCGGCCCGGGTTCGGCGATCGCGCAGATGCTGCTGCTCGGGTTGCTGATCGCCGTGGTCGGTCTGACCATCCCGGTGATGGCCCAGGTCTTCGTCGACCGGGTGCTGCTTCAGGAGGACCAGGCCGCGTTCGCCGGCCTGGTGGCGGCGGTGGCGGTGGCCACCGTGCTGACCTTCCTCGCCAGTCTGCTCCAGCAACGCCTGACCGTACGCGCGGAGACGGCGCTCGCCCTCGCCAGCGCCGCCCGGTTCTTCCGACATCTGCTGCGGCTGCCCCCGTCGTTCTTCGACCAGCGCCAGGCCGCCGATCTCGGTCAGCGGGTCCGCGGCAACGACGTGGTCGCCGAGGTGCTCACCCGTCGCGCGGCCACCACAGTGGTGGACACCGGTCTCGTGCTGGCGTACGGGGCGCTGCTCTGTCAGTACGACCTCCTCCTCGGCCTGTGCGCGGTGGTCCTCGCCGGGTTGAACGTCACGGTGCTGCGCTACGTCGCCTCGACCAGGTCGATCGCCGTCGCCGGTCTCCAGGCGGATCGCAGCAAGTTGGTGACCACCGTGTACACCACGGTCCAGCTGATCGAGACGGTGAAGGCGGGGGGCGAGGAGGAGCGGGCGGTGGCCCGGTTCGCGGCGCGGCACGCCACCGTCGCCTCCCGGCAGCAGCGGCTGGGGGTGCCCACCGCTGTGCTCTCCGTCCTGCCCGCGTTCCTCGCCTCGGGGACCACCGCGGTGCTGCTCGGGCTGGGCAGTCGACAGGTCGTGGCGGAGTCGATGACGGTCGGCGTGCTGGTCGCCATGCAGAGCCTGGCCGTCGCGATGAACCGACCGCTGGGCAACCTCACCGCCCTGGGTTCCCGGTTGCAGGACATGAGCGCCGACCTCAACCGGCTGCGTGACGTGGAGCGTTATCCACTGCCATACACCGAGGAACGAGCCGCCGGACCGCTGACGCCGTTGGAGGGGCATCTACGCATCGAGAACGTCACCTTCGGCTACAACCCGCTGGGCCGTCCACTGCTGGAGGACTTCAGCCTGGACCTGCCACCGGGTGCCCGGGTGGCGCTCGTCGGGCGGTCGGGCAGCGGCAAGTCGACGGTGGGGCGGTTGGTCGCCGGGCTCTACCGCCCGTGGACCGGCCGGGTCACTGTGGACGGCCTCGACCGTCCCGCCACCGACGACGGTCTCTGGGCGGCGACTGTCGCCCTGGTGGACCAGGACCAACGGCTGTTCGAGGGGACGGTCCGGGACAACGTCACGATGTGGGACCTCAGCGTCGCCGACGAGGACGTCGTCACCGCGCTGACCGACGCGTGTTTCTACGACGAGGTCGCGGCCCGCCCGGGCGGTCTGGCCAGTCCGGTACGGGAGAACGCCCGCAACTTCTCCGGTGGCCAACGGCAGCGACTCGAGATCGCCCGCGCGCTCGTCCGTAACCCCCGTGTGCTGGTGCTCGACGAGGCTACCAGCGCGCTGGACGCCGAGACCGAACGCCGGATCGACATGCATCTGCGCCGGCGGGGGGCGACCTGCCTCATCGTCGCCCACCGCCTGTCCACGGTCCGCGACTGCGACCTGATCGTCGTGCTGGACGGCGGCCGGGAGGTGGAGCGCGGCACCCACGAGCAACTGGTCGCCCGCGACGGCGCGTACGCGCGGCTGGTCCGGGACCAGTGACCACGACGACCCGAGGAGACGCTGATGAGCGGCGCGGTGGAGGAGGACCCGGGCGGCGGCCTGATCGGCTACTGCGCCGACGGCGTACGCCAGGTCTGCCGCCTGGACGGCCCGGTGGCCGGCTGGCTGGTGACCGGCGGCGAGGCCGACCTGTTCGCGGTGCGCCGGGCCGGGCTGAGCCCGTCCCGCCGCCACCATGTGGCCCGGCTGCCGGCGGGTGGTCTGGTGCCGACGTCCACCGCGCTCGGTGCCTGGCAGTTGATCCTGGTGCCGTTGCCCGGTGCGGAGTTGCGCGGGCTGTCCCAGCGACACCTGTCCCTGTTGGAGCGGCACGTCCGGCTCGACCGGCCGGCGGACGAGGGGCCGTCGCCTCGGGCGCGGACCGCCGCGACGGAGATGGTCACGGCGGTGGACCTGGTGTTGGTCACCGTCGCCGACGCGCTCCGTCGCGGGCAGGCACCCCGGGAGGCGTCCACCCTGAGCGGGCGCGAGATCGTCTCGCTGGCGCAGGGTAGCGCGCTCACCTCCACCGGAGGCGCCTGGTGGCTGCGTAGCGCCGGTGGGCAGCTGCGACGCAACGACGGTGGCCCGGTGGAGATGTCCGGGGAGCACGAGCTGCTGCTGATCGCCGAGCGCGACTGGGTGGTGGCCGAGTCGGCGTGCGCGGTCGAGAGCCACGGCAGCTGGGACCTGCTGGTCGCCGGCCAGCTCCGGTCGGCGGTCGACCAGCACGTTGCCCGGCTCCTGCGCGTGGTGGAGAGCCGGATCGAGGAGGCCGACGCCGCCCTGCTGAGTGGGGTGCGGCGTCGCCGGCAGGTCGACGCCGCCGTGCTCGCCGCGGCGGCCCGCCGGTCGATCGGGGTGATCGGCGCGGGCGGAGCGGTTCCGGTGCCGGACACCGAGGCCGGTTTCGACAGGTACGGGCGGGCCGCCTCGGTGGTCCGGGTGGTCACCGAGGGCCTGGGCAGCCCGGTCAACGAGCCGGCCGACCGCAGTGGCGCGGTGCTGGACGACCGGGCCGCGGTGCACGCGGTGTCCCGAGCGTCCAGCCTGTTCCTGCGTGAGGTGCGACTACCGGAGCGGTGGTGGCGCCGGGACCTCGGGCCGCTGGTGGGTTGGCGGGTCGGCGTCGACCCGGAGCGGGCCGTCGCGGTGCCGTTGGTGTTTCGGCGACGTCGCTACCACCAGGTCGACCCGGACACCCGCGCGCGCAGTCCGATCAGCGCGGCGGTCGCGGCGACGTTCGCCGTCGAGGCGACCCAGGTGCAGGCCCCACTGCCGCCGAGCGCCCGGATGCGTCACCTGCTCCGGGCCGGGCTCGTCGGCGCGGGCCGCGATGTTCGTGGCCTGCTGCTCGCCGCAGCCTGCGTTGCGCTGCTCGGCCTGGGGGTGCCGCTGGCCACCGGCGAGGTGCTCGGCCAGTTGGCCCGGCGGGGTGAGGTGGACGGCCTGGTCGGGTTCGTCGCCCTGATGCTCAGTGCCGCGGTGGTCGCCGGGCTGGTCGGCGTGGTGCAGAACCTACGGTTGCTGCGGTTGGACGGCCGGTTGCAGTCCGGCGCGCAGTTGGCGATCTGGGACCGGCTCCTGCGTCTGCCAGCCCGGTTCTTCACCGGCCGCAGCAGCGGCGAGATCGCCAATTCGATGTTGGGAATCTCGTTCGTCGGTGAGGCGCTGAGCGCGTTGCTGCCACAGCTCGTCTCGGCGGCGGCGACCGTCGCGGTGACCCTCGGCATGCTCCTCGTGGTCGAGCCCGTGCTCGGTCTGTGGGGGGCGGGGATCGTCGCCGTCACAATGCTGACCTTCGGCGCCTTCGCCGTGTTGATCGTCCGCCAGCAACGGTCCGCGCTGCCCGCGGAGCACCGGGCGGCGGCGATGACCAACCAGTTGCTCGGCGGCATCGTCAAGATCAAGGTGGCGGCTGCCGAAGCCCGGGCCCACGCCCGCTGGTCGGAGGTGGCCGCGACGGCCCGGGCGGCCCTGCAACGGGTCCGGCAGAGCCAGGCGGGTCTGGTCGCCTTCGCCACCGTGCTGCCGATCGCGGGGCAGCTGGTCCTCTTCGCCGTGCTGATGGGGCCGCTGGCCGGCCGGATCGCACCCGCCGACTTCTTCATCCTCAACGTCGGCTTCGCGATGCTGCTCGGCGCGCTGCTGGTGCTGGTGTCGGCCGGGGTCGAGGTGATCGCCGCAGTGCCCCGGCTGCGCAGCCTGAACGACATCCTGCGCGCCGACCCCGAGGCGCGGCCGGACAAGGTGGACCCGGGCGAGCTGCGCGGCGAGATCGCGCTGCACCGGGTCACCTTCGCCTACCAGCCGGACGAGCCGCCGGTGCTCGTCGACATCGACCTGCACGTCCGTCCGGGTGAGTTCGTCGCCATCGTCGGGCCGAGCGGCTGCGGCAAGTCCACCCTGCTGCGGCTGCTGCTTGGCTTCGAACGCCAGCAGCAGGGCGCGGTGCTCTACGACGGCCAGGACCTCTCCGAACTCGACGTGCACGCGGTCCGCCGACAGTGCGGGGTGGTCCTGCAGGACGGCCAGCTCTTCGCCGGCTCGGTACGGGACAACATCTGCGGCGCCGGGAGTTTCCCCCTGGACCAGGTCTGGGACGCGGCGCGCATGGCCGGCCTCGCCGACGATCTGGAGGCCCTGCCGATGGGGATGAGCACGATGGTGCCCTTCGGTGGTGGGACGCTCTCCGTCGGGCAGCGCCAGCGGGTGCTGATCGCCCGCGCGCTGGCTCCCCGGCCCCGGATCATCTTCCTCGACGAGGCGACCAGCGCCCTGGACAACCGCACCCAGGAGGTGGTGACCCGCAGCACCGCCACCCTGGCCGCGACCCGGTTGGTCATCGCCCACCGGCTGTCCACGGTCCGTGCGGCGGACACCATCGTGGTCCTCGACGAGGGGCGGATCGTCCAGCGGGGAAGCTACGACGAGCTGATGGACCGACCGGAGGGGCTGTTCCACAGGTTGGCGCGGCGACAACTGTTGAGCGAGCCGGACCGGGCCGAGGCCGTGGTGGAGGACCGGCAGTCGGACGGGCAGCCCGCGACGAGCTGACCCCCGGTCAGCCGTTGTCGATGACGGTGCCGTCGTCCAGGCACACGTCCGTGTCGAGGTGGTTCTCCAGCAGCTCCGCCACGTGCGTCTCGGCCTGGTTCTCCGCAGCGAGCCGGAACGCCTCGGTGAGCACGTTGACCACACCCTGGGTCAGTAACAGGGTTTCCCGGTCGAGGTCGGCCCAGGACGCCCCGGTGCCGCTGCGCACCAGCTCCGGCGCGAGGGCCAGCAGTCGGGCGGTGACGGCGGCGACCAGCTCGTCAGCGACCGGCCGGAGGCTGTCCAGCACCTCACTGAGGGTCTGCAGTGCCGGCACCGTACCCACGCGTACCCGGTGGAGGTCCAGCGCGGCGCGCAACGGTCGTGGTCGGACGGTGCGGACGCTGCCGTCGGTGGTCCGGCCGATCACGCCGTGCCGGGTCAGCGCGTGGGCCAGCGCGGGACGGTCGGCGGTGAGCCGTTGCAGCATCGCGGTCAGACCGTCTGGCGCGTCGTCACTGGCCCGCACCCCGAGCATCGCCTCGATGGAGACCAGGTTGAAGCCCTGCCGTTGCAGGGCGAGGATCGCGTCCAGCCGGCGGACGTGGGAGTCGTCGTAGAAGGCGGCCCGACCGTGCCGCACCGGCGGGGGCAGCAGCCGCCGGGCCTGGTGGGCGCGGATGTTGCGAGGCGACATCCCGACCTTGCGGGCGAGTTCCTCCACGCTGTACCCGGCCGGGCCGCCGGGCGTCGTCGTCACCTGGTTGATGGTCACGGTGGCCTCCGGCAGCACTCGGTGGCGGAACATGGCACCCCGTCGGACCGCTGTCAGGACGGGCGGTCCGTTGATCGCAGCCTAGGTGCGATCAACGGGCCGTAACAGGCGAGGAATTACTACTTGTTCACAGTGATGACAGTCTCTAGAATCGCAATCCGTCGCACGCCGCCGACTCCCAATTACCCGGCTTTCGCCGCAGGGTGACCTATTCGCGGCCACATTCGATGAAATCCCCGCTCGTGGCGCAGCCCGGATCTGCCGGTGGCCCACGATGAAGCGAAACCGGCGGCCCGGAAAGCCCGCGCCGCCGGACGCCGGGGCGTCGCCGCCGGCGGCCGATCATCGAAGGGAGCAGGGGTGTGACACCTGTCGATCGTGCGGTCTTCGTGGCCGCGTACAGCCGGTTGGTCGCCGAGGTCTGGGCCGACCCGGTCAAGGAGCAGGCCCTCGGTCGGGACCCGCGCGGGTTCCTCGCCGGCTACGGACTCGAGCTGCCCGAGGACGTGCAGGTCCGGGTGGTTCGGGACGCCGCCGACACCGATCCTGACCTGGAGGTTCAGGTCGAGTCGTGGGAGTCGGCGGCCACCACCGGCACCTTCGTGCTCTTCGTGCCGTCGCTGCTGCCGGTGGCCCAGGCGGAGCTGGCGGAGGACGAGCTGGACAGCGTCGTCGCCGGTCTGGACTCCAGTTGCGCCTGCTGCTGCCCGTGCTGCTGCACCTGACACCGATGTCTGCCGCCCGGCGGCCCAAACGGCAGATTCTGATGGCAGTAACACGAAATGCTTGATTGCCGAACCTCGATCTTCTTAGCGTTCTCCACACAGAAATGACCGCTCGCCCCCGCAGCGTTCCCCAGGAGAGGACCAAACGATGAGCAACGACGGACAGGAATTCGGCGCGAGGTTCGTGACCAAGTATTCGGAGCTGGTAACCGCGGTGTGGCGCAGCGACGAGGAACTGCAACGCCTGCTCGCCGACCCGACCGGCTACGCCACGGCGGCCGGCCTGCCGGTCGAGCCCGGTTCCCGGGTCGAGGTCGACCGCGCCCAGCCCGCCACGCTCTACACCAAGGAGCAGATCGTCTCCGACTGGGCGGGCACGCCCGGCCTGCACGTGCTGCACGTGCCCGAGGTGCCGCTGGTCGACCTCAACGAGCTGACCGAGGCCGAGTTGGAGACGGTCGCCGGTGGCGTCGCCCCGATCGCCGACAACAACGTCAACATCATCGCGGTCCTCATCCTCTGAGTTCCCCCACCACCGCCGGGAGCCTCGATGACTGACACGACCGAAACCATCGCCTTCCGATCCGGCACCTACCGGACGGCCAGCGTGGAGCAGACCTGGGAACGGGTCGGTGGGATGCTCGACCGATTCCGGATCACCCGGGTCGCCGACATCACCCGACTCGACGAGATCGGCCTACCGGTGCACGTCGCCTACCGGCCGGTGGGAGCCACCATGGCGGTGAGCGTCGGCACCGGCGCCACCGCGACGCAGTCCCGGGTCAGCGCGGTGATGGAGAGCATCGAGTCCTGGCATGCCGAGAACCTCCGGCCGGGGACCGTCGTGCGGTCCCCGGCCGCGGCGCTCGACCTGCCGTACGACGTGCGGTGGCTGCACCTGGCCGAGCGGTCGCCGGTGACCTCCGCCGTCGAGCTCGACTGGGTGGCCGGCCGTGGCCTGGTGACCGGTGCGCCCTGTCTGGTGCCACGCGCCACCATCGAACTCGACTTCACCATCCGAAGGGGCTGGGACCGCGCGCTGTTCACCCCCAGCAGCAACGGCCTGGCCACCGGCAACACCTTCGCCGAGGCCAGCCTGCACGCCCTGCTGGAGGTCGTCGAACGGGACTGCATCGCCCCGTACTGCACCTCGCCGTTGGCCGAGCGCACCTACGCCGACCCGGGCACCGCCACCAACGCGATGACCCGCACCGTGCACGACGCGCTGTTGCAGGCGGGCTGCTGGGTGGAGATCTGCGACATCACCAACGCGATCGGCGTGCCCTGCTACGCCGCGTCGATCTGGTCCCCGGACCTACCGGTCACCTTCGGTGGCTTCGGCTGCCACGTGGACCCGCAGATCGCCGTCGGCCGGGCCATGTCGGAGGCCGCCCAGTCACGCCTGGTCATGGTCTCCGGAGCACGTGACGACATCGACGCCACCGCGTACCACGACGTGGCTGCCCCGCCGGTGCCGCCTCCGACCGTCGACCGGCCCGTCCAGCCGGTCCGTCAGGACCTCCCGCCCACGGGAGACGTGACCGAGGTGCTGCGTGAGCTGGCATCCCGCGTGCAGCGGATCACCGGCGTCGAGCCGTTCAGCGTCGACCTGACGCACGACGACATCGGCATCGCGGTGAGCAAGGTGTTCGCCCCCGGCCTGCGGATGTTCGACGAGCGGGCCCTGAGTACCCGACCGGGAGTGCCCCGTGACTGACGTCGTCTTCATCGGTCCGAGCCTGCCGATCGACGAGGTCGGCCGGTTGCTGCCCGACGCGGTGGTGCTGCCGCCCGTCGCGCACGGTGACCTGCTCCGCCTGGACGTCGTCGCCGGCGACCGGGTGCTCGTCATCGACGGGTTCTTCCTGCAACACCCGCCGGTCCGCCACCGGGAGATCCTCGACCTGCTCGACAGTGGGGTGACAGTGGCCGGCGCCGCCAGCATGGGCGCGTTGCGCGCCGCGGAGCTGTGGCCGTTCGGGATGCGGGGCGTGGGCGAGGTGTTCCAGCTCTACCGCGACGGCGTCGTGACCGGCGACGACGAGGTGGCGGTGGTGCACGGGCCCGCCGAGGAAGGGCACCGCACGCTCAGTGAGCCGCTGGTGAACATCCGGGTCCAACTGCGCCGCGCCGTCGCCGCCGGAATGCTCGACGACGCCGAGGCCGCACTGCTGCTGGACGCCGCCCGGGAGCTGCCCTTCCGGCGGCGGTCGTACCGCGCGTTGGAGCGCACCGCGCCACCCGAACTGGCGGCCCTGGTGGACCGATTCGTGACCTGGCACCGGCGGGACCCCTGGGACGCCAAGGGCGCCGACGCGCGGCTGCTGCTGTCGATGGCGGCGGACGACGCCCCCGAGCTGTGCCCCGCGCACGCCGGTGACCAACCGATCGACAACCTGCACACCCGCTTCCTCGACAGTTGGCGATCACGGTTCGCCGGGCAGTCGACCGGTGGGCACTGGGTCAGCGACCGGGAGGCCGCAGCGGTGCTGATGCTGCTGCACCCCGAGGAGCCGGCCTGGCACCGACGGGAGGTGCTGGCCGGGCTGGCCGGTGTCGACGTGGCCGACCCGGCCGCCGAGGAACGGGCGTACGAGGTGGCCCGTGAGCGAGGACTGGCCACCGTGCTGCCGAGCGAGCACGACTGGCTGACCGACCGGGAACGAGGCCTCGACGACCGCGAGGCGGTGCTGCGGGTGTTGGTGCGGGCATTCGGCACCACGCCGCACCGGAGCCTGGCGCTGTGGATGGTCGCTGCGCCGCTGCGTACCCCCGCGCTGCTCGCCGCCGCGCGGCAGGTCGCGGCCACCGCCGCGTCGCTCAACGAGACAGTCGTCCCGCGTACGGCCGGGCACCGTCGCCCGGGCAGCCGGCTGCACTTCAGGACCGAGGTCGTCGACGCGTGCTTCGCCGCGCTCTGGGGCTGCGACACCGACGGGTTGGAAGCGGCGGCATGGGACCGGGGCTTCGTCGACCTGATGGCGTTCCGGTACGCCGCCGAACCACTGGTGGCGTACGTCAAGGCGTTCGGCGCCCCACGGCTGCCGGAGGTGGCGCAGCCCGCGCCGGACAACACCCTGGCCGGTTCCGCGGCCCGGGTCGGCTGAGGAGGAGTCGATGAGCGGCACCGTCAAGGCGGCACTGATCTACCCCCCACTGACCGATCCGACGTCGGGATACCACTCCCTGAACTACCTCGACTCGTACGCCCGCGCGCAGGGGCACCGACCGGCGGAGATCATCGACGCCAACATCGAGGCGTTCCACCACTCGTACACCCCGTCCGCGTACGAGTGGTTGCAGCGGGAGCTGTCCCGGCTCTCCGTCGACGACCTCAGCGGCCCCGACGCGCTCATGGCCAAGGCGAACCTGCTCAACCTGCCCGAGCCCGACCCGGACCGGCTGCGCAGGTCGATCGGGGTGTTGCAGGACCCCACACTGTTCTACGACTACCGGCACTACCAGGACGCCGTCGAGGGCGTGATCTCCTGGATGGACACGCTCGGCGCGGTGGGGTTCCCCGGGCAGTTCCACGCCGGCTTCCGGCTGCACCCACCGCCGATGATCTCGATCGGTTCGGTGGCCGCGCTGACCGACGAGGCACTGCTCGGCCGGCTCAACCGGCCCTTCCAGCCGTACTACGAGGACGTGCTGATCCCACGACTCGCCGCCGGCGGAAACCAGGTGATCGGGATCAGCGCCACCTACCAGTGGCAACTGCCCTTCGCGCTCTGGATCGCCCGGCTCGTCCGGCAGGCCTGCCCGGACGTCTTCCTCGTCGCCGGCGGCACGGAGATCTCCGACGTCTGGAAGTGCGCCAGCAAACCGGAGTACGTCTTCCAGGTGCTGGCCGACTTCGACGCGATAGTGGTCGGCGAGGGGGAGAGCGCGTACACGGAGATCCTGGACGCGGTGGCGACCGGTACCCTGCCGGCCGGGCACCCCAACGTCCGCCTGCACCCCAAGTACGGCCGGCAGCGTCAGCTGCCCCTGCGCTACGAACGCCTGGCGCAGGTGCCGGTCCCGGACTTCTCCGGCCTGCCCTGGGATCTCTACCTCAGCCCGGAGAAGTTCGTCTACTACTCGCCGACCCGAGGCTGCTACTGGAACAAGTGCACGTTCTGCGACTACGGCCTGAACACCGACGGACCCACCAGCCCGTGGCGGCAGGACACCGTGGACACGATGATCGCGGACGTCACCGAGCTGTCGAAGTTCGCCAAGTTCATCTACTTCTCGGTCGACGTGCTCGCCCCCGCGACCATCCTGCGTTTCGCCGAACGGGCCGTCGAGCAGGGGCTCGACTTCCGCTGGGGCGCCGAGATCCGGCTGGAGAAGTACTGGTCCGACGAGCGGTGCGAACTGTTGCGGCGCAGCGGCTGCGTGGCCATCTCGGTCGGCTTCGAGTCCGGAAACCAACGCATCCTCGACCTGATCGACAAGGGCACCAAGCCGGAGCAGGTACGCCGCACCATGACGGCGATGACCAAGGCCAACATCGGCGTACAGATGATGGGCTTCACCGGCTTTCCCACCGAGACCCGCGAAGAGGCGCTGGACAGCATCACGTTCCTGCGCGAGAACCCGGACCTGTGGACCCTCGGCGGGCTCGGCGACTTCATGCTGACCCCGGGCGCCATCGTCGCCAAGGAGCCGGACCGGTTCGGCATCACCAACGTGCGACCGGTGGAGGGCTCGGACATCGTCCGGATGCTGAAGTACGACGAGCCGGTGACCGAGGCGGCGCAGGAGGAGGTCGCCCAGGCCAAGGCCGGTCTGAACCCCGGGCACTTCCACCGTCCGTGGCTGGGCAGCACCGACACCCCGCACACGTTCTTCTACCACGACCGCTACGGCACGGCGGTACGCGGTGTGCTCGCCCACGACCGGGTCCGGCACGACACCGACGACCAGACCCAGTTCCTCGCCAACGGCACCTTCGTGGACCGCGACGACGAGCAGGTCTGGGAGGCGTACCGGCGGATCCGGTCCGACGACCAGGACGGCGTCCCGGGCGACCTGCCGGCGGACCGGCACCTGTTCCGTCGGGCCGACGGCCAGGTGTACGCGCTCAACCGCAGCAGCCGACTGTTCCTCGACCTCTTCGCCGCGCCGCTCACCCTCGCCGACGCGCAACGTCGGCTGTGGATCGTCGAACCGACGGTCGCCGACCGGGTCTGGCGCACCTTCATCGGGCAGCGGCTGATCCGCCGCCACCAACTCCCGAGCGAGGCGACGCCGTGACCCGACCGCCGGGTGCGGCGGACGGGGCAACTCGCATCCGGCCCGGTGCGATCAACCAGCCAGCTATGCCCAGGGCGGAGAATGCCTGCCGACGTAGGCCCGAGCACGTGGGAGCGGGTCACGCCAGTACTGGTCCGGCATACGGTGGTGGTGATCCGCGCAGAACTCTGCGAGATCCTTTGTGATCCTGACGGATTCCAGCGGGTGCCCCTCGAAGCGTGCGTTGACGGCGAGCACCTGCGGCTCGGGATTCCAGCCGGAATGATCGAACGCCCAACCCTCCCAGACCGCGTAGACGTGGAAGACGTGCCGCTCGCCCACCAGCCGCACCGCCGTCACCTCGATCACGCGGTCCGGGTACGAAGCGCGACAGACCCAGGCGAGGATGTGACACGCTCCGGCTGCGAAAAAGGCCTGATCCGCCCGTTCCCACGCGACGCGCTGATCTGATCGCTCGATCGCTGTCCGACGAAACGATCCCGCCGCCTCTGCTGCCATCACGCCGAGGCTAGTGGGTCTGTGCTGTCAGATGAGGTCGGGCAGCGCCGTGTTGCAGAGCACGGAGGCGGCTCGTCTGGCACGACCCGGCCGGCCCTCCACTGTCGGACATGATCAAGTGATGAAAAGTAGGTCAGAAATGGCCCTGCGACCTACTTTTCATCACTTGATCATGTAAGTCCGTCGGTGCTCGGCGCTGCGTGGCGATCGAGGGCCTTGAACAGGACGCCGTATCAGTGGCCGTCGTGGCCTTCGGTCGGACGTCATGGACGGTTGTGCTTGGCGCGCTCGTCTACCTCGTCTGCGTCCCAGATGGTCGTCCCGAGCAGGTGGCCTATCGGCTCGGGAAAGCCGGGTCGTCGGGTGATCTGCGGTACCCGCTGGCGGGCCACGGTGAACAGGGCCGGCCCGGGGCTGGTGAGTCTGACCCAGCGGGGCGACGAGCGGTTCGACTACAGCGACAACCCGCACAGGTGGGTCGCGCCTGATCCGGACTACGACCAGGAAGTCTGGACCGAGATGGTTCGGCAGCACCATCGCCAGCACGTGGAGGAGATCTCCCGGTGCAGGAAGCCGCGCCCATGAATCGCAGTGTCGCCGGGGCGGCGGGAGTCGTTGCAGCATCTGATGGAAAGTCGCCTACGCGGCGTACCGCTGGGTCCCGATGACTGCGCCCGGCAACGCCGACGGTTTCGGCGACACGCTGGTTCAGGCGACCCGGCTACAGGCGTTCTACGACGAGTACGGGCTCGACGGCGCCCACTGTGCTGCGCTCGTCGACACGGTGGTCGCCAGGCTCCATGCTTGGTGCAGCTACCAGATGATGACGCCGCCGCGTACCGCCTTGGCACGCTCCACGGCGCTCCGCACGTTGGCCAGGTAGTGGAGGATGCGATCCGCGTCGTATCCAGTCGCTACGGACAGGTGCGCGACGTTCTCTGCCAGGACCACGCACTCCTGCTCGAAGGCGTGCAACTGGCCCGGCAGGATCTGGAGATTGCCCCGGTTCTCGACCGTGATGTCAGCGAGTCGAGGCAGGAACGTCGCACCGAGCTGCCGAACGGCCGTGGAACCCCACAGCTTGTGACGGGCGCCTTCCGGCCCGAACGCAGTGCTGCTGTCCGGCGGATCATCGACAACACCCCGCCCGGCGTAGGCGTCGTCGTCCGGTACCCACACCGAGATGTCGAGGCTCATTGCCGTACCCCTGCCGTTCTCGCTCGTGGACACCGCAAACGGTGACCGATGCCTTCCCTGCCCGACGTGTGCGGGGTCAGCGGACGATGACGAGGTTGGCCATGTCGACGACCGGTCGGTAGCCGAGGGCAGCGTAGATCTTGTTCGAGGTCGGGTTGGCCTGGTCGGTGAACAGGCAGACCCGTGCGCCCTCCGCCTGGATCTGCCGGGAAACCTCGGCTACCGCGTTGCTGGCCCAACCACGCCCGCGCTGGCTCGGCGGCGTGTACACCGGGCCGACGCGTGCCACCCCGAACGACGGTGGGTTGGCACCGGTGAGGTGCACCGGCTGCCCGGTCTCGTCGACCCAGAACCACAGCCGTCCGGCTCGAAGCCGGCGCAGCAGCTCTTCGCGCTCAGGCGCGTCGTGCGCACTGGTGCCGCGCGGTCGACCCGCTTGTTCGTCGGCGTCGCCGGTGAACGCGGTGTACCACCGCGTGACCAGTTCCACGTCGTCCTCGGTCGCGACCACCAGGCGGCCGGGCACGGGCGGTGGGCAGATCAGCTCACCGAGTTCGTGCAGCCGCATGTGCTGCGCGACCTGGGCTCGACCCCCGCAGAGCCGGGTCAGCTCGGTGGCGAACAGATCGACTGCGGGTAGGGCCCCGTTGGCAGCGAGCACCTCCTCGCCGCGCCCGTGCAACGTGTGGGCCAGCGCGACGGCCGCCCCGTCGGGCATGGGCAGCAGGTACGGCGGATAGGGGGCATAGGGCGTCGTGCGCATTCCGGCGCCGACCACGGCGCCAAAGTCGTCGACGACCGCCAGCCACCAGTCGCGGTCCGAGTGCGGAACCCCCGCATTACGCTGCGACAACAGCCGGTGCGTGTGGGTGGTGACGATGGTGCAGCCGATCGGATCGGCACGCAGGTAGTCGTCCGCTACCGCCAGGAACTCTCCGGGGTCGGTGAAGAACCGCAACCGCAGGCCGGCCATCCGGGTAGCGCTCATCCGCGTACGTTAACCATCGATGTCTCACATCGACACGGAATTTACGTGGCCCAACATCCGCAAGCACTCACCGATCAGCGCTCGTAGCGTTGCCGATCAGCGGACACCGCGTGCCCTGGCGTGGGCGTAGGGTGCCACCGATGACCGGTGATGCCCTGCTGGATCGATCTCCCTCACCTGCACCGCTGGTTCGAGGGCTGGCGAGGAATCCGACAGCATCGGCCGACGTCCTGCTGCGTCTGGTGGAGACGTGGCCGGAGGACGCGTGCGAAGGGCTGCGCGGCCGCCGAGAGCTGCCGCCGCCGTTGCAGGACGCGATGCTGCGTCATCCCTCGACCCGGATCCGCGCAGCGCTGGCCAGCCATCCGCACGTCGACCCTCTGGTGCGCGCCAAGCTGCTGGGCGACGCGGATTGGTGGGTGAGGATGCGCGCGTTCGGTCGGCCCGGTCAGGAGGCGCTGCCGGATGACGTCCTGGTCGGCCTGTTGACCGAGCTCGACGATCCGCCCTCCGACCTGCCGTTCAGCCGCGAGGAGCTGATCGGCGAGCTGCGTGCGGCGACGGGGTATGACCAACGTCTGGTGCGGCTGGCCGCCGCTCACCGTCGGCCGGGTGTGCGCCGGTACGCGGCCGGTCTCCTGGATCAGGTGGACGAGCGGTTGCGCCAGGCGCTGCTGGAGGATGCGGTGCCCGAGGTGCGTGCGGCCGCTACGGCGGCCGTGGCCCGCCAGCAGCAGGTGATGGAACCTGCGGACCTGCCGGACCAGCACTCCCACGCATTCTGGTACGTGCTCCAGCGCCCGCTGTCCAGGGCGCTGGTCGACCAGGTGCTCGCCAGCGGTGACGTCGCGGCGCTGGGGGTGATGGGCAGGAATGCGTCAGTACCACCGGACGCGGTCGAGAGGCTGCTACGTCACCCCGAACCGTCGGTGCGGCAGGCAGTCAGCGGTCGTCTGGACCTGACCGGCGGCCAGCTCCTCGCGCTCGCCGCCGACCCGGCGGTGGAGGTACGCACCGAGGTCTCCACCCATCCCTGCCTCACCGAAGAGCAGCGGGCCGGCATCCGCATCGACGTCACCACTGCGCCGGGCGACGGACACTTCGGCCTCGCGGCCGCTCGCTGCCACGGGATCCCGCCTTCCGCCGACGCTGCCGTTCCGGCGCTCGCCGATGCGCTGCGGTGGGCCCGATCGGTCAATCCGCTGCTGCGCCGCCGAGCGGCCCGCAACGCCGAATTGCCAGCGCAGGTCGTCACCGTCCTCGCTGACGACCCCGACCTTGGCGTACGGGTCCTGCTCGCTCAGCACCACCCGGCCGCGCCGCCGGCGCTCCTGCTTCGCTGCTACCTGGAGTACCACTGCTGCGGCCGGGATCGGCTCCGCCAACTGCCGCAGTTTCCCGTCGAGGGACTGGCCCGCTTCGCCGACGACCTCGACCCGGCGGTACGGCGGCTTGTCGCCCTCGACCCCCGTGCCGACCCCGAGCTCGTCGAACGCCTCACTACCGACCCCGATGCGACAGTGCGGCAGGCCATGGCGGGCAGCCCTCGCCTCCCGGCAACGCGGCTCACCGCACTTCTCGACGACGGTGAACTGGCTGGGGCGGCCGCGGCCAACCCGGCCCTCCCGATCGACCAGATGCGGCAGGTCCTGCGCAGGTTGGCTGCGGCCTGATTCCCCGTCGACACACTGCATTCACAAGTCCATCGTGGAGCGAAGCTCGGTGTACCGTCGCCGCATGACGGTGCTGCAGGAGTTTGTCGCCGCTCTATCCAGCGGCCGGATCCAGGTTGTCGACCTCACCGCTCCACTCTCGGACCAGACCCCGATCCTGGGCCTGCCCGAGCAGTTCGGCCAGACCTGGCCGTTCCAGCTCAGCGAGATCAGCCGGTACGACGACAGAGGTCCGGCCTGGTACTGGAACAACTTCTCCACGGGTGAGCACACCGGCACCCACTTCGACGCCCCGGTGCACTGGGTCACCGGTCAACAGGGCGCCGACGTGTCGCAGGTGCCGGTGAGCCAGCTGATCGCCCCGGCGGTGGTGATCGACCACACCGCCGACGCCGCCGCCGATCCGGACTTCCTGCTGGAGGTCGAGCACGTCAAGGCGTGGGAGGCCGAACACGGTGCCCTGCCCACCGGTGGCTGGTTGCTGTACCGCACGGGCTGGGACGCGTACGGCGACGACCCGGAGCGGTACGCGAACGGCGGTCGTACCCCGGGCATCTCTGTGGAGTGCGCACGCTGGCTGGCCGAGGAGTCACCGATCCAGGGCGTCGGGGTGGAGACGGTCGGCACCGACGCGGGTGCCGCGCACTCGTTCGACCCGCCGTTCCCGTGCCACTCGTTCCTGCTCGGCCAGGAGAAGTACGGCCTGACCCAACTCCGTAACCTGGCGCAGTTGCCGGCGACCGGCGCGGTGGTGATCGCGGGACCACTGCCGATCGTCTCCGGGTCCGGCAGCCCGTGCCGGGTCCTCGCGCTCGTCGAACGGTAGGACAGGGCCACCGATGCGGGTAGCCGAGGTGGTCGGGCGGGTTCTCTACGAACACGGCGCACGGTGTGTCTTCGGGGTGGTCGGCAGCGGCAACTTCCACGTCACCAACGCGCTGGTGGCGGCCGGGGCCCGGTTCGTCGCGGCGGCCCACGAGGGCGGCGCGGCGAGCATGGCGGACGGGTACGCCCGCACCTCCGGGACGGTGGGCCTGCTCTCGGTGCACCAGGGTCCGGGTGTCACCAACGCGCTGACCGGCCTCACCGAGGCCGCGAAGAGCCGTACCCCGATGGTGGTCCTGGCCCCGGAGGCGACAGCGCCCCGGTCGAACTTCTTCATCGACCTGCCGGGGCTCGCCGCCTCGGTCGGGGCCGAGTTCCATCGGGTACGCGCGACGCACGCGGCGGAGGACGCGGGCGCGGCGTACCGGGCCGCCGCCCGGGGTGCGACAGTGGTGCTGGGCCTCCCGTTGGAGGTTCAGGGAGCGGCTGTCGAGCCGTGGTCCGGTCCACTCCCTGTGGTCGCGTCGGCCCCGGCCGTCGAGCCGCAGGTCGAGCCGTTGCTGGCCGCCCTGCGAGCCGCACGTCGGCCGGTCTTCATCGCGGGTCGGGGTGCGCGGGCCGCCCGGGAGCCGCTGACCCGGCTCGCCGACGCGTGTGGCGTGCTGCTCGCGGTGTCGGCCGCGGCGAAGGGCCTGTTCGCCGGGAACCCGTGGTATCTCGACGTGGCCGGCGGCTTCGCCACCCCGCTCGCCGCCGAACTGGTCGGCACGGCGGACCTGGTCGTCGCGTGGGGCAGCACGCTGAACATGTGGACCACCCGGCACGGCGAACTGATCCCGCCCACCGCTGTCGTCGTCCAGGTGGACCACGACCCGGCCGCGTTCGGGGTGAACCGCCCGGTGGACCTGACCGTGGCCGGTGAGGTGACGGCCGTCGCCGAGGCGGTACTCGACCGGCTGGACGCCGGTGCCACGGGTGTCAGCGGCTGGCGTACGCCGGAGCTGGCCCAGCGGATTCGCGACCACGGCCGGTGGCGGACGGTCCCGTACCGGGATGAGAGCGACGAGTCGACGATCGACCCGAGGACGCTCTCGGCCGCCCTGGACGACCTGCTGCCGGCCGCCCGGACGGTGGTGGTCGACTCCGGCAACTTCATGGGCTACCCGTCGATGTGGCTCGACGTGCCGGACGTGGCCGGGTTCTGCTTCACCCAGGCGTTCCAGTCGGTCGGGCTCGGCCTGGCCAGCGCGCTCGGGGCGGCGGTCGCCCGGCCGGACCGGCTCACCGTCGCCGCGGTGGGCGACGGCGGTTTCGTCATGTCCGCCACCGAGTTGGTGACCGCCGTCCGGCTGGCGCTGCCCCTCCTCGTGGTGATCTACGACGACGCGGCGTACGGCGCCGAGGTGCACCACTTCGGCCCGGACGGTCACCCGTTGGAGACGGTCACCTTCCCCGACACCGACCTGGCGGCCATCGCCCGTGGTTACGGCTGCGACGGGGTGACCGTGCGGACCGTCGACGACCTCGGGCCGGTGAGCGAGTGGCTCGCCGGATCCCGTGCCCGGCCGCTGGTGGTCGACGCGAAGGTCTGCGCCGCGCGGGGGTCGTGGTGGCTGGAGGAGGCGTTTCGCGGCCACTGAGCCGTCGCCGGCCTCACCAGGGCTGTCTGAGCTGGTGAAGTCGACCGGTCTCCAGGTGGGAGATGTCGCCTTCGGAGTCGAGGGCAGTGTCGAGCAGGTGCGCGAGCGAGGTGCCGTACACCGGAATGTCGGCGGGCTCGTCGGCCAGGCGGAGAGAGTAGTCGGACTCGTCCGCGCCCGTCGCCTCCTCGACCCGGCAGAGGATCCAGTGGGCCGACTGCGTCTCGTCGTCGAAGGCGGCGCAGATCCTCCGACCGTCGGGCAACTCGATGATCGTCAGGAGCATCGGCAGACCACGGTCTCGTTGGACCCAGGTGTGTTCGTCAGCCGGCAGCACACGCCACGTGTCGAACAGCGTGGCGGCGCCGATGCGGCGGTAGAGCGCCACGACGTCGGCGGGCGCGTACATCGAATTCATCGGCTGCGGTGGTGTGGTCTCGTGGTCGCGCTCGATCCGGTCGAGCACGTCGTCGATCTCCAACGTGCTCGTGGCGAGGTGCCAGCCGGCTATCGGTCGCAGCCCGCCGTCGTCGTCCTGCGCGATGCCGACCAGGCCGCCGTGCAGGGCGACCTTCAGGTTCTCGCCCGTCACCCCGTCGTTGACGTTGACGATCGCTCGCGACAACGACGCGGCGACCTCATCGGTGCGGATTCCGGGACCGTCGTAGGAGCGCCGTCCGTCGACTGTCACGTCGCGGGGCTCGTCGATGGGCAACTCCAGCAGCGGGTTCGGCCGGTCCAGCATGCCCGCGCCGCGAAGGTACGGGTACAGCCGCGCCGCCCAGCCGGTGACCAGGTCACCGCCGTACGCGTCGACCGGGTTGTAGATCCGCTGCCAGAATGGCACGTCCACGTCGCCCGCCGCGGCGCGGACGAACTGGTCGGCGATCGGCGCGAGCGAGTGGCACCACTGCTCCAGGCCGAACTCGGCGATCGCGTCCACCCGCGTGCGAATCTTCTGCCAGTCCGCCACGGTGCCGGTCAGCGTGATCGACGGGATCCCGCACACGCAGACCATCCAGAGCGAGAAGTACGGCGAGTAGGCGTCGAGCAGGGCGATTCGTCCCGCGACCCGGTCGACGTCAGTGCTGGTGGAGAAGTCGCACTCGAACAGGTCCGCGTCGCTGATCTCGGCGGCGAGCAGCTCGTGGAACGAGTCCACCAGGTCCTGCCAGGAAGCCGCGTCCTTCGGCATCTGCCCGTCGATGGTCACGGTGAGCCGCTTGCGACCGGCGTGACTCACCAGGCGGGGACGCAACTCCTCGGCGTGCAACCGAATGTGGTGGGCAACCCCTTCCAGGATGGTCAACCACACCGCGTCGGGGGACAACACCAGCGGACGATGATCGGCGAAGGCGCGCCCGACGGCGTCGAGCAGTGGATGCACCCCGTTGGGCACGAGCACCGGCTGTGCCGGGTCGCCGCCGAACACCAACACGTCGTCGAACAGTTCGGCCAGCGGTCGGGTAGGCAGGCCGGCGGTCGCCTGGCTCACCTCGTCGACCCGGAAGGTCACCATCGCGTGAGACTAACGCCTGGCTGGCCGGACGCATTGTCCGCTGCCGGTGGCAAGGGGCGTTGCTGACGAGCTGCGGGGTACGCGGGCGTCGAGCCCCGCGTACCCCTGGTGTCAGCTCAGCCGGCGACGGAGCGGAAGACCGGGTAGTAGCCGCTGGACTGACCAGCCGCGGTCGGGTGGTACGAGACACCGATGTTGGTGATGTTCAGGGCGTGCAGCCACTTCTCGCCGTAGCTGCACAGTTGGTGTCCGACGAACTGCGAGCGGACGTCGGCGAAGGTGAAGCCGGCGGCCTGGGCAGAGCTGCGGATGATGTCGTCCACCAGGTTGATGCCCTCGTTGATCTTCGCGCGCGAGGTGGCGCTGAGCCCGAGGCACGTCGTGCCCAGTTGGTAGAAGACCGGATAGCCGACGACCACCACCCGGGCCGACGGTGCTCGGGTGCGGATTCCGTTGTAGACGGTGGCCAACAGGTTGCCGAGGTCGGCGCGGGCCTTGTTCTCGGCGGTCTGGACGGCGTTCACACACTCGGTGGTCCCGTACAGCACGCAGGTGGTCATGATGTTGGCGAACCCGACGTCGTTGCCGCCGACCGAGACGCTGACCAGGGTGGTGGTGGCGCTGAGCGCGCTGAGTTGGGTGTTGACGACGCTCGTGGTGGTGGCACCGGAGCAGGCGACCGAGCGGTACGACGCGGGTCGCACGTTGGTGTTGTACAGCGCCGGGTAGGCGTTGGTGCTGCGTTGACAGGACCCGCTCTCGGAGGTGTAGCTGCCGGCGCCCACCCCTGAGGAGTAGGAGTCGCCGAGGGCGACGTAGTGGTCGGCGGGAGCAGCCTGGGCGGGCGCTGCCAGGGTGAGGGTGGTGCCCAGGGCCGTGGCCAGGCTCAGGGCGAGGGTTGCCAGACGGGATTTCCGCACGTCGCGCTCCGATGGGGGTAGGAGGTTCGGTGTGGAATAGACAACACTAGATATCGCCGGTGAATAACCCCTAGTCAGGCCCCCTCACCCGCAGTGCCGCGCGGCGAGACTCAGTCGGAGCGCCGAGCCGTGTGCCCGACGGTCGCGGGGCTGGTGCCCAGATCGACACCGGTCGGCGCTGGCTCGCCGTGGCCCCGCCGCGCGTCGACGGCGAGCAGGACGAGAGCGGTCAGCGTCAACAGCCCGCCGACGAACGCCAGTGGGCGCGCCCCCGAGGTCGACAGGAGAGCGCCGCCGAGCAGCGAACCACCGCAGATGCCGGCGTTGAACGCGGTACTGACACCGGCCGAGGCGATGTCGGTGCTACCCGGAGCGAGGTGGAGCATCCGGTTCTGCACGGCCGAGCCGAACGCCGCGTAACCGAGGCCGATCCCGGCCAGGAGAGCTGCCGCGCCCGGTCGGAGCGCGCCGAGCGCGTACAGACCGAACAGCGAGGCGGTGCCGACACTCAGCGGCGTCAGCAGGGAGACGATCGGCCAGCGGTCCAGAGTTCGCGCCGCCGCCAAGGTGCCGACGACGCCGGCGGCGCCCGAGATGAACAGCAGCGGTGCCAGCATCGCGTCGCCGAAGCCGCTCACGTCCAGCAGGAACGGTGTGACGTACGTCTGCAGGGTCATGAAGCCGCCGATGCCGAGCGCTGTCGCGACCAGCAACAGGAGGAAGCGTCGGCCGTCCGGTGCCGTGCCCCGCGCGGCGCCGCCGGCGGCCGGGGGATAGGAGGGGAGGAGGACGAACACCGCCGCGGCGGTGGCCAGACCCACCCCGGCCAGCACCGCGAACGCCACCCGCCACCCGGCCTGCTGCCCGAGCCAGGTGCCCAGGGGCACGCCGAGCACCGGGGCGAGCGTCGCACCGGCGGCGAACAGCGCCACCACCCGGCCGCGCACCGCGACGGGGAAGGGCCCGGTCACCGTCGCCGTGGCGACGGACCAGAACAGCGCCTGCGCGAGGGCGGTCACGAGACGGGAGCCGGCGAGCACACCGTACGTCGGGGCGAGCGCGGCGGTGGCGTTGCCGGCGGCGAACAGGAGCATCGTGACGCCGAGCAGGTGACGCCGGGGGATCCGCTGGGTCAGCCGGGCCAGCGGTACGGAGGCCAGCACGACCACGATGGCGTACCCGCTGACCAGCAGACCCACCTGCGAGCGGGAGCGGTCGAGGTCGGGAGCGATGTGCGTCAGCAGACCGACGGGCAGCAGCTCGGTGGTGATGAACGCGAACGCGCCGAGCGAGAGCGCGACGAGCACGGCTCTGGCCCGGCGCGGTGACACCTCCGGCGTCATGGACACCCCGTTCCTGGTCACCGTCGTCGCGGGGCCACCCCGCCCTCAGCCGGTCGGGGAAGGATCGTCCGTCCGGCGGCGGAGTTCGCGCAACACACCGTGCCGGCGCAGAGCCCACACGAGACGCCGGACGCTGCGGTGCCGCACGAACAACACCGCCGCCCGGTGGATCACGCCGACGCGGTTGTCCTCCACCTGGTTGTCGACAGCCTGCCAGATCAGCTGGCGCGCTCGCGCGTTGTCCAGCACCGCCCGCAGCTCACGCCGTACCGCCGGATCCTCGGCGGCCGAAGCGATGGCGGCAGCCTGACCTGGTCGGTCCGCGAGGGGTTCCGTCAAGGCCGCGACGAGTGGCCGGCGCACGTCGTCCTGTTCGAGCAGCAGCAGCACCGCCTCGCGGATCTCGGTCGTGTCGAGACCGGACCGCAGCAGGCCCAACAGGCTGCGCTCGATCTCGTGGTCGTGGTCGGGATCGGACAGTGCGGCGAGCAGCACCGCCACCTCGTCGAGGTCGACGATGTGGCGCACGCCGTCGCGGAACTCCGGTAAGCCCCAGGCGATCTGCAGCGCTGTGACGAGATTGCGGTTCATGACCCATCGGCTACCCCCGCGTGGCGACCGACGAAACCCGACGAGCCGTCCGCCCTCATGCCGCACACCGTCTGACCTCTGCGAGAGGATCAGCACTCTGCTGCTGGCGGCGAACCCGACGAGGAGGCGGGCGACGACATGGATCTGGACAACATCTACCGCGCCGAGTACGGGCGCTGTGTCGCCACCCTGGTCCGCGTACTCGGTGACATCGACCTCGCCGAGGAGGCGGTCCAGGACGCCTTCGCCATCGCGCTCGAGAAGTGGCAGATCACACCGCCGAATCCGGGTGCCTGGATCGTGACGACAGCCCGTAACCGGGCCATCGACCGGCTGCGTCGGGAGTCGACCCGCGAGGCCCGCCACGCCCAGGCGCTCCTGCTCAGTCACCCGGACGAGCCGCAGGAGGTGGGGCCGGTGAAGGACGACCAGCTGCGGCTCATCTTCACCTGCTGCCACCCGGCACTCGCCCCCGACGCGCGCACCGCTCTCACGCTCCGCCTGCTCGGCGGTCTCGACGTGCCGGAGATCGCCCGGGCGTACCTGGTCCAGGAGACGACTGTCGCCCAGCGGATCGTGCGTGCCAAGCGGAAGATCCGCGATGCCGCCATCCCGTACCGGGTGCCCGCCGCACACGAGTTGCCGGACCGGTTGCCGCCCGTGCTCACCGTGCTCTATCTGATGTTCAACGAGGGCTACACGTCCACCGCCGGGCCGTTGATCAGGACCGACCTGTGCGCCGAGGCGATCCGACTCGCCCGCGAACTGGCCGCGCTGATGCCCGACCAGCCGGAGGTCCTGGGCCTGCTCGCCCTGCTGCTGCTGGCCGAGGCACGCCGTGCGGCTCGGCTCGGCCCGGCCGGAGACCTGGTGCTGCTGGCCGAGCAGGACCGGTCACTGTGGGACCGGAGACTCATCGCCGAGGGCCACGACCTGGTCCGCCGATGCCTGCGGCTCAACCGACCCGGGCCGTACCAGATCCAGGCCGCGATCAACGCGGTGCACACCGACGGCGCCGCCACCGACTGGCGGCAGGTGCTGGCACTGTACGACCAGCTTCTCGTGCTCACACCGACCCCGGTCGTCGCGCTCAACCGGGTGGTCGCCGTCGCCGAGGTGTACGGGCCGGCGGTGGCCCTGGCCGCGCTGGAGGAGGTACGCCTCCCGGGCTACCACCGGCTGCCCGCCACCCGCGCGGAGTTGCTGACCCGGCTCGGCCGCGACGCCGAAGCCCGTGCCGCCTACGACGAGGCCCTGGCGCTGGTCACGAACGAGACCGAACGTGCCCACCTGCGGACGCGCCGCGCCGCGCTCGCACCCACAGGCTGACGGCCACCCGCACCGTCCGGGGTCGTCCTGCGGAAGCGGGAACCCCCGGCGTCCTCAGCGGTCGTCGAGCGCCGAGGCGATCGTGGCTGGGGCGTTCAGCGGTGCCGACTTGTCCTCGGTGAGTCCGTACCGCTGGGCGACGTACGCGGGGTCCTGCCAGGTGACCAGCGAGCCGGGCTGACCGTCGTCGCGCACCATGATTCGCAGTGGCAGGTCGATGGCGATCTGGGGGTGGGCCTGCATGAGCGGCGTGCCCGCCTGCGGATTCCCGAAGATGATCACCTGTGTGTCGGGCATGCTCAGCCCGGCCTTGCGCGCGGCTGCCGCGTGGTCGACCACCGCGACGACGGCAGCGCCCGCCCGCTCCGCCTCGGCCCGCAGGGCAGCGACGGTCTCTCCGACATCGTGGGCGCTCCGTCTGGTCACCAGTCCGTCGTTCACGGCCGACCCCCGCTCACCGCGTCGCTGGGCGAATCCCTCTCATCGTGCCCGCACCTGACGACGGATCGGGGCGCTTTGCCGTAAGTGAACGCAGGTGGGCTTGGTCAGACTGAGGTACGAACCCGCGGCGACCAACAGCCCGACACCCCACACGGTGTAGGCCGGCAGGACCACAGCCAGGAACCACGCGGCGCCGTCCACGTTGTCGCCGGTGGCCCAGGCCGTCATGCCACCCACGCCGAAGTATCCGGTGAGGCCGGCACCCACGAAGTACCCCGGCCCGAGTACGAGCCAACGCGGCACCCCGCGGCCGGCGAGCGGCCGGACCCAGCCCGGCCAGATCCGGCCCCACCGGTGCACCAACGCCAGCGGTAGCAGGGTGCCGGCCAGGAACATCAGGACGACGAAGGTGACCAGGAACGCCCAGGGAACCTCCGGCGCCTTGCTCGACAGGAAACCGTGCAGCATTTCCGCGGCAAACCGGGCCAGACATGCCACGACCGCCGCGTAGCCGGCGAGCACGGCCCACCCCGGCGTCTCCCGTGACTCCGGGGAGCCGCACTCGGTACGACCGCAATGCCGGCAGGCGCCACGGGCCCGCCGTTGCTCGCGGAGGGCGACGCTGATGGTCAGTGCCCCGCCGACGGCACCACTGCCCTGCGCCAGCAGCGTGGCCCAGTCGACAGCGCCGACCTCCATGCCGAACACGCCGCCGAGGACCATCAGGAGAGTCAGCGGAAACATGAACGAGTAGAGCAGCAGCGACACCCCCGATATCCAGCCCAGCGCGGCCACCAGCCATCGGAGAGCGGTTCGGCGACGACGCTCGGATGCCCACCCGACGAGCAGGACGGTCGCTGTCGAGAGCACCGAGACCGCCACCGGAAACCACCCCTCCGGCAGGAACGACTCGCCCGGTTCGGTGAATCGTGGCGCACCGCGGCTCGCCCACACGGCGTGGACGGCCGCATACGCCACCGTCCACGCCGCAGCGCCGTACGGCAGCCGGCTTCTGGTCACAGAACCCACCATCGCGGTCGTCGGGCCGCGTCACGTCCCCCACGCGGGTGAGCCACGTCCCGCCCGAGCGGGAAGGCCGTCGTCGCCCAGCCCCGCCCGGTTCCTCGACGGCGACCGGACCAGGGCACTCAGACGCCAGCGACGCCGTACGAGCATCGTCGGCGGTGACAGCTCTCAATGCCGGCCGTGAGCAGTCCAGCCCACCGTGGCGTCGCCGTACGGGCGGCAGCCGGTGCGGCCGGGGGACGCCGGCCGCACCGGCTGCCCGGTGGTGGTCCGTCGTCACCGGAGGGGAACGGTTCGACGGCGGACCGGAGGGGGGTCGGTGCCTCGGTGGGCGAGGCTGGGGACGGGAGCGCCGGCTCAGCTGCCGTGGACCTCCAACTCCCACAGCGAGTAGCCGTACGCGGGCAGGGCCCGTTGGGTGGCCTGGACGCGCATGTAGCGACCGGTGGCCGAGAGGGCGATGTCGTCCACACCACCGTCGCCGGTGGTCGTCGTGTGGACCGTCGACCAGGTGGCGTTGTCCGGGGAGACCTGGACCTGGTAGGCCCGTGCGTACGCCGCCTCCCAGGTCAGCCGGGCCCGGTCGAGGGTGCGGGACGCGCCGAGGTCCACAGTTATCCACTGCGGGTCGGCGTAGGCGCTGCCCCAGCGGGTGGCCGCGTTGCCGTCCACGGCGTTGGCCGCGACGTGCGCGCTGCCCGGCTCGACGCTGGACGCGGTCACCGGACGGCCCCGGGAGAGCAGCGTGCTGCCGGTGGCGCTGCCGTAGACGTTGAGGTCCCACAGCGAGTAGCCCCACTGGGTCGCTCGCTGGGTGCCGTACACCCGCAGGTAACGTCCGGTGCCGGTGACCGTGAGGTCGTCGACGCCGCCGTCGCCCGTGGTCGTGGTGTGGACCGTCGACCAGGTGGCGTTGTCCGGGGACACCTGGACCTGGTACGCCCGTGCGTGGGCCGTCTCCCAGGCCAGTCGGACGCGGTTGACCGCGTAGGTCGCCCCGAGGTCGACGGTGATCGACTGCGGGTCGGCGTACGCGCTGCCCCAGCGGGTGGCCGCGTTGCCGTCCACGGCGTTGGCCGCGACGTGCGCGCTGCCCGGCTCGACGCTGGACGCCGTGACCGGGCGGTCCCGGGCCAGGTCGGTGGCGGGCGGCTCGCTCGGGCCGTCCGTCCTGATGCGCACGTTGCGGTAGTTGATGTCCATCCCGGCGCCGTCGTTCTGCAACCCGATGTAGCCGTTGGCGATGGCCCGGCTGCTGACGTAATCGTTGATCTTGACCCCGTTGAGCCAGATCTCCACCCGCTGGCCGTGTACGCCGATCTCGTAGGTGTTCCACGAACCGGGTGGGTTGAGCGCCGCCGCGCGGGCGGCCTGGTTCGGTGCCTGGAGGCTGTAGACGCTGCCGGTGGTACGCGACGGGTCGCCGTCGGTGGCGTCGATCTGGATCTCGTGACCGGCGTCGACCGGGCCCCACGGGTCGCCCTGCGGGTCGGGGAACCCGATGAAGACGCCCCCGTTGTCGTCGCCCGGCATCATCCAGTCGACCTTGAGCGAGTAGTCGCCGAAGGTCCGCACCGGATACCAGAGCAATCCCATGCCGCCGTACGAGGTGAGGGTGCCGTCGGTCAGCGTGAAGCCGCCCGGCCCGGCCTGCCGCCACTGCGCGAGGCTGGCCGGGGTGCCGTCGAACAGCGGGGTGTAGCCGGGTTCCGGCCGGCAGTCGGCAGCCACGGCGCCGGCCGCGACCTGGATGCCGCCGAGCAGCATGCGGGTGAACGTCGGGTCGCTGTAGCTCTGCTCGGTGTGACCGAGCCCGGTGTACCAGGATCGTCCGCCGCCGTAGCTGTGGCACCACGTGATCGGGTGGTCGCCACCCATCGACCCGCCGCTGTACGACGACTCGTCGAGGCTGGCCAGCACCTTGACCGCCGAGCGGGGGTTGGCGCGGTAGTTGTACCACTCGTCGGTGCGGGTCCAGGTCGACGGCAGGTGCGCCGTGGAGGCGTTGGCCCGATCCTCGGCCCGGACGGTGGCCTGCTGGGTCGCCGGGTGCGAGGCGAAGTACGCCCCGACCAGGCCGCCGTACCACTGCCAGTCGTACTCGGTGTCGGCGGCGGCGTGCACCCCGACGAAGCCACCACCGGCGGCGATGTACGCCTCGAACGCGCTCTGCTGGCCGGCGTTGAGCACGTCACCGGTGGTGCTGAGGAAGACCACCGCCTGGTACTGGGCGAGGTTGGCGGTGGTGAAGGTGGCCGCGTCCTCGGTGGCGGTGACGGTGAAGCCGTTCGCCGTGCCGAGCTGCTGGATGGCGGCGACGCCGTTCGGGATGGACGAGTGCCGGAAGCCGGCGGTCTTGGAGAAGACCAGGACCTTGGTCACTGGTGCGGCCTCGGCCGGGGCCGGGGCCGTCGCCGCACCCGCGGCGACGGTGAGCCCGGCGAGTACGGCGGCGGCGACCGCCCGGATGGCGCGTCTGCGCATGGGAGCTCCTTGTGGGAGAGGGGACGGGCGGGTCACGGCAGGGTCCAGTTCTGCGCCGCGGTGCCGTTGCACTCGTAGATCTGCAACTGCCGTCCGTTCGTCGGCGTGGACGCGGGGATGTCCAGGCAGCGGTTGGCCTGCGGGTTGCGCAGGCTGCCGTTGGGGCCGGGCACCCACTGCTGGGCTCCGTTGTTGCACGTCCACAGGTGGATCGGCGTGCCGTTGGTGGTGCCGCTGGACTGGACGTCCAGGCACTTGCCCCGGTTGCGGATGGTGCCGTCGCCGGGCAGCGTCCACTGCTGGTTGGCCTCGCCGACGATGCAGTCCCACATCTGGACGCGGGTGCCGTCGGCGGTCCCACCGGCGTTGACGTCGACGCACTTGCCCATGCCCCGGATCGTGCCGGTGCGGGGGCCGCCCGTCGGGGTGCTCACCCCGGCGCCGGTGAACGTGTAGCTGTCCAGGTCGAGCAGGGCGCCTCCGCTGCCGCCGGTGAAGACGACGTACAGGTCGTGGGTGTTGTCGTCGGGCTTGGTGACCGACGCGCTGATCTCGGTGTAGTTGTCCCAGCCGCCGGTGTTGGGCACCGTCACCCGGGCGATCTCCGGGCCGGTGGGGGAGTCGTACCGGAAGGAGGCGACGTTGCCGGCCTTGTCCGAGGACACCCGGGCCCGGACCCCGGTGATGCCCTTCAGGCTGACCCCGTGGTGCCGGACGTACTCGCCGTTCTGGATGTCACCGAGCCGCCGCCCGCCCTCGGCCCCGCTCGCGGTGATGACCTGGGGACCGTGCAGCGAGACGTAGTGTTCGGCCTGCCACTGCTTGGGCCAGAGGGTGACGTCCTTCTCCGCGGTGAGCGGCACGGCCCCGGCGGCGCCCCGGTCGGTGTAGCCGGCGCGCAGCAGGAAGAAGAGCACCGAGTCAGGTCCCGCGTGCACCGGCCCGGTGTTGACGGTGAAGCCGCACCCGGTGCCCTGCCCCTCCTCGTGCGCGTGCTCCTGGTGCCCGAGGGCCGCCCGGATCGTCACGTTCGCGCACGGGATCGTGCCGTCCTGGGCGTCGGTGGCGGTGGCGGTGGCGGTCAGGTTCTCGTCCCAGGAGAACAGGCCGCCGTCGGGGATGCCGTTGAGCGAGACGGTGGGCCGATTGTTGCCCACCACGACGGCGATCTGCGTGGTGCCGGAGCGGCCGGTCCCGTCGGACACCGTGAGCCGGGCCCGTTTGTCGCCGTTGCTGGCGTACGTGTGGGTGGGGTTCGCGGCGGTGGAGTCGACGGTGCCGTTGCTGTCGAAGTCCCACGCGTAGGTCAGCGGGTCGCCGTCCGGGTCGGTGCTGCCAGCGCTGGAGAAGCTGACGGTCAGCGGGCTGAGGCCGTTGTCGGGCGTGGCGGACGCGACGGCGGTCGGGGACCGTCCACCGGCCACGTAGTTGATTTTGTACAGCCCTGCGGCGGCGTCGCCGGAGAAGTAGCCGTTGCCGTACTCCAGCAGGTAGAGCGAGCCGTCCGGCCCGAACTCCATGTCGATCGGGTGGACGAACGACATCCCGGCCAGCACCGGCTCGATGACCGTCGGGTTGCCGGTGCGGGCGTTGCCGTTGTCGAACTGGACCTCCTTGATCCAGTTACGGCAGTACTCGGTGATCAGCAGCTTGTTGTCGTAGTACGCCGGCCACTTCACGTCGGAGACCAGGTTGGGGTCGTAGTGGTAGACCTCGGCGTGGTTGGGCGAGCCGCAGCCGCCCGGGCTGTCCAGGGCGGGCCACTCCCTGCTGCCGCCGTGCTGCTCCCAGACCAGCGCGCTCCGGGTCGGCGGTAGCTGCTGGAGGCCGGTGTTGCGTGGCGAGTTGTTCACCGGGCCGGTGCTGCCGCCGCACGGGAACCAGCCGCGCGGTGAGTTGGTGGCGAAGTCCCAGTCGTTGTAGGCGACGTTGGGTCCGCCGCAGTACGGCCAACCGTGGTTGCCCGGCGCGGTGGCCCGGTTCCACTCGTCGTACGCCGCCGGCCCCCGGTTGGCGATCGTCGCGCCCGCGTCCGGCCCGACCTCGCCCCAGTAGAGGGTGTTGCTGTTCTTCCGGTCCACCCAGACGCGGTACGGGTTGCGCACCCCCATCACGTAGATCTCCGGACGGGTTCCGCTGGTGCCGGCGGGGAAGAGGTTCCCGGTCGGGACGGTGTACGTGCCGTTGTCCTCCGGGTGGATACGATTGATCTTCCCGCGCAGGTCGTTGGTGTTGCCCGAGGTCCGCTGCGCGTCGTACTGCGCGTCGCGGCTCGTCCGCTCGTCGATCGGCGCCATCCCCGCCGAGTCCCCGCCGGAGTTGGTGTTGTCACCGACGGCGAAGTAGAGGTTCTCGTTGCTGTCCCAGGTCATCGACCCGGCCGAGTGGCAGCAGAGCCGACGTTCGGTCGGCCACTCGATGAGCCGCGTCTCGCTGGCCGCGTCGAGCACCGACGTGCTCGGGTTGAAGGTGAACCGTGAGATGCGGTTGACCAGTGGTGTCCCGGCCGGCGAGTAGAACAGGTACACCCAGCGGTTCGTGGCGAACCTCGGGTGCGCGGTGATGCCGATCAGGCCGTCCTCGAAGCGGGCGTCCAGTTGCAGTGTCAGCGCGACGGTGGTGGCGCGGGTGGTGGGGTTGTAGAGGCGGACCTGTCCGCCGCCGGAACTGGTGCCCCGGTTGATGTAGAGCACCTTGCCGTCGGGGAGGACCGACAACTCGATCGGCTCTCCCATGGAGAGGCCGCCGTCGAGCTTGACCTTCTCGAACTGGGTGGTGGCGGGTGGTGCCGCCGCCGCGGGTGGTGCCGCGACGGTGACTCCGACGATGATCGGCAGGAGGCTGGCGAGGACGGCCAGGACGACGGCCGCGGTGAGGCGCGGACGTGGTGTGCGCATGGCGGACTCCCGGGTTGGGGGCGGGCGGGACGGTCGGGTGTACGCGCACCGGTGGATGCGCGTACACCAGGGGGACGGACGGAGCCGGCCGTCGACGCCGGGGCTCGACGAGACGTTGCCGGCGTGTTCAGTGGGTGATCAGGCCGCGTTTCTCCGGGACCCGTCGCGTCTCGGTTCGCGGTCAGTGCCGCGGCCCGGCGTCCGGGGGTGTCGCGATCGGTGGCCCGGCGGCGGGTGCGATTCGTAGCTGCGGCGTCATCTTCATCGACACGATCTCCTCGGGATCGTCGTGCGGATGGAGCTCTCGCACCCCGGGAAACGCCCCGGTCCGCCCACGTCCGCCGAAACGAGGGCGATGTCGAGACGACGCGGAACGCTGCCACCGTGCCGTTCACGGCATCCGGATGAACATCGATCTACATCGTTGATGTGCAGTTAACAGTGGACGTCGGCGAGGGTCAATCCCTCCGGATCGTCGGGGTCACCTCAGGAGTGGTGCGCCGCCACGTTGATGACGTTGCCGTCCGGCGCGCGGACGAAGAACCTTCGCACGCCCCACGGCTCGGTGGTCAGCGGGTGCACGATCTCGTATCCGAGCCGCTGTGCTTCCGCATAGGCGTCGTCCACGTCGTCCACCTGCACGCTGATGACCGAGTCCTCGGGTGCGGAAGCGTCACCGGAGACGAGCTGCACGGCCGCGTCGGAGTCGGGCGAGGAGTAGCGGGCCACCCAGCCCAGACTGAACGCCTCGGTGCTCAAACCGAGGAAGTCGGTGTAGAAGCCCTTCGCGGCGCTGACGTCGGACACCGGAAGGTTGGGCAGAACGCGGATGACTCGCATGCGGGCCTCCAGTTCAGGCGATTGAGACCTCCTGATTATCCGGACGACACCGACGCGAACGTGCGACGCGGCCATCGCGCGCCGGGCCTCGTCGCGCTGGTCAGTCGGCACCGATTCCGCCCATCCGGCCTTCTCGGGCTGGGGCTCCGGAGCGGGCGATCGTGCGGGGCGGCGTTCACCACCCGCACCCGCCTGTACGCCGTCGAGACGCCGTTGGTATGTTCCCGCTCATGAAAACCGTTTTCGTTAAGGCGGCCCTGTGTCTGGTGCTGGCCACCGCGGGATGTGCCGACGGTGGAACCGCCACACCGGCCGCGCAGAACCACCTGGCCGCCCCGATCCACCTGACCAACTGCGGGCTACCCGTCAGCGTCACCGCGCCACCCCAGCGGGCGATCGCACTCGAACAGAACGCCACCGAGATCATGCTCAGCCTCGGTCTCGCCGACCGGATGATCGGCACCAGCTACCAGACCGACCCGGTGCTTCCCGACCTGCGCCAGGCATACGAGAAGGTGCCGGTGCTGGCGAAGCTCTATCCGTCGCGCGAGGCGGTCCGCGCGGCGAACCCGGACTTCGTCTACTCGACCTACACCTCCGCGTACGCCCCGGACGCCGCGGGTCCACGAGCCGACCTGGCCACCCTCGGTGTGCCGGCGTACCTCTCCGAGTTCGCGTGCGAGAAACCGGCGGACGCGACCCAGACGGTCACCTTCGACGGGATCTTCGAGGAGATCCGCGACATCGCCGGCGTCTTCGGAGTTCCGGAGCGGGCCGCGAAGGTGATCCACGACCAGCAGAGTCGTTTGGACGAGGCCCGAGGCGCGGCGCCGACGACCGCACCGGGCGCCCGCCCGTCACTTCTCTGGTACTACTCCGGCACGAGCACCCCGTACGTGGCCGGGCGCGGCGGAGTTCCGGACGCGATCAGTTCGCTGCTGGGTGTCCGCAACGCGTTCACCGATGCCAGCCAGAAGTGGCCCGCCGGCAACTGGGAGGAGATCGCCAAACGAAATCCGGACGTGATCGTGCTGGCGGACCTGACCAGGGGCGGCGACGGCGACAGCGCCCAATCGAAGATCGACTTCCTGCGACGCAACCCGGTGACGTCGAAGCTGGACGCGGTGGTCGCCGGACGTTTCGTCATCGTGCCCGGCTCGTCGATGGATCCGTCGGTCCGCAGCGTCCAGGCGGCGCAGCTGGTCGGTGCCAGCCTGCACGGGGTCGCGCGATGACCCCGCCGACCGGTACCGACGTCGTCGCGCTGGACCAGTCGGCCGCCCGGCGTCTACTCGACCTCTGGAACGAGCAGCAGTCCGCCTACGTGGCCCACCGCGACCTGCGGTTCGATGCGATGGCCGACGTGGTGCGACTGCACTGCCCCGAGGATCTCACCATCCTGGATCTGGCCTGTGGTCCCGGTGCGATCAGCGACCGGATGCTGGCCGAGTTTCCACGGGCCACCTCCGTCGCCGTCGACTACGACCCGATCCTGCTGAAGGTGGCGTGGCGTGCCTTGAGTCGGTACACCGGGCGGGCCGAGGTCCACGACGTCGACCTGGTGGTCGACGGCTGGGAGGAGGCGCTGACCGGGCGGCGAGTCGACGCCGTGCTCACCTCGACGGCACTGCACTGGCTCGCGCCGGAGCAACTGCTGCGCGTCTACACCACAGTGGCGCGGCTACTGCCCGCCGGTGGCGTGCTGCTCAACGCCGACCACCTCCGCTACGGCGAATCGGCGCCCACCCTGCGCGACGTCGCCGGTCGACACGACGCGCAGGTGCAGCAGGAGGCCTTCGCCGCCGGAGCCCTCACCTACTCCGACTGGTACGCCGAGGCGGCCCGACACCCGGAACTGGCCGGGCTGGTCGCTGAGCGCGATCGGCGGTTCGCCGACCGACCGCCGCAGGCGTTGGCCCCACTGGAATTCCACCTGGCGGCCCTTCGCACGGCCGGCTTCGCCGAGGTCGGCACAGTCTGGCAGTACCTCGACGACTATGTGGTGTTCGCCCGCCGATGAAGCTACGAGCCGCACCATCCGTCGTCTCGGCGAGCAACCCGCCCACGCCGAGGCGACAAGACTCGTCACCTCCCGCCAGCGTGCCGAAACTCGGCCGGTACGTTCTGCCGCTGGCCTTTCTCCTACTGCTGGTCACCATCGCGGCGGCGGTCAGCGTGGGCTCGGCCGACCTGCCCGTGGACAGCGTCCTGCGCGCGGTTGCCAGCCACGTGGGCCTGCCGGTCCAGCCCTTACCGGCGTTGCCGGACAGCATCGTGTGGGATCTCCGGCTGCCCCGGGTGCTGCTGGCCGCATTGGTAGGCGCCGGTCTGGCGGTGTGCGGCGCGGTGCTCCAGGCGCTCACGCGTAATCCGCTGGCCGACCCGTTCCTGCTCGGTGTGTCGTCCGGCGCCTCCACCGGCGCGGTGGCGGTGCTGGTCCTCGGCATCCGGATCGGCGCCGGCCCGGTCGATCTGACCACCGGCGCGTTCGTCGGCAGCATGGCCGCGTTCGGCGCGGTCCTGCTGCTGGCCGGTCGGCGGGCCGGCGAGCCGACCCGGATCGTTCTCGCCGGGGTGGCCGTCTCGCAGCTCTTCAGCGCGGTGACCAGCTTGATCGTGATCTCGGACGCGCACACCCAGGACACTCGTAGCGTCACGTTCTGGCTGCTCGGTTCGCTGACGGCGGCGTCGTGGCAGGCGGTGGCGCTGAGCGCCGTGGTTGTCGGGCTCGGCGTGCTGGTCTGCTGGACCAGTGCGACGGCGCTGGACGCGTTCGCGTTCGGCACCGATACCGCTCGTTCGCTCGGCTTTTCTCCCGGGCGTACCCGGCTGCTGCTGTTCAGCGTCACAGCCCTGATGGCGGCCACGCTGGTCGCCGCGAGCGGTGCCATCGGCTTCGTCGGGCTGACCGTGCCGCACGCCGTCCGGTTCCTGCTCGGCACCCGGCATCGCACGTTGCTGCCCACCTGCGCGGTGATCGGCGCGATCTTCCTGGTCTGGGCGGACACTGTGGCGAGGACGGTCTTCTCGCCACAGGAACTGCCGGTGGGCGTGCTCACCGCGCTGCTCGGGGTGCCAGTGTTCGCGCTGGTCATGCGACGTCGGATGGGCACACCATGATCGGGTCGGACGCTGCCGGTCGAAGCGTGGAGAGCGATGGTCGGGCGGCCGGCGGTGCCGGAGAGGACCGGCCAGGCGGTGACCCGTACCGGGCTGGAGCCTTGCCGGCGCGGCTGCACGCGGACGGGGTCGGGTGGGGTGTGGCCGGCGCACGCATTCTGGCCGGGGTGGCGCTCACCGCCGAACCGGGCGTCACGGTCGGGCTGCTCGGGCCGAACGGCTCCGGCAAGTCGAGCCTGCTGCGGCTACTGGCCGGACTGACCCGACCGGAGTCCGGGAGGGTGCTGCTCGACGACGTCGCGGTAGGGGCGATACCCCGACGCGCCCTCGCCCGGCGGATCGCGGTGGTCACCCAACAGGTCGCCACCGACGTGGAGATGTCCGCACTGGAGGTGGTTCTGCTGGGCCGGATCCCGTACCGGCCACGTATCGCCGGGGTCGGCGCCGCAGATCTGGACCTGGCACGGCGCGCTCTCGCCGAGGCCGGTCTGGCCGGCTTCGAGCAGCGGCGCTGGTCCAGCCTGTCCGGCGGCGAGCGGCAGCGGGTCGACCTGGCCCGTGCCCTGGTGCAGGAACCAGATTTGCTGCTGCTCGACGAGCCGACCAACCATCTGGACATCCGGCACCAACTGGAGCTGCTGCGGTTCCTCGCCGAGTCGACCAGCACCGTCGTGGTGACCCTGCACGACCTCAATCTGGCCGCCCAGTACTGCGACCGGTTGGTGCTGCTGTGCGACGGCCGGGTGGTCGCGGCGGGTACGCCCGTCGAGGTTCTCACCTCACGCCGGATCGAGCAGGTCTACCGGGTACGCACGGACGTGGTCATCGCCCCTGACGGCCGGCCCCGAATCTGGTACCGCAGGCCCTCGCCGTAGCGGCGGAGCGCGCCCACCCTCGGCAACGGCGCGGAGCGGACGGGGGAGGATACGACAATGGAGCGCACCTTGGCCGACATCCTGGAGGCGGCGACGCACGGGGACTTCCCGCCGCCGGACGGCGGAACCACAGTGGTCGCGCAGCCGAGCCGCCGCGACGCCGGGGTCATCGCCTTCACCGGCCACTCGGTGGTGTTCACCGACGAGGACCCCCAATGGGTACGCCGTACGTTGGCCGCTGTCGAGTGCGACCCCTTGGCGGCCACGATGAATCCGCGCTTCCTGGGTGCTCTGCTCGACCGCACCCGGCGGTCCATGGACACCATCGACCTGTTGACAGTGGCGAGCTGCCTCGCCGGGGCTCCGCCGCTGAAGCTGACCGAGCTGACCGAGGCTGATCATCCGCGAGAGGTCAGGGCCCGTCGGCGTCGTGACGACGTGCGCGTCTGGGCCGCCGAGGGTGGGGTGATCGTTCTCGGCCGAGGGGTGGCCGGCCGCTGGGAGGTGGCGATCGAGGTCGACGACGAGCACCGCCACCGGGGCCTGGGGAGAGCGCTGGCAACAGCCGCCCGGCACCTGGTGCCGGACGGTCGACCAATCTGGTCCCAGCAGGCCGTCGGCAACGCGCGCAGCGTGCGCGCCTTCCAGGCGGCCGGGTTCCGGCCGGTGGGTGCCGAAGCGTTGCTCCTCGCGGCGTAGGCACAGCTCGCGCGTCGCAGGCCACACTGTGGACGTACTCGTGATGGGGCGGGACGTTTCCGCGATCACGCCCGGGGGCATCTCGGCGGGAGATTCACACGCCAGTCACCCCTTGAACGAGGAGACCGATATGTCCGCCCAGGCATTTCTCTACATTGTCGCCGTCATCCTGATCGTGCTCGCGGCCCTGCCGCTGCCCACCCGGGGCTTTTCGCTCGCGCTCCTCGGGGCCGCCTGCGCCCTGCTCGCGTACGCCTGGCCGGTGATCACCGCCTGACCGGAGGCTGTCGTACTCCTTCGACGCGGGGCCGACGGATCGACGCTTGCTGAGCTTTCTTCACAAGCGTAGGAAGAACACCACCGTCGGCCCTTCATCGATCCGCCACCCTGCGTCGAAGGAGATGCGTGTGACCACTTCCCGAGGGCTCCGTCTCGCCGTGTCCGTGCTGGTGACCGCGGGCGCCGTCCTGCTCGGCACGGCTGCCCCCGCGGCACCGCCAACAACTCCGGGACCGGCCGGACGTCCGTCCTGCGACCCGATCGACCCGACGGCCTGCCTGCTGCCGTTCCCGAACGACTACTTCACGGTGCCCGACCGGACCAGCCCCACGGGCAAGCGGGTCCGGCTGGCGGCCTCCGCCATGCCGGCCAACGTGCAGGGGACCCCGATCGACCCGACCGAGTGGAACCGGCAGGACGGGTTCAGCCCCGGCTCACCCATCCTGGTTCGGGTTCCCGGCCTCGACGTGGCGGCGACCGGCATCGCACCGGTCACCGACATCGGCCGCTCGCTGGCACCGGACGCGCCGATCGTCCTGCTCGACACGCGGACCGGGAAGCGCACGCCGTACTGGGCCGAGTTGGACGCGCACGCGGTCGGCCGGCCCGATCGGCAGGTGCTGATCATCCGGCCGGCGATGGCTCTGACCGAGGGCGCCCGCTACGTCGTCGGCCTGCGTGGCATGCGCGACGGCACGGGGGCGACGATCCCGGCGCCGACAGCGTTCACGTCGTACGTGACAGGTGCCGGCCTCGGCCGTCGGGACGGTCGCGTCCCGCAGATGAAACGGATCGTCGCCGACCTGACCAGGGCCGGCGTCAAGCGGCACACCCTCTACCTGGCCTGGGACTTCACCGTCGCCAGCCGGCAGGGCCTGACCGGGCGGATGCTGGCGATGCGGGACAGCGCGTTCGCCGCCCTCCGTCGGGCCGCGCCGTCGTTCACCGTCACCCAGGTGACCGACTACGCCCCGGAGCAGGATCCGCTGATCGCCCGTCAGGTGACCGGCACCATCGGCGTACCGTCATATCTGACCGGCGACGGCGGGCCCGGCTCCCGGCTGCACTACGGACCAGCCGGCGGGCCCGGAACGCCGCCGACACCGAACGCCCTGCCCACTCCGTCCGGCACGACACTGGCGGCCGACTTCGTCTGCACCATCCCGCGCAGCGCCACCGCCGCCAAGCCGGCTCACCTCTCGCTCTACGGCCACGGCCTGCTCGGCAGGCCGACCGAGGTCAACGCCGGCAACGTCAGGACGATGTCGAACACCCACAACTTCACCTTCTGCGCGACCAGCTGGATCGGCATGGCAGCCGCCGACGTTCCCTACGTGGCCGGCACCTTCACCGACCTCAGCGCCTTCCCGGCGGTGGCGGACCGCTTGCAGCAGAGCTTCCTGAACTTCCTCTTCCTGGGCCGCACGATGATCCACCCGGGCGGGTTCGCCGCCCACCCGGCGTTCCGCGACGCCACCGCACGGCCGCTGATCAATCTGGCGGGCGGGCTGCACTACGACGGCAACAGCCAGGGCGGCATCAACGGCGGGGCACTCACCGCCATCGCGCAGGACTGGACCCGTTCCGTGCTCGGCGTACCGGCGATGAACTACTCCACGCTCCTGCAACGCAGCGTGGACTTCGCCCCGTTCCAGACGGTGATGGACGGCTACTACCCGGACAAGGCCGACCAACAGCTGATCCTCGCGCTGCTGCAGATGGTGTGGGACCGGGCCGAGGCCAACGGGTACGCGCAACACCTGACCGACCGGCCGCTGCCGCGTACCCCGGCACACCAGGTGCTGATGCACGTGGCCTTCGGCGACCAGCAGGTGTCGCCCGCCGCGGCCGAGGTCCAGGCACGCACCATCGGTGCCCGCCTGCACACCCCGGCCCTCGCCGACGGCTGGTCCTCGGACGTACGCCCGTACTGGGGCATCGCGCCGATCCGCAGGTACCCGTACACCGGTTCGGCGATGGTGGTCTGGAACAGCGGCGCGGCTCAGGCGCCACCGCCGACCAACCTCGCACCGGCCGGGCCGGAGTACGGCGACGACTCGCACGAGTTCCCGCGCGCCCAGGCCGGCGCCCAGAAACAGAAGGCGATCTTCCTGCTCACCGGCACTGTCGTCGACGTCTGCGCGGGCAGGCCCTGCCCGTGACGCCGGGCCCGCCGGGAGGACCATCCCGGCGGGCCGGCGTGCCCTATGACCGTGGCGTCATCCCCGCGAGCAGGGCCTTGAGTACGCGATCGACGTACTCGTGCGTCAGCGGCTCCTGCGTGATGAGGAACTGGAAGTAGAGCGGGCCGGACAGGATCGCCATGGCCGCGTCCAGGTCGAGGTCGGATGAGATCTGCCCCTGCTGCTGGGCGCTCCGCAGCCGGGCGACGGTCCGGTCCGCTTGCGGGCGGATGAAGCGTTCGTTAAGGGCGGCGGCGACCAGCGGATCGTGCTGGGCCTCGCCCACCAGGGCCCGGTAGAGGGGGCCCAGTGGCGGCTGGCCCAGGAGGTCGACCGCCGCGTGGATCTGTTGGCGCAGATCGGCAACGATGTCGCCGGTGTCGGGGTAGTCGAGTGCGGGCTCGCCGGAGGTGAGCACCGCGTCCAGGAACAGAGCCCCCTTGGACGGCCAGCGCCGGTAGATCGTGTGCTTGCCGACGCCGGAGCGGGCCGCGACCCCCTCGATGCTGAGTTTGGCGTAACCGACCTCCTGCGCCAGCTCCAGTGTCGTACGCATGATCGCGTTGGTCCGGTCGGCGGCCCTGGTGCGGCGGTCGTCGCTCATGCCGTCACTGTAACGGCACGGCACGTGCCGTTGACAAGTCGGTGAGTGCGTGAACAGACTGGGCGCGATCCACAAACGACACGGCACGTGCCGTGTCCCTGCCTCTGACACCCATGTCATCGCCCACGCCATGACGTGCGACCCGCCCGCCCCCTCTACCTCTCCGGCTCCACGAGCCGTGAACACCTGACCGACCGAAGGGAAGCGCCATGACCGAGACGCTGAGCTGGAACGCCGACAGCAACCCGCACCCCCCGCCTGCGCGGAGGTCGCGCAGCCGGCGATTCGACGTCGACCGCTGGCAGCGGCGGTTCGACGAGCTGCGCCACACGCACCACGTCCCCGGCGCGAGCCTGGCCGTGCTGCTCGACGGGCAGGTCCACGAGCTGGCAAGTGGTGTGCTGCACCGAGGCACCGGCGTGACGGTCACCCCGGACTCGGTGTTCCTGTCCGGCTCGATCGCGAAGGTCTACACCGCAACGCTCATCATGCGGCTCGCCGACGAGGGGAAGCTGGACCTCCGCGCGCCGGTCGTGGACGTGCTGCCGGAGTTCGCGACCCCCGATCCCGAGGCGACCAGGACGATCACCATTCGGCAGTTGCTGTCCCACACCGGTGGCGTCACCAACGACTTCAACTTCGACGGCGGCCGAGGTGACGACTGCCTCACCCGATACGTCAGCGCCGCCCGACGGGTGGCGCTGGACTGCCCGCCCGGCACGGCCATCTCGTACGGCGGACTCGGTTACATCGTCCTGGGCCGCGTCATTGAAAAACTCACCGGCCTCACCTGGGACCAGGCGCTCAAGAACCTGCTGTTCGAGCCGCTCGGCCTGGAACGCTCGATGACGCTGCCGGAGGAGGCCCTGCGCTTCCGCGTCGCCATGAGCCACCTGGGCGAATCCGGCGGCTATCCCGACCCGGCCCCGTCCTGGGACCTGATGCCTCGCGCCATCGGTCCGGCGGGCAGGGTCATCGTCTCCGCCGGCGACATGGCCCGCTTCGCCCGGATGCACCTCGACGGCGGCCTCGCGCCCGACGGCACCCGGGTACTGTCCAACGATGCTGTCGCCGCCATGCGACACCGCGCGGTCGACGTACCCGACAAGTGGACGGTGAGCGCCGACGGGTGGGGTCTGGGGTGGACCCTCTACGACTGGGACGGCATCCCCGGCTACGGCCACGACGGAGCGGCCATCGGCCAGTACGCCTACCTGCGCGTCGTACCGCACGCGAACCTCGCCCTGGTCCTGATGACCAACGGCGGCGCTGCCCGCCTGCTCTACGCCGACCTGTTCCGCGACCTGCTCGCCGAACTCGCCGACGTCACCATGCCCGCCCCGTTCGCCCCGGCCCCCGTGCCACAGTCGATCGACCTCGAACCGCTGCTCGGCACGTACCGGCGCGAGGGGGTCGTCCTCACCGTCACCCGGACCGACGACGGCGAGCCGCATCTGCGGTACGAGTTCGTCGACGACATGAAGGACATGTCACCGCCCCTGGAGATGAAGCTGGAACCTGTCACCGCAACGGTCTTCGCCGCCTCCGGCGCGGGACCGTCCTTCAGCGAGGACTACATGCCGGTGGTCTTCTCCACGCTGACCAACGGCACTCAGGTCTGCTACGTGGGTATGCGCGCCACGCCCAAGGTCGACTGAAAGCGAAGCGGGGCGCTGGCACAGCCAGCGCCCCGCCGTGGTGCACCGTCGAGTACGGCGGTCAGCAGCGCACCTCGGTCTCCTTCTGTGCCACGTCCGAGATCCCGCCGAGGGCGCGGGTGCACACCGACAGGGTGTTGGCGCCCAGGGACCAGACCTCCTTGCCGCTGGAACACTGCAGGTCGCGCAGCGTGCTACCGGTCACGATCGAGGTGCAGACCTGGTACGCGCCGTGAGTCTCCCGGTACTGCTGCCACACGTACGTGTAGGCGTAGTTCTTGCCGCAGCCCTTGTACTGCTTGACCGAAGCCGCGGTCTGGCCGCCAACTGTGACGTACGCGGTCGCACCGATCTGGACCGAATCCACGCAGCGCGGGTTGGTCTCGGCGTACGCCGGTCCGGTGAACGCCAACGTCGCGGGCACCGCCAACCCGGCGGCCGCGAGGATGCGCACACCACGTCGGGAGAGACTCTTCATCGGTGACCTCCTTCAATGCACCGGGACCGTGGAGCCCGGTGTCGTCGATGCACCACATTGATCGCCGCCAGCACCCGTTCGGTAGCCTCTGACACGCTCTGACAACGCCTGACGACGCCGTCTGACATGGGGGAGTGATGAAGGACCAGCGTGCCGCCACGGATGGAGTGCAGGACCGGTTGGCCGCAGGAAGGTTCGCCGAACAGTTACGCGCACTGCGGACCGAGGTGGGCGACCCGTCCTTCCGGAAGATGGCTGGTCGGTCGGGCCGGATCTCGCACACGACGCTGCACGAGGCCGCAGCGGGGACCAGGTTCCCCTCCTGGGAGACCACGCGGGAGTTCGTCCGAGCCTGTGAGGCGGACGAGACCCAGTGGCGGCGCAGGTGGGAGGAGGCGCAGCGACCGGCCCCGGCCCAGGGCATCCCGGACGCCGGCCCCACGCCGGACGTCGCCGAGCCCGGGTCCGACGTCGCCGAGTCGGCGGACCTCGGAGCCGAGCCCACCGCGACCGGCGCCGAGGCCGCTGGCAACCCGGAACCGTCGACGACCCACGGGCGGATGGTGACGGGTGGCGCGCTGTCCTCGGCGGAGCATCGGAGCGACCTGCGGGTCGCCGGGTACCCACCGGTCGAAGAGGATGCTGGAGCGCGCAGGAGCCGCTCGCCGTGGCTGGCCGCCGCAGCGGTGGTGATGGTGGTGGCGGTGATCGCCGTCCTGGGCGTGACCCTGCGGGACCTGTCGTCGCGGGACGGCGAGGACACTCCCGCGGCGCCGGCGTCGTCTGGCTCGTCACCGTCACCGTCACCGTCGTCGTCGGCGTTCTCGGACTCGTTGATCGCCGGCGACTCGAGCAAGTTCGTCGCGGACGTCACCATCCCCGACGGCACGCGAGTGAAGGTGAACAGCCAGTTCGTGAAGGTGTGGGCCCTCGCGAACGTGGGGAAGGTCGTCTGGCACAACCGTTACCTGGCGCGGACGAACCCGACCGCCGACGCCGACGGTTGCCAGGTGCCGGATCGGGTGGCGATCGGTGACACGCCACCCGGAGAGCAGGTGATGATCAGCGTTCCGGTCACCGCGCCGAGCAGCCCCGGGAAGTGCTGGGTCAGCTGGAAGATGGTCGACGAGAACGGGCAGGAGTTCTTTCCCACCCGCCGGCCGGTGTACTTCATGGTCACCGTCACCGCCTGAGCGCGCCGTGAGCGGCGTCCGGGTGCTGCCGCTTCGATGTCAGGCCCGGGCGCTCCCAAGCTGACAACACCGCATTCGTCCAGGTCGGAGACGGCCTGACGAATCTGACAGGCCAACGGGGTACCGAACAGCAGGCACCTCCTCGCACTGTGATGTCCGTTCCCAACGCGACTCACCACCCACGAGGAGGATCAACCTTGCGCCGTCCCTGGTTAACCGTCGGGCTCGCCGTGCTCTGTGTGGCAGCGAGCGTCCCGGCCCACGCGTCGGCCGCGACACCCGACACCACCGCCCAACGGGCCGTCACCACAGCCGCGCTGCCGGTGGTGGACATGGAGGCCACAGTCCTGGCCGCCCAGATCGACCCGCGCCGCGCCGACAACACGCTGACCCCGGGTGCGAAGAGTTCCGTGCTCGCCGTCGAGCAGGCGCTCCAGGCCCGGAACCTGCTCGACGCGCAGTGGGTCGACGGCTACTTCGGCACCGTCACCATCTCGGCGTACGCGGCCTACCAGCGCTCGCTCGGCTACAGCGGTCTCGCCGCGAACGGACTGCCCGGCACGACGTCGTTGACCAAGCTCGGGCAGAACCGGTACACGGTCGGCAACCCGATCGGACCGGGCGGCAAGGTGCAGCGCGACGGGCAGGTCGTCAACGCCCGTACTCAGGCCATGCTCACCGAGGCCCAACGTCTGCTCGGGTACGCCCTGGTGCTCGAACAGGGCTCGTACAACCCGGGGGGTGACCCGACCTCGGCCGGTACGCACGACGGCGGTGGCGTGGTGGACATCGCGGTCACCGGCATGACCGCCGCCAAGCGCACCGCCGTGGCCCGGGCGCTCCGCCAGGTCGGGTTCGCCGCCTGGGTGCGTAACCCGAGCCAGGGTGACTGGCCGTGGCACATCCACGCCACGGCGATCAACGACACGGACCTGTCCAGCCAGGCGCAGCACCAGGTCGGGGACTACTACCTCGGCCTGAACGGCCTGGCCAACCAGGGCCCTGACGACGGCCCCCGGATCCCGATCAGGACCTGGGAGCAGTACCAGCGCGGGCAGTGACCCGCACCCCTCACCGTTTTCGGAAAGGACACCATGAACATCCGTAGGAGCCTCGCCGCCGCCGCTGTCGCGCTGGCCGCGACCACCTCGATCCTCAGCGTCGCATCGCCCGCGTCGGCCGCTGCCCGAGACGGGGTCTGCGACAGCGGCGAGTTCTGCTATTACTACAACAGCGACAACGCCGGATCGGTCTCGGACTTCACCGGTTCGCTCGACGACTACGGCACCGAGCAGCCCTCGTGCTACGACTTCAAGGGCGCCGGCGCCGGCAAGGGCCTGTGCATCAAGAACGAGGCCGCCTCGGTCTGGAACCGGAGCACCAAGACCGTGCGCGTCTACTACAACAGCGGTTACGCCGGTTCCTACCAGGACTTCGCGGCCGGTGCGAAGGGGAACCTCAACGCCACGCTGAAGAACAACAACGCCTCGCACCAGTTCTCGCCGTCGACGCGTACGAACATGTCGTACGCCCTTTACCAGGCCAGCGGCGGCGCTGTCACGTGCGGCTTCGACGGGTACACCACGACGCCCGGCCGGCACGAGGGCATCGACATCGCCCGCGGCGTCGGCTCGGACGTACGCGCCCTGGTCGCCGGAACGGTCACCTACGTCGCGCGGGGCGCCACCGGCAGCGGTGGCCTGTCCACGATCGCCGTCTACAACTCCTCGCTCAACAAGACGGTGATCTACCTGCACACCGCGCCGAGGTCCGGGGTGAGCGTGGGCGACGCCATCAGCAAGGGCGAGATCATCGCCGACGAGTCGTGGCACGGGGTGTCCTCCAGTTCGGGCGCGCACACCCACGTCGAGGTCCGGGCCGGCCGGCAGACCCACGCGGCCGTCAGCGTCGGCGATCCCACTCTGGACAACGCCGACCCGACCTCGTTCTGGAACTCCCAGGGCTACAACGAGAGGTAGGACGTCGTGAACATTCGCAAGGGACTCGCCGTCGTCGGCGCCGTCCTCGCCATGTCCACCTCGATCCTGAGTGTCGCCTCGCCGGCAGCGGCGGCCGATCGCGACGGAACCTGCGACAGTGGCGAGTTCTGCTACTTCTACAACAGCAACCAGGCCGGCTCGGTCTCCGACTTCACCGACTCCCTGGACGACTACGGCACGACCCAACCGACCTGCTACGAGTTCAAGGGCGCGGGCAACGGCAAGGGCCTGTGCGTCAAGAACAACGCCGCGTCGGTGTGGAACCGGACCGGTAAGACCGTGCGGGTCTACTTCAACAGCAACTTCGCGGGTGCGAGCCAGGACTTCGCGTCCGGGGCGAAGGGCAACCTCAACGCCACGCTGAAGAACAACAACGCTTCGCACGAACTGGTGAGCGGGCCGACGGGCTGTAGCACCGACGGCACCAACAGCAAGCTGCCGAGCACCATCCTCGTCTACCGGGTCGGGCTCGGACGCGTCGACCGGGTCGACTTCAAGACGTACGTCAAGAACGTCCTCCCGAACGAGTGGATCACCAGCTGGCCGAACGCCTCGCTGGACGCCGGTGCCGTGGCCGTCAAGAGCTACGCCTGGTACTGGGCGTTGCACTCGACCCGCAAGACCCCCGGCGGGCAGTGCTACGACGTCCGTGACGACACCGGGGACCAGGTCTACCGGCCGTCGTCGGCGCAGGCCTCGACGTCCTCCGCGGTGGACCGCACCTGGTCGACCCGGATGACCCGGAGCGGCAACATCCTGCGGGCGCACTACTGCGCGACAACGACCGCCTGTGGCGGCTGGGTGGACGGGGACTGGCTGTCGCAGTACGGCTCCCGTGACCTCGCCAACGAGGGCCGGACCTACCAGGCCATCCTGCGCTACTACTACCGCGACGTGGCCCTGTCCTGAACCCACCGACCGCGCCGCCCGCCGCAGATCCGCGGCGGGCGGCGCGCCCATGTTCCTGGAGGCGCCGCAGCGGCGTCCCGTAGGTTGGTGACGGCGAGTACGCGATGGACAGGGACAGCCGGTCGCGGCCAGTGGGTCGTCGATCTGTCCTCGGAGCTGACGAGAGGCGGACCACTAATGACGGCGGTATCGAGTCACCGACCGCCTGCCGCGGATCCGGCGGTCGCCGGGCGGGGAGCTGCGGAGGAGGATCTCCGGGCGTTGTTCGGGCAGTCCATCGCCGTGTTCGCCCTGCTGGTCGGGCCGGAGCACGTGGTGGAGTCGGCGAACCAGGCGTTCTTCGACACCGTCGGCCAGGAACGGGCTCACACCGGCGTGCCCCTCGGGGACCTGATGCCCGAACTGGCCGGTCAGGGCTTCATCGCGCTGCTCGACCAGGTGTACCGCACTGGTGAACCGTACGTCGGCCGTGACGTCCGGATCATGGTGGGCGCCGGTCCGCACGCGCGCGAGACGTTCTTCGACGTCTCCTACGAGCCGCGCCGCACCGCCGACGGCCAGGTGACCGGGGTCCGCGTGCTCGGTGTGGAGACCACCCAGGTCAAGCACGCCCAACGGTTGATGACCGAACACCGGGCCCTGTTGGAGCAGATCGCCCGTCAGGCGCCCCTGACCGAGGTGCTCGACGGGATGGCCCGCCGCATCGAGGACCTGGCACCGGAGGAGGTGCTCGTCTCCGTACTGCTCGCCGATCCCGACGGCCGGCACCTGCGCCACGGCGCCGCCCCCAGCCTGCCCGACTTCTACAACCGGGCCATCGACGGGATAGCCACCGGCGAGGGCGTCGGCTCGTGCGGCACCGCCGCCCACCGCCGGGAGCCGGTCATCGTCACCGACATCACCACCGACCCGTTCTGGGCCGACTTCCGGCAGTTGGCCGACCAGGCCGGTCTGGCCGCCTGCTGGTCGACGCCGATCCTGGCCCGCGACGGCGGTCTGCTGGGCACCTTCGCCATGTACCACCGCACCCCGCGCGTGCCGCAGGACACCGACCTCGCTCTCATCCGGGTCTTCGCCGGCACCGCGGCGCTGGCCATCGAGCGTCACCACATCGAGGAGGCGAAGGCGACCGCCGAGGCACGGGCCAGGTCCGCACACGACGAACTGGCCGCTGTGGTACGCGTGGAGCGGGAGCTGCGCGCCGAGGCCGAGCGACGCGCGGCCGCCTCCGCCGAACTCGCGGCGCGGATGCGTGCCGCCGCGGCCGCACAGGCCGCCCGGCCCCATCCCGAGCACTGCCAGCTCGGTGATGCCCCAGGATGCACGGCACCCGCCGAGATCAAGATCGCCGACTCGTGGGGTGACTCGGCGTGGGGCTGTGCCGCGCACGTCGAGGAGGCCATCCTCAACGTGCGGTCGGTGTTCATCGCCAACGAGGAACTCGGTGGCCTGGCCGCCTACCTCAACCGCTGACCCGACACCCGTCAACACCAGGTCAGCGTCGAGTTGACGCGCGTGACGTTGCTGATGGTGTTGTTGGCCCCACCGCACGGGCTCTGGGTGATGTTGGTGCCGCTGACGGTCAGGTTCTGGAACCGGATGCCGGAGGAGATCGGGAACTCCGTCCGCGCCGCGATCCTTATCTCGCCCCCGCCCGTCACCGTCCCGGACACCCCGGCGATGACGACGTTGTAGCAGTTCTCCACCAGGATCGAGTTGTTCCCCGTGTTCGAGATGGTCACCCGGTCGATGACCGCGCCACCGGACTCGGACACACAGAAGATCCCCCGGCCACCGCCGGACGCGATCACGGTCCCGACCCTGATGTTGGTCGGGTACGAGGTGCCCACCCGGCCGTTGCGGTTGGCCATCCGGAACGCCGCGTAACCGGTGCCGGCCCCGGCGTTCTGCGCGTCGACGGTGCCCACCGTGGCGTTGATCGTGTCGTTGAGCAGCAGCCCGGAATCCCTGGTGTTCCGTGCCGTGACCGTGCCGATCGTCAGGCCGTCCACGCCGTACGTCTCCACCCCGTGTGTGCCGGTCCCCGACACGTACACGGTGTCGATGCGGACGTTGCGCACCTTGACCGCCCGATCCCCACCGTGGTTGTCGATGCGAATGCCCAGGCCGGCGGAGAGTCGCATGTCGATCTGTCCGAGGGTCAGGTTGTTCACGTTGCGCATGAAGATCCCGTACAGCGGCGACCCGGTCAGCGTGAGGTTCTGGACCTCGACGTCGGTGGTGCCGCGCGAGTACACCGGCGCCTGGTCGCCCGAACCGGACCCGGTCACGTTGATCGTGCCGCACACCGCCAGCGTCGTGTAGGACGGCAGGGACAACCGCGAACCCGCGCTCATCGACCCGGAGCCCCGCACCACCACGCGCTGCTTGGACGTCCGACCCGCGGACAGTGAGTTGACCGCCGCCTGCATCGCCGACAACATGTCCCCGCCCGAGTAGACAGTCGAGGAGCCGTTGCGGGCCGTCCAGGTGCTTCCGTTCAGGACGGCCTCGGCGTTGGTCGACCCGCTGCCGCAGCCGGTGGTGGGTGGCGTGCTGCCGCCGCCCACCGCTACCAACTGCCACTGCTGGTTCGGGCCGTTGAGGTCGGCGTACTGACTGATCCGGCCGCCGTCGGCTGTGGACCGCTCCCAGACCTCGAGGGCCTTGGCGGAATGGCGGTTGATGAGCCGGACGTAGCCGCTGTCCGAGTCGAGGACCTGGAACTGCTGGTTGGCGCCGTTGAGATCGGACCACTGGCGGTACTCGGCGCCGTCGGCCGTGTTCCACTCCCAGAGGTCGACGACCTTGCCGCTGTGCCGAGCCTTCAGGCGGTAGTAGCCACTCCCGGACGAGACGAACTGGAACTGCTGCCACGCGCCGTCGTTACGGGACCACTGCTGGATCACCGCGCCGTCTGCCGTCGAGGTGTCCCGGACGTCGAGGACCTTGCCGCTGTGCCGGTTGACCAGGACGTAGGAGGCGTTGGTGTCGATGCTCGCCGCGGCTGCCGGCGGTGCGCCGACCAGTACGGCACCGACCGCGCCGACCAGTGTGGTGATCACGGCCAGCACCAGGCCGGTACGCCCCGCACGGCGGACCGGCTCGGCGCTGGACGGCGTTCTGGTGGTGCGGAGCATAGCTCCTCCTGTCTGGTGGTGGGCGGCGGCTATTCGCTGTGGAAGGTGGCGGAGCCGCGCTCGGCGGTCGAACTGACGGCCTCGATGTAGAGCAGTCCGTCGCGGTGACGCACGTACCGTCCGGGGAAGTTCTGCGACTCCAGGGAGAGCCCGGAGTTGTCGGCCAGGCCGGCCCGGCGTTGGAAGCTCGCGTCGTTGCCGAAGAGGGACGACCCGTCGTTCTTCTCGACGTACAGCGCATAGCCGCGGTGCCGCAGGTAGTAGCCGGGGAAGTTGGTCGACTCCAGCGACACCGATCCGCCGCCGGCGAGGCCGTTGACGATGCGGAACTGGGAGTCGGCCAGGTTGGTCACGTTCGGCTCGATCCGGGCCCGGTAGTCGTAGTGCCGTACGTAGCTGCCGCTCAGGTCATGTGCTCGCAGCCGGACCGGGGTGGCCCCGTCGGGCACCGGAATGCCGAAGTTCGGCGTGCCGTCGGCGTTCCAGTACAGCTTCTGGAGCCTGGTCCGCCGGTTCGGGTCGTTGAGCGGATCGCCGCTGATGTCGCGGTAGTTGCGGTCGTGGTAGACGAGGATGTCGCTCTGCCCGTCCTCCGAGACGGTGAAGGAGTTGTGGCCGGGGCCGTACTGGCCGGTGGCCGCGTTGCTGGCGAACACCGGGGTGGGGCTCTTGCTCCAGGACGCGGCGTCGAGCAGGTTCGCGGTGGCGGAGGCGGTCAGCATTCCGAGGCAGTAGTTGGCGTCGGTGGCGCTGGCCGAGTAGGTCAGGAAGATACGACCGTTGCGCTGGATCACCGCCGGCCCCTCCGCGACGCGGTAGCCGCGGGTCTCCCAGTCGTACGTCGGCACCACGAGGCGGGTCACCGTGCCCGTGATCTGCCAGGGGTTCGCGCCCATCCGGGCGAGGTAGACGTTGGAGTTGTTGGACATGCCCGGTTCCTGCTGGGCCCAGGTCAGATACCGCACCCCGTTGGCGACGAAGGTCGAGGCGTCCAGGCTGAAGGTGTCCCAGGGTGTCGTGATCCGTCCGCGTTCGGTCCACGAACCGGTCAGCGGGTTCGCGTTGGCGTTCTCCAGCACGTACATCCGGATCCGCCACACGTCATCGGTCCGGCCGGCGGCGAAGTAGACGTACCACCGGTTGTTGATGAAGTGGATCTCCGGTGCCCAGATGTGGGCGCCCATCTCTCCGCTGGTGTGTCGGCTCCAGATCGTCGTCTCCGTCGCTGTCGCCAGCCCTTGCAGGGTCGTCGCGCGTCGTAGCACGATCCGGTCGTACTGCGGCACTGTCGCGGTCATGTAGTAGTAGCCGTCGGTGTGCCGGACGATGTGCGGGTCGGCTCGCTGGTTCACCAGCGGGTTGGTGTAGTTCACGGCTGGTGCGGCCTGCGCCGGGCCGGCGACCGGGAGCCCGGCCGACACGGCGAGCACCACCAACGCGGCTGCCACTGCCGACCGTAGGCGTCGCGAGCCACGGCGGCCGGCTGGCGCGGAATGAACTGCTGGGCAGATGACCGGACCGGTGCGGGGGAGTGGCAGCGACATCTGTCCTCCGTGCGGTTGGTGAGCGTCCAGACGACGCCACCCGGGGACGGTCGACCTACGGCATCCCGCCAGGAGGAAGCGTGAGCGGGCAGGGGAAACATGACGATGGCGTTACGTCGAGGTGGCGAACCAATGTTCGCGTTAACATCGATGTATGTCAAGGTCCGGCGGTCCTGCCCCACCCCTCGGGTGATCATGCTCGACGAACACCGGACCGCCGGCGTCCCCGCCACGTCAGCATCGTCGCGGGGATCGCCGGCGGGTCATTGGCCTGTGGTGTGCGCCGGGGTGGTTCGATCGCGACGCCGGGCATGAGCGCTCGGCCGGTGCGCCCGGCCGAGCGCGTCACCGGGGGCTGGCGCCCAACTCCACCAGCCTGTCCTCCAGTCCGTACGCGATCCGCAGTTCGCGGAAGGTGTCGGCGGCCTCCGGCCCGCGCTGTGGAACCGGTTCCAGCATGATCCGGTGCAACCGTTGGATCTCGGCGGTCGGCTCGACGCCCAGCTCGTCGCGTACGACCCGACGGAGCCGCTGGTAGACCTCCAGCGCCTCGGCGCGTCGACCGCAGCGGTGCAGCGCCACCATGAGCTGACCGTAGAACCATTCGTTGAGTGGGCGGGCGATCACCAGCGACTGCAGCTCGGGAACCATCTCGCGGTGGCGTCCCAGCCGTGCCTGTGCCTCGATACGCAGCTCGATCGCCCTGGTCCGCAACTCCTCGAGATTGGCCGCGTGTGCCGCCAGGACCGCGCCCTGGTTCACGCTCGCAAATGCCGAGCCACGGAACAGGGCCAGGGCGGCGTGCAACTGATCGCTCGCCTCTTCCCATCGCTCGGCCTGGAAGCTCTCCGAGCCCTGGCGCAGCAGCCGTTGGAACTGGCTGGCGTCCGTCTCGTCGACACTGGCGTCGAGGAGATAGCCGGGTGGTCGGGTGAGCAGGACGTTGCGTTCCGGCTCGGTGAGTTGGTTCTGCGCGAACATCCGGCGGGCGTGGTAGACGTACGTCTGGAGGGTGGTCAGGGCGCTCTTCGGCGGGCGATCCCCCCACAGCTCCTCCACCAGCGTATCGACGCTGACGACCTCGCCGGCCCGGGCGACGAGAAGGGCGAGGACCTGACTGATCTTGGATACTCCGAGCAGTATGGTCTTGCCGCCGTCGGTGATTATCTCCAGTGATCCGAGAACAAGGAATTCCATTCTTCCCCCCGATGAACTGTTACTTGACCGTCGTGTCGGGGTTCAACGTGCGTCAGTGCCGCTGATTTTCCCCGGTCGGTCTTTCGACGTGCTGCCGTCGCTTGTCCTCTCGGTCGTCCGAGGTCGCGCTCGTCATTCGTGCCCCCGCCCCGTGGCGTGACGGGAGGTGCTCCCCGTGCTCGATCGGCGCTGATGGCCCCCCATCGGCGTCGGCGCTCACCGTGCGTACACAATCACTACTACCTACCGCTGTCAATGGTTCTGTTGGTGCCTTCAATCGGACACCCGGCAGTTGGTGATTGGTTTTCGAATGACCATCGCGGGATCGTTGTGAGTCCCGACACAGTTTGTTCCCTCTCAATGTCCGTTTAGGTGTGATGACCCTCTTTGTCGTCGGGCAACAGCTATTACCAGCAATTATTGCGCCAGTAACAATATTGTGGGCAGTGGCGACGGAAGGGCTCGACGTCGGCCCCGGAAGCGGCCGTGAGCAGGGCGGCGGCGGACCGGGACCACCCAGTGCCGATCCGGCTGCCGGAGCGCGACGCCGTCCATCCGACAGCACGAGAGGTGCGTCCCGCCCGATCGGGGTGCGGTAAACGCCTTGACGCCAGCCGTCGCTGGACCCGGTTCGACTCGATCGCCACCGTCGAGGATCAGCTAGGGGTTGACGAGGGTGCCGAAGGCCCGGTTGAAGTAGATGGCCGGCCTGCCGTCGTCCACCCGGACCTGTCGTACCCGGCCCAGCAGGATGACGTGGTCCCCAGCCTCGTCGATGCGCTCGGTGGTGCACTCCAGCAGCGCGAGCGCCCCGTCCACCACCGTCACACCGCCGGCTCCGAGCACGAACCGCCCCTGGGCGAACTTGTCGGCGCCCTTACGGGCGAACCGCATCGCCAGGTCAGCCTGCTCGGCGCGCAGCACGCTCACGGCGAACCGGTCGCAGTCGGCGAAGGCGGGGAACGAGTTCGCCGAGCGGGCCAGGCAGACCAGGACCAGCGGTGGCTCCAGGGAGACCGAACAGAAGGAACTGGCCGTGAAGCCGTGCGCGACACCCGCCGAGTCGACGGTGGTCACGATGGTCACCCCCGAGGCGAACCGCGACATGGCCGCCGTGAAGGCCGACCGGTCGAGGTCGCGCCGCGTGGTCTCATCCAGGTCCGAGGAATGCACTGGCGTCACGGCACGGCCCTTCGTCGGTGAGTCAACACCGTCCACGGTGCCCCCGCGTCCTCGAAGACCACTCGATGCCGCCTCGACCCCCGCCGACACGGCCCGATCCGAATCCGGTCGATGTTCGAGCGGCGGACCGCATCGTTGGTGACCAGCCGCGTCCGCACGAACGACGCGTCCGCCGAGGAGGACGGATGACCCTATTGACGACCCGAGGCGCCGAGGAGGCGCAGTGGGTGCTCTGCCAGGGCTGTACGACACCGTTGTACCGCAAGCGGTGGACGCGTGGCCGGAAGGTCTGCCCCGAGTGCGGGCACCACGCACGGCTCACCGCGCCGGAACGGCTCGACCAACTCGTCGATCCCGGCACGCTCGAACCGCTGCCGTTCCCCGCCGTTACCGAGGACATCCTCGGTTTCGTCGACACCGTCGCGTACCCTCGCCGGCTGGCCGACGCGCGGGCCCGGACCGGCCTGGACGAGGCCGTCGTGTGCGCCCGGGCCGCCATCGACGGCCACCCGGTCGTCGTCGCCGTGATGGACTTCCGATTCCTGGGCGGCAGCCTCGGTGTCGGTGTCGGTCAACTGATCGCGATGGCCGCGGAGACCGCGCTGGTCGAGCGGATTCCGCTGCTCATCGCCACCGCCTCGGGCGGCGCCCGGATGCAGGAGGGGACATTGGCGCTCATGCAGATGGCCCGCACCAGCGCGGCGCTCGGGCAGCTCGACGACGCCGGCATCCTGACCATCTCACTGATCACCGACCCCACCTACGGTGGCGTCGCCGCCTCCTTCGCGACCCTGGCCGACGTCATCGTCGCCGAGCCGGGCGCCCGGCTCGGGTTCGCCGGCCGCCGGGTCATCGAGCAGACCATCCACCAGGTGCTCCCGCAACGGTTCCAGACGGCGGAGTTCCTGCTGGAGCGGGGCTTCGTGGATCTGGTCGTCCCGCGTGACCGCCTGCGTGCCGAGCTGTCCCGGCTGTTGGCGGCGGTCGCCGTACCCCCTCGTGGAGCGACTCACGACGGCCGGCCGGGGCCGACGGTCAGTGATCCCGGTCTGCTCCCCGAGTCAGACCCGTGGGAGCAGGTACGCCTCGCCCGCAAGCTGGACCGACCCACCACCCTGGACTACCTGGCGATGGCCTTCACCGACTTCCAGGAACTGCACGGCGACCGGTCGGGTGGTGACAGCCCCGCCGTGGTCGGCGGCACAGCCCGGCTGGCCGGCCGGCCGGTGATGGTGATCGGCCACCAGAAGGGACACACGGCGGCCGAGCTGAACCAGCGCAACTTCGGTATGCCCGGCCCGGACGGCTACCGCAAGGCGGCTCGCCTGATGCGCCTGGCCGACAAGGTGGGCCTGCCCGTGGTGACCCTCGTCGACACGCCGGGGGCGTATCCCGGCGCGGACGCCGAGGAACGCGGCCAAGCGGTGGCCATCGCCGAGAACCTGCGGCTGATGGCCGGTCTGCGGGTGCCCGTCGTCACCGTGATCATCGGCGAGGGTGGAAGCGGCGGCGCCCTGGCGCTGGCCGTGGCGAACCGGGTGCTGATCTTCGGCAATGGCGTCTACTCCGTGATCAGCCCCGAGGGGTGCGCGGTGATCCTGTGGCAGGACCCGGCCGCCGCTCCCCGGGCCGCCGCGGCGCTCGGCGGCTCCGCCCGGGACCTGCTACGGCTCGGGATCGTCGACGGCGTCATCCCCGAGCCCGACGGTGGCACGGGCGAGGACCCCCTGCGCGCGGCCGACCGGCTGCGGGCGGCACTGGTTCCGCTCATCGGCGAACTGTCGGACATGACACCGCAGGCTCTCGTCGCCGACCGGCGGGAACGCTTCAACGCCTTCGGAACGGCCCTCACGGTCGAGACCGGGCTGCGGCCGCTGCGGGAGGAGGTCTCGTGACGGCCCGACTCTTCCACAAGGTCCTCATCGCCAACCGGGGCGAGATCGCGGTGCGTGTCGTCCGGGCGTGCCGGGAGCTGGGCGTCGCCAGCGTCGCTGTGCACTCCACCGTCGATCGGGAGTCGCGGGTCGTCCGCCTGGCCGACGAGGCGGTGCAACTCGGTCCGGCTCCGCCGAAGCTGAGCTACCTCAATGCCGCCGCCGTGCTGGAGGCGGCGCGGATGACCGGGGCCGACGCCATCCACCCCGGCTACGGCTTCCTCTCCGAGGACCCCGACTTCGCCGACGCCTGTGCCGCCGAGGGCATCACGCTGATCGGCCCCCCGGCCGCGGTGATGGCGCAGCTGGGCGACAAGGCGTCGGCCCGCACGTTGATGTCCGAGGCTGGTCTGCCGCTGCTGCCCGGCAGCCTGGACCCGCTCTCCGCCGAGGAGGCGCATCGGCTCGCCGACCGGATCGGCTACCCGGTGATCGTGAAGGCCACCGCCGGCGGTGGCGGTCGGGGCATGCAGGTCGTGCGCTCCTCGGCCGAGTTCCCGGACGCCTACCGGCGTACCCAGGCGACCGCCCGGATGCTCTTCGGCAACGGCGAGGTGTACGTGGAGCGGTACCTCGCCGAAGCCCGGCACGTGGAGATCCAGGTGCTGTGCGACGGGCACGGACACGCGGTCCACCTGGGGGAGCGGGACTGCAGCGTGCAGCGCCGGCACCAGAAGCTGATCGAGGAGACCCCGGCGCCCAACCTGCCGGACGGCCTCGCCGAACAGATGGGCAAGGCCGCCGTCGCCGGAGCGCTCGCGGCCGGGTACGTCGGCGCGGGCACCTTCGAGTTCCTGGTCGACCCTTCCGGCGGCTTCTACTTCATGGAGGTCAACTGCCGGATCCAGGTGGAACATCCGGTCACCGAGATGGTGACCGGGGTGGACCTGGTGGCGGAGCAGATCCGGATCGCCGCCGGCCGGCCGTTACGCCTTACCCAGGAGGACGTACGGCTCTCCGGGGTGGCGATCGAGTGCCGGATCAACGCCGAGGACCCACGGCACGGCTTCGCGCCGACCCCCGGGCGGTTGACCGAGTTCATCCCGGCCGGTGGTCCCTTCGTCCGAGTGGACACCCACGCGTACCAGGGGTACCTCGTCCCGCCCAACTACGACTCGTTGCTGGCCAAGCTGGTGGTCTGGGCGCCACAGCGGGACCAGGCGATCGCCCGGATGCTTCGCGCGCTGGGGGAGTTCCACGTCGCCGGCGAACGGGTCAGCACCACCACCGACTTCCTCGCCGACGTGCTCGCCACGGACGCGTTCCGCACCGCGACACACAGCACCGCGCTCGTCGACCAACTGCGCTGAGAGCCGCTCCAGACGTACTCGACCGGGCTTCGAGCACCGGCCGACAGCCTGGACACCGTCGCCCGGCGCGTGCGGCCGTCCGGCACACCAACTCGCAACGGAGGAACAATGACGCAGGACAAACGGGTCGCGCTGGTCACCGGCGCGACGAGCGGCATCGGGTTGGCGATCGCCCGTCATCTCGCGCGCGACGGCGTGTCGGTCTACCTCTGTGGTCGGAGCGAGCAGACCCTCGCCGAGACCGTCAAGTCCCTCGGCGACGAGGGATTGCAGGTGGACGGGAGCACCTGTGACGTGACGTCGCCGACGGAGGTACGGGCGTTCGTCCGGGCCGCCGTCGAGCGGTTCGGGCCCATCGACATCCTGGTCAACAACGCCGGCCGCTCCGGCGGAGGTGTCACCGCCGAGATTCCTGACGAACTCTGGTTCGACGTGATCAACACGAACCTCAACAGTGTCTTCCTGGTCAGCAAGGAGGTGTTGAACAACGGCGGCATCCTCGGCCGGGGATGGGGACGGATCATCAACATCGCCTCCACCGGCGGCAAACAGGGGGTGCTGCACGGTGCGCCGTACTCGGCGTCGAAGCACGGCGTCGTCGGGCTGACCAAGGCCCTCGGCCTGGAACTGGCCAAGACCGGCGTCACCGTCAACGCGGTCTGCCCCGGGTTCGTGGAGACACCGATGGCGCAGCGGGTCCGGGAGGTCTACTCCGGCCTCTGGCAGGTGCCCCCGGACGAGGTGCTCGAACGGGTCAACGCCCGGGTGCCCATCGGCCGCTACGTCCAGCCCGACGAGGTGGCGGCGATGGTCGGCTACCTGGTCCACCCGGCCGCGGACGCGGTGACCGCGCAGGCGTTGAACGTCTGCGGCGGGCTCGGAAACTACTAGGGGTCGGCCGTGACGCAGGCAGAGACCAGAGACGACCAGCACCTGCTGGAAACCGTCGAGCACAGCGTGCTGCGGCTGCTCTCCGGCTTCCGTGACCCACCGGCCCGACTGGAGATCACCGCAGGAGCGGTCACGGTGACCGCCGAATGGGCGGCCGGCGAGGGTGTCGGCGGCACCGCGACGGCGGCACCGGCGCGCGCGGCGACGGACGTGTCGGACACCCCGGCCGACGACCGGCTGCTCGTCCGGGCCCCGACCGTGGGGGTCTTCTACCGTGCCCCGCAACCGGGCAGCCCGCCCTTCGTGCAGGTCGGCGACCAGGTCGCGGCCGGTCAGCAGATCGGCATCGTCGAGGCGATGAAGCTCATGATCCCCGTCACCGTGGACGTGCCCGGAGCCGTTCTCGACGTCCTGGTCGCCGACGGCGCGGCGGTCGAGTACGACACACCGCTCGTCGCCCTGTCCGCGACCGAGGCGGATTGAACCGCCGCCCAGAATCGAGGAGGAACCATGATCACGACCGGTGTCTCGACCGACCTCTACGCCGAGGTGCTGCAGTTCTACGCCCGGCAGATGCAGGCGCTCGACGGCGGTGACTTCCAGGCGTACGCCGACAGCTTCACCGACGACGGCGAGTTCACCCACTCGCCCGGTCTGCCGCCGGCCCGGACCCGTGCCGGCATCGCCGCCGAGCTGACCGAGTTCCACCGCCGGCGCTTCTCCGGTGCGCCGGTGCAGCGGCGGCACTGGTTCAACCACGTCGTGTTGGACCACCGCCTGGACGGCGGGATCGACTCGACGAGCTACGCCCTGGTGCTCACCGTGCATCCGGGGGAGAAGCAGCCGGAGATCGGGCCGAGCTGCGTCGTACGTGACGTGCTGGTCCGGGTCGACGGCGATCTGCGGCTCGCGTCGCGTCGCGTCGACCACGACCAGGACCGTTGACGTGGGTGCGGTCGTCGTCATCGGCGCCGGCACCATCGGGACCGGCTGGATCGCGCTGTTCACCGCGCACGGGTTGCCGGTGCGGGTGGTCAGCCGCCGGCCGGAGGCCGAGAAGGTGGTACGGGCCGGGCTGGAGCTGTTCGCGCCCGCGTTGCCGGGGGCGCCGGATCCGGCGGCGCTGCTGGACCGGATCGAGTTCGAGCCGGACCTGGCCCGCGCGGTCGTCGACGCCGAGGTCGTCTCCGAGAACGTGCCCGACGACCTGGAGCTGAAGCAGCAGCTGTTCGCCAGCATCGAGCGGGCCGGCACCCAGGCGCTGCTGCTGTCATCGACGTCGAAGCTGGTCCCCGACGACCTCGGCGCCCGGATGCGGGACCCCGCCCGGCTGGTCGTGGGTCATCCGTTCAACCCGCCACACCTGGTGCCGCTGGTGGAGGTCGTCGCCGGCGACGCCACCGCACCGGCGGCCGTCGACCAGGCGATGACATTCCTCCGGTCGGTGGGTCGGCAGCCGGTGCTGCTCCGCCGCGCCCTGCCGGCCTTCGCCGCCAACCGGCTCCAGTCGGCGTTACTGCGCGAGTGCATCCACCTTGTCGTGGAGGGGGTGCTGACGGTGCCGGAACTCGACGACCTCGTCACCAACTCGATCGGCCTGCGCTGGTCGACCATGGGCCCGTTCCAGGCGTTCCACCTGGGGGGTGGGGAGGGTGGCCTGCGCGGGTGGCTGTCGCACCTGGGCGCCGGCCTGGAACGGGGCTGGGCCCAGCTGGGCACCCCGCCCCTGACCGAACAGACCCGGGAGCTGCTGGTCACGCAGACCGAGCAGGCGTACGGCGACCGCACCTACGCCGAGCTGGCAGCCGAACGCGACCGGATGCACCTGGCGGTGCTCGACGCCCTCGCCCGTGCCCGGGCCGAACCTTCCTGATTGGAGCGCGCGCAGATGCGAGTGATGCAGTTCGACAGTTACGGCGGGCCGGAGGTGCTCGTCGCCGCCGACGTCGCCCGGCCGCAGCCCGGTCCGGGCGAGGTGCGGATCCGGGCCGAGGCGATCAGCGTGGGCCACGCGCAGACGCAGATGCGGCGCGACGTCTTCCCGGCGCCGATGTGGAGACCGGTGTTCCCGGTGGTGTTGGGCGGTGACGTGGTCGGGCGGATCACCGGGGTCGGTGACGACGTGACAGGTGTCCGGGTCGGCGACCGGGTCGGCGCCTTCACGCTCTACGGCGCGTACGCCGAGGAGGTCGTTGTCGACGCCGCCACCCTCGTGCCGGTGCCGGAGTCGGTGGACGCGGCCGAGGCGGCGGTGCTGCCGGGCACCGGTCTGATCGCCGGTGGTGTGCTGCGCACCGCGTTGCTGCGCAAGGGGGACACGGTTCTGGTGCACGCCGCCGCCGGCGGCATCGGCCACCTGGCCGTGCAACTGGCGAAGGCGGCAGGCGCGAGCCTGGTCGTGGCGACCGCGGGCTCGGCGTCGAAGCGCGACTTCGCCCTCTCGCTCGGCGCGGACGTGGCGGTGGACTACACGCGGGCCGACTGGGCGGCCGAGGTGCGCTCCGCCACGGGTGGCCGTGGCGTCGACGTCGTCCTGGAGAGCATCGGCGGGGATGTCGTCGAGCAGGGCCTCGACCTGCTCGCGGCCGGCGGTCGCCTGGTCTTCTACGGCTCCTCGGCGGCCGAGCTGGCCGTGCCCACGGTGCCGCTGATGAAGCTGATCGGTCTGCGCTACGTCACCGGGTTCGCCCTGTCGGCGTGGCGGGGCAGTCGACCCGACGAGTACCGCGAGGTCCTCGACGACCTGACCTCCCGGCTGCTCGACGGGCGGCTCCGCTCGTCAGTGCACGCGCGACTGCCGTTGACCGCCGCCGCGCGGGCCCACGAGCTGGTGGAGAGCCGGGCCCACCCCGGTCGGGTGGTGCTCATACCGGGTCTGGACTGAGCTTCGAGCCAGGCTCAGGTCACCGTCCGTAGCGTCCATTGTGGTTCGTTCCGGTACCTCACAAGGAGATGAGATGGCAGGAAACAGGAGATGGATCGGGCGATTCGGCATGGGTGCCGTGGCGCTCAGCGGGGTGCTCGCATCGGTGGGTGTCGCGAACACCAGTGCCGGCGCGGCCACACAGCCGACGCCGGTGACCACCCACAGCACCGTCGCCTACGACTGCCGCACCACCGTGCAGCAGGGCTTCCACCCGGTCGTCTACAGCCGTGACTTCGACGTCACGGCACCGGCCTCGGTCGCCGCCGGGGCCGAGTTCGACGTGACGCTCGACCCCACGCCGATCACCGCGTTCGCGGAGTACAACCAGACCGTGACCGACGTCCAGGTGGCCTACGCGATCCCGCGTGACGCCAAGGTCAAGAGCTACTCGCTGGTCGGCGGCTCCGGTCTGGGTGCGGCGTTCACCTGGGTCGAGGAGCGCGACGACGCACTGGTCGTGCGCAGCAGCGGCCCGTTCACGGGTGGCGTCGAGTTCGACCTCCCGTCCCTGTCGGTGCACCTGAAGGCGGGGAAGAAGGCCGGTGCCGTCGTGTTCGCCTCCGGTGGCCGCAGCTACGTGGAGCCGGGCTTCGGCTGGTTCCGCTACCAGCCGATCCTGAACGAGTGGGGTCCGTTCCAGTGCTTCCCCGACCCGGCCCTGCCGCCGGTGGAGCTGGCGCGGGTGACAGTCACCAAGTGACGTACGGGGCGGGCGTCGGGACACCGGGGCCCGCCCCTCTCCGCGACAATGGGACTCCACTTACCAAAAGCACTGAAAGGAACCCTCATGCCGCTCGCGATGGCGATCACTGAGTTCGGCGACGCTGACGTTCTGCGACCGTTGGAGGTGCCCGAGCCGTCCGCCGGGCCCGGCCAGCTCCGCGTGCGCGTGCGGGCCGCCGGCGTCAACCTGATCGACTGTCGGATCCGGTCCGGGTTCATGCAGTCCATCTACCCGGCAACCTTCCCGCAGGTGCTCGGCAACGAGTTCGCCGGCGTGGTCGACCAGACCGGGCCGGACGTGACAGGCTTCGCCGTCGGCGACGAGGTGCTGGGCTTCGCCTTCATGCAGTCGTACACCGAGGTGCTCGTCGTCGGCGTCGACCAGGTCGTCACCAAGCCCGCCGACCTGTCGTGGGAGGCCGCCGGCTCGCTCTCCGCGGTGGGCCAGACGGCGTACAACGCGCTGCGTGCCCTACAGGTCACCACCGGGCAGACCGTGCTGGTGCACGCCGCCGCCGGCGGCGTCGGCACCGTCGCGGTGCAACTGGCCCGGGCCTTCGGCGCGACGACGGTCATCGGCACCGCCAGCCCCGGCAACCACGACTACCTGCGGTCTCTCGGCGCGGAGCCGGTCGCCTACGGCCCCGGCCTCGCCGACCGCGTCCGGGCGCTGGCCCCGGCGGGTGTGGACGTCGCACTCGACGCCCACGGCGGCCAGGAGGCGCTGGACGTGTCGCTGGCGCTGGTGCCGGACCGCGCGAGCATCGGCACCATCGCCAACTTCCGCGCCGCCGGCCAGCACGGGATCACCATGCTGCGCGGCGAGCGGTCCGCGGAGACCCTGGCCGCCCTGACCCAGCTGTACGACGAGGGCGGCCTGCGGCTGCACGTGCAGCGCACCTACCCGCTGCGGCAGGCCGCCGACGCCCACCGCGAGGCCGAGGCCGGGCACGTACGCGGGAAGCTCGCCCTCGTCGTCTGACGGCTTCCACCTGGAGGACACCGTGCCGCCGCCCCCCGACTCCGGACACCCTCGACGCTGGCGGATCCTCGCGGTGCTGGTGTGCTGCCTACTGTCGATCATCCTGGACAACACCGTGCTGAACGTCGCGCTACGGACCCTCACCGATCCTCGGCACGGTCTCGGCGCGACGCACAGTCAGTTGGAGTGGATCCTCAGCTCGTACACCCTGGTCTTCGCGGCGTTGCTCTTCGCCTGCGGCGCGGCGGCCGACCGCTTCGGCCGACGTCGTCTGCTGCTGTTCGGGCTGGCGGTGTTCGGGCTGGCGTCGCTGGCCTCGGCGTACGCCGACAGCCCTCCGACCTTGATCATCACCCGGGCCGTGATGGGCGTCGGCGCCGCCGCGGTCATGCCGTCCACGCTGGCCGTGATCGCGGCGGTCTTCCCGATGCGCGAGCGGCCCCGGGCGATCGGGGTCTGGGCCGGGGCGGTGGGCTTCGCCCTGGCCATCGGGCCGATCACCGGCGGGCTTCTGCTGTCCCGGTTCTGGTGGGGCTCGATCTTCCTGGTCAACGTGCCGCTGGTGCTCGGCTGCGTCGTCGCCGTGCTGCTGGTGGTGCCGGAGAGCCGGGGACACCCCGACCGGGGCCTGGACCTGCCGGGTGTGGGGCTGTCGGTCGCCGGTCTGGCCGCGCTGGTGTACGGAGTGATCGCCGGAGGCCGACTGGGCACCCTGACCGACGTGCGGGTGTGGGCGCCGATCCTGGTCGGCGTGGCCGCGCTGTGGCTGTTCGTCCGCCACGAGCGGCGTGCCGCCCAGCCCGCCTTCGAGCTGTCCTTCCTGCGCGATCCGGCCTTCTCCGCCGCGCTGGCGGCGGTCGGCTTCGTGTCCTTCGCGATGCTGGGTTTCCTGTTCTTCAGCGCGTTCTACCTGCAGAGCGTGCGCGGCTTCAGTCCGCTGCGCGCGGGTTCCTTCACGCTGGCGCTGGCCGCCGCCAACGTCGTGGTCGGCCCGCTCAGCGCGGTGGCGGTTCGCCGGCACGGGCCCAGGGCGGTCTGTACCGCCGGGCTCCTGTCGGTGGGCGCCGCGCTGCTCGGGGTGGCCCTGGTCCGTCAGCACACACCACCGTGGGCGCTGGTGCCGATGTTCGCCCTGCTGGGCGGCGGGATGGCCGCGGTGCTGCCGGCCGCGTCGATGTCCATCATGACCGCCGTTCCCCGGGAGAAGGCCGGGGTCAGTTCGGCGATGAACAACACCATCCGGCAGGTGGGCAACGTGCTCGGGGTGGCGGTGCTCGGTTCGGTGCTCGCGTCGACCTACCGCGCGGGCGTCTCCGACGAGTTGACGGTGCTGCCTGCTGCGGCACGGCACGACGCGGGCGAGTCGCTCGACGCGACGCTGGCCGCCGCGCACGTGTGGGGCGGCGACACCGACACCCTGGTCGCGGCGGCCCGCGCGGCGTTCATCGACGCGATGCACCTCACCGCGGTGCTCGCGGCAGTGTTGGCGCTGGCCGGGGCGGCGGTCACCCTGCGCTGGCTGCCTCGGACGCTGCCGACCCAGGAGAAGCCCACCGCGCCGATCCCCGGCCGACCACAGCGCTACGCAGTCGAATCGTCACCGAAGCCCTAGGATGAGCCGATGTCCTTCACCGATGTGGAGATCGAGTACCTGACCTCGCAGCGACTGGGCCGGTTGGCCTCGGTCGCGCCCAGCGGCGCCCCGCAGAACAACCCGGTCGCCTTCACCTACAACCCGACCACCGGCACGATCGACATCGGCGGTCACAACCTGACGTCCAGCCGTAAGTTCCGCAACATCAAGGCCGACCCACGGGTGGCGTTCGTCGTCGACGACCTGGCCTCGACCAACCCGTGGAAGGCCCGGGGCGTCGAGATCCGCGGCCACGCCGAGGCACTGGTGGACGTGGAGCCGCCGCACCCCTACTTCGGATCGGCGATGATCCGAATCAGGCCGCGTCGCATCATCACCTGGGGGATCGACGACGCGCCGATGGCCGGCCGCGACGTCGAGCCGTGACCGACCAGCCGACATAGCGCTCTTCGAGTGGGCCGCGAGCCCGCCCTGACACCGTTGACCTGCAACCGCGGGACAGCCGGGAGGGGCGCAGATGACGGCACCGACAGCGCAGCAACTCTTCGAGGACGACTTCACCGACGGCGTACGCAGCGGGGCGGGGGCGCCCTGGCGGCTCCGCCCCGTCGACGCCCTGCCGACAGGTGACGGCGTCGTCCGTACCACCCCCGACGGCCTGGTGGTCGTACCGACCGGGGTCGACGCCCGTTCCGGCGCGCCGGCCTTCGCGCAGCCGGCGACGCCGGTGCAGCACCTGCGGTGGGCGGCGTTCACCACGCACGTGTCCCCGTCCGGCCGCCCGGGTTTCGAGACCGTCGACGGGCAACTGCTGACCGTGTCGGCCGACGTGGCACTGCGCGGGTTCGGGCTGGACACCCACCCGTACGACGACGTCGCCGACGCCACTGTCGACATCCGGCTCGGCGCCGGAGGGCTCATCTCCGTCGACCTGGAATCCGGCATCGTGTTCGACTTCTTCCTCACGCACCACCGCCTCTACGCGGTGTACGAGCGGCTGGCGCTGCGTCCGGAGGCGCGGTTCGCGGCGTTCACCTACGCGGTGCCGGTGGCCGACCGCAGGCCCGAGCAGGTGCACCGGTTGGAGGTCTCCTTCGAGCGGGCGACCGGCACGGCCCGCTGGCGGGTCGACGGTGCGGAGGTGCTGTCGGTCGACCGGGTCGGCACGCGCTGCCTCGACGCGGCGTACCTCAAGCGCGACAACGGCGGTGTCGAGGAGTCGGTGTTGCCCGGCCAGTTCAGCTACGGCCTCGGCCTGTTCGCCGACCGCATGTACGGCCAGGGCGTCGAGCTGTCCGCCGGCCGGCTGCGGGTCACCGCCGTCCCACGTTCCTGACGCCACCCGCCACCTCTCCTTCCGTCACCTCTGGAGGTCAACCGTGTCTTCTTCCGACAAGACCGTGCTCGTGCTCGGTGCCACCGGCAAGCAGGGTGGGTCGACCGCCCGACACCTTCTGCGGCGCGGCTGGTCGGTCCGCGCGTTCGTCCGCGACCCGAACGCCGCGAAGGCCAGGGCCTTGGCCGACCTGGGCGCGACCCTCGCGGTCGGCGACCTGGAGGACGCCGACTCGGTACGGCAGGCGATGAAGGACGTCTACGGGGTGTTCAGCATCCAGACCCCGATGAGCGAGCACGGTGTGGAGGGTGAGGAGCGGCACGGCAAGACCTGCGCGGACGCGGCGAAGGAGTTCGGCGTCCAGCACTACGTGCACAGCTCCGTGGGCGGCGCCGAGCGGCCCGAGGGCATCAACTGGCGGCTGTCCAAGCTCGCCATCGAGCAGCGGATCGTCGAGAACGGGCTGCCGTTCACCTTCCTACGCCCCTCGTACTTCATGGAGAACCTCAACCACGACATGTCACCGCTCGTCCTGGTCGACGGGGAGTTGGTGTTCCGGCGCGGCCTGGGCCCGACCAACACCCTCCAGATGATCAGCGGACCGGACATCGGCTACTTCGCGGCCGATGCCTTCGACAACCCCAACCGGCACATCGGAGCGAAGATCGAACTCGCCGGTGACGAGGTGACCGGCGACGAACTCGCCGCCGCGTTCGGCCGACACACCGGCCTCCCGGCCCGGTTCGAGTCGGTGCCGCTGGACCAGCTGCACGAGGAAGGTCTGGTCTGGCAGTCCATCTCCTACCGCTGGCTCAACGGCATCGGCTACCACGCCGACATTCCCGCACTGCGGGCCCAGTTCCCCGGGCTGCTCACCCTCGACCAGTGGCTGGCGAAGACCAACTGGCAGCCGCTGCCGCCCGCGCCGACCGAGTGACCGATCCACCGCGACACGAGTCGCGTACGAGCGCGCGACGCCATGGTTGAACCGAATCGATGAGGGGGCCGAGATGCCGGATCTGTTGGCGGCGACACGTGACGTCGTCGAGCTCGCGGCGAAGAACGCCGCCGACGCGGAGACCAACCGCAGACTGGACCCGGAGGTGGTCCGGGGAGTCGTTGCGGCCGGGTTCGCCAGGCACTTCGTGCCGACCCGGTTCGGTGGCCGGGCCTCGACGTTCACCGGTCTGGTCGAGCCGGTGGCGGTGCTGGGCGAGGCGTGCGTGTCGACCGCCTGGTGCGCTTCGCTCACCGCGGCGCTGGGCCGGATGACCGCGTACCTGCCGGTCGAGGGCCAGGCCGAGGTCTGGTCGGACGGGCCGGACGCGTTGGTCGTCGGGGCGCTGATGCCCCTGGGTCGGGCCGAGCCCACCGAGGGCGGCTGGCGTCTGTCCGGCAGTTGGCCGTTCGTCAGCATCGTCGAGTACTCCGACTGGGCCCTGGTCTGCGCGATGACGCCGGGTGCGGACCGTCCGCAGCCGTGGTTCTTCGCGGTGCCGCGCGACACCTACCGGATCGCCGACACCTGGCACACCATGGGCATGCGGGGCACCGGCAGCAACGCGTTGATCCTGGACGACGTCTTCGTCCCGAGCGAGCGCGGTTGCAGCCGGGAGAGCATCGCCACCGGCGACGCGGTGGCCGCCGAGGCGATCTGCCACACCGTGCCGATGCGCGCCGTCAACGGCCTGGCCTTCGCCGTGCCGGTCCTGGGAGCGGCGCGAGGCGCGGCGGCGGCCTGGACCCCGTGGGTCGCCGAGAAGCTCGGTGGTGGCTCGAACGCGATCTCGGCCCTCGACCGGGGAGCGTACGAACAGACCCTGGCGCGGGCGCACGGCGAGATCGACGCGGCGCAGCTCCTCCTGGAACGGGTGGCGCGGGTGGCGGACGCGGGCGGCGTGACCCCGCTGGCGGTGACCCGCGGCTCCCGCGACTGCGCCCTCGCCGCCGAGACGCTGGTCGCGGCGACGGACCGACTCTTCACCACGGCGGGCACCCGCGCCCAGGCCGAGAACAACCCGCTGCAGCGGTTCTGGCGGGACGCCCACGCGGCGGCCAGCCACATCGGCCTGCAGTTCGGCACCGCGGCCAGCGCCTACGCCGGCCGGCTGCTCGCCGGCCGCTGACGACACCACACTTCCGGAGGCAAACAGTGGATCCGACCAGGACGGACGCGGGTTTCGTCGCGATCGTCACCTTTCCCACCGACGGCCCGGAGACGGCACGCGAGCTGGTCGAGCTGGCGACCGGGGGAGTTCAGGAGTGGATCCGGGCGGTGCCCGGCTTCCTCTCCGCCAACTACCACATCAGCTCCGACGGCACCCAGGTCGTCAACTACGCCCAGTGGAGCAGCGAGGCGGCCTACCGCGAGTCCTTCACGAACAATCCCAGGTCGGCCGAGGTGCGAGCGTCACTCAGCGCGCTGCCGGGTCTCACCGGGCCGCCGCGCTCGGTCTTCTGCACGCTCGCCGCCAGCATCCTGCCGGCGCCGGTCGAGGAGACGTCCGCGTGAGCCGCCGGGTCGTGATCACCGGCATCGGGGTACGGACCCCGGGCGGGTCGGGCGCCGAGGAGTTCTGGGATCTGCTCACCGCCGGCCGCACGGCCACCCGCCGGATCAGCTTCTTCGACCCCGCGCCCTACCGGTCCCAGGTGGCCGGCGAGTGCGACTTCGACGCCGAGGCCGAGGGCTTCACCCCACGCGAGATCCGTCGGATGGACCGTGCCACCCAGTTCGCCGTGGTGTGCACCCGCGAGGCGGTGGCCGACAGCGGTCTCGACCTCGACGGCGTGGAGCCGCACCGGATCGGCGTGAGCCTGGGCAGCGCGGTCGCCGCCGCGACGAGTTTGGAGAACGAGTACCTCGTCCTGTCCGACCGCGGGCGGGAGTGGGAGGTCGACCCGACGCACCTCTCGCCGTACATGTTCGACTACCTGACCCCGGGCGCGATGCCGGCGGACGTGGCCTGGACGGTGGGGGCGGAAGGGCCGGTAGCGCTGGTCTCCAACGGCTGTACCTCCGGGCTGGACGCGGTGGGGCAGGCCGCGCAGCTCATCCGGGAGGGCAGCGCCGACGTCATGATCACCGGTGCGACGGACACCCCGATCACCCCGATCGTCGTCGCCTGCTTCGACGCCATCAAGGCGACGACCCCGCGCAACGACGAGCCGGCCCGCGCCTCCCGGCCCTTCGACGGCTCCCGTAACGGCTTCGTGCTGGCCGAGGGTGCGGCGATGTTCGTGCTGGAGACCCACGAGCGGGCGGTGGCACGCGGCGCGCACATCTACGCCGAGGTGAGCGGGTACGGGGCGCGCAGCAACGCGTACCACATGACCGGCCTGAAGACGGACGGTCGGGAGATGGCCGAGGCGATCCGGGCCGCGTTGGCCGAGTCGCGGCTCGACCCGGAGGCGATCGACTACATCAACGCGCACGGCTCGGGCACCAAGCAGAACGACCGTCACGAGACGGCGGCGTTCAAGCGGAGTCTGGGTGAGCACGCCTACCGGACGCCGGTCAGCTCGATCAAGTCGATGGTCGGGCACTCGCTGGGCGCGATCGGCTCCATCGAGATCGCCGCGTGCGCGTTGGCCATCAAGCACAACGTGGTGCCGCCCACCGCGAACCTGCACGACGCCGACCCGGAGTGCGACCTGGACTACGTGCCGGTCGTGGCGCGTGAGCGCCGGCTCGACGCCGTGCTGACGGTGGGCAGTGGATTCGGTGGTTTCCAGAGCGCGATGGTGCTCACGCGGGCGGGGGGAACGCGATGACGACGGTGGTCACCGGGGTTGGTGTCGTCGCCCCGAACGGGCTCGGGGTCGACTCGTACTGGAAGGCGACGCTGGACGGGGTCAGCGGCATCGCACCGCTGACCGGGTTCGACACGTCCCGGTATCCGGCTCGGCTCGCCGGGCAGATACGCGACTTCGACGCCCGCGACCACATCCCCGGCCGACTGCTGCCGCAGACCGACGTCTCCACCCGGTACGCGTTGGCGGCGGCGGACCTGGCGCTGGCCGACGCTCAGGTGCGCACCGACTCGCTGCCCGACTACGACATGGGGGTGGTGACGGCCAACGCCCTCGGCGGCTTCGCCTTCACTCACCGCGAGTTCCACAAGCTCTGGTCGCAGGGGCCGGAGTACGTCAGCGTCTACGAGTCCTTCGCCTGGTTCTACGCGGTCAACACCGGCCAGATCTCCATCCGCAACGGTATGCGTGGGCCCAGTAGCGCCGTCGTCACCGAGCAGGCCGGCGGGCTCGACGCGATCGGGCACGCACGGCGCTCGATCCGGCTGGGTACCCCACTGATGCTCACCGGTGGGGTCGACTCCGCGCTCGACCCGTGGGGCTGGGCGTCGCACCTGTCCAGCGGCCGCGTCAGCCTCGTCGAGTCGGCCGACCGGGCGTACCGGCCGTTCGCCGCGGACGCCACCGGCTACGTGCCCGGCGAGGGCGGGGCCATCCTGGTGCTGGAGGACGAGGCCGCGGCGCGACGTCGGGGTGCCGGCCCCGGCTACGGCCGGGTCGTCGGGTACGCCGCGACCTTCGATCCCCCGCCCGGTTCACCGCGCCCGCCGGCGCTGCGCCGCGCGGCCGAGGCCGCCCTCGCCGATGCCGGCATCGGGCCCGCCGACGTGGGTGTGGTCTTCGCCGACGCGGCCGGCGTCGCGGAGCTGGACCGGGCCGAGGCGGAGGCGCTGCGCGGCATCTTCGGACCGCGCGGCGTGCCGGTCGCCGCGCCGAAGGCTCTGGTCGGGCGGCTCTTCGCCGGTGGGGGAGCACTGGACGTCGTCACCGCCCTGCTGGCGATCCGCGACGGCGTCATTCCGCCGGTGCCGCGCTCCGTCGACGTCCCGGACGACTACGGGCTCGATCTCGTGTACGGCGAGGCCCGGCAGGCCCCCCTGTCGTACGCGCTCGTCCTGGCCCGTGGCAAGGGCGGCTTCAACTCCGCGGTCGTGGTCGGTCAGGCCACGACCGGACATCAGCATTGATCGAGAGGACCAGGTAGATGACCGACATCACCCTCGACGACCTCCGGCGCGTCATGGCCGCCTGCGCGGGCGCTGACGAGAGCGTCGACCTCGACGGCGACATCATCGACGTGCCGTTCGAGGATCTGGGCTACGACTCGCTGGCCGTGATGGAGACGGCCGCGATCCTGGAACGCGACTACAAGGTCACGATCCCGGACGAGAAGATCGCCGGCCTGCCCACGCCGCGGGCCATGCTCGACGAGATCCGGCACAGCCTGGCCGCGGCGAGCTGAGCCGTGTCGCACCGGACCGAACACACGCTGACCGTCGCGGCGCCACCCCGCGTCCTCTACGACCTGGCCGCGGACGTCACCCGCTGGCCGGCCATCTTCGCCCCGACGGTGTACGTGCACCACCTGGAGCGGTCGGAGTCCGCCGAGCGGTTCCAGCTCTGGGCGCTGGTCGGTGGCGAGGTGGCCACCTGGACGTCCCGCCGCAGTCTGGACGCGGCGGGGCTGCGGATCGGCTTCACCCAGGAACGCAGTCAGGCGCCGATCGCCTCGATGAGTGGTGAGTGGATCTTCCGCGCTGCCGCCGGCGGCGGGACCGAGATCGTGCTGGTGCACGAGTTCACCGCCGTCGGTGACGACCCCGGGTCGGTCCGCTGGATAACCGAGGCACTGGACCGTAACAGCCCTGTGGAGCTGGCTGCCCTGGCTCGCATCGCCACCACCGGGCATCCGGTCGAGGACCTCGTGTTCACCTTCGCCGACCGGGTGCCGGTGGACGGCGCGGCGGCCGACGCGTACGAGTTCGTGAACCGCTCCGATCAGTGGCCACAGCGGCTGCCGCACGTGGCCCGGGTGGTGCTGCGCGAGGTGAGCCCGGGAACGCAGGACATGGAGATGGACACCGTCACCGAGGACGGCTCGACGCACACCACCCGGTCGGTGCGGATCTGCACACCGGTCGAGCGGATCGTCTACAAGCAACTGGTCCCACCGCGCCTGCTGCTGGGTCACAGCGGTCGGTGGCTCTTCACCGACGACGGTGGCGGGGCCACGGTTACGGCGGAGCACACGGTTGCCATCGATCCGGACCGGGTGCGGGAGGTGCTCGGCGCAGGTGCCACGCTCGCCGACGCACGGGACTTCGTCCGCTCCGCGCTGGGCGGCAACAGCCGTACGACGCTGGCACACGCCGGCTCGTACGCGGCTGCCCGACGATGACCGTGACGGGGCCGGCGGTGACGTCGGTGGCGGCGGAGTTGACCGAGGTCGCCGACGGGGTGTTCGCGTACACCCAGCCCAACGGTGGCTGGTGCCTGAGCAACGCCGGCATCGTCACCGGGCCTGAAGGGGTCCTGCTGGTCGACACGGCGGCGACCGAGCGGCGGGCCCGCGCCCTCGCCGAACGGGTCGACGGGCTGCGGGCCGGCCCGGTCCGCACGCTGGTCAACACGCATCATCACGGCGACCACACCTTCGGGAACGGGATCTTCACGCCCTCGGCGACCGTCATCGCCCACGAGCTGGCCCGCCAGGAGATGGCCGAGACCGGGCTCGCGCTGACCGGGCTCTGGCCGGACGTGCGGTGGGGCGACATCCAGGTGGTGCTGCCCGACGTCACGTTCGCGCACGAGTTGACGGTGCATGTCGGGGAGCGCCGCGCCGAGCTGCTGCACGTCGGCCCGGCGCACTCCACCAACGACGTCGTGGTGTGGCTGCCGCGTGAGCGGGTGCTGTTCGCCGGGGACGTGCTGATGTCCGCGTGTACGCCGTTCCTGCTGTTCGGTTCGGTCACCGGGGCTCTCGACGCGGTGGCGCGGTTGCGGGCGCTACGGCCTCGGACGGTGGTCTGCGGACACGGCCCGGTGACCGGTCCGGAGATCTTCGACGCCACCGAGCGTTACCTGCGGCGGGTCGTCGAGGTGGCGGCCGAGGCGTACCCGCAGGGGCGCACTGCGCTGGAGGCGGCCCGTGCGGCGGACTGGTCGGAGTTCGCGCACCTGCTCGACCCGGAGCGGGTGGTGGGGAACCTGCACCGGGCGTACGCCGAGCTGGCCGGTGTTGCGTCGGGGGCGCCGCTGCCGGTGGCCGCGGTGCTGGCCGAGATGATCGAGTACAACGGAGGGCGACCGCTGACCTGCCTGGCCTGACGGGCCGTCCCGCGCGTCGACCGGTCGCGCGCGGGGCGGCTCAGGCTGGTTCGGCGTACGTCGACAGGCCTCGCATGATGATCTCCATGCCCAGCTCGAAGCGCCGCTCCGAGTCCAGGGACGTGATCGGCCCCGCCATCTGCGTGAGGTTGGGGAACCGGTCCGGGGGCAGTGAGGTCAGGTAGTCGTGGATCTGCGCCACGTACGCCTGAACGGCGCTGGTGTCCGCGCCGTCGCCCGGGAAGGCGTCGTCGAGTGTCTCGGTGGTGACGAAGGAGGTCACCAGGTCACCGGCGTAGGCGGCGATGTCGTCGGGGAGGCCACCGGCGCGCAGCAGCGCCATGGTGCGTTCCATTCCGGCCACGCCGTTCGTGCCCAACGGGATCCGCGACAGCGACACGCGAGCCAGGTCGCGGTGCGACCGGAAGACCTGGCGCAACGAGCGCAGCATCTCCTTGACCTGCTCGGCCCAGCGTGCCGGGTCGGGTTCGGGGATGTCGACCTCGGCGAGCACCCGGTCGTACACCAGGTCCAGCAGTTCGTCCTTGTTGGCGACGTGGGCGTAGAGCGACGCCGGCCCGGTCTGGAGCTCCTGGGCGACGCGACGCATGCTCAGGGCGTCCAGCCCTTCGGCGTCCAGGACCCGCAGTGCCGTGGTGACGATCAGCTCCTGGCTCAGGGGCTGCCGAGGTGGGGGTTTCGGGGGCGTCTGCCATGGCGGCGTGGGGATCGCCTGGGTCACGCGGGCCTCCATGCTCGCTCGTCTCCGGTTGACACATCGTAGTTGACGCCATTCGGTGTTTGCTGTTAGAACGGTGTTCGTGCGTGGAACAGCGTACGCTGATCGCCGTGGAGAGGTCGAGATGAATCCCCTGACCGAGCAGGAAGCGCCCGAGGCGCCGGCCGACGAGACACCGCAGCCGTACCGGCATCGGTGGATCGCCCTGGCGGCGATCCTCGGCGCGGAGGTCATGGACCTCTTGGACGGCACGATCATGAATGTCGCCGCGCCGACCATCCGGCACGATCTCGGCGGCGGCCTCACGGCGATCCAGTGGATGACCGCCGGCTACACGCTGCCCTTCGCGGTCCTGCTGATCGTCGGCGGCCGGTTGGGCGACATGTTCGGCCGCAAACGGATGTTCCTCGTCGGCGCGGCCGGCTTTGCCCTGGCATCACTGCTCTGCGCCGTGGTGCAGGACCCGTGGCAGCTGATCGCAGCCCGCGCGCTCCAGGGCGGCCTCGGCGCGCTGATGATCCCGCAGGGCCTGGGGCTGATCAAGCAGATGTTCCCGCGCCGTGAGCAGGCCGCGGCCTTCGGGGCGTTCGGGCCCGTGATGGGGCTCTCGGCGGTCGGCGGACCGATCCTGGCGGGCTTCCTCATCGACAGCGACCTGTTCGACACCGGCTGGCGGATGGTCTTCCTGATCAACCTGCCGATCGGCATCGCCACCCTCTACGCGGCGGCCAGGTTCCTGCCCGAGTCCCGGGTCGCCACCCGCCCGAGGTTCGACCTCGGTGGCATCGCGCTGGTCACCACGGGTCTGCTCCTGCTCGTCCTGCCGCTGGTGCAGGGGCACGAACTCGACTGGCCGGCGTGGACGTTCGCGATGATGGCCGCCTCCGTCGTGGTCCTCGCCGCCTTCGCCTGGTACGAGTTGCGCAGGGAGAGCAGCGGCCGGGCCGCCGTGATCGAGCTGAGCCTGATGCGTAAGCCCCGCTTCCTGGCGGGTCTGCTCGTGGCGCTGGTCTTCTTCGCCGGCACCGCCGGGATGTCCCTGACGCTCGGCGTCTACCTCCAGGCGGGTCTGGGCTGGAGCCCCACCCGGACGGCCGCGACGATGATGCCCTGGGCGATCTTCCTGGTCGTCGGCGCGATCCTGACCGGTGCCGTCCTCGGTGCCAAGCTCGGTCGGGCCGCGCTGCACCTCGGTCTGCTGGTGATGATCGTCGGTGTGCTGTTCATCCGGTTCACCATCGGGCGCCACGCCACCGACCTGACCAGCTGGGACCTCGTCCCGTCGATCGCGATCTCCGGTCTCGGGATGGGCATCATGATCGGCCTGCTGTTCGACATCTCGCTGGCCGACGTGGAACCGGAGGAGTCCGGTACCGGCGGCGGGGTGCTGACCGCCGTGCAGCAGCTCGGTTTCGGCATCGGCGTGGCCCTCATCGGCACGATCGTCTTCGGCGTCGTCGGCAGCCACGCCGCCTCGGCGCAGGCCTCCCGTGCGGCCTTCACCGACGGGATCCTGCGCGGCCTCACCGTGGTGATCGGGCTCCTCGCGCTCTCCTTCGTCCTCGCCTTTCTGTTGCCACGTCGGGCGCGAGACGAGTCGGAGGCGCACTGACCCGCAAGCTCTGCCCGTCCAGGCCGCCCACCGGGCCGGTCGACACCCCCTGACCCCACAGCCACCCTGACCCCGCCGCCCTGCCCCGTACCGTCAACGCAAGGAGACACACAGCCATGACCAAGGTTCTCGTCATCGGTGCCACCGGCAACCAGGGAGGAGCGGTCACCGACCTGCTCCTCGACCATGGCCACGAGGTCGTCGCGTACGTCCGCGCGCCCGAGTCACCCGCCGCCCAGGCGCTCGCCGCCCGTGGTGTGCGGCTCGCCCCCGGCAACCTCGCCGACGCCGAGGCGCTCGGCCGGGCCGCCACCGGCGTCGACGCGGTCTTCGGACTCTCGGTGCCCTTCGGTGACGGTGGCAAGGAGGAGGAGATCGCCCAGGGACGCCTGATCGTCGACACCGCGACCCGTGTCGGCGCCCACCTGGTGTACTCGTCGGTCCGTGGCGCGGACCGCTTGGAGGACAGCGACATCGACCATGCCGACAGCAAGCAGGTGGTCGAGACGTACCTGCGCGGGCAGGACGTGCGCGCCACAGTTCTCGGACCGGTCTACTTCATCGAGAACGTGCTCAACCTGAACTTCAGCCGCCTGGGCGACGGCGTCCTCTCCAACCCCCTGTCGCCGGGCAAGAAACTGGACCAGGTCACCGTGCTCGACATCGCCGGCCTGGCGGTGTACGCCATCGAGCACCCGGACGAGCTGGTGGGTAAGCGGATCGACGTGGCCTCCGACAGCGTGACCGGCGAGGAGGCAGCCCGGATCCTCGGTGCGGCGATCGGCCGGGAGATCCCGTACCGGCAGATGCCCCTCGCCCAGGTCAGGCAGTGGGCTGGCGACGAGATCGCGGACATGTTCCAGCGTTTCGAGGACAACACCGACTTCGTCGACGTGGCCGGTCTGCGGGCGCAGTACCCGGGTGTGACCTGGCACAGCTACGCCGATTGGGCCAAGACGGTCGACTGGGACCGGGTGCTCAAGGGCTGACGACGGGGCGGCGCGGGGAGGTCCGGGCGCTCCCCGCGCCGCCGCCACCACTCGCGCACGTACGACGGAGTCGGGCCAGGGTGACCTGCGGCTTGTCGGTTCCGGCTGCCCGCGGCCGGCCGAATGGCACAGTGATGTCCATGGACAGGAAGCACGTCAACGACTGGCTCGCCGCCTACGAGCGGGTGTGGCGGACGCCGGGCACCAACAACCTGGTCACCCTCTTCACCGAGGACGCGAGCTACCAGCAGGGGCCGTACTGGACGCCCGTCGTCGGCCTGCCGGCCATCGCGCGGATGTGGGAGAAGCAGCGCAAGGGTCCCGACGAGGTGTTCCGGATGACCAGCGAGATCGTCGCGGTCGAGGGCGACACCGCGGTGTCGCGTCAGGAGGTCCGCTACGGCGAGCCGGTCGAGCAGGAGTACCGCGATCTGTGGATCATGCGGTTCGCCGAGGACGGACGGTGCCGGTCGTTCGAGGAGTGGCCGTTCTGGCCGGGCCAGCAGCCGGCCAACCCTCCGGACGGTTCGGTCGAACAGTGAGCCGCTGAGGGGGCAGCAAGAGGCAGCGATCATGGCTAACATCCTCCGGCGATCACATGTCATCGGGGGAGAGTCATGCGCCGTCGTACGATCCTGCAATGGCCGCTGCTGGCCGGGGCCGCCGGTGCTTTGCCGATCTTGACGGCGAGTCCCGCCCTGGCCGCGGAAACCCGCCCGTGTTTGCTCGTCTCCGGCACTGACTTCGACGAGCTGCGTGGCCGAGCCGCGACTGAGCCCTGGAAGAGTTGGAAGAGCGCAGCGATCAGCCGGGCCGGCTGGGAGTACGTAGCGAACCCGGACGCCAGCGCCCGCTCCAAGCGCATTGCCGAGATCGCCAGCTACTCGTCCCTGGCATACATCCTGGACGCGGGTGAGAACGCCCCGGTCCACGCCCAGAAAGTCCTCCAGATGGTGGGCCGCCTCCGCCAGGAGATCTCCACCCCCGGCGTGATCAACAAGACGCAGTGGGGCGGCACCGTCCCACAGGCCAACGCCCTGTTCCACCTGGTGCTCGGGCTGGATGTCGTCCACGCCGCGCTGACGTCGAGCGAGCGAGCTAGCGCGGAGACCCAACTGGGAGAGATCGCCGCAACCTTCGCTGACTTTGCCTCCTTCCCGAGTTGGACGGCAGCGCCGATCGGCGCCTACGGCACCTGGCTCGCCTATCGGGTGACGGGCGGCGGGAGCACCGCGGACCTGGCGGCGCTCGGCAGGACCATCGGCGAGCTCGAAAAGCACCTTCAGTCCGTCATGGGCAAGAGCGGCGCGTACCTGGCCGCACCCACGTACGTCGGCCATCGCCTGGGTTCGCCGGGCGACCGGGACCCGAAGTCCTATTTCGTCGATGTCCTGAGCAGGGAGCCAAAGCTCTACTCCGGGGTGCCCGGATATCGCGACTACTACCAGGACCCGCACTACCAGAAGGCGATCGAGTTCTACGCCGGCTACCTCACCACGCCGGTGACCCGTCGGCTGCCTCGTCGGAGACTGACCGCCGAAGCCAACGTCACGGTGCGCGGTGGAAAATACGCCGGAGATCCGGGCGAGTCTGGTGGGCTGCTGCACGCGAAGGTGGACGAGCCCGACTTCACCCGGGAGTGCTACCTGCGCTTCGATCTCGGTGACCTGACCGCTGACCAGGTCGTCACAGTGCGGCTCCGGCTCTACATGAAAGAGGTCGGCGCCGACGGTTGCCGGTTGGAGGTCTCGCAGGTGGGCGACGTGTGGCCGGAGAACGTCAGCTGGAGCGGTCGGCCGGCCGCCAAGGCGTTGCTGGGCACATGGATTCCCCGCACCAGGTTCGTGGCGGAGTTGGACGTGACGACGGCTGTCCGGGACGCGCTGACGACCGGCTCCCGGAAGTTCTCCGTCGGCATCCGATCCACAGTCGCTGGTGCCGAGCGGTTCGCCCAGCTCTTCTCGCGGCAGCCGAGCACCCCCGACGAAGCCAATTCGGTGCCCAGACTTCTGGTCAACACCACCACCGATGTCGTCGCCCGCGACGAGTACACCTTCGGCGACAGCGCGACGATCGGCGGCGCGGTGTCGCGCTCCGCCCGTACCTACAGCGCGTACAGGTTCAGCACGGCGGCGGGGTCAAATGCGGCCTGGAGCCTGAACCGGGTCACCATCGCGCCGCTTCCGATGATGACGACGTATGCCCTGACGGCTCAAGCGCCATCGCCCACCGTCGCCGTGCCGAGCCGGGTCTTTCCCGACGCGGGTGCGTGGTTCTTGCAGAACAGTCACGACCAGCGGGCGCTCGCCGGTGCGCTGTGGAACGCCGTCAAGGACGGCGGCCACCAGCATCGGGACACGAACTCGCTGCACCTGGCCGCCTACGGCGAGCATGTGTTGCGCAACTCTGGTTACAACGGCTACCCCTATCCGGCTGTCGGCTTCACCTACGCTCAGATCAGGGACCTGGCCGTGCTCAGCAACACCGGGCTCATCGGTTATGAGCCGTCGTTCGCCGATTTCGCCCCGCCGAGTCTCAACAATCACGTGAGGACGTACGGCGCCGGCATCGTCGAGGACCTCATGTGGGGTGGCATCGACTACGCCACCGGCGACTCCGGCGGCGCGCTGCCCAACGGCCGGCACCGGCGCAGCCTGGTGTTCGTTCATCCGAACACCGGCACTCAGGGCTACTGGACGGTCTTCGACGAGTTCACGGAGGTGAGTGGCGCGGGTCCGGTGGGGCTGGCCTGGCATCCCAACTCGGCCAGCGACCCGGCCGCGGACCCAGCGATGGCGGACTACACCTTCCCTGTCGATGTGGACCCGTGCACCGACACCGGGGTGAAGCTCACCGCGTTCCTCGCCACGCCCCCGTCCCAGGTCCACGTCAAGAGTGGGCCATTGGCCGATTGGACCGACGGGCACCTCGGGAGGTACCTCTACGTCACCTACCCACCGGACGCCGCAGCCCGCAAGAACGCCGTTACCGTGCTCTTTCCCTCTGACGACGTACACCCGAAGGCTGCGATGAGCAGGGTTGGCGGAACCGGCTACTCGGGTGCGTCCATCACGCACACCAGTGGCCACACCGACTACGCGATCGAGTCGAAGGGCTCTCCCGAGATCACCATCGGTAACGTGACGTGGCAGGGTTGGGCTGCCTGGTATCGCACGACGGGCGGAGCCTCGCCGACCACCGTCGACGTGACGAACTACCTCGTTCGCAAGGGGCGCATCCTGCGGTGGCGGGAGTACGGGTTCGAGACCGACTCGTATGTCAGCATCCTGGCAAAGGGCCGTGGTGGTCAGGTGCTGAACACGACCGGTCGCGAGATCACTGTCACCTTCTACCACCCTGGGCTGAGCCTCGTCCGCCTCGACCGCGAGCCGGCTGCCACGACGGCTTCGGGGTCCGGCTGGCGCTCGGTCATCGTCCCCGCCGGGAGGGTGGTCTTCGAACTCGTGACAACCTAGGGCACCCGCGGCAACCGCCACCTCAGTGGCGCACGGTGAGGCAGACGGCCTCCAGCCGTTCCAGCGTCGCGGTCATGCTCGTGATCCAACTGCGGCCGTCGTCCATCGCCGCTCGCTCGTCGGCAGGCAGTGGGGAGCAGTCGTAGGTCTCGGTCACGATGGTCGCGGCCGGGCCGTCGGGGGTCAGCTCGAAGGCCCACCGGTGTCCCCACCGCCTCAGCGGGGTGGCACCGGGTGCGGTGTCCGGGTGACCTCGGCCCGGTTCCGGCGTCCAGCCGATGCGCCGGTTCACCTCGTACTCGACGACGTGGTTGTTCATCTCGTAGTCGCCGTAGGGCGAGTAGTACATGCGCATCACGAAGACGTCGCCGACCGCGCTGATCGGCCGGTCCGACACGGCACCGCGCAACATCCCGGAGCCGTCGAGATCGGTGTGTCGGCGCGGGTCCGCGAGGATCCGGAAGATGTCGGCCGCCGGTGCGGCGATCCGCCGCGACACCGCGACGGGTTCGATCTGACCACTTGTCATCGGTACGCCTCCTCCACATCGTTCGACGCATGTCGGTGGATGTCGTCGAGCCGGTCGGTCAGGAAGGCCCGCTCGACCGTGTTGTGGGCTTGGGCCAGCGCCTCCCGGTAGGCGTCCGCCGCGGCTGCCCATCTCTCGAGTCGGCGCAGGAAGTCACCACGGGCGGCGCTCAGGTAGCCGTAGGTGGCCAGGGTCGGTTCGGCGAGCAGCGGGGTCAGCGCGTCGAGACCGGCCTGCGGACCGTCGCGCAGACCGACGGCCACGGCCCGGTTGAGCTCGACCACCGGAGAGGGCCAGAGCTGGAGCAGGACGTCGTACAACCCGACGATCTCCGCCCAGTCGGTGTCCTGCCAGGTCGGTGCCTCGGCGTGTACGGCGGCGATGGCGGCCTCCACGGCGTACCGGGTCGGTGGCCTGCGGCTCAGCGCGTCGGTCACCAGGGCGACGCCCTCGCTGATGAGCCGCGTGTCCCAACGTGCGCGGTCCTGTTCCCAGAGCAGTCGCAGCCGCCCGGTGGGAGACAGCCGGCTGTCGGCACGCGCGTGGATGAGCAGCAGCAACGCGAGCAGGCCGCTGATCTCGGTGTCGGTCGGCATGAGCAGGTGCAGCATGCGGGCGAGGTTGAGGGCGCTGTCGACCAGGTCACGGCGGACGAGGTGCGCGCCGCTCGGCGCCGTGTGGCCGGTGGTGAAGATCAGATAGAGGACGTCGAGGACGGCGCTGACGCGTTCGGCCAGGTGGTCGGGCGACGGCACCCGGTACGGGATGCGGGCGGCGCTGATCTTCTTCTTGGCCCGTGTGATCCGGGCGGCCATCGTGGGTTCCGGCACCAGGAACGCGCGGGCCACCTCCGCCGTGGACAGGCCGCACACCAGCCGCAGCGTCAGCGCGACCTGAGCGTCGCGGGACAGGGCCGGATGACAGCAGGTGAAGACCAGCCGGAGCCGGTCGTCGTCGAGGCCGTCCTCCGGACCGGGCACCGACTGGTCGGTCACCAGCAGCGGTAGGGCCCGACGCATCACCGACTCGCGGCGCAGCACATCCAACGCCCGGTTGCGGGCGGTCGTTGTCAGCCACGCGCCGGGGCGATCCGGGATGCCGATCTGCGGCCAGACCCGCAGCGCCTGGGCGTAGGCGTCCTGGGTGCACTCCTCGGCAAGATCGAGGTCCCGGGTCAGACGCGCCGTCGCGGCCAGCAACTGGGCCCAGTCGCGGAGGTGCGCCTGCGCGACCGCCGCGACGACCTCGGCACTCATCCGTGATCGACCACCGGACGGATCTCCACCCCGCTGTGCCCGGCGGAGACCTCGTAAAGCCGCGAGGCGAGACCGATCACCTCGTCGAGGTCGGAGGCTTCGACCAGGTAGTAACCGCCCACCGCCTCCTTGGTCTCCAGGAACGGCCCGTCGGTGATGGCCAGCCGACCGTGTGCGTCGGTGCGCAGTGTGGTCGCGACGGCCGCCGGTTCCAACTGCTGGCCGTCGAGGACGGCCGAACCGGCTGCGGCGCAGAAGGCGCCGTGGGCCTCGTCGCGCTCCCGCATCTCCTGCGGCGACATCGCGGCCCACTGCCGCTCGTCGCCGTGGATGAGGATCAGGTACTTCGCCATGTCGCGCATCCCATCGTGTGGAGCCCGGCCGGGCCCGTCTACCTCACCGACGAGTCAACCCGATCCCGGATCGACAGACGAGGGGACCGATGTGTGTCGCAAGCACAGTGGGTCGGCGGACCAGACACCGCACCGCGGCGTCCGCCCGCCGTTCACACCCGGGCGTCGACGGGCTTCGGCGCCGTGTCGAGCGGCAGGTCGCGCATCCGACGGATCGGGGTGGACAAATAGATGATCGGCGACAGCACGGTGAGCGCCCCGAAGAGCAGCAGGGTGGTACGCGCGCCGAGCTGCCCGGCCAGGAAGCCGGCCAGCAGACCGCCGAGCGGGATGGCGCCCCAGGAGACGAACTTGACCGTGGCGATCACGCGGGACAGGAGCTCCGGCGGGCTGGCGAGCATCCGGTAGGTGCGGGTGGTCACGCTGAGCACCACAGTGGAGCCGGCGAAGACGAGGTTTCCGGCGGCGAAGGCAACGTAGGCGGCGGTGCCGGTGCCCAGCGGGATGACGAGAGCGCCGGCCACGCCGACGAAGGCGGCGATGATCAGGCCGCGTGCGGTGCCGACGCGGTCGGTGAACCGGGTCGTCAAGGCGGCGCCGATGAGCGTGCCGAGGCCGTCGGCGGCAAGGAGCAACCCGATCAGGAGCGGCGATGCGTGCAGCTCCCGCACCAGGTAGAACGGGAAGAGCGCGAGCATCGCGCCGTTGACGAAGTTCGTCGCGGTGGCGTCCCACATGGCCGGCCCGATGATCGGATGGCGGAGCACGAAGTGCCAGCCTTCCCGGATCATCGTGACCATCGGCGGTCGCTCGGTCGGCCGCTGCACCGTGCGGGCCGGGAGGGTGCGCAGCAGCACGGCGGAGACCAGATAGCTGACGGTGTCCACGAACAGCGTCGGAACGGCACCGAGCACCTGCACCGCGAGGCCGCCCAGAGAGGGCCCGCCCAACTGGGTGACGGCGTGGGTGCCGGAGTTGAGGCTGTTGCGCGCCTGCAACTGCGCGGCGGGCACGATCTCTGGCAGGAAGGTCTGGTTGGCCACGTCGAACAGCACGTTGGCGAAGCTCACGACCAGTGCGACCCCGACCAGTTGGGCCACCGTCAGGGCGTCGAACCACCAGGCCAGGGGGACGGACGCGATGGCCAGGGCCCGGATCAGGTCCAGGGTCACCTGCATGCCGCGCAGCGGCAGCCGCTGCACGACCACCCCGGCCGGCAGGCTGATCAGCAGGTACGCGAGATAGCCGGCTGCCGTGATCAGACCCATGTCGAAGGCTGACGCGTCGAGGACGGTCAGTGCGGTCAGTGGCAGGGCCACACCGCCGACCGCCGAGCCGAGGTGACTGGTCGTGCTGGCGGCCCACCAGCGCCAGAAAGCAGTAAGTCCCATAATGGAACTCACCATAGTGGTCGGCGCGGATCCAGGTGACCCCGCCAACGGAGGTGTGGGCTCGCGCGAGGTGGCGGCCCTCGATGCAAACCGAGCGAATCGCCAGGTGCCTACGGTTCCCGCATCCGGGACCTGAGCACGTCCAACTCGCACCCCGGCGCGTCCGGATCGAAGCCGTGCTCGATCAGCCAGCGCGACGCCACCAGGCTGCGCAGTGACCACCAGGCGCGGATCACATCCCGGTCCACGTCGGTGCCGTAGCCGGCAAGCAGGTCGTCCAGACGTTCCTCGTGCCCCAGCGTCACGATGGCGAGGTCGAACATCGCGTCGCCGGGCGCGGCCTCGGACCAGTCGATGACGCCGGTGACCGTGTCGTCGTCTACGAACACGTGGGTGATCTGCAGGTCGCCGTGGATGAACACCGGCTTCCACGGCCGGAGCGCGGCTCCGGCGATCTCGCGATTGCGGCGGATCACCTCGGCTGGCAGAACGCCGTTGGCGAGCAGCCACGCGCACTCGTCGTCGAGCTCCGCCGCCACGTCGTCGAGCCGGCGACCCGGCCACGGCGGCAACGGCGCGTCGTGCAGCCTGCGGATGGCCGCGCCTGCCGCGGCCCATGCCGCCGGTGACGCGGCGGACGGTTCGCCGAGGAGGCCGAGAGCCCTGCCGGGCACGGCGGCGATCGCGAGCACTGGCGGCTCGTGCCAGAGGATCGCCGGGGTCGGTACCGGTGCCAGGGCCATGGCCCGTACCTCGATGTCGGCATGCGCCGGATCTCCGTCGACCTTGAGGAACACGTCGCCCACGCGTAGCGTCGCGCGCTGCCGGTGGGCGACGACGACTTCGACCGCTTCCATACCGGCCATCCTGGCGCGGATGGTCGCCGATGTCGCCGGACTTCGCGGGTGGTGGGACACCGCCGGTCTCCGTCGGTTGCGCCGCACGAAGCGCCCCGTCCGCGGTGGACGGGGCGCTTGGTCGTGTCAGTCGGACTGCGTGTCGGAGACCGATCCGTCCTCGCCGCTCGTCGACGCCGGAGCGCTTGCTACCTCGATCCGGGGCGACCGGTCCGGCGGAAGGTGGGCGAGGTCGGCGATCACGACCACGTCCACTTCTCCATCGATCATTCTCTGTTCGACGGTCTCCCAAGGTGCCCGGACGATTCCCTTCAACCGGTAGTCGTGGTGCCGAAGGTGCGACAGGCACACGGCGACGGCAGGCTCCGACGGTTCGATGTCGGCGGGGATCCAGATGACAGCTATCTCCATGATCTCTCCTGATCAACGTCGTGGACGCGGCTGGGTGATCAGGAGTTGCTGTGGCGGTGGAGGGCCCCGCTCCACGGGCCTGCTGGTGGCGCGCATGTCGACGGCAGCCACGGTGAGCCCTCGGGACAGCGGTGAGATCGGTGGCGGACGTTCGGCAGCCGAGGTCGGCGCGTCGACGCCGCTGGCGCCGAACCCGCTGGGTGCGGTGGCCAGCGCCAGCACGAACGCCGGCGGACCGGAGTCGGGGCGGACGGGCGGGCCCGGCATCGGCGCCGCCGCCGCGGCCACCGCCGTCGGTGGCCGGTCCGCCGAGCGGGTCCGGCTGCCGCCGACGCCGTGGAGGTCGCCACGGGACACCGTCACCGTCGCGGCCAACGACGGCGAGGACGACGGCGGCGACGGCGAGGCAGGGCGCGCAGCGGGGGACGCGCCGCGGGCGGTGGGTGACGGTGACGGGCGAAGCGTACGAGGCAGGTCGGGAACGGCGGTGGGAGGTGTCACCGACGTCGAGGGCAGAGGGAGTGCCGGCAGCGGAATGGACGACGGCAGCGGCAGGGGAACGGCGGAGGGCAGCGGCAGGGCGATGCCGGACGGCAGTGGCAGAGGAACGGACGACGGCAGCGGTAGGGCGACGGCCAGGGGTGACTCGACCACGCGGGGCAACAACGCCTCGACGATGGTCGGCGACGCCGGGGCCTGTGTCGGGAGTAGGCCGGTCGGCGGCGGTGTCGGCTCGTACGCGTGGGCGTGGTCGGCGCCCAGGGCCGCGCCGAGTGCCGCCGCGCCGAGTGCCGCCGCGCCCAGTGCCACCGCGGGCAGACTGTGCGTCAGACGCATCGGGCGAGGGCTGCGGGACGTCGTGTCGCCAACTCCGCTCGGGCCGGTTCGCCGGGCCGGTGTCGCTGACCGAGCAGTCGCCCCTCGCTTCCCGCCGTTCGTTCCATGCGCGGGTTCTTGCCCCCGGCAGACGCGGACTACACCTCCCGTCGACAGGTAACCCGCGGGTGATCGAGGAAAGAGTCCACTGTGGGCCGATGGCGATCCACCAGACAGGTCCCGATCACCAGGGCGCGGCGTCTGGTGGTGTCGGGGGCGGCTGCCGGAGGGCGTCGTCGATGATCCCCGGCATCCGTCGGGCCACCCCGGCGACGAGGTCCGCGACCTGGACGCGCGGGTCGTCGCGGGAGTCGACCATCACCAGCCCAGCGAGCGGCGACACACCCACCGGCAACGCCTGGGCCGGTCCGGTGCCCGCCACCCAGCTGCTTCCGTCGGCCAACACCCGCTGGAGGCGGGTCAACCGATCGGCCGTCAGGGCGCTCTGCTCGTCGTGGGTCACCAGCACCTGCCGCCGCCCGCCGCTCCAGGACAGAACCGTCTCGGCCAGCGCCGGCAGCAGCGGTTCCAGCGGTGGTGGAACCGACCGGTCGTCGTTGTCCAACCTGCCCAGGACGGCCCGCACGTGGTCCGGGTCGAGCCCGTCGAGGATCTCGTCGGCCTCCGGGCCGAGGCGGTGTCGGAGCAGCGCGTCGCGGGTCTCGAAGAACCGCCGCACCGTCTGATGGACCGGCAGCCGCCGCTTCATCCGTACACAGTCGACGAACGCCGACAGGAAGGCGTCCCAGTCGCTTCCGGATGAGCGTCCGGCGGCGTGCAGGGCGACGGCTGCCGGAAGGTGCTCCCTCGCCAGGCGGGTGCCGGCCGCGTACGACGGCTCGACCATTAGGAGGTCGACGATCCGGGTGACGAGGAAGAACTCCTTGTCGATCACGTGAACGTGGGTACGCCCGGTCAGCTCCGTCCGGAGCCACCCCAGGGCCTCGTCCGCACCCGAGCCGCGCAGGAACCGCCCCGACTTGAGTTCGTGTGGTGAGAACCGGAAGCCCGACCGCAGCGTGGTGATGAGCGCGACGGCCTCGTCGACGGTCAGGTCGACACTCGCGTGCGTGATCACCGGGGCGGTGGATCGCAGCAGGTTGGTGCCGGAGAATCCGGACTCGTCGCAGGCGATCTCCACGACGGCGCCGACCACCGCGTCCCTGAGCGGCATCCCGCCCTGAAGTGGTGATCTCACACCCGGGTTCCCGCCATGCCGACCATGGTCACCCGTGCGCCCACTCCGAACAAGCCGATTGCGGGGCGGGACGGGGACGGCGGTGGGGGTGGATGCGGTGGTGAGCGGGAGGTGTGTCGGCTCACCACCGCGTCGGCACGGCGGGTGAACAGCGGGTCAGCGGGGTGAGCTGAGCAGCCGGTCGCCGTCCTCCGAGTCGTCCGCGCCGACGGACGGCGTTGGTGTGTACCCCCACTCGGACGAGATCTGCCTGGCGGTCTCCAGCAGGAGCGGCAGTGCCTGCTTCAACGTGTCGAGGCTGGCGATGACCTCGATGGCCGTCATCGAGGCGGCGGCGATGACCTGCCCGCGTGAGTCCCTGACGGGTGCGGCGATACACCTGACGTAGGCGTCGTGTTCGCCGTTGTCGGTGGCCCAGCCCTGCTCGCGGATGCGGGCGAGTTCGGCTTCGAGGGATTCCTGGTCGGCGAAGGTGGTGTCGGTGAACCTCTCGAACACGACGTGGGAGAGGAGACGGTCGCGCTCTGCCGAGGGCAGGTAGGCCAGGATCGTCTTACCGACGGCGCTCGCGTAGATCGACACCGCGCGTCCGACCCGCGACGGCAGCTTGACGGCGTCGAACGCCGGGCTGTCCACCTTGTCGATATAGATGATCTCGTCACCGGTCAGTTGCGCCAGGTGCACGGTGTGGCTGGTCTCCCGTTGCAGCGACCGCAGGTGTGCCGCGGCGAACTGGCGCAGGTCCATCGAGCCGAGCGCGAGTTCGGACAGTTCGATGACGCCGCTACCGAGCACATAGGTGCCCGCGCCGGTGCGGCGTACGAAGCGGGCGGACTCCAGTGTCTGCAGAATGCGCAGGGCCGTGGACTTGTGGACGCCGAGCACGTCCGCCGCCTCGGTGAGCGACAGCGGGTGCTCCGCCGATCGACGGATGAGGTCGATCGCGCGGCGAATCGATTGCGCCAAGGCCCTGTCTCCCCTCGCTGCGCCGGTCTGGTGCCGCCGCTGCCATTGCGTATTACGCAATATAGTTCACGCGATGCGCAATCGCTACTTGACACCGTTGCACATGACGCTACGATCGTTGCAATTTAATCGGCACGACGCTGACTCGTAACAGTGGAGTAACTATGGGTAATCGACGCGTTCGTCTCGGCATCGCCGGTGCGACATGTGCCCTCGGAATGGTTGCCGCCCTCCTGACCGGCTGCGGCTCCGACGGTGGCTCAAGTGACGGCGTCACCAAACTGACCTTCGCCGCCTCGACCTTCGGCGACCCCGGCCGTGGGCCCCAGTTGACGAAGTGGCTCGACGAGTTCAACGCCAGCCAGGACAAGGTCCAGGTCTCCGCCGCCGCGGTGCCGTACCCGACCTTCGGCCAGACGGTGCTCACCCAGATGGGCAGCGGCAAGGGCCCCGACCTGGTCCGTTTCGACATGCCCGAGTTCGAGGCCGCCTCGGACGCCGGCCTCGTCGCACCGCTCGACAAGATGATCGACGCCAGCAAGTACGACCTGCTCAAGCAGCCGGACCAGTTCATGGTCCACGACGGTGTGCGGCACGGCGTCATCTTCGAGGCGTCGAACTACGCGATGTTCTACAACGCGGATCTGATCCCGACGCCGCCGACCACCTACGAGCAGTTCGCCTCCACCGCCAAGTCGCTGACCAAGGGTGACGTCTTCGGCCTGGCCTTCCGCCAGACGGAGGCCGAGGAGGCCGGCGTCTGGCAGGACATCTTCAACTACGTCTACGGTTTCGGCGGCGCGTGGTCCGACGGTAAGAACCTGACGATCAACTCGCCGGAGAACCTCAAGGGCCTGCAGGCGTTCAAGGACCTGTACGACGCCAACGTCATTCCGCGCGGCGCGGACGCCGCGACGTTCCGGCGGATGTTCGCCGAGGGCAAGGTCGGGATGGAGCTCAACAACGGTGGATACGTGACCGCGACGCGCGGTCAGAACGCGAAGCTGAACTTCACCGTCGCGCCGATCCCGTTCCCGGTGCGCAAGCAGGGCGCGATCCTGGCGCCGATCGTGATCAACGAGGCGAGCGAGGGCAAGGACGAGGCGGCCACCTTCATCAAGTGGACGTTGGAGCCGCAGAACCAGGTGAAGCTGCAGGAGATCCTCGGCGCGAGCAGCGTCGCCACCACCACGCAGCGCAGCGCCGAATCGCTCAAGGCGACCCCGTTCCTCCCCGTCTTCGACGGTCTCACCGACACCAGCCTGCCGCAGATCGTCCTCGGGTTCGAAGCCAAGACGCCGGACATCCGCAAGGTGGTCGTGCAGAACGTGGTCGCGGCACTGCAGGGCAAGGCCGACCTCAAGTCGGCGCTGGACCGCGCCCAGCAGCAGGCGACCGAACTGGTCCGCTGACCGCTCGACACGGCGACGCCGCCGACGCGACGATCCGTGCGTCGGCGGCGTCCTTCCCCCAGAAGGACCGATCCGATGACTGTGGTCGAGCAGACCGGAGTACCGAAGACAACACCCTCAGGTCGGCCCCGGCGTCGGCCCAGCCCGCTGGGTAGCAAGTGGACGCCGTACCTGTTCCTGGCACCCGCCGCACTGTTCATCCTCGTCTTCCAGGCGGTACCCCTCGTCCAGGAGGTGTACCTCAGCTTCACGAGGACGAGACTGCTCAACCCCACCCGCAGTGAGTGGGTCGGGCTCGACAACTTCAACCGGATCTTCGGCGACCCCGAGTTCCACCGCACCCTGCTGATCACGGTCGTCTACGTGATCACCTGCGTGGTCGTCGCGATCGGCGCCGGACTCGGCGTCGCGCTCCTGCTCAACGGGAAGTTCCGGGGCCGTGGCGTGGCACGGGCGCTGGTGACCGTCCCCTGGGCCGCGCCGGGCATCGCGGTCGCGCTCATCGCCACCTGGATGCTCAACGCGCAGTACGGCATCGTGAACCGGTTCCTCGACGCGGTCGGGCTCGGCGTCCCGGGCGGCGCTATCCTCGACAGCCCGCGCTACGCGCTCCCGGCGGTGCTCGCCACCACCATCTGGCAGCTGTTCCCGTTCACCTCCGTGGTGCTGCTCTCCGCGCTGCAGTCCGTACCGCAGGACCTCAACGAGGCCGCGACGGTGGACGGCGCGGGCCGGTGGGCCACCTTCCGCGCCGTCACCTGGCAGGTCATCAAGCCGACCGTCGGCCTGCTCGCCCTGCTGATGACGATCTGGTCGCTGCGCCGGTTCGAACTCATCTGGCTGATGACCAAGGGTGGACCCGTCGGCGCCACCGAGACGCTCGTGATCGACCTCTACTCGCAGGCCTTCGACTCGAAGGAACTCGGTTCGGCGGCGGCCATCGGCATGGTCGGCGTCGTCATCTCGCTCATCGTCGTCATCGGCAGCCGCCTGGTCGCCCGTGCCGTGGAGAAGGGGGACGTCCGATGAGGCGCTTCCGTTTCGGTATCACCGCACGGATCGTCGCCGTGCTCGTCGTCCTGGGTGTCGCGGTGTTCCCGCTGTACTGGATGTTCGTCACCGCGCTGTCGAGCAACAGCGACCTCTTCGCCGATCAGCCCCGGCTCACGCCGGACCTCGGCCAGTTCGGGGTCTTCGTCGACGCGTTGGCCGAGGGCAAGGCCGCCGGTTGGCTGCTCAACAGCCTGATCATCGCCGTCGGCACGATGGTGCTCTCCGTGGGCCTGGGCATCCCGCTGGGCTACGCGTTGTCCCGGTTCTCGTTCTGGGGCAAGGCCGTGCTGACGGTCGTACTGCTGTTCACGCAGATGCTTCCCGAAGCGCTCATGGTCGTCCCGCTGTTCGCGCTGTTCCGCCGCTTCGAACTGCTCGACTCACTGACCGGCCTCGTCCTGGTGAACTCCGCCTTCGTCCTGCCGATCGTCGCGTTGATCCTCAAGGGCGCCATCGACGGCATCCCGAAGGAGCTGGAGGAGGCCGCGCGCGCCGACGGAGCCCGACCCTTCACCACCCTGACCCGCATCAACGTGCCGCTGATCGCCCCGTCGATCGCTGCGACAGCGGTCATCGCCTTCTTCCACGCCTGGAACGAGTACGTGTTCGCGGTGACGTTCATCTTCAACCCGGACCTGCAACCGGCGTCCGTCGGCATCGCGAACTTCATCGGCGAACTGGGTACACCGATCCAGACGGTGATGGCCGTCGCCTTCCTGTTCACGCTGCCGGCCGTCGCCTTCTACCTCCTGGTCCAGAAGTACGTGGTGTCCGGCATGACCGCCGGCGCGGTGAAGGGTTGAGCCGAAACATGAAGATCGTCTCCGTCGACACGGTGGTCGTCGACTTCTACCGCACGAATCTCGTCATCGTGCGCGTGCACACCGACGAGGGGATCGTCGGGCTCGGTGAGGCCACCCTGGAGGGCAAGGAACGGGCCGTCCAGGGCGCCGTCGCCGAGCTCGCCGAAGCGGTGGTGGGCCTGGACCCCACCAGCATCGCGAAGACCCTCTACGAGCTTGCCCGCAACTGGTACTGGCGCGGCGGACCGGTCGTTATGACCGCGCTGAGTTCGTTCGAGATGGCCCTGTGGGACATCTCGGCGCGGGACCTCGGCGTGCCGGTCTCCCGACTGCTCGGCGGCGCGACACGGGACCGGGTGCGGGCGTACGCGAACGGATGGTTCTCCGGTGCCGTCACGCCGGAGGACTACGCGGCGGCGGCGCGCAGGACCGTGGAGTCCGGCTTCCGCGGCCTCAAGTGGGACCCGTTCGAGAACTACGACCTCACCATCACCACCCAGCAACTGGACCGGGTGCTCGCCCAGATCGACGCGGTGCGTGGCGCGGTGGGCCGTGACGTCGAACTGTTCGTCGAGGGGCACGGACGCTTCGACGTCCGGCACGCCGTCAAGGTGGCGAAGGAGATCGCCCAGTTCGACCCGGTGTGGTTCGAGGAGCCCTGCCCACCGGACAACCTCGACGCGCTTGTCGACATCCGCCGCGCGTCGCCCGTGCCGATCGCGGCGGGGGAGCGGTGGTACGGCCGGCAGGGCTTCGCGCCGGCGCTGGCTCGTCAGGCTGTCGACTTCGTCCAACCCGATGTGACGCACGCGGGAGGGATCGCCGAGCTGGCCTTCATCTCGACGCTCGCCGCGACCAGCTACGTCGGGTTCGCACCACACAACCCCAGCGGCCCGCTCAGCACGGCCGCGACGCTGCAACTCGGGGCGACACTGCCGAACTTCAGGTACCTGGAGATCATGGCGACCGACGTACCCTGGCGTCCCGACATCACCAACGAGCGGCTGGTGCTGACCGCCGACGGAGACGTGTTGATCCCGACCGGGGTCGGGCTGGGCATCGAGCTGGACCTCGCGGCGATCGAGCAGCATCCGTTCACACCGCATCCGCTGCGGATGTTCGAGGACGCCGTCTACGACATCCGCCCTCGCGACGAGCGGTCCTTCTTCAACCTAGAGAGCGGCTCATGACGGTGCCACGGCCCCGGGGGGCGGCAGTGGAGGCGGGGTGGTCCGGCACCGCCGCCGAGGCGCTGCCGGACGATGCCGACGCCAGTGTCCTCGTCGGCCGCATCTGGGATCCGTCGGTCGACGGTCCGACTCCGGTGACCGTCCGCGACGGCATGGTCATCGACGTCAGTCGTCAGTTCCCGACCGTCCGGGACATCTGCGAACTACCCGATCCCGCCGCGGTGGTCGCCGGGCTCGACGGGCCGACGGTCGGGGACTTCGGGGAGATCTTGGCCAACACGGAGGCCGCGACCCGGGACCGCACCCGGCCCTGGTTGCTGGCCCCGGTCGACCTCCAGGTGCTCAAGGCCGCCGGGGTGACCTTCCCCGTCTCGATGATCGAACGCGTCATCGAGGAACGGGCGCGCGGAGATCTGGGCCTCGCCGCGGACATCCGTCACCGGATGCTCGCCGACGTCGGCGTCGACCTGCACAGCCTGGCTCCGGGCTCGGTGGAGGCGGACCGCCTCAAGAGCCTGTTGGTCGCCGAGGGCATGTGGAGTCAGTACCTGGAGGTGGGGATCGGCCCGGACGCCGAGATCTTCACCAAGGGGCAGGTCCTCTCCGCCGTCGGCACCGCCGTTCCGGTCGGAGTGCTCGCCGCGTCGACCTGGAACAACCCGGAACCCGAGGTCACCCTCATCGTCGCGTCCACCGGGCGGATCGTCGGCGCCACCCTCGGCAACGACGTGAACCTGCGGGACGTGGAGGGTCGCTCGGCGTTGCTGCTTCCGCTGGCGAAGGACAACAACGCCTCCTGCGCCCTGGGTCCCCTGATCCGACTCTTCGACGAGCGGTTCGGGATGGCCCAGGTGCGCGACCTTGAGGTCAGCCTGGAGGTCAGCGGTGTGGACGGCTTCCTGCTGGAGGCGGTCTCGGAGATGACGCGGATGTCGCGTGACCCGGAGGAGCTGGTGCGGCAGTTGATCGGCCCGCACCACCACTATCCGGACGGCGCCGCTCTGATGCTCGGCACCATGTTCGCGCCGATCCAGGACCGGGACCGCCCCGGTGAGGGCTTCACCCACAAGGTCGACGACGTGGTGCGGATCAGCTGCCCGGCGCTCGGCACCCTGGTCAACCGGGTGTGGCACGCGGAGGAGTGCGAGCCCTGGCACTTCGGCGTCCGCGATCTGATGGGCAATCTGGTGAGGAGAGGACTGCTGTGAACGTGGTCATCACTGTCGACCCGCGCGACGGCCGGCGGCGCTCGACGGATCTCAGCGAGACGGACGAGTCTCGGCTGGAGGCCGTCGCCGACCAGGCGGCCCGAGCCGCCCAGTGGCTGTCCGGGCTGGGCAGACTCGGCAGGGCGGACATGCTCGACCGCATCGCCGCGTCCCTTGAGTCCCGGCGCGCCGACCTGATCGCGGCAGCCGAGGCCGAGACCGGGCTCAGCACGGCGCGGCTCAACCAGGAACTCACGCGGGCGGCACTCCAGTTCCGGATGTTCGGCGACGTGGTGCGCGACGGGGCGTACGTCGAGGCGGCCATCGACCACGCCGCCGACACCCCGATCGGGCCCGGTCCGGACCTGCGACGGATGCTCGTACCCCTCGGACCGGTGGCCGTGTTCGGGGCCAGCAACTTCCCGTTCGCCTTCTCGGTCGCCGGGGGCGACACCGCCGCCGCGCTCGCCGCGGGGTGCCCCACCGTCCTGAAGGCCCACCCGTCGCACCCGCTGACGTCGCACGCCTCCGCCGACGCGATCGAGGCGGCCATCCGCGACCTGGGTGGCCCCGAGGGGGTGATCGGCATCGTGTACGGGGAGCAGGCAGGCCGGTCGCTGGTGCGTCACCCGGCGATCCGGGCGGCCGCCCTGACCGGGTCCGTCGGTGCCGCCCGTGCCATCCAGGCGGCCATCGACGAACGACCCGATCCGATTCCCCTCTACGCCGAGCTGAGCAGCGTGAACCCGATCGTCGTCCTGCCCGGGGCGGTCGAGGACCGGAGCGACCGGATCGCCGAGGGCCTGTTCACCTCCTTCACGGCGTCGGGCGGTCAGCTGTGCACCAAGCCCGGCCTCGCGTTCGTGCCGTCCGACCCGGCCGGTGACCAGTTGGTCGACGCGCTGCGGGAGCGGGTCGCCTCGGCGGGGGGCGCGGTTCTGTTGAACGAGCGCATCCGGGACGCCTACGAGAAGCAGGCGGCGGCGTTCGAACGAGCGGGCGCTCGGGTCGCGGCGCGACCGCAGGTCGAGCCCGGCGAGGGCTTCACCGTCGCGCCGACACTGCTGGAGGTCGGTCTGCCGGACCTGACGACCGAGATCGCCGACGAGTGCTTCGGCCCGCTGCTGATCGTGGTCCGGTATCGCGACGTCAGCGAACTCGACGCCGCCCTGGCGACCGTCCCACCGTCGCTGACCGGTGCCATCCACAGTGGACCCGCTGACCAGACCGCAGTGGTACGCCGGCTGGTCGACGTGTTCGCCGCCCGCGCCGGCCGCATCGTCTTCGACGGGTACCCCACCGGTGTCCGGGTTTCCTGGGCCCAGCACCACGGCGGACCCTGGCCGTCGACCAACGCCGTACACACCTCGGTGGGCGCCACGGCGATCCGACGGTTCCTGCGCCCGCTGGCGTGGCAGGACGCCCCGGAGTGGGTCCTCCCCGAGGAGCTTCGAGACGAGTACGCCGCGATTCCGCGTCGAGTCGACGGAAGGCTGGAATCGAAGGGGGAATAGTCGCGACGGAGGCCGTCACCGCACGTCTATTCGGTGGTGCCAGGTCGGCCGGCGAGCAGTTCCGCGAATTGATCCTGCATGGATTCGCGCCGGTCGCCCTGGTGTCGCTGAAAGGTGCCCACAATTGCTTCTGCATCGCCCGGCAAAATGCGTCATTGACCGTCATCGCATTTCGTGGTTGTGTTCTGGACAGGGGCCAGATGTTAGCGCTCGCATAACAACATCGCCCGTTCCTGGTATCCGTTCACCTCACCATCGAATGGTTGGTCGACTGCTCGGTGCGGTCCGGCCACACGCCGAAGAGGGAGCAGGAAACATGTCCGTCGCCACACCCCGTCCCCCGACGTCGTCGCCGCGCCGCCGGCTGGCGATCGCACTGCTCGCCGCCGTCACCGTCGCGGCCGGAACGGTAGCGGTTCCCGCGGCGTCGGCCGCACCGCCGACACCGATGGGCCCGACCGTCATCCGCACCGACAAACCCCCGACCGGGTACGCGGTGACGTTCCGGTACCGGGCGCCCGACGACGTCCAGCAGGTCCACGTCTACGGCGACTGGTTCTTCTCCCGACCGGAGAACATCCCCTGTCAGGACTGCGGAGACGCCCGGCCACCCACCGAGTGGCAGCCCGGCGACGTGGCGGCCACCCCGTGGCACATCCTGCCCATGCGGAAGGGCCCCGACGGGGTGTGGACGTTCACCACGCCGCTGCCGGCGGGCACCTTCCGCTACGCGTTCACCCACGACTGCGCCAACGAACTCGGCACCGGCTGCACCCTGTACGACGACCCGGCCAACCGGTGGCAGATCCAGCCGCAGTACCCGGGAGCGCCCGGCGCGGTACGCAGCACGATCTACGTGCCGACCAGCAGGAAGTTCCCGACCTACGACACCGCCTACCAGGCGCCGGTCGCCCGGATCGGCCGGTTGGAGTCCCGGCGGTACACCTCGCCGCTGTCCACCAACCCGGCCGGAGCGCACGACATCGTCGTCTACACGCCGCACGGCTACGACCCCGACCGGGCCGAGCCGTACCCGACGCTCTACCTGAGCCACGGCAGTGGTGACCACTCCACGGCCTGGACGATGCAGGGCGTGGCCCACCTCATCCTGGAGAACGCGATCAAGGATCGGGCGGCGCAGCCGATGGTGATCGTCTCCACCGATTTCAACGGACTGCCCGGCGGGAACGAGGGGTACGTCGACGAGCTGCGGAACAACATCTTCCCGTTCGTCGAGCAGAACTACCACGTGTCCACCCGAGCACAGGACCGGGCGTTCGGAGGCTTCTCAGCCGGCGGCAGTCGGGCGTACACCATCATGTACAACCACACCGACCTGTTCGGCTACCACGCCGCCTGGAGCGCGGGGGGCCCGGCCGCCACCCCCGAACAGATCGACGGCATGAGGGCGGTGGCCGGCGGCATCATGATCGGCACCGGGCTCCAGGACCGCCTCGGCAACATCGCCGAGAATTCGCAGCGCAACGCCGCCGCCCTGCGGGCCGCCGGTGTCGCGCTGGACGAGTACAACGTGCCGGGCGTGCACACCTGGCACGTCTGGCGTCCGCTGCTGAACCACTACCTGCGTACGCTGGCGTTCCGCGCCACGACGACGGGCCTCGACGTCTCGGCGGCACCCGTGGGCGGCTCGCGCCACACCGGTGTCACCGCCACCGCGACTGTCGGCGCCGTCAGCACCGGCGCCGCCGCGCCCTCCGGCACCGTCGAGTTCTCCGCCGGCGACCGGCGTCTCGGGTCGGCCCGGGTGCACAACGGTGTCGCACGGCTGAAGACGATCCTCCACGGTGACCTGGACGCCCCGGTGGTCGCCCGCTACCACGGCGACAAGCTCTTCAACGGATCCCACAGCTCCCCGGTCGACGCCCGGTAACCCCGGCTCGACGGCGAACTCCCTGTGGTGGGGAAGCCCCGGCCGCGTACCCCCTGGTGAACCCAGGGTGTACGCGGCCGGGGTGGTTCGTCAGCCGATCACGTGGTCACGTCGGTCGCCCGAAGCCGCAGCATGGTCCAGGACGCGGGCGGGAGCGTCAGCTGGACGCCCGTGTCGGCGCTGCGGGCCGTGCCGTTGGGACGCGGCTCGGCGTGGTCCGGGCCGTCGGCCGTGTTCTTGGCGTGCAGGTCGGTCCCGCCGACGGTGACGCACTCGATGATGCCGGCCAGCCGGGCGCCGGTGACATCCACTGTCACCTCGGCCGGGGTGGTGACGACGCGGTTGACGAGGAACACCGTCATCTCACCGGTGTCGTCGTCCCAGGTGGAGACCGCGTCGACGGCGTCGATCTCGCCGAAGCGGTCGGTGGACGTCGTGCTGCCCTCGCGGAGCACGTCGAGCACGGCGCCCCGGGCGTGCCGGGCGGTCCGGGCGAAGGGGTGGAAGATGGTCTGTCGCCACGCCGCGCCGCCCGGTTCGGTCATGATCGGTGCGATCACGTTGACCAGTTGGGCCTGGCAGGCGGCGGTCACCCGGTCGCTGTGCCGGAGCAGGCTGATCAGCAGACCGCCGACGACCACCGCGTCGGCCACGCTGTAGTGGTCCTCCAGCAGGGGTGGGGCGACCGGCCAGTCCTCGCCGCTCGGCGGGTTGGAGGGGGCGGCGGACTGGTACCAGACGTTCCACTCGTCGAAGGCGATCATGATCTTCTTGGTGGACCTGCGGATCGCCCCGACGGAGTCGGCGATGGCGGTGACCGCGTCGATGTACCGGTCCATGTCCTCGGCGGAGGCGAGGAAGCTGGCCAGGTCGTCGTCGACCGGCTGGTAGTAGGCGTGCAACGAGATCAGGTCGACGTCGTCGTACGCCTCGGTGAGCACGTCACGTTCCCAGGCGCCGAACGTCGGCATGCCGAGGTGTGACGAGCCGCAGGCGACGAGTTCGAGGTCGGGATCGAAGCGGCGCATGGCCTTCGCGGTCTGCGACGCGAGTCGCCCGTACTCGGTGGCGCTTCGCTGACCCACCTGCCACGGGCCGTCCATCTCGTTGCCCAGGCACCACAGCGTGATCCCGTACGGATCGGCGGCGCCGTTGTCGCGCCGCTGGTCGGCCAGGTGGCTGCCGCCGCGGTGGTTGGCGTACTCGAGCAGGTCGACGGCCTCGGCGGTGCCGCGGGTGCCGAGGTTGACCGCCATGATCGGGTCGACGTCCGCCTTGCCGACCCAGCGCATGAACTCGTCCAGCCCGAACTCGTTCGTCTCCAGGCTGTGCCAGGCGAGATCCAGCCGGGCGGGCCGTTGGTCGACCGGGCCGACGCCGTCCTCCCATCGGTAGGAGGAGACGAAGTTGCCGCCCGGATAGCGGACCGTGGTGACGCCCAGTTCCCGGACGAGGGCGAGGACGTCGCGCCGGAAGCCGTCCGCGTCGGCCGTCGGATGTCCCGGCTCGTAGAGGCCGGTGTAGACACAGCGTCCGAGGTGCTCCACGAACGAGCCGAAGAGCCGCCGTGGCACCGGCGCGACGCGTCGGCGTGGGTCGAGGCTCAGACGGTAGGGGAGTGGACGGTCCGTGCCGGACGGTGGTTGCGGCGCTGCGTCGAGGTGGGTGTTCAGGGCTGGCTCCCTTCGTGCGGGGTCCCGCCGTGACGTGGACGTCGCGTACGCGGGACCCGGGGGTGGTGGGTCAGTGCGAGCTCTGGACAACATGATGATCGCCGATTACGTTCTTGATCTATGTAAACGTTACCGATCACGTTTACGGTAGGGAATCCGATGTCCATGATCAATGTCGGAGTCGGCGGCCGGGGGTGCGCCGCCCCGGCCCGGGTCGGGCGTCCGGCGTCCCTGTGTGCGCGTCGATCGTCGATGCCGGGATCCCGTCGCGTCCGCCTCGCCGTCGTGGCGGAGTGGTCCCGACGGGGAGGTGGCGCTTCGATGTCGACGGTGCCGAGCCACGGTGAGCGACGACGCCGTCGCCGGTCGCCGGTCGCAATGGTTGTTAACGTGCCCACGGTCTCGGGGAACGCGTGTCCATGACCGTGTAGTCGTCCTGGTAGGACGGTCGGTGCGAGAGTGAAGAGGTCTTGTGTTCGTAATACTTGTCCGTTACGTTGGCAACACCCTGGAAACGTAACCGATAACGATTGCAGTCCAGAGGGAGCGGCATGACCGAGGTCAATGCGCCCGTGACAATGAGTGATGTTGCTCGGGTTGCCGGCGTTTCCACGGCTACTGTTTCGCGCGTCGTCAACGGCCATTACGGCGTCAGCGCCAACACGGTGGCCCACGTCCGTTCGACCATCGAGCAACTCGGTTACGAGTCGAGTCTGGTCGCGACGAGCCTCCGGCGCAGCCGCACGAACGTCCTCGGCCTCGTGACCCACAGCTTCCAGTCGTACACGGCCGAGGTGCTCAAGGGGGCGATGAAGGCACTGAGCCGCTCGGGCTTCGACCTGATCGTCTACGCCAACAGCGACCTCTACGGGTCGTACTCGGAGGGCTGGGAGCGGCGACACCTGACCCGCCTGTCGGGCACCCTGACCGACGGGTGCATCGTGGTCACCCCCTGGGGCGAGGTGCAGAGCCGCACGCCGGTGGTGGCCATCGACCCGGCGAGGGGCACGACGGGGCCCTCGGTGATGGCCGACAATCTCGCGGGCGCCACCACCGCCGTCGAGCACCTGCTCGCTCTGGGCCACCGACGCATCGGCTTCATCGCCGGTCGGTCCAGCCTGGAGGCGGCCTGGTCCCGTGAGGAGGGCTACCGCGCTGCGCTGGCCGCCGCCGGCGTCCCGGTCGACCCGACGTTGATCGGTCGAGGCGACTTCAACCCCGAGTCGGCGGTTCCGTTGGCGCGGGCCCTCCTGCAACAGGCGGACCCGCCGACGGCGATCTTCGCGGCGAGCGACGGGATGGCCCTCAAGGCCCTGGAGGTCGCCAGGGAGTTGGGAATCTCCGTCCCTGCGGACCTGTCCGTCGTCGGGTTCGACAACATCCCGGAGTCCGCCTCGACGGCACCGGGTTTGACCACAGTGGACCAGTCGATGTACCAGCTGGGATACGAAGCCGCCCGCATGCTGAAGTCACTGGTGACCGGCGAGTGGGAGGGGCCGCACCGGATGGTGCTTCCGACCAGCCTCGTGGTCCGCAGCTCGACCGCGCCGCCGAAAAGCACCTTGGCTTGACGGTGTCAACGCAGAACCACGGCTAGATCCACCAGTGAATCGAGCCGGTCAGTCGGGTCGCATCCGCTGCCGGCGCAGAGAGGAGTGGAGCGTGACAACCGAACCGTACCATGGGCGCCTACGCCGGCTGGGTGGGCGTCGACTCTCGGCGGCCTTCACCGCCGGAGTCATCGCCGTCGCAGCGGTAGTGCTCGCACCGCAACCGGCGGCGGCCGACACCCCGTGGCTGACCGTCTCCCCGGATCGCTACGCGTCGTTCACCGTTCCGGCAGCCTACGTCCAGGAGCAGCTGGGCACGGTGTCGCAGGTCGTGGTGGAGGGCAATTTCGGGCCGTCCTCGGCCACGGCGGAGTTCGGATTGACCCGCCGTGGCGACGTGTGGTCCGGCGTTCTCGGCGCACTCGAGCCGGGGCTCTACCACTACCAGTTCACCGCCGACGACACCAAGAGCATCAAGGACCCGACGAACGACACGAGTGTGGCGTCCAACCCGCTGCTGAGCACCTTCCTCGTCGCGGGTGACTCGGCACGGTGGTTGGTCGACGCGCCACCCGGCGCCGGCGGCACGGTTGGGACGCTGACCTACCGGACCAAGGCCGGGCAGCGGTCCGCAGTGGTCTGGACACCACCGGGGTACGCGGCCAAGGGCCCGAAGGCCTACCCGGCGCTCTACCTGCAGTCGGGTGACGGGGTGGCCGCCACCGACTGGCTCGATCTCGGACGGACCAGGCAGATCCTCGACAACCTCTCCGCCGCGGGCACCATGCGGCCGATGGTGGTCGTGATCACCAACGGCTCGGGTGACAGGGAGCTGAAGGACCTCCGTAGGGCGGTCGCCGACACCTACCGGGTCCTCCGCGATCCGGCACACCAGGCGATTGCCGGAGTGTCCGACGGCGCGACGGCGGCGGTGGAGGCGGCGCTGGCCAAGCCGGCCCAGTTCGGCTACGTCGGCTGGTTCTCGGGTCGGTCGGTCCCGGACGTCGACCGCACGGACGCCAGGACGGTCAACCGCACCGTGAAGCTGCTGCGCCTCTACACCGGCAACGTGACCGATCCGGCGCACAATGCCACCTACCGGCTGGCGAAGGCGTTGGGCCGGGCCGATGTCAGGTTCGAGTCGGACGGGGTCAACCCGGACGGTGGCGCGAACTGGGACACCTGGCAGGAGAATCTGGTCGACTTCCTGCCGAGGCTGTTCCGGCACGTGTCGGACCACGGTCCGAGCCCCGGTCACGGGCAGTTGAAGGGGGAGTTCAACCCGCCGCCGGCGGGCACCACCCCGACGCCCTTCGTCAACGAGGACGGCTTCGTCACCTTCGAGACCACCACCGACTTCGCCGACGCCCAGCACGTCACGGTCTGGGCGAACATCGCTCCGGGCGGCAGTTGGCTGCGGGTGCCACTGGCCCGTGACGGTGACCGGTGGCGGGCGACAGTGGGCCCTCTGGATCCCTGGTTCTACTACTACCGGCTGATCGTGGACCGGGTGCCGTTCAAGGACACCTCGAACCCGACGAAGGTGACCACCGAACCGATGTGGAGCACCTTCTTCATCCCGGGGCCGGAGGCCCGTCTGCTGTCGGACGTCCCCGCGGGCCAGGGCGGGAAGGTCGAGAGCATGACCTACGCCAGCACCGTGGCCGGCCAGGACCGCACGGCGCTGGTGTGGACCCCGCCCGGGTACGACCCGGGTCGTGCCGAACCGTACCCGGTCCTCTACCTGCAGCACGGCGGTGGGCAGAACTACACGGACTGGGTCGAGATGGGACGCGCCAAGCAGATCCTCGACCACCAGTTCCTCGACGGTGACCTGGTGCCCATGGTGGTCGTGATGGGCAACGGCAACTCGTCGAACTTCAACCGCGAGCTGTTGGAGAACATCGTTCCCACGGCCCGTGCCCGCTACCACGTCTCCAGCGACCCGTCCCAGCAGGCGCTCGCCGGTCTGTCGATGGGCGGTGGGCAGGCGTTCGGCGTGCTGCGGGCGTACCCGGGGCAGTTCGCCTACGTCGCTGCCTTCTCGGCCGGGTTCGGCAGCGGCACCGGCGTCGACGTGGAGGCGATCAACAACGGCACCACGATGCTGCGCCTCTACGTGGGTGACCAGACCGACTTCGTGTACCCGAGTTTCATGGCGTCGCTGGCCACGTTGGACAACCTCGGCATCCGCTACGAGTTCGACGGGGTGACCCCCGGGCCGCACGGCTGGGACGTGTGGCAGAAGAACCTCATCGACCTGGCGCCCCGTCTGTTCAAGCGCTAGGAGCCGTTGCAGGCGACGCCACCGGAGCGGGCTTCCTGCCCCGGTGGCGCCCGCCAGCGCCCGGATGCCTCCGCACCGCCACCTTGGAAGGGAACCACCTCAATGAAGAGAAGACGGATACTCGCCACGGTTGCCATGCTCGCGGTCGGGAGCGGCCTCGTCGCCTGCTCCTCCGACGAGGGCGGAAACGACGCGAGCAACTGCACGAACACCATCACCAAGAAGGACCTGCCGGTCGTGACGATGTGGGGCTGGTACCCCAACACCCAACTCGTCGTCGACAACTTCAACAAGCAGAACAACGAGGTGCAGGTCTGCTGGACCAACGTCGGGCAGGGCGGCGACGAGTACGACAAGTTCCAGACGGCCATCTCGGCGGGCACCGGAGCACCCGACGTGATCATGGTGGAGGCGGACCGGATCCCGACCTTCCAGATCCAGGGCGCGCTGATCGACATCAAGAAGTACGGCTACGACGCGGTGAAGGCCAACTACAGCGAGGGTGCCTGGAAGGACGTGTCGGTGGGTGACGCGGTCTACGGCGTCCCGGTCGACGGTGGCCCGATGGGCATGATCTACCGCAAGGACATCTTCGACAAGTACAAGATCACCCCACCGAAGACCTGGGCCGAGTACGAGCAGACCGCGCAGAAGGTCAAGGATGCCGGTGGCCCGCTCTTCGGCGACCTCGGCGCGAACGTCCCGGCGGTCCTGATGGCGCTCCAGATCCAGAAGGGCGCCTCACCCTTCACCTTCGATCCGGCGCAGCCGAAGTCGATCGGTGTGAAGCTCAACGACCAGGCGTCCAAGGACGTGCTGGACTACTGGGGTGGCCTCGCCAAGAAGGGCCTGGTCGGGACGCAGGACCAGTTCACCCCGGAGTACATCTCCGGCGTGATCAACGGTAACTACGCGACGTACATCTCGGCGGCGTGGGCGCCGGGCTACCTGACCGGCGCGGGCGTCGGCAAGGGCCAGGACACCGGCAAGTTCGCGGTGGCGCCGCTGCCGCAGTGGGACGAGGCCAACCCGGTGCAGGTGAACTGGGGCGGGTCGGCGTTCTCGGTGACCAAGCAGTCCAAGAAGCCGGAGTTGGCGGCGAAGGCCGCCTACGGGCTCTACGCCGACAAGGAGTCGCTCACCGACGGCTGGACCAACCAGATCATCTTCCCGCTCAACCTCACGGCCCTCAAGGACCCCGCGTTCATCGACCTGAAGGTGCCGTTCTTCGACGGCCAGCAGGCGAACAAGGAGGTCTACGTCCCCGCCGCGGACGCCTACAAGGGCGTCGCGTACGCCCCCTTCGGCCAGTACTACCTCGACGCCATGACGAAGCAGGTCAGCGAGGTCATCAAGGGGTCCATCACCGGCTCGCAGGCCGCCGACCGGATCCAGGAGGACGTGGCGAAGTACGCCAAGGAGCAAGGCTTCACCGTTCAGTGACCTGACGGGTGGGCCGCGCCGTCAGCGGGCGGGCGGCCCACCCTCGACCCTCGGCGTCCACGTCCCGGAGACCACAATGACACTCACCGAGAAGAGCGCATCGCGTGCTCGTAACGAGACGCGCACGATCCGTGGCAAGGTACACCTTCGCGAACACCTGATGGGGTGGCTCTTCGTCGGGCCGTTCGGGATCGTCTTCCTGGCGTTCCTCATCGCGCCGCTGGCGTACGCGCTGTATCTCAGCCTCTTCCAGAAGAAGCTGATCGGCGGCACCAGCTTCGTCCTCTTCGACAACTACGTGAAGGCGTTCACCGACCCGAGCTTCCTGTCCGGGGCGTGGTTCGTCATCCGCTTCTCGCTCGTGTCCATCCCGATCCAGATCGTCCTCGCGCTCGCGATGGCACTGATCCTGGATGCGGTGACCACGCTGTTCGCGCGCTTCTCCCGCCTGATGATCTTCCTGCCGTACGCGATTCCGACCGTCATCGGCGCGGTGATGTGGGGGTTCCTCTACAGCAAGGGCTTCGGCCCGCTCACCGACATCTTCGGCTTGTTCGGCGCCACCGCACCGGACTTCCTGAGCAGCGATCTGATCTTCTATGGCCTGCTCAACGTCGTCACCTGGCAGTGGGCCGGCTATTACATGATCATCCTGTACGCGGCGTTGCAGGGCGTCGATCCCACTCTCTACGAGGCCGCCCGGATGGACGGCGCCGGGCGGTGGCAGATCGCGACGCGGATCAAGATCCCGCTGATCGCGCCGGCGCTGATCCTGATCCTGGTCTTCTCGCTCATCGGCACCCTGCAGTTCTTCAACGAACCGCAGATCCTGCGATACCTCGCCGCGGGCACGATCGGGACGGACTTCACCCCCAACATGTACGCGTACCAGCAGGCGTTCTCGCTGGCCAACTTCAACTACGGGTCCGCGATCTCGTTCGCCCTCGGCGGCATCGTCTTCATCTGCGTGTACGCCTTCCTGTTCTTCACCCGCAAGCGGAGGAGCTTCCTGTAGATGACCGCCCCCACCAGCGCCCGCGCCGGCTCCCGCCGGCCGCAGCGCTACCTCCCCCTGCAGATCCTCCTCGGCTTCCTGGTGATCTATTTCCTCGTACCGTTCTGGTGGGTCATCGTCAACAGCTCCAAGGACGCGCCGGGCCTGTTCGGCGGCGACAACACCCTGTGGTTCACCGACCAGGTCGACTACCTCGGCAACCTTCGGCAGCTCTTCACCTACGACGGGGGCATCTACCTGCGGTGGATCCTCAACTCCACGCTGTACGCCGTCGCGGGTGGCGTGGGCGCCACGGTCCTGGCGGTGATGGCGGGCTACGGGTTCGCCAAGTACCGTTTCGCCGCCCGGCGGTTCAGCTTCGCCGTCGTGCTCGGCGCGTTGATGGTCCCCGCCACCGCCCTGGTCATCCCGACCTTCATCATGTTCTCCCGGCTCGGTCTGACGAACACGGTCTGGGCGGTGATCCTCCCGTCGCTGCTCAACCCGTTCGGCGTCTACCTGATGCACGTGTACGCGCGCGACGCGGTGCCCGACGAACTCCTGGACGCCGCGCGGGTCGACGGTGCGGGCGAGGTGCGCACGTTCCTGCAGATCGCCCTTCCGATGATGCGCCCCGCGGTGGTCACCGTGCTGCTCCTGTCCGCGGTGGCGTCCTGGAACAACTACTTCCTGCCCCTGGCGATGCTCTCCGACAACCGGCTCTTCCCCGTCACCGTCGGTCTCGGCCTCTGGCAGGGGATCGCGTCGGCGAACAACGCGGGAGGCACCTCGCTGTGGAGCCTCATCATCCTGGGCTCGCTCGTGTCGGTGATTCCGCTGATCATCGCGTTCTTCAGCCTGCAACGACACTGGCGCGGCGGGTTGTCCGTCGGAGGCCTCCGGTAGGCCCCACCCGTGTCACCAGCCAGTGCACCACCAGCTCACAAATCGCCGCGAACCCCCGCGGCGCGGACGGATGACAGAGGAGTCTGCTGATGTCGACGACGAATCGACAGCTGCGCAGCGCGCAGTGGTTCGGTGCGGAGGGCCGCAACGGCTTCATCCACCGGTCCTGGATGCGTAACCAGGGGTTCGCGGACGACGTCTTCGACGGCCGCCCGGTGATCGGCATCGCCACCACCTGGTCGGAACTGACCCCCTGTAACGCCCACCTGCGGGACCTGGCCGAGTCGGTGAAGCGGGGGGTGTGGGAGAGCGGCGGGTTGCCGCTGGAGTTCCCGGCGATGAGCCTGGGTGAACCCCTCATGCGGCCCACGACCATGCTCTACCGCAACCTGCTGGCGATGGAGTTGGAGGAGTCCGTCCGGGCCAACCCGCTCGACGCGGTGGTCCTGCTTTCCGGCTGCGACAAGACCACCCCCGGCCTGCTGATGGGGGCGGCGAGCGTCGACCTGCCGACCCTGATGCTGACCGGGGGCCCGATGCTCAACGGCAAGTTCCGCGGCCAGGACATCGGCTCGGGCACGGTCGTCTGGCGCTTCACCGAGGAGATGCGGGCGGGTCGGATGAGCGCGGCCGACTGCGCGGAGGCGGAGGTCGGCATGTCCCGCAGTCGGGGGCACTGCATGACCATGGGGACCGCCTCCACCATGGCCTGTGTGACCGAGGCGCTCGGCGTGCAACTCCCGGGGGCCGCCGCCGTGCCGGCTGTCGACTCCCGGCGGTACGCGCTCGCCCACGCCGCGGGGCGCCGGATCGTCGCCATGGTCGAGCAGGACCAACGGTTGTCCACGGTGCTCACCAGGGAGGCGTTCGAGAACGCGGTCCGGGTCAACGCCGCGATCGGCGGTTCGACGAACGCCGTCGTACACCTGCTCGCGGTTGCCGGACGCCTCGGCGTCCCGCTGTCGTTGGAGGACTTCGACGCCCTCACCGCCGACGTGCCGATGCTGGTCAACCTCATGCCGTCCGGGGCGTACCTGATGGAGGACTTCGCCTACGCGGGCGGTGTCCCGGCCGTGATGGCGGAGATCGCCCCGCTGCTGCACATGGACCACGTCACCGTCAGCGGAAAGAGCGTGGCCGACAACATCGACGGCGTGAAGTGCTGGAACCGGGAGGTCATCGCCACCATGGCCGAACCGTTCCAACCCGCCGGCTCCGGCACCGTGGTGCTCCGCGGGTCGCTCGCGCCGTCCGGGGCCGTGCTGAAGGTCTCCGCGGCCTCCGCCCACCTCCTCACCCACACCGGGCCGGCGCTCGTCTTCGACCGGATCGAGGAGTACGTCGTCGCGGCCGACGACCTGGACCTCGACGTCACCCCCGACACGGTGATCGTGGTCCGCAACGCCGGGCCACGCGGCTACCCCGGGTTCCCGGAGGTGGGCAACGTGCCCATGCCACGACGGCTGCTCGCCGAGGGGATCACGGACATGGTGCGGATCTCCGACGCCCGGATGAGCGGCACCGGGTACGGCACCTGCGTCCTGCACGTGGCCCCGGAGGCGTCGGTGGGCGGCCCGCTCGCGTTGGTGCGCACCGGTGACCTGGTCCGCGTCGACGTGGCGACGCGGTCTCTGGACCTGCTCGTCGACGACGCGGAACTCGCCCAGCGCCGCGCCGCCTGGCAGCCACCACCGCCGGTCGCCGACCGGGGGTGGGTACGGCTGTACAGCGAGCACGTCCTCCAGGCCGACCAGGGCGCCGACCTGGACTTCCTGGTCGGCGGCAGTGGCAGCGACGTGCCCCGGCACTCGCACTGACCACGCCGCGACGCACGAAGCCGGGAGGAACCGGTAGCAGGGAAGGTGGGACGGCCCGCGGGGTGAGGCCCCGCGGTTGCCGCCTCAGGAGGAGATCGCGCGCGCCCACGGCACGAGGAGGCGTTCGAGGCCGGCCATCAGATAGAAGAGCAGTGCCCCCATGAGCGCGAGCAGGATCAACGCCGCGAACGCGAGCGGAGTGTCCGCGGACTGGCCGGAACTGGCGATCACCGCGCCGAGCCCGGCCTGGGGGTTGATCACTTCGCCGATGATCGCGCCGATGATGGCGAGTGAGGTCGCCACCTTCAGCCCGACGAAGATCTGCGGCAGGGCCCACGGAAGTCGGACCTTGAGGAAGGTCTGCCACCACGAGGCGGAGAGGGAGCGCGCCAGCTCACCGAGGTCGTTCGGCGTCGAGGTCAGGCCCGCCATGGTCGAGATCAGGATCGGGAAGAAGCAGAGCAGCACGACCATCACGATCTTGGCCTCGTAACCGAAGCCGATCCAGACCAGGAGCAGTGGCGCGAGCGCCACCTTCGGCACCGCGTTGATGCCGGCGATCATCGGTAGGACCATCCGCTCGACGGTCCGCGACGCGGCGAGCAGGACGGCGAGCAGCAGCCCGCCCACCGCCGCGATGCCGAAACCGATGATCGTCTCCAGGAAGGTGATCCAGGTCTGCTGGGCCAGGTGACCGGGGAGCCGCAGGAACGCGTCGACCACGTCCGGGGGCGCCGGAAGGAAGAACGGCTCGATGTCGAAGGCCCAGGTGGACAACCACCAGAGCCCGGTCGCGACCACCGCGCCCAGGGCCGGCAGCCCGAGGGTGTGCCAGCGTCGTAGTGCCCGGGAGTCGCCGGTCACGACTTCTTGACGAAGGTCGGGTCCACGACGGCCGCCGGGGTCAGACCCGACGGAATCAGGTTGGCGCGTTCGAGGACGGCGATGGTCTGGGCCACCCGCGACTCGTCCAGGAACCCGATCGGGGCTCCGTCGGCGGGGCGGACGTGCGGGGCCATCGCCTCGATCTCGCCCTTGCCCGCAGCCACCGTGTAGGTGGGCTTCGCCTTGTTGAGGATCGTCGCCGCCTCGTCCGGGTGCTCGATGCTGTACGCCAGGCCCTTGAGCGCGGCCTTGGTGAACCGCTGCACGAGGTCGGGGTCCTTGCTGATGAGCGACGGGGTGGTGATGATCGCGTTGCCGAACAGGTCCGGTAGGTAGTCGCTGTACGGCAGGACCACGACGTCCTTGCGGGCGGCGGTCTGCAGGGCGCCTCGGCTGAGCAGGAACGTGCCCAGCGCGTCGACCCGCCGGCTCGCCATGAGGCCGTTGAGGGCGGTGGGTTGCACGCCCTCGATCTTCACCGTCGCCGGGTCGAGCCCGGCCAGCCGCGCGTACGCCGGGAACAGCAACTCGGTCACGGAGCCGCTGCCGGTGGCGATCGTCCTGCCCCGCAGGTCCTTCGGGGTGGTGATGTTGGTGTCCTTGGTGGTCATCACCGAGATCAGCGTCTGCTGGTGCACGGCGGCGATCGCCCGCCAGTCGGTGAACTCGCCCTTGCCCGCCTGGATGACGGCACCGGTGAGGTCGAGAGCGCCGAACTGCACCTGCCCCGACTTGAGCGCCGTCAGGTTCTGCTGGTTGCCGGCCCCCTCCTTGATGTCGACCTCGATGCCCACCTCGGCGAAGTAGCCCTTCTCCTTGGCCACCCACGCGAAGGCGTCCCGGCCCACCGCGCCGAACGCGGTGATGTAGGCGACCTTGTCGATCTCACCGCCGGGCGGGTCGCCGCCACTGTCACCGGTGTCGCCGCAGCCACCGGCGGCGAGAGCCACGGCCAGCCAGGTAGCCACGAGCGTGGAGAAGCGCTTACCCATGCGGTGCCTCCAGCCTCCGGGCTCGCGGCGCTCGGCCCAACCCTGTCGAGGGGATCGGCGGAACGACGCGAGGTCGGCATCGATAGACGATTTTAGATCAGGTAGGTGGTGTCCGTCTGTCCCGAGCGGGCAATCGGTTTACCGGACAACGATTCCCACAATTCCATAGTGGACGGTGGGTGTGACAGCATCTTGAAACAAGCATGATCACCGATATGCTTGCGCTCGGCGGCTCCCGGCTCGTGACCGCCGCGCTCGACCGAGCGCACCCGTACGACCCCGCTCTCGGGGCTCACCGAGGAGCGCGATGCCTGACCCGCTGGTCCCCTCCGCCCGTGCCCGCACCGTGGTCCGCGGCGCCTACGACACGCACGTGCACGTGGCCCCCGACGTGATGGCCCGACGCATCGACGACGTCGATCTGGCGCACCGCTGCGCCGAGGTCGGGCTGGCCGGTTTCGTGCTCAAGTCCCACTACGTGGCGACTGCCGAGCGGGCAGCGGTGGTCCGCAAGGTGGTGCCCGGCGTCGACGTCCTCGGTGCCGTCACCCTCAACGGCGCGATGGGCGGCATCAACCCGGTCGCGGTCGAGGTCGCCGCGCGCCAGGGTGCCCGGATCGTCTGGATGCCGACAGTGGACTCCGGAAACCAGCGGCGCAGCACCGCCACCGATCTGCCGGGCGCCACACCGGCGATGTGGGGCGCCTTCCAATCCGACCTGCACAGCCAGGGCATCGTGCCGGATCCGGTCGAGGTCGTCGACGACGAGGGGCGGGTCCTCGACCGCGTACGCCAGGTGCTGCGGGTGATCGCCCGGCACGACATCACGCTCGCCACCGGCCACCTGAGCGGCGGCGAGATCGCCGCCGTGGTCCGGGCCGCGACGCAGGAGGGGGTACGCCGGATCGTGGTCACCCATCCCGAGTTCACCTCGCAGCGACTGACGCCCGCGCGGCAGCGCGAGCTCGCCGAGGCGGGTGCCCTGTTGGAGCGCTGCTTCACGACCCCGCACTCGGGCAAGGTCGACTGGTCGGACCTGTTCGCCACCATCCGGTCGGTAGGTGTGGCGCACTCCGTCCTCTCCAGCGACCTGGGGCAACCGTTCAACCCGCCGGTGGAGGACGGTCTGGCGCTCTTCGCCGACCGCCTGCTCGAGGCCGGCTTCACCGAAGACGAGGTCCACGTCATGGCGGTGGTCAACTCGCGCCGTCTGGTGACGTCGGCCGGAACGACACCGGCATGAGCGGGCGACGGATGCTGGTGGTGGGCGCCCACTCGGCCGACTTCGTCTGGCGGGCCGCCGGAGCCATCGCCACGCACACGCGGGCCGGCGGCGAGGCCGTCGTGGTGGCGCTCTCCTACGGCGAGCGGGGCGAGTCCGGCGAGCTGTGGAAGGACCCGCAGCAGACGGTGGAGAACGTCAAGCGACTGCGGCACGCCGAGGCGGAACGCTCTGCCGCCGCGGTCGGCGCCCGGTTCGAGGCGTTCGACCTGGGCGACTACCCGCTGCGGATCCGGGACGAGGACATCGACCGGCTGGCGACGTTGATGCGCGAGTACGCGCCACACGTGGTGCTCACCCACCCCGAGCGCGACCCGTTCAACCCGGACCACCCCACGGCACACGCCGCGGTGGCGACCGCCCGGCAGCTCACCGCGGGCGCCGGAGTGTCCAGCGGCTTCCGAACCGCCCCGCCCTCGGAGTTCCTGGCCTTCGAACCCCACCAACCTGAACTCTGCGGTTTCGTTCCCACCGTGTTCGTCGACATCACCGAGGCGATGCCGGCCAAGCGGGAGGCGATGGCGGCGATGACGGCTCAGGGCTACCTGCGTGAGTACTACACCCAGCGCGCCGACCATCGTGGCAACCACGCCCGCCGGGTGACCGGCGACGCGGCCATCCGACAGGCGGAGGCGTTCCAACGGTTGATCCCGAACGTCGTGGCGACACTGTGAACTCCGTCCACGACGCGGCGGACGTCGACCCCACGGTGATCGAGACACTGGCCGCTGCCGGGGTGGCGACCGTCTACGAGGCCGCCGGTCGGCGGGGCCTGATCGACGTGGACCTCGTGCAGGTGGTGCCGGGTTCCCGGGTCGCCGGCCCCGCCCGGACCGTCGTCTGCGGCCAGGGTGACAACCGGGCAGTGCACGAGGCCATGACGCTCGTCCGCCCCGGCGAGGTGCTCGTGCTCACCATGCCCGAGCCGGCCCCCGTCGCGCTGATCGGCGAGCTGCTGGCCACGCAGGCCAAGGTCGCCGGCGCGGCCGGTGTCCTGGTCGACGCCGCGGTACGGGACGTGGACGAGCTCCGGACGCTCGGTCTGCCGGTCTGGGCCCGCTGGCGTCGGGTTCGCGGAGCCACCAAACGCGACAGGGGTTCGCTCGACGTGCCGGCGTCGGTCGGCGGTACGACGGTCGAACCGGGGGACATCATGGTGCTCGACGCCGACGGGGCCGTGGTGGTGCGGCGGACGAGCGCGGACGCCGTGGCCGCCGCGACGAGGAGCCGGACGGCCAGGGAGACCGGATTGCGGGCCCGGCTGGAAGCCGGCGAGTTCAGCTACGACCTGCACGGGATGCGGACGGAGGACGAGCCCCGCGGGCGGTAGGACCGGGCGGACCGCCCGACCCCACCGCCCGACCCGGTCAGCCCAGGTACTTCTCCCACGGGCCGGTGATGGCCAGGGTGAGGCCCGGGTCCTGCATGTTGACGAAGAGCACCTGGCCGTCGGCGCTGAAGGTCGGCCCGCAGAACTCCGAGTCGTTGAGCATGTTGCGGGCGATCGCGTACGTCGGGCCGCCCGGGATCGTGCTGAGCACGTGCGAGGCGCCCTTGCCGTCCTCGGCGAGGACCAGGCTTCCCCACGGGGTGACTGTCACGTTGTCCGGGCCGTCGAAGGTGATGTCGGTGTACTTCACCGGCGTCCCCTCCTCGGCGAAGGTCTGGTGCGGGAAGTACGTCACCAGCTGGATGGTCTGGTCCTTGAAGTTGTAGAACCAGACCATGCCGTCGTGCGGCGCCGCGTCGGACGGCAGGTCACCCTCGTCCCAGGCGAAGGAGTTGACCACGTACACACCCTCGTCGGTGCTCCACACGCCCTCGAACTTGCGCCCGCGGGTGACCTGGCCGTCGGTGAACTGCTCGCGCACCGACGTGTGCCGCGCGTCGCGGTCCGGCACCTCGATCCACCGGACCGGGAAGGGGCGGCCCAACTGGGCGGAGGTCAGGTAGGCGACGTCCGGCAGCACCGAACCGTCGTCCATGATGATCTGCATGGCGGCGAGGACGCCCGCGTTCGGCGCGAGGCGGGTCAGCACGCCGGGGCCGACCTTGACGCCGCGCGGCGCCGACCAGCGGTAGAAGAGGCCGTTGGGCTCGTCGGCGTCCTCGGACAGGTAGATGTGGGTGCGGTCCTTGTCGATCGCCAGGGCCTCGTGGGAGTAGCGGCCCAGGCACTTGATCGGCCGCGGGTCCGCGCTGCCGTCGGCCCAGACCTCGAAGACGTAGCCGTGGTCCTTCTGGTACGTGCCGGTCCGGCCGCCCTCTTCCCACTGGTCGCCGGCGCGGTCCTCGGTTTCCTCGCAGGTCAGCCAGGTCCCCCACGGGGTCGGGCCGCCGGCGCAGTTGGAGATGGTGCCGGAGAGGGCGACGAACTCACCCAGGTTGCGGCCCGCACGGTCCGTCTTGATCACGGTGCAGCCGCCGGCGTCGACGGCGCCCGGGTCGTACACCGTCCCCTTGACGTGCGGTACGCCGAACTCGGCGCCCGGGTCGATCTCGTGGTTCTGGATCAGGGTGTAACGGCCGTGGCCGGCGTCGTAGACGGCCATGCCGTCGTGGTCGGCCGGGGTCATGCCCTGGCCGCGGTCCAGCCGGGTGACGCCGGTCCGGGTGACCACCGTGTAGCTGAAGCCCTCGGGCAGGGCGAGGACGCCCTTCGGGTCGTCCACGAGCGGCGGGAACGGCACGTGGCCGGACGTGACCGGCGGGTGCGGGCGGCCCGGGCTGGCCTGCGCCAGCGACGGCAGACCGCCGGCGACGGCGAGGCCCACACCGGCGGCGGCGCCGCCGGCGAGGAAGGTACGACGAGAGGAAGGCACGTGATCAGCTCCTGGTCAGGACAAGTGCGACGAGTCGGAGCCAACCCGTGCGGACGAACAGCAACACGTCGTCGACGGGATCGGTCGGTGACATCGGGGTGAAGAAACAGCGCCGCCGGCGACGTGACGTTTCCCGTGCGCACGGTGGGTAATCAGCCGCGCCCACCCAGTCCGTACGGGGGTGCACACCCCTCACGAGAAGGAGCCGATGGCCGTGTCAGATCAGAACATCACCGTTGTCCTCGTTCACGGCGCGTTCGCCGAATCGGCGAGCTGGAACGGTGTGATCGAGCGGCTGGGTGCTGGCTACTCCGTGGTGGCCGCCGCCAACCCGCTCCGCAGCGTCGCCGGGGACGCCGAATACGTCCGGGACGTGGTGCGAGGGGTCGGCGGACCGGTCCTGCTCGTCGGCCACTCGTACGGGGGCATGGTCATCACCGAGGCCGCGGCGGGCGAGCCGATGGTGCGTGGACTGGTCTACGTCAACGCGTTCGCCGCCGACACGGGCGAGTCGGCGACGACGCTGTCCGCCAAGTTCCCCGGCAGCACGCTCGCCGACACCCTGGTCTCCTACCCGGTGGCGACCGGCGGGAACGAGGTGGCCATCGCGCAGGACGCCTTCCGGCAACAGTTCGTCGCGGACGTCTCCGAGGACACTGCGGCGTTGATGGCGCGGACCCAGCGGCCGATCACCGAGCAGGCGCTCGGCGGTGCGCTCTCGACGTCCGAGCCGCCGTGGAAGTCGTTGCCCAGCTGGTTCGTCTTCGGCGACGCGGACCGCAACATCCCGGTCGCCGCGCACCGCTTCATGGCCGAACGCGCCGGCGCCCGAGGCACCCGCGAGGTCGCCGGTGCCTCCCACGCGATGACGATGTCCCAGCCCGGCGAGGTCGCCGAGTCCATCATCGAGGCGGTCCGGGGCGTCGGGGCCGGCTAGCACCGGCGTGACCGGTTCGTGCCCCGGGCAGAACGGCGCGTGAACCCACCGGCGACCAACGACGGACGGCCCCAGCCGCGATCCCGCAGCGGCCGGGGCCGTCCGTCGTTGAATCCTCTTCCGGCGCGACGCAACCTGGTGGTCGTCGCGACCCGTCGAGGGTGCGGAGGAGGGAGCCTCGATGGCGGATGCCGAGGGTGAGTTCGTGCAGTACGTCTCCGCGCGACTGCCGAGTCTGCACCGGACCGCGTTCCTGATGTGCGGAGACGCCCATCTGGCCGACGACGTGGTGCAGCAGACGATCACGGCGTTGTACGTGAACTGGCGTCGGGTCAGCCGGGTGGACAACGTCGACGCGTACGTGCACCGGATGCTGGTCCACAAGCTCGTCGACGAGAAGCGGTTGAGTTGGGCGAAGGTCCGGCTGTTCGGTGCGGTGCCGGAGCCGTCGCGTGCGCCGGTCACACCGCACGACGAGGTGGTCGAGCGGGACAGCGTGGTCGGCGCGCTGGCTCGTCTGTCCCGCGGCCAGCGCACCGTGCTGGTCCTGCGGTTCCTGTGCGACCTGTCGCTGGCCGAGACGGCGGCGGCCATGGGTTGTTCCGAAGGCAACGTGAAGGCGCAGACAGCTCGGGCGCTGGCGGCGGTCCGCCAGGTGCTCGACGTCGCGGAGATGTCCGGGAGGAGTACGAGATGACGGTGGACGAGCAGCGGATCGCCGCGCTGCTGCAATCGGCGCCGGTGCCCGAGCCACGGGTCGACGTCGCACGGGCGATCAGCGACGGCCGGCGTCGCCGTCGACGCCGTCGCACCGGCGGGGTCGCCGCCGTGACGGTGCTGGCCGGGCTCGTCGTCGTGGGTGCCGTCGGGTTCGGTGGTGCCGGCCGGCCGCAGGCCCCGGACACGCCATCCGTGGTGGCGGCGCCGACCGCCGTCGCGTCCACCGCGGGGGCCCCGCCGGTCACCTGCGAGGCGTCGTGGTTGCCGCAGCCGATCGGAGGGCCGGTCGCGGTGGCGGGCGGCGTGGACCCCACCGGGCGGTACATCGTCGGCGACATCGGCACCGGGAACGAGGACGGGAGGATCGTGCTCTGGACCGACGGCAAGGCGACGGTCCTGCCCGCCGGGGCACGCCACGCGGCGGCGGTCAACGCCCGGGGTGACGTGGTCGGCACCGGAGGCAACGGCGTCGGCTGGGTCTACCGGGCCGGAAAGCTGCGCTTCCTGGTGACCCCGCCCGGCTACCAGGCGGTTCTCGTGCACGCGGTCAACGGCCGGGGTGACATCGTCGGCACCGCCCGCGGGGCCCGCGACTCGCACCAGGCGGTCGTGTGGTCGGCGAACCGGCCGCAGGAGTACCGGCTCGTCGGGGGGCCCGGCTCCGCCGCTACAGCGATCACGGAGGACGGTTCCGTCGTCGGCGCGATGGGTGATCTGCCCTACCGGTGGACACCGGAGGGCACCGGGATCGCGCTGGCGGTGCCCGACGGTCTCCCGTACGCCTCGGTGCAGGCGGCGCGCGGCGAGTGGGCGGTCGGGATGGCCCCCGGTGAACGGCAGGGCTCTACCGTACGGATGCTGCCGGTGCGGTGGAATTTCACCACGGGTGCGGTGAGCCTGATGCCGTTCCCGAGTATCAGCGCGATCGCCGGCAACGGTGAGGTGTTGGTCGACGACGGCGCCCCGCTGCTCGTCGCCCCGGACGGCACGTCGCGCCGGTTGCCGGGCAGGCCCGAGGTCCGGGCGACCGGGGCGGGCACCTACTCGGCAAGCGGGATCAGCGACGACGCCATGACGGTGGTGGGTTCCGTCCACGAGAACGAGGCGTACCGGCCTCTGGTGTGGCGCTGCCGCCGCTAGTGGTGCTGAGGACGGTGCCCGCCGACCGATGGTCGGCGGGCACCTCGGCTCAGAGGGTGAACACGAGCGTGGAGATGCTGCGCGCGCCCACGTTGATGGTGGCTTGTCCTCCGTTGACGCTTGTCGGTTGGCTGGCCGCGTTGGCGTTCTGCGAGGTGAGGTAGTGCTCGGCCCGGGTGACGTTCTGCGGGGCCTGGATGACGGCGTTGTTGACCGCGCTGTTCGAGCGGTTGAGGATGACCAGCGTGATCTTCCCGTCGCCCTGGTAGGCGGTGACCTCCAGCGGGGAGGCCTTGGAACTCTTCGTCAGGGCGACCCGCTGGTAGCCGGGGCGGACGTACTTGGCGTACTGGGAGAAGGCGTACCCGCGCTTGAGCGGGGCACCCGCGACGGTGCCGTACGCGGACTCGCCGTCGCCGATGAAGGAGTAGTAGCGCTTGCCGTACCACCAGATGTAGGCGCTCCAGTTGGCCTCCATCGACTTGTGCACGGTGCGCATGATGTCGTCGAGGGTTTCGTTCCAGACCGTCGTGTTGGCGGGGTTGCCCCAGATGTTGGAGCCTCCGCCGTCGGCGGCGTGCAGGTTCCACTCGGTCATCCACACCGGCTTGTTGTGCTGCTCGGCCAGGTTGTAGGGCCGCAGCCGGCCGGACTCCTCGGTGCCGTAGAGGTGCCCGCCGATGTAACCGATGTTGTTGCGGGCGGTCGAGTCGTTCAGGGTCGGGTCGGTGAAGTTGTAGTTCAGGTTCACCGCCTCGGCGACCATCAGCTTGGTGTTCTGCACCTTGGTGCCCTGGTCGCGGACGAAGGTGCGCAGCTCGGTGCCGCTCCAGTCCATCGAGTCGTAGTCCGGGTGCCAGTCCGGCTCGTTCTGCACCGAGGTCACGTCGATGGTCACGCCCTGGCCGCGCATGTACTGCACGTAGCTGTTCAGGTGGTTGGCGTAGTCGTCGTAGTAGTCGGTCCGCAGCTTCCCGCCGTTGACCCGGCTGTTGTTGGTCTTCCACGCCGCCGGTGCGGTCCACGGCGAGGCGAGGATCTTCACGTTCGAACCAGAGGACTTCGCCGTCTTCAACGAGTTCACGTGCGTCGCCCACTCGCTCGACACCGGCGACAGACCGGTCCGCACGATGGAGAGACCCAACTGGTTGGCGCCCATCCCGACCAGGGTCTGCGTCTCGGCGGTCGACCACGCGCTGCCCCAGATGGACTGCGCGGCCCCGAACCCGTCGACGGTCTGGTACCTGGTCGCGCTGTTCACCGTGATGTCCGCCGGCCCGTTCGGCGGCGGTGTCGTCGGCGGGGGTGTGGTCGGCGGGGGAGTGGTCGGGGTCGTGTCGCCGGTGCAGGCCACCCCGTTCAACGCGAAGCTCGTCGGAGCGGGGTTGCTGCCGCTCCACGAACCGTTGAAGCCGAACGAGACCGTCCCGTTGGTCGCGATGCCCCCGTTGTAGCTGACGTTCTTCGCGGTCACCGCCGCGCCGCTCTGGGTCACCGTCGCGTTCCACGCCTGGGTCACCGTCTGACCCGCGCCGTAGGACCAGGTCAACGTCCAACTCGACACCGCGTCACCGAGGTTGGTGATGGTCACGTTGGCCCCGAAGCCGTCCTGCCACTGCGACGACACACCGTAGTTCACCGAACAACCGGCGGCCGCTGCCCCGGCCGGCGTCGCCAGGGCGACCGCCGTCGACGCCAGCAGGACGGCGCCGGCCGACACCAGGACGGCGTTGGTCCTTCTTGGTCTTCTCATGAAGCTCCTCCTGAACGGTGGTGGTGTCCACGCCTTCGGAGGGCTCGCCGTCCCGGCAAGATTCCGTCACTCATCGGGCATATTGGGAGCGCTCCCAGCTCGGCGATTGCCAGGAAGGTAATTCATCCAATGATTGTTGTCAATGCTCTGACCCTCTGAGCAGGGGCGGGATGGCTCGGCGGCGCTGTCACGCACAACGCCGCCGACCGTCAGCCGGTGAGGCCGAGCAGGTGTCAATCGAACTGCCCGAACTCCGGCACGTCACCGACGGTCCACGTGAGACGCACACCCCCGTATGCCACGGCCCAGCCGAGCACTGCGTACGTCAGACTGTGGTCCGCCCGGCCGACGATCGGCGTCGCTGTCGCGATGCCTCTGATCGTCGCGGGGCGGGGGCGCGGCCGGCTCACGCGGGCAGGGGAGGGTGCTCCCTCGCGGGAGGGAGCGTCGGGTCTCAGGCGAGTGGCTCCGAATCCCGGCTCCGGTCGGTGCCGGTGATACCGGCGGCCTGGTCCCGGGCTCGACTCAGGATCGTCTCCGCCTCCTGGCGGGCGGCCGTCACGAGCTCCTCGCTTTCGCGCCTCGCTTCGGCGCGGTGGTCGTTGGCCTGTTCCTCGGCGAGCTTGAGGATCCGTTCGACCTGAGTGCCGAGGCCGCTGAGAGTGGGGCGTTCGTACCGCTGTCTCCACTCCTCGTACGAGGTGTCCGTGCTCGTACCGCTTCCGTCGCGGCCCGCTGTGCCGTCGGCGACAAGGTCGGCCTCGCTCTCACCGACCATGGCGAGGCCGACTCCGAGTGCGGCCACCGCGACCCCGGACCACAGGGCGGCCGTCCCGAGAGACGGTCCGACGGCCGCACCGACGCCCAGTCCGAAGAGGAGGGCTGCGGTCTTGGCTGGCTTTCGCATGGCTCGTCCTCAGGGCTGCGGGAGAAGGGGCTGCTGGTCCCAGCATGCGAAGCCGGGTCAACCCAGTGCCGCACGACACCGGCGGTATAGACGCCTTCGGCGGGGTGGGGCCGCAGGCGGTAGGACCTCCGCGGAAGGAGGCCGCGGTCGTGCGGTGGTCCGAGTTACTCGGCCGGTGGCAGGACGCTGCGTACCGCGACGCAGGGGTCCGTCGCCGGCGCGGCGGCGTGGATCGCCTCGGCGGCGCGGGCTGCGAAGTCGCGGAAGGCGTCGCGCTGATCCTCGGGCAGCCCACCCAGCACGTGGTCCTCGGCGTGGGTGACCCGCCGCTCGGCCTCGGTGAGCGCCGCACGTCCGCGGTCGGTGGCCACGATCCGGCGGGCGCGCCGATCCTGGGGATCGAGCTTCCGTTCGATGAGGCCGGCGTTCTCCAGGTCGTCGATGACGTACGTCAGGACGCTGCGGTCGATGGCCAGGCGGGACGCCAGGGCGCCCTGCGTGGGCACGTCCTCGTGGACGACGACAGCCAGGATGTGGTAGCCCCGGCTGCCGTGCGGCAGGTCGTTCAGCATCTCCTCGACGTACTCGTGCCAGCGGCGCAGCACCACGCCCAGGGACCAGCCGAAGGTCGAGCCGCGTCTGCGGTCGGCCGGCAGTTCGCACGGGTCGGTGGCGGTCATGCACCGGACGCTAACAGGCGAGGTGTCGACCGAGCTGAGGTTCCGGAGCGGCCTGGAATGCGTGGGCGGACAACTGCGTTGTGGGACATACGATCTGCTGGACAGAACATAGTCTGGCAATATGACCACGGAGATGCTGACACGATGCCTGATTACGGTCACGAAATCCTGTTCGGGACGTTCCTGACACCCGCCGCTCAGGACCCGGACCACGTGGTGGCGCTCGCCGAACTGACCGAGTCGGCCGGCCTGGACCTCACCACCTTCCAGGACCACCCGTACAACGCCGACTATCTCGACACCTGGACCCTGCTGAGCTGGGTCGCCGCCCGGACGGAACGGTTGCGGATCTCGGGAAACGTCCTCAGCCTTCCGCTGCGCCCGCCGGCCGTCCTGGCCAGGGCCGCGGCGAGCCTGGACCGGTTGTCCCACGGCCGGTTCGAGCTGGGCCTCGGCGCGGGCGCGTTCTGGGACGGCGTCGAGGGCATGGGCGCTCGCCGGCTGACGGCCGGGCAGGGCGTCGAGGCGTTGCGCGAAGCGATCGACGTCCTGCGCGGTGTCTGGGACGACGCCGCACCCGGGCCGCTGCGCCACGACGGGAAGTACTACCCGATCCCCGGCATGCGGCGCGGCCCCGCGCCGGCACACGACATCGACATCTGGCTCGGCGCGTACCAGCCGAAGATGCTGGCGTTGACCGGGCAGAAGGCGAACGGCTGGCTGCCGACGCTGGAGTACCTGCGGTCCCCGGACCGGGTGACGGCCAACCGCCTCATCGACGAGGCGGCGGTCGCGGCGGGACGCGACCCGCGGCAGATCCGGCGGCTCCTCAACCTCTTCACCGTCGACGTCTCGTCACGCAGCCGAGGTTTCCTCCAGGGGCCACCGGAGCAGTGGGTCGAGCAACTCCTCCCGCTGGTCGTCGAGGAGGGATTCAGTACCTTCCTGGTCGGCCGCGACGACCCGCGACTGATCCAGGCCTTCGGGCAGGAGATCGCTCCGGCGCTACGCGAGGCGGTCGCCAGGGAGCGCGCGGCGACCGGGCCGGACGCCAGTCGGCCCGGCGCGGTCGCCGTCCGGTCCGAGCGTCGTTCGGGGCTCGACCGTGAGGCGCTGCCGGCGTCGCTGGCCGCCCGGACCGTCGAGCCCGGCGACCGGGAGTACGAGGGCGTCCGCCACACCTACAGCTGGAAGGGGGCACCGGCCCTGGTGATCCGTCCGGAGAGCGCCGCCGAGGTCGCCGAGGCCGTGTCGTACGCGCGGACGCAGGACGTCCCGTTGTCGGTGCGCAGTGGCGGGCACGGCATCAGCGGCAGGTCGACGAACGACGGCGGAATCGTCATCGACATGTCGAGGATGAACAGAGTCGAGGTTCTCGACCGGGCGAGTCGTCGGATCCGGCTGGAGCCGGGCGCCCGGTGGGGGCAGGTGGCGCAGGCGCTCGCCCCGTACGGCCTGGCGATGAGCTCGGGTGACTATGGCGACGTGGGGGTCGGTGGTCTCGCCACCACCGCAGGCGTCGGATATCTGGCGCGCAAGCACGGTCTGACCATCGACCACGTCGTCGCCGCCGAGATCGTCACCGCGGACGGTCGCCTGCTCCGCGTGGACGACGAGCATCACCCCGACCTGTTCTGGGCCATCCGTGGCGCCGGCGGCAACTTCGGCGTCGTCACCGCCCTGGAACTGGAGGCGTACGAGGTCGACACTGTGGTCTTCGCTCACCTCGTCGCCGACGCGACCGACGCCGCGCAGCTGCTCCGCCGCTGGGGTCGACTCGTCGAGGACGCGCCCCGGGAGCTGACGAGTTTCCTGTCCCTCTTCCCCGGGCGTCGCGGCGATCCGCCGATGGCCCAGGTCACCCTGGTCTACGCCGGTGACGACGTCGAGGCCGCCCAGTCCGCCCTGAGCCCGTTCCTGGAGATCGGGCCGATCCTCGATCAACAGGCGCAGCTCGTGCCGTACCCGGCGATCGTCGCCCCACCCGGCAACCAGCATCGAGGTCAGGGGCTGCGCGACACGCGCAGCGGCCTGTCGCACCACATCACCCCGGAGGTGGCCGACCTGATGGCAAACATGATCAATTCCGGCGACGTGATGATCATGCAGGTCCGGTCCGTCGGAGCGGCGGTCAACGACGTGGCACGCGACGCGACCGCGTACCCGCACCGGGACCAGAACTTCTCGGTGCTCGCCGCCACTGTCGAGGACCGGCGGCCCCAGCTCGACAAGCTGTGGGCCGAGCTGTACCCGCACCTCGACGGCCTGTATCTCAGCTTCGAGTCCGACACCGACCCGGCGCGACTGCTGGACGCCTGGCCCGAGCCCACCCTGAGCCGACTGCGTGCCGTCAAGGCCACCTACGACCCGGACAACGTCTTCAACCGGAACTTCCCGATCCCCCCGGCCGACTAGAGCGCGCCCGACAGGTAGTCCCGACGTCGCTGCGGTTCGAACTTCTCGATCGCGTACCGCAGCATCACCCGGGGCATGGCGCGGTAGCGGCGGAGCAGGAACTCCTCCTCCGCCGCTCGGTCACGGTTGCCCACCTCGCGCAGCATCCAGCCCACCGCCTTGCGGACGAGGTCATGCGGGTCGTGCAGGAGCCGGTCGCTGAGTCGGAAGGTCCAGTGGAAGTCGTCGACCCTGATGAAGGCGAAGGTCGCCATGATGGCGATGCGTCGGTCCCACACCAGGTCAGACCCGGCCAGCCGGTCCAGGACGCCGCGATCCTTGTCGACGAGCCAGGGGCCGACGATGTACGGCGCGGACGAGTCCACCAGGTCCCAGTTGTTGAGCCGGTCGGTGTTGGCCAGGACGATGCGGAAGATCTCGCCCCGTTCCCGCTCGTCGCCCTTGGCGAACTTGCGCACCAGGATGAGCAGCGACGTCAGCCGCTCCTCGTGCACCTCACCGTGCAACAGGTCCGTCGTCTCCACCAGGGAGAGGTCGCGCCAGTATCGGGCGGCAACCCGGCGCTGGTCGGGCACGGTGACGCCGATGGCCCGGTCGCCCTCGCCGTAGCCGCCGGGGACCATCTGCAGGAACCGGCTCGACGCCTCGGCGCGACGTGGGTCGGCGAGGCTGGCGAGATCTCGACGGACGTCGACGCTCGTGGCCATGACGTGCAAGCTACTGCGATCAGCGGCAGTCAGGGCGTCCTACCCGCCGCGGACTGCCGCAAACGAGGTCGTCGGATGACGGGCCCGGGAATGGGCGCCGGCCCGAGGGGTACGGCCCCACCATGCTGAAACGAGCGGTGTGGCAGGGGTTGGCGGCGGGGCTGGTCGGGGCGGCGGTGATGACGGCCGCGGAGAAGGTGGAGCAACGGGTGACCCGCCGGCCCGACTCGTACGTGCCGGCCCAGGTGCTGGCACGGCTGGCCGGTCTGCCGGAGTCCTCCGGGCAGCAGCCCCGCTGGCAGAACCTGGCGATGCACTACGGTCAGGGCGCGGTGGTCGGCGTGCTGCGCAGCGTCATGGCCCAGGCCGGGCTGCGGGGCGTCTGGGCCTCCAGCGTCTTCACGGCGCTGCGACTGGCCAACGACCAGATCCTGGAGAACGCCACAGGTGTGGGGGCACCCCCACTGACCTGGCCCCGCTCGGAACTCGCCATCGACGTGCTGCACAAGTCCGTCTACGCGTTCGCCACCGGAGCGGTGGCCGACGCGCTCGCCGCCCGCGACGGCGCCGGGCCCGGGCAGCGGCACGCGGCGATGCGCCCCGGTCGCCAGTCGGACGTCGGGCCCCTCCCGTACGAGGGGCGGCGGAACGGCCGGGTCCCGGCCAGGCCGAGATGAGGTCGGCGCGGCGGTAGCCGGTGCGGGGAAGGGCCCTGACGGTGGCCCTTCCCCGTATGTCACCCGTCAGGCGTTGGCGAAGTGCTCGCGGTGGTCGTTGGCGAACTCGGCGAAACTCCGCGGCGCCCGGCCGGCGACCTGCTCGACGTGGTCATTCGTGAAGTCGCCCCAGCCGGAGCCGTAGGCCACCCGGTATTCGGCGAGAACCTCCGCCGACCACTCGTCGAGCCCCGCCTGGAGCAGGCTGTCGCGCACCTCGTCCGGGCTCTGCGGCGCGTACCGCACCGGCTTGCGGGTCGCGCGGGCGATGTCCTCGGCGGCCTGGTGCAGGGTGATGCTCTCCGGGCCGGTGGGCGTGTAGATCCTGCCCTCGTGCCGCTCGGGCGCGGCGAGGATCGCCGCCCCGGCCGCGGCGATGTCCCGGGCGTCGATCAGACCGACCTTGGCCTCGCCGAAGAGCCCGTAGAGGTGTTCACCGGCCTTGGCGGCGAGCAGATTCTGCATGAAGAAACTCGGGCGCAGGATCGTCCAGGGGATGCCGGACTCCTGCACCTCGGCGTCGGAGAACGCGTGCAGGCGGCCGTTGCGGGTGGGCGCGTCGTGCGCGGCGCCGATCGCGGAGAGCCGGACGACGTGCCGCACCCCGGCCTGCCGGGCGGCCCACACCGCGTTCATGCTCTGGCTCGGCGCCGTCGGGCCCATCGGGGTCAGCAGCCAGAGTGTCGTCACGCCCTCGAACGCCGGGGCGAGGGTGCGGGGGCGGTCGAGGTCGCCGACGACGACGTCGACGCCGTCGAGTTGGGGAGCGCGTGCGGCGTCCCGCACGAGGGCGCGCACCGACTGCTGCCCGGCGAGTTCCCGCAGCACCTCCCTCGACACGGTGCCGTTGGCTCCGGTGATCAGAATGGTCATTGTTGTCCTCCGGTCGGGTGGACAGCGGTCGGGCTGGCCGCTGGTCGACGCCCGCCACGTTATAGTCCAAAACTTGTACCGTCCAATGATTGGACTACTTTATGAAGCGCAGCACACTCAAGGAGCAGGACCCGGACCTCGGCATCCTGGCCGTGCAGCTCTCCGCGCGCGTCCAGCGGGAGATCTTCCGACGGTCGGCGGAGCACGGATTCGGCGACGTCCGGCCCCGGCACGGGGCGGTCCTCGCCTACCTGGACGCCGAGGGCACCCGCCCCGGCGAACTGGCCCGGCTGGCCGGACGCAACAAACAGACGATGGGAGCGATCCTCGACGAGTTGGAACGGCTGGGCTACGTCCGGCGTACGCCCGACCCGGCCGACCGTCGGGCGAAGCTGATCGTGCCGACGGACCGGGGTCGCGAATTCATGGAACTCACCGACGGCATCGTCGACCAGATCGAGCAGAAACTGTCCGACACGCTCGGTGCCGAGCAGTACCAGATTTTCCGGAGCGCACTGGGCCGTGGCGTGGCGGCCCTCCCGGCGACCGGTCACGACACCGAGGGCTGAGGCGTCGTGGCCCGGCTCGCCCGCATGTGACGGCGCAGAGCGGGTACCCGGCCGTCGCTCACCAGCGGGACCTCCGGGTTCCACCGCCGTCAGCGCAGCCCGAGGAGCACCGACATGCCGATCGCCGGGAGGGCCCGACTCTCGCCGAGGGTCTCCCTGCTGCTTCTGGCGTCGATCCTCGTGTCGTTCCTGGCCGCGTCGGCCGCCCCGACCCCGCTCTACGGCACCTACCAGGAGCGTTGGCACTTCTCGCCGGTCACGACCACAGTGGTGTTCGCCGTCTACGCGCTCGCGGTGTTGGCGTCGCTGCTCACGTTCGGCAAGTTGTCGGACCACGTGGGTCGCCGCCCGGTCCTGGCCGTGGCGATCGTGGTGCAGATGCTCTCGCTCGTCGTCTTCATCTTCGCCAACGGCGTACCCACACTGGTGGTCGCGCGACTGCTCCAAGGGCTCGCCGCCGGTGCCGCCACCGGCGCCGTCGGGGCCGGGATGCTCGACATCGACCGCGCCCGCGGCACGCTCGCGAACTCCATCGCCCCCGGCATCGGCACCGGGAGTGGCGCCCTGCTCTCGGCGCTGCTCATCGACTTCCTGCCCGCGCCGACGCGGCTGGTGTACGTCGTCCTCTTCGTGGTCCTCCTGATCCAACTCGTCGGTATCGCGCTGATGCCGGAGACGGTCACGCCGATGGCGGGAGCGCGACGCAGCCTGCGACCCGAGATCAAACTGCCACGCGCCGTACGCGAACCGCTGCTGGTCGTCGTCCCGGTGCTGTTCGCGGTCTGGGCGCTGGCCGGCTTCTTCGGGGCGCTCGGCCCGGCGCTGGTACGCAGCCTCATGAACACGTCGATCGTGGTCGGCGGTCTGGTCCTCTTCGTCTTCGCGGTCTTCGGGTCGATCGCCGTCCTGCTGATGCGCAACACCGCCGCCCGGACCGTGATCCTGATCGGGATCGTCGCCCTCGTCCTGGGAATGGTCGTCACGTTGGTGTCGGTCATGGCGGAGTCCGTCCCGGGATTCTTCGTCGGCCTCGCGCTCGGCGGCGTCGGCTTCGGCGGGGGATTCCAGGGCAGCCTCAAGACGATCACCCCATTGGTGGAGGCACACGAGCGCGCCAGCGTGCTGTCGCTGCTCTACATCGTCTGCTACGTCGGGTTCGGGCTCCCGACGGTGATCGCCGGCTTCCTCGTCGTGTACGCGGGCGGCCTGCCGCAGACCGCCGACGAGTACTCCGTCGCCGTCATCCTGCTCGCACTGGTCGCCCTGTTCGGGGTGCGCAGGGCAACCAGGACCACTCAGCCAGCAGCAGCGACCGGGAGGGGAACGCGATGAGCCCGAAGAGCGCCCAAGGGGACGCCGGCATCGAGAACGTCGACGTCAAAGTCGAGGTGATCGTCATTCCGGTGTCGGATGTCGACAGGGCGAAGGAGTTCTACCTGCGCCTCGGGTGGCGGCTCGACCAGACGCCGCCCGGCATCGTTCAGCTGACGCCGCACGGCTCCGGATGCTCTGTCCAGTTCGGCCCGGGGCTCACCCCGGCGGCACCCGGTTCGGCCATGGCGTACCTGGTCGTGTCCGACGTCGAAGCGGCCCGCAACGCCCTGGTCGCCGCCGGGGTCGAGGTGGGCGGGCTCTTCCACGTCAGCCCGGACGGCCCGGTCGACGGGCTGGACCCGGAGCGGCGTAGCTACGTCTCGCGCGCCACGTTCCGCGACCCGGACGGCAACACCTGGCTCATGCAGGAGATCACGACCAGGCTGCCCGGGCGCATCGAGGGCGGACTGACGTCGTTCGGCTCGGCGAGCGACCTGGCGAGCGCCCTGCGCCGCGCGGCCGCCGCGCACGGCGAGCACGAGGAACGCACCGGCCAGCGGGACGAGAACTGGCCCGACTGGTACGCGACGTACATGGTCAGCGAACAGTCGGGGGCCAAGCTGCCCGAGTGAGGATGGCCGGTCCGCTGGCTGCGTCAGCGCAGCCCGCGGACGAGGTTGTCGACCAGGGTGCGCGCGAAGTCCTCGGTGAGCGGGAGGTCGGCGATGAGCAGCCGGTGGTAGCAGGCGCCCCAGAGCTGGTCCACAACGGATTCCGGGTCGATGTCGGCCCGTAGCTGCCCCCGGCTCATGGCCCGGCCGAGGGTTTCGACGGCCAGGGCCCGACGGGGGGCGGAGTAACGCTCCCGGTAGGCGGCGGCCAGCTCCGGGTCGGTCTGCGCCTGCCCGATGAGTTGACTGATGACCCGCCCGGCGGTGGTGTCCCGGACGAGGTGGACGAAGGCGACGAGCTGGTCGGTCAGGTCGGTGACGATGTCGCCGGTGTCCGGGAACGCCAACGTGGGTGCGACGACGGTGAAGTAGCCGTCCAGGGCGAGCGCGCCCTTGGAGGGCCACCACTTGTAGATCGTCATGCGGCTGGCCCCGGCGAGCGCCGCGACCTTCTCGATGGTGAAGCCGGCCATGCCCTCGTCCAGCAGGAGGCCGCCCGCGGCCGTGAGGATCTCGGCCCGCACCTGGTCGGCGGGCCGACGGCCGCGACCCCGCCGGGCCGACGCGGGGGGTTCCGGGGTGAGCTGGGCCACTGGTCCTCCGATTATATGGACAGCGTGTCTTCATGCTGTTTATATGGACACAGCGTACACAGGGTGGCGACAACCGAAGGAGACGAGCGACATGGCGGGTCTACGACGGCGACAGTTGGGTGCCTCCGGTCCGGAGGTGTCGATCATCGGGCTCGGCGCGATGGGCATGTCGGACCTGTACGGGCCGGCCGACGAGGCGGAGAGCGTCGCGACACTGCACGCGGCCATCGACGCCGGTGTGAACCTCGTCGACACCGCGGACTTCTACGGTTCGGGTCACAACGAGATGCTGATCGGCCGGGTGCTGCGGGAACGCCGCCGCGACGAGGTGGTGCTCAGTGTGAAGTTCGGCGCCCGGCGGACACCGGACGGCGGTTTCCAGGCGGCACCGTACGACGTGTCGGCGGCGGCGGTGAAGGACCGACTGGCGTACTCGCTGCGCCGGTTGGGCACCGACCACATCGACATCTACCGGCCGTCCCGACTCAACCCCCAGGTGCCGATCGAGGAGACCGTGGGTGCGCTCCTCGAGATGCGGGAGGCCGGCTACATCCGGCACATCGGGCTCTCCGAGATGGGCGCGGACACCATCCGCCGGGCGGCGGCGGTGGCACCGATCAGCGACCTCCAGATCGAGTACTCGCTGCTGTCCCGTGGCCCCGAGGCCACGATCCTGCCGACCCTGCGCGAGCTGGGCATCGGGCTGACCGCCTACGGGGTGCTGTCCCGAGGCCTGCTCAGCGGCCACTGGTCGGCCGAGCGTGAGCTGACCGGCACGGACTTCCGGGCGAACAGCCCCCGCTTCCAGGGCGAGCATCTGGCCGCGAACCTGCGCCTCGTGGACGCTCTGGGCCGGGTCGCGCAGCGACTGGGGGCCACCACCAGTCAGGTCGCGATCGCCTGGGTGGCGGCGCAGGGCGAGCAGATCGTGCCACTGGTCGGGGCGCGGCGGCGGGACCGGCTCACCGAGTCGCTGGCCGCCGTCGACGTGGTGCTGGACCGGGACGCGTTGGACGAGATCGAACGTGCCGTACCGGCCGGCGCGGCCTCCGGCCAGCGCTACGCGAGCCCGATGATGTCCCTCCTCGACAGCGAGAAGTGACAGCGAGCGGCCGGCGGACCCTGCTGCGGTCACGCCGGCCGGTCATCGTCTGGCGCTGTCCCAGGCTCGCACCAGCTGCATCCGATTGTGGATCCCCAGTTTGTGGTAGATCGACCGGAGCTGGGTGTCGACGGTGTGGAAGGAGACGAAGAGGCTCCTGGCCGCCTCCTTCTTCGTGGCACCCGAGGCGAGCATCTCGGCCACCCGCTCCTCGGCCGGGGTGAGCGCCGCGATGCCCGTACGCACCGGCCCGTCGCTCGCCGGCCGGTGCCGTGGTGCGGTGGCGAGCTCGGCGCACCGGCGGTCCGCAGTCGCCTGGTCGCCCGGTGCCCCGATCCGGGCGTAGAGGGCAGCGGCCTCGTGTGCGGCGTCGCGTGCCTGCACGGGCCGCAGCGCCGGGCTGTTCGCCAGGTCGAGCAACGCGTCGGCGAGCGCCGGCCACGCGTCGGTGGTGCGTAGACCGTCGACCGCCGACCGGAGCGCGTCCGGGTCGCGATCGCGCAGCCCTCTGGTCTGGTCGGCCAGCGCGCGCCACAGTGGAACCGGGGTGCGCGTGGCCACCGACTCGACCAGTTCGGTGACCCGTCGGGCGGCCGGGGTGTCACCGGCGGCCATCGCGGCGCGTACCAGCCGAGGGCCGAACTGCGGCACGGGCAGCAGCGGTCGCACCGACCGGTGCAGGTCGGCGACGACCCGGGTGAGCAGGTTCGCGGGCACGCTGAGGGCACTGTCGCGAACGGCGACGCAGAAGGCGGGCGTCCACAGCGTGCTGTCGGGCCAGCGAACCTCCGCGAGGCACGGACGGAGCACCGCGCGCGCGTCGTCGTGGTCGCCACGGCGGTAGCGAACCTCGCCGATCACCGCGACGAGCAGGGCACGCACCTCCGGGCGGAGGCCCACCGGGCCGGCGGTGAGCGTCGTGACCGCGAGTGCGGCCGCCTCGGGCAGTTCGCCAACGGCGACCATCCGCAGGCAGTCCAGCGCGGTCAACGCGCTGCTGAACAGGGGATCGGCTTCGTTGGAGGTTGGGCGGGTCGCGGTCCGCGCGTCCTGGTGCCGGCCCAGGCCGAGCTGCACGAGGATGCGTTCGGCCCGGATGGACGAAGCGTCGGCTCGTGCCGCCGAGGACCCCGGGTCCAGGGCCGCCAGCACGGCGTGAGCCCCCAGCAGATCGCCGTACGACAGCGAGCGCGCGGCCCGGCCGAGGGCGAGGTGACGGGCCGACGAATGGTCCCCCGACGCGGCGTGCGCGATGCCCGCGTCACGGAGCAGGGCGTCGGTGTCCGGATGACCCACGCGGGCGGCGGTCCCGGCGACCAGCGCGAGCAGCAAGCTGCGGCTGCGGGCGTCCAGCCGCTGGTCGAGCGCCGTGCGCAGACCGACGAGGGCGACAGTGGGCTGTTCCAGTGCCACGATCCGCGTGAGGTGACCCAGCAGGTGCGTACGGTGGCGCTCGCCGTGCCGGTTCGCGGCGATCTCCGCCGCCAGGACGGCGAGTGCCGCCGTCCCGCGTCCGGCACGTCGCAGATGGTCCGCCGTGGCGGACACCCGCTGGCGTCGTCGCTCGGCGTCGTCGTGGTCGGCCGGGAAGGTGCCGGCGTCGAAGGATGATCCGGACAATGGCGTTCTCCCCGGTTGTTACCCGGCGCGTCGAATTGCCGTCCTGCGACCGAGCCTAGCCACGACGGCAGGGGCGGGCGCCCAGATCGACGAAGCGGCCGGACTGCGCCGATTCGCCCACGCCGTCCGGGATCCGCCGTGCCGCAATGGCGCGATCACGTGATGCGACGACGACGTCCGGCCGCCGATCATCGAAGGCATGGCCCACTCGACCGAACTTCCCGGCCTGCACCGGCTCCGCGTCGTACTCCTGATGTTCGTTCTTCTCGCCAGTACCGGGGCGGGTGGTCACGCCCCGCTGTGGACCCGCCTGGTGCTGGTGGCGACCGCAGCGGCGATTCCGGTCGCGGTCGCGGTCCAGTACGGCCGGGCCGGGGTACGCGCCCTGCTGGGGCTGTCGTCCCGGCTACGGCTGCGGGGTGGATCCGTTCCCGCGCCCCGTCCGATCCAACCCGAGTGAGGAGTCAGCGATCATGGCGAACAGCGATCCCCAGCCGCGGCGAGGTGACCAGGGCGCGCCTCCCTTCGCAGGCCGCAACGTCGAACTCGAACGGCAGAACCCCGACCTGTTGGTGCCACCGACCACCGACAGCCGGCTGGTGCCCAATCTGAAGTTCTCGTTCTCCCAGGCGCACACCCGGGTCGAGAAGGGCGGCTGGACCCGGGAGGTCACCAACCGCGACCTGCCGATCGCCAGCCAGCTGTCCGGTGTCCAGTTCGGTCTCGAACCGGGCGCGTACCGGGAGATCCACTGGCATCAGCAGTCGGAGTGGGCGTACGTGCTCAGCGGCAGCTGCCGGATCAGCGCCGTCGACCAGGAGGGACGCAACTTCATCGAGGACGTCAAGGAGGGTGACCTGTGGTTCTTTCCGCAGGGCATCCCCCACAACATCCAGGCGCTGGCGGACGGCTGCCAGTTCCTGCTGGTCTTCGACGACGGCGCGTTCTCGGAGAACAACACGTTCCTGCTCAGTGACTTCTTCGCCCACACACCTCGGCACGTCCTGGCCAAGAACTTCGGCTGGACGACCGAGCAGATGGAGAACCTGCCCGAACGGGAGAAGTACATCTTCCAGGGTGACGTTCCGCCGCCGCTGCAACAGGACCGGGTGGTCAGCCCCACCGGCGACATCCCGCGAAGCTTCAAGCACCGGATGCTCGCGCAGACACCGCAACGCTTCCGGGGTGGGACGGTCCGGGTCACCGACTCGACCAACTTCGCCGCGTCGGTGACCACCGCCGCCGCCCTGGTGGAGGTCGAGCCGGGCGGGATGCGCGAGTTGCACTGGCATCCCACCACCGACGAGTGGCAGTACTACATCTCCGGCACCGGACGGATGGGTGTCTTCGCGTCACAGGCCGCCGCCCGGACGTTCGACTTCCAGGCCGGCGACGTGGGTTACGTGCCCTTCGCGTACGGCCACTACATCGAGAACACCGGCGACGAGCCGCTGGTGTTCCTGGAGATGTTCCGGCACCCGCGCTTCGAGGACATCTCGGTGATGCAGTGGATGGCCAACACGCCCCACGAGGTCATCGCGGACACGATCAACGTGCAGAAGTCCATCGTCGACGCCCTGCCGGCCACCAAACAAACGGTGATCTGACCACGGTGACCGGTTCTCGCGTGGCCGTCACCGGGAGCGCCCGTCCGGCCCTGACGGCCCGCTCGGGCACGGCATCCGGCCGCCCGTCGTCGGACGGGCGGCGGGACCGGTGGATCAGGAACCGGCGGGCGCCGGAGACGTGGGCGCCTCGGCAGGTCGTCGGCGTCGGGACACCGCGCCGACGACGACGTCGATGACGAGGAAGGCCAGCAGGGTGAGCCCGAACAGCGGCAGCGCCCAGCCGATCGCCGCCACCACGGGTACGCCGATGAGCAGTGCCCGGAGCGGCAGACCACGGACCCCACCACGGGCCGGTGGGGTGCCGGCGAGGGCGCGTCGGTCGGTGCGGGTGGGGCGGCGTTGCCACCACATGCGGTAGCCCCAGACGATGACGCAGAGCAGCCCGAGGGCGATCGCGGCGAGCAGGATCTGGTTGATCGGTCCGAAGAGGATCCCCATGTGGGCCTGGATGCCGAGGCCGCTGAGTTTGGCAAGCAGGGGCCAGTCGGCGAAGTCGCTGCGGGCCGTGACCTCACCGCCGGACGGGTCGACGGCGACCCGGTCCTTGGCAACCGGCCAGGTGTTGTCGACCTGCGTGACGGTCCACGCCGAGCCCGGATCGGCGGGCGGGGCGATCTCGACCGGGCCGGACAGACCGGCCTCACGGGCGGCCGTCGCCACCCGGTCGAAGGCTGCCGACTCGACCACCCCACCCGCCCCGGGAGTGCCGTGGTGGCCGCCGCCGGTCGCGTCGGGGGCGACGGGATCGGCGAGGAGGCTGGTGGAGATGACCGGTGTGCGGGCGTTGAGCGCGTCGAGGCCGGCGCTGAAGTTCGCCCCGGCGTAGCGGGACCACGTCAGCCCGGTCGCGGAGAGGAAGAGCAGGCCGACGGTGAGCCAGATGCCGGTGGTCGCGTGCCATCCCCGGGTGCGGCGTACACCCTTGCCGGCGGACAGGTCCGGTACGAGCAGGTGGCGGGCGGTGGCGCGGGCGGCGCTGCGGCGACGCCACCAGAGGACGACCCCGCCGAGCGCGAGCACCCAGAGCCAGCTCGCGGCCAGTTCGGAGTAGTGCTCGCCGACCGCGCCGAGGTGCAGGTGGCGGTGCAGGTCGTCGAGCCAGGTGGTGGCGGGGGTGGAGCCGAACCAGGTGGTGAGCTGTCCCTGCGACTCGGCCGTGTACGGGTTGATGTAGACGGTGTGCTGGTTCTCGCCGAGTTCCGGCATGGAGAACGTCACCCGGGTGGTCTGGTCGCCCTCGCCGGGCTGCACGGCGGTGATGCTGCCCTCGGGGTGCGCGTTGCGGGCGGCTCCGACCTGCTCGGCCAGGGACACGGGACGGTCACCCACCTGCGCGACTGTCAACTTGTCGCCGTAGAGGAGCTGGTCGAGCTGCGGGGTGATGGTGAACGCCAGCCCGGTCAGCGCGGCGGTCACCAGGAACGGCGCGACGAGGATGCCGGCGTAGAAGTGCAGTCGCAGCAGCAGCGCGCCGAACGGCGACGCGCGCCGGACCGGTCGGGCCGGGGCTTCGGCGCTGGTGGCGGGTTCCGGCGTCGCCGCGCCGGACAACTCGGTGAGAGACATGCTGATCCGATCGGGATAGTCGGGATACCCCCGAGGGTGTCTCCCGTACTGACGTGGTCGCCCGGTGGTGGTGTGGCGTCGGTTCCGGCCCTGACGTGGTAGTCGGACAGCCGGACCGATTGGTTCCCACTGATGCTCGGCCGGCGAGCGGTTCGGCTCAGCGGCGGGCAGCCCGTCGCCACAGCAGCACGGCCGCCACCGCGACGAGGATCACGAGCGCCGCACCCGCCACGAGGACGCCGGCATCCGCGCCGCCGCCGTCGGGTCGCACCGCCGCCGCGGCGGACGGCGTGCTGGACGTGGCGGCCTCGACGACCGGCGCGGCGCTGGACGTGGGGTCGGCCACGGTGAACGGGTACGACCCCTGCACCGGGTGCCCGTCGGCGGAGACGACCCGGTAGGCGACTGTGTACGTGCCGTTCGGGAGGGTGTCGGTCACCTGGACGGTGCCCTTCGCCCCGGCGACCACCGGCTCGCCCGTGCCGACCTTCCGCTTGGCGGCGTCGGTGAGAACGATGGTGGTGAACGTGGGATCGAGCCGAGACATGAACTCGAGCACGATCTCCGTCGGTGCGCTGGTCAGCATCGACTGCTGCACCGGGGTGGCCGCCCGCAGCGAGTTGTGGGCAAAGGCCGGGCCGGCCGCGACGAGCAGTGCGACGAGGACGGCGAGCGCCGCCGCGCCGAGTCGGACGGCGGTGCGGCCCAGCGGCGGTACGGGCATGTGGAGGCTCCGGTTCATCCGAGCACCTGCTCGCCGATCCACCCGCCCGCTTGGCAGCCGGGTGGGATGGCGAAGACGGCGGAGCCGATCGGGGTGGTCCACTCGTTGAGCAGGTCCCGCTCGGCCAGCCGGCGTTGGATCGGCAGGAACTGTCGGGCGACGTCCGCCTGGTAGGAAGTGAAGACCAACCCGCTGTCGGCGTGGCCCTCGGCGGTCGGCACCCCGTCGTAGTTGTAGGGCCGGCGCAGGATCTTCAGCCGGTCGTCCGTCACGTGCGCGCGGGTCAGGTGGGAGAAGTCGGGGATGACGGTGAGCCCGTCCGGGCCGGCGGCAGCGAAGTCGGGCTCGTCGTGTTCGGCGGTGCCGGTGAGCGGGGCGCCGGTGTCGAGCCGCCGGCCGACGGCGAGTTCCCGGTCGGTGCGGCCGAGCAGGTCCCAGGTCTCCATGTTCATGCTGATCCGGCGTACGACAAGAGTGGTGCTGTCGCGCAGCCACGCGGGCCCGTCGGGCACCCAGACGGCGGAGTCCATCGGCACCCCGGGTCGGGGGTTGGCGGTGCCGTCGAGCTGACCGAACAGGTTGCGTTGGGTGTGGCCGCCCGGTTCGACGCCGGGGCTGCGCCGGAAACCCTGCTGCACCCACCGGACGGTGGCGAACGGCCGGCTGTCCTTGACCAGCACCCGTTGGGCGTGGGCGACGCTGATCGGGTCGTCCGCGCAGATCTGGAGCAGCAGGTCTCCGCCGGTCCAGGCCGGCTGGAGCCGGTCGACGCGGAACGGCGGCAGGTCGGCGACCGAGGCGGGCCGCCGGTCGTCGACGCCCGCCGCCCGGTACAGGGCGGGCCCGAAGCCGAAGGTCACTGTCAGCCGGGCGGGCAGGAGCCCCAGTTCGGCCTCGGTGTCGGCCAGCGCCGGCTTGCCCTGGGTGAGGCGGGCGGCGTCGTCGGTGAGCAGCCGCAGCATCCGGCCCAGCGCGGCCCGGTCGGTGCCGGCCCGCAGCGTGAACGCCACGAATGCCGCGTGCGCCTGCGGTTCGGTGGTCACGCCGGCCTGCCGGGCGCCGTGGAACGGCTCGACCAGAGCGCCGATGCTCGCCACCGGCGTGGTGTCGGCGGCGGCCGGTGACTGCCCGCTGTCGGTGCGGGTCGCGGCGATGGCCGCCCCGCCGGCGAGGGCTCCGCCGGCGGCCAGTGCCCCGCCGGTGAGCAGGCCACGCCTGCTCACCGGCCGGGCGGGTGGCGTGTCGGTCACGATGCCGGGCTCATGCTCATCTCCGGCGTGGCGCTCGTGCCGGGCATCGGCTGGCCGTGCCCGGGGGCGTAGCTCTCCTGCGCGCCGGTGAACGGCTTGGCCACGGCCGTGAACTGCTGGGTCCTGCCGTCGGCGAACGTCAGGGTGAACGTCAACTCGTCGCCGGCCTGCACCGGCTTGGCGAGGTTCATCAGCATCAGGTGGTCACCGCCGGGCTCCAGCGCGTGCGTGCTCTTCGCCTTGATCACGACGCCGCCCTGCTTGGCCTGCATGACCATCGTGCCGTCCTTCATGGTCATCTCGTGCAGCTCCATCGGCGACACCGAGGTCGCGGCGCCGGTCACCGTGACATCGCTGTCGCCGTCGTTGACCAGGGTCCCGAACGCCGCCGTCATCCCCTTGTCGGCGGCCTTCACCCACGGGTCACGAATGCCGAGCACCCCGGCGTCCGGGTTGGCCGAGGACGACGCGGACGGACCCGCCTGCCCGGTCGACGGAGAGTCGGACGATCCGCATCCGGCGGCGCCCACCGCCAGGATCGCGGCGGCGATGACGGCGGCCGAGCGGCGGCGCGGACCGAGCGGGCTGGTGCTGAGCATGTGTTCTTCCTCCGATGGTTGCTGCTGGCTGGATGGTCGGCCGCAGCTGGGAGAAAGTTCCAGGCTCAGGGCACGTTGATCGTGTACTCGGCGGTGTGCACCTTTCCGTCCACCTGGAAGTCGAAGAAGGCCCGGTACCGGCCCGAGCTGGGCGCGGTCAGCCAGAACTGGACAGTGCCGTCGACCAGCTCCGGCTCAGGGTGGACGTGCACATAGCCGAGATCGCCCTCGCGGACGACCACCAGGTGCCCGTACGCGCCCAGGTAACGCTCCAACTGCGCGGGCCCGGCCGCGTCGGTGCGCTGGACCTGGAACTGCATCGGCGCCGTCACCCCCACCGTCGGGGTGCCGCTCATCGACACCGCGTACGGCCCGGCCGTCGCCTGTGCCTGCCCCGGGGGCAGCGCGGCCGGGGTGTGCGCCCCCGGCACCGTGTGGTCGACGCCCAGCACGAGAGGCACCTGCGCGCCGTTGGCAGCGGTCACGGAGAAGTCGGCGTAGACGCGGTAACCACCGGGTTGGGCCAGCGTGAGGGGGACGCTCCAGGTGCCGTCGGGGGCCATCGTCGGGTGTACGTGCTGGTAGCCGGTCAGGTCGCGGCCCACCACGATCATGTGCAACGGCTTGTCGTGGACGACCGCGAAGCGGGTCGCCGGCTGCCGGTCGGTCCCGACGATCCGGAAGCGGTAGTCGGCGCGTACCCCGGCGGGTTGGGACCGCTCCAGCGGTTGCAGGGTGTACCCACCGGCGCTGACCGTCGTCCCGGTCGCCAACGTCTCGCCCGTCGCGCCGTCACCCCGGTGCGTGTGCGGACCGGTCCCCGCCGGGTGTTGGTGCCCGTCGGTCGCGGACCCCGCCGACCCCGAGGCCGGCGGACCGCCGGCCGGCTGCCGGGCGGTGTTCGACGGGCTCTGGTCGCCGGCGCCGATGCGGGCCAGCCCGAACCCGGCCAGCAGGGCGACCACCAGCCCGCCGACGAGCAGCGCCAGGTGGCCGTTGCTGAGCCGAGACCCGGGTGCCATCCCCGCGAGGTCCGTGCCGGTCCGGGAGCCGGCCTCGACTGTCGACTCGCCGTCGGTGCTGGCGGGGACCTTCGCCTTCTGGTCGGTGGCGGAGGGGGTCTTCGCCTCCTGATCGATGGTGGCGATGGCCTTCGTCTCCTGGTCGGCGGGCGTCGGGTCGACGGCGACGCCCGTGCGGGCCGTGACGACCGCGTCGCCCGTCCGCGCCGCCGGCACGGTGGCCGGTCGCCGCTTACCTCCCGTGGGCTTCGTGCCGACACCGCTCACCGCGGCGGCCGTCCTGCCGGCGGAGGACTTGGCAGCGGTCGTCTTTCCGGCGGCGGCCCTGGCTGGGCTGGTCTTGCCGGCGGAGGGCCGGTTCGAGGTACGTGCACCGCCGGCGCGTCGACCGGAGGCCGCCGGCGAGGTACGGCCCCGGCCGGTGGGTTTGGCGGTGGACGCCGTCCGGCGACGCCACACGACGAATCCGGCCGCCGCCACGAGTGCCGCGATCGCCGCCGCCCAGCCGGCCCAGGCCAGTCCTCCGGAATCGCTCTCCTCGCCCGGCCCGGTCGGCGGGGCCGCCGCAGCGTCGGACGGCGGGGTCACCGGCTGGGCCGAGGTGGTCGGCACCGCCGACGCCTGCCCGGACGACCCGTGCTGCTCGGTGGCGGCCACCAGCGCCGGGTCCGGCTGCGTCGTCGGTGGGCTCCACCCCTTGGGTGCCGCCGTCACCGGCCCGTTGTAGCGGAACGTCAGCGTGCCCCGCACGGTGTCGCCGTCCGAGGCGACCGACAGGTAGCTCACCGAATACTGGCCCTTGGCCGGCAGGTGGGTGACCGCCACCGTCGCGGGGAACCCGGTCGTGTACTCCCGTGGCTCGAACTGCCCGTTGACCAGGAAGTACTCCCGTACCGGCTTGTCCAGCGGCTTCGGCTCCCCGTACGACCAGCTGTTGTCGACCCGGATGCCGCCGGGGGCGGTGACGGTGAAGAACGCGTTGGGCGCGGCCTTCTCGGTGAAGAAGAGCTGCACCGCCGTCAACGGCTCACTCACGGTGGCCCCACCCGCTGGCGTGGACATGGCGAGAGTGCCGTGAGCCGAGGCGGGTTGGGCGGACGCGAGGAGAGCGACCGCCGAGGCGAGGAGGAGCGCGAGGACACCCGAGAGCACCCGCCCCGGAGTCTGAGGGAGACGACGCATCTGAATATCCTTACCGGAGTGAGGCTTTTTTCAAGAGCTGGCGATCTTTTTCCTCACATAGCAAAAGCCGACGACGGGCGCAGCGGTCCCCACACTGTGCCCCCGGTACCGGGACTTCCCTGGCCAGCTATGCTGCGGGCGGCGCTGGTTCGCCCCGTCGTGACCGTCGGGGCGTCGTAAGAGGGAACCCGGTGAAAGTCCGGGACTGCCCCGCAGCGGTGAGTGGGAACGAACGCCGTCATCAGCACTGGGCCGTCGGCCTGGGAAGCGACGGCCGGTAGGAGACCGGCATGACCGGTCAGGCCCGCAAGTCCGAAGACCTGCCTGCGCTGCGTACACGACCGTGTGCGCCGCCGTCGGCCTCGCGGGTGGGCTGAGCGGGTGACGCGCCGTCCGTCGGCGCGTCCTCGTCGGGGTGTCCGCGTACCGGTGGTGTGGTTTCCCGAGGGACGGACTACCGCTGTGCACGACACCGCCACGATCGCCGGCCGAGCGCCGTCGGCGTCGCACCTGACCCTGTCGCAGATCATGGACCAGCACCACACCAACCTGATGGGCACGGTGCACGGCGGCCGGATCCTCAACCTCATCGACTCGGTGGCCGGGGTCGTCGCCGCCCGGCACTCCGACGGGCCGGCGGTCACGGCCGCGATCGACGAGACCGCGTTCCTGCGCGCGGTGCGGGTCGGCGACGTGGTGCACGTCGACGCCCGGATCACCTGGGCCGGACGCAGCTCGATGGAGGTCGCGGTCAAGGTCACCGCCGACCGGTGGGACCGGGCCGTTCCGCCCACCGACGTGGCCACCGCCCACCTGGTCATGGTCGCCATCGACGACGACGGCCAGCCGAGGATGGTACCGCCGTTGCTACCCGAGACCGACGGGGACCGGAGGCGCTACCGGGAGGCGGAGATCCGCCGCGAGCACCGGTTGGCGTTGCGGCGGGCGCTGCTCGACGGCGCCGACGAGGGCTGAGGGGCGGCTCTGGGCCGTCCGTCGCCACGTTCGGCGGCTCTCGCCGAATCGTCGTCCTGGCCGTCACCCCGGATGTCACCCGGGCGGCACCCCCAGTTGGATAGCGTCCACGTGATGTCTCGATCACGGAGGGTGTGAATCGTCATGCGTGCAGCGGTGCTGCGGGAGTTCGACAGTCCGCTGACGATCGAGGAGATCGATCAGCCCACACCCGGGGCGGGGCAGGTGCTGGTGCGGATCGTCGCCAGCGGGGTCAATCCACTCGACACGAAGATCCAGGCCGGACAGGCCGCGCACGCGCGGGTCCAGCCGCCCGCGGTGCTCGGATTGGACCTTGCCGGGGTCGTCGCCGCTGTCGGCGCGGAGGTGACCGACTTCGCGCCGGGAGACGAGGTGTACGGGCTGTGCGGGGGAGTGGGTGGGCTACCGGGTTCGCTGGCCGAGTACGCCGCCGTGGACGCCCGGTTACTGGCCCGCAAGCCCGGCGGCCTCTCGATGCGCGAGGCCGCCGCGTTGCCACTGGCGGCGATCACCTCCTGGGAGGGGCTTGTCGACCGCGCCGGGGTCCGCCCCGGGCAGAAGGTGCTGGTGCACGGCGGTGCCGGCGGTGTCGGTCACGTGGGCCTGCAACTCGCCCAGGCGAAGGGTGCCGAGGTGTACGCGACCGGCGGGCCGGCGAGCGTACGGGTGATCGAGAGCCTGGGCGCCGTGCCCATCGACTACACCTCGACGAGCGTGGAGGAGTACGTCGAGAGGCACACCGGTGGCGAGGGGTTCGACATCGTCGTCGACAACGTCGGTGGCGCGACGCTCGACGCGTCGTTCGCGGCGGTACGCACCTATCACGGACACGTGGTCAGCGCGCTCGGCTGGGGCACCCACTCGCTCGCCCCGCTGTCGTTCCGTGGTGCGACCTACTCCGGCGTGTTCACCCTGCTGCCGATGCTCACCGGCCGGGGCCGCGACCACCACGGCGACATCCTGCGGGAAATCGCGACGTTGGCCGATGCCGGCGCGCTGCGCCCGCGACTGGACCGGCGTCGGTTCACGCTCGACACCATCATGGACGCCCACCGTGTGGTCGCCGACGGCATTGCCGAGGGCAAGGTCGTGGTGGACATCGCCGACTGACCGGCCGGTACGTCAGGTCCGCGCCGGCACCCCGCTGTCCAGGTCGACGATCCGGTCGGCCCAGCGGTCCATCAGGGTCTGGTCGTGGCTGATGACCAGGACACCGGCCCGCTGGGTCCGCTGGTAGTCGCTGATGACGGCGGCGACGTGCGCCTGGGTCGAGGCGTCCAGCATCGCCGTGGCCTCGTCGCAGAGCAGGTAGTCCGGCCGGTGTACGAGGGCCCGGGCGAGGCAGGCACGTTGCAACTGCCCGTCGGACACCGCGTGTGGCCGTCGGCCCCGCAGGTCGGCGGTGAGGCCGACGAGGTCGGCGAGTTCGGCCACCCGTTCCCGGACCGTCGCCTCGGGCGTTCGGACGGCACGGAGCGGTTCGGCGATCAGGTCGTCCAGGCTCAGCCGGGGATCGGCGGCGGCGCGCGGGCTCTGGAACAGGACGGCGACGCGGGTCCGCCTGTCGACCGGCACGGCGTACCGCACTCCGTGCACCGGCCTGCCGTCGATGCTGACCTGGCCGTGGTCCGGGCGGTGCAGGAGGGCCAGGACCCGGACCAGTGTCGACTTGCCGCAGCCGGACGGGCCGCGCAGCCCGACCGTCTCGTTTCGACCGACCCGCACCGTGACGCCGTCGAGCACGACCTGACGGCCGTACCCGACGGTGACCTCGTCGGCGAGCAGGTTCTGTTCGCTGGTCACGTGACGGCTCCGGTGCGGATCGGGTGGTGGCAGGCGACAGTGCCGTCGCCGGCGATCGGCGTCGGCGGTGGCTGGCTGGCGCAGGTGTCGGTGCGGTGCGGGCAGCGGGGCGCGAACGCGCAACCCGGAGGCAGCGCGGTGAGCATCGGCGGGTCGCCCGGCACCGGCCGGAAGGCGCGGTCCGGCAGGGCGTCGAGGAGCGCCGCGGCGTACGGGTGGGTGGGCGCGGCGAAGAGACTGTCGGCGTCGGTGTGTTCCACGATGCGGCTGGCGTACATGACGGCGACGGTGTCGGCGACCCGTTGCGCGGCGGCCAGGTCGTGCGTGATGAGGACGACGGCCGAGCCGTTGTCGCACCGGCGGCGCAGCAGGTCGAGGGTGTGGTCCACCAGCGGCCGGTCGAGGCCGGTGGTGGGCTCGTCGGCGATGAGCAGCGACGGGTCCGGTGCCAGCGCGAGCGCGCTGACCAGCCGCTGGGCCATGCCGCCGGAGAGTTCGTGCGGGTAGCGGTCCAGGTCGGCCGGGTCGAGCCCGACGTCGAGGGCGAGCCGCTCGGCGTCCGCCCGGTCCCGACCGTGCGCCCGGAGTGTCTCGGCGAGCAGTCGCCGTCCGGTGCGGACCGGGTTCAGCGCGGTGGCCGGGCTCTGCGGGACCAGCCCGACCCGACTGCCGCGTACCCGGCGGGCCAGGTGACGCTGACCGCAGGTGACCAGGTCGACCGGGTCGCTGTCCGGGTGGTGCAGGACGGCGTGGCCGGTGAGCGTGGCGTTGCCCGGCAACAGGCCGAGCAGCGCGTGGGCCAGGACGGACTTGCCGCAGCCGGACTCGCCGACGACGGCCAGCAGTTCACCGGCCCGTACGGTCAGGCTGAGGTCGGTGACCGCGCGCACTGTCGTGTCGCGCAGCCGGAACTCGACGCCGAGGCCGTCCACGGCGAGCAGCGGGCGACCCACGGCCGTCGGGCCGGGTGCCAGGTCGGTGATGCGTTCGGTGGTGGTCACAGGTGCAGCTCCGCTCGGACCCGGGGATCGAGGCGGTCCCGCCAGCGGGCGGCGATGACCGCGATGGCGAGGGTGACGACGACGATGACCGCGCCGGGTGCCAGGCTGGCCCACCAGGCGCCGGTCAGCAGCGACCCCTGACCGTCGTTGATCATGTTGCCGAGTGAGGCGAGGTGCGGCGGCAGACCGAGGCCGAGGAAGGACAGCGCTGTCTCGTGCCACACCGCGTGCGGGATCATCAGCGTGGTGGCCAGCGCCAGCCGGGGCAGCACGTGGGGCAGCAGGTGTCGGGTCAGGACCCGGCCCCGGCCGGCCCCTCCGCTGATGGCGGCGTCGACGAACGGCCGGGTGCGAAGGCTGAGCAACTCGGACCGGACGATGCGCGCCGTGGAGAGCCAGTGGGTGAGCCCGACGGAGGCGATCACCGCGCCGAGGCTGGGACGCAGCATGGCGACGATGAAGATGCCCAGCAGCAGGTGTGGCATCGCGGCGATGGTGTCCACGATCCGCATCAGGATCCGGTCGACCCGGCCGCCGAGCGTGCCGGCGATGCCGCCGATGACGCCGCCGAGGACGGTGGCGACGAGCGCGGCGACAGCGCCGACGAGCAGCGACACCCGCAGCCCGTAGACGGCGCGGTGCGCCACGTCCCGGCCGAGGTCGTCGGTGCCGGCGAGGTGGGTCCAGGACGGCGCCAACCGGGTCTGGTCCAGGGCCACCGCGCTCTGGTCGAGCGGCCAGACGAGCGGGGCCAGGAGCGAACCGACGAGGGCGACGGCGAGGGCCAGACCGGCGGCGACGACACCGGTCCGGCCGGGTCGCAGCCGCAGTCGGGACCGGGCCACGCGGAGCAGTGGCGGTCGGGTAGCAAGGTCAGCCATCGAGTCGCACCCTCGGGTCGGCGGCGGCGTACGCCAGGTCGGTCGTGAGGTTCGCGGCCAGCACCACAGCTGTGGTGACCAGCGTGATCGCCGCCAGCAGCGGGAAGTCGCTGCCCAGCGCGGCAGCCACCGTGACAGCGCCGAGACCCGGCAGCGAGAAGACCGTCTCGACCAGCACCGCACCGCCGACCAACTCCGGCAGGTGGGTGCCGACCAGGGTGAGGAACGGCAGCAGCGCGGTTCGCAGCGCGTGCCCGAACAGCACCGTCCGCCCCGGCAACCCCCGGGCCCGCGCGGCGAGCACGTGGTCGTCGCGCATGCTCTCCGCGACGGCGTCCCGGACGAACAACACGAACCACGGCGCCTGCGACACGGCGAGCACTCCCACCGGCAGGATCAGGTGGTGCGCCACGTCGGCCCACGACGTGCTGGTCGCGGTGACGTCGGTGAGCCCGCCGGCCGGCAACCACCCCAGCGCCAGCGCGAACACGGCGATCGCGGCCAGGCCCAGCCAGAAGACCGGCATCGACTCGACCGCGTAGGCCGCTGCCCGCAGACCCCTGTCGAACAACCCACCCCTGCGGTACGCGGCCAGCGCCCCCAGCAGCAGACTGCCGACCAGAACCAGGGCGAGGGTCACACCGATCAGCAGCAGCGTCCAGCCGGCCCGGGCGGAGAGCACCGAGGCGACCGGCTCGTGTCGACTCGTCGACCAGCCCAGGTCGCCCTGGACCAGGTTGCCGATCCAGCGCAGGTACTGCACCGGCAGCGGGTCGTCGACACCCCAGTTGGCGCGGATCTGCGCCAAATTCTCCTCGCTGGCGGTGAAGGCCGCCGCGCCCGCGTACTGCTTGGCCGGGTCCACCGGGGAGGCCGCCCCGAGGGCGAACATTCCGATGCTGGTCGCCGCGAGCACCGGAACGGCGACCAGGAGCCGGCGTCGGACCACCGCCCCCGCCCCGGCCAGTCGACCCGATCGGGTCACGAGCGCTTCCAGGTGTTGATGTTCCACCAGATGCTGTTCGCCACCCCGTGCTCGTGCGCCTCGACCCGGGGGGTCACGCCCTGCACGGAGGACTTCACCACGTAGGTGTGCCGCAGGTAGGTCAGGAACAGCCACGGCACGTCGGCGGCGAGCTGCTTCTGGAACTGCGCGTACGCGGCCTTGCGGCGGGTCGGGTCGATCTGGTCGCGGCCCTCCTGCAGGGCCTTGTCCACGGTCTCCGAGCGGTACGAGCCGGGGTTGAAGTAACCCTGCCCCGCGAACTGGGAGCCGAACAGCTTGTACGAGACGAAGTCCGGGTCGTACGGGGTGCCGTAGCCCATCAGCAGGGCGTCGGACTTCATCCGGGGGTCGATGGCGTCCCAGGTGAGCCCGGCCGGGGTGACCTCGATGCCGATCTTCTTGGCGTCGGCGGTGACGGCCAGGGCCAGGTCCTTGCGCAGGGTGTCGGTCGCCGGGTACATCAGCGTGAACCGGGCCGGCCGGCCGTCCTTGGCCCGTACTCCGCCCGCGCCGGGCTTCCAACCGGCCGCGTCGAGCAGCGCGGCCGCCGCCGTCGGGTCGGCGGTCGGCGTGCCGACGGTCGAAGGCTCGGCGAACTCGGAGGTCGGGGGAACCGGCCCGAACGCCGGCTCGCCGGCGCCGCCGAGGATGCCGGACACCATCGCGGCACGGTCGACGGCGACGTTCAGCGCTCGGCGGACCGCCGGGTCGGCGAGGACCGGGTTGCCCATCGGCAGCATCACGCCCCGATAGTCGGCCGTCGGCACCCGCTGCACCCGGTACGCGGTGTCGGTGTCGAACCCGCTGGCGAGCTTCGGTGGCAACTCGGCTGCGTCGAACTCGCCGGCCCGCATCCGTTGGGCGCGGACGTTGTCGTCGGCGACGAACGCCACCACGACCCGGTTGTTCGCCGGCCGGCCACCGAAGTAGCGCTCGTTGGCGGTGAGCACCAGTCGGTCACCCGGCGTCCAGGACTCGACCTTGTACGGCCCGGTCCCGATCGGCTTCCGGTTGAACCCGGTGGTGTTGATGTCCTGCCCGCCGAGCAGCTTCGACGGCACGATGCCGAGGGTGAGTCGCTGGAGGAACGGCGCGTACGGGTAGCGCAGCGTGAACACGACTGTCGACGCGTCGGGCGCGGTCACCGACGCCACCATGTCGAGGTCGGAGCGCAGCGTGGAGTCCACCTTCGGGTCCAGCACCGCCTGGTACGTGAAGACGACGTCCGCCGCGCTCAGCGTGGTGCCGTCGTGGAACTGCACGCCGTCGCGCAGCTTGGCGGTCACGGTGCGCCCGTCGGCCGACACCGTCGGCAGGGCGGCGGCGAGACCGGGGACGAGGCGGTTGTCGCCGTCGCGGGCGACGAGCCCGTCGAAGATCAGCGCGGCGCCGTCGACGCCGAAGTTGAGCACCGGGTTCAGCGCGTCCGGCTCATCGGAGGTGGCCACGACCAGCGTCGCGCCGCTGGCTGAACTGTTCGGGGTGGTCGGGGCCGAGCAGCCGGCGAGGACGAGCATCCCGGCCGCTGCGGTCGACGCCACGAGGCGTCGGAAGGTCGGACGGATCCGGGTCACAGAACGCTCCTGCGGTAGGTGTGGTGAATCTCGGTCAGGTGGGACTGCGCTGCGCACGGCGGGTCGGCCTCGTCGGTGTCGCTCATCTCACGGCAGCCGTGGGCCGGCTTCGCGCTGGACCGCCAGCCAGGTTTCGACGTCGTCGGCCGTGCCGGGCAAGCCCGTCGACAGATTCATCGCGCCGCCGGCAGTGACCAGGATGTCGTCCTCGATGCGGATGCCGAGACCCCGCAGTTCGGCGGGGACCAGGTCGTCGTCGGGCTGAAAATAGAGGCCAGGCTCCACAGTGAGCACGAAACCCTCGTCGAGCTCCCCGTCGCGGTATCTTTCGGGCCGAGCCGAGGCGCAGTCGTGGACGTCGATGCCGAGCATGTGGCCGAAGTCGTGCAGCGTCCATCGGCGGTGGATGGTGGAGCTGCTGTCCATGGCCTCGTCGACGCTCACCGGCAGCACGCCCAGCGCCGCCAGGCCCTCGGTAAGCGTCCGCATGCAGACCTCGGAGACCTCGGCGAACCTGACTCCAGGCTTGATCAGGTCGATGCCGGCCTGTTGCGCGGCGTACACGATGTCGTACACCTGCCGCTGGAGCGGGGTGAAAGTGCCGGAAACCGGGACAGTGCGGGTCACGTCGGCGGTGTAGAGGTGCCGGTTCTCCACGCCCATGTCCATCAGCAGCAGCTCCCCCGGCACCGTGGTGCCGGTGTGGTGTTTCCAGCACAGGACGGTGGCGTTGGGGCCGGCGCACACGATGGAGCCGTAACCGACGTGATTGCCGTCGTGCCGGGCACGCAGGCCGAAGACGCCTTCGACGAGCCGTTCGGAGACGCCGCGGTCGGCTGGCAGAACCCGGGCGACGTCTTCGAATCCGCGGACGGTGGCGTCGACGGCGTCCTGGAGCTGAGCGATCTCCCACTCGTCCTTGACCAGCTTGGCCTCCGATATCACCGCGGCCAGTTCCCGGTCGCGTGCGCCGGCCCGCTCCGGCTCGTACGGCCGCACGGCGTGGTCGACTCCCCGGTCCAGCCCGCGCAGCACCCGAGTGCGGCCAGGTGCGCAGGCGGCGAGTGCGGCATCCAGGTCGGCGAGGTCGGCAGTCTCGATGCCCAGTTCGGTCGACTTCTCGGCGTGCGACTGCCGCCGGCCGACCCACAGCTCACCGTCGCGGCTGCGGAAGAACTCGTCGCTCTCCCGGGACGTACGCGCCCGGGTGTAGAGAACGGCGTCGTGCCCGCCGCCGCCCGGCCACAGGATCAGCACACCGTCGGGGTCGTGGTCGCCCGTCAGGTAGGCGAAGTCGCTGCCGGGGCGGAACGGAAACCTCGTGTCGTTCGCCCGCACCTTCTGCGAACCGGTGGGAATCACCAGCGTCTCCCCGGGAAACGCCTGTGACAGTGCCGCCCGACGACGCGCCTGATGGTCGACCTCCGGTCGGCGCTGCACGTCGAGCGGCTCGTCACGCCAGCCGGTCCGCATGAACGTCAGGAACGCCTCCGGAAATTCGGCATCGTGCGACTCGGTGCGCACTGCTCGCCGCTCGTCCCCTTGCTTCACGACTTGCTCCTTGCTCGGCACCACCCCATGATCACCCGCAAACCTTAGGCTATTGCAAATCCTGGGCAATAACTAGACCAGCAGTTCGTGTCCAGCGTGAAGATCAACGGAATGTTCACGCCGTGGCTTGGTGCCGAACACTCGCCTGGACCTGCACGTTTGCGCGCGCTCAGCAGGGTGGCCAGGAATCCTGCAACCCCAAGCCCGGAGCGTTCCTTGTCCCTGCCCCGACGTCGTCGACGAAGCGCGGTGACCGTCCTCGCGCTGACGGCCCTTGCCGTCGCCGCGCCCGTCCTGGCCCTGCCGTCCCCGGCGGCGGCGCACCCGTTCGGTGACCCGCAGACCGTGTCCATCACGCCCGACGAGCAGCGGCCCGACGTCGTGCGAGTGCGGTGGCGCGTCGGAGGCCCCGACGACCTGACACTGCTCGGAGTCTCGCTCGGCCTGCTGCCGGCCGATCGCGTGCTGCTCGACGGTGCTGTCGACTACCGGGCGACCGATCCCGCCGTGCTCGCGTCGTCCCAGCAGTTCCCCGCGTACCTGCTCAAGCAGATCACCGTGGCCGACGGGCCGCGGCAGTGCGTCGGCGCTGTCGCGCCGCTGAAAGCCCTCGCGCGGGCGGGCGCGACAGTCGACTACACCTGCCCGGGCGCGGTGGGCACTGTCACGGTCGCGGTGCGGATGCTCACCGACCTCAACCCCGCCTACCGGGCGATGGCGACCGGCCCCGGCGGGCAACGCGCCGTGTACGGCTCCGGCGAGGACTCCCACGACTGGACCCTCGCCGGTGGTGCGCCGACCGTCGGCAGCACCAGCACCAGCACCATTACCGGCCGGAGTGCTGCCGTCCAGCTCGCCGCCGTCGTCGGTGCCGCGCTGCTGGTCGCGGTCGGGGCGCTGCTCGTGTCCCGGCGGGTGCGGCGACGGCGAGCAGTGGCATGACCGCGACCGTCGTTCTCTCCGCGTCCCTCTCGGACCGGTTGCAGGACATCGTCAACTCGCCGGGCGTACCCCCGCTCGCGTTCGTGCTGGCCTTCGCCGCCGGTGCGGGTCACGCGGTGGCCCCCGGCCACGGCAAGAGCCTGGCCGCCGCCTACCTCGCCGGCTCGCGTGGCCGGATCCGGGACGCCGCCTGGCTGGGCGGTTCGGTGGCGGTCATGCACACACTGTCGGTCCTGGTGATCGGCGTGGCGTGGACCTTCCTGTCCCTGTCCGAGGTGATCCGGATGCAGGAACTCACGAGCTGGCTGCAACTCGGTGCCGGTCTGATCATCCTGGCCACCGGTCTGTGGATGGTGCGCCGGCACCTGCACGCCGCCGGCCACGATCACAGCCACAGCCACAGCCACAGCCGCAGCCACGGCCGCAGCCACGGCCACGGCCACGGTCACGAGCACGGCAAGCGTCCCGGTCTGTTCCTGCTGGGCATCTCCGGCGGACTGACCCCGTCCCCGGCCGCGTTCCTCGTGCTGGCGACCGGGCTGTTCATCGGTCGGGCCGGCTTCGCCCTGCTGCTGGTCCTGACGTTCGGGCTCGGCATGGCCGTGGTGCTCTTCGGCGTCGGGGTCCTCGCGGTCGCCGGTAGCTCGCTGGTCAGCCGGGGAGCACAGTCCCACGCGATTCTCGGTCTGGCCACCCGGGTGGCGCCCGTCCTCGCGGCCAGCGGCATCACGCTGTTCGGCGCGGGCCTCGTCATCGTCGCCGCGATCCACCTCGTCGCCCTCAGTTGAGCGGCGGCGGACGGACCATCCGCCGGTGGTGACGGTCCCGGTTGACCGGCTAGGGTTCCGCTGTGTTTCGCGCCGTCGTGTTGATCGCTGCTGTGGTGCTCGCCTCGGACCAGGCCACGAAGTACTGGGCCGAGTCCGCGCTGTCGGACGGGCAGACCATCTCCATCGTGGGTGACCTGCTGTCCCTGCGGCTCGTCTACAACCCGGGTGCCGCCTTCTCCATCGGGTCGTCGTACACCTGGATCTTCGCGGTCTTCGCGGCGGCGGCCGTGGTCGCGGTGACGGTCGTGGCACGGCGGGTCACGTCGCGTCCGTGGGCCGTGGCGTTGGGACTGGTGCTCGGCGGCGCGACGACGCACCTGCTGGACCGGCTGTTCCGCGAACCGAGCTTCGCGCGGGGGCACGTGGTGGACTTCATCGACTACGCCGGGTTCTTCGTCGGCAACGTCGCCGACATCGCTCTGGTGGTCGGTGTGGCCATCGTGATGCTGCTCAACCTGCGGGGCGTCCCGCTGCGGGAGACGGCCCCGTCGGGCGAGGCGGTGTCGTCCTCCTGAGCTCAGGCCAGGACGACGTCGAGCCGGCGCGGCCCGTGCACGCCCTCGACCCGGTCGAGTTCGATGTCGCTGGTGGCGGACGGGCCGGAGATCCAGGTGAGCGGCGAACGCGCGTCCAGCCGGGTCAACGCCTCCGGCAGTAGCCCGACGACCTGGTCGCTGCGGACGACGCAGATGTGCCGGTCGGGCACCAGGGTGAGCGCCCGCCGACCCTGCGCCGGACCGGCGTCGAGCACGATGGTGCCGGTGTCGGCGATCGCCACGGCGCAACCGGTCAGGACCGCGTCCGTCGCGTCCAGCTCGCCAGGTGACAGTGGGGGAGCGTCCCGGCAGACCCGCCCGGCGTAGCCGGCCAGCCAGCCGGCGGGGACGTCGGTGGGGACGGCGAGTCGGTCCACAGTCGCCAGCAGCGCGGGCAGGGCGTCGATGCCGTGGTGGACGACCGCCCGATAGTCCTCCAACCGGTCCACGAGGACGGCGACCAGGTCGGAGCGGTCGTCGACGCGCCGGTAGCCCCGGGGCACCGGCACCGGCGGCGGGTCGTCGGCCAGGGCCGTGCGCAGTCGCGCCAGGATCTCGTCGCGTGCGGTCACTGCTGGTTCCACCATTCACGGAAGGTCTGCGGCGCGGGCAGCGGCACGTCCCGTGACCGGGTCCAGGCCGAGGCGGGCCAGGGCAGTTTACGCAGCGTACGGGCACCGGCGCGACGCTCGCGGTACGCGCCGAGCGGTCCCGCGCCGATCCGGGCCAGACGCAGGGCGGCGGCCCAGCGGCGAGGGCTGCGCATCACCCAGGACAGCACGCGCATCGCGGCCCGTTCCGCGGGTGGGTGCGGTGCCTCCTGCCGGAGGTGGACCAGGATCTCCGGAATGTTGATCTTCACCGGGCACACGTCGTAGCAGGCGCCGCAGAGCGTCGACGCGTACGGCAGGGAGGCGTTGTCGGCAACGCCGGTCAGCTGCGGCGACAGGATCGCGCCGATCGGCCCCGGGTACACCGAGCCGTACGCGTGCCCGCCGGCCCGCTCGTACACCGGGCACACGTTGAGGCAGGCGGAGCAGCGGATGCAGGACAACGCCGGCCGCCCGACCGGGTCGGCCAGCACCGCGGACCGGCCGTTGTCGACCAGCACGACGTGCACGTCCTGCGGACCGTCGCCGGGGGTGACGCCGGTCCACATCGAGGTGTACGGGTTCATCCGCTCGCCGGTCGAGGATCGCGGCAGCAGCTGCAGGAAGACCTCCAGGTCACCGAAGGTCGGCAGCAGCTTCTCGACGCCGACGACGCTGATCAGCGTCTCCGGGAGGGTGAGGCACATCCGCCCGTTGCCCTCGGACTCGACGACGACGAGCGTGCCGGTGTCGGCGACGGCGAAGTTGGCGCCGGACACGGCGACCCGGGCCGAGAGGAAACGTCGCCGCAGGTGGACACGGGCTGCCTCGGCCAGCGCGGACGGCTCGTCGGTCAGGTCGGTCGGGACGTCCGGCATCCGACGCTGGAAGATCTCCCGGATCTGTGTCCGGTTGTAGTGGATCGCCGGCACCAGGATGTGCGAGGGGGTGTCGTCGCCGAACTGCACGATCAGCTCCGCCAGGTCCGTCTCGTACGCGGCGATCCCGGCCGCCTCCAGAGCCTCGTTCAGCTCGATCTCCTGGGTCGCCATCGACTTGACCTTCACGACCTCGTCGGCCCCGGTGGCCCGGGTCAGCTCGACCACGATCCGGCAGGCCTCGGCCGCGTCCCGGGCCCAGTGCACTGTGGCGCCGGCGGCGGTGGCGGACGCCTCGAACTGCTCCAGCAGCTCCGGCAACCGGCGTTGGACGTCCGCCTTGATCGCGGAGCCGGCGTCGCGCAGGGCCGCCCAGTCGGGCACCTCGTCGACCACGCGGGCGCGCTTGGCGCGGATGGTGCGGGTGGCCCGGTGCAGGTTGGCGCGCAGTTGTGTGTCGGCGACGGCCGGTCTGGCCGCGGTGGGAAAGGGCAGTGGCGTGCGGATGCGTCCGCTGCCGGTGGTCGGAGCGATCGGGGGGTTCACGAGGTGGCCCCCGTCGAGGCGAGGATCTCCGCGTAGTGCATGGCCCGTACGCCGGACCGGTGGCGGTCCAGGCCGCCTCCGATGTGGGCCAGGCAGGAGTTGTCGGCGGCGGCGAGCACCCGCGCTCCGGTCTCACCGACCCGGGCACACTTGTCGGTGAGCATCGCGGTGGAGACGTCCGGGTTCTTGACCGCGAACGTGCCGCCGAAACCGCAGCACTCCTCGGCGTCGCCCAGCTCCACGAGGTCGATCCCGCGCACCTGGCGCAGCAGTTTCAGCGGTCGGTCGCCCAACCGGAGCATGCGCAGGCCGTGGCAGGTGGGGTGGTAGGTGACAGTCTCCGGGAACTCCGCTCCGACGTCGGTGACGCCGAGGACGTCGACGAGCAGTTCGGACAGCTCGTAGGTGCGGGCGGCCACCGACGCGGCGGGCGGGTGCAGGCGCGGGTACTGGTCACGGATCATCGCGGTGCACGACCCGGACGGCGCGACGATCGCGTCGTAGCCGTCGAACACGTCGACGTAGTTGCGCACCATCGGCATCGCCTCGGCCCGGTAACCGGTGTTGGCGTGCATCTGCCCGCAACAGGTCTGCCGGTCGGGGAACTCGACGGTGTGGCCGAGCCTCCGCAGGATGCGGGTGACAGCGATGCCGGTGGCCGGGTACGCGAGGTCGTTGACGCAGGTGATGAAGAGGGCTGTGCGCACGGCGGCTCCTCGGACGGGTCGGGGGTGGTTCAGGCCGGGTCGCGCGGTGCTCCGGGTGCGGGAAGCTGGTCGAAGGCGGGCAGGTGGCGCTCCCGGGCGGCGATCAGGTGGGCCCGCATGGCCTCGGTGGCGGCGTCGGAGTCGCCGGCGGCGACGGCGGCGGCGATGCGCTGGTGCTCGGTGTTGGTGGCCGGTGCGCCGGTGACCGGGAAGTACAGCCGGTGCAGGTGCAGGTGGGAGTGCAGCCGCGTGATGCTGTCGCGCAGCAGCGGGCTGCCGGCGACCTCGGCGATCAGGTCGTGGAACGTGGCGTCCAGCGCGGTGAACGCGGCGTGCCGGCGGTAGCCGTCGCCGGCCTCCACGTCGATCGTCGCCGCCGCCTCGGTGCTGATCCGCTGCCGCTCCCCGGTGGAGGCGTGGGCGGCGGCCCGGCCGGCGGTGGCGCCCTCCAGCAGCAGTCGGACCTCGAACAGGTCGTCGAACTCGGCGCGGGTCAGTAGCGGCGTGGTGGAGTAGCCGGACAGCGGGCGTTTGCGGACCAGGCCGTCGGCTTCCAACCGGGCGAGCGCCTCGCGCACCGGAGTGGGGGAGACGTCGAGCTCGCGGGCCAGGGCGTCGATGTTGACCCGCTCACCCGGGGGCAGGATGTGGTCCATGACCAGGGTCTTGATCGACTCGTAGACGTCGTCGGCGAGGGTGAGCCGGCGGGCGGGCCGGAGTCGGCCCTCGCGAGTTTCCTGCCGGGCCATCTCGTCTCCCCAACAACCCCTTGACTGCGCTCGTGTGAGCCGGTACACCAGCACAGGCAGCATCCTATAGGAAATAGGCTCACCTGCTCTGGAGGTTGGTTAGTGAAGTTCATGCGCGTCGGGCCCGTCGGGCAGGAGCGTCCCGTGCTGTACGTCGACGGCCGGCACTTCGACCTCTCGTCGGTCACCGACGACATCGACGGGAAGTTCCTCGCCGGTGACGGCGTCCAACGGGTCCGTGCGGCCACCGACCTGCCGGAGATCGATGTGACCGGCCAGCGGGTCGGCGCGCCGCTCGCCCGGCCCGGGGTGGTGCTCTGCGTCGGGCAGAACTACGCCGCGCACGCCGCCGAGTCGGGCGCCCAGCCACCGACCGCGCCGATCATCTTCTACAAGGCACCCAACACTGTCGTCGGGCCGTACGACGAGGTCCTGATCCCGCGCGGTTCCACGAAGACCGACTGGGAGGTGGAGCTGGCGGTGGTGATCGGGCGTCGGGCCCGCTACCTCGCCTCACCGGCGGACGCCCTCGACCACATCGCCGGGTACGCGCTCTCCAACGACGTGTCCGAGCGCGACTTCCAACTCGCCGTCTCCGGCGGCCAGTGGTCGAAGGGCAAGTCCTGTGAGACGTTCCAACCGCTGGGGCCCTGGCTGGTCACCGCCGACGAGATCGACGACCCGCAGGCGCTTCGGCTGCGCTCCTGGGTCAACGGCGAGCCCCGACAGGATTCCAGCACCAAAGACATGATCTTCGACGTGGCTCACCTGGTCTGGCACCTGTCCCAGTACACAGTCCTCGACCCGGGCGACGTCATCAACACCGGCACCCCGGAGGGGGTGGCGCTCTCCGGCCGGTTCCCGTACCTGGCCGCCGGCGACGTGATGGAGGTCGAGATCGAGGGCCTCGGCCGGCAGCGCAGCCCGCTCGCGAACGCCTGATGGCAGGGGAGAGAAGCATGCGGTGTGACGGTCTCGTGGCGGTGGTGACCGGCGGTGCCTCGGGCATCGGGGACGCCTGCGTGCGGGCGTTCCTGGCCGCCGGCGCCCGGGTCGGTGTCCTCGACCTGGACGTGTCGGCCCTGCCCGAGGATCCCCGCGTCCACGGCGTACGGGCCGACGTGTCCGACCGGTCCTCGTTGCGCGCGGCCGTCGCCTCGGTCGCCGCTGCGTTCGGGGGCGTCGACATCCTGGTGAACAATGCCGGCATCTCGGCGGTGGGCACCGTGGAGGAGGACGACGACGAGCAGTGGAGCAGGGTGCTCGACGTCAACGTCTCCGGCGTGGCCCGCACGAGCGCCGTCGTCCTGCCGTACCTGCGCCGGTCGTCGTCCGCCGCGATCGTCAACATCTCCTCGATCGCGGCGACCGTCGGCCTGCCCCGACGCGCGTTGTACTCGGCGTCGAAGGGTGCCGTGCACGCCCTCACCCTCGCCATGGCCGCCGACCTGGTCACCGAGGGGGTACGGGTCAACTGTGTCGCCCCCGGCACCGTCGACACCCCGTGGGTGGCCCGACTGCTCGCCGGGGCGGCCGATCCGACGGCGGAGAAGCGCCAACTCGCCGCCCGCCAGCCGACCGGCCGCCTGGTGACCGCCGACGAGGTCGCCGCCGCCGTCGTGTACCTCGCGTCGCCCGCCACCGGCTCGGTGACCGGCACGTCGCTGGCGGTGGACGGCGGCATGTCCGGCCTGCGGCTACCCGCGCCCGCCGGAGGCAGATCGGGTGCGTGACATGATTGCGCGATGGGGAAACAGCAGGACGTCGGCGCGGCCGACCGGCACAGCGGGTCCGGCACCACCGACCACCGTCCGATCGGTGGCGACGATGACGCTCGGCTCGCCCTCGCGCAGGACCCCACCACGCCGCAGATGACCCTTATCGACCTGGCGTCCGACCCGTCGGCGGTGGTCCGCAAGACGGTCGCCGCTCGGCCCGACGCCCCCGCGCAGGCCCTGCGACCGCTGACCAGGGACCACGATCGTCAGGTCCGCGAGGCGGTGGCGAGGAACCCGTCCTCCTCGATCGGCAACCTCATGCGCCTGGTCAAGGACGCCGACCGCTGGGTGCGCTGGGCGGTCGCCAGCAACCCGGCCTGTGACGAGTCGATCCGGCGCGTGATGTCGGAGGCCCCGGACAAGGAGCTACGCGGACTCCTCGCCGAGAGCCGTGAGCTGGAGCCCGAGTTGGCCGCCCGGCTGATCGACGACGCCTCACCCGAGGTACGCGAACGGCTCGCCACCCACACCCACGACCCCGACGTGATCACCGCCCTGCTGGCCGATCGCACCGCCCGCGTACGCAAGGGGCTCGCCCGCAACCCGCGGACCACCGCCGACCAGCGCAGCGCGCTCGCCGCGGACCCGGTGGTCGACGTCCGGGCCGCGCTGGTCCGCGCCCTCGAGTTGGACGAGGGGGACCTGGAACGCCTGGTCGACGACCGCTCGGTGCAGGTGCGACTGGCGATGGCGACCTCCGAGGTCGTCCCGGCGCACGTCCGGGAGGCACTCACCCGCGACCCCGACGAGACTGTGGCCGCTGCCGCGCGGGACTTCCGGCCCGGCGCCGGCACTTCGTCGGTGGTGCGGGCCCCCCGCATCGGCCACCGCCCCTCCGCCGCGGGCCCGGGGCGCCGGCGCGACTCCCGCCGCTAGGTTCTGTCTCGCGGATCATGAATCTCGCTCGTTAGGCCCTTTGTGGCACGAGGAGATCTGACGAACCACGAGTGGGCTGTGTTGGCGCCGTTGCTGCCGACACAGCCCGTTCGAGGTAACCAGTGGCGTGATCATCGGCAGGTCATCAACGCGATCTGCTGGGTCAAACGGACCGGTTCGCCATGGCGTGACCTGCCCGAACGGTATGGGCCATGGAAGACCGCGTACCAACGGTTCCGCCGCTGGGCAGCCGACGGCACCTGGGCCAGCCTCAAGGCGCACGTCATCGCGTTGGCCGAACTCGACGACGACATTGACTGGGACGCCCAGGTCGACGCCACCATCGTGCGGACCCACCAACACGCGGCGGGTGCCCGAAAAGGGGGCTGAGTAGCACCGACGCGCGGGCAGCGCAAGGCATCGGCCGGTCCCGCGGCGGACTGACCACGAAGATCCACACCCTGGCCGACGGACGTGGCCGCTCTCTGGCTACCCGCATCACCCCAGGTCAGGCCGCCGACACCCAGCAATTGATCCCACTGCTCGACCAGGTCCGAGTGCCGCGTCCCGGCCAGGTCGGCAGACCACGCAAGCGACCTGACTCCGTCACCGGCGACAAGGCGTACTCCTCGCGAGCCAACCGCAAGGCCCTGCGAGACAAACGCATCACCACCGTCATCCCCGAGCCCAACGATCAGATCGCCAACCGGAAGCGGCGAGGACAACGTGGCGGCCGACCACCGACCTTCGATCCCACCGCCTACAAGCGCCGCAACCAGGTCGAACGCGGCTTCAACCGACGCAAACACTGGCGCGGCCTCGCCACCCGCTACGACAAACTCGGCTCCCACTTCCAGGCCACCCTCGACCTGGTCGAAACCCTCGACTGGCTACGCGCCGTCCCCGACCACCAAGATCTACGAGACAGAACCTTGCGCGCGGGGACCTGACGTCCCATGATCAGGTGATGAGAAATAGCTCTCAGGGCGCTCCCGGAGCTACTTTTCATCACCTGATCATCGTGCGTCATCGACGACCGGTATCAACGCCACCGCCACGGCGCAGAACATCGAGGTCACCGAGAACACCACCCGCAGTGGGGGCGCCTCTTTCCGGGTGACAGTCCTCGTCGGGGTGATCCACTCGGGTTCACGGAAGTTGGGGTGTCGGAGACGGTCCGATACCGCGCTTTCACTGGAACCGAGTCGATCAAGGCGCGTGGTCGCGGCGGCGGTCGGTGTCGCCGGTCTGCTCCCACAGTGACCTCATCTCGTCGAAGGCCTGCTCCATCAACCGCACCATCGCCTGGCGGGCGCGGTCGCCGTCGCGCCGCTGGATCGCCTGGGCGACGTCCGCGTGCATCTGGAGGGCCTGCTGGTGGGGGTGGTGCGGCATGAGGTGGTGCTTGTGTCGGCCGGTCAGCACCTCCGCGACCAGATCCTGGAGCCGGACGAACATCTCGTTGCCGGAGGCGAGCAGCACCCGCCGGTGGAACTCGATGTCGAGGTGCAGGAAGCGCTCTTCGTCGCCGCCCTCGCCGGCCGCCCACATCTTGGCGGCCAGCCCGACCAGATCGCTCGCCTCGTCGTGGCCGATCCGTGTCGCGGCCAGGAAGGCGGCGTGCGGCTCGACGGCGGTGCGTAGCTCGGTGATCGACCGGAGCTGAGCCATCCGGCCGGCCGACGCGAGACGCCACCTGATCACCTGCGGGTCGAAGACGTTCCACGCGCTCGCCGGCAGGATCATCACGCCGACGCGGCGGCGTGCCTCGATGAAGCCGATCGAGGCCAGGACCCGCAGCACCTCGCGGACGACCGAGCGGGAGACGGCGTACCTGTCGACCAGCTCGTCGATGTTGAGGACCGCCCCGGGTGCCAGCTCGCCGCCGCAGATCGCGGTGCCGAGGTGGTCGAGGACGCGGGCGTGCAGCCCTGACTCGGCAGGGACGACGGCAACCTCTGGTGAGGACGGTTCCACGCAAAGATCGTATCAGTTAGATGTACCTCTTGAAATAGTCTGCTTTTTGCGCCTAGCATCCCGATGTTAAGCGGATGTAACACCGAGGTAGCGGCCTCCCCCCGGGGGCGGTGACCACGACAGAAGGCGAGACAAGCGTGCGACGTCGATCGATAATCGGCACTTCTCTGGCCGTGGTCGCAGCCATGGGCCTGACCGCCTGTGGCGGTGACGACGGCGGCGAGGGCTCGAAGACCGTTCGCGTGACACTGGTCAACCACGTCTGGACCGAGAACATCAAGAAGGCCCTGCCGGAGTTCGAGAAGCAGACCGGGTTGAAGGTCGAGGTCACCCAGCTCGGCGAGGACCAGCTCTCCGACCAGTACAACGTCAAGCTCAACGCCGGCTCCACCGACCTCGACGTGATGATGTACCGGCCGTTGCAGGAGGGGAAGCTGTTCGGCAAGAACAAGTACCTCGCCGACCTGGGCAAGAACGCCACGTCGGACAGCGCCTTCGAGCTCGGTGACTTCCAGGCCGGGCCGATGCAGGCGACGACCTACGAAGACAAGGTGGTCGGGGTGCCGATCATCACCGAGCAGGAGGTCCTCTACTACCGCAAGGACCTGCTGACGAAGTCCGGCTTCACCGCGCCGCCCAAGACCCTCGACGAGCTCAAGGCGCAGGCGGCGAAGGTCGAGGCCGACAACCCCGGCGTCGCCGGCTTCGTCGCCCGGACCGGCAAGGCCGCCGCCGTCACGCAGTTCTCCAGCTTCCTGTTCAGCTTCGGCGGCGACTTCGTCGACGGCAGCGGCAAGGCCACCGTCAACACCGAGCAGGCCAAGCAGGCGTACGCCTACTACGGCGGGCTGCTGCGCGACCACGGCCCGGACAACATCAGCACCGACATGAGCTGGTCCGAGGCGATGGCCATCTTCACGCAGGGCAAGGCGGCCTTCTACACCGAGGCCAACTCGCTCTACAAGAACGCCACCGACCCGACCAAGTCCAAGGTCGTCGACACCGTCGGCTTCGCGGCGTTCCCGGCCGGTCCGGCCGGATCGAAGCCGTACAACATCCCCTCCTGGGCGCTCGGCGTGAACGACAGCTCGGAGAACAAGGACAACGCCTGGAAGTTCATCCAGTGGGCGGCCGGCAAGGAGCAGGCGCTGGCGCAGCAGACGGCCGGCGTCCCCGGTGCCCGTACCTCGGTCTGGGCGAACCCGGCGAGCACCGCGAGCCTGCCGAAGGATCTCGCCGAGGCCAACACGGTCAGCACCGCCAACGGCGTCGGCCACGACCGCCCACTGGTGGTCAAGGTCGCGCAGGCGCGCGAGATCGTCGGTCAGCCGATCGTCGACGCGATCACCGGCAAGGACGCCGCCGCCTCGGCGGACACGGCCAACGCGGCGTTCCAGAAGTTCCTCGACGACGAGGCGAAGTAGCCCGACCGCCGGGCGGCGGAGCCGACGAGCTCCGCCGCCCCGCCGGGACCTGACCCCCGAACCCGGAGACCCCTCATGTCAGCCGTCATCACCCCCCGCACCGACACGCCCGAGGCCGCTGCGGCGCCCCCGGAAGACTCCGCCTGGTCACGGTGGGCCAACGAACACCGCAAGTGGCTCTTCGCGGCGCCCGCCATGGCGTTCGTCGCCCTGCTGATCATCTTTCCGGTGGCGTGGACCGGTTATTTGAGCCTGACCGACGCCGAGGGTTCGGTACGCGCCGACTTCGAGTTCATCGGCGTCCAGAACTACGTCGACGTGCTCACCGACACCGAACGGTTCTGGCCGGCGGTCTGGCGTACGGTCCTCTTCACCGGCGTCGTGCTGTTCTTCGAGGTCGTCCTCGGCATGGCGATCGCCCTGCTGCTGTGGCGACCCTTCCGCGGTGAGAAGTGGGTCCGGGTCGCGATCCTCCTGCCGCTGGTGGCCACCCCGGTGGCGGTCGGCATGATGTGGCGCCTGATCTTCGACCCCAACATCGGCATGGCGAACCAACTGCTCGGCTGGGTCGGCATCGGCCCGCAACCCTGGCTGGCCGGCCAGCACTCGGCGCTACCGACGACGATGTTCATCGACATCTGGCAGTGGACCCCGATGGTCGTGCTGATCCTGCTCGCCGGGCTCACCTCGCTGTCCGACGAACCCCAGGAGGCGGCCCGGATCGACGGCGCCAGCAGTTGGCAGCGGTTCCGGCACGTCACCCTGCCGCTGCTGATGCCCACGGTGATCGTGGCCATCCTGCTGCGCGGCATCGACGCGCTTAAGACGTTCGACATCCTCTACGCGACGAAGGGTCGCGGTGGCGGGTCCTTCCACGAGGTCGAGACCCTCAACGTGTACGCCTACGGCCTGAGCTTCGACTACAACGACTACGGCGTCTCGTCGACCGTCCTCATCATCTTCTTCCTGATCATCATCGGGGTGATGTGGGCCCTCACGTATCGCAAGAAGGGGCTGGGCCGATGAAGCCGAGCAAGCCGTACCAGGTGTTCCGTACGTCGGCTCTCGTCGTCGTGGTGTTCGCGCTGATGGCGCCGCTGCTCTGGATGATCGCCGCGTCGTTCAAGACCAACGTGGACATCTACGACACCGCCAAGGCGTTCGTCTTCTCGCCCAGCCTCAAGAACTACGAGACGGTGCTCCAGCAGGCGAACTACCTCCAGTTCATCGGCAACAGCCTCTGGGTGGCGTTCGCGGCGACGACGCTCTCGCTGCTGCTCGGGGTGCCGGCCGCGTACTCGATGAGCCGTTTCGCCATGAAGAAGTCAGCGCTGGTCGTGCTCATGGCCCGGGTGATCCCCGGCGTCTCGCTCCTGGTGCCGTGGTACTACGTCTTCTCGAACCTGAAGATGGTCGGCGGCTTCACCGTGCTGGTCCTGAGCCACATGTTCGTGTCGCTGCCGCTGATCGTCTACATCATGATGGGCTACTTCGACGGCCTGCCGACCGAGTTGGAAGAGGCCGCGCTCGTCGACGGGCTGACCCACATCGGCGCGTTCCGGCGGATCACCCTCCCGCTGTCGGTGCCCGGCGTCGCGACCGCCGGCATCCTGTCGTTCATCTTCAGCTGGAACAACTTCATGTTCGCCCTGGTGCTCTCCGGCGCCGACACGAAGACGCTGCCCGTCGCGATCTTCGACTTCGTCGGCTACGCCAGCATCGACTGGGGTGGCCTGATGGCCGCGGCGACGGTGGTCACCCTGCCGATCATGCTGATCGCCCTGTTCGTGCAGAAGTACGTCGTCTCCGGCCTCACCGCCGGTGCCACGAAGGGCTGACCGCTCGATGACGACAATCGCACGGGTGGAGACCTTCCTCGTCGCGCCGCGCTGGCTGTTCGTCCGGATCGAGACGGAGTCCGGCATCGTCGGCTGGGGCGAGGCGACCTGCGAGGGCCGGTCCGAGACCGTCCGCACTGCCGTCGACCAGCTCGCCGAGCTGCTGACGGGTCAGGACGCCCTGCGCATCGAGGACCACTGGCAGGTGTTGACCAAGGGCGCCTTCTACCGGGGCGGGCCGATCCTGGCCAGCGCGGTGTCCGGTCTGGACCAGGCGCTCTGGGACATCGCGGGCAAGCACTACGGGGCCCCCGTACACCAGCTGCTCGGCGGGCCGGTCCGCGACCGGATCCGGGTCTACGGTTGGGTCGGCGGCGACGAGCCCGCCGAGATCCGCGACCAGATCAGCGCCCGCATCGAGGCCGGCCTGACCGCCGTGAAGATGAACGCCTCCGGGCGGATGGGCCCGCTGGCCTCGGTCGCCGACCTCGACGCCGTGGTGCGGCGGGTGGCCGTCGCCCGCGAGGTCCTCGGCGACCAACGGGACGTGGCCGTCGACTTCCACGGGCGGTTCACGCTCGCCAACGCCCGGCGGGTCGCCCCGCTGCTGGAGCCGTACCGGCCGTTCTTCCTCGAAGAGCCGGTGGTGCCGGAGAACTCGCACCTGATCGGTGAGGTCGTCCGGTGCACCACGACCCCGGTCTCGACCGGGGAGCGGCTCTACAGCCGGCAGGAGTTCCTGCCCGTCCTGCAGGCCGGCATCGCGGTGGCCCAACCGGACCTCGCGCACGCCGGTGGCATCACCGAGGTGCGCAAGATCGCCACGTTGGCCGAGGTGTACGACGTGCAGCTCGCCCCGCACTGCCCGCTCGGGCCGATCGCCCTCGCCGCCTGCCTCCAGGTCGGCTTCGCCACCCCCAACTTCCTGATCCAGGAACAGAGCATCGGCATCCACTACAACCTGGGCGCCGAGGTGCTCGACTACTGCCTCGACAAGACCCCGCTGACCTTCGTCGACGGGTACGTGTCCCGGCTGACCGCACCCGGTCTCGGCATCGAGGTCGACGAACACGCGATACGGACAGCCGACAAACGCGGTCACGCCTGGCGCAGCCCGACCTGGCGGCACGCCGACGGCTCCTTCGCGGAGTGGTGAGACCACCCCCCAGACCGGCACTAACGGAAAGGCACCCCGTGAAGATCGTCGCCGCGGACATCATCGTGTCCAGCCCCGACCGCAACTTCGTCACGCTGAAGATCACCACCGACGACGGCATCACCGGCCTGGGCGACGCCACGCTCAACGGCCGTGAGCTGTCCGTCGCCTCGTACCTGCGCGACCACGTCGCTCCGCTGCTGATGGGGCGCGACGCGCACCGCATCGAGGACACCTGGCAGTTCCTCTACCGCTCGGCGTACTGGCGGCGGGGGCCGGTCACCATGGCCGCCATCGCCGCCGTCGACGTCGCGCTCTGGGACATCAAGGCCAAGGCCGCCGGCATGCCGCTGTACCAGCTGCTGGGCGGCGCGTCCCGCACCGGCATCATGGCGTACGGGCACGCGTCGGGGCGGGACATCCCCGAGCTGTTCGACTCGATCCGCCGCCACCTCGACGAAGGCTTCCGGTCGATCCGGGTGCAGACGTCGGTGCCGGGGATCAACGCCGTCTACGGCGTGGCCGCGCAACCCAGCGCCACCGGTCAGCGCTACGACTACGAACCCGCCCAGCGCACCCCGCTGCCCGCCGAGGAGGACTGGGACACCCGCGCGTACCTGCGCCACCTGCCCACCGTGTTCGAGGCGGTCCGCGCCGAGTTCGGCCCGGAGCTGCCGCTGCTGCACGACGGTCACCACCGGATGACCCCGATCCAGGCCGCGAAGCTCGGCAAGGCCCTCGAACCGTACGACCTGTTCTGGCTGGAGGACTGCACCCCGGCCGAGAACCAGGAGGCGCTGCGGCTGGTCCGCCAGCACACCACCACCCCGCTGGCCATCGGCGAGGTCTTCAACACGGTGTGGGACTACCAGACCCTGATCCGCGAGCAGTTGATCGACTACGTCCGGTCCGCCGTCACCCACACCGGTGGCATCACCGCCATGCGCAAGCTGCTCGACTTCGCCGCCCAGTACCAGATCAAGTCCGGCATCCACGGCCCCACCGACATCTCCCCGGTGGGCATGGCCGCGGCACTGCACCTGGACCTGGCCATCCACAACTTCGGGATCCAGGAGTACATGAAGCACACCCCGCTGGCCAACGAGGTGTTCCGGCAGTCGTTCACGTTCACCGACGGCTACCTGCACCCGGGCGACCAGCCGGGGCTCGGGGTGGAGCTGGACGAGGAGGCGGCTGCCCGGTTCCCGTACGAGCCGGCCTACCTGCCCTTCAACCGGCTCAAGGACGGCACGGTCCATGACTGGTGAGCCGCGTAGCCGGCACATCGTGGTGATGGGTGTCTCCGGGTCCGGCAAGACCACAGTGGCGCGGGGGATCAGCACGGTGACCGGGCTGACGTTCGTCGAGGCGGACGAGTTCCACTCCCCGGAGAACGTGGCACTGATGCGCTCCGGCGTACCCCTGGACGACAGCAACCGCCAGCCCTGGCTGGCCGACATCGCCGGGTGGATCGCCGCTCGCGCGGCGGAGGGCCGGTCGACGGTGCTGGCCTGCTCGGCCCTGCGGCGGGCGTACCGGGACGTGCTCCGCCAGGGCGCGCCGCAGGTGGACTTCGTGCACCTGCACGGGCCGGCGGAGGTCATCCGGGAGCGGATGGCGCGACGCGAGGGGCACTACATGCCGGCGAGCCTGCTCGACTCCCAGCTCGCCACGCTGGAACCGGCCGATCCGGACGAGTCGGTGCTCGTGCTCGACGTCTCGCTCCCGCCGCGAGCCCTGGTCGCGATAGCCGTCAGGAGGCTGGGCCTGCCCGTCTGGACGCCGGTGGGGGAGCGGTAGCCGCTGACGTGTTAGGTTAGCCTGCCCTCACCTACTGGAGTTCGCCGCCATGCCCCCATCGATCCGAGCATGACAGTCGCCGAGATCAGCGGGAGCGTGGTGCTGCGCCGTGCCCTGCGCCGACAACGCCGCCGGGTGGTGCTCGGCATCGTGCTGCTCTGCGCCCACCAGGCCACCGAGGCCCTCGTACCGGTCGCCATCGGCGTGATCATCGACCGGGCGGTGGCCACCGAGGACGTCGCCGCGCTGCTGCTCTCCCTCGCCGGCCTCGCCGCGCTGTTCACCGCCCTCGCCTTCGCCTACCGCACCGGCGCCCGGCTCGCCTACGCCGCTGTCGAACACGAGGCGCACACGACCCGCGTCGAGATTGCCCGAAGCGCCCTCGACCCGCGTGGACACCGCTCGGGTCTGCGCGACGGGGAGCTGCTGTCCGTCACGGCCTCCGACGCCGAGTTGTCCGCGCTTGTCGTACGCGTCGCCGGGCTCACCGCCGCGGCGCTCACCGCGATCGTGGTAGCGGCCGTCGCGCTGCTCCTCGTCGACGTCCCCCTCGGGCTCGGGGTGCTCGTCGGCGTACCGCTGCTGGTCGTCGCCCTTCAGCGGATGGCGCCGCTGCTCACCCGGCGCAGCACGTCGCAGCAGGAGGCCCTCGCGGCCACCACCGCGCTCGCCGTCGACCTCGTCACCGGGCTGCGCGTGCTGCGCGGCATCGGCGCGCAGGACCACGCCGCCCGACGGTACGCGGGCGCCAGCCGGCACGCCCTCGACGTGACCCTCCGCGCCGCCACCACCAAGGGCCTGCACCTCGGCCTCACCACCATGGTCAACGGCCTCTTCCTCGCGACGGTCGCCGGCGTCGCGGGCTGGCTGGCGCTTGAGGGTCGGCTCACCATCGGCGAACTCGTCGCCGTCGTCGGGCTGGCCCAGTTCATCGCCGAGCCGGTGCAGACGCTCGGGTACTGCGTACAACTGTTCGCCATGGCCCGGGCCTCGGCGGCGCGGGTCGCGCGGGTCCTCGGCGCGGCGCCGATCCTCGCGCCGGGAGACGCCGGGCCGCCCGCCCCAAGCCCGTCCCGGCTCGCCCTCGACGCGGTCTCGTACGCGGGCCTCGACACCGTCGACCTGCGCGTCCGGGCCGGTGAGATCCTGGGCGTGCTCGCCTACGACCCGAGCGAGGCCGAAGCGCTCGTCGCGCTGCTGGCCGGCCGGGTGCACCACGCGGACTACCGGGGGACGCTGTCCGTCGACGGCGTACCCGTGGAGGACCTGCACATCGACGCCGCGCGCACAGTGGTCCTGGTGGAGCCACACGACGTGGCGCTGTTCGAGGGCACCCTGCGCGCCAACCTCAGCGCCGATGCCCACGTCGACGACACGGTCCTGCGGGCCGCCGTGCGGGCTGCCGCCGCCGAGGACGTGCTCACCGCACACCCGGACGGTCTCGACCGCCGGCTCACCGAGCGGGGAGCGAACCTGTCCGGCGGTCAGCGGCAGCGGATCGGGCTCGCCCGCGCGCTCGTCGCCGACCCGCCGGTGCTGGTGCTGCACAACCCCACCACGGCTGTCGACGCGGTGACCGAGGCACTGCTCGCCGAAGGGTTGGCCTCGGTCCGCGCGGCGGACACCCGCGCCACCGTGCTGATCACCACCAGCCCGGCCCTGCTGCACGTCACGCACCGGGTCGCCGTGATCGACAAGGGTCGGGTCGTCGCCGAGGGGCCGCACGAGCTGTTGCTCGCCAGCGACACCCGCTACCGGGAGGAGGTCCTGCGATGACCGACCCGTCGACCGCGGGTGGCGTCGAGGCCCGGCACCTGCTGCCGACCGCCACCGGCCGGCAGACCTGGACCGCCCTCCGTACCGAACTGGCCCGCCTGCCGCTGCTCAGCGCCGTCGCCGGCACGCTGCTGGTCGCCGCGTCCGCGACCGGGCTCGTCGCGCCGTGGGTGCTCGGCCGCCTCGTCGACGACGTCATCGCCGGAACCGACACACAGCAGGTCGTGGCCTGGGCGGGCGTGATCGCGGGCGCGGCGGTGCTCGCGGGGCTCCTCACCGCGGCCGGAGCCGCGGTCGCCGCGCGCCTCGGCGAGACAGTGCTGGCCCGGCTCCGGGAGCGGGTCCTCGACCGTGCCCTGCACCTGCCGTCGGCCACCCTGGAGCGGGCCGGGACCGGCGACCTGGTGGCCCGGGCCGGCGACGACGTGGCAGTGGTGACGAACGTGATCGCCACCAGCGGCCCCGCCTTCCTCGGCGCGACGCTGTCCGTCGTGTTGACAGCGCTGGGGCTCTTCGCCCTCGACTGGCGGCTCGGCATCGCCGGGCTGGCCGCCGCACCGGCGTACGCGCTGGCGCTGCGCTGGTACCTCCGGCGGTCGGTGCCGTACTACGCCCGCGAGCGGGTGGCGACCGGCGAGCGTACGCAGGCGACGGCCGAGGCGCTGCGCGGCGCGGCGACGGTACGCGCCTACCGGACGGAGGACGCGCACGTCGCGCGGATCGCGGAACGCTCCGGCGTCGCCCGCGACCTGGCGCTGGAGATCTTCGGCCTGTTCACCCGGTTCGGGCTGCGCATCAACAGGTCCGAGTTCGTGGGGTTGGCCGCCGTGCTGCTCGCCGGCTTCCTGCTGGTCCGCGAGGACCTGTCCACCGTCGGTGCGGCGACCACCGCCGCCCTCTACTTCCACCGCCTCTTCAACCCCATCGGCCTGCTGCTGTTCGAGTCGGACTCGGTGCTCCAGGCCGGGGCGAGCCTCGCCCGGCTCGTCGGGGTGACCACACTGCCGGACACCGCATCGCCCGACAGCCGCCGGCCCGCCCGCCCGGAGCGGCCCGAGCCGGCGGCGCTGGAGGTGACAGTCGCTCAGCACCGCTACGACGATGGACCTGTGGTCCTGCGGGACATCACCCTCCGACTCGCGCCCGGTGAGCGTGTGGCGCTGGTGGGCGCGAGCGGTGCGGGCAAGAGCACGCTCGCCGGCATCATCGCCGGCATCATCGAGCCCAGCCAGGGTTCGGTGCGCCTGCGCGGCGTGCCGCTGGCCCAGCTCGGCGAACACCAGCTCCGACGGGAGATCGCCCTGGTCAGCCAGGAGGTGCACGTGTTCGCCGGGCCGCTCGCCGAGGACCTGCGCCTGGCCGACCCGGACGCCACCGACGCCGAGCTGACCCGCGCCCTCGACCTCGTCGGCGCCACCGGGTGGCTGCGTACCCTGCCGGACGGGCTGGCGACCGCCGTGGGGGAGGGCGGACGGCAGCTCACCGCAGCGCAGGCCCAGCACCTCGCGCTGGCCCGCCTCGTTCTCGCCGACCCGGCCGTCGCGGTCCTCGACGAGGCCACCGCGGAGGCGGGCAGCGCTGGCGCGCGTGACCTCGACCGGGCCGCCGTGGCGGCCACCGAGGGCCGTACCACGTTGGTCGTCGCCCACCGGCTCAGCCAGGCGGCCACCGCGGACCGCATCGTCGTCCTGGACCAGGGGCGCGTCGCCGAGCACGGTACGCACGCCGAGCTGCTCGCGGCCGGTGGCGGCTACAGCAACCTGTGGCGTTCCTGGCGTACGCCCGACCCGGTGCCGCCCGCACGGGAGAGCACCGAGGGGAACCGTCACCCGGATGTGGGAGCCCCGGGAACTTTTCCGGACCGGCCGGCGACAACCAGAGTGCGCGGCTGACCGGCGGCGTCCCGACGACGGCCTCCCGGCCGAGAAGGAGCGCCCGTGGCACACAGGACGGTGGTCAGTGCGGACCGGCGGCGTTGACGACGCCCAGGTCACCCGGTGGGCGCAGGACGCGGGCCAGGGCGACCGGCAGGCTGCCACGGCGTTCGTCCGGGCCCTCCAGGACCAGGTCTGGCGGTTCCTGTCGCATCTCGCCGGGCCGGGTGAGGCCGACGACCTGACCCAGGAGACGTTCCTGCGGGCGTTCCGCAACCTGCCCGGCTTTGCCGGCCGCTCATCGGCCCGCACGTGGGTGTTCACGATCGCCCGGCGGGTCGCCGTCGACCACGTCCGCACGGCGGTGGTCCGGCCGAGGCTGGCGTCCGTGCCGGACTGGCAGGCGGCGGCCGAGGCCGCCGGGGCGATCACCGCCGGGGCCGACGAGAGCGTGACACTGCATCAGCTGATCGCCGGTCTGGCCCCGGAGCGCCGGGAGGCGTTCGTCGCCACCCAGGTGCTCGGCCTGTCGTACGCCGAGGCGGCGGAGATCTGCCAGTGCCCGGTCGGCACGATCCGGTCCCGGGTGGCCCGGGCACGCGAGGATCTCGCCACGGCCTGGCAGCTCGACAGCGCCCCGGGCCACGACCGGCGGACTGGCTGAGGGTGACCTACCCCCACCACGGGTCAGCGCCACCGGTCGACGACCGGTGGCGCTGACGTTGCGCTCGGGTGTCACCCCAGGCGGGACTCGATGGCCTCGATGATGCGCGGACGCAGCTCGGCGGCGCGGATGACAGCGTCCACCGAGCCGACCTCGACCGCGCGGTGGATGTTGTGCACCCGGTCGAACTCCGCGGCGACCTCGCCGAGCTTCTCCGCCCGCACCGACGTGCGCAGCTCGTCGAGTTCCGCGGTCAGCGCGGCGCGCTCGGTGCCGCTGGCGGCCGCCACGCTGGCCTCCAGGTCCCGCACGCGCGGGTCGGCCGCCGTCCGGGCGTTGACGTCGGCGGAGAACACCACAGCGGCGGCGGGTGCGCCGCCGAGCACCGAGGCGAACGAGCCCTCCAACGCGAGCACCGTCATGTTCGGGTTCAGCGCCTTCGAGAACACCACGAACGCACCGCCGTGGTAGCGCGAGATCACGCAGAAGACGATGGGTCCGTCGAAGTTCACGATCGCCCGACCGATCTCGGCGCCGTACTCCAGTTGCAGCTTGCGCATCGACTCCGGTGAGCCGTCGAAGCCGGACAGGTTCGCCAGCACGACGAGCGGTCGGTTGCCGCTGGCCGCGTTGATCGCCCGCGCCGCCTTCTTCGACGAGCGGGGGAACAGCGTGCCCGCCGTGTAGGTGTCCGGGCCGTCGGTGGGCGGGAAGCCGTGCCGGGGTACCGACCGGGACTCGATGCCGAGCAGGCAGACCGGGATGCCACCGAGGTGGACGTCCTGCACGACGGCGGTGTCCGCGTCCGCCATGCCCGCCCACCGCTCCAGGACCGGGTGGTCCTGGTCGGAGAGGGCCCGCATCACCGTACGGATGTCGAACGGCTTCTTGCGGTCCGGGTTCGCCTCGGCGGAGAAGATCTCCCCGACGGTGCGGAAGGCGCTGCCCGCCACGTCGTGCGGGAAGTCGGAGATGTCGCGCTCGGTGGGGTCGGAGGTGACTGCCCGTCGGGGAGCGTCCTCGCCGGGGGCGACGTACGCGTGGTCGTAGTGCGCCATCACGACGTCCCGGGCGGCCGTGAGGTTCGGCGCCCAGTACTGTGCCTGCCCGTTCGGGCCCATCACCCGGTCGTAGCCGCCGATGCCGAAGTTGTCCTCGGCGGACACACCACCGGAGAAGTCGAGCGACTGCTTGCCGGTGAGCACCATCGCGGAGTCCGGGGTCATCACCAGGATGCCCTTGGTGTGCATGAGCATCGTCGCCTCGGCGTTCCAGTACGGCTGCGCCCCGACGTTGATGCCGGCCACCACGATGTTGATCTCACCGCCGGCCTGGGTGAACTCGACGATCCGCTTGAGCGCGGCGGCCACCCAGTCCATGTTCTCGGTGCCCGAGGTCATCGAGATCCGAGCGCCGGCGGACAGCGCCCACCACTCCAACGGCACCCGCATCCGCTCGGCCAGGTCCAGGGCGGCGATCACCCGCCGGCACTCCGGCTCCGACAGCGCGCCCAGCGACTTCGTCGGGTCACCGAGCAGCACCACCCGGGTGACACCCTGCGGGTGCCGCTCGGTCGGCGTCGTGACCACCCCGGCGACGATCGCGGCGCTGTTGCGCCCCTTCGGCCGGTCCACCGGTACTAGCGACGGAGCGCAGACGGAGCCGGTTTTGGGCGGAGACGAGCACCGTCCATCCTGCACGGCGTGGTCGTCGTCGAGGTCGTGCTCGACGAAGTCACCGAGTCGGCCGGTCAGCTCGTACGGGTACACGGTGTTGCGGCTGCTCGCGCGTAGCACCTTGAGCCGGTACTCGTCGAGCGGCTCGATCGGCTCGACCGGCGGTTCACCGACGGCCAGCTCCGCGCCGCCCGCGGCGTCGAACGAGATCCGTACGGCGATCTTGGTCAGTTCGCCGGTCCGGCGGTCGCGCTGCCGCGCGATGAACAGGATCTCCTCCAGCCCGGCGCCCGCCGTCGTCGGGCGCACGCGCCCGGCGATCATCTCCATCTCTTCGCGGGTCAGCTCGCTCGGCGGCCACACGTAGACCACGATGCGGTTGGTGTTGAAGCGCGTCTTCGACGGCCGCAGCGACTGGGCGCGGCGGATCGAGTCGAGGCAGGCGGCGATCGCGTCCTCGGTGGTCGGCAACGCGACCAGACGGCCGTCCTGCTCGCGAAGCTCGGTCAGGTCGCGCACCTGCGCGAACGCGACGAGACGCTCGTCGGCCCGGTTCTCCCGTGCCACGCACTGGAAGAGGTAGACCTCCTCGTCCGACGACGGCAGGCGGGTCAGGTCGAACTTGTGCAGCCGCTCCAACTGCATCCGCTGCGCGATGTACGGGTGCAGGCCACGGATCAGCCGGTCCTCGGCCAGCCCGGTGTCGGAGGGGCGGAAGGTGAAGTGGTGGTGCATGACCGCTCCGCCGCGACCCGCGACGGTGGTGGTGACCCGGCGGACCTGGGGCGGCAGCGGATGCGCGGCGATCACCTCGGCCAGCGCCGCCGCCATCGCGTCGAAGTCCTCCGGCTGGTTCTCCCAGCCGAGGTAGATGTCGGCGTCGACGGACTCCCCGTCGCCGGCCAGCTCGGCCAGCCCGCGCAACGCGCTGCCCAGCGCGTCGAAGCTCACCGCGGCGGAGACCACGCTCGAATCGGCCCGCTCGGCGACCACGAACGTGCAGCCCGCGACGGCCTGGCTACGCACGCTGGTGAGCGCCCTGTTGCCGTAGTACCGCCGGGTCAGCACCTCCAGCATCACCGCGTTGTCGAGGTGGTCGCGCACGAGCCGCTGCCCGAGCAGCCGGACCAGGGGCTCGGTGCTGCGGACCATCTCGGCGATGCGCTCGGCGCGGTCCGCCGCGTCCGGTTGCGCGTCCAGGTGCCGCAGGTGCCCACGGACCTCGGCGTACACCCGGGCCCGGTTGCGTCGCAGCAGTGGCTGGGCGAACCAGGCGAACACCACGCCACGGGCGAGGTCGGCGACCACGGGGAAACGCACCTGCGTCGCGGCGATCAGCCGCTCCAGCGCGAGACCGGCGGGCTCGCGCAACGACTCGTCCGGCGGGGTCTCCCGCAGCCAGGCGCGCAGCAGTGTCGCGACGACAGTGGCCTCGGCGGACGCCCGCTGCTGGGCCAGGAAGATCCGGAACACGGCCGCTTCGAGCGCGGGGGAGCGTTCCAGGTCGGTGACGCCGTACCTTCCGAGCGCCTTGGCGAGCCTGGTCTGGAAGGCGTCCGGCAGCCCGGCCCGCTCGACGTCGAGACTCTGCAGGTACGTGTGGAAGTACTCCCGGGCGCTGTGCACGTGGGCGCCGCCGCCGTCCTCGCCGGTCGGCCGGTTACGGCTCAACTCGGCGAGGTCGGCGAACACCTCGATGAGGTCGAGTTCGGCGGCGAGCGGCCGCTGACCGTTTCCGGACCGCTGGCTCACGTCGGTGGCCTGTCGCCGCGCGGTGAGGTAACCGTCGAGCACCCGACGGTCGTCGTGCGGGTCGACGTCGAAGCCGAGCAGCAGCCCCCGCAGGTCCTCCTGACCGCGCCGGACGCGCTCGTCCGTCGGGACGTCCTCGGCGGCGCTCGGCAGGTCCAGTTCGACGGTCTCGCCGGTCGGCCCGTCAGTGGCCTCCTCGGCGTCGTCCGCCAGTGGCTCCAGGCGCAGCAGCGGCGCGCCCGCCTCCACCTGGCTGCCCACCGAGACGGCGCACTCCTTGAGGCGGGCCTTGAACGGCGCCCGCAGCACCGTCTCCATCTTCATCGCTTCCAGCACCAGCACCGGCGCGCCCGCCTCGACCTCGGCGCCGATCTCCAGTGGCGTGGCGACGACGAGCGCCGGCATCGGGGAGCGCAGGACGCCACCCTCGTCGCGGCTGACCCGGTGGGTCACACCGTCCACCTCGACCAGGTGGGTCGGCCCGTACGTGCCGGTGAGCAGGCGGTAGCGGATGCCGTTGACGACGATCTGGCCGGTGTGCCGGTCGAACCGGTCCAGCTCGACGTCGGCGGTGCGGACGACGCTGCCCGCCTCGATGCCGACGCGGAACCGGTGTGGGCCGACCCGGGCCACCCGGGTGCGGTAGCCGACGCCGCGCAGCTTGAGGTCGAGCGGTCGTCCGCTGGCGTGCTGCACCTGGGGGCGTCCGCCGGCAGCCGTCGACAGCAGCCGCTGCCGCTCGACGCGCTCCTCCTCCTCGTACGCCTCGATGGCGGCGGCGGCCAGGGCGACCGCGCTGTGGCGGTGGGTGACGAGTCGGCCCTCGCCGCGGACGCGGTCGATCCAGCCGGTGTCCGCGCTGGCGTCGATCACCTCAGGCTGGTCGAGCAGGTCGAGCACGAAGCTCTTGTTCGTCGCGCCACCCTCGATGATCACGGTGGTGTTCGCCATGGCCCGACGCAGCCTGCCGAGCGCCTCGTCGCGGTCACGGCCGTACGCGATGATCTTCGCGATCATCGAGTCGAAGTCGGCGGGGATGGTGTCGCCCTCGCTGACGCCGGTGTCCACCCGGATGCCGGGGCCGCTGGGCAGGTCGAGCCGCGCGATCCGCCCCGGGGACGGCGCGAAGTCACGGTCGGGATCCTCGGCGTTGAGCCGGGCTTCGATGGCGTGGCCGCGCTCCACCGGCGGCGTGCCTTCGAGCCGGCCGCCGGAGGCGACGTGCAGTTGTGCCTTGACCAGGTCGAACCCGGTGGTCAGCTCGGTGATCGGGTGCTCGACCTGGAGGCGGGTGTTGACCTCCAGGAACGCGAACAGCCGGTCCCCGGGGTGGTACAGGAACTCCACGGTCGCCGCCCCGCGGTAGCCGACCGCCACGGCCAGCCGCTCGGCCGACGCCTTGAGTTCGGCGGCCTGCGCCGGGTCGAGCACCGGTGACGCCGACTCCTCGATGACCTTCTGGTTGCGCCGCTGCACCGAACAGTCGCGGACGCCGAGCGCCCAGGCGGTGCCCTGCCCGTCGGCGATCACCTGGACCTCGACGTGCCGGGCCCCGGTGACCAGGCGTTCCAGGAACACGATGCCGCTGCCGAAGGCCCGCGCGGCCTCCTGGCTGGTCCGCTCGTACGCGTCGTCGAGCTCGGCCTCGTTCCGGATCACCCGGATGCCGCGCCCGCCGCCGCCCGCTGTCGCCTTGAGCATCAGCGGGTAGCCGATCTCGGCCGCCGCCGTCCGGGCCGTGGCCAGGGTCTCGACAGCGCCCCGGCTCCACGGGGCGACCGGAACGCCCACCTCCTCGGCGATCAGCTTGGAGCCGATCTTGTCGCCGAGCTGGCGCATGGCGTCCGGGCTCGGCCCGACGAACGTGACGCCGATCTTCTCGCACAGTTCCGCGAACGCCGGATCCTCGGCGACGAAGCCCCAGCCGACCCAGGCGGCGTCGGCCCCGGTCTCGGTCAGGGCGCGTTCCAGCACCTGGAGATTGAGGTACGGGCGCGCGGATGCCGGGCCGAGATCGTAGGCGATGTCCGCTTCGCGGACGAAGGTGGCGGTGCGGTCGACGTCGGTGTAGAGCGCGACGGTTTCGAGCTGGATGCCGGTCTCCGCGGCCAACTCGCGGACCGCGTGGATGAGCCGCATGGCGGCTTCACCACGGTTGACGATGGCGACACGGTTGAACACCCGACTGACCCCTTAGCTAGACCTTGAACTGCAGTGATCACCTTTCCGGCTGGCGGCGGCCAGCGCTATGGCGCAACCACCGAACCAACAGTCGCTCAGTTGTAGGAAGTGCACAAAACTTTTTGGCACCCAGGCGCCGGCTCCGGTAGTTGATCAAGTCGGCCCGAGCGGTTCACGTCGACCGCCTCCCGTGTTCACCCCGGCCTGGTCGGCTGCTCAGGAAGATCATCGCCGGGCCGGACCACCAGCCGGTTCGATCCTCCCGGCCCAGACCAGGAATCGCATCACGAGAGGAGCGGCAATGAGGTCATCCAACCTCGTACGCCCGAGTCTGGCGCTGCTGCTCGCCGCGGGGCTGAGCACGCTCGTCGCGCCGGTCGGCGCAGCCCACGCCGCGACCGCCACGGTAACCGAGGCGGGCACCCCGATCGTCGTCACCGCCACCGAGCAGCTCGCGCCGGGCGTCACGTACGGCTCGTTCCAGGTGGCCACGCCGCGCGGTGTCACCGTCGGCTACCTGCTCACGGCCGACCTGAAGAAGAACACGGTATCCCTGGACCTGCTGCACCCCGACGCGGTCGCGCAGCGCACTGTCGTCTCGGCCATGACGAACGACCAGGGGGCCGTCGCCGGCGTCAACGGCGACTTCTTCAACAACAGCGAGACCCACGCCGGCGTCACCCCGACCTACTCCTCGTCGGGCCCGGAGATCGCCGACGGCGAGGAGTTGAAGTTCGCCGTGCCCACCGCGCAGCGCTTCGGCCCCGGCCTGGCCCCCGGCACCTCGACCCGGGACGTGTTCGGGGTGGGCGTCAACGGCAAGGCGCGCGTCGACACCCTGAGCCTGGACGGCGAGGTGCGCAGCGCCAAGGGCACGATCGCCCTCGGCGGCCTCAACCAGTACGCCCTCCCGGTCGACGGCGTCGGCCTGTTCACCTCCGACTGGGGTGCCGCCTCCCGAATCCGGTCGACCTGCGGCTCCGACACCAGCCGCAGTGACCCGTGCAGCACCCACACCTACGAGGTAACAGTGCGCGACGGCGTGGTGACAGCAGTGGGTCGGGTGCCGGGCGCGGGCGCGATCCCCGCCGACACCCAGGTGCTCGTCGGCCGTGAGGGCGGCGCGGACGCGCTCGACGACCTCGCCGTGGGCGACCGGGTCCAGGTGCGCGAGAAGCTCGACTCCGTCGGCAAGCCGAAGCTGACCTTCGCGGTCGGCGGAGCGCCGATCCTGCGCGACGGCGCGCCGCTGGTCGGCCTCGACACCAAGACCGCCGCGGTACGCAGCTCCGCCGGGGTCAGCCCGGACGGCAGGACCGTCTACCTGGTCGCCCTCGCCGGCCGCGCCCCGGCCAGCGCGGGCTTCACGATCGCGGAGCTGGCCGACCTGATGCGCTCGCTCGGCGCGTACGACGCCGTGAACCTGGACGGCGGCGGATCGAGCACGGTCGCCGTCCGCGAGCCGGGCCAGGCTGCGGCAACCGCCCGCAACATCCCGTCCGACGGTACGGAGCGCGCTGTCGCCAACGGCATCGGGATCTTCGTGGGCCGCCACTGACCTGTCGGACCCGTACGGATTCGCCCCGCCCGGTGCCCGCCGGTTGGGGCGAATCCGCATCCGGACCCTGTCGTCCTGGACCCTGTCGCCCCCGGACCCTGTCGTCCCGGAGACTGTCGCCCCGCGACGGAGAATGGGGACGTGACCGTTCTCGATTCGCGGGCGCTCAACCGCGCGACGCTTGCCCGGCAGTTGCTCCTCGATCGCGCCGAGATGCCGGTCCCCGACGCCGTCGCGCACCTCGGCGGTCTCCAGGCGCAGGAGCCGCAGGAGCCGTTCGTCGGGCTCTGGTCGCGGCTGCGTGCCTTCGACCCGGCGGTGCTCTCGCACCTGCTGACCGAGCGACGCGTGGTGCGCACCCACCTGATGCGCCGCACCGTCCACCTGGTCGTCGCCGACGACGCCGTGGCCTGGCGGTCCCGTCACGACGCCATGTTGCGCCAACGGGTGCTCGGCGTCTACCGCGGCGAGTTGACCGGCGTCGACCTCGACGAGCTGGCCGTGGCGGCCCGGAAGGTGCTGGCCGACGGTGAGCCGCGCTCGATGCCGGAGATCGGGCGGGCGCTCGCCGAGCGCTGGCCGTCTGCGGGTCCACGGGCGCTGGGCGAGATGGCCCTCGCGCTCCTCCCGTTGATCCAACTGCCACCGCGCGGCCTGTGGCGTACGAAGGGGGGCGTGCGGCATGTCCTGCTCTCCGCGTGGCTGGGCCGGGACGTCGACCCGTCGACCCCGGAGGGCGCCGATCCCGTCGGCACGGTGCTCGTCCGCCGCTATCTGACCGCGTTCGGGCCCGCTGCCACCGCCGACCTGCGCGCCTGGTGCGGCCTCGCCGGTCTGCCGGCGGCCGTTGCCGAGATGCGCGACGAGCTGGTGACCTTTCGCGACGAGCGCGGTCGGAAATTGATCGACCTGCCCGACGCGCCGCGCCCCGACCCGGACACACCCGCCCCGGTGCGGTTCCTGCCGGCGTTCGACAACGCGATCCTCGGCTACGACGACCGCAGCAGGATCATCGACGACGCGCACCGTCTCCTCTCGGTGGCCGGTGAACGCGTGGTGCTGGTCGACGGCCGGGTCGCCGCCACCTGGGCCGTCGAGGCGGGCACCGTGACCGTCAACCCACTCACCAACCTCGGCCGCGCCGACCGCGACGCAGTGCAGGAGCAGGGGCACGCCCTGGCGTTGTTCCTCTCCGACGACGAGAGCGACCGGGTGCGGGTGGCCCCGTCGCCCCGGTGACGGGTGCGGGAATACCCGCCACCGGGGAGGCGCAGGCGTCAGTCGACGGTCGGCGGTGCCGTCCTCGCCGCCTCGGCCAGCGCCGTCGCCGCTGTGGCGTACGGGTTGTAGCTGTAGGTGCGCGCCAGGCCCGCCGGCGCAGTGAAGTACTCGGCCGACAGTTTCGCCGGGTCGCTGGCGATCTCCCCGCGCGCGGGGAGATCGTTGCCGTCGTCCCAGCCCCAGGGCGCGTTCGCCGAGTTGGTCGAGCAACTCCAGGTGCCGACGCCGCAGTCGCCGGAGTTGTCACCGGCGAACGTGCCGAGGCTGGCGAACAGGCTCGGGTTGGACCGCTGCGCCCACAGTCCACCGTCGGCGAAGATGTCGATCAGCTTGTACCGGACGTCGCGGTCGTTGCTGCTGCTCGGCGTCTCGGCCACCGTCGATGGGTAGTAGATCAGCCCGTCGCCGTTGATGGCGTACTGCGGGTAGGCCTTCAGGCCATGGCCCTGAGCCTCCTGTGCCGTCACCGGGTGCTGGAACGCGTCGTGCGGTGACGCCTGGAACTGCAGTGTGCCGTCGATGCTCTCCCGGCCACTGGTCCAGGTGCTGCCGGCCGGCGTGTACGAGTAGAAGTCGCTGTGCGCCACGGTGACGGCCGAGCGGAGGACGCCGTACGGGGAGCCGTCGCGTTCGATGGCGAACAGGGCGCCCTCGCCGTCGTTCTCGTGCTCGGTCTCGAAGAACGGGTGGTCGGTCCAGTCGCGGGGGTGGAAGAAGAAGTACGTGATGTACCAGTGGGTGCTCGTCTCGACGACCGAGTAGTAGGCGTGGGCGGCGAGTGAGGTGCCCGCCTGGCCGGCCCGGTCCCAGTTGTTGCGGCCGTTGAGGTCACCGTCGAAGTCGACCGCGGTGATGTAGTCCGACTGGCCACTCAGTGCGTGGCTCCCGGTGGCGTCGACGTCCTGGTAGTGGATGGGTGCCCAGCGGAGGGCGAGTTCGGCACGGCTGACGGCGGCCGCGGCCGGCGTCGGCGCGGCGAGGAGAGAGGCGGTCAGCAGCGCGGCGGCGGCCGCCGCGATCAGCGTCCTCATCGTCCGGGGTCGCCGGGTCCTGGCGCTTCTGTCGAGCATGGTGTGCTCCCACGTCCGAAGTGATAGGCAACGATGAATCATTGTCGGCGTGGGAGCCCGGCGCGTGTCCGTTCGGCGAAGAGAAGACGGACGATTCCCGACGGACCGCGGACGGCCCCTTTTCCGGGGGCCGGGCACGCGCTTGCATCGATGTTTGTCGACTGCCATGCTGTGGTTCGGTCGTGCTCGGGAGCCAGCGCGCACCACACCTTCTCCGGTCCGCGGGACGCACGCGGTGGTCAGGTCACCCGTGCCGGGCAGTCCTCGTCGGCGACCGGCAACCCGAGCGCGGCACCGGCTACCACCTCGGTCATCGGTGCCCGGTAACCACCGGAGGTTCCGATGCTTCGCATGTTCCTCGCCGCCACGACCGTGGCGCTCGCCGTCCTGGGTGGGGCGAACGCCACGAACGCCACGGGCGCCACAGGGGCCACACCCTTGACCACGATGCCACCGGGGCCCACGCCGACGGTCGCGTGCCCGCCCGCGTTGCCGATCACGGCAAGGGTCGCCGGGGTGACCACGACGAGCGTGACCCTCTCCTACTCGATCCTTTCCCGTCCGCCGTGCGGCTACGACCCGCCGATGACCGTCAGCCTCTTCGCCAACCGCGAGGACGCCGAGCAGTGGCGGGCGCCGGTCGTGTCGGCGGTCTCCGGGACAGCGGAGCGCAACGGCACTGTCACCGTCGACCGGCTGACGCCCGACACGGAGTACTGGTACCGGTTCACCGACGCCGAGGGCCGGCGGGACCCGTACATGATCGGGCCGGCGCGGACCGCGCCGCTGGCCTCCTGCAGCGCGACGGCCACTATCGACGCCCGCTGGGGCAGCGGCTTCGTCGCCACGGTCACGGTCCGCAACACCGGGAGTGAGCCACTGGACCGGTGGCGGGTGTCCTGGCGGTGGTCCGGCGACGAGCGTGTCCAGTCGGTGTGGGGTGGCGTGGCCGAGACCGTCGGTGTCGACGTCACGGTCCGCAACGCCGCCTACAACGGAACGCTGGCGTTGGACGGTGTGACGACGTTCGGTCTGCTCGCGGCGACCAGTTCGGTGCCCGACGGGTTGACGGTGAGCTGCGCCCGCTGAACGACGGCCGCCCCGCTCCCGCCGTCACGGCGGAGGCGGGGCGGCGTCGCGTCGGTCAGGGCTTGCGGGCCACGGCGCCGTAGGCGTCGATGCCGGCGGCGTCGGGCTCCTCCGGCCGCCACAGCGGGATGGGCACCAGGCCCGGCTCGACCTTGGTCAGCCCGGTGAAGCAGGTGTCGAGGTCCTCCGGGCTGCGCAGGATGTACGGGACTCCACCGCTCTGCGCCAGCCGCTCGGCTCCGGAGACCACCTCGGGGCTGGTGTCGGTGCCGTCCCAGAGCACGAGGTAGCTGCCGGAGGGCATCGCGGCCATGGTCCGCTCGACGATCGAGCGCACCACGTCGAGGTTGGGTTCGTAGCCCAGCACGCCCATGAACATCACGGCGATGGGCTGGTCGAAGTCGAGTGTCTGCGCCGCCTCGGCGAGGATCTTCTCCGGGTCGTGGTAGTCGGCGGGCACGTAGGTGGTGACACCTTCGCTGGTCGTGTTGGCCAGCAGCGCCCGCGCGTGCACCAGCACCATCGGGTCGTTGTCGACGTAGACGATCCGGGAGTCCGGCGCGACGGATTGGGCCACGGCATGGGTGTTCTGCATGGTGGGCAGGCCGGTGCCGATGTCCAGGAACTGCCGGATGCCCGCCTCGGCGGCCAGGTGGCGCACGGCCCGCACCAGGAACACGCGGGACTGCTGCGCCATGACGACGATCTCCGGGTAGACCTCGGCCACGGCGTCGCCGGCCGCCCGGTCGGACTGGAAGTTGTCCTTCCCGCCCATCCAGTAGTTCCAGATACGCGCCGCGTGCGGCACGTCGGGCTGAAGCTTCGCGGCGAGTTCGGGGTCCGGACCGGCCATGCCAGGCTCCTATCGAGGGGTCGAGAGCTGGAGGTCACCACTGAGGTGTGAGCGGGATCGTACTCCGGCGGTGTCCACTGTCGACGGCAGGTGGGAGGCCCTGCGACGCCCACCCGGTCCGGGGGCTTGAAATCCTACTTAGTTGGTAGGAAAATCGCTGTCATGCCCGAGTCCACCGAGGCCCTGGTCGACGCCGACAGCGACGCGCTGCGGACGTTGCTGCGTCACCAGGCCAGCACCGTCACCGTGGTCACCGCTCCCGGCACGCCGCCTGTCGGCTTCACCGCCACCTCGTTCACCTCGGTGTCGCTGGCACCGCCGATCGTCTCGTTCTGCCTGAACCTCGGTTCGTCGAGCTGGCCCGCGGTCGCCCGTGCGCGACATGTGGCGGTGCACCTGCTCGCCCACCACCAGCAGGAGTTGGCCCGAACCTTCGCGACCAGCGGCGTCGACCGGTTCGCCGGGCCCACCCGCTGGAGGACCGGCCCGGAGGGCGTGCCGATCCTCGACGACACCCTGGCCTGGCTGCTCTGCCGGATCGTCGACCGGGTGGCAGTTGGCGATCACGCCGTGGTGCTGGCCGAGCCGGAGGTGCTCCGGCACGCCGACGTCGGGTCGCCGCTGCTGTACCACAGAGGTCGCTACGCCGGGCTGGCCGCCGACCAGACCGCGACGATCCGCCGACCGGCGGCCTGACCGCGCCGACCTGCGGCCGTCACCGTCGGACCACCCCGTTCTGGTACGCCCACACCACCGTCTGCAACCGGTCCCGTACGCCGATCTTCGCCATGGCCCGCCCGAGGTGTGACTTGACGGTGCTCGTCTCGATGAAGAGCCGGTCGGCGATCTCGACGTTGGACAGGCCCTGCGCGAGCAGCTCCACGATCTCGGTCTCCCGCGCGGTGAGCTGGTGCGCCGCCGCGGCGTCCGAGGGGGGAGCGGGGGTGCGTTTCGCGAACTCAGAGATGACCCGGTGGGTGACGGCCTGGTCGACCAGCCCGTACCCGTTGGCGAGGCGGCGGACCGCCTCGACGAGGTCCTCCGGTTCGCTGTCCTTGAGGATGAACCCGCTGGCACCGGACTCCAACGCGCCGAAGACGTACTCGTCGAGGTCGAACGTCGTGACCACCAGCACCGCCGGCGGTGTGCCCGTCGCGTCGGCGAGGATCTGCCGCGTCGCGCTGAGCCCGTCGCCGTGGGGCATCCGGACGTCCATGCAGATGACGTCCGGTTGCAGCCGGCGGGCCAGCTCGATGGCGGCGGACCCGCTCGACGCCTCCGCGACGACCTCGATGTCTCCCGCGTCCTCCAGGATCACCCGGAAGCCGGCGCGGACGATCGCCTGGTCGTCGACGAGCATCACCCTGATCAATTGGTTGCCTCTTCCCTCGGGTGGGACGCGACGGGACCGTTCGTCGGCAGCGTCGTGGTGACCGACCATCCGCCGGCCGGGGTCGGGCCGGCCGCGAACGACGCCCCGATCAGTTGCGCGCGTTCGCGCATGCCCACCAGCCCGACGCCGCCGGTCCGGGTGGTCGGTCCGGATCGTGGGGTGGCCGGTGCGTTCACCACCTCCAGCGTCACCGAGCGGGGCAGGAAGCGGAGTGCCACCCGTACCGGTGCCTCGGGCGCGTGCTGGCGGGCGTTGCTGAGCGACTCCTGCGCGATGCGGTAGAGCGCCACGTCGGCGATCGGCGACACCGCACGTGGCTGCCCCTCCCGGACGAGTTCGACCGGCCCAGAGAGGTTGCCCACCGTGTCGACCAGTTCGTCGAGCGCGTCCAGCCCGGGCACCGGGGCGGCGCCGTCGCCGTCCTCGTGCCCCGGACGACCGCGCAGCACACCGACGACGAGCCGCAGGTTGTCCAGGGTCTCCTTGCCCTGACTGCGGATCCAGGCGACCCCCGCCTTCGCGGCAGCCGGGTCGCGGTCGATCAACCGCTCCACCGCCGCCGCCTGCACGACCACACCGGACAGGTGGTGGGCCGCCACGTCGTGCAGTTCCCGGGCCATCCGGGAGCGCTCCGCGCCGATGGCCGCCTGGACCTTCGCCTGCTGCTCCCGGATCGCCTCGTCGGCCCGCAGCCGGACCAGCTCGACGTAGCGCCGGTAGGTGGCCACGTAGCCGCCGACGAACGTCGCGCCGGCGTAGGTCAGGGCGCTCGCCGAGACGTACGCGACGCCCGTCAGCAGGTCGGGGGTCACCACGACGGCTGCCCCGACCGACTCCGCCAGCACGGCCACGCCGACGGCCAGCAACGCGCGCCGCACCGGCAACAAGGAACCGACGGTGTACGCCACGACGAACGGCGCGACGCCCCGGATGGTCACCTCGGGCAGGGAGAGGCCGTTGACGGGCAGTTGAAGGCCGACGACGAGCGCGAGGCAGAGCAGTGGCCGGACCCGACGCAGGCACAGCAGCATCGCCTGCGCGGAGCAGATGGCGATGATCAGCCAGGCCCGCGTCGGGTCGAACGACACCCCGTCCTCCGGTGCCGCGAACCAGAACAGCGTCGCCAGCAGCACGAAGGTCAGGACGGTCAGGACCGCCGCCAGGAGGCTGTCCCGGGCGAACACGCCGGTCACTCCGAGCCGGGTCAGCCGTGCGTCGAGCCACCTCGTCAGTCGTGGTGTGCCGGGCTCGGTGCCGGTGTGGTCCCTCATGCGGTTCGCGTCCTTGCTCCGGATCGTTCCGGTTCGGGCGTTCAGTAGGAGATGCTAGGCGCGAGCAGCCGGAACTCCACGGCGAACCAGCCCGCTCCGGCGAGGGCGACCAGGATCAGGCCGCTGCCGACGATCCGTCGCCAACCGACGTGACGTCGGACGTCGTCGGCCAGCCGGACGCCGGCGGGCAGCACGCCGAGCAGACCGACCAGTTGCAGCGCCTGGATGCCGCGCAGGGCGGGCCCGGGTACGTCCCGCAGGCTCATGATGGTGCCGATGCTCAGCACCCAACCGGCGAAGGCGAGCAGCGTACCGGCGACGGCGACGCGGCTCAGGATCCGCGCGGTCCGCCCGGCCCGCTCGCGAGGTGCGCCGCCGAGCCGACGGCGCACGATCGCGCCGACCGGCCAGGCCAGGACGGTGAGGAGCAGCACGACAGTCGACAGGACCAGCACCGGGATGGCGACCGCCGAGGCGCGGGCGGGCTCGACGGGCAGCAGCGTGAACGCGGAGTCGAAACTGATCGCCTCGACCCGGTCGTCGGTGGCCCGCATGGCGATCGTGCGCTGCCCGCCGACCTCCCGCCAGACCCACGGCGCGACCTCCTCGTAGAGGGCGGGGGAGTCCGACAGCGGACCCGGCTCGAACCGTAGCCGGTCGCCGTCGGCGACGCTGACCGTCGTCCGGCCCACCAGGCCGATCGCCGTCAGGAAGTTGCTCCGCATCGCCCGCGAGGACTCGTACATGCCGGCGGCCAGCTGGGCGTGCGTGGCGGTGGTCGCGGCGTCGACGCCCGTGCTCGGCTGCCCGGCGCGGGCGGGGAAGTAGCGGTCGGCGAAGCCGTGCACGACCGCCTCGCGAAGCTCGTGGCTGTCGAGGCCACCGGATCCGTTGCTGTTGAGGGCGAGGAAGATGCCGGCCCGGTCGTCGGGGTAGATCTGCAGGTGCGAGTGGAAGTACTTGGTGTCGCCTCCGTGGCCGAGGATCCGGTGGCCGTTACGGTCCTCCTCGAAGAAACCGAGGGTCATCCGCGGTCCGTCGGCCAGGGTGCCCAACGACGTCGCGTCGAGTGCCGGACGCTGCATCAGCTCCCGGGTCGGCTGGTCCAGCAGGGGCGCGAAGCCCACCGGCTCGCCGAGCTGGGCGAGCATGAACCGCGCCATGTCCGTCGCGGGGGCGCTCAACGCGCCGGGCGGGGGCGTGCCGACGATCTCGAAGGGCGCGGCGGGTGCGGAGGACGTGTCGTACCCCTTGGACATCCGGTCGCGCAACGCCGCCGGTAGGGGCTGCTCGAAGGTCGACGACGGCATGCCCGCGCGCTCCAGCACGTTGCGCTGGACGTACTCCTCGAAGCGCGTTCCGCTGACCCGTTCGACGATGTAGCCGGCGAGCGCGTTGCTGTAGTTGGAGTAGGCCGGAACGGTGCCCGGCTCGTAGATCTGCTCCGGCGGGTCGGTCATCAGGGCCTTGCGCAGGTCGGTCCTCCTGCCGTCGGTGCCGATGAGGCCGGCGATCCGCTCCTCGAAGCCGGCGGTGTGGGTGAGCAGGTGCCGCAGGGTCACCGCCCGCTCGTAGCCGCTCGGAAGCTCGAAGTCGAGGTACGTCTCGACGTCGGCGTCGAGGTCGAGCTTCCCGTCCTGCACGAGTTGCATTACGGCGGTGGCGGTGACGAGCTTCGACACCGATCCCATCCGGAAGAGGTGCCGGTCCGGGTCGACAGGTACGGCCCCCTCGCCACCGTCGCCGGTGTCGGCGTACCCGTACCCCCGGGTTGTGACGATCTTGCCGTCGTTCACGACGGCGACAGTGGCCCCCGCGATGCCGGTACGGTCGAGCGCGGCCGGCAGCAGGCCGTCCAGCCAGGCGTTGACGTCGGTGCCGGTCAGGGCGGGATCCGTCCCGCCCGTGCCGGCGGGAGCTGCCGGGATGCCGGCGGCCGGGGCCGGGTCGCCCGGCGACGCGCCGCAGCCCGCTGTGGTCACGGCGACGACCACCATGGCCGTCAGCACCGCCCCGAGTCGGGCGACCAGTCGTGCGGGTCGGTGTGAGCGGGATCGAGGAACAGTGCGAGAGCGCATGGTCTGCCAGTGCCTTCCCAGGCGGAACGGGTGTCCGGATCAGGTCCGTGCGGGGTCACCCGGTGCCTGGTTCCAGCCTGTTCGAGCGATCGGCCCGAACCATCTGGCGCAGGACGGCAATGCGTTTACGACCTGAGGAGGAGGGCAGGGTGTCCATTCGCGTGAACCACTGCCCGTGCCGGTGCATCCAACCCTGTGACAGAGCCCGCGGAGGAAAGGACCAGCCATGCGCGCCACGCTGCTTCCCGGTGTGCTGCTCACCGTCACGGTCGTCGCCGGGTGCACCTCACCTGTCGAACGGGTCGGCGGTGACGCGGCACCCGCCGGCTCTCCGTCCGCCAGCGCGAGCCCGTCGGCGTCGAGCGCTTCGGCGACCCCCAGCTCCACTCCGAGCGCTCCGGCCACCCGCACCTCGGCCCCGGGCGCTCCGGCCACCCGCACCTCCGGGCCCGCCACTCCGGTGAGCGAGATGAGGAGGACCGACTGGCCCAACGCGGTGATCCGCAGCCTGAACTTCTGCGGTGAGTCCGACGAGTTCGTGAGGTTCCGCAACGGGTCGAACGGCTTCGACGTGCCGTGCCGGATCCTGCCGGGAGGCGCGCGGCCGGCGTACGCCGACTTCATCGCCGAAGAGCCGGCGGACGCACCGGCGACCGAGGACGCCCTCGTCCTCGTCGAACTGGGCAACCCCGGCGCGGCCCGGCGGCAGGCGCTGGTGCCCGTCCAGCTCGCCGACGACGGAAAGGAGCGGTTCGCGCGGCCGGTCATCAAGGGGGACGACCCGAGCCCGTCCGGCGACCGAGTCATGACGTTCGTCTCGTACCGGATCGTGGATTTCCACGTGGAGGCCACCGTCCGCAAGCTCGACGGCGGCACCGAGACCCGCCGCTGGCGCATGATGGACTACGCCGGCAACTGGGAACGGTTCTAGCCTTGCGTGAGCAGCGAGTCGTCCACCCGCAACGTGTCGAGGACCTCGTCGGTGCGGTCGCCGCCGTCGGTCTGTTTGACCTGGACGTACACCCCGAAGGAGCCTCCCGCGCCGGCCAGGGTGACCTCGCTGAAGGACCTCTCGGTGCCCCCGCAGCGGGCCCAGCGCCGCACCGTCCCACTGAGTGCTCCGACGGTGACCGCTCGCCCGGGGGCACCAGTGCATCCGCCGTGGTCGGGCAGCGTCGGCCGCTCCGTCGCCGGCAGGGTACGGCTCACGCCGACGAAGACACCGGGTGTCGCGCTGTCGACGTCGGCCCATTCGGTGAGGTCCGCTCCGATGAGCAGGCCAGGACGGCGCTCCTCGGAGAGACCGATCACGGCCGGATTCCAACCCCTGTCGCGCAGGTGCCTCGCCCAGCTGTCCGGCACGGCCACCGAGACGGTGCCGGTCGCGTCGCCCACCCGCGTCCAGCCGTATGGCGCTGTGGAGGGGACGGCGGACCCGGCCATGACCAGCGCGGCGGCCACGATGCCGACGGCGGCGAGGGACCGGCGGACGCGGTGCGCGGGTGGTCGGGCCGTGACCTGCCGCCTGGCGAGCAGACCCTCCAGCGCGGCGACGTACGCGGCCGCCGTCGGCCAACGGCGGTCCGGGTCGCGATGCATCGCCCGGCGGACGACCCGCTCGACGGCGGCGGAAGCGCGAGGTGCCGCCGGTTGCCCCGGCGGCGACCCGGTGAGCATGTGGTGCGTCAGGGCGCCGATCGCGTACACGTCGGCGCGCACGTCGATCCCACCGCCGGGGACGAGCTGCTCGGGGGCCATGTAGGCGGGAGTGCCGGCCACCACTGTGAACCCGGACGCGTGCGCGAGGGTCTTGGCCAACCCCAGGTCGGCGACCAGCACCCGATCGCCGGCCGTGCTGTCGAACAGGACGTTGGAGGGCTTGAGGTCGCGATGCAACACACCGTTGTCGTGCAGGACGGCCACCGCCCGCGCGATGTCGGCGGCGACGCGCAGTGCCTCGCGCACCGGCATCGGCCCGTCGTCCAGCCGGTCGGCGAGACTGCCACCCGCGGCGTACGTCATCACCAGGTACGGCCGACCGTCGGGCAGCTCACCGACGTCCAGCACCCGGACCAGATGGTCGGAGTCGACCTGCCGCATGAACCGGGCCTCCTGGCGGAAGCGCCCCCTGATGTCGGCCCGCTGCGACCAGTTGTCGGCGAGCACCTTCACGGCCACCGGCGACCGCAGCTCGTCGTCGTACGCCAACCAGACGGTGGCGAACGCGCCGGCGCCGACCGGGTGCGCGATGCGGTAGCGACCGACCTGTGGCGGGATGGACACGACCGTATTATCCGACGACCGGGACACCGGTGACGCCCATGAGCGGGGGAGCGCGGGTGGTGATCGGATCCGACACCGAGGAGTTGGCCCGGCGGGCGGCGGCCGGCGACCGCGCCGCCCTCGACGAGTTGCTGGCCGCGATCGGGCCGCGGGTCCTTGAGCAGTGTGGACGCTTCCTGCCCTGCCGGCAGGACGCGGAGGAGGCGGCGCAGGACGCGTTGGTGCAGGTGGCCCGGCACATCGAGCGGTTCGAGGGCCGGTCGTTGTTTACGACCTGGTTGCACACTGTGGTGGCGAACTGTGCCCGCCAGACCTACCGGTCGTTGCGGCGGCGGGCCGCCGAGGTGCCGAGCGCGTTGCTGCCCGACGACCTGGTCGACCCCCGGACGACGAGCGTCATCGCCGGCTCCCGTCTCGACCTCCTCGACGCGCTGGACCGGCTGGAGGCCCACCGGCCGGAGCTGGTGACGGCGCTCGTGCTCCGCGACGTGTGTCAGCTCGACTACCAGGAGATCGCCGGTCAACTGGGCATCCCGGTCGGCACGCTGAAGTCCCGGATCCATCACGCTCGTCGGCACGTGCGGGAGTCGTTGCAGGGCGGTTGAGCAGAGCGTCAGACCGGGTGCTGCCCGCCGTGCCGGGCCGGTCAGAGGACGAGACTCGGCATGAGTGGGTCGTCCCATCGGTCCGGCACGGCGACCCCGAGCAGCCCGAGCCGGTGCACCAGTGTGGAGTCGGCACCGATCATCCGTAGCCGGTCCGGGGCGTGCCGGAGCAGCCACGCGGTGAGCTCCACGCGCAGGACCTCCTCCTCGTCGTCGGTCAACTCCCAGGTCCTCCACGGTGGGTCGTCGCAGAGCAGGTCGTACTGCCACTCATCGAACGCCTCGGCGAGCCGTCGACTCGCGACCGGACCGGTAGCCGTCGCCCAGGCGTCGAGCCACCGACCGAGCGCGCCGGAGGCCTCCACGAGCACTGCCAGCACCTCGTACGCGGGGACCTCGGCGTCCTCGTCGGTGAGCGTGACGACCCACCAGGCGTCGAGGAACTCCCGGACCGCCGTCGACTGCTCGGTGGGCCACTGCTGCCAGCGGCCGCGTGCGAAGGCCCGTCCCGCCTCATCCATGCCGCCCAGACGCACCACCTCGCCGCTGACCAGAGCGCTGGCGAGTGGAGGCAGGATCCGGCGCAGCATGGCGGCGGGAAACTCCCAGTCGCCGGCCCAGTACGCACGGCGCAACAGGTCCGGGCTCAGTTCGACGTCCGGGGTCTTGAGTAGGGCAAGCTCCTCGGCGCTGCCCCAGTGACACTCGCAGTTGTCGTCGTCGGGATGAGCGGCCATGCCAAGGAAGGTGGTGGCGAGACGGGCCAGGGCGGCGTCGAGTCGACGCCGGGCCGGCGTGGGTTGCGTCATGGGAAGGGCCTTCGGGGACTCCGGCCGTGTTCCGCGGCCGAAGAGCACGACGATACACGCGGGCTGACCGAGGGCACTTGCGAAAAAGCGTCAGGCACTGGTCAGGATCACGAGTTGCTGGGTGGCCCGGGTCATCGCCACGTAGCGGTCGACAGCCCCTTGGATGCCGGTGCCGAAGGTGTCCGGGTCGACGAGGACGACCAGGTCGAACTCCAGCCCTTTGGCCTGCTCCGGGCTCAGCGACCGGACGCGGGACGTCGGCGGGAACGTCGGGTCACCGATCACGCAGGCGATCCCGTCGGCGTGCGTGTCGAGCCAGGTGTCGAGCGTCGACCTCAACTCGGACACCGTTCCCCGGACGACGGGCAGCCCGTTGCCACGGATCGACGTCGGCACGTTGGCGTCCGGCAGCGCGGTCCGGATCACCGGCTCGGCCACCGCCATGACCTCCGTCGGCGTCCGGTAGTTGACGGTCAGCGAGGCCAGGTTGATCCGGTCCAGCCCGACCCGCTGCAGGCGCTCCTGCCACGACTCGGTGAACCCGTGCCGGGCCTGGGCGCGGTCGCCCACAATGGTGAAACTGCGCGACGGGCATCGTGCCAGCAGCATCTGCCACTGGGCGTCGGTCAGTTCCTGAGCCTCGTCCACGACGATGTGTGCGAACGGGCCGGCGAGCAGGTCCGGATCGGCGTCCGACAGCGCCGAGTTGTCGATCAGAACCTCGTGCAGGTCCGGTTGGCGCAGCATCGCCAGCAGACCCTCCCCGTCGTCGTAGGCGTCGGCGGCGAGCAACTCGTCGACGACCCGGGCCATGTGGTCCCGTTCCACGGCGGCGGCCGGGTCGCGCCGACCCTTGCGGCCCGCGCCTTCCGGGTCGCCGAGCCGATGCCGTGCGGCGTCCAGGAACGGCAGGTCGGACACCGTCCAGGCCTGGGCGTCAGGGCGTTGCAGCGTGCGTACCTCCTCCGGAGTGAGCCACGGCGCGCACCTGCGCAGGTACGCGGGCACCGACCACAGGTCGCCGACGACGTCGGCCGCGTCGAGCACCGGCCAGGCACTGTTGAAGGCCGCCCGCAGCGCCTGGTTGCGCAGCAGCGAAGCCCGCAGCGCGTCGTCCGGTACCTCACCGTCGTACCTGTCGACGAGGATCGTGAGCAACTCCTCCCAGATCTCGTCGCGTGCCTCGTTGTGCGGGGTGCCCGGTCCGGGCGCCTGGAACGCGTCGGCCCAGTCGTCAGCGCCCAACCGGATGTCGGCGTCCTCGGTCGTGATCGTCATCGGTGTGCCCGGCGGGTCCTCGTAGAACCTGACCGCCGCGTCGATCACCTCGACCAGGCGGGCGGAGGACTTCAGCCGGGCCACCTCCGGGTCGGTGTCGACGGTCGCCGTGGCGCCCTCGGGAACGAGGTCGGTCAGGGTGCAGGTCTGCACGTCCTCCTCGCCGAGGCTGGGTAGGACGTCGGCCACGTACGCCAGGTAGGGCTGGTGCGGCCCGACGAAGAGCACCCCACCCCGACGCTGACCGAGACGCGGGTCGGAATACAGCAGATAGGCGGTGCGGTGCAGGGCGACGACGGTCTTCCCGGTGCCCGGACCGCCGTCCACGACGAGCGCGCCGGCCGACCCGGCCCGGATGATGGCGTCCTGGTCGGCCTGGATGGTGCTGAGCACGTCGCGCATCCGGCTCGACCGGGCGCTGCCCAGGCTGGCGATGAACGCGGACTGGTCGTCGAGCGCGGCGGCGTGACCCACGAACCCGTCGGTGGTGAAGACCTCGTCCCAGTAGTCGCTGATCCGGCCGCGCGTCCACCGGTACCGGCGGCGGCTCGTCAGGCCCATCGGGTTGGCGTGGGTGGCGCCGAAGAACGGTTCGGCCGCGGGGGAGCGCCAGTCGAGCAGCAACCGCCGTCCCTCGCTGTCGGTGAGACCACGACGCCCGACGTACACCGGATCCGGGTTGCCCGCCTCGACCACGTGGCCGAGGCACAGGTCCAGTCCGTAGCGGCTGAGCGCCCGCAGTCGGGCGCTCAGCCGGCGGATTTCGTCGTCCCGGTCCACCGCCTGCCGGCCCTTACCGCCGGGGGCCCGGCGGGCGGTGTCGAGGCGTTCGGTCAGGTCGGCGGTCATCTGCGCGAGGCTCTCCGCCATGGCCGCGAAGTGCCGTTCGTCGCGGGCGATCAGCGCCGGGGCGGCCTTGGGGGAGAGGCGATCGGGAAGGTCGAACACGGAGGTAGGCAAAGAATGCAATTCACGACTTCCATTCGGCCGAATCTGGCTTCGGCCGACGATTTTGCGTCATATATGGGGTCTTGCCGCAAGCCCCCCAGTGCGATATACGTTAGTAGTGGCGGAGGCGCGTCAGGCCCCCTTTTCCCCTGATCAAGGGCGCCGGTGACCGGGCAGCCGCTCAGGGAGCGTCGACGACCTCACGGCCGAGCGGCCAGAACGCCGCCGGCACGAGCTTGAAGTTCGCGATGCCGAACGGGATCCCGATGATCGTCACGCAGAGGGCGATGCCGGCGAGGATGTGCGACAGCGCGAGCCACCAGCCGGCCAGCACCACCCAGAGGACGTTCGCCAACCCCGAGGCGACGCCCGCGCCGGGCTTGGGCACCACTGTGCGGCCGAAGGGCCACAGCGAGTAGACCGCGAGGCGTAGCGACGCGACGCCGAACGGGATGGTGACGACCAGGACGAAGCAGATGAGGGCGGCGAAGCCGTACCCGACCGCGAGCACGATGCCGCCGCCGAAGACGAGCCACAACACGTTCAGTACGAAGCGAATCACCACTCCAGCATGAGCGATGCTCACCACCCGGTCGTTCGGCACCCGGTCGCCCTGCTCAGCGGGCTGCTGCCGGGCTGGTCAGGCCCGACAACCGGACGAGGGCGTCGTCGAGGCTCTCGAAGATCGGAAACGCTCCGTCCAGGCGCATGGTGTGCAGGACGGTGCGGATGAACCGCGACGGGGCCGCCAGGCAGAGCGTGACGCCGCGTTCCCGGGCGTCGCGGTGGGCGCGGACGAGGAGACCGAGCCCGGTCGAGTCGATGAGGTGCACCCGGGTCAGGTCGACGACGACGTGCCCGCCCACCTCGGCCCCGTGCCGCAGCGCGGTACGCAGCGTGTCGCCGCTGTCGAGGTCGATGTCGCCGGTGGCGGCGATGACCGTCACGTCGTCCAGGTGGTCGATGCCGAGGATGCCGCCGGGACCGTGGTCGTCGCACGACCCGTTGCCGCCCCGCGGAGGTGGCAGGAAGCTGCACGGCGGGCAGCGGTGCGGACCGGTGGCGAACGGGGAACCGCTCCAGCCGTGCTCGGCCACCAGGGTCCAGACGACCTCGGCGTCGGGGAGCACGCACGCGGTACCGCGAATGGTCTCGCCGCAGGTGTCGCAGATCAGGGTCATCAGGTACTCGTCCGGGACGACGGTCATGCTGGGGTCCTTCCTACGTCCGGGTCCGGCCTGGTGCGGTCCGCGCCGCCACGCCCGGATCGGTGACGATCGACAGCACCTGGTCGAGGCGGGCGATGTGCAGGATGCGCCCGACCCGAGGGTTCGGGTTGCGGACGGTGAGCACCGCGTCGGCCCGGGACAACCGCCGGTGCACATCGAGGAGCAGCCCGATGGCGGCGGCGTCGAGATGCCGGCAGTCGGACAGGTCGACCACGACCTGCGCGGGGCACAGGGCCAGCACCCGGTCGAACATCGCACCGACCTCCGGCAGACAGGTCAGGTCGAGTTCGGCGACGCGTACCTCGACCAGCGGCAGCGTGTACCGCTTCGGCAGCACGGGCGTTGTCATGGCCGTACCCCTCTCCTCACCGCTCGGTCGACTACCACCGTGCGGGGCGGGGTTGGCGATCTCCGCAAGGGTCTATGACAGTTGTGTGACAAAACGGCTCGTCGCCCGACACGGTTGGCCACCCGGCGAGCCGCCGAGGATGATTCCGACATGACGGCCGTACTGGTGATCGAGGACGACGACCGCATCCGGCTCGCGCTGCTGCTCGCACTGGAGGACGAGGGCTACGACGCCCTCGGCGCGGCCACGGCCGAGGAGGGCCTGCGCGCCCAGCGCCGCCACCCGGCCGACTACGTCCTCGTCGACCTGATGCTGCCCGGGCTCGACGGCTTCGAGTGCATCCGGCAGCTGCGCCGGGACGACGACGTACCGATCGTCGTGGTCAGCGCCCGGGACGAGACCGACGACATCGTGGCCGCCCTCGAAGCCGGCGCCGACGACTACGTGGTCAAACCCGTGGCGATCCGGGAGCTGACCGCCCGACTGCGGGCCCTGCGTCGTCGCGCCCGACCGCCGGCGGCGGTATCGACGCCGGACCCGGTGCCGGCGGTGGCCTTCGGAGAGTTGGAGATCAGCCCGGAAGCGGGGGAGGTACGCCGCGCCGGTCGGCAGGTGACCGTCACCCGCACCGAGTTCCGGCTCCTCTGTGAGCTGGCCGAGCACGCCGGCCGGGTGCTGTCCCGGCAGCAGTTGCTGCAACGCGTCTGGGGGTACGACAGCGGCGACGAACGGCTGGTGGACGTGCACGTCGGGCGACTGCGGCAGAAGATCGAGCCGGACCCGGCCAACCCCCGGCACCTGGTGACCCTGCGGGGTCTGGGCTACAAGCTCCAGCGATGAGACGGGTCGGCCTGCGGACCAGGGTCGCCGGGGCGTTCACAGTGGGCGCGCTGCTGCTCTCGGCGTCGATGGCGTTGGTCTCCTACGAGTTGACCCGTCGGTCCCTGCTCGACGACCGGGAACGCATCGCCGTGCGCGCCGCGTACTTCGACGCGGCAGTGGTGCAGTCGGGGATCGACACCGACACTCCGGACGTGGTGGAGGTGCTCCGGTCGCTGGACACCGGCGGGAGCCGGCGGCCGGTGCTCCACCTCAACGGCGAGTGGTACGCGCGCGCCGCCGACCCGGGCACCACCGCCGCCATTCCCACCGAGATGCGGCAGGTCGTCGCCGCCGGGGAACCGGCGGTGCAGCGGGTACGCGTCGCCGGGCAACCCGCCCTGGTGGTCGGGGTGCCGCTGTCCTCCACGGCGGCCTACTTCGAGGTCAATTCGCTGCGCGAGCTGGAGCAGACGCTCCAGGTCCTGGCGCTGGCGTTGACGACCGTCGCGGTGCTGGTCGCCGGGTCCGGCGCGGCCCTCGGTTGGTACGCGACCCGGCACGGGCTACGACCGCTGACGGCGGTCGCCGACGCGGCCGAGAAGATCGCCGCCGGTGACGTCACGGCCCGGCTGGACCCGGCCACCGATCCCGACCTGACCCGTCTCTCCTCGTCGTTCAACCAGATGGTCGACCAACTCGCCCGCCGCATCGAACGGGACCGACGGTTCGCCGCCGACGTGAGCCACGAGTTGCGGTCACCGTTGCAGACCCTCGCCGCGGCGGCCAGCGTCCTGGCCCGTCGACGGGAACACCAGGACGAGCGGACGGCGACCGCCGCCGGCCTCGTCGCCGACGAGATCGACAGGTTTCAGCGACTGGTCAACGACCTGATCGACCTGGCCCGCAGCGACCAGCCCGCCCACCGGGCCCCGGTGGACGTGGTCACGTTGGCCGGGGAGGCCTGCCACGCGTACGACCTACCGGACGGCCTCGTCCACCTGGCGCCGGACGTACCCCGGATCTGGCAGGTGGAGCGGCGGCGGATCGCCCAGGTCCTGGCGAACCTGCTCGACAACGCGGTGACCTACGGCGCCGGCCCGGCGGCGGTGCGCCTGTGCCGCGACGGTGCCGCCGGCGTGATCGAGGTCGACGACGACGGCCCGGGCGTGCCCGTGGAGGACCGTGAGGCGATCTTCGACCGTTTCGTCCGGGGTAGGGTCGCCCACACGCGCGGCGCTGGTGACGGCACCGGGCTCGGGCTCGCGCTGGTGGCCCAGCACGCCGCCGCGCACGAGGGGCACGTCACCGTCGTCGACCGCCCCGGAGGCGGCGCGCGTTTCCGGGTCACGTTGCCGGGCAGTCTGCCGTGAACCGACGTCGTCTCGCCCCGTTGGCGCTCACCGTGTTGCTGGCCGGCTGCGGCATCCCGACCGACGACAGCCCTCGGCCGGTGCAGCCCCCGCGCGGGCCGATGCGGAGCGCTGCTCCCGCCGACGCCACCGCGCCGGCCGGCCGCGCCGTCGAGACGCTCTGCCTGGTCCGCGACAACTGGATCGTCCCGGTGGTCCGGCGTGCCGACAACCCACCCAGCGTCGCCGAACACCTGCGGCATCTGCTCGCCGGGCCCACCGGGGCCGAACGCGACAGCAGCCTGACCACCGCGTTGCCCGGTGCGGTCAACGCGGCTGGTGTGACGGTGACCGGCATGCAGGCCCTGGTGACGGTGGACGCGCCCGCCGACGATGCGGGCCGTAGCGACGAGGTCCTCGCCTTCGGGCAGATCGTGTGCACCCTGACCAGCCGAGGGGACGTGACGACTGTGGCCTTCCTGCGTGACGGCAGAGCCCTCGGTGTGCCCCGGGCCGACGGTTCCCTGTCCGTCGCCCCGCTCACCCGCGCCGACTACGCCCCGCTCATCGTCGACAGGTGAGCCCGGTCGGCGCGGGCCGGCGCGGGGTCACCTCAATGGACGGTGCTTGTTAGACTCCTGCCTTGATGATCATGGTGCGGGGGCGCGGCGACGACCACCGAAGCTGGCGGTGATATCGATGGAGGACGGCTTCGCTGTCGACGCGGAGGAGATCCGTGCCCACGCGCGCAACATCGACGCGCTGGCCGCGCGCTTCGCGGCGGTGAAGGCGGCGAGCGCGCACATCGCGCAGGACGACTCGGCGTACGGGTTGCTGTGCGGGTGGATCGCCGGGGTCCTGGAGAGCAAACACGTTCGGCAGGACGAGCTGTTCGCCGGCGTCGAGGAGAACCTGACGCTGGCCGCCACCGGGCTGCGCCGCACCGCCGACGACTACGACGCGGTCGACGGCGACAACGCCAGCCTGATCACCGACGTCGGAAACCAGTTGGCCCGATGAGGGCCGCGCGATGACCGACAACTCGCTGGTCGCCGACGTCACGTCCACCCGCGAGGTCTGGACGGGCGCTTCCCTGGCCGACAGTGTCGAGGGGCTGGTCGACGCGATCAGGAGTGAGGGCTGGGTCGACGACCTGCTCGCGGGCGCCGCGTTCGGGCTGGATGTGGCGGTGACCGTGCTGGACCCGTTCAGCGCGTTGCTGGCCAACGGTCTGGGCTGGGCGATGGAATACTTCGAGCCGCTACGGGACATGCTCGACAAGCTCACCGGCATGCCCGACGTGGTGGCCTCGCACGCCGCCACCTGGAACAACATGGCCGCCGAGCTGCACAGCATGGCCAACGACCTGCGGTCGCACCTGGATGGTGACCTGCCCGAGTGGTATGGCCAGGCCGCTGTGGCGTACCACAATCTGATGGACCACAACGTCGAGGCTCTCGGTGGCCTCGGCGCGGTCTCCGCGGCGCTGGCGGCGGCCACCGAGGGCGCGGGCAACCTGGTGGCGTTCACCCGCGACATCGTGCGCGACCTCATCGCCGACCTGGTGGCGCGCGTGGTCGTCTGGGCCGTGGAGGCCATCTTCGTCGTCACGATCCCGGTCATCGCCGCGCAGATCACGGCCGCCGTCGTCAAGTGGGCCGGGCGCATCCTGATGTACGTGGGCGCGCTGATCACCAGCCTGACCAACCTCACCCGCATCGTGAACGGATAAGGCGTCCATGGCGAGGCCCGGAAGACCCGGTGGCGGCAGCGGTGGCGGCACGGGCGGCGGTGGCGCCGGCAGACCCCCGAGGAGCTACGGCGGCATCAACGCCGCGAACGGCATCTCCAGCGCCCAGCAGGCCACCGGCCAGGCGCGGCAGCAGGGCCATCCGCCGGGTGTCGGCCAGGGGTCCACCACCACACCGCCGAGGCCGACCCGGCCCCCCGCGCCGACCACGCCGCCGCCCGCCGGGGGCATCCACCACAGCGACGCGTCTCGGAAACACATCATCGAGGGCGACGGTGGTCGCCAGGGCGGCCACCTCGCGGGCACCGGCTTCTCCAACAAGACGGAGTTCCCGAAGAGCTGGGACGAGGCGAAGATCCTCGACGCCGCGCACCGGGTGACGCAGCAGGGGCCACCGACCAGGGGGCCAAACCCGACCAAGGACGCGGACGGCAACCCGGTGTGGGCCTACGACTACGTCGGCGTCGTGGATGGGGTGGAGGTCAAGACGACAGTGCTCGCCGATGGCGAGATCCGCACCGCCTTCCCGTCGAGAAAGACCGACCCGGGAGTCATCCTCAACCCGCCGGCGCCCAACCCCGCGCCGCAGGGAGTCCCGATGGGCAACCCGCCCCGATACAGTAGTCCCGACGTCGGCGGCGACGGCAGTTGGACCTGGGAGGGCCCGAAGGGCAACAAGATCATCAGAGTGGTCCAGGACGACCAGGGCAACGTCACGCGGACCGAGCTGGGCGACTACAAGAAGAGATGAACACCATGGACACCAAGATGTACGCGGCGGTCGGCGAGGTGTGCCGACGGCTAGCGGGTCGACTCTCCGACGACGCCCTGGGCAGTGTCCGTGAGCAGTACGCCGCAGGTGAGCTGGACCTGGCCGACGCCACCCTCCTACTCAGCCTGGATTACCAGGGCGTCGGTGTCACCGCCGAGGAACGCGACCTGATGCGCACGTTCGTCGGCGAACCCGACGGTCCCGACCTGGCCGAGGTGCCCGTCGTGGCGCAGGTGCCGCCACTGGCGTACCGGTTCGTGCCCGACGGCCCGGCGGAAGCCCCGGATCCGGCGCCGGCCGACGCGCTGCTCTCCGCCGACGCTCCGAACTGGGATGGCCTCGCCCTGCATCGCGCCTGGCGTGCCCCGCTCGACGGCGCGCCCGACGCGGCAACGTGGGCGTACGTGTTGCAGGTGGCCGAGGGCACGGACGAGCTGTCGACGTACTCGGGCGTGATGTCGAGGCTGTGGGTCAGACTGCAACAGAAGTGGTCGGTGGAGGTCATCGCCGGAGGCTCGCCGCGCACGCCCTACCAGGAGGCGGCGTTGGCCGGTTCCCGGGCCGTCTGGCGCGCCTGAATCACACCCCGCGCCGGGGTCTGCTCGGTGGAGAACCTGAGCCGGAATCCGGGGATGGGCAAGGGATCTTCCCGGAGTCGCGGCACCTGTCGGTGGTCAGATGATGGCGGGCATGAAACGCGCTGCGCTCTTCCTGATCGCCGGACCTGTCGGTATCGCCGCCTACGGCCTGGTCCGTCTCTGGGGTAGGTCGGATGGGGTCTACGGCCCGGGGTTCGACTGGCAGGCCGCGCACCTGGTCGCCCTCGCGGGCATGGTGTGCTTCGTGCCGGCCGTGCTCGCGCTGTCCCGTCTGCTGCCGGCGAGCCGATGGCGCGACGGGGTGGTGGTCCTGACGTTCGTCGGGCTTGCCGCGACGATGGTGCAGTTCGGTGCCGACATCGTCGAAGGGCTCCTGGCCGCCGACCGGGCGGAGATGTCGGCGCTTGGCGCGGACTTCAAGGACATCCCCGGTGTCGAGGTGGCCTTCTACGACGTCGTACCCCAGTTCTTCTTCGTCGGCCTGGTCGTCCTGGCCGGCATGCTGGCGGCCCGGCGGCGGCTGCCCTGGTGGAGCGTGCCGCTGTTGCTCGGTGGCATCGTCCTGCCGGTGGTCACGCTCGACCTGCTCCCCATCGCCGGCCTGTGCATGCTGGTGGCGCTGGCCCCGGCGCTGCCACTCCTGGGCCGGCAGAGCGAACCGGTCGAGTCACCGGTGACCGTCCACTGAGACGACCGGTCCCCGCCGTCGATTGTCGACGGCGGGGACATACGTGCGGGGGGTGCTACTTCAGGGCGAGGGTGCGGGCGTCGGCGGCGATGACGCTGGCGATCTGGGCCGGCACCAGCTTGCCGGCCTGCCGGTCGGCGTAGGTGGCCAGCTCGGCGTACTGGGCGTGGACCAGTTTGGTGGTCATCGCCGTGACGGCCCCCGCATCGGCCCCGGAGGTGAGGACCAGGTAGCCGAGGCCGGCCTGGCTCACCGTCACGGTGAAGGTGCTCGTCGCGGTGGCGGCACCCTCGGGCCCGCTCACCTGGACGGAGATGGTGTGCCGACCGGCGGTCAGCTTGGCCAGGTCGAGCTTGCGCCCGGCCGCAGACTTCTTGCCGTCGAGCGTGACGGTGACGGTGTCCGCGTTGGTGGTGGCCACGGCGATCACCGGAGACTGCGCCCGATCCAGGCGCGCGCCGTCGGCCGGCGAGGTGATCTGCACGGTCGGGTCGGTCGACGCCCGCTGGAGGAAGGCCGCGTTCCAGCCGACCAGCTCGGCCGCGCGGTTGGTGATGATCGCGTCCGCGCCGATGCGCTCCAACCGCTGCCACAGGCCGGCCGAGTCCATCGTCCAGGCCATCACGGCGACGCCGGCCGCGTGCAGCGGGGCGACGACCTCCGGCTTGGCCAGCAACGCTTTGCCGTCCGGGTTGTACGCGGTCAGGTGCAGCTCCCGGGCGATGGCCACCGGATCGGCGTCCAGGGTGCTGCGGAGCAGGCCCAGCGGCAGTTCGGGGGCGAGTTCGTAGGTGTACCGCAGCGCGTCGACCTCGAAGCTCTGGACGAAGACGCGGCCCGTCATCTGCTCGTCCCGGATCACCTTGACGATGGTGGCGACCTCGTCGCGGGTGTGCTTGCCCTTGATCTCCAGCAGGAGGTTGCCGCCGCGGGTCCGCAGGTCCGCCAACTGCTCGGCGAGGGTGGGCACCCGCTCACCGACATACTGCGGGCCGAACCAGGAGCCGGCGTCGAGCGCCTTGATCTGCGCGGCGGTCAGGTCCCGGATGGCGCCGGTGCCGTCGGTGGTCCGGTCTACCGTGGTGTCGTGCAGGATGAACGGGACGCCGTCCCTGCTCGGCTGGACGTCGTTCTCGATCCAGTCCGCACCGCCGCGACGCGCGATCTCCTGCGCGACGAGAGTGTTCTCCGGTGCGGCGGCGGACGCGCCCCGGTGGGCGATCACCGTGAACGGGCTGCCCTCGGGTCGCAGGTAGCCGTTCGCCGCCAGCTCGGTGACGGTGACGTCGTCGTACGAGACCGTCGCGCCGTTGACGAAGAGCCCCTGCACGCCGTCGGCGGAGCGTTGGAGACTGTTCGTCCGCATCGCCTCCCGCCCGTCGAAGATCCAGCGGGCCTGGTTGCCGTGCACCTCGACGGCCACCCGGACGTCCCGACCGGTGCCGGCGGCGTACGGGGCGGAGGCGGTGTTCGTCACCACCCAGGCGTTGCCCGTGGTGCGCTGGGCGAACTCGAGACCGTTGGCGGCGGTGGTGCCGCTGCGCATGGTGGCGATCCACCACGGGGTCGCCCCGTCGGCGGGGACGTCGATGCCGAGCGAGGCCCAGCGGGTCGCGGCGGAGACCGTCTCGAAGCGCATCGTCGCCTCGAGGCGGAAGTCGTTCAGGTGCCGACCGAAAGTGATCTTGTTGTTGTCGCTGGAACTCGCTGAGGTTCCGTACAGCCGGCCGTTCTCGACCTTCCAGGTGCCGTCGACCGCGTTCCAACCAGCGGGCAGCGACCCGGACGAGAAGCTCTCCGAGACGACGACGCTGCCGGGCCCGGCGGTGGCCGGCGACGAGGTCGCGACGGCGACCGCGCCGGCAGCGCCGGTGACGGCGAGCGCGGCGACGGTGGCGGCGACCCGGGTACGCAGGCCGCCGAACCTCGGCCCGGTGCGATCGAGCGACGATGGTGCGGGTAGGACAGTCATGGCCGGAACGGTACGAAGCGGCCCCGAACTGATGATCAATCAAGCGTTGCCGTCGACGGAACGCTCGGTGTACCGCTACCGACCTGAGCCGGTCAGCCTGAGATCAGTGCGTCAGGCCGGTGCAGGCGGTCCCGTCGATGGTGCACGCCTCGGGGGTCGCGCCCGCCAGTGAGCCGTTGACCCGGAACGTCACCCGGACCGACGCGCTGCCCGGCACCTGGCCGGCGCTTCCGTCCGGCACGAACGTCCACACCGCACCGTCGCGGCTGGCCCGTGCGCCCTCGACGCCGCTGACCCGCAGCGACTCCCGGGGCAGGGTGACCGTCAGCGTCCACTGCGGCACCGACACCGACCCGGGGTTGGTAATCGTCACCGCCGCGCCGTAACTGAGCAACGCGTTGTCCGCGACGGCGAAGTCGGCCGTCAGGGCGGCCGGAGCGGGCGAGGCGGTCGCACCGCTGGGGGTGGGCCGGGTCGACGCCCCGGCCGTCGGCGCTGAAGCGGTGGCCGACGCGGCCGGTGGGGGAGCGGACGCCGTCGGACTGCTCGCCGCCGGTCGCGCCTGCGCCCGTGGGGTGTCCGGCGCGGGCGTGCCCACCGGGTCGGCGGACGGCGGCGCGTCGAGGGTCAACGGCGTCAGCTTCTCCGGCGTACGCAGCAGTCCGACGACGGCGACGGCCGTCACGACGAGCACCCCGAGCGCCGCGATCGCGGCCACCCAGGTGGCCCGCGAGACGTCGTCCCGACCGGTGAGCACCCGCCGTGTGGCCGTGGCGAGAGCCACGATCCGGTCCAGCAGGATGATCGCCACAGTACGGCGTGGTTGGGGTGGTGTTGCCGGCACTGCCTGTCTCCCCTTCGGTTCGTCGCCGGATGCGCCGGCGATCCGTGCGGATCGCGGCTGTCATCGGCCGTGTCACAGACCGCGAAGCCCGACGAGGATCGCCTCGAGCAGATCCTCGGTCGGCAGCTCCGACAGCATCGGCGGGTCGTGCGTCTCGATCAGCCCGGCCGTGAGCAGGTCGCCGAGCAGCACCCGAACGGTCCCCAACGGAAGGTCCAGCTCGGCGCCAACCTCGGCCACCGACACTGGATGGTGGCACAGCTCGACGAGCCGCGCCTGTTCAGGGAAGAGCGGCGTGGGCGGCGTGACACCTCGACGGGCGACGACCAGTGCGATCAGGTCGAACTGGCCGCCCGTGGGCGCGGTACGCCCGCCGGTCATCGTGTAGGGCCGGGCTACCGGTCCCGCCTCGTCGTCGTACCACGCCTCGTCAGCGGTGCCGGTGCTGCGCACCTGTGTCCCCGATCGTCGCCGAGGAGGCCGGCCCCAGACGGATGGGCAGGTGCCGCTCGGCCTGCCCCACGAACATCGCCACCTCGTAGGCCATGTCGCCGACCTCGACGTCGTCGCCGGCGATCCGCACGGTGAGGATGGTCCCGTTCGGGATGGTGGCGATGAAGAGGAACGCCCGCGACATCTGGACCACCACCTGACGAAGCGCACCCCCCTCGCAGACGCGGGTGGCGGCCAGCCCCAGACCGATCAGGCCGGCGACCACACCGGAGATCTGCTCGACCAGCTCCGCACCCACCTGCCGCGAGCCGCCGAGGGGCAGCCCGTCGGGGGAGAGCACCACGGCGAACTCCGCGCCGTGCACTCGGTCGACCAGGCGGTCCAGGGCACCGGTCAGGCCGTCGTTGGTGACCACTGCGGACGTCATGGATGTCTCCTTGCTGTTCTGGCGATCGGGATCTCGACCGTGTCGAGGCTGGTCCTGTCGTTTCCGAAGCCGGACGGCCCGGCCTGGCGAACCCGTGTCGGCAGCGCGCCGTCGCCGTTCGGGGCGGGCGGGTCGACGGCGTCGCGGGAGGGCGGATAGGTGGTGCCGGTGGTCGCGCCGGGGCCGTCGCCGCGGGGCGTGACCAGCGCGGCCGGGAGGAGCACGATCGCCGCCGTCCCACCTCGCTGGCTGGGACGCAGGGAGACGCGGGCACCGCACCTGTCGGCCAGTACGGCGGCGGCGTACAGACCTGCGAAACCCGGGGGAGGGCCGTCCGGTGGCGGACTGCCGAACAGGTGGTTCGCCTCCGCCAGCGTCGACGCGTCCAGACCGGACCCGTCGTCCACGACCAGGACCGCGCAGCCCTGCGGGCGGGGCTCGCCGGAGACGCGGACCGTGGTGTCCGACGCCGAGTGGGCGAGAGCGTTCTCGATCAGCTCCGAGAGCAGATGGACGACGTCTGTGACGGCAGGGCCCGCCAGCGACCACGGCCAGTGCGGAGCGATCAGGACCCGGTGGTAGTCCGGCACCTCGGCGACCGCGCCGCGCGCCACGTCGAGCAGTGGCACCGGCCGCCGCCAGCGGCGGGCGGGCGTCGCGCCGGCGAGGGCGATCAGCTTCTCCACGTTACGTCGGACCCGGGTGGTGAGGTGGTCGAGCTGGAACAGCTCGTTGGTCTCCTCCGCCGACCGCTCCCGGCGTTGCATCCCGTCCAGCAGGTTGAGCTGGTCGCGCAGCAGTGCCTGGTTGCGTCGGGTCAGTCGCAGGAACAGGTCGTGGTTGCCGCCGCCCGGTGTCGTGCCGCCGGCCCCGGACTGTGCGGGGTCCGGGGCCGGGGTGTCATCGCCCGTCCTGGTCGGTGCGTCGGTCAGGCGGCGGACGGTGTTCACCCAGCTCAGCAGGAGCACGACCACGACGATGAGGCCCAGCCCCAGCACTGCGCCGGTACGCGCGATCACCACTGCCGCGCCCGGCGCCGCCCGATCGGCACTGCTGCGGGCGGTGGTCGTCACCAGTGTCTGCAACGCGCCGAGCGAGGCGTCCGCGGCGGCCCGCCAGGCCTGCGCGGTGACCCCGGCCGGGGTGGCGCCGGCGTCGCCGGAGAGCAGCAGGTCCTCCAGGGCGAGCAGGTTCGCGAAGTCGGGCCCGCCCACCAGGCGCTGGTACTCGCCCTGGTCGTCGGCGGGCAACCCGGCGGCCGCCTCGCCGCGCGCGTACCGCTGGCTGCTGACGAGCTCGGTCAGCCGCCGCCGCTCGTCGGCCCCGAGCCGACCGGTGGTCAGGGCCGTGCTGACCACCGTGTCTTCCCGGGCGAGCAGCTCCCGGGCGCGGGCCAGCGCGATCACCGCGCGGGTGTCGGCGGCCAGCGTGCTCTCGTACGCGCCCCACTCCGGGCCGTACACCCGGAAGGCGACGTCGATGACCTGGTCGTACCCGTCGACCGCCTTGGCCACGTCGAGACGCCCGGCGTCCACCCGGGAGCGGATCGTGCTCAGGCCGTCGAGTCGCCGGACCAGCTCGCCGGCCCGGTCCCGGACGTCACCGGCGCTGAGCAGTCGAAGGTCGCTGCCGTCGGCGAACTCGCGGATCTCGGCGGTGGCCCGGTCGGTCCCCCGGCGCGCCTCGACGAGCGGTGCCACCGCCGGCGCGGCTCTCGTGACCGTCTCGGCGGTCAGTCGACGTTCGGTCTGCAGGCCCACGATCAGGCGGTCGACGGGTTGGCCCAGGGTGCCCGCCAGCGCGCGCACCCGCAGCAGATCCATCGCGTCCTGGCTGGCCACGTAGGCCGCGTACGACCAGAGGGAGACCAGCACGGCGGCCAGCACGACCAGCCTGAGCCGGATCAGCCGCACCTCGTTACGCGTCACGTTTCGCCCCGCTCACCGGACGGTTCGCCGGGGCCACGGCTGGCCTGCCGTGTCGGCGGCCCGGTCGGCGACGAGAGTGCGCAGCAGCGCCAGCAACTCGGTGCGGTTGGCGCAGTTCAGCCGGTTGCGCATCCGCGCCACGTGGTGTTCGACGGTCTTCGCCGAGATGAAGAGTCGGTCGCCGATCTCCCGGTAGGTCAGTCCGGCCAGCACGAGTTCGGCGACCTCGTACTCGCGGTCGCTGAGCCCCTGCTGGGTGGGGCCGGCGACCCGTGCCGTGCCGGCACCGGTCGCCGGTGCCGGCCCGCCGGACGGCCGTCCCTGGAGTGCGCGGGCGCATTCGAGCAGGGTGGTCATCGCCCGTCGGTCCGCGGTGCGGATGGCGGCCTGACCGGCGAGGCGTGCGCCGTCCCAGCACAGCCCGGTGTCGTGCAGCCCCCGGGCGGCGGCCTCCACCCGGATCGGGTCGACGTCGCCGCGCAGCACCTCCACCCAGCTCTGTGCTGCGGCGGCGACCACGGCGGCGTACCGGCTGTGGTCGGCGGCGGCGAGCAACGCGGCGACGTGTTCGTCGGCGGTCGTCGGCTCGGCGGTCAGGATCGCGGCGTGCAGGCCGCTCCAGCGCAGCGGGACACTCCACAGTGGTGGATCGCCGAGCCGGCTCAGCAACGCACGTCCCTGGATCAGGTACGGCTCCAGCCGGGCCAGGTCGCCGAGCCGCGCGCCGGCGATGGCCAGCTCACCGAGCGGCAGCAGGGTGAACAGGTCGACGGGGTGCCGGACCACCGCCTCCAGCGCCTGCCCCCAGCCCTGCTTCAGCGCACCGAGGTCGCTGTTGCGTCGGCTGACGCCCATCCGGATCGCGGCGGCGAAGAGCAGGTCGCGGGACTCCAGCTGCCGCCCGTCGAGCGTGACGGTGGCGAGGCGTTCGGTCGCGGCGTGCGTGTCGCCCCGGACCATCAGGATCCAGGCCTGCAACAGCCGGTGGCGGCGTGCCATCAGCGGGCCACCGACACCGGCGGCCAGGGCCCGGTGCAACACCCGTTCGGCGATCTCCAGCTCACCGCAGTGCACGGCGGTCAACGCGGCGAGCGCGGCCGGGCTGTCCGGCAGGAGCGCCGCCCGCCCGTCCGGTTCCAGCAACGCGGCGGCCTGGACGAGGGCGGAGAGCGCGGCGGTCGGCGGGCCGGACACGCTGTCGCGTACGCCGGTGGCCATCAGGCGGGCGGCGCTGGCGTGCATGGTCGGGGGCTCGCCGGTGGGGTCACCCGGCGGTGGCTGGGCCGTGACGTCCAGGTCTCCGGTGGCGATCCCGCCGACGGTGGCGAAGGCCGTCGCCGATGCGGTGCCCGCCCACCGGTACAGCTCCACGCTGCGCCCGACGTGACCACGGTGCGCCAGGGCGGTCGCGGCCACCACTGCCGCCTCGCGGCGGTCGGGTGGGGCGGCAGTGGCCAGCAGCCGGTCGGCCAGGCGGAGGGCGTCGTCGAGGTTGCCGGCGAGCGCGGCGGCGAGCGCCTGCTCGGCGCCGGCTGGCCGGCCGGCCGCCGTGGCGGCCGCGAACAGGTCGGCGGCGAAGGCCGGCTCGTCGGCCAGCGCCTCGTTGGCCGCGGCGGCCAGGGTGGTGACCGGACAGTCGCCGAGCGCGCCCACCGCGAGCAGGGACCGGACCAGCGGCAGCACCGCACCACCCCGGGCGAGTTGCAGCTCGGTGAGCCGCCGCCAGACCGCAGCTCGCTCGGTGGTGGGGCTGAGCGTCGTGACGGCCCGCCGCACGATCGGCGTCAGTCGGCCGTCGGCGCCGAGCAGCCCGGCCGCCCTGGTGGTGGCGATCAGGTCGTCCACCGCCGCCGGTTCCCTGTCGACAAGCGCGCCGAGCATGCTCACCGGCAGTGTCCCGCCCGCCGCGACGGCGAGCAGCAGATGTCGTACGGCGGTGGGCTGGACGTCCAGGTCCGGTCCGAACTCCGCGACCACGGACCGGGGTGGGTTGACCACCGCGCCGGTCCGGGTTTCCGCGCCGGCCAGGCCACGGGCCAGCCGTTCGACGTCCCGGGGTACGCCGCCGGTCTGGGCGTGGACGAAGTCGACGAGGTCGTCACGGCTGCTCAACTCCGGTGTGTCGGCGAGGTAGGCGGCGGTCTGCTCCCGGGTGAACGGAGTGAGGAGCATGGCCTGCCCGTCGCGGCGCAACGCGTCGACCAGTTCGCTGAGCGCCGCGGACCGGGGCCACGGGCGGTGGGCGACCACCAGTCGGTGGCGGCGGGTGGCGAGCAGGCGTAGCAGCACCTCGACGCGTGCGTCGTCGAGCAGGTGCGCGTCGTCGACAAACACCACTGTGTCGGGGTCGACCGCTTCGCCCGGCTGGGGGGCGATGGTGCGGACGGCGATCCCGGACCGTTGGTGGACTCGCGCCAGTTCCGTCAGCAGCGCGGTCTTTCCGTGACCGCCGGGGCCGGCGATGCCGACACTGAGCGGCCCGGCCGGTTCCTGTCCGACGGCGTCCAGCAGAGCCTGCGGCCCTCGATCCAGGGTCAACCCGGATTCGGCGATGTCGTTCATGATCATTGGGGTCATCCTTCGCGTCCCCGGCTGCGGGCCAACGCCAGACGGGACGGTTTCGGCAGGTCCAGTGGGAGGACCCGGACCGGGGGCCGCGGTGGCGGATCACCCGGAACGGTGGTGTCGTGGTGGGGGCGGCGGGGTGCCGGGAGGGTGGCCCGCCCGGCGCCGCTGACCGGGGCCGTGTCGCGGACCGGTGGGTTTCGGCGGGCGCGCGGCGACACCACCTGGCAGGCGGCCATCGCCGCCCCGGTGGCGGCGGTCAACTGGGAGTCCGGTTCGACCTCGACGGGGACCGGGAGGGCCGCGCTGATCAGCTCGGTGACGAGCGGGACGCGGGTCGAACCGCCCGCCAGCAGGACACCGTCGAGGTGCTCCGGTGTCAGGTCGGCGCTGCGCACAGCCCGCACGAGAAGGTCGACGGTGACCTGCACCGTCGGGCGGATCATCGCCTCGAACTGGGCCCGGGTCACCGGTATCCGGGCCGGGCCGTTCGGTAGGGCCAGCACCACGTCGGCCGCCAGGTCGACGGTCAGCACCCGCTTGACCCGGTCGCACTCCGCGCGCAGCCCGCGCAACGCCGCCTGGGTGCCGCGGCGTGCGCTGGCGGCCAACTCCCGGGCCAGCGCGGTACGGGTGTGCTCAGCCAACGCCTCGTCGAAGTCGGCCCCGCCCAGCGAGTCGAGCCCCTGGGGAGTGCCGAACGTCTCGTAGGTGCCACGCGGGGTGCGCCGCACCAAGGCCGCCTCGAAGCTGTTGCCGCCCAACGCGTAGACGACAGCCGTGCTGCCGGCGAACCCGCGGGCCGCGTGGCTCTCGGCCACCGTGACCGTACGGGGCAGCAACGTCACGTTGTGCAGGCCGAAGCCGGACAGGGCCCGGTGCAGCACCTCCCGCCGGTACGGACGCCACCCCGCCGGGTGGCTGAGGACGATCGCCTCGGCCGGGCCGCCCTCGAGGGCGTGGACCCGCTCCACCACCCAGGCCGCCAGCTCCGCGGTGAGCGTCTGCGGCGCGCAGGCCTCGCCGCCGAGCAGCAGGGGCACGTCGTCGCCGATGCGGTGGACGAAGTCGCGCGTGGTGCGGCTGCCGTCGTCGGTGGCGGGCTCGCCGACGTGCAGCGAGCCGTCCTCCGACAGGCACAGCACCGACGGTACGACTGTGGAGTCGACGTGCAGCGGGACGGCCTCGGGACGGGTCCAGGTGCTGCCGTGCAGCCGTGCGACGGCGGCGGCGGTGTTGGTGCTCCCGATGTCTATCCCCAGGACGTACGGCATCGCTTCTTCTCCCCCCGTGAGGTGGCCGCCGGTGGCGATGGCGTCGGTGCTGCCGACGACCCACCCCCGGCGAAACCCGCGGGCTCCTACGTTCGTACCAGAGATGAGACCCTGGTCGGGACCCTAATCTCGCCGGGACGGTTTCCCCCTGTCCCCCTAACGTACGAGGTGGCGGACTCCCTAGTTCAACCGGCCCGGATGCGGGCTCAGCCCCGATGCCCGGGGGGCGGGCCCGGCAATAGCGTCACTGTCGACGTACGACACGTCGCCGACGCCAGATCCGAGGAGAACCAGCACATGGACTCGCACCAGACCCTCCACGACTTCGTGCTCGACCTGCTGACGAACCCCGACGCGCGGTCGGCCTTCGACCTCGACCCCGAGGGTGCGCTGCGTGGTGCGGGGCTCACCGACATCACCGCGGCGGATGTCCAGGACGTGGTGCCGCTGGTCGTCGACTACGCGCCGGGCCAGGGGCTCGGGCCGATCGCCCCGGCCGTCGGGCAGCTCGGGCTGGACCCGCTGGTCACCGACACCACCGACGTGGTGGGCCAGTTGCAGAGCGTGGCGCAGCAGATCAGCGTCACCAGTTCGCCCACCGGCGTGGACGTCAAGGCCGGCGTGCTCGGCGCCATCGCTGTCGACCCGTCGACCGCCGCCGCCGGGATCACCGTCCTGCCGGGGGTCGGCCTGGGCATCGGGCCGAACGGGCTCGACACCGACCTCGCCGGTGTGGGCGACGTGGCGTACACCCTCGACGCCGACGTCGTGCAGCCGGTGGACGCGATCGCGGACCCGGTCCTCGGCGACGTCACCGGCACCGTCGGCGACCCGAGCGGTCTGCTCGGTGTCACCGACTCGAACCTGATCGGCGGCGACCTGACCGGTGGTGTCCTGCCCGGCACCCACGGTCAGCTCGGCGGGGTCGTGAACTCCCTCGGTGTCAACGACACCCTGAGTGGGCTCGGCCTCGGGCACGGCGACGGTGTCGTCGGCGGTGTGGTCCCACCGCTCGACGTGCCGTCGGCTGTGGGCGGCGTGACGCACCAGGTGGACAGCCTCCTCCCCGGTGTCACCGGCACTGTCGGTGACGTGACCGGTGGGGTCACCGACGGTGTGCTCGGCGGCGACTCGCACGCCTCGTCCGATCACGGGCTGCTGGGTATCACCGGCGGCCTGCTCTGACCCGGATCTCCGGTCGGAGCGGGGGACCGGATCGCCTCGGGCGATCCGGTCCTTCCCGGTTCCCCACCCGGTCCCTCTTGATAATTGAGCCGAAATCCGCACACTTGGTGCGGTGATGGCCGGGATCTGGTTGGACGTGCTGGACGAGATCGCCCGCACGTGCAGTGCACACGGTCGTGCTGACCTGCTCCAGACGGTGCGGCAGAAGCGTGCGCAACTGCTGGATCCGACGCTGCGCGTCCTCGTCATCGGCGAACCCAACCAGGGCAAGAGTCAGCTGATCAACGCGATCATCAACGCCCCGGCCTGCCCGGTCGGCGACGGCCGCACCACAGTGCTGCCCACCGTCGTGCGGCACGCGGAAGCCCCTTCCGCGGTGGTGGCGCAGGCTCCGGCGCCGGCCTCGGGCCGTCCCGCCGGCACTGCCGACGCGGTGACCGTCGAGCGAACGCCGGTCGCGCTCGACCAGGTCGCTGCGGGCGTGGCCGGAACAGTCGGTCGGCGTCCGGGCGGCGGCCCGGCGTACGTCGAGATCGGTGTGCCACGTGCCCTGCTCGGCGCCGGGATGGTGCTGGTGGACACTCCCGGCACCGACGAGGTCGCCGGTGTCGGCGGCGCCGTCCCAGTCGCTGCTCCGGCCCGCGCGGACGTCGTGCTGCTGGTCTCCGACTCCACCCGGGAGCTGTCGGTCGCCGAACTGAACATGGTGCTGCACGTCATGCGGTCACACCCGAACGTGGTCGTGGTGCAGAGCAAGACGGATCTGGTGGCCGACTGGCGCACGGTCGCCGAACGCAATCGGCAACACCTGGTGGAGGCCGGCGTCCCGGCGACGCTGATCCCGGTTTCGGCGACCCTGCGACTGCGCGCCGCCGCGGCCGACGACCGTGGCCTCAACGCCGAGTCGGGGTTTCCCGAGCTGATCGCCCGACTGCAACGCGACCTGGCCGGCAAGGCCAACCATCTGGCCCGCGCATCGGTGCAGACGGTTGCCCGGACGGTCGTGGAGCAGTTGGCCGCTCCGCTGCGCGCCGAGTTGGAGACCCAGGAGACCGAGGAGCAGTCCGGGCCGATCTCCCGGTTGCACGCGGCGCAGCGCGAGGTGGACGAGCTGCGCAGGTGTTCCACCCGCTGGCAGAACACGCTCAACGACGAGATCGGCGACCTGCTCTCCGACATCGAGTACGACCTTCGTGATCGGACGCGGGAGATCCTGCGTACGGTGGACGAGGCGTTCGACACCGCCGACCCTCTGGTGGCCTGGGAGACCTTCCAGGACTGGCTGGAGAGGAGCCTGGTCGACGCGGCCGAGGCGAACCGCGAGTGGCTGATCCAGCGCTGCGACTGGATCGCCCGCCGGGTGGCCGCCAACTTCAACAGGTACGGCTACGACGTGCTGCCGGCCTGGTCGATGTCCATGCCGGACGACATCGGTGAGCGGATGCCGGAGCTGCAACGTCCGACGATCGACAGGTTCACCACCGGCCAGAAGTTGTTCACCGGCATGAAGGGCTCGTACGGCGGCATGCTGATGTTCGGTCTGGCGACCACCCTCGCCGGCATGCCGATGATCAACCCGGTCTCGGTCGGCATCGGTGCGCTCTTCGGTGGCAAGAGCATCCGCGACGAGAGCAAGCAGTTGCTCCGCCGCCGGCAGGCGACCGTCAAGACCACCATCCAGCGCCACGTCGACGACGTCTTCGTCCGGATCAGCCGGGACTGCCGGGACGCTGTCCGCCAGGTGCAGCGGATGCTGCGCGACCACTTCACGGCGCTGACCGAGGAGTTGCAGGAGGCGATCGTCCAGTCGTTCCGCAGCGCGAAGCAGGAGGCCGACACCGACGCTTCCCTTCGTGAGCAGCGACAACGCGAGATCCGGCTGAAGATGACCCGGCTGGCCGCGCTCTACGAGCAGGCGCAGCAGTTGACCGGCGTGCGGTCCGCCCCGCTGCTGCTGGAACCGCAGACATGACGGTGGGGCTGCGCCTGGACGAGGCGGCGTGGGGCCTGCTGCACCAGGCCATCGAGCTCTACCAGGACAACCCACGGGTCGTGGCGCAGTTGCGCAACCAGGTGGCCCGGTTGGAGCAACCTCTGCGGATCGCGGTCGTAGGCCCGTGGCGATCCGGCAAGTCGACAGTGGTCAACGCGTTGATGGGTGAGGAGGTCGCGCCTGTCGAGCGGGCCGACGGCGTCTTCACCTGGTACGAGGACGGCCCGGTGCCGCGCGCCACCGCGTACCCGTCGGGTCAGCCTCCGCAGGAGTTGGCGGTGGTGAAGTCGGCGACCGGCCTGCGGGTGGATCTCGGCTGGGACACCGGCGACCTCCGCGACATCGTCGTGCAGTGGCCGACGCGGGCGCTGCGGCAGATCACGCTCATCGACACCCCGGCGGTCAACGGTGACGTCGAGCAGGGCCTGGCGTCGGTGTTGGAGCGGGTGTTGCGGGACTCGGACGCGGTGTTGTACCTGACCCGCGACGGTCGTGACAGTGATCTGCGGGTGCTGGAGGCGGCCCGGGACGGCGCCGTCGGGCAGGCCGCCCCGGTTAACGTGATCATGGTGCTGTCCAGGGCGGACGAGACCGGGGGAGGTCGGATCGACGGCCTGCTCACCGCCCGCCAACTCGCCCGCCGGCACTACCGTGATCCACGGGTGGGCGCGCTCAGTGTGAACGTGGTGGCGTGCAGTGGGATGCTCGGCCTGGCGGGCAGGATGCTCGGCGAGTCGGACTTCGCGGCGCTCGCGGCCCTCGCCCGCGTGCCCCGGGCGGAGCTGGATGCCCACCTGATCTCGACCGATCGCTTTCTCCGGGGCGAGCTGCCGGTTCGGCTGGACACCGAGGTGCGCGCCGCGTTGCTCGACCGATTCGGGATCTTCGGTGTCCGGCTGGCGGCCACCCTGGTCCGAAGTGGCTTCGACAGCCGGGTGAAGCTCTCCGCCGAGTTGATCCGGCGCAGCGGTCTGACGGAGCTGCGCGAGTCGGTGACCCGCTGCTTCATCGACCGTCGTGACGCGTTGAAGGCCCGGTCCGCGTTGGCCGCGGTGGAGGCGGTGCTGCGGGCCGAACCCACGCGGGGTTCGGACGAGGTGGTCGGCGCGGTCGAGCAGATCCTCGCGGGTGCGCACGAGTTCCGGGAGTTGCGCCTGCTGGTGGCGTTGCGCAACACCCGGCTCGGGTTCGACGCGGAGTTGGCCGACGAGGCGCAGCGGCTGGTCGGGGGCAACGGGGTGGGCCTCGCCGCCCGGCTCGGTGTCGAGCACGAGGCGACCGCGCAGCGGCTCTGGGAGGTCGCCGCCGAGGCGCAGTGGCGGTGGCGGGACCGGGCCGAGGACCCGCTGCTTCCGCTGGCGCAGCGGCGCGGTGCGCAGGTCGTCGTCCGGAGCTGCGAGGGAATGATCGCCGAGCTGGTCGCGGGTGGTCGCTGAGCGGGGACGCGGTTCGGGGGCGGCCGTCCCGGCCGCCCCCGTCTGCTCAGCGCGGTTGGTAGGTCTGGCAGTCGGCGATGTCCTGGCCCGGACCGACCCGGATGGACGGTGCGTGGCACTCCAACTCGGCGTTGTGCTGGCAGTCGCTGCGCTTGCAGGCCCCGACCTGGGCGATGACGCGGTCTAGTCCGCCCTTCGCCGAGGTGTCGATGAACGTGGCGCAGTTGGCGTTCTGCTGCCCGATGGTGATGGCGAAGGCGTGGCAGCCATCGTGGTTGTAGCCGCAGTCGGTGACGGTGCACTCGTGTACCCGCGGCATCTCCAGCATGTCGGTCATCGGCGTTCTCGCTTCCGTCGGTGGTGCGGGTCATCGCAGTACCCGGCCCCGACGGGACAATTCGCGCCTTCACGGGATATTTTGGCTAGGGCAGCCTTGCCTAACCCCTGAGCAACGCGCGAGCCACCACAGGACCGGGCCCCGATCGTCTGGCGCCACCCACGCGCGGATCCCCGGCCCGAAAACCGTTATTCGATCTTGTGTTGCACAGTCGTCCCTGACCTGCGGAGATAACGCTCTCACGGATGGTGGGAGAGTGCTTGACGCGCCCGTCGCCGGAACGCAACGATGCATTCACATATCTCGTCCCACCACCGCCTGGCGTGATCGGCGCACGCCGTCCCCGCACCGCGAAAGGACCCCACTGTGCGCAGATCCCTGAGATCGTGGCTCGGCCTCGCGCTGAGCACGATCCTCGTGGCGGGCGGCATCGTCGCCGCGCCACCCACGGCCAGCGCCGCACCGTTCACCGTCCTGGTCTTCAGCAAGACCGCCGGATTCCGGCACGGATCCATCACCCCCGGCATCGCCGCCATCCAGCAACTCGGCGCGGCCAACGGGTTCACCGTCGAGGCCACCGAGGACGCCGCCCAGTTCACCGACGCCAACCTGGACCGGTTCGCCGCGGTGATCTGGCTGTCCACCACCGGCGACGTGCTCAACGCCGCCCAGCAGGCCGCGTTCGAGCGCTACATCACCGGCGGCGGCGGGTACGTCGGCGTGCACTCCGCCTCCGACACCGAGTACGACTGGCCGTGGTACGGCGGGCTGGTCGGGGCGTACTTCGCCTCGCACCCGGCCGAGCAGACCGTCACCGTCAAGGTCGCCGACCAGGTGCACCCGTCCACCGCGGGGCTGCCGCAGCGCTGGAGCCGGTTCGACGAGCTGTACAACTACCGGACCAACCCCCGGGGCAACGTGCACGTGCTGGCCACGCTGGACGAGACCACCTACACCGGCGGCAGCATGGGGGCCGACCACCCGATCTCCTGGTGCCAGAACTACTCCGGCGGCCGAGCCTGGTACACCGGCCTGGGCCACACCGACGCGTCGTACAGCGAGGCGAGCTTCCGCCAGCACCTGCTCGGCGGCATCAGGACCGCGGCGGGGGAGGTCGACGCCGACTGCGGTGGCACCGTCAACAGCAGCTTCCAACAGGTGGAGCTGGCCAAGGGCGCGGCCGAGACCGGTGAGCCGATGAGCCTCACCGTCCTGCCCGACCGGGGCGTGCTGCACACCTCCCGCAACGGCGTGATCCGGCACACCGACGCCAACGGCAACACCAAGATCGCCGCCACCCTGCCGGTCTACACCGGAGACGAGGAGGGCCTGCAGGGCATCAAGGCCGACCCCAACTTCGCCACCAACCGCTGGGTGTACGCCTACTTCGCCCCACCGCTGAGCACCCCCGGCGGTGGGGCGCCCGCGGAGGGCACCCCAGCCCAGTTCGCCGTCTGGGACGGTGTCAACCGGCTGGCCCGGTTCACCGTCAACGCGGACAACACCATCAACCTGGCCAGCGAGACACTGATCCTCAACGTGCCGACCAGCCGGGGCATGTGCTGCCACGTCGGCGGTGACATGGACTTCGACGCCGCCGGCAACCTCTACCTGTCCACCGGCGACGACACCAACCCGTTCGACTCGGCCGGCTTCACCCCGATCGACGAGCGCGCCGGACGCAACCCGGCGTTCGACGCCCAGCGCACCTCGGCGAACAGCAACGACCTGCGCGGCAAGGTGCTCCGGATCAAGCCGAGCGCGGCCGGCGGCTACACCATCCCGACCGGCAACATGTTCGCCCCGGGCACCGCGCGGACCCGCCCCGAGATCTACGCGATGGGCTTCCGCAACCCGTTCCGGATGAGCGTGGACAAGGCCACCGGCATCGTCTACCTCGGCGACTACGGTCCGGACGCGGGCACCGCCGACCCGAACCGGGGCCCGGCGGGCAACGTCGAGTTCGCCCGCATCGACCGGCCCGGCTTCTACGGCTGGCCCTACTGCACCGCCCGCAACGACGCGTACAACGACTACACCTTCCCGTCCGGCCCGTCCGGGGCGAAGTTCAACTGCGCCGGCGGACCGGTGAACAACTCGCCCAACAACACCGGCATCACCCAGCTCCCGCCGGCCATTCCGGCCTGGCTGCCGTATGGCGGCTCCGGTTCGCCGCCGGAGTTCACCGGCGGCGGCCTGTCGCCGATGGGTGGCCCGATCTACCGGTACGACCGCACCAGCACCTCGCCCGTGGCGTTCCCCGAGTACTACGACGGGACCTACTTCGCCGGGGAGTTCGGCCGTCGCTGGATCAAGAACATCAAGCTCGATTCGACCGGCCAACCACTGAAGATCAACCCGTTCCCGTGGACCGGCACCCAGGTGATGGACATGGAGTTCGGGCCGGACGGCGCGCTCTACGTCCTCGACTACGGCACCGGCTGGTTCAACGGCGACGCGAACTCGGCGCTCTACCGCATCGAGTACGCCCGCGAGGGTCGAGCTCCCGTCGCCCAGGTCTCCGCCACCCCGACCAGTGGCACCGCGCCACTGACCGTGGCCTTCTCCTCGGCCGGCACCCTCGACCCGGACGGGGACCCGTTCACCTACGCCTGGGACTTCGACAACAACGGCACCACCGACTCGACGGCGGCGAACCCCAGCTTCACGTACACCACCAACGGGACCCGCAGCCCGACGTTGACGGTCCGGGACACCACCGGCAAGACGGCCACCGCGAGCGTGGTCGTCACGGTCGGCAACAGCGCCCCGGTGGTCACCGTGAACACCCCGTTGAACGGGCAGACCTTCACCTTCGGGGACGCGGTGCCGTTCTCCGTCACCGTCACCGACGCCCAGGACGGTGCGATCAACTGCGCCCGGGTCAAGGTGAACTACGTCCTCGGCCACGACTCGCACGGCCACCAGCTCGGCAGCGTGCAGGGGTGCTCCGGGGTCATCCAGACGTCGAAGGATGGCGAGCACGACGCGGCGGCGAACATCTTCGGCATCATCGACGCCGAGTACACCGACCTGGGCGGCGGTGGCCAGCCGGCGCTGACCACGCACACCCAGGCCGTCCTGCAACCTCGGGTACGTCAGGCCGAGCACTTCGGTGACTCGTCCGGCGTGCAGATCGTGGCGGGTGCGGCCGGGAACGGCGGCGCGGCGGTCGGCTACATCGACAACAACGACTGGATCTCGTTCCGCCCGTACAACCTGACCGGCGTCCAGTCGTTCAGCGCCCGGGTCGGCGCGCCGGCCGGCGGCGGTGGCACGTTGGAGCTGCGGGTGGACTCGCCCACCGGCCCGCTGGTCGGCTCGGCCACCGTCACACCCACCGGCGGGTACGCCACCTTCGCCACCGTCACCGGAGGGATCACCGCCGTCACCGGCACCCGGACCCTGTTCCTGGTCTTCAAGGGCACCGGCCCGTACTTCGACATCGACGAGTTCACCCTCTCCACCAGCCCCGGTGGACCGGGTCCGGACCCGGACCCCGACCCGGATCCCGAGCCGGGAGCGAACCTGGCCCGGGGCAAGCCGGCGCGAGCCTCCAGCCTCGAGGGCGCGTACGGCGCCGCCAACGCGTTCGACGGCGTCGCCGGCACCCGGTGGAGCAGCGCGTTCAGTGACCCGCAGTGGATCGACGTGGACCTCGGTGCCACCTACGCGATCAACCGGGTCAAGCTGACCTGGGAGGCGGCGTACGGCAGCGGCTACCAGATCCAGACCTCCCCGGACGGCGTCACCTTCACCACGATCCGCACGGTGACCGGCGGCGACGGCGGAGTGGACGACCTGACCGGGCTCACCGGCTCCGGCCGGTACGTCCGACTCCTCGGCACCACCCGGGGCACCGCCTGGGGCTACTCGCTGTTCGAGTTCGAGGTGTACGGCGGCACCGGCGGCCCGACCGGACCGACCGGCAACCTGCTCCTGAACAAGCCGACGACGACGTCCAGCAACGAGGGAGCCGACGTGACCGGCGCCCAGGCGGTCGACGGCAGCCTCACCACCCGCTGGTCGAGCACCTTCTCCGACCCGCAGTGGATCCGCGTCGACCTCGGCAGCCCGACCGCGATCGGTCGGGTCAAGCTGAGCTGGGAGGCGGCGTACAGCAGCGCGTACCAGATCCAGACCTCGAACGACGGCACCACCTGGACCACAGTGAAGTCGGTGACCGGCGGCGACGGCGGGGTGGACGAACACACGGCGCTCAACGCCAACGGTCGCTACCTGCGGATCAACGGCACCGCCCGGGGCACCGGCTACGGCCACTCGCTCTGGGAGGTGGAGGCGTACACCAGCTGAACCGCAACCGGTGACGTGGCCGGCACGGGTCTCCGTGCCGGCCACGTCCGTCCCTCACCTGGTGGGCGGTGGCGCGGGTTCCGGGTGGCCGTGCTGTTCGATGTGGCGCGCCCACTGCCGGGTGAGCGCCGCTCCGGCGGCGCGGCTCGTCACCTGCCGCCGATACGGCCGGTCGCCGCGCTGGTCATCCTGCGCGACCGGAGACGAACCGAGCGGGTAGGCGACGACCGGCCAACGCCCGGAGACCGCTCGATACGGCCAGACGACCACGGTGGCCAGCAGCGCGGCGAGCCAGGTGACCAGGTAGCCGAGGACAATCAGGACGAAAAAGGGGAGAACGAGCAGCTCGAACGGCCCGCCGTCTCCGCCGGCGAGCCATGTGCCTTGAGGAAAGCGGGGACGCCAGGCGAGACGGCGTCGACCCACCCGCCAGGCGTGGAGCCGACCAGACTCGTCCCGCCACCCCGCCACCCCGCCACCATGACGACATGGTGGCCCACCGCGACAACACCAGCAGTACCGGGCTGTGGCGGATCAGTCGTCGGCGACGGACACCGGCTCCGAGCCGATGCAGCGCACCTTCAACTCGTACTCCCGGGTCGGCCCCTGGAACGTGACCTCGACGTCGTCGTCCGGGCCCCGGTCCACGTCGCGGACCCGGTAGCCCTGCGCGGGCGCCCAGGACACGAGGCGTACCCCGCCGGCGCCGCACTCGGCCACGGCCGTGCCACCGTCGGTGGCGAATCCCCGGCGGACCCCGGAGCTGGCGCTCGGCGCGGCGCTCGTGCCCGGTGCTGCGCTCGTGCCCGGCGCGGTAGGAACAGCGCCCGTCGTGCCGTTGGGCGTCGGTTCCGGTGCGGCGAGCGCCCGCTCGATCTCGGCCTCGCTGCGCACCCCGCCCGGGGTGCCGGTGATGCTCTCGCCCACCAACCGGATCGCGCCCAACCCGATCAGGGTTGCCGCAGCGGCGGTGGCCACCCAACCGGTGGCGACGAGGATCGAACGACGGCCCATGCTCCGACTATCCCCGATCAATCGTTGTCGTCGGCACATGCGCAGGCTAAGGCACGGTTAACGTGCGTCTCGCCGGCGGCGGGAGCGGTTAGCCTGCCACCTGTGGCCCGCCTGCTGCTCATCGAGGACGACCTGACCATCCGTACCCCGCTGATCCGTGCCCTCCGGGAACGCGGCCATGCGGTGGCCGCGGCCTCGACCGCGATGGCCGGGCTCCGCGACGCGCTGGAGGACCGGCCCGACCTCGTCGTGCTCGACCTGGGCCTACCCGACCTGGACGGGCGCGAACTGCTGCGGATGCTGCGCGCGGTCAGCTCGGTACCGGTCATCGTGGCCACCGCACGTGACGACGAGACCGAGATCGTGCGCGTGCTCGACGCCGGCGCCGACGACTACGTGGTCAAGCCGTTCACTGCGGCGCAGCTCGATGCCCGCGCCCGGGCGGTACTGCGCCGGGGCCCCTCCGGCGCCGACGCGCAGGAGGCGGCGCTCGTCGTCGGTGGGCTGCGCGTCGACCCCCGGGCCCGGCAGGTCACCCTGGACGGGGTGACTGTCGAGCTGACCCCCCGCGAGTTCGACCTGCTGCACCACCTCGCCGGCCGACCCGGCCAGGTGGTCACCAAACGTGAGCTGCTCACCGAGGTCTGGCAGATCCCGTACGGCGGCGCGGACAAGACCGTCGACGTGCACCTGTCCTGGTTGCGTCGCAAGTTGGGGGAGAACGCGCAGCAGCCTCGCTACCTGCACACGGTGCGCGGAGTCGGGGTCCGCCTCGAAGCGCCGGCGGCGCAGCCGTGAGGGCACGTCTCGCGCTGCTGGTCGCCGCGGTCAGCGTGCTCACCCTCGTCGCGTTCCTGGTGCCGCTGGCGTTGCTGGTCCGTACCGTCGCGGAGGACCGGGCCACCGTCCGGGCCACCGCCGACGCGCAGAGCCTGGTGCCGGTCGTCGGCACCGCCGACGCGGCGACCATCCGGCTCACCGTGGAGCAGCTCGCGGCGGAGTCCGGACGGCCGGTGAGCGTCTTCCTGCCGGACGGGACGGTGCTCGGCGCGCAGACCCCCCGCACCCCGGCGGTGGCGCTGGCCGCGCGTGGGCAGAGCCTCACCGGGGAGTCGGCGGACGGCCGGGAGGTGGTCATCGCCGTGCAGGGTCGGACGGACGGCACCGGCGTGATCCGGATCGCGGTGCCGCAGCACGAGCTGACCGCCGGGGTCACCAGGGCGTGGCTGGTGCTGGCGTTGCTCGGCGTCATCCTCGTGCTGATCGGGTTGCTGGTCGCCGACCGGTTGGCGCGCACCCTGGTCCGCCCGATCAGCGACCTCTCCGCCGTCTCCCACCGCCTGGCCAACGCCGAGTTGGACGCCCGGGTCACCCCCGCCGGTCCGCCCGAGTTGCGCGAGGTGGCCGGCGCGCTCAACCACCTCGCCACCCGCATCCAGGTGCTGCTGGTGCAGGAACGCGAACAGGTCGCCGACCTGTCACACCAGTTGCGTACCCCGCTGACGGCGTTGCGGCTGGAGGCGGAGTCGTTGCGCGACCCGGACGACGCAGCCCGGATCACGGCGGCGGCCGACGGTCTCGAACGCGCGGTCACCGGGCTGATCCGACAGGCCCGGTGGCGGCACTCACCGGCGGCCCAGCCGGCCGCGGCGGACGCGGCGGCGATCGTCGCCGACCGGGTCGCGTTCTGGTCGGTGCTGGCCGAGGACACCGGTCGGGCCGTCACCCTCGACCTGGCGTCCGGCCCGCTCCCGGTCGGTGTGGCCGCCGATCATCTGACGGCGGCCGTGGACGCGCTGCTCGGCAACGTCTTCGCGCACACCCCCGACGGCACGCCGTTCGCCGTCCGGCTCGCCGGCGACGCCGGGGAGGTGGTCCTCACCGTCGCCGACGAGGGCCCGGGCATGCCGGCCGGCGCGGTCCAGCGGGGCGCGAGCGCGGCCGGTTCGACGGGCCTCGGCCTGGACATCGCCCGCCGCGCCGCGCAGGCCGCCGGCGGTCGCCTGGACCTGCGTGCCGGTCCGGGTGGCGGGGCGCAGGTGCTGCTGCGGCTCGGACCGGCGGCGTCGTTGCCTCCGGCGTCGTTGCCTCCGGCGTCGTTGCCTCCGGCGTCGTTGCCTCCGGCGTCGTTGCCGGAGGCATAGCCGCTGCGTTGCCGGGTAGCTGCCAGTCATGGCGCGGTATACGAAACCCGAGCTCAGAGAACAGATCAAGGAAGAGATCAAGGCCTCCGACAAGGGCGGCAGGCCGGGGCAGTGGTCGGCCCGCAAGTCGCAACTGGTCACGCAGGAGTACAAGAGGCGCGGCGGGGGATTTCTGGGCCCGAAGGACGACCGGCAGAAGGCTCTGCAGCGCTGGGGCAACGAGAAGTGGCAGACGAAGGAGGGCGACACCCGAGCCCGCCAGGGCGGCACGACGAGCCGCTACCTGCCCAAGAAGGCCTGGGACGAGATGTCGGAGAGCCAGAAGCGCGCTACCGACACCAAGAAGCGCGAAGCATCCCGGACCGGTAAGCAGTACGTGGCCAACACCGGCCCGGCCAAACGGGCGCGGCGAGACGCCACCACTGCCGGCCGGATGACGGAGATGTCGGTCACCGAGGCGGTCAAGCTGGTCCGCGGCCTGGACACACGCCAGCTCAAGACCGCCCTGCGTAACGAACGGGCCAGCAAGGACCGCAAGACGCTCGTCCAGCGGCTCGAAGCGGAACTCAACCGGCGTGGCTAGCGCGCCGAGCAGGTCAGCGCGCCCCGCCCCTGCCTAAAACGTTGGACGTTCGAGTGGCGGCGACCGGAGAATCGGGCGATGAACCCGAGCATGCTGACCGTCACGTCCATGACGACCACCGAGGAGGCGGAGGCATTCCGGGCGTTGAACGAAGAGTGGATCTCCCACTTCTTCACCATCGAGGAGTCGGACCGCAAGACGCTCAACGACCCGTTCGCCGCCATCGTCGAACCCGGCGGCGACGTGCTGATCGTCCGCGACGGCGGGAAGATCATCGGCTGTGTCGCAGTGGTCCGTAGCTCGGACGACGTCTTCGAACTGTCGAAGATGGCGGTGACCCCGGCGGTGCGCGGCAGGGGCCTCGGCCGCCGGCTCATCGAGGCGGCGATCGCGCGCGCCCGCCAGTTCGGCGCGACCACCCTCTTCCTGGTCAGCAGCACCAAGCTTCCGAACGCCGTGCACCTCTACGAAACCGCCGGCTTCCAGCACGTCAGCCCCGATCAGGTCCCGCCGCCGCCGTACGCCCGCGCCGACGTCTTCATGAAGATGGCGCTCTGACCCGTTCACGCCGCACGCTTTAACCCGGCCTTAGTGTTCGGACAGCGCGCTGCTATCCCGGTTCAGCCGATCCTCGAAGTCGACAACCGAGGAAAGGTGGACACCACGATGAAGCGCACCAATCTGCTTCTGGCGTCGGTCGGCGGTTCGGCGGTGCTGGCGGTGGCCGGGGTCGCGCTGGGCGTCAACGCCGCGAACGACTCGCGGGCGGGCGGCACGACCCTCGCCGCGGCGACCGTCGTCCCGACGCCCACGGACGCGCCCGGTGCCAGCGGTTCGCCGTCGGCCAGCGGCTCGCCGTCGACCGACACCCCATCGGGTACGCCGTCGAGCGGCGCTCCGTCAAGTGGTGCGTCGACCGGCGGTGCGCCGGCGGGCAGCGCCGTCGACGAGAAGCGTGCCGGTGAGATCGCGCTCGCCAAGGCCGGTGGCGGTCAGATCGTCGAGGTCGAGGCCGAGCAGGAGAACGGCCGACCGGTGTGGAGCGTCGAGATCGTCGCTGGCGACACCGAGCACGAGGTGGACGTCGACCGGGACAACGGCTCGGTGGTCAAGGCCGAGCAGGAGCCGGTCGACGACGACGATGACGACGACGACAAGGACGACGACGACAAGGACGACGACGCCGATGACAAGGACGACGACGACTGACCTGGTCATCATCGATCCCCGAATTGAGTAGGGGCCGCTCCTGGTACGGGCCCCGCCCACCGTCTGAAGCCGTCGCCCGCCCTGGGGCTCACCCAGGGCGGGCGACTGGTCGTTCGTCGCCCACCCTGCTGCTCGTTCGCGGTGGGCGACTGGTCGTTCACCGCCCGCCCCGGCTCAGACGGCGACGCGTTGCTCCTGGACGGCCGGTTGGTCCTGGGCGAACTGGGTGCTGTACAGCTCCTGGTAACGGCCGCCGGCGGCGAGCAGGTCGCTGTGCCGCCCCCGTTCGACGATCTGCCCGTCCTCGACGACGAGGATCTGATCTGCCGCCCGGATGGTGGAGAGCCGGTGTGCGATGACCACGCTCGTCCGGCCGGTCAGGGCTTCGGCGAGAGCATCCTGGACCGCTGCCTCCGAGGTGGAGTCGAGATGTGCTGTCGCCTCGTCGAGGATGACCACGCGCGGGCGGGCCAGCAGCAGCCGCGCGATGGTGAGCCGCTGCCGCTCACCCCCCGACAAACGGTAACCGCGTTCGCCGACGACCGTGTCGAGCCCGTCCGGGAGCGAGCGGATCAACTCGTCGAGCCGGGCCCGCCGCAGCACGTCCCACATCTCGTCCTCGGTCGCGTCCGGGCGAGCGAACACCAGGTTGGCGCGGATGCTCTCGTGGAAGAGGTGCCCGTCCTGGGTCACCACACCCAAAGCCGACCGGATCGACTCGGCCGACAGGTCGCGTACGTCGACGTCGGCGAGCTTCACCGCACCGTCCTCGACGTCGTACAGACGTGGCACGAGCTGCGCGATGGTCGACTTGCCCGCCCCGGAGGAACCGACGAGCGCGACCATCTGCCCCGCCTCGGCGCGGAACGACACACCGTGCAGCACTTCCTCGCCGCCACGCGTGTCGAGCTTCGCCACGTCCTCCAGCGACGCGAGCGACACCCTGTCCGCCGACGGGTAGCCGAACCGTACGCCCTCGAACTCCACAGCGACCGGTCCCTCGGGGAGGGGCCGGGCGTCGGCCTTGTCGAGGATCAGCGGCTTGAGGTCCAGGACCTCGAACACCCGCTCGAAGCTCACCAGAGCGCTCATCACCTCGACCCGGGCGCTGGCCAACGACGTCAACGGCGCGTACAGGCGCGACAGGAGCAGTGCGAGAGCGACCACGGTCCCGGCGTCGAGGCTGCCCCGTAGGGCGTAGATGCCGCCCAGCCCGTACACCAGGGCCAGCGCCAGCGAGCCGACAACGGTGAGCGCGGTGATGAAGACCCACTGGAGCATTGCGGTACGCACGCCGATGTCGCGCACCCGTCGGGCCCGTGCCGCGAACTCGGCGGACTCCTCGGTCGGCCGCCCGTACAGCTTGACCAGCGTGGCGCCGGGCGCGGAGAAGCGCTCCGTCATGCGGGTGCTCATGGCAGCGTTGTGCTCCGCGGCCTCCCGCTGCAACCGGGCGAGCTTCGACCCCATGCGTCGGGCGGGAAGCACGAAGATGGGCAGCAGCACGAGCGCCAGCACGGTGATCTGCCACGAGAAGGTGAGCATCACGGCCAACGTCAGGACCAGCGTGACGGTGTTGCCGACCACGCTCGACAGCGTGTCGCTGAAGGCCCGCTGCGCACCGATCACGTCGTTGTTCAACCGACTGACCAGCGCACCTGTGCGCGTCCGGGTGAAGAACGCGACGGGCATGCGTTGGACGTGGTCGAAGACCGCCGTCCGGAGCTGCACGATCAGACCCTCACCGATGCTCGCGGACAGAAACCGCGTCACCAGACCAAGGCCGGCCTCGGCGAGCGCGATCAGGGCGATCAGCACCGCCAGGCGGATCACGAGGCTGCTGTCGGCGCCGTCCACGATCGCGTCGACCACCCGGCCGGCGAGAATCGGCGCCGCAACCGTGAGGACGGCCGTCACCACGCTCAACAACAGGAACCTGACGATCAGCGGACGGTGTGGCCGCGCGAACTGCGCGATGCGCTTCAACGTGGCGCGGGACAGTGGACGCTCATCCTGTGCGTTCATCGCGTGGTGCAGGGACGTCCACGCGGCAAATTCCATGCTCATGCATTACCTCCGATATCGGAGGTTAGGACCTCACCCGAGCTTGAGGTCAAGTCATTTCGCCGGTTGCTCCACTTCGGCGCGGATCTGGCCGAACACACCAGGCGGGTCATCCGTCCGCGGGAAGCCGACGAAGGTCACCATGCCGAGTGTGTGTTGGTCGCTCCATGCGCAGATGTCGACACGAGTCCCCGTCGTGGCCTGACCGATGCCACAGCCGGCCACCCCACCCAGAGGGCCAGGCGGGGCCGGGCGCACGTCGGTGACGTTCGTCAGGGTGCCGAAGATCTTGTTCAGCGTCGCCGTGGGATCGGTGATCGTGCCCGACAACGCGCTGATCACGATCACCCGCTGGTCATCACCGGGGATGTGCAGCCCGCGCTCTCGGGACTGGACCTCCTTCGCCCGGACGTAGGCGGTGCCCATCAGGCTGGTGGGCTCGGTGCTCGACAACTTCCTGAAGTTGACCATGTTCTGCTTGGCGCGGTCGTGTAGACCTCGATCCACGGACTCGGGCCAGGTGCCCAGAAGCGTGGCCGGCCCGTGGACGCGCATCGCCACCGCAGGGGGCGATGACTGCGTAACGGCTGCCGGCGCGGGTGCGTCATCCTGCCTCGTACACCCGGTCGTGGATAGCAGGAACACCGAGATCACTGTGCCGACGACCGCTGAGCCTGACAGTCTTGTGCGCCTCATTGAGCACCATCCCCGTCCTCGCGTCCAGCGCGCAAGATATCGCAGGCCACCAGCCGAGGACGACAGGCCCACTGGGTGCAGGAGCGCATACCGCAACGAGCGGTAGCCGGGACGAGGGCTCGGCTCGTCGGGCCGCTCAAATCTTCGTGCTCGCCACCACTATCTGCGTCGGTGGTAATGGTTGCGGCGGGGGATCTGATCGGGGTCGAGCCAGGCAGGCGGGATGAACTCGGGTCGTCCGTTGTCGCCGAGTCGGACTGTCCACTGGCTGTGGTGGATGTGTCGGTGGTGGTGGCCGCAGAGCAGGACGGCGTTGGTGAGGTTGGTGGGGCCGCCGTCGGCCCAGTGGTGGATGTGGTGGGCGTTGCACCAGCGGGGTGGGCGGTCGCAGCCGGGGAAGGCGCATCCGCCGTCGCGTAGCACCAGCGCACGACGCAGCGCACCGGTGACGAGTCGGCGTTGTCGACCGACGTCGAGGACCTGGCCCGCGCCGCCGAGGACGGCGGGCAGGATGGCAGCGTCGCAGGCCAGCCGGCGCACCGTGTCGGGGGTGAGCTGAAGGCCGATGTCGAGGGCGCCGGCGCCGAGGTGCCGGGTCAACGCGTCGTAGCCGGTGGTGACGACGATCTGGGCCGGGTCGCCGCCGCTGTCGGGCAGGTCACCGGTGCGCAGGGCGAGCCGGCACACGTCGGCGAGGGCGTCGTGGCGGCGTTGCCCGGCGCAGCGGGTGTCGTCCGGGCCGGCGGGTGCGCTGAGCGGGTCGATGGCGGCCCGCAGCAGACCTGCCGTTTCGGCATCGAGCGTGCCGGTGAGCCGCAGCCGACCGTCGGTTTGCGTGGACAGGGTGAGGTGTCGGTCGCGGGTGGCGCGGGCGTCCTCGGCGGCGAGGGCGGCTTCGGCGGCGGCGTCGGCGAGGTCGGGGGCGACGTGGTCGAGGATCCGGGTGCCCATGCGACGCAGCAGGGTGGGGTCGAACTGCCCGGCCCATTCCACGAGGACGCCGACGGCCTTGTCGGCGGTTTCGGTATCGGCGGTGGTCTGCACGGTCGTGGCGGTGTCGGCGATGACGCGGGCCTGGTCCAGGTTGATGGCACCGTCGGCCAGTGCTTGTCGGATGCCGGGGTTGCCGGTGTCCAGGGCGGTGGCGAGGTCGACCAGGCGGCGCGCGGCCGGAACGGTCATCCGCAGGCGTTCGCGTAACCACACGGCGGTGGTGGAGGCGCCGTGGGTGCGGGCGGTGCCGCGGCCGTCGATCTCACGGACCAGGGTCAGGGTGACGGCGGCGAGGCGTTGCTGAAGGCGGTGCGCGGCGTCGAGTGCCGCGATCAGGTCGTGTTCCGGCAGGGACCAGACGGCGGCGTCGACGCAGGCAGCGACCGCGTCGTCTGCCTGCGCCAACTCCTCCACCATGACCAGAGACTAGAACAGGTGTACGACAAAACTCAGTCAGCGTGATCGATTGCTGTCAGGCCGAGCGTGGAGGTTCCTTGAGGTGCTGAAGTGCATGGCGGGGGTGACGGTCACAGGCCCGCGTGCATGGTCAGGCTCTGCCGCAGGTGGAGTTTCGGCCTGGATCCGACGACCGAGCCGACGACCTCGCCCCCACGGAACACCAGCAGCGTCGGCAGGGACATGACCGCGTAGCGACGCGTGGCCTGCGGGTTTTCGTCGGAGTTGAGCTTGGCGATGACCATCCGGTCGCCGAACTCCTGTGCCAGCTCGACGAGACTCTTCTCGATCATCTTGCAGGGCGGGCACCACTCTGCCCAGAAGTCCACCACGACGGGCCGGTCGCTGGCCAGCACCTGCTCGGCGAACGTGTCGTCGGTGACGGTGATCAGGGAGCTGACGCTCGTTTCCTGGGGCATGTTTCCTCCCGGTGCGCGATGGCGTGGGTGAGCTGGGTGTGCAACTGCTGACGGACCGCTCCGAGCCGTTCGAGGTAGTCGTCGACCTCGGCGAGCTTGCGTCGCAGCACCAGCACGGAATCGGGACAGACGTCGCCGGACGCGTTGCCCGCCCGCAGGCAGGCGACGAACGGACGGACGTCGTCGAGGCCGAAGCCGACGTCGAGCAGCGCCCGGATCTCCCGGACGACCCGCAGCTCCGCCTCGTCGTAGACGCGGTAGCCGTTCGCCGAGCGCTGCGGGTGGACCAAGCCGTGGGCTTCGTAGTAGCGCAGCGTCCGGGTGCTCGTGCCGGCCCGTTCCGCCAGCTCGCCGATCAGCATCAGACCTCCTCGACCAGCCTGTCGCGACCAGGCTAAACCTTGTCGTCAGCGTCAAGGCAAGGCTGCGCCCCAGCCCAGCCGCCCCAGCCCAGCCGCCCCAGTCCAGCCGCCCCAGCCCGGCCCGCCCAGCCCGGCCCGCCCAGCCCGGCCCGGCCCGGCCCGCCCAAGCCGCCCGACCGGTGGCCGGGCCGACCCCGGACACGGCTCAGGGCGCCGGGTTGCCGGCGCCCTGAGCGTGTGAGTCCTAAGGCCTGTTTCATAAGAACTGGCCGGCCTGCGGCGGGCCCGGACGACGACCGGCGGCGTTGCGGTTTCCTCCGGATACCGGTGTTGTATCCGGACGAAACCGCGCCTTGCCGGGTCGCCGTCCGGCCTCCGCCTCGGCTCGACCGCCCTGATGAAACAGGCCTTAGCCGATGCGGAACTGGTCGCCGTAGACGGCGAAAGTCAACGGCGTGTTCAGGTTGAAGTTGCCGTTGTTGAGGAACACCCGCTGGGCCGTGTCGACCCGGGACGTGTCGGAGTGGGCCTCCTCCTTCTTCATCTCGATGACCCGCTCGTCGAGGAACGCGTTGAGCCAGGTCCGCTCGTCACCGCCCTGCGCGGGGGGCTTCGCCCGGGCGAGGGCGCGGTTGCGGATCTGACGCATGCCCTCGTACCCGTGCATGACTGCCGCGTCGTAGTAGGCGAACTGGCCGAGTGCCCGGACCTGGTCGTTCTTGCCGTCGCGTACCGATGGGTTGAAGTAGACGCGGTCCCGCTCGGCCTCCTGGGCGGCCCGGAAGACCGAGTCGTTGGCCGCCGTGCGCCAGTCGCGGGGGAAGTTCGGGTCGAGGCCCGAGTGCGAGGGGGTGCCGTTGACGGCGCGCAGCGCCGGCAGGTAGCCGGCCAGCACGTTGCCGGGCTTGCTGTTGGTGTACGCCTGCACCAGTTCGAGCATGTCGCCGGTGCCGGAGCAGAAGCCGATGATGCCGGCGGTGTAGCCGCGCCCGTCGCCGATGTCCTCGATGTAGGAGAACTGGGCACGCCAGTCGAGGGAGGAGTTCTCCGCAGCCGAGACGAGCTTCATGGCGACGTCCTTCTTCGTCGGATCGTCGAGGTTGGTCCCGGCCGGGGTGGTGGGCGGAGGGGTGCTGCCGCCGCCGGGCAGGGTCCACTGCTGGTTGGAGGTGCCGCCGCAGGTCCAGATCTGCAACCGGGCGCCGTTGGCGGTGCTGCGGTCGGTGACGTCGAGGCACTTGCCGGAGGCGGAGTTGACGAGAGCGCCGTTGCTGGCGGTCCACTTCTGCGCGCCGGTGCCGTTGCAGTCGTACAGCTGGATCTTGGCACCGTTGGCGGTCGACGCGGCAGTGACGTCGAGGCACTTGCCGAGTGCCCGGATCGAGTTGTCGGTGTTGCCGACGGTCCACGTCTGGGCCGCGCTGCCGTTGCAGTCGTAGAGCTGGACGGCCGTGCCGTTGGCCGGGTTCGCACCGGCCACGTCGACGCACTTGCCGGCGAGGCCGGTGATCGGGCCGGCGGTGGCGGCACTCGCCGACGGTATGCCGTAGCCGACGGCGGCGACGCCGATCAGCAGGGTGCCCGCGACGTAGGTGGCTGTTCTTCTGTGCACCATGGGGGTCCTTGGGGGAGGGGTGGTGCGCCGCCGGCCGGTCGATGGCCCGGCGCGGCGCATCGGCCCCCGGCGGGCACCGCGAGCATCAGGAAACTGTATTAACAGATATCAGTACGTGGGTGTGCCGTCAATCGACGTCAGCCGTCCGTGACGAGGCATGTTCACCTCGTCGACGGCTACCCGAGAGCTCGATGCCCGGACCGCACAGTTAGATGTCGTCAGCAGTGCCGCGGTCCCGAGCGAGCAGACCCGGGACGGCACCGAGACGCAAGGAGTGCTCCATGGCAGTCGACCCCCGCCGTACCCGGCCTCTCCGGGCCACGGCCGCCGCCGTGCTCGCCGTGGCGGCGCTGTCCGCCTGCGGCGGCACCGACGGCGCCGACCCGGTCGGCGCGCCCGCCACGAGCAGCGCCGCCGCGCCGACCGCTGTCGCGCCGACCGACGCGGCGCCGCCGCCGGCGCAGGGCAAGCTGCGCGGGTACGGCACGGTGCGGCAACTCAGCGAGACCGCGGACCTGGTGGTACGCGGTGAGGTCGAGCCGGCCGGCTTCCGGGTCGACGAGGTGCTGCGTGCGGCGAACGGGGCGTCCGTGAACGCCGGGGCGCGCATCACGCTCGCCAGCCTGCCCGCAGGCGTGCCGGACATGGCCCACATGTCCACGCTCGAACCGGGCCAGGTCGCGGTGCTCTACCTCGCCAAGGACCCGGCCGCCCCGACGTTCCGCACGCTCAGCGGAGACTTCGGTGTGTTCGACGTGACCGGGGACGGCGACGATGCGGTCGCGGCGTCCCGCTCGCAGGCCATGGCCGTCAGCGGCCTGGTCACCGAGGACCCGGCCGCGTCGGGCCACGGTTTCCGCACCACCCTCGGCCAGCTGCGCGCCGTCGCCGCCCAGGTCAAGTAGCAACTATGGAACGCGGACGGCACCCACCGGGTGCCGTCCGCGTGCTCACTGCTCCCGGTAGGTGGCCAGGTCGAAGTCGGCGTACGCGCCGTCGCCGCCGAGATCCTGCACCCACAGGCCGAGGAACGACCCGGTGAAGCCCCACGCCGCCGGCTCACCGTCGATGATCAGCGCGGCGTGCTCGTCGGACAGGATGGTCGCGTCCAGGTCGATGCCGGCCGGCTGCCAACCGGCGCCGAGGTCGTAGTCGAAACGCACCACCGGCCCGTCGAACACGGCCCGCAGGCCGACCCGGGTGACGCCGCTGACGTCGACGGTCAGATCCGGGTACGGGGTGCGCCTCCCGTTGTCGGAGCTGAGCAACTCCAGCACCGTCCGCCCGTCGTCGTCGCGGGTCAGGTAGAGGTGGTGCCAGTTCAGCGTGTTGTAGTACGCGGTGATCCCGGCGAGCTGCCGGTGGTCGGCGGGGTCGAACTCCACAACGGTCTCCAGCGAGCAGTGCATCGCCCCGACCCGTCGCGCGACCAGGCTCGGAGCCTGCCGCCCGACCGGCGACTGCCCGCCGTGGATCCGCAGGTACGACGGGCGGGCGTGCAGGTCGACCCAGTCGGTGCTGGCCGGTCGGCGCAGCGTCGACCAGCACAGGCCCAGCTCGGGGGCGTCGAAGTGGTCGGTCTCGGGCTCCGCCGGCCACGGGTGCGCGGGCAGGTCGGGTGCGACGACCTCGTCCGCCGGAACACCGCCGGCGATCTTCGGCCATTCACCCGACGGCCACTCGACCCGTTGGATCGCGGTCTCCCGGCCGAGCACACAACTGCCCAGCGGGGAGTAGGGGCGCCCCACCAGGTGGGCCAGGTACCACTCGTCGGTCTGGGTACGCACCAGGCTGCCGTGACCCGCCTTCTGCAACCGCAGGTCGGGGCGACCGACGGACGTGAGCAGCGGCCCGTCCGGATCGACCTCGTACGGCCCGAATAGCTCCCGGGACCGCGCCACGGTGACCTGGTGCTCCCAACTGGTGCCGCCCTCGGCGGTGATCAGCCAGTACCACCCGTCGTGGCGGTAGATGTGCGGACCCTCGGTGACGCCGACCGACGTGCCGGTGAACAGCATGCGCGGGCTGCCGACCAGTCGACGCTCGGCCCGGTCGTACTGCTGGATCTCGATGCCGCCGAAGCGGTCCCGGCCGGGTCGCCAGTCCGCGCTCATGCTCAGCAGCCACGTGGTGCCGTCCTCGTCGTGGAACAGCGCCGCGTCGAAGCCGCGCCCGTGCAGCTTCACCGGGTCCGACCAGGGGCCGGCGATGTCCTCGGCGGTCACCAGGAAGTTCTGCGGGTCCCAGTAGCCGCTGGCGAAGCTGGCCACGTCGCTGTAGACGAGGTAGAACAGACCGTCGTGGTACGTCAGGTCGGGTGCCCACACGCCGTTGGAGTCACCGCAGCCACGCAGGTCGAGCAGGCGGCGGTCGGTGATGACCCCGCTCAGGGTGCGCCAGTTCACGAGATCACGCGAATGGTGCACACGCACGCCCGGATACCACTCGAAGGTCGAGGTAGCCAGGTAGTAGTCGTCGTCGACCCGCAGGATCGACGGATCCGGGTGGAATCCGGCGAGGACGGGGTTGCGGATCGACCGGGTAGCGGTCGCCACGTTAGCGATGTCGGTCGACACGTAGGGGCTCCTCTGGACGGGCTGTCTGGAACTTCCGGAAACTTGCGGTCCCGGATCGCTGGAAGTCCTGCCTACGCTAGCCGGTCTTTTCGCAATAGGACAGAGGGCTTGACCGTTGCGGAAACAGCTCGTAGCGTGCCCGCCATCGACCGGTAATACCGGCGAAGCTTTTTGAAAGTTCCGGAGATCCATAGGTTCCCACCACGCCGGCCCGGCCGGCAACCGAGCACCCCGTGAGTTCCCGAAGGGATGGATCATGACCCCGCACCTTTCCCGCCGAACGCTGCTCGGCCTCGCCGGTGCCGGCGCTGGCGCGTACCTGCTGAGCGCCTGTAGCGGTGACGACAAGTCCGGCGACCCGAACGCCCCGCAGACCATCAACTGGTGGCACATCCAGAACACCGAGCCGATGCTCCCGGTCTGGCAGGCGATGGCCAACGAGTACAAGTCCGCGCACAGCAACGTCACGTTCACCATCCAGCCCCTGGAGAACGAGGCGTTCAAGGCCAAGCTCACCACCGCCACCCAGGCGGGCGACCCGCCGGACCTGTTCCAGTCCTGGGGTGGCGGCGTGCTGAAGCAGCAGGTGGACGCGGGCCTGGTCAAGGACCTCACCGACGACGTGAAGGACCTGGTCGCCGGCATCCTGCCCGCCGCCATGCAGCCGTACACGATCGACGGCAAGATCTACGGCATTCCGTTCGACATCGGCATGGTCGGGTTCTGGTACAACAAGGAGCTCTTCACCCGCGCCGGCATCACCGAGACCCCCACCACCTGGAACGGCGTTCTCGACGCGGTCCGCAAGCTCAAGGCCGCCGGCATCACCCCGGTCGCGCTGGCCGGCAAGGACAAGTGGCCGGCCCACTTCTACTGGTCCTACCTCGCGATGCGCATCGGTGGTGTCGACGCGCTGCAGAAGGCCGTCGACAGCAAGAACTTCGACACCCCCGACCTTGTCGCCGCCGGTGAGCGGCTCAAGGAGCTCGTCGACCTGCAACCGTTCCAGAAGGGCTTCCTCGGCGCGGAGTTCGGCTCGCCCGACGGTCAGGCCGCCACCATGGGCAACGGCAACGCCGGCATGGAGCTGATGGGGCAGTGGGCACCGGCGGTGCAGGCGTCCAGCTCCACCAGCAAGAAGGGCCTCGGCGACAAGCTCGGCTTCTTCCCGTTCCCCTCCGTGGAAGGCGGCAAGGGCGCGGCGACCGAGGTCTTCGGCGGTGGCAACGGCTTCGCCGTCGGCAAGGACGCGCCGGCCGCCACCATCGACTTCCTGAAGTTCCTGCTCAGCGTCGAGAACCAGAAGCGCTCCGCGCAGACCGGCGCGGTGCTGCCGACGGTGAAGGACGCCACCTCCGCCATCAGCGACCCCAACAACAAGGCCGTCGCGGAGGCCCTGTCCAAGAACACCGGCTTCCAGCTCTACCTCGACCAGGCGTACGCGCCCGCGCTCGGGCAGCAGATCAACGACAGCGTCGCGGAGATCATCGCCGGCAAGAAGTCGCCGGCGGCGATCGTCAAGGACATCACGCAGGTGGCAAAGACCGCCTGATCGTGACCCGTCACCCGTCCGTAGCCGGCCGTAGAACCCGAGTGGAGCAGGAATGACCAGGCCATCGACCGTGTCCGACCTGAGGCGCGGCGACACGGCGACCGATCCGCCGGCACCGGGGCCGGGCACCGCGCGCAAGCGTGGCCGCCAGCCCCGGCCGGGCCGGGGTGGCGTCCTCGCCGTGTTCCTGGCGCCTGCCCTGGCGCTGTTCGTGCTGCTGGTCCTCGCCCCCATCGTGGTGGCCGCCTACGCCAGCTTCTTCAAGTGGAACGGCTTCGGCCTGCCGGAGAACTTCATCGGGCTGGACAACTACACCCGTGCCTTCGGCGACCCGACGTTCCGCGGCGACCTGTGGCGTGGCCTGATCCTGGTGGTGCTGTCCCTGGTCGTGCAGCTGCCTGTTGCGCTGGCCCTGGCCATGCTCCTCAATCAGCCACTGCGCGGGCGGGCCGTCTATCGGCTGATCTTCTTCGCCCCGTACGTGCTCTCCGAGGTCACCACGGCCGTCCTCTTCACCCTGGTGTTCTCACCGAACCGAGGGCTGGGCGAGGGGGTCGCCCGGTGGCTGGGCGCCGACGCGGGCACCGTCTTCGCCGACCCGGACACCGTGCTGTACGCCGTCTTCCTGGTGGTGTCCTGGAAGTACTTCGGCCTCTACATGATGCTCTTCCTGGCAGCCCGGCAGGGCATCCCGAAGGAACTGCACGAGGCGGCGGTCACCGACGGCGCCACCGGCTGGCAGGCGTTCCGACACGTCACCCTGCCCCTGCTCGGCCCGACGATCCGCATCAGCATCTTCCTGTCGGTCATCGGCACCATCCAGCTGTTCGACATGGTGTGGGTGCTCACCGGCGGTGGGCCGATCCACTCCTCGGAGACCCTCGCGGTCACGATGTACCAGTTCGGCTTCCGTCGCTTCGAGGTCGGCTACGCGAGCGCCATCAGCATCGTGATGTTCCTGCTGAGCCTCGTCTTCGCCCTGTTCTACCAACGCATCGTCCTGCGTCGTGACACGGCGGGCGCGATCACCACCCAGGGAGGCCAGCGATGACCGCCACGGCGAGTCGCGCCCAGCGGACCCGCAGCGTCGTGTTGCACCTCGTCTGCATCGCCGTCGGCGTGCTCATCGTCGTGCCGGTGTACTTCGGCGTGCTCGGCGGTTTCAAGGACAACGGCCAGTTGTCCACCAACCCGCTGGGCTGGCCCGACCCGTGGGTGCCGAACTACTTCGAGATCCTCGGCAACGGGGTGTTCTGGCGGCAGCTCGGCAACAGCCTCCTCATCGCCGTGAGCAGCACCTTCATCGTCGTCGGCGCGGCGGCGATGGCCGCGTTCGTCTTCGCTCGCTACGCCTTCCGGGGGCGCGAGTTCCTGGTGACGTTGTTCGCGATCGGCCTGATGTTCCCGTTCGCGGTGGCCATCCTGCCGCTGTTCGTGCTGCTGCGCAGCGTCGGCCTGCTGGACAACCCGCTCGGTGTCATCCTGCCCCAGGCCGCCTTTGGGCTGCCGATCACCATCATCATCCTGCGCCAGTTCTTCCGGACCATCCCGGCCGAGGTCGAGGAGGCCGCCGTCCTCGACGGCTGCAGCGCCTTCGGGTTCTTCTGGAAGGTCCTGCTGCCGATGGCGCGCCCCGCCCTCGCCACCGTCTCGGTGCTGGCGATCGTCACCAGCTGGAACAACTTCATGCTCCCGCTGGTCGTCTTCAGCGACCAGAGCTGGTGGACACTGCCGGTCGGGGTCCAGGCGTTCCAGGGCCAGTACGCCGACGACACCGCACGGGTGCTCGCCTACGTCGTGCTGTCCATGCTGCCGGCCCTGGGCTTCTACGCGGTGGCCGAGCGTCAACTCATCGGCGGCCTGACCGGCAGCGTCAAGGGATGACATCGCAGCATCGCGAGCAGACCTGAAGCTTCCGGTATGACGAGGGGGGACCGTGGGCGCGGAGAACGGCCGAAACGTCACCATCGCCATGATCGCGCGGTTGGCGGGTGTCTCCGTACCCACGGTCTCCCGAGTCATCAACGGTCGCTCCGACGTCGCTCCCGACACCCGGGAGCGCGTCGAGGCGCTGCTCAACCGGCACGGGTACCGCCGCCGGTCACCGGCCCGGCGGACCGACGCGGCCCTCATCGATTTGGTCTTCAACGACCTGGACAGCCCGTGGGCCGTGGAGATCATCCGAGGGGTGGAGGACGTCGGCCAGACCAGCGGCGTCGGCACCGTCGTCTCGGCGATCCACTGGCGCATCTCCTCTGCCAAGCAGTGGCTCGACAACATGCGGACGCGCTCCACCGAGGGCGTCATCTTCGTGACGTCGATGGTGAACCCGCCGTTGCAGGCCGAGCTGCGCCGGCTCCACCTGCCGGTCGTCATCATCGACCCCGCCGGGGTGGACCCGCAGGAATCACCCACCATCGGCGCCACCAATTGGGCGGGCAGCCTGAGCGCCAACCAGTACCTGATCAGCCTGGGGCACCGGCGGATCGGCTTCATCGCCGGCCCACCGCACCTGATGTGCAGCCGGGCCCGGATGGACGGCTACCGGGCCGCGCTCGGCGCCGCCGACATCCCCATCGACGACGCCCTCATCCGACCGGGCAACTTCTACCACGAGTCCGGTTTCAGCGCGGGTACGCAGTTGCTGGCCCTGCCCGACCCACCCACCGCCATCTTCGCCTCCAGTGACCAGATGGCACTGGGCGTCTACGAGGCGGTCCGCAAACGCGGCCTACGGGTGCCCGACGACGTCAGCGTGGTCGGCTTCGACGACCTGCCGGAGGTCCGGTGGTGCTCCCCGCCGCTGACCACCGTCCGCCAACCCCTCGCCGAGATGGGCATGCTGGCCGCCCGGACCGTCCTGCGCCTCGCCGGCGGCGAGAAGACCGAGAGCCCAAGGGTCGAACTCGCCACCGAGTTGATCGTGCGCGACAGCGCCGCGCCACCCCGCTGACCGCGCCGCGCGGCTCGTCGCGTTCGTGCGGCGTCGCGGGTCAGGCGTCGCGGGTCAGGCGTCGCGGGTCAGGCGTCGCGGAGCGCGTCCTCGACGCCACTCTCGCGGCGACCGAGGTGCGCGGGCTCCCGGCCGGACAGCACGTCCAGCACGGCCTTCAGGCAGGCGCCGTTCTCGCGCAAGGACCCGAACCGCCAGGTCAGGGAGTACTGCTTCGCGCTGTCGTCGCCCACCCCCTGGGCGTCGATGCCGAGCCGTCGACACAGTGCCACGGCCCGGGGCAGGTGAAACGACTGGGTGACGACCGTCGCGCGTCGCACCCCGAAGATCTGCCGGGCCCTGGCGCAGGAGTCGTACGTGTCGAAACCGGCGTAGTCGAGCACCACCTTCCGCGCCGGCACGCCCCGGTCGACCAACCAGCCCCGCATCGCCTCGGGCTCGTTGTAGTCCGCGTTCATGTTGTCGCCGGACACCAGGATCGCGCCCACCCGCCCGGCGTCGAACAGCCGCCGCGCGATCTCCAACCGGGCGGCGAGGACCTCCGACGGCGTACCGTCGGCGTCCACCTTCGTGCCCAGGACCAGGGCCACCGGCGCAGCGGGCACGTCTGCCTCACCGAAGAGATGGCCGTCGGCGGTGTCGCGGACCCACCACACGCTGGCGACCGTACCGCCGGCCAGCAGCACCGCGCCCACCACCAACGCGAAGAGAGTACGGCGGACGAACCGCCGGTGCTCCCCGTACCATCGCGCCACACCGAAACGTCCCCGCATGCCGGCGAGACTATTCGGACCTTGCGGGACGGCGACGGCCTGCCTCTCGTTGCTAGGGTTCCGTGGGTCGTCACGGGGAGGCTACGAATGCCGGATGATGCCAGAGACGTCTACGCGACGCGGATCAACGCCTACCGTCGCGAGTTGGCGGAGCTTCGGAGGAGTCCACCAAGGACTGACGCCGTCGCCGAGTGCCGGGTGGATACCGCACGCGGGCCGGTCATCGTCACCGCGGCAGGAGGGCGCCTGCGTTCAGTCACCGTGGCTGCGTCGATGATGCGCTTATCCGGCGCCGACCTGAGCCCTTCTGTGATGGACGCTGCGAACAGCGCCCTCGCCGATACCCGTGTCGAGCTGTCCGACGGTGGGCCCGCAGCGGATCTGTCCGTGTTGGGCGGCAGTCTGGCAGAGGTCCTCGCGGAGAGCGAGCTGGCGATGCATCGGCTTCAGGGGGCACTGGCCGAGGCTGTTGCCAAGGTGGGAGCGACGACCGGGCTCGGCGGTGATCCCTCGGCGAACGGTACGGCGGACCTTCTGCACGGTGTCCTGGACTTGTTGGGGTCGACGCCTGCCCCTGATCAGCCGGAGGATGGCGAGCATCAGCGGATCGGGACGGACGACGCGGGGCGGGCCTTGGCCGAGGTGGATGGCACCGGCCAGATAGTGCGCCTGGAACTAACGCCCCACGCCGGCAGGTCTACATCTGCGGAGCTGGGTGAGTCGATCGTCGAGGCGGTCAACCGGGCGGTGGACGACTGCGCAGCGGCGGCGGACGCGGCGTCGCACGGGCTGGTCCCGGAGGACCTCGGTGTTCGGGCGGCCGAGTTGCAGGAGGCCAGTCTTCGGCAGATGGCCGCACTGACCGGAGCGTTGACGGGGATGATGGCTCGCATCCGAGAGCCGTGACAACGATCGATGGAGGTGAGGCGTGATGGCCAACGAGATCGAGATCAACCCCGAGGCGATCATTGACGCGGGCGACAACCTGGTCGCCTCGGCCCAGCGCATCCGCGCCGCGATAACCTCTTTCGACGCCGAGCTCGGCGCGTTCGGCGCACCCTGGGGCAGCGACGATCTCGGCTCGCTCATCGGGATGGTGTACGAGACGATTCGCGACCTGGCACTGGAGAGCTACGACGCCAACCTGGTCGAGATCGAGGACATCGGCAAGCTGAGCCGGGTGATGGGCCTGAACTACCAGCAGACCGAGCGTGCCATCGTGGAGCACCTCGGCCGATTCGGGGAGATGCTCAGCTGACATGGGACTGACGCTGCCGACCGAGCTGGTGTCCCTGCTGGGCATTCTCGGCTACACCTGGCCGGAGGCCGACGAGACCACGTTGCTGGAGATGGGCCAAGCATGGCTGGCCTTCCCGGAGCGCCTGGCCGAGCCCGTGTCAGACGCCGATCGCTGGGCGCAACAGGTGTGGACCGACAACCGGGACGACGCCATCGAGCGTTTCCGGGCCACCTGGCAGGCGGCCGACTCGGCGAAGACGAACCTCGACGACGGGGCTTCCGCCGCCGCGTTGATCGGTGCCGGACTGATGGTGTGCGCAGGCATCGTGCTCGCACTCAAGATCAACGTTATCGTGCAGCTCACGTTGCTGGCGATCCAGATCGCGCAGGCTGTTGCGACGGCGGCGGTGACCTTCGGTGCCTCACTGCTGGAGATCCCGATCTTCAAGCTCATCACCGGTGCCCTCATCGACCAGTTGCTGAACATGGCTACAGAAGCGGTCCTCGGTGGGTAGCCGAGGCAAGGCGGGCCTCTTCCGGCCGGTAGAGAAATGGCTCAGAGCGCGCATGCGTCACCGCCGCTACGAGCACATCTTCCGCGGCCACGTCAACGCGAACGCCACCCCGCCGCGCGGCACCGGCTTCCACCATCGCTTCATGGGGGAGAACCCGCCCGGCGCCCGGGTCCGGGTCGGCCCGGACGGCCGGGAGATGATCCTGGAACGGCATGTCGACGGCACGTACCGTGCCCGGGTCGACGTGCTTGACACTGGTGGTGTCTGGCGTCAGAAGCGGGGTTCGAGCACCTTCTTCCCCGACAACTGGACGCCCCAGCGGGTCGACGAGACGATCGAAGGTGCTTTCCGATCGGGGGGTCCGCATCCGGTGGATCCGAACAAATGGCAGGGTAGGGCCAACGGTGTGCTGGTGGAGGGTTTCTACAATCCCGGCGGCACGACGTGGTATTCGGCCTGGCCGGTGGGGGGAAGCTGACGATGGCGGACATCGAGTTCGGTCGCAACCAGTTCGGTGCGCCGACCATGACGCGCGGTGATCGGCGCTTCCGTGACTTCGCGTCCCAGCTCACCAGCGATATTCAGAACTATGCGCCGGACTGCCTCGAACTGCTCCAGTGCATCGACGACGTGGTGTCGGGGCGTTCCGCGTACGAGGAGTTCGAGGGCAACTCGTCCGTCGTGCGCTGCACCTCCGCCGGTGTCACGGTGGAGAGCCTCGGGCCGGTCCCGTCGGGGACGACGTACGGGGTGGACGAGGCCCGTTCGCTCATTCTGACGTACTTCGACTTCCTGGCGCCGTCGGTCGAGGATCGCAAGCGGCACCTGAGGACGTGGGAGCAGGAGCATGGGGGCCCGTTCCCGGGTCGTCACCTCCTGCGCCTCGACAAGGATTAGCGGCCGCGGGCGCGCGCCGAGCGCGTGACCCGGATCGCTCCGGGCCACGCGCCGTGATCGGTCAGCGCCTCAGTTCCGGGTCCACTTCTGGCTGTTGCCGCCGGTGCAGCTCGCCAGGACCATCGTGGTGCCGTTCGCGGTGCCGGCGCCGTTCGGCGACAGGCACAGGCCGGACTGCACGCCGGTGACCGTGCCGTCGGTGTTGAGGTTCCACTGCTGGTTGGCGCCGCTGCCGCAGTTCCAGATGATCACTCGGGTGCCGGGTGTGGTCGCGGCCCCCTCGGCGTCGAGGCACTTGGTGCCGTACACCTGGAGTTGTTTCGTGGTGGTCGGTGTCCACTGCTGGTTGGTGCCGCCGTTGCAGTCCCACAGCGTCAGTTGGGTGCCGTTCGTCTGTGACCTGGACGGCACGTCCAGGCAGCGGTTGGCGGCCACGTTGCGCAGCGGTGCCGCGGCGCCGCCGGGCGGCGGGGTGGTGGGGCTCGTGGTGTCGAAGCCCAGGAACCGGACGGCCTGGGCGGCGTCGAACGGAATGGAGTGGCCGTACCCCTGGAAGCTGATCGCTTCAACGGGCGCCGTGCCGCCGGTGCCGCCGTAGCGGGTGCGGGTGGCGCTGGTCTGCGGTGAGTCGGTGTAGCTGGGTGTCGGGGACACACCCAGGACGTTGGTCCACTGCTTGACCTGCTCGCCGAAGTTGACGTAGCTCAGTGTGGTGTCCGTGGTGCCGTGCCAGATCTGGACCCGGGGGCGGTTGCCGGTGTAGCCGGGGTACGCGCCGCGGACCAGGTCACCCCACTGCTGCCCGGTCCGGACGATCCGCCCGCCGGAGCACTCGCTGTTCCACTCCGCGCCGTTGGTGGTGGCGAAGCAGCCGAACGGGACACCCGAGGAGCTGAAGCCCGCGTGGAACACGTCGGGGTAGAGGCCGAGCATGACGTTGGTCATCATCGCGCCGGAGGAGAAGCCGCCCACGCCGATCCGTGTGGAGTCGACGGGGTAGCGGCTCCGGACGTGGTCGACCATGGACTTGAGGCCGACCGGGTCGCTGCCACCGTCACGTCGGAGGGCCTGCGGCGAGGAGACGTCCCAGCACTTGCTGCTCCGGGTCACCGACGGGTAGATCACGATGAAGCCGTAACGGTCGGCCAGGGTGCTGAGGCCGAAGCCGGTGTGTACCGCCGGACCGCTGCCGGTGCAGTAGTGCAACGCGAGGAGCAGGGCCGGCTGGGCCGCCAGCCGGTCCGGCACGTACAGGTGCATCTGCAGGTTCGTCGGGTTGGTGCCGAAGTTGGTCACCTGGGTGAGCGTCGCCGCCGACGCCGGGGTGGCGACAGTTGCCACTGCCGTCATCGTCGCGAGGGTCGTCGTGAGTGCGGCGGCCAGCAGTGCGGTTCTGAATCTCATCGGCGATTCCTCTGTCGTGGGTCGGCGGACCTGGCGGCAGCACGTCATGACCGTCGGGTCCGACCAGCGAGGGCTCGCCCGGAGAGCCGTGGACGCTGATCGCATCGCATCGACTGTGAGCGATAACATCCCGGTCGTCAAGCCGTGCCGCGCGGGCCTTCCGCCGCGTGGGAGGGGGTGTCACAATGGCGGTGGCGCTCACGTGGTCACCGCTGAGCCCGGGGGAGGGGCCTTCCGCAGGAAGCGGACGGTGGGCACTAACCCGGAGGCCGTTCATGGACCTTGCGCCAGACGTCAACGCCATCTCCAGCCTGGTCGACCTGCTGGGCGCCGTCCTCCAGTTGGCCGCCGCGGTCGTCACCCTGCTGGCCGCCGCAGCCGTGAGCAGGCGTCGCAGAGGCGGCGGCGAGGACAAGGAGCGGTGACGCCCTTGAGGTCCGCGATCAGCTCATGACATTCTTGTGCGTCGATGACAAGCTGTGCGCGCGGGGCTGAGGCCCGTCCGGTGGGCAACCGGGATCCGGTACGGATCCGGGGGGACGGGTGACACGAGCGACGGACCACCGAGGTCCGTCGTCCACCCCTTCCCGTGAAGGAACCCAGCCCATGCGCATCCAGCACAAGAGGCGCGCGTCCCTCCTGGCGAGCCTGCTGCTCGCCGCGACCGCGCTGTCGGGCATCGACGCCCCGACCGCCAGCGCGGCGGCCGACCCGGTCGCCGTCACCGTCGACGCCCGCGCGGGCATGGCCACCGTGCCCGCCACCGCGCTGGGCGTCAACCACGCCATCTGGGACCAGAACCTCGGCACCGCCGAAACGTCAGACCTGCTCCGCGACGCCGGTGTGCAGATGATGCGCTACCCCGGTGGCTCGTACGCCGACATCTACCACTGGAAGGACCACACCGCGCCCGGCGGTTACGTCGCACCCGGGACCGACTTCGACACCTTCATGGCGGCGGTTCGGCGCGTCGGCGCGCAGCCGATGATCATCGCGAACTACGGCACCGGCACGCCCGCCGAGGCCGCCGACTGGGTGCGGTACGCGAACGTCACCAAGCGCTACGGCGCGCGGTACTGGACGATCGGCAACGAGAACTACGGCAACGGCCACTACGGGTCCGCCTGGGAGGCGGACGACCACCCGGACAAGAGCGCGACGCAGTACGCGAGGCTCGTCGTCGAGTACGCCGACGCCATGAAGGCGGTCGACCCGAGTATCAAGGTCGGCGCGGTGCTGACCATGCCGGGCAACTGGCCGGACGGCATCACCGCCGGCAGTGACCCGGGCCCGTGGAACCAGACAGTGCTCTCCATCGCCGGCCCGAAGATCGATTTCGTGGACGTGCACTGGTACCCGGGTGGTTCCGCCGCCGAGTCGCTGGCCCGCACCAACCACCTGCCCGACGCGACCTACCTGCTGCGACAACACCTCACCCGGTACGCGGGCCCGAACGCCGACCGCATCGGCATCAGCTTCACCGAGCTGAACGTCGACGCCGGACGGAACACGCAGCCCGCCGCGCTCTTCCTGGCCGACGCGTACAGCGCGCTCCTGGCGAACGGCATCTTCACCGCCCACTGGTGGAACGTGCACAACGGCATCGGCACGGTGTCGCAGGTGGCCGGGCAGACCGACTACAACGACTTCGGCATGCTCTCCAGCGGCACCTGCACCGAGGACGGCTCGGTCTGCGAGCCGCCACTGAACACACCGTTCGCTCCGTACCACGGGCTGACCATGATGAAGCTCTTCGCGAAGACCGGTGACCAGTTCGTCCGCGCCGGCTCCGACGAGCCGCTGGTGACCGCCCACGCCGTCCGTCGGGGCAACGGTGACCTCGCGCTGCTGTTGCTCAACAAGGACCCGGCCAACGCTCACCCGGTCACCATCGACTACGCCGGGTTCATCCCGTCCGCCGCCGCCCCGACGGTGTCCACCCTCACCAACGGCGCGACCGGCATCGTCACCAGCCAGAGCGGCTCCGCCACCAGCCGGACGCTGCCGGCGTACTCGTTGACGACGCTCGTGCTGCGACCGGCCGGCGCGACCGCCGGGCGGCCCTCGGCCCCGGGCCAGCCGACCGCCAGCGGTATCACCGACCGTGCCGCGACGATCTCCTGGCCGGCGGCCACCCCGGGCCGCAGCCCGATCGCCAAGTACGAGGTGTACCGGCAGAACGGCGGCGTCAGCGAGCAGCTCGGCGAGACGGCCGCCACCTCGTTCACGGTCGGCAACCTGGTGCCGGGCAGCAGGTACACGGTCAACGTGCTGGCCCGGGACACCGCCGGCCGGGTGTCCTGGGCCTCGCCGCCGCTGACCTTCGCCACCGGTAGCCCGACCACCAGCGCGTGCACCGTCCGCTTCACCACCGCCAACGACTGGGGCAACGGCTACATCGGCGGCGTCGAGATCGTCAACAACGGCACCGGCCCGATCGACGGGTGGACGCTCACCTGGACCTGGCCCACCGACTGGCAACAGGTGAGCAGCGGGTGGAGCGCCACCTGGGAACAGGTCGGCACCGCCGTGCGGGTCACCCCCACCGACGACAACCGGCAGATCGCCGCCGACGGCAGCGTGAGTGCCGGCTTCGTCGGCGCCTACGGCGGACCGAACGTGCTGCCCACCGTGTTCACTCTCAACGGCACCGTGTGCGCCAGCGGCTGACGCGACCGTCGGGCGCACCGGCTGACGCGTTGACCGCGCCAGCCGGTGCGCCCGACCCGCGGGGCCGGTGATCGATCATGGTGGACGTTATGCTGCGGGACCGGACGGGGGAGAGGTGGTCGATCATGACGCAGTCACAGCCCGAGGTCGGCCTGCAACCGGACAGGCCGAACGCGGCGAGGATGTTCGACTACTACCTCGGCGGCAAGGACAACTTCGCCGCCGACCGGGCGGCAGCCGAGATGGTGTTGCAGGTGGCGCCGTGGATGCCCGAGGCTGCCCGGCAGGGCCGCGAGCTGATCTCCCGAACGGTCCGACACCTCGTCGAGGAGAAGGGCATCCGGCAGATCCTGGACCTCGGATCCGGGCTGCCGACCCAGGACAACGTCCACGAGATCGCGCACCGCATCGACCCGGACGTGCGGGTCGTCTACGTCGACAACGACCCGGTGGTCTGCACCCACGGCCGCGCGCTGCTCGCCGACTCGAAGACGGTGTCGGTGGTCCAGGCCGACCTGACCGACCCGCAGCAGGTCCTCGGCCACCCGGCGATCGGTGACGCGATCGACATTCGTAGCCCGGTGGCGGTGCTGATGATGTTCGTGCTGCACCTGGTGCCCGACGAGCAGGATCCACAGCGGATCGTGGCCACCTACCGCGACGCGCTCGCCCCCGGCAGCTACCTCGCGCTGTCGCACGCCGGCACCGACGTGCACCCCGACCTGATGGCCCGCATCTCGGCGATCTACGCGCGCGCGAACAGCCCGTTCGTGCCACGGAGCCACGCGGACATCTCCCGCTTCTTCGGTGACTTCGTCCTCGAACCGCCGGGACTGGTCAACATGTGGCCGCACGCGGAGCCGCCGGCCGACGCTGACCCGCAGGTCGCCCGCACCGGCTACAGCGGCGTCGCCCGCAAACCCTGACGCAGGCGTGAGACTCGGGCCGAAGGGCGGGCACCCCACGCGCGGTGCCAGCCCTTCGGATGCTCGTCAACCGTCTACGCTGCGGAAGACCTTGGGAACGCAGGAGTAGCCGGATGTGTCGGTCGGGCCCATTGCTCCGCAGATCCGCATCTCGACCACGTCGTTTGCGTAGACCTGAGCCGGATCCCAGATGATCGAGCTCCCGTTGCCGCCGCCGTTGTATCTGCTACCGGCAAACTCGCCATTGACGTAGACCCGCGCCAGAACTCCGTCACCATTCGCGCAGGTGTCCCGCAGAACGAAGTAGTCGTCATTCATGCCGCCGCCGGGCGCGCCCTCGCCGTAGTCGACGAAGTCGAGGCGGCCAGCCTGGCACGATTTGATGTAGTCCCACGTCGTCACGTGGTCGTCGTCGTTCACGGCGGCGGAGGCAGGTGACCCGGTGGCTACCAGGGCGGCTGTCACCGCGAACGCCATTGACAGTTTGAGTGCGAGACGCTGCACCTGCATGTGCTACCTCCAGAAATGGTTGTCTCGGCCGGCGATTCGGTGGACGCCGCCCGCCCAGCGTATTGATGGGGATTGAGCGCATTCCATGGTCGATGTCTGTTCCGAACAGGACGTCGATGTTCGGCCTGCTCACCTGCCGTTTCGGGTCTGTTCCGAACGCAGCGCCCGCCCGCGAACCGTGGGGACCCGCGTTCGTAACCGCCACCGGCCGCGTCGCTACTGACGCTCCGCTGTGGAGACAACTACGCTGAGGCGATGTTCGCCGACTCGAACCGTGCCGGCGCAGCGTTCACGCCGAGAAGCGGCGTGAGTGGTCGTTGGGAGCGTTGAATGGCTGATCTGCCGCACCCGCTCGCCGCGTTCATCGTGGGTGAGATCCGCCGCGCGCGAGGGGTAGCCGGGATGACCCAGGAGTCCTTCGGCCGGGGTGCAGGTTTCAGCGCCTCCCACGTCAGCGCGGTGGAGAGCGAGACGCGGGCGCTGACGATGGACTTCATCAAGGGCGCCGACCGCGCGTTCAAGAACGGCGGCCTCTTCGAGCGCATGGTTGCCAAGCTGGGGGCGCCCTCCTGGTTCCTGCCGTGGTTGGATGCCGAACGCGTCGCCACCCAGCTCCGGTCGTGGCAGCCGTCCCTGGTCCCCGGCCTGCTTCAGACCGAGCACTACGCCCGAGCGGTGATTCGCTGCGACGACACGCTCAGCGATGAAGAGGTCGACAAAGGGCTTGCGGCTCGGCTCGATCGGCAGTCGATTCTCACTCAACCGAAGGCGCCGCAATTCGTTGCGGTCATCGGGGAGGAGGTGCTGCGACGGGCGGGGGAAGACTTTCGGGCAATCATGGTCGGACAAATCACGCACTTGCTGGCCATGGTTGAACGTCCGAACATTAGCATCCACATCATTCCGATCGACGTGAGCATGCACGCCGGGCTGACGGGGCCGTTCATCCTGGCTCGGGCAGCGGACGGCAATTGGGTCGGTCAGTTGGAGAACCAGCTCGGCGGGGCGGTCATCGACAACGACGATGACGTGGCTACGCTTCTGTCGAAGTGGGAGACCGTTCGGAACGAGGCCCTGCCTCGACGGCAGTCAACTGACCTGATGAAGGAAGTGGTGACGGCATGGACCTGATCGACGCGGTGTGGCGCAAGTCCACCCGCAGCGGCTCCAGCGGTGGCGACTGCGTCGAGGTCGCTGACAACCTCCCCGATATCGTCGGTGTGCGCGACTCGAAGGACCCGCAGGGGCCGGCGCTGCTCTTCGGGCCGGTGGCCTGGCGGGCGTTCGTCGCCGAGGTTCCCCGGCGGTCCTAGTCGGCAGAACGCCGAAGCGCCCGCCCCCACTCTTCGGGGCGGGCGCTTCGTTGCACAGAGGACTGCGTCAGCCCACCACCGACCGCAGCGGCACCCGCGCGTCGCGCAGCGCGCGTACCAGATCCTTCGCGAACGGGTGCTCGTCGGCCTGGAGCCCCTGCGGGTTCGGGATCACGACGTACGCCGAACCGTCCTTCGCGGACGCCGTCGCGTCGGTGGTGAAGCGTTCGACGATCGCCTGGGCGCGCGGCAGGTCCGCCGCCGCCACCTCGACGGTGATCGGCCGCCAACCGCCCCCCAGGTCCGGCGTCACCGGCGCGGCGGCGGCGCTGGCGCGCGCCGCGTCGACGCCGGCCGTGCGCCGGGCGTCCGGCGTCGCGGCCGCCGGGTAGAGCAGCGCGTTGGCCACCAGGTGCAGACCATTCTCGTTGTACGCCCGGAAGAGCGGATTGAACGCGAACAGCACCGCCCGACCGGCCCCGGTCGGCTCGTCCACCACCGCCGCCGTGCCCTTGAGGGCGTCGGCGCCGACGGTGTAGCCGTTGGCCCAGAACGTGTCACCCGTCGGGTAGGTGAGCACGTTCGTCCCGGTGGTGCTCGGCGTGAGGATCGGGTCGCTGTTGTTGAACTCGAAGTCCTCCGCCGGGCGACCCGACGCCACCGGGCTGGAGGTGTCCACGTCGACCCGCAGGTGCGAGCCGATCACCAGGTAGTCGGCGGGCTTGGTCTTCTCGGTGGTCGAGGTGAGGCCGGCCGCGCGGGCCAATCGGGTGCCCTCGTTGCGCAGCCCGACGTAGGTGTGGCCCTGGGCGATCCACTCGCGCAGGTTGGCCTGGCCGGTGGCGGTCAGGCCGCCGGTCGGGTTGCTTCCGTCCGGCACCACCAGCACGGTACGCCCGGTGAACGCGGCGGTGTTGTCGTTGATGTCGGCGGTGGTGACCGGCTTCAGGTCCAGCCCCCACCGCTTGCCGAGCACGTAGCGTGCCTCGCCGTGGGAGCCCGACGTGGTGGAGATGCCGGTGCCCTGGAAGAGCCCGACGTCGGGCAGGTCGAGGCGGGTGCCGGTCGGCCGGCCGCCCGGCGTGAGCGTCACCCCGAGCGACCTGGCCAGCTCGTCGACGGTACGGCTCACAGTGGTCGCCGGGATGGCGACCCGGCTGCTCGCGAGGTCACGGACCAGCGGGACCCCGCGGTCGAGAAGGGTGAAGGTGAACTCGGCGGCGGCGGCCGAGTCCATCGGGTACGTGTACGAACCCGACGGCCGGGCCGCGCCGGTGCGACCACCGGTGATCTTCCGGACCAGCTCGGCGTTCGGCTTGACGGTGTCACCCGTGTAGAGGGCCGAGACGCCCATCAGCAGCGGGTTGCTCCAGGACGACACGTCGTAGAAGTACGGGAACGGCACGTACGGGTCCTCGCCCATGACGGCCTGGATCCAGTGCTTCTGCGGCTGGTCCATCGGGATCCAGTACGCCCCCTTGGGCACTGTCACGTTCGTGGCGCTGCGCCCACCGAAGATCCGCGCGCTGGGCACGCGGGTCGGTTTGCGCACCTCGTACACCTCGACGTCCATCCGGCGAAGTCGCTCGACCAGCTGACGGACGTCGGCGAGCTGCCGGTCGGGCAGCAGGAAGTACGAGCGGATCGTGATGTCCGGGACCGGGAACTGGACCTCGTTGGTGGGCTGCACCACCTCGTTCGGCTCCAGGGCGCCCGCCCGGCCCTGGGCGAGCGCGTCGGTCCAGATGTCGTAGTAGCCGTCCAGCACCTCGCGCTTGTTGGCGGCGGCCCAGCCCAGCGTCGACCACTGGGTGTGGAACTGCTGCTGCACACGGTCGGCCACCGCCGAGGCGCTGCCCTTCTCGTACGTCATGCCGGCCGCCCCGAAGCCGGTGGTCGGCACGGTGTCGCCGTACCCCATGAAGAACATGTCGTACGTGTCGTAGTTGAAGTAGCACTCGGTGGTGACGGTGTCGTCGCAGGCGCCGTTGAAGCCGAAGCCGGCCTTGTTGGCCTCGCCGATCCGGTTGATCCAGTCCACCGCCTCGCCGGCGATCTCGTGGTGGATCGGGTCGGCGTTAGGTGGGAAGAAGTACTGCCGGCCGCCCATCTCGTGCGCGTCCACGAACACCTGCGGCGGGTAGCGGCGCAGCAGTTCGAGCTTGCCGTCGGTCTCCTGCTGGGTGCGGGCGAACCAGTCCCGGTTCATGTCGAAGCCGAACTCGTTCTGCCGCCGCGTCGCATCGCGGCCGTCCGGGTTCTGGGTGGGGACGATGATGGTGACCAGGTTGTCGTTGCGCCGTGCGACCTCGCAGGACAGGCCCGCCGCCAACTCGTACAGCGTCTTGAGCGCCGCGTCGGTGCCGCTCTTCTCACCACCGTGCACGTTGGCGGTGACCCAGACGATGGCCGGGCTGTCCTTCGCCGTGCGGGCGGCCGTCCGCGCGTTGGTCCGGCGCGGGTCGCGCAGGTCCCGTACGTCGTCGGCGATCGTCCGCAGCGCGGCGGGCCGCACGTTGCGCTCGTTGGACACCACCGCGTACGGCAGCGGCTGGCCGAGGACGCTGGTGGCCATGACTCCGGTGACGACCCGGTTGGAGGCGCTGTCGACGGCCCCGAGGTAGGTGCGGACCTCGTCGTTGGTGACGACCCGCTCCTGCCCCGCGCCGAGGGGGAAGCCGAGCACCGCCTCTGGGCTCGGCACGGTGCCCAGCCGTGCGGTCGGGTCACTGCTGCACCGTGACGGGGGTGCGGCGCTCGCCGCGGACGTGCCGCTGACCAGGGGAGTCATGCCGAGCAGAAGCGCGACGGTGGCCGCACCCGCCAGCCGTTTCGGAGGGACCGTCCAGAACGGACGCGACGATGAGGGCATGTCTCGGGTTCCCTTCTGGGGAAGAGCCTCGCAGTGGCCGGAGCCTATGAACAGTGGATACGACGGTCAAGGCCTGATCGACTCCGCCGACTGTCCGGGATGCCGTAACGACGACGGGCTGGCAGGATGAGAGCGTTGTCGATGCCTGGAAGGTGGAGACGTTGACGGAGATGATCACACTCTCGGTTCATCCAGATTCCTCCTCCGCCGACGCTCGGCGATCCCTGGCGTCCTGGCTACGCGCCGATGCCCGGCTTCGCGACGCGGTCACCACCACGCCCGCGGACGGGACGTCGACCGACGGCCCCGACGTGCTGCGGCTGGCGGTCGGCGGCGCGGGTGCCGCCATGGTGCTGGTGCAGGCGGTCGCCGACTGGCTGAGTAACCGTCGCGAGGACGTGACGGTCCAGCTCAGCCGCCCCGGCTGGTCGGCCGAGCTGGACGTGCACCAGGCGCGGGACATGGGCCAGGTGACCGCCCTCGTCGAGACGACGGTGCAGGCGGTCACCCCCGAGGAGGGAAGGCTCCCTTGATCACGTGATGAGGGGGTCCGGAGACCTGGTCCTCGTCACCTGATCAAGGGAGCCCGGGAGGAGTGCGGCTACCAGGTGGTCAGGCCGAGGTCGATCGTCCTGGTCAGCGTGGCGTTGTCGTCGTCGCCGTCGAGCGACCAGACCATCGCGCCACCCAGGCCGGCCCGGCGGATGTAGAGCGTCTTCTGCAACACGACAGCCGGGTCGTCGTACGTCCACAGGGTCGTACCGTCGAACAACCAGGCGTGCCCGGCGCGGAGGTCGCGGTGCACGGTGAACCCGTTGCCGGCCATGGTCTTGAGCTTCTTGTAGTCCTCGTTGCCGGCCTCGAAGGTGGCTGGCGCGGGCCCGGCGGCCGGCTGGAAGAGACCGTTGCCGCCGCCGGTGATGCCGGTCCAGCCGCGACCGTAGTACGGGATGCCGAGCACCAGCTTGTCGCGGGGCGCGCCGCGGGCGATCCACCCGTCGACGGCGACCTCGACGGAGAAGTCCGGGTTGTCCGGCGCGCCCGTCGGCACGCGCAGCGCGGACTGCTGGTTGGACTTGGCGTCCCAGCCGCCGTGGAAGTCGTACCCCTGCACGGTGGCGAAGTCCAGGTACTTGAAGATCTTGCGGCCCTCGTAGCCGGCGTCCATGGTCGCCGGGTTGGCCGGCAGGAAGGCGGTCAGCGGGTGGTGGGTGCGGGTCGTGCGCCCGTGGGCGTCGAGTTGCCGGCGGAACTCGGCGAGCAGCTTGGTGAAGTTCTCCCGGTCCTCCGGGCGGATCACGTTGCCCGGCTCACCGTCCCAGTTGGGCCACTCCCAGTCGAGGTCGATGCCGTCGAAGACGCCGGCCCCGGCGCCCGGGCTGCCGGGAAGGTTGCCCTTGAGGTAGAGGTCGATGCAGGACGCGACGAACGCCTTGCGGGAGGCGTCGGTGCGGGCGGCGTTCGAGAAGTACGTCGACCAGCTCCAGCCGCCCAGCGAGATCAGCACCTGGAGTTCGGGGTGCTTGGCCTTGAGTTTGGCGAGCTGGTTGAAGTTGCCGTTGAGGGCCTGACCCGGTGCGTCGGCGACGCCGTCCACGCTCTCCTCGGCGGGAACCGGTCGCTGGTAGTCGGCCCAGGCGTCGCCCTCGCCCGGCCCGCCGTCGACGTAGCAGCGGCCGTCCTCGCTGACGTTGCCGAACGCGTAGTTGATGTGGGTGAGACGGCTCGCCGCCCCGGACGTGTCGAGCTTCTTCACCGGGAACGCCCGGCCGTAGATGCCCCACTGGGTGAAGTAGCCGACCCGGTGGTAGCCGGTGCGGTGTCGCTTGGTGTCGCCCGCGCTCGCGGCGGCGGGCGGGGCGGCGGTGATCAGCAGGGTCGCCAGTGTGACGACGGCGGTGAGACGGCGGTGGCGGAATGGTCGCATCGGCACACTCCCACGAGGCGTCAAGCAGAATAGTAAAGAGACTTATCTGATTGATGAAGTTAAGCCGGTGGCTGTCCACGGTCAAGAGCCGTCCAGCCAGATGGGGGATTGTGACGTCGTTACCCGGTGGTAACGATGTTGTGCCATGGACTCCGCCCTGACTCTGATCGGACTGCCCATCGCCCTCGGCGTCATCATGCTCGGTCTGGGTCTCGGACTGACCATCGCCGATTTCCGCCGGGTGGCCCAGCACCCGCGAGCCGCCGTCATCGCCCTGGTGTGTCAGGTGCTGGTGCTGCCGGCGCTCTGCTTCTGCCTCGTCCTCGCGTTCGACCTGGCACCTGAACTGGCCGTCGGCATGATGCTGCTGGCCGCCTCGCCGGGCGGCACGACGGCCAACCTCTACAGTCACCTGTTCGGTGGGCACGTGGCCCTGAACATCACCCTGACCGCCATCAACTCGGTGCTCGCCGTGTTCACACTGCCGGTCCTGGTCAACCTGTCGGCGGCGTACTTCCTACCCGACGGGCGAAGCCTCGGACTCCAGTTCGACAAGGTGGTGCAGGTCTTCGCCATCGTGCTCGTCCCGGTCGCGATCGGCATGCTGATCCGGGCCCGGCTGCCACACGTCGCCGAGCGCCTGAACCGCCCGGTCCGGATCCTCTCCGTCGTGGTGCTCGTCGCCGTCATCGCCGGCGCGGTGCTCGGCGAACGGGAAAACATCGCCGACTACTTCGTCGCGGTGGGCCTGGCGGTGCTCGCGTTCAACCTGCTGAGCCTCGCCATCGGGTACGGGGTGCCGCGACTCGCCGGAGTCGACCGGAGCGCCGCGACGGCCGCCGGATTCGAGATCGGCATCCACAACAGCACCCTGGCCATCACCATCGCGCTCAGCCCGGCGCTGCTCGACAGCACCCAGATGGCGATCCCCGGAGCCGTCTACGGCATCGTCATGTTCTTCACCGCGGCGGCCTTCGGTTACCTGGTGACCCGTGTCCGCACCCGGTCCGCCGCGACGTCAACGCCCTGACGGGGGTGGTGCCGGCCCGGTCACCGCCGTACGGCCGACCGGGCCGGCCGCTCAGCCGATCTGGCTGTTGTCCTTGAGCGAGCCCCAGCCGTGCCAGCGGTCGATCTCGATCAGGGCACTGACCCGGCCACGATCGCGCCGGGGGTACGCGTTGCCGGTGTAGTGCTTGGCCAGCCGGTCGATGTCGGTGAAGTCCTCGTCGGCGCGCAGCTCGGCGACGTGCCCGATGATGCTGACGTGGGTGTACCAGCCGGCCTCGTCCAGGACGGTGAGCGACACCCGTGGGTCGTTGCGGACGTGCTCCAACCGACGACGGCTCTCGTCCATGTTCACCAGGATCCGACCGTCTTCCCACAGGTACCAGGTGGCGGCGGACACCGGCTGACCACCGTTGCGAAGCGTGGTCATGACGGCCGGGTTCGGCTTGCGCAGCATCTCGACCGCGGCCTCGGGAAGCGGTGGCTTGGACATGAGGTCTCCTCGTGGCGACAACGTTTACCCCTGCACGTTACGCATCCGCAGGCCCGATCACTGTGGTACGCGCGGAAACCTCGCGCGGTCAGCCGAGCCAGCGGCCGTCACGCATGAGGAGGCGCCCCTTCAGCTCGTTCGCCTCCCGCCAGGCCTGGATTCGCTGCGGTCGGATCAGAAAGTACTGGTAGGGCTCGTCGAGAGCGCTCGGGTCGAAGCCCGTCTTGGCCGCGAACGCGGCACCCGTCTGGGTGCCGAGGTCGGCGATGTCCACCGGCTCAGCGATGCCCTCGACGATGACGACGTCGCGCGTCGGCCCGAGGCTGAGTCGTACCCGGCCATCCGCCACCAGGTTCCGGCCGGTGACCGAGGCGCGCGGCGTCGAGATGAGGAAGGCTGTCCCGTCCCAGAGGAACGACAGTGGGATGAGGTGTACGCCCCCTGGGGAACCCGCCGTCGCGACCCAGAGGTCGACGTCGTCCTCCAGTCTGGCGCGAGTGTCCCGCAGTCTCTGCTCAAGCCCGCGCGGCGGAACGTCAGTCATGCTTCCTCCGGTCACGTCGCTGTCGTCGGCGGCGATGGATGTCATGGTGATCACGGTAGGTGCGGCCCGACGACCGGCGCTTCTCGATTTCTGACGACCTCGCCAGGGGTACCGCGTGTGGGTCGGCGTTCGCCCCCGGCGAAGATGTGGTTATGAGCGAATCCGCACTGCCCAGGCGTGTCGTCGTCACCGGTGCCACCGGCAAGCTCGGCCGCGCCGTCGTCACCCACCTACGCGCGGTCGGCGTCGACGTGCTGGCCGTGGACCGCGCCGGTGGCCGCGACCCCCGCGACGTGGACGGCGAGTTCCTGTTGGTCGACCTGACCGACTACGGGCAGGTGGTGGAGGCGTTCACCGGGGGCGCCGACGAACACGCGGGTGGCGTCGACGCGGTCGTGCACCTGGCGGCGGTCCCGGCCCCCGGGCTGATGTCGAACGCGACCACGTTCGCCAACAACTCGGCCGCCACGTACAACGTGTTCGCCGCCGCCCGGGCGGCCGGGATCAAGCGGGTCGTCTGGGCGTCCAGCGAGACGGTGCTCGGGCTGCCGTTCGACACCCCGCCGCCGTACGCGCCTGTCGACGAGGAGTACGCGCCGCGCCCCGAGTCGACGTACTCCCTGAACAAGGCACTTGAGGAGGAGATGGCCCGGCACTTCTGCCGCTGGGACCCGGAGCTGGTCATGGTGGGCCTGCGCTTCTCCAACGTGATGGACGTCGAGGACTACGCCCCGTTCCCCTCGTTCGACGCCGACCCTCAGCTGCGCCGGTGGAACCTGTGGGGCTACATCGACGCCCGCGACGGCGCGCAGGCGGTCGAGCGGGCACTCGCCCACGACCAGCCCGGCGCCGACGTGTTCGTCATCGCCAACGCCGACACCGTGATGAGCAGGTCCAGCGCCAGCCTGATGGCCGAGGTGTACCCGGGTGTCGAGATCCGGAAGCACCTCGGCGAGCACGAGACCCTGCTCAGCATCGACAAGGCGCGACGGGTCCTCGGTTACGAGCCGCGGCACTCCTGGCGGGACCACGTGTAGGTCGGGGTCAGCGAGCCGCCTGGTACGCGCGGCCGACGGCGGTCGCCTCGCTGCCGGTGCGGAACAGCCCGGTCTGGTCCTTGTCCGTCGCGGGCAGGCCGAACCACGCGTACCGCTGGAGCCAGGACAGGTTACCGAGCATCTTCGTCGCCGCGGTGAGGAACGCGGCCTGCTGTGCCTGGGTGGGGAAGCGGACGCCGTTGGAGAAGTCGATCAGGGCGAACTCGGTGAGCCAGATCGGCAGCCCGTACCGGTCGTGTACGCCCTGGAGGTACGACTTGAGCTGGTTGACGGCGTTGGCGGTGGTGAAGTCGCCGCCGTACCAGTGCAGGGCGATGAAGTCGACGCGGTAGCCGCGCTGCTTCGCGCCGGCCATGAAACGGTCGAGCCACTCGCCGGGCCGGTCGCCGCCCCAGGCCACCGCCGGGCTCCCCAGCGGAAGACCGGTGGCCTGCAACTGCGGCCACAGGTCCAGCGCCTGCTCCACTGTCATCTCGGCCTGGCCCTTCAGGTCCGGCTCGTTGAATCCGAGTAGATACCTGCCGTTCTGCTTGGCCTGCTGGAGGTTGGTGGCGGTGACGCTCTTCGCGCCCCAGATCATCGGGACGAACTCGGCGCCCTTGGGGCTGGTGATGCCCTGGTGCTTCACGTCCCAGGTGTAGTACCAACTCGCGCCGGAGTTCGCCAGCGCCTGGCTGACCCCGTCGAAGGTCCACACCCCGACACCCTTGCGCTTCGAGGTCACCGTCGGCGCCGCCGGGGCGACCGGACGTCCGGTCGTCGGTTTCACCGACGGTGTCGCCGACTGGGTCACCGCCGTCGGGCTCGCCGTGGCGGCGGGCGTGGTCGCGGTGGGAGTGCCGAGCTCCGGGTCGGTGGACGGCGGCGCGTCGACCGCCTGCGTCGCGGCCGGGGCGGGCGTCGGCCCGGTCGGTTGCATCACGACGATCACACCACTGACCAGTACGGCGACCACGGCGGCCACGACGAGCGGCCACAGCAGACGCCGCGCACCTGTCGGGAGGCGGCCGAGCAGCCCGCGTCGGGGGTCCGCGTGGACACCTCGACCGCCCCTCGCGGCGTCCGCTTCTCCCGGGCCGGTTGCGCGCATCGTCTCGACTCCTTCGTGTGCTCGCATCGCTACTCGATGCCGCGTCGGTGGGTGGATCCCGCCAACGCCCCACATCAGGAGACTCGCCAGCCGTACCCGGATAACAGTTTCGCCGAAACCGCGACGCCGCGCGGACGCGCCCGGTGGATCATCCCTTCAGGCCGGTGTGGGCGAGGCCCTCGATGAACTGCCGCTGCGCGATGACGAACACGACCAGGACGGGGAGCGCCGTCATCGAGGCCGCGGAGAGCTGCACGTCCCACATCGGGCCGCCGTACGCGTCGACGAACTGGGTCAGCGCCTGCGGCAGGGTGAACTTCTCCGGGGTGGACAGGAAGACGATCGGTTCCAGGTAGAGGTTCCAACTGTGCAGGAAGGTGAAGATCGCCACCGCGCCGAGCGCCGGACGGGCCAGCGGCAGCGCGATCCGCCAGAAGGTCGCCAGCCGGCCCAGGCCGTCCACCCGTGCCGCCTCCTCCAACTCGCCGGGGAGGGTGACGAAGAACTGCCGCATGATGAAGGTGGCCAGCACACTCGGCGCGCCGAGCATCGGCACCAGGATCAACGGCCAGTGGGTGTCGATCAGGCCGACCGAGTTGAACATCTGGAACAGCGGCACGATGGTGACCTCGCTGGGGATCAGCAGGCCGACCAGCACCACCAGGAAGAGCGCGTGCTGCCCCCGGAACCGGATCCGCGCGAACGCGTACCCGGCCAGCGACGAGACGGCGAGGGTGCCGATGGTGACCACCACGGCGATGTACGCGCTGTTGACGTACTGCTGGGCGAACGGTTGCAGTTCGAACACCCGCCGGTACGCCGAGAAGCTCAGGTCGGTGGGGATCAGCGACGGGGGGAACGCGAAGATGTCACCGACCGGCTTGAACGACGAGGTGACCATCCACCAGGTCGGGAAGACGAACGGGACGGCCAGCAGGCAGATCAGCCCGTAGATCGCCACCCGCGCCCGCAACGACAGCCTATTGCTCATGGAAGACCCACTTCCTGCGCATCCGCCACTGCATGACGGTCAGCGTCAGCACGATCAGGAACAGCAGCACCGACAGCGTCGAGCCGTATCCGAACTGGTGGAACTGGAAGGCCTGCTGGTAGAGGTAGTAGACGAGCACCGTGGTCGAGGTGCCCGGTCCGCCCTGGGTGAGCACGGCGATCTGGGCGAAGACCTGGAGCGCGCCGACCACTGTGATGATCGACGTCAGCAGGATGGTCGGGCTGATCAGCGGCACGGTAATCCGACGGAACTGGGTCCACCGGCTCGCTCCCTCGACCCGGGCCGCCTCGTACAGCTCGGCCGGGACGCCCTGCAACGCGGCGAGGAACAGCACCATGTTGAGGCCGACGTTCTTCACCACCTGAACGACGATCACGGACAGCAGCGCTGTCCACTCGCCGCGCAGCCAGTTGGGGCCGTCCAGCCCGACCGTGCCGGCCACCCCGTTCACGCCGCCGTTGTCCTGGAGCAGGAAACCCCAGACGATCGTCCAGGCGACGAGGGACACCACCACCGGGGAGAAGAACAACGTCCGGAACACCACTGTGCCGCGCAGCCGTTGGTTGAGCAGCACGGCGAGCAGCAGGGCCAGAGCGAGGTTGAGGACGACCAGGCCGACGGAGAAGAACAGGGTCGTCCGGAGTACGCCCGGCAGCTTCGGGTCGTCGACCAACTCGCGGTAGTTGTCAGTGCCCACGAAGTCGAAGGTGTCCGCGAGCACGTTCCACTCGTGCAGGCTGTACCAGACCACCAGGCCGAGCGGCAGCAGCACGAAGAGCGCCGAGCCCACCAGTTGCGGTGTCACGAAGAGCAGGCCGGCCAACTGGTCGCGTCGTCGACTCGTCCACCATCCGCGTCGTCGGGGGGCCGCTGCGCCGCCCGGGGCGGGCCGGGGTTCGACCCGACCCGCCACGTCGTCCACGAGGACCGGCATCGCTGATCCCCTACTTCGCCAACAGCGGGTTGATCGCCGAGCAGACCCCGTCGAGGACGGCCCGCACGTCCGCGTCGGGCTTCCACATCGGGTCCAGCGCCGACCGTACGGCCTGGCTCAGCTCGGCCTGGCCGGTGTGGTTGGGCTTCACCACGCCGCCTGCGATCCCGTCGATGACCACGCTCTGCAACTGCTCCGGCTTGAGCAGGGGATTGGTCTTGGCCAGGGTCGCGGCGGTCAGCAGCGGGGTACGCGGCGGCGGGAAGAACTGCGCCAGCTTGGCGGAGTTGGCGGGGTTGGTGAGGAAGGCCAGGAAGTCGGCGGCGACCTTGGCGTTCTTGCCCTTCTTCAACACGCCCATGCCACCCTGGCCGATCACCGAGTAGTCACCCTTCGGGCCGGCCGGCAACGGCACCAGGTCCCAACCGAACTTCTGCTTCTCCAGCAGCGAGGCCCGGGAGATCTGGGTGATCGTCATGCCGGCCTCGCCGGCGAAGAAGTCGGCGGCGGTACCCGGGCCGGGCAGTGCCTTGGCGGTGAAGATCGCCTTGTGCAGGAAGGTCATCGCGTCGACCATCTCGCCGGCGTTGAAGCCGCAGGTCTTCCCGTCCGCGCTCCACGCCTGGGCACCCCAACCGGTCCAGATGGTGGAGAGGTTGTCCCAACCCTTGTAGTCGAAATCGCGTACCACCAGGCCTGCCTTGCCGGTTTTCGCCGCCACCGCCGAGGCGGTGGTCACGGCGTTCTCCCAGGTCCACGAGTTGGCGGCGATCAGCTCGGCCGGGCTCTTCGCGCCGGCGGCCTTGACCAGGTCGGTGTTGACGAAGATGCCGAACGGCGAGGTGGAGAAGGGGTACCCGTAGAGCTTCCCGTCGGACTGCCACAGCTTCGTCGCGGCCGGCGCCAGCTCGTCGAAGGCGTACCCGTCGGTGGCGCGCAGGGTGTCGTCCAGCGGCAGCAGCGCGCCCGAGGAGACGAAGTCGGGAGCCGCGTTCTCCAGGACCCAGGCCAGGTCTGGCGGGTTCCCGCCGGCGATCTGGGTGGTCAGTGTGGTGGTGTAGCCCTCGAACGGGATCGGGTCGAACGTGATTTCCTTGACGTTCGGGTGGCTGCTCCGGTACTCCGCGGCGATCTCGTTGAACAGCTTCAGGTGTGCCTCGTTCGCCGACCAGGTGGTCATCCGCAGCGAGACCGGGCCGTCGGAGCCGGCACTGTCGCCGCCGCCGCACGCGCTCAGGCCGAGCATCGCGGCGAGCGCGACGACGGCCGTCAACCGTTTCCTCATCAGGGTTCTCCCTCAGTAGCCGGCGATGTCGGGCCAGCGCAGCTCGACGCCCTCGTCGGCGAGGCGGTTCTGGAAGTCGGCCAGCAGGCCGGGGGTGTAGCGCACCGCGCGGGGAGTGACCCGGCGGGCCAGGCAGAAGTCCGCGAGCAGACCGGCGACCTCGCCGACGTTCCACTCCACCGGGTGCAGGCGGTACGAACCGTTGGTGATGTGGGTGGTGCCGATGTTCTTCCCGGCGGGCAGCAGGTTCTCCACCCGCCGGGGGATCAGGGCGCCGAGCGGGATCTCGAAGGGACACGAGGCCACGTCGACGTAGTTGTCCCCACCCGTGGACGGGTGCAGGTCGATGCGGTACATGCCGACGCCCACCGCGTCCGGGTAGCTGACCGCGCCCTTGTCGCCGCGTACCGCCAGAGAGAGGTCCTGCTCGACGACCGTGTACTCGGCGCGGATGCGTCGCGCCTCACGGATGTACGGGGCCTGGGCCAGACCGCTGTGGGTGACGTCGCCGCCGGTGCTGATGCCGCCGGTGCCGGTGACGTCGCCCCGCAGACGCAGCCCGGGGAAACCGGTGCCCCCGTCGGCGCGGGGCGCTTCGGTCTGCAGCCAGTAGAGCACCGACAGGGAGAGCTCGCGGGCTGCCGCGACGTGGTGAGCGGGGTCGGGCACGTCGATCAGCGGCTGCTCGAAATAGTCGATCATCGGCCAGTTGACCAGGCAGATGTCGCTGTCGTAGCTGCCCGGCAGGAAGTTGCGCCGAGCGGCGATCCGACGGAACGTCCACAGGTTCCCGTCGCCCGGGCTCAGCCGTTGGTCGGCCATCACCAACCACGGGTCGTCGTCCGGGTTGGGGGTGAAGCTGCGCTCGGATATCTCCAGGGTGCGCGGGTTGGGGGATCGGAAGGACAGCATCCGGTCGCCCCAGTACGGCGGCTGGTACGCCCGCCAGAAGTCGTACCGGGCCGGCCGGTCGATGGTGTGGTCGCCGTCGACGTGGTCGACAGCGAAACACACCGAGAACGCCTGCATGTTCGTGGGCTGCGCCTCGTCCGGCGCGCTCGGCTCGCCGGTCTCGCCGCACGACTCGAAGCCGGTGACGTACTCGGTGCCGGTCAACGGCAACAGCTCGCCGGTCTCGGTGGCGTCCAGCACGTACGGCGCGACGACGTGCACGTGTTCGCCGTTGTCCCGGTGTGCCAGCGTCACCCCGGTCACCCGGTCGCCGTCGGTGTCGGCGGCCACCGGCAGGTACGGCTGGAGCAGCCGCAACCGACCGGCGCCCCGGTACGGCGCGAGCATCGCCTCCAGCACCGCCACCGCGACGCGTGGCTCGTGACAGAGCCGGCTGACGTGCCCGGCCCCCGGGTTCAGCGCGGTGGCCTGGCGGGCCCGGTCGGTGAGCGGGTAGTAGGCGCGGTAGTAGTCCCGGATGCCGTCGCGCAGCCTCCGGTAGCTGGCGGTGACACCGAACTGTTCGACCCAGGAGTGCTCGTCGGGGGGTACGGCCTGGCTGGTGAGCTGACCGCCGAGCCAGTCGTACTCCTCGGTGAGCACCACCGAACGGCCGGCGCGCAGCGCGGCGAGAGCTGCCGCGACGCCGCCGAGTCCACCACCGACGATCAGTACTTCGGCCTGCATGTCTGGCAAGAGCTGTCCTTTCACGGGGTCACCTTCGGCGGCGCGAGGGTGGCGCCGTCGACGGGTTGGCAGGGCACCAGCCGCTGGGGCGCGGTGTCCGGGTCCGCCTCCAGTAGCCCGGTCAGCACCTCGACGGCCTGCCACCCCATCTCCCGGCGGGGGATGCGGAAGCCGGTGAAGTCGATGTCCGTGCTGGCCGGTCGGGTGGGGTCGCCGAGCGCCAGGATGGACAGGTCGCCCGGGACGTCCAGGCCGCGTTCGCGGGCGAGTTGGGCGATGGCCACGCCGTCGGCGTACTCCTCGACGACCGCCGCGGTGACACCTGCCGCGAGCAGGGCGTCGAGCAACTCGGCGGGGGAGCGGTCGGTGGTCGGAAGATGCCGCGGTGTGTGTCCGGCCTCGTCGAGCGCGGTGCGGAAGCCGCGCATGCGGTCGGCGTGCGACTCGGGGCCGGCGCCCTGTCCCAGGTACGCCAGCGCGGTGTGACCCGCGGCCAGCGCCCGGCGGACCACTGTGGCGGTGGCGGTGGGGTAGTCGGCGCCGACGTACGGCACCGGCCCGCCCGCGTCGTCGCGACGGCCGACCGAGACGAACGGCTGGCCTTCGGTGACCAGCCGGGTCAACTCGTCACGGTCCAGCGACCGACCGAGCAGGACGCAGCCGTCGGCGAGGCGGAGCCGGTTGTCGTCGTGGAAGATCCGGCGTCGGCCGCCCGACACCGGGGCGCTGGTGAGCAGCAGCAGGTCACAGCCGAGCCGTTCGGCGCACTCCTCGATGCCGACCAGGAACGGGTGGTAGAAGTCCCCGGTGCCGGTCGGGAAGACCGGTTCGTAGGTGAACACGCCGAGGATGCGGTTGTGCCGTGCCGCGAGACGACGGGCGACCGGGTCGGCGACGTAACCGGTGGTGCGGATGGCGTGCAGCACCCGCTCCCGGGTTTCCGGGGCGATCCTGACGTTGCCGTCGTCGCGGCCGTTGAGCACCAGCGAGACGGTCGCCTGGCTGACGCCGGTCATCCGGGCGATGTCGTGCTGGGTGACTCGCCTGCGCGAACCAGTCACGTTCTGTGTCCAATCGTTACCGAGGTAATACGCATTAGCGTCGGTGAGGTGAAATGGTGCGGCCCACCCGTCGCCGTCGTCAAGCCCCTCGGGCGCAGAAATTCGGCAGCCGAATCCCGCTCGATAATTCGTATTAGCACCTTGACGGTCGACTGCGGACGCCACCAGACTCGTCGATGACGACAGGGTTCGCCGGTCCGGCAGCGATCTCACCGACAGTGACGCTGGCTGCGCCCTCGTCCGTGTCTCCGTGCTGCCGCATCGCCACCCACCCACGCTCCGCGGTCGACGAGCGTCCCCTCACGATCGGAGAACCAGATGGCACACGCGTACCCTGATCCGTCCGACGGTCGGCCCACCGAGCTCAGCCGGCGTGGGCTGTTGCGCGGCGCGGCCCTGCTCGGCGCGGCCTCCGCCGCAGGCGGCGTCGGTGCACTGCTGCCGGGCGCGCCGGCCCTCGCGGGCCCGGCCGGTTTCCCCAGCTACCGGTACGTCCGCGACGCGTTCGACCGCCCGCTGGCCTACAACCCCACCGGCGAGACGATCTTCCCCTGCGTACGCGGGGTCTACGACAAGATCAGCGGCGCGAAAGGGCGCTACTACCTCTACTACGCCCCACACGACTCGCCCGGCGGGATCTGCCTCGCCTACGCCGACCGGCTCGAAGGCCCGTATACCGAGCACCCCGGCAACCCCATCGTCGACCGGGTGCTACCGACCACGACGGTCAGCCACGTCTCGTCGCCGCACGTCGTCTGGAACGCCTCCAGCAGGGAGTTCTTCCTCTACTTCCACGGCGAGAACACCACCACCCGGGTGGCCCGTTCCCGAGACGGCATCACCTTCGGTGACGAGACGCCGATCCTGAGCACCAGGCTCGTGCCGAACACGACCGAGACCTCGTACGCCCGGGTGTTCGAGCACCGGGTGACCGGGTTGGACAACAAGTACGTGATGCTCTACATGGGAGCGCACACCGTCCGGCCCGGCACCCGGAAGATCTTCTGGGGGTGGTCGCCGAACGGTTGGGACCAGTGGCAGTTCGCGCCCGAGCCGCTGATCTCACCGGCGGGCGACGGGCTCAGCGACATCTCCGCGCCGCATCTGCTCACCCGCAACGGCACTGCGTACGTCGTCTACCACGGCGGCGACGGGCGGATGCACCTCACCGAGGTCGGCAACGCCTTCGACCGGGAGGTGCACCTCGGGGTGTTCCACAGTCCGATCGCCTCCGACAACGGTCGGGTCGCGTCGCCGAGCTTCGGCACCGACGGCGGCGTGAGCTACATGATCTACGAGGCGGGTCCGCGCCTGGGCGCCAGGATCTGCGTCGCCCGAGCGGTCTGACCGCACTTCGCCCAGCTATTCGGCTATAAGGCCCGTACCGGGCCAAAACCGATAAGATGCTCACAGTGGTCAGGTGGGATCGGTCGGTGGGGAGGCCCGGGAGCCATGTCAGCGGGGCGATTCACCGAGCACCGTCGTCACCTCGGTGTGCCCGTGTCGGCGGCTCTGGCCGGCTGAGCGGTCCCGCCGTCCGTGTCGACGAGTGGCGTGTTCCGGGGCCTCGGGGACACCCGGAGCCCGAACTCGGCGACGGTCCTGGAACTGCTGTTCGACATCGTCTACGTCTTCGCGCTCGCCCGCCTCGCCGGGCGGGTCGCGGACGACCTCACCATCGTCCGGCACACGTTGCTGTCGGAGGCGGGCCAGACCGTCCTGTTCTTCACGGCGATGTGGATGATCTGGTCGCTCAACGCGCTTCTGTCCAGCACCTACGACCCTCGCCGTCCCGAACTCCAGGCATTCCTGCTGGCGACGATGTTCGGCACGCTGGTGCTGGCGGTCTCCCTGCCGCAGGCATTCGGGCAACGCGGCGTCGTCTTCTCCGTCACCTACGTGATCATCCAGGTCGGTCGACCGCTCTTCCTCGCGTTCGCCCTACGGGGTCACCCGGTGCAGGGATTCTCGATCCGGATCCTGACCTGGCACACGGCGTCCGGCGTGCTCTGGATCAGCGGCGGCATCAGCGGCGGTCTCGGTCGGGGCGTCTTCTGGACCATCGCGCTCGCCATCGAGTTGATCGGCGCCGCCATCACCTACCCTCTGCCCCGGGTGGGCGGGCGGCAGCTCAACTCCCTGGGCGTCGTCGTCTCGCAGACGCATCTCGCCGAGCGCTACAACCAGTTCTTCATGATCGCGCTCGCCGAGGTGGTGCTCGAAGCCGGTGCCGCGGTCAGCTTCCCGGGCTTCTCCCGAGACGGGACCATCACCCTCGTCGCCTCGTTCGTGACGGTCGTCGCGTTCTGGCGGATCTACTTCTACCACGTCGGGTCCGGTCCCGCCTCGACCTCCAGCGGGGAGGGGATCAACCTGTCCCGGTGGGCGAGCTACAGCCTGCTGCTCATCGTCGGTGGCATCATCTGCACCGCCGTCGGCTTCGGGCAGATCATCGAGGACCCCCACCCGCCGATCGACTGGGCCCTGGTGGTCATCGTCTTCGGTGGCCCGGTGCTGTTCCTGATCGGGCGCAGCTTCCTGGAGGAGGAGAGCCGCACCGCGCCGCGCTGCCGGGCGTTGTATCTCGGCGTGGCGGCGCTGATCCTGGGGGCGCTACCCATGGTGCTGCTCCCACCGGTGGCCGTCGCGGTCAGCGTGGCGGTGATCCTGGCCGGCATCACCGTCTTCGACCAGCGAGCCCACCACCGTCGGGCGGAGACCAACCCGACACTGTGACGCTCCCTTGCGGGCCGTCGACCGTCACGCGTAGGGTCGTCGGCACGCCGTCGAGCCGGGAGGAGGTCAGAACAATGTCCGATGTTCTGCGCCCCCTCCGCGCTCCGGCGTCCGCGCGGATCTGACCCGGGGCGTTCGCTTCCCGAAGGACCACGCCATGACAGATCTGGTCATCCGTCCGCTCGTCGCGGGCGAGGAACACGTGTTCGACTCCATGCCCGACCCGCTGCCACAGCTCCGCCAGGTCGCCTACGCCGACGGAGTCGCCGGCGGCGGCTACCGGCCCGAGACCACCTGGGTCGCACTGCGCGCCGACCGGGTGGTCGGCCGAGCCGCCTGGCTCCTCCCACCGGGCGCCATCGGCGCCCCCTGGCTGGACCGGTTCGATCTGGACGCCGAGCCGGAGGTGGGCGCCGCGCTGCTGCGCGCCGCCCACGAGGCGCTCGGAGGTCCCGGTCTGTACTACGCCGCACTGCCGGCGCACTGGCGGCGTCGGCCCGAGGTGCTGGCCGTGGTGCGGGCACCGATGGCCGCCGCCCAGCTCGCCGGGCTGGTCGAGCGGGGGGAACGGATCCGGTGCTCCTGGGCCGGCACACCGCTGCCGGCGTCCTCCGGGTGCTACGACTTCCGTAGCCCCGCCGACGCGGCGGAGATCAACGCCCTGGTCGCCCGGATCGCCGAGCCGGACGTGGTGACCGGCGTCGAGATCGCACGGGTGGTCAGCGGCATCGACCTGGCCACCGACCCCCTCGGTTGGTTGGGGGACGCGGTGCGGGGATGGCGGGTCGCGTCGGAGGCTGGCCGACCGGTGGGCCTGGTCGGCACCGCCGGGGACGCCTGCTACCCGCTGCTCGCCTATCTCGGCCTGCTCGACGAGGCGGCCCGGCCCGAACTGCTGGCCGAGGCGGTCCGGGTGCTCGTCGCGGGAGGCGCCCGGGAGGTCATCGCCGACGTCGAGGCGCACCGGGTGGCGGTGCTGGCGGAGCTGGAACGGACCGGGTTCCGGCAGCTGCGCACCCGGGTGACCTTCGCACCGCCCACCTCCTCCGTATAGCCGGGCGGGGTGCGCCCTGTCACCGGGGCGCACCCCTCAGCCGGCGACGACCGCCGTCGGTGCCACCATCTGCCCATGCCGGAGACCATCGCGTTCGTCGTCGGCGGACTGGCGCTGGTCGTGGCGGCCGTCGCCGGCCTCTGGCTCTGGCCGGTACGTCGTCCTGGCCGCCGCCTCGCGCCCGCGCAACCACTCGACTTCGACACCGCCGTCCGTGCCGCCGAGGCCCACGTCGCGGACGAGACCACGGACCCGCAGATCCGGCCGGAGTCGCGAAGCCGTCTACTCAGCCACGGTTCCCGTACCGACCGGGCCGTCCTGCTCCTGCACGGATACACCCTCGCGCCGGAGCAGTACGACGAACTGGCCCAGGAGTTCTTCGACAGTGGCTACAACGTCTGGGTGCCGCGGGCCCCGCAGCACGGAACCGTCGACCGGCAGGCCCACCACCGGGTCGAGGCCGAGGAGCTGACGGCGTACGCCGCGCAGGCATGGGCGATCGCGGCGGCCCTGGGCGACGAGGTCGGCGTCGTGGGGATATCCGGCGGTGCCGTGCTCGCCACCTGGCTGGCCCAGGTGCCCGGCGCGGCCGTACGCCGCCTGCTGGTGCTGTCGCCGTTCTTCGGTCCGAATCCGCGACAGGCGCCGGCCTACGCGGTCAGACCCCTCATCCTGCTGTACGGGCGTCGCGTCCTGCGGGACCGGGTCACGTCGCGCGGGTACTCCCTCGCCGCCGTCACCCAGTACCTGTCGATCGCCCGCACCCTGCCGTGCCCGCCTCGACGCACCGGCTTGCAAAACGTGGCGGTGGTGATCAGCCCGCTCGACGGCGTGGTGGACCTCGAAGCGGCAGTCGACGTGCCGCGCCGCATCGCCGACGCGAACGCGGTGCCGCTGCGGGTCTGCACCCTGCCCGAGACGCTGGGCGTCGCACACAACACCCTCAACCTCGGTGCCGACGGGGACGAGTGGCGGCGGCGGTACGTCGCGCTCTACGAAGGCGCGACGGCTTCGGCGACGGACGTGCCGCTCGGTCGGTGACGCCGTCGCCGGAGCGGTCGCAGTGATCGGGGTGCGTGGGCCTGGCTCTGGCTTGGCCGGCGGCCCGGGGGCGGATGCGCCAACGAGCGGTATACCTCAGCGTCATATTTATGACGCTGAGGTATACCGCTCAACGGCACGTCACTCGGCGGGCTGGGCGGCGGCGTTGAGCACCGGCGGGGCGTAGCCGGCCGGCTTGTCGCCGATGGCCAGGCCGGGGCTGACCACCCAGGACTGGTACTGCGGGGTGAACATCATGTAGGGCAGGTCGAGCTGCGGTGCGCTGGCCTCGTCGAGCCGGCGACGGGCGTCGGCCGGGATCTCGAAGTCGAGCGCCTCGAAGTTGCTGCTGACCTGTTCGGCGCTGCTCGCCCCGATGATCACCGAGGCGACGGAGGGTTGGGTGGCAACCCAGTTGATCGCGACTTGGGCCATGCTGCGGCCCAGCTCGGCGGACACGCTCTCCAGGGCGTCGATGACCTGCCAGTCGCGGGGGCTGATCTCCCGTCCCCCGGCGTTGGGGGTGGTCAGTCGGCCGGTCCCGCTCAGGCCCTCGCCGCTGCGCCGGTACTTGCCGGTGAGCAGGCCGCCGGCGATCGGGCTCCACGCGGTGAGCCCCATGCCCACGTTCTGCGCCATCGACACGAACTCCGCCTCGATGCCCCGACTCACCAGGGAGTACGGCAGTTGCAGGTTGATCAGCGGGGCCAGTCCGTGCGCCTCGGCGTAGGTCTGCGCGCGGGCCGCGTACCAGGCCGGTACGTCGGAGAGGCCGGCGTAGCGGATCTTGCCGGCGCGGACCAGGTCGTCGAGCGTGTGCACGACCTCCTCGATCGGGGTGATCCGGTCCCAGGTGTGCAGCAGGTACAGGTCGAGGTAGTCGGTGCCGAGCCGGCTCAGCGACGCCTCCACGGCCCGCATGATGTGCTTACGGCCGTTGCCGCTGGCGTTCGGGTCGCTCGGGTCGACGGTGTTGGTGAACTTGCTGGTCAGCACGAGTCGGTCACGGACACCGGCCCGGTCGATCAGCCGGCCGAGGATCTTCTCGCTCTCCCCGGCGGTGTAGAAGTCCGCCGTGTCGATGAAGTTCCCGCCCGACTCCAGATACCGGCGGAAGATCGGCTCCGACTCCTGCTCGGTCTTGCCGTAGGCGGCGTGGAACCCGTCGACGCCGAAGTTCATGGTGCCCAGCGCCAGCCGGCTGACCCGCAGACCCGACCGTCCGAGCAGGTAGTAGTGGTTCATCGTGGTGCCCTTCCGATCATGTGTCGGCCTCCGATCGGACCGCTTGCCAGACCTTTGCTCGGCAAAAATGGACCTGCAAGTCCAAACCTGTGGTTAGGGTTGGAGCCGGCAAGTCGGGGTGGATGCTGGTGACGGAGGTCTTATGACACGTGCGTTGACCCGCAAAGGGGAGGCGACCCGGGCACGGATCGTCGCCGGCGCGGCCGCGGAGATCCGCGAGCGCGGTGTCGACGAGGTACGCCTCGAGGATGTGATGGCGCACACCGGCACCAGCAAGGGCCAACTCTTCCACTACTTCCCGGACGGGAAGGAGGAATTGCTGCTCGCGGTGGCCCAGCACGAGGCCGACCAGGTGCTCACCGACCAGGAGCCGATGCTCAGCAACCTGACGTCCTGGCCGAACTGGATGGCGTGGCGCGACCGCCTCATCGAGCGCTACCTCGCCCAGGGCGTCAAATGTCCGCTCAACGGACTGCTCGGTCAGACCGGCCGGCGCGCTCCGGGAGCACAGGCGATCGTCACAGGGCTCATGTGGCGGTGGCAGGACAAGATCGCCGAAGGCGTGCGGCACATGCAGTTGACCGGCGACATTGCCCCCGAGGTGGACGCCGACCGCGCGGCGGCGGCGCTGTTGGCCGGCATCCAGGGCGGCGTACTGCTGCTGCTCTCCACCGGCAAGATCGACCACCTGGAGGCGGCCCTCGACCTCACCATCGACTCGCTGCGCACAAGCCGCCGCGATGACCGGAAGGCACACCAGTGAACGGCGACAACCGACCACCGTTGGTCCTGCTGCACGGCCTCACATACGACAAGCGGCAGTGGGGTCCGGTGCGGCGCGAGCTCGCGGCGATCGATCCTGAGCGGCAGGTGCTTGCCCTCGACCTGCCCGGCCACGGCGACTCACCCCGGCGGGCGTCCTACCGGATGGCCGAGGTCGCCGAGGTCGTGCACGCCCAGGTGGCCGAGGCGGGTCTCGCCACGCCGATCGTGGTGGGGCATTCCGTCGGCGCGGTGGTCGCCACGACCTACGCGGCGCGTCATCCGGTGCGTGGCGTGGTGAACCTGGACCAGATCCTGCTGCCCGGCCCGTTCGGTGTCGCCGTACGCCAGGCCGAGCCGACACTGCGCGGCCCGGAGTGGCGGCAGGTGTGGGACCGCATGTTGGCCGGGATGGGCATCGAGTCGTTGCCGGCCGAGGCGCGCGAGATCGTGACCACCGCTACCGATCCTCGACCGGACCTGCTGCTGGGCTACTGGGGTGAGATTCTGCACGGGTCCGACGAGGGCATCGCCGCCGAGCGGTCCCGGGATCTGCGATCGATCGGCGAGCGGAAGATCCCGTACCGCTGGGTGACCTCGTCCGAGCCGCCGGCCCGCTACCTGGCCTGGCTGACCGAAGCCCTGCCGGAGATCGAGGTGACAGTGCTGCCCGGTAGCCACTTCCCGCACCTGGCGGAACCGGCGACGATCGCCCGACTGCTGACCACCGGCTGAGGGGCGGCGTCGGGCGTGGCCGGCTATCCTGGCGGCCGAATTGCGGAGATCGGAGCAGGCGTGGCAGGTGACGACGACATCTCCGGGTGAGAACCCGGACCGGCCGCCGACGGGCGCGTGATCGCGCCGTAGTCGCCGCGGCCTCCGTCGTCATGCCCTGCTCCCGCCGGGCCACCAGTGTGCGCCCGGATCTCCCTTCCCCGAGGTCCCCATGTCTGTTCGACCAGCCCTCGTCGCCCATGAGCTGGTGCGCGTCCGCGGTACCCGTCGAGTGCTCGACGGTGTCTCCCTGACCGCCGCGCCCGGCCACCGGATCGGCCTGATCGGTGAGAACGGCACCGGCAAGACGACCCTGCTGCGGGTCCTCGCCGGCGTCGACGAACCCGACGCCGGCACCGTCACCCGCCCGCCGGACGTCGGTTTCCTGCACCAGGAGATGCCCTTCACCCCGTCCGCGACCATCGCCACGGTCCTCGACGACGCGCTGCGCGAAGCCCGAGCGGACCTCGCCGAGCTGGACCGGATCGGCACCGCACTCGCCACCGCGCCGGAGGACGCCGAGGAGCACGACCGGCTGCTGGCCGCGTACGGCGAGGTTCTGGAACGGGCGCAGGACCGCGACGCGTGGGACGCCGACCGGCGTGCCCGGACCGTGCTCGACGGCCTCGGCCTCGGCGCGATACCCCACGACCGCACGCTCGCCGCGCTCTCCGGTGGGCAACGTGGTCGCCTCGCCCTCGCGGCGATGCTGATCCGCCGACCGGGCGCGCTCCTGCTCGACGAGCCCACCAACCACCTCGACGACGCGGCGGCCGCGTTCTGCGAGGACCAGCTCCGGGCCATGCCCGGGGTGGTCGTCCTGGCCAGTCACGACCGCGCGTTCCTGGACGCGGTCTGCACCGACGTCGTCGACCTGGACCCGGCGGTCGACGGGCCGGTCCGGCACGGCGGCGGATACACCGCCTACCTGACCGCCAAGCGGGCCGAGGCGCAACGCTGGCGTCGACGCTACGACGAGGAGCAGGCGCAGCTCGCCGAACTGCGCGAGGCCGCCGCCGTGACCGGGCAGCGCGTCGCCCACGGGCGGGCTCCCCGCGACACCGAGAAGATGGGGTACGGGCACACCGCCGGCCGGGTGCAGAACCAGATCTCCCGCCGGGTGCGGGACGCCTCCCGTCGCCTGGAGGTATTGGAACGGCAGCAGGTCGCCGCGCCACCGGAGCCGTTGCGCTTCCGCCCTCCTGCGACTCCGTCTGCGCCCGCCGGTGGTGTCGGCGACGAACCGGTCGTCACGGTTCGGATGGTGGAGGTCCCCGGTCGGCTGCGGCTGGACCACCTCGTCGTGACGGCCGACGACCGACTGGTGGTCAGCGGTCCGAACGGTGCGGGAAAGTCGACTCTGCTCGCCGTCCTCGCCGGCCGGCTGTACGGCAGCGGAACCGTTCACCGACGGCCGGGCCTGCGCGTCGGGCTGCTCACCCAGGACACCGTCTTCGACCAGCCACATCGGACGGCCCGGAGCATCTACGCCGCTGTCGTCGGAGCGGAACGGGCCGAGGTGGTGCCGCTGTCGTCACTCGGGCTGCTCGCGTCGGCGGATCTCGATCGACCCGTCGCCGACCTGTCGGTGGGACAGCGTCGCCGGCTCGCCCTCGCCGTGCTCGTGGCCGATCCGCCGGATCTGCTTCTGCTGGACGAGCCGACCAACCACCTCTCGCCGGCGCTCTGTGACGAGTTGGAGGAGGCCCTGCACACCGGCCCGGGCGCTGTCGTCGTGGCGAGCCACGACCGGCGACTCCGCGCCCGCTGGCCCGGCCGAGAACTGCCCCTGACCCCCAACCCGCCCCCACCCAGCTCGTCCTCCCTCCCGCCTCGGTGATCAAGAGGTTTGCGTCACCCGGCCCGGCGTGTCGTGACGCAAACCTCTTGATCACCGGAGCTGGGCGGGGGTGGGGGGCGTGAGGTGGGGGTGGGAGCTGGGGTGGGGTGGGTTTGCTGGTCGGGGGGGGTTGGAAACGTTTTCGTAACGGGGGGTTGACCTCTCCGCCATTCGCGGAGCAGACTCCCCGGAAACGTTTACAGCTATCGGGTGGAGGTGCCGGACGTGGGTCGTAAACGTTTACAGGAACCGGCTGACGGCCGGCCCACGGTGCACACCGTTGCCGCCCGCGCCGGCGTGTCCATCGCGTCCGCCTCGCGGGTGCTCAACGGCGTCGGCGGTAGCCCCGAGACGATCCGCAAGGTCCGCGAGGCGGCCGCGGAGGTGGGCTACGTGCCCAACGCGATCGCCCGTTCGTTGCAGTCCCAGCGCACCGGCCTGGTCGCGCTCGCGGTCGAGGACATCGGCAACCCGGTGTACGTGGAGATGATGCGCGCCATCGAGGCGGTGGTCGCGTCCTCCGGGCGGCAGTTGCTGGTGCACGCCACCGGCGGGCGGATCGACAACGAGACCGCCCTGCTGCGGCGGCTGGCCAACCGCTACGTGGACGGGATGATCGTCTCGCCGATCCGGGTCACCGACGACCACCTGACCGCGCTGGTGGACAGCCCGGTGCCGGTGGTGGTCGTCGGACAGCTCGGCGCGGACGCCCCCGTGGACAACGTACGTACCGACTCACGGCAGGGTGTGGCGCTGGCCGTGGACCATCTCGTCGCCACCGGCCGGCGTCGGATCGGCTTCGTCAACGGTCCGCTCGACACCGTCCCGGGCGCCGCGCGCGACGCCGGGTTCCGGGCCGCGGTGGCCCGACACGGCATCGCGCTCGACGAGGAACTGGTCGAGGTCGGCGACTTCCAGTACGTGGCCGGCCGGTCCGCCACCGAGCGGCTTCTCGCCCGCACCGACCCGGACGCGCTGGTGTGTGCCAACGACCTGATTGCGGTCGGTGCACTGCACGCCCTGCTGGCCGCCGGTCGTCGGGTACCGCAGGACGTCGCAGTGGTCGGCATGGACGACACCGAACTGGCCCGGATGATGTTCCCCCAGCTTTCCAGCGTCTCGCTCGGCTCGGCCGAACGAGGTCGCCGTGCCGCCGAACTCCTCCTGCAACGCGTCGCCGACGCGACCCTGCCGCCGCGCCGCGAGCAGGTGCCGCCGAGCCTCACCGTCCGCGCGTCCAGCGCGGCGACGCTGCCGGCACCCCGGTCCGCCGCAGCGGGCTCCCCACCGACCACCCACCCGTCCAGCGAAGGGGTGACCGCATGACCACCCTGACCGAACGGCCGGACGTCGAGCGGACCGGACCGGCCCGCCGGCCGAACCGGTTCCGGTCCGACCGCACCACCATCTACCTCCTTCTCCTACCGTCGCTGCTGCCGATTTTGGTGCTCTCGGTGTTTCCGCTGCTGCGGGGCATCTACCTCGGCTTCACCGACGCCCGGGCCGGGCGCAACGTCGAGGTCAGCTTCACCGGCCTCGCCAACTACCGCGAACTCCTGGGCGACGAACTGTTCTGGAACTCGTTCAAGATCGGCCTGCTCTGGGCGGTCGGGGTGACGGTCCTGCAGTTCCTGCTCGCCCTCGGGCTGGCCCTGCTGCTCAACCAGCAGTTGCGGTTCCGCGGCGTGGCCCGGGTGCTGGCCGTGGTGCCGTGGGCGATGCCTCCGGTCGTGGTCGGCATCCTCTGGAAGCTCGTCTACCACCCCGACGCCGGGCTGATCAACGAGTTCTTCCACCGCGTCGGCGCGGACGGGCTGCGTACCAACTGGCTCGGCGACTTCAGCACCGCCCTCCCTGCGGTGATCATCGTCGGGGTCTGGGCGGGCATGCCGCAGACCACTGTCGTCCTGCTCGCCGGCCTACAGGGCGTGGGTCGTGAGCTGCACGAGGCGGCGGCGGTGGACGGCGCCAGCACCTGGCACCGGTTCCGGCACGTCACGCTGCCCACCCTGGCGCCGGTGATCGTGGCCATCACCTCGCTGGACTTCATCTGGAACTTCAACTCGTTCGGTCTTGTCTACGTGCTGACCGCCGGCGGACCGGGCGGCAAGACGATGCTGCCGATGCTCTTCGCCTACGAGGAGGCGTTCCGCTACGGCAACTACGGCTACGCCGCCGCGCTCGGCAACGTGATGGTCGTGCTCATCATCGCGCTGCTCGCCGTCTATCTCCGTCGTCGGCTCAGGGAGGCGAACTGACATGTTCGGAAAACCGAGCCGCACCAGCCGGACGTTGCAGTACCTGGCCCTCGCCGGCTACCTGATCTTCCTCGGGTTCCCGCTGGTCTGGTTGCTCTCCACGGCGTTCAAGCCGCCACGTGAGCTGGTCCGGCTGCACCCGACGTTGATCCCGGACAACCCGACACTGCAGAACTTCGTCCAGGCCTTCACCGAGCAGGAGCTGGGCCGGGCGGCGCTCAACAGCCTCCAGGTCTCGCTCGCTTCGGCGGTGCTGACCGTGCTGGTCGCCATGCCGGCGTCGTACGCGCTGGCCCGGTTCCGCTCCAAGCTCGGCACCGCCGCGCTGGGCTGGGTGCTGCTGTCCCAGCTCTTCCCGTTCGTGCTGCTGATCATCCCGATCTTCCTGGTGCTGCGGCAGGTCGGCCTGGCCAACACGCACGCCGGCCTGGTGCTGATCTACGTGGTGTGGGCGCTGCCGTTCGCGCTGTGGATGTTGCAGGGCTTCGTCCGCAACATTCCGCGCGAGTTGGAGGAGGCCGCCTCGGTCGACGGGGCGAGCCGGGTGCAGGTCCTGCGGCGGGTGGTCTTCCCGCTGCTCGCCCCGGGCCTGGTCGCGACCGCGCTGTTCTCCTTCATCTCGGCCTGGAACGAGTTCTTCTTCGCGCTGGTGCTGATCAAGACCCCGGAGTTGGCCACCCTGCCGGTGGCGTTGGCCCGGTTCGTCGGCATCGAGGGCACCGCCCGACTGGGGCCACTGGCCGCCGGTTCACTGCTCGCCACACTGCCCAGCCTCATCTTCTTCGCGTTCATGCAGCGTCGGCTCTCGTCCGGGTCGCTCGCGGGCGCGGTCAAGGGCTGAGGCGTCCCCCCAACCACCACCAAGGAGGTAACCCCCATGCTCCGTACCCGATTCCGTCGGCTCGCCGCGGCCGCCGCGGTCGCGGTCGTCGGCCTCGGCGCGCTCACCGCGTGCGGTGACGGCGGCGACGAGGCCGCGTCCGGCCCGGTTAAGCTGCGCTTCCTCAGCCTCGCCTGGCAGAAGGAGTCGCTCCAGGTCAACAAGGACCTCGTCGCGAAGTGGAACGCCGAACACCCGGACATCCAGGTCGAGTACGTCCAGGGTGACTGGAACTCCGTGCACGACCAGCTTCTCACGTCGTTCGAGGGGGGCGACGCGCCGGACATCGTGCACTACGAGGCGTCCTCGATCGGTGAGTTCAGCAAGCAGGGCTACCTGGCCGACCTGTCCGACCTGCTCTCCGACGACCTGAAGGGGCAGATCGACAAGGGCATCTGGGACACCGCCACCGTCGACGGCAAGATCACCGGCGTGCCGTTCCTGCTGGAGTCGCAGGTCGTCATCGCCAACAAGAAGCTGCTCGACGCCGCTGGTGTCACGGTGCCGCCGGCCGACAGCGGATGGACCTGGGACGAGTTCCAGACCAACGCGCAGAAGCTCACCAAGCCGGGCCAGTACGGCGCGGCCTGGGCGCTGAAGTCGCCGACCAACCGGGTGCTCAACCTGGCGCTCAACTACGACGGGAAATTCTTCTACGGCGACGGCCGGCGTGCCGAGGTCAAGGTCGGTGACGGCGAGAAGGAGGTCCCGAAGCGGATCCACGACATGCTCTACACCGCCAAGTCGGCCTCCCCGGAGGCGCTCGGCATGAGCGGCGCGGACACGCTGCCCGGTTTCTTCGGCGGCAAGTACGCGATGCTGCCCGGCTCGGTGTCGCTGCGTCAGCAGATGGTCGAGCAGGCGCCGGCCGGCTTCGAGTGGGTCACGCTGCCGCCGCTCAAGGGACTCTCCGCCAAGCAGGCCGCCAACCCGCAGACGCTGTCCGTCTCGGCGGACAGCAAGCACAAGAAGCAGGCCGCGCAGTTCCTCGAGTACTTCCTGAACCCGACCAACATGGCCGCGCTGGCCAAGGGTGACTGGCTGGTGCCGACCGGCAAGCAGGCCAACGAGGAACTGGTCAAGCTGACCGCCGGCAAGCAGGGCTGGGACGTCGCGGCGGCCAGCGCCAAGGACCTGACCGTCGCCCCGTTCCAGCAGGCCGACGGCTACCCGGAGTGGAAGACCAAGTACGCCACCCCGGCCCTCCAGCAGTACTTCGCCAACAAGATCACCATCGATCAGCTCGGTACGCAGTTGGTCGACGGTGGCAAGCAGGTTTCGAGGTAACGACATGTCACTCTTGCTCGACACATCGGTCGGTTGCCTGGTCGGCGCCGCGGTCGGAGACGCCCTGGGTGGGGCCACCGAGACGGCGCTGCCGGAGCAGATCCGTGCGCGTTTCGGCGGCTGGGTCGAGGGCATCGTGCCCCCGTACCACGCCGACTGGGCCACCGCACGACCGCTCGCGCCGTACCACAAGGGCGACGGGCACCTCACCGACGACACGTTGATGACCCACGCACTGGTCCGCGCGTACGCGGCCAAACGGGACCACCTCGACGCGTACGACGTGGTGGAGCTGTTGGTTCCCGACCTGATCGAGCGGGTGGTGTACATCCCCGACCTGGAGCGCGACGGGGTGACCTTCCACCGGCTCGCCGCTGCCGAGCGGTGGCTGGTCACCCGTCTGCACCACGCCCATGCCGATCCGCGTGAGGCCGGGGTCGGCAACATCGTGAACTGTGGCGCGGCCATGTACATGGCGCCGGTCGGCATCGTCAACGCGGGCGACCCCGCCGGGGCGTACGCCGAGGCGGTGGAGATCGCCGGTGCGCACCAGCACAGCTACGGGCGGGAGGCCGCCGCGGTCTTCGCGGCTTCGGTCGCGGCGGCGGCGACCCCCGGCGCGGGCGTCGAGGACGTCGTCGCCGCGGCCCTGGACCTGGCCCGCGACGGCACCCGCGCGGCCATCGACGCGGTGGTCAAGGAGGCCCGCGGTCACAGCGACTGGAAGCAGGCCATTCCGGCGCTGCGCGCGGCGGTCGCCCCCTACGACACGGTGGGGGAGGAGTACCGCAGTCCCGGGTTGGGCGCGCGGCGGCCCAGCCGTCTGCACGCCATCGAGGAGCTGCCGGTGGCCCTCGGCATGCTCGTGGTGGCCGGCGGTGACTTCCGGGCGGCGGTGCTCGGGTCGGTCAACTACGGCCGGGACGCCGACTCGACAGCCACCATGGCCGCCGCCATCGCCGGTGCGCTGGGCGGCGCGGACGCGGTGCCGGCAGAGTGGTCAGAGGTGGTCGCCACGGCGTCGAAGACCGACCTGGTGGAGCCCGCCCGGGTCCTCGCGGCGGTGGCCGGCGAGGTGTTCGAGCGCGACCAGGCCCGGTTCGCCCGGCGGGCCGACCGCTTCGCCGCGCTGGCACGGGAGTCGACCCGGTGAGGATCACCTGGGTGCAGCCGGAGGACCTGCTGCCGCACGAACTGGCGGCCAGCCGGGACGAGGGACGCGACGTTGCCGCGCTCGCCGCGCGCTGGACGGCGGCCGGCGGGGACCTCACCCCGCCGGTCAGCGGGGCGTCGCCGACCCCGGTGGCACCGGACCTGCGGGCGCTCGCTGTGGAGCTGCTGGACGCCGCCGACGCGCTGCCCACCGTCGACGCCGCCGACGAGCCGGACGACCTGGCCACGCTGCGAGCCGGTTGGCCGGCCGGCTGGTCGCTGCCGACCGCCGTGGACTACGACCGGTTGCACGGCGCGTGGCTGGGCCGCGCGGCCGGCTGCCTGCTCGGCAAACCGGTGGAGAAGATCCCCCGCCACGGGATCCGGGAGATCCTGGTCGCGACCGACAGGTGGCCGCTGCACGACTGGTTCACCGCGAAGGGACTCCCGGCCGACGTCGCCGCCCGCTGGCCGTGGAACCGGCGCAGCGCGCCGACCAGCCTCGCCGAGAACATCGACGGGATGCCCGAGGACGACGACCTGAACTACCCGCTGCTGGCCCTGCGGGTGCTGGAGACGCGGGGGCGGAGTTTCACCAGCGCCGACGTGGCGCAGGCGTGGCTGGACTGGCTCCCCGGCGGACGGGTCTTCACCGCCGAGCGGGTCGCGTACCGCAACCTGCTCCTCGGGTACGCGCCGCCGCGCAGCGCCCGCCGGCACAACCCGTTCCGGGAGTGGATCGGCGCGCAGATCCGCACCGACGTGTACGGCTGGGTCAACCCCGGCCGGCCGGACCGCGCCGCCGAGCTGGCGTTGCGCGACGCTGCCGTCAGTCACGTCCGGGGCGGGGTGCACGGTGCGATCTGGGCCGCGGCCCTGGCCGCGGCAGCTCCGGTCGCGGACACGGTGGACGAGGTGCTGGACGCCGCCGAGGCGATCCTGCCGCCGCGCAGCCGGTTCGCGACCACGGTTCGCGAGGCCCGAGCCCTCGGCGCGGGAACCGACGACTGGGAGGCCGTTGTCGACGAGCTGTACGCCCGGCACGGCCACCTGCACTGGGTGCACGTGCGCAACAACGCCGCGCTGGTGGCCGCCGCCCTGGCGTACGGCCGGGGGGATCTGGAGCGGTCCATCACCGCGGTGGTCAGCGGCGGCTGGGACACCGACTCGACCGGCGCGACTGTCGGTGCGGTGACCGGTGCCCTCACCGGCGCGTCCGCACTGCCGGCCCGCTGGGTGGCGCCGTTGCGCAACCGGCTGGCCAGCAGCATCGGCGGCTTCGACGGGATCGGCTTCGACGAGCTGGCCCGGCGGACCCTCGCCCTGGCGGAACAGGGCGGAACGGAAGGGAGCGCGGCATGAGCGCACGCGTGGCGGTGGTGGGCAGCAGCAACCTGGACCTGGTGGTCACGACGTCGCGGCTGCCCCGCCCCGGCGAGACGGTGCTCGGCGAGAACTTCCGGACCGTGCCCGGCGGCAAGGGCGCCAACCAGGCGGTCGCCGCCGCACGGGCCGGTGCGGCCTGCGACTTCGTGGGCGCGGTCGGCGACGACGGGTTCGGTACGCAGCTGCGGACGAGCCTCGTCGGGGCGGGCGTGGACGTGCGGGGTCTGCGGACCGTCGCCGGCCCCTCCGGCGTGGCGTTGATCGGCGTCGACCGGGAGGCGGAGAACTTCATAGTGGTCGCCCCCGGGGCCAACGGCACGTTGACCGCACTGGACGCCGACGACCGGGCCACGATCGCGGCGGCGGACGTGCTGCTGCTCCAACTGGAGGTGCCGCTGACCGCGGTGACCCAGGCGGCCGACTGGGCCAGGGCCGACGGCACCACAGTGGTGCTGAACGCCGCCCCCGCCGCGACGCTGCCCACCGAACTGCTCGACCTGGTCGACGTGCTGGTGGTCAACGAACACGAGGCCGCCGTCGTGGCCGGGATCTCCTCCGACGACCCGCCGGTGCTGCTCGACGCGCTGCTGAAGCTGGTGCCCCGGGTGGTGCTCACCCTCGGCGCGCGCGGCGCCGCGTACGCCGACCGGCGCGGACTGCGTATCGCAGTCCCGGCGCCGCAGATCGAAGCGGTCGACACCACCGCCTCGGGTGATGCGTTCACCGGCGCGCTCGCCGTGGGCTGGGCCGAGCGCGGCGGCGCCGTCAGCGAGGACACCGTCACGGCGAGCCTGCGCTGGGCCTGTGCCGCCGGCGCGGCCTGCGCCCAGCGGCCCGGTGCGTCCACCGCCCTGCCCGACCGGCCGGCCATCGACGCCCTCTACGACGCGACCTACCGAGGTGCCCAGTGAGCTTCAACCCGTACGTCCCGCGCCCGATCGACCGGCCCACCGACGTGCCACTGGGCGGGCACGCCGACCTGAGCACCCTGGACGAGGCGAAGATCTTCGCCGCGCCGGGCGACCCGGCGGACTGGCCGGCCTGGCGGGAGCAGATCACCCGGTGGCGGGCCGACGCCCGGGACCGGATCGGCTACGTCGGCGAGCACTACGACGAGATCACCGGCGACTGCTTCAGCGTCTGCCTGGCCTGGCTCTGGGACGAGGCGCTCTACGACCACGAACGCGGCGTCTTCACCGTCGACGGGTTCCTCGACGCGGCCGGCCGGGACTTCGGTGGCTTCGACGGGGTGGTGCTGTGGCACGCGTACCCGGTGATCGGCCTGGACGACCGCAACCAGTTCGACTGGTACCGGGACGTGCCGGAGCTGGCCGACGTGGTGCGCGCGTTCCAGGAACGCGGGGTGCGGGTCTTCGTCGACTACAACCCGTGGGACACCGGCACCCGGCGCGAGGCGGGCACCGACGCCGAGGAGGTCGCCGAGCTGGCCGGCAAGCTCGGCGTCGACGGGGTCTTCCTGGACACCCTCAAGGAGGGCGCCGGGGAACTGCGCGCCGCGCTGGACGCGGTCCGCCCCGGCATGATCCTGGAGGGCGAGAGCCGGGTTCCGTTGGCCCGTATCGCCGACCACGCGATGTCCTGGGCGCAGTGGTTCGCCGACTCCGAGGTGCCCGGTGTGCTGCGGGCCAAGTGGTTCGAGCGGCGGCACGTGCTGCACCACACCCGGCGCTGGCACCGCGACCACCTCGACGAGCTGCACTCCGCCTGGCTCAACGGCGTCGGCGTCCTGGTCTGGGAGAGCGTCTTCGGCGTCTGGGTCGGCTGGAACGAGCGCGACCGGGCGGTGCTGCGGGCGATGCGCCGGGTGCAGAGCAGCCACGCCGCGTGGTTGCGCGCCGAGGACTGGGTGCCGCTCGCCGACCACCCCGGCCACGGCCAGGTGTACGCGTCCCGCTGGACGCACGACGACCAACCCCTGTGGACGGTGGTGAACCGGGGCGCCGACCACGACGGCCCGTGGCTGGTCGTCGACCCGGGCGCGGGGCGACGGTTCGTCGACCTGGTCACCGGTGTCGAGCTGACCGTCACCGAGACCTCCGACGGTCGGCTCGCGGTGGGCGGTCCACTCCCGGCCGGCGCGATCGCCGCCGTCGCGCCCGGCGTCGCCGCCGCGCACCAGCACGAGCCACCGACCGGCGACCCGGCCTTCCCGGCCCGCGAGGCGGTACGCGTCCGCACCCCGTGGGCACCCCGCTTGGAGGTGCCGTCGGGCATGGTCGCCGTCGCGGGCGGCCGACGGGACCTCGTCGTCCGGCACCGGGTGCGGGAGACCGGGCTGTACGGCGAGGCGCCCTACGTCGACGAGTGGAAACCGTTGCCGCCCCGACTGCACCACCCCGGCACGGTGCGGCGCAGCGTCCGACTCGACCGGTTCGCCATCGCCGTGCGCGAGGTCACCCACTCCGAGTACGCCGAGTTCCTGCGCGCCAGCGGCTACCGTCCGGTGCGCCCCGAACGGTTCACGGCGGGCAGCGGACCGGCCGACGAGCCGGTGACAGGTGTGGAGTTGTCCGACGCGCGCGCGTACGCGGAGTGGGCCGGGCTACGGCTGCCCACCGAGGACGAGTGGCAGGTCGCCGCCGAGGCGGGGCTGCTCGTACGACGGGAGCCGTTGGTGTGGAACCTGACCGACAGCGAGCACTCCGACGGCCGTACCCGGTTCGCCATCCTCAAGGGTGGTGCCGCCTACCGGGCGGAGGGCTCCGACTGGTACCTCGACGGCGGCCCGCAACCGGCGGACGTCTCGGTGAAGTTGCTGCTCACCGGCGCCGGTCTCACCCGCTCCGACCAGGTCGGTTTCCGCTGCGCGGCCGACCTTCCCGAGACGACGGAGGTGACCCGGTGACCGCACCGCTGGACGGCGTCACTGTCGTCGACCTGGCCACCCTGTTCGCCGGCCCACTCGCGGCGGCGTTCCTCGGTGACTTCGGCGCCGACGTGATCAAGGTGGAGCATCCGGTCAAGCCGGACCCGTCGCGGGGACACGGCCCGGCCCGCGACGGCGTGGGGCTCTGGTGGAAGGTCCTCGGCCGCAACAAGCGCACGGTGACCCTGAACCTGTCCGACCCGGAGGGCGCGGAGTTGCTGCTCCGGCTGCTCGCCGACGCCGACGTGCTGGTGGAGAACTTCCGCCCCGGCACCCTGGAGCGGTGGGGGCTGGGCCCGGCCGAGTTGCACGCCGTCAACCCCCGGTTGGTGATCACCCGGATCAGTGGCTTCGGGCAGGCCGGCCCGTACGCCCGCCGGCCCGGGTTCGGCACGCTCGCCGAGGCGATGAGCGGCTTCGCGGCGGCCACCGGGGAACCGGAGGGCCCACCCACCCTGCCGCCGTTCGGGCTGGCCGACTCGGTCACCGCGCTCGCCGCCGCGTACGCGGTGATGCTGGCCCTGCGGGCCCGGGACGTCACCGGCACCGGGCAGGTCGTGGACCTCGCCATCATCGAGCCGATCATGGCGATGCTCGGGCCGCAGATCACCTGGTACGACCAGATCGGCTACGTCCAGCCCCGGCTGGGCAACCGGTCCAACAACAACGCCCCGCGCAACACCTACCGGTGCGCGGACGGGCGCTGGGTGGCGGTCTCCACCAGCGCGCAGAGCATCGCCGAACGGGTGCTGCGGCTGGTGGGCCGACCCGAGCTGGTCGACGAGCCGTGGTTCGCCACCGGCAGCGGCCGGGCCGCGCACGCCGACGAGTTGGACGCCGCGGTGGGCGCCTGGGTCGCACAACGGGACCGCGACGAGGTGGTGGCCGCGTTCGAGGAGGCGCAGGCGGCGGTCGCGCCCGTCTACGACGTACGGGACATCCTCGCCGACCCGCAGTACGCGGCACTCGGCACCGTCCGCACCGTGCCGGACGAGGAGTTGGGCGAGGTACGAATGCAGAACGTGCCGTTCCGGCTCACCGAGACACCGGGCGAGATCCGGCACGCCGGACGGCGGCACGGCCAGGACACCGACACGGTGTTCGGGGCGCTCGGCCTGACCGACGAGGAATTGGCGGCGCTGCGCGAACGGGGCGTGCTCTGATGCTGCTGAGCTGGCTCTACGTCCCCGGTGACCGCCCGGACCGGTTCGCCAAGGCGGTCGCCTCCGGCGCGGACGCGGTCATCCTCGACCTGGAGGACGCCGTGGTCGCCGGACGCAAGGCGTACGCCCGCGACGCCGTCGCCGAGTTCCTCGCCGACCAGCACCCCGTGCCGGTGCAGGTCCGGGTCAACGAGCTGACCGGCCCGGACGTCGACGCCGACCTGACGGCGGTGACGGGTCGGCCCGGGTTGACCGGGCTACGGCTGCCGAAGGTCGAGTCGGCCGCGACGGTGACAGCCCTCGGGGAACGCGTCGACGTACCCCTGCACCCGCTGATCGAGTCGGCGCTCGGGCTGGAGTCCGCGTACCCCATCGCCGCAGCCCACCCCGCAGTGGCCTCGATCGGCCTCGGTGAGGCCGACCTGCGCTCCGACCTCGGGGTGAGTGACGACGACGGCCTGCTCTGGGCGCGCGGCCGGGTGGTGGTCGCGGCCCGTGCGGCCGGCCTGACCCCACCGGCGATGGCGGTGTACGCCGACGTGGTGGACCTCGACGGTCTGGCCGCGTCGTGCGCGGTCGGGCGGCGGCTCGGGTTCCTCGGCCGTACGGCGATCCACCCGCGCCAGCTTCCAGTGATCGTCGAGGCGTTCCGTCCGGCCGAGCGGGAGGTGGCCCGCGCCGCCGAACTGCTGGCCGCGGTGGCGGACGCGGAACTGCGGGACTCGGGGACCGTGGTCCTGCCCGACGGCCGGTTCGCGGACCGGGCGATGGTGGCCGCCGCCCAGCGTGTCGTCGACCTGGCCGCGCGCTACACCACCTGAGGGGCACCGGCCGGAGGTCACCGAGCGGGCGCGTTGGCCGGTGGTGCGGCCGACGGCGGCTGGTCGAGCCGGTCGAGCCGCGCGAGGTGGGCGTTGCCGTCCCGGACCACCGCCCCGGCCATCGCCGTGGTCGCCGGCTGCGCCCCGGCGTGCTGTTCGGCGCCGGCGATCCGGACCGCCTGCGCCAGGTGCGCGCGGAGGTGCCCGGCGAGCAGCCGGTGGAACGGCGACCCGGTGGCCGCCCGCAGCGCGGTCACCTGCTCGGCGGTGACCATGCCCGGCATGTCGTGACCCTCGTGCGGGTTGGTGGCCGGCGCGCCGGCAACTGCCAACAGCCGGCGGGCCCGGTCCAGGTCGGCGCGCTCGGTGGCCTCGACCTGGGCGACCAGACGTCGCCAGGCCGGGTCCGTGGTCCGCGCCGGCACGAGTTCGAGTACGGGCAGCAGGCGTTCGGCCATCGCCACCGTCAACTGGAGCCAGGCGATGTCGGTGGGGCTGAACGACCCCGGCGTACCCGTCGGTGCCGGCGCGACCGTCGGCGGCCGGGTCGGTGCCAGGTCGACCGCCGGTGGCTCGGTCGCCGCGGTGCTGGTCGGGTTGCGGGGCTGCCCGGTACCGCAGCCGGCGACGAGCAGGACGGCGACGAGCACTGTGGATGCTGCTGATCGGCGCATCCGGCCTCCTTCCCGCCAGGGCGGCGGGCCCGTGTGACCGGGCCCGCCGCCGTGGTGTGCACCTGTCGCTCAGATCGGTCGGCCGTCGTGACCGCACTTGATGACGGGGCGGATGCAGTCCTGGACCCGGCGGGCCATTTCCGCGACCGGCCAGGCGTTGAAGAAGTCGCCGTGCATCGTGTAGCCGGGCCCGGACGCCAGCCGGAACCGCGACGGGTCACCGGTGACGGGGTACCGCAACACCTGCCGCAACTTCGGCACATGCACCGGGTGGGTGCTCGGGCAGGCCTGGTTCACCGGGTACGCGAGGTGGCTCTTGTGGTCCGCCGAGTCCAGGTCCCGGCCGTTCCAACACTGCGGGAAGTCCAGGTACGACTCCAGCATCGTGCCGGACGGGCAGTTCACGAAGTCCTTCGACGGCGGCACGTGCCCGGCGTGCAGGCACGACCAACGGGCGATGCTGTCGTTCGGCCCGGTGGCCTTCGCGTTGCCGGCGACCAGCCGCAGGCCGAGGGGGAACGGCTGGGTGTTCGCGACGACGTCGGAGCGTACGCCCTCGCCCAGGTAGTAGAACGTGGCGATCGCCGGCTCCACCGGCACGTTGTCCCGGTACAGCGTCGGCACCCAGTAGGACGAGACGTCCACCCGCGGGTTGCAGGTGGTGGAGGAGTTGACCAGGTCGGGGAGCGTGGTGCGGGCGTTCGTCACCGTGCTGCCGAAGAAGCTGTGCATGTGCGAGGCTCCGGGCAGCCCGGGGAAGATGATCGGGTCGTCCGGCAGCCGGTGGCTGTAGGTGCAGTCGGCGGGGAACTCGGCGACCCGGATGACGTTGGTGCCGAAGTCGCCATCGGCCCGGTCGGGTGCGGCGTCGGCCCGGTCGGCTCTGGTCGACGCGGCGTCGGCCCGGTCGGTGGCGGACACCAGGTACGTGCCGAGTAGCACCAGCAGGGCGCCGATGGCCGTGACGATGCGCAGGCGGCGGTGGGTGCCGGATAGGGGTGCGGCCCTGTCCATCTCGTGACTCCTGTCGGGGGACGGGTCAGGGACGGCTCCGACGCCGCCGCCGAAGACGTCGGGGATGGCCCTGGCCAGTTGTGGTGGCGGCCGGTTACGGCCGACGCGAGAGAGCGCTCTCAGCACCCACAAGCCTCACCGCAATGTCGAAACTTGTCAATACGTTGCGCAGTTGGTGGAAAACGACGACGAAGGGCCGGGCCCCGTGGTGGGGTCCGGCCCTTCGGTGTTCGTGTGCTGTGTTGCTGTGTGGTTTAGCTGGTGGCGTAGCCGCGGGTGGCGATCCAGTCGGCGAGGTGCTCGACGGTGATCTGGTAGGAGGCCTGGTTCGGGTCGGCGGAGTCGGCGATGGTGACGATGGTGCCGTTGTCGCGGTAGCCGACGACGCTGATGTAGTGCCCGCCCTCGTAGGAGTGCGTGGTGCCGTTGGTGTCGGTGCTCGTGCCGGCGATGTTCGCGACCACAGCCCGGCCGTCGTCGACGGTGCGGACGATGTCGGCGCGCAGCTGGTCGGTCTGCTTGGCGTCGGCGTCGGGGCTGGAGATCTCCACCGACCGGTACGCGTTCTTGCCGGTCTCCTTGTTCAGCACCGGGGTGATGTCGTTGATCGAGTTCGTGCCGGCCTCGGTGGTGCCCATCTCCTTGGCCATCGCGTCCACGTTGATGTCCTTGCCCTGCACGGACAGGGCGTTGCGGGTCGCGGCGGGGCCGCAGTAGTAGAAGTTCGGCTGCGCCTCGTAGCGCACACCCAACTCCCGCTCACCGCTCTTGCGGTCGGTCTGGGTTTGCGTGGCGGGCTTGGCATCCGACATCGCATACGCGGCGGTCACGGGACCGGCGATGGCACCACCGGCAAACGCGAGACCAGCGGCGGTCAGAGCGGTCTTACGAATCAGATCGGTACGCATGATGGCGTGCTCCTCTGCTTCATCGGGGGATACCGCACGACGCACGGGGGGCGGCCATGCGGGAAAGCTCAACTGCCCGGCGACCCTGTAGGGCCGGCGTCGGGACCGGGTGTAACCAGGTAGGGCGGCGGATCATTCCGCCGAGCTCCTCGCCCGGCGTGCTCCGGGAGGGGGTAACCGGCTGCGGCGGCGGATTCATTCCGCCGAGCCAGGGGGCGTGATCCGGCGGCCCAGCTCATTGCGCTGGGCTCCCGGCCCGGGGCGTTCGGGGTGTAACCCAGGCGGCCTGGCCGGTGTTCCCGGCGGCTGCCGTCCACCGCGACCCAGTGTCGCGGCCGTGCCAGGTATAACGACCCCGCCCGGCCCCCGATTCCGCCACCCGGGTGACCCCACCCACCGGACAAAACTCGCACAGCGGACAGCCCTGCCCGTCGACGACGGCGCACCCGGCTTGATCCACTCGGGTTCGGCGATATCGCGGTATCCGAGCGCCGGGGATACCCCGACTTCGGCGAAACGGAGTGGATCAAGGCGCGCGGGCAGCGGATCCAGGCGGCGAGCGCGGTATCGCACCATGTGCGCCCACGATCACGGCGAACTCACCGCCGCCGCCACCCGCGACGGGACGCGGGAGGCGGGCGTATGCGACATCATGGTCGGCGATCTCGCACTATCCCCGAAACTGCTGCCTCGTGGCGCCGTGAGGCAGCACCTTCCCGGAAGTTGCGCGAATCTTGGCCGGGCCGGGCCGGGCCGGGCCGGGTACGGGCGGGCATTCAGGTCGGCCACCCAAGGCGGGCGCGGGGGTGCCCGGAGGCGCGCACGCCCGGGCGCGGCACGCCGGGGCGGGCGCACCTGCGGGGGGCACGCGGGGCGGGCATACCCGGGCGGGGCACTCGGCGGCGGCACACCTGAGGGGGCACGCGGGGGCGGGCGCACCTGAGGGGCGCACCCGGGCGGGCGCATCCGGGCGGGGCACCCGGGGCGCGTCTGGGGTGGGGGTGGACGTGCAGGTGGGGCAGCCCGTGACATCTCGGACTGCCCCACCAGGGTACGAAAGTGACGGGATCAGAAGCCGAGGACGTTCCGCCCGCCGACAACCGGAAGACGCAGTTCGCTGTCGTTCGGCGCGACCCGCAGTTCGGTGCCGCCCAACGGCAGCAGCGTGTACTCCTGGTCGCTGGAGAAGACGACCACGCCGATCCGGTGCCCGGCCGGGAAGACGTAGTCCTTCGGTTCCATGGTCCACCGGTAGTCGTACATCTTGCCCTGCTTCACCGGCGTCGTCCGGGCGTCGCTGTTGCGGTTCTGCGGGTCCATCCAGCCCCGCGTCACCACTGTCGGCGCGGCGGTCGACCCGGCCGGGCCGTAGTCGACCAGGTACGCGGTGAGGTTCGCGTCCGGCTTGTTGTCGATCGCCATCCGCAGTCGCATCTCCGGACGTCCGGAGATGCGGACGCTCTGCGTCAGCTCGGGGGAGCGGTACGCGAGCCGGTTGTCGCTCGCGGTGTCCGGGTTGGACACCAGGGTGTCCGGGTGGATGGTCCGGCCCTCGTCGACGAAGCTCTGCTCGATCTTGGCCTTCGAGGGCTTGCCGGTGGTGAGGGCCCCGGGGGCGGTGGCGTCCGTGGCGGCGAACCGCAGTCCGACCTCGCGTGCGGCGGGGTCGGGCCAGTTGGCGTACGTGGTGTAGGCCCGGTCCTCGCGCTGGAGCACGGCGGTCGGCTCGTCCATGATGCCGTTGCGCACGTTCCACAGCCAGTAGTCGAACCAGCGGTTCTCGGTCTGCTTGTACGTCCAGGTCTGCCCGCTGGGCAGGGTCACCGAGGCGCTGCTGCCCGGGCCACCGTGGCCGCCCTGGTGCAGCCAGATCTTGCGGGGTACGTCGCGCTTGGCGAGCTGGTCCCACCAGCCGGCGAAGTGTTCGGTCTTGACGTTCCAGTCGTTGAGGCCGTGCACGACGAAGACGCTGGCCTTGACGTTGCGGGCGTCGAGGTAGTCGCGGTCGCGCCAGAACGGTGAGTAGTCGCCGGTGATCCGGTCCTGCTCCTCGGTGATCGTCGCGAGTTCGTCGGCGCACTGCCCTTCGGCGCGTGCCTGGCCGGCGGTGTACTGGGCCAGGATGTCGAGGTCCTCGCCCTGGAACGTGCCGGGTGCGACCACCAGACCGTTGGCCCGGTAGTAGTCGTACCAGCTGCTGATCGCGGAGACCGGGACGATGGTCTTGAGTCCCTTGACTCCGGTGGTGGCCACCTGGTTGGGCAGGGTGCCGTTGTAGGAGACGCCGGTCATGCCGACCGCGCCGGTGGTCCAGCCGGCGGTGACCGGGGCGCCGTTGGCGTCGTACCCCTTGGCCCGGCCGTTGAGCCAGTCGATGACGGCCTTGGTGCCCAGCGTCTCGGCCTGGTCACCGCTGGTCGGGCAGCCGTCCGAGTCGCCGGTGCCGACGCTCTGGCCGAGCACCACCGCGTACCCGCGGGGCACGTAGTAGTCGTCCAGTGAGCCGGGCAGGTTCGCCTTGGCCTGGGCTCGCTGCGTGCCGACGTCGAGCGCGCGGCGGCCGGAGCGGTCGGTCAGGCCGTTCTGCGGCAGCTCGTCGACGAGCACGCTCGGGTACGGCACGTCACCCCAGGTGCCCTTGCGGTAGGGGCTGTGCTCGAAGATGACCGGCACCTTGAAGCCGGTGGTGGCGGTCTCGCGGGGCCGGGAAATGTCGATGGCGACCCGGTCGAGCCGGCCGTCGTGGTCGGTGTCCACAGGGGTCTGGACGAACACCCGCTCCTCGATCGCGTCGGCGAGCGAGAACACCGGTTGGGTCATGCCGTCGCTGACCACGATGCCGGTGGGCGTGGTGGCGGCGGGCGGTGCAGCCGTTGCGGTGGGGGCTGCGCTGAGCACCAGTGCGCCGGACACACCGACGCTCAGGAGCGCTAGATGACGGGGTCGACGCACGCGCGTCTCCCTTCGGTTGGGCTGGTTGCCGGGGTCGGCACTGACCAAGCTCGAAGATCCATTCGTCGACATGCTAGGTCGGCGGCGCCGTCGCGTCGATCCCGTGAGGTCTCCACTCTGGCCGGTCAGGGGGTCGGCGGCGTCACCGCGATGATCAGGTGGGCGCGTTCTCCGCTGGCGTTGCGGTAGAGGTGTGCCAGGCGCGAGTCGAAGGTGACCGACTCGCCGGCGGTGAGGGTGTACGACTCGCCGCCGATCTGCGCGACGACCTCGCCGGTGACGACGATCGCGCACTCGGTGGACGGGTGTGCCCAGGGTTCCGCCGAGCTGGCGTCGCCGGGTGCGAGGTGGGCCTGGAGGACCTCCAGGTCGCCCCGGCCAGGGGTGAGTCGTTCGTAGGTGATCTGGCCGGGCGGTGCGGCCAGCCGGGTCCGGGCGCCGACGCGGCTGACGTGCACCGGCGGCGCCTCGGGCTCGGAGAACAGCTCCGCGATCGAGGTGTCGAAGACCTGGGCGAGTTTTCGCAGGGTGGACAGGCTGGGGTCGGTCGCGCCGTTCTCGATCTGGCTGAGCAGAGCGGGGGACACGTCGGCGGCTGTGGCGAGCTGGCGCAGCGTGAGGGAGTGCTGCTGACGCAGGTCGCGGAGTCGGTCACCGAGCATGTGTCCTCGTTCCAAAAACAGTGTGGCTGAATCTTGATTGACCCGACTATACGGGGCTGTTTAGTATCGCTGAACAACAGGCGGCGACGTTCGACACCACTAGACAAGGCCGCGTCGAGACGAACCGGACGACGTCCCCGTCCGGCCTACATCCAACCCGAGACGACGCTTCCCGAGAACCCCGCGACGATCTCCCGCCGCTTCCGCCGGTGGTCGGGTCGCCCGAGGCGTCGACGCCCCGCGGTTCCCGCACGGCGGGCCGCGCGATAGAAGGTAGGAACAGCATGTCGGTGTCCCCCCGCCGGCTCCTCGCCGGAGCGTCCGCTCTGGCGACGCTGGCCGTCCTGTCCGTCAGCGCCTGCAGCGCCGGCGGCAGCGGTGGAAACGCGAACGGTGCGGCCAAGACGCTCACCGTGAACACCTCGTTCGTGCTCAAGACCCTCGACCCCGGCCGGGTCTACGAGGCGACCGGCCTGACCGCCGTGCACGCCCTCTACGACACCCTGCTCACCTTCAAGGGCTCGGACGTGAGCAAGCCCGTCCCCGCGCTGGCCGAGTCGTACCAGGCGTCACCCGACGCCAAGACGTTCACCTTCAAGCTGCGGCAGGGTGTCACGTTCGCCGACGGCAGCCCGCTCACCGCCGACGACGTCGTCTTCTCGCTCAACCGCCTGAAGAACATCAAGGCCAGCCCGGCGGTCACCGTCAGCGGCCTGACCGTGACCAAGACCGACGACAGCACCGTCGTGGTCGCCTCGAACACGCCCGACCCGAACATCCCGGTCGTGCTGTCGATGCCGTCGACAGCTGTGCTCAACTCCAAGGCCGCCAAGGAGCACGGCGCCCGCGACGGCGCCGACGCCGCGCAGGGCGACACCGCGCAGCAGTACCTGGACACCAACTCCCTCGGCAGCGGCCCGTACGTGCTCAAGTCGTACGACCCGTCGGCGCAGGTGGTGCTGGAGGCCAACCCGAAGTACTGGGGCACCAAGCCGCAGTTCTCCCGGGTGGTGCTGCGCAACATGGACGTGCAGACCCAGAAGCTGACCATGCAGCGCGCCGAGGCCGCCGAGATCTCCCTGGACATCTCCGGCAAGCTCCTCGACGGCCTGCCGGGCAGCGTGCAGACCTCCGGCGTGCAGGACACCGTCTACTTCCTCTTCCTCAACGCCGACCCGGGCGTCTCGGCGGTCACCTCGAACCCGAAGTTCAACCAGGCCCTGCGCGCCGCCATCGACTACCAGGGCATCGCGGCCCTGTACGGCAAGGGCGCGGCGCCCGGCGCCGGGCTGGTCGCGCCGGCCTTCCCGGGCGCGCTGCCGGCCGGCGAGGAGTCCAAGCGGGACGTCGCGAAGGCCAAGGCGCTGCTGGCCGAGGGCGGCCTGACCAACCCCACTGTGAAGTTCACCTACCCGGCCATCACCTACAAGGGTGTGGACCTCGGTACGGTGGCCACCAAGGTGCAGGGCGACGCCGCCGAGGCGGGCATCAAGCTGGAGTTGAACCCGCAGCCGCTGACCACGTTCCTCGACGAGATGCGCGGCGGGAAGTCACCGCTCGGGTTCACCCCGCAGAGCCTGAACTACCCGGTCGCCGACTCGCTCATCAACAACATGGCACCGGGGCAGGCGACCGCGCTGCGCTCCGGCTGGACCGTCGAGCGGGCCGACCCGGCCGTGGTGGCCGCCGGCAAGAAGGTCACCGAGACCCTCGACCTGGCCGGCCGGGCCGCCGCCATGCAGGAGTGGCAGCGGCTGATGAACGCGTCCTCGCCGTACCTGGTGCTGGCCAGCAACTCCTCCATCGTCGTGGCGACCACCGACCTGACCGGCGCGGACTACACCGCCGCCGGTTGGCAGGTGGACGTCGCCGCGGTCGGCCGCAAGTAGTCCCGACGACATGACGACAGTCCACGACGGTGAGCCGGGCGCGGTCGCCACGACCGCGTCCCGGCCCCGGGGTGCCCACCCGCTGCTGACGTTCCTGGCCAAGCGGGTGGCGATCACCGCCGGCCTGCTGCTGGGCGTCACGGTGGTGACGTTCGGCCTGGTCAACGTGGTCCCCGGTGACCCGGTGACCGCCAATCTCTCCGACCAGGCTCTCAACGACCCGGCCGCGGTGGCCGCCTTCCGCGAGAAGTGGGGTCTGGACCAGCCGCTCTGGGCCCAGTACGCGCACTACCTGGGCAACCTGCTGCACGGCGACCTGGGCCTCTCCCAGCAGACCGGGCGAGCCGTCCTGGACGACCTGCTGCACTACGTGCCGGCGACACTGGAACTGGCCATCCCGAGCATGGTGCTGGCGTTGCTCATCGGCACCGGGATCGGCATGCTCGCGGCGGTCCGCAACGGTCGGCTCACCGACCAGCTCGTCCGGATCGGCGCCCTGCTCGGGCTGTCCACCCCGCCGTTCTGGCTGTCGCTCGTCGTGCTCTACGTCTTCTTCTACCAGCTCGGCCTGGCGCCCAGCGGCGGACGACTCTCCACGGACTTCAGCCCACCGCCCACCGTCACCGGCATGTACACGGTCGACGCGGCGCTCGCCGGGCAGTGGGACGTCGCGTGGGACGCCGCCCAGCACCTGTCCCTGCCGGTGCTCGTGCTGACCTCGCTGACCGTGGCGATGCTGGTCCGGTTCGTCCGCTCGGCGATGCTGGAGGTGCTCCAGCAGGACTACATCCGTGCCGCGTACGCCAAGGGTCTGCCGACCCGGGTGGTGCTGCGCCGGCACCTGCTGCGCGCCGGTCTCGTCCCGGTGGTCACCGTCTCCGGGTTGGCCTTCGCCTCGCTGCTGTCCGGGACGGTGCTGGTGGAGAGCATCTTCGGCTGGCCCGGTGTCGGTCAGTACGCGTACCGCAGCGCCACGGCACTGGACCTGCCCTCGATCCTCGGCGTCAGCCTGTTCGTGGCGCTCGTCTACACGGTGGTCAACCTGACCGTCGACCTGCTCTACGGTCTCATCGACCCGAGGATCCGGCTCTCATGACGACACTCGCTGACCCGAAGGCGGAGCGGGCTCTGGGCCGGCGTCGTTGGCTCGGTCGACTCCGTGGCGGCGCGACCAGCCGGCCGGTCTGGCGTCAGCCGATCACGATGGTGGCCCTGACCATCCTCGGTGGGTGGTTGCTGCTGGCGCTGCTCGCCGACGTTCTCGCCCCGTACGGCCCACTGGCGCAGAGCCCCGACGCGTACGCGCCGCCGTCGGGGGCGCACTGGTTCGGCACCGACTCGCTCGGCCGGGACATCCTCAGCCGGGTCATCCACGGCGCCCGCCTGTCCATCCCGCTGGCCCTGGCCATCGTCTCGTTGGCCCTGCTGGTCGGCGGGCTGCTCGGGTTGGTCGCCGGGTACGTCGGTCGGTTCGTCGACGAGGCGCTGATGCGCCTGACCGACCTGGTGTTCGCGTTCCCGCAGATCATCCTGGCCATGGCGGTGACAGCGGCGTTCGGCCCGAACACCCGTAACGCCGTGCTGGCGTTGGTCATCGTCTCCTGGCCGGTCTACGCCCGGGTCATCCGCAGCGCCGTGTTGGGTATGCGGGGCGACGACTACCTGAACGCCGCCCGGCTGCTCGGCGTCGGGCCGATCCGCGCGCTGCGTCGCGACGTGCTGCCCAACAGTGTCGGGCCGGCGATCGTGCTGGCCACGCTGGAGCTGGGCAACGCGGTGCTGCTGCTGGCCGCGTTGTCGTTCCTCGGCCTGGGGCCCCGCCCGCCGGCGGCCGAGTGGGGCTCGATGGTGGCCCTCGGCGCGCAGGACCTGTCGATGTGGTGGGTCAGCGTGTTTCCCGGCCTCGCCATCCTGACCGTCGTGATGGCGTTCAACGTGCTCGGTGACGCGCTGCGGGACCGGCTCGACCCCCGCTACACGAAGGGACGCTGAGGTGGCACCGCTGCTCGACGTCGACTCCCTGGCCGTCACCCTGCCCTCGCCGCGCGGCCCGCTGCCGATCCTGCACGACGTGTCGTTGACGGTCGACGAGGGCGAGCTGGTCGGTATCGCGGGGGAGAGCGGCTGCGGCAAGAGCCTCACCGCGCAGACCCTGCTCGGGTTGCTGCCCCCGGGGGCGGCGGTCAGCGGCTCGGCCCGGTACGCCGGCACCGAACTGCTGGGCCTGGACGACAAGGGCTGGCAGCGGGTGCGCGGGGCCGGTATCGCGATGGTCTTCCAGGACCCGAGCGCGGCCCTGCACCCGATGCTCACCGTCGGCCGGCAGCTCACCGAACACATGCGGGTGCACCTGCGGATGGACCGGCGGGCCGCGGCCCGCCGTGCGGTGGAGCTGCTCGACCAGGTCCGCATCCCGGACCCGGAACGGGCCCTGCGTGCCTACCCGCACCAGTTCTCCGGCGGGATGCGGCAACGGGTCGCCATCGCCATCGCCCTGGCCGCCCGCCCTCGACTGCTGATCGCCGACGAACCGACGACGGCCCTCGACGTCACGGTGCAGGCCGGCATCCTGGCCCTGCTGGACCGGCTTCGCGCCGAGACCGGGCTGGCCGTCGCGTTCATCACCCACGACCTCGGGGTGCTCAGCGCCCTCACCACCCGCGGCTACATCTTCTACGCCGGGCGGGTGGTCGAGACCGGCCCGACCGGCGCTCTGCTCACCGCGCCCACGCACCCGTACACGGCCGCGCTGCTCGGCGCCCGCCCGCACGGCACCCAGACCGGCGGGACGCTGCGACCCATTCCGGGCGCGCCGCCGGCACCCGGTGAGGCGCCACCGGGATGCCCGTTCCAACCCCGTTGCGGGTACGCCGAACCGTCCTGCGGCACGGCACCGCCCCCGCTCGCCCCCGTCGGCGCGGACCGGTCGGTGGCCTGCGTGGTCCGCCCGAACCTGGAGGTGGCCGCATGACGACCCCCGCGCCCGCGCGACTGTCCTTCACCGACGTCGAGGTCGAGTACCGATCCCGAGGTCGGGGGCGGGTACGGGCCGTCGCCGGGGTCGACCTGGAGGTGCTGCCCGGCCAGATCGTCGGCCTGGTCGGCGAGTCCGGCTGCGGCAAGTCCTCGCTGGCCCGGGTGGCGGTCGGGTTGAGCGCGCCGAGCGCCGGCACCGTCCGGTACGCCGACCGACCGGTCACCCCGCTGGGCTGGCGACCCCGGGCGGGCGACGAGGTCGGCCTCCAGATGGTCTTCCAGAACCCGTACGCCTCGCTGAACCCCCGGCGAACGATCGGCTCCCAACTGCTCGACGGCGTACCGGCGACGGTCACCGGGGCGGCCCGCCGGGCCCGGGTGTACGAACTGCTCGACCGGGTGGCCATGCCGACCAGCGCCGCCGACCGTTACCCGCACCAGTTCTCCGGCGGTCAGCGGCAGCGCCTGGCGATCGCCCGCGCGCTCGCACCGGAACCCCGGATGATCATCGCCGACGAGCCGGTGACGGCCCTGGACGCCTCGTCCCAGGCGCAGGTGGTCAACCTGCTCGTCGGGCTGGTCCGCGACCTCGACATGGGCATGTTGTTCATCTCCCACGACCTGTCGCTGGTGCACGAGATCGCCGACGTGACAGCCGTGATGTACCTGGGCCGCATCGTCGAGACCGCGCCCACCCGCGAGCTGTGGCGCGCGCCGCGACACCCGTACACCCGGGCGTTGATCGACGCGGTGCCGCAGATCGGGCCCACCCCGCGCCTGCCCGCCATCCTCGCCGGGGAGGTGCCCGACCCGGCCAACGCCCCCACCGGGTGCCGGTTCCGGCCGAGGTGCCCGCACGCGTTCGACAGGTGCGTCGAGCAGCCACCCACCGTCGACCTGGGCGACCGCAGCGTCGCCTGTTGGCTCACCGACCCCGCGGCGGCGCCGACCGTCGTGCGCCCACTCTGAGGACGTCCCGATGCGCATGCCCACCGAACAGGTCCTGGTCAACCTCGCCCTCTACGACGGTGTCGAGGACACCCTCCAGCCGGACCGAGGCATCTGGATCGGCGCCGACGGGATGATCCGCGCCGTCGGCCCGGTCGACGACGTCCTCGGCGAGGCCGGCGACGCCCGGGTGGTCGACCTCGGCGGCGACCACGTCATGCCCGGTCTGACCAACATGCACGTCCACCTCTCGCTGGGGCTGCCCGGCCACCTCGCCGACACGGTCCACAACTCCAACCTGGCCGAGTTGGTGCTGCTGATGGCCGACTCGGCCCGGCGTACGCTGCACTCCGGTGTCACCACCGCCCGCCTCGTCGGCGAGAGCCGGTACGCGGACTTCGCCCTGCGCCGGGGCATCGAGGCCGGCGCCGTCGACGGACCGCGCATCTTCACCGCCGGCCACGCGCTCTGCTGCACCGGCGGCCACGGCTGGGACGCCGACGCCCTGGAGGCCGACGGCGCGGACGGGTTCCGCCGGGCCACCCGCGAGCAGCTCCGCGCCGGCGCCGACCTGATCAAGGTGTGCATCTCCGGCGGCATCGCCGGCCAGCACGAGGCCATCGACACCCCGCAGCTCCTCGACGACGAAATGGCCGCCGTCATCCGCGTCGCCCACGACTGGGGGCGCAAGGTCACCGCGCACGCCGGCCCGGCCGACTCGGTCCGTCGCGCCGTGGAACTGGGCCTGGACTGCGTGGAGCACGGGTACGAGCTGACCGACGACGTCACGCGGCTGATGGCCGAGCGGGGCGTCTGGTACGTGCCGACGATCGTGGTGAGTCGCTGCGAGCAGTTCTTCCGCGACTCCGGGGTGCCCGGCTGGCTGATGGACCGGGCCCTCGCGGCCGGTCCCCGGCACTGGGAGAGCCTCCAGCACGCCATCCGCAACGGCGTACCGATCGCGCTGGGCAGCGACATGCCGCCACACGCCGGCTACGACGAGACCACCGCGACGGTGCGCGAACTGGAGTTCATGGTGGACGCGGGGATGCCGGTCGCGGACGCGCTCAAGGCCGCCACCGCCCGCCCCGCCGAGTGGCTGGGTCGCGCCGACACCCTGGGCAGCATCGCTGTCGGCCGGCACGCCGACCTGCTGGTGCTGCGCGACGACCCGACCCGCTCGGTGTCGGCGCTGCGCACCCTGCACGCCGTGGTGAAGGGCGGCGTCGCGTACCGCGACGACAATGGCCGGTTCGGCGTCGCGTGCCGCGACGACCACGGCCGGCTCGGCGTACCGCGATGAGCAGCATCACCGATGTCGCCGACGGGTACCTCGACGCGCTCGCCGACCTGGACCCGCAGGCGGCCGAGGCGGCGGGGCGTACACCGGTGTCGCAGGTCCCGGACCTGTCGCCGGACGGCTTCGACGCCCGCGCGGAGCTGGCCCGACGCACCGCGACGGCCGCCGCCTCGGCGAGCGCGCACGGCCCCGGCGAGCCGGCCCTGGCCGACGCCCTGCGCGACCGCCTGGCCAGCGAGGTCGACCTGTACGACGCGGGTTTCACCACCCGGCTGCTCGCCCCGCTGGCCACCCCGGTGCACCTGCTGCGGCAGATCTTCGACAACCTGCCCCGGGACACCGCCGACGACTGGGCGGTGGTGGCCGCGCACCTGCGCCAGGTGCCCGAGGCCCTCGCCCGGTACGCCACCACGCTGCGCCGGTCGGCGCAGCAGGGACACCTGGTCGCCCGCCGGCAGGTCCTCGTGGTCGCCAACCAGTGCACGGCGTGGACCCGCGCCGACTTCTACGGCTGGCTGGTGGAGGGCTACCCCGGTGGCCCGCTCGCGGGGCAGCTGCACCTGGGCGCACGGCTGGCCACCGCCGCCACGTCCGGCTTCGCCGCGTTCCTCCGGGCCGACCTGGCACCCGCCGCGTCCGAGGTGGACGGTGTCGGGGGAGACCTCTACCGGGTCACCGCCCGCAGTTTCCTCGGCGCGACGATCGACCTCGACGAGGTGTACGCGTACGGCTGGGCGGAGTTGGACCGCACCGCCGCCGAGCTGCGCACCGTGGCGCGCGAGCTGGGCCACCGGGGGGTCGCGGCCGCGCGGGCGGCGTTGGACGCCGATCCGGCCCGCCGGGTGCCGGCCGGCCCCGCCCTGGAGGAGTGGCTGCGGCAGCGCACCGAGCAGCTGACCGACGCGCTCGACGGCACGCACTTCGACATCCCGGCCGCCACCCGGCGTGTGGTGTGCCGGATCAGCCCCGCCACGTCCGGGGTCATGTACTACACCCCGCCCGACCCGTCGTTGACCCGGCCCGGCGGGATCTGGTGGTCGGTGCCCTCCGGCGAGTCGACGGTGCCGGTGTGGCGGCACGTCGGGACGCTCTGCCACGAGGGTCTGCCCGGCCACCACCTCCAACACGCGCTCACCCTCACCACCGCCGACCTGCACCCCTGGCAGCGCCACCTCTGCCAAGTGCACGGGTACGCCGAAGGCTGGGCGCACTACGCCGAGCGACTGGCCGACGAGATCGGCCTGTACGCGGACCCGGCCGAGCGGCTCGGCATGCTCGACGGGCAGATGTGGCGGGCCGCCCGCGTGGTCATCGACCTGGGCCTGCACCTCGGACTGCCGATCCCGGCCGGCAACGGGTTCACCGACGAGCGGCGGTGGACGCCGGCGCTCGCTGTCGACGTCCTGACCCGCGTCGCCGGACTGGACGCCGAGACGGCCCGCTTCGAGGTGGACCGGTACCTCGGCTGGCCGGCGCAGGCCCTCGCCTTCAAGGTCGGCGCGCGGTTGTGGCAACAGGCCCGCCGGGAGTCCGAACAGCGCGAGGGGACCGCGTTCGACCGGAAACGCTTCCACCACACCGCCCTGGCGCTCGGACCCATGGGACTGGACCCGCTGCGCGCCCGTCTGGCCCACCTGCAGTGACCTGCCGTACCCCTCGGATCGGAAGTGACAGCCGATGAGCGCTGATCAGCTCACCACCACCATCACCGACCTGTACCGGTCGCTCGGCGACCGGCAGGCGTTCGACGCGCACCTGCACCCCGACCTGACGTTCTGGGAGTCCGACGCCGACGGCCTGCTGTCCGGGCTGGGCGCGCTGGACGACCTGCGGGACCGACGGGCCACACGGGCTGCCGGTTCGCCGCCGCTCGCGGTCGCGCCGGAACACCTGCACGCCGACGTCTGGGGCGACACCGGCCTGGTGCGCTACGTGCTGCGGGCCCGCTTCGCCGACACCCGGCCGGACGAGTGTTTCCGGGTGACCGACGTCCTGCGCCGCGAGGCCGGCACCTGGCGGATCGTGCACCACCACGCGGAGGCTGTGCGATGAGCGCCGTGGAACCCACGACCGACCTGTACGACCTGCGCGTCGTGGTGGAGCGGATCGAGGGCCGCTCGGTGTGCGGCCTGAAGCCGGGCGACCACTTCGACGTGACCGAGTCCAACCGGCTCACCATCCCCGCCGGCGGGCACTTCTGCCTGTACGCGCTGGCCGCGTGCCTGCCCCTGATCCCCGCCAAGCAGCGGGCGTTGGCCGAGGGCGACTGGATGGCCCAGGACAGCCATGTCGCCTGCCCGGACCCGGAGGAGCGGCTGATCATGCGCATCGAGCGGACCGGCCGCCGGCAGATCCCCACCGGGGAGCTGACGTGAGCGAAGGGCTGGTCGGGATCGGCCTGCAGTCGGACAAGTCCGCCGACGAGTACGCCGAGCTGGCCGAGCTGACCGAGCGGCACGGCTTCGACGTGCTGTCGGTCTTCGGCGACCTGATGTACCAACCGCCGATCTTCCCGCTGCTGGTGGCGGCCCGGCACACCAGCCGGATCCGCCTGGGCGTGGCGTGCCTCAACCCGTTCACCATGCACCCGGTGGAGGTCGCCGGGCAGGTGGCCGCACTGGATCTCGCATCGCACGGCCGGGCCTACCTCGGGCTGGCCCGGGGCACCTGGCTCGACGAGATCGGCGTGCCGCAGGTCCGGCCCATCCGGCGCATCGTCGAGACGGTCGCTGTCGTCCGGTTGCTGCTCGCCGGTGACGACAGCGGTTTCCAGGGCAGCGAGTTCACAGTGGCGCCCGGCACGTCGTTGCGGTATATCCCGGCCCGTGCCGACGTACCGGTCCTGGTCGGCACGTGGGGGCGGCAGACCGCGCGGGCGGCGGCCGGCTTCGCCGGCGAGGTCAAGGTCGGCGGGTCGGCGAACCCGGCGATGGCCCGGCTGATGCGCGGCTGGTTGGACGACGCGACCACGCCGGACCGCGACCGCACGGGTGTGGTGCTCGGGGCGGTGACAGTGGTCGACGAGGACGGTGTGGTGGCCCGGCGGGTGGCCCGCCGGGAGGTGGCCATGTACCTGGCGGTGGTCGCCGCCCACGATCCGACGATCGCTGTGGACCCGGAGTTGCTGGCCCGGATCCAGCAGCATGTCGGTCTTCGGGAGGACGACCTCGCCGGGGCGCTGATCGGCGACGACCTGCTCGACCTGTTCGCCTTCTCCGGCACACCCGAGCACGTGGCCGCGCAGGCCGCGGCGGTGTTCGACGCCGGGGCGAGCCGGGTGGAGTTCGGCACCCCGCACGGGTTGACGCCGCACGGCGGGATCGACCTGCTCGGTCGGCGGGTGCTCCCTTTGTTACGGCGGTGAAAACCCCTCGTCGCGGGCCTTAAAAGATCGTGTACTGGTGCTTATGATCTTGCGGGAAGCTGCCCGATGAGGCACTTTCGTCCACATTAGACGAGGAGCACCATGCTCAGGAGAACGCGGTGGCTGATGGCGGTTGCCGTCACGGCCACGACGCTGACCGCCCTACCGGGCGGCTCGGCCACAGCCGGCGGCATCGACCGACCCGGCGCACCCGCCGCCTCGACCGACGGCAGGACGCACACCGTCACCCTGCTGACCGGCGACGTGGTGACCGTCCACAGCAACGGCTCGGGCTGCCCGCAGGCCACGATCCGACCGGTCGACGAGAACGCGGTGATCAACCAGACCTGCGGCCCCGACGGTCACCTGCACGTCGTCCCCGCCCGCGTCGCGTCCCAGGTCGGCTCGGTCCTCGACCCCGACCTGTTCGACGTCACCACGCTGGTCGCCGACGGGTACGACGACGACAATTCCGCCGAGCTGCCGCTCATCGTGCAGCCCGCCACCGCGTCCGCCCGCGTCGCCGCCCTCGGCGACGTGCTGCCGTTACCCAGCATCGGCGCGGTCGCCGGCCGCGTACCCAAGAAGAGCCCGGCCACCGCGAAGCTGGCGACGAACTCGCTGCTCGCCGGCGCGAAGAAGGTCTGGCTCGACCGCAAGGTCCGCGCCACCGCCCTGCCCGCCGGCGCGAAGCCCGCCGGCCTGGACCGTAACCTCACCCAGATCGCCGCACCGGACGCCTGGAAGGCCGGCTACACCGGCAAGGGCACCACCGTCGCGGTGCTCGACACCGGTGCCGACTTCACCCATCCGGACCTGGTCGGGCGGGTCGCCGACCGGGCCGACTTCACCGCCGAGGGCGGCGACGCCGTCGACCACAACGGCCACGGTACGCACGTCGCCTCGACCATCGCCGGCACCGGTGCCGCCGCACACGGCCAGCGTCGCGGTGTGGCGCCCGACGCCAAGCTGCTGATCGGCAAGGTCCTCGACGACCACGGCTACGGCGACGACTCCGGCATCATCGCGGCCATGGAGTGGGCCGCCCCCCGCGCCGACGTCATCAACATGAGCCTCGGCGGCAGCGACGCCGACGACGGCAACGACCCGCTCTCGCTCGCCGTCGACGGCCTGAGCAAGTCCACCGGTACGCTGTTCGTCATCGCCGCCGGCAACAGCGGCGCGCAGATCTCCTCGCCCGGGTCGGCCGCCAGCGCGCTCACCGTCGGCGCCGTCGACAGTGACGACAAGCTCGCCGACTTCTCCAGCCGCGGACCGCTGGTGAACAGCCACGCGGCCAAGCCGGAGCTGGTCGCGCCCGGCGTCGACATCGTCGCCGCACGGGCCGCCGGCACCAACCTCCAGGACCCGATCGACGAGCACTACGAGGCGATCAGCGGCACCTCGATGGCCAGCCCGCACGCGGCGGGCGCCGCCGCGCTGCTCGCCCAGCGCCACCCGGACTGGACCGGCCAGCAGCTCAAGGCCGCCCTAGTCGGCGCGGCCGACCCGCTGACCGGCGTCGACGCGTACGCCGTCGGAGCCGGCCGGCTCAACACGGCCCGGGCCCTCGGCGGCCCGACCAGCAACCAGCCGGTGGTCAACCTCGGCACGTTCGCGTACCCGCAGTCGGGGACCGGCGAGGCGAAGCTGAGCTGGACCGGTGAGTCGACGGCCGTCCTCGACCTCGACGTGGCGGTGGTCAACCACGACGGCCAGCCGGTGCCTCGCGGCGCGGCGTCGCTGTCGACCAGCCGGGTCACCCTCAAGCGCGGCGCGACCGCCGGTGCGACGGTGCGGATCAACCGCGCGGCGCTGGCCGCCCGGCCCGGGTTCTACCTGGCCACCGTCACCGCCCGCACCGGCCGCAAACTGGTCGCCACCACTCCGGTGAGCTTCTACGTGGAGCCGCCCAGCTACGACCTGACGATCCGGACCAAGCCGATGCCCGGCCTGCGCGACGGTGCCGACGCCTGGATCAACGTCATGGTCGCCAACCTCACCGATCCCCTGCTGTTCTACGGCGGGGGCGGCGGCACGCCCGGGGAGACCTTCACCCTGCGGGTGCCGGCCGGCCGGTACTCGGTGCTCGGCGCGTCGATCGCCTACTACGTCGACAGCGACGTGCAGGAGAGCACCCTCACCGCGGCGGGTGACCTGGACGTGCACGCCGCCCGGAGCGTCACCCTCGACCCGGCGCAGGCCCGGCCGGTCACGGCTACCGTCGACGGGGCGGCCACCACGACCACCCGGACCGACCTCACCACCTTCCAGACCGCTGTGAACGGCCTGCCGTGGTGGCACCAGATCAGCGGGTTCGGGGTGGCCACGGCGGTCCGCAGCGTGGCGGTCCCGAAGCCCACCATCGGATCGCGGCGCACCTGGGCGGCCGTCAACATGGACTCGCCGGCCGGCACCGCGAAGCCGTACCGCTACAACATCGTCCACGAGTACGCCGACGGCGTGCCGGCCGACCCGTCGTTCCGGGTGACCAGGGCGGAGCAGGCCCGGCTGGCCCGCATCGACGAGACGTTCCACCAGACCGACTCGCCGGAGATGTACACCACGTTCGTCCGCCTCGGCGAGACCCCCGACGGGGTGCCGGTGACCCAGACCTTCGAGGGCGTCATGCCGCCGAGCCGGACGTCGTACCTCTCACCGGAGATCGTCTGGGCCGACCAGGGTGTCTACGGCGGACTGGGGGCCATGGAGGCGCCGCGCCAGTACCGACCGGGCAGCCGGCAGTCGAAGGTCTGGGCGCGGCAGCCGCTGCACTCCGACTGGTACGACGACCCGGCCGGTGACGGCTGGAGCTGCGCCACCCCGCCGTCGCGGACCCGGGGAAACCTGCACCTGGACATGGTGACGCTGACCGACCAGCACCAGCGGGCCGACTGCCTCCAGGGCGAGGCGATCGGCGTGAAGCGCACGCTGTCGCTGTACCGCAACGGCAAGCTGGTCGACCAGAGCGACCGGCCGGTCGCCGACTTCACGGTGCCGCAGGCGATGGCCGACTACCGGCTGACCTTCGACGTCGACACCAGCCTCATCCTGCCCATCTCGACCAAGGTCAACACCTCGTGGACGTTCCGGTCCGCCGGCCCTGACGGGACCGGGAGCGTGCCGCTGCCGCTGCTCGCCGTCGACTACGCCCTGCCGATGGACCACGACAACCACCCGGTCGACGGCACGGCCGAGCTGGCCGTCCGGCAGGCGCACGGCGTGAAGACACAGAAGGTGACGTCGTTCCAGGTCTGGACCTCGACCGACGACGGCGCCACCTGGAAGACCGCACGGGTCACCGGGAGCGGCGACACCTACCGGGTCGCGCTGCCGAAGGCCACCACCGGGCAGGCCGTCTCGCTGCGGGTGAAGGCCACCGCCAACGGCGGTAGCGGGATCGACCAGACCATCATCAGGGCGTACCGCGCCGGCTGACGGTCAACACGATGGTGTCGGCCCGGCTCCGGCCGGGCCGACACCCCAGCCGTCACTGACCCTCCCAGACCGCCTTCGCGCCGGAGTCGCCAGTGCGGATCACGTAGTACACGGCGATGCCGGCGGCGATCACCGAGAGCACCTGCAACGCGAGGGTCAGCGGTCGAGAGGGGCGTCCGTCGGCACCCGCCTCGGCGGCGCGCGGCGCGACGAACCAGACCAGTGCCAGCGCCACGATCCCCAACAGGATCGCGGCCCAGAGCGTGATGTCGCCGAACTCCTGGTGCGTCTCCAACGTCGGGAGGAACTCGGGGGTCACCCGGTTGGCGGCACGCATGCGCTCGAAGAAGGCGTCGCCGGTGAGCTTCGCCAGCAGGGCCGCGATCGGCGCACCCACCGCGAGCAGCCCCAGCACCCACCGGGTGTGCGGCCGGATCAGCGGGACGAGCGCGTAGCCGATCGTCAGGAGCGCCAGCAGCGGCACGAACACGACAGCGGCGTGCAGCACCAGCGGATGGGCGGGGATGCCCATGAACTCCTCGAACATCGGCGTCTCCTCACATCGGTCGGACGTCGATCGTCCGGGAATGGACGCTATCGGTACCAGCTGGGCGTGTCACTCCCCAAGATTGCCACCAGCGCCCGTCCCGGTCGGCCCAGCTGCCGCGCCGCGCTCCGCCGGGCCGGCACACTCAGGTCGTCGCCGCGCGAAAACCGAGACCGAGCAGGATCACGCCGGTCAGCCGATCGAGCCTTCGTCGCACCGATGCGGTGCGGAGCAACCGGACGGCGGCACCGGAGACGACGGTCCAGCCGGCGAGCCAGCAGGTGGCCAGGGCGGCGTGCGCCGTGGCGAGAAGCATCATCGGCACCAGCACCGGTCGGCCCGGTTCGAGGAACTGCGGTGCCAACGTGAGGTAGACGGCGGCGGCCTTCGGGTTCAACACGTTGCCGAGCAACCCCTGCAGATACGGGCGGTCCACGCGCCAGGGCAGCCTTCGGGCGGGAACCGTCGGTCGCCGTCCGGCCTCCGTGCGCCGGCGCGACGCGGACCAGAGCATCCAGAACCCGAGCCCGACCAGATAACCGGCCCCGACCAGCTTGACCACCCAGAACGCCTGCGACGAGCGGAGCACCAGCGCGGCCAGGCCGACAGCGGCCAGCGTGGCGTGTACGTAGAGCCCGGTCACCGTACCCAGGATCACCCACCAGCCGTGCCGCCGCCCACCGGCGGCGACCCGTGAGACGACAAGCGTCAGGCTCGCGCCCGGCGTGGCGGTGATCGGCGCGACGGCGACCAGGAAACCGAGGACAGCGACTCCCCGCATGCTCAGACCACCACCCGGTAGTGGGTGGTGAGCAGTCCGGCGTCGTCGTACACGTGGAACGCGACGCCGGGCGGCTGGGTCTGGGTCGCCAACGGTCCCTCGCCCTCCCAGGGCATCCGAAGCGTGGAGACCACACCCGGAGCGATCCGCAGCGGGCGGCCCGCGAAGGTGCTCGCGGCGGCGGTGTGGAAGTGCCCGGTCAGCACGGCGACGACCTGCGGATGCGTGGCGACCAGCTCGGCCAGGGGCTCGGCCCGCAGCAGCCGCATCGGATCGATGACCGGGTGGTGCAGCACCACCGGCGGGTGGTGGAAGGCGATGAACGTCGGCGTCTCGCGTGGCACCGAACCCAGTTCGTCAGCGAGCCACGTCATGGTCTCCTCGTCCAGGTGGCCGTCGTCCTCGCCAGGCACGGACGAGTCGGCGAGGAGGAAGACCGCGCCGGCCACGTCGTGCCGGGTGTTGATCGGGCCGGTGCCGCCACGTTCGTCGCCCAGCAGACCCTTGCGGTACGCGTCGCGCACGTCGTGGTTGCCAGGACAGACCAGGACCGGCAGCGGGGAGTCGAAGAGCTTCGCGGCGGTCTCGTACTCGGCCACCTCGCCGTGGTCGGCGACGTCCCCGGTGATCAGGATCGCGTCGACCTGTCGTGGCAGGCCGTGCAGGTAGTCCATGACCCGGGCGGTCCGCTCGGCAGATCGGGGATGGCTGTCGAGGTGGGTGTCACTGAGATGCGCGATGACCAGCACGAAGGTTCTCCTAACGGCTATCGAGGTCCAGCCGTCAGGGACGCTACTCTCCGCCAACTCGGCCGCCGCAGGGCGATCGCTGTGCTGGTCAGCTCCGGGAGCGCGGCAGACAGTCCTTCTTGTACTTCAGGCCGGAGCCGCACCAACAGGCGTCGTTGCGCTCGGGTGGCCACGGGATGCGCGCGCTGGGCCGCGCCGACACCTCGGCCGCGTACCCCGCCCGGACGCCCGCGTCGGTCGGGTCGCCGTCACGTCGACCGGCGAACGCGTTCAGCCCGGCCACCGTCGCGCCGAACACGCCCAGTCCGGCCTGACCGGCGCTCCTGAGCCGAACCAACTCCTTCTCCAACCGGCCCCGGTGCGCGTCCCAGTCCCTGCCGTACACCTCGGCGAGGGCGGGATGCTCGGAGATCAACGTGTCGAACTCGGCCCGTGGCCAGAAGAGCAGGTCGGACTCGGCGTCCCTGCGTTCGCCGGCCCGGCGTACGAGCTGCGTCTCCAGCCGGTCCGCCAGGTCGTCCTGCCGGTCGTGCGGCAGGTTGAGATTGCGGCGTACCCGATGCCGTTGTTGCAGCAGGAAGAAGGTCACACCGGGCGCGTCCGGCGGACCGAGGTCGACCACCGGGTCGGTCGCGGTGATCGCCGACGCCCCGCCGGCCGCACGATCGCCGAGCACGGAGTCGACAGCCTCACTCAGCCACGTCTCGGCGATCGCCGAACGACCACCGGCGTCCAGTGCCGCGCTGACGTAGGCGGGGGCGTCGGGCTGCGTGAGCAGCAACGGACGCAGGGCGGTCAACTCCGCCATCGCCTCATCGTCCTGACCGCCGGCCCGGAACAGCGCGCGGGCCCGCAGCGCCCGGGCGAACCCGGCCCGCGGGTCGTCGCCGGACGGGTACGCCGCCACGGCCTGCTCCGCGTAGCGCAGGGCCGCCTCGGGCCGCGCCCGGATCTCGGCGATCTCGGCGGCCAGCGTCAGGGCGTCCCCGGCATCGTCGGGATCCTCCAGCCGGCCCTGCTCGGCCGCCTCCGCGAGGTCGGCGGCGACACCGAGCGGGTTGGCCGTCCCGAGCGCCGAGCGGCGGAGTTCAGCGAGGTCAGCCTTGGTGAGTACGTCTCTCGTCGGCACGATCTCACGGTACGTCGGGGTGCGCGCGGTATGCGGGCAGATCACCTGTTACGCCGCTCTCACACCGCCGCAGCCGCGACCAAACGTGCCGGGCGGACTACGACCACGCGCCGGCCGCCGCCGCCCGGACGGCGTAGCTGTCGAAGTCGAGCGCGTCCCGGCCCAGCACCCGACGTACCCCGTCGGCGGGTTCGGCGAGATGGCCCGCGCGCATCCCCGCGAACAGGAGGTTGAGCCCCGAGGCCGTCTCCTCCGGATAACCCTCGGCGAGCAGTTCGGCGTGGTACTCCTGCGGGGTCACCTCCACGTAGCTGATCGAACGACCGGTCACCCGGGCGATCGCCGCCACCGCCGCGGCGAAGGTGAGTGCCCGAGGACCCGACACGTCGTACACCTGTTCGTGATGGTCGGGGGAGGTCAGGAGCGTCGCGGCCACCTCGGCGATGTCCTGGACGTCGACGAAGGGCTCCGGGGTGACGCCGATCGGCAGGGCCAGTCGGCCGTCGAGCAGCGGTTGGCGCCACAGGTCCTCGCTGAAGTTCTGACTGAAGTTGTTCGCCCGGATGATCGACCACCGGACGCCGGACGCCCGCACGGCCGTCTCCGCGGCGAGCATGCCGGGGGAGAAGTCACCGAACTGGTCGATCCCGCGTCCGGACAGCGCCACGATCCGGCGCACACCCGAGTCGACCGCCTGCGTCACGAAGTCGGCGGCCAGCGTCGGATCCTCCGGGGCCAGCAGGTAGACCGCAGAGCTGCCGGCCAGAGCCGGCTTCCAGGTGTCACGCCGCGACCAGTCGAAGCGCACCTCGCCCGAGCGGGAGGCCGCCCGGGCGTGCTGGCCCGCCGCCCGGAGCGTCGGCACCAACCGGCGGCCCGTCTTACCGGTACCGGCCATCACGAGTATCGACTGCGCGTCCGTCGTCATGACCACGAGTCAACTCGACCGGCCATGATCGGCCCATGTGCTGTCGTACACCGGGCATGTGTGATCGTCCGAGCGCCGTCATCCGGATCTATCGTCGGTGTCATGGACCCGTTCGACAGTCTGCTGCGGAGCGTGCACGCGGACGGCGCGGCCTTCGGCCGTTCCGTCCTGACACTGCCCTCGGCGCTGCGGTTCACCGACGGCGCCCCGCTGACGCTCTGTGTCCCGCTGCGCGGCGAGGGTTGGCTCTCCCACCCCGAGAGCGACAAGCCCCACCTGGTACGGGTCGGGGAGGTCGCCGCCGCGCGCGGCCCGGCACCGTTCACCTTCTCCGCCGAGCCGCGATCGAGCTTCCGGCCGGGGGAACTCCGGGACGTCCGGCGTGGCCAGACCGGGGCGGTCGACTCGACGGGCGCGGACCAGACCGAACGTCTCGTGCTGCTCGTCGGGGTGTACCACGTTCGAGGTCGGGTTCCCCAACGGCTGCTGGGTGCGCTGCCACCGGTGCTGGTCGTGCCGGACGAGCACGACTGCGCCCCGCTCCGCGACTACCTGGACGCACAGCTCGACGCCGGCCGGCCCGGCCGCCAGATCGTGCTCGACCGCCTGCTGGACTGGTTGTTGGTGTGCACCGTGCGGGACTGGTTCGACCAACCCGACGCCGAGCCCCCCGGCTGGTACCGCGCGCTGAGCGACGACACCGTCGGCCCGGTGCTGCGCGCCATGCACGACGCACCGGGCCGGCCGTGGACCCTCGCCAGCCTGGCCGCGCAGGCCGGAGTCTCCCGGTCCACACTGGCGAAGCGGTTCACCGACCTGGTCGGCGAGCCACCGCTGACCTACCTCACCGACTGGCGGATGACCCTGGCCGCCGACGTGCTGACCGAATCGACGGCGACGGTCGCCGCCGTCGCACACCAACTGGGGTACGCGGACGCCTTCGGCTTCAGCGCGGCCTTCAAGCGGGTCCACGGGCTCAGCCCGAGCGGGCACCGCCGGCTCACCCGGAGCGGCGACCAGGCGGCGTGACCGGCCGACGGCCGCATCGCCGAGGCCCGGAGCCGGTTGTCGAGTGGTCGCAAAACCAACCAACTACGGCCATCTGCCGTCAACCCGTCGTCGGTAGCGTCCGGTCGCCAGTTTCTCGACCAGATCGCACAAAGGCGGAGCTATGGGCACTGTGGACCGGCGTACGTTCCTCAAGGCGATGGGGGTCCCCGCGATCGGCGCGGCGCTCCCGATGGATCTCAGCAAGGCGCTCGCCATCCCGGCGAACAACCGGACCGGCACGATCAAGGACGTCGAGCACGTCATCATCCTGATGCAGGAGAACCGCTCGTTCGACCACTACTTCGGGACCATGCGCGGCGTACGCGGCTTCGGTGACCCCCATCCGGCGACACTGCCGTCCGGGAAGGACGTGTGGCACCAGCCCAACGGGGCCGACGAGCTGCTGCCCTTTCGCCCCGAGGTGAAGGACCTCGGCCAGACCTTCCTGCCGGACCCGCCGCACGGCTGGAACGACGGGCACGCCGCCTGGAACGACGGGCGGTTCGACAAGTGGGTGCCGAACAAGGGCGTCACGGCGATGACCTACCACACCCGCCAGGACCTGCCCTACCACTACGCGCTCGCCGACGCGTTCACCGTCTGCGACAGCTACCACTGCTCACTGATGGGGCCGACCGACCCGAACCGCTACCACATGTGGAGCGGCTGGGTCGGCAACGACGGCAAGGGCGGCGGCCCGGTCATCACCAACGCCGAGGCCGGCTACGACTGGTCGACCTACCCGGAGCGCCTGGAGCGCAACGGCATCTCCTGGAAGATCTACCAGGACGTCGGCACCGGCCTCACCGCCGCCGGCTCCTGGGGGTGGACGAACGACCCGTACATCGGCAACTACGGCGACAACTCGCTGCTCTACTTCCACCAGTACCAGAGCGCGCAGCCCGGCACCCCGCTGGCCGACCGGGCGAAGACCGGCACCGAGATCCGCACGCAGGGCCGCGACCCGGAGGCGCTGCTGGCCGACTTCCGCGCCGACGTCGAGGCGGGACGCCTCCCGCAGGTCTCCTGGATCACCGCTCCCGAGGCGTACACCGAGCACCCGAACTGGGAGCCGGCCTACGGCTCCTGGTACATCTCGCAGGTCATCGACATCCTCGCGTCGAACCCCGAGGTGTGGAGCAAGATGGCGCTCTTCATCACGTACGACGAGGAGGGCGGCTTCTTCGACCACGTGGTCCCGCCGACGCCCCCGCAGAGCCGCGAGCACGGCCAGTCGACGGTGCCCACCACGAACGAGATCTTCCCCGGCGACGCCGACCACCCAGCCGGGCCCTACGGCCTCGGCATCCGCGTACCCATGGTCATCGTCTCGCCGTGGACGCGCGGCGGCTACGTGAACTCGCAGGTCTTCGACCACACCTCGCTGATCAAGTTCCTGGAGGCGCGGTTCGGGCACGGCCGCCCGGACCTGATCGAGAAGAACATCACCCCGTGGCGGCGCGCCGTCGTCGGCGACCTCACCAGCGCCTTCGACTTCCGGCACCCCAACCGCTCGCGCGACGTCAGGTTGCCCGACACCGACGACTTCAAGCCCGAGGACCTGGTCCGGCACCCCGACGAGGTGCCGGTGCCGCCGGCCGACCAGCGGCTGCCGAAGCAGGAGCAGGGGGTACGCCCGGCACGCGCGATCCCGTACACCCTGCACGCCGACGGGCGCCGCGACGGCGAATCGCTGCGCATCGACTTCCGCAACACCGGCGGGGCCGCCGCGGTCCTCCAGGTCCGCCAGGCCGGCAGCGCGGACGCCCCGCGCAGCTACACGGTCGAGCCGGGCAAGCACCTGACCGACACCTGGACGATCGGGTCCGGGTACGACCTGTCCGTGCACGGGCCGAACGGCTTCTACCGCCGGTTCACCGGCGGCCGGGCCCACCTCGACATCACCCCCTCCTACGAGGAGCGCAACGACAAGGTGGTCCTCACGCTCAAGAACCCCGGGCCGAAGCGGGTCGAGGTGACCGTCACCGACCGGTACCACTCCCGCCCCGTGAAGCTGTCGCTGCGGCCGGGCCAGACGGAGCGGGCGCACTGGCAGCTGTCCCGCACCCACGGCTGGTACGACCTGACCGTCACCGTCGCGGACGACGCCGACTTCGCCCACCGGTACGCCGGCCACGTCGAGAACGGCAAGGACAGCATCAGCGACCCGTCACTCGGCGGGCTCGTCTAGGACCGGCGTCGCGTCACCCGGGTCCACCATCGGCCCGGGTGACGCCCGCTGTCGGATCGTCGTCTCGTCGCACAGCCCGGACGCCCGCCCCTCCGAGGCGGACGTCTGGTTGAGCGCTATGCCTCTGAGTCATATTTATGCCTCAGAGTCATAACCCTCGTCGCGATGGCCCGCTCGTCCGAGCATCACGCTTCGTAGCGGCCGCGCCGCCGGTCCTGGACAACGGGTAACGCGAAACCGGCTGGCTACGGCACCTCTGCGAGGTACGCCCGCATGGCCTCGCGGCTGCGTGGCAGGCCGTGCTCTGCGACGAGCATGGACACGTTGCCGAACTCCTGCCCGTCGACCAGCCACGGCTCGGTCGACCGGGCCAGCACCTCGGCGAGCCGCCGCTGCCGGGGCGCCAGCGCCACCGCCGGCGTCCCGGCCTCCGCCGGGCCGTCCGGGAACGCGAGTCGCAACGCCGCACCCAGCGCGGTCAACGACCGCTCGCCGCTCACGGTGGGCAGCCGGTCGAGCAGCGCGTCGAAGGCACTCTCGGCGTGCTGCGGCCCGAGCTGCCGCACTGCGAGCGCCGCGTAGCCGCCGAGATCGCCGCCGAGGAACGGCACCCATTCCCCCTCGGCCGGCTCGGCGTCGTCGGACGGCGCCGACGCCCACCTCAACAACTCCTCGGCCGTCGCCGGGTCGGTCGCCGCGCCGAGGACCCGGACCCGACCGATCGCGGCGGCCCAACGGACCAGCGGACGCGCATCGGTCACCCACCGCACGTCCGGCGTAGCGCCGAGCAGCCCCGAGGCCACCAGCATGGTCGCCACCTCACCGGGCGTCGACGCGACGTCCGGGGCCCGAGCGGCGTCGACCGCGCGGGCCAGCGCGGCCACGCTGCCGTCGGCCTCCTCCGGAAACCAGGCGAGGGTGTACGCCGCGACCGTGCGCACGCCCGGATCGGAGTGCTCCAGCAGGGTGCGGAACACGGGAACCCCGGCGCGCACCGCGTCGTAGGTCGCCACCTCGACGTACGCCCACAGCCGACCCTGATCCGCCTCGGACAGCGACTCGACGTAGGCGTACTCGACGTACTCCTTCTGCGACTCGTCCTCGCCGGTCCACGGCGGCGGCTTCGCCGCGAGCAACTCCCGACCGCCCTCGGCGGCCCGGCGGTATTCGGCCACCGGGAAACCCTCCGGCAGGACACCCTCGTCGTAGCCGACGGCCAGGACGCTCAGCAGCCCGAGCACCGACGCCGGGTCCGGGGTGGTCGGATCGCCGAGCATTTCCAGCAGGAACGGCACCGCGTACGCGCTCGCCTCGAACCGGTTGCCCTGGTGGAAGACGTTGGTGTAGAGGTCACCCAACGCCTCGTCCCGGGTCGCCGGATCGGGGGAGAGCAGGGCACGCAGTTGGCCGGGCACGTCGTCGGCCGCCCCGTAGGCGTGGCCCAGCCGCGCCCAGTCGATGTCGTCAAGTCCGTCGAGCACGCCCCATGCTCTCCCGACCCCCTGACCATCCTGTGGGGTGGGTCTCCTCAGAACTCCTCGTACACCGCCGGGTCCTGATCGGAGAGCCGCCCGTCCGGGCGGCCCAGCGCGGTGATGGCCTCCACCTGCGCGTCGGTGAGCGTGATGCCGAAGACGTCGAGATTCTCGACCTGCCGCTGCGGCGACGCGGCCTTGGGCAGCGGGATCACCCGACGGGCCACGTGCCAGGCGAGGATGGTCTGCGCCGGGCTGACGCCGTGGGCGTTCGCGATCTCCACGATGACGGGGTGCTGCTGAAGGTCGTTGCCGTGGCCGAGCGGGCTCCAACCCTGCATCAGGATCCCCCGCTCGCGGTGGTAGTCGAGCGCCTCCTGCTGCGGGAAGTACGGGTGCACCTCGATCTGGTTGACCACCGGGGCCACCCCGGTCTCGGCCACCAACCGCTCGATGTGCTCCGGCAGGAAGTTGGAGAGCCCGATGTGCCGCACCAGACCGCGTTCGCGCGCCTCGATCAGCGCCCGCCACGCCTGCGCGTACAGGTCTTCCTTGGGGTTCGGCCAGTGGATCAGGTAGAGGTCGACGTGGTCGAGGCCGGTGCGGAAGACACTCTCCTCGATGGTGGTCAGCGCCTCGTCGTAGCGGTGGTGCCGCCCTGGCAGCTTCGAGGTGACGACCAACTCGTCCCGCACGTCTCCCGCCGAACGGGCGGCCCGACCGACGGCCCCCTCGTTCTCGTAGTTCACCGCCGAGTCGAGCAACCGGTAACCCGCCCGGATCGCGTGCCCGATCGCGTCGACGCCCGCCGAACCGTTCAACTGGTACGTCCCGAGCCCGATCGCCGGCAGGGCGGTGCCGTCGGCAGCCGTCAGATGGGGAATCGTCATGATCGGAACCCTACCCGCGTCGGGGCGTCCCGGATGGCGAGCGCAGCCTGGATCAACGCGGCGTGCGTCAGCGTCTGGGGGTAGTTGCCGAGGTGGGCACCCGTCGCGGGATCCACCTCCTCGGCGTAGAGCCCGAGTGGGCTGGCGTAATCGACAATGGCCTGGAACAGCTCGACGGCCTCGCCGCGACGCCCGGTGCTGGCAAGCCCCTGCACGAGCCAGAACGAGCAGGGCAGGAACGCACCCTCGGTGCCGGGGAGCCCGTCCCGCCCGGCCGGGTAGCGGTAGAGCAGCGGACCGCCGGCGGACAGTCGGTCCCGGATGGCGTCGATCGTGCCGCGTACCCGGTGTGAATCGGTCGGGTCCACGCCGAGCAGCGGCAGGACCAGCAGGGCCGCGTCGAGATCCGGGGAGCCGTAGGTGCGGACGTAGCTGCCCGCCGTCGGGTCGAAGCCGCGCGTGCGGACCTCGGCGGCGATGGCATCGCGGGCTTCCTGCCAGCGTCGACGTTGACGCTCGGGCACGGGGTGCGTGTCCGCGATGGCCAGGGCACGGTCCACGGCGAGCCAGCCCATGAGCTTGGAGTGGACGTGTTGGGCGGGCTCGCGTACCTCCCAGATACCGGCGTCGGGCTCCCGCCAACGTCCGGCGACCACGTCGGCGAAGCCGCGTACCGCCCGCCACGTCTCGGCGGAGAGGCGGTGCCCGGCCTGGGCGAACGCCCACGCTGCGTCGATCACCCAGCCGTACCCGTCGAGCTGGTGCTGGCGGGCGGCGTCGTTGCCCATCCGCACCGGCCGACTGTCGAGGTAGCCGGGCCAACCGGGCAGTTCCCGTTCGGCGGGCACGTGCCGGCCGTGCACTGTGAGCAGCGCCGGCAGCCGTGGCCGTTGCAACCGGCTGGCGTGCAGCAGCCACGCGAGGAAGCCCCGGGCCTCGTCGGACTTGCCGACGCTCAGGAAGGCGCTGACGCCGATGCTGGCGTCGCGGGGCCAGACATAGCGGTAGTCCCAGTTCCGTACCCCACCTGGCTCCTCGGGCAGGGACGTCGTCGGCGCGGCCACCGGCGCTCCCGAGGGCGAGTAGGTCAGCAACCGCAAGGTGAGCAGGCTCCGCACGACGTGGTCCCGGAACGGCAGCCGCTCGTCGATCTCCCCGACCCAGGCCCGCCACCGAGCCTCGTCCTCGGCGAGCAGGTCCCAGGCGGCCGTCGGCTCGACGTGGATCACCGGCTCGCGGTGGGCCACGGCCAGTACGAGAGTGACAGGACGATCCGGCGTGACCGTGATCGGGATGGGCCGACCCGGTTCGAATCTGAACGGGGGAGTGCTGTTCAGCGCGACCGCGAGCGCCCCCCACTCACACACGAGGCCATGGCGCCGCTGCTGCGTTCGGGGCCGACGGTGTCGTGCGCCGAGGCGGGGGTCGAACTCCACCACCGCGTCGACAGCCGCCTGCTCCGCCGTCAGCCGTCGCACGACCAGCGTCGTGGGCAGCAGGCGACCGCTGACCTCGGCCACCATCGCCTCGGTGAGGCACAGCCGGCCGCCGCCCACCGCCCAGGTGGTCTCCAGGGTGGCGGTGTGCTGCCGGTACCGCCGTTCGACGACGGTGGCCGGCCCGGCCGGGCCGACCCGGAACGTTCCGGCGTCCGGGCCCCCGACCAGTCGGCCGAACAGGGGATCACCGTCGAAGCGCGGTACGCAGAGCCAGTCCATGGCGCCGTCACTCGCCACCAGGGCGGCGGTGCGCGTGTCGCCCAGCAGGCCGTAGTCGCTGATCGGCGGCCCGTCAGTCACGAGTCACCTGGGTTGCAGGAGCAGCCCGAGACAGACCCCGTAGACGAGGTGGACGACAACCGTGACCAGCGGGGTCTGGATGCCGTAGTTGAGCGCGAACAGCCCAGGTGGCTCCAACACCGCCGTGCTGGCCGGCCCCGCCCGTTGCGAGGCCATGCGCGGATGGACACCAGGCAGCAGCGGCAGAATCACCGTCAACGCGATCCCGACGTGCACAACCCCGAGCAGCGCCCCGATCCACCAGTTCGCGCGGTGCAACAGCGCGAACGTGGCCGCGTACCCCAGGGCGAAACCCTGACCGGCGCCGAGGTGGAGGAAGAACCCGACGACCCGGGCCCGGTCGGGATCCCCGGTGAGGAAGGCCCCGAGCACCAGAGGGAGGTCGAGCCGGGTGAGACCGGCCAGCTGGGCGGTGATCATCGCCGCGGTGAGCGCCGCGGTGGCGACCAATCCGAACAACGCCCATCCGGCCCAGTCCATCTCAGCAGTCGTCGACGTCGCGGGCGTTCGCGGTCATCGGTCACCCTCCGGCTGAACAGCGTGAATCCCACGGCCCGGACCGGACACCCGCCCACCGGGCGTCCGGTTTCTCACCATATGCCACCGGGCCTGTCGCGCTGACCTGCTCGCCCAGACGTAACTCAAGCAGGATCTCCACCCACGGCCGGCGGTGCCGGTCGCGGCCAGGACGTCGGAGGCGGGCCGAATGCGTGACGGCCGGCCCGCACGGCCAGGGTGGCGAGAGCAGCGTTGGCACCACCTCCGATCACCGCGCCGATACCGAAGGGTGCAACTCGACCGAGCACGATGATCCCCTGCTTGGTCCCGAACTTGGTGATGAAGTGCCTTCCCAGGATCTTGTTGATCTGACGCAACGTCTCGACGGGCACCTTGGCGACCACCTGGCGCCCCCAGTGTTGCCCGGTGCGCTCGGCGACCTTGGTGATGGTGGCCGAGCCGGACCCGCCGAGCATGATCCCCATGACGATCGTCCGGCGCCGTTCGACCTCGTCGATGCGGACGCCGTGGACTTCGGCGATCGAGAGCGCGAAGAGGGCGCTCAGTTGGAGCGAGGACAGAGCTTCGCCGGCCGACAACGCTAGCGCGACGCCCGTGCCGACGCCGGGTGCCGCCGCGGTCCCGCCGACGGCGGCACCCGTCCCGGCCAACGCGCTGACGTACATCCGCTCCAGGTTGCGGATCACCTCCGCCGGCGTCGCCTCCGGGTTGCGCTGGCGGGCCCGGGCGATGTTCTTTTGTACCAGTGGGGTTTGCAGGGCGATCGCCTTGTCCAGCAGGTCGAGGACCCGCTGCCCACGTCCGGCTGCCTCCAGAACCGGTTCGTCGAGGGGATCTTCTGCCATGCCTTGAGCTCCTTCAATCGTCACAACTTAACTGAGTCGCCCACCCCGACCAGCCGAGCGGATCGTGCACCAGATCGTTTGAACGGTGGACGCCGTGCTGGTGGTCGAGCCTGTCGACTGAGTGCGGATTACCGACCGAGGTCGGCGATCATGCGCCGGTACGCGATGGGGTGTACGACCGGAACGCCGTACTGGCGGGCCTTCTTGGCCTTGCCGGACATCGAGTCGGGGTCGGCGGCCACCAGGAGGCGAGTCTTCTTGGTGACGTTGTCACCGACCTGCAGCCCCGCCGCCCGAGCGTCCTCTTCCCAGGACGACCTCGGTGGCTCCATCGCCCCGGTGAAGACCACTAGATCGCCAGCTTGGAGTCGCCAGCTCTTGGCGTGCGGCCGGGCCGCGCCAACGTCACGAGCGGCTTTGAGTGCATGGTCGACGTCGGACGCCTGCAGCCCCAGCAACGAGGCGACCTGGTCCAGGTCATGGCGTTCGGCTGACGTGAGGACGTTGTCCTCCAAGGCCACAGCCGCCAGACTCGCCAGATAGGTGCGGTGCAGGTGGTCGACGTCGACTCGGGCGAGGCCGAGTTCTTCCGCCGTGGCGACGAGCGCGTCCGCTTCACTGACGGAGATATGTCGGTCAAGTAGTGCCTGGTCGAGCAGGTCCAAATACGCGTCACCCTGCGGCTCACGGAGCCGCGGAAGCCGGTCCACCAGACGGGCCAAGAAGTGCTCTTCCCGGTGTCCCGGGCCTCGGCGAGGCACCGGCGCCACCGCTTCGGTAGCCAAGGGCGGCCAAGGGGCCGCCGCAGCGGCGTCAATGAGGGTCGTCCACGGCGGCGGCGTTCCCGCATCCCGCAGATAGTGGGCCAGAAGCTGCGCGGCTGCCCTCGCGTCATGCAGAGCGGAGTGCGCCTGGTGCGGCGGTAACCCTGCCGCGCGACAGCAGTCGTGGAGGCTGCGACCGGCCGACGGGAGGAAGTGCCCGGCCAGCCGCATGGTGCACAACCCCTCTGCCGGGCTGATCGGCGCTTCAATCCGCAGCCGGCGGTATTCGGCGAGGAGAAAAGCGGCGTCGAAGTGCAGGTTGTGAGCGACCAGCACCCTCCCACGAAGGAGGCTGGCGATATGGCCTGCGAGCCGACTGAATTCCGGTGCGCGCCGTACCTCGGCAGCCGAGATGCCGTGGATGAGTTGCGGTCCGAGATCCCGGTCGGGGTTGACCAGGCTGCACCACTCGTGCGTCACCTGCCCGGCGCTGTCGAGGTGGATGACGGCAACCTCGACCACGCGGTCGTGCCAGCTGGTGCGCAGGCCCGTCGTCTCCAGGTCGATAACTGCGTACACGTCGAGTCGACTCCTTAGATCGTGGCCGGAGCGGAGTTGTCGGCGGCGGCGCGCAGTCGGGCCAGCCACCGTGGAGGCAGCGGCTGCGGTTCACCCAGAAGCCGCAGATACTTCCGGCGATACCGCGCCTGTTCGGTGTCCTGCCAGAGTTGAGCGGTCATGGCGACAGCCGACGTCAGGGCCAGCGCCGACCCCGCGACCGGCGAGGCGGCGCGGGGCTGCGCGGCGAGCCGAATCGCCAAATCCTCGTGACCCGGCACCTCGGCGGGCCAGGCGAGCGGGGCCAGCTTCGACGTGGACACCGCACGCTGCCGGTCGACCGCCTCGGCGTAGGCGGCTCGATGCTCAGTGATCTCCGTGAGGAGATCAGGGACGGTCAGCACGTGCCCCCGCAGCGTGCTGACCAATTGCTGTGGCAGTGCGTGGGCGACCCTGTCCAGGATCGCGACCGGAGTCTCCCGGTCCCACCCCACCAGGCACCGCCCCTGCAACATCCACATGATGTGCACAAGCTGGTCGTCCTGCGCGATGTCATCGAGGCGTACCACCCACGCGCCGCCGGCACGCCCGGTCGGGCTGAGCCGCCACACGGCCAGGGCCTCCGCCCCGTCCGCGTCGGGGCCGACGGCGAGAACAGCATGACCACGCGCACCGGGAACGTAGTCAACGGGTATGGCGAGTTCGCTCTCGGATTCCTCGGGTTCTGCCATCCCACGTCCTTCATGATCGAAATCGGGAGCATCACAGTAGGTGTCAACATGGTCACGCCGGCTCAACCGGAGCGGCACCTCAAGACGCGTAGTGTCCACACGCGAGTGGCTGAACAGATCGCATAGCGGGGTCAGAAGGCCGTGGTGACCGAGCGGGGTGCGGGGTTTTGGTTCGTGGTGCGGGCGGTCGGCTCAAGTCGCGTGAGTAAGGTGCTCACCTCGGTGTGCAGCCGCCGCAGCTCCGCCGCCGTGGGGGCCAATTCGTAGCAGTGGTGGTGCGTGGCGGCGGAGAGGCTCGCCCAGGCGAACGCCGTCCGGCGTGCGGTCTCGGTGCCCGGGCCGAGCCGGCCACGCAGCATGAGCTGCTTCGCGCGGCCCTGCCGGCACGCCGCCACTGGCGGCTTCACCCGCCGCCAGTAGGCGTCGATGCCGCCTTCGAGGGCGAGCCGGATCAGGCAGGCGCAGGCCCGGGGCCACCAACCGGCGCTCACCGCCACGACGCCGAGCACACCGGAGCCGCGCAGCAACTGGTCGGCCGCCGCCAGGCAGCGCTGGGGCGTCGGCGCGGTCACGACAGCGCCCCTGCGAGGAAGCGGGCGTCCGCGACCAGTCCGGGCAGGTCCGTCAGGTACGCCCCGTGCACGCCCTCCCGACACGCCTGGTAGGCGTTCACCGCCCGTCGTCCATGCCGGCGGCCGAGCCAGCCGAGCACGTCGCCGCCCTTCTCGGCGTCGTCGAACGCCGCCAGGGCGACGGTGGTGGTGACCCGCCGGGACGCGTCCTCGATGGCCGCCTCGATGTCGGCGTGCGGGACACCCCGCGCGACCCGGGTCCGCCAGACCGTTCGGTGGCAGGCCGCCTCGATCGCGGAGCGGCACAGTTCGGCGACCACCGGCCCGCGTACCTCGGCGGGGATCTCGTCGTTGCGCGCCAACGCGTGCGCATCGTCCAGGTAGCGGGTGACCGGGTCGGAGCCGGGCCGCAACGTCACCACCGACTGCTCCGCCCGGGTCACCTCGACGATGCGGGCGTCGCCGAGGCCGAGCCGGGTGACCGCGTCGGGCAGCCGGGTGTCGTGGGTGAAGACCACCACCTGCCGGTCCTCGGCCAGCTCGGCGAGCACCCGGGCGAGACCGTCCACCTTCGACGGGTCCATGCTCTGCACCGGGTCGTCGACGACGATGAACCGAAACGGGCTCTCCGGGGCGCAGCTGCGTGGCAGGAACGTGGCCAACCCGAGAGCCTGCATCTCACCCTGACTCATCACGCCCAGCGCGGTGCCGTTGTCGGCGCCGTCCACGCTGACCGGGAACACGACCCGCCGCCGGGTGTTCACCCCTTCCAGAGTCATCGCACCCAGCTCGACGTTGCTCTCCTGCCGTAGCTGCGCCCAGATCCGCTGCGAATGCCCGGCGAACGGCGCTACCCGCTCGTTGCGGATCTCCGCACCGACGCCCTTCAGCCAGGCGCGCGCGGCCTTCAACCGGGCCAGGGCCGCCTCCCGCGCCGCAAGCCCGTCGGCGGCGACCACCCACTCGCGCACGTCGGCCGCCGCCGCCCGCCAACCGGTGTCGCGCTGCCGCAGAAACCCCTCGGCGTACGCGCGGGCCGCCTCCGCCGCCGTCACCACCGCCGGGTAGCGCGCGGCCAGGTGGTCGGCCAGGTCGGCAGGCTTCCCGGGTACGCGCCGAAGCGCGGCAACGGCGTCGTGCAGCGCACCGACCGACGTCTCCGACCCCGGGCTCTCGGGAACCGCGAGGTCCTCGATCAGGTGATGCGCCTGCCGCAGCAGAGCGGTGAGCCGAGTCGCCGCGGTCTGGGCGGCGACGCTGCGCTGCCGCAGCTCGGTCAGCGACTGCGCGGCGGCGGCACGCCACCCACCGTCGAGGGTGCCGGTGGCGCAGACCGGACACGACCCGTCGCCCTCGTCCTCATGATGTTCGAGGGCGAGGCGGAGCAGTTCGGCGCTGCGCAACGCGGCCCGGGACCGGCCACCGTCGTAGCGCAGAGCCTCGTTCGCCGCCTCCCGCAGCTGACCGGCCAGCCGGATCACCTCGTCGACCGGCGGCGGGGCGAGGTCGGCGAGTTCCCGGCAGAGCAGTACCTCCCGGTCGGTGGTCGCCTCGTCCGGCTCGTCGAGGATCGCCGTCACCGCGCCGCTGTCGACAGCGCCCCGCCCATGCAGCAGTGCGGCGGTCCGTCGGGCCCGGTCGTCGACGATGTCGGTGAGCGCGTTGGCCAGGGCGGCACGCTGTCCGCGTACCTCCTTGATGGTCGTGTCGTGCGGCCGGGCGGCGCGCAGCAGACGCTGGTCGGCGTCGGTGAGCGCGTCCAGGCCAAGGATCGCGAAGAGCGCGTCGAAGAGCTGGCTCTGCGTGCCGGCGGCCAGCTTGCCCAGCTCGGCGGCGGTGAGGAACGGCCGATACAGCTCCAGTGGACGGGCGAGACCCAACTCGGACAGGCCCGTGTGCCGACCCCGGGCGCTGGTGACCGTCACTTCGGCGTCGGCCAGCTCGGCCCCGACCGGCCAGGCGCGGTGCACCCGGGTCGGCGTGGCCACTCCGTCGACGCGCAGCTCGACGTCGACCCAGCACGGGTCCGGGTTGTGCAGGTTGCGCCAACCCGTACGCCAGACGCTCGTCTTGTCGGCCCACCGGGCGCTGTCACCGGTCAGGGCGAGCTCGACGGCCTCGGCGAAGCTGGACTTGCCGGAGCCGTTGCGGCCCACGACCACTGTGAGGCCCGGACCGGGGTCGATCTGGAGGGTCCGCTCCGGGCCGACGCCGCGGAACCCGGCGACGGTCACCGACTTCAACCAGATCCGCTCTGCCGGACTGTGGTCGGTGGGGGAGCGGAGGTCGAGCCGGGTGGGAGTGCCGGCGAGGGCGGCGGTCAGGTCGTCGTCGCTGGTCAGCGCGGCGAGGACGAGCTCGGCGGTCTCGGTCGGTACGACGTCAGCGGCGGCGAGCCGGTCGAAGATCAGGTCGATCAGGGGTGTGGTGGGCTGCGGAGGCTCGGTCATGGTCGTCTCCAGGCGTGTGGTGTCCGCGGGCCGACGGGTCGTCGGCCCGCCCGGGGTGAGCGGTGGATGTCGGTGCTTCGGGTCAGCGCGCGGGGCGCCACTCGCCGCAGTTCTCCGAGCTGAAGGCGTAGTCGGAGGAGCGGATGGTCACCTGCACCCGTCGGGCGCTGTTGGTGAAGTAGTTGTCGATGGTGTCGCCGGAGCTGTTCTGCCGCTCCCAGTAGCAGCCGTCTACGTCGGTGGTGACGTAGGTGCCGGACTTGATCTCCTTACCGACGCGAAACGTGCCCTCGCCGAAGATTCGACCCTGGGCTGCCAGGTCCACGTCGACCTGCCCGCGTTTCACCGTCTCGCGCCACTCCTTCGCGTACGGGTAGCTGGGGCAGAGGACGAGAGCCGCGTTGATCTCCGGAATCTGCTCACTGCTGGCGGCGAAGCCGGCCTCCACGTACGTGTCCTCGGGGTCGACGGCGGCGCACATTTCGTACAGGGTGGTGATGTCCCCGTCCTCGTACTTCGACGTCTTCAGTGCGGTCTTCTCGGTGTCGGTCACGGGGTAGATCTCCGCCTGGGCGTCGCAGGACGTCGGCTTCGCCGCCCACACCTCACTGAAGTCCGGCCGGCCGTCCTTGCCGGGCCGCACCGTGAGCAGCGCATCCCAGTCGTTGCCCGTGTCGCACTCCAGGCTGACCGGGGGCTGTTGCGGGGTGTTATTGGGATCGTCGGGATAGGTGTCGCTGGAGTCGGGGATGCCGTCGGCGTCCCGATCCGGCGGCGGGGTCGGAGTCGGCGACGCGCTGGCGGACGCCGACGTGCTCGGGGAAGCCGTCGCCGCCGTGGTGGGGCGGCTCTCGTCAACGCAGCCCGCGAGTGCCGTGGCCAGCAGGGCAGTAGTGAGGAGCACGCCGGAGGAGCGGACCGTGGGGCGCAGGTGGATGGTCCGGGTGATGGTGCCGTACGGCTGGGAAAGGGCCATTGTCGTCTCCGCAGGCAGGGAGGTCCGCGGCGAAGGGCCAGTCGGACGCGTGATGGGAGTCAGACGCTGTGGAGTTGATGACGCAGACGAATCAGCCAGAGGCGATCAGGACGATCTACGGGGCTGAGTGCCGGTGTGAACAGGTTGGCTGTGAACAGCCGGGGCGGATCGTCCAGACCCGCCCCGGGATTCGGTGGAGAGGTCAGCTGAGGGCGACGTCGACGCCGCCGGAGAACATCGAGTCGTGCAGCTCGAGCTTGGTCAGCTTGACGTTCTTCGGGATGTCGAAGACCACGACGCCGGTGACCTGGTTGCCGGGGTTGACGTCGTTGAGGAACGTCTCGGCGTTCTTGTTGGCGTAGATCGCCGCGCCGGTGTCGGCGGAGTACTCGGTGCCGTCGGCCGCGTACGCCTTCTGGCTGCTGCCGTCGAACATCTGCGCTTCCTTGCCGATGTTCTTCACGTTGACCGTGACCAGGCAGAACTGGCCCTGCGCCTTCTGGCCGAGCGGCTCGCTGCCGACCTTGGCGACGCCGCACTTGGACGACTTCACAGTGAACTCGAACTTCCCGTCCCGGGCCGGCTGACCGATCTTGGCGGTCGCCGGCTTCTCCTCGGTCTTGGCGTCGCCCTTGTCGTCGGCGGAGCTGCCCGCCTTGGCGCCGCCCTCGTCACCGCTGGAGTTCGCCTTGTCGGCGGCACCGGAGCCGCAGCCCAGGGCGATGAGGCCGGTGGCGATCAGAGCGAGAGTGGTGGTCTTGCGCATCGTTGTCCTCCTGTTGTGAACGTTGCGGCGTCAATAAGAGCATCGTCGGACAACACTGTCAACAGACAATCTCGTGCTTGACAGTCGTGCGAGACTTCCGAGGTGCAGGAGAACCCGACCATCACGGCAGCGGAGATCGCCCGGCTCGCCGGCGTCGGTCGCGCCGCGGTCAGCAACTGGCGTAAACGGCACCCCGACTTCCCTGCCCCGGTAGGCGGGACGACGGCGAGCCCGGAGTTCGACCTGATCCAGGTCGAACAATGGCTACGCGCCCAGGGCAAGCTCCCGGAGCTGGCCACCGGCGACCGGCTCTGGCGACACCTCGCGGCAGCCAGCGACACCCCGGCCGCTGGCCTCGCCGCCGTCGGGGCCCTCCTACTCGCACGTCAACGCGGATCCCGAACCGGCCACCCCGATGCCCAACTTGCACCCCTGATGACCGACATCGCCGAACTCGCCGACGAGCTGGGCCCGCAGGGAGCGTTCGACGAACTGTGGCAGCGGTTCTCCGCACCAGGCCCCGGCCGCCCCTTCGCCACACCCGACGACCTCGCCGACCTGATGATCGGGCTCGCCAACGTCGGCGGCGGCTCAGTGCTCGACCCAGCCGCCGGCTCCGGCGCCATCCTGCGAGCCGCCGTCCGCGCCGGCAGCACCTCCGTCTACGGGCAGGAACTCGACGAGGATCTGGCCCGGCTCGCCGGCCTGTGGCTGGCCCTGCACGACGTACCCGGGGAGGTCAGCGCCGGGGACACACTGCGCGCCGATGCCTTCGCCGGCCGCGCCGTCGACGCCGTCGTCTGCCACCCCCCGTTCGGCGCCACCAACTGGGGTGACGACGAGCTCGGCCACGACCCCCGCTGGATCGTCGGCACCACACCCCGTACCGAACCGGAGCTGGCCTGGGTGCAACACGCCCTGGCCCACCTACGCGTCGGCGGGCACGCCGTCCTGCTGATGCCACCCACCGTCGCCAGCCGCCGCGCCGGCAAACGGATCCGCGGCGAACTGCTGCGCCGAGGCCACCTGCGCGCCGTCATCGCGCTCCCGCCGGGGGTGGCGGCGCCGCACGGCGTACCCCTGCATCTGTGGGTGCTGCGACGCGCCGCGACGGACGCGCCGCCACCGGCGTGGGCGCTGCTGATCGACGCCGCCGGTGGCGACCTGGCCGACACCGCCCCGCGCGTGCTGGCCGCCTGGCGGGCATTCGCCGCCGCCCAGGACGGCGACGTCGTGGAGGCCGGGTTCGCCCGCGCGGTCCCGGTCATCGAGCTGCTCGACGAGGACGTCGACCTCACCCCCGCACGCCGGCAACCCGCCGTCGTGGGCGAGGCATCGGGCGAGCATCTGGTACGCACCAGAGAACGACTGGCCGCCATCGTCGGCGAGCTGCCGGCGCTGCTGCCGCAGGTCACACCCGTGCCCGACGGACCGGACGGTCTTTTCCTCACCGTTGGAGAGTTGGCGAAGACCGGGGCGCTGCAACTGATCGGGCCGGTCCGCGCCGGCACCTCCGCACCCGCACCCGATGGGCCGCCGGTGCTCACCGTCCCGGACGTGCTCGCCGGAGTGGAGGCGTCCGGTCGGGGCGACGACCGGTTCGGGCAGGAGATCGCCCTGGCGGTGGGGGACGTGGTGGTGCCGATGATCGCGCGGCAGCTTGTCCCGCGCGTGGTCACCGCCGACGGCGCGCTGCTGGGACGCAACCTGTACCTGCTGCGGCCCAACCCGGCTGCGTTGGATCCGTGGTTCCTGGCCGGGCAACTGCGGACCTCGGCGAACGAAAAACAGTCGTCGAGTCTCTCGGGGACGATGCGGTTCGACATTCGGCGGGCGCAGGTGCGGCGGCTGTCGCTGGACGAACAGCGGGTTCACGGGGACGCCTTCCGGCGCCTGGACGCCTTCGAGTCGGCGATCCGGCAGGCCGCCTCACTGGGGGCGGAGCTGGCGCAACTGAGCGCTGACGGGTTGGCGCGGGGAGTCCTGCGACCAGACGCCGACATCCGATAAGGCAACGCCTCGGCCGTTACTCCGGCGTCCAGGGGTGCTCCCCGGAAGACCGAATCATCGTTCGGCGACTTTGCTCGATACCCTGTTCAACCCTGGGGGACATCGCCCAGCGCGATCGTGGGGCACAGTGGAGGGCTGAGCGGGGCGCCGAGGTGCGTAGCGGGGAGGTCGCGGAGTGCTTGGTCAGGATCCGGACGAGGCCCAGGAAATGTTGCATTCCTGGACAGCCCAGCTGTCGACACGCGCTCAAGCTGCCGCCGACCTGTCGGAGCGGGTTGCGGCGCTGGCTGCGTCGGCAACAGGTGCGGACGGCGCAATCCGGGTGACGGTCGCCGCCTCCGGGGCGCTGACGGACCTACGGATGGATGACCGCGTTCAGCGGATGCGCGGCTCCGAACTTGCCAGCATCATCATGGCCACGGTCGCCCGTGCGCAGGCCGGGTTGACCGATCAGGTGATCGTCGCGGTGCACGACACCGTGGGCATCGACTCGGAGACCGGGCGGGCGGTCGCCGACACCTACGCCAGGCGCTTCCCCAAGCCCGCTGACGAGCAGCCCGACCGGTGGGAACGGGGCACCACTAATGGCTGGTGACGTGGAGATGCAGATGTCGGTGGCTGCGGTAATGCGGCACGCCGCGACGGTCGACGACTCCGCCGAGAAGATGGAGACCGCTCGCGGCGCAGCGGCGTACGTGCAAATGGGCGCGGAGGCGTACGGGCAGATCTGCGGGTTCCTGCCTCGTCTCATCGACCCCGTGGCGGACAGGGCGGTCACCGCGCTCGGAGAGTCCGCTTCGGCATTGCGTGAGACGGCAGCCAACCTGCGAGCGGCTGCTGCCACGACTGAGGCGACCGACGCGGCGAGCGCACGGCTCCTCAACCGCAGTGAGGGCCGGTTGGGTCTGCCGCTGTGACAGACATGGCGGCCAACCCGTTGGTGGCGGCGCGTCAGGACTCGACCCGGTGGTACACCGGACTCGGGCTGGTGGAGGACGTGGCCGACACGGTATCGGGCATCGAGTCGGGCAGCTGGATCGACTCGACCATCGGTGGTGTCGCCACGTCGATGGACGCTCTGGCCACCGTTCTCGATCCGCTAGGGTCGCTGGTCAGTTGGGGCGTCGGATGGTTGCTCGAACACGTGAAGCCGCTGTCGGACGCGCTGGACTGGCTGGCCGGCGACCCGGACCAGATCAACGCGTACGCGTCCACATGGCGCAACGTCGCGAAGCAGAGCACCGACGCGGTTGGTGATCTGCAAGCGGCGGCCTCCACGCAGCTCGCCGAGTGGGATGGAGCCTCGGCGCGGGCCTACCGCGAACACATGTCGGGTCAGGTGCGGGCGATGGAGGGCATCGCCCGGGCTGCCGGCGGCATCGCTTCGCTGGTGGAGGGTGCCGGGTTGCTGGTGGCGGTGGTCCGCGAGTTGGTTCGCGACCTGATCGCGGACTTCGTCTCGGTGCTGGCGGTCCGGCTGCCGCTCTGGCTGGCCGAGGCCGGCGCGACGCTGGGCATCGCGACTCCGTTGGTGATCTCCCAGGTGAGCAGCCTGGTGGCCAAGTGGGCGGCACGGATCGGCAAGCTGATCAGCGCGCTGATCAGCAGCCTGCGTCGGCTGACCCCGCTGCTCAGGCGCTTGGGTGACCTGATCGACGACCTCAATAGCCTGCTGCGCCGGGCTGCCCGCACAGACCCGTCCAGCCTGGCCCGCAGCGGCATACCCAGTGAACGCACGGGGCTTTGGGGGGACTCGGATCTCGACTCGATGGGGCGCCGGTCGGATTGGGCGGATCCCTCCGCGCATCCTCATGCGCCGCCACCGTCGGACGCGAACCTTCCGGCCGGAGATCCGGTCTATCACCGGCCGAACAGCACGGCCATCGGCTACGACAGCGCCACGATGCGCAACTTCGACGCCGTGGCACCGATCCCCGGGCATCACGACGTGGTCGTACACGGCGAACGCACCGGCCTGTTCCGGCCTGGCCTCGTGGGTGCTGACGGTGCCGACCACCCCGCGAACTTCACCCACCCGCAGCAGATTGCCGACGCCATCCGTGCCAATCCGCACTACGACGGCGGCCCGGTGCGGCTGGTGTCCTGTCACACCGGCGCAGTTGCCCCCGAGGCCGGCGTGCCACCGGCGGCGCAACAGGTTGCCGACGCCCTCGGAGTGCCAGTGATGGCACCGACCGACGCCGTCGGTGTCGACCGGTATGGTCCCGTGGGGCAGACCCCGATGATCCGGGGCGACGGAGAGTGGAAGACCTTCTATCCGAACGGTGGGCGTTGATGGACCGCGGTCAGTTGAAGTCGGCGGGAATGTTCCGCGAATTCGGGCCGGTCCGCTCCGCCGAGCCGCAGGAGAGCATCTTCGACAGCGTCGCCGCCGAGGAACTGCCCGACGTCACCCAGGTGGTCGCCTATCTGAACTCGGGGCACGTCCTCATCGACGTGATGGACGTCGCCGACGACGCCTTCGACCCGGCCCAGCAGGTGATGAACGGCTCGACCGTCATGACCGACGGCGACTGGCTTTGGCGGAAGGACCTTGCCTACTACGTGCGGCGTCATCGCGTTGCGTTGCCGGAGGACTTTCTCGCGCTCATCCGTGAGCGTGACTACGCCGTTCCTTCGCGGGGTGTGCCGGAGTTGACGGCTTGTTCGCGGCAGGCGCGCGACCTGATGTTCTGGAACAGCTGACAAGCCGCCGATTGAGACACGCTTCTAGTCAGAAACCGGACAGCCGTGCCGGGCTTCAACGATATGCGCGCGGCTGGTGAGCCGGCGCATCCCCAGCTGTTCGACTGCGTCATCAGGGACGAAGGTGGCTAAACGCGGACTCGTCCATCGAGCCGGCATGAAGTACGAATTCAGCGCCTAAGAAGAACCGCCGTTCGGACGCTTCCTCGTAGAAAGTTCAACGTTGTACGGTCATGCGTCCGCCGAGGCGTCCAGACGCCAGAGCGGACGAGCAATGTGGTCGGGTGTCATCGTGAGGGGGACCAATGACGCTGGGCAGAATCGGCGGCTATGAACTGGTCCGGCCACTGGGCTCAGGTGGCATGGGCGACGTGTTCTTCGCGGTGTCGCCGACGGCCGAGCGGGTCGCCATCAAAGTGATCAAGCAGCACCTGATCGAGGCGCCGACGGTGCGTGAGCGATTCGCTGTCGAGGTCGACAGCCTCAAGCTGGTCTTCGGGTCCCGGGTGGCCCGCCTCGAGGGCGCCGACGCCTACGCGAACCCGGCCTGGCTCGCCGTGGAGTACGTCCCCGGTGCCACGCTGCGTCAGCACGTCGACGCCCGGGGGCCGCTCGCCCTGCCGTTGGCCGCGATGGCCGGCGCGATGCTCGCCGAGGGCCTCGCCAAGGTGCACGAGGTCAAGCTGCTGCACCGAGACCTTAAACCGCAGAACATCATCCTCGGCCCCGATGGCCCCAAGCTGATCGACTTCGGGTTGGCGGTGCTGATCGATCGGAACGACTACCTCACCGAGCCCGGCGCGCTGGTCGGCACACCTGCCTACATGTCGCCCGAGCAGGTCAAGGGTGAGCGGAACCTCACCGCGGCGGTGGACGTCTACGCGCTCGCGGCGACGCTGGTCTTCGCGCTCACCGGGCGTGGGCTCTACCCGCCGACCAACTCCTGGAACCTGCTGCTTCGCATCAGCGAGCCGAGCGACCTGCCCGACCTTTCCGAGGTGCCGGCCGAGCTGGTCCAGTTGCTCGGCGCGATGCTCGCCTACGACCCCACGGCCCGACCCGGCCTCAACGACGTTCGCGCCCGGTTGCTCGCGGTCGCCACCGCCACCAGCGGCAAGAGTGTCCTTGCCCTGCGTCAGGAAGTCGCTGAACTCACCTACGACGGTGGCACGGAGTTACTGGTCCCGCCGGACCTGGATGATCCGCGACAGGACCCGGAGGCCACACCGGTCATCGAGGATGTGGCCCCTCCGAATCCGGCCACGCCCGATCGCCAGCCACCCATCAAGGCGTCCACCGACGTGACGTGGCTGGTCGACAAGGTGCGCCGCCAGTACGCCCGCCGCTCCACCCTGTAGGAAGGCACCACCGATGACCACCACCGAGGTAGCGACCTTCGCTCCGGGCTCCCGCATCGTCGTCCGCGACGAGGAGTGGCTGATTCGCAGCGTCAAGACCGGCACAGCGGACGGCACGATGGTGAAGGCAGTCGGCGTCTCCGAGTTCGTGCAGGACGTTGAGGCGACCTTCTTCACCAAGCTTGAGGACATCACGCCGCTGGTGCCCGAGGAGACGGAGCTCGTCCAGGACACCTCGTCGCGGTTCCGGCAGAGTCGCCTCTTCCTGGAGGCGGTGCTGCGGCGTACGCCGCTGCCCCGCACCGAGCGCGGGTTGGCCCTCGCCGACCGGTTCCTGCTCGACCCCTTGACCTACCAGCATCGACCGGTGGAGCTGGCGCTCTCCGGCCTGCGGCCGCGGATTCTGCTCGCCGACGTCGTCGGCCTGGGCAAGACGCTGGAGATCGGGCTGATCCTCGCCGAGCTGATCCGACGGGGCCGGGGTGAACGCATCCTGGTTGTCTCGCCGCAGCAGGTCCTCGAACAGTTCCAGCGGGAGCTGTGGACCCGGTTCGCGATCCCGCTGGTCCGGCTCGACTCGACCGGCATCCAGCGCATTCAGCAGGAGATCCCGGCCGGACGTAACCCGTTCACCTACTTCAAGCGGGCCATCATCTCGGTCGACACCCTGAAGGACGCCGGCCAGTTCGGCCACCACCTGGACGCCACGACCTGGGACGCGGTCGTCATCGACGAGTCGCACAACCTCATCAACAAAGGCACCCAGCGCAATGAGCTGGCCCGCCGCCTGGCTGCGAAGACCGACGCGCTGCTGTTGGCCAGCGCCACCCCGCACAACGGTGACAAGGAGTCCTTCGCCCAGCTGATCTCGCTGCTCGACCCAGCGGCGATCGCCAACGAGAAGGACTACCAGGCCCGCGACATCGCGCACCTCTACCTGCGCCGTACGAAGATCAGCCCGGAGGTACGCGACCAGATCGGCGACCGCTGGGCCGACCGCGGCCCGTCGCAGGCACTGCACTGTGAAGCCAGTGACCGCGAAGAGCGGGTCTTCGACGAGCTGACCGACGTGTGGTTGGCCGGCAAGTGGTCCGACGAGCCCGTCACGGGGCAGCACCGGCTCTTTCCGTACACCTTGTTGAAGTCGTTCCTTTCCTCGCACCGCGCGCTGCACGAGACGGTGACCAACCGGCGCAAGAAGGCCACTGGCACCGAGCGGGCAGCCCTGGACCGGCTCGCGGAGCTGACCTCCGCGATGACCGACCAGGATTCCAGCAAGCTCCAGAGGCTGGTCGACGAGCTGAGGGATATCGGCGTCGGCAAGAACAGCAGCACCCGGGCGGTGGTCTTCTCCGAGCGGCCACCGACCATCAAGTGGCTCGCTGAGGTCGTCCCCGGGCTGCTCGGCCTGAGGCCGAACGCGATCCGGGTGCTGCACGGTGGCATCGCCGACAAGGATGAGCAGACGATCCTGCAGGAGTTCGAGCTGGCCGGCAGCGACGTGCGGCTGCTGTTCACCAGCGACGTCACCTCGGAGGGCGTCAACCTGCACCAGCAGTGCCACCACCTGATCCACTACGACATTCCGTGGAGCCTGATCCGGATCGAGCAGCGCAACGGCCGTATCGACCGGTACGGGCAGAAGCACCAGCCGCAGTTCCGCGCGCTGATCCTCACCTCCGACCGCGAGGATGCCAAGGACGACCGGACGGTCGCCGAGAAGCTGCTCAACCGGGAGGAGACCGCGCATCGCAGCCTCGGCAGTGTCGAGGCCCTGACCGGTCAGTTTGACGCGAAAGCTGAGGAGGACCGGCTGGTCCGGGACCTGCTCGCCGGCAGGTCGGTGGACGAGTCGTACGAGGCTGCCCACGCCGAGGTCGACGTGATGGCCGACCTCTTCGGCGAGGTCGGCACCGCGCCCGTGGCGACGGACGTGTTGCAGGTCCGGGTGCCGAAACTCTTCGATTCCACCCAGGACTTCGTCGACACGGCCCTCTACGAGATCTACGAGGACCGCCCCGAGGACCACATCGACCTGCGCCGCGAGGACGAACTGCTGACCTTCCTCGCGCCCCACGATCTGGTGCATCGCCTCACCGACCTGCCCCGCTCCTACCTGCGCGCGCACCGGGAGGGCGAGGACCTGCGGCTCAAGGTCACCTTCGACCGTGCCCTCGCTCAGCGCAAACTCGACCAGGCCCGGCAGAGCAAGACCCCGATGTGGCCGGACATCGCCTTCCTCAGCGACGTGCACCCGATGGTCGACTGGTTGGTCGACAAGGTTCTGATCCGGCTGGGCCGCCAGCAGGCCCCGGTGCTCACCGCCGACGTGGCCGTGCCGACGTTTCTGATCCAGGGCGTCTACGCCAACCGCCTCGGCCAGCCCACCGTTGTGCAGTGGATGGCCGTCTCCAATCTCCCTGCGTCGCCGACGATCCGGCCGATGGACGAGGTGCTGCGGGAGGCGAACGTCGGCCCCACGATGGTCAACCGCGCGGAGACCATCGCCATCGACCCACTGAAAGAGCTGCTGCCGGAGGCCGTCCAGGTGGCCCGGCAGTATCTGGAGGGCAAGCGCGCCGAGTGGACCGAGGCCACCGCCGAGCCGTTGCGCAAGCACCGCGAGCAGCTGAGGACCTTCCAACAGGCCAGCCTCCTCGATGAGCTGCCCGGCGTGCACCGGGAGAAGCGACGCCAACGCGTCGACACCACCGTCCAGGAGCAGCACGACCTGCTCGACCGCTTGGAAACCACCGGCGACCCGCTGCTGCGGGTGCTTGCCGTCCTCGTACCGTCGCAGGAGAACGCCGCATGAGCTTCGAGTCGCTGACCAACCGTGGCGAGTACCTCTCCGCGCACTACCTGGCCGAGATCCTGCCCACCACCCTCAAGGGTGGCCTGCTCAAGCAGTGGGCCGAGCAGGAGAAGAGTGGCGAGCAGACCCCACGCACGAAGCTCCGCCGCCTGCGCCGGCCCTACTTCGACTCCAAGACCGAGCTGACCGACGCCGAACTCTTCGACCCGGAGCGGCTGCGTAAGCACCATCGAGAGGTGCTGGAGGCGCTCGGCTTCGACCCGCAGCCACAGACCATCACCGTCGAGCGCAACGCCCAGGAGTACGAGGTCCACGTCGCGCACGCCGAGCTGACCACCGCGCACGGCATCGTCGCGCTGGACTGCGGCTGGGCGGTCGACACCGAGGCCGCCCAGGACCCGGACGACGCCGGCCGGCTGCTCGACCCACTCACCCTGTCGAGCACCGAGACCATCGAGACGGGCGCCAAGCTCGCCTCGCTGCTCTTCGCCGCCGACAGCCCCAAGCCCCGCTACGTGCTGATCCTCAGCGGCGGCGTGGTCACCCTCGCTGACCGCACGGTCTGGGGTGAGGGCCGCTACCTGGCCGTCAGCCTCGACACCGCATACGCCCGCAACGACGACAAGGAACTCGACGTCGTCGCCGCGCTCTTCGGCGCCGACTCGCTGCGCCCACCCGCCGAGGGCGGCACCGAACCCCTCGCCGACCTGGTCGCCGGCTCCCGCCAACATGCCGTCGGTGTCTCCAGCGAACTCCGCGTGGGCCTGAAGGATTCCGTCGAACTCATCGCCAACGAGGTCCTCGACCAGATCCGGCGGGCCGGCTATCAGCCGCAGCAGGTGATGGACCTCGACGAGCTGGCGAAGGAGCTGGGCCGGGAGTCGCTGCGCTACCTCTACCGCATCCTGTTCCTGCTCTACGCCGAGGCCCGCCCCGAGCTGGGCGTGCTGCCGGTCAACGACCCCCAGTACGTCGAGGGCTACAGCCTCGCCCGCCTCGGTGACCTCGTCTCCCGCCGCCTCGCCCCCTCCGCCGAGGACGGCACCCACCTGTACGAGTCGCTGGACCTGCTCTTCCACATGGTCAACGAGGGGCACCGGCCACGCGGCGGCGCGGAGATCGCCGACAAGGCCAGCGAGGGCGAAGGGCTGCGCTTTGAGCCGATGAAGTCGGACCTGTTCCTGCCGGAGAAGACCAAGCTCATCGGCCGGCTGATCCCCGTGCCAGGCAGCGACCCCGACGACGAGGACGCCCCGAAGATCGACACGCGGCTGCGCAACAAGGTGCTCTACGAGGTGCTGCGCCGGCTGATGCTCACCAAGGGCGGCAAGAAGCGCCGCGGCGGCTTCATCTCGTACGCCCAGCTCGGCATCAACCAGCTCGGCGCGGTCTACGAGGGCCTGATGTCATACACCGGTTTCGTCGCCACCGAGCAGCTCTACGAGGTCGCCAAGAACGGCGATCCGAAGGACGGCTCGTGGATGATCCCGGCCTCCAAGACCGACGAGTACGACGACAACGTCTTCGTCTACCGGGAGAACGCGTACACCGGTGTCCGCAGCCGGGTCTGCTACGAGGCGGGACAGTTCGTCTACCGGCTCGCCGGCCGGGACCGGCAGACCAGCGCCTCCTACTACACCCCGCAGTCGCTCACCGAGGTCACCGTCCAGCTCGCCCTCAAGTACCGCCTCGACCAGGACGACACCATCACCCCGGCCCGGGAGCTGCTGGACTGGACGATCTGCGAGCCGGCGCTCGGCTCCGGCGCGTTCCTCAACGAGGCGATCAACCAGGTAGCCGCCGAGTACCTGCGCCGCCGCGCTCGCGAGTTGCAGGTCGACCTGGACCCGGAGCAGTACCACCTCGAACTCCAGCGGGTGAAGGCGTACATTGCTCTGCACAACAGCTACGGCGTCGACCTCAACCGCACGGCCGTCGAACTGGCCGAGGTGTCGCTCTGGCTCAACGTCATGCACGCCGGCCTCCAGGCCCCCTGGTTCGGCCTGCACCTGCAACGCGGCAACTCCCTCATCGGCGCCGGCCGCAAGACCTACATACCGAAGCAGCTCGCCGACAAGTCGTGGCTCACCACCGCGCCCAAGGAGCAGCCCTTCCGGGACGGGCCGATCGACGAGGGCACCATCCACCACTTCCTGCTCCCCGCCGACGGCTGGGGCGCGGTAGCGGGGGAGAAGGAGGCCCGCGAGCTGGCGCCGGACGAGACCGCGCGATTGAAAGCCTGGCGTACGGCGATGAAGCGCACGCCGTCGGCCAAGGGGAAGAACTCGCAGGTCCAGCGGTTGCAGGCCCTGGCGCGGCGGGTCGAGTTCCTGTGGGGGCTGGTGCAGCAGCGGCTCGCCATCTCCGAGCAGGAGATCCGCCGCGACATTGCGGTCTGGGGTGCTGAGGACCTGCCTAAGGTCACCGGGGCGGTGCCCCGGGATGAGATTCTCGCCGACCTGACTGCGCCGGGAACGCCGTACTGGCGGCTCAAGACGTTGATGGACGTCTGGTGCGCGCTGTGGTTCTGGCCGCTGGACAAGGTCGGGCTGCTCGACGGCTCCGACCCTGCGTATCCAGCCGCGCCTGTCCAGGTCTCCCACATCAAGGACGAGCCGGCGTACGAGGAACCGGTGGTCTACGAGACGGCCGACATCTTCGGCAACGTGCAGCCGCAGCAGATGAAGATGCCGACGAAGGCGACCGGCACCCGGCGGATGACGGTGGCGGAGCAGCTTCGCCAGCAGGTGCCGCTGTCCAACCTGGACGACTGGCTGACCTTCGCAGAGGCGCTCATCGGCCGGAGCGATGTTGACGAAAACACCGAGAGGTTCTACGGCCGGAAGCTGACCAGCCTGAGCGAGATGAGTGACTTCGAGCGGAGGCTCGACGGCGTGATCGGCGTGGACTCGCCGTGGATGCTGTCCGACCGGTTCCCCTGGCTGCTTGCCGCCGACCAGATCGCCGAGCAACAGGGCATCTTCCACTGGGAACTGACGTTCGCGCAGGCATTCGCAAAGGAGGGCTTTGATCTCCAGGTCGGCAACCCGCCTTGGGTGCGTCCGGAGTGGGACGGGGACGCCGTGCTCGCCGAGTTGGACCCGTGGTTCGAGATTGTGAATGGTTCTGAGGTGATTGACCGCAACCGTCGATTCGAGCTCGCCATTAGGGGGCACGGAAAGAGCTATTTCGTTGACGAGCTTGCGAAGCAAGTGGCGATTTCCACATTCATGTCCTCGTCTGCAAATTATCCCTTGCTGGCGGGCACTCGCCCCGATCTCTATCGTGGCTTCATGTGTCAGGTCTGGCGCCACATGGGAACTGGAGCGGCGGGCCTACTGCATCGCGACACTCATTTTGAAGGATCGCGAGCGGAGGCACTTGCGTTGCGTGCCGAGGCGTATCGCCGCCTGCGCGTTCATGGCTCTTACGTGAATGGAGGCAACTGGGCATTCGCCAGTCCAGTGAGCCGAACTCTCGAATTCGGAATGCATATTTACGGTCCTGAGAAAGAAGTCGATTTCATTCAGGCGAGTCAGCTGTACGGGGCGCAGGTTCTGACACAGTCACTCGAACACGAAGGAAGCGGTGAGCTTCCGGGTGTCAAAAACGGCCGCTCGTGGGACCGTCGCCCTCATCGGGAGCGGATCATTAGGGTGGATTCCAAGGTGCTTAGGGAGTGGCGTGAACTCTTGGGTCTGAGCCTCGGGCCATTGGAGCATACGCCATTGCTGCATTCGATTACGAGCCGTGAGCGTGGGGCGATGGATGCTCTCCGAACCTTTACGACAAGACTGTCTTCGCGTCATCCATGCATTTCACCTGGGTACAACCAGACTAAGGACAAGGAGCTTGGCCTATTCCAAGAACGACTAACTAACCCCTCAAGCTGGAATGATGTCATTCTACAGGGGCCGCACATAGGTGTTGCAGCGCCTGTAGCTAAGCAGCCACCGAATATGGGTAATGCTGATCGAACGATGAATCTGGTCGAGATAAATGACGATCACGTGCCGAGCACAAAGTTTATCCGCAGCTGTGATGTAGGGAAATACACCGCTCGGCAAGATGTCTGGCGCGGTCGGCCCTACACGGAGTACTACCGGGTGGCCTGGCGGGAGATGATCGCAGACAACGGCGAGCGCAGCCTGTTTGTCGCTCTTATTCCCCCTGGTCCGGCTCATGTTCATGCTATGAGGAGTATGGCGATGCCGACTGAGAGGGAAACGGCGCTGGTCGCCGGCTTCTGGGCGGCTTTGCCTCTGGATTACCTGCTGCGCATCACTGGTCGTGACCATCTAGATGTTGGCGATGCTGCCCTGATGCCCGTACCGACGCCGGATCATCCGCTTTCGTCGGCGCTGCTGCTTCGAACATTGCGCCTTAACTGCGTTACTTCGGCGTATGGGGATCTCTGGGGCAGCTTGTTTGAGGCTGAGTGGACGCGGAAACACGAGTGGGCGACTTCGGCGCATGGTTCGCTCGAATTGGGCGACGTTAGCTTTCAATGGGAGCGGAGAACTGCGCTACGTACTCAGCGAGAGAGGCGGGCGGCGCTGGTCGAGATAGACGCACTAGTTGCGGTCTGGCTCGGGATGGGCGCCGAAGAGCTCGTGGCGGCATACCGCTCTCGCTATGGAGTACTTGATAACTATGAAGCAGATATGTGGTTCGATAATCGAGGAAGAAAGATCGCTGCGAACCACAATAGCTATGGGCACGGACAGACCAAGGCCCACTACATGCAGCTAGTTGCCTACTTGGATGATCCGGAGCGGCATCCGGTGCCTGACGGATACGAGGCGCCGTTCTATAAGGCGGATCGCGAGAACGAGTATCGGCAGGCTCATGCCGTGTTCAGCAACCAACTCCAGGATGCCATTGATGCAGGCTGGCGGCCGTCCTAACTACACGCGATCCATCTCCCCGGTCTAGCGAGTTGTTAGTACGAACTAAATGAGTGAGTGATGATGACGTTTAGCTTTATCCAACAGTGCCGCAAGTCGAGCGCTGATGGAAAAATTTTGTTCCCGTTCGAGGATAATGAGGAATTTAACCCGCACTGGTGGAAGCGCTTCTCTTACTTGACGGGCTCTTATACGTTATTTGAGGTGCGCACAGGCGGGGTTGAGGTGGCGCGGATCGAACTTGATTCGAACGTTGCGACCGATGAGTATATTGGGGCGCCCGAACTGGGTGACGTGGCGCTTGAAATTCAATTCATCGAGGTAGCATCCTCTTGGCGAGGCCGGGGGATCGGATCCAGAGTTGTGCAGTTGCTTGAGGAGAACTACCGCGGCCGGCGGTTGGTGGCGTTTAGTGAGAATGCGGATGGTTTTTGGGCCTCTCTGGGGTGGGACCGATATGATCACCGAGAGGGGTGGCCGCACTACCGACCGTTGTTCGTCTCAGGCTCTACCAGGAAGCCCGAGGACCGTTAGCGGCGATTTTTTGTGTTGGCGTTGAGTGCGAGGCATGGAGAGCCTAGCCGCCTGACTGCACCGTGAGCAGACCGGGTTCGTTGGTGACCTCGACACAGTTGTCATTGTTGTCGCCTCACAACTGTTTTTGCACGCGCTGCATGCCGATCAGACGGCTGTCGCTGGCCTCTTCGAGAATCTTGTTAGCCTCAGCGCAACGGGAGTGCATCCTGCGTTTCTGTAGATGCGCTCCCGTGCGCGCAGTGGTTCATTACTCGGTCTTGGCGGCACGGACGAAGCTGGTCCAGGCAGCAGGGGAGAAGTTGAGGACGGGGCCCGTCGAGTCTTTGCTGTCGCGTACGGCGACGATGCCGGGGAGGTTGTCGGCGATCTCTACGCAGTTGCCGCCGTTGTCGCCGCTGCGGGTGCTCTTGCGCCACCGGGCGCCGGTCAGCTCAGCCATGGTGGACCTCTCCAACGATTTTGTTGATCAGATGCCTTGATTGTTGCTCATCGAGGGCCAGCGACGTGAGGCTCGCCCAGACTTCTTCGTAGATAGCGAGTTCGTCCTTGCGGTCGAGGTAGAGCGCCCCGGTGAGCGACTCACTGTAGATGACCGGTGGGTCGGGCTCGACCCGGTTGCGGAGCGGGAATTCCAGCATGACGAAGGGGCCAGCGACCGCGCCGAAGTGAAGTCCGGCGCTGAGTGGCAGCACCCGGATCGAGACGTGGGCGAGCCTGGCTGTGTAGAGCAGGTGTCGTAGCTGTTCGGCCATCGTGGCGGGATTACCGACGACCCGGAGGAGAACCGCCTCTGATAGGACGACCTCGAACTGTGGTGCAGGTGGAAGGCGGCGTTCCAGGAGCGCCTGACGTTGCAGTCGGACTTCGACCAGCCGCTCCCGTTCGTCCTGGGAGATGCGCGAGCGGTGCTGGTAGACGCCGTTAGCATAACCTCTGGCCTGGAGCAGCCCGGGTATCAGGGTGTCGTCGTACTCACGTAGGCGGGACGCGGCAGATTCCAGGCCGACGTACAGCTCGAACCACTCCGGGATGGCGTCTCCGTACGAGTGCCACCAGCCCTTGGCCTTGGTCTCGTTGGCCAGGGCGGTGAGCGCGCCGGTCAGGTCGGGCGTCGCCCCGTACAGCTCGCACATGGCCTTGGCGTCCACGGAGCGGACCGGGCCGAGGCCGGTCTCGATGCGCCACAGCTTCTGCCGGCTGAACTGCATCGCCTCGGAGGCGCCGTCCAGCGTCATGCGCGCCTCGGTGCGTAGGTCGCGCAGCGCTCGTCCGAGCTGCCGTCGCGGCACTGTCGATCCCATGTCGTCGGCCATCCGCCACCCCTCTCCGTGTTGCATGGTGTTACATCCTGACGCCATCGCTGAAACGTGGAACCGTTGCCGTTTGGCCATTCTTCGGCGGCGCCACTGCATCAATAGCGATACGCGTCTGACCATACAAGAAACTCCCGACAACAGTCATGCACGCGCAATTCCCACGCGACGATTGTCGGCGTACCAATGGGTTTCTGTATGTTTTCGGGGTGATCGGAATTCGCCGCCGGCTCCGGCGTGTCGGCCGGAGCCGGCGGTTGGGGCGGGGAGTCGCGGTCAGCCGGCCAGCGGGCTGAAGCTGCGGCCGTCGAGCACGTTGATCAGCTCGTCGTCGCGGTGCACCTCCTAGTCGCGTCGCCGTAGCTCGGCCACCAGCTCCGCCTCATCGCTCAGCGGGATTTCCAGCAGGTCGCCATTGAGGACGGTGGCCTGCTGCTTGCCGAAGCGCGTGCGCAGGTCCTTCGGCAGCAGCGTGAAGGCCCGTTCCGCCACCAACGGCGGCCAATCGCCCTCCATGACTGAACTCACCTCGTTGATGTCGAACGCTTCGTCGTCCGCGGGGTCCTCGTCGGGGTCGTAGTACTTCGGGTCGGCGGGGTTCGACACTCGGGTGGTCCGGATCCGCCGGGCCTCGCCCCAGGTGCGGGCGGCGGCGATCGCTTTGATCTCCGCAGCCTCCTCGGCGGCGGTGTCCGCGTCGGCGACGGCGAGGCAGTCGTGCATCTGCGCGTGACCGTAGACCAGGCGCCGGGTGGTCGGGTGGTGCGTTGTCATGATCCAGATCCTGCCTGAGGGCTACGACGTGCAAGATCAGGTGTTGATGTGAGTCCCGTCGGCGGGGCCGGTCGGGCCAGTCACCTTCAGCGCCTCCGTTCTCTGTCGTGCGTACCTACCGGCATCATGCGGTTGGTCAGACGTGCACTGTCGCCATTGATCTATCTCGCTGCCTGCCGCATGCTGTGGCGATACGGCGGGAGGTCGGCCAATGACTCTGAGTAGCCATGGCGAGCTGGGTGGTGGCGGCACGTTTACGACTCACCGGTCGAGATGAGGGCGCATGGACAGGAGCGCCCGCACCCGCAGTGCGGCCGACGTGCCCGGTCCTCGGGGTTCTGCTGAAGCGTACGGCGCCGTGCTGGAGGCAGCTGTTTCTCACTTCGGTGCTTCCGTCGCGCCGCTCCTTCAGCGGGGACTGGCTGCTCGGGAGGACACCTTGCGGGCGCCAATGGTCGAGCTTCTCGTTGCGGCTGGACAAGCGATTGGCTGCCCGGTCAGGGCGCATGGCGAGGTCCGCCTCCCGGACCTTGCTATCCGCCCTGACTACTTGATCGACGTCGACGGAGCCCCGATCGGGTATGTGGAACTCAAGGCGCCGGGCAGGGGTGTTCCCGGCCACGGTTGGCATCCCACGGCCCGGGAGCGTAGGCAATGGGTCCAGCTTCAGTTGCTTCCGAACGTTCTGTACAGCGATGGTCAGTCCTTCGCGGTGTATCGCTGGGGAGAATTGCAGGGGCCAGTGGCACGGATGGACGGCGACCTGCAGCGGGCCGGTGCGCGCCTTCGGCCCGCAGACGGCAACCTGGCGCTCGTGCTCCACGCTTTCCTTGCGTGGCGTCCACGTCCACATCGCCGCCTCGAACATCTGGTCCGAGACGCGGCACGACTTTGCCGATTGTTGCGCGACGAGGTGTTGGACACCCTTGGTCAAGAGCGACTCGGTGGGAGGGTGCGGCTCTTCAGCGATCATCTAGCCGACTGGCGCAACTGGCTATTTCCCCACCTGAGCGAGGAGTTGTTCGCCGATGCCTACGCGCAGACCGTCACGTTCGGGCTGCTGTTGGCGCGTCGGTCAGGGATCGAGTTCGAGGGCAAGGAACTGCCGACGCTTGGGCGAGAGCTGGCCAAGAACCACCTGCTCGTCGGGCGAGCGCTGGCCATCCTCACCGAGGATCACGGTGGTCCGAGCATCGAGCAGCGCAGCGTGGCTCTGCAAACGCTGCGGCGCGCCATCGCGGCCAGTGACTGGACAGATTGGCGGACAGACACATCGGACCAGCTGTATGAGCGCTTCTTGGAGTTGTACGACCCAGCGGTTCGACGGGGAAGTGGCTCCTACTTCACGCCGCAGCCCGTTGCGGACTTCATGGTCCAGTTTGTCGACAGCATCTTGCACGAAAAGCTGAAACGACGGCTAGGTCTGGCCGGCCGCGACGTAGTGGTCGTCGACCCGGCTATGGGTACAGGCACCTTCCTGTTGAGCGTGATTGCACGTGTAGCGAAGACGATTGCGGCTGACCGCGGGGACGAGCCAGCTGAACTTCGTGCTCTCCTCGGTCGTTTAGTTGGATTTGAACGCCAGATCGCGCCCTTCGCCGTAGCGGAACTACGGCTGCACCAGGATCTCGCAGCGCGAGGGCTGGAGGTTGCCGACGAGAAGGTCAGATTCTACGTCACCGATACCCTGGAGGACCCTGACGTAGAGACGCTGGTTAGCCCGTACGTGTACCGGCCAATTGCTGAATCCCGGGCGGACGCAATCAAGGTCAAGACCGAGGAACGAGTCATGGTCGTTCTCGGCAACCCGCCCTACCTCGAACGTGCCAAGAATCAGGGAGGGCTCGTACTTGCCAGCAACAAGGGAAAGTCGAGCATGCTCGACGCTTTTCGGGGCACCGGTACCGGCCGGCTCGAGTTCAAACTGCACAACTTGAACATCTACTTTTGGCGCTGGGCCACCTGGAAGGTATTCGAAGCGCATCCTGAACACCCGGAGGGGATCGTAGCCTTCGTTTGCACGTCGGCCTACACGACCGGACCAGGCTTCGCCGGCATGCGCGAGTACCTGCGACGGCAGGCCGACTGGGGTTGGATCATCGATCTCTCTCCTGAGGGGCATCAGCCTGAGGTGCCGACACGCGTTTTCCCAGATGTGCAGCAGCCATTGTGTATCGGCGTATTCGGACGTGCCAAGACGGCCGATACGGAAACACCCGCCAGGATCCGTTACGTTGCCCTCTCCGGGACCAGGAAAGAAAAATTCAACGCCCTCCAGGCGCTGACTGCCGCAAGCGGTCGGTGGTTGGACTGCCCCACGAACTGGTCGGCTCCATTCCGTCCCGCGTCGCAAGCCATATGGAACGACTGCATTGCGCTCGCTGACCTGATGCCGTGGCAATCACCAGGCATCAAACCTAACCGAACATGGGTTTACGCGCCGGACGAAGAAACGTTGGCCGAGCGGTGGCGGCGCTTAAGCTTGGCTCCTCTGGCAGAACGACCGGAGCTCATGAAGGAGACTAGGGACAGGGCAATCTCTGTCGCACTCTCGCCGCACTTCGATGGCACAGGCCAGCCCGCGTCACTGGCTGGCGCCATTGATCCTCAGGCTTCCATCATGCGCGTATCGTTCCGGAGCTTCGACCGGCAGTATGTTATTGCCGACCGAAGGGTTGTCGACTTCTCCCGCCCCGATCTCTGGTCTACCTACGGAAAGCATCAGACGTATCTGACCACACTGTTCGCGGAATCGATAACTTCGGGACCGGCCGTCGTTTTTGCCGCCGAGGTGCCGGATACCCACCACTACATGGGCCATCATGGCGGCAAGGTACTTCCTCAATACCGTGACGCCAGAGGTGAGCAGCCCAACATCGCGCCTGGCTTGATTGAGCATCTTTCTTGCCAGTTCGGTCGCCGCGTTACCTGCGACGAAGTGCTCGCCTATATTGCCGCCGTGGCTTCCCATCCCGGCTATCCGATACGATTCCGTGCTGACCTTCGCACTCCGGGAGTGCGGATTCCGTTTACCGTGAACCCTGGCCTTTGGCGTGAAGCAGTCAGGCTTGGTGAGCGAGTAATCTGGCTCCAGACCTACGGTGAGCGTCATATCTCCGCAGCAGCCGGCCGCCCACCTGGACCCCCGCGGGAACTGCGGCCTGACGTCCTCACGCCCATACCAGGCGTGCCGGACCGCATGCCGGAAAGCATCACGTACGACCGGGACAGTTCGACCCTGTATGTGGGTGAAGGAGCCCTCGGTCCCGTTCCGTCAGCAGTATGGGATTACAACGTTTGTGGCACGCAAGTAGTCAAAAAGTGGTTCGACTACCGCTCCAAGCGGCCCCGCGTGCGCAAATCGTCTCCACTGAACGACATCGTTGCGAGTAGGTGGGACTTCACCGACGACTTGCGAAATTTGCTAGCCGTACTCCATGGATGCGTGCTCCTCGAGCCGCAACAGGACGACGTGCTGAAAGCCATCCTCGATGGACCTCTTCTGAAGGCGACAGAACTTGAGGACTTAGGCATGCTGCCACCAGCAGATGAAGCGAAACAGCCGATCATCGATGTCCAGCCTCCCCTCTTCCAATGATCGGCTCGGTCGGACCATGTCTCGCGGTCGGAGCCTCCGGCGGCCGTCGATCTCGATGATCCTGAGGACTGACGGCGCGCAGGCAGGGCGCATGCGGCTGCTGGAGGCGGGACGCGAGACTGAGGTGAGCCCGGACCTGGTGCCCGGTGCCCTCGCCCATGACGGCGTCGTCCTGATCCGGCAGGGGTCCATCGCCGAGGTCCGGGCGCTGCTCGACCGCTGGACCGTCCCCGTCGACCATCCGCACCAGGTGGCCGAGGGGCTGACCGTCATCGCACCTCGGATACGTACCGACGAGCAGGACAACGAAGCTGGCTTCACCGATCTGGCCCTGTCGCCGCACACCGATCGCAGTCTGCACGCACGGCCCCCCAGCGTGCTCGCCACCCTCATGCTGACTCCAGCGAGGGCAGGGGGAAGCGCCACACTGGTCGACGGCGCGCAGGTGCTGGCTCTCGTCCGCCAATGTGCCGAAGACAGCGAGATCGCCGGTCTGCGGCTGAGGACGGCAACCGGTCGGCCAGGCCCGGCGGTTGTCGAGATCGGTGGGAGCCACGCCCGCATCCGCTATCGCGACGACCGGATCGCCGGTCCGTACAGCACCGATGGGCGTACGGACGTCGTGGTCGCGGTCCGTCGCCTGATCGCTGAGACGGCTCAAACTCTGCACCTGGATGCGGGCGACGGTTACCTCGTACACAATCACCGCTTCCTGCACGGGCGCACGGCCTTCACCGGCGATCGGAGCCTGGCGCGTTTCCTGGCGAGAGTCACCAGCGACCATCCGTACACCTGGTTGAACCGGGGGTTTTCGATTGCGAGTTCCTAGACCTCGCGCGGCAGTGGCCTCACCGCAAAGCCGTGCGCGCCTCGTCGCCGCGCTGTCGAAGGTGCCGCCACCGTCCGACGCGGCCTTCCCGCAGGCAATCCGGGCCGTCGTCGAGGCGTACCCCGACCCCGAGCCGCTGCTGCGCGCCGTTCTCGACGATCACACCATTCGCAGCCGGTCCCGGTTCGCGGCGCTCTACGCTCTCCTGCTGCGGCTACGGCGCGAGGAGCGCCACGCCGAGTACGCCTCGGTCGTCCGAGACCATGAGGACGAGTTTGGGGCGCAGCCCTACTTCCACACCTTTCGCGCGATCGTGGCCCGCGCCAAGGGCGACCTCGCCTCACTTCGCAGCTCGGTCGAATACTCCCGTCAGGCCGTCGCCTCCATGCCTGATGTGGCGGCGGTGATCCATCAGCTGGCGGCGTTCTGGGTCGAATACCTCGAACGCCTGGAAGATCCAGGGCCGGCACGTGACCTCGACGAGGTGGAGCGGCACATCGACCGGGCGATCACCCTCACCCAGGGGCGTGTCGCCCACTACTACGAGACCAAAGGCCGGGTGCTGGCACTGCGCGGGGAGTTCGAGGCGGCCAGGGCCGCCGTCGCGCAGGCCATTGAACTGGAGCCGCGCGATTCCCGGGACCACCTGCGTCGGCTCACCCAGTACCAGTCGAGCCGGATCCGGATCGATCTGATGCAGGAGCGCGCCCGGTGGGTCCAGGCCCACGCCCGCTTCCGCACCGAGTTGACCGAGTTCAAGGGCCAGCAACTGCAACTTCTGGGCCTCCTGGCGGCCGTGGTGGCCTTCATCGCCACGGCCAGCAACATCGCCAGCCAGAGCACAGGCGTCGAGGGCCTCCGTCTCATGCTCGTGGCGTCCGGCGCGATCGCTGTCGTTTTCGGTACGTTCTCTCTCGTCAACAACAGCCGCGTTACCCGGGTGATCGCAGCGATCGTCATCGGGTGCGCCATGATCGGGGCCGGTATGTTCGTGCCAGCCTCGTGGATGTCATGAGAGTTGGACAGGTCGTGAAGGTAGGAGAAGCGATCACCTCGGCCGGTGGCATGCGGGCGAATGAAGACCGCGTCGGCCACTGCGGCACCCTCGCCTGGGTCATCGATGGCGCCACCGACCTGTACGACGACAGCGCGCTGCCCGCCGACAGTGATGTGCAGTGGCTTGTCGACCACCTCGCCGAGCGGTTGACTCGGGCCGGTGCGGACAACTATCAAGGTTCCGCCGCCGCGCTCCTGACGTCGCTTGCCGACGACGTGGCCCGGGAGCAGACAGCACTGTCGTTCCCCGAAAGCCGGGTGCCACCGGCCTGCTCAATCGCGGTCTGTGTCGACCAGGGCATCGGCTACGACCTCGCTCGAATCGGCGACGCTACCGCCGTGGTCCACGGCGTTCGACCGGTGGTGCTGTCGACCGGCTACTTCGACCGACGCGAAGCCGCGGCGGTCGCGATAAATGAGGGCGAGGCCGACCGCGTCATCGCGGCCATGCACCAGCGCCGGCTGCACACGATGACCTCCGGTGATGTCGAATCGATCTTCTCCGGCCACCCGAATCGCCGGCTTCGACCACACACCGCTGCCGGCGAGTGGACGCACGTCGACTGCATACTGCTATGCACCGACGGCTTCGCCCGGCTGATCACCGACTACGGGATCTACCGCTCGTGGGCTCAGGTGATTCCTGATGCGCGTGATCGAGGGCTGCACTACCTGGAGAAGTTGATCCGGGACGCGGAAAGCGGATTCGGTGGTAGCGGTGGTCGGTTCAAACGGGCCGACGACATCGCTGCTCTCCTGCTGACCGCCAACTGATGCCGCGCCACGGAAGGACTTCTCGCGTGACGGAGCGACCGCCGTACCTCGTCGAGCGGAACCCGGGGTATTTCGAGTACCAGCTACCTATCTCGGTCAAGCTTGTCGTCGACCACCACGGCCGCGTGCCGCTGTTGCGCAACGAGCGCGACGAGTGGGAGCTGCCCGGCGGCAAGCTCGAAGTCGGCGAGACACCCGAGGATGGTGTTTGCCGGGAGGTCGCCGAAGAACTCGGGCTGACCATCACCGACGTCGACATCATCGACTCCTGGGTCTACGAGATCACGCCGGTCCGACACGTGTTCATCGTGAGCTTCGGCGCTACCTACGTCGGGGATGAGGAGCTTGTCTACTCTGCGGAGCACAAGGAACTCGGCGTGTTCACGTACGACGAGGTTCCCCGTCTGCACATGCCCGAGCCTTACAAGCGGACCATCCAGCGCTGGCACAAGCGCCGTCAGCCGGCATAGCGCGTCCGTTCGGGTCGGTCCGCCCGTTCCTTCCTACCCAACCCCTTCGTCGGGCTCGGCCGCCTCTCGGTAGTTGGCCCGCACCTCGTGGTGGTGCGGGAACGTCGACCGCAGCCACTGGGCCACCGGGCTCTTGGCGTCCTTCACCTCAATGGTCAGCGCGGACACGTTTCCGGCTCGGCTCGGCGAACTGGTGGTCTGCCGCTGCACCCGTGTGTGCCCGTCATGTGATTGCCGGCGCGATCGTTGGTAGCAGGCTTGTCAGATCAATCAGTTCGACGTGCTTCGCCGGCCCGGCGGTGAAGTCGCGGACGGACATCTCCACCGAGCCGAACTCTTCATCGAACCGCCGGCGTAGGTTGGGCGACGAGCGTCCGAGCGCCCAGGCGGCAGACCCCTTGCTGCTGCGCAGATAACTGATGGGCAACGGGCCGGAGACGAAGAGTTGGGCCTTGCGCGGGGGCCCGGCCAAAGCGAGATGCACGAGGTCGGCGAAGACGCCGCGCTTACGCATGGTGTCCCGGCCTTTCCACACCGCCATCTTGAACTCGGCGACGCGGCGGTCCGTCTCCAAGTCGAAGAGTCGTCCCGGGTCGTTGCCGGCAGCCAACGACGGTCGCCGGATTACTCGCTCGCCATCCTCAAGGATCAGCGGGAGGGTTTGCATGATCACGGCGGCGTGGATGATGTCGCTGAGCCGGCCAGCGTACTTCCGTACCTGCAATGCGGCGTCGAGTACGTCGAATCCCAGCTCGGAGGTAGCTGCCATCTCGGCGGCTGCTTCCCGATCGATGCCTTCCAGGTCAGTTTCCAGAGCGGCAATCCGCGACGTGAGGTCACCGGTGCCAATGAACATCAGCAGGCTCGAGAAGGCGTCCGCCAGCCGTTGCTCGTCACCGCCAACGACGGGTGCCATCGGCGAGGGGATTGGGCTGCGCGGCAGTGGAGTCCCCTTCTGCTCGTTCCGATCGCGTTCGATGGGCAACTGGCTCGTCGAGAAACCCAATGCGCGTAGGTGGCGCAACGCGGTGTGCGAGGTGAACTCGTCGCGGGGAGCGCGAGTGTTAACTCGAGAGCCTGCTTGACGGGCCACCGGACTCCGTCGACGTCGACCCAGTGATCCCGCACGTCTTCCCGGAGTTGGCCCCGCAGCCCTGCTCGGACCGTGTCGACGTCCACGCGGTACCGGCGTCCGTTGAGCTGGAACTCGTGTGTCATGAAGCGTTGTACCTGCGGATCGTTCTCAGGAAGTTCTGGATCATGTCGACGTCCCCATCCCTGACGGCATCCTTGCTGAAGTGCATGACCCGGTTCCGTATCTCGCGGATATCGTTGAGGCGATTGACTAGGCGCGTGCGCTCGAGTCTCCAGCCGAGGCCACTCCAGCAGCTCTCATCGCCAAGCACCGCCTGGTAGTGGGACATCATCATCTTGTCGACAGAGCGGAAGGTCAGCCCAGCACGGACGCATGCGTCCCGGATCGTTGTCTCATCGAAGGTGTCGCGGATTAGCTGATGCAGCTCGCGGTCGATCTCGCCAATGAGGATGAACGGTGTCGCGGTCTGGTGGTAGGTCTGAACTACATCGGCGGCGGTGATGATGCCGGCAATTTTCCGCTCATGGTCCCTGACGAAGATGAACTCGTACTCCAGCAGTGGTTGGAGTACGTCGATCAGCCGGCGGTCGTAGTCGAACACCTGGACGTCGGGATCGATCGCGTCGCTGAAGGTGGCCTCAGGATTCTGCGCCCTGGCCTTTGTGATGGTCTTCCACGATACAACGCCATGGATCTTGTGGGGGTTTGCCAGAACCGGCAGTTGGGAGAAGTCGTCCAACTCCATAGCGGTGATGGCCTCGTCGAAGGTGGAGGTCGGTGTCACCGATATCAGGCGGGTTCGGCTTGGCAGGAGATTTCCAAGCGTCAGACCGATGGTGCCACCCGTCTCATCATCCACCCCGGTCGTCGTCTCCTCAGGCCCATCGCCCGTGCCGTCTGCGGCTGGCGGCGGTGCCATGCCGAATCGGAGGACTCGCACTGTCTGGTCAAGGTCAACAGAATTGAAGTCCGGCACCGTGATCAAACCGAAGTTCGCCAGGTCCGTCGTAATCTGTGGGGCTGCCTCGCTGTCCCGGTCCTCGACGCCCCACAGCCCGATGAGGTCACGAACAGTGATCGCTGTTGGGGTGCCTGCTTCGGCGGCCTGCCTGGCCTTCTCCAAAGCTGCCATGCGTCGTCCCACCGCTTCCGCCTGCGGCTCTTGGCGGTTCGTCACCTCAGCCGCGACACTCTTGATGAGCCGAAGGCGGAGTTCGCCCAGGAAGGGGCCGTTTGGTCCGACCCGCCAGACCTCCCAACCTGCTACGGCTGTCACGTCGGCGGCGGCAGCCGCCGCTCCCGACGGCGTGTCGAACTCGCGCCCGTCGGCGAGGCGAAGCCGCCCTCTGTCCGTGACCGTCGCCTCGTGTGGTACCGACCCGATGTACTGGCGGTAGTACAGAGTGGCGCCCTTCTGCAACAGGCCGGCGTTTGTGAGGTCAGAGATGCGGACCCGACGTCCGTTGAGCAGTACCTCGCGACGCGTCCGAGGAGGGTTGGGGGACATGGATGCGCAGCGTAGGCGGAGACCGACCAGTCGGAGTGTCGCGAATCTGACTCGCCCGGTGATGAGGCCGTCGGGGCAGGTCAACGTCGGTAAGGGGTGCAGTAGCATGCGGCGGTGATCCGCTCATGAGGCCGACCATCGCCGCCGACACACTGCGTCGGACCCTCACCCAGTACCTGACCACCACCTTCGGCCTGACCGAGGACGGCGTACGTCAGGGCCTGGAGGGCTTCCTCTCCCACCCGGAGCAGGGCATCTTCCGCGGCCCGTACCTGCGGATCCGCACTCCCTTCCGCCCGGCGGAGGGTGACTGGCGGGTGCAACTCGACTGGGCGCCGGCCGATTTCACCCCTTACCTGCACCAGGCGAATGCGTTCGCCCGGCTGTCGACGAAGGGCAAGCCGGCCAAGCCGACGCTGATCACCACCGGCACCGGCTCGGGTAAGACGGAGTCGTTCCTGATCCCGGTGCTCGACCACTGCCGGCGGCAGAAGCAGCAGGGCAGGGCCGGCGTGAAGGCGATCCTGCTCTACCCGATGAACGCTCTCGCGACGGACCAGACGCAGCGCATCAACGAGTTGCTCTCCGATCCGGCGCTCAGCCAGGTCACCGCCGGTCTCTACATCGGCGACGTGGCGGCCATCGAGTACGCGCATGTCTTCACCAAGCGGTCGGAGATGCGGCGCACGCCGCCGGACATCCTGATCACCAACTACAAGATGCTGGACCTGCTGCTCCAGCGCGCCGACGACCTGCCCCTCTGGGAGGGCGCCGAACCGGCGTACGTGGTGTTGGACGAGTTCCACACCTACGACGGCGCGCAGGGCACCGACGTGGCGATGTTGTTGCGCCGGCTCGCCGCGGCGCTCGACCTTGACGAGCCGGAACGGCCGTTGGGGCCGATCTGCCCCGTGGCGACCTCTGCGACCCTCGGCGAGGGCGGTGGCCGGGACGGTCGTACCGCGATCCGTGAGGTCGCCGAGCAGGTCTTCGGCGTCGCCTTTGACGCCGGGTCGCTGGTGGGGGAGGACCGGTACGAGGCCGGCGAGTTCGTCGCCCGCCAGGACTTCAGCCTGCCGCTGCCCAGCCCGGAGCAGCTCGCGGCCGTCGACGACCGCGACCCCGAGGCGATGATGACCGAGGTCGCCGAGCTGGTCGTCGGCGAGCGTTGCCTCGATGCCCCGATGCGACTCGGCGAGCTGCTCCGTCAGCATCCGTTGACGAAGGCGGTGCTCGACTCGCTCCAGGCGCGGCCATGCACGCTCGACGAGATCATCGACGTGCTGCCTCGGAAGAACGCCACCGGTTGGGGCAGCGTGATGAAGACCCCACCCGAGATCACGGCGAAGGCTCTCGCCCGGTTCGTCGGCCTGCTCTCCGTCGCGCAGAACCCGGAAGCTCCCGGCCGCCCGCTGCTCAACATCGAAACCCACCTTTGGGTGCGCGCCGTCTCCCGCCTGCTGCGTGGCACCTCCCACGAGGCTGCCTTCGGTTGGTACGGCGAAGCGCCGCGCGAGCTGGACCCGTACGCCACCGATACCGACGCGGTCGTGGCCGACAACCGCTACCCACGGTTACCGGCCATCTACTGCCGGCACTGCGGTCGATCCGGCTGGATGGCGCTGTCGCCCGAGAAGGACCCACAGGAGCTGGAAACCGACCCCGACAAGATCTACCGGGCCAGCGTCGGCCGGGACAAGCGCCGGGTCCGCGCGCTGATCGCCGCGACCGGAGACGAGGTACGCCAGCGCTCCCGAGGCCTGCTGGTCCTGGAGTACGGCCGTCGGGTACGCCCCTTCGACGAGCAGCGCGACCGCAAGCCCACCGACGACGCGATCGTCGTGCTCGGCGACGTTCTCGACATCGACGGCGCCGAGAAGGACCGCTGCCCGTCCTGCGAACTGGACCACGGCATCCGCTTCCTCGGCGCCGGCCTGGCCACCCTGGCCTCGGTGGCCATCACGCAACTCTTCACCGGTGGGGAACTCGACGAGGCTGAGAAGAAGACGCTGCTCTTCAACGACTCGGTGCAGGACGCCGCGCACCGGGCCGGTTTCGTCGCCAACCGGTCCTACTCGTTCTCGCTGCGGTCCCTGCTCGCCGGCCGGTTGAGCGCCGGGGAGTCGATCGGACTCGACGACCTCTTCGTCAGGATGATCGAGGAGGCGGCGAAGCCGGAGATCCTCTCCACCGTCGTGCCGCCGGACCTGCACGATCAGCCCGGAGTCGACAGCCTGCTCGCCGGTGAGCACAACGGAAGCCGGGAGACCTGGGAGCTGATCAGCGAACGGCTCGTCTTCGCCACCGTGATGGAGACCGGGTTGCGTTCGCGCCAGGGCCGCACCCTGGAGTTGACTCGTAGCGTGGCCGTCGAGGTGGCCCTCGACGATCCGGCGCGAGCCGCCGCGATCTGTCGGGACGTTCACCTCACCGGCCCCGGTCACATGGCCGCAACGGCGCCGGACGACGCTCGCTACCTCGCCTTCCTCCGCGGTCTCCTGGAACGGCTACGGACCCGGGGCGCGGTGTTCCACGAGTGGCTGGTGCCGTACCTCAAGCGCGGTGGCACCCGGTGGCAGATCTGGGGTGGCCGGCCGGCCGGGATGCCCGCGTTTCCGAGGGGCCTATCCGCGCCCGCGTTCCTGCTCGCCACGCCGAAGTCCCGCTCGGAGTTCGACGTGATCACCGCGCGGGGCAACTGGTACCAGGACTGGACTTCGCGCTGCCTCGGTCTTGATTCCGGGGATGCTGCCGGCTTCCTCAGTCGGCTGTTGCCGGCCCTCGCCGCCGCCGACGTGGTCGCGGTCGGCGACACCGAGGACGGCAACACGGTGTACGGGCTGATGCCCGGCCATCTGCGGGTGACCCGACTCGACGAGGCTTCCGCCGCGATGGCCGGGGTCGGCTGCGACACCTGCCACTGGCAGCAGACCGAGCACCCTGACCGGGTGGCCGACTGGATCGGCCAGCCGTGCCGGCAGTACCGCTGCCGTGGTCAACTCCAGGCTGCCCGCGACGACACCGCCGCCGACGACTACTACCGCCGGCTCTACCTGGACAGCCCGGTGTTCCGGGTCGTCACCGGCGAACACACCGGGATGCTCACGCGCTTTCAGCGGGAGACGGTGGAGAAGCAGTTCCGCGACGGTGAGCGCTACACCGACCCGAACGTGCTCTCCTGCACGCCCACCCTGGAGATGGGCATCGACATCGGCGCCCTCTCGGCGGTGGTGCTCGCGTCGCTTCCGCACGGCCCGGCCAACTACGTTCAGCGGGCGGGCCGTGCCGGCCGCAAGAGCGGTAACGCACTGGTGCTGACCCTGGTCGGGAGGACCGAACGGGACCGCTACTACCTGGCCGATCCGCGCGACATGATCGCCGGCCAGATCGTGCCACCCGGTTGTTTCCTCTCCGCCGTGGAGATCCTGCGCCGCCAGTACCTCGCCCACCTGATCGACCTGGCCGCCCGTGGTCGTCTCGCCGGGGTACTGCCGATGCCACGGCGGGCGCACGTGCTGTTCGGTCCGACCGGTTGGCTGACCGGCCTCGCCGAGGCTGGTCGCCGCGACAGCGGACGGCTGGTGGAGGGCTTCCTGAGTTTGTTCGGGGACAAGGTCCTTCGCGCTGCCGCAGATCAACTGCGGGAGTTCGCGGCCGATGGCATCGTCCACCGGGTCAAGGAAGCCGACGAGGTCTGGGACTCCCGATTGGCCGACCTGCGGCGCCGGATGCAGGAACTCGCCGCCGCCCGGGGCACGCTTGTGCCCAGCGACCCGGACCACGCCCGCGAGATCAAGATGTTGAAGGCGGAGGAGGGTGCGGTCCGTCGCCGACTGCGGGAGGTCAGCGCAGCTGCCGCGCACGGCACGATGGTTGAGTTCGGGCTGCTGCCGAACTACGCGCTTATCGACAGTCGGACCGACTTGGAAGCCACCTTGACCTGGGAGGATAAGGCTGACGGCGACCGCCGGTTCCACAGTGAACTCCGCGAGTACGCCCGCCCCGCCCGCCAGGCGTTGGTTGAAATCGCACCCGGCAACAGTTACTACGTACGGGGCTACAAGCACGAGATATCGGGGCTGGACGTCGGCCCGGCGGACCGGCCGGCGTACGAGCAGTGGCGGATCTGCGCGCAGTGCGGCTATGTCCGCACCCACCTCGCCAAGGAGGACACCAGCGCCTGCCCGCGTTGTCTGGACCCGGGCATCGCCGATCACGGACGACTGTTCCAGGTCCTCCAACCGACCCGGGTGCTCAGCCGTGACAAGCGCGACGACGCCCGCATCCGCGATGACAGCGACGACCGGGACAGGCGTTTCTACGCGACCACCGTCGCTGTCGACGTTGACCCCGTTAAGGTCGATTCGTCGTGGCGGCACGCCCATGACACGTTCGGTGTCGACTACAGCCGCCACGCGATGATCCGGCACTTCAACCTGGGTGCGCAGCGCTACGACCGGGCGGCCGAACTGTTCGCCGGCGAGGAGGTGCGGATCAACCGCTTCCACACCTGCACCGCATGCGGCGGGACCACGGTTGACGGCGTCCCCGCGGTGGCCCAGCAACTCGCTGCGGAGGCTTCCGGGTCGACCGTCGTGAAGGGCGCCGAGCACCACCGGCCCTGGTGCCCGTACCGGCGCTCGCCAGCCGCCCCGGACGCCCACGTCGACCTGATCCTCGCCCACGAGTTGGAGACCGAGGCGCTGCGCATCCTGATCCCGGCCGCCACCGCCGTGGTCCAGGAACGCATCGCGTCGTTCGCTGCCGCGATCCGCCTCGGCATCGCCGCGCAGTACGGCGGCGACCCCGCCCACCTCCAGGCTGTTCCGGCCACCATGCCAGACGGGCAGAGCGACGGGACGCGGAACTTCGTGGTCGTCTATGACACTCAGCCGCAGGGCACCGGCTACCTGCACCGCCTCGCCAAGCCGGAGGAGTTCCGCGCGGTCCTCGAGTTGGCGCGGCAGCGGATTGCCGACTGCGTCTGCCGGCACGAAGGCAGGGCGGTGTGTCACCGCTGCCTGCTACGTCATGCGCGTAACGAGCACTTCGCCCTGATGAGCCGTGACGAGGCGTTGGGGATGCTGGACAAGCTCCTCGACACCTGGGACGTCGAGGAGGGCACCCGGACGGATGAGATCTCGCTGATCCACCAAGTGGAGAGCGAGCTGGAGATGCGTTTCCTCACCAAGCTGCTGGCGCTTGGTGAGACACCCAACTCGGGCCTGCGAATCGATCGACGGACCGACCACGACGGTGCCCGCATCGCCGACCTGCGGTTCGTCCGCGACAACGGTCAGAGCGTCACCCACTGGCAGATGAAGCTGCAGAACACCGTTCGCGGCACCCGCCCCGACGTTCACTTCACACGCCTCGACGCCCCGTCGCCAGAGGTGGCCGTCTACCTGGACGGGTTCAAGTACCACGCCTCGTCCCAGTACAACCGGCTCGCGGACGACGCGGAGAAACGGGCCCGGCTGCGCGCCCACGGCTACCTGGTCTTCGCCGCCACCTGGGACGACGTCAAGACCTGGGGAAACACCGACGGGCAGGGCCGGTGGACGCCGTACGGCGGGGTCAGCAAGCAGGCCGCCCGGGAGCGATACCGACAGTTCCTCCCCGGCGCCGACCCGGATGAGCTTGAGGAAACCATCTGGGTCAACCCGATCGAGCAGCTGATGCGCTTCCTCGCCGACCCCGACCTCAACCGATGGCAGCGGCGGGCCGAAGCCACCCTGGCCGGCATGATCAAACAGGCCCGGGACAACACCGCCGCCGACTCTGGTGGCGTGGCGGAGCGGCTCTTGGCGGCATTGCGTGGCGAGCCCCTACCCAGTCCGACCGCAGGCAAGATCATGATTGCCCGCGCCCGGGACAATGCCGACTGCCCGGTGACCCTCGTTGTCGACGGGCGCAGCAGGCCGCTGCCGACCTGGTCCGCGCTGACTGTCCTCGATGACCTGCCAGCCGCCGTGACCGGGGTGGGCCACAAGGAGCGTTGGGCCGCGTGGCTTGCCTGGGGCAACGTCATTCAGTTCCTCGGCAATGGTGGCGGCGATGCCGGTCAGCTCGCCGTGTCCACCCTTGACACGTTCGAACCGGCCTCGATGGCGGTCACCGAGGGCACCGGCCTCGTGCTGGCCCACCGTGCGTTGCCGCTCGACGAGGAGACGGCGACGTGGCTCGGTGTAGTAGCGCAGCCGGTGCCCTCCGATCCCGAAACGCTCGACACCGAGTCGCCATGGCGGGACGTTCTGCGCTACCTGGACCCGGACGAGAAAACCCTCGACCAGCTCGTCCAGCAGCTCGCCCGGCAGGACCTGCCCGCGCCAGTCGTCGGCTACGAGCTGGGCGACCAGGGCTGGCAGGCCGAGTTGGCCTGGCCCGACCGGCGGATCGCGATCGTGCTTACCGGTCCGTCCGACGACCCGGAGACGGAAGATCGCGACCGGGCGTACGCGGAGGCGGGCTGGCATGCCCGTACCGCTCGGGAGTGGTCGGTTGACGAGTTGGCTGCCGAGATCAAGGCGATGAGCGGGGGAGAACGTCGATGAGCACCGGAGCAACGACACTGCGGATGCTGGACCGCGCCGACAAGGAGGTCATGAAGCTCACCCGCGCCGACATCGGAGCGGTCTACGAGTTCATGCACAAGTTCCGGCACAACCCGGAGAACCCGGGGCTCAACCTGAAGGCGCTCAACAGCGAATCCCGGCTGATGTCCGCCCGGGTCAACAAGGACTACCGCGCGCTGCTGCTGCACATCGCCGCGCGCGACTACCTGCTCGTCGCGGTCAAGCACCGCGGTGAGGTGTACGACGACCTCAGCCGGTACGCGTACCGCATCAATCGGATCACCGGCGGCATCGAGGTCGTCGACATGGCGCCCGTCGGGGACAGCATCATCGGTCGGGTCGTGCCGCCGGATGCCGAACCGGAGCCCGCCCAGAAGCCGCTCTTCGACACCTACACCGACACTCAACTGCTGGAGCTCGGCGTCTCCGAGCCGTTGCTGCCGCAGATCCGGGAGCTGACCACCGAGGCGCAACTCCTGGAACTGCTGGATCGGGCCCCGCAGCTCACCACCGACGTGCTGTTCGCGCTCTTCGACGGCACCCCCTACGACGAGGTGCTTCAGCAGGTCACCGAACCGGTCCGCGCCGACGAGCCGGTCGACCCCGACGATTTCGAGGCTGCCGTCGAACGCCCCGCCACCCAGGTGACCTCCGACGACGAGGCGTTGCAGGCGATGCTGGGCGAGGCCTTCGAGCGGTGGCAGATCTTCCTGCACCCCACCCAGCGGAAGCTGGTCGAGCGCCCGTACAGCGGCCCGGCACGGGTCGGTGGTGGTCCTGGAACCGGAAAGACGATCGTCGCCCTGCACCGGGTGGCGCACCTGGCGCGGCAGTTGCCACCCGGGGTGGACAAGCCGATCCTGCTCACCACCTTCAACCGGAACCTCGCCGCCGACCTGCGGACCCGACTGATGGCCCTGGGCGGGCAGGAGTTGGTGTCACGCGTCGACATCGTCAACATCGACCGGTTGGCCAGCCGGGTCGTGGCTGAAGCCAAGGCGGGTGGCAGCCGCCGCGTGGTGGACGACAATCGCGTCCTTGAGCTGTGGGACGAATTCCTGTTGGAGACCGGGGCGACCGGCTGGGAGGCGGAGTTCCTGGCCGCCGAGTGGACCCAGGTGATCCTGGGTCAGGTGCTCAACTCCCGGACCGACTACTTCAAGGCCCGTCGCCCCAACCGGGGCCGCAGTCTCACTCGGGCGGAGCGGGACCAGATCTGGCAGCTGACCGAGCGCTTCGCCACCTGGCTGGAGAATCGTGGCGTCTGGACGTGGCGACAGGTAGCGCAACGGGCCGCCCGTCTCGAAATGGACCGCACTGCGCAGAACACCGGCGCAGCAGGCGAGTCGTCCGGCGGGTTCTACCGGCCGCGCTACCGCCACGTCGTGGTCGACGAGGCGCAGGACCTCAGCGCCGCGCACTGGAAGATGCTGCGTGCCATGGTCGCGCCAGGGCCGGACGACATGTTCCTTACCGGCGACACCCACCAGCGCATTTACGACAACCACGTCACGTTGGGCAGCCTCGGCGTCAACATCCGGGGCCGATCGTCCCGACTCACGCTGAGCTACCGCACCACCAGGCAGATCCTCGCCGACGCCCTGCAGATCATGTCCGGTGAGGTGTACGACGACCTCGACGGCGGTGAGGAGAATCTGGCTGGCTATCGGTCGTTGCTACGGGGCGATCGACCGGTCTTCCGCGGTGCGTCAACGTGGGCGCAGGAACGGGACCTGATCGTCGAGCAGTTGCGCGACTGGGGCAACGCGGCAGACGGCTCGATCGCCATCTGCGTACCGACGAAGGATCTGGCCGCTGAAGTCATCAGCCGGCTGGAAGGCGACGGCCTGGCGGTGGTGGAGATCGGGCCGGACGGCCCGAAGCGCCCTGACGGCGTGCATATCGGCACGATGCACCGGTTCAAGGGCCTCGAGTACCAGCGCATGATCATCGCTGGGGTCAGCGATGGTCTGGTGCCCCGGCAGATGATCAGCCGGTACCGGGACGCCGACCCGAAGCGTTACCAGCGCGAACGCCAGCGCGACCGGTCGCTACTCTTCGTCGCCGCCACCCGGGCGCGGGACGAGCTCGCGGTGTTCTGGCACGGAACGCCCAGCCCGTTCCTGACCGGGCGGCTCGTGCAGCGACAGCTAGCCTGAGTGCTGGCTTCTGCTGAGGCGAGGCCATGCAATGCGGGGGAGGCTGTGAATGCAAGCGGGGGACCGTATCGGTGACCGGTACGAGTTGACGTATCCGGTCGGTCGCGGGGGGATGGGCCAGGTCTGGGCCGGCTTTGACGAGCGGCTCGACCGACCAGTGGCGATCAAGTTTCTCCGGCAGCTGGAAGTGCCGGAGGACGAGCGTGAGACGGCGGGCAAACGCTTCCGGCGGGAGGCGAAAGCTACCGCCAGGCTCGACCATCCCGGTGTGCCGGCTGTGCATGACCTGGGCGTGCACGGTGAAAATCTCTTCATCGTCATGCAGCTCGTGCCGGGGATCGTCCTCGCCGACCACATTGCCGAGCAGGAACGACTGCCTGTCGGCGAGGCTGTTTCCATTGCCGCGCAGGTCTGCACGGTGCTCGGCGTCGCACACTCCGCCTCCCTCGTGCACCGCGATCTCAAGCCGCAGAACCTCATGATCACACCAACCGGGGTGATCAAGGTGCTCGACTTTGGTGTGGCCGCGCTGCTCGGGCCGGCCGAGGCGTCACGCCTCACCGCGACCGGCCGCACGCTCGGCACTCCCGCCTACATCGCGCCCGAGCAGGCTCAGGGTGGCCCCGTGGGGCCCGCCGCTGATCTGTACGCCTTGGGCTGCGTCCTTTTCGAGATGCTCGCCGGGCACCCTCCCTATGAGGCGGCGAACGCCCCGGACCTGATGCGCCGCCATATCGATGCGCCCATTCCCATCATCACCGCATATCGTTCGGACGTCCCCGATGACCTGGCACACCTCGTCTATTGCCTGCTGGCCAAGAACCCAACGGATAGACCAGCCTCGGCCGACGAGGTTCGTCAACTCCTGATGCCCTTCCTCGGCGGCGGCCATGTTTCGGGGCCGGTCGCCCTAATGGACACAACGATCTCCAGCACCGCACCGCACAAAGCCCTCGTGCCGGTTCCGGCCCAGATATCCCCGCAGCGACTAGTGGAGTTGCGGGCGCAGGCAAGAGAACTCGCCGAAAGCGAGCGTTTCGTGCAGGCAGCCGAAATCTTGGAGCGAGCCCTCCGCGTGGTGCCGCAAGGTGACGGGCGGCTTGCCACCGAGATCGTGGCGCTGCGAGTGGATCTCGCGAACCTCTTGCTGCTCGCAGGTGACTTTCGGCAGGCCCGCCACGCGTTCACGGCACTGGCCCGAGACCTCGAGCAGTCAGACGACGAGCAGGATCTCGTCGAGGAGTGCCGACATCAGGCGGTGGCCTGCCAGCTTGAGATGGGCGAACCCACCGACGCCGCCGGTCCGCTCGCAATCCGCTAACTCACCCGGACCAGTCTCCCTTCCCGTTGTAGCGAATCCTTTGCCAGCCGCTACAGCTCACGATCGTTTCAGGCCTTCGGGTATCCGCACCTTGCTCCGTTCCACCACGCAACACCGCATCACCCGCTCCTGCAACTCACATGGATAGCAACAAAGAAAGTCGATACACATGACCAGAATCGCTGCCTGAAGCATTGCCTATCCACTTCAGCCCATCGCAGGCTGATTCCAGCACGGTGGCCGGCCGGTCCTCCCGCCCAGCTGCCGTGCATTAGGAACAGACCTCGCTGAGTAGCCGTGGTGCCGTACCGCTGAGTCGAAGTGCGGTGTCCGGGCGGGTGTGTCTGTCGCATCGGATCAGCGAGCAGGCCCGCCCTGTCCACGATCAGGAAGGCGGATGTACATGAACGCTGGCAACCAGCGGCCCACCCCGGTCGGCGATGGGGCGACGTACCGCTCCGCCGCTTACACCAGTCTGCTGCCGTGGCAGGTGCGCGAGCGCCGCTTCGCGCCGACCGGGCTCGGGCGTCGCGGTCTGAACCCCGACGATGTGTATGCCTTCCTCGACCGGGTCGCCGGCGACATGGCCGCCGTCTACGCCGCTCTCGCCGAGAGTCGCCGCGAGACGGCCCGGATCAAGGCCGGGCTGCGTCGCTGGCAGACCGAGCAGGCCCGTGCCCGCAACGAGCGGGACCAGGCCCGATGAGCCAGCGGTACGTCATCCACCTGCCCGTCGTCGCCGCTGACCTGCCCGCCGCGCAGCGCTTGGCCCGGGTCATCGGCCGCTGGATGTTGGTGCTGCCGATGGCGGACCCGGGGGAGACCACCGTCTCCGAGGAGGACCGGCAGTTCCTCCGGCACCGGGTCTTCTGCGACCTGCGGATGCCAGGCGGCCGGCGCTGCCTCTTGCGCGACGGTCACGACGGCGACTGCACCCGTCGCTTACGCCGCTACCGGTAGAGGCGATTCACCGGACACGTTCGGCGAGCCTCAGCTCAGTCAGGTAGCGCTTGACGACCTGGCCCCCGTGGTCGACGTCAATGAGCCGCGCGATGGATGTCAGCAATCCACTCTGCTGTGCGGCCGGCAAGGCACGGTGGCCGGAGTAGGTCAAGAGCAGATCCAGGTAGTCCGCTGTCGAGTACGGCAACTCCCACTCGTATCGGTAGAAGCTCGCAGGCCCGAACCGCTCCGACGAGGTCAGCTCCCGATCGTCCTCCGGAATATCTTGAGCACCCTCAAGACGCAGCCCCGGCGGGGTCGATGGATCGAAGCGCTCGTAGAGCTTTTGAATCTCGACGAAGAACGCGTCGGTCCAGGTGCCACCGGCGATGTGGTGGGTTCCCACGGTGGCCAGCAGACCACCGAGACGCAAGGCGTCAGCAGACTTCGACACCCGCACGGCCGGATCGATCCAGTGAAACGCCGTCGCGGAGAAGACCACGTCGAACGGTTCCGCAGGCAGGGGCCACTCCTCGAACGCTGCCGTCACGACCTCCACCGAGTCGGAGCCCGGCAAGGTTTCGCCGAGCCACAGCAGCCATGTCTGCACCCAACTCGACGGCTACGATCCGGTAGCCCCGTTCCGCCAGCGGCACTGTCGCCTGGCCGGTACCACAGCCGATCTCCAACACCCTTGCACCGGGCGCTACTTTGGCCGCAGCGAGATCATCGAACATCTGTGCCGGGTACCGGGGCCGCGCACGGTCATACCGTTCAGCGTCCTCATTGAAGGTTTCTCGCAGCCTCACATAGTCATAGCCATCGCTCACCCAGAGAGACTACGGGTGCCGCTCCTACGACTTCCAAGATCGTCGTACGGTCGGGGCCCTCTCCACCGGTGGGTTGACCGCTAGGCTGGCCCCCCACGGTCTCCCCACCTGGAGAAACGCCCATGTCCGACAGCGTCTTCGCGCAGTTCACCGCCGACGACGACCAGCTCGAAGTCGGGTTGCTCGTGCAGCCGGCGATCAACGCCGCCCTGGTGCACAACCGGGTGCCGCTGGTCCGTCACCTCACCCTCGTCAACCGGGGTCCGGTGCCGCTGACCGACGTCACGCTGACGCTGGAGCTGCGAGGCCCGGACGGCGCGTTGACCGAGCCGTGGACGCGCACCCTGACCGCACCGTTGCGGCCCGGCGCGAGCACGAGCTGGGACGACTTCCGCGACTTCACGCCGGACCGCAAGCTGCTGTACCGCACCGACGAGGCATTCCCAGTCGACTACCGGCTCATCGTCGAGACAGCCGACAACGACCTGACATTGGTCGCCCCGTCACGAGTGTTGGCGCACAACGAGTGGTTCAACAGCCCCGCCCTCTACGACAGCCTCGCGGCCTTCGTACAGCCGAACACCCGGGCGGTGGAGGCGGTCCTGCGGGCTGCCGCGCAGCTCCTGCTGGCGCGGACCGGCTCCGGTTCCTTGCAGGGTTATCAGGAGGGTTCGGAGCGGGCGGCGCTGATCGCCGGTGCCGTGTACGAGGCGCTGCGCCATCTGGAGATCACCTACCAGACCCTGCCGGCGTCGTTCGAGAACACCGGCCAGAAGGTACGCACGACTGCCGCCGTGCTGGACGGGCGACTGGGTAACTGCCTCGACCTGTCCGTCACGTACGCCGCGTGCCTGGAGGCGGCGGGGCTGCACCCGCTCATCTTCGTCAGCGCGGGGCACGCCTTCGGTGGCTTCCTGCTGGAGGAGGAGCGGCTGGGCTCGGCCGCGGTGACCGAGACCAACCTGCTGATCTCGATGGTGGACTCCGGCCGGGCCGTGCCCGTCGAGCTGACCCGCATCGGGCCGGGCGCGCAGTCGGCGACCTTCACCGAGGCGGTACGCGTCGGGCTCGGTCACTTCCGCGGCGACGGCGAGCGCATACGGGGCGTGGTCGACGTGCACCTGGCGCACCGCTCGGGCATCCAGCCCTTGCCGTCAGCCGACGAGCTGATCGCGCCCGCTGCGGTCGACGCCGAGGCGACGGTGGAGATCACAGCATCCCTCGACCTTCCGCCCGGCGTGGCCGCCGCGAAGCTGCGTCAGCTCGCCGACGACGGTGACGAGGTGGCGCAGCAGTCCGACGGGTCGCCGGCGCGGATCCAGCAGTGGAAGAAGTCGCTGCTCGACCTGAGCCTGCGCAACCCGCTGCTCAACCTGCCCAAGCGCGGCCGTGGCCTGGACCTGCACGTGCCGGCGGGTGCGCTGGCTTTGCTCGACGATCTCATCCACGACGGCCGTCAGGTGCAGGTCATCCCGCAGGACGACATCAGCCACGTCCACGAGCTGGCCGGGGCGCGCCGGGCGCAGGACCTCGACGCCGAGATCCTGACTCGGGAGCTGCGTACCGATCGCCGGGTCTACGGCGCGGTCACCGACGCCCGGTACAAGACGGCGATGCGGGCGTTGCAGCGCGAGGCGCGCACGATGGAGCAGGAGACCGGCAGCAACTACCTCTACCTGACCATCGGCACGCTGGTGCACACCAAGACGACCGGAGGCGAGGCGTACGCGCCGCTGTTCCTCCTGCCGGTACGCGTCGAGGGTGGCAGCGGCCGTCGCCCGTACGCGATGATCATCGACGGCACCGAGGCCGCCAGCCCGAACCACTGTCTGATCGAGTGGTTGCGGGTCAAGCACAGCGTGCGGATCCCGGAGTTGGAACAGCCGGTCCTCGACGAGCACGGCATCGACATCGCGAAGACCCTCGCCGCGATCAACACGGGGTTGCTCGACAACCGACTCAACTACCGCATCGACGAGACCGCCAGCCTGCGCCTGTTGCAGTTCTCCACCTTCCAGATGTGGCGGGACCTCACCGACCACTGGCCCCGGTTCATGGAGAACCCGGTCGTCCGGCACCTGGTGGAGTCCTCCGGCGCCACCTTCGACGACCCGGCCCGCCCCGACGACGCCGAGATCCTGGTCGACGAGGCGGACCTGCACCTGCCGATCCCCGCCGACGGCTCGCAGATGCAGGCCATCGTGCGCGCCGAGCGCGGCCACTCCTTCGTCCTGGAGGGCCCGCCCGGCACCGGCAAGTCGCAGACCATCACCAACATGATCGCCCGCGCGGTCAGCACCGGTCGGTCGGTGCTCTTCGTCGCCGAGAAGCAGGCCGCGCTGGAGGTGGTGAAGCGCCGCCTCAAACAGGTCGGCCTCGGACCGTTCGCGCTGGACCTGCACGGGCGTAAGCAGTCCCTCAACGCGATCCGCCAGCAGCTGCGGGACGCCCTCGACCAGTACGACCAGGGCGGCGACGGCACGTGGACGGCTGTCGAGACGGCCTACCGGACGCGGCTCGCCCCGCTGACCGAGTACCCGGCCCAGGTGCACACCACCAACCCCGTCGGGATGTCGCTCTGGTCGGCCTACGAGCAGACCCTGGCGTACGGGGACGGCCCGGTCGCCCCGATCCCGGTGGCCTATCTGCACGCACCGGCCGAGGCACGTACGCAGGTCGAGACGACACTGCGGGAGTTCCCCGCCGCCGCCCGGTCGGCCCGACTCCGGGCGGCGCACCCGTGGGCGCTCAGCGGCTGCCGCACCCTCGACGGGTTGCACGGCGCGGCGGTCACCGAGATCGCCGGTGAGCTGGAACGTCTCCGCGCCGACCTCGCCGCGTACCCCGGTCTGGTCCGGTTGCTGCGGACCCTGCCCGCGCCAGAGACCGTGAGCGAGGTGCAGGCGGGCGCCTGGCTCGCCGTACGCGGACTGCTGCCGGACCGGGCGACCACAGTGCACGCGAGCGACCGGCGCTGGGACGAGGCGATGGCCCGGTTCCAGGCGGACCTGGCGGCGTTCCGGCAGGGCTTCGCCGGTGAGCTGGCGACGTTCCGGCCGGACGTGTTCGCCCGACCGGAGTTGACCGCCTGGCACGGTGAAGCCCAGGAGGCGGCGAAGCGGTTGTTCGGCAAGCGCAAGCGCCGACAGGCCGTCGCGGACCGGTTGGCAGTGCACGCGGTCGCCGGTGCCACGCTCGACGTGGATCAGATCGAGGTGCTCACCGGCCGGCTGGTGGCTGCCCAAGCGCAGGCCGCCGCGCTGCACCACCACCTGCTGGGGCTCGGTGGGCTGCGGCTGCCGCAGTGGCTGCCCACGGACCCGTACGCGCAGGAGCGGCTGACGGAGGCCGTCGAGGCGACCCGGGTCGGCCGGACGCTGCTGAGCCAGCATCCGCAGGCCTGGGAGCTGTTCCAGAGCGGGTTCACCGATGTCGGCGCGGCAGTGCTCGACAGGTTCGCCTCGCGGTGGCGGGCCTGGCGCGGGGTGCTGCGCTCCGGCGGGCCGGAGCTGACAGTGTGGGCCGCCGGTTCGCACTGGATGGACGCCTGGCAGCGCGACGGCGCGGTCTGGCTGCAGGAGTTGCGGGCCGAGGAGCTGTTCCCGCTGCGCCGATGGGCGACCGTCCTCACCCATGCCGACGTGCTGGCCTCGGCCGGCCTCACCGACTACCGGGACCAACTGCTGCGCGCCGAGGTGTCCGCGCAGGTCGCGGAGGAGGTCTACCGGCGGGGAGTCGCTACCGCGTCGCTCGCCGAGCGGGTACGCGCCGGCGGCCTGGAGTATTTCGACAGCGAGCTGCACGACGACCAGATCGACCAGTTCGAGGCCGCCGCCGGTGAGCTACGGTCCGCGCTGCCGACGCAGCTGCCGTCGGTGCTGGTCCGACGCCGCCCGTTCAGCCCGACCGATCGGCGTGGCCGTTTCGCCGACTTCGCGGCGGAGCTTCGCCGCAAGCGGGGCGGGCGGTCCTTCCGGGAGTTGTTCGGGCAGTACCCGGACGCGGTACTGGCGTTGACCCCGTGCGTGCTGGTCAGCCCGGCGTCGGCGGCGAACTTCCTGGCGCCGGGGAGCCAACGCTTCGACCTGGTCATCTTCGACGAGGCCTCCCAGATCCGCGTGGCGGAGGCGATCGGCGCGATGGGTCGGGGCAGCGCCGTGGTGGTGGTCGGCGACTCCCGGCAGATGCCGCCGAGCAGCATCATGCAGGCCAGCCACACCGTCGACGAGATCGACGACGGCAACGGCCCGGTGCCGGAGGACCTGGAGAGCATCCTCAGCGAGGCCGTCGAGTCGGGGTTGCCGCAACGGTGGCTGTCCTGGCACTACCGCAGTCACGACGAGTCCCTGATCGCCTTCTCCAACCGCTACTACTACGACAACAAGCTCTCCAGCCTCCCGTCGCCGGGCGCCTCCAGCGCGGCGGGCATCAGCTGGCGACGTGTCGACGGCCAGTACGACCGGGGCGGATCCCGCACCAACGAGGCCGAGGCGCGGGCGATCCTCGCCGACATCACCCGGCGGCTGCACGACCCGGCCACCGCCAACCACTCCGTCGGCGTGGTCACCTTCAACATCCAGCAGCGCGACCTCATCCTCAACCTGCTGGAGGAGAGCGCCGACCCGATCATCCGCGAGCACCTCTCCGGTGCGGTCGCGGAGCCGATCTTCGTCAAGAACCTGGAGAACGTGCAGGGCGACGAGCGGGACGTCGTCCTGTTCTCGCTGGCCTTCTCCACCAACCCGGAGACCGGCCAGCTTCCGCTGAACTTCGGTCCGCTCAGCCAGGCCGGCGGGGAGCGGCGGCTCAACGTGGCCATCACCCGCGCCCGCCGGCAGGTCGTCCTCTACTCGTCCTTCGACCCGTCCGACATCGACCTCGCCCGCACGTCCGCGCTGGGCACACAGCACCTGCGGGCGTACTGCGAGATGGCCGCCGCAGGCGCGGACCGTCTGGGTGACCTGGCCACCGACCGCACCGAGCGACGTAGCCGGATCCGCGACGAGGTGGCCGCGGCGCTGCGCGACCGCGGCCACGAGGTCCGCACCTCGCACGGCCTGTCCGACTTCACAGTGGACATCGCCGTACGCAAAGAAGGCTCACCACGCTGGCAGGTGGCCGTCATGCTCGACGGCCCGGACTGGAGCGCACGCCCGACGGTGGCCGACCGGGACTCGGCACCCGCGCTGCTCTGCTCGATCATGGGTTGGCCGGAGGTGGTGCGGTTCTGGCTGCCGGCCTGGATCCACGACCGGTCGGCCATGCTCGACCGCGTCGACGAAGCGGTCATCCGAGCCGAGGCCCTCGCGACCGCCGAACCGGAGCCCGATTCGTCCGCGGTCGCACCTGGCATCGAGCTGCCGCAGCCCCGTTCCGTGACAGACGGGGAGCCGCAGCTTCCGGCACCGGCGGCCGAGGTGCCACAGCCGCGCCGCACGGTGGAGCAAGAACCGGGCGTGTCGTCGCCCGTCACCGCGCTCGCCGCCGCGACGGCGACGACAGCGGACACCGTCACGGCAAGCCCGTTCGTGCCGTACGTCCCGACCCCGCTCGGAGACCAGGCCGACATCGAGCTGCTGGCAACCGACCGGCGCGTCCGTGACCTCGTGCGGAACGGACTCCGCGAGATCATCGAGAGTGAGGGGCCCATCGAGCAGCACCGGCTCGCACGCCTCGCCCTCGCCCGGTTCGGTTTCCTCCGCACACGTGAGGACCGGCGTACCGCGGTGCTCGCGCTCGTGGACTCCCGCCGCCTGCACACACACCCGACGCTGGGCCGGTACGCCTGGCCCGATGGTGTCGACCCGCAGACCTACCGGGCGTACCGGGTCACCCAGGCGAGCAACGACCGGGCGTTCGAGGAGGTACCACCCGAGGAGGTGGCCAACGCCTTCGTGCACGTCTTGCAGGATGTGTCGAGCATGGACGAGGAGCGGCTGTTGCGCGCCGGCCTGGAGCGGCTGGGCTACCGCCGACGCACCGAGAAGATCGACAAGCTGCTCCGGTACGGGCTGCACGTCGCCGTGACCAGCGGTCGCCTCCGCATCGACGCGGAGGGCCGCCTCACCCGCGGCTGACGATCGATCTCCATGTCGTCGCCGTGCGAAAGCCGGGTGACCCGCTGCTCCGACGCAACCCCCCGCCGGTCGATTCGTTGGTGCGACGAGGGGTGGACTGAGGAGGACGATGACGGCGGGACCCGGTGCCAAGCTGCTGCGCCCGCCGACGAGTTCGGGCCGAGCCACGTTCCTGGAGCTGTTCTTCGACCTGGCCTTCGTGGTGGCCCTCACCCAGGTCTCGCGACGGTTCGCCGAGCTGGGCGACGAAACCGGCTGGGCGCTCGCGAGCGGGTTCGGTCGTACCCTGCTGCTCTTCCTGGCGCTCTGGCTGGTCTGGTCGCACACGGCGTGGATCACCAGCCGCTACGAGCCGGAGCGTTCGGTCATCCAGGCCGTCGTGGTCGGGACCATGTTCGCCGGCCTGGTGATGGCGGTGGCGCTGCCCCGTGGGATGGAGGAGCGGGCGCTGCCGTTCGCGGCCGCGTACCTGTCGGTCATGGTGGTGCGTCCGTTGGTGATCGCCGTCGCGCTGCGTGGCCACCCGCGACGGCTGGTGCCCTTCCGGCTCGTCATCTGGGCTACGGCGAGCGCACCGCTGTGGCTGGCCGGCGCCCTGGGCCCGGACCGACATCTCCCGGCGTGGTGGGCCGTCGCTCTCGGCGTCGACTACCTCGCCTGGATTCTGGGCTGGCCCCTTCCACGGCTCGGGGCCTCGGCGGTGAGCCGCTGGCGGATCGCCGGGGTGCATCTCGCCGACCGCTACCAGCAGATGATTCTCATCGCCCTCGGTGAGTCGATCCTGCTCATCGGCATCGTCTTCGGCGGCGTCGACTATTCCGCCGAGCGGGCGGCGGCCTTCGTCGTCACGTTCGTCACCAGCGCACTGCTCTGGCGGATCTACTTCTACCGTGCCGGTCTGCTGCTGCCCGATGCGTTGAGTCGCGCGGGCATGCCCGGCCGGTTGGGCACGGCGTCGGAACGTACGCACCTGCTGATCGTGCTGAGCGTGCTCGTCACGGCCGTCGGCTACGAGTTGGTGATCGACCATCCGTACGGGTCGCCGCCCGCGAGTTGGCTGCTGTTCGTGGTCGGTGGCCCGGCGCTCTTCCTCGTGGCCCGGATGCGGCTGGAGTACGAGATCTTCGGCCGGGCCTCCCGCGCCCTGGTGATCGGCCTGGCAGCTCTGCTGTTGCTCACGCCGGCGCTGTTCCGCTGGACGTCGATGGCCGCGCTGTCCGTGGTGGCCGGTGTGTTGGCCCTGGTCGCGCTGCTCGACGCGCGGCGAAGCCGGGGCCGTCCGCTGGAGGCGCCCGCCCCGCCGGTCGGGCGGGAGCCGTCCGACCGGGACGACTCCGAGGCGTGAGAAGGCGAATAGGTCGCAAACCGGTCAACCCTCGGGGGCCGTCGGTCACCTCTGCGGGGGTGGATGCGGTGATGACCGGTATACCTCAGAGTCATAAATATGACTCTGAGGTATACCGGTCAACGGCACATCGGCCTGGCGTCCAGCCGAGGCATGAGCAGGCGACTCAGCGGTCGGTTTCGGCCGACCGGCGCTCCGTGTTGATCCGGAGGAGACCTTCCACCCCGCGGAGGAAGGTCTCGGACACCAGGGCGGGGTTGAAGAGGCATCCGGCGGCCATGGCGCCGTCGCGGAGCATGACGAAGTGCCGCGCGGCGGGATCGGCGGTCTCCTCGTGGACCTGCGCCATCAGCGTGGTGAGCGTGTCCAGGAACCACTGCCGGTGGGCGATGATCTCCTGGTGCACGGGATGGCCGGTGTCGGGATACTCCGCCGCGGCGTTCAGGAAGGCGCATCCCCGGAACGCGGGGGACTGGACGTTCTGGGCGATGGCGCCGGCGATGCCGAGGAGTGAGTCGACCGGCGCGGGGTTGGCGGCGATCGCCGCGTCGACCAGTCCACGCTCCAGGGCGTGGACTTCCCGCAGGTAGGCCAGGATGAGGTCGTCCTTGCTGGGGAAGTGCCGGTAGAACGTGGCCCGCGTCACCTGTGCCTCGGCGATGATCCGGTCGACGCCGACGGCGTGGATCCCTTCGGCGTAGAACAGCCGCATCGCCGTGCCGAGGAGCCGGAGTCGCGCCGCGGAGGGCCGGGTGTCGGGTTCGGTGCGCGCCATACCCGCCATCATAGCGGATAGAACGGTCGGTCCCGACGGGTCGCGCTGGACTGCGGTGGCGCTGCGTGCATGCCCATGCGGCCGTCCGTATCATGTCGCCATGGTGCTCGACCCGGGCATGCGGTTCAGTCGGCGGGCGGCACTGCTGACCGCCGGAGGGCTGCTCGTCGGTTGCTCACGGCAGCCCGAGGTGAGCGAGGTCCACCTGCGGTTGGCGACCGGGCCGGCGGGAGCGGTCTACCGGCGCATCGGCGGCGCGTTGGCCGACCATATCTCCGAGCAGGTGCCGGGCGCGACGGTGACCACGGTGCCGAGCGGGGCGTCCACCGACAACATCCGGATGCTGCGGGCCGGCGACGTGCACCTCGGGCTGACGAGCCTGGACGCGTTGATCGAGGCCGACGGCAGCGCGCCCCGGGGGCTGTCGGCGATCTGCCGGCTCTACGACAGCCACCTGCATCTCGTGGTGATGGCCGGTTCGACGATTCACGAGTTCCGGGACCTCGAAGGTAGGCGTCTGTCCCTCGGTGCGCACGACTCGGGCACGGAGTTCACAGCGCTGCGCGTTCTGCGGCTCGGCCCGGTGAACGTCGACCGGAGGCATCTCAGCCAGGCCGAATCGGCGGCGGCGTTGCGCGACGGTGCGATCGACGCGATGTTCTCGCTCACCGGTGTCCCGACACCCGCCATCACCGAGCTGGCGCAACGGCACCCCATCCGGCTGATCCCGTTGGACGCGCAGGCGGGCGGGCTGTTCACGGCGTACCCGGGTCCCTACGCCCCGGCGATGATCCACGCGACTGCCTACGCCGGTGTCCCGGCCACCCGTACCGTCGCCGTACCGAACGTGCTGCTCGCGCGCGACGACCTGCCCGACGACCTGGTCTACGCCATCACCGACACGGTGTTCACGCACACCGGCGCGATCACCTCCGCCGGCCGCGACGACGCCGAGACCCTGCCCGAGGCGTGGCAGATCAACGTGCGTACCGGAATATCGACGGCGTCGGTTCCGCTGCACCCGGGCGCGGCGGCCTGGTTCCGCGACCGGAAGCGCTGACCCGGGACCGCGACCGTCAGATCGGCACCGACGCCGGAGCGTCGGCCGGCGACACCACCTGGGGTACGACCGGCAACACCACCACCGCGGCGAGGCCGTGCCCGGAGCCGTCCGGACGCGGCAGGCCGTCCTCCAGGCGCAGCGTGCCTCCGGCCGCCCCGATCAGGTCGGCGCAGATCGCCAGCCCCAGGCCGGTACCGGACACGTTCTGGTGGCGCGACGACCGCCAGAACCGTCGTAGCGCCTGGGTCCGCTCGGACGCGTCGATGCCCTGACCGTCGTCGCGGACGACGACCGTGACCACGGCGCCCACGCGGTCCCCGACGCCGACGTGGCCGGGGACGACCTGTGCGGACACCTCCACCACCCGTGCGTCGGACAGCCGCAGCGCGTTGCTGATCAGCTCGTCCAGGATGCTGCCCAGGCCGCCCGGCGGCTCCAGCAACCGCAACCCCGGCGGTACGTCGACGGTGAGTGTCTGCCCGGCCGTGGCCGTCAGCGCCCGCCACCTGTCGACCCGCGTCGCCAGCACCTCGTCGAGGTCCACCGGCGACGCGGTCCGCATGCTCTCCATCCGCGCGCTGGCCTGCAACGAGTTCAGCATCCGCTGCATCGCCTTCAGTTCGTCGACGGCGACGTCGTACACCTGCTGGCCGTCACCCTCCGGTCGCAGGTGCGGCGCGAGGCTCTCCACCGCGAGCCGGAGGCTGGTCAACGGGTTGCGTAACTGGTGCGACGCGTCGGACACGAACGCGCGCTGTCGCTGCGCGGCGTTCTCGACGGCGTCCATCATGGTGTTGAACGACTGCGCCAGCCGCCGCAGCTCGATCGGCCCGGCCTCGGCGTCGGCGCGGATCGTCAGGTCGCCTTCGGAGATCCGTGAGGTCGCCGCGTCCAGCTTGCGTACCGGCCGCAGCACCCACGCCGACACCGGCCAGGCGACGGCCGCCAGGGCGACCAACGGCAGCAGCCCGAGCCCGGCCAGCCACGCCCAGCGTACGAGGATGAGCTCGCGCGTCCTGGACAGGTCGGAGATCGTCACGACGGCGCCGACGACCTCGCTGTCCCGGCCCACCGGCTCCGCGACGACGAGGGGAGAGTCGTCCCACGGTGCCCATTCCCAGGATGGTTCGGACCGGGCACCGGCCAGTGCGGCGGTGACGATCCGGGGCAACGCCGGCTCGGTGCGCGCCGCCGCCTCGTAAGCGTCGACGGGCCCGAGGAGCACAGTGCCCGACGTGTCGATCAGCGCGACCGGGATGCCGTAGAGATCGTGGTACCGCGTCAGTTCCTGTTGCAACGCCTCGGTCCGGCCGGTGGACAGCGCGGCCTCGGCCAACGAGGCGAACCGGCCGACGTCGTTGAGCCGGTTGACGTAGGTCTCCTGCATCTCCCGTTCGGCCACTGTGACGCTGAGCGGCACCCCGAGCGCCGCGACGAGAAGCACCGCGAGGGGGACCAGGACGACCAGCAGGCGGCGGTGCACGGCGCGTCAGCCGATCAACTCCGGCTGGTCGGCGAGGAGCCGATAGCCGACGCCGTGGACCGTGCGGATGACCACTCCCGGCCCGAGCTTGTGCCGCAGTGCCGCGATGTGGGTGTCCAGGGTACGGCTCGACGACTCCCAGGTAGCACCCCAGATCTGGTCGAGGATGACGTCGCGACTGACCACGTTGGGCGCATGCCGCGCCAGGAGCAGGAGCAACTCGAACTCTTTGCGGGTCAGCGGCACGGGGGTGCCGTCGACGGTGACCTCGCGGGTGCCGACGCAGATCCGTACCGGCCCGAGGACGAGCGGCGCGTCCGGTCGACCGTGCGCGCGGGCGGCCCGGGTGCGCCGGAGCACGGCATCGATGCGGGCGAGCAACTCCGGGATGCCGAACGGCTTGACGATGTAGTCGTCGGCGCCGGCGCGCAGGCCACGGACCCGCTCGTGCTCCTCCGACCGTGCGGTCACCGCGATGACGGCGGTCTGCGGGTGGTCACGCAACCTGCGGATCACGTCGAGCCCGTCGCCGTCGGGAAGGCCGAGGTCGACGAGGACCACGTCGGACGGCGCGGCGCGCACCGCCTCCGCGGCGGTGGCGACCCGGTGGACCTCGAAGCCCGCCTGGGTCAGCACGGTCACCAGGCCCCGCGCCACGCGGTCGTCATCCTCGATGACGGTTATCCGCATACCAGCGGAGTCTACGGGCCGGACCGGTGCTCGTGCGGTCCGCGAGTTCTTGGGATTTCTCTGACACCATCCGTGCCCCGACCAGCAGAGACTGGGGTCCTCGCATCCACCGAGGAATGTCCATGCGCTGATGGGGAGGGCCGCCGTATGGGAACGACCAGCAGGTACCGGGCCGCCGGACGGATGACCGCCGCGATCAGCGTCGTCGCGCTCGTGGCGGCCTGCTCCGGTAACGGAGGCGCCGCCGGCGGAGGCGACGCCGCAGGTTACCCGGACCAGAACATCACCATCGTCGTGCCGTTCAGCGCCGGCGGGCCGACGGACACGGTCACCCGCATGATCGCCGAGCCGATGGCCGCGAAGCTCGGCGGCAAGATCGTCGTCCAGAACGTCGAGGGTGCCGGCGGCACTGTCGGCGCCGGCGACGTCGCGCGGGCCAGGCCGGACGGTTACACGGTGCTCATGCACCACATCGGCATGTCGACGGCGCCCGCCCTGTACAAGAGCCTGGGCTACAAGCCCCTGGAGGACTTCGAGACCGTCGGTCTCGTCACCGAGGTGCCGATGACGATCGTCGCCCGTAAGGACTTCGCGCCCGCGACGCTTCCTGACCTCGTCGCTCACGTGAAGGCGAACGCCGGCAAGGTCACGCTGGCCAACGCGGGTATCGGGGCCGCCTCCCACCTGTGCGGCCTGCTGTTCCAGACCACCACGGGCGTGAAGCTCCAGGAGGTCCCGTACCAGGGCACCGGTCCCGCGCTGACCGACCTCGTCGGCGGTCAGGTCGACTTCATGTGCGACCAGACGACGAACACCAGCGGTCAGATCGCCGCGGGGAAGGTGAAGGCGTACGCGGTCACCACGCCCGAGCGGGTGAAGAGCCTCCCCGACCTGCCCACCACCACCGAAGCCGGGCTGCCCCAGCTGAAGGTCAGCGTGTGGCACGGTCTCTACGTCCCGGCCGACACGCCGCCGGAGATCGTCCAGAAGCTGTCCGAGGCGTTGAAGGTGGCGCTGGCCGACCAGGGGGTCATCGACCAGATGGCCAAACTCGGCACCGCGCCCGTCCCGGCCCAGGACGCGACACCGGACGCGCACCGGGCGAAGCTCGACGAGCAGCTGGGCACCTGGGCGAAGATCATTGCCGACGCCGGGGTCAAGGTGTCCTGAGGTGCAACGCCATCGGTCGTTCCCGGACGTCCTCGCCGGGGGCATGTTCGTCCTGATCGGTGGCGCATTCGTGGTGGGGGCGCTCGGCTACGAGCTGGGCACCCCGACACGGATGGGCCCGGGTGCCTTCCCGTTGCTGGTGGGCGCGGCAGTGGTCGCCCTGGGCCTGGCGATCGTCGGCAAGGGCCTGGTCGCCGGTGAGGTGATCTCGTTCGGACCGGTCCCGTGGCGGGCCGTCGCCGTCATCGTGCTCGCGGTCCTGTTCTTCGGATTCACCATCCGGCGCCTCGGATTCGTCCCGACGACGGCGGTGACCGCCCTGCTCACCACCCTGGCCAGCAGACGCGTACGGCCCCTCACGGCGGTGGCCGTGGCCGCCGGGCTGACGGTGGCCAGCACGCTCATCTTCGTCGTCGGACTTCAACTGCGGATCCCCCTGTGGGGCCCGTGGTTGGTGTTTTGACGCGGCATCGGGATTGAGGCATGGAACTCCTCGACAACCTCGCGCTGGGCTTCTCGACGGCCCTCCTGGTCCAGAACGTCCTCTACTGCTTCGTGGGAGTGCTGCTCGGCACCGCGGTGGGCGTCCTGCCCGGCATCGGACCGACCGCGACGGTCGCGATGCTGCTGCCGATCACGTTCAGCTTCGAGCCGGTGACGGCGCTGATCATGCTGGCCGGTATCTACTACGGCGCGCAGTACGGCGGTTCGACGACCGCCATCCTGATCAACCTGCCCGGTGAGTCGTCCGCGGCGGTCACCGCGCTCGACGGGCACGAGATGGCCCGCCAGGGCCGGGCCGGACCGGCCCTCGCGGCGGCGGCGATCGGGTCCTTCGTCGCGGGTACGGTCGCCACGGTGGCGCTCGCCGCCGCTGCTCCGCCGCTGGCCAGCGTCGCCTTGAAGTTCGGCCCGGCCGACTACTTCTCGCTCGTGCTGTTCGGGCTGATCGTGTCGATCGCCCTGGCCCGGGGCACTGCCCTCAAGGCGCTGGCGATGATCGCGCTCGGCGTGCTGCTCGGCACCGTCGGCCAGGACATCTACACCGGGACGCCCCGGTTCGTGTTCGAGCAGCGGGAGTTGTACGGGGGCATCGACTTCGTGTCGGTCGCCGTGGGCCTGTTCGGGGTGGCCGAGATCCTGCGCAACCTGGAGAACGAGCAGACCCGTGCGGCGATCGTCAACCGGGTGACCAACCTCTGGCCGACCCGCGAGGACCGGCGTCGGATCGTCGCCCCGATCGCGCGGGGCACCGGTCTCGGCGCCGCGCTCGGTGTCCTGCCCGGGGGCGGTCACGTGCTCGCCTCGTTCACCTCGTACGCCGTGGAGAAGCGGATCTCGAAGCGGCCGCAGGAGTTCGGGCACGGTGCGATCGAGGGTGTCGCCGGTCCCGAGTCGGCGAACAACGCCGCCGCGCAGACGTCGTTCATCCCCCTGCTCACCCTGGGTCTGCCCGCCCACCCGGTCATGGCACTGATGATCGGCGCGTTCATCGTGCACGGCATCACCCCCGGCCCGAACGTCATCAACGACGAACCGGCGCTGTTCTGGGGCCTGATCGCGTCCATGTGGATCGGCAACGTGCTCCTGCTGCTGCTGAACCTGCCGCTGATCGGGCTCTGGGTGCGCATGCTGCGCATCCCGTACCAGGTGCTGTTCCCGATGATCATCCTGTTCGCCGCGATCGGCACCTACTCGCTGAACTTCAACGCGTACGACGTCTACGCGATCGCGTTCTTCGGGATCCTGGGCTACCTGCTGATCAAGTGCGGGTGCGAGCCGGCGCCGCTGCTGCTCGGCTTCGTCCTCGGCCCGTTGCTGGAGGAGAACCTGCGACGAGCGCTCATCATCTCCCGTGGCGACCCGTCGGTCTTCGTGACCCGACCGATCTCGGCGGTGCTCCTGGCCCTGGCGGTTGCCGCGCTCGTCGTCGCCGTCCTTCCGGCGATCCGCAAGCGCCGTGCGACCGTGTTCGCCGAGGAGGAGTAGAGCTTTCCCGCCCCACGCCCGCCGGTCGGTGATGTCCCTCAATTCGGGCCGCGTGACGGTCGGGTCAACGAAGATTGTTCCGTGACGAGCAACAACCCACGCCGGGTGATGATCACCCGGACCGCCTGGGAGGGGCGGTTCAACGCTCCGCTGCGCGCGTTCCTGCGCACCGAGACCGGCGGCGCGCGGGTGGTAGTGGTCGCCGCGGTGGTGGCCCTCGTCTGGGCGAACCTGCACTCGTCGTCGTACGAGTCGGTCTGGAGCACCACCTTCTCGGTCCGGCTCGGCGACTGGCCGGTGTCGCACGACCTGCGGACCTGGGTCAACAGCGGGTTGATGACGTTCTTCTTCCTGGTCGCGGGGTTGGAGTTGCGTCGCGAGTTCGACATCGGCGAGCTGCGGGAGCGGCGGCGACTGGCGTTGCCGATGCTGGCCGGGTTCGGCGGCATGCTCGTGCCGATCGGGATCTACCTCGCGTTCAACGCGGGGCAGACCACCGCCGCCGGGTGGGGTGCCGTGATGGCGACCGACACGGCGCTTGCGCTCGGCGCCCTCGCCGTCTTCGGGCCGCGCTTCTCCGACCGGCTGCGCAGCTTCCTGCTGACCGTCTCCGTCGTCGACGACCTGGTCGCGATCGCGGTGCTGGCCATCGCGTACCCGGATCACCCCTCGCCCACGGCGTTGCTCGTCGCGGCGGCGATCTTCGGTCTCGTGCTGCTCGTCCGGGCGTGGGGCGTGCGGTTCGGGCCGATCTACGCGCTGTTGGGGGTGGCGGCCTGGGTCGCGGTCTCGGAGTCCGGTGTCGACCCCGTCGTGGTGGGCCTGGTGATGGGGCTGCTGACCTACGCGTACGCCCCCGGGCGGGACGAACTGCAGCACGCGAGCGACCAGTTCCGCCTCTTCCGGGAACAGCCGACCCCGCAGCTCGCCCGGATGGCCCAGGCCGGTCTCACCTCGGCGCTGTCGCCGAACGAGCGGCTGCAGACCCTCTACCACCCGTGGGCGAGCTACGTGGTCGTGCCGCTGTTCGCCCTGGCGAACGTCGGGATCGTCCTCGACGGTGAGCTGCTGTCCAGGGCCGTGACCTCGCCGGTGACGCTCGGCGTCGTGGCGGCGTACGTCGTCGGCAAGCCGCTCGGGATCGTGGCCACCTCGTGGCTGGTGGCCCGGCTGAGCGGGAACCGCTTCCGGCCACCCGTCGGCTGGGTGGCCGTGGCGGGCGTCGGCACTGTCTCCGGCATCGGGTTCACCGTCGCCCTCCTGATCGCCACCCACGCCCTGCACGGCCCGGCGCTGGACGAGGCGAAGTTCGGCATCCTGGTCGCGACGGTCGGTGCGTCCGTCGTGACCTGGTTGGTGTTCCGTGCTGTCGCCCGCCTCTCGCCGTCGCGACGTGCGCGCGCTCTGCTCGGCGTCACCGAGGCCATCGTCGATCTGAAGCTTGCTGTCGAGTCGGGGCGCGACCACATGCGTGGGGCGCTCGACGCGCCGGTGACGGTAGTGGAGTACGGCGACTTCGAGTGCCCCTACTGCGGGCAGGCCGAGCCGGTGGTGCGGGAGATGCTGGCCGACTTCGCCAATGTCCGGTACGTCTGGCGACACCTGCCGCTCACCGACGTCCACCCGCACGCCCAACTCGCCGCCGAGGCCGCCGAGGCGGCGGGGGAGCAGGGCTCGTTCTGGGAGATGCACGACCTGCTCCTCACCCACCAGGACGCGCTCAATCCCACCGACCTGCTGGGCTACGCCGAGCGCCTCGGCCTGGATCTCGACATGTTCCGGGAGCACATGGGCAAGCGACTGGGCGTGGACCGGGTGGCCGAGGACGTCGAGTCCGCCGACCTCAGCGGCGTCACCGGCACCCCGACCTTCTTCATCAACGGCCGTCGCCACCACGGCGCGTACGACATCGTCGCGCTCTCGGCGGCGGTGAAGGGGGCGTTCGCCGCCGCGAAGCTCCGCCCGGAGTACCACCGTCGCGACCGTCAGCACCGCGACGACCCGCCGACGAGCTGACCGCCCGTCATCCGGCCCGGTGGCCGGCGGATCCCGCGGTCGCGCCGCGTCCGACGTGGATTCACGTGCGCACCGTGTTCGTGGGATCACGATCGACGTGAACTCTTGACTCCGGCGAAACATGCGGCCACGATCTGACAACGTTGTCAGAGACCGTCGATTGACAACGTTGTCCCGTCTGGAGGCACAATGTCCGAGCAAGCGCCCCTGTCGCGGCGTACCTTCCTCTCCGCCGGAGCCACGCTGCTGGCGTCGGTCGGGGTGGCCGCGGTCCTACCGGACGCCGTCGCGGCCGCCGCTCCGGCGACGCCGCCTGCCACCCCGCAGGCCACCGACCTCGCCCGGTACCGTCCGGTCGCGGTCTCCTCGACCGACTACGCGCCGACGCCCGCGACCTTCGCGGTGGACGGTCTGCCGCAGGTCGGCGTCCGGGGGAGTGGGTGGCGGGCCGCCGGCAACGCCGATCCGCAATGGATCTCCGTGGACCTGCAGGCGCCCTGCCGGGTCGAGGCGATCACCCTGGTCTTCGAGGCCACGCTCGCCGACGGGCCGTTCGACGGCAACTACACCGAGACCGACGGCGACGAGATCCTCTCCAGCGCCGCCACGTCGTACCGGATCGAGGTCTCCACCGACGGCCGCACCTGGACGTCGGTGTACGAGACGACCGAGGGTCAGGGCGGCGTACAGGCGATCAAACTGCCGGAGCCGGTCACCGCCCGGTGGATCCGCATGACGGCCACGAAGCGTTCGAACAGCAACCCGGTGGGCCTCAACGGGTTCCAGGTCTACGGAGTGCCCCTGGCGGGACGGCCGAACGTCGAGGGCTGGACCAGTTGGGAGGACGGCAACACCGGCCCGGCTCCCGCGCTGAGTGTCGCCGCCGACGGCACGGTGCCGCTGGAGTCGGGCTGGTCGTTGACAATGGACGACTTCGCCGGCACCGCCGACGGCGCCGAACTCTCCCGGGCGGGTGTCGACGTCCGCTCCTGGCTACCGGCGACGGTGCCCGGCACAGTGCTGGGCACCCTGGTCGAGCAGGGGCACCTGCCCGACCCGGTGTCCGGCTTCAACAACATGCGCATCCCGGAGGCGCTGTCCCGGCACACCTGGTGGTACCGGCGCGCCCTGCGGTTGCCGCGCGAGCTGGACACGTCGGCCGGTCGGCGGATCTGGCTGGAGTTCGACGGCATCAACCACGAGGCGACCGCCTGGGTCAACGGCGTGCAGGTCGGCAGCGTCAAGCACCCGTTCGCGCGGGCTGCCTTCGACATCACCGACGCCCTCGCCGGTCACCGCGGCGAGCACGTCCTCGCCGTCCGGGTCACCCCGATGCCGCACCAGGGCACCCCCGGTGACAAGGGCGCCGACGGCCGTACCTTCCTCCAGTCGGCCCACCACTACCTCGACGCGCCGACCTACCTCGCGGTGTCCGGTTGGGACTGGATGCCCGCCGTCCGCGACCGGGTCACCGGCCTCTGGGACCACGTCCGGCTGCGGAGCACCGGTGCCGTCGTCGTCGGCGACCCGCACGTGCAGACCACGCTGCCGGACCTGCCGGACACCGGCGCCGCCGAGGTCACCATCCGGGTGCCGGTCCGCAACGCGACGGCCACCGCCACCACAGTCACCGTCCGCGCCGAGTTCGACAAGGTACGCGTCGAGTCCACTGTCACCGTCCCCGCCAACGGAAGCACCACTGTCACCTTCGCGCCGGAGCGCCACCCCGCGTTGCGCCTGCGCAAGCCCCGGCTGTGGTGGCCCAACGGCTACGGCGACCCCCACCTGTACGACCTCACGCTCACCGCCACCGTCAAGCGGACCGTCAGCGACCGGCGTGAGCTGCGCTTCGGTGTCCGACAGTTCGCCTACGACTGGCACCAGCCGATCGTGATCTCGCCGCCCGGCAAGCCCGCCCTGGAGTTCGTTGACGGGGCGGCGACGCAGACCGTCACGTTCGACCGGCAGCACGCCCGACACGTACGCATCCAGGCCGGCCAGCGCGCGACCGGCTGGGGTATCTCGATGTTCGCGCTGTCGGTGGCCGACGGCACCGGGCCGGACCTCGCCCTGCGCCGCGACGCGACGGCCTCGTCGGCGGAGAACGACACCAACGTGGCCGCCAGGGCCGTCGACGGCGACGCGGCGACCCGCTGGGCCTCGAAGGCCGAGGACGACCAGTGGATCCAGGTCGACCTCGGCGCGGCCGTCGACTTCGACCGGGTCACCATCGTCTGGGAGCAGGCGTACGCGCTCGACTACCGCGTCCAGGTCTCCGCCGACGGCGGCGCCTGGACCGACGTGAAGTCGGTCAGCAACGACACTCCGCTGGGCAGCCGCGCCGACCAGGTCGAGACGTTCGCCAGCCAGACCGCTCGACACCTGCGCATCCAGACCGGTGCGCGGGTGACCTCGTGGGGAGTGTCCATGTGGGCGCTCTCGGTGCAGCGGCAGGCCGAGCCGGACGTGGACCTGGCCCTGGGCAAGACCGCCAGCGCGTCGTCGTCGGACGGCGACTCCAACGGCCCGGAGCGGGCCGTCGACGGCAACCCCCGGACCCGCTGGTCGTCGACCTTCGAGGACAACCAGTACATCCAGGTCGACCTCGGCGCACCGGTCACGTTCGACCAGGTCACCATCGTCTGGGAGCAGGCGTACGCCCGCGACTTCGTCATCCAGGTCTCGGACGACGGGCAGTCGTGGACCGACGTGAAGTCGGTCAGCAACAAGATCACCGAGCTGAAGATCAGTGTCAACGGTGTGCCGGTGTTCGCCCGGGGCGGCAACTGGGGCTGGGACGAGCTGTTGCGTCGGGTGCTGCCGGACCGACTGGCCGACACCGTCGAGATGCACCGCGACATGAACTTCACGATGATCCGCAACTGGCTCGGCAGCAGCAACCGTGAGGAGCTGTACCGGGCCTGCGACGAGCAGGGCATCCTGGTCTGGAACGACTTCTGGCAGGCCGGCGGGTTCCTGCCCAACCCGCCCGGCTACGTCGACATCGCCGCCGACACGATCCGGCGGTTCCGGCACCACCCGAGCATCGTGGTGTGGTGCGGCGCCAACGAGGGTGACCCGCCGCCGATCGTCGACGCCGGCCTCAAGCAGGCCGTCAGCACCGAGCACCCGGAGATCCTCTACATCCCCAACTCCGCCAGCGGCATCGTGAGCGGACGCGGGCCGTACCACTGGGTCGACCCGAGCACCTACACCGACGTGACGATGTACGAGGCCGACTCCTTCGGCTTCCACACCGAGATCGGCATGCCGGTCGTGTCGGTGACGGAGAGCATGCGCAACCTCGTCGGCGACGCGAAGGAGTGGCCGATCAGCGAGGTGTGGAACTACCACGACTGGTCGACCATCGGTAACCAGCGCGTCGGCACGTACCAGGCGGCCATCGACGCGCGGCTCGGCGAGTCCGTCTCGCTCGACGAGTTCGCCACCCGGGCGCAGTTCGTCAACTACGAGAGTCACCGCGCCATGTTCGAGGCGTGGAACGCCAACCTGTGGCAGGACGCCACAGGTCTGCTGCTGTGGATGTCGCACCCGGCGTGGCACAGCACGGTCTGGCAGACCTACGACTACGACCTCGACGTGAACGGCGCCTACTACGGGGCCCGTAAGGGCTGCGAGCCGCTGCACGTGCAGGCCGACCCGGGCACCTGGCAGGTCCGCGTGGTGAACCACACCGCGACGGCGGTCACCGGCGTGACGGTCACCGCCCGGCGGTACGACCTGAGCGGCCGGTCGTTGGGTACGCCGCAGCGGCAGCGGGTGGACGTGGCCCGGTCGGCCACGACGGCGGCCTTCCCGCTCGCCGCGCTGGACGGTGGCGGGCTGCACTTGGTCCGCCTGGAGCTGCGCGACAGCCGCGACCGGCTGCTCACGGAGAACACCTACTGGCGCTACGACAAGGCCGAGCAGATGCGGGCGCTCAACGACCTGCCGAACACCCGCCTGTCGACGTCGTCGGGCACCGTCCGTGTCGTGGACGGCCGGAACACCGTCACCACGACGGTCCGCAACCAGGGCCGTACCGTCGCCGCGTTGGTGCGGCTCGCCGTGCGCGACCAGCATGGTGAGAGGGTCCTGCCGGCCCGCTTCGACGACAACTACTTCTGGCTCCTGCCGGGGGAGACCCGCGAGGTGCGGGTGTCCTGGCCCGCGCGGCCGGGCCTGGCCCGGCAGGCCCGGGTGACGGCGCAGGCGTACAACTCCTAGGCTCGGTCGGTCACGTCGGTCGCCCCTGTCGGGGCGGACGCGGAATTGAGCGGTATACCTCAGAGGTATGGATATGACTCTGAGGTATACCGCTCAACAGCACATCGACATGCCGGGCCAGCCAACGAGCACGTTGCCGAGAGGCTTCGGCGTCGTCTGCGGTGAGATGAGCCAGCCGGGTGCCTGGGCCGGCGCTACGTGCGGCCCTCCGGCCTGGGCCTGGGCTGAGCACGCAGCCACCTGATGTGGTCGTTTCGGGCTGTTACCGCATCTCCGCCGGGGTCGAGACCCATGCTGTACGCGGGAACAGAGGCCGCGACGGGAGCGTGCGGGAGTCGACGGCACGCAGGCAGGGGTCCGACCCGGGAGGACTGACCATGTCCGACGCGAGCCGTGCCGGGGGCGTGACGCCTCGGTCGACGTCCGGTGCGGTACGGGTCGCGTTCGCGTTCTGGATCACGCTCGTGGGCACCACAGTGCCGACCCCGCTCTATCCGCTCTACGAGATGGAGTTCGGGTTCTCGTCGTTGACCGTGACAGTGGTCTACGCGTTGTACGCGTTGGGCGTGGTCGTCGGGCTGCTGGTCTTCGGTCGGCTCTCCGACCAGATCGGCCGCCGTCCGGTCATCCTCATCGCGCTGGTGCTGTCCGCCGCCGCGGACGCCGTCTTCCTGTTCGCCGTGGACCTGGCGATGATCATCGCCGGTCGGATCATCGCCGGACTCTCCGCCGCGCTGATCATCGGCGCGGCGACCGCGGCGCTGGCGGAGCTGATCGACCGTCGGCATCCGAAACGCGCCGCCACCGTATCGATCTTCGCGAACCTCGGTGGGCTCGCGACCGGCACCCTGCTGTCCGGGATCGTGTCGGACGTGGCCCCGGATCCGCTCCGGCTGCCCTGGGTGATCGTGCTGGTCCTGGCCGTCGTCGCGATCGTCGCGTTGCGCGGTGTGCCGGAGACGGTGCGGGAACGGTCACCGGTGACCCTCCGGGTGCAACGGTTGTCGGTGCCGGCGGCCATCCGGGGTGACTTCGTCCGCTCGGCGATCACCGCCGGGGCGGGCTTCGCGGCTCTCGGAGTGCTCACGTCGGTGACCGGGCTGTTCCTCGGCATGGTCCTGCACGAGAGGTCGCACACCCTCGCGGCGCTCGTGGTCTTCGTCGCCTTCGCCGGCGCCGCGTTCGGTCAGTTGCTGACCCGCGTCCTCTCCTCGCGCGCCGCACTCGCCTACGCCTGCGCCGGTCTGGTCGTGGGGGCCGGCCTGCTCGCGTTCAGCATGTGGATGGCTCTGCTGGCGACGCTCTTCGTCAGCGCGGCGGTCATCGGGGTCGCGTCCGGGGTGGCGGTCGGCGACGGCGTCGCGACGATCACGATGAAGACGCCGCCGCAGCACCAGGCCGAGGCGGTGTCGACCTTCTTCGCGATTCTGTTCGCGATGCTCGGCGTGCCCGCCGTCGGGGTCGGCCTGCTGATCCAGACGATCGGGCTGCGGCCCGCCGGCGAGATCTTCAGCGCGGTGGTGGCGGTGCTCGCGCTGGTCGTCCTGCTCAGTCTCGTGCGGGGCGGCCGGGCCCGGCCGGCGAGCTGATCGGTGCCGTCCTGCCAGGGTGTCTGGCCGGCGTGGAAAGCCATTCACGGAGGTCTTGCGGCACTCATCGTATACAACATACGCTCCCGGAATCGCCCATTCGAGGAGCTCCCCATGACGAACCTCTCCGTCAGCGAAACGAGCCGTGTCCTTCGGGTCGCGGTCGCGGCGGCCACCGCCGTCTGCGCGGTCGTCGCCTGCTCACCGGTGTCGGACAGCGGCGGCGGCGACCAGTCCGGCGGCAACCAGTCGGCAGGCCAGGACTCCTTCGGTACGCCGGCCGATCCCGCCGCCGTGAAGCAGGGCGGCAGGTTGGTCATCGCCCTCTCCGCCGAGCCCGACGCGTTGGACCCGACGCTGTCCAGAAGCCTCTACTCCCGCTACGTCTTCCAGGCGATGTGCCAGAAGCTCTACGACGTCGACGAGAAGGCGCAGGTCGTACCGCAGCTCGCGACCGCGCTGCCCACGACGAGCAGCGACGGCCGGACGGTGACCATCCCGCTGCGGCCGGGGGTGCGCTTCGCGGACGGGACGCCCTTCGACTCCGCCGCCGTGAAGGCCACGGTGCAACGCCACCTCACCAACTCCCGGTCGGCGCGCAAGAGCGAACTCGGCCCCATCGACGGCATCGACACCCCCGACGCGCAGACCGTCGTCCTGCGGTTGAAGCAGCCGTTCGCGCCGCTGCTGGGAGCCCTGGCCGACCGGGCCGGCATGATCATGAGCAGCAAGGCGCTGCAGAGCCTGGGTGACGACTTCGCCTCCGCACCGGTCTGCGTCGGCCCCTTCAAATTCGCCAAGCGGGTGCCCCAGAACTCGATCGACGTCGTGAAGGACCCGAACTACTACGACGCGGCCAAGGTGCACCTCGACGCCATCTCGTGGCGGATCCTCACCGACGCGAGCATCCGCGCCGCCAACCTGCGCTCCGGCGACGTGCAGGTCGCCGACAGCGTGTCCACCCAGGACTTCGCCGCCCTGCGGCAGGACGCCGCGATCTCCGTCCTGCAGTCGCAGTCCCTCGGCTACCAGGGCCTGACCATCAACGTCGGCAACGTCGACGGCGTCGGCACCGCACCCAAGCCGATCAACCGCCCTCTCGCCCAGAACGCCAAGGTACGGCAGGCCTTCGAGCACGCCATCGACCGCAAGGCGCTCGTCGACGCGGTCTTCAACGGTCTGCACGCCGCCGCCTGCTCGCCGATCTCCCCCGCGAGCCCGTTCTCGTCGCCCGAGGCGCAGACCTGCCCGGCCCACGACCCCGCCAAGGCCAAGCAGTTGCTCACCGAGGCGGGGGTGCAGACGCCGTACCCGGTGACGATGCTCGCCTCCAACACCCCCGACACGCTGCGGCTCGCCCAGGCGTTGCAGTCCATGGTCAAGGACGGCGGGTTCGACCTGAAGATCAACCCGGTCGAGTACTCGTCGCTCCTCGACGAGCAGGACCGCGGCAACTTCGAGCTGTTGCAACTCGGCTGGAGCGGGCGGATCGACCCGGACGCCAACATCACGAACTTCGTCGGCACTGGGGCCAGCCAGAACGTCGCCGGCTACAGCAATCCACAGCTCGACACACTGCTGACCCAGGCCCGCCAGGCCGGCGACGTCGAGGAGCGCAAGAAGCTGTACGGGCAGGCGGTCACGCTGCTCCAGCAGGACGACGCGCTGATCTACCTCTACCGGCAGCGGAACCTCACCGCCGTCAGCAAGCAGATCCAGGGCCTCCAGGTCTTCCCGGACGGTGTGCTCCGGGCGGGCTTCGCCGGCTTCGCCAAGTAGGTCACCGTGGCCCGATATCTGCTCACCCGCGCCTGGCAGTCGGCGCTGACCCTGCTGCTGTCGACGGTCGTGGTCTTCGTCGGCGTACGGGCGCTGCCCGGTGACCCGGCCCTCGCCCTGGCCGGCGAGGACCGGTCACCGGAGGCGTTGGAGGCGATCCGCCGCCACTACGGGCTGGACCAACCACTGCCGGTCCAGTTCGCGCAGTACGTGGAGCGCATGGCACAGGGCGACTTCGGGGTGTCGATCCGCACCGGCACGCCGGTCTCGTCGATGCTCACGACCGCCCTGCCGGTGACCGTCGAGTTGTCCGTCCTGGCGATCCTCATCGCCTCGGCGCTCGGGGTCGGCGCGGGTGTGCTCGCCGCGGTGCGTCGCGGACGGCCAGCGGAGTGGCTGGCCAACGGTCTGGCGCTGATCGGCCTGTCGGTGCCGCACTTCTGGCTGGGGCTGCTCGCGATCCTCTACCTGTCCGTGGCGACCGGGCTGTTCCCCGCCTCCGGCTTCGTGCCGATCCTGGAGGACCCCGTGGACAACCTGCACCACATCGTCCTGCCGGCGGTCATCCTCGGGACCGGCCTCGCCGCCATCATCATGCGGCAGACCCGCTCGGCGATGCTGGACTCGCTCTCGTCGGACTACGTGCGCACCGCGAAGGCCAAGGGCCTTCGCCCGCGAGCCGTCATCACCCGGCACGCGCTGCGCAACAGCCTCATCGTGGTGGTGACCGTCGTGGGTCTCCAACTCGGAGGGCTGATCTCGGGCGCGGTGGTCACCGAACAGATCTTCGGGCTCCCGGGCTTCGGCAAGATGACCATCGACGCGGTGTTCCAACGGGACTACCCGGTGATCCAGGCCGTCGTCCTGCTCACCGCGACGGCCTACATCGTGATCAATTTCCTGGTGGACCTGCTCTACTCGGTCATCGACCCCCGCATCCGGGTGACGGGAGATCCGGCATGACCGTCCTCACCGTACCGATGGCGGAGACCGCGGTCGGCGTCACCAGGCGTACGCGGGTGCTGCGTCGGCTGCGCCGCAACCCCCTCGCGGTGGTCAGCTTCGTCGTGCTCGCGCTCGCGGCGGTCATCGCGCTGCTCTCGCCGTGGATCGCGCCGTACTCCGTCGACCAGACCGACTTCGCCCGTACCCTCGCACCTCCCGGCACCGCCGGGCACGTGCTCGGCACCGACGACCTCGGTCGGGACGTCCTCTCCAGGATCATGCTCGGTGCCCGGGCGTCGTTGCAGGTGGGGCTCCTGGCGGTGGCCACCTCCCTGGTCATCGGGGTGCCACTCGGGCTGGCGGCCGGCTACTTCCGCGCCTGGGACGCGGTCATCTCGCGCTTCACCGACCTGCTGCTCGCCTTCCCGTTCCTGATCATGGCGGTGGGGTTGGCGGCCATCCGGGGCGCCAGCCTCGGCAACGCGGCGGTGGCCATCGGCATCGCCCAGATCCCCGGGGTGATCCGGGTCGTCCGCTCGGACACGCTGCGCCTCAAGTCGTTGGACTTCGTCGCGGCCGCCGTCGTGGACGGGGCGAGTGACCTGTGGGTGCTGACCCGGCACATCCTGCCGAACGCGACGTCGGTGATCCTGGTGCAGGCCACGGTCGCCATTCCGGCCGCGATCCTCGGCGAGGCGGTGCTGTCCTTCCTCGGCCTCGGCATCCAACCACCAGCGCCCAGCCTGGGCACCATGCTGGCGACCGCCCAGCAGTTCGCCGCCCGGGCGCCGTGGGCGGCCGTCTTCCCCGGAGTGGTGATCATGGGCTTGGCGCTGGCGTTCAACGTCTTCGGTGACGCCCTGCGGGACGCCCTCGACCCGAAGGGAGACCGCCGATGACCACGCCCGTGCTGGAGATCCGCGACCTGTCGGTGTCCTTCCCGACCGAGACCGGCACCGTCTCGGCGGTGGACGGCGTCAGCCTGGACCTCGCCCCCGGGGAGATCGTCGGAATGGTCGGCGAGTCCGGGTGCGGAAAGAGCGTCACCGCGATGAGCATCGCCGGCCTGCTGCCCGCCAGCGCCCGGATCACCGGCTCCGTACGCCTCGACGGCACCGAACTGGTCGGCGCCCGCGAGTCGGCGCTGCGCCGGGTACGCGGCCAGGAGATCGCCTACATCTTCCAGGAGCCGATGACGTCCCTGAATCCGGTGCTCACCGTCGGGCGTCAGATCGGGGAGGTGCTCCAGGTCCACGAGCGGATGTCCCGACGGGCGGCGCGGGCCCGCGCCGTCGAGCTGTTGACGCTCGTCGGCATCCCCTCCGCGGCCCTTCGGGTCGACACCTATCCGCACCAGCTCTCCGGCGGCATGCGGCAACGCGTGATGATTGCGATGGCGGTGGCCTGCGGCCCGAAGGTGCTGGTGGCCGACGAACCGACCACGGCGCTGGACGTGACCGTCCAGGCCGGCATCCTCCAGGTGCTGCGCGACCTGCGCGACCGGCTCGGCACGAGCGTCCTCATCATCACGCACGACCTTGGCGTGATCGCCGACATCGCGGACCGCGTCGTCGTCATGTACGCCGGGCGCGTCGTGGAGCGTGCACCGGTGGACGACCTGTTCGCACACCCACGGCACCGGTACACCGCCGGGCTGCTGTCGGCGTCACCGCGGCCGGGTCGGCACGCCGGCACGGACCGGTTGACCGAGATTCCCGGGCTGGTGCCGGTGCTGTCGACGCAACCCGACGCGTGCACCTTCGCGGACCGCTGCCCGGCCGCCGACACGACATGCCGCGACTCCGCCCCGCCACTGTCGGGCATCGGTGGCGACGGCCACCTCGCCGCGTGCTGGCACCCCTGCCCCACGGCACCCCAGGAGGCGACCCGATGACGCCGCAACCGCCCGCCCTGGAGATCGAGGACCTGGTGATGCACTTCGGCCCGGTCCGCGCCGTCGACGGGGTGTCCCTGAGCATCCCGAGGGGTCGGGTCACCGCTTTGGTGGGGGAGAGCGGCTCCGGCAAGTCGACGGTGGGCCGGTGCGTGGTGCGGCTGGTCGAGCCCACCGGGGGAACGGTCCGGATCGCCGGCACCGACGTCACCCACCTGTCCCGACGACGGCTGCGCCCGCACCGTGGCGCGGTGTCGATCGTCTTCCAGGACCCGGCCGCGTCACTGGACCCGCGCATGCTGGTCGGCGAGATCGTGGCCGAGCCGCTGCGGCTGGCCGGCAGGCGGCTCTCCCGACGCGAACGGGACGCCCGCGTCGCTCCGCAACTCGAACGGGTGGGCCTGCGCGCCGAGGTCGCACGTCGCTACCCCCACGAGCTGTCCGGCGGGCAACGCCAACGGGTCAGCATCGCCCGGGCGCTGATCTCCGAACCGATGCTGCTCATCGCCGACGAACCGACCAGCGCGCTCGACGTGTCGGTGCAGGCGTCGGTGCTCAACCTCCTCGCCGACCTGCAACGCGACATCGGTTTCGCCTGCCTCTTCATCACCCACGACCTGTCCGCCGTCGAGTACCTGGCCGACGAGATCGCCGTCATGTACCTGGGCCAACTCGTCGAGAAGGGCACCCGCGAGCGGATCTTCGCCCGGCCCGCCCACCCGTACACCCAGGCTCTGCTGTCCGCCGCGCCGGTGGCCGACCCGGTGCGCCAACGGCAGCGTCAGCCGGTGCTGCTCGGCGACGACCTGCCCTCCGCTCTCGATCCACCGTCCGGCTGCCGCTTCCGGACCCGGTGCCCGCTCGCCTTCGACAGGTGCGCGACGGAGGTGCCGGCGCAGACGGCCATCGGCGACGGCATGGCCGCCTGCCACCTGGTCCGGCCGGACGGCACCGGCCCCGACGTTCGCACCGCGGATACCAGTGAGGTGTTGTCATGACGTTCACCACCCGACCCACGTTGCAGGGCACCTTCGGCATGGTGTCCTCGACGCACTGGCTCGCCAGCCAGGCGGCGATGGGCATCCTCGAACGCGGCGGCAACGCCTTCGACGCGGCGGTCACCGCCGGGTTCGTCCTGCACGTGGTCGAGCCGCACCTGAACGGCCCGGGCGGCGAGGTCCCGGCCATCGTGGCCACCGCGCGGGATCCCAGGCCGAAGGTGCTGTGCGGGCAGGGGCCGGCACCGGCCGGCGCGACCATCGCGCACTTCCGTTCCCTCGGGATGGACCTCGTCCCGGGAGCCGGGCCGCTCGCGGCGGCCGTACCCGGTGCCGTGGACGCCTGGCTCCTGCTGCTGCGCGAGCACGGCACGCTCACCCTCGCCGAGGTGCTGGAGCCGGCGATCGGCTACGCCGGCGCCGGTCACCCGCTGGTGGGCCGGGTCGGTGACACGGTGACGGCCGTGCGCGCGTTGTTCGAGGAACACTGGCCGACGTCCGCCGCGCTCTGGCTGCGCGACGGCCGACCACCGCGCGCCGGGGAGATGGTCACCAACCCGGCGTACGCGGACACCCTGCGCCGACTGGTGGAGGCGGCGCAGGCGGCCGGCGCGGACCGGGAGGCGCAGATCGAGGCCGCGCGACGGGCCTGGAGTACGGGTTTCGTCGCCGAGGCGATCGACGCGTTCAGCCGGCGGCCGTTCCAGGACTCCAGCGGCCGACCGCATGCCGGTCTGGTCACCGGGGACGACCTGGCCGCGTACTCGGCGACCTGGGAGGAGCCCGCCACCCTCGACTGGCACGGCTACTCGGTGGCGAAGACCGGGTTCTGGGGTCAGGGACCGGTGCTGCTGCAGGCGCTGGCCACCCTCGACGCGCTCGACGAGCCCGCCGCGTTCGACCCGGACACCGCGACCGGTGTGCACGCCCAGGTCGAGGCGCTCAAGCTCGCCTTCGCCGACCGGGAAGCCTGGTACGGCGACGACGTGGACGTGCCCGCCAAGGCGCTGCTGTCCCGGGAGTACGCGCGGGAGCGGGCGGCACTGGTCGGTGACCGCGCGTCGGCGCAGTTGCGACCGGGGCGTCCCGACGGGGCACAACCTCGCCTGCCGGCCCACGTCCGGCCCGGTGCCGGGCGGCGGGCCGACCCGACGGACCCGACGACGGGGGAGCCGACGGTGCAGTCGGACGGGGTGACCCGTGGCGACACCTGTCACGTCGACGTGGTCGACAGGTGGGGCAACATGATCTCCGCTACCCCGAGTGGTGGCTGGTTGCAGAGTTCGCCGACGATCCCGGAACTCGGCTTCCCGTTGGGCAGCAGGTTGCAGATGTTCTGGCTGGAGGAGGGCCTCGCCTCGTCGTTGGCGCCGGGGCGGCGACCGCGTACGACGTTGAGCCCGACGATGGTGCACCGCGACGGTGAGCCGGTGCTGGCCTGCGGAACGCCCGGTGGCGATCAGCAGGACCAGTGGCAGTTGCCGTTCCTGCTCCGGCACCTCGTCGGCGGTCGGACCCTTCAGGAGGCGATCGACGCCCCGGCCTGGCACACGCTCGGCCTGCCGGGGTCGTTCTACCCACGGGATTCCGAGCCCGGTGTCCTGGTGGTGGAGGACCGCTACGACGACAGCGTGCTGGGGGCCCTGCGGGCGTACGGGCACGAGGTGCGGGTGGTCGACGGGTGGAGTCTCGGTCGGCTCTGCGCCGTGACCCGTGACCCGGCGACGGGTGTGCTCGCCGCCGGTGCGAACCCCCGGGGGATGCAGGGCTACGCGTGCGGCCGTTAGGCGGTGACTCCGTAGCCGCCCTCGGCGTTCTCGTGGGCGGCGGCGGACGCCGCGTCGAGGTGGGCGAGCGCGGCCCGCTCGGCGCGGTCGCCGTCGCCTGACTCGATGGCGTCGACGAGTTGGATGTGTTCGGCCCACGAGTGTGGTGCGCGTTCCGCCGCCCCGAGCCGGAAGACCCACTGGACATGGAGGTAGAGCGACTTGGCGATCGACGACAGCCAGGGGTTTCCGCTGATCTGGAGGATGCGCAGGTGCAGCATGCTGTTCAGTTCGGCGACCCGGGCCAGGTCCTGTCGCTGGGTCGCCTCGCGGCCCTGGTCGAGCAGGGCCCTAAGGGCGGCCACGTCGGCGGCGGTGGCCCGTTCGGCGGCCAGTCGGGCGGCCAGCGTCTCCAGGCGCTCACGGACGGCGAACATGTCGGCGATGGTCCCGCTGCTGGGTGAGGCGACGACGGCTCCCCGGCGGGGGAGGATCAGGACGAAGCCCTCGGCCTCGGCGACGCGCAGCGCCTCCCGGACCGGGTTGCGGGAGACGCCGAAGTCCTCGGCGAGCCGGTCCTCGGTGAGCCGTTCACCGGGTAGGTAGTTGCCGTCGATGATCGCGGTGCGCAGTGCGGTGAGGACCTGATCGCGTAGCGGCAGGTGTTGGGTGCCGAGCTTGTCCCGCAGATCGTCAGCCACCTGGTCGCCTCTCCGTGAACATGTCCGGACAAAGTGTATACGAAGAACAATCTCTGGAGGGTGGCCGACAGTGCCGAGCACAGTCCCCCGCGTGATCCAGCCCGACCTCGCAGCTCAGCAGGACCCGCGCCTCCTGCGCCGACGGCACGCGCTCGTCGTCGTGCTCACCTTCCTGAGCGGCAGCGCCGACGCCCTCGGGTTCCTCTCCCTCGGCGGGGCCTTCGCCAGCGTCATGACCGGCAACATGGTCCTGCTCGGACTCTCCGCGGGCCGGGGCGACGCCGAGCTGGCTCTGACGTCGGGCTGCGCCATCGTCAGCTTCATCGTCGGTGTCCTCGCGGGTGCCCGCGTCGTCGGCTCGGCGCAACCGGGCGACCCGGTCTGGCCCCGTCGGGTCACCTGGGCGCTGGTCCTGGAACTGGTGGTGTTCGTCGTGTTCCTCGTGGTCTGGGAGGTCACCCTCCACACCCCCGACGCGCGCGTCCACCTCGCGCTGCTCATGCTGTCCGCCGTCGCGCTGGGCATCCAGAGCAGTGCCATCCAACGCTTCGGCGTCCCCGGCCTGTCCTCCACGTACCTGACCGGCACGCTCACCAGCCTGATCGCCGGCGTCGCCGCGCGCAGCCCGTGGGACAACCTGCGCCCCAAGGTCCAGGTCCTGCTGGCCCTGATGGTCGGCGCTGGGGTCGGCGCGCTCGTCGCCCTGCATCTGCCGGTCGTCGCCCCGGCGTTGCTGATCGTGCCGCTGCTGCTCGTCATCACCGTGTCCGCGCGGATGAGGGCCTGAGCGTCAGACGCCGCGCGCGAACAGGGCGAGGCGTACCCGGTTCGGGCTGTCGGTCTTGGTCATCAGACTGGTGATGTGGGTCTTGACCGTGGTGACACCGATGTGGAGCCGATCGCCGATCTCGGTGTTGGACAGGCCCTCGGCGACCAGGTTGAGCACGTCCTGTTCGCGGGCGGTCAACCCCTGCACCGGTCGGGGCGTCTCCGGGCGGGCGTGCACGGCGCGTTGCACGAGGCGTCGGAGCACCTCGGCGCTGAACGGGCTGTCACCGGCCGCGGCCCGGCGGATGCCGTCGAGCAACTCGGTCGGGGGCGCGTCCTTGAGCAGGAACCCGCAGGCGCCGGCGGTCAGGGCGGGGTAGAGGTGGTCGTCGTCGCCGAACGTGGTCAACACCAGGATGCGGGTGGTGGGGCGTTCGGCGAGGATCCGGCTGGTCGCGGTGATCCCGTCGACGCCGGGCATGCGCAGGTCCATGACCACGACGTCGGGGAGCAGCCGCGCGGCGAGCGTGATCGCCTCGCGGCCGTTGTCGGCCTCCCCGACGACCTCGATGTCGGGTTGGGCGTCGCAGAGCATCCGCAGCCCGGCCCGGATGAGGTGCTGGTCGTCGACCAGCAGCACCCGGATCACGCCGGCTCCGGGGTGCGGGACCCCGCCGGAGCCACCTGGTCACCGGGCGTCGACCCGCCCGGGGCCGCCCGCTCAGCGGGCACCGACGCGGCCGCGCTACGCCCCGGCGCGGCGACCACGGCCGGGAGGACGGTGCGCACCCGCCAGCCGGTGCCGGTCGGGCCCGCCTCCAACCGGCCGCCGAGGACCTCGACGCGCTCGCGCATGCCGGTGATGCCGTGACCGCCGCCGGCCGGTAGACCCGCTGGGACCCCACCGCGACCGGTGTCGGTGACCTCCCAGTGCACCGCGTCGTCGTGGACGGCGACGACGAGCCGCGCCACCGCTGAGGTTCCGGCGTGTTTGGCCACGTTGGTCAGTGCCTCCTGGGTCAGCCGCAGCACGGCCATGCCGCGTACCGCGTCGAGTGAACCGATCGCCGGATCCAGGTCGGCCTCCACTGTGACACCGGCCTGGCGTGCCCGGTCGACAGCGGCGCCGATCGCCGCCGGCAGCGCGGAGGGCTCGATCGCGGTCAGCGCCGCGTCACCGCGTACCCCATCGGGGTCGCGCAGTACCGCGACCAGCCGGCGCAGCTCTGCCAGGGCCGCCGTGCCGGTGCCGTGCACGTCGTCGAACACCTCGCCCGCCCGGGGGTCCAGGTCGGTGAGCACGTGCCGGGCCACGCCGACGCGCAGCACCATCGACGCCACGTGGTGCGCGACGACGTCGTGCAACTCGCGGGCGATGGTGGCGCGTTCGTCGGCGCGCGCCGCGCGACTCTCCGACTCGCGCTGTCGTTGCTCGGCGGCGGCCTGCTCCACGGCCTGCCGGCCGAGTTCCCGGTTGGTGCGGATGACCAGGCCGAGCAGGACCGGCACGCCGACCTCCACGGCGAGCCCGACGATCCCGGAGGCGAACCGGCGTGGCGGGTCGCCGATCGAGTCGGTCAGGTCGACCACCACCAGCAGTGCGGTGGCCAGCCAGATGGCCCGGGAGCCGCGCGCCGCCATGGTCATCTCGAACAACGCCCAACTGGCGCCGACCTGGTTGATGGTGAAGTCGTCGATCAGGCTGATGGCGACCGCCAGCAGGGCGGCCTGCGCCACCATGTTCACCACCGGTCGGCGGTGCGCCGCCAGCGCCACCGCGAACGCCGGCACCGCGAGGACCCACTGTGTCGTCGTGGGCGTGCTGGTGGAGTGCGGGACGACGAGCAGGTAGCACAGCCCGGTCAGGTCGAGCAGCACCATCCGCACGAGGGTGTCCCGCAGGTCGAACAGTCGCCCCAGCCAGCTCACGACGGTCAGCCTAGGCGTTGCGGGCCGGTGGCGGCGGTCGCCGGCCGCCGCCACCGGGCCCGGACCGCGAGGTACGCGGCCAGGCCGAGCGGTCCGAACAGGATGGTCAGCAGCAGCACCGGAGCCATGACCAACGCCGGCACCCCCCGTTCCCTGCTGTCCAACCACGCCCACCGCCCGACGAACAGATCGAACGCGATCATGTGGGCCCAGCCCGCCGCCGCACCGGCGGAGGTGCCGAGCAGGTCGCGGACCCCGGTCAGGGTCGGCGACGCCACCGCCGGTAGCACGTCACCGAACGCCGGCAGCACCAGCAGCGCGTAGATCACCACGACCGGCAGCACGATCAGCGGGGAGCCGATGATCCGGGCCGTCCACGACCAGCGCGGCAGCAGGATCATCAGCGCCCAGAACGGCGCGGCCACCGCGAACGTCAGGGAGAACAGCGTCGTGGTCATGCCGCCAGCGCCAGGTCCGGTCGGCGACGGCGCGCCAGCACGAGCCCGGCGGCGGTCGCGGTCGTGACCACCAGGGCGGCGACGGCCGCGAGGGTGACGGCGTCCGGCCGCAGCAGCGGCTGTCCGCGCAGCGCCTGCCAGGTCAACAACACAGTGAGTACGCCGTACGCCGCGCCCGCGACGACCAGGAGCCGGACGCGGGTGCGCTCGTCGAGTCGGGTGGCGAACCGGCTCAGCAGGATCGCCAGGATGGGCAGTGCCTGGAGGGCGTGCAGCCCGACGAAGTGCCCGATCCGCAGGTCGCCCCCGGTGGTGCTCCAGCCCACCACCGGCAGTCCCGCTCCGCCGTCGATGACGCCCACGCTGTGCGCCCCGGAGATCCCGTCGATCCCCGGCTCCTGCATGGGCAGCACCATCGGTATCGCCGCGAGCATGCCCAGCAGCGACAGGCCGAGACCCCACCCGACGGCCGTCGCGGCGGCCCGGTCGGGGATCCGCCGGATCAGCAGCACGATGCCGATCAGGAGGTGCGCGAGGAACAGCACCATGATCGCCGCGCCCATCACCGAGAACAATGCGCTGTTCAGTGCGGAGGTGCCGTTGAAGTGGCTGGTCTGCCCGCGTACCACCTGAGCGACGATCACCACCATCTCGACCACCGCCATCGCGACGACGACTGTCGCTGCCCACTCGGCGGCTCGGCTGCGCCGGGGCAACAGGGTGAGCATCCAGGCGAGCGTCGCGCCGTACAGCACGAAGGACACCGCGAACTTGAACGGCTTGAGCCAGATCGGTGCCCCGGTGAGGACGCGGGAGTCGACGAGGATGCCGACCGCGCAGACGGCGGCGAGCACCGCCATCACGGACACGAAGATCATCAGTGGACGGTGCCAGCGTGCCGCCCGGCGCAGATCGATTGTCATGTCTGTAGATGGTCGCGGTCGCCGCCGCCGATCACGTCCGACCGCAAGCCCCGGTTGCGGCCACCGGTCGGAGCGCGCCTCCTCCCTGGGTAGGAGACGAAACCGGACGGGACCGTCGCCGGTGCTGGCACAATGGCCGGCCTGCCGACCGGATCGGAGGGGCACGAGTGACAACCAATGAGGACCACGTTCGGCCGAACGAAACCATGGTGCCGCTGCTGCACTGCGCGGCGCCGGAGGAGACCGTGGCGTTCTGGCGGGCGCTGGGGTTCGAGGTGGCCTACGAGCAGCTCAAGCCGTACGTGTACCTGGCCTTCACGTGGAGCGGGTTCCAATTGCACTACGGCCCCGCGCCGAAGGATCTCGACCCGGCGAAGGAGCAGTCCGGCGGCTGCCTGGTGATGGTGGACGCCGTCGCGTCGTACCACGCGGTGTTCACCGAGGCGATGCGTCGCGCCTATGGCAAGGTCCTGGTCAAGGGCCTGCCTCGCATATCCCGCTACCGCGCCGGGACGTCGCGGTTCAGCATCGTCGACCCGTCCGGCAACACCATCGTCTTCATTCAGCGGGACGAGCCGAAGGACGTGGAGTACGGCGGATCGACGGAGCTTGAGGGGCTGGCGCGCGTGCTCGACAACGCGCGGATCCTGCGCGAGTTCAAGATGGATGACCGGGCGGCCTACCGGGCGCTCGACTCGGGGATGCGCCGCCGTGCCGAGGGCGCGCCGGTGGTCGAGCAGGCGATGGCGCTGGCCGCCCTGGTCGAACTGGCGACCGCGCTGGATAAGGCCGATCAGGTGCCCGAGTGGGGCGCCCGGCTCCAGTCGCTGTCCCTGACGCTGGAGCAGCGGACGCAGGTGGAGCAGTACGTCGCCGACCCGACCGTCCTCGAACCGTGGTGGCCCGCCCCGCCGCGTCCCTGACGGGCGGACGTCATAGGCCATAGCCGCACAGACGTCATCTCATTCGCGGCAAAGGCACGGAATTACCGCTTTAGGGTAAATATGGCTAGTGCGCCTAGCTGCTCCGATAGCTTTCGAAGGAGAGGAAAACTCGTATTCCTCCCTTCGGGTGCAGAAGGAGTCAGTGATGAAGCGCAGCATCGCGCTCGCGGCAGCCCTCCTGGCGGGTCTGACCAGCGTCGGATCGATCCCCGGGACCGCCTTCGCCGATGGCGGCGGCCCTGGTTACCACGACGACCGCAAGGGAGGTGAACACCACCACGGCGGCGAGGGCGCGGTCTTCGTACAGACCAACAAGGCCGAGGGCAACACCATCAAGGTGTACGACCGCGACGAGGACGGCCGTCTCACCAAGGCCGGCGAGTACGACACCGGCGGGCTGGGCGGATTCACCATCGGCGCGCCGCTCGACGCGCTGGCCTCGCAGGGGTCCCTGATCTACCACCGCGGTCTCCTCTTCGCGGTGAACGCCGGCAGCAACACCGTGACGGTCTTCGGTGTCGAGGGCACCAAGCTGCACAAGCTTCAGGTCATCTGGTCCGGCGGTCTGCTGCCGGTCAGCATCGCGGCCCGTGGCGACCTCGTCTACGTCCTCAACGCCGGCGGCGAGGGGTCGGTGCAGGGCTTCAAGCTGAACAAGGGGCATCTGTCGCGGATCGAGGACGCCAACCGGTCTCTCGGCCTGCACAACGGCAACCCGCCCGCGTTCGGGACCGCCCCGGCCCAGGTCAAGATCGACCCGGACCGTGAGTTCGTCCTGGTGTCGACCAAGGCCGCGAACGTCATGTTCAGCTACGAGATCGGTCGCCACGGCGAGCTGGCCCGCAACCCCGTCATCAGCGACGCGGGCAACGCCCCGTTCGGCTTCACCTTCGACACCGACGACACGCTGCTGGTCACCGAGTCCGGGGCGAACGCGGTCAGCCTCTTCGAGCTGGAGGACGACGGCGCGCTCGACCAGATCGGGCCGTCGGTGCCCAACGGTCAGCAGGCGACGTGCTGGATCCAGCGCGTCGGCGACTACTTCTACGTCGCCAACGCCGGCACCTCCACCATCAGCTCCTACCGGGTCAACGACCACGGCAAACTCGAACTCGTCGACGCCGTCGCCGCGGACACCGGCGGCGGGTCGATCGACATGACCACCAGCGACGGCTTCCTGTACGTGCAGAACGCCACCGCCGGCAACGTGCAGGGCTACGAGGTGCACGAGGACGGCTCGCTGAAGTTCGTCACCACCGTCGAGGGCCTGCCGAAGTTCGAGAACGGCATCGGCATGGAGGGCATCGCCGCCTCCTGAGCGCGTCACCCGCTGGTCCCGGTCGCTTGCCGACCGGGACCAGCGTCTGCGTGTCGCCGGTCGAACGGCGTTGTCGGCGGTCAGGTGCGCGGCGGGCGTGGGACGCGGTTACGAGGCCAGGCGCTCGGCCACGGTCTGATCCGCCCGGATGAACTCGGCCTCGTCCGACTTGTTGATCTCCGACCACACCGCGTCGAGGGAGAGGCCGAGGACGTCGGCGATCGCCGCGATTGTCGGGAAGGCGGGGGTGGCGATGCGACCCGACTCGATCTTGCGGAGGGTCTCCGGTGAGACACCCGCGTCCAGCGCGGTGAGGAGCATCGAACGTTCCCCGCGGGCGCGGCGCAGGAGGGCGCCGAGGCGCTGTCCGCGTTCGACCTCTGCGGGAGTGAGCGGCAACCTGACCATGCCCCGATTCTAGTACCGGGATAATATGGCCGGGATACTTATTGGTACGAGGAAGGCGCGGCATGATCGAGATCCTGAGCCCCACCGACCTGCCACGCGCTCGGGACACCGGCGCCCTGGTCGCCGGCATCCTGCAGACGTTGAAGAGTCGCAGCGCGGTCGGCACGAACCTCCTGGACATCGACGCGTGGGCGCAAAGCATGATCATGGAGGCCGGGGCGCAGTCCTGCTACGTCGACTACGAGCCCTCCTTCGGGCGCGGCCCGTTCGGCCACTACATCTGCACGTCGATCAACGACGCGGTGTTGCACGGGCTGCCCTACGACTACCGGCTCGCCGACGGCGACCTGCTGTCGCTCGACCTCGCTGTCTCCCTGGGCGGGGTGGTCGCCGACTCCGCGATCAGCTTCGTCGTGGGCGAGACGCAGCCACCGGAGAGCATCGCGCTGATCGACGCCACCCAGCGCGCGTTGAGCGCCGGCATCGCCGCCGCCGGCCCCGGAGTCCACATCGGCGACATCTCCCACGCCATCGGCTCGGTTCTCGGCGCGGCCGGATACTCGATCAACACCGAGTTCGGCGGCCACGGCGTCGGCTCGACGATGCACCAGGACCCACACGTCTCCAACACGGGACGGCCGGGCCGCGGCTACCGGTTGCGCCCCGGGGTGCTGCTGGCACTGGAACCGTGGGTCATGGCGGACACCGCCACGCTCGTCACCGACCCCGACGGCTGGACCCTGCGCAGCGTGACCGGCTGCCGGACCGCGCACAGCGAGCACACGATCGCCATCACCGACGACGGAGTCGAGGTGCTCACCCAGCCCTGACCCCTGCGCTACGAACCGTCGGCCCGGCGGATCGCGGCCGCCATCTCCGACGAGCTGTGGTCGGCGGCTACTCCCTCGACGAGGATCACCTCGCCGTCGAGGTGCCTGGTCCGCAAGGGCTTGATCTCCTGGTAGGCGGGGGATCCGTACCAGGAGCGGGCCTTGCTCAGGTCGGGAAATTCGACGATGACCAGGTCGCCCGGCCAGTCGCCCTCCAGAACCTCGATCGGCCCCCCGTGCACGATGAACCGACCACCGAAGGGCACGAGGGTGGCCTGGACGCGCTCCAGGTATTCCAGCACCTCGGCATGGATGGGAGCTCTGCGCAGGTGAGCAAGCGCGTACGCGGTCATGATTCTCCGTTCGTTGCGGTCCGGGCTTCGCCTCCGAGGAATGATTGCGAACGCGGGCGCGCGTTGTCGATGACGTAGCAGGTAATGCGTCGTCCCCCGGGACGGTCAGTAGGTCGGTGCATGACGACCAGGCCGGGGCGACCGGTGGGTGAGCTGCTGGGCGACCAGCGCCGCACGGCTGCGGCCGATGTGGCCTGACCCGAACACCCGTCGTCGCATTCGGGGGCGTCGTCGGCTGAGAAGGGCTGCACTCACTGGCGACGAATTATCTGCATCCGCTGGGGCACGTCCCTCCGTATACATGTTGAGGCCCGTTCAGAATGAACCGATCGGTCATGTTTTCCGTGATGACGGTCAGGGTCACCCACCAGAGTCACGGAGGCACGATGTCAACGGTTCGAACCGGTCCGGTCATCGGACTGCTCGTGCAGATCGGCGTGCTGGCGGTGCTCGCGCAGACCGTCGGCCTCGGCCCGGCCGGGTGGGCGGCGGGGCTGGCGTACGGGGTGGCGCTGTGTGCCCTGCTCAGTCGGGGGATGTCCCGCTCCGGCACGGACGATCTGAGCCCGGCCGACCAGGTGACCCTGAGCCGGGCGATCCTCGTCGGCGGCGTGACGGCCCTGGCCGCGGACGCGTTCACCCGACCGGCGCCGGTCACGTTGATGGTCGTCATCACCAGTGTGGCGCTCGTGCTGGACGCCGTGGACGGTTACACGGCCCGACGCACCGGTACGTCCAGCGAACTCGGCGCACGCTTCGACATGGAGATCGACTCCTTCCTGGTCCTGGTGCTCTGCCTGCACGTCGCACCCTCGGTGGGTGGCTGGGTGCTCGCGATCGGCGCGATGCGCTACGTCTTCGTCGCCGCGAGCTGGGTGCTGGGGTGGATGCGGGGATCGTTGCCGCCGCGCTACTGGCGGAAGGTCGTCGCCGCGATCCAGGGCGTGGTGCTGACGGTGGCGATGGGCGACGCGCTGCCCGGGCCGCTGACGACAGTCGTGCTGGTGGCGTCGTTGGCGCTGCTGGTCGAGTCGTTCGGGCGGGACGTCGCGTGGCTGTGGACGACGCGTCACGTCCGCCGAGCCCTCGCCCACGACGCCGCCGAGGACCGGCGCATTCCCGTCGCTCGTGACACGGCGGATGGGCTGCCCTGGCCGGAGCATCGGACGGTGGCCGTGGCCCGACGCGGGATCGCCCGCGTCTGAGTCGCCCGGTTACCGCGCCCAACAAAGATCATGGAAGGATGCCCGGGTTGTCGCTCGTGACGCGCGTACGTCAGATGCCGAGCCAGGGACGGAAGGCGATGAGGGGCGAGCTTTCGGACGTCACCGCCACCGACGGCACCGAGGCCGAGGAGCGGCCGAAGCGCTCCGTCGTGGCCCGACTGGTCACCCTCCTGGCCGTGCTGCTCGTGGTGCTCGTGCTCACCCTGCCGTACGACTTCGGCCGTCTCAGCCCGGCGGCGTTCGTACGGATTCCCCTGGAGGCGTTGCTGATCGTCGCCCTCCTGCTCGCCCTACCCCCGCGGTGGAGCCGGTGGGTGGCGACGCTCGCCGGCGTGGCCCTCGGCCTGCTCGGCCTGTTGAAGCTGTTCGACCTGGGATTCACCGCCGCGCTCAGCCGGGCCTTCGACCCGGTGCTCGACTGGGCGTTGCTCGACGAGGGGTTCGCCTTCGTCAGCGAGTCGTACGGCCGGCCCGTCGCCATCGGCGTGGCCATCACCCTGGCGGTGGTGGCCGTCGGCCTGCCCACCCTGGTCACGCTGTCGATGCGACGACTGCGCCGGCTGGTGATCTGGCACCGCGCGGCGACCACCCGGGTCGTGGCGGCGCTGGTGGTGGTCTGGGTGGTCTGTGCCGCGTTCAACGTGCGGGTGGTCGAGGGCGTGACTGTCGCCGACACGTCCGCGACCACCCTGACCAACGGTCACGGCTTCCAGGTACGTCTGCGTCTCGACGACCGGGAGAGGTTCGCCGCGCTGCTCCAGGACGACCGGTTCGCCGAGATGCCCGGCGACCAGCTGCTCACCGCGCTACGCGGCAAGAACGTCGTCGTCTCCTTCGTGGAGAGCTACGGCCGGGATGCCGTCGAGGACCCGGAGTTCGCCCCGCAGGTCGGTGCGGTCCTCGACGGAGGGACCAGCCGGCTCACGGCGGCGGGGTTCGCCTCGCAGAGTGGATTCCTCACCTCGCCGACGTTCGGCGGCGGTAGTTGGCTCGCGCACGACACCCTGCTCTCCGGCCTCTGGGTCGACAACGACCAGCGGCACCGCACCCTGTTGGCGAGTGACCGGCTGACCCTCAACAAGGCGTTCCAACGGGCGAGCTGGCAGACCGTCGGGGTGATGCCGGCGGTGAGCAAGCCGTGGCCGGAGGGCTCCTTCTTCGGCTACGACCGGTTCTACGACGCCCGGAAGCTCGCGTACCGGGGGCCGAAGTTCAGCTTCGGCACCATGCCCGATCAGTACACCCTCGCCAGTTGGCGGCGTCTGGAGCAGGCGAACGGCGACGGTGAGCCGACGATGACGGAACTCGCGCTGGTGTCGAGCCACGCGCCGTGGACGCCCGTCCCGGCTCTGGTCGACTGGCCCGCGCTCGGCAACGGGGCGATCTTCAAGGGGACCGCCAAGGAGTCCGACGACAAGCGACGCGACACCGAGCAGATCCGCGCGGACTACCGGCACTCCATCGAGTACACGTTGAGCGCGCTCATCTCCTACGTGCAGACCTACGGCGACGACGACCTCGTGTTCATCTTCCTCGGTGACCACCAGCCCGCCGCCGTGGTCACCGGAGACAACGCCAGCCGAGACGTCCCGATCTCCATCGTCACCCGGGACCGGGCCGTCCTGGACCGGATCTCCGGGTGGGGCTGGCAGGACGGGCTCAAGCCGGGACCGCAGGCACCGGTCTGGCGGATGGACACCTTCCGGGACCGGTTCCTGACCGCCTTCGGGCCGTGACCCGGCCCCCTCTTGGACAGGACTCAGACAGATGACGGCAGGCACCAGCACCAGCACCAGCACCAGGATCGCCGCGCTCCGGACCGACCCGGCGATGTCCCTCCTGCACCGTTCGTTGGACGTGTACTACGGCGACGCCGAGCGCGACGCGCGGATGGACGCCTTCTACTCCCGCTTCGTCGCCGAGGGGGATCTCGTCTTCGACGTCGGCTCGCACGTGGGGGACCACATCGCCAGCTTCCGTCGTCTCGGGGCGAGGGTGGTGGCGGTGGAGCCGCAGCCGCTGTGCCTGCGCGCCCTGAAGGCGATCTACGCCGACGACGACCAGGTGACGCTGGTCGAGGCGGTCTGCGGAGCCGTCCCGGGGAGCACCCGCTTCCACGTCAACTCCGCCAACCCCACCGTGTCGACGGCCTCGCCCGACTTCATGCGAGCGGCGGAGGGCGCCGGCGGGTGGGAGGGCCAGGTGTGGGACGCCGACATCGAGGTGCCGGTGGTCACCGTCGACACCCTCATCACCGAGTACGGCGAGCCGACCTTCGCGAAGATCGACGTGGAGGGTTTCGAGGACGAGGTGTTGGCCGGCCTGACCCGCCCGCTGCCCGCGCTCTCGTTCGAGTTCACCACGATCGCGCGCACGGTCGCCTCACGGTGTCTCGATCGCCTGACCGTGCTCGGCTTCGACGGCTTCGACGTCGCGCTGGGCGACGACAAGTCGATGACGTTCCAGCGCTGGGTCTCCGCGACCGACATGGCGACGCACCTCGCCGCACTGCCGCACAGCGCGAACTCCGGCGACGTGTACTGCGTGCGCGGTCGGCACCAGACGGGAACCTGACCGACACGATCGGATGCGCCGACTGCGCGGGGCCGGTGTGGGGGAGGTAGCGCTGGCCCGGCTCTGCTCGCCGATCGGGTTGGACCTTGGCGCGCGGACGCCGGAGGAGACGGCCGTGGCGACCGCCGCCGAGATCACGGCCCGGGCCTGGGGCGGCACGGCCCGCCCACTCACCGGGTCGACGGCGGTTCCTCGTGACGCGCCGGGTCGCGTACCCTCCGCGCATGGACCTCGATGATCTTCCGCTGGCCGAGTTCGCGTTCCCGGGGCCGCTGCGGGACAAGCTCGTGGGTGCGATCCTCTCCGGTGCGAAGACCTCGACCACGGGCCTGCTGGTCGGGTATGAGTGCGCGAACGAGCCACTGCCCGAGGTGGGTCAACTCTCCGCCGTGGTGGACTCCGCCGGCCGGCGGGTCGCGGCCATCGAACTGACCGAGGTACGGGTGATCCGTCTCGCGGACGTCGACCTGCGACACGCGCTGGACGAGGGCGAGGGCGACGAGTCCGTGGCGCAGTGGCGGGCGGGGCACGAGACGTTCTGGCACAGCGGGGAGCTCCGCGAGGAACTGGGCGACCCAGACTTCACGGTGGACGACGACACGATGGTGGTGACCGAGCGCTTCCGGCTGGTGCACGTTGTCTGACGCCCCGCCCTTCGTTCGGCGCGGTGATCGTTGTCAGCTGAGCAGTCCGACGCTCGGCGTGTCGAACTGCTCAGCTGACAACGATCAGGCATATAGCGGTGTGGCGGCATCGAAGGTCGGCTAACCGCTCTACTTCGACGGTCCTGCCTCGGCCACATAGACGCCTTTGCCCGGGAATCCCTCGACCAGCTCCCGATCTTTGAGGATGGTCATGACCCGGTTGATGGTGGAGATGTGCACGTGGTGCTGTTCGGCCAGCTCGCGTGTGGACGGCAGCTTCTCGCCCGGGGTGAGTTCTCCGGACTTGATCTTCTCGGCGATCTCGTTGGCGATGCGCCGGTAGTCCACTCTCTCGGTCGGCATGAGTCGATCTCCGCGGGTTCCCTGGTTTCGGCACCCTGATTCGATCACGGGTAGACCTGTTCCAACAAGTTCCTAGCTGTCGCTTGACCTGCTCCTACAGGTTGGAATAGGTTGATGATTCAGTCGGGTTCCCTGGTTTCGGCAAACTCCTGGGTTACCGACGGCAACCCACCTGGGGGAGCACGACGTATGGACTCTGCCTCCCAGGTGGGGACTAATCGTGATCGCAGGGAGGGGTGCCGACTGTGCCGATCGACGAGCCGATTTCCACGGCAACCGCGTTGTTCACTGCCAAGAGGGTTCTGGACGCCCATTGGACCCGGGCGCTCGACCGGCCGTGGAGCGTAGGTGGCTGCTTGGAGTGCCGCAGTCGCACCAACTGTCCGCAGCTCGACTGGGCGATCGAGCTGATCGCCGACGTGGCAGCGACGATGTTCCAGAAACGCTGATCGGTGTGTCCGGAGTCGTAGGGATCTCAACGCCGGGGCTGGTCTTCGTAACGTGGGTCGGCCACACTGCGCGGTATGCGTGATCGTTGGCGCCGGTGGGCGTGGGTCGGGGTTTTCGTCATCGGGCTGGTCCTCTATCTGGCGGTGCTGCGCACCCTCGTCAGCACCAAGAATCCGAATTTCGTACCGGCGTTGATCCTGCTCGGGGCGACGTTGGTGCCGTTGACGTTCCTGACGTTCGCGCAGGCCCGCACCGGGCGGTGGCAGGTGCCGGCATCGGTGTTGGTGACGTCGGCGTTCTTCGGCGGTGTGATCGGCACGGTCGTCGCCGGGACCCTGGAGTACGACACCCTGCGCGGCCTCGGCACGCTGCCCATGCTGTTCGTGGCGTTGATCGAGGAGTCGGCGAAGCTGATCGTGCCGGTGGTGCTGCTGTTCACGGTGGTGGCCCAGCGTCGGCGTCGGGTGCCCTCGGACGGTCTGGTCATCGGCGTCGCCGCCGGCATGGGGTTCGCCGCGCTGGAGACGATGGGTTACGCGTTCAGCGCGTTGCTGAGTTCGCAGGGCAACATCGGGGCGGTGGAGCAGACGCTGTTCATCCGTGGTCTGACCGCGCCCGCCGGTCACACCGCCTGGACCGGGCTCACCGCCGGCGCGCTGTGGGCGTTGTTGGCTACGCCGAGCGCCCGCCGGTTGTTCGGGTTCATCGGCACGTTCGTGGGCGTCGTCGTCCTGCACACCCTCTGGGACACGTTCACCGGCTCGCTGGTCTTCGTCGTGGTGGCGCTCGTCAGCATCGGCTGGCTGTTCTGGGAGCTGCACCGCTACCGGACCTTCAACGACCACCCCGTCGGCCAGTTGTCACCGCACTGACCATCGCCGCGCTCCATGCCTCTCCCGGCCCACACCGAGGGTCGGGGGAGGCATGACTGTTCGTGATCCCGCTGCGACAGGCAGGGCACCTCGACTAATGTCAGGCTGTTCACATTTTGTGTGATTAGTCGGGAAGGTGCGCAATGGGGGTGCCTCGCTGGATTGCGGGTTGGCCGGTCTACCGGCAGCTCACCGGCACCGACCCTCTCGGCCGGGGCGCGGCCGCCAAGTCCGCCGGATCCCGCGCGCTCACCGCCCGCACCGACACCGCCGACTCGATGGCCCGGTCCGTCTGCCCGTACTGCGCCGTCGGTTGCGGCCAGCGGGTCTACGTGAAGGACGGGCAGGTCAGCCAGATCGAGGGCGACCCGGACAGCCCGATCTCGCGGGGTCGGCTCTGCCCGAAGGGTTCGGCCAGCAAGAGTCTGGTGACCAGCCCACTGCGGCAGACCAAGGTCCGCTACCGCCGGCCGTACGGCACCGAGTGGGAGGACCTCGACCTCGACACCGCGCTCGACATGATCGCCGACCGGGTGTTGGCCGCCCGCGACGAGACCTGGGAGGACGTCGACCCCGAGGGCCGACCGCTCAACCGGACACTGGGCATCTCCAGCCTGGGTGGGGCGACGCTGGACAACGAGGAGAACTACCTCATCAAGAAGTTGTTCACCGCGATGGGGGCGCTCCAGATCGAGAACCAGGCCCGTATTTGACACTCCTCGACAGTCCCCGGTCTGGGGACCAGCTTCGGTCGTGGCGGCGCCACCCAGTACCAGCAGGACCTGTCGAACTCGGACGTCATCGTCATCCAGGGTTCGAACATGGCCGAGGCGCACCCGGTGGGCTTCCAGTGGGTGATGGAGGCCAAGCGTCGCGGCGCGAAGGTGTTCCACGTCGACCCGCGCTTCACCCGCACCAGCGCGCTGGCTGACGCGTACCTGCCGATCCGGGCGGGCACCGACATCGCGCTGCTCGGTGGGGTGATCCGCTACATCCTCGAGAACGAGCTGGACTTCCGGGAGTACGTGGTCTCCTACACCAACGCCGCGACGATCGTGACCGAGGAGTTCGTCGACACCGAGGACCTGCACGGGCTCTTCTCCGGCTTCCAGGAGGAGAACGCCTCGTACGACCAGACCAGTTGGCGCTACGAGGGCCACCGGCAGAACCAGACGACCCGCGACACCGAGATCCAGCGGGAGACCGGCGCCGGGCTGGAGCACGAGTCGCACGGCGCCCCGGTCGGCGGCGAGACCGAGCGCGACGAGACGTTGCAGCACCCGCGCTGCGTCTACCAGATCCTGAAGCGGCACTACGCCCGCTACACCCCGGAGATGGTGGAACGCGTCTGCGGCATCCCGCAGGAGAAGTTCCTCGAACTGGCGCAGGCCTGGACGGAGAACTCCGGTCGGGACCGCACCGGGATGCTCGTCTACTCGGTGGGTTGGACGCAGCACAGCGTCGGTGTGCAGTACATCCGTACCGGCGCGATCATCCAACTCCTGCTCGGCAACATGGGCCGACCGGGTGGCGGGGTGATGGCCCTGCGGGGGCACGCCAGCATCCAGGGGTCGACCGACATCCCGACGTTGTTCAACCTGCTGCCCGGCTACCTGCCGATGCCGCACCACGCCAACCACCCGACGCTGGACGCGTGGGTGGACAGCATCGCGCACCCCGGGCAGAAGGGGTTCTGGGGCGACGCGCGCACCTACGGCGTCAACCTGCTCAAGGCGTACTGGGGAGAGGCCGCCACCGCCGACAACGACTTCTGCTACGGCTACATGCCTCGGATGACCGGCGACCACGGCACCTACCAGCAGGTGCTCAACATGATCGACGGGAAGGTCAAGGGGTACTTCCTGCTCGGTCAGAACCCGGCGGTCGGCTCGGCGCACGGTCGCGCCCAGCGGCTCGGCATGGCCAACCTGGACTGGCTCGTGGTCCGGGACCTGTTCGAGATCGAGAGCGCCACGTTCTGGAAGAACGCGCCGGAGATCGAGACCGGCGAGATCGTGCCGGAGGAGTGCCGCACGGAGGTGTTCTTCCTGCCCGCCGCCTCGCACGTGGAGAAGGAGGGCACGTTTACCCAGACGCAGCGGTTGTTGCAGTGGCGGGAGAAGGCCGTCGAGCCGCCAGGCGACGCCCGCTCCGAGCTGTGGTTCTTCTACCACCTCGGGCGCGTCATCCGGGAACGGCTGGCCACGTCGACGAACCCACGCGACCGGGCGCTGCTCGACCTCGCCTGGGACTACCCCACGCACGGCCCGACCGCCGAGCCGAGCGCCGAGGCGGTGCTGCGCGAGATCAACGGGTACGACGTGGCCACCGGCCGGCCACTGGCGTCGTTCACCGAGATGAAGGACGACGGCTCCACCGTCGGCGGTTGCTGGATCTACACCGGCGTGTACGCGGACGGCGTCAACCAGGCGGCCCGCCGTAAGCCCGGCGCGGAGCAGTCCCTGGTGGCGCCCGAGTGGGGTTGGGCGTGGCCGGCGAACCGGCGCATTCTCTACAACCGTGCCTCCGCCGACCCGGACGGCAACCCGTGGTCTGAGCGCAAGCGTTACGTGTGGTGGGACGCGGAGAAGGGCGAGTGGACCGGCTACGACGTGCCGGACTTCGAGAAGACCAAACCGCCGTCCTACCGACCGGCGCACGACTCCTCAGGCGTGGCGGGAATCGCCGGAGACGACCCGTTCATCCTCCAGGGCGACGGCAAGGGCTGGCTGTACGCGCCGACCGGCGTGCTCGACGGGCCGATGCCCACCCACTACGAGCCGGTCGAGTCGCCGGTGCGCAACCCGCTCTACCGACAGCAGGCCAACCCGACCCGCAAGGTCTACACCCACCCGATCAACACGCTGAACCCGAGCCCGCCCGAGCCGTACAGCCAGGTGTTCCCGTACGTGTTCACGGTCAGCCGGCTCACCGAGCACCACACGGCCGGCGGGATGAGTCGGATGGTGTCGCCGCTGGCCGAGTTGCAGCCGGAGATGTTCGTCGAGGTGTCCCCGGAGTTGGCAGTCGAACGTGGCCTCACCCATCTGGGCTGGGCGCACCTGATCACCGCGCGTGCGGCCATCGAGGCGAGGGTGCTGGTGACGGATCGGCTCACCCCGTTGCGGGTGGACGACCGGGTCATCCACCAGGTGTGGTTGCCGTACCACTTCGGTTTCGAGGGTCTGGTCACCGGTGACTCGGCCAACGACCTGTTCGGCATCAGCCTGGATCCGAACGTGCTGATCCAGGAGAGCAAGGTCGGCACCTGCGACATCCGGTCCGGGCGTCGCCCGAGAGGCGCGGAGCTGCTGGCGCTCCTCGTCGACTACCGGCGGCGCTCCGGTGACCTCAACCCGCACTATCCACCGATGGTCACGACCGACTCCGCGGACAGCGGCCCGGACCAGGAGGTCTGACCCATGCCCCACACCAATGCCCTGTACGGCCCGCTGGACCCGGCGCCGGACGCGGGTTATGAGAACCCGCCGCCGCGGATGGGGTTCTTCACCGACACGAGTGTCTGTATCGGTTGCAAGGCGTGTGAAGTGGCCTGCAAGGAGTGGAACGGTGTGCCGGAGAGCGGCCTGGACCTGCTCGGTATGTCGTACGACAACACGGGTGCGTTGACCGCGAACTCGTGGCGGCACGTGGCGTTCGTCGAGCAACCCCGCCGCGCCGGTCTGGCGACCCCGGCGTTCGCGGGGGACCCGGACGGGCCGCCGGTCAGCCCGGTCACGGCCGCAGCCGGCGCGCTGACCAGCGCCGACACCGGCACCGATCCAGGTCTGCCCACCGGCTCGCCGGAGGCGGCGGCCCGGATGTCGGCCGGCCCGGAGTTCCTGGGGATGCCGGGTGCGCAGCCGCCGGGTCGGGGCACCGGTGCCGAGGGGCGGACGGATTTCCGGTGGTTGATGATGTCGGACGTGTGCAAGCACTGCACGCACGCGGCCTGCCTGGATGTCTGCCCGACAGGGTCGTTGTTCCGGACCGAGTTCGGCACCGTCGTGGTGCAGGAGGACATCTGCAACGGGTGTGGTTACTGCATCTCGGCGTGTCCCTACGGGGTGATCGATCAGCGTAAGGGTGATGGTCGGGCGTGGAAGTGCACGCTGTGCTACGACCGGTTGGGCGTGGGGATGACCCCGGCGTGCGCGCAGGCGTGTCCGACCGAGTCGATCCAGTACGGGCCCCTGGACGAGTTGCGGGATCGGGCCGCCACGCGGGTGGCGACGTTGCGGGGGCGGGGGGTTTCCGAGGCGCGGTTGTACGGAGAGGACCCGAACGACGGCGTCGGTGGTGACGGGGCGTTCTTCCTGCTGCTCGACGAGCCGGAGGTGTACGGGCTGCCACCGGACCCGGTCGTGACCACCCGGGACCTGCCGGCCATGTGGAAACACGCCGGCCTGGCCGCCCTGGCGATGACCGCCGCCACGGTGGTCGCGTTCCTGGGCAGGCGGTCATGACCCGCGGCGGCGAGCAACTGACAGTTCCGGCGGCCGACTTCGCCTCCTACTACGGCCGCCCGATCCTCAAACCGCCGGTCTGGAAGCGCGACATCGCCGGTTACCTGTTCACCGGAGGCCTCGCCGCCGGAGGCGCGCTGATCGGCGCGGGCGCCCAGCTGACCGGACGAGCAGGGCTGTGCACCGTGGGCCGGTGGACGGCCCTCGGTGGTATCGCCGCCAGCACGTACCTGCTGGTCCACGACCTCGGCCGGCCAGCCCGGTTCCATCACATGCTCCGGGTGGCCAAGGTGACCTCGCCGATGTCGGTCGGCACCTGGATCCTCGCCGCGTTCGGGCCGCTGGCCGGCGTGGCCGCGGTCGCCGAGCTCGCGCCGCTGCTCCCGCAGCACGGTGTGCTCGGCCTCGCCCGTCGGATCGCGCCGCCGGTCGGCAACGTCGCCGGCCTGGCCGCCGCGGCCACCGCGCCGGCCCTCGCCACGTACACCGGGGTGCTGCTCGCCGACACCGCCGTACCTGCCTGGCACGAGGCGTACCCCTATCTGCCGTTCGTCTTCGGTGGCAGCGCGCTCGCCGCCGCCACCGGGGTCGGCCTCATCGCGGCACCCGCCGCCCAGACCGCTCCGCTGCGGCGACTCGCCGTCGTCGCGGCGACCGTCAAGTACCTCGGCGGTCGCCGGATGGAACGGTTGGACCTGACCGGTGAGCCCTACCGGCAGGGTCGCAGCGGTCGTCTGGTCCGCGCGGGTGACGTGCTGCTCGGCGTGGGCGCCGCCGCCGCGCTGTTCAGCCGACGCAGCCGGGTCCTGTCGGCGATCTCCGGCGCCGCCCTCGTGGCATCGTCGGTCGCCACCCGGTTCGGCGTCTTCGAGGCGGGACGGGTGTCGGCCCGCGATCCGAAGTACACGGTCGTGCCACAACGGGAGCGCCTCGACGAGAAGCGGTCGGCCACTCAGCTCTGAACGGAGAGGACGGCGCCCCCTTCATGGGGCGCCGTCCTTCCGTGCCCGCCCTCGCCGCGTCAGCCGGTGAACAGCTTCGCGGCGGTGATGACGGTCTGGACGATGCCGTATCCGAGGAGCACCGCGACCAGCAGCCAGGACAACCAGAGCCGTCCGGTCTGGTTACCGACGCGTGGCGGCGCGGGCGGCTGGCTGTCCCGCCCGAGGGCGACCGGCTCGGTGACGGTTGCCTTCGCCACGGGCGAGGTCGGCCCACGGTCCGGTTCGTGGAACCGCTCGGGCACGGGACGCACCAGCAGGTTCGCGACGAACCCGATGGCGAGGATGCCGACCATGGTGAACAGGGCGGGCCGGTACGCCGCCGCGGTGAGGGTGCCGGGCTTGCCCTGCGTGTCGAGGATCCCGTTGACGATCAGCGGCCCGGCGATACCCGCGGCCGACCACGCGGTCAGGATCCGGCCGTGGATGGCCCCGACCTGGAAGGTGCCGAACAGGTCACGCAGGTAGGCGGGCATGGTGGCGAAGCCGCCGCCGTAGAAGGAGATGATGGTGGCGGCGATCAGCACGAAGACCGCGGTCGCGGAGTGGCCGGCCACGGCGAGCAGCACGTACAGCACGATGCCGACGCCGAGGTAGACCATGTAGATGGGCTTGCGGCCGATGAGGTCGGACGTCGTCGACCAGACGAACCGTCCCGCCATGTTGAACAGCGACAGCACTCCCACGAAACCGGCCGCCGCCGTCACCGAGACCGTGGTGGCGGTCCCGTTGTCCCGGAAGAAGTCCTGGATCAGCGGGCTGGCCTGCTCCAGGATGCCGATGCCCGCGGTGACGTTGCAGAACAGCACGATCCACAGCAACCAGAACGACCGGGTACGCACGGCGTTCGACGCCGACACGCTTGCCGTCGTCACCAGAGGTTTGGCGGCGACGCTCGCGGGGTCGAACCCGGCGGGCCGCCAGTCCGGCGCCGGAACCCGGACGTTGAACGGGCCGAACATCATGATCACGAAATATCCGATGCCGAACGTGACGAAGAGCGCCACGAGAGCGTGTCCCGAGGCCACCGCCGCGGGGTTGCCGGGGTTGTAGCCGGGGTCGTAGAGGGAGAGCAGTTGGCGCGCGAGCGGGCCGGCGACCAGGGCCCCGCCGCCGAACCCCATGATGGCCAGACCGGTGGCCAGGCCGGGCCGGTCCGGGAACCATTTGATCAGTGTGGAGACGGGGGAGATGTAGCCGATGCCGAGCCCGATGCCGCCGATGACGCCGTAACCGAGGTAGAGCAGCCAGAGCTGTTGGGTCGCGATGCCGAGCGCGCCGACGAGGAACCCGGTGGCCCAGAAGCACGCCGAGACGAACATCGCCCGGCGCGGTCCGTTCCGCTCCACCCAACGGCCACCCACGGCCGCGGACGAACCCAGCATCACGATGGCGATGCTGAAGATCGCCCCGATCGCCGTCTGACTGGCGTCGAAGTGCGCGATGAGGGAGTTCTTGTAGACACTCGTCGCGTAGACCTGGCCGATGCACACGTGCACGGCCAGTGCGGCGGTCGGGATGAGCCAACGGCTGTATCCCGGGGGAGCGACAGTGTGCCGGGGATCGAAGACCGACAGCATGGGCATCGTCCACCTCCTGCGGCTGAGTAGGCCGGCGGCGGTGCAGGGCTGTCCGTCCCGGTCGTCGACCGAGCGGCACCGCCACGGTGGCGGCCCGGCGCACGCCTGCGGCAGCCGTAGTCCGGCTACATCCTCACGTTACGTGTCAGTGAGTTCACAGCCTGTCATTACCGCAAAACGCAGACACGGAGGCGTGGACCCGCCTCTAATCGTCCTGACTCGCGGCGCTAGACGGAGACCGACGGACCCGGCCGGTCGTTGCCGGGCACGGCGCCGGTGGTCTCCAGGATGAGCGCGGCGACCAGGTCCGGATCGTCGCTCATCGGCACGTGCCCGCAACGGGGGAGCGTCACCACCCTCGCCGCGGGCAGGCCCGCCCGGGCGCGTTCGGCCTGGTGGACGCCGAAGATCCGGTCGCGGTCCCCCCAGCCGATGGTCACCGGCACCGTCACGTCGGAGAGACGACGGCAGTCGAAGCGATAGTCGCGGGCGGCTCGGGCCACGGCGTTGAAGCCGAGACCTCGTCGCAGGGCGAGCGCGTCACCCAGCGCGCGCTCGACGTCCAGCAGCGTCGGGCGGGCCATCAGCGGCGCGAAGCACAACGCCCGGAGGTACGCCGAACGCAGCGCGACCCGCATGATCGGGGTGGGCAGGTACGAGTTGGCCCGCAACGTCCGGAGGATGGCCAGCGCCCGTCGGCGCTCCGCCGGGGTGAAGAAACCGGCGGGGGAGAAGGCGGTGGCCGAGGCGACAGCGCCGGCGGCGGCGAGCTCCAGGGCGATCGCCCCACCGAGGCTGTAGCCGGCGACGTGCGGACGCTCCAACCCCCACTCGGTCAGGACCGGCAGGACCCCGGCCACGGTGGCGGCCATGTCGGCGGGCATTCCGGTGCCGGGCACCGGCGAGTTCCCGAATCCGGGTAGGTCGAGCGCCGTCACCTCGTGGTGGGCGCTGAGCCGGTCGAACACCGGCTCCCACGCCTGGTGGCGGTGACCGATGCCGTGGATGAGCAGGAGCGGCTCACCGCTGCCCGCCCGGCGGAAGTGAACTGTCATGACCGCTCTCCCACCGACGTCCTGCCGAAGGAACGCCCGAGCTGCCGGACCTCGTCTTCCATCTGGCCGACCAAGGTCCGACCGCCGAACCGGGTGATCAACGCGTCCGCGAAGCCACTCGACACCACCGGCCGCAGCGCCTGCACCACGGCGAGCGACCGGGGCACGTACACCTTGCGCTTGCGGCGTTCGATGCCGCGCAGCAGGGCCTCCGCGCACTGCTCGACGGGCACGACTGTGGACAGCGGCCACGGCATCCGGCGCAGCGCGGTGCGGAACGACGGCAGGTCGGCACGGATGTCGCGGACCAGATCGGTGTCGATCCAGATCGGATGGGCGGTGCCGACGGTGACGCCGGTCGGGCGGGACTCCAGGCGCAGCACGTTGGCGAACTGCTCCACGCCCGCCTTGGACGCGCAGTAGGCGGCCATGCCCGGCATCGCCGTGAAGGCGGCGGCCGACGAGACGATCAGGACGTGGCCACGGGCCGCGGTGACGTGGGGCAGCGCCGCGCTGACCGTGCGGATCGCGCCGCAGAGATTGACCTCGACGGTACGGACCAACGCGTCGACCGGTCCGACGGCGACGGTGCCGAGGTTCGCGACGCCCGCGTTGGCCACGACCACGTCGATGCCGCCGAACCGGTCCACAGAGGATGCCACCGCGGCGTCCAGCGCCGCCTGGTCGGTGACGTCGCACTCGTACCAGTGCGCGTCGAGGTCGGCACTGAGCTGCTTGAGCAGCTCACCTTCCAGGCCCACGAGGGCGACCCGGGCCCCCCGGGTGACGGCCTCGCGGGCCAGTTGCGCCCCGATACCGCGCGCCGCGCCGGTGATGAGCACCGTCCTGCCCGCCAGGTCATACCGCATCGGCGTGCTCCCGTTCCGTCTCGTTCGGGGTGGTCCCGGCCGTGGCCACCCGGTAGTCGGCCGGGCGGAACCGGAGCAGCCTCATCCGGAAGCTGGTGGCGAAGCCCGGCCAGATGGTGGTGTTGCGGCCGGTGCTGTCGAGATACCAGCTGTCACAGCCGGTCTCCCACACGGTGCCGGCCATCTTCTGATCGACCCGTTCGGTCCAGCGTCGCTGCGCCTCCACTGTGGGTTCGATGGCCTGGACGTCGGTGGTCCGCATGTGTCGCAGGGCCGCGACCACCAGACGCAACTGCGCCTCGATCATCAGCACCACTGAGGTGTGCCCCAGCCCGGTGTTCGGGCCGAGCAGGAAGAACAGGTTGGGGAAGCCGTTGATGGTGGTGCCCCGGTACGCGTGCATGCTCGGCGTCCACGCCTCGCCCAGGGTGCGCCCGCCCTGGCCCTGGATGCGTCGCACGACAGGGGAGTCGGTGACGTGGAAACCGGTGCCGAAGATGACGGTGTCCGCCGGGTGGTGAACGCCGTTGGCGGTGACCAGACCGTCCGGCACCATCCGGTCGATGCCGGCCGTGACCACGTCGACGTTCGGCTGGGCGAGGGACGGCCAGTAGTCGTTGGAGATGAGCACCCGCTTGCAGCCCATCGCGTAGCGCGGGGTGAGCTTGTCCCGTAGGTGCGGGTCGGCGACCTGACGTCGCAGCGTCCGCAGGGACAGCCGCGAGGCGAAGCTGTTGACCGCCGGGTACAGGAAACCCAGGCCCATGCCCTCGCGGACCAGGTAGAGCCCGGCCCGGACGGCCCGCTGCGCGCCGGGCACCGCGCGGAACACGGCCTGCTCGGCCCGGCTGATCCGCCGTGACCGCCTCGGCATGATCCACGCGGGGGTGCGCTGGAAGAGCGTCAGCTTCTCGACCAGCGGCTGGATCCGCGGCACGAGTTGGACCGCCGACGCTCCGGTGCCGACCACCGCGACGCGACGGCCGGTCAGGTCGTGGTCGTGCCGCCAACGGGCGGAGTGGAAGACCGTGCCGGCGAACTCGTCGACCCCGGGCAGCTCGGGGATGGCGGGGTCGCTGAGCGGGCCGGCCGCGCAGATCAGGACGCGGGCGGTGTGGTCACCGCCGGAGGTACGCAGCAACCAGCGCTGCCGGTGGTCGTCCCAGCGCGCCTGATGCACCTCGTGACGCAGCCGCAGCTTGGGGCGTATGCCGAAGCGGTCGACGCAGCCGCGCAGGTAGTCCCAGATCTCCGGCTGGCTGGAGAAGGTGTTCGACCAGCGGGGGTTGGGCGCGAAGGAGAACGAGTACAGGTGCGACGGGACGTCGCAGGCGCAGCCGGGGTAGGTGTTGTCCCGCCAGGTGCCGCCGACCTCGTCCCCCCGGTCGAAGACGAGGAAGTCGGTGAAGCCGGTCCGCTGGAGGCGGATGGCGGCGCCCAGGCCACCGAAGCCGGCCCCGATGATGGCGATGTCTGTCTCCATTCACTCCTCCGTGAGGTCGGGCACGGCAGTCGACTCGGAGGGAGTCGACCCGGCGGCGGACGGCCACGGCGGATCGCCCACGCCGGTGACCCGTACGCCGCCCCACGGATCGATCTCGGCCAGTCGGGCGGCCCGGACGCGGTCGGCGATGCGCACCTCGACGTCGCGTCGCCCGGAGCGCAGCAGCTGGGCCACCCGGGGTTCGGGCTCGATCCGCCCGCCCCAGTGGAAGCGGCCGTCGACCGGCTCCCACCGCCCGCTGAGGTGCACCCGGACCGTGGTGCCCTCGATGCCCGCCGGGCCGTGGTACCTCACGGCACGATCCGCTCGTGGGCGCGGGTGAGCTCGTGCGGCAGGTCGGCGCTGGCGCGTACCCCCTCGATGCCGCTCCACAGCAGAGCGGTCAGGTAGTCGGTGAGGGCCGCCCGGCTGATGGGCTGGCCGTGCGTGGTCCACCAGTCGCCGACGGCCTGCACGAAGCCCACCAGGCCGTACGCCCAGGGCTCCGCGGGACCGGCGTCCAGGCCCAGCGTCCGAAGCCGGTCGCCGATCACCCGGGCGAGCCCGGCGGCCACCTGCCGGCTGGTGCCGGCGATCACCTGATGGATGCCGGGGTCGCCGGACTGGTGCATCAGGAAGCGGTAGAGCCTCGGCTCCGACTCGATCACGCCCAGGTAGGCGTCGATCGTCGCCTCGACCAGGTCACGTTCTTCGCGGACCTGCTCGACGGCGGGCGCGATTGTATCGACCATTCGGGCCGCCACGACTTCGCTGACCGCGACCCAGAGCTGCGACTTGTCGGCGAAGTAGCGGTACAGAACCGGTTTGCTGACGCCGGCGGCGGCGGCCACCTGTTCCATGTCGACCTCCGGCCCGTGCCGCAGCAGCGCCTGCACGGCAGCCCCGACCAGCTCCTGCCGTCGTTGCTCACGATGGTCTGCCCAGCGGTCTCGACGGCCGTTGCCCTTCGCCTTCGGGCCTCCTTCGGAGGGCGTGGGCGGCGGGTCGGACGCATTGACATCGGTGAACGGCGATTGCATGCTACTACTCGTAACAGTTACTGGTCGTCACGTCAATATGGAGGAGCCATGGAGGCGGCGGAAACCGGGCGTGCGGCGGTCGCCGATCGACTGCTCACGTCCTCACTGCGGACCAGCTACGACCCCACCGTCGAGATCGACTGGGACGCCCCACACACCCCCGGCGCCTACTGGCTTCCGCCGCAGCGCAGCAGCCTCTACGGCACGCCACTGTGGGGACAGCTCAGCGAGGAGCAGCGCGTCGAGCTCACCAAGCACGAGGTGGCCAGCGCGGCCAGCGCCGGGCTGTGGTTCGAGACGATCCTCATGCAGATGCTGATCCGGGAGTACTACCGCGCCGACCCCACCAGTCGGCAGGCCCAGTACGCGTTGACCGAGGTCGCCGACGAGTGCCGGCACTCCATCATGTTCGGTCGCCTCATCGAGGCGACGGGCTGTCCGGTCTACCGCGCGAGCACTGTGGACCACCAACTCGGGCGTTTTCTCAAGGCCACCGCCAGTGGGCCCCGGATGTACGCCGCGATCCTCATCGCGGAGGAGATCCTCGACGCGTTCCAGCGCGAGATCATGGCGGACGAGTCGCTCCAACCTCTCATCCGGATGGTCTCCCGCATCCACGTGGTGGAGGAGGCCCGACACGTCCGGTTCGCCCGTGAGGAGTTGACCGCCGCGGTGGCGGCCACCGGCCCGGCGGGCATGGCGTACGCCCGGCTGTTGGTCGGTCGCGCCGCCTACACGATTGCCCGCCGCCTCGTCCATCCCGACGTGTACGCGGCGGTGGGCATTCCACCGGCGGTCGGTCGTGCCGCTGCCCGCGCCAACCCACACTGGCGTGCCACCCTGCGCTGGTCGGCGGCGCGGGTGCACGCCAACCTGGCGAGTGTCGGTCTGGTGGCTGGGCCGGGGCGTCTGCTGTGGGCCCGGGCCGGGCTGATCTGACCTGTCGTCTCCCGGTGCGGCAGCATGAGGGCGACCTCGGTCGTCGGCGCGTCAGGCGCGTTCGACCCGGGCCTGCTGATGATCGGTCAGCCGCAGGCCGACACCTCGAACGACGTCGATGGTGGCCCGGGTGCCGAGGTCGTGCAGCTTGCGGCGTAGCCGCTTCACCAGCGACTGCACGTCCGCCTTCCGTTCGCGCCCCTCGTCGCCCCAGACCGACCGGTGCAGCTCCGCGTAGCTCCAGACCCGGACCGGCTCGGTGATCAGGCAGGTCAGCAGGTCGTGTTCCAGGCGGGTGAGGTCGACCTCACGTTCTCCGCAACGGGCGCTCGACCGGGCCGAGTCGATCACCAGGGCGCTGGCCGGCTCGGACGCGGCTGCGGCCATCTGCTGCGGGGCGGCGATCAACCGGCGTAGTTCGTCGAGGTCGGACACGAGCAGTAGCGGTGCGATGCCGTCGAGTCGCTCCGCGAGCCGGATGCGCTCGGCCGGCGACGACGTCACCGCGATCAGTAGCGGGAACGGCTCGTCGGCCGGATCCTCCCTGTTCGACGTCGCATCGTCGTCCTCGGCCACAGCACCGCCCGGGATCGATGGGCATCCCTGCCCGGCTCTCGTCATGGTCCTGACAATGATTGGCAAGCGCGTCGCCAGCGCGGCAACTCTTAGCGACAAGTTGCTCACGGCAAGTTCTTGATCGTCCTTTCTTCTCGATCATAGTGTCCACTCGGGCAACCGGCGTGACCCGCGCGGTGCATGGGGAGGTCCACCCATGGCCCATCTTCACCCTGGGTCGTTCTGAGGGAGGCAGCACCGATGTTCAGACGTCCACAATGGCGGCGCACAGCCAGATCACTGGTGAGCGCCGGTGCGGCGGCGGTCCTCGCCGCCACATGCCTGGCCACCATCGGCTCCGGCGCACAGGCGGCGCCGGGCGGCGGGATGCAAGCGGGCGCCCCGACCGGCGACAAGATCCGACCCGAGCTCGCCAAGCAGCTCCAGGCCAAAAGTGAAGGTGACTTCTGGATCCGGTTCAAGGACCGGGCGGACCTCAGCAAGGCCAGCGCCATCAAGGACTGGTCGAAGCGCGGCACCGCGGTAGCGGACGCCCTGCGCAAGACCGCTGCCGCGAGCCAGGGCAAGATCCGGGCCGACCTCGACAGTTCGGGCACCAGGTACCAGACCTTCTGGGCCACCAACGCGATCAAGGTGAACAGCGGCTCGCTGGCGATGGCGCAGAAGTTCGCCGGCCACTCCGAGGTCGAGGGCCTCTACGCACCGGTTGCCTACAAGGTGCCCGAGACCACCAAGGGCGCCGACGAGAAGACAGTGAACGCCCTCGAGTGGGGCATCGCCAACATCAACGCCGATGACGTCTGGTCCCAGTACGGCGTCAAGGGTGAAGGCATCACCATCGCCAACATCGACACCGGGGTCCAGTTCGACCACCCGGCGCTGGTCAACTCCTACCGCGGCAACAACGGCGACGGCACGTTCGACCACAACTACAACTGGTTCAACGCCCCCGGCGCCGGCACCTGCGCCACCGCCCCCTGCGACGGCGACGGCCACGGCACGCACACGATGGGCACCATGGCCGGCTCCGACGGCGCGAACCAGATCGGTGTCGCGCCCGGGGTCAAGTGGATCGCGGCGAACGGTTGCTGCCCCAGTGACGCGGCTCTGATCGAATCCGGTCAGTGGATGCTCGAACCGCTGGACCTCAACGGCCAGAACGCGGACGCGAGCAAGCGGCCGAACATCATCAACAACTCCTGGGGCACCCGGGACCCGTCCAACGAGCCCTTCATGGAGGACGTGACGGACGCCTGGGCCGCCTCCGGGATCTTCGGCACCTGGTCCAACGGCAACAGCGGGCCGGCGTGCCAGACCAGTGGTTCGCCGGGCAGCCTCGCCAGCAACTACTCGACCGGCGCGTACGACATCAACAACAACGTCGCCGGCTTCTCCGCCCGGGGCGTCGGGCAGAACGGCGAGATCAAGCCCAACATCTCGGCGCCGGGCGTGAACGTGCGGTCGAGCATCCCGGGCAGCGCGTACGGCAGCATCAGCGGCACCTCGATGGCCGCACCGCACCTCGCGGGCACGATCGCGCTGCTGTACTCGGCGGCGCCCTCGCTGATCGGTGACGTCGACGCCACCCGTGCGCTGCTCAACGGTGCGGCGATCGACAAGGCCGACGACCAGTGCGGCGGCACCCCCGCCGACAACAACGTCTACGGCGAGGGCCGCCTGGACGCCCTCGCGCTCCTCGACGCGGCCCCGACCGGCGACATCGGCACCCTGGCCGGCACGGTCACCGACGCGGCCAGCGGAGCCCCGATCGCCGGCGCGACCCTCACGCTCACCGGCCCGGCCGCGCGGGAGCTGACCACCGGCGAGGACGGCAAGTACTCGACCCAGCTGCCCACCGGTGACTACCAGGTCGCCGTGGCGGCCTTCGGCTACGCCGGCACCACGAAGACGGCGACCGTCGCCAAGGGCGCGACCACCACGCTCAACGTCACGTTGACGCCGGTGCCCAGTGTCAACGTCACCGGAGCGGTCACCGACGGCTCCGGTCACGGCTGGCCGCTCTACGCGAAGGTGACAGTGGCCGGCGTGTCCGGCGTCTACGACTACACCACCCCGTCGAACGGCCGCTACAGCATCAAGCTGCCGGCCGGGCAGACCTACACCCTCACGTACGAGTCGCAGTACCCGGGCTACCAGACCGTCACCAAGCAGGTCGTGGTCGGCACGGGTAACGCCACCGCCAACGTCGCCGTGCCGGTGGACACCGACACCTGCACCACCGCCCCCGGGTACACGTTCGGCTCCGACGGTGAGTACGAGACCTTCGACGCCACGACCACCCCGGCCGGGTGGACCGTCGTGGACAACGCGGGCAGCGGTCAGGTCTGGAAGTTCACCGACGACGGCAACCGGGGCAACCTGACCGGCGGCAGCGGCAACTTCGCGATGATCGACAGCGACGACTACGGAGCGGGCACCAGCCAGGACACCTCGCTGGTCAGCCCGGTGGTCGACCTGAGCGGCGTCACCGCCCCGGTGATCCGGTTCAACCAGGACTTCAACCAGCTCAACGACGACACCGCCGACGTCGATCTGAGCATCGACGGTGGTGGCACCTGGACCAACGTGCTCCGGCAGGAGACCGACGTCCGGGGCCCGAAGGTGACCGAGATCCCGATCCCGCAGGCAGCCGGTCAGTCGCAGGTGCAGGTCCGGTTCCACTACTACGACGCCTCGTACGAGTGGTGGTGGGAGGTCGACAACGTCCTCATCGGCAGCCAGGTCACCTGCGTGCCGGTCGACGGCGGTCTGGTCGTCGGTAACGTCCGCGACAAGAACGACGACAGCTACGTCAACGGTGCCACCGTCACCAGCAAGGACCGGCCCGCCGAGAAGGCCGTCACCGTGGCGACCCCGGACGACCCCGGGCTGCCGGACGGCTTCTACTGGATCTACTCGTCGCTGACCGGCGAGCACGAGTTCACGGCGACCGCCGGCAACTACGTCAGCCAGACCAAGTCGGTCGACATCGAGGCCGACTGGGCGACCACCGCGAACTTCCAGCTCGCGGCCGGCCGACTGTCGGTGACGCCGACCGAGCTGAGCGCGACGCTCCAGATGCCCAACGGCAAGGCGAGCAGGACGTTCACGGTGACCAACACCGGCGGCGCGCCGGTCGAGGTCAAGTTCAGCGAGCGGGACAACGGCTTCGAACTCCTCCGGGCGGACGGGTCCACCGTCACCCGGCAGCAGACGCTCGGGGGCAGTGGCGCTCCGGAGCAGCGGCTCACCGCGCCGACGTCGTTCGCCGCCAAGGCGTCCGGCAAGGAGGCCAAGGCCGCCGCCGCCGCGACCGGCCCGCAGGCCGCGCCGTGGACCGACATCGCCAACTACCCGTCCGTGATCATGGACAACCGGGTGGTGAACCTGGACGGCAAGGTGTACTCGATCGGTGGCGGTAACGGCGAGGCCTCCACCACCAAGAACTACGCCTACGACCCGGCCGCCCAGACCTGGACCGCGATCGCGGACCTCCCGGGCGCGCGCAACGCCCTGACGGTGGGCGTCCTGAACGGGAAGATCATCGCCAGCGGTGGCTGGGGCGACGAGGGCCCGGACTCCGCCACCTGGTCGTACGACCCGGGGGCCAACACCTGGACCGAGCTGGCCGACAACCCGGCACCCCGGGCCGCGGCCGGTCAGGGCGTCGTCGACGGCAAGCTGTACGCGGTCGGTGGCTGCACCACCGCCAACTGCACGCCGATGTCGAACAGCGTCGTGCGGTACGACCCGGCCACCGACGCCTGGGCGACGGTGGCCAACTACCCGAAGTCGGTGGCCTTCGCCTCCTGCGGCGGGATCGACGGCATCCTCTACTGCACCGGAGGCAACGACGGCTCCGCCGCGCAGAAGTCCAGCTACGCCTACGACCCGGGCGCCAACACCTGGACCGCGATCGCCGACGCGCCGGCCGACAACTGGGCCAGCTCGTACGCCGTCGCCAGCGGCAAGCTGCTCGTCGTCGGTGGCTCGCAGGGTGGGGCCATCAGCAACGCCGGCTTCGCCTTCGACCCGGCCGCCGGCTCGTGGTCGAACCTGCCGAACGCCAACACCGCCCGTTACCGGGGCGGCGCGGCATGCGGCTTCTACAAGATCGGCGGCTCGTCCGGCAACTTCAACGCGGCGGCCAACAGCGAGGTGCTCCCGGGCTTCGAGGGTTGCGCCGAGTCGGCGGCCGACGTCAGCTGGATGACCATCGACAAGACGTCGGCCACCCTGGCGCCGGGCGCGAAGGTCACGGTCACCGTCGGCCTGTCCGCCAACGTGGACCAGCCGGGCACCTACTCCGGTTCGGTCGGGATCACGGAGAACACGCCGTACTCGGTGGCGCCGGTCGCGGTGACCATGACCGCGAACCCCCCGAAGACGTGGGGCAAGCTCATGGGAACTGTCATCGGCAGCAGCTGCCAGGGTGCGACATCGCCGCTCGCCGGCGCGGTCGTCCAGGTCGACTCGTGGGCGGCGTCGTACACCTTCGCCACCGACGCCGAGGGCAGGTACGCCTACTGGGTGGACCGCCGCAACAACCCACTCACCATGATCGTCGCGAAGGACGGTTGGAAGCCGCAGACCCGCCGGACGAGGATCAACACCACCACTCCGACCGTGGAGAACTTCGGGTTGGTGCCGATCAAGTGCTGACGCCTGAGCGGTAGCGCGCAGTCCGGCCCGCCTGGTTCCGACCAGGCGGGCCGGACCGTGTTCGGGGGATCAGACCGGGGCGAGCCGGAAGCCGACCCCGCGCACCGAGTGGATGGTCGTCGCGGCGTTCAGTCTCGCAAGCTTGCCGCGCACCCGGCGGACCACCGAGTGCATGTCGGAGCCCCGGCCGAGGTGCCGGTTGCCCCAGACCTCGAGGTGCAGACGCTCGTAGGTCCAGATCTGCCCGGGCGCGTGCACCAGACAGAGCAGGACGTCGTGTTCCAGCCGGGTCAGGTCGATCTCCTGGTCGCGCCACCGCAGCACCCGACGGTCGGAGTCGACGGCCAGATCCGGCGGCGGCAGCTGCGGGCTCGGTGCCACCTCGGCGAGCACGGCGGTGGCTTGCGGGGCCGCGAGCCCGGCTGCGGCCTGCGCCGGGGCGAGCACGGCTTCGGTCTGCGGGGCCACGGCGGGCCCCGGACCGTCCGGCGAGGTCGCCCCCGTAGGTGCCTCGACCACGCCGAGGAACTCTCGGGCCTGGTCGACTGTCGAGACGATCAGAAAGGCGTCAGTGCCGCCGAGCAGCCGAGCCAGATGCCGGCGTTCGGCCGGCGAGGACGCGATGCCGATGACCAAACTGGCGACTGGAGTTCCCTGCATTCCCCCCACCCCTTCCGGTGCCCCAGCTCTCCGGATGGATTCTTCGCACCGACGACCGAGACATCGATCGGTGTCCTGACCCTAGTGGTGGCTGATCTCGGCGGGGTAAAACATAGTTGCATGTAAGCATGTGAATGCCACGTGTCCGTCGAGGCCCACTCCGGCCCTTCCGACGACGATCCGCCACCCGCCGGTGCCGGGGGCGGTTGTGACAGAACCAAGACAATCCGAGTACGGCATCCGGACCTGCCGGGACGAGCATGGCCGACATGACCATCGGATCGTCGTACCCAGTGGGGCGGTCGACGCCCGGCTCGCCGTCGGCGCGCCCCCTGCCCTCCGCCCGCGCGGCGGTGCCGCTGGGTCTCCGGCTGCTCGCGGCGGCGCTGTGTTGTCTGGTCGCGTTGGCGCTCACCGCCGCCGTCTTCGTCCGGACGTACCCCGGTCAGTGGCTGGACGGCCTGCTCCTGCCGCGCGCCGAGCGGGGTGGGGGATACGAGCAGGAGACCGTTCTGGTGAATCCGGCCAAGACCCTGCTGGCCGGCTTCGGCAGTCCGACACTCCTCGCCGCCCTGCTCGGCGCGGTGCTGCTGGTGGGTGTGCTCCGTCGCCGGCTGGTGGCGGGGGTCGTCGGCGTGGGCATGGTGGTCGGCGCGGTGGTGACAGCCGGTGCGCTGAAGTCCGCGCTGCCCCGTCCGGATCTCCAGATCGAGAGTTCGACCACCCACAACAGCTTCCCCAGCGGGCACGTCGCGGCGGCGACGGCGCTGCTGCTGGCGTTCATGCTGGTCCTGCCCGGCTGGGCCCGTCGCTTCCTGGCGGTGCCCGGCGCGGCCGGTGTCTCGGTGATCGCCTCGGCCACGATGATCGCCGGCTGGCACCGGTTCAGTGACGTGCTCGGCGGCGTACTGCTGGGGGTGGCGTTGTTCTGCCTGGCCGCGGCCGCGTTGGCGGGTCTGCGGGGTGACCGGGACGCGGACGGCGAACCGGACGGCGGGAGCCTGTGGCGTCGGTTGGCCGAGGTGGCGGTGGGTCTGGTCGCGCTGGTCTGGGCGCTGGTGGCGGTGGTGCCCGGTCTGGTGGCCTCGGTGCAGCGCGGGGCACTCGTCGCCATCGTGGTGGCGGGTGCGACGACGATGGTCCTGGTGGGTGTGGTGGTGTTCCTGGTGCGTTCGGCGGACTTCGTGGTCCCGCTGGGAGCCCGGCGTGGTGGACTGCCGTCGTCTGCTGATCTCCAAAAGATCTCATGATGGGATACTTGACGACATGTCCCAGGTCCTGCTGATCGAAGACCACCAGACGGTGCGCGACGGACTTCAGCTGGCGCTCACCCGACAGGGCCACACGGTGCACGCCGTGGAGACCGGCGAGCAGGGGTTGGCACGGCTTCGCAGCACCCCCTCCGACGTCGTGGTCCTCGATCTGATGCTGCCCGGGATGGACGGCTTCGAGGTCTGCCGCCGCATCCGGCAGCTCGGCGACCTGCCGATCATCATGCTGACCGCCCGCAACGACGACATGGACGTGGTGGCGGGGCTGGAGGCCGGCGCCGACGACTACGTGGTCAAGCCCGTGCAGGCCCGGGTGCTCGAGGCGCGGATCCGCGCGGTGCTCCGACGGACCGGCGGCGAGTCGCGGCGTGCCGGTGGCGAGCGGCCCGGCCTCGAACAGCACGGCGCGTTGACCATCGACCGGGCCGCGCTGGTGGTCAGCAAGGACGGCGTGCCCGTCGGCCTCGCCCCGACCGAGCTGCGTCTGCTGCTCGAACTCTCGCACACGCCGGGCCAGGTGCTGAGCCGCCAGCAACTGCTGGAGGCCGTGTGGGAACACGGGTACCTCGGCGACTCGCGGCTCGTGGACGCGTGCGTCCAGCGGCTGCGCGCCAAGATCGAGGTCGACTCGTCGGCGCCGGTCTTCATCCAGACCGTGCGCGGTTTCGGATACCGGTTCGGGCCGCTGTGACACCCTGGCGCCGGGCTGGCGCGCGGGTCTCGGGCCTGCGCGTCCGGCTGCTCCTGGCGTTCGCGCTGCTGGGTGTGACCACCACGGCCGTCGTGGCCAGCGGCAGCTACGTCCAGGCCCGGACGGTCATCCTCCAACAGGCGCAGGACGCCGCGGTGACGTCGCTGACCGACCAGCTCACCAAGTACTACCCGATAGCCCAGTTGCCGCCGACCCAGGACGACCTCGACATCCTGGCCCAGCGTCTCTCCGACCGGAAGACGACCACCGTGGTCGTCTACCGCGATCTGCGGTCGCAGGGTTTCGGGGTGACCGAGGCACTCACCCCGGAGCTGCGGCAGGAGGTCGGCGACGGCCGGATCGCCTGGCAACGGGTCGCGCTCGACGGGGAACCCAAGCTGCTCATCGGCACCCAGTTGGCGATCGAACGACCCGACGGCACCTCCCGACCCTCCGGGCTCGAGGTCTACTCGATGCGCAGCCTCCTGCCCGAGCAGCAGAGCATCGACCAGCTCGCCGCCCGCGCCTGGCTGACCGGCGGGCTGTCGCTGGTCCTCGCCGTCCTGCTGGCCCTGCTGGCCGCCGGCAGCGTGCTGCGACCCGTACGCGAGTTGGGCCGGGCAGCGCGCAGCCTCGGCGAGGGTGACCTCACCACCCGGCTGACCGTCCGGGGCGTCGACGAGCTGGCCGATGTGGCGCGGACCTTCAACGAGACCGCCGGGACGCTGGAGCGGCAGGTCGGGGAACTGCGACGGATGGAGTCCGACGCGCGCCGGTTCGTGGCGGACGTCTCGCACGAACTCCGTACGCCGTTGGCCGCGATGACGGCGGTCACCGACGTGCTCGACGAGGAGGCGGAACACCTGCCCGGGGACGCGGGCCGGGCAGCCCGACTGGTCAGTCAGGAGACGCAGAACCTCACCCAGCTGGTCAACGACCTCATCGAGGTCAGCAGGTTCGACTCCGGCACGGCACGGCTCGCCCTGGACGACGTGGACGTGGCCGCGGCGGTGACCGCGACCCTGCGCATCCGTGGCTGGACCGACCGGGTACGCGCCGAGCTGCCGTCCGGAGTCGTGGCCCGACTCGACCCCCGCCGGCTGGACGTCATCGTCGCCAACCTGGTCGGCAACGCCTTCCGGCACGGCGCCGAGCCGGTGTCGGTGCGCCTGAGCGCAGACGAGGACTGGGTCACCATCGAGGTGGCCGACCGAGGGCCCGGACTGGATCCGGAGGTGTTGCCGCACGTGTTCGACCGTTTCTACAAGGCCGACACCGCCCGGACCCGGTCCGAGGGCAGCGGCCTCGGCCTCGCCATCTCCTGGGAGAACGCGCGGCTGCACCGCCACGCTGAGCGTCGGGGAAGCCTCGTCGCCGGTAACGGCCCCGGTGGCGGCGCCGTGTTCACGCTCCGACTGCCCCGCGACACGGCGGACGAGGCTGGTGTCCGGTGAACGCGCGGGGGACGGGCCGCGCGCTGGTGGCCGGCGGGCTGCTCGTCGCAGTGCTCACGGCGGGCTGCGGGGTGCGGCCCAGCGCCGTCATCACCGGTCGCGCCGCGGTCAGCGGCCCCACCGAGGGCATCGGGGTCTACCTGCTCGCGCAGGGCGACCTGGCGCTGGTCCTCCGGCAGCCGAAGGCGACCCAGGCCGGTGCCGTGCCCGCCGTGACCTGTTCACCGTCATCCCCGGGCGGCTCGCCCTGCCAGCCGGCTCAGGCCCTCGCCCTGCTCGCGGCCGGCCCGAGCGAGGAGGAACGCGCCGGCGGCCTGACCAGCGAGGTGCCCGCCGGGCTCGGCCCGTTCACTGTGACGGGGACGCAGAGATCAGACCTCACGGTGACGACGACCGGTGCGGTGGGGCCGTTGACGGCCGACGCGGTCGACCAGATCGTCTGCACGGTGACCGACACCGCGACGCAGGTAGGCCTGGTGAGGGGTCCCGCCAGGGTCAGCGTCGTCGGACCCGACGGCGCTCGACCGCCTCGGCGGTGCCCGATCAGATGACCGGGCACCCGCCACCGCTCACACCAGGTCGACCGCCCGTGCCTGCCGAGGAAGTCCGCCGTAGCGGCCCCGGTCCTCGTCGGCCAGCGCGCCGTCGATGAGGATGTCGATCAGGTCGACGAAGCCGAGGCCGGCCTTCTGCCAGATCTGCGGGAACTGCGACGCGGCGGTGAAGCCGGGGAACGTGTTCACCTCGTTCACGATGGGTTCGGGCGACCCCTCGGCGGGCAGGAAGAAGTCCACCCGGAGCAGCCCACGGCAGTCGAGGGCGTGGAAGGCGCGGATCGCGCGGTCCTGGAGCACCTCGGTGGTCGCCGCGTCCAGCGCGGCGGGGATCTGGAAGATCGCGCCGCCGTCGTACTTCGCGTCGTAGTCGAAGAAGCCGGCACCGGTCACCCGGATCTCCAGCGGCGGGCCGGCCTGCACCCGGCCGTCCGGGTGCTGCAGGACCGCCACGTCGATCTCCCGACCCCGGGCCCCCTGCTCGACGAGCACCTTCGGGTCGACCTGTCGGGCCTGCTCCAGGGCGGCGGGAACCCCCGACCAGTCGTCCACCTTGACGACGCCCAGGCTGGACCCGGCCCGAGCCGGTTTGACGAAGACCGGCAGGTCCAGGCGTTGCCGGTCGTCGGGCGACAGGTCCTCGCCCGGCCGCAGGGTCACCCCCGGGCTGACCCGTAGTCCCTCGGCGGCGAGGAGCCGCTTGGTGACACCCTTGTCCATACCGGCGGCGCTCGCGAAGACACCGTTGCCGACGTACGGCACCCCGAGCCACTCCAGCAGCGAGGCGACAGTGCCGTCCTCGCCGTACGGGCCGTGCAGAGCCGGGAACACCACGTCCTGGGCGCGCAGCACGCGCAACGCCGCGGGGAGTGCCGTCGGGCGTCCGTCGACGTGCCAGCCGCCGTCGGAGTCGATGAGCACCTCGGTGACCCGGTACCGCGCACGGTCCACGTGGGCGAGGATGCTCGCCGCCGAACGGCAGGACACGTCGTGCTCGCCGCTCTGTCCGCCGTACAGCACTGCCAGTCGGGTTGTCATGAAATGCGTGCCCTTCCGTGGAGGTGGTCGCGGGCCACCCGGGCCCCGATGCCGGTCAAGATCTCGTGTGGGTTGGTGTCCGCCCAGCGGGCCCACTCGACGACAGTCGGTGGGTCCTGGCCGGCCTCGCTCGGGCCGAACACCACGACCGGGTCGCCGATCGCCACGGGAAGGTCCCCGACGTCGACCACGCACTGGTCCATGGCGATGCGCCCGACGATCGGGCACCGCCGGCCGGCGAGCCACACCCAGGCGCGGCCACCCGCGGCGCGGGGGAGGCCGTCGGCGTACCCGAGCGGCAGCAGCGCCAGAGTGGTCGGCGCCCCCGTCACGTGCTCGGGCCCGTAGGAGACGCCGGTGCCGGCCGGCACCCGCTTGACGTTGACCACGCTCGTCCGCAGTGTCATCGCGGCGTGCAGCCCGAACTCGCCCGGGCCGGTCGCGCCGAACGGGTCCACGCCGTACAGCGCGATTCCGATCCGGCAGAGGTCGAAGCGGGTCCGTGGCGCCGACAACGCGGCCGCCGAGTTGGCCAGGTGGACCAGTTCGGGGTCGAGGCCCGCGGACCGCGCGATCCGCAGCGCCTCCTCGAAGGTCGTCACCTGGCGGTCCAGCTCGGGAGCGCCCGGGACGTCGGCGTCCATGAGGTGGGACCACACCCCACGCACCCGGATCCCACCCTCCCGTTCGTACTTGCGAGCCCAACCGACCAACTCGGGCCAGTCGTCCCCGGCGGCCCCGTTGCGGGACAAACCGGTGTCGGCCTTGAGCTGCACCATCGCCGGTACGCCGAGCCGGTGGACCGCGTCGGCGACGGCGTGCAGGTGCGTCGTCGTCGACACGCCGACGTCGACGCCAACGTTGATCAACTTACCGAAGTCGTCGTTCGGGCCGTGCAGCCAGCTCAACGTGGGCGCTGTCACACCCGCGTCGCGCAGGGTCAGCGCCTCGCTCGTCGAGGTCACCCCCAACCAGCTCGCACCGGCGCGAAGGGCCGCCCGGGCCACCTGCGCCGCGCCGTGGCCGAACCCGTCGGCCTTCACCACCGCCATCAGGCCGGTGCCGGTGACCGACGCGATCGTGCGCACGTTGGTGGCGATCGCGTCGAGGTCGACGAGCGCTTCGGCCAGGGCGCTCATCGGGACGCCTCCGTACGGATAGGACCGGGCAGGGCGAACAGCCAGCCCGCCCGGACCGCCAGCAGGCCACGGTGCACGGCCAGGCTCAGACCGATCACCAGGCCGGTCAGCAGAACCGGATATCCGAGCACGATCAGGCCCTGAGCGGACGCGCCCAGCTCGGAAACCGGTACGAGCAACAGCCGGTGCAGCAGAGCCAGGACCGGCATGTGGACGACGTAGATCGGCAGGGTGATGCGGCCGAGACTAGCCAGCGGTTTGCTGAGCGCCGACCAGCGAGCCAGCTGGGCAGCGGCGGTTATGCCGAAGATCACTGCCACGACGGAGACCGCCGGCCACACGCCGAACCACTGCTGCGCGCCGGCCGCCGCCATCGCGGCGAGCGCGAGGACGTAGCCTCCCGAGGTCAGCAGGAGACGGCGTCGGCCGGCGGTCTCGGCCCAGCGCTCGATCTGCGGTCGCAGGTGTAGGCCGGCGAGGAAGAACACCAGGTTCTGGTAGAGGCCGCCACGGTTGCCCGGTGTGTCGAGCAGGCCGGCGGCGGCGACGGCGGACAGCACCCCGGCGGGTACGAGCACCAGCGCCCAGGGCGCCCGACGGGTCGCCTTGGCGATCGTGAAGTACACCGCCAGGGCGTACAGGTACCAGAGGTTGGACGGCGTGATCGTGAGCTGCTCCAGCACGCCGAGGACGGAGGTGGCGCGGTCGGTCGGCAGGTCGGGGGCGGCGGCGAGGACCGCGGTGTGGATCAGGAGCCAGAGGGCGTACAGGTAGAGGAACCCGGCGACCCGGCTGCGGGCCACCACCCGCCAGGGCCGCTGGGCGGCGTTCGCCGCGAAGACGCCCGAGATGGTGAAGAACAGTGGCATCCGCAGCGGAAGGAACTGCTCACCGAGCGTCCCCCACAGGCCCGGCACCGGTACGCCGACGTGCCAGTCGATCTGTAGGTAGTCCTTGACGACGACGTGCCACAGGACGACGAGGATGATGCAGGCGCCCTTCGCGGCGTCGGCCCACTCCGCCCGCTGCGATCGTCCCTCCGCACGGGGCGTGCCGGTCCGGTGCCGGTGGCGGAACCGGACGCGCGTCTCGTCGGGCGGCAGCTCGGCGACCCGGGACCCGGTCAGCTGTTGGATCATTCATCGGAAGGTGCCAGCCGGATATCCGCACGTGATCCACGGATTGTCATGAACCGGTAATAGAGGCTGCCGGAGCCGACTCGCAGGGCGGTTCCGAGGCGCCCCCCACGGGCGCCGAACGGGACTAGGCTCGTTCCGGAGGTGCCGACCATGAAGCTCGGACTGCACTACTGGAACTACTCGACCCCGGCCGACCCGACCGCCATCGCACCGACGTTGGCGGAGACGGCCACCACCGCCGAACAGGCCGGCGTCGCGTCGTTCACGGTGATGGACCACTTCTTCCAGATGGACGCGGTCTTCGCGGCCGAGGAGCCGATGCTGGAGGCGTACACCACGCTGGGTTTCGTCGCCGGGCAGACGCAGCGGATGACGCTGGGTGTGCTGGTCACCGGTGTGATGTACCGCTACCCGGGTCTGCTCGCCAAGACCGTGACGACCCTCGACGTGCTCTCCGGAGGGCGGGCCCGCCTCGGCATCGGCGCCTCCTGGTACGAGCGGGAGCAACTCGGGCTGGGTGTGCCGGTCGTCCCGGTGGCCGAGCGGTTCGAGCGGTTGGAGGAGACGCTGCGCATCTGCCGGCAGATGTGGAGTGCCGATGACGGCCCGTTCAACGGAAAGCACTACCAGCTCGCCGAGACCATCAACTCGCCGCAGCCGTTGAGCCGGCCGCACCCGCCCATCATGATCGGTGGTGGGGGTGAGAAGAAGACACTGTTGCTGGTGGCCCGCTATGCCGACGCCTGCAACCTGTTCGGTCGCGGTGGGATCGACGACGTCGCCCGCAAGCTGGACGTTCTGCGCGGGCACTGCGCCGCCGAGGGTCGTGACTACGACACCATCGAGAAGACGGTGGTCGCCTCCCGGGCACCGCTGGACGACGTCGACGCGTTCCTCGCCGAGGTGTCAGAGTACGCCGCGCTCGGCGTGAGTGAGGTGCAGGTGACACCGGATCGGCACCCGGTCGAGTTCGCCCAGCGGCTCGGCGACGAGGTGCTGCCGCGGTTGGCCGACGTCGGCTGATCGGGCTCGGGCGCCCTCGCCCCGAATTTCGGTGGTCATGAGGCTGTTCGCGGTCTAGCGTGGCCCGCCGTGCTCTCCAACGAACAGATCATCGACCAGGCCCTGGACCGGATCGAGGCAGGATACGTCTTTCCGGAGAAGGTCGTGGACATCGACGCCGCGATCCGGCGCCGTCTCGCGGCCGGCGAGTACGACGACCTGACCGGGCCGGTGCTCTGCGAGAGGGTGACCGCTCACCTTCAGCAGGTGTGCCCGGACAAGCATCTGCGGCTGCTGTGGGCCGACCAGCCGCAGTCGCTGGATCCGGCGGACGAGGACGGGGGACGGGCCGCGTTCCTCGCCCTGCTCAGGACGGAGAACCACGGGATCCGTCGTGTCGAGCACCTGGACGGCAACGTCGGATTCATCGACGTGCGGCGCATCGCGTACGCCGACGAGGGCGCCGCCACGATCGGCGCGGCCATGCAACTGGTCGCCCTCAGCTCCGCGCTCATCCTGGACCTGCGCGCCTGCGCCGGCGGCGCACCGGAGGGAGCCGCGATGTGGTGCAGCTACTTCTTCCGCGACGACCAGGTGCACCTCAACGACTTCTACGAGCGGTCCACCGGTGCCACACGCCAGTTCTGGACGACCGCGCACCTTCCCGCGCCGCGCTACACGGACCGCCCGGTCCATGTGCTCACCAGCGCCGTCACGTTCTCCGGGGGCGAGGACGTGGCGTACACCCTTCAGGCGCACGGTCGGGCCGTCGTCGTCGGTGAGACGACACGTGGCGGCGCGCATCCCACGGCCCGCCACCCGGTCACCGAACACATCCTCGTGACAGTGCCGACGGCTCGGACCATCAACAGCGTCACCGGCACCAACTGGGAAGGCGTCGGAGTTGTCCCCGACGTGCCCGTCCCGGCGGACCAGGCACTCGACACGGCACTCACGGCCATCCGGGGTGCAGCGGACGGTTCAGTGTGAACAATGGACCAATTCCCGGTGGACCATCGGTGCCTGCGGTTCCGGAGTGGACCTGACGACGCCGCATCCACCTTGATCCACGCGGGTGCGCCGGAAACGCGGTATCCGAGTGCCGGGGATACCCCCACATCGGCGAAAGGGAGTGAATCAACCCGCAAACGCGGCAGGGTGCGGTTCAGGCGCCCCAGGGCGCACCGGGGGTGCGCGGACCCCTGCACCGTTTGCTCGATTTGCCCCGATGGAACCGACCCATGCATCCATTCCTCGGGGAATGAGCCGGGTCACAGATAACTGTCGTTCGGGCTGCCGACAATTGTTCCTGCGACACGGCAGGTAGCCTCTCCCGGTGCCGCAGATGTCACCGCTTCTTGTTACCGATCGGTATGAGGTCGTCGAGCTCATCGGCCAGGGCGGAATGGGTCGGGTGTGGAAAGCCCGCGACCGGATGCTGCAGCGGGACGTCGCCATCAAGGAAATCGTTCCGCCACCCGGTCTGACCGATGAGGCGCGCCAGGAATTGCGGATTCGGTCACTTCGGGAGGCGCGGGCCATCGCGCAGCTCGACCACGTGAACGTCGTCCGGGTCTTCGATGTGTTGTTGGGCGCCGATGGCGATCCGCAGATCGTGATGGAGTACGTGGCGTCGCGTTCACTGCACGACACCATCACCACCGACGGGCCGATCTCGCCAGTGCGGGCGGCCGGGATCGGTCTGGCCGTGCTCGGTGCGCTGCGCGCCGCCCACCGCGCCGGGATCATGCATCGCGACGTCAAGCCGGCCAACATCCTCGTCGGTGTCGACGGCCGGATCGTGCTCACCGACTTCGGTCTGGCCACCGCCGTCGAGGACGTGAACCTGACGATGAGCGGTGTGGTGCTCGGCTCGCCCGCGTACGTCTCTCCGGAGCGGGCCATGCGCGGCACCGTGGGCCCGGAGGGGGATCTCTGGTCGCTCGGCGCGACCCTGTACGCGGCGGTCGAGGGCCAGTCGCCGTACGCCCGGCCGTCCAGTCTGATGAGCCTCACCGCGCTGGTCACCGAGCCACCACCGACGGCGCGGCAGGCCGGACCACTCGCCCCGGTACTGGCCGGCCTGCTGCGCAAGGACCCGGCCGAGCGGATGGACGCCGATACCGCCGAGCGGTTGTTGCGTGCGGTGCTCGACGGCACACCGATGCCGATCGCCGTGACGTGGCACCCGGCCTCACCCGCCGCGCTCGAAGCGCCCGCCGCAGCGACAGTGCCACGGGCGATCGGCGCTCCTGACGTACCCCCGGCGTCTCCCGACGTGGCGGCGGACGGTGAAAGGCCGGGATCGGCCGGCCGACGGCGGACGTGGCTTCTCGCCGGCCTCGTGGCCCTGGTCGCGCTCGGCCTGGTGATCGGGATTCCGCTCGCCAACCGCCGCCCGTCGGGTGGGACGGGCAGCGGGGCGGAGCTGGTGGAGGCCGCCGCTCCGGGTGCGTCGTCGACGCCCGCCGCCGCATCGGCCGCCACGACACTCCCACCGATCTCCTGGTCGCTCTACCGGGACGCCACCGGCTTCGCCCTCCCGGCGCCGCGCGACTGGCAGGTCGTCCGGCGCGGCCAGCAGGTCGAGTTCCGCGAGCCGGACGGCGAACGGCGGCTCGTCGTCGACCGGACCGACTCGCCGCGCAGCGACCCGATGGCCGAGTTGGGCGCCCCCGCTGTCGCCGTGCGGTACCGCGACTATCGACAGGTCGAGCTGCACTCCGTCAACTACCAGCTCAAGGCCGCCGATCTGGAGTGGGTCTACACCAGCGACGCGGGCACGGCGATGCACGCCCGCCAGCGGACCTTCACGACGGCGAAGCGTCAGGGCTACAGCATCGCCTGGTTGACGCCGGAGGCCGACTGGGCGGCGGGGGCCGGCGCGTTCCGCGAGGTTATCGCGGGCTTCCGGCCCGCGTCGGCGGCGGACGGCACCACACCATCGGCCAGGCCAGACCTCAGCACGTCGCCGACGCCCAGCGCGCCGCCCCCGGCGCGGTCGGGTTACCGGCTCGTCGGGGTGGCGAGCAACAGGTGCCTGGACATCGCGACACCGGACTCACCGGATCCGGTCCGGCTCCAACTCTCCGACTGCCGGGACGACCGAGCCCGCAACCAGGTCTGGACGATGCGGTCGGACGGCAGCGTGCAGTTGGGCGGACGCTGCCTCGACGTCCTCGGCGCGTCCAGTGACGCGGGCGCGGCGATCCAGCTCACCACCTGCAACACCACGCCGGCGCAGCAGTTCGCCCTGAATGCGGAGCGGCACCTGGTGAACGCACACAGCGGACTGTGCCTCGGCGCGGTCGGCCAGAGCACCGCGAACGGGGCGTTGATCGAGCAGCGGAGCTGTGGCGTCGGCACCAGCCATCTGCAGTGGACCCGACGATGACCGCCTGAGCGCGGGCGAGGGCTGCCCTCCCGGTGGAAGGCAGCCCTCGCCCGGTGCTCGGCGCCGGGTCAGGCCACCGAGGCCGGGAACCGTTCCCACACCCGGTGTGCGGCCATCAACTGCTGCACCGCCGTCAGGGCCTCGGCACCGGAGCCCGCCGCGACGACGCCGGGAGTGCCGGCCACCCCTACCTGTTCCAACACGCTGACGCCGGCGCCCCAGGCGCCGATCGCCTTGGCGTGCCGCCAGCACTCCTCGACCAGCAGCAGTACGCGGGGATCCACGGCGGCCGGCTCGGGCCGACCCGCCTTGTCGTCGCGGGCGGGGAGGGCGTCCGGTGCGGGCACCGGCGCTCCGGCCAGCAGGACCGCGTCGAACTCGACCGACCGGCCGGTGGCGAAGGTCCGCTGCACCGGCAGGTCGGCCACCATGCCACCGCGTGGGGCGATGAGCAACGGCACCATGCCGGCCTCGAACACGGCCCGCCGGACCTCGGCGACACCGTCCAGGTCACCGTCCGGATCGACCACGATCCCGACGGTACGACCGTCGCTCGGCCACGCCCGGCCGACCTGCGACAGCGCCGGGCTGGGCGTGACGTCGGCGAGCGGCACGCTGGGCTGCGGCGCGGGCAGGCCCAGACCGGCGGCAACCTGCTCGCACAGCACCGGGTCGATGTTGGCGAGGCTGCGCAGTTGGCGTTCCTTGATCGCCTGGTGGTAGCACTTGCCGAGCTCGAAGGTGTACGCCCGGATGATGTGTTCCTTCTCGACCGGCGACATGCTCGCCCAGAACAGGCGTGCCTGGCTGTAGTGGTCGTCGAACGAGGCCGGGTTCGCCCGCACCTTGGGCGCCTGCGCGACGGTGACCGGCACGTCGACGAACGCCTGCTCGGCGTCGCCGGCGGGGAAGGGGTTGCCACCGTCGAGCGAGTTCGGTCGGTACGGCGCGACACCCGCGTGCACGGCGTGCTGGTGGAATCCGTCGCGCAGCATGTCGTTCACCGCCGCGTGCGGCCGGTTGATCGGTATCTGCGCGAAGTTCGGCCCACCCAGACGGGTGAGCTGCGTGTCGACGTACGAGAAGAGCCGGCCCTGCAACAGCGGGTCGTTCGTGACGTCGATGCCCGGCGGGAGGTGACCCAGGTGGAAGGCCACCTGCTCGGTCTCGGCGAAGAAGTTCGTCGGCGTCCGGTTGAGGACCAGCTTGCCGATGGGCTGCACCTCGGCCAACTCCTCCGGCACGATCTTCGTCGGATCGAGCAGGTCGATGCCGGCGAAGGTCTCCTCGGGAGTGTCGGGGAAGACCTGGATGCCGAGCTCCCACTCCGGGTACGCGCCGGCCTCGATGGCGTCGTAGAGGTCCCGACGGTGGAAGTCCGGGTCCATCCCGCTCAACATCTGGGCCTCCTCCCAGGTGAGGGAGTGCACGCCCAGCTTCGGCTTCCAGTGGAACTTGGCCAGCACCGTCTCCCCGGCCTCGTTGACGAGGCGGAAGGTGTGCACGCCGAAGCCCTCCATCGTCCGGTAGGAGCGCGGGATGCCCCGGTCGGACATGTTCCACAGCGCGTGGTGCTGCGCCTCGGTGTGCAGCGAGACGAAGTCCCAGAAGGTGTCGTGGGCGCTCTGCGCCTGCGGGATCTCCCGGTCCGGGTGCGGCTTGCCGGCGTGGATGATGTCGGGGAACTTGATGGCGTCCTGGATGAAGAACACCGGCATGTTGTTGCCGACCAGGTCGAAGGTGCCCTCGTCGGTGTAGAACTTCGTCGCGAAGCCGCGGGTGTCGCGGACGGTGTCGGCCGAGCCACGCGAGCCGAGCACTGTGGAGAAGCGCACGAAGACGTCGGTCTCCCGCCCCTTCTTCAGGAACCCGGCCCGGGTGACCGCCTCGCCGGTGCCGTACGCGGTGAACACGCCGTGCGCACCGGCGCCCCGCGCGTGCACGACCCGCTCGGGGATGCGTTCGTGGTCGAAGTGCGTGATCTTCTCGCGTAGGTGGTGGTCCTGGAGCAGCACCGGGCCGCGCGGTCCGGCCTTGAGCGAGTGGTCGGTGTCGCGCAGTCGTGCCCCGTTGGCGGTCGTCAGGTACGCGCCCTGCTGACCCTTCGCGGTGGGCGGCGCGCCGGTCTCGGCGCCGGTCGGCGTACGCGTCTGCGGTGCCCCCTGTTCGGGCTTCGGCGGCAGCGGGTCGTGCGGCGTCGTCGGTTCCTCGACGGTTGGTGGCGCGCTTCCCGGCGCACCCGGGACATCGGGGGTCAGAGCGTCGGCGATCTTTCCGGAGGCGGTCTTCACGGCGTTCTTGACCGCCTCGGCGGGCTTGCTGGAATCCACGTGGTGAACCTTTCGGTGGCGCGTGTACGGGCAGGCGCCTGCCCTGCTACCCCTGGTCGGAGTGCCGAAACACGGCTGATCACGGCAAATACCGCCAGGACTGGTGATTCTGCCGATGCGGCGACCGGCCGACCGGCCAAAACTGACACACGTCGATATCCCTCGACTCTAGGGAGTGCCCGACGTGTCCTCACCAACCACCACCCGTCCCCGTTCCGTCGCAGCCCGGGCCACCCGGCTCGCCCTCGCAGCCGTCCTGGCCGCCGGTGGAGCCCTGGCCGGATCGACCGGCGCCGCCCAGGCGGCCGGCCCGTACGAGCGGGGCCCCGCTCCGACCACCGCGATCCTGGAAGCGAGCCGCGGGCCCTTCGCCACGGCGTCGCAGAGCGTGTCCTCGCTCAGCGTCACCGGCTTCGGCGGCGGCGTCATCTACTACCCGACCAGCACCAGCGAGGGCACCTTCGGCGCCATCGCCATCTCGCCCGGCTACACCGCCGCCTGGTCCAGCATCAGCTGGCTCGGGCCGCGGATCGCCTCGCACGGGTTCGTGGTGATCGGCATCGAGACCAACACCCGCCTCGACCAGCCGGACAGCCGGGGCCGGCAGCTGCTCGCCGCGCTGGACTACCTCACCCAGCGCAGCTCGGTGCGCAGCCGCATCGACAGCAGCCGCCTCGCGGTGGCCGGTCACTCCATGGGCGGTGGCGGCAGTCTGGAAGCGGCCTCGTCCCGGCCGTCGTTGCAGGCAGCGGTGCCGCTGGCGCCGTGGAACCTGGACAAGAGCTGGTCCGAGCTGCGCGTGCCCACCCTGATCATCGGCGGCGAGAGCGACAGTGTCGCCCCCGTCGCGACGCACTCGGTGCCGTTCTACAACAGCATCCCGGCCTCCGCCGAGAAGGCGTACCTGGAGCTGAACGGGGCGAGCCACTTCTTCCCGCAGACGACGAACACCCCCACCGCCCGACAGATGGTGGCCTGGTTGAAGCGGTTCGTCGACGACGACACCCGCTACGAGCAGTTCCTCTGCCCCGGCCCGAGCGGCTCGGCCATCCAGGAGTACCGCAACACCTGTCCCAGCGCCTGATCGTGGTCCCCGGGGCGGTCGCCGACGGCGGCCGCCCCGGCCGCGTGGTCGGGGCATTGAAGGTCTTGACGCGATACCCGAGAAACGTACACTGCGAGTGTAAATAAACACCCGCCACGACAGAGGGATGGGTGATGGAGCGCGGCCTCGAACTGCACCACATCGGCGTCCGTTTCGGCGGCCTCACCGCCCTCGACGACGTCTCGCTGCGGGTGCCACCCAACCGGGTGGTGGGCGTGATCGGGCCCAACGGCGCGGGCAAGACCACGCTGTTCAACGTGATCTGCGGCTTCGTCGCGCCGGAGACGGGTTCGCTCACCCTCGACGGTCGGCCGCTCCGCCCGCGGCCGCACCGACTGACCCGGCTCGGCATCGCCCGCACCCTCCAGGGCACCGGGCTCTTCGCCGGTCTGACCGTGCTGGAGAACGTGATGACCGGCGCCTCGCACACCGCCCGTGCAGGGTTCGTCCCGGCGCTGCTCGGGCTGCCGGCGAGCGACAGTGACGAGCGCCGGCTGCGCCAGCACGCCCTGGACATCCTCGACGACCTGGGCATCGCCGCGCACGCCGAGGCCGCACCGACCACACTGCCCTTCGCGGTACGCCAACGGGTCGCCCTGGCCCGCGCGCTCGCCGCCCGGCCCCGGCTGCTCCTGCTCGACGAGCCCGCCGGTGGCCTCGGCGCCGACGACATCGCCGAGTTGGCGGAGCTGATCCGCCAGCTTCCCCGGCGGGACGACGATCCCTGCGCGGTGCTGCTCGTCGAGCACCACATGGACCTGGTGATGGCGGTCTGCGACGAGCTGGTGGTGCTCGACTTCGGCCGGGTGATCGCCGCCGGCACCCCGGACGAGGTCCGCGACGACCCGGCGGTCACCGACGCCTACCTCGGTGCCACCGTCGAGGAGGTCACCCCGTGAGCGCGAGGAGTGAGCCGGGTTTGCGAGCCCCGCAGTCGCGAACGAAAGGTGGCCCCGTGAGCGCGAGGAGTGAGCCGGGTTTGCGAGCCCCGCAGTCGCGAACGAAGGAGGGCCCAGCGTGACCGGCACCGATCTGCTCGTCGTGCGCGGGCTGGTGGCCGGCTACGGCGCCGCGCCCGTGTTGCAGGCCGTCGACCTCACCGTCCCGGCGGGCACGATCGCCGCGGTCGTGGGCGCCAACGGCGCCGGCAAGACGACACTGCTCCGTGCGCTCTCCGGCATGATCCGTCCGGCCGCCGGTCAGGTCGTCCTGGCCGGGGAGGACCTTCGGGGTACGCCGGTGGAGCAGCTCGTCCGACGCGGCATGGCGCACGTGCCGGAGGGGCGGGGCGTGATCAGCGAGTTGACCGTCGACGAGAATCTGCGGCTCGGTGGGCTGTGGCGGCGCGACCGGGCCGACGCCGGTCGGGCCCTCGACGAGGTCTACGAGCTCTTCGAGCCCCTGGCCCGTCGCCGCCGGCACCTCGGCCACCAGCTCTCCGGGGGTGAGCGTCAGATGCTCGCGCTCGGCCGGGCCCTGGTCGGTCGCCCCCGACTGCTGTTGCTCGACGAGCCGTCGCTGGGCCTGGCACCACGGGTGGTCGCCCGGACCATGTCCCTGCTCCGCCAGCTCCGCGACCGCACCGGCCTGACCGTGTTGCTGGTCGAGCAGAACGTCCGCAGCGCACTCGGCGTCGCCGACCAGGGGATCGTGATGTCCCTCGGCCGGGTGGTGATCGCCGCCCCGGCGGCGAAGCTGCGCGACGACGTCGACCTGCGCCACGCGTACCTCGGTTTCTGACCACCACCTCGTCCCCCGGAGGGAGGACTGTTGGACCGCTTCGTCTTCCTCACCGTCGACGGCCTGTCCCGGGGCGCGGTGTACGCCGCGTTCGCGCTGGCCCTGGTGCTCATCTGGCGGGCGGCGCGGGTCGTCAACTTCGCCCAGGGCGCGATGGCCGTCGCCGCCGCGTACGTCGCGTACTCCGTCGCCGCCGCGACCGGCTCCTACTGGCTGGGCTTCGTGGTCGCGATCGTCGCCGGCCTGCTGCTCGGTGCGTTGGTGGACCGCGTCGTGATGCGGCACGTCGACCATGCCTCACCGCTCAACCCGGTGATCGTCGCGCTCGGGCTGGTGCTGTTGATCCAGGCCGTGCTGGGCATGGTGTACGGCAACGAGTTCCGTCCCGCCGAGGCGCCGTTCAGCAGGGCCGCCCTCAGCGTGGGCGGTGTCGCCGTCCTGTCGCCGTACGACCTGTTCGTCTTCGCCGCGATCGGGGTGGTGGTCAGCGGCCTCGCGTGGATGTTCGCGCGTACCCCGGTGGGTTTGCGGATGCGCGCGGCGGCCTTCGCGCCCGAGGTGTCCCGGTTGCTCGGGGTCAACGTCGGGGGCATGTTGACCCTCGGGTGGGCGCTGGCGTCCGGGGTGGGCGCGCTGGCCGCCATGCTGGTCATCCCGACCGAGCTGGGCCTGCATCCGCACGCGATGGACCTGGTGTTCGTCTCCGCGTTCACGGCGGCGGTGGTGGGTGGGCTGGACAGCCCGCCGGGCGCTGTGGTCGGCGGCCTGGTGGTGGGTCTGCTGCTCTCCTACGTGAGCGGGTACGCCGGCAGTGACCTCACGCCGCTCGCGGTGCTGGTCCTGCTGCTGGCGGTGTTGTTGGTCCGGCCCGGTGGGTTGTTCGCCCCGGTCGCGGCGAGGCGGGTGTGAGCGCCACGAAGGCGGCGCTGCCGCCGAGGCACCGGCCGGACGACGCCGCTGACCGGCCCGCCGACCGGCGACGTGGCTCGACCCTGCTGCGCCACCTCGCCGTGGTGCTCGCCGTCGGGTTGGTGCTGGTGGGGGTCAGCTACGCCGTCGAGCCGTTCCGGAACTTCCAGCTCGCCACCGTGCTGGCCTATTTCTGCGCGACCGCCGGGCTGACCGTCCTCACCGGCCTCAACGGTCAACTGTCGCTCGGGCACGGGGCGTTGATGGCCACCGGCGCGTACACGGTGGCTCTGTGCCAGACCGCGTTCGCCGACCGGGGGATGACCGGCGGCTGGCTGTTGCCGCTCTCGCTGGTCGCGGCGATCGTCAGCACTGTCGCGGTCGGCGCGGTGGTGGGTGTGGCCGCGGCGCGGCTGCGGGGCCCCTATCTGGCCGGGGTGACGCTCGCGGTGGCCATCGTCGTGCCGGCGCTGGCGGTGACCTTCGACGGCGTGTTCAACGGGGAGCAGGGGTTGTCCGTGCCGGTGGAGCCGCCACCGTTGGCGCTCGGCCCGTACTTCCCCTACGAGCGGTGGCAGCTCTGGCTGACCGGGGCGGCGACCCTGCTCGCCCTGCTGTTGCTGGCCAACCTCATCCGCAGCCGGTACGGGCGGACCTTCCGGGCGGTCCGGGACGACGAGGTGGCGGCCCGTCTCGCCGGCATCCACGTGGCCCGCACCCAGGTCCTCGCGTTCGTGGTCAGTGCCGCCACCGCCGGGCTCGGCGGCGCGTTGCTGGCGGTCCTCGCGCAGAGCGTCTCCCCGGGGGCGTTCTCGCTGACCCTGTCGCTGTTCCTGTTGATGGCCGTGGTGATCGGTGGTCTCGGCCGTCTCAGCGGCGCGTTGTGGGGGGCCGTCCTGCTGGTCGCCCTGCCCGACCTCACCCACTCCGTGACGGAGATGCTCACGCTCTCGCCCGCTGTGGCGCAGCGGCTGGAGGGCAACCTCCCGCTGGCGATCTTCGGCCTCACCCTGATCGTCGTCATGATCGCCGCCCCCGGCGGCGTGCAGGGACTGCTGTCCCGTCTTGGTCGGCGCCTGCGGGCCCGGCGTTCCTGAGCTGTTCTCCAGCCCGGCCCTCGGCCGGGCGCCCCACCACCCACACCGTTCCCGCAAACCGGACCGAGAAAGGTCGGTGTTCTCCATGCACCGTTTGGCACAACGTGGTCTCGCGATCGCCAGCACCATCGCCCTGTTGGCCGCCGCCGCTGGTTGCAGCGGTGACGACGGCTCCGGTCCCGGCGGAGCGTCCGTGCCGGGCGTCACCGACACCGAGGTCGTCGTCGGCACCCACATGCCGCTCACCGGTCCGGCCTCGGCGGGCTACTCGAAGATCGCCCCGGCGACGAAGGCGTACTTCGACTACGTCAACGCCAACGGCGGTGTGCACGGCCGGAAGATCACCTACAAGATCATGGACGACGGTTACAACCCGGCGAACACCCAGCAGGTGGTACGTCAGCTGGTCTTGCAGGACAAGGTCTTCGCCATCCTCAACGGCCTCGGCACTCCTACGCACACCGGCGTGCTCGACTTCCTGAAGAGCAACCGGGTGCCCGACCTGTTCGTCGCCTCCGGCAGCCGCAGCTGGGACCAGCCGGACAAGTATCCCGGCACGTTCGGGTTCAACCCGGACTACACCGTCGAGGGCAAGATCCTCGCCAACTACGCCAAGACCAACCTGGCCGGGCAGAAGGTCTGCTTCCTCGGGCAGGACGACGACTTCGGCCGGGACAGCCTGGCCGGTGTGGAGAAGGTGCTCGGCGCCGGTGCCGTGGCGGTGAAGCAGACGTACGTCACCAGTAACACCAACGTCGCTCCGCAGATCGGCGCGTTCAAGGCGGCCGGATGTCAGGTCGTCGTGCTCGCCACGGTGCCGGGCTTCACCGCGCTCTCCGTCGGCACCGCGGCCCGGCTGGGCTTCAAGCCGCAGTGGCTGGTCTCCAACGTCGGCGCCGACCACCCGACCCTGGCCAAGCAGCTCGGCGCCGCCGCACCGCTGCTGGAGGGCATGGTCGGCACCAACTACCTGCCGATGCAGAACGACACGGCCAACCCGTGGATCCAGCTCTTCACGAAGGTGAACAAGGAGCACAACGGGGACGCCCCGTTCGACGGCAACACCGTCTACGGCATGTCGGTCGGCTACCTCTTCGTGCAGACGTTGCTCGCCGCCGGCAAGGACCTCACCCGCGAGAAGGTGCTGGAGGCCGTGCAGAAGGGCGGCTTCCAGGGCCCCGGGCTGGTGCCGCTGCGCTTCTCCGAGAAGGACCACTCGGGTTACGGCGGTCAGCGTCTGAGCCGGGTGAGCGGGGGAGTGCAGAGCTACTTCGGGCCCTCGTACGAGACCGACGAGGCGGACGGGGCGGTCAACGAGTACACCGCCGCGCCGGCAGCGCCGCCGGCGAACGGGGTGCCGACCGTCTCCTGACCCGATCGACAGTCGTCCGACCGGGCGGGGTCCCGCGTGACCGCACCCGGTCGGACGACTGTGCCCGCTAACTCCGACCGATCGTCCGGGCGTTGACCGTCACTGATTCCTCCTCCTACTATCTGCACTGTGGATGCATATTCGGCTCGCCTTCGGGACCGTCTCGCCATCGTCGGCGGCGCGAGTCGCGGCATCGGCCTGGCCATCGTCCGCGACGGCGGCGTCTCGCTGACCGGTCGGTCCGGATGACAGTGCCGACGGTCGGCCCGGAACCGCTGATCACCGCCTGTCTAGACTCGGCGGTGCGTCAGGAGGCGCCGTGGCGGTGAGGAGGCGGGGGCGGATGGACGGGGTCGAGGTAGCGAGTCGGGTCGACGGGCGTACCGCCCGGGCCGAGCGCACCCGTGCGGCCATCGTCGAGGCGCACCTCGCGCTCATCGGTGAGGGCGACCTGCGCCCGACGGGGGAACGCATCGCGGAGCGGGCCGGCATCTCGCTGCGGACGCTGTGGACCAACTTCAAGGACATGGAGACCCTCTTCGAGGCGAGTGGCGCGGAGGTGCTCCGCCAGCAGGACGCCGCCTACCGGCCGATCCCGACCGGGTGGCCGTTGGCGAAGCGGGTCGACGCGTACTGCCGGCAGCGGGCCCGGCTGCTCCAGCTCATCACTCCGTCGGCACGGGCCGCCCAGATGCGGGAGCCGGTCTCCGACCAGCTGCACCGCAACCGCCTCAAGCACATCGACCGGGTGCGGGACGAGGTCGAGGAACTCTTCGCCCCCGAGCTGGTGCTGGCTGGCAGGGGTCGGGAGCAGCTGCTCAACGCCCTGGTGGCGGCGAGCATGTGGCCAGCCTGGTCGATGCTGCGGTACGGCCTCGATCTCGGTGTGGACCAGGCTCGCGCGGTGATGACCCGGACGGTGGGCGCCCTGTTGGCGGAGGTCGCGGCCGACTGAGATCGGCTTGGTTCGATGTCGCAGCCTCTTTCCATCCGGATCCCAATGGGTGACACTGGCAGGCATGGTTACTGCATCAAGAGTGCAACTAACCGTGCTGCGTGGCCGGGACGACGAGTGCCGGTCGGTCCGGAGCCTGATCGACGACGTGACAAGCGGTGGCGGTGCGGTGCTGCTGCACGGCGAACCCGGATCGGGTCGGACGGCGCTGGTCGGGTACGCCCACCGGCACGCCCAGCACTGCACCGTGCTCGCCGGTAGCGGACTCGCCGAGGAGGCCGCTCTCCCGTACGCCGGCCTGCAACGTCTGGTCGATCCAGTGCTCGACCGGGCCGCCGCCCTGCCGGAGGAGCAGCGCCGGCTGCTGTGGCGCGCGCTCACCGGCGACGGCTGCCCGGCCGACCGCCGGCTGACGCTGTCGATGGCGGTGCTCGGGCTGCTCGGCGCCGCTGCCGGGGACCGTCCGCTGCTCGTCACCATGGACGACGTCGACAGGGGTGACCCGCAGACCGCCGAGGTGTTGGCCTTCGTCGCCCGCCGGTTGCGGCCACTGCCCGTCGCCGTCCTGCTCACCGCGGGCGTCACCGCCGCTGTCGACGGGATACCCGCGTACCGACTGCGCGCGTTGACCGAGCAGGAGAGCGCGGCCGTCCTCACCGACCGGCTGCGGTCGTCCGCCGGATCGGAGGCGGCCGCCCGCTTCCCCGAGCGACCCGCCCCGTCGGTCCTGACCGCGTTGGCCGTCGTCGGAGGCGGCAACCCGCAGGCGTTGGTGGACCTCGTCGCGGTCCTCACTCCGGGTCAGTGGCGCGGGGAGGAGGCGCTGCCCGCGGCGCCACCGGCGGACGGCGTCCTGGGCCGTGCGTACCGGGCCCGACTGGACCGACTGCCGCCGGAGACCCGACGGGTGCTGCTGCTCGCCGCGCTCGACGAGGGCGGCGGGCCGGGAACGGTCCGGGCCGCCGGTGGCGAGGTCGAGGCGCTCGCTCCGGCGGAGATGGCCAACCTGGTCCGCGTCGAACCCCGAGGCGTCACCTTCCCCCAGCCGCTGGTGCGCACGATGATCGCGGCCAGCGCGCCGCTCGCCGAACGACGCGCGGCGCACCGACTGCTCGCCGGGGCGCTGGTCGCCGACGGGCAGCGGCTGCGCCGGGCGATGCACCTCGCCGCCGCCGCGGCGGGTGTGGACCCGGCCCTCGCCGACGAGCTGGAAGAGGCGGCGGCCGGTGGCGTCGACGGCTGGGCCACCGCGTCGGCGGCGCTGTGCTGGGCCGCGGAACTCAGCGACGACCCGACCCGTACGGCCGCCCGGCTACTGACCGCCGCCCGCTATGCCTGGGCCGGGGGTCAGCCCGACGTGGCTCGACTCCTCCTCGACCGCCTCCGCCCGTTGTGCACCGACCCGGACGTCCGGAGTCGCGCCGACCTGCTGCTCGGTGAGCTGGAGCTGCGGTGCGGCGACGCGGCACGGGCGTCGGCCAGGATGCTCGCCGCCGCGGCGGCGGTGGCCGGCACCGACCGCGTGCTGGCACTGTCCGGGTTGGTCCGAGCCGGCGAGGCGGTCTGCTTCGCCGGCGACCAGTACCGCTACGCCGAGGTCGGCCGGCGGGCGTCGGCGTTGCGCCGGCCGGACGACCCTCCCGCCACCGAGTTGATGAGCAGCCTGGTCGCCGGGGTGGCGGCGACCCTGCGCGGGGACCACGAGCGGGCCGGTCCCGCGCTGCGTCGCGCCGTCGTGCTGGGTGGACGGCTGACCGGACCGGCGTCGACCCCCACCGCGCTCAGCTGCGCCGCGGCAGCGGGCCTGGTGGTCGCGGTGGATGGCGCGGCACATCGACTCGCGGACCGTGCCGCCACCGTGGCCCGGGATCGGGGCGAGCTGTCCATGCTGTCCCGGGCGCTGGAGTTGCGGGCGGTCGCCGAATACTGGCTGGGTCGACACGAGGCGGCGGCGGAAACCTCCCGTGACGGGCTGCGGGTCGCCCGGGCCACCGGCCAGGTCAACTGCGCCAACGTCCATCTCGGCATGCTCGCCGTGCTCGCCGCCGTACGGGCCGACCGGGACGCCACCCTGGCGCGGATCCGCGAGATGGGCGAGGCGCCGACGGCGGGCAGCCGTCCGCACGCGCTCGCCGGTTGGGCACTGGCCGTGCTCGACCTGGTCGACGGCCGACACGCCGAGGCCGCCGACCGGTTGGCGTCGTTGGCCCGGCTCGGCACCGGGCGGGGTCAGGTGCTCGTGCAGGTGATGGCCACCCCGTACCTGGTGGAGGCGGCAGCGCACCTGCCCTGCCGACCGGCGGCGACGGCGGCGCTCGCCGTGTTCGACAGGTGGGCCAGCAGCACCGCGAGCCCGTTGCGTCGGGCCCTGTCCGCCCGGTGCCACGCGTTGCTCGCGCCTCGCGGCGGACCCGAGGCCGAGCAGGAGTTCCAGCGGGCGCTGCGGCTGCACCCGACCGATGCCGGCACGTTCGAGCGGGCACGCACCGAGCTGCTGTTCGGTCAGGAGTTGCGTCGCCGTCGACGCCCGCGCGACGCGCGGACGCACCTGCACCAGGCCCGCGAGATGTTCACGTTGCTCGGGGTCGGTCGCTGGGCCGAGCAGGCCACCACGGAGCTGCGGGCGGCCGGCGAGTCGGTCGGTCCACCGGACCTGCCGGCGGCGCGGTTGCTGACCGGGCAACAACTACGGATCGCCGAGCTGGTCGCGGAGGGCGCCACCAACCGGGAGGTCGCCGCCCGGATGTTCCTCTCCACCCGTACCGTCGACCACCACCTGCGCAACGTGTTCCACCGACTGGGCATCCGTTCACGTACCGAGTTGGCCCGTGCGTTCGCCACCGAGCGGCACGTCGGGCTGGTCTCCGACCGGTGACGGTCCGGTCTGGACGCCGTTAACTATCACCGCTAGTTTAATGGCCATGGAGCTCACCCTCTCCGCCGAGCAGGCTGCGGTCCGCGAACTGGCCGCCGACTTCGCCGACCGGGAGCTGTTACCGCACGCGGCCACCTGGGACCGACGCGAGTCGGTCGACCCCGCCGTGGTCGGCATGCTGGGAGACCTGGGCTTCCTGGGGTTGACCATCGCCGAGGCCGAGGGCGGCTCCGGTGGCGACCACCTCGCGTACTGCCTGGTCCTGGAGGAACTCGGCCGGGGCGACTCGGCCGTGCGCGGCATCGTCTCGGTCTCGCTCGGCCTGGTCGCGAAGTCGATCGCCGCCCACGGGTCGGCCGGCCAGCGGGCCGAGTGGTTGCCCCGACTGTGCGCCGGCACCGCGCTCGGCTGCTTCGCGCTGACCGAACCGGACAGCGGCTCGGACGCCGCGGCGCTGCGGACCCGCGCGGTCCGCGACGGCGCCGACTGGCTGCTCACGGGCACGAAGACGTTCATCACCAACGGCACCACCGCCGACGTCGCGCTGGTCTTCGCCCGCACCGGCGGCCCCGGGCACCGAGGGATCACCGCGTTCCTGGTGCCCACCGACAGCCCAGGGCTGACCCGACAGGAGATCCACGGCAAGCTGGGCCTGCGCGGCCAGGCCACCGGCGAGTTGCGCTTCGACGGGGTACGCGTGCCCGACGCGGCTCGCCTCGGGCCCGAGGGCGGCGGGTTCCGCCTGGCCCTGGCCACCCTCGCGAAGGGTCGGATGTCGGTGGCCGCCGGGTGCGTCGGCATCGCCCAGGGCTGCCTCGACGCGGCGGTCGGCTACGCGGGGCAGCGGACCCAGTTCGGCAAACCCATCGCCGGGCACCAACTCGTCCAGCAACTCCTCGCCGCCATCGCGGTCGACACCGCCGCCGCCCGGCTGCTGGTGTGGCAGGTCGCCGACCTGATCGACCGTGACCAGCCGTTCGCCACCGAGGCGTCGATGGCCAAGCTCTTCGCCAGCGAGGCCGCCGTCCGCGCGGCCAACAACGCGGTCCAGGTGTTCGGCGGGTACGGCTACATCGACGAGTACCCGGTCGGCAAGTACCTGCGGGACGCGCGGGTCGCCACCCTCTACGAGGGCACCAGCCAGATCCAGCAACTCCTCATCGGACGCGCACTCACCGGCGTCAACGCCTTCTAGCTGCAGGGAGAGCAGGCATGAGAGTCTTCAGCTCGTTCGAGGAGTTGGCCGCCGCGGTCGGCGAGACCTTCGGGCCCGGGCCGTGGCGACCTGTCGAACAGAAGCGCGTCGACCTCTTCGCCGACGCCACCGACGACCACCAGTGGATCCACCTCGACCCGGCCCGAGCCGCGGCGGGACCGTTCGGCGGCACCATCGCCCACGGGTACCTGACCCTGTCGCTGCTACCGACGCTGGCCGGCCAGCTCTACCGGGTGGACGGGGTGACGATGGGGGTCAACTACGGCCTGAACCGGGTGCGCTTCCCCGCGCCGGTCCGGGTCGGCACCGCCGTCCGGGCCACCGCCACCATCGCCGAGGTGACTCCGGTGAGCGGCGGGGTCCAGGTGGTCGCGACGGTCACCGTGGAGAGCGACGGCGGCGGCAAGCCCGTCTGCGTCGCCGAGACCGTGAGTCGTCTCTACCGCGCCCCGGATCAGTGATCGGCTAGACGGTACGTCCTCGCTCAAGACAGGGCTGCGGGCACAGCCGAGGGCTCTCGCCATCCGCGTCGGCCGGTCCGCCAGGTCGATGTGTTGTTGAGCGATATACCTCAGAGTCATAGTTATGACCCTGAGGTATATCGCTTTCCGCCGCGATCCGCCCCGGCCGCGCACAGCCCGCGCTCACCACCGCAGTCGTACTTTGGGACGATCTGGGTTCGCACCACCGTTCGTACGATGGCCTCATGCTCTCCCGCCTGCGCGCTGTGTTGGCCGAGCCGCGCGTCCCAACCACCCCGCCCCGGGGGTGGCGTGACTGGGTGTTGATCGCGGTCCTCGCGCCGGCGGCCCTGGTGGAGGCGCTCCTCCGGCCCGATTTGCCGTGGTCTGTGGGTTGCCTCGTCGTCGTGCTCGCCCTGCTACCCACGCTGCTGTGGCGGCGTACGCGGCCGTTGACGATGGTGGCGATCGCATTCGGTTCCGCCACGGTGGGCCCGTTCGTGCTGCCCGGCGATCCCTGCCAGATGTTCACGGCGAGCTTTCTGGTCCTGCTGGTCTCCGCGCTCTTCCGCTGGGGTTCCGGCCGGGATGCCGCGATCGGTTCGGTACTGGTGGTGGCCAAGGTGACCGCCGCCGGTCTGGCCGGTTCGGTCGACGGCGGTGAACTGGTGGCCGGCTTCGCGGTGATGTTCGCCGCCGCCACACTGGGCACCGCGACCCGCTTCCGCGCCACCGCGCGGACGCGCGAGCTCGACCAGGTGAAGCTGTTGGAGCGTGAGCGGTTGGCCCGCGACCTGCATGACACGGTGGCCCATCATGTGTCGGCGATGGCGATCCGCGCCCAGGCCGGTATCGCCGCCTCGGCGAGCCAGCCGAACGCCGCCGTCGAGGCGCTGCGCGTCATCGAGGCCGAGGCGTCGCGCGCGCTCGCCGAGATGCGCGCGATGGTCCACGTCCTTCGCCGCGACCAGACCGCCGACCGGGTGCCCGTCCCACGGGTCGCCGATATCGAGAGCCTCGCCGGCCGCTTCCGCAGCGGGCCGGAGGTCGACGTGGATCTCCGCGGCGACCTTGGCGACCTGCCGCCCGCGGTCGGCTCCGCGCTCTACCGCCTGGCGCAGGAATCGGTCACCAACGCCCGACGCCACGCCCGCCACGCCACCCGCATCGAGGTCAGCGTCACGGCTGACGAGCGTTCGGTGCGGCTGCGGGTCAGCGACGACGGCGAGGCCGGTGCCGCACGACCGAACGGCTCGTCCGGGTTCGGCCTGGTGGGCATGTCGGAGCGCGTCGACCTGCTCGGCGGCACCTGCGAGGCGGGCCCCAATCCCGACCGGGGATGGACCGTCACGGCCGTGCTCCCGCGCGAGGGGGTCGGCGCGTGACCATCCGCGTGCTCGTCGCGGACGACCAGGAGATCGTCCGTACCGGTCTCACCATCATCCTGAACACGCAGCCCGGCATCGAAGTCGTCGGTGGCGCCGGCGACGGACGCCGGGCGGTCGAACTCGCCCGGCGGCTCCGCCCCGACGTGTGTCTCTTCGACATTCGGATGCCGGGCATGGACGGCATCGAGGCCACCCGCGCGCTCGCCGGGCCCACTGTCGCGGAGCCGCTCGCGGTGGTCGTCATCACGACCTTCGACCTCGACGAGTACGTGTACGCAGCTCTGCGCGCCGGCGCTCGCGGCTTTCTGCTCAAGGAGGCCGGTCCCGACCTGCTCGGCCAGGCCGTTCGCGCGGCTGCCAACGGGGACGCGCTGATCGCGCCGAGCGTCACCACTCGGCTGCTGAAGGCGTTCGCGGACACGGGTCCCGCCGCGCCACGTCAGCAGCCCGTCGAGCCTCTCACCGACCGGGAGGAACAGGTGCTCGTCGCTGTCGCGCGGGGGCGCACCAACAAGGAGATCGGCGACGAGTTCCACATCACGTTGAGCACCGTCAAGTCGCACGTCACCAGCCTCATGACCAAGCTGGGAGTGCGTAACCGGGTCGAGGTGGCGATGTGGGCGTACGAGACCAACCGCATCGGGACGCGGTGGTGACGACTGCGCTGACCGGCGGAAGTACGACGACGGCGTCCGACCATGGGCCGACACGATCGCGGCCCATGTGCCGATGAGCCGGGGCGGGTGCGGCACCCACCATCGGTGGCATGACGTTCCGCGAATGGCGGCTACCGGCCGCGTTGATCCTCCTGGGCCTGATACCGATGGTCGCCGGTGCGGGGCGGCTCACCGAGTTGAGCACCGGACCGGTTGTCACCCCGGCGAATGCTCGCTTCGTCGCCGATCCGCTGCCGGTGATGCTGCACGTCGTCGGCGCGGTGGTCTACACGATCCTCGGCGCGTTCCAATTCGTGCCCAGCCTGCGCCGCCGCCGATGGCACCGTCGCGCCGGCCGGTTGCTCGTGCCCTGCGGACTGACTGTCGCGTTCACCGGGCTCTGGATGGCCTTCGCCTACGACCTGCCGGCGCATGACAACGACGTGCTCGCCGGTCTGCGGCTCGTCTTCGGCTCGGCCATGGCCGTCTCGATCCTGCTCGGCCTGGCCACCGTGCTCCGCCGCGACATTGCCCAGCACCGCAGGTGGATGGTGCGCGGCTACGCGATCGGCCTCGGTGCCGGCACGCAGGCGTTCACGCACGCGCCGTACCTCATCGCGGTCGGCGAGCAGCCGGACGGGAACGTCCGGGCCGGGCTGGTGCTCGCCGGCTGGATGATCAACCTCGCCGTGGCCGAGTGGTACCTGCGTCGTCCGGACCACACCACGCGTTCTCGACCGGCTCGGCAGCCGAGTGCTGACGCCCGCTGAGAGCACGCGGCGCCGGGCCACCGAGACCCGGCACCGCGCGGTTGCTCTCAGGCGACCGTGCAGGCGGTGCCGTTGAGGGTGAACGCGGACGGGCGGCCACTGTTGCCGGTGTGGGTCGCCTGGAAGCCGATGTCGACCGACGTGTTCGGCGCGATGGTCGCGTTGTACGAGACGTTGCGGGCGGTGACCGCGCCACTGGACGGGGAGTAGCCCGCGTTCCAGCCGCTGGTGATGCTCTGCCCGCCGGGCAGCGTGAATGCCAGGGCCCAACCGTTGACCGGCGTGCTGCTCGTGTTGGTCACCGAGATCGAGGCGGTGAGACCACTGTTCCAGGCGTTGACCGTGTACGCGACGCGGCAGTCACCCGACGGCGGCGGCGTCGTCGGCGGGGGAGTGGTGGGTGGGGGAGTGGTCGGAGGTGTGTCGCCGCCGATGCTGCCGGGCACCGTCCTGAGTGCGTCGTACCAGGCTGCGGCCATCTTGCGGTAGCCGGTGGCGTTGGGGTGCACGCCGTCGGCCAGGTCGCTGAGCGTCAGGGCACGGTACATGTCGACCAGGTGGACACGCTTTCCGGCGGCGGCGCGGCTCTGCACGATCCCGGGGATGGCGTTGTTGTATCCCCGGACCTGGTTGTCCGCACCGGACTTCGGGATGATCGTCGCGACGAACACGTCCGCGTTCGGGGCGGTGCTGGTGATCCGGTCGACGAGGGTGGCCAGTCGACCCGGTGCGCCGGACGTGTCGCCGTACATGTCGTTGGTGCCGATGTGCAGCAGCACGGTCCGGGGGTTCGTGGCCCGCAACCAGTTGACCACGTTGGCGTCGATCTGGGCGATCGTCCAGCCGGAGTGCCCCTGGTGGTCGTGGTCGCCGAGGCTTGCCGGGCCGTTGAACTGCGAGCCGACGAAGTCGATCCGGTAACCGCCGGCCGTGAACCGTTGCCACAGCTCGATCCGGTAACCGCCGGGGACGTTGAACCCGTCGGTGATGGAGTCACCGAGCGGCATCACGCGTACTCCGCCGTTGGACTCTGCGCTCGCCGGACCGGTCGCGATCGGTATGGCGGCGATCAGGGCGGCGACGGCGGTCAGGGCGACCCACCACAGGCGGGCGCGTCGGGGCCGCGACGTCGTAGCGATGGCGGTGGGTGCGGGAGGGACGGGAGTGGCGAGCATCGAACTGCTCATGGGACTTCCTCTGGTGGGGTGCGCGACAGGCAGCGGCCGCCGAGGGGACGGCTGCTGCCCTGACGCGGCACGCGGAGGTGGGCGTCGCGTTACGACCAGGAGCCCGGACATCGTCACTGGTGGTCGTGGCGCGGTGGCTCGCATCGGTCGGGTGCGGCGAACCGGTGAGCCGTGGCGGAGGTGTGCCCTGCACCTCGCCGACGCACCATAGCGTGTTGTCGCTAACAGCAGCAATGCGCCGCCGAGCCGGCTGAAAGCTCGCGCGACGGAGTCGTGGCTGCCTATGTCAGAGGGCGGAAGTAGTGCCGGACCGCATAGCGGTAGACCTCCTCGCCGATCTTCGCCCCCTCGACGTCGGCGGTCCGGAAGTGGACGCCGCCCCAGACCCGCGCGCCGATGAGTTCGTCGAGCGCTTGCGAGAAGCTGGTGAACCGCCTGGTCGTGCCGGAGTCGGCGCTGGACCCGCTGAACGCGATGTCGTCCCGGCCGAAGAAGTGTCGGTACAGCGACATGCGCGCCCCGGTGCCGCAGGCGTGGCCGGAGGGGTACTCGGGGAAGGGCGGCGTGACGAGCAGCGACTGCCAACCTGGGTCGGCGGCCGTCCTCGGGTTGCCGTCCGTGTCGGCCTGGTGGATCGCGGTGACCGGACGCCAGTAGCTCCAGAAGTCCTTCTGGCTGAAGCACGCCACGCCTGAGTCGGCCACGATGAGGTCGGTCATCGCGAAGAAGCGCGCGGTCTGCAGGGCGTCCAGCTGTTGGGTGGTGGCGAGCTGTCGCTTGATCTCCCAGGAGCCGGATCGTCGGTCGTGCCACCAGATCGCGGCCTCCGTCTGGTCCTGCGTGCGCGCCGTGCTCGTCGCCGAGCCGAACTCCTTCACCTCGTTGAGGTCGCGGGTGTAGGCGCTGCTGGTCAGCCGGGGCGGCTCGGGTGTGCGGAACATCGAGGCACGGGGGACGAGGAACGGCCGCATGTGGCCGGTCCATGCGCCCTGGGACAGGAACAGCGGCGGTGTGGGTCGCCACTGGCCGGGCCCTGTCCCGTGGCTCCACTGCTGATCCCCGAACGCGCCGTCGTCCTGCCGTGCGGCGACCATCGCGGCCGCGGCTCGCGCCCCGATCCTGATGCCGCCCTGCTTCGACCGCCCGTCGCGAATCGTGGCGAGAGCCGCGTCGTACTGTGCCCGAAGCCGCTCCCGCTGATCGGGGAAGAGAGCGGCGAGTACGTCATGGGCGGCGGTGGCGACGGCAGCGTCCACCGACTCGGTCCCGCTCGACGGCGGTGCGGCGAGGTACGGCTGGTACGGGGTGCCGGCGATCGCGTTCAGCGCGTCGTAGACGGCCCCGTTCACCATCGCGAAACTGCGCACCTGCTCGTTCGGTTGCTGGGCCGCGACATCCCAGATTGCCGTCTGGGCGTTCAGGTCCCAGGTGACCACCGGATTGGCGCGACCGGTGCCGGAGGCCGCAGCTGCGGGTGCCGGCCCGGTCATCGTGGAGACGACCAGCGTGCCGAGCGCGATGGTTGCGGGAATGGTGCGTAACCAGATCAGGCGACGTGATTGCTGACGACTCGTCATGATCTCCCCGTCAGTCGAGTGTCGATGCTGGCTGCCGTACGCAGGCGGCGTACGAAGCGCAACCGATGACGACCGAAAGTAACATTGTTGAGCCTCGATGGGTGGTGCCTACACCGTGGACGCGTGAGCTGGATGGAGTGCCGAGTCGAGCCAGCGCAGCTGACGTCGGACGTGGACCGCTTCGCCGCCCTCGTGGCCGTTGAACGGGTACACGTGGATCTCCCGCTCGGGCGGGACGGGCCGACCGTTCGCGGCGCCGTAGTGGTTGTAGGCGGCGAAGGCGGTTCGTGGCGGGCAGACGGTGTCGCGTCGGCCGACCCCGAACTGCACCGGTGCCGTCGCCCGTCGGGCGAAGGTGACCGCATCCACGTAGGACAACGTGCGCCACACGGCCTCCTCGCCCTCCCGGTGCACGGCGAGGTAACGGGCGATCTCGCCGTACGGCGCGAGGTCGGTGAGCTGGACGGCGCGTCGCATGTCGCAGAGGAACGGCGCGGTGGTCAGCACCGCGGCGAGGTCGTCGACGAGGCCGGCCACCGCCAGGGCGAGGCCGCCGCCCTGGCTGTTGCCGACCACGCTGACCCGGTCACTGTCGACCCCGGGCAGAGCGCGGACCGCCTCGACCGCCCGGACCGCGTCGGTGACCAGACGACGGTAGTGGTAGTCGTGCGGGTCGAGGATCCCCCAGGTGACCGGCGAGGGCCCGCCGGGGGCGCCGTGCGGGTCGGGGGTGTCCCCGGCGCCGTACTGCCCGGCCTGACCCCGGTTGTCCATCAACAGGTGCGCGTACCCGGCCACCGGCCAGGTCAGCCGCTCGTGCGGCAGGCCGCGGCCGCGACCGTAGCCGGCGTACTCGACCACGGCCGGCAGAGGTTCCCGAACGCCGGCCGGGCGGGTGTACCAGGCCCGCACGGGGTCGCCGCCGAAGCCGCTGAACGTGACGTCCCAGGAGTCGAGCAACAACAGGTCTGTCGGCTCCGGGCGGACGTCGACGAGCACCGGGCGGGCCGCCGCGTCGACGAGGGTGTCCCGCCAGAACTGGTCGAAGTCGTCGGGCTCGGCGACGTCCGGGGCGTACCGCTGAAGTTCGTCGATGGTGGGGGCGGAGTCAGGCACGGGTCCTCGCAGGGGCCGGGGTCAGCGCGGGTCGGTGGGTGGCGCGGTGCTCTCCCGGACGACCAACTCGGTCACCAGGTCGATCCGGCTGGTCGCCGGCTCGTTGCCTCTGGTCAGGTCGAGCAACATCTGGGTGGCGATGCCGGCCATGTCGCGTAACGGCTGGTTGATCGTGGTGAGGGCCGGGTCGGTCCAGGCGGAGACCGGCAGGTTGTCGTACCCGATCACCGACAGATCCTCGGGCACTCGGAGGCCGCACTGGCGGGCGGCCCGGAGCACCCCCATGGCCTGGATGTCCGAGCCGGCGAAGATCGCCGTGGGTCGGTCCGGTCGGCGCAGGAGTTGCAGGCCGTGAGCGTGGCCGGCGCCGGCGGAGAAACTGCCGTAGCGGACCAGTTCCCGGTCGACCACGATCCCGGCCTCGTCGTGGGCCGACTGGAAGCCGGCCGCCCGGGCGCGGCTGCACAGCACGTCGGGCGGCCCGGAGATGACGGCGATCCTCCGGTGCCCGAGATCCAGGAGGTGCCGGGCGGCGAGCAGGCCGCCGTTCCAGTTGTTCGAGCCGACGGTGGGCACGGAGGCCGAGGTCGCGCTGTCGGTGTCGACGACGACGAACGGTATGCCCTGGCGGCGCAGGTGCTGTTGCTGGGCCTCGGCCAGGTGGGAGAGGACGAACACCACACCCAGGGGCCGGTCGGCGAGCAGCGCCTCCAGCCATCGGGCCGGCGGGCGGTGGGCGCCGTCGAGTTGGGCCACCGACAACCCGACGCCGGCCGCTGTCGTCGCCGCCTCCACACCGCGCAGGATCTCCATCGCCCAACCGGTGTCGAACTCGTGGAACACGAGCTCGATGCGACCGCTGCCGGTGGAGGATCGCCGGGCGCGGCGCTGGTACTGGTGGCGGTCGAGGCTCGCCTCCACGCGGGCTCTGGTGCCGGGGGCGACATCACCACGTCCGTTGAGGACCTTGGACACCGTCGCGACCGAGACGCCGACGTCGTTGGCGATGGTCGCGATGGTGGTGGAGGCGGGTGGGTCGAGTGGGCGGTGCTCCGTCATCGCAGCCTCACGCAACATCCGAAAGTTTCGGCAGACCCTAACACGATCATCCATTCTCGCCAGTCGATGCTGCCCCCCGCCTCGTCGGCTCCGCTCGCCATACGGCTGATGCGCTGGGATGACTCGGGGGTGCCGGCGACGATCGGCGGAGGTCCATGCAAGCCCTTGACACTCATCGATGGGGCACTTAGGTTGCCGAAAAGGTTACGCGGGATTCCGGAAAGTTTCGGATCGTGGGAAAAGTCGGCTGCGAACCGGGCGCGGGATGTGGCCGGAGCTGAGGGGTCTTGGCATGAGAAGTCAGTTGCCCGGGGACAGCGGCGACGCGCCATGGCGCGATTCACGGTTGTCGCCGACCGAACGGGCCGAGGCGCTCGTGCCGATGATGTCGCTGGAGGAGAAGATCGCCCAGCTCGTCGGGGTCTGGGTCGGCGCCGAAGCGACCGGTGAGGGCGTCGCACCGCACCAGTCCGACATGATCAGCGAGACGCCGCAGTGGAGCACCGTCATCCGGTACGGGTTGGGCCAGCTCACCCGACCGTTCGGCACCGCGCCGGTCGACCCGGTGCTCGGCGCCCGGTCGCTGGCCGCCTCGCAGGCGCAGATCGTCGCGGCCAGTCGGTTCGGCATCCCGGCGCAGGTGCACGAGGAATGCCTTACCGGGTTCGCGGCGTGGCGGGCCACCGTCTACCCGACTCCGCTCAGCTGGGGCGCGTCCTTCGACCCCGAGCTGGTCGAGGCCATGGCCGACCGGATCGGGCGCTCCATGCGGGCCGCCGGTGTGCACCAGGGCCTCGCCCCGGTCCTGGACGTCACCCGCGACTACCGCTGGGGGCGCACCGAGGAGACGATCGGCGAGGACCCCTATCTGGTGGGGACGACAGGAGCCGCCTACGTGCGGGGCCTGGAGCGGGCCGGCGTGGTGGCCACGCTGAAACACTTCGCCGGTTACTCGGCCTCCCGTGGGGGACGCAACCTCGCGCCGGTGCCGATGGGCCCCCGGGAGTTGGCCGACGTCATCCTGCCGCCGTTCGAGATGGCGCTGCGCCACGGTGGTGCCCGCTCGGTGATGAACTCCTACGCGGAGATCGACGGTCTGCCCGTCGCCGCCGACCCCGGGTTGCTGACCGGCCTGCTACGCGACGAGTGGGGCTTCACCGGCACCGTCGTCGCCGACTACTTCGCCGTCCGTTTCCTGGAGACGCTGCACGGGGTCGCCGCGGACGCCGCCGACGCCGCCCGGCTCGCCCTGCGCGCCGGCATCGACGTCGAGCTACCCACGGTGGACACCTTCGGTGCGCCGCTGGTGGAGGCGGTACGTCGCGGCGACGTCGATGAGGAACTGATCGACTGCGCGCTGCGGCGGGTCCTGCGCCAGAAGATCGAGCTCGGTCTGCTCGACGAAGGCTGGAAGGAACTGCCCGACGACGTGGCGTCCCTGCGGTTCGACGACGACGTCAGCCAGGACGTGGCCGTACGCCTCGCCCGGCAAGCCGTCGTCCTGCTGCGCAACACCGGTGTCCTTCCGCTGGCCACCGGCGGGCGGGTGGCCCTGGTCGGCCCGCTCGCCGACGATCCGATGGCCATGCTCGGCTGCTACTCGTTCCCCAACCACGTGGGCGTGAACCACAGCGAGTTCGGGATGGGTCTGGACATTCCCTCGCTGCGCGACGAGTTGGCCCGACGCGTCCCGCTGCTCACCCACGAACCCGGCTGCGCCATCACCGGCGAGGACACCTCGGGCATCCCGGCCGCGGTCGCCGCGGCGGCCGACGCCGACGTGTGCGTGCTCGCCGTCGGCGACCGCGCGGGGATGTTCGGCCGGGGCACGTCGGGTGAGGGCTGTGATGCCGCCGACCTGCGGCTACCCGGTGTGCAGGCCGACCTGGTCCGGGCCGTCCTCGCCACCGGCACCCCGGTCGTCCTGGTGCTGATGGCGGGCCGCCCCTACGCGCTCGGGCCGGAGTTCGACGCCGCTGCGGGCGTGGTGCAGGCGTTCTTCCTCGGCCAACTCGGCGGGCAGGCGCTCGCCGAGGTGCTCACCGGCGCGGTCAACCCGTCCGGGCGGTTGCCGGTCAGCGTGCCCCGCGACGCGGGCGGCATGCCGAGCACCTACCTGGCGCCGCCGCTCGGTCGACGCAACAAGGTCTCCTCGATCGACCCGACGCCGAGCTACCCGTTCGGCCACGGGTTGAGCTACACCACCTTCGAGTGGTCCGACGCCAGCATCGTCGAGGCGGCGGACGACGAGCCGGCGGCCTGGCCGGTCGACGGCGAGGTGCGGGTCCGGATCACCGTGGCCAACACCGGTGACCGGGACGGAGCCGAGGTGGTGCAGCTCTACCTGCATGATCCGGTCGCGCAGACCACCCGTCCGGTGGTCCGGCTGGTCGGCTACGCCCGCCTGCCGTTGGCGCCCGGCGAATCGGCACACGTGACGTTCGGGGTGCCGGCCGACGTCGCGTCGTTCACCGGGCTCTCCGGCCGGCGCATCGTCGAGCCCGGCGACGTCGAGCTGCGGTTCGGTCGGTCCAGCGGCGACGTGGTGGCGAGTCTGCCGCTGCGGTTGACCGGCGCCGAGCGCGAGGTCGGCCACCAACGGGAACTGCTCACGTCGGTGCGGATCGAGCCTCTCGTGGCCGTTTCGCAGTCCGCGTAGGGGGCGGCTGTGACATCCACGTTGCGGCCACCCCCGCCGGCGTCGCCGCGCTCGCCGGCGGTTGCCAGCCCCGCCCCCCGCTCGCCGCGCCGCGGCCGGACCTGGCGGCAGGCGCTTCGCCGAGACTGGCAGCTCTACTCTCTGGCGGTCCTGCCGCTACTGTTCTTCCTGATCTTCCGGTACCTGCCGATGCTCGGGAACGTCATCGCCTTCCGGCGCTTCAAGCCGGGCGGCAGCATCTTCGGTGAGTACTGGGTCGGGCTGCGCTACTTCCGGATGTTCCTCACCGACCCGACGTTCTGGGAGGTGTTCACCAACACCCTGGTGCTCGGGGCGCTGACCCTGCTGTTCTGCTTCCCGCTGCCCATCGTGCTGGCGCTGCTGCTCAACGAGGTACGCGCCCGCCGGTTCAAGCGCTTCGTCCAGTCCGTCTCCTACCTGCCGCACTTCCTGTCGATCGTGATCGTGGCGGCGATGATCATGCAGTTGACCTCGATCGAGGGCACGGCCAACCAGATCGTCAGCCTGTTCGGTGGCGACCCGGTGGCGTTCCTCCAGCAACCGGAGTGGTTCCGCAGCATCTACGTCTCGTCCGAGGTCTGGCAGACCGTCGGCTGGGGCACGATCCTCTACCTCGCCGCACTCACCACCATCGACGAGGACCTGTACGAGGCCGCCCGGATCGACGGCGCCGGCCGGCTGCGCCAAACCTGGCACATCACGTTGCCCGGCATCCGCCCGACGATGATGACCCTGCTGATCCTCAACATCGGCAGCTTCCTTGCCGTCGGGTTCGAGAAGATCCTGCTGCTCTACAACCCGTTGACGTACCCGACCGCCGACGTGGTCTCCACCTACCTGTTCCGGATGGGCTTCCAGTCGAGCAACTTCAGCTACGCGGCGGCCATCGGTCTCTTCGAGGCGGTGATCGGGCTGATCCTCGTCCTGTCGGCGAACCTCATCTCCCGTCGCACGGTGGGGACGAGCCTGTGGTGACCTTCGGTACGAAGATCGACGCCCCGAAGACCCGCGGACCCGACGACAGCCGGGGTTACCGGATATTCCGCGTCGTCAACACTGTCGTCCTGCTCGGCGTCGTGGTCGTGACGCTGTACCCGTTCCTCAACATCGTGGCTCGCTCGCTCAGCGAAGAGGCGTACATCATCGCCGGAAAGGTGACCATCGTCCCGCGCGGGTTCGACCTGACCGCGTACAAGCTGGTGATGTCGGACGATCTGTTCTGGACGAACTACCGCAACACAGTGGTCTACACGGTGGTCGCCACGCTCATCTCCATCGTGCTGACCACCTGTTACGCGTACGTGCTGTCCAAGCCGCAGCTCAAGGGGCGCGCCTTCCTCGTCGGGGTCGCGCTGTTCACCATGTTCTTCTCCGGCGGTCTGATCCCCAACTACGTGCTCGTCACCAGCCTCGGCATGAAGAACACCATCTGGGCCGTGGTGATCCCCAACGCCATCAGTGTGTTCAACCTGCTGGTCATGAAGGCGTTCTTCGAGAGCCTGCCGACCGAGTTGGAGGAGGCGGCAGCGGTCGACGGGCTGAACACGTACGGCATCCTGTGGCGGATCGTGCTGCCGCTCTCGAAGGCGATCATCGCGACGATGGTGCTCTTCTACGCGGTCTCCTTCTGGAACTCGTGGTTCGCCGCGTTCCTCTACATGGACCAGCAGGACCTGCTGCCGGTCACCGTCTACCTGCGCAACCTGATCGCGGGTGCCACCGACGCACAGCAGTCAGGCGCGGCCGCGGCCGACGTCGTGCAGGCCGCGGCCACACTCCAGGCCGTGACGATCGTGCTCACCACCCTGCCCATCCTGGCGGTCTACCCCTTCGTCCAGCGGTACTTCGTCCGCGGCGTGATGCTCGGCGCGGTAAAGGGATGACGTCGGACTCCGCACCGCTTCCACCGAAACCCCACCACCGAAAGGACGAGCCATGCTCCACAAGCCGTGGCGCCGCGTGGCGGTAGCCACCGCGGGTCTGCTCGCGCTCACCCTCATCTCCGCCTGTTCCGAGGACCCCGGCGAGTCGAAGGACCTGTCCGAGAACCGGGTCGGCGCGATGGAAAAGTACGGTGTCGGCGACCAGTTCAAGGCCACCGAGGCGCTCTCCTTCTCCACCCTCTACAACAACCACACGTTCTACCCGCTCAAGGAGGACTGGCTGTTCTGGTCCGAGTTGACCAAGCGGACCAACGTCAAGATCGATCCGGTGGCGGTACCGCTGAGCGACTACGAGCAGAAGCGCAGCCTGCTGATCGGCGCCGGCGACGCCCCGCTGATCATTCCGAAGACCTACCACCCGCAGGAGGACGCGTTCGTGTCCTCCGGGGCGATTCTCCCGGTGAGCGACTACCTGGACCTGATGCCCAACCTCAAGGACAAGATCACCAAGTGGAGCCTCCAGCCGGAGATCGACAACCTGCGGCAGGCCGACGGTAAGTTCTACCTGCTGCCCGGCCTGCACGAGAAGCCCACCCAGGACTACACGGTGCTGGTCCGCACCGACATCATGCAGGAGCTCAACCTGCCGACCCCGAAGACCTGGGACGACCTGTACGCGGTGCTCAAGGCGATGAAGGCGAAGTACCCGAACGTCTACCCGTACTCCGACCTCTTCAGCAAGCCCAACCCGACCGGCGCCCTGCTGGGCATCCTCGGCTCGTCGCACGGCACCTACGCGGGCTGGGACTTCCAGCACGCCACCTGGGACCCGACGGCGAAGAAGTTCACCTACACCGGCTCGTCGGAGCAGTACAAGCAGGTGGTCACGTACCTGCACAAGCTCGTCTCCGAAGGGCTGCTCGACCCGGAGAGCTTCACCCAGACCGACGACCAGGCACGCCAGAAGCTCGCCAACGGCAAGTCCTTCGTGGTCACCGGCAACGCGCAGACGCTTGTCAACAACCACCGTCCCGACCTGGCCAAGACCCTGCCGAACGCGAAGATGGCCAAGATCCCGTTGCCGATCGGCCCGGCCGGCGAGGTCAACCCGTTCCCCCGGTTGGAGAACGGCATCATGATCTCCTCGAAGGCCCGGGAGAGCAAGAACTTCGTGGCCATGATGCAGTTCATCGACTGGTTGTGGTATTCGGATGCCGGCCTGGAGTTCGCCCGCTGGGGCATCGAGGGCACCACCTTCACCAAGGACGCCTCCGGCAAGCGCACGCTCGATCCCGGCATCGACTTCCTCGGCCTCCACCCGAAGGCGCCCAAGCACCTGCAGAAGGACTTCGGCTTCCACAACGGCGTCTTCGCCTACGGCGGCACGCCCGACCTGGTCCGTGGGTTCTTCTCGCCGGAGGAGCTGGAGTTCCAGAAGGTGATGGACGCCCGCAAGCCGAGGGCGGTCCCGCCGCCGCGCCCGTTCACCGACGAGGAGCGCGAGCAGGTGTCGCTCTGGGAGACCCCGCTGAAGGACTTCGTCACCCAGAACACGTTGAAGTTCGCCCTCGGCCAGCGGCCCCTCAGCGAGTGGGACGCGTACGTGGCCGAGCTGAAGTCCAAGAACTCCGAGCAGTACATCGACCTGGTCAACAAGGCATACGAGAGGTTCCAGAAGAACAACGGCTGATCGACGCGGTGTCCGGTCGGGCGGTGTCACCCGCCCGACCGGACACCCGGCGACCACCGGCCGATGCGAGGGGCGTGGCCCGCCCGCTCCCCGGCGGAACGACCAGAAGGAGCGACAGTGAGTGGGGCGGCCCAGACCTGGCGACAGTTCGGCGACGGACCACTGTCGCGGATCACCTCACGCGTCTACATCCTGCTCGTGGTCGAGCTGCTCCTGCTGCTGACCACACTGCCCGGCCTGCTTCCGCTGCTGGTACTCGGTCGCGACCCCAGCAACCTGCCCCTGGCCGCGCTGTTCCTGGTGCCGGTCGGCCCGGCGATCTCCGCAGCCCTGTACGCACTGCGGCACCAGCGGACCGACCTCACCGACCTGCGTCCCGCCGCACTGTTCTGGCGCGGTTACCGGACGAACGTGTCCGGCGTGCTGCGCGTCTGGGTGCCGACGCTGGTGTGGCTGGCCGTCCTCGCCATGAACCTCGCCTACCGGGACGCTGTCGGCCTCGCGAGCTGGTGGTCGGTGCCGCTGGTACTGCTCGCGGTGGGGGTGACACTCTGCGCTGCCAACGCTCTGGTGATCACCTCGCTGTTCGACTTCCGCACCCGTGACGTACTCCGGCTGGCCGTGCACTTCCTGGTGCGTACCCCAGCTGTCACGGTCGGCACCGCGTTGCTGCTGGCGGCGGCGACCGGCGTCACCGCGGTCTTCTCCGAGGCGGTGCTGGCGATGCTCGGTTCGGTACTGGTCCTGGCGCTTCTGCGCGTGGCTGACCCGATGGTCGACCTGATCCGGAAGGAGTTCGCCGAATGAGCCTGCCCGTCACCGCCAAGGTGCCCTTCGGAGGCGACTACAACCCGGAGCAGTGGCCCGAGGACGTGTGGAAACAGGACCACCGCCTCTTCGACAGCGCCCGGATCGACCTGGTCACCCTCGGCGTGTTCGACTGGGCGCTCACCCAGCCCGCCGAGGACGTGTACGACTTCTCGCTGCTGGACCGGATCGTGGAACGGGCCGCCGCCGAGGGGCGCGGCATCTGCCTGGCGACCGGCACCGGCGCCCACCCGGCCTGGTTGGCGAAGGCGTACCCGGAGGTGACCCGCACCGACTTCGAGGGTCGCAAGCGCCGCTTCGGTCAGCGACACAACTCCTGCCCTAGCTCCCCGGTCTACCGCCGACTCTCGGTCGAGTTGGCTCGCCGGGTCGCCCGCCGCTACGCCGAGACCCCGGCGGTCGTCGCGTGGCACGTGGGCAACGAGTACGGCGGCGCCTGCTACTGCGATCTGTGCGCGGCGGGCTTCCGGGGCTGGCTGCGTAACCGCTACGGCACCCTCGACGACCTGAACGCGGCCTGGTACACGACCTTCTGGTCGCACACCTTCACCGACTGGAACCAGATCGAACCACCGTCGGCGTTGACGGAGCACTGGCGCGGCCCGGATCACACGGCGTTCCAGGGCATCACCCTGGACTACCTGCGGTTCTCCTCCGACGCCATGCTGACCAACTTCCACGACGAGAAGGCGGCCATCCGCGAGTCCAGCCCCACGCTGCCGGTGACGACCAACTTCATGGGCATGTACCGGCCGATCGACTACCACCGCTGGGCGGCGCACCTGGACTTCGCCTCGTGGGACAACTACCCGCCGGACGACGAGTCCGCGGCCCGGATGGCGTTGACCCACGACCTGATGCGAGGGCTCAAGGGCGGCCAGCCGTTCTGGCTGATGGAGCAGTCCCCGGGCGTGACCGCGTGCCGCGACGTCAACCCGCTGAAGCGGCCCGGCCTCATGCGGCTGTGGAGTTGGCAGGCGGTGGCGCACGGCGCCGACGCGGTGCTGTTCTTTCAACTGCGCGCCTCCCGGGGCGCCAGCGAGAAGTACCACGGCGCGGTCATCGGCCACGCCGGCCGCTCCGACACCCGCGTGTTCCGGGAGGTCGCCGAGTTGGGTGCCGAGCTGGACCGCCTCGGCTCGGCGTCGTTGGGCGCGCGGACGCCGGCCCGGGTGGCGCTGCTCTTCGACTGGGACAGCTGGTGGGCGTTGGAGATCTCCGACGGGCCGTCCCGGCTGGTCCGCTACCAGGAGGTGGTGCTCGCGTACCACCGGGCGCTCTGGGACGCCGGAGTCGACCTGGACGTCGTCGCGGTGACCGCCGACCTGTCCGGCTACGACGTGGTCGTCGCGCCGGCCCTGCACATGCTCAAGGGCGACCTGCCGCAGCGCCTGGAGGACGTGGCGGCGCGCGGCGGGTCGGTGCTGACCACCTACCTGTCGGGTCGGGTGGACGAGAACGACCAGGCCTTCCTGATGGACGTGCCGGGCCCGCTCGGGCAGCTGATGGGTGTCCGGGTCGACGAGTGGGACGCGCGGGGGCCGGAGGTGGTCAACCCGGTCCGCCTCGGCGACGGCGACGGGCAGGTCGACGTCGAGGCGCGACTGCTGTTCGAGCTGGTGATTCCGCAGGGCGCGCAGGTGGTCGGCACCTACCAGGCCGACTTCTACGCGGGCACACCTGCGGTGACCCGCAATCCCTTCGGCGCGGGCGACGGCTGGTACGTGGCGGCCGGCCTGGACCAGGTGGGGGTGTCCTGGGTGGTTCGGCAGGTGCTCGCGCGGCACGACGTGCTCGGGCCGTACCCGGACGTCGCGGACCTGGAATCCGCCGTCCGGGTCGCGCCGGACGGGTCGCGGCTGCTGTTCCTGCTCAACCACCGGGCCGACCCGGTCGAGGTGACCGCCCGTCGCGGCGGGGTCGACCTGCTCACCGGTGACCAGACCGTGACCGGCTCAACCCTGCGCCTGCCGGCGTACGGAGTCGTGGTGCTGAAGGAGGACCTGTGAACGCCGACGAGTCGGTCCACCTGGAGCAGCTGATGTTCGTCGACGATCCGATGGAACCCAACGAGCCACGCGTGCACCCGGCCTGGCTGCCTCCGGAGGCGTTCCGGTCGCTCGGCGCACGCCGCGTCCTGGTCCACGGCGACGGGCTGCTCGTCGACACCGTGCTGCACGAGGTATCGCGCGCCTGCGCACGCTACGGCGGGCGAGTGTGGCACTCCCCGTCCTGGGACGTCGACGTGGACCTCGTGTTCGCCCTCCGCGGCGCCGACGAGTCACCCAGCTCGGCGGTGCGGGCGGCACGGTCGGCGGGGGAGGTGGCGTTGACCGAGATCGGCGACGGGGCGTCGCTCGGCGACGAGGGGTTCCTGCTGGCCCGCGACGGCGACGTGACGGTGGTGCTGGCCGACGCGCCCGCCGGCCTGCTCTACGGACTGTTCCACGTGGTCCGGCTCTGTGCGGCCGCGTTCGACCCCGAGCGCCCACCGGAGCGGCACCGGCCGGCGCTGCGCCGGCGGATGCTGGACCACTGGGACAACGTGGCCGTGCATCCGGTGATGGGCCAGGTCGAACGGGGGTACGCGGGCGGTTCGATCTTCTGGCGGGACGGCCGCCCGCGCGGTGACCTGGCCCGGATCCGGGAGTACGGGCGGCTGTTGGCCGCCAGCGGTGTCAACGCGATCTCGGTGAACAACGTCAACGTCGCCCGGACCGAGGCGCTGCTGCTCACCGACCGGCTCGGCGACGTCGCCGAGATCGCGGACGTGCTGCGTCCGTACCACATCCGGGTGCACCTGTCGGTCACCTTCGCCGCGCCGGTGGTCCTCGGCGGCCTGTCGACCGCCGACCCCCTGGACGAGGGGGTGCGGGCCTGGTGGGCCGCGACCACCCGCACGGTGTACGACCGCATCCCGGACTTCGGTGGCTACGTGGTGAAGGCCGACTCGGAGGGTCAACCGGGCCCGTTCACCTACGGACGTGACCACGCCGACGGGGCGAACATGCTGGCCGAGGCGCTGGCTCCGCTCGGGGGAGTGGTGCACTGGCGGGCGTTCGTCTACAACCACCACCAGGACTGGCGGGACCGGTCCACCGACCGGGCGCGCGCCGCGTACGATCACTTCGCCCCCCTCGACGGCCGCTTCCGCACCAACGTGGTCGTGCAGGTGAAGTTCGGTCCGGTGGACTTCCAGACCCGGGAACCGGTCTCCCCGGTGATCGCCGCGATGCCGGCCACCCGGATCGCCGTGGAGTTGCAGGTCACCCAGGAGTACACCGGCCAGCAACGGCACGTCTGCCACCTCGGCCCGTGGTGGAGCGAGGTGCTGCGGTTCGCGCCCTGGGGTCCGGACGGACGGGCGCTGGCGGACGTGGCGGCGGGCGAGTCGGGCGTGGGCGGCGGCCTGGTCGCGGTCGCCAACGTGGGCGACGACCTCTTCTGGACCGGGCATCCGTTGGCGCAGGCCAACCTGTACACGTTCGGCCGGCTGGCCTGGGATCCCCGGCGGGACCCCACTGCCGTCCTCGACGAGTGGATCACGCTGACCTTCCCGCCGTCGGCGACCGCCGACCCGGACCTGGTGCGGCGGGCGCTGCACGAGATCATGGACGACTCCTGGCGCACCTACGAGCGGTACACCGCACCGCTGGGCGTCGGCTTCATGGTCAACCCCGGCGACCACTACGGCCCCGGCGTCGACGGGTACGAGTACACGCGGTGGGGCACCTACCACTTCGCCGACCGGGACGGTGTCGGTGTGGATCGCACCCGCGCGTCGGGCACCGGTTTCACCGGCCAGTACCCGCCGTACTGGGCGGAGGCGTACGAGTCGCTGGAGACCTGCCCGGACGAGCTGTTGCTCTTCTTCCACCACGTGCCGTACGGGCACGTCCTGCACAGCGGGTCGACAGTCATCCAGCACATCTACGACACCCACTTCGCCGGCGTCGAGGAGGTGACGGCAATGCGGCGGCGGTGGCTGACCCTGAACGGGATGATCGACCCGGCCGTGTACGAGCGGGTGGCCGAACGCCTGGACGAGCAGGTGCGGTGTGCCACCGAGTGGCGTGACCAGATCAACACGTACTTCTACCGGAAGTCCGGGGTGCCCGACGAGCGGGGGCGGGACATCTACTGACCCGAGCGGGGAGCCCTCCGGCACGTTCCGAGAACGTGCCGGAAACTGCTCGCCGGCAGCCGGCGGCAGTGGTCTCCGCCGAAAGCCATCGACGCGCAGGTGACCCCGGAAACCGTTGCGGCGAAAGGTTTCCGGAAGTCTTGACAATCGAGGTGCCTCGATTGAAGCTGGCATGGTCACGCGAGCCGCGGTCAAGGTCGGGCGAAGGGCAGTCCTCGACTTAAGTCCCCTTCCACGCGCCTTTTTCGCAAGGGATCGCGCCCATGACACTGAAGACCCGGATGCTTGGCGTCCTCATGGCGGCCGTGACACTGGCCGCCGCCGCGCTGACGTTCGCCGCGCCGGCGTCGGCGGCGACGCTGACGCAGGTGACCAACTTCGGCACCAACCCCACCAACCTGCAGATGCACCTCTACGTCCCGGACCGGGTGGCGTCCCGGCCGGGGATCCTCCTGGCCCTGCACTACTGCACCGGCACCGGCCCGGCGTTCCACTCGGGCACGCAGTACGCGTCCCTCGCCGACCGGTACGGGTTCATCGTGATCTACCCGTCGGCGACCCGCAGCAGCAAGTGCTGGGACGTGTACTCGCCCCAGGCGCTACGCCGTGGCGGCGGCAGCGACCCGGTCGGCCTCATGTCGATGGTCGACTACGTGCGGCAGCGGTATTCCGCCGACCCCACGCGGATCTTCGCGACCGGCACCTCGTCGGGGGCGATGATGACCAACGTCATGCTCGGCGTCTACCCGGACGTCTTCGCGGCCGGCGCGTCCTTCGCCGGGGTGCCGTTCGCCTGCTTCGCCACCGGCGGCACCTCCGAGTGGAACAGCCAGTGCGCGAACGGGCAGCTCATCAGGACCGCACAGCAGTGGGGTGACCTGGTCCGCGAGGCGTACCCAGGCTACAGCGGCCAGCGGCCCCGGATGCAGATCTGGCACGGCACCAACGACGACACGCTGCGCTACCCGAACTTCGGCGAGCAGGTCAAGCAGTGGACCAACGTGCACGGGCTGAGCCAGACCCCGACGTATACCGACTCGCCGCAGTCCGGCTACACCCGCACGCGGTACGGCAGCAGCGGCCCGATGGCCCCGGTCGAGGCGATCAGCATGCAGGGCGTCACGCACAACATCCCGGTCGACGCGGCGCAGGTGATCCGCTTCTTCGGCCTGGACGGCACCGCCCCGCCGACGACGCCGCCTCCGACCACCCCACCGCCGACGACGCCACCCCCGACCACTCCGCCTCCGACGACGCCGCCCCCGAGCGACGGTGCCTGCCGGGTCGGCTACACGGTCAACGCCTGGAACACCGGTCTCACCGCGAGCGTGACCATCACCAACACCGGCTCCGCTGCCGTGAACGGGTGGGCGTTGACCTTCACGCTGCCCAGCGGACAGCGCATCACCAGCGGCTGGAACGCCCAGTACGCGCCGACGAGCGGAGCGGTCACCGCCCGCAACGTCTCCTACAACTCCACGATCGCCCCGAACGCGTCGGTCGAGATCGGCTTCCAGGCCACGCACGAAGGCGGCAGCGGCAAGCCCTCGTCGTTCGCCCTCAACGGTGCCGCCTGTTCGGTGTCCTGATTGTCCTTCCCACCCACCACACAGAAGGAGTCGCCCGAGATGAAGAGAACCAGATGGAAGGTGGCATCGAGAGCCGCCGTGGCGCTGACCGGAGTGGGCGCCCTCGCCGCCGGCATGGCGCTGTTCATGACGGCACCGGCCGCCGCCGGGACGACACTCGGCGCGTCCGCCGCCGAGAAGGGTCGGTACTTCGGCGCGGCGGTGGCGGCGTTCAAGCTGTCCGACTCGGCGTACACGACGATCTTGAACCGTGAGTTCAACTCGGTGACGCCCGAGAACGAGATGAAGATGAACGCCACCGAGCCCCAGCAGGGGCGCTTCAGCTACACCGACGCCGACCGGATCGTCAGTCACGCCCGCAGCCGGGGCATGAGCGTGCGGGGTCACACCCTCGCCTGGCACTCGCAGCAGCCGGGGTGGATGGAGAGCATGAGCGGCAGCGCGCTGCGCTCGGCGATGCTCAACCACGTCACCCAGGTGGCCACTCACTTCCGTGGTCAGGTGGTCGCGTGGGACGTGGTGAACGAGGCGTTCGCCGACGGCAGCTCCGGTGGCCGCCGCGACTCCAACCTCCAGCGCACCGGCAACGACTGGATCGAGGCGGCGTTCCGGGCCGCCCGCGCCGCGGACCCGGGCGCGAAGCTCTGCTACAACGACTACAACACCGACAACTGGACGCACGCGAAGACGCAGGGCGTCTACAACATGGTCCGCGACTTCAAGGCGCGCGGCGTGCCGATCGACTGCGTCGGGTTCCAGTCGCACTTCAACAACGACTCCCCGTACGTCAGCAACTACCGCACCACCCTGTCGAGCTTCGCGGCGCTCGGTGTGGACGTGCAGATCACCGAGCTGGACATCCAGGGCGCGTCGCCGAACACGTACCGCAGCGTGGTGGAGGACTGCCTCGCCGTCTCGCGCTGCACCGGGATCACGGTGTGGGGCATCCGGGACAGTGACTCGTGGCGTTCCAACCAGACCCCGTTGCTGTTCAACAGCAACGGCTCGAAGAAGCCGGCGTACGACGCGGTGCTCGCCGCTCTGAACAGCGGCACCACGCCGACCGACCCGCCGCCCACCACCACGCCGCCGCCGACCGACCCGCCGCCCACCACGCCGCCCCCGGGCTCGGGTGACTGCACCGCGACGGTGTCGGTGAACCAGTGGAACGGTGGGTTCGTGGCGAACGTGCGGGTGACCGCCGGCTCGTCGGCGCTCAACGGCTGGACGGTGACGATCGCGCTGCCGTCGGGCGCGTCGGTCACCAACGCGTGGAGCGCCGACCGCAGCGGTAACACCGGCACCACGAACTGGCGCAACGTGGCCTACAACGGTCAGGTCGGTGCCGGGCAGTCCACCGAGTTCGGGTTCCAGGCCAACGGCACCGCCGGCAGCCTGAGCCCCACCTGCTCCGCAGGGTAGAACCCAGTGGGCCGGTGCGGAGGCGGTCCCGCCCCCGCACCGGCCCCACCTCTGCCCCCGGTGATCAAGAGGTTTGCGTCACGACACGCCAGGCGGGATGACGCAAACCTCTTGATCACCGGGGTTGCGGGGCCGGGGGTGCGGGTGGGGCCGGGGGTGCGGGTGGGGCCGGGGGGGGCACCGAGTTCCGGTGTCACGCCTGGGCGGCGACGAGGAACATCGGCACGGCGACGAGGATCCGGTTCGTTAGGGCGCGCTCGGCCTGCTCGGCGAGCCAGGTCTCCTCCCCGGTGATCCGTTGCAACAGGCCGAGCGCGGTGTCGTCGGTGAACACCGTGGTGTGCACCTCGACGGTCGGGTCGGTGAAGCCGGCGTCGAGGAGCAGGCTGCGATACCTGCGGGCGATGCGCGGCGACGGGAGCGAGTCCGCCTTCGCGTGGACCAGCCGACGGGTGGTCTCCGGCTGGTCCGAGTCGATGGCGATCAGGTCCCAGTCCTGGCCGAGCAGTACGGCCCGGCCGCCCGGTGTGAGCACCCGCCGTGCCTCGGCCACGGCCCGCTCCGGGTCGTCGAGCACGTGCAACACCTTGTCCGCCCGGTAGTACGTGGCCGACCCGGTTGGGAACGGCAACTCGCTGGCGTCGCCGACATGGAACTCGCCGGCAGGCCAGCGCTCCCGCGCCACGGCGATCATCTCGGGGTCGACGTCGACGCCGAGCGCGTGGGCGCCGCGCTCGGCCAACTCGGCGACGGCGCGGCCACTGCCACAGCCCATGTCGATGACGGTTCGGCCGGTGAGGTCGCCGAGCAACTCGTAGGAACGGGCACGCAGGGCGACGGCCGCGGGTTCGTTCTCGATGGCATCGAGGACAGCTAAGAGACTGGACATGCCCGTCAGGGTGGGACCTAATGTCGACATGAAGTCAAGCCCGATGACGATCGGCGAGGTGGCCGACCACTTCGGCCTGCCAGCGCACGTACTGCGGCACTGGGAATCGGTGGGACTGCTGTGCCCCGCTCGGGTCACCGGCGGTCGTCGCCGCTACACCCACGACGACCTGTTCAGAGTGGCCTCGATCCTGCGGGCGAAGCAGGCCGGCCTGTCGCTGCCCGACATCCGGGCGTTCCTCACCGCGAGCGACCCCGCCGCCCGTAAGGACGTGCTGCGCCGCAACCACGACGCGGTGCGGGCCAGGATGGCGGCGCTGCGGTCGGCGCTCGATCTGCTCGCGGCCGGGCTGAACTGTTCACACGAGGATATTTCGACCTGCCCGAACTACCGCAGTCGGCTTGCGGAGCTGGTCGAGGTCGGCGGTAGTGGCTAGCCGTCGATGCGGGTGATGTTGCGGATCTTGTTGGCGGCGTCCAGGGCGGCCACCTTGTACGCCTCGGCCAGCGTCGGGTAGTTGAACACCGCGTCGATCAGGTAGTCGATAGTGCCACCGCAGCCCATCACCGCCTGCCCGATGTGGACGATCTCGGTGGCGGCGGTGCCGAACACGTGCACCCCGAGCAGCCGGCCGTCGCTGGGGGAGACGAGCAGCTTCAGCATGCCGTACGAGTCGCCGACGATCTGGCCGCGGGCCAGTTCCCGGTAACGCGCGATGCCCACCTCGAACGGCGTCGAGCTCTCGGTGAGCTGCGCCTCGGTCTGCCCGACGAAGCTGATCTCCGGGATCGTGTAGATGCCGATCGGTTGCAGGCCGTGCATCTCCCGGATCGGCTCGCCGCAGGCGTGCTGCGCGGCCAGCCGACCCTGTTCCATCGAGGTCGACGCCAGGGCGGGGAAGCCGATCACGTCGCCGACCGCGTAGATGTTGTCCACCGCCGTGCGGTAGTTGGCGTCCACAGCGATCCGGCCACGCCGGTCCGCCTCCAGCCCCGCCGCCTCCAGCGCCAGGTCGTCGGTCTGGCCCTGTCGGCCGGCGGAGTACATCACGGTGTCCGCGACGATCTTCTTGCCGCTCCTGAGGATGCACAGCGCCGCGGTCTGGTGTTTCTCCACGGCGGCGACCTCCTCGCCGAAGCGGAACGCCACGGACAGGTCGCGCAGGTGGTACTTCAGCGACTCGACGATCTCCTCGTCGCAGAAGTCGAGCATCCGCTCGCGCCGTTCGACGACAGTCACCTTGGTGCCCAGGGCGGCGAACATCGAGGCGTACTCCATGCCGATCACACCGGCGCCGACAACGACCATGCTGCGGGGTACGGCCTGGAGGTTGATGACGCCGTCGGAGTCCACGATCGTGCGGTCGTCGAAGTCGACGCTGTCCGGGCGGGCCGGCCGGGTGCCCGCCGCGATGACGATCTTGTCGAAGGTCACCTTGGACTCCCGGCCGGACCCGCCGTCGACCCAGATCGAGTGCGCGTCGGCGAACCGGCCGGTGCCGGTGATCATGGCGACCCGGTTGCGGGCGAGCTGGTTGCGGATGACGTCGGTCTGCCTGGTGATGACGTGCTGGGTCCGGGCGGCCAGGTCGCTGACCGTGATCTCGTCCTTGACCCGGTAGCTGCTGCCGTACAGGTCACGTTGGCTCAGACCGGTCAGGTAGAGCACTGCCTCACGCAACGTCTTGGACGGGACCGTGCCGGTGTTGATGCACACCCCGCCGATCATGTCGCGGCGGTCCACGATGCCGACCCGCCTGCCGAGCTTGGCGGCGGCGATCGCCGCCTTCTGACCGCTGGGCCCGGACCCCAGCACCACCAGGTCGTAGTCATACATATCGGCTAGCGTCGCAAGATGTCGCGGCGCGCGCCAGACTTCGTACGTGAGCGTTACTCGTCTGCCACCTCGCAGAGGCCGCCGTTGAGCGTGACCTCCTGCGGCAGTTGCGTGCCGGAGGCGACGAGGCCGAGCGAGACGCTGCCGCCGGGCGGGATCACCGCGTTGCGACCGGTGTTGCCCACCCGCAGGTAACTGTTGGTGGGACGGTCGACCACCTTCGCGCCCCAGATGCCGTGGACCTGCTGGCTCGCCCAGAACCGCCACGTCATCGTCCACCCGTCGACCGCGGTGGTGCCGGTGTTCCTGACGGTCAGGTGCGCCACGAAACCGTCCGACCACTGCCGCGCGACGGACCGCACCTCGCAGCTCGGCGGCGGTGGCAGGGTGGTGACGGTGATCGGCGCGGACAGTGGGGACAGGAGGCCGACCTCGTCGCGGGCGCGCACCACGAAGGTGTACGTGGTGTTCGGCGTCAGCCCGCTGATCTGGGCACTGTTGTTGGGCGGGTACTGGGAAACGTCGCGGACGACTGTGAGAGCGCCGCCGGCGTCCACCCGGAACACCTCGTACCGTTCGAGCACCACGTTGTCCAGCGAGTGCGCCCAGCGCAGCCGAACCACCGTGGCGGTGACGTCGAACGCCACCGGTTGACCCGGAGCGCCCGGCGGTTGGTCGTCCCCCGGTGGCATGGTCAACCGTAGGGGCCCGCTCGACGGCGAGCTGTTGCCGGCCGCGTCCAGCGCCGACACGAAGAAGGTGTACGTGCGCGACGGCCGCAGGCCGGTGACCCGAATGCTGTTGGTGTCGGTCGACCAGGTCAGGCCGTTGTCCTCGAACCGCGCGGAGACCGGGTAGCGGACCACCCCCACGTCGTCGGTCGAGGCAGCCCAGGTCAGCTCGACCCAGGTGGTGTCGATGGCGGCGACAGTGATCGGGCCGGGGGCGGTGGGGGGCTGGGTGTCCGCCGCCGCGTACGCCGGGGTCGCGCCCGTCGCCACCACCGCCGCGGTGAGCGTGCAGACGGCCAGTGCGGCTGCCCTGGATCGGACGCCGCGCCACGGATGATCGCGCATGGTTGATCGCCTCGCCTTCGGGTGAGCGCAGCGGACCAGTCATCGACTGATGACGATGGTAGGCGAGTGGCTGTCGCGCCGTTGTCCCCTCAACCGACGAGGCGGCGTTCCCAGGCCCAGGCGGCGATCTCGACCCGGTTGCGGGCCGCGAGCTTCGTCTGCACGCTGGCCAGGTGGGTCTTGACGGTGCCGACGGCGATGAAGAGCCGAGCGGCGATCTCGGCGTTGGTCAGGCCTCGGGCGACGAGCTTCACCACGTCGAGTTCCCGTGGGGACAGCGCGGCGTCGTCGTAGGCCGGAGCGGGTGAGCTGAGATGCTCCAGTAGCCGGACCGTGATGGACGGGCTGATCAGCGCGTCACCGGAGACGGCCGCGCGCACCGCCTCGATCAGCAGGGCGGGGCCGGAGTCCTTGAGCAGGAAGCCGCACGCGCCGTTGGAGAGCGCGGTGTGCACGTACTCGTCCAGGTCGAAGGTCGTCACGACGACCACCCGGACCGGGTCGGCGACGCCCGACCCGGCGAGCAGCCGCAGCGCCTCTAGCCCGTCGAGGAGGGGCATCCGGATGTCGAGCAGCACCACGTCCGGGCGGAGCCGTCGGGCCAGTTCCACGGCGACGACCCCGTCGGCGGCCTCGCCGACGACTGTCATGTCCGGCTGCGCCCCGATGATCATCCCGAAGCCCGTGCGGACCATCGCCTGGTCGTCGGCTATCAGTACCCGGATCATCGACCCACCTGCAACGGGAACGCGGCGTCGAGCACCCAGCCGCCGGCGACGCCCGGTCCGGCGCTGATCGTGCCGCCGAGGGCTCGTACCCGTTCGGTCAGGCCGATCAGGCCGAAGCCGTGCCCCCGCGCCGGGGCGGTGCGCGGCGACGCGCCGTCGTCGGCCACCCGGACCAACAACCAGTCCGGGGTACGACGCACTGCCACGTCCACCGACCGGGCGTCCGGCGCGTGCTGGCGGGTGTTGGTCAGCCCCTCCATCACCACCCGGTACGCCGAGGTCGAGACCTCCACCGGCAACCCGTCCAGGTCGCCGTCGAGGTGCAGCCGTGCCGGCCCGTTCGCCGTGCCGTTGAAGCCTGTCACCAGCGGCGCCAACTCGGTCACCCCGGCCAGTGGGGCCAGCGGGGCGTCCGGCGGGGCGTCGGGGTTGCGCAGGACGCCGACCATCCGCCGCATCGAGGCCATCGTCTCCGCGCCCGCCCGCTCGATCTGCTCCAGGGCGACGATGACCCGGCGCGGGTCCTGCTCGGCGACGAACCGGGCGCCCTGCGCCTGCACCACGATGCCGGTGACGTGGTGGGCGACGAAGTCGTGCAGGTCCCGGGCGAACTCCGCGCGCTGCTCAGCCCGCACCAACGCGATTGCCCGCTCCCGGCCGGCGGCCACGATCCGCAGGTAGAGCCCCACCCCGGCGGCGCCGGCCGCGGCGATCACCTGGAGCAGACCGAAGATCACCAGCAGGTTCTCGGTGCCGACACGCAGCGGCAACGCGGCGACGGCCAACCCGACGGCCAGCGCCGCCCACGGAACGAGTCGAGCCGCGCCCCACCGGGTGACCACGAACGCCACACCGATCAGACCGGCCGACTCGGCGAGACCCCAACTGCCGCCGATCAGGTAGCTGCCGTCGGAGAGGACGACGATCGCGGCGGTCACGGCCAGTGAGGCGCAGGAGAGCACCAGCGCGGCCCACGGCAGCAGGCGGGAACCCAGCCGATGCACCGGTAACCAGAGCGGCACCGTCGCCACCGCCAGCCCCATCCGCACCGCCAGGAGTACGAGGGCGGCCAGGCTCTCGGGCATGCCGAACCGGAGGTCGAAGACGGCGAGCAGGCCGATGGCCACCAGGCCGGCGGCCTGGGCCAGGCGTACCCACAGACGTCGAAGACCAGGCGTGCTCACGATGACCCAGCGTAGCCAGCCCTGTGGGGTCGGCAGATCGGCCGAAAGGCAGACCCGGCGCCGGCGATACCCGGCCCCGGGCGGATGCGCCGACCCGGCGCAGGCGGCGAGGCTTCCGGGGCGCCACATCGCAGCCACTGGAGGAACAATGACAACCCACGCCCCGCCGGGAACCAGCCACGCCGCGGTCGCCGCGGTCGACCTGGTGAAGGTGTACGGCAGCGGCGACACCGCGGTACGTGCCCTGGACGGCGTGTCGGTCGGCTTCGGCCGCGCCGAGTTCACCGCGATCATGGGTTCGTCCGGGTCCGGCAAGTCGACACTGATGCACTGTCTCGCCGGTCTCGACACCGCCACCTCGGGACGTGTCCTGCTCGGTGGAACCGAGCTGACCGGTCAGTCGGACCGGACACTGACCCGGGTACGACGGGAGCGCATCGGGTTCGTCTTCCAGTCCTTCAACCTGCTGCCGCAGCTCACCGCCGCGCAGAACATCACCCTGCCGCTGGACCTCAGCGGCCGTCAGCCCGACGCCGAGCTGCTGGCCCGCCTGGTCGACGAGTTGGGGCTCGCGCAGCGGCTCGGTCACCGGCCCAGTGAGCTGTCCGGCGGCCAGCAGCAGCGCGTCGCGCTGGCCCGGGCCCTGGTGGCGCGGCCCGAGGTGGTCTTCGCCGACGAGCCGACCGGCAACCTCGACTCCCGCTCCGGCGCGGAGGTGCTCAGCATCCTGCGCGACTCGGTACGCGACCTCGGTCAGACCGTCGTCATGGTGACCCACGATCCGATCGCCGCCGCGTACGCCGACCGGGTGGTGCTGCTCGCCGACGGGCGGATCGCCGGGGAGATCGACAAGCCGGACCAGGTGTCGGTCACCGACGCGCTTCGTGATCTGGCGGCCCGCGCATGAGAGCGACGGTGTTGCGTACCCAGACGAGCGCCGCGGCCCGGCGGCCCGGCCGACTGATCCTGACCGGTCTGGCGATCCTGGTCGCGTCGTTCGTCGTCTTCGGCACCGTGCTGGTGCAGCAGATCACCGAACGCACCGTGCGGGACAACCTCAGCGGCACCCCCGCCGCCACCGACCTGGTGATCGGCAGCGCCGACGCGCCGCCACCCACAGTGCGGGACGTACCGGCGATCCGGGCGGTGCCCGGCGTGGCCGAGGCGGTGGCCCGGGTGTCGACCGGGGTGGCGATCGGTCAGGGGTACCTCAACCTGCGGGCCGACCCGGGCACCGGCCCGCTGAGCACGCTCCGGGTGACCGAGGGACGCTACCCGCACCAGCCCGGCGAGATCGCGGTCACCCCGCGCACCGCCGAGCGGCTCGGCCTCTCGGTCGGCACCACGACCACCGGCACGGGCGGGGAACTCACCACGCCCACCCGGCTCACCGTGACCGGCATGGTCGACGCCGCCGACGACGCCGGCTACGACGCGTACGCCCCGGAGAGCGCCGTGATCTCCTGGGCGCGCCTGACCGCCGTCGAACGGGTCGACGTGCGCGTGGTCCCCGGCACCTCGACGGAGGTCGTCCGCCAACGGCTGACCGCGGCGGTCGCCGACCAGCCGATCAGCACCGGCGCGGAGGTGCGCCAGGCGGAGGCCAACGCGGCAGCCGAAGAGGTCGGAAAGCTCTTCATCCTGGTCGGCATCTTCGTCTCGATCGCTGTCGTCGCGGCGGCGCTGGTGGTCACCTCGACCTTCCGTATCGTCTTCGCCCAGCGGATGCGGCAACTCGCGTTGCTGCGGGCGGTCGGTGCGAACCGGGGCACCCTGGTGGGGGCGCTGACTGCCGAGGGAGCCCTGACCGGGCTGGTCGCGGGTGTCGTCGGGGTCGGCGGCGCCCTGGCCCTCGGGTACGCGCTGCCAGCTGTCCTGCGCGCGTCCGGCATGGCGGTCTCCTCGCCCGGCCTACCGATGACCACGGCGGTGTCGGTGGTGGTCGGCGCCATCGTGGTCACCGTGCTGGCCGTCCTGGCGCCCGCGTTCTCGGCCGCTCGGGTCTCTCCACTGGAGGCGCTTCGCGCGGCGAGCACCACCGCGGGGCGGCGTGGCATCGGTGTTCCGCGCCTGGTGTCCGGGCTGCTCCTGGCCGCCGGGGCTGGGCTGGCCGCCACGGGGACGATCAGTCAGCTGCCGACGCCGGAGCAGTCGACCTACGACCCGACGCTGCCGCTGCTCCTGCTGGTCGCGTCGGGCGGGTCGGCGTTCTTCGCGCTGGTGGCCCTCGGGCCGCTGCTGGTGCGGCCGGTGCTGGCCGTGGTGGGTTGGCCGCTCCGTCAGCTCGGGCCACTCGGGCGGATGGCGGTCGGCGGGATCGGCGGGGCGCCGCGCCGGGCGGCAGCGGTCTCCGTCGTGGTCGCGCTCGGCGTGACACTGATCTCCGGGGTGGTCATCGGCGGTGCGTCGCTCCAGGTGCTCACCGACCGCGAGATGGCGTTGTCCGCGCCGACCGACTTCGAGGTCACCAGCAACGAGGGGACCCTGCCGGCGGGTGTCGTCACCCGGGCCGAGGCGGAGCGCGCGGCGCTGGCTCGGGTGGTGCCGTACCGACGGCTCGACGACGTCACGCTGCTAAGCGGCCCGGACAAGATCGGCAACGTCGATTCCGGCTACCCGACCAACGACCTGGATCTGGCGGCGTTGCCGACCACCGGGGAACTGGACGTGGCACAGGGCTCGCTGGCCGACCGCGGCCCGGGGCGGATCGTGGTCAACAGTTGGGTGGCCCGGGACGCCGGTCTGCGGGCCGGTGACAGCGTCGCGCTCGCCCGCGACGGGCGCACCGTCGACGTGCGGGTGGCAGCGGTCCTACCCGGTGACGGCCCGCTGCACGCGGGCATCCTGGCCGACCGGGCCGACCTCGACCGGCTCGGCGCGCCGACCGCGTACACCGGTCTGCTGGCCGACGCGGCCGTTGCCGGCGAGGACGGCCGTACCGCCGGGGTGCGGGCGCTGCGACAGGCGATCGGGGGAGCCGACGGGGTGGGCCTCGCGGTGCTCGCCGACGAACGGGACCGCAACGACGCCCTGGTGGGCACCCTGGTCTGGATCGCTGTCGGTCTGGTCGGCCTGACCGTGCTGATCGCTGTCGTCGGAGTGGGTTCCACGACCGCGCTGTCCGTGGTGGAGCGCATCCGCGAGTCCGGCCTGCTCCGGGCGATCGGCCTGTCCCGAACCGGCCTGCGGACCATGCTGACCGTCGAGTCCGGCCTCTACGGGGTGATCGGAGCCACCATCGGTCTGCTGATCGGCGTCCCGTACGGCTGGCTGGCGATCCAGACCCTCGGGGTCAACGCGCCGCTGACCGTGCCGGTGCTGCCGCTGGTCGGGCTCTTCGCGGCACTGGTCGGCCTGACCGCGCTGGCCGGAGTGCTGCCGGCCCGCAGGGCGTCGCGGGTCAGCCCGGTGGCGGCCCTGGGAGCCGACGGCTGACCGCGACCACGGGTCGACGTCGGGTGTCTCGGCGCCGACCCGTGGTCGTACGGTCAGTTCGGGTTGTTGGCGTGCGTCAGCGTCTCCCAGGCGACGAAGAGGTTGTTGCTGCCGGCCGGTCGTTGTTGAGACGTCAGGGTCTGGGTGTTGGTCATGACGTTGCCCAGCCGGGTGCTCATCGCGTTGAAGCCGACCTCGGTGATCGGGCCGAGGCCCCGGGTGAGGCTGCCGCCGCAGAGCCAGGAGGGCGCCGCCTCGCCGAGCTGGTAGCGGGAGTGGAAGCCGAGCGCCTGCCGCAGCCGCTCACCGACCTGCGGGTACAGGTCCCGCCCCTGGATCCGCGAGGTTTCCGCGACGTGCGAGATGGCGGAGATTCCGTACCCGGTGTGGACGAAGTCGCGGCAGGTCTCCTGGGCGAGGCCGGCGACGAAGGTGGACTGGCCCTGCCAGTAGCCGATGATCTCGGAGCTGGTGTCCAGGCCGCTGCCGGGCACCGTGTACGGCAACGCGCCGTCGCTGGGCAGGTAGACGAAGGCCCGGGTGCGGTTGAGGAAGCGGGTCACCGCCGCGTCGTAGGCGCTGCGGTCCTCGAGGAAGACGGCGATCCCCACGGCCGCCTCCATCATGGTCAGTTCCCAGTTGCCGTTGCTGTTCGAGCCGCTGCGCACCACCGGCAGGTAGACGTTGCGCAGCATGGTGGCGAACCGGTTGGCGTTGGGCCAGCTCGTGTACGTGTACTTGATGATCTCGGCGGCGCGGGGCCAGACGGAGGCGGCCCAGCCGGTCTGCAACGGGGCGTTGCTGCCGGTGTGCGACGTGATCGTGGCCGACCACGCGTCCATGATCTGGATCGACTTCTGCGCGTACCGGGCGTCTCCGGTGAGGTACCAGGCGAGGGCGTCGGTGTACGCGGCGATCGCGTCCTCGCGCTCGTCGGTGCAGCCGTTGTTGGGGTTGGAGTAGGACCCGCACTCGACCACCGCCCGGGGTGCCGGCGTCCGCGAGAGGGAGGCGTACCGGCTGCCCATCATCTGGTTGTAGGCCGACGCCCACGGCTGCGCGCCGGCCTGCACCCGACCGCGTACGAAGTCGAGTTGTCCCCGGCTGACCAGCACGCCGGGGTGGGTGAATCCACTCGACGGCGGTGGTGTGGTGCCACCGGTGGGCAGCGTCCAGGTCTGGTTGGCGGTGCCGGTGCAGCTCCAGATCTGCAGCGGAGTGCCGTCGGCGGAGCTGTTGCCCGTCGCGTCGAGGCACTTGCCGGAGGTGGGGTTGACCAGCTGCCCGGCGCTCGCGGACCACTGCTGCGCCCCGGTGCCGTTGCAGTCGTAGATCTGCACCCGAGCACCGTTGGCGGTGCTGGCGGCGGCGATGTCGAGGCACTTGCCCAGTGCCCTGATCGTGCCGTCGTCGCCCACCGTCCACTGTTGCGCCGTCGAACCGTTGCAGGTGTAGAGCTGGACTGCTGTGCCGTTGGTCGGGTTCGCGGCGGCCACGTCGACGCACTTGCCGCCGTACCCGGTGATGGCGCCGGTCGCGGCGGCTGCCGCGGGTGACGCGCCGACGGCCAGGGCGGCCGGTACGGCGAGCACGACCACGGCGAGCGCGGAGGTCAGGCGGATGCGGGGGAGGGTTCCGCCCAGTCGTCGTGTCATCTCGTCGTCCTCCAGGTGCCACAGCATTTGTAAAGTGTGTTAATTATTACAGCGCTGCTCATTGATATCAATGTCCTGCCATCGCCGGTCCCCCCGTGCGAACGCGACGACCCCCGGCGCGAGCGCGCCGGGGGTCGTTCGGAACAGAGGTGTCAGCGCAGGCCAGGCACGTCGATCACGATCAGCTCCGTGTCGTCCGGGTGCCCCGGGACGCGACCGTCGTTGCCCGGGAAGTTGTTGTCGTTGGCCACCAAAACCCGGTCACCGCCGAGCGGCAGCACCGACTCGACCGACTGCAAGGGGAACGAGAAGAGCGGGCCGACCCCGTACTCGCCCGGGCGGGCCGGCGTGGAGACACCCTTCGGGTCGGCCACGCGCATCAGGTCGACCACCGTGCGCCGCGGCAGGTAGCCGTCCGCGCCCACCTCGTCCAGATCGGTCACCACCAGACGCTTGACCACCGACTGCTGGCCCATGCCGTTGTCCCGCTCGATCAGCAGCAGCCGGTGACCGTCGAGCACCGCCGCGTCGCCGACCAGCAGGGACGGGTCGTCCACCCGGAACGACCAGGTGCGGTTGGTGTACCGGTTGTGCCGCACGTCGAACTCGTAGACCACCCGGCGACGCTGGTCCGGGTCGTCGACCCGGGCGCCCTCCAGGATCGGGTAGAGCGTCCAGCCGTCCGCGCTGGTCGCCATCGCCTCGAAACCGTTGCTGGCACGAAGGGTCGGCGTCTCGCCCGGCGCGAGATCCGGCGACTGCGGAGACCTGGTGCCGTCCGGCAGCGGGATCGGCGCCTGCAGCACCTTTCCGGTCCGGTCGGTGCGCACCAGGTACGGGCCGAACTCGTCGCCGATCCACAGGTCGCCCCGCGCGTCGCGGGCCAGCGACTCGATGTCGAAGTCCGCACCGGTCAGCAGACGCTCCCGGGTGTCGCCGTTGACGATCGGGAACGGCACCCTACGGTCGGGGTCGCGGAAACTGATGTGCCCGCGGACCGTCACGCCGTGCCGCTGGTAGTTCGGTTCGATCTCGTACGCCCGCAGCAGGAAGTCGGCCGAGTTGGTCTTCGCCCCGAACCCGTTGTCCGGCATGGCGAGCAGCCGCCGGCCGGACCTGTCGCCCGGCTGGGCCGGAATCACCGCGGAGAACCCGGGAATGGGCTGCCCGGGGAAGGGTGCGGTGATCCCGTTGACCGGGGTCGTGGCGAGCTGGGTGCCGGAGACCGGGCCCGGCTGGTACGCGGTCGCCGACAGCAGCGCCCGGTCCCGCAGCGTCACCTCGGGACGCAGCGTCACCGACAGCGCGTACACCCGGGTGGTCTGGGTGGCGCTGCCGTTGTCGTCGCTGATCAGGTACAGCTCACGGCGACCGCCCGGCAGGTCACGGCCGAGCGCGGCGCCCTCGATGTTGTCCAGCAACGGGTTGGGCTGCGGTTGCTTCGTGGTCGCGCCGGACGGCGGGCAGTCGGCGATGTCGACCAGCAGCTCCTTACCCAACCAGGAGCGCGGGTCGGTCGCCGTCGACAGGGACGCGACGGTGGACACGTCGGGCGCGCCGGTCGCCGAGACCCGGTACACCCGGACGGTGTTGCCCACCCCGGTCGTGAAGCCCCGCTCCACCGAGAGCAGCTGGTCGTCGCCGAGCGCGATCAGCTCGACGAGGCCGAGGTTCGGGTCGGTCCGGTAGGCGTACTGAGCGGTCGGGGCGTACGCGCCGCCGTCACGGCCGTCGTACCGGATGATCCGCTGCCGGCCGCGGCCCTCGGCGTCGCGGCCGTCCGCCGCGAGCGGGCCCTCCATCCCGGCGTAGAGCACCCGGTGGTCCCCGGTGGCGGTCAGCGACTCGAAGGTCTGGTTGACGGCCGCCTCGCCGGCCGGGGCGACCTGGAAGCGGGCCGGTACCGGCAGCGAGCCGATCTCCCGGCCGTCGGAGAGCCGGAACCGGCGGATCGACGGCTCCCGCTCCGAGCTGGCCAGGACGGTGTCCCCGCCGCGCTCGGCGACGAGCCCTTCGCCGTCGAAGTCGGCCCCGGTGTACGGCGTGCCGTCGGGCCGGGTGAGCAGTGTGACGTCACGGACACCGACGTCCACACCACGCCGTCCGGTGTCCAGCCCCAACTCGTAGACGCGGGCCGGAGTGGTGCCGATGTTGTCCACCAGCGCGAGGGCACGCCCGGGGCGGGCGAACGACAACGCGGACAGGCCGGCCACCGGAGTGCCCCGGAAGGTGGTCTTGTCGAGAGCGTCGGAGAAACCGAGCAGCGACGCGTCCGGCGCGCAGCTCGCGCCCGCACCCGGGTGCCCCGGGGTCGGGTGCGCCGGCGCGCCGAGCGCCGGCGCCGCCGCGAGCAGCGAGATCGCCGCCGCGGCGGACGCGACGGCCCGGGCCCTTCTGGAAGTGGTACGCACATTGCCTCCAGCATCGAGTCGACGGCTGTTGCCGCCGGCCCGATGCAAGCGCCCGCCGCTCACCACAGTGGAACCCTGACCGGAACGTGGGTTGAACAACCAGTGCACGATCCCGCGGGCCGCCACCCGGTGTGCTCAGGGGTGCATGGTCGTACCCTTGAGCACCTTGTCCACCACGGCGCGGGGCGCGTGCAGCGCCAGGCCCACCAGGTCGAGTTTCTCCCGACCGACCGCCTGCACGGCGGCGCGGTTGTCGCGGTCGTTGCCGGTGGCGAACAGCTCGGCAGTGAAGATGGACAGACGCAGCCCGCGGGAGAGCCCGCGCGAGTGCGCGGCGACCAGCGCGGCCCGATCGCCGACGAAGACCAGCACCGGCTGGCCGAACATCGGCAGGTACCGGGTGCCGTCCGCGTCCCGGTACTCCTCGCCCAGCAGCTCCGGTACGGCGTTGGCGATGCCGCTGACCAGGAACGCGGTGACGTTAAGGCGCTGCCAGCTCACCAGGTCGTCACGGAGCAGCACAGCGATCTTGGTGGGAAATCGGATGGGTTCGGTCATGGCGTCGAGCCTGCCCGCGTACCGTCGCCCGGTCTTGTACGTTCTTAGCGTGGCCACCCGCCCGGCGGGCTCGCACGTCAGCGCCTGGCGACCCGCGGTAGCCGGTGTCGCCGAGGTCTTCCACGCCCATTTCGTCGACCACGCCTACCCCCGGCACATCCACGACGTCTGGACGCTGCTGATCGTCGACGACGGCGCGGTCCGCTACGACCTGGACCGGCACCGGCACGGCGCGCTGCGTACCTCGGTCACCCTCCTGCCACCGCACGTGCCGCACGACGGTCGCGCCGCCACCGCCGACGGCTTCCGCAAGCGGGTCCTCTACCTCGACACCTCGGCTCTCGACGCGGAGCTGACCGGCCGGGCGGTCGACCAGCCGGGCATCGTCGACCCGCAGCTGCGTGACCGGATCCACCTCCTGCACCGGGCGCTCGCCGCGCCCGGAGACGAGTTCGAGGCCGAGGGCCGACTCGCGCTGATCCTGGACCGGCTGCACGCGCAGCTTCGCCGACGAACCCCGGTCAGCGTCGTACCGGCGACCCGTGGTCTCGCGGTCCGCCTACGGGAGCTGCTGGACGCCCGGACCATCGAGGGCGTCACACTGCGGGAGGCCGCCGCGCTGCTGCACGCCCACCCGACCCACCTGGTCCGGACGTTCACCACGGTGCACGGGGTGCCGCCGCACTCGTACCTGACCGGTCGCCGCGTCGAAATGGCCCGTCGTCTGCTCCTCGCCGGGCAGCGGCCCGCCGAGGTCGCGGTCGCGACCGGCTTCTTCGACCAGGCGCACCTCACCCGCCACTTCCGGCGGTACCTGGGCGTCAGCCCGGCCCGCTACCTCGGCCCGCCTCCCAGGATCAGACCCGCTGGGCGCCGATGACGGAGAGCAGCCGCAGCTTCTCGTCGCTCGACGAGCCGGGCACGGCGGTGAAGACCAGCAGTGTCTGGGACTGGTCCGGGTCGACGAGCGTCTGGCAGTGCAACTCCAGCGCACCGACCTCCGGGTGCAGGAAGTGCTTCGCCGGGCAGTAGCCGGCCGGCACCGGGTGTTCGCGCCACAGCTGTGCGAACTCCGGGCTCCTGGCCAGCAGGTCGTCGACGAGCGTCGCGGCCCGCGAGCCGCGCCCATCCCGGGTGTACGACGCGTGCAGGTGCCCCACGAGCAGGCGGCTCTGCGTGTGGTGGTCCTCGACCGGGTGCAGCCGCCGGACCGCCGGGTCGGTGAACCAACGGTGGTGGGCGCTGCGGGCCAGCCCGGTGTACCGGGTCTCGTCACCGAGCAGGGCGACGGCCGGGGCGGTCTGCGCCAGGGTCTCGCCGAGGTGGTTCACCACCTGGGCCGGGGTGTCGTGCATCCGGTCGAGGATCCGCATCATGCCCGGGTTGACGTGGTCGGCCCGTACGGTGCGGTGTGGAACGGCGTGCCCGGCGAGCTGGAACAGGTGGTCCCGTTCGGCCAGCGAGAGCCGCAGGCCACGGGCCAGTGCGGCGAGCATCTGCTCCGAGGGGTGCGGCCCGCGTTGCTGTTCCATCCGGCTGTAGTAGTCGGTGGACATACCACTCAACGCGGCTACTTCCTCGCGTCGCAGCCCACCGGTGCGCCGGCGCCGACCCCGGGGCAGGCCGACGTCCTCGGGTTGGAGCGCCTCGCGGCGGCTGCGCAGGAAACTCGCGAGTTGGGCGCGGTCCACGGTGTCTCCGTTCGGTGGTCGCCGACGGTGGCCGGCACGTCGAGTGCAACAGTCAAACCAGGTAACGGTGTTCCAGAACCCTCCACCGCGCCCTAGCCCTGTCGATCATGGAGCTGTCGTGATCGACAAAACATCTGAAATGGGTGTGAGTCGGCACCACAACTCCATGATCGACGAGGGCGGGAGGCGCGGTCAGCGTTGGATGGACTTGGTCTCCAGGAACTCCTCCAGGCCGAGGCGGCCGAACTCCCGACCGTTGCCGGACTGCTTGTAGCCGCCGAAGGGGGCGAGGGGGTTCCAGTGACCGGCGTTCACGTCGACCTGCCCCACGCGCAGCCGCCGGGCCACCGCCAGAGCGTGCTCCGGCTCGCCGAAGACACCGCTGGTCAGGCCGTACGGCGTGCTGTTGGCGATCGCCACCGCCTCGTCCTCGTCGGCGTACGGGATGATCGTCAGCACCGGGCCGAAGATCTCCTCCTGGGCGATGGGTGATGTCGGGTCGACGTCGGCGAAGATCGTCGGCTGGACGTACGCGCCGGTCGGCAGACCCTCCGGCCGGTCCGGGCCGCCGACCACGAGCCGGGCGCCGTCGGCGATGCCCCGCTCGATGTACCCGACGACCTTCTCCCGGTGGGCCTCGGACGCCATCGGGCCGATCCGGGTGGCCTCGTCGATCGGGTCGCCGACGGTGTACTGCTTCGCCGCCTCGACGGCCAGCGCAACCACTTCGTCCTGACGGGAGGCGGGCACCAGCATCCGCGGCCACGCGCCGCACACCTGGCCGCCGTTGGAGAACGCCATCATCAGCCCTCGGTTGACCGCCTCGGGCAGATCCGCGTCGTCCAGGATGATGTTCGCGCCCTTGCCGCCGAGTTCCAGCGCGACCCGCTTGACGGTCTCCGCGGCCACCGCGCCGATGCGCTTTCCGGCCCGGGTGGAGCCGGTGAAGGAGACCATGTCGATGTCCGGGTGCGCGGAGATCGCCTCGCCGACGACCGCCCCGGTGCCGTACACCACGTTGAACACGCCCGCCGGCACGCCCGCTTCGGCGGCGACCTCGGCGAGGATCCGCGCGGTCAGCGGGGCGTTCTCGGAGGGCTTGAAGACCATCGTGTCGCCCGCGAGCAGTGCCGGCGCCAGCTTGGAGACGATCTGCTGCAACGGGAAGTTCCAGGGGGTGATCGCGCCGACGACGCCGATCGGCTCGCGGACGATCAGCGAGTTGCCGACCTCCTCGGTCCAGGCGAAGTCGTCGGCCAGACCGGCGACGGATTCGACCACCGCGGCCGGAAAGGCGACCTGGGCGGTACGGGACATGCCGATCGGCGAGCCCATCTCGGCGGTGATCGCCTGGGCGATCTCCTCCTGCCGGGCGCCGAGACCGGCGCCGAGGCGACGCAGCACGTCCGCCCGGTGCTGCGGCGTGGTCGCCGACCAGGCCGGGAAGGCCGCCCGGGCCGCGGCGACCGCGCGATCGACGTCGGCGGCGGTGCCGGCCGGGGTCTCGGCGACGACCTCGCCGGTCGCCGGGTTCACGACGGGAAGGCTGCCGGCCGTGCCGGCGACGGTCTCGCCACCGATCCAGTGGCCGGTGACGGTGTAGGTGGAAGGTGTCATGCACCGACCGTGGCACCGGCCCGGAACCCCAACCAGGTGCGCCTTGTCCAGGGTTTCGTGATCCCTGGCTGGGTCGACCGTCCGGTCCCCATCCGACGGCCGTTCGGACGCGAGGCCCGGCCGTCACGAAAACCGGCGGTCAATCGTCACATCCTCCGGTTAGTCTTCCTCCGCGCGTCGTCGTCCTGGTACGACGCGCCCCGCGCCTGGTCGGCGCGGCATCGCCGCCACCGCCCACCACTGGCCGGCTCATTCGACTTCAGGAGAGTGTGTGACACAGCAATCCCTCGCGACATCGGACAAACTCGACGCCGCGGTGCTCAAGGTGGCGGGCGTCGTCGTCCTTGGCGCGATCATGTCGATCCTCGACGTGACGGTGGTCAGCGTGGCGCTGCCCACATTCCAGAGCGAGTTCGACGCGTCCTACGCCCGCGTCGCCTGGACCATGACCGCGTACACCCTGGCTCTCGCCACCGTGATCCCGCTCAGCGGGTGGGCGGCGGACCGGTTCGGCACCAAGCGCCTCTACATGGTGGCGTTGGCCCTGTTCACGATCGGGTCGGGCCTGTGCGCCACCGCCGACACGATCGGCGAGCTGATCGGCTACCGCGTGCTGCAGGGCCTCGGTGGCGGCATGCTCATGCCGCTGGGCATGACCATCATGACCCGGGCGGCCGGCCCGCACCGGATCGGCCGGCTGATGGCCGTCCTCGGCATCCCGATGCTGCTCGGCCCGATCGGCGGCCCGATCCTCGGCGGTTGGTTGATCGACACCGCGAGCTGGCACTGGATCTTCCTGATCAACATCCCGATCGGCATCATCGCGCTGATCTACGCGCAGATGGCGCTGCCGAAGGACGCCCCCGAGCCGTCCGAGTCGTTCGACTTCGTCGGCATGATCATGCTCTCGCCGGGTCTCGCCCTCTTCCTCTACGGCGTCTCGTCCCTGCCGGAGACGGGCACCTTCGCCGAGACCAAGGTATGGGCCCCGATGCTGGTCGGCGGCGCGCTGGTGGTGGCGTTCGTGCTCTACTCGTTCAAGCCCCGACACCCGCTGCTCGACCTGCGGCTGTTCCGCAACCGCAGTTTGACCATCGCATCGGTGACGATGTTCGTGTTCATCATCGCGTTCATGGGCGCCGGCCTGCTGTTCCCGAGCTACTTCCTCCAGGTGCGCGGTGAGTCGACGCTGGCCGCCGGTCTGCTGATGGCCCCACAGGGCATCGGCGCGATGATCACCATGCCGATCGCCGGCACGCTGGCCGACCGGGTGCCGATCGGGCGCACCGTCCCGTTCGCGCTGGGGCTCATCGTCGTCGGGTTCTTCGGCTTCACCCAGGTCGACCCGCAGACCTCGTACTGGCTGCTCGGCGGGTCGCTGTTCGTCATGGGTCTGGGCATGGGCGGCACGATGATGCCGATCATGACGTCGGCGCTGCGGACGTTGCAGGCGCAGGAGGTGGCGCGCGGCTCGACGCTCGTCAACATTCTCCAGCAGATCGGCGGGTCGGTCGGCGCCGCCGTGATGTCGGTGATCCTCACCAACGAGCTGAACGGCTCCCGGCCGATCCCCGGCCTGGTGGACGAGAGCGGCAAGCCGGTCACCGAGGCCGGGCTGGCCATCGCCTCCCAGCAGCGGCCGGAGCTGCTCCAGCAGATGCCGGTGGACCGGTCGCTGATCGAGCGCGGGCTCGACTTCGCCGCCACGTCGTTCGCCAACACGTTCTGGGTCGCGTTCGCGCTGGTCGTGCTCACGATCATCCCGGCGTTGTTCCTGCCGCGCCGACGTCAGCCGGCGCAGCTCGACGACCCGCAGGGCGAGCAGGTCAGGACGCCCGTCCCCATCCACTGAGCAACCCGCCCGCCGCGCCCACCATCCACCGATGGTGGGCGCGGCGTTGTCGGGTGGTCGTCAGCGCAGCGGGCCGTCGCCGGGCCCGTCCGGGTCCTCGATCACGTGGATCGCGGCTTCCTCGGCGCTGGCCGCGCCCGCGTCGATCCCGGCGTCCCACGCCACCGACTCGGCCTCGTCGTCCTCGCGGACACCCTCGTCGTACTCGACCAGACGGCCGGCGCGAGCCTCGGCCTCGTACCCCCGACGGGTCAGCTCGTCCTCGTCGTCACCGTCCTCGGCGTACGGGTCGACGTCCGGCACCTCCTGGGCGAGGTGCTGCTCCAGGGACTCGCCCGCCCGCTCCTCGGCCGGCGTCGTGCCGAACCGGTTCGCCGCGGTCCAGTGGTCCGCGGCGACGATGCCGGTGTCGAGAGGGTCGCCGACCCGGTCGTCATCAAGCGTGTCGGAGGCGTCCAGGACCCCGTCGTCCTCGGCAACGTTCCACTCGTCCACGGAATCCATCCGTTCGGTCTGGCTCACGGCGGTCTCCTCCTCGTCAGGGTTCAGCAGGCGGTCAGCCTATGACCGTGCAACGCGCCGGCGCCCCGAGGCCTGCCCGCTGTGACGAACCGACCTCGGGACGCGCGCCGGGCGCGGGCGCTACGGCGCCGCGTCAACGCTTCAGCAACTCCACCACGGCCTCGGTGAACTCCACCGGCTGCTCGATGTGCGCGAAGTGCCCGCTGCGCTCCAGCCGGACCAGCCGCGAGTCCTTGAGGCCCGCGTGCAGCTGCTCGGCCCACCGCGGGCCGCAGATGAAGTCGTACTCCCCGACGATCACCACGACGGGCACGGTGATCTCCCCGAGGTTGTCCCGCACGTCGAAGGGCGTGGGGTCCTGCGCGCCCGCCGGTGCCGCCGAGATCCGTACCGCGGCCTGGAACGGGGCGAATTCGTCCTGTCGACCCCAGAAGTCGGCGAAGTACACCGGCACGGCGGCGCGCAGGGCGGCGCTCAACGACTCGTCGTCGGTCGCGCCGCCGATCTGCGCGAACGCGGCCGGGACCGCCGCCGCCTCCGGCCGGTCCGGGTGCCGCTGCGGGTACGCGGCCAGACCGGCCATCGCCTCGGCCCAGAACTCGGCGCCGGTCACGGGCGAGGTGTCGTACAGGGCGAGGCCGGCGATCCGGTCCGGGCGGTCGAGGGCGTAGCGCTGGGCGACGAAACCGCCGTGCGAGTGCCCGAGGAGATACACCCGGGGTACGCCGAGGTGCTCGACGACCGCGTCGAGGAACCGGACATACGTGTCGAGACGGTAGTCGGCGGGGTCGTCGAGTCGTCCCGACGCGCCGGTGCCCACCGGTTCGACGTACACCATCGTGAAGTGCTCTTCGAGGCTGGGCGTCCGCAGGTAGGCCCAGTCGATGCCGGGGCCGCCGGAGTGCGCCACGCACACCGGGCCGGTGCCGGCGACGTGGTAGACCTGCCGGACGCCGTCGACGGTGAACGAGTGGGCACCCGGTGCGAGGGTGCCGACGTCGTGGCTGGTGGAACCCATGAGCTTTCTCCCGATTCGAGATCCGTGCGGCGTCCGCCGGCACGGCACTGATGTAGGACGCACCACCAGATGCATGGTGCGACGGGAAAGTTCGCTCGATCGGGAAAGTTTTTCTCAGAGCAACGCCGGCTGACGGATCTCCCGTGCCGGGACGGGGTGGAAGAGGGTGAGCTGGCGCACCCGCCCCTCGCGCAGCACCTGCAACCACAGCGCCGACGGCGGGCAGTGCTCCGGGTCGTCCGGTGGGCTGATCAGGTCGGTCTCCCAGAGCAGCACGTCGCCGCTGGACACCACGTTGCGCAGCCGTTGGCGTACCCCGGCCGCCAGGTCGCAGTTCATGCCCTCGACGGCCAGGTCACGGCCGACGCGCAGGCCACCCGGAACGACCAGCTCGGCATCCGGCCACCAACTGTCACGGACCACCCGGTCGAAGTCGCCGTCCATCGCGGTGGCGATCATGTCGCGACCCTCCCGCCACCGCGACTCGCTCGCCGCCGTGACGTCGGCGTGTGCCGCGCTCGCCGCCGTCCGGAGGCCGTCGGAGAGCGCCCGGCGGGCGTGGCTGAGGCGGCTGCGGACGGTGCCGACCGGAATGCCGCAGACGGCCGCGATCTGCTCGTACGACGACGCGTCGCTGAAGTACCGCAGCAGGGTGACCAGCCGGTCCGGCTCGGACAACTGCCCGATGGCGTGCCACACCCAGTCGCGCATCGCACCCTGCTCCAGAGCCTCCTCTGGGGTGGGTGTGTCGGCGGGACGAGCGAACCACTCCGGTTCGGCCACCGGGACGGCTCTGGACCCGCGCACCGTCGTCCGGCTGTTGTTGCGGACGATGGCACGCAACCACGGGCCGACGGCGGACGGGTCGCGCAGCTCACCGATGCGACGTAACGCCACCACCATCGCGTCCTGGACCGCGTCCTCGGCGTCCGGGCCGTAGCCGAGGATGCTCACCGCGACGGCCCGCATCCCGGCCTCGTGCCGGGCCAGCAGCGCGCCGAGCGCCGCCGCGTCTCCCGCCTGCGCCAGCGCCACCAGCTCTACGTCACCGTGCGTCACGCGACTGTCCTCCCGTAACCCCCGGAGCGTCCTGTTCGAGGCGTTTCGGGGTGAAACTCGATGCCGCCGTCGACACCAAGCCTACGGCGGGTGACGGGCGCAGCCGCCGGGCGGTGGGCGCGCGTGCACCCTGGTCGATCAGCTGGTCGACACCCCGAACCGGCCAGGGGTGCGGAAAGTGACAGACGTCGGTCGTAGCGTGAGCCGCATGAGGACCTGTGCTGCCGGCGTCGGGCGCGCATGCCCGAGCGACTCCGGCGGAGCCCCGCGATGACCGAGCTGAGCTGGGCGCGGGTGTCCGCCCGGCGTCTTCGCCGGCACCGGCTCCACACACCGGCGGCGGACGCGGCACCGGACGCGGGACACGTCGCCGACGTCGTGTCGGCGATGTGCGGCGCGCACGCCCAGATCGCGTCGGCCGCCGAGCTGTCCGTCGGCCTGCGGGTGCCGGGCGCGACCCGCGCCCTGGTGCGCCGGGCACTGTGGAGCGACCGCACGCTGGTCAAGACCCGTGGGCCGCGCGGCACCGTGCACCTGCTCGCCGCCGCGGACCTGCCGATGTGGATCGGCGCGCTGAGCGCGTTGCCGGCTCCGTCGCTGGAGCGGAGCGTGGCCCTGCTGACGCCCCGGCAGACCGAGCAGGTCCTCGCGGCCATCGCCGAAGCGGTTGCCGACGCCGACCTGACCACCGCCGAGTTGACCGAGGAGATCGTCGCTCGTACCGGCCCGTGGGCGGGTGACCTCGTCATGGAGGCCTTCCAGGACAGGTGGCCCCGGTGGTTCGCCGCGATGGCCGCCGCCACCCGGGCCGGGGTGGTCTGCTTCGGCGCGAATCGTGGCCGGGCCTCCACCTACACCAGCCCGACCCGGTGGCTGCCCGACTTCGCGCCGATGGCCGGGCGCGCCGCCCTGGCCGCCCTCGTCCGCAGCTACCTGTACGCGTACGGTCCGGCCACTCCGGCGCAGTTCGCCAGGTGGATGGGGGTGCCCCCGGCATGGGCGACGTGGCTGTTCGACTCACTCGACCTGACCGAGGTGGCGGTGGAGGGGGCCCGGGCATGGGTGACCGCCGACGACACCGAGTTCCCCGACGACCGGCCGTCCGGGCTGCGGCTGCTGCCCTACTTCGACGCGTACGCGGTCGGCTGCCACCCCCGCGAGCGACTCTTTCCCGGCGCCGCCGCCGAGCGGGCGCTCGCCCGTGGGCAGGCCGGCAACTATCCGGTGCTGCTGGTGGACGGGGTGGTCGCCGGGGTGTGGCACCAACGCCGCTCGGGCCGCGCGATCCACGTCACCGTCGAGCCGCTGCGGCCCCTCGACGCCGGGCGGCGGCGGGAGCTGGACGAGGAGGTCGAACGGCTCGGCGACATATTGGAGGGCAAACCCACGTTGACCATCGGCACGGTGAGTGTCGGCCCGCACGCCTGAGCCAGGATGGGAGCGTGGACATCGAACCCGTCGACCACGAACCCCGACAGTCGTTCTCCTGGGCTGTTCTGCGCCAGCGCTGGGAGGATCTCACGTTCCTGCACTGGGCCGTCGACCCGGAGGTCGTCGCACCGCTGCTGCCCGCCGGCACTCGCCCGGACACGTTCGACGGCGTCAGTCACGTGGGCCTGATCGGCTTCCGGATGGTCGGGCTGGGCTTCGGCCGGGGCCCCGGGGTGCCGTACTTCGGCACGTTCTGGGAAACCAACGTCCGGCTCTACTCAGTCGACGACGCCGGCCGGCGAGCTGTGGTGTTCCGGTCGCTCGACGCGTCCCGCCTGGTGCCGGTGCTGGTGGCGCGGGCGACGTTGCGACTGCCGTACCTCTGGTCGTCGATGCGGCTGGATCGCGACGGCGACCGACTCACCTACCGCTGCCGACGGCGCTGGCCCGGGCCGGCGGGCGCGACGAGCCGGATGGTGGTGCGGGTGGGGGAGCGGATCGTCGACCCGACTCCGCTCGACCACTTCGTCACCGCTCGTTGGGGGCTGCACACCCGGGCGTACGGGCGCACGCTGCACCTCCCGAACTGGCATCCGCGCTGGCCACTGCACCGGGCCGAGGTGCTGCACCTGGACGACGAGTTGGTTGCCGCCGCCGGGCTGCCGGCGCCGGTCGGGCCGCCGGTGAGCGTGCTCTACTCGCCCGGGGTCGAGGTCCGGTTCGGCCGGCCGGTGGCGCTCCGGCGGCCCGGCTGAGTGCGGTCGGCCCGCCGGTGGCGGCCCGGCCGCGTGGCGCCGGGCCGCCGGAGCGTCAGTAGCGGCCACCCTCGGGGGCGGGCAGCGCGTCCAGGTCGGCGAGGTCCTCGGCGCTGAGCCGTACGTCGCCGGCGGCGCAGTTGTCCGCCAGGTACGTCGGGGTCTTGGTGCCGGGGATCGGGATGACCTGGTCACCCTGGGCGACCACCCACGCGAGAGCGACCTGCGCGGGGGTGACGCCGACCCGGTCGGCGATCTCCCGGACCCGGGCGACGATGGCGAGGTTCGCGCGTAGCGCGTCCTGCTGGAAACGCGGCAGGCCACGGCGGAAGTCGTCGGCGGGCAGGTCGTCGAAGGACGTGAACCGCCCGGCGAGGAAACCGCGACCGAGTGGGGAGAACGGCAGGAAGGCGATGCCCTGCTCGGCGCAGTACGGCAACACCTCCGCCAGCGGATCACGGGTCCACAGCGACAGCTCGGACTGCACCGACGCCACCGGGTGCACCGCCTGGGCCCGCGCGATCTGGTCGACGGTCACCTCGGACAGCCCGATCTGGCGCGCCTTGCCCGCCGCCACCACCTCCGCCATCGCACCCCAGGACTCCTCGACGGGCACGTCAGGGTCGACCCGGTGCAGTTGGTAGAGGTCGACGTGGTCGGTGCCGAGCCGGCGCAGGCTCGCGTCGATGGCCGCGCGGATGTGCTCCGGGCGGCCGTTCCTGCCGATTTTCGGCAGGTTGCCGTCGGTGGGGGAGGTCGCGACCAGGCCGACCTTCGTCGCCAGGACGGCCCGATCCCGGTGGCCGTCGGCCAGCGCCCGCCCGACCAGCTCCTCGTTGGTGTACGGCCCGTACACGTCCGACGTGTCGATCAGCGTGGCGCCCAGGTCGAGGGCCTGGTGGATGACCGAGATCGAGGTGTCGTCGTCGCGGGGCCCGGTGATGTCGTAGGCGTGGCTCATGCCCATGCACCCGAGGCCGATGACGCCGACCTCGGGACCTGCGCTGCCCAGCGTGGTGGTTCGCATGTGCCCCACGCTACGCCGGACGGCACGCGTGATCGGAGGGCACGTAGCGTCACGACCCGCAGACCGTTGATCGCCGAGCGATGTGGGAGGGCCGTCATGCCGCACATTCGCGAGTTCGCCTGGCCGGACTACGACAGTGTCGTGGCACTGTGGACCGCTACCGGGCGGGACGTGCTGGGTCGCGCCGAGTTGACCGCCAAGCTGACGCGGGATCCGCAGTTGTTCCTGGTCGCCGAGGTCGACCAGACGCTCGCCGGGGTCGTGCTCGGCACGTACGACGGCCGGCGCGGGATGATCCTGCGGCTGGCCGTGGGTCCGGAGCACCGGCGACGCGGTCTCGCCAGTCTGCTGGTCGCCGAGTTGGAGAAGCGGTTCGCGGCGCTGGACTGCCCACGGGTGAACCTGCTGGTCCTGCCGGAGGACACGAGCGCGTTGCGGTTCTGGCAGGCGCTGGGCTACCTGCCCCAGCCGGATGTGCTCTGTACCAAGCCGATGGGGGTCACCCGGCCGTCGGGCGCAGCGCCCGACACCTTGCTCACATAGGCATTGATCGATATTGTGCGCGAAGGCGCCGCCCCGCCTCAGACCACCACCGTCGATCCGAAGCGGGTTCCGCATGCGCACACTGAGACTTGTCACGACCCTGGCCGTCGCCGGCCTGTTGGCCGCAGGGGCGACCCTGGTCGCCGCCACTCCCGCCAGTGCGGCGACCGCCGTGTTCTCCGTGACGAACAGCTGGGGCAATGGTTACCAGGGTCAGGTCACCGTCACGAACGACACGTCCACGCAGATCACCGGCTGGCGGGTCGAGTTCGACCTGCCGTCCTCGTCGAGCGTCAGCCAGTCGTGGAACGCGCAGCAGACGACCTCCGGCAGCCGCTACACCTTCACCAACGTGTCCTGGAACGGCACCCTCGCCGCCGGCGCGTCGACGTCGTTCGGTTTCCTCGTCAACGGCACCGGCACGCCGCTGAACTGCACTGTCAACGGTGCCTCCTGCGCCGGCGGCACACCCCCGACGACCCCGCCTCCCACCACGCCGCCCCCGACCACGCCGCCGCCGGCCACTGGCACACCTGTCGAGCGGCACGGGCAACTGCGGGTCTGCGGCACCACCATGTGCGACAGGTCCGGCGCGCGGGTGCAACTGCGCGGCATCAGCAGCATGTGGCTCAACTGGGAAACCGCCCCGTACGCCGAGAACCTCTCCGCGCTGCGCTGGATGCGGGACAACTGGAACCTCCAGGTGATCCGCGCGGCCATGGGCGTCGAGCCGGCAGGCGCGTACCTCAGTGACCCGAACAAGGCCCGTACGCAGGTGGAGACCATCATCAACAACGCGGTCACCGCCGGGGTGTACGTGATCGTCGACTGGCACGCCCACGAGGCGCAGAACAACCAGTCCCAGGCGGTGGCGTTCTTCGGCGACCTGGCCCGCCGCTACGGTCACCTGCCCAACGTCATCTGGGAGCCCTACAACGAACCGTTGCAGGTGAGCTGGACCAACGTCATCAAGCCGTACCACCAGGCAGTGGTGTCCGCGATCCGCGCCGCCGACCCGGACAACATCGTGGTGCTCGGCACCCCCACATGGTCGCAGGACGTGGACGTGGCGGCGGCGAGCCCGGTGTCCGGCACCAACCTCATGTACACGCTGCACTTCTACTCGTGCACGCACGGCTCGGCGCTGCGCGCCAAGGGTGATGCGGCGATCCGCGCCGGACTGGCTCTCTTCGTCACCGAGTGGGGCGCCAGCAACGCCGACGGCGGCCTTGACGGGCGGTCCTGCCTACCCGAGGCGCAGTCCTGGATCGACTGGATGAGGGCGAACGGCATCTCCTGGACCGCCTGGAAGCTCGACGTCGGCACGGACACCACCAACCTGCTCAGCCCCGGCGCGCCGGTGACCGGCGGGTGGAACAACTACCTGCACGGCCACGCGCCGTTCGTGGTGGCCAACATGAAGTAACCGCAGGCCGCCCTCAGTTCGCCGATGTCGGGGTGTCCGCATCAACGGGATGCCCCGACATCGGCGACACCGTGTCGATCAGCGGTGCCTCGGCCGTTCGGTGCCCGTCCGATGTCCGGCTGGGCAGAACAGCGCGTCACCTTAACGCGCCGGAAACGCTCCCGGTACCAACCCTGGGAACGCTCGTCGGACAGCCACGACCACCGACATGTGAACCGGGGTGACCATGGCCGACAACACCACGAACGCGCCCACGTTCGACGAGCCGCTGGGCCGGTCCGGCAACGGCCGGGCCCTGCCCACGCCCCGTCCCAAACCGGTCCCACCGCTGGACGACAGTGACCCGGCGGACCTGGCCACCATCGGGGTGGAGGAGGAGTTCCACGTCGTCGACCTGCACACTCGGGAGCTGGTGCCCCGGGCCGGCGAGCTGCTCGATCGGCTTCCGGCCAGCTCGTTCACCGCCGAGCTGCACCAGAGCGTGGTGGAGACCAACACCGCGGTCTGCCGCACCCTGGACGAGATCCGCGCCGAGCTGACCCGGCTACGTCAGGCGGCGGTGCAGGTCGCCGACCGGCTCGACCTGGGCATCGTGGCGGCCGGTACGGTGCCGCTGCGCGCCGACGGCGACCCCAGCGTCACCCCCACCTCCCGCTACCGGCGGATGCTCGACGAATACCAGATGCTCGCCCGGGAGCAGCTGATCTGTGGTGCGCAGGTGCACGTCGGGGTGTCCGACCGGGACCTGGCCGTCGCGGTCACCCGCCGCGTCCAACCGTGGCTGCCGGTGCTCCTCGCCCTCTCCACCAGTTCGCCGTACTGGATGGGTCAGGACAGCGGGTACGCCAGCGTCCGCTCGCTGGTCTGGCAGCGCTGGCCCACCGCCGGTGACCCGGGCGAGGTGAGCAGCGCCGCGGACCACGAGGCGCTGGTCGCCGAGCTGATCTCCTCCGAGACCATCACCGATCCCGCCATGATCTACTTCGATGTCCGGCCCTCCGCGCACGTGCCCACAGTGGAGCTGCGGATCACCGACGCCAACGCCGACGTGGAGACCATCGTCCTGCTCACCGGCCTGTTCCGGGCGCTGGTACGGCGGGAGGTCGCCGCGCTACGCGCCGGGGTGGACCGCACCGCGGTGCGGCCACCGGTGCTCCGCGCCGCCGTGTGGCGGGCCGCCCGGTCCGGCCTCGAAGGCGACCTGCTCGACCTGCCCCGGTCGGCCCGACCGGTGCCGGCGGCCGAGGCGGTCCGCCGACTGGTGACCGACCTGCGCCCGCAGTTGACGGCGACCGGGGACTGGGAACAGGTCAGTGAGCTGACCCGGTACGCGCTGGAACGCGGCAGCTCGGCGGCGCGGCAGCGGCGGGCGTACGAGCGGCGCGGCCGGTTGGCGGACGTTGTCGACCTGCTGCTCGACGAGACCCGGGGGCGGGTACGGGGGCAACTGCCCGGAGCGCCGACCGCACCGGCCCTGCCCACGTACGCCCAGGCCGACGACGAGGTCTTCGGCCCGGCGGGACCGGAGCGCGCGTACCGGCCGTTGCTGGCCGCCCTGCGCGGCCTCGGCGCCGACGAACTGCGTCACCGCGAGCACGACCGGGACGAGGAGCAGCGCGCCCGAGGCGTGACCTTCAGCGTGGCCGGCGAGGCGAGCACAAGACTCTTCCCGGTCGACCTGGTGCCCCGGGTGGTTCCCGCCGCCGACTGGCGCACCCTGCGCACCGGCCTGGTGCAGCGCGCCCGCGCGCTCGACGCCTTCCTGTGCGACGTCTACGGAGACCGGGCCGTGGTCGCCGACGGCGTGGTCCCGGCGTGGGTCGTCGAATCCTCACCCGGACTGCGCCCGACCGGGGCACTCATGGGCCGGCGGGGCACCCGCGCCCAGGTGTCCGGCACCGATCTCGTCCGCGACCCCGACGGCGGCTGGTACGTGCTGGAGGACAACCTGCGGGTGCCCTCGGGCATCGGCTACGCCGTGCAGAACCGTCGACTGACCCGGGCGGTGCTGCCCGAGCTGCCCGTCCCCGACGATCTGCTGCCCGCCGACGAGACACCGGCGATGCTGCACCGGGCACTGGTAGCCGCCGGGCCCGCCGCCGCCGACGACCCCGCCGTGGTGGTGCTCAGCAGCGGTCCGGGCGACCCCGCCTGGTTCGAACACCGGCTGCTCGCCGACGAGATGGGCGTACCGCTGGCCGGGAGCGGCGACCTGCTCGTGGAGGAGGGCCGTGTCCAGCTCATCCGGGAGGGGCGCCGCAGCCAGGTGGACGTGATCTACCTGCGGATGGACGAGGAGGCGTTGCTGCACGCGCCCGGGGCCGACGGCGTGCCGCTGGGCTGGCCGCTGCTCGCGGCGGTGCACGCCGGCCGGTTGACGTTGGCCAACGCGCTGGGCAACGGCGTCGGCGACGACAAGGCGTTGTACGCGTACGTGCCCCGGCTGATCGAGTACTACCTCGGGGAGAAGGCGCTGCTTGCCGACGTGCCGACGTACCTGTGCGGCCTCCCCGAGCAGCGCGCCGACGTGCTGGGCCGGCTCGATCAGCTGGTGCTCAAACCGGTCGACGGGTACGGCGGCGACCGGGTGGTGATCGGTCCACGGGCGGAGGCGGAGGAGTTGGACGCCGTCCGCGAGCAGATCCTCGCCGCCCCGCACCGGTGGATCGCCCAGGAGATGATCGCGCTCACCACCCATCCGGTCTTTGACGGGACGGCACTCGCGCCCCGCCACGTCGACCTGCGGGCCTTCGTGTTCATGGGGGAGACCGCCGAGGTGGCGCCGGTGGCCCTGACCCGCGTCGCGCCGGCCGGCAGCATGATCGTCAACTCGTCCCGGGGCGGCGGGTCGAAGGACACGTGGCTGCTCGGTGGAGCCGACGAGCCGTCGGCGTAACCCACGCTTGACCCCCGCGTCATCGGGGCGCAACCCGGTCCGCCAAGCCTGGACCGGTCAGCGGCCCCGCGTCGATGAGAGGTGGATGCCATGTGCGGTATCGGAGGTGAGTTCCGCCTCGACGGGTCGCCACCCGACATGGCGGCCGTCGAGCGGATGCTGCCCGCCCTGGCCTCCCGAGGCCCGGACGGCGAGGGCCGGTGGCAGCACGGCCCGGCGGCGCTGGTGCACCGCCGACTACGCATCATCGACCTGTCCGACGCGGGCGCCCAACCCATGGTCGACAGCGAACTGGGGCTGGCCCTGGTCTTCAACGGATGCGTCTACAACTACCGGGAGCTACGCGACGAGCTGACCGCCGCCGGCTACTCGTTCCGGTCCACCTCGGACACCGAGGTGATCCTCAAGGCGTACCACAGGTGGGGCACCGCCTGCGTCGAGCGGTTCTACGGCATGTTCGCGTTCGCCCTCGTCGAACTGGCCACGCGCACCCTGGTGCTGGGCCGCGACCGGCTCGGCATCAAACCGCTCTACCTCGCCGAGGGACCGGGCCAGATCCGCTTCGCGTCGACGCTTCCGGCCCTGCTCGCCGCCGGCGACGTCGACACCGACCTCGACCCGGTGGCGCTGCACCACTACATGACGTTCCACTCGGTGGTGCCACCGCCGCGCACCATCCTCGCCGGCATCCGCAAACTCCCACCCGCCACCGTCCGGGTGATCACCGCCGACGGGCGGAGCACCGACACGGTGTACTGGCGGCCGGAGTTCACCCGCGCCGCCGCCGCGCCGATGTCCGCCGGGGAGTGGCAGGAACGGATCATGACGGCGTTACGCACCGCCGTACGTCGCCGCATGGTCTCCGACGTGCCGGTCGGTGTGCTGCTCTCCGGTGGCCTCGACTCCAGCCTGATCGTCGCCCTGCTCGCCGAGCAGGGCCAGACCGGACTGGCGACGTTCAGCATCGGCTTCGAGGCGGCAGCCGGGGAGACCGGCGACGAGTTCCACTACTCCGACCTGGTGGCCCGTGAGTTCGACACCGACCACCAGCAGATCCGCGTCGGCGCGGCCCGGTTCGTGCCCGCCGTGCACGAGGCCGTCGCGGCGATGAGCGAACCGATGGTCAGCCACGACTGCGTCGCCTTCCACCTGCTCTCCGAGGAGGTCTCCCAGCGGATCACCGTGGTCCAGTCCGGGCAGGGCGCCGACGAGATCTTCGCCGGCTACGACTGGTACCCGCCGATGGCGAACGTCGCCCGCGCGGACGCCGTCGAGGCGTACGCCCGGGTGTTCTTCGACCGTCGGCACGACGCGCTCGCCGGGCACCTGGCGCCGGAGTGGATGCTCGATCACGACGCCAGCCTGGAGTTCGTGGCCGCGCACTTCGGCGCACCCGGCGCGGACACCGCCCTGGACGCGGCGCTGCGTCAGGACAGCCTGGTGATGCTCGTCGACGACCCGGTCAAGCGGGTCGACAACATGACCATGGCGTGGGGGTTGGAGGCCCGGGTGCCGTTCCTCGACCACGAGGTCGTCGAGCTGGCCGCTGCCTGCCCACCCGCGCTGAAGTTGGCGCACGGGGGCAAGGGCGTGCTGAAGGCCGCGAGTCGGGGGATCGTGCCCGACGAGGTGATCGACAGGCCGAAGGGCTACTTCCCGGTGCCCGCCATCCGGCACCTCTCCGGGCCGCTGCTCGACGACGTCCGTGACGCGTTGACCGCCCAGTCGGCCCGCGAACGGGGTCTGTTCCGCAAGGATTACCTGGAGGAGTTGCTGGACGCGCCGAACGCCCGGCGGACCACGCTGGGCTCCAACGCGCTCTGGCAGCTCGGGCTGCTGGAGCTCTGGTTGCAGCGGATCGGGGTTTAGATGAGCGTACGGATCGAGGCGCCGCGGACCACCCGTCGGACCCGCCTCGCCGGTCGTCCGCCGGCGCCGATGCCCGTCGTCGAGGATTTCGCGCCCGCGCCGTCCCCGGACGGCACTCGGGTGGCGTACCTCTCCGACCGGTCCGGGACGCCCGGCATCTGGATCCGCCAGGTCGGCGCGGACGACGCCATCGCGCTGCCCACCGGTGACGATCCGGTGCTGGCGGTGAGCTGGTCCCCGGACGGGCGGTGGCTGGCCTGCGTCATCGCTCCCGGCGGCGCGCCCCGCACCGAGGTGTGGCTGCTCCGACCGGACGGCAGCGCACGTCACCAGGTCGCCGGCTTCGGACGCCACAGCGCGACACCGGCCGGTTGGCTGGCGGCCGGCGCGGTCCTGATGGTCACCGAGACCGCCGAGCGTGGTGCCGCCCTCCTGGTCGACGCGGACACCGGCCACCGGCGGGTACTCGCCGAGGGTGACCTGCTCACAGTGCTGGACGTCAGCCCGGACGCCCGCAGCGCCCTGCTGCGCCGTGGCCCCCGAAACGCCCGCTGGCTGGAACTGCTCGACGTGGCGACCGGGGAGCGGCGGCGGTTGTCGCCGGACACCGGGCGGGGCAGCACCGACCAGGGCTGGTTCGGCCCCGGCGGGACGAGCGTGCTGGCCCGCACCGACGCGTACTCGGAGCTCGCCGCGCTGGTGCGGATCGACCCGGCTCGCCCGGACGTGCCGCCGACCCGGCTCGCCTGGCGGCCCGACGCCGAGCTGGAGCAGGCCGCGCCGAGCGCCGACGGACGCCGGGCCGCCCTGCTGTGGAACACCTACGGGGGCCGCAGCGAGGTCAGCCTGCTCGACCTCGCCAGCGGAGTGCAGCGGGCCGTCGCCGCCCCCGGTGAGGTGCTCGACGACGCCGTCTTCGCCGCCGGTGGTGACCTGCTCTGCCTCACCGCGCAGGGGCCGGTGCAACCCCGGGAGGTCTGGCTGGTCGACCCGGCGACCGGGGCGGCGCGTCCGCTGCGGCCGGACAGCGGCGTCGCGCGTACGGGCGGTGGCGGTGTCGCCCCGCAACTGGTCGACCTGCGTGCCCGCGACGGTCTGCCGCTGTCCGGTTGGCTCTACCGCCCGGCCGGGCCGGGGCCCTGGCCCACCGCCATCAGCCTGCATGGCGGCCCGGAGGCGCAGGAGCGTCCCCGCTACAACCCGCTGTTCCAGGCTCTCGTGGCGCAGGGCGTCGCGGTGTTCGCGCCGAACGTGCGGGGCTCCTCGGGCTTCGGTCGGTCCTTCGTCACCGCCGACAACCTGGCCGGCCGGTACGGGGCCATCGCCGACGTCGCGGCGTGCGCCGACCACCTGATCGACAGCGGCGTGGCACGCCCCGGGCAGGTCGGCTGCCTCGGCCGCTCCTACGGCGGTTACCTGGTGCTCGCGGTGCTGGTGAACTTCCCCGGGTTGTTCGCCACCGGGGTGGCCGAGTGCGGGATCTCCGACTTCCACACCTTCTTCGCCGGCACCGAGCCGTGGATCGCCGCCGCCGCCGTCAGCAAGTACGGCCACCCGGTACGCGACGCCGACCTGCTGCGTGACCTGTCGCCGATGACCCACCTCGACCGGCTCGACGTGCCGGTTCTGCTCATCCACGGCGCCAACGACACGAACGTGCCGGCGGGCGAGTCGGCGCAGGTCGCGCAGGCCCTGGCGGCCCGCGACGCCCCGTACGCCCACCTCGTCCTGACCGGTGAGGGGCACGACTTCCTGGCCCGCGACAACGCCGAGGCGGCGCGCTCGGCCACCGCCGCCTGGCTCACCCGGCACCTCGCCGCGACCGCGGCCACCGTCGGCTGAGGCGCTATCCTGCGCCGGTGGACGTGACGGCGCAGGGCGAGCGGTTGGCCGCCGACCTGGGCCGCTGGCTGACCGACCTGACCTTCGTCGACCTGAGCACCGACGAGGTCACCGCACTGGTGATCGACGCCGTGGTGCGGTGGGCGGAGGCCCAGGGTTGGCGGGTCTACCGGCGCGCGCCCAGCGTGCTGCCGTTGCCGCCGCCACTGCAGCAACGACACTCGGTCCTCGACGTGGCGTGCGCCCGCCCGGACGGCCCACCGGTCGTCGTCGAGGTCGACCACACCGACCGCGCCCGTACGGTGCAGAAGCTGGGCGCGGAGGCGGACGCCGGCCGGATCCCGATCTGGGTGCGGTGGGGTGTCGGGCGCTTCACCGCGCCGCCACCACCGGTGCGGATGGTGACCGTCGAGGTGACCAGGCGTGCCGGGCCGGCCGGGCAGGGACGGTTGCACAGCCGCACCGGTGACCGCCCCGCCCCGGCGCACTCGACCGGAGGGGGCGCGGTGGCCGCGCAGGCACTGCCCATCCCGCTGACCGACCCGCTTTCGGGGCCGGGCAAGAGCACCTGAAGCGGATCGTAAGCGGCAGTCGGCAGAGTTCTGGGTGTCACCGAAGCACCTGACCCACACACCCAGGAGATTCCGATGCGCAAGATCATCAACTCGACCTACGTCACCCTCGACGGCGTCATCGAGAACCCGATGTGGACCTCGCCGTACTTCGACGAGGAGGCGATGGGCCTCGCCGGCGAGCAGACCGACGAGGCGGACGCGATGCTGATGGGCCGGGCCACCTACGACGGCATGTCGGTCGCCTGGCCGAGCATGGACGAGAGCGACCCGAACACCGGCGCCGCGTACTTCAACAACGTCAAGAAGTACGTCGCCTCGACCACCCTCACCGACCCCACCTGGAAGAACACCGAGGTGCTCCAGGGTGACCTGGTCGAGGCGGTCACCGCGCTCAAGGCCCAGCCGGGCAAGAACATCATCCAGTACGGCTTCGGCTCGGTCACCGCGCAGCTGATCCGGGCCGGGCTGGTGGACGAGGTCCGGTTCTGGATCCACCCCGTCCTGGAGGGTGCCGCGAACCTGACGGCACCGCTGACCGACTTCAAGGCGTCGTTCGACCTGGTCGACACCCGGGTGCACAAGAGCGGCGTGATCGTCGCCTCGTACCGGCCGAAGACGACGGCCTGACCGACACTCAGAGCTGGGCTCGGGCCTCGCCCGGGCTCAGCTTCGCGCCCTCGGCGAGCAGCGCCTCGAACCGCTCCGACCCGAGTTCGGCCCGCAGGCGTCCGGCCACCCGTTCCACGTCGTCGCGTTCGGCCGGCGCGGCCGGGGACTGCGTGGCGAGCCGGGCGGCGGCCGCGGCACCGAGCAGCCGGGCGGCGACCTCGGGGGAGCGCACCGCCGCGGCCATCCCCTCCAGGGGGCCGACCGCGTCGCGCATCGTGGCCATCGCCTCGGCGGCCTCGAACGCCTCGATGTGCAGGGCCAGCGCGGCGTCCGGGTCTCCGCCCTGTTCGACCGCGTAGCCCAGCTCGACCAGGACCATCGGCAGGTACAGCGCCGGCTGGCTCTCGCCCCGGCCCAGCTCGACGAGGTGACTGAGGTGGGTGACGGCCAGGTCGAGTTTCCCGTCGCGGCGGGCGGCCAGCCCGAGGCTCATCTCCGCGAAGACCAGCGCACCGGGCGAGCCCTGCTCCACCGCCAGGCCGTACGCCCGTTCGGCCAGTTCCCGGCCCTGGGTGTAGTCGCGGGTCTGCACCGCGAGCCAGGCCAGCCAGGACAGCTCGGCGCAGACCTGCGGCCACAGCGCCAGCTCCTCGGCCCAGCGCAGCCCTTCCCGGTGCAGCGCGGCCGCGCGCTCGTGCTCGCCGCGCATGTCGGCCAGCCCGCCCACCCACTCGGTCGCCCGGAGCCGGCCCCACCGGTCGCCGATCTCGGCGAACAGCGCCGCGCCGCGCGTCGCGGTGCGTTCCAGGGTGGCCTGGTCACCGTTCGCGTGCGCGATGTGGGCCAGGGAGGTGAGCACCGCGGCCTCGGTCCACCTGTCGACGGGTGCGGTGGGCAGCAACTCCGACGCCAGGGCCAGGTCGCCGTGTTCGATCACCGCGTTGGCCGCGAACCAGGCGGCGTGGCCGTTCGGGTCGGCGGCCACCGCCGCGCGTACGTCGTCCGGGGCGACCGACTCACCCAGCGACAGGGCGAAGCCGACCCGCCACGGGGCCGCCCGGGACTCCTGCTCCGGCTCGCCGGGCACGGCCAGGGCCCGCCGTGCCTCGGTGAGCCGGCCGCGTAGGTGCCAGTACCAGCTCAGCGCGACCGCCAGACGCAGCCCACCACCGTGATCGAGCGCCGACCGCAGGTTCGCCATCTCGGCGTCCAGCAACGCCAACCACCGTTGCTGGTCGGCCCCGCGCAGCCCGGGGTCGGCACGCTCGGCCAGCTCGGTGTAGTAGGCGGCGTGCCGTGCGCGTACCTCGTCGGCGTCGGTCAGGCGGTCCAGGCCGAAGGCGGCGACCGATTCGAGCAGCCGGTAGCGGGGGTCGGGGCCGGAGTCGTCGAGCACCACCAGCGACCGGTCCACCAGTCGGGCGAGGGTGTCCAGATCGGTGCCGCAGACGTGCTCGGCGGCCTCCGGGCTGCAACCGTCGCGGAACACCGCCAGCCGGGCCAGCACCGCCCGGTCGGTCTCGTCAAGGAGGTCCCAGCTCCAGCCGATGACCGCGGTGAGGGTCCGTTGGCGGGGTGGCACGTCGCGCTGCTGGGTGGTGAGCAGCCGGAAACGGTCGTCGAGCCGGTCGACCACCCCGCGTACGCCCAGCGCCCGCACCCGCGTCGCGGCCAGCTCCAGCGCCAGCGGCAGGCCGTCGAGGCGACGGCAGAGCTGGGCGATCGCCGCGGCGGTGTCCCGGTCGAGGCGGAAACCGCGCTGCTGCGCGGCGGCGCGGGCGGCGAACAACCGGGCCGCCGCCGAGCGCCGGACCGCGTCCAGGTCGCCGTCGTCCGGCACCGACAGCGGGGGTACCTCCCAGAGCAGTTCACCGGTCAGCCCGAGTGGCTCCCTGCTGGTGGCCAGCACCCGCAGCCCGGGTACGTCGCGCAGCAGCCGGGCGACCAGCGTGGCCACCGGCTCGATGACGTGTTCGCAGTTGTCCAGCACCAGCAGGAGCTGACGGTGTCGCAGGGCCGCGACCAGCCGGTCGGCGGGGGACAGGCTCGTGCCGGCGGTCTCGTAGGTGCCCAGAGCGGCGAGCACCGACTCGGCGACGAGCGTGTCTCCGGCCGGTAGCGGGGCCAGTTCGACCAGCTGGACGCCGTCCGGAACGGACTGTGCGCGGGCGGTCTCGACGGCCAGCCGGGTCTTTCCGACGCCACCGGGCCCGACCAGCGTGACCAGCCGCTGCCGCGGCAGCAGCGCGCCCAACTCGGCCAACGCCTCGCCCCGCCCGACCAACTCGTCGAGCGGGGCGGGGAGGCTGGTGCGGGCGACCGCGGCCCTTGGTGGGGCGCTCAGGCCGGCGTCCTGTTCGAGGATCCGGCGGTGCAGCGCGACCAACTCCGGCCCGGGGTCGAGGCCCAATTCGTCGGCGAGCCGGTCGCGCAGATCCGCGTAGCTGTCCAGGGCCTCGGACTGGCGCCCCGCCGCGTACAGGGCGCGTAGCTGCACCGCGCGCAGGCCTTCGTGCAGCGGATGCCGGGTGACCAGGTCGGCCAGGTCGGCGGCGACCAGGTCGTGTTCACCCCGGGCGACGCGCGCCTCGGCCAACCGCTCGTGTACGGCGAGGCGCTGCTCGGCGAGGCGGGTCGCCTCGGCGCGGACGAACTCGGCGTCGGCCACGTCGGCGTACGCCTCGCCGCGCCACAACGCCAGGGCCTCGCGCAGCCGGTCGACGTCGGTGCTGAGCGCCAACTCGCCGAACCGGTCCGCGTCGACGGCATCGGCCCGCAGCAGGTAACCGGGCGGGCGGGACTCCACCAGGTCCCGGGCACCCGGCTCGGCGTCGTTGAGCGCCTTGCGTAGTTGCGACACTCGCACCTGGAGGGCCCCGGCGGGATTGGCGGGGGAGTCCTCGCCCCACAGGTCGTCGATGAGGCGGTCCGCGGAGACCACCAGGTTGCGGTTGGTCAGCAGGTCGGCCAGCAACGCGCGGACCTTCGTGCCGGGCACGACCACCGGCTCGCCGGCGTCCGTGGTCACGGCGAGCGGCCCGAGCACCCCGAACTGCACGGCGGCCATCCTATCGCCGGTCGGGCGACCGGACGCCGACCGTGAACGTGGCGGCGCGCGAGCGACGCGACGCGGTCAGGGGTTGAACGCCCTGCGGTAGGCGGTCGGGGTGGTGGCGAAGGCGCGGCGGAAGTGGGCTCGCAGGTTGGTGGCGGTGCCCAGTCCGGTTCGCCGGGCGACCTCGTCGATGGTGACGGCGTCGTCCTCGAGCAGGGTGCACGCGGCACGGAGTCGTTGCTGGGTCAGCCATGCCTGCGGGCTCATCCCGAACTGGTGCCGGAAGTTGCGGTGCAGCGTACGGGTGGATTGCAGGCCCTGCCGGGCGAGGTCCGCGACGGTGATCGGCAGGTGCAGTTGAGCGACCGCCCACCCGGTGACAGCGGCGAGGTCGGCGTCGTCGGTGACCCCCTGGACGGGGATGAACTGGGCCTGGCCCCCGGCGCGGTGCAGTGGGGTGACCATGACGCGGGCGCGTTCGATGGCTGCGGTCTGGCCGTGGTCCCGGCCGATCAGGTAGAGGCACAGGTCGAGGCCCGCGGCCAGTCCGGCGCTGGTCAGCACCCGTCCCTCATCGATGTACAACGCGTTCGCGTCCACGGTGACCTGGGGGTGTTCGCGGGCCAGCGCCTCGGCGTGGATCCAGTGGGTGGTGGCCCGTCGGCCGTCGAGCAGCCCGGCCTGGGCGAGCGCGAACGCGCCGGTGCAGATCGACGCGACACGCGCGCCCCGGCGGTACGCGTCGACCAGGGCGTCGAGCGCTCGGACCGGCGCGGGTCCACGGGCGAAGCCGGGCACGATCACGGTGTCGGCGCGGCTCACGGCGTTGAGGGTGGCGTCGACGGTCACGCCGAGTCCGGGGGTGGTGGTCGGGACGGGGCCGCCGTCGGGGGAGCAGACGGTCGTTGCGTACCGGCCCTGGCCCTCGTGACCGAAGACGTGCGTCGCGATGGTCAGGTCGAAGGCGACGACAGGTGGCAGGGCGAGGACGGCGACCCGGTGCGTGGCGGATTGCTTGTGCACAGTGGCAAGAATGCCACTCGTGATGCCCGTTGACCGGGCGAGATCCTGACCGGGTGCGAATAGAGATCGTGGTTTTCGACGGCTTCGACGAGTTGGACGTGTTCGGACCCTTCGAGGTGTTGGCGATGGCGGGCTTCGCCGTCGAGCTGGTCGCGGTCGAGCGGCCGGGACCGGTACGCAGCATGCGCGGCGTCCAGCTGCACGTGCCGGCGGTACTCGGACAGGCCGACGGTGTCGTCGTACCGGGCGGGGGTTGGCTGAACCGGGCCGCGGCGGGGACGTGGGCGCAGGCGCAGCACGGGGTGCTGCCTGCCCGACTGGCCGAGCTGGCACCGTCGACGCGGTGGCTGGCCTCGGTGTGCACCGGCAGTCTCCTGCTCGCCGCCGCCGGGCTGTTGACCGGCCGTCGTGCGACGACCAACCGCAACGCGTACGAGGAGCTGCGAGCGTACGGGGTAACCGTCCTCGACGAGCGGGTGGTCGACGACGGTGACCGCATCACCGCGGGTGCGCTCTCCGCCGGGCTGGACCTGGGCCTGTGGATCACGGAACGCGAAGTCGGCGCGGCGGCCGCCGAAACAGTCGCCGCGACGATCGAGTACCCGCGCTCCACCGGACCCGACCGGCGCGCTGACGGTGGACGGTGACCGTCGGCTCAGCGGCGGGGACGGTCAGCGTTGTCGTTCGGCGCTGCGGCGGACCGCCGCGAGCATCCGTCGTACGCCGAGCACGTGACCGCCGGACCGGAGGAGCAGCTGTCGGTAGAGGCCGCCGGCCAGGCCGGGGAAGACCGCCCGGGTCTCCGCCCGGAGGCGGGATCGGCCCGGCCCGGCCTGTTCGAGCCGGAAGACCAGCGCGTAGGTCGAGAACCGGTGACTGCCCCGCAGTGTCAGCTCCCGTCCGGGGATCGCGGTGGCCACCCGGAACCCGGGGATCGTGGACCCTTCGGTGAGCGGTCGGTGCCCGGACGCGACGGTGTCGGCGGCGCCGACCAGGCGGGCGTAGGCGCCGGTGCCGGGGCCGCCGAACGTGGTCTCGGCGACGCGCACGAGGTGCGGCCAGGCTTCCTCGGGCTCGGCCTCGATGACGGTGACGTGTTCGTCCACGTGCGGCAGTGCGTCGATTCGCATGGGTGCCTCCCCGTTCTGCGCTCCATTCTCACCGACCGACCGAAGTTCGCCGATCCCGGCAATGGCGTGGGGCCGGTTCGCCAGGTAGAAACAGGGGCGAGAGAGCGCTCTCACCGCCCTAGACTGCGCCGGAGTCCGCTCCGGCCAGCGGAGAGGACGAACCGCATGTCAACCCCGTCCCGTCGTACCCTCATATTCGCTCTGGTGGTGGCCACGACCGTCACCGTGAGCGGCACGGCGGCAAGCGCCGGCCGCCCCACGTACGGCGCACCCGACTTCGGCCCGAACGTGACGATCTTCGACCCGTCCATGCCGGTCGGTGCGATCCAGCAGACCCTCGACGCGGCACACGCCCGCCAGGTCGACAACGAGATGGGCACCCAGCGGCACGCCTACCTGTTCAAGCCGGGCACGTACGGCACCGCGGAGCAGCCGTTGCAGGCCAAGGTCGGCTACTACACCGAGGTGTCCGGCCTGGGCGCCTCGCCCACCGACGTCACCGTCAACGGCAAGCTGGAGGTCTACAACCGCTGCCTCGCCGACGGCGGCACCGGCAACTGCCTGGCCCTGGTGAACTTCTGGCGCACCCTGTCCAACCTGTCGCTCACCATCAACGCCGCCGGCCAGGACGACTGCCGGTCGTCGGCGAACTTCTGGGCGGTGTCGCAGGCGGTGTCGATGCGCCGACTGAACATCGGCGGCGGCGGTCTGTCGCTGATGGACTACTGCACCGCCGGCCCGCAGTACGCCAGCGGTGGCTTCATCGCCGACTCCCGGCTGCCCGCCACCACCAACGGCTCACAGCAGCAGTGGCTGACCCGCAACAGCGAGGTCGGCGGCTGGTCCAACGCGGTGTGGAACCAGGTCTTCGCGGGAGTCGAGGGCGCACCGGACGACGCCGCGTTCCCCGACCCGCCGTACACCACGCTGGAGACCACTCCGCTCAGCCGGGAGAAGCCGTACCTCTTCGTCGACGGCAAGGGTCGTTACCAGGTGCGGGTGCCCGCCGCGCAGCGGGACAGCCGGGGTGTCTCCTGGGCGGACGGCATCACGCCGGGTCGGACCATCCCGATCGGCGACTTCTTCGTGGCGAAGCCCTCCGACCCGGTACGCGTCATCAACGCCCAGCTCGCCCGCGGCAAGCACCTGCTGCTCACCCCCGGCGTGTACGACGTGGCGCGCAGCATCGAGATCCGGCGTGCCGACACCGTCGTGCTCGGCATCGGGCACGCCACCCTCACCGCGGTGAACGGCGCCGTTCCGCTGGACGTCGCCGGTGTCCCCGGTGTGATCGTCGCCGGTGTCACCATCGACGCTGGCACCGTCGAGTCGCCGGTCCTGCTGCGGGTGGGTCGAGAGCACGGCCACAACACCAGCAGCCGGCACAACCCGACCACCCTGTCCGACGTCTACTTCCGCGTCGGTGGCCCGCACATCGGCCGGACGGACACGGCGCTGGAGGTCAACAGCGACAACGTGCTCATCGACCACACCTGGGTCTGGCGTGGTGACCACGGCGTCGAAGGCTTCACCGAGGGCGTCAACGGCGACACCGACCGCTGGCGGACCAACACCGGTCGCTACGGCGCCGTCATCAACGGCGACCACGTGACAGCGACCGGCCTGTTCGTCGAGCACTTCCAGCGCTACAACACGGTCTGGAACGGCGAGCACGGCACCACGATCCTCTACCAGAACGAGCTGCCGTACGACCCGCCGACGCAGGCCGACTGGATGAACGGCCCGGTCGAGGGCTGGGCCGGGTACAAGGTGGGTGACCGGGTGCGGCACCACACCCTGCACGGCGGCGGGGTGTACGTCTTCAACCAGAACAACCCGTCGATCCACACCGAGAACGGCTTCGAGGTGCCGAACCGGCCGGGTGTGAAGCTGCACCACATCATGACCGTGAACCTCAGTGCCGGGACCATCGACCACGTGGTCAACGGCGTCGGCGACGCGGCCGACATGACCAAGGTCGGCGCACCGGTCTACCTGAAGCAGTACCCGACCCCGTAGGGATTTCGGGCGTACCGGCGGGGCCGGAGCCGACTGTGGCTCCGGCCCCGCCGTCCGTTGCGCGACTCCTTCCGATTCACTGGCAAATATTTCCATTGATCAGTCGCACTCTTGCGGGCTGGCATCCACTGCTGCCACGATGGCCGTCAATGCCTTCCGTCCCGAAGGAGTGGTCGTCATGGCGGTCTCCCGCCGCAGGTTCGTCACGTCCGTGATGGCGGGGTCCGCCCTCGCCGCCGCCTCCAGCACCGAACTGCTCGCCAGCATGTCCAGCCCCGCACACGCCGCCAGCCCCCCCGGGGACGTGGTCGGCAAGGTGACGGTCGGCTACCAGGGCTGGTTCAGCGCCCCCGGCGACTCCGCGCCGATCGGGGGCTGGTGGCACTGGAGCCGCGACAGGTTCCAGCCGCCGTCGCCCGCCAACACCACCATCGTGTCCTGGCCGGACATGCGCGAGTACACCCGCACCTATCCCACCGCGTACCCCAACCTCGGCAACGGCCAACCGGCCACCCTGTTCTCCTCCTACGACCAGCAGACGGTCGACACCCACTTCCGGTGGATGCAGGAGTATGGCTGCGACACCGCTGCGCTGCAACGGTTCAACCCGACGGGCGACGAGGGCCCGACCCGCGACGCGATGACGCAGAAGGTGCGCTCCGCCGCCGAGCGCTACAACCGCAAGTTCTACATCATGTACGACGTCACCGACTGGCTGACGTTCCAGTCGGACATCAAGACCGACTGGACGACGAAGATGGCCGCGCACACCGCGTCCAGCGCGTACGCCCGACAGAACGGCAAGCCGGTCGTCTGCATCTGGGGCTTCGGCTTCAGTGAGCCCAGCCGTCCCTTCACCCCGGGCCCCTGCCTGGAGGTCGTCAACTGGTTCAAGGCGCAGGGCTGCTACGTCATCGGTGGTGTCCCCACCTGGTGGCGGCAGGGCATCGAGGACTCCCGCCCCGGCTTCCTCGACGTCTACCACGCGTTCCACGCGATCTCGCCGTGGATGGTCTACCGGGCCAGGACCGTCGAGGAGTTGGACTCGTACTACAACAACGTCAACGTCGGCGACATGGCCGACTGCGCGGCACGGGGCATCGACTACCTGCCCTGCGTCATGCCCGGCGACCTGGCCGGGGGGCACCGCAAGCACGGCGACTTCTACTGGCGGCACATCTACAACATGGTCCGGCTCGGCTCCCAGGGCCTGTACGTGTCCATGTACGACGAGTACAACGAGGGCAACCAGATCGCCAAGACGTCCGAGACCCAGGCCACCACCCCGGCCGGCGCGAACATCCGGGCATTGGACGAGGACGGCGTCGCCTGCTCCTCCGACTACTACCTGCGGATCACCGCCGACGGCGGTCGGATGCTCAAGGGGCAGCTCGCGCTCACAGCGGTCCGGCCCACCCCGCCGATGGTCGGCACCCCACCCCCGACCGGCGGCGACCTGGCGGCCGGCCGGTCCACCTCGGCCAGCAGCCAGAACGGCCCGTTCGTCGCGTCCAACGCGGTGGACTCCGACGCCGGCAGCTACTGGGAGAGCGGCGGCGGCGCGTTCCCGCACTGGTGGCAGGTCGACCTCGGCGCAAGCCAGCAGGTCAGCCGGCTCGTGGTGCGGCTACCCGCCGGCTGGGGTGCGCGTACCCAGACCATCACCGTGCAGGGCAGCGCCGACGGCAGCTCCTTCTCGACCATCGCCGCGGCCTCCGCGTTCACCTTCGACCCGGCCACCGGCAACACCGTCACCCGCACCCTGACGACCACCACGGCCCGCCACATCCGGCTCAGCATCGCCGGTAACACCGGCTGGCCGGCGGGCCAGCTCGCCAAGGTCGAGGTGTACGGCGCCAGCGGCACCACTGACACCCCGCCGACCGCCCCGAGTGGTCTCACGGTGACCGGCAAGACGTCGAGCAGCGTGTCGCTGGCCTGGACGGCGTCGACCGACGACAAGGGGGTGACCGGCTACCAGGTGCGCCAGGGCGGCACCGTGGTCTCCACCGTCACGGGCACCACGGCGACGGTCAGCGGGCTGAGTCCGTCCACCGCGTACACCTTCACGGTCGTCGCCCGCGATGCCGGCGGCAACACCTCCGGCGCGTCTTCGGCGGTCACCGTCACCACTGACGCCGCAGCGAATTCGGACCTCGCCCGGGGTCGACCCACGTCGGAGAGCGGCCACGTCCAGAGCTACGGGTCGGGCAACGTGGTCGACGGTGACGCGAACAGCTACTGGGAGAGCGCCAACAACGCGTTCCCGCAGTGGGTTCAGGTCGATTTGGGTTCCTCGCGCACGGTCGGGAGGGTGGTGTTGAAGCTTCCGCCGTCGTCTGCCTGGGGGACCCGGACGCAGACGCTCTCCGTGCAGGGCAGTGTCGACGGGTCGAGCTTCGGCACGCTGGTCGGATCGGCGGGGAGGGTCTTCGACCCGGCCAGCGGCAACCAGGTGAGTCTCACCTTCACCGCTGCTCAGGCCCGTTTCGTGCGGATTACCGTCACCGGCAACACCGGCTGGCCGGCCGGGCAACTGTCGACCCTGGAGGTCTACGCCAGCTGACAGCGGCGGAGGGTAGCCAGCGCAAGACGTGCGCTGGCTGCCCGGGTTGGCCTCTGCCTGGGTTTGGCGTCTGTCTGGGTTGGCGTCTGCCCGGTGCGACCGCTATCGGGTTGGCCTCTGCCCGGTGCGATGGCTATTCCGGTGCGATGGCTATCCGGTGCGGGCGGCTGTCTGGTGCGGCCGCTGCTCGATTCTGTGGTTGCTCGTACGGTGGCTGCCTGTCCGACGGCCCTGCCTGTTCGCTGCCCGCTCCCTGATTGCCCGACGTCTAATCCCGTTATTCGGAATTCTCCTCCTGCCAGACGGGATTCCGGGGGTGATCGACTCGGTTTTGGCGAAGTGGGGGTATCAACCCCAACGGGATACCGCGACTTCGCCGAACTGGTGTTGATCATCGGATGGCGCGGCGCGGCGCGGCGCGGCGCGGTGCGGTGCGGTGCGGTGCGGTGCGATGCGGCGCGATGCGGTGCGGTGCGGCGCGGTGCGGTGCGGCGCGATGCGGTGCGGTGCGGCGCGGTGCGGTGCGGCGCGGTGCGGTGCGGTGCGGTGCGGTGTGCCCGCCCCGGCGCGGGGGGCGGCTTGCGTCGTGTGGGCGGTGGGGCGGCTTGCGTCGTGTGGGCGGTGGGGCGTGGCGGGCTGGGCTCGGCTGATCAGTGGCTTGGTCATGGGTCGCGGGGGAGGTTGACGACCGGCATATCCCGCGACCGGGCGGGAAAGCGCGGGGCGTCCGACAGCCCAGACCGGAGCAGGAGTCAAACATGCCTTTCATCACCGTGGGTACGGAAAACTCCGCGCCCATCGACCTGTACTACGAGGATCACGGTTCTGGTAAGCCGGTGGTGTTGATCCACGGCTTCCCGTTCAACGGCGCGACCTGGGAGAAGGAGACCACCGCGCTGCTCAACGCCGGATACCGGACGATCACCCTTGATCGACGCGGTTACGGCAACTCCGCCCAGCCGGCGTTCGGGTACGACTACAACACGTTCGCCGCGGACCTGGACGTGTTGATGACCGAGCTGGACCTGAACGATGCGACCCTGATCGGTCACTCGATGGGCACCGGCGAGGTGGTCCGCTACCTGGGTAACTACGGCTCGCAACGGGTCAGTCGAGCGGTGCTGCTCAGCCCGCTGCAACCCATGCTGGCCAAGGCGAACGACAACCCGGAGGGCGTCGAGCGGAGCCTCTTCAAGGGCTTCCAGGACGCCATCCTCAAGGACCGCTTCGCCTACCTGACGTCCTTCTGCGACGCGTTCTTCAACCCGGACCAGAACATGGGTAAGCGGGTCAGCGAGGAGGCGTACCGGGCGCACTGGCAGATCGGCGCGATGGCCTCCGGCAAGGCCACCCACGACAGTGTGGACGCCTGGCAGGAGGACTTCCGCCAGGACCTGCCGAAGATCAACATTCCGGTGTTGATCGTCCAGGGTGACCAGGACCGGGTGCTGCCCTACCCGGTGACCGGTCAGCGGCTCGGGCCGATGATGCCGACCGCCCAGCTCGTCACGCTCAAGGGCGCGCCGCACGGCATCCCGTGGACCCACGCCGACGAGGTCAACAAGGCGATCATGGACTTCATGAAGCAGCCGGCCAAGGCTCGCGCCTGACCCGTCCCGGTAGCCGATCGGACGCCAGCGCCAGCACGGCGCTGCGACACCCGGCCCACGGTTCGCACCGGGGCCGGGTGTCGTCCGCGTTCAGGCCCGGCGGGCCACCACAGCGCCGTTCGCCCCCGGCGCGTCGAACGGCACGGTACGCACGTCGACGAAGCCGGCGTCGGTGAGCCAGGCGGCGTACTCGGCGCCCGAGTAGTTCCGGCCGCCCTCGGTCTCGACCAGCATGTTCATCCCCATCAGGGCCGCCTCGGGTGGCCCGGTGCGCTCGTCGTTGAGCAGCAGCTCGCAGACGACGATCGCCCCGCCCGGTGGCAACGCCGCGTGGCACCGCGCCAGCAGAGCCCGGTTCGTCGGCTCGTCCCAGTCGTGCAGGATCATGCTGAGCAGGATGACGTCGTGCCCGTCCGGCAGCGCCGGGTCGGCGAGAAAATCACCGGCCACCGCGTCGATCCGCCCGGTCAGGCCGGCCTCCGCGATCCGCTCCCGGGCCCGTACGCACACGTGGGGCAGGTCCAGGACGGTGGCCCGCAGGTCCGGCAGGCGGCGGCAGAACTCGATCGGAAACGCGCCGGCCCCGCCGCCGACGTCGAGCAGCCGGCGGTACGCCGAGAAGTCGTACGCGTCGGCCAACGCGCTGGCGGTGAAGCTGGACGTGGAGAACATGGCGTCCCAGAACTGCGCCAGCATCTCCGGGTCGGCGGTGTCGAACATCGACTGCTGGGCCTCCGGGTCCCAGGTCAACGGCCGATCCGTGCGCAGCGCCTCGCCGATGCGGTGCCAGGGAAGGTAGGTACGCAGGTCCGAGTAGCGCACCTGGGCTCCGAAGTAGTACGGGCGACCCTCGACCAGGAACTGCTCGGCCAACTCGGAGTTGCGGTAACCGTCGCCGGCCTTCTCCAACAGGCCGAGCGATGCGCTGGCAGCCAGCAGCAGGTCCGCGGGCCGGTCGGGCAGCCCGAACTCGGCGGAGGCTTCCTCGACGGTCATCGTCCGCCCGCCGGCCAGCCGGGTGAACAAGCCCAGCTCGACGCCGACCGCGAGGGTCTTGAAACCCCACACACCGGCCACCAGACGCATGAGGGGAGTCGGAGAGATCATACGGTCATCAGATCACGATTCGTGTCCGTCCACGATGGTCGGTCACGCCCACAGCAGGCTGATTTGCCCTACGGTCGGCGCTATCCGGGTCAGGCGGCGGGCCGTCGGCCGACCCGCCGTGCGGCGAGGCTCACCGCCGTGCTGCCGGCCGCCGTCCCGACCAGCACCAGGACCGCCCCGACAGCCCACAGGCCGCTGTCGTCGGTGGACGCCGCCTGCCACGTCCAGGCCGCCGTGAAGGCGACTGTCATCACCGGCACCACCAGCCACGGGCTGAGTCGTCTACCGGCGAGCGCGGCCAGCAGGACGAGCGTCAACACACAACCGATCACCTGCCATGCCTCGTACGGGCCGCTCGTCGCACCGGTCTCCGCGTCGACCGTGTACCCGTTGTCCCAGCCCAGCCAGAGCAGCCAGGCCCCGACCGTGGCCGCCGCCAGGAACAGGACACCGAGCAGTGCGCGCGTACCCCTCGTCGCCGTCATCGGACGATCATGCCCGGCGCGGCGCGGCAGCGGAATGAGCCCCGGTACCCAGACCCCGGCGCGATTCCGGTCGGACTGTTGCCCCGGCCGGTGGTGATCCTCTACGGTCGGCTCAGCGGTGGGCGGTGCGGTCCGCATCCGACCGGACACCGCCGGTTGCCCGTCGCGCGGGCCGGGATGGTGGAGTCCCGGGTCGCCCCGTCGGCGGGAGACTCGGCGGTCGTGTGACTCCAGCTCGTACCCCGGGTGTTGCTGCCCGGCGCGGCTCCCTGCGGGGCCGACGGCGAGCCGGGCACGCCGATCCACCGGGAGAAGCCCGTGTTCCTCAGCCCGCACGAGCAGGACCGTCTGCTCGTCCATGTGGCGGCCGATGTCGCCCGCGCCCGCCGCGAGCGCGGCCTGCGCCTCAACTACCCCGAAGCCGTCGCGATCATCACCGCGTTCCTGCTCGAAGGGGCCCGCGACGGCCGGTCCGTGGTCGAACTGATGGCGGCCGGCCGGACCGTGCTCGGCCGCGACGACGTCCAGGACGGCATCCCCGAGCTGCTGAGGGAGGTGCAGGTGGAGGCGACGTTCCCGGACGGCACCAAGCTGGTGACGGTGCACCACCCGATCCCGTGATCCCGGGGGAGATCCTGCCGGCGTCCGACCCGGTCGAGATCAACGTGGGCCGCCCGGTGACCACGGTGCTCGTCGTCAACACCGCCGACCGGCCGGTGCAGGTGGGCTCGCACTACCACTTCGCCGAGGCCAACCCGGCGTTGTCGTTCGACCGGGGCGTCGCCTGGGGGCAGCGGCTCGCCGTGCCGGCGGGCACCTCGGTCCGGTTCGAGCCGGGCATCAGCCGCAGCGTCGACCTCGTCCCGTTCGGCGGAGCCCGCGTCGTGCCGGGGCTGCGCGGCGAGTGCGCCGGCCCGCTGGACCGGTCACCGGCCGAGGGGTCGTCGCGGTGAGCGCCGTGCGGCGCGACCGCTACATCGACCTGTACGGGCCCACGACCGGTGACCGGATCCGGCTGGCCGACACCAACCTGCTGATCGAGGTGGAGACGGACCACTGTGTGGGCGGCGACGAGGCGGTCTTCGGCGGCGGGAAGGTGATCCGCGAGTCGATGGGTCAGTCCCGGGCCACCCGCGCCGAGGGGGCGCTGGACACCGTCATCACCGGTGCGGTGGTGCTCGACCACTGGGGTGTGGTCAAGGCCGACGTCGGGTTGCGCGATGGACGCATCGTGGCGCTCGGTCGGGCCGGCAACCCGGACACCATGCCCGGTGTCCACCCCGACCTGGTGATCGGCCCGGCGACCGAGGTGATCGCCGGCAACGGTCGGATCCTCACCGCCGGCGCGGTGGACACCCACGTGCACTTCATCTGCCCGCAGATCGTCACCGAGGCCCTGGCCAGCGGCATCACGACACTCGTTGGCGGCGGCACCGGGCCGGCCGAGGGGACGCGGGCGACCACCGTCACGCCGAACGGCTGGCACCTGGCCCGGATGCACGAGGCGCTGGACACGATGCCGGTGAACGTGCTGCTGCTCGGCAAGGGCAACACCGTCTCGGAGGAGGCGCTGTGGGAGCAGTTGCGGGCCGGCGCGGGCGGTTTCAAGCTGCACGAGGACTGGGGCACCACACCGGCGGCGATCGACGCCTGCCTCCGGGTGGCGGACGCGTCCGGGGTGCAGGTGTCGATCCACACCGACACGCTCAACGAGGCCGGTTTCGTCGCCGACACCCTGCGCGCGATCGGCGGCCGGGCCATCCACTCGTACCACACCGAGGGGGCCGGCGGCGGGCACGCGCCGGACATCATCACAGTCGCCGGCGAGCCGAACGTGTTGCCGTCGTCGACCAACCCGACCCGGCCGTACACCGCCAACACCCTCGCCGAGCACCTGGACATGCTGATGGTCTGCCACCACCTCAACCCGTCCGTGCCGGAGGACCTGGCCTTCGCGGAGAGCCGGATCCGGCCGTCCACGATGGCCGCCGAGGACCTGCTGCACGACCTCGGCGCGATCTCCATCATCGGCTCGGACGCGCAGGCGATGGGCCGGGTCGGCGAGGTGATCCTGCGGACCTGGCAGAGCGCGCACGTGATGAAGGACCGGGTGGGCGCGCTGCCCGGCGACGGCGCCGCCGACAACCACCGGGCCCGGAGGTACGTGGCGAAGTACACCATCTGCGCAGCCATGGCGAACGGGCTGGAACGGGAGATCGGCTCGGTCGAGCCGGGCAAACTCGCCGACCTGGTGCTCTGGGATCCGGCGTTCTTCGGCGTACGACCACACCTGGTGATCAAGGGCGGCATGATCGCGTACGCCCAGATGGGTGACGCGAACGCCTCGATCCCCACGCCGCAGCCGATGCTGCCCCGGCCGATGTTCGGGGCGTACGGTGCCGCGGCGGCGGCCACCAGCCTGGCGTTCGTGGCACCCGCGGCACTCGACGCGGGGCTGCGCCTGGACGTACGACGGCGGGTCGTGCCGGTCAACGACGTGCGCTCGCGGGGCAAGGCCGACCTGCCGGAGAACAACGCCATGCCGCGCATCGAGGTGGAACCGGACACCTTCACCGTGCGGATCGACGGTGTGGTGGTGGAGCCGGACCCGGTGACCCGCCTGCCGATGGCCCAGCGGTACTTCCTGTTCTGATGGCGACGCCGAGCCTGCTGTTGCTGGTGGCCGACGGGCGCTTCCCGGCCGGGGCGCACGCGCACTCCGGAGGTCTGGAGGCGGCCGTCGCCGCCGGACGCGTCACCGACCTGCCGACGCTGGAGGAGTTCCTCGCCGGACGGCTGGCCACCGCCGGCCTGGTCGGTGCGGCGTTCGCGGCCGCCGCGCACCGCGCCGCCGTGGCCGGAAGCGCCGGCGCGGACAAGGCAGCCGGGAGCGCCGGCGCGGACAAGGCAGCCGGGAGCGCCGGCGCGGACAAGGCAGCCGGGAGCGCCGGCGCGGACGAGGCGACCCGGTCGCGCACGTTGGCCCGGCTCGACGCGGAGCTGGACGCGCGTACCGCCGCACCGACCCTGCGGGAGGTCTCCCGCCGGCAGGGCCGGGCGCTGCTGCGTGCCGGCCGGACCATCTGGCCGGACGCCGGGTTCGGGGACCTGCCCACGACACCGTGCGGGGTGCACCAACCGTTGGTGCTCGGGCTGCTCTGCGCCGCGGCCGGGCTATCCCGCCTCGACACCGCCACGGTCGCCGCCTACGGGACGGTGACCGGGGCGGCCAGCGCCGGCGTACGTCTGCTCGGCCTCGACCCGTACCGCGTCCAAGCCCTGCTGGTCGGCCTCGCCGACGCCTGCGACGGCACCGCCGCCGACGCGGCGCGGGCCGCCGACGGTCCACCGGAGCGGCTGCCGGCCGCCGCCGCTCCACTCGCCGACATCCATGCCGAAATCCATGCCACCTGGGAGGTGCGTCTCTTTGCGTCCTGACACCGCTGTGCCCACCGCCGAGTCGACCACACTGCTGTCGACCGCCGCGCCGCACGACGAGACCGTTCCACACACCCATCCCGAGCCGGGGGTGGATCCACACCCGCCGCTGCCGCGTCCAGGCCGTGCCCTGCGCGTCGGCATCGGCGGCCCGGTCGGGTCCGGCAAGACGGCCCTGGTGGCCGCGCTCTGCCGTGCCTTCGCCGACGAGCTGCGGCTCGGGGTGGTGACCAACGACATCTACACCACCGAGGACGCCGACTTCCTCCGACGGGCCGGAGTGCTGGACCCGGCGCGCATCCGCGCGGTGGAGACCGGCTGCTGCCCGCACACGGCGATCCGTGACGACATCGGCGCGAACCTGGACGCCGTCGACGAGCTGGCCGAGGCGGTCGGCCCGTTGGACCTGGTCCTGGTGGAGAGCGGTGGGGACAACCTGACCGCGACGTTCAGCAGAGGGCTCGTCGACCGGCAGATCTTCGTGGTGGACGTGGCCGGAGGGGACAAGGTGCCCCGCAAGGGTGGCCCGGGCGTCACCGCCGCCGACCTCCTCGTCATCAACAAGACCGATCTGGCGCCGCTGGTGGGCGCCGACCTCGCCGTGATGGACCGGGACGCCCGGGCGCGGCGCGGCGACCTGCCGACCGTCTTCCTGTCCATCGTGGGAGACCCGACGGCGAGCCGCGTCGCCGACTGGATCCGGCACGAGTTGGCCCACCACGCCGCCCTGCACCCGCTCGCCGTGCCGGCGGAGCCGGTCTGATGCGTGCGCTCGCCCGGCTGGTCGCCCAGGCCGACGGCCGGGGCGGCACGACACTGGTCGAGCTGCGCGGCGAGACACCGCTCCTGCTGCGGCAGACCCCCGCCGACGGTGGTGTCGCCACTGTGCACCTCGTCGGCGGGGCGGCCGGCCCCCTCGCCGGGGACGATCTGCGGCTGGAGATCGAGGTGGGAGCGGGCGCTGCGGTGCGGGTGCACACCGTCGCCGCGGCGATCGCCCTGCCGGGCCGACCGGGTGCGGTGTCAAGGATGACGGTACGGGCGGTGGTGCACGCCGGTGCCACCCTGCACTGGCTTCCCGAGCAGCTGGTCGCGGCGGCCGGCTGCGCGCACCTCGCCGAATCCCGGGTCGAACTGGCCGCCGGGTCGCGCCTGCGGTGGCGCGACGAGCTGGTCTGCGGTCGGTACGGCGAGTCGCCCGGCGGCGCGGTCGTGCACACGCAGGTCGACTACGCGGATCGGCCGCTGCTGCGTCAGTCCCTGGCGGTGGGACCGCACGCGCCCGGTTGGGCCGGCCCCGCGGTGCTCGGTGGGGCGGCGGCCACCGGTTCGTTGCTGGTGGTCGACGAATCGTTGCCCGTCGAGCCGGCGGCGGTGGACGGGACCGTCGCCCGACTGCCGCTGGCCGGCGGACCGGCGACCCTCTGGACCGCCACCGCCCCGGACGCGCACACCCTGCGTGCCCATCTCACCCCGTAGAGGGTGCGGTTCCGGGCCTTCGTGTTCGGCATCCTTGCCCGGGACGGGTCTGCCGCCCCATATGGTCGAAAACACCCGGCGACTGCCGGTCGCGCGCGACGGCGCACAGGAGGCCGTGATGAGTGGAGACGATCGACCCGCGGGCATCAGTCCGACGGCGGTGGAGGGAGCGCCGGGCCTGTGGCGCGTCGACCTGCAGAGGCACGACCTCAGCATTCCAGGGCGTGAGGTCGTGCAGAGTCGGGTGGAGTTCACGCCGGACTCACCGCCGTTCAAGCACTTCCACCCGGGCGAGGAGATCATCTGCGTGCTCCAGGGATCACTGGAGTACACGCTCGAGGGTCAGCCACCCGTGGTGTGCAACGTGGGTGACGCCCTCACCGTGCCGTACGGGGTTCACCACCAGGCGAAGAACGTCGGCGACGGTGTCGCCGTCGAACTGGCCACGTACGTCGTGGAGAAGGGCAAGCCGCTGCTCACCAAGGTCGAGTGAGCCGACGAACCGGTGCGCGGGTCAGCGGCGTGAGCCGGCGTCGGCCCGGTCGCCACGACGCGCCGGGTCGAGGCGGTCGACCAGGTCGTCGAGCCGCTCGACCAGGCCGGTGCCCGTCGGAATGCCCAGCTCGGCCAGGCTGGCCCGGACCCGCTGGTCGAGGCGTTCGTGCTCGCGTCGGCCGCGCGTCGTGAGGTACGCCCGGATCCGTCGACGGTCCAGTGGGTCGATCCGGCGGAAGACGAGGTTGCGGTCGACGAGGTGGTCGACAAGTTTGGTGAGGGTGCCCGGAGGCAGCGACGCCTCGGCGGACACTTCGCTCATCGGGTGACCCTGGCCGTCGGCGAGGAGGCAGAGCACCCGCCACGCCTCGATGGTCAGCGCGTCGTCGGCCAGCACGGCGCCCAGGCGGCGGGAGAGCAGCCGTTCGGCGCGGGTAAGCGAGCGCAGCAGGTCGGCTGGCGCCCCGGGCACGTCTGACATGCGACTCCTTGGTCCGGTGGCCCCGCCATGGTACCGAGGCGTCCCGGTCCGTGGTGAGCTCTGGCCTTCGGTCGTGGGTCGGGCAATCATGTGCTCATGTCTGCTCCGGCTCCGCCGTGGCTGACCGTCGACAGTGCCGTGGTCAGCATCGCGCTGGTCTATCCCATGCGCGGGCCGGGCGGGATGTTCGGCCCCACCTGCGAACTGTGCGCGCAGCTCGCGGTTGAGGAGATCAACAGCTGTGGCGGGGTGCTGGGTCGTGAGCTGCGGCTGGTGCCGGTCGACGGAGGTGCGCCTCCGGCCGAGGTGGCCGCCGAGGTCGAGGCGTTGGTGTCGGTGGGGGCCGTGCAGGGGGTGACGGGGTGGCACATCTCGTCGGTGCGCCAAGCGCTGGCGCCCCGCGTCGCGCACCGGGTGCCGTACGTATACACCGCACTCTACGAGGGCGGTGAGCGTACCGAAGGGGTCTTCCTGACCAGCGAGACGCCGGACGCCCAACTGTGGCCCGCGATGCGGCTGCTCGCGGGGGAGCAGCGGGTGCGTCGGTGGTTCGTGGTCGGCAACGACTACGTCTGGCCCCGCCGGACGGCACGGGCGGCGGCGCGGTACGCGGTGCGGGGCGGCGGGCAGGTGGTGGGCCAGCACTTCCTGCCGTTGGACGCGCACGACTTCGGCGAGGTGCTGCGGCGCATCGAGCACAGCGACGCGGACGCGGTGCTGATGCTGCTGGTCGGGGCGGACGCGGTGCGGTTCAACCGGGCGTTCGCCCGCTCCGGGCTGGACCAGCGCTGCCTGCGCCTGAGCACGCTGATGGACGAGAACATGTTGCTGGCCAGCGGGGCCGGCGCGACGCGTCGGTTGTACAGCACGGCGGGTTTCTTCGCCGGTCTGGTGACCCAGGAGAACCTGGACTTCCACGGCGACTTCGCCCGCCGCTTCGGGGTGGAGGCGCCGCCGCTGGGCAGCCTGGGGGAGTCCTGCTACGAGGGCGTGATGCTGCTCGCCGCGCTGATCGGCCGGGCCCGCACCCTCGACGTACGGGCCATCGAGACGGCGGCGGACACCGTGGCGTACCACGGGCCGCGCGGGCGGTTGCGGCTGCGCGGTCGGCACGTCCGTCAGCGCATCTATCTGGCCGAGGCCGACGGGCTCGACTTCACTGTGCTCGCCCAACTCTGACGCACCTCGCCCCGGAGCGGCCCGGTCCGGGTCGACCGGACCCTTGACAGCCGCACCCGACCCGGACCTAAGATACTTCCTGCGTGAAGGATCTGCCCTCGGGGTCGGATTCCGCCAATGCACGTCCCCGGTCGGTGAAATCGTCTCCCGGCCATTGTGGTGATTCTTTTTCCCAGCCTCTCTGAACGGCCGTAACCGTTTCTCCGACGGTGCCGGACGTCTTTTCGTGTGCGCCCGGCCGTCGGCGCGGAAACAGTCAATTAAGGACCGGGAAACACTCGCGCAATGATGCCGGTCGACGCTTTCGGTGCCCATATCCGAGTCGATGCCCCGGGTCGACGTCCACCCGTCTGCCCGGCATCGCCCACGTGAGCTCCACCGGACCGCACCGACCGTCCTTTCGCCACTTCCTCAGTGCACCGCAGGGAGAGTAGATGTCACTGTTCCCCGGCCGCCGCATCCTGGCGGGTGCCATGACCCTTTTCGCCGCAGCCGCGTTGACCGCGTGCGGCAGCAAGACCAGCGACGCGGGCACCGCGTCGGGCGTCACCGCCGACGTCTCCGGCGACACCGTCAAGGTGGGCCTGCTCAACTCGCTCTCCGGCACCATGGCGATCAGCGAGGTCACCGTCCGCGACTCCATCATGCTCGCCGTCGAGGAGATCAACGCGGCCGGCGGCGTCCTCGGCAAGAAGATCCAGCCGGTCGGTGAGGACGGTGCCTCCGACTGGCCCACCTTCGCCGAGAAGGCCGAGAAGCTCATCTCCGAGGACCGGGTCGCCGCTGTCTTCGGCTGCTGGACGTCGGCCAGCCGCAAGGCGGTCAAGCCGGTGTTCGAGAAGAACAAGGCGCTGCTGTTCTACCCCGTTCAGTACGAGGGGCTCGAACAGTCTCCCTACATCTTCTACACCGGCGCGACGACCAACCAGCAGATCGTTCCCGGGCTCGACTACCTCAAGGCGCAGGGTGTCAAATCGGTCTATCTGGTAGGCAGCGACTACGTCTTTCCCCGCACCGCCAACAAAATCATCAAGGCGTACGCGACCGCGAACGGGATGACGGTTCTCGGTGAGGACTACGCGCCGCTCGGATCCACCGAGTTCGGCACCATCGTCAACAAGGTCAAGTCGTCCGGGGCCGCCGCCGTGTTCAACACGCTCAACGGTGACAGCAACGTCGCGTTCTTCAAGGAGTACAAGTCCGCCGGCCTGACCGCCACCGCCATGCCCGTGGTATCGGTGTCGATCGCCGAGGAGGAGGTCAAGGGCATCGGCACCCAGTACCTGGAGGGTCAGCTGACCGCCTGGAACTACTACCAGACCACCCCAGGGGCGGCGAACTCGACGTTCGTGGCCGCGTACAAGGCGAAGTACGGCGCGGACAAGCCGACCAGCGACCCGATGGAGGCCGCGTACGTCGCCGTGTACCTGTGGAAGGCGATGGTCGAGAAGGCCGGCGCGTTCGACGTGGAGAAGGTCCGCGCCGCGTCCGACGGGATCACCTTTGACGCACCGGAGGGCCTGGTCACTGTGGACGGGAAGACCCAGCACATCGCCAAGACCGCCCGGATCGGCAAGATCGGCGCGGACGGTCTGATCACCGAGGTGTGGAACTCCGGCAAGCCTGTCGTACCGGACCCGTACCTCAAGACCTATCCGTGGGCGAGTGGCCTGAGCTGACGACGCCGGCCCGGGCGGGGCGTGTCGCCGCGCGCCCTACCCGGGTCACCCGACCAGCAGTTCGGAGACCCCACAGTGACAGTCCTCTTCGGTCAACTCTTCACCGGTATCAGCATCGGCGCGGTGCTGCTGCTCATCGCGCTCGGCCTCGCACTGACCTTCGGCCAGATGAACGTGATCAACATGGCGCACGGTGAGTTCATCATGGCCGGCGCGTACACCACCTACGTCCTCCAGCAGAGCATCACCGGGGCCGGCTGGTCGCTGGTGGTCGCGCTGCCGGTGGCGTTCGTGGTCGCCGGCACCATGGGCGCGCTCCTGGAGCTGCTGCTCATCCGCCGGCTGTACGCCCGACCGCTGGACACCCTGCTGGTCACCTGGGGTGTGTCGCTGATGCTGCAACAGCTGGCCCGGGACATCTTCGGCAGCCCGAACGTGCAGACCCGAGCACCGGAGCTGCTCACCGGCAACGTGGCGCTCCCCGGTGGGCTGACCATCGCCAACAACCGGCTGTTCATCCTGGCCCTCGCGGTGGCCGCCGTCGCGGCCCTCACGCTGGCGCTGCGGCTCACCCCCCTCGGGCGTCGCATCCGCGCGGTGGTGCAGAACCGGGACCTCGCCGCGGTGTCCGGCATCGCCACCTCCCGGGTCGACCGCACGACCTTCTTCGTCGGGTCCGGGCTGGCCGGGCTCGCCGGGGTGGCGCTGACCCTGCTCGGCCCGATCGGCCCGACGATGGGCACCAACCTGATCATCGATGCCTTCCTGGTGGTCGTGGTCGGCGGGATCGGCCAGCTCAAGGGCAGCGTGATCGTCGCCTTCGCCCTCGGCGTCCTCCAGGCCACCGGGGAGTACCTCACCACCCTCAGCGTCGCCAAGGTGATCGTGTTCGTGGCGATCGTCGCGTTCCTCCAGTGGCGGCCACAGGGCCTGTTCACCCTGCGGACCAGGAGCCTCGCATGACCGCCGTCACCCCCGCGCCGCCCAGCACCGCCGTCCGCCCCGCGCCCGCCGGCGCCGCACCACCGAACCCGCCGCGACAGCGGTCGCGGCTGCGCGCGGCGGCCGGCTTCGCGTTCGGCGCGGCGCTGCTGTTCGCCGTCGCGCCCCTGGTGCTGTCGGACTTCCGGCTGTCCCTGCTTGCCAAGTACCTCTGCGTCGCCATGGTCGCCGTCGGCATCGGGATCGCCTGGGGCAGGGGCGGCATGCTCACCCTCGGCCAGGGAGTCTTCTTCGGCCTCGGCGGCTACGCGATGGCCATGCACCTCAAGCTCGCCGACGCGGGCCCGGGTGGGATGCCCGACTTCATGCAGCTCTACGGGCAACTCGACGAACTGCCGCTGTGGTGGCGACCGTTCGCCAGCCCGTGGTTCGCGTTGCCCGCCACGGTGCTGCTGCCGATGGCGGTCGCCTTCGGGTTGGGCTCGCTGGTCTTCCGCCGCCGTGTCCGGGGCGCGTACTTCGCCATCCTCAGCCAGGCGCTCGCCGCCGCCATGGTGATCCTGCTGATCGGCCAGCAGGGCACCACCGGTGGCACCAACGGCCTCACCGACATCAAGGGCTTCTTCGGGTACGACCTGGACGACCCGGTCAACCAACGGATGGTCTACTTCGTCATCGCCGGCACCCTGTTGGCGTTGCTCGCGCTGGCCCGTCAGCTCATCCACAGTCGCTACGGCGAGCTGCTGGTGGCGGTCCGCGACGGTGAGGAACGGGTCCGCTTCCTCGGGTACGACCCGGCGTCGGTCAAACTCGTGGCGTACGTGGTCGCGGCCGGTATGGCCGGGCTGGCCGGAGCGCTGTTCGTGCCGGCCGTGGGCATCATCTCGCCGGCGCTGATCGGCATCGTCCCGTCGATCGAGTTCGTCATCGGCGTCGCGGTGGGCGGCCGGGCCACCCTGCTCGGCCCGGTGCTCGGCGCGGTGGCGGTGGCGTGGGCGCGTACCGCCCTCTCGGAACGGTTCCCGGGCACCTGGACGTACCTCCAGGGGCTGCTCTTCGTGGTCGTGGTGGCGTTCCTTCCCGGCGGCCTGGCGTCGCTGTGGGCGCTGGCCCGCCGCCGTGACGGCGCCGACGCACCAGCGCGGCGGTGGTGGTCACCACCGCGCCGACGACGCGCCGAGCGGGAGGTGACGACGGCATGAGCGGTGAACGGTTGGACGGGTTGTCCGTCCGTGACGTGCGGGTCAGCTTCGACGGTTTCACCGCCGTGGATGGCGTGTCCCTGGAGGTGCCCGCCGGTGACATCCGGTTCCTGATCGGCCCGAACGGAGCCGGCAAGACCACCCTCGTGGACGCGATCACCGGCCTGGTCCGGGCCACCGGTTCGGTCCGCTTCGGCGACGACGAGCTGTTGGGCCGCCCGGTGCACCGGATCAGTCGCCTGGGCATCGGACGGACGTTCCAGACGTCGGCGGTCTTCGAGGAACTGTCGGTGTTGCAGAACCTCGACATCGCGGCGGGCGCGCGGCGCGGCTGGACGACCCTGGCCCGCCGTCGGCGGGGTGTCCCCGACGACGTGGCGGCCGCGCTGGAGACCATCGGACTGGTCGACCGGGCCGACCACCTCGCCGGGACGCTCGCGCACGGCCAGAAGCAGTGGCTGGAGATCGGGATGCTGCTGGTGCAGGACGCGCGACTGCTGCTGCTCGACGAGCCGGTCGCCGGCATGAGCCACGAGGAACGCGACGCCACCGGGACGCTGCTGGAAACGGTGAGCCGGGACCGCACGGTGGTCGTGATCGAGCACGACATGGACTTCCTGCGCCGGTTCGCCCGCAGCGTCACGGTGCTGCACGCCGGACGCGTGCTCAGCGAGGGCACCGTGGCGCAGGTCCAGGCGGATCCGCGCGTGCAGGAGGTCTACCTTGGCCACCCGGTCGACGCCGGGTCGGCCCCCACCGGCCTGGAGGCATGATGCTGACGTTGCGTGCGGTGCACGCCGGTTACGGCCGCAGTCGGGTGCTGCACGGCGTCGACCTGGCCGTCCCGCCGGACGGGGTGGCGGCGGTGCTCGGGCACAACGGCGCCGGCAAGAGCACCCTGCTGCGGGTCGCCGCCGGGCTGCTGCGCCCGAGCGCCGGCACCGTCGAGCTGGACGGTGAGGACGTCACCCGCCTCGGGCCGCACGAGCGGGTGGCGCGGGGGATGGCGTACGTCCCGCAGGGCCAGCAGTGCTTCCCGCACCTGACCGCCGCGGAGAACCTGCGGTTGGTCGCCGACGGCCGGCGCGACGGCACGGTGGCCACCGCCGAGGTGCTGGACCTGTTCCCGGCGTTGCGTCCGCTGCTGCGGCGTCGGGCCGGGCTGCTCTCCGGAGGCCAGCGTCAGCAACTGGCCATCGCCCGCGCACTGATCACCCGGCCGAGACTGCTGATGCTCGACGAGCCGACCGAGGGCATCCAACCGTCGGTGGTCGCGGAGATCCAGGAACGGATCGTCGAGCTGACCCGGCAGTCCGGGTTCAGCGTGCTGCTCGTGGAACAGCACCTGGGTTTCGCGCTGCGCGTGGCGAACCGCTACCAGGTGCTGGAGTCCGGCCGGGTCACCTCGCACGGCGACGGGGGTGTCACGGCGGAACGCGAGGTCCGGGCGGCCCTGGCGGTGTGAGCCGGCGTCGACCGGTCAGATCCGCGCGGCGGGGCCGGTCGAGTCGCGCACGACGAGCAGGTGCCCGGTGGGGCGGCGACGGGGGCGTGTCGAGCGGGGTTTGAGGGCCAGGCCGAGTGCGGTACGGCCCATCTCGGTCATCGGCAGGCGGATGGTGGTGAGGCTGGGCGCGAGGTCGGCCGCCACGGACACGTCGTCGAAGCCGACGACGGACATCCGGGCGGGCACCGGCACCCGGCGGGACCGCAGCGTCGACAGAACACCCATGGCCATCGCGTCGTTGAGCGCGATGATCGCTGTCGTCTCCGGGTGCTCGCTGAGGATCTGCTCGGCGGCTGCCCGACCGCCACCGCGGGTGAAGTCGCTGTGCACCACGGCGAGGTCGTCCGGGGAACGTCCGCGCTGCCGCACTGCCGACGACACTCCGGCCAGCCGGTCGGCGACAGTGGTGAGACCGGCGCTGCCCGCGGCGACAGCGATCCGCCGATGGCCGAGATCCATCAGGTGCTGGGCGAGCGCGTGACCGCCGGCCTCGTTGTCCGGCAGGACGGCGTCGATGCCGAGCGCGTGCCGTCCGATGGCGGCGGCCCGCCCGCCGTGGTCTTGGAACGCGGCCAGCTCGGCGCGGGCGGCCACCTCCGTGCGGGGGTCGTCGTAGCCCGACCCGCTGATCAGGACGATGCCGACCCGCTGGGCGATCAGGTGCCGTAGCTGCTGCAACTCGTAGCCGGGGTCGCGGCCGGACTGGCAGATCTGCACGAGCAGCCCCTGTTCGGCAGCGAACTGGATGACCCCGGCGGAGATCTCGGCGAAGTACGGGTCGTCGATCTGGTGGACGATCAGCCCGACTGTGGAGCTGGCCCCGCTGGCCAGCGTGCGGGCGTACGGGTTGGCGACGTATCCCAGGTCGTGGGCGATCTGCCGGATCCGGTCGGCCACCTCGGCGCTGACGCCCTCGCGGCCGGCGAGAGCCCGGGACGCGGTCGCCAGCGAGACGGCGGCGTGTGCGGCGACGTCCACGAGGCGCGGCCGCTGGCTGGCCCTGGGCATCGGCAAACCCTCCGAGAACATTCATGTCACCCGATCTATTGCGAGTGACATTCATCGAAGCCTAGGGTACGTAAGCGCTTACGTAAGCGCTTACGTGACCGGCATCCGGCATGCCGCGAAACGAGGTGACAGCGATGTCCAGGGCTCGACGAGCGGCGGTCTCCCTCCTGGCGATCGGCGCACTGACCGGCGCCGGGGCGCCACCGGCGCAGGCGGAGCGCACCATCTCGCACGACGTCCACCCGGCGCTGCGCGCGCACCTGGTCGCCGCGTACGACTTCGACCACCCGGTGCTCGGCGACCCCGCGCTGGAACGTGACCAGGGCCGCTCCGGCACCGAGATCGAGCTGGTCAACGGCGGGGCCGCCATGCGGGTGCCCGACCGTGCCTACCGGGGCAGCCGCAACGCGCTACAGACCAGGCAGGTCGACCCGGCCGTGGCCGGCAACGACGACTGGAAGGCGGGCACCTGGTCGGCGAGCGGAGTGCGGACCCTGCGCGCCTTCAGCGGCACGGCGGGCACCAGCGTGCTGGGCTGGTTCAAGCTCGCCATGGACAGCCCGCTGCCCAACTCCACGACCGCCGACCCGGACGACCGGTACAACGCCATCGGGCTGGCCGGCGTCCTGACCGGCGACTCCGACGGCCACGGCGTCCGGGCCCTGCTGGAGCTGATCGACGTCGACGGGCGACTGCGCCTGGTGGCACTCGGGCGGCGACTCGACGGCGGCAACTCGCAGACCTTCGCCGCCAACAGCGACTGGCGCGAGCTGCTGCCGGTGGGGGAGTGGGTGCACCTGGCGGCCACCTTCGACTTCGACACCGGCGCCCTCGCCCTCTACCGCAACGGCGAACCGGTGGACGGCTTCTACACGCGCACCGACGACCCGTGGCTGGTGTCGGGGCCCGGCCCACACGTGACCACCGCCTCCGACCCGCGCGGCATCAAGATCGGCGGGAGCTTCCCCCAGAACACAGTGGAACGTAACCCCTGTGACTGCCGCATGGACGGCCTGATGTTCCTCGACACCGTGGTCTCCGCGAGCGACGTGCGGAGGCAGTATCGCCACCTGGCCCGCTGACCACCCTCGGCACCGTCCCACCGAGAAGGAGACACGCGTGCTCATCACCCACCGCCGTCGATCCGGGCTGACCGCCGGCCTCACCGCGCTTGCGCTGGTCCTGTCCACTCTCCTCGCGCCACCCGCCCGCGCCGCCGACGCCGTCGACGACCCGATCCCCGAGACGCCGATCCAGTCCCGGATCGGGCTGGTCCTCAGCGAGTACGCCAGCCTCCCGCAGTCGTACCCCACTCCGGCCCCGACCGACCCGCGGCTCATGCGGACCGCCCGGATCAACACGGTCATGGAGCTGCCCGACGGCTCCGGCCGGCGGGCGGTGCCCGACCTCAACGGCAACCTCTACCTGGTCGAGAACGGTGTGCCGCGCGTCTACCTGGACGTGGCCGCGACGTTCGCGCCGCAGTTCTTCTCCGGCCGGGGCCTGGGCCAGGGCTTCGGGTACGTGGCCTTCCACCCGGAGTTCGGCGTCAACGGCCGGTTCTACACCATCCACACCGAGTTGGCCTCGACGACGACCGCCACACCGGACTTCGCCCAGCCCAACACGCTCTTCCACGGCGTCATCACCGAGTGGACGGCTAGCGATCCGGCCGCTCCGGCCTTCGCCGGCACCCACCGTGAGGTCCTGCGCATCGGCTTCGGCGGCCAGGTGCACGGCATCCAGGAGATCAACTTCAACCCCACGGCCAAGCGCCACGACCGCGACTACGGGCTGCTCTACCTCGCCGTCGGCGACGGCGGCCAGGGCGCCCGCAACACCGACCCACAGAACCTGGCCCTCCCGCACGGCAAGCTGCTGCGGATCGACCCCCGGGGCACCAACGCGGCCAACGGGCGCTACGGCATCCCACCCCGGAACCCGTTCGTCGGCACCGCCGGGGCCCTCGGCGAGATCTACGCCCTGGGCTTCCGTGACCCGCACCGGTTCAGCTGGGATCGGGCCACCGGCCGCATGTACCTCGGGCACATCGGCGAGCACGCCGTCGAAGCGATCTACGAGGTCCGCGCCGGCGACAACTTCGGCTGGAGCGAGCGCGAGGGCTCCTTCGTCTTCGACAAGTCGGCCACGAGCCCCTGCGACCGACTGCTGCCGTTGCCCGCCGACGACGACAGGTACGGCTACACGTACCCCGTCGCCGCGTACGACCACGACCCCGCCCCGGGCTGGAACTGCACCGACGACGTCGGCGTCGCGGTGGCCGGCGGCTTCGTCTACCGGGGACGGACGCTGCCCGCGCTGCGCGGCAAGTACGTCTTCGGTGACCTGGTCGACGGTCGGGTGCTCTACACCGAGGCGAACGAGATGCGGCGCGGACGCGGCCTGGCCCCGATCCACCAACTCGCGCTCTTCGACGCCGCCGGCAACGCGGTCCGGATGCGCGACCTCGCCGGGCCGGGCGCGCCCGGCGACCCCAACCGGGTGGACCTGCGCTTCGGCACCGACGCCGCCGGTGAGCTCTACCTGGTAGCCAAGGCCAATGGGAAGATCTGGAAGGTGACCGGCACTCGGGAGTTCGCCGGCGGCGACGTCGGCGACACCACTGTGCGCCGCACCGCCGGTGCTTCCAACTGGGCCCCGGTGACCCCGTCGAAGTGGCAGTTCACGGGCGACCAGGTCATCCTGGCCGAGGCCGGGGAGAGCCGGCCGGGCCCGCGCCGGCCGTTCGAGTACGCAGTGCTGACCGCCGGCCCGGCGTGGTCGTCGGTGCAGGTCGACGCTCGGGTGCGCCTCGACACGCCGGTGGAGGTCACCAACCGCGACGTGATCGTCGTCTTCGGGTGGCGCTCGGACACCGAGTTCTACTACGCCCACCTCTCCACCGACAACACCATCTACCCGCACAACGGCATCTTCAAGGTGGACAACGCCGACCGGGAGCGCATCGACCACCAGTGGAACGGTCGGTCACGGGGCGCCAACCCGGCGATCACCGATGCCGACTGGCACCGCGTACGGGTGGTGCACCTGCCGTCCACCGGCGAGATCGCCGTCTACGTCGACGGGCACAAGGACCCGCTGCTGACCGCGAAGGACACCACCTTCGGCTCCGGGCGGGTCGGCTTCGGCTCGTTCGACAACGTGGGTCGGCTGCGCAACCTCACCGTCACCGGCACACCAGCCTGAACGGAGTCGCGGTCGGGTCGGCCCGCCAGGTCGATGTGCTGTCGAGCGGTATACCGCAGAGGTATGAATATGACTCTGCGGTATACCGCTCGCTACCTGACCCCGCCCCCGGCTGAGGTGACCGACGGTGACCGGCCGCCGCGTCCGACGGCCCGGTCGTCCGTCGACCTGCCCCGCGGCGCCCTGTCCGCTTCGTACAATTCCTGCCATGCCGGAGATCGTCGAGTTGCTGGCCTCGCCCGTGCACCGCTTCCTGGGCCGGCCCGCCGACGGTCCGGCGCCGGCACCGCCCGGTGAGGTGGTCGACGCGGTGCGGATCCGGGCCGGCCTCGGCATCGTCGGCGATCGGTACTTCGGCCAGCAGGCACACCGCGACGCCAGCGTCACGGTCATCGCCCAGGAGTCGCTGCCGGCCGGCATCGGCCTGGCCGAGGTCCGCCGCAACATCCTCACCACCGGGATAGCCGTGGACGAGCTGATCGGCAGGGTGCTGGTGCTGGACTCCGGAGACGGCCCGGTCAGTCTGCGGGTCAACCGGGCGGCCCGACCCTGCGCCTGGATGGACGTCACCGTCGGACCGGGCACGTGGAAGGCACTGCGCACCACCGGCGGCATCCGCTGTACCCCACTCAACGACGGCACCCTGCGCGTCGGGCCGATCGAGGTCAGCATCGAGCGGGTGACCGCCTGAAGTCAGCCGTCGACGTGGTCGAGGAGGTGACGACGGCCCGGGTCAGACCGGGCTGATGTGCGCGGCGAGGACCCGCCAGCCGTGCGGGTCGTCGTGGATCCAGGTGCGGGTGTAGCGCAGGCGAGCCGCGAACGGCGCGCCGTCGACGGTCCCGGCCACCCGACCCAGGAAGAACGTCACCCCGGTCGACCCGACGACGAGAAGGTCCAGCTCCTCCTCGACCAGCTCCCGCACCACCGAGCGGCGCTCCCGGTGGGCCGTCAGGTCATCCTGCTTGGTGTACGTGCGGCCGTCCGGGCCGACGCAGATCAGCTGGTCGACAAGCAACTGGTCGAGGGCGTCGGCGTCGCCGGCCCGCTGGGCGGCCTGCAGGGTGCGCTCGGCGTCGAGCAGCTCTGCCTCGCGTGCGCTGTCCGGCATCGTGGCGTCCTCCCGGTCGGGCCGACCCGGTCCCCAGTCGGGCCGGTCTGTCCGCATTGTGGCAGCTCCCCACGCGAAGGAGGGCGTGGATCGCCGCCGACGTTCACAGGGCCAGGCGAATCCGTACGACGGTCTCCCCGGCGCTGGTGAGCACGGCGACCTCGTCGCAGATCTGCTCCACGATCGCCAGCCCACGCCCTCGTACCGCGTCGGTGGCCGGCATGCTGCGGCCGAACGTCCGCGTCGGGCCCTGGTCGACGACGTCGCAGAACAGGTGGCCCGACTCGGCCCAGAGCAGGACCCGGCCCCCGCCGGTGGTGTGCTGCAACGTGTTGGAGGCCAGCTCGCTGACCGCCAGCGTCAACACCTCCACCCGGTCCGGTGGCAGCCCTCGGGCCAGCGCGGTGGCGCTGACGAACGCGCGTAGAGCCCGCACGTCGGTCGCCACCCGGTACGTCATGGTGTCCGCGAACTGGGCGGGGGCGCTCTGCTCGATCACGGTGTCCCGTCGTTCGGCCGGCATCAGCCCTCCGGTCGCGGGTCGCCGGCCAGCGCCACCACGATCGGGCCGATCGCCCTGGACGTGCGAGCCCCGAAGTGCGCCATCGGACAGCAGCAACCCTTCTCGTGCCGGAGCCGTTGTCGCCACATCATGTCATCCGCGACGCCGCGCCCGTTCGTCCGTTCGGCGGTCGCTCACCTGCGGGCCGGCCCGAACCACCTCATCGGTCCGGTACTCAGGGGGCCGCGTCGAAGGCGACGGACTCGCTCAGCTCCCGCCACCGCGCGTCGGACGCCGCGAGGGCCTCGGCGGCCGCCGAGGCGGCCGCCACCGCGTCGGTGCCGAGCAGCAACCGCAGGGGCGGGTCGTCGACGGTGGTGATCCGGATGATCGCCTGGGCGGCGCGTGCCGGGTCGCCCGGCTGGTTGCCGCTGCCCTGACGCAGCCGCTGCACGGCCGGGTCGATGACCGGGCGGTACGGTTCGCTGATCGGGAGCTCACTCATCGACGAGCCCGCCCAGTCGGTGCGCAGCCCGCCCGGCTCGACGCTGGTGATCCGGATGCCGAACGGCGCGACCTCCCTGGCGAGCACTGCGGAGAAGCCGCTGACCGCCCACTTGGCGGCCTGGTACGCCCCCAGCCCGATGCTGGCGACCCGGCTGCCGACGCTGGAGACCTGCACGATGTGCCCGCGCCCCTGCTCCCGCATCGTCGGCAGCGCGGCGCGGGACAGGTTGACCACCCCGTAGAAGTTCGCGTCGATCTGCGCGCGGAAGTCCTCCTCCGAGATGTCCTCGATCGCGGCGACGTCGGCGTACCCGGCGTTGTTCACCAGGACGTCCAGGCGCCCGAACCCGTCCACGGCGGTGCGGACCGCGTCGCGCGCGGCGGCCGGGTCGGTGACGTCGAGAGCTATCGGTTGGGCCTGGTCGCCGTACTGGTCGCTGAGGGCATTCAGCTGGCTGGGGTTCCGTGCGGTGGCTACCAGTTGGTCGCCGTCGGCCAGCACGGCCTCGGCGAGGGCCCGGCCGAGACCTCGGGTGCAACCGGTGATGAGCCATACTCGCGGCACGTCGTTTCTCCCGTCGGGCGATCTCCAGCGGCTACTGGCGGATGTCCAGGGCGCCGATCAGGCCGTCACGCAGTGTGAACCGGTACCGCAGCTCGACAGGGCTGCCGGGGAAGTCGCCGGAGAGCCGGGTGAGAGCCAGGTATGAGTCACCCGCCTGCGATGTCACCCGGACCGGCTCGGCGGTGTACGAGTAGGCGTCCATCGCCTTCTGCCGCCACGCGCGGATCGAGGCCCGCCCGTCGTACACCCGGTCCTCGTCGGCGACACTCGCGGTGTCCGCGAAGCAGGCGACGAAGGCGTCCAGGTCCCGGTCGTTGACGGCCCGGAAGTACCTGTCGATCACATCGGGTAGGTCGACGGCCATCTGCTCCTCCTGCGGCACGGGCCGCCGTCGGCAGCCGTCGGGTTCCCGGTCGACCTCACCGTACGAGACGTGAACCGTGCCGCGCGGAGCAACAACCAGAACCATCCCACTGCGGCTGCCGGGGTTTGCCGACGGGGGGCCCGGGTAGCCACGCGTCTCCGGGACGAAGGGCGGGGGAATGGCCGAGCTGGGGTTCGTCGACAAGGTCGCGGCACGGGCGGGGGTTCCGCCGGAGCAGGCGCGCCCACTGACCGAGGCCGTTCTGCGGACCCTCACCGAGCGGCTCAGCGGCGGTGAGGCGGGCGCGTTGGCACCGCACCTGGCCGACGAGCTGAGCCCGCTGCTGGTCAAGGCCGCCGAGCCGCCGGAGGCGTTCGGCTTCGACGAGTTCCTGCGCCGGGTCGCCGACCGGGCCGGAATCGACCGCCCGGCCGCCGAGCGGGGCACCCGGGCGGTGCTCCAGACGATGCACCGGGTGGTCGGACACCGCGAGTTCGAGGACGCGCTGGCCCAGCTCCCGGCGGATCTGCGGGCACTGGCGCAGCCGCTGCCGCACGGCCCCTGACCGACGCGCGCCTCATGCGTCGCTGACCGGTCGGTCCCTGGCGCGCCGCCACAACATCTTGCCGTGGACGGGCGGGGCGTGGCCTCACCCGTCGGTCAGACCACGCCCCTCGTCCGAGGTCAGCCGGTTACCCCGCTACTGACCACCCACTTCTGGTGGGCGCTGCCCCCGTACGTGCCGAGCTGGATCTGGGTGCCGTCGCCGGTGTTGCCGCCAGCGGCCTCCATGATCTTGCCGGACTGGGGGTTGCGGATCGACCCGTCGCTCTGCGGCTGCCAGACCTGCGCGCCGGTGCCGTTGCAGGTCCAGAGCTGGATCTTCGTGCCGTTCGCGGTACCGGCGTTGTCCACGTCCAGGCACTTGCCCAGCACCCGGTACGTGTCGCCGACCCGCGTCCAGGACTGGGCGGCGGTGCCGTTGCAGGTCCAGAGCTGGATCTTCGTGCCGTCGGCGAGACCGGAGTTGTCGACGTCCAGGCACTTGCCGCCGACGCCGGTGATGGTGCCGCCGGTGGGCGGTGGCGGGCTGCCCGGGATGGAGTTGAGCGTGTACCACGCCTCGGTGCTCCACAGTGACTGGCCGCTGGTGGAGGTGAACGGACGGGGCGAGCGCAGATGCACCACCCGACCGGCCTTTCGACCCGCCACCACGAGGCTGACCTTCTTCCCGTCCGCCGACAGGGTGGCCGAGGTGACGGTCAACGTCTCCTCGTCGACCTTCGGCCCGCCGTAGGCCGACGTCGCCACGTACCGCCATTGCTTGATCTTGTAGTGCGACGCCAGTTCGGCGGCGGTTGCCGCCGAGACGGGCTGGGTGTACTCCACCTCGAAGCCGGCGGTGGTGGCTCGCATGGCGAGCATCTCGAACGTCGTGGTGCTGTTCGGGGTGAGTTTCTGCAGGCCGTACGCCAGCTTGCCGGTCTGGCCCCAGTTGCCGCCCGCGCCGAGCCCGCCGACGTAGATCGCGCCGTCCGGGCCGATGTTGACCTCGGAGACGCCCGCCTCCAGGCCCTGGGTGAGCCGGAACAGGGCGCCCTGGTACTCGCCGTTGACCTTCTCCACGTTGGCCCGTTGCAGGCCGCCGTACGTCACGTCGCCGATGACGAACTGGCCGGCGTACCGGCCGCTGGTCAGGTACAGCGGGGTGCTGGGGGAGTTCGCGATCTCGTTCTGCGGCATCCACAGCACCGGCGGGGTGACCAGGGCCTTGTCGAACGGGCCGGCCGGGTTCGTGTAGTGGTTGAAGAACCGGCCCTGCTTGATGTGCACGAGCTTGGACGAGGGCAGCCAACCGCCCTGGTTGTCGGTGACGAAGATGCCGCCCTCCGGGCCCCAGCCGATGCCGTGCGGGGTACGCAGACCACCGGCGACGTAGCTGATCGCGCCGGTGTCCTTGTTGACCTTGAGGGTGGTGCCCCGGTTGGTGGCGGGCTGCGGGTTGGTGGTGGCGCCGCCGGAGTTGATCGACACCGACAGGTTCAGGTAGAAGAACCCGTCGGCGTAGAGCAGGCCGAAGGCGAACTCGTGGAAGTTGCCCCCGTACGGCCAGGTGGCGACCGTCTCCAGGCGTTCGGCCACCTCGTCGCCGCCGGTGTTCACCAGCCGGGTGAGCCGCTGCTTCTCCGAGACGTAGACCACCCCGTCGACGATCTTCAGCCCCATCGGCTCCTTCAGCCCACCGGCGATCTTCTTGGTGGTCACCGCGCCCGGAGTGGTCGCGCCGCCGGTGTTGCCGAGGATCCAGACCTCACCGTCCTGGGAGGTGCCGGACTGGTCGCTGCCACCCCAGGTGGAGACGACCAGTCGGCCGTCGGCCAGCCAGTCCATTCCGGTGACCTTCGGCTGGAACCCGCTGGGCCGCAGGTTGGTCAGCGTGTACCCGGGGTGCACCCCGGTCAGCGGCAGGCCGTCGCCGGGAGTGTCGGCGATGCCCTCGCACTCCTTGCGGCCCGGCGCGGTCACCCGCACCACGCCGGCGTCGGTGCTCAGCGCCGAGTTCGGTACGACCACGAAGGACGACGAGCCGGGTGTCTTCCATTCCAGGGTGATCTGCTGCCCACCTCCTCGCTCGAAGTGGTCGATGCGCAGTGCGTGCAACCCGGCGGTGAGGGTGACGGTGCCCTCCTTGGGTGGGGTCGCGCCGTGCAACCCGTCGTGGTTGATCACCACGCTGTTGTCGATGGACAGTTTGGAACCGTCGTCGCTGCTGAGCCGGAACGTGTAGCTTCCGGCCTGGGTGGCGGTGATGTTGCCGAGCACCTGCGAGACGAAGTTGTCCTCGAAGCCGAAGTCGGCCGCCGAGGTCCAGTTGATCGTGGACATCAGCTTGTCCACGTTGGGGGTCTGCGCCGGCTTGAGGGTGCAGATCTCGGAGAGCGGCACCTGCACGTCGAAGACGCGAAGCGTGACGCCCGGTTCCTGTGCGGGGGCGGCGGCGGCCGGAGCGGCCCAGGCGCTGGCGGTGAGGACGAGTGCGAGCGTACCCAGGACGGGTGGGCGGAGTCGGCGTAGCAGGGGTGTGCCCATCGTTCCTCCAGGAGGCGGTGGAGTGTCCGGCGGCCGGGCGAGGATCAGCGGTGAGGAGAGGCCGTCGGGCCCGGCGCCGTAACGTCCTCGACGCCGACGAGTGACGTTGCGGAAACACCGGGTGGATGGGTCGAGACATTAAGGTGTTTCGATCGAGCTGTCCATGTCTTCGCCTCAATTCATCAAAAGTTGCTGATGTCCCTACGAAAGTTCGTGATGGTTGACGCGGAATGCCCGGTACCGAGGTTTCACGGCCCCGCCGTCGGGCCGCCGCCGTCCGCCCGTCACGATGGGCGCGTGGACTCCGCACTCCAGCGCTACCTCGACGACCTTGTCGCCGCCGCCCGGGGCGTGCTCGGCGCCGATCTGGTCGGCGCGTACGCGGCCGGCTCGGTGGGGCTCGGCGCCTACCAACCCGGCCGCAGCGACGTGGACGTGGCGCTGGTCAGCGCCGGGTCGCTCACCGAGGCAGCCAGACGGGAGGTGGTGGCGCGGCTGCGACACGAGGCGCTGCCCTGCCCGGCACGGGGACTGGAGCTGGTGGCCTACGACCGGGCCGTGGCCGCGTCCGGAACACCGGAGCCCGGCTTCGAGGTCGAACTGAACACGGGTGCCGCCATGCCGTTCCGGTGCACACTCGACCCCGCCGACCGACCGTCCGCCGACGGACGCTTCTGGTACGGGCTGGACCGCAGCATCCTGCACCAGAGCGGACTGCCGCTGCTCGGCCCGCCCGCCGGGCAGGTCTTCGCCGACCTCACGGCGGCCGACCTGCGTCGGCTGCTCGTCGAGGCGCTGTCCTGGTGGCTCGCCCTGCCGACACCACCGGACGACCAGCCCGCGCCCGGCACCGAGGACGCCGTACTTGGCGCCTGCCGATCGCTGGTACGGCACCGCGACGGCGTCTGGCTCGCCAAGGTAGCGGCCGGTCAGCGGCTGGCCGACGCCGGCGACCCGGCCGAGGTGATCCACCGCGCGATCGCCGCGCGGCACGGCGGGCCGCCACCCACCGGCGGGCAGGCCCGCGCCTTCCAGCAGCGGGTACGCGACGAGATCGCCGGTTAGCCGGTGGTCAGCGGACCGGGCGGGACTGCAACGAGGCGAAGAGCAGGTTGAGACCCTCGGTCATCGTCGGATGGGTGATGACCGCGTCGCGCAGAGCGGTCCACGGCATCCCGGCGAGCATGGCCAACTGCACCGACGTGATCACCTCGCCGGCCTCGGGCCCGAGCAGCGCCGCGCCGAGGATCCGGTCGCTGCCGGCGTCGACGACCGCCTTCCACATGCCCTGGGTCTGACGCAGGGTGCGTGCCCGGGGGATCGCGGCGACCGGTAGGCGGGCGACCTCGACGTCGTACCCGGCGCGACGCGCCTCGGTCTCGGTGAGCCCGACCCGCGCCAGCTCCGGGGTGGTGAAGACGGTGTACGGGACGAGCCGGTCGGCGGTGCTGCGCTGTCCACCCGCGAGGTTCGCCCGGATGATCCGGTAGTCGTCCAACGAGACGTGGGTGAACTGCGGGCTGCCGGCGACGTCCCCGGCCGCCCAGGTGTGCTCGGCGGTGGTGCGAAGGTGCTCGTCGACCTCCACGAAGCCCCGCTCGCTGAGACGTACGCCGGCCACGTCCAGGCCGAGGGAGTCGGTGACCGGTTCCCGTCCGGCGGCCACCAGCACGTCGTCCCCGGTCACCAGGCTGCCGTCGTCGAGCGTCACCCGGATCGCGCCGTCGACGTCCCGGTCGACCCGCGCCACCGCGACACCCACCCGTACGTCGATGCCGTCGTCGACGAAGACCCGCATCACCGCGTCACTGACGTCGGGATCCTCGCGGGTGAGCAGCCGCGGCCCGCCCTCGACCAGCGTCACCGCGCTGCCGAACGACGCGAACATCTGCGCGAACTCCACCCCGACTGTGCCACCGCCGAGCACCACCAGCCGGGCCGGGAGCCGATCCAGGCGCAGCAGGGTGTCGCTGGTCAGCACCCCCGCCTCGGCCATCCCGGGGACCGAGGGCAGGTGTGGACGCGTACCCGTGTTGATCACCACGTCCGCGCCGCGCAGCAGCCGCTCGCCGCCGTCGGCGAGCGAGACCCGTACCGTCCGGGGGCCGACGAACCGGGCCTCCCCGATGACCAGGTGCAGGCCGGAGTCGAGGAACTGCTGCCGGTTGGCGGCCACCATCCCCTCGACCACGTCCTGCTTGTGCGCACGCAGCAGATCGACGTCGACCTGGCCGCCCTGTACCACCAGGCCGAGCGCGCCCGCGTCGCGCAGGTGGCGGGCCGCCCGGGCGCTGGTCACCAGCGCCTTCGTCGGGATGCACGCGACGTTGATGCAACTGCCGCCGATCATGCCGCGTTCGACCATCGCGACCCGTTGCCCGGAGCGGGCGACGTCCATGCTCAACGTCTTGCCGGCCTTTCCGCCGCCCACGACGAGCAGGTCGAACTCCTCCGGTCGGTCGGTCACCGACTGCTCCTCTCGGCGGGCGGCGCTGCGGGCGACCCGGTGGCGCGTGGCCGGGGCGGCTGGCCCACCGGTGGCGTGTGGTCCGGGCGGGTCGCCGTCGTGCTGCGGGACGGCCTGCCAAGCCTGTCAGGTCGGCAGATCTCGGCGACCCGGTTCCGCGCAGAATCCGCCCCCTGCCCTGATCAAGTGATGGAAAGAAGGTCTTCCGGCCCATTCCGAGCTACTTTTCATCACTTGATCAGCGCTGGTCACCGGGGTGTCCGGGGGTGGAACCAACCGCCGTGACGATCAGTGGCGGGCGGCGCCGTTCTCGCTGACCGGCTGCCCGAAGGCGAGGAACGGTACGGGCGTCGGCGCGTCCGTGCCGATGTGCCGGGGGAAGGTCGGCTCGGGGCGTACCTCCTGGGTGGCCGGACGGTCCGCGACTGGTTCGTCCGTCGGCTCTGACGCATCGACAGGTTCGGCGCTGGTCGGCTCGGGCTCGGGTTCGGCCGCGACCGCATCGGAAGAGTGATCGGGGGAGTACGCCGATGCCTGGTCGTGGGACCGGTCGGCCGACGCCGGGTTGGTGCCCGCGTCCTGGTTGGTGGGCCGCTCCGCGACGACGGGCGGCACGCCGTTGCGCTCGACGATGAGCCGCTCGACCCCCGACCGCTCGGGAGCGGGTCGGTCGGTGCCGGAACGGGAGCCCACCATCGGGTACTCGGCGGTTTCCGTCCCGCCGGCAGCCGCGGCCATGACCGCGGCGGCGGCGAGGTCGGCCACCCGCTTCGCCTCCCGTTGCACCCGGGCGCGAACCTCCTTGGCGTGTCGCTCGGCGGAGTCCCCGGCCCGCCGGGCCTCCTCCAACCGGGTGCTCTCGGCGGTGAGGTCCCGGCGGACCTCGCTGAGGCGCTGCTGCATCCGCGACAGCTCGTCCTCCAGCGTCTCGCCCTCCTGGCGGATCTCGGCGAGCTGCTGACGGGCGGTGTCCAACTCGGCGTGCAGCTCGGCGGACTCCTGCTGGCGCTCCGCGATCTCCTGCTGAAGGGCGGTGAGCTGCTCCTGGTGGACGGCGGCCTGCTCGTCGGCGCGGTTACGCAGCTCGGTCACGTGCTGCTGCGCCTCGGCCAGCAGCGCGGCGATCTGCTGCTCGGTCGCGCTGCTCTGCTCGGCGAGCTCCTGCTCGGCGGCGGCCTGCTGCTCGGCGATGTCCCGCTCGGCGGCGGCCCGCCGTTCGTTGACCTCCCGCTCCACGCTGGCCTGCCACTGGGCCATCTCCTGCTGGTTCTTCGCCCGGGCCGACTGGAGTTCCTGCTGGATCTGGGTGCGGGCCGACTTCATCAGCGCGTCGGCGGCGACCCGGGTCTGGTTGAGCTGCTGCGCGCTCTGCTCGGTGATCCGCTTCGCCTCGTGCTGGGCGCGCTCGTGCGCCGCCTCACCGTCGGCGCGCAACTGCTCCGCGTGCTCGCGGATCGCTGTCAGCTCGGCCTCGGCCAGCGTGCGCCGCTCCTCGTGCGCCTGCTCCTGCTCGGCCCGCCGGGTCGTCAACTCCTCGGCCAGATCCTGGCGTGCCTGCGTCGCGCGTTCCCTGGTGTCGGCGAGGATCTGTTCCGCCTCGCTGCGCAGTTCGTTCGCGCGGTCGGTGGCCGACTCGGTGATCATCGTGGCCTGCTTGTCGGCGAGAGCCATGATCTCGGCGACCATCGGGCCCAGGTCGTGGATCGTCGCGCGGTCCACCTGCACCGGTTTCTCCTGAAGGTCGGCTAGTTCGGTCCGTAGGCGCTCCACCTCGGCGGTCAACTCGCGGACGCGGACGGCGGAGCGCCCGTGCTCCCCACTGAGCATCGCGATCTGGCCGTCGAGTTGCTCCAGGTGCCGGTCCACCTGGCGTTTGTCGTAGCCGCGCAGGGTGACATCGAAGTCCGGCCGTGAGGCCGCATCGTCGCGTCCTGCGCGCGACTCGGCGCCGATGGACATGCACCATCCTCCGTACGATTCGGGGGCGTGAGGGTCGGCGGTCGCCTGCCCCGCGGGCCGTCAGTGTGGCGCAACGCTACCGCCGAGCCGAGCTGATGCGAAGTCCCGCCCCACCACGTCTCACGTTGTCGCCCCGCGCCCCGCCCGCTCCCGCGCCGATCATGGATGTGTGGTGCCGGAAAGCTGTGGACTCACCACCTTTGTCAGCCCGTACCACTCCATGATCGACGCAGGTCGCCGGCTATCGGCGGCGCGCCAGGAGGACCGCGTCGTGGATCGTCACGTCGTTGCCGTCCGGGTCGGTGGCCGGGCGGGGACGGGCCTCGGCCGTGAGCACCTCCCAGTGCGACGGGTCCAGGCCGGCGGCCACGTCCTGCGCGGTGTACATCATGTCCGGCATGTGCATCCGACGAGCCGTCGTCCACAGGTCCGACGGGTGGTGCCCGACGATCAGCAGAACGCCGCCGGGAGCCACCGCCGCGGCCAACCGGGCGAACAACTCCCGCCGCTGCTCCGGCGGCAGGTGCATGAACTGCGCGGACACCAGGTCGTACGCCTCCTCGGCCGGCGGCTTGTCGCGCAGGTCGGCGTGCGTGAACTCGATCCGGTCGCCGACGCCGACGGTGTCGGCGTTGGCGGCGGCCCGGGTCAGCGCGGTGGCGGAGATGTCCACGGCAGTGACCTGCCAGCCGCGCTCCGCCAGCCACACCGCGTCGGCGCCCTCCCCGCTGCCCACGTCCAGCGCGCGCCCCGGGGCCAGGTCGGCGACCTCGGCGACCAGCTGCGGGTTCGGCCGCCCACTCCATACCGCCGGTCGCGACTGGTAGCGCTCCTCCCACGCCGGCTCCTCGAACGCGGTGGCCACCACCTGCCGGTACTCGGCGACCGCGACACGGGTGTCCTCGGCGATCAGGTCGGCGTTGATCGCCGCCGCCGCGTTCAGGCCGGCCCCCGCGGACGTGATCACCTGAGCGCGGAGATCGGCCACGTTGCCGGCCACCCAGACACCCGCAACGGTCGTCGCGCCGGTGGCGTCGGCCGGGATCTGGGCACCGATGACGTGCTCACCCATCATCACCTCCTCCGGGGCCAGACCCAGCCCCACCAGCAACCCGGCGCGAGGGGTCAGCCGCGTCGCCACCACGACCGCGTCGAGCGCCACCACCCGGCCGTCGGCGAGCCGTACACCGCTCAACGCGTCGTCGGTCACCTCGACCTCGGCGACCGGCCCCGGCACCACCGCGATGCCCCGGGCGGCGAGCCGCTCGGCGACCTCCGCGTCCGGTGCGGGGGAGCCGTGCAGCAGGAGCAGCACGTTGGGGCTCCACTGTCGCCACATCTCCGCCTGGTGCACTGCCAACGGGCCGGTCGCCAGGACGCCGATGCGCTGGTCCCGGACCTCCCAGCCGTGGCAGTACGGGCAGTGCAGCACGTCGCGCCCCCACCGCTGCGCCAGGCCCGGCACGTCGGGCAGTTCGTCGGTCAGGCCGGTGGTCACCAGCAGCCGCCGGGCCCGCACCGAATCCCCGCCGTCGAGGCTCAGCAGGAACCCGTCGTCGTCCCGGGTCGCGGCCTCCACCCGCCCGGTGCGGAACTGCCCGCCGTACCCGGCCACCTCGGCCCGACCGGTCGCGAGCAACTCGCCCGGCGGCGTCCCCTCCCGGCCCAGGTAGTTGTGAATCCGGTCGGCGGGCGCGTTGCGTGGTTCCCCGGAGTCGACCACCAGCACCGACCGTCGGGCCCGGCTCAGCGCCAGGGCTCCGCTGAGCCCAGCGGCGCCGCCACCCACCACCACCACGTCGTATGTCTCGTCCACTGGTCTCTCCTCTTGCTTGTCGTCTGGGACCACCATCCGTCGCCACCAGCCGGGTGGCAACTATCCTTGCCGTTGTGGCAAAAGACGACGCCGTCGCGCTGGCCGGGGTCGGTCCCCGGCTGCGCGCCCTGCGCACCCGACGCGGGATCACGCTCACCCAGCTAGCCGACCTCACCGGCATCTCGGTGAGCACCCTGTCCCGGCTGGAGTCGGGTAACCGCCGGCCCACCCTGGAGCTGCTGCTCCCGCTGGCCCGGGCCTATCAGGTGGCGCTGGACGAACTGGTCGACGCACCGGACACCGGCGACCCCCGGGTACGCCCCAAACCGATGGTCAGGCACGGCATCACGTTCCTGCCGCTGACCCGCCGACCGGGGGGTCTCCAGGCGTTCAAGGTGATCTTCCCGCCGGATGCCCCCACCGGCGATCGGAGCCAGCAGACGCACGAGGGGTACGAGTGGCTCTACGTGCTCTCCGGGCGGCTGCGTCTGCTCCTCGGCGAGAACGACCTGATCCTGACGTCGGGCGAGGTGGCGGAGTTCGACACCCGGGTCCCGCACCGCGTCCTCAACCCCGGCCCCGGCCCCGCCGAGGCCCTGATCCTGTTCGGGCCGCAGGGGGAGCGGCTGCACGTCCGCGCCCGCCCCGCCACGTCCGACGCGAAAGCTTGATCAACTCGGGTTCGCCGACATCGGGGTATCCGAGCCACCGGGACACCCCCACGTCGGCGATCTCGTGTCGATCAATCGCGGCCCCGGACTGGTGCGAGGATGGGCCGATGATCGATGCGGCATCCCGGCGGTGGCCCGACCGGATCGAGCACTGTGACATCGTCGTCAACGAGGTCCCGGGCTTCCGCCCGCTGACGTTGGACCTTGTCGTGCCGGTGGCGGCACCCCGACCGGTCCCGGTCCTGGTGTGGATCCACGGCGGCGCGTGGCTGTTCGGCTCGCCCAAGCGCCCGCCGGACTGGCTCATGGAGGCGGATCCGTTCACCGCCGCCATCCGGGCCGGGTTCGCCGTCGCCTCCGCCCAGTATCGACTGAGCGGCGAGGCGCCCTTTCCCGCCCAACTCGACGACGTCAAGGCGGCGGTGCGCTGGCTGCGCCGACACGGCGACACGGTGGGCGTGGACCGCGAGCGGATCGGGGTGTGGGGTGAGTCGGCCGGAGGGCACTTGGCCTCGATGCTCGCCCTGACCGGAGACGACCGGGACGACAGCGGCGTCCAGGCGGCGGTCTGCTGGTACGCGCCGTCGAACCTGCTGACGATGCAGTCGCAGGCGCACCCGTCCGGAACGATCGACCACGACGCGGCCGACTCGCCCGAGTCACTGCTGATCGGCGCCCCGCTGGCCGACAACCCGGAGTTGGGTCGGGCGGCCAGTCCGGTCACCTACGTCACCGACCAGGCCCCACCCATGCTGCTGATCCACGGCGACCAGGACCTCGTCGTACCGGTGGGGCAGAGCGAGGAGCTTGCCGCGGCATTGACAGCGGCGGGTGCCGAGGTCGAGTTGTCGGTGGCGCGGGGCGCCGACCACTGCTTCGGCGGAGTGCCGCTGGAGCCGCTGATCCGCGACACCCTGGCGTTCTTCATCCGGGCCCTCGCCCCCGAGTCGGGGGTGCTGCCGCATCACTAGGGTGACCCGGTGAACGCACACGAGGTCGCCGCCAGGCTCCCCGCCATCGAGCGGCTACGGCAGCGCTGCACAGCATTGGCCGTACTCGAGCGCGTCATCGACGGTGGAGACCCCTACTACACCTACACCTCGACCTGGGGCACGGACGAGGCGGCGCTGATGAGCAACGGCAGCGGGGACGAGTGGGCTGTCGTGTTCACCGCCGACGGCGCATTCATCCGGCTCTTCGACCACGAGTCGGCGATGTCGCCGTATGGTCGTCCGGATCACGCGTTGTGGCCGGGACTGGTGGACGGTCGACGACATCGTCGACCGTTTCGTCGAGTTCGCCGTCGACTACTACGAGATGACGGTCGACCGGGCGGCAGTGGAGCACATCGTCGCCCACCGACCGCTCACCGACACCGTGACACAGGCGCTGAATCCTCAGCCGACCATCGCCGACCTGCGGGAAGACGTCGCCGCGATCGGCTACCCGATCGCCGGGGACGACGCCGCGACGGTCGAAGTCCGACCTGACGGCCCGAGCGCATCGACGAGATGACCGTCGTCATCGGAGCGGCCACGTACGACGATAGGGCAAAAGCGAGGCTGTCCATTTTTGTCCGGATTGGAGATCACTGGGGACGGCTTCGAACCGCGTACACCGTAGCGCCGTGTTTATGATCGACGACCCCGACCGGGGCACGGAAGCCGGACCGTCGGGTCTGGCCGGAGCAGGAGACGAGGTGTGCGACGGTGAACCGCGAGGCGTACGCCTGCTGGGTGCGCGAGCCCGGCGCGGCGGAGATCCGCCGGGTGACGCTGCCCGTCCCCGGGCCCGACGAGGTCCTGGTCCGAGCCCGCTACTCCGGCGTCAGCCGGGGCACCGAGACGCTGGTCTTCGCCGGCCGGGTGCCCCCCGACCAGTACGCCGCGATGCGCGCGCCCTTTCAGGACGGCGACTTCCCCGGCCCGGTGAAGTACGGCTACCTCAGCGTCGGCGTGGTCGAGCAGGGCCCCGCCGACCTGCTCGGGCGGACGGTGTTCTGCCTGCACCCGCACCAGAGCGCGTACGTCGTGCCGGCCACCGCCGTGGTGCCCGTGCCGGACAGCGTGCCTCCCGCCCGGGCGGTGCTCGCCGGCACTGTGGAGACCGCCGTCAACGCGCTGTGGGACGCCGCGCCGCTGATCGGCGACCGCGTCACCGTCATCGGCGCGGGCATGGTGGGCTGCTGCGTCGCCGCGCTGCTCGCCCGGTACCCGGGCGTGGACGTCCAGCTGGTCGACACCGACGCCCGCCGGGCCGGGGTGGCCGGCGCGCTCGGCGTCGAGTTCGCCCAACCGGCCGACGCGCGCGGCGACCGTGACCTCGTCGTGCACGCCAGCGCCACCGGCGCCGGCCTGCAACGCTCGCTGGACCTGCTCGCGCCGGAGGGCACAGTGGTCGAGCTGAGCTGGTACGGCGACCGCCCGGTGCAGGTGTCGCTGGGTGGGTCGTTCCACTCGGGCCGGCTGACCGTACGCAGCAGTCAGGTCGGCATGGTCGCGCCCGCCCGGCGGGGACGGCGCAGCTACGCCGACCGGCTGGCACTCGCCCTGGACCTGCTCGACGACCCGGCCTTCGACGCCCTGATCACCGGGGCGTCCCGGTTCACGGAGCTGCCCGACGTGCTTGCCCGACTGAGCACGGGCGACCTGCCCGCGCTCTGCCACCTCATCACCTACGACGACGGGGAGTGACAGTGTTCAGCGTGACCGTTCGGGATCACATCATGATCGCCCACAGTTTCCAGGGCGAGGTGTTCGGCCCGGCCCAACGTCTGCACGGGGCGACGTTCGTGGTGGACGCGACGTTCCGCCGGCCCGACCTGGACGCCGACGGGATCGTCGTCGACATCGGCCTGGCCACCGAGCAGCTGAAGGCCGTGCTGGGCGACCTGACCTACCGCAACCTGGACGACGAGCCGGCCTTCGCCGGGGTGAACACCACCACCGAGGTGCTGGCCCGCACGATCGCGGACCGGCTGGTCGAGCGCGTGCACGCCGGCGACCTGGGCGCGGGAGCGCGGGACCTCACCGGCATCACCGTCACCCTGCACGAGTCGCACATCGCCTGGGCCAGCTACGAGCGGTCGCTGTGATCGATGCCGGGCGGGCGGCGCCCGCCGACGGGTCGGACACGACCGGCCGTTCGGTGCACGTCGTCCTGCCCGGCGACATCGACGATCCGGCAGCTCCCAGCGGTGGCAACACCTACGACCGGCGGATCTGCGCCGGGCTCGGGGAGCAGGGCTGGTCGGTGCGCGAGCACCCGGTGTCCGGCGCGTGGCCGGACCCCGACCCGGTCGACCGGGCGAAGCTGGCCGAGGTCCTCGCCGCCCTGCCCGACGACGGCGTGGTGCTGCTCGACGGCCTGATCGCCTCGACGGTGCCGGACCTGCTCGTTCCGCACGCCCGCCGGCTGCGCCTGGTCGTCCTGGTGCATCTGCCGCTCGACGACGAGGCGGAGGCCCGGGCGCTGGCCACCGCCCGGGCCGTGGTGACCACCAGCGAGTGGACCCGCCGCCACCTCGTCACCCGCCACCGGACCCTCGCCGACCGCGTCCGGGCCGCGCCGCCCGGGGTGCGACCGGCGCCGGCGGCACCCGGCTCGGTCACCGGCAAACGGTTGCTCTGCGTCGCGGCGGTCACCCATCACAAGGGGTACGACGTACTCGTCGACGCCTTGTCCACGGTGGTCGGGCTGCCCTGGACGATGGTGTGCGCGGGCACCCTGCACCGGGAGCCGGATCTGGTGCGACGGCTGCGCGAGCGGCTCACCGGCGCGGGCCTCACCGAACGGGTGCGATTCGTCGGCCCGCTGACCGGTGCGGCGCTGGACGCCGCGTACGACGACGCCGACCTGCTGGTGTTGCCGTCCAGGGGTGAGACGTACGGCATGGTCGTCACGGAGGCGCTGGCCCGCGGCCTGCCGGTGCTGACCACCGACGTCGGCGGGCTTCCGGAGGCGCTCGGGTACGCGCCCGACGGGGACCGGCCGGGCCTGCTGGTCGCGCCCGACGACGCGGCCGCGCTGGCCGGGGCGTTGATCGGTTGGCTGACCGACGACGCGCTACGCGCCCGGCTGCGGCGGGCCGCCCTGGCCCGGCGCGACACCCTGACCGACTGGCCGGTGACCACCGCGTTGCTGGCCGCCGCGCTGGAGGAGGTGGCGGGATGACCGTCGAGGAGACCCTGTCGTTCGCCGACTGGCTGCGCCTGCGCGAGCCGGCAGACGCGGCGGCGCGTGCCGAGGACCTGCTGGACGCCGTCCGCCCCCGGCTGGCCGGCGCGTCCCCGACGGTGATCCACGACCTGGGCAGCGGCACCGGCTCGATGAGCCGCTGGGTGGCGGCCCGCCTACCCGGTCCGCAGCACTGGGTGCTGCACGACCGGGACGCAGAGCTGCTGGCCCGGGTCGCCGAGGGCATGACCGGGGTGGTCGCCGCCGACGGCGCCCCGGTGACCGTCAGCACCCGCTGCGGTGACCTCACCCGGCTCGACGCCGCCGACCTGGCCGACGCTTCCCTGGTCACCGCGTCCGCGCTGCTGGACATGCTCACCGCCGACGAGATCGACCGGGTGGTGGCCGCCTGTGTCGGCCGGCCCACCCTCTTCGCCGTCTCGGTGACCGGACGGGTCCTGCTCACCCCGGCCGACCCGCTGGACGCGGAGGTCGAGGCCGCGTTCAACGAGCACCAGCGACGTACCGTCGACGGTCGACGACTGCTCGGCCCGGACGCCGTGGCCGCCACCGTCGCCGCGTTCGCCCGCCACGGCGTCGACGTGCGGGAACGGCCCAGCCCGTGGCGGCTCGGCCCGGAGCAGGCCGACCTGGCCGCCGAGTGGCTGCGGGGTTGGCTGGGCGCGGCGTGCGAGCAGCGCCCCGAGCTGGCCGGCCCGGCCCGGGCGTACGCCCGTCGCCGGTTGGACGAGGCAGCGGCCGGACAGCTCACCGTGCTGGTCGAACACAGCGACCTCCTCGCCGGTGGATGAACCGTTCACGCCCTGGGTACGTGGACTAGGGCAAGTGGACGATCTTCAAGGGGAGGGCCGACGCCGATGTTCTGGGCCTGGGCACGAGTGGTCGGTGGGGTGGGTCTGCTCGCCGTCCTGTTGTGGCAGGTGGGCAGCGGCCCGTTCCTCGCCGGGGTGCGGCTGATCGACGCGCCCGCGTTGGGCGCGGCGCTGGCCATCGGGGTGCTCACCACTGTCTGCGCGGCCTGGCGGTGGAGCCTGGTCGCCGGCGGCCTCGGCGTACGGCTGCCGCTGGCGACAGCTGTGGCGCACTGCTACCGGGCGGTGTTCCTCAACGCCACTCTGCCGGGCGGGATGCTCGGCGACGTGCACCGGGCGGTACGCCACGGCCGGGACGCCGGTGACGTGAGCCGGGGCATCCGCGCGGTGGTGTGGGAACGTACCGCCGGGCAGGTGGTCCTGGTCGGCGTCGCGCTGGTGGTGCTCGCGGCCTTCCCGTCGCCGGTGCGGCAGTATCTGCCGCTCGCCGCCGCGTTGCTGGTCGCAGGCGGGCTGGTCGCCGTGCTGGTGGCCCGGGTCGTGCCGAACGCCGGCCCGTCCCGGTGGGCGCGGGCACTACGTACCGCCGTGGCGGACGTGCGCTCCGGCCTGCTGGCCCGGCGCACCTGGCTCGGCGTGCTGATCGCCTCCGCGGTCATGGTCGCCGGTCACCTCGCCACCTTCCTGGTGGCGGCACGGACCGCCGGGTCGGACGCCCCCCTGTCGCGGCTGCTGCCGTTGACACTGCTGGCCCTGCTCGCCATGGGCCTGCCGCTGAACGTCGCCGGCTTCGGACCCCGCGAGGGGGTGGCCGCGTGGGTGTTCGGCGCGGCCGGGCTCAGCGCGGCCGAGGGAGTCGCGACCGCCACTGTCTACGGTGCACTGGTGTTGGTCGCCAGCCTGCCCGGAGCCGCCGTGCTGCTGGCCCGGCGTTCCCGGACCCCGGCCCCCGCCCGGGAAGCCGCCTCCGCCGGCGGGTGTTGAGTGGGTGGTGAGACGTACGCGTCGCCGTGTGTCGGTGACGCCGGACAGAGGAGTCCCATGCCCGAAGCATTGCCGGTAGCCACGATCCGTACGCAGGTCACTGTGCCGCTGACGTTTCCCAACGGCTACGCCACGACCGTCCGGGTGTTCACGTTCAAGGGTCTGGTGGACGGCCGGGAGCACCTGGCGTTCGGCCTGGGCGACTGGGCGGGCGCGCTGGACCGGCTCGCCGCCGGCGGAGAACCCCCGCTGGTCCGCCCCCACAGCGAGTGCCTGACCGGCGACGTGTTCGGCAGCCAACGCTGCGACTGCGGGCCGCAGTTGCACGAGGCGGTGCAGAGGATCGCCGAGACCGGCGGGTTCCTGCTCTACCTGCGGCAGGAGGGCCGGGGCATCGGCCTGTACGCCAAACTCGACGCGTACGCGTTGCAGGACGCCGGTCTGGACACCTACCAGGCCAACGTGGCGCTGGGGCGCGGCGAGGACGAGCGGGACTACACGGTCGCCGCGCAGATGCTGGCCACGCTGGGAGTGCCGCGAGTCCGACTGCTCAGCAGCAACCCCGACAAGGCCGAGCAGCTGACGCGGTTGGGCGTGGACGTCGCCGAACGGGTGCCCACCAGTGTGTTCCTCTCCCCGGCCAACGCCGGCTACCTGGCGGCCAAGGCGGCCAAGGCGGCGGAGACCGAGGCGGCGGAAGCCCTCACGACCCGCACCTCCGACCGGCCCGCCTCCCGATGAGCGGCCGGTCGGAGTCCACGCGGCCGTACGTGCTGCTCAGTTGCGCCGCGTCGATCGACGGGTACATCGACGACGCCTCCGACCAACGGCTACTGCTCTCCAACGCCGACGACCTGGACCGGGTCGACGCGGTCCGGGCCAGCTGCGACGCGATCCTGGTCGGCGCCGGCACGGTCCGCCGTGACAATCCTCGGCTGCTGGTGCGGTCGGCGGACCGACGCGCCGAGCGGGTGGCGGGTGGCCGACCCGAGTCGCCTGCCAAGGTCACGGTGACCGCCCAGGGTGACCTCGACCCCAGCGCCCGGTTCTTCACCGCCGGCGAGTCGACCCGACTCGTCTACTGCGCCACCGGCGCGGCTGAGAAGACCCGGGAACGCCTCGGCCGCCTGGCCACGGTTGTCGACGCGGGAGAGCCGGTCGACCCCGACTGGATGTTGACCGACCTCGCCGCGCGGGGCGTACGGCGGCTGATGGTGGAGGGCGGTGGGACGGTCCACGCGCAGTTCCTCGCCGCCGGTCTCGCCGACGAGCTGCACCTGGTGGTCGCCCCGTTCTTCGTCGGCGACGGGCGGGCGCCCCGGTTTGTCGGCGAGGGTCGTTTCCCCTGGCACCCCGGCCGTCGTGCCCGGCTCGCCGAGGCCCGTCAGATCGGCGACGTGGTCCTGCTCCGCTACGCCCTCTCGGATCGGTGCCCCGCCGACGACGCCCCCTGATCGTTCGCGCCCGGCTCGCAGCGATTGTCCCTGTCGACGGCGACGCCGTCGCGAGATCTTGGACAGTTTCCGTCTTCGCGGCCCGCCGCGTGAACGGAAACTGTCCAAGATCTGCGGTGTCCGGCAGGATTGCCGGATGTCCGTGCCTTCCCTTGCCCTCCTGCGCTGGCAGTTCGACCTGGCCTGGTCGCTGTTCGAGTACCACCTCGACCGACTCGCGCCCGACGACTTCCTCTGGGAACCTGCCGCACACTGTTGGTCCGTGCGGCGTGGCGCTGACGGCAGTTGGACCCCGGACTGGGCCGACACCGAGCCCGACCCGATTCCGGTGCCGACGATCGGTTGGCTGACCTGGCACATGGGCTGGTGGTGGACGGTCACCATCGATCATCTTCGGGGCCGACCGCCGCGGGAGCGCGCGGATGTCGCGTGGCCGGGCGCGGGGGAGCCGACGGTCGTCTGGCTGCGGGGGATGCGTACCGAGTGGTTGGGTGTTCTCGACAGTCTCACCGAGGCGGACCTCGACAGCGTCGCCACGTTTCCGTGGCAGAACGACACCGACCACACTGTCACGCACACGATCGGTTGGGTCAACGCCGAGTTGATGAAGAACGTCGCGGAGATCGGTCAGCTCCGGCTGATACGCGCCGCGCAGCCCATCTCTGATCACCAGATTCCCGGGAGGCTCTGATGGGCGCGGGTGGCTTCTCGTTGCGGGGCGGTGTCCGGGTCGTCCCCAAGAGTGGTGGGGGTTTCCGCGCCGACTCGGGCTGGCCGATGGCCCGGCTCCGAGCGGACCGGGACTCCATCGTGCTGCGGGAGATCTGGGCGGGCACTCTGGTGATCACCGCCGACAACGTGATCGCCATCCGACGCCACGGAAACACGGGTGTGCAGTTCGAGGTCACTGATCACGATGAGCTGTGGCTGTTCACGGCACTTCGCGTCGATCGGTTGACCAGCGGGTTGAACGCGCTCGGATGGCGCATCGGACCGTCCGGCTGAACGCTCTTCGACAGCGGTGACCGCCGGTCACCGCTGTCGGGGCGGATGCGGTGATGACCGATATACCTCAGAGGTATAAGTATGACTCTGAGGTATATCGCTGCTCGGTAGGTCGACCTGGTCGGCCTGCCGAGTGCACGCTGGATGTCGGCGGCGGTGGGTTGCGGACGGCCCGCGTGCGGCAGCGCAGGCGGGTGCCCGCAGCGGCGGTGCCGGGTCGGTCAACGGCCGGGTGGCCTCACCGACAGGGCGTGGTGGAAGACGTTACGGGGATCCCAGCGGGCCTTGACCTGTTGCAGCCGGGGGTAGTTGGCGCCGTGGTAGAGGTCCGGCCACGGGCGGGCCGCGCTGACGAGGTCGACGTCGGGGTAGTTGATGTAGGCGCCGCCCGGGGGCACGCCGTCGGTGTCGGCGTACATCTCGCCGTAGAACTCGCGGATCCAGGCCAGGTGCCGGGTGTCGGCGGTCGGGTCCGCCCAGCCGGCCAGGTAGAACAGCAGCATCGACGCGTCCCGGCGCACGCTGGCGGTGGCGGTCGGTGACACCGCGTTCGTCGCTCCGCCGTAGGTGTTCAGGCTCAACGAGCCGGCCGGCAGGTCACCGTCGCGGGTGAGGTGCCGGTAGGCGACCTGCGACTGCCGTTCGGTCAGCGGCGCGCGATGGTAGGCGGACTTGACCTTCAGTCGCCACCCCTTGCCGTCGTCGCTCTCACCACCGAGTGTGGCGGCCAGCCAGGGCCGCGTCTCCGACGTGACGGTGGGGGTGACGCCGACGCCGTCACCGAGAGCCGCGAGGAGTTCGTCGAACAGGTGTCGGCTGTCGTGCGGCACCTGCCCGGTGAGAGTGTGGCCGCCGGCCTGGGGGCGGGAGAGGACGAGCTCCGCGTACAGGTGTCTGCCTCGGGAGCCGGGTGCGCTGTGGCTGGCGCACCAGCGGCCGAAGGTGCCGACGAGCCGGCGGAAACCCCGCTCGGTCAGGCCGGCCCACGGCCAGGTGACGGTGAAGTCGAGCACCCGCGCGGGTGGTGTGGGCAGCGTGCGGAACCAGTACCTGGTGACGACCCCGAAGGTGCCGCCGCCCCCGCCGGTGTGCGCCCACCACAGGTCGCGGTGCGGATCGGTCGGCTCCCGGGTGGCGACCACGGCGCGGGCGGTGCCGGCGCGGTCCACCACGACCACCTCGACCGCGTACAGGTGGTCGACCACGAGTCCGTGCAGCCGGGAGAGCCGACCGTAGCCGCCACCGGCGATGTGGCCGCCGACGCCCACTCCCGGGCACGATCCACCCGGGACGGTCACCCCCCAACCCAGGAAGAGCCGGCGGTACGCCTCACCGAGCGTCGCGCCCGCCTCGACGGCGAAGCCGAACCGGCGCGGATCGTGGTACACGTCGGTCAGCCCTGACATGTCGATCACCATCCGGACCGCCGGATCGTCCACGAACCCCTCGAAGCAGTGCCCGCCGCCGCGTACCGCCACCCGCCGGCCGGTGCGGACCGCGTCCTGCACGGCCGAGACGACCTGGTCGGTCGAGCCGACCACACGTACCTCGTCGGGTGTGCCCACGAAGCGTCGGTTACCGCGACGGACGAGGTCCTCGTACCGGGGATCGTCAGGCAGCACCCGGACCGGGCCGAGTGCTGGTGCGCAGCCCTCCGACGGCGCAGAGGCGGAGACCGGGGACGGACAGAGGACGGCGGCGGAGGCGACTGCGCCGGCCCGGAGCAGATCCCTGCGGCTGGGCGGATTCATGCCGTCGATCCTGTCGTCGCAGGCAGACCGGTTGGAGTACTTTCGTCACACGACGTGCCGTGACGAAAATGGAGGCGGCTTTGGTGACCGTCCGGTGTGTCGAGTGCGGAGCAGACCTGCCCACCGGCCCGGACCGTGGTCGTCCCCGCCGCTACTGCTCCCGGCGATGTCAGGCCCGCGCGTACCGCAGACGTCGCGAGCACGGCCCGTCCGCGACGCCGCGTCGCATCCCCGACCTGCCCGCCCCCGCCGAAGGCGACCCCCGCGACCGGTTGATCGGCCTCGCGGTGGAGCTGGCCGACTCCGGCGGCCTGGACGCCGTCTCCATGCGGGTGCTCGCCCAACGGACCGGCATGCCCGCCCACACCGTGTACCGGCACGTCCGCAACCGGGCCGAACTGCTCGGAGCGATGGCCGAGCGGATCACCGCCACCAGCGCGCCGCGCGCCACGCCACCGCCTCGGGAACCACGCCAGCAGCTCGAACGTCTGGCGGACGACGAGTGGGCGATGTACCGCCGCCACCCCTGGCTGCTGGCCGTCCTCGCGACCGACCGGCCACCGACCGGCCCGGCGGTCCTCGCCATGGTCGACCGCGTCGTGGCAGCCTTCACCAGCGCCGGATACGACCCCGCCGACGCGTTCCGCGCCTATCTGGCGTTCAGCGGCTACATCCAGGGCATGGCCCTGCTCATCCGACGGGATCCCGACGACACCACCTACCCGGCGTGGTGGTCGGCGACCCGCCGGCGGCTGGAGCGGACCGGCCGCACCCGGACACGGCCCTGGCTCGCCGCGGCCGGGCAGACCAGCCCCGACACCGACCTCGACACCTGGTTCCACTTCGGACTGCGCGGGCTGCTCGACGGCCTGCTGACGGGTCCCGCTCGGTATGGTGGCGAGCGTGCCCGCACTGGTGACAATCACTGAACACAACGTGGAAGCCGCGTGCCGGCTGACCGTACGACCCGACCAGGAGAAGTACTCGTCGCCGGTCGCCTGGTCCCTCGCCGAGGCGTACGCGCAACCCGAGGTCGCCTGGCCACGTCTGATCGTGGAGGGTGACGAGATCGTCGGCTTCCTGATGGGCTTCTTCGACATCGAGTGGGACCGACCGGACGACCGGCGCTCGGGCCTGTGGCGGCTGAACATCGCCGCCGAGCAGCAGGGCCGGGGGTACGGCCGCTACGCCGTGGACGCCGTCCGCGCGGAGGCCCGCCGGCGAGGGCACGACCGGGTCTACACGACCTGGGAAGCGGGGGAGGACGGCCCGGAGGGGTTCTACCTCACGCTCGGGTTCCAGCCGACGGGGGAGACCAGCGGAGGCCAGATCGTCGCCGCCCGCTCCGCCCACTGAGCCGGGATCACCGCTTTCCCTGACCGAGTGATCAGTGGGGCGGCGCGGCCTGCGTACGATGCGCTCGCGAATTCCCCTCGTCTCGGCGGAGGTAACGGGCAGATGGCAGGCCAGCACGAGGGTTTCGCCCTCGGCGTCGACCTCGGTACGTCCAACACGGTCGCGGTGCTGCGCTGGCCGGACGGGCGGACCCGTCCGCTGCTGATGGACGGTCAACCGCTCAGCCCCTCCGCCGTGTACGCCGCCCCGGACGGCACCCTGCACACCGGCTGGGACGCCCGACGGTTGGCGCAGACCGACCCGGCCCGTTTCGAGGCGAACCCGAAGCGTCGGGTGGACGAGCCGACGGTGCTGCTCGGCGACCGCCCGTACCCGCCGGCCGACCTGCTCGCCGCGGTGCTGGCGGCGGTGGGGCGGGCCGCGGTCGGTGCCGTCGGCTTCCTGCCCCCGGCCGTCCTCACCTGCCCGGCCGCCTGGGACGCGACGCGCCGGCAGGTGCTCGCCGACGCGTTGCTGCTCGCGGGCTGGCCGCAGGTCGCCGAGCACACCCTCGCCGGGCCGACGCCGCCGGGCACCCGGCTGCTGCGGGAGCCGGTGGCCGCCGCCCGCTACTACACGCAGGTGTTGCAGAGGCCGGTGGCGGTGGGCGGCGCGATCGCCGTGTTCGACTTCGGCGGCGGGACGCTCGACGTCGCGGTGCTGCGCAACGAGGGCGCCGACCCGTGGGGCGACTCCGGCTTCCGCGTCGTCGCCGACGGTGGCCTGCCCGACCTGGGCGGCCTCGACCTCGACGCCGCGTTGGTGCGGCGGGTCGGCGAGGTGGTCGGTGAGCGGCACGCCGCGCAGTGGGCGAGGCTGGTCCGACCGGCGGACCCGGCGCAGCGCCGCGACCAGGTGCGGCTCTGGGACGAGGTACGGGGTGCGAAGGAGACGCTGTCCCGGTCCACCGTCGCACCGGTGGCGGTGCCGGGGGTGGCCGAGACGGTCCAGCTGACCCGCGCCGACGTCGAGCGGGTGGCCACGCCGTTGCTGCGTCGGGCGGTCGAGCGTGCCCGGGAGGTGATCGCCGAGGCCGGCCTGCGCCCCGATCAGCTCGCCGGGTTGTTCCTCGTCGGTGGCTCGTCCCGGATTCCGCTGGTGGCCCGGATGCTGCACGCCGAGTTGGGGATCGCCCCGACGGTGCTGGACCAGCCCGAGTTGCCGGTGGCCGAGGGCGCGCTGACCGACCTGCCACTGCGCAAGCCGGTCCCGGCCTACGCGGGGCCGCCGAGCCCATTGAGCCCGCCCGCGCCGAGCCCATTGAGCCCGCCCGCGCCGAGCCCTGGAAGCCCGCCCGCGCCGAGCCCTATGAGCCCACCCGCGCCGGCCGGGGCCGCGCCGCCGGCCGTACCGTCGCCGCCCTGGCCCGGGTCGACCCCGCTGGTGAGCCCTCCGCCCGGTCCGGACCGGGCCGGCGTCACGGTCCCCTCGGCCGGCGGCGCGACACGCTGGCACCGGGCGCGCTGGCTGGTGTTCGCGGCGGTGCTGGCAGTGGTCGGGGTGGGTGCCGCGACGGCTCTCTACCTGACCCGTGACCGCTACCCCGACCTGGAGTTCCGGTCGTTGCGCGAGCTGTCGCGGCCGGCGGCGGGCGCGGAGCGGCCGGCCGGCATGTGGACGGCGATCCTCGGCGACCGGGCCTACCTGGGGTTCTCGCTTCCCGACGATCGGCTGGAGGTGGTGGCCGTCGACGCGAGAACCGGCGACGAGGTGTGGCGCGAGCAGGCCGACGTCCGGGCCGCCGACTGGGAGGCGATCATCGCCGTACCGGGTGGGGTCGCCGTGCTGGCCGACGCCCCCGGCGACAGCACCCTGCGGCCGCTGGCCCTGCTCGACGGTCGCGACGGCAGGCAGCGGTGGCAGCGCGCGGTCCGCGGTGACGACGACGTCTTCTTCGCCGACGACACGGCGGTGCTCGTGGACCGGGAGGCCGCCCAACTCGTCGGTCTGCGGCTGGGGGACGGCGCGCAGAAGTGGACCCAGGCCAACCCCGGCGACCAGTACGGCGGTAACCGCACAGTGGTCCGGCCGGTCGGCAGTGCCGAGGCGGCGGGCGGGCCGGCCTTCCTCGACGGCACGCCCCGCGACCCGTGGGCGGGCTCGGGGCGGCGACTCGTCCAGGTCGGTGCGGACCGGTCGGTGCGGCTGGTCGACATGGTCTCCGGTCGGGTGCTGCGCCAGTGGGGGAGCGTCGCCGACCTCGACGACCTGGTGGTCGCCGACGGGGACCGCCTGTACGTGGCCGCCAACGAGGGCGGGTACCAGTTGCTGGCGTACGACCTGGGTTCCGACGCGGAGCCGGTGGTGCTGCACCGGGCCGGCAACGACGAGTACCGCCCGAAGGAGTTGATCGCCTGCGGCGAGCGGCGGGCCTGCCTGTTGCAGGTGCCCGACAACGACGCCGAGCGCACCGAGGTGGTGGCGGCGACCGAGGGCAAGCCCACGAGACGCTTCCCGGCGCCGGGCGCAACCGGCCTGGTCGCGGTAGGTGAGCAGGTGCTCGCCCAGCGGGAGTACCCGGAGCCGGCCCTCACTCTCTTCGACAGCGCCGGTAAGCCGGTGCTGCGGGACCGCGACGGTGTGGGGGTGCGGCTCGACGCGGGCAACCTGCTGGTGTTCGCCGAGGCGCCCAGCACGGTCACCGACAACCGCGCGCTGGCCGGCGTGTGGGCCGAGTCCGGCGAACCCGACGAGTTGGGTGAGCTGAAGGACGTCCGGAGCGCGTCCTGCTCGTGGAGCACCCACGTGATCGCCTGCGGCGCGGAGAAGGACTTCGTCCTGTACCGCTTCGCCGACGACTGATGTCGGCGACCGAGGAGCCGGCCCGTACGATGCTCCGGTGAATCTTCGGGGTACGGTCCGGGCCGATCGTCCGCTGGTGGTGCTCGCCGTCGGGGAGGAGGCCCGCTACCTGCCGTCCGACCTGCCGGTCCTGCTCACCGGCATGGGCAAGGTGAACGCCGCCAGCGCGGTGGCCGCGGTGCTGGCCGCCGGGCCGCGCCCCTCCCTGCTGCTCAACCTGGGCACGGCCGGGGCGTTGCGGCCCGGGCTGGCCGGCATCCACGAGGTGGCCACCGTCCTCCAGCACGACCTGGACACCGACCTGCTGCGGTCGCTGACCGGCGAGACCTACGGTGCGCCGCTGTCGCTGGCCACCGACGGCGCGGTGCTGGCCACCGGTGACACGTTCGTGGCCGACGACGCGGCCCGGGACCGGTTGGCGCAGCGCGCCGACCTGGTCGACATGGAGGGGTACGCGGTGGCGTGGGCCGCCGCGCAGGCCGGCGTGCCGTGCCGGCTGGTCAAGCAGGTCAGTGACGAGGCGGGCGACGGCGCGGCCCGGACCTGGCGGGAGTCGGTCGACGCCTGCGCCCGGGACCTCGCCGAGTGGGCCGGTCGGCACCTCGGCTGAGGCTCACCCGAGCGGTCGCCGCACCTGTAGCCCCGGCCTGGTCTCCCGGACCGCCCCGGGGATCATCACGTGACCTGCCAGCCCCAGCGCGACGGCCACGACGACCAGCACCGGCGGCCAACCACCGGCCCAGGGGAGCACGAGCAGTGGCACGACCAGACAGGAAATGCGCCACCACGGCACGTTCGTGGACACCAGCAGGGTGAACAACGCGCGGCCCAGCACGAACAGCACCGGGCCCCCCACGAGCAGCACGAGCCACCGGACCGGCGTCGTCCCGGTCGGCTGGGAGACGACCAGGTCGAACGACGCCGCCGTGGCGACCACGCCGGCCAACATCACCAGATGGGTGTACGGGGCCACCCGGGCCGGTCGGCCCGACTGTGGTCCGGCCCCGGCCTCCAGTAACTCGCCCGCCCGGAAGACGTAGACCTGCCAGAGCAGCAGCATGACGGCGAACGCGAAGAACAGCGCGACGATCCGGTCACCATCGAGGTCGGTACGGCTGACCCGCATGGTGGGCACCAGGATGATGTCGCCGAGGGCCAGGATGACGAACTGCTGGTACCGCTCGCCCAGGTGCCCGGTCGTGCGTTCGTACTGGTCGATGGGCACCCGGCCCAGCCAGGGCGTGGGATAGCGGGCCGCCGCGGACAGCAGGTCGATCACGATGGCGATGGTCCAGAGCGCCCAGTTCACGTCGCCGGTCGCCGCACCGGTGAGCCAGAAGACGCTGGACACCACGAACCAGAACAGGAACCGGGTGGCCCGGATGGTGGCCGCCCGGTGGCGCTGCTGATACAGCGACGTGATCAGGATCATGCCGCGGAGCACGTGCGTGCCGACGTACGAGACCGCGAAGATCAACGCGTGCCCGTCGGTGACCATGGGCAGCGACGCGGCCATCCCCACCGACCCGACCATGGCGATCATCAGGATGGCCTGGATGGGACGTTGCTGCGGGTCGTAGAACTCGGTCGTGGTGGAGGTGACCGACCAGGTCCACCAGATGGCCGTCAACATCAGCAGCACCTTCGCGCCGCCGGACCAGGAGATGTTCTCGGTCAGCAGCGTCGAGGTCAGCGCGAGGGCGGCCACGAAGACCACGTCGAAGAGCAACTCCAGCAGCGTGGCCCGGGTCGACCCGTCCGGCCGGCGTACCAGCGCCGCGGTTCCTGCGGTGGTCATGCCCGGCCTCCCGCCGCCGTCTTCGAGGATTATCGGCGGCGGCGACGCGGGCCGTCCCCGGATCGGCGATTCCCGCGAACCGGGGACGAGGGCGGCCGGACACGTCGGCTGACCGGGGAGGTCAGTCGCCGGGTTGCCGCATTCGCAGGCCCGGAGTGGTCTCCCGGGCCGCTCCGGGAAACAGGATGTGGCCGGCCAACCCGAGCGCCACGATCGTGGCCACCAGCACCGGCGGCCAGCCGCCGGCCCACGGCAGCACCAGCAGCGGCAGGAGCTGCCAGGCAACTCGCCGCCACGGTATGACCGACGACACCGCCAGGGTGAAGAGGGCGCGGCCGACCACGAACAGCGTCGGGCCGGTGATGATCAGCACGAGCCACGGCACCGGCGTCGTTCCGGTCGGCCTGGTGACTACCAGGTCGAAGGTGGCGGCAGTGCCGGCGACGCCGGCCAGCATGACCAGGTGGGTGAACGGGGCCAGTCGTGTCGCCCGACTCCCCTGGGACTCGGCCTCCACCAACAGCTCGCCGGCGCGGAAGACGTAGACCTGCCAGAGCAGCAGCATGGTGGCAAAGGCACAGAGCAGGGAACCGAGCCGGAGGTGATCGAGATGGCCCCGGCTGACCTGCAGCGTCGGCAACAGGACGATGTCGCCGAGGGCCAGGATGATGAACTGCTGGTACCGCTCGCCCAGGTGCTCGGTGGTCCGCCCGTACTGCACGAGCGGCACCCGGCCCAGCCGGGGTGTGGGGTAGCGGGCCGCCCCGGCGACCAGGTCGATCGTTATGGCTATCGTCCAGAGCGCCCAGTTCGGGGTGTCCGACAGCGCGCCGGTGACCCAGAAGACGCCGGACACCGTGAACCAGAAGAGAAACCGGGTGGCCCGCTCCCTGGCCGTCCGGTGCCCCTGCCGGTGCAGGGCGGCGACCAGGATGACGCAGCGGATCACGTGCGTGCCGACGTAGGAGGTCACGAAGAGCAGTTGGTGCCCGATGGTGACCATCGGCAGTGATGCCGCCATCCCCACCGACCCGACCATGGCGATCATCAGGATGGCCTGGATGGGGCGTTGCTGCGGATCGTAGAACTCGGTAGTGGTCGTGGTGACCGACCACGTCCACCAGACGGCGGTCAGCATCAACAGCAGCTTGGCGCCGCCGGGCCAGGAGAGCTCTTCGGACAGCAGTTTCGATGTCAGTGCGAGGGCGGCCACGAAGACCACGTCGAAGAGCAACTCCAGCAGTGTCGCCCGGGTCGACCCCTCCAGCCGGCGTACCAGCGCCGCATTCCCTTTGGTGGTCATGCCTGGCCTCCCGCCGTGTCTCCCGAGGAATTATCGGTGGGCCCGACACGGGTCGTCCCCGGATCGACGATTCCCGCCGGTCGGGGAAGTGGGCGGCGGGAGGTTGCCACGGCGTCGGGCACCGGACGATGCTTGACCGCATCTACCGATCTCGATCTACTTGGAGGTTCGGATGCGCCGCTCCCCGCTCGCCGCCCTCGTCCTGACCGTTCTCCTGCTCGTCGCGCCCGGCGCTGCGCAGGCCGCCGTCCCCGACCGGGCCACGCCTGCCGACCCGGCGGCCGTGCTGGCACAGGTGCGCACCGCTGGCACCTCCTGGGGCCACGACCCGGCCAGCGATCGGATGACCCTCACCGTCGACGACACCGTGGCCCCCGCCGAGCTGAGGGCACTTCGGGCGGTGGCCGACCGGGCCGGGGCGCTGCTACGCCGCGAGCCCGGAACGCTGCGCCCCCTGATCGCGGCCGGGCAGGGCATCTACGGCGGCGGGGCGCGCTGCTCGCTCGGTGCGAACGTGCGCAGCGGCAGCACGTACTACGTGGTCACGGCAGGGCACTGCACCAACGCCGCCAGCACCTGGTACACCGACAGCGCCCAGACCACGGTGCTCGGCACCCGCACCGCCACCAGCTACCCGACCAACGACTACGGCCTGGTCCGCTACACCGGTCGGATCGCCCACCCGAGCGCCGTCTACACCTATCCCGGTCTGCTGACCATCTACGGTGCCGGCAACGCGTACATCGGGCAGGCGGTGTGCCGCAGTGGTGTCACCACCGGGGTGCGCTGCGGCACTGTCACCGGACTCAACCAGACCGTCAACTACGCCACCGGCGTGATCTACGGCCTGATCCGCACCAACATCTGCGCCGAGCCGGGAGACAGCGGCGGACCGCTCTACGTGGCGTCCACCGGCACTATCCTCGGCATCCTCTCCGGCGGCACCGGCAACTGCACCGCCGGCGGCACCACCTTCTACCAGCCGATCTCGGAGGTGCTGGCCGCGTACGGGCTGACGTTGCCCTGACCGGCGACGCGACGGGTTGCCCGTCTCGCACCTGACACCTAGGCTCGGCGACGCCCAGGACCCCGCCGCGAGGACGTGTGCCCGATGCCGACCGACCCCCGACAGGTTCGCCCGACCAGCCCGGCCGGCCATACGCCGGTCGAGGTCGCCGCGGTGGGGGAGACGATGGTGGTGCTCTGCCCCGCCCCCGGTGAGCCGTTGGAGGACGCCGAACGGGTCGCCGTCTCGGTGGGAGGCGCGGAGTCCAACGTGGCCGGTTACCTGGCCCGACTGGGGCACCAGGTCACCTGGGTGAGCCGCGTCGGCGACGACCCCTTCGGCCGGGCCGTGGTCCGGCACGTCGCCGCCGCCGGCGTCCGGGTGGACCAGGTGGTCGTCGACCCCACCGCCCCCACCGGCCTGTACCTCAAGGACCCCGGCCCGGAGAGCACCGCCGTGCACTACTACCGGGCCGGGTCGGCGGCCTCCCGGATGGACCCGGGCACGCTAGCCGACCCGGGGTTGACCGGCGCCCGTGTGCTGCACCTGTCCGGGATCACCCCGGCGCTCTCCGCCTCCTGCCGGGCGCTCGTCGAGCACGCGGTGGCCGCCCGCCCGCTGGCCGGCTCACTGGTCAGCTTCGACGTCAACCACCGGGCCCGGCTGTGGTCCGCCGAGCAGGCCGCACCGGTGCTGCGTGACCTCGCCGACCGGTGCGACCTGGTCTTCGTCGGTCAGGACGAGGCGCAGACGCTGTGGGGCACCACCGATCCGGCAGCCGTACGCCGGTTGTTGCCCACCCCGGAGACGGTGGTGGTCAAGGACGGCGCGGTGGGCGCCACCGCGTTGCGCCGCGACGCCGAGCCGGTCTTCGTACCCGCGCCCCGGGTGACTGTGGTCGAGCCGGTCGGCGCGGGAGACGCGTTCGCCGCCGGCTACCTGGCGGGTCTGCTGCGCGACCTCGACCCCGTGCGGCGGTTGCGCCTCGGCCACCTGATGGCGGCGCAGGCGTTGACCAGCAGCGGCGACAACGCTCCCGTCCCGCCGTGGGCCTGGTTCGAGGATCTGCTCGCCGCCCCCGTCGACGCCTGGTCACCGCTCGACCTGACCGCCACCCCGACGCCGGTCTGAGTCGTCGGGTTCCGGCCGGACCACCAGGCAACCGTTTCACCGCGACATCGGATGGAGTGCACCATGACCACAGCGGATTTCGACCACATCTTCGGCGGGGCCCGGGTGATGGCCATCCTGCGCGGCCTGCCGGTCGCGGAGACCGTCCGGCTCGCCGAGCGTGCCTGGGACCTCGGCATCGACGTGGTGGAGGTCCCGGTGGCCACCGCCGACGCGGTGCCCGCGCTGCGGGCCGCCGTCGAGGCCGGCGCCGCGCGTGGCCGCATCGTCGGCGCGGGCACGGTGCTCGACGTCGAGCAGGTGACCGCCTCGGCCGACGCGGGCGCCGCGTTCACCGTCGCGCCCGGCCTGGACCTGGCGATCGCCGACGCCGCCGCCGCGCGGGGCCTGCCGCACCTGCCCGGTGTGGCCACCCCGACGGAGGCCCAGCAGGCGCTGCGGCACGGCCTCACCTGGCTCAAGGCGTTCCCCGCGATCACCCTCGGCCCGGCCTGGTTCAAGGCCCTCGCCGGCCCGCTGCCCCAGTTGCGCTTCGTCGCGACCGGCGGCCTCGACGCGGGCAACGCCGCCCCGTTCCTGCAAGCCGGCGTACGGGTGGTGGCGGTCGGGTCGGCCCTGTCCGACCCGAGCCAGCTCGACCGGCTCGCCGAACTGGCCACCGCGGGCGCGTCCGCGAGGTGAACCAGCGGTGGCGGGTTTGTGCCATGGCTCAAACGCGCCGCGGTTCGGTGGGGGACGAGAGGTGGGCGTGGCATCGATGCTGTGCTGCGTACCACTTCTCGACACAAAGAGGTCATCTTGGCTCTGTCTCGCCGGCGTCGCCGATCCGGGCTGATCGCCCTCGGCGCCGCCCTCACCCTGGCGGCCGGGTTCACCCCACCCGCCGCGGGGGCGTCCGCCGCCCCGCCCACCAGCCCCGAACGCCCGCTCGGAACTCCTCCCGCCGCAGCCGGACGCGCGTCGACCGTCACCCTGATCACCGGTGACACGGTCACCGTCACCACCGGCGCGGACGGCAGCACCGTCTCGACAGTGCGCCGGCCGGACGGCAGCACGCCGAGCTTCCACCGCACCGTGCTCGACGGCGACACCTACGTCTACCCGGATACGGCGCTGTCGTACGTCACGAGCGGCGTGTTGGACCGGCAGTTGTTCAACGTCACCGACCTCATCGCCGACGGGTACGACGACGCGCACACCGACCAGTTGCCGCTGATCGTCACCATGACCGACGCGGCGGCCCGGGCCCGCACCCGTCCCACAGTGGACGGCGCCACGCTGGTCCGACCGTTGGACAGCGTGCGGGGCGCGGCGCTGACCCGCGAGCGTTCCACCGCCGGCCGGTTCTGGGCCGCGCTGACGGCCGGCTCGGCCCGCCGTACGGGCGACGCCCCGGTCCTGGCCAACGGCATCGCCAAGGTGTGGCTGGACGGTCGGGTGCACGCCGACCTGGCCGAGTCCACGGCGCAGATCGGCGCGCCGAAGCTGTGGGCCGAGGGCAACACCGCGGCCGGTGTCGACGTCGCGGTGCTCGACTCCGGTGCGGACGCCGAGCATCCGGACCTCGCCGGCCAGATCGCGGAGTCCAGCAGCTTCGTGCCGTCGGAGCCCGACATCCTCGACTACAAGGGCCACGGCACCCACGTCGCCTCGACGATCGCCGGCACCGGCGCGGCCTCCGGCGGTGTCGAGAAGGGCGTCGCCCCCGGTGCCCGGCTGCACATCGGCAAGGTCCTCAACAGCGAGGGCAGCGGCCAGGACTCCTGGATCATCGCCGGCATGGAGTGGGCGGCCCGGGAGCAGAAGGCCCGGGTCGTCAGCATGAGCCTGGGCGGTGAGGCCACCGACGGCAGCGACCCGATGAGCCAGGCCGTCGACCGCCTCAGCGCCGAGACCGGCGCGCTCTTCGTGATCGCGGCCGGCAACAGCGGCCCGGCGAGCATCGGCAGCCCCGGTGCCGCCGACTCCGCGCTGACCGTCGGTGCGGTAGACGCCACCGACCACCTGGCTGACTTCTCCAGCCAGGGCCCGCGTGCGGGCGACGGCGGCCTCAAGCCCGAGGTCACCGCCCCCGGTGTGGACATCCTGGCGGCCCGCTCGCACCTGGTGCGCGGCGGCTCGGGGGACTACACGCTGATGAGCGGCACGTCGATGGCCACTCCGCACGTGGCCGGCACGGCCGCGTTGGTCGCCGCCGCGCACCCCGACTGGACCGGTCAGCGGATCAAGGAGGCGCTGGTCAGTACGGTCAAGGCCACCCCCGGGTACACCCCGTACCAGGCCGGTGCCGGCCGGGTGGACGCGGTCGCCGCCGCGCACGCCACCGTCTTCGCCACCCCGAGCGCCTACTCCGGCTTCCAGGGCTGGCCGCAGCAGCCGGGTTCGACCGTCGACCGGACGGTCGCCTACACCAACGTCGGCGGCACGCCGGTCACCCTGAAGCTGGCCGTCGACGCGGCCACCGCGCCGGCCGGCCTCTTCGCCCTCTCCGCCGACACGGTCACCGTGCCCGCCGGCGGCACCGCCACCGTGACGGTGACCGCGGCGTACGACAAGCTGCCGGTGGAGAAGCAGGTCAGTGGCATGATCGTCGCCATCGACGACACCGGGACGGTCCGTGGCCGCACCCTGATCGGGGCGGGCAAGGAAGGCCAGCGGCAGAACCTGACGCTCGTCGCGAAGGACCGCGACGGCAAGCCACTCGTCGGCAAGGTCATCCTCACCACCGACGGTCTGTTCACCGCCGTGGACCTGCCCGAGAGCGGCACCGCGACACTGCGGCTGCCGGTGGCCACCTGGTCCGGCTGGATCTCCGCGGACGTGCGCGGTGTGCACGGGCCGCGCTCCAAGGGCATGGCGATGCTCGGCTTCACCGACGTCACACTGGACCGCGACCGCACCGTCACCCTCGACGCGCGGGCCGCCCGGCAGGTGCGGGCCGTCGTGCCGCAGGAGGCCACCGCCACGTCGTTGCGGATGGACATCCACCGGTCCTCCGGGGCCAGCCTCACCGAGAGCCAGGTGCTGCCCGACGACTCGTACGACAGCATGTGGGCGTTGCCGACGGGCCGTAAGGTCAGCGACGGCGAGTTCGAGTTCGGTGCCCGGTGGCGGTTGGAACAGCCGGCGTTGACCGTCTCGGCCGGCGGCCGCTCGTACGACGATCTGCTGGTGAAGCGGTCGACCCCGGCGCTGCCGGCCGGTCGTCACCAGCTGGACGCGGTCTACGTCGCCGACACGTCGGCGGCCGGGCTGGCGAAGCGGCCGGTCCGGGGCCGGGCCGTGGTGGTCCGGCGTAGCGACACCGTGGACATCGCCACCCAGGCGCAGGCCGCCGCCGCGGCCGGAGCCAAGCTGCTGCTGGTCGTCAACGACGGTGTCGGGCGCCTCCAGCCGTGGGACGAGTTCGCGTGGAGCCCGGAGAGCCCCGCCCCGGTGACCGTCGCCACAGTGGGCGCCGACGAGGGCGACCAGCTCATCGCCTCGGTGGAGCGCGGCGCGGTGCGGCTGACCGTCGAGTCGCACCCGGAGACCAGCTACCTGTACGACGTGGCGCACCACTGGACCGGCGCGGTGCCGGGCGACGTCACCTACCGGCCGACGAAGCGGGACCTGGCCCGAGTGGATGTGGAGTTCCGCAACTACCGGCAGGGCAAGGCGTTGGAGTTCCGCACCGACATCTGGCGGGGCTGGGCGTCGAGCAACCAGGAGGCCGCCCCGGCGCAGGGCCGGCGCACCGACTGGGTGAGCGCCGACCAGCGGTGGGTCGACGACGCGTTCATCGCCGGCGAGATGGGCCAGCACCTGATGGGGGTGACCGCGTACCCGGCCGGCAAGCCGAGCGCTGTCACCTGGTTCGGGCCGATCCAGCGCCCCCGGATGGGTGGGAGTTACACGCCCGTGCGGTACCTGGACACCGTCTACCTGCCCGCTCCCGGCTGGGGCGACGGTGGTGGCCACATCGGTGACGCGTACGCGAACTTCGACATGGTCAACAGGACCACCCTCTACCAGGGGGACAAGGAGCTGAGGTGGGGCAACGCCGAGTACCTCCAGGTCGCCGGCCTGGCTGAGCAGCGGCTGCCGTACCGGCTGGTGGTGGAGAACGACCGGGCCGCCTGGACCAACCCGTACTCCCGGAAGACCCGCACCGAGTGGGGCTTCAGCTCGGCGGTCACCGGCGAGGAGTCGGCGGAGGTGCTGCCGATGATCCAGCTGGACTACCAGGTGGACATCGACCGGGAGGGGAAGGCGTCGCGGCGCGCGCCGCTCACCGTTGTCGCGTCGCACCTGCCCGAGGTCTCCGGCACGGTCGGCGCGGTCACCGTCGAGGTGTCCTACGACGACGGCGCGACCTGGCAGAAGCCACGTCTGACCCGGCACGGCGACGGGTGGCGTCTGGCGCTGGCAGCCCCGGCGAAGGCCAGCTTCGTCAGCCTGCGGACCACCGCGCGCGACGCCGCCGGCAACACCGTGGACCAGAGCATCACGCGGGCGTTCGGCCTGCGCTGACGCCACGGTCACCGGCCGTCGGTCGGGCTGCCACGCGCAGCCCGACCGGCGGCCGGTCCGTTTCAGCCCGCCGGTCGATCCAGGAAGAGCAGGCGGGCGCGCTTCTCCGGCAGGTCGATCAGGGGTCCGGGCCGGGGCCCGGTACGCAGGAACCGGTTGATGGCCCGCTCGTTGCGGGCGTCCGGCTCGATCACGACCCGTCGCCGGCCCGGGTCGGCGAGGACGAAGTCGAGGATCGCGCCGAACACCGCGCCGGTGAACCCGCGTTCGACAGTTGTCGGGGGTCCGATGAGCAGGTGGACCCCGACGTCGCCGGGGCGTACGTCGTAGCACTCGCCGACCGGGTCCGCCTCGGGCTGGTAGGTCTGCGCCAACGCGGCCGGCACCCCGTCGCGGTGCACCAGGTACGCGTGGTGCGTGGCCAGCGAGTCCAGGTACGCGTAGATCTCGTGCACCCGTTCGCGGCTCGCCTCCCGCATCCCCCAGAAGCGGGCGCGTTCCTGGGTGACCCAGCCGTGCAGCAGGTCGACGTCCTCGTCCGGCCGCACCGGGCGGATGGTGACCGTCCCGAATCCGTCGACCTCGCTGTGGTGGTGGTGTCGATCAATGCTCATCCGGCTCCTCGACGAGTCGGTCCCAGTCGGTGACGATCGGCAGCAGCTCGCCCGCCAACCACGCGGGGCCCTGGTCGGCGTGGTGCGTGTCGCCGGGCACTCCGCACGCCCCGAGCGGCACCACCCAGAGGCTGTCCTCGCGCCGCGCCAGATCCCAGACGAAACGCGCCGCCGGGCCCCGGAAACACCAGTGGGTGACCCCGGGGACGCTGGACGTGGACAGCACACAGTCATGGTCGCCGTCGAGGCGGGGGCCGGGGCCGGCGTCCGGGTCGGGCAGCGCCCGCCAGGCCGCCAGCCGGTGCAGGTCGCCCCAACGCGCCGGCCCGGCCGTCGCCTCGGCGACCTCCTCGGCCGCCGCGCGCACCACCGCCGCCGGGTCCACGCCGGGCAGCGGACGTCCGCCGAGCAGGTGCTCCAGTGCGTAAGCGACGCGCGGCGTCACCGCCAACCAGGGCGCGAACACCGCGGGGTACGCGGGCGGCCCGGCCAGCGCGGTCAGCGCCGGGTGCGCGGCGATCCGCCGTACGACAGCCGCCCGCAGTGTGGCGAAGGCGGCTGCGTCGGCGCTGTCGGCGGTCATCCGTCGGTCCCAGCGCAGCAGCCGGTCGCGCAGCGCGGCAGCCTGCGGGCTGAGCCCGTCGGACTCGGCCAGCACCGTCAGCAGCGGCCCGGCCGAGCCCAGGTACGTGTCGGTGTGCACGGCGGCCATCTCGTCGGCGGTCCAGCCCTGCCCGGCGTCGAGCAGCTCGGCGATGCGGCGCGCCCGGTGCGGCGCGGCGAACTCCACCCCCAACGGCGTCGCCAGGCCACGCTCGTTGGCCATCACCGCCCGACCGGCCACCCCGGCGCGGGGCATCGGCGCGTACCACCCCTGCCAGGTGTACGCGTCGTCCCACGCGGGGACGATCCGCCGGCCGTTGTCCGGGTGCCGTACCGGAACCGCTCCGGCGACCCGGTGCAGCAGCCCGCCGACGGTGTCCGCCGCCTGCACCACGTTGACCGGCTCCACCCAGTGCCGCAGCGCGTGGTCCACATCGGTCACGGTACGGGCGCGCAGCAGCTCCGGCAGCGCCGCGAAACCCAGCTCGGCGCGGACCCGGGGCGGGTAGCGCAGGCTGATCGCCGTCTCGTCGCCGCACCCGCCGACGATCACCGGACCCCGGTCGGTCTCCAGCACCTCGACCTCGACCGGGTCCGCCCCGGCCACCTCGATCGTCTCGACGTGGCAGTGCACGGACTGCCAACCGTCCGGGCCGAGGGCCTGCACCTGCCCGTCGTGGCGGCGCAGCCGCTCGGCGTACAGGTCCTGGTAGTCGGCCATCGCGTTGGTGATCCCCCAGGCCACCGCGCCGGCGTGCCCGAAGTGCGCGATGCCCGGGACACCGGGCACCGCCAGCCCGACGACGTCGTACTCCGGGCAGGCCAACCGGATCTGCTGGTAGACGCCCGGGTCCTCGATGAACCGGTGCGGGTCGCCGGCGAGCAGCGCGCCCCCGGTGCCGGTGCGGTCGGCGGCGAGCAGCCACCCGTTGCTGCCGGCGACGGCCGGACCGTCGGTGGCGAACGCCTCGACCAGGTCCGGGCCGAGCCGCTGCGCCACGTGTTCCCGCCAGAGCTTGCCCGGGAACCCGGCGAACAGGATGTGATGGCCCAGCCAGACCGCGAGGGGGGTCCACGGTTCCCACCGGCCGGGGCTCAGCCCGGTGGCGGCGAACTCCGGCGCGCGGGCCGCCCCGGCGGCGAGGCCCTCGTTGACCCCGTCGACGTACGCGCCCACCCACGCGGCGGTCGCCGGGTCGAGCGCGGCGTGGCAGCGACGCGCGGTGTCGTCGAGTCGTACCCGTCGGGCGAACCGGTCCCAGTCGAGCGCTTCGACGCCGAGGAACGCCGCGCTGGTGCCCTGCGACCGGTGCCGTTCCACCTCGATCTGCCACGCCCGGTCGTACGCTGTCACCCGCCCCTGGGCCGCCGCCAGCGCCAGGGGGCCGTCGGCACGCAGGTGCGGAACGCCCCAGGGGTCGCGGAAACGCCTGGCGTTCACGCGGGCTCGACGGCGCGACGACGGGCGGCGGGAACGACCAGCGGGGTGCCGGTCTCCGGGTCGTCGATGACCCGGCAGGGCAGCCCGAACACCTCGGCCACCAGGTCGGCGGTGACCACCGACGCCGGTTCTCCGGCGGCCACCACGTGACCGTCGCGCATGGCGATCAGGTGGGTGGCGTAGCGGGCCGCGTGGTTCAGGTCGTGCAGCACCGCGACCAGGGTGCGTCCCTGCTCCTCGTGCAGTCGGGCGCACAGGTCCAGGATCTCGATCTGGTGGGCGATGTCGAGGAACGTGGTCGGTTCGTCGAGCAGCAGCAACGGGGTCTGCTGGGCCAACGCCATGGCGATCCACACCCGCTGCCGTTGCCCGCCGGAGAGTTCGTCCACCGATCGGTCGGCGAGGTCGTCGACGCCGGTCGCGGCCATCGACTCCTCGACCACCCGCTCGTCCTCGCGTGACCACTGCCGCAGCAGCCCCTGGTGGGGGTAGCGACCGCGGGCGACCAACTCGGCGACGCTGATGCCGTCCGGCGCGATCGACGACTGGGGGAGCAGGCCGAGCGTGCGGGCGACGGCGCGGGCTGGCTGGTCGTGGATGTCGCGCCCGTCCAGCAGCACGGTGCCGACGCTCGGGCGCAGCATCCGGGACAGCGCGCGGAGAAGTGTCGACTTGCCGCACGCGTTCGGACCGATGATCACCGTGAACGAGTTGTCCGGCACCGCGACGGTCAGGTTCTCCGCGATGGTGCGCTGGTCGTAGGCGAGGGTCAGCGCGGTGCCGCCGAGCCGGGAGGTGCCGGGGTGCATGGGTGCTCCTTCGAGGGCGTCGCGGGTGTTCACAGCCGACCCGCCCGGCGTTCCAGCGCGAGCAGCCAGACGAGGTAGCCGCCGCCGATCACTCCGGTCACCACACCGACCGGAAGCTGGTGCCCGGGGAACGCGCGTTGGGCCAGCAGGTCCGCGCCGACCAGCAGCGCCGCTCCGACGGCCATCGACGGCAGCAGGTTCGGGCCGGGCGCCCGGGTCAGCCGTTTCGTCACGTGGGGGGCGACCAGCGCCACGAAGGACACCGGCCCGGCGGCGGCCGCCGCGAACGAGACCAGCAGCACCGCCGCCGTGAGCAGCACCAGGCGCAGCCGGCGCACCGGCACACCGAGGGCGCCGGCCGTGTCGTCACCCAACTCCATCATCCGCAGCGCCGGGCCGCAGACGACGAGGACCACCGGCGTCACCACGACCAGGACGGCGAGCAGCGGCCCGGCGTTGGCCCAGCCCCGCCCGTCCAGGCTGCCGGTGAGCCAGAGCACCGCGCGCGCGGCGTCCATCAGGGGAGCCCGGGTCAGCAGGTAGCCGTTGACTCCGGTCAGGATCGCGGCGATGCCGATGCCGACCAGGATGAGCCGGTACCCGTGTACGCCGCGTCGCCAGGCGAGGGCGTAGATCACCAGGCCGGTGGCGAGCCCACCGGCGACCGCCGCGCCCGCGAGGGCCAGGCTGCTGCCGCCGAGGACGACCACCACCAGCGCGCCGGCCGACGCGCCCTGGGTGAAGCCGAGGATGTCCGGGCTGCCCAGCGGGTTGCGGACCAGCGACTGGAAGACCGTGCCGGCCAGCGACAGCGCCGCGCCGACCAGCAGGGCGGTGACCAGGCGGGGCAGTCGCAGCTCGTGCACGATGAACTGCTCCGCGGGTGTGCCGCCGCCGACGAGCGTGCGCAGCACGTCGGCCGGGCCCATCGGATAGTCACCGCTGCCCAGGGCGACAAGGCCGAGACCGACCGCGAGCAGCGCCGCCGCGGTGCCGACGGCCAGCGCGCGGGGGCGGTACCGCAGCGACAACCCACCGGGGGTACGGAGGACGGCCGCGGTGCTGAGCCTGCCGGTCCGCCCGCTCACGGGTGGGCCACCTTCGCGCGGGTGACCAGCCACAGGAAGAGCGGACCGCCCAGCACGGCGGTCACCATGCCGACCTGGAGTTCTCCCGGTCGACCGAGCACCCGGCCGAGCACGTCAGCGCCGAGCAGCAGGGCGGGCGCCAGCACCGCGCAGTACGGCAGCAGCCACCGCAGGTCCGGGCCGGTCAGGGCGCGGACCAGGTGCGGCACCAGCAGCCCGACGAAGACGATCGGGCCGCAGGCGGCGGTCGCCGCGCCGCACAGCAGCGTGACCGCCACGATCACGGCGGCGCGGATCAGCACGGGTCGGGCGCCCAGGGCACGCGCGGCGTCGTCGCCGAGGGCGAGCGCGTTCAGCGGGCGGGCGGCACAGAGCGCGACCAGCAGGCCGATGAGGATGAACGGCAGCACCCGCCGCACTGTCGCGGTGTCCGCGCTGGCCAGCGAGCCGACCGTCCAGAACCGCAGCCGGTCCAGCGAGGCGGTGTCCAGCAGCATCACCGCGCTCACGTAGGAGTAGAGGGTCGCGTTGAGCGCCGCTCCGGCCAGTGCGAGGCGGGCCGGGGTGGCCCCACGTCCACCGCCGACGGCGTAGACGAGGGCGGTCACGACCGCCGCGCCGGCCAGCGCGAACCAGACGTACCCGCCGACGGCGCTGACGCCCAGGAAGGCGGCGGCGGTGGCGACCGCCGCGGACGCTCCGGCGTTGATGCCGAGCAGGCCGGGGTCGGCGAGAGGGTTGCGGGTGAGGGCCTGCATGACCGCGCCGGCCACGCCGAGCGCGGCGCCGGCGAGGAGCCCGAGGAGGGTACGCGGCAGGCGCATCCGGTGCACCACCGCGTACTCGGCGGCGTCGCGGTGCAGCAGGCCGGACCAGACGTCGCTGAGCGGCATGGCTTTCGCCCCGACCGCGATGCTGAGCAGCACGATCACTCCGAGCAGTGTCACGGCGGCGATGAGGCCGGCGGCGCGGACCGCGTGGCGACCGCGACGAACCGGGATGACGGCCGAGCCCCGGTCCGGCACACGTGGTGCCTGCCTGGTGACGGTGGGTGTGGCGTCCAGTGTGGGCTCCGGGGTGGTGGCGGCGCGACGAACCGCTGTTGACAATGACCGAGGTTAGGCTAACCTAACCCCGCTGCCCTGGTCGAGTCCGGCCAAACCCTTGATCGAAAGACAACACCATGCCCGATGCCCTGTCCGCACGTCGTCTCTCCCGCCGTGGCCTCCTGGCCGCCGGTGGGGCCGCCACGTTGGCCACCCTGCTCGCCGCCTGCGGCACTGACGACACCGCGAAGCCCGCCACCGGCAACGGAAGCGGCCCCTGGTCGTTCACCGACGACCGGGCCACGAAGGTCGAGGCAAAGGCCCGGCCGACGCGCGTGGTGGCCTTCACCGGCGTGGCGGCAGCACTGATCGATTTCGGTCTCGACACGCAGCTCGTGGGCGTGTTCGGTGAGACGAAGCGTGCGGACGGCAGCGCCGACCCGCAGGCCGGTGACCTCAACGTCGAGGCCGTCGAGATCCTCGGCAACGTGTGGGGCGAGTTCAGCCTGGAGAAGTACGCGGCGCTGCGTCCCGAGCTGCTGGTCACCCACATGTACGACCCGGACGCGCTCTGGTACGTGCCGGACGAGAGCAAGGCCAAGATCCTCCCGCTGGCACCCAGCGTGGCGATCACCACCGCCCGGGTGCCGATGACCAAGCCGATCGAGCGCTACGCCGCGCTGGCCGAGTCGCTCGGCGCGGACCTGTCCGCCAAGAAGGTCACCGACGCGAAGGCCCGCTTCGACGCCGCCGCCGAGTCGGTACGGCAGGCGGTCAAGGCCAACCCCGGCATCAAGGTGATGGCCTGCTCCGGCAGCCCCGACCTCTTCTACGTCTCCAACCCGAAGGTCAGCACCGACCTGATGTACTTCGCCGAGCTGGGCGTCGACATCGTGGTCCCCACCAAGCTCGAAGCCGGCGACTACTTCGAGGCGCTGAGCTGGGAGAACACCGCCAAGTTCCCGGCCGACCTGATCCTGCTGGACAACCGCAGCACTGCCCTTCAGCCCAAGGACCTCGCCGCCAAGCCGACCTGGCAGCAACTGCCGGCGGTCAAGGCCAACCAGGTCACCCCGTGGGACGCGGTGCCCCGCTTCTCGTACGCCGGCTCCGCGCCGTTGCTGGAGAACCTCGCCACCGCCATCCGGAACGCGAAGAAGGTCAGCTGAACCACCCATCGCCCCCGGGCGCACCGCCGCGCCCGGGGTGGGTCCTCGCTGCCCTCGTCGAGAACGTGGAAGGACATCCCGTGACCGTGCCGACGTACCCCGTCGAGACCACCGCGCCGTCACCGACGCCCGCCGTCGCGCGGGCCCACCTGTTGCACGACGGTTCGGTCGACCAGTACCGGCGGACCATCGCCGACGGCGTCGACCGGGTCGCCCGCCGGGTCGCCACCGTCGACCGTCCCGTCACCGGGATCACCCCGGCCGAGCTGTCCCCCCTGGTCGACCGGGTGGACCTGGACCGGCCGTTGGGCGATGCCGGCGCCGCGCTGGACGAGTTGGAGGACGTCTACCTGCGCGACGCCGTCTGGTTCCACCACCCCCGCTACCTCGCCCACCTCAACTGCCCGGTGGCCATCCCGGCGCTGCTCGGCGAGGCCGTGCTCACCGCAGTGAACTCCTCACTGGACACCTGGGACCAGAGCGCGGGGGCGACCCTCATCGAGCGGCGGCTGATCGACTGGACCGCCGCGCGGATCGGCCTCGGCCCCAGCGCCGACGGTGTCTTCACCAGCGGCGGCAGCCAGTCCAACCTCCAGGCGCTGCTGCTGGCCCGCGAGGAGGCGTGCGTCGACGCGATCGGCCCGGCGGCCCGTGCCGAACTGCTGCCCCGGCTGCGGGTGCTCACCTCCGCCGCCGGTCACTTCAGCGTGCAGAAGTCGGCCAAACTGCTGGGGCTCTCCCCGGACGCGGTGATCGCGGTCCCCACCGACAGCCGTCGACGGATCCGGTCGGCAGCCGTGAGCGCGGAGATCGCGCGGTGCCGGGAGGCCGGACTCGTGGTGATGGCCGTCGTCGCCACCGCCGGCACCACCGACTTCGGCTCCATCGACCCGTTGACGGAACTCGCCGCGATCTGCGCGGCGACCGGCGTGTGGCTGCACGTGGACGCCGCGTACGGCTGCGGTCTGCTCGTCTCGCCGACGCGCCGGCACCTGCTCGACGGCATCGAGCGGGCCGACTCGGTCACCGTCGACTTCCACAAGTCGTTCTTCCAGCCGGTCAGCTCCAGCGCGCTGCTCGTCCGCGACCGGCGGACCCTGCGGCACGCCACGTACCACGCCGACTACCTCAACCCGGCCCGGATGGTCGAGCAGCGCATCCCCAACCAGGTCGACAAGAGCCTCCAGACGACCCGCCGCTTCGACGCGTTGAAGCTCTGGCTGACGCTGCGGGTGATGGGCCCGGACACGCTCGGCGCGCTCTTCGACGAGGTGGTCGACCGGGCCGCCGACGCCTGGCAGCTGGTCAGCGAGGACCCCCGGTTCGAGGTGGTCACCCGCTCGGAGCTGAGCACAGTGGTCTTCCGCTACCTGCCCACCGGCCCGGGCCGGGAGCTGGCCGACGCGGCGAACCTGCACGCCCGTGAGGCCCTCGCGGCGTCCGGCCTCGCCGTGGTCGCCGGAACCCGGGTGGACGGGCACCACTTCCTGAAGTTCACACTGCTCAACCCGGCGACCACCGTCGACGACGTCGACCACGTGCTCGAACTGATCGCCCACCACGCCGGCCGGTACGTGCGCGAGCACACCGCCGCCGACCTGACCTGCCACGTCGGCTGACGCCGACCAGACCCGCAACGTCGGCTGACGCCGACCGCGCCTGGAGACTCGCATGTCCACCCACGACTTCGTCGCCATCGGGCTGGGCCCGTACAACCTGGGCCTGGCCTGCCTCACCGCGCCGATCGACGACCTGGACGGGGTGTTCCTGGAGGCCCGTCCCAGCCTGGCCTGGCACCCCGGCATGCTGCTGGAGTCGGCCCGGTTGCAGACCCCGTTCATCGCCGACCTGGTCAGCCTCGCCGACCCGACGTCGCCGTACTCCTTCCTCAACTACCTCAAGGAGATCGGCCGGCTCTACCCGTTCTACATCCGGGAGAGCTTCTACCCGTTGCGCAGCGAGTACGACGCGTACTGCCGGTGGGCGGCGGCGAAGCTGCCGAACCTGCGCTTCGGTCAGACGGTGACCACAGTGGAGTTCGACTCCACCGACGAGCGGTACGTGGTGCGGGCCCGCACCGGCACGGGGGAGACCGTCCAGTACCGGGCCCGGCACCTGGTGCTCGGCACCGGCACCCCGCCATACCTGCCCGACGCCGTGGCCGCGCTGCCCGGGGACGCCGTGCACAACTCCCGCTACCTGGAGCACCGGGCGGCGTTGCGCACCAAGCGCAGCATCACTGTGGTGGGCAGTGGGCAGAGCGCCGCCGAGATCTACCACGACCTGCTCGGCGACATCGACCGGTACGGCTACCAGCTCAACTGGGTGACCCGATCACCGCGGTTCTTCCCGCTCGAATACACCAAGCTGACGCTGGAGATGACCTCACCGGACTACGTGGACTACTTCCACGCGCTGCCCGAGGCGACCCGCTACCGGTTGGAGACCGAGCAGAAGGGGCTGTTCAAGGGGATCAACTCGGACCTCATCAACGACATCTTCGACCTGCTGTACGCGCACAGCGTCGACGGACCGGTGAACACCCGCCTACTCACCAACACCGAGTTGGTTGGCGCCGACCACCAGGACGGGACGTACACCCTCCGGTTGCGTCAGGTGGAGCAGGAGCGCGACTTCACGCTGCGGACCGAGGGGCTCGTCTTCGCCACCGGCTACCACTACCGGGTGCCGGAGTTCCTCGACCCGGTGCGCGAGCGGATCCGCTGGGACGCGCACGGCCGCTTCGACGTGGCCCGTAACTACAGCATCGACCACAGCGGGCGGGGCATCTTCCTGCAGAACGCGGGCACCCACACGCACAGCATCACGTCGCCGGACCTGGGCATGGGCCCCTACCGCAACTCCTGGATCATCCGGGAGCTGCTCGGCCGGGAGCACTACCCGATCGAGAAAAGCATCACGTTCCAGGAGTTCGGGGTGCCGTCGTGACAGTCGTCTTCGCCCGCGTGGACGACCGGCTCGGCGAGTTCGCGGTGCGTACGCTCGATCCGGACGCCGACGCCGCGCTGCTGCACCAGTGGGTGACCCACCCGAAGGCGGCGTTCTGGCTGATGCAGGACGCCGATGAGGCCCGGGTGGCCGAGGAGTACCAGCGGATCGCCGCGCACCCGCACCACGACGCGTACCTCGGGCTCTGGCGGGGGAGTCCCGCCTTCCTCGCCGAACGCTACGACCCGGCCCACGTCGAGCTGGTCGGCCTCTACGACCACCAACCCGGCGACGTGGGCATGCACTTCCTCTGCGCCCCGGCCGGCACGCCGGTGCACGGCTTCACCCGGGCGGTGCTGACCACCGTCATGGCGTGGCTCTTCACCGACCCGACGACCCGGCGGGTGGTGGTCGAACCGGACGTCCGCAACACCGCCGTACACGCGTTGAACGCCGCCGTCGGCTTCGAGGTCGTCGGGCCGATCGCCAAGCCGGAGAAGGACGCCCTGCTCAGCGTCTGCACCCGCGCCCAGTTCGAAGCTGCGGTCAACAGCGCCGCCGTCGACCGCGCTGCCACCACCCGAACCGAAGGAGCCCCGGCGTGACCGCCACCGCCGTCCCCACCCCGACGTCCGCCACCACCGGGCACGCCGCCGGCAGTCCGGTCGGCCACCTCACCCCGGAGCGCTGGGCCCGGGCCAACCGGCTGCTGGTCCGCAAGGCGCTCGCCGAGTTCACCCACGAGCGCCTGCTCACCCCGGAGCCCGTGCCGGGCAGCGACGACCGCCAGTGGTACGAGGTCAGCAGCGACGACGGCACCGTCACCTACCGGTTCGCCGCGCGGGTGCTCGCCCTGGAGCACTGGCAGATCGACGCGGACAGCATCACCCGGCACCGCGACGGCACGTCGACGCCACCCGACGCGGTGGACCTCGTCATCGAGCTGCGTGACACCCTCGGGCTCTCCGCGCGGGTGCTCCCGGTCTACCTGGAGGAGATCACCTCGACGCTGGCGGGCACCGCGTACAAGCTGGCCCAGGCCGCGCCGAGCGCCGCCGAGCTGGCCGAGGCCGACTTCCAGACCATCGAGACGTCGATGACCGAGGGCCACCCGTGTTTCGTGGCCAACAACGGCCGGCTCGGCTTCGGCGTCGACGAGTACCACAGCTACGCCCCGGAGGTCGCCGCACCGATCCGGCTGGAGTGGCTGGCCGCGCACCGGGACCACTCGACGTTCAGCAGCGCCGCCGACCTCGACTACGACAGGCTCGTCGAGGGCGAACTGGACGCGGAAACCCGGGCCCGGTTCGCGGCCACGATGATCGATCTCGGGCTGGACCTGGCCGACTACCACCTGATCCCCGCCCACCCGTGGCAGTGGTGGAACAAGCTGGCGGTCACCTTCGCCGGAGAGTTGGCCGAGCGCCGGCTGGTGCACCTCGGCCCCGGACCGGACGTGTACCTGGCCCAGCAGTCCATCCGAACGTTCTTCAACGTCAGCGAACCGAGCCGGCACTACGTCAAGACCGCGCTGTCGGTGCTGAACATGGGCTTCATGCGGGGGTTGTCGGCCGCGTACATGGCGGCGACCCCGGCGATCAACGACTGGCTGGCCGACCTGATCGCGGGCGACGAGGTGCTGACCGGCACCGGCCTGACCGTGATCCGGGAGCGGGCCGCTGTGGGTTACCGGCACCGGCAGTACGAGGCGGCGACCGACCGCACCTCCCCGTACCGCAAGATGTTGGCCGCCCTGTGGCGGGAGAGCCCGGTGCCCGCACTGGCGCCGGGGCGTCGACTGTCCACCATGGCCGCGCTGCTGCACGTGGACAGCGACGGCGGGTCGCTGGCGGCGGCGCTGATCGCCCGGTCCGGGTTGACGCCCCAGGTGTGGCTGCGCCGTTACCTGGACGCCTACCTCACCCCGTTGCTGCACAGCTTCTACGCCCACGACCTGGCGTTCATGCCGCACGGCGAGAACGTCATCCTCGTCCTCGACGAGCAGGACACCGTGGAGCGGGTGATCTTCAAGGACATCGCCGAGGAGATCGCGGTGATGAGCGCCGACGTCGAGTTGCCCGAGGCGGTCGAGCGGATCCGGGTCGAGGTGCCCGACGACACCAAGCTGCTGACCATCTTCACCGACGTGGTGGACTGCTTCCTGCGCCACCTCAACGCGGTCCTGGTCGAGGCCGGCGTGATCGGCGAGGACGACCTCTGGCGTACGGTCGCGGCCTGCGCCGCCGACTACTTCGACCGGGTACCGCACCTGGCCGAGCGGGTCCGCCACTACGACCTGTTCGCACCGGAGTTCACGCTGTCCTGCCTCAACCGGCTCCAACTGCGCGACAACCAGCAGATGATCGACCTGGCCGACCCGTCGGCGGCTCTCCAGTTCGTTGGCACCCTCGCCAACCCCCTCGCCGCCCACGCCCCGACCCGGTGACCGTAGCCGGGTCTGGTCAGGGGGCGCGCCAACGGGTGCAATGGGGCCCATGGGATTCCTGAGCACCGTGAGCCTGTTCGCCGCCACAGTGACCACCGGCCTGACCGCCGGGCTGTTCGCCGCCTTCGCGTACGCGGTCATGCCGGGGTTGGGTCGTGCCGACGACCGGACGTTGGTGCTCGCCATGCAACGGATCAACGAGTCGATCCTGAACGGCTGGTTCGCGGTCTGCTTCGGTGGCGCGCTGCTGTTCACGCTGCTGGCGGCGGCGCTGCACCTGGGCGCCGACCGCCGGGCGGCGCTGCCGTGGATCGTCGCCGGGCTGCTGGCCTACCTGGTGGTGCTCGGCGTCACGGCGGTGGTCAACGTGCCGCTGAACAACGCGCTGGCCCGCGCCGGCGACGTCGACCAGGTCACCGACCTCGCGGCAGCGCGGGAGCGCTTCGAGACCACCTGGGTACGCGGCAACGTGGTCCGGGCCGTCGCGTCGACCGGCGCGTTCGGCCTGCTGGCCTGGGCCCTGGTGGTGGCGGGGCGGCACTCCGGCTGAGCCGATCGCCGGTCAGTCGGTCGTCTCCGCCGCACCGGCCTGCCGGAACGCGCGGGCCAACCGGGCCAGGTCGTGGCCCTCGAAGTGCTGGAGGAACCGGCGGCGTACGGCGGCCAGGTGGCTGGGCCAGGACTCTTCCAGGCGGGCGAAGCCCGCGTCGGTGAGGACGGCGTTCCAGCCCCGGGCGTCCTCCTCGCAGCGTTCCCGCTTGACCAGGCCCTGGGTCTCCAACCTGATGATCGTCCGGGTCATGCCGCTGAGCGAGAGGTAGCAGAGCGCGGCGAGTTCGTGCATGCGCAGCCGGCGGTCCGGTGCCTCGGAGAGGTTCATCAGGGCTGTGTACTCGGTGAGTGGTAGCTGACGGTCACCGACCATGTCCGCGTCGATCGTGCGGGGCAGCACGTACATCACCTGGCCCAGGGCACGGACCAGGGCCTCTTCATCAGTGGTGAGGGGTTGCGGAGTCTCCGCGGAGGGGTTGGACATCCTCATATCATACTTGTTTGACTGAGCAAATGGTTACCCTCCGTGTGACAACGACCATAGGTAGAGTATTTGCTTGACCAATCAAGCACCGGTTAGCGTTCTCGCCGTCAGGTAAGGACCCTCTGAAAGGCGCCACACATGACCAGGATCGGGATCATCCTCGGAAGCACCCGTCCGGGGCGTAACGGGGAAGCCGTCGCCCGCTGGGTGCTCGAGATCGCCAAGCAGCGCACCGACGCGGAGTACGAGCTGATCGACCTGCTCGACTACCAGCTGCCGCACCTCGACGAGGCGTACCCGCCCTCGATGGGCCAGTACTCGCAGCCGCACACCAAGCGGTGGGCCGAGACGATCGCCTCGTTCGACGGCTTCGTCATCGTCACCCCCGAGTACAACCACTCCACCTCGGGTGCCCTGAAGAACGCCATCGACTTCCTGTACGCCGAGTGGAACAACAAGGCCGTCGGCTTCGTCAGCTACGGCTCGGTGGGCGGCGCGCGCGCCGTGGAGCACCTGCGGCTCATCTCCGGTGAGCTGCAGATGGCCGACGTACGCTCGCAGGTCGCGCTGTCGCTCTTCACCGACTTCGAGAACTTCAGCACCTTCAAGCCCGGCCCGTTCCAGCAGGACGCGCTGACCACCACGCTCGACCAGGTGGTCTCCTGGAGCGCCGCGCTCGCTCCGCTGCGCAAGAGCTGACCGCTCTGCGTTTCCCGGAAACGGCCGTGGGATCCCCACGGCCGTTTCCGTGCGCTCCGCAGTCGTGCCACCATCCACTGCGATGAGTACACCGACTGCGGGTCACGACGTACGCCCTCCGCTGTGGCGGGACCGCACCTTCGGCACGTACTGGGTCGCGCAGTCGCTCTCGGCGGCCGGTGACTCGTTCGCCTACCTCGCGGTGCCGCTGCTGGTGCTCCAGGCGACCGGGTCGGTGGCGCAGATGGGCCTCCTCACCGCCGTCGCGGGTGCGGCGTCCGTCGCCGCCGGGGTCTTCGGCGGGGTGCTGGTCGACAGGTACGACCGGCGCACGCTGATGATCGTGGCGGACCTGACCCGGCTGGTGCTCTACGGCCTGGTGCCGTTGGTGTGGCTCGCCGGCCCGCAGGTCTGGCTGCTCTTCGTCGTGCTGCCGATCTGCGAGGCGGCCGGCATGGTGTTCCAGGTCGCGGCGGTGACCGCTGTCCGTAACCTCGTCGACCGGGATCGGATCACCGAGGCCAACGGCCGGTTGCAGGCGACGTACGCGGCTGCCGCCGTTCTCGGACCGCTGCTCGCCGGTGTGGTGGCGGCGCGCTTCGGCCCGGCGACCGCCATCGCCGTCAACGCGGCGAGCTTCGCGCTCTCCGCGGCCGGCCTGTGGTTGATCCGTCTGCGACCCGCGCCCGCCGACGCCGCCCCGGTAGCCCGGGAACGCCCGTTGGCCGAGTTCCTCGCCGGGGCGCGGTTCCTGTGGGGACAGCCCGTCCTGCGCGCGCTGACCGTCCTGTTGTCGGTCTTCATCTTCCTGACCTACGGCTTCGTCGACGTGCTGATCTACCACGTCACCCATGACCTGGGCGGCTCCGAGGGCACCGTCGGCACGGTCCTCGGTCTGGCGGCGCTGGGCACTGTCGCCGGTGCGCTGCTGGTGGCCCCGCTGCGCCGGCGACGCGGATTCGGCGCGACCTGGATCGGCGCGCACGCCGTCTGCGGTTTCGCGGTGGCCGGCGTCGGCATCGCGACGAGCGTGCCGGCGGTCACCGCGCTGACAGCGGTGTACCTGTGCTGTCTCAGCATCGGCGGGATCTGTTCGATGTCGCTGCGCCAGGAGATCACCCCCGACCACCTGCTCGGCCGGGTGACGTCGGCGTTCTGGAGCACGCACTACGCCCTCGGTCCCGCCGGTGCTGTCGTGCTGACCTGGGCCGCCGCCCGGTTCGGGGTCGCAGCCGTCACGCTCGCGGCCGGAGCGGGGTGCCTACTGGTAGCTGTCGCCGGCCTCTTCAGCCCGGTCCGCCGCGCCGGCGCGGAGCCGCCTTGTCCGCCTGCTTCGGCCCTGGTGAATCAGGTTGGTGAGCCACCGGCCGGCCATCCCTCGACGGTCTGAGCTGGCGTCGCGCCTGGGCGGGGCTTCCGCCCGTATGTTCCGCCGTGCCTGTCGAGCTGCCCCACATCTGGGGCAGCTCGACAGGCATCCAACAACACGCGGCATCCGCCCGCCGCGAACCAGCGTGCGTGAGATCGCCCAGGCCCGAATTCCGGTCAGAACTCCTGGTACATGACGTGTAGGCCGACCCGGCCGAGGGTGGGGTGACGGAACGCCCCCGGCACCGTGCCGATCACCGCGAAGCCCTCCCGCCGGTACAGCTCCACCGCCGATTGGTTGCTCTCCGCGACGGCGTTGAACTGCATGCCCGCGTACCCCTGCTCGCGAGCCCAGGTCAGGGCGTCGCGGCACAGCGCGGTGCCGACGCCCCGGCCCCGGGCGTCGGCGGCGACCATGAAACTCGCGGTGGAGACGTGCGCTCCCGGCCCCGGTTTGTTGGTGCCCATCTTCGCGGTGCCGAGCACCCGCCCGCCGTTCACCGCGACGACGGTGCGCCCCGGCGAGGCCTCGACCCACACGGCGTACGACTGCTCGGCGGTCATCGCCGGGTCGTAGGTGAAGGTCTCCTGAGCCCCGATCACCTCCTGGATGATCGGCCACACCTGCGACCAGTCCTGGTCGACGAACTCCCGAATCAGCACCGGGGGAGGTTAAGCCCACGACGAGCCGCGAACAATCGGTTATCCCCGGGCGCCTACAAGGCGAGCGCGGCGATCTCCGCGTCCAGCAGTTCCGCCAGTCGGGCGTGCCGCCCGGGGTGGGTCTGTGCCGTCATGCCGCGGCTGGGCATCTCCACTGTCATCAGCAGGTAGAGGTGCAACCGGTACAGACCCAGGCGGGTACGCGCCGAGGTGTCCAGCAGCAGCGGCTCCGCGGCGGCGGCGCGGTAGCCGCGCAGCAACGGATGCTCCGGCGTGTCCTCGACGCGCCGGAAGAGCAGCGGCGAGACCAGGTCCAGCAGCGGATCGCCGTAGAGGAACCGCTCGCCGTCCACCAGGCCACGCAGCCGCAGCCGGCCGTCCGCGTCGGGCGCGGCCAGCACGTTGCCGTCCCAGCAGTCGAAGTGCAGCAGCGCCGGGCGACGCACCTCGTCCAGCACGTCGGCGTGCCGCTCCACCAGCGCGTGCAGGCGCTCGGGCGGGAACGGCAGCCGGACGTCCCAGTCGGACGCGTCGGCGAGCAGCGCGTCGAGCATCGCCGTGAACGCGGCCCGCCAGGTTGGCCCGGAAGGCCGGTCGCCGTCGTAGCCGAACCGGTCGCCGGTGACCCTGTGCAACGCGGCGAGGGCCGCCCCGAGGTCGTGGCGTGCCGGGCCGTCGTCGACCACGGCGCCGCCGTCGGCCAGGTCGGACAGCGACCGGCCGGGCAGCATCGTGGTGACCAACCACTCGCCGTACGCCGGGTCGACGCCGTGATGCAGCACGACGGGCGTCGGCACCTGAGGGGCACGCTCGGCGACGAGCCGGAAGTAGTCGGCCTCGGCCACGCAGAGCCCACGCTCGTAGCGCAGCAGCGGCGTCCCGGCCGGCGGCGCCAGCTTCAGAACCACCCGGCGGTCGTCGTCGAGCAACGCCCACCAGACCGTCGCGTATCCACCTCCGGTCAGTGGACCGGTGTCCCGCACCCGGGCGCGTGGCCCGAACGACGCGCCGACCAGATGCCGCACGTCGGCGCTGGTGATGCGCCGTTGGGTCGGGCTGCCCCCGGTCACGTCGCCGCGTCCCCCCGCCGCGGGTGCGGCGTCGAGCCGGCGGTGGCACGGACGGAGGGTGGGACGGGCCCGGCGGTGTCCCGGCGGATCAACTCGGCGGGGAGCACCTCGACCCGGGGCGTCGGTGCCCCGACACCGAGCACCAGGGACATCGCGCGCGCCCCCATGTCGACGAGAGGCAGTCGCACTGTGGTCAGCGCCGGCGTCACGTCCCGGGCGATCGGCATGTCGTCGAAGCCCACCACCGAGGTCTGCTGCGGCACGGCCAGCCCGCGCGCTCGCAGGGTGGCGAGCGCGCCGATGGCCATCGAGTCGTTGAGCGCCACGATCGCGGTCAGCTCCGGGTCGGCGTCGAGGAGTCGGGCGGTCGCCTCCGCGCCCCCGTCGCGGTCGAACTCCGCGTACCGGATGCGCCGTTCGGGCAGCTCGCGGCCCTGTTCGGTGAGGGCCTGGCGGAGACCGGCCAACCGGTCGGTCGTGGTTGTCAGGATCCGTGGGCCGGCGACGACGCCGATCGCCCGGTGCCCCAGCCCGCACAGCTCCCGGCCGGCCAGGTAGCCGCCGGTCCGGTTGTCCGGCATCACCGCGTCGCCGGAGTGCTCGTGCCGGCCGATCACCGCGACCCGCCCGCCGGTGGCCTCGTACGCGGCGAGCTTCTCGTTGAGCTGCCGGGTGAACGCCTCGTCGTGGTAGCCGGAGCCGGCCAGGATCAACGCCGCCACCTGGTGGCCGCGCAGCAGCTCCACGTACTCCAACTCACGGTCCGGGTCCCGGTAGCTGTTGCAGATCATCAGCAGTCGGCCCTGGTCGGTGGCGACGCGTTGCAGACCGCGGGTGATCTCGGCGAAGTACGGGTCGGAGACGTCGTGCACGATCACGCCCACCGCGCTGCGGTGTGAGCGGGCCAGCAGTTGGGCGTGCGCGTTCGGCACGTACTGCAACTCGGCGACGGCGGCGAGCACCCGCTCGCGCAGCTCGTCGGTGACCGGTTTGCTGCTGCCGTTGATGACACGGGAGGCGGTGGCGGGTGAGACGCCCGCCCGGCGCGCCACATCGGACAGGGTCGCCATGGCCCGCCCCCTCGATCTGTTGACGGCGTTTCGTCGTGCCGGCTAGCGTCACGGTACCGCAGAGAAAGCCCTTTCCCGCAGGGAGGCCCGGCCGTGTCCGACAGCTTCGCGGTACTCCAACTCGACGAACTTCCCGCCAGACGCTGCTCGTGTGGGACCACCCGCCGAGGCTTCATCGCCGAGAGCGACGGCCAGGCCAGCGTGCACCTGCTCCAGGTGCAGGACGCGGTCACCCACCACCACCGGGTCGCCACCGAGTACTACATCGTGCTCGCCGGTGAGGGCGAGGTCGAGTTGGACGGCGTTCGCCATCCGGCCCGACCGATGTCCGCGTTCCTGATCAAGCCGGGATGCCGGCACCGGGCCATCGGCGACCTGACCGTGCTGCTGGTGTCGCTGCCGGCGGCGGACGACACCGACGAGTACTTCGATGAATGACCGGTCGGCCCCGCTGCCCGGTGGGATCGGGGTTTCCCGGCTGCGCGTCTACGACACGCTCGCCCCGGACGGGCTGGTCGGCGGCACCCCGCACGTGCACCTGTGCTGCACCGAGGGGTACGTGGTGACCGGCGGCGAGGGCGCGGTGCAGACAGTGACCGCCGCCGGCTTCCGGGAGACGCCACTGCGGCCGGGGGCTGTGGTCTGGTTCGAGCCCGGCACCGTGCACCGCCTGGTCAACGGGGGAGGGCTGACCATCGTGGTGCTCATGCAGAACAGCGGGTTACCCGAGGCCGGTGACGCGATCCTGACCTTCCCGCCCGACGTGCTGGCCGACCCGGCCGCGTACGCCGCCGCGGCGGCACTTCCCGACGGGGGAGCGCCGGGCGCGGACGTGCGGGCCGCGTACCGCCGACGTGATCTGGCGGTGACCGGGTTCCAGGCGCTGCGGTCCGGCGGGCCGACGGCGTTGGCCGCCTTCCACGCCGCGGCGGTCGCGCTACGCGAGCCGCTGCTGGCGCGATGGCGGCAGCGTTGGGAGTCCGGCGCGGGCCGGGCGGCCGCCGACACCGGCGCCCACCTCGACGCTCTGGAGCGGGGGGATCCCCGGCACCTGGGCGAGGCCGGCGTGTACGCGGTGGACGAGCCGGTCGAGCGGGGTCGGCTGGGCATGTGCGGCCTGCTCGACACCTACCCGGCGGCCTCCTGACGGTCGGCTCGCGCCACCGAGTCCAGGTTGGACCGGTGGGTGATCCACTCGGTTTCACTGCGATCGGGGTGTCCGAAGGTCGCTGACAGCCCGGTTCGCAGGAAGCCGAGTCGATCTCGGGGCGGCGGGAGCCGACTGGCTCGGCAATCGACGAATAGATCGAGGAAAGGCCTTGCCTGGCATCGAGGTGCCCGCCTACGCTCCAGGAAAGCGTTTGCCTGATCCGCCGACCGGCCCACCCCCGCGTGCCGTGCCGGGCCCCCGAGGAGGTTCCGCGTGACCGAGAACTCTCTGGACACGGCGGGCCGGCACGCCGCCGCCGACCAGGCGGGTGGTGAACGGGCGGCCGATTCTCCGTCGTCGCCCGGGTCGGCCGACGCCGGCAGCGCGCGACCGTCCAGCATGGTCGGCACGGCCGCTGGCCGTCCACCACGACCCACGCTGGGTCGCCGGGCGGCGGCCTTCGCCGACTCTCTCTGGCGTCCGGCGCTGGTGCTCGCGGTCCTGTTCGCCGCCTGGTGGTTCGTGGCCGCCCAGGAGTACGTCCCGAACTACCTGGTGCCCACACCCGGCCAGGTCTGGGAGACGATGACCGGGCAGTGGTCCGAACTGGCCCGACACACACTGGTCACCCTGTACGAGACGGTGCTCGGCTTCGTGCTGGCCGCCGCGCTGGGCCTGGCGACCGCTGTCGCCATCGCGTACTCCCGCACCCTGGACAAGGCGCTCTACCCGATCGTCCTGTTCGCACAGGTCATCCCGAAGATCGCCATCGCGCCACTGCTGGTGGTCTGGTTCGGCCTCGGCCTCACCCCGAAGATCATCCTGGCGGTGCTCATCGCGTTCTTCCCGGTGGTCATCTCCGGCGTGGCCGGCCTGCGCTCCACCGACCCTGAGCTGCTCGACCTGGCCGCCACGATGGGTGCCGGGCCGTGGCGCACCTTCCGCAAGATCCGCTTCCCGAACGCGTTGCCGCACCTCATGGCCGGTCTCAAGGTGGCGGTCACCCTCGCGGTGGTCGGTGCCGTGGTCGGCGAGTTCGTCGGCGCCAGCGAAGGGCTCGGCTACGTCCTGTTGCTGGCCAACGGCAACCTCGACGCCCCGCTGCTGTTCGCCGACCTGATCCTGATGTCCGCCATCGGCATCGTCCTGTTCGTCCTGGTCGAGATCGCCGAGGCACTGCTCATCCCGTGGCACGCCAGCCGCCGCGCCGGCGTGTCCCTGACCACCTCCTGACCGACCCCATCACGGAGGCACCGATGAAACGCACCGCCACCACCATCCTGGTCACCGCCGCCCTCCTGTTCGCCGCCACCGGCTGCGGTGGGGACGACTCCGCCGGCACCACCGGCGCGGACGGCAAGAAGCAGGTCACCCTGACCCTGAACTGGGTGCCCTACGGCGAGCACGCGCCGTTCTACTACGGCCTGCAGAACGGCTACTACTCCGCCGAGGGCATCGACCTGAAGATCCTGCCGGGCAACGGCTCGGGTAACACGGTCAAGCAGGTCGCCCAGAAGCAGACCGACTTCGGCTGGGCGGACAGCCCCGTGCTACTCAAGTCGGTGGCCACCGGCATGCCGGTGCGCAGCCTCGGCGCGTACCTGGAGAAGGGGCCCTCCTCGGTGGAGTTCTTCTCCGAGGAGACCATCAAGACCCCGGCGGATCTCAAGGGCAAGACCGTCGGGGGCACTCCCGGCGACGCCCTCTACGCGACCTTCCCGGCCTGGCTGGAGAAGAACGGCCTGAAGAAGGACGACGTCAAGGTCGTCAACGTCGACGCCGCCGGCAAGATCGCCGCCCTGGCCGAGGGCAAGGTCGACGCCATCATGGGCTTCTTCCACGACCAGGCGCCCACCATCGAGAGCAAGACCGGCAAGAAGGTCGACGTCCTGCTCTTCGCCGACTACGGGATGAACCTGCTCGGCACCGGCCTGATCGCCAACACCCAGACCCTGCAGAAGGACCCGGAGTTGGCCCGCAAGTTCGTCAAGGCCACCCAGAAGTCCTGGGCCGAAGCCGCCCGCGACCCGGCCGGCGCGGTGACCGCGATGGCAGCGCTCGCCGAGAACGAGCCGGCGCCCGAGGTGCTCACCAAGCAACTCACCCTCGTGTTGCCTCTGCTCGGCGGTGAAGGACCGCCCGGGGTGAACACCGAGGAACAGTGGACCGAGACCATCGACCTGATGTCCCGCTACGCGGAGCTGAAGGACCCGGGCGCGCCAAACGCGTACTGGGATTCCTCGTACGCGAAGCAGGGGTGACCCGGTGACCGCCGCGCCGGCAGCCACCGGCACCGCCATCGGGATGTCCGGGGTGACCGTACGGTTCACGTCCCGGCGGTCCCAGACCACCGCCCTGGACGACGTGTCGCTGGACATCGAGCCCGGCGAGTTCGTGACGATCGTCGGCCCGTCCGGCTGCGGCAAGTCCACCCTCCTGAAGATCGTCGCCGGGTTGGTCACTCCGACCAGCGGCGCGGTGTCGCTGTTGCGGCGCCCGGTCCGGGGCCCGCAGAAGGAGATCGGCTTCGTCTTCCAGAAGGCCGCGCTGCTGGAGTGGCGCGGCGCCCGGGCCAACATCCTGCTCCAGGCCGAGATGCGCGGCATGGATCGGGCCCAGGCGTCCCGCCGGGCTGACGAGCTGATCGAGATGACCGGCCTGACCGGCTTCGAGAAGGCACTGCCACACGAGTTGTCCGGCGGCATGCAGCAGCGGGTGGCGCTCTGTCGCGCGCTGCTGCACTCCCCGCCGGTGCTGCTGATGGACGAGCCGTTCGGCGCGCTGGACGCGTTGACCCGGGAGCAGATGAACGCCGAACTGCACCGGATCTGGCGGGAGACCGGCACCACCGTCGTGCTGGTCACCCACTCCATCGCCGAGGCGGTCTTCCTCGGCACCCGGGTCGTGGTGATGAGCCCCCGGCCCGGCCGGATCATCCGCACCTTCCCGGTCGACCTGCCGGCGCACCGCGACTACGCGTCGGTGATGTCGGATCCCCGTTTCGACCGGCTCGCCACCGACCTGCGTGGGTTGCTCGGCAGCGCGGCCGCCAACCACTGAGCGCGGATCGGCACGACCAGCACGACGGAAGGAACACCATGACCCGCAGGTCGATCGGCATCATCGTCAACGGTGTGACCGGAAGGATGGGTTACCGCCAGCACCTCGTCCGGTCCTTGCTGGCCATCCGTGAGTCCGGCGGCGTGACGCTGGCCGACGGCACGACCGTCTGGCCGGAGCCGGTCCTGGTCGGGCGTAACGAGACGAAGCTCCGCGAGATCGCCGAGCGGCACGGGCTCACCGACTGGACCACCGACCTGACCTCCGCGCTGGCCCGCGACGACCTCGAGATCTACTTCGACGCGCAGGTCACCCAGCAGCGCGAGAAGGCGATCCGGCAGGCAATTGAGGCCGGCAAGCACATCTACACGGAGAAGCCCCTCGCCGAGGACACCGCTGCGGCGCTCGACCTGGCCCGGGCGGCGGACGCGGCCGGCGTACGCACCGGCGTCGTGCAGGACAAGCTCTTCCTGCCGGGTCTGCGCAAGCTCAAGCGCCTCGTCGACGGCGGCTTCTTCGGCCGGATCCTCTCCGTTCGCGGCGAGTTCGGCTACTGGGTGTTCGAAGGTGACTGGCAGCCCGCCCAGCGGCCGTCGTGGAACTACCGGGCCGAGGACGGCGGCGGCATCGTGGTCGACATGTTCCCGCACTGGCACTACGTGCTGGAGGAACTGTTCGGCCGGGTGCGGGCGGTGTCCTGCGTGACCGCCACCCACGTCCCCGAGCGCGTCGACGAGGCCGGTCAGGCGTATCCGGCCACCGCCGACGACGCCGCGTACGCCGTCTTCGAACTCGACGGCGGGATCATCGCGCAGATCAACTCGTCCTGGAACGTGCGGGTGTACCGCGACGAGCTGGTGGAGTTCCAGGTCGACGGCACCGAGGGCAGCGCGGTGGCCGGGCTGCGCAACTGCCGGGTGCAGCACCGGGCGGTCACGCCGAAGCCGGTGTGGAACCCGGACCTGCCCGCCACCGAGGACTTCCGGGCCCAGTGGGCCGAGGTGCCCGACAACGAGGAGTTCGACAACGGCTTCAAGGTGCAGTGGGAGGCGTACCTGCGGCACGTCGTCGCCGGTGAGCCGTTCCGCTGGGACTTCCTGGCCGGGGCGCGCGGCGTCCAACTCGCCGAGTTGGGGCTGCGCTCCGCCCGCGAGGGTGCTCGGGTCGAGGTGCCGGAGGTGCGCTCATGACGGCCGAGGTGGTGCCACCGGTGACGGCCGAGGTGGTGCTGCCGGGCGGCCGGCGGCACCGGCTCACCGGAGGCGGCGGCTTCGCCCGTCCGGCCGCGCCGGCGACCAGCCGGATCGCGTACGCCGCCGCGCACGTGGTCGCCGACCCGACGGCGGAGAACGTGCCGGGTGCCCCGGCGGCCGTCGACTGGGACACCACCCTCGCCTTCCGGCGGCACCTCTGGTCGTACGGGCTGGGGGTCGCCGAGGCGATGGACACCGCGCAGCGGGGGATGGGGCTGGACTACCCGGCCACCCGGGAGTTGATCCGCCGCAGCGCCGCCGAGGCCCGAGCGGTGGGCGGCCGGATCGTCGCCGGGGTCGGCACGGACCAGCTGCCGGCCGGTCCGGCGACACTGGCGGCGGTCACCGCCGCGTACCTCGAACAGCTCGCCGACGTCCGCGCGGCCGGCGCCCGCCCGGTGCTGATGTGCAGCCGGCACCTGGCCGCCGCGGCGCGCGGGCCGGAAGACTACCTCCGGGTGTACGACCAGCTGCTGAGCGCCGTCGACGAGCCGGTGGTGCTGCACTGGCTGGGCCCGATGTTCGACCCGGCGTTGACCGGGTACTGGGGTGCCGCCGACCTGGACCTGGCCGCCGACACGGTCGTGGAGCTGATCAAGGCCCACCAGTCGAGTGTGGACGGCATCAAGGTGTCGCTGCTGGACGCCGACCGGGAGGTCGCGCTGCGCCGCCGGCTCCCCGCCGGGGTGCGCCTCTACACGGGTGACGACTTCCACTACCCGGAGCTGATCCGGGGCGACGAGGTGGGTCACTCCGACGCGCTGCTCGGGGTGTTCGCGGCCATCGCGCCGGCCGCCGCCGCCGCGTTCGCGGCCCTGGACCGGGGGGACCTGGCCGCGTACGACGAGATCTTCGCACCGACCGTGCCGCTGGCCCGGCAGCTGTTCGCGGCCCCGACCTGGCACTACAAGACGGGGATCGTGTTCCTGGCCTGGCTGGCCGGGCACCAGGACCACTTCACCATGGTCGGCGGAGCGCAGTCCGGCCGGTCCCCGGCGCACCTGGCGACCCTGCTCACCCTGGCCGACGCGGCCGGGCTGCTGCCGGACGCCGACCTGGCGGCGGCCCGGGCGCGGGCGTTCTTCACAGTCGCGGGGGTGGCCCAGTGAGCGCGAGGAGTGAGCCGGGTTTGCGAGCCCCGCAGTCGGGAGCGAAGACCAGCTCAGTGAGCGCGAGGAGTGAGCCGGGTTTGCGAGCCCCGCAGTCGGGAGCGAAGACCAGCTCAGTGAGCGCGAGGAGTGAGCCGGGTTTGCGAGCCCCGCAGTCGGGAGCGAAGACCAGCTCGGCGGGTCTCGCGCGCTTCTCGTTCAACCAGGCCACCGCCCAGCGTTGGCCGCTGCCGGACGTGGTGGCCGGCTGCGTGGCGGCCGGGGTGCCGGGCATCGGGTTGTGGCGCGAGCCGGTCGCCGAGTACGGGTTGGCCCGGTCGGCGAAGCTGGTCCGCGACGCGGGTCTCACCGTCACCTCGCTGTGCCGGGGTGGTTTCTTCTCCGCCGACGGCTGGCGCGCGGAGAACCTGCGGGCCATCGAGGAGGCGGCCACACTGGGCGCCCCGGAGTTGGTGCTGGTGTCCGGTGGGCTGCCGCCCGGCAGCCGGGATATCGACGGCGCCCGGCAGCGGGTCGCCGACGCGATCGGGGAGTTGGCCCCGCACGCCGAGGCCGCCGGGGTGCGGCTGGCGATCGAGCCGCTGCACCCGATGTTCGCCGCCGACCGCTGCGTGATCGCCACCCTGGGCCAGGCGCTCGACATCGCCGAGCGGTTCGACCCGTCGGTGGTCGGCGTTGTCGTGGACGCGTACCACGTCTGGTGGGACGACACGGTGTACGCGCAGATCGCGCGGGCCGGCGAGTGGATCGCCGCGTTCCAGGTCTGCGACTGGGTGACGCCGCTGCCGGAGGGGGTGCTGCTCGGCCGGGCGCTGCCGGGCGACGGGTGCATCGAGTTGCGCCGGTTGCGCGAGGCGGTGGACGCGGCCGGTTACGTCGGCCCGATCGAGGTGGAGGTCTTCTCCGCCGAGGTGTGGGCGCGCCCGGGTGCCGAGGTGCTGGACGCGGCGGTGGCCGGCTACCTGCGCCACGTTGTCTGAAACTGCCGAACGGCGCTGGCCGGCGGCGGTCGGCGCGTGGCTGGGCATCGGCACCGCACCTGCCACGCTGGTGCTCGGCGCGGCGATGGCCGCCCGGCACGGCGGGGCGGTGCCGGTGGCGGGTCTGCTGGTCGGCGGAGCGCTGATGGCGGCACTGCTCTGGGGGCAGGGCCGCATCGGTCTGCGTCGGCCGCTCGGCGACGGTGGGACGCTGACCGCGGTGCTGCCCGCGTACCTGGGGAACACCTCGCGGGTGCTGCTGGCGGCGGTGCTGACCGTGTCGATGGTCGGGTGGAACGGGTTCAACGTCGGGCTCGGCGGTGCATCGCTGGCGGCGTTGACGCACCTGCCGGGCTGGGCCGGGCCGGCCCTGTTGGAGGTGGCGGTCCTCGCCGTCTCCTGGGCGCCGGCCCGACTCGGCAACCGGATCGCGGTGGTCACCACGCTCAGCGCGGTGGTGCTGGTCGGTTGGTGCCTGGCCGTGCTGCCGCCGCCCGGCGCGCCCGTCCGGCTCGCCTTCGGTGGGTTCGCGGACGCCGCCGCGCTGATCGGCTACGCGGCGGTGTTCGCGTTGCGTGCACCCGACTTCAGCGTCGGCCTCGCCCGCCGGCGGGACCTGCTCTGGTGCGTGGGGCTGCTGATCGGGCCGGCGCTGCTCGGGGTGATCGCCGGTGCCGGCCTGTGGCTGCGCACCGGCGAGGCCGACGTGGTCGCGCTGCTCGCCGCCGGATCGGGCCTGGCCGCGTACGCGAATCTGTTCGTCGCGGTGGCGGTCTTCGCCGCCGCGCTGACCACCACGTACTCCGGTTCGTTGGCGTTGCGCGGCCTGGTGCCCCGGGTGCCGGCGCGGGCGGCGATGCTCGCCGTCGCGGTGCTCGGTGGGCTGCTGGCGGTGGCGCGCTTCGACCGCCTGGTGTTGCCCTGGCTGACGCTGCTGGCCGCCGCGCTGCCGGTGCTGGTGGTGCCGATGGCGACCGAGGCCGCCGCCCGTCGGCGCGGTCGCGCGCCGCGGACCGTGCCGGCCTGGTGCTGGGTGCCGCCGGCGCTGTCGGCGGTGGCCTGCACGGTCGCCGGTGTGGGTGTAGCGCCGCTGCTCGGGCTGGGCCTGGCCGGGGTGTGCACGGTGGTCTGGCGGTGCCGGGGCGCTCGGTGATGTCGGTCAGGAGTTGCCGCGGTGGTCAGCCCACTCGTGCTCCAGGATGGACATGTCGTGGGCGTCGACCCAGTCGCCGTCGAAGCACAGGGCGTGGCGTCGGGTGCCCTCGTGGACGAAGCCGATCTTCTCGTAGACGTGTCGGGCGCGGGGATTGAAGTCGAAGACCTCCAACCCCACCCGATGCATCCCCACCTGGTCGAAGGCGTAGCCGAGCACGAGCCGGGCGGCCTCGGTGCCCAGTCCACGACCGCGGCCCTCCGGCCCGACCATGGTGCGGAAGTTGACGCTGCGGGCGTCGGGGTCCCACGAGTTGAGCACGACCTCGCCGACGACGCGATCGGTGGCCTTGTCCACGACGACCAGGTCGAGTCGGTCGTCGGCGGCGCCCCGTGAGCCGTACCAGTCGCGGCTGCGCTCCAACGGTGGGGGCACTCCCAGATCCGCGCTGCTGGTCACACTGCCGGTCAGACGGGCCACGTCGGGATCAGCCATGACCGCGGTCATGGCTTCGGCGTCGTCGGCGGTCGGCGGCCGCAGCGTGACCAGGTTGCCGGTCAGGGTCGGCTTGTGGCTGAGATCGATCATCGGGTTCTCCCCGTGGACTCCCGGATGTCACGGCCTGGCCGCCTGACCCTAGCCGGTCGAGGTCGGTGGTGAGCAACCACATATCTGCCGGCGCGGGCGGTCGCCCGGTCGCCGACCGAGACACCGGTCGGGGTCGTTGAAGTGGCGGGCGCAGGTCAGGCACCACTCGCTCAGGCGGCACCTCGGTTCGTGGCCACCCAGTCGCGGGAGGCGGTGAACTTCTCCACCGGATCGCCGAGGACCTGCCACGGCCACTCGGTGACCATCCCGTCGAGCAACGCGAACGCGTGCGCGGCCGCGTCGAACTCCTCCGCCAGCTCGAAGGTCAGGGCGAAGATGGCCAGCCGAGGCGCCCAGCCGGGACCGGCGGGAACGTAGTCTGGGTGGAAGATCGAGCTCTCCGCCGCGGCGAGAAGCTCGGCGCGGACCTCGTCCGAATCGAAGTAGGCGTTGCCGTCCTCGATGTCGGTGGCCTCCCACCTCTCGAAGTGGGCGACGGCCACCAACTCGTGCAGGAGGCTGAAAGGCCCGGCCGCAGCCGCCGCACCCCGGGCGAAGTCGAACATCTCCTCGTGACTGCCGGACCACTTGGCGCACAGATACTGCAACCGCTGCTCGTGCGCGACCACGTGCCCCGGGTGGAGTCGAGTCACCGCCTCGAAGCGCTCTCGGGCCTCCGCCGCCCCGACTCCCAGGCCGCGGGCGCTGGTGACCAGCCAGGCCCGGGCGGTCACGTTGTCGGGTTCGCGGGCGAGCACCTTCTCCAACAACGATTCGGCGTAGTGCAGCCGCTCGTGGAACCCCTTGAACTGCTCAGCGGTGGTGTACTTCGCCCGCTTACCGCCGCGCGCGTCCCACGCCCAGTGCACCGCGTGACAGCCGGCGACCAGCACCGGCAACGTCGAGTCGGGCTCGGCGTCGATCCATTCGCCGATCCAGTCCTGAATCCCGTCGACACCGCCGACCGCCTCCATGAGGAAGGCCATCTCGTCCGGGTCGGCGGCCATGGTGAGCAGTTCCCGCGCGAACTTCCACCGGCGCTTCTCCAACGCGCGGATCAGGGCCTTGCGGTGCGGGTCACCGTAGGTCGGGTCCAGGGCCGGTGCCTTGGACCGCTTCAGGAATCCCCACATGCCACCAAACCTCCGTGTCACACGTCACGATGGACGCCGATACTAAATGATCATGAGTGACCACTGCGGAGCGCGGGTGGGCGCCGTCGGCGGGGGGCGCTGCTCAGGCGGCATCGGCAAAACATGATCTAGGCGTGGCCGGCGGAACGTGATCTTATACGCACCAGCGATCCGAAACACTCTCCGAATCCCCGATTAACCGTCGGCGGCTTAGGTGGGGGAGCGCTCCCATGAGCGGGTCGCGATCGGAACAGTGCTCCACAAAGGAGCCATCGAAAGGAGCCTCGTGGCAACCAGCACGAGCGGAAACAGGGTGCGAAGACTAGCAATACCGACGCTGGTCCTCGCCCTGGTCACCGGAACCACCGGCGTCGCGGGATCGGCGTCGGCGGCACCCGCAGGACCGTCAGGTGGCGGCAGCGCCGGCTACTTCACCGCCGGGTCCGACAAGAAGGTCACCCTGACCGACGGCGCCGACCGCCGGCCGGGTGGTAGGAAGGCTGCCGACCCAAAGGCCGCTGGGGACGAGACCCGTCCCGGCATGTACATCGTCGAGCTGGCCGAGGAGCCCCTGACCTCGTACGCCGGCGGCTCGGCCGGGCTGGCGCGGACCCGCCCGCAGGCGGGTGACCGGCTGGACGTGACCTCGGCACCGGCACGGGCCTACCGCGGTCACCTCGACGCCCAGCGCAGCGCCGTCGCCGCCGCCGCGAAGGTGCAGGTCACCGCCTCGTACACCACCGCGTTCAACGGGTTCTCCGCGAAGCTGACCGCCCAGCAGGTGACCGCGTTGCGGGCGGACAAGCGCGTCCGCGCCGTCACCGCCTCACGGGCGCTCGGCACCCCGACGCCTCCGCCGACCGCCCCGGCCCCCGGCGCCCCGGCCCTGCCGACTCCTGGCGAGTCGGACCAACCGGCAGGAGTGGATGCCGCCGGCAAGCCGGACAAGCCCGGTAAGCCCGGCAAGCCCGGCCCCGGTACCGGCGCGGGCATGGTCATCGGTGTCCTGGACACCGGCATCTGGCCGGAGAGCGCGTCGTTCGCCAAGAAGATGCCCGCACCGGCGAACTGGCGCGGCACCTGCCAGACCGGTGTGGCCTTCGTCGCCGAGCACTGCAACGGCAAGATCGTCGGCGCGCGGTACTTCGCCGACTCGTGGCTGGCGTACGGCGGCACGGTGCCCGACGGTGAGTTCCTGTCCCCCCGCGACCTGTCCGGGCACGGCACGCACACCGCCTCCACCGCCGCCGGTCTGCCGCTGCCGAACGTCACGATCGACGGCCGCCGCTTCGGCCCGGTCTCCGGGGTTGCCCCGGACGCCCAGATCGCCGTCTACAAGGTGCTCTGGGGTGGCATGGGCTACGACGCCGACATCATCGCCGGCATCGACGCCGCTGTGGCCGACGGTGTGCAGGTCATCAACTTCTCGATCGGCTCCCAGCTCGGCGACTGGGAGGCCAACACGCCCATCGGCATCGCGTTCCTCAACGCCACGCTGGCCGGGGTCTTCGTGGCGGCGTCGGCGGGTAACACCGGCATCGTGAGCGGGGCGATCAGCAACGCGGCGCCGTGGGTGACCACCGTCGGGGCGGCGGTGACGAAGCTCGACGAGGCGACGGTCAAGCTGGGCGACGGCACGAAGCTCGTCGGCGGTTCGCTGGACGCCCTGCCCGGCGGCGACTCGCGGCCGATGGTCTTCGGCGATCAGGCCGGCTCGCCCGATCTGGGCGCTGTCTACTGTGAGCCCGGCAGCCTCGACCCGGCCAAGATCAAGGGCAAGGTCGTCGCCTGCGCGCTGTCCGACATGTTCGGCTCCGCCGCCGAGATCAAGGGCAAGGGCGGCGCGGCGATGGTGGTGTTCGACCCGGTCGGCAACTACCGGATCAACTCCATCTTCAACTTCCCGGTGGTCTACCTGCCGACCGAGAAGCAGGCCGGCTCGCTCTTCAACTACCTGATGCGCCACCCCACCGACGCGAAGGTCTCCCTGCGCAGCGGCGGTGACGGATCCAGCGTCCCCGGCCTGCCCAGCGTGGCGGACTTCTCCTCCACCGGCCCGGACAAGGTCACCCTCGGCGTCTTCAAGCCGGACCTCGTCGCGCCGGGGTCGAACATCATCGCCGCGGTCTCGCCGGCGGGCAACTTCGGGCGGAACTACGACGCGTACTCCGGCACCTCGATGGCCTCGCCGTACGTGGCCGGCGCAGCAGCGATCCTGCGCGCCACCCACCCGGAGTGGTCACCCGGCACCGTCGCCTCCGCGCTGCGGACCACCGCCACCGACACCGTCGGTACCAGCGACCCCCTGGAGCAGGGCAGCGGGTTCATCAACCTGGCCAAGGCCACCGACCCAGGCCTGGTCATCCAACCGACGGCGGCGGAACTGGTCACGTTCAGCGAGACGACCCAGCCCGACGGCCAGGAACTCAACCTGCCGGCCATCTCGTTGCGCGAGTACGACGGCACCCGGCCGGTGACCGTCACCCGCACCCTGACCAACGTCGGTAAGGCGAAGGAGACCTACCGTTCGTCGGTGTCCGGCCTGCCCGGCATGAAGGTCACCGTGTCCCCGGCATCGGTGACGCTCGCGCCCGGTCAGTCCGCGACGGTGACCATCACCGTGCGTCGGGGCAGCGCACCCTGGGACCGCTACGTGACCGGCTCGATCACCTGGCAGGGCAAGGCGCACAGCGCCCGGATCCCAGTCGCCGCCCGCCCGTGGGGCATCACCCCCCGGCCGTACGCCGACGACGGCGAGGAGTTCGGCCGGATGACCAACGGTGCGTTCGGCTCGCTCCAGCCCGGCTTCACCGGACCGTTCGCCGGCCGCAGCACCGGTTACACGCCGATGCGGCGGACGTCGTACTCGATGCCGGCCGGCGTCTACGGCGGCGTGTTCGACCCGAAGGCCACCGGAGTGAAGACTGTCGACTTCACGGTGCCGGCGAACACCGCAGGCATCGTGGTCGAGACCACCACCGACGACCCGAACACGAACCTCGACCTGTACCTGTACAAGGGCGACGAGCTGATCTACAGCAGCGACAGGTACTGGACCAGCGCGGAGCAGGCCTACAAGTTCCTGCCCGAGCCGGGGCGCTACACCGCGTACGTGTTCGCGCAGTACCCCGGTGGTCCGGTCGTCGACTTCCAGCTCGGGCACGCCGTCATCAGCCGAAACGCCACGTACGCGGGTGCCACGCTGGAGGCACCCGCCACCGTGGAGCGCGGGATGACGTACGGGTTCACGCTGAAGCCGAAGAAGCCGCTGGCCGACGGCGACTTCTGGGCGTACACCGAGTGGAACACCAACGGCGCCGTCATTCCCGGCAACCTCGTCTACACGCAGCAGAGTTCCTGGGAGTAAGCGTTCGACCGGGCGGGGGCGGTGCCGATGGGGCACCGCCCCCGCCCGGCACCACCGGCCCCGGGAGGCGGTAGGGCGGTGTCCGGACACGCCGACGAGCGGGTTTCTGGTGTCGAATGCGTCAGGCATCAACCGCCACGGGATTGTCGGGCTGGCGTTGCGACGGCCTCTGGTAGGTGGGTGGTTACGACCTGGTCTCGGCGAGATACGCGGCGACGGCCTCGGCCGCCTGGCGTTCCCAGTCCTCTACCGGGTGGTTGGCCGCGGCGTAGGGCGGCAGGTTCGGCGGTTGGACGCCGAGGATCCGCAGGAGCGCTTCAGCCTGGGTGAGCCCGTAGCGATCAACGTAGGGTTCACCTTCCGCCCAGGCCTGGGCGTACGCGGCATGGGCGTGAGTGATCGCTTGAGCGGTGTCGCCGAGCGTGTGCCTGAGCTCGGCCAGCGTCTGGTGCGGAGGTTTGCTGACCGATGACAGCCGGTGGGCGACCGCACGGGCATCGTCGTGGCGACCGGACCGGGCGCGTACCTGAGCCAGGGCGAGGAGCGCTTCGGCACCGACGTCTGGGAAGCCGGACTCCCGGGCCATGCGGACCGCTTCTTGTAACGCTTCGGCTGCTTCGGCGGTCTCACCACGTTGCAGGAGCCACTGCCCGCGCAGGTGGTGCAGTTGGCGAACGCCTTTTCGGTTCCGTCCCCGGGCGGCTATGCGCTCGGCCTGGGACAGTGCCTCGCTCGTGAGTTTGCCCTGCGGGAACGCAACGTGTGCAAGGTAGTGGATGTCCGGGGCGCCTGGTCGCATGAGTTTGATGTCTACCTCCCGGTTCATCGGTTCGAGGAGACGCCAGTACCGCTCGGCCTCGGCCCAACGTCCCAGCAGGCCGAGATAAGCCATGGCCATCACTCGAGAGGTCAGCAGTTGCTCCTCTCGGCTCTCGATCGCTCCGGCGAGCTCAAGCGTCAGATTGAAGCAGCGTCCAGCGATGGTGAAGCGGCGCATACGCGTGAGGGCGATGGCAATACTTCTCAAGTCCGTACACATATTGAAGTGGTCGCCAAGTTCGGTCCTGAGTGTCAGGGACACCTTGATGCTTTCTGCTGACTCGTGCTCCAGGCCGAGTTCGCCTAGTGCTATCCCGGCCGACGTCGCGAGACTTGCCAGGAGGGGGGCGCGTACCACCTCCGCCGCCCGGTCCATGGTGAGTATGGGGCGGGTCAGGGCGACCAGTTCGGGATAGGCTTCCAACCGGAACGCCAAGGTCTCGGTCAAGTCGCGAATCAGCTCGGCGGCGTTGTTGAATTGTTCGATCTGGACCGTTGTCCGCGCGACGGTGAGTGCGTCGCGGAGGTCGTCGAGGCTGGTCGCATGCTCGTAGGTGTTGGGTGACTGTTGCGAGAAGTGATCGATGATCTGCTGACCGATGCGGTCCCGTTCGCCTGGCAGCAGGCGGTCCCGGGCGGTGGCGCGCACGACGGGATGCAGGTCCCAACGCCGCGCGTTGCGCTCATACTGCAGCAGCCCGCGACGTTCCAGATCGGTGACGGTCGCGGCCAGGGCCGTCGACGACTGCCGTTTCGGCATTGGTATGGGGTCGTCGGGCCACGCGCCCCCGGTCGGTGGCGGCCGGTGGTCCGAATGCAGCGCCGCCATGGTGGGGTAGTCCACCGCATCGGTGAGGATGCTCAGTGCGGACAGCAGGCGGCGGCTCGCCTCCGGCAACGCGTCGAGCGCTGCTGTGAGGATGTGGTTGCGCTTCCACGGCAGGTCGGGGTCGCCGAGATTGAGCCGGCCACCGAACTCCGGATCGGTCGCCCACCGGTCGAAGTCTCCGCGCGCCGGGAGGTAGTTGTTCACGAGACCGGCGATGATGCCGGCGACCAATGGATGGCAGTCGCAGTGCCGTTGCAGATAGTCCTGGATCCGGTGGCTGTCACCGGTAACGCCACAGCCGCGCAGCATGGCTTCCGCATCGGCCGGACGCAGGCCGGGCAGACGCTCGACGAGCACGCCAGGGATCGGCTGGTTCGCGGCGTTGAGCAGTATCTGTGGCGTCAGCCGGGAGGTGACCAGCACCTTGGACGGCGTGGCGTCGGTCAATTGCTGGAGCAGTTCGTCGTCGACCGGCCGGATCGCGCTGCACGGGTCGCGGTCAGCGAACTCCTCGGAGGTTCCGGCCAGATCGTCCGGAAGTTGGCTGGCGTCATGGCGGTGATAGGCCACCAGAAGCCGTTCCACACCGTCCAGCACCAGAAGCCACGGCCGCGATCGCAGCTGCTCCAGCAGCAACTCGGTCAGCTTCGTCACCTTCATGCCACGGAGGTCGGCGAGAGGGCGGCCGGTCATGTAAGCCACTGCGTGGCGGCAGAAGTCGGCCATCGTGGCGCCGCTGTCGTAGAACGAGTACCAGATCCGGCCCGCCAGGTCCGGGCGCACGATCGGGGCGTACCTGGTGACCCACTGCCAGGTCAGCATGCTCTTGCCGGTGCCGCCGATCGCCTCGAACAACAGGACGGGGTGGGGCTGCGCCGCAGAGGCCCAGTCGTCGAGTGTCTCCAGCTGACCGGCCCGGCCCACGAACGCGTGGGAGCCGAGGTACCGCGGTACCGCGTACAGCTCGGGCGGCGCCGCAATCGCGTCGGCATCTCCGATGCGGGCGGTCGGTGCGTGGGCGCGGCGCGGTCGTGGCAGCCAACGGCGATTGCGGACCCATGGCTGCCGGTCGGCCCACGCCAGGTCGTTGTGGACCGGTTGATGGTCAGGTGGCAGTTGGACGGCGGTCGCCCGCCACACGTGCGCGGGGGTGAACCACTCCGGCCCGTCGGACAGGCCGTCGAGGGCCTGGACGAGCCGGTCAGTGAACAATGTCAGCTCGCCGTCCGGGGGAACGGACGCCTCGGTCGACCCGTCGGCCGCACCGATGAAGTACCAGCCGGCAGCTTCGCCGATCTTTACCGACGCCCCGGGCAGCGCCGCTGCGGCCCGCCCGGAGAAGCAGCAGTCCAGTACCAGCATGCGCTTGTCGGCGCGCGATCCGCCCGCGGCGGCGACCAGCTCGGACACCGGCACCATGGTGGCGCGGGGATGTTGCCGATCGGCGTCGCGCATCGCCAGACACAGCTCGCCACCGGCGGGCTCCGCGTGGCCGACGAAGTACACCAGCAGCATGCCTTGCCGCTTGACCAACTGTCCGGCGTCTGCCACCGTGCGCAGTACGGCGGCCCGGTCAGGATCGATCAGCTCGAACAGCCGCGTTGGTCGAGACACACCCCACACCGACGTGTCCGCCAATTCGGCGGCAAGGCGTCGCACCGACTCCCGGGCCTGCGGCACGGACGGAAAATCCGAGCGTGGATAGTCCGTCACGCCGATGAGGACAGCCACTGACTGGCCCGGATCGAGCCGGCCAACGTCGGCGTCCCACGATGACACCTGAGTCATCGTCGCGGCCAGTCGTCGCCGAGCGCGTCGCGCACGATCTGTTCGACATTCGCGACCGGCCCGGAATACTCAATGTCGACCTGACGGACGCCGTCAGGGAGATCGATCCGGGTCAGCCGCAACTTCGCGTTGCTCTCGGGAAGGCCAGCGCGCACCCGCTGCCGCAGATAGCCGTACAGCGCATTCGCCACGATCCCGAGGCCGACGTTCGTAGCGACGAGTTCCAGCACCTCCGCGGCGCCCAGAGTATGTCTCGGGACGACCGGCCGCCCACGGGCGATCGGCACGTCATCGAAACGCGGATCCTGCCCGAGACTCCTTTCAAGATCGCTCAAGCCCTCATGAACTTCATCGACCCACGACACTTCAATGCGCATGCGCCCTCCGCGTCCTCGATGAATCCTCGCCTGCCGAGCCCGCCACAACGATCGGCCCGTCGCATGGTAAAGACTGACTCCAGGACAGCGACGGTAGCCCATTCGCGGCGAGCGCCCGACCATTCTGACGGTCCGCTCGAGTCGGCTCCGCCGGTGTCGGCCGACATCGCTCACCAATGAGCAGCCACTCGATGCCGGTCCCAGGCGCTGCGCCCTCCGCCGTGGTTACGCCTGGACCGCAAGATGCCCGAGCTTGCGGAGTACCAGCAGTTGGCCGCCCGCCCGTGGGCCCCGGCCCGCCGCCCGCCCGCACGACCAGGCCGCCGCGCACGGCGCCGATGTGTAGAAGCTCCTGTCCGAGGCCGAGGTCAGCTTCCCCTGAGCGCCCGGCTGCGACGCGACCCGCCCTGCGCAGCGGCGACGGGCGGGGTGGACCCCCGCGCGCCGCCGCTCCGCGATCAGTTGACCGTGACGGTCAGGTTGATCGAGCGGGTTTCCCCGCTCGTGTAGGTGGTCGTCACCCGGGCGGTGTAGACGCCCTTGCGGGGGTACGTGTGAGCGATCGACCGCAGCGTCGCCCCGTGGGTGATGGCGCTGTTGTCACCGAAGTCCCACGCGTAGTCGGTGATGCTCTGCCCGGACGGGGCTGTCGCGGTGGCGGTGAGCGTGGTGTTCAGCGTCCCGGTGCCGCTGGCCGGGTTCGCCGCCAGGGACAGCGACCCGCCCGGTTCCTGTTTGACCCCGGCGCCGTTGAACCGCAGCCAGTCCAGTGCGACCAGGTCGGGGGTGCCGCCGGTCTGGGCGGTGTTGACGAACTTCGCGTACAGGGTGGTGGTGCCCGTCGGCTTGTTGGTCAGCGTGACGGTGGGGGAGACCAGGTTGTCCCACCCGCCGGTCGAGGCGATGGCGGCCGTGCCGATCAGCGTGCCGGTCGGTGAGCCGGTGCGCAGTTCGATGGTGCCACCGAGACCGCCGTTGGTCAGCCCGAGGGTCACCGAGCCGATGTTGCGCAGGTCCACCGGCCCGTACGCGACCCAGTCGTTGTGGTCGACGTCGCCGAGCCGCTTGCCGGCGCGGGCGGTGGCCCGCTCGTTGACAGTGACGCCGGACTGGGCGCTGAAGTGCTCGGCCTCCTTGCTCTTGGGCTGCAACTGCACGCGGGTCGAGCCGGTCAGCGCCGGTGCGCCGGCCGCGCCCCCATCGGTGTACTGGGCGGTGATCAGGGTGTAGAGGTTCTGCCCCGGCCCGTGCCCGTCACCGGCGTCCGCCTCGGTGGAGAGCAGCCCCGAGCAGCCGGTGTAGACGTCCAACGGGTGGGCGTGCGAGTCGTGGCCGAGCTGCGTCTGCACGGTCACCTTGCTGCAGTCGACTGTGGTGTCCTCCGGGTCGGTGACCGTCACCGTGAACGGGATCTTGTCGCCGAAGTCGAAGAACCCGCCGTCGGGCACGCTGAGGGTCACCGTGGGTCGGGTGTTGCCGACCACCACGTCGGTGACGGCGGTCGCGGTCAACCCGTTGCCGCTGTTGCGGACGGTCAACCGGGCCGTGTACCTGCCGGCGTTGCTGTAGGTGAAGCTCGGGTTCGCGGCGGTCGAGTCGGTGGTGCCGTCGTTGGTGAAGTCCCAGGCGTAGCTGAGCGCCGTGCCGTCACCCGCCGTCGTGCCCGCCGATGAGAAGCTCACGGTGAGCGGCGCGCGTCCGCTGTCCGGGGTGGCGGCGATCTTCGCGGTCGGTGGTCGGCCGTTCGCCACGTAGTCGATCCGGTAGATGCCCGCCCCGGCGTTGCTGCCGCCGCGACCGCTACCGGTGCCCTCGCCGAAGTCGATGACGTAGAGCGAACCGTCCGGGCCGAACTCCGCCTCGAAGGGCTGGATCCAGCTCATGGTGTCGAAGATGCCGTTGATCGACTGGAGGTCGCCGACGGCGGTCGGCCCGAAGCGCGCGTTGCTGAACGTCTGCGCCGTCTTGTGGAGGGAGAGCGTCTTGAACCACCTGCGCGTCAGCTCATACGTGATCCACTTGCCCTCGAAGTACTCCGGGAACTTGGTGGTGCGGGTGTTGGCCGGGTCGTAGTCGTAGACCGGGCCGCTCATCGGCCCGCCACCGCCGGTGCCCAGCTCCGGGAACTGGGTGGACGCGGAGTACGCGTACCACACCAGCGCCGACTTCGACGCCGGCAGGTTGGTCAGGCCGGTGTTGTTGGGGGAGTTGTTGACCGGTGCTCCGCAGTTGAACTTCGCGCCCGAGGTGTTGGTGGCGAAGTTGTAGTCGTTGAACGGGATGTTGTTGCCCACGCAGTACGGCCAACCGTAGTTGCCAGCCGCGGTGATCCGGTTGAACTCGACGGTCCCCTCCGGGCCGCGGTTGGCGTCGGCGACGCGCGCGTCCGGGCCGTAGTCGGCTACGAGCACCGCGTTGGTCTGCGGCTCGACGGTGATCCGGAACGGGTTGCGCATGCCCATCGCGTAGATCTCCGGCCGGGTCCTCGCGGTGCCGGGGGCGAAGAGGTTGCCGGTGGGCACTGTGTACGTACCGTCGGACTGCGGGGTGATCCGCAGGATCTTGCCGCGCAGGTCGTTGGTGTTGCCGGCGGTGCCCTGGGCGTCCCAGGCGGCGCGGCCGGAGCGCTCGTCGATCGGGGTATAGCCGCTGGAGGCGAACGGGTCGGTGTTGTCGCCGATCGCCGCGTAGAGCCGCCCGGCCCCGTCCATGGCCAGCGAGCCGCCCATGTGCGAGTTGGCCCGGCCCTCACCCCGGTAGGTGGGGATGGTCAGCAGGCGTTTCTCCGAGGAGAGCGCGACGCTGTTGTTGGCGACCGTGAAGCGGGACAGGTTGAGCTGTTTGAGGGTCTTGTCCGACCAGAGGAGGTAGATCCAGCCGTTGCTGGCGAAGTTGCGGTCCAGGGTCATCCCGAGCAGCCCGTCGGACTGGTCGGTCATCGCCGAGGTGTACGCGAAGTCGAGCAGCGTGGTGACCTGGAGCGTGTCCTGGTTGACGACCTTCAACGCGCCGGTGCGCTGGATGTAGTAGACCTTCCGGTCCGGGGCGACGGCCAGTTCGAACGGGTCGGCCAGGTTCTCGGTGACCAGACCCACCCGTTCGAAGTTGCTGGTCTTCGTGGCCGAGCAGTCGCCGGCTACCGCGCCGGCGGCCCACTCGATGCCGTAGCGCAGGTGCTCCAGGAAGGTCGCGCTGCTGAACTGCGAGCTGGCGTGCCCGCCGGCGGTGAACCAGGACCGGCCGCCGTCGTAGCGCTGGCACCAGGAGTACGCGTGGTCGACGCCCTCGTCCAGCCCGTTGATCCCGTCGCGCACCTTGATCTGCGCGAGGGTGTGCACCTTGCCGGTCGGGTTGGTCCGCCAGTTGTACCACTCCTCGCTCTGCTCCCAGAGCTCCGGCAGGTTGCGGGTGGAGGGGTGCGCACGGTCGAGCACCTTGACGCGGCCGGGGAACGTGCCGCCGGTCGAGGAGAAGTCCGGGTGGTAGTCGAAGATCGTGCCGACCAGGCCCTCGTACCACTGCCAGTCGCGTTCGCTGGCCGAGGCGGCGTGCAGGCCGGCCCAGCCGCCGCCGTTGCGGATGAAGGTCTGCAACGCGGCCCGCTGGCTGGCGTTGAGCAGGTCACCCGAGGTGGGGAGCGAGTTGGTGTTGTTGAAGACCAGGGCGTCGAAGGTGGCGAGGTTGGCGTCGGTGAACGCGGCGGCGTCGGTGGTGGCGACGACCTCGAAGTTGTGTGTGGCGCCGAGTTGCTGGATGGCGGCGATGCCAGCCGGGATCGAGTCATGGTAGAAGTTCGTGATCTTGGAGAAGACCAGCACCCGGAAGCGGGGCGCGGCCTCGGCGGGCAGGGCGGTGGTGGTGCTCACCACGGCGACGACGGCGAGCAGGATGAGGCAGAGCGAACGGAGGTTTCGGGGCATGGGGGCGCTCCCTGTCGGACGGTGAGGGTCGGAAAGCGCTTTCTCGCTGCCCGTACCACGCTACTGACAGCCAGTGACGAGCGTCAATAGCAGGCGGGTAAGCGGTTTCCTGGTGCAGCCCCACGAGGAGAGGAGTGTCTGCGTGCCGCCATCGGGGTACCGGTCGGACATGACCCTCGACGAGAGCCACACTCACACGGAGCCGGCCCGGTCACGAGGCGCCGGCCGACCCGCGCTCGCGATCGCCATCGGCTTGGCCACCGGTGCCGCGATGGGTGCCTTCATCTACGCGAACGGCCTCGGCCATACCAGTTCCCTCGGCGAGGGATCGGTTCCGATCGCGGTCCTCCTCGGGCTGGTGGTGACCGCCGGCGCGGCGTGGACGATGTTCCACAAGGGCTGGTAGGCCGAGGACGCGCGTGCATCGCGCGCCGACCGGGTTGGCGAGGGGTCACCACAGCGGAGTTCTTCCCCTACGATCGGTGGCGGTCGACCTGGGGAGGTCACGTGACGACACCATCACCGTCGGACCGGATCGACACGAGCGTGGTGCACCCGGCCCGCCGCTACAACTACTGGCTCGGCGGCAAGGACAACTTCGCCGTCGACCGGGAGTCCGGCGACCAGATCGCCGCCGTCTACCCCGGGGTACGCACCCTCGCCCGGGAGAATCGGGCCTTCCTCGGCCGGGCGGTGCGGTTCCTCGCCCGGGAGGCCGGCGTCCGACAGTTCCTCGACATCGGCACGGGCATCCCGAGCGCGGACAACACCCACGAGGCGGCGCAGTCCGTCGCCCCCGAGGCCCGGGTGGTCTACGTCGACAACGACCCGATGGTGCTGGTCCACGCCCGCGCGTTGCTGACCAGCGATCCGTCCGGTGCCACCGCCTACCTCGACGCCGACCTGCGCGACCCGGAGAAGATCCTCGCCGACCCGCAGTTGCACGCCACACTGGACCTGTCCCAGCCGGTGGCCCTGGTGCTGATTGCCGTGACGCACTTCCTCACCGACGCCGACCGCCCGCACGAGCAGGTCGCCCGGCTGCTCGACGCGCTGCCGTCGGGGAGTTGGCTCGCCCTGACCCACTTCACCACCGACCACGTTCCCGTCGAGATCGTCAGACGGATGGAGGCCGAGTTCGCCGCCGGCCGGATGAAGCAGGACGCCGTGCCCCGCGACCGCGCCGAGTTCGCCCGCTTCTTCAGCGGCCTGGAGGTGGCCGAGCCGGGCATCGTCCCGGTCACCGAATGGCGGCCGCAGGTGCCACCGGAGCAGCGGCCGCCACTGGCCGACGCCTCCATCTACGGCGCGGTTGCCCGCAAGCCCTGACGGGGGCCAAGATCCCCCTGCGGGGGGAGTCGGCACCACCGACGGCGGGAGGCGTCATCGCGCCGGCCGAGCGAAGGTGCTCCCATGCCCCTTGTCACGAGCCGCCGGTGGGCGTACGGCGCCCTCGCCTGGTTGATCTTCTTCGTGGTGTCCCATGTGGTCCTGCTGTTCTTCCCCGGCGACGATCCGAGCGCCGACAGCCCCGGCGGCACGACGACCTACATAGTCTTCAACGCCGTACTCATCGTGATGTCGACCGCCGGCGCGGCCGTCGTCGTCGCGACGGCGCGTCCACGGGCTCGATCCCTGCCCCGGTGGTTGATCCTGACGCCGCTGTGGTTCGGAAGTGTCCTGCTCGTCGTCCGGGGTGTTCCGGGGATGGTCGAGAACCTGCTGATGGTGACGGGTGTCCGTCGTGGTGGGTTCGTGGGGGCCCAGGACATCTCCACTGGTGAGTTCTGGGCCGGCCTGGCCATCAACACCTACTTCTTCGTCGGCGCGGTGCTGCTGGTCGGGGCAATGGTCTCCTACGTCCGCCGCTCGGCGGGCCCGGCGGAGTGATGCGTCAGGGCCGGGCGGCCCTCACCCACGGCCGACGCGCCCCGGCGTTCAGTGCGGGAACGCGCGGGGGATGCGGGTGTTCAGGAACTCCTCGCGGAAGGCCTGGATGCGCGTGATGACCTGCCGTCTGCCGACGGTGTTCTCGATACGGTCGAGGTACAGGCATCGGGCGGCGAGTTCGTCGAGGTCGACAGTGAAGTACATCGCCATCAGCGGGTTGACGAACAGGTCTCCGCCGCCGGTACGCCGACTGAACCGGACGTCTCCGAACGCGCCGCTGGTGGCGGCGGCGATCTGTCCCTGCACGATGCTCGGCCGGTCCGGGGTGGCGGCCTGGGCGTCGGCGACCGCGTCGCGGTAGAGCGCGGCCTCCCGGCTGGAACCGGGGATGGACAGGGCGCCGAGGTACCCGCCGTCGCGGTCGAGCGCGGCGAGGTTCTCCAGCACCTCGACGTGGTTGACGCCGTCGTAGGCGTCGATGCCGAAGCCGAGGCTGGTCACCAGCTTGATCGGGACGTCCAACGCGGTCACCGCCGCCAGGCTGGTGATGTCCTCCACCGGTGTGCCGAGGTTGCTCTCGTCGCCGTGCAGCAGGATGTCGGTGCCGCCGTCGACAAGCACGACCGCGTCGATGTCGAGTTTCTCGACCAGGTGCCGGTACGCGGCCCGGAGCGGTTGGACACCGAGCGGTGGGAAGGCGTACACGGTCGACGGCAGATCCTGGGCCGCCAGCCACCGGGCGAGCGTCCGTTCGGGGAAGTACCAGTCCGGGCTGGTGGTGCCCGGCTGCACGGCGGCGACGTGCTCCGCGGTCCACGCCTCCTGGTCGATCAGTTCGAGTTCCGAGAAGGACAGACTGGCCAGATGCACCTGCGCGCCGCCGCGCCACAGGGCGAGTGCCAACGGCAGGCCCGCGTACACGTCGAAGCCACCGCCCGCCCCGGCGATGAGGACGTTCCGCGCCGGAGCCAGCGCGGCGAACAGTGGGGGTACGGCCAGCGAGAACACACCGAGATCGGTGGGCAGTGCGGCAGAGGTCGTCACCGCTCAATGATGAGGGGTCGCGTCCGACAGGCCGAAGCCCGGAGCGGTGGACCTGACGCTCCGATGACGGACGATGCCTCGGTCGCCCACTGCACGCGTTGGCGCGCTGAGAGTCGGCGAGCAGGGTCCGTCCCTGACCTCCATCGGCAGGGAAGGAACCTGCTCGGCGGGCCGGCGTCGATGCGCCGGCCCGCCGAGCGGTGTCAGCTTCCGGTGCAGGTGGCGGTGGTGCCGCTCCCGTTTCCGGTGCCCTGGAATCCGAAGCTGGTGCCCTGACCGGCGGCCAGGCGTCCGTTGTAGCTCTGGTTGGCGACGGTGACAGTGCCGCTGGTGCCGCTGGCGACGCCGTTCCACAGCGAGGTGACGGCCGCCCCGCTCGGCAGGGTGAGGGTGACCCGCCAGCCGGTCAGGGCGGCGGTGCCGGCGGTGACGCTGACGTTGGCGACGAATCCGCCGTTCCACTGGTCCTGGACGGCGTAGACCGCGGTGCAGGCACCACCGCTGGGCGGCGGGGTCGTCGGCGGCGGGGTGGTGGGCGGCGGGGTGGTCGGCGGAGGCGTCGTGGGCGGCGGGGTGTCGTCGAGCGTCAGGTTCTTCTGCTGGACGGTCCACTGGGTGCGGCACAGCCCGCAGTTGGCGCCGACGAAGTTGGCGCCGGCGGTGTTGTCACCCTTGAGGCGCCACTTGAGGTACAGCGTCGCGACCCGGCCGAACTCGCCGCCGTTGGTCTGGTCGTAGGTGCCGCCGTGTCCGACGTTCAGGTTGCCCATGAACGCGGGCAGGCCGGCCGGCAGTTTGCCCCAGTCGTCCATGGCGTTCGGGTAGGCGATGTCGCTGGGCCCGCCGACGAAGTAGGCGATCGGCTTGGTCAGCCTCCGGAGCTGGTAGTCGTCGGCGTCGTTCAGCAGACCGCTGCTGAAGATGCCGGTCGTGGTGACGCGCGGGTCGTTGGAGACGGCGTACGCCTCCAGGCCTCCGCAGGAGAAGCCCGCGACGGCGACCTTCGTGGTGTCGATCTTGTTGTAGTACTTGCTGCCCTGCCGGGAGTTCTCCGCGAACGCCCAGTCGATGGACTGGGTGAGCATCTGCGAGGTGGTGGAGCCGGAGCCGTTCGGTGCTCCGTTGGCGATGGCGAGGAAACCGTGGGAGGCGATCTCGCGGAGGAAGTTGCCCTGGGAGAGCCCATTGCCCGAGCAGCCGCCGTTGCCCCACGCGACGATGGGGAGGCGCTCGGTCGGGAGGTTCTGAGGCCGGAAGATGGTGTGGTTGGCCAGGCTGGCCGACGTCTCGTAGTCGGCGGGATAGGGACCGGATCCACCGATCGCGGCGTTGGCCGGCGTCACGCCGACCGCCATGATCATCGAGGTGACCGGGACGAGGATGGCCGCCAGGCCCACGGAGATCTTCGACGTTCTTCTCATTCGCCCTCCAGCGGATGTCGCGACGGTGCTCCCGGCCGCGGCGGACGTCCGTTTACGTCCGACCAGGGGTGGTGGCGTTGGCCGCGGGCCGGGTGGAGGTGGGCGGGGTCCACCACCCGGCGGCGCGGCGGGAGCTGTGTGCAGTTACTATCACCGGCGCAACGATAAGTGTCAATGTGAAGGGTCTGTGGTCGGCTCGTCCCTCGAAGCCTGGAAGTGCGTGACCCACGAGGCGGCGTCGGGCCAGTGCGGGGTGGCCACCTCGACGAGACGCGCCTGGGCCAGCGAACCGAGCGCGCAGTGGATGTCCAGGAAGGTCTCCCTGGCCCGCCGGCGAGGCCAGGGCTGCGGCAGTAGATGCTCGGGCAGGTCCGGGTCGATGTCCGCGAACCGGCGCCAGGAATCCATCGCCGACGTCCGCGCCACCAACGCCCCGGCGGGGTCGAGCGTGCCGTCGCGGGCGGCCACCCGCAGGTCCGCGTACCGCTCGATGAAATCCGAGTACGCCGACGCGAGGCTGGTCAGGTCGTACGCGGCAGCCGGACCGTGCGGCCCGGACTCCTCGTCGAACCGGACGTGCAGGACCGACCACCGGGCTCCCGCGACGTGGTGCAACAGGCCGTCGAGCGCCTCCCGCGCCGGAGCGGCGTCGGACCCCGGCCGGATCCACACGCTGTCGTACAGGCCCACGAACCCGAGTGCGCCCAACGACCTGCGGACCGCGTGCCGGGCGGCCTGGCCGGAGCTCGGGATCGAGAAGGACGCCTGCACCCATGCGCCGGTCCACTGCGGCGGGTGGGCGCCGAAGGTCAGGAAGTGCCGCATCCGGGAGCGGTGCCGGGCGATCGCCCACGGTGTGAGGTGGTAGACCGGCGGCCGTCCGTTCCCCCGGGTCGCGATGAGACCACGCTTCACCAGCCGGGACAGGGCGGAGCGGGCACTGGGTTCGCTGATCCCGAACTCCCGCAGGATCGCGATGACCGCCGCCGACGGCAGGTCGGCGTCCGAGGAGTCGAGATACTCGCCGAGCACTGTCGCCAGCAGATGCTGCGGACTGGACCCGACCTGGGCCCGGGGCACCCGGAAATCGTCGGCGGGCTCGTGGACGTTCACCATCCCAGACTGCCTCACCCGGTTGTCAGGATGCGGCCGGCGGGTGTCTGAGAACGTCGGGCGCGGGCGGGGGCACTATCGTTCTGGCGTGCACATCCGTTTCGACGTACCCGCCGATCCCGCCTATCCCGGCCGGGTGGCCGCCGCGCTCGGCGGGGTCCGCCTGCGCCGGTTCCTCTATGTCGGCGCGGTGCTGGCGGCGGTCGGGGTGATCGGTTTCGCCGTCTCGCGGGGTTCGGCGGCCGGCGAGCGCATCACCGGGCTGTGGACGACTCTGGTCCTGGCCGGCGTGCTGTCGATGCTGTTCCTGCCCTGGGTGCGCTGGCGCGCCCGCCGCCGGTCCGGTGGTTACGCCGTCGACGGCGCCTACGACATCACCGACGACAACATCATGATGCGCAGCGGCTCGGAGTCCGGCGGCATCGCCTGGGACGGGGTCACGCGGGTGAAGGACACCCCGGACTTCTGGATCGTGTACGTCGACCGGATGCCGGCGACCGTGATCCCCCGTTGGCTGATGACCGCCGAGGACGCCGAGACGCTGCGGACCTACATGACCGAGCGTGGCCTGCTCGAACGGCGCTGACGGGTCACCCGTCGCGCGTCGCCGCCCCGGCCAACGCGTCCCGGCGGCGCAGCAGTGCCGCTCTCGCCCGGCGAGCCGCCCACAGGTTCACCACCGCCACCGCGCCCAGCGTGAGCACGACGGCCAGCAGCGACGGTTCGAGCGTGTGTCGCGGCATTGTGATGACCGCCGCGCCGGCCGTGAACACCAGCCACGCGCCGAGGCCGAGCCATCCGGCGACCACCCGATCCTGGGCGAACAACGAGGTCCGTCGGGTCACGGCCCAGCCGCCGAACACCGCCCAGCACAGGCCGATCGCCACCAGGACCGCGAAGGCCGCGGCCGTGCGGGGCGGCAACCCGGGCTCGGTTGCCCAGAGCAGACCGATGAGGGCGCTCCCGGTCAGACCGGCGAGAGCCACGGCCAGGTAACCGACCCGCCTGCGCAGCGACAGCGGCGCGTCGAGTCGTGCCAGCACCTCTTCCGGCGTCATGCCTCGTACCCCTTCCGTACCAGTTCGGTGCGTAACATCCTGCGGGCCCGGTTGAGCCGCGACTTGACGGTGCCGACGGGTACCGCGCAAATCTGCGCGCAAGCGTCCAGCGGCAGATCCTCCAGGTAGAAGAGGAAGAGCACCTCCCGTTCCCGGACGGGCAGCGCCGCCAGCGCGCCGGCCAACGTCTCCCGGTTGACGATCTCCTCCGCCTCGTCGTCGCCCGGCAGGTCGTCGATCGGCTCGGGATCTGGACGCGCGTACGCGGCCCGCAGCCGGTTCATCACCGCCCGACGGGCGATGGCGAACAACCACGGGGTGAACCGGTCCGGCTGCCGCAGTTTCGGCAACCCCCGGAACACCGCCAACCAGATCTCCTGCACCACGTCGTCGTCGGATCCGCCGAGCATCCGCCCGACGTACCGCTCGACCGCCGGATGCCAGCCCTGCACCAGCTCGGCGAACGCCTCCCGCTCACCGAGCTGACAGCGGACCACCAGCAACTCATCGCTCATCGGCCCTCCTTCGCCTGTTCAGTCGGCGTGAGGGCCCGGCAGGTTCACGTCCGGCCACCACCATCGCAGGGCGGCGTGTCGACGACCCGGGCAGGACCGGCCGGAGGCGTACCCCTCGTCAGACCAGCGGCGCCTGCGCGGACCGGTCGCCGTCGTCGGCGGCGCGGACCCCGACGGGTGCCGTGATCGGGGCGGCGACGATGCGACTGGGCAGCACCGGGGCGTCCCGGCCGGTGCCCCGCCGACCGTCGCCGCCGGCGGATTCCTCGTGGTAGTCCTGCTCCACGTTGACCGACCAGACGTCGTGCGTACTGCCGGTGGCGATGTTCTCGGCGGTGAGCATCGCGGTGAGCATCGAGTGGTCCTGGTTGTTGTAGCGGTGCATGCCGTTGCGGCCCACCGGGTGCACGTTCGGGACCGCCTCGGCCAGCCACTCCCGGATCACGTCCACGTTGTGCTGGTAGCGCTCGTCGTACACCGGGTAGGCCTTCGGCATGCGCACGACGTAGCCGGCCTCCACCACACCGGGTCGGACCAACCCCAACCGCTCCAGCTCCGCGGTCGCCAACGCCACGAGGTCGGCATCGGGGGTACGCCACATCTCGTCGCCCTCGAACACGAAGTACTCCAGGCCCAGGCAGGTGCGGCCGTCCTTGACGAGGTACGGCGACCAGGAGCCGAAGTTCTGGATCCGGCCCACCCGTACCCCCGGGTCGTGCACGTAGATCCAGTTGTCCGGGAACGAGAACTCCGCCGGCACCACCAGCGCGACGGTCAGGAAGTCGCGGTAGCGCAGGTCGGCGGCGCAGGCCAGCACCTCCGGGGGCGCCGGCGGGCGCAGCGCGGCCACCAGTTCCGAGATCGGCATGGACGAGATGACGTGGTCGGCCGGCTGGGTGCGCTGCCCGCCCGCGCCGCCGACGGTCACGCTGATGGCCCGCCGTCGTTCCGGGTCACGGTGCACGGCGGTGACCCAGCTGCCGGTCGACAGCTGACCGCCACGCTCGCGGACCTGCTCGGCGCAGCGTTCCCACATCATGCCCGGCCCGTACTTCGGGTACTGGAACTGTTCGATCAGGCTGGTCACGTCGGTGCGCCGGCGGCTGGGCAGCAGCGCGTTGCGGATGGCAGCGGCCAGCGACAGGTTCTTGATCCGCTGCGCGGCCCAGTCGGCCTGCAACCGGTCCGCCGGCATACCCCAGACCTTCTCGGTGTAGGTCTTGAAGAAGATCGAGTACAGCCGCCAGCCGAAGCGGGCCGACACCCAGCCCTCGAAGTGCGACTGGTCCCGGGGCGGGCGTAGTCGGGCCCGGGCGTACGAGCCGAGGCAGCGGGCCGCCTCCGGCAGCCCCAGGTTGCGCAGCGCGTTCATGGCGCTGAGCGGGTAGTTGAACAACGCGCCCCGGTAGAAGATCCTGCTCATCCGGGGTCGGGTCAGGAAGTCCTCGTCCGGCAGGATCTCGTGCCAGAACGCCTCCACCCGGGGCACCTTCGTGAAGAACCGGTGCCCGCCGATGTCGAACCGCCACCCGTCGCGTTCCACGGTCCGGCTGATCCCACCGACCACCTCGTCGGCCTCGAACACCTGGACCGGCAGGCCGTGCCGGAGCAGTTCGTACGCGGCCGTGAGCCCCGCCGGCCCCGCGCCGATGACCACCGTGCCGTGCTGCTCGCTCATGGTGCCGCGCTCCCTGCCCACCGTCATGGTTGAGATGCGGCGCGTACCCGTTCTGCACCGATTGTCACCCTTGTCCTGGGTGATTTCCGCTTCGGCCTGGCATGCGGCGGCGTACAACGGGAGGGGCGACACCCGCGCTAGACGAGCGGGCCGGCGGACCGGGGGAGCGGGGCGGATGCACCGGTGGCGAGGCGGCGCGGCGAGGCTGGCCGCGCGCACTGCCGCGGCCAGCCACAGCGCAGCCCGCCTGGCCCGTCGGGTGCCGACGCCCTGGGCGTACGTGATCGGCCTGTTCCTCGGCGCGAAGCTGCTCCTGACCGTGCTCGGTCTGCTGGTCCTGCACGCCTGGGACGGCATCCCCGGCGCGCCCCCGGCGGACGAGGCGCTGATGTGGGCCCAGCAGCGCGACATCTCCGGGCACCGGTGGATCTCCTTCTGGTTCGCCTGGGACTCGCTGCTCTACCTGCGGCTGGCCGAGCTGCCCCTGACCGGACCGTGGCGGGACTTCGGCTTCCCCCTGCTGTACCCGTTCCTGGCCCGCCCGGTCGGCGCGCTGCTCGGCGGCGACACGGCGCTCGCCCTGCTGCTGATCAGCAACGTCGCCTTCCTGCTGGCCCTCTGGTACGGCTACCGACTCGCCGAACTGCTGCTCGGCGACGCGGAATCCGCCCGCCGGTTCACCAGGTACCTGGTGTTGCTGCCGACGGCCTTCCTGTTCCAGGCCGCGCTGACCGAGTCGCTCTTCGTCTGTCTCGCGCTGGCCGCCTTCTACCACGCCGAGCGGAGCCGCTGGCTGCTCGTCGGCGTCATCGGCTACTTCCTGGCGATGAGCCGGTCCGTCGGCCTGCTCCTGGCGCTGCCGTTGGCCCTCGTACTGCTCCGTCAGCACGACTGGCGGCTCGGCCCCCGCGCCCTGCTCGGCTACCTACGGGTCGGCTGGCCGCTGCTGCTCCTGCCCGCCGGATGGTTCACCTTCATGGCGTACTGCCGGTGGCGCGGCGGAGACTGGTTCGCCTACCAGCACGCCCAGGAGACCGGGTGGGGAATCAGGGTGCAGAACCCGCTGCCGGTGCTGTGGCACGGGCTGGTCGGTGAGCCCCGCGACGCCGCCCGGGTCTGGTTCGCCGTGGTCGTGCTGGTCGTGCTGGCCGCCGGGTTCCGCCGTCGGGAACTGCCCTACCTGGTGTACGGCGTACTCATGGTGCTCGTGCCGCTGTCCATGGGCCCGGCGGTGTACAAGAGTCTGCTGCGCTACCTGCTCGCCGCGTTCCCGGTGGCGCTGGTCCTGGCTCGCTGGGCTCGCCACGCCGGCGTCGACGTCTGGCTGACCGCGACACTCGCCGTCGTGCAGGGGGTGCTGTTCGTGCTCTGGCTTAGCTACTGGACCCACATGATCATCTGATTGCGTCGGCTGTGGCCGGGGCAGGATAGGCGGATGACCGAGCCGCTGGTACGCCTCGACGACCTGGGAGCCTGGCTGATCAAGGGCAACGCCGACGGTGTCGACCTCGCCGACCGCTTCGCCCGAGACCCGCTGGTGACCTCCTGGTGCGTACGCCCCGGCTACCGGACGCGGATGATGAGCGCCGGGCAGGCCGTGGTCTTCTGGGCCAGCGGCAGCCGCCAACGGTTGCGCTACGGGGTGTGGGGGATCGGCCGGCTCACCGGTGCCGCCGAGCCGGGCCCACCCGGGCAACAGTGGTCGGTGCCCCTGGACCTGCGCATCCTCCCCGAACACGACCGACTGCCCCGGCAGCTGGTGCGCGCCGACGACCGGCTCGCCGGCCTGGAGGTTCTGCGCCAGCCACAGGCGGCCAACCCGTCGTACCTGACCGTGGCCCAGTTCGCCGCCCTGCGTACCCACCTGCCGGAGTGAGCGGCCCCGGGCCGCGACCGAATCGCGGCCCTGTGCGAGTCTGCTACCCGTCGTTGCCCACTCACCTTCGCGGAGGCCCGGTGTTCGCCCTGCCGCTGACCGAGGATGTCGAGCTCCGCCCACTGGAGCCGTGGCGGGCCGAGGAGTTCCTCGCCCACATGGACCGCGCCCGCGAGCACATCCAGCCCTGGGTGTCGCCGTCCTTCGCCGCCACCGACCTGGCCTCGGCCCGAGCGGTGTTGCAGCGGTACGCCGACCGCTGGGCCAGCGACAGCGGAGGCATGTGGGGCCTGTGGTGGCAGGGCACCCTCGTCGGCGGGGTCATCTTCGTGTCGTTCGACGCGGCCAGCGGCGCCTGCGAGGTCGGATGCTGGGTGGAGCCGGCAGCCGAGGGCAGGGGCATGGTCGCGCCAGCCATCCGCCGGATCGTCGACTGGGCGGTCCGCGAGCGCGGCATCCACCGGGTGGAGTGGCGGACCAACGCCGACAACGTCCGCAGCAAGGCCCTCGCCCGTCGACTCGGTCTACGCCTCGACGGCACACTCCGCCAGCTCAGGCCCGGTCCGCACGGGCGGATCGACCTCGAAATCTGGTCGGTGCTGGCCGACGAGTGGCTGGGCGGGGCGAGCGGATCGCCGGCCACCGTCCACTGACGACGGAATTCTGTCGTACCCGGGCGACACCATGCATTCATGGCCGTCCCCGCGCTCACCCCTCACTCCGACCCGCCGCGTTCCGTGCCGCTGCGCGAGGCGCGCACCCGGTTCAGCCAGCTCGTCGCGCTGGCCGAGCTGACCGACGCGGTCACCGTCGTCACCCGCGACGGCGACCCCCGCCCGGTCGCCGCGATCGTCCCCGCCGCGGCCGCCCGCAGCGGCGCACAGGCCCGCGCCGACGCCGACCGGCTCGCCACCGTCACCGCCGGTTGGGCCCGACGCCTCGACGATCAGCACCGACGCAGCAGTCAACGACACGCCGCAGAGTTGAGTGCGGTCCGCGCGGCGCTGGCCGAGGCCTGGGCCGAGCTGGATCGCCGCGTCATTCCGGGCAGCGACCCCGCGCTGGCCCGACTGCGTGCCGCGCACACCGATCTGCTCGCCGGCTGAAGGCTTCCTGGCACTGCGGTCCGTGCACGCCGCGTGATCCCTTGGGCCTTGGTCCACTCGGTGGGCTGAGGTCGGAGCGCGATCAGCCGGTGGCCGGGTAGGCGTGCGTCTCGGCTGCCTTGACGGCCACCCACACGCGCTGACCAGGGACCAGCCGCAACTGGGCGACAGCGGCCGGCGTGACGTCGGCGGCCACCTCGATCGGCCCGTCCACCTGCACCCGAAGGTTGTCGCCGTGCCGCTGGACACCGGCCACCGTCCCCGCCCAGGTGTTGCGCGGGCTGCCCTCCGGTCGGCTCCGGTGCAGGGCCACCGCCGCCGGCCGGAACGCCACGAACGCCTCACCGTCCAGCCGGTCCGCGACGGCGAGGGTCAGCTCCGGCGCGACCCGTACCCCGAGACCGTCGGCCCTGCCCCGGTAAAGGTTCAGCCCCACCAGCCTGGCGACGTAGTCGGTGCGCGGGCGGGCGGTGACGCTCGGCCCGTCACCCTCCTGGACCACCCGCCCGCCCTCGACGATGACCAGCCGGTCCGCCAAGGCAAGGGCGTCCAACGGGTCGTGGGTGACCAGCAGCGTCGCGCCCGGGTGCGCGGCCAGATGGCGGTGCAGCTCGGCGCGCGTCTCCAGCCGGGTGCGGGCGTCCAGGGCCGCGAGCGGCTCGTCCAACAGCAACAGCGACGGCGCGAGCGCCAACGCGCGTGCCAGCGCCACCCGTTGTGCCTGACCACCGGAGAGCTGCCGAGGGCGACGGTGCGCCTGACCGTCGAGCCCCACCCGGTCGAGCCAGTCCCGGGCCGTCGCGCGGGCCGTGCGCCGGTCGACACCGTGCCGACGCGGCCCGAACGCCACGTTGTCCAGTGCGCTCAGGTGCGGAAAGAGCAGGTAGTCCTGGAAGACCACACCGATCGACCGGCGTTCGGTGGGCACCCAACCCCGCGTCGCCGGACGGTCCAGGTCGACGCCGTCGAGCGTGACGTGGCCGTCGGTGAGGGGGTGCAGCCCGGCCAGGGCACGAAGCGCGGTGGTCTTGCCGGCACCGTTGGGGCCGAGCAGCGCGACGACCTCGCCGGGAGCGACCCGTAACGGCACGTCGAGTCGGAACGTACCCCGGTCGACGACGAGCCGGGCGTCGAGCAGCGGGGCGGTCATGCGCTGGTCATCCAGCGGTCGCGCAACGCGACCAGGATCCCGACCGACACGACGAGCAACACCAGGCTGAGCACGATCGCGGACTCCAGGTCGGTCTCCAACGCCAGGTAGACGGCGAGTGGCATGGTCTGCGTCCGGCCGGGATAGTTGCCGGCGAAGGTGATGGTGGCACCGAACTCGCCGAGCGCCCGCGCCCAGCAGAGCACCGCGCCGGCGGCCAGTCCGGGCGCCACCAGCGGCAGCGTCACATGGGTGAAGGTGGTCCACCGGCTGGCACCCAACGTCGCGGCGGCCTCCTCGAACCTGTGGTCGGCGGCACGGAGGGCTCCCTCCACGGCGATGACCAGGAACGGCATGGCCACGAACGACTCGGCCAGCACGACACCCGTTGTGGTGAAGGGCAGGGTGATGCCGAAGGTGGCGTCGAGCCAACCGCCGAGCAGCCCACGCCGACCGAAGACCAACAACAGTGCCACCCCACCGACCACCGGCGGCAGCACCAGCGGCACGGTGACCAGCGCGCGTACCAGCCGGCGGCCGGGGAAGTCGACCCGGGCCAGCATCCAGGCCAGCGGCACCCCGAGCACCAGACAGAGCACTGTGGCGAGGGTCGCGGTCTGCACCGACAGCCGCAGAGCGGTCAGCGCGCCCGGCTCGGTGAGCCGCCCCGGCAGGGTCGTCCACGGTGCCCGGATCACCAGCCCGGCCAACGGTAGGACGAGGAACAGCAGCCCCAGCCCGGCGGGGACCAGCAGCGCCGCCGGCACCCGCCCCCGCCGCCGGGACGGGTGAGAACCGCGCTCCGCGCACGACGAGCCGCTCATTTCGCGAGCTGGCCGTCCGCCCCGGCGGGCGCGATCGAGGAACCGGCTCACGGCGCCTGGAAGCCGGCCTCGACGAGGACCGCCTGCGCCGCCGCCGAGCGGACGTACGCGACGAAGGCCCGTGCGCCGGACGGGTTCGGCGCGTCCTTCAGCGCGACGATCGGGTAGTCGTTGACCGCCCGCGCCGACTCGGGGAACTCCACAGCGGTCACGTCGGCGCTCGCCGCCCGCGCGTCCGTGCGGTAGACCAGTGCCGCGTCGACCTCACCCAGCTTCACCTTGGCGAGCGCGCCCTTGACGTCCTGCTCAAGGGTGGCCGGCGTCAGCGTGATGCCGGCCGAATCCAGGGCGGTACGCGCCGCCGCGCCGCACGGCACCTGCTGCGCGCACAGTGCCACCTTCACGTCGGGCTTGCCGAGGTCGGCCAGCCCCTTGACCCCCTCCGGGTTGCCCCGGGGCACCGCGATGACCAACTGGTTGCGGGCGAAGATGCTCGGCGTGCCATCGGCGTTGCCGGCCCCGGTGACGGTGGCCATGTTCGCCGGGGCGGCCGAGGCGAACACGTCGGCCGGCGCGCCCTGGTTGATCTGGTTGGCCAGGGCCGAGCTGCCCGCGACGTTGAGGGTGACCGTGCTGCCCGGGTTGGCGGCCTCGAAGTCCTTCCCGATCCGGGTGAACGACTCGGTCAGCGAGGCGGCCGCGAACACCGTCACCGCGCCGACGCCCCGACCGTCCGCGGCACCGCCGGAGGTCCGGTCGTCGCCCGCGCCGCAACCGGCGACAGTCACCACGAAGGCCATCGCCGTGAGCATCGCGCGCGCATTCATCAGTTTTGCCTTCCCCTGCTCGCGGCCGGTGCGGCCCGCTCCACCACGACCGTCGTCGACTTGATCACCGCGACGGCCACCGAACCGACGCGCAGGTCGAGCTCGTCGACCGCCTCCCGGCTCATCAGCGAGACGACGCGGAACGGGCCGGCCTGGATGTCGACCTGGGCCATCACCGTGTCCTTGCGGACGTCCACGACGATGCCGCGCAGCCGGTTGCGGGCCGACGAGAACTCGGCGCCCGCGTCCGGGTCGGCGGCCTGCGCGCGGGCAAAGGCGGCCAGGTCGACGCCGTCGATCACCCGGTGGCCGTGCTCGTCGCGCCCGGCCGTCAGCCGCCCGGCGTCCACCCAGCGGCGGATCGTGTCGCTGCTGACACCGAGCAGGTCGGCCGCTTCACCGATCCGGAATATCGTCACCGGTCCACCCTAATTGCCGCACCTGCGAGCGCGAAAGGCCGGAACGGGCCGTGTCTGCGGACTCCTGAGGGGTTCTGTGCCCGCAGGTGCGCACCTGGTGGTGCGTTCGGCCTGGTCGTTGCGTCCCGCGGTGCGGAGCCGCTGGCCGGCGTCGTGGCCGCGCTCAGGTCTGCTGGTTGTCGTACGCCGCCCGGTTGGCGAGCACGTCGTCCACGTGCGTCTCGGCCCAGCCCTTCAGACCGCGGATCACCTGGTGCAGGGAGACGCCGAGCTCGGTCAGCTCGTAGGTGACGGTGACGGGCACGGTCGGCACCACGGTGCGGGTGACCAGACCGTCGCGTTCCAGGGAGCGCAGCGTCTGGGTCAGCATCTTCTGACTGACTCCGGCCAGCAGGCGCGACAACTCCGAGTACCGCAGCGGCCGGGGATCGCCAGCGCAGTCGGCGCCGAACTGGTGCGAGCCGTCGGTGCGTAACGCGGCCAGAACCAGGGTGACCCACTTGTCCGCGATGCGGTCGAGCAGCTTGCGACTCGGGCACTGGGCCAGGAACGTGTCGTATTCCACCTTGGCCTGAGCTCTCTTCTGCGCCGCCGTCGTCGTCATCGAACCGCTCCTCCTGCTGCTGAGGGAGTTACGCACTTTCAGGTGCCTACTTCCTGTAGTGAAGTTACCCCCCGATAGTGGAGCAGGTAGGACGAGGCACCGGCACCGCTCGGTGCGACACGAGAGTCAGGGGTAAGAAAAATGCTCTCCACCTCCCTTCCCGGCGGCACCTGGACGATGGGAGACCTGACGGTCACCCGGTTCGGCTACGGCGCTATGCAGCTGGCCGGCCCCTGGGTCATGGGACCGCCGGCCGACCACGACGGCGCACTCGCCGTCCTGCGCGCGGCTGTCGAGCATGGCATCACCCACATCGACACCTCCGAGGCGTACGGGCCGCACGTCACCAACCAGCTGATCCGGGAAGCGCTGCACCCGTACCCCGATTCGCTGCACATCGTGACCAAGGTCGGCGCGAACCGCGACCAGCAGGGCGGCTGGCCTCCGGCCCGTGACCCGGAGAGCCTGCGCCGGTCCGTGCACGAGAACCTCGAGACCCTCGGTCTCGACGTGCTCGACCTCGTCAACCTCCGGCTCGGCGACGCCGCCGGACCTCAACCCGGTTCGGTCGCCGAGGCGTTCGAGACGCTCGCCGTCCTTCAGCAGCAGGGCCTGATCCGGCATCTCGGAGTGAGCAATGCCTTGCCGGAACAGGTTGTCGAGGCGCAGGCGATCGCACCGATCGTCTGTGTGCAGAACATGTACAACCTCGCGCACCGCCAGGACGACGAGCTGATCGACGCGCTCGCCGAGCAGGGCGTCGCCTACGTGCCGTTCTTTCCTCTCGGCGGCTTCAGCCCCCTGCAGTCCTCGGTGCTCTCGACAGTGGCCGCCCGGCTGGCGGCGGCACCGATGTCGGTGGCCCTGGCCTGGTTGCTGCGCCGTTCGCCGAACATCCTGCTCATCCCGGGCACCTCTTCCGTGGCACACCTGCACGAGAACATCGCGGGCGCCGCCCTTCCGCTCTCCGGCGACGACCTCGCCGAGTTGGACAAGATCGGCCGATAGCGAACGGGTGGACCCGTCGGCGTTCCCGGCGGGTCCACCCTGTGCCGTCAGCAGTTGCGCAACTCCGGCGACTGGTTGAGCAGTTGGCCACGGGTCGACACGAAGCGGCGGTAGCGCTCGCCGTTGACGGCCGATGGGCGGAACGCGGCGACGCGGTGGCAGTTCTGGAAGGCCAGGCGTACGCGGAAGTGTCGTTCCAGGCCGGCGCGGATGGCGTCGCTGGCCAGTGCCCGGAGCAGTTGCCCCCGGTCGGCGTCGCTGGGCGGCGGCAGGACGTTGTCGGCCAGTTCGGCGTCGCCCGACTCGAGTTCGGCCACCACCCGGCTGACGGTGGCCCAGGCGTACGGGAGCGAGTCGCGGACGCAGGCGATGAACGCCTCGTCGTCGACGGGGCCGCGCTCGGCGGCGTCGAGCAGGGCGGGCGGGACGGTGAGTGACATGGTTCTCCTCCGTATCGCTAACGAAAACCGTTGTCGTTAACGGTTCAGGGCTGAGCACACCACGTCATCGGTCGAACGTCAACGATGTCCGGACGCGCCGCGCCGCGAGCCGCACGAAAGCCGCGCCGCGACCCGCACGCGCAACGACCCGCACGGCCCCGTGCCCCCGCGCGACCCCGCGCCCCCGCGCGACCCGGATGGAACGAAGGACGGTCAGGGGCGGCGGGGGTGGCCCTTGAGGTGTCGGCCCAACTCGCGGGCGATCTCCCGGTTGGCGTCCCGCTCGGCCAGCGTCTGCCGCTTGTCGTAGGAGCGCTTGCCCTTCGCCAGCGCAAGCTCGACCTTGGCGTAACCGTTCTCGAAGTACATGGACAGCGGGACCATGGTCACCCCGCCCTCGCGGACCTTGTCGAGGATCCGGTCGATTTCGGCCCGGTGCAGCAGCAGCTTGCGGTTGCGCCGGGGTGCGTGGTTGGTCCACGTGCCGTAGGTGTACTCGGCGATGTGCAGGCCGTACAGCACGATCTCGCCGTCTCGTTCGTGCGCGAACGCGTCCACCAGCGAGGCCCGTCCCTCGCGGAGCGACTTCACCTCGGTCCCGACCAGCACGATGCCCGCCTCGTACGTGCGCAGCACCTCGTACTCGTGCCGGGCCTTCTTGTTCGAGGCGATCAGCCGACGTTCGGGTCGCTTGGACGGAGTCACCCCGCGACGATATCCGGCCGCCGGAGCTGTGGTGTGGGTCGGCTCAGTCGCGCCGGAGGGGGGCGGGGCGCAGCCGCGCGATGAGGTCCCGCTCCGCCTCGGTGAACGCGTCCTGCGACTCGCACGGCCAGTGCCCGAGGATCGGGGGCGGCACGCTGTCGCTGGGGGCGGGCACCACGTCCGCTGGGTCGACCAGGCGGCGATCCACTGTCGCCGCCGGCCCGGTCAGCTTCTCCGCCCGCCCGGGTCGCTGGGAGGCGAAGATCCAGCCGCCGATCGGGTCGGTGTCGCGCCACAGGTTGAGCCACCGCCAGCCGACGCGCTCGCCGATCTCCCGCAACGCCGGGTCGTCGGTGTACGCCGGGAACAGCCGTGAATACAGCCGTCCGAGTGGGGACCCGTAGGTCAGCAGGGCAACGCGATCGGTGATCCTCCGAGGCAGCTGTAGCACGGTCGCGGCGAGCAGCACCGAACCGTGGCTGTGCCCGGCGAGCAGCACCCCGTGACCCTGCTCGACCAGGTAGCTGACCCGTTTGGCGAGCTCCGGCACGGCCCGCTCGGCGTAGCAGGGCGGGGCGAAGGGGTGCGCGGCCCGGGGCCAGAAGGTGCCCAGGTCCCACAGCACGCCCACGTACCGCCGGAACCCGGCCGTCCGGTAGGCGAAGATGCCGCCGATGACCAGCCCGAGTACGACCGCCGCGATGAGGTAGCTGCCGAACCCGATGAGGAAGTCGACCATGCTCTCCGGTATCCCCACGTAGCGCTGCGCCACGTCGCCGGGGAGCAGTTGGAGCAGGCCGAGCACGCTGGTGGACAGGCCGAGAGCCGCCAGGCCGGCGTACACCACCGAGAGCGGTTCCACCCGTTCGGTGAAGCGTGCCCGGGCCACCGCCTGTTCGACGCGGCGCAGCCGGCTCGCCGCCGACGGCGGCGCGTCCGGGAAATCGGCGGCCACGATCGCCCGCGCGGCCCGCCGCCGTCCGGGTCTGGTCAGCCGCGTGACCAGGCCGGCGATCAACAGGGCGGCCATCGCCGCCAGGAAAAACCCGAAGATCGCCCATTTGTACGCCAGGGGAGGGCTGGTTTCCAGGCTGTCCGCCGTCGTCCCGTTGCGGTCGAGCAGGTCCGCGCCCCGGTAGACCAACTCGGCGGAGAAGGCCACGGCCAGCTCGGCGGCGATCGTGATGAAGACCGGGGCGCCCAACGCCCGCAGCGGTGCGCGTCGCTGCCCGCCACCGCGCCGCCAGAGCACCAGCGCGGCGAGGCTGACCACCAGCACGGTCTGGCTGACGAACACCCAGGCGACGATGGCGCTGTAGCCGGGCAGCACGCCGCCCTGCGGCCACGGCGCCGGGCTGATGGCGATGTGAACGATTACCAGGATGGTCAGGCCGCAGGCGAGGGTGCGCAGGGTGCGGAAGAGGGCGTCGACGCGGGGTGACGGATTGGGCCGGTCGATGCTCGGCACCATCGTGACCATGACCAGGCAGGCCAGCAGCACCGCACCGGTGGCCGTCAGGAGGATCATCATCGTCCACGAACGGTGCTGGCTGGCTCGCGCGGCCAGCAGACTGCCGTCCAGCGTGGCGAACGCTGCCGCGACGTGGACCGAGCGCAGTCGACCCACCAGTGGGGCGCCGTCCCACTGGCCGACCGCGCTCAACCGGTGCTTCGACACCGGCGTGGAGGGGGTCCGGAACGCGTCGAAGGAGTGGCTCGGGCGGGAACCCAGCCGCCAGACGATCCCGATGGCGGCGACCGGGACCAACGCCAGGAGAGCGAGGCGCAGCCCGGTCGGTCGCCCGCCGAGCCAGGACAACCAGCTCCGGCCGGCCAGGCACGCCGGGGTGCCCATGCACCGCCAGGCGATGAGATCCAGCGCCACGCCGACGATGGAGAGCACGTAGAGCATGGTGAGGGTGAGGGCGAGCACCCGGCACAGCGCCATGAAACCACTCTTCGAGGCGGTGTTCGCCGGGCGCATCCACAACGCCACGTTGCAGAGCATGAACGGCAGCAGGAACACCAGCGACAGCGTCCGGACGGCCGTGCCGGAGGGCAGGTCACTCCAGCGGTACGCCTCCAGCGTCACCCCGTCGGTCCCGGCCGAGTCCGGGTAGCCGGGACGCGGTCGGTAGAACCCGCCGCTGCGGTCTCCGGCGACCTGGTGCACGTGCGGTCGGTCCAACACCTGGTCCGCCCCCGCGCCGGAGACGCCGTGCACCCGCAGCTCCACGATCGAGCCCGACGTCGATCCTCGGGTCGGTGTCGCGTCCGCCATAGGCCCCCCGAAGTGTGCGCGGCAACCGGGCGATGGCCGGGGTGCGGCCCGCGCGGCTCCCCGGCTTACCCGTCCCGAGCCCGGTCAACCGTGCGGTGTACCGCACGCCCCGGTGCGGCGGACCCACGGCAGGTGGTTTCATGGCGCCATGGCTAACCCGGTGATCCTGACCGTCGACGACGACCCCGTGGTGTCCCGGGCGGTGGCCCGGGACGTCCGGCGCCGCTACGGCGACCGCTACCGGGTGCTGCGGGCCTCGTCGGGGCCGGAGGCGCTGGACGCGCTGCGGGAGGTCAAGCTGCGCGGTGAACAGGTGGCGCTGCTGCTGGCCGACCACCGGATGCCGGAGATGACCGGCGTGGAGTTCCTCGAGGCGGCCATGGACATCTTCCCGGCGGCGCGCCGGGTGCTCCTCACCGCGTACGCGGACACCGACGCCGCGATCGAGGCGATCAACGTGGTGGACCTGGACCACTACCTGCTCAAGCCGTGGCATCCGCCGGAGGAGAAGCTGTACCCGGTGGTCGACGGGCTGCTGGAGGCGTGGGCGGCCACGCCGGACGCGGCGAGTGCCGAGATCCGGGTCGTCGGGCACCGGTGGTCGGCGCCGTCGTTCAAGGTTCGAGACTTCCTGGCCCGCAACCTGGTGCCGTACCGCTGGATGCTGTCGGACGACCCGGAGGGCGTCCGGTTGCTCGACGCGGCCGGTGCCACCGAGGCGGACGTGCCGCTGGTGGTGACGCCCGAGGGCAAGGCGTTGATCGCCCCCAGTGAGGCCGAGCTGGCCGCGCTGGCCGGGTTGACAGTGGTGCCGGCGTCCGACTTCTACGACCTGGTGGTGATCGGCGGCGGTCCGGCGGGCCTCGGCTCGGCCGTGTACGGGGCGTCGGAGGGGCTGCGGACCGTGCTCGTCGAGCGGCGGGCGACCGGCGGGCAGGCCGGGCAGAGCAGCCGGATCGAGAACTACCTGGGTTTCCCGGACGGTGTCTCCGGTGCGCAGTTGACCGATCGGGCCCGGCGGCAGGCGGTGAAGTTCGGCGCGGAGCTGCTCAGCGCCCGTGAGGTGGTCGGTCTCAGCGAGGCGGGTGGTGCCCGGCTGCTGCGCTTCGGCGACGGCAGCGAGATCGCGGCGCACACCGTGGTGCTGGCGACGGGGGTGTCGTACCGGGTGCTCGACGCTCCCGGGCTGGCGGACCTCACCGGCCGGGGGGTGTTCTACGGCGCCGCCGCCACCGAGGCGCCGAGCTGCGTCGAGCAGGACGTCTACATCGTCGGCGGGGCCAACTCGGCCGGGCAGGCTGCGGTGCACTTCTCCCGGTACGCGTCGAGGGTGCACCTGTTGATCCGTGGCGCGGACCTGACCGCCTCGATGTCGCGGTACCTGATCGACCAGTTGGAACGGATCGACTCGATCACCGTGCACCCGCACACTGCGGTGGTCGGCGGGGCCGGTGAGGGTCACCTGGAACGGCTGACGCTCTGTGACACCCGCACCGGGGAGTCCCGTTCGGTGGACACCTCGTGGCTGTTCATCTTCATCGGCGCGGAGCCGCGTACCGACTGGCTGGACGGGGTGCTGGTCCGCGACGAGCGCGGCTTCATCGTCACCGGCCCGGATCTGCTGGCCGGGGGGCGGCGGCCGGCGGGCTGGTCGTTGTCACGCGACCCGTACCACCTGGAGACCAGCGTGCCGGGCGTGTTCGCCGCCGGCGACGTGCGGGCCGAGTCGGTCAAGCGGGTCGCCTCGGCCGTCGGCGAGGGTGCGATGGCCGTGTCGCTCGTGCACCGCTACCTGGAAGCCCAATGAGCCGGTTCGGCGAGCTCTGCCCGATTCGGCGAGCCCTGCCGCGAGCGAAGGAGTCCCAGTGACCACCGAGTCTGATCGGTTGACACCTGCGGAGCTGCGTACCCTTTTCCTGTTCGAGGCCCTCGACGACGCGCAGCTCGACTGGTTGGCCGAGCATGGCCGGGTCGAGCAGCGGGCCGGCGGCACCCTCGTGTACGCCGAGGGCGAGGCGGCGACCTGCTTCTTCGTGCTGGTGCGCGGCGCGGTGGCGTTGAGCCGTCTGGTGCGCGGCGACGACGTGGAGGTCAGCCGGACCGACCAGCGCGGCGTGTACGGCGGGGCCACCCAGGCGTACCTGGGTGAGCAGGTCGACCAGGTCTACCGCAACAGCCTGCGGGCGGTGACCGACGCGGACTTCTTCGTGCTGCCGGCGGAGGACTTCGCGCACGCCCTGCGGTCCTGGTTCCCGATGCCCATGCACCTGCTGGAGGGGCTGTTCTTCGGGATGCGGGACTCGCAGACCATCGTCGGTGAACGGGAGCGGCTGCTGGCGCTCGGCTCGTTGTCGGCGGGGCTGACCCACGAGCTGAACAATCCGGCCGCGGCGGCGGTGCGGGCGACGTCGGTGTTGCGGGACCGGGTTGCCGGGATGCGGCACAAGCTCGCCATGATCGCCGATGGTCGGCTGGACGGCACCGCCCTGCACGGTCTGGTGGCGTTGCAGGAGGAGGCGGTGGCCCGGGTGGCCACCGCGCCGACGCTGACGCCGATGGCGACCGCCGACGCCGAGGACGCCCTCACCGACTGGCTGGAGGAGCACGGGGTCGACGGTGCCTGGGACCTGGCGCCGATCCTGGTGGGCGGCGGTCTCGACGTGGCCTGGTTGGCGCAGGTGAAGGCCGCCGTCGGTGCCGCGGATCTGGAGGCGGCGGTGCGCTGGCTCACCTACACGGTGGACACCGAGTTGCTGATGCGCGAGATCGGGGACTCGGTCACCCGGATCTCCGGCCTCGTCGGCGCCGCCAAGCAGTACTCGCAGCTGGACCGGGCACCGCACCGGGTGGTGGACGTGCACGACCTGCTCGACGCCACGCTGGTGATGTTCAAGGGGAAGATCCCCGCCGAGGTCAAGCTGGTCCGCGAGTACGACCGTGGCCTTCCGCCGGTCCCGGCGTACGCGGCCGAGCTGAACCAGGTGTGGACCAACCTGATCGACAACGCGTTGGGCGCGATGGGCGAGAAGGGTGTGTTGACCGTCCGCACCGGACTCGTCGGCGACCTGCTGGCGGTGGAGATCACGGACACCGGCCCGGGTATCCCGCCGGAGGTGCGGCCGCGCATCTTCGAGCCGTTCTTCACCACCAAGCCGGTGGGCGCGGGCACCGGGTTGGGGCTGGACATCTCGTACCGGATCGTCGTGCACAAGCACCACGGCGACATCCGGGTGGAGACCGAGCCGGGGCGGACCACCTTCCGGGTGCTGCTACCGATCGCGGAGGGCGTACCGGACGCGCCAGGCGACGCGCCGACTACCTAGAGACAGCGGTCGGTGGCCGGCAGTAGTCTCGGGCAGCGTTGGTGATCCCGCCCCCGAGGAGGGTCCGTGGAGTCGATGGCCCGCCAGCGCACCGCCGCCGAGGACGCCGACCAGCCGGGCGATCCGCCGGCCGGCACGATGTTGCCGGAGTTGGAGGACCCGGACTGGTTGCACCACGCGCACGAGTTCGCCCACACGGGTTTCTGGGCGGTGGCCCGCCGGCTGCCCCGACTGGTCCGCGAGGCGGTCGGGCTGGCCTGGGCCACCAACCGTCGGGACACGCTCGCCTCCATCGGTCTGAACGTCGCCGCCGGTGTGATGACCACGTTCGGCCTGCTGGCCACGACGAGCGTGCTGAGCGAGTTGTTCGCCGCCGGTCCCACACCGGACCGGGTCCGGGCGGCCCTGCCGGCGCTGGTCGTGGCGGCTGCGGCCGTGTCCGCGCGCGGGGGTCTGGCGATCGCGGCCGGATGGGCCCAGGCCCGGCTGACCCCGCAGATCAACTATCAGGTGGAGTTGCGCCTGTTCGAGGCCACCACGGCGGTGGAGCTGGCCGCCTTCGACGACGCCGGCTTCGCCGAGGAGATGGACCGGGCCCGGGACCGGGGGATGGCGGAGGCCGCGTACATCGTCGACCACACTGTCGACCTGGTCACCGGCGTGGTCGGCATGCTGGCCACCGCCGTCGCGGTGACCGTCATCCAACCGCTGCTGCTGCCCTGTCTGCTGCTCGCCGCGGTGCCCCAGGCGATCACCGCGGTGCGGATGGCCCGCCGTGAGTACCTGGCGATGCTGGCCCGGATCACCCGGCAGCGGCGGATGTGGATGCTGGCCCACCTGATGGCCAACCGACACACCGCCGCCGAGGTGCGCGCGTACCAGATGCGCGACTTTCTGCTCGCCGAGTATCGCGGCGTGATGGCCGTCGAGACGCGGGCCCAACTGCGGTTGGTCCGCGCCCAGACCGGCACGCGGGTCGGCGGCGCGACCGTCGCGGGCCTGGCCACCTTCGGGGTGTACGCGGTGCTCGGCGGCCTCCTGCTGGCCGGAATGGTGGCCCTCGCCGCCGCGGCCACCGCCCTGCTCGCCCTTCAGTCGGCGCGGAACAGCCTGGGTGTGGCGGTCATCGCCACGAACTCGCTCTACGAGGATGCCCTCTACTACCAGGACTACCGGGACTTCCTGTCCCGCGCCCACGCGCGGGTGCCGATCGGCGGCGACCGCGTGGTCGACGGCGTCCAGGTGATCGAGCTGGACGAGGTGAGCCTGAGGTATCCAGACACCGACACGCCGGCCGTGGACCGGGTGAGTCTGACAGTGCGCCGGGGGGAGGTGGTCGCCCTGGTCGGCGAGAACGGCTCCGGCAAGACCACACTGGCCAAGCTGATCGCCGGGCTCTACCGGCCGACCGGTGGGGTGATCCGCTGGGACGGCGTCGACGCCGTCGAGCTGGACCCACGCGGCCTCGGTGGCCAGGTGGCCGTGATGACCCAGGAGTACTGGAAGTTTCCGTTCACCGCCGGGCAGAACATCCGCGTGGGGCGGCACGACCGCGCACCCGGGCGATCCGGCCCGAGCGTGCAGGAGGCGGCCGGCGCGGCTGCCGCCCACGACATGATCGTCGGCCTGCCCAACAGCTACGACACGCTGCTCGACCGGGAGTTCAAGGATGGCCATGAACTCTCCGGTGGGCAGTGGCAACGGTTGGTCGCCGCCCGCGGCCTGTACCGGGACGCCGCCCTGCTGATCTGTGACGAACCCTCGGCGGCCCTGGACGCCCGCGCCGAACACGCCCTGTTCCAGCACCTCCGCCGCAGCCCCGACCGGGCTGTCGTCCTGATCACCCACCGGTTGGCCAACGTCCGGCACGCCGACCGGATCTTCGTGATGGAGCGGGGCCGACTGGTCCAGCAGGGCAACCACGACGAGCTGATGGCGTCCGGTGGCCTCTACCGGGAACTGTTCGAGTTGCAGGCCAGCGGTTACCTGACCGGCACCGACGACGCCCTGCCCCGCTGACCGTCCACCCCGTCGTGGTGGGGTCAGGCGGTCCGTTCCGCCGCGAGGAAGTCGGCCAGCACCCGGGTGTGGGTGGAGAACGCCAGCTCGACCGGGTCGGTGAGCACCAGCCACTCGGTCGCCTCTTCGGTCGGCGCCGACGGTGGCAGGTCCTCGGCCCGCTGCTCGGGCAGCACCCCGAAGACCATCATGGTGCCGCCCGCCGGGGCGCCCTGCACGGCGAACAGTCGGGCGTCCTCGGCCGCCGCGACCAGGCCGGTCTCCTCCCGCAGCTCACGGACGAGCGCGTCGGACCACTCCTCGCCGTACTCGACGAAGCCGCCGGGCAGCGCGAGCAGGCCGCGGGCCGGTTCGATGTCCCGGCGGACCACCACCACGCCCAGGCCCTCGGCCGTGCGGACCGGCAGCACCGCGACCGCCACCGGCACCGGGTTGCGCCAGACGGTCTCGCCGCAGGCCGCGCAGACGCGGGGCCAGCCGGCGGCCGGCGGGTAGGCGGCGCCACAGTAGGAGCAGTGCGAGTACGGCGTGCCGGTCATGCCGCAGCACGCTACTCCGACAGCCCCGACGTCTGCCGCGCCGCCGCCCGCGCTCAGACCTCCGGAGTGCCGGTGTAGAACGCTGTGGTGCGTTCGGCGGCGGCCTTCGCCTCGTCAGCGTCGGTGCCGGCGGCGATGCTGGCCTCACCCCACAGGTGGCTGCTCAGTTCCATGGCCCGTCGGCCCTCGGGGGAGGCGGTCCACTCGGCGGCCTGGTCCGGGGTGATCCCGCTGCCGTCGCCGGCCAGGTGCGAGGCGAGCCCGAGCAGGCCCAGGTCCCAGCCGACCCCGACGGCGCCGGGCCCGAACTGCGCCCACCGGTCCTGGTCGACGTGCGCGATGTGGTCCAGGTCGAGGCGGGCCTGCTCGTCGCCGACAGCCGTGACGCGCACCTCGATCCAGCTCACCTCGTCGCCGTACTCCCAGGTGGCGGTGAAGCGGTGCGGCGGCTCGCAGGTCTCGATGGTGCCGTGGGCGTTGCCCTGCAACTGGTACGTGCCGTGCAGCCGCAGGTCGCCGGAGATCGGCAGGAACCAGCGGGGGATGCGCTCGGCGCTGGTGCAGGCGTCCCAGAGATCATCGACCGTCGCCTGGTAGGTCTGGCTGATCGTGGTCACCCGAGCCTCGCCGGCCTCCAGGGTGCGGCTGCCGACCTTCCGCTGGACGGCGTTGATCTGCTCGGTCGCGTCGAACATCAGGTGTTCCTCTCGTCGGGTGAGTCGGCGGGCCCGTGGAGCCGACGTTCGCGTCGACCTCGGGCCAGCTCCGTGGCGAGTGCCGCCAGGGGTGGGGTCCAGAACCGGCGGAAGTGCTCCAGCCAGCCGTCGACCTCGCGCAGTGGGCGGGGGTCGACCGCGTACAGCCGCCGGGTGCCTTCCGGCCGCACGGTGGCGAAGCCGTTGTCCCGTAACACCTTGAGGTGCTGGGACACGGCGGGTTGGGAGATGCCGAACTCGTCGCGGATCACCGCGTTGACCGCGCCGGCGGTCTGCTCGCCGTCGGCGAGCAGCTCCAGGATGCGGCGCCGGACCGGATCGCCCAGCACGTCGAAGGCGTGCACGACGACAGTTCTATCACTGCTGACTTATTTAAGCCAGTTCTGATGATCCGATGAGCTTGTCGAGTCGGATCGGCAGCTCCCGGATCCGTACACCGGTCGCGTGGTGCACGGCGTTGGCGATCGCCGCCGCGGCGCCGACGATGCCGATCTCACCGATGCCCTTCACCCCGGCCGGGTTCAGCTCGTCGTCGCGCTCGTCGAGCCAGTACGCCTCGACGGACTCCACGTCCGCGCAGCCGGCGATGTGGTACGTGGCCAGGTCGTGGTTGACCCAGTCGCCGTACCGCTCGTCGAGCAGCCCCTCCTCGTGCAGCGCCATCGACAGGCCCATCGTCATACCGCCGATGAGCTGGCTGCGCGCCGTCGTCGGGTTCACCACCCGGCCGGCGGCGAACACCCCGAGCATGCGGTTCACGCGGACCTCGCCGGTGTCGGCGTCCACCCGCACCTCGGCGAACTGCGCCCCGTACGCGTACCGGGGGAGCGCGGGCTGTCCGCCCACCTCGTCGGTGGTGTCCGCCTCGGCGGTCACCTCGCCGGGGTTGTCACGCCGCTTCTCCCGCAACGCCTGGCAGGCGCGGATGACCGCCCAGCTCCAGCTCGCGGTGCCCATCGATCCGCCGGCCAACGGGGCGGTCGGCAGCGCACTGTCCCCGATGTGGATCTCCACCTGCTCGGGCGGCACCCCGAGCGCGTCGGCGGCCACCTGCCAGATCGCCGTACGGGCGCCGGTGCCGATGTCGGTGGCGTTGATCCGGACCAGGAAGCTTCCGTCGGGCCGGGCGGTGACGCTGGCCGTCGACGGCCTGGCCCGGGCCGGGTAGCTCGACCCCGCCACCCCCGTGCCGACCAGCCAGCGCCCGTCGCGCCGGGCGCGCGGCGTAGGGTCCCGGTCGGTCCAGCCGAACCGCTGGGCGCCCTCACGCAGGCACGCCACCAGGTTGCGGCTGGTGAACGGCCGCGCCTGGTCCGGATCGACAGCTGTGTCGTTGCGGACGCGCAGCTCCACCGGGTCGATGCCGACGGCGACGGCCAACTCGTCCATCGCGGACTCCAGCGCGTACGCGCCCGGGCACTCGCCGGGGGCGCGCATCCAGAACGGTGTGGGCACGTCGAGGCGGACCAGCCGGTGTGTGGTGCGGCGGTGCGGCGCGGCGTACATGCTGCGGGTGTAGACCGCGGTCTGCTCGGCGAACTCCCGGATGGTCGACGTCTGGCTGATCGCGTCGTGGCAGATCGCGGTGAGCCGTCCGTCCGCGTCGGCGGCAAGGCGTACCCGCTGGATGGTGGGCGTGCGGTAGCCGATCGGCCCGAACAGTTGCTGCCGGGTCAACGCCAGCTTGACCGGCCGGTCCACGTGTCGGGCCGCGAGGGCGGTCAGCACCACCGCGGCCTTGGCGTACCCCTTGCTGCCGAAACCGCCACCGACGTGCTCGGCGACGACCCGCACCGAGTCCGGAGGCACCTCGAACAGCTCTGCGAGGGTGGCCCGCACCGACGACGCGCCCTGGTTGGAGTCGTGCACCAGCAGCCGCCCGTCGCGCCACTGCGCCGTCGTGGCGTGCGGCTCCATCGGGTTGTTGTGGTACGCCGGAGTGCGGTACGTGGCGTCCACCCGCACCGGGGCGGCCGCGTACCCGGCGTCGAAGTCGCCCTCGGCGGTGTCGGTCGGGTAGCTGGGGTTGACGTGGTCGGGCTTGTACAGGCCAGGGTGGTCGTCGGCGAGCACAGTGCTGTGCGGGCCGGCGTCGTAGTCGATCCGGACCAGTCGGGCGCCCTCGCGGGCCGCCTCCAAGCTGGTGGCCACCACCACGGCGACGTACTGCCCCCGGTAGTGGACCACCGGCTCCTGCAACAGCCACAACTCCCGCTCCGGGCCGGGCGCGAGTCGGGGCGCGTTGCCGTGGTGCAGCACGGCCAGCACGCCCGGCGACGCCAGCGCCTGGGCCGTGTCCACCCGCGTGATCCGGCCCCGGACCACCGCCGACGGCACCGCCCAGCCGTAGGTGACCCCGTCCACCGGGTACTCCACCGCGTACCGGGCCGTGCCGGTGACCTTCTCCGGGCCCTCCAACCGGGGGTACGCGCGCCCGACCGCCTCGCCGCTCACGACCCGGCTGGGTTCGCCGCCGCTCACGACCCGGCCGGGTTCACCGCCGCTCACGAGGCGGCCAGTTCGCTGAGCACCCGCACGGTGATGGCCCGGGTCAGCGGCAGCTTGAAACCGTTGTGCCGCAGTGGGCGCGCCTCGGCCAGCTCCGCGTCGGCGGCCTGCCCGGCGAGTTCCGGGCTGAACGGACGCCCCCGCAGTTCCTCCTCGGCCCGGTACGCCCGCCACGGCCGGTGCGCCACCGCCCCGTACGCCAACCGCACGTCGCGGACGGTGTCGCCGTCGAGGTCCAGGACGGCGGCCACCGAGCCGGCGGCGAAGGCGAACGACGCCCGGTCGCGCACCTTGAGGTACGTCGAGCGGCGCGCGGCCGGCAGCGGTGGCAACCGGACGGCGGTGATCAGCGCGCCCCGGGTCAGGGTGGTCTCGCGTTCCGGGTGGGTGCCGGGGGAGCGGTACAGGGCGGTGATCGGGATGTCGCGGCGGCCGTCGGTCTCGTGTACCTCCACCACGCTGTCGAGGGCGGCCAGCGCCACGGCCAGGTCGGACGGGTGGGTGGCGACGCACTGCTCGGACCAGTCCAGCACCGCGAGGTCGCGGTTCTGGCCGTGCAGGGCGGCGCAGCCGCTGCCCGGTTCCCGCTTGTTGCAGGCCTTGCCGGTGTCCTGGAAGTAGACGCAGCGGGTGCGCTGCAACAGGTTGCCGCCGGTGGTGGCCATGTTGCGCAACTGGCCGGAGGCGGCAGCGAGCAGGGCGCGGGCCAGCACCGGGTAGTCCCGGCGTACCACCGGGTGGGCCGCGAGGTCGCTGTTGCGCACCGTCGCGCCGACGCGCAGCCCGCCGTCGGGCAACTCCTCGACGGTGTCCAGGGGGAGGCCTGTCACGTCCACCAGCACGTCCGGGCGTTGCACACCGAGTTTCATCAGGTCCACCAGGTTGGTGCCGCCACCCAGGTACGCGGCCTGCGGCTCGGCCGCCAGCACGGCGACCGCGTCCGCCACGTCGGCGGGCCGGTGGTAGCGGAACGCCCTCACGTCGCCGCCGCCGTCTCCCGCACGGCCGCGACGATGTGGGGGTACGCGGCGCAGCGGCAGAGGTTGCCGGCCATCCGCTCGCGGATCTCCGCGTCGGTCAGCTCGGCGGGCGCGACGAGGTCGTCGGTGACCGCGCTGGGCCACCCCTGGGCGACCTCGTCGAGCATGCCCCGGGCGGAGCAGAGTTGCCCGGGGGTGCAGTAGCCGCACTGGAACGCGTCGTGGGCGACGAACGCTGCCTGCAACGGGGACAGCTCGCCCGGTCCGGCCAGACCCTCGACGGTGACCACCGACCGGCCGTCCACGGTGACCGCGAAGACCAGGCAGCTCTTCACCCGGCGGCCGTCGAGCAGGACGGTGCAGGAACCGCACTGGCCGTGGTCGCAGCCCTTCTTCGCCCCGGTCAGGCCGAGGTGCTCGCGCAGCGTGTCGAGCAGCGTGGTGCGGTTGTCCACCGTCACGTCCCTGGACGCGCCGTTGACGTCGAACGTCAACCGGGACGAGTGCCGTTCGTCGGTCGTCGTCGCGTTCTGCGGTTCGTCAGGCACCGGCCCAGATTAGCCTTATCGGCATATGTCGGCGCGAATAACGCAAAGCTCTTCATGCCCGAGGGGACGACGGTGATCGCCGGACTGCTCCTGGCCGCCGGAGCCGGACGGCGGTACGGCCGCCCGAAGGCTCTTGTCGAGCTGAACGGCGAACCGCTGGTGCGCAGCGGGGTCCGGCTGCTCACCGAGGGTGGTTGCGCACCTGTGCACGTGGTCCTCGGCGCGGGCGCCGACGAGGTGCCCGAGCTGCCCGCAGCGGTGCCGGTGCGCCACGACAGCTGGTCCGACGGACTGGGCTCGTCGCTGCGCCGGGGCCTCGCCTCGCTACCGGCCGACGTGCCGGGCGCGGTCGTGGTCCTTGTCGACCAGCCGCTCCTCAGCCCGGTCGCCGTCCGGCGGGTACGCGAGGCGTACACAGGTGGAGCGCTGGTTGTCGCCACCTACGCCGGCCGGCCAGGCCACCCGATCCTGCTGTGCCGACGGACCTGGCCGCTGCTGGACAGGTACGCCGTCGGCGACCGGGGTGCCCGCGACCTGCTGCGCGAGCGGCCGGAGCTGGTGATCGAGGTGCCCTGCGACGACGCCGGCGCACCTGTCGACGTGGACACCCCGGCCGACCTGCTCCGGCTGCGCCGCTCAGCCGCGCACGAGCCACCGGGGTAGTCCCTGGCTGGTCAGCGCGTGATAGCCGATCATCACGATGACGGCGATCAGGCCCAGTAGGGGGTTGACGAACCAGCCGAGCAGGCCGCCGATCCCGTACAGGACGAGGCCGGTGATCGGTCGGAGCCGCTGCGCCCGCACGTACCCGGGGCTGACCCGGTTCTCGAGCAGCGCCGGGTGGCGGTGCAGGTAGCCGAAGAACACCAGCCAGGGGGCCGACATCAACGCCGCCGACAACGCGTACAGGGCGACCGCCGCGCGCTGGTCGTCGATGTCGCCCTGGGTGAACGCGGACGCCAGCACGGCGGTGGGGAACGGGATGATCACCGCGCCGAAGAGCACGCCCAGGTTGATCCAGCTCAACGCGAGGGTGGTCCGGCGGATCAGCCGCAGCAGCGCGTGGTGGTTGAGCCAGAGCACCCCGATGTAGACGAAGGACACCACGAAGGCGAGGTACGAGGGGCCCTCGTCGAGCAGACCGGTCAGCAGCTCACCCTCGTGGTACTCCGGCACCCGCAGGTCGATGACCAGCAGCGTGATGACGATGGCGAAGACACCGTCGCTGAACGCCGTCATCCGGTCCGTGCCGGAGACCCGCCCGGTGGGCTCGGGATGGTCGACCTCGTTGGGCGCTGCGGACATTGCCGCAGGCTAGCCACTCGGCGCGGTGGCTCGTGGCGGTTTCGTCGACCCGAACACGAACGGCCGCCCAGGGTCACCCCCGGGCGGCCGTCCCCACCGTGTCTCAGGCCACCGGCGTGGCGCTGTTGGCCGCCGCCTGGTGGGCGCGGACCACCTCGGCGTAGCGCAGACCGCTCGCCTTCATCGTCCGCCGCTGGGTGGCGTAGTCCACGTGCACCAACCCGAAGCGCTTGTCGTAGCCGTACGCCCACTCGAAGTTGTCCAGCAACGACCAGACGAAGTAGCCGGCCAGCGGCACGCCCCGGGCCACCGCCGACGCGCACGCCGCCAGGTGCTGCTCCAGGTGGTCGGTGCGCTCCTTGTCCTCCACCGTGCCGTCCGCGGTGACCTCGTCCGGCCAGGCCGAACCGCTCTCGGTGACGATGATCCGTCCCGGTCGGTACTCCTCGTGCACGTCGACAAGCAGCCGCTCCAGCCCCGCCGGAAACACCTCCCAGCCCATCGCGGTCTCCACCGAGCCGGGCACCGGCACCTGCCGGGCGAACGGCGCCGCGCCGGTCGGGTCGTCGACCACCAGCTGCCGGAAGTAGTAGTTCACCCCGAGGAAGTCCGTCGGCGTGGCGATCACCGCCAGGTCGTCACCGCGTACCGGCGGCTCGACGCCGTAGGTGGCGATCATGTCGGCGGGGTAGCCGCGCCCGTGGATCGGGTCCAGCCACCACCTGTTGACGTGCCCGTCCGCCCGGCGGGCCGCCGCGACGTCCTCCGGTCGGTCGGTCGCCGCCTCGATCGGGCTGAGGTTGAGCACCAGGCCCACCGAGGCCGGCCGGGCGGCGTTGGCGCGGATCGCCTGGGTGGCCAGGCCGTGCCCGAGCAGCACGTGGTGCGAGGCGTGCACCGCGCGGGTCAGGTCGCGCTCACCGGGGGCCATCCGCCCCTCCAGGTGCCCGATCCAGCACACGCAGAGCGGCTCGTTGACGGTGTTCCAGTCGGCCACCCGGTCACCGAGGCGGCTGGCCACCACCGCCGCGTACTCGGCGAACGCCTCGGCGGTGGCACGCTCCGGCCAACCGCCGCGGTCCTGCAGGGCCTGCGGCAGATCCCAGTGGTACAGCGTGACGAACGGCCGGATCCCGTCGGCGAGCAGCGTGTCGACGAGCCGGTCGTAGAAGTCCAGCCCGGCCGGGTTGACCCGCCCGACGCCGTCGGGCATGACCCGGGGCCAGGCCACCGAGAAGCGGTACGCGTCCACGCCGAGCCGGCGCAGCAGCGCCAGGTCCTCCGGCCACCGGTGGTAGTGGTCGCAGGCCACCGCGCCGGTGTCGCCGTTGTCGACGTTGCCGGGTGTCGCCGAGAAGGTGTCCCAGATGGACGGCGCCCGGCCGTCGACGTCGACGGCCCCCTCGATCTGGTACGCCGCCGTGGCGACGCCCCAGAGGAAGTCGGGTGGCAGCTTGGACAGGTCGGGCACGGGATGGTTCTCCTCTGGGATCGGATGACTCACTTGACAGCGCCAGCGGTGAGGCCGGCGACGAAGTACCGCTGCAGGGCCAGGAACCCGACGACGACCGGGATGCTGACCACCAGCGAGGCGGCCATGATCTGGTTCCAGTAGACGTTGAACTGGGTGGAGTAGCCCTGCAGGCCCACGGCCAGGGTGCGGCTGCCCTCGTCGGTCATCACCGACGCGAACAGCACCTCACCCCAGGCGGTCATGAACGCGTACACGGTGACCGCGACGACGCCGGGCACGGCGGCCGGCAGGATGACCTGGAACAGGGTGCGCAGCGGCCCCGCGCCGTCGACCTGCGCCGCCTCGTCCAACCCCCGGGGGATCGAGTCGAAGTAACCGACCAGCATCCAGATCGAGAAAGGCAACGAGAACGTCAGGTACGTGATCACCAGGCCGGTGCGGCTGGCGTACAGCTCGATGCCGGTGGCGTTACCCAGGTTGACGTAGATGAGGAACAGCGGCAGCAGGAACAGGATGCCGGGAAACATCTGGGTGGACAGCACCGTCACCGAGAAGACTCCCCGGCCACGGAACCGGTACCGGCTCACCGCGAACGCGGCGAAGATGGCCACCGCCACCGAGCAGACCGCCGCGATGCTCGACACCACAAGGCTGTTCACCAGGTACCGGGCCAGCGGCACGGTGCTCCACATGTCGACGAACGGTTGCAGGGTGGGCCGGCTGGGCCACCAGGTGAAGCCGTTCTGCACGTCCTGCAACGGCTTCGCGGCCGAGGTCACCATCACGTAGAGCGGGATGACGACGAAGAGGGTGAGCAGGGTCAGCACGATGCGCCGGCCCCAGCGCTCACCGGCGGTCTCACGCATGGTCGTCCCTCCGACGGTTGGTGATCAGCAGGTACACGGCCGACACGACGAGCAGGAACAGCAGCAGCGCCACGGACATCGCCGAGCCGGAGCCGAAGTCCCAGGTCTTGAAGGAGCTGCGGTAGATGTGGATGGAGATCAGGTCGGCCTGCTCCGGAGCGGAACCCCCGAACAGCACGAACGGGGTGTTGAAGTCGTTGAACGTCCACAGGAACAGCACCAGCAGCAGCACCAGGTTCACCGGCCGCAGCATGGGCAGGGTGACCGAGCGCAGCCGACGCCAGAACCCGGCGCCGTCGATCGCGGCGGCCTCGTACAGCTCGCCGGGCACGTTCTGCAGCCCGGCCATCAGGCACAGGAACGCGAACGGCCAGTTGCGCCACACCGACACCACGAGCAGCGACCAGAAGCTGTTGTCGCCGATCAACCAGAACGGTCGCTCGCCCAGCAGCCCGAGCTGGTCGACGAGGACGTGGTTGACCAGGCCGGTGTCGCGTTGCAGCAGGAAACTCCAGGTGATCACCGCGGCGTAGACCGGCAGGGCGTACGGGGTGAGGAAGAGCGCCCGCAGGATCGCCCGGCCCCGGAACGGCCGTTGGAGGACGACGGCCGCCGAGATGCCGAGCAGCCAGGCGAACCCGACCGAGAGCACGCTGTAGGCCAGGGTGATCCAGAACGAGTGCAGCAGTTCCTTGCCGGCGGCGCTGTTCAGGTCGAGCGTCGCCCGGTAGTTCTCCCACCCCACGAACGGTGCGGTGGACCAGTCGCGGATGTGGAACTGGGTCAGCTCCAGCATGCTCATCCAGACCCCGACCACCATCGGGATCACGTGGATGCCGAGTTCCAGCAGGATGGCCGGGGCGAGCAGCAGATACGGCAGGAGCGAGCGGCGCGGGCCGCGGGGCCGGCGGGCCGGCTTCCGTGCCGGTGACCCGGCCCGGGGTTCGCGTCGGTCGGCGTCCGGCGCGGTGGTGCTGGTTGCCATCGGGGTCCTCTCGGAGTCGGTGGCCGTGGTCGGGCTCAGCACCCGACCACGGCCACCGGTGACGCCTGGGTCAGCGCATCTTCTGCTGCGCGTCGGTCAGCTTCGCCTTCACCGAGGCCTCGGTGACCGGCTTGCCGCTGGCCGCGTCCGCGAACAGCTCCTTCATCGCGGTGCCGACCAGGGTCTCGAAGGTGCTCTCCTCGGGCACCTGCGGCAGCGGCGCCGCCGTGGTGACCAGGGTCTCCTGGATGGTCTTCTGCTCCGGGGCGCTGAACGCCGGGTCGGCGCCCGCGGTCTTCACCGCCGGCAGCGAGCCGTACGTCTTGTTGAGGAGCGTCTGCTCCTCGTCGCTGGTCATGAACTTGACGAAGCTCAGCGCGCCGTCCTTGTTCTTGGTGTGCTTGAAGACCGCCATGTTGATCCCGGCGACCATGCTGTTGACCTTCTTGCCGCCGGCCGGCGGGCTGGCCAGGAACGGCACCGGGGCCACCCCGTACGCGTCGGCGGGCATGTTCTGCGTCTTCAGGTTCGAGCCGGCGGACTGCCAGAGCAGCATGGCGGCCTTGCCGTTGGCGAAGTCGGAGACCGACTGGTTCTGCGCGTACTCGGCGTTGCTCGGGTTGGTGATCTTGTCGGCGGCCATGAAGTCGATGTACCGCTTGATCGCCGACACGTTCTGCGGGGTGTCGAAGGTCGGCTTGCCGGCCGAGTCGAACCACTCACCGCCGTACTGCTGGCTGAAGGTGAAGGCGTGGTGCGCGTTCTCCGACGGGTTCGCGCCCTCGATCGCCAGGCCCCACTTGCCGCCGGTGCTCAGCTTCTTGCCGTACTCGACGACCTGCTCCCAGGTCGTCGGCGGGGCGGTGATGCCCGCGTCGGCGAACATCTTCTTGTTGTAGTACAGGCTGTACGCCATGGAGTAGAGCGGCACGGCGGCCGGCGGCTTGCCGGGGGCCCCGGCGGCGGCGAGCGCGGCCGGCACGATCCGGTCCTTGCCGCCGACGGCCTGCAGGGTGGCGTCGTCGAACTCGACGAGAGCGCCGGTGGCCTGCAGCGACGCCGACCAGGTGTTGCCGATGTTGACCACGTCCGGGCCCTTGCCCGAGGTGGCGGCCGCGAGCAGACGGTTGAGCAGGTCCGACCAGGGGACCACCTCGACGGTGACCTTGATCCCGGTCTGCTTCTCGAACTTGTCCAGCTCCGGCTGGAGGATGGTCTTGTCGGCCTCCAGGCTGGCGCCCTGGTTGCTGGCCCAGTACGTCAGCGTCTTGGGCGACGCTGCGGAGTCGTCGCCGGAGCCGCCGCAGGCGGTCAGCGATGCGGCGGCCAGTACGGCGGCGGTGAATATCCCGAGGTGTCGTCTCGACACGGTCAGCCCTTCCGGTGCGTGGTGGGGGTCCGCCGAGCGTCGTCGCCGATAGGGGTCGGGCGACGGGTGGCCGGCTGCGGACAGGGTTCGGGGGTGCGCCGTCGGGGGTCCGTCGGCGTTTCCCGGGAGTTACATCACGGCTTAAATTATGTCGTCATTAAAGTTGTTGGCCGGTGGGTCGTCAAGCACGAGGCGGTTACAGTCGCCTCGAACGGCCGACGGGAACGAGGTGACGAGTGGAGCTGGCGCGTGCCACCAACCGCAGCGTGCGGCTGCGCAACAGGTCCGCCCTGCTGACCAAGCTCTTCCTCGACGGTCCGCTCACCCGGCAGGACCTGGTGCGCAGCACCGGGCTGAGTCAGCCGGCGGTCAGCAACGTGGTGGCCGACCTGATCGACGAGGGATTGGTCGTCGAGGCGGGGGCCGCCGAGTCCGACGGCGGCCGGCCCAGCATGCTGCTGCGCATCGCGCCCCGCTTCGCGTTCCTGGTCGGCGTGGACGTCGGCGAGACCCGGGTCCGGGTGGAGCTGTTCGACTTCGCGATGACCCTGCTGGCGAGCATCGAGTACCCGCTCGACCCGGCCCGTACCGAGCCGGACCTGGTGGCAGGGCACGTCCTGGCCGGGATCGACGCGGTCACCGGTCGGGCCGGCGTGGCCACCGGCGACGTGCTCGGCGTCGGCATCGGCGTCTCCGGCGTGGTCGAGCAGGGCACCGAGGCCGTCGTGCACGCCCAGGCCCTCGGTTGGGACCGGGTGCCGCTGGAGCGACTGATCGGCGCCGGCACCGACCTGCCGCTGCACATCGACAACGGCGCCAAGACCCTCGGCCAGGCCGAGATGTGGTTCGGCGCCGGTCGGGGCGCCCGGCACGCCGTCTTCGCGCTGGTCGGCTCCGGTGTCGGCGCGTCGGTGGTGACCAACGGCGCCACCTACCGGGGCGCGTCCAGCAGCGCGGGGGAGTGGGGACACACCACCCTCGTGTACGGCGGGCGGGCCTGTCGGTGCGGCGCGCGCGGCTGCCTGGAGGCGTACGTGGGCGCGGAGGCGATCATCGACCGCTACCGGGAGGCGCGCCGGGGTCGACCGGTGCCCGGTGAGGACGAGGAGTCGCAGATCGCCGCTCTGGTCGACGCCGCCGCGACCTCGGCCACCGCCCGACGGGTCCTCGACGACACCGCCGGCTACCTCGGGGCCGGGGTGGCCAACCTGATCAACCTGTTCAACCCGGAGCGGGTGGTGCTCGGCGGCTGGGCGGCGATGGCGTTGGGCGACCTGCTGCCGGCCGTCCGGGAGGCCGCCGGCCGGCAGGCGCTGCGCCAGCCGTTCGACCAGGCGTCGATCGAGCTGTGTCAGCTCGGGGTGGACGCGGTGGCGCTCGGCGCGGCCACCCTCCCGATCGCCCGCTTCCTCACCGAGGGCGGCGTCCGGCGAACCTGACCCCCCATGTCCCGACCGCGCGTTGCGTGTGCGTTGCCCGCGCGTCCCGTGCCCGCCGCGCGTCCCGGCCTTGCATGATCGTGCTCGATCCTTGTCGTAGTGGTCTCCTGGCGCTTGGAAGGCCCTCGTTCCTGGATGGAGCACGATCTTGGCGGCTGGCTCGGGCCGGCTACGGCTGGGCGGGCGGTGGACGGCGCGTGATCGACTCGGTTTCCGGGAAGGCGGGCCATCCAGGCGCCTCGGATAGCCCGGTATCACGGAAACCGAGTCGATCAAACCCCGACTGGACCGCAGGCGGGTCGATCACGGGCGGGTCGGCTGCGGCGGTGGGTTGACGGTCGGGCGCGGCGGATGACCGGCGTGGAGGATCGGGAATTACACAAAAACCGGCGCTCGGGATAAATAACGAAGTTATAGATCGATGTCTTGACGCCGTCGCAATCTCGCCGCAACACTCCTACGAGAGCGCTCTCCATCCCGCGGCGTCGCCTCGGCGGCACCACCCCCGGCGCTACGGGCAAGCCTGACCCCCATCCGTGCGGCAACCCGTAGCCCCCTATCGACAGGCGATGTCATGACATCTCGCGCTACATCCGTACGCCCGCGTCCCCGGGTCGTGCGGCACCTGCTCGCCGGGCTCACCGTGGCCCTGGTCGCGGCGCTCACCCCGACCGGCACCACGGCACCCGCGCAGGCCGCCCCCGTCCTGCTCTCCCAGGGCCGCACGGCCACCGCCTCGTCCACCGAGAACGGCGGAACCCCCGCCGCCGCCGCGGTCGACGGCAACACCGGCACCCGCTGGTCCAGCGCGTTCAGCGACCCGCAGTGGCTCCAGGTCGACCTGGGCGCCCGCGCCACCATCACCCAGGTCAACCTGCTCTGGGAGGCCGCCCACGGCCGGGCCTTCCAGCTCCAGACCTCCGACAACGGGTCCACCTGGACCACGATCTACTCGACCACCACCAGCACCGGCGGCACCCAGAACCTCACCGTCTCCGGCGCCGGCCGCTACGTCCGCATGTACGGCACCGCCCGGGGCACCGGCTACGGCTACTCCCTCTGGGAGTTCCAGGTCTACGGCGAGACCGGCGGCGGCACCAACGAGCCCCCGGTGACACCCACCGACCCGTACAACCCCAACCTCGGGTCGAACACGTTCGTCTTCGACCCGAGCACGCCCACGTCGACGATCCAGAGTCGACTGAACACCCTCTTCACCCAGCAGGAGACCAACCAGTTCGGCCCGCAGCGCTACGCGGTGCTGTTCAAGCCCGGCACCTACACCGCCGACGTCAACCTCGGCTTCTTCACCCAGGTCGCCGGCCTCGGAATGAGCCCGGACGACGTCAACCTCAACGGCCACGTCCGCACCGAGGCGTTCTGGTTCGGCGGCAACGCCACCCAGAACTTCTGGCGGGCCGCCGAGAACCTCTCCGTCACCTTGCCCGCCGGGCAGACCGTGGAGCGCTGGGCGGTGTCCCAGGCCGCCCCGTACCGGCGGATGCACCTGCGCGGCGCGCAGAACCAGATCCAGCTCTGGAACGGCGGCGACGGCTGGTCCAGCGGCGGTCTGATGGCCGACACCCGCGTCGACGGGCTGGTCGTCTCCGGCTCGCAGCAGCAGTGGTACTCCCGCAACAGCGAGTTCGGCAACGGCTGGACCGGCTCGGTGTGGAACATGGTCTTCCAGGGCGTCACCGGTGCCCCCGCGCCGAGTTTCCCCAACCCGTCGCACACCGTCATCGGTCAGACCCCGCAGGTCCGGGAGAAGCCGTTCCTCTACGTGACGAGCAGCGGCGAGTACCGGGTGTTCGTGCCCGCCCTGCGCACCAACTCCACGGGCACCAGCTGGTACAACAAGACCCCGGCCGGTTCGTCAGTGTCGCTGTCGCAGTTCTTCGTCGTCCAGCCCGGCACCAGCGCCGCCACCATCAACGCGGCCCTCGCCCAGGGCAAGCACCTGCTCTTCACCCCGGGCGTGCACCGCATCACCGAGCCGATCCAGGTCAACCGGGCCGACACGGTGATCCTCGGCCTCGGCCTGGCCACCATCCAGGCCGACAACGGCACCGTGGGGATGCGGGTGGCCGATGTGGACGGCGTCAAGGTCGCCGGCATCATGTTCGAGGCCGGCACCACCAACTCGCCGGTGCTCATGGAGGTCGGGCCGTCCGGTTCGTCCGCGAGCCACGCCTCGAACCCGACCTCGCTGCACGACGTGTTCTTCCGCATCGGCGGGCCACACGTCGGCAAGGCCACCAACACGTTGACCGTCAACAGCGACAACGTGATCGGCGACCACATGTGGCTGTGGCGGGCCGACCACGCCGCCAGCGGCGTACCCACTGGGTGGACGCTGAACACCGCCGACACCGGGCTCACCGTCAACGGCGACAACGTCACCATGTACGGCCTTTTCGTCGAGCACTACCAGAAGTACCAGACCATCTGGAACGGCAACGGCGGCCGGACGTACTTCTACCAGAACGAACTGCCGTACGACCCGCCCAACCAGGCCGCCTGGATGAACGGGTCGACCCGGGGCTACGCCGCGTACAAGGTGGCCGACTCGGTGACCAGCCACCAGGCGTGGGGGTTGGGTAGCTACAGCTACTTCAACGTCAACCCCGCGGTGGTGGCGGAACGCTCCTTCGAGGTACCCACCAACCCGAACGTGCGCTTCACGAACATGGTCACCGTCTCGCTCGGTGGCGTCGGCACCATCAACCGGGTGATCAACAACGCCGGTGGCACCGCGAACGCGGCCAACCAGACGGTGTACCTGACCACCTACCCCTGACCGGGGCACCCGCGCCGACCCGGTCGTCTCATCGGATCGGGCCGGTACGGGTAGCACCCAGGGCCGAGGCCGGCCCGGTCCCGCCGAGACCGGGCCGGCTACGGTCGTGCCAGCACCTCCGCCGCCGCTCGCTCACCGGCCCGCACCGCGCCCTCCAGGTAGCCGGTCCAGCGGGTCGCCGTCTCGGTACCCGCCCAGTACACCCGGCCCACCGGGGTCCGCAGGTGCGGGCCGTACGCGCCCCAGGCCCCCGGGGTGAGCGCGCCGGAGAAGCAGCCCCGCGTCCACTCCTCGGCCGACCAGTCGTACTCGATCAGATCCACCGGATCACCGGCCTGCGGCCCGACCACCGTGGCGAACGCGTCCAGCAGGCACCGCCGACGTCGCTCGGGGGACATCTCCCGCAGCGCGGCGGCGTCCGAGGCGTAACTGAACCCGGTCAACACCCCGAGCGGCGAGGTCGGGGTGGAGTTGTCGACCGTCTCGGTGAGCGGACCGGCGCTGCTCGTGGACACCCCGGACAACCCGTCGGCGCGCCAGAACGGTTCCGGGTAGACGGCGTGCACCTTGAGCGCCGAACCCATCGGCATCCGCTGGGTCAGCCCGTCGCGCAACGGAGGCAGCGGTGGGGCGTACCGGATGCGGCCCGCCAGAGCCGGGGCCAGCGCGACCACCAGGGCGTCGCCGTCCACGCGCCCGGTGTCGGTCCACGCCGTCACCCCGTCGACGTTCTGCTCCACGGCCCGCACCGGCGCGGCCAGCGTCAGTGCCCCCGGCGGCAGGGCGGCGGCCATCCGCTCGGCCAGCGCCGGGGGCCCGCCCACGATCCGGTCCTGCTGCGCGCCGCCCGCCATTCCCAGCAGAGGCCCGGTCCCACCGGCGCTGCGCAGGTAGAACAGCAGGTGCAACAACGACACCTCGTCCGCGCCGGTGGCCAGCAAGCCGCCGGCGAGCAGCCGCCCCAGGTAGTCGGCGGTGTCGTCGTCCCCGGCGGTGGCGCGCAACCAGCCGCCGAGGACCGTCCGGTCCCAGTGCGCGGCCTCCGGCGCCTGCCACGGCGCGGTCGGGTCCAGGCGGGCGGCGTACTCGTCGAGCAGACCGAGAACCCGGGCGGCCCGCGCCGGAGGCTCGGCCCGACGCTCCCCGGCCCACAGCACTGTGGGCGCGCCGAGCGCCGCCGACGGGAACGTGGCCAACCCGTGCTCGGCGACCAGCGCGTACATCCGATCCTGGGTCGGGCCGATCCACTGCGCGCCCAGGTCGAGTTGCGTGACGTCGGGCAGCCAGCGGGTCAACACCCGACCGCCCACCCGGTCGCGGGCCTCCAGCAACCGCACCTGCGCGCCGGCACGGGTGAGCGCCAGCGCGGCGGCGAGCCCGGAGAAACCGGCGCCGACCACGACCACCCGCAAGCCGTCGGCCACACCGGGGTCTACCCACAACCGCCGAAGGCATGACTACCGGCCTCGGTCCCGGCTGCCTGTCCCGGCTGCCCGTCGCGGCTGCTTGCTCCGGCCTGCCGCTTGCTCCGGCCTGCCGCTTGCTCCGGCGGGCTGCTTGCTCCGGCCGCGACCGCGGCTCGTGCTCCGGCTGCGGCCACCGGCGGACCGTGCCCCTGTCCTCCGTCCTTTGCTCTGCACCTGCGGAGGCACCACCCGGGCCTGCGCCCCCGTCGCACCCGTGGGTGCAGAGCAAAGGGCACAGCACCACCGGCCGGCCCGGGTGGCCTGGCCGGCCCGGGCAGGCCGGTGGTCTGGACGGTCCGGGTGGTCTGGGCAGGACGGGTGGCCTGGGCGGGCAGGGTCGCCTGGGTGGTCCGGGTGGTCGAGCCGGCCTGGCCGGGCCGTCCCGGTCGGCCGCCGAGGATTTTTGCCGGGCCTGTCGATCGGGGCGGTCGCCGATCGTGTGGAGGATGAGAGGTCGGTGTACGGCCGGCCACCCCGCGAGGAGGAACGATGACGTTGTACCTGCTCAGCCTTCACCAGCCCCAGGGTGAGCTGCCACCGGACCCGGAGTTCCTGGCCGGGGTGATGCGTCAGCTCGCCGATTTCCGCGACGAGTTGGCGTCGACCGGGTCGTGGGTGTTCGGGCACGGTCTGCACGGCCCGGAGACCGCCACCGTGCTGCGGGCCCGCGAGGGCGGAGAAGTGCTGGTCACGGACGGGCCGTTCGTCGAGGGCAAGGAGTACCTGGGCGGCATCACCATCATCGACGTACCGGACCTGGATGTCGCCCTGGACTGGGGCCGCCGCTACGCGGTGGCCACCACGCTGCCGATCGAGGTCCGCCCCTTCCACGACGGGGCCGGAGACTGATCGTGTCAGACGTCGAGGCGGTGTTCCGCGCGGAGTACGGGCGCGCGGTCGCCGTCCTGGTTCGCCTCCTCGGCGACATCGACCTCGCCGAGGAGGCCGTCCAGGAGGCTTTCGTCATCGCGGTGGCGAAGTGGCCGACGACCGGCCCGCCACCCAGCCCGGCCGGTTGGATCATCACCACCGCCCGGAACCGGGCGTACGACCGGCTACGCCGCGAGGCGTCGCGGGTCCACCGGCACGCCCAGGCGTCCCTGCTGTTCGCCACCGACGGCCCTGTCGAGGCGGGACCCGTGCGCGACGACCGGCTACGGCTGATCTTCACCTGCTGTCATCCGGCGCTCGCCCCGACCGCCCGGGTCGCCCTCACCCTGCGCCTGCTCGGCGGACTGAGCACCGCCGAGATCGCCCGAGCGTTCCTGGTGCCGGAGCCGACCATGGCGCAGCGGCTGGTCCGCGCCAAGTCGAAGATCCGTCACGCCCGGATCCCGTACCGCATACCCCGCGACGCCGACCTGCCCGACCGGCTGTACGCCGTCCTCGCGGTGCTCTACCTGATCTTCAACGAGGGGTACACGGCCAGCGCCGGGCGGCATCTGGTCCGCGCCGAGCTGTGCGTCGAGGCCATCCGGCTGACCCGTCTGCTGGTCGAGCTGATGCCGGACGAACCCGAGGCGCTCGGCCTGCTCGCACTGATGCTGCTCACCGAGTCGCGTCGCGTCGCGCGGACCACCGCCGACGGCGACCTCGTGCCGCTGCCCCGGCAGGACCGGGGCAGGTGGGACGCCGAACTGGTGGCCGAGGGGCAGACGCTGGTCCGCCGCTGTCTGCGTCGCGACCAGCCCGGGCCGTACCAGATCCAGGCCGCGATCGCCGCCGTGCACAGCGCCGCACCGCGTGCCGCCGACACCGACTGGGGGCAGATCCTCCAGCTGTACGACCACCTTTCGAGGATCGCCCCCAGCCCGGTGGTAGCGCTGAACCGTGCGGTCGCCCTCGCCGAGGTGGCCGGACCGACCGTCGCGCTCGCCGAGGTGGACCGTCTCGACCTGGCCGGTTACCACCCGCACCATGCGGTCCGCGCTGACCTGCTGGCCCGGCTCGGCCGTAACGCCGAGGCCGTCGACGCGTACCGGACCGCCGTCGCGCTGACGGACAACGCGGCGGAACGGGCCTTCCTCACCGCCCGCGCGGCGGCCCTGACGCCGCAGTGACCCGGGCCGACGCTACTGGTCCGCCACCGCCGACCGTCGTGTCGGCTGACCGGGAACTGTCGGTGGTTCGGCGATGATGCCGCCCATCACGTCCTCGACGTTGGGGACCTGGGCGAGCTCGCCCAGCCCCTCGACGTAGCGCAGCAACCGGAGCTGCATCGCCGCCAGCTCCGCGCGGCACTGCGCGTCGTCGGGCCAGGCCGACTCGGGCCCGTCGGGGTTGGCCAGCTCCCACGCTCTCAGGCGCGGATGCCACGTGGACAGGAAGGGCCGAAGCTCGTTGTTGAGCATGGCGATCCCGAGGTGTTCGACGGTCGGGCGACCGGTGGTCCGGATGGTCGGCGCCGCCTGGCTCAGCACCTCCCGGGTGATCGCGAACAGCTGGTAGAGCGACGTCAACGCCTCCCGGACGAGACCCGTGCCGGTCGCCAGCGGTTGACCGGACACCCGGGTGACCGCCTCGACGAACAGGCGCCAGGCGGTCTGCTTGTTGTCCCTGGTGACGGCGAACCTCAGCTCGCTGAACTGCGGAACCGAGACGGTCACCTCCGCCAGCTGGAAGAACCGCGAATAGGCCGACGCCACCACGGCCGCCACGCCACCCGCCGTCGTGCCGCAGAGCACGAAGAGGGCGGGCCCGGTCAGTCGACTGGCCAGGTACACCGCCAGTCCCACGGCGGCACCGGCCACCAGACCCAGGGCGATGTGGAACCAGCGGGAACCACGCCAACGCATCAGCATCCCTGCATCGTCCCAGACATTTTCCACTGTGTGCCGTCGGTGTCCGGTTCGCTCGACGGCGGGGGGAGAACCCCGGGTGGGCGTGTTTGCCGCCGGGTGCGCCGGGAACCCGAGCCGCCCCGGCCATGGGTCCACCCGTGGCCGCAGCAGTGGATGGAGGCGGCCATGGCATACCGTCCGACCGTCGCCGACACCGCACCCGACCTGTCCACCCTCACGCTCGGCGTGGAGGAGGAGTTCCTGCTGCTCGACCCGGACAACGGGCGCAACCTGCCGGTGGCGGACCAGGTGCTGGACGCGCTGCGTGGCCACGCCCGCGACCAGAGCCGCCAGGAGTTCCGGCACAGCATGGTGGAGATGGTCACACCGGTCTGCGCCGACCTCAACGAACTGCGCACGCACCTCGTGTCGCTGCGTCACTCCGCCGCCGAGGCCGCCACGGCGGCCGGGGCCCGACTGGTGGCCGTCGGCGCGACCCCCGTGGCCGAGCCGCACCTGACCGTGCCCGACCGGCCCCGCTACCACGCGATGTCGCGCCGGTACGGTCCGGTGGCGCACGACCCGGCGGTCTGCGGCTGTCACGTGCACGTCGGGCTGCCCGACCGGGAACTGGCCGTGCAGGTCTGCAACCACCTGCGCACGTGGCTGCCGGTGATCCAGGCGATCACCACCAACTCGCCGCTGCACGACGGGCGCGACACCGGCCACGCGAGTTGGCGGTCGATGCAGCTGGAACGATGGCCCAGCATCGGCCCGACGCCGTACTTCGACTCCGCCGCCGACTACGACCGGACCGTGGACGAGCTGATCGCCGCGGGCATCATGCTCGACGCCGCGATGGTCTACTGGTACGCCCGGCCGTCGTCGGCGTACCCGACCGTGGAGGTGCGGGTGGGCGACGTCTGCTCCGACGTGGACGACACGGTGCTGGTCGCCGCGCTGGTCCGGTCCCTCGTCGCCACCCTGGCCGACGACGTACGCGCCGGGGTGACCGCACCGCACACCCGGGACTGTCTGGTCGCCGCCGCGCACTGGCGGGCCGCCCACGAGGGCCTCGACGGCGAGCTGATCGACCTGCGCGCCGGCGGCACCCGACCGGCCTGGGCAATGGTCGACGATCTGATGGCCGTGATCGCCCCGGCCCTGCTGCGCCACGGCGACCTCGGGTACGTGCTGGCGCACCTGGCCCGGCTACGCCGCGACGGGACCGGCGCGACACGGCAGCGCCGGGTGCTGGAGCGTACCGGTGACCTGCGCGCCGTCATCGACGACCTGGCCGACCGCACGGCCGCGACCTGAGTTCGCGGGGAGTGGCGAGGGCTCAGCGGATGTCGTGCGTCTGCAACCACAGCTCCAGCAGGCCGAGCTGCCACAGCTTGTTACTGCCAGCCGCCGCCTCGGCCCGGTCCGGCTCGGCGAGCAGGTGTGCCACGTACTCCGGTCGGAACAGCCCTCGCTCGCGCGCGGCCGGCGCCTGCAACGCCTCGGCGACCAGCTCCCGCACCGGGCCGTCCACGTTGCGCAACGCCGGAACGGGGAAGTACCCCTTGCGACGGTCGATCACCTCGGCGGACAGCACCTCCCGGGCGACCTCCTTGAGGACGCCCTTGCCGCCCTGCGCGACCTTGTGCTCCGGCGGGCAGTGCGCGGCCAGGGTGACCAGGTCCTGGTCGAGGAAGGGTGTACGCACCTCCAGGCCCCACGCCATGCTCATGCTGTCCACCCGCTTGACCGGGTCGTCGGGGAGCATCAGGTGGGTGTCCAGGCGCAGCACGGCGTCCAGCGCGGTCTGCGCCCCCGGCGCGGCGAGGTGCCCGGCGAGCAGTTCCCGGCTGGCGTCGTGCTCCAGCGCGTACTCCGGGCCGACGAGACTGCGCAGCTCGTCGTGGTCGCGGTCGAAGAACGCGGCGGCGAACGTCTCGGCGGCGCTGTGTCGGGGCGCCTCGGTGAGCGGCTGGTGGTAGCCGTAGCCGGCGAACACCTCGTCGGCGCCCTGCCCGGACTGCGCCACCTTCACGTGGCGCGCCACCTGCTCGGACAGCAGGTGGAAGGCGACCACGTCGTGGCTGCCCATCGGCTCGGTCATCGCCAGCACCGCACGCCGTACGGCGGGCACCAGGTCGTCGTCGGCCAGCCGGATCCGGTGGTGGTCGGTGTCGAACGCGCGGGCCACCAGGTCGGAGTAGTGGAACTCGTCGCCGGACTCGCCGCCGCGGCTGTCGAAGCCGATGCTGAACGTCCGCAGGTGCTGCTGGCCGGCCTCGGCGAGGAGCGCCACGATGAGGCTGGAGTCCAGACCACCGGACAGCAGCACACCGACCGGTACGTCGGCGACCAGCCGTCGGCGTACCGCCGCGCGCAGCGCGTCTCCGATGGCGGCCCGCCAGTCGGCGGCGTCCATGCCCGTGTCGGCGGGCTCCCGCACGTAGTCGGGTCGCCAGTACACCTCCTCGCGGCTGCGCCCGTCCGCCTCGATCACCCGCAGGGTGGCCGGCGGCAGCTTGCGCACACCGCGCAGCACCGTCCGGGGCGCGGGCACGATGGAGTGCCAGGACAGGTAGTGGTGCAGCGCCACCGGGTCGATGCCGGTGTCGACGTCGCCGGCGGCAAGCAGCGCGGGTAGGGTGGAGGCGAACCGCAGCCGCCCGGGGGTCTCGGCGAGGTAGAGCGGCTTGATGCCGAGCCGGTCGCGGGCCAGCACCAACCGTTGCCGGGCCCGGTCCACCAGGCCGATCGCGAACATGCCGACCAGGTGGTCGACGAAACGCTCACCCCAGTGCGCGTACGCCACCAGGATCACCTCGGTGTCGCTGGTGGAGTGGAACGCGTACCCGGCGTTGCGCAACTCCTCGCGCAGCTCCGGGTAGTTGTAGATGCAGCCGTTGAAGACCAGCGCGAGGCCCAGGTCGTCACGGACCATCGGCTGCCCGCCCGCGTCGGACAGGTCGATGATGGTCAACCGGCGGTGCCCGAGGGTCACCCAGCCGTCGGCGAACAGGCCCTCGTCGTCCGGGCCACGGGAGCGCATCGCCTCGGTCATCCGGGTGACCGCCGCCGCGTCGGGGGACCGGCCGTCGAACCGTGCCTCCCCGCTGATCCCGCACATCAGGCGGGGCGGTGCTGGTCCAGGGCAGACATGGCCCCTCCTGTCAGGTCTCCCCGACTGGTGGTGGCGGGGCCCGCGGTGGGAACGGGGCCGCTGGCTACCCGGGCAGCGGGTGGGCAAACCCGCAGGTGGTCCCGTGTCCGGCTCAGTCGAGCAGGGTGCGCAGGATGCGGGCCAGTTCGGCACGGTCGGTGTCGTCGAGGTGCCCGAAGAAGCGGTCGGCCTCGGCCCGACGGGCGGCCCGGATGGCGGTGCCGACCCGGTTGCCCTCGTCGGTGAGGGCGACAAGTGTGGCCCGCCGGTCGGCCGGGTCGGGGCGGCGCTCGACGAGCCCACGGGTCTGCAGGTCGTCGATGACCTCGGTCGCCGAGCGGGGCGCGATGCGCAGGTGTTCGGCGAGTGTGCCGGGGCGTACCTCGCCGTGGCGGCCCAGGACACCGAGCGCCCGGGACTGGCTGGGGGTGATGTCCCACGGTGCCAACGACTCCCGGGACTGGCGCCGTAAACGGGACGCCACCGCCCAGAACGTCTCGGCCAGGCTGTCGTCGGCGGTGTCCTCGGTCACCGGAATACGGTAGCAGGAGATGTGGTTGTTCCCTCATGTTGAGGTAACCTCAGTAATGTCGTCGACCGAAAGGCAGTTGCTCCTTGGAACCCACCCCCATGGGCCGCGACCGCGGCCACCGCAGCGTCAGCGCCGAAGAGAAGACGCAGGCCCGCCAGGTCTCCCTACGCCGGATCGGCCGCCTGTTCACCAGCCACCGGCCCGCGCTCGCCGCCGTCACCGCGATCATCGTGCTCTCCTCGATCATCGCGATGGCCAGCCCGTTCCTGCTGCGTGCCGTCATCGACCGCGCGCTACCGCAGGGCGACGTGACACTGCTGGTCTGGCTGGTCCTCGGCATGGTCGCCGTGGCGGCTGTGACCTCCGCCCTCGGCGTCGTGCAGACGTGGATCTCCACCCAGGTCGGCCAGCAGGTCATGCACCGGCTGCGCACCGACGTCTTCAGTCACCTCCAGCGCCAGTCGCTGGGCTTCTTCACCCGCACCCGCACCGGCGAGGTGCAGTCCCGGATCACCAACGACATCGGCGGCATGCAGTCGGTCGTCACCTCCACCGCCACCGCCGTCGCGGCCAACCTCACCACCGTGGTCGCCACCGCGGTCGCCATGGTGGCCCTCTCCTGGCAGCTCTCCCTCGTCTCGCTCGTGGTGCTGCCGCCCGCCGTCTGGCTGACCCGCCGGGTCGCCCGGATGCGCCGGGAGATCACCGCCCAGCGGCAACGCGAACTCGCCGACCTCAACGTCACTGTCGAGGAAGGGCTCTCGATCAGCGGCATCCAGTTGGCAAAGACCCTCGGCACCGGGCCGGCGCTCATCGAGCGGTTCAGCGCCTCCTCGGCCCGCCTGGTCGACCTGGAGCTGCGCAGCGAGCTGGCCGGCCGCTGGCGGATGGCCTCGATGAGCATCATCTTCGCCGCCGTGCCGGCGGTCATCTACCTCGCCGCCGGGCTGCCCGGCACCGCCGGGACGTTGAGCATCGGCACCCTGGTCGCCTTCACCGCCCTGCAGGGCGGCCTGTTCCGGCCGCTGATGGGTCTGCTCAACGTGGGTGTCTCGCTCACCGCGTCGCTGGCGCTGTTCGCCCGGATCTTCGAATACCTGGACCTCCCTGTCGACGTGGCCGACCCCGCCGAGCCGGTCCGCCTCGACCCCGCCCGAGTGCGCGGCCACCTGCGCCTGGAGGACGTCACCTTCGGCTACCCCGGTAACGACACCGCCGCCCTCGCCGGGATCACACTGGACGTGCCCGCCGGCACCAGCCTCGCCCTGGTCGGGGAGACCGGATCCGGCAAGAGCACCCTCGCCGGGCTGGTCAGCCGGCTGCACGACCCGACCGCCGGCCGGATCACCGTCGACGGCGTCGACCTGCGCGACCTGCGCCTGGCCGACCTGGCCGCGATCGTCGGCGTGGTCAGCCAGGAGACGTACCTGCTGCACACCACCGTCCGGGAGAACCTGCGCTACGCCCGGCCGGACGCCACCGACGCGGAGATCGAGGACGCCGCCCGCGCGGCCCAGATCCACGACCTGATCGCCGGACTGCCCGACGGGTACGACACCATGGTCGGCTCCCGCGGCCACCGCTTCTCCGGCGGCGAGAAGCAGCGGCTCGCCATCGCCCGCACCCTGCTGCGCGACCCGCGCATCCTCGTCCTCGACGAGGCCACCAGCGCGCTGGACACCGAGACCGAGCGCGCCGTGCAACGCGCCTTCGACGTGCTCGCCGAAGGCCGGACCACGATCACCATCGCCCACCGGCTCTCCACCGTCCGGGACGCCGACCAGATCGCGGTGCTCGACCACGGCCGCATCGTCGAGGCCGGCACCCACGACAGCCTGCTGGACCGCAACGGCCGCTACGCCACACTGGCCGCCTGACCGGTCCGCTCACAACCGTCTCGAAATCGTCGCTAAAACCGTCTCATTATTCCGATTCGAGGTGTCGGTAGACGGTGGCCCGCGAGATACCCAGCGTGGCGGCGATGGCATCCACCGAGTGGGTGCCCGCCGCGTGCATCCGCCGGGCCGTCTCCACCTGCTCCCGACCCAGCGCCCGCGGTCGTCCCGGCCGCCGCCGGCTCCCGCTCGTCGGGGCCGCGCCCAGTGCGGTGCCGCGCGCCGGCGCCGCCGTGGTCCCGTCCCGCTCGGGTACGGCGGCGGCCGGCGTCAGCAGTCGGCGTACGCCGTCGAGCATGTCGGCGCGCAGCACCTCGTCGGGCACGTCGACAAAGAAGACGATCGGATCGCTGCACGCCGCCACCGCCTGCGTCGCCAGGACCCGCTCCCGCCGTCCGGCGTCCGGCCCGGCGATGAGGTCGTTGGCCCGCATCGCGATCTCCATCAGGCGGTGGTACGTGTCACCGCGACCGACCAGCGCGATGTCGTGGAACAGCATGCCGAGGGGTCGGCGGTGGGCGAGCATGACATCCACCCAACCCTCCAGCACCGTCCACCGCGCCTGCTCCACGGGCTGCGCCCGCGCGGTGTCGAGCAACGCCTCCAGATCGGCCAACAACGGCTCGACCAGCGCGGAGAGAAGGTGTTCCTTGGCCGGGAAGTGGTACAGGATCGCGGCCTTGGTCAGCCGTAACCGTTCGGCGATCTGCCGCAGCGAGGTGCGCTGGTAACCGTGCTCGGCGAACAGGTCGAGCGCGGCGCGCAGGATCCGGGTGTGGGTGTCGTCCCCGGGCTCGGCGGTCATGCCGGCCAGCCTAGCCACGTCCTGACCGGTGGGCGACATCCCCGTTGAATCGACTGACCATCGGTCAGTACAGTGGTGATGGTCGACGCAGCCAACGGCAGGAGGGGCGATGCCCGTCATCTCGATCGGCAACCTGGTCAAGACCTTCGGCGCGATCCGGGCACTCGACGGGCTGGATCTGCGCGTCGAGCAGGGGGAGGTGCACGGTTTCCTCGGGCCCAACGGCTCCGGTAAGTCCACCACCATCCGGATCCTGCTCGGGCTGCTCCGCCGCGACTCCGGAGACGCCCAGGTGCTCGGGGCCGACCCGTGGCGCGACGCGGTCCGCCTGCACCGCCGGCTGGCGTACGTGCCGGGCGACGTCAGCCTCTGGCCCAACCTCACCGGCGGAGAAGCCATCGACCTGTTCGGTCGGCTCCGCGGCGGCCTCGACCGGCGACGCCGCGACGAGCTGCTGCAACGCTTCGACCTGGACCCGACCCGCCGCTGCCGCACGTACTCCAAGGGCAACCGGCAGAAGGTCGCCATCGTCGCCGCCTTCGCCTCGGCGGTGGAGCTGTACGTGCTCGACGAGCCCACCTCCGGCCTCGACCCCCTGATGGAGGCGGTGTTCCAGGACGAGGTCCGACGGGTCAAGCAGGCCGGCGCGACAGTGCTGCTCTCCAGCCACGTACTCGCCGAGGTCGAAGCCCTCTGCGACCGGGTCAGCATCATCCGCGAGGGCCGCACCGTCGAGTCCGGCACCCTCGCCGAGCTGCGCCACCTCACCCGCACGGCGGTCACCGTCGAGACCGCACGTCCGCTCACCGGCCTCGACGCGCTGCCCGGTGTGCACGACGTGCACGAGGTCGACGGGCGTACCCACCTGGAGGTCGAGCCGGCGCACCTCGACGAGCTGCTCGGTCAGCTCGTCCGCTCCGGCGTCCGCGCCCTGACCAGCACCCCGCCCACGCTGGAACAGCTCTTCCTGCGCCACTACGGTGACGACCCCGCGGCCGGTGCCGGGCCGGTCGATGCTGCTGGTCCGGTCGATGCTGCTGGGCCGGTCGCCGGTCCGGCCGCCGCTGCCGCGTCGCCTGGTGCTCCGGCCGTTGGTGCCTCCGACACCGACTCGCCGGCTGACGCCCCGCAGGCCGGTGCCCGATGAGCGCCCTCACCGGCACGGCCCTGCTGGCCCGGCTCGTGCTGCGCCGCGACCGGATCCGGCTCGCCATCTGGGTCCTCGGCACGCCGCTGCTCGGCTACGCCCTGGCCGGCAGCGTCGCCGGCATCTACCCGGACGAGACAGCGCGCCAGGGCTACGCCGCCACCTCCGCGTCCAGCCTCGTCGCCCGCGCGTTCAACGGTCCGATCGCCGGCACCGACCTCGGTGCCGTCGTGGTCGCCGAGACGTACGTGACGCTGGCCCTGATCGTCGCCCTGCTGAGCACCTTCGCGGTGACCCGGCACACCCGGCAGAACGAGGAGACCGGCCGGGCGGAGCTGCTCGGCGCCTCGGTGGTCGGCCGGTACGCGCCGCTCACCGCCGCGCTGCTCGTCATCGTCGCGGCGAACACCCTCGCTGCCGTACTGCTGGTGTTCGCGCTGGTCGGCGCCGGCCTGCCGCTCGCCGGTTCCGTCGCGGCGGCCGGCGCGATCGGCGGCGTCGGTGTCGCCTTCACCGCGATCGCCGCGGTCACCGCCCAGCTCTCCGTCACCTCCCGGGGCGCCAACGCGCTCGCCGCCGCCACCGTCGGGATCTCCTTCGTCCTGCGCGCCGCCGGTGACGTACTCGGCGAACAGAGCGCCGACGGCACCCGCGTGCAGAGCGCCTGGCCCTCGTGGATCTCCCCGCTCGGCTGGGGCAACCAGGTGCGGGCCTTCGGCGGTGAACGCTGGTGGGTGCTCGCTCTCCCGGTCGCGCTGCTGCTCGCCGGCGTGGCCGTGGCGTACGCCCTCGCGGAGCGCCGCGACCAGGGCGCCGGGCTGATCGCACCCCGACGCGGACCGGCAAACGCCGCGCCGCGACTGCTCAGCCCCGCCGGCCTGGCCTGGCGCATGCAACGCGGCACGCTGCTCGGCTGGGCGGTCGGCCTGGCCGTACTCGGGTTCTCCATGGGCATCGCCGCCGACGAGTTCAACGCCATGATCGACCAGAACCCGGCCGCCGCCGACGCCATCAACGCGATGGGCGGCGGCGGAGCTCTGGTCGACGCGTACCTGGCAGCGATGCTCGGGCTCTTCGCGCTGACCATCGGGGCGTACGTGGTGCAGGCGCTCCTGCGGGTACGCGGCGACGAAGCCGACGGTGTCCTGGAAGCCGTGCTCGCCACCGCCGTCAGCCGTACCCGCTGGCTCGGCACCCAGGTGCTCGCCGCGACCCTCGGCGCGGTCGCGCTGCTGCTGCTCGCCGGCCTGACCACCGGGCTCGGCTACGGCCTCGTCACCGACGACCCGCTCGGCCAGGCCCTCGGCCTGGGCGGTGCCGCGCTGCTGCGACTGCCCGCCCTGCTCGTGGTGGCCGGGGTGGTGACCACCCTGTTCGGGCTGCTGCCCCGCTGGTCGGTGGTGCTGTCCTGGACGGTCCTGCTGGTCTTCCTGCTGCTCGGGCAACTCGGTGCGGTGCTGAAGCTGCCCCAGGCCGCGCTCGACCTCTCGCCGTACACCCATGTGCCGTCCGTGCCCGCGGTCGACCCGGCGGCGCTGCCCCTGGTGGTGCTGACGGCGGTCGCCGCGGTGCTCCTCGCCGTCGGAGTGGCAGCCTTCCGCCGTCGCGACGTGCCGAGCTGAGGCGCGCCTGACGCAGCTTCCGGGTGGACGCCCTCCGCCGCGAGGCCGGACATACTCGCGAATGGAGGCTGACGACCGGGCACTGCAAGATTACGGACAGCGAATTGACGGCGCGGGAACTACGGTCCCGGCATGGCATCGTCAATCTCCAGAAGTGTCAGTGCGAAAGGCGTTGCCGACAGGGTGAGCAACCGTTCCAGTGGGGGGTCGGCGCTGCCCTCGGTGCCGAAAGACCTGGCCAGCCGGGAGTTGTGCTGCGCCATGCACCTGCGTCCGCCGCTGGCTGCGCACGTGTTGCTGCATTACAGCATCGACAACCCCAAGGCGTGGTGTCCTCCTTTCGGGGTGGATGCGGTTGCGGTGGTGCGGCACGCCCAGGCGGCCGACACCCATTGGCGAAAGCTGTACGGCTCGGTCGCGATGACGCGTTATTCGTTGCTCGGCCTGGTCGCGATCGGCCTCTTCCTCCTCTGGCGCGACGGTCCGGTGACGTCGATGCTCTCGCTGCCTCTCATAGCTGTCGCGTGCGGAGTCGGATGGCGCACGACGTTCCTCAGTCTTCAGGAAACCCGCGCGGCGGCGATCGCCACCATGGTGGAGGGAAAGGCTCTGGCCGCCCAGGTGCCAGAGGTCGAATCCGACCTGGAAGAGGAGCTTGCCGCCCTGCAGGACGCCAACATGATCGTCTTCGACGGTGCCGCGGGCAGCCCGTTCGTCGGCAGCGGCACCGAGATCGGCCGATGGGCCCTGCCACCCGTCGACGTCAGCCGCAGCAGGGAAAAAGACGATACGAAACCACCAGCGACCTTCTCCATCCGAGAGCTGCACGACGATCTGATACGGCTCGCTCGGTCACGGCTCGGCCTGAGCGGCATCGAGGTGACCAAGCGGATCTATGTGCGGGGGGACGTCCTGCCGGATTGTGAGGGCCTGTTCCATCCCGACGAGGTACGCCCGCCCTCCCGGCTGGACAAGACCTGGGTCGATCTGGGCAGCGACGCGCCCGGAGAGCAGGCCAGGACGTATGTGTGCCTGGCCAAGAGCCTTGTTGGTGGCGAGATAGTCGTCACCCTCTTCGTCCGCTACACCCTCGAACAGGGCATTCTGTCCTGCGAGTTCGCCGCGTTCGTCCTGCCGCCCATCCTCCGCGGCTCAGCGCCCGCCACAGGGTTCTACGGGCTGTTCGACGATGATCTGAGCCCGTTGCACGGGCGCTCCACCACGTCGGCCCTCGCCGTCGCGGCGTGGCGCACCTACGTTGCCGAGCTGTTCCTGCGCTCGTACCGGGGCATCGATCTGGACGAGGCGCACGATGACCGGACCCGGCATCACTACGAGGCGCTCCAGGAGGGTCGACGCTACGACTACGGGGCGGCGTTCAGCGTCCGGGAACTGGCGGCGACCACGAGCATCGAGAACTATTTCGAAGTCGCGGATGTGCGTGACTGTCTGTTGCGAATGCAACGAGGCGTGATCGACTGCCTGGTCGGTTTTCTGCGGGACAAGGGAATCGACACGTCCGAGCTGGTCGCCGGACGACAGCGGATCATCAACAACATCACCAACATCGGGGAAGTGTCCGGCCGGGGGAACATCTTCGGGAACCACGGGCGGGTGTCGAATGTCGATCGCTTTGACGAGTCGGATTGATCGCTTGGTGTTCTGCTTTGGTTCTGCGGATCCGGCCGGAAGGATGAGTAGATGAGCCAGTTCAACTTCAGCGGTGACATCAGCGGCGAGGCGAACGTCTTCGGGGACCACGCGCAGGTGCACAACCGGAGCAACGACTTCAGCCGAGGCTCGGACCTCGCCGGGCTCGTCGCCGCCCTGATCGAGGAGATCGCGAAGCACCGGACGGAAGTCCGCGAGGCCGACCGGCTGACACAGTTGGCGGGCACGGCAGCGGCTTACGCCGCCGAGCCGCGACCCAACGTGGAGGGCATCCGCAGCCTGCTACCGGCTCTGCTGGCCGGTGCCGGAACGGTGACCGCCGTCGCCGATGCCGTTCTGCGCGTCTCCCAAGCCGTCAACAGCCTGTGATGCAAGTGCGCGTTGACCCGCGAGTACGGGGGACGCGCGCCCAGTTGACATGAGCTCGTGGTTCGACTGGACCGGATCGCCTGGTTGGATGCGCGGGTCGGTGACTGCGAGCCACACGGGCGTCAGTTGGCACTGGCGGACCAATGCTGACCGCTGTTTCCCAAGCGGCCGACTCGTTGTAGGTGTGCCAGATCGTGGACGACGATCTGACGGTAGCCGGTTCGGATGACTCCCGCCCGCCTTAGTTCACGGAGAGCCTTTTCGACCGTCGGCTCCGCAGCACCGCAGAGTGACGCCAACTCTGGCTGAGTCAGCGTCACGCCGACGGTGCGTCCGTCGCCGACGGCCTCACCGTGCGCCGCCGAGAGTTCAGCGAGAACACGTGCCAGGCGGATCTTTGCCGGGTAGGCGGTGAAGTCGACTCGGCGGCGGTTTGCCCACCGGAAGCGCGCGGCGGTGGTCCTCGCCAGGGCAAGCGCCGCCTCCGGTTGGTCGTGTAGGAACGGATGCCACTCTCGCTTGTGAATAACGGTAACTAATCCCGCACCGCAAGCTGTGACCGTCGCGGTTCGCGGGGTGTCATTGAGCGCGGAGATCTCGCCGACAAGGTCACCGGAGACCCGGATGGCCAGGAGCGTCTGGCGGCCATCCGCCATGTTGACGGTTACCTTCGTTACGGCTTCCCTGAGCAGTATCAGGTGACTGCCGGTGGTGCCTTCCCGCAGGATGTGGTCTCCGGCCTTAACCGAGACGCTTGTTCCCAGCGCGAGAAGGCTGGCTCTTGTCTTCGGGCTGAGGCAGCCGAGCAGAGTGCCAGGAGGCCATCGAAGGCTCTTAGGCGGCTGCTCTTCGTTGCGTCGCACCTCAACACCCCGTTCGTCAGCGGCGACCCTGCCCATCTCGGATGAAGCACGGGCACTCAGCGGCTGCAAGTATTTCCGATTCGAGATCGTGGGAGAAGCCCTGCACTGCTCCTTTCAAGCAATCAGCATGCCAAGGGCCAGCCAAACAGTGGCGGCGCAACTCGCCGCCGCGCTCCATGGCATCGCCGCCTGCACCCGCCGGTGCTTCTCGAGTGCGACGTTTGCGAGGACCTTCACCAGAAACCATGCTTCGGTAGCCTCCCGAGCAGCGTTGAGTCTTGGCGGCGCGATGCGGGCGGCCCGCAGCGTCGGGAATCCGAACCTGTTGGGCGAGCGAGGCCCGGACGTCTGTGGTCTGAAGCCGATGGCGAGGTGCCGGGCCGCGATCAGGAGAGTGATCACGAAGAGCAATGCGACTCCGTGGACGACCATGGAGAGGACGGAGGAACCCGCGATGCCGTGGAAGACCACCGGTGCCTTGCTGACAAGGAGAGCCACCACCGAGCCGTGGAAGGCGAACAGCCGAGAGATCTTGGCATCGGCATGTCGGATGGCGTCCTGGTGTAGGCGGATCGTGGCGAGTGCGCGCTCCACATCCATGTCGGACCGTCGGCATTTCGCCTGGCGCGATGAGATGGTCATGCATCCAGTGAACGAAACATGGTGCGGACGATGTCCGTAAGAGTATGGGATCTCGCCAATCTGACAGAGGCTCATCTACTTCCTGACAACCCGTACTTCGACGGGTTTCCCGCCGCCGGCCATCGCTATAAGTGACATGACCAGGACCCGCCGAGCGTGAGGGACGCAAGATGGCAACGTTGCAGCCAGACCGCAGATTGATCATGTTCGTCGACATGGAGAGCTACAGCCGGCACGACGACGCTGGCCAGGTCAACGCCCAGACGAACTTTCGCCCACTCATGCGGCGGGCGGCCGAGCAGTGCGGCCTTGATCGGGACGGCTGGGAGATCCAATCTTCCGGCGATGGGGAGCTCGCGCTCTTCCCCCTCGGGACGGCTGAACCTCGGCTTATTGCCGACCTGGTACCAGCGATGGACAGGATCCTCCGCGACCACAACCGCAATGCCGGTGCGCACGCGCAGGTGCGGATGCGGGTTGCGTTCCATCAGGGACTTGTGACCAGGACCGAGAACGGCTACGCCGGATCAGCAGTGGTGACTGCGGCTCGTCTGGTTGAGGCACCCGCACTGAAGGATGCGCTAGCGTCATTCCCCGCGGCGGCGGCAGCGATGATCGTGTCCTCGACGATCTACCGGGACGTGGTGAGTCAGTCGTACAGCGGGATACGACGGGAGCGTTACGGTCGCGTCAGCGTTCGCGTCAAATCGTTCGACGACGAGGCTTGGATTTTCGTCCCCGATGAGAATGTCAACGCGGCGACGGCCGCCTCCGTGGATTTCTCCACTCCGGCCCCTCGGCCTGCCTCGGGCGGTGCTGAGCGAGCGCAAGTCGACCCGCCGGGTGGAAGCCGCTTCGCCTTCGGCTCGGTAGTCAACCACGGCCCGACCATCTTCGGCGATCATGGCCGGGCATGGGGTGCGGAGAGTGACCGCGCGGATGGGCAGGGGCGGCAGTGAACCCAGATTCCGCAACCGGGCCGGGCCGGGCGGGTGCGCCTGCACCCGAGCCAGCCGCCGATCCGGCTGGACCCGCTGTGCCGCGCAGCCCAGATCCTGCGGAGTCGCCGCCTGTTCTGAAGCAGGGCACGCGGCGAGAGGTAAACGTGGATGACAGAGGCCATCGCGATCCGGAGGAACCGTCAGACGTATCCGACGAACGAAATGATGATCGCGACTCGGCCGACGACTTCATCCGCTCCAATCCCACCCTCCGCTCTTTCACGTCGCGCAGGGGGAGCGAGTTCCGTTTCGAGGACCTGACTAACGCTGGCCCCAGTGCCTTCGGTGATCGCGCAACCGTCATCGGAAATTTGAATTTCGCGCAGGGCAGCTCGAAGCCCAGGTTCTTCGCCGACCGAATCAGTGATCTGACGGCTAGGCGCAACACCTTCGTACGGCCAGCCCACTTCAGTGAGTTGCAGGATCGGTTGCGTCGTTATCCGGTAGTGGGACTTGCCGGCCCGGTGGGCAGCGGTCGTTCGACGGCGGCGTGTGTCGCCCTCGCAGAGCATCTCGGATCTGAGGAGGTCATGGAGATTGTGGTACCTCCCGGCGTGGATGATGTTCGGTTAATCCGAGAGCAGCCCGAATTTCTGAAGAAAGGTGTCGGTTACATCGTCAAGGTTGGCGGTCGGCAAGTCCGAACCGCTGTCCGGTCCGTCGAGGCGGTGTTTCACGAGAACGAATGTAGTGGGATCATCATCCGGGACGCAGAGGAACCCGAGGCTTCCCGCCACCGAGCGGAGGTGTTCCATCACTCACCAGTCTCGCGTGTTGACGTCTTCCGCCAGCACCTCTTGTATTACCTGCGAGAAAAATGTGTTGGGAACTGCGTCGATTGTGATCGCAGTTGCGGGAGAGCGTACACCGTCCGGATGCTCACACCAGAGGTGTGCAGGTTAATCGATCTGCTGACCAGGCCCAGTGAGTGCGTTCTGCATGCGGAGACAATCGCGCGTGAAATCCCCGCAGACGCTCGTGGCCTTGTGGCTCTTTTGCCGTCTGAGAACAAGCGGTACCGGGATAAGGCGCGCCAGATTCTCTTGCTGCCCGAGGACAAGGAGGCGGTGTTTCAGAACAGGCCCGTACAGCATCGACGAGCCCTGCGGATCGCCTATGCCGTGTTTGCTGGCCAATCCATGGCGCGGGTTTCAGAGGGCGCTGGTCTGCTACTCGGAAAGCTCGATCGGCTCTTCAATGAGCCGACTATCGGTCGGCCCGCGCTGCTCAACGACATGCCGGCTCTTCTGGGCCAGGAACTCGGGGCGGACTGGCACGACAGAGCCACGGATGGGGAGTCTCCGCATACGACGGCGCGAGTGGCCCACATCAAGCCCGAGATGGTGAGGGCGATCCTCGACGTTGCCTGGAACGATTTCGACAACACCCGCCCTGCTCTCATCGAGTGGGTCGACGAACTCGCCGCACATCCTGCCCCAGGTTTCAGCAATTGCGCTGCAGTCGCCGCCGCGATCTTTGCCACTCATGACTTCGAGCAGGTCTACGAGGAAGTGATTCGGCGATGGGCGAGGGATCGGAAGCGTGGAAGACGGAAGGCAGCCGCAGCCGCCATGGCTTCCGCCGCAAACCTGGACGGTGCGGTGGCGGTTGGTTTGACGTTGAGCTCTCAGGTCAGGGCAGACGTGGGTAGGAAGCTCGAATGGCTCGCCCACTCCAGGTCGGCGCTCGAACGGGACACCGCAGCGATGGTGTGGGGGATGGGTTATACACCACGTCACCCCTCCCAGACCGCGCGGGCCCTCACTGCCGTGGCAGCGAATGCCAACGCATCGTCCATTTGGACCGTCACGGACGCGATCGAAAATCTGTCGCGAAAGTACGGCAGCGCATGGACGATCAACGTCCTTGCCTGGTGGCTCGACAGCCACGACGTGACTCTCCGCGCGGGAGCCACCCATGCCTTCCTGAACTGGTTGGAGGAGCCACTCACCGAGCGAGTTGATCAGCTCGTGGCTCTCCTGGAGTCCCAACCATCCATGGTCGATCGGGTGGCCACACTGTGGCAAGTAGTACTCCTCGATCCTGGGTGCTCCGTCGCCGCGTGGCGGCGTCTGGCGGCCTGGTTACGCAGCGGTGCCAGCGACGCCCGGCTCAGGGAGCCGGTCCGAGCGCTCGCGATGAGGCTTGCCGCTGAGCCCGCGATCCGCTCCCGGCTGAACTACTGGCTGTCCAAGGCCTCAACGACATCCCCTTCCCTCGCCTGATCCAGGAGCCACCATGACCGTCGAGAACCAGGTCTCCCCGAAGTCGGAACCGCACCAGGGTGCGAGCGCTTTTCGCCGGCTGCTGACCCGATTTGGAGCGGCGTTTGACTATTGGGACCGACCGCCGGCACCCGACCTGACTCAACGCCGCCGTCACCCCAGGCCGGTCATCGTGTCAGCTCGGGGCTATGTCTTCTCGTTTGAAATACATGTGATTCTCACCTGGTACTCGGAGGGTTTGAGGGAGGATCAGCTCGGTGCGTGGTCGCTCCAGTTCGCGGACCTCGCCCGTCGGGACGTCGAACACAAGGCGGCGGATCTCGCTCGGCATTTCCATCCTCACCAGGCAGGCGCCCTGGAGGTTCAGCTCAACCGTGAGCTGTCTCGCGCTCGCCGACGTTACGAGCGCCAGGGTGTCGTGTTGCACTGCAGGCCAGAGGTGCGGGTGAAACTCGACGACGACGTGAAGACCGAACTCCGGCACCTCCACCTGCAGCGGCTCAGGGAGGAGAGCGAGCACGAGTTGCGGGTTCGACGGATCCAACTGACCGACCAACTGACTCAACGCTGGATCGCCCTGATCGATCGCCTACGCCCGAGCCCACTGGCGCACGCCGCCCTCCGCCTCACCGATCAGGACCTCGCCAACGTCCTCGACGCATTCGTCCTCAAGGAGGAGCGGTCGAACGTCGAGCGCCTGGCCGTACTGCTGGAGGAAGCCCTGCGCCGCAGCGGCCGAGTCGGGCAGCCCCTGGAAGAGCACGAAGCCGCTGAGATCATCAAGCTTCTCGACGACATCCTCAGGGACGAGGCGACCGCACCGTCACCTGAGACTTCCGGGATGAACGGAGACGGTCGGTATGCGGCACCGCCAGCGGGTAAACCGTGACGAGAGGTCGGACCGAAACCCCGAAGTAGGTGGCGGGCCGCCCTCCAGCAAACAACTCGCCCTAGGACCTCTGGGATGCAGGAGGGCTGGTGGATGACGGTCACGCCGTCGCAGTTCGCGCACGAGCGGGAGGCGCTGGCGCACGTCGTCGACCGGGTCACCGCGCGCTTCCCGGAGCTGCACCCGCTGCCAGGTCACCCCAAACTGGATCGACTGCTGCCTGCGATGCTGCCCAAGCTGGACGATGCGATGGTGCGTGTGGGTGACAACGATTGGTTTCCGTTGCCGGACACCTGGGTGGTCAACGCCCATCGAAGTTCGCCGGCAGCCTCCTGACCCGGTTGCCGTTTGATTGGCGGGAGGTCACAGTGGCGGCACCTCAAGGGTTACCGGAAGCGGACACGGCTCGTGTGCGCCGGTGGTGCGATCAGCGGATCCCAGAGCGGGTCCGTGACCAGGTACGCATCGTGTGTGAGGAGGCGGCCCGTCACCTGACGATCGTCGAGTGTCGGGCCCTTTGGCATGACGACTCGGAGTCAGAGGGAACTCGTCTCCCTGTCGCGCGCCTCGGGTACACCAGGACCACTGGCACCTGGACGCGGTACTACCGGGACCGTAGCCTCCGGTTCCGTCGATACGACCTGATGCCGCCGACAGCCAACGTGGGGGAACTTCTCGACGAAATCGATCGGGACCCTACAGCGATCTTCTGGGGCTGACCGCCCGATTTCCCGACAGCGTTCGCAGTCCCAACCGCGTACCGTCCGGGTCCATCCATGGGAGGAGCCGAATGAGTTTCTTACAGCAGGCAGAGCAGTTCCCGGACACCGAGCGGATGTTCGACAGCGACGCGAAGGCGATGGGCTATTTGCCCAACTACACCAGGTTGTTCGCCCACAGCCCGGCCGTGTACCTGGCATGGCAGCAGCTCAACGGTACGGTGAAGGACGGGATGGAACTGCGCCGCTACGAGTTGGCGACCCTCGCCGCAGCCCGGGCCCTGAAATCCTCCTACTGCGGTCTGGCACATGGGAAGGTCCTACGCGACAAGTTCTTCGACGCGCCGACCGTGGCCGCCATCGCGTCAGACCACGGAAGCGCCGGTCTCTCCGCGCAGGAGGTCGCAGTCGTCAACTTCGCCGGCAAGGTCGCGGCCGATGCGAACTCCGTCACCGAAGCCGACATCGCGGACCTGCGGGGCCACGGTCTCGATGACACGGACATCTTCCACGTGATCCTCGCGGTCGGCGCCCGATGCTTTTTCAGCACCGTCCTCAGCGCTGGTGGGGCTGAGCCCGATCCGCAGTACAACGAGAGCCTGGACGTCAATCTGCGGCAGGCGCTGCGCTTCGGCGGTTAGACCTGGCGAAAACGCACGGCAGGCTGTCCGAGCGCCACCGGAGAGCGCGGAGGTTGGCGTTCGTCTCTCGCGACGCCCTTCACGACGGATCACGTGACGTGTGCGCCGAACAGGTTCGGCAGGGCCGTCTGCTCAGGCGTCAGACGTAGCAGGGGTGTTGCGTCAGTGCCGGGGAAGATCCGAGCCCGGTCAAGGCCTACCCTGCGAATGCTCCTACCACAACCTGCAGCGGCCTGGGTGACTGTCCACACATGCGTTCGCTGTCCACAGCGGCCCTCGCCCTGACAGAGGTCAGAGGCACGGTGGGCTCGTGGACGCGCGCTTGCAAGCCCTGCTCGATCGACGCGGTGGCCTGGTGGCACGGCACGAGATGCTCAGCGTGGTGCCTCCCTGGACGCTTCAGGGTGCCTGCCGGGCAGGTCGGATGGTCCGGGTGCTCCCCGGGATCTACGTTGACGCCGCGCTGGTTCGTGAAGCGGACCCCAACCTGCCGCTGCTGGCCCGAGTCGGACCCGACATCGCCCGACGGGCGGCGCTGGCGTACGCCGGCGGGCGAGCGGCTCTGAGTCGGCTCACCGCGCTCGACGTGTGGGGACTACGCCGCCAACCGCCTGACGAGCCGGTGTATCTGGACCTGCCCAGAGGGGCAGGCCTGCGGGATCGCCCCCAACTCGTGGTGCGCCACCGGTCCGACTTCGCGGTGGCGCCACCGTACGTCGTTACCCGAAACGGATTGCCGGTCACCCGGCTTGACCGAACCTTGGTGGACTGCTGGCCACTGCTGCCGTCGGTCGACCGGTCGGGGCCGCTCATCCGTGCGGTCAACGACCGGCTGACCACGCCGCAGCGCCTGGTCGCCGCTCTTTCCGAGGTGCCTCGGATGCCTGATCGCGGAGAATTTAGCGGTCTGCTGGACCGACTCGTTGCTGGTTGTCGCAGCGTGCTGGAGATCTGGGGCCATGACCACGTCTTCACCGGCCCGGGCATGCCCGCGTTCGTGCGGCAGGCGCGGGTGCGGGTGGAGGCGCGGACGTTCTACCTGGACATGTTCGCCGAGGCGGAGCGGGTCAACATCGAGCTGGACGGCGCTACCAGCCACGGCGATCCGGCTGAACGCGAGATCGACCTGCGCCGGGACGCACTGCTCGCCACCGTCGGAATCCTCGTCGTCCGCTTCACGCATCGTCGCCTCACCGCGAATCCGCTCCAGGTTCGTCAGGAAACCCTCGCCATCCTCGCGGCCCGACACCGTCTAACCATGATCAAGTGATGAGAAATAGCTCTGAGGGCGGCCCAGAAGCTACTTTTCATCACTTGATCATGGGGGAGTCGGTGCCACGCTGCTGTCGTGCGCCGGCCTGGCCGCCGGGGCGCTGTCCGTTGGTTGGTCGCCGTTGCGGCGGAGGAGGTCGGTGATCCAGCGGGCGGCTTCCCGCTGTGCGGTGAGCATCTGGTCGCGGGCGTCGGCTACGTCCTGGTCGTCGGCGTCGTCGTTGAGGATCGTCGCCCACTGGCGGCTCAGGTGTTCGGCGTACCGGGCTTTGCGGAGCTGCTCCTCGAACTGGTACTCGAGTTCCACCATGCGGTCGACGTGCGGTTGGAGCGCCGGCAGGATCCGCTCGTCGAGGCGGACTGTGGCGTCGGGCCGGCAGGTGAGCGTGATGTCGCCCCGATGGTAGTGCCACCGGGGGTCTTCGGCCAGCGCCTGCTGCAACGCCACCTCCAGGTCGGCGGCCCGGTGCGGTGGCAGGTCCCGGGCGGCGTCGGCGGCGAGGCGGGTCAGCCGCTGGATCGCGTTGGGCTGGAAGTACTGCACGTACCAGCTCAGCACCTCGGCCCGCAGGCTCGCCGGTGACGACCAGGCGAAGGTGGCGCGGACGTAGAACGAGTACACGTAGCCCCGGGCGGGGACGGCGATCAGCCGGGGCGCGTCGCGTTGCTCGACGAGGGGGCCGGAGGGTGCCGGGGCGGCACCGGATCCGACAGGCGCCTCGTCCTGGAGTGCGGCGACCAGTCGATCCCAGTTGCGCGCCCACCACCGCCAACCGCGGACACCGCCGTCGCGGGCGGTGACCAGCGCACGAGTGCCCCGACGTCGCCACAGCTCCGCAGGCCTCGGCCTCCCGTCGGGGGCGTCCGTCATGGCACCCCTCCACGGCCTCGGATCCGCGTTTCACGCTAACAACCAGTGCCCGAAATGCCCGTAGCCACGCCGGCACGGGAGCGCCGCTGGCGACGAAGCCGGCGAGACAGTCACGCCGGCACGGGACCTGCCGACCACCTGACCGCGCTCGCCGCCAGATGGTGAGTCGTTGCCGGCCACAGGGGTCGACGACGGCTCACGGCGAGTGAGGGAGTCCGGCGGCGGATGGTCCGCCGAGCGATATGACTCAGAGGTATGAATATGACTCTGAGGTATATCGCTCGGCAGTAACTCCGCCCACCGGCTGCCTGTCCGCCTCGGCCCGCGCCTGCGTGGGTGATCAGTTCCCGACAGTCGGGGCGGCACCCGGGCGCGGTGACGGTGGCGGTGACGGTCGGGTGACGGGCGCTTCGCGATCCTCGTGCCGAGCCGGGCACCGTGCACCGGCGTGGGGCAACGGGGAGGCCGGGCGGTGGACTTCGTCGACGGGGTGCTGGTGCGGCTGGCCGACCCGGGCACCCGCGCGTCGCTCTTCGACGACGCGTCGCTGGCGCACCTGGTCGAAGCCGCGTACGACACCGAGGCGATGCCTGTCGCGCCGCCGTACGCTGCGGTCTTCGACGAGCTGACCCTCGGCTTCGCCGCCGCCCCCGTCACGGTGGCCGAGGGGGAGTGGCTGGGTTCGGGCGGGACCAGCCGTACCGAACTGCGGGTCCGCCTGCACGGCCTGGGCGGCTCGGCGTTGCGCATCGACGCGTTGTGGCGGGGCAGCCTCGTGGTGCGTACCAGCGTCGCCCGGGACCGGGTCGAGGACTTGGACGTGGCGGTGCCCGCCTTCGACGTGGACCCGCAGATCATCGCCGACCTGGGCGCGTTGCCGGCCGACCCGGCGCAGTTGGAGACCGAACGCCGCACCCGGCTGGTGACCCGACTGCGGGCCGGGCTGCACCAACCGGCCGCGTTCACCGACGCGCACCTGGACCGGCTGCTCGCGGGTGTCGGCGCCACGAACGCCGGTGACCTGGTGACGCGGATGCGCGGACAGGCCGCCGGGGCCACCGTGAAGCTGCGCTACGCCGCGCCGTCGGCCGCCCCACCCACACCGCGCCCACTGCCGTTCGCCGCCGCCGTGCTGGTCCGCGACAAGGGCTTCTCCCTGGCCGACCTGCTCGTCGAGACCCGCCTGGTACGGGCCCGCGCCGAGGAGTTGGGGCTGGACGTGCCGGCACCTGACGACGTCCGGCGACGACACCGGGTGGTCGCCGTCTGGGTGGTCCCCGTCGACACGTTCGACGACGACGGTTGGCCCGGCGGTGACACCGGCACCGACGCACAGAAGCGGGCCGCCCGGTTCGCGAGGGCCGGCCAGTGGCTCGCCCGCAGCGGCATCGGACTCGCCGCCGTCTCGACCTGAGAACTCAGACCAGTAGCACCTTCGGGAGGACCCGTGGCACCGACAGCAGCATTCCCGTTCATCGAGGTCCGGATCGTGCCACCACCGGCCCCGCTGGCGCAGCGTTCTCCGGGCGTCATCGCCGTGGTGGGCAAGGCGCCGTCCACTGCCGACGGGGGTTCGGCGCCGGCGAACACGCCGGTCCGGATCGAGACCCTCGACGACGCGGTCACCAACTTCGCCCGCCGGCAGACCGGCAACGTGGTCCGCAACGCCCTCTACAACTCGTTGGAGTTGGCGTTCCTGCAGGACCCGCGCCCGGCCAAGGTGTACGGGGTCAAGGTCGCCGGTGACGACTACGCCGCCGCGCTCGGCGGTCTGGAAGCCGCCGACGACGTGACGATGGTGTCGCTGGCCAACGAGTCGAGCGTCGGCAACCCCGCGGGCGCGGGCGCGCCCACCGGACTGCACGCCCTCAAGGCCCATGTGGAGACGATGTCCGCAGCCGGCCAACGGCGGATCGGGTTCGCCATGGTCAACCCGACTACCGACAAGAGCCCCACCTACGTCGCGGACATCACCGCCACCGCGAACCCGCTCAAGAGCAGCACCAGCCGGATGGTGATGATCGCCGCCCGGGGCGCGGACGGTGACGCGGCCACCGCCGCGATGGCCGCCGTGGCCGGACTTCCCGTGCACCACAGCATCGTGCTCAAGAAGATCCGCGGAGTGGCCATCCCGGTGGCCAAGCAGTACAGCCCGGCCGAGATCAAGGGGCTCTCCGAGGCGAACCTCACCCCGATCATCGACCCGACCCTGATCACCGGGGAGAGCCTGCACTTCGCCGACGGGCGGCTGTTCACCTCCGACGCCAGCCTGCTGCACGTCGACCTGGTACGCACCCTCGACCAGATCGAGTTCATGCTCCGCGCCGGCCTGATCGGCCTGGTCGGCGACGCCCGCATCACCAAGCCCGGCATGACGCTGCTGAAGACCCAGGTCGACGGCATCCTCGGCCCCCTCAAGCGGCAGGCGGTGATCGACGACTACACCATCGAGATCCCGGTGCTGGACATCCTCGCCATCCCCGAGGTCGCGCGCACCGCCACCGACACCTCGATCGTCACCGCCGCCCGGGCCGACCGCACCGTCGACCTGGTCGTCACCGTCACGTACGGCCCGGCCGTGAGCCGCCTGCTGGTCACGCTCGTGGCCAAGTTCTGACCCGGAGGAACCAGACCATGGAGTGGAAGACCCGCCTGGCGGTGCAGTACACCAAGGGCACCGAGACGGTGCTGATCAGCCCCATCGACTCGTTCAGCCCGTCCTTCTCGCTCAACGTCGAGGCGCTGCACTCGTGCGAGGTGACCCACATGGGTGTCATCCACGCGCCGGTGTCGATGAACTTCACGATGACCGTCAAGGCGATCGGGGACGTCGCCGGCCGGCTCACCAAACTGGCGCTCGACGGGGAGTTGTTCGACATCGCGCTGCTGGAGCACACCGGCGACGACTGGGCGTTCTCGTCCTTCGTCCTGCGGGACTGCCTGATCACCAGCGCCACCCCGACCACCGCCACCATCTCCGGCGCTCCCGCGGCGACCTTCAGCGGTTTCAGCCTGGCCGCCACCGTCGACCCGAAGACCGGCGACCAGTCCGTCCTGCCGTAACCCCACGAGGATCAACCGGAGGTAGCGAATGGCGACCGGTGCTGGCCGTGCCGCCCGGGTCACCCGAACCGGGCTGGCCCTGGTGCACGCGGGTGAGTTGGTGCTGCCGGCGGCCGGTAGCGAGGCGGAGGCCGCGCAGGTCGCCGAGGACGATCGCGCGGTCATCGCGTACCACTTCCCGGTGGAGATCGAGGTGGTCGCGGCCGGCGGCGCCCTCGACGCCGACGCGCTCGCCGACCTGGCGTTGGCCCGCCTCGCCGAGCACCTGGACGGGCGGTTCTGACGGTGGCCATCTCGGTGCACGTGCCGGTGCGGATCCGGCTGGACGCCCGGTCGGTGACCGAACGGCCGGAGGCCGTGACCGAGGCGCTCGGCGCGGCAGTGGCCCGCGCGTTGGAACGTTCCCGCCGCGAGGTGGTCGCGCCCCGCGGCGGCTACCTGGAGGTACGCGCGGGCGCGCCGGAGTTCGGCTGGACCGGCGCGGGCGTGCGGGGGGTGTCCCCGGACGACCGGCGCGCGTTCGAGGCCCGGCTGCGCCGGCGCATCGACGAGGTGGTCACCGCGGCGCGGCTGGACCCGGGGCTGCCCGCCGGGGTGGCCGTGCCGCTGAGCCGACCAGCGGCCGAGCTGTTCGACGCGTCTCGGATGCGGCACCTGCTCGCGGTCTACCGGGTGCCGTCCTACGACGACGGTGGGGACGCCGCCGAGGTGCCGGTGGACGGCGACGAACCACCGCCGGTGACCTACCAGTGGCTGCTGCGCCCCGCCGCCTACCTGGCCAGTCACCTCGGCGAACTGGGTCAGGAGGCGGTACGCCAGCACGGTGGCCTGCCGTCGGGCACCCCGCAGGGGGTGATCGCGCGGGTGATCGGCACCGACGGTCGTCAGGTCTGGGCGGTCATGGTGAACACCACGCCGTGGTCGGTCCTCACCTTCGAGCGGTTCGGCGAGACGGTGTTCCGGCCCACGCCGCAGCCGCACTTCGAGGTGGAGGAGCGGATCCCCAGCCCGCAGCCCGGCACTGTGACGCGGCGGCCGGTGGCCGGGCGCAGCGCCCTGGTGTCGATGGTGGACGAGGAGTTGAGCGCCGACATCCGGCAACGGTTGCGGATCGCCCAGCCGCGTGGCGAGACCACGAGTGTGGACGAGTACCAGGCGCAGATCGAACGGGCCGTCGACGCCGAGGTGACCCGGCGGGTCGACGCGATCCTCGCCTCGGTGGGCGGGGCCACCCCGACCAGCCTCGTGGTGGTCAGCATCGGTGGGGTCTCCCTGCTGCTGGTGGGCACCGAGGAGACCGACAGCACGCTGCACTGGACCGGCACGGCCAACCTGTTGCCGATCAGCGTCGAGCACCGACCGGCCACCCCGCCGGATCCGAACGCGCCGCCCGGCGGGGGCATCGGCGACGGCACGGGCACCGGCAGCGGCGCGGGCAGCGGATCCGGCAACGGCAACGGCAGCGGACCGGGGGGCAGCGGACCGGGCGGCAGCGGACCGGGCGGCAGCGGCTCGGGCGGTCTGGGCACCGGGCCCGGTGGGGGTGCCGGCGGCAGCGGCGGGGACGGCGCCGGCGGGGCCCGGCGGGGAGGGTTCGTCTTCGACCCGAGCAGCCCCAGCACCCCACCCGGCACCGACGGCCGACGGTTCCCCGCCGTCACCGGCGAGCACTCCGAGATGCGGGCCTGTGCCCCCTTCAACGGCGAACCGGAGCTGGCCGCCCTCGGCCCGGACGGCGACGAGCTGCGCCGACTGATGGACGACATCGCGTTCCGCCTGCAGATGGGCGAGCCGTGCCGCTATCCGGCGAACTTCTGCCTCCAGGCCGCCGCCATGCTGCGCGGTCGGGCCGCGGCGATCAGCCTGCTGGTCGGCTCGGCCGAGCGGGAGGCGTTCACCCGACCCGTACCGGAGGGCAGCGGGCGGCTCGGTCCGCTGGACTTCCGGCCGGTCGCCTCGCCGGCTGTGCAGTTCCTACGCCACCTGGCCGGGGTGGTGCCCCGACTGGACCGCCTCGCCCAACTGGTCATGGGCCGCTACAGCCAGCCCGAGCACTTCGCCCGAATCCAGGGCGGCTGGATCGACACGTCCGCGTCCTGGAACCTGCACTTCGTCCAGGCGTTCAGCTCGGCCGTGAAGGGCGCCGTCGGGCAGCTCTTCGTCGTCGGCAGCCAGGCCATGCTGGTGCAACTGCTGCTCAGCTCACGTACCGGCATCGACGCCCGGATCACCAACTTCGACAGGTACGCCCCGATCTTCGAGCGGCTGATCGTCTCCCAGCTCACCGACTACGCCGAGCTTCAGGGGTTGCGGGAACGGCTGCGCCGCCACGAGGCCGCCCGCTGGACGCAAGCGCACACCGACCTGGGCGGCGGCACCGTCGCCACGCTGAGCATGGCCAACCCGTCCACCGCCTGGTACGGGGCCGCCCGTGCCATCTCCAGCGCGTTCCTCGCCACCGAAGCCGCCCTGAGCAGCCCCGGCGCGGCCGGCGAGATCGTCGAACGCGACGGCACCACCCGGATCCGTGACTCCCACGCGGTGCTCTGGACCCTCGCCGAGATCGAACAGGCGCTGGTCATCCAACGCGGCGAGGCCGAGGGCGTCGACCCGCTGGTCAAGCAGATCACCGACCTGCCCGACATGCTGGCCCGCTTCGCCGGTAACCGCGCGGCGATCCGCGACGAGCTGTGGCGGGTGCTGCAGGACATGCGGCGCAACAACACCGAGATGCTCGGCCGCGCCCGCACCGACGCCCGGTTCGCGTTCCGGTCCAGCCGGATCAGCGAACACATCCCGTCGGCGACGATCCCCCGGGGACGGTACGCGCTGCAGGGCATCCACCTGGTGACCCACCAGCAGATCGGCGAGTTCTTCGGCGGCAACCTCTACTACGCCACCGGCGTCGACGACCTGTTCAGCACCGAACTGGGCCGGGAGGCGCTGAGCGCCTTCGCCACCATGGTGGGGATCATCGCGCTGTCCGTCCTCTGCCCACCGCTGGGCTTCGTCGTCGGGGTGGCCGTCGCCGCCGTCGACGTGGCACACGCCCACCAACGAGAGCGCCTCTACGGCTCCATGCTCGACCCGGAGCTGGTGCTCACCCGCACCGAGGTCGAGGTCGAGCTGTTCGCCGCGTACCTCGGGCTGGCGATGTCGTTGATCCCGGAGGCCGGGACCATCGGCGGTGCGGCCGTGCGCGGCGGCCGGGTCGCCCTGCGCTTCGGCGTCCGCGCGGGGCTGCGCGCCGCCCGGGGGTACGTGGTACGCCGGGTCACCCGGCAGATCGTCGAAGCCGCGTCGCGTGACCTGCTCCAGGCCTTCCTCACCGAGATCCTGCTCAACGAGGTGCTGGAACGGGTCGTGCAGAAGCTGATGGAGCCGATCCTCGCGTACGTGGAACGCGAGGCGATGCTCAGCGGCGCGGTCGGCGGCCCGGAGGGCGCCCGGTTCATCCTCATGGTGCTCGACTCCCAACCCGGTGGTGCCGCCGCCGGGCCGCGCGTACCGGTGGTGCGGCCGTGACCGGGCCACGGCGGTTCCGCGCCGGCCGGTTCCTCGACGCCGCCGCCGTGCACGCCGCCGCCGACGCGAACCCCCGGCTGCGCCGCTTCATGCGGACCGTCGCCGAGCACAGCGAAGCCGGCGAGGTGCGCTCGCGGCGGTTGCTGGAACACCTCATCCGCCGCATCGTCGACGACGTCGGTGACCTGCACCTGGGCAACGCGCTCAACCGGTTGGAACGCATCGCCGTGCTGCGCGACAACATCGCCGCGATCCTCGACCACGTGCTGGAGGGCGGCACCCTTCCCGAAGGGGTGCGGGTGGCCACCCTCGGCGAGTACTTCGACCAGCTCAGCACGGAGATGCGCGAGCTGAGCCGACCCCGCGACGGCATCGTCGGCGACGCGCCGCTGCGGTTGGCCGACGACGCCGCCGCGTACGCCGACTCGCTGCTGCGCGAGTTCGACGCCGGCAGCGGCGCGGCGGGCCGGCACGTCGAGCCCGCCGCGATGGTCGGCGACGCGTTCCGGGCCATGCCGGCGGACCGGCAGGCCGCGCTGCGCCGCGCCGCCGAGCTGGAACCGGCCGCGCTGTGGCGCACGGTGGCCGCCGAGACCGAGAGTGGCAAACGGGCCGCCGTCGCGGACCTGGAGACTCGCCTCGGCGGACGACTGACGCCCGACGAGGTGGCCCGGCTGCGGACCGCCGTCGACGACCTCGGGCGGGCCCGCTCCCGCGCCCTGCAGGTGAACGAGGCCCGACTCACCGAGGCCCTCGCCCGGATCGGTGACGCGGACCTGCGGGCCGTGGTGGCCGGCGGCGACGTCTGGCTCACCCAGCAGCTCGCCCTGCACAACCCGGAGGCGCTGACCACCCTGTGGCGGCGTTTCCGGGACCGGGGTGGCCGCGCCGACGACGGCCCCGGCTTCCGCGCCTACCTGCGCCACGACATGGTCACCTACGGCCGGGGGGTCCTCGGCGAGTACAGCGCCGCGTTCTCGCTGAGCAGCATCGAGCTGTTCCTCAAGGGCCCGGACGCCAACGTCAAGGTCGCCGGCACCGACCTGGTCGGCATCGGCCACGACGGCTGGGTGTGGTTGATCGACGACAAGTCGCACCGGGCCACCAGCGTCGCCGGGGTCAGTGCGCTCACCGACAACCTGGTCGCCAACCTGCGCCGCGACGCCGCCGACTTCCGTGACGCCATCGCCCGGCTGCGCCGCGACGACCCCGGCTTCACCCCTGACCCGCGGATCCTCGACGCGATCTCCCGGATGGAGGACGCCGCCGCCGAGATCGACCGGATCAACCGGCGCGGCTCCGCGTCCACCCGGCCCGCGCGGATCAGCGCAGCACTGGAGGAGCGCCGGCTGCGGCTGCGCGTCACCAGCGCCGCCGGCGAGGTCCGCGAGATCACCCAGGCCCTGCGCGACCTGGGCCTGGCCGTCGAACCCACCGGTACGCCGGTGCCGCTGCCACCCGTCGGAGGGCGCTGAGCATGGCCATCACCAGCAGCTTCATGCGGTACGGCACGGTGCCGTCGGCGATCATCAGCGACGGGGTGCTGCCGATCCCCCTGTGGGCGGTCACCGCCATCTCCCTCGCCCAGACGTACCACCTGCCGCCGATCGGCTCCACCGCGCACAAGGCCATCGTGGCCACCCACGACGACACCATCACCTTGACCGGGGTGCTCGTCGGCGCGGAACGCTACGCCTGGAAGTTCGCCCTGGAGACGATGGCCGAGGCGAGCAAACGCGGCACGGCCCTCGCCGCGTACTCCGGGGGGAAGTTCGGCGGCCTGATCCTGGTCACCTCGATGACCATCCGCACCGACATGCAGGTGCAGTCGTTGACCTTCAACGCCTCCGCCGCCCGCCGCGACGTCCTGGACACCACCATCACCCTCGTCCACGTGCCCCGTCCCAGCCTGCTCGGCAAGCTGCTCGACGTGGCCAGCATCGGAGTCGGCGCGCTCGCCGACGGGTTGGGCAACTGATGCCACAGTTCCCGATCGACCGCTACCTGCTGCCGGAGACACCCGTCGAGGTGCCCGAGGGGTTCACCGAGGTGCGGCAGAGCCTCACCGCCGGCCTCCCGCACCGCGTCGAGCTGGGCGCCGGTGTCCACGCGGTGCTGATCCTGCCCACCGGGCTGGCCCGGCAGTGGCTGGCCACCGACCCCCTTGCCGTGGTGAGCAGCTCCGCCGACGACCTGGCACCCCGACCCGCCCCGCCGTCCGCACCCCCGCCCCCGGCGCTGGTCGGCCGGGTGCCGCTGCGCCTCGTCGTCCGCCAGGGCACCCGGATCCTCGGCTCCGTGCCGCTCGCCGCCGGCCTGCGCCGGGTCTGCCCCGACGCCGGCACGCCCGCCGACCCCACCGGGTCCGCCCCGGTCGCCGTCGAGTTGCTGGTGCTGACCTGGCTGCTGCACGCCGGGACGGTACGCGGATCCGGCGACTACGGCTCGTCCATCGTGCTGGCCTGGCGTCGGGCCGACCGCGCGGTGGACCAGTTCGGGCCACCTCCGATCAATCAGTTCGTCTGGCGTCGCCGCCCACCCGCGCAACGGGTCGAATCCGAGCTGGGCCCGGCCCGCCTGCGCTACCGGTACCTGCTCGACAAGAAGCTGCGGAGGGTGCTGCCATGACGCTCACGCCGTTCCAGACCGGTCAGGTCCGCCAGGGCGCGGTCGGCAACGACGCCGGCTGGACCATCACCTTCCACCGGGAGACCCCGACCGGGCTCAGCCCTGACGTGGCGCTCACGCTGACCAGCGCCGACTACTACGCGGCCATCGACGCCGCCCTGCCCGACGGGCTGGGCCCCGGCGCGTACACGGTCACCGTGCAGGGGCTGATCGACGAGCACTTCGCCGCGCTGCGCACCGCCGAGGGGCAACCGCCGCTGGTGGCAAAGCTGCACCTGTACTGGCGCGACGCCAACACCTCGGTCGGCGCGTTCTTCACCAACCTCGTCGGCGTCAACGCCGGCCCCACACCGGCCGAGCTGACCCAGGCGCTGGTCGCCGTGCTGCGGGTGACGAAGGTCCGCCGGCTCACCGGCGAGCGGACGTACGACACCGAGCTGACCCTCGTCGAGCAGGCGTACGCCCGACTCGGGCAGCGGGTCGCGCAACGGTTCGAGGCGGCCACGTTCAGCGCCGCGGTCCAGACCATCGCCCAACGAACCGGAGTGGACGTCACCACCTGGGGCGCCAACCCGGACGGCACGATGACCTCCGGCGCCACCGAGGCCGCCGGCGACGAGCGGGCCGCCTTCGGCGCCGGGCTGCTCTACCGTGCCGCGCTGGAGCGGATCGGTGGCGCGGTGCAGCAGTCGCTCAACGCGTACGGGCGGGGGATGCTGCTGATCCGCGACGGCACCGTGCACGTCGGCAAGCGACCGATCCCGTACCCGGAGGGCGAACCGAAGCCGCTCACCCTCGCCACCGGCCTGCTGGCGTGCATCGAGAACGGCAGCCAGGACACCGACCCGTACGCGGCCACCGAGGCCGGCGGCACCGCCGCGCCCCGCCGTCGGGCGTGGACGCTGACGCTCAAGGGTCGCCCGGACCTGAAGCCCGGTGACCTGGTGTGCTTCGACCCGCCGGCGGTGGACGAGGCCACCACGCTGGGCAGCGTCGGCGCGGCGCTGCTCGGCTCGTTCGCCGCGCCGTTCGCCCCGTCGACCGGGGAGTTGGGCGCGGGGGCGAAACTGCTCTACCTCAGCGCCGCCCGGCACACACTGTCGCGTACCGCCGGTTTCGTCACTGTGGTGCAGGGCGTCGAGGTCGCCTCCGGCGCGCAGGCCTGGGACAGCTGGAGCGACGCCTCCGGTGTGGCCGCCGCCGAGCCGGCCGGCCCCACGTCGTCGCCCGGTGTGGCCGCCGCCGAGGCGGTGCGCCGCGCGGCCCGGGCGGCCCGGGGCGAGACCCGTGGCCTGGAGATCGGCGAGGTACGCGCGGCGGCCACCAACGCCAGCGGCGCGGTCGAACCACCGGCGCAGACCGAGACGGTGTGGGAGGGCCTCGTTCGCCCGGACGGCCGACCCAACGCCGCCCGCCGCCTTCCGGTCCGCCGGGAACAACCCGCGCCGCTGCCCGGGGTGACCTACCTGACCCCGTTCGCCTGGGGTGGGTGCGGCCTGATTCTGCCCCGCTACCCGGGCACCCGGGTGGCGCTGGCCTACCGCAACGGGGCGCCGGACGACCCGGTCGACGTCGGCGCGCTCTGGCCCACCGGGCACGCGCCGGTGTCCGAGCCGGGGGACTGGTGGCTCTCCCTGCCGGTGGGGGTGGCCAGCACCAGCCGCTCGTCGATCGGTGACACGGTGGTGCCCGCCGACCACGACGGCAAGGTGGCGCACGACCTCACCGACGGCGACGGCAACCGGGTCATCGAGCTGGGTGAGCTGACAGTGCGCGTGGGCCGGGCCCAGTTGAAGGGTCGCGGTCAGCGCCCGGCCCGCGCCGACGAGGCCGACAGCATCACCATCGAACACGCCGCCGGCGGGTCGTCGATCGTGATGAAACAGGACGGCTCGATCACCATCACCGCCACCCAGATCGACCTGGACGCGGGCAACGGCGCGGTGAACATCAGCGGCGGCACGGTCAGCATCGCCGCCGACGACGTCGACGTCCAGGTCAGCAACGCGATGAACGTCCACTGAGGGGAACGACATGGCATTCGTGCTCACCACGTCGAGCGACGTGCACTGCCCCAGCCAGGGCACCGTCACCCCGGCCGGGCAATCGAAGCTGATCGTGGCCGGCGACGAGGTGACCCGCCTCGACGGCATCACCGGCAAGTCGGTGTCCGGGTGCACGATCACCGACAGCAACTCCACCATGCAGTGCAAGAAGGTGATGTCGGCGACCGGCGCCGCCCAGAAGCTCGTCGTCAGCGGGGCCGGAGTCGCGCTGAGCACCCTCACGGGCGCCACCAACGGCAGCACCTCCGGCCTGGCGGCGAACGCCGGGCAGACCAAGCTGAAGGCGGTGTGACATGGACCGCACCGAACGGGAACGGCAGGCCGCCCAGCGCCGCTACCTCGGCTGGGGGCTCGCCTTCGAACCCACCATGCCCGGCGTGGACCTGGCCCGCGACGTCGTCTTCGACGACGGCCCCAACGGTCGGGTGCTGGCCCTGGTCGCCGGCACCGACAACGTGGCCCAGAGCCTCGCGGTGGCACTGACCACGCTGCGCGGCTCGAACGTCTTCGACGCCACCTTCGGCTTCGACGGTCTCAACGCCCTCGCCGAGCAGATCGAGCCGAACCTGATCCGCGAACAGGTCCGCATCGGCATCATCACCCTGCTCGACCGCGACCCGCGCGTCCGCAAGATCGTCGACGTGAACCTCGACGACGGGCGGCTCGGCGCGGGCACCCCCGACGACACGGCGCGGGCCGCGCTGCGCTCGTCGCGCACCCTCCAGGTCCAGGTCCAGTTCGAAACCATCACCGACGACCGGCTCTCGGTGCGTCTCGGGGAGCTGCCGAATGTCTGATCCGACCCTCCCGGCCGAGCTGGCCGACGTCCTGGCCGTCGACGCCGCCGCCCTGCGGTCCACCGGCTCGACCGGCTTCGGCATCGTCGAGAGTGGATTCGTGCCGAAGTCCTTCGCCCGGCTGCTCGCCGAGAAGCTGGCCACCGCCCGGCTGCTCTTCGGCGACGACATCGACCTGACCAGCGGCGCGGTGCTACGCAAGGTCCTCGAACTGGCCGCGCTGGAGGACGCCCGACTCTGGGCGGCACTCGGGGCCGTCTACGACAACTCGTACGTGGTGTCGGCGACCGCCGACGCGCTGACCCGCCTCGGCGAGGAACTCGGCATACCCCGGCCATACCTGCCGGCGCGGGGCACCGTGAAGCTGAAGTTGAAAGCCGCGCTGCCCACCGGCCGTACCCAGCTCACGCTGCCCCGGGGCGCTCGACTGTCCACCCCCGGCGGGCACCACGTCGCCCTGGACGAGACGGTGGTGCTCTCCGCCGCCGTGGGCGAACGCGTGCCGGCCGTCGCCGCCTTCTACCCCGGCCCCGCGCACAACCTCGACCCCACGCAGCCCAACCAGAAGATCGACAGGTGGAACCGGGCCGACACCCTGCTGGCCGACCTGGACGACGCCGAGCAGGCCGCCGGCAAGGAGCTGGTGGAGATTACCCACACCGTCGCGCTGACCGGGGGTGAACAGCAGGTCCCCGACGCCCGCTACCGGCAACTGCTGCTGGCCGCGCCCCGCTCCATCTGGACGGCCGAGGCGATCGGGCTGGCCGTGGCGACAGTGCCCGGCGTACGTCAAGTGCAGGTCTTCGACGGCCGGGGCGGGCTGGACCTCAACCAGTCCATCTTCGGCAACTTCACCTTCATCGAGCGGGTCTTCAGCACCGAACGCGACCTGGGCAACCCGTACTACGTCACGGTCCTCGTCGCGCCGACCGCCGCCGCCATCTGGGACGGCCCGGACGGTCTGCACGCCGCCGTCGAGTCGGTCATCGAGGACCTCCGCCCGGTGGGCATCTTCGCCTCGGTGGACCGCGCCGACGAGGTGGGCATCGGCGTCGAGGCGGACCTGGTGATCCGGGGCCTGCCCCTGCCCACCGGCTCGAAGGAGACGGTGAACGCGTCCACCGCCGCCACCGATCTGCGCGCCCGACTGCACGCCCGGCTGCGCCGCTACGTCGACGAGTTGCCCTTCGGCGAGCCGGTCCGCGCCGCCGAGGTGATCTGGACGCTGATGAACGAGCCCGGCGTCGCGGACGTCCGCGAACTGCGCCTGGTCCGCTTCCCGGCCGACTCGGCGGTGGTGGTCACCGGCAGCGCACCCACCGGCGACGGCGTACAGCGACTGCCGGTCGGCGACAACGCGGTGCTCGCCGCGAACCAGGTTCCCGTCTACGTCGACCGGGACGACCCCCGGCCGTTCCGGATCGTCTGAGCGGGGGCCCGATGACCGACATCCGGGTACCGGTGGACGGCGCCGACCCGTCCGTCGAACGTAACCTCGTCGACCAGTTGGAAGGCCCGTACCCGGGCACGGTCCGGCGGGTCGTGGTGCCGCTCGCCGGCACCGGCGCGGCGGTGGTGGACTGGACCAGCCGGCACCCGCTGCTCACCGTCGTGCTGCGCCGCGACCTGGCCGAGGAGACCGTGCGGGTGACCGTCACCGTCGACCCGGGCGGCGCGGGGGAGCGGGCGCTGCCGCCCGTGGTCTTCGCGCCCTGGTCGGCCGTCGGGGCGTCGGTGCCGGCGTACGTGCCGGACACCGCCGACGAGCCCCTGGTCGCCTCGTTCGCCGTCGCCGTCACGGCCGAGCGCGCTGTCGACGGCGCGGCCGCCACGGCGGTCACCGGTGCCGCGCTCACCGGGCTGGTCGAGCTGGCGGTGCTGGAGGGCAACCTGGGTCGGCTGCTCTACCTGGTGTCGTACGAGAAGCACCGGCTGCGCCGTGCGGCCCGGGAGGTGCACGCCTACCGCACTCTGGCGCACGCCCGGCGGGACGCGCTGGACCGCATCGGCGCGGACGTCGGGGTGGCCCGCTTCGTCGACGAGCTGGTGCACGAGCCGACCAACGGCGAGGTGTACGCGCGCCGCCTGGCCCCGCCGGCCCGCGAGCCGGACGCCGCGTACGCCCACCGGATCGGGCTCTACCGGCGGTTCTTGCTGCCCACGCCGGGCGCGGTACGACTACTGCTCAACGGCCCCGGCGCGGACACCGACCCGAACGCCGGACTCTTCGCCGACCTGCCCGGCGGCGCGCGGTTCACGCTGCGCGAGGACGACGACCGGTTCGCGGTGGCGATCCGGCTGGTCGCCGCCGGCGATCCGCAGCACCGCACGAACTTCCTCGCCCAACTGCGCCGCGACCGTCTCGTGCTGCCCGCGAACACTCCGCCGAACAACACGGTGCACGCCGGCCGGGCGCTGCCGGCCAACCGGTTGACCGAGATCACCGCGCTGCGGGCCAGCCTGCGCCAGTCGTACACCTTCGAGAGCACGCACGGCATCGCGCCGCCGCTGGCCGCCGCCCTGGACCGGGCGGGGCGGGTCTGTCGGGCGCTCGGCTCGTCCATTGTGTGGCAGGTGACCCGGGCCCAGGACGACGCCGGCGGCAGCCGCTACGAGCTGGGTCTCGGCGTGGACGTCAGTTGGCCGACCCCCGCGCAGGCGACCGACCTGCGCAACCGGGTGCTGGACACCGGGCGCACGGTCACCGCCGACCGGACCGCCGAGGCGCTGATCGCCGCCGCCCGTGCCGCCGGTGTGCCCACGGCGGCGGCCGACGGCGAGGTGGCGTGGCTGTGGCGGGTGTGCGGCCTGCCGACCACGCACCGGATCAGCACCACCCGGATGTACCTGTCGCACCTGCCCACCCGAGGGCTGGCGGTGACCGCGCCGCTGAGCGCGGCGGTCGGCGCGGACACGAACGTGGAGGCGCAGTTCCACGCGCCGGGTGACCCGGGCGGCAACGCGTTGCTGCTGGCCGGGTTGGCCGCCGCCAGGACGGCCTGGACGAACGCCGGTGAGCCGGCGTGGAACCCGTTGACCGACGCGGTGGCGCGCACCCGGTGGGCGGCCGTGCCGACCCGGCCGGCCGGGCAACCGGTCGATGCGGTCCTGGCCGCCGCCGGGCTGCCGGCGGTACGGGACCCGGCGCCGGTGGTGGCCGCGCTGAACCGCCTGCCCGACGAGCTGGTGGAGACCCTCGAACTGCCGGCGGCGTTGGCCGCCGCGTTGATCGCCGGGCAGCCGGCCGCCGGTGATCGGCTGGCCCGGCTGGTCGGGCTGCTGCGCGACCAGCACCTCGCCGCCGCGCTGCCACTCGTCGAGACGGGCAACCGGGTACTGCTGGTGTGCAGCGTGATCGGCCTGCCGCAGGCCGGGCTGAACCTGGCCGAGCGCCGAGCCACCGGGTTCCGCTGGTACACCGTCGGGCTCGGCGGCGGCACCGCGGAGATCAAGGCGGTCGGCGCGCGGACCGTGCTGCGACCCACCCACACGGGGTTGGTCGCCGTGGTGGCGCTCTCCTACGTGCGGACCGGTCTGACCGACCCGTACGAGTTCCGGGTGGAGCTGCCCGACGGGGTGACGGTGAACCTGGAGCAGTACGAGCGGCTGATGAACGCGCTGTCGCGGGTTTGCCCGCTCGGCGTGGAGGTCAACACGTTCGGCATTCGTCGCGACCACGTCGACCTCGACGACGACGGCACCGCCGAGCCGCTGCGCCCGGCGGTGGCCCGGACCTTCCGCACCTTCCAGCAGCGCCGGCACCGCGGCGTGTACGACCAGCTCTGAGAGGGACACCACCATGGCGAGTGAGATCAACTACGACGGGGTGACCGTCACCGAGCTGTACGAGGCGTTCACCAAGCACGGCATTCCGGCCTCGGACGCCAGCGTGCTGGTCTCGTCCTGGATCTACGAGAACGTGGGCACCGCGAAGCGGGTGTTCAGTTACGCCGAGGCGTTCCCCGCCGTGGAGCCGGGCTGCGCGCCGCCACCGTTCGCCCGCACCTTCGCGCACACGGACTGGGTCGACGGGGAGGACGTGGTGCAGGCCGGGCAGACCCCGGGCGAGCAGGGCTTCAACGAGCGGTTCCACCGCATCGAGCACGACCTGGACCACCTCGGGGCCGACCTGGCCAAGGCGTTCTCCTGCATGGCGGCGATGCGGGTCAGCCTGCGCCGGCTGCTCGACGAGATCCGCGCGGAGATCAACCGGCTGCACTCCACGGTGCACGAGAACAAGATCGTGCCCGGCCCGTACACCTTCGAGCAGATCCCCAATTACATCGGCGCGCTGGACTTCGGTAAGTACATGGGCACCACGATGTTCATGGACAAGAAGGTCAGCATCTGGCAGACCAAGGCCGGCACCATCGTGCTGCCCGCCGTGGAGACCCTCGGCGTGGACGTGGTCGTCGGTCCGAAGGTCCGCGGTGCCGCCCAGCTCGCCCGTCACGCCGCCGAGCACGGCGACGTCCGGGAGCGTTTCCCCCGCGAGGTGAAGCTGGTGGAGTTCGTCCGGTTCTTCGGCGAGGACGAGTTGGCCGACGGCCGGACGATCCGCGACGTGCTCAAGGTGCTGCCGGCCGACACCAGCTACCCGAGCCTGGACGCGATGTTCGGCGAGGTGAGTGAGCGTGAGGCGGCGATCGTCCGGACCACCGTCGGCGCCCAGTCGGCGGTCTCGGCGGCGCTCGGCATCGAGGCCGAGCTGGAGAATGTCGCGGACGCCGACATCGCCATGCTCGCCGGGGTGCCCACCAAGGCTCGCGCGGCGCTGACCCGCGCTGGGATCAGCACCCTCGGCAAGCTGGCCGACGCGAAGCCCGAGCAGGTGCTCGGCATCATGAAGGACGCCGGGGTACGCGCCGACGTCGGCGACGCCGCCGAATGGACCGGGTACGCCCAGACGCTGAGCAAGCTGCGCTGAACGGCCGGCACCGACTCCGGCGAACGGTTGATCCACGCCGCTCGCCGGGTCGGTGTGACGACACTGCGCTGGCGTGACGATCGTCCACACCCGACCGTGGAACTCCCACGGGGCGATCGGTGCGAAGGGCGCAGGCATGGCTGTTCACGAGGTGACGCGGGACGATCGCACCGGGACACCCGAGACCGACACGGGGCTGCCTCCTCGGTACGTGCTACGACTGCTCGGCGGGTTCGGGTTGGAACGCGACGGACGGGCGGTGGCGGTGCCGCAGGGCGCGCGCCGACTGCTGGCCTATCTCGGCGTTCGGCAGCACTGTGCCCGGTCCGAGGCCGCCGGCACACTCTGGCCGGGCTCCCACGAGGAGCGCGCCCGTGCCAACCTGCGCACCATGCTCTGGCGGTTGCACCGGGTGACCCCCGAGCCGCTCGTGCAGGAGGATGATCGGCTGGCCCTGGCCCCCGGGGTGACCAGCGACGTGGCCGCCCTGGGCGCGGCGGCCACCGCGTTCCTGGCCGGCGGGTCACCGGTGGTGGGTGTCGGCCCCGGCGTGCCGGCACTGGCGACCGGCGAGTTGCTGCCCGGCTGGTACGACGACTGGGTGCTGACCGAGCGGGAGCGTCTGCGCCAGACCCGGCTGTACGCGCTGGAGGCGCTGGCCGAGCGACTCACCACGCAGGGCCGCTACAGCGAGGCGGTGCAGGTGGCGCTGACCGCCGTCCATTTGGAGCCGCTGCGGGAGAGCGCCACCCGGGCGTTGATCGCCGTGCACCTGGCGGAGCGCAACATCAACGAGGCGGTACGGCGGTTCGAGCTGTTCCGGGCCGACCTGGGCCGGGAGTTGGGCGTCGCGCCGACACCCTGGCTGGAGCAACTCGTGCGCGCCGGTGTGACCGGTGTGACCGTTCCGTCTCCGTAAGCGGCCCCTTCCCGGCCCTCGCCGGCCCCACACCCTCACCCTCACCCTCACCCTCACCCTCTTTCGTCCACAGCCGCCGCCCCCGGACACCTGTCTTTCGTCCTTTGCTCTGCACCCACGGGCGCGACACTCACGCTCTGTAGCTGGTGCATGCGTGGGTGCAGAGCAAAGGACGCCCATGAGGTGAGGTGAGGTGGGGTGAACGAGGCGCGGTGGGGTGGGGCGCGGTGGGGCCGGTCAGTGTGTCGCGGGTGGGATGCTCTGCTCGTACTGGAAGACGTTGTGAGGGTCGTACTTCGCCTTGATCCGGCGCAGTCGGTCGAAGTTGCGTCCCCAGTAGGCGGTCTCCCACTCGGCCATCCCGACGTTGGGCACGTTGATGTACGCCCCGTCCACATAGGGCCGCAGTGCCTGGCTGAACTCGGCGATCCACGCCTGGGCGACCGGGGTGAGGGCGTCGCCGCTGTCGGGCTCGCCGCGGGTGCCCCAACCCGCTCCTGGCTCGGAGTAGAAGAGCGCGTCGCGGTGCGGGAAGGCCGCACCACCGAACGGCTCGTGTCGCTGCGCCCCGGTGCCGAAGGCCTGGGTGAAGAAGTTGCTGTCGTCGGTGGGTGCGTCTCGCATGAACGCGCGGATCACGCTGATCGCCTTCTCCGGGAACGGCTCCCTGGTGAACTGGGAGAAGAACTTCCAGTTCGCGGGTTCGTCCTCGGTGGGGATCTGGAACCCGGCGTAGGTGTCGCCCCAGCCGCCGATCTGCACGGTGACCGTGGGATCGCCGATCGACAGGATCGACGCCAACAGCTTCCTGACCTCGGCCTCCGACCCTTCCGCGAGCACCCCGAACAGCAGGATCTCGTTTCGGTGGATCTCCAGTTGGGTGCCGAGGCGAGGATCGGTGAACGGTGCGGTGCGCTGCCACGTGTCGAAGACCCCGTGCAGGTCGTCGAGGCCCGGCCAGGTCGCCTGCAGGTAGGCGACGCTCTTGAGCGGGGCGACCTTGTAGGTCAGTGCGGTGACGATCCCGAAGTTGCCGTTTCCGGCGCCGCGGAGCGCCCAGAGCAGGTCCGAGTGGTTCCACGGGTCCACCTCGAGCACCTTCGCGCCGTCCGCGCCCGCCGCTACGACGATCTCCGCCCCGATCAGGTTGTCGCAGGCCATCCCGAGGTAGCGGGTGAGGAAGCCGAAGCCGCCGCCGAGGGTCGCGCCGGACAGGCCGACAGTCCCCTCCGTGCCGGTGGTAGCAGCCAGGTCGTGCTCCCCGAGCGCGGTCACCGCCTCCAACTGGTTCAGCCCTGCGCCGACCTTCGCGATGCGACCGGCGGGATCGATGTGGCTGGCCTTCAGTTCGCTGACGTCGATCACGATGCCGTTGTCGACGTTCGACCAGCCCTCAAGGCTGTGGCGTCCACTGCGCACCCGCAGCGCGACGTTGTGCTGCCGTGCCCAGGTGAGGGCGTTGACCACGTCCCGGGTCTCCTGGGCGAAGACGATGACCAGCGGATAGTGCACGAACAACTCGTCCCAGCCGAGGCTCGCGTCCGCGTAGTCGGGGTTGTGGGGACGGACGATGCGGCCGGTCAGTTCGGCCGGCGGGAACCTGTCATCGGAGGACGGGCCGTCGGCCGCGATCGCCGAACTGCCGGCGATCACGCTCGGAAGAACGACAGCGCCGGCGCCGGCGGCCGTCGCCCTGAGCAGATCGCGACGGGACAGGTCGCGCATGGTCCGAGTCCTCTCGATCGGGGTACGCCAGGAATCGGAAATGAGAGGGCGAATGCCTCATCTGGCGCAGACCAACCGTACGGTCGAGGACGTGAACGCGGCTCCGAGAATGTGTCGCGGAACCCGGTCGGGTGACGCGGCGAGCGTCAGTTCGGGGCCGGCTGGTCCAGGATGGCGCTGAAACGCTCCTCGGCGAGGTCGAGCTGGGCGAAGATGTGCCGCTTCACCGCGGGCGACAGTGGTGTGTCCGGCCGGCCGATCAGGTCCCGGAAGAGCGGCACCAGCGGCCGGTACTTCCGCGCCGACGAGACGACCTTCGGCCCGACCGTGTGGATGACCCCCACACCGTTGTCGGTGAAGTCCGACACCTTGATCACCCGAGCCCAGGGCTCCCGGTCCAGGCTGACCGCCAGGTGCTCCCGGTACTGCGTGTTGCGATCGCGCTCGGGGTCGTACACCGGGTTGGTGACGGCGGCGACCAGGGTGGCCACCCGCGGCCCGAACCGGGCGGCGAGCGCGCCCAACGCGGCAGCGGTCGGGTCGGCCCCCGGGTCACCGTCGGCCAACTCGGACGGGTGGTCCTCGACCGCGTCGTGCAGCAGACCGGCGACGATCACCTCCACGTCCCGCACCTGGTAGTGGTGCATCAACCGGATCGCCACCCGCAACAGGTGGTTCAGGTATGGCTCACGGACGCGTCGGTCGTCGCGGTGCAGGTCGGCGGCGAGATCGAGCGCGGCGGTCAACCGTGCCCGGGAGGTGTCGTCGAACTGCTGGACCTCCAACCGGAAGCGCTCCAGCAGGCCCGGTTCGCCGTGGATCTCGGTGATCGCGTGCATCGGCATGCTGCCCAGGTGCGGCGGGAAGTCCATGCGTCACTTATAGCCGATCTTCTCCATATCGATGAGCCCGTACGTCGCCGACCCGACCACGAGTTTCACCCGGCCCGGGTGGTCAGAGGGGTAGGCGGTTGGCGCCGGCCAGCGGGCCTACCAGGAGGGGGACCAGGGGGGTCGGGAGGACCGGGTCGCGGCGCAGGGTCGGCGTCCAGCCCGCGTCGGCGGCGAGGTCGGGGTCGTGGGTCGCGTTGTACGCCGCCAGCAGGTCTGCCGGCCGCGCCGGCCCGTCGCCCTGACGCACCCAGGAGCCGCGCTCGGTCAACGCCGTGCCGCCCCAGTCGTAGAGCAGGTCGGCCGGGTCCACCGACGCGTCCACGGTGAAGAAGTTGTTCTGCGCGTAGATCGCCGACTGCACGCCGACGCCGAGCGCGTACTGGAAGTCGTCCCCACCGAGCCGGTAGTGGTTGTTGTAGACGTCGACCTGCCCGAAGCGCACCCTCGGCAGCCGTTGCAGGACACCGTCGAAGAGGTTGTGGTGCAGCGTGACCTTCAGCCGTCCCACGTCCGGGCCGACGGTGTTGGACGAGCCGATCAGCAGCAGTTTGTCCCGGCCGGTGAAACGGTTCCACGACGCGGTGACCAGGCTGGCCGTGTGCGTGACGTCCAGCGAGCCGTCGTGCACCTGGTACGGCCGACCGAAGTGGACGGGTTGGGCGCTGTCCGGGTTGTCGCCGTCGGTGAACGTGTTGTGGTCGACCCAGACGTTCTCGCTGCGGCGTACCGAGATCTGGTCGTACTGGCTGTTCCAGTTGCCGGACTCACCGTCGGTCGGTGACCAGGCGGGGAAACAGTCCCGGGCGTCGACGAGGGTCAGGTTGCGGACGATCACGTTCGACGTCCGGTCGATCATCAACGTCAGGCCGGTCAACCGTGCGCCGCGCAGACCGACGATCGTGGTGTTCGGGCCGACGTTGATCTGGGTCTGCCGGGTCTGGTTGGCCACCGAACGCACGCGGGCCTCCTCCAGCGGTCCGCTCGGGGCGACCCGCCCCCACACCGCCGGGTCGTAGGCCTCCAGATAGGCGTCCAACCGGTACGCCGGGTCCGCCAGGTCGGCGCAGCTCAGCAAAGCGCCGTCGGGTCCTTCGAAACCGTCGACGACGCCGTCGACGTAGACGAGTTTCGGCGTCGCGTCGGTGGCGTTGGTGGCGTTGTCGCCGCCGAGCGCGGCGACCAACTCGGCCCGGCTGTGCACCACTGTGGTCCGCTCCGGGGTCGCCGCCGAACCGCCGGTGGTGCCGGTGCCCTCGGCCGCCCAGCCGTCGCGCGCGGGCAGCGCCTGCCGACCGAGCTGGCGGGCCGACCAGGAGAGTCGGTCGTCCGGGCGGGCAGCGGCGGCGGCCGGGGCGGCACCGAGCAGGAGGGCGACCACCGTCGCGCCGGTGAGGGCTCTGCGCATGACTGTCTCCATTCACTGGAGGTGGGGGTGTGTGGGGTTCGTTGTCCGGCTATCTCGTCAACTCGGCGCGGTACGCGGCGACCGCCCAGGGCACCGCCAGCTCACTCGGGAGCGCCCCCCGCTCGGCCGCCCGGCGCAGCACGTCGACCACGCCCCGCAGGTGACGGACCCGATCCCCGCCCTCGCCGACGGTGGTCACCAGGTCACCGTCGAGCAGCCGGGGCTCCGGGGCGGCCCGCAACGCGTCCAGCAGCGCGGTGAACGGCGCGGTACGGGCCAGCGGCGCGACCAGCGGCACCCCGGCCGGGTCGGCCCGGTGCGCGAGCAGGTTCTCCAGCAGTCCCGACCGCCCCGGCACCCGCCGGGTCACCACGTCGCCGGGCAGCCGCAACCGGTCCGTCGGGTACTCGAGCACCGCTCGCCCGGCCGTCCCGGTCACCACGACCTCGCCCGCCACGAACTCCTCGGCGGCCAGGGTCACCGCCACCAGCACCGGCGGGCCGGCGCGGAACAGGACCCGTAGCACGGCGGTGTCCTCCACCTCGATCGGGCGGACCCGGTAACGCTCCACCTCGATCGCCACCGGCCAGGGCGTTGCCCCGCCGAGCGCCTCGGCGACAGCCAGGCACTGCATGACCGCGTGCGCGAGCGGGTTGACCAGGGCGCCGTCCAGCATCGGCCGTCCGTTCAGGCTTCGCCGGCCGGCCCAGGGGGAGCGGGCGTAGTAGGCGTCCGGTCGTTGCCACGCGGCGACGGTGGAGATGCCGGTGACGGTGCCCAGTCGACCGGCGGCCAACGCGTCGGTCAACGCGGTGAGGGCCGCCGAACCGAGCGCCTGGAAGCCGACCTGGGCGACCCGTCCGGCGGCGGCGAGGGCCCAGGTCAGCTCCTCGTGCTCGGCCAGCGACAGCACCGGGGGTTTCTCCACCAGCAGGTCCGCGCCGGTGGCCAGGGCGTCGCGGGCGATCGCCAGGTGCGTGTGCGGTGGCGTGCAGATCACCACCACGTCCGGCCGGGTGGCGGCGAGCATCGCCCGGTGGTCGGTGAACACCTGGACGCCGGGGGGCACCGGCGCCGCCGGGTCGTCCTCCACCGGCCGGACGTCGACCAGGGCGACCAGTCGCAGCCGGCCGTCGGCGTGCAGCGGCGCGATCACCCGCCGATGCCACCGGCCGTGCCCGTTCGCCCCGATCACCGCCACCCGCGGTGGCGGCGTCGTCCCGTTCACCACCCACCGGCCAGCGTCGGCCCGCTCATCGGGCGCCGGCCGGTTCACGCCCGGCCACCGTCGGCTTGGTCACCGGGCACCGGCCACTGTCGCCTCGACGCCGTGCCGTTCCAGCGCCGTCAACCAGGCGACCACGTCGGCGCGGACCTCGTCGTCCTCGGCGACCTCCACCGGGATGACCTCACGTAGCGCGAAGAGCGCGTCGACAACGCCCGCCGGGCTCTGCCCGCCAGCGCTGAGCGCGGCGCGGATCGGCCCGGCGAGAGGGTCCTGGAACGGCAACGGCTGGCCGTCGTCGGCGTACCCCAGCGCGAAGCGCAACCAGGACGCCACGACCAGCGCGCCCCAGCGCGCGGACCGACCGGTCGCCCGCAGGTCGGCGATGGTGTGCAGGACGCGCTGCGGCAGCTTCTGCGAGCCGTCCATCGCCACCTGGAGGGTGCGGTGGCGGATCGCCGGGTTACCGAACCGGGCGAGGACCTGCTCGCCGTAGTCGACCACCCGGACCCCGTCCGGCGGGGTGAAGCTGGCGGCGACGTCCTCGGCGATCAACCGGCGCAGCACGTCGGCCAGGTGCGGGATCTCCAGCGCCTCGGCGACGGTCTCCCGACCGGCCAGCGCCCCCAGGTAGGCGGTGGCCGAGTGGACGCCGTTGAGGGCGCGCAACTTCAGCCGCTCCCACGGGCCGGCGTCGTCGGTGAGCACCGCCCCGGCGTGCTCCCAGCCCGGCCGGCCGCCGGGGAAGTCGTCCTCGATGACCCACTGCGCGTACGGTTCGGCGGCGACCGCCGCCAGGTCGGTGACGCCGAGCGCCTGGCGTACCGCCTCGATCGTCTCCGGGGTGCTGGCCGGGACGATCCGGTCCACCATGGTGCCCGGGCAGGAGACGTTGGCGGCCACCCAGTCGACCAGCCCGGTGGGCACCCCGACGGCACGACCGACCGTCTGGTCGAGCATGCCCCGCAGCCGACGGCCGTTGGCCGGCAGGTTGTCACAGCTGACCAGGGCCACCGGCCCGGCGTCCGCGGCGGCCCGGGCGGCCAGCCCGCGCAGCAGCAGCCCCGGCACCGTGCTCGGCGGACGGCCGCCGGCCAGGTCCGCGGCGAGCGCCGAGTCCGGGGACAGGTGGCCGGTCACCGGGTCGAGTTGGTACGCCTTCTCGGTGACGGTCAGGGTCACCACGCGCACCGCCGGGTCGGCGAGCAACGCCACCACGGCGTCCGGGTCGCTGGCCGCGTGCCGGACGCCACTCAGGGCGCCCACCACCCGGGTGGCGCTGCCGGTCGGGGAGAGGGCGCTGACGGTGAACAGGTTGTCCTGAGCGGTGAGCGCCTCGACCACCGCGGTGCTGCGCGGCGCGACAGCCACGATGCCCCAGTCGCCGCCGGCCGCGCCGACCGCCGCCTCGGTGAAGACCGCCTGGTGGGCGCGGTGGAACGCGCCCAATCCCAGGTGGACGACGCCGGTGGGCACCGTCCCGGGCCGGATCAGGGGGCGGGCCTCGACGGGTAGATGGCGCACCATGCCCAGGCCGAGCCGGGACGCGCCGACGGTCACCGCCACGCCGGACCGTCCGGGAAGCGGAACTCGGCGATCGACGCCGGTTTCATCGTGGCGCTGTATCCGGGCCGTTCGGGCAGGAGGTAACGGCCACCACGGGTACGCACCGGGTCCACGAAGTGCTCGTGCAGGTGGTCGACGTACTCGATCATCCGCCCGTCGAGCGCGGTGCCCACCCGCAGGTAGTCGAAGATCGCCAGGTGTTGGACGTACTCGCAGAGGCCGACCCCACCGGCGTGCGGGCAGACCGGCACACCGAACTTCGCGGCCAGCAGCAGCTCGGCCAGGACCTCGTTGACACCGCCGACCCGGCACGCGTCGATCTGCATCACGCCGATCGCCTCGGCCTGCAACAGCTGCTTGAAGATCACCCGGTTGGCGGCCACCTCACCGGTCGCGACCCGGCACCGGCCGCCGGTCAGCTCGGTCACCGCCCGCGCGATCCGGGCGTGACCGAGGATGTCGTCGGCGTGGGTCGGCTCCTCGATCCAGTACGGGTCGACCTCGGCGAGGGTGGCCATCGCGGTGATCGCCTCGTCGACGTCCCAGACCTGGTTGGCGTCCATCATCAGCAGCGCGTCCCGGCCGATCTCCTCCCGAATGATCCGGGCCCGCCGCAGGTCGTCGGCGAGCGGGCCGCCGACCTTCATCTTCATCGCCCGCCAGCCGTCGTCGTACGCCTGCCGGGTCAGCGTGCGCACCTTGTCGTCCGGGTAGCCGAGCCAGCCGACCGAGGTGGTGTACGAAGCGAAACCACTCTGCTTGAGCTCGGCGAGCCGGCCATCCCCTCCGACCAATCCCTTGTCGAGGATCGCCGCCGCGTCGTCGGGGGTCAGCGCGTCGCTGATGTGCTTGAAGTCGACGCTGGCGACGAGGTCGTCGGTGGGCAGTTCGGCGAGGAACCGCCACATCGGTTTGCCAGCCAGTGCGGCTCGCAGGTCCCACACCGCGTTGACCAGCGCCCCGGTCGCCATGTGGATGACGCCCTTCTCCGGGCCCAGCCAGCGCAGCTGCACGTCGGCGCTGAGCGAGCGCCAGAACGCCACCGGCTCGGCCACGATCTCCTCGACCGTGCGTCCCCGTACGTGGTGGGCCAGCGCGCGGACCGCCGCGCAGGTGATCTCGTTGCCCCGGCCGTTGGTGAAGGTGAACCCCGCGCCGGTCGCCCCGACGTCGGTGCCCAACTCCACGTACGTCGCCGAGTAGTCGCCGCGGTTGATCGCGTCGGAGCCGTCGCCGCGCGCGGCGGTCGGGAACCGCACGTCGTGCACCTCGACGGAGGTGATGGTGGTGGTCACTGGTGTGCGCCTCCGAAGTTGAAGACCCGCCTGGGCAGCCGGTACGCCAGGTCGACGATGGTCTCGGCGGCCTCGTCCATCGGCAGCCGGTGCTCGGCCACCAGCCGGGCCAGGAAGCCGGCGTCGACCCGGCGGGCCACGTCGTGGCGTACCGGGATGGAGCAGAACGCCCGGGTGTCGTCCACGAACCCGGCGGTGTTGTAGAAGCCGGCGCTCTCGGTGACCGTCTCCCGGAACCGGCGCAGCACCTCCGGGGAGTCCAGGAACCACCAGGGTGCGCCGAGCAGCAGCGCCGCGTACCCGCCGGCGAGGGGCGCCAGCTCGCGGGTGAAGGTGTCCTCGTCCAGGGTGTAGAGCACGAGCCGCAGCCGGGGGTCGTTGCCGTAGCGCTCCAACAGTGGGGCGAGCGCGTGCACGTACTCGGTGGCCTGCGGGACGTCGCCGCCGACGTCGCGGCCGTGCCGGGCGTGCAACCAGCGGTTGTGGTTGCGCACCGCACCGGGGTGCAGCTGCATGACCAGCCCGTCGTCGAGCGACATCCGGGCGAACTCCACCAGCATGTGCGCCCGGAACGCCTCGGCGTCGGCGGCGTCGGCCTGGCCGCGCCGGCCCCGGTCGTAGAGCCGCTCGGCCTCCTCCGGGGTCAGGTCCAGGGTGCGCGCGGTGGGGTGTCCGTGGTCGGAGGACGTCGCGCCGGCGGCGATGAACGCCGCCCGTCGGGCCCGCAGCGCGGCCAGGTAACCGGCGTACGTGCCGGTGTCCTCCCCGGCCCGCTCGCCGAGCCGCTCCACGTTCGTCGACCAGCCCTCGAACTCCATGTCCACCACGTCGTCCGGACGGAAGGTGGTGACGACCCGGCCGCCCGGACCGCCCCAGCCGTCGGCGGCGAGCTTGGCGTGCTGGCCGAGGTCGTCGAGCGGCGACTCGGTGGTCGCGAGGACCTCGATGCCGAAGCGCTCGAACAGCGCCCGGGGCCGGAAGTCCGGCTCGGCGAGCCGGGCCGCGATCTCGTCGTAGAGGGTGTCGGCGGTGGCCGGGCCGAGCGGGGTGTGCACACCGAACACGGTGCGGAAGGTCTGCTCCAGCCAGAGCCGCGACGGGGTGCCCCGGAACAGGTGCCAGTGCGCGGCGAAACGTCGCCAGATCACCCGCCCGTCGGTCTCCACCGGGCTGCCGTCGCGGGTGGGCACACCGAGGTCCGACGGGGGTACGCCCTGACTGAGCAGCATCCGGGTCAGGTAGTGGTCGGGCACGATGAGCAGCTGCGCCGGGTCTCCGAAGGGCCGGTCCTCGGCCAGCAGGGCCGGGTCGACGTGCCCGTGCGGCGAGATGATGGGTTGCTCCGCCGCGAGGGCGTACAGCTCCCGGGCCAGCGCGCGCTGGCCCGGTTCGGGCGGCAGGAGCAGGTCGGTGTGGTCGAACGTCGGCACGGGGATGGGCTCCTCGTCTCCTGGTCAGCGGGGGGTGAGCAGGTCGGCGACCCGGACCGGTCGACCGGTCTCGAAGGACCGGTTGGCCGCCAGGCCGGTGAGCAGGGCCAACGCGCCGTCGTCGGCGGTCGCGGCGCGCTCCAGCGGGTCGGGTTGCCCGCCGAAGAGCACACCTGTCATCCGGGCGTCCGCGCCGCCGTGACCGTGCCGGCTGCGCCTCTCGACGGGGATCTGCCGGGGCGGCTGCCAGAACGGACGCACCGTGAGGGTCGCGCCACCACCCTCGGGCGGGGCTTCGACACCGTGTAGGGCGGCGCCCTTGACCGCGCCGGCGGTGCCCCGGTCGACGAAGTCGTTCTCGGTGACCTCCAACTCCAGCCGGCCCCGGCTGCCGTTGACCATCACCCGGTAACCCTCCCAGGGGGCGTACGCGGTGAGGTGGTAGGTCATCGTGGCGCCGGTGGAGTAGCGGGCGAGCACCGCCATGTCGTCCTCGATGCTGACTCCGGGGGCGAAGACGTTGCGGTCGCGCTGGTAGCCGTCCTCGGCCTCGGCGTCGAGGTACAGCTCGCGCAGCCGGGGGTGCGCGTCGAGTCGCAGGGCGAACGGGTCGTCGGCGGCGGCGGGGGAGCCGTACGCCCGGTCGTAGTCGCGGGCGTAGCCGTGCCGGCGGCCGTCCTCGCCGTAGAAGAAGAGCCTCCCGGCCGCGTACACCTCGACGGGCGTGGCGGCCAGCCACCAGTTGACCAGGTCGAAGTGGTGGCTGGCCTTGTGCACCATCAGCCCGCCGGAGCTGGCCTTGTCGCGGTGCCAGCGGCGGAAGTAGTCGGCGCCGTGGCGCACGTCGAGCAACCACTCGAAGTGCACCGAGCCGATCTCGCCGACCGCGCCCTCGGCGAGCAGCCGGCGGACCTGTTCGTGCAGCGGGTTGTAGCGGTAGTTGAACGCCACTGTCACCTGGCCACCGGTCTCGGCCACCGTGTCCAGGATGCGCTGGCAGCGCGGCACGTCGACCGTCATCGGCTTCTCGGTGACGACCTGCCGGCCGGCGCGCAACGCGGCCACCACGTACTCGTCGTGGGTGACGTCGACGCTGGTGACCAGGACGACGTCGACGTGTTCGGCGTCCAGCATGGCCGCGAAGTCACCGGCCGGGTACGTGGGCACCGGACGGTGGCCCAGCTCGGTCAACCAGCGGTTGTGCGCATCCATCCGGGCCTGGTTGACGTCGGCGAAGGCGACCAGCTCGGTGGTGTCGGCGTGGTCGAGCACCAGGGCGCGGACGAACATCTCGGCGCGCGCGCCGGTGCCCACGACGGCGTACCGGACCCGGCCGTCGGCTCTCGGTGACATGCGGTCGCCCTCCGGTGATCCTGCAAAGGTTTGCAGTGAAGTAATCACGATCGATGTGATCGCGTCAACGGCGACGATACAAACGGCGGTGAATGTCCGTGTTTGCGAAGCGTTAGTTCACCAGGAGGAGTCCGAATGCAACAAGGCTGTAGCCATTGACCGTTGACACTGGCGCAACCGTTTGCATTAATGGGCCACACCCACGTGACCGCCACCACATCGGACGAAGGGGCCGCCGTGCCAGTCACCATCCGGGACGTCGCCCGGGCGTCCGGTGTGCACATCTCCACCGTGTCCCGCACCTTCTCCGCTCCGCACCTGGTCAACCCGGAGACCCGGGTCCGGGTGCTGGCCTGCGCGGAGGACCTGGGCTACCGGCCGAACCGGGCCGCGCGGGCGCTGATCACCGGGCGTACACACAACATCGGGCTGATCATCGCGGACATCGCGAACCCGTTCTTCCCGCCGCTGATCAAGGCGGCGGAGAGTCAGGCCCGGCACCGCGACTACCACGTGTTCGTCGCCGACACCAACGAGGACCCGACCGCGGAGGAGGAACTGGTCCACGCGTTGGCCAAGCAGGTCGACGGTGTGCTGCTCTGCAGCCCACGGATGAGCAACAGCCTGATCGAACAGCTCAGCCGTGAGGTGCCGCTGGTGGTCGTGAACCGCCAGGTGACCGGCCTGCCCTGCGTGCTGATGGACGTCGGGCAGGGTGCCCGGTCGGCGATCGAGCACCTGGTCGGCCTCGGGCACCGCAGCATCGCGTTGCTCGGGGGCCCGCGCAGCTCGTGGACCAACCGGGAGATGCGCCGGGCCGCCGGCGCGGCCGCCCGGGCGGGCGGCGCGGACCTGACGGTGCTCGGCCCAAACGCGCCCACCGAGACCGGCGGATCCGCCGTCGCCGAGCAGGTGCGGCGCAGCGGTGTGTCGGCCGTGCTCGCCTACAACGACCTGATGGCGATCGGCCTCATCGAAGGGCTGGACGCGCTCGGGGTCCGGGTGCCGCAGGAGGTGAGTGTCGTCGGGGTCGACGACATCACCCTGAGCCGACTCACCCGACCCAAACTGACGACGGTGGCCACACCCACCGGGGCCGCCGGCCGGACGGCCGTCGACATGCTGCTGCAACAGGACACCGAGTCACCGCGCGGCGCGCGAGGGCTGGGTGCCGGCACGGCGCTCGGCGTCCGTCGTACCACCGCACAGGTAATGCTCCAGACCGACCTGGTCATCCGCGACTCGACCGGCCCGGGCCCGCACGCCCGACCGGCACGTCCCCCGGCCGCGCCGCAGGGCCCGGACCCGCATTGCCCTGCGGGCCCGGGCATCCCGACCGCGGCCACCGGTGACGCCGTCGCCTCCTAATGCCGAGGAGTGAGCGCACATGCACCCCGCAACGCCCCCCACCACTGACGCGCCCGTCGGGCGCGCTCACCGTACCGCGCTGCCCCGGCGGCGCCTGCTGCGTGGCCTGCTCGCCGTGACGGTCGCCGCGCCGCTCATGTTCGGGGCTGCCGCCTGCGGCGGAGACGACGAGCCCTCCGCCGATCCGAACGCCCCGGTCAAGCTCTCCATCTTCTGGTGGGGCGGTGACGCCCGGGCCAAGCTGACCGAGGACGCGCTGGCTCTCTACACCAAGAAACACCCGAACGTGACCTTCGAGAAGACCTGGCAGGCCAACCAGGGCTACTTCGACAAGCTGGCCACGCTCACCGCCGGCGGCAACCCGCCGGACCTGTTCCAGATCGACGACAACTACCTGGCCGAGTACGCGGCCCGCAACACCACGTTGGACCTGACCTCCTACCAGAAGTCCGGCAAGCTGGACACCTCCAAGTTCCCCGAGAGCCTCTGGCAGTACGGCGTCGTCGACGGCAAACTCGCCGGCCTGGCCGCCGGCGAGAACACCCAGGGTCTGGTCTACAACAAGACGCTGCTGACCACTAACAACCTGCCCGAGCCGACCACCGGGATGACCTGGGAGCAGCACATCGCCTGGGCCGAGGAGGTGTCGAAGAAGACCGGTGTGCCCGGCACCCAGGACCCGAGCGCCGACTACAAGGCCCTCTGGGTCTGGCTGCGGCAGCAGGGCAAGGATCTCTACAAGGGCAAGGAGCTGGGCTTCACCGCCGAGGACGTGACCAAGTGGTTCGACCTGTGGAAGGGCGCCCGCGACCGCAAGGCCACCCCGACCGCCGACGTGATCCACGAGGGCAACTCCAGCGACGTCACCAAGCAGTTGGTGGTCACCGGCAAGTCGGCGACCTCCTGGGTCTGGGCCAACCAGATGCCGGACCTGAAGAAGAACACCAAGGACGAGCTGGGCGTGATCGCCTACCCCGGTGACCCCAGCGCGCAGTGGGCCCGGGCCTCGATGTACTGGTCGGTGTTCAAGGGCAGCAAGAACAAGGACGTCGCGGTCGACGTGATCAACTTCCTGAACAACGACATGGAGGCCGTCAAACTGCTCGGTACCGACCGGGGCCTGCCGTCCAACCTGGACCTCCGCCGGGTGGTCAGCGACGACACCACCGACCCGGCCATGAAGCAGTCCATCGCCGTGGAGGCGGAGCTGACCCAGAAGTTCGGCACGTCGCCGCAGGTGCCGATCAAGGGACACAGCAAGGTCAAGTCGGAGCTGATCAAGGCGGCCGAGAACGCGCAGTACGGCCGCGCCACCCCCGCCGAGGCCGCCGCCCAGTTCGTCGAGGCGTGCAAGTCCGCCATCGCCTGACCCCAGGGTCTGTGTCGACGTCACCCGCCCGGGGACTTCGACACAGACCCACCGCGAGGAGAGGAGCTGTTCGTGGCGTTGACCACGGCGCCCGACCCGACCCGACGCGGCGCCGGAACCGACCGGGCCCACACCGGCAGGCGTGGGCCCGGCCGTCTCCGGCACAGCGAAGGTCTGGCGGGGTACGTCTTCCTGTCGCCGTGGCTCATCGGGCTGATGGGTGTCACGGCGGTCCCCATGCTGTTGTCGCTCTACCTGAGCTTCACCAACTACGACATCCTCACCCCGTTCTCCGAGGTGGAGTGGGTGGGGCTGGCCAACTACGAGCGGATGTTCACCGCCGACCCGTCGTACTGGCACGCGGTGCGGGTGACACTGACGTTCGCGCTGGTCGCCGTGCCGTTGAAGCTCGCCGCCGCCCTCGGCGTGGCCCTGCTGCTCAACCGCGCCTGGCGGGGCGTCGGGCTGTTCCGAGGGCTGTTCTACCTGCCGTCGCTGCTCGGCGGCAGCGTCGCGCTGGCCATCGTCTGGGTCAACATGTTCAACCGCGACGGCGCGTTCAACTCGTTGTTGAGCCTCTTCGGCATCACCGGCAAGCCGTGGGTCAACGACCCGGACTGGGCCCTGGAGACGCTGATGGTGCTCGCCATCTGGCAGTTCGGCGCGCCGATGGTGATCTTCCTGGCCGGGCTCAAGCAGGTGCCCACCGAACTCTACGAGGCGGCCTCGGTCGACGGGGCCGGCCGGTTCCGCCAGTTCCGCAACGTCACACTGCCGATGCTCTCCCCGGTCATCTTCTTCAACCTGGTGCTGGAGACCATCAACGGGTTCCAGGGCTTCACCGCCGCGTTCGTGCTCAGCAACGGCACCGGCGGCCCGGTCGACTCCACCCTGATGTACACGCTGAACCTCTACATCACCGGCTTCACCGAGCTCGACATGGGTTACGCCTCGGCGATGGCCTGGGTGTTCCTGCTCGCCATCGCGGTGATCACCGCGGTCTTCTTCAGCACCGGACGATTCTGGGTGCACTACTCCGACGGTGAGGACCGGTGATGGCGACCCCGACGGCCGTAGCGCCACCGAACCCACGCCGACGCCCCGGCGGTCGGCCCGTGCTGCGGCTGCTGATCCTGGTGGCGATCGTCGCCGTGGTGCTCTACCCGTTGATCTGGATGATCGGCACCTCGGTGAAGTCCCAGGAGGAGATCGTCAACAACCTCGGGCTGCTGCCCGAGCGGTTCACCCCGGGCAACTACACCGCCGGGTGGTCCAACTTCGACGTCAGCTTCGGCCGGTTCTTCCTCAACAGCGCGATGGTCAGCCTGCTCACCGTGGTCGGCAACGGGCTCTCCTGCCTGCTGGCCGCGTACGCCTTCGCCCGGCTGCGGTTCCGGCTGCGCGGCATGTGGTTCGCCGTCATGATCGGCACGCTGCTGCTGCCCCAGCACGTCCTGATCGTGCCGCAGTACATCCTCTTCCGGACCCTCGGGCTGGTCGGCGGCGACTGGCCCTACCTGCCGCTGCTCATCCCGCAGTTCCTGGCCACCGAGGCGTTCTTCGTCTTCCTGATGGTGCAGTTCATGCGCGGGGTGCCGCGTGAGCTGGACGAGGCAGCCCGGATCGACGGTGCCGGCCCGTTCGGCATCTTCCGGCACATCATCCTGCCGCTGAGCCGCCCGGCGCTGGTCACCACGGCGATCTTCTCGTTCATCTGGACCTGGAACGACTTCTTCCGGCAACTGGTCTTCCTGTCCCAACTGGAGGACTACACGGTGCCGGTGGCGCTGACCCTGTTCATCGACTCGACCAGCCAGAGCGCTGTCGGGCCGATGTTCGCCATGTCGGTGCTGTCGTTGCTGCCGGTCTTCCTGTTCTTCGTCGCCTTCCAGCGGATGCTCGTCGAGGGGATCAACACCAGTGGCATCAAGGGCTGAACCGGCGTCCAGGGCCGAACCTGTCGACGCCGCCGAACGGCGCGACTGGCGCGACGTCGTCCGCGACGCCGCCGACCTCGCGCTGCTCGGCATCCTGCTGACCCTCTCCGCCCTGCCGTTGCTCACCGTCGCCGCGGCGATGGGCACGGCCAGCGCGGCAGTGCACGACTGGACGCGTACCGGCGGTTGGCCGTCCGCGCGGACCACACTGCGCCGCTTCGGCCGTGCGGTGCTGCCCGGGGTGCCGGTCAGCCTGCTCGTGTTCGCCGTGGCCGGGCTGCTCGCCGCCGACCTGGCGGCGCTGGCCACCGGCCGGGTGCCCGGCGGGCCGGTGGCGCTGCTGGTGACGGTGCTGGTAGCGGCTGGCCTGGCCGGGTACGCCGGGCTGGTCGTCGTCGAGGTGGGCGGGGGTGGACGGTGGCGGGAGGCGGCAGGCTCGGCGGCGCGGGCCTGCCTCGACGCACCCACCCGCTGGGCCGCGCCCACCGGGGTCGTCGCGCTCGCCGGGCTGCTCGCCATCCTGGTCACCCCGGTCGCGGTGCCGATCCTCGCCGGATACACGCTGGCCGCCCTGCACGCCGTCGCCAACCGCCGGCCGATCGCCGCAGGCGTCACCTCCCGAGGGGGAGGCCGCGCCGCCGGCCGACTGGTGGCCGTCGACCCCGCCGGCGGCCGGTCGGTGCCGGCGCACCCGGAGCTGCCGTGAGCGGCACACCGGAGCCGGTGCGGCTGCTGGCCGGCGGGGCCGAGGTGGCCCGGTACGTCATCGGCCCGACGCTGGACGCGCGGCACGGCCCCCGGCCGTACCTGCACCCGGTACGCACCCTCGGCGGCACTGTCGTCACCGACGCGCTCCCCGCCGACCACGTGTGGCACCTCGGCGCGTCCCTGGCGGTGCAGGACGTCAACGGCAGCAACCTCTGGGGCGGGCGCACCTACGTGCGCGACGTCGGCTACACCTGGCGCGACGACCACGGCGTCATCGCCCACACCGGCGAGGTCGAGCGGTCCCCGGGCGGGTACGTCCACGACCTCCAGTGGCGCGACCGCGCCGGTGGGGTCCTGTTGACCGAGCGTCGGTGGCTCGCCGCGTCGGCGCTGACGCCGGACGTCTGGCGGCTCGACCTGGAGACCGTGCTCGTGGCACCGGACGACCGGGAGGTGCGTCTGGGCAGCCCGGCCACCAACGGCCGCCCGGGCGGGGCCGGGTACGGCGGGTTCTTCTGGCGGGCCGTCGCCGACGGCGAGCCGGAGGTGTTCACCGCCGACGCCGCCGGGGAGGCGACCGTCAACGGCAGCGCGGCGCCGTGGCTCGCGCTGACCGGCGTCGGGCCGGGCGGCGGGGCGTACACCCTGGTCTTCGCGGGTCTTGGGCGGGGCGACAGGTGGTTCGTGCGGACCGCGATGTATCCGGGGGTCTGCGTGGCGTTCGCCTTCGACCGCCCGGCGGTGCTGCCGGTCGGTGGGAGCCGGCACGGGCGGTACCGGGTGTGGGTGGTCGACGGAACCCTCGACCGGAACGGTGTCGCCGGCCTGGTCGCGATGGTGCCCTGACCGCTGTGCGACGTCAGGGGGACCGGTCGATCAATTCGTGCGCGGCACGCTGGTACGCGGCCTGCGTGTGGTACGGCCAGTGCCGTTCGATCGGGGGCGGCACCGTGTCCGCCAGGTCGATGGTCAGGCTGGAGGGATCACGCAGTCGACTGTCGACCTCTCCGAGCGGTCCGTCCGCGTCGTGCGGGAAGATCGGTCCGCCGATCGGGTCGGTGTCCCGCCAGAGGTTGCGCCACCGCCACCCGACCCGACCGCCCAGGTCGCGGAGCGTCTCCGGCCCGAAGTACGCCGGATAGAGCCGGGCGTAGGTGCGCCGCAGCGGTGAACCGTAGGTCAGCAGAGAGACCCGGGCCAGCACGGACGGAGGTAGTTGCAGGATCGTGGCGGCGGCGAGCACCGAGCCCTGGCTGTGTCCGGAGATGACCACCGGCCCCCGCGCGGTGAGGCCGGTGACCCGTTTCGCCAGCTCGGGGACGGCACGGGCGGCGTAGCAGGGCGGCGCGAACGGGTGGACCGTTCGGGGCCAGAAGGTGCCGAGGTCCCACAGCACCGCCACCACCCGCCGGGTCTGGGAGGACCGGTACGCGCGGAACCCGAGGACCAGGAGGCAGATCACCAGCAGACTGATCACCCACACGCCGGCGTCGGTGACGTACGCGGCGAGCACGGCGAAGGCGCCCCCGTGTCCACCGAGGCGGGCCGCGAGCTGGGTGGGTCCGATTCCGATCACGTCGAAGGTGACGGTGGCCAGCCCGAGCGACGCGATCACCAGGAACGCGACCAGCACCGGTCCCAGCTCCTCCGTCACCCGGGAGCGGGCGATGGTCTCCTGGACCAGGTGCAACCGGTGCGCGTCAGCCGCCGGCACGTCCGGGTAGTCCCGCTGCACGATCCGCGCTGCCAGCCGTCGTCGCCGTCGCCTGCTCAGCAGGAGGGTGGCCGAGGTGACGGCCGCGCCGATCAGCAGTGCGGCGAGCCCGGCGAGCGCGGCCCACCAGTAGGCCACCGGCGGCTCCAGCGGGCCGACGATCGGCGGGTTGGGCCGGATCGGGTCGGGGATCGCGCCATGGTCGAGGGCGTCCGCGACGCGGTAGACCAGGGTCGCGGTGAAGGCCGCACCGACGCTCACCGCCGCCGCTGCCATGATCGGGCTGCCGAGCCCGCGCAGGACGGGGCGTTCGTCGCGGTGGCCGCCACGGTGGCGCAGGTACGTGACGACGGTGAGCACGACGAGCAGGACACCCTGCGTGGCGACCACTCCGGCGGCGGTGCCCTCGTAGCCGGGCAGCTTGCCCGAACCAGACGGTGCCCCGCCCGCCAGCGTGGCCGAAGCCAGGCACGACACTGTCACCACCACGGTGGCCGCCCACAGCGGGCGCAGGAGCCGTCGGGCCCCCGTCGGGCTGACCGGCGCCGGCCGGACCAGGAGGACCACGCCGGACCCGAGCAGCCCGAGCGCGATGCCGAACAGCGCGACGTGACCGGCAGCGCCGACCCCGCCGGGCGAGACGCCGGCGATCAGGGCGACGTCCACCGTCGCGACGCCGAGCACCACGTGGACCTGTCGCAGCCAACCCGTGGTCTGTGCGTCCTGCCAGAAGCCGGCGTCGGTGAGGCTCTCGTCCCGGTTGCCGGACCGGGGTTGCGCCGACGACGGGCCGAACCCCTCGAAGGCCCTCGCCGAACGTGTGCCGATGGCCCAGACGACCCACAGCGCCAGCAGGGAGACGACCGCCAGCAGGGCCAGCCTGGGCCCGGCCGGGAGGGTGTGCAACCAGGCCAGGTAGGGGCGACTGGCGCGACACCCGGGGTACGGCACGCACTGCCAGCCGACCAGGTCCAGCGTGACGCCCACCGCCGCCAACATGAACGTGACAGTGAGGGTGCCGGCGAGCAGCCGGCACAGCACGCCGAGCAGCCCCCGCCGGTCGTGCTGCGGCGGTCGGAGCCAGATCGCCAGGTTGCTCAGCATGAAGGGCAGCAGCAGCAGCATCGAGGCGGTCCGCACGGCCGCGCCGGCGGTCAACGAACCCCAGCGGTACGCCTCGACGGCGACGCCGTCGGTGGCCCCGCCCGCGGTGCCACTGCCCGGTCGGGGCCGGAAGAAACCCGCGTGCCTGTTCCCGGCGACGCGGACCACGATCGGGTGATCGAGGATCCGTTCCGCCGTGACACCCGAGATGCCGTGCACGCGCAGCTCCACGGCCTCGCGTCCCGGCGTCCTGTCCACGCCGTCAGGGTCACAGACAATCCTGAGGGGCGCTGCCGATACCGTAAACGTCAGCGGCTGGGCAGCGCGGCGGTGACCCGGATGGCCTTGACGATCGCCGGGATCGAGCCGATCAGCAGGACCAGCCCCCAGATGATCGCGATGATCGCGAAGACCAGCGCCGCCACGTCGTCGACGATGCTGACCAGGATCACCGGCACCAGGTTGTGCAGGAACTCCAGCACGACGGTGCACAGCAGGGTGGTGAGGATCAGCAGGACGAGGCCCTTGTTCTGCAGGAACCGGGGCTGGGCCAGCACCAGCAGCCCGGCCCACACGAGCTTGAGCAGCAGCACCAGCCCGAGCAACACCGCCGCGTCGCCGACCGGGAAGAACCCCCACAGGGCCAGGTACGCCAGTGTGCCGAACGGGACGGCCAGGAACAACGACACCATGATCATGAGTTCGACGAAGGCGATGAGCAACGCGATCAGCCCCACGATGATCAGGATGATCGAGAAGATCAGGCTGGCGACACCCTGTACCCGGCCCTGGACCCGCTCCGGCAGCAGCAGACCCAGGCAGAACAGCCCGGTGCTCCAGACCGCCACCGCGTCGATCAGCGCCAGGTAGCCGGTGCCCCGGCCGGACGGCTCGCTGACCCCGGACACGTCGTCGATCTGGACGTCCAACGCTCCGGCGCTGTCCGCGAGCGCCGCCCCGGCGTCACCGCCGCCGATCAGCAGCCCGGCGCCCAGCTCCACCCCGATCGCCAGGACGATGGCGAGCATGGCCAGCAGCAGGAATGGTTTGCGCAGGTCACCCACGTCGGAACCCTCCACTCAGCTCAGGACGTCGCCACGACGACAGTGCAGGAACCGAGGCCGGGACAGCGCACGCCGACCACAGTGGCCTCGTCGACCGCCACCTTCGCCACGGCTCCGGTGCCGTCGGCGGCCGGTTCGACCTCGTCGCGGATGGTCAGGTCGGCGTCGCCCGGGGCGGGCGCGGTGACCGTGAACCGCGCCGCGCTGCGCAGCACCAGGGTGCGCAATCCACCGGGGTCGGCGACCCGCAGCTCACAGCTACCCGAGAAGACCAGCCGGCCGGGCTCCTCGAAGCAGTCGGCGCTGACCGTGCCCGGGTCCACTGCGGCGCGTTCGCCGCCCAGTGCCCCCAACCGGTCGACCAGACCGTGTGGGGCGCCCGGGTCACCCCGGTCGTCGCGACCCGCCCCGATCGCGACCACGAACAGCGCCACCAGCAGACCGGCGAGCACGCCCAGCAGCGCCTTCTGCCGGCCGCTCATCGCGCGGCGGCCGGTGACACGACCTCGCTGAACCGGAGCACGTCGACGCCGGCGAAGTAGCGGTTGGTGCCCTGCGTCTTGCCGACCACCAGCAGGGTGACCTGGTGCGCGCCCCTGGTGAGCTGGACCGTGCCGACGTCCAGGAACTCCGTCTTGCGCACCGTCGGTGTGAAGCCGAGGAAGGTGCCGCCGACCTGGTTGCCGTCGATGGCGAAGACGGTGTTGGCGTAGTCGAGGGCGGTGGTGCGCACCGCGGCGAACCGCCAGGTGCCGTCGGCCGGGATCTGCACCGTCACCGTCACCTTGTCGCCGATGGCCAGGCCCTGGAAGAACAGTTGCTCGCCGCCGGACCAGGTCACCTCACAGCAGTCCGGCTGCGCCACCACCGTCGCCTTGCTCTTGTTCGGCGACTCCACCACCGCGCCGTCGACCAGGCTCTCCGCCTCGACGGTGACCACCCGCGGATCGTCCGGACCCGAGTCACGGGTCAGCAGGACCACTCCCACGGTCACCACCACCAACACCAACGCCGCCGCGGCGGCGATCCACAACCAGGGGGTACGCCGCGGCGGCGCGACCGCCCGCACCTCGTAGGTGACCCGACCGCTGGAACGGGAACTCTCCTCCGGCGCGGTGTTCGCCGAGTACGCGAACCCGGTCATGTCGTAGCGCCGGGGGGCGGTGCCGGCCGGCACGGCGAGTTTGACCAGGAACGACACCGAGCCCTGCCCGGGCACCACCCGTTGCGGCTCGGCCACGGTGAACCACGCCCGCTGGGAACCGTCACCGGGAGCCACGTCGAACACGACGGTGTCCGGCGCGTTGCCCGGGTTGGAGACGGTGAACGTCAGCTCACCGCCGTTGCGCGGGTCGAGCGTGAACTGTTCGGCGGCGGCGACGACCGCCCACTCGGTGGTCATGACGACTCCTCTTCCAGGACGATCTCGACGGTGGTCGAGGCGGGCTTCTCCGCCTCGACGATGCGGGTGATCACGGCCAGCTGACCGGCGGCGGCCGCCGGCACCCGCACCACCACGTGGAACGGCTGCTCGGCGGGTTCGTCGATCGCGAAGCCCGCCATACCGGTGGCCAGTTCGAGAGCGCGGCGTAACCCGTACGGGGTGCCGCGCCAGCGGGCCAGCAGCGCCGCGTTGGCCACCAGGTCACGCAGCCGGCCCACCGGCAACGGCAGCGGGGTGTCCGGCCGGGGTGACGCCACCACGTGGTCCATCGCCACCCAGCGCGTCAACCCCACGACCAGCCCGTCCGGCGCCCGGTACGGGTCGAACAGGGCGTCCACCTCGGCGAGGATCGCCTCGTCCGGGGCGTGCAGCGCCTCCATGACGTCCAGCAGCGTCCAGAGCACACTGCCGGGCACGCACGCCCGCTGGTAGGCGGCGGGCAGCAGCCGCTCAATCGCCGAGCGTCGCATCCTGGCGCACCACCTCGATGTCGTGCTCGCCGGAGCAGAGCAGCCAGGTATCCGGGACGGTCACCACGTCGGCGGTGGCCTGGTTGGCGCTGGGTGTCCAGTCGACAGCTGTGGCGCTGCGGAACACGCCGCGTTCGCCGCCGGCCAGGATGAGCCGCTCCGCCGCGCCGGAACCGCCGGCGCTCCCGCCGGTCGCGGCACCGCCGCCTCCGCCGGTCGCCGGGCCGTTCACGGCGATGGCGTCGACCGGCACGAACCGGGTCCGGTCCCGTAGCGGCAACCCGCAGTTGACCGACACCGGCTGCCACTGCGGCTGCGTGGCCAGGGTGTCCAGCCGCAGCACGCCGCCGCTCTGTGTGGCCGCCACCGCCAGCGACCCGGCGAACGCCAGGTCCCGGCAGGTGCCCCCGATCCACCCGGACTGCGTCGACTGCCACTTCACGTCGGACTCGAACAGCCGGGTGCGATGGCAGCCCTGGCCGGGCTTCTTCGGGTCCGGCTCACCGGCCCCGCTCCACAGCAGCGTGGCCGGCCCGTCGTACTGCACGGCGAGGACCCGGTTGTCCACGTTCGACAACCCGACGTGGGTGAAGCTGCCTGGCCGGCCACCGGCGGTCGACAGGTACACCCCGAAACTCGCCTGCGCGGCCACCGCGACGCCCGGCGCGCCCCGCTCCGAGACGAACGTGCGCACCGCGTAGAACCCCCGGTCGGCGTCGGACGGGTCGACCAGGATCTGCAACGGCACCGCCCCGGGCAGCAGCGACACCTCGTACAGGCCGGTGTCGGTGGCCACCAGCAGCGCACCGGCGCCGTCGCGGTCCAGCCACGCCACGTCGGAGATCCGCGAGTCCAGGTCGGTGAGCAGGGACCAGGTCTCGCCGAGGTCGGTGCTCAGGTGCACCCGGGAGCCGCCGGAGGCGCGCACCGTCACCACTGCCACCGAGCCGGGACGTGCCACGATGCCCGGCCGTACGGGGGCGGGGGCGGGTGCCACCCGCAGCACCGTCTCGTCCTCGAAGCGGCCGGCCGGCTCCCAGCCGGCGCCGCCGTTGCTGGAGCGGAACACCACCGGTCCGCGCCCGGCGTACCAGGTGCGGGGCTGGTACTGGTCCACGGCTAGGGCGCGGACCTCCGCGTCGGGCGCCTCGTCGACCACGAACCGGACCGACTCGACGTAGCGCACGCCCGGCTCGGCGTGCTCCAGCAACCGGTACACGTTGGACGCCCGCAGCGGCTCCCCGAACGGCCAACCGGTCGGGTTGAGCGCCGTCGGCAGCGGACTCAGCGTCTGGTGCAGCCGGTCGTGGATGCGGCTCCGGACGGCGTCCACGTCCTCCTCACGCCGGACCACCACCCGGGCCCGCACCGACACCGCCTTGAAGCGGGCCCAGGTCGCCCGGGACCGGATGCCTACCATCCGGCGTTCCTCCAGGTCCGCCTCGACGCGGTGCCGCGCCTCGGGCACCTCGTGCTCGCGCAGCACCGCCACCGGCAGCCGGCCGTCGGGGCGGGCGGTCGGCGGCACGTACGGCACCAGCACCACCTCGACCTCACCCGGCCGGGCGAAGCTGTACACCGCCGCGCGGGTGAACGCCCGCGCCCTCGCCACCGCACCGGAGCTGGTGGCGAGCACCTCGAAGTCGCGGGCGGTCACCGCCCGCTGCTGTGCGAAGAACTCGTACGGGCCGCGCAGCAGCACCGACTCCAGCGCCTCCATGTCGCGGCCACCGGCGGCCGGCGCGGGGTTGTCCACCTTCACCCCGGGCAGGGGGTCGCGCAGGCTGGTCAGGGTGCCCGCCGCCACGTTGCCGGTGGGCCCACCACCGGAGCGGTACCAGAGCCGGACCTGCCGCCCGGCCGGCGGCACCGCCGCGACGGTGACCGGCGTCGGGGTCCCCGCCGAGGGCTGCGCGGCGGCGGGTCGCAGGTCGAGAGCCGGGGCGAAGGTGACGGTGCCCGAGCAGCGGTCGACCAGGTACGCCTTGGACTGGGGGCCGAGCCCCGCGAAGCTGTCCACCGGCTGCCAGATCTCGAACGTGCGGCCGTCGTGCTCGCGGGCCGCCGCGCCCAACTCCACGGTGCCGTTCGGCACCTCCACGCCGAGCAGGAGGTCCAAGGGTTCGGCGGTGTGCGCCAGTGGCGCGTGGGCGGCCCGCAGCACCTGACCCGGCTGGCCGGTCCCCACACCGAGCAGTTCCGCCTCGACCGTCTCGCAGTGGTGCATCCGTACCGTCACCGACGTCTCGTCGGCGGGCAGCACCGCCGGTTCGGTCGTGACGAACACGACCGGCCGCGGGTCCGCGCCGCGAGCGGCCGCGACCCGCAGGCCGGCCGGGATCCGGACCGCCGCGCGGTCGGTGCCGGTACGGGTGAAGAGGACGTCCGCCCAGGCCGCTGTGGGCGCGTGCCGGGCGACCCCGAGCAGGTTCAGGAACGAGACGTACGCCTTCTCCGGCAACTGGTTCAACCGGTAGATCATGACCTCGGTCAGGTGCGCGAACGCCTCCACCAGCGCCATGCCGGGGTCGTGCGCCGACAGGTCGGTCCACGCCGGGCAGGACTGCCGGATCCGTTCCCGGGCCTCGGTGACCAAGTCGAGGAAGCCGCGATCGTCCAGGTGCGGCACGGGCAGTGTCATGAGGGTCCTCCCTGGGCGGGATCGTCGACCGGGAGCAGATCCACGGAGAAGACCAGCTGCCCGGGTGTGAGGCTGGTCCGCACCCGGTAGTCCAACCTGATCACCAGCCGCCACGCGTCGTCCGGGTCGGGCCCGGCGTCCACGTCGATCACCTCGACCCGGGGCTCCCAGCGGTTGATCGCCTGCCGGACGTAGTGGATGGCCAGGCCGGCCGTGGTGTCGTCGTTGGGCGCGAAGACCAGGCGGTGCAGCCGGGACCCGTACCCGGGTCGCATCAGCCGCTCGCCCGGCGTGGTCGACAGGAGCAGGAACAGCGCCTGGCGTACGCTCTCGTCGCCCTCGGTCATCGCCAGGCCACCGGCAGCGGTGAGCGCCAACCCGCCGGTCCGGCCGGCGTCGAAGCCGGCGCCGACGAAGCGGAAGGCCCTCACCGGTCCGCTCCCAGGAACTGCTGGCGCGGGTCCCGCACCGTGTGCTTGACCAGCCCCGGCGGCGTGCCGTTGGTGAACCCCGACAGGTGCGAGAGCACCACCCGGTGCCCGTCGACGCGAATCCAGTCGCTGTAGCCGACCCGGACGGTCAGCGTCGTCGTACACGGCTTGACGGTCGGCCCGTAGTTCGGGCAGGCGACGATGTCGCGTCCCTCCGGGTCGTCGTCCACCAGCACGGGCACGCCGGTGACGCTCACCCACTCCCGTGACGGCCGGTTCTCGACCCGGCCGTCGTGGTCGCAGGTGATCACGGAGTCCCTGTGGATCCAGCGCATCAGCCGCCTCCTTCGTGGTGGGCGCGAGCGAGGGAACGGGCCTGCTCCGCCGCCGTCGTCTGGTCCTCGGTCGACTCGGCGTGCAGGAAATCCACGCTGCGGGCGCGCACCACCATCGCCCGGCCGGGTGCGGAGATCACCAGGTCGGACGCCGCGTGCAGCGTGGCCAGATCCGGCGTCAGCTCCAGGAAGCTGCCGCCCTCGGTGGCGAGGCGCAGGCTGCGGTTCACGTCGTCGACGACGATCGACTGCCCGCCGGCGGTCCGCATCGTCCAGCGTCGTGCCCGCCCGCCGTCGATGCCCGCGTCGTACGGTTCGACAGCGCCGAACAGCGAACCGAGCACGATGCCCGACGCCGGCTCGCCGCCGGGCAGCACCACCAGCACCGTGTCGTCCGGGTCGGGCAGCGCCACCAGACCCTTGCCCCGCCCCGCGCCGGGGCAGAGCACGGCGAGCCAACCGGCGTCCAGGTCCCCGTACGCGGGCAGGGTCAGCCGAACCCGTCCCAGCCCGTCCGGGTCGGCGACGTCGGTGACCGAGCCCAGGGTGACCACCGCGCCGCCGGTCGGGGCCGGTGGGGTGACCGGTGGCACCGTGGAGAACCGGGTCAGGTGCCCGTCGCCGTCCACCGTGTGCACCACCTCGGTCAGCACGTACGCCCCGGCCACCGGGTCGGGCACACCGCCCAGGTCGATCCGCCGGCCCGGTCGCAGCGCCGGGTCGCCCTCGGCCACCCCCTCGGCGGTCACCAGCGCCGCCGCCCGGGTGTCCAGGCGAGCCTGGGCCAACGCCGCCAACTCGTCGTCGCTGCGGCCGGGCTGGTCAACGGCGGTTCGCACCCCATCGGCGCCCACGTCGGCCGGGTCCGGGCGGTCGTCGGCCGGTCGACAGCAGCGCGCCTCGTCGGCCTGCTGGCTGATGACCTCGGCCCGCTGCGGGTGCCAGCCCAGGGCCACGCTCGCACCGCCGGCCTGGTCGGTGTTCGTGGACAGGCGCACCGTGTGCAGGCCCGCGCCGAGGGTCAACGCGACGGGCTCCCCGTGACCGGCGAGGGTGACCAACCGGACGCCGTCACCGTCGGCGGCGAGGTGCAGCCCGGCCCGCCCGGCCACCTCCCGCAGCAACTCCAGGTCGCTGTGCCGGTGCTGCGACACCCGTTCCACACGTGGCCCGTCGACGTCGGCGGTCACCGCCAACCCCACCTCGCCGCACAGCTCCCGGGCCAGCTCCACGGCGGTGACCGCTGTGAACACCCGCAACCCCTGCCGCTTACGCAACCGGTGCAGCGGGTCGTACGCGCGCAGCCGCAGCAGCGCGGCACCGTCGGCGGCGTACTCGACCTCCACGGCGGTGACCTCCCCGTCGAACAGGGCGTCGGCATGATCGGCCAGCCGTACGCCGAGGGTCGCGCCGGGGCGGACCGCCGGGTCGAACGCGCCGGCGCCGGCGGTGGTGGCGAGCACCAGCTCGGCCTGGGTGGGCTGGTCGAGGCGGGCCGCCACGCGCAGCGAGCGGATCCGCTGACGGGCCGCGCCGGTCAGCTCGACGCCGTCGAGCAGGACGGTCAGCGCCCGGGGCGCGACGCTCGTCACGGCGTACCCCCGGGGCCGGCGGGTGTGCTCGTCGGCGCGGGTCCGGTCGCCGCGCCCCAGGCGGCGGGGGCGGTGGCGATCGACGCTCCGACGAACGCCGCACCGGCACCCACCGCTCCGGCGAGCGCCCGCGCGGCTGCGGTCAGCGCACCCGTCGTCGGGCCGCCGGCCGGTGCCGGTGGTGGGACCGCCAGTGTGGTGCCGGCCGGCACGGCGAGGGGGTCGGTGATCCGGTTGTGTTCGGCGAGGAGACGCCAGCGCAACGGTGAGCCGAGCGCGTCGTTGGCCAACAGGTCGAAGCGCACCCCGGATCGGCCCGGCTCGGCCGCGCCGTCGCCGGCGGCGATCACCGCGCTGCCCGGCGCGGCGGTCGGCGTGGTCGCCGCGGCCAGTTCCTCCTCGAAGCCGGCCTGCGCCTGGTCGGCCGTCTCGGCGGCCCGGACCAGCTTCAGCCGCAACCAGGATCGCCGGGGTGACCCGGTGCCGGTGAACGCGTCGAACCGTTCCGCCACCGCGACGATCACGCCCGGCACGTTCCAGGTCTTGCCCCACACCAACCGCACCAGCGGAGGCCGGAGCCAGCCATGCTCGACAGCGGAGTTCTCCGCCAGCATCCACAGCGGACGGGTCAGCACCCGCACGTCGGTCGGGCGGACCTGCGCCTCCACGAAGTCGACGTCGAAGAGCAGGTCGAGCACCAGTTCGGTCCGGCCGCCACCGGTGAAGACGAGCGGGTCGTCGGCCAGCCCGGACCCGGTGAGCTGACCGCCGGCGGCACCCCGTCGGCGTACGCCGGCGAGCCGGGTCACCTGCACGGTCTCCGGGTTGAGCAGGCAGTCCACCCGAACGCCCGAGGAGTCGATGAGGAAGGCGACGCGTTCCATCAGTCGCCCGCCTGTTCCCGGTCCAGCCGACCCAGGTGGGCGGCGTCCAGCCCGTCGCCGGGCACGGTCCACACCGCCGCGTCGTCCGGTAGCGCCGGCCACGGGTCGGCGGCCGGCGACCCGATCTCGGTCGACGGGAACTCGATGCCGGCCGGCCAGCGCCCGCCGACCCGGTCACGTGGGGCTCCGCCGACCGAAACCCCGACCGTCCCGATGTCGCTGCCCCGCCACCCGCCCGACCGGCCGACGTACTGGTCCGCGCGTCGGTGGTCGGGCCACGCCCGTTCGTCCGGTAGGGCGGGCCACGAGCCGTCGACCTCGACCGCCGCCCGCCCGTCCCACCCGGCGTCGCCGGGTGCGGCGGCGGGGGCGGATCCCTGACGGAGACTGCGCCCGGAGGGGGCGAGGACCCCGCCGGGAGCGCCGGGTGCGGGGGTGGGGGAGGAGGTCGCCGTGTCCCGCCCGTAGGCCGAGTCGAGCCGACCAGGCCGTGTCGGGCGTGGCCGCCCCGCGTGCCCGTGGGGTGTGCCCCGACCGCCGGGGGCGTCGGCAGGGTCGCCGATCGGCGAACCGCCGGGCTCGCCGGCCGCGCCGATCGACTCGGCGGTCTCACGCGGGGACCGCGACGCGTCCGACCATCCGGACCCGCTCGGGTGGGACGTGTCGCCGCCGTACGACCGCGCGCTGGCATCGTGGACGTCGGACGCGTCGGACCTGCCGACACCCCCGATGCCCGCCGTCCCGTGTCCGCCAGACGTCGTCGGCAAGCCCGCGGTGCCGTGCAGGCCGTCCGGTGCGGGGTAGCCGGCCGTACGGTCAGCGCCGGCCGCCGGGGGGAAGCCCGCCCTTGCGGGGGAGCCCGCGCTTGCGTGGACGCCCGCGCATCCGTGGACGCCTGCCGCTCCGAGGAGGCCGGCCGTCGCAGGGGTGGCCACGGTTTCGGGGATATCCACCGCACCGTCGTCGGTCACCGGGTCGGGACCGCCCCGGATCCCGGTGCCATCCGCCGTCGCGAAGACGTCAGGTGTGCCGAGAACGCCCCGCCCACCGGACAGCCCGCGGCGACCACCGGTCTGGGCCGAGCCCGTGCCGGCGGTGTCGCCGAACCCGGTGCCGACGGCCGGAAACCCGACCGATCCGGTGGACGGCCGGGAAGACTCCCCGACCCATCCGCCGCGTCGATCCACCGCGGACGATCGCATCGACCCGTCCGGCGGGCCCGGAACCGCGCCATCGGTTCCGGGCCCGTCCGGTCGGTCGTCGCGGGGCCGCCCGGCGTCCGCCGGAGAGGTGTCGAGCTCCAGGTCGCGCAGCAGGCCGGGGGCGTGCGAGGCCACCACGTCCAACCAGTGCTGCGGCGGTTCCCCGAAGCGGCGTGGCGGGTCCGACGGCGGCTCCTGCCGGGGTTGCCCGACGGGCTCGACCCGCCCGGCGAGACGTTCGACCGCCCCGGCGGCCGAGCGCAGCCGGGCGGCCAACCAGTTACGCGGGCGCTGGCGCGGCGGCACCGCCGGTCTCCAGCTCCAGGCCCTCGTAGCGCAGGGTCAACGAGGCGATGGCGATCTCGTGGCTGAGGGTGTTGAGGTGCGCGCCACGCCACCGGGTCGGCCACGCACCGATCAGGTTCCAGCGCAGCACCTCCGTGGAGCCGACCGAGTCGAGCAGCACCACCGAGACGTTGCGGCGGTTGAGGGTGCCCTGCGCGGTGGCGTTCACCCAGTCCCACAGCTCACGGGAGGCGGTGAGGCCGAAGTGCAACGTCACCGGCTCGTACTCGGCCTGGCCGGGCACCATCCGCATCCGGCCCAGGCCGTGCTCGCGGTACGGCTGCCCGGGGATGGTCACCTCCAGGCCGGTCATCTCCGTGAAGTGGCCGTTGGTGACGCCGTTGATGAGCAGCCGGAAGTTGTACGCCCGGTACGGGTCGACCGGCGCGCCGGGCTGTTGCGGGGTGGCTGGGGTGGGCATGTCAGCCTCCGATCGTCTCGGTCTCGGTGCCGCCGGCCCACTGGCTCAGCTTGAACACCACGAACTCGGCGGGCTTGACGACGGCGATGCCGATGTGGGCGATCACCATGCCGGCGTCACGTACGTCCGGCGGGTTGGTCTCCTCGTCGCACTTGACGAAGAACGCCTCCTCGGGGCTGCGCCCCAGCAGCGCGCCGTCGCGCCACACCCGGGTGAGGAACGCCCCGATGTCGCGTCGGATCGAGCGCCACAGGGTGAAGTCGTTGGGCTCGAACACCATCCACCGGGTGCCGTTGGCGATGGCCTGTTCGATGGCGATGCTGAGCCGCCGCACGTTGAGGTAACGCCACTCGCTGGCCTCGGCGGCGAGCGTACGGGCGCCCCAGACGCGGATGCCCTCCCCGGCGAAGTACCGGATCACGTTGACGCCCTTGGGGTTGAGCACGTCGTGTTCCGGTCGGGTGACCAGGTAGCCCAGGTCGACGGCGCCGCGTACGGGTTCGTTGGCCGGTGCCTTGTGCACGCCGCGCAGGGCGTCGGTGCGGGCCCAGATGCCCGCCAGGTGCCCGCTGGGCGGGGTGAGTTCCAACTCGCCGCTGATCGGGTCGCGTACCCGCAGCCAGGGGTAGTAGAAGGCCCCGAACTCGGACTGCCGTGGCCGGTAGGCGGCGCCCTCGTGCCCGCCGGAGCCGCCCGGCTGGCTCGGGCCGCCCGAGCCGCCGCCCGTACCCCCGTCGGGCTTGGGGGGTTTGCCGGAGGACGGTGTGGCGACGCGAGTCAACGCGGAGATGTCGTCGATGTCCGGCGCCGGGTCGCAGATCGCAACCATGGTGCGGGTGCGTTCGGCCATGCTGAGCAGCGCCTCATGCGACACCGGGTCGTGGAAGCCGGGGGCGGCGATGATGGAGATCTCGTCGACGGCTTCCAGGAGTTGCAGGCCACCGCGTCGCTGCCCGGTGCCGGTGATCGCGCCGCCCTCGCCGACGTTGACGACCCAGCAGCGGGCGCCCCCGTTGTCGAGGAATCCGAAGACCGCCCGGGCGAGCGGGGTGCTCTCCACCCGCTCACCGCCGGCGAAGAGCCGCAGGAACTCCGTCCAGTTGTTGACCGGCACCGCCTTTCCCAGGTGGGCGGAGCGGTCCGGGGCGACGCCGACGAACGCGGCGATGCTGGTGCTCGCCGGGCCGATCGGTCGAGCGCCGCTGGGGACCTCCTCGACATAGATGCCGGGGGAGAAGTAGCTGGGCATCGGTCCTCCTGTGCGGGTGGGCGTCAGTGGGTCGGTGGCGCGCAGACGATGACGAGGTCGGGTTCGGTGGGGTCGACGTCGGCGGTGAGGACGAGCCCGCGACCGGTCAGCCGGAGCCGGACCGGACCCGGGTGGTCGGGGTCGTGCGGGACGCCGGCGATCACGAACCGGCCGTCGGGGTCGGTGCGGGTCGCGGATCCCGTGGCGGGAAGCTCGACCCGCATCGCGGCGAGCGGTTGGTCCTCGGGGCCGACCACCCGACCGGCGAGGGCGCGCACCCCGAGTTGCCGCAGCCGCAACGGTTGCAGGACCGGGGGCGCGGCCGGGGTGGGGTGGTCCACCTGCGCGGCCACGTCGATCAGCAGCGCCGGGCGCGGCACCGCACCGAACGCGGTCCAGAGTGGCGGGTCACCGGCCTCCAGGACGACCGGATACCTGCCGTCGGTGGTCGCGGCGGTGAGCACCCGGTCCAGCCGGGGCAACCCGGCCGGACCGGTCACGCAGAGCAGATAGCGGACCGTGAACCGGTACGGTTCGCGGACCGCGCCGCTGGAGCGGGTCTGCCGGGCCGGGCGCAACTCCAGCGGCCAGAGGGTGAGGCCGGCGGCGTCGCCGTCGGTGCGGGGCGGACCGACCGGGACGGGTTCCCCCACCGCGCCGGTCAGCCAGGAGGCCAACTCGGCGGTGGCCGTCTCGATCGGGCCGCGCCCATCGGTGGTCATCGCGGCGGCGTCCCCTGGATCCGGTACGCGATGGCCTCGTTCCACACGTGCGGGTAGACGCCGATCTCGAAGTACCTGGTGAACCGGTTGATCGGGGCGTTGGTGTGGTCGTGGTACAGCAACCACACCGGGGCGATGGTGAACAGCACGTAGTTCGCCAGCACCAGCGGGATGTAGAGCGGTCCGAGCAGGCGGCCCTGGAAGATGTGCACGTCCTCGTGCCGTTGGATGCCCGAGCTGGCGCCGGCGCAGACGGTGCCGATGGTGGTGGCGTAGCGGGGCGAGACCCCCTCCACCACGCAGACCCGCCCGCTGCCGGCCGAGGTGGGCCGGTCCAGCGAGTGCCCGAAGATCAGGTGTACGGCCAGGTAGATGGCCCCGACGACGGTGTTGAGCAGGCTCCAGGTGTGGTCGACGACGAAGAGGAAGATGCCGCGCGCGTCCGGCGCGTACACCCCGGCGGAGGTCACCGCCCAGCCGAAGACCGCGCCGACCACCAGGCCGACGACGGCGCCGATCAGCAGGCCGATCGTGCCGCCGGCGAGGAAGCCGAACAGGGCGCCGAGGACGACCTGGATCGCCGCGCTGAGAATTCCGAAGACCATGACGTCACCCCTCAGACCCAGGAGCGGACAAAACGGGGTTCGCGGCCCTGCGCGACCTGAGTCGGCGACGCCTGGGTCGCCTGCCGGTTACCGGGTGGGATCTGGTTGATGCCGAGCGCGGCGGAGAAGATGACCAGCGCGTTGAGGAACGCGATGACCCACTTCTCGCCGCCGGCCTCGTCGGCGAACGCCGCTGTCACGTACGACAGCAGGAGCGCGATGCCGATGGCGATCCACTTGCGGGCCTTGTCGCCGCTGGGGCCGATGAGCCCGCCGATGACGTTCGTGGCCAGGAGGGTGGCGGCGCTGGCACCGGCGATGCTGCCCAGGGCTGCCCAGGTGAAGAGATCGTTCACGGCGATCCCCCTTTTCTGCGATGGTGCGACCGGGATGTGGTGGTGGTGAGGTTCGGTGCTCCCAGCGGGGAACACCGGGGCCGGTCGCCGTCGTCTCGGGGGCGGCCGGAGCCGGGCGCGGCCGGCGGCGCCGGCCACCAGGTGGATCAGCCGGGCCCCGGTGCGCCGGCGGGCGGGCCCGCCGGGGTCGGGCCGGGCGCAGCCGGCGCGGTGGGCTGACGGCGGCGCAGCAGGAGTACGCCCACCACGGCGAGCAGCAGCAGAAGGAGTACGCCGCCGCCGACCAGCAACCAGGGGAAGCCGCCTCCGTCGTCACCTGCGGCAGCCGGCGAGGCGGACGGTCGAGGTGGCGCCTCGGCCACGGCCCGCAGCTCGGTCGGCTTGTCCTGGTTGGCGTCGACCTTCCAGCTCACCGAACGGCCGTTGACGGTGCCATTGCTGTCGATCACGCGGCCGGGGAATGTCACCGAGATCTCGAACGACATGAGCTTGAGGAACGCCTGCTGTTGCTGCGGATTCTGCTGCGTGACCTTTCCGCCGTATTTCTTCGGGTCCAGCGGCAGTGTGAAACGGTAGAGATCGCCGTCCCGGACCAGCTTCACGCTCTCCGTGTCGAAACCGGCCAGCGGCGCCTTCCGGTAACTGATCTGGGAGCCGTAGAAAGTGTCGTCCTGGTAAAGGGTCTCCTCACCGGCGGGCAGCGCGGGAATGCTCTGCCGCAGCTCCGCGAAGGCGGCGGGGACGTTCTTGTTCCGGGCGCTCAACACGTTCTTCTGGGCCGTCAGCAGCAGTTGACCGTCGACTGTGTCGTCGGCGTTGACGGTGAGGCCCATGTTGAGTTGCATGCAACCGCTGAGCGCGGCGAGAAGAATGAGACACACCGCGACGCGGAGTGCCTTACCGCGGTTGACTCTCCTGTTCATGGGCTCAGTGTGTGTGATCGCTTTCACACCAGCAGTCAGCGATCGGTCACAAGACAGTCGCCGATTGTACGGGCGCGCTGTCGCCTTCGAACGAGTCCGCCCCCAGCTTCGATAAATACTCTGGAGTGTTGGCCTCGAACCGTTGATCGTCGACCGTAGGCTGACCCGATGATCGTCGTGGCGTGCGTACTCCTGGTGGACCCGGACGGGCGGCTGCTGCTGCAACTACGCGACGGCAACGCGGAACACCATCCGAACGTCTGGGGACTGCCCGGCGGCCACGGCGACCCGGGGGAGACGCCGGAGCAGACCGCCGAGCGGGAGCTGTGGGAGGAGACCGGTCTGCGCGCCGACGGGCCGCTGCGCTCGATCGCCGTGCAACCGCTGCCCGAGTGGAACAGGGTGAAGCACTACTTCCTCGGTTTCACCCGGGCCCGCCAGGAGGACGTGGTGCTCGGTGAGGGCGCCGCGATGGTCTTCGTGCCCGGCGACGAGGTGCTCGACGGCCGACCCTGGACACCGGGCGCCGTCGAGGTGCTGACCAGTTTCCTCACTTCACCCGAGTACGCCGCGCTGACCGGCCACAGTGCCGAGGGGCCGGCTCAGCCCACCGGGGGTCTCCAGTCCGCGTAGCGGGCCATGCTCCGCAGGGCGGCCCGGGCCGGGGTGAGGCGCAACGCGTTGTCCCGCATCGCCACGGCAATCGGGTTGCGCAGTTGCTGGCCGAAACGGCCGGCGACGAAGGAGGCCCGGGCAACGGCCTGGCTGCGTGGTCGACGCTGCTCGTCGTACGCGGCCAGCGCGGCGGGCACCGCTGTGGCACCGGCCGCGCAGGCGGCGCCCAGCACCACCGCGTCCTCGATGGCCTGCCCGGCGCCCTGCCCCAGGTTGGGTGTCATCGCGTGGGCGGCGTCGCCGAGCAGCGCGACCCGTCCCCGCACGTACGTGGGCAGCGGCACGGCCAGGTGGTGGATGTCGTTGCGCAGGACGACTCCGGGTGGGGTCGCCGCCATCAGCGCCGGAATGGGGTCATGCCAGTCGCCGAAGCGCTCCCGCAGGGCCGCCAGTTCGTCGGGGGCGTGGCCGCCGGGTGGCGCGTTCAGCGCGGCGTACCAGTAAAGCTGGCCGTCGCCGATCGGCACCATGCCGAACTCGGCGCCCGGTCCCCAGGTGATCGCGGCCGGGACCGGGTCGGGAAACTCGATCGCCGCCCGCCAGGCCGTCGATCCCGCGTACACCGGGCCGGGGTGTCGCGGCCAGAGCTGGGCGCGGACCCGGCTGCGCAGGCCGTCGGCACCGACCACCAGGTCGGCGCGGAGGGTGTGCGGTCCGTCAGGGCCCTGGTAGCGCACGTCGGCGTGGTCGGGGCCGGACTCGACGTGCTCCACGGCGGCGTCGGTGTGCAGGGAGGAGGCGGGCAGGGCCTCGCGCAGGGTGCGGTGCAGGGTGGCCCGGTGCACACCGAGGGCGGTGGTGCCCAGCTGCCGGACCATCTCGGTGGCGTCCACCCGGGACAGCCACCGCCCGTGCCGGTCGCGGATACCGCCGGGTGCCTCGCCGTGCCCGCCGTCGCGAAGGGCCGGGCCGAGGCCGAGGGCGTCCAGCCCGCGCACCGCGTTGGCCATCAGGCTCAGGCCGGCACCGACCTCGCGCAGCTCGGCGGCGCGTTCCAGCACGGTGACCCGCCAGCCGTGCCGGTGCAGGGCGAGCGCCGCGCTCAGCCCTCCGATGCCGCCGCCCACGATCACCGCGTGTGAGTCACCCATCTCGATCCACCCTTCTACACCTGTAGAAAGAGGATACTACCTGCGGACCTCGGAGAGGGGGAGTGCCGTGACGGCCCGGACGAACCGGATCGCGCTGCTGACCGACGCCGCCATCGAGCTGATCGCCGACGGTGGCATGCGAGCGTTGACGCACCGGGCGGTCGACGGCCGCGCTGGAATGCCTCCCGGCACCACCTCCGCGTACCTGCGGACCCGCCAGGCGCTGATCGAGGCCGTGGTGGGACGACTCGCCGACCGGGACCGCGCCGACCTGGCGGCGTACGACCTGCCGACCGGGCCACCGCCCCCCACCCCGGCTCCCCGGCTCGACGGCACCGACCTCGCCCTGCTGGCCGCCGGCATCGCCGAGGTGCTCGACAGGTGGTTGAGCACCGGGCGTAGCCGGACCCTGGCCCGGTACGCCTGCCTGCTGGAGGCGGTACACCGGCCCGAGCTGCGGGGCATCCTGCACCACGGCACCGGTTTGCGGGTGCAGGCCCGGGACCTGCTGGCCCGCGCCGGGGCCACCGATCCCGACCGGCAGGGCGACCAGTTCGTCGCGTTCGTGGACGGGCTCCTCTTCGACCGGCTGGTCGGCGCGGGCGCGCTCACCGCCCCACCGCCCGGCAGCCCGGCCAGCCGCACCGACCTGAGCGTCGCGGTCCGCACGCTGCTTCGTGCCCTGACCGGAAACTGAAGAACCGCCCGCGCAGGCGTGGCTGTGCGGGCGTGGCGGGTGTGCGCGGCCGTGGCTGCGCGGCCCGCCAGGTACGCCCGGCGCACGGCCGGGTCGCGTGGACCCGGTAAGAACATCGGAATGCTGGCGTCGGCGGGCGCGCCGTGGGGCCCGGTGAGCAGGTCTGACGCGGGCTGGGAGACGATCACCCACGTGGGTCGTGGGGCCGGGGTGTGGTGCTGAATCGTTTACGACATCGCGCCTGATGCGTTCACGGCACGTGCCCGATTCGTTTGCGGCATCAGCTCCAAAGGGGGAGCGGGCGGCACGGGGCCGACCGGCGGCAGAGGGCGGGCCGGCGGCAGCGTGCCGTTCGGTGACGACGTGCTGTTCAGGCCAGGGTGCGGCGGACCGGTCGGCGCGGGTAGGAGAGATTGGGTGATCATGCGGTTCAGCGGCTTGCGGACGGCCGGCGGGCGGCTCCGGCACGGCTGGCGGCCGGTGCTGGAGGCCACCGTCGCCGCGACAGTGGCCTGGCTGCTGGCCACCCGGTTGCTCGGGCATCCGCAACCCTTCTTCGCGCCGGCCGCCGCGCTGATCGTCCTCGGTCAGACCCGGGGTCAACGCATCCGTCGGGCCGTCGAGGTCGTCCTCGGCGTCGCCGCCGGGGTGCTCGTCGCGGACCTGGTGGTACAGGCGCTCGGCCCGGGAAGCACCTGGACGGTCTTCACCGTCATCCTGCTCACCGTCCTGCTCGCGGTGGCCTTCGGTGCCACCGGCGTGACGCTCGTGCAGGCTGCGGTCTCGGCGCTCTACCTGGTGGTGGTCGCCCCACCGGACGGGACGTTGGTGCCGTTCCGCTTCGTCGACGCCCTCATCGGGGGTGTGGTCGCGCTCGCGGCCAGCCTGCTGGTCGACGCCCGTCGCCCGCTGGCTCCGCTGGTCGCAGAGGTCCGGCGGACCTTCGACGACTTGGCCGGGCTGCTCGGCGGGATCGCGGACGCCCTCGACCGCCGAGACGAGGACGCCGCGGTCACCGCGTTGACCCGAGCCCGGGGGATGGACGCCCGCGTGGACGGGTTACGCGACGGGGTGCTCGCCGCCGGCGAAGCGCTGCGGCTCAACGTCCGTCGACGCCGCCACATCGGTCGGCTGCGCTCGGTGGACCAGTCGATCCGGCAGACCGACTACGCCGTCCGCAACGTCCGGGTGCTGGCCCGCGCCGGCGTGACGCTCAGCCGGCTGCACACCCCCGTCCCGCCCGAGTTGGGTGTCGCCCTGCGGTCGCTGGCCGAGGCGGTCAGCCACGCCGGTGCCGCCCTCGCCGCCGACCTGGACGGCCAGGACGACAACGCCGACCAGCGCGCCGCGCGGGCCGACGAGGCGGCGCTGGCCGCCGTGCGCACCGCTGGGCAGCTCTTCGGCACCACCCAGACCCTCCCGTTGGCAATGATCATCGGGCAGGTCCGGGCCACGGCCATCGACCTGCTGCGTGGCGTCAACCCCGAGGACGACGCCGCCGTCCTCGCCCGCGTCGACGAAGCCCTCGGCCTCCCCGCCGTCTGATCGGGCCGTCGGCCCCGCCACGAAGTGACCCGCCGGTCAGGCGCTGGCCCGGGCCACCAGGGCGGACGGGAAGAGGGTCACCGGCGCGGCCGGACGCCCGTCCAGCAGGGCGGTGGCAGCGGCGGCGGCGATCCGCCCCACCGGGTGGCTCGCCGTGGTCAGCGCCGGGGCGGTCAGCCCGGCCAGTGGGATGTCGTCGAAACCGGCCACCGCGACGTCGCCGGGCACCCGCACCCCGGCGTCGCGCAGGCCGGCGATCACCCCGAGCGCGCTGTCGTCGCTGATCGCGTAGATCGCGTCGACGTCCGGCCACTGACGCAGCACCACGTCGGCCGCCGCCCGGCCGCTCGCCGCCGTGAAGTCCCCGGGCAGCACCCGCTCCGGCATGGCGGCCTGACGCATCAGCCGGCGGTACGTCTCCACGGGGCGCTGCGCGCAGGGCAACCACCGGGGGCCGGCCACCATGGCGATGCGGCGTCGACCGGTGGCGTACAGGTGGCGCAGCACCGCCTCGGACCCGGCGACGTTGTCGACGTCGAACGACGGCACGCTCGCCGAGCCGACGCCGATCGAGACGACCCGGCCCCGCAGTGATCGGGGCACCGACTCCAGCAGCTCCTCTGTGGTGTTGACCAGGATCACCCCGCAGACGCTGCGATCGTCGAGCCGGGCCAGCCCGCCCGGGTCGTTCAGCGGCAGCCAGTGCAACGCCACACCGACACCGGCGGGCGTGCACACGCGGGCCGCCGAACCGACGACCTGGTGCACGTACGGGTCGTCCAGCACCGCCGCGCTGGCCCCCAGGACCGCCACGACCATCCGTACGCCGCCGCCGCGGACCAGCGCCCGGGCAGCCGGGTTGGGCACGTAGCCGAGCTGGTCGACAGCCGCCGCGACGAGCTCCCGGGCCGCCGGCGAGGCGAACCCCGTGCCGGCGATCACCCGCGACGCGGTGGACCGGGACACCCCGGCGACCCGCGCGACGTCCTCGAGAGTTGCCGGTCGGTGTGCCGCTGTCGTCATCGTCGCCTCCCCGCCGAGGCCCGCCCGGTCGGACAAACGCCTGCTCACATCATGCCCCGGCGGACACCTCAGCGGTAAGGGGCGGTTGCCGGTTGTGGTGGTAGCGCTCTCAGGTGTGCGATCGTCCCAGGAGATCACCCCGAGGAAGAGGACCCACCCCGTGAGCGCCCCCACCAGTCGACCCGTAGCCCCGGCCGCCGCGCCGTCCGCGAAAGCGGTGCTGCTCGCCAGAAACGGTGTCGCGGCCACCTTCACTCTCAACGGGCTCGCCGTCGGCAGCTGGTTCTCCCGGGTGCCGGCGGCCCGCGAGGCGTTGGACCTCTCCGCCGGCCGGCTCGGGCTGCTGCTGCTGGCGATGAGCGTCGGCGCGCTGCTCGCCATGCCCACCGCCGGGCTGCTCGCCCAGCGTCTCGGTGCGGCCCGCACCGTCACCCTCGCCACCGGGGTGGTCGCGGTCGGCCTGACCGTGGCGGGGCTGGGTGCCACGATGACCGGGTCGTTCGCCGTCGTGGCCGTGGGCCTCGTCGCCTTCGGCTACGGCTCCGGCGCCTGTGACGTGGCGATGAACGTCGAGGGCGCGGCGGTGGAGCGTCGACTCGGCCGCACGATCATGCCTCGTTTCCACGCGGGGTGGAGCCTCGGTTCGGTCGCCGGAGCGGCGCTCGGCGCCGGGGCGGCCCGGTTCGACGTGGCGGTGGGCGCGCACCTCGTCGCGGTGGCGGTGGTCGTGTTGACCGGCACGGTGCTCGCCGCCCGGACGTACTTGCCCCAGGGCGTCGACTCCACCGGCGACCCGGCGGACGCCACCCCGACCGCCCGCCGTCGGGCGCAACTCGCCGCCTGGCGGGAGCCGCGCACCCTGCTGATCGGGCTCTTCGTGCTGGTGGCGGCGTTCACCGAGGGCGCCGCCAACGACTGGCTGGCCGTCGCGTTCATCGACGGACGGGACCTCAGCGAGGCCGCCGGCGCGGCCGTCTTCGCGGTCTTCGTCGTGGGCATGACCGTCGGACGCACCGTCGGCACCGTCGCGCTGGACCGGTGGGGTCGGGTGCCGGTGCTCAGCGGCACCATCGGGCTCGCCGTGGTCGGCGCCGGCCTCGCCGTACTGGCCGGCTCCGGGCCGGTGGCCGTCGTCGGCGTCGCGCTGTGGGGCCTCGGCGCGTCGCTGGGCTTCCCGGTCGGCATGAGCGCTGCCGCCGACGACGAGGCGCACGCGGCGGTGCGGGTGAGCGTCGTCGCGGTGATCGGCTACACCGCGTTCCTCGGTGGCCCCCCGCTGCTGGGGCTGCTCGGCGACGAGGTCGGCACCCTGCGGGCGCTGCTGGTGGTGCCGCTGCTGTTGCTGCCGACACTGCTGCTGGTGCCGGTGCTGCGCCCGCCGCACGCCGTTTCGTCCGCCATAGAAAACTAACCCACCCCGCCGTCGAGCGGTATCGGGTGCGTGGCCGACTGCGTCACGTACCCGAGCTGGTTAGGGTCGCCCGATGCCAACCGACGAGATCACCGCCGCAGCGGCGGGCACCTGGACACTGGGCGACCGCACCGTGCGCCGGATGGGCTTCGGCTCCATGCGGATCACCGCCGACCCCGACCCGGCCCGGGCCGTCGCGCTGCTGCGCCGCGCCGTCGAGTTGGGCGTCAACCACATCGACACTGCCGCGTTCTACGTCTCGCCCGGCGGCACCCTGCGGGTCGGCACCGGCCCGGCCCGCTACGCCACCGAGCTGATCCGCGCGGCGCTCGCCCCGTACCCCCAGGATCTGGTCATCACCACCAAGGTCGGCTTCGGGTACGACCCGGAAGCGGGCTTCACCGAAGCGTTCACCCCGGCGCAGTTGCGTGCCCAGGTGGAGGAGAACCTGCGTCGGCTCGGCCGTGACCACCTCGACGTGGTGAACCTGCGCCTCGGCCGAGGGCCGGGCGAGGTGCCGCTGACCGAGCGGTTCGGCGCGCTCGCCGACCTGCGTGCCGCCGGGCTGATCCGGCACCTCGGGCTCTCCAACGTCCGGCCCGAGCAGCTCGACGAGGTGGCGGGCATCGCGCCGGTGGTCTGCGTACAGAACAACTACGGGGTGGACGCCTACCGGGAGCAGGACGACGTCGTCCGGCTCTGCGGCAAACGGGGCATCGCCTACGTGCCGTTCTTCGCACTCGCCGGCACCGGCCGGGAGGCGGGCGCGAGCGCCGCGCAGGGCGGGGCCGTCGAGGCCGTCGCCCGCGCGCACGGCGTCACCGGGCACCAGGTACGCCTGGCGTGGACCCTGCACCAGGGCCCCCACGTGCTGGCCATCCCCGGCACGGCAGACCCACACCACCTGGAACAGAACATCGCCGCCGGAGCCCTACGCCTGACCGCCGACGACCTGACCCGTCTCCACAGGCCGTAGGGCCTAGGCCCGCACGACGTGCACGACGATCTCCTGACCGTCGCCCACGGTGCCGGCGAAGCCCTCCGACACCGCGTCCGCCACCGTCAGCTTGAGCGCGAGGGTCTCGTGGGCGATGAGCTCTTGATGTGCGGAGATCGCCGCCGCGACATCGGCGGGCGCGGCGATCGACACCGTGATCCGGTCGGAGACCTCGAAACCAGCCTCGCGGCGGGCCTGCTGGACGATGCGGACGACGTCACGTGCGACGCCCTCGGCTGCCAGTTCCGGGGTGATCGCGGTGTCCAGCGCGATGGTCACTCCGCGCTGGGACTCCACCACCCAGCCGGTGCGCGGCACCTCCGTGACCAGGATGTCGTCCAGACCCACCTCGACCTGTTCGCCGTCGACCGACAGCGGGAACGTCCCGTTCGCCCGGACACCGTCGACCAGTTCCCGCGCGGCCACGGCGGCGACGGCCTTCGCGACGTGCTGGGTGCGGTTGCCGAACCGGCGACCCAGTGTCCGGAAGTTCGCCTTGACCCGCACGTCGATGACTCCGCTCTGGGCGTCGAGCGGTTGGAGGACCTTGACGTTCAGCTCGTCGCCGATGTCCTCCAGCAACGCGTGCGGGAGCACCGTGCCGGCCGGTAGTCCCACGAGCGCCCGGCTCAACGGCTGACGGATCCGCAGGCTGCTCGCCTTACGGGCGGACCGGCCCGCCTCGGCCAACGCCCGCGCCGTGGCCACCTGGGCCGACAGCTCCGTGCTGATCAGCGTGGTGTCGGGCGTGGGCCAGGTCGCCAGGTGCACCGACTCCGGTGCCGACGCGGCGCCGCGCCGGATGACCTGCTGCCACACCTCCTCCGTGATGAAGGGAATGAACGGCGCGAGAAGCCGCGTGAGGACGTCGAGGCACTCGTACAGGGTGGTGAGGGCGTCGGTGTCGCCCTCCCAGAAACGTTGCCGCGAGCGCCGGACGTACCAGTTCGACAGGTCGTCGATGAAGTCGGCGAGCAGCCGGCCGGCGCGGGCCGTGTCGTAGTTCCGCATCCGTTCGTCAACGGCGGCGGCGAGGGCGTGGACCTCGCCGACGATCCACCGGTCCAGCACCGGTCGCCGGGCGACCGGCTGCGCCAGGTGCGGCGTCCACGTCGCGTTCGCGGCGTAGAGGGAGAAGAACGCGGCGGTGTTCCAGTAGGTCATCAACACCTTGCGGACGATCTCGTCGAGCGGACCGGGACCGATCCGGCGCGGCGACCACGGTGAGCCGGAGCACGCCATGAACCAGCGCACCGCGTCGGCGCCGTGGGTGTCCATCAACGGGATCGGCAGCAGGATGTTGCCCAGGTGTTTGCTCATCTTGCGGCCGTCCTCGGCCAGGATGTGCCCGAGGCAGACGACGTTCTCGTACGGGGACCGGTCGAAGACGAGGGTGCCCACCGCCATCAGCGTGTAGAACCAGCCCCGCGTCTGGTCGATCGCCTCGCAGATGTACTGGGCCGGGTAACTGCGCTCGAAGACCTCCTTGCTGCCCGGCACGTGGGGGTAGCCCAACGACGCGAACGGCATCGCCCCGGAGTCGTACCAGGCATCGATCACCTCGGGGACCCGGCTGGCGGTCCGGCCACAGTCCGGGCACGCGAAGGTGATCTCGTCGACGTACGGGCGGTGCGGATCCAGCTCGGACAGGTCGGCGCCGGCCAGCTCCCCGAGCTCGGCGCGGGAGCCCACCGCGGTCACGTGGTCGTCCGGGCAGCGCCACAGCGGCAACGGGGTGCCCCAGTAGCGGGAGCGGGACACCGCCCAGTCGATGTTGTTCTTCAGCCAGTCGCCGTACCGGCCGTGTTTGATGTGCTCCGGGAACCAGTTCGTGTTCTCGTTCTCCCGGGTCAGCTGGTCGCGTACCTCGGTGGTCCGGATGTACCAGGACGGCTGCGCGTAGTACATCAGCGGGGTGTGGCACCGCCAGCAGTGCGGGTAGGGGTGCTCGAACGGCTCGTGCCGGAACAACCGACCGGACTCCCTGAGCCGGTCGATGAGCAACGCGTCGGCGTCCTTGAAGAACACCCCGCCGACCAGGTCGATGTCGTCGGTGAACCGCCCGTTCGGGGCGACCGGGTTCACCAACGGCAACCCGTAGGCGCGGCAGACGGCGAGGTCGTCCGCCCCGAAGGCCGGCGCCTGGTGCACCAGACCGGTGCCGTCCTCGGTCGTGACATAGTCCGCCAGGACCACGCGGTGCGCGTCCGGGATCTCCACCAGGTCGAACGGCCGCTCGTAGCGCAACCCCTCCAGGGCCGATCCCGGCACCGTCGCCAGGATCTCCGCCTCCTCACCGAGGACCCGCCGGACCAACGGCTCGGCGACGACGAACGTGCCCCGTTCGGTGCGGGCGAGCGCGTACATCACAGTGGGGTGGACGGCGACGGCGGTGTTGGACACCAGGGTCCACGGCGTGGTGGTCCAGATCAACAGCTCGACGTCGCGGTGTCCGGCCACCTCCTCGCGTACCGGAAACCGCACGTACACGGACGGGTCGGTGACCGTCTCGTACCCCTGCGCCACCTCGTGGTCGGACAGGGTCGTGCCGTCGCGGGTGCAGTACGGCGCGACCCGGAAGTCCTCCACCAGGCGCCCGCCGTCGTGGATCCGCTTCAGTGACCACCAGACACTGTCCACGTATTCCGGGGACATCGTCTGGTACGGGTGCTCCAGGTCGATCCAGTAACCCATCCGTTGGCTGAGCTGGACGAACTCGTCCACGTGTCGCAGCACCGAGGTGCGGCACAGGGCGTTGAACTCCGCCACGCCCATCTTCTCGATGTCGGGCTTGCCGCTCAGCCCCAGCTCCTTCTCCACGGCGAGCTCGACCGGCAGGCCATGGCAGTCCCACCCGGCGCGGCGGGGCACCGAGAAGCCCCGCATGGTCCGGTACCGGGGGAAGAGATCCTTGAACACCCGCGCCTCGATGTGGTGGGTGCCCGGTGTGCCGTTGGCGGTCGGCGGCCCCTCGTAGAACACCCACGGCGGCCCGTCGGCCGTCCGTTCCAGGCTCCGGTTGAACACGTCGTTGGTCTGCCACCACCCGATGACCGCACGGTCCATCCCGCTAAGGTCGATCCTGGTGGGCAGTGGCACGAATGGCGACTTCGACGGACCGTCCGGCACCGACGTTCTCCCTACACTCCACGTCCGCTCACGCGGGCATCAGCTCACTGCCCACGCGGGGACGAAGCGTCAGGCGTATGGCCAGGACTCCGCGGTACCACCCCGCTTGCGCCCCGGTGGTGCGGGCGCCGCTCGATTTCGCGACGTGACGTGCCGCGACGTCCGGTTCTACTGGGGCGTTGACGTGCCCGTTCTTCCGGAGGCTCCCCGGTGATGGCCGGATCGGTGCCGATGCCTCGAGCATAGCCGTCCGTGGGCGGACCACTGGGGCGTCGAGGGCGGGCCGTGGGCTCAGGGCGCGTAGACCAGGTCCATCGTGTCGGTGTGCCCGGACCAGCGCAGGTCCAGACGCCAGCAACCAGCCTGGGGCAGGTCGATGATCGACGGACCTGGACCGCCGGCGACCTCCCGGGTGACGGTGGTGTCGGTGCCGTCCAGCGTCGCGGTGATCACCAGCGTCGCGGGCGCGGCGGGGTCGGGCGAGGTCGTGGAGGCCTGGGCCACCCACAGGATCTTGTTGTTCGACCCGTCCTCGCGGTGCTGCCGCAGCGGGTGGGCGAACAGCACCGCCACGATGTCGCCCTTCGCGCCGAAGACGTGCGGGACGCGGGCGTCCCCGCTGAACCCGGCGTCCGCCCAGTCCGGCAGCGACCCCGTCTCGACCCGCGCCGCGCAGGCAGTCGGGGTGCTGGCGGTGGTGGCCGCACCCGCCGTCGGCGCCGCGCCGCTGGTCGTGGTGGTGCACCCCGTCAGCAGGACCATCGAGGATGCCAGCGTCAATCTGCCCCAGGAAACCATCTCGACCCTTCCGGTATCCGTCGACGACTCGTCACGTCTTTCCGACACCGCCCGGGCCCCCGGGGTTCCTACTGCGTCGTCGTGGCCCGGTGGTGCGCCACCCGTGCCCGACGAGGCACTAGTTGCCGACGCCGAGGCTCGACATGAACGCCGCCGGGTAACGGTCACCGCGCGCGGCGCCCTTCGGCACGGCCGCCTCGATCTCTTCGAGATCATCGGCCGACAGGTTCACGTCCAACGCCGGCAACGCCTCGGTCAGCCGCTGCCGGGTGCGCGCACCGACCAACGCAACGATGGACGGGTGCTGCGCCGCCACCCACGCGATCGCCAACTGCGCCACCGTGCACCCCTTCGCGTCAGCGACCCTGCGCAACGCCTCGACCAGGGCGAGGTTGTGCGACGCGTTCCCGGCGGAGAAGCGGGGACTGTGGTTACGCGGATCGTCCGCGCGCCCCGGCACCCAGTTCCCCGAGAGCAGGCCACGGCCCAGCACCCCGTACGCGGTCAGCCCGATGCCCAGCTCCCGCAGCGTGGGCAGCACGTCGGCCTCGACCGCCCGCGACAGCAGCGAATACTCAATCTGAAGATCAGCAACCGGATGTACGGCGTGCGCCCGCCGGACGGTCTCCGCGTCAACCTCGGAAAGCCCCACATACCGTACGTAACCGGCGTCGATCATCTCCTTGATCGCACCGATCGTGTCCTCGATCGGCACCGACCGGTCGAGCCGGGCCGGCCGGTAGATGTCCACGTGGTCGACGCCGAGCCGCGTCAGTGAGTAGCCCAGGAAGTTCCGCACCGAAGCCGGGCGGGAGTCCTGACCGGCGAACCGCATGCCCGGCCCCACCTGCTGCCCGAACTTCACACTCAGCAGATAGCTGTCCCGGTCACGTCCCCGCAACGCCTCCGACAGCAGCAGCTCGTTGTGCCCCATGCCGTAGAAGTCACCGGTGTCGACCACCGTGACCCCCGCGTCCAGTGCGGCCCGTACCGTGGCGATGCTCTCCTCGCGATCGGCCGGACCGTACGCGCCCGACATGCTCATCGCCCCCAGCCCTACCGCGGAAACCGTGGGACCCGTGTTGCCCAGAGTGCGTGTCTGCATCGAAACTCTCCCTCATCGGTCGATCTCGGCTCCACCATGCGCCGCTTTCCGGCCCGCCGGCAGCGGAGCGCTTATCGTGGGAGCGCCACTCCCTGGCTCGGTGCCCAGTCCCGAGGGAGCATGGACGCATGCAGCGTGAGCAGCTCGCCGACTTCCTGCGGCGCCGGCGCGAGGCCATCCGCCCCGCCGAGGTCGGCATCGTCGACGGCCCTCGCCGCCGCACCGCCGGCCTGCGCCGCGAGGAGGTCGCCATGATCGCCGGCATGTCCGTCGACTACGTCGTCCGCCTTGAGCAGGGCCGCAGCAGTCAGCCGTCGACCCAGCTGCTGGGCGCCCTGGCCCGGGCCCTGCGTCTGACCGACGACGAGCGAAGCCATCTGTTCCACCTGGCCGGCCACCAGCCGCCGCCCGCCGACGGCATCGCGCGCCTGGCCCGGGCCGGCCTGGTCCGCCTGCTCGACCTGGTGGGCGACACCCCCGCCATGGTCCTGTCCGACCTCGGCGAGGTCCTGGCGCAGAACCGCATGTCGATCCTGCTCACCGGCGACCACACCGGGCTGACCGGTGACCGCCGCTACGTCGCCTACCGCTACTTCACCGACCCGGCCATCCGCGACCTCCACGGCCCCGAGGAGTGGCAACGGCACGCCCGCCAGCAGGTCGCGGACCTGCGCGCGGTGGCCGGCCGGAGGGCCGGCGACCCGGCCGTGACCGGCCTGATCGAACGGTTGCGGTCTGCGAGCGACGACTTCCGGCGGCTGTGGGCCGAGCACGAGGTGGCGGTGCGCCGGGCCGACCGCAAGACGTTCCTGCACCCGCGCGTGGGCCGCGTCACGATGGACTGCGAAACCCTGGTCACCCCCGACCTCGGCCAGCAGCTGCTGGTGCTGACGCCGGCCGACGCCGAGGCCCGGGAAAAGCTTGAGCTGCTGCGCGTGCTGGGGGTCGAGGAGTTCCCGGCGTTAGCGCAGTGAGCGAGCGATCTCGAGCGCGTCGGCCTTGCTGAGGGACCCTTCGAGCCGGTAACTCACGTCGGCGTCCCGCCAGATCAGCGTCGAGGCGGCCAGTCGAGCGGTCTCCTCGCGGACCTCGCCCGCCCGGTCCACGTACGACAACACGTGTGGTCGGTCGACCCAGACCGCGAAGTCACCGCCGACCTGTGTCCACTCCGCCCCCGGCGGGGTGACCTCCTTGTGGAAGGCCAGGTTGAGGCGACCGTCGAACGCGTCGATGCGCAGCGCGCCCCCGCCGTAGAGCAGCGTCGCCACCCGGCAGACACCCGAAGGGTCGGGATCGGCGACCAGCACCTGCTCGGGAGGACCCAACGACGCCGGTAGCCGGATCGGGAACCGCACCGCCCGCTGCGCCTCGTCCAGGGCGACGGTCCGCTGCGCGGGAAACGGCGACGGGGTGCCGGCGGCCGGCGTCGGGGCGGACGAGGTGGCGATGCTGACACCGGCGAAGCGAAGCAGCCCGGCGACGGCGTCCGCGACGGCGGCCCGCGTCGGCGGCACCAACGCGACCAAGAGGGCGACCAGCGCCGCCGCGGCGAGCGGACGCCACCGGCGCACGGGCCTGTCGAGTCGTACGCGGACACGGGCGGTCACGTCGGGCGGCTCGGGTGTCTCCAGCCAGGCGGACAGGTCGCGCAACTCCCGTTCGAGGTCACCCATGCCGGACCTCCTCCCGGTCGAGGAGGCCGCGGAGTTTCGCCAGCGCCCGGGAGGTGCGCGACTTCACCGTCCCCCGGGGCCAGCCCAGTGCCGCCACCGTCTCCTCCTCGGTGAGATCGAGGAAGTACCGACAGACGATCACCTCGCGGTCCCGCACCGGCAGTTGCCGCAGGGCCCCGACCAGCGCATCCCGGCGCTCCCCGGCGAGGACCGCGCCGACCGCCCCGTCCTCGGCGATCTCCGACGTCGGGTCGGCCGCCGCCGCCCGCAGGACGAGCCCGTCCCGCCGGCCCCGGGACCGGTGCAGGTTGCGGGTCTCGTTGGCGACGATCGCGAGCAACCACGAGCGGAAGGACGAGTCGCCCCGGTAACGGGACAGCTTGCGGTACGCCTTCACGAACGCCTCCTGCGTGACGTCCTCGGAGTCCGAACCGGCGCCGAGCAGCACCGCCGTCCGGTACGCGGACGCGGTGTGCCGGGCGACCAGGAGGTCGTACGCCTCCAGGTCACCGGCCCGAGCGCGGGTGACGAGAGTGTCGTCGTCCAGGGGAGGCCTCCGTTCGGATCACACTCATGACACCGCCCACGCGTCGCGGGTTCCACCCGGCGCGGGTCAGGTTGCTCCCACCCGGCGTGCAGCGTATTGCCAGGATTCGGTGGTGCACTGGGAGAGGTGTCGAGGAGAGGGGCTGGTCATGAGCTGGTTCAATCGCCGGGCACGGGGTGCCGAGGCGACCCCGACGAAGCTGGACCGGGAGGCGACCCGCGAGGACCTCGCGGCGTTGGAGGCGTTCGTCGCCAGCCGCCGGGGTGTGGAGTTCTACCTGGAGCCGGAGACCACGGCGACGGACACCACCGTGGTGGCGATCGCCCACGACGGTGAGTGGATCCGCCGGCGCACCGGTACGCCCCGGGCGGCGGGGACCATCGCCCGCAAGCACGCGGTGCCGCTGTACGAGGCCGCCCGCACCGGCTACCCGGAACGGATGCGGGTGTGGAACCGCGCCCACCCGGAACGCCACGCCCGGTGAGGCTCGCCTGCTCAGGCGTCCTCGACGGCTGACCGGGCCTGTTCGGCGCGCACCTGCTCGTCCAGGTAGTGGACGGGTGCGGGTGGAGATGAGCCAGCGTGGTTGCGGTAGCCCGGCGGCGGCGAGCGCGATCTGGATCTCGCGGGCGTGCGCGGGGCTCTGCCCGGCGTCGATCATCACATCGCCGCGCTCGTCGACCACGACGGCGACGCCGGCCTGGACGGCCTCCGGGTCGGGATCGCCCGGACAGATCCAGACATGGCCGGCCAGGTGGTGGAGCTGCGGGGCGACCATGGTGATCGACCTCCGGAATTGATCGCGGACGTTGCTGCGGCGTGCGCCGATCGTGGGTGACGGTGCCGCGCGGCACCGTTCCGACGGGCGATCGGCGCAGGCCAGAGTAGGTCCGGCCATCCTTTGCTCTGCATACCTGGAGGCACCGGTGACGGTCCGTGTCCGGTGCGGATAGGTATGCAGAGCAAAGGGCCCGGGGCATTCATCCGGGGCATTGCGACAGCGCGCATCCGCCGTCACGGTAATCGCTGAAGTTCGATGGATGACGGCCGTCGGGCCGGGTCGGAGCGGCGTTGACCCGCAGCGCAGGGGTGTGGCAGCATTCGCGGCCTGACGGCAGTGAAGGAAGTCGGTGCGATTCCGACGCGGTCCCGCCACTGTCACCGGGGAGTGATCCCCCCTCGTGCGCCACGGCCGTGTGTCTGCGGTTGGAAGGCCGGGGGAGAGCGTCGATCCGGAAGCCAGGATACTTCGGCCGTCGGGACGTACCCCAGGGCGTGGACACCCGAGGAGGACCCGATGACGCACGGCGTCTCATTCATCGACGAACTTCGTCATGGCTCGCACGGTGGGCGATTCACCGCCCCCGCGACCGGTCACGCTCCGCTGAGCTGAGCGCCGCCCGCCGCCGACCGGCCCCGCCGCTCGCGCCCGCGAGTCGTCCGCCCCGCCGTCGTACCGGCTGACGCCGCACCCACCCGCATCGTCGCGGTCACCCTCGTGGTGGCCGGGGCGTCACTCCCCGGAGCCCGCCGTGCGCATCCTGCTACTGTCCACCGCTGACACCGACCTGCTGGCCGCCCGCGCCAGCGGCGCCGACTACCGGCTGGCCAACCCCGCCCGGGTCGCCGCCGACGAGGTGCCCGCCCTGCTCGACGGCGTGAACCTCGTCGTCGTACGCCTGCTCGGCGGCCGACAGGCCTGGCCGGACGGCCTGGCGGCGGTGCTCGCCACCGGCGTGCCGACTGTCGTGCTCGGCGGTGAGGCGCTGCCCGACGCGGAGCTGATGGCCATCTCCACGGTGCCGTCCGGGGTCGTCAGCCAGGCGCTCGCCTACCTGGTCGAGGGCGGGCCGGACAACCTGGGGCAGCTGGCCCGGTTCCTCTCCGACACGGTGCTGCTCACCGGCGAGGGGTTCGACCCGCCCACACCCACCCCGGCGTACGGCGTGCACCGTGAGTACCCCACGAATCCGGAGCAGCCCACCGTCGGGATCGTCTTCTACCGGGCGCACGCCCTCGCCGGTAACACCGGCTTCGTCGACGTGCTCGCCGACGCGGTCCGCGAGGCCGGCGGCAACCCGCTGCCGATCTTCTGCGGCTCGTTGCGAGGGCTGACCACGGGGTCCGGCCCGCTCGGGCTCTTCGCCCGCTGCGACGCCCTGCTGGTCACCGTCCTCGCGGCGGGCGGCGCGGTCGCCGCGGACGCCTCCGGCGGTGGCGACGAGGACGCCTGGGACGTCGGCGCCCTGGCCGCCCTGGACGTGCCGATCATCCAGGCGCTCTGCCTGACCAGCACCCGCAAGCAGTGGGCCGACAGCGACGCCGGACTGTCCCCGTTGGACGCCGCGATGCAGGTGGCCATCCCGGAGTTCGACGGCCGGATCATCACCGTGCCGTTCTCGTTCAAGCAGATCGACTCCGACGGGCTCTCGGTCTACGCCGCCGATTCCGAGCGGGCCGCCCGGGTCGCCGGGATCGCGGTGCGCCACGCCCGGCTGCGGTACCTTCCCAACCCGGACAAGCGGGTGGCCGTGGTGCTCAGCTCGTACCCCACCAAGCACTCCCGGGTCGGCAACGCCGTCGGGCTGGACACCCCGGTCTCGGCGGTCCGGTTGCTGGCCGCGCTGGCCGAGGACGGCTACGACCTGGGCGACGCGCCGCCCCCCGCCGACGGGGACGCGTTGATCCACGCGCTGATCGCCGCCGGTGGGCACGACGTGGAGTGGCTCACCCCGGAGCAGTTGGCCGCCGCCGAGGCCCGGATACCGGGGGACACGTACCGGCGGTGGTTCGACCAGGTTCCCGCCGAGCTGCGCGATCGGATGCGGGAGCACTGGGGTGAGCCGCCCGGCGAGCTGTACACCGAGGGCGGGGACATCGTGCTCGCCGGCCTGCGCTTCGGCAACGTGGTGCTGCTGATCCAGCCGCCGCGCGGCTTCGGGGAGAACCCGATCGCCATCTACCACGACCCGGACCTGCCGCCCAGCCATCACTACCTGGCCGCGTACCGCTGGTTGGCCACGCCGGCCGCCGACGGCGGCTTCGGCGCGGACGCCGTGGTGCACCTGGGCAAGCACGGCACCCTGGAGTGGTTGCCCGGCAAGGGTCTCGGTCTGGCCGCCGACTGCGCGCCCGACACGGTCCTCGGTGACCTGCCGCTGGTCTACCCGTTCATCGTCAACGACCCGGGCGAGGGCACCCAGGCCAAGCGGCGGGCACACGCCGTTGTCATCGACCATCTGGTGCCGCCGATGGCCCGTGCCGAAACCTACGGCGACCTGGCCAAACTGGAACAACTGCTCGACGAGTACGCCACCGTGCAGGCCCTCGACCCGGCGAAGGTGCCCACCGTGCGGGCGCAGATCTGGGACCTGGTGCGCGCCGCCGAACTGCACCACGACCTGCACGCCGAGGCGATGCCCGACGCGGACGACTTCGACGACTTCGTGCTGCACCTCGACGGGTACCTGTGCGAGGTCAAGGACGTGCAGATCCGCGACGGCCTGCACATCCTCGCCGACGCGCCGACCGGGGAGTCTCGGATCAACCTGGTCCTCGCGGTGCTGCGCGCCCCGCAGATCTGGGGTGGCGCACACGCTCTGCCCGGTCTGCGGCAGGCCCTCGCCGTCGCCTACGGCCTCGACGAACAGGAGCTGCTCGCGTCACCGGGGCAACGACTGGCGCTGCCCAGCGCGTTGACCGACGTGGTGGACGGGCCGGCCGGCACCGCCGCCGACGCTGTCGACCTGGTCGAGGCCCTCGCCCGGCGGCTGGTCATCGGCATGGAGACGCTCGGCTGGGACGCGGACACCGTCGACGCTGTGGTCGCGGAGGTGACCGGGCAGCCGATCCCGGACGTCGCCGCGGTGCTGCGCTTCGCCGCCACCGAACTGGTCCCCCGGCTGGACCGCACCACCGACGAGTTGACCAACACCCTCGGCGCGCTCGACGGCCGGTTCGTGCCGCCCGGCCCGTCCGGTTCCCCCACCAGGGGCCTGGTCAACGTGCTGCCCACCGGCCGCAACTTCTACTCGGTCGACCCGAAGGCCATTCCCAGCCGCAACGCCTGGGACGTCGGGGTGGCCCTCGCCGACTCCCTGCTGGCGCGGCACCTCGCCGACACCGGCGCGTACCCCCGATCGGTGGGTTTGACAGTGTGGGGCACCAGCGCCATGCGCACCCAGGGCGACGACATCGCGGAGGTGCTCGCGTTGCTGGGCTGCCGGCCGGTCTGGGACGAGCGGTCGCGGCGGGTCACGGGCGTCGAGGTGGTGCCCACTGCCGAGTTGGGCCGACCCCGCGTCGACGTCACGGTGCGGATCTCCGGCTTCTTCCGCGACGCGTTCCCGCACGTGGTGGCGCTGCTCGACGACGCCGTGCGGCAGGTCGCCGCCCGGGACGAGCCGGCCGAGGACAACTACCTGCGGGCGCACGTCACCGCCGACCTCGCCGAGCACGGTGACGAGCGGCGGGCCACCGCGCGGATCTTCGGCTCGAAGCCCGGGGCGTACGGCGCGGGGCTGCTGCCGCTGATCGACGCCCGGACGTGGCGCAGTGACGCCGACCTCGCCGAGGTGTACGCGGTGTGGGGCGGCTACGCCTACGGCCGCGGACTGGACGGGCGGGAGGCGCGGGCCGACATGGAACGGTCCTTCGCCCGGATCTCGGTGGCGGTGAAGAACCAGGACACCCGCGAGCACGACATCGTCGACTCCGACGACTACTTCCAGTACCACGGCGGGATGGTGGCGATGGTCCGTCACCTGACCGGCACGTCCCCGCAGGCGTACGTGGGTGACTCGGCGATGCCGCACGACGTGCGGACCCGCACCCTGGGCGAGGAGACCCGGCGGGTGTTCCGGGCCCGGGTGGTCAACCCGAAGTGGATCGCCGCGATGCGCCGGCACGGCTACAAGGGCGCCTTCGAGTTGGCCGCCACAGTGGACTACCTGTTCGGCTACGACGCCACGGCCGGTGTCGTCGACGACTGGATGTACGAGCACCTGGCCGCCGCGTACCTCTTCGACGACACCACCCGGGAGTTCCTGGAGCAGTCCAACCCGTGGGCGCTGCGCGGCATCACCGAGCGGCTGTTGGAGGCCGCCGACCGGGGGCTGTGGGCCAAACCCGAACCGGCCACCCTGGACCGGCTGCGCGACACCTACCTGGCCAGCGAGGGCGACCTGGAGGACCGGGCATGACGTATCCGTTCAGCGCTGTGCTCGGCATGGAGGACATGCGGTTGGCGCTGCTGCTCAACGCGGTGTCCCCGGCGATCGGCGGGGTCCTCGTGCGGGGCGAGAAGGGCACCGCCAAGTCCACCGCCGTACGCGCGCTCGCCGCGCTGCTGCCCCCGGTCCGCCGGGTGGCGGGCTGCCGTTTCGGCTGTGATCCGGTCGAGCCGGATCCGGCCTGCCCGGACGGGCCGCACCCGGCCGCCGCGACCGCCGAGATCCGCCCGGCCCGCCTCGTCGAGTTGCCGGTGGGTGCCGCCGAGGACCGGGTGGTCGGCTCACTGGACCTGGAGAAGGCCCTCGGCGAGGGTGTACGCGCCTACGAGCCGGGTCTGCTCGCCGCCGCGCACCGGGGGGTGCTCTACGTCGACGAGGTGAACCTGCTGCACGACCACCTCGTGGATCTGCTGCTGGACGCGGCGGCGATGGGCCGTAGCCACGTCGAGCGGGAGGGCGTCTCGGTCAGCCATGCTGCCCGGTTCCTGCTGGTCGGAACGATGAACCCGGAGGAGGGGGAGTTGCGCCCTCAGCTTCTCGACCGGTTCGGGCTGACCGTGGAGGTGGGTGCCAGCCGCGATCCGGAGGTCCGGGTGGAGGTGGTCCGCCGTCGGCTCGCCGCCGACGCCGACCCGGCCGGGTTCGCCGCACGCTGGGCCGACGCGGACGCGGCGATCGCCGCCCAGGTGGCCGCCGCCCGCCGCCGCCTTTCCGGGGTACGCCTGCCGGATGCCGCGTTGCGGCAGATCGCCGAGGTGTGCGCCGCGTTCGACGTGGACGGGATGCGCGCCGACATCGTCACCGCCCGTACCGCTCTGGCGCACGCCGCCTGGCACGGTCGGGACCGGGTCACCATCGACGACGTACGGGTGGCGGCTCGGCTGGCTCTGCCGCACCGCCGCCGCCGCGACCCGTTCGACACTCCCGGGCTGGACGAGAAGCGCCTGGACGAGGCGTTGCAGCGGGCCCAGGACGCCCACCCCGACGATCCCGACGACGACGGCCCCGACGACAGTGGCCCGAACGACAGTGGCCCGAACGACGGTGGCCCGAACGACGGTGGCCCGAACGACGGTGGCCCGAACGACAGCGGCCCGGGTGGCGGCGGTCCGCAGGATCATGCGACATCCGACGGTGAGTCCGTCGACCATCGTGGGCCCGGCCCGGCCGGACCCTCGGCGGCCGACGGCGACACCGGTGGGGCCGACGGCCCCGCTGGGGCCGACGGCGACACCGGTAGGGCCGACGGCCCCGCTGGGGCCGACGGCGACGCGCGCTCGGCGGACGACCGGGGCGGGCGCGCCCGGCACGGCGGCCGGGAAGCGCCGGACGGTGCCGACGCCGACCCGCGCCGAGGGCGGGACGGTGGCGCGGACGCGCAGCCGGTGGCCGTACCCCGAGGTGGGTTGACCGCCCGGCTGCTCACCGCGCCTGGCGTGGGTGACGGGGTGCCCGGGCGGCGTTCACGGGCCCGTACCGGGCGGGGGCGCACCACCGGCGCCCGGGTGCCCAACGGTCGGGTGGGTGCGCTGCACCTGCCGGCGACGGTTCGCGCCGCCGCGCCGCACCAGGCGTCGCGGGGTCGGTTGACCGGCCCCCTGCGGTTGCGTCCGGACGACGTGCGTGAGGCGGTCCGGGAGGGGCGCGAGGGCAACCTGGTGCTGTTCGTGGTGGACGCCAGCGGGTCGATGGGTGCCCGGCAGCGGATGACCGCGGTGAAGGACGCGGTGCTCGCGCTGCTCACCGACGCGTACCAGCGGCGGGACAAGGTCGCGGTGATCGCCTTCCGGGGCGCCGACGCGCGGACGTTGCTGCCGGCCACCTCGTCGGTGCTGGCCGCCTCGACCCGGCTGACCGAGCTGCCCACCGGTGGGCGTACCCCGCTGGCCGAGGGACTGCTCGCGGCGGCCGACCTGCTGCGGGTGGAGCGCCTGCGCGACCCGAAGCGGCGTCCCCTCGTCCTCGTCGTCACCGACGGCCGGGCCACCGCCGGCACCCGCCCGCTGGACCGCGCGGCGGGAGCCGCGACGGTCCTGGCGGCGACGGGCGCTCCCTGCGTCGTCGTGGACTGCGAGAGCGGTCCGGTACGCCTGAACCTGGCGCGTCGCCTGGCGACGCAGTTGAACGCGCCGCACCACCCGCTGGCCGCCCTCACCCACCCGCCGGCCCGCGATGCCGGGCTGCCGGTCGCGGCGTGACGGGGGCACCGATGGCGGGCCGAGACCGCAGGATCGCGCGAAGGGGAGATCGCTGATGCCGCAGGGACAGCCGAGTGTGGTGCCCGCCGACGGGTTGACGACCCGGCAGCGGCGGCACCGGCCACTGCTGATGGTCCACACCGGACAGATGAAGGGAAAGTCGACGGCGGCGTTCGGATTGGCGCTGCGGGCCTGGACGGCCGGCCTGCCGATCGGCGTGTTCCAGTTCGTCAAGAGCGCCAAGTGGCGGGTGGGGGAGGAGAACGCCTTCCGGGCCCTCGGCGAGGTGCACGAGCGTACCGGCCAGGGCGCACCGGTGGCCTGGCACAAGATGGGCGAGGGCTGGTCCTGGATCCAGCGCGGCGGCGACGCCGACCACGCCGCCGACGCCCTGGAGGGGTGGCGGCAGATCCAGCGGGACCTGACCGCCGAACGCTACGGGCTGTACGTGCTGGACGAGTTCACCTACCCGATGAAGTGGGGCTGGGTGGACGTGGACGAGGTGGTAGCCACCCTCGCCGACCGGCCCGGCTTCCAGCACGTCGTCATCACCGGTCGCGACGCCGACCCGCGCCTGGTCGCCGCCGCCGACCTGGTGGCCGAGCTGACCAAGGTCAAGCACCCGATGGACGCCGGCCAGAAGGGCCAGAAGGGCATCGAGTGGTGAGTGCCAGCACCGAACCGCTGTCGCTGCCCCGGGTGGTCGTCGCCGCGCCGGCCAGCGGCCACGGCAAGACGACCATCGCCACCGGGTTGCTCGCCGCGCTGCGCCGACGCGGCCTGACGGTCAGCCCGCACAAGGTCGGCCCGGACTACATCGACCCCGGCTACCACGCCCTCGCCGCCGGCCGGGCCGGTCGCAACCTGGACCCGTTTTTGGTCGGCGCCGAGCGGATCGCCGGTCTGCTGCGGCACGGCGCGAGCGTCCCCACGCCCGCCGACGTCGCAGTGGTGGAGGGCGTCATGGGTCTGCACGACGGTGCTGTCGGCCGTCGCGACTTCGCCTCCACCGCCCACGTCGCCCGGCTGATCGACGCGCCCGTGCTGCTGGTGCTGGACACCACCGCGCAGGGCCGTTCCGCCGCCGCGCTGACGCTGGGCATGGCCGCCTTCGACCCTGCCGTACGGATCGGCGGGGTGATCCTCAACCGGGTCGGCTCGTCCCGGCACGAGACCCTGCTGCGCGACGCCCTCGCCGAGGTGGGCGTACCCGTGCTCGGGGCCGTCACCCGGGCCGCCGAGGTGGCCGCGCCGGCCCGGCACCTCGGGTTGGTGCCGGTCGCCGAGCGGGCCCCCGAGTCGCTCGCCATCGTCGCCGCGCTCGCCGAGCTGGTCGAGGCCACAGTGGACCTGGACGCGGTGCTCGCCCTGGCCCGCAGCGCCGGGCCGCTGACCGCCCCGGCGTGGGACCCGGTCGCGGCCGTCGGCGGGCAGGCCGACGCGGGGCGGCCACGGGTGGCGCTCGCCGGGGGCCCGGCCTTCACCTTCTCGTACGCGGAGACCACCGAACTGCTCACCGCCGCCGGCGCGGACGTCGTCACCGTCGACCCGCTCCGTGACCCGGCACTGCCCACCGGCACCCGCGCGGTGGTCATCGGGGGCGGCTTCCCCGAGGCGTACGCGGAGGCGCTGGCCGGGAACACCGCGCTGCGCGCCGAGCTGGCCGACTTCGACGGGCCGATCGTGGCCGAGTGCGCCGGGCTGCTCTACCTCGGGCGGTCCCTGGACGGCGTACCCATGTGCGGCCGGCTGGACCTGACCGCCCGGATGACCGGCCGTCTCACCCTCGGCTACCGCGAGGCGGTGGCCGTCACCGACTCCCCGGTGGCCCGGGCCGGCGAGCCCGTACGCGGACACGAGTTCCACCGCACCACCACCGACCCGGGGCACGGCGACCGGCCCGCGTGGCGGTGGGACGACACCGCGCACGGCTTCGTCGCCGGACGGGTACACGCCTCCTACCTGCACACCCACTGGGCCGGTCACCCCGAGGCGGCCCGCCGGCTGGTCGAGGCCTGCCGATGACCGCCACACTCACCGGGGTCGGCGTCGGCCCCGGCGACCCGGAACTGCTCACCGTCAAGGCGGTGCGGGTGCTGCGCGAGGCCGACGTGGTCTTCGTACCCGTGATGGCGGACCGACCCGAACCGGACGCCGGGCGGGCCGAGACGACAGTGCGGGAACACGTCCCGGCGGACCGGCTGCGGCGGCTGCCGTTCGCCCTGGACGACCGGGGTGGGGTGACCGCCCGTCGGGCGGCGGCCTGGGACGACGCGGCCCGCGCTGTCGTCGAGGCGGTCGACGCCGGCGCGCTGTCGGTGGCCTTCGCCACCATCGGTGATCCCAACGTCTACTCCACCTTCGGCTACCTGGCGCAGGGCGTGCGGGCCCTCCGCCCGGCCGTGCGGGTGGCGACCGTCCCGGGCGTCACCGCCATGCAGGAGCTGGCCTCGCGCAGCGGCACCCCGCTCTGTGAGGGACGCGAACCGCTGACCCTGCTGCCGGCCACCGCCGGGTCGGCGCTGTTCGCCGACGCCCTCGCCGGGCCGGGCACCGTCGTCGTCTACAAGGGCTGGCGGCGGCACCCCGACCTGCTCGCCGAGCTGCGCCGACAGGGCCGCCTCTCCGACGCGGTCCTCGGACGCAGCCTCGGGCTGCCCGGCGAACGCGTCGGCCCGGTCGACGCCACCGAGAACGACCTGCCGTACCTGTCGACGCTGCTGGTCCCGGCCCGCCGCGACCACCGAGGAGGAAAACTGTGACCAGCGACGGCACCGTGTGGTTCGTCGGCGCCGGCCCCGGGGCCGCCGATCTGCTGACCCTGCGGGCCGCCCGGGTGATCGCCGAGGCGGACATCGTGATCTGGGCGGCCAGCCTGGTGCACGCCGACGTGCTCGGCCACGCCCGCCCCGACGCGGAGATCGTCGACTCGTCGCAGCTGCCCATCGAGGGCGTGCTGCCGCTCTACCAGCGGGCCGCCGAGCAGGGGCTGACGGTGGCGAGGATCCACTCCGGCGACCCGGCGCTGTGGGGCGCGGTACAGGAGCAACTGGACCTGTGCCGAGGGCTCGGTCTGGCCGTCGAGATCGTGCCCGGGGTGTCGTCGTTCACCGCCGTCGCGGCGATCGTCGGGCGGGAGTTGACAGTGCCCGAGGTGGCCCAGTCGGTGATCCTCACCCGTCTCGAAGGCGGCAAGACCCCGATGCCGCCCGGCGAGCGGGTCCGCGACTTCGCCCGGCACGGCACCACAATGGCGCTGTTCCTCTCCGCCGCCCGCTCCGGTCAGGTGCAGGCCGAGCTGCTGGCCGGCGGCTACCCGGAGGACACCCCGACCGTGGTGGCGTACCAGGCGACCTGGCCCGACGAGCTGGTGGTGCGCTGCACGGTCGGCACCCTGGAGGCCACCGTCAAGCAGCACAAGCTGTGGAAACACACCCTGTTCCTGGTCGGCCCGGCACTCGCCGCCGAGGGCACCCGATCGCACCTCTACCACCCCGGTCACTTCCACACCTTCCGCCGGGCGGAGCCGGCCGCCCGCGCCGAGCTGCGCCGCCAGGCCACCGGTCGCGCCGGGGGAACAGGCACACCATGACGTACCCCGAGCCGCCGCTGCGCGAGCCGGACCTGCCGCGTACCGCGAAGGTGCGGCCCACCGCGCTGCGGACCGGTTGGACCACCGGCGCGTGCGCGACGGCGGCGGCCAAGGCGGCGGTCACCGCGCTCGTCACCGGGGAGATCCAGCCGGACGTGGAGATCGGGTTGCCCGCCGGACGGCGGGTGCGCTTCCCGGTCGAACGCTGCGAGGTGACGGGCGACCCACCGGTGCGCGCCGAGGCGGTCGTCGTCAAGGACGCCGGGGACGACCCGGACGTCACCCACGGCGCGGAGCTGACCGCCACGGTGGGCTGGACCGACGTGCCCGGTCTGCGGCTCGCCGGCGGCGTCGGCGTCGGCACCGTCACCAAGCCCGGCCTCGGCCTCGCGGTCGGCGGCCCGGCGATCAACGACACCCCCCGCCGCATGATCGGCGAGGCGGTGGCCGAGGTGGTCGACCTCACCGAGGTCGGCGTACGCGTCGTGATCAGCGTGCCCCGAGGCGAGATCATGGCCCGCAAGACCACCAACCGGCGGCTCGGAATCCTCGGCGGCATCTCGATCCTCGGCACCACCGGCATCGTCCGCCCCTTCTCCACGGCGTCCTGGCGGGCCAGTGTCGTACAGGCCGTGCACGTGATGGCCGCCCAGGGGGAGCGGACTGTGGTGCTCTGCACCGGTGGGCGTACCGAGCGGGCCGCCCGCGCGCTCCTGCCCGACCTGCCCGAGGTCTGCTTCGTCGAGGTCGGCGACTTCACCGGTGCCGCGGTGACCGCCGCCGTGGGCGACGCGATGACCGGGGTGGTCTTCGTCGGCATGGCCGGCAAGCTGGCCAAACTTGCCGCCGGTGTGCTGATGACCCACTACACCCGCTCCAAGGTGGACCTCTCGCTGCTCGGCGCGGTCACCGCCGAGGCCGGCGGTGACGAGGCCCTCGTCGCCGCCGTGACCGAGGCGAACACCGGGCGGCACGCGTACGAGCTGTGGGAGGCCGCGGGGCTGCTCGAACCTGCCGGCGACGCGCTCTGCCAACGGGTCCGTCAGGTGCTGCGCCGCTTCGCCGGGCCGACGGTCACCGTGGACGTGGCGATGGTCGACTTCGCCGGTGCGCGCGTCGTCGCCTCGTCCGGCCGGTGGCCCCGATGACCCGGGCGGAGCCGGCGACCCCGGTGGATCCGAGGGCCGGCGTGACGGTGGTCGGCCTCGACGCGGCGGGCGCTCCGCCGCACCCCGCGCTCGCGCCGGTGCTGGCCACCGCCGGGCTGGTCGTCGGGGCCGCGCGGCACCTGGCAGCGGTGGCCGTACCGGCCGGCGCGGACACCGTCACCCTCGGGCCGCTCGTCCCCGCCCTGCACCGCCTCGCCGACACCGTCGCCGCCGGGGTGCCGGCCGTCGTGCTGGCCAGCGGCGACCCGGGCCTGTTCGGCATCGTCCGGCGGCTGCGCGCGGCGGGTCTGCCGCTGCGGGTGGTGCCGGCGGTGTCCAGTGTGGCCGCCGCGTTCGCCCGCGCCGGCCTGCCCTGGGACGGCGCCGCCGTGGTCACCGCTCACGGCCGTGACCTCCAACCGGCGCTGAACGCCTGCCGGGCGCTGCCACTGGTCGCGGTGCTCACCGCGCCCGGCACCGGCGCGGCCGAGCTGGGCGCGGGCCTGATCGGCTGGCCCCGCCGCCTGTTGGTCGCCGAGCACCTGGGCACCGACGCCGAACGGATCAGCGAGGTGACCCCCGAGCGGGCCGCCACCGGGACCTGGGCCGACCCGCACGTGGTCCTCAGCCGCACCGAGCCTGAGCCCGCCGAGGCTGCCGCACCCCGGGCGTCTGCCGACGCCGTGCCCGCTCCGTTCAGCGCCGGCGGGATGCGCGTCGACAACCAGCCGGCCGCCGCGCCGGCCGGTGGGTGGGCGCTGCCGGAGGTCCGGTACGCCCACCGCGACTCCATGATCACCAAGTCGGAGGTGCGGGCCCTCGTCGTCGCCCGGCTGCGCCCCCGGCTGGGCCGGCTGGTGTGGGACGTCGGGGCGGGCAGCGGCTCGGTCGGCATCGAGTGCGCCCTGCTCGGCGCGGCAGTGCTCGCCGTCGAGCAGGACCCCGAAGCCGGCGCGACCATCCGGGCCAACGCCACCGCGCACGCGGTCACCGTCCGGCTCGTCACCGGGCGGGCCCCGGAGGCGCTGGCCGGGTTGCCCGAGCCGGACGCCGTCTTCGTCGGCGGTGGCGGCGCGGACGTCCTCGCCGCCGTGGTGGCCCGCCGGCCCGAACGGGTGGTGCTGACCCTGGCCGCCCTGGACCGGGTCGCACCGGCGGTGGGTCTGCTGCGCGCCGCCGGCTACAGGGTCGAGGGCAGCCAGCTGTCCGCCGCCCGCCTCGCCGACCTGCCCGGCGGGTCGATCCGACTCGCGGCCACCAACCCGGTGGTCGTCCTCACCGGGGAGCGCCAGTGCCCGACCTGACAGTGACCACCAGCATCGGACTGGTGGCCGCCACCGCCGCCGGCCGCCGGCACGCCGACACCCTGGCCGCCGCATGGCCGCACGCCCGGCTGGTCGAGGGGGACACCGTCGCCGACGCGCTGCGGTCCGCCTGGGCCGGCTGCGACGCGGTGGTCGCGTTCCTGGCCACCGGCGCGGTGGTACGGATCCTCGCGCCGTTGCTCGGCGACAAGCACAGCGACCCCGCCGTGGTGGTCGTCGACGAGGCGGCCCGGCACGCCGTGGCGCTGCTTGGCGGGCACGCCGGCGGCGGCAACGACCTCGCCGAGCAGGTGGGCGCACTGCTGGACGCCCGACCGGTGATCACCACCGCCACCGACGCCGTCGGTCTGCCCGGGCTGGACACCCTGGGCTGGCCGGTGCAGGGCGCGGTCGCCGCGGTGTCCCGGGCCATCCTGGACGGTGAGCCCGTCCAGCTGATCGCCGACGCCGACTGGCCGCTGCCCGCCCTGCCACCGAACGTCCAACCCCCGGCCGACACCCACGGGGGTGCCGACGAGGATTCCGCCGTCGGCGGGTACCGGCTGCTGGTCACCGACCGGGTGGTGCCGCTCGACGAACGGACCGCCGTCCTACGGCCACCGTCGCTGGTCGCCGGGGTGGGCGCGAGTCGGGGCGTACCGGCCGAGGAGGTGGCCGAGCTGCTGCACCGGGTGCTGGCCGAGGCCGGGCTGCACCCGGCGAGCCTGCGATGCCTGGCCAGCGCCGACGTCAAGGCCGACGAGGCAGGCATCCGCAGCACCGCCGACGCGCTCGGCGTACCCCTGGTGACCTGGCCGGCGACGCGCCTGGCGGCGATCGACGTGCCGCACCCCAGCGAGGTGGTCCGCGCCGCCGTCGGCACCCCGAGCGTCGCGGAGGCCGCGGCCCTGCTCGGCGCGGACGGCCGGGCCGGCGACGCCACGCTGCTGGTCGGCAAGACCGCGACGGCGATGGCCACCGTCGCGGTGGCCCGGCACGCCCCGCGCGGCCGGCTGGCCGTCGTCGGCCTCGGACCGGGCGCGCCCGACCTGCGCACCCCCCGCGCGGTGGCCGAGCTGCGCCGCGCCGCCGTGGTGGTCGGCCTGGACCAGTACCTCGATCAGGTCCGCGACGTGTTCCGCCCGGGCACCCGGGTCCTGTCCAGCGGTCTGGGCGCGGAGGAGGCGCGGGCCCGCGCCGCCGTCACCGAGGCCGCCGCCGGCCGGGCGGTCGCGCTGGTCGGGTCCGGCGACGCCGGGGTGTACGCGATGGCCAGCCCCGCCCTGGAGTACGCCGACGAGCGGATCGACGTGGTGGGCGTGCCCGGGGTGACCGCCGCCCTCGCCGCCGGCGCGTTGCTCGGCGCGCCGCTCGGCCACGACCACGCCTACGTGAGCCTGTCCGACCTGCACACCCCGTGGGAGGTCATCGCGCGACGGGTGACCGCCGCCGCCGAGGGTGACTTCGTGACGGTGTTCTACAACCCGCGCAGCCGGGCCCGGGACTGGCAGCTCGGCAAGGCGCTCGGCATCCTCGCCGCGCACCGGTCACCGGACACCCCGGTCGGTGTGGTGCGCAACGCCAGCCGCCCCGGCGAGCGGGTGCACCTGGCGACGGTGGCCACCCTCGACCCGGCGGTGGTCGACATGTACAGCGTCGTCGTGGTCGGCAACAGCGACACCAGGCTGGTCGCCGGCCGGATGGTCACACCACGGGGGTACCGGTGGCGGTCGTGACGATCGACGCGTGCCAGGGCTGCGGCGCGTGCCTGCTCACCTGCCCCACCCACGCCATCCGACCGGTCCCCGGCGGCCTGACGGTCCGCGTCGACCGTTGCACCGGCTGCCTGGAATGCCTGGAGATCTGCCCCGTCGACGCGATCCGCGTGGTCGCGTCCGACAGTTCGGAAGGAGCCCGATGAGCCGGGTCGTGCACCCGATCGAGGTCGAGTCGTACCGCATCCTGCGCGAGCGCGTCGACCTGTCGCACCTGCCTCCGCTGACCCGGGCGGTGACCGAGCGGGTGGTGCACGCCAGCGCCGACCTCGCGTACGTCGACGAGCTCGTCTGCGACGAGGTCGCCCTCGAATCCGGCCTGGCCGCGCTACGCGCCGGAGCGCCGGTGGTCACCGACGTGGCGATGGTCGCCGCCGGCATCACCCGAGCCGGCCTGGAACTGGTCTGCCCGGTCGCCGAGCCGGCCGCCGCCGAGCTGGGCCGCTCGGCCGGGATCACCCGCTCGGCGGCGGCCGTGCGGATCGCCTTTGACCGGGTCGGCCCCGGCGCGGTCTGGGTGGTCGGCTGCGCGCCGACAGCACTTGTCGAACTACTCACACTGGACGCCGCTCCGGCGCTGGTCGTCGGCCTCCCGGTCGGCTTCGTGGGCGCCGCCGAGTCGAAGGCGGCGCTGCGGGCCAGTGGCCTGCCCGCCGTGTCCAACGTGGGCGAGAAGGGTGGCTCGGCGGTCGCCGCCGCCGCCCTCAACGCCCTGCTCTACGTCGAGGAGAAATCATGACCGGATTGGTCATCGTCGGGCACGGCACGCGCAGCACGGCCGGGGTCGACCAGTTCGCCGCGCTCGTCGAACGGGTCCGCCGCCGTGGCGACATAGAGGACGTCGAGGGTGGCTTCATCGAGCTGTCCCGCCCGCCGCTGACCGACGCCGTCGGCGCGCTCGTCGCGCGCGGGCACCGCGCGCTGGTGGCGCTGCCGTTGGTGCTCACCGGCGCCGGACACGGCAAGGGCGACATCCCCGCCGCGATGGCCCGGGAGCAGGAACGTCACCCGGGATTGACCTACCGCTACGGCCGCCCGCTCGGGCCCCACCCGCTGCTGCACACCGCCCTCGAGGAACGCATCGACGCCGCATTGGCGGGTGCCGGCCAAGCCGGCACCGAGCTGGTGGGTGCCGATCGGGTCGGCACCGAGCCGGTGGGTGCCGATCGGGCCGGCACGTGGGTGGCGCTGATCGGGCGGGGGTCCACCGACCCGGACGCCAACGCCGAGGTCGCCAAGGTCGCCCGTCTGCTCTGGGAGGGGCGCGGCTACGCCGGCGTCGAGCCGGGGTTCATCTCCCTCGCCCAACCGTCGGTCCCGGCGGTGCTGGAACGGCTGCGTCGCCTCGGCGCGCGGCGCATCGTCGTTGCGCCGTACTTCCTGTTCGCCGGGGTGCTGCCGGACCGCATCGTCGCCCAGTCGGCCGAGTTCGCCGCCGCCCACCCCGACCTCGACGTGCGGGTGGCCGAGGTGATCGGCGACTGCGACGCCCTCGCCGACCTGGTGCGGGAGCGCTACGCCGAGGCGCTCGGCGGCGACATCCGGATGAACTGCGACACCTGCGCGTACCGGGTGTTGATGCCCGGCTTCGCCGACAAGGTCGGTCGCCCGCAACGCCCGCACGACCACCCCGACGACCCGGTCGGCCACCACCATCACCACGGGCACGACCACCACCACCAGGACCACCACGAGCACGGGTCGGTCGCGGTGGTCGGCGGCGGGCCGGGCCCCGACGACCTGATCACGGTACGCGGGAAGGCACTGCTCGACGCGGCGGACGTCGTGGTGGTCGACCGGTTGGCCCCGCAGGGACTGCTCGCCGGGCTGCGCCCCGACGTGCTGGTGGTCGACGCCGCGAAGGTCCCCCGTGGTCCGTCGATGGCCCAGGAGGCCATCAACGCGGCGCTGGTGTCGCACGCCAAGGCCGGCCGCCAGGTGGTACGCCTCAAGGGCGGCGACCCGTACGTCTTCGGGCGCGGTCACGAGGAGGTGCAGGCCTGCGAGGCGGCCGGGGTGCCGGTGACGGTGGTGCCCGGGGTGAGCAGCGCCCTCGCCGCACCGGCCCTCGCCGGTGTCCCGGTCACCCACCGGGGGGTGGCGCACGACCTCACCGTCGTGTCCGGACACCTGCCGCCCGGGCACCCCGACTCGCTCGTGGACTGGGCGGCGCTGGCCCGCGCCCGGGGCACCGTCGTCCTGCTGATGGCCGTCGACACCATCGCCAAGATCGCGGCTGTGCTGATCGAACACGGCCGCGCCCCGGAGACCCCGGTGCTCGCCGTGCAGGACGCCGGGCTGGCCGACCAGCGGTCGGTGCCCGCCCGGCTGGACGAGATCGGTGCCGTGGCAGCCCGGGAGGGCGTCGGCCCGCCCGCCGTCTTCGTCCTCGGCCCGGTGGTCGCCCTCAGCGCCACCGGGCCGACGGGGTGACGACTACTCGCTGCGGGCGGTCTCCGGGCCGGTGATGCGTTCCAGCAGTGGCAGGGTGGAGGCGATGACGCCGAGGCAGGCGGCCAACCCGACGACGACGATCACGTAGAAGCCCGGCTGCGGCGCGACGAGGGCGTAGTCCATCTGCGCCCGCAGGAACAGGTGGGCGGCGAGCAGGCCCATGCCGATGGCGACGGCGGCGACGGCGAGCATCGGTACGGCGCTCTCCAACGCGACGACCCGACGCAGGACCCGCACCGGCGCGCCGCTGAGGCGCAGCAGGCTGAACGGGCGTCGGCGTTCGGTGAGACCGCCGATCACGCTGACCGCGAGGCTGCACCCACCGAGCGCGAGGCTGGCGATGATGACGACGTTGGCCAGTTGCTCCCAGCCGCGCAGCGTGTCGGCGAAGTCCGACTCGAAGTCACCGGGCACGTTCGGCCCGACCCAGAAGGTCGGGAAGGCGATCTCCAGCAGGGTGCGGGTGCGCTCGATCGCGGCGGCGGAGCCATCGGTGCCGACGACCATCGACACCACCGGGAGCCGCTGGAGGTCGTCGACGGTGAGCGACGCGGCGGGCCAGACCGTCGCGGGCGACGCCGACTCCCGCCAGCGGCTGAGGCCCAACGGCACCTTGATGACGCTCGCGCCGTCGGCGCACCGGCCGTACGCGCTGGGCAGGTCGGTGCACGCGATAACCCCGACCTCACCGCCGTCCATCATGGTCGGGTTCTCGCGGATGGCGGTCGCGGACCGTACGCCGGCAATCGCGCGTAGGTCGGCGACGAGCGCGTCGGGCACCGTCGGCACCTTCTCGTCGAAGACGGTGGTCACCGTGCTCGCGTCGGTCGAGCCGGTGGGCGCCGGGCCACGGTTGGCGACGATCGTGGTGATCACGCCGACGGCCACGCTCGTCACGAAGAGCGCCAGCATGATGCCGCTGATCGCCCGGAAGCCGGCCTTCGGGTTGTCGGCGAGGCGTCGCGCGGCGATGAGCGTGGCCGGGCGGTTGGCGTAGCGGGCCATCACCCGGGCGCCGACCATCGTCAACCACGGGCCGGCGACGACCAGGCCGACCATGATGAGCAGCAGCCCGGGCAGGAACACCGCCGCCTGACCGTCGGACGTTTCCGGTTTGAAGCCGATGGCGAAGAACAGCACGGCGACACCGAGCAGGGCCGGGATCAACCGGTACGCGCCCGGGGTGCGGGGGGTGACCCGCCGGGTGACGCCGAGCGGCGAGATCCGTACCCGGCGCAGTGAGACCTGGGCCGCCACCGCAGCGCCGGCCGGGACGCCGAGCGCCACCAGCAGGGCGTCCAGCACGCCCAGGGCCATGTCACTGGGGAAGAACGGCATGCCGGTGAACGGGATGCCAGCGAGCGGGTCGCGCAAGGCGTAGAACAGCCCGAAGCCGACGGCGGTGCCGGCGACGGCTGCGGCGGCGGCCTCCACGGCGGCGACCGTCGAGATCTGCCGAGGTGTCGCGCCGACCAGGCGCATCGCGGCGAAACGCTGCTCCCGGCGGGCGGCGCTGAGCCGGGTGGCGGTGCCGATGAAGATCAGCACCGGGAACAACAGCCCACCGGCGACGACGCCCAGGATGAGGTTCACCGTGGTCTCGGGGAGGGCGGGGGTGTCGCCGACGCTGGTGACCTGCTTCGCAGCGGGTAGTTTGGCGACCTGGTCGGGGGAGCCGCCCGCGATGACGAGCAGGGTGTCCGGCGAGGTCAGCGCGGCCGGCCCAACGGCGCCGAGGTCACGCCCCGGGTAGCGGTCACCCAGTTGGTCGGCCGGGTGGTCGGCCAGCAGGTCCCGCAAGGCCGGCGAGGCGTAGTACTCACCCGGCCCCGGAACGGCCGGGACACCGACCGGGGTGGGCGCGCTCGGACCGGTCGCGGCGACGTCGATCCGGATGATCTGCCGGCCCTGGAAGTAGTCCTGCCGGGTCGACCACCACAGCTTGTCGGCGTCGCCGGTCGAGGCGTTGGGATACATCGACGCGTACCGGGTGAGCTGTGCGTTCGTGGCGTTGACCCCGGCCAGGGTGGTCAGCAGCAGCCCGCTGCCGACCGCGACGGCGGCGGCGATGACGACCAGGCGGGTGAGCGCCTCACGACCGCCGGCCACGGCGAGACGGAGCCCGAACCGGATCATGAGGCGACCCGGTCCGGCGCGTTGACCCGCCCGTCGCGGACCATGACCTCGCGGTCGGCGTACGCGGCGATCCTCGGCTCGTGGGTGACCAGGATGACGGTGGTGCCCTGCTCCCGGGCTGCGCCGACAAGCAGGTCCATCACCTGCTCGCCGGTGAGCGAGTCGAGCGCGCCGGTCGGTTCGTCGGCGAAAAGCACCTGCGGCTCGGCGACCAGGCCCCGGGCCAGCGCGACGCGTTGCGCCTGCCCGCCGGAGAGCTCACCCGAGCGCCGCTGCTGTAGGCCGTCCAGGCCGAGCCGCGCGAACCAGTCGTGCGCCCTGGGCAGCGCCTGCCTGCGGTGTACGCCGCTGAGGAGCAGTGGCAGCGCGACGTTCTCCACAGCGGTGAGTTCGGGGACGAGTTGACCGAACTGGAACACGAAACCGAACCGGTCCCGGCGCAGGCTGCTGCGCTCGGCCTCGGCCATGGCGTGCACCCGGGCCCCGTCGAAGAGGATCTCGCCGGAGTCGGGCACCAGGATGCCGGCCAGGCAGTGCAACAGGGTGGACTTGCCCGAGCCGCTGGGGCCCATGACGGCGAGGACCTCGCCCGCCTCCACGGCGACGCTGGCACCGCGCAGGGCGGGGGTCTGGCCGAAGGAGAACTCGACGTCGCGCGCTTCGATCACGACACTCACGGCCGTACCTCTTTCCGCAGGGCGTCCAGTCGGGCGCTTGTCATCTCGATCCACCGGAGGTCCGCCTCCAGGTGGTAGAGGCCGTGGTCGGCGAGCAGCGCGTCGACCAGGCTGCCGGCGCGCTTGATCTCGGTCAGCTCCCGCATGCGGTGCAGGTGCGCGCCGCGCTGGGTGTCCAGGTATTCGGCCGCGGGGCGGTCGAGCATCAGCGCGAGCACGACCTTGGCGAAGAGCACCGTCTGCAGGTGCGGCTCCGGCTCGACCGGTTGGGTCAGCCACTGCTCGACCTCGGTCGCCCCGACGTCGGTGATGACGTAGCGCTTGCGGTCCGGGCCGGCACCGGGGGCGACGTCGCTGATCACCACCTTGCCGTCCCGGGCCAGCCGGCTGAGGGTGGAGTAGACCTGGCCGAACGGTAGCGGCTTGCCGCGCCCGAAGAAGGCGTCGTAATCGCGTTTCAGGTCGTACCCGTGGCTGGGCTCTCGTTCGAGGAGGCCGAGGAGGGTCAGTGGCACGCTCATGCCAGGAGACTACACCGAGGGTATACCCCGCGTATATACCTTCAGGACGTTCCCGCTCGGCTCCTGGTCAGGGGAGCGCTGGTCGGTCAGTTCGACAGGGCGCGCGCCACGGCGTAGCCGGCGGTGGCCGCGACGAGCCCGGCGGTGACGCTGCCCAGCACGTAGGCGACCGCGAGGAGCCGGTTGCCGCCCCGGACGAGTCGCAGCGTCTCGTAGCTGAAGGTGGAGTAGGTGGTCAGCGCGCCGCAGAACCCGGTGCCGAGCGCCGCGGTGACCGCCGGGCCGACCGGCCATCCGACGAGCCCGCCGAGCAGCAGCGACCCGATCACGTTGACGGTCAGCGTGCCCCAGGGGAACGCCGAGTCGTGCCGGGACTGCACGGCCCGGTCGGTGAGGTAGCGCAACGGAGCGCCGACGGCCGCACCCAGGGCGATGAGCAGGACGGTCATCAGGCCGTCCTCCGTCGCAGCGCCCGGGTGGTCACGGCGTCGCCCAGACCCACCGCCGCGAGCGCCCCGAGCAGCGTCGCGGCCAGGTAGGCCAGCGCGGTGCCCGGAGCGCCCGCGACCAGCGCCTGCTGGATGTCGACCGTGTAGGTGGAGAACGTGGTGAACCCTCCGAGCACCCCGACCCCGAGGAACGGGCGAGCCAGGGGATGCCCGCCGTCGAGGTGTCCGAGCACCGCCATCAGGGCGCCGATCAGGAGGCACCCCGACGTGTTGATGCCGAAGGTCGCCCACGGAAACCCCGTGGGCGGGTGCGGCGCGGCGTGCTGCAGGCCGGCCCGGGCCAGCGCGCCGAGCACCCCGCCGACCGCGATGGCGGCCAGGACAGTCGCGGGGTGCGCGGTCAGCTCACCCCGGTCGGCGGGGACCCGGAGGTCGACGTCGGGGTCGGTACGCGGGTCCAGCGGCTCTGCCACGGGTCCCCAGCGTAGTGCCGCCACCGGCGGCCCGAGTGCCCTGCCGGGTCAGCGCACCGCCGCGACGGCGGCGTCCGGGCCGCCCCGCCACACGGTGCCGACCTCGCCGAATCCGGCGGCGGTGAGCGCGGCGAGGTGCCAGGAGGCCGGTGGGCTCCACTCCGGGCTGTGCCCGGTCGGGTAGATGTCCTGTCGCTGGCGCACCAAGGGGGACAGCGCCGGATCCGCGCCGGCCCGGTCCCACCAGTCCGACCAGGACAGCATCGTGCCGGCCGCGTACCGGGCGTTGCGCCGGGTCCGGGCCCGGTCCATCAGCCGCTTGGTCAGCTCCGGCAGGCCGTCGTCCGGCATGTGGTCGGCGTTGACGAAGACACCGCCCGGTCGCAGCACGTCGCGCAGCTCGGCGTAGAGCTGACCGAGTCGGTCCGCCGGCACCCAGTGCAGAGCGGTGGCGGTGAGCACGGCGTCGTACTCGCGGTGGGGGAGCGCGGAGCGCCAGTCCGGGGTGCCGAGGTCGGCCGTGACGATGGTGGCCCGGTCGCCCAGCGAGGCGCGGGCGATGGCGAGCAGTGCCGGGTCGAGGTCCAGCAGTGTCGCCTCGGCGTCGGGGAAGCGCGCCAGCGTTCGCAGCGAGATGCTGCCGGTGCCACCGGCCAGGTCGAGCACGCGCGGTGGCCGACCGTCGAGGATCGCGTCGACGGTGTCGAGCATGGCGGTGAACCGGTGTTCCCGGTCCGGCATGAACGCCTCCTGCTGGCGGTCCCAGCTCTCCTGCCACGCCCACGGATCCGTGATGTAAGGACTCATGGAGGGGAGGCTAGTTACGACCCGTCGGCGTTGTCCAGACCTTGTTGCACATAACTTGCAATTGCGAGATGATGGCGGGGCGATGATCAGAGTGACGCCGGGTCGGGCATCCGCCCGGCCCGGCGTACTCCTGTCGGCGGCTCAGGCCGCCGTGTCGACCAGGTCCGCTCCGGTCGCCGCCGGCTCGCTGCGGCGGGCCAGGCGCAGCGCCCCGAGGAGGACGCCCAGCCCGGCCAGTGTGAGCGCGGCGCCGGCCCAGATCGGCGAGGTGTAGCCGAGCCCGGCGGCGATGGTCACCCCGCCGATCCAGGCGCCCAGCGCGTTGCCGAGGTTGAACGCGGCGATGTTCGCGCCGGACGCCAGGGTCGGGGCCTGGTGCGCGTAGTGCATGATCCGCATCTGCAACGGCGGCACCGTGGCGAAGCCGAAACCGCCCATCAGCACCAGCGAGACGATGGTCAACACCGGGCTCGTCGCGGTCAGCGCGAAACCGACGAGCACGACGGTGAGCACCGCCAGGACGGTGACCAGGGTGCGCGACAGGGACCGGTCGGCGGCCCGGCCGCCGAGCAGGTTGCCGGCGAAGAGTCCCACTCCGAAGAGGACGAGCAGCCACGGCACCGTGCTGCTGGCGAAGCCGCTGACCTCGGTCAGCGTGTAGGCGATGTAGGTGAACGCGCCGAACATGCCGCCGAAGCCCAGGACCGTGATCACCAGGGAGAGCCAGACCTGCGAGTGAGTGAAGGCGCGCAGCTCACCACGTAGCCCGGCGGCCGGGCGGTCGGCGCTGGCGGTGTCGCGACCCGGGATGAGCACTGCCAGCCCGATCAGCGCGACGACGCCGATCGCGGTGATCGCCCAGAACGTCGACCGCCAGCCGAAGTGCTGCCCCAGGAAGGTGCCGAAGGGGACGCCGAGGACATTCGCGATGGTCAGGCCGGCGAACATCATGGCGATGGCGCCCGCCCGGCGGGCCGGTGCGACCAGGCCGGCAGCCACCACGGCGCCGATGCCGAAGAACGCGCCGTGGCAGAGGGCGGCGACGATCCGGCCGGCCATCATCACGGCGTAGTCACCGGCGACGGCGGAGAGCAGGTTGCCGATGATGAAGAGCACCATCAGGCCGAGCAGCACCGGCTTGCGGGGCAGCCGGGTGACCGCCGCGGTGAGGGCGACCCCGCCGACGGCCACGCTGAGCGCGTAGCCGGAGATCAGCCAGCCGGCCACCGGCTCGGTGACCGCGAAGTCGGCGGCCACCTCGGGCAGCAGGCCCATGATCACGAATTCGGTGAGCCCGATGCCGAAGGCGCCGATGGCCAGCGCGATCAGGCCGGGCGGCAGGGACTGTTGGCGTACGGACATGGTCTTCCCATCGGGGAGGGGTCAGATGGACGGCGCGTGCAACTACACGCGTCAGCAACGAAATACTTGCACGCGCTTTATATCGGCGCAAGCGTGGTAGCCTGGGGCCGTCCAGATCACACCCGAGGAGGGCCGGCATGGGCATCGCCGACGACGCCGTCGAGATCCGCGCGCAGGGTTGGCGCACCCTCGCCGCCCTGCACGGGCTGATCGAGGCCTCCCTGGAACGGGCGTTGCAGGCCGGTCACGAGCTGTCCGTCGTCGAATACACGGTCCTCGACGCGCTCTCGCGCCAGCACGGTTGGCACATGCGGATGAGTCAGCTCGCCCGCGCCGCCGCGCTCTCCGGCAGCGCCACCACCCGACTGGTCACCCGCCTGGAGCAACGCGGTCTTCTCACCCGCATCCTCTGCGCCGACGACCGGCGCGGCATCTACACCGAGCTGACCCCGGCCGGCTCCGAGCTGCTCGACCAGGCCCGGCCCACCCACGACCGGGTGCTCGGCGACGCGCTCGCCGAGGCGGAGGCCACCCCCGAGCTGGCCCCGCTGGTCGACGCCCTGCACCGGCTGCCCGCCGCCCGCTGACCGCCGCGCCAGCCTCACGACGGCGGGCGTACGGTACGCGCAGCCCACGGGACCGCCGCACCAAGGAGGCACGCGATGGAGGACCGCACCCCTCGTCCGGAGGAGCTGGAGCCGATCGAGCGCGCCGACGTCGACGAGCTACGCGCCCTGCAACGTGAACGGCTGCGCTGGTCGCTGCGGCACGCGTACGACAACGTGCCGCACTACCGCCGGGCGTTCGAGGCGGCCGGGGTGCACCCCGACGACTGTCGTGACCTCGACGACCTGGCCCGCTTCCCGTTCACCGGCAAGGCGGAGCTGCGGGACAACTACCCGTTCGGCATGTTCGCCGTACCCCGGGAACGGGTCTCCCGACTGCACGCCTCCTCCGGCACCACCGGCCGCCCCACAGTGGTCGGCTACACCCGCGACGACCTGCGCACGTGGGCGCGGCTGATGGCCCGGTCGATCCGCGCCTCCGGCGGCCGCCCCGGCGACCGCGTGCACGTCGCGTACGGCTACGGGCTCTTCACCGGCGGGCTGGGCGCGCACTACGGCGCCGAGGAACTGGGCTGCACCGTCATCCCGGTATCCGGTGGCATGACGGAGCGGCAGGTCATGCTGATCCGCGACTTCGAACCCGAGGTCATCATGGTCACGCCCAGCTACATGCTCGCCATCGCCGACGAGATGCAGCGCCAGGGCCTCGACCCGCGCGCCACCTCGCTGCGGGTGGGGATCTTCGGCGCGGAGCCGTGGACCGAGGACATGCGCCGGGAGATGGAGCGACGACTGGACATCCACGCGGTGGACATCTACGGACTCTCCGAGGTGATGGGCCCCGGCGTGGCCACCGAGTGCGTCGAGACCAAGGACGGGCTGCACGTCTGGGAGGACCACTTCTACCCGGAGATCATCGACCCGGTCACGGGTGCGGTGCTACCCGACGGTGAACGAGGCGAGCTGGTGCTGACCTCGCTGACCAAGGAGGCGATGCCGGTCGTGCGCTACCGCACCCGCGACCTGACCCGGCTGCTGCCCGGCACCGCCCGCCCGATGCGCCGGATCGAGAAGATCACCGGCCGTACGGACGACATGATGATCGTGCGCGGCGTGAACATCTTCCCCACCCAGATCGAGGAGCTGATCCTGCGGACGCCGCAGCTGTCGCCGCACTTCCAGTGCGTACTCGATCGGCAGGGTCGATTGGACACCCTGACCGTGCGGGTGGAGCGGCGGACCGGGGTCGCCGCGGACGCGGCCGCGCGGGCCGGCGCGACGCTCGCCGAGCTGGTGAAGAACACCATCGGGGTGAGCGTCGCCGTCGACGTCCTCGCCCCGGACGCGGTGGAACGGTCGATGGGCAAGATGCGCCGCATCGTCGACCGACGACCGGCGGCCGACTGACGGTCGGTGGCTTGCCGTCTCCGGTGGAGCTGCTCCGTTCGGGGCCCCGCCGGGCACAGGTGGCGACATAGGATCCTGCCCATGCGTGTGCTGGTGGTCTCCGCCCCGCTCGTCGGGCACGTCTTCCCGCTGGTGCCGCTCGCGGTCGCGCTGCGCGACGCCGGTCACGACGTGTTGCTGGCCACCGGCGGCGGTGGTCTGACCGCCGCCGACGCCGGGCTGGCCGTCCATGACATCGCACCGGGCTTCGACTTCGGCCGGATCGCGCGGCGCGTCTTCCCCCGCCACCCGCTGACCGCCCGCGCCGAGATGGCCGGCAGCGCCGGCACCCGGGGCGCCGGCCTGCTCTTCGGCGCGCTCAACGACCAGCTCACCGACCCGGTTCTCGCACTGGCCGCCCGCTGGCGGCCGGACCTGGTGCTACACGAACCGTTCGCGGTCGCCGGCGCGGTGGCCGCTGCTCGCCTCGACGTGCCGGCCGTACGCCAGGAGAACGCCCTCTTCGACGGCCGCGACCTGGTCCGCGCGACCACCGCCCGGCTCGGCGCCGCACTGCGCCGACACGGTCTGACCGAACTGCCGCCACCCGCCGCCGCCCTCGCCGTGGCCCCTCCCAGCGTCGCCACCCAGGCCGGTTGGCCGATGCGGTACGACTCCTACGTCGGCGGCGGCGAGCTGCCGACCTGGCTGCGCGAGCCGGGCGACCGGCCCCGGATCCTGGTCACCCGCAGCACCCTGACCGGCCCCGGCGACCGGGGGCCGATGCCCGCCGTGGTGGCCGCCGCCGCCCAGGTGGACGCCGAGATCGTGCTGGTCCGACCGGACGAGCGGTCGGCCCGTTCGCTGCCCGGCAACGTGCGGGTGGTCGACTGGATCCCGCTCGACGAGGCGTTGCCGGCGAGCGCGGCGCTGGTCCATCACGGCGGAGCGGGCAGCGCGCTGGGAGCCCTCGCCGCCGGCCTGCCCCAGCTGGCGACTGTGGGCCCGGGGGACCGGCGGCACAACGCCGAGCTGGTCGCCCGCCGCGGCGCCGGTCTGGCGCTGCGCCCCCGGGACATCACCGCGCAGGCGCTCACCCGCCTGTTCACCGACGACGCCCTGCGCACCGCCGCCGGTCAGGTCAGCCGGGAGATCGCCGCGATGCCGCCGCCGTCCGACCTCGTCGCGCGGCTGGCGGCGTTGGTCTGACCGCTGCCCCGCGTGACCACCCCGGGCGCGCTGTCTGGCGGCGTCGGTCTGACCTCCGCCCCGCGTGGCCACCCTTGTCGCTCGGCGGGTTGCGGCAGGATGACGTGATGCGACACGTCGTGCTGTTCCACTCCGTGTACGGGCTGCGGCCCGCCGTGCGCGCCGCCGCCGACCGGTTGCGCGCCGCCGGGCACCAGGTCAGCACCCCTGACCTGTACGGCGTCCCGGCCGCCGACACCGTCGAGGAGGGCTTCGCGCTGCTCGACAAGGTCGGTCACGAGGTGGTGCTCGACCGGGCCCGGAACGCGCTCGACGACCTGCCAGCCGAGACGGTTCTCGCCGGTTTCTCGATGGGCGCCGGCGTGGCCGGGGCGCTGCTGGCCGAGCGACCCGACGCGGGCGGGCTGCTCCTGCTGCACGGCACCGGCGGCGCGCCGGACGCCGTCCGGCCCGGGTTGCCGGTGCAGATGCACCTCGCCGACCCCGACCCGTACGACACCCCGGACGAGGTCGACGAGTGGCAGCAGGCGATGACCGACGCCGGAGCCGACCTGGCGGTCTTCCATTACCCCGGCGTGGGTCATCTGTTCACCGACCCGGAAGCCGGTGAGTATTCCCCGAATGCCAGCGCGGCGACCTGGCCGCGTGTGCTGGAGTTCCTGGCCGCCCCCTGACCAGGCCCGATGTGACCGCGCCGCCCCCAACGCGCTCACATCGCCCCCCCGGACGTGACCGCGCTGCCCCCAACGCGCTCACATCGCCCCCGGACGTGACCGCGCTGCCCCCAACGCGCTCACGTCACCCCCCGACGTGACCGCGCTGCCCCCAACGCGCTCACGTCACCCCCCGACGTGACCGCGCTGCCCCTCCACGGCGCGGTCGACCTCGGCGCCACCGAACCTCGCGGCTCACCCCTCCGGTCGGTTGTCGACCCCGCTCAGTGGGCCCCGGCGCCGATGCGCGGGGGAGTGGCGGTGCCGTGCACCCGCTTGGCGTGGCTGGCGTAGAGCCGGGGCGCGATGAGTGGCATGAGCAGCCGTGCCGGCAGCGGGGCGTGGGCCAGCACCGCCTTGATCACGTCGGGGTCGCCCTCGTACATCACCAGGCCGAAGGCCAGCGGCAGTTGCTTCTTCGGAGCCTCGCTCATCCCGTGCTCGCCGAGTTCCATCCACTCGCTGGCGGTGATGTGCCGTTGCGCCAGCGGCAGGATCTCGGCCTCCTCCAGCGCCATGTGCTCGATCAGTGCGGCGCGCAGGTGTTCGAACGCGTCCGCGAGCTGGTCACCGCCGCGCCCGGTGCGACGCCAGCCGGGCAGCAGCGCGACCACCGCCGCGTGAGCCTCCTCGATGGCCTGGTGTTGCCCCTCCATCGTGGGCACGATGGCTGCGGCCTCCGCGCCGCCGCGCTCCTTCAGCCGTGGCCACAGCATCAGGTCCTCACCCTCGTGGTGCAGGTGCAGGATGGCGCAGAGCATCTCGGCGTGGGCGCCGACGACCTCCGCGCGCCTGGCGTCGCCCGGTGTGACGTCGCGGACGAGCTGCGGCAGCAGGCTGAACTCACGACGGAACATCGTGTGCGCCATGTACATGTCGCGTACGTCGGCCATGGCTTCGCGGTGGTTCTGGTTCACGGTGACCTTTCCGAGGATCAACTGGCACAGATCTGTTGATCATGCGTGGTGTCACTTGGAACCGGCTTGGAATCCACCAGGCGCGCCGGTCAGTCGGCCAGCGCCGCCGTCGCCTCGGCCAGCCAGTGCGGCGAACCCCATCGACGAGCCAGCCGGGCTGCCAGGGTGAAGTGCTCCGTCGCGTCCTCGGTGCGTCCCAACAGCAGGGACAGCTCTCCGAGGGTCAGCGCCACCGGTCGCACCACGGCCGCGGTGCTGGAGAAACCGGCCAGTTGGTCGCGGACCGGGAGTAGCGCGTCGATCACCGGCTGGGCCAGGTCCCGTCGGCCCAGCGCCACGATGACCATCCCGCGTACGGTGAGCAGCGCGGACTCGAAGTAGTCCGGGCGGTAGACGTGCCGCCCGGTCGGCATGGCCCGCGCCTCGTCGACCCGTCCGCGTTCGATGAGCGCCAGCGCCAGAAGGTCGTTCACGATCGGGCCCAACGACCCGCGGATCCGGCGGGTGGCCTCCAGGTGCTCGCCGAAGCGCCCCTGACTGATCAGCAGGGTCGCCACGGCGAAGTAGTGGAACGCCTCCGCGTGCAGCGAACCCTGCCGCCGCATCTGCGCGGTGACCTCGTCGTAGTGCCGGCGCGCGGCGACGAAGTCCCCGGCGATGTGTGCGAGGGCGCCCAACGAACAGAGGTGGATCACCTGGCCCTCCTTGATCTGGTAGGTCGTGGCCAACCATCCCTGCTGGGCCACGCTGACGCGAAGCTCGTCGGGCTGGTTGAGCACGGCGGCGCAGTGGCCGAGAACCTGCTCGGCGACCCAGCGGTAGGTCACCAGCCCGTGTTCGTCGGCGAGGTCGCGCAGCTCCAGGGCCAACTCCCGGCGGCCCGGCGCCTCCCGCTCGTAGCTCATCGTGCGGAGCCGCGCAGCCAGCCCGAGGGCGCGCAGCTCGGGGGCGTCCAACCGCCGCGAGAGTGCCAGCGCCTCCCGGCCGGCCGCCACACCACGAGGGTCGGACTCGCCGTCCAGTTCTGTGGCCATCGCGTCGAGCAGTCGGCAGCGGGAGACCGGGTCCAGGTCGGCGGTACGCAGGAGGCGGGTGAGCAGCTCCACGACGTGGTGGTCCACGATGCCGTACGCGTGCGTCAACCACGGGGTGGGCACGGTCCACGCGGTGAACGCCGCGACCAGCAGATCGTCCCGACCGGACGCGGTGGCGACGTCGATCGCCCGGGCGCGGGTCGCCCGGGCGGCGGCCACCGCACCGGCCCGGGCCTGGGCACGCAACAACCGGCCGAGCAGGTCGACCCGCAGCGCGTCCCGGTCCCCGGCGACCGTCGCGGCGGCGTCGAGCGCGTTGCCGAGCACCTCGACGGCGGTGTCGTACGCGTACCGCCGCTCGGCCAGCTCGGCGGCGCGGATGGCGTAGTCGACGGCGAGTGGAGCGGTGTCAGCCGACGCGGCGCGGGCGTAGTGGTAGGCCAGCGACGGGTAGTCGGTGGGTGCCAGTCGGCGGGTGGCGTCCGCGACCCGGGCGTGCAGGCGGGTCCGCCGTAGGTGGGACAGGTCGGTGTAGATGGTGTCGCGGACCAGGCCGTGCACGAAGCGCACCCGCCCGGGGGCAGGTTCGGTGAGCAGGCCGGCGGTCAGTCCGACCTCCACGGCTTCGAGGGTGGACGCCTCGTCGACGTCGGCGGCGTCGAGAAGTGTCGGTAGGTTCGCCTCCCGTCCCAGCGTGGCGGCGAGACGCAGCACCGAGACCGCGGACGACGGCAGGCGGGCGAGTCGGCGGCGCAACACGTCGCGTACCCCCTCCGGCACGTCGGAGGTGGCGACGAGCGTGCCCTCGGCGGCGAGCAGCCGCGCCGACTCCCGGACGTAGAAAGGGTTCCCGCCGGTGCGTTCGGTCAGCGCGGCGACCGTGTCCGGGTCGAGGGTGGTCCGGGCCAGCGCTCCGAGCAGCCGTTCGACCTCGGCCGTGCTCAGGCCCCCCAACTGGATCCGGTGGGGCGACCGACGGGCCAGGACGGCCATCGTGTCGGCGAGCCGCTCGCGGTTGTCCGTCGGTCGCATCGCCGCGACGAACAGCACGGCGCCGGTGGTCAGCTCGGTGACGCTGTTCAGCAGGAGCAGTGTCTCGGCGTCCGCGGCGTGCAGGTCGTCGAGGACGACAGCCACCGGCCGACGGACCGCTGTCGCGTTCAACCACGCGCCGACGGCGTGGTGCAACCGGAACCGGCCGGCGGCGACGTCACCACCCGACTCGCCGTCGCCGCCGCCGAGCAGCGGGGCGAGCGCCGACGCGACACCCTCCGGCGGCGCCTCCTCGGCGAGCTGCCGCAGCGCCTCGACCCACGGCCAGGCCGGCGGCGCGCCCTCGACCTCCGGGCAGCGGCCGACGGTGACCAGCCAGCCGCGCGAGCTGAGTTCCTCCCGGAACCGGCCGAGCACCGTCGTCTTGCCCGCGCCGGCCTCGCCGCTGACGATCGCGACCCGCGGCCCGCTGGTCACGCACTCGGCGGCCGCCTGCCCGAGAGCCGCCAGTTCGGCCTCCCGTCCGACGAACACCTCCTCGGTCGCCGGTGGCGGTGCGGCGATCCGTGCCGCCGTCGCGACCACCGGCGGGAGCAGGTCGAGACGCTGGGCCAGGATCGCGGACTCCAGCTCCACCAGGGCCGGGCCCGGATCCAGACCGAGCTGGTCGGCCAGCGTCGCCCGGGCCCGACGCAGCGCCGCGAGGGCGTCGCCCTGCCGGCCGGTACGCCACAACGCCAGCGCGAGCAGCCGCCAACTCTCCTCCCGCAGTGGCGCCTGCCGGGTCAGCGCCTCCGCCTCCGGCACCGCCTCGGCCGCGTCGCCCCCACGCACTGTCACGTCGAGCAGCAGCTCCCGGGCGGCGAGGCGCAACTCCTCCAACCGCAGCACCTCCGGCTGCGCCCACGGCTCCTCGACGAACTCGGCGTACGCGGGCCCGCGCCACAGGTCGAGTCCGGCGCCCAGCAGCAGGCGTGCCCGGCCCGGGTCGGCGGCGTTGACAGCGCGTGCGTCGGCGAGCAGCGCCTCGAAACGACCGGCGTCGACGGCGTCGGTGGGCACCCGGATCGCGTATCCGGGCGGGGCGGTGACCAGGACCCGCGCCGGCGCCCGGCGTTCGCGGGCCGGCTCCAACAGGCGGCGCAGGTGCGAGACGTACGCCTGTAGGGAGGCGATCGCCCGTGGCGGTGGGTCACCCCGCCACAGATCCTCGATCATCCGACCGACGGAGACGACCTCGCCTCGGGCCGCCAGGAGCAGCGCGAGCACGGCGCGTTGGCGGGGGCCGCCGAGGTCGACCGGTCCGCCTGTGTCGACCTCGACCTCGAGCGGCCCGAGCACCCGTAGCAGCATGACTGGGCTGATCCTAGTCGCCCGCGTTCGGGCTCACCGGTTGCCGGTGGACAACCGACGCCCAGCTCACCGGGGGCCCGCCCGGTGTCGCGTCGGTGCGCGGGCCGTCCGGAACGTGCCTCCTTCGATATCCTGACGCCGACATCATGATCACCGTCGACGGGGTGGGGCGATGACGACGACTGCCTACGACGAGCACGTACGGTCGCACTGGTCCGGGCGGGCTGCCGCGTACGACAGTAGCCTCGCCGCGCTCTGCGCCTATCCGGCGTCATCGTTGTTGGACGCCGCACACATCGGTGCGGGCACCCGCGTGCTCGACGCCGGCACCGGTTCCGGGACGGTGGCCGGCCTGGCGAGCGCTCGTGGCGCTGTCGTCGTCGCCGTCGACGCCGAGCCGAGCATGGTGGAGTTGACGCGCCGTCGTGTCCCGTCGGCCGAGGAGGTGCGACTCGCGGCCCTGCCCCGCCTGCCGTTCACCTCCGGATCCTTCGACGCGGCCGTGGCGAACTTCGTGATCAACCACGTGGGTGATCCGGGCGCGGCGATCGACGAGCTGCGCCGGGTCGTCCGGCCCGCCGGTCGGATCGCGGTGACGATCTGGCCCGACCCGCCGCCCGAGGCGCAGAGCCTGTGGGGGGAGGTCTTCGATGCCGCCGGGGTCGACCGCCCGACCGCCCCGACGGTGGACGCGGACCGGGACTTCGCCCGTACCCCGGATGGCCTCGGGGGTTTGCTCGACGCCGCCGGTCTCGCCGACGTGCGGTGCGAGACGATCACCTGGGCGCATCGCACCGACCCCGAGGCGTGGTGGAGCGGCCCCGCCAACGGCATCAGCAAGCCCGGCCTGGTGCTGGTTGCCCAACCTCCGGACGTGCTGGCCCGCATCCGCGCCGCGTACGACGAGGTGACCGCTCCCTACCGGGACGCGGACGGTCTGCTCGCGCTGCCCACGGCGGCGCTGCTGGCCTCGGCGGCAGTGCCCTGACACCGCTGGGCTGACCTCGGTCCGGCGGGGATGGGAACCGGCGTCGACAATGTGCGGCATGGAATTCCTGTGCTACCACCGTGACCGGCCCGGCTCGGGTGCGTTGCGCGACGAGTTGCTGGCCGAGCACTGGTCCTACATGGACCGGTTCGCGACGGAGATGATCGCTCGCGGCCCGACTCTGTCCGGTGACACCGCCACCGGCAGCGTGCACATCGTCGACCTGCCCGACTCGGCCGCCGCGCGGGCGTTCGCCTTCGACGAGCCCAACTACCAGGCAGGCGTCTACCGGGATGTGCTGGTGCGCCGGTGGAGCAACACGCTGGGCCGCACGATGTGGGACTTCCCGGGCGGTCGGACCGGCGGTGACAGGTACCTGGTGCTCGGCCTCGGAGAGGGGCAGGCCGTCGACCTGGCCGTGCCACCTGACCCGGACGAGCTGGTCGCGTACGGGCCGCTGCTGTCCGACGACGGCGACGCGTGGCTGGGCACCGCGGCGCTGCTCCGGGCGTCGTCCCAGGACGCGGCCCGCGCCATCCTGACCGTGGACCGGTACGCCGACGTCGAGGTGCACGACTGGCGGTTCGGCGGGCGACCGACCTGACCCGCTACCGTGGCAGCTCAGCGGGGCGCTGCTCGGCGTGTCGAGTTGCTCGGCTGCCAACGATCAAGGAACTAGGCCCTGTTTCATAAGGGCGGTCGAGCCGAGGCGGAGTCCGGGCGGCGATCCGGCAAGGCGCGGTTTCGTCCGGATACCGGTGTTGTATCCGGACGAAACCGCAACGCCGCCGGGCGTCGTCCGGGCCCGCCGCAGGCCGGCCAGTTCTTGTGAAACAGGGCCTAGGCCGCTGACGGAGCCTCAGGCGGAGGCGGCCAGGCCGTCCGACCACCGGGCCACCGGCGGGCCCGGCAGGGTGCGCACCGCCCCGGGTGCAGCCCCGACGCCGGCGAGGGTGTGCTCGGCTGACTCCGGCGCCGCTGGCACGGCGCGGATCGACGCCGAGACCCGGTCGGCGTCAGGCGCACGACGACCGCCCGCACCATCCGGTGTCGCGGACCCGTGCGTCGGCGGCACGTCACCCGCCGACGCGACGGCGCGGAGCCGGCGGGAGCCCGCCGATCGGTTCATCCCACCGGTGGGCACGGCCGGCACGGTGGCCACCGTCAGTCGTGGCGGGCGTCGACGCAGCGCCCCGGAGGGCGGCACTGTGAACACCGCGCCGAGGCGGTCGTTCCCGGCTGGAACGGTGTCCAGGCTGGTGTTCCTGGCCCGAACGGTGTCCAGGCTGGTGTTTTCGACGCCAGCGGCGTCGAGGGGCACGACCTCGGCGCGTCGTACGGCCGACCTGCCGATGGCCGCACGGCCGGTACCCGATCGGCCGCCTGCCAGGTCGGTGTCAGCGCGGTCAGCGGCTTCGACGGTGTCGAGGCCCGCGACGCCGGCGACGCGGCGACCGAAGACGGCCCGCAACACGCGAGGCAGGCGCTCGGCGGCGACCTGACGCAGCGCGGGCGCGGCGAACGCGTACCCGCCGCTGTGGTGGGGGAGCAGGAGCCCGGCGGCGACCAACCCTCGTAGCGCGGGCGCGGACCGGCCGGGCGTCCAGCCGAGGGCCCGGTCGACGGCAGCACCGGAGATCACCCCGCCGAGGGTGCCGGCGGCCATCAGCACCGCCCGCCGCTCACCGTCGAGGTGGTCCAGCTCCGCCCCGACGACCCGGCGTAGCGCCTCGGGCAGGGGGAGCGTCGCCGGGTCGGCGCCGTCCACCAGCGACGCGACGTACGCCGCAGCGTGCCCGGGGCGACCCCCCACCAGCGGCAGCAACCGGTCGGTCAGGGTCACCGGCTGCCCGGCCCGGCTGAGCAGGTGGCGCAGCAGTCGACCGGACTGCACAGTCGCCAGTGGTCCGATCGTCATCCGACGCGCCGGGCTCGGCCGGGTGTCGGCCCACTGCGGTTGGTGCACTGTGATCAGGGCGAGCGGCAACCCGCGCGCCGTCGCCGCGCCGAACAGCGCGTGCAGGAAACGGCTCATCGCGGGCGCCGCCCGGTCCACGTCGTCCACGGCGACGACCAGCGGCTGGTGAGCGGCGAGGCGCAACAGGACGTCCCGGCAGATCGCCGCCCCCGCCAGCGCCGCCGACGAGCTGTCCGGGGTGGTCAGGAACCGCTGCAGGGCCGGGATCGCCGCCGCGACGCGCTCCGGCGGGAACAGCGAGGTCAGGGCGGCGACCAGTCGGTCGTGGACCACGGCCGGGCCGTCGCCGTGCCGCACGCCCGCGAGGCCGCGGAGCAGGTCGGCGGCCGGGGCCAGGATTTGATCGGGGTACGGCTGGCAGGTCGCCACACACCACCGCACCGACGCCCCGTCCACCGTGGTCAGTCCCCGGGTCAACTCGTGCAGGAGGCGGCTGCGGCCACTGCCGGTCGGGCCGACCACCGACAGCCACCTCGGGCTGTGCTTGCGGATGGCCTCGCTCACCTCGTCGCGGATGGTGGCCAGTTCGCGGCGACGGCCGATCAGCGGGCCGTCGTGGCGGTCGGTGCCGGGGCGTACCAGGCCGACGGCGTGCCAGACGGGCATCGGAGGCACCCGTCCGGCGACCGGTACCGCCGCCAGCTGACGCTGGGTGATCAGGCCGGCGGTGGCCCGTGCGGTGGCCGCGCAGAGCGCCACCGAACCCGGCTCCGCGTACTCCTGGAGGCGGGCCGCTGTGGTGATCACCGCGCCGCTGGCCACGCCGTGCCCGCCACTGACGGCGCCGCCCAGGTCGACCACGACCTCACCGGTGGCGACACCGACGCGTACGCGCAGTCTGATGTCGCCGACCATCGGCCGGCGGTCCAGCGCCGCCTGGATCTCGAGCCCGGCGCGCACCGCCCGGTACGCGTCGAAGCCGTCCGAGTGCCGGGCGCCGAAGAGGGCCATCACCGCGTCGCCGACGTACTTCTCCACGACTCCCTGCCAGCGGTGCAGCACGCCGGCGACGGTGTCGAAGTAGGCCCGTTGCAGAGCGCGGACGTCCTCCGGATCGAGTCGGTCCACCAGACCCGTGGAGCCGACGATGTCGGCGAAGAGGACGGTCACTGTGCGTCTCTCCTCCGGCACCGGCCAGTGTCCGGTCCCGGTTCGCTGCGGGTCGATGACGACGATGCTGCTGGTCATGGGTATCGCACCGGCCCTTCTTCCCGCTTCTGCCTGATGACTCCGGAGATTGGCATCCCTGGGCCCACGGGGGATCTGCAGAACGACGTATGTCGGCCACCCGCAACCTTTAGTCGCAAAGTCGACGCGAGGAGTACCACAAGCGGCGGATGGCCATAGAACGGTGCGGGGCCCTGTGATTAGGCTGCGTGCCATGGCCAGCGATGTGGACACCGCACCGCTCGTGGGTCGGGCCGAGCTGGTGCGGTCGGTCCGATCCGCGTTGCTCGGTGACGCGGCGCACGGGCAGACCGCCGCCGTCTTCCTGACCGGCGAGAGCGGTGTGGGCAAGACCCGGTTGCTGGGCGAGATCGGTGACCGGTTGCGTGACCAGGGCGCCGTGGTGCTCACCGGCAGCTGCCTGGACATCGGCGACGCCTCGCCGCTGCACCCGCTGTTGCAGGCGCTGCGCCGCTACGACGCCGACCTGTCCGCCTCTCGCGCGCGCAGCTCGTCGGCGGTACGCGGGCTGTTGCAGATGGTCGCCGACGAGACCGCCGGCCCGGACGGCGCGGGCGCGTTGCTGGAGCGGGTCTCGCGCGGGCTGCACCTGATCGCCGAGGGCAGACCACTGGTGCTGATCCTCGACGACCTGCAGTGGGTCGACCGCAGCACCCGGCAGTTGCTGCTCTACCTGTTGGCCGGCCTGGGCGATCTGCAGCTCTCGGTGTTGGCAGCGGTACGCGCCGAGTCGTTGCAGGGCGCGCACCCACTGCGCCGGGTGCTCACCGAGCTGCGTCGCCTGCGGACGGTGCGGGTGCTCGACCTGGCGCCGCTGGGCCGAACCGAGACCGAGGAGCTCGCCGCCGCGGTGGTCGGCCGACCCCTGTCCGGGGACGCGGCCGACCAGGTGTGGCAGCGCAGCGGCGGTAACCCGTTCGTCATCGAGGAGCTGGCCCGCGACCTGCGCGACGGCCGCGACGGTCTGTCCGAGACACTGCGGGAGATCTTCCTCGACCGGGTCGACGCGCTGCCGCAGCACGCGCACGCGGTGGTGCACGCGGTGGCCGCCGGCGTCGAGCCGGTGCAGCACTGGCTGCTGGCCGAGGTGCTGCGGTTGCCCGAGGACGAGCTGATCGACGCGGCTCGCGCGGCCGTGGCGCACCGGCTGCTGGTCGGCGCCGACGACGGCTACCGGCTGCGGCACCGCCTGGTCGCCGAGGTGCTGGCGCACGAGCTGCTGCCGGCCGAGCGGTCCGGGCTACACCGCCGCTACGCCGAGGCGCTGACCTCGGCGCCGGGGGAGCTGCACCAGGCCCGGCTGGCACACCACTGGCGACTGGCCGGTGACCCGGCGCGCGCGTTGCCGGCGGCGGTGGCCGCCGCGCAGGAGGCCGAGCGGCTGGGCGGCTACGCCGAGGCGCACCGGCACTGGTCGGCGGCGTTGCAGCTCGCCGCCGACTCGGGTCCGCTCGCCGTGGACCGGGTCGAGCTGCTCGGCAACGCCGCCGAGGCCGCCCACCACTGTGGGGAGCACGCCCGGGCGTTGGCCCTGCTGGAGGAGTTGGCCACGCTCCAGGGCGGCGAACCGAACTGCGCGCTGCACATCCGCCGGGCCCGCTACCTGGCCGCCGCCGGTCGCTCGGCGCTGGCCGAGGAGGAGTACCAGCGGGCGCTGAAGGCGGCGGACTGTTCGCCGCGCGACCGGGCCGCGGCCGCCGCCCGCCTGGCCGAGTTGTTGCTGCACCTGGGCCGGTACGCCGACGCCGGTGAGCGGGCGCGGGAGGCGCTGGCGCTGGCCGAGAACGTGGAGGGGTCCGCTACGGAGGTCGTGCTGGCCAGCTCGGCGCTGGGCTTCAGCGACGCCTTCCTGGAAGACCCGGACGCCGGCCTGGCGGTCATGCGCGACGCCCTCGACACCGCCGAGCGCGCCGGCCAGCCCGAGGACGTGGCCTGCGCGTACCTGCACCTGGCGGAGTTGCTCACCGGGCCGCTGAACATCCTCGAGGAGGGTGTGGTCGTGGCCCGGCGGGGCGCCGAGCGGGTGGCCGAGCTGGGGCTGGGCCGCACCTGGGGCACCCGGCTGCTGGCGATCGCCATCAACGGGTTGTTCCGGGTGGGCCAGTGGGCCGAGGCGGAGAAGGTGGTCGCGGCGGCGCTGCGGCACCGACCGTCCGGTGCGGACGCCGTCGAGTTGCTGCTCGCCCGGTGCCGGCTCTCGGTGGGCTACGGCGACATCGAGGCCGCCGGCCGGGACCTGGACGCGGTCGCGACCCTGCTCGCCGGTGGTGGGGCGCGGCACGTCATTCCGCTGCTCACCCTGCGCTCCGGGCTGGCCATGTGGGAGGGCCGGCACGACGTGGCGCGGGCGGCGGTGCAGCGCGGCCTCACCGAGATCCGCTCCGACGACGTGATGATCCTGTCCGCCCTGGTCTGGCACGGTCTGCGCGCCGAGGCGGAGGCGCACGTCAGCCGCACCGTGGAGGTGGACCCGACGGCCGTGCGCCGACTGCGCGACGTCGCCGACCGGATGGCGCGCAAGAGCGCCGGCGCGGCCCGACCGGTGCGCTCGGTGGTGGAGGGGTTCCTGGCGCTCTGCGCCGCCGAGGTCAGCCGCCTCGACGGCAGCGACCCGGAGCTGTGGGCGGCGTCGGTCGCCGAGTGGGACCGGCGTAACCACCCCTATCCGGCGGCGTACTCGCGGCTGCGGCAGGCCGAGGCGCTGCTGGCCCGCCGCAGTCGGCTGGCGACCGCGGGCAAGCTGTTGCGCGAGGCGTACGAGGTGGCGCAGGGGTTGGGCGCGGTGCCGTTGACCTCGGAGATCCGCGAGCTGGCCGGGCGGGCCCGGGTGTCGCTGGAGGAGCGGAAGCCCACCGGCGCGACGCGGGGGGCGTCGACCCAGGCGTCCGACGACGAGCTGGCCGCGCTCACCGCGCGGGAGCGGGAAGTGCTCGCGTTGGTCGCGGAGGGGCTGACCAACAAGGAGATCGGGCAGCGGCTGTTCATCAGCGAGCGGACCATCGGCGTGCACGTCTCGCACATCTTCGACAAGTTGCAGGTCCGCACCCGCGTCCAGGCCAGCGCGATCCAGTTGCGCAACCACCGGGGCTGACCGACCACGACGTATCCCGGCGCGCCTGTGCGTGCCGGGATACGTCGTTCTACTGATCCGGCCGACGGGTGCGGGCTGAAAGGCTGAGCCGCGTCGACGACGGCACGGGGGATGCCGCCGACCACGATGGAGGAGAGATGATCGAACCGGTCTGGGGGCCCGTGCACCGGGACATCGTCGACCTGCTGGCCGACCACCCCGCTGACGTGCCGGCCGTGGTCGATCACCTCACCAAGCTCCAGGACCTGTTGGTGCGGCTGCCTCCGCTGGAGGACAGCTGCCCCCTCGCCGACTTCAACAAGCTCTACCTGACCATCACCAGCAGCGTGCTCGACGGGCTGTACGAGGACCGCTTCGTCGATCCGGCGTTCCTGTCCCGGCTCGACGTCGAGTTCGCCGCACGGTACTTCGACGCGATGCGGTTGTGGACCGACTCCAGCCCGGGCACCCCGAAGGCCTGGTCGTGCCTGTTCGAGCGGATGCGGGGGCCGGACGCCCGTCCGTTGCCCTCGGCGGCGGCCGGGGTGAACGCCCACATCAACTTCGACCTGCCGTTCGCGTTGGTGACGACGTTCGACCACCTGGAGTCGGAGCCGGTCGACGGTAGCGACCAGCACCACGACTACCTGGAGATCAACAACATCTTCGCCGACAAGATCCCCGGCCTGCGCCGGGGCTATCTGGAGCGGTGGCAGCTGCTCATCGACATGCTCAACGGCGACATCGACGACTGGTACCAGGGGGAACTGGTCGAGTACACCCGCGATGTCGCCTGGCGTAACGCACAGAAGATCTGGCGGTGCCGGCACGATCCGGACGCCCGCGAGTGTGAGCGCCTGCGGTTGGACGACAACGCCGCAGCGCTCGGCCGGCTGCTGCTCTCGCCCCTCGGGGCGTTCCTGCAGTAGTCGGGACGGGGGGTCCCCGCGCTCCGCCCCGTGGGGGGCGGCGGAGCGCGGGGGCGCATCCCACCAGCTCCACCCACCCCCGGGGGTCGGCCGACGTCAGGTCGGCCCGGGGGGTACAGCCGGTCGGCCCGGGGGGTGTCGACCGTCTGCCACCGTCGGCCGGCCCGGGGGGTGTCGGCCGGCGGTGGGGCGGGGGCGTCGACGGCGCGGAATTTCCGGGGTGTCGGCGGGCGCGTAACGGGTACGCCCGCGCCATGACCGTCCTGGCCCGGCGGCGGCCCGCCGCCCGACCCCGGCCCGCGCGGCCCGGGCCCCTTCGCCCGGGTGGCCCGGTGTCCCGACCCACCGCCCGGCCGGGTGCCCGGTGACCGACGTCGCGACGCGGTTCCCGTTCCGCTTCGATCCGGTGTTCCGTCCGGTGTTGGCGTTGGTGGGTGTCCGCCCGGCGACGGCCTGGGTCGCCGTGACCGACCGGGACCTGATGATCCGGTACGGGCCGTGGCGGCTGCGCACCGCCCGGGCCAACGTGATCGCCGTCGAGCTGAGCGGCCCGTACCGCTGGTGGCGGGTGATCGGCCCGCACGTGTCGATGGTCGACCGGGGCGCGAGCTTCGGCAGCAGCACGGCGGGCGGCATCTGTCTGCGCTTCGGCGCGCCGGTGCCGGCCCTGGTGCCCGGCGAGCGCGTACGGCACCCGGCGGCGACGGTGACTGTCGCCGACCCTCCTGCGCTGGCCCGACTGCTCGCCGTGCCGGACCTGTCCTGAGCAGCGCGTTCACGTCCCCGGTTCGCCCGGCCGGGCGCCCGGCCACCGCCTACCGTCGGGTCAGGACCGGTGAGGGTGGGGACTGACGATGGGTGACGAGCACCGGGCGAGAGCCCGACGCTGGGGTGGACGCCGCCACGCGCCGACCGGGCCGGACCCGGCGCTGCGGGCTGCCCGTGACCCCGCCCGCCCGCACCCGGGCGGCCGGCCCGGGGTGGTGGTGCCCGAACGCGTGGCCACCCCGGCCCGTTCGGCGCCGCCGGCCAGCCCGTTGCGCCGGTGGCTCTTCCAGCACCAGGTGCAGCCGCCCGGGCCGGAGACGAGCGAGGGGCAGAACCGCCGGCACGCCTGGTGGCAGGTGATGTGCCTGACCGGGGTGGACTACTTCTCCACGCTGTCGTACCTGCCGGGCATCGCCGCGGTGGCAGCCGGCGCGCTCTCCCCGCTGGCGACCCTTTTGATCGTGGCGCTCACCCTGTTCGGCATGTTGCCGATGTACCGGCGGGTGGCCCACGAGAGCCCGCACGGTCAGGGTTCGGTGGCGATGTTGGAGCGGTTGCTGCCGTTCTGGCGGGGCAAGATCTTCGTCCTCGTGCTGCTCGGCTTCGTGGCGACCTCCTGGATCATCACGATCACGCTCTCGTCCGCCGACGCGACGGTGCACCTGTTGGAGAACCCGTACCTGCCGGACGCCCCGGAGGGCGCCCTGGTGCCGGTCGCGGTCACCGTCGTGCTGCTGCTCATCCTCGGCGGGGTGTTCCTGCTCGGGTTCCGCGAGGCGGTGGTCGTCGCCATCCCCCTCGTCGCGATCTTCCTGGCGCTCAACGCGGTGATCGTCGGGGTGGCGGTGGCCCGGATCGTCGAGGATCCGGGCATCGTGTCGGACTGGACGGCCGCGTTGACCACCACCGGCGGCGGACCGGGCCACGTGCTGCTCACCGCCGTGTTGGCCTTCCCGCTGCTGGTGCTGGGGTTGTCCGGTTTCGAGACCGGGGTCAGCATGATGCCGCTGGTGGCGGCCGACGGGCCGGACAAGCAGGCCCGCCTGGCCGCCCGGATCCGCAACACGCGTCGGCTGCTCACCACCGCGGCCCTGATCATGTCGGTGTACCTGATCTCGACGACGTTCGTGACCACGGCGCTCATCCCGCAGGAGGAGTTCCGGCCGGGTGGCGGCGCGAACGGGCGGGCGCTGGCGTTCCTGGCGCACACCTATCTGGGCGAGGCCTTCGGCACCGTCTACGACGTGAGCAGCGTGCTCATCCTCTGGTTCGCCGGCGCGTCGGCGATGGCCGGGTTGATCAACATCGTGCCGCGCTACCTGCCCTCGTACGGCATGGCGCCGGAGTGGGCGAGGGCGGTGCGCCCGGTGGTGATCGTGTACACCGTCGTCAGCGTCGGCCTCACGATCGCCTTCCGGGCCGACGTCAACGCGCAGGCCGGGGCGTACGCCACGGGCATCCTGGCGATGATGGTCTCCGGCGCGGTGGCGGTGACGATCGCGGCGGCCCGCCGCCACCAGCGCGTGGGCGCGATCGGCTTCACGGTGCTGACGCTGGTGCTGCTGTACGCGCTGGTCGAGAACGTCATCGAGCAGCCGGACGGGATCACCATCTCGGCGTTGTTCATCCTCGGCATCATCGCCGTCTCGCTGGTGTCCCGGGTCACCCGCACCACCGAGCTGCGGGCCGAGCGGATCGAGTTCGACGAACCGGCCCGCCGGTTCATCACCGAGTCGCTGGCCCATGACGGGCAGCTGCACCTGATCGCGAACAAGCGGCAGAAGGGATCGGTGAAGGAGTACACGGTCAAGGAACGGGCGCAGCGCGGGATGAATCCGGTCCCCGGGGCCGCCGACGTGCTGTTCCTGGAGATCGACGTGGTCGACCCGTCGGAGTTCAGTCAGGTGCTGCGGGTGCACGGGATCGAGGTGAGTGGCTTCCGGGTGCTGCGGGCGAGCAGCCCGGCCGCGCCCAACGCGATCGCCGCGATCCTGCTGGCCCTGCGGGACGCGACCGGCGTGCGACCGCACGCGCACTTCGAGTGGTCGGAGGGGAGTCCGATCGCGCACCTGGCGCGCTATCTCATTCTCGGCCGTGGGGACACCCCGCCGGTGGTACGCGAGATCATCCGCCGGACCGAGCGGGACCCGCTACGACGCCCCGGCATCCACGTCGGCGGCTGATCGGGGTGGCCCGTTTGGTGGGTTCTGAAGATGAATAAGGGCACTATTCACGTTCACACCTTCCTGTCCGTATTGCGGATTTATCGTGACGTCTGGTGGTCGACGGTACGTCGAGCGCCCCGCGCCCTGATCGGCGCGCGGTCACGGCAGTAAGGCAGGAAGGTAGGCATTCTTGATGTCCACGTACCCAGGAGGAGACCGCGCGACCCGACCAAGGCGGCGGTCCCGATGGTTCCTGGCCAGCGGTTTCCTGGCGGGGAGCCTGGTCGTGGGAGCGGCCGGAGCAGCAGGCGTGGCCGCCGCCGCCGACCGGGCCCTCGCCCTTCCCGGTCTGGGCCGGCTCACCACGGCCGGTAGCGACGACGACCGGCGGGCCGACGACCGGCCCGGCGAGGACCGCGAGCGGGGCGACGGCGAGCGGGACCGACCGAGCACACCGGGCACCGGCAAGCGCGGCGTGGTGTCGGTCCCCTGCGACGCCGCGAAGCTGGTGGCCGCGCTGGTGACGGCCAACGCCGAGGGCGGGGCGGAACTCCGCCTCGCGCCGAAGTGCCGCTACGTCCTCACCGAGGCGTTCCACGAGACCGACCAGTACGACGGCGGGATCCGCGACGCCCGGGAGGCCGCCGACGCCGCCGAGACCCCCGGTGACGCCGAGGCGCCCCCGCACAACCCGGCCGACGACACCGCCGGCCTGCCGGTGATCTACCAGCCCATCACCATCGACGGCGCCGGGGCCACCATCGCCCGCGACGCCCAAGCCGCCGCGTTCCGGTTCTTCACAGTGCGCGACGGCGGGGAGCTGACCCTGCGGGACGTGGAGTTGCACAACGGCCGCTCGGCGATCGAGGGCGGCAGCGTGCACGTGGTGCACGGCGCCACGGCCGTGGTGGAGCGGGTCACGGTCTCCCAGAGCACGTCGCTGTCGCCCGAGGGCGGCGGCGGGGGCATCTTCAACGACGGCAACATGGTGGTCACCGACTCCACGTTCGTCGGCAACAGCGCCTCCGGCGCCGCGGGCAAGGGCGGGGGCCTGCTCAACGGTGGCGTGCTGACGTTGAAGCGCTCCGAGTTCCACCGCAACAGCGCCAACGCGTACGGCGGCGGGCTCGGCAACTACCGGGGCGCGGCCGATGTGGAGAGCGTCTCCTTCACCCACAACAGCGCTGTGCAGGGTGGCGGGCTGGCCAGCTTCTCGGCCCGGACCAAGGTCTCCGACACCGAACTGCTGAACAACACCGCGCAGGTCGGCGGCGGTGCCGCGAACTCCGACGCGGTGCTGGTGATGCGCAGGATGACCATCCGTGGCAACACGTCCACCGTCAACGGCGGCGGCATCTCGACAGTCAAGGGCCTGACCCCGCTCGACGACAGCGTGGTCGACGGCAACACCACCCACGGCCTGGGCGCCGGCATCTACGCCGAGAAGGCGAACCTGCTGGTGCGCGGCAGTGACGTGACCCGCAACGAGGCGGTCGGCGCCACGTCCACGGGTGGCGGCATCTACGCGACGGCAGGCTCGGTGGCGATCTACACCAGCAAGATCACCCACAACGCGTCGACGCTCAAGCCGGGCGGGGTCTTCGCCTCGCACGCCCAGGTCAAGATCGACGACGAGAGCGTTGTCGTCGAGAACGAGCCCACCAACTGCGAGGGCAGCCAGGTGCCGATCGCGCACTGCTTCCGCTGAGGACACCGCGCACCCATCCCGAACGCGCAGCCGGCCGCCCCGACGACCAGTCGGGGCGGCTCGGCACGTCCGGGTGTTCGCCTGCCGCCGGTGGTCAGCTCACCGCGCGCAGCCGCCCGGACAGGTCGGTGGCGAAGAAGTCCAGGAAACCGTCCGGGTCGGGACCGGCGTTCTGCAGGACGATGTGGTCGAAGCCGGCGTCGACGTACGACCGGACCTTGGCGACGTGCGGCTCCGGCTCCGGGCCGACGGCGAAGAGTTGACGGATGTGCTTCTCCTCGACGTACGCGCTGGCCGCGTCGAAGTTCACCGGGTTCGGCAGCTCGCTCATCACCTTCCAGCCGGTGACCATCCACCGGCTGGTCTGCAACACCGCCTGCACCGCCTGCTGCTCGTCGGTGGCCCAGGCCAACGGCACCTCGGCGTAGCGGGGGCCCGAGCCGTGCGCGCGCCGGTAGTGCTCGACGATCGACGCGTCCGGCTCGGTGGCGAACAACCCGTCGCCGAGCTCGGCGGCGAGCCGGGCAGACGCCTCGCCGCTGGCCGCCACGGCGATCACCGGCGGGGTGTCCGGCAGGTCGAACACCCGGGCGTCCTCCAGTTGCAGGTGCCGGCCCTCGTACGACTGGTAGCCGCCCTGCCAGAGCAGCCGGATGATCTCCAGTGCCTCGCGAAGTCGCTCGTGACGCCCTCGTACGCTGGGGAAGCCCTGCCCGACGACGTGCTCGTTGAGCCGCTCGCCGGCGCCCACCCCGAGGGTGAACCGTCCGTCGGAGACCAGCGCCATGGTCGCCGCGGCCTGCGCGATGATCGCCGGGTGGTAGCGGACGGTGGGGCAGGTGACGCCGGTGGCCAGGCGCAGGGTGGTGGTCCTGGCCGCGATGGCGCCGAGCACGCTCCAGGTGAACGACGAGTGGCCCTGCGCGTCGAGCCAGGGGTGGTAGTGGTCGCTCATCTCGACGAAGTCGAAACCGGCCTGTTCGGCCAGGACGGCCTGCCGGATGATCTCCTGGGGGCCGTACCCCTCCGAAGCCAGCTTGTAGCCGATCTGCATGCCCTGCTCCCGACGCCGTCCGCCTGACTGACGCGGGGTCGGTTCCCGACCGGAGCACCGACAAACGCCACCGGGACCGCAAACCAGCCTCCTAGGATGCCGTACGGGGTGTGGCGGTCACGTCTGTCGAAGGAAGGGCTGGGCACCTCCGCGCTGACGCGGCAGGAATCTCGAACGTCTCCGAACTGGCCCGTGACCAGGTCGAACACCCGGCCGGCTGTTCGAAACAGCGGACACCCCTTCCGGCGGTCACCGTCTGGCCAACAGACTTCTCCTCGTCCGGCGGAGCCACCGGGCCGAGGCGGTCAGGAATCTGACGTCACTCCCGATCGTGGCCTGCCGCCAGACGAGGTCAGGCGTGGACCAGTGTCGGCGGCCGTAGCGGTCGCGGCAGAGCCAACAGGGGGAGTCAGGATGACCAGCAGTGTGTTCCGTCGTGCCGCCGCCGTGCTCGTGGCGGCCGTCCTCGGGGGCGGAACAGCCCTCACCGGCGCCTCGCCGGCGTTAGCGGAGGGCTGTATCCGGGACACCGGCAGCGTGCCCAGCCCGAAGGGCGGGCCTGGAGCGACAGCGACAGCGACCCTCTGCGTCAACAGCGCCGGCTACGCCTGGCTGGACACGAACCGGACCAACACCGTCACCGACCAGAGCGCCGACGGCTACGCCGCCCGGGTGTACGTCTACTGGAACCAGGGGTACAGCGGGGCGATCGCCGTCGACGACACCTCGTCGTCCGGCGGTAGCCGGCTGTACTGGGAGTCCGGCGTGGGCACCCAGTATCGCTGGACCGAGGTCTTCGTCTGCCTGGGTTACTCGAGGCCCGACGACTACAACGGCCGCTGCGCCTCGGTCGTCTACAACAACTGAAGCGCGCCGGCCCAGGCCCCAACCGGGGCCTGGGCCGGAAAGCCTTTGTCCTACTTGGACGGCTCGGGCAGCTTGCAGTCGACCTTCGGGTTGGCGCCGATGTAGTTCAGGGGCCCGGCCACGATGGTGACCAGGATCGTACCGGCCTCGGCGCAGTTGGTGTCGTCGCCGCTGTAGTAACCGCGCTGGCCGGCGGCGACCGCGCCGATCAACAACCAGATCACGACGATGACTCCGAGTATCGAGGTGCCGCGCATCGCTGCCTCCTGAGGAATGTGGTGGATTGCTGAGGTGCAGGCGTTGTACCCAATCGGGTCACGCGGCTAACGGCCCTCGGCGACGACCCCGCGAATCGTCCGTCCGGCCGATGCGGTCCACCGTTGAGTACCGCTCGCGCATCGGCCACCCGCACCCTGTCGCACGGGCGCGCTATCGGATCGCCGACCGACCTCGCCGTCGTACGGGCCGGTGGACGTAGAACTGCCTCACGGCCCCGCCGAGGAGGACTCATGGACGCCCCGACACCGCCCCTGTACATCGACCGCCCCGAGGACGTCGCGGTCGCGGCCCGCGCGCTCGCCGGCGGTGCGGTCGTCGCGGCGGCGTTCGCCAACTTCTACGCCATCGTCACCCGCCCCGACGCGGCCACCGTGCGCCGGGTCAACCTCGCCAAGGGCCGTCCGGCCCACCACGTCGGCAGCATCACCACCGCCATCGGACGCATCCCGGGGATGTACGACTGGACGCGGATCTCACCGCGCCTGCCGATCGGGCGGGTGCGGGCGTTGATGGACGCCCTCTACGGTGCCGGGCCGTTCGGCTTCCGCGGGCCGGCGGCGGAACGGATCCCCGAGCACCTCGTCCAGGTCGACCAGGGGTTACGGACCACCCAGGTGATCGCACCCGGTCTCACCTGTCCGTCCAACGCCTTCTTCGAGCGGGCGCTCGCCGAGACCGGGTCGGACCACCTCTACATCACCTCGGCGAACCGGTCCCGGCACCGCACCGGGGCGACCGAGGAGCCGGCGCACTGGAAGGCCGGCGCTCTCGCCGCCGACTTCGCCCACCTCGACGACCTGGTGGTGCTCTCGCACCGGGACGAGGCGGCGGCCCGCGCCGCGTACCCGGGATACCTCACCACCTCGGTCACGCTGCTCTCCTTCCACGCCCCGGAGGGTGAGCTCGAAGAGCCGCCCGTGCTCACCGTGGACCGGCACGGCTCGCTGCACCTGGACGACGTCCGCCGGGCCGCCGCGCCGCTCGGCCTGCAGGTGCGCCTGGCCGGCGGCGCCCGGCAGCGGTTGCAGGTCCGGGGGTACGCCGGGGCGCTGGTGTGAGCGGCGGGCGTCCCGCGTCGACGACTCCACGCCGACCGGACCTCGCTCGCCCCAGGTTCAGTGGGGTGGGCTGGGAATTTCGGGCGGCTTGCCGTGGCTTCGCCGGAAGTCCGCGTACGCCACCGCGACCAGCACCACCAGGGCCCCCAGCGACGTGACCATGGGTGGCACGTACAGCGCGGCGGGCGCGATGGTCAGCAGCGCCAGGATGCCTCCCGGTCGGGACCAGGACACCCGGCTGAACACCTCGTACTCGAAGGAGGCCCGGCCGGCCAGGAACAGCGCCGGGCCGCCGAGGATCACCGCCAGCCAGGCCGGCGGGGTCTCCCCGGTGGGTTCGTGCAGCACCAGGTGGAAGCCGGACGCCGTGGTCACCACCCCGGAAATCATCAACAGATGGGTGTACGGCGCGCTGAACAGGAATCTGCTCGGCGACTCGGACGCCTTGATGGCGCTCGGCAGCAGCTCGCCGGACTTGTGCACGTAGATCCGCCAGAGCAGCAGGGTGGTCAGGAACGCCACCGCGAACGCGGCTATGTTCTCGGCCTCGTTGTGCTCCAGGCTGAACATGGTGCCGATCGTCAGGATGCAGTCGCCGAGCGCGATGATGAAGAACTGCTGGTAACGCTCGGACAGATGCTCCGCCGTGACGTTGCGCTGCGTTTCCGGCACCACCCCGAGCCCCGGCACCGGGTACGCGAGCCGGAAACCGAGGTAGTCGATGGCGAGCGCGACCGTCCAGCAGATGATCCGGGCTTCCCCGCTGACGAACGCGCCGAGGAGCCACGGGATCGCCGACACCACGAACCAGATGAAGATGCGCGCCGCCCGACGTTGGGTCTGCGGTTGACGCCGTACCGCCGGCATCAGGAACAGCCCGCGCCCCAGGTGGATCGCCACGTAGGTGCCGGCGAAGACGAACCCGCGGTCGTTGAACGCCTCCGGGATCGCCGTCGTCATCAGCAGCGCGCCGAACATCACGGCGCTGATCAGCAGCTTGATCTCGGTGCGTTCCGGGTCGTACAGGTCGGTGACGAGGGTGGTGATCGCCCAGGTCCACCAGACGGCGGCCAGCATGATGAGGGCCTGGCCGGCGCTGTGCCAGTCGAGCCGCTCGACCATCGTCCGGGAGATGAGCGCCAGCGCGACCACGTACACGAGGTCGAAGAAGAGTTCGAGGAGGGTCACCCGGCGCGGGCCCTCCGGGTCTCGCACCGGGGGGCCGCTGGCCTGCGGCGACGCGGGATCCGGCGCGGGGAGGTGCACGGGTTGCTCCTGCGGAACCGGTCGACTCGACGGACCCGTCCGGCCCACCTCAACGGACGGTAACGACCGGCCGGCTGCCCGGCCCCGGAATTGCCGGGTCGTCCCCCGACCGGGTTGGTCGGCCCGTGGTTCCGGAGCGTCCGGCGGCTACCGCGGCCTTCGCACCGTCGAGTGGATCGTCGTTCCGCCACCGACGAGCGAGCCCCCGGCCGGTCGTCGCGGTGGACGGCCGGCCGGGGGCTCCAGGTCAGGCGTCAGGCCTGGTCGCTGTTTGGCAGCACTGCGGCCATCTGGTCGCCGGCGCCGGCGAGCACGCGGGCCTGCTGCGGCCAGCTGGCCAGCCCGGGTGCGGCGCGCAGACCGGCGGCCCGGATCAGGTCGCGCAGCGCCGGCTCGTCCAGGTCACCGAGTTGGCCGTACGTGCGTACGCCGGCGTCCTGCAACGCCGCCGCCATCTTCGGTCCGATTCCCTGGATGCGGCGGAAGTCGTCGGCCGGCCCCGTCGGGTCGCCCTCGTAGGTGGCGACCGAGGTGTCGTCGGCCGAACGGACCGGAGGGGTCGCGGTGTCGGTAGGCCGCACCGGAGGGGCCGCCACGGCCACACGCTCCGGCTCGGCGTCCACCGGCTCGGCGATAGTCGCGTCGCTGGTCGCCGGGCCCGCGTCGGCGGGTCGGGTGTCCACCGGCTCCGCGTCCGCGGCGTCGGTGGTCGCCGGCTCCGGGTCGACCGCCGAGGCCCTGGTCTCCGCGTCGTCGGCCGAAGTGGTGTCGGCCGGAGTGCTGTCGACCGGGGGGAGGTCGTCCACCGGCTTGCGGGGGGCGACGACGGCCGTCGGGGCGGGCTGCTCGTCGACCGCGACCGGCTCGGGAGTGGACTCCGCTGCGGGCTCCGGGCGCAGCTCATCCGCATCGGGCTCGGCGACCGGTACGGGCGGCGGGGGCTCGGTCAGCGCCATGTCGGACGGGTCGACGGTGCTCGGGGCGTCCGCCGGGACCGGCGTCGGGGTGGGAGCGTCCGCGTCGGTCACCGAAGCCGGCGCGCTGACCGTGTCCACCGGTACCGGCTCGTCGGCGACGGCGGTCGGTGCCGGGTCGACGGCGGCCGCGGGCCGCGGCTCGTCGGTCGTGGCAGCCGGCGTCGGCGTGGAGATCACGGCCAGTCCGGCGACAGGGTCACCCTCCACTATCGACTTGCCCTGCACGCCCCGCCGGCCGCGCAGCAGCCACCCGGCGGCCAGTCCCAGCAACAGTGCCAGTACCACTATCAGCGAGTGTCCGATAGACCACGCCACGGCGAACCTCCCTCTCACCTCGTTGGAAAAGTCACGAGAAAAACTCGCCGCAGCTTCGCACACGCCCATTACCGATGACAGAGAGGCTCGGCCAGGGGCGTTGTGGGCGGGTTTACCACGTCAGCCGGTGCCCGACGGGTGACACAGCGTCGCCCCGACCAGCCGGGAACCCCACCCGACGGCACCCGCGCAGCCGCATCCACACAGCCGCGGCTCGGCACGGCACGACGAGACCCGGGCCCGGCGGGGTACGCCGAGCCCGGGTGGCCGTTGCCCGACTCAGTCCCGATCGCCCTCGTAGGTGTGGAAGTCGTCGACGAACCGTTGGCGCAGTCGAGGTACCCGGCTCGTCACTCCGAAGTAGCCGCGCGCGCCGAGCAGCGCGAGCCGGCCCACCACCGGCCGGTACATCCGGTCGTCGCCGCTGGTGCCGCTGCGGTTCAACGATTCGGCGACCCGCGCGAAGCCGTACGGCGCCATCGCCGCCTCGTAGTCCGCCACGGCCTGGAGCAGGGTCTTGTCACCCGCTGTGGCGCGGGTGAGCTGCTCGCAGAGCAGGCGGGCATCGCGAAGCGCGGTGTTCGCGCCGACACCGCGACCGGGGGTCATGGTGTGGATGGCGTCGCCGAGCAACGTGACGGTGCTGCTCTTCCAGGGAGGCACCGGCTCGGAGGTCGACACCTTGATCGGGAGGGCGCTGGCCGGCTCCGCTCGGGTCAGCAACTCCCGCAGGTGGGGGTGCCAGTTGGTGGTGAGGCCCAGGGCGACCTCGACGAGGTCCTTTCCGCGACGCTCCATCACGTCGGTCGGGAACCGGCGGGCCGTACTCCAGATGATCAGGTTGATGTTGTCGGTGGTGGTGTCCTGCGACAGGCCGGGCCAGTTCCTCAGCAGGGCGGCGTCCGTGTCGCTGACGCCGGGTTTGACGGCCCGCGTGGCGTCCCACCTGAACTCCATGACGTGCAGGACGCCCATGATGCCGCCGACGCCGAAGATCAGGGAGATGCCCTGACCGACGCGCTCGGGCACCAGACCGCGGGTGTGCGCGGTCAACGGGATGCGGGTGGCGATGTTGATGGTGCCGGCGTCGCGGGTGACGGCGTGCGGCAGGTACTGCCGGCGTACCGCCGAGTGTGTGCCGTCGGCCCCGACCAGCAGGTCGCCGGTGGCGGTCGTGCCGTCGGAGAAGTGCGCGGTGACAGTGCCGTCGTCGCGCTGCTCGTACCGGGTGAAGGTCTTGTCGAAGTGCACCACGTCGTCGAGGCCGGTGAGCAGGACGTGGCGCAGCACCATCCGGGCCACCGAGTGCTCGGTGTGCACGGGGTCGGCGTTCGGCCGCAGGGGGAACGACGCGGTCTGACGGAGCCCCTGGGTGACCACGTTGAAGTAGTGCGGCGGTCGGGCGCAGGTCGCGAGGAAGGTCGCGAACAGCTCCGGCGGCAGGCACTCGCGCAGTGCACGGCTGCCGGTCGGACCGATGCCGACCCGGTAGCCGAGCAGCCCGTCGGCGCGGTCGCGGTGCCGTTCGTACACGGCGACGGTCATCCCGGCCCGGCGCAGGCCGTGCGCCAGGCACAGCCCGCCGGTGCCGGCGCCGACGATCAGGACGTGCGGTGGCGCGCCGGACATGTCAACCAGCCGGGTGCGCCGCTGGCGCGTCGGTCTCGGCCGGCCGCGCCGCCGGCACGGTGGGGGCGTCCCACCGGTAGAAGCAGCCGGCGATCGCGTCTCGTGGGGAGCGCCAGGTCGGCAGGTACGGCGACGTGTGCGCGGAAAGCCGCTCGTTGACCTGCTGGAAAAGCGGGTGGTTACGGGCCGCCGCCAGGGCGTCCGGGTCGACGTCCGACGTCTCCATCACATGTACGCACAGGTCGTGCAGGCAGTAGAGGGACCGGTGCGTGACGCCGGTCAGGCCGGGCAGTTCGGTGGCGTCGGATTCGGCGAAGATCTGCGCGACCCGCCCCTCCGCGCCCGGGATGATCCGGCTGACGATCAGTAGACGACTCATGGGACCCCTTCCGCCGGTGGCCTTCCCGACCCTCGGATCGGCGCCACGTGCTCTGTGCGCCCACCGTGCCGCAGCGACTGTCACGTCACCGTCACGTGGACCGGACGGCCGGTGACGGGCGGTGCCGTCACGTACGCCGCCCGGCCGGTGACGGGCGACCGGCGACGGCTTCCCGGCTGGCCTGGCGGATCGGGGCGAGCGTGTCGTCGAGCAGGGCGCTCATGGCCGGACTGGGCTCCAGGCGCAACTCCCTGCGCAGCAGGTCCCGGTAGACGTAGAAGGCGTGCACGGCCTCGAAGGCGTTGCCCTCGGCCAGGTGGATGCGGACCACCAGCCGGTGCGGGGTCTCCCGTAACGGCTCGGCCGCCATCGCCTCCAGCGCGGCTTCGAGGGCCTCGCCGTGCCGCCCCGCGGCGAGGTGTTGCCCGGCCACCTGTTCCAGCATGTGCAGGCGGAGTTGGCGCAGTCTCTCCCGGTCCAGCAGCACCCAGTCGTCGTACCACCCGGGGAGGAGGTCGTGCCGTCCGGCGGCGAGCGCCCCGGCGGCGGTGCTCGCGTCGTCGCCGTCGCGGACCCGGGCCGCGGTGCCGACCAGGTCGTCGACGTCGAGGCGGACCGTCGGGTCGAGCCGTACGGTGTCGCCGGCAACTGTCATCGGGCAGCACGGGTCCTGGCGGAGCCGCCACAGCGCGGTACGCAGGGAGGACAGCGCCCGTTCCTCCGACGCGTCGGGCCAGAGCAGGCCGGCGAGTTGGCTGCGGGTGGCGCCGGGGCGCAGCCCGATCAGCGCGATCACCCGTTGCAGCCCGCGCGGCACCACGATCGGCGCGGAGTCGCGCAGCAGTCGGAAGCCGCCGAGCAGGTGGAGCGACACGCCCTCCTCGGGCGGGCCTCCGGCGGTTGGCACGGTCGGATCAGCGGCCACGGCGGCACCCCCTGCGGAACGCTCGTCCCGACTGTCTGCTGCGTCCTGGATCGGCTGCCCGTGACGCCTCTGTCGACCCCACCGGTGGACGCGCGACCCCGGCTGCCGGGCGCGGCCCCACCCGCCGAGGCCGCCGGGCTGACCACCGTGAAGATTATCAATAACGGTCACGTTGCGTCAACGCCGGCGTGGACCTTCTATTGGCGACAGTCAACCTGAGATCGGTTCTGAACTGCGCAAACATCAGATCGATCGAGAGCTTGGCGCATGGCTGACGCATAGCTGATACACAGCTTGCGTCAACGCAGCGTCACGAAGGTGCGTCCACGGTGGGCCCTGCCTGGTGACGCCGCCGTGACGAGGACTGCCGCATCGTGTGGGCAGTCGTCCAGTGCGTCCGGGGACCACCCGTCGCCGGCCGGACGCCGTGGGGGGAGGCCCAGTATGGACCGATCGCTGATCGTCGCGAAGGTGGATCCGGCCGCTGCGGAGCGCGTCGCCGAGATCTTCGCCGAGTCCGACGCGACGGAGCTGCCGCGCCTGGTCGGCGTCCGGCACCGTTCGCTGTACCGCCTGCACGACCTCTACGTGCACCTGTTGGAGACCGAGCAGCCGACGGAGGGCGCGGTCGAGGCCGCCCGGGGACACCCCGAGTTCATCCGGGTCAGCGACCGCCTGCGCCCGTACGTCTCGCCGTACCTGTCGACCTGGCGCTCACCGCGTGACGCCATGGCGCAGTGCTTCTACCGGTTCGACGCCCCCGACACCGGAGGGCGGTCGTGACGGCCACCGCACCGCGTGAGGAGCAGCTCTGGTCCCGCTGCGCCGGCTGCGCCAGCCTGCTCTACCGCAAACGGTTACGCCGCAACCTGGACGTCTGCCCGGAGTGCGGCGAGCACACCCGACTCGGCGCACCGGAACGCCTGCGCCAACTCGTCGACCCCGGATCGCTGCGCCCACTGGCCGACCGGCTGCCCGAGGCGGACCCGATCGACTTCGTCGACGTGCTGCCGTACCCGCACCGGCTCACCGCCGCGCGGGCCAGCACCGGCCTTGTCGAAGCCGTCGTCTGTGCCACGGCCACCATCGGCGGACATCCGGTCGCGGTGGCGGTGATGGACTTCCGGTTCCTCGGCGGCAGCCTGGGTTGCGCCGTCGGTGAGCTGATCACCCGGACCGCCGAACGGGCGCTGGACGAGCGCATCCCGCTCGTCCTGGTGACCGCCTCCGGTGGAGCGCGGATGCAGGAGGGCGTGCTGTCGTTGATGCAGATGGCCACCGTCAGCCAGGCCATCGCCGCGCTGCGCGAGGCGGGTCTGCTCACGGTGAGCGTCCTGACCGACCCGACCTACGGTGGAGTGGCCGCGTCGTTCGCCACCAACACCGATCTGGTGCTCGCCGAGAGCGGCGCGCGGATGGGCTTCGCCGGCCCCCGGGTGATCCGTCAGGTGACCGGCCGGGCGCTGCCGGAGGGCTTCCAGACCGCCGACTTCCTGCTCCGGCACGGGCAGGTCGACATGGTGGTGCAGCGCCGAGCACTGCGCGGACGCCTGGTGGCGCTGCTCGCCGCGACCCACGCCGGCGCTCCGACCCGCCCATCCGTACCCCGGCAGGAGCCCGCGCCGCACCGCGAGCGCCTCGCCGCCGACGACGTCGCCGCGGCGCGGCCCCCGGAAGCCGACGGAACCCCGCCGGTACGCGACGCGTGGGACACCGTCCGGATGGCCCGGCACCCGGGCCGGCCGACCACACTGGACTACCTCGACTCCGTCTTCGACGGCTTCGTGGAGCTGCACGGCGACCGGCTCGGCGCGGACTGCCCGGCCATCGTGGGCGGCCTGGCCCGGCTGGCCGGCCGACACGTGATGGTCATCGGACACCAGAAGGGGCACACCACCGCCGAACTGGTGGCCCGCAACTTCGGCATGGCCAGCCCGGCCGGGCACCGCAAGGCGCTGCGGTTGATGCGCCTGGCCGCCCGGCTCGGCCTACCGGTGGTGACCCTGGTGGACACCCCCGGCGCCGACCCGGGGGTGAGCGCCGAGGAGCACGGCCAGGCGGCGGCCATCGCGGAGAACATCCTCGCCCTCACCGTGCTACCCACCCCCGTGCTCGCGGTCATCACCGGAGAGGGCGGCAGCGGCGGCGCGCTGGCCCTCGCCGTCGCCGACCGGGTGCTGATGCTGGAGAACGCCGTCTACTCGGTGATCAGCCCCGAGGGCTGCGCGGCGATCCTCTGGCCGGACCGGTCGGCGGCACCGCAGGCCGCCCGGGCGCTGCGGCTGAGCGCCCCCGACCTGCGCCGGCTCGGCGTGGTCGACGAGGTCGTACCGGAGCCGTCCGCCGCCGCGCACGACGACCCGGCGGAGACCGCGCTGCGGTTGCGGGCCGCCCTGCTGGCGAATCTGCTGCCCCTGCTCGACGTGCCGCCGGCCATGCTGGTCCGCCTCCGCCGGCAACGGTTCCGGCGGTTCGGCGCGACCCGTGCCGGTCAGCGGGCAGGTGTCCGGTGAGCGCCGAGAACGGGGCGGTGTCGACGGTCGAGACGCCCGAGGACACCGAGGTCGTCGAGGAGGAGGCGCTGGCCGGACTGCGCCGGCAGGCGCAGCACCTGATCGCCGAGCTGACCGGACCGGTGCGGCGGATCCGGCTGCGCAGCGGACCGGCCGTCCTCGAGGTCGAGTGGCACCCGGAGAACGTGACCCGATCCGACGTACCCCCTTCGCAGGCCATGGTGGAGGCGCCGCCGGTGCCCGGCCCACCGGAGGCGTCGACCCCACCGTCGGCGCCCGGACGCGCGGCGGTGCGGGCGCCGATCGTCGGCACGTTCTACCGGTCGCCGGAGCCCGGCGCGAGCCCGTTCGTCGCGGTGGGGGACCTGGTCCGGCCCGGCCAGCCGGTCGCCATCGTCGAGGCGATGAAGCTGATGAACGAGGTGACCGCCGACCGCGCCGGTCGGGTGGTCGCGATCCTCGTCGAGGACGGCCAGTCGGTGGAGTACGACCAGCCGCTGGTCGAACTGGACCCGGCGTGACGGCGCGGGGTGCGTGACGATGTTCGAGACCGTGTTGATCGCCAACCGGGGCGAGATCGCGTTACGGGTGCTGCGCGCCTGCCGGGAGCTGGGCGTACGGACGGCCGTCGTCTACTCCGCCGCCGACGCCGACTCGGCGGCGGTCCGTCACGCCGACCAGGCGATCCGGATCGGGCCCGCGTCGAGCCGGCGCAGCTACCTCAACGCCGCGGCCATCGTGGAGGCCGCCCGGCAGGTGGGCGCGCAGGCCGTGCACCCCGGCTACGGTTTCCTCTCCGAGGACGCCGACTTCGCCGAGATCTGCGCGGACAACGGGCTGACCTTCATCGGCCCGCCGCCGGCGGTGATGGCCGCGTTGGCCGACAAGTCCTCGGCGCGGGCCCTGATGAGCCGCGCCGGCCTGCCGCTGTCGCCGGGCAGCGTCGCACCGGTGCCGACCGCCGCCGCGGCCGCCGAGATCGCCGAGGCCGTCGGCTACCCGGTGATCGTGAAGGCCGCCGCCGGGGGCGGCGGCCGGGGAATGACAGTGGTCCGCACCCCGGGCGAGCTGCGCCGGGCGTACACCCGGACCCGGGCCGCCGCGCAGGCCGCCTTCGGCGACGACCGGGTGTACGTCGAGCGTTACCTCACCGAGGCCCGGCACGTCGAGGTGCAGGTGCTCTGCGACTCCCACGGGAACGGGGTGCACCTGGGCACCCGGGACTGCTCGGTGCAACGCCGGCACCAGAAGCTGGTGGAGGAGGCGCCCGCCCCGGCGCTGCCCGCCGCCGTCCTCGACACCATCGCCGAGACGGCGCTGCGGGGTGCGCTGGAGGTCGGTTTCGTCGGGGCCGGCACGCTGGAGTTCCTCGTCGACGCCGAGGAACGGTTCCACTTCCTGGAAATCAACTGCCGGATCCAGGTCGAGCATCCGGTGACCGAGATGGTCACGGGCATCGACCTGGTGCACGAGCAACTGCACATCGCCGCCGGGGTGCCGCTGCGCTGGCGGCAGGAGGAGATCCGCCTGCGCGGTGTCGCTGTGGAGTGCCGGGTCAACACCGAGGACCCCGGGCGCGGCTTCGCCCCCACCCCCGGCCGGTTGGACCGTTTCACCCCACCCGGCGGTCCGTTCACCCGGGTGGACACCCACGCCAGCGCCGGCTACGTGATCGGCCCCTGGTACGACTCGCTGCTGGCGAAGGTCATCGTCTGGGCACCCGACCGGGAGTTGGCCCTCAACCGGCTGGAACGCGCCCTCGACGAGTTCGACATCGCCGGCCCGGGTGTGCACACCACCATCCCGTTCGTCCGGCGGGTGCTCGACGACGCCGCATTCCGCAAAGGCCGCTACACCACGGGCCTGGTCGACCGTCTGCTCGGTGTGCCCGGTGCGGCGCCCGCGCAGCGGCCGACGGCCACCCCCGCACCGCGCCCCGCGTCCGCCGCGACGCCCGACGTACCCAACAGGAGGACCCGATGACCGTCACCCATGGTCGCCCGATGACCGCCGAGATCACCGACATCCTGGTGGCGCACTGCGGGCTGGACGCCGACGCCGCGGCCCGGGCGCCCGCCGCGTCGCTGGAGGAGTTGGGCATGGACTCCCTCGCCCTGCTGGAACTCTCCGCGGTCGTCGCCGACCGGTGGCAGGTGAGCATCCCCGAGCAGGCCGGGCAACTGAGCATCCCGGCGGTGGCCGACCTGGTCGCCAACCGCGCCGACCCGCCCGGGCACACCGAGAACAGCGTGGTCATCGACGCGCCGCTCGCGGTGGTCTGGGAGGTCACCAACGACGTGGCGAACTGGACCGAGCTGTTCACCGAGTACGCCGTGGTGGAGATCCTGCACCGCGACGGGCACACGGTGCGGTTCCGGCTCACCATGTACCCGGACGAGAACGGGGTGTCCTGGAGCTGGGTCAGTGAGCGCACCTCCGACCCGGTGAGCCGCCAGGTGCGGGCGCACCGGGTGGAGACCGGGCCGTTCGAGTACATGCGGATCCACTGGCGCTACACCGAGGAGGACGGTGGCACCCGGATGACCTGGACGCAGGACTTCGCCATGAAGCCGACAGCACCCGTCGACAACGCCGCGATGACCGAGCGGATCAACACCAACAGCGTCATCCAACTCGCAGTGATCAAGGACCGGGTGGAGCGGATCGCCCGGCAACGCGCCGACCAGGGCCACCCGGCGGCCGGCGACGAGTCGACGGAGGCCGACGATGAGTGACCTGAGCACGCGGCCGGTCGCCGCCCGGGACGTACCCGCCGACCGGCGGCGCGGCGGTGAGCTGCGGGTGCTGCTGGGCCCCCGCACCGTCGGCAGCACCTCGGGGTTCCTCGGGGTGGCCACCCTCGCGCCGGGGGAGCGGATCGCCGAGCACTACCACCCGTACAGCGAGGAGTTCCTGTACCTGGTCCGCGGCGCGATCACCGTCGACCTGGACGACCAGCCGACGTTGCTGGCCACCGGCGAGGGCCTGTTCGTCCCGGTGAACGTCCGGCACCGGCTGCGCAACACCGGCGTCGAACCGGCCGAGGTGGTCTTCCACCTGGGTCCGCTCGCCCCGCGCCCCGAGTTGGGGCACGTCGACACCGAGCTCGTCGAACAGCGGGGCGGATCGTGAGCGCGAGGAGTGAGCCGGTTCTGCGAGCCCCGCAGTCGCGAACCGAGGTGGCGCGATGACCAGGCGCCGCACGGTGGTGACCGGGGTCGGGGTGGTCGCCCCGGGCGGCGCGAGCCGGGACCGGTTCTGGAAGACCATCACCGAGGGGCGGACCGCCACGCGGCGGATCACCTTCTTCGACCCGTCGCCGTTCCGGTCGCAGATCGCCGCGGAGTGCGACTTCGACCCGGTCGCGGCGGGGCTCAGCGAGGCCGAGCGTCGCCGGGCCGACCGGTATGTCCAGTTCGCGCTGGCCTGCTCCGCCGAGGCGCTCGCCGACGCCCAACTGGTGCTCAGCGACGCGGAGCGAGACCGGGCCGGGGTGGTGCTGGGCACCGCAGTGGGCGGCACGATGGCGTTGGAGCAGGAGTACGTCACGGTCAGCGAGCACGGTAGGCGGTGGCTGGTCGACGCGGCGCGCGGTGGCCCGTACCTCTACCAGGCGTTGGTGCCCAGCAGCCTCGCCGCCGACGTGGCCTGCCGGCACGGGTGGCACGGCCCGGCGCAGGTGGTGTCGACCGGTTGCACATCCGGCATCGACGCCATCGGGTACGCCCACCAGATGATCGTGGACGGTGAGGCGGACGTGATGCTGGCCGGCGCGTCGGACTCGCCGATCTCGCCGGTGACCGTGGCCTCGTTCGACGCGATCAAGGCGACCAGCCCGGACAACGACGACCCGGCGCACGCCTCGCGTCCGTTCGACGCGGACCGGCACGGGTTCGTGCTGGCCGAGGGTGGGGCGGTGCTGGTGTTGGAGGAGGTCGGGCACGCCCTGCGGCGGGGGGCGCACATCTACTGCGAGGTGGCCGGGTACGCCAGCCGCAGCAACGGTTACCACATGACGGGGTTGCGGCCGGACGGGCTGGAGATGAGCCTCGCCGTGACCGATGCCCTCAAGCAGGGTCGGATCATCCCGGAGCAGGTGTCCTACATCAGCGCGCACGGTTCGGGTACCCGGCAGAACGACCGGCACGAGACGGCCGCGTTCAAGCGGGCGCTGGGTCAGCGCGCGTACCAGGTGCCGATCAGCTCGATCAAGTCGATGGTCGGGCACTCTCTGGGTGCGATCGGGTCGATCGAGATGGCTGCGTGTGCTCTCGCGATCGAGTTCGGTGTGGTGCCGCCGACGGCGAACTGGAGCACCAGGGATCCGGAGTGCGACCTGGACTACGTGCCGAACGAGGCGCGGGAGGTCCCGGTGGACGTGGCCCTGTCGGTGGGCAGCGGGTTCGGCGGTTTCCAGTCGGCGATGGTGTTCCGCCGACTGCCCGGGAGCGTGGCGGCGTGAGCGCCGCCCAGGAGCGTGCCGGAGTCAGCGCGCCGCAGCAGCGGGACGGGGTCAGCGCCCCGTCGGCCCGGGCGGTGGTGACCGGCATCGGTGTGGTCGCGCCCAGTGGCATCGGCGCGGACGCGCACTGGCGTACGGTGCTGGCCGGCGCCCGGCGGACCGGTCCGATCACGTTGTTCGACCCGTCCGGCTACCCGACCCGCAACGGCGGGGAGGTGCCCGGCTTCACGCCGGACTCCTACGCGGACAGTCGACAGTTGGTGCAGACCGACAGGTGGACGCACCTCGGCTTCGCGGCGACCCGGCTGGCGTTGGCCGACGCCGGTCTGCCCGAGCGGGCCCCCGACCCGTACGGGTACGCGGTGACACTGGCCAGCTCGTCCGGCGGCAACCTGTTCGGCCAGCGGGAGCTGCAACGGCTCTGGGGAGGGGCGTCGCGGACGGTCGGGGCGTACCAGTCGATTGCCTGGTTCTACGCGGCGAGCGTCGGTCAGCTCTCCATCCACCACCAGTTCAAGGGCCCGAGCGGGGTGTTGGTCGCGGAGTCGGCCGGCGGGCTGGACAGCCTCGCGCACGCGGCCCGCGCGGTGCGCCGGGGCACCCCGGTGGTGATCGCCGGGGCGACCGAGTGCCCGCTGAGCCCGTACGCGTTGGCGTGCCAGTTGCGCTCCGGTCTGCTCAGTGAGGTGACCGACCCGGAGCGGGCGTACCTGCCGTTCGACGCTTCGGCCAGCGGCTACCTGCCGGCCGAAGGGGGAGCGGTGTTCGTGGTGGAGGAGTTGGGGCACGCCCTGGCCCGGGGTGCCCGGGTCTACGGCGAGGTCAGTGGGTGGGGTTCCACCCACGACGCCGCGCACACCACGGCGGACAGCGCGGGCGACCCGGTCCAGTACGCGCGGGCGATGCGGTTGGCCCTGGACCGGGCCGACGTCGCGGCGGCCGGGATCGACGTGGTGCTGCCCGACGCGCTCGGGGTGCCCCGCTACGACCGCAGCGAGGCCGAGGCGCTGCGTGCGGTGTTCGGCGACCGGCCGCCTCCGGTGTCGACGCAGAAACCGCTGACCGGGCGGGCGTACCAGGGTGGGTCGGCGTTGGACGTGGCGACCGCGCTGCTCGCGTTCGCCCACGACACGCTGCCGGCCTCGGCGGGCCCGGACGAGGTGGCCGACGGGTGCGAGCTGGACTTCCTGCGCGAGCACCGCCGGCCGCGCAGCCGCCTCGCGCTGGTCTGCGCGCGGGGCTTCGACGGCTTCAACAGCGCGCTGGTCCTGCGGGGGGCCGCGCCGACGATGGGAGAAGCATCATGAGCGAGCAGCGGGCCCGGGTGGTCTTCCTGGTGCGGGTGCCGACGCCGCGCACCGAGGCGTTCCTCGCCGCCTACGAGGAGGTGCGGCATCTGGTGGCCGGAGGGGTACCGGGGCACCTGGTCGACCAGGTGTGCCGCTCGTCGACCGACCCGGAACAGTGGTTGATCACCAGTGAGTGGGCGAGCCTGGCCGACTTCGAGACCTGGGAACGCAGCCCGGAGCACCGGGACCTCGTCCGCCCGATGCGGGAGTGCTTCACCGACGCCCGTTCCCTGCGGTTCCACATCCACGCCCAGACACCCGCCCTGGCCTGACAGCGCTGCAATCTTGGACAGTTTCCGTCAGCTCATGACTCTTCAGTCCCATGACCTCTGTCGCAGTTCATGTCCCGGTAGGCGTGTCACAAGATCAGCGGGTTGGGTGGGGGTGTGTAGGGCGGTTTGATTGCTGGGCATGGCGACTCGGCGTCAGGTCATGAGCGCGTTGGATGCCCTGCTGGCGGCAGGGGTGAAGATCGGTAATGTTCAGCAGTGGTGCCGGGAGAACGGGGTTAATCCGCGTACGTTCTACCGACATCGGGCACGGGTCGAGGCCGAGGGTGTGTGGCGGCCTCGATCGAGCCGGCCGCATCACAGCCCGGGCCAGACGCCGCCGGAGTTGGATGCCTGGATCTGCAAGCTGCGCGCCGAGTTGGGCGTCGACAACGGCGCGGACCACATCCATGACGAACTGATGCGCGTGCACGCCGAGATCCGTCCTGGCTGGTCGGTGCCGTCACGGTCCACGATCAACCGGGTGCTGTCCCGCCACGACCTGCTGCAGCGCAATCCGGCCAAGAAGCCGCGGTGTTCCTGGCGCCGGTTCGCCTACGCCCGCCCCCGCGACTGCTACCAGATCGACGCGACGATGGTCGCGCTCGCCAACGGCCGTCTCGTCGCGGTGTTCGACGTCCTGGACGACTGCACCCGCATGCTGGTGGCCTGCCACGCCGCCCTCGCCGAAACCGCTACCGCCGCTATCACCGCCATCAACCAGGCGGTCACTGACCACGGCGCACCCGCGATCGTCCTGTCCGACAACGGAGCGGCATTCACCAGCCGACACCGGCACGACAACGCCGGACCATCACGCTTCGCCCAAACCCTGCACCACCACGGCACCCGCCTGATCCACTCCAGCCCTTACCACCCACAGACCTGCGGGAAGGTCGAACGCCACCACCAGACCCTCAAAAAATGGCTCGCCGCTCAACCCCACCAACCCCGCACCCTGACGCAGCTGCAACACCTACTCAACACCTACCGCGACTACTACAACCACCGCCGCCACAGCGCCCTACCCGCCCGGGCAACCCCCCACCACACCTGGCACACCGCCACACACCACGGCAGCCCTCAAGCCCTACCCATCCAAACCGACGCCACCATCCACCGACCCCGCGTCTCCGACACCGGCACCATCCGCGTTGCTCACGCTCGCATCGGCATCGGCTGCGCCTGGCGCGGCCACACCCTCACCGCCATCCGCGACCACCACCACATCACCGTCTACGCCCCCGACGGCACCCCCATCGGCCACACCACCACCAGCGACAGCAAGTACACCCGACTCACCCCCACCCCATGACACACCTCCCGGGACATGCCATTGACACACCTCCCGGGACATGACAGTCAGCTCATGACGGAAACTGTCCAAGATTGCGTTGGTGACATCGGTGCGCGCCGGGCGGGCCGGCAGCCGTACGGTGCCCCGCACAATGATCGACTCCACGTCGGCGAAGTGGCGCCTACCCGTCGCCTCGACACCCCCACATCCCCGACCTGGTGTCGATCACACCCGCTGACCGAGTGGCCATCGGCCGTCCGGCTGACGGCGCGCGACGGTGGTACGAGGCGTCACGCCTCAGTGACACTCTGCCGAGGCACGCGCCTGATCCTGCCCGCCGAACGGGCTGTCGGCAATCCGGCTGGCCGCTTCTTTTGATCCATCCATTTGCATCTAGCAATGGTCCTGTGCGCGTCGTATGGTTCCCCGCAGCACCCCAACAAGCGTACGTCATGGGCATATTTGCCCTAATTGATGCTGGGCGGTGAACGGCAGTGGCGGCAGAAGATCCTACGGCGACGGACCCCGGGTGGGTGGACGAAATCCTGTTCGCGGGCCGTTCTACCGACGTTTGTCTCCGTCTGCCCGAACCCGTCGATCGGTCCACTCTGCACCGGTTGGTGGAAGCCGCGCAAGGCCGGCTCGTCGCGGCCGGACTGCGCCCCGGTGGGGCTGCCGCGCTGCGGCTGCCGCCCTCACTGGCGTACGTGGTGAACCTGCTCGCCACCTGGCGCGCCGGGGCACAGGCGATCCTGCTCGACCACCGGTTGACCGACCACGAGGTGGACCGTGCCCTGGTTCGGCTCACCCCGCAGGTGGTGGTCGCGCCGATCCGCAGTGGCGGCGGCGCGTTGAAGGTCTTCGTCGACGTCACCGAGGGCGTCACCCGGTACGCCGACAGCCCGGCGGTCAGCGGCCACGCCGTGATCCAACTCAGCTCCGGCTCCACCGGACCGTCCAAGGTGATCGGTCGCACGGCAGCGGACCTGGTCGCCGAGGTGCGCCGCTACACGCGGATCGACGGGGTCGCCCTGCCCGGCGAGCGGATCATCCTGCTGCCCTCGATGGTGCACGTGCTCGGCCTGGTCGGTGGCCTGCTCTACGGGCTGCACGCCGGGGTCGAGCTGGTGCCGCCGCAGCGGCTCAGCGGCGACGCCGTGCTGGCCGCGATCGCCGCCGACCCGACACCGGCGACAGTGCTCGGCGTGCCTTTCCACATCGGACTGCTCGCCTCCACCCGGGCGGCCGGTCCGCTGCCGCAGCTACGGCGGATGACCACCGGCGGCGAGCTGGTGCCGGCCGCCGTCGCCCGGGCGTTCACCGACCGGTACGGGGTGCCGCTGGGCAACATGTACGGGATGACCGAGGTCGGGGTGATCGGCACCGACCTGCACGGGTCACACCGACCGTCGATCGCACCGGCGCCCGGCATCGAGGTCCGCGAGTCCGGCGGTGAGCTGTGGGTGTCCTGCCCCGCGTCGCCGTACGTCGGGCTGAGCGACCCGACCCGCTGGGCCGACGGCTGGCTGCATACCCGTGACGCCGGCACCGTCGACCCCGACACCGGCCTGGTCACCGTGCGCGGTCGACTCGATTCGCAGGTCTCCGTGGGCGGCATGAAGGTCGACCTGACCGAGGTGGAGACGAGCGTCGCCGAGCTGCCCGGGGTGGCCGCCGCGGTGGTGGTGTGGGACGACGGCATCACCGCGTACGTCCAACCGGACGGGCCGCTGTCGGAGGAGACGCTGGACAAGCTCCTCGCCGAGCGGTTGGCCGGCTACAAGCGCCCTCGGGTGCTGCGCCTGCTCGACCAGTTGCCCCGCACCACCACCGGCAAGCTGGTCCGTTCGACGGATACGCTGCGCTCGGCGGCCACGTCGTGACCGGGCCACTGCACCACGACGACCTCGACCTGGGCCGTCGCGCGCACCGCGACGGCGAGGACGACGTCTCCGCCCAGCGGTGGGTGACCGACCCACAGGGTCTCCGCGCCGGGCACCGGTCGCCACGGCCACCCCGGGGGCGGCATCTCCCGGAGCAACCCGCCGCCGCGCAGCCCTCGTCCGAGCGTCTTGCCCACCGCCTCCTTCGCGGTCCACAGCCGCAGGAAGTCCACCGCCCGGCCGGCCTCGGGCCGATCGGCCAACCAGGCCGACTCGGCCGGCGGGAACCAGCGGCGGGCCAACGCGAGCGCGGGCAGCGGACGGACCCGCTCCACGTCCACCCCGACCGCGCCGGCCCGGCGGGCGGCGACCACCACGATCCCGGCGGTACGGCTGACGCTGACCGGCAGCCGCTCCGACCGAGCCGTGCGGACCACCGGTCGCCCCGCGCGGTCGTGCGTCAGCAGCAGCTCGGCAGCCGGACGGTCGAGCAGCAGACCGCCCGCCCGACGCAGCAGATCACCGGCGGGATCCGGCTGACCGCCGGTGTCCCGACCGACCCACACGTAGGCGGTGTCCCGACCGGACGCCGTCAGCTGGCCCACCCAGAGAGGTTATCCATGAGAGCCGAGGTCCGCGCCTTCGTCGTCGAGCAGCTCGCCGACATGAACTACGACGTCGAGGGACTCGACGACGACACCACGCTCGGCCCCGCCGGCGTCGACCTGGAGTCGCTCGCCCTGGCCGACCTGTCCGTCCGGGTCGAGGACCGCTACGGCGTGACGTTCGCCGACGACGAGTCGGAGCAGTTGGCCCTGATGACGGTGGGCGAGTTCACCACAATGGTCGCCGACCGCGTCACCCAGGCGACGAGCGGGGCAGCGGCGACGACCGGCACGGCGGCGACGAGCGACAAAGCCTGATGGGCGGTCAGCCCGACCTGGGGCGAGCTGACCTGCTGACCATGCTCGCCGAACTCACCGCGAAACCGGCTGCCGAGGTGTCCGACCGGGTCGGCTCGATGGAGCTTGCCTGGCTGGTGCACCTCGTCGAGCAGCGTTACGACCGACGGCTCGACCTCACCGACGACGAGCTGGCCGGAATCCGTACCGTCGACGACGCCCTGGCGGTGTTCCGGGCGTCGCTGACGACCCCCGCAGATGGCTGAGCGGCGCCTCGCGCAGCTCACCGGCGTACACGCGGTCAGTGCCCTCGGTCGGGGTGCCGAGGCGCAGCTCGCCGGCGCGCTGGCCGGTGTTCCGGCGTTCGCAGCGGTACGCCGTTTCGACACCGCCTCCCGCCGGGTCACCGTCGCGGCCACCCTGCCCGAGGTCGGTGCGCTGGCCGACGAACTGACCGCCGCCGTCGACGCGGCCTGCCACGCGGCCGGCCTCACCGCCGCGCAGCGCGTCGGATGCGCCCTGCTGCTCGCCGTGCACGGCGGACCGGCGGGGCCGGGCCCCGCCCCGGGCGCGCTCGCCGGCCAGCTCGCGGCCCGGTGTGGGCTGTCCGGGCACACCCGTGTCTACACCAGCGCGTGTGTGTCGGCGAGTACGGCGGTGGCCGACGCGGCGACACTGATCGCCCGGGGCGACGTCGACCGGGTGGTGGTCGCCGCCGGATACCTCGTGGAGCCCGATCAGTTCGCGCTCTTCGACGCCGGTCGAGCCCTCGCGGTCGACGGTGCGGTCCGCCCGTTCAGCGCCCACCGGCGGGGGTTGCTGCTCGGTGACGGGGTGGCCGCAGTGGTCCTGGAGTCCAGCGCCGGGCGTCGGCACGGGGCCGAACCGCTGGCCACCGTCTCCGGCTGGGGGCGGGCCGGGGACGCCTTCCACCCGTGTCAGCCGGACCCGACCGGCGCCGGGCTGGCCCGTGCTGTCGACGCCGCGCTGCGCCGGGCCGGTCTGCCGGCCCAGGCCGTCGGCTACGTGAACGCCAATGCCACCGGCACCCCACAGAGTGACGCCGCCGAGGCCGCCGCCCTGCACCGGGCGCTCGGCGAACACGCGGCGCGGGTGCCGGTCAGCTCCACCAAGTCCCTGCACGGACACGCGTTGGAGGCGTCCGGGCTGCTCGAACTCGTGGTCACCGCGATCGCGCTCCGGGACGGCGACCTGCCGGTCAACGCCGGCTGGCTGGCCCCGGACGAGGCCTGCCCGCTGGACGTCATCACCGAGCGGCCCCGCCGGACGACACCCACCCACGCGTTGACACTCAACGCGGCGTTCGGCGGCGCCAACACGGCACTCCTGGTCGGCGCGCCGTGACCGCCTCCGAGACCCAGCCATCGTCCGGTGCGCGCTCCGACGCACCCGACCGGGCGAGCGGGTCGACGGGAGAGCCGGTTCTGTTGGCGCGGGCACGGTGGCCGGAGGCCGGCGACGACGGGCCGGCGCCGGGAGTCCCGGGGTTCGTGTCCTCGCAGTTCGCGCCCGTGGTGGTGGCGGTCGCGGAACGGTGCCTGCGGCGGCGGTACGGGACGGCGGGGGTGCCCGTCGGGGTGCGGACCGGGATCGTGCTGGTCAGCGCCAGTGGCGACCGCGTCAGCGCCGAGCACGTACGGGCGACCGTCGAGGACGGCGGACGGATCGGTCCGCTGTTCTTCTTCCAGTCCGTGCCCAACAGCGTCGCCGGGCACGTAGCGGCGCGCTGGGGCCTGCGCGGCCCGGTGGTCTGCCTGAGCCCGACCGGTGACCCGTACGCCGACGGCGTCGCCGAGGCGGACCTGCTACGCGACGACGGCGACGCCGACGAGGTGTTGCTGATCCTGATCGAACAGGCACCCGACGCGCCCACCGAGGCGGTCGCGGTACTGCTGGGGGGAGAGGGACGACCGTGAGGAAACGAGGACTACGCGCTGCCGTGGCCGCCGATCCCGAGGTGGGCGCGGGTAACGTCCTGGCCCGGGTGTTGGCGCACGGCGCCGACCCGGACGGACCCGGGTTGACGTTCGACACCGCCGTCGACGGGCACCCGGCCGAGACACCGCTCACGCTGGGTCGGCTCGACGAGCGGGTCGCCGCCCGCGCCGCCTGGCTGCACGAGCGCGGGATACGCCCCCGTGACCCGGTCGCCGTCTGGGCCACCGCCGCCGCCGACATGGTGCTCAGCTACCTGGCGCTGGCCCGTCTCGGCGCCATTCCGGCGCTGATGAACGGCAAGCTCCGCCCGGAGATCGCCGCCGAGTACATCCGCCGGCTGCGGGGCGTCGGTGTGCTCGCCGACGACGAGCACACCGCGCTGCTGGCCGGGCGCGACCTCGGCGTACCGCTGCTCGGCACCCCCGCGCAGGCCGGCACCGGCGACCCGTCCGCCGCCCCGGCGCACTACCGGCACCACCCGGACGACCCGATCGTGATCACCCACACCTCCGGGACGACCGGGGTGCCCAAGGCGGTGCTGCACTCGCACGCCAGCCTCTTCGCCGCCACCCGGCACCTGCTCAGCATGCCCCAGGCACAGGGCACCCACCGGATCCTCAACGCGTTGCCCGCCCCGCACACCGCGACGGTGTTGATGGTCAACCAGGCCCTGGGCAACTCCGCGGAGATGCTGCTCTTGTCCGAACAGGACGGTGAGCGGGTGCTCGACGCCATCCAACGGTGGCACCCCGACGGCGTGTTCGGCTTCTCGGTCACCTGGGCCGAGTTGGCCCGCTTCGACCTGTCCGGGTACGACCTGGACTCGGTGCGGCTGTGGTTCAACACCGGCGACGCGTCGCACGAGCCGCACATCCGTCGCCTCGTCGCCGTCGGCTGGCACGACACCGTCACCCGCGACGGGGTGGCGAAGGTGCCCGGTTCGGTCTTCATCGACGGGCTGGGCTCCAGCGAGATGGGGCACTCGATGTTCCACATCACCCACCGCGCCGACACCGACCGGTACGGCCGCTGCATCGGTCGCCCGTACCGGTTCGCCACCGTCGCGGTGCTCGACGCCGACGGTGAACCGGTGCCGGCAGGTGAGGTGGGTTTCCTCGGCATCGACTCGCCGTCGCTGTTCCGGGGCTACTGGAACGACTCGGCCACCACGTACCGGTTCCGTCAGCGCGGCTGGTATCTGACCGGCGACCTGGTCCGCGCCGACGCCGACGGCCGTTACTACCACCTGGACCGGGCGGTGGACTCGGTGGAGACCGGTGACGGGCGACGCCTCTACACCGCGTTGAGCGAGGAGCGGATCCTCGCCGCCTGCCCGGATGTCACCGACTGCACTGTGGTGATCGTCGCCGAGGCCGGCCAGGTGGTCACCGACGTGTTGCTGGAGTTGGCCGCCGGCGCCGACGAGGCCGAGGACCGCACCGAGCGGGTCCGCACGGCCCTCGGCCCGGACGTCGGCGGTACGTTGCGTCGGGTCGTACCGGTGCGTTCCGCCGACATCCCGGTCACCGTGACCGGCAAGGTCCGCAAGGTGGTCCTGCGGGAGCGTTACCTCACCGAGGCGGTCTCGTGAGTGCCCTGATCACCGGGATGGGTCTGTTCACCCCGGTCGGGCGGGGTGTCGAGGAGACCTTCGAGGCGCTGACCACCGGGCGTTCCGGGCTGACCCGCCCGCCCGACGGGCACCCGGCGGCGCAGTCGCTGGACGTCGCCGGTCTGCTGCCCGACATCGACCCGCGCACCGTCACCTCCGGGCCGGAGACCCGGGTGCTGGACCGGATCGTGGTGCTCGCCCTGCTCACCGCCGCGGACGCGCTCGCCGACGCCGGCATCGAGGTGGGCCGCGACGTCGACCCCGAGCGGATCGGGGTGATCGTCGGAGGGGTCGGCGGGATGGCCACGCTGGAGGCGCAGGTGCTGGACCGCGCCGCCCGGGGTCGGGCGGCCGTCAGCCCGTACCTGCTCACCGGGATCCTGCCGAACATGCCGGCGGCGCGGATCGCCATCGCGCACGGCATCCGGGGCTACAGCTCGTCGGTCGGCACCGCCTGCGCCTCGGGTGCACAGGCGATCGCCGACGCGGTCCGGCTGATCGCGACCGGGGAGGCCGACGTGGTGCTCTGCGGGGCCAGTGAGGCGCCGCTCTTCGGAACCTTCGCGGACACCTTCGGCAACGCGCGAGCCCTGGCCCGCGCCGGCGCCGACCCGGCCCGCGCCAGCCGGCCGTTCGACACCTCCCGCAGCGGCTTCGTGCTGGCCGAGGGCGCCGCGCTGCTGGTCCTGGAAAACGCCGAGCACGCCGCCGCGCGCGGGGCGACCGGGTACGCCGAGGTGGCCGGCTTCGGGGCGACCACCGACGCGTACCACCCGACCGCGCCCCGCCCCGACGGCGCCGGCGCGGCCGCCTGCATGCGCCGGGCGCTGCGCAGCTCCGGTGTGCCGGCGGCGGCCGTCGGTTACGTCAACGCCCACGGCACCGCCACGAAGCGCGGCGACATCGCGGAGACCACCGCCCTCGCGGACGTCTTCGGTGTCGACGGCGTGCCGGTCAGCTCCACCAAGGCGCTCACCGGCCACCTGCTCGGCGCGTCCGGTGTCCTGGAGACGGCGGCCACCGCGTTGGCGCTCGGTCGGGGGCTGCTGCCGCCGACGTACCACCTCGACGACCCGGACCCGGCCTGCCCGGCGGACCACATCCGTGGCGCGCCCCGCAAGGCCGACCCGGAGTACGCGGTGACGAACTCGTTCGGGTTCGGCGGTCAGAACGTGAGCCTGCTGCTCGCGCGTGTCGCCGAGCCGAGGAGGTGATCGACGCGGCATCCCGGGCGGGCACGCCCGGACGGCAGTACGGGGGGAATTGTGTGGGAGGGGTTTCAGGGGACATGGACATCAGTGGTATCGACCACATCGAACTCTACGTGGGGGACGCCCGGCAGGCGGCCTTCTACTTCAGCACCGCCGTCGGCTTCGACATCTGCGGCCAGGGTGGCCCGGAGACCGGGCTGGACGGGCAGCGCTCACTGCTGCTCTGCCACGGCGACATCAGGTTGCTGCTCACCTCCGGGTTGAGCGCCGAGCATCCGGCGGCACAGTACGTGCAGCGCCACGGCGACGGCATCGCGGTCGTCGCCGTCGAGGTCGACGACGTGGCGTCCGCGTACGCCGAGCTGGTGGCTCGCGGCGCGACCGGGGTGACGCCGCCGACCACCCGCACCGGCGCGGACGCCGAGGTGGTGATCGCCGAGGTGGACGGTTTCGCCGACGTGCGGCACCGGTTGGTGCAACGCCGTGGCGACCGGGCCGACTTCCTGCCCGGGGCCATCACACCGACGCCCTCGTCGGCGCAGGAGCATCCGCCGGTGCTCGCCGAGATCGACCACCTGGCGGTCTGCGTGCCACCCGGTCAGCTCGACGACACGGTGCGGCACTTCGAGTCGCTGTTCGACTTCGCGCAGATCTTCGAGGAGCACATCGAGGTCGACGGGCAGGGCATGAACTCGAAGGTGGTACAGAGCGGATCCGGTCGGGTGACAGTGGTGCTGCTGGAACCGGACCGGGCCCGGCGTCCGGGGCAGATCGACGCGTTCCTCGACCAGCACGCCGGTGGGGGAGTGCAGCACCTGGGCCTGCGCACCGACGACATCCTCACCGCCGTCGAGGCGCTGGGCCGGCGCGGGGTGCGCTTCGCCGGCACCCCGGGCAGCTACTACGACTCCCTCGAAGCCCGGGTCGGTCGGGTGGACGCGCCGCTGGACCGGCTGCGTGAGCTGGGCGTCCTGGTCGACTCCGACCACGACGGCCAACTGTTGCAGATCTTCGCCGAGTCGATGCACGTGCGCCGCACGCTGTTCCTGGAGCTGATCGAGCGGCGCGGCGCGCGGGGCTTCGGCAGCGGCAACATCAAGGCGCTCTACGAGGCCAAGGAACGGGAACTCGCCACCGTGGCGGCCACCCCGCAGGGGGTGGGCGCATGACCGCTCTCACCGACGAGGAGCAGGCGCTGCTGCCCTCCGACGAGGACGTACGCCACTACGCCGAGCACGGCTGGTATTTGTCGAAGAAGCTGTTCACCGACGACGAGGTGGACGCCCTCGCCGCCGCCACCCAGCGCTACTACGACGGTGAGCGGGACCGGCGGCTGCCGGTACGACCACCGAAGCTTGCCTACTGGGACCCGTCGAAGGGACCGGTGCAGCGGCACAACGACTACGTCCACCACGAACACGACGGGCTCGGCGCGATCCTGCGCAAGCCGCTGATCGGCGCGGTCGCCGCCCGGCTCGCCGAGGCCGACGAGATCCGCGTCTTCCAGTCCACGCTGATCTACAAACCGCCGATCGACGGTGAGCCGACCAACATCGTGCCCTGGCACTTCGACAAGCACTACTGGGCGTCCTCGTCGTCGGAGAAGATGCTCACCGCCTTCATCCCGTTCCACGACTGCGGGGAGGAGATGGGCACCATCACCATGGTCGACGGCTCGCACCGGTGGAAGGAGATCGGCGCGGACGACACAGTGGTGCGGCACTTCGCCGACCGGGACCGCAGCCAGCTGGAGGAGATGCTGGCGGAGAACGCCGCGTACAACGGCGCGGAGATCCGCAAGGTCCCCATGGTGATCCCCAAGGGGCACGTGAGCTTCCACCACTGCCGCACCTACCACGGCAGCGGCCCCAACGTCAGCGGTCGCCCAAGGCAGGCGATCTCGCTGCACCTACAGGACGGCGACAACGCCTGGCGGGAGTATCAGCTCTCCGACGGGTCGCTCGCCGCGTACAACCACGACGTGCTGGTCCGCCGCACCCACGAGGGGCGACCGGACTACGCCGACCCCGACTACTGCCCGGTCATCTGGCGCCACCGCGCCCCACAGGGAGGCTGACATGTCACGGTACGACTGGGGTAAGACGCACCCGGGCATCGAACGGTTGGAGCGGGCGGTGACCGACCGCCGCGACGCGGTGGTCAAGCACCCTCTCTACGCCAACCTGGACACCCACGAGGCGCTGGTCACCTTCATGGAGCACCACGTCTTCGCGGTGTGGGACTTCATGTCGCTGCTGAAGTCGTTGCAGCGGCAGCTGACCTGCGTCACCGTGCCGTGGATCCCGACCGGGCCCACCGGCAGCCGCCGCCTGATCAACGACATCGTGATGGTCGAGGAGAGCGACGAACTGGGCGGCGGCTTCATCAGCCACTTCGAGCTGTACGTGCGGGGTATGGGCGAGGCCGGCGCGGACACCACCGCCGTCAACGCCCTGATCGACCTGCTGCGCGCCGGCCGGCCGGTGCGCGACGCGCTCACCGAGGCCGAAGTGCCGGACGCCTCGGCGAGGTTCGCCGCGACCACCTGGCAGATCATCGAGTCGACCCCGGTGCACTGCCAGGCGGCGGCGTTCGCGTTCGGCCGGGAGGACCTGATCCCGGACATGTTCACCCAGGTCGTCGCGGTCAACGAGGTCAGCAACCGGCTGCACACGTTCGTCGACTACCTGGAACGGCACATCGAGGTCGACGGCGAGCAGCACACCCCGATGGCCATGCAGATGCTCGCCGACCTGTGCGGCGACGACGACACCAAGTGGCAGGAGTGCGCCGACACGGTCAACACCGCGCTCGCCGCCCGGGCCCGCCTCTGGGACGACATCCTCGCCGCCATCAAGGGCCCGGCGTGACCGACGCCGACCCGGTCCGGCTCTACCGCACCGTCCGGCTGATCCGCCGGTTCGAGGAGCGTGCGGTGGAGCTGGTCCACGGCGGGCAGATCGTCGGCGGCATCCACCCGTACCTCGGTCAGGAGGGGATCGCCGCCGGCGTCTGCGCCGCCCTGGACGCCGACGACGTGCTCGCCGGCACCCACCGTGGCCACGGGCACGTGCTGGCCCGGGGCGCGGACCCGGCCCGGATGCTCGCCGAGCTGTGTGGCCGGGTCACCGGCCTCAACGCCGGGCGGGGCGGCTCGATGCACGCCGCCGACCTGAGCCTCGGTGTGCTCGGCGCCAACGCGATCGTCGGTGCGTCCGGGGCGATCGTCACGGGCGCCGTGTGGGCGCACCGCCAGCGGGGCCGCGACACGGTGGGGGTGAGCTTCTTCGGCGACGGCGCCGTCAACGAGGGCATGCTGCTGGAGGCGTTCAACCTGGCCGCGCTGTGGCGGGTGCCGGTGCTGTTCGTCTGCGAGAACAACGGCTACGCCACCACCATGCCCGTCGCCGGCGCGGTGGCGGGCACCATCACCGACCGGGCCGCCGCGTTCGGCATCCCGGCCGTCGTGGTCGACGGCCAGGACCCCGAGGGGGTACGCGTCGCCGCGGCCGCCGCCGTCGGCCGGATGCGCGCCGGTGGCGGCCCCGAACTGATCGAGGCCCGCACCTACCGCTTCGACGTCCACCACACCTTCGAACACGCGGTACGCCTCGACTACCGCATGCCCGACGAGGTGACCCGTGGTCGGGCCCGGGACCCGGTGGACATCCAGGGTTCCCGGCTCTCCGACGCCGACCGGGCGGCAGTGGACGCCGAGGTCGAGGCGACCCTCGACGCGGCGGTGGACTTCGCCCTGGCCAGTCCGCACCCCGACCCGGCCGACGCGATGGCCTACCTGTACGCCAGCGGCCTGACCGCCCGCACCGGAGGTGGTTGAGGTGCCCCGACTGTCGTACCGGCGGGCGCTGACCCGGGCCCTCGCCGACGAGTTGGCCCGCGACGAGGCGGTGTTCCTGCTGGGCGAGGACGTCCAGGTCGGCGCGTCGATGGTGACCACCGGCCTGGCCAAGCGGTTCGGCGTCGACCGGGTCCGCGACACCCCGTTGTCCGAGCAGGCGTTCACCAGCTTCGCCACCGGGGCGGCGTTGGCCGGGCTGCGGCCGGTGATCGAGTTTCAGATCCCGTCGCTGCTGTTCCTGGTCTTCGAGCAGATCGTCAACCACGCGCACAAGTTCCCGCTGATGACCGGTGGTCAGTGCGCGGTGCCGGTCACCTACCTGGTTCCCGGCTCCGGGTCGCGGACCGGCTGGGCCGGACAGCACTCCGACCACCCGTACAGCCTCTTCGCGCACGTCGGCGTCGTCACCGCCGTCCCGGCCACCCCGGCCGACGCGTACGGCCTGCTGGTCAGCGCGATCCGGCACGACGACCCGGTGGTGGTGTTCGCGCCCGCCGGCGCGATGGACGTACGCGACGACGTCGACGACCTGTCGCCGGTGCCGCTGGGCCGGGGGCGGATCCACCGCAACGGCTGCGACGTGACGGTGGTCGCGATCGGGCACCTGGTGCACGACGCGCTCGCGGTCGCCGACGAGCTGGCCGGCCAGGTCTCGGTGGAGGTGTTCGACCCGCGCACCCTGTATCCGTTCGACATCGACGGTCTCACCGAGTCGGTGGCCCGCACCGGACGTCTCGTCGTGTTCGACGACGGCAACCGGTCCTGCGGGATGGCCGCCGAGATCATCACCTCGGTGCTGGAGCGGGTGCGACTGGTCGCCCCGCCGCGCCGGGTCACCCGACCGGACGGCGCGGTGTTGCCGTTCGCGCCGGCCCTGGACCGGGCCGTGCAGCCCGGTCGGGACCAGCTCGCCACCGCCATCCACCTGACCATGAAGGACGCATCATGATCGACCCTAACTACGTGTGGCCGGCGGCCGACCGGGCCTGGGCCGAGCTGCCGGAGGCGGCCCGTCGGGCCATGGTGGCCAGCGGGGCGGCGGCCTGGGAGCAGGTCTTCCACGGTCGGGCCACCTACAACAAGCAGTGGCGGCTGGCTCGCCCTCCGGTGCTGGCCGCCGACGCGTGGCGGGAGCTGAACGAGGTCTGCGACCGGCTCGCCCAGCTCATCCTCGACGCCTGCCGCCGTCGGGCGGGCACCGCCGGTGAGCTGCGTCGACTGCTCGGCGTACCGGCGGGGGAGACCCGGCTGCTGGACGAGTCGGAGCCGCTGACCGAGGCGCTGCTGGCCGCGTACCGCCCGGACGTGGTCTTCGCCGACGGGGTGCCGAAGTTCGTCGAGTACAACATCGACAGCAGCCTCGGCGGCGGGTTCGACGCCGACACCGTCATCCAGCGGTACGCGCGCCTGTACGGGGAGCAGGGGATCCTCGACGGCCTGCCGGCGCGGGCCGCACCGTCCCTGCTGGACCAGCGGTTCGTGGCGATCCGGGAGGAACTTCGGCTGCCCGACGGTGCCCGGCTGGCGCTGCTGATGGACTTCGACGCGGACTACCCCGGCCTGGACGACCCGGAGACGTTCATCCGGATCCTCGACCCGCTCGCCGTCCGTGCCCGGGACTTCGGCATCGACCTGGTCATCGCGCCCCTCTCCACGGCCTCTGTGGACGTCGACAACCGCCTGGTCGTCGGCGGTGGGCCGGTCGACGCGTTGTTCCGGCTGTTCGTGCCCAACCGGGTCACCCCGACCGCTGGCCTCGACGCGGTTGCCGGCGCCCTCGCGGCGGGCACCCTGCCGATGTTCGTGTCCGCGGCGGCCTGGCTGCTCGGCAACAAGACCACGTTCGCCTGGTTGTGGGAGGACGTGGACGGGCTACCCGCCGACGACCAGACGCTGATTCGGCGGCACGTGCCGTACACCGTGCCGTTGACCGCCGAGGTGCTCGACCGGGCCGTCGCCGGGCAGGCGAAACTGGTGGCCAAACCCGCCGACGGTTCGGCCGGGCACGGCGTGCTGCTCGGCCCGGAGCTGAGCCCGACGGAGTGGGCGGCCGGGGTTCGGGCCGCCGTCGAGCAGGGCGGCGCGATCCTCCAGGAGTACCTGCCGACCGACCGGGTGCCGATGGACTTCGTGCAGATCGAGACCGGCGAGACGGTGACGGCCGACGTCCCGTACTCGCTGGCCCCGTACCTGTTCGGCCGAACGGCGTCCGGCGGCCTGGCGAGGGTCGGCTACCCCGGCTGCGACGGTGTCCTCAACCTGGCCCACGGCGTCCTCCTGACCGGAGTTCTCCTGACCGACTGAACCGGCCACCCCCTCCCGGGTGATCATGGGGTTAGCGGGGCTCCGGACGGCTCCCGGCCCCGCCAACCTCATGATCACCGGGTGCGGGGAGCTGGCGGGAGAGGGCGCGGAGGGTTTCGGCAGTCGCTATGGCGTCGCTGCGGGCGCTGCCGTGGCGGCCGTCGGTGCTGTAGAGGGTCGGGTCGGCCGTCAGCGGGTGGTAGGTGAGGTGCACGTGCAGGGTGCCCAGACGCTCGGCGAGTCGCGCGGTGTGCGCGGACAGGCGGCGCATTCGCTCCCGCAGACCGGGGCGCGCCGCCTCCGGCACGGCCGGACTGTACGAGACGTCGAACATGCCCACCGTGATCACGTCCGCGCCGGCCTGCTGGAGGGCGACGATCATCTCGGTCAGTTCCCCGTCCACGCTGTCCGCGTCGTACCGGGACCGGAAGGCGTCGTTGCCGCCGCACACCACGAGCGCCAGGTCCGGACCGAAGGCGAGAGCCGGGGCCAGCTGGGTCGCCCGGACCTCGTGCGCGCGCAGCCCGCTGCGGCCGAGATTGAGGTACGCCAGACCCGGACGGGCGGCGTCCAGTTCGGCGGCGATCCGGTCGGCCCACTGCTGGTCGGAGTAGCCCGCTGTGGGTTCGCAACTGCCCTCGGCAACGCTGTCGCCGAGCACGACGAAACGGCGCCACCCGTGCCCGCTCAGCAGCGCCGCGCTCTCGCCCTCGCGCAGGCAGTACGGATCCGTCGATTCGGCCAGCGTCGATGCCATGCCCGCAGGCTAATCGAGTGTTCCGGGGGTGCACAGCGGCCCGCGCTCAATCCGTTATCCGGACCTCGGCGAGGTACACGCAGGTCCGTCCCTCGTGGGAGGAGTAGTAACTCACCCAGAGCAGATCGTCGTGCCAGACCAGGCCGGGATAGCTGGTGTCACCGCCGGAGGGCAACGCCACCAGCTCGGTCAGCTCGCCCCGGTCGGGGTCGACGGCGCAGATCGCGGTGCGGACCTCGCCGTCGTGCAGCCGTACCCCGGCCAGCAGACGCCCGTCGGGCAGCCGCAGCAACGCCGGCCCACCCACCTGGACGCCCAGATCGGTCCACCTCCAGTCCTGGTACGGGGGCAGTGCCCGGCCGAGTAGCGCGGTGGCTTCGGCCCCGTCGCGGCGCAGCAGACAGAAGGCGGCGCCCTCCGGGGTGAAGACGAGCCCAGACTCGTTGGGGTACCCGCCCTCGACCAGCACCGGCACCCACGGCTGGAGGTCGACTCCGTCGGTGCTGCGGTAGAGCCGGGCGAACCTCGGCTCCCGGGTGGCGTAGCCGACGCCGTACATCGCGCCGTCGTGCCAGGCCGCCCGCCACACCCAGACACCCGGTTCCCCCACCGGGACCGGATCGCCCCAGGCGCGCCCGTCGCCGGAGTGCCAGGCCACCGTCTGGAACGTCTTGGTGGTCGCACCGGTGGCCGCCGCCGCCAGCAGTTGCAGTCGACCGTCCGGCCGGGTGACGAAGCGCGGGTCCCGCAGGTCGACGCCGACCTGCCGCAGGACGGCGGCGGACGTCCACGATCGCCCGTCGACCGACGTCAGCACCCGGATCACGCCGTCGTCGCTGAGGTGGGTCCGCGCCTCCCGGAAGGCGCAGAACCACTCTCCGGCGTACCCGACGAGGTCGGTGAACGCGCTGTGCGGCGCGCTGTCGCCGATCCGGCGGACGGCGGCCACCTCGGCGCTGGTGCGGCGGACGGGGGACGACGTCATGCGCGCGGCCTCCTGGGTCGGGGAGAGCGCCGACGGTAGCCGCCCCGACCGACGCCCGCGCGGCCACCGACCGAACATTCGACGAACACCGGTCGGGTGCGGCGGAGGTGCTGTCGGGTTGACGTCGTCCGGGCGGTCTCGTCGGCGTGCTGAGGCGCGCCGGTGGCACCGGCCGGCCACGATGGATGGTGGCCGATCCTGCGGCGGTGTCCGATGCGAGGAGGGGGCGACGATGCTCGACTCGTTCCTCCAGGCCCTCGCGGCCAAGCTGGTCGAGGAGATCCTCAAGCGGTTGGTCGAGTGGCTGACGCCGAAGGCATTGCGCTCCGTGCCGCACCGCGCTTCGCCGAACTGCCCCCGCTGCGGCGGGTACGGCGTCCGCCGGTGGGCGCCCGCCGGCATGTGGCTGTTCCTGCCGTCCCTGCTGCTCTTCGCGTGGGGCTTCGGGTTCACACTGCTCGGGGTGCCGGTGGCAGTCCTCACGGTCGTGGCCGTGGTGATGGCGAACGGCGTCGGCGGGCTGCTGTCCGCCCTGCTCGCCGTGCTGGGGCTGCTGGTCCCGGTCGCCCTGATGATCGTGGGCGCGTTCGGCCTCGCCCATTACCACAGCTACCCGCCGAAGTGGTGCGCCCGCTGTCACGGCAGGTGGCCGAGGCGCGATCGCGACGAATACCTGCGGGCGTCGGCGCCGGTCGTGACCTGCGGTTGCGGTCAGCGGTTGCGGGTGCCTCGGACGGCCGCCGGAGCGCGGCTGCGCTGCCCCCGCTGCCGCACCGAACACGCCGCCCCGGCCCCGACCGGTTAGGTTCTGTCTCGCGGATCATGAATCTCGCTCGTTAGGCCCTTTGTGGCACGAGGAGATCTGACGAACCACGAGTGGGCTGTGTTGGCGCCGTTGCTGCCGACACAGCCCGTTCGAGGTAACCAGTGGCGTGATCATCGGCAGGTCATCAACGCGATCTGCTGGGTCAAACGGACCGGTTCGCCATGGCGTGACCTGCCCGAACGGTATGGGCCATGGAAGACCGCGTACCAACGGTTCCGCCGCTGGGCAGCCGACGGCACCTGGGCCAGCCTCAAGGCGCACGTCATCGCGTTGGCCGAACTCGACGACGACATTGACTGGGACGCCCAGGTCGACGCCACCATCGTGCGGACCCACCAACACGCGGCGGGTGCCCGAAAAGGGGGCTGAGTAGCACCGACGCGCGGGCAGCGCAAGGCATCGGCCGGTCCCGCGGCGGACTGACCACGAAGATCCACACCCTGGCCGACGGACGTGGCCGCTCTCTGGCTACCCGCATCACCCCAGGTCAGGCCGCCGACACCCAGCAATTGATCCCACTGCTCGACCAGGTCCGAGTGCCGCGTCCCGGCCAGGTCGGCAGACCACGCAAGCGACCTGACTCCGTCACCGGCGACAAGGCGTACTCCTCGCGAGCCAACCGCAAGGCCCTGCGAGACAAACGCATCACCACCGTCATCCCCGAGCCCAACGATCAGATCGCCAACCGGAAGCGGCGAGGACAACGTGGCGGCCGACCACCGACCTTCGATCCCACCGCCTACAAGCGCCGCAACCAGGTCGAACGCGGCTTCAACCGACGCAAACACTGGCGCGGCCTCGCCACCCGCTACGACAAACTCGGCTCCCACTTCCAGGCCACCCTCGACCTGGTCGAAACCCTCGACTGGCTACGCGCCGTCCCCGACCACCAAGATCTACGAGACAGAACCTAGCCGCCGGTGAGCCCTTGGTTGGCGCGGTGGGCGTCGTAGGACGGGCTTTCGGTGGTCTCCGGCAACGCGAGCGCGAGCCGGCGTACGTCCCCCCAACCGGGCATGGCCACACCGTACGGGCTCAGTGCGACACGGTGTGCCCGGGAAGCAGTTCGCCGAGGACGTGCCGGGCCCCGGCGGCCCGCTCCGGATCCGGGTCGTCGAGCGTGATCAGTGCCTTCCACAGCGCCCAGCCACGCCCACGGGCCCAGGTGGCGTCGTCCACACCGAGCGCGTCGCGGAAGGCGGCCCGGCTGGCGCCGCCCAGCAGGGTCCAGGCGATCACCGTGTCGCAGGCGGGGTCGCCGACGCCGCAGCAGCCGAAGTCGATGACGGCGGCGAGCCGGCCGTCGCGGACCAGCAGGTTGCCGTCCGCGATGTCGCCGTGGAACCACACCGGCGGCCCGGCCCAGGTGGCGTCGAGGGCGGCCTGCCACATGCCGGTCACCGTGTCGACGGGCAACCGGTCCCGGTGCGCCTCGATCGCGGCCCGGGTCTCGGCGTCGTAGGTGGACAGCGGGCCTCCCCGCCAGGCGCTGTGCGGGCCGGCGGCCGGGCCGCCGTCGGTGTCGACGGCACGAAGGGCGCGCAGGAACGCCGCGAGGTCGGTGGCGAACCGGGTCAGGTCGTCGATCCGGTCGGGGCGGGCGGTCTGCCCGTCGATCCAGCCGTACACCGACCATGGGTACGGGTAGCCGGAACCGGGTCGACCGTGGGCCAGCGGGGTGGGGATCGCCAGCGGCAGCCGCGCCCCGAGCATGGGCAGGCACCGCTGTTCCTTGGCGACCTGGAGGACGTACCCCTCGTCGCTGGGCAGCCGCACTGTCATCGCGTCGCCCAGGTGGAAGGTGCGGTGTCCCAGCCGCCGACCTCGACCGGCCGGACCGGCAGGTGCGCCCACCGGGGGAACTGCTCGGCGATCAGCCGACGCACCAGGTCGGTGTTGATCTCCGTTATGCCGGTGTCCGGCTGCGCGCTCATTCGCCCGAGCCTGCGGGCGTCGGCCGGGACCCGCAACCGATTTGCGCTCTACGGCGTGGTGGCGGGGGTGGGGCGCGACGGCGTGGTCGTCCGGGCCAGCAGGGGAGACGCGGTGACCAGCAGGCAGAACGCGGCCATGAGCAGCAGCGCCGGGGTGAGGTCGAGCGCTTCCACGGACCAGCCGCCGAGCAGCGCGCCGACCGGCAACCCGACGAAGGCCAGGGACCCGGCGATGCCGATCACCCGGGTCTGGAGCTCCGCCGGTACCCGTTCGTAGAGCGCCACCCCGAGCAGTGGGTTGACCGCCGCGATGCCGATCCCGGACAGGAAGGTCACCACGAGCACCACCGGCAGGTCGTCGCTGATCGCCAGGGCGACCAGCCGGGGTGTACCGGCGATCAGCGCGCCGACCAGGAACGTCAACCGACGGGGCAGTCTCGGCCCGAGCGCGGTGAACACCACGTTGCCCAGCAGTGCTCCCGCCGAGAACGCCGCCAGCACCAGGCCCAGCCCGCTCGGCCCGTGCAGTTCCCGGGCTACCCAGACCGGGATGTAGACGGCCACGCTGGCGTTGGCCACCATGTTCAGGGCCGAGACGACCACCAGCATGCCGAGCAGCGGCCGGTCCCGGCCCAGGTAGCCGAACCCACCGCGCAGCGCACGAAGGTAGTTCTCCGGCGGGCCCGGTGGCGACGGGGTGGCCGGCGGACGCACCAGGACGCCGATCAGCAGCGCGCAGACCCCGAAGGTGGCCGCGTCGATGAGGATCGCCTCGGTCACCCCGAACGCGGCGATCAACACACCGCCCACGGCGGCGCCGAACAGGGTCACCACCCGGCTCAGCCCGTCGTACGCCGAGGTCAGCCGGATCAGCGGCACCCCGGCGGCCTCGGCGACCGGTCGGAACATCACGTGCTTCACCCGGTCGCCGATGCCGCGCAGCGCGCCGGCCACCGCCACCAGGGCCACCAGCGGCGCGAAGCCGAGCCACGGGGTCAGCGCGACGACCACCATGGCCACCGCGCTGCCCGCGTCGCAGAGGATCGACGTACGACGCAGGCCGAACCGGTCCGCCCACGGTGTGCCCAACGCGCTGGACAGCAGGTACGGCAGGGTCTCGGCGAACGCGACCAGGCCCATCTTGGTCGGACTGCCGGTGCTGACCAGCACCAGCCAGGGGATCGTCACCACCGAGATGCGGGTGCCCAGGTTGGAGACGAGGTCCGCGCCGACCAGGACGACCAGCTGCCGCCGGGGCGTCACGCCCCGACCGCCGCCGCCCGCCGCGCCGCGTACCGCTCGCGTAACGCCCGCTTGTCCACCTTCACCGACCGGTTCACCGGCAGCCGGTCGACGACCTCGACGCCGGCCGGCGCCCACATCTCGTTGAGTTCCGCGGTCACCAGGTCGATCAGCTCGGCCCCGCTCACTGTCGCGTCCGGTGCGAGCACCACGTACGCGTACGGGACCTCCCCGACGGTGTCGTCCGGTACGCCGATCACGGCCGCGGCGCGTACCTGGGGGTGCCCGGCCAGCACGTCCTCGATCGGACGGCAGAAGATCGCCCAGTTCCGCCTGTGCGTGACGATCATGTCGTGCGCCCGGTCGACGAGGTAGAGGTAGCCGTCGTCGTCCAGGTGACCGATGTCGCGGGTGCGGACCCATCCGTCGACGAGCGTCTGCGCGGTCAGTTCCGGCTGGCCGTGGTAGCCGGCGAAGCTCAGCCGGGTGTGCACCCACACCTCACCGTCGCGCCCGGTGGGCAGCACCGTGCCGTCGTCGTCGCGGATCTCGATCCGCACGTCGCCGTAGGGGCGGCCGCAGGACCGCAGCCGTTCCGGGTGCTCCGGGTCGTCGGTCAACCCGGGCAGCGCGGTGATCACCACGGCTTCGCTGAGGCCGTACACGATGCGCAGCACCGGGCCGAACCGCGCGATGGCCTGGCGCAGCCGGGCGGGCGCGGCGGGCCCGGCGCCCACGTTGAACATGAACATCGCCGAGAAGTCCGCGCCGACCAGCGCCGGGTGGTCCAGCACCTCGTAGAGCATCGGCGGGGTGACGAAGGTGGAGGTGATCCGTTCCCGCTGCACGGTGTCCACGAACGCCACCGGGTCCCAGTCGTCGCGCAGGAACAGCACCCCACCGGTGAACAGGTTGAACAGGGTGGTGATCTGCCCGCTGGCCAGCCACATCGGTGAGTGCGACAGGTGCCGCAGCAACGGGAAGCCGGCGGCAAGGAAGTCGGCGGCCAGGGTGAGGATCTGGGCGTAGAAGCTCTCCCGGTGGTGCACCAGCTTGGGGCTGCCGGTGGTGCCGCTGGTCTGCAGGAACGACTCCGGCGCCGCCCCGGGTGCCGGCAGCTCCGCCACCTCGACGGAAGCGGTGAGGTCCGGGCCGGCGCCGCCCCCGCCCAGGCAGCACACCGGCGTGCCGGGCAGCGCGGCGGCCAGGGCCGGGCCCAGGCTGGCCGGGTCCCGGGCGTCGTAGACCAGGGCGTCCGGGCGGGCCAGACGGATGAACTCGTCGACCTCCCGACGGGACGTGACCGGCGCGACCCACATCGTCCGGCAGCCGATCAGGTGCAGCGCGAGTTGGAGCAGCGGACCCTCGACCGCGTTCGCCACGGTCACCAGCACCGCCGCGCCTGGGCGTACGCCGTGTCGGGCGAGCGTCGCGGCCATCGACCGCACCAGCGCGGCAGCCTCGCTGTAACTGAGGCGACGGCCCCCTCCGACCAGCGCCTCCCGGTCACCGAAACCGGCGAAGAGATCCAGCGCCCTGTCCACGTAGGTCGTCGCGTGCCCGGGTGTGTCGGTCATCCGGCAGCCCCCTTCTCCAGACAGCGGCGCGCCCGGTGACGACGCGACGGCGGCGCGCGCTCCGGTGGGCCCGCCGCCTGCGAGCCTAGGCCGGTAACGGCTGGTCGGAACCGTGCCGACGGGCGGTCCGACGGGCCCGCCGGACATTTGATCGCGTCGATCAGGTTGATTGACGCCCGTCAGCGGCGGCGGCTAGGTTTCTGGACCATCGTCCGGGCGGGAGCCGTCCTCGGACGACCCTGGGCTGCCACACGATGGAGGTTCCATGTCGACCCCGAAGAGATGGCATGTCGTCGCCGCCGCGGCCGCGTTGCTGGTCACCGGAACACCCGCCGTCGTCGCCAGCGCCGGCCCGTCCGGGACCGCCGCCGGCCGGCCCGACCGCCTCGAATGGGCGGGTAGCTGGGCCACCGCGGTCACCCGCGGAAACTCGGTCGGACTGACCAACACCGGCCTCAACAACCAGAGCGTCCGGATGGTCGTGCACGTCTCGGTGGGCGGCCCGGCACTGCGGGTGCGCCTGAGCAACCTGTACGGCGAGCAGGCGGTCGCCGTCGGCCGGGCCACCGTCGCCCGCCCCAACACCGCCACCCCCGACGACCTGTCCGACATCGATCCGGCCTCGCTCCGTCCGCTGACGTTCACCGGTGCCGCCTCGGCGACCATGAACCGGGGCGCCGAGCTGCTCAGCGACCCGTTGGCGTTCCCGGTCGCGGACGACAGCGACCTGGTCGTCACGGTGCACTTCCCGACGCCGACCGGCCCGACCACCTTCCACGGGCAGTCCCAGCAGGCCAACTTCATCGGCGCGGGCGACCTGACCGGGGCCGCCGAGGGCAGCGGGTTCACCACCCGGCCCACCTGCTGCTGGTTCTTCCTCTCCGGCGTCGATGTGCAACGCAAGGCGAGCCCGGGCGCGCTGGTGGTGCTCAGCGACTCCATCGGTGACGGCAACGGCAGCACCGTCAACGCCAACCGGCGCTGGCCCGACCTGCTGTCCGACCGGCTACTCGCCGCCCGACCCGACGCGCGTACCCCGGGTGTGCTCAACCTCAGCCTGGCCGGCAACCGCCTCAACCACGAGGGCACCGAGCCGGGTGACGGCAACTACCCCGGCTACTACCAGCTCGGCCCGAACGCGGCGGCCCGGCTCAACGAGGACGTCTTCCCCCAGACCGGTGTGCGGACCGTCGTCACCCACCTGGGCATCAACGACATCTGGATGTCCAACGACTCACCCGAGGCGATCATCGCCACCCTTCGGCAGATCAACCAGCAGGTCCAGCAGCGCGGACTGACCAGCCTGGTGGCCACCCTGACCCCGTACGAGGGGCACGGGGCGCCCGGCGTGTGGACCGCGCAGAAGGAGGCCACCCGCCAGGCGGTCAACACGTACCTGCGGGGCAGCCGGGAGTTCGACGGGCTGCTCGACTTCGACCGGGTGCTGCGCGACCCGGCACGGCCCGGCGCGCTGCTGCCCGCGTACGACTCGGGGGACCACATCCACCCGAACGACGCCGGCAACCAGGCCCTCGCCGACGCCGTGCCGCTGCGGCTGCTCGGCATGTGACACCGGTCGGGGGGTGGCGGGCGATCCCCGCCGCCCCCGGCATCGACATCCTGGGGAGGAAGACGTCGTGACGGTGCAGGAACTGCTCACCGGCCTGTACAGCGAAGAGGGCCGACAGAACCCCTATCCGTGGTACGCCGAGCTGCACCGGCTCGGTCCGGTCAGCGCGGTGCCGCCCCGCGCCGAGCACCGGACGGTGGCGGCGGTGGCGGTCGGCTACGACGTGATCGACGAGGTGTTGCGCGATCCGGAGTGGACCAAACAACCGCCACCGGGCTGGCAGGAACAGGAGATCCTGCGCACCTTCCAGACCTCGATGATGTTCGTGAACCCGCCCGACCACACGCGGATGCGGCACGTGTTCTCCCGCACCTTCACCCCGCGTCGGCTGGGCGCGCTGGAACCGGTGATCGTACGGGTCGTCGACGATCTGCTGGACCGCATGGCCGACGCCGGGAACAGCGTGGTCGACTTCGTGGCGGACTTCGCGTACCCGATCCCGGCGTTGGTGATGGCCGAGTTCATCGGCATCCCGGCGGGGCAGTTGGCGTGGTACCGCGAACGGGTGGACTGGATCGACGAGTTCCTCGACGTCGCCGGGAAGACGCCGCAGCGGCTGGCCGCCGCCAACACGGCGGCCGAGGAGCTGCGGGTCTTCTACCGGGAGCTGTTGGCGTACCGCCGCAGAACGCCCGGTGACGACCTGCTCAGCGGGCTCGTGGAGGCCCTCGACTCGGGCGAGGTGGAGCTGACCGAGGACGAGTTGATCAGCAACCTGATCGTGCTGTTCAACGCCAGCTTCGTCACCACCGTCTACATGTTCGGCAACGGCCTGCCGCTGCTGCTGGCCCACCCGGAGACGGTCGCCGCGCTGCCCGCCGACGAGAAGCTGACCCAGGGCTGCGTCGACGAGGTGCTGCGGCTGGAGAGCCCGGTGCACTTCCTGGCCCGGGCCGCGCCGACCGACACGGAACTGGCCGGCGTGCCGGTGGCCCGGGACGACAACGTGCTGCTCATCATCGGTGCGGCCAACCGGGATCCGGCACGCTTCCCCGAACCGGACGTCTTCGACCCGACCCGGCCGGGCCCGCCGTCGCTGGCCTTCGGGGTGGGGCTGCACTTCTGTCTCGGCGCGGCGGTGTCCCGGTTGGAGGGGCGTCTCGCGCTGCCCCGCCTGTTCGCCCGTTTCCCGGGCCTGACGGTCACCGAGACCCCCACGTACAGCGGCAGCCTGTTCCTGCGTGGCATCGACAAGCTGCTCGTCAGCACCGGCGGATAGGAGCGACATGGCAGTGCACCCGGAGGTGGCGGCGTACCGGGCGGCCCGCGCCGCGACCGGCACCCCGCCGTTGTACACGCAGACCCTCGCCGAGGCCCGCGCCGCGGACCTGGCCGCGATCCGCGCCGGCACCGGCGCGGTCGAGCCGGTGGCCGAGGTACGCGACGAGCGCGTCCCCGGCCCGGCCGGTGAGCTGCCGCTGCGGGTGTACCGGCCGGCCGGGTCGGGTCCGCTGCCCACGCTGCTGTACTTCTTCGGCGGCGGCTGGACGCTCGGCAGCATCGACACCGCCGACGGCATCTGCCGGCGGCTGGCCAACACGGTGCCCTGCCAGGTGATCACCGTCGGCTACCGGCTCGCCCCGGAACACCAGTTCCCGGCGGCGGTGCACGACTGTCACGCGGCCACCCGCTGGGTCGCCGAGCACGCCGAGCTGCTGGGCGTGGACCCGGACCGGCTGGCGGTGGGCGGGGACAGCGCGGGCGGGAACCTGGCCGCCGCGGTCACCCTGCTCTGCCGTGGCGACGGGCCCTCCCTCGCCGCGCAACTGCTGGTCTACCCGAACACCGACCAGAGCGGCGAGCCGGCCGGCCCCGGTGAGGACGACGATCCGACGCTGTTCAACAGCCGGTCGGTGGCCTGGTACCGGACGCACTACCTGCCCGACCCGGCACAGGCCCGGGATCCTCTCGCGTCGCCGTTGCTCGCCGACGACCTGACCGGTCTTCCTCCGGCGCTGGTGGTCACCGCCGAGCTGGACCCGCTCTGCGCCGAGGGGCAGCGGTACGCCGAGCGCCTGGACGCCGCCGGCGTGCCCACCCGGTTGGCGCACTACCCGGGGATGATCCACGGCTTCTTCGCCATGCCGGGCGTCTTCACCGACGGTCGGCGGGCGCAGGCCGACGCGGCGGCGTTCCTGCGGGAACGGTTCGGGCTGCCGTCCGCGCGCGACGAGGTGCCGGAAACCCCGGCCGGCACGGCGGTACGCGGTGGGTGAGCCGCTGCTGACCGACCTGCCCGTCGTGTCGCTCGCCGACTACGCCGAACGGGCCCGGTCGGTGCTGTCACCCGACGTGTGGGACTACGTCGACGGTGGCAGCGCCGCCGAGGTGACGGTCGCCGCCAACCGGGACGCGCTGGACCGGGTCGCCGTCCTGCCCCGGGTGCTGCGCGGGGTGGACACCGTCGACCTCGGCACCCGACTGCTCGGCCGCCCGTACGCTATGCCGGTCGGGGTGGCGCCGATGGCGTACCAGCGGCTGGTGCACCCGGACGGGGAACGGGGCCTCGCCTCGGCAGCCGGCGCGGCCGGGATCCCGTACCTGGCCAGCACGTTGAGCAGCACACCCGTCGAACAGGTCACCGCCGTCGGCGCGGACGTGTGGTTCCAGCTCTACTGGCTGCGCGACCGGGCCCTCGTCGGCGACCTGCTGGCCCGGGTCGTCGCGGCCGGGTGCCGGGCCCTGGTGGTCACCGTGGACGTCCCGGTGCTCGGTCGGCGTCCCCGCGACCTGCGCAACGCGTTCCGGCTGCCGGACGACGTGGTGGCCGCGAACCTGCCCGACGGTCGCGACGCTCTGGCGCACTCCGGCGCCCCCGGGGTGTCCGCGATCGCCGCGCACACCGCCGCTTCGTTCGCGCCGGCGCTGCGCTGGGCGGATCTGGCCTGGCTGCGCGAGCGGGTCGACCTGCCGCTGGTGGTGAAGGGTGTGCTGGATCCCCGGGACGCGGTCGAGGCGGTCCGGATCGGCGCGGACGCGGTGGTCGTGTCCAACCACGGCGGCCGGCAGCTCGACGGCGCGCCGGCCAGCGTCACCATGCTGCCGGAGATCGTCGACGCGGTCGGTGACAGGTGTCAGGTGCTCCTGGACAGTGGCATCCGCAGCGGCACCGACGTCCTGCGGGCGCTCGCGTTGGGCGCCTCCGGGGTGCTGCTCGGCCGGTCGTTGCTCTGGGCGCTGGCCGTCGGCGGCGAACGTGGCGCGCGGGACGCGTTGGCGCTGCTCGCCGCCGAGCTGACCGACGCGCTCACCCTGGCCGGCTGTGCCGATCCGGCGGCGGCGGCCGAGCTGCGGACACTCGGCGCGTGACCGCCACCGAGCCGGTCGACCTGACCGCCGCCGACCTGCACCCCGCGCTGGGTGACCCGGCGCTGACCTCGATGAACTTCCTCAACGAGGTGTCCGAGCGCTACCCGGCGGCGGTGTCCCTCGCGGCCGGACGACCGTACGAGGAGTTCTTCGACGTCGTGGCGGTGCACCGGCACCTGGACACGTTCCACCGGCACCTCACCGACGACCTGGGTCACCCGCCCGAACAGGCGCGGCGGCTGCTGTTGCAGTACGGCCGGACCAAGGGCGTCGTGCACCACCTGGTGGCCCGCAACCTCGCCGTCGACGAGGGCATCACCGTCGACCCGGAGGCCGTCGTGGTGACCGTTGGATGCCAGGAGGCGATGTTCCTGGTGTTGCGGGCGCTGCGGACCGGGCCGACGGACGTGCTGCTCGCCGTCGCACCGACCTACGTCGGTCTGACCGGGGCGGCCCGGCTGGTGGACCTGCCGGTGTGGCCGGTCGCCGGTGGTCCGTCCGGGGTGGACCTGGCCGACCTGTCGGCCCAGGCGCGGCGGGCCCGGGCGGCGGGGCTGCGGCCGCGCGCCTGTTACGTGATGCCGGACTTCGCCAACCCGTCCGGGGTCAGCATCTCCGCGGGGGACCGGCGGCGGTTGCTCACCCTCGCGGCTGAGGAGGACCTGCTGCTGCTGGAGGACAACCCGTACGGGCTGTTCCACGTCGACGACGGGCCGCGCCCGCCCACCCTCAAGGCGTTGGACACCGAACGGCGGGTCGTCTACCTCGGCTCGTTCGCCAAGACCGTGCTCCCCGGCGCGCGTGTCGGTTACGTGGTCGCCGACCAGCGGGTGGCCGGCCGGGACGGCCGCGTCGGCCCGCTCGCGGACCAGCTCGCCATGATCAAGAGCATGGTCACTGTGAACACGTCGCCGATAGCGCAGGCGGTGATCGGTGGCCGCCTGCTGGAGAACGGGTGCAGCCTGGTCCCGGCGAACACGCGGGAGCGCTCCGCGTACACGAGGAATCTGCGCCACCTGGTGACCGGGCTGCGCCGACGCTTCCCGGCCGGGACGGACGGTCCGGCGGCGGTGCGCTGGACGGTGCCGGGCGGCGGGTTCTTCGTGGTGGTGACAGTGCCGTTCCCGGTCGACGACGCGCTGCTGGACCGCTCGGCGCGTGACTACGGGGTGCTGTGGACGCCGATGGCGCACTTCTACGACGACACCGCGCCGGTGTGCGCGCTGCGGCTGTCGGTCAGCGCGGTGACGCCGGCGCAGATCGACGTCGGGTTGGATCGCCTCGCGGCGCTGATCACCGACGAGCTGGCCGCCCGGACGGGTTGACACACCGCGTTCATCGGATGGCAATGCGCGACGACCCGCGTTTCCCCGTCCTGGGTGGACGGTCATAATGGGCCGCATGGTTGCCTGGGAGTACGCCCTGCTCGTCCGCCGCTATCAGGGACAGGGCCGCAATTTCCATGTCTCGTTCGTCTGGTACGCGCCGGACGGGTCCCGTAAGGACATCACCGCCTACGGGGACACCGCCATCGCGCACCTCAACCGTGCCGGCCGGGAGGGGTGGGAGTTGGTCTCCGCCGCCGAAGACGTCAACAACGTCCAGGGCAGCACCGAAGTCCACCGCTACCACCTGAAGCGCCCCCTGGCCTAACCCGCCCCCCCGCCCGCCGTCCCCGACCCTTCCCGTCCGGGTCGATCATGGAGTTGTGGTGGTGGACGAAGTGCGCTATCCGCCTTGATTCGGGCACCACAACTCCATGATCGACACGATCCGGCCGAGGGCCGGGGCCGGCCGGGCTGGTCAGGACAGGTCGACGTTGGGGTAGAGCGGGTGGGGGGCCAGCAGGTCGGTGGCCTGGCGGGCGATCTTGTCAGCCAGGGCCGGGTCGAGCGTGTACTTCGCCTTCGACGGGGTGCCGTCAGCGTTGGCGCCGGCGGTGGTCTGCGTGAGCACGGTGTGGATCAGCTCCGCGGTCTGGTCCATCTCGGCGGTGCCGAGGCCCCGCGTCGTCAGCGCCGGGGTGCCGATCCGGATGCCGGACGTGTACCACGCCCCGTTCGGGTCCTGCGGGACCGAGTTGCGGTTGGTGACGATGCCCGAGTCCAGGAGCGCCTGCTCGGCCTGCCGACCGGTGAGCCCGTAGCCCGACACGTCGATCAGCACGAGGTGGTTGTCGGTGCCACCGGTGACGAGCTTCGCGCCCCGACGCAACAGCCCCTCGGCGAGAGCCTGCGAGTTGTCCACGATCCGCTGGGCGTAGTCGGCGAACTCGGGGCGACGGGCCTCCGCGAGCGCGACCGCCTTGGCGGCCATCACGTGCGGCAGCGGACCGCCGAGCACCATCGGGCAGCCCCGGTCCACCTGGTCGGCCAGCTCCGGCTGGCAGAGCACCATGCCGCCGCGCGGCCCGCGCAGCGACTTGTGCGTGGTGGTCGTGACGATGTGCGCGTGCGGCACCGGGTCGAAGTCGCCGGTGAACACCTTGCCCGCCACCAGGCCGGCGAAGTGCGCCATGTCGACCATGAAGGTCGCGCCGACCGAGTCGGCGATCTCCCGCAGGATCCGGAAGTTCACCTTCCGGGGGTACGCCGAGTAACCGCCGACCAGGATCAGCGGCTTGAACTCACGGGCCGCCTCGGCCACCCGGTCGTAGTCGATCAGGCCGGTCTCCGGGTCGGTGCCGTAGCTGCGCTGGTCGAACATCTTGCCCGAGATGTTCGGCCGGAAGCCGTGCGTCAGGTGACCGCCCGCGTCGAGCGACATGCCGAGCATCCGCTGGTTGCCCAGCTCGCGGCGCAGCGCGAACCAGTCGGCCTCGGTGAGGTCGTTGACCTGCCGGACCTGCGCCTTCTTCAACGCGGGGGACTCCACCCGGTCGGCCAGCACCGCCCAGAACGCGACCAGGTTGGCGTCGATGCCGGAGTGCGGCTGCACGTACGCGTGCGCCGCGCCGAACAGCTCGCGCGCGTGTTCGGCGGCGAGCGCCTCGACGGTGTCCACGTTCTGGCAACCGGCGTAGAAGCGACGGCCGACGGTGCCCTCGGCGTACTTGTCGCTGAACCAGTTGCCCATGGCCAGCAGGGTCGCCGGGGAGGCGTAGTTCTCACTGGCGATGAGCTTCAGCGACTCCCGCTGGTCGGTCAGTTCGGCGCCGATGGCGTCGGCCACCCGGGGCTCGACCGCCCGGATCACCTCAAGGGCACTACGGAATGCGGTGGACTCGGCGTTGCGCGACATGCGACCTCCAACAGACGTGCGGGAAGGCCCAGGCGCTCGGCAAACGTCCTCGTGACGGGGCCGCTCCCCGATGGTTCTCCATCCCCACGCGCCAGTAACGGCCCGGTTGAGATCCTACCGGGCCGGCCGGGGCCGTCCCGGGCGACCTCCGTTCACCACACGCCGGGAGGGTTGGGTGACCGGCCTGGGGCACCCCTTCAGCTCAAGTCCGAGCAGCACCGCCGGATGGCCGAGCCGGGCTCGGGTGACTGACCCGCCGCACGACGAGGGCCCGGCGATCTGCCGGGCCCTCGTCGTGCGGGTGACCGCCTCACGCGGTCATCGCATCCATCGCCTTCTTGATCGCCTTCGGCTCGGTGGGGGTACGCGGGGCGTCCGCCCGCAACGCGATCATCTTCTCGCCGATCTCCTGGAGCTGCTTACGCCCCAGCGCGTCGCGGACCTTCGGGAACCACTCCTCCTCTTCCTCCTCGACGTGGTGGGTGACGTTCTCGATGAGGACTGTGGTCTTGGCGTTGAAGCGCTCGTCGGAGGCGTCCATGCTGGCCAGCTCGGCGCAGAGCACGTCGGCGACGTGGTGCTCCTCGTACGACTCGAGGATGTCGTCCTCAAGGTCGGGCAGCAGCCGGCGGACCTCCGGGTACATCACCTCGTTCTCGAGGTAGGTGTGCACGGTGAGGGCCTCCAGGATCTGGTTCACCAACTTCTGACGCTTGCTCGCCGGCCCCTCCTCGGCATCCTGGAAGGCCTTGAACAGTCGGCGCATTTCCTTGTGGTCCTCTTTGAGCAGGACGATCGCATCGGTCGACACGGGCATGACCTCCCTGGATCTCGGCTGGTGTGATTCCGGTACCCAGCAGGTCAAATACGGAAACAGCCGATATCGGCTGATCAGACCATGGACAGGGTGCCGGGGATCTCGTCGAGAAGTTCCCGGGCGAGGAAGCCGATCCGGCCGTACCGGGGGATCAGCCGTTGCCCGCTCACCGCGTGCGCGAACGAGCCCCAGCAGGCGGCCTGCGCCGGATCCGCTCCCCGGGACAGCAGCCCGGCCAACAGCCCGGCGAGCACGTCCCCGCTGCCGGAGGTGCCCAGCCCGGCGTCCGCGCTCTCCTCCCGCCAACCCCGCCCGTCCGGGGCGGCCACGTGCCCGTACAACGACACGACCGCCTCGTAGCGCACGGCCAACTCGGCCGCCTCGGCGTCCAGGTCCTCGCCCGGATCCCGTCCGAGCAGGTGCCCCGCCTCGGTGACGTTGGGCGTGAGCACCACCGGCCGGCCCGAGCCGACCAGCAGGTCCGGCGCGTGGCTGAGGGCGCCCAGGGCGTACGCGTCGAGCACCAGCGACGTGTCCGGGCGGGCCGCGTCCAGGACCAGCCGCAGCAGGCGGTTGGTCTCGTCGATCGCCTTCAGCCCGGGGCCGAGGGCCACCACGTCGGCCCCGGCGACCAGCTCGCCGAGTTGGCCGTCGCGGTCGGCGGCGACCGCGCCGTCGTCGGTCTCCGGCAACCCGACCACCAACGCCTCGGGCACCTGGATGCTCAGCGTGGCGGCGGTGGACTCGGCGGCGGCGAGCTGGAGCACCCCGGCGCCGGCGCGCAGCGCCGCCACTCCGGCGAGGAGCACCGCGCCGGGGGTGAAGCGGGAGCCGCCGACGACCAGGACGGTGCCCCGGCTCTCCTTGCCCCCGGCCGGCACCGGCAGCGCCCAGTCCCGCAGCAACGCCGGTGTGATCACCTTCACCTCAGACCGGCTCGGCATGGATCTCGTCCTCCCTGGTCGGCTGGGCGCCCTGCTGACGCAGGTGCGCGACGTCGTTGAAGGCGGTGAGCGCCAGTCGCCCCTCGGCGTCCGCCGACCACTCGGTGATCGAACAGTTGGCGATCACGTCCTGCCGGGTGAGCGCCATCAGCTCGTCCTCGGTCAGCCCCTCCACCAGGTAACGAAGCAGGAAGACGAGCGCGTCGTGGCCGAAGAGCAGCACCCGGCAATCCTCGTGGTCACGCCGCAGGTCGCCCAGCAGTGTCCGCAGCCGCAACGCCACGTCCGTCCAGGACTCCCCGCCCGGCGGCCGGTAGTAGAACTTGCCCAACCGCTCCCGACGGTCGGCCTCGTCCGGGTACCGCCGTCGTACCCCGTGCCCGGTCAGCCCGTCGAGGATGCCCAACTCCCGGTCGCGCAGCCGCTCGTCGCGGTGCACGGGCACGTCGGTGCCGGCCAGCGCCAGCCGCGAGGTTTGCACCGCGCGTAGGTACGGCGACACCACCGCCACGTCCGGCCGCTTCGCGTCCGGCAGTGCTGCCAACCAACGGCCGGTCGCCCGGGCCTGCTCCTGGCCGGTGGCGGAGAGGGGCACGTCGGCGTCGCGGTGGGTGAGGTCGATCAGCTCCGCGCCCGACGCCTCGGCCTGCGTCGCCGCGACGTTCGCGGTGCTCTCGCCGTGCCGGACGATCCAGAGGGTTGCCAGTTCCGCCATGCGGCACCCCTACCCGGCACGAGCGTGCGGTAATCGGCCCGCCGCCCGCCGCCCGCCGCCCGCCGCCCGCCGCCCGCCGCCCGCCGCCCGCCGCCCGCCGCCCGCCGCCCGCCGGCTAACTAGCGGCGGCTCTGCCAGGGACGTAGCCCCACCCGGGAGGTCGACTCGTCGCGCCGGCGGAAGAGGTACGTGAAGGACTGGGCGGCCAGGGCGAGGAGGACCGCTCCCGTCCAGGCCCAGGAGTACGTCGGAGCGGAGTGGCGTACCGCGAGGACGCCAAGCACCGGCGCGGCCGCGACGACGAGCGACAGGGCGGTCGTGCTGATGGTTTGTCGAAAGCGTGCCGAGATGGCGAAGGTCGACCGGTCGTAGACGAGCAGGGCCGCGCCGAAGAGGGCGGCGGCCGCCAGGGCCACGCCCACCGAGGAGGTGATCTTCGCGAAGGTGACCGGTAGGGCGATGAGGAACGGGAAGACACCGCCGAACTCCGAGAGCACGTTGCCCCACTTGGTGTACCGGCCGAAGCTGTTGGTTCGCAGCCGGGCGAGCTCGCCGGAGGTGTTGGCATAGATGATCAGCGACGCGGTGGTGGCCAGGGCCGCGCACATCAGCAGCACCCGCACCCCGTCGGGATAGGCCGGTGAGGTGAACGACAGGCCGAGTACGAACGCGATCGAGGCCAGGATGCCGCTGGAGAAGGCGACCCCGGCGGCGCTTTCGTCGGACTGCAGGGCCGCGAAGTCGTCCTTCTCGAACCGGGACAGCTCCAGGGCCGGCCCGGCGGGCAGGTTCACCAGTCCCGTGATGACGTTCTCCTCGCCAGCCAGCAGCGTGGCGATCTGTGCCGATGCGGCAACCGGGATCAGATAGCGCTCGTCGGCGTCGACGTACTCCACCCGCGACTTGTGCTGGCAGTAGTAGCGGTCGCGTCCCGGGCCGAAGTAGTCCGGCACGATGGTGCGTACGACAAACCCGCGGGACAGCAGCAACCCGAGCATGGCCAGGTTCTCCGGGCTGGTCACCGTGGAGATGCTCACCTGGTGCTGCGCCGCGACCGTCCGTGCCCGCGCCACGAAGTCGTCGAGCAGTGCCGCACCCACACCGGTGCGCCGTTGATCCGGGTGCACCCCGAGCCCACTCAGGTAGAGGTGATGGGCGCTCGGCAACTCGTACTGGAGGAAGCCGACGATCTCCGTGCCGGCGCGGACCACCCGGACGTGCCCGGCAACGACGCCGTTCTCGATCTCACTCGGCGCCGCTGGCTCGTGCGCCGGGTCGCCGGGCGGGAAGCAGAGCGCGTCGAGGGCGAGCAGGGCGGGGATGTCCTCGGTCGACGCGTCGTCGATCCGGACGGTGGGTGCCCCGCCCGATCTGGTCTTCTGCTGGCGCACGACGCCATCCTGCCCGACCGGGTCAAGAGGTGTGATCGACGTCGATCGGTGCCCTGCTGTGCGTCGCTGTCGGTTTCGGGGCAGTGCCGCGACCTGGTGATGCGAGACGATGGGCGCCGGACAGCCGACGGGGGTCAAGAATGACTGTCTTACGAGGTCTGCGTGAAGCGCTCCTGTTGTTCGTGGTGATCGGGGCGGTGGTCGCGGCGATGATCTGGGTGGCGGTCGACGGCGGTGACTACGTCGCTCGGCTGGGCATCGGGTTGGTTGTGGTGGGCGGGCTCATCGGCATGACGGGCGACCTGACGCTGAGCCGGATCAGCATGCTCGGTGCACGCGCCACCTTCGGTGCCGCGCCGGAGCGGGAGACGACCGGCGGTGGGCGCGTGCTCACCGGGGTCGGCATCTTCCTCTTCGTCGGACTGCCACTGATCGCGGTCGGCGTGCTGCTGCTCTCCTGACCGGGCGTGTCATCGCCGCCGTCGACGGCTGTCCCCGTGGGCGCCGCGCCAGTGTCCGCTCGGTGGCCGTACGCCACGCTCGCGCGTCGTACCCTCAGGGCATGGCCACGGCGGCGGAGGAGATCCGGGTGGGGGAGCGGCTGGTCCGCGTCTCCAGCCCCGACAAGCCGTACTTCCCGGAGCGAGGGCTGACCAAGCTGGATGTGGTCCGCTACTTCCTGGCGGTCGGCGACGGCATCCTGCGCGCGCTGCGGGACCGGCCCACGATGCTGGAGCGCTGGCCGCGCGGTGTCTTCGAGGGAGCGACGATCGCCACCCGGCAGACCAACCGGGGCGACGCGTTCTACCAGAAACGGTTGCCGGCGGGCGCGCCCGAGTGGGTGCGCACCGCACACATCACCTTCCCCAGTGGCCGCACCGCCGACGAGATCGCGCCGAGCGAGTTGGCCGTGGTGATCTGGGCTGCCAACCTGGGCACACTGCGTTTCCACCCGTGGCCGGTCAGCGCCACCGACGTGGAACGCCCCGACCAGCTCCGCATCGACCTCGACCCGTTGCCCGGCGTCGGCTTCGAGCAGGTGGTGCCGGTGGCCCGGGAGGTCCGCGCGTTCCTCGCCGAGTTGGGGATGACCGGCTATCCGAAGACCACCGGCGGGCGGGGCCTGCACATCTACCTGTCGATCGAGCCGCGGTGGGGCTTCGGCGAGTGCCGCCGCGCGGTGCTCGCGTTGGGTCGGGAGATGCAGCGCCGGTTGCCGGAGCTGGTCACCACCACCTGGTGGCGCGACCAGCGGGACCGTCCGGTCTTCGTGGACTACAACCAGATGTCCCGGGACCACACGATGGCCTCGGCGTACTCCATCCGCCCGACGCCCCGGGCGCTGGTGTCGGCGCCGCTGGAGTGGGCGGAGCTGGACGACGCCCGACCGGAGGACTTCGACGTGCTGTCGGTGCCGGCGCGCTTCGCCGAGCGCGGCGACCCGCACGCCGGCCTGGACGGTGACCGACACTCGCTGGAGCCGCTGTTGGAGCTGGCCGACCGGGAAGGGCTGGAGGCCCCACCCGTTCGGTGAGCCGCGTCAGGCCCACGGGCTGTCCGCCCCGTCGAACTCCTCGAACACCAGCCAGGTGCGGGTGGACAGCACCCCCGGGATGCTCTGCACCCGGCCCAGCACCACGTCTCGCAGCGCGGCGTTGTCCGGCGCGCGAACCAGTGCGAGGACGTCGTGGTCGCCGCCGAGTAGTGCCGCGTGCTCGATGTAGCGCACCCGGGCCAGCTCTGCCGACACCTCCCGCCAGGTGTTCTGCTCGATCGTCAACGCGATGTACGCCGACGTGCCCAGCCCGGCCGCCTCGGGCGCCACCTGGGCCCGGAACCCGGTGATCACCCCGTCGCGCAGCAACCGCTCCACCCGCGCGTACGCGTTGGTGCGGGAGATGTGGATCCGTTCGGCGAGGGTGCGCACCGACGTGCGGCCGTCGCGGACCAGCTCGTCGAGGATCCGCCGGTCGACCTCGTCCAACGCTCGGGCCGATCGTCCCGATCCCGCGCCCCGGCCTGCGTCGTCGGCGTTCTCCTGGCTCACTGACCGATCCTCCGCATGCCAATCGTCCCGCCTTCTGTGTCGATCTTGAGTCAATCATCCACAAGCGGAAGCATAGGCTCACCACACGTCCCAGGAGGTTCCGCCGTGACGACCACTCCCCAGGCGGTCCGCAGGGCATCCCCGCGCACCCGTCGGGCGGCCACCCCGCCCGACCCGGCGCGTCCGCTGCTGCCGAACACCGAGCCGGTCCGCCTACTCGACCCGACCGGCGCGCCGCTGCCCGCCCGCACCGACTACCCCGAGCCGCCCGCCGAGGTGCTGCGCGAGCTGTACCGCCGGATGGTGCTCGGCCGCCGCTTCGACACCCAGGCCACCGCCCTGACCAAGCAGGGCCGCCTGGCCGTCTACCCGTCCTCGCGGGGCCAGGAGGCGTGCCAGGTCGGCGCGGTCCTCGCGGTCCGCGACACCGACTGGGTCTTCCCCACCTACCGCGAGTCGATGGCTCTGGTTGCCCGAGGCATCGACCCGGTCGAGGTGCTCACCCTGCTGCGCGGTGACTGGCACTGCGGGTACGACCCGGCCGAGGTACGCACCGCGCCGCAGTGCACCCCGCTCGCCACCCAGTGCGTGCACGCCGCCGGGCTGGCGCACGGCGAGGCGTACCAGGGGCGCGACACAGTGGCGCTGGCCTTCATCGGTGACGGCGCGACCAGCGAGGGCGACTTCCACGAGGGGATCAACTTCGCCGCCGTGTTCAAGGCGCCGGTGGTCTACTTCGTGCAGAACAACAGGTACGCGATCAGCGTCCCGCTGTCCCGGCAGACCGCCGCGCCGTCGCTGGCCTACAAGGGCGTCGGCTACGGCGTACCGAGCGAGCAGGTCGACGGCAACGACCCGGTGGCGGTGCTCGCCGTGCTCACCCGCGCGGTCGCGCACGCCCGCGCCGGCAACGGGCCGTTCCTGGTCGAGGCGCACACCTACCGGATGGAACCCCACACCAACGCCGACGACGCCAGCCGCTACCGCGACGGCGCCGAGGTCGACGCCTGGCGCGACCGGGACCCGGTCGCCCGCCTGGAGACCTACCTGCGCGCCCGTGGCGTCCTCGACGACGCGGCCGTCGCCGAGGTCGCCGAGCAGGCCGAGGCGTACGCGGCGGACCTGCGGGCGCGGATGAACGAGCAGCCCACCGTCGACCCGCTGAGCCTGTTCGACCACGTGTACGCCCAGCCCACCCCGCAGCTCGTCGAACAGCGCGAGCAGGTCCGTGCCGAACTGGCCGCCGCCCGCGACGAGGAGGGGAACGCCTGATGACCACCACCATGGCGAAGGCGCTCAACACCGCGCTCGCCGACGCCCTCGCCGCCGACGACCGGGTCGTCGTCTTCGGTGAGGACGTCGGTCAACTCGGCGGCGTCTTCCGGATCACCGACGGCCTCCAGGCCCGCTTCGGCGAGAACCGCTGCTTCGACACCCCCCTCGCGGAGGCCGGCATCGTCGGTTTCGCCGTAGGCCTGGCCATGTCCGGGCTACGGCCGGTGGTCGAGATGCAGTTCGACGCGTTCGCGTACCCGGCGTTCGAGCAGATCGCCTCCCACGTCGCGAAGCTGCGCAACCGCACCCGGGGCGCGTTGAGCGTGCCGATCGTCATCCGGGTGCCGTACGCCGGCGGCATCGGCGGGGTCGAACACCACTGCGACTCGTCCGAGGCGTACTACGCGCACACCCCCGGACTGAAGGTGGTCACCCCGGCGACCGTCGAGGACGCGTACTCCCTGCTGCGCGAGGCGATCGACGACCCCGACCCGGTGGTCTTCATGGAGCCCAAGAAGCTCTACTTCGCCAGCGCCGACGCGGAGCTGCCCGCGCGTGCCGAGCCGTTCGGGAAGGCCGTCGTGCGTCGCCCCGGACGCGACGCCACCCTCGTCGCGTACGGGCCGGCGGTGCCGGTCGCGCTGGAGGCCGCCGAGGCCGCCCGCGAGGAGGGCTGGGACCTGGAGGTCGTCGACGTCCGCACGATCGTGCCGTTCGACGACGAGACCATCGCCGCGTCGGTCCGGCGCACCGGCCGGTGCGTGGTGATCCAGGAGGCCCCCGGCTTCGCGGGTGTCGGCGCGGAGATCGCCGCCCGGGTGCAGGAGCGCTGCTTCCACGCCTTGCACGCCCCGGTGCTGCGGGTGGCCGGACTGGACATCCCGTACCCGGCGCCGATGCTGGAGCACACCCACCTGCCCGGCGTGGACCGGGTGCTCGACGCGGTGGCCCGCCTGCAGTGGGACGACCAGCCGGACGCGCGCTGGGCGGCGGCATGACCACCGTCGAGCGCACGCAGGTCTTCCTCCTGCCCGACCTGGGCGAAGGGCTGAGCGAGGCCGAGATCGTCGAGTGGCGGGTCGCCGTGGGCGACGTGGTCACCGTCGACCAGAGCGTGGTCGAGGTGGAGACCGCCAAGGCCGTCGTGGACGTGCCCTGCCCGTACGCCGGCCGGGTGGTCACCCTGCACGGCGCGGCCGGTGAGGTACGCCCGGTCGGCCAGCCGTTGATCACCATCGCGCCGCTGGACGGCGGCGACGAGCCCGCCGGGCACGCCACCTACCGCGAGGAGGAACGGGCCGGCTCCGGCAACGTCCTGATCGGGTACGGGACGGGCCACGGCGGCGCCACCCGGCGTCGACGTCGGCCTCGGCTGGTCCTCGCCCCGGAACCGACCGACGTCGGGCCGGCGGACGCCGCTCGCCCGGACACTGCCCGCCCGGACGCTGCGCGCGCCGACGTCGCCGTGTCCGCCGCGCCTGCCGATCCGCGCTCGCCGGCCGCCCTGGTCATCTCGCCGATCGTCCGGCGGCTGGCCCGGGACCACGGCGTCGACCTGGGTACGGTGCGGGGCACCGGTCCCGGCGGCGTGATCCGTCGCGCCGACGTGGAGGCGGCCCTGACCGCGCCCGCCGCCCGGCTCGCCGCCGTCCCGGACCCGCACGTCGCCCTCGCGCCGGCCGGGGACGGCGACGTCATCGTCCCCCTCACCGGCGTGCGCAAGGCGATCGCCGACAAGCTCTCCCGCAGCCGGCGGGAGATCCCGGAGGTGACCATCTGGGTCGACGTGGACGCCACCGGCCTCCTGGAGACCCGTGCGGCGATCAACGCGGCGACCCCCGACGCGCCGGTGAGCATCCTGGCCCTGCTGGCCCGGATCTGCCTCAGCGGGCTACGCCGGTTCCCGCAGCTCAACGCCCGGGTCGACACGGAGGCGCAGCGGATCGTCCAGTCCGCCGGGGTGCACCTCGGCATCGCCGCGCAGACCGACCGGGGTCTGCTGGTGCCGGTGCTGCGCGACGCCCAACGCCTCACCACCGCCGAGCTGGCGGCCGAACTGGCGGCGACCACCGCCGCCGCGCGGGCCGGGAACCTGCCGCCGGCCCGGCTGACCGGCGGGACGTTCACGCTGAACAACTACGGGGTGTTCGGCGTCGACGGCTCCACGCCGATCATCAACCACCCCGAGGCGGCCCTGCTCGGGGTCGGGCGGATCGTGGACAAGCCGTGGGTGGTCGACGGGCAGCTCGCCGTCCGCAAGGTGACCCAGCTCAGCCTCACCTTCGACCACCGGGTCTGCGACGGTGGGGTGGCCGGTGGCTTCCTGCGGCACGTGGCCGACTGCGTGGAACGACCGGCGATGCTGATCGCCGCCGTCTGACGGCGTACCCCGTCGGCCCCGGCGCTGCCCTCGCGGCGCCGGGGCCGACGCGTGTCCGGGGTTTCCCGGCCCCGTGACCGGGAAGTCGGCCCCGCCGGAGCGCACCGAACGCGTCGAAGGGAGCGGGCCCGTGGCGAACGAGCTGATCCTCAACTCGGTGCGGGTGCGTCGGCCCGCCGCGGCCGGCGCGCCGCTCTACTGCGACGCGCTGGAGTACGGGCTGACCGGCGACGGCTCGACGAACGACCAGCCGGCGTTGGCCGCCCTCGTGGACCGCCTCGGCGCCGGCTACGCCTCGGACGGGCGGGCCCGGGTCATCTACTGCCCGCCGGGCATCTACTCGATCCGGGACGCCGGCACGGTGTGGCGCAGCGGCGTGTCGCTGATCGGGGCCGGACCCGCGGCGACCCGGTTCATGCTCAGCAACGAGGGCAACCGCGCCGACCCGACCCCGTTGGCCTTCTGGACCACCGTGCAGCACGGCGCCGATCGGGACCGGCACATCGCCGACTGCACCTTCGCCGACTTCCAGATCGACGGCTCGGGCGTGGCGATGGCCGAGTACAACTACCTGGCCAAGGGCCTCGGTCTTCAGTATGTGGTGCGCGGCGTGTTCCGCAACCTCTACATCCACCACACCGCCGCCACCGGGTTGGGCTGCGACTTCCTCCAGGACACGCTCATCGACGGTGTGGTGGTGGTCGGCTGCGGCCGCCTGGACAACGGCGAGCAGATCGGCGGTGCCGGCATCGGGATCGGCATCGGCGGGTGGGGCACGATGGAACGCCTGACCATCGCCAACTGCACCGCCCTGGCCAACGGCACGAACGGCATCTTTCTGGAGTTGCAGAAGGACTACTGGGAACCGCCGCGTGGCTACCGCATCGTCGGCTGCCACAGTCAGGGCAACCGGTTCGGCATCTCCGACTGGGGCGCCGACGGTCTGATCGTCTCCGCCTGCACGATGACCGGCAACCTGGAGACCGGCTTCGACGTGTCGGCTCAGGGCACCGCGGGCATCGCCGGACGGGGTGGACTGCTCACCGACTGCGTCATCGACGCAAACCTGCGCGACGGTGTCAGCATCGGTAACAGTCCCGGCCCGTACACCGTGCGGGGCAACCGGATCAGCGGCAATGGTCAGCACGGCTACCACGCGCACGACCTGGGGCGCGGCTACCAGGGCACGATCCGGGACGTGGTGATCGAGAGCAACGAGTTCTGGGGCAACGGGTTGGACGCGATCCGCGTCGACCACCAGATGAGCGACGCGGTGCTGCTCAACAACCGGATCCGCAACAACGGCCGGCAGTACGCGCAGGGCGCGGGCGGTGCCGGCGACGCCGTACGCTACGACGAGCGGACGCTCGTGGACCGGTCGGCTGACTGGCCGCACGACGGCCACCGGGGCAAGGTCCTGCGGGTCGGGCGGGCCGTCGCCATGGTCGCCGCCAACAGCGGCGACGAACTCATGCTCGCCCCGGTCCGTCCGGACGCGTTCAGCGCGTGGAGCGGGGACGTGCCACCGCCCGGTTGCGGGTACGAGCTGGCCCCCGCGCCGGAACGACGTGCCGGTGTCACGATCGACGCGCCGTTCGACTCGGCGACCATCCGCGGCAACCGGATCTGGGACAACCACGACAACCAGACCCAGACCCACGGGCTGTGGATCACCGAGCGCGGCAGTTGTGTGGACTGCCGGGTCGAGGACAACGACCTCGCCGGCAACGTCGACGAGGGGATGCGGTTGGACACCCCGCCGGTGGGCGGACGCTGGCGGGACAACCACGTCGACAGCGACTGGAGCTGAGCGGCCGATCTCCGCACCGAATGGGAGGAACGGATGCGGCGGCGGCCGGAGTGTTCCGACCGCCGCCGCTGTCACCGTCTACCCGTCAGCCGGCCAGGCCAGCCACCGGGTCCGGGTCCAGCACGACAGTGGCCGAGGCGGACTGCGGCGGGACGCCCGGCTCGGTCGGCGCGTCGGTGTACTCGGCGACGAACACCGCGGTCAGGTTGTCCGCGCCGGCGTGCCCACCGTCCACGAAGGTCGGGATGCTGCCGGTGCAGCCGGTCGACGTGGACAACGGGTGCCCGTGCTCGTCGTGCCCGAGCACGTAGGTGACCGTCACCCGGGAGCAGTCCACCGGCAGGTCGTCGGTGACCTTCACCTCGTACGCGACGGTCTGCCCGAACTGGAAGGGCTGCCCGGCGACCGGGGCGACGAACTCGATGACCGGCGCCGTCGGCCCGATCACCAGCGGCAGCGTCGCCGAGGCGGACCGGCCGGTGCGGTCGGTCACCTTCACCGTCGGCGTGTACGAGCCGTTCTCCTGGAACGTCCAGGTCGGGTTCGGATCGGTGCTGTCCACCGAACCGTCCGCGTTGAAGTCCCACGCGTAGCTGAGCTTGTCACCGTCCGGGTCGGTGGTGCCGGCGCTGGAGAACGTCACGGTCAGCGGGGCCTGCCCGACGGTCTTGTCGGCGCTGATCTTCGGGATCGGCGTCCGGTTGCCGCGGACGAAGTCGATCCGGGACAGCTGGGCGTCCGGGTTCTCGGCGAAGTAGCCGTCACCGTACTCCAGCACGTAGAGCGAACCGTCCGGGCCGAACTCCATGTCCATGGGGTTGTCCACCACGATGGAGGGGACCACCGAGCGGATGTCCGCGACGTTCCCGTTGGCGTCGAGGCGGAACTCCTTGATGTAGTCCCGGGTCCACTCGTAGAACAGCGGCACCCCGTCGTAGTAGGCCGGCCAGCGGGTACGCGACGTGCTGGTCCCGTCGTAGTCGTACGCCGGGCCGCCCATCGGGCCGATACCACCGGTGCCCAACTGCGGGAACTCACCGGACGCCGCGGACGGGTACCAGACCTCCGGCTGCTCGACCGGCGGCAGCACGCGCTTGCCGGTGTTGTGCGGTGAGTCGTTCACCGGCTTCGCGCAGTTGAACTTCTTGCCGGACTCGCCGGTGGCGAAGTCGTAGTCGCGGTAGGCGATCGTCGGCGTCACGCAGTACGGCCAGCCGTAGTTCGCCGGCTTGTCGATGAGCATCCACCGGCCGTGTCCGGCCGGGCCGCGCTCCGGGTTCGGGGAGGACGCGTCCGGTGAGTAGTCGGCCAGGTAGACGTTGTCGGTGCGCTTGTCGACGGCGAACCGGAACGCGTTGCGCAGCCCCATCGCGTAGATCTCCGGGCGGGTCTGTGCGGCGCCGGGCTTGAACAGGTTGCCGGCCGGCACCGTGTACCCGCCGGCGGCCTTCGGCTTGATGCGCAGCAGCTTGCCGCGCAGGTCGTTGGTGTTGGCCGAGGTGCGCTGCGCGTCGTACGCCGGGTTGCGGTCGGCCCGCTCGTCGATCGGGATGTAGCCGTCGGAGGCGAACGGGTTGGTGTCGTCACCGGTCGACAGGTACAGGTTGCCCTTGCTGTCGAAGTCGATCTGCCCGCCGACGTGGCAGCAGATGCCCCGGTCGGTCGGCACGTCGATGATCTGCTGCTCGCTGGCGAGGTTGAGCTTCATCCCCTCCAGCTTGAACCGGGACAGCCGCAGCGCGCCCTTGAACCGCTGCCAGTCCGCCTCGGTGCCGGTCTCCGGCGCGTCGCCCTCGTTGACGCCCGGGGTCGCCGGGTCGTCCACCGGGGTGTTCATCGGCGGCGAGTAGTAGAGGTACACCCACTTGTTCTGGGCGAAGTTCGGGTCGATCGCGACCCCCTGCAAGCCCTCCTCGTCGTGCTCGTACACCGGGATGTCGGCGGCGAGGGTGTTCAGCCCGGTGCGCGGGTCGTGGATGCGGACCTCGCCGGTGCGCGAGGTGTGCAGCACCCGCAGGTCGGGCAGGACGGCGAGGCTGATCGGCTCGCCCGGGAAGTCGTTCAGTGTCACTTTCTGGAAGCTGCTGTCCGGCGGCGCGGCCGGCGCTGCGGCCGCTGCCGACGGTGGTACGACCAGACCGGCCGTCACCAGCAGCAGGGCGGACGCGAATGCGGTCCTGTTCATCAGGTGTGTCCCCCGGGGTGGTGTCAGTACCGAAGTGAGGCGAGATAGTCGAAGCCGACGCGGGCGGTGTCCAGGGCATCGGCGGGGGAGCGCGGCGGCGTGCCCGCGTCGTCACGCTCCACGATGTACTCCTCGATGCCGGCTTCCCGCTCGTGGGCGAAGATCCGGCCGAAGTCGATCAGGCCGTCGCCGAGGTCGGCGAAACCGCCCTCGACGTCGAGGTCCTTGACGTGCACCTGGCGGATCCGGCCACGGTTGGCCTTGATCACGTCGACCGGGTCGTGCGCGCCGCGCCAGGTCCAGTAGAGGTCCAGTTCGAAGTGGACCAGACGCGGGTCGGTCTGCGTCGCGAGGATGTCGAACCCGGTCGAGCCGCCGGTCAGGGGCACGAACTCGAGCTGGTGGTTGTGGTAGCCGAACTCGAGCCCCGCGCGCTCGGCGAGCCGTCCGGCCTTGTTCAGGTCCCGGGCGAGGGCCCGGTAGACGGCGGGGTCCCGGATCGGCTGGCCGGCCGCGTCCCGACCGAAGTACGGGTGGACGATCTTCTTGCAGCCCACGACCTTGGCGTCGGCGAGGGCCTGTTCCCAGGTCGCGGCGTCGAACGGCTGCGGAATCCCGACGTGCCCGGACGTGGAGCGCAGCCCCGCCTCGTCGAGCGCGGCCCGGAACTGGGCGGCGGTGCGTCCGACGAAACCGGCGTGCTCCACCCGCCGGTAGCCGATCCGACGCAGCGCGTCCAGGGTGCCGGGCAGGTCGGCGGCGAGCTGGTCGCGCAGCGTGTAGAGCTGGATGCTGATCCGGTCCACCGGTACCCGGCGCCGGCCCTGCGCCGGTGCGGCGGGTGCGGCGACGGCCGGCCCGGCGAGCAGACCGGCGGCGCCGACGGCAGCGGCGGAGGCGGTCGCGGCGCGCAGCACTCCACGCCGACTGACCGACTCCGACGCCGGTGTCGGCTCCGGTCGGTTGATCTGTCGATCCATGGTGGTGGTCCCTTCCTGACGGCTGGCATGCCGTCGGCGGCGGTCGACCTGGCTGCCGTCGCCCGGGCGCGCCGAACCGGCCGGAGGCGGGCTCCGGCTGGACGGTGACGGACGGCGCTCGGGTGCGGCCCGGCCCTGTCAGGAGCGGAACGCGGCGACCCGGCAGGGGTGGCGGCAGACTGATCGACTAATGGGCAACCCTCTATCTAGATCGAGACCCTACCCTTGCCTCCGGACGAAGGCAAAGCTTCGTCGCGTTTGGCAGAAGTTTCGCTCCAAATGACAAAAGCGCGCTGTCGAGGTGCGCCGGCAGGGATGACCTCCTCCTTCCGGGCGCCTCCGCGGCGCTCCCGGCACCCGCGCCCGCCCCGCCTCCGACCCCTCGAGCGATCCCCTCGTCTTCCTGAAAGTCGGGGTGTCCGAGCGCGGTCGATACACCGCTCTCAGGAAGACCGAGTCGATCACGAGGGTCGTGCTCGCACGGTCGCCGAAGCCGGACGCGGCCGCTCGACCTCGCGTCGGGCCGTACGCCCCCTTCGGCGCGGTTCGGCTCACCCGCCCCGGGAGGGCGTCATCCGGACAGCCGGCGTTGCCCGCGCTGAAGCAGAGCAAACGGCACGAGAGATGCCGGCTGAGCTCCTATTCCACCAAGCGGAACATAATTGGAAACTGTGCCGACAAAAGCGCCGACAATTATTTCCGAATGCCGCAATCGCCCATGCCCGGGAAGCGAGAATGTCGGCATAGGGAAGTCGAATACGGGGGGACTGAACATGACGTGTAGGCGGCGATTGACGCTGTTGGCGGTAACCATCGCAGCCGCACCACTCGTCCTGGGTGGGTGCACCGCCGACCGGGGGTCCGCGACCGGTTCGGCCAAGAAGCACGCCGCCCCGCCGGAGCTCGCCGTCACGCCGGGGGACAAGGCCCGCGACGTGCCGGTCAGTGCCGAGGTGGGCACCGTGGTCAAGGGGGGCCGGGTCACCGGCGTACGTCTGACCGACGACAAGGGCAAGCAGGTCGACGCCGAGCCGCGGGAGGACGGGTCGGGCTGGGTGCCGAGCGCTCCGTTGCAGCCGAAACGGACCTACACGGCCGAGGTGACAGCTACCGGTGACTCCGGCGCCACCACGACCCGCACCACCACCTTCACCACGATGGCCAAATCGACCAAACCGCAGATCACCAGCACCCTCTATTTTGTCGGCAAACGGACGTACGGCACGGCGATGCCGGTTACCGTCGCGTTCGACCCGGGAATTCCGAAAGAGGCCAGAGCGGATGTCCAGCGACGGTTGTTCGTGAAGACGAATCCTCCGCAGCCGGGCACCTGGTCATGGCTCGAGGACGGGACTCAGGTCTATTACCGGGCCCCCGATTTCTGGAAGCCGGGGACGACGATCAGCGTCCGGGCCGGCCTGGAGGGTCTGCCGATCGGCAAGGACCGGGTCGGTGACGCCGAGCGCACCGCGACGTCCACGATCGGACGGCAGGTCTCGTTGGAGATCGACAACGCCACCAAGCAGATGACGGTCCTGCGGGACGGCAAACAGATCCGCCGGATCCCGGTCAGTCTGGGCAAGCCGAGCACGCCGAGTTCGAGCGGCAAGATGGTGATCATGGAGAAGCACGAACGGACCACCTTCGACACCCGGGGTGAGCCCAACGGCGGCTACGTGGTCGATGTCGACGACGCCCAGCGCTACACCTGGGGTGGCGAGTTCATCCACTCCGCCCCGTGGTCGGAGGGGGACCAGGGCAACACGAACGTCTCACACGGGTGTGCCAACGTCTCCGCCACCGCGGCCGACTGGTTGATGGGGGTGACGCAGGTCGGGGACCTGGTGACCGTGAAGGGCACCGAAGTGGAACTGCAGCCGGGTAACGGCTGGACCGCGTGGAACGTGAGCTGGGACGAGTTCGTCCGAGGCAGCGCGCTGCCGGTGCCACCCGGGCTCAAGCCCGCCCCGGTCGCTCCGGCCCACCCGGGCGCGGTGGCCGGCGGGTCGCCTGCCCCGGCGCCCTCGGTCAGCGGTCGCTGAGCGACACGGCGGTCGAACGGGCCGGTCCGCTGCGGCGAGCCGGCCCGTCGCCGCGCGCGTGCTCCGGCCGGCGTTCACCGCAGGGGTACGCGGGCCACCCCCGGCCCGGTCAGGCTGCCCAGCCAGAGGTGGTCGCCGTGCTGGCGTACCCCGGTGATCATCCGGTAGTGCCCGTTGGGGCCGTGCAGCGTCCGGCGGACCGTGCCGTCGCCGTCGACGAGCGCGACCAGCCCGTAGCGGCGGGGTTGCGGCTGCATCGCGTCGGGGAGCAACGCGGCGAGTTGGCGCAGCCGCGGATGCGGCAGGAGCCGCTCGGCGATCGGCACCCGTGGGCTGGGCAGCGCTATCCAGTACGTCCCGTCGCCCACGGCGGCGAGGTTGTCCGGGTACGCGGGCAGGTCGGCCAGAACCCGCACACCGCCGCCCAGTTCGACGCGGAGCAGCCGGTGGGTGCTGGTCTCCACGAGCATCACCGCCGACTCGTCCGGGGTCAGCGCGATCCCGTTGGGGAAGTACAGACCCTCGGCCACCACCTCGGTGCGGCCGCTGTGCGGGTGGTGGGCCAGCACCCGGCCGTTGGGGCGGTGCTCCAGCAGATCGCGCTTCCAGTGTGAAACCGGGAACCGGTCGGAGGAGTCGGTGAAGTAGATCGTGCCGTCGCGGGCCACCGTCGCGTTGTTGGCCAGGTGCACCGGGGGCGCGGTGCCGGTCAGTTCGTGCACCGCGCCGTCGGGGGTGACCCGCAGCAACCCGCGGTACGCGTCGCAGACGACCAGTGCCGCATCGGACGGGTCCACCTCGATGCCGAGCGGTCGGCCACCGGTCTCGGCGAGCAGCCGGGGTCGGGTGCCGGCCGGCGCGTCGACCGGCCACCACCAGAGCCGCCCCTCCTCGTCGCCGCTGACCACCCGGCCGGCGCCGTCGACCACCACGTCCTCCGGGCCGACGGCCCCCTCGGGGAGGGGTAGCAGATCGACGTGGTCGAGCCGGCGGTCGGTGGGGGCCCATGCTCCGGTCAGCGCCGGGGGAACGGTCGCGGGCTCACGGACGGGCCGGATCAGCCGAGGCGGCCGTGGCCGGGGGATCAGCATCGACCTATTCTCCACCCCTCGGTGCCGCCTGCCGTCGACCATCGCCTGCGCGGCGCGCCGAGCCACCGAGTGCCGACGTGGTGGCAGGGCCGGCGGCCCGGCCGGTCGACCCGGGGGTGGTCACGTCCGGGGGAGGGCCCCGAACCTCCACCCTGAGGGGGAGGAGCGCCGCCTCCGGGTATGACCCTGGGCGTACCCGGAATCACTCCGCCGAGGGGCGAAACTGTCGGAGGTGGCGGCTAGATTTCTTGGCATGGAAGAGGACAGCGACCGGCTCGACGTGCAGGTCAGCGTGGGTGACCAGGTGGTCGTCATGCGGGTGGCGGGCGAGGTCGACATCGCCACCGTGGCGGCGTTCCGGTCCGCGTTGTGGTCCGCGCCGGCTCGCCGGGTGCTTCAGCTGGAGTTGTCCGATCTGCGGCTGCTCTCCGCCGCTGGCGTCCGCACGCTGCTCGCCGCGCATCTGCGCGTCCGGGCCTGCGGTGGCGAGCTGGTCCTCGTCGACCCGAGCCCGGTGGTGGCGCGGGTGCTCCGTGCCAGCGGTCTGCACCGCGTGATGCCGATCCTGGAGCCGGCCAAGGTGATCAACGCCGCGCGTCTCACCGGAGGCACGACCGCACACCTGCAGTTGGCCGCCTGACCGGCGAGGGGTCGCCAGCGTGAGCCGGCGACCCCGGGAATCGGTCAGCGCACGCCGAGCAGGTCCACGACGAAGATCAGCGTCTCGCCGGGCTTGATCACACCGGCCGCGCCCCGGTCGCCGTACCCGAGGTGTGGCGGGATGGTCAGACGGCGACGGCCGCCGACGCGCATGCCGACGACGCCCTGGTCCCAGCCGGCGATGACCTGCCCGCCGCCGAGCGGGAACTCGAACGCCTGGCCCCGGTTCCAGGACGAGTCGAACTCGCCGCCGGTGGAGTGCGACACGCCGACGTAGTGCACGCTGACCAGCTGGCCCGCCTCCGCCTGCGGGCCGTCGCCCACGGTGATGTCCTCGATCACGAGGTCGGCGGGCGGTGCACCCTCGATCGGACCCACCTCGGGCTTGCCGGATCGGGCGCCTGCTGCCTGGTTCATGCGGGGATCTCCTGCCGTTGCGGGTGATGTGTCCGGTCACCGTCGATCCTGCCGGATAGCACCTCACCGATGTGCGGCGGACCCGCCACCTGCTCGAATCCACACCCGCGCCGCCGTCGGCAGCCATTGCGACGAGTGCGGCGCGAGAGGCCGGGGCGGTGGCGACCGCGGACGGGTCGGCGGGCGTCACCGGAGGTGGTGACGCCCGCTCGGGATGTCGTCGAGTGGTCAGCGCAGCCAGGGCAGCCGCTGGACGACGGGCAGCTTCCCCCACACCCGGCCGAGGCCCCAGGTGTCGCCGGCGTCGAGTAGCGCGAGGACCGCCAGCACCGCCGCGTAGATCAGGTGGTCGTCCATGAAGGGGTTGTTCTCCGGGGGCAGGACGGCGGTCCACATCAGGACCAGCAGCAGCCCACCGGTCACGGCGGCGACCCGCATGCCGATGCCGAGCAGCAGGGCGACACCGATTCCGGCCAGGCCGACCATGAACAGCCAGTCCGCCCAGGCGGCACCGGCGATCCCGGTGTACACGTCCGTGAACGGGCCCGTCACCCCGAAGGTGAGGAAGCCCTTGGTGGGGCTGCCCCCGTTGATCCAGGCGTTCTTCGACTCGGTGGCCATCCCGAGGCCGAACATCTTGTCGACGAACGCCCAGAGGAAGATCCAGCCGAGCGCCAGGCGGAGGCCGGCGAGGATGTACCGCACGGCCCGCCCCCCAGTGGTGCCGGGCGTCGGAGCGGTGTTCTCGACGGTGACCCGGTCGGTCGTCGCGGTCATGGTCCCCACGTCCCTTCTCAGTCTCGCACCGCACGTCCCGGTGGCACCTCCAGTGGACGCTCACGGCGCCGTCCGCGGCAGGGCCGACAGACCGCGTCGGCACGGGACGTTGGACCCCTCCGGCCCGTCCGCCCGACTTCGCGGGACCGCCGACGTCGGGTCGGCCGCTCGCCTAGGCTCGGGAACGGCCGGCCGGCGGGCGGGGTACGGGCGCACCGTGGCCGATGCGGGAGGCTTCGGTGGCGGAGGTGGCAGTCCCGGTCCCGCTGTGGGCCTGGGCGGCAGTCGGCGCGGTGATCGCCGTGATGCTCGCCGTGGACGTGCTCCTGCACCGGGACAACCACGTCATCGACCTCCGCGAGGCGCTGCTGTGGAGCGCCGTCTGGATCGGCGCGGGTCTGCTGTTCGGGCTGGTCGTCTGGTGGGGGCTCGGCGGCGACCCGGCCATCGCGTACTTCTCCGGGTACCTGCTGGAGAAGGCGCTCTCGGTGGACAACGTGTTCGTCTTCGCCCTGCTCTTCGGCTACTTCCAGGTGCCAGCCGGCTACCAGCACAAGGTGCTGTTCTGGGGCGTCGTGGGGGCGCTCGTCTTCCGTCTGCTGTTCATCCTCGCCGGTGCCGAGCTGCTGGACCGGCTCACCTGGGCCGGGTTCGTGCTCGGCGCGTTCCTGATCTGGACCGGCTGGCGGCTCGCCGTACGCGGAAAGCCGGACGTCGACCCGGAACGCAACGTCGTGGTCCGGCTGTTCCGGAAGCTCGTGCCCACCGACGCGCGCTACCACGGCGACCGGTTCACCGCCCGGGTGGCCGGCCGGCGGATGGCGACACTGCTGCTGGTGGCGCTCGTCGCCATCGAGGCCACCGACGTGGTGTTCGCCATCGACTCGGTGGCGGCGATCCTCGCCATCACCACCAACACCTTCCTGGTCTGGACGGCCACCGCGTTCGCCGTGCTGGGGTTGCGCAGCCTCTACTTCTGCCTCGCCGGCCTGCTCCGACACTTCGGCTACCTGCGGTACGGACTCGCGTTCCTGCTGGCCTTCGCCGGGCTGAAACTCATCCTCGCCGAGACGCCGGTGGGCAAACTGCCGGTCTGGATGACGCTCGCGGTGGTGGTGCTGACCCTGGCGATCTCCATCGGCGCCAGCCTGCTGGCCGCGCGGCGTGCCCCGGCCGGCTGACGTCACCCGGCCAACACGTGTCGGGTCAGCCGGCCAGCACCGGCCGGGACAGCTGGTCGGCCAGGAGCGCGGGCGCCTCGGCGAGCGAGGGGCCGTACCAGGTGAGGTGTCGACCGGAGAGCAGAGCGCACGGTACGCCGGGGAACGCTTCGGGCCCGTCGTCGGCGGTGAACGTGTACGGCTCGTCGGGCAGCACCACCAGCTCGGGTTGCTGTTCGCGCAGCTCGGCGAGGGTGGGCCGGGGATAGCGCTCCGGGTGTTCGTCGTAGGCGTTGACCACGCCGAGCCGACGCAGCACGTCGCCGGCGAACGTGTCGCCGCCGAGCACCACCCACGGCCGACGCCACACCGGCACCACCACCCGGCGGGACGGCGTGAGCAGGGGTGGGTCGGCCCAGGCCCGCCGGGCCGCGCGCAACCAGGTCGGCTCCGTCGGGGCGCCCAACTCGGCGAGCAGTTCGCCCAGCTCGGTCAACGCGCCCGCGACGGTGCGCGGATAGGTGACCCGCACCGGTACGCCCGCCGCCCGCAGCGCCTCGGCGTCGGCCCGGCGGTTCTCCTCCACGTTCAGGAGCACCAGGTCCGGCCGCAGCGCGCGAACCCGGTCCAGGTCCGGGTACTTGCTGCCGCCGACCCGTGCGACGTCGAGCCCGGCCGGGTGGCTGCACCAGTCGGTCGCCCCGACCAGCGTTCCCGGCACTGTCAGCGCCACCGCCTCGGTCAGTGACGGCACCAGCGACACCACCCGCATCCGCGTACCTCCCGTCCCCGGCACCGATCATGCCCGTCCGGTCGGCGTGACGCGGGTCAGGGTGGGCCGGGCTCGACACGGGCGCTCACGTCGAGGTGCGCGGGTGCGCAGCCGACGGTCGTCGCGAACCGGCGGACCGCGGCGTCGACGTGCGCGCGTACGCCGTCGGCCCTCGCGTCGGCCGCCAGATCCACCCGGATCCACACGTCGGGCCGCTGCGGCGCGCCGGTGAGCACCACCCGTGCGCGGCGCACCCCGCGGTCGCCGGTCGTCAGGTCCCGCTCCAGCGCGCCGACCAGCACGTCGGTGCTCAGGCGGGTACGACCGGGGCGGTGGCCCTGGTGGCTCAGCATGCCGCGTAGTGCCTGGCGGGGTCGACGCAGCTCACCCGCCAACAGGCGCTGCCCGGCGAGGGCGGCGAGCACTCCGGTGACGGCGGCGGCCAGGGTGCTCCACGGCGCGGCCAGTCGCCACGCGTCGAGCAGGCCGGCGCCGAGCAGCGCCGCACCCGGGGCGTCGGCGGGAGGCGCGCTGACGCTGACCCACATCGCTGCCGCTCCGAACGCCACCAGCACCAGCGCGACGATCGTCCACAGCAGGCGGTGTGCGGCGTCGGTCATGCCGGCCTCCGGCGCGGCAGCAGCCGGATCTCGATCCGGCCGGCGCGGGGCGCGGCGAGCCGCCGCAGCTCCTGGCGCACGGCGAACTCGACCTCCGCGTGCGCTGCGGGGTCGCCGGTGGCGTGCACGCGGGGACGCCACTGGTCACCGCGCCGCCGCACGCGCACCCGTGCCCGGCGAACACCGGGCACGGTCCCGGCCGCGTCGGTCAGCCGGCGTTCCACGCACCGTCTGCGCAGGTGCCAGCCGTCCCGCTCGTCGACGCGCAGCCGGGACGGCGTCCAGCGGCGCAGTTGGGCGACCAGGATGACCAGACCCGACAGGATGGCCGCGCCGGCGCCGGTGCGGACGTCCGGGTCGTGCCACCGGGTGCTGGTCAACGCCTCGTACCAGCCGGTGCGGGCGAGCAGTGGTGCGGGGCGGCCCAGCGCGACGAGCAGCGCCTGTACGGCCAGGAGAACCCCGCCGACCAGCAGTGCGACGGCCAGCAGCGACGAGGCGGTCCGGTTGACGACGCGCATGCCGACCTCGGGTCGCCGGGCTGGTGGTCGTGGATCGGCGTGGTGTGCCCCGGGGACGATCAGGTCGTCCACCGTGATGGTCACGGCGGCCACGGTGAGGCCGGTTCCGGCGGCCACCCGGTCGGCGACGGCGGTCCGGACCGCCTCGGTGACGGCGGGCACGCTGTACCCGTACGTGGTGACCAGGTGCAGGTCGAGCCCCACGCAGGTGTCGACCAGCCGGACGGTGGCCGGGTGGGCGCCGGTGACGCCGGGCACCTGACGGGCCGCGTGGACAGCGATCCGGGCGACGTCCGCCGTCTCGGCGGTGCTCCGCTGCCCGGTACGCCGGCCGCGGGTACCGGCGCCCGGATTCACGGTGATCGGAGCGGGGCCGGCCGTGCGCGCTGACGGACCGTAGGCCACGGGTCGTGGTGGCAGTCGGTGGTGACGTCCCGCCCGAACGGCGCGGGGGCGTCGGAGGATCGTCGGATCACCGGACAGTCCCGGTCGACGGGCGCGGCGCGGGTCGTCCCGGCGCTGGCGAGCGCCCCGACTCGTGCGGGTGCCGAGCTGCTGTCGCGACATGCTGACCTCCCGGCCGGTCCGCGACCGGCGACTCCGCTGGATACACAGCGGGGAGTCCCTGGAACACCACTCCGGTGTGACCTGAGTCACACATCTCGGGATGTGCCTCCGGCCGGTGGTCGATCCGACGGGATCAGGCGTGCCGCCGAGGCGTACACCATGATCGACCGCCTAGACTCGGCCCGGCTCGACCGACCGGCGGATGGATCAGGCAGATGACGAGCATCGGCAGCGACGACCGCGGCTGGCTGCGGACGGTATCCGCCGAGAGCGGACGCGACACGCCGCTCAGCCGCGCCGGCCAGCGGATCCAGACGAACCGCAGGCTCAGTGACCTGGTCCAGGGGCGGCCACCCGGTGTCACCGGCAGCCAGTGGAGTTCGGCCAGCCGCGCCAGCTTCGACTTCGTGGTCCGCTCGGCCGACACCGGCCGCGCGGTTGTCGCCGTGGAGATCGGCCCGGTCGCGGCCGCCGGCTCGGCGGAGCAGCGCGCCGAGCGACTGAAGGACGCGGTGAGCGAGGCCGTCGGCCTGCCCGTGCTGCGAATCGGTTCTCCGACGTTGCGGGCGGCCGAGCACGGGCGCCGCCTCGTGGAGTACGTGATCGACGCGCGCGCCTACGCTGCGGGCAGCGCCGTGGTGGCCACCTCCGACGACGAACCGGTCCCGACGGGTTTCCGGGACATCCTCGGCCGGTTGCCGGACGGCCGTACCGGAGCGGTCAACGATCTCGGTGCGCTGACCCGCGCGGCGGTGGTGGAGGCCTACGTGGCCGGGCGGGTGGCCGACCCGATCGTGCGGGGACTGCACGTCCGCTGGGCGGACGGGCCGGCGCAGGGATGGAGTTGGGTGCAGGTCCGCCCCGACGCGTGCCTCGTCGAGCGGGTCTCGGTGACCGAACACCGCTTCTCCTGCGGGATCGACCCGGCCCGGCTTGCCGAGGATCTCGCCACTGTCGCCGTCGGGGAGCGACTGCGGGAAGACGCGGCCGCCAAGCTGGTGCCGCGCGCCGAGTTGACCGCGCAGATCGTCGCGCTGAGTCGACGCCGCGACGAACTGGTCGGCGGGTTCGCCTTCGACCACCTCTGCGCCGACTGACGCCGCACCCGTTCCACCTGCTGATTCACCGCTCCGCCCCGCCTCCGTGTCGGGTCGCGGCAATTTCCTGTGAACTGGTTGAACCTTCTCGGTCGCCGCCCCGTACTCCTGCGCGAATGAACAGGATCTCCCCACTCGCGTCGTCGGGACCCGGGGGACGGTGTGGAAAGGGCATCGTCGGCCATCGACGCATTACCGGGTAGGTCACGGTGCTCGCCGCCGTGGCGTGCCATCTCACATCCGTCGGTCCGCCGAGGGCAGGAATCCACAACCGGATCGAGAAGGAGAGCAATTCGATGCGCAGGTCCACTCGGGCGCGCCGGTCACCCGGCAACGCGCGGAGCAAGCGTCTGTTGGCCGTTGTCGGCACGCTCGCGGTGTTCGGCGGAGTCGTCGCCGTGACCCAGATTTCGTCGGCCCAGGACCGGCGGACCAATAAGCCCCGCCCGGCCGCCGGGCAGTGCGTGGAACCGAGCCCGGGCGCGACCGCGCCGACCGGCGACGGTTCCACCAGCCGAACCTGGCAGAACGGTCGGTGGGTGCGCAACCACTGGGGTGACGGGCAGCAGTCGGTCCCCGAGTGTGAGGACGGAAAGGACGGCACGGTCGGCACCGGCACGGCCATCGCCTGCCCGGACGTGACGGCCAAACTGCCGCAGGTGCCGGACCGGGCGCGGGCCGAGGTGGACCGCAACCTCGCCCAGTTGCAGGCGCAGATCGCCGAGGCGGACCGCCGTCTCGCCGCCGAGGGCAACAAGGGTGAGGCGTTCATCCGCAACGCGATCCTGCAACCGCTGGCCGGCAAGCGGCGCGCGGTGCTGGACCGGATCACGACCGCCATCGACCGTGTCGGCCCCCGGCCGCAGGGTCTCGCGGAACTCGCCCCGTGCACGGTGCAGCCGACCAACAACGGTGGCGGCAACAACGGCAGCGGCAGCACGCCCACCCCCACCACCAGCACCGGCGGCAACAACGGTGGCGGCAACAACGGTGGCGGTAACAACGGTGGCGGCAACAACGGTGGCGGCAACGCCCCCGGCGCCGGTCTCGGCGTGCTGGCCAACGACTGCGACGAGAGCCGCCTCCAGCCGCACGACGGCTTCCAGAACGGCAACCGCTGCGTGAGCACCGAGTTCGGTGAGGTCGGCGCCGCCGCGAACAACCCGTCGCTGCTGATCACCCAGTTCCCCCAGCAGGTGGGCCAGAACCAGGCCTTCACCCTGCGGGTCAGCACCCGCAACCTGGTCCGCGACCGCTTCCTGGCGGCCGGTCAGGGCGGCTACTACGTGGAGAGCTCGCTGCTCAACGCCCAGGGCCTGGTCCGGGGTCACTTCCACACCGCGTGCCGGATGCTGGACAGCCTGACCACCCCGCCGGAGCCGCAGGAGGTGCCGGCGTTCTTCGTCGCGACCGAGGACGGTCGCGGTGGGGCCCAGCCCGACGAGGTGACCATCCAGATTCCGGGCCTGCCGGAGTCGGGCACCGCGCAGTGCTCCGTCTGGGCCGGTGACGGCTCGCACCGTCTGCCGATGATGGAGCGGGCCAACCAGACGCCGGCATTCGACTCGGTGCGCATCACCGTCAACTGACCGGACGTACCAACGGCGGCCGGTCACCCGGGGGCGACAACCCCCGGGTGACCGGCCGCCGCGTCGTCGAGGTTTCCCGGACACAACGACGGGGCCCCGCCGGAAACGGCAGGGCCCCCTCGTCGACTCGCGCGTCAGCGGCTCTTGTACGCCTCGACGACCTCGACCGGGATCCGGCCCCGTTCGGAAATCTTGTAGCCGTTCTTGACGGCCCATTCCCGGATTGCTCGGTTCTGCTCCCGATCCATTCCCGCGCCGGCGGGTCGCCCCGGACGCCGGACCGAGCGCGCGCTCTCGACCGGGCCGCGCCCGATCCGCCGACCCGCATTGATGTACGGATCCAGCGCCTTGCGAAGGACGCCGGCATTCTCGTCCGAGACGTCGATCGTGTAGGCGACGCCGTCGAGACTGAACTCGACCGTCCGATCGGCCTTCCCACCGTCGAGGTCGTCGGTCAGGACCGTGATTACTTTTCTCGCCATTGCCGATTACTCCCTGTGTGCGGCGGGATGTGTCCAAAGTCTGACCTATCACCCCCGGAATCCGCAACAATACGCGTCCTATTCATTCGGCGCGTCGCGATTCCGTTACCGAGCAAAACCGTGAATCGGGGCGGATGAACTGGCCTCATTCGCCGAGAAGGCCGGTGTGACCGGCGATGGCGGCCGCCTCCGCCCGGTTGGAAACCCGCAACTTGCGCAGCAACGCGGCGGTCATTCGTTTCACCGTCCGCTCCGAGACATGCAGTTCGTCGGCGATGTCGACGGTGTTGCGGCCGGAGGCGATCGCCCGCAGCAGCCGGCGTTCCTCGCCGTCCAGGTCGACGGGCGTCGCGTGGGTGGGGCGCAGCATCGCGTGCAGCAGCGCTCCCGGGAGGACCGCCCACCCGTCGAGGACGGCCCGCAACGGGGGCAGCAGCGCCTCCGGTTCACTGGTCTTCGGCAGGAACCCCTCGGCGCCGGCCCGCAGCGCCTCCAACGCCGGTGCCGGGTCGGTGGAGCCGGACATCGCGACCACGCGTATCCGGGGGGTGGTCCGTCGGATCGCGGCCACCGCCCGGATGCCGCCCGGCGGCGGCATGTGCAGGTCGACCAGGGCCAGGTCGGGCTGGCAGCGGCTGACCAGCGCCGCCGCGGCGGCGGCGTCGCCGGTGGAGGCGACCACCTCGGCCCGGCCGTCGGTGGTGATGGGGAGCAGCAGTTCGAGGCCGCGGACGAAGAGGGGGTGATCGTCCACGACGACGATTCGCATGGTGGAGGCTCCCGGCATGTCTGCGCCGTTCCCCAGCGGGTACCGATCATGCGGGTACGCACCGAACGAGGGGAGTCGGGTGGATGCGCGCACGCCACGGTTTGCAGGGCCTGCTGCGAGGGTTGCGCCGGATCGAGCCCGCTTCGGGTGACCTGCGCGCACCGGTGGCCGATTCGGAGTTGCTGTTGCGGGTGTTGTGCCACGAGTTCCGTACGCCGATCAGCACCCTGACCTCGCTGACCCGCGCGTTGGCCGACGAGCACCGCGAGCTGAGCGGCGCCGACCGGCGGGCGATCACCGAGCTCGCCCGCGATCAGGCCGCCCACCTGCAGAGCCTGCTGCGCGACGCCACGGCCGGCACCGGCGCGCTGGCGCTGAACCCCCGACCGGAGCCGACCGTCGCGCTGGCGGGCATTCTGCGCGAGGCCGCCGCGCTGGTGCCGGTCGGCCGACGGCGGGTGCGCGCCACCCGGTTGGCGGGATCCTGCCCGGTGCCGGCGGGACGGACCCGGCAGGTGCTCGTCAACCTGGTGGAGAACGCGCTGCGGCACGGGCCGTCACAGGGGCAGGTCGGGCTCTACGCCACGGTGCGCGGCCCCGGCCTGAGCGTGCTGGTGACCGACGAGGGGCGCGTCGACGACGCGCTGCTCGCCGCGCTGCGCCGCCCCGCGCCCGGGCACGGGATGTCCGGGTTGGGGCTGTGGATCGTCCGGCAGCTCGTCGCGGTGGACGGGGGAGCGCTGCGGGCGCATCGGTTGCAGCCGCGCGGGGCGGCGCTGGAGGTGCTGCTTCCGGTGCGCTGACCCCGCCGGGACACGGATTGGCCCGGCCGGGTCACCGGTACGGGAACGGCTGCACTGCCGATTTCCGTACCGAGGGGGTCAGATGTTCAGTCACGTCAAGGACCTGCAGTTCGAGGCCAAACCGGACGGCCCGGACGCCGCGTTCGCCCGCCGCCTGCAGGAGGTGCTGGGCGGCAAGTGGGGCGAGATGACTGTCGCCAACCAGTACCTCTTCCAGGGGTGGAACTGCCGCCTGCCCGGGAAGTACAAGGATCTGCTGCTCGACGTCGGCACCGAGGAGATGGGCCACGTCGAGATGATCTGCACGATGATCACCCGGTTGTTGGACAGCGCGCCGCTGTCGCTGTCGGAGGGCATCGCGGAGGATCCCGGTGGGGCGGCGATCTACGCCGGCTCGAACCCGGCGCACTTCATCCACGCCGGTGCCGGAGCGTTGCCCGCCGACTCCAACGGGGTGCCGTGGAACGGCGCGTACGTCACCGCCAGCGGCAACCTGCTGGCCGACTTCCAGCTCAACGTGACCGCCGAGGCGCAGGGTCGGCTCCAGGTCGCCCGGTTGTTCCAGATGACCGACGACCCCGGCGTCAAGCAGATGCTGCGCTTCCTGCTGGCCCGCGACACGATGCACCAGAACATGTGGCTGGCCGCGATCGAGCAGCTCAAGGAGGACGGGTTGGAGGACATGCCGGTGCCGGAGGCGTTCCCGGACTCCGGTGACCTCACCGAGGAGTACGGCTACACGTACCTCGGGTTCTCCTCGGGGACGGACGCGGCGCAGAGCCGCTGGACGTCCGGACCGTCGCCGGACGGCAAGGGCGAGTTCCGGTACGACGACAACCCGCGTGCGAACGCCCCGGAGCCGGTGCTGCCGCCGGGAGATCCCCGGCTGTACGGCACCACCCCTGGGGTGGCCGGCTCGATCGCCAACACGGTCAAGAGCAAGCTCACCTGAGGTCTCCCGTCGGGTCGCCCGTTGTCCGCGGGCGACCCGACGGGCCGGCAGGGGAGTGGCCTGGGTCACAAGCCGGAACAAGGGGAACGCTTTGTTACTTGAGCCAGACACGCTCAAGTCAACGTGATGGCAGGTGTTCCATGGCAACTCTTCCGGTACTTCCACTGACCGACGCCGTGCTGCTGCCCGGGATGGTCATCCCGGTGACCCTCGACCCGTCCACCCAGGCCGCCATCGACGCCGCCCGCGCGACCGGCGACCGCAAGCTGCTCGCCGTGCCCCGGATCGACGGCGAGTACGGCCCGGTCGGCGTGATCGCCACCATCGAGAAGGTCGGCCGGCTGCCCGAGGGTGAGCCCGCCGCCGTCATCCGCGGCCTGTCCCGGGCCCGGATCGGCTCCGGCGTCCCCGGCCCCGGCGCGGCGCTCTGGGTCGAGGCGTCCGAACTCGACGAACCCGCCTACGCCGGCAAGGCCCGCGAACTCGCCCGCGAGTACCGCGCCCTGGTGACCTCGGTCCTGCAACAGCGGGGCGCCTGGCAGGTCATCGACGCGGTGGAGCGGATGACCGACCTCTCCGAGTTGGCCGACTCGGCCGGTTACGCGCCCTGGCTGACCCTGGAGCAGAAGACCGAGCTGCTCGCCGCGCCGGACGTCACCTCCCGACTGGAGCTGCTGGTCGGCTGGGTGAAGGACTACCTGGCCGAGCAGGAGGTCACCGAGCAGATCAACAGTGACGTCCGCGAGGGGCTGGAGAAGTCGCAGCGCGAGTTCCTGCTGCGTCAGCAGCTCGCCGCGATCCGCAAGGAGCTGGGCGAGGACGAGCCGGACGGTTCGGCCGACTACCGGTCCCGGGTGGAGTCCGCCGAGCTGCCGGAGAAGGTCCGCGAGGCGGCCATGCGCGAGGTCGGCAAGCTGGAGCGGGCCAGCGACGCCTCCCCGGAGGCGGGGTGGATCCGCACCTGGCTGGACACCGTGCTCGAAATGCCGTGGGGTACGCGTACCCAGGACAACACCGACCTGGCCGCGGCCCGGGCGGTGCTCGACGCCGACCACGCCGGCCTGGCCGACGTGAAGGACCGCATCCTGGAGTACCTGGCCGTGCGCAACCGGCGTGCCGAGCGCAACCTCGGCGTGGTCGGCGGACGCGGCTCCGGCGCGGTGCTCGCCCTCGCCGGCCCTCCCGGAGTCGGCAAGACCAGCCTCGGCGAATCCGTGGCGCGGGCGCTCGGCCGCAACTTCGTCCGGGTGTCCCTCGGCGGTGTCCGCGACGAGGCGGAGATCCGCGGTCACCGGCGCACCTACGTGGGCGCGCTGCCCGGCCGGATCGTCCGCGCGCTGCGCGAGGCCGGCTCGATGAACCCGGTCGTGCTCCTCGACGAGGTGGACAAACTGGCCGCCGGCTACGCCGGCGACCCCGCGGCCGCCCTGCTGGAGGTGCTCGACCCGGCGCAGAACCACACCTTCCGGGACCACTACCTGGAGGTCGACCTCGACCTGTCCGACGTGCTCTTCCTGGCCACCGCGAACGTGGTGGAGTCCATCCCCGGCCCGCTGCTGGACCGGATGGAACTGGTCATGCTGGACGGTTACACCGAGGACGAGAAGGTCGCCATCGCCCGGGACCACCTGCTGCCCCGGCAGCGGGAGCGGGCCGGGTTGACCGCCGACGAGGTGGAGATCGCCGACGAGGCGCTCGCGCTGATCGCCGGGGAGTACACCCGGGAGGCCGGCGTCCGGCAGCTCGAACGGGGCCTCGCGAAGATCCTGCGCAAGGTGGCGGTGACGTTGGCGACCGACCCGTCGCCGGTACGCGTCGACACCGACAGCCTCACCGGCTACCTGGGGCGGCCGAAGTTCACCCCGGAGTCGGCCGAGCGCACGGCGGTGCCCGGCGTGGCGACCGGCCTCGCCGTCACCGGCGCCGGCGGGGACGTGCTCTTCATCGAGGCGACCAGCATGGAGGGCGAGCCGGGGCTGACCCTGACCGGCCAGCTCGGCGACGTGATGAAGGAGTCGGCGCACATCGCCCTGTCGTACCTGCGCTCCAACGGGCGACGGTTCGGCATCGACCCGAACGCCCTGGCCGGGCGGCGGATCCACGTCCACTTCCCGGCGGGCGCGGTTCCCAAGGACGGCCCGAGCGCCGGCATCACCATGGTCACGGCCCTGGCGTCGCTGGTCACCGGCCGCCCGGTCCGTCCCGAGTTCGGGATGACCGGCGAGGTGACGCTGTCCGGTCGGGTGCTGCCGATCGGCGGGGTGAAGCAGAAGCTGCTCGCCGCGCACCGGGCCGGCCTCACCGAGGTGATCATCCCGGCGCGCAACGAGCCCGACCTGGACGACCTGCCGGCCGAGGTGCGTGAGGCGCTGACCGTGCACACCCTGGCCGACGTGGCCGACGTGCTCGCCCTGGCACTGACCCCGGCCGACGTGCCGGCCCTGGACGGACCGGCGCTCTTCGTCTCCTGACCCTCCGACCGCGATGACCCCCGCCGTCCCCGTGACGGCGGGGGTCATCGATGTTCGACCATCGAGCGCTACTGTCGCGCGTGACGCTTCCCAACACCTCTCCGCCGTACGGCGCTACCCCCGGAGGAACCCGTGAACCTGGTGCTGTGGATCATCCAGATCCTGCTCGCCGCCATCTTCGGCGGCGTCGGCGTGGCCAAGCTGACCCAGCCCAAGGAGAAGCTGCACGAGACGATGGGCTGGACCCGGGCGGCCACGCCGATCCAGGTCAAGGTGATCGGCGCCCTCGAACTGTTGGCCGCCGCCGGGCTCGTACTGCCCGCCCTCACCGGCATCGCCACGGTGCTCACCCCGCTGGCCGCGCTCGGGTTGGTCATCATCATGATCGGCGGCATCGTGGTGCACCTGCACGGCGTGCGGACGGAGACCGTGCCAGAGCGACGCAAGCTGGAGATCCAGGGCACGGTGACGTGCCTGGTGCTGCTGGTGCTCGCCGCGCTGGTGGCGTGGGGCCGGTTCGGGCCGTACTCGTTCTGATCCCCGGCGCCGGCGACCGTCGTACCCCGGCGGTCGCCGGCGTCGTGCTCAGCGCTCGTCGCCCCCGCGGTCGCGACGCACTGTCGCCTTGCGGCCCTTGATCGTGCTCTGCCGCAGCCCGGAGATCACCTCGTCGGCCACCCCCTGCGGCACCTCCACCAGGGAGAACCGGTCGGCAATCTCGATCGAGCCGATGTCCCGGCCGCGGATCCCGGTCTCGCCGGTGATCGCGCCGACCAGATCCTGGGGGCGCACGCCCGCGCGCCGGCCCAGGCCGACGAAGACCTGGACGGTGTTGCCGCCGCCGGACCGTGGACGACCCCCGCCCCGCCGGTCGCCACCCCGACCGCCGGACTCCGGTCGACCCTCGCGGGGACCGCGCACCGGAACCTGCGGGATCTCCTCCTCGTCGTCGGAGCCCGGCGACGTCACCTCGTGGGCCAGCTTCACGGCGGCGAGGGCGACCTCCATCAGGTCGAACTCGTCGGTGAGCGTCTCCACGATCACCCGGTACGGGTCGAGGTCGTCCTCCAGCAGGCTCTCCCGCAGCGCCGCCTGGGTCAGCTCCAACCGGCGGGTCCGCATGTCCGCCACCGTGGGGATCTTGTCGATGGTGATCCGCTGGCCGGTCACCCGCTCGATGGTCTTGAGCATCCGGTGTTCGCGCGGCTCGGCGAGGGTGATCGCCACACCCTCGCGGCCGGCCCGGCCCACCCGGCCGATCCGGTGCACGTACGACTCCGGGGCGGACGGCACGTCGTAGTTGACCACGTGGGTGAGCTGCTCGACGTCCAGCCCGCGGGCCGCCACGTCGGTGGCCACCAGCAGGTCCGCGGTGCCCGCCCGCAGCCGGCCCATGACCCGGTCGCGCTGCTCCTGGCTCATGCCACCGTGCAACGCCTCGGAGCGGTAACCCCGGCCGTTCATCGTCTCGGTCAGCCGGTCGACCTCCTCCCGGCTGCGGCAGAACACGATCGCGGCGGTGGGCGACTCGACGTCCAGCACCCGACCCAGTGCGGCCGGCTTGTGCGCCCGGGTGACGATGTACGCGCTCTGCCGGACCCGGGGCGCCTCACCCGCGACCGGCTGCTCCCGACCGATCTCGATCCGGACCGGATCGCTGAGGTGCTGCCGGGCCATCCCGTCGATACGCGACGGCATGGTGGCGGAGAAGAGAACCGTCTGCCGCTGCGCCGGAGCGTGTTCCAGGATCGCCTCGATGTCCTCGGCGAAGCCCATGTCGAGCATCTCGTCGGCCTCGTCGAGCACCACCGTGCTCAACCCACCGAGGCGCAGGGTGCCCCGGGCGATGTGGTCGAGGGCGCGGCCCGGGGTGGCCACCACCACGTCCACACCGCTGTCGAGTGCCCGCAGCTGCCGTCCGATCGGCTGCCCACCGTAGATCGGCAGCACCCGGGCGCCCAGGTCCTTGCCGTAGCGGTGGAACGCCTCGGAGACCTGCACCGCCAGCTCACGCGTCGGCACCAACACCAGCGCCACCGGGTCACCGCCACGACGGTGGGCCGTCATGAGGTTCAGCAGGGGGAGCGCGAACGCCGCCGTCTTGCCGGTGCCGGTGGCCGCCTGACCCAGCAGGTCCCGACCCTCCAGCAGCGGTGGGATCGCCTCCCGCTGGATGGGTGTGGGCTCCTCGTAGCCGAGGGCGGACAGCGCGCCCAGCAGTTCGGCGCGCAGCCCGAGCTCGGTGAAGGCGTTCACCTCGTCGGTGCCGGCGGGGGTGGCGTCGGACGGTGCGTCGTGCTGTGCAGGTGCGGAACTCATGTGCCAAGCCTTTCATCACGCCGTCCGGGCCGCTGCGCCGACCGCCACATGAGCGCGGCAGGTGCCCCGTCAGCGGCGGTCGCGGTCAGGCGGGGGTGCTCAGGATCGCCAGGATCATCACCGCGGCGAGGATCGCGTCGAGCACCCCGCAGAACTCGGTGTAGCCGCGCGGCACCACCCGGCCGGACCGATGGTGCGCCAGGTCCCACCCGGCGTGCGCCAGCCAGCCGAGCGCCACCAACCACTCGGCGGTCCGGCCGCCGGCGGCCACCGCGACCAGCGTCACGGTGCCCCAGACGGCGAGACCGACGAGTTGGGTGGGGAGCACACCCGGACCGCGCAGCGTGCGCCGGAACAGGCCGATCAGCAGGTAGCCGCCGGGCAGCACCAGCATCGTCCACGGGCTGAGCACCCCCGGGTCGAGCCACATGTCCGCGGTCACCAGCAGCGCCAGCCCGGTCGGCCAGCGGCGGGCGAGCGCCACCACGGCCGGGTGTCGACGGATCACCGCCGGCGACTCGTGCCGATGCCGCACCGCCACCAGCACCATCGCCGGCACCATCAACAGGTGACCGCCGAGCAGCAAGCCGTCGGCGTCGAGCAGGCCGATCCAGTACGGCACGAACAGCAGCAGGAACGGGACGTACATGGCGGCGGCCATCTCGCCCACCCCACGCCAGTGGTGCGCCCGGTAGCGCATCCACACCGTCATCCCGACGGTCATGGTGGTGGCCATCACCAGCGCGGCCACCTCCGGGCGGGCCAGCGCGCCGGTCGCACCCAGAGCGGCACCGCCCATCTCGACCAGCGGCCCGAGCAACAGCATCCCGGCGACCATCGCCAGCGCCATCTCGCCGAGATGCCACAGCAGCCGTCGCGTACCGCCGGCCGGCGTCACGTCGGTCCGCGTCGCGCCCGTGGGCACCGGCTGGTCGGTCGTCAGTGGCCCGGGCGACGGTACGCGGGCGGCGGTGTCGGCGTACATCCGTGTGTTTTCCATGCCCTGACAGTGCCGGCGCTCCGGCCCGGCGGGCAGACGCGTCCGTCACCGGATATTCGTGCGCGTCGCACGGTCCGACCGTGACAATTCGCATGGGTGGACCGGGCGGCGCGCGGTCCTAGGATCGACGCGTGACGAGCGAGCCGGCGACTCCCCGGGCGGACCGCCGGCTGCTCCGGGCCCGGCGGGCGACGTTGCTGTCGCTGGCCGTCGGGATGTGGGCGACCGTCCTGCTGCCGGCAGCCGGCCTGAGCCGCGAGCCGGACGTCGGCCGCGTCGCGCTCGGCGCGGTCGGCATCCTCGCCTTCGCGGCCACCCAGACCGCCGTGTTGTACGCGGCGGTCACCCCCTGGCTCGCGCAGCGGTGGCGACGGCGCGCCCAGCTCGGTCTGGCCGTCGTGGCGGTACTGACCGTGCCGTTGGTGGCGCCGGTCGCGGCCGGGGTCTGGCCGACCTGGGCGTGGCTCGGCGCCTCCCTGGTCGGGATGGCCCCGTTGGTGGTCCGCCTTCCCGGAGCGCTGGCGGTCACCGCCGGCACCCTCCTGGTGTCGGCGGCGGTGGCCTGGTGGACCGGCGGATCGGTGGGGCGTTCCCTGGCCGTGACGGGCGGGGTCGGGGTGGGCGTGGCGGCGGTCAACAGGTTCCAGGTCTGGTTCTGGGACCTGCTGGTGGAGGCCCGGCAGGGACAGGCCGCCCAGGGCAGGCTGGCCGCCGCCGAGGAGCGGCTGCGCTTCGCCCGCGACGTGCACGACCTGCTGGGGCACAGTCTCACGGTGATCGCGCTGAAGGCCGAACTCGCCGCGCGGCTCGCGCCGGTCGACCCGGTTCGGGCCGGTCGGGAGGCCGCCGAGGTGCAGCGGCTCGCCGCGTCCGCGCTCGCCGAGGTCCGGGAGAGCGTGCACGGCTACCGCGCTGTCGACCTCGGCGAGCAGGTGGCCGCCGTGGCGGAGGTGCTCCGGTCGTGCGGAGTGCGCTGCACGGTGCCGTCGCCACCGGTGGACCTGCCGCAGCCGGCCGCGACCGAACTGGCGGCGGTGCTGCGCGAGGCGGGCACCAACGTGCTGCGGCACAGCCGCGCCGACTGGTGCCAGATCCACATCGACCGGGAGGGGAACGTGGCCAGGATGACGGTGGTCAACGACGGCGCCGACGAGAGCGGCCCGGACGAACACAGCCACGGCCTGCGGGGACTGGCCGACCGGCTGGCCGCGGCCGGGGGAGAGCTGCGAACACGTCGCCAGGACGCGGTGTTCACCGTCGAGGCCACAGTGCCGGTGCCGTCGTGATCCGCGTCCTGCTGGCCGACGACGAGGACCTGATCCGGGTGGCGGTCGCCGCGCTGCTCGGCCTCGAACCGGACATCGACGTGGTGGCCCACGCCGCCGACGGGCCGACGGCGGTCACCGCGACGATCGCGCACCGCCCGGACGTCGCCGTGGTGGACCTGGAGATGCCCGGCCTGGACGGCATCGCCGTCGCCGCCGAGCTGGCCCGCGTCCGTCCAGAGTGCGCGGTGGTCGTGTTGACCGGGCACGGCCGCCCGGGGCACCTCCGTCAGGCGTTGACCGCCGGGGCGCGGGGTTTCGTGCCGAAGGGCTCGCCCGGCGGGGCGCTCGCCGACGTGATCCGCCGGGTGCACACCGGTGGCCGGTACGTCGACCCGTCGCTGGCCGCCGACGCGCTGACCCTGCCGGCGTGCCCGCTCACGCCTCGGGAGTTGGAGACGCTGCGGCTGGCCGAGTTCGGCGCGCCGGTGGCGGTGATCGCCCGCCGGGTGCACCTGTCCACCGGCACGGTCCGCAACCACCTGTCGGCGGCCGTCCAGAAGCTCGGTGCCGCGGACCGGGCCGAGGCGGTCCGTGCCGCCCGGGACAACGGCTGGCTCTGATCCGCTCGATCCTCCGGTCAGGTCGTTCGGCGCTGCTGCGACACCTCGACTTCCTCCGAATCGTGGCCTTCCTGCTGCGAAGATGGGCAAATGGCCAGGAAAGTCGCGGCGGGTCCGGTCGACCCGGTGCGGTCCAGTGCCGTCGAGCTGTTCTTCGACCTCGTCTTCATCTTCACCCTCGGCCGGCTGTCGGCGACCCTGGTCGAGGAGCCGAGCCTCCTCGCCGACGCGCAGGCCGTGATCTTCCTGCTCGCCTTCTGGTGGATCTGGTACAACACCAACCTCGCCACCGACAGCCTCGACTGCGAACGACCGACGGTGCAGATCCTGATCATCTGCGTGATGCTCGGCAGTCTGTTGATGTCCATCAACGTGCCGGACGCCTTCGGTGACCAGGGTTTCGTCTTCGTCGGCGCGTACCTCGGGATCCACCTCGGCCGCACCCTGGTCATGGCCCTCTACCTGCACGGCACCCCGGCCTGGCGTCGGCCGGTACGGGGGATCGTCTGGTACCTGGTGTCCGGGACGATCTGGTTCGCCGGGGCGGCGGCCAGTGGCGACGAAGCGCGCGTCCTGTTGTGGGCGTTCGCACTGGCGATCGACTACTCGGGGCCGGTCCTCGGCTGGCCGGTTCCGTGGCTCGGTCGGGCGCGATCGACCGAGTGGCACCTCTCGGGCGAACACCTGAACGAGCGGTACCGGCAGTTCATCATCCTGGCCCTCGGCGAGACGATCCTGGCCACCGGCAACTTCTACCGGCTGTCGCCCCGGAACCTGGCCAACACCACCGCCTTCCTGATCACCTTCTGGACGGTGGTCTTCCTCTGGTGGACCTACTTCTACCGCACGACGAGCAGCCTCGCCGCGAAGATCGACACCGCGGTGGACCCCTATCGGATCAACCTGCGGGCGAGCTACACCCACCTGGTGATGGTGGCGGGCATCCTGCTCACCGGCATCGGAGGCGAGCTGATGCTGAAGGAGCCCGACGGGCAGCGGTCGACCGGCAACGTCGTGGCGATCCTGGTCGGGCCACTGACCTTCCTCGTCGGACGGATGATCTTCGAGATCTGGGTGTTCGACCGCCTGACCAAGCACTGCCTGGCTGCCGTGGTGGCGTGTCTGATCCTGAGCCCGGTGGCGACGCGGTTCCCGCCGCTGGCGGTGGGACTGCTGGGCGCCGCCACCATCACCGTCGTCGCGGTCTTCGACCTGACCCATCGGGCCCGGATCGCGGGCGGAGTCAACCCCGTCTCCGGCGAGGACGTCGCCCTCCGCCGTACCCGTTAGCGTGTCGGAGTGCGAACTGTGGAACTGGTCTGCTCGCCCGGGTTGGAGACGGCCATCCGGTCGACCTGGGTGCGGCTGGCGGCGGCGGGTCTGCCCAGCCTGGCCCGCAACATCCACCCGACCAACCGGCCGCACCTCACCCTCGCCGCGGTGGACGATCTTCCACCCGGCGTCGAGCGCCGTCTGGCCGAGCTGTTCGACGACGCGCTGCCGGTGCCGGTCACCCTCGACCGCATCGTGGTTCTCGACGGCAGCGCTCCGTTGGTCTGGCTCGTCGAACCCACGCCCGCGCTGACCGCGCTGCACGCCACCGTCTGGGACGTCCTCGCCGACACCGAGGGGCAGCGTCCGTGGCACGTGCCGGGTACGTGGGTGCCGCACCTGAGCCTGGCGCTCCGGTTCCGCAACGCGGACCTACGGCTCGCCCGGGCCGTCGCGGGCGGGCAGCGCCCGGCGGGCTCGTTCGACGGGGCGCGCAGCTACGACGGCACGGACCGGACCGTGTCTCCGCTGACCCGGCTCCGATAGGCCGTCGCGGCGTCGGGCCGACCGGCGGGAAGACGCCGGACGGCCCGGGTGGCGTACCACCCGGGCCGTCCGAACCAGCATCCGAACTAGCGGTAGAAGCGCAGGCAGTCGAACTCGGCGTCGACCGCCGGCTCGGCGCCGCTGTGCGCCACCAGCCCGATCCGGGGAGTGGTGTCGGCCGGGAACGTCCACACCGCGCCCCACGTCCAGGTGCCTCCGTCGCGGCTGGAACCGGCCCGGTACTCGTGCTCACCGGTGACCGGGTCGACGTGGTGCGCCAGGCCGAGCCAGGTGGTGCTGGCCGGGGTGCCGACGATGCTGCGGCCGTAGACCGGCTGGCCGGCGAAGGGCAGCTCTTAGCCGTACTCGACCTGCCGGGTATTCCAGATGGTCGGCGAACGTGTCACCGACGGCGGCGGAGACCGGGTTGCGGTAGCGCGACGGGCCGTCGGACGCGACGGCGGACGTGGACGGGAGCGCGAACAGGATCAGACCGAGCACGGCGGCGAGCGCGCCACCGCGGCGGAGATGTCGCATGTGGACCTGCCCCGGGGGTTGTCGGCGGGGGTGCGTGCCCTCGTTCCTGCAACGATGGATACAACGTTGTAAAGAGCTGGGCCGTCCGTCCCCACACGGTTCACGCTGGGGCGTGCACGGCGGCCAGGTGGGCGAGGGCCTCCGCGCTGCGACTGCCCGGCGCCGGCGTACCGACCAGCAGTTGCTGACCTGGTGCGTCGCGGACGTCGAACGCCTGGTAGGTCAGCTCGATCCGCCCGGCGTCCGGGTGGTGCACGACCTTGAACATGCGGGTCAGACCGCCAACGGTCTGGTCCTCCCAGAGTGAACGGAACTCCGGCGAGTCCCGGCCCAGGTCGGCCACGAGCGACTGGATCTCCGGGTCGTTCGGAAAGAGGCCGGCGTTGAGCCGTAGCGCGTGCACGACGTTCTCCGTCAGCGTCGGCCAGTCCGGAAAGACGGTGCGGGCCTGCGGGTGCCCGAACAGTACCCGGACCATGTTCACCGTCCCCGCGAACGGCGACAGCAGCGCCGCCGCGACACCGTTGGTGGCCAGGACGTCGAACGCGGGATTGAGCACGTAGGCCGCGGAGTGCGGGAACGCGTCCAACAGCCGCAGCAACTCGGGGTGGACCGAGCTCCGGAAGCTGGTCGGACCGGGGCTGGGATTCAACCCGGCGAGCCGGAAGAGATGGCCACGCGCGTCCAGATCAAGGCGCAGGGCCTGGCCGATCGCGTCGAGCACCTGCGCCGAAGGGTTCCGCTCCCGGCCCTGTTCGAGGCGGGCGTAGTAGTCGACGCTCACAGCGGCCAGCACCGCTATCTCCTCACGGCGCAACCCGGCCACCCGACGGTCGCCGCCCCCGCGCAGCCCGACATCCCTCGGGTCGACACGGGCGCGCTGGGCTCGGAGGTACTCGCCGAGCCGGTTGCTGCTGGCGGCCATGGACACCAGCCTAGAGCTCTGGCCCCCGCCCTCGACACGACTGCCGCGACGTCGGTGTTCGTCCGCCGTACCGGACAGTGACGCCGGACCCGGACACGTCGGACGGGGCCGTGCAGGCGACGGCGTGCCTGGGTGTCGTGCACCCAGGAAATGCCGCCCTTCCCGGCTCCCCGCCGCCGCAGGATGGTGGGACGCGCGGTGCGTTCCCGCAGGCACCAACCGACACCAGGAGCAGCAGTGACCAGCCCACATTCAAAGATCATTCTCATCACCGGCGCGAGCAGTGGCATCGGTGAGGCGACCGCCCGCCGGTTGGCCGCCGACGGCCACCACGTCGTACTCGGCGCCCGACGGGTCGACCGGCTCGCCGCGCTCGTCGACGAACTGCGTCGTGACGGCGGTGCCGCCGACTACCAGGAACTCGACGTCACCAGCCGGAGCAGCGTGCTGGCGTTCGTCCAGGGCGCGCACGACCGGCACGGGCGCATCGATGTTCTGATCAACAACGCCGGGGTGATGGCCCTGTCCGCGCTCGACTCCCTGCGGACCGACGAGTGGGACCAGATGATCGACGTGAACCTGCGCGGCACTCTGCACGGCGTCGCCGCGGTCCTGCCGTTGATGCAGGCTCGCGGCAAGGGCCACATCATCAACATCGGATCATCCGCCGCCCACCGGGTCGACCCGACCGCGGCGGTGTACTGCGCCACCAAGTACGCCGTCCGGGCACTCACCGAAGGCCTGCGTCAGGAGAGCCGGGAGGTCCGGGTGACGCTGATCAGCCCGGGTTACACGCACTCCGAACTCACCCGGCACGGCGGTGACCCGCAGATCCAGGCCGCCGCTCGGGCGGCGAGCGACGAACTCGGCATGCCGGCCTCAGCGGTGGCCGCTGCCATCGCTGCCGCGATCGCGCAGCCCGACACCGTCGACGTCAACGAGATCCTCCTGCGGTCCACCGCGCAGGGCTGAAGACGCAGAAGGAGAACGACAATGAGCGAAGCGCTTGAGATGACGACACTCCGGCTCGTCCCCGGCCTCAGCGGCGCCGACTTCGTCGAGGCCAACAAGGACATCGACGACTACCTACGACGCCAGCCCGGCTTCCGCTGGCGCCGCATCACCGAGACCGAGGATGGCACGATCACCGACATCGTCGCCTGGGACTCGGTCGCGGACGGCCGGCGCAGCGCCTCGGGCATCATGACCGAGATGGCCGACTCCCCGGTGCACGCGACCATCGACCACTCCACCGTCGACTTCCGGATCGTCCCGGTGCTGCACCAGGTCATCTGATCCTGACACCCGCTCTGCAGGCGGGCCGCTGTCGCGGGGCATGATGGGGTGATGGGCGCTGGCACCGACGGTCAAGCAATGGCCGAGTTGGCCTCGCTGCTGGCCGACGGCACCCGGGCCGGCATCTGCGTCGCGCTGCTCGACGGTCGGGCGTGGACCGCCGGGGAACTCGCCCGCCGTGCCGGGGTGGCGCCGTCCACGGCCAGCGACCACCTCACCCGGCTGGTGCGAGGCGGGCTGCTCGTGGAGGAACGGCAGGGCCGGCACCGCTACCTGCGGCTGGCCGGGCCGTCGGTGGCCGAGCTGATCGAGCGACTGGCCGGCCACGCCCCGGCCCCACCCGCGCCCACCGGCTCGCTGCGCGCGGCGACGGCCGGCGCCGCCCTGGCGTACGCCCGGACCTGCTACGACCACCTGGCCGGGCGGCTCGGCGTGCTGATGTACGACGCGCTGGTGGCCGACGGTCGGCTGGACCTGTCCAGCGGGCTGGCGTTGACCGCCGACGGGTGGGCGTGGGCGACCGACCTGGGCGTACCCGTGCAGGCGCTGTCCACCGGCCGACGCCCGGTGGTCCGCGACTGCCTGGACTGGACCGAGCGCCGTCCGCACCTGGCCGGAGCGCTCGGCGCGGCGCTGCGCCGCCGCTTCGCCGACCTGGGCTGGACCACCCAGGGCACCGGCCGGGCGGTCCGCCTGACGCCGACCGGGCGCACCGCCCTGGCCGCAACCCTGTCCGTCCCCGAGGACACCCTCGCACCCACTCCGAGCCCGTCACCCGCCGGCGGACGTGCCTGAACCCGCGGGAGGCGCGACTGTTCGGCGGGGAGCGAAGTGTTCCGCTCCTACTGTCGTGCGGTGACTGACACGTGGCCCGACATCGCCCCCGCGCCGGCGACACCGCACTGCGGCCCGCCCGCACCCGTGCCGGGGCACGGCTGGTGGGTGACGAGGCACGCCGACGTACGCGCGGCGCTCACCGACCCGAACCTGCGGGTACCGCCCGTCGAGAGCGGTCCGCCCGGCACACTCGCCTGGCTGCGCGCCTCGGTCAGCCGGTTCAGTGCGCCGCACCAGCACGCCCAGCGTCGGGCGACAGTGGTGGGCGCGTTGGCCGACCTGGACCCGGACGCGCTGCGGCGCGAGGCCGCCCAGCGGACCGTCGCCGTCCTGGACCGGGCCGGTGACCGCCTCGACGTGATGCGGGAACTGGCCCGGCCGGTGCCGCTGCGCGTGCTCGCCGAGCGACTCGGTCTCGCCGACCCGGCAGCCGCCGGGACGGCGGTCGCCGTCGTCGCTGCCGCGTACCACCCGGGGGTCGACCCGGCGGTGACCCGGCGGGCCGACGCGGCGGTGGAGACGGTGCTGGCCCTCGTGCCGCCGGGCCCGCCGGAGGTCCGGGCGAACCTGGTCGGTCTGCTGGTCCAGGCCTGCGACGCGACGGCCAGTCTGATCGGTGCCGCCGCCCACCACCTGCTGCCGCCGTTCGACGGCCGGCACGGCGGGGACGCGCCCGGGGCGGCGGGGACCACCGCGCTGCTGGCGGAGGTGCTGCGGCTCGACCCGCCGGTGCGGGTGACCCGGCGCGTCACCACCACCGGGGTACGACTGGGTGGACAGGATCTGCCGGCGGGAAGCCCGGTGCTGCTGCGCTTCGACGCGGCCAACCGCGATCCGCTGGTGTTCACCGAGCCGGCGGCGTTCCGACCCGGTCGCCCGGGTGCCGGGCTGCTGACGTTCGGGGCGGGGGAGCGCGGCTGCCCCGGCGACCGGCACGCCCTGGCCCTCGCCGCCGGGGTGCTCGACGTGCTGCGCGCACGCTGCCGGCGCACCCGCCCCGACCTGCGTCACGAGCCGCACCCCACACTGCGTGTCCCGACCGATCTGGAGGTGAGCGTCAGATGATCGACCGCCGTGCCGCGTTCCGCGCCCTGCACCGCGCAGGCCGGCCCCTGCTGCTGCCCAACGCCTGGGACCACGCCTCGGCGGCGGCGCTCGCCGCGCGGGGACACCCGGCGGTCGGCACCACCAGCCTCGGCGTGGCCGCCACCGCGGGCCTTCCCGACGGCACGGCCGCCACCGCGCAGGAGACGGTGGCCCTGGCCCGCCGGCTGGCGCGGTTGCCGGTGCTGCTCAGCGTCGACGTGGAGGCCGGGTTCAGCGACGACCCGGCGGAGGTCGCCGCGTACGTGGGGGAACTGGCGGGGCTCGGCGTGGTCGGAGTCAACCTGGAGGACGGGCGCGCCGACGGCACCCTCGCCGACCCGGAGCACCACGCCGACAAGGTCGCGGCGGTGAAGGCGGCCGTGCCGGACCTGTTCGTCAACGCCCGCGTCGACACCTGGTGGCTCGGGGTCGAGGACCCGCTGCCGCTGACCCTCGCCCGGGCTCGCGCCTACCGGGCGGCGGGCGCCGACGGGATCTTCGTGCCCGGCGTCGTGGACCCGGCCACGCTGCGCGGGCTCACCGAGCGGATCGACGCCCCGGTGAACGCGCTGTACCAACCCGGCGGTCCAGGGCTGGACGAGTTCGGCCGGGTCGGAATCGCGCGGGTCAGCACCGGCTCACTGCTGTTCCGCGCGGCACTGGCCGCCGCGCTCACCGCCGCCGACGGGGTACGCGTCGACGGGCTGGCGGCCCCGGCGGGGCTGCCGTCGTACGCCGAGGTGCAACGGCTGGCACCGACGCAACCGGACGGTTCGCTCCCTCGGGGGTAGATAGGAGGATTGTTCGGTCCGCTCCGGTCGCGGCGATTACGGTGTGTTACAGGGCGAAGGACCCACTGTGGGACCGGAGGAAAGGGACCCCGTCATGCGAGTGCCCAGCCGTAGTCCGGGACAGCAACCCGGCCCTCCCACGTCACCCACCGCCCCGCCCCGGCGCCGGCCCTCCGGCACCGCACCCCGCCGTCTCCCCACCGCCGAGCCCGACCTGGCCGCCTACCGGGCCGCCGTGGCCGAACTCCTGGTCGAGGTGGGCGCCCTGGCCGACGCGGCCAGCACCCGGGCCCGACAGGTGCTCATCGACGAGCGACTGCGGGAGCCGGCGCTCGCCGCCGTCCTCGACGCCACCCCGCAGGGGCTGATCGGCGCCCGCGAGACGCTGCTGCTGGAAATGGCCCGCTACCAGCCGAACGAGCGCACCTCGGCACGCGACCTGACCGCGCTGGTCCGGATCTACCTGCTCTCGCGCATCGACGTGCTGTGGTGGCAGGACGCTCCGACGTTCCTCACCGACGACCAGGTCAACGGCAGCGTCGAACTCGTCGACCTGGAGTGGCTGCGCCGCCGCGACCTGCTGCGCTTCCGCTACCAGGAGCAGCCCGCCACCATGCTCGGCCGGGCCGCGCGCGGACTGCGCCGGCGGCTCCGCCCGGACGTCACCCCCCGCACGGCGGGGCTGCTGTTCCGGCGGGCCCGCCGGGAGGTGGTGGCGCTGCTCAACGACATCGGACGGGAGTTCGCCGCCGCCGCGCCGCCGGCCACCCCGCCGCTGTGGGTCACCAGCCTGGTCCGCAGCGCCGAACACCAGTACCGGCTGCGCCGTCTGGGGTACGCCGCGATGCTGCCCAGCGGGCACTGCCTCGGCTACTCGGTCGACGTCGAACTGGCCTGGTTCGAGCGTTTCGGAGCGCGGGACACCCTGGCGGAACTGCTGCTCGACCGGCAGAAGGCCGGTGAGCTGAACGTGATCGACGAGGGGCAGGCGTGGCACCTGTGTCTCGCGCCCACCGCCCGGCGTCGTCTGCGCCGGGCCTACGAGGCCGAGATGGGGGTCTGACCCGGTGTGCGGCATCGCATTGAGCATCGGCCCCGAGGCCGACCCGGCGACGTTCCGGCGGATGCTCGCCGTCCTGGCCCCTCGCGGTGAGGTCACCGAGACCCGGTCGGAGAACGGTCTGCTCGCCGGCACCCGCCGGCTTCGGATCGTCGACCGGGACCGGGCGGTGCAGCCGTGGACCTCCACCGACGAACGCTGGCTGCTCTGCTTCAACGGCGAGATCTTCAACTACCGGGAGCTACGGGCGCAGCTGACCCGCCTCGGGCAGGCCTTCCGCACCGACAGCGACACCGAGGTGTTGCTCGCCGCGTTCCAACAGTGGGGCGAGGCGGCGGTGACCCGGCTCCGCGGCGAGTACGCCTTCGCGGTCGTCGAGCGGGCCACCGGCCGGACCTACCTGGCCCGCGACCCGGTCGGGGTGAAGCCGCTGTACTGGTCGCGCCGCCCCGGTTGCCTGCACCTCGCCTCCGAGGTCAAGGCGCTGGTCGGGCACGGCGCCCCGATCTGCGAGGTGCCGCCCGGGCACCACGGCTGGGCGGAGGCGGACGGGCACGTGCGACTGAGGCCGCACGTCGACCTGCTCACCATCGGCGCGGGCCTGCCGGTCATCGACGACCCGGACGAGGCCGCCCTGCTCGTCCGTGCCGCGTTGAGCGACGCGATCCGGATGCGGGTGGAGACCGACCTGACCGTCGGGGTGGTGCTCTCCGGCGGGTTGGACAGCTCGTTGACACTGCGGCAGGTCCGCGACATCCACCGGGACTGCGTCGCGGTGACGGTCGGTGTGGCGGACAGCCCCGACGTGGCGTACGCCCGGCGGCTCGCCGCCGACCTCGACGTGCCGCACGTGGTGGTCGAGCTGCGTCCGCGCGACATCCGGCTCGCCGACGTCCGCGAGGCGATCCGGGTCTCCGAGCTGACCGAGTACGGCGACATCATCAACGCGGTGGTCTCGGTGCCGATCTTCCGGCGGCTGCGTGACCTGGGCATCAAGGTGGTGCTCACCGGCGACGGCTCCGACGAGCTGTTCGGTGGCTACCCGATGTACCACCAGGTCGGTCCCGCCGCGGCGCGCAGGCTGTTCCTGCACCGGATCCGCAACCTGTGCCGTACGGAGTTGCAGCGGGTCGACCGGGCCGCCATGGGGCACGGGGTGGAGGCACGGCTGCCGTTCCTCGACCTCAGCGTCGTGGAACTGGCGATGCGGCTGCCGCTGGATCTGAAACTGCGCCACGGCCAGGAGAAGTGGATCGTCCGGCGGGCGTTCGCTGACGTGCTGCCCGACTACATCCTGCGTCGCCCGAAGCATCCGATGTCCTACTCGTCCGGGCTGCACGAGCGGGTCCGGCTGTACAAGCCGCTCTTCGCCCGGCTGCACCGGTCGTTCGGCTACGACCTGCAGGAGCCGGTCCGGCGCGACTTCGACAGTGTCCTCAGCCGCTGCGGCAACGACCTGGACCGGGCGATCGCGGACGGGCTGAGCCGGCCCGACTACACGGTTCTGGAGCACGCCCGTGACCTGGTCGGCGCGGCCAAGTGGAACGCCGCGCCGATGGTCCGTCGACTGGTCGGCCCGCGCCCGGCCCGCCGCTGAACAGCGGCCAGCCGGCGGCGTCGGGTCGGCCGGTGGTCAGCTCACCAGCAGCAGCGCGCCGACCGCGGCGAGCGTGCCGGTGACCGCGAGCAGCGTGCTGGTGAGCACGAACCGGGTCACCGGCACCGTCACCCCGGCGGCCCGACACCGCTCGAACCAGAGCAGCGTGGCCAGCGACGCCCAGGGCGCGGCCAGCGGGCCGACGTTGGTGCCGATCAGCAGGGCCAGCAGGCGGGTGTGGTCGGCGCTCGGCAGCACCGACTCGCCGGCCAGGTAGGCCGGCAGGTTGTTCACCCCGTTGGCCAGCAGCGCTCCGGTGCCTCCGGCGCGCAGGGCGCCCAGCGCCCCGCCGTCGGCGCCGAGCAGGGTGCCGACCAGGTCGTCCAGACCGTGCCGGCCGAGGGTCTGCACCACCAGGAACAGGCCGGTGACGAAGAACAGCAGGCGCACCGGGACCAGCCCCGGGCGCAGCGTGGCGGGGGAGCGGACGACGAACCCGATCAGCACCAGCGCGAGCGCGACGGTGGAGGCGAGACCGATCTCCACTCCGGCGAGGATGCCGGCGACGAACAGCAGACACCCGGCCAGCGCCGTGCGGTGCAGCACCGGATCGGCGGGCACGTGGCGGGCCGGCGGGACGAACCGCCCGTCGACGGGTCGGTCCCGCCGCCACCACCCGAACCAGAGCACGGCCATGGTGACCGCGACGGCGGCGAACTGCGGCAACGCCATCCTGGCCGCGTACGTCAGGGGTGCCAGGCCGACCCGGTCGGCCGCCAGCAGGTTCGTCAGGTTCGACACCGGCAGCAGCAGGCTGGCGGTGTTTGCCAGCCAGACCGTGGTGACGGCGAGCGGGGCGGCGGGGATCCGCAGGTTCCGGGCCAGCGCGAGCAGCACCGGGGTGAGCAGCACGGCGGTGGTGTCGAGGTTGAGCACGAGGGTGGTGAGTGTGGCGAGACCGCCGCAGAGCAGGAACAGCGCCGCCCAGCTGCCGCGGGAGGCCCGGGCCAGTCGACTGGCCAGCACGTCGAAGACACCGGCTACGGCGGTCAACTCGGCCAGGACGATCACGGTGCCGAGGAACAGCAGCAGCGGCAGGATCCGGTGCAGGGTCTGGGTGGTCTCCGCACGGGGGAGCAGCCCGCTCAGCGCACAGGCCGCGCCGACCACGGCGAGCACGGCCGCCACCACGTCCAGCGGGTGGGGCCGCCGGCGCGTGGTCGGTTCGGGCGGGGCTGCGACTGTCACATCGGGTCACGTTGGCACAGGTCCTGACCTCGCGCTCGGCAACCCCGGGCGAGGGTGACCGGTCCCACGGTGCCCGCCGTCGGGCACCCCGCCGGTCCCCCGTCCACGCCCCTGCGCCACCGATCGGGCGGGGTGGGCAACCCTCGATCGGTTCCATCGCGTTCAGTGGATATGCGCAGGACTCTGCCGGCCGTCGCGACGGCCCTACTGTTCACCGTGACCTCCTGTGCCCCGTCGGAGCCGCCGTCGCGTGTCGGCCCGCCGCCGGTCACCCCGGTCGCCTCCCGCCAGGACCCGGAGCAGGCCGAGCGGACCATGGCCAGCCTGCGCCGTGTGGACGACCTGCCGCTGTACGAGATGACGTACGTCGGGGGGTACGACCCGACGGTGGGCACCGACGCCGCGCCACCCAGCCCGTTCGGTTGCTCGTTGTTCGTCGCCGCCGGCGACCCGGGCCGGACGGTGTTCGCCCGCAACTTCGACTGGGACGCCAACCCGGCCCTGGTTCTGCGGACCGACCCGCCGGACGGCCACGCGTCCATCTCGCTCGTCGACATCTCCTACCTCGGGGTCGGCGCGGATCCCCGTGGTGACCGTCGTCTGCTCGACGCGCCGCTGCTGCCCTTCGACGGGATGAACGAGCGGGGTCTCGCCGTCGGGTTGGCGGCGGACGACGCGGCGACGTTCCGCCCCGACCCGGGTAAGCCCACCGTCGGCTCGGTACGGATCCTGCGGCTGGTGCTGGACCGGGCCGCGACCGTCGACGAGGCGGTCGCCGTGTTCACCCGGCACAACCTCGACTTCGACGGCGGGCCGCCGCTGCACTACCTGGTGGCGGACGCGACCGGAGCGTCAGCGGTGATCGAGTTCGTCGACGGTCGGTTGCGGGTGGAACGGGGTGCGGGCGGCTGGCAGGCGTTGACGAACGTGCCGGTCGTCGGTGTGCCCGAGCAGCGCCGGCGTGCGGACCGCCGGTACGGGCAGCTCGCCGCCGCGCTGACCGACGCCGGCGGGGTGCTGGACGACGGTGCGGCGCACCGGCTGCTCGCCGCCGTCCGGCAGGGGCACACCCGCTGGTCGGTGACCTACGGGCTGCGTACCGGCGAGGTTCGGGTCGTCACCGCGGGCGGCGCTGAGCGGCGTTACCACCTGGCGACGGGCTGACCGGTCGGCTCACCCGGACGTGACCGGGCCCGGCCCCCCGGAAGATCGGGGGCCGGGCCCGGTTGCGTGCTCGGTGCCTACCAGCCGAGGTAGCTGGGCTGGGTCTGCACGTTGAGCTCCTGGTAGCGGGTCAGCTTGGCCGTCCAGGTGCGCCAGTCGTTCAGCTCCAGGACGTCCAGGCCCTTCACCATGTCGTTCGAGTAGATGTGCCCGTTGTAGTAGTACGCGGACCAGGTGCCGCCGCCGACGGGCCGGTCGGCCGAGAGCGGACCGCGCTCCCAGAAGGCGATCTCCTTCGGCTTGGCCGAGTCGGTGAAGTCCCAGACCGAGATGCCGCCCTGGTACCACGCCTGGACCATGATGTCCTTACCGATCACCGGGATCAGCGAGCCGTTGTGCGCCACGCAGTTCTCGGTGTCGGCGTTCGCCCGGGGGATCTTGTAGTAACTGCGGAAGGTCATCGTCCGCGCGTTGCCACGGCCGGAGATGTCGTAGATGGCGTCCGCGCCCCGGTTCGGGCCGACGGCCTCGTTGCAGGTCGCCGCCCCGCCGCCACCCAGCTCGTCGGTGAAGATCACCTTGGTGCCGGCGTTGTTGAAGGTGGCCGAGTGCCAGAACGCGAAGTTGACCTCGTCCCGGACCCGGTTGATGACCCGAGGTGCTTCCCGGTTCTTGATGTCGAGCAGGATGCCGTCACCCATGCACGCGCCGGCGGCCAGGTCCTTGGCCGGGTAGACGGTGATGTCGTGGCAGCCGGTCGTCGCCGAGCCGGTCTCACTGCCCGGGAAACCGCCGTCCGGGAAGAGGTTCGGCGCCGCGATCACCGCGGCGTCGGTCGGCTTCTTCAGCGGCACCTTGATGATCGAGATGGAGTCGTGCGGCGGCTGGCAGTCCGGGAATTCGGCCCGCGGGCTGTACGAGGAGACGTACAGGTAGACGGCCTTGCGGTCCTTGCCCGGCACCAGGGTGTGGGTGTGCGAGCCGCACGCCGTCTCGACGGACTTGATGTAGCGCGGGTTGGCCTTGTCCTTGATGTCGAAGACCTTGATTCCCTCCCACGAGCCCTTCACGTCCGCCCCCTGTGTGGTGCTGTTGCAGGAGTCGTCGCTGCGGGACGAGTCGGTGGAGAGGAAGAGCAGGTCACCGTGGACGGAGATGTCGTTCTGCGACCCCGGGCAGAGCACCCGGGCCTTGACCGTCGGCGCGCTGGGCCGCGAGATGTCGTAGATGACGAAGCCGTTGTAGTTGCCGGCGAACGCGTACTTGCCCTGGAAGGCGATGTCGCTGTTGGTGGCGTCCAACGGGGCGACCTTGGGCACGTTGGCGATCTGTCGCAGGTTGGGGCTGCTCACGATCTCGTCGACGCCGGGGATCGTGTTGGTGAGCGCGGGGGCCGGGGCCGTCTGCGGCACCGTCTGCGCGTTGCTCGCAGGGGCGACGAGGGCGCTGGCGACGAGGAGGCCGGTTGTGGCGACCGCCACGACGCGCAGTTGTCGTAACCGTGGCTTGTGGAGTCTGATCATCGGCGGGGCCCTTCGCAAGGGGGAGACGATGGTCGACACGTTACCGCCCGACGAAGAACGTCGATGTGAACTGGATCACATGAAAGTGAGTTCTTCAATGGATAACATCGCGGTGACCTCGACCTCAGGGAGTGGCCCATGACCAATCGGCGCGCGCGCACCCTGGCAGTCGTCACACTGGCTGTCGTGTTGCCGCTGGTGGCGTTCCTGATGATCCGTTTCGGCGACGACACCGACACGGGCAGCGGGCAACCGGTCTCCGCCCCCGCCGCCTCCACCGCGCCGCCGACGGTCAGCCCCGTCCCCACCGACCTGACCGTCATCGCGCCCGGCCGTCCGGGCGAGACGGCGTCCACCCGCCCGGCGCACGAGGTGCGGGACGTCGGCCCCGCCCCGCACAACTCCCTGGATGTCGTGTTCGTCCAGATGATGATCCCGCACCACGCGCAGGCCCTGGCGATGGCGGAGCTCGCCCCGGACCGGGCCGCCGACCCCGACGTCCGTGCGATCGCCGAGCGCATCCGCGCCAGCCAGGGGCCGGAGATGGGCATGATGCGCGGTTGGCTGCAGACCCGTGGCCTCCCGGCGGAGGTCAAGGGGCACGACCACGGCACCATGCGCGGCATGCAGTCGCCCGAGGCGATGCGGCAGCTCGCCGCCACCCGGGGCGCGGACTTCGACCGGCTCTTCGTCCGGATGATGACCGAGCATCACCAGGGCGCCATCGAGATGGCCACCAAGCTGCTCACGGTGGGCTCCGACCTGACGCTCAACGAGTTCGCCAACGCCGTCGCCACCGAGCAGACCGTCGAGATCGACCGCATGCGCGAGATCCTCGGGTCCTGACCCCGTACACGGGGTGTGCGGGCCGAGAGCGCCCCGGCACGTACCCTGGGTGACCGTGAGACGCACCCTGTTCGGTCGCCCGCTGCGCGGCGTCGCCTTCGACGTGGCCGTCGCCGCCCTGGTGGTGCTCGTCTCCCTGGCCTCGGCGGTGGCCCAGCCGGGCGGGTGGGCGGCCACGCTGGTCGGCGTGGGGATGGCGGTGGCGCTGCTGTTCCGGCGTACCCACCCGAGTGCGGTGACCGTGGTGGTCGCGGCGCTCGCCCTGGTCCAGGTGGTCGCCGAATGGGGCCCACTCGTCTACGACGTCGCCGTCCTGATCGCGCTCTACAGCGTGGTGAAGTACGGCGAGCGGCTCCGCGACGGCGTCGTGGCCGGCGCGGTCGCCGCCGTGGGAGTGCTGCTGGCCGCCGCCCAGACCCCCGGCGTCATCCAGTGGTGGGTCACCGCGCTGTGGTACGCCCTGGTCACGGGCGCGGTGTGGCTGGTCGCGCTGAACGTGCGTACCCGCCGGCTCTACGTGCTCAGCCTCGAGGAACGGGCCACCACCCTGGAACGTGAGCGGGAGGCGGAGTTCCGGGCGGCGGTCGCCGAGGAACGCACCCGCATCGCGAGGGAGCTGCACGACGTGGTCGCCCACAGCATGGCGGTGATGATCGTCCAGGCGGACGGCGCGCGATTCATGTTCGACCGCGACCCCGGCCAGGCGCGTACCGCCATGAAGGTGGTCGCGGACACCGGCCGGCAGGCCCTGGAGGAGATGCGTCGCCTGGTCGGCGTCCTGCGCGACGCCGGGCCGGGTGGCACCGACGGGTCCGACGGCCTCGTCGTGGCGGCCGATCCGGAGCACCGCCGTCTGGCCCTGGCCGAGCTGCCCGACCTGCTGGCCCGCTTCGACGACGCCGGGCTGCGCGTCCGCAGCACCGTCACCGGAGCGCCTCCGGCGCTCCCTCCGGGGTTGGAGCTGACCGTCTACCGGGTGGTGCAGGAGGCGCTGACCAACGCGCTCAAGCACGCCGGCGTCGGCGCCGGCGTCGAGGTCGCCCTGACGTACAGCGACGAGGCCGTCGTGGTCCGGGTCCTCGACAACGGTCTGGGCCGTCCACTGGTCAGCCCGGCGCCGTCGGGAGGTCACGGTCTGCTGGGCATGCGGGAGCGGGTGACGGTGTACGACGGCAGCCTCACCTCCGGCCCCCGGCCGGTCGGGGGCTGGCAGGTCGAGGTGCGGCTACCGCTACCGTCGGAGCCGGCAACGGAGGTGATCGCGGCATGACGATCCGAGTGGTGATCGTGGACGACCAGGCGCTGGTCCGCGCCGGGTTCCGCATGGTGCTGGACTCCCAGCCCGACCTGGAGGTGGTCGGCGAGGCGATCGACGGCGCCGACGCCCTGCGGGTGCTCGCCCGCACCGAGGCCGACGTCGTCGTGATGGACATCCGGATGCCGACCATGGACGGGGTGGAGGCGACCCGGCGGCTCTGCGCCGACCGGCCCGCCGGCCCGCCCCGGGTGCTGGTCCTGACGACCTTCGACACCGAGGCCGACGCTTTCGCGGCCCTGCAGGCCGGTGCGAGTGGGTTCCTGCTCAAGAACGTCCCACCGGAGGACCTGCTGGCCGCGATCCGGGTGGTGGCCCAGGGCGACTCCGTGGTCGCCCCGTCGATCACCCGACGGTTGCTGGACCGCTTCGCCGGGCAGCTCGGCACCGCGCCGACCGCAGACCCTCGACTCGCGCAGCTCACCGAACGGGAGCGGGAGGTGTTGCTGCTGGTCGCCCAGGGGCTGTCCAACGTGGAGATCGCCAACCGGGTGCACGTGGCGGAGGCGACGGTGAAGACACACGTCGGGCGGATCCTGGCGAAACTCCAGCTCCGCGACCGGGTGCAGGCGGTGGTCCTGGCGTACGAGAGCGGGCTGGTCACACCCGGCGGATGACGCCGCGTACGACCTGGGTCGTAGCGACCGGCGGACGCGGCGCGACCCGGGGCGCAGACAGGTCGAGCGCGCAGGCGGAGACGGGCGGACCGGTGTCGGTCATAGCGTCGGAAGGGTCCGATCCGCCACCTGCACCGGGAGCCTCGCTTGATCCGCCTGACCCTGCGCTCGTTGCGCGCCGAGGCGCTGCGCATGCTGCTCTCCGCGCTGGCCGTCGTGCTCGGCGTCGCGTTCGTCGCCGGCACCATGATCTTCGTCGACGGGATGCGCGCCGGGACGTACGAGCGGGCCGGCACGTTCGACCGCCACACCGACCTGGGTGTCTACTCGGCCGGCCGGGAGGTGCTGCCCCCGGGCCTGGTCGACCGGGTGCGCGCGGTCGACGGGGTGGCCGCGGCGGGCGGTGAGCTGACCAACACGGCCGGGGTGCTCGGCGTCGACGGTCGACCCGTCCTCGGCTTCACCATGCTCGTCGCGATCCCCACCGAGGCCGCCCTGCGCTCGTACGACGTGGTCGCCGGACGGTTGCCCGACCGCGCCGGAGAGGTGGTGCTCGACGCGAAGACGGCCGCCGCGGAGCGCTTCGCGCTCGGCTCCACGGTCCGCGTCGGCGGCGCCAGCGGCCCGGCCCGGCCGTACACCCTGGTCGGCACCGTCGACGTGACGGGCACCGTCCGTGATGTCGGCGGCCCGTTCGTCGGCATGGTCGGACCGGACGCGCTGGCCCTCACCGGCGAGCGTGGGTACGGTCGGATTCTGGTGGCGGCCCGGCCGGGCGCCTCCGTCGCGGCGCTGACCGACCGGCTGCGCGCCGTGATCGGCGGCGAGGCCGTGGTGAAGAGCCGTCAGCAGATCCTCGACGAGGCCGTCGAGGACGCGGTCCGCAACGTGGACCAGTTCCGGATGCTGCTGTTGATCTTCGTTGGGGTCGCCGTGGTGGTGGCCGGTTTCGTCATCGCCAACACGTTCGCGATCGTGTTGGCGCAGCGCACCCGGCGCACCGCCCTGCTACGCCTGGTCGGGGCCACGCGGGGCCAGGTCTTCCGGGCCGCCGTGCTGGAGTCGGCGGTGCTGGGGCTGGTGGCCTCCGCGTGCGGTGTGCTGCTCGGGGTGGTCCTCGCCGGCGGGATGCGACTGTTGATGTCCCGACTGGACGCGCCGGTCGCCGGCGGCCTGACCGTGACCGGCTCGACAGTCCTCACCGGACTGCTCCTGGGCACCGCGTTGACAGTGTGCGCCGCTCTGCTCCCGGCCTGGCGGGGGACCCGGGTCGCCCCGGTGGCCGCGCTGACCGACGCCGCGGTGCAGCCCGCGCGTGCCGCTGGTCGGGTGCGGCTGGCCGTCGGCGCGGTGGTCCTGGCCGTCGCTGTCGCGGCGCTGACCGGCGCCGCCAGCGCGGGCCAACTGCTGCTGGTGGCGGCCGGCGGGGTGCTGGCCTTCTTCGGGATCGTCCTGTTCGGGCCGCTCCTCGTTCCGGCCCTGGCCCGGGTGTTCGGCTGGCCGGCCCGCCGCGTGCTCGGGGCGACCGGCGACCTGGCGGTGGCCAACACGACCCGCAACCCGCGGCGGGTCGCCGCGAGCGCCACCGCCCTGGTGATCGGGATCGGGCTGGTGTCGGCGTTCATGGTCGGCGCCCGCAGCACCAAGGACGGCATCGAACGCAGCGTGGACGCCCAGATCGGCACCGACTTCGTGGTCAGCGGTATCGGTCAGAACCTGCCGGCCGCGCTCGCCGGCGAGCTCAGCGCCCGACCCGAGTTGGGTGTCGTGCACGAGCACCGCAGCACTGTCGTCGCCGACGTCGAGATCCGCGCGGCCCACCCGGCGCTGGTCGGCCGGACGCTGGGCGCGGTGCTCGCCGGCGACGCCGGTCGGGTCGGGCGGGGGCAGGTGCTGGTACACCGGGAGTTGGCGCAGGCCCGCGGTTGGCGGGTCGGCTCACTGGTAACAGTGCGAGGCCACTCGTTCCAGGTGGCCGCCGTGGTCACCGACGACACCTCCGGCGACGGGGCGCCCACCGGACACGTCATCGACATGGCCGACGCCGACTTCGCCGCGCTCTTCCCCGACCAGCGCGGTTTCCTCGCCGAGATCGACCCCGCCGCCGGGGTGAGCGCCGAGCAGGCCCGGGAGGTGATCGAGACGGTGCTGGGCCGCTACCCGACGGTGAACCTGTTGGACCAGGGCGCGTACAAGAAGATGCTGACCAGCACCGTCGACATGCTGCTCGTCTTCGTCACCGCACTGCTCGGCCTGGCGGTCGTGATCGCACTGGTCGGCGTGGCGAACACGCTGAGCCTGTCGGTCGTCGAGCGGACCAGGGAGAACGCCGTGCTGCGAGCTGTCGGGCTCAGCCGAGGGCGCATGCGTGCCGTACTCGCCGTGGAAGCGGTGCTGATGGCGCTCGTCGGCGCGGTGCTCGGCGTGGCGCTGGGCACCGGCGTCAGCGCCTCCGCGATGGCCCTGCTGGCCCGCCTCGGCGGGGACTTCCACGTGGTGCTGCCGCTCGGTCAGCTCGGTCTGACCCTCGCCGTCGCGGTGGTGGCCGCCCTGCTCGCCTCCGTGCTGCCCGCCCGTCGGGCACTGTCCCGCCCGGTCGTCGAGGCGCTGGCCGACCAGTGACCTGGGACCGCTGCACGGGCGGACATCCGCCGGCCGGTCCCGCCAACTGTCGTCGGCGGGACCGGCCAGCGGTGCCGGGTCTACAGGCGCTCGACCAGCGGGCCGACGCACCGGTTGCGGGTGTCGAACACGTAGCTGGCGTGCCGGACCACGAGGTCGTAGTCGAAACTGTCGTGGTCGGTGACCACCACCACCCCGTCGGCGGCGCTCACCTCCCGCTCGGACAGCCCGACCACGGTGACCCCGGCCGGGATCTGGTGCGACTCGGCGTACGGCTCCACCGCGTGGACCTCGGCCCCGAGCGCCTGCAACCGGCGGGCCACGTCGACCGCCGGGGAGTCCCGCATGTCGCCGGTGTTCTTCTTGTACGCCAGTCCGAGCAGCAACAGCCGGGCGCCGCTGACGGATCGGCCCTTCCGGTTCAGTCCCGCCATGACCCGCTGCGCGACGTGTTCCGGCATCTCGTGGTTCACGTCGTTGGCCAACTCGATGAACCGGAACTGCCGGCCGAGGCGGCGCTTGACCTGCCACGACAGGTAACACGGGTCGATCGGCAGGCAGTGGCCGCCCACGCCGGGGCCGGGTCGGAACGGCAGGAAACCGAACGGCTTGGTCTCGGCGGCGTCGATCGCCTGCCAGACGTCGATGTCGAGGTGGTGCGACAGCATCGTCAGCTCGTTGATCAACGCGATGTTGACCTGGCGGAACGTGTTCTCGATCAGCTTGGTCAGCTCGGCGACCCGGGTGGAGTCCACCGGGACGGTGCGGTGCACGATGCGCTGGTAGAACTCGTCCACCCGGGCCAGCGACGCCGGGTCCACCCCGGAGACGACCTTCGGGGTGTTCTCCAGCTTCCAGGTCGGGTTGCCCGGGTCGATCCGTTCCGGGCTGTAACCGAGGTGGAAGTCGCCAGGGCTGGTCAGGCCACTGGCCGACTCCAACAGCGGGCGCAGCAGCTCCTCCGTCGTGCCCGGGTACGTGGTCGACTCCAGGACGACTGTGCAACCCGGCCGGACGTACGGACCGATACCGATACCGGCCTGCTCGACGAAGCTCAGGTCGGGGGTGCCGTCGCGCAGTGGGGTCGGCACGGTGATGACGCAGATGTCGAAACCCTCCGCGTCGGAGTACTCCGTGCTGGGGTTGTACCGGCCGCTGCCCAACGCCCGGCCCAGCCGGTCGGTCGGGATGTCCTCGATGAACGACTCGCCGGAGGCGAGACGCTTCACCCGGTCGGCGTCGACGTCGAGGCCCACCACGTCCAGCCCCGCTTCGACGGCACGCAGGGCCAGCGGCAACCCGACGTACCCCTGACCGATCACGACCAGCTTTTCAACGCTCACCCAGGCTCCTGCGGCAGTTGGTGGAAATGGCCTGCAGAGAGCCTAGAGGCGTCTTGAGCGACGTAAGTCCGTTTTGGGGATATCGGTGCTGGTGGGACCGCGCCGAGGGGCGGTGCCCGGCGGATTACCCGCCCGCGCCGTCCGGAATGGCCGGCGTGCTCTCCGTCTCCGTGGGCGTGGCGGACGTCGGCGGGGTGCTCGGTTCGCCGGTCGGACCACCGGTGGGCGCGGTCGTCCCGGTCGGCGTCCCCGTCGGAGTCGGTGAACTGGTCGTCTGGCTGGGCTGCGTGCTCGGCGTGGTGGAGACCGAGGCGGACGGGGAGTTGCCCGCGACCGGCGGACGATCAGGTCGAACGGGGTCACCGGTGGTGACCTGTTCGTTTCCGGCCGGCAGTTCCTGCGGGCCGTCCGGCGCGACCGTCGGCGAGGTGGTGGGCAGTTTGACCGCCGGGTTCTCGCCGGTGTGGCGCGCCGCGCCCAGGGCGGCGCCGAGCCCGACCAGCGCGACCAGGACCGCCGCGGCCGCGCCGACCAGCGGCCCCCGCCGCCGCTGACGCCCGGCCTGCGTCGCGCTCGCCACCGCCGCGCCGGCCGGCACGTCGGTACGGGTGCCCGGGCCGGCCTCGCGCAGGGCGACCGGTGTGGCCATCGCCGTCGGAGGCTCACCGCCGGTGACCGCGGTACGGGCGGCCTCGGCCATCGCCGCCCCGCTGCTGAACCTGTCCTGCGGGTCCTTCGCCAGTGCCCGGGACACCAGGGCGCGGACCGCCTCCGGGATGTCGTGCGGCAGGTCGGGTGGTTCGTCGTCCAGGTGTCGCACGGCGACCTGGAGCGGGTTGTCGCCGGTGAACGGCGGACTGCCGGTGAGGCAGCAGTAGGTGACAGCGCCCAGCGCGTAGATGTCGGTGGCACCACTCACCGGTCGACCGGCCGCCTGCTCGGGTGCCATGTAGAGGGCGGTGCCGGGCACCGCGTTGGTGCTGGTGATGCTGGTGATGTCGGTGGAACGGGCCACACCGAAGTCCACCAGGACGACGGTGCCGTCCTCCTGCACCAGCAGGTTGCTGGGCTTGACGTCCCGGTGCACGATGCCACCGCGGTGCGCGGCGTTGAGCGCGGCGGCCGCCTGGGCCACGATCGACATCGTCTCGGCCACGTCGAGCCGGCCAGCCGCCTCGATCCGCTTGGACAGCGGCTCGCCGGCGACGAACTCCATCACGAGGTAGTCCGCTCGGCCGCCGTCGTCGGGCAGGTCGTCGGCGCCGCAGTCGAAGACCTGCACGATGCCCGGGTGACGCAGCGCCGCCATGATCCGGGCCTCGGCCCGGAACCGGGCGATGAAATCCGGGTCGGAGACCAGCGCGGGCAGCAGGACCTTGACCGCGACCTGCCGGCCGAGGATCAGGTCGGAGGCACGCCAGACGTCGCCCATACCGCCGGTGGCGACACGTTCGTCCAAGCGGTAGCGACCGCTGAGCACGACCTCCGATGACAACACCGCATTACCGTACCTAGAGTGGCGCTGTACGGCTTACCGCGGCCTGTCGTCCGTGTGGGTGACACGCGTCGCGGCGCCGCCCTGACCTGTGTGGACGCCACGTTCCTGTGACGCGGTGACGACGTGCGGTGACGAAACCTGACATCCCTGCGCGGGCGGACGCCCGACGGGCCGCCAAAAGCCGTGACCGGGCATGGATCGTTTCCCCGGGTCACGGATTGTTACGCCGACGCGCCGTTCGGCGGGGTTGATAATTGTCACTCTTCCGTAACGCGGTGCCGACTTGTCGCGTCGTCGGTCCCCTCCTAGCGTTAGCCCGGCTCGGGTCCCCGGCGACTTCGGCGCGCGCCGCCGACCACCGTGGTGGTGGCCCGGACATCCGGCCCGGACCACCCGGGTCGCGGGCGCGATCAGAGCGGCGGGGGGCGGTACGGGTGCGGCAGCTGGTTGGTTCGGCGTCTCGTTCCCCCCGGTCTGCCTCGGTGTGGCAGCTGAGGTCGGCACTCCCCGGGCAGCCCACGGGTCGCGGATGACCGGCGACCTGTCGGAGGCGGTCAGCGCGGCGCAGGGTGGGGACGAGGACGCGTTCCGCTTCCTCTACCGCACCCTCCAGCCGGGACTCCTGCGGTACCTCACCGCCCTCGTCGGCGCGGACGCCGAGGACGTCGCCTCGGACGCCTGGCTGCAGATATCGCGCGACCTGCCGACGTTCACCGGTGGCGAGTTCCGCGCCTGGGTCGTCACCATCGCCCGCAACCGGGCCATGGACCACCTGCGCCGGCTGCGCCGCCGCCCCGCCCTCCCCGTCCCGGTGCAGGCGCTCGTCCATCTGGCCAGCGACGCCGACACCGCAGAGGGGGCCAGCGAGACGATCGGCACCGAGACAGCCCTTGCGCTGATCGCCACGCTCCCTCCCCGTGAGGCCGAAGCGGTGCTGTTGAGGGCCGTGGTCGGGCTCGACGCGGGATCCGCCGGCCGGGTGCTGGGCCGTCGGGCCGGTGCCGTCCGCACCGCCGCCCACCGAGGCCTGCGACGGCTCGCGGCCCTGCTGGAGCGCGAGGATTCGGTCGGACTGCCGGTCGGGGTCGACGGGGTGCCGCCACCCCGGTCGGGCAGCAGCCCGGCCGTGCGGGCGTCGCACACCGAGCCGGTGGACGGCTGACATGAGGGGATCTCCGATGAACCCGTTCCGGCGGGCCGACCACGCCGACACCGAACGGCTACTCGACTCCGCCCAGCCCGAGGGGGGCACCCGGCCGGGTTCGGCCGCTACCCCGGCGGACACCGACGTGCCGTCCGCCCAGGTCCCCGGGTCCACCCCGGCCGAGCCGGTCGCGCGGTTGCTCGCCGCGGCCGCCGGTCCGGTCCGGCCCGGGGAACTGGCCGGCGAGGAGGCCGCGCTGGCCGCGTTCCGAGCCGCCCGGGCCGAACCGTCGCCGTCGGTGCCCCACCGCGCGCGCCGTCGACGCCTGACCACCGGCGCGGCGGCCTGGATCGGCGCGGTCGCGGTCACCGCCACGGCCGGCGCCGCCTTCGCAGCGGTCCGACAGGACTGGATACCGGTACCTGTCGCACCGGAGCCGCCCCGAGCGTCGCCGACGCCGGATTCGCCCCGGTCCAACGACAACACCCGGTCGCCGGCGGAGACGCCCTCGCGCGGCACCGCGTCGCCCCGCCCACCGTCGCCCGCCACGCCGTCGGCGGCAGCGCCACCGGCGCACAGCCCTCCCGCCGGCCCGTTGTACGGCCAGTGCCGTTCGTGGCTGGACAAGAAGCCCGGCCAACGGGAGAAGGCACTGCGGACGCCGGGCTTCGAGCGGCTGGTGACCGCCGCCGGTGGTGCCGAGCGGGTCGAGGAGTACTGCCGCCGGCTGGTTGCCGAGGCGAAGCCCTCGGCGAAATCCGCCGCGCCGCACCCTCCGTCGGGCCGCCCCTCTCCGAAGTGAGCGGTGGCCGCCCGGGTGGTTAGTTCCGCCCGGCATGGGAAATTCGTCTGTCGGACAGAGGTTGGTGGCTCCGTGCACGCCCTCCGACGGTGTCGGTGGGTGGGTCTACCGTGACACGGTGTCGCTGAGCCGGCACCTGGAGAGGGGACCCGACCGTTGGTGACGTCACCCGAGTTGGAGCGCAGCGCCATCCTGCGTGAGTCGGCAGCCGCAGGCCGGCACCTTGCCCGGATCTGCTTCAAGACCGGTCCGCCGACCCACACCGGCGTCGAACTGGAATGGACCGTGCACGACGCCGCCGATCCCGTCCGTCCCGTCGACCCGGGGCGGCTCAGGGCGGCGCTGGGGCGGCACAGCCCCGCCACGTTGGATCCCACCAGCCCGGCCGAGCCGCTGCGAGACGGCGGCGTGGTGACCCTGGAGCCGGGCGGCCAGTTGGAGATCTCCACCCCACCCCGACCCTCGACCGCCGCGTTGATCCAGGCCACCGAGGCCGACATCGCCCAGGTCACGGACCTGCTGGCTGCCGCCGGTCTGGTCCTTGGTCGCAGTGGCATCGACCCGCACCGGCGGCCCCGCCCGGTGGTGGAAACTCCCCGTTACCGCGCGATGCGCGCCGCCTTCGACCGGCGTGGCCCGGCCGGCCGCGTCATGATGTACAGCACCGCCGGGCTGCAGGTCTGTCTCGATGCCGGCGAGCCGGACCAGATCGCCGACCGTTGGGCGGCAGCGCACGCCGTCGGCCCGCCGCTGCTCGCGGCGTTCGCCTCCGCCAACCGGCACGCCGGGCGTCGCACCGGTTGGGCCAGTGCCCGGATGGCCGCCTGGCTGGCCATCGACCCGGCCCGCACCCGACCGGTCTGGACGCCCGGCGACGCCGCCGAGGATCCGCGGGCCACCTGGGTCCGGTACGTGCTCGACGCGCCGTTGCTCTGTCGGCGTCGGCACGGCTCGGACTGGACAGTGCCGCCCGGTGTGACCTTCGCCGACTGGCTCGACGGTGCTCTGCCGCAGCCACCCACCACCCATGACCTCGACTACCACGTCAGCACCCTTTTCCCGCCGGTGCGGCCGCGGGGATACCTGGAGCTGCGTTACCTGGACGCCCAGCCGGAGCGGGACTGGCGACTCCCGCTGGCGGTGCTGAGTGCCCTTTTCCACGACCCGGGCACGGTGCGGGCGGCGTACGTCATCTCGGCCCCGGTGGCGCATCGCTGGTCGGCCGCCGCCCGCAGGGGCCTGGGCGACCCCGCGTTGGCCGCCGCCGCGACGGGCCTGCTCGACCTGGCCCTGACCGTCCTGCCCCGGTTGGGCCTGCCGGTCGACACCCAGGAAGAGATCGAGCGAGGGGTACGACGGCGGCTGAGCGCCGCCACCGGGCAGGGGAGCCAGTGAGTACGCAGTCGCGAACGGCAGGAGGTTCGGTGAGGGCGAGGAGTGAGCCGGGGTTGCGAGCCCCGCAGTCCCGAACGGCAGGAGGTTCGGTGAGGGCGAGGAGTGAGCCGGGGTTGCGAGCCCCGCAGTCCCGAACGGCAGGAGGTTCGGTGAGTTCGAGCAGTGAGCAGTTGCGTGACCGGATCGCTGTGGAGTTGGCCCGGGCCCGCTCCCGTACGTCGTTGTTGACCGAGGTGGTGGACGACGGTGAGTTGATGCGTCAGCACTCGCCTCTGATGTCGCCGCTGGTCTGGGACCTCGCCCACGTGGGCAACCAGGAGGAGCTGTGGCTGGTCCGCGACGTCGGCGGGCGCGAGCCGGTGCGGTGTGACATCGACGAGTTGTACGACGCGTTCAAGCAGCCGCGTCGGGACCGTCCGGCGTTGCCTCTGTTGGCGCCCGCCGAGGCGCGTGCCTACCTGGGCACGGTGCGGGACAAGGTGCACGACCTCCTCGACACGGTGGCGTTCGGCGAGCGGCCGCTGGTCGCCGACGGGTTCGCCTTCGGCATGATCGTGCAGCACGAGCAGCAGCACGACGAGACGATGCTTGCCACCCACCAACTGCGCGCGGGGTCGGCGGTGCTGCACGCTCCTCCGCCGCCCGAGCCGTCGGTTCGGGTCGGCGGGGAGGTGCTGGTGCCGGCGGGGGAGTTCACGATGGGCACCGATACCGACCCGTGGGCGTTGGACAACGAACGTCCCGCGCATCGTGTCGACCTCCCGGCGTACGTCATCGACGCGGCACCGGTCACCAACGGGCAGTACGAGGCCTTCATCGCCGACGGCGGTTACGACGATCAGCGGTGGTGGAGTCCGGAGGGTTGGGCGCATCGGCTCCGGGAGGGTCTGGCGGCGCCGATGCACTGGCGTCGTGACGGCGACGAGTGGTCGTACCGGCGTTTCGGCCGGTGGGATCGGGTGCGCGGGGACGAGCCGGTGGTGCACGTGTGCTTCTACGAGGCGCAGGCGTACGCGGCGTGGGCCGGTAAGCGGCTGCCCACCGAGGCGGAGTGGGAGAAGGCGGCCCGGTGGGATCCGTCGACGGGGCGGTCGCGGCGTTATCCGTGGGGCGACGAGGACCCGACCGAGGTGCACGCGAACCTCGATCAGCGGCATCTGTGGCCGGCGCCGGTGGGCGCGTACCCGGCCGGTGTGTCGCCGTTGGGTGTGCACCAGCTCGTCGGTGACGTCTGGGAGTGGACGTCGAGCGCGTTCGGCGGGCATCCGGGCTTCACCGCGTTTCCCTACCGCGAATACTCGGAGGTCTTCTTCGGCGACGACTACCGCGTGTTGCGTGGTGGTTCGTTCGGCACCGACCGTTCGGCGTGCCGGGGCACCTTCCGTAACTGGGACTATCCGATCCGCCGGCAGATCTTCAGCGGTTTCCGCTGTGCCCGCGACGCCCGACCGGACGAGTCGTACCGGTGATCGGCGGTTCGGTGGGCAGGGCCCGCTGATGTGTCGTCACCTGGTCTACCTGGGGCCGCCGGTCACCCTGGCCGAGGTGCTGTTCGACCCGCCGCACTCGTTGGTGCGGCAGTCCTGGGCACCTCGGGACATGCGCGGCGGCGGCACCGTCAACGCCGACGGGTTCGGCGTCGGCTGGTACCCGGGCGAGGGTGAGCCGGTGCGGTATCGGCGGGCGCAGCCGATCTGGAGCGACCCGACCATCGCCCAACTGGCGGCGGTGACCCGCGCCGGGGCGGTGCTCGCGGCGGTGCGGTCGGCCACTGTCGGTATGGCGGTGCTCGACGGCGCCGCCGCGCCCTTCGCCGAGGGGCGGTGGCTGTTCAGCCACAACGGTGTGGTCCGCGGCTGGCCGGACGCGGTGGTGCCGCTCGCCTCCGGCCTGCCGGTGCGTGACCTGCTCACGTTGGACGCCGCCACCGACTCGGCGTTGCTGTGGGCGTTGGTGCGGCATCGGCTGCGCGCCGGGGACGGCCCGGCGGACGCGGTCGGGCGGACGGTGGCCGACGTCGCCGCGGCCGCCCCCGGGTCGCGGCTGAACCTGCTGCTCACCGACGGCCGGCGGGCGGTGGCGAGTGCGGCCGGGCATGCGTTGTCGGTACGCGAGTCGCCCGGTTCGGTGCTGCTCGCCTCCGAGCCGCACGACGACGACCCCGGGTGGCGGCCGGTGCCGGAGGGGCACCTGGTCGTCGCCACCGCTGACGAGGTGCGGGTACGTCCACTTCCGACCCGGTGAGCAGCACCGGGCGACACGCGATTGTCGATCGAGCAGAGGGGCGAGTTGATGACGGCGGAACCGCTGGAGGTCTACCTCGAGGAGCGCGATCTGGAGCGTGGTCTGCGCGACGACGTTCGGGCCGGCCTGAGCGCCGAGCAGAAGTGGCTGCCGCCGAAGTGGTTCTACGACGCCCGGGGCAGCGAGTTGTTCGAGGAGATCACCCGCCTCCCCGAGTACTACCCCACCCGGGCGGAGCGGGAGGTGTTGGCCGAGCGGGCTCCGGACATCGCGGCGTTGACCGAGGCCAAGACGTTGATCGAGTTGGGGTCCGGGTCGTCGGAGAAGACCCGCCTGTTGTTGGACGCGTTCACCCGCCGGGGTGGGCTGGGCACGTTCGTTCCGCTCGACGTGTCGGTCAGCGCCCTGCAAGGGTCCACCGCCCAGATCGCCGCCGACTACCCGGGCCTGCGGGTGCGGGGCATCGTGGGGGACTTCACCCGGCAGCTGGACCGGCTGCCCACCGGCGGCCGACGGCTCGTTGTCTTCCTCGGCGGCACCATCGGCAACCTGCTGCCCGCCGAGCGGGCCGAGTTCCTCACGGCGATGCGCGCGACGCTGGAGGTCGGCGACTGGCTGCTGCTCGGCACGGACCTGGTGAAGGACCCGTCGGTGATCGTGCCCGCCTACGACGACGCGGCCGGGGTCACCGCCGAGTTCAACCGCAACGTGCTCCGGGTGATCAACCGCGAGTTGGGCGCCGACTTCGACCCGGGGGCGTTCGACCATGTCGCTCTCTGGGACCCGGAGCGCGAGTGGATCGAGATGCGGTTGCGGGCGACCCGGCCGATGCGGGTGCGGGTGTTGGGTATGACCGTCGACTTCGCGGCGGGGGAGGACCTGCGCACCGAGGTCTCGGCGAAGTTCCACAGGGAGGGGATCGCCGCGGAGTTGGCGGCGGCGGGCTTCGTGACGGCGGAGTTCTGGACGGACCCGGCGGGGCTCTTCGGGGTCACGCTGGCGCGGGCCCGGTGAGCCTGTTCACCCGCCTCGTACCGGGCCGCTGGTGATCGGTTAGGCTGACCGGGCGAAGGGGAGTAGCCCCCAATGTCGTGGTCGACATACTGGTGCGTTCCGCATCCGGCCACGCGGCCCCGGTCTCCGGGGCGGGCGAGACCTTCGACTCAGGCTGTTGCAGCCGGGTCGAGGGCGCCCCTGTACCTCCTCCCGGCATGAGCGGGAAGGACGTCATGGAGGGATTTTTCGCCGCGCTGGTCGTCAGCTTCGGTGTCATCTTCGTCGCGGAGCTGGGAGACAAGTCCCAGTTGATGGCGTTGACCTTCGCCACGCGGTTCAAGCCGATCCCGGTGCTGATCGGTATCACTGTCGCCACGGCGGTGGTGCACCTGGCGTCGGTCGCCATCGGCGCGGGCCTCGGGGCGGTGTTGCCGACCGAGTGGATCTCCCTGGTGGCCGGTGTGGCGTTCCTCGGCTTCGGCGCGTGGACCCTGCGCGGGGACAAACTCACCGAGGAGGAGAAGCGCAAGGCGGAGAAGACGAACAAGACCGCGCTGGTGGCGGTGTCGGTGGCCTTCTTCCTGGCCGAGCTGGGTGACAAGACGATGCTCGCCACGATCACGCTGGCCACCAAGTACGGCTGGTTCGGCACCTGGCTCGGTTCCACCATCGGCATGGTGGCGGCGGACGCGTTGGCCATCCTGGTCGGTCGGATGCTCGGTCGTCGGCTGCCGGAGAAGACCATCAAGTACGGCGCCGCGATCCTGTTCGCCATCTCCGGTCTGTGGCTGATCCTGGAGGCGGTGAACGAGCTGACCTGAGGGCCTAGCTGCCCCGAGGGCGGGTAACGGCCCGGGGTGGAGCCGGCCGAGCTGTTGCGACACGGCGACCAGGTGTTGGTGGCCGTGGTGGAGGTGGCCGGCGCGCTGGTGATCTTCGTGGGCGCGGTCTGGGCGGCGGTGCGGTTCGTGGTCGAGGGGCTGCGACACCGCACCGCCGCCCGTTTCACTCCGATCCGGCTGTCGCTGGGCCGGTTCCTGACTCTCGGCCTGGAGTTCCAGTTGGCGGCGGACGTGCTGCGGACCGCGGTGTCCCCGTCGTTCGAGCAGATCGGCCAGCTGGCCGCGATCGCGACGATCCGGACGGCGTTGAACTACTTCCTGGGCCGGGAGATCCGCCAGGAGCAGCGCCAGGTGGCCGAGGGGGAGCGTCACGGGTGATGGAATCCCTGGTCACGGTGGTGACCGCCCTGGCCCTGGTGGTCGCCGTGGTGACAGTGCTCAGCACCGGTGCGCTGAAGACCGGCGTCCGACTGCTGCTGGACCTTCTGACGGCGGCCGGGCTGATCCGGCTGGCCGGCGATCCCGGCTGGAACGGTCTGGTCGGCGCGGTGGCGATCATCGCCCTGCGTCAACTGCTCGGCGCGGCACTGAGCGCTCCGACCCCGTGGTCCGGGCGACAATCCCCGGCCCCCTGCGCCGAAGACGATTGCCACCTACCGTTGGCGCTAGGACGCGACACCAGGAAATCGGGAGGATGACCAGATGAGCCGGCACGACGAACCGAACGAGTACGGCTTCTCCGGCGCTGGCACCGCTCCCGAACCGCCGCCCGGCGGGAAGCCCGACGAGCAGGATCGTGTCGAGGAGGTGGCGGTGCCGGGCGACGACCTCACCGCTCCCGCAGCCGAGGCGGTGGTCGAGGAGACCGAGGACCTGCCGCCCGCTGACCGTCGGCGCTGATCGGAGTCGTCGTCGGCGGGTCGCCGATCAACCCTCGGCGGGTCGCTGGTAGATGTCGGGCACGCCGTCGCCGTCGGCGTCGATCCGTTCCCGCTCCGCCACCCGGCGGTACGCCGCGTTGCGCCGGACGAGCACCGCCGCGGCCAGCCCGGCGGAGATCACCGAACCGATAAGCACGGCCGCCTTGACCCGGCCGTCGGTGGTGTCGTCGACGCCGAAGGCCAGGTCACCGATGAGCAGCGACACCGTGAAGCCGATGCCGCCGAGCATCGCGATACCGAGCAGGTCGGCCCAGGTGACGTCCTCGTCCAGTTCGGCCCGGGTGAACCGGGCCAGCAGGTACGTCGAGCCGAAGATACCGACGCTCTTGCCGAGCACCAGAGCGGCGACGACGGCGATCACCACCGGGTCGGTCAGCAGGGCCGTCAGGTCGCTGCCACGCAGTGTGACCCCGGCGGCGAACAGGGCGAAGACCGGTACGGCGAAGCCGGCCGACACCGGACGCCAGCGGTGCTCCAGGCGCGCGGCGAGCCCACCCTCGGCGTCGGCGGACGATCGGTCGGCGGCCGCCGACCGGGGACCGGCCAGCACCGGGACCGTGAAGCCGAGTAGGACGCCGGCCACGGTGGCGTGCACACCGGAGGCGTGCATCAGCGCCCAGGCGGTGACCGCCAGCGGGACGAGCGCCCACTGCCAGCCACCTCCGCGCCGTACCAGAATCGCGAAGATCCCGATCGACGCCAGTGCGGCGAACAGTGCGGCGGGCTGTAGGTCGGCGGTGTAGAAGACCGCGATGATGGTGATCGCGAACAGATCGTCGACCACGGCGAGGGTGAGCAGGAATGCGCGTAGGCCGTGGGGCAGATGTGTGCTGACCACCGCGAGAACGGCGAGCGCGAAGGCGATGTCGGTGGCGGTCGGAACTGCCCAACCGCGTAGTCCCTCTCCACCCGTGCTCAGGACGACCACCACGTAGATCAGCGCCGGCAGCAGCATTCCGCCGAGCGCGGCGACCACCGGCAGCGCGGCCCGGCGTGGGTCGCGCAGGTCCCCGGCGACGAACTCCCGCTTGAGTTCGAGGCCCACCACGAAGAAGAAGATGGCCAGCAGGCCGTCCGCCGCCCACGCGGCGACATCGAGGTCCAGGTGCCAGGACGCGCCGCCGGGCCAGGGGACCCAGTGGGCGAGCCGGGTGTACGAGTCGGACCAGGGGGAGTTGGCCCAGACGAGCGCGACAGCGGCGCCGAGTAGCAGCAGCGCGCCGCCCACGGTCTCGGTACGCAGCACGTCGGCCAGGTGTCGGGCCTGCGGCCAGGACGACCGGGTGAACAGCCGGATCTTCGGTGGGCGCCGGTCGGATGGCGGGGTGCGGGGGGTCATCTGCGGGGCCACCTCGGGCGTCAGGACGGCATGAATCCACTCGCCGACCAGGCTTCCCGGCACACCACTGCGGACACATCCGGCTTCGCGTCCGGCGGCGAACACTGGGCCGATCGGACGTTGCCTGACCGGCTTCGACTTTTTCCTCGTTGTCGCCGCTGCCGAATGGGTGGTTCTCGGGTTGGTCATCCGGATGCATGTCGCACTACGGAAAATACATAACTCCGGACATAAGCCGCATGAGCCGCTTTAATGGTTTCACGAGTTTAGAGACGACCTTGGGGGTTTTCGTGAAGTTCTTTGGCGTAACCGGACCGGCACGGAGGCACGCCTGATGGATCTGCTCCGCCATTTGCGTCACGTGCGTAGGCACTGGTGGGTTGCGCTGGTCACGGTCATGGTGGCCCTCGGCGTCTCGGCGTTCCTGACCGTGCGCGCCCAACCCCGGTACGTCGCCTCGGTGACGTTCTTCGTCACCACCCCCAACACGGGCGTCAGCGAGGCATACCAGGGTGGGCTCTTCCTCCAGCAGCGCGTCAAGTCGTACGCGGACCTGCTCACCAGCGACCGACTGGCACAGAGCGTCGTGGCCGAGACCCCGGTCGGCCTCACCGCGGACGAGGTGCAGCAACGGGTGAAGACCTCCACCCAGACCGGCACCGTCATGCTTCAGGCGTCGGTCACCGACACCGATCAGACCCGCGCGTTGCGGGTGACGGAGACCCTCGCCACCAAGTTCGTCGAACTCGTCCAGAAGGTCGAGACGACGCCGGAGGGCAAGGCGCCGATCAAGATCGAGGTGGTCAGCGGCCCCCGCGTGAGCGCCAACCCCGTCTCGCCGCAGCCGGTCCGGAACCTCACCCTTGGTGGTGTGATCGGTCTGATCCTCGGTATCGGTCTGGCGATCCTGCGCGGCGTCGCCGACGTCCGACTGCGCGACGCCGCCGGTCTGCAACGAGCCACCGGCAGCCCTCTGCTCGGCGAGATTCCGTTCGAGGGCAACGCCCGCAGCGCGCCGCTGATCGTGGGCGACGCTTCCACCTCGGCGCGTGCCGAGGCGGTCCGCAAGTTGCGTACCAATCTGCGGTTCGTGGATGTCCACGAGCCGGCTCGGGTCATCGCCGTGACCAGCGCGCTGCAGGGTGAGGGGAAGACCACGCTCTCCTGCAACCTGGCCATCGCGCTGGCCGAGGCGGGTTGGCGGGTGCTGCTGGTCGACGCGGACCTGCGTCGTCCGAAGGTCGACGACTACCTGGGCCTGGACGCTGGTGTCGGCCTCACCGACGTGCTGGTCGGCGACGTGCAGGTCGGCGACGTCGTGCAGCGCTGGGGGGACAAGTCGCTGTTGGTGCTGCCCAGCGGTTCCGCCCCGCCGAACCCGAGCGAGCTGCTCGGCTCCAAGGCGATGTCGGACCTGCTGCTGGCGCTCCGGGAGTCGGCGGACATCGTGATCATCGACACCGCGCCGCTGCTCGCGGTGACCGACGGCGTGGTCGTGGCCGTGCAGGCCGACGGCGCGCTGCTGGTGACCCAGCAGGGCCGTACCTCGCGAAGCCAGGTCGCCGCCGCCGCCCGCTCACTGCACTCGGTTTCGGTGCGTCTGCTCGGCTGCGTGCTCAACATGGCGAAGGTGGCCAAGGCCGAGGCGTACCAGTACGAGGCTTACCGGGTGGTCGCCTCGACGCCCACGACGTCGGTGCCGACCGAACGATCCGCAACCGGTCGGCATGTCGCGACCGCCGGTGGCCTCAACGGCGTCACCGACCACACCCAGGAACTCACCCGGCTGCCCCGATGAGCGCCGCGAGGGGTCGCAGCGACCGTTCGATCTCCTCGGCGCAGCGTCGGAAGTCGGCGGCGGTGCCGCCGATCGGGTCCTGGAGGTCGTCCGCGTCCGGAGCGGCGGGTTGCAGCCGTCCCCGGGCGAGGGCGGCGGCGGCGATCGCCGCCTGCAACGAGTCGTCGGCCGGCCCGGCGGGCGGTTCGGCCGCCGCGGCCAGCCGGCCGAACTGGCGCACCGTGAACGTCCGGTGCAGCGCCGCCGGCGCCAGCGCGGTGCAGACCGAGCGCTGGCGCCGGGTCGCGGTCAGCACGAGCGTCGCGTCGGCAAGGTACTCGGGGCGCAACGCCCGGGTCCGGAACGCCGCCGGGTCCGCGCCGCTGTCGGTCGCGACCTCCATGGCGTACGGGTGCATTCCCAGCCCGTCGATCGCGTCGGTGCCGGCACTGGCCACTGTGACGGGCCGGCCGGCCAGCAGTCGGCGGGCCAGGAACTCGGCCATCGGCGACCGGCACAGGTTGGCGTGGCAGACGAACAGCACACGATCGGCCATCGGAGCCCCTCTCATCGGTGCGGACACGGGTGTCCACACCGATGGGACGGTGCGTCGACGCCGGTGGTCGCGCGGGGAGGGGTTGTCGGCATCGTACGCGCGCGAGACGCCCGCCGGTCGTCGTGCCGCGCCGACCGACGCCAATCCATGCCGGACGGGGGCGGGTCAGTGAGGATCGGCATCCTGTCGTACCACTTTCCGCCCGAACCGGCGTTCATCCCCGGCAGCCTCGCGGAGGAGTTGGCCGCGCGTGGGCACGAGGTTCGGGTGCTCACCGGGTTCCCGGACTACCCGGGCGGGCACGTCTATCCCGGCTGGCGGCAGCGTTGGCACCACGAGACGCACAGCAGGCAGCTGACCGTCCGACGGGTGCCGCGCTACCCCGGGCGGGCCACGTCCACCAGGGGCCGCATGGCCAACTACCTCTCCTTCGCGGGCAGCGCGACATGGGTCGCCCGGCGGTACTTCGCCGATCTGGACGCGCTCTACGTCTTCCAACTACCGGCGACGACGTTCGCCACCGCCGGTGTGCTCCGGCTGCTCGGACAGGTGCCGGCGGTGCTGCACGTGCAGGACGTCTGGACCCGTGACGGCGCCGAGGAGGCCGGCGAGGACCGCTGGGCGGCGCGGATGGGCAGCACGATGACCCGGATCTTTCGGACCGCGGCGCGGATCGCGGTGGCCGCGCCGTCGATGCGGGATCTGGTGGTCGCCGCGGGGGCCGACCCGACCCGGGTCCGAGAGGTGCTCAACTGGACCGACGAGCGGATCTTCCACCCCGTGACGCCCGGCGTGGCGGCCCGCCAGCTGGTCCGTCGGGACGGTCGGTGCGTGGTGATGCACGCCGGGACCATCGGCGCGCGGCAGGGACTGGAGACCGCGGTCCGGGCGGCAGCGGCTCTGGACCGGACCATGGACCTGGTCCTCGTCGGTTCGGGCGCGGACGAGCGGCGGGTGCGGGGGCTCGCCGCCGAGCTGGGCGCGGACAATGTCCGCTTCGTGGAGCGACGGTCCCCTGTCGACATGCCCGAGCTGTACGCCGCCGCCGACTACCAGCTGATCATGCTGCGCGACCTTCCGGAGCTGCGCGGCACGGTGCCGGGCAAGCTCCAGGCCGCGCTCTCGTCTGCTGCCCCGGTGGTCGCATCGGCCGGCGGAGATACGGCCGAGCTGGTCGAACGGGCCAGGGCCGGTCTCTCCTGCCCGCCGGAGGACTGGGCGGCGCTGGCCGACCGGTTCTGGCTGGCCGCCACCATCCCGCCTCCCGCTCGGGTCGAGATGGGCCGCCGAGGGCGGTCGGCGTACCTGCGGGAGATGTCGCTGCCCGCCGGGGTGGACCGGATCGAGCGGCTGCTGCACGAGGCGGCCGGACGGGCCACCGCACCGGCCGCCGAGCTGCGAGGAAACCTCGCTTAAACGGCAATCGTTGCGATAACGACATGAAATTCCCAGACGCGTGCTAGAAACGTCAGGGAATCGACCATCTGTCCGATTCCCCGAATGGGAGTGTGGTGTGACGGAAAGCGAACGGCCGACCCGGCGGCGGAGCCGGTCCCGACGCCGTCGGCGTGCCCGACTGCGACGTGCCCTCCTCAGCGCCCTGGTGGTCGGCTCGCTTCTGCTGGCGGCCGGCGGTTGGGTCGGCTTTCGCGGCTGGCAGGCGCGTGCCCACCTGCTCAACGCCGCCGGCCTCGCCCGAGAGCTGAGCGCTCTCGTGGTCGGCGGGGACACCGACCGTGCTCAGCGGACCCTTGCCGCCCTTCAGGAGCAGTCCCGCGCGGCCCGTGCGGCGACCAGCGATCCGAGCTGGCGGCTTGGTCGGCATACCCCCATGGTGGGCGACAACCTGGATGCCGTTCAGCAGATCGCTGCCGCCATCGACGAGTTGGCACGGCAGGCGTTCCCGACCCTGCTCCGGATGGACCTGACCAGCCTCGTCCCGACCGGAGGTCGTCTGGACCTGGCCCGGCTCAGCGGCGTCTCCGCCGAACTGACCCGGGCCAACGAGTCCGTGCAGGGCACGCGCCGAGACCTCGCGACGGTGCCGGTCGACGGCCTGGTCGACCAGGTCCGGCAGGCGCTCGTCGACCTGCGCGGCGAGATCGACCGCCTGGCCGGCCTCACCACGGCTGCCGACCAGGGCGCCCGCCTGCTCCCGCCACTGCTCGGCGCGAACGGACCGCGGCGGTACCTGCTGGTCTCGCAGAACCCCGCCGAGCTGCGCGCCACCGGAGGCATGTTCGGCGCGTACGCGATAATCGAGGCGGCGAACGGCGCGGTGAAGATGGGCAAGCAGGGCAGTTCATCCTCGCTCGGCTTCTTCAAACCGGCGCTGAAGGTGCCCGCCGAGACCCGCGCGCTCTGGGCCGACCTCCCCGGCATCTATCCGGCCGACGTCAATCTGTCCCCGCACTTCCCGACCGCGGCGACGCTGTACCGCGAGATGTTCCGGCGTAAGACGGGCACCACCGTCGACGGCGTACTCGCCGTCGACCCGGTGGTGCTGTCCTACCTGCTCAAGGCGACGGGCCCGGTGCTGGTGCCCGGCGGTGTGCCGCTGGCCAGCGAGAAGGTGGTGCAGACGCTGCTCAACGACAGTTACCGACGGCTCGACGTCGAGCAGCAGGACGAGTTCTTCGCGGCGTCGGCGGCTGCCGTCTTTGACGCCTTCTTCAAGAAGAATGTCAACCCTAGGGTGTTGTTGTCCGCATTTGACCGTGCTATCACCGAACGGCGGATATTGTTCTGGAGTGCCCGACCTGAGGAACAGCGGACGTTCGGCGACAGCCGGATGGCCGGGACGCTTCCGGAACAGGACACCGTGCCGACTGTCGGCGTGTTCCTCAACGACGGCAGCGGCGCGAAGCTCGGCTACTACCTACGACAGACGGCGAACGTGACGGTCGGCGAATGCCGCTCGGACGGTCGCCGCGAACTCCGGCTGCGGGTGACCCTGCGCTCGACGGCGCCGAAGTCCGGACTCACCAAGTCCGTCCTCGGTCTCGGTATGGCTGGTGATCCGTACACCGTCCGCACGTTGGTGTCGATCTTCAGCCCTGCGGGCGGAGCGGTGCTCGAGGCCCGGCTCGACGGGGCCGAGACGGCCGTTGGTAGCGGCACCGAACGTCGCCGTCAGGTGGCGACCGCCAGCGTCGACGTCGCTCCTGGCGCCGAGAAGACGTTGGAGGCCACCGTGTTGACAGCCAAGACCGGCGTCGGGCAGGCCGAGCTGTGGCTGACCCCCACCGCCAGCCCCTGGACCACCCAAGTTCATTCCGCACCAAGCTGTGACCAGTAGGAGGGAACCAATCATGCGGCTATCCCGCATCATCATGGCGCTCACGGTCGGCCTGGCCGTGGTGGCCGTGCCGACGGCAGCGGGGGCGGCGCAGCCGCAGCCGGCGCCCAGCGCGACCACTGACCCGCCCCAACCGCCGCCGTACCCGCCGACAGCGGCATCGCTGACTGTCAACCGGCCGACGATCTTCATCGGCGAGACGGTCATCCTGACCGGCACCAACTTCGGCCCGAACGAGACCGTCGACATCTCGGTGACGGTCACCCCGCTGGCCGCTCCGGTCGGCGGTCAGGCTCCGGCTCGCCGCAGCGACGGCAGCACCGTAGCCATGGCCCCGGTGGCCTACCAGGCGAGCGCACCGCTGAACTTCACGGCGTACACCGACGCCCAGGGGCGCTTCACCAAGAGCTACAAGCCGTCCGTGACGGGTCTGCTGACCTTCACGGCCGTGGGTCGGGAGTCCGGCCGTACCGCCAGCACCGAGCTACGGGTGCTGCCCAAGAAGCAGCCGCTGCCCGTCACGGGTGACAGCCTCGGCACGCCCATGAAGCTCGGCGGTGGCCTGGTCGGCGCCGGCGCGATCATGTTGCTGCTGACCCTGGCCTGGCGTCGCCGCCAGCGCTTCGGCGGTGCCGCGCACTAACCCGCACTACCGGGCAGCGCCCGGACAGCACTGAGGCTGGCGCCCGTCGGAGCACTCCGATGGGCGCCAGCCTTGTGCTGGGTGCGCGGTCCTGACCGACCCGTCTTGATCGACTCGCTTTTCGTTGAAGTCGGGGTGTCAGACCGTCTCCGATGCCCCGGTTTTCACGAAGTCGAGTGGATCACGCGGTTTCGAGGTCCGTGCCCTACGTGGTGCCCTGTCCTGACGCTGCCTGGCCTGCATCCAGTCGTAACGCGAGTCCGGTCTGTCGGTATTGGCCCACCCGCACGCCTTGATCGACTCCGTTTCGGCGAAGTCGCGGTATCAAGCCCTCACGGATACCGCGACATCAGCGAACTCGTGTGGATCATGCGTGAGCTGGGGTGTTCTGCCCGCCGGCCTGGGCGGTTTGGGGTCTGAGGTCGGGTTGTCCTGTACGGTTTGTTCCGTTTGGGTGGTTTGGCGTGTGGTCGGGGCCACTTCGCGGCCGGAATCATGACCGGGTCGGGGTCGTTACACACCCTGACGATCGCAGGACCACGGCCTGTCGGCGCGATGGTCCACCCCCTGGAATGACCCCCGACCCCGGGTCGTTACACCTGGACCCCAGCCCGACCGGCACCCCCGCTCCACCCGGTGCCACGGAGCCGGAATGACCCCGGCCCTCGGGTCGTTACACAGGGACCCGGCGCCGCGAGCCCCCCGTTCGCAGGCCGCCGATGATCCCTCAAGGCTTTTGTTGCAGCGCCGGACGAGGTGCTCACACCTGCCGCAGTCAGGCGGGTGTCTTTACCCCCGAAGGAGCTTCCCCCATGAACACGATCATGCGTAAGAGTGTGCTGTCTGTTGCTGGTCTGGCCTTCGCCGGTGGTGTGTTCGCCGGTCCGGTCGCCGCCCACGCCGCCACCCCGACCGTGGACGCCAAGCCCGTTGCCGCCGCCGTGCAGTCGGTGGCGCCGAAGCCGCAGGGCGAGCAGTCGCACATCACCCTCAACGGTGAGCAGACCGCGAACGTGAAGGCGATCATCGCCGCGACGAAGAAGGCCGGTCTGCCGGAGCGGGCCGCGGTGATCTCGATCGCGACGAGTCTGCAGGAGTCGAAGTTGGAGAACCTGGGTCACCTCGGTGACGCCAACGACCATGACTCGTTGGGTCTGTTCCAGCAGCGCCCGTCCAGTGGTTGGGGCACGCCGGAGCAGATCACCGACCCGGCCTACTCGACCACCGCGTTCCTCAAGGGCCTCAAGCAGGTCGACGGGTGGCAGGACATGCCCCTGACGGATGCCGCGCAGACCGTGCAGGTCTCCGCTTACCCCGACGCGTACGCCCAGTGGGAGCAGCAGGCCACCGACCTGGTCGGCCAGCACTGGAACAGCTGACCCCACCAAGCACCGACCGCTGGCCGGCACCCCCACAACGGGGTGCCGGCCAGCGGCGTACCCGATTCAGTGGTTGTGGTTGCGGACGATGTCGACCAGGGCGCAGATCAGCGCGAGCCCGATGATGCCGGTGGCCAGTATGAGGGACCGCTCGAAGGCGGTGGTCCAGTCGCCACGGGTGTCGGCCAGCGACGAGAAGAACATCGAGCCGACGGCGGCGATGCCGGCCGCGGCACCGATCCGCTGGCCGGTCTGGAGCATGCCCGCGCCGCTGCCGGCCTGCGCCACCGGCACTTCGGAGAGGGTGATCGTCTGGTTGGGGGCGATGACGAGCCCGCTGCCGATGCCCGCGACGAGCAGTGGGCCGGCGGCGACCCAGGGGGCCGGGGCGTCCGGCGCGAGGCGCAGCGCGACCACCGTCGCGGCCAGCCCGACCACCACCGTGAGCAGGCCGATGGCTACCAGCGGTCGGCCGAGGCGGTTGACGATGCGGCCACCGAGGACGGCGGCGGCCGCCGAGCCGAGGGCGAACGGGGTGATGGCCAGGCCGGCGACGAGCGCGCTGTAGCCGAGACCCATCTGGAGGAACAGCGTGAAGATGAAGAAGATGGCGGTGAAGCCACCGAAGTAGACAAGCGCCAACAGCGAGCCCAGTGTGTACGACTGGAGGCTGAACAGCCGAAGGTCGAACAGGGGTTGGTGGTGGTGTTCGTACCGCCGCTCCCACAGCCCGAAGACGACCAGCACGGCCAGGCCGATCGGGATGAGCGCCCACTTCCAGGGTGTCTCCCACTGCTGTTCCTGCACGAGCGGGAGCAGGACCAGCACCACGCCCACCCCGAGGAGGAGAACACCGACGGGGTCGAGTTGACGCCAGCCGGGTTGACCTGCGGGGCGGCCGGGCAGCAGACGCCAGCCGAGGATCACCGCGAGGATGCCGACCGGCACGTTGACGAAGAAGACCCAGCGCCACCCGTGTTCCTCGCCGCCGATGGCGATGAGCAACCCACCGAGCAACGGCCCGACCGCTGTGGAGATGCCGATGGTGGCACCGAGCAGCCCGAAGGGGCGGGCCCGCTCCGGACCGCGGAACAGTTGCTGGATGAGCCCGATGACCTGCGGGTTGACGATGCCGGCGGCGGCGCCCTGGAGGAGCCGGGTGACGACCAGCCAGGTCGGTGAGGTGGCGAGGCCGGCGAGTGCGCTGGTGATCGTGAACAGGGCGATACCGAAGACGAACGCGTTGCGCCGGCCTCGGGCGTCGCCGAAGCGGCCGGCGGGGACCAGCGCCAGGCCGAAGGTGAGCGCGTACCCGGAGAGGACCCACTGCAGGTCGCTCGGGGAGGCGTGCAGCGCACGGTCGATGGACGGCACCGCGACGTTGACGATGCTGACGTCGAGCAGCGTCATGAACGCGGCGACCAGGCCGACGCCGACGGCCTGCCAACGCCGCCGGTTCTCGGCCGCCGTCACCGGCTGCGCCGTGCTCATCGTGCCCCCCGGTGACCGTTGGTCGCGCATCCCTGAGCGCTACCCGGGTCAGCGGGGGGCGAACCGTCTCGTGGGGTCCCGCCGGTCACGCCATCTGGCGGGCGCAGAACCGGGGGCCGAAGTCGAGACCGGCCATCGGTGAGTCCTCGCGGTGCAGCAGGCCCTTCTCGGTGAGCAGGTGCAGGGGGCTGCCGACCTGCTCCTCGGTCAACCCGGACTCCTCGGCGATCAGGTCCGGGTACGGCACCTGTCCGCGTGCCTCCAGGGTGGTGACCGCCTGGTACACCCGTTGCTCGGCCTCCGACAGTTGCACCTGCTGCATGGTTCCTCCTCCGTTCGTCCGCCATCGCGTGGCGGCTGCCGTGCGCCGGTTACCCCCTAGCTGACCGAAGATGCACACCCGATCGGGCGGTCGGCGGGTCCGGTGGTGGCGGACCGGCTGTGGCCTAGGCTGCTGTCGTGATCGTCTGGGACCTCGTCGTCGTCGGCGCCGGCCCCGCCGGGCTCTCCGCGGCACACGCCGCTGCCCGCGCCGGTGTCTCCACACTCGTTGTCGAGCGGGCCGTCCATCCGCGGTACAAGACCTGCGGCGGTGGCCTGATCGGCACCTCCCTGGCGGCCGTCGAGGGGCTGATCGAGGTGCCCGCGCACGACTGGGTGGACACTGTCACGTTCACCCGGGAGGGTCGCCGGGAGTTCACCCGCCAGCACGACAGCCCGGTGGTGACGATGGTGCGCCGGGAGGAGTTCGACGACCGGCTGCGCGCGGCGGCGGTCGCCGCCGGCGCGCACGTCCGGGAGCGGGTCGCGGTCCGCGGGATCGAGCAGGATCCCGAGGGGGTACGCCTGCGGCTGGCCGACGGTACGACGATCGCGGCCCGGACGGTGATCGGCGCCGACGGGTCGTCGGGGGTGACCGCCCGGCACGTCGGGGTCCGGTACCGGCAGGTGGACCTGGGGCTGGAGCTGGAGCTCCCGGTGCCCCCGGCGGAGCGGGAGCGGTGGCGGGGGTTGTTGCTGCTGGACTGGGGCGACATGCCGGGCTCGTACGCCTGGGTCTTCCCGAAGGGTGACCGCCTGACCGTCGGTGTGATCGCCGGTCGGGGAGCGGGGGAGGGGACGCGGGAGTACCTGCGGCGGTTCGTCGACCGGTTGGGGTTGACCGGGTTGCCCGCGGAGCACGATTCCGGTCACCTGACCCGGTGCCGTGCGGAGGATTCACCGTTGCGCAGCGGCCGGGTGCTGGTCGTGGGGGATGCGGCGGGGTTGTTGGAGCCGTGGAGCCGGGAGGGCATCAGCTTCGCGTTGCGGTCTGGCGGGTTGGCCGGCGCGGCGGTCGCCGACGGTGACCTGGCGGGGTACGAACGGGCGGTCGCCGCGCGGTTGGTGCCGGAGATGCGGGCGGGGTTCCGGCTGTTGGACGTGTTCACCCGCCGCCCGGACGTGTTCCACGCCCTGTTGGCGACTCCGCCGGGCTGGCGGATGTTCGTGCAGTTCTGCCAGGGGCGGGCGAGCTTCGACGAAATGCTGCGACGTCGCTCCATCCGGGCCGCCCTCGCCGTGCTGGACCGACTGCCAGAGCCGCGCCGGCCCACCGCCGTTCTCCCAGGATCCTAGGACGCCTTACGGAGTGTGTGCGGTGCTGGTCCTGAACGACCGGCTCGTTGGACAATGAACGGAGAAGCGGGAGGTGCCGATGGCCGAGCAGCCGTTCACCGATGACGAGTACGCGTTCCTGCGCCACATCCGGTTCGGGGAGTTGCCGCCCGCTGTGCGTCCCGACGAACGGGTGGCCCTGACCGAGACCGATCCCGGGCGGGACCGCCCGGAGGAGGCCGAGGACCCGGTCCGCTGGAACGTGCAGGGCTGACAACAGCAGACGGGCCGCGGGTGTCGCCACCCACGGCCCGTCTGTGCTGCCCGATCAGAAGACCGGCACGCCCTCGCGTACCAGCCGCCAGTTCGGCTGGAAGAAGTCGGCCGGGTCGATCGTCCCCTTGGCCTGCGCCCAGTCGATGAGCAGCTGACGGATCTCCTGCTGCGCGTTGTAGACCTGCGTCTTCACGATGCCGGGGAAGTTGCCGCCGCCGCTGCGCCGGTAGTTGTTGACCGCAACGACGAACTGCGCGTTGTCGGTGACCGGCGTGTCGGTGCCGGCGAGCACCAGCCGGGTGATGCGCTGCCCGACCGGCCGGGAGATGTCGACGTCGTAGTCGACGCCGGAGAAGACGTCGTAGTTGTAGTCCGGCACCGCCGGGTCGCTGATCTGCTCCGGGTCGACCGGGGCACCCGGCGCGACGGTCCGGAAGTACTTCGCGGAGTACTCCAGGTACGCGCGCACCTCGGCACCGCTGAGCACCACCGCTTCGAGGGTGTTGTCGTACACGTACAGGCCGGCCACGTCGCGGATCTTGACGTCGCCGGCGGGGAAGACCGCGGTACGGCTGAACGGCGCCGCGATCGACAGCACCGGCAGGTCCGCGTACGCGGTGCCGGCCAGCGCCGCGCCGACCACTTCGGTCTGTACGTGGTTGATGAAGTCCAGGATCGGCGTGTCCTTGTACCGCGACTCCGCCGCCGACAGCTCGACAGTGGACTGCGCGACCACCTGGTTGACGTACGCCACTGTCTTCTGGTGTTGGGCCCGCACGGCCGCGAGCACCTTCGGGTCCTCGACCACAGTGTTGGTGTTCAACATGGTGGCGGCCTTCTTGGTGATCGCCCACCGGCCACGCTCGCGCGTGAGGGTGAAGTCCATCCGGGTGAGCCGTTGGCCCCACTTGGACGGCTCGGAGAGCAGCACCTGCGTACCGGTGCGCTCGTTGGTGACGAACCGCTCGACCACCTCGTTGTGCGCGTGCCCGAACAGGATCGCGTCGATCCCCGGCACCTGCTGGGCGATCAACGCCACCGGGTTCTCGTTCGGCAGCTCCGGGCCGTAGCTGGAGGTGCCGCTGTCACCCCCGTGCGCCGAGATCAGCACGAGGTCCGCGCCTCGGGCCCGCATGACCGGCACCCACTTCGCGGCGGTCGCGACCATGTCGTCGAAACGCAGCCTGCCCTCGACGTTGCCCTTGTCCCAGATGGCCACGCCGGGGTTGGTCAGACCGAGGATACCGACCCGCAGGGTGGGCGCGCCGAGACCGAGGGAGACCTTCTTGATGACGTACGGCAGGAAGGCCGGCTTGCCGGTCTTCGCGTTGACGGCGTTCGCGGCAAGCGCGGGGAAGCCGAGCTGGCGGATCCACAGGTCCAGCAACGGCAGCCCGTAATTGAACTCGTGGTTGCCCAGCGTCACCGCGTCGTAGTCGATGACGTTCATCGCCCGGGCCATGGGGTGCTTCTCCCCGGTGGCGGTGATCGGTTCCTGCTTGGCGTAGTACGTCGCCAGCGGAGTGCCCTGGATGGTGTCGCCGGCGTCGAGCACCAGCGTCGCCTTGCCCCGCCGCTCCCGACGGATCTGGTTGATCAGGGTCGCCAGCTTCGCGACACCGATGTCGTTCTGCTTGCTGTCGTCGTACTCGGCGTCGCGGTAGTAGTCCCAGTTGTAGACGTTGCCGTGCGTGTCCGACGTGCCCAGGAGGGTGAGGTCCCAGGTGCGTGACCGGGCCGCGCCGGCCGCCTGCGCGGGCGCGGCGGCGATCAGCGGGGCGGTCGCCGCCGCCGCGGCGGCGACGAGCACCTGACGACGCGACGGGCCGGAGGGAGAGGTCATGACGTGCCTTTCCATGGGGGTGGACGCGCTTCGTGGGCGCCTCGCGCACCATAACCACCAGCCGACACTCCCGCCACGGCAGCCCCAACCGGTGCAGCGGTTTCCGCAGGCCGGCCCGGGGTAGGGCGATCGGGGACGGGATTTCGCGGGAGCGCCATCGCCTCCCGCGACGGCGCGAGGAGACATCGGAGACATCGGTGACTGAGGATCAGCACACCCAGCAGGACCCGACCAGCCAGTACGGCGGCCAGTCGGGTCAGCCCGCACAGCAGCAGTCCGCGCCCGGCTCGACCGCGCAGATGAACCCGAAGCCGGACCACGGGGAGGAGTCGTACCGGGGCAGTGGCAAGCTCGACGGCAAGCGCGCGCTGATCACCGGCGGTGACTCCGGGATCGGCCGGGCGGTCGCCATCGCCTTCGCCCGGGAGGGCGCCGACGTGCTCATCTCGTATCTCGACGAGGGGGAGGACGCCGACGCCCGGGAGACCATTCGTCTGGTCGAGGAGGCCGGCCGGCGGGGCGTCGCGGTACGCGGTGACATCACCGACGAGTCGCACTGTCAGGAGCTGGTCGATCGGGCGGTACGCGACCTGGGCGGCCTGGACATCCTGGTCAACAACGCGGCTTACCAGATGTCGCAGGACAAGGGGATCCTCGGGATCACCACCGAGCAGTTCGACCGGGTGCTCAAGACCAACCTGTACGCGATGTTCTGGCTCTGCAAGGCGGCCATCCCCCACCTCAGCGAGGGCGCGGCGATCATCAACACGGCGTCGATCCAGGCGTTCGACCCGTCGCCGCAACTGCTGGACTACGCGACCACCAAGGCGGGCATCGCCAACTTCACCAAGGCGCTCGCCGCCGACCTGGCCGAGCAGGGCATCCGGGTCAACGCCGTCGCACCCGGCCCGGTGTGGACGCCGCTGATCCCGGCCACCATGCCGGAAGAGAAGGTGAAGCAGTTCGGCACCGACACCCCGGAGGGTCGCCCCGGGCAGCCCGCGGAGCTCGCACCCGCGTACGTCTTCTTCGCCTCGCAGGAGTCCAGCTACGTGACCGGCGAGATCCTGGGCGTCACGGGCGGTCGACCGACGAAGTGATCCACCACCGGGGGCGGGTGCTGCTTCGGTACCCCACCCCCGGTGCGGCTCGTTCCGTGCGCGTCGGCGGTCAGCGCGGCCAGGTGGCAAACCGGCGCCGGACGTGATCGACGTCGGCGGCGCTCAGACCGTAACGACCGAACCGCTGCTCCGACAGCCGGTCCAGGTAACGCCCGGCGGCACGTACGTCCGCCGGATCCAGGGCCGGGTCGACCTGCCGTGCCAGCATCAACAGTTCGGTCACGTCGTAGTGCTCCAACGCCGCCGCCACGTCGATGAAGTCCCGGACCTCCCGCCGGTTGACCAACGCCGCGACCTTGTTGGCCACCAGGTCGCGTACGTCCATCACCGGGCCGAGGTCCATCACCACCGGGCTCTGCTGGCGGTCCAACCGGGCGAGGCTCAACCGGATCTGCCGGCCGTCGCGGCTCACCACGAAGTCCTTCATGTCCTGCTCATACCCGTCGAACAGCTCAGCGAGATCCCCGTCTGGGTCGGCGTCGCTGACCAGGAAGCCGGCCCGCTCCAGCGCCACCCGTACACCTGTGGACGCCGCCGCGGCGGCCCCCTCCACGTCCGCGAAGAGGTCGACGTCCTCCGTCGGGCGGGCCACCAACCCGTGCGCCGCCCAGGCGACCCCGCCCCCCAACACGAACCGGTACGGCCCGGCGGCGGTGAGCGCCACCCGGGCGACCTCCCGGTAGAACTCGTGCAGATGCGGCTCGGTCACGCCGCGCGCAGGCCGCGGTGGCGGCTCTCCCACGCCTGGCGTACGCCACGGGGCAGGTTGAGCAGTCGCCACACCCGCCGAAGCGTGCGACCGTTGATGAGGACGCGAAGGTCCTCGGCGCGCGTGGTCTCGCGGAGCACGTTCTCGTACATCCAGAGCAGTTGGTCCGGGTCGGCGAGATCGAAGGTGCGCTCGGCGTTCCACATCAACCGCACCGGCAACTCGACCACCCCGCGCGTCGGGCCGGCCAACTCGGCAAGCGTCCTCGCCACCACGGCAGGACGACCGGGCCGGGCCAGGAAGGCCACGCCGGTCGCAGTGGGGGAGACGGCCTGCATGGTGTCAGGGTAACGCCCACCGAAGCCGGTGTCGCTCAGGACGATCCCTACACGCTCCAGGGCCAGGCGGGGGAGCCGCCCGCTGGGCACTGCCCGGCCGCGTTGCAGCGGCGCTGTTCATGGCTTGCGTCGTCTGTGGGCTGGGTTGTCCGGTGGGCTGGGCTGTCCGCTGGCTGCGTTGTCTGTAGGCGGCGGTATCCAGTGGGCCGTGCTGTGCGGGTGGGCCGTGCTGTGCGGGTGGGCTGCGCTGTGCGGGTGGGGTGGGCTGCGCTGTGCGTGGGCTGCGCTGTGCTGAGCGGGTGGGCGGCGTTGTGCGTGCGTCCCTTGGCGGGCGGTGGCCTCAGCCCCGCGCGTGGTGCCTCTGTCCTAGCGGCGACTGCCGGTCTGCATCTGACCGTTACTCAAGTCCCGATTTGTCGGCATTGGCCTGCCCGCGTTCGTTGATCGACTCCGTTTCGGCGAAGTCGCGGTATCAACCCCTCACGGATACCGCGACATCGGCGAAGTCGTGTGGATCATGCGTGAGCGGAGGTGTTCTGCCCGCCAGCCTGGGTGGTTTGGCGCCCGAGGTCGGGTTGACCTGCGCGACGTGTCCCTTTTGAGTGGTATCGGCGTGTGGCCGGGGGCACGTGCCGGCCGGAATGATGGCCGGGTCGGGGTCGTTACACACCCTGACGATCGCAGGACCACGGCCTGTCGGCGCGGTGGTCCGCCCCTGGGAATGACCCCCGGCCCCGGGTCGTTACACAGGGACCCGGCGCCGCGAGCCCCCGCTCGCAGGCCGCCGAAGATCCCCCCTCAAGACTTTTTGCAGCGCCGGACGAGGTGCTCACGCCCGCGCCCCTGGGCGGGTGTCTTTACCCCCGAAGGAGCTTCCCCCATGAACACGATCATGCGTAAGAGTGTGCTGTCTGTTGCTGGTCTGGCGTTCGCCGGTGGTGTGTTCGCCGGTCCGGTCGCCGCCCACGCCGCCACCCCGACCGTGGACGCCAAGCCTGCCGCTGTTGCGGTGCAGTCGGTGGCGCCGAAGCCGCAGGGCGAGCAGTCGCACATCACCCTCAACGGTGAGCAGACCGCGAACGTGAAGGCGATCATCGCCGCGACGAAGAAGGCCGGTCTCCCGGAGCGGGCCGCGGTGATCTCGATCGCGACGAGTCTGCAGGAGTCGAAGTTGGAGAACCTGGGTCACCTCGGTGACGCCAACGACCATGACTCGTTGGGTCTGTTCCAGCAGCGCCCGTCCAGTGGTTGGGGCACGCCGGAGCAGATCACCGACCCGGCCTACTCGACCACCGCGTTCCTCAAGGGCCTCAAGCAGGTCGACGGGTGGCAGGACATGCCGCTGACGGATGCCGCGCAGACCGTGCAGGTCTCCGCTTACCCGGACGCGTACGCCCAGTGGGAGCAGCAGGCCACCGACCTGGTCGCCCAGCACTGGAACAGCTGACCCACCGCAACACCCGAACAACCCGACCGCTGGCCGGCACCCCCAGAACGGGGTGCCGGCCAGCGGCATATCCACCACCACGACCGCCACGACCGCCGCGCCGCGCCGCGAAGGCGGTTGCGGACCCTTTCGCCACCGTCCGCCCCACCTGGGAGCCCGCCCTGAGAACGGAAACTGTCCAAGATCTCGTGATGCGGTGGTGTGGCAGCGCGCTTCGGGATGGTGTGAGGTAGCGCGGCCCTGGACGTTGCGGCGGGAAGCGGGACGCCGGGAACAAGGTCGGGGGTGGGCTGGTTGTGGAGGGTGTCGGTGTGACTCAGTGTCCCCGGGCCTCACCTATATTGCCCTCGCGGAATACCGTTCGGCTGGAGCCGCGTCGTGCCACTCGCCGAGAGGCGACCTGCACACCGACACCAGCGCCGCCCCCGGCCCACAAGGCCGGGGGCGGCGCTGTCGTGCAGGGGCCCTAACTCGCGAAGATGTCTCGACTGGCCTATGTTCATGTGGTCGCTCGCGTGGGAGGGGGTGTCGGGTATGGGGCTGCGGACCTTCATCGAGGGTTGGCCGGTCTACCGGCAGCTCACCGGCACCGATCCGCTGGGCCGGGGCGCGGCGGCGAAGTCGGCCGGATCCCGTGCGCTCACCGCTCGTACCGAGGACGCCGACAGTGTGGCTCGTTCGATCTGTCCGTACTGCGCTGTGGGTTGTGGGCAGCGGGTGTTCGTCAAGGACGGGCAGGTCAGCCAGATCGAGGGCGACCCGGACAGCCCGATCTCGCGGGGTCGGCTCTGCCCGAAGGGTTCGGCCAGTAAGAGTCTGGTGACCAGCCCGTTGCGGCAGACGACGGTCCGCTACCGCCGTCCGTACTCGACGCAGTGGGAGGATCTGGAGCTCGACACCGCGCTCGACATGATCGCCGACCGGATGCTCGCGGCCCGCGAGCAGACCTGGGAGGACGTCGACACGCAGGGCCGGCCGCTCAACCGGACGCTGGGTTTCTCCAGTCTGGGTGGGGCGACGCTGGACAACGAGGAGAACTACCTCATCAAGAAGTTGTTCACCGCGATGGGGGCGCTCCAGATCGAGAACCAGGCCCGTATTTGACACTCCGCCACCGTCCCCGGTCTGGGGGCCAGCTTCGGTCGTGGCGGTGCGACGGATTTCCAGCAGGACATCGCCAACGCTGACGTCATCGTCATCCAGGGTTCGAACATGGCCGAGGCGCATCCGGTGGGTTTCCAGTGGGTGATGGAGGCCAAGCGTCGGGGCGCGAAGGTGTTCCACGTCGACCCGCGCTTCACCCGGACCAGCGCTGTCGCTGACGCGTACCTGCCGATCCGGGCGGGCACTGACATCGCGCTGCTCGGCGGGGTGGTGCGGTACATCCTGGACAACGAGTTGGACTTCCGGGAGTACGTGCTGTCGTACACCAACGCCGCGACGATCGTCAGTGAGGAGTTCGTCGACACCGAGGACGGCGACGGCTTCTTCTCCGGCTTCGACCCGGAGACCGGCACCTACGTGCAGGACAGCTGGCAGTACGAGGGGCACGAGGATTCGTCGGGCAGTGGGCACACCGCCCAGGAACGGGACAGCGCCTCGGGGCTGACGCACGAGTCGCACGGCGCGCCGGTTGGCGGGCAGACCCGGCGGGACGAGACGTTGCAGCACCCGCGGTGCGTCTACCAGATCCTCAAGCGCCACTTCGCCCGCTACACCCCGGAGATGGTGGAGCGGGTTTGCGGCATCCCGCAGGAGCAGTTCCTGGAGTTGGCGCGGGCGTGGACGGCGAACTCCGGCCGGGAGCGCACCGGCATGCTGATCTACTCGGTGGGGTGGACGCAGCACAGTGTGGGTGTGCAGTACATCCGCACGGGCGCGATCATCCAGCTGTTGCTGGGCAACATGGGTCGCCCGGGTGGCGGGGTGATGGCGTTGCGGGGGCACGCCAGCATCCAGGGCTCCACCGACATCCCGACGTTGTTCAACCTGCTGCCCGGTTACCTGCCGATGCCGCACCACGCCGACCACCCGACCTTCGACGAGTGGGTGGACAGCATCCGGCACCCGGGGCAGAAGGGTTTCTGGGGCAACGCGCGGTCGTTCGCGGCCAGCCTGTTGAAGGCGTACTGGGGTGACGCGGCGACGCCGGAGAACGATTTCTGCTACGGCTACCTGCCTCGGTTGACCGGGGACCACGGCACGTACCAGCAGGTGCTCAACATGATCGACGGGAAGGTCAAGGGGTACTTCCTGCTCGGTCAGAACCCCGCGGTCGGCTCGGCGCACGGTCGCGCCCAGCGGCTCGGCATGGCCAACCTGGACTGGTTGGTCGTCCGGGACCTGTTCATGATCGAGAGCGCCACGTTCTGGCAGAACGGCCCCGAGGTGGCCACCGGTGAGATCGTGCCGGAGGAGTGCCGCACGGAGGTGTTCTTCCTGCCCGCCGCCTCGCACGTGGAGAAGGAGGGCACGTTCACCCAGACGCAGCGGTTGTTGCAGTGGCGGGAGAAGGCCGTCGAGCCACCGGGCGACGCCCGCTCCGAGCTGTGGTTCTTCTACCACCTTGGCCTCAAGCTGCGGGAGAAGTTGGCCCACTCACCGCTGCCGCGCGACCGGGCCCTGCTCGACCTCACCTGGGACTACCCGACGCACGGTCCGCACGCGGAGCCGAGCGCCGAGGCGGTGCTGCGCGAGATCAACGGGTACGACGTGGCCACCGGCCGTCCACTGTCCAGCTTCGCGGAGGCCCGCGCGGACGGCTCCACAGCCGTCGGCTGCTGGATCTACACCGGGGTGTACGCGGACGGCGTCAACCAGGCGGCCCGGCGCAAGTCCCGACACGAACAGGACTGGGTGGCCGCCGAGTGGGGTTGGGCGTGGCCGGCGAACCGGCGCATTCTCTACAACCGTGCCTCGGCCGACCCGGACGGCAACCCGTGGTCTGAGCGCAAGCGCTACGTGTGGTGGGACGCGGAGAAGGGCGAGTGGACCGGCTACGACGTGCCGGACTTCGAGAAGGCCAAACCGCCGTCGTACCGGCCGCCTGCCGGCGCGTCCGGGCCTGAGGGCATCGCCGGTGACGACCCGTTCGTCATGCAGGGCGACGGCAAGGGCTGGCTGTACGCGCCGAGCGGTGTCCTGGACGGGCCGATGCCCACGCACTACGAGCCGGTGGAGTCGCCGGTGCGTAATCCGCTCTACGGGCAGCAGGCAAACCCGACCCGCAAGATGTACGCGCATCCGGTGAACTCGGTGAACCCGAGCCCACCGCAGGAGCACGACCAGGTGTTCCCGTACGTGTTCACGGTCAGCCGGCTCACCGAGCACCACACCGCTGGCGCGATGAGCCGGATGGTGTCGCCGCTGGCGGAGTTGCAGCCGGAGATGTTCGTCGAGGTGTCCCCGGCCCTCGCCACCGAGGCCGGTCTGACGCATCTGGGCTGGGCGCACCTGGTGAGCGGGCGGGCGGTGATCGAGGCGAGGGTGTTGGTGACCGACCGGCTCACCCCGTTGCGGGTGGACGACCGGATCATCCACCAGGTGTGGTTGCCGTACCACTTCGGTTTCGAGGGTCTGGTGACGGGCGACTCGGCCAACGACCTGTTCGGCATCAGCCTGGACCCGAACGTGCTGATCCAGGAGAGCAAGGTCGGCACCTGCGACGTGCGGCCCGGCCGTCGTCCGACCGGCCCGGCGTTGCTGGACCTGGTCGCCGACTACCAGCGGCGTGCCGGGATGACTCCGGGCCAGAATGCTCCGGCGATCACCACCGACAGCGAGGGGGAGCAGCGCGATGCTTCCTGACCCGAACAGCCTCTACGGCCCGCTGGACCCGGCGCCCGACGCGGGCTACGAGAACGCTCCGCCCCGGATGGGGTTCTTCACCGACACGAGTGTCTGCATCGGGTGCAAGGCGTGTGAGGTGGCCTGCAAGGAGTGGAACGGTGTGCCGGAGAGTGGCCTGGACCTGCTGGGCATGTCGTACGACAACACGGGTGCGTTGACCGCGAACTCGTGGCGGCACGTGGCGTTCGTCGAGCAGCCCCGCCCGGCCGGGCATGGCGTCTCGGCGGCGGACGTGCTCGGTGAGCCGGTGAACGTCGGCGGGCAGCTGTCGGTCGGCGCGGGCGCGGGGCCGCAGTTCCTGGGGATGCCGGGGGCACAGCCGCCGGGCCGGGGCACGGGCGTCGAGGAACGCACGGATTTCCGGTGGTTGATGATGTCGGACGTGTGCAAGCACTGCACTCATGCGGCGTGTCTGGATGTGTGTCCGACGGGGTCGTTGTTCCGGACGGAGTTCGGGACGGTGGTGGTGCAGGAGGACATCTGCAACGGGTGTGGGTACTGCATCTCGGCGTGTCCCTACGGCGTCATCGATCAACGCAAGGACGATGGTCGGGCGTGGAAGTGCACGCTGTGCTACGACCGGTTGGGTGCGGGCATGACCCCGGCGTGCGCGCAGGCGTGTCCGACCGAGTCAATCCAGTACGGACCCCTCGATGAGCTGCGGGAGCGGGCTGCCGCACGGGTGAGCACCCTGCACGAACGGGGTGTGCCGGAGGCCCGGTTGTACGGGCACGACCCGAACGACGGCGTCGGCGGTGACGGGGCGTTCTTCCTGCTGCTCGACGAGCCGGAGGTGTACGGGCTGCCACCGGACCCGGTCGTGACCACCCGGGACCTGCCGAAGATGTGGAAACGCGCCGGTCTCGCGGCGCTGGCCATGGCGGCGGCCACCGTCGCCGCGTTCGTCGGAGGTTCCTCGTGAGTCCGCAGCGCCCCGAGGTGGGTGACCTGTTCCATCGCTTCCGCGACCGGCTGGCCGCCGGGGGTGCCGACCGGCCGGGCGTCTCGGCGCGGCCGGAGGCCGGGGCCGACGGCGTGCCGACGGGTGCCGACGACCACCGTCCGCACGCGACCACCCCGCCGCAGGAGATCGCCGCGCGGCACCGGGATTCCCGACCGCAGGGGACCTCCGCCGACCAGCCCGGTCGACGCACGGGCCGCCGACGCGGCGGGCGCGGCGGCGAGGAGCTGCGGGTACCGGAGGCCGAGTTCACGTCGTACTACGGTCGGCCCATCCTCAAGGGTCCGGTCTGGAAGTGGGACATCGCCGCGTACCTGTTCACCGGCGGGCTGGCGGCCGGATCGTCGCTGCTCGCGGCCGGTGGGCAGCTCACCGGCCGGCCGGCGCTGCGGCGTGCCGGTCGAGTCACCGCGCTGGCCGCCGTCAGCGCTAGCGCCGTGTTCCTCGTCAAGGACCTGGGCCGCCCGGCGCGGTTCCACCACATGCTGCGGGTGGCGAAGCCGACCTCGCCGATGTCGATGGGCACCTGGATCCTCACCGCCTACGGGCCGGCCGCCGGTGTCGCCGCTATCGCCGAGGCCGCCGGTGTGCTGCCGCGCCACGGCCTGCTCGGGCTGGCCGGTCGGGCGTTGCCGTCGGTCGGGCACGCCGCCGGGCTGCTCGCCGCCGGTGCCGCGCCCGCGCTGGCCACGTACACCGGGGTGTTGCTGGCCGACACGGCGGTTCCGTCGTGGCACGAGGCGTACCCCGAGTTGCCGGTCATCTTCGCGGGCAGCGCGCTGGCCAGCGGCGCGGGTGTGGGTCTGCTCGCCGCGCCGCCGGTCCAGGCCGGGCCGGCCCGGCGGATGGCGGTGGCCGGCGCGGCCCTGGAGTTGTACGGCGCGCACCGGGTGGAGACCCGCCTCGGTCTGCTCAGCGAGCCCTACCGGCTGGGCCTCCCCGGTCGGCTGCTGCGCGCCGGTCGGCTGCTGACCGCCTCCGGGGTCGCCGGGGCGCTGCTCGGCCGGCGCAGTCGGGTGGTCAGCGGACTGTCCGGTGTGGCGTTGCTGGCCGCGTCGGTGGCGACCCGGTTCGGCATCTTCTACGGCGGTGTCGCCTCGGCCCGTGACCCCCGGTACACGGTGGTGCCGCAACGCGAGCGGGTGGAAGCGCGGCGAAGCGGTGGCGGAACTTCCACCTGACCGGGCGGTCGCGCCCGCGCTGTGATCGAATGTCCGGTGGAGGCGTTCAGGCGGCTGGTGCCCCTCCCGGTCTTCAAAACCGGTGTGGTCCGGGACCCGGGCCAGGCGGGTTCGATTCCCGTCCGTCTCCGCCAAACCAGCGCAGGAGATGACGTCATGGGCGACGGGCCGACGGACCCGCGACGGCGGGTGCCCCGCACCGACACGCTGCTCGCCGATCCTCGGCTGGCCGCCGCCAGCGCGACGTTCGGCCGGGACCGGGTCAAGGCGGTCGTCGCCCGCGCCCAGGAGCGAGTCCGCCGTGGTGAGTTGCGCCCCGACGAGGCACGCGACGCGGCGGTCGCCGCGCTGCCCGCGGCCGGGCCTCGCGTGGTGCTCAACGCGACGGGGGTCGTCCTGCACACCAACCTTGGCCGGGCCCCGCTGTCCGCCGCCGCGGTCGCCGCGGTGGTCGCCGCAGCCGGGCACACCGACGTGGAGCTGGACCTGACCACCGGCCGGCGGGCCCGTCGTGGCCGCGACGCCCTCGACGCGCTGGCGGCCGCCGTGCCCGACGCGGGCGCCGTGCACGTGGTCAACAACGGGGCTGCCGCGTTGGTGCTGGCCGCCACCGCGTTGGCCGCCGGCCGGGAGATCGTCGTCAGCCGGGGTGAGCTGGTCGAGATCGGCGACGGTTTCCGGCTGCCCGACCTGCTGGAGAGCACCGGGGCGCGGCTGCGGGAGGTGGGCACCACCAACCGCACCACACTCGCCGACTACGCCGCGGTGATCGGCCCGCAGACCGGCTTCGTGCTCAAGGTGCACCCGTCGAACTTCCAGGTCACCGGCTTCACCTCGGCGACCCCGGTGCGACAACTGGCCACCCTCGGCGTGCCGGTGGTGGCCGACATCGGCTCCGGTCTGCTCACCGCGGATCCGCTGCTGCCCGACGAACCGGACGCGGCCACCACCCTGCGCGCCGGCGCCGCGCTGGTCACGGCCAGCGGCGACAAGCTGCTCGGCGGTCCGCAGGCGGGCCTGCTGCTCGGTGACGTCGAGCTGGTCGAGAAGCTGCGCCGGCACCCGCTGGCCCGGGCGTTGCGGGTGGACAAGCTCACCCTGGCCGCGCTGGCCGCGACACTGCACCAGCCGGACACGCCGACCCGGGCCGCGCTGCACGCCGACCCGGGTGCGCTGCGCAACCGGGTGGAGCGGCTCCGCGACCGGCTCGGCGCGGACGGCCGCAAGGCGGAGGTGGTGCCGGCCGTCGCGGTCGTCGGTGGCGGCGGAGCACCGGGTGTCGAGCTGGACTCGTGGGCGCTGAGCCTGCCCGAACGGTACGCGGGGCCGCTGCGCACCGGCGAGCAGCCGGTGCTCGGGCGGGTGGTCCGGGGTCGGCTCCTGCTCGACCTGCGGTGCGTGCCGGCCGAGGCCGACGAGGCGGTCCGGGCGGCAGTGCTGCGCGTACCCGGGGACGACTGACAGTGTTCGTCGTCGCCACCGCCGGACACGTCGACCACGGCAAGTCGACACTGGTCCGGGCGTTGACCGGGATGGAACCCGACCGGTGGGCCGAGGAACGCCGCCGGGGGATGACCATCGACCTGGGCTTCGCGTGGACGACGCTGCCGTCCGGCGGCACTGTCGCCTTCGTCGACGTACCCGGGCACGAGCGGTTCGTGCCGAACATGCTCGCCGGCGTCGGCCCGGTGCCGGCGGCGCTGATCGTGGTGGCCGCCGACGAGGGGTGGATGCCGCAGTCCGCCGAGCACCTGGCCGCGCTCGACGCGCTCGGTGTCGCGTACGGCCTGCTGGCGGTGACCCGCGCGGACCTCGCCGACCCGGGGCCGGCCACGGCCCGCGCCCGGGCCGAGATCGCGGCCACCAGCCTCGGCGCGGTGCCGGCGGTGGCCGTCAGCGGCCTGACCGGCGCGGGCCTGCCGGAGCTGCGGACCGCGCTGGACGGCCTCGCCGCCCGGGTGCCCGCCCCCGCGGTGGACGACCCGGTGCGTCTCTGGGTGGACCGAAGCTTCACCGTGCGGGGCAGCGGCACCGTGGTCACCGGCACCCTCGGCGGTGGCCGGCTGCGGGTGGGCGACGAGTTGGAGGTGGCCGGGGCCGACGAACCGGTCCGGGTCCGCGGCCTGCACTCCCTGGGGGAGGCCCGACCGGAGGTGCCGGCGGTGGCCCGGGTGGCGGTCAACCTGCGCGGTACGCCCCGTGACCGACTCGGCCGTGGCGACGCGCTGCTGACCCCGGGCCGGTTCCACCGCACCGACCTCGTCGACGTGCGACTCAACGGCGACCCCGCGGCCGACCTGCCGGCCACCCTCACCCTGCACGTCGGATCGGCGGCGGTGCCGGTACGGGTCCGTCCGCTCGGCCTGGACACCGTACGGCTGCGGTTGGCCCGCCCGTTGCCGCTGCTGGTGGGCGACCGGGCGCTGCTGCGCGACCCGGGCCGCCACCACGTCACAGGTGGGGTACGGGTGCTGGACGTGGCGCCGCCACCGCTGGCCCGCCGAGGTGCCGCCGCCGCCCGCGCGCAGGTTCTGGCGGAGCTGGACGGTCGTCCGGACCTGGCCGGGGAGTTGCGCCGCCGTCGGCTGGTCCGGGCCGGCACGTTGATCCGGATGGGTGTGCCGGTGCACACCGCGCCGGTGGCCGGCGACTGGTTGGCCGACCCGGCCCACTGGCAGCGCCTCGGCGAGCAGGTGACCGAGGAGGTCGCCCGCTACGCCCGGGACCACCCGTTGGAGCCGGGGATGCCGCTGGACGCGCTGCGTCAGCGTCTCGCCCTGCCCGACCGGGTGCTGGTCGAGGCGCTGGTCCGGCCGCCACTGCGGATCCACGCCGGGCGGGTCGGGACGGCGAGCGTCGACGCGTTGCCGGAGCCGGTGGCCCGGGCCGTGCGGCGGGTCCGCGCCGAGTACGGCGACCGGCCGTTCCGGGCCCCCGAGGCGGACCGCCTCGTCGACCTGGGTCTGGGCCCCCGGGAGATCGGCGCCGCGGTACGGGCCGGCGCCCTGCTGCGACTGGCCGACAACGTGGTGCTGCTGCCCGACGCGCTCGACGGCGCGGTCCGGGTGCTGGCGGGGCTGCCGCAGCCGTTCACGCTCTCCGCCGCCCGGCAGGCGTTGGACACCACCCGTCGGGTGGCCGTGCCCCTGCTGGAGCTGCTGGACCGTCGCGGCGCGACCCGACGACTGCCCGACGACGTCCGGATCGTCGTCACCTGAGCAACCCGCCCCCGGGTCCGCGCCGGTCGCCTACGGTGACGCCATGGACCCTTCCGCGGTCTGGCGGGACCGGCAGCACCAGTGGCGGATCGAGGCGTACCGCGCGCCGGACCTGCGCTTCGCCATCTACGCCACGAACGGGCCCACGGAGTCCGTGCCGCTGTGGCTGTTCGGGATGTCGGCGCTGGCCCGGTGGCTGATGACCCACTCCATCTCGCTGGACGACCTGGAGGTCGACTGAGCGGGGGCGCGGTCGCAAACCGGCCCGCGCCGCGCCTCGCTGCGGTTGAGTGACAGCAGGCGGCGGACGGGGGTGCGCGATGGGTGGCCAGCTCGGGCAGTTGGCGCTGGTGGCCGTCCTCGTGCTGGTCAACGCCGCGCTCTCCGGCAGCGAGATGGCGCTGGTGACGTTGCGCGAGGGGCAGTTGCGACGGTTGGGTCGGCGCAGCCGTTCCGGCGACCGGTTGGTGCAGCTGTCCCGTGACCCGAACCGCTACCTGGCCACCATCCAGCTCGGTATCACCCTGGCGGGCTTCCTCGCGTCGGCGGCGGCCGCGGTGTCGCTGTCCGAGCCGCTGGTCGGCCTGCTCGGGTTCCTCGGCGGCGCGGCCCGTCCCGCCGCGGTGCTGCTGGTGACGGTGCTGTTGACGTTCGTCACGCTGGTGCTCGGCGAGCTGGCCCCGAAGCGGCTGGCCATGCAGCGGGCGGAACGGTGGGCGCTGTTGAGCGCCGGTCCGCTGGATCTGCTCGCCCGCGTTTCCCGGCCGGCGGTGTGGCTGCTCAGCCGGGCCACCGACGCTGTCGTCCGGCTGGCCGGGGGCGACCCGCGGGCCAACCGGGAGGAGATGACCGAGGAGGAGTTGCGGGAGATGCTGGCCAGCCAGCGCGGGCTGTCCGCCCAGCAGCGGGAGATCCTGACCGGGGCGTTCGACATCGCCGGTCGCACGCTGCGGGAGATCCTGGTGGCTCGGCGGGAGGTGACGACGTTGCCGGCCGACCTTGGCGCGGACGAGGGGGTTCGTCGGCTCGCCGCCGCCGGGCGGTCCCGCGCCCCGGTCACCGGTCCCGGAGGGTTGGACGAGGTGCTCGGCGTCGTGCACATCCGTGACCTGGTGCAGGCCGGCGCCGCCTCGGTCGGCGAGCGGGTCCGGTCGCCGCTGCTGCTTCCGGTGACCCTGCCGGTCGCCGACGCGCTGCGGCAGCTCCGGCAGCAGCACCAGCAACTGGCCCTGGTGGTCGACGAACACGGCGGCATCGACGGCATGGTCACCATGGAGGACCTGCTGGCCGAGGTGGTCGGCGAGTTGTACGACGAGACCGACCGGGACGTGCACGGCGTCGTCCGGGAGCCGGACGGGTCGCTGCTGGTGCCCGGTGACTTCCCCCTGCACGACCTGCCGGACCTGGGGGTGCGGCTGAGTTTCCCGTTGTCCCGCGACTACACGACGGTGGCGGGGTTGGTGCTGGCCCGGCTGCGGCACCTGCCCGGCGAGGCGGGGGAGACGGTGCGCCTGCCCGGGTTGACCCTGGAGGTCGTGGAGGTCGCCGACCGGGCCGTCCGTCGGGTGCGGTTGCGCGGGTTCGTCAGTGACCGGTGACCGTCACCCGAGCAGGGGACAAAACCCTCGAATACGGATGAAAGCCGAATGAGCCCGGTTACGGTGCGATACGTGAAGGACCGAGGGTTGCGTACGTTCGTCACGGTGCTGGCCGGCCTCGCGGTGATCTACTTCGGTAGCGCCGGCCGCAGCCCCGAGGAGGGCCGTGGCATCTCCGGCGGGGTGGTGGTCCTGGCACTGCTCGCCGCCCTGCTGGTGTGGCACCTGACCCGTCCGGGAGACAAGACGGTGAAGTGAGTGCTCAACGGGCGGCGACGCGGGCGACCTCGCCGGCCGACTCCTCGCCGAGCGCCACCCGTACCAGCGCCGAGGCGAGACGGCCGAAGTCCGGTTCGTCGACGAGCCCGGCCAGCCGGTCCGGGGAACCCGGCAGACCCAACCGCTTCGCCCCGGCCAGGGCCCGCCGGTCGGCGTACGGGCGCACGTCCGACCAGACCGCCTGGGCTTCGCGCAGGTAGATGTCCGCGCCGGTGGGACCGATGCCGGGGAACTCCGTGAGCCGCCGGCGCAGGCCGACCGGGTCACCCTTGGCCTCGCGGTGCAGCCGTCGCAGGTCACCGTGCCAGCGGTCCAGGCACAACCGGGCCCCGGTGCCGAGCATGGTCGCGGTGCGCTCGTCGTAGCGGCGGTAGTGACCCCGACCCAGCGCGTCGACGCGCTGCTGCCAACTGGCCGCCTCCATCGCCTGGGGCGTGCGGTAGCCCGCCGCGAACAGCTCCCGCGCGGCGTCCACCGCCACACACGCCCGGATCCGGGTGCTCAGCAGGGTGGTCAGCACCAGCAGCTGGTACAGCGGTCCCGGTCGGTCGGAGAGCCGAATTCCGGCCTCCTCCGCGTACGTGCGGCCGCGCCGGTCCAGCAGGACCCGCACCACGGTTCGGTCGTTGCCCACACCGCCCTGATACCCGGTTTGGAACCGGGTAGCCGTCCCGCCGACGCCTCCGGGCCGGAATGCCCCCGGGGCGGGCGGGTATGCCGGCGGTGGAGGCGGTCGATGCCGCCTGCCGTACCCGGAAGGGAGACACCCCGTGACGAACCCGCAGCAGCAGGAGCTCCGCCGCAACGCGCTGGGCGCGACCAGCCAGGACAACAAGGGCCCCGCGCCGGGCGGGCACCCGGCCAACCGTGGCACGTCGCGCGGCGACGCCGGTCGCCCGGTGCCCAGGGGGCAGGTGTCACCGTACGGCCCGGCCGGTGAGCCGGTGGCCGAGGACGACAGCGACACCCGCTGATCAGCGACCGCGACCGGACGGCCGCCGCAACCTGTTCCAGGTGGCGGCGGCCGTCAGTCCGTACGCGAGGTGCGGAACGATGTCGGAGAGCCAGTCGGAGCGCCGCCAGGTGCGCGGGTCGCTGAGCCCCAGGGCGGTGATGGACCCGTCCGTCATGGTCATCACACCGGCGCCGAGCAGGCCGGTGGCCACCGGCAGTGGTTGACGCCGATCACCGGCGTAGAGCGCGAACGCGACACCCGCGGCGATACCCAGCCCGTAACCGATCAGGGGCCCGAGACCGGAGCGGCGGTTGGCCCTCCGGTCCCCGGACCCCAGATCCAGGTGGGCGTATCCGGCCAGCTTGTCGACGGTCTCCTGCGGGACATCGCTCTCCGGTCGCCCCCGAAGTGCCATGTCGAGGTAGCTCACCACGTTCAACGCGGTGCTCCCGACGGCGCCAGCGATGGCGCCGTCGGCCACGTCGACCCTTCTCACTTCGGGTCGCCCGGTTCGCGCTCACTCTTCGGCCCGTACGTGCGGTCGCCTCGTACCACCCCTCGTTGGCCGCGATCCTCCTGCAGGATCCGGTTCGCGACCTGGTTGGCCTTGCCGTCGGGAACCCGGCGTCCGGAGTCGTCGATCGCGTTGCGCAACCGCGCCCGCTGCTTGTCGTACGCGTTACTGCCCGGCCGTGGTCCTGGCATTTGCTGCCTCCTTCGTCGGCGGTCTGGGCGTACCGCGGCCGTCTACCCGTCTGCCGGCGCGCCAACCCCGCGTCAGTGGGGCGCGCGGACCACGGCCACCGGGCACTGCGCGTGGTGCAGCAGGGACTGGCTCACCGACCCCAGCAGCAACCCGGTCACCTCGCCGCGCCCCTGCCCACCCACCACCACCAGTTGGGCGGAGCGGGACGCGTCGGCGAGCACGCTGCCCGTTCGTCCGCGTACCGCCCGGCAGGTCAGCCGCACCGTCGGGTGGCGCTCGGTCGCCCCGGTCAGCCAGCCGGCGAGCATCCGCTCCTGTTCGCCGTGCAGCTTCGCCTCGTCGTACACCAGGGGTTGCATGTCGCCGGGGCCGCTGCTGCCCGGATGCCGGTAGGCGTGCATCGCCACCAGTGGCACACCGCGGGACACGGCGGTCTCCGCGGCGAAGTCGGCCGCGACGCGGGAGGCTTCCGAGCCGTCCACCGCGGCCAGCACCGGCTCGTCGGGCCGTTGCGCGCCGCGGGCCACCAGCACCGGACAGTCGGCGTACGCGGCGACCTGCACGGCGACCGAGCCGACCACCAGCGCCGAGAAGCCGCCCAGGCCACGGTCGCCGAGCACGATGAGCGCGGCGGTGGTGGACTCACCCACCAGCACGGCGGCCGCCTCGCCGTCGATGATCTCACCGGAGATCGTCAGCCCGGGCGCTGTCGCCTCGGCCTCGGCCACCGCTGCCGTGACCAGTTCCTCGGCCCGGTGGCGTAGCCCACCCCCGGGCGGCGCCCCCGGGGCGGGGGACACCGGCACGTGCAGTAGCGGCCAGATGAACCCGTGCACGACCCGCAGCGGTCGGTGCCGTCGCGCGGCCTCGGCGGCGGCGAGGCGTACGGCCCGCAGCGCCGGCTCCGAACCGTCCACGCCGACCACGACCGCAGCGTTGTTCGCCGAGTTCACCGCCCACCTCCCGCCCGCGGTCAGTATCGCGGGCTCAGAGGCCTCCGCGTCGCGATACCGCGGAGCGCGTCGGGGTCGGTACGCTGGCGACGACCGGCCGGGGAGGGGGCGTCGTCGATGGGTGAACCGGACCAGCCGAGCACCGCGCGGATGATCGACTTTTGGCTCGGTGGGGAGCACCACTTCCCGGTCGACGTGGCCGCCGCGAGTGCGTTCGAGCAGGCGTACGGGCCGTGCGCTCCGGTGTTCCGGGAGCTGCGGGCGTTCCTGGGCCGGGCGGTGCGGGCGATGGCCGAGCAGGGGGTGGACGGTTTCCTGGTGTTCGGCGCCGGGGTGCCCACGCGGGGCAACGTGCACGAGGTCGTCACCGACGCGACGGTGCTCTACACCGACGTCGACCCGGTCACCATCCGGCTGGGGCAGAGCATCCTCGCCGGCAGCGACCGGGCCGGCTACGGCTTCGGTGACGCTACCGACATCGGCACGATCGACCCGGCGCAGTTGCACCGGTTCGTGCCCGGCTGGGGTCGACGGCCCGTCGGGGTGGTCTTCCTGGGCCTCGCCGCGTTCCTCGACGACGAGACGTTGACCCGTACGCTCGACGAGTTGTACGCCGCCGCGGCGCCGGGCAGCCTGCTCGCCGTGGACTTCGACACCGAGGAACTGGCGGGTTACCCGCAGGCCCTGGCGATGATGGGCCCGCAGTTCCGGATGCGTCCACCGGAGGCGTTCGCGCCCCTGCTGGGTCGGTGGGCGCCGACGGCGGACGGAATCGTGCCCGTCACCGACTGGCGGCCGGAGGGTCCGCCGGCCCAGGTGCCCGACGCGTTCCACGGCGTGCTCGCGGCCCGGGGCGGCGACTGACCGCGCCGATGTGGCGTCCGGGGGCGTCCGTATGATGCTTGCCCTGTAGCAAGCTTCTCGAGAGGACGACCATGGCGGACGTGCCGGACGTGGTGTCGCGCGCGCTGCGCGACGCCCCGCCCGACCAACTGGCGGAGGCGGCGGACCGGGTGATCCGGTCGACGATGGGTGCGCTGCGCACCGACGTGTTCGTCGCCGACTACCGGATCAGCGGGCTGTGGCCGCTGCTGGATCCGGACCTGCCGGCGGCGGGTTTCCTGGCCTGTCACACCGTGGCACAGCGCTGTTTCAGCAGCCAGCAGCCGGTGCGCGACGGCGAGGGTCCCTGCCGGCTGTACCTGCCGCTCACGGTGTGGGGGGAGCGGCTGGGTGTGCTGTTGATCGAGCTTCCCGACGTGCCCGGTCCGGCGGTCACCGGCCGCGCCACGGACGTCGCCGGCGCCCTCGCGGTGGCGATGCGCGCGGCCGACCGGGAGACCGACCGTTACCGGCGGGCACGCCGTCGCGAGCGACTCACGATGGCCGCCGAGATGCAGTGGGACCTGCTGCCCGGTCGCAGCGTGGCGCACCAGGCGTTCGACCTGGCCGGCCAGCTGGAGCCGGCGTACACCGTGGGAGGTGACCACTTCGACTGGTCCCTGGACGGTGACCGTCTCACGCTGACGGTGCTCAACGGCGAGGGCAACGGTCTGGCCGCGTCGATGCTGACCTCGGTCACCGTCAACGCGATGCGCAACGCGCGACGGTCCGGCGGTGGCCTGGTGGAGCAGGCCGAGTTGGCCTCGGACACGGTCTTTTACCAGCACCGGGGTCAGCGGTACGTGGCCACTCTGCTGCTTGAGGTGGACACCCGCACCGGGCAGGTACGGGCGGTCGACGCCGGTTCCCCGCACCTGCTGCGGATGCGGGGGTCCGTGGTGGAGCAGATCAAGCTGGACCAGCAGTTGCCGTTGGGGATGTTCGCGGAGACCCGCTACGAGTTGCAGGAGTTGCGCCTCGAACCGGGTGATCGTCTCTTCGTGGTCAGCGACGGGGTGTGGGCCGCCGAGCCGCCGGGTCAGGAGCCGTACGGGCAGCGCGTGATGGCGCGTTCCCTGCGCGCCACGCGGTTGCAGCCGGCGGCCGAGGCGGTTGGTACGGTGATGCGCGAGCTGCACGCCTACCACGCGGAGTCCGATCTGCGGGACGATGCCGTCGTGGTCTGTCTGGACTGGCGGGGTCCACGTGAGCGGGGCAGCGGGTGAGGGCCGCCGCTGCGCCGGGTGGCCAGCAGCGTGACGACGGCAGGGGACATCGGGTGGAGCGACCTGCGGATCTCGCCGCGGCGATCAACGCCGCTGCCGAGACGCTGATCGCCGTCCTCGATTCGGCAGCGTCGCGACACCAGTTGCCGCCCACCCAGTTGCGGGTGCTGATGCTGATCAGCAGCCGGCAGGAGACCAACGTCAACGGGTTGGCTGAGCTGCTGGACGTGGTGCCCTCGTCGGCGAGCCGTCTCTGCGACCGGTTGGAGGCGACCGGGTTGTTGCGCCGGGTGGCCGATCCACGGGACCGTCGCGAGGTGCGGCTGCTGCCGACCTCGGCCGCGCTGACCCTGCTGGAGGAGTTGGCGGAGCGGCGGCGGCGTGCGGTGCAGACCGTGTTGGATCGGATGCCGACGCGGATGCAGCACGATCTGTTGTTGGCGTTGGTCGGGTTCGCCCGGGCGGCGACGCAGCCGGTGCCCGAGCAGCAGAACGATCCCGCGGCGCAGACCGCATGAGCGGGGCCCAGTCTCCACTAGTATCCTAGGACGCTCTACGCGTGGTGATCCACACCACAGTGCGGCAATGCCGCACCGGATGCCGCGCGGCAGCACCCCAGGGGCCAGGCGGAAGCCCGATATAGTGACAGCGCACTTAGCCGGCCCGCGATCATCGAGATCGCGGGCCGCGTCAGGGGAGGGGCCCCGCCCGGGGCCGCAGGGGGAGCCGGCGGTGGCCGGCCCGACAACGCGTACGCCCCTCAGCCACGCCCGCCGTCGGCTGGGGGTCACGTGCCGTCAAGGAGGATCGGTGTCGCGTCGGCCGGCTCGGGCAGAGCAACCGCCGGACACCGGTGACCAGACTCCCGGCAACCAGGTGCTCACCCTGCCCAACCTGATCAGCTTCGGGCGGTTGCTGGGCGTACCGCTCTTCCTCTACCTCTTCCTGGTCAGCCGGGCCGACGTGGCGGCGATCGTCGTGCTCGCCATCGGCGGCACCACCGACTGGGTCGACGGTTGGATAGCCCGCCGCCTACGCCAGGTGAGCCGGCTCGGCGAGCTGCTCGACCCCCTCGCCGACCGGCTCTACATCCTCGCCACCCTGATCGCCTTCACCGCGCGCGAGGTGGTGCCGTGGCAGTTCACCGCGGCGCTGCTGGCCCGCGAGGTGCTCCTGCTCGGCTCCCTGGCGGTGCTGCGTCGCTACGGGTACGGGCCGCCGCCGGTGCACTACGTGGGTAAGACAGCGACGTTCCTGCTCCTCGCGGCCTTCCCGGTGCTGCTGCTGGCGACCGAGTGGAGCGCGGCGGCGACGGCGACCGCCGCGATCGGTTGGGGGCTGGCCTGGTGGGGGCTGGTGCTCTACTGGGTGGCCGGCGCGATGTACGTCGTACAGGCGGCCCGGTTGGTGCGCGCGGCCCGCGGCCCGGGGGCGGCGGCGTGAGCGCGCCGCGGCTCGGGAAGCCCGGTCAGGACCGGGTGTACGCGCCGGACTTCCTCACCGAGCTGTTCCGCAACCCGTTGGATCCGGGGTACGCGGACGCGGCGGCCGCCCGTCGGCGGTCGGCGGAGTCCGGGCCGGTGCGGGGTTGGCGGGCGCGGTCGTCGCGGACGGTCAGCCTCGTCGTGGTGGTGATGCTCGGCTTCCTGTTCGCGGTCGCGTACCGGCAGACGATGGCGGACGAGCCGGGGCGCAGCCAGGCCCGTTCCGGTCTGGTGACGCAGATCAAGGAGCGGGAGAGCCAGACCGACCGGCTGTCGACGCGGGCCGACCAGTTGCGCGAGGAGGTCAGCCGGCAGCGGGACGCGGCGTTGAGCGGGTCGGCGGCGGCTCGGCTGCGCAACCTGGAGGCGAGTACGGGCCTGGGTCGGGTGCGCGGCGACGGTGTGGTGGTGCGGTTGGCGGACGCGCCGGACAACGCGGATGCGGTGACCGGCGCCGGTGCCGGTCCGCCGCGGGTGCTGTACAGCGACCTGCAGGGGGTGGCCAACGCGTTGTGGAGTGCCGGCGCGGAGGCGATCGCTATCAACGGGCAGCGGTTGACGTCGACGTCGACGATCAGGTCGGCGGGTGAGGCGATGTTGGTGGACTTCCGGCCGGTGACCGGGCCGTACGAGGTGTCGGCGATCGGTCCGGGTTCGATGCGGCGCAAGTTCGAGGCGAGTCGGAACGCGGCGCTGATGCGGGAGGTCGCGCAGAAGACCGGTTTGTCGTTCGGTGTGCGGGAGTCGGACGACCTCACCCTGCCGGCGGCTGCGGAGCCGCAGCTACGCTACGCCAAGCCGTCGGTCAGTCCGAGCCCTTCCGCGTCGGGTGTCCGGTCCGGCAGTCCTGGGTCGTCCGGTCCGACGACGACAGTTAGCCCCTCCGGAGGTGGCCGATGATCGCGGTGCTGGCGTTGCTCGCCGGTGTGGTGCTCGGTGTGGTGCTTGATCCCGCGGTGCCGGCGGCGTTGCAGCCGTACCTGCCGATCGCGGTGGTGGCCGCGTTGGACGCGGTGTTCGGTGGTGTGCGGGCGCGGTTGGACCGCATCTTCGACGACAAGCAGTTCGTGGTGTCGTTCATCTCGAACGTGCTGGTCGCCGGTCTGATCGTGTATCTGGGTGACCAGTTGGGGGTGGGCGGGCAGTTGTCCACCGGTGTGGTCGTCGTGTTGGGTGTGCGTATCTTCGGCAACGTGGCGGCGATCCGCCGGCACCTGTTCCGGGCGTAGGTTGGTTGCGATGAGTGACGAGCAGACCGACACGGGGACGGGGTGGCCGCAGCCGGCGGGTCCGGCGCGGCCGGGTGGGCCGGCGGGTGAGCCTGATCCGCGGCCGGACGCGCCGGATCCGGACGAGTTGAGCCCGTTGGCGCCGCAGGGTGAGCCCGCGGAGCCGGAGTCGGGTGATGAGCCTGCGGTGGAGCCGGTCGACGACGGTGCGACGGTGGACCTGAGGGCCGTGTCGCGGTCGGGGGAGCCGGCGGAGCGTTCCGACGGGTCGACCGACGCGGTGGGGAGCTCTGACGGGCTGGCGGAGCCGGTGGGGGAGTCGACGCCGGTGGTGGGTGGTCGGTCCCGGTTGAGTGCTGCCGGGGTGATGATCGTGGCGTTGTTGGTGTTGCTGGGTTTCACGTTGGTCGTGCAGTTGAAGACGACGTCGAAGGACCCGACGTTGGCGGCGACGCGGCAGGAGGACCTGGTCCGGATCCTGTCGGACCTGGATGCGCGGGAGAGTCGTCTTCAGCAGGACATCCGTGCTCTGGAGGACAGCCAGCGGCAGTTGCAGTCGGGTGAGCAGGGTCGTCAGGCGGCGTTGGACGAGGCGACGCGGCGGGCCGACGAGTTGGGGATCCTGGCGGGTACGTTGCCGGCGGTGGGCCCGGGTCTGACTGTTCAGTTCGATTCCGGTGTCAAGCCGATCACGGCGAACCGGGTGTTGGACGCGGTGCAGGAGCTGCGGGGTGCGGGTGCCGAGGCGATGCAGATCTCCGGTGGTGACCGGGCGACGGTGCGGATCATCGCGTCGACGTATTTCCTCGACGGGGACAACGGGTCGTTGGTGGTGGAGGGGCGTCGGTTGACGGGGCCGTACACGATCACGGTGATCGGTGATCCGGCGACGATGCGTACGGCGTTGAACATTCCTGGTGGGGTGGTGGCGTCGGTTCGGGGTGGCGGCGGTAACGTGACGTTTGGGGAGCGTGAGGTTGCCGAGGTTTCGGCGCTGCACGTGCCGATCAAGTTGGAACACGCCCGTCCGGTCTCCTGACCGGCGCGGCCGCGCCGGACCCGGGTGGTCCGGGGCACCGATGGATGAAGGACACGTCTGGTGATTCCTGAGGATCTGCGATACACCGCCGAGCATGAGTGGGTGGCGGGTGACGGCACGGGTGTGATCCGGGTCGGCATCACGCACTTCGCGCAGGACGCGCTGGGTGACATCGTGTACGTGCAGTTGCCCGAGGCGGGTTCGGTGGTCGCGGCCGGTGACTCGTTGGGTGAGATCGAGTCGACCAAGAGCGTGTCGGAGATCTACGCGCCGGTCGCGGGTACGGTTGCGGCCCGTAACGAGGCGTTGGGTGACACGCCTGAGCTGATCAACACTGATCCGTACGGTGAGGGTTGGTTGGTGGAGATCACGCCGAATGATCCGACGGCGACGGATGGGTTGCTGACGGCGGGCGCGTATCAGAAGATCACCGAAGGCTGAGTGAGCTTGTTCCGGTGCGTGGGCTGTGTGCGCGCGTCCGGTTGCCCTGCATTTCGGCGCTGGCTAGGCTCGCCCAGTCGACCGAGAACCCAAATAGTTGAGCGTTGCGGAATTGCCTTCCCGGGCACGGGGAGCCAGCCGCCGGGTGTGCATGTGCCCGGCGGCCAGACCCGCCATTACCCGACGCCGACCGAACAGATCCGTGAGGTGGTCCCATGACGCGGCCAGACGACGAGTTCCCCCCGCTCGACGTCACTTCGACGCTCAATCTCGGTTCGCTCGACGAAGTGCTGGAGGGGCCGGACACCGATGTGGTGCCGAGCCGGATGTCCGGTTCGTTGCCGCCCGGTATGGCGCTGCTGGTGGTTCGTCGAGGTCCGAATGCGGGTGCCCGGTTCTTGTTGGACCACGATGTGACGACCAGTGGCCGGCATCCGGACAGTGACATCTTCCTCGATGACGTGACGGTGTCGCGTCGGCACGCGGAGTTCCACCGTGACGGTGGCACTTTCACGGTGCGGGACGTGGGCAGCTTGAATGGCACGTACGTGAATCGTGAGCGCGTCGAGGCGGCCACGTTGAGCAATGGTGACGAGGTTCAGATCGGTAAGTTCCGAGTGGTGTTCATCGCCGGTCCGCGCCCGGAGGAGGAGGCCGGCCGGGGGTGAACGAGCCTGCGGCCTCCACGTCACCCGGTGCGGCCCGGTCTCAGCCGCTGATGAGCATCGGTGAGGTGCTCGGGCAGTTGCGGGTGGATTTCCCGGACACCACGATTTCGAAGTTGCGGTTTCTCGAGGCCGAAGGGCTGGTGGAGCCGCAGCGGACGGCGGCGGGTTACCGGAAGTACAGCTGGGACGATGTGGCGCGGTTGCGGTTCGTGTTGACCGCGCAGCGGGACCGGTATCTGCCGTTGCGGGTGATCCGTGAGCAGTTGGCGCAGTGGGATTCGTCCGGTGAGCAGCCGGAGAGGTCGCGGCCGGCGTTGGTGGCGGTTGGTCCTGATGGTGAGGTGCCGGGTCGTGAGTCGGAGCCGGCCGAGTCGTCGCAGGTGCGGCTCGGCCGGGCGGACCTGGTGGCGCGTAGTGGGATCGACGAGTCGACGTTGGTGGAGTTGGAGCGGCTCGGTGTGCTGGTGTCGGATCCGCCGGGTTGGTATGACGGGGATGCTCTGATCATCGCGTCGGCGGTGGCGGGGTTGGCGTCGTACGGGTTGGAGCCGCGGCATCTGCGGGGTTATCGGACTGCGGCGGACCGTGAGGTTGGTTTGTTCGCGCAGTTGGTGGCGCCGTTGGCGCGGCAGAGTGATCCGGCGGCGCGGGCGCGGGCTGCGGAGACGGCGCGGGAGTTGGTGGCGTTGTCGGAGCAGTTGCACGCGGCGTTGGTGCGGGTGGGTCTGCGGTCGACGTTGGGTCGTTGATGGTGCCCGGTGGGCGGTGGCTGAGCGGAAAGATCTCTTCCGGGAAGCGTGCCGTAGGCTTGCCGGGGTAACCCCTTTCTGGCGCGGGCGTGGTGCTGTAGCGCATGGGACGGCCGTGTCGCGGTCCGTGTACCGTGCAGGGAAGGGCGCGGTGCGGCGTAGGTGACAACGACACGGAGGCGGCGGTGCGCGAGCTGAGCGTGGTCGGAGTTCGGGTGGAGTTGCCTAGCAACCAGCCGATCGTCCTGCTCAGGGAGGTCGAGGGGGACCGCTATCTGCCGATCTGGATCGGTGCGGTCGAGGCGACGGCTATCGCTTACGAGCAGCAGGGGGTCAAGCCGGCCCGGCCGTTGACCCATGATCTTCTGCGGGATGTGTTGGCGGCGTTGAAGGCGCCCTTGCAGGCGGTGGAGATCACCGAGCTCAAGGAGAACGTGTTCTACGCGGATCTGTTGATCGGTGATGGGGTGCGGGTGTCGGCGCGGCCGAGCGATTCGATCGCGTTGGCGTTGCGTGTCGGTGCGCCGATTCGTTGTTCGGAGCAGGTCCTCAGCGAGGCGGGGATCGTTATCCCTGATGAGCAGGAGGACGAGGTGGAGAAGTTCCGCGAGTTCCTGGACCAGGTGCGTCCGGAGGATTTCGCGGGCTGAGGTGTTTCTGGGCTCTGCGCCTGGGGTGTGACGGTCGGTGATGCCCTGGTGCGGTTGGTGATCTTTCCTGGTGACTGCGCGGCGTGTCGCGTCGGTTCCTCCGTGGTAACCCCTGAAGGTGGCTATAGGGTTGCCGTGTCGAGGGGTGCGCGTCCCGGAAACGACGCGTCACCGCACTGACGGGGAGGTTGTCCGGATGCACGAGCCGCAGGATTCCGATCCGGGTCGAGAGTGGGTTGAGCCGGGTGTCTCGTCGCCGCAGGTGGCGGTCGAGGGTGAGGGTTCGGTTGGCTACCGGGGTGTGACGGCCTGCCACGCGGTGGGCATCAGTTACCGGCAGTTGGATTACTGGGCGCGGACGACGCTTGTGGTGCCGAGCGTTCGCGACGCTTCGGGTTCGGGGACGCAGCGGTTGTATTCGTTCCGGGACCTGGTGGTGTTGAAGGTCGTGAAGCGGTTGTTGGATGCGGGGGTGTCTCTGCAGAACATCCGTAAGGCGATCGAGGCGTTGCGGTCGCGTGGTGTGGAGGATCTGGCCGGGATCACGCTGATCTCCGATGGGACGACGGTGTATGAGTGCCGGTCTCCGGAGGAGGTGGTCGACCTGTTGCAGGGGGGCCAGGGCGTTTTCGGGATCGCGATCGGTGGGGCTTTCAAGGAGATCCAGGGGTCGTTGTCGCATCTGCCGGCGGAGCCGGCGACGAGTGGCCCGGTGGAGTCTGCGGTGGCGTCTGATGCGGATCCGGTCGGTGACGAGTTGGCGGCGCGGCGAGCGCGGCGGCGGGCCGGCTGAGCGTTCCCATTTCCCGGGCTTTTTCCGGTTGGTTTTCTCGCGACCCTCGGTGACGGTGGTGGGTGCCGTCGAGTCGGTGCGGTCCATTGTGGATACGCTGGGTGTCGTTGCGGTGGCCGATTGTGGATCTACCTGTCGGTAGTGGTGACGCAGCGTGTGTGTCGATTGTCGGGAACCCGATACGGGGGCGCTGACCGGAGGCGTTTGACACGCTATGGTCCCTGACGGTTCTGGACCCTTCACCCCCGGAAGGAACGACCGTGACGGTTACGGAAGAGACCGCTCCCGCTTCGCACTACGACCGCATTGGTGGTGCCAGTTCGGTCAAGGCGGCGGTTGAGCTGTTCTACGACAAGGTGCTCGTGGACCCCGAGTTGGCGGGTTACTTCTCCGATGTGGACATGGTGGGTCAGCGGCGGCATCTGACGTTGATGTTGACCACGGTCCTGGGTGGCCCCAACGAGTACACCGGGCGTGGGTTGGCCGAGGCGCATCAGCCGTTGAACATTCCGGTGGAGCACTACGCGAAGGTGGGTGAGCACCTGACGGTGACGCTGACCGAGTTGGGTGTTCCGTCGGACATCCTGGCTGATGTGCAGACGGTGCTGGGACAGGTGCAGGACCAGGTGGTGGCCCGCGAGAACCGGTCGGGCGCCTGAGCGTGGACGCGGCCCGACTCAAGCAGAGCTGGTCGTTGGTCGCCGCGCACGGTGACCAGGTGCCGCTCTACTTCTACTCGACGTTGTTCCTGTCTCATCCCGAGACGCGGCAGATGTTCCCCACGAACATGGCCGGGCAGCGGGACCGCCTGGTGACCGCGTTGGGTCACATCGTGTCCAACGTGGACCAGGTGGATGACCTGGTGGGTTTCCTTCAGGACCTCGGCGCGGATCACCGTAAGTTCGCGGTCCGTGCGGAGCACTACCCGGCGGTCGGTGAGGCGCTGGTGGCGACGTTGCAGCATTTCCTCGCCGAGCAGTGGACCGATGAGTTGGCGGCGGACTGGACGGCCGCGTACGGGTTGGTCGCGCAGGTGATGACGGAGGCGGCGCAGGCCGCCGAGGCGGTGAACCCGCCGTGGTGGGTGGCGGAGATCGTGGCGCACGAGCGGCGGGCGTTCGACGTGGCGGTGTTGACGGTGCGTCCGCAGTACCTGTTGCCGTTCACTCCCGGTCAGTCGGTGGGGGTGTCGCATCCGTCGGTGCGGTCGTGGCGGTACTACTCGCCGGCGAACGCGCCCCGGGCGGATGGCACGTTGGAGTTCCACGTGCGGGCCGCGCCGGGTGGGGCGGTGTCGTCGCGGTTGGTGTACGGGTCGGCGGTGGGTGATCGGATCCACCTGGCGGCGCCGGTGGGGGAGCGGCTGGCGTTGTGGTCGGCGGGTTCGAGTGACCTGCTGTTGTTGGTGGCGGGCACGGGCTGGGCGCCGGTGAAGGCGTTGGTGGAGCAGGTGGCGGCGGAGGGTTCCCGCCGGCGGGTGGACCTGTACGTGGCGGCTCGTTCCCGCAGTGAGCTCTACGACAGCGAGGCGATCGACAAGTTGGCGTCGTCGCACTCGTGGTTGACGGTGACGTACGTGGTGGGTGCCGATGTGCACCGGCCGGGGGAGTTCGTGCACGCGGTGGATCGGGCGTTGGCCGACGGTGACTGGCGTTCCCGGCACGTGTTCGTGTGTGGGTCGGACGAGATGGTTTCACACGCGGTGCAGACGTTGGTCCAGGCGGGTTTCCATCCGGGTCAGGTGCATCACGAGGGCCTGGGTTCGCAGTGGTACGGCTCGGCCTGGCGGACGGCGGTGCAGGGCACCACCGCCGGTGACACTTCGGGAGGCGGGAACAGGTGAGCGCGACCCCGATCAGTCGGTATGACGGGATACAGGTTTCCGGCGGTGTGCAGGTGCGGATGACCGCCGATCGGGTCCGGCGGTGGGAGTTCGGGTCCGCGTCGTTCGCCCGGCGTGGTTACGACAACACGGACGTGGACCGGTTCCGGGTGCAGGTGGCCGACGAGTTGGACCTGTTGGCGACGCAGATCGCGACGTTGCGGGCGGAGAACGAGCGGCTGAACGACCGGGTGGAGTTGCACCGGCACGGGGTGATCCCGAGTACGGGTGCGGCGGCGAAGGTCCCGGCGGCGCGGGAGGTGAATCTGCTGTCCGCGGCGCAGCGTGAGGCGGAGCAGATCATCGCGCAGGCGCACGACTATGCGCGGCGGGTGGCCGAGTACGCCCGGGTGCAGTACGAGAGCTACCTGCATGCGGCGGAGGCCGAGGCGAAGCAGGAGGCGGAGCGGGCGGTGGCGGAGTACCGCAGCGCGGCGGGGCCGAGCTTCGACGACACGGTGGCCACCCGGGAGGCGTTGCGGATCTTCGGCGAGATGATGGTGTCGCACATGCAGGCGGCGGCGCGGCATCTCGACGACGGCAGTGAGCATCTGGCGCGCACGATGGACCGGATCGCGGCGGAGACGCCGGGGGCGCCGTTCGCTGCTGGTGCTGCGGCGGGCCGGTCGGCGTTGCCCCGGCACCAGCAGCGCTGACCTGGCTGGCACCGCTCACGTGCTGGTGCGGCCGGCACGTCGGTGGCCTGGCCGGGGCGCGCCGTCGGCCCCGCTCAGGTGGCGGCGGCGCGGACGGCGTCGGTGATCGGGGTGGGGCCGGCGACGAGTTCCAGGGTCGCGCCGGTGGTGCGGGGTTCGTCGAGGAGCGCGGCGAGGACGTGGGCGACGTCGGCGCGGCTGATGGCGCCGTGTCCGGCGTGCCGGGTGAGGGTGACGGCCGCGGTGGGTGGGTCGTCGGTGAGACGTCCGGGTCGCAGGACCGTCCAGTCCAGGTCGCGGTCGCGGAGGTCGTCCTCGGCGGCGCGTTTGGCGCGTAGGTACGCCGCCCACACGTCGTCGGTGCCGGCGGCGGGTGGGTCGTCCACGCCCATCGAGGAGACGAGCAGGTAGCGGCGGACGCCGGCGCGGGTGGCGGCGTCGGCGAGGAGCGCCGCGGCGGCCCGGTCGACGGTGTCCTTGCGGGCGGCGCCGCTGCCGGGGCCGGCGCCCGCCGCGAAGATCGCCGCGTCGGCGTCGGTGAGGTGCGTGGCGAGGTCGGCGACAGCGGTGTGTTCCAGGTCGCAGACGACGGGTGTGGCACCGGCGGCGCGTACGGTCTGGGCCTGTGCGGGGTTGCGGATCAGCCCGAGCGGGGTGTCGCCGCGTTCGGTGAGGCGGCGGTGCAGCAGCAGGGCGATCTTGCCGTGGCCTCCGGCGATGACGACGCGCATGCGCCCAACCTACCGGCGGTGTGGGAGCCCTCGCAGCGGACGAGCGGACCGCGTGGGCTTGACCTTGACCTTTGGGGAAGGCCCACCCTGGGGTGTGCCGGTCGACGTGGCCGGCACGAGGAGGGTGTCGACGTGGGGCTCATGACCATCGGGGTGTTCGCGCAGGCGGCGGGGCTGACGCCGAAGGCGCTGCGCCTGTACGACCAGGTGGGGCTTGTGCCGCCGGCCGCGGTGGACGCGGAGTCCGGCTATCGGCTCTACGACCCGGCGCAGGTGCCGTCGGCCCGGTTGGTCGCCCAGCTGCGGGGCATCGGTATGCCGTTGGCGACGATCCGCGTCGTGTGCGGGTTGGATCCGGCGGCGGCGGCCGAGGCGGTCACCGCGTACTGGCGGCGGGTCACCGCCGACACGGCGGCCCGCGCGCGGCTGGCGACCATCCTCGTGGACCACCTGTCCGAAGGGGGCGCCACCATGTCCGACCCGAGTACGACCATCGCTGTGCGCTACGCCGCCCGTTGTGACACGGGGTTGGTGCGCGACAGCAACGAGGACGCCGCGTACGCCAGCGACCGGTTGCTGGTCGTCGCCGACGGCATGCGGGGGCCCGGCGGTGCTGCCGCCAGCGCCGCCGCGGTTGACGCTCTCACCCCGTTGGCGCTGGTGGACGCGCCGGCCGTCGACCTGGTGACGATGCTCGCCGCCGCGGTCGCGGACGCCGACCGGAGTGTGCGGGCGTTGGCGACCGACGACCACCAGCCGGGCACCACGGTGACCGCGGTGCTGCGCAGCGGTTCCCAGCTGGCCCTCGCGCACGTCGGTGACACCCGCGCCTACCTGCTGCGCGATGGTGAGTTGTCGCTGCTCACACGGGATCACACCTGGGTGCAGGCGCAGGTGGACCAGGGCCGGCTCGACGGTGACGCGGCCGCCGCGCATCCGCAGCGCGCGTTGTTGGTCCGCGCCCTCGGCGCCGGGACGCAGGTCGAGGTGGACCTGGCGCTGCGTACCGCCCGGCCGGGTGACCGGTATCTGCTGTGCTCGGACGGGTTGTCGGCGGTCGTCGACCGGGCGGCGGTGTGGTCGGCGGTGGCCGCGCCGACTGGCCCGGCGCAGACGGTACGGGCGTTGGTCGAGTTGGCGCTGGCGCAGGGGGCGCCGGACAACATCGCCTGTGTCGTCGCCGACGTCGTCGCGGTGTAGACGTCGCCCGCCGTGCGCCGCCGGGCCCCTCCCGGTGCGGGGTTCGGCGGCGGGTGGTGGGTTGAGGCAGCATGGAGGGGTGATGGAGAGCCTCGACGCGTTGACCTCGCTGGTGGCCGGGGGTGGGGTGGTGGTGCTCAGCGGCGCCGGCCTGTCCACCGAGTCGGGCATCCCGGACTACCGGGGCCCGAGTGGGGTGGCGCGGCGGCACACGCCGATGACGTACCAGGCGTTCACCCGGGATCCGGTGGCCCGGCGGCGTTACTGGGCGCGTAGCCACCTGGGGTGGCGGTTGATCGCCGGTGCGGCGCCGAACGGCGGGCACCGGGCGGTGGCGGGGTTGCAACGGGCCGGTCTGGTCGACGCGGTGATCACCCAGAACGTCGACGGTCTGCACGGTGCGGCCGGCAGCACGTCGGTGATCGAGTTGCACGGTCGCCTCGACGAGGTGACCTGCCTGGACTGCGGCAACCTGACCTCCCGGGAGGAACTGGACCGGCGGTTGCGGGAGGCGAACCCGGACTTCTCGGCCCGGGTCGCCGCGGTGAACCCGGACGGTGATGTGGATCTCCCCGACGAGCAGGTGGAGGCGTTCCGGACGGTGGACTGCGGGATCTGCGGCACCGGCATGTTGAAGCCGGACGTGGTGTTCTTCGGCGAGACGGTCCCGCCGCAGCGGGTGGCGCGGTGCTTCGAGGCCGTGGGCCGGGCCCGGTCGTTGCTGGTGCTGGGGTCGTCGTTGACGGTGATGTCCGGGCGACGTTTCGTGATTCGGGCGGCGAAACAGGGCATCCCGGTGGCGATCGTGAACCAAGGGCCGACCCGTGGTGACGGGCACGCCAGTGTGTGCGTCGACGCGCCGTTGGGTGCGGTGTTGCCGGAGCTGGCCGCGCGGGTGAGCGGCAGCGCGGCCACCGTCGGCGTGTGACCGGCGGGCAGGTGACCGGCGCCGGCCGGGGGTAGGACATCTGGCGGTAACACCATCGCTGGTAGCGTTGGCGGTGCCGGTAACACCCACGTGGGAGAGACCGCCCGACAGCACGCGGGGCGGCGCCGAAGGGGCAAATCCTCCCCGGAACCTCTCAGGCAAAAGGACCTCGTGGGCAGGCACTGTGGAGCGCCGCACGTGGGTGTGACAGAGGGGGAGGCCGACACGTCGACCTCGCCCCGGGAGCGCCACCCATGACCGTAGAGCAGTTCGCCACCCGTCACATCGGTCCCGGCCCCGACGACGAGCGTCGGATGCTGGAGGTCGTCGGGCACGACTCGATCGACGAGTTGATGGACGCCGCGATCCCCGAGGTGATCCGCTGGCACGGCACCCTCGACCTGCCGGACCCGGCCACCGAGGCCGAGACGATCGCCGAGCTGCGGGCCCTGGCGGCCCGCAACACAGTGGCCGTCTCCATGATCGGTCTGGGGTACCACGGCACGCACACCCCGGCGGTGATCCGCCGCAACGTCCTCGAAGACCCGGCCTGGTACACGGCGTACACGCCGTACCAGCCGGAGATCAGCCAGGGCCGCCTGGAGGCGCTGCTGAACTTCCAGACGATGGTCACCGACCTGACCGGCCTGGCCACCGCGAACGCCTCCATGCTCGACGAGGGCACCGCGGCGGCGGAGGCGATGACCCTGGCCCGGCGGGCCTCCAAGAGCAAGAGCGGCGTGTACGTGGTCGACGCCGACGCGTTGCCGCAGACCATCGCTGTCATCACCAGCCGGGCGCAGCCGCTCGGCATCGACGTGCGGGTCGTCGACGTCGACCGTGACGAGTTGCCGGCGGAGTTCTTCGGGCTGCACCTGCAGTACCCGGGGGCGTCCGGTGCGGTCCGCGACCACGCGGGCCTCGTCGAGGCGGCGCACGCCGTGGGTGCCCTGGTCACCGTCGCCGCGGACCTGTTGGCGTTGACGCTGCTGCGGACGCCGGGGCAGATCGGGGCGGACATCGCCGCCGGCACCACCCAGCGGTTCGGCGTACCCATGGGATTCGGTGGGCCGCACGCCGGTTACCTGGCGGTGCGCTCGGGCCTGGAGCGGATGCTGCCCGGGCGTCTCGTCGGGGTGTCGCGCGACGCGGACGGCAACCCGGCCTACCGGTTGGCGTTGCAGACCCGCGAGCAGCACATCCGGCGGGAGAAGGCGACCAGCAACATCTGCACCGCGCAGGTGCTCCTCGCGGTGATGGCCGGCATGTACGCCGTCTACCACGGGCCCGACGGGCTGCGGGACATCGCGTCGCGTACCCATGACATGGCGGCGCGGCTCGCGGCCGGGCTGCGCGCCGGTGGCGTCGACGTCGCGGACGTCGCGTTCTTCGACACCGTCACCGCCCGGGTGCCGGGCGGCGCGGCGGCTGTCGTCGCGGCGGCCGCGCAGCGGGGCGTGAACCTGCGGCTGGTCGACGCCGACCGGGTGGGCGTGTCCTGCGACGAGACGACGACCCTCGCGCACCTGGCGCGGGTGTGGGAGGCGTTCGGTGTGGCCGCGTTCGACGGTCACGTGGACGCGGGTCTGCCGGAGGAGTTCCGTCGCACCACCGACTACCTGACCCACCCGGTGTTCCGCAGCCACCACTCGGAGACGGCGATGCTGCGCTACCTGCGGCGGCTGTCGGACTTCGACTACGCACTGGACCGGGGCATGATCCCGCTCGGGTCGTGCACGATGAAGCTGAACGCGACCACCGAGATGGAGCCGGTCAGCTGGGCGGAGTTCGCCCACATCCACCCGTTCGCGCCCGACGACCAGACCGTCGGGTACCGGGAGATGATCGGCCAACTGGAGTCGTGGCTGGCCGAGGTGACCGGCTACGACGCGGTCAGCGTGCAGCCCAACGCCGGGTCGCAGGGTGAGCTGGCCGGGTTGCTGGCGATCCGCTCCTACCACGCGTCGCGCGGTGAGTCGCACCGCGACGTGTGCCTGATCCCGTCGTCGGCGCACGGCACGAACGCGGCGTCGGCGGTGATGGCCGGCATGCGGGTCGTCGTGGTGGCCTGCGACGACGACGGCAACGTCGACCTGGTCGACCTGGACGCGAAGATCGACAAGCACCGGGACGCGCTCGCCGCGATCATGGTGACGTACCCGTCGACGCACGGCGTGTACGAGACCGGCATCGCGTCGCTGTGCGCGAAGGTCCACGACGCCGGCGGGCAGGTGTACGTCGACGGGGCGAACCTCAACGCCCTGGTCGGGTTCGCGAAGCCGGGCAGGTTCGGGGCGGACGTGTCGCACCTGAACCTGCACAAGACGTTCTGCATCCCGCACGGTGGCGGTGGCCCCGGTGTGGGTCCGGTGGCGGTGCGCGCGCACCTGGCGCCGTTCCTGCCCGGTGACCCGTTGGGCGCGCACGCGGACGCGACGCCGGCGATCTCGGCGGCGAAGTACGGGTCGGCGGGGATCCTGCCGATCCCGTGGGCGTACCTGCGGATGATGGGCGCCGAGGGGTTGACCCGGGCGACGGGTGTGGCGGTCCTCGCGGCGAACTACGTGGCGGCGCGCCTGCGGGGGCACTTCCCGGTGCTGTACGCCGGCAACAAGGGCCTGGTGGCGCACGAGTGCATCCTCGACCTGCGGCCGTTGACGAAGGCGACCGGCGTGACGGTGGACGACGTGGCGAAGCGGCTGATCGACTACGGCTTCCACGCGCCGACGATGTCGTTCCCCGTCGCGGGGACGCTGATGGTGGAGCCGACCGAGAGCGAGGACCTGGCCGAGCTGGACCGGTTCTGCGACGCGATGATCGCGATCCGCGCGGAGATCGAGCAGGTCGCTTCGGGGCAGTGGCCGGCGGGGGACAACCCCCTGGCGAACGCGCCGCACACCGCGGCGATGGTCAGCGGTGACGAGTGGCCGCACGCGTACCCGCGGTCGGTGGGCGCGTACCCGGCCGGGGTGGACCGGGCCGGGAAGTACTGGCCTCCGGTGCGGCGCATCGACGGCGCGTACGGCGACCGGAACCTGGTCTGCTCGTGCCCGTCGCCGGAGGCGTTCGAAGACTGAGATCGGCGACGGGCGTGCCGGGGCGGGCGGTTGCGAGCCGCCCCGGCAGCCGCTGCGACCTGGGCGTGGCGTCCCTTTACCGGGGGACTGTGCGTGGGTCGAATGGCGGCTAGTCGGTGACGCTGAGTGGTCGGTCAGGCCACGAGGGCGTGGCGGGCAGGGCCGCGGTGCGGTGCGATGCTGCTGCCGTCGGGGAGCAGCTCGCCGGTGTCCTCGAAGACGATGACACCATTGCAGAGCAGGCTCCAGCCCTGCTCACGGAAGCAAGCGAGGACTCGCGCGGCTTCCCGGTCGGTGGCTTCAGCGGAGGGGCAGGTCGGTTGGTGCTGGCACATCGGGTTCTCCGGACTGTGGGGGCACTGTGTCATGGTTCACATGACCAGTGACGCACAGTACCAAGGGAAAGTGTCCGGCATCGAGCAGGTGTCCGTCTGTCGCGCCGGAAATCCACTGAACGGATGAGGAAGGTCGAACCGTACGGCGTGGAAACGCTCCCACAGGTGTACTCCTCGGATCGCGGACCGGCTGCGGTGACCGCCGCCCACAACGGTCCGGCTGCGTCGATCGATGTGCCGGGGGCCCCGGCCGCGTGTCGAGGTGCGCTCACCGAACGTGCCCGCCTTCAGTGGCACCTGCGCGACGGAGGTGACCCTGCCGCCCTCGCCGAGGGGTTCCTGGCCGCACACGGCCTGGCCCTGCACGACCTGAGCCGGCCCGCCACGGCCCACCACGACGGCGCCGGGGTCTGCGGGGCGGCGCTCTACCTGTCCGCCGCCGCCGGCGCGTACCTGGCGGGGGCGCCCGCCACCGCGCCCGAGCCCGCGCCGACGCTGCCCGACCTCACCGTCGTCGTCTACGGCCACCATCCGACCCCGGCCGCCCCGGCGGGCCGGCCCGCCTCGGTGTGGTGGCTCGGTGAGTGGGCCGAGAGCTGGACCCGTCGCCAGCACGCGGACGCCGTCACGAGCGTGCGCGCCGCGATCGGCCGCGGGGACGTCTACCAGACCAACCTCGTCGGGCACGCCGCCGCCCCCTACGCCGGCGACCCGCTGCCCGCTTTGCGCCGCCTCGGTGCGCTGCCCGGCGCCCGCTACGGCGGTGTGCTCACCGGCGAGGGCTGGGCCATCGGCTGTGCCTCCCCGGAAACCCTCATCGAGGTCACCGACGGGCAGTTGATCACCCGACCCATCAAGGGCACCCGCCCGGCCACCGCCGCCGGCCGCGTCGAGCTGCTCGCCAGCGCGAAGGAGCGCGCCGAACATGTCATGATCGTCGACCTGGAACGCAACGACCTCGCCCGCATCGCCCGCACCGGCACCGTGACCGTCGACGAGCTGTTCACCGTCCGCCGCTGGTGCGACCTGTGGCAGGCCGAGTCGACGGTGCGGGCGGCTGCCGCCGACGGGCTCGGCCTGGCCGACCTGCTGCGCGCCACCTGCCCCGGCGGTTCCGTCACCGGCGCGCCGAAACGCGCCGCCCTGACCCAGATCAACGCCCTCGAACCGGTCGGGCGGGGCGCCAGCATGGGGGCGCTGGGCTGGGTCGCCCCCGGCCGCGTCGACCTCGGCCTGACCATCCGCACCGCCGCCGCCGACGGGCGCCGCCTGCACACCTGGGCCGGCGGCGGGATCACCTGGGACAGCGACCCCGCCGCCGAGGTCGCCGAGGCCGCGGCGAAGACCGCGCCGATCCGCGCCACCCTGGCCGGACGCTGAACCCGCCGCGACCGGCGATAAGCTGCCGTCCATGACCTTGCGGCCCATCCGGATCATCGGCGACCCCGTCCTGCGCACCGAATGTGAGCCGGTCACCACCTTCGACGCCGAACTGCGCGCCCTCGTCACCGACCTGATGGACACCCTGCTCGGCGAGCCCGGCCGCGCCGGCGTCGCCGCACCGCAGATCGGCGTCAGCGCCCAGGTGTTCGTCTACGACGCCGACGGGCACCGCGGCCACCTGATCAACCCCACCCTCGAACTGTCCGACGAACTCCAGGACGACGAGGAGGGCTGCCTGTCCATCCCCGGGCTGTACTTCCCGACCGTGCGGGCCCTGCACGCCACCGCCCACGGCGTCGACCAGAACGGCGAGCCGTTGACGATCTCCGGCAGCGGGTTCCTCGCCCGCGCCCTGCAGCACGAGACCGACCACCTGCGCGGCACCCTGTACGTCGACACGCTGCGCGGCGACATCCGCCGGCGGGCCCTGCGCGAGATCCGCGCGGGTCGCTTCGACTCACCGAGCCGCCGCCGCTGATCCGCCAGTACTGATCTGCCCCTGACGCGCCAGCCGACCACGGCTGGCGCGTCAGTTGCCGTCCGCGGTGCCGAATCGGCCTGTCGGCTGCGCGTTTCCCAGCACCTCGTCGGGCGTTGACACCTCCGACCACCCCTGTCAGACTTTTGTGACGCCCGATGTCAGGGAAACCTGACAGGGGTGTCGAGGAGGGAATCCACGATGAGCGGCACCTTCCCGACAGGTGACGACCTGGTGTCACTGCTGGCCGCGCTGGCCAGCCCGCACCGGCTGCGGATCCTCGCCGCCCTGGCCCAGCAACGCACATACGTCAGCGAGCTGGCACGGCAGCTGCACATGAACCGACCACTGCTCTACATGCACCTACAGAAACTCGAAGCGGCCGGCCTGGTCACCGGCGAACTGGTGACAGCACCCGACGGCAGCTCGGTGAAGTACGTCCAGGCCGTGCCGTTCACGGTGCCCCTGGACCTCCACACGATCGTGCGGGCCGCGCAGAACCTGACCGGCCCCGAGTCGGCCGCACCACAGAAGGAGTGAGCGATGACCCATCAGGTGGCGTTGGACGTGGCGCAGACCTCCACCATCGCCGTGACGGCGATCGTGCTGGCGGTGATCACCGTCGCCGGTCTCATCGGGACCGGCATCTACCGCACCCGATACGCCGCGGCCCGGGAGGAGGGCTACCGGGTGCTGGCCGAACGTGGTGCCGACAGCGCCCGGAGCACCGCGAGCGAACTCAAGGGCGTCCGCGAGGAACTCGGCGAGGTCCGGCAACGACTGGCCGCCCTCGAGAAGCTGCTCAGCCAGATCGGCTGACGAACGCACCCGGGGGAGGACCTTCGACGTGAACACAGTGACCCGACTGCTGACCCGGACCCGTCGCCTCGCCGGCGCAGCCGTCTGCCTGGCCCTGCTCGCCACGACGCCGACCCCGGTCGCCGCCAGCCCCGCGTCCGCCGACGACCTGGCCGCCGCCGAACGCTACCTGCGCGACTACCTGCAGCAGACCCGGGCACCCGGCCTCGCGTACGCGGTGATCCGCGGCGACGAGACCCTGCGACACGGCGCCTGGGGCGTCGACGGCGACGGACGACCGATGACCGTCCACACACCGTTCCTCCTCGGGTCCACCAGCAAGTCGTTCACCGCACTCGCGGTGACCCAACTGGTCGAGTCCGGCCGGGTCCACCTCGACACCCCGGTCTCCACGTACGTGCCGTGGCTGCGCCTGGGCGCCGCCGACACCGCCCGGACGGTCACCGTCCGCCAGTTGTTGACCCACACCAGCGGACTACCGCAGGTCTGGAGCACCGACCTGACCGACCGGTACGACAACCGCCCCGGCGCACTGACCCGGTCCGTGCGGGACCTGGCCACCGTGCGACCCATCGCGCCCGTCGGACAAACCTACGAGTACAGCGACGCCAACTACATGATCCTCGGCGCGCTCGTCGAGAGCGTCACCGGTGACACCTTCGGCGCTCACCTGCGCCGTCACGTGCTCGACCCGCTGCGGATGACACACTCCGCGGCCACCGCCGACGAGGCCCGTGCCGTCGGCATCCCCGCCGGGCACCGGTACTACCTCGGCCGGCCGCAACGCTTCACCGCACCCTTCGACACCGCCGGAGTGCCCTACGGGTTCCTCGCCGCCAGCCTCGACGACCTGTCCCACTACGCCGCAGCTCAACTGGGCGGCGGGCGCTTCGGCGACACCCGGATCCTCAGCCCGCAGGGCACGGAACAAATGCACACCGGCACCGCGGACACCGGTCACGGCACCTACGGGTTCGGCTGGAAGAACAGCACCCTCGACGGCGTCGGCACCCGCATCGTCTGGCACGCCGGCGCGACCCCCGACTACTTCACCCACCTCGTGCTGGTCCCCGACGCGAACCTCGCCGTGATCGTCATGACCAACATCTACGGCCTGCCGATGGACGCGCCACTGAGCGCCGGAGCGTTCAACGTGGCCCGCATCCTGCACGGTGGCACACCGGCCGCCGCCACCGCGGAGCCGATCCACACCTGGGCACTGGGCGGGCTGCTCACCGTCGCCGCAGCACTGCTCGTCATGCTCGGCTGGTCGGTGACCCGCATCCTGCGTACCCGGCGACACCGCACCACCCTGCCGCCCCGGTCCCGTACCCGGACGATCGCCACCACCGCCTGCTGGGTCGCCGGATGCGCCGCCGTCGCCGCCACCGCCACGTGGCTGGTGCCCTCCTTCTGGAAGGGCGCCGGGCTGGCCAAGCTCCAGCTGTGGGCGCCAGACGTCGGTCACGCCATCCGCACCGTGGTCGTCCTGTCGGCCGCGCTCGCGCTGACCCGAACCGGCATCAGCGTGTACGACACGCTGCGCGCCCGCCGACCCGCCGCGCCCGCGCCGACGGCAGCCCCACCCGGCGCGCCCACCCGACACACCGCGACCCAGCCGTCCGCGCCCCGCTGACCCAACCGGGTCAGCGCACCCTCACCGGGCCACCCACTCGTCGTGGCCGAGCTTCACGACCAACGCCACCACGACCACCAGCAGCACCACCCGCACGAACCCCGAGCCACGGCGCAACGCCATCCGCGCCCCCAGCACCGCGCCGGCGATGTTGCACACCGCCATCCCCGCGCCCAACAGCCACCACACGTGCCCGGTCACCCCGAACACCACCAACGCGCCCAGGTTCGTGCCCGCGTTGACGACCTTCGCCATCGCCGAACCGTGCACGAAGTCCGCGCCGACAAGCGCGGTGAACGCCAACACCAGGAACGTCCCGGTCCCCGGACCGATCAACCCGTCGTACAGGGCGATGCCCACCCCGGCCACCGCGACCACCACGCCCACCCGCACCAGGGTCCGCCTCGCCGGCACCGCCACCACCCCCATCCGGGGACGCACCAGCACGAACACCGCCACCGCCACCAGCACCACCAGCACCACCGGCCGGTACGCCGACGCCGGCACCGCCCCGGCCAACGCCGCGCCCACACCCGCGCTGAGCACCGCCAACCCCGCAGCCGGCCCCGCCACCCGCCAGTCCACCTTCGTACGCCGGGCGTACGTCGCCGCCGCCGTGGACGTACCGAAGATCGCGGCCAGCTTGTTCGTGCCCAACGCGGTCGCCACCGGCAACCCCGGGGCAGCCACCAACAACGCCGGCAGCAGCAACAACCCACCACCACCGACGACGGCGTCGACCCACCCGGCCATCGCGGCGGCGGCCAGCAGCGTACTGAGCGTCACGGCGTCCATGGGCGGCAATTCTCCCCACCCGATCCGCCCGAGCAGCCCTCCGAGTGGGAGAACTCACCGGTCAGCGGCCCCGCGTACGCCGCAACCACACCCCCAACGCCCCCACCGCCACGAACACCACCATCGAACACAGCAACACCTTCACCACCGGGCAACCATGCCACGGGCACGTATGGTGCAGAAGTGCGCCTGGCCACCTTCAACATGCTGCACGGACGATCCCTCATCGACGGGCTCGTCGACTCCGACCGGCTCACCGCCGCCATCGGCGCCCTCGACGCCGACGTGCTCGCCCTGCAGGAGGTCGACCGCGACCAACACCGCAGCGGCAACCTCGACCTCACCGCCATCGCCGCCCGCGCCCTGCACGCACCGCACCACCGCTTCGCCGCCGCCGTCGTCGGCACCCCCGGCGAACACTTCCGCCCCCTGCGCCACGACGACGACGGCCACGGTGAACCCTGCTACGGCATCGGCCTCATCAGCCGACACCCCGTCCGCAGCTGGCACGTCACCAGACTCAAACCCGCCCCCGTCCGCTCACCGGTCTACGTCCCCGGCCCCCGCGGCGGGCTCATCCTGCTGCACGACGAACCCCGCGTCGTCATCGCCGCCGTCCTGGACACCCCACATGGCCCGCTCACCGTCGCCGCGACCCACCTGTCGTTCGTGCCCGGCTGGAACGCCCGCCAACTCCGCCAGACCGTCCGCGCGCTACGCGCGTTACCCGCCCCCCGCGTCCTGCTCGGCGACCTCAACCTGCCCGCCGGCGCCGCCCGACTCGTCTCCGGCTGGCACCCCCTGGGCCGCCGCCCCACCTACCCCGCCGGGCAACCCCGCGTCCAACTCGACCACATCCTCGCCGACCGGCACGCCCTCCAACAGCTCCCACCGGTACGCGCCGTCACCACCCCACCGTCCACCATCTCCGACCACCGCCCCCTGCTGGTCGACCTCGGCTGACAAACGTCGCGAAAAACCCGCCATCGCGAGGCACGAATGTCTAGGGTGAGCTGACCGCCGCTGCGCCATCGCCACCCCGCGACCTCCACGGAGCTGACATGAGCGGTACGCCGGACACGATCGTCCTCATCCACGGGTTCTGGGTCACCCCCCGCAGCTGGGAAGACTGGGCCACCCACTACCGGGCCAAGGGCTTCCGGGTGCTCACCCCCGCGTACCCCGGGCTGGAAGGAGAGGTCGAAGCCATCAACGCCGACCCCAGCCCCCTGGAGACGCTGACCGCCCCGCAGATCATCGACCACCTGTCCGCGGTGCTCGACGCCCTACCCACGCCGCCGATCCTCATCGGTCACTCCGCCGGCGGGGCGTTCACCCAGGTGCTGCTCGACCGGGGATACGGCGCCAGCGCCGTCGCCCTCAACTCGGCACCCACCGAAGGCGTCAAGAACATCCCCTTCTCCCAGCTGCGCTCCACCTTCCCGGTGCTGAAGAACCCGGCCAACCGGCACCGGGCCGTCGGGTTCACCTTCGAACAGTGGAACTACGCGTTCACCAACACCTTCGACGAACCCACCGCCCGCGCCCTCTACCAGCGTTACGCCATCCCCGCCGCCGGCGGCATCCTCTGGGACAGCGTCCTGGCCAACCTGCTGCCCGGCCCACAGGACATCGCCGTCGACTACCACAACGACCAACGCGCGCCGCTGCTGTTCATCTCCGGCTCCGAAGACCACATCATGCCGCCCAGCGTGCAACGCTCCAACGCCGCGCACTACAAGGGCGACACCATCACCGAGGTCAAGCTCTACCACGGGTACGCCCACCTCCTGACCGCGCAGCAGGGCTGGCGGCAGATCGCCGACGACGCCCTCGACTGGGCCCTACGGCACGCACGATGAGCACCGCCCCGCCACTGTGGATCACCCACATCGGCGGCCCCACCACCCGCATCGAGGTCGGCGGGTGGCGCCTGCTCACCGACCCCACGTTCGGCTGACGCCGGGTCAACCCGCCACCGTCACCGCGTGACGTCGCCCGGGGGAGCGCGGCCACCGATCCGCAAGATTCCCTCAAGATCATTGCATCGACGGACCTCGACGATCATGCTGATCGACACGCGCGCCCACGATCAACTCGTCGGAGGCCACATGAGACGTCAGCGACCCACCCTCATCGCCGTGTCCACCCTCATCGCCGTCACCCTCACGACCGCACCCACCCCCGCCAACGCCCAACGCGCCACCGCGGAACCGTCCCAGGTCACCGCCCTCACCGTCCGCCAGGCCGACGGATACGCCACCCTCGCCTGGCAACCCGTCCCCGACGCCACCGACTACCAGATCGAACGCACCCCCGTCGACGCCACCGACACCCCCACCGGCACACCCACCATCGTCGGCATCTGGCGCCCCAACCGCCAGATCAACCAACAGGCACCCACCTTCGCCGACGCCGGATTCAACCCCGGCGACACCTTCCAATGGCGCGTACGCGCCCGCGTCGGCACCACCGAACAGCCCTACTCCGACCCCGTCGTCGCCACCACCACCGCACCCTGGGGCAACCCCGAAACCCCCGGCCAGCACCTACGCACCCAGTGGGAGACCACCCACGCCGCGCAATACACCAGCGACACCGACGAGTACGCCTACACCGCCGCCATCGACGCCCTCAGCGACCGCGTCCGCGTCGTCGAACTCGGCCGCACCGTCCAGAACCGACCCATCAACATGATGGTCATCGGCCACCCCACCCCGGCCGCCACCCCGGAAGCCGTCGCCGCCACCGCACCCGTCGCCATCAACTGCAACGTGCACGGCAACGAACCCGGCGACCGCGAAGCCTGCCTCATCATGGCCCGGCAACTCGCCTTCAGCACCGACCCCCGCATCACCGACCTGCTCAGCCACACCACCGTCCTGATCGTCCCCACCATCAACGGCGACGGCCGCGCCAACAACACCCGCGGCAACTCCACCGGCCAGGACCTCAACCGCGACTACTCCCTGATCCGCCAGCCGGAGACCGCCGCGTACATCAGAATGGTCCGCGACTACCGACCCGTCGCCGGCTACGACGGCCACGAATTCGGCAACTCCCGCGCCGGCGACCTGCCCATGCTGCCGCCACGGCACCAGAACGTCGCCCAACCCATCTTCGACCAGTCCCAGGACATGATCGAAGGCCACATGTACACCAAGGGCGCCGAAGCCGGCTGGTGGGCCTGCCCCTACGGCTGCGAAGGCGGCGGCAACGTCGGCCTCAGCGAGGAAACCATCCTGCGCAACACCCTCGGCCTCAAGAACGTCACCAACTCCCTCCTGGAACTCCGCAGTTCCGGCGGCCAGACCCGCCCCGACGAGGGCAACACCGCCAACAACCGCCGCCGCAAGACCTACTCCGCCCTGTGGACCTTCCACCAGTTCCTCGACTACCACCGCGCCGACCGCGCCGACATCCTCAACTCCCGCGCCGAAGCCATCGAAACCCAGGCCGCCAACACCGGCCGCCTCGTCTTCCGCGGATCCCGACCCATCCCCGCCCACCCCGCGCCGCACCCCGGCGACAGCCCACCGCCGCTCGACGCGCCCCCCGCGAACCTGATCCTCGACAACGCGCCCTGCGCCTACAAACTCACCGACGCCCAGTACAACGGCACCCGCACCGACGGCCCCGGCGGCGTCGGCACCACCGTCGCCCAACGCATCGCCGCCCACGGCTGGAAAGTCATCACAACCGCCGACGGCTACTACGTCCCCCTCAACCAACCCGAACGCGGCCTCATCCCACTGCTCCTCGACCCACTGGGCGTGGAGAAGCTCACCGACGGCGAACGCGTCCACCCCACCCTCACCGGCCGCCGCAACGGACCCCTGACCGTCACCGGCTTCACCTGCGCCACCGACGCCACCATCAACGGCCCGGTCACCGTCCGACCCGGCGCGGCACTCGTCACCACCGCGACCACCATCAGCGGCCCCCTCACCGCCACCGGCGCCGCCGGCGTCCTCCTCGCCGACAGCACCGTCAACGGCCCGGTCCGCATCGCCAACACCACCAACGCCGTGTCCGTCATCGACGTCACCATCGCCGGCCCCGTCGACCTCTCCACCAACACCACCGGCACCGACACCCCAGTGCTGGCCGGCACCACCATCCGAGGCCCGCTCACCTGCACCGGCAACAACCCCACACCGAGCAACCTCGGCATCGCCAACACCGTCCACGGCCCCCGCACCAACCAGTGCGCAACCCTCTGACCGTCAGGTGAACAAGCCGGCGGCGCGGGCAGTGGTTCCCGCGCCGCCGGCACCCACCCACCCCCAACCCGAGGAGGCCACCGTGTCGCAACCCGCCACCGCACGCCGACACCCCCGACTCCCGGCCCTCGCCCTCCTCGCCACCACACTGCTGCTCGCCGCCTGCACCAGCAGCCCCGCGACCTCCCGCGCCGACGCCGAACCACCGGCCAGCGCCACCACACCCCAGGTCACCGGACCCCTCTGCGCCGCCCTACCCACCGGCACCGACCCCGGCAACCCCACCTTCCTCGCCAGCCAACCCACCGACCAGGCGCTGCGCTGGATCCCCACCCTCACCACCTTCGAGGCGGCCCTGCGCACCAGCGGCGTCCTCACCGACCTACCCGCCGGCACCGGCGTCACCATCCTGGCCCCCACCGACGACGCCTTCGCCGCCACGTTCTCCGAGGACAACTGGGACGACCTCATGACCCACCACACCGACCAGCTGCGCACCCTGCTCAAGGCCCACCTCGTCACCGGAGCGCACCCGATCGACGACCTCACGACCGCCGGCACGACCACCACCCTCGACGGCACGACCATCACCGTCACCCGCACCGGACCCACCGCCCGCCTCGGCGACCGCGCCGACACCGTCTGCGCCGACTACCAGGCCACCAACGCCCGCATCCACCTCATCAACGCCGTCCTCGGCCCACTGCCCGTCACCGCCGGCACCGGCCACCGCGCACACTGACCTCCACTCACCCCGACCGCGGCGGCAGCAGAGCCGCCAACGCCTGATTGGTCCGGTTGGCCCGAACCGCGTCCCGCTGCTGCCCAGCCGTCACCTCGATGTACGTCTGCGACGACGCCAACGACGCATGCCCCAACAACCGCATGATCTCCGCAGCGCTCGCCCCGTCCTCGGCCAGCCGCGTCGCGAACGTGTGCCGCAACGCGTGCAACCGCGCGCCCCTCGGCACCCGGTCACCGATGCCCGCCCGCCGATAACACGACTCGACCAGATACTGCAGCCCACCACGGCGCAACGGCTCACCCCGCCGATCCACCAGCAACGCCGAGTCCGGGCGTACCGACCGCGAACCGAAACGCCGCACCCGACTGTCCAGGTAGTCCTTCAGCACCCGGTCCAGGTCCGCCTCGATCGGCACCACCCGGGGCCGCCCGCCCTTCCCGAGCACCTCGATCCGCCGCTCACCAGGCCGACCACCCAGCGAGCCGACCCGCAACGCCAGCAACTCCGACAGGCGCAACCCGGCACAGAGCGCCACCGCGACCACGGCGACGTCGCGCTCCGGCCACGGGTCGCGCTGCCTGCCCTCGTCCCGCGCGACGGACGCGAGCAGCACCTCGGGGGTGTCCGCGCCCCGCAACGGCTTCGGCTGGGGGAGTAGCGCCCGAGGTCGCCCGACTGCCGGCATCGGGTTACCCGCCACGACCCCATCGGCCACCAGGAACGTGAAGAAACTGTTCCAGGTGGACCACGCCCGGTGCACCGACGCTGGCGCCCGGGGCGCGGCGAACCGGGCGAAAGCCGCCCGCATCACCCTGGGGGAGAGCTCGCTGATCGACACGACGTCCAGGGGGAGGGGAGTGGCGGCATCCTCGGCGACCAGGGCCGCCACCGCGAGCAGATCCCGCCGGTACGCGGCCAGGGTGTGGGGGGAGGGCTTACGGGTGGCGCGGGCGGTCAGGAACTCCTCGATCAACACCGCGAGCGATTCGTCCTTTTTGTCATGCATAAGGGATATTATGCAGCATTTTCGGGTTTCCGGAAAGCGTCTCCCGCCCGGGCTGGACGGGGGGAGAGGTGCATCTGGCGAGGGGGTGCCAACCCTCCTGTAGACCTGCCCCAGATGTGGGGCGGACGGTGCCCACCCGAACGGACCAGTCTGACCGACGACACCAACGACAGCCTCCAGTCGCGCGGGATGTCCACACGGCACCGACGGCCTCGTGATGTCGACCAGCGACGACCCCGCGCCGATCGTTTCCGTGCCCTGTTGCCGCCCCCTGTTCACGTGCCCCGCGCATGGGGCAGCTCGACAGGCCCCGGACGGCCACCTGCCGGCCGGCCCAAGCACCGCACCTTCCGAACCCATGACGGCAGTCAGCACGGCCGGCCAGCAGAAACCCCACGTCACCCAGCGGCTTCGACGCGCCGGCCGTAGCGGGCGACAACGGGTCGCGCGCATCGAGCAGCACGTATCCTGCGCGGCATGACGCTGCCCGCCACCACCTGCCCACAGTGCGGGCGACCCGGCACGGCCTTCGTGTATCAGGAGCCGGGCGGACCGACGGACCTGGTCTGCCCCGAGGGCCACCAGTGGCGAGCTGCCGGCCGACCCGGCTGGGCTCCCTGCGCGTCGTCGGCCGCCCAGCCCGGACGCTACGGCGCGGACGACTTATCGACCTGGACGGAGCCGATGGACGTCGACAGGGACGGACGACCGTGGCGCATCGGTACCCCCCGTGATGTCGCCTGGCTCGCCGGGCAGACCACGCAGGGCTTCTCGGTCACCACCGCGATCCCACCGGTGTTCGACGCGTACGCCACGTTCCATCCTCCGGAAGGTGTCGGTTTCGACGCCCACGAGCGCGCCCTGGTGGACGCACTGGCGGGGTGCACCCCGGAGCAGCCCTGGTGGCTGGGCTATCTCGACACGGGCGCCCACGACGTCGTCTTCCCGCACGCCCCGAGGGTGTCGCTCTACTGGGACTACCTCTACGTGCTGGTCGAGGCTGGACCCGAACAGGCGCTCACCTGGAGGTCCGGTCACATGCGCGGCGACGGTTCACTGCCGGATCTGTTCTTCCCGGAGGACCGCTCCTGGCTCGTCTCCGCGCTGTGGGACGACACGTGGACCGACTTCGGCGGCAGCGTGGACATGGTGGCGCGCCTGCGGCGCAATCCGCTGGTCAACGCCCGCGCCGTCGGGCCGGACGAGGACGCCTGCCCGCCCGGCCTGACCCGCGAATGACACCGGTGGGGGGACCGTGGGATAACGCGACTTTACATAATGTGCATTATCGAATCGGTGCCCGGGTGGTCTCAAGGTGCAGCGAGCGGGGTTTCGGACTTCCGGGTGCTCGCGCCAGGAGCCGTCGAAGGGCCCATCGAAACCGGGCGACCCGTCACGCGGTCCCGACCTGGTGCTCGTCGGCTGCGAGTGCCGCCGCGCTGAACGCCGCGCCGAGACGGCGAGCTCGCGCCGCGCGTCGTCAAGGCCCCCGACGCCGAAGCTTCGCGTGCGCGGGAACTGAGCCGTTCTCCCGGCTCGGCACTGTGGACTGACGGCGGGCGCGCCCGTTTGCCTCCGCACGGATGGGTGCGGCGACGGACGGTGATCAAAAGGTCGCGGGATGCGTTCCTGCGTTCACGTCGCTACGATGAGTCAGCAGTCCGAGGCGAAGGGATCGTGTCCGCGTGCATTGTCCCGTCAGTGGAACCGCGTCCACGTCCGCGCCGAGGCACAATTCCCTGCTCTCCCCCGGCCTGATCCGCACGCTCGCCCGACGGTGGGCGTTGATCCTGGCTGCCGTCGGGGCTGGTTTCGTCGTGGCCTTCCTGCTGCAGGACCCGGCCGCCGCGCACGGCCGTCACGACGGCGGCGAGCGTGGTCAGCAGGCCGGTGTTCTGGTCGAGCGGGTCGTCCGGTTGGGTCTGGGCGAGGCTCCCGAGCGGCGCCGTCAGCAGGTCACGGCCGTGGTCGAAGGTCGTCCCGACGCGCCGGCCCGCGTCAGCAGGGTCGTCTCCCCCGCCGATGTCCGCCCGCCGGTCGCGTCGTCGCGGCCCGACGCACATTCCTCCCGGTCGGCGCCGCTCCCCCGGGTCGACCAGGACGCGGTACGCGGCGCGGCGCGGCAGGCGAAGCGCCTGTCGGACCCTCCGGCAAAGACCGCCGTTGGCGCGCGTCTCCGCCCGGTGGATACGTCCGGCAAGGCTCCGATCGGCGTTGATGCCGTCCGGGATCCCCGCCTGGCAGTGCCGCCCGTGGTGACCTCCACTGTGGGGCTGGTCGCCGATCGGTCTTCGCACGTCGTACACGCTGTGCTCGGTCCGACGGTCGGGCCTGTCGTCGTGGTGCTCGGCCGGGTCGTCGATGTCGCTCTCGGCGAGGTGGTCGTTCCGGCGTCTGGGCGGCTACCCGCTCCGGCGCCGGTCCCGGCACCGGAGCGGCCGGTGCCGGGGTGCGTTCCCGTCGCGGTGTCCGACGCGGCGGGTCAGGCGGTGGCGGCGTCGCTGGTGCGACCGATCGTCGTTCCGGTACGTGTGGTGTCGCCACCGGCGGCGGAGGTGTTCGCCGGCGGGGCGGTGAGCGGGGCGGCGTCGGCTGCGCGCGGTGCCGGGTGGTCGGGTCTGACGCGTGCCAAGGTGGGCGGTCCGGTGTGGCCAGTGGCGCCGGCAGGCCCGGTGGCGCCGGCCGATCAGGATGCCGTCGGTGCCAGTGACAGGCCACCGCCGGGGCCGGGGGCGGGGTTCGCGGTGGCTCGGCCGTCGCCCGCCTGCTCCGCGCAGGTCTTCGATGTGGTGCCACTCGTGGTGGCGGCGGGCTTCCCGTCGGTGAGTGCGCGGCCTGGCTGACGTGGGCTGGATCGGTCGCGGGGTGGGTCTGTTGCGGCAGGTCGACCTGTGGGCCGGTCGGTGCCCGTGCCCGTCGGTAGGTGACGGCGGTGCGGGCCGATGCCTGTCCGTCTGTCGCGCGTGACCGGCTGTGCCGAACCCTGTGGGTTGTCCGGGGTGGGTGGCTGTCTGACGCGCATCTGAGATCGGAGAGACGTGGTGATCCACGTTGTTGTCGCCGAGGAAATGGGTTTGCTGCGCGGGGCGTTGAGTGCCGCGCTGTCGGGCGAGGAGGACCTGGAGGTTGTCGCTGACGTGGAGGGTGTCGGCGATGTGGTGAAGGTGGTGCGGCGGTACCGGCCGCAGGTGGTGGTGCTCGCGTTGACGCCGGATCTGCCTGATCCGGTGGAGGTGGTGACCCGCATCGGTGTGGAGGCGCCGGAGGTCGCTGTGTTGGCGATGAGTCCGCGGTGGAGTCCGGCGCTGGTGGAGGCGGCGTTGGCGGCCGGTGCGCGGGGTCTGGTCGGTAAGGATGGTTCGTTGCCGGAGTTGGTGCGGGCGATCCGTACGGTTGCCGCCGGGGAGCGGGCGCTCGATCCGAGTGCGGCGGCGGCGGTGTTGTGGCCGGCGGAGAGTCCGTTGACGCCGCGGGAGATGGACGTGCTGCGGATGGCTGCCGAGGGTCTGCCGTTGAAGGAGATCGCCGTTCGTCTGCATTTGGCGCATGGGACGGTGCGTAACCATCTGTCGGCGATCCTTGCGAAGACCGGTGCGCGTAACCGGTTGGAGGCGGTGTGGCGCGCGCGGTGTGACGGCTGGTTGTAGCCGTTGGCGGGGCGGGTTCGGTGGTGCGACCGGGCCCGCTCCCCCGCCGTGCGGATGGGTCGGATGCGTGTTTGAATGCTGACGATGGGTGATCGTTGTGGGGGTGCACGGGAAGGTTCGTGATGATCCGTACCCTGCTCGCGTTGGACAGTGCTCTGGTGTTGGGTGCGTTGTCGTTCGTCCTTGCTGCCGAGGACGACATCCGGGTGGTGGCGGAGGTGGACCGGGGTGACGCGGTCCCCGAGGCGGTGCGGGATGGGCGTCCCGACGTGGTGGTCGCTGATCTGGATTTCGTCGAGGGTGTCGAGGCGAGCCGTCTCGGTGAGTGTCCGGTGCTGGTGTTGGCTCATCCGCGGCGGGCGGGGCGGTTGCGTGGGATGCGGTGCGGGACGCGGATGATCGGCATCCTGCGCAGCGATGTCGCTCCGCAGCGGGTGGTCGAGGGGATACGTCTGCTGGCTCGGCGGGAGCCGGTGCTCGACGCGGACCTGGTGGTCGCGGCGCTGCACGCGGACGGTCCGTTGACCGACCGGGAGACGGAGGTGCTGGCGTTGACTGCGGAGGGGGCGCCGGTGGCGGAGGTCGCGGTGTCGCTGGGGTTGACCAGTGGGACGGTGCGCAACCATCTCGGTCGGATCGCCCGCAAGGTTGGTGCGCGTACGCGGGTGGAGGCGGTGCGGGTGGCGCGCGAGGCGGGTTGGATCTGAGCGGTGTGGGTGGTGGGTTCACCCGGGTCGCGTTGGTGTGGGCAGGGGTGGTGTGGTGCGCTCCTGCCAGTGGCCGACGAGCAGCCGGTAGGCCGTGGAGTGTTCCAGCAGGTGTTCGTGGGTGCCGGCCTGGGGTTCGGTGCCGTCGAGGACGAGTACCCGGTGGGCGCGGATCGCGGAGCTGATGCGGTGGGCGATGACGACCAGGGTGCCGGGTCGTCGGGCGAAGGCGTCTTCGACGGTTGCCTCCAGTGCCGGGTCCAGGTGGCAGGTGGCTTCGTCGAGGATCACCAGTGGGGCGGGTGCGAGCCAGGCTCGGACGGCGGCGATGAGTTGTCGTTCGCCGCTGGAGAGCACGGTTGGTGTGATGGGGGCGGTCAGGCCGCCCAGTCGGGTGGCCAGGGGGCGTGCGCCGAGTGTGTCGATGGCGTTTTCCAGGGTGTGGTCGTCGGCGTCGGGCCGTAGGTAGCGCAGGTTGTCGGCGAGTCGGCCGGTGAAGATGTACGCCTCCTGTGGGACCAGTACTCGTCTGGTGGCGAGGATGGTGGGTGCGGTGTCGGTGACCGGGTGGCCGGCGAGGTGGATCGTGCCGGTTTGTGGTGGTAGTAGGCCGGCGAGGAGGGCGGCGAGGGTGGATTTGCCCGCGCCGCTGGGGCCTACGACGGCGAGGTGGTCCCCGTGGTCGAGGGTCAGTGAGAGGTTGTCCAGGACAGGTCGGGCGTGTGGGCCGTAGCGGAAGGTCAGGTTGCGGATCTTGGCGGCCGGGGCGGGGTTGGTGGTCGACCGGGGTGGGGTGTGGGGCCTGGGCGGGTGGGTGGTGTCGGGTTCCGGGTAGGTGCGCAGGATGTTCTCCAGGGTCACCAGGTAGCGCAGTCCCCCGCCGCCGATGCCCTGGAGCAGGGTGTGCAGGGCTGGTTGCAGGCCGGTGGAGATGTAGATCAGCGCGCCCAGTACCGCGCCGGCGGTCAGGCCCTGTTCGACGAGCCAGGGTGCGGCGATCAGCAGGACGATCAGTGGGAGCCAGCCGCCGATGCCGAGGCTGAGGCTGCGGATCGCGGCCATGCGGGCGAGGGTGCGTTCGGCTGTGGCCTGCGCGGACACCTGATGGTCCACGTCGGTGGTGACGCGGGTCTGTGCGCCGCAGGCGAGGACGTCGCGGTGCGCGGTCAGGGCGGTGGCGGCGGAGTGGCTGAGGTGTTCGCCGGTGCGGACGTAGGTGCGTTGGTGCGTGATCATGGCGGGTAGTGCGGCGAGGAACACGGCCAGGCCGGCGGCCAGTGGCGCGGCGGCCAGTGCCGCGACGACGGGTGCCAGGGCGAGGAGTCCGAGGAGGGCCGCGCCGGCGGCGAAGAGGAAGCCTCGGGTGACCATGAGTAGGCCGGCGAAGGTGTCGCGGACGATCTCCAGTTGGTGGGTCAGGCGGGCCAGGGCGGCGTTGTCCGGGTGCGCGCCGGTTCGGGTGGCGTCGTGTAGCGCTCCCCGGACCATGCGGGTGGCGAGTTCGTCGCGGAAGGGTTCGACAACGGCGCCGAGGCACCGGTATGTGCGGCCGGTGGCCGCCGCGCCGAGCAGTACGGCGGCGGCGAGGGCGCCCAGCCAGGCCAGGCCGGTGGCGGGATGCCCGGCCAGGAAGCCGTCGTCGACGGCGCGGGCGACCAGGTAGCCGGAGAGTAGTGCGGGTATCGCTTCGACGAGTGACCAGCCGGCGAGCCGGGTCAGGTCCCGCCGGCGGGTCAGTGCGGCCCGCCAGGTGACCTGTCGTACGCCGGGGTGGGTCACGGCGTACTGCTGGTGGGCGTGAAGACGGCGCGGTATTCCGGGTCGGCCCAGAGGTGGTGGTGGGGTGCGAGGCCGCGTAGCCGGCCGGCGTGCAGCCAGGCGACCAGGTCGGCGGCTGCCGCGGTCGCGGCCCGGTGGGTGATCAGGAGTCGGGTGCGGTGGTCGGTTCGTGCGGTGGTCGCCTGGGTGATGCGGTGTTCGGTGGCGGTGTCCAGGTTGGAGGTGGCGTCATCGAGGATGAGTAGTCGGTCGGCGGTGAAGGCGCGGGCCAGGCCGAGGCGTTGGGTTTCGCCGCCGGACAGTGGTGTGTGGGCCAGTGGGGTGCGGTAGCCGTTAGGGAGTCGTTCGACGACGTCGGCTACGGCTGCGGCGCGGGTGGCGGCGAGGACGGCCGGTGTGGCCGGGGTCGGTTCGGGTGGTGGTGTCGCCGTCTGGGTCGGCAGTGCCAGGCCGATGGCGTCGTGGATGGTTGCGCCGATCAGGACGGGTCGGTCGAAGGCGTAGCCGACGGCGCGGCGCAGTGCGGCCGGGTCGAGGTGGCGTAGGGGTACGCCGTCGAGGTGAACGTCGCCGCTGTCGGGGTCGTGTAGTCGTCCGGCGACGGCGGCGAGGGTCGACTTGCCGGCGCCGGACGTGCCGACGACGGCGACGGTGGCGCCGGCGGGTACGTCCAGGTCGATGCGGTCCAGGATGGGGCGGCCGTCGTCGGTGTGCACGCTGACGGCGCGGAGTTGCAGTGTGCCGCCGCCGGGTGGCAGGGGTCGGGTGCCGGTGGGTGCGGCGGGTTGGGTGAGGACGTCGGCGATGCGGTGCGCGCCGGCGCGGCTGCGGACGAGGTGGTTGAGGGTGGCGAGGACGCCGCCGAGTCCGGCGCCGAGGGCGGCGTAGCGGATCGCGGCGACCAGTTGTCCTGGTGTGAGCCAGTTGGCGGTCAGGGCGTATCCGCCGACGGCGATGACGCTGAGGTGCAGCAGCGGTGCGACGGCGGCGGTGCGGGCGCTTGCCGTGGCCAGGAGTGTCCATCCGCGGTGGCCGTACCGGTTGAGTGTGGGGAGGGCGTCGAGGATTCGTTGCTGTTCGCGGTGGGTGGTGGCGGCGGCGGCGATGGTGCGGGCTCCGTTGAGTGACTCCAGGAGTCGACCGGCGATGCCGCCCAGGACCCGTTGGTAGTTCGCGGTCGCGGTGGAGGCGTCGGTGACGAAGGCTCGCATGAGGACGGTGAGGAGGCCCAGGCCGGCGAGGAGGGTGATCCCGAGTGCCGGGTGGATGATGGTGAGCGCGACGACGCTGCCCAGTGGTGGGAGGACTGCCACCGTGGCGAGGACGAGGGCGTTGCCGGCCTGTCCGGCGTCGGCGGCCTGGCTGACCAGTCGGCCGACGAGGTCGCCCACCGGGTGGCGGCGGGTGGCGCGGACGTCGAGGGCGAACAGGTGGCGGAGCAGGTGGCGGCGGAGCCCCGCGGTGGCGCGTGCCGCGCCGAGTCCGGTGGCCAGGTCGCTGAGGGTGTCGACGCAGATGAGGACGAGGACGAGGGCGCAGGCGGTCCACCAGCCGGAGCCGCCGGTGAGGGCGGTGTCGACGGCGTGGCCGAGGGCTGCGGGGAGCAGGAGTTCGGCGGTCGCGCCGAGCAGGGCGACCGCGGCGAGTGTGGCGGTCCAGCCGCCGCCGGCCAGGGCGGTGCGTCGGAGTAACCGGTCGCCCGTGTCGAACGCCGACATCGGTTCCCTCCCGGTGATGCGCGGTCGCCCTGGGTGGGTGTGTACCCGCCCAGGGCAACCGTGTGCGATTGGATCAGTTGCAGGTCGTGACGGAGAGCGAGCTGTCGCCGCAGAGCAGCAGGCTCGCCCGGCTACCGCCACCCGTGCGGTCGGCCGGAGCCATCTCCAGGCCCTGGAGGTCCAGAAGCGCCATGTCGTGTCACCTCCCTTCGCTTCGTCGGTGGAAAAGGTGCCCTCGTTGTGGCGAGGGGGTCGGTGCGCCCGTGAGGGGCGTGAGGAACGGCAGCGCCGGTGGTGTGTCGTGCTGGGCGCAGGCCAGCGCGAGCAGCACGCCGGCGGTGCCGGTGCCGAGGTCCATGGACAGGCGTAGCAGTTGCTCGCCGGGGAAGGCGGTGCCGCCGGCGTACGGCAGCGCGTGCCAGGTCAGCCGGTCCAGTTGCGCGGTGAGGTCGCGGCGGTCGGTGTCGTGGGGTGAGGCGGCGAGGTAGGTGATGATGCCGGCGCGGCCGGCGAAGAGTCCGGACTGGGCGTAGAACGGTGAGCGTGCCGCGCGGCGGATCCCCGCGCTCGCCTCGGTGAACTGGTCGTCGGCGCGGTGGCGTAGGTACTGGTCGATGACCAGTCCGATGCCGACGCTGCCGTTGGCCAGGTAGGGCATGGTCCGCCAGCCTTCGTTGACCTCCAGTGCGCCGTCTGGGCGTACCACGCAGCGGCGCAGGTCCTGCCGTAGTGCGGTGGCGGCGTGCCGGAGCAGGGTGTCGTCGCCGGTCAGTTCGTGCAGCCGCAGGGCCATCAGGGCCGCGCCGGTGCGTCCGCGGAGCAGCCCGGCGTACGGGTGGCGTCCGCCGCTGATGTCGGGGCCGGGGTCGTCGGCGAGTTGGTCGATGACGCGTTCGGCGGCCTGCCAGGCGGCGTCGCGCAGCGTCGTCTCGCCGGTGCGGGCGGCCAGGTCGGCGAGGTTGAGGGCGATCCCGGACAGTCCGCTGTGCAGGCTGTGGTCGAGCCCGTCGAGGGGTTCGCGGAGGCAGATGTCGAGGACGTCGAGGGCGTCCTGTCGGCGGCCGAGGTGTTCCAGGGCGTAGGCGACGCCGTGCAGGCCGTCGTAGAAGCCGCAGCGGGTGCCGGAGGGGGGTGCCGTTGCTCGCCGTACCAGCCATTGCTCGTGTTCGGGCTGCCGGTCGGCGCCGCTGGCGTGGAGGGCGTACAGGACGCCCGCCGCGCCGTGGGCGAGGTTGAGGCCGCCGGTGCGGAACTGTTCGATGTCGCCGGGGTAGAGCCGGTCGTCGCGTTCGGGGGTGGCGCTCGCGACGACCGCTGTGGTCAGTCGGTTCCGTGCGGTCGGCCAGTCGCCGAGGTGCACGTCGGGGGCGGTGGTGGCCGGTGTGTCCCCGGTGATCTCTCGAACGGCCGGGTCGAGGAACGACCGGGGCACCGGGAGGTTCGTGGCGATGATGTCGGCCAGGTGTGCCGCTTTGGCGGGGGCGAGGCGGACCAGTTGGGTCAGCGGCAGGAACAGCGCCAGTCGCAGGCAGGCCAGGGCGTAGCGGTCCACCGCGGGTCCGGTGCGGTCGCGTGGGGCCGCGAAGCCCTGGTTGCGTAGCCCGGGTCGGCGGTGTCCGGCGATGGGGGCGGCGACCTCGAAGTCGACGAGGGCGACCTGGTCGTCGGGGCGGATCATGATGTTGAACAGGTGCAGGTCGCCGTAGACCAGGCCGCGGTCGTGGATCGCCGTGATGAGGGAGTCGACCTGTTCGTAGACGTGTCGGGCCCAGCGGGTGTACGCCGTGCGGTCGTCGGGCGTCGCGTCGGCGTCGATGAGGGGGTACCTGTCGACGAGCGCCTTGTTCAGCGGTCGACCCTCGATGAATTCGAGCGCGAGGAAGTGGTGCTCGCCGAGGGTGAACTCGTCGTGGACGCGCGGGACCTGCGGTAGGTCGGCGAGTTGCCGCAGGGCCGTGGCCTCGCGGGCCAGCCGGGCGACGGCGTCGGTGCCGTCGGCGTCCAGGCCGGCGTGCGGTCGGGCTTCCTTGAGGACCACCTGGGTGTCGGTGCGCAGGTCCCGGCCGACGTAGAGTCCGCCGCCGTTGGAGAAGTGGATGACCCGGTCGATGCGGTAGGGCACCTCGTTGGTGTTGGTGTCGTTGCGGGCGGCCAGGTGGGGGCCGAGGAAGTCGGGCAGGGTGACCCAGGCCGGCAGGTGGAAGACGGGTTCGCGGCGGTCGGGCACGAGTGTGCCGGTGTCGTCCTCGATCGCCGGCACGACCTGGCCGTCCGGGGAGTGGCAGTAGCGGGCGGCGAAGCCCCCGTAGCGCACGTGGACCGGGCCGGTTCCGTAGCGCAGGTCGCTGAGGATGTACGGTCCGGGCTCGCTAGCCAGCAGTTCGTCGAGTTCCTTGCAGGTCAGCTCCAGTTCCGCGTCGTCGCGGGGGTAGACCGTGACGAACTTGCCGCTGGCGGCTCGGGCGGCGTACTTGGAGTTGCGCAGCAGCAGGGTGCGGGGTCCGCGCAGGAACTTGAAGGACAGCCCTCGGGGTACGCAGTAGTCGAAGACGGTGTCGAGGATCCGCTCGGCGTTGGCCAGCGTGGCCGAGATGTGGATCTTCCAGCCCTGTTGGGGCAGCGCGCCGCCGTCCGGGCCGTAGATCAGCCAGTCGTCGAGCGGTTCGCGGCGCCATCCGTGCGGCACCGGCCGGTCGGCGGCCGGGAAGGCGGGTTGCGCGACGGCACTGCCGAGCGAGTCGTAGAACAGTCGATCAGCGGCGCAGTAGCTGTCGTAGCGCTCGTCCACCGTCCCGCCTCCCGTCTCGAACCTGGCCGGCTGTCGTACCGGCGCTCTGGATCGAGTCTCGTGGACGGGACGGGGTGCCTCACAGTGCAGTTAGTCATGAGGTTCGATGCGTGGTGCACAGGTGTTCATGACAAAAGTCAGGTTTGGGTTCGCCGCAGCCAGTCCTGGACGTGCGCGCGCAGCAGGGCCGGTTGTTCGAAGGGCAGGTAGTGGCCGGCCTGGTCGACGCTGGTGTAGGTGCCACGGGGGTAGCGGCGCATGGCGTGGAACTGGCCGGCGTACCCGACTACGCCGTCCTGCCGGCCGGTGAGCACGCTGACGGGCCCGTGGAAGGGTGTGTCGACGTGCTCGTCCGGGAGCGCGTACCCGGGGCCGGAGCGCAGCGTCCGTTGGAAGGCCTCGTCGCCGGGGCCGCCGACGGTGAGGGCGGCGAGCACCGTGCTGACCACTGCCGGGGTGCGGTGGCCCAACGCGGCGTCGAGGTGTGCGCGAAGGTCGGTGGGGGCCTCGTCGAGCCAGCCGCCCGGTCCCGGCGCCGGGCGTTCCTCGGGCAGGGTGCGGCTGCTCGGCGCGATGGTGACACCGGGGCAGACGAGGAGCAGACCCCGGACGAGGTCGGGTCGGCGGCGGGCGATCCCGGCGGCGAGGTACGCCCCGTAGGAGGCGCCGGCCAGGAGGACGGGCGCGGCGACGTGGTCATCGAGCCACGCGCACACCATGTCCAGCACCGCCTGGGAGGTGGCCGGGCAGGTTGCCGGGGTGTCTCCGTGGCCGGGCAGGTCGAGGTACGTCTCGCGCAGGCCGGCGTCGGCGAGGGCGGGTGCCAGGGCGACGGCCGTGGCGACGCGGGTCATGCTGAACATCGGCAGGCAGATGATCTCCGGGCCGGTTCCCGGTGACTGGTCGAAGGCGAGGCGCATGGTCGAATTCTGCCTCCGGTGGTGGAGTGCGGCGTTCCCGGTGAATGCCTGTCGCTGTCGCCGACCTCACGTGCTCCTCTCGCGGGGAATTCTCGCGCTGGGCCGCGCGGTTGTCCGTTCGGAAGATCAGAATCAGATGATCGAATGGAAGTGCCATGCACATGCGCTCAGACGCGGTGGTGCTGTTCGGCGTTACCGGCGACCTCGTCTCGAAGAAGCTGTTCCCGGCGCTGTACGAGTTGACCCGCCGCGACCGCCTGGATGTCCCGGTGATCGGTGTGGCCCGCTCGCCCTGGGATAACCAGCAGCTCGTCACCATGGCCCGCAAGTCGGTGCTGGAGGCCAGCGACGAGATCGACGACGAGGCCTTCGACGGGCTGGCGGCCAACCTTTCGATGATCTCCGGCGACTACGCCGACCCGACGACGTACGAGCGTCTGGCCGAGCGTCTGCGCGACGCCGAGCGGCCCGTCTTCTACCTGGCGATCCCTCCGGCGGTGTTCTCCTCCGTCGTCGAGGGCCTCGCGGCGGTCGGGTTGGCCGACCGGGGCCGGGTGATCGTGGAGAAGCCGTTCGGGCGTGACCTGAAGTCGTCGCGTGAGCTGGATCGCACGCTGCGGTCGGCGTTCGACAGCGAGCGGGTGTTCCGCATCGACCACTACCTGGGCAAGGAGGCCGTCGAGGGTCTTTACGCCTTCCGGTTCGCGAACCGGTTGTTCGAGCCGTTGTGGAACAACGAGCACATCGACAACATCCAGGTGACCCTCGCGGAGGCGTTCGGCACGCAGGGTCGGGCCGGGTTCTACGACACGGTGGGCGCCACCCGGGACGTGTTGCAGAACCACATCCTGCAGGTCGTCGCGTTGATCGCGATGGAGGCGCCCGTCAGTGACGACACGACGGCGTTCCGGGAGGCGGAGGCGGCGGTGCTGCGGCAGATCGCGCCGCTGTCGCCGGAGTCCACGGTCCGGGGGCAGTACGCCGGCTACCGCGACGAGCCGGGCGTCGCCGCCGACTCCAACACCGAGACGTTCGTGGCGACCCGGTTGACCGTCGACTCCCCCCGCTGGTCGGGTGTGCCGTTCTACCTGCGCACGGGCAAGTCCCTGCCGGGGACGGCGACGGAGGTCGTGATCGAGTTCAAGCAGCCGCAGCGGTCGCTGATTCCGGCGGAACGGGGTACGGCGACCGCCGCGAACCTGTTGCGGTTCCGCCTCGGGCGTGGCGACGGGATCACGATGTCGATCCAGGCGAAGAGCCCCGGCGCCGAGGTCGCGAGTCGTCCGGTGGACCTGTCCGTCGACTTCGGGTCGGCGTTCGGTCGCCGCCAGGAGGCGTACGAGCGGTTGCTCGACGACGCGATGGACGGGCAGCACCTGCGGTTCGCCCGCGCGGAGACGATCGAGCAGGAGTGGCGCATCGTCGCGCCGATCCTGGACCTGCCGGCACCGGTGCTGTCGTACGACAAGGGCACCTGGGGGCCGGCGGACGCCGAGGCGCTCACCGGCGGCTGGCACGCCCCGGACCTGCGGTAGTGGCGCCGCTCACGGCGCCGGCATCGCCGGCGCCGGAGCGCGCCGCGTCCTGGCAGGGTGTGCCGAATGGCAACTGATGAGACGGTAGGCGCGCTCGCCGAGCTGGCCGAGGCCGAGTTCATGTTCCGGTACGAGTCGGGTGCGCCGGCCGACGTGCGGGACGCGCTCGGGATCCGGACGGCCAGGGTGGGCGGCGGGGTGGTGCTGTCGATGCGGCACGACCCGACGGGCTACTGGTCCAAGGCGCTCGGGTTCGGCGTCGACGAGCCGGTGACCGCCGACCTGATCGCCCAGGTGTGCGACGTCTACCGCGCCGAGGGCACGCCCAGCGCGGTCATCCAGATCGCCCCGGACCGGCTGCCGTCGGACTGGGACGAGATCTGCGCGCGGGAGAACATCACGGCGGGCGGCGTGTGGGTCAAGCTCGCTGGTGAGATCGACGCCCTGAAGCCCGGTGGCACCGACCTGCGGGTCGGTCCGGTCCCGGACGAGTCGGTGCCCGAGTGGGCGTCGGTGGTCCTGCGGTGTTTCGGGATGCCCGAGGAACACCTGGGGCCGATGCTGGCCGCGAGCGTCCGTGACCCCGGCTTCCGTCCGTTCGCCGCGTGGGACGGCACCGAGATGGTGGCGGCCGCGAACCTGTTCGTGCACGGCGAGGTCGGTTCGCTCAACACCGGCGCCACGATGCCGGCGCATCGGGGTCGGGGCGCGCAGTCGGGCCTGCTGGCGGCCCGGGTGGCAGCGGCCGCGGCGGCCGGTTGCCGGTGGGTCACCGGCGAGACGGGTCAGCCCGCGCAGGGTTCGTCGAACCCGTCGCTGGACAACATGCGCCGGCTGGGCATGAGCCCGCTGTACGAGCGGCGTAACTGGGTGTGGCGGGCGCAGCCCGCGGGCTGACAGCTGGTGTGGCTGAGTGACCGCTCAGCTCACGGTATCGACCACCCGGCGCTGCCGAGGTTTGCCGCTGGTGTGTGCGCGGGGCACGTTGTGGGCACGTCTCGTCCTCATCGGAGAGGAAGCAGCGCATGCTTTCCGCACTCGATCGTCGGCACACCATCGCGCCGCCCGGCTACAGCCGGTGGCTCATCCCCCCGGCGGCGTTGGCCATCCACCTCTGCATCGGCCAGGTCTACGCGACAAGCGTCTACAAGAACTCGCTGATCGCGCACTTCGACACCAGTCAGACCGCGATCGGGGTGATCTTCAGCATCGCGATCGTGATGCTGGGGTTGTCCGCCGCGGTCGCCGGGACCTGGGTGGAGGCGAACGGGCCGCGTAAGGCGATGTTCGTCTCGGCCTGCTTCTGGGCCACCGGCTTCCTGGTGGGTTCGGTGGGCATCGCCACGAAGCAACTGTGGTTGCTGTATCTGGGCTACGGCCTGCTCGGCGGCATCGGTCTGGGGATCGGCTACATCTCCCCGGTCTCCACGTTGATCAAGTGGTTCCCGGACCGGCCGGGCCTGGCCACCGGTCTGGCGATCATGGGCTTCGGTGGTGGGGCGATGGTCGCCTCTCCCCTGTCCCGGCAGCTCCTGTCGTTCTACGACCCCGGCTACGACCCGGCCAACGCCGGGTCGACGGCGTCGGGCAGCGCCCTGGTCTGGTTGTTCGTGACGCTCGGCCTCGGCTACTTCGTGATCATGATGTTCGGTGTGGCGAACGTGCGGGTGCCGGCCGAGGACTGGCGGCCGGCCGGCTTCGACCCCGCGAGCGTCGCGGCGAAACCGCTGGTGACCACGGCGAACGTGTCGGCGGCGAACGCGGTGAAGACCCGCTCGTTCTGGCTGCTGTGGGTGGTGCTGTTCTGCAACGTCACCGCCGGAATCGGCATCCTGGAGCAGGCCAGCCCGATGATCCAGGACTTCTTCCGGGACAACGGCACGTCCGCGGTGACCGTCGCGGCGGCCGGCGGGTTCGTGGGCCTGCTGTCGCTGTTCAACATGGCCGGCCGGTTCGTGTGGTCGTCCACGTCGGATGTCATCGGCCGCAAACCGATCTACCTGGTGTACCTGGGTGTCGGCATGGTGCTGTACGCGGCGCTGGCCCTCGTGGGGCAGACCGCCACGGCGCTGTTCGTGCTGTTGGCCTGCGTGATCCTGTCGTTCTACGGCGGTGGGTTCGCGACCGTGCCGGCGTACCTGCGGGACCTGTTCGGGACGTTCCAGGTCGGCGCGATCCACGGCCGGTTGCTGACCGCGTGGTCGGCGGCGGGGATCGCCGGTCCGCTGATCGTCAACGGGTTCCTCGACGCGCAGGGCAAGCCGGGCACGTTGACCGCGGCGGCGTACCGGCCGGCGCTGTTCACCATGGTGGGGGTCCTCGCGGTGGGCTTCGTGGCGAACCTGCTGGTGCGGCCGGTGCCGCAGCGCTACCACGAGCCGGCGGGGAACGTGGACGAGCCGAAGACCGAGCAGAGGAGTGGGACGCGATGAGCGACGACAGCCGTAACGGGCAGCAGGCCCGGTTGTGGATCTCCTGGTTGGTGGTGGCGGTGCTGCTCGGCTACGGGGTGGCGCAGACCGTCATCACGGCGGCGAAACTGTTCACCCACTGAGAGCGGTGAACGGAGAGCGGTGAGCCGGGACGCGCGGCGTCCCGGCTCACAGGCCGCCGGACACCCGCAGGACCGTGCCGGTGGCGTAGGAGGCGTCCGGGCCGAGCAGCCAGGCGATGGCGGCGGCGATCTCGTCGGGTTCGCCGGCACGGCCCAGCGGGATGCGGCCGACAGCCGAGTCGGGACGGTCGGGCACGCCGGAGTCGGCGTGGATGTCGGTACGCACGATGCCGGGCGCGACGGCGTTGACCCGGATGCCCTTCGGGGCGAGTTCCTTGGCCAGACCGACGGTGAGGGTGTCGGTGGCGGCCTTCACCGCGGCGTAGTGCACGTACTCCCCCGGGCTGCCGAGGGTCGCGGCGGCCGAGGAGACGTTGACGATCGCGCCGCCGTCGGTCAGCCGGCGGGCGGCCTGCTGCGCGCACAGGACGTAACCGACGAGGTTGACGTCGACGACCCGGCGCAGGTCCTCGACGCGCAGCTCGGTGAAGGGTCCGATGAGGCTGGTGACGCCGGCGTTGTTGACCAGGCCGGTGAGCGGGCCGAGCTGTGCTGCGGCGTCGAACAGCTCGGCGACCTGGTCGGGGTCGGTGGTGTCGGCGCGTACCGCGATGGCCTGCGCTCCGGCCGCGCGCAGGTCGGCCAGGACGGTAGCGGCGGCGGCCTCGTCGCGGCGGTAGCACAGGGCGACGTGGTGACCGGCGGCGGCGAGACGGCGGGCGGTGGCCGCGCCGATGCCGCGACCGCCGCCGGTGATGACGGTGACCGGTGCCACGGTGCCTCCAGGTCTGTCGGAGCAGGACGCGCCGACGCTACCGTGACCGGCGCGCTCCGGTCGTCGAGAGGAGGGTCACACGCGACGCGCGTCGGTGCTCGGCGGCGGGCGGGTGACCGGCGTGGTTGGTGCGGTGGCCGACGAGGTGTCGGCACTCGGGGGGTGATCGCTTACGCTCTGCGCGCGTTCGGTGGATCGGACAACGGAGGTGCGCGGTGGCGGGTGTGGGTGTCGGCGACGTGGTGCAGGACTTCGAGCTGCCCGATGAGACAGGCGCGCCGCGGCGGCTGTCGGAGTTCCTGGCCGCCGGGCCGGTGGTGCTGTTCTTCTACCCGGGGGCGATGACGCGGGGGTGCACCGCGGAGAGCTGCCACTTCCGAGACCTCGGGGCGGAGTTCACGGCGCTGGGCGCGTCGCGGGTGGGCATCAGCCGGGACCCGGTGGCCAAGCAGGCGGAGTTCTCGAAGATGCACGGGTTCGACTATCCGCTGCTGTCCGATGAGGACGGCACTGTGGCGCGGCAGTTCGGGGTGAAGCGGCGGGTGCCGCTGGGGGCGTTGAGCACGAAGCGGATGACGTTCGTGATCGGTGCCGACCGGCGGATCATCGAGGTGATCCACAGCGAGGTCAGCATGAACGACCACGCGGATCGGGCGCTGCGGGCGTTGGGCGGCTGAAGGGCCACGGGCCCTGTGCGGCGGGTGTCGCAGCCGGCTGGTATCAAGACAGAAATCAAACAGGTGTACGGAAGAGGGTTGTGATGGATGCCGGCCAGGGTTTGTCCACTGACGAGGTGCAGAGCATCCGGGAGGCGTTGGCGGCCGGGCGTAAACCACGGGTGGTGTTCACCGCCTCGGCGGGGCAGATCGCCGGCCAGGTCGGTCAGGTGATCGAGCTGACCGACCCGGAGGTGTCCGACGAGTTCGTGGTGGTGCGGTTCGGCCGCGACGAGTTGCCGTTCTCCCCCGCCGACCTGGCGGTGGCGCCCAAGGGCGCCGGCCGTCGGGTGGTTCCGGAGCCGAAACCGGAGCCCGAGCAGGAGCCCGCGCCCGTGGTGACGCCGGAGTTCGTGTTGGACACGCCGCGGGTGCCCGCGCAGCGACAGGAGGAGCCGAAGGTGGAGCAGACGGAGAAGCCGCCGGCGCGGCGGGCGGTCAAGGCCGTCAAGCCGAAGGGGCCCGCGGGTCTCACCGTGACGTTGGCGTACGCCGACGGTGAGTGGACCGTCGCCGCGCAGCAGGGCAGCAAGGCCCTCGCCAAGCCGTACGTGGTGAAGCCGGCCGAGGCGTTGAAGATGGTGGCGCTGGTCGACGTCCCCGGGGTGCAGGAGGCGGTGGAGCAGATCCTCGCCTCCGAGCGGGCCGAGGCGGAGCAGCAGGCCGAGAAGCTGCGCGCCGAGCTGGCCGAGATCGAGGCGCGTCTGGCGGAGCTGCGCGAGGCCCGCTGAGGGTGTTCAGCGCCGGGCGTGGTGCTCCAGCAGCCTGGTGAGCAGGCGGGTCAGCTGGTCGCGTTCGGCGGCGGACAGCGGGGCAAGCAGGTCGTCCTGGACCCGGCCGACGGTGTCGCCCATCCGGTGGGCCTCGTCGGCGCCGGCGTCGGTGAGGCTGATGACGTTGCGGCGGCGGTCGGCCGGGTCGGGGGCGCGTACGACGAGCCCTCGACCGGCCAGGTCGTTGACGGCGGCCACGACGTCGCTGCGGTCGATGCCGCAACGTCGGCCCAGGTCGGCCTGGCTGGCGGGGCCGTCCTCGGCCAGCGCGGCGAGCAGCCGGTAGTGGTAGCCGCGCAGGTCGTGCGCGGCGAAGCCCTCGCTGAGCAGGCGGGTGGCGTGGGCGGCGGCCTGGTTGAGCAGCCAGGTCGGGGCGGTGCGGAGCCCGGCGGGTGACTGCGGGGCGGTCGACTCCATGGCGGCAGCCTAACAGGGATCGTTGGTGTGACCCACGATCCGTGTTATGTTGGCTGCACCAACGTTGGTGTGACCAACGTTCAGAAGGAGGCGTCATGTCCACCGTTCCCACCCTCAACGGCCAGGTCATCGGCCAGGCTCACTACGCCACCCGGGCCCTGCTGGAGCGCGCCGTCGCGCCGCTCGGGCTCAGTTTCGGCCAGGTCCTCGCGCTCAACGCCCTCGCCGGCGGGCCGGTCGAACGCGATCACCTCACGCAGCGGATCACCAGCACCCTCAAGGTCGACGCGCCCGCCGTGCACGAGGTGATCGCCGGACTCGTCGACGCGCACCTCGTGCGGGACGACACCGACGGCGCACGGATCCGGCTCACCGACACCGGTCACGCGGCGCAGGCCCGCGTCACGGACGCCGTCTCCGGCATCACCGCCCGCCTCTACGCGGACATCCCCGCCGACGAGGCGAGCGCCGCCGCCCGGGTGCTCACACTGGTCACCCAACGCGCGAACGCCGAACTGGCGGCCTGACACCGGTCAGAAGTAGTCGATCACCTGTGCCGGGCCGCCCGCGCCCAACAGGTCCAGGGCGTCCGGCGCGACACCGACGGCGCGCAGCAGGCCCGACTGCGCGACCGACCGGGCGCTGGCCGCCCCGGTGTACAGCAACGCGAAACCCCGAACGTCCAGCCGCAGATCCGCCTCGCCGTCGACACGGATCAGCTCGGCGGCGCCGTCGGCGACAGCCAACCGCCAGGTGCCGGTGTTCCACTCGGCGAGCGGATCGGTGAGGCTGAAGTCCACGAAGCCCCGGACATGAGCCGGCCACCCACGGGCGCCCACCGCCCGGGCGACGTCGACCGGTCGGTGCATCCACAGATCCCGTTCGTGCTCGCGGGCGGACTCCAACGGCAGGCAGGTGCTCACCGCGTCGCCGTCGAGCGGACACAGTCGCAGGGTCGGCGCGACGCTCGCCCAACTGGCCAGCACCCCGACAAGTTCCCGGGCGGCCTCCGCGGTGACCGCCAGGGCCTCGTCGACAGTGAGCACCGAGTCGGCACCGTAACCGCGGCCCCGCTGCCAGGTGGCGTAGGCGACCAGTTCGCCGCCGACCTCGACGAGGGTGAGCCCGTCGCCGGGCAGGGCCGGGTCGGCGGCGTCGAACAGCTCACCCTGGCGGGTCAGCAGCCCGTTGCGGTGCCGGGTGACCCGCTCGTACAGGGCGGCGACGGCCGGCAGGTCGGCCACGGTGCCGGCACGCACCGCGAACCGCGGGTCGGGGCGGTGCCGGGGCAACACGGCGGTGGCCAGGTCAACGGTCCGCAGCACGCCGGCGGTCTCCCACCCGCAGGCCCGGTACGGGGCGGCGACGGTCGGGTAGAGCGCGCTGACGGCCGCACCGCGCTCACGGGCGCCGCGCAGCAGGGCGGTGAGCATGGCACGAGCCACTCCCCGACCACGGGCCTCGGGGGCGACCGCCACACCCGCCACGTCGGCGGCCGGCACCGCCCGCCCCGACCACCACTGGCCGTGGTGCAGGTCGACGGCCTTGCCGACGAGCCGCCCGGCGTCGTCGAACGCGCCGTAGCGCGTCAACCCGGGCACGACGACCCTCGTGCTCGCCGCTCGTTCCGAGGTGTTGCCGAACGCGAACCGGCCCAGTTCCCAGGCGGCGTCGAGGTCGTCGGCGGTGAGTTCGCGTACGTGCATCGGCACACCGTAGCGGCGGACGCCGGGTGTGATCGACTCGATTTCGCCGACGTGGCGGTATCCCGGGGTGCGGATACCGCCACGTCGGCGAGGTGCGGTCAGTGCTGCGGGATGTTGGCCACGCCGATGCGCTTGCGGAACACCCAGTACGTCCAGCCCTGGTAGGCCAGCACCACCGGCGTGAAGATCACCGCCACCCAGGTCATGATCTTCAGGGTGTACGGGGTGGACGCGGCGTTGGTGGCCGTCAACGTGCCGGCCGCGTCCAGGGTGGAGGGCAGCACGTTCGGGAACAGCGCCGCGAACAGGGTCGCCACGGCCAGGCCGATCGCCACGGCCGTGCCGGCGAACGCCCAGCCCTCCCGGCGTACCCGGGCGGCGGCCAGGCCACCGAGCAGGGCGAGGGCCGCGCCGACGGCGAGCACGACGGCGGCCGTGCTGGAACGGATGCTCAACGTCCAGGTCAGGAAACCCACCGCGAGGACGGCGGCCCCGACGCCCAGGCGTACCGCGAGCGCGCCCGCACGCTCGCGGATGTCGCCGGTGGTCTTCAGGGCGAGGAACACCGCGCCGTGGGTGAGGAACAGCGCCAGGGTGGTCACGCCACCCAGCAGGGCGTACGGGTGCAGCAGGTCGATCAGGCCGCCGACGTACTCGTGGTCGGCGTCCAGTGGCACCCCGCGCAGGATGTTGGCGAAGGCGACGCCCCACAGGAACGCCGGCAGCAGCGAACCGACGACGATCGCGGTGTCCCAGCGGCGCTTCCAGGACGCCTCGGGGCGCTTGTGCCGGTATTCGAAGGCGACACCCCGGGCGATCAGGGCCAGCAGGATCAGCAGCAGCGGCAGGTAGAAGCCGGAGAAGAGGGTGGCATACCACTCGGGGAACGCGGCGAACATCGCGCCACCGGCGGTGATCAACCACACCTCGTTGCCGTCCCAGACCGGGCCGATGGTGTTGATCAGGACGCGGCGTTCCCGGTCGTCACGGCCCAGGACGGGCAGCAGCATGCCGACGCCGAAGTCGAAGCCCTCCAGGATGAAGTACCCGGTGAACAGCACGGCGACGAGGAGAAACCAGATGGTGGTCAGTTCCACGATGGGCTCCGGGATCAGTAGGCGAAGGCGAGCGGGCGCTCGGCGTCGTCGGCGTCGTCGGTGGCGGGTTGTTCGCTGACGTCGGGTACGCCGGCCCTGGCGTAGCGCAGCAGCAACTTGACCTCGATGACGGCGAGGGTGGCGTAGATCAGCGTGAACGCGGTGAACGAGGTGAGCACCTCGGCCAACGAGACGCTGCGGGACACCCCGTTGCGGGTGAGCATCTCGCCGAAGACGATCCACGGCTGGCGGCCCATCTCGGTGAAGATCCAGCCGAACGAGTTGGCCAGCAGCGGCAGCACCGGCATGGCCAGGCCGGCGCGCAGCAGCCACTTACTGCTCGGGGTACGGCCCTTGCGTTGGCTCCAGAGCACCAGCAGGGCGATCGCGCCGGCGGCCATCCCGAAGGCGATCATGAAGCGGAAGCTCCAGTAGGTGACCGGGATGATCGGGGTGTAGCTGCCCGCGCCGTACTGGGAGGCGTACTGGGCCTGCAGGTCGTTGATGCCGTGCACGGTGCCGTGTGGGTCGCCCGTGCCCAGGTACGACAGCAGGTACGGGATCTTGAGGGCGAACACCTCGCGGCTGCCGTCGAGGCTGCCGATGGTGAGCACGGAGAACGAGGCGGGGCTCTCGGTGGTGTAGAGGCCCTCGGCGGCGGCCATCTTCATCGGCTGCACCTCAGTCATGATCTTGCCCTGGATGTCGCCGGTGAACAGCACGGCGGCGGAGGCGACCAGGACCACCCAGGAGCCGAACTTCGTGGCGAAGCGGTAGGCGCCGGTGTCGGCGGAGTCGCGGTTGCGGATCACGTGGTACAGCCCGACGGCCACGACCAGCGAGCCGGCGACCAGGAACGAGCCGGCCAGGGTGTGCGGGAAGGTGATCAGTGCGACCTTGTTGGTCAGCACGGCCGGGAAGTCGGTCAGCTCGGCGCGCCCGCTGTCGGGGTTGATGCGGTAGCCGACCGGGTTCTGCATGAACGAGTTCGCGGCGAGGATGAAGTACGCGGAGAGGTTGGTGCCGATCGCGGCGGCCCAGATGCTGGCCAGGTGCGCCCGCTTGGGCAGCCGGTCCCAGCCGAAGATCCACAGGCCGATGAAGGTGGATTCGAGGAAGAACGCGACGAGTGCCTCGATGGCCAGTGGCGCGCCGAAGATGTCGCCGACGAAGCGGGAGTAGTCGCTCCAGTTCATGCCGAACTGGAATTCCTGCACGATGCCGGTGACCACACCCATCGCAAAGTTGATCAGGAACAGCTTGCCGTAGAACTTGGTGAGCTTGAGGTAGCGCTCGTTGCCGGTGCGGTGCCACAGCGTCTGCAGGATGGCGACCAGCACGGACAGGCCGATGGTCAGTGGCACGAAGAGAAAGTGGTAGACGGTGGTGACACCGAACTGCCAGCGGGCGACGTCCAACGCGTCCACCTGAAACCCCCAACCATCCGTACTACGAGACGTAGTAAATACTACTGCTTGTCGTAGAGAGATGGGCAGGGCCGGGCGGCCCGGAACGGCCCGGGACCAATGACCCTGATCACCCCGGGGCATCCGGCCGACCCGCCCGCACGACAGTGCCGCCGCGTGCGACGATGTCGCGCTGATGAACACCACGTACGCCACCTGGCAGCCGCCGCTCATCTGGCGCGGCGCCCTGCTCCTGGCCCGGGCCCTGGTCGGCCTGCTGGCCCGCCTCGAGGTCACCGGCGACGTCCCCGCGCACCTGCGTCGCGGGCCGCTGGTGCTGGCCGCCAACCACATCAGCCCGTTCGACCCGTTGGTGATGGTCGCCGCCTGCCAGACCCGCCGCATCGCCCCCCGGATCATGGCGACCGCCGGACTGTTCCGCGCGCCGCTGCTCGGCCCCGCCATGCGCCACGCCGGACACATCCGCGTCGACCGGGGAACCAGCGCCGTCCATCAGGCTCTCGACGACGCCGCCACCGCTGTCGCCCGCGGCTCGGTGATCCTCATCTACCCCGAGGGTCGCATCGGTCTGGACCCCGGCATGTGGCCCGAACGCGGCAAGACCGGCGCCGCCCGCCTCGCCCTGGCCTGCGGCGCCCCGGTCGTCCCGGTCGCCCAGTGGGGCGCGCACGAGGTGCTCCCCTACCAGGCGCCGCGGGGAATGCTGCGTGGCGTCGCCCGGTCACTGTGGCGTCGCCCGGTGATCCGGGTGCATTTCGGCGCCCCCGTCGACCTGGGCGAGTCGACCGCCGCCAGCCCCGGCGCGGCCCGCCGGGCCACCGACCGGATCATCGACGCGCTCACCGACACCCTCGCCCCGCTGCGCCCGGACGAGCCCGACCTGCCCCGGCACGTCGACCCGGGCCGCCCGAGCGACCTCAGCCGCGTCCACCGCCGCCGCTCGGCCTGAGGCCGCGACCGACACGACGCCGGGGTACGCCCATCCCCGGCCGCCCGACGACGGCCACAAGGCCGAGTCCAGCACCGGGTGCCGAGGTCGACCTGGCTCGACCTCGGCACCGGGGTGCTGTCCCGGGTGGCCCCGGTGGCGCGGATCGACCGGCTGCTGACCAGCAGGCGCCGAGGTGAGCCCGGCAACCCCCAACCCCCACCTCGCGTCCTTTGCTCTGCACCTGCGGGCGCACCAGCTACAGACAGTGCCTGTCGCATCCGCAGGTGCAGAGCAAAGGACGCAGGACAGGTGACCGGTGGGTGGCGCCGATGGGCCAGTCTGGGCGGAATTGCGCGACCTACGACCACCGAGATCAGCGCCACGGCCGGCAGCGGATAAGAAACGTCGCACCGGCGCAGCTCGGGTCGCCGTACCGCCTCGTCGCTGGTGTCCCCGGTCTGGGGGATGACGGTGGCTCGGCGGGGGGATGAGGTCGCCTCAGCAGGTCGGGATGCTGATTCACATCAGCCGACCGCCTGCTCGAAGGAGTGCCATGTCCGGATCTGGGTCCCGTACGGCGGCGGCGAGAACCGCGATGGACACGGTGTGGTCCTCGGTGACCTGGGCCTGTTGGAGGCACTGGCCGACCTGGACCGGATACGCGGCCGGGGCCTTCTCGCTGCTGTACGGCGCGCTGGGGCTGTACTGGACCGCCGGTGGCGACGGGTTCCCGTTCGCCCCGGTCGACCCGGCACGCGCGTCCGGGTCGATCCTGGAAGGCAGCCGCGCCGAGGTCGTCGCACCGATCATCGCCGTGCTCGGCCTGATCGGCGCGGTCGTCGCCTGGGTGATGACGCGCCGCGCCCGGCCCGGACGCCTGCCCACGGCGCTCGTCGTCTTCGGCTGGGCGGCGGCGGTCGGGCTGACCCTGGTCGTCCCCGACTACACCCTGATCGTCCTGGTGGCGTTCGCGCCGCTGCTGGTGGCCTTCGCGTTCCTCGGCGTGCCCGGTGAGCAGGGCGGCATCGGCGACATCCTGTACTGGCACCGAACGAACCTGATCATCGTGTTCCTCGGCGGCCTGCTCTGGGCCGCCGCGACCCTGGCGTACCAGAGGCGGGTCCGGGGAGCGTGCGCCCACTGCGGCCGCCGCCATGGGGGCGGTCACGGCCCGACCCGGCAGACGCTGCTGCGCTGGGGCCGGTGGGCCGTCCTGGTCGCCTGCCTCGCACCACTGCCCTACGAGGTCACCCGGATCGCCTGGTACCTCGGCTTCCCCCTCGGCGTCAGCGACGACTTCCTGCGGATGGTGCAGGGCACTCCCGGAATGCTCGAGGTCGGGCTCGGCTGCGCCGTCGCGTCGGCGGTGGGCGGCGTGCTCACCCACGGTCTGGTGGCCCGCTGGGGAGAGGTCTATCCGCGCTGGATGTGGTTCAGGGCCGGCCGACGGGTCCCGCCCGCCCTCGCCGTCGTCCCGGCGTCGATCGTCGCCCTGACGATCATTCCCGCCGGTCTGATGCTGCTCTGGACCACCGAAGCACGAGGCACCTGGGCACTGTGGGTTCCGAGTCTCTTCTGGCCGGTGTGGGGCGTCGGGCTCGGCGTCGCCACCATCGCGTACCACCGGCGCCGACGCGGGGTCTGCCACCACTGCGGAGAAGGCCACCCGGCGGTCACCCGTGCCGCAGCCCCGGCGCCCCGGGCCTGATCTTCGCCGGTAGGTCACCCGCGCTCCACCGACGGCGGGCATACTGCGTCGCGTGCTGACCCGATCCGGCTACCTCGACGCGCCCGCGCCGCTGGCGTTCGCCCACCGCGGCGGTGCCGCCGACGGCGACGAGAACACCACCGAGGCGTTCGCCCGGGCCATCGGGCTCGGTTACCGGTACGTGGAGACCGACGTGCACACCACCGCGGACGGCGTCGCGGTGATCTTCCACGACCCGACGCTGCGCCGCGTCACCGGTGAACCGGGGCGCATCGCCGAGATGAGCTGGGCCGACCTCGCCTCGGTACGCGTCGGCGGCGCCGCCGTCGTACCCCGGCTCGACGAGGTCCTCGGCGCCTGGCCGAAGGTCCGCTTCAACATCGACGTGAAGGCCGACGGCGGCGTCGAACCGACGGTCTCGACAGTGACCCGGGCCGGCGCCACCGACCGGGTGCTGCTCGCCTCGTTCAGCGACGCCCGCCTGACCCGGATGCGCGCGCTCACCGAGGGACGGGTCGCCACCAGCCTCGGCATGCGGGGCGTCGCCCGGCTACGCCTCGCCTCCCTGCACGGACGCCCGCTGCGGCTCCCCCCGTCGGTGGTCGCCGCGCAGGTGCCACCCCGCTACGGGCGGGTGCCGGTGGTGGACCGCCGGTTCCTCGACTACTGCCACCGGATCGGCCTGCAGGTGCACGTCTGGACGATCGACGAACCCGCCCAGATGCACGACTTACTGGATCGTGGCGTGGATGGCATCATGACCGATCACGTCGGCGTGCTGCGCGACGTCTACCGCAGCCGCGGCCACTGGGCCGCCTGAACCATTCCAAGGACCTCGATGGCCGAGACCGTGACCCCCACGGTGGACGACACCCCGCCTCCCGCGAGCACCCGCCGGGAGCGCCGGGGCTGGTACATCTACGACTGGGCCAACTCCGCGTTCCAGACCACCGTCATCACCGTGTTCCTCGGCCCGTTCCTGACCACCGTCGCCGAGGTGGCGGCCGGCTGCGAGCTGGGCGCGGACTCGTGCGACGGCTTCGTGTACCCGCTCGGCATCAAGGTCGCCGCCGGGTCCTACTACCCGTACCTGATCTCGCTGTCGGTGTTCCTCACCGTGTTCGTGCTGCCGGTCATCGGGGCGATCGCGGACCGGTCGGCGCACAAGAAGCGGCTGCTCGGCGGGGCCGCGTTCACCGGCGCCGGCGCCACCATCGCGATGGCGTTCGTCACCGGCGACCGCTACCTGCTCGGCGGGGCGCTCTTCCTGGTCGCCAACATCTCCTTCGGCGCCGCGATCGTGGTCTACAACTCGTTCCTGCCGCAGCTCGGCGGCCCCGACGAACGCGACGGCATCTCCAGTCGCGGGTGGGCGCTGGGCTACCTCGGCGGCGGTCTGCTGCTGGCGCTCAACCTGGTCGCGATCACCCTGCTCGACGACGGTGACAACCCGCAACGCACCCTGGACCTGGCCCGCTGGTCGATCGTGTCCGCCGGAGTCTGGTGGGCGCTGTTCACGCTGGTCCCGCTGCGGTGGCTGCGCGAGCGCCCGCCGGCGGCGGCGCTGACCGGTGGCGGCAACGTCCTCACCGACGGGTTCCGCCAACTCGGCCGGACCGTCCGCGAGATCAAGGCGTACCCGTTGACGCTGTACTTCCTGCTCGCCTTCCTGGTCTACAACGACGGCATCCAGACCGTCATCACCCTGGCCAGCCAGTACGGCACCGAGGAACTACGTCTGGAACAGAGCACCCTGATCATCACGATCCTGCTGGTGCAGTTCCTCGCCTTCGGCGGGGCGCTGAGCCTGGGGGCGTTGGCCCGGCGCATCGGCGCGTGGAAGACCGTGCTGCTCAGCCTCGTGCTCTGGACCGGTGTGATCATCGCCGCGTTCCGGCTGCCCGCCGAGGCGCCCGTGCCGTTCATGGTCCTCGGCGCGGCCATCGGCCTGGTCCTGGGCGGCAGCCAGGCGCTGAGCCGGTCGCTGTTCAGCCAGCTCATCCCCACCGGGAAGGAGGGCGAGTACTACGGCTTCTACGAGATCAGCGACAAGGGCACCAGTTGGCTCGGCCCGCTCGCCTTCGGCCTGGTGTTCCAGCTCACCTCCTCCTACCGGGTGGGCCTGGTCTCACTGCTGATCTTCTTCGTGGTCGGGTTCCTGCTCCTGGCCGCCGTGCCGATGCGCCGTGCCATCGTGGCCGCCGGCAACACGCCACCGCGGGTGCTCTGAGCACGTATCCCGCGCCCGACAGATCAGCAGTGGCCGATCGGCTAGGCTGCCCGACCGTGACTGACGACGCCGCCACCGCCCCGACCTGCCTCGCCCACCCGTTCCCCGGTCAGCCGCACGCTCCGGCCGGGTGCGCGGCGGCGCGCGGGCTGGACGGGCGGCCGGTGCACGCGGCGGCGCTGAAGTTCTTCTGGGGGCCGATGGACTGCGGCAAGTCCACGATGGCGCTGCAGATGAACTACAACCACGCCCGGCAGGGTCGTCGGGGGTTGGTCACCACCCGCATCGACAGGTCGTTGGGCCCGCAGGTCACCACCCGCATCGGGTTGGCCCACGAGGCCATCGAGGTCACCGACGACCTGGACCTGCGCGCGCTCGTGCGCGGCCGGTGGGCCGACGGGGTACGCGTGGACTACCTGATCTGCGACGAGGCGTGCTTCTACACCGTGGAACACGTCGAGCAGATGGCGGAGCTGGTCGACAGCTACGACGTCGACGTGTTCGCGTTCGGGCTGGCCACCGACTTCCGGTCCTGCCTGTTCCCCGCCGCGCAACGCCTCTTCGAGTTGGCCGACGAGGTGGCCCGCATCCAGGTCGAGGTGCTCTGCTGGTGCGGCCGGGAAGGGCTGCTCAACGCCCGCGTCGTCGACGGGCAGGTCGTGCGCGAGGGCGCGCAGGTCGTCATCGGTGACACCGTCGACACCGCCGAGGTGCGTTACCAGGTGCTCTGCCGCCGGCACTACCGCAGCGGCGACCTCGGGCCGGCGAGCGCCCCCCGCTGATCGCCGTTGCGACGGCCGCACTGCAATGTTCGCGGCATCGCGCGTGTTCGCCGACGAACAACCGAACAAGTCCGGACAAGGTCGTGAGCAGCCCGGACACAGGATGACTGTTCGGGACATGTTCGCACTCTTCCGTCGCGGCCGAAGCGCTTGCCAGCCTGGTTGGGCAACGATCGCTAACCGCCAAGGAGGCACCGTGTCCGCACGAACAATCCTCAGGGTCGCCGCTGTGGTGTCCGCCCTGGGAGCAGCGCTCGTCGTCGGGGCCGCCCCCGCGACCGCACAGGTCGCCGGGGCGGCCACCAGCGCAGCCGCCTGCTCCGCCGAGGACTGGGGCCCCTACGACTGGGGCTATGCCTACACGGTCAGCGGCAAGTCGTCGCCGCTGCGGACGGGGCCGTACTCCGGCTGCAGTTCGTACTCCGTACCGGCCAACACCGAGTTCTCCATCGACTGCCGCCTGTACAACGACGCCGGGAACCTCTGGTACCACGGTGAGGCCTACGTCAACGGTCAGTACCGCAGCGGCTGGATGTTCTCCGGCAACCTCACCTTCCCGTCCGGGTCGAACTTCGAATTCTGCTGACGTCGTACGGCACGGAACGCCCGCCGACCTTCGTGGTCGGCGGGCGCTTCACACTGCCCGTAGCTGGTCGGTCACGATGACCGCGACCGTCACGACCAGCGCCGCCGTGGCGCACACCGCGACCGGCACGTCCAAGCCCACGGCGACCGGTATCAGCACCAGGAGCACCACCACCGCCGTGATCCGGCTGGTCGGCGTGCGCCCCCACAGCAACGCCTTGTAGGCGGCGTGACCGGCCAGGAACAGTGCCGGGCCACCCAGGACCACCAGCGCGGCGACCGTCGTGGTGGGAGCGCCGGGCTCGCGCAGCAGCCGCTCGTCGCCCGCGGAGGTGACGATGACGCCGGCGACGATCACCGGGTGCAGGTAGTTGAACGCGACCCGGCTCAACGCGCCGGTGCGCTCGCCGGCCCGCGCGACGACCTCCGTGGCGGCGGCGGCCGAGCGGGCGAAGTACACCCACCACAGCGCCACCGAACCGGCGAACGCCAACAGGAAAGCCCCGAACGTCACCAGGTCCACGTGCCGGGTCAGGGTGCCCCCGGTGACCAGGATCGACTCACCCAGCGCGATCAGCACGAACGCCCCGCACCGGTCGGCCAGGTGCCCGCCCTCCACCATCCACCGCTCGGGGCGGCTGCGCCCCCGCCTCGGCAACGGGTACCCGATCCAGAGGCCGACCACCTCGATCACGATCACCGCCGCCCACAGCGCCTCCCGCGCCACCGGGCCGACCAGACCGCCGAGCACCATCAACACCGACGTGCCGGCTATCCACGGCAGCGACTGCTGGAACCCGGAGACCAGCCAGGGGTTGCCGCGCGTCGCCCACAGAGCGAACATCGTCCGGCCCACCTGCACGCCCACGTAGACCACCGCGAAGAGCAACCCGGTCCCGGCGAACGCCTGCGGGATCGCCGCCGACAGCGACAGGCTGCCCAGCGTCACCCCGATCAGCATCGCCCGTACCGGCCCCTGGTCCGGTTGCAGCCAATTGGTCACCCAGGTGGTGTAGATCCAGACGAACCAGACCAGGGCCAGCAACAACGCGGTACGCAGCGCGCCACGCCAGTCCGGGTGCTCGATCAGGTAGTGCGACAACTGGGTGATGGAGAAGACGAACACCAGGTCGAAGAAGAGTTCCGTCGAGGTGGTCGGCTGCACCCCCTGGCGCGGGCGCAGCAACCAGGGACGCGCCGGGGTGACGGCCGGCGGTTCAGAAGGGGTCACCGCACACCCGCCAGTCGCCGCCCTCGCGGACCACCGGTAGGCGACGTTCCTCGCTGAGTCCACCGTCACGGGTCACCTTCACCGTCACCGTGCCCTGCGGTCGACCGCTGTGGGTGGCGACCGACACGTCGGTGATCTCGTAGTCGGTGACCATCGGCGGGGTACGCACCCAGCTGGTGAAGCCGACCGCGCTCCACCGGCTGCGGGCGTCCTCGCAGAGCCGCTCGTACGCCCGGTCGCTGTCGCCGAGGGCCACCTCGCTGAAGAACCCGTCGGCGGTCTCCCGGATCGGGCCGGCGGCCTGACGGACGGTCTGTAGGTTCCAGGCGGCCAGGCCGGCCACGCCGACGCAGCACAGCGCCACACCGAACCCGGCGAACGCCAACCCGGTGCGCATCGGGCGGCTGCGCCGGGCCGGTCGGCTCCACGACTGACCGGCACCCACGACTACCGACCGTAGAGAACGTCGTCGCACCGAGGTACGACATGCCGAAAATCGGATCCGGGGACTCACCCTGTTCGCGGCGGCCACGGATCGTCTACCGTCGGCGCACACCCCCGAGCAGTGCCAGGAGCCGATCGATGAGCCGCTTCGTTCAGCCGGTGCCACCCCCCGTCGACCCGTACGCCGGTGACGGCCTGCTGCGCTCCTGGCTGGAGCGTCACCTCGGCCCGGACGGGCACGCCGCCGCGAAGGGCCGCCTCGCCGACCTGGCCGCCGACGTCGCCGGGCCGCTGCGCGCGGCGCACGCCGACGCGGAGGCGCACCCGCCGACGCTGGTCCGCTACGACGCGTGGGGCGCGCGGGTCGACCGGATCGACACCTCCGCCGGCTGGCAGGCGTCTCGGGCCGCCGCCGCCCGGCACGCGGTGGTGGCGCTGCCCTACCTGCCGGACGCCCGCGGCACCTGGGGCGCCGCCGCGCGGGTGGTGCAGCACGCCCTGCTGCACCTGTACGGGCCGGAGTCGGCGACGTTCTCCTGCCCGGTGGCGATGGCCGACGGGGCTGCCGCGCTGCTGAGCCTGCCCGAGGTGGACAACGGGATCCGGGACGCGTGGCTGCCTCGGCTGATCTCCACCGACCCGGCCGAGGCGATCACCAGCGGGCAGTGGATGACCGAGGCGCAGGGCGGCTCCGACCTGGGCCGCTCCAGCACGATCGGCCGACCCGCGGCGGATGGGTCCTGGCGGCTGACCGGGGAGAAGTGGTTCTGCTCCGCCGCCGACGCGGCGATGGCGGTGGCGCTGGCCCGGCCGGAGGGCGCCGGGCGCGGCAGCCGGGTGCTCGCGCCGTTCCTCGTTCCCCGGTACGCGGTCGATTCACCGCTGGCCGACGGCACGGCCCCGGGAGCGCCCGCGCCGGGTGTCACGGTGCACCGCCTCAAGGACAAGCTCGGCACGAGGGCGCTGCCGACCGCCGAGATCGGTCTGCGCGACGCGTACGCGCTGCCGCTGGGCGACCCGGCGGTCGCCGGCCTGGTTCGGGCGATGACCCTGGTCGTGGTGACCCGGGTGCACAACGCCGCAGCGGCGGCGGGCGGGATGCGACGCGGTCTCGCCTACGCCCGGGCGTACGCCGACGTGCGGCACGTGGCGGGCGGCGCGTTGGTGTCCTCGCCGCTGCACCGGGCCACCCTGGGCACCCTCGCGGTCGACGCGGCGGGCGCGTTCGCCCTGGCCGGGCACGCGTTCGCCCTGCTCGGGCGGGTCGAGGTCGGCGCCGACCCGGTGGCCGCGGCGGAGCTGCGGATCGTGGCGCCGCTGGCGAAGTTGGCCACCGGTCGACTGGCCGTCAGTTCTGCCAGCGAGTACGTGGAGAGCTTCGGCGGGGCCGGCTACGTGGAGGACACCGGCGTGCCCCGCCTGCTGCGCGACGCCCAGGTGCTGCCGATCTGGGAGGGCACCACGAACGTGCTGGCCCTGGACGTGCTGCGGGCGCTGACCCGGGAGGACGCCGGCGCGCCGGTGCTGGCCCGACTCGCCGCAGCCGTCGACCTGGCCCGACCGTTGTCGCCGGTGCTGGCCGACACGCTGGCCGCCACCGCCGCGCGGTTGGGCGAGACCATCACCTCGGTGACCGCCGACCCGGCCTCGCCGGGGGTGCTCGCCGGCGCTCGTGGCCTGGCGCTGCGCCTGGCGTACGCGCTGACGACCGCGTTGCTCGTCGAGCACGCCGCCTGGGGTGACGAGCAGGCGGAGTTGGCCGCCCGACTGTGGGCCCGCCGGTGGCTGCGGCACGAGGAGATCGCCGAGGACGCCCACCACCACCTGGACCTGCTCTGCTGAACGGGCGGCGCGAACGGATGGGTGGGCGCGCATGTCGGTGCTGATCGAGCTGGGAGACGACTGGGGTTCGCCAGTCGACGACCGCCCGCCGCCGCAGGTGTCGCGCCGTTGGCGGGCGGCGATGCTGGTGGCGGCGTGTGCCCTGCTCGGCGGCGCAGCCCCGGCCGCGCGCCTGACACCCCAGGTCGGGCCGGCGGTGCCCGCCCGGGCGACGGTGCTCGGTGCGGGGCCGCTGCTGCTGGTCGTCGACCCCGACCAGAACCCACCCACGCTGAGCGCCTACGACCCGGCCGCGCCGGGCGGCCCGCCCCGGTGGCGGGTCACCGTGCCGCCCGCGGCCGGGTGGTCCGCCGAGGCCGCCGGTGACCTGCTCCTGCTTGTCGAACGCGACCAGGCGCGCGGGGCGCGGGCGACCTCCGCACGGTCGATGCGGACCGGCCAGCCGGTGTGGCGGCGACCCGAGCGGGTGTACGCGGCCGGGGACGCGGCGGTCGCGGTGAGCGAGGTACGCAGCGCCTCCGAACCGGGACGTCGGGTCGAGGGCACGGTGCACGGCGTCGACCCGACCACCGGCGCGACCCGCTGGTCGGTCCCGCTGCCCTCCACGGCGGTGCTGCGGCCGCTTCCCGACCTGCCCGGGCGGGTGCTGCTGGTGCAGGACGACGGGCTGACCCGGCTGCTCGACGCCCATGACGGCACCGAGCGCGGTCGGGGACGGCTCCCGCCGGCCGACTACGGCCCGGACAATCCCCAGGTCGCCGGCGCGCATCTGGTGCTGCGCCACCCGAGCGGCAGCGCGGCGGCGCTGTCCGGGTACGACCTACCGGGGCTGGCTCCGCGCTGGCAGGTGCCGGTGCCACCGGGCGAGGTGACCCTTCGGCCCTGCCAGGGGCTGATCTGCGGGCAGGACGAGCGGGGACGCTGGGCGATCGACGCGAGCACCGGGGTGCGGCTGTGGACGTGGCCGGCGGGCGCGCGCTGGCGCACCGTGCCCGGCCCCCGGGGCGCCCCGGAACCCCTGCTGGTGCTGGGAATGGCGGCGGACGGCAGACGCTCACTGGTCGCGACGGTGGGTCGCGACGGTCACTGGGTGTCCGCGGTGCTCCCGGCGGGTGTGACCGACTGCCGGCGGGCCGGCACCGGGCTGCTCTGCCGCGATGGCGCGGCACGGCAGACATTCTGGCCCCTCGACGGCCCCTGACCCTGCGCCGCGTTGGTCATCTATCGGCATGATCAACACGGGTTCACCGAAATTGGGGTGTCCGAGGCATTGGGATACCCCGACTTCGCCGAACCCGTGTTGATCACCGGGTTCGGCGCGACCGTAGGGCGAGGGCCCGCCATTCGGCGTCGTGGCGAGCGTCGTGGGCCGGAGTTGTCGGACCTCGGCGGGATACTGCCCGCGTGACAGTCTCTGCGGACCTCGCCATGGTCAACCTCGACAGTTCCGACCCCGCCGGCCACGCCGCGTTCTACCACGAGGCGCTGGGCTGGGAGGTCACCCACAGCCAACCGGAGTACGCAATGATCAGGTCCGGTGGCGTCTCCATCGGCTTCGGCCTGGTGGAGGGCTACCAGCCGCCGTCCTGGCCGGACAAGACCGGCGACAAGCGTTACCACCTGGATCTCTACGTCGACGACCTCACTGCGGCGGAGCAGCAGCTCGTCGCCGCGGGTGCGTCCAAGCCGGACTTCCAGCCCGGTGGTGACCGATGGGTGGTGCTGCTCGACCCGATCGGGCAGCCGTTCTGCATCTGCCCCCGCCCGCAGAGCTGACCGCGCTGACTCGGCCCGCGCCGACGGGGACCAGGGTGGCTCGGCCCGCGCCGACGCCGACGCCGACCAGCCTGGGTCAGGCGCGCCGACGGGAGCGGGCGGCCCAGACCGCGTAGGCCGGGTCGCGGTCGAGGTTGTGCCGGTCCCGGTCGTAGCGGCGGGTGGTGCGCGGGTCGGCGTGCCCCATCGCGTCCTGCACGTCCTCCAACGGCACGCCCTCGGAGCGGGCGGTGGTGGCGAACGCGTGCCGCAGTGAGTGCGGGGACAGCTTCGCCCACGCCGGGATACCCGCTGCTCGGGCGAGCCGACGCACCAGCCGGAACACCGAGTGCCGGTCCAGCCGGCCGCCGGTCGCGGTGACCAGCAGTGGCCCGGTCAGCTGCGTCACCGGCACACCGGCGGCGGCGGCCCGTTCGGCCAGGTAGGCGTCCACGGCGTACCCGCTGCTGGGGGTGAGGGCGCGGCGGCGTTGCTTGCCGCCCTTGCCGACGAAGCGCACGCTGCGGTGGCCGCGTTCCGTGCCGAGGTCGGTCAGGTCCAGCGAGATCAGCTCCCCGACCCGCAGGCCGAGGTCGGCGAGGAGCGCGATCGCCGCGCGGTTGCGGGCAGCGGTCACTCCGGTGTCCGCGTCCGCGGCCGCGAGTAGCGCGTCGACCTCTTCGGGGGTGAGCCCCAGGGTGGCGGAGTGGTCCCGGTCGACGCGAGGGCGGTCCGCGCCGGAGACCGGGTTGGCCGGGACCGCGCCCAGTTTGACCAGGAAGTCGTACCAACTGGACAGCGCGGAGAGCCGTCGCGCCACGGTCGCCGGTGTCAGCGGCCGGCCGCTACGGGCGCCGATGGTGGCTTCCAACGCCCGCGCGTACTCGTTGACCTGCAGGAAGGTGGCCCGCAGCGGGTCCAGGTCTCGGCCGGCGCACCAGGTGAGCCAACTGGTGACGTCACGGCGGTACGCGTCGCGGGTGTGCTCGGACAACCGCCGGTTGCGCAGCCACGCCTCGGTGACCTCGACCGGCCCGCTCGGCAGAGCGGGGGTCGCGGACGGGCGGGCGAGCACCGGAGCGTCGGGTAACACCATGTGAAAAAGGCTCTCAGCCTCGGGTGGGATCGTCGTGCAGGCGCGCCGATCCCACCCGAGGCCGTGATCACGCGTTGATCTGGCGGCGTCCTTCGCCGTTGGCGCTGATGGTGACCCGGCGGGGCTTGGCCCGCTCGGCGACGGGGATGCGCAGCGTCAGCACCCCGTGCTCGTAGCCGGCCTCGAGCTTGTCGGTGTCGAGGGTGTCGCCCAGGAACAGTCGCCGGGTGAAGGTGCCCATCGGACGTTCGGCGGCCACCAGCTCGACGCCGTCGCCGCTGGGCCGGCGACGCTCGGCCCGGACGGTGAGCACGTTGCGCTCGACGGTGCAGTCGATGGTGTCGGGGTCGACGCCGGGCAGGTCGAACGCCGCGTAGAAGTGGTCCCCGTCGCGGTACGCGTCCAAGGGCATCGTCGCGGGACGGGCTGCCGTACCGAAGAACTGCTCGGCGAGCCGGTCGATCTCGCGGAACGGGTCGGTACGCATCAACATGGTCATGCCTCCTCGGTTCTCCTGGCCGAAGGTGATGAGTTGAGTCGGTGCGACTCAACTTCCTCTTCTTATTTAGCGCCTTCGGACGCGTACGTCAACTGCTTCTCGAACCAGTGCTCGGCGTAGGGGCCCGACGAGTACGCCGGGATCTCCACGTACCCGTGCCGGGCGTACAGGGCGCGAGCCTCGACCAGGTCGTTGCGGGTGTCGAGGCGGATCCGGCCCACCCCGGCGGTACGGGCCGCCTGCTCGACGGCGGCCAGCAGCGCGGCACCTCCTCCGGCGCCTCGATGCTCGGGTCGGACGAACACCCGGGTCAGCTCGGCCCAGTCCGACTGCCAGCGCAGTCCGGCGCAGCCGGCCAGGTCGGAGCCGTGGTGGGCGAGCAGCAGCAGTCCACTCGGGTGGGTCAGGTCGTCGCCGGGCATCTCGGCCAACGCCGCGTCGACCTCACCGGGCAGGGCCTGTCGGCGGTGGTAGCGGACCACCATCTCGGTCATGTACTCGCGCAGCAGTCGCACCGCGTCGGGCTGGTCGGGTCGGGTGGCACTGATCGACCACGTTGGTCGGGCGGTGACGGTCACCTGTCGATCATCACCGCCCGGTCAACGGGATTACACCTGCTTCCGGCCTGCCCCACGCGTTCGCCCGCCCGGCCCACCGATGCGCAAGCGCGGCCAGTCGGCCAGGTCGCGCAGCAGTTGCCGGTCGTGCGTGGCGATCACGATGGCGGCGCTCGTGTCGCGGATCGCGGCGGTCAGCTCGTCGACCAGGGTCGACGACAGGTGGTTCGTCGGCTCGTCCAGCAGGATCAGCGTGGGCCGCCCGGCCAGCGCCATCGCCAGGTCGAGACGGCGTTGCTGCCCCTGCGACATCCGCCCGACGGGGGTACGCGCCGCGACGGAGTCCAGCAGCCCCAACGATCCCAGCGACACGGCATCGGCGTCGGTGAGCGCTCCCCGGGCGACCAGGGACCCCACCCGGCGGGCGTACACCTCGTCGGCCGTGAGGTCGGGGGTCTGCCCGGCGGTCTCCTGCGTGACCCGGGCGACCCGGGCGTCCTTCGCCGTCCAGACGTACCCGTCGGTGGGTTCCAGTGCGCCGGCCAGCACCGCGAGCAGTGTGGACTTCCCGGTGCCGTTGGGCCCCGTGACGAGCAACCGGTCGCCGCCGTCGACGGTGAGGTCGACCGGACCGGGGAGCCGACCCTCGACCGCCACGCTCTGCACGCGTACCTGCGGCGCGCCCCGCCGCACCCCGACATCCGGCATCCGCAACGCCGGCGGCGGTTTCGGTACGTCGACGCGGTGTGCCCGCAACGCGTCCTGCTGCCGGTGCAGCGCCTGCACGACACCCGGTGCACGGGACTGACGCTGGTGCTTGCCGGTCCCCTTGTCCGGTCGCCAACCGGTGGAGAGCCGGTCGCGGGCCTTAGACACCGCGTCCTGTAGTCGTCGGTGCTCGACCTGCTGCTGCTCGTGGTCCTGCTCCCAGTGCTCCCGCTCGCGACGACGCGCCTCCTGCCAGGCGTCGTAGCCGCCGGCGTACAGCCGGGGCTTTCCGTCCCGGGTCGGGTCCAGGTCGAGGAACCGGTTCGCGACGTCGCGCAACAGCGCCCGGTCGTGGCTGACCACGGCGAGACCACCGTCGTGTTCGCGAAGCCGAGTGGTCAGGAAGTCCAGGCCGTCGGCGTCCAGGTGGTTGGTCGGCTCGTCGAGCAGCAGTACGTCGTGGCGTGCGCCCAGCAGGCACGCCAGCCGCACCCGGTACCGCTGTCCGACAGACAATGTCGCCAGTGGACGGTCGCGGTCCGGGCAGGCGTCGAGTGCCTCCAGTGCCGCGTCGACGCGGCGTTCGGCGTCCCAGGCGTCGAGCCGGGTGGCGGCGTCGAGCGCGCTCGCGTAGCGGTCCTCGGCGGTCGGGTCGCCCTCGGCCACGGCGATGGCTGCCGCGTCCAGTGCGGCGACGGCGGCCAGCGACGCGCCCAGCGCCTCGGACGTCAGGGTGCCGACCGTCTCGCCCTCGCGGACGGACAGTTCCTGGCGGGCCAGGCCGATCGTGCCGGCCCGCGCGACGGTGCCGTCGTCCGGCGTGATCAGCCCGGCGAGGACGTGCAGCAAGGTGGTCTTGCCGCGGCCGTTCTCGCCGACGACCGCTACCCGTGACCGGGCGGAGACGGTGACCGAGACGTCGTTCAGGACGCGACGCGACCCGCGGGTCACGGTGACGGTGGTGGCGCGTACGTGGGCGCTGCCACCCGCCTCGACGGGCAGGGGCGTGGTTTCGTGGTTAGGGTTGAGGTTCAACGGTGCTCCGCAGCTCGCGATGGAGCCGGGCAGCGACTGACGGCCGCCCGGCGGGAACCGGGACGGCGAGCGCGAATTCAGCAGAAAGGACGCCGCCGTCAGCGGGCGGAGCGAACCTTCTGCGACCAGATACCTCGTGCCATGACGGCGATGTTAGCAGCGCCTCGTCGGAATCGGTGATCAAGAGGTTCGCGTCACCCTGGGCACGATTGCTGACGCAAACCTCTTGATCACCAAGTGAGGCAGGCTGACCGCCAGTTATCGGCGGGGTCGGGGCAGCAGGGCGATGAGGGTGACCGCCACGGCGACGTGCGTCGCTCCGAGGGCCAGCTTCGCGCCGCCGCTGGCATCGACGCTGAGCAGCGGGGCGAAGGACAGCAGCGTCACCACGACGGCCGACGAGATCCAGATCGGAAGGGCGACGCGTGGGGCGAACCGTTCCAGCAGGGCCAGCGTCGCCCAGCCGAGCAGGGCGGCACCCAGGGAGACCATGACGATCGCGCCAACCCCGATGACCGTGGCGGGCTGCCCCGGGCTCTCGACCGTGTAGTCGACGCCGGCCAGCGCACCGATCGACCAGATGGCCAGGCAGGAGACGACGGCTGCGACGACGCCGAGGGCGCGGCGGCGTAGCGATGAGGTGGTGGGGTTCGTGACGGCGGCAGCACTCATGACGGCTCCTCGTTCAGGGGAAACGAACGAGTACGACCGTAACAGATAGTCTTGTTCGGAACTATCTCTCTCGGGATTAACAGCCGGAGCGGGCTCCCGGCGCGTACGGGGAGGTGTTGGCCAGTGGGCCGCCGACCAGCGCCAGGAGGGCCCGGAGGAACGCCTCCCGGTCCTGCTCGGGCAGGGCGGCGAGGACGTCGTTCTGGATTCGCTGGACCACCTGCTGCGCCTGCCGCAGGACCTGCTCCCCCGCCGGTGTCACAGCGACCAACCGAGCCCGGCGATCCGTCGGCACCGGACGCCGTTCGGCCAGCCCGGCCCGTTCCAGCTGGTCGAGCGTCACGACCATCGTGGTCTTGTCCACGCCGCACCGTTCGCCGATCTCGCGCTGGGTCAGGTCACCCGTGCGGGCCTGTGCGAGCACGTAGTGCGCCCGCGGCGAGATGCCCAACTCGGCCAACCCTGCGGCGTGCTCGGTCTGCAACGCGTGACTCGCCCAGGAGAGGAGGAACAACAGGTCGGGTGGGCCGTCGGCGGGCGTGCAGGAGGTCATGCGCCGAGGCTAGCAAGATGCTCCGTGACCAGACGATGTGTGCGGCCGACGATCAGTGTCGCTGGTAGATGCCGTGCTCGCGGGTGAGCAACTGTTCGTCGATCAGGTAACGGCGCAGCGTCGCGTGGTCCGACCCGCCGGCGGCGCACCACTTCTTGAGCACGTCGTCGACGGCCCGCTCCGGATAACGGGTGCCCGGCGCGAACGACTGCTCGGCGATGTGTGCCAGCACCACCCGCCGCCGGCCCCGCTGCGCCGGCAGACCCACCAGGACGTCCCCTCGCAGGAAGGTCCGCAGCACCGGGTCGACGCCGGGATCGGCGTCGTCGGCCGGACGGCTGTCGCGGGCGGCCTCCCGCAGTGACGCATGGTCGGCCGCGAATGCGCCGTCCGCGCCGGTGACGAGACCCGCCTCGGTGAGCCGGCGGACCCCGGTGAGCACTGCCCGCGCGGGCAGCCCGGTCCGCTCTGCGACGTCGATCGTGCTGGTCGCACCCAGCACGATCGCCGCGAAGATTCGTCGCCGTCCGTCGTCGGCCAGGGCCCCGGCCAGAGCATGCGCAGTCACGCCGGTCACCCTTGCATCGGCGGTACGCGCACCGCCAGCAATTTCCGGCGTGCTCAGGGCTCCGGCGTCCCCTGCGGCTGCTCGGCGACGAGCAGCACCCGGCGCAGCAGGTCGGAGAGGCGTCGCCGCTCGGTCGCGGTGAGCGCACCGAACAGCCGGTGCTCCTCGGCACCCTGGACCTCCATGGCCCCACGCCACGCGGCCTGCCCCGCCTCGGTGAGCTCCACGTCGACCCGTCGACGGTCGACTGTCGACGGAATCCGGCGCACGAAACCCCGCCGCAGCAACGCGTCCACCCGCGCCGTGATCGAGGCGGGGGCCATCGCCAGGTCCGCGGCGAGGTCCGAGGGCGCCGCCCGGCCTCGACGGCCGGCCAGGGCGTGCAGTGTTTCGTACTCGTGGGCCGAGAGGTCGAGATCGACCAGGACCCGTTCCTTGACCGCCCGCAGGTGTCGGGTCAGTCGGATCATCCTGGTCACCGCCCCCTCGACGTCCGCGTCGAGGTCCGGGACCACCGGCAGCCAACGCTCGATGTGGCGGTCGGCGGCGTCCGGGGTCGAGGTCACCGTACCAGCTTAACTCAGTATCGAAATATTCATTGCCAAAATATTCGACGTCGAAGTACCTTCTGGTCATGGCTCATCCTCTGCGCGACCACTCCTTCCGGCTGCTGTTCCTGGGTCGTACCGTCTCGGCCCTCGGCGACGCGGTGGTGCCCGCAGCCCTGGCCCTGGCCATCCTCCGGGCCACCGGTTCCACCGGCGCGCTGGCCGTCGTCCTGGCCGCGGCGATGGTTCCCCGTCTGCTCCTGCTGCCGCTCGGCGGCGTCGTCGCCGACCGGTTCGACGCCCGTCGGGTCGCCCTGCTGGCCGACCTGGTCCGCTGCGCCACCCAACTGGCAGTCGGCGTGGAACTGCTCGGCGGCGACCCGTCGCTGAGCACCGTCGTCGTGGCGTCCGCGCTCGGCGGCGTCGCCTCGGCGTTCGCCATTCCGACCGCGTCGCCGCTGGTCGCCGGCACCGTCGAGCCGGCCGACCGGCAGCAGGCCAACGCCCTGATGGGCATCACCGCCAACACCAGCCGCCTCGCCGGCCCCGCGCTGGCCGGCGCGCTGATCTGGGCAGCCGGGCCCGGCTGGGCGTTCATCCTGGACGGCGCGTCGTTCGCGCTCAGCGCCGCGCTGCTCATGGTGGTGCGGGTCCGCCACGTGCCGGTACCCCGCCGCTCCGTCCTCGCCGACCTGCGGCACGGCTTCGGTGAGGTCCGCGCCCGGGACTGGTTCTGGACCAGCCTGATCGGGCACGGCGTGTGGAACGGCGCCGCCGCCGTGCTGATGACCCTCGGGCCGGCGGTCGCCATCGACCGCCTCGGCGGCGAGACGACGTGGGTGGTGCTGTTGCAGGCCGGTGCGATCGGGATGCTCACCGGATCGTTGCTGGCCGGCCGGGTCCGGCTACGCCGGCCGGTGCTGCTGGCCAACCTCGGGCTGGCCTGCTACGCCGCGCCGCTGTTCCTGCTGGCCGTCGCCGCGCCCGCCCCCGCGGTGATCGCCGCGTACGCCGTGGCGCTGACCGCCCTCGGCTACCTCAACCCGGTCTGGGAGACCGTCGTGCAGCACCAGTTTCCGCCCGAGGTCCTGGCCCGCGTCACCTCGTACGACTGGCTGGTGTCGTTGGGCGCCATGCCGTTGGGCTACGCGCTGGCGCCGTTGGCCGCCGACGCGTTCGGCGCGCCGGTGCCCCTGGCCGTCGCCGGGCTGCTGGTCCTCGTCTCCTGCGCGGGCACGTCACTCGTGCCCGGCGTACGCCGACTCACCTGGCCGGCGACCCCGCAACCGCAACCGGCCGAACCTGCCGGCGTCCGCTGACGAGGTCAGGCGACGTCGCGTGCCAGCGCGACGAAGCACCGCCACGACGCGGGGCTGAAGGCCAACGTCGCGCCCTCGCGATCCTTCGTGTCCCGCACCAGGACCACACCCGGCAGGTTGTCGGCGACCTCGACACAGTTGCCGCCGTTGCCGCCACTCCTCGTGCTCTTCCGCCACCGCGCGCCGGTCATGTCCATGCTGCTGCCGCTTCTCTGAGGAGTGCCAGGGAACGCCCTCGGGGCAGTGCCTCTCCGCGAATCCGCTCCCACCGTCGCTCCAGATTAACAAGGTCCGATGGCTGGTCCAGGATCTGCGCCTGGGCCGCGCTGTCGACGTGCGCGACCCGGGAACCGTCCGGCATGTCCGCGATGGTGAACGGCCCGTCGAGCCCGGGGTAGCTGGGCGCGTCCGCCGGGACGATGTGCAACTGGACCGTGCCCGCTTCGGCGTGCCCGACCAGGCGCGCGAGTTGCGTGGCCATCAGGGCGCGGTCGTCGCCGACGCGCCGTCGCAGCACCCCCTCGTCCAGCACGGCCACCAGCAGGGGTCCGCCCTCTCCCGGGGCGAGGATCGCCTGCCGGCAGAGGCGCGCCTCGGTGAACTCGTCGATCGCCTCCGCCGCCAGCATTCCGCCGGCCAGGGTCGCCCGCGCGTACGCCTCGGTCTGCAACAACCCGGGCACCCACGCCAACTCGAACGATCGCAGCGTCACCGCCTCGCGTTCGAGATCGACCCACGGCCGGAACCACACCGGCTCACGGCGATGGCCCGCGTCCGGCCACAGCGCGTCGATGTCCTTGGCAAGGAGGTCGGCGACGGTCGCCCGGTGCCGACTCTGTGGAACGTGCCCCGGGTTCGCCCATCGGGCGACGGTCTTCGGGTGCACCCCGATCCGGTCGGCGAGGCTCTCGGCGGTGTGACCCGCTGCGGCGAGCGCTGCGACAAAGGCGTGGTTCATGCCGTCCTCTCCTGGTGCAAAGCGGCTGCGATGAAGACATAACGTAACGCTGTGTGCTTGTCCAGCAACTACCGGCAAAGTGCGGTATCAGGCGGCGCGGCCGGCAGGGATTCGACCCGGCGGGCGCGTTCGCGGGGCCGCTTCCGATGGGCGAGCACTCCCGGAAGCGGCCCCTTCCCAGACGCCGAGCAGAGGGAAGACCGGTGCCGGACACGCAGGAGACGTTCAGGGCCGGGGACGTGGTCCTCCTGACCGACGCCGCGAGCGTGCAGTTCCGGAAACCGATCGTGGTCCGCGTCATCCGCGAGATACCCGACCGGTACACCTACGACGGTTGGCTCTGGCTCGACGCGTACCAGCTGAACGCGAAGGGCGAAGCGGTGGCGCGGCGTGAACTGTTCGTGATGCGCGCGGGCGTACAGCGGCAAGCCGCACCCGTTCGGCGTCGGACCACCGCGCGGGTCACGGCCCGCTAGGCCAGCCGTGCGTGCACGTGCATGTCGTGCCAGCCGTCGGCGTGGCGGACCGACCCCCGGGCCACGCCCTCCACTGTGAAACCGGCCCGCGTGGCCACCCGGCACGACGCCGCATTGGCAGTGGAGTGTTCCAACGCCAGCCGGTGCAATCCCGCCCGCGTGAAGCTCCACCGGCTCATAGCGAGCAGCACCGCGGTGGCGATCCCCCGACCGCGCGCCGCAGGCGCCAACCAGTACGACACGTGTGCCGACGCCTCGGCCAACAGCACGCCCCGCAACCCCACCTGACCGACCGGCAGGTCGTCGTCGCCGACGATCGCCCAGCTCGCGGCCGTCTCGTCGCGCCAACGGCCTTCCCACTGCGTCGTCCACGCCCGCGCCTCGTCGTCATCGTCCAGACGCAGGACGTGCCACCGCTGGATGTCGGGACAGCCGAAGGCGGCCCGTACGGCCGTGGCGTCGTCGACGCGCCACGGCCGCAGCGCCAGCCCGGGGCGTACCGGAAGGTCTGGTTGCGCCTGGGCACCGAGGCTTCCGACGGACAGGGCGGGTGCGACGAGCAGCGGCATCGCCCCATTATCGGGCCAGCGCCTCAGACGACCGGGCCAGCCCGGTCCCACGGGCTCATCCGCGGCGGCGCGATGCGAGAGACTGAGGCGTGACGATCGATCCACCTCCGGTTGCGGCCGACCGGATGAGCCGGCCATTCAGGATATTCGTCGCCGCGCTCTCGATGGTGGGTCCCATCGCCCTGTATCTGGTGGTCAACGCCAGGGTGCGGGCCATGCCGGAACCGTTCACCGTCACGCGGACCGCCGTCGACCCCCTGACGCTCGTCACGAAGGGGAGACTCTTCTTCGCCCCCCTCAACTCCATGACCGCTCCCATCATGGAGTCGGCGACGTCGGTGCTGCGTTGGGTCGTGATCCTGCTGGTCGGGGTGACGATGTACCTGGCGTGTGGCCTCGTCACCCGGCGCACGGCCCCGATCATGGTGGCGGCGACCGGTGCGGCCGCCGCCCTCACCGCCACCGCCCTCGGGGATCTGCTCTGGTGGGCCACCCTGGTGTTCCGGATCCGCTTCACCACCACCGGCTGGTACGCCAACGAGGCGCTGGACCACTCCACGCTCCTCGCCAGCGCGCATCTGTCGCTGGCCGGCTGGACGTCCGACGCCCTCTTCCTAGGCTTTCTGGTGGCACTGACGAACGCGGGCCTGGTGGTGAGCGCCAGCCTGGCGATGGAACTGAGGGACTGGCTGGAGAACACCGACGACGAACAGGCCGAGGGCGACGAAGCAGTTGAGGACGACGACGAGGACGAGGACATCGAGCCCGGAGTCCGCGTACCGCTGATCGGCGACGTGCGCTGGCGCGGCGCGAACCTTGCCCTGGCCGGCGTCCTTCCGGTGCTGGTGCTGATGCTGATCAACGGCACCCAGGCGATGTGGCACAGCTATTCGGGGCGCGGTTACCTGGCGCTGCTCCGGCAGTTCCTGTACCGGCCCGCTCTGTCACCACCACCGCGCGTCCACGACGACCCGGTGTATCGGTTGACGCACGAGATCGACCCGAATCCCCTGTCGATGGACGTGTGGACCAACCGGTCGGTGCTCGCCGTCGCCCTGTTGCTGGTGCTGTGGCTCCTGCTGTGGGCGGTGCTCGCCGGCCTGCCGAGTTCCGGGCACCGCCTCGGTCTCGTCGTCGTCTGCTGGGGTGTGACGATCGCGGCCTCCGCGCTGATCGCGACCTCGAACGTGGTTGTTCACTGCGCGATCATGGACATCCCCACCGGGTGCGCGCCCTGGAAGTCCCTGGATGCCGAGCTGACCTCCGCGATGCGCTTCGGCGCGGCCTGGGGCGGGCTGGTCAGCCTGCTGGTGTTGCTGGCCCGCCGACTCCTCCGCGCACCTGAAGATCGCCCTTCAGGCGGCGGTCGCCCCACCGACACGTCCATCGCCACGCAGGAGACGCCGGTTCATGAGCCCACGTGACAGACGACCGCGCCGCCGTAGGGCCCCCACTCCGGGGTCGCCGCCCGCGCCGGCACCCCTCGCCCTGTGGAAACGTCCCGTCACCTGGCTGCTGACGATCGTGGTCGGTGCCGTCGGCACCTGGATCGGCGCCGTCATCCTCGGCATGATCAATCAGTGGAGGCCCGCGAACGAGTTGGCCGAGGAACTGGCCGGCCGGGGCCCACTCGTCGTCCTCGACGTGCGGCACATCCCCTACCCGGACGAGGGCCCAGGCGCCTACGCCTACCCCGCCGATGCCGACCTGGCTCGCCTGGACGCCGCGCGGCCGAAGGATCCGGCCGCCGAGGCTGGCGCGCTCGACATCGACCGGAGCACCTGGGAGATCACTCTCGTCGGCACCCGCGACGAAGCCGTCGAAGCCGTCGACCTGCGGCCCGTCCTGGTCGAGCCCTGTCGCGCCCCGGTCGGCGGGATCCTGGAGCCCAACGAATCCCAGGGCGCCTCCGAGAAGGTCGTCCTGGTGACGCACGTGGATCGGCCGAATCCCCGGATGCTCGTCGAGGATTTCGGTGGTGAGGATGCGGGCGAGCCGTTCTTCGCCACCCACAAGATCACTCTGCCCAAGGGTGAGAAGAACGTCATTCAGGTACGCGCGCTCACTGCCAAACAGCACTGCCGATGGCGGCTGGAGTTGGACTACCTCGCCGACGGACAGCGCCAAACGATGGTGATCTCGGCGCCCGGCGACAAGCCGTTCGAGGTGACCGGCCGGGCCGACCCTTCGGCCTACACCTGGGTCTACCTCAGCCCGATCTACGAATGCCGGACCAAGGACGGTACCAAGACCGAACGGCTGCGCATCACCGGCGCCGAGTACGCGCAGATGGTGCGCGACAAGCGCACCTGCCCCTACTGAGCGCCGGTCACCAGCCGGTGCACCCTCACTCGCCGGTCGGGCCGCCCGCGAGTTCGGCGACCACGTCGAGGTGACCGAGGTGTCGGGCGTACTCCTGGACCAGGTGGAACAGCACCCGCTCCAGCGACGCCGGGTCCGCGCCGTTCCAACGCGGGCCCGGGGCACCGATCTCCGCCAGGTCGTGCGCCGTCACGACCGCGCTGGTGTGCGCGCCCTGCGCCCGCAGCGCCGCCACCAGGTCCTCCCGGGTCACGTCCGGGGCGACGTACCAGCGGTCGTCGCGGCGGTCACCCCACGGCTCGGCCACGTCGCGGCCCTGGAAGCCCCACTCGATCCAGCGCAACTCAACGTGCCGCAGGTGGGTGAGCAACTCCAGCGGGGTCCACCCGGACGGCAGCCGGCTGCTGCGCAGTTCCGACTCGTCCAGCGCCGACACCTTGGCCACCATGGACTCCCGGAAGTAGTCCAGGTAGCGCAGGAAAACCTCGGTGCGGCTGCCGGCCGGGGCGGTGGGCTCGGGAAACGACGTCATGACGCGCTCGGCAGGTCACGGCCGCGCTGCCGCACACCCGCGCTGCCGTACGGGTAGTCGCCCACCGGCGGCGCGCTCGCCTCGTCGAGCAACCGCATCTGCTCGGCGTCGAGATCCAGGTCGGCGGCGGTCAGGTTGTCGTCGAGCTGCTCGGTGGTACGCGCGCCGAGGATCACCGACGTGACCGCCGACCGGGCCGCCAGCCAGGCCAGCGACACCGCCGACATGGACACGCCGCGTTGTCCGGCGATCTCGCGGACCGCGTCGAGCACCCGCCAGGTGCGCTCCTCGGCGTTGCGTCCCGCGTACGCCTCGACGCCCCGCTCCGGGTTCTCACCGAGCCGGGTCGCGCCGGTGGGTGCGCTGTCGCGCTGGTACTTGCCGGTCAGCCAGCCGCCGCCCAGCGGTGACCACGGCAGGATGCCGATGCCCTCGTTCTCGCAGACCGGCACCACCTCGAACTCGATCTCCCTGGCCAGCAGGTTGTACTGCGGTTGCACGGTCACGATCGGAGTGAGGTTGAGGTGCTGGGTGAGCAGGGCCGCCTTCTGCAACTGCCACCCGGTGAAGTTGCTGACGCCCGCGTAGCGGATCTTGCCGGCGCGGACCGCGTCGTCGAAGAACCGCAGGGTCTCCGGCAGCGGGGTCAGCGGATCCCAGGCGTGCGCCTGGTACAGGTCGACGGCCTCGACGCCGAGTCGGCGCAGGCTGGCGTCCAGGGCGCGGGTGAGGTGCACCCGGGACAGGCCGGCGTCGTTGGCGCCCGGACCCATCGGGAAACGCCCCTTGGTGGCGATGACGAGACGGTCCCGAACCTCGGGCCGCGCCCGCAGCCAACGGCCGACGATCTCCTCGGAGACACCGCGGGAGTAGACGTCGGCGGTGTCGATGAAGGTGCCGCCGGCCTCGACGAACCGGTCCAGTTGGGCGAAGCTGCCCGCCTCGTCGGTCTCCGCGCCGAAGGTCATCGTGCCCAGACACAGGTTCGACACCACAGTGCCGGTGGCGCCCAGATTGCGATAGCGCATATCGTCCTTTCGGTCCGAGTGACAAAGCTGATCTTCGCACTCGTCCCCACCACCCGCACACGGACGACCCCGAACCCCGGCACGGGCACCCACGCGGCGACGCCTCCGGTCATCATGAGCGTGTGAGCGAGCCCGCGATCGATGTCGACCGACCGCACCGGCCCACCCAGCCGCCGCCGTCGGCGACGCCACCCGAGCCCGGCGCGCCCACGCGCGGTCCGTGGCTGGTGGCCGCCGCCACCACTGTGACGCTGCTGCTGCTCGCCGGCCGGTACGGCTACCACCGCGACGAGCTGTACTTCCTGCTCGCCGGCCGTCACCTCGACTGGGGTTACGTCGACCAGGGCCCGCTGGTCCCGGCACTGGCCCGGCTGCTCGACACGATCGCGCCGGGCAACCTGGTCGTGCTGCGTACCCCGTCGGCGGTGTTGGCCGGCGCTGCGGTGCTGCTGGTCGCCGCGATCGCCCGCGAGGTGGGCGGCGGTCGGGGCGCACAGGTCTTCGCGGCGGTGCTCGCCGCGCTGTCCGGCATCGTGCTCGCCAGCGGTCACCTGCTCAGCACCACCACCGTCGACCTGCTGGTGTGGCTGGTCGCGGCATGGTGCGCGGTGCGGTTGCTGCGCACCGGTGACAGCCGCTGGGCACTCGGCATCGGGCTGGCGCTCGGGGTGGGCATGCTCAGCAAGGTGCTGCCGGCGTTGCTGGCCGTGGGGCTGGTCGCCGGGGTGCTCATCGCCGGGCCACGTCGGCTGCTGCGGGATCGCTGGGTGCTCACCGCCGCCGCGGTCGCCGCCCTGCTGGCCGCACCGAACCTGATCTGGCAGGCGGCGCACGGCTTTCCGCAGCTCGGGGTGGCCGCCTCCATCGCCGACGGGGACAGCTCCTACAGTGGCCGCCTCGACGCGTTCATCCTCCAGTTCGTCATCATCAGCCCGTACGCCGTGCCGATCTGGATCGCGGGGTTCGTCGCCCTGCTGCGGCGGCCGGCGTGGCGGGCGTACCGCGCGGTGGGCTGGGCCTGGTTGGTGGTGGTCGGCATCGTGCTGATCGCCGGCGGCAAGGGCTACTACGACGCGCCGTTGCTGCTGGTCCTCACCGCGGCCGGCGCGGTGGTCACCGCCGCGTGGGCGTCGCGTGGGTCGGTCCGGCTGCGGCGAGGGCTGCTCGTGCTGGGTGTGGTGCCGTTCCTGCTGCCCAACATCGTGCTGTTGCTGCCGGTGCTGCCGGCCGATCGGTTGCCCGGTTTCGTGGTCGACGTCAACTACGACGCGGGCGAGACGATCGGTTGGCCGGCGTTCGCCGACTCGATCGCCGCCGTCCATCGTGGCCTGTCTCCCGAGGAACGTTCGCGGGCTGTCGTCCTGACCGCCAACTACGGTGAGGCGGGCGCGTTGGCCCGCTACGGTCCGGCCCGTGACCTGCCCCGCGCCTACTCCGGGCACAACAGCATGGTCGACTTCGGTCGGCCACCCGCCGACGCGGACGTGGTGATCGCCGTCGGCTGGGACGGTCCCGGTCGGTTGAACTCCTGGTTCGAGTCGTGCACGCAGGCCGGGTGGGTGGAGCAGCGCGTCGAGGTGGACAACGACGAGAACGGCGGCCCGATCCACGTGTGCCGGGGGCTGCGGCGTCCGTGGGCGCAGATCTGGGACACCGAGGTACGCCACACCGGGTGACAGTGCTCAGCCGGCTCCGCCGGTCGGGCAGGCTCAGCCGGCTCCGCTGGTGAGCCAGGTCTGGATGCCGGCCAGTGCCTCAGGGCCGGAGTCGCTGTCGACGTCGCGGGCCAGGTCGGCGATCGTGACGGCGGCGAGCGCCTGCCGCCAGGCGTCCTCGGCTGCCCACATGGCCCGGGCGACCGGGCACGGGGTGGTGCAGGCGTCGGCCGGGGTCGCGAACGGGCCACGCTGGCGGATCTCGGTGCAGACGAAGCTGGGCCCCGGCCCGTCGACGGCACGCACCACGTCGAGCAGCGTGACGCTCTCCGGGGCGCGGGTGAGGACGTAACCACCAGACTTGCCCTGGACGGAGTGGATCAGCCCGGCACGGGCGAGGGACTGGAGCTGCTTGGCCAGATAGCTGCTGGACACGTCGTGCAGCTCCGCCAGCTTGGCCGCCGGGACGGGCGTGTTGCTGGCCGTGAGGACCACGCAGCAGTGCAGCGCCCACTCGACCCCGCCGGACATCTTCATGACGTCACCCTAGTCACCCCGCTACTCGGACTCGCTCTGTCCGAGTATAGTTCTCGGACATAAGAGGTCCGAGTTTGGCGGCTGGTGAGCCGGACAAAGGACCACACACTCCCAGAGAGGTGCATGACCGTGAAGATCGCCGTACTGGGTGGGACCGGCCTCATCGGGTCGCAGGTCGTCAAGATCTTGCAATCCGCCGGGCACGAGGCGGTGCCGCACTCGCTGTCCACCGGGGTGGACCTGCTCACCGGGCAGGGCCTGACCGAGGCGCTCACCGGCGCCGACGTCGTCGTCAACCTGACGAACTCGCCGACCTTCGACGACGCCTCCCCCGCCTTCTTCCAGACGACCATGGACAACCTCCTGGCCGCCGCCGGCAGCGCGGGCGTCGGGCACGCGGTGGTGCTCTCCATCGTCGGCGTCGACCAGGTGCCCGACCTGGCCTACTACCGCGCCAAGGTCCTCCAGGAGGACATCCTCAAGGCCGGCCCCGTGCCGTACTCGATCGTGCGCGCCACCCAGTTCTTCGAGTTCGTCGAGGCGATCCTGTCCTGGACCGCCGACGACACCACCGTCCGCCTGCCCGACACCCCGGTGCAGCCCATGGCCGCCGCCGACGTGGCGCAGGCCGTCGCCGACGTCAGCATGGGCGCGCCCCTGCAGGGCATCCGCAACGTCGCCGGCCCCGACGTCTTCGCCCTCGACGAGCTGGGCCGGATCACCCTGGCCGCCCGCGGTGACCAGCGCACCGTCACCACCGACAGCGCCGGCATGTTCGCCGCCGTCCCCGGTGACGTCCTCATCGCCCCCGCCGGCGCGGTCATCGCTCCCACCGCCTACCGGGAGTGGCTCGGCCGCCAGAGCTGAGCAACCGCCCGGCCCACACGCCGCAGTGGCGGTCGACCACCACGGCGACGTGCGGGCCGGGCGCTCGGGTCAGGACGACGTCGAGGCCAGCACCTCACGATCGGCCACCGGGTCGACGGCCGCTCGGCGGGGAAGCAACAACGGGCTGGCGAGGATCAGCAGTCCCGCGACCGCGATGCCCGTGCGAGGACTGGTGGCCTCGGCGAGCAGTCCGCCGAGGGCGCTGAGGACGGCGATGGCGGCGCTGCTGCCGATCGACCAGGCGGTGAGCGTACGGACGGTGCGATCTCGGGGCGTCTGCTCCAGCCGGTACGTGGCGAGAACCGGGTTGTACAGACTCATGCTGAGGATGATCGCGAACTCGACGGCGATCACCGTCGCGAGTCCGGCGACGCCGGGCTGGACGAACGCCAGGCCGATCAGCCAGACCGCGCGCACCGTCCCGACGGTACGCAGGACCCGGTGGTGGCCGTAGCGCGCCACGACCCGACGGGCCAGGCGTGAGCCGACGAGTCCGCCCAGGCAGGGCACGGCGAAGGCGAGACCGTACTGCCAGGGCGGGAATCCGAGGTCACCGAGCAGGAGTACGGCCAGCAGTGGCTCGGTGGCCATGATCAGTCCGTTGACGAGCAACTGGTTGAGGTAGAGCGCCCGCAGACCTCGGTGGGTGAACAGGTGCCGCCAACCGTCCAGCACCGCACCGGCCCGGCCCTGGCGTCCGCCGCCTCGCTCCGGACGTTCCTCCCGCCCCCGGATCGCCGTGATCCCCAGCGCGGACAGCAGATAGCTGAGAGCGTCCGCGCCGATGCTGGTGACCGGCCCGAACACACCGACCGCCGCGCCGCCCAGCGGCGGCCCGAGCGCGATGGCGCTCCACGTCGTCGACTCGAACCGCGCGTTGGCCGAGAGCAGGTCGTCCGGCCGGACGAGGACCTTGAGGTAGGCGCCACTGGCCGCTCCGAAGGCGATCCTGGCGGTGGCGACGACGGCCGAGACGACCAGCAACTGCGCGAAGCTGACCCGGCCGAGGGCGTACGCGACGGGGATCGTCAGCAGGGCGGCGAACCGGATGAGGTCCATCGCGATCAGCACCGGCCGCTTGCGGCGAAACTCCACCCATGGCCCGAGCGGCACCGCGACCAGCGCGCCCACCGCCGGGCCCACCGCGGCCAACGCGGACACCTGGGCGGGGCTGGCGTCCACCACCAGCACGGCGATCAGCGGCAGAGCGCCGAAACCGAACCCGGAACCGTACGCGCTGACCGCGTACGCCGCCCACAACCAGCCGAACCGCCGCCCGAGGGAACGTCTCGCGGCCACGCCCACCCCGCTTCCGGACAACTCTTTGTTGACCGACGCGAGCAAAGCAAAGCACTGAACACTGATCAAACAACCGAAGCAGCGGCCAGCCACAACCGAACGTTGTGTGGGTAGGGTTCACGCCGTGGATCTCGACGCCGTGCGTACCTTCGTCGTCGCCGCCGACGCCGGCCAGTTCCAGGACGCCGCCGCCGCGCTCGCGATCACCCAGCAGGCCGTGTCCAAGCGCATCGCCGCCCTGGAGAAGGACCTCGGGGTACGCCTGTTCAACCGCACCCCGCGTGGCGTCCACCTCACCATCGACGGTCAGACGTTCCTGCCCCACGCCCGTGAGCTGATCCGGGTCGCGGCGCGCGCCGACGCGTCAGTACGCCCAGGCCGGCGTGCCCTACGCGTCGACGTGCACAGCCGACGGATCGCGTCGGCTGTGGTGCTCCAGGACTTCCACCGCGCGCACCCACGCGTCGAGTTGGACGTGGTCACCCTCGACGCCGACGTGCACGCCGCGACAGCCGCCGTCGAGGCGGGAGCGGTCGACGCGTCCTTCCACGCCGTGCCCGTGCCCGCGCGGCACCTGCCGGACGCGATCAGAGTCGCCCGTGTGATCGACGAGCACCACGAGATCCTCGTCGGGCCGCGCCACGCGCTCGCCAACGCCGGAGTGGTCACGCCCGCCGACCTCGCCGCGCACCGGATCTGGATGCCCGGTATGGCTCCCGGCAGCGAATGGGCCGACTACTACGACGAACTCGCCGCCGCGTTCGGCCTGACCATCGACCTCGTCGGCCCGGTCTTCGGAAACGAGGCCCTGTTGGCCGAGATCGCCGACTCCCCACACCTGGCGACGTTGGCCGGTGAACGCACGCGGTACCTGTGGCCGGACAGCTACGACCTGCGGCGGATTCCCGTACGCGGGCCGGCGCCGATCTATCCCCTGTCGCTGATCTGGCGCGCCGACAACAGGCATCCCGCGCTCGGCGCGCTTCGCGAGCACCTCGACTCCGGGCACACGCGGACACGGATACCCGATGCCGAGGTCTGGTTGCCGACCTGGGGAGACACTGTGGTCCCGCCACACCCTCGGAGGGAGCGCGGCGGGACCACGTGACCTACTTCTTGACGACCCACCGGATCCGGCGGGTGTGCCACAGGGCCACCACGCCGATCAGCACCAGCAGGACGCCGGCCGCCGCGATCGTGAAGATGGACGCACCGGTGATCGGCAGGCCGCCACCTCCCCCACCGTCCCCGCCGCCACCCGGCCGCGGAGACCCCTGGTTCAGGCCCACGAAGTCGGGAATCTCGTCGGTGCCGCCCAGATAGGCCTGCTTCTCGTCGGACGACGTGGTGACCGCCGTGAGCGACTTGTCGACGGTGGCCGGCAGTGTCGCGTGCTGTTCCTTGAACGTGGTGTCATTGAGCTTGGCCGTCTTCACCGGTTGGGTGAAGTCGACGCCGCCCGCTGTCACCTTCACGCCGTTCGGCAGCTCGTACGTGGTGGCGTTGATCTCCTTCACGTACTGGTTGAAGACGTCCGTCGGGGTCCAGTCGTCCTCCCGCTCCAGGGTGCTGACGTCGTTGCTGTCGATGCCGGCCTCGGCCGCGCGGCCGTCGGCGGCCATCCGCGCCCGGTACCACTCGGCGGCCACCCGGCTGATGTAGACACGGCGCAGGTCCTTGAACCCGGGCGCCTCGTTGACGGCCTCGTTCAACTCGGGCAGCAGCAGATCCCGGTAGACGGCCATCGACGGCTCCGGGTTGGCCGGGCAGGTGAAGTTCGGGTCGCCCGGGATCGTGAAGTCGAACGCCTCGGCCTTCACCTCCAGCGGCGCGTCGAGGATGTAGAGGCGGTTGCCGTCCTCGCGGATCGTCGCGGTCTTCGGGACGATCCACTGCCGGATGCAGGCCCCGTCGAGGCCGGTCATCCGGTTCCAGTACTCCAGACCCAGCGCCGTCTTCGGGTCCTGCAAGCGGGTCCAGGCCCGCTTCAACTCCAGGTCGGCGTCGAGCATGACGCGACCGACCGCGGTACGACCGAGGTACTCGTCGATCACCTTGTCCGGCTGACTCGGGTTCAGGTTCACCCAGAACCGCGCCGACTCCACGGTCATCCAGGTGCTCAGCGCCTCGTCGGCGTCGTAGATCTGGAGGGTGCCGTCCTTCGACTCCTGGCCCGGGGTGGTGGCCGTCTCGAACGAGTACGTGTCACCTGTCGATCCGCCACCGTCGGTGACGTATCGCAGCTGGACCGACGAGAAGTCGATGCCACCCGGCCGGACCGGCCCCAACTGCTTGCCGACCGCCTTGCTGACCGCGCTGCCCTTGGCCAACTCCTCCGGCGTCTTGGGCAGGATCGGCCCCGACTTCTTCGTCTCGTTGAGAAGCGTCTGGACCGCTACCTGCTTCGCGCCCGTGTTGCGGTTGTTGGTCCGGTCCCGCAGAGCCTTCTCGTCCTCACCCGGGTTGCCGTTCCAGCGGTAGCTGTAGGTGAACTTGTCCCGGACGTTGGCGTTCCTCAGCGCCGGGTCACAGGTCTTCTTACAGGGTTCGATCTCGGAGTAGCCCTCCTTGATCGGCGACGCCTTGGCCGGCTGGTACGACACCTTGCCGGTCTTCGGGTCGAACTCGATGCGCGGGGCCTTACCCTGCATCTGCTCGATCAGCCGGATCTCGGCGTGCTTCGCACCATCGCTGTAGCCGATGATGTACTTGCCGTCCTGCAGTTGGGCGATCGCGTAATTGCCCCGGACGTTCGTGTACAACTTGTCGGTGGTCTTCGCCGGCCGGTTGTACCGGAGGTCCAGTCGCGCCTCCTGTAGGTACACGCCCAGCTTGTGGCACCCGTACCCGACCAGGCCCTCCGGCGTGATCGGCGCACACCGCGCATCGATGATCGGCCACGGCGCGGCGGCCTGCGGTCCGGCGTGTGCGGCGGCCGGCGCGATGCCGATCACCGACCAGATCAGGACCAGGACCGCCGCGAGTCGCGTCAGCACCGCGATCCGCGAACGTTCCTTGATGACATTGCCCATCAGATTCGCTGTCCCCCTTCGCACCCATGCCACGAATGGCCCCCCAACGCACGACGAAGATCGAGCGGCGACACGGGTGATGGTGTGTTGACCCGCTTGTCACAGGCGAGTCCGGACATGTCCGTACGTCAATGTCGCACGGACCCGAGGGATGCTAGGCGGTCAATGTCAAGGAGGTGACCCCGACCGACATTTCGGAGAAGGGGCTAAAGGTCCGATTGGTCGGCGTAGTTACCGGTAGCGATGTCCCACGAGAGGGCGTCCCAGTAGTTGTCCGAGGCCATCGCCGGCTCGTCCCACTCCGCGATGACACGCTGCATCTCGTCCTTGGCGTCCTCCCACTTGTCCGGGTCGCCACCGACGATCGCGGGCGCGAGACCGGCGACCAGGCGAAGCGACCGGGCGTACACCTCGATCGACGAGTTCACGAACGTCTGCGACCCGTTGTGGTCGAGGACGTACACCGCGCCCGTGCCCAGATCGAGACAGAATTCGCCGCCCCACGCGTCGGTGCCGTACCCGAATCGGAGCATCCCGTTGCGCTCGATGAGATCCGGGCCGAGCAGGAACAGGTCGTACTCGTCGAGGCGCAGGGCGTCCGGCAGGTCCGCCGCCGCCAGTCGCTCCCGCACCTCCGGCGACAGCGACTCCCACCCGTCGAGCGTGTCCACAGATGACATGGTGGTCAATCTATCGACCGCCGAAGGGCCACGTGGGGATCAACCCGGCTCCCGGGACCGCCATTCGTCGTCCAGGACCGCGAAGACCAACTGGTCGGCCCACTCCCCCTCGAACAGGTAACTCGCCACGTGGCGCGCCTCCTGACGCATGCCGAGCCGCCTCATCAGACGAGCGGAAGCGTCGTTGCGCGCGTGGCACCGACCGTAGACACGATGCAGCCCGAACTCGGTGAAACCCCAGTCCACCAACGCCGCGGCGGCCTCGGTGGCCAACCCACGACCGCCGTGGTCCGGGTGGACGACGAACCCGAGTTCAGCCGTCCGGTCGGCCTCGCTGCGCCACACCAACTCCACGTGCCCGATCACCCCGGCCTGCTCCACCACTGCCACCGTGAGGCAGTCACCCTCCACGCGCAGCGCGTCCTCACCGGTCATGGCGAGCACCGACGCCCGCGACTGCTCCCGGGTACGCGGCCCGGCACCGCGCATCCACCGCGTCACGTCGGGCCTGCGCTGGTACGCGTACACGTCGTCGAGGTCGTCCGGCCGGACCGGACGCAGCGTGAGTCGCGCCGTATGGATCGGGAAGGTCGGAGCGGACACCAGCCGATCCTAGGGTCGACCGATTCCTTTCGACCACGTCCGCGGTCGGTACCGGCATGGACGCGATCAGAGCGATGTACGCCCGTTGGGCCGACGGAGACATGGGCGAGGACGACCAGTGGGGTGACGTGACGGCCGAGCCACGCGGCCTGGACTACATGGAGGTGTCGGCGGACGGGGTGCCGGCGATGTGGCTCGTCCCGCACGGCGTCGGCCCGGACCGGGTGATCGTCGCGCTGCACGGCGGCGGTTTCGTCAGCGGGTCGCTCTACACGCATCGGAAGATGTACGGGCACCTCGCGAAGGCGGCCGGCGTACGGGTGCTGCTCACCAGCTACCGGCGGGCGCCGGAGTTCCGGCACCCGGCGCAGACCGAGGACGCCGTCACCGCGTACCGGTGGGCGATGGCGCGCGCCCGGACGGTCGCGCTGGCCGGTGACTCCTGCGGCGGCGGTCTCGCCGTGCAGGTCGCGCTTCGGGTGCCCGGCGCGGCCGCGCTGCTGTTGCTGTCTCCCTGGATCGACATGGACCCGGCGCAGACCGCGACCTCCTACGAGGAGAACGCGGCCACCGATGTCTTCTTCACCCGACCGATGGTGCAGGGTCTCATCCGGCAGTACCTGCCCGAGGGCGCGAACGGGCTGGCCCCGGACGTCAACGCGTTCCACGCCGACCTGTCCACGCTGCCCGACACCTACGTGCAGTGCGGTGGCGACGAGAGTGGTCGGGGCGACAGTGAGCGACTCGCGAACCTCACCGACGCCCGGCTGGACGTCTTCGACGGGCAGCCGCACACGTTCCAGATGGCCGCCGGGCGCGCACCGGTCGCCGACGAGGCGATCAGGAGGTTGGCCGCATGGGTACGCCCGAAGCTGGGATTCTGACCGACACCTTCGAGGCGGAGCGCCGGGGCTTGTTCGCCCACGCGTACCGGATGCTGGGCGCCTATCACGAGGCCGAGGACGTCGTGCAGGACACCTACGTGCGGGCGCTGCGCGGCTGGGAGACGTTCGAGCAGCGTTCGTCGGTGCGCACCTGGCTCTACCGGATCACGACGAACGTGTGCCTGACCGCGATCGAAGGCCGCGGGCGGCGCGCGCTCGCCTCCGACGTCAGGCCCGACGACCTCGGGGCTGTGTGGGTGGAACCGTTCCCGACGGACCCGCTGGACCTGGTCACCGCACGCGAGAGCGTACGGCTCGCGTTCGTGGCCGGGTTGCAGCACCTCGCGCCCCGGCAACGCGCGGTTCTGCTGCTGCGGGAGGTGCTGGCTTTCTCCGCCGCCGAAACCGGTGCGGCACTCGACATGTCGGTGCCGGCGGTGAAGAGCGCACTGCAGCGGGCACGGGTACGCCTCGCCGAGGCCGCTCCGACCCGCGACGACGTGCTGGACGCGACCTCTCCCCGAGCCCGGGACCTGCTCGCCCGGTACATGGCCGCCTGGGAGGCATCCGACGCCGCCGCCTTCCGGGAGGTGTTGCGCGCCGACGCGGCCATCGAACCGGTCGGCTCGCCGACCTCCTACGCCGGCCGGGAGGCGTGCCTGGCCTTCGCGACGCCGGCGATGGGAGCCGCAGGAGACTGGAGGATGGTGGCGACCGAGGCGAATGCCCAACCCGCGGCGGTGGCATGGTTCCGGGGTGAACTCTTCGGCGTAGCGGTGCTGACGGTCACCGAGGGAGGGATCGCGACGATCACCCTCTTCGGAGACCCGCAGGCGGCGGAAGGGTTCACGCCGGTCTGAGGTACGAAAGGTCCGACGCGCTGGCCTGGACGTCGATGCGCGTGTGCGACGGTCTACTCTGGCCGGTATGTCCGACTCCCGCCTGCTGCGCATCGGCACCCGCAACTCCCCGATGGCGCTGGCCCAGGCCGAACGGGTCCGCGCGATGCTCGCCGACCGGCACCCCGACGTCACCGTCGAGGTGCGGTCGATGTCGACCAGCGGAGACCGGTGGCTCGGCGACCTGGCCGCGCTGGGCGGCAAGGGGGCGTTCACCAAGGAGGTGGACGCCGCCCTGCTGAGCGGGGACGTCGACCTGGCCGTGCACTGCGTCAAGGACGTACCCGGTGACCGACCGGCGCCGGCGGGCACGGTGCTGGCCGCCTACCTCGCCCGCGACGACGTCCGGGACTGCCTCGTACACCCGGGCGGCCTGCGCATCGAGCAGCTGCCCGCCGGCACCCGGGTCGGCACCTCCGCCGTACGGCGGGTCGCGCAACTGGCCCTGCACTGGCCGGACCTGGTTCCGGTGGCCATCCGTGGCAACGCGAACAGCCGGCTGGCCAAACTCGACGCCGGTGAGGCCTACGACGCGCTCCTGCTCGCGGTCTCCGGTCTGCAACGGATCGGCCAGGCCGACCGGATCACCCACCCGATCGACGTCGACGCGATGATCCCGGCGGTCGGCTCCGGCACCCTGGTCCTGCAGTGCCGCGACGACGACACCCGCACCCGTGACCTGGCCGCGAGCCTCAACGACCCGCGCACCTGGCGCGAGACCATGGCCGAGCGGACCATGCTGCACATCCTCCAGGGCAACTGCCACTCGCCGATCGCCGCGTTAGCGCGCACCGAGCCCGACGGTCGCCTCGGCCTGCGGGCGAGGGTCATCAGTCTCGACGGCAAGACCGTGCTCGACGTGCACGAGTGGGCCGCCGATCCGATCACCCTCGGGACGTCCGTCGCCGCGGCCCTGTTGCGTCAGGGCGCCCGTGAACTCCTCGACCTGCCCACCCACGGGTCGGCCTGACCCGCGCCGGCCCCGTCCGCCGGCCCGGCGGCAGATGCCCGGGCCGGCGGACACCGCCGGTCAGCCGGTGGGGCTGCCGAACCAACGGGCGAGCTGTTCGTCCAGGTCCCGCTGGCTGTCGCCGATCCAGGCGACGTGGCCATCCGGGCGCAGCAGCAGGCCCGGAGCGTCCACGGCGGCAGTGGGGTCGGCGAGGTGGTCGACCCGGTCCGACCAGCCGCCCACGGTCAACCGTCCGGTCCGGTCCAGGAGCAACCCACGGCCGCCGTGCATCATCTCGTAGAGGGTTCCCGGCGTGACCGCGATGTCGCGCAGGCGGCGGCCGAGCAGATCCGGGCCCGGGCCGAAGTCGTACCAGATGTCGATGCCGGTGATCTTCTCGATCAGGCGGCGGTTCACCACGTCGAAGTCCATCAGCTCGGTGAGCAGCCGGCGCACCGCCTGCGGGCCGGGTTCGGGCGACAGCAACTCCGTCTGGGCGCGGGTGTTGTCCAGCACCTCCTCGGCGACCGGCCGACGCTCCACCTGGTAACTGTCCAGCAGGGTATCCGGCGCCCAGCCCCGGACCTGCGCGGCCAGCTTCCAGCCGAGGTTGAACGCGTCCTGAACGCCCAGGTTGAGGCCCTGCCCACCGATGGGTGGATGGATGTGCGCCGCGTCGCCGGCCAGCAGCACCCGCCCCACCCGGTACCGCTCGGCCAGGCGGGTGGCATCGCCGAACCGCGACAACCAGCGCGGGGAGTGCACGCCGAGGTCGGTCCCGGCAACCGCCCGCAACCGTGTGCGGAAATCCTCCAAAGTGGGCGGTCGGGTGCGATCACTGACGTCCCCGGCGGGAACCACGACGCTGTACACCTGCCCGCCGAAGGGCCGCACCCAGAACGGGCGGTGCGTCTGGCCGACGGCGGCCACCCGGGCCGCGACCTCCTCTGGCGACGCCGTCAGCATCACCTCGCCCATCAGCGTCTCGGTCCGCGAGGGCTCGCCCGGGAAACCGACGCCGAGCAGTTTGCGCACCGTACTGCGCCCGCCGTCGCAGCCGACGAGGTACCGCGTCCTCAGCTGCTCCCCGTCGGCCAGCTCGACCGTCACCCCGTCCTCGTCCTGGGTGAGACCGACCACCGCGGCGCCGCGCCGAACCTGTGCACCCAGGGCGATCGCGTGCTCTTCGAGCAGGTGGACGATGACCGGTTGCGGGATGCCCAGCAGGTAGGCGTGCGCGGTGTCCAGGTCCTCGGGTGCCGGTTTGTCGATGGCGGCGAAGAAGCCGCCGGCGGGGCGCTGCCGACCCCGCTCGCGGATGCGCTCCAGCAGCCCGCGCATCGCCATCACCTCGAGGGTACGGACGTGCAGGCCGACGATGCGGGCGAACGACGTCGGCTCGGTGTCCTTCTCCAGGACGAGAACCCGGACATCGTGCAGCCGCAGCTCCGCGGCCAGCATCGCGCCGGTCGGTCCGCAGCCGCTGATGATCACGTCGAACAGGGGTTGGCGTTCGATGCCGGTGACCGGCGACGCCGAAGTGGTGTGGTGCCGAGAGTGCATGGGTGTTGCCTTTCGGGAGTGGCGAGGCGCTCCCGGCGACACCTACGTCAATCGCCCGACCGTGACGGAGAGAGGGAGCACCCACATCGCTGCAACGTTCATGGGTCTCACCTCCTCGGGCAGGGTCACGTTCCGCAGCAGGCTACAAGCCCGGCGTCGTCCCGTCCAGCGCATTCTCGTCGTCCTGACCTGCGTCGACTTCGCCCATCCCCAGTTGTCAGGGCAGTGGCCTAGCCTGACGAGATGCTGTCGCAGGTGAAGGGCTTGACCCGGCATTTCACCGAGGAGACCCTTCGCGCGTACCTCCTCGATCGTTCGGTCCGTCGAGACGACGGCTGCCTGATAGTGCGCGGTTACGGCAGTCAGCGGGGCGTTTACCAGAAGGTCGCCGGTCGGGCTTGGGCGCACATCGCGGCCTACGTCGTCTTCGTCGGCAACTTCGATCCGGACCTTGACGTGCACCATCACTGCGGCGTCCCAGACTGCATCGAGCCCACCCACCTGCGACAGGTGAGCCACGCCGACAACTGCCGCAACCGCACGCAGCAGCCGCACTGCCGCAACGGGCACGAGCGGGAGATCGACCCCGCGAGCGGTCGGTACCGCAAGGTCTGCCGAGTGTGCAACAACGAGGCGCAGAAGAGGTGGCGCTCGCGTCAGGCCGCAGAGGTCGCCGCCGCCCGTGCCGCGTACGGGCGGCACGCGGGCTAGGCCGTGTTTCGTAAGTGCATCGTGCGCATAGGGTTTCGGCATGTCGCTGAGCCACCTGGTCCTCTCGTCCGGACGTTCGATCGAGCTCACCGAGCTGCGGATGTCTTCGACCTACGCAGGGATGCTGGAGGGCTACCCGTGCAAGCCCATCAATGACATGAAGGTGAGCGGTCTCCGGCAGCAGGCCGAACGTGCGTTTCCCTCCACGCCGGTCCACCTGGTTCCACCCTCCTGCGACTACCCGGACCAGACAGCCGGCGCCTTCGGCCCCGTCGAGGTGCTACCTTCCGTGGCCTGCATCGGCGCCTTCCGCTCGACAGCGATTACCCCCGAACTCGACCCTGTGCTGCACCGGTCCGCCCTCATCGTGGTCTGGTTCCAGGCCGTCGTGAATGCCCCGTCCGGCGAGGACGCCGACCTTGCGCTCCGCAGCATTAGCTGGGAGGAGTTGGCTCAGGACTACGAGCTCTAGGCCGTGTCGTCAAAGGTTCAGAGCCATTGGAGTAGCGCGACGTTGGTGACGGTGGCCTGGAACGAGGTCGCGGTCTTGTCGTAGCGGTCGCGACGCTGCGGCACTGCTTGAGCCGGTTGAAGCAGCGTTCGACGACGTTGCACTGTTTGTAGATCTGCTTGTCGAACACCGGTGGCCGGCCGCCGCGGTTGCCGCGTCGGCGGCGGTTGGCCTGCTGGTCGGCGCGTTCAGGGATCGTGTGCCCGATTCCTCGCCGTCGCAGGCCGGACCGGATGGCCTTGGAGCTGTAGCCCTTGTCAGCGATGACGTGATCCGGGCGGACCCGAGGTCCGCCTGGTCCGCGCGGCACTGCCACTGACTTGATCGCGACATCTCGACAGACGCTGATACCTTTCGAGCAGGCGTCTTCGGCATCGGCGGTGCGCATGGTCAAAAACACCTTCTCAAGGCCCAACCTTCTCGTGGGCGCCGGCACCTTGGTCATCGTTGCGCTCGGTGTCGTAGTCAATGTCTGGACCGATAGCTGGAGTTGGATCGCGTTCGCGGTCCTCCTCGGGTTGACCGGGAGCGCCATCGGCTTAGCGTTAGTCATCGGCTCGTCGATGCGGTCCCACCGGATGACCGTCACACAGTCGGCCAGTCTCGGCGGACGGATCTCCGATGTCAGAGTTCGGGCTGGCCACGGATCCGAGGTCGAGAAAGCGGCGACGAACGATGGGGTTCCGGCGGTCGACGATCGACGCGCACAACGCGACGATTCGGCGCTCGAGTGACGGCGGGGTCATCGAGGAGAGCGACGTGGTCGTCGACTGACAATCAGTCATCCGACGGCGGCCCTCGTCCGGTTCCCCGCAGTGCCTCCAGATAACTAGCAACCCGGCGACGCAGGCCGTCGCTGTGCGACTCGTCGAGCAACCGGTCGACTACCGTCTTCGCGTCCCCGGTGGCCCACCGCGTCAGTTCTCGCCATCGCAAACCATTGGCTGTAAGCGGCGCGGGCCGCGCCGAGGCACCCGTCGACTTCGTGAGACGCCTCGACCGTCTGCCGGTACACACTCTGCCGCAACGGCAGCCTCCCGTTGGCCGATGGCTGCGTCGCCGAGTCGCCGCAGTGCTGGCGTCGAACTCCTTCGCTCTCCACGGCAGCTACATCGCACCAGGCTGAATCATTACGCACAAGAACTGTCATTATGATGCACGTCCGATGCGCCCCTTTTGTGGCAGTGGATTATTGGATTGTTTTTATCGGTAAACCAGTAATATCGGCGCGGCAACGCCCGGCGGCGTTTCGGAGGACGTCACGCCCGGGTCTGCGGCCCGGACTCCTGAAGACCTGAGCGCCTACTGGACGCTGCTGTCGATCTGCTGGTTCAGCTCGTCGACAGAATCGATGCGAAGGCGGAGCGGAAGGAACTCATCCGCGAGTTGCGGAGGGTGTAGTCGGTGCAGGGATGTCTTTCGCGTCCTTGGGGGCCGGCCGGCACACCGGTAGAGTCACGTCGCGTGCCTCCTGGGACGACATTCCGCAATCCCGTGATTCCCGGCTTCTTCCCGGACCCCAGCGTCTGTCGGGTCGGTGAGGACTACTACCTGGTTTGTTCGAGCTTCGAGTACTTTCCCGGCGTACCCATCTTCCACAGCCGCAATTTGATCTCCTGGCGGCAGATCGGCAACGTGTTGGACCGGCCGAGCCAGCTCGACCTGCCGGTCGACACGTACGCGTCGCGGGGCATCTTCGCGCCGACCATCCGCCACCACAACGGCATCTTCTACATGGTGACCACGAACGTTCGGATCTGGCGGCACCTGATCGTCACCGCGACCGACCCGGCCGGGCCGTGGTCGGAGCCGGTCTATCTCCAGCTCCCGCTCATCGACCCGTCGCTGACCTGGGACGAGGACGACAACTGCTGGCTCACCCTGGCCGGCACCTCGAACTACCGCATAGACCCGGCCACCGGCGAGGTGTTCGAAGGTCCGATCCCCCTGTGGTCCGGCACCGGCGGCCAGTACCCGGAGAGTCCGCACCTCTACCGGATCGGCGACTGGTGGTACCTGTTGCTCTCCGAGGGCGGCACGCACACCGGACACGCGGTGTCGGTTGCCCGGTCCCGCAGCGTCCGAGGACCGTTCGAGCCGGCTCCGGACAACCCGATCCTCACTCACCGCGGCCTGCAGCGACCTATCCAGGCCACCGGTCACGCCGACCTGGTCGACGATCCGAGCGGCAACTGGTGGATGGTGCTGCTCGGCATCCGCCCCAAGGGACAATGGCCGCCGTTCCACGTGCTCGGACGGGAGACCATGCTCGCCCCCGTGCGGTGGGAACACGGTTGGCCGGTCATCGGGCCGGTCGACGAGGAGATGGCGATGCCACCCGGCGTCGCGGCACCGGTGGCGCTTGACGTCCGCGACGACTTCGACGCCGACCGGCTCGATCCGTCCTGGATCTCCCCGCGCAGCCGTCCGGACGGGAGCTGGTCGCTCACCGAGAGGCCCGGCTGGCTCACACTCACCGCCCTCGGCCCGACGCTGGACGGGCCGGGCGCCACCATCGTCGGGCGGCGCCAGCAGCACCACGACTGCCGGGCCGGCGTCCGGATGGAGACCGCCGGCCGCGCCGGCCTGACCGTCCGGATCGACGAGGCCCACCACTACGACCTGGAGGTTTGCGACGGTACGGCGCGGGTGTGGGCCCGCATCGGCCCGCTGCGCCAGAGCGTCGCCGTGTGCGCCGTACCGGCCGGCCCGGTGGACTTGGCCATCACCGCCCGGTCGACCAACCCGCTCCCGCCCACGGTCACCTCGGCCGAGCAGTTCGCCCAGCGGTCCGGGCCACTCGGGATCCGGGCCGCAGGCCCTGACACGGTCACGTTCACGGTCGACGCCGGCGACGGCCCCACCGTGCTCGCCGCCCTCGACGGCCGCTACCTGTCGACCGAGGTCGCGGCGGGCTTCACCGGCCGGGTCATCGGCATGTACGTCACCGAGGGCACAGCCGCCTTCGACTGGTTCGACTACCGGGCGGAGCCAGACGCCGGACCGGGTCCGGCTACCACCACCTGACGACACGCCCCGGAAGAATCCCGAGCGCCTGGTCGTACTCGATTCCCTACCTTGCGGCTCGCCGTAGTTTCGGGAGTCCCGGGCATTGCGAGTGAGCAATCAGACTGTCCGGTACCGCGTGGCCAACTCGGAGCTCTGCGCACCGAACGCGGCGAGGTCGGCCTGGAAGACCGCGTCAAGGAGGCCGGGGTCCTCCACACCGGGGGCGCAGACCGTCTCCCCCAGTTCCAGGCCACGCAGGCTGGCGGTGACGACGTCCTCGGCCGTCATCCGGGGCATCCTGCTCATGTCCAGGCCCTGACGCTCGTGGAACTCGGTGGCCACCACACCCGGGCACACGACCTGCACGGTGACCCCGGTGCCCTCCAACTCCGCGCTCAGGGTCTGGGAGATGGCGACGAGGTACGCCAGGCTTCCGCCGTAGACGGCGCGGCGGGGCATCTGGGAGTGCGGGGCGGGACCGCTGAAAGCGATCATGCCGGCCACGTTGATGATGGTGCCGTTTCCGCGTTCCCGCATGCCCGCGACCACGGCGCGAGTGAGCATGGTGGGCGCGAGAACCTTGACGTTGACCAGCTCGGCAGCCTTGTCGGCGGGGAGCTCGGCGAGGGGCATGTAGTGGGCGACACCTGCGTTGTTGACGAGCATGGTCAGCGGCTCGGTGGCACAGATCTCGGCGACCGCGTCGATGCCCGCGGTCGTGGACAGGTCGGCGGCCACCGTCCTGACCGTGACCTCGGGGTGCGCGGCGGCGAACTCCTCAAGGCGGTCCTCGCGCCGGCCCACGATCACCAGGTCGAAGCCGCCGGCGGCCAGGCGTTCGGCGAAGGCCCTGCCGATGCCGGAGGTGGCGCCGGTGACGAGCGCGAGGTTGCTCACTGTTCTTCCTTCTTCCTGGTCGGCCGCCGCGGTCATCGCTCGGTGCCGTTGCGCTCGATGCGCGCCAGCACGGTGTGATTGTCGTGCGATCTCATGCCCCAAGCCTGCGAAACGGCGGGGCGGGCAGCCAGACGTCTGGTCTTCCTGGGAACGCCGGTACCAGGCTGGCCGGAGTCGGCGCGGGCACACTGGTAGTCGTGGCAACGACGGAATTCGGGCAGGCACTGCGTCGCTGGCGCGAGCGGGTTCCGCCGGAAGCCGCCGGACTTCCCGTCGGCGGTCAGCGGCGTACCCCAGGGCTTCGACGCGAAGAGGTGTCCCAACTGGCCGGGATCTCCGTCGACTACGTCACCCGACTCGAGCAGGGCCGCGCCACCAGCCCGTCGCGACAGGTCGTCGAAGCCCTTGCCCGAGCCCTGCGGCTGTCCGGCCCGGAGCGCGCGCACCTCTTTCAGTTAGGCGGGTTGCAGCCGCCGGGACCTGACAGCGTGCCCGCCCACCTCACGCCCAGTGTGCAGCGCGTACTGGACCGGCTGACCCACACCCCTGTCGCCGTCTTCGATGCCGCGTGGACGCTCCTGCTGGCCAACCCGTCCTACGCCGCCCTCATGGGCGACCCGACCGGGTGGCACGGCCACCAGCGCAACGGGGTGTGGCGCAACTTCCTGGCCCCCAGCGACCGCGTACGACACACCCCACGGTCACGGCACGCCCTGCAGAGCGCCCTGGTCGCCGACCTGCGTACCGCCACCGCCCGTTACCCGGCCGACATGCGGCTCAGCCGGCTGGTCGCTGACCTGCTCATTCGCAGTGACAGGTTCGCTGAGCTGTGGGACACCGGCATCCCCGGCCAGCACGAAGCCGCCCGCAAGACCATCGATCACCCGCAGGTCGGCGCTGTCACCCTCGACTGCGACATCCTCACCGTGGCCGGCAGCGATCTGCGCATCATGGTCTACACCGCCGAACCCGGCACCGAGGACGCCGAGCGTCTCGCCCTGATCACCACCCTCGGCATTCAGACACTCGTCGGCTAGGCCACTCGACTTCACCCACGTCGGTGGACTGGCCGCCCGCCTGGAGCAGCTGCCGGTGATCGTCTCCGCGCTGTTGGTCGCCGATCAGCAGGGCATCGAGCTGTGGGGCGGTGGCCTCGGTCGACGGGCCGCGGTAGGTGATCTCCGTTGGACAATTTTCACAATACGATCGCCCTCCTACCCAGTTCTCGGAGGTCTGGACCTTGACCGAGCTTTACCCGCCGATCGATCCGTACGACACGGGCATGCTCGACGTCGGCGACGGCAACCTCGTCTACTGGGAGGTGTGCGGCAACCCGGCCGGTAAGCCGGCGCTGGTCGTCCACGGCGGGCCCGGTTCCGGGTGTGGGACCGGCTGGCGCCGGTACTTCGATCCCGACCGGTACCGGATCGTCCTGTTCGACCAGCGTGGTTGCGGCCGCAGCACACCGCACGCGAGCGACCCGGCGACCGACATGCAGCACAACACCACCTGGCATCTGATCGCCGACATGGAGCGGCTCCGCGAACGCCTCGGCATCGACCGCTGGCTGCTGCACGGCGGCTCCTGGGGCTCCACGCTCATCCTGGCCTACGCGCAGCAACACCCCCGGCGGGTGTCCGAGATCGTCATCTCCGCCGTCACCATGACCCGGCGCGCCGACATCGACTGGCTCTACCGGGGCGTCGGCCGGTTCTTCCCCGAACAGTGGGAACGATTTCTCGAAGGCGCCCCGGGCACATCCCGCGACGGGGATGTCGTCGCCGCCTACGCCCGCCTCATGGAACATCCTGACCTCGCCGTACGGGAAAGGGCCACGATCGATTGGTGCGCCTGGGAAGACGCGGTCCTGTCCGGGGAGACCGGTGGCGTATCCAACCCGTACGGCGACCGCCCTCCCGCGGCACGGCTGGCCTTCGTGCGGATCTGCGCGCACTACTTCTCCCACGGGGCGTGGCTGGAGGAAGGCGCACTACTGCGCGATACCGACCAGTTGGCCGGCATCCCCGGCGTCCTCATCCATGGCCGACTCGACCTGGGCGGACCGCTGCAAACGGCGTGGGACCTGCACCGTGCCTGGCCCGACTCCACCCTGACCGTGATCGAGAGCGCGGGACATCTCGGCAGCACCGAGACGCGGGAGCACGTTCTTCGTGCCCTCGACCGGTTCGCCGACAACGACGCCCCTCGCGTGTGAACACCTAGACTGGCCATATGCGGCAGGCGCTGAAAGACCTGCCCAGGTGGCGGCGGTTCTGTGCCGTCCCGTCAGGGTCGGAGCCAGCGGTCGAACCAGACCCGGGTCCGGCGCAGGACGTCGAGTTGGTGATTGCGTTCCCGGATCGAGTGGCCCTCTCTCGGGTAGATCACGAACTCGTGCTCGACGTCGAAGTGGCGCAGCGCCCGGTGCAGGTAGACGGCCTGTCCAAGGGGGACGTTGGTGTCCTCGGCGCCGTGCAGGATGAGCACCGGCGTGCGGATGTGGCTGGCGAAGGAGACGGGGCTGAGCGCGTCGTGTCGGTGTGGGCCGACGCCGGACCAGCCGGTGCCGCCACCGAGCGCCGCTTCGAACTGGCCGTTCTCCCCGGTCGCGGCGAGCATGCCCCAGTCGACGACCCCGGCGCCGACCAGCGCGGCGCGGAACCGGTCGGTCTGGCCGACGGCCCACGCGGACATGAAGCCGCCGTGGCTCCACCCTGCGATGCCGAGCCGGTGGGGGTCGGCGATGCCCCGGGAGATGAGAAGGTCGATGCCGGTCTGGATGTCGGTCCACTCCTCCTGACCGACCCGGCCGGCGACGCGGGCGGCGAACTGGTGGCCGTGGCCCTGGCCGCCGCGCGGGTTGGGCAGGAACACCGCATAGCCGGCGGCGGCCAGCCACTGCGCGCTGGGGAACCAGAACAACTGGCAGCGGTCGGCGTAGCGGTCGTAGGGGCCGCCGTGCACGATCGTGATCAGCGGGAACGGGCCGTCGGAGGCAGTTCGTCCGATCGGGAGTACGAGTAGACCGTCGAGGGCGAGGCCGTCGGTAGCCCGGTAGGCCAGCGGTTCCTGCGTGCCGAGGGTGAGCCCGCTCAGCTCTGGGCGAGTGTCGGTGATCTTTCGTAGTGGCCCGGTCGGGGGGCCGACATGGACGTCGACGGGTTGATACCGGCCACCGGTCAGCGCGGCGATCGTCGCGCCGGTGCCAGTGGTGGTGAGGTCGTTCAGGCGTCCCGGATGCGTCGACAGGATCGTGAGGTCGGTGGGGCCGAGCCGGGCCACTGTCGTGTTCAGGCCGTCGGCGAAGACCACCAGTGCGGCGGCATCGGTCTGGCACAGCTCGGTGGGACACATCGCTAGATCAGCGGTGCGGTTGCGCAGGACGCGGCTGCCCAGGGCGAGGTCGAACACGGCGGTGCCGGCGTGGAGTGCCGGTGGGGTGAGGGCGAGGTAACCGAGGTGCCAGCCGTCCTCAGCCGGCCACCAGGCCAGCGAGCGTGCATCGGCCGCGACCGGTCCAAGGTCCTCCACGGTCCCGGTGACATGGTCGAACAGGTGCAACCGGCTGCTGCGGGGGCCGTGGTCGCTGTCGGCGCTGGCCCGGGTCAGCACGGCGAGCGGGCCGCCGTCGGGCCGTTGCCGCAATTCCACGACGTGTCGGTCGCCGAACACATCCGGCGTGATGACGCTGCCCGTATCGAGGTGGAGCAGCCGCAGCCGGGCACGTGACTCCCGCTCGCCGGCGACGATGGCGTCGTCGCGGTCCCGGGCGCGGCGCTCGTCCTCCTCGGTGGGTTCGTCCTCGGCGAGCAGGGCGACGAGGCCGGGGCCGGCGAGGGGCAGATGGTCGATGATGCCGGCACGCCAGGTGGTCAACGCGGTCACCGTGGCGTCGGCCACGGCAAACCTGTGCAGCTGTGGTGTGCCACGGTCGGTGCGGTCGGACAGGAAGAACAGCGCCTTCGAATCCGCCGACCAGCGTGGCGAAGACTCCGTCGCGGTGTCGGCGGTCACCCGGTGCGCCACGCCCACGTCATCGACGTCGGCAAGCCAGACCTGGGTGTCAAGGTGGTCACCGACCCGGCTGACGGGAGCGAGGACGTAGCTGAGCAGACGCCCGTTCCGAGCGAGGACGGGGGCCCGCGGCTCACGACCGTCGACCACCATGTCGGCGGTCAGACCTGTCATGCGGACCAGTCTGCCAACATCGACAACGCAACACGGGACCGGGCAGGACAGGTCGGCTGGCGAATACGGGAACTCAGGGACGGCTGCGGACAGGTACCGGTGTGACAGCTGAGATGCGGAGCCGAATCCGCGCGGGAGACACCGAGGCGTTCGGGGACCTCTTCGACGAGCACGCCGACGCGGTCCGCCGACATGCGGTGTGGAGTGGCAGCGACCCGGCGCTCGCCGACGACGTGGTGTCGCTGACCTTCCTCGAGGCGTGGCGGATCCGCGAGTCGCTGCGCCCGGACGGGGACAGTCTCCGGCCGTGGCTGCTGGGCATCGCCACCAACGTGCTGCGCAACCGGCGGCGGGCGGCGCGGCGGCACCGGGAGGCGCTACGGCGGCTGCCGGCACGCGACACGGTCCCCGACTTCGCCGACGAGGTGGTCGCTCGGATGCACGACGCCGACCAGGTGGCCGCCGTCGTGGCGGCGCTGCGGGCACTGCGTCGGGCGGACCGGGAGGTGTTCCTGCTGTGCGTGTGGTCGCAACTGGACTACGCGGCGGCCGCCGAGGCGCTGGGGGTACCCGTCGGGACGGTGCGGTCACGGCTGTCCCGGGCCCGGACCCGGTTGCGGGCGCTGGCGGAGCAGGAGATGGCACGTACCCGAACGATTCCCGTCGAGCAGGGAGAGTACCGATGAGCGAGCCCACGGCCCCCCACGTGCCGGCCCTGCCGGCCATGCGCCGGCAGGCACTGCGACACCATCTGATGAACGAGATCGGACGGCCGGCCCGGCGGTCGCGACGGATGCTGGTGCTCGCGCCGGCGGCGGGCGTGCTGACCGCCGTGGTCGCGGCCGGCGTGGTCACCCAGCCGTGGGCGCCGGACAGCGCGCCACTGGTCGTGGCGGTCGCGCCGGGAGAACCGGCCGGCGCCACGATGCTGCTGAACCGGATGGCCGAAGCCGCCGTCGACAAGCCGGGCCCGACGTCCGGCGAGGGCGAGTACGTCTACATCCGCAGCCGGGGTGCCTTCGTTGAGTTCGGCGACGGGCCGGCCCGACTGCAGCCGGTACGCGAACGGGAGCTCTGGATCCCGCGCTACGAACCGGGCGAGGGCCTGCTGCGGGAGCCGCGCTTCGACGGACCCCTCACGGGGGTGGTCCCCCGGCAGTCGCGACTCGACGACGTGACGCCGAACGCGACGCTCGTCGACCTGCCCACCGACCCGGACGCGCTGCTGGCGAAGCTCTACCAGGAGCGGGAGCAACGGGGTCGGGGTAACAGCCGCGACGGCGCGGCGTTCACCGCGATCGGCGACGTCCTGCGCGAGTCGCTGGTGCCGCCCCAGACCAGCGCGGCGCTCTACCGGGCGGCGGCGAAGATCCCCGGGGTCGAGGTGGTCCGTGGGGTCACCGACGCGGCCGGCCGGCGGGGCATCGCCGTCGGGCACACCGAGCTCGACAGACGCGACGAGTGGATCTTCGACGAGCGGACGTACGAGTACCTCGGCGAGCGCAGCTATCTCGTCGCGGACACCCCCGACGGACCCGCCGGCACGGTGTTGGGAACGACGGCGGTGCTGCAACGGGCCGTCGTGTCCGCCCTCGGGGAGCGCCCGCAGCGGTAGCCGGCGCACGCGTGACTTGACCCTCGACCCGGTCGAGGCCCGAGCATCGGCGTCATGGACGACCAGCCCACATCCGACCCGACCATGACGCGCATCATCGAGGCGGTGCAGCTCGGCCAGGCCGGTGACCCGACCGAAGCCCGGCACCGCCTCACCGCGCTGTGGGACGAGATCGGCGCCGCCGGCGACGCACTGCACCGTTGCACAGTGGCCCACTACCTCGCCGACCTGCAGGAGACCCCCGAGGTCGAGTTGGTGTGGGACGAACGCGCCCTCGCCGCCGCCACCGACCTCACCGACGAACGCGCCCAGCAGCACCACCACGCGCTCCAGGTACGGGGCTTCCTGCCGTCGCTGCACCTGAACCTCGCCGACGTGCACCGACGGCTACGCGACCCCGACCGGGCGCGGGCGTACCTGAGCACCGCTCGAAGCCTCGCCGAGCATCTGCCGACCGACCAGTACGGCGATCTGATCCGCGCGGGCATCCAGCACGTCGACCAGGCTCTCGCCGTGGGCTCGACCAAGCGCCTCGACTCGCACCCCGCCGCGGCCGGCTGACAGCGCCCCCTACGGCGCCACCGCCGTCGGTTCGGCGACGTCGTCGCGTGCCGGATCCCGTGACGGGCGTCGTACGCGGGCCGACCGGAGTTGGAGGACGACGACGGAGGACAGCACCAGGGCACCGCCGACGAGCTGCACCACTGTCAGGTTCTCGCCGAGGACCAGTGTGGCGAGGACGGCGGTGACCACCGGTTCGACGGTGGACAGGATGGCGGCGGTGGACGGGCCGGTGCGCCGCAGCCCGGCGAAGAAGGTCAGCATCGCCACGACTGTGGACACCACGGCGATGCAGGCGACCCAGAGCCACCCCCGCCACCCGAAGGTCAGGTCGACGCCGCCGGTGAGCAGGGCGTGGACGGCGAGGGTTCCGGCCGCGCCGGTCAGCACCAGCGCGGACAGCACCACGGGTGCCAGCCGGTGCACGACGGTGTCGGCGACCAGGATGTAGGTCGTGTACGTCAGCGCGGCGGCGAAGGCCAGCAGCGCGCCGAGCGGATGGAAACCCACGCCACCGGCGCCGAGCAGGACCAGCAGCGTTCCGCCCGATGCGCCCACCAGCGCGGCGGCGCGCCTCGGGGAGAGCCGGTCCCGGCCGAGCAGCACCGCCCCCACTGTCACCAGGACGGGGTACGTGTAGAGGATCAGTGCCAGCAGCGAGGCGTCCATCAGTTGCAGGGCGCCGAAGAACAGGCCCGCCTGGGCGGCGTACCCGATGGCACCCAGCGCGACGGCGACGGCCAGGACGCGGCGGCCGTTCATCGCCGGCCGCCCGGGGGCAGACGGAGCCCGGCGCAGGCCCGGGCGCACCAGCAACGCGATGCCGAGCAGGACCGCGGCCAGGGTGAACCGCACCAGCAGCAACTCCCCGGTGGAGACGCCGGCGTCGTAGGCGAGCTTGCCGAAGATCGCCATGGCGCCGAAGCACGCGGCGGACACGAGACACAGTGCTGCACCCATGCAGCAAGGATCGAAGACCCGACCGATCAGGTCCAGCGATGACTTCCGGAGGTCAATCGTTAGGATTCCCGCATGGTCGAGCTGGACCTGCGGCGATTGCGCTTCCTGCGTGAGTTCGAGGAGCGCGGCACCCTGGCGGCGGTGGCGGCTGCTCTGGGTTACAGCCCGTCCACCATCTCCCAACAACTCGCCCTGTTGGAGAAGGAGGTCGGCACCCGTCTGCTCGACAAGGCCGGCCGGGGGGTGCGGCTCACCGACGCCGGGCACCTCCTCGCCCAGCACGCGCGAGTCCTGCTCTCCGCCGCCGAGGCGGCGCAGGCCGACCTCGCCGCCCTCGGCGGCGACATCCGCGGCACCGTCCGCGCCGGCGGCCTGCAGTCGGCGGCCCGCCGCCTGCTCATCCCCGCCGTCGCGCGCCTGAAGACAGAGCATCCGCAGGTACGCGTGGAGATCTTCGAACTCGAACTCGAACAGTCCCTGCCCGGCCTGCGCCTCGGCACCGTCGACCTCGTCATCGGCGACGAGTACGACAGCCATCCCCGCCCACGACCGGCCGGTCTGCGGTTCACGCTCCTGCTGGAAGAGCCCCTGCGGATCGTGCTCCCCGCCGCGCATCCACTCGCCCGATCCGGTGGACCCGTCGCGATGGCCGATCTGCGCTCCGACATCTGGGCGGCCTCGGCCGAGGGCACCGGCCACCACGCCATGGTGGTCGGGACCTGCCGTGCCCTCGGCGGCTACGAACCCGACCTGCGGCACCGCTCCAACGACGCCGACGTCCAACTCGAACTGGTCCGCGCCGCGACAGCTGTCGCCCTCATGCCGGCCCTGACCCTGCCCCGCGACGACCCCGCGCTCGCGGTCCGGGACATCGCCGAGACCACCCTCAGACGGCGCCTGGTCGCCGCCACCCGGGACACGCCACCCGCTCCCGCGCTCATCGCCCTCCTGGCGGCGGTGACGGACCAGGTCCGTCACCTCGGCGTGTAGGGGTCAGCGCAGCATCGCCCGGGTCATCCGGCGGGTGGCGACGTACATCGCTACCGACCCGAACGCGACGAGGTAGACCGCCGAGATCAGCAGGTCCCAGCTGAGGCGACCCAACGCTGGTTCGCGTACCAGCTCGATGCTGTGGTAGAGCGGCAGCGCCCGGATCACGGGTCGCACCGCCTCCGGGTAGACCGACAGGGGATAGAACGTGGTGGCGAACAGGTACATCGGCAGCATGACCAGCTGGATGTACTGGAAGTCGGCGAAGTCGCGCAGGTAGGTGTTGACGGCCAGCCCCGCCGCGGCGAACGCGTACGCGATGAGGACCGACGCGGGTAGGGCCAGCAGCACCCACGCCGAGGTGACCAGCCCACCGACCGCCATGAGGGCGAGGAAGCCGATCGACGTGAGCAACGCGTTGATCATTGCGCTGGTGACCTCGCCGACGGCGATGTCGGTGACGGAGAGCGGTGTCGGCAGGATCGCCTCGTAGGTCTTCTCGACCTTCATCCGGATGAAGACGCCGAAGCTGGTCTGGTTGAACGCGGTGTTCATCGCTGTCGTGGCCAGGATCGCCGGGGCCACGTAGACGACGTAGGGGACCTCGACGCCGGGGACGGTGCCGACGAGCAGCCCGACGCCGACGCCGATCGACAGCAGGTACAGGATCGGTTCGACGAGCGCGTTGAGCAGCGGGGTGACCGACCGGCGGTAGATCATGAAGTTACGTTCGATGAGCGCGAGGGCTCGGCGTCTCGTCCACGCCGGTACGACGACGGTGGTCATGCTGTCTCCACGAGGCTCTGGACGGAGGCCGTCACGGGTGCAACCGTCGGCGGTAGGTGACGCGGGCGACGAGGAAGCCGCCGATCGCGAGCGTCAGCAGGTAGGCGATGTGCACGGAGCTGCCGCCGACCGTCGCCGTGCCGAGGCTGAGCGTGCGGCACAGCTCCACTCCGTGCCACAGCGGCAGCAGGTAGGACACCGGCCGGATCCACTCGGGTAGCTGCGTGACGGCGAAGAACGTGCCGGAGAACATGTAGAGCGGCATGATCACGAAGCGGAAGACCGTGTCGATGCGGCGCAGTTTGCGCACACCGACCGCCCACGCCGCCGCCGGCGCCGCGAACGCGACCCCGGTCAGCGTCGCGCCGAGCAGCGCCCCGAGGGCCCACCATCCCCCGATCAACCCGAACGCGGCCATCACCGCGATGAAGGCGGCGCTGGCGACGAGCACCCGGAAGGCAATGAAGAGCAGGTGCCCGGCGGCGAGTTGCTCCGGGTCGAGTGGTGTCGGCGTGGCGCTGCGGTACGCCCCGAAGCCCGCGGCCCGGGCCACGCCCCCGGCCCCCTCCAGGAACGCGTTCTGCATCGCGGCGGCGGCCAGCATGCCCGGTGCGAAGAACGCGGCGTAGGAGACGCCGGCGATCTGGGCCGGCGCGTTGTCGTCGACGAGGGAGCCCAGGCCGGCGCCGATGCCGATGAGGAACAGCAACGGGTTCAGCACGTTGATCACGATCGAGCCGCGCCAGGTACGCCGGTAGCGCGTGACCCAGTACCGGAATGCGCGAAGCACCAGTGGTCCCCCTGCTACTCGATGAGCGATCGGCCGGTGAGCTTGAGAAACACGTCCTCCAACGTCGCCCGGCGGACCAACGCGGTGAGCGGCGTGAGCGACATGGCGTGCACCGCGGCGAGGGCGGCCTCTCCGTCGGCGGTGTAGACCAGCACCCGGTCGGGAAGCGGTTCGACGCGACCGTCGCTGCCGGTGGCCAGCGCCGACGTGCGCAGCTTCTCCGCCGCGGTGTCCCGTTCGTCGAGGCGGAAGCGCAGTTCGAGGACCTCCCGCGTGGCGTACCTGCTGATGAGGTCCCGGGGGGAGCCCTGCGCGACGATCCGGCCGTGGTCGACGACGATGAGCCGGTCGCAGAGTTGCTCGGCCTCGTCCATGTAGTGCGTGGTGAGGATGAGCGTGACCCCCTCCTGTTTGAGCTGGAAGAGCCGGTCCCACAGGATGTGTCGCGCCTGGGGGTCGAGGCCGGTGGTCGGCTCGTCGAGCAGCAGGATGTCGGGTTCGTTGATCAGGGAACGGGCGATGGTCAGCCGCCGACGCATGCCGCCGGAGAGCGTCTCGACCTGGTCGCCGGCCTTCTCCTGGAGCTGGGCGAAGTCGAGCAGTCGGGTGGCCCGTTCCCGGATGACGGCGCGTGGCAGCCCGAAGTATCGCCCGTAGATGTGCAGGTTCTCCCGGACGGTCAGTTCGTTGTCGAGGTGGTCGTCCTGGGTCACGACGCCCAGCCGGGCGCGGATCTGCGGCCCCTGTGTCATCGGGTCCATGCCGAGCACGCGCAGGCTGCCGCCGCTGATCGGCGACGTCGCGGCGATCATCCGCATGGTGGTGGACTTGCCGGCGCCGTTGGGGCCGAGGAGCCCGAACGACTCGCCCCGCTCAAGCGCGAAGTCGATGCCGTCGACAGCGCGGAACTCCGCTGTGGACCCGCGTGGTGGATAGGTCTTGGTCAGATTCCTCGCCTGGACCAGGGGTTGCTCGCTCACCAGGGCAGCCTAGAAAATCCAACAACGAACTGCAATATTTAAACAGAGCGCTGCAATTTCAAGACTATCCCCGGGGGTTGGTCGCCGATCTCGATTGCCACGCCCGACCGGACCTGCGAGGGTCGACGGATGTCACAGGTGACCGGCGCCGACCTGCTCCAGGCGGCCGACGAGATGACGCGCGTGCTGCACCCGCACCGCGAGCACGACTGGTCGGTGCCCGCCGGCACGCTGACGTGGAGCTGCTGGACCACGGCGGCGCACGTCGCGCACGACCTCCTCGCGTACGCCGGCCAGGTCACCGGCCGCCCCGATGACGGCTACCTGCCGTACGACCTGCGGGTCTCCCCCGACGCGAGCCCGGCACGGACCCTCACCGTCGTGCGGGCCTGCGCCGGGATGCTCGCCGCCGTCGTCGACGCGACCCCGCCCGACGCCCGGGCCTGGCACTACGGCCCCTGCGATCCGGAGGGCTTCGCGGCGATGGGCGTGGCCGAGACCCTGCTGCACACCCACGACATCACCCTCGGCCTCGGCGTGCCGTGGCAGCCACCGCAGCGGCTGAGCGCACTGGTGCTGGGGCGACTCTTCCCGGAGGCTCCGGCCGGCCCCGCCCCCGAGGTGCTGCTCTGGATGACCGGCCGTGGTGAGTTGCCCGACCGGGCGCGGCGTACCTCCTGGAATTGGCACGCTGCCGTGGACTGACGGGCTGGACCGCGCTCTACCGCATCCGCTCCGGATGGAGCTGACGATCGGGCACCGGCAACACGTGTCGGTGCCCGTCCAGCGGAAAGGTCGGCGGCCGGGCGGGCAGCGTCTCCTCGTAGACGAAGCCGCACTTCTGTGCCACCCGGCAGGACGCGACGTTGTCCACCTGGTGCAGCAGGTCCAGATGCGTCAGCCCCGAGAACCGGTCGAACGCCCAGCCGCTGAGCGCGGTGACCGCGCGCGGGGCGACTCCACGCCCACGCGCCCACGACGCCGTCCAGTAGCCCACCTCCGGTGCGGGGCGCTGCGGCGTGACGCCCTTGAGCACCACGTTCGCCACCAGCCGTGGACCCTCCGCAAGGTCTTCGAGAACGGCGAAGCTGTACCGCCGGCCGTCGGCCCAGTCCTGCCGCGTCCGCGAAAGCCAGTGCCGGCCCTCGGCGATGCTGGTCACCGGCAGCCGCGTCCATCGGCGCAGCACCGGATCCCGGTACGCCGCCAGCAGCCCGTCCAGGTCGTCGTCCACCCAGGGTCGCAGGACAAGCTCCGCCGCCCGCACCTCGATCACCATCCGCACAGTCTGCCGATGGCGTGCAAGGTCGACAAGACGCGTCAGCGCGACCGGCGCCGCCACGGCAGCGGCCACCAGGAACGGCGGGACCGGCGCGGCGGGGCGACGACGGCGGCCCGCTCGGTCGGTGGCGTCGACACGCTCGGTGGGGCGTGCTCGGCGCGCCAGCGGCGGACCACCTCGTCGGCGTTCACCGGACGCACCACCACCCGGGGGCCGTCGGGGTTGCGGAGCCAGGCCACGATCTGCGCGTTCAACTGCCCCACGACGTCGCGTACGGACTGTTCGGTGGGCAGGTCGCGGACCTCGTCGGGGATCTGCTCGATGCGTCGGCGCAGTTGCAGCGGGGTGGGTAGGAGCAGGTCGCTGGGCAGCGCCTCACGCTCCAGGAAACTCTTGATCCACCATGACTCGTCGTACGGCATACCCCGGCCGGGGATCGGCTTGCCCATGCCCGGCAGGTCGTCGAACTCACCGCGCTGCGCGGCGCCCAGGATCTGTGCCTCCACGGCCGCTTCCCACGCCTCGGTCACCCTGCGGCACCTCCCCCGGTCACGGTAGCCCGTCGCCTCCGGACGGCAGCGGGCGTCGCAAGAGATCAGCGCACCCGCCCCGGCGACCATTCCCGGCCGGCGGCACCGGGCCGAAGCGCAGGCCACGGGCCGCCAGGTGGCCCTCGGCCGCGATGTTCGTCCCGATTACGGTCAGTGTGGGGACTATCGAAAAGGGGGAACACCGATGGTGAGTTCGGGTGGGCTGCTGGGCATCGCGCTGGTCGCGTTGGGGCTGGTGCTGACACCGGGCCCGAACATGGTCTACCTGGTGTCCCGCTCGGTCGCGCAGGGTCGCCGGGCGGGGCTGGTCTCGCTGCTCGGGGTGGCCGCCGGTTTCGGCGTCTACCTGGCCACTGCTGTCGCCGGCCTGGCCGCCGTGTTCGTCCTGGTGCCGACGCTGTACGCGGTGGTCAAACTGGCCGGCGCCGGCTACCTGCTCTGGTTGGCCTGGCGGACGCTGCGCCCCGGCGGGCACTCACCGTTCACGCCCGCGCCGCTGCCACCGGACCCACCCCGGCGGCTGTTCACCATGGGTCTGGTCACCAACCTGCTGAACCCGAAGATCGCCATCCTCTACGTGTCGCTGCTGCCCCAGTTCGTCGATCCGGCGCGCGGGCACCTGGCCACGCAGAGCCTGCTGCTCGGCCTCACCCAGATCGCTGTCGCGCTGAGCGTGAACGCGCTGATCGTGCTCACCGCCGGCTCCCTCGCCGGCTTCTTCGCCCGCCGACCCGTCTGGCTACGCGTGCAGCGCTGGGTGACCGGCACGGCCCTGGCCGCGCTGGCCGTGCGGATCGCCACCGACCGGTCCCGCGCGGCGGTCGCCGCGGCCTGACCCGGCGGTCACCGGCCTCGGTGGCGGCGGACCATCCCGGCGGCCAGCGGCGCGGCGTCCAGGTCACCGGCGGCGAGCCGGGCGGCGAGGGTACGGCGCACCAGCCGGTCGGCCAGCGCGGGCGCGTGCCGGCCGACGGCCATCTCCAGGCGGCCACGGGCGGTGGTGGCCACGTCCCGGGGTGCCCGACGGGCAGTCGCGGTACGCAGGATCGCCGCGACCACCCCCTGCACCGGCTCGGGGCGGGACACGCCCTGCAACGACAGTCCCGCCTCGGCGGTGCTGTCGTGGATGGGTGAGGCGACCATGCTCGGGTAGACGACGCTGACCCCGACGTGGCTGCCCACCTCGTGCCGCAGCGCGTCGGCGTACGCCACCAGTGCCCGCTTGCTCACCCCGTACGCGGCGGCGAGGGGCAGCGGCAGCACCGCCATCCGACTGGCCACGAAGATGACCCGTCCGTGGGCGGTGACCAGTGGCGGCAGGGCGGCGGCGGTGGTCCGCCACGCGGCGAGCAGGTTGACCTCCAGTTGCCGGCGGACCACCTCGTCGGGTGGCAGCTCGGCCGGGGCGGGGCCACCCACGCCGGCGTTGTTGATCAGCAGGTCGAGCCCGCCGAGCTGGTCGACGGCGGCCCGCACCGCCGGTGCCACGGCGTCCGGGTCGGTGAGGTCGCAGCCGAGCACCGGCACCTCGCCGTCGGGTTGAGGGTGCAGGTCGAGCCCCACCACCCGCGCGCCGGCGGCGGTCAACGCCGTACCGAGGTGTCGACCGAAGGTGCCGCTCGCCCCGGTCACCAGCACCCGGCGGCCGGCCAGCGACCGGTGCGTCACCGCCGGGCTCCGGCTGCGGCCCGGCGGGCCCCGGCCGCCAACTCCCGGGTCAGCTCGGCCAGGTAGACGTCAAAGTCCACGCGCATCGCCGGACGGCGCTGACCCCAGCGGGCGGTCGCGGCCCGCAGGTCGGCCCGGCAGGCGGCCCGCTGTCGTTGCGGGTCGGGCAACGCGTACCGGCCGGCGAGGTGCGCGGCGACCAGTTTGGCCTGCGCCTCGACCAGGGGGAACGCCGATCCGGTGGACTGCACCAGCCCGACGAAGGTCAGACCGGGGGCGTCCGGGTGGAACACGTGCCGGTACAACGGCAGGCTGTCCGGGCCGTCGCCGAGCAGCGCCGGGTCGAGGAACGGGACCACCACCCGGTACCCGGTGCACCAGATGATCAGGTCGACGCTGTCGCTGCGCCCGTCGGTGAACTCGACCCGGTCACCGTCGACGGAGGCGATGCCGGGTCGGGCCTCGACGTCGCCGTGGGTCAGCCGGGACAGCAACCCGTCGGACAGCGTCGGGTGGTCCTGCAGGAAGCCGTGGCGCGGCGCGGGCAACCCGTAGCGGGTGGGGTTGCCGACGGTGGTGCTCAGCATCGTCTGGCTGATGCGTTGCCGCAGCCGCCACGGCAGCCGGCGGGCCAACGCCCCGTTGAGGGTGTCCGAGGGGCGACCCAGCAGGTACTTCGGCACCACCCAGACGCCGCGGCGCAACGACAGCAACGTGCGGGTCGCGGCGCACGAGGCGTCCACGGCGATGTCCATCGCGGAGTTGCCGCCCCCGACGACGAGGACCCGCCTGCCGGCCAACTGCTCCGGACCCCGGTAGTCGTGGCTGTGCATCTGCTCGGCGGTGCAGGTGCCGGCGTACGACGGCTCGGGCAGCTTGGGCACCCGGTTGTGTCCGTTGGCCACGACCACGGCGTCGACGGTGACCTCGACCGGTGCGTCCGGCCCGCTCGCGGCCACCGTCCAGGTGCCGTCCTGGTTGCGGGTGACCCGCTCGACGGTGTGGCGCAGCCGGATGTGTTCGCCCAACCCGAACCGGTCGACGTAGTCGGCCAGGTAGCCGGCGACCCGGGTGTGGTCGGGGTAGTCGGGCCAGTCGGTGGGCATCGGGTGGTCGGCGAACTGGGTGCGGCCCCGGCTGGTGTTCAGGTGCAACGTCCGGTACGCCGGTGAGTCGGCGGCTCCGTACACCCAGAGGCCACCGACCTGGTCGGTGGCCTCGAAGCAGACCACCGCCGCGCCGACGTCGCGCAACGCCTTGACCGCGGCGAGCCCGGCCGCGCCGGCGCCGATCACCGCCACCTGAGGTGGTACGCCCATCGCCGCCCCCATCTAAATCCAACGTCTGATGGATAATCGTCGTCGGGCGGTCACCCGTCAAGAGGTCGACGGCCCGTACAAACCGTCGAGCAGCCGATGCACGAACGCCCGGAACTCGCGCCGCTCCCGTGCCCCCGGCGCGCCCGCCGCCAACGCCACCACGTGACCGTGGGTCGCCCACACCAGGCTGCGTACGGTGATGTGCGGGGTCGGTTCCGCCAGCGCGCCGGCCGCCGCTGCGGCGCCGAGCAGCTCAGCCACCAGCCGGTACAACGGGTCGGCGTAGCGCTGGTCCAACTCGGCGTGCCGCTGCGGCTCCAACCAGCGGCGCAGCCACAGCGCGGTGGTCTCCGGGCGGTCCTCCAGGAAGTCGACGAAGACGTCGACCAGCTCGTGCAGGGCTCGCCGCGCCGCGTCCGGCCCCGCGTCAAGAGCGGCGCGGGCCTGCTCGGCGGCTTCGGTGAGGACCTCCCGCTCGGCGGCGAAGACGCGGGCGAAGCAGGCGTCGTAGAGCGCCGCCTTCGTACCCGTGTGGTGCGCGACGGTGGCGACGTCGACCCCGGCGGCAGCGGCGACCTCCCGCAGCCCGACGGCGTCGAAGCCACGCTCGGCGAACAGCGCGGTCGCGGCGGTGAGCACCACCTCGCGGGTCGGCCGGGTCTCGTCGCGTCGCGGGCGACCCGGACGGCGTCGGGGCATGGTCATGGCCGCCATTCTGCCCCTAGAATCCAGCAACCGTTGGATTGCGGAGAGGACGCGGCGATGACCGGGCTCGACGGGCGGCCCGTGGCCGCCACCGACGCGACGCTCCCCCGTGGCCCCCTGGCGGGCTTCGCGGCCGGCTCACTCGGCATGGGTGTCTGGGTGACGGTGCCCGGCCTGCTGCTGCTCTACTTCCTCACCGACGTGCTGGCCGTCGACCCGTGGCTGGCCGGCATCGCGCTGCTGCTGCCCAAGGTCGCCGACGTGGTGCTGCACCCCTGGGTGGGTCACCGCGCCGACGTCGAGCAGACCCGACGCGGCGACCGGCGACGCCTGCTGCTGGTCGGCTGCGCCCTGCCGCTCGCGTTCGCCGCGCTGTTCGCGGTGCCCGGCGGCCTGACCGGCCCGCCGGCGGCGGCGTGGGTGGCGGTGTTCTTCGTCGTCGGCAACCTGCTCTTCGCCACCTACCAGGTCCCCTACCTGGCCACCCCGGCCGACCTGCGCATCGGCTACGACGAACGCACCCGGCTGATGGCGTTCCGGATGGTCGTGCTGACCCTGGGCATCCTGGTGTCCGGCCTGCTGGCGCCGCTGCTCACCGGCGGCGACACCGCGACCCGCTCCGGCTACCAGCGGATGGGCCTGCTCCTCGCCGTCGGGATGCTGGTGGCCATGCTCGTCGGCGTCGCCGGCATCCGCCGGCTGCGCGGGTCGGCGGCGGACCCCACCCCGGCGGGGCACGGCGGGTGGCGCGCCCTGCGCACCGCGCTGCGCGACCGGCAGTTCCGCTGGCTCGTCGCCGCCTACCTGGCGATGTCCACCACCACCCACCTGGTGCTCGCCGGGGTGCCCTACTACGCCGAGTACGAACTGCGGGCCACCGGCCTGACCACGGTGCTGGTGGCCGCGTTCGTCGCTCCGGCGCTGCTGGTCACCCCGGCCTGGCTGATGGTGGCCCGCCGCGTCGGCAAGCAACGGGCGTTGCTCGGCGCGCAGGCCGCGTTCGCCCTCGGGTCGCTGGTGCTGGCGGTGGGCCGCCCGGCCGGCCTGCCGGTGCTGATCGGCGCGGTGGCGGTGCTCGGCGTGGCGTTCGCCGGCATGCAACTGCTGCCGTTCTCGATGCTGCCCGACGTGATCCGCGCGGCCCCCGCCACCACCGGCGCCGGCACGTACACCGGGGTGTGGACGGCCACCGAGGCCACCGGCGCGGCCCTCGGTCCGTACGCGTACGCCCTGTGCCTGACCGTCGGTGGTTTCGTGGCCTCGACGGCCGGTGAGTCGACGGTGCAACCGGACGCGGCGCTCGCCGCGGTCCGCTACGGCTTCGGGCTGCTGCCGGCGGTGGCGATGCTCGCGGCCGTGCTGCTGCAACGCCGCTACACCCTGGACGCCACCGCCCGGACGACGACCTGAACGGTCGGCACTAGACTTCGCCCTCGATGGACGCCCAGCCCAGCACCACCGAAACCCGTCCGTGCGCCCACTGTGGAGCGCCGGTGGCGCAGCGCGTCGGCGCGGGCCGACCGTTTCGCTACTGCCGGGACAACGACGGCGCCTGCCAGCGCGCCTCCCGCAACAGTCGGATGCGCCACCGCAACGCCCCCGGCCTGCCCGGGCAGGTGGCCCGCACCTGGGAGGCGGTGGACCGCCTCGACCAGATCGTCGAGACGTTGACCGAGTCGCTGCACGCCGAGTTGTCGCCGGTGGGTGTGCAGCGGCAACTCGCGCAGGCCCGCGCGGAGGCCGCCACCGAGGTCGCGGCGGCGCAGACCGAACGCGACGAGGCCCGCGACGACGCCGAAGCCGCGGCGGCCGACGCCGCACGAGCCCGCGAGCAGGCCCGCGCCGCGCACGCCGACGCCGACGAGGCCCGGCAGCGCGCCGAGCAGGCCGTGCGGCGGGCCGCCGCGGCCGACGAACGCGCCCAGCACGCCGAGGCCGCCCGCGACCAGGCCCGCCACGACGTCAGCGCCGCGCAGGCGTTGCGCGCCCAGGCGGAACGTGACCGGGACCAGGCCCGCGCCGAGGTGCGCGACCTGCGGGCCGAACGGGACACCGAGCGGCAACGGGTCACCGACCTGACCGTGGAACGCGACGCGGCGCGCGCCGACGCCGAACGGGCCACCCGGGCCGCCGCGGAGGCGACCGAGCGGGCCGGGCGGTGGCAGGCCGAGGTGCAGGACGTACGGCGGCAGATCGAACAGGCCCGCGCCGACGCCGCGCGGACCCGCGCCGAGGCCGCCGACGCCGCCCGCGCCCGCGAGCAGGCCGACCGGGCCCGCGACCGCGCGCAGGTCGCGGCCCAGCAGGCCGACGACGCCCGGCAGGAGGCCGCCGAACTCGCGGCGCGGCTGCGCGCGGAGCTGGCCGCGACCGCCGCCCACCGGGACACCCTCACCGCCGAGGTTGCCGCGGCCCGGCAGGCCACGGCCGCCGCCGAGGGCCAGGTCACCGCCCTGACGGTACGACTCGACGCCGCCGAGACCGACCGGGACGCGGCCCAGCGGCGGGTGGCGCAGCTCGGTGACCAGGTCAGTGACCTGGCGTTGGCGTTGGCCCGGCTGGGTCCGACGCCGACGGGCGGGGCGGACACCTGAACGGGACGGCGCAACCTTCGCCGCGTCCGGGCGGTTAACATCCCCGGTGGCAGCGGACACACCGCCGTTGCGACCTCGCCCGGGGATCACCTGGCCGGCTGACCGTCCCGGCCGGTTACCCTTGGTCCCGGTCCGCCCGTGGACGCCCTCACGCCCCCGGGCGGGAATGGCTCGACGGGGACACACAGTTACACCCAGAAGACCAGCACCACGAACGAGGGGAAGTCGATCATGGGCGAGCGTATGCTGCGCGGAAGCCGCCTTGGCGCGGTGAGCTACGAATCCGACCGCAACACGGAGCTCGCGCCGCGTCAGACCCGCGAGTACCTCTGCGCCAAGGGCCACCAGTTCGAGGTGCCGTTCGCCGTCGACGCCGAGGTCCCGACGACCTGGGAATGCAAGTTCGACGGCAGCGTCGCCCGACTCGTCGACGGCAGCGAGCCGGAGCAGAAGAAGGCCAAGCCGCCGCGTACCCACTGGGACATGCTGCTGGAGCGGCGTTCGATCGCCGAACTCGAGGACATCCTCGAGGAGCGCCTGCAGGAGGTCCGGACCCGTCGCGGCCGCGCCTGAGCCGCACGACGTACGACGATGCCGCCCCCGGGGTTATCCCGGGGGCGGCATCGTTTCGCGTACTCAGTGGCGGCCGGGCTCCACGATCTCGCCCTCGATCGCCCGGCCACCGTCGACCACCACCGGTTGCTCCGGTCGGGAGGTCGGTTGCGGCGCACCCTGGCGCACCCGCACCGTACGGGGGCCGAACAGGTCACCGGCGACCATCGACGACACCCGCCGCTCGGTGGCACGCCGCACGCCGGCGCGGGCCAGTCGCCGCACCGGAGGCACCAGCAGCAGCAACCCGGCCAGCCCGCTGACCAGACCGGGCACCGCGAGCAGCAACGCCCCGGCCAACCCGACGAGCCCGTCGGTCACCTGCCCGCCCGGTGGTTGCCCGGCCGCCGCGGCGGTGCGGAACCCACGCCAGGCGCGCATGCCCTCACGGCGCAGCAGCACCAACCCCAGCAGGGACGCCGCGAAGACCAGCAGCACGGCCACCCCGAACCCCAGCGCTCGCCCCACACCGACGAACACCGCCAGTTCCACCACCACCGCCAGCAACAGGGCCAACGGCACGAACCTCAGTCCTCGGCGCATCTCACCTCATCGCCATTCCCGCGACACCATGGGCGTGTCCCGCCCATCCAGCATGACACGACCGCGCTCACGGCCACCGCGCCTGACCGGTGGCCGTGCCGTGCAGGCCACGGCGTACCGCCTGGCGGCGGTCCCGCACACCCCAGGCGGTGATCCGCCACAGCGCCTCGGCCACGATCCTCGGGCTCATCTTGCTGTCCCCGCGTTCCCGCTCGGCGAACGTGATCGGCACCTCCACGATCCGCACCCCGGCCTGATGCGCCAGGCGGGACAGCTCCACCTGGAACGAGTACCCCTGCGAGGTCACCGACTCCAGGTCGATGGCGTCCAACGCGCTGATCCGGTACACCCGGTAACCGCCGGTGGCGTCCGAGACGGGCATACCCAGCGCCAGGCGCGCGTACAGGTTGCCGCCGCGTGACAGCAGCAGCCGCCGCAGCGGCCAGTTGACCACGCGGGCGCCGCTGGTCCACCGGGACCCGATCACCACGTCGGCGTCGCGGGCGGCGTCCAGCAGCGCCGGCAGGTCCTCCGGGGCGTGGGAACCGTCGGCGTCCATCTCCACGACCGCCTGGTAGCCGCGTTCCCGGGCCCACCCGAACCCGGCCAGGTACGCCGCGCCGAGGCCCTCCTTGCCGTGACGGTGCAACACCTGCACGTGGGTGTCACCGTCGGCGAGAGCGTCGGCGATCGCACCGGTGCCGTCGGGGCTGTTGTCGTCCGCGATGAGGATCCGCACCGCCGGAGCGGCACGCCGGACCCGGCCCACGATCGCGGCGATGTTGTCGGCCTCGTTGTACGTGGGGATCACCACCAGCACCCGGCCCACTCCGGGCACCTCGTCCGGGCGTCGGATCGTATCGGTCGCCTGGATCACGGTTCCTCCGCTCCCGCCGGCGTACCGGCTGTTGCTAACCGGGCATGATCCGTTGCCGCCGGCGCACCACCGCGGCGCCGACCAGGGCCGCCGCGGCCAACGCGGCGAGCATCACCTCCGGCCACCATCCGAGCCGGGTGGCGAGGGTACGTCCGTCGTCGAGGCGCAGCTGCCGCACCACGACCTCCCGGGTGTTGAACCCGGTGGCATCGCTTACCCGCCCGTCGGGTGCCACGAACCCGGACACGCCGACCGTGGAGGCCATCAACGCCGGTCGACCGTGCTCGACGGCCCGCAACCGGACCATGGCCAGCTGCTGGCGGGCCTCCGCCACGTCGAAGGTCGCGTTGTTGGTCTGCACGACCAGCAGTTGCGCGCCGCCGGTGACGGTGTCGCGGACCACAGCGTCGTAGGCGACCTCGAAGCAGATCACGTCGCCCAGGACGGCCGGGCCGACGCGTACCACGCCCGGGGTGCTCCCCGGCACGAAGTCGTTACGGATCAGGTCGACCTGCTTGCTGACCATGCGGGCCACGTCGCGCAGCGGCACGTACTCGGCGAACGGCACGGGGTGGCGTTTGGTGTACAGCTGGTCCATGTCGGCGCCGGTGCCGGGCCGCCACAGGATGCCCGCGTTGCGGACCTGCCCGGCACCGGGCCCGAGCAGCACCGCGCCGACCAGGATCGGCGCGCGGACGGTGTCGGCGGCCTGGGAGATCCGCGCACCGGCGGTGGGGTTGCGCAGCGGGTCGATGTCGCTGGAGTTCTCCGGCCACACCACCAGGTCGGGTTGGTCCTGTTGGCCGGCGGCGACCCGGGCGGCCAGTTCGAGGGTGGCGTCGACGTGGTTGTTGAGCACCGCCTGCCGTTGGGCGTTGAAGTCCAGGCCCAGGCGCGGCACGTTGCCCTGCACGATCGCCACGGTGACCGTGGCGCCGGACCCGGCGGCGGCGACGGGCACGAGCAGCGCCCCGGCGGTCAGCGCGACCGCCAGGGCGGCCGGTACGGCCACCGGCGTCCACCGCCGCGCCGACGACCCGGTGGCCGGGGCGGCGTCCGCACCGTCGACGGTCGGCGCGGTGTCGGTGGGGTCGATGAGGGTGCTGGGGCGCAACGTGGTCCAGGTGCGCCAGGCGGCGGTGACGAGCAGCCCGCCCAGGAGCGCCACCGCGAAGGTCACCAGCGGCGCGCCGCCCAGCGAGGCCAGGCGCAGCAGCGGGGAGGTGTCCTGGCTGAACGCCAGCCGCCCCCACGGGAAACCGCCGAACGGGGTGCGGTCGCGCAGGGCTTCCTGCCCGACCCACAGCAGCCCGGTCAGCACCGGCCACGACCAGCGGACGCGGTCGACCAGCGGGGACACCCAGGCGGTGGCCGCGCCGAGCAACGCCAGGTAGCCGGCCTGCAACAGCGACAGGAGCACCCACGGCAGGTAGCCGGTGTGCAGGTTCGTCCAGGCCAGCAGCGGGGCGAAGAGCGCCACGCCGGTGAGGAAGCCCAGGCCGGCGCCGGCGCGCAACCGCCGCCGGTGGGTGGCGGCGGCCAGCAACGCCACGCCGGCCGGGGCGAGCGGCCACACCCCGTACGGGGGGAACGCCACCAGCAGGGCCAGCCCGGCGGCCACGGCCAGAGGCACGGCGACCCGCAACGGCAGCGGCCGACCGGTCACTACCGGTCGGGTCGGCTCTGCCGGGGCGTGGGTCTCATCCCGGTCCAGGGTCGTCACCGCTTCACCTCGATCACGGGGCGAAGGCTACCTGGCCGAGGGCTGGAGCAGCCGCATCGGGCAGCCGCCAGTGAGCGGTGGGGCGCGATCACGGGAAGCGGCACGGGCGCGGTCGTGCGCCCCGGTTGGGAACGAAATCGGGGCGCGGCGTGAGCCGCGCCCCGATGCTCCCAGGCCCTTCCCGGCCGGTGTGGCGAGGATGGGGCACGACGACCTTCGGACCGACCGGACGTGGACTGGCTGCCCCCGCCGGGCCGTTGTCTACTGGCCGTGCACCTCACCCTGCCCGTACACCGGTAACCGCGGCCGGTTCGCGCCGCCCCGCCGACCCCCGCCCGCTGGACCTGGCCGCCGCGACGATGATGCTCACAACATGTCGCTCGGCCAGCGGACGAAGGGACGAAGCGAACAACAGCCGCTTCCCGTGGTAGGACTCAAAGACGGTACGTGCCGACCCCCGTTGGTTGTCAACCCACACCCGGCCTGTCGTGTGTTGCGACACGGCGTGTCGGGTCGGCGCGTCTCAATGTGTCCGCAGATGGTGACGCAGCAGAGCCCCCGCCGCCGCCCGATGCTCCTGCGCGAGGAGCCCTCCGGCGGCCAGCACGTAGTCGGCGTCGACCACCGCGGCGGCAGCGCGCGGCAACGCCCACCCGCCGGCGTGGTCGGCGAGGACCGCCGCCAACACCTGCCCGGACACGGGCGTCGGGGCGTGCCGCAACACCCCACCGGACCCCACCAGCAACCGCACGTCACGCAGATCCCGTCCGGCCCGCTCACCCGTCCCGGCGCCCCGCGCGTGTCGCCGCAGGGCCACCGTCGCCGCGAGGGTGGCGATCCGGGCGTCCACGACCCGCTGCGTGTCGTCGACGGCCAGGAACGCCGGGTCGGCGGCCCGACGGTCCCCGTCGGCCGCCAGGGCGTCGGCGTCGCCCGGAGTCAGCAGCCGCTCCTCGACGGCGGCGCGCAGCACCCCGGGGGCGCTCCACCGCATGCCCAGGTCCCCCTCGACGGTGCGGGCCCGCCACAGGCTGCCGGCGACCTCCCGACCGGGCCCGGTGGCCCGCTCGTCGGGGGTGAGCACCGAGTACACGTCGGTGGTGGCGCCACCCACGTCGACCACGGCCAGGTCACCGCCGATGGTGTCGGCGAGCACCTCCACACCGGTGAGGACCGCGTCGGGGGTGGCCGCGCGGACCAGCCGCGCGAACCGGGTGCCCCGCGACAGTCGTTTACCCCCGATGACGTGGCGCAGGAACACCTCACGGATCGCCGCGCGCGCCGACGCCGGGGCGAGGACCCCGATGCGGGGCAGGACGTTCTCCGCGCCCGTCACCGGCACCCCGGCGGCCGCCAGAAGGGCGGTGAGGTCCTCGCGGACGTCGGCGTTGCCCGCGTACACCACCGGTTTGCGCCACCGGGCGCGGGCCAGCCGGGTCGCGTTGTGGGTGACCGTGTCGGCGTCACCCCCGTCGGTGCCACCGACGAGCAGGACCACGTCGGGTCGGGAGGCGCGCAACGCCGTCAGGTCCGCCGCGCCGAGCCGACCGGCCGCCACGTGCACCACGTGCGCGCCGGCGGACAACCCGACGCGCCGGCCGGCCTGCGCGGTGACCAGCGGCTCGTAGCCGATGACGGCCAGCCGCAGCCCACCGCCGGCCGACGAGCACACGTACCACGGCACGTCGCGGACACCGAGCCCGGCGGTGGCCGCCGTGACCGCGGCGTCCAGGCCGTGCAGCACGTCGGTGCCGACCGTCGTGGGCGCCGACGCCGCACCCACCAGCACGCCGGCGGCCAGGTCCACCACCGCCGCCTTGGTGTACGTGGACCCGACGTCCGCGCAGACCGCCAGGGTCACAGGTCTTCGGCGGGGACGACCACGGTGCCGGTCGCGGTGACCGCCACGATCGGCGGGTCCAGGACCTCCGCGGCGGACTCCGAGCGGTCCGGGCGACCCCGGCACACCACCACGCACGCCAGCTCCAGGGTGCGGCTACGGGAGCCCACCCGCGACACCTGCGCGGTCACCTCCACCACGTCACCGGCGTGGATGGGGGCGGTGAACCGCACGTCGGAGTACCCGGCGAACAGGCCCTCGTCGCCGTCGGTGCGGATACACACCTCGGTCGCCACGTCCCCGAACAACCCCAGGGCGTACGCCCCGTCGACCAGGTTGCCCGCGTAGTGGGCGTGCGAGTACGGCACATACCGCCGGTGCGTCACCGTCAACCCGAGCCGTGCGTCGGTCATGCCACTACCGTCCTCATGCCATCGCCTTCCGCTTCGTGATCAGGGCGTGCACGAGGTAGCTGGCCACCTCGCCGGGCGTGGTGCCCCGACCGAAGATCCGGTCCACACCCAACTCGTCGGTCATCGTCTCGTCGAACCGGGGACCACCGACGATCAACAAGGGGCGCCGGCCCGCCGGCATCGCCTCCCGGAACGCCGCCGACATCTCCCGGGTGTTGTGCAGGTGCGCGTCGCGTTGCGTGACGACCTGCGACACCAGCACCGCGTCGGCCTTCTCCACCCGGGCCATCTCCACCAACTCCGGCACGCTGACCTGCGCACCCATGTTGGTGACCTTCAACTCCCGGTAGTACTCCAGGCCCTTCTCCCCCGCGATGCCCTTGACGTTGAGGATCGCGTCGATGCCCACGGTGTGCGCGTCGGTGCCGATGCACGCCCCGACCACCGACAACTTGCGCCGCAACCGCTGCTTGATCACCGTGTTGACGTCCTTCGCCGACAGCAGGGCGAAGTCCCGTTCCACCACCTGCACCGCGTTCAGGTCGACCAGGTGGTTGACCCGCCCGTACACGACGAAGAACGTGAACCCGTCGCCCATCGGTTTGGCGTGCACCACCATCGCCGGGTCGATGCCCATCTTGTTGGCCAGCTGCACCGCCGCGCCCTCGGCCCGCTTGTCGTGCGACACCGGCAGGGTGAACGACACCTGCACCATCCCGTCACCGGTGGTGTCCCCGTACGGCCGCACGATCTGGCCGCTCACGACGCCGCGCCGCGGCGTCGTGAGCGGTGGCTACTGTGCTGACTGGTTCGCTCGCTCATGACGCCGCCTCCAGGATCTCGGTGGCCGGGTTGCAGTAGTCCTGCTCGTGCGCGGCGACCCCGGCGAGGCCCTTGCCCCAGTCCGCGGGCCGCTTCATGATCCCGAAGGTGCCCTCGGCGATCGCCGTCAGCAACGTCTGCTCCCCGATGCGTTCCAACAGGTCCAGCGCCTCACCGAGGACCTGGTTGGCGCGGCGGCGGATGAACCCGCCCGGCGCCGGCACGAAGTCCTCGTGCAGCCCACCGGCCGCGCCCAGCACGTACCGCACGTTCTGCAGGGCGATGTCCCGGTCCGACAACCACGGCGTCACCACCGCCTCGGTCATCATCCCCACCAGCAGGATGCCCTGACCGGTCAGCGCCCCCGCCAGGTTGAAGAACCCGTCGAGCAGGTTGCCCCGGAACACGTCACCGGTCATGTGCTTCGTCGGCGGCATCCACTTCAACGGCGCGTCCGGGAACAACTCCCGCGCCAGCAGGGCGTGCGCCAACTCCAGACGGAACGACTCCGGCACCTCCGGGTTGATCTCGAACGCGTGCCCCAACCCCAACTGCCAGTCCGCCAACCCCGCCTCGTGCGCGAAGAACTCGTTGAGCAGCTGCGACACCGTCACCGTGTGCGCCTCGTCGACCGCGTCGGCGGTGGTCAGGTAGTTGTCCTCACCGGTGTTGATGATGATCCCGGCGCGCGCGTGCACCTGCCGGGAGAACCGCTGGTCGACGAACGTGCGCACCGGGTTGATGTCGCGGAACAGGATCCCGTACATCGAGTCGTTGAGCATCATGTCGAGGCGTTCCAACCCGGCCAGGGTCGCCATCTCCGGCATGCACAACCCGGACGCGTAGTTGGTCAACCGCACGTAGCGGCCCACCTCCTTCGACGACTCGTCCAACGCCGCCCGCATCAACCGGAAGTTCTCCTGCGTGGCGTACGTGCCGGCGAACCCTTCCCGGGTCGCGCCCTCGGGCACGTAGTCCAACAGCGACTGCCCGGTGGAACGGATCACCGCGATCACGTCCGCGCCGGCCCGCGCCGCCGCCTGCGCCTGCGGGATGTCCTCGTAGATGTCGCCCGTGGCCACGATCAGGTAGATCCACGGCCGCTGCGCCGGGTCACCGTGACGCTTGACGAGACGGTCCCGCTCGGCGCGCCGCCGGTCGATGCGCCGGATACCCGCCCCGACGGCCTTACGCGCCGCGCTCCGGGCCGCCGTCGCCGCCCGACCGGTGGGCTGGGTGAACCGCACCGACCCGGCCGCGGCCTTCTGCGCCAGCAACGTCACGTCGGTAAGACCCTCACGGGCGAGAGCGTCGAAGACCGGCACCGCCACCCCGTGGCCCAGACCGACGTCCGCGGCGACGGCGTCGACGAGCCGGTTCACCCACGGAATGCCGTCCGGGTCGGCGCCGGTCACCCCGGCCAGCCGCAGCACCGCCCGTTCCACCGACACCGTCGTGTGGCTGCGCGCCAGGTCCACCACCGGTTGCCCGGCCCGGCGCGCCAACTCCCGCGCCCGCGCCACCAGCACCGGATCAAGGTCAAGCTTCCCGGTCATGATGACCCTTCCTCGTAGATGACCTCACCGCGCAGCACCAGGCGCCGGCACACCGGCAACGGCGTCGGGTCCTGCGGACCCCGCAGCTCCGGGTCCTCGGCCTGCAACACCGGCAGACCCCGCTCCACCCCCGCCGGCGTCGACCACACCGCGAACGTCGCCGGCGCGCCCAACGCGAGGACCCCCTCGACGTCCAGGTGCACCGCCCGCCACCCACCACGGGTGTGCGCGGCGAACGCCGCCCGCACACTCATCCGCTGCGCCGGGTTGTGGTGCGCCGCCGCCGCCCGCACCGAACCCCACGGGTCCAGCGGCGTCACCGGCGAATCCGACCCGAACGCCAACGCCACACCCACGCCGTGCATCGCGCCCATCGGATTCGACTCCAACGACCGGTCCAACCCCAACCGCGCCTCGTACATCCGGCCCGCGCCACCCCACAACCGGTCGAACGCCGGCTGCATGCTCGCCACGACCCCGTACTCCACGAACCGCGCGATCATCGCCTTGCTCATGATCTCCGCGTGCTCGATGCGGTGCCGAGCCGCCCGCAACCGCTCCACACCCACCGTCGCGGCAGCCGCCGCGAACCCGTCGAGGACCGTGCCGATCGCCGCGTCACCGATCGCGTGGAAACCGCCCTGCATACCGTGCGCCGCGCAGTCCAACAGGTGATCACGCACCTGCTCGGCCGTCAGGTACCCATGCCCGCACCCGTCGCCGTCGTCGTACGCCTGCGACACGTGCGCCGTACGCGAACCCAACGCCCCGTCGGCGAACAGATCCCCGCCGGCGCCCACGGCACCCAGCTCCCGGGCCCGCGCCGCGCCACCCAACTCACCCCAGTACCCGTACACCTCCGGCACCCCCGCACCGGAGACGCCCAGCAGGCCGGTGAAGTCCTCCTCGTCGGAGATGTCCGGACCACCGCACTCGTGCACCGCCGCGATCCCCAGCGACGCCGCGTGCGACAGGGCCACCCGCTGCGCGGCGACCCGCTGCGCCCGGCTCACCGACCCCTGCGCCGCCGCCCGCACCACGTGGTGCGCGTCGCGCCGCAACCACCCCGACGCGTCGAACCCGGCAACCTGCGCCGCCTGCGGACACGCCGCCAGCAGCGCCGACGACACCAACGCCGAATGGATCGACGCCTGCGACAGGTACACCCGCCGACCACCGGCCGCCCGATCCAACGCTGCCGCGTCCGGCAACGCCGGATCCGACCAGCCCGACTCGTCCCAGCCGTGCCCCAGCACCACCGCGTCCGCCGGCAGACCCGCCGCGAACCCGGCCACCGCGTCCAACAACTGCGCCGCCGAGCGCACCCCGGACAACTCCAGCCCGGACAACGCCAACCCCGTGTCGGTGGCGTGCACGTGCGCGTCGACGAACGCCGGGGTCACCAACGCCCCGTCCAGGTCCACCACCCGATCGGCCGGCGGCGCGTCACCGTCGGTCCCCAACCAGGCAATCCGCCCATCGGACACCAGCAGCGCGGTCGCGCTCGGGTCGGCGGGACAGTGCAGCACGCCGCCGCGGTACAACGTCGAGGGGTTCGTCATGACCTCAGTCTGCCGCGATCCGCGCCGCGAACAGCTGACGCACCCCCGGCTCGGCGCGCAGCAGCCCCAACGCCAACTCCGCGTGCCCCGGCACGTACCCGTTGCCCACCAGCATCGTCACGTCCGCCGCCAACCCCTCCGCGCCCAACGCGGCCGCCGAGAAGCTCGTCGCCATCGAGAAGAAGATCACCGTGCCGCCGTCCGCGGTGGCCAACACCGCGCCGTGCTCACACCCCGGCACGTCCACGCAGACCACAGTGACATCCGCCGGCGCGCCCAGGGCGGTGGTCACCGCCGTGGACAACCCCACCGGGTCCCGGGCGTCGGCCAACGCCACCGTCGACGCCAGCCCGGCGGCCGTCAGCGCGTCGCGCTCCGCCGCCACCGGCACCACCCCGACGGTACGCGCGGCGCCCACCCGCCGCGCCGCCGCGAGCGACAGCGACCCGCTCTTGCCCGCCCCGCCGATCACCGCCACCCGCACCGGCGTCGGGTCACCGACACGGCGCCGGTCCTCGACGTAGCGCGACACCACCCGCGCGGTCAACGCCGGCGCCCCACACACGTCCAGCACCGCCAGGGACAACTGCGGATCCTCGTCGTCGGGCAGCACCGCCGCGATGGAACGCGCGAACAGGATCGCCCACCCGTCACAGGGCACCTGCTCACTGCGCCCGTCCCACCGGGCCAGCCCGTCGGTCACGACCAGCGGGGTCAGCGTCAACGACACCAGCGTCGCCACCCGCTCCCCGACCTTCAGCCCTAACGGGGAACGCCGGCCGGCCTCCTCGACCGTGCCGATCAACATCCCACCGGACCCGGTCACCGGGTTCTGCATCTTGCCCCGCGTCGAGATGATCTCCAGCACCTCGGCGCGGACCGCGTCGCCGTCACCGCCGTGCTTCTCCGACAACTGCCGGAAACTCGCCGCGTCCAGGTTCAGCCGCTGCACCCGGATCCGCACCTCGTTCGGTGCGATCTCCGCCGACGCGTCCAGGCGCCAGGCCGCCTGCGGCAGCACCCCCGCCGGTTGCACGACGCGGTGCAGTCCCACCGGTGACGTCACGCCAACCTCCCCTGCCCAGCCGCCCGAAGCCCCGGTCAAGGCTCGCGTAGCGGGAAAACTTACGGCAGACTAGTTTCTGTACCGAATATTTTCCAGTAGCCTTCGGGCCCGTCGATCAACAGCACCACCGAGGAGGGGCCGTGACCCAGACCATCCCCCAACCCCGTCACGCCCCGGTCGCCGCACCGACCGCCGGGCAGCCCTACGAATACCACCGCCGCCCCCTGGTCGAACCCGACTGGACCCGCTTCCCCGGCTGGCGCACCGTCACCCGCGACCAGTGGGAATCCGCCCAGTGGCAACGCGTCAACTGCGTCAAGAACATCAAGCAGCTCCGCGCCGTCTTCGGTGACCTCGTCGACGAGAGCTTCTACGCCGACCTCGAGGCCGACCAGAAGGCCCTGGCCACCATGTCCATGCTGGTGCCACCACAAATGATCAACACGATGGTGCCGTTCGCGCCCCTCACCACCGAGGCGCTGCTCGCCGACCCCATCCGCCGCTACATGATCCCCGTCGCCTCCGACCGCCGCACCGACTGGCCCTCACACCCCTACGCCAGCCGCGACAGCCTCCACGAGCACGACATGTGGGTCGCCGAAGGCCTCACCCACCGCTACCCCACCAAGGTCCTCGCCGAACTGCTCTCCACCTGCCCCCAGTACTGCGGGCACTGCACCCGGATGGACCTCGTCGGCAACTCCACCCCCGCCGTCGACAAACTCAAACTCACCCTCAAGCCCGTCGACCGCTACGACGCCCACATCGCCTACCTCAAGGGCCACCCCGGCGTCCGCGACGTCGTCGTCTCCGGCGGCGACGTCGCCAACGTCCCCTGGCGCAACCTCGAGTCGTACCTCATGCGACTGCTGGAACTGGAGACGGTGCGCGACATCCGGCTCGCCACCAAAGCCCTCATGGGCCTCCCCCAGCACTGGCTGCAACCCGACGTCGTCGAAGGCCTGGAACGCGTCGCCCGCACCGCCGCCCGACGCGGCGTCAACCTTGCCATCCACACCCACGTCAACCACGCCCAGTCGCTCACCCCCCTGGTCGCCAAGGCCGCCCAGACCGCCCTCGACGTCGGCGTCCGCGACGTCCGCAACCAGGGCGTCCTCATGCGCGGCGTCAACGCCACCACCCCCGAGCTGCTCGACCTCTGCTTCGCGTTGCAGGGCGAGGCCGGCATCCTGCCGTACTACTTCTACATGTGCGACATGATCCCCAACGCCGAACACTGGCGCGTCCCGGTCTGGCACGCCCAGCAACTCCAGCACGACATCATGGGCTACCTCCCCGGCTACGCCACCCCCCGCATCGTCTGCGACGTCCCCTTCGTCGGTAAGCGCTGGGTGCACATGCTCACCGACTACGACCGCGAACGCGGCATCTCCTACTGGACCAAGAACTACCGCACCTCCATCGAGTCCGCCGACCTGGAGGCGCTCAACAAGCGCTACGCCTACTACGACCCGATCGACACCCTGCCCGCCGACGGCCAGCAGTGGTGGACCGACCACCGCGACGACTGACCCACCGGCCCACTCACTCGCCCACCTGACCTCGGTGATCAAGAGGTTTGCGTCAACCTCGATCTCCTGCTCGACGCAAACCTCTTGATCACCCGCCGCATGACACGCGATCAGTCGCCGGCCAACACCTCGGACAACGGCGCCGGCGTCAACCCCCGCTCGCGCAACCCGGCCAGGATGTGCGGCAACGCCTCATCGGTCATCGCCGCGTTCGCCTCGGTCACGTGCATGATCACCACCGACCCCGGGCGTGCGTGGTCCACCACCGCCCGCACCAACGGCTTCCACGCCTTCGCGAACGGGTCCCCGCTGACCACGTCCCCGTCGACCACCGTCACGCCGAGCGGGGCCAGCGCGTCCAGCGCCGCGGCGTCGTGACACAGCCCCGGGAAACGGAAGTACCGGGTCTGCCGACCCCCGTACGGTCTGATCACCTCGAACGTCTTCGCCACGTCACCGCGCAACTCACCCACCGGCTGCGAGGGCAGGTCGTAGCAGTCCCTGGTGAACGCCGCGTGCCCGTAGGTGTGATTGGCCAACTCAAAGCGCGGATTACCGGCGATCCGACGGGTGACGTCCGGATACCGCTGCACCCACTTACCGGTCAGGAAGAACGTGGCCGGGACCTGTTCCCGTTCCAGCAGGTCGAGGATGCGCAGGTTGGCGTACGACTTCACCCGGCCGGCACGCAGGCTGGCCAACATCGCGTCGGTCATGTCCGCGTCGAACGTCAACGCAACCTTGTTGCCGGTGCGCGGCCCGTGGTTGACGATCGGTGCCCTGGTCCCGGTCGGCGTCGCGCCCGGCACCGAGGCGACCGCCGACGGCGACGGGACAGCGGCCGGCGGCACCGCCGGGTCGACACGTGCGGACGGCACCGCCGACGAGGCGCCGACCGCGGGCGCGGCGGACTGCGTGGAGGGGCTCGACGAGGCGGACGACCCGACGAAGACCGGCTGGTCCGTGGGCGGCACCCGGGACGCTTCACACCCGGCACCGCCGAGGGCCGCCACGACCAGTACGCCAATGAACGGGCGAAGTCCAGCTCGGATCACGCCGCAGATCATCGCAGACGCGAAAGCGCCTCACTGTCCCCCGCGTGCTGCCCTCAGGACATCGCACGGGCGCGCCTCTCAGGACCGCGCGGGGCGGTATCGCTCACCTGAGCGATATACCTCAGCGGCATATTTATGACTCTGAGGTATATCGCTCAACACTGTCACGAGGTCACACGGGTCAGGCGGAACCCCCACGCGGGGCGTACATGATGACCGCGACACCGAGCAGGCAGATCGCCGCGCCCGTCACGTCCCAGCGGTCCGGGCGGAAACCGTCCACCACCATCGCCCAGCCCAACGATCCGGCCACGAAAACCCCGCCGTACGCGGCCAGGATCCGGCCGAAGTTCGCGTCCGGCTGGAACGTCGCCACGAACCCGTAGCAGCCCAGCGCGACCACACCGGCCGCGACCCACCACAGGCCACGCTGCTCCCGCCAGCCCTGCCACACCAACCACGCGCCGCCGATCTCCGCCAGCGCGGCCAGGGCGAACAACACCAGGGAACGAAGCACCGTCACCCGGCGACACTAACCGCCGCACGCGACGGGTCCCCGGGAGACGGTGCACCCGGGGACCCGCGAACCGCTCAGGTCACTTCGTGAAGGAGTCCTTCACGTTGCGACCGGCGTCCTTGACGTTCTGACCGGCCTGCTTGGCGCGCGCGTCGCTCTGCTGGCTGGCGCCCTCGCCACGCATCCGCTCGTTGTCGGTCATGTCGCCGACGCGCTCCCGCGCGGCGCCGGCCATCTGCTCGACCTTGTTCTTTGCCTTCTCGGTGAAGCTCATCGCGCCTCCTCGGTCTGGCGGTTGTCCCCGCTCGCTTGCCCGGTCTCCGGGTGCCGAAACCGGCAGTGCCGGTCGGCACACCGGCTAAGGCATCCTAGGAAGATAGGTTGAGGGAGGGTCGCCTTCCGACCCCCCGAAGCGGTGGTTAACTGGCCGCATGGGAGAGCTCCTGCTGATCCGGCACGGCGAGACAACCTGGAGCGCCAGCCTGCGGCACACCTCGTACACCGACCTGGAGCTCACCCCCGACGGCGAGCGCCAGGCCCGCACGCTGGCCGCGTTCCTGGCCGGCCGGCGGTTCGTGACAGTGCTGGCCAGCCCCCGCTCCCGGGCGCTGCGCACCGCGCAGCTCGCCGGCCTCACCGTCGACGCCGTCGACGAGGACCTCAGCGAGTGGAACTACGGCGAGTACGAGGGCCGCACCACCGTCGACATCCACGCCGACCAGCCGCACTGGAACATCTGGACCGACGGCTGCCCGGGCGGGGAGTCCCCCGCGCAAATCGGCGAACGGGTCGACCGGGTGCTGGAGCGGGTCACCCCGCTGCTCGACCGGGGCACCGTCGCGCTCGTCGGTCACGCGCACAGCCTGCGGGTGCTCGGCGCCCGCTGGATCGGCCTGCCTCCGTCCGCGGGCGGCCGGCTACGCCTGGAGACCGCCACGGTCAGCGCGCTCGGTCACGAGCACGGCCGGCAGGTCATCCTGCGGTGGAACCAGCCGGCTCCTCCGGCGCCCGGGACCGCGACCGACCCGGCGCCGCGGCACTGATCTTCGGCGGCCGGTTCTCGTACGGGGTCGACAGCACCACAGTGGTCCGGGTCGTGACGTTCGCCGACGTGCGGATCTCCTGCAACACCCGCTCCAGGTCGGCGGGGCTCGCCACCCGCACCAGCAGCAGGTAGAAGTCCTCCCCCGCCACCGAGTAGCAGGAGTCGATCTCGGGCAGGTGCGACAACCGCTCCGGCGCGTCGTCCGGCTGCGACGGGTCGAACGGGCGGATCGCCACGAACGCGGTCAGCGGCAGGTCCAGCGCCTCGAACGACACCCGGGCGGCGTACCCCTTGATCACCCCGCGTTGCTCCAGCCTGCGCACCCGCTGGTGCACCGCGGACACCGACAGCCCCACCTTCTCGGCCAGGTCGGTGTACGACAGACGGCCGTCGGCGGTCAGCGCGGCGACGATAGCGCGGTCGATCTCCTCCACGGCGTGCAACCTACCGGGAAAACCGCCCGACGGCGACGCGGTACCCGGCGCGACCACCATCGGCCGCGCCGGCACCCGTCGTCCTCAGCCCCGCGCCAGGTCCCGGGAGATCACCATCCGCTGGATCTGGTTGGTGCCCTCCACGATCTGCAGCACCTTGGCCTCGCGCATGTAGCGCTCCACCGGGTGGTCGGCCACGTAGCCCGCGCCGCCGAGCACCTGCACCGCGTCGGTGGTCACCCGCATGGCCATGTCGGTCGCGAAGAGCTTCGCCTTGGCCGCCTCGATCGCGTACGGGCGGCCGGCGTCGCGCAGCCGGGCCGCCGCGAGCGTCAACGCGCGGGCCGCGGAGATCTGGGTGGCCGCGTCCGCGAGCAGGAAGCCCAACCCCTGGAAGTCGATGATGGACCGGCCGAACTGCTGCCGTTCGCGGGCGTAGCCGACCGCGTAGTCCAGGGCCGCCTGGGCCAGCCCGACCGCGCAGGCCGCGATGCCCAACCGGCCGGAGTCCAGAGCGGACATCGCGATGGTGAAGCCCTCCCCCTCGCCGCCGATCAGCCGGTCGGCCGGCACCCGCGCGTCGTCGAAGGCGATCTGGGCCACCGGGGAGGCGCGCAGACCCATCGTCCGCTCGGCCGCCTGCGGGGTGACGCCGGGAGTGCCGGCGTCGGCGACCAGGCAGGAGATCCCCTTGGGCCCGGGCCCGCCGGTGCGGCAGAAGACGTTGTAGAAGTCGGCGGTCCGGGCGTGCGTGATCCACGCCTTGGTGCCGGAGACCAGGTACGCGTCGCCGTCGCGGACCGCCCGGGTGCTCAGCGACGCCGCGTCGGAGCCGCCCTGCGGCTCGGAGAGGCAGTACGCGCCCAGCAGCTCGCCGCCGATCATGTCCGGCAGCAGCTTGCGCTGCTCGTCGCTGCCGAACGCCGCCACCGGGTAGCAGGACAGGGTGTGCACGCTGACCGCCTCGGCGACCGCGAGCCAACGGCTGGCGAGGATCTCCAGCACCTGCAGGTACACCTCGTACGGCTGGGCGGCACCGCCGTACTCCTCGGGGTAGGGCAGGCCCAGCAGGCCGGCGCGGCCGAGGGTACGCAGCACCTCGCGGGGGAACTCGGCGCGCTCCTCGAAGGCGGCGGCCTTCGGTGCGAGCTCGCGGTCGGCGAGCTCGGTGGCGAGACCCAGCAGGTCGTGGGCCTCGTCGGTGGGCAGGATCCGGTCGACAGTCATAGCGCGATGAGCTCCGTGGGGGTGGTGTTGAGCTGGTGCACGCCGTCCGTGGTGCAGACGACGATGTCCTCGATGCGGGCGCCGTGGCGGCCCGCCAGGTAGATGCCCGGTTCGATGGAGAACGCCATCCCGGCCTCCAGGGGCCGGTCGTTGCCGGCGACCAGGTAGGGCTCCTCGTGACCGTCGAGCCCGATGCCGTGGCCGGTGCGGTGCAGGAACGCCTCGCCGTAGCCGGCGGCGGCGATCGGCTCCCGGGCCGCGGCGTCGGCCTGCGCGCCGGTGATGCCGGGGCGCACCGCCGCGACGGCGGCGCGCTGGGCGTCGCGCAGCACCTCGTAGTAGTCCAGGAACTCGTCCGGCGCGGACCCGCCGGCCAGGTAGGTACGGGTGCAGTCCGAGCGGTAGCCGGAGGGCATCGTGCCGCCGATGTCGACCACCACCGGATCGCCGACCCCGATCGGCCGGTCCGAGGTGCCGTGGTGCGGGCTGGCCCCGTTCGGCCCGGACGCCACGATGACGAAGTCGACCGTCACGTGCCCGGTGGCCCGGATCGCCGCGGCGATGTCGGTGGCGACCTCGGCCTCGGTACGGCCGGGGCGCAGCCACTCCCCCATCCGCAGGTGCACCTCGTCGATGGCCCTGCCGGCCTCGGCGAGCGCCGCCACCTCCGCCGCCGACTTACGGATGCGCAACTCCCGCAGGACCTCGCCGGCGAGCCGCTGGGCGGCGCCGGGAAGCGCGGCGCGCAGTGCGAGAACCTGCTCGGCCCACATCCGGTCGGCCAGCCCGACCGCCGCGACCGGTCCGTCGAGGGCGGCGGCGACCAGGGGGTACGGGTCGGTGCCGTCGACGTGGTCGACGACGCGTACACCGGTGGCGGGCGCGGGGGACGCCTCCGCCGCGGGGCGCTCCAGCCTCGGCACGATCAGGGTCGGCTCACCCTCGGCGGGCAGCACCAGGCAGGTGAGCCGCTCCCCCGCGTGGGCGTCGTACCCGGTCAGGTAGCGCAGGTCGCTGCCGGGTGTGAGCAGCAGGGCGTCAAGGCCGGCGGCGGCGGTGGCGCGCTGCGCGGCGATCAGCCGATCCGGCGGATATAGATCGTCGGTTCCCACACCGTCAGCTTAACGGTCGTTTGGGCCAGGGCGGAATCCGGACAACCGGCACGAAGGAAATCTACAGTCGTTGATTGACGCGGACAGTTAACACTCTTTAAGATTTGGCTGCCTCGAGGCCCACCCGTTCCTGCGTCCCCGCACCTCCCGCCCGCGACAACCCTGCGCGGGCGGCGTCGTCCCCCGCCCACGGGAAGGCCCCCGATGTCCTCACCACTGCGCCGCGCCCTCGCCGCCGGCCTGCTCGCGCTGGCCACCGCCGCCGCCACACTCACTGTCACGTCCACCGCCGCGCAGGCCGTGGTGCTGCCGAACAACTTCAAGAGCGTCGGCTACATGCCCTCCTGGACGGGCAACGTCAACAGCATCCAGTTCAACAAGCTCACCCACATCAACTACGCCTTCGTGCTGCCGAACAGCAACGGCAGCCTCCAGGGCGTCGACGGGGCGCGGCTCTCCTCGCTGGTCTCCGCAGGACACGCCAACAACGTCAAGGTCTCGATCGCGGTCGGCGGCTGGAACGACGGTAACGACTCGGCCTTCGAGGCCCTCGCGGCCAACTCCAGCACCCGGACCACCTTCGTCAACAACCTGGTCAACTTCGTCAACCAGTACAACCTCGACGGTGTCGACATGGACTGGGAGTACCCCGACCCGGGCGCGTCGGCGAACAACTACACCGCGCTCATGACCCAGCTCGGCAGCGCGCTGCACAGCCGCGGCAAGCTGCTCACCGCCGCCGTGGTCTCCGAGGGCTACTACCTGGAGGGCATCCAGCCCGCCGTGTTCAACCAGGTCGACTGGCTCAACATCATGGCCTATGACGGCGGCAGCCCGCACGCCGGCTACGACTGGTCGATCAACAGCGTCAACCTGTGGAAGGCCCGTGGTCTGCCGGCCAGCAAGGCCGTCCTCGGCATCCCGTTCTACAGCCGCCCCGGCTACTACACCTACTCGGCGCTGGTCGGCATGGACCCGGCGAACGCCAACCGGGACTGCGCCACCATCGGCGGCGCGCAGCAGTGCTGGAACGGCATCCCGACGGTCAAGCGTAAGACGCAGTGGGCGCTGGCCAACGCCGGCGGCGTGATGAACTGGGAGCTGACCCAGGACACCAGCGGCTCGACCTCGCTGGTCAGCGCGATGTACGACACCATCATGGGTGGCACCACGCCGCCGCCGACCGGTCGTACCGGCCGGATCACCGGCATCGGCGGCAAGTGCGTCGACGTGGCCGCGGCGAGCACCGCCAACGGCGCCGCCATCCAGCTCTACACGTGCAACGGCACCAACGCGCAGACCTGGACCGTGGCCAGCGACAGCACGCTGCGCGCCCTCGGCAAGTGCGCCGACATCACCAGCGGCTCGACCGCCAACGGCGCGAAGATCCAGCTCTGGGACTGCAACGGCAGCGGCGCGCAGGTCTGGCAGGCGCAGTCCAACGGGACGCTGCGCAACCCGCAGTCGAACAAGTGCCTGGACGCCAGTGACAACAGCTCCGCCGACGGCACCCGGCTGCAGATCTGGGACTGCTTCGCCGGCGCCAACCAGCGCTGGACTCTCCCGGCCTGACGGTTCGCACGGTCCCCGGTCGACGCCCAGCGTCAGCCGGGGACCGTTCGGTGTTCCCGGGCGAGAGTGAGCATCTCGTCGACCGAGCCCGCCGGGTCGGTGACCGGGAACTGCACGGCCCGCACCACCGCCGTCGGGTCGACCAGCAGCGTCAGCCGCTTGAACCGGGTCATCCCGCCCGCCCGGAAGACGGGCAGCAGCAGGCCGGCGGCCAGCCGACCGTCCTGGTCGGACAACAGCGGGAACGGCAGCTCGGCGTACGCGGAGAAGTCGGCGAGCTGGTCGGGCCGCTGGGTGCTGATCCCGTACACCCGTACCCCGGCGGCCTGGAAGTCTGGGTGCCGCTTGGCGTACGTGGTCGACTCCAGGGTGCAGCCCCGGGCGCCGGGGATCTCCGCCCAGCCGGGCGGATAGTCCGGCCGGATCGGCGCGTACGCCCCGGGGAAGAAGTAGAGGACGCTCCACCTGCCCGTCGCGGCCACCGGGACGGGCTGGCCGTCGGGTGCCGGCAGCACGATGTCGGGCAACCGCCGCCCGACCAGTTCGTGCGCCCGGCGCGCCTCGGCGGACCCGGCGTCGGCCGTCGCGGTCACCTCACCGTCGCCCATCAGATGCCTCGTCCCCCAGTCCTGAAGGGCGATGAGGACCGGCAGCAGCCCTTCGCCCTTCCCGGTGAGCAGGTAGTCGTAGCGCGGTGGGTGTCGTGAGTACGGTCGACGCTCCAGGACCCCGTGCTCGACCAGGGCGCCGAGGCGCTCGGTCAGCGCCCGCCGGCTGACACCCAGCTCGCGTTGCAGGGCGTCGAACCGGGTCGTTCCACCGGCGACGTCGCGCACGATGAGGAACGTCCACCAGTCCCCCAGCACGCCGAGCGCCTGCGCGATGCCGCAGTCCGCGTCGGCAAGATCTTCTCGCCGCACCCACCTACCTCCGTTGCTCCCGCCCCGACTATAGTCCGTTCCAGTTTGGAACGCGCTAGCTTGGCGAACGGGGGCCGGCGACATGCACGTCGACGAACGGGCCGGGGTGTTCTGGCGCTGTGGACCGCCGGCACGACCAGCATGGTCGGGTCGGCGGTCGGCTACGTCGCGGTCGCGGGCACGTCGACGGACGTTTTGCCGAGCCGGATGACGCCCGGGGCCATAGCCTGGATTCGGGGATGCCCGAGCGGGCGGCCCCGACCGGGAGGACCGACGTGGCAGGGAACGAGGCGAACCGGGCGGCGACACGCCGTCGCCGGCAACTGTGGGCGGGAGTCCTCGCGCTCGTCGGCCTCGTTCTGCTGATCGTCGGACTCACCGTCGCCGACGGAGTCGCGGCCTGGGTCGAGGTGCTGGTCGCGGTCCTGCTGCTGGTGACGAGTTATGTCGTGCAGCACCTGGCGCGGCGGGAGACCGTCTACCGGCACGACGACAAGGGCTGACCGCGCCGGACGGCCGGGGGTGCCCCGGATCGTCGGACGGCTGTGCCAGGCTGTCCGGCGTGGCACAACGACCCCCGATCCTGCTGATCGACGCACCCAGCCTCTACTTCCGGGCCTACTTCGGCATCCCGGAGTCCGCCGCCCGCGCCGAGGACGGCACCCCGGTCAACGCGGTGCGTGGCTTCCTCGACATGCTCGCCACCCTGATCCGCGGGCGCGGCGCCGACCGGATGGTCTGCGCGCTGGACTACGACTGGCGTCCGGCGTGGCGGGTCGATCTGCTGCCGTCGTACAAGGCGCACCGGGTGGCACCGCAGGGCGGCGAGGTCGTTCCGGACACGCTGTCCCCGCAGGTGCCGATGATCCTGGAGGTGTTGGAGGCCGTCGGCATCACCGCCGTCGGCGCGACCGGCTACGAGGCCGACGACGTGCTCGGGACGCTCTCGGTGACCCAACCCGGCCCGGTCGAGGTGGTCTCCGGTGACCGGGACCTGTTCCAGCTCGTCGACGACGCCCGACCGGTCCGGCTGCTGTACGTCGGGCGTGGTGTCGCCAAGCTCGACGACTGCGACGACGCCGCGGTGCGGGCCCGCTACGGCGTGCCGGCCGACCGGTACGCGGACTTCGCCGCGCTGCGCGGCGACCCCAGCGACGGGCTTCCCGGGGTCGCCGGCGTCGGGGAGAAGACCGCCGCCCGGCTCATCGAACGCTACGGCAGCATCGCCGGCATCCTGGCCGCGCTGGACGACTCCGACTCGTCCTTCGCGCCGGGGCTGCGCACCAAGCTCGCCTTGGCACGTGACTACCTCGGCGTCGCGCCGACGGTGGTCCGGGTCGCGCTGGACGTGCCGCTGCCGGAGCTGCCCACCGCGCTGCCGTCCGCGCCGGTCGACCCGGACCGGCTGATCGACCTCGCCGGACGGTGGAACCTGGCCGGCTCCACCCGCCGCCTGGTGGACGCCCTCGCCGCCCGCGGCGACGCCTGACCGCCGCTGACCCGCAGGATCTACTTGATCTTGCGGGTCGAGCGGACCACGATGCTCTCGTACTCCGGGTGCTTGACCAGCCAGTCGGCGAGGAACGGACAGATCGGCACGACGGTCCGCCGCTTGGCGCGCGCGTCGTCCATGACCGCACGCGCCAGCGTCGACCCGACGCCCCGGCCCTCGAAGGTCGGGTCGACCTCGGTGTGGGTGTAGGCGATGATCGAGCCGGTCAGCTGGTAGGTGACGAACCCGGCGACCGTGCCCGTTTCGTCGCGCGCCTCGAAACGTTCCCGCTCCGGCGCGTCTGTCACGGTGAACTGCACCTGACCATCCAACCACCCGGGTGGCCGGTGTCCGTCCGGAGGCGGCGGAGAGGTGAGCCGGCGCGCATTGTCGCGGCCGGAACGGGAAGAGCAACGCCCCCGGCCGCACGTGGGAGGAGACACCCACCATGACGAACCCATCGACAGACGGCGGCTTCGCCGTCGTGGAGATGTTCACCTCGCAGGGGTGCAACAGCTGCCCCCCGGCGGAGGAGTTGCTGACCGAGATCGAACGCGACGCCCGGGAACGCGGCCAGGCCGTCTTCGGCCTCGGTTTCCACGTCGACTACTGGGACGATCTGGGGTGGCCCGACCAGTTCGCCGACGCGGCGTACACCGCACGGCAGGAGGCGTACGCCCGCGCCCTTCGCACCCGTGGTCTGTACACCCCGCAGATGGTCGTCAACGGCACCGTCGAGTTCGTCGGATCCGATCGTCGACAGGCGTCCGGCGCCATCGCGTCCGCCCTGGCGTCACCGGCCGCCACCTCCCTGACGGTGTCCGTGGTCGAGTGGGACGGGCGGCGGGCGGTGCTGGACTACCAGGCCGAGCGACCGCCGGCCAACACGGTGGTGAACGTGGCGATCGTGCAGCGGGGCCTGGACAGTGAGATCGCCCGGGGTGAGAACGCCGGGCGGACGCTGCGGCAGGACAACGTCGTGCGCGCCTTCGCGTCGGCGAGCCTAGGCGCCGAGCGGGGACGGCTGGATCTGGTGACACCGCCCGACCTTGATCCGCGCAGTGCGGCCGTCGTCGCGTACGTGCAGGAGAACGGCAACGGGGCCATCGTCGGTGCGACCCACGTCGAGCTGTCCACCGCGTAGTCTCGGCGCATGCTGTTGACGCGCGGCGTGAGGGGGCCCGGTGGTTGACGCGGAGGACGTACGCCGGGTGGCGTTGGCCCTGCCGCACACGGTGGAGAACCCCAGCGACGGGTTCGACTTCCGGGTGGCCGACAAGGGTTTCGTCTGGTCCTATCCGGAGCGTGTACCGGGCAAGCCGCGGGTGATCCGACTCGACATCGCGGTGCTGTACGTCGGGGACGAGGCGGAGAAGCAGGCTCTCCTGCTCGGTGAGCCGGACATCTTCTTCACCACCCCCGGTTACGACGGCCTGCCCCTGGTGCTGCTGCGCCTGGCGCAGATCGACCTGGAGCGCCTGGGCGAGCTGGTGACGGACGCGTGGCGGATGCGCGCGCCAGAGGCGTTGGTGAGCGGCGTCCAGAGCGCCGGCGCCTGACGACATCCGCACGCAACCGGACGGACACATTGACGGGAATCTCGGTGCTCCACTACCGTGGCCGTGAGAGCGCTCTCTCACCCGACCTTCCCCCCAATTCAGACGCACCGCGTCGGACCCGGAAACGGCCACACCCGGCGCGCGATGGAGGCACCATGAAACCTCCCGTCCCCCACCGCCGATGGGCCCTGGCCGCCGTCACCGCGCTGGCCCTGGTCGTCGGCGGCCTCGCGATCCCCGTCACGCGCGCGGCCGAGGCCGCGCCCGTCGGCGCCGGCAGCTACACCACCACCCCGGTCGGCCCGCTCCCGAGCGGGTGCGGCGCGATGTCCAGCAACCCCCGTCAGTTCGCCACCGCCAACGCGCCCGCCGGCCCGATCCCCACCAACGACTGGTGGTCCTCGCTGCTGTGGAAGCGCACCGACTGCTCCTTCAGCGAGCCCCTGCACGCCCACCCGATCTCGTACGACACCTTCACCGACGGGTTGGGCTTCTCCGCGAACTCCACACCCGCCATCAGCGGCACCGCGACCGGCGTCGGGGAGTTCCACTACCCGTACGTGCAGGACATCCGGGTCGGCGTCGCCGGACTCGCCGCGCCCCAGGTCAAGGTGGACGGCTGGACGGACTGGACGGTCAGCCCGCACTGGAGCGACGGCACCCGCACCCTGCGCGCCACCATCGGCCACGGCCTGCCGTTCGCGTACTTCCAGGCCACCGGCGGCAACGCGTCGATCGGGACCGCCGGCACCCCGGATGTCTGGTCCAACAGCGGCGCCACCATCGGCTTCCGGGTCAACGGCCACGACTACGTCGGGTACGCCCCGAGCGGCGCGAGCTGGACCGTCGCGTCCGGCCGGATCACGTCCACGCTGGCCGGTCGGGGCTACTTCTCCATCGCCCTCCTGCCGCCGACGTCGAGCGCGTCGGAGCGCGCCAGCCTGGCCGCGACCTACGGCCAGTACGCGCACGCCCACGTGACCGGCACCCAGGTGTCGTACTCGTACAACCCGGCGACAAGTGGGCTCACCACCACGTACGCGTTCACCACCACCGCCCGGGAGGGCACCGCCACGCAGACGGTGGTCAGCCTCTACCCGCACCAGTGGAAGTCGCTCAGCGGGTCCACCGCGATCACCCCGACCTACCCGTCGGCGCGCGGCCGGATGAAGGTGCTGACCGGCGTCAACCAGTTCCGCACCGCGATGAAATTCCAGGGCGTCCTGCCGGAGTTGCCGGCCGTCGGCGACGGCAGCGGAAGTGACCTGGCGACGCTCACCAGCCAGCTGGCGGCTGTTCGCGGCAACCCGATGGACCAACGCGGCAACGACACCTACTGGACCGGCAAGGGGCTCGGTCGGGCCGCCCGGATCGCCGAGATCGCCGACCAGGTGAACGACACCGCCACGCGGGACAGCGCGCTGAACGCGATCCGCAGCACGCTCACCGACTGGTTCACCGCGTCCAGCGGCAAGACCAGCCGGGTCTTCTACTACGACAACAACTGGGGCACCCTGATCGGCTACCCCGCGTCGTACGGCTCCGACCAGGAACTCAACGACCACCACTTCCACTACGGCTACTTCATCGCCGCCGCGGCGACCCTCGCGAAGTTCGACCCGGCGTGGGCCGCCACCAGCCGTTACGGCGGCATGGTGGACCTGCTGATCCGCGACGCCAACAACTACCGCCGCGACGACACCCGCTTCCCGTACCTGCGGGACTTCGACATCTACGCGGGCCACGACTGGGCGTCCGGGCACGGCTCGTTCGGCTCGGGCAACAACCAGGAGTCCTCGTCGGAGGGGATGAACTTCGCCAACGCCCTGATCCAGTGGGGGCAGACGACTGGCGACACCGCCGTCCGCGACGCCGGCGTCTTCCTCTACACCACCCAGGCCGCGGCGATCCAGGAGTACTGGTTCGACGTCAGCGACCAGAACTTCCCCGCCGCCTTCGGGCACTCCACCGTCGGCATGGTCTGGGGCAGCGGTGGCGCGTACGCCACCTGGTTCAGCGCCGAACCGGAGATGATCCAGGGCATCAACCTGCTGCCGGTCACCGGCGGACACCTGTACCTGGGCAACAACCCGGCGTACGTGCGGACCAACTACGCCGAACTGGTCCGCAACAACGGCGGGCAGCCGACGGTGTGGCAGGACATCCTCTGGCAGTTCCAGGCCCTCGGTGACCCCGACGCGGCGCTGGCGAACCTGCGCGCGAACCCCGGCTACACGCCGGAGGAGGGCGAGAGCCGAGCGCACACCTTCCACTGGATCCGCAACCTCGCGGCGCTGGGCACCGTCGACACGACGGTGACCGGCAACCATCCGCTGTCGGCGGTCTTCTCCCGCAACGGCGCCCGCACCTACGTGGCGTCGAACCCGACCGCCAACCCGATCACCGTGACGTTCTCCAACGGCACCACGCTGAGTGTGGGCGCCGGTAAGACGGCCACCACCGGGGCGAACACCTGGAGTGGCGGCAACGCGGCCGGCGGCGTACCCCCGACGACGCCGACGGATCCCCCACCGACGACCACTCCGCCGCCGACGACGACCGCGCCGCCGTCCACCGGCGGACCGACGCGGTACCTGCTGCCCGGCGGTGGGTTGGGCGCCGCCGGTAGCGCGGCCACGACGACCGTCGCGGCGGCCAACGGCAACCACGACGGTACGCCCACCAACGCGCAGGTCTTCACGGCGACGGGCCTCAACCTCGCCTACTCCGGTGGGCAGACGGCGTTCGACCTGTTCGTGGACGCGGGCACGGCGGTCGGCAACGGCGTGCAGGTGCGGGTCTCCTACGACCTCACCGGCAACGGCAGTTGGGACCGGGTGGAGACGTGGCGCTACTTCGCCACCGACCCCGTCTCGGGCTACGAGCACTACACCCAGGGTGCCGGCCTGGCGTCGGCCACCGGCACGCTGGGCGCGTTGAGCAACGGCAGGGTCCGGGTGGAGGTGTGGTCGGCGATCGGCAACAACCCCAGCACCATCGGCCTCGGCAACCAGTCGGTGCTGCGGCTGCCGTACTCCTGACCGACCCGCCGCGCACGACGGCCGGTGTGGAGGATGGTTCTCCACACCGGCCGTCGTGTGCGATCAGAGGGTCAGGAGGCGGTGCAGGTGGGCGTCATGCCGGTCCCGCTGCCCGTTCCCTGGAAGCCGAACTCGGCGACCTGGCCCGCGGTGAGCCGGCCGTTGTAGTCCACGTTGGCGAATCGCACCGTGCCGCTGGAGCCGCTGGCCGTCGCGCTCCAGGTGCTGGTGACGCTGGCACCACTGGGGAGCGTGACGCTGACGTTCCACCCGTTCGTGCCGGCAGAGCCGGCGGTCACCTTCACGTTGGCCACGAACCCGCCGTTCCACGAGTTCAGCGACACCGACGCGGAACACCCGCCCGTGGTCGGCGGCGGGGTGGTGGGCGGCGGGGTCGTCGGCGGCGGGGTGGTGGGGATGCCCGGGCCGGCGTTGAGGGCGTTCAGGACATTGGTGTACGCGGCCTTCTTGTTGCCGTTGCAGTCGAACAGCAGCGCGTTGTCCGAACCACGCCACGAGTCGCAGTCGCGCACACCCCACACCGTGATGCCGGTGCAACGGGACACGTTCATGCAGGCCCGGGTGACGGCGCCGAAGATGTTCGCCTGGTTGCCACCGGTCATCACGTCCAACTCGGTGATCTGCACGTCCACGCCGAGGTCGGCGAAGCGCTGCAGGTTGGCCTGGTAGTCAGACGCCAACGACGTGCCCAGGTGCGACTGGAAGCCCACACAGTCGATCGGCACACCACGGGACTTGAAGTCCCGCACCATGTTGTAGATCCCCGTCGACTTCGCGTTGATCCCGTCGGTGTTGTAGTCGTTGTAACACAACTTCGCACCCGGATCCGCCGCCCGCGCCGCCCGGAACGCCGCCTCGATCCAGTCATTACCCGTCCGCTGCAGGTTCGAGTCACGCCGCCCACCCGAACCACCGTCGGCGAACGCCTCGTTCACCACATCCCAGGCATAGATCTTCCCGCGGAAGTGCGTCGCCACCTGCGTGACATGGTTGATCATCGCGCTGCGCAACGCGCTGCCCGACATGCCCTGCGCCCAACCCGGTTCCTGCTGGTGCCACAGCAACGCGTGACCCCGCACGCTCATGCCGTTGGCCTGCGCGTGGCTGACCAGACGGTCACCGCCGCTGTAACTGAACCGACCCTGCTGCGGCTCGGTGGCGTCCCACTTCATCTCGTTCTCGGCCACGACACTGTTGAACTCACGGTTCAAGATCGTCGTGTACGTGCTGTTGGACAGCTTGCCCGTCGCGACGGCGGCACCGAAGTAGCGGCCCTTCTCGGCCGCCGAGGCCCCGAGGGTCGTGCCGGCACTGGCCCCGGTGGTCATTGCCATCGTCATGCCGGTGGCGAGAGCGCCGGCGACCGCGACGGTCACCGCCGCTCGCAGGACTCTTCTGTGATTCATGCGGATTCCTTGTCTGTGGTGGTTCAGCGATGGGGGCGCAGCACCCGAAGCTGCGCCCACGACGTCGGAGAGCCGCATCGGCGATGCCCGGCGACCGATGCCCTCGTACGACGGCGGTGGTGTCCCAGGGTCGGCGAGACCGTGACAGCGAGCCCGGTAGCCGTCACGGCACCACTGCTGGGAATCCTGGCGCGACGTCCGGCATGCCCTGGGCGGACGTCGCGTTCCGAGGTGCGGCCGGCCGACTCGCCCGGTGAGCCACAGCCGTGGCCGCCCTCATCCATCGACTGTGAGCGATAACATGTCGTTCGTCAAGTCGTAACGAGTCGCGTCGCCACCGGGCGCTTCCACCTGCGGTCACGGGTGGGTGCCGGAGCCGTGCGACCACGACTCCGGCACCGCGCGTCACTGGAACGAGGCGTCGTCGACGAGCAGGCTGTCGGTGCCCGCCGCCGTCTCGACGTAGAACGTGGCGCCGGTGAGCGTGCCGCTCCACGACGGGGTCGCCGTGCCGGTGAGCAGCGTCCAGCCGTTCGCGTTGACAGCTGTCGCCGGGGTCAGCTGGAGGTAACTGGTCGTACCGTTGGCGGTCAGCGCCAGTGTCGCCTTCGCGGACGGTGTGCCGCTCTGCGCGCGTACCCAGACGTTCGTGGTGTAGCTCTTGCCGTTGGTGAGCTTCGCTGTCACGTCCTGACTGGGGCCGTTCCACGCCGAGGTACGCCCGGTGATCGACAGGGAGCCGGCGCCACCCCGGACGACCGACGTGTTGCGGGAGATCGTTCCGCTGCCGTTCACACCCCACCCGGTCGTGCCGTTCTCCACGTCGCCGTTGGTGAGGACGTTCCCGCCGCCACCGGTGCTGCCGTTGAACTGCCACCAGTTGACGTTGAACAGGTTGCCGCTGCCACCGGCGAAGCGCAGGTACAGGTCACGGGTGCCGGTCGCGCCGCTGACCGCGCAGGTGGTGCTGGTCCAGGTCTGCCAACCACCGGTGCCACCGACGGTGCAGGTGCCCACCGTCGGGCCGCTGGCGCTGTCCAGGCGTACCTCGATCCGACCACCGCTGGTCGCCGACGCGACCCGGGCGGTGAACGAGGTCGCCCCCGCGCCGAACGCGACGCCCTTGACCTTGATGTAGTCGCCGTTCTCGATCCAGCCGACGTTCATCCCGCCCTCGCTGGACACCTCGGTCTCGATGCCCGAGCCCCACGCGATCGTCTCCGCCTCCTGCCGCACGTACGGATTCAGCGTCCCCACCTGCGGCGCGCCGGTGGTGGTCATATTGATCGTCGGGATCGTGCCGTTGGAGTTGTAGGTGAACTTCTCCACCGCCACCGACCGCGTGTAACCACTGCCGCCCGGCAGCGCCCCGTTGTGGTAGAAGAAGTACGACCCGCCCTGGAAATCGATCACCCCGGCGTGGTTGGTGAAGCTGGCGCCCTGCCGAGGCATGATCGTCCCGCGGTACGTCCACGGCCCGGTCGGACCGGTGGCGGTGGAGTACGCGATGAACTCCGAGCAGCACTCCGCCGCGAACACGTTGTAGTACAACCCGTTGCGCTTGAACACCCACGGGCCCTCCTCGTAGAGGGTCGGGCGGCTGGCGTTCCCGTTACGGGTGCCGAAGCCCGCCGTGGTGAGCGGGATCCGGGTCGCACTACCCGAGTACGAGATCATGTCGGCGTTCAACCGCACGTACCAGAGCCCCGGGTTGCCCCAGTAGAGGTACGCCTGCCCGTCGTCGTCGATGAAGACCGACGGGTCGATCTCGTTGTTGCCGACCAGGGGTCGGCCGAGCGCGTCGCGGAACGGACCGGTCGGGCTGTCGCCCACCGCCACGCCGATGACCATCTGCCCGTTCGAGCGCTGCCGCACCGGCACGTACCAGTAGAACTTGCCGTTGCGCGCGATGACCTGACCGGCCCACGCGTTGGCGTCCGCCCAGGAGAACGTGGCCAGGTTCAACGGCGAGCCGTGGTCGGTCCAGTTCACCATGTCGGCCGACGACCACACCCGCCATTCCTTCATGGTGAAGTACGTCGAGCCGTCCTCGTCGTGCCCGGTGTAGAGGTACACCCGGCCGTTGTGCACCAACGGTGCCGGATCGGCGGTGTAGATGTGTTGGACGATCGGATTGTCCGCCCGGGCGGCGCTGGCCGGAAGCAGGGCGAGGACGCAGACGAGGCTCGCCAGCCAGGCGGCGGCCCGCCTGACCCGGCTGCCGGCCCGGGTTGTGGTTCTCTCGTTCACCTTCACGATTGGCTCCCACAGAGAGTGCGCGGTGCGCGGGTTCTGGGTCGACGAGTCACCGCTGCCGGCTGCCGGTCGAGCGGGCGTCGCCGCGCATACCGAACAACACGGCCGACAGCCGTGTTAGCGCTAACAGCTCTTGCCTGACTCCCCCTCCCCCGATCTGACCTCGATTTTCTGGCGGTGCGAGATGACCGTCGTAACCACATCGCAGCATTGATGTATCGACGCTGACATCCACGATTTACGATGCACCGTACTGAGCGGCGAGCCGGGCGTCAACGGAGGGCGAGCACGTTCTCGTGACGCTGTGTCATGACCGTGCGATCAAGGAGACCGGCGCGTCGGGTCCGGAACCGTCCGCGATCCCCACCTCGACCGCGCCATCGGGACGCCGAGGCGCGACGCGACCGCACGGACACCCGCCGTGCCGCCGAACCGGCGATCCGGGGGGTTGCGGGCATGTTAACGACCAACTATGTTAGCGATCACATTGATGTGCCGCGATGACGTACCGGGTCGGGCACCGGGCGCCCACGGCTCCAACTTCCTGCGGCACGCGAGCCGACTGCTGCGCGTCGACACGCTCAGTGGCAGTTCGAGCGCCGCCGACCGGCAGGACGCCACCTTCCGGATCACCACCACGCAGCACACCCTTGGAGGTCCCCATGCCACCCCCGCCGCTCAGCCGCCGCCGCCTGCTGCAGGCCGCCGGAGCCACCGTGGCCCTCTCCGCAGCCGGTGCCGCCGTCGCTCCGCGTGGCGCGTCCGCGGCCGTCGTCCCACCGGTCCGACCCGACCTCGGAGTCTCGGCGTATCCGTTCGACCTCGGGCAGGTGCGGCTCAACTCCAGCCGCTGGATGGACAACCAGACGCGCACGCTCAACTACCTGCGGTTCGTCGACGTCGACCGGATGCTCTACAACTTCCGCGCCAACCACCGGCTGTCCACCAACGGCGCCGCCACCAACGGAGGCTGGGACGCGCCGAACTTCCCGTTCCGGACCCACATGCAGGGGCACTTCCTGACCGCGTGGTCGTACGCGTACGCGGTGCTCGGCGACACCACCTGCCGGGACAAGGCGAACTACATGGTGGCCGAGCTGGCCAAGTGCCAGGCCAACAACGGAGCCGCCGGCTTCGGCGCCGGATACCTGTCCGGTTTCCCGGAGTCCGACTTCACGGCGCTCGAAGCCCGCACGTTGTCCAACGGCAACGTGCCCTACTACTGCATCCACAAGACCCTCGCCGGGCTGCTCGACGTCTGGCGGTACACCGGCAACACGCAGGCCCGTACGGTGCTGCTGGCGCTCGCCGGCTGGGTCGACACCCGGACGAGTCGGCTGAGCTCCAGTCAGATGCAGTCCATGCTCGGCACCGAGTTCGGTGGGATGAACGACGTCCTCACCGACATCTACCAGCAGACCGGCGACTCCCGTTGGCTCACCACCGCCCAGCGGTTCGACCACGCCGCCGTCTTCAACCCGCTGGCCAACAACTCCGACCAGCTGTCCGGGCTGCACGCCAACACGCAGGTGCCGAAGTGGATCGGCGCGGCCCGGGAGTTCAAGGCCACCGGCACCACCCGCTACCGGGACATCGCCAGCAACGCGTGGAACATGACGGTCAACGCGCACACCTACGTCATCGGCGGCAACAGCCAGGCCGAGCACTTCCGGGCGCCCAACGCGATCGCCGGGTACCTCAGCAACGACACCTGCGAGCAGTGCAACACGTACAACATGCTCAAGCTGACCCGGGAGCTGTGGCTGCTCGACCCGAACCGGACCGACTACTTCGACTTCTACGAGCGGGCCCTGATCAACCACCTGATCGGTGGGCAGAACCCGGCCGACAGCCACGGCCACATCACCTACTTCACCCCATTGCGGCCGGGCGGGCGTCGCGGTGTGGGACCGGCGTGGGGCGGCGGCACCTGGAGCACCGACTACAACTCGTTCTGGTGCTGCCAGGGCACCGGCCTGGAGATCAACACCAGGTTGATGGAGTCGATCTACTTCTACAACGGGACCACACTGACCGTGAACCTGTTCACGCCGTCGGTCCTGAACTGGTCGCAGCGGGGCATCACGGTCACCCAGAGCACCACCTACCCGGTCGGCGACACCACCACCCTGACCCTGTCCGGGACGATGAGCGGCTCGTGGAGCATCCGGGTGCGGATCCCGGCCTGGACGACCGGCGCGACGATCGCCGTGAACGGCACGGCGCAGAACGTCGCCACCACACCGGGCAGCTACGCGACGGTCACCCGCACCTGGGCCGCCGGGGACACCGTCACCGTACGGCTGCCGATGCAGGTCGTCATGCGCGCCGCCAACGACAACAGCTCGGTGGCCGCCGTGACGTACGGACCGACGGTGCTGGCCGGCAACTACGGCAACACCACGTTGAGCGCCCTGCCGTCGCTCACCGTCTCCTCGATCACGCGCACCAGCACCAGCTCGCTCGCGTTCACGGCCAGCGCGAACGGGTCCACCGTGAACCTCGCACCCTTCCACGACGCCCACGGCTACAACTACACGGTCTACTGGAGCACCACCGGCGGCGGCAACACCGGCGGCAGCTACCGCCTGGTCAACGTCGGGACCGGGCTGGTCCTCGGCATCCAGAACATGTCCACCGCCGACGGTGGCCTGGCCGTGCAGTGGGGCGACAGCGGCACCGCGGACCACAACTGGGTGATGGTGACCGACGGCAACGCGGTCCGATTCCGCAATGTCAACAGCGGCAAGGTCCTCGGCGTGGAGAACATGTCCACCGCCGACAACGCTCGCGTCCTGCAGTGGGCGGACAACGGCACCGCCGACCACCGGTGGATCCTGGTGGACAACGGCGACGGCACCTACAAGATTCGCAACGTCAACAGCAACAAGCTGCTCGGCATCCTGAACGGGTCGACCGCCTGGGGCGCGCAGGCCGTCCAGGACTCCGACAACGGCAGCGCGGACAACCGGTGGAGGCTCGTCCGCAACGCCTGACATCCACCCCGCTCGACGTCTCACCGGCGCGGCCGATCCGGTCGGTCGCGCCGGTGACGCCGGGCAGGAGATCGATGACGGTCGTACAGTGGGACAGGTCCTGGCCCCAGTGAACGTGGCGGACGTGTCGGCTGCCGCCGCCTCTCCGCCCGGAAGGAGCACAGTGAACCGCCCCCTCCGCACCACGCTCGGCGGCGCGCTCGTCGTGGCCCTGCTGACCTCCGTCGCCGTCACCCCCGCGCAGGCGCACCCCGGCGGCCGACCGCCCACCGTCCTCGCCCTGCCCGACGGCTTCGCGCCAGAGGGCATCGCCACCGCCGGCCGGTACGCCTACTTCGGCTCCCGTGCGACCGGCGCCATCCAGCGCGTCGACCTGGTCACCGGCCGGAGCACCCCGATCGGCGCGGCCACCGGCACCCCGTCGCTGGGCCTGAAGATCGACACACGCGGCCGGCTGCTCGTCGCCGGCGGCACGGCCGGCGACGCCCGCGTGCTCGACACCCGCACCGGCGACGTGCTGGCCAGCTACCAGTTCGCCACCACGCCCACGTTCGTCAACGACGTGATCCTGAGCCGCGACGCCGCCTACTTCACCGACTCCAACCGCCCGGTGCTCTACCGGCTGCCGCTCGGTCGCGGCGGCGCGCTGCCCCCCGCCGACGGTTTCACCACCATCCCGCTGACCGGTGCGTACGAGCAGGTCGGCACCGGCGTGAACCTCAACGGCATCACCACCACACCGGACGGTCGGGCCCTGATCGTCGTCCAGTCGAACACCGGCACGCTGTACCGGGTCGACCCGCTGACCGGCGTGAGCACCACAGTGAACGTGCCGGGCCACACCTTCACCAACGGCGACGGTCTGCTGCTGCTCGGCCGCACCCTCTACGTCGTCCAGAACAGCCTCAACCAGATCGCGGTCGTCACGCTCAACCACTCCGGCACCGCCGGCACGCTCAGCGCCGTCATCACCGACCCGAACTTCGACGTGCCCACCACCGTCGCCGCGGCGTTGGGCCGGCTCTACCTGCCCAACGGCCGCTTCACCACACCACCGACCCCGACCACCCCGTACACCGTCGTCGCGGTCCGCACACGCTGACCAGACCTCCGGGGGTACGCGCGGCGCGCGTGCCCCCGGGGTGTCCGCGCCCGGGTCAGCCATCGTTCCGCCACGAGTACGATCACTGCCACCGTGGCGACGACCGTCGCCTGCCCCACCCGGAGTGCGCGTGGCCGATCGTCCATCCCGATTCACGCGTCGTGCCGCGGCCGTCTGCCTGCTGCTCGTCGCCGCCGGGCTGCCCGGCCGGCCGCCGGAGACAACCACCACGGACACCGCGCGACCCACCGTCCTGCGGATGCTCCAACTGAACCTCTGCAACAGCGGTCGGGCCGGCTGCTACACCGGTCGGTCGATGGCCGTCGCCGCCGAGGTGATCGACACCGAGGCACCCGACCTGGTCACCCTGAACGAGATCTGTCAGGGTGACGTCCCCGCCCTGCGGCGCGTGTTCGAGGCCGTCCACCCCGGTCGGAGCGTGGTGTCCGCGTTCCAACCCGCCGGGGACCGGCCCAGCGGGGCCGACACCCGGTGCCGCAACGGTCAGCCGTACGGCGTCGGGCTGCTGGCCCGCGTCAGGACACCGGACACCCCGGGCGGCGTGCACCGCGGGATCCACCCGACGCAGGACCTCGCCGACCCCGAGGAACGCGCCTGGCTCTGCGTGGACGTCGACCGCAGGCTGCTCGCCTGCACCACACACCTGGCCAACACCAGCTACCGGGTGGCGCTCGCCCAGTGTGGGCATCTGCTCGACACGGTCCTGCCCACCATCCGTGGGAACAGCGGATCCGTGCTCGCCGGCGACCTCAACCTCCGAGCCGGCGGTGACCCCGACGTGCGGTCCTGCACCCCGCCCGAGCACCAGCGGGTGGACGACGGCGCGCTCCAACACATCGTGGCGACGGCTGGCGTGACCATCTGTTGTCGCAGGTCGGTGCCCATGCGCGAAGCGACCGATCACCCCGGTCTGCTGGCCACCCTCGTCATCGACGACCGACCGCCGACCTGAGATCCGCCGACGTCGGCGTCAGCGGGGCGGCGTGTCCCGGCGGGACGGGAACGGGTTGCCCGGCTGACCGAGGGTGGAGCGGGCGCGCAGCCCGACCGGGTCCGGGGCGGGCGTCGGGGCCGCCGGCTCCGCGACCCGCCGTCCGGCCAGATACGCCGAGGCGGCCCGGTCGTCGTCGGTCGGGGCCGCGAGCAGCGCGTAGAGCAGCCCGACCACCCCGAAGATCACCGCCAGCATGATCGGCACCAGCAGGGTGCTCACACCGGCCCCGGTCACCTCGCGGTTCGCACCTTCGTGGCGGTGCACCGACAGGGCGCTCATCCCGGTGAAGTGCATCCCGTTCACGGCGATGCCCATCACCAATGCCGAGGCGAAGACCGCCGCGCCCTTGCGAACCGTCATCGCGAGCCACAGCGCGACGGTGGCCGCCACGACGGCGATGGCCACGGAGAGCGCGACCCGGAGGGTGTCGTACCCGAGAGTGCCGTTGAGCCGCATCGCCGCCATGCCGGTGTAGTGCATGGCCGCCACGCCCGCCCCGGTGAAGACGCCACCGGCGATCAGCCGCACGGCGTTCAACCGGCCGGTGCCGACGATGGCCAGACCGATACCGACAGCCACCACCGCGATGACCGTGCTGGCCACGGTCAGCGGCACGTCGTAGCGGATCCGGGTGTTGTCCACGGCGAACCCGAGCATCGCCATGAAGTGCATCGCCCAGATGGCGGTGCCGCCCAGCGCCCACGCCGACAGCAGACCCCACCACGCCCGCTGGCCGCTCGTCCGTGCCGTACGGATGCGCCCGGCGCAGACCAGACCGAGGACGGAACCGAGCACGGACAGCGCGTAGCTCAACGCGGGTGTGATCCACCCGTACTCAAAGTGATTGATGTCCCCCACCGCGGCCTTCTCCCCATTCGTTACCAGCGCGTCAACAAAGCGCTCGGGCAATGATCAGGGGTGCCGTGATCAGGCGCAATAGCACCCTCGGCCGTATTCGGGGGGTGGCGCGACAGTAACCGTCCGATGCGTCGGTTGGACGCCGCCGGTAACTGATCGTGACGGTCAGGCCGAGGTGTGGTACGCCAGGACGCCCCTGTTGATGGCCGCTATAGCCTGCCGCGCGGTGGAGCGCAACTCCGGCGACGCACCGCCGGAGTCGGCAAGTTGACCAAGAAGGTCGACCACCTGCCGCGCCCACCTGACGAAGTCACCGGCGGGCATCTCACCGTCGATCTCGTGGCCGCTGCCGAGCACCTTGGCCAGCACCTCGCCCCGGGCCCACCGGTAGACGGGCCAGGCGAAGCCCAGATCCGGCTCCCGGGTCGCGGCCAACCCCCGCGTCGCCTCGTCGGCCTCGATCTCCCCCCACAGCTTCAGCGTCTCGTCCACCGCGTCGGCCACCGGCCCACGGGGCAGCGACGCCCGCTCGTCGACGTCGCGGCGTGCCTCGAAGACCACCACCGACACCGCAGCGGCCAACTCGGCCGGCGACAGACCGTTCCACACGCCCCGCCGCAGACACTCGGCGACCAGCAGGTCGGCCTCGGTCCAGATCCGGCCGAGCATCCGCCCGGCGTCGGTGACCGCACCGTCGCGGGCCAGGTAACCACGGTCGGTCAACAGCGCCACGATCCGGTCGAAGGTCCGGGCGAGCGAACCCGTCCGCCCGGACACCCGCTCGCGCAACTCCTCGGTGTCGCGCTCCAGCCGGCGACGCCGCTCCGCCCAACGGGCGTGCTCCTCCCGTTCCGGGCAGGCGTGGCAGGGGTGGTGCCGCAACTCGGTGCGGAGCTGGGTCAGCCGGTGGTCCTCGCCGGTCACCTGGCGGGAACGGCCACCCCGTCGGCCGCTGTGCCGGTCCAGGCCGGTGCCGCTCACCTCGGCGGCGAGATCCCGTCGGGCGGCCGGCGAACGGTGGTTGAAGTGCTTGGGCACCCGGATTCGCGCCAGGACCTCGGCGGGGGTGGTGAAGTCGCCGGGGCTGACCCGCCCCGCCCAGCGGTCCTGGGTGAGCACCAGCGGCCGGGGCTCACCGAACCCGCCGGTCGCCGGGTCCAGCACGACGGCCAACCCGGCGCGCCGGCCCGACGGCACCCGGATCACGTCGCCGACGCGCAGCCGCTCCAACGACGCCACCGCGGCGGCCTTGCGCTGGGTCTGCCCCTGCCGGGCGATGGCCTTCTCCCGGTCGGCGATCGCCACCCGCAACGCGAAGTACTCGTCGAAGTCGCCGTGGTGGCAGGCGGCCTCCGCGCCGTACGCCTCGATCGTCTCGGTGTTGCGCTGCACCTGCCGCGCCAGGCCGACCACCGACCGGTCCGCCTGGAACTGGGCGAACGAGGACTCCAGCAGGGCCCGGGCCGGCTCCGCGCCGACGGTGCCGACCAGGTTCACCGCCATGTTGTACGAGGGTCGGAAGCTGGACCGCAGCGGGTAGGTGCGGGTCGACGCGAGCCCCGCCACGTGCCGGGGGTCGGTCTCCGGGGACCACACCACGACGGCGTGCCCCTCCACGTCGATGCCGCGACGGCCGGCGCGGCCGGTGAGCTGGGTGTACTCCCCCGGCGTCAGGTCGACGTGCGCCTCGCCGTTGTACTTCACGAGGCGTTCCAGCACCACGCAGCGAGCCGGCATGTTGATGCCCAGCGCCAAGGTCTCCGTGGCGAAGACCGCCTTGACCAGGCCCCGGACGAACAACTCCTCGACGATCTCCTTGAACACCGGCAGCATGCCGGCGTGGTGGGCGGCCAGCCCACGCTCCAGGCCGTCGAGCCACTCCCAGTAGCCCAGGACGGTCAGGTCCTCGCCCGGGATGGCGGTGACCCGGGACTCGACGACCCGGCGGATCTCGGCCCGCTCCTCCGGCGACGTCAACCGCAGCCCGGCGGCGAGGCACTGCTGCACCGCGGCGGCGCAACCGGCCCGGCTGAAGATGAACAGGATCGCCGGCAGCAGACCCTCCCGGTCCAGCCGGTCGACGATGTCCGGGCGCAACGGGCCCCGCCAGCGCGGGCCACGACGGCCGGCGCCCGGTCCCGCGCTGCGGCCCTCGCCCAGCTCCAGCCGCCGCGCGGTCTCCCGGGTGTAGCGCAGCAGCTCCGGGTGCACGTCGTGCTTGCGGGCGGCGTCGGCGTCGTGGAACAGGTCGAACATCCGCTTGCCGACCAGCATGTGCTGCCACAACGGCACCGGCCGGTGTTCGCTGACCACCACCGCCGTCTCGCCGCGTACGGTGACCAGCCAGTCGGCGAACTCCTCGGCGTTGGAGACGGTCGCCGACAGCGAGACCAGGGTGACCGAGGCGGGCAGGTGGATGATCACCTCTTCCCACACCCCACCACGGAACCGGTCGGCCAGGTAGTGCACCTCGTCCATCACCACGTACGCGAGGCCCTTGAGGGTGCTGGAGCCCGCGTAGAGCATGTTGCGCAGCACCTCGGTGGTCATCACCACCACCGGCGCGTCACCGTTGATCGCGTTGTCCCCGGTGAGCAGACCGACCTGCTCGGCGCCGTACCGGGCGACCAGGTCGTGGTACTTCTGATTGGACAGCGCCTTGATCGGCGTGGTGTAGAAGCACTTGCGCCGGGCCGCCGGGGTCGCCGCGTCCGCGTCCGCCGGATCGCCGGGCCGGCCGCGCAACGCCAGGTGGACGGCGAACTCACCGACGACGGTCTTTCCGGCGCCGGTGGGGGCGCAGACCAGCACTCCGCTGCCCCGCTCCAGCGACTGGCACGCCTCCCGCTGGAAGTCGTCGAGGTCGAACCCCAGGTCGAGGGCGAACTCGTCCAGCGCTGGAAACTGTGAGGCCTGCGCGGCCCGGCGACGGGCCTCCGCGTACCGCTCGGCGGGACTCGACATGGGACCAAGATTAGTGCGTGCCGGGACACGACACCCCACAAGGCCGTCCGGAGGTGCCGTCGGGGGCGGTCGGTAGGGTGCACGGCGTGCCGGACCATGCCGAACCGCCCCAGACTCGTCCCCCGGGCACCGCCGAGGCCGCCGCCCCCCGGGCGTCCCGACGGCCCGTGAAGGCGGTGCTCTTCGACTTCCACGGCACCCTGGCCCAGGTGGAGGAACCCCGGCGGTGGGTCCTGGAGGCCGCCAGCGCGTGCGGGGTCACCCTGGACCAGGTCCGCGCCACCTCGCTGGCCGACCGGCTGCTGACGGCCGGGCGTGCCGGCGGGCCGCTGCCGGCGCGGGTCCCACCCCGGCTGGCCGAGTTGTGGGCCGACCGGGACCTCTACCAACACGCCCACCGGGGCGCGTACACCGGGCTGGCCGAGACCGTCGACGCCGGCATCGAAGGCTTCGCCGACGCGCTCTACGAGCGGCTGCTGACCGCCGACGGCTGGCTGCCGTACGCGGACACCGCACCCACGCTGACCGCGTTGCGCGACGCCGGGGTGCCGGTCGCCGTGGTCAGCAACATCGGCTTCGACCTGCGGCCGCACTTCGACACGTGGGGGTTGACCGACCTGGTCGGCGCCTTCGTGCTCTCCTACGAGGTGGGGCGCTGCAAGCCCGACCCGGCGATCTTCTGGCGTGCCTGCGGAATGCTCGGCGTCGACCCGGAGCAGACGCTGATGGTCGGCGACACGCCCGCGGACGCGGGAGCGGTGGCCGCCGGCTGTTCGGTGCTGGTGCTACCGGCCGCCGAGCCGGGTCGCGAGAACGGGCTGGGCGCGGTGCTCGACCTCGCCCTGCCCGCCTGACCCACGGTTTCCGTGCCGTCAGCCGGGAATGTGGATCACCGGTAGCTCGCCGTCGCCGTACCGGTCTTCCCCGGTGAGGATCGAGGCGTCGTGTTCGAGGACGGCCAGCGCCGTGGTGGCCAGATCGGCGCGGCCCGTCACCGTGCGCCAGAAGCTGAGTTCGTGCCAGGAGTGCCCCTCTGTCGAGAGCACCGCACAGGCGTCCAGGTCCAGCAGCCGGTGCAGGGTCGCTCGTTCCTTCGGGTCGCTGACGATCGCCAGGGCCTCCGCGGCGGTCACGGCGGTGACGCCGAACCTGTTGCGGTCCTGGATGACCTCGTGCAGCGGCTCCCCGACGTGCACCGACCCCGCCAGGTACGCCAGCAGCGCCGACCGGTCCAGCACGAGCCGCACCGGGCGGTCGTCCTCGGGGCTCACGCGGCCGGTTGTTCGAGCGTCCCGGCGGCGGCGTCCAGCGCGTGTTGGCGGACCCGCTCGCGAAGGGCGCTGCGGCGCTCCGGCGACCAGTCGGCCTCCACGGCGGCCCGGCGGGCGCGCGCCTCGGCCACGCCCTGCTCGGTGATCGGGATGCCCTGGTGGGCCAGCTCCGCGTCCAGGGCGTCCAGCCGCATCCGGTCACGGACGGCCTGGGTGATGTAGGCGCTGGCGTTGGACTCCCGCTCCAGGCGCTCGGCCACGTCAGGTGGCACGGAGATCGACAACTTCCGCATCGCGCTAGTCATACCAGGGACCGTACGCCGGTAGCACCACGTTGGCGACCAGGTACGGCCGTGGCGGCGACGAACGTCCCTCTCCACGAGCCGAACGACAGAGGTCGCGTTCGAGCAGGTGGACACCGCCGCGAGGTAGCCGGAGCCGAACGCCTACCGTCGTGCCCGTGACCGAGATCCTGCTGCCCGCGCCACCGCCGACCGACACGCCACCAGCCCGACGCGGTGGCGTCGTCGCCGTGGGGCTGGTGCTCGGCGGGGCGCTGTCGGTGCAGTTCGGCTCCGCCGTGGCGGCATTGCTCTTCCCGCGTACCGGCGTGGCCGGCGCGGTCACCTTGCGGCTGACGATCTCGGCGGTGCTGCTGCTCGTGGTGTGCCGACCCCGACTGCGCGGACACGACCGGTCGGCCTGGCTGGCGGTGGGCGCGTTCGGGCTGGCGCTGGCCGGTATGAACTCGCTCTTCTACCAGGCCATCGAACGCATCCCGCTGGGCCCGGCGGTGACGCTGGAGGTCCTCGGCCCCCTCGCACTGTCGGTGTTCAGCGCCCGACGACTCGCCAGTTGGGCGTGGGCGGGCCTGGCCCTGGCCGGGGTGGCGCTGCTCGGGCAGGGTGGCTTCGACCGGCTCAACCCGGCCGGGGTGGCCTTCGCGTTCGGCGCCGGCGCCATGTGGGCCGCGTACATCGTGCTCAGCGCCCGGGTCGGCGGCCGCTTCCCGGGCGCGGACGGGCTGGCCCTGTCGCTGACCCTCGCCGCGCTGATCACGCTGCCACTGGGCATCGTCGACGGCGGCGCGGCGCTGCTCGACCCGCCGGTGCTGGCGCTCGGTGCCGCCCTCGCGGTGCTCGCCTCCGGGCTGCCCTACACCCTGGAACTGCTGGCGCTACGGCGGATGCCCACCGCCACCTTCGCGGTGCTGATGAGCCTCGGCCCGGCCGTCGCCACCCTCGCCGGCTGGCTGGTGCTGCGGCAGGAGCTGACAGTGCTGGAGTGCGTCGCCATCGCGCTGGTCATCGCCGCCAGCATCGGAGCGGTACGGGTCAACGCAGCAGCCGCACGGCGCCCGGGACGGCGCTGATCGTCACCGGCAGACCCAGGGACCGTTCCCCGTCGGCGTACGTGGTGATGCCCTCGGCGGCCAACTCCACGGTGCGGGCGCGGTAGCTGTGCACGAGCGGGTGGCTGACGTGGGTGCCCTGGTAGATGCGCGGCTTGACCCGGATCAGGGTCCGTCGGTCGACAGGACCCGCCACCACCACGTCGAGCAACCCGTCGGTCGGGTCCGCGTCGGGGCAGATCCGCATCCCGCCGCCGTACGTGGGGCAGTTCCCCACCGCCACCAGCACCGCGTCCATCTCGTGCGGCACCCCGTCGAGGCGCATCGTGTAGCGGCGCGGGCGCAGCCGGGCCAGCTCGACGACGATCGCCAGGTCGTACCGGCGCGGGCCGCGTGGCCAGCGCATCCGGTTGGCGCGCTCGTTGACGATCGCGTCGAAGCCGGCGGCGAGAACCGCCCCGTACCAGCGCTCGGTGCCGTCCACCCCGGTCATCCGGGCCAGGTCGACGGTGTGGCGGCGGCCGTCGCGCAGCGCTGACGCGATCACGTCCGCCGCCGCGACCGGATCGGCCGGGAAACCGGTGTCCAGCGCGAAGTCGTTGCCGGTGCCGGCGGGGATCGGCCCGAAGGGCACGTCGGTGCCGGCGACCGCCTGCAGGGCCTGGTGCACGGTGCCGTCCCCACCGATCGCCACCAGCGCTCCCGCGCCGTCCGCGACCGCCGCTCGGCACGCCGCCTCCGCCTCGCCCGGCCCGGACGCCGGCACCAACCGGACCGGCCGACCGGCAGCGGCCAGGCCGTCCAGCAGCCGGGGCAGCAGGGCCCGGTAGCGGCCCCGGCCGGCGGTCGGGTTCGTGAGTACGGCCACCGGGCCACCGGGGAGCGGGGCGCGGTCGACCGGGCCCGGCAGGTGATCGTCTGCGGTCACGGGCAGCACCGTACCGGTCGGACACCCGCCGTTCACCAGGGGCGGGCGCCGTCACCACCAGTCCTCCCGCGCACGCTCGGCGTGACGCGGCGACGCCGCCCCCGAAAGACGGGGACGGCGTCGGCTGACCGGTCGGCGCGCGGCCGTCAGGTCATGTCGTCGTAGCGACGCTCGATCGGTGCCGGCTTGACGATCGGCTCGGGAACGCCGATCGGCTCCGCCGCGTCGACCCGCTGCCCGGCCACGACCGGGTCCGCGTCGAACTCCAACGGCGACACCTCGTCGTCGTCGATGCCGGCGTAGATCTCCTTGCCCCGACCCTTCCGCCTGTCGTTGATGAACGCGACCCCGACCGCACCGAAGTAGAGCGCGGACAGGCAGATCGCCAACGCGGTCATCCCGAACGGGTCCGGGGTGGGGGTGACCACGGCGGAGAAGGCGAAGAACACGAAGATGGCCACCCGCCACCAGCTGAGCAGTCGCTTCGCGCTGGCGATGCCGACGAAGTTGAGCATCAGCACGATCAGCGGGAACTCGAACGCCACACCGAACAACAGGATCAGGTTGGTGACGAAGGAGATGTACCTGGTGACTTCCAGCGTGGTGGAGATGTCATCGCCGGACACGTTCATCAGGAACTCGAGGCCCTTGGCGGTGACGAAGAACGCCAGCACCGCACCGGCGGCGAAGAGCGGCGCCGCCAGGGCCGTGAAGGCGTACGCGTACCGCCGCTCGTGCCGGTGCAGACCAGGCGCGATGAACGCCCAGAGCTGGTAGAGCCAGACCGGCGCCGCGATGATCAGGCCCACCCACAGGCCGATCTTCAGGTTCAGCAGGAACAGGTCCGCAGGACCGAGCTGAACGAACAGGCACTTGCCGGTTTCCGGGTCGACCGACCCCGGCAGGTCGCAGTACGGCTTCGACAGCAGCAACCGGACCCGCTCGGCCAGCCAGATGCCGAAGCCGAAGCCGATCATGATCGCCAGCGACGCACGGAACAGACGGTTGCGCAGCTCGCGGACATGCTCGATGAGCGTCATCGAGCCGTCGGCGGCCCGCTCGAACGTGCTCGGGCCGCGCTTGCGCAGGGCGAAGGCCACGACAGTGGTGCCCTTCGGTCAGTTGTCGCGGACGCGGTGCACCGGGTCGGCGACCGGCTGCTGCGGCGGCGCCTGCTGGTACGGCGGCTGCTGCGGCTGCCCGGCGTACGGCGCCTGCTGCCCGGCGTGCGGCGGCAGCGGCTGGTAGCCGGCCTGCGCGTCGGCCTTCTCGGCGAGGTCGCGGTCGTCGTCCTGCAGGCTCTTGGTCTCGGCCTTGATGATCCGCAGCGACCGACCCAGCGAACGGGCCGCGTCGGGGAGCCGCTTCGCACCGAAGAGCAGGATCAGCACAACCACGAGAACAGCGATGTGCCACGGCTTGAGGGCACCCATGAGAAGCTCCAGTCGGTCTGTGTCCGAGGGGGTGGTACGCAGCCCATCGTACGTGCGGATCGGCTGCCCGCCACCCGCCGGGTGGTGGTGGTTTGGCCGGGAGGGTGAAGTCTTGACCAACCCGGGATGATCCGTCAACAGCCGCCGGACGAGGGGTCGGTCAGCCGCGCTTGGCCTTGATCACCGCGAGCCGTCGGGACGCGGTGTCGAGCTGACGCTGGACTCCCTCGGCCCGCTGCTGCAGCGTCTCGGCGGTGTCGCGCAGCGCCTCGGCCTCGGCGGCCCGCCGCTGCAACGCCACAGCCGCACGACGCAGCTGGGGCAACCGGCCCAGCACCGGGCGCACGGCCAGCGCGAGCGCCACGAGAGGGAGCAGCACCAGCGCGAGCACGATCCAGATCAGCACGGCGGTCAGCCTACTGGGTGTGCCCGGCCACCGCCCGGTCACCCGACGGCGCGTCGTCCCGGTCGACCTCTGGTCGCCGGGGCGCCGTGGCGGGCGCGGGAACGGCGTACGCGTCCAGGGCCGCGGCGGCCGTCGCCCGGACCTGTTCGGCCAGCTCGACCGGGGCGACCACGGTGACCTCCGGGCCGAGACCCAGCACGAACCGGCGAGCCCACAGCAGGTCGGTGACCCGCAGGGAGACCAGCCACTGGTCGCCGTCGCCGGCCTCCACCCGCTCGCACGGATAATATTCGGTGATCCACCGCTCGCCGCGACCGATGCGCAGCGTGATCAGCGGCAGGTCGGGCGACGGGCGGAACACCCCTTCGGTGAGATCGTGCGGCACGGCCTGCGGCGGCACCGTGGCCGGCTCGTCCAGCTCGGTGATGGCGTCGATCCGGTCGGCGCGGAACAGCCGGACCGCCTCCGCGCGCCGACACCACGCCTCCACGTACGCCCGACCACCGACCATCAGCACCCGCAGCGGGTCGATGACGCGGTCGGTGGTCTCGTCCCGGGCGGCGGTGTAGTAGGTGATCCGCAGCGCCTTCCCGCCCTCCACGGCGGCACGAAGCGCCTCGACCCGCCGGGTGTCCCCGGGCAGCCGGACCGCCACCGGCGCGCCCACCAGGTCCCCCGCGTCCTCGATCTTCGCCAGGGCCCGTTCGACGGCCTCCCGATTGGCGACGCCGGGCGTCTCGGCGAGCATCCGCAACGCCACCACCAACGCGAGGGCCTCGTCCGGGGTGAGCCGCAGCGGCCGGTCGATGCCGGCGTCGTAGGTGATCGTCACCCGGTCACCGTCGAACGCCATGTCGATGAGGTCACCGGGGCCGTAGCCGGGCAACCCACACACCCAGAGCAGCTCCAGGTCCTCCCGGAGCTGCCGCTCGGTCACACCGAGGTCGCCCGCCGCCTCGGCGATCTCGATGCCCGGCCGGGCCAGCAGGTAGGGCACCAGGTTGAGCAGTCGGGCCAACCGGTCCGCCGAGGCGCGGGAGCCGCCCCGGGCGGTCGGGCGGGTCATCGGGCACCTCCGCTCACGGCCAGCTCGTCGTGTCGGACGGCGATCTCCTTGAGTCGTTGGATGACGGCCTCGCGGACCTCCGGCGGGTCGAGCACCCGCACGTCCGGGCCGTAACCGACGAGGTGGCCGGCCAGCCCGTCCGGATCCGCGTACGGCAAGACCAACCGGTCGCCGTCCGGGCCGGTGGTCACCTCCACCGCCCAGCGGCGCAGCCCGGCGGCCCGACCGGACGCGGCCAGGACGGTGGCCCGGCCGGTGCGCTCCACCGGACCCGACCAACGGGCCACGTGGCTGATCAGGTCGACGTTGGCCGGCGGCTCGTACGCGCCGGGCGCGCCGGTCACCCGGACCGCGCCGACGACCCGGGACAGCCGGAAGCAGCGGGTCGCCTCCCGGTCCTGGTCGTGGCCGACCACGTACCACCGGCCGCGCCAGCAGACCACGCCCCACGGTTGCAACCGCCGACGGGTCGGCGCGTCCCGGTCGGGCACCCGGTAGTCGAACCCGACCTCGCGGCGATCCCGTGCGGCGGCGGTCAACGGCGCGAACGCCGGGTCGACGGTCACCATCGGCTCCAGGCCGAGGGTGGCCTGCGGGTCCACGTCCACCCCGGCGGCGCGCAGCTTGGCCAGCCCGGACGACGCCGCGGCGGCCAACCCGGCGTGCTGCCACAGCCGTGCGGCGATGCCCACGGCGGCAGCCTCGTCGGGCTCCAGGAGGATGTCGGGCAGCGCGTACTCGCGGTGGGCGATCCGGTAACCGGGCTCGGCGTCGAAGGCGCTCGCCGTGCCGGTCTCCAGCGGCACACCCAGTTCGCGCAGCTCGGCCTTGTCCCGTTCGAACTTGCGCTGGAACGCTTCGTGGTCGCGCGCGTCGTCCGGATCATGCTCGTAACCGGGCACGGTCGCGGCGATCTGCGCGGCGGTCAGGAACCGTCGCGTGGACAGGAGGCAGATCACCAGGTTGACCAGGCGTTCGGTGCGGGTCCGCGACACGCGGTAGACGCTAGCAGCCGACGCGCCAACGACGTGCACCCGCGCGGGCGTGCCGCACACTTGTTCGGATCGGCGCTCCCCCGGCGCGTCGCCGTCTCCGGTCATAGGGTGAGCCTCATGTCGCAGGCGGAGGCACGGCCCGAGAGCGAGAGCGTCGGCACGGTGATCGTCGCGGGCGCCGCCAACCTCGCCATCGCGATCGCCAAGCTGATCGCCGGGGTGATCTCCGGCTCGGCCGCGATGCTCTCCGAGGCCGCGCACTCGGTCGCCGACACCACCACCGAGGTGCTGCTCTACCAGGCGCTGCGCCGCGGCTCCCGGCCGGCGGACCAGCGGCACCCCTTCGGGTACGGCAAGGAGAGCTACGTCTGGGCGTTCTTCGCGGCGATGTTCACCTTCGTCGCCGGCGCCGGTTTCGCCGTCACCCACGGCGTCACCACGATCCTGGTGCACGAACACAGCGGCGACTACCTCATCTCGTACATCGTGCTCGGGGTGTCGTTCGTCATCGAGTCGATCTCCCTGACCCGTGCCGTGCGCCAGGTTCGCCGTGAGTCCCGACGCTGGCAGACCACGCCCCGACGGTTCCTGCGACTGACCGCCGACACCACCGTCAAGGCCGTCTTCCTGGAGGACAGCGCGGCCCTGATCGGTCTGCTGCTGGCCGGGCTCGGCGTCGGCCTGTCGCACGCCACCGGCGACGAGGTGTGGGACGGCATCGCGTCGATCCTGATCGGGCTGCTGCTGCTGGCGGTCGCCGGGATCCTCGCCGCCAACAACCTGTCGCTGCTGGTCGGCCGGGCGGTTCCGGAGCGACTGCGCCAGGAGATCGAGCAGGAACTGGCCGGGCTTCCCGAGGTCGAGCGCATCGACACCCTGCTGACCATGCAGCTCGGCCCGGACGACATCCTGGTCGCCGCGAAGGTCGACTTCCGCGACGAGGCGACCGGCGCGGAGATCGAGGCCACCGCCGACGAGGCCGAGCGGCGGCTCACCGGCCGGTACCGGGAGATCCGCTTCGTCTTCCTCGATCCCACCCGTTCGCTGCCGGGGGCCTCCGGCACCGCCCGGCACACCCAGGCCACGCCGAGCCCGGACGCCGGCGGCGACCCCGAACCGACCTGATCCGCGCCACCAGCGCACCCGGACGCGGGCCGTCGGGCCCGCGCGGCTAGCGTGCCCGTCATGGTGCGATGGCGTACGGGGACGGTGGCGACGCTGCGACGGCAGTGGACCGGGGCGGTGGAACTCGACGTCGACCTGCCCGACGGCACACGCATGCGGGCGCTGGCCTACCCCGAGCTGGTCGGCACGCCCGAGCCCGGCGACCGGGTGCTGCTCAACGCCGGCGCGCTGCTGATGGGGCTGGGCACCGGCGGGTACGCCCTGGTGGTGGCCCTGCCGGACCGGCTGCCGCCAGACCCCGCGTCGGTCGGCGACACCCGGGATGCCGGGCACCTGGTGAAGGCCCGTTACACGCCGCTTCAACCGATCCTGCTGGGCGTGGACGAGGAGGCGTCACCGCACCGCGACGTGCTGGCCGACGCGGACGACCTGGGCGGCCTGCCGGTGGTCACCGCCGACCTGCACTCGGCGCTACCGGCGATCCTGGCCGGCATCCGGGCCGACGCCCCGCAGGCGCGGGTGGCGTACCTGCTCACCGACGGTGGGGCGCTGCCCGCTTGGTTCTCCCGCACCCTCGCCGGACTGCGCGAGGAACTGGCCGGCACGATCACGGTCGGGCAGTCCTTCGGCGGCGACCTGGAAGCCACCACACTGCACGGCGGTCTGCTCGCCGCCCGGCACGTGCTGGGCGCCGACGTGGCCATCGTGGCCCAGGGGCCCGGCAACCTGGGCACCGGCACCCGGTGGGGCTTCTCCGGCGTCGCGGTCGGTGAGGCGGTCAACGCGATCGCCACGCTGGGCGGCCGGGCGGTCGGGTCGTTGCGCATCTCCGACGCCGATCCCCGACCTCGGCACCGGGGTGTGTCGCACCACAGCCTGACCGCGTACGGCCGGGTGGCGCTCGCCCCGGCGGACCTGGTGGTGCCCGAGGACCTGGATCCGGCACTCGCCGCCGAGGTGGACGCGTCGCTGGCGCCCCTGATGACCCGGCACCGGATCGTGCGGGTGCCCACCGCGGGTCTGGACGCCGCGTTGCGGTCCAGCGCCGTGCCGCTGTCCACGATGGGTCGCGGTCTCGACGCCGACAACGCGTACTTCCTGGCAGCGGCCGCCGCCGGCCGCCACGCGGTAACCCAGCTCCCCTGACCCACACCGAGTTGATCAAGAGGTTCGCGTCGGAAACCGGGCTCGGCTCGACGCAAACCTCTTGATCGACTCGGCGCGCACGTCCCGGTTAGGCCAGGAAGATCAGGGCTAGCCAGCCGCCCACGATAAGGGCCAGGGCCAGGGCCAGCACCCACGTCGGCACGGTGTACTCACCGCGCCGGTTACGGTCGATCTCGGCGCGGATCTTCTCCCGCCGGCGTTCGACCCAGCTCTGCCGCTCGCCGCGTTCGGAGCGGTCGGAAGGTCCAGAAGTCGTCATGGCGCGCTCAGCTTAACCGCACGGTGCGCCGGGGCGACCGGCCCCGTCGGCTCACGCCGCCGCCGGGGCCGGCGCACCGGTCACATGCTGGCGATCAGCCGCTCCACCCGCTCGTCGTACGCCCGGAACGGGTCCTTGCAGAGCACCGTGCGTTGCGCCTGGTCGTTGAGCTTCAGGTGCACCCAGTCGACGGTGAAGTCGCGGCGCTTCTCCTGCGCGTGCCGGATGAACTCGCCGCGCAGCCGGGCCCGCGTGGTCTGCGGCGGGGTCTCCTTCGCCTCGAAGATCTCCGGGTCGGTGGCCACCCGATCGACCTCGCCGCGGCGCTCCAACAACCCGTAGAGGCCACGCCCGCGACGCACGTCGTGGTACGCCAGATCCATCTGCGCCACCCGGGGGTGCGACAACGGCAGGTCGTGCTTGCGCTGGTAGCGCTCGATCAGCCGCAGCTTGCTGACCCAGTCGATCTCCCGGGAGACCGGTTCGAGGTCACCGGTCTCCACCGCGTTGAGCACCCGACCCCACAGCTCGACGACCCGCTTGGCGGCCTGGTCACCACCCCGGCGCTCGACGAACTCGGTGGCCTTGGCCAGGTATTCCTGCTGGATGTCCAGGGCGCTGACCTCCTTGCCGTTGGCCAGTCGCACCTTGCGCCGGCCGGTGATGTCGTGCGACACCTCCCGGATCGCCCGGATCGGGTTCTCCAGGGACAGGTCGCGCATCACCACCCCGGCTTCGATCATCCGCAGCACGATGTCGGCGGTGCCGACCTTGAGCAGCGTGGTGACCTCGTTCATGTTGGAGTCACCGACGATCACGTGCAGCCGCCGGTAGCGCTCGGCGTCGGCATGCGGCTCGTCGCGGGTGTTGATGATCGGTCGGCTGCGGGTGGTCGCCGAGGAGACACCCTCCCAGATGTGCTCGGCCCGCTGCGACAGGCAGTAGACCGCGCCGCGCGGGGTCTGTAGGACCTTGCCGGCCCCACAGATCAACTGCCTGGTGACCAGGAACGGGATGAGCACGTCGGCGAGCCGGCCGAACTCGCCGTGTCGGGAGACCAGGTAGTTCTCGTGGCAGCCGTACGAGTTGCCGGCCGAGTCGGTGTTGTTCTTGAACAGGTAGATCTCACCCGCGATGCCCTCGTCGTGCAGTCGCTTCTCCGCGTCGACGAGCAGGCCCTCCAGGATCCGCTCGCCGGCCCGGTCGTGGGCGACCAGGTCGGTCACCGAGTCGCACTCCGGTGTCGCGTACTCCGGGTGCGACCCGACGTCCAGGTAGAGACGGGCCCCGTTACGCAGGAAGACGTTGCTCGACCGACCCCAGGAAACCACGCGCCGGAACAGATAGCGCGCGACCTCGTCCGGGGACAGCCGCCGCTGCCCGCGATAGGTGCAGGTGACGCCGTACTCGGTCTCGAGGCCGAAGATTCGCCGCTCCATGGTGTGACATTAGCCGCCCGGAGGCCCGGTTCGTCACTGTCACACCACAGGTCGTGCTTCGGGCGCGGTCACATACCGGTTGAGTGCGACATTCCGTCCGGTCCGAGGCTCGCCACGAACCGCTGGCAGTTGTCGTACTCCGGCAGCAGACCTTGCTCGCGGGCCTGGGCGAGGGTCGGCGCCGCCTCGTCGCGCGCGGACAGCAGCGGCACGTCGGCGGGCCACTCGATGCCCAACTCCTCGTCCAGCGGGTGCACCGCGTGCTCACCGGTCGGGTTGTACGTGGCCGAGCAGAGGTAGCTCAGCGTCGCGTCGTCGGTCAACGCGCAGAAGCCGTGCCCGAGCCCCTCGCTGAGGTAGACCGCCCGGCGGTCGGTGTCGTCCAGTCGGACGCCCTCCCAACGGCCGAAGGTCGGCGAACCGACCCGCAGGTCCACGATCACGTCGAGGACCGCTCCGCGCACGCAGGTGACGTACTTCGCCTGCCCGGGCGGGACGTCGGCGAAGTGGATGCCGCGCACCACGCCTCGCGCCGAGACCGACATGTTGGCCTGGGCCAACAGCAGGGGGTGCCCGACCGCCTCGGCGAGCTTGTCGAAGCGGTACCACTCCATGAACATGCCCCGCGGGTCGCCGTGCTGCTGGGGACTGATCTCCCAGGCGCCCCCGATGCTCAGCTCCCGGATCTTCACCACGCGCCCCCGTGCTGGCCGTTCGGCTCGGCCAGCAGGCCGAGCAGGTAGTCACCGTAGCCACTCTTGGTCAACGGCGTGGCGAGCGCCCGCAGCTGGTCGTCGTCGATGAGGCCGGCCCGCCAGGCCACCTCCTCGACGCAGCCGATCTTCAGCCCCTGCCGCTCCTCGACGACCCGGACGAACTCGGCCGCCTGCATCATCGAGGTGAACGTGCCGGTGTCCAGCCAGGCGGTCCCGCGGTCCAGGACGGTCACCGACAGCTCGCCGGTCTCCCGGTACACCTCGTTGACCGCCGTGATCTCCAGCTCGCCGCGGGCGCTCGGGGTCAGCTTGCGGGCGATGTCCACGACCCGGTTGTCGTAGAAGTACAGGCCGGGAACCGCGTAGCGGGACTTCGGCCGGGCCGGCTTCTCCTCGATCGAGAGCACCCGACCGGTGTCGTCGAAGTCGACCACGCCGTACTCCTGCGGGTTGGCCACCTGGTAGGCGAAGACCCGCCCGCCGACCGGGTCGCCGTGCGCGGCGAGCTGCCGGCCCAGGCCGACACCGTGGAAGATGTTGTCGCCGAGGACCAGCGCCACCGATTCGGTGCCGATGAAGTCGGCACCGAGGATGAACGCCTGCGCGATGCCCTCCGGGCGCTCCTGGGCGGCGTACTCCAGTCGCAGCCCGAACTGGCTGCCGTCGCCGAGCAGCCGGCGGAACTGGTCCTGGTCGTCCGGAGTCGTGATCACCAGGATCTCCCGGACCCCGGACATCACCAGGGTGGAGAGCGGGTAATAGACCATCGGCTTGTCGAAGACCGGCATCAGCTGCTTCGAGACCGCCCGGGTGATCGGCCAGAGCCGGGAGCCGGTGCCGCCGGCAAGTAGGATTCCACGCACCGGGAGAGCCTAGCGGCACAAACGCCGAACGCGCGGGGGGGTCAGGCCCCACCCGGAGCACGTGACTTCGCGTAGACTCCCCGACCCGTGAGGATCCTCGTCACCGGCGGAGCCGGATTCATCGGGTCGGAGTACGTTCGCCTGTTGCTGGGCAAGCCCCTCGGCAGTGCCGACGGCGTGCCGCCACTGGAGCCGACGGTCGTGACCGTGCTCGACAAACTGACCTACTCGGGCAACCTGGCCAACCTCGACCCCGTCCGCGACGACCCGCGGCTGCGGTTCGTGCAGGGCGACATCTGCGACCCCACCGTGGTCGACGAGGTCGTCGCCGACCACGACGTGATCGTGCACTTCGCCGCCGAATCACACGTCGACCGCTCCATCGCCGGCGCCGCGCCGTTCGTCACCACCAACGTGCTGGGCACCCAGACGCTGCTCGACGCCGCCCTGCGCCACCACACCAGCCGGTTCGTGCACGTCTCCACCGACGAGGTCTACGGCTCCATCGACGAGGGCTCCTGGACCGAAACCTGGCCGCTGGCCCCGAACTCGCCGTACTCGGCGTCGAAGGCCGGCTCCGACCTGCTCGCCCTGGCCTACCACCGCACCCACGGCATGGACGTCGTCGTCACCCGCTGCTCCAACAACTACGGCCCGTACCAGTACCCCGAGAAGGTCATCCCGCTGTTCGTCAGCAACCTCCTCGACGGCGCCACCGTCCCCCTCTACGGCGACGGCGGCAACATCCGCGACTGGCTACACGTCCACGACCACTGCCGCGGCATCGCCCTGGTCCAGCAGAAAGGCCGCCCCGGCGAGGTCTACAACATCGGCGGCGGCACCGAACTGACCAACAAGGAACTCACCGGCCGACTCCTGGACGCCTGCGGCGCCGGCTGGGACCGCGTCGTCCCCGTCACCGACCGCAAGGGCCACGACCGCCGCTACTCCCTCGACATCACCAAGATCCACGAGGAACTCGGCTACACCCCCAGCATCACCCTCGACCAGGGTCTCGCCGACACCGTCGCCTGGTACCGCGACAACCGCGCCTGGTGGGAGCCGTTGAAGGCGGCCCCGACCGCATGAGCCGCGTTCTCGTCACGGGTGCCGGCGGCATGCTCGGGCAGGACCTGGTCGCCGTCCTGGCGGCCCGGCCCGACCTCAAGGTGACCGCCGCCACCCGCGCCGACCTCGACATCACCGACCCCACCGCCGCCCGCCACGCGGTGACCGGCCACGACGTCGTGATCAACGCGGCGGCCTGGACCAACGTCGACGGCGCCGAGACCAACGAGGCCGCGGCGACCGCCGTCAACGGCGGGGGCGTGGCCAACCTGGCCGCGGCGTGCGCCGCCGACGGGATTCGGCTGATCCAGGTCTCCACCGACTACGTCCTCGCGGGCAACGCGGACACCCCCTACCCGGAGGACGCCCCCACCGCGCCGGTCAACGCCTACGGACGCGGCAAGCTGGTCGGCGAGGAGGCCGTCGCGCGACTGCTGCCCGACACCGGGTACGTCGTGCGCACCGCCTGGCTCTACGGCGCGCACGGCCCGAACTTCGTGGCCACCATGCTCCGGCTCGCCACCCAGCACGAACACCTCGACGTGGTCGACGACCAACACGGCCAGCCCACCTGGTCGTACACGCTCGCCGAGCGCTTGGTCGCGCTCGCCGACGCGGCACTGGCCGGACAGGCGACGCCGGGCGTCTACCACGGCACCTGCGCCGGGCAGACGACGTGGTACGGGCTGGCCCGCGCCGCGTTCGCGCTGGCCGGGCTGGATCCGGACCGGATCCGACCCACCACGAGTGACCGGTATCCGCGTCCCGCCACCCGGCCTGCGTACAGTGTGCTAGGGCACAGCCGCTGGGCGGCCGCGGGTCTGCCGCCGCTTCCCGACTGGCACAGCGCCCTGGTTGACGCGTTCCACTCCCCCGCTCCACCCGCCCCGTGGAAGGTCGCATGAAGCTCACCCTCGTCACCGGCCTGACCGGCCTGCTGCTCCTCGGCACCATCGTCGAGCTGCTGCGCCGCCGTCAGCTACGCGAGAAGTACGGCATGCTCTGGCTCGCCGTTCTGGTTGTCGTGATCCCGCTGTCCCTGTTCCCCCGGCTGCTCGACAACGTCGCTGAGCTCCTCGGCGTCGCCTCCGGTGTCAGCCTGGTGCTCTTCCTTGGCATCGTCTTCCTGCTGCTCGTGTGCGTGCACCTGAGCTGGGAGGTCAGCGCCCTCGAAGAAGAGACCCGCACCCTGGCCGAAGACTTCGCCCTGCTCCGCGCACAGATCGACGCGGACCGGGCCGCCCGAGACGAACTGGTGTCCAACGATGGTTAACGGCAAGCGCACCTTGATCATCATCCCGGCGCTCAACGAGTCGGGCTCCATCGCCGACGTCGTCGGCGAGGTCCGCGGGGAGCTGCCCGGCGTCGACGTCCTCGTCGTCGACGACGGCTCCACCGACCGCACCGCGGCCGTCGCCGTGGCCGCCGGCGCCCGCGTCGCCAAACTGCCGTACAACCTCGGCGTCGGCGGCGCCATGCGCCTCGGTTACCGCTACGCCCGCGACAACGACTACGACGTCGCCATCCAGATCGACGCCGATGGTCAGCACGACCCGCGGTACGTCCCGAAGCTCGTCGACCTGCTCGACGACAACGACCTGGTCATCGGCGCCCGGTTCGCCGGCGAGGGCGACTACAACGTCCGCGGCCCCCGCCGCTGGGCGATGGTCATGCTCTCCGCCGTGCTGTCCAAGGTCGCCCGCACCAAACTCACCGACACCACCTCCGGCTTCCGGGCCGCCAACCGGCGGGTCATCGAGATGTTCGCCGGCTGGTACCCGGCCGAGTACCTCGGCGACACGGTGGAGACCCTGGTGCACACCGCCCGACGCGGATACCGCATCAAGCAGGTGCCCGTCGCCATGCGCAAGCGGATGGCCGGTACGCCCAGCCACTCCCCCGCCCGGGCGATGATCTACCTCGGTCGCGCATTCGCCGTCCTCACGCTGGCGCTCATTCGCCGGTGATCAGTCGCCTGCTACGCCTGATCCCGCCCGGCACCATCGCTGTTGGTGCCGGGCTGGGTCTTCTTGGCCTCGCCTCCTACGTCCACCTCGCCGTCGCCGGCCACAGTCTCAGCGGGGCCGACTACAACCGCCTGTCGGTGCTCTGGTCGATCGTGTTCACCCTCGGCATCGGCATCTTCATGCCGATCGAGCAGGAGGTCGCCCGAGTCGTCGCCGCCCGGCACAGCCAAGGGCTCCCCCCCGGGCCGGTGCTCGCCCGGGGCGTCACCGTCGCCGCCGCGATGCTCGCCGTGCTGGTGCTGGCCGTCACCGCCGGCCGCCAACTCCTCGCCGACCATCTCTTCCACGGCGACGGCACCATGGTCACCGTGCTCGTCGGCGCGCTCGCCGCGATGGCCGTCGCCTACACCACCCGCGGCGTCCTCTCCGGCCTGCAGCTCTTTCCCTGGTACGGCACCCAGCTCGGCATCGACGGCGGGCTGCGCATCGTCATGGTCGCCCTACTCGGGCTCGCCGGCGTGACCTCCCCCATCTGGTACGGCGTCGTGCTCGTCGTCGCCCCGCTGGCCAGCGTCCTGCTCACCCTGCCGCCAGTGCTGCGCGCCATCGGCGGCGGCCCACCGGTCGCCTGGGCCACCCTCCTGCGCGGCCTCGGGCTGCTCACCGCATCCAGCCTGCTCTCCCAGGTCGTGGTGAACGTCGGCGTGATCAACCTGCAGTTGCTCGCCCCCTCCGACACCGCGGCCGCCGGAGCGTTGCTCTCCGCTCTCGTGCTGGTCCGCATCCCGCTGTTCGTCTTCGGTTCGATGCAGGCCTCACTGCTGCCCGGCCTGGCCACCACCGCCACCACCGGCGACCAGGCCGGCTTCTACAGCCTGCTGCGCCGGGCGGTGGGCATCGTCACCGCGCTCGGCCTCACCGGGGCCGTCGGTGCCGTGCTGCTCGGGCCGTGGCTGGTCGGCGTGCTCTTCGACGCCCCCGGCGTCCTCGGCCACGGCGACTTCGCCTGGCTGGCCGCCGCCACGCTCGCCTACCTCTGGGCGATGGTGCTCGGCCAGGCCCTACTCGCCCTCGACCGGCACCGCGCCCAGGCCCTCGCCTGGACCGTCGGCGTCGCCGCCCTGATCATCGTGACGCTGCTCCCGGCCCCGGTGATCCTCCGGGTCGAGCTGGCCTACACCATCGGCTCCGTCATCGTGGCCGCCACCATGGCAGTGCTGCTACGCGGCGGCATTCGCCGACCCCCCGCCCGACCCTTCACCGACGCCGCCACCCCCGCCGTATCCGGAGGCATCCGATGACCCGCCCACAGGTGACCGCGGTCATGCTCGCCTACGGCGCCGAGCCGTACCTGGTCGACGCCGCTCAAGCCATCCTGGCCAGCACCGACATCGACATCGACCTGGTCGTCGTCGACAACGGTTGCACCGGCGATGGCATCGACATCGTCAAGGGCTTCCCGCAGGTGCGGGTCGTCCGCCCCGAACAGAACACCGGCTACTCCGGCGGCTGCCGGGTCGGCGCCGCCGAGGCCACCGGTGACTGGCTCGCCTTCGTCAACTCCGATGCCATCGTCGCCCCGGACGCCCTCGCCAAGACCGTAGCCGTCGCCGCCGAACCGGGCGTCGGCGCCGCGATGGCCTCCATCCGGCTCGCCGACACACCCGAGCTGATCAACACCTCCGGCAACCCGCTGCACTTCACCGGGCTGTCCTGGGCGGGCGGCAACGGCGAACCCGCCACCGCCCACGCCGTACGCACCAGCGTGCCCTCGCTCAGCGGCTGCTGCTTCGTGATCAGCCGCCAGCGGTGGCAGGAGCTCGACGGCTTCGCCGCCGAATACTTCGCCTACCACGAGGACACCGAACTCAGCCTGCGGCTCTGGCAACGCGGCCTGCGGCTGGAGTACGTCCCGGACGCCGTGGTGCGCCACCACTACGAGTTCTCCCGCAACGACCTGAAGCTCTACCTGGTGGAACGCAACCGGCTGGTCACCCTGCTCACCGCGTACCAGACCAGGACGCTGGTGGTGCTCGCACCGATGCTGCTGCTCACCGAGGCCGCCATGCTCGCCGCCGCGCTGGCCGGCGGCTGGACCAAGCAGAAGACCCGCGGCTGGGGTTGGCTGTGGCGCAACCGATCCTGGGTCGGTGCCCGCCGCCGTCAACTCCAGACCGAACGCACCGTGCCCGACGGAGTGATCGCCGAGCTGATGACCGCCCGGGTCGCCCCTTCCAACGTCGACTCGCCCCCCGGCATGGGCGTCTTCAACGCGGTCGCCGCCGGCTACTGGGCCCTCGCCCGACCGTTGCTTCAGCGCCGCTGACGCGACCGGCGCAGGGACAGCGCCGCCGACGTGGACAGACGACACAAAGCGCCGGGACCGCCTCGCGGTCCCGGCGCTTTGTCGTGACACACAATCAGCTGTCGGCCTGCCCCGGACGATCCTCCAGATCGGCCGAACCCGCCGAACTGGTCGGTTTACCCGCCTCGGCGGTCGGCACAGTCGGCGTGTCCCGCTCGTCGGTCGCCGCCGGCGCCTCCTTGCCGTCCAACAGCGCGGTCAGCGCGGCCCCGGTGATCCGCCGGAACGTCCGACCGACCCGCTGACGGTCCAGCACCGCCACCTCAAGCTGGTTCGCCGCGATCGTCCGCGCCGCACCACCCTCGCCGCCGGCGCTGCCGAGCGCCTGCACCGCGACCTTCACCGCCTCACCGAGGGACATGTCCGCCCGGTGGTTGGCCTTCAGCACACCGGTGATGGCCTCGGCCTGGCCGCCCATCGCCATCCGCCCCGGCTCGTCGTTGACGGAGCCGTCGTACGTGAGCCGGTACAACTCGTCGTCGTCGGCCGTGGCCCCGACCTCGGCCACGCAGATCTCCACCTCGAACGGCTTCGACTGCTCGGTGAAGATCGCGCCCAGGGTCTGCGCGAAGGCGTTGGCCAACGCCCTCCCGGTCACGTCCCGGCGGTCGTAGCTCAACCCGTTCAGGTCGGCCATCCGCACACCGGCCCGACGCAGGTTCTCGAACTCGTTGTAACGGCCGACAGCGGCGAAGCCGATCCGGTCGTAGATCTCACTGACCTTGTGCAGGGCGCTGGAGAGGTTCTCCGCGACGAAGAGCACCCCGCCGGAGTAGCTCAGGACCACCGCGCTGCGCCCCCGGGCGATGCCCTTTCGGGCCAGCTCGGAACGGTCGCGCATGATCTGTTCGGGCGAGGCGTAGAACTGCATTGCCACGGCGGCGGTTCTCCTTACGGCGCTGTGCTGACGACTGCTGGCTGGTGGGGGTGGACGGGGCTCAACCGCCCGGGTTCTCCATCCGACCGGAGACCACGCTCTCGGCGATCGCCGCCGTCTCGGCGTCGGTGAGCCGGTAGGTGCCCTCGGCGGTCGCGGTCATCACCACCGGGTAGATCCGCCTGGTCAGGTCCGGACCGCCCGTCGCGGTGTCGTCGTCGGCCGCGTCGTAGAGCGCCTCGACCGCGAGCCGGGTCGCGTCGGCGACGGAAATCCCGGCCCGGAACCGCTTCTTCAACGCGGACTTGGCGAACAGCGACCCGGAGCCGATCGCGTCGTAGCCGGTCTCCTCGTACGGGCCACCGGTGACGTCGAAGCTGAAGATCCGACCGGCCCGCGCCGGGTCGGCGGCGGCCAGGTCGAAGCCGGCGAAGAGCGGCACCACGGCGAGCCCCTGCATGGCCGCGCCCAGGTTGCCCCGGATCATCGAGGCCAACCGATTGGCCTTACCGTCCAGCGAGAGCATCGCGCCCTCGATCTTCTCGTAGTGCTCCAGCTCGACCTGGAACAGCCGCATCAGCTCGATCCCGATGCCTGCGGTGCCCGCGATGCCGACCAGGGAGTACGCGTCGGCCGGATGCACCTTCTCGATGTCGCGCTGGGCGATCAGGTTGCCCATGGTCGCCCGCCGGTCGCCGGCCATCACCACACCCTCGGCGGCCGTGATGGCCACGATGGTGGTCGCGTGCGGCGCCAGGTCGGCGGCCATGCCCGGCGGCAGCGCTCGCCGACCGGGCAGCATCTCGGGGGCCACCCGACTCAGGAACGTCGTGAAGGAGGACGTCCCCGCGTTGGTGAACACATCTGGTAGACGCCCGGATGGATCAAAGCCCGCTGCCACGTGGTTCCTCTCAGGTACGTGATCGCCCTGGCCAGCCTCGTGGGACTGTCACGGAACTGGCCAAGACCACCGTTGCAGTTGAAGCAGAGTATCCCGCGCACCCATCCGGTGCGATGATCGTGGTCCAGATGTTGTGGGTCCGCGCCCCCACAGATCGCGCAGACCCCGCCCTGCTCGGCCAGGAGCTCCTGAAACTCCTTCTCCCCCACGCCGTACCGCCGCCGCAAGTGGTATTCGCGAGTCCCGCCGTGCAGGCGAAGCTTGCTCTCCTTGCCCTTCGCGTTGTGACAAGGTTTGCAGTATCGGCCGTAGCCTCCACGGCCGGAGCGATTCCGTGGAAAGTCATCGAGGGGTTTCGTGACATCGCAGTCCGGGCACCGCCGATGGCCTTCCGGGGCGGCGGGCAGCTGCCGCACGTCCCTGCCCTGCTGCTCCTTCACGCGCTTGGCGTAGCTCGCCTTGGATCGAACATTGAAGCAGGGCTTGCAGTAGCTGCCCCGACCGTCCGGTCGCTTACTGCTAACGCAGAATTGATCAAGGGGCAGCCACTCACCGCAGTCGCGGCAGCGTCGGTGGCCATCCCGGTCACCCAAGGGCATGTCCGTTTTACCCAGCTATGCCCTACTCACCCCCTTTCTGCACATAGCCCCTCACGAACTCTTCTGCATTCTCTTCGAGGACGGAGTCGATCTCGTCGAGGAGGTCGTCGACGTCCTCGGTGATCTCGGCGTGCCGCTCGGCCACCTCGGGGTTGGCCTCGGTGGTGACGTCCTCGATTTCCTCGCCCTGACGGGACTTGCCGGACTGCGACTGCCCGCCGCTGTCATGAGTGGCCACAGCTGCCTCCTCCACGATCGTCTGCGATGAACTTACCTCGCGCGGGCGACGAAAAGCCCGCCGCGCGCCGGCTTACGGCACACGGCGGGCGGCAAATCTCGAATCAGCCCCCGGTCAACGTCTCCAGCAGGTCCTTGGCGCTGGCGCACCGGTCGAACAGCGCACCCACGTGTGCCCGCGTGCCCCGCTCCGGCTCCATCATCGGCACCCGGACCAACGACTCCCGGCCCACGTCGAAGATCACCGAGTCCCAGCTCGCGGCGACCACCTCGGAGGCGTACTGGGCCAGGCAGCGGCCGCGGAAGTAGGCCCGGGTGTCCTCCGGGGGCTCGGTCATCGCGGTGCGGGTCTCGTCGTCGGTGAGTAGCGTCTTCATCGCCCCCCGGCTGACCAGGCGGTGGTAGAGGCCCTTCTCCGGTCGGACGTCGGAATATTGCAGGTCGACCAGTTGGAGCTTGTGCGAGCCCCAACCGAGCTTCTCCCGCTCCCGGTAGCCCTCCAGCAGCCGCAGCTTGGCCACCCAGTCCAACTCGTCGGCGCAGAGCATGGGGTCGCGACCCAGCCGGTCCAGGACGCTCTCCCAGCGGTCGAGCACGTCGACGGTCTGCTCGTCAGCGTCGGTGCCGTACCGGTCGTCGACAAAGGACCGGACCCGCTCCAGATAGGCCCACTGGAGGTCGAGGGCGGTCAGCCGACGGCCGTCGCGCAGGCGCATGCGGTGCGTCAGGGTCGGGTCGTGGCTGACCGCGCGTAGCTCGCTGACCGGGTCGGCGATGCCGAGGTCAGCCCCGAGCGCCTTCTCCTCGATCATGGTGAGGATCAGCGCGGTGGTGCCGACCTTGAGGTAGGTGGAGATCTCGGAGAGGTTGGCGTCGCCGATGATGACGTGCAGCCGACGGTATTTGTCGGCGTCGGCGTGCGGCTCGTCGCGGGTGTTGATGATCGGACGCTTGAGGGTGGTCTCCAAGCCGACCTCGACCTCGAAGAAGTCGGCGCGCTGGGAGATCTGGAACCCGCTCTGGCCGCCGTCCTGACCGATGCCGACGCGCCCGGCGCCGCAGACGATCTGCCGGGTGACGAAGAAGGGCGTCAGGTACGCCACGATGTCGGCGAACGGCGTCTGGCGGCGCATCAGGTAGTTCTCGTGGGCACCGTAGCTGGCGCCCTTGTTGTCGGTGTTGTTCTTGTAGAGGTGGATCGGCTGACTGCCGGGGATGGTGGCGGCGCGGCGGGACGCCTCGGCCATCACCCGCTCGCCGGCCTTGTCCCACCGCACCACGTCTCGGGGTGTGGTGACCTCGGGGGTGGAATATTCGGGGTGCGCGTGGTCGACGTAGAGCCGGGCGCCGTTGGTGAGTATCACGTTGGCCAGGCCGAGGTCCTCGTCGGCGAGCGCCTCGGCGGGGTCGTAGGCGGCACCCGAGTAGGTGAAGCCTCTCGCGTCGCGCAGCGGCGACTCTTCCTCGTAGTCCCACCGGGCCCGCCCGCCCCGGTTGAGTTCGGGGCGCGCCCCATAGGCGTTGACCACCTGCGATGAGGTGACCATCGGGTTGGCTCCGGCCTGACCGGGCACGGAGATGCCGTATTCGACCTCGGTGCCCATGATCCGACGTACCGTCATGCGACCACTCGCTTCGCTCGCCCACGGAGCCGGCGTGCCCGCCGCTCACACCATCGAGACTAGTCTGCGCGATGGCGCACCGCGCGACCCTGTGGGTCGGCGCGGCGCGGCTGGGGCGTGCGTCAAAGTCCTCGATCGAGCCGAGGCGGAGTCCGGGCGGCGGTCCGGCGACGCGGAGATGGGCGTGGATACCACACCGTATCCACGCCCATCTCCGACGCCGCAGGCCGTCGCCAGGCCCGCCGCAGGCCGGTCAGGGGCCTTGGCAGACGTCCTAGGGCTTGAGCGGCACCACGGTGAGGCCGTCGCGCAGGGCCGGGTCGGCGGTGAGCGCGCCGTCGATGGCCTTCTGGGCGGCCGGGTCGGCGACGATGAGGCGTAGCGGGCGGGGTACGCGGCGCAGGATCTCGGCGGTCCGGGCGGGCTCGTCGTAGATCCGGAAGTAGATGCCGGGTTCGGTCTGGCCGCTGGTCCCCTGCATGGCGGACAGGAAGATCGACTCCCGGTAGCCCTGCAGGCCCTGCTTGTCGAGGACCAGGGTGACGGTGCCGGGGATCGCCGGGTAGTTCCGGTAGGCGATGTTGGTGACCGACGCGGTGCGGGAGACCGCCCGCACGTCCCGGCCGGCCCAGTCCTTGGCCCAGGTGCCGTTGCCGCCGTTGCGGTGGAAGTAGCCGCCGGTCCAGCCGATCAGGCCGGTGCCGGCCAGCAGCGCGAGCGTGACGAGGGCCGCGGTGCCGACGGCGGGGATGGCGCCGACGACGGGGCGGCGGCGCGGTTCACTGTCGGTGCTCGGGTCGGCTGGCACCGGGAGCAGACGGGCGAGCGCGGCCGCGCCGATGGTGAGCACGACGAGGACCAGGTGGGCGGTCTTGCCGAAGTAGTAGGCGGGCTGGGTGCCGTTGGCGATGTTGACGGCGGCCATGCTGGCGGAGAAGAACAGCGCGACGGCCAGGGCCACGAGGTAGCGCCGCCAGGTGGTGTCGGCGAGGTTGGTCCGGACCAGAACGGCGGCGAGCACGAGCGCGCCGAGCCCGAGCATGGTGTTGTAGGTCTCGACCGGTGGTGTGCCGCCGGGGGCGGCGAGCGCCTCGCTCTGGCCGGCGACGAGGACGCCGATCACGGCGACCAGCGGGGCCAGGGCGGCGGTGAGGACGGCGACGATGGCGACGGTGCCGGCGCGGGTACGCAGTCGGCGCCGGTCGGCGATCAGCCAGCAGAGCACCATGGCGCCGGTCGGGAAGAGGAAGAGGTAGTAGCTGAAGCCGATGCCGATCAGCAGCGCCCCGACGAGGATCAGTTGTTCGCGGAGCCGATGCAGGGGGCGGACGACGAGGGCGACGAGGACCACGGCCAGGCTGAGCCCGAACGCCTCGCTGGGGTAGCCGGCGACCAGCAGCCGGGGCAGTTCGGCGCCGAGGACGAGCGCTGTCACAGCGATGATGAGGACAAGTCGGCGCAGCGGGTGCAGGGGGCCGGCGACGTGCTGGGCGGCCCAGACCAGCGTGAGCACCAGCAGCCCGAAGGTGGCGAGGCACCAGAGCACGTAGTGGTCCATGAGTCGCGCCCCGGTGGGTGGATCGCCGGCGCTGCGCAGGAAGCCGTCGAGCAGCGCGCTGGTGAAGTGCCAGCCCTGCGGGTAGTGCACGAGGCCGGAGAAGATCTGCTCGCGGGCGGCGTCGGGGTCGACGAAGAGGTATCCGCCGAGGCGGCCGATCACGTCGAACAGTGCCGGGTGGCGGCCGTTGTCCTCGCCGACCATCGCGAGGCTGAGTCGTTGACCGAAGGTGTCGGCCCGCAGGTAGGGGGTGGCGAGGTAGCCGGCGGCGAGGGCCGCGGCGGCGAGGGAGACCAGGTCGGACCAGCCGGGGCGGGGCAGTCGGGGGGCGCGCCGGGACAGCACGGCGGCCACCGTCAGCACGGTGAACGCCAGGCCGGTGACCGGGACCGGGTGCAGGCCCCAGGGCCAGACGCTGAAGAGAAGGCCGACGGCGCAGGTGAGGCCGCCGAGCAGCGCCAGGGCGAGCATGATCCGGTCGAGCAGGGCCCGACCGGAGCGCAGCAGACTGGCGGTTGCGAGCAGGACGATCGGGGGCAGCAGCCACGCGGCGTGGACGGCGGTCGCGGCGACGGGGACGAGCCAGCTGGCGAGCACCGCACCGAGGATCAGGCCGATGCCGGGGCGTCGGGCGGGCGGCGTGGTGGTTACCGGTTCCGGATCTTCCGTGCGGCCTTGCACTGCTGGTAGTTGCGCGGTGATGTCGGCACGCACGGTTGTCCTCGTTCGGTAGATCGGCGAAGTCGCCGCAGTCTAGCCGTAAGGGGTGTCGGCGAGGGCGCCGCCAGTCGGGTGGTGGCGGACACGGACAGCGGCGGCACCGGACGGGATCCGGTGCCGCCGCTGGACGGTCAGAGGTACTGGCCGGTGTTGCTGGCGGTCTCGATGGACCGACCGGCCTCGGTGCCCTTGCCACCGGAGACGAGCGTGCGGATGTAGACGATCCGCTCGCCCTTCTTGCCGGAGATGCGGGCCCAGTCGTCGGGGTTGGTGGTGTTGGGAAGGTCCTCGTTCTCGCGGAACTCGTCGACGCAGGCGTCGAGCAGGTGCTGCAGTCGCAGCCCCTTGCGACCGGAGGTGAGGAACTCCTTGATGGCCATCTTCTTGCTCCGGTCGACGATGTTCTGGATCATCGCGCCGGAGTTGAAGTCCTTGAAGTAGAGGACTTCCTTGTCACCGTTGGCGTAGGTGACCTCGAGGAAGCGGTTCTCCTCGGTTTCGGAGTACATCCGCAGCACCACGGCGTCGATCATGGCCGCGACGGTGGCCTGGGGGTCGGCCCCGTGCTCGGTCAGGTCGTCCGGGTGCAGAGGCAGCCCGGAGAGGATGTACTTCGAGAAGATGTCCTTGGCCGCTTCGGCGTCCGGTCGCTCGATCTTGATCTTCACGTCGAGCCGACCGGGGCGCAGGATCGCCGGGTCGATCATGTCTTCCCGGTTGGAGGCGCCGATGACGATGACGTTCTCCAGCCCCTCCACGCCGTCGATCTCGCTGAGCAGCTGCGGGACGATGGTGTTCTCCACGTCGGAGGAGACACCGGAGCCGCGGGTCCGGAAGATCGAGTCCATCTCGTCGAAGAACACGATCACCGGCGTGCCCTCGCCGGCCTTCTCCCGTGCCCGCTGGAAGATCAGCCGGATGTGCCGCTCGGTCTCGCCGACGTACTTGTTGAGCAGCTCGGGGCCCTTGATGTTGAGGAAGAAGCTGGTGTGCTTCTCCTTGCCCTGCCGCTCGGCGATCTTCTTGGCCAGCGAGTTGGCCACCGCCTTGGCGATGAGCGTCTTGCCACAGCCGGGCGGGCCGTACAGCAGGATGCCCTTGGGCGGGCGGAGCTGGTGCTCACGGAACAGGTCCGCGTGCAGGAAGGGCAACTCCACCGCGTCGCGGATCTGCTCGATCTGCGACTGGAGGCCACCGATGTCGCCGTAGTCGACGTCGGGCACTTCCTCCAGGACCAGCTCCTCGACCTCGCTCTTCGGGATCCGCTCGTACGCGTACGCCGAGCGGGGCTCGATCATGAGCGAGTCGCCGGCTCGGATCGCCGAGCCGATGAGTGTCTCGGCGAGGTGCACGATGCGTTCCTCGTCGGAGTGGGAGACCACCAGCGCCCGGTCACCCGGCCCGCCGTTTGGCCCCTCCAGGATCTCCTTGAGCATCACGACCTCACCGACCCGCTCATAGCCGAACGCGTCGACGATGTTGAGCGCGTCGTTGAGCAGGACCTCCTGGCCACGGCGCAGGTCGCCCACCTCGAGTGAGGGCGAAACCGCGACCCGTAGCTTGCGGCCGCCGGTGAAGACGTCCACCGTGCCGTCGTCGTGCTTGGCGAGGAAGACGCCGTAACCACTCGGCGGTTGCGCGAGGCGGTCGATCTCCTCCTTGAGCGTGACGATCTGCGTGCGAGCCTCCTTGAGGGTGCTCACCAGCCGGTCGTTGTTCTCGGTCAGCCGCGCCAACTGTGCCTGGGTGGCCGCCAGCCGCTCTTCGAGCTGCCGGACGTGTCGGGGGCTTTCGGTCAACTTACGCCGCACCAGAGCGAGTTCCTCCTGAAGGAACGCGACCTGCGTGGAGAGATCGTGGGCTTCCTTCTCCCACCGTGCGGCGCGCGAGTCCGCGTCGTCGCTGCGTGCTGCCACGTCCCACCTCCCCGGGGGGCTTGAACGTTCTGCCCTAACACTAGCCGCTATGAGGCCGATTCGGTCCCACGCAACACCCTCGTCACCGAACCTTGATCGCCAAGGGTGGCCTGACGGGCCGTTACCGGCGTTCGGGTACCGTCGGGGCGTAGGACGGGAGAACATGGGGGGTGCACCGGTGGCCGAGGTCGCGACCGATCAGCTGCAGGTCTGGGTGGACCAGGATCTCTGCACAGGCGACGGTCTCTGCGTGCAGTACGCGCCGGAGGTCTTCGAGTTCGACGTCGACGGCCTGGCATACGTCAAGCGCGCCGACGGTGAACTGCTGTTGGCGCCGGGCAGCCGGGTCGACGTGCCCGCCCACCTGCGGCTCGAAGTGATCGACTCCGCGAAGGAGTGCCCGGGCGACTGCATCCACGTGGTGCGCGGCGACGGTGTCGAGGTCGCCGGCCCGGACGCCGAGGACGACTGACCGACCGCACCGGCCGGGCCGCGCGAACCCGGCCGGCCCCCGAAAGGGGTACGCCTCAGAGCATCGGACGGCCGACCACCGAGGCGACCAGCCGCGCGAATTCCTCCAACCGGGCGATCTGCCCGGCACCGCCGTCGTCGAGGGTCTTGCCGAAACGCAGCGCGTCGTGTCGTGGCGTGCCGGCCATCTCCTCGCTCGGCGGCGCCTCGTCGAGTGAGGTCAGCAGCAGGTAGACGTCGATGCTGTCGACCCGGATCTCGCCGCTGTCCGACCGGTTGAGCCGCCGTCGACAGCCGACCTCGGTGATGGTGGAGACCGGCACCACCCGCAGCGACGACGTCATCGAGCCCGGCGGACCCTCCTCCGGCGGCACGTCCTCGCCGTGCCAGAGGATCAGGCGGCTGCCGTCACAGACGACGACCTCCTGCCACACGCCGTTGACCTCGTTGACGAAGCGTTCCAGCGTGAAGCCGAGCACCGACGCGCCACGCAGCACACCGCCGAGCGCCTCCAGGGCGACGTCCGGGTCGCGCAGGTAGGCGCGCGCCGCGGACTCGAGGTCCTGGTAGGGCGACCAGTCGGGAAAGACCGCGGGGAGGTCACCGCCGCCGTAGCCCGGTCGGCTCATGCCGACGCCTCCCCCTGCTCGCCGCTGCCGACGCCCAGCTTTCTGGTCACGGCCTGTCCATCTCCCCCGAACCGTCGGGAAGCGCGCCGGCCGCCTGGGCGGCCGCGGCCTGCCGGGCCGCCTCCGCCGCGCGCAGATCCTGGCGGCGCTGGGCGTACGCCTCTGTGCCCTTGCTGGGCTTGCGGCGGCGCGGAGGCGCCGTCACTCCCGGGGCCAGCTTGCGCGCGGACACCAGGAACGCGGTGTGCGCGATCATCCGGTGGTCCGGACGGACGGCGAGGCCCTCGGCGTGCCAGTCGCGCACCAGCGACTCCCAGGCCCGCGGCTCGGTCCAGCCGCCGCGCTCGCGCAACGCCTCGACCAGCTCGGAGAGCTGCGGTGTGGTGGCGACGTAGCCGATGAACACCCCGCCGGGCACCAGCGCCCGCTCCACCATGTCGAGGGTCTCCCAGGGGGTCAGCATGTCCAGGATGATCCGGTCGAACCCGGTCTCCTGGCACTGCGCGACGTCACCGACGTGCAGGTGCCACGACGGGTGCGGTCCGTTGAAGAAGGCCTCGACGTTGCGCTTGGCGATCTGGGCGAAGTCGTCGCGCACCTCGAACGAGTGCAGTTCGCCCTCGGTGCCGACGGCGCGCAGCAGGGAGCAGCTCAGCGCGCCGGAGCCGGCGCCGGCTTCGAGGACCTTCGCGCCGGGGAAGATGTCGCCCATCGCGACGATCTGGGCCGAGTCCTTCGGGTAGATGACCTGGGCGCCACGCGGCATGGACAGCACGTAGTCGGACAGGAGCGGCCGCAGGGCCAAGAACGCGGTGCCGCCACCGGAGGTGGTCACCACGCTGCCGTCGGGGAGCCCGATCAGTGTGTCGTGCGCCAGGATGCCGCGGTGGGTGTGGAACTCCTTGCCCGGCTCCAGCGTCACGGTGTGCATCCGCCCCTTGGGGTCGGTCAACTGGACCCGGTCGCCGGGCCGGAAGGGCCCTCGGTGCACGGGTGTCAGCGCCGGGGTGGCCGGGACGGTGGAGGGAGTTGCGGTCACTGTGTCATCTTCCGGTTGGGTTCGAGGAGCTGCGCGAGGTCCGCGATGTGCAGAATGCCGACGACATCTTCGCCTGACGTCACCACGTACTGTGCGCCCGGGTGGGTCTGTACGGCCTCCATCACCCGCTCGCCGTCCCAGCCGACCGACAGGGTGGGGATCGAGCCCAGCGACCGGGCGACGGTGTCCACCGCCAACCAGGGCCGACGCTCGACCGGCACCGCCTCCGCGGCGACCGGGTCGACCAGCGCCGCCGGCCGACCCGCCGAGTCGGTGACCAGCAGCGCGGAGCCCGGCTGACCGCTCTCGGCGCGTCGGCGCTGCGCCTCGGCCAGCGGCGTGCCGGTGGCCACCGGCCAGACCGGACGGGCCAACCGGGACAGGTCGATCAGCGGGAACCGGCGGCTGACCCGGGCTGCGCGGATCGACTGCCCGGCGCCGCGCCAGAGGGTGACGGCGACCAGCAGCATCAGCGGCAACGCCAGGGGCGCGAGGTAGTCGGCGACGGTGAGCACCAGGACCAGGATCGTGGTGCCGACGGCCACCACCCGCCCCGCCCAGCCGGCGACCTCGGTGCCGAGGTGCCGGTCGCGGCTCAGCCACCACACGGCGGCGCGCAGCGCCCGACCGCCGTCGAGCGGCAGGCCGGGCAGGCTGTTGAACAGCGCGACGATGACGTTGCTGACGGCGAGCTGGAAGGCGAGCTGGTGGACCACGGTCCCCGGCTCCAGGGCGAGGGTGGCGGCGACCGCGAGCACGCCGAGCACCGCGGAGACCGCCGGGCCGGCCAGTGACACCAGCAGGTCGACGCGGGGTGACGGGGCGTCCCGGTCCATCTCGGTGTAGCCGCCGAGCAGTTCCAGGGTGATCCCGCGCACACCGATGCCGTAGCGACGGGCGGTGAGGGCGTGCCCCAGCTCGTGCAGCAGCACCGAGCCGAGCAGGGACACCACGAAGCCGAAGCCGATCAGATAGCCGCTGATCTGCGGCAGGTCCAGCTGACGGGCGGCGAACTCGGCGTACAGCACAGCGATGATCACCGCGAGCAGGACCATGGAGCCGTTGAGGTGCAGCGGCACCCCGAACACCCGGCCGACGTTGAGGCCGAGCCGGCGGTCGGGTCGGCGCGGTGGCCGGGTTCGTCGCTCCATCGGCACGATGCTACGGACCGTCGCTGTGCGGGGCGGGCGGCGGTAGGTGCGGTGTCATACCGGTGCCCTAACCTTTGCGGACATGACGGCGGAACCGGTCACCACCACCCAGCCCTCCTCCCCGGCGCAGGCGCCGCCGACGGTGCGGGCCTCGCTGTCGCCGTCGCGGGCGGCGGATTTCAAGACCTGCCCGTTGCTCTACCGGTTCCGCAGCATCGACCGGCTGCCCGAGCGCACCACCATGGAGCAGGCCCGGGGCACGTTGGTGCACGCGGTGCTGGAGCGGCTGTTCGACCTGCCCGCGCAGGGGCGCACGCCGGCCGCGGCCGGCGATCTGGTGGCCCCTCAGTGGGATCGGCTGGTCACCGAGCAGCCGGAGCTGGCCGAGCTGTTCGAGGGGGCGGAGCCGACCGACCCGGCGGAGTTCCTCCGCTCGGCCGCCGGGCTGCTGGAGGGTTACTTCGCGGTGGAGGACCCGACCCGGCTGGAGCCGGCCGAGCGGGAGAGCCTGATCTCGGCGGTGGTCGACGAGGAGCTGCTCATCCGGGGCTACCTGGACCGGCTCGACGTCGCGCCGGACGGGGCACTGCGGGTGGTCGACTACAAGACCGGCGGCGCGCCACGGGAGGCGTTCGAGGCCCGGGCGCTGTTCCAGCTGAAGTTCTACGCCCTCGTGCTGTGGCGCACGCGGGGGGTGGTGCCCCGGGTGCTGCGGCTGCTCTACCTGCGCGACGCCGAGGTGCTGGACTACACGCCGGACGCCGACGAACTGGTCCGCTTCGAGCGCACCGTCGTCGCCCTGTGGCGGGCGATCGAGCAGGCGACCGCCCGGCAGGATTTCCGACCCCGGCCGAGTCGACTCTGCGACTGGTGCAGTCACCAGGCCCTGTGTCCCACCTTCGGCGGCACTCCGCCGCCGTTCCCGGTCGCGGCGGCGACCGCCGACCCGCTGCGCGACTCCCGGTCCGCTCCGGTGGCGCCCGGCGCCGACGAGTGACGTCCCGCTCCGCGGCGCGCTGACGGCCGCCCCGGGCCGCCGCGCGGGCCGCCGCCGCCGCGGACCGCCGCCGGCTCGCGGGCCAGTCGTCGCCGCGCGGGCCGCCCCCGCCGCCGCGCGGGCCGGTCGACGGTGGGTGGGCGTCCTCCCATCGGCGTGGTGGTCCCCGACACGACGCCGCCCTCCCCCGCGCCGACCCGACATCGGCGGTGCCGCTGCGATCGGGACAACGCGACGGGCCGCGGCCTACGGTGATTCGCGACGCACCGGCCGGTGTACGCGAGGATGACCGGTGCGGCAGCACGACGTCGGCGGGACAGGAGACGTGATGACCGATCGGGTGGCCCCGGCGCGGCCGGTGCGCATCCTGCTCGCCGACGACCAGCCGCTGCTGCGTACCGGGTTCCGGATGGTGCTGGGCGCCGAGGGCGACCTGGACGTGGTGGCGGAGGCCGGGGACGGCGTGGAGGCGGTGGAGTTGTCGCGCCGGCTGCTACCCGACGTGGTCCTGATGGACATCCGGATGCCGCGGATGGACGGGGTGGCCGCGACCCGGGCGATCGTCGACGCCCGCCTGCCGGTGCGGGTGCTGGTGTTGACCACCTTCGACCTGGACGAGTACGTGGTGGGCGCGTTGCGCGCGGGCGCCAGCGGGTTCCTGGCCAAGGACGTGCCCGCCGAAGAGTTGATCTCGGCGATCCGCACCATCGCGGGCGGCGACGCGGTGGTGGCGCCCCGGATCCTACGGCGGCTGCTGGACCGGTTCGCCGCACTGCTGCCCGACCCGGCGGCGACGCCCGCGGCAGCCCTCGACGCGCTCACCGACCGGGAACGTGAGGTGCTGGTGCAGGTCGCGCGAGGGCTGTCCAACGCCGAGATCGCCGGGGTGCTGTCGGTCAGCGAGACCACCATCAAGACCCACGTCGGGCACGTGCTGACCAAGCTGCGCCTGCGCGACCGGGTGCAGGCGGTGGTGCTGGCGTACGAGTCGGGTCTGGTCCGCCCCCGGGCGTAGCTCCGCGGGCCGGGGTACCTCACCCGGCGTACACGAAGATCCCTCCATGGGGGGACGGCCGGCGTTGCCGCGGTCACCTACCGTGACCGGAGACGGTCTCGCGAGGTTGACCCTCCTGTGACGTGAGGGGGCAGGGTCGGAAACACGCACGACCGACCATCTGGTCAGGGGCAACCCTGATGCGGCATCGGGGTGCACCCGCATTGGGAAATCCGCGCCGGGTCAACCCGTGGGCGGACGGTACGGGCGTGAGCAGCGCCGATGATGGAACAGTCGCGCCGGACCATCGGGGGGCGGCGTGAATTCGGACAGACGGAAGAGGTAGATGACGTGACCGCGACGGTAGGCCAGCAGGCGCAGGCCGCGGCCCGGGCGAACGACGTGTGGAAGGTGTACGGCAGCGGCGAGGCGCAGGTCATCGCGCTGCGGGGGGTCAGCGCGGAGTTCGAACGCGGCCAGTTCACCGCGATCATGGGGCCGTCGGGTTCCGGCAAGTCGACGCTGATGCACTGCCTGGCGGGCCTGGACGCGGTGACCCGGGGCACGGTGTCGATCGGCGAGACGACGGTCACCGGGCTCGGCGACGCGGGGCTGACGAAGCTGCGCCGCGACAAGGTGGGTTTCATCTTCCAGCAGTTCAACCTGCTGCCCACCCTGACCGCGAAGGAGAACATCCTGCTGCCGCTGTCGATCGCCGGGCGTAAGCCGGACCAGGCCTGGTACGACACGGTGATCGAGACGGTCGGGCTGCGGGACCGGTTGGACCACCGGCCGGCGCAGCTCTCCGGCGGGCAGCAGCAGCGGGTGGCGTGCGCGCGTGCGCTGGTCTCCCGCCCCGAGGTGATCTTCGCGGACGAGCCGACCGGCAACCTGGACTCGCGCTCCGGCGCGGAGGTGCTCAACTTCCTGCGCAACTCCGTCCGCGAGCACGGTCAGACGATCGTGATGGTCACCCACGACCCGACCGCCGCCGCGTACGCCGACCGGGTGGTCTTCCTCGCCGACGGTGAGATCGTCTCGGAGCTGATCGAGCCGACCGCCGAGACGGTGCTGGACACCATGAAGAAGCTGGACACGCCGGCCGAGGTGGGCAACTGATGTTCCGCGCGACACTGAAGAGTCTGCTGGCCCGCAAGGTCCGGTTGATCCTGTCCGGGCTGGCGGTGGTGCTCGGGGTCATGTTCGTCTCCGGCGCCTTCGTCCTCACCGACACGTTGGGCCGCTCGTTCGACTCGGTCTTCGCCGACGGCTTCTCCGAGATCGACGTGAACGTCGCGGCGAAGCCGAAGGTCGAGCTGAGCGAGTTGGAGGGCGAGCAGACCGCCGCGCCACTGCCGGCCGCCGTGGTGGACCGGGTGAAGCAGGTTCCGGGGGCCGCCTCGGCGACGGGCGTCGTCAACGCCGACGGCGCCCGGGTGATCGGCAGCAACGGCAAGGTGGTCACCTCGTTCGGTCCGCCGCAGTTGGGCGAGAACTGGACCGGGGAGAGTGACCTGCTGCGGCTGCGCGAGGGGCGCGCGCCGCAGGCCGAGGACGAGATCGTCATCAACAAGGCGCTGGCCACCACGGCGAAGGTGCAGGTCGGCCAGAAGGTCGGCGTGCTCACCGCGTTCGAGTCGAAGAAGCGGGACTTCACACTGGTCGGCATTGCCGGTTACAGCGGTGACCGGGACTCGATCGGCGGGGTGAACGAGGTCTTCTTCACCACGCCGGTGGCGCAGCGGCTGATGCTGGGCGAGCCGGACGTGTTCAGCAGCATCACCGTGACCGCCGCCGACGGGGTCTCCGACGAGAAGCTGCGCGACGACGTGGCCCGCACCCTCGGCGCGGACTTCGAGGTGAAGACGGGCGAGCAGGTCGCCTCGGACGCCGCGGCGAGCCTGAAGGAGGGCCTGTCCTTCTTCAACAAGATCCTGCTCGGCTTCGCGGCGGTGGCCCTGCTGGTGGGCACCTTCCTGATCCTCAACACGTTCTCGATCATCGTGGCCCAGCGCACCCGCGAGTTGGCGCTGATGCGCGCCATCGGCGCCAGCGGCCGGCAGATCATCGGGTCGGTGGTGCTGGAGGCCATCGCGGTCGGGTTGATCGCCTCGCTGCTCGGCCTGGCCGCCGGCATCGGCGTGGGCGCGTTGCTGGCGTACCTGTTCGGCAGTCTCGCCGGTGGGCTCACCCTCGCCGGGATCGGCGTGCCGGCGGCGGCGGTGATCGGGGCGTTCTCTGTCGGCCTGGTCATCACGGTGGTGGCGGCGCTGTTGCCGGCGCTGCGGGCGGCGCGGATCCCGCCGATCGCGGCGATGCAGGACGTGGCCACCCCGGACCGGCCGTTGACCAAGGTCACCGTGGCCGGGTCGCTGGTCACCGCCATCGGCGCGGTGCTGCTGTTCCTCGGGCTCAGCGGCAACGCCGGTGGTCAGACGCTGACCACCATCCTCGGTGGGGTGCTGTTCGCGTTCATCGGCGTGGCGCTGCTGACCCCGCTGATCAGCCGGCCGGTGGTGAGCCTGCTCGGCGGGATCTTCTCCTGGTCGTTGCCGGGGAAGCTGGGCCGGCTCAACTCGGGGCGCAACCCGCGCCGCACCGCGATCACCGCGGCGGCGCTGATGGTCGGCATCGCATTGGTAACCGGTATCACGGTGATCCTCGACTCGGCCAAGGGCAGCATCAGCGCCCTGGCCCAGGACAGCGTCAAGGCCGAGCTGGTGATCGCCGGGGCGCAGGGCGGGCCGCGCCCGCCGAGCTTCGACCCGGCGGTGTTGGACCAGGCCAAGACCCTGCCCGGTGTGCAGATGGTCGACGGCGAGTACGGCGACATGAGTCAGATCGACGGCAAGACCACCTGGGTCGGGGCGAGCAGCGACATCGCGTCGCTGCGGCAGATCTTCAGCGCCAAGCCCGTCGCCGGTGACATCGACCGGCTCGGGCCGACGCAGATGCTGGCCAGTTCGGACACCGCCGACTCGCGGGGCTGGTCGGTGGGCTCGACGGTGAACGTGCAGTTGACCCGCGGCGAGACGCGGACGTACACGATCAGCGGCATCTACGAGTCCGGGCAGCTGTTGAACCCGGTGATGCTGCCGGTGACGGCGGCAAGGGACTTCGCGATCCCGCAGCCCTTCCAGGGGTTCATCCAGTTGGCCCCGGGCACGCGGGTGAACGACGTGCTGCCGCAGGTGGAGACGCTCCTGGCGGACAGCCCTGAGGTGTCGGTGGCCGACCGGGACGCGTTCATCAAGCAGCAGACCGGTCAGCTCGACGGGCTGCTCACGATGATCCAGATCCTGTTGGCGCTGGCCATCGTGATCGCCGTGCTGGGCATCATCAACACCCTGGCGCTGTCGATCCTGGAACGGACCCGCGAGTTGGGGCTGTTGCGCGCCATCGGTCTACGCCGGTCGCAGACCATGGCCATGATCACCGTCGAGGCGGTGGTGATCTCGGTGTTCGGCGCGTTGCTGGGCGTGGCGGTCGGCACCGGCCTCGGCGCCGCGGTGGTCGAGGCGCTCAAGGACGAGGGCATCACCGACCTGATCCTGCCCTGGGGGCAGATGGGTGTCTTCCTCGGTCTCGCCGCGATCATCGGTGTGGTGGCCGCGGTGGTCCCGGCCATCCGGGCGGCACGGATCAACGTCCTGGGCGCCATCGCCCACGACTGACGCCGCACAGAAGGAGAGGGGCCCCACCGAGCGGCGGGGCCCCTCTCCTTCGCGTCCGTCAGGCTGCCGCCCGGTCGGCGAGCAGCGCCGCGAGCAGGTCCAGGTCCACGCCGGTGAGGCTCTCCACCTGGTGTACGCCGACAGCGCTGGCGAGCGCCACCTCCGCCGGTACGGCCAGAACCGCCGCGCCCGAGGCGAGTGCGCTGGCCACGCCGGTCGGTGAGTCCTCGATCGCCACACACCGCTCGATCGGCACACCCAGTCGCCGGGCCGCGGTCAGGTACGGCTCGGGGTGCGGCTTGGCCGCGACCACCTCGTCGCCGGCGACCACGGTGTCGAAGGTGTCCCGGCCGAGGGTGTCCAGGGCGATCTCGACGAGCGCCCGGGGGCTGGAGGTGACCAGCGCGGTGGGGATTCGCGCCGCGCGGACCGCGCGCAGCAGCTCGAACGCGCCGGGCCGCCACGGCAGACCGGTGCGGAACAGCTCCAGGATCCGGGCGTTGATCCACGCCGCGCTGATCTCCGGATCCCGTTCGGGTTGCCCCAGGTCGTCGTGCAGGATGCGCATCGACTCGGCCATGGCAGTGCCGATGATCGACTGGCGGGCCTCGACGGAGAGGTCCCCGCCGTACTCCCGGGCGAGTTCCTGCAAGGCGATGTCCCACAGCTTTTCGCTGTCGACCAACGTGCCGTCCATGTCGAAGAGCACGGCGGCGGGGTGATGGCTGTTCAGCGGATCCTCCAGGGTCGTGGCCGACACGGGCGATCCTGCCAGGGCCTGCCACCGCCCACGGCCGCGATGGCCACCGACGTGACCCGGGCAACCCGCTCAGCCCAGGTCGCAGGCCTCCAGCGACCGCTCGTACCCGCGGAAGAACGATTCGGTGCGCTGCTCGGCGGTGCCGTGCGAGCCTTCGGCGAACCACGGCTGGTCGGGGTCGTCGCCGACCGCCGCCAACCCCTCCCGGAACTCGTCCAGGTCGCCGTCGGCCAGGGTCAGGGCACCGGAGCGCACCGAGTCGCCGAGGTACGCCCCGGCCATGCAGTCGGCCTGCAACTCCTGCTGGATGGTGAAGCTGTAGTTGATGCCGAGCCGCACCTGGATGGCGTGCGCGTACTCGTGCCCGAGCAGGTAGAACACGAACGCGTCACCGACCTGGCGGAACGCCGCCACCGACCAGCGGACGTCGTACGCGATGAAGTCGCCCCGCGAGCAGTAGACCGCGTTGTTGCGGGGCAGCGGCTCACCGCCGCAGGACACCTCGCCCTCCCGCTGGTAGGGGGTGATCCGCCGGACCGGTTGGAACCGCTGACCGGACGCCTTGAACTGGGCTGCCCAGTAGCGTTCGGCGATCGCCTGGGCGTCGGCGACGTCCTGCTCGAACTCCGCGACGCTCGTGGTGCTGTCGGCCCGCGTGGTGCCCGGCCCGGGCGAGGCCGCCGACGGGTCTGCCCCGGGGCGCTCGGCCTCCGGCTCGGCCAACCCGCCGCCCGCGCAGGCAAGCGACACCAGGGCGGCGGCCAGCAGGGCCGCCACGGTGCCTCGGGCGCCGCGTCCTGACCGTGCCCCCACTGTGCCTCCCCAGACATCGCTTCTCTCGCCGAGCAGTACCCCGACCACACGACCGTCACGCCCGTCACCGGTTTCACGTGCGCGCCGGCCGGACGGTTCACCCTTCGGCCGGACCTCAGCCGCTGGACTCCCGACCGCGCTGCCACGTGTCGCCCTGGTCGCCGTGCCGCTCGGCCTCGTACCGCTGCTGCCGGGCGCGGGCGTCCCGCCCGGCCGCAGGGTCGCCGTCGATCGCCGACCGCCCTCGCCGCAGCACGACCCCGATCGCCGCGACCGCCACGAGGACGAAGATTCCTACCACCACCCACACCGTCGTCATGCCGCCAACCTAACGCCCGCCCACCACCCCTCCCCCTTCCGCTGATCATGAGGTTGTGGTGAAGCCGCTCGGCGTGTCGCGGCGACAACTTCATGATCGACCGATCAGGTGGGGTGGGTGTGTCCGGGGTGGGCGTGCTGCTTCGACGTTCCCTTCGGAGGCGTCGGAGGGCGCCCACGGACAGAAGGAGCAGCGACGTGAAGTACATGATTTTGCTCTACGGCTCACAGCAGGACTACGACGTGCTGTCCGGGCGGGCGACCGACCGTCCCGCCATGTCGGCCGAGCAGGTCGCGGCGATGCACAAGCACATGGAGACCTTCCACCAGGCGCTGGCCGAGTCCGGGGAACTGGTCGACGCCCAGGGCCTGAGCGAGCCGGTGCACGCCCGCCGGGTGCAGGTACGCGAGGGCGCGCCGGTGGTCACCGACGGCCCGTACCCGGAGACGCAGGAGGTCCTGGCCGGTTACACGATCGTGGAGTGCGCGAGCTTCGACCGGGCGACCGAGATCGCCGCCGGCCTGGTCGATCCGGACACCCCGGGCGGTTACGTGGACGTGCGGCCGGTGCTGGACGGCATCGAGGACCTGGGCGGCTGACGGGTGCCCGAGACACGGGTCGAGGACCTGCTGCGCGAGTTCGCGCCGCGGGTCCTCGGCGCGCTGGTCCGCCGCTACGGGCACTTCGACACCGCCGAGGACGCGGTGCAGGAGGCGCTGATCGCCGCGGCCGAGGCCTGGCCGCGCGACGGCGTACCGGAGAACCCCCGCGGCTGGTTGATCACCGTCGCGTCCCGCCGGCTGACCGACCTGCTGCGCCGGGAGCAGGCCCGGATGCGCCGTGAGGACACCGTGGCGCGGTGGGTGCTCCCGGAGCAGTGGCGCGCTCCGGCGGCCGATCGACCGCCGGCGGACGAGGACGACACGCTCATCCTGCTCTTCCTGTGTTGCCATCCGGCACTGTCGCCGGCGTCGCAGATCGCGCTCACGTTGCGCGCGGTGGGCGGGTTGACCACCGCCGAGGTGGCCCGCGCGTTCCTGGTGCCGGAGGCGACGATGACCCGGCGGATCAGCCGGGGCAAACAACGGATCCGCGAGAGCGGGCTGCGGTTCGCGCCGCCCACCGACGAGGAGCGGGCCGACCGGCTCGCCGCGGTGCTGCACGTGCTCTACCTGGTCTTCACCGAGGGGTACGCGCGCACCACCGGCCCGGGGCTGCTGCGCGCCGACCTGACCGCCGAGGCGATCCGGCTGACCCGCCTGGTGCACCGGCTGCTGCCGGAGGATCCCGAGGTCACCGGCCTGCTGGCGTTGATGCTGCTCACCGATGCCCGCGCTCCGGCGCGCATCGGCCCGCACGGCGAGTTGGTGCCGATGGCCGAGCAGGACCGTTCCCGGTGGCGGGCCGACCAGATCGCCGAGGGGACCGAGCTGATCACCAGGGCGCTGCCGCGCGGGGCGGTCGGGGCGTACCAGGTGCAGGCCGCCATCGCCGCTGTGCACGACGAGGCAGCCGGTGCGCAGGACACCGACTGGGCGCAGATCACCGCCCTGTACGAGGTGCTGCTGGGCATGTCGGACAACCCGGTGGTGGCGCTCAACCACGCAGTGGCGGTGGCGATGAGTCGCGGCCCGTCGGACGGGTTGACGCGGCTGGCCGAGCTGGCCGGCGACGCGCGGTTGGCCGGCGACCCCCGACTCCCGGCCGCTCGCGCCCACCTGTTGGAGATGGTCGGTGAGCGGGTCGCGGCACGGGAGGCGTACCGGACGGCGGCGGCCCGGTCGACGAACCTGGCGCAGCAGCGCTACCTGTACGCCCGCGCGGAGCGTCTCGGCGACCCGCCGCCCGCCGGCTGACCCGGCGGGCGGTGCGGGTCACGGGCTGGCGGCCAGGAAGACGAAGGCGGCCAACAGCACCAGGTGCACACCGCCTTGCAGCACGTTGGCCCGGCCGGGCACGACGGTCAGCACGCCGGTCACCGCGGTCAGCGCGAGCAGGACGAGCTGGGTGCCGCCGAGGCCGAGTAGCAGCGGGCCTTCCAGCCAGATCGAGGCGATCGCGATGACGGGAATGGTCAGGCCGATGCTGGCCATCGCCGAGCCGAGGGCCAGGTTCAGGCTTATCTGCACCCGGTCGCGGCGGGCGGCGCGGGCGGCGGCCAGGGTTTCCGGCAGCAGCACCAGCAGGGCGATGATCACACCGACGAACGCGTGTGGCAGGTTCGCCGCCGCGACGCCGGCCTCGATGGTCGGTGAGACGGTCTTGGCGTCGCCGACCACGGCGATCAGTGCCACCAGCAGCAGGACGAGGCTGGCCAGCGCCGCGCGGTTGGTGGGCGGCTTGGCGTGCTCCTCCGTCTCGATGACCTGGCCCCGGCTGTCGACCGGGAGGAAGTAGTCGCGGTGCCGGCCGGTCTGCACCAGCACGAACAACCCGTACAGCGCCAGCGACGCGACGGCGGCGAAGGTGAGCTGGGCGGGGCTGAACTCCGGGCCCGGGCGGGCCGTGGTGAAGGTCGGGAGGACGAGGCTCAGGGCGGCCAGGGTGATCACGGTCGCGAGGGCCCCACCGGTGCCCTCGGGGTTGAACACCGCGACCCGGCGACGCAGGGCACCGAGCAGCAGGGACAGGCCGAGTATCCCGTTACAGGTGATCATGACGGCGGCGAAGACGGTGTCCCGGGCGAGCGACTGGGTCTTCTCCGGCCCGCTGATCATCAGCGTGACGATGAGGGCGACCTCGATCACGGTGACCGCGACGGCGAGCACCAGTGACCCGTACGGCTCCCCCACCCGGTGGGCGACCACCTCCGCGTGGTGCACGGCCGCGAGGACGGCGCCACCGAGCAGCAGCGCGACCACCACGATGACCGGCCCGGGCGGGCTCCGCCCCCAGGTGACGATCAACACGAGGACGGCGAGCACGGGTACGGCAAAGGTCCAGTCGGTCATGCGGGAGCGAAGGAAGGCGGCCATGCCGTAAAGAGTGCCAGGTCAAGTGATCATGTGACCACCATCGACGCAGCGACATCCCGAACCCGTAACTCATGGGTTACGCTTTACCGGTGAACGAGGTGACCGTCGCGATCGCGGACCCGGTGCGGCGGCACATCCTGACCATGCTGCGCGACGAGCCCCTGTCAGCCGGCGACATCGCCCAGCGGTTCACGATCAGTCGACCCGCCATCAGCCGCCACCTGCGGGTGCTGCGCGAGAGCGGGCTGGTCCGCGACGAGCTGATCGGTCGCCAACGCATCTACCGCCTGGACCCGGGCCCGCTCGCGCCGCTGGTCGGCTGGCTCGCCGGCCTGGCCGGCACCGACCGGTGGGAACGGCACCTCGACGCGTTGGAGACCGAGGTCTACCGCACCCGCCGAGAGCGCCGCAGCCGCGGCCCGGCGGGACACCGAAGGGAGCAAACGGCATGACCCGCACACCCGCCGGACGCCTGTTCCGCACCGCCACCGGTCACGACCTCGTCCTGACCCGCACGTTCCGCGCACCGGCGGCGGACGTCTGGGCCAGCCTGACCGAGCCGGAGCGCACGGCTCGCTGGTTCGGCCCCTGGGAGGGCGACGCGGCCCCCGGGCGCACCATCCGGGTCCAGATGGCGTACGAGGAGCAGCAGCCCTGGTGCGACGTCCGGATCGACGCCTGCGAAGCCCAGCGCCATCTCGCCGTTTCGATGATCGACAGCTACGGCACCTGGCTGGTGGAGCTGACGCTGACCGAGGCCGACGGCAGCACCGAGCTGCGGTTCGTGCAGCACCTCACGAGCGTGGAGGGCATCGCCGAGACGGGCGCCGGCTGGGAGTACTACCTGGACATGCTCGTCGCCTCCCGCGACGGCTCCTCCCGCCCCGACTTCGACGACTACCACCCGGCGATGCAGCCGTACTACCAGGACCTCGTCGCCGCCGAACGTGCCTAGAACTCCTGGCGCAGCCTGGCGAACTCGGCCGTCAAGGCCGGCAACGGGAAGTGCGCGTTCAGGCCACTCGGGTTCGGCAGCACCCACACCCGGGCCGGCCCCAGCCGCTGCGACTGCGGCCCCAGGCCGGCCCGGGGCTGGGCGAAGGCGATCCGGTACGCGGTCACTCCGAGGACGGCCACCCACTCCGGCCGGTACCGCTCGGCCTTCACCGCCAACCCGGTGACCCCGGCCACCAGCTCCGCCGACGTCAGCTCGTCGGCGCGGGCGGTGGCCCGGTTGCTCAGGCTGGTGATGCCCAGTCCGTGGCGCAGCAGCTCGTCGTGCTCCCACGGGTGCAGTTGCCGGTCGGTGAAGCCGGCACCGTGCAGGGCCGGCCAGAACCTGCTGCCCCTGCGCGCGAAGGGCAGGCCCACGGCGGCGGAGTAGAGGCCCGGGTTGAAGCCGCAGAACAGCACCCGCAGGCCAGGCCCGATCACGTCCGGCAGGCCCCGACCGGCGGCCGCCGCCACCTCCTGCGGTGTCGGCCGCCGAAACGGCTCCGACTGCTGCGCGCCCACCTGACCGATCCTGCCCTACGACCGGTCACCGGAACTGACGTGCGCCCCGGATCATGACTTGGCACCCTCGACGCATGCAGGCAACCGACCACCTCGCCGACAGCCGCTACGCGCGGATGCGCTGGAACACTCCCCTGTCCGAGGAGCACGCCGCGCTGCTGCTACGGCGACTCGACGTACGCCCCGGCGCTCGGGTGCTCGACCTGGGCTGCGGCTGGGGTGAGCTGCTGCTGCGGGCGGTCGCCGCCGGTGGCGTGTCAGGCGCGCTCGCCACCCGGGGCGTCGGCGTCGACACCGATGATGCCGCGCTCGCCCGGGGGCGGAGGTCGGCGGCCGGACGGTCCCTCGACCGGCACGTCGCCTTCGTGATGGGCGAGGCGGCCGCCTGGCAGGAGCCCGCCGACCGGGTCCTGTGCGTCGGGTCGGCGCATGCCTTCGGTGGCACCGGCGCCGCGCTGGACGCGCTCGCCACAGTGGTCCGACCGGGGGGCCGGCTGCTGTTCGGCGACGCCTTCTGGGAACGGCCCCCGACACCGGACACCGAGGAGATCTTCGGACCCGAGGTCCCGGACCTGCCCGGCCTCGTCGAGGTCGCCCGGGAACGCGGCTGGCGGGTGCTGCACCTGAGCACCGCCGACCAGCGTGAGTGGGACGACTTCGAGTCCACCTGGCTGGCCGGGCGGCAGGAGTGGCTGCTGAGGTACCCGGAGGATCCCCGGGCGGCCGACGTCCGCGTGGAACTCGACGACCGGTTGCGCCAGTACGTCGGTGGTTACCGGGGGGTGCTCGGCCTCGCCTACCTCGTCCTCGCCCGCTGACGGCCCACCGTGGACGCCGCTGGCTACGCTGCGCGTGGTGAACGCCGGACCTCGTCTCGCCCTGCCCTGGCGGATCCTCGTCGTATCCGCCGGCGCCGGGCCGGTGTGGCTGTCGCTGAAGGCCGTGCTCGACCGCGACTACGATCGCACCGCCCACGCCGTCGGAGCCGTCCTCACGACGGTGCTCGTCGTACCCCTGGTGGTTGTCGTCCGTCGCCTCCTGGACCGACGCCCGTGGGCCGGCCTCGGACTGCCGTCGCTGCGCGAGGGCTGGCGGCGTCTGCTGCTCGGGATGGCCTGCTGGCTGGTCCCCGCCGGGGTGGGGTTCGTGCTCTGCCTCGGCCTCGGTTGGGTCGAGATCAGCGTGCGGACGTCGGTCGGAGACGTGTGTCGCGTGGCGGTTCTGCTGGTGGTGCTCGTGTTCCTCAAGGAGGCGCTGCCGGAGGAGCTGATCTTCCGGGGGTACCTGCAGCGAAACCTCGCCACCCGGTTGCCGGCCTGGCAGGCCGCCGTTGGGCAGGCCGTGCTGTTCACAGTGTTCGGGTTCCTCGTCGGGGCCGCCCGGTCCGTCGACCGGCTCGCGCTCTTCTTCGTCTTCGCGCTCCTGCTGGGCGCCTTCCGGACCGCGACCGGCGACATCTGGGCGGGAATCGGCTTCCACGTCGCCTTCCAGACTGTCGCGCAACTGTTCGGCGACGTGGGGGCGGTCTTCGACGTGGTCGGCTCCGACGTCCTGGGAGTCGTGGCGATGGGGGCCATCCCGTTCTCGGCCAGCTGGATCGTCGTGCGACACCTCTACCGGCACCATCTGGACTGGCGGGCCGTCGCACCAGAGCCGGCACGGTGACCGGCTGAACCTCCGCTTTCGGCCCCCGACCCGGCCGGCCTGCGGAAGAGTGTCAGGCGAGAGTTGTCAGCGGTCGCACCGCGTCGTCTCCTGCGGAGGTCCGAATGAGCCCCGAGCCTGCCAGCAACGTCGTCCTGGTGCACGGCGCGTACGCCGACGGCTCGTCCTGGTCCGACGTGATCCCCATCCTCCAGCGGGCCGGCCTGACCGTCACCGCGGTGCAGAACCCGCTGACCACCCTGGCCGACGACGTCGCCGCCACCAACCGCGCCCTCGACCGCCAGGACGGGCCGACCGTGCTGGTGGGCCACTCCTGGGCCGGCACGGTCATCAGCGAGGCCGGCAACCATCCGAACGTCACCGCCCTGGTGTACGTCGCCGCCCGGGCCCCGGACGCCGGCGAGGACTACGCGGCCCTCGCGGCCCAGTATCCGACGCCCCCGGCGAACGCCGGTCTCGTCCACCACGGCGGGTACGGACAGCTCAGCGAGGCGGCGTTCCTCGACGACTTCGCCGGCGGAGTCGACGAGGTCCGCGCCCGTTCGCTCTACGCGGTGCAGGGGCCGATCGCCGACGGCCTCTTCAAGGGCCGCACGACTGTCGCCGCCTGGCGGGACAAGCCCTGCTACTACTCGGTTTCCACCCAGGACCGCACCACGGCACCCGAGCTGGAACGGTTCCTGGCGGAGCGGATGAACGCGACCACGATCGAGGTCGAGTCCTCCCACCTCGCCATGGTCACCCACCCGGAGACGATCGCCGACCTCATCATCATGGCCACCAGAGGGACGGACAGTCCTGCGTCGTCCGGCCGCTGACAACCGCACGGGCGCTCACCGCAGGTCCGCAGCGCGTCGTCCGACCTGTCATGATCTCGACGGTGAGCAGTAGGTCTACCGGTCAGGTTCGGCTGCGACAGCACGCGACGCTCGTTCCGGTGCAAGCGGGCCAGGTGCCGGTCAGCGTCTCCGTCGGTCCACACGGCGAGGCCATCGCGCTCTGGTCGAGCACGGCCGACCGAGAGACGCTCCTCGGCTCCACCCTGTCGGCGAACGGCGTGTCGCGTCCTGACTCGACCACCCGGGCGGGTGTCGCGGTCCAGGTCGCCACCTACTCTCCGCAGGTCCGGAGCGTGATCAGCGTCCCCGACCTGGCGCTGGCGCACTGTCACGTCCAACCCCTGCCCGGTGGGCGGATGCTCCTCGTCGGCGCCCGCTCCCGGCGGCTGGCCGAGGGTGCGGAGAACAACGCCGTCATCGTCGACGCCGACGGGACCACGGTCCGCCGGGGCGCTCTCGGCGACGGAATCGAATACGTGCAGACCACCCGCTCCGGCAGGATCTGGGTGGGGTACTTCGACGAGGGTGTCTTCGGGGGCAGCGACGGGTGCCCACCGCTCGGCGCCCCCGGCATTGTCAGGTTCACCAGTCGGCTCGCACCCGAATGGCATTTTCCGGACGACGGGGTCGACCCGATCCACGACTGCTACGCCCTCAACGTCACCGGCGAGACGGCCTGGGCCACCTACTACAGCGACTTCCCGGTCGTACGCATCGCCGAAGACACTGTGCGGTCATGGCCGGGTGGCCGCACCGCCGCCCGCGCCCTCATCGTCGACGACACGCGGTGCGCCCTGATCGGTGGCTACGGCGAACACCACGATCGGATCCTGGTGGGCGATCTCGATCACGGCCACTTCCGACGGTACCGACTCGTGCTGCCCGGCGGCCGGCCGTTGCCGCGTCGGAGCGTCGTGATCGGGCGCGGCGCCGAGTTGCACGCCTTCGTCGACACCACGTGGTTGCGCGTCAGTCTGTCGGACCTGCCGTGACGGGGACGGCGGCGGGAATACCCGCCTCCAGCGGTCGACGCCGACCGGGGTGGGCTTGACGGGGCGGAGACATCGGAGGTTTACTGCGTCAGCGATAGAAGTCGATGGGCTTCGTCCGTCCACTGTGGTCGGGCGGACTCCGCGGCGGTGCGATCGCGATCGGTCGACGCCGGTGCGCCAGCCGTCTCCTGGCACTGTCGGTAGCGACGCGATGCTCCCCCCTCGGCGGGCGGGGAGCACCGGCACGGCAACCCGCACGGCGCAGCGTCGCGCACACCCCCTGCGGGACGATTCCACCGGCACGGCACCACCCGCAGCATCTCAGCCGAGCATCGGCGGCCCGGCTCCGTACCACCGCCATCGCGGCCTCGGCGAGCTCGCACGCCCACGTGACGCGCGCGCCAGGGTCGACGCTCAGCAGAGGAGCACCCCCATGCGTTCCCGTTCCCGCCTGTTGGCACTCGTCACCGGCATGGCCGTGATGCTGGCCAGCTTGGCAATCCTCACGACGCCGGCCTCGGCGGCACCACTGACCAAGGTCCTGGTGTTCAGCAAGACCGCGGGCTTCCGCCACTCGTCCATCCCGAACGGCATCGCCGCGATCCAGCAGCTCGGTTCGGCGAACGGCTTCACCGTGACCGCCACCGAAGACTCCAACCAGTTCACCACCTCGAACCTGGCCCAGTACCAGGCGGTGGTCTTCCTGTCCACGACCGGTGACGTCCTCAACGCCAGCCAGCAGACGGCCTTCGAGTCGTACATCGCCGCCGGCGGCGGATACGTCGGCGTGCACGCCGCCGCCGACACCGAGTACAACTGGCCGTGGTACGGCCAACTGGTCGGCGCGTACTTCGACTCGCACCCGGCGATCCAGAACGCGACAGTGCGGATCGAGGACAACACCAACCCGTCGACGGCGCACCTCCCGGCGACGTGGGTCCGCTCGGACGAGTGGTACAACTACCGCACCAACCCCCGGTCCACCGCGCGGGTCCTGGCCAACCTCGACGAGTCGTCCTACAGCGGCGGCAACATGAGCGGCGACCACCCGATCACCTGGTGCAAGGCGTACGGCGGCGGTCGGGCCTGGTACACGGGTCTGGGCCACACCGAGGCGTCGTACACCGACCCGAACTTCACCCGGATGCTGCTCGGCGGCCTCCAGGTCGCCGCGGGTTCGGTGACCGCCGACTGCTCGCCGCGGACGACCACCCCGCCGCCCACCACCCCGCCGCCCACCACCAGCGGCTCCACCCTGAAGGCCCGGGCCAACAACCAGTTCGTCAGCGCGCCCAACTCCACCACCGCGCTGATCGCCAACAAGGCCTCCGCCGGCACCAGTGAGCGGTTCGACGTGGTCAACCTCGCCAACGGCAACGTAGCGCTGCGCGCCAAGAGCAACGGGCAGTACGTCGCGGCCGAGAACGCCGGTGCCGCCGCGCTGATCGCCAACCGCGCCTCCGCCGGCGCCTGGGAGACGTTCCAGCTCGTGCGCAACTCCGACGGCACGGTGAGCCTGCGGGCCACGGTGAACAGCCGGTACGTCGCCGCCGACAACGGTGGCTCGTCCCCGCTGATCGCCAACCGGACCTCCATCGGCCAGTGGGAGAAGTTCGACCTCGTCACGAACTGACCGCGTCGCGGCTCACTGATCACCACCCCTTCGGCCGTGGTGCGCCCCCGCACGCCCGGCCCCCGATCGTCGAGGAAGGACGATCATGTTCTCGAAATCCCGGCGCTGGTCCCGGGCCGTCATGGCGGCGCTCACCGCCGCCACGAGCGTGGCCCTGGCCGTTGCCGCCCCGTCCACCGCGCAGGCTGCGGTGATTCCCGCCTCCGACTACCAACAGGTCAAACTCGCCACCGGCTCGGCCGAGCTGGGTGAGGCCATGTCCCTGGCCGTCCTGCCCAACCGCTCGGTCCTGCACACCGCGCGCAACGGCGTCCTGCGGGTCACCGACGTGGCCGGCAACACCAAGACCTCCGGCACCCTGTCGGTCTACACGCACGACGAGGAGGGGTTGCAGGGCGTCGCCGTCGACCCCAACTTCGCCAGCAACCGGTGGATCTACCTGTATTACTCGCCGAGTCTGAGCACCCCGTCCGGGGACGCGCCGACCACCGGCTCGCAGTCGGACTGGGACCGGTGGAAGGGGCACCTGCGGCTGTCGCGGTTCACCCTCAACTCCGACGACACGCTCAACCTGGGCAGCGAGAAGATCGTGCTCCAGGTCGCCAATGACCGTGGACAGTGCTGCCACGTCGGCGGTGACCTGGACTTCGACGCCGCCGGCAACCTGTACCTGACCACCGGAGACGACACCAACCCGTTCGAGTCGTCCGGCTACGCGCCGCTGGACGAGCGGACCAACCGCAACCCGCAGTTCGACGCGCAGCGCACGGCGGGCAACACCAACGACCTCCGGGGCAAGCTGCTGCGGATCAAGCCGCAGACCGACGGCACGTACACCATCCCGTCGGGCAACCTGTTCGCTCCCGGCACGGCCAACACCCGTCCGGAGATCTACGCGATGGGTCTGCGCAACCCGTTCCGGATGAGCGTCGACAAGGCCACCGGTGTCGTCTACCTCGGTGACTACGGCCCGGACGCCGGGTCCACGAACTCCAGCCGCGGTCCTTCCGGGCAGGTCGAGTTCAACCGCATCGCCTCGCCGGGCAACTACGGCTGGCCGTACTGCACCGGCACCAACACCAGCACCGAAACATACAATGAATACACCTTCCCGTCCGGGCCGTCGCAGTCGAAGTACAACTGCACGGGCGGGCCGACCAACAACTCGTTCCGCAACACCGGGCTCGGCACGCTGCCCGCAGCGAGGCCGGCCTGGATCAAGTACGCGGGTGACTCCGGTTCGCCGTCGGAGTTCGGCAGCGGCTCGGAGTCGCCGATGGGCGGCCCGGTCTACCGGTACGACGCGTCGCTGAACTCCAGCATCAAGTTCCCGCAGTCGCTCAACGGTCAGTTCTTCGCCGGTGAGTACGGCCGCCGCTGGATCAAGGCCATCGCTGTCAACTCCGACGGCTCCCGCGGGGAGATCTCCAACTTCCCGTGGTCCGGTACGCAGGTCATGGACATGGCCTTCGGCCCGGACGGGGCGCTCTACGTGCTGGACTACGGCACCGGGTCGAACAACCAGGCGCTGTTCCGCATCGAGTACATCGGTGGTGGCAACCGCAACCCCATCGCTGTCGCCTCGGCCAACCCCACGTCGGGGGCCAACCCGCTGACCGTCAACTTCTCGTCGGCCGGCAGCTCCGACCCCGAGGGTGGGGCGCTGAGCTACCTGTGGACGTTCGGTGACGGCACCACGTCGACGGCGGCGAACCCCACCAAGACGTACACCACCAACGGCACCTATTCCCCCACGTTGCGGGTCACCGACCCGAACGGCCTGTCCGGCACGGCGAGCCTGGTCATCACCGTCGGCAACACGGCCCCGACGGTGACGCTCACCTCGCCCGCCGACGGGCAGCTGTTCAGCTTCGGTGACACGGTGTCGTACCAGATCAGTGTGAGCGACCCGCAGGACGGCACGATCGACTGTTCCCGGGTGAGCCTGACCTACGCGCTGGGTCACGACAGTCACGCCCACCAGATCACCTCGAAGAACGGGTGCAGCGGCTCGATCACCGTGCCGACCGACGGCGAGCACGACTCGGCGGCGAACATCTACGGGGTCTTCGACGCCGCGTACACCGACAACGGCGGGTTGACCACGCACAGCATCAAGACGCTGCAACCGAAGCACCGCCAGGGTGAGCACTTCGGCGCCCAGTCCGGCGTCCAGGCCACCGACCACACCAACGCCGAGGGTGGCCGCACCGCCGGGTTCATCGAGAACAACGACTGGATCTCGTACCAGCCGTACAACCTGGCCAACGCCAACCGCATCACCGTGCGGGCGTCGTCGGCCGGCGCGGGCGGCACCATCGAGGTCCGGGCCGGGTCAGCGACCGGCTCCCTGCTGGGCACCGTCACGGTGCCGGTGACCGGCGACTGGGAGACGTTCGTCGAGGCGTCCGCCACGATCAGCAACCCGCCGAGCGCGTCGACCACGCTGTACCTGGTGTTCAAGGGTGGCTCCGGCTACCTGTTCGACGTCGACGCGTTCACCTTCACGACCGGCACCGGTAGCAGCACCCCGGTGACGACCCTGCGGGCGCAGGTCAACAACCAGTACGTGTCGGCGGTCGGCAGCACCGCGTTGATCGCCAACAAGGCCAGCGTCGGCAGCACCGAGCAGTTCGACCGGGTGGACGGCGGCAGCGGCACCATCGCGCTGCGGTCACGCGCCAACGGGCTCTACGTCTCGGCCACGAACTCGGGCGCCGGAGCGTTGGTCGCCAACGCCGCGTCGATCGGATCGTGGGAGAGGTTCCAGCTCATCACGAACTCGGATGGGACGGTGAGCCTGCGGGCCACTGTCAACAACCAGATCGTGTGCGCCGAGAACGCCGGGGCCGGATCCCTGATCGCCAACCGTACGTCGGTCGGGGCCTGGGAGAAGTTCATCCTGACCACCGGCTGACCGGCGGTGGGCCCGGCCCGGTCGGTGACGGGCCGGGCCCACCGATCCATCGACTGTCGGCGCTGTCGGCTAGACCGGGAAGCGGCCGTGCCGCCAGTGCCAGTGTCGACCAGCCCTGAGGTGGTCGACGATCGCACGCTGGAGCGCGGTGCGGCGGGGCAACTGGTCCAGCGGGGTGCTCAGCGTGCGGAACACGAAACGCAGCACCTCGACGTCGGCGTCCGGGCCGTCCTTCTCCTCGTAGGGGACCAGCTCGAACATCTGCTGGAACCGGACGATGTTGGACCCCTCGGGCAGGTATTCCCGCAACTGCGGGTCGAGCAGCCACGAGCCGCAGGAGAACGCGGTGTAGGTCTCGTCGGGAAAATGGCGGGCGAAGAACACCCGCGCCTCGTCCAGCGACGCCGCGACCGCTTCCGGGGTCAACGGCCCCGCGTCGGGAACGTGCAGGCCGATGGCCGTGTCGCCGGGGTGGTGTTGCAGCCGGCCCAGCTCGTAGATGCTGCCGCGCACGTGCAGCGTCAGCCAGCTCTGCATGACCGGCCAGCCCTCACCGCGCATCCGCCGGTCGATCGCGAGGTTGCGGCCGAGGTCCGCGAGGCTGCGCCACGACACGTCGTCAGGGACGCCGTGGTCGCGATGGTAGCCCCGCGCGACGTCCACCAGGGCGAGGTACGCGTACACGTAGAGGTGCCGCCAGGCGGGACCCCGCTCGCGGGGCAACTCCGGACCGGGCGACAGCCAACCGTGGCCTGCGAGGTCGGCGTGGACCAGGGCGATCGACCGGTCGAGCAACCAGCGCAGCTCGGGCGTCCAGAGCGGCGAGGACGGGTCCGGCCAGCCCTGCATGATCTCGGCGGCGTCGTCGGGCCGGACCGCGAGCCGAGCGAGCAGCTCCGGAGCGTCGGCCCTGGCGGGCAGCGGAACCGACGGTCGGTCGCCGGCGAGCTGCGCGACGCGTGCGACCTCCTCGACGGGCACTGCGAGCCGAGCGGCGATGTCGTGCGGATCCACGGCGACGACCCTACCGGCGTTCGGCCCTCCGGTGGGTGCCCGCGATGTCGGCCGGGGCCCGGGACGTCAGGAGTCGGCGGGCACTTCGGTGTCGAGTTGCCCGATCATCGGTGCCAGAAGCTCGTTGAGCTCCCGGGTCAGCACCACGACCGCCCGACGCGCCGCGGTGGTGACGTCGTCGTCCGGCCCGGTGGGTGTCGGCGGCAGACCGTCGAGCGGCAGCGGCGCCTCCACCTGGAGCAGCGCGCGCAGATGCGGACTGCGCGTCTGGTCCTGCTCGGTGGGGGTGGTGAACTGGCCGAACAGCTGCGGCCAGTCCCGCCAGCCACGGTCGCGTTGCCACTGCTTGGTCCAGGTCAGCTCAGCGGGCCAGCGGGAGGCCACCGTGACCGCGCAGACCATGCTGCCGTCCCAGGGGCTGCGGGCGCAGGTCGCCGAGATGATCCGCCGGTGCCAGCGGACGAAGCCCGGCGACAGTTCGGTGGCCACCCGCCAGGCCGTCGCCGCGAATGCCACGGGCGCGAAGTCACCCCAGGTCTCGTCGAACTCGCCGATCCGACGAAGCACCTCCGCCTCGTACCGGCCGCGACCGTCGCTGCCGTGTTCGCGGTCGAACTGCTCGTCCAGCCAGAAGGCGCGCGGTTCCGGCATCCTCGTCCCCGTTTCCCGACGATGGTGTTCAGCATGTCGAACCTATGCCATACGTCGGGCGCGGACGGTGTCCTCGCCGCCACTACCCCACGAGAACACAGAACGGGTGACCGGCCGGGTCGGCGTACACGCGCAGCGGCTCGTCGGGATCCTCGATGCGGTCGTAGCGCAGCCGGCCACCGAGGCGCAGGACGCGCTCGTGCTGCACCAGCAGTTCCTCGACGGACGTCACGGTGAGGTCCAGGTGCAGTTGCTGAGGTACGTCGTTCTTCGGCCACGTCGACTCCGGCAGGTCGTCCACCTGCTGAAACGCGAGCTGGACGCTGCCGTCGGGGGACCGCACAACCAGCCAGTCACGACCACGCTCGTCGTCCTGTCCGGCCGCCGGCGGCTCGTCGCCGGACCGATAGACGTAGCCGAGCAGGTGTCGGTAGAACTCAGCCAACACCCGCGCGTCGGTGCCGTCCAGCACCACCGAACCCAATCGGGGAACGCTCTCCTGATCGCTCATCATCGATCACCTCCGAGCGCCCATTGTCGTCGCACCTCGCTGCGGTCGCACCTCGCGGCGCTTTTGTGCCGGCGCGTTTCGCAGTCAGCCACCCGTCACTGAACGCATACGACACGACCACTGTGGATCGACCACGGACACCTAGCGTGGACGGCGCGACGTCGGAGCGACCGTCTCCGGCCGCCATCCCCGGGAGGTCACGTGCGCAGGAACCTCGGATTCGCCTCGGTGGGCATCATGCTGCTGGCCAGCGTCACCGTCGCGCAGGCCCCCGCCCAGGCCGGCACCGCCGCGCCGAACGGATCCGCGACGGTCGCCGAAGGGCGCGCCACCATCAACGGACGGCCGTCGACCGACGCGGACATCGCGGCGGCCGTGGGCGACGCCTACTGGACGCCCGAACGAATGCGAGCGGCACGGCCCGCTCCCCTACCGGACGGGGTCGACGCCCCCGACGGGGAGGCTGCCGACCGCCCCGGCCGCGTCGGTGCGCCGCGCGACGTCGCGGAGCCCGCGGCCCCACGGTCGCCGGCTGCCGCCGGTCTGGGCGTCGCCGCCAGCGGCAGCAGCCACGCGACCCAGGCGGTGAACGCCTCACCCGGGGTCGGTCGGGTCTTCTTCCGGCACAACAACGAGGACTTCTTCTGCTCCGGCGCAACAGTCAACAACCCGCAGGCGAATCTGGTCTCCACCGCCGGCCACTGCGTGCACCCCGGCGACGGCGGGTCCGTGTGGTTCGACAACTGGGCGTACGCGCCGGAGTTCACCGACGGCGTCGCGGTGCACGGCCTCTGGTTCCCCAAGGAGTTCACCTCGGTCGAGGGGTGGGTCGACAACGGTTTCCTCTGGTGGGACTTCGCCTTCGTCACCATGCACCCGCGCGGCGGCAAGCGGCTCGTGCACGTCACCGGCGGGCAGGGGCTCAGCGTCAACCAGTCCAAGAAGCTCTCGGTGCTGCTGCTGGGTTACCCGGGCGAGCCGCCGTACGACGGCGAGTCGCAGTACTACGACCAGGGCACCACCAAGGCCGCCGGGGCGCAGCGGATCAAGCTGAAGGACTGCCCGCTCACCCGGGGCGCCAGCGGCGGCCCGTTCCTGCGCGCGTGGGACAACGACCTGCGCTTCGGGTTCGTCAACTCGGTGATGTCGTACAAGTTCTCCGGCAACATGTACGGCCCCTACTTCGACGACGACGTCCTGGACATCTACAACGTGGCGAAGAACAAGCAGTGACCGACGCTCCGCCGGCGGTGGTGGTCGTGGGTTGACAAGCACCGGTCTCCAGAGTGGACGATGTGGCGTGCGGATTCTCGTGGTGGGTGGGAGCGGTCTGATCGGCGCTCACGTGGTGGAGGTGCTGCGTGAGCGCGGTCACGCCACGACAGCTGTGGCGCGTACCTCCCATCCGGGGGTCGACCACCTGCTGGACGTCGGGTCCGCCTCCCCGGAGGAGCTGAGGTCGTTGCTCGCCGGTCACGACGGCGTCGTGTACGCCACCCGGACCGACGAGCAGCGGCCGCTGCCCAAGCCGATCTACCCGCAGTTCCGCCGGGACAACGTCGACCCGGTGGTACGCCTGTTCACCGCCGCCCGCGAGCAGGGCCTCACCCGTGGGGTGGTGATGGGTTCGTACTACACCTACTTCGACAGGTTGCATCCGCAGTGGCGGCTGCCCGAGCGGCACACGTACATCCGGTGCCGTGTCGAGCAGGCCCGGGAGGGACGGGCGGCGGCCGGTCCGGATCTGCCGGTCGCCGTCCTCGAACTGCCCTTCGTCTTCGGTCGGGCCGGCGACCGGCTGCCGAACTGGGCCGGTCCGCTGGACCGGTGGGCGCGCTCGCGTACACCTCTTGTCGCACCGACCGGCGGAAGCGCCGCGGCCTCGGCGCGCAGCGTGGCCGAGGTCGCGGCCGACGCTCTTGAGCAGGCCAGCGGGGCGGACATCCCGGTCGCCGACGAGAACCTCACCTGGCCCGACATGCTCGCGCGCATCGCCGAGGCGGTCGGTCGACGCCGCCGGGTCGCCCGGCTACCGGCCGGCGCGGCACGAGCCGCCCTGCGCCTCGGCGGCGCGTTGCAGGGCCTCGGGGGCAAGGAGTCGGGGGTCAACCCCACCTACGTCGCCGACCTGCTGCTCACCGACCTGTTCATCGAGCCGACGACCGGCCGGTCGCTGGACGTCGCGCTCCGCGAGACCTTCCCTAGCCGTCCGACGCCGGCGGGCGAGCGAGGTACGCCGTCTTGACGTCGGGTGCGAACCCGCAGGCGCGGTAGAACGCGTGGGTGGCGGGAGTGCGCGAGCCGGTCATCAGCATCGCCTTGTAGCAGCCCGCGTCCCACGCGGCCTGGAGCGTGCCGACCATGATCTGCCGACCCAAACCGGTGCCCCGCAGGGATTCCTCGACGACCACGTTCTCGATGACGGCGTACGGCGACGCCGACCGACTCAGGTTGGGGATCACGTTGAGGTAGGTCGTGGCGACGACGACGCCGTCCAGGTCGAGGACGAACAGACTCAGCCCGGGGGTGTCGAGGATCCGCTGGTAGGCCGCCCGGTCGGAGCCGTCGTCCAGCACCGGATCGTCCGGGTTCAGCTGCCGGTAGAGGTGGATGATCTGCGTGAGGTCGTCAGGCCCTGCCGCACGGAACACGCCCGGAGCCTAACCAGAACCCCCATCGGGGCCGGTGCGCGGGCTCGCGGTGCGGCGTCAGCGCGCGGCGATCTCGACGAACTCCCGCACCAGCGGTGACCGGTTGTCCTCGGCCCAGGCCAGACACACCTGGTTGGGCCCGAGGTCGTCGACCGGCACGTGGACGACGCCCGGCCTGGTGTAGAACGTCGCGGTCGACAGCGGCAGGATCACCACACCGGCGTACGCGGCGACGTGTTCCAGCTTCTCCTCGACGGAGTTCAGCTCGGGCCGGGGGCGGGGATCGGAGTCGACCGGCCGGTTCGGCAGGTCCCGCCACTCGGGCACCGCGTCCGGGTCCTGAAGCAGGCGCTCCTCGACCAGCTCGGCGAGGTCGACCGACTCCTTACCCGCCAGCCGGTGTTCGTCGGGCAGGACCACGACCCGGGGTTCGGTGAACAGCGGGCGTAGGCGCAGACCACGGTGGTCGACCGGAAGCCGTACGTAGCTGACGTCGGCGCGCCCCTCGCGGACCACCTCGGCCTGGTCGTCCCAGGAGGTGCGGAGGACACCGACGGCCAGATCGGGGTGCAGCTGGGCGATGGCGCGGGCCTCGGCGGTGACGATGATGCCCGGCATGAACGCGATGGTGAACGTCTGCCGGCCGTGCGCCGCGCGCTGCACCCGCCGGCGCAGCGCGTCGGCCGAGGCGAGCAGCGGACCGGCGTCGGCCAACAGTTGCCGGCCGGCCTCGGTCAGCACCGTGGAGCGGCGATCCCGGACGAAGAGCTCGGCGCGTAGTTCGTGCTCGAGCGCCCGGATCTGGCGCGACAGGACCGGCTGGGCGATGTGCAACCGGGCGGCGGCGCGGCCGAAGTGCAACTCCTCCGCGACCGCCACGAAGTAGCGGAGCTTGCGCAGATCGACGTCCACCGGCCCTCCGCCCGCCTCGTACGCACCTGACGATACCCGCCGGGTATCACAGCAGGTGAAAGAGGTCTTGGACGCGAGTGCCCGCACCGGCGCACGGTGGTAACCGTCAGCGAAACACCATCCGGAAGGACCCGATCATGACCCTCACCGACCAGCGCGTCGTCGTCCTCGGCGGCACCTCGGGAATCGGGCTCGCCACCGCCACCCGGGCCGCCCACGAGGGCGCCCAGGTCGTGGTCGCCTCCCGCAACCAGCGCAGCGTGGACCGCGCCCTCGCCAGCCTGCCGGGCGGCACCCAGGGGTACGTCGCGGACCTCACCGACCCCGCCGACGTGTCCCGCCTGTTCCAGGGGCTCGGCCCGTTCGACCACCTCGTCTTCACCGCCGGCGAACCGCTCGCGCTGATGTCCGTCGACGCCCTCGACCTCGCCGCCGCCCGTACCGCCTTCGACCTGCGCTACTTCGGTTCGTTGGCGGCGGTCAACGCGGCACTGCCCCACCTGCGACCCGGCGGGTCGATCACCCTCACCACCGGCACCGCCAACCACCGGCCGAACGCGGGCTGGTCGGTGGCGTCCAGCATCACCGGGGCGATCGACGCGCTGGTCCGCTCGCTCGCCGTCGAACTCGCCCCGATCCGGGTCAACGCCGTCTCCGCCGGCGTCATCCGCTCACCGCTGTGGGACTCACTGCCGGAGGAAGCCCGAGAGCAGATGTACGCGCAGCTCAGCGCATCACTGCCGCTCGGCCGGGTGGGCGAACCCGAGGAGGTCGCCGAGGCGTTCACGTACCTCCTCCGGTCGACCTACGCCACCGGCACGATCGTGACCGTGGACGGCGGCACGCTTCTCGCCTGACCCGCGACACCCGGCGCACGGATCTTGACGTCGGCGTCGGCGTCGGCGTCGGCGAGCTGCACGACGCCGACGCCGACGTTGTGGTTCATCGACGACTGCGGTGGCTCTCAGCGAAGCTCTTCGGCCAGCCCGACGACGATTCCCTCCGGACCCCGGACGTAGCAGAGCAGGAAGATGTCCTCGTACCGCTCCACCTCCCCGACGAGCTCGGCCCCGTGACCGCGCAGTCGGGCGATCGTGTCCTCGACGTCGTCGACGGCGAACATGATGCGACGGATGCCCAGTGTGTTCGCCGGCGCGTCCCTCGGCTCGGCGCTGATCGCCTTCGGCGTGTGGAACATCGCCAACTCGACCTTGCCGTGACCGTCCGGGGTCCGCAGCATCGCGACCTCCTGCCGCACGTCGGCGATCCCGATGACACGTTCCACCCACCGCCCCTCGACCGGCCCTCGCCCCTCCACCTCCATGCCGAGCTCGCCGAAGAACGCAATGACAGCGTCGAGGTCCTCGACCACGATGAGGACGTTGTCCATCCGCTGGATCGCCATGCTGGATCTCCTCGGGTGCGGTGCGGTCACGGTCGCCGCATTCTCCCGTGGGACGAAGCCGGCCGGCCGTTCTCGACACCCGAAACAGCCGGTCCGTCACGTGGGCCACGCGGCCGCCGTCATCCCACCCGGGACGATCGGCGTGCCCCTCGCGTCGTCGACCCGCAGCGATCAGGCCCCGATCCGGGAGGTACAGTCCGGCCGTGGACACCGGAGCCTTCGCTGGCATGGCCGCGCTGATCTGCTCGGGGCTCGGATGTGTGGTCCTGGTGGGTGCCCTGGCCACGATAGCGCTCTGGTGGGGCGGAAAGTGGTGAGCCGGGGCTCACCGGCTGTCCGGTAGGTCCGACGAGGTGGAGGCACCAGGCCCGTCCTCCTCGAAGCGGCGCTGCTCGGCCAGGTAGTCGGCCAGACGCGGATCCGCCTGCGGCGCGTCGCCCCGCAGGTAGCTCGCGACGGCTCGCCGGGTGGCCTGGCACTGGAGGTACTCCAGGGCGTCGACCCTGCCTCTGCCATACCGACGCAGAACCGCGATCACTTCTTCGGCGTCGACAGTGAAATCGTCGAGGAAGAGCAAGGAGTACGTCCGCCGCCCGTCGTGTCTGCTGGCTGACCGTCCCCGGAGCCGGAGCAATGAGGGAGAGAACGACAGTGACTGCGCCCAACAGCCCGTACAGCGGCGCCTTGTTGTGGAAATGGTGGCCGGGATCAGCCAATGCCGCAGACGCCGCCCAGACGACCCCCGCGCCGAACACGGCGAGACCGATCCGGCGTCGCCGCACCTTGGCGGTGTTCCGCAACAGCCGTTCGCGTCCCTCCACTGGCCCATGGATGCGGCTCGCCGGCAAATCCGGTACTGCCGCGCGTCCGGTCCCACAGCGCCCGTCAGCGCCCGGCCGACCAGTCCGTCGTCTCCAGAACGGGGTGACGCTCGATGGCCTCGATCAGCGAAACAGATCCGCTGACCTTGGTGCCCTGCAAGTCGCAGTCCGTCCACACCATCCAGGCCCGATCCAGCGGCCACAGATTCGTCGGTGAGAACCAGTAGCGTCCTCCACGCCCCTCGATCAGGCCGGGCACTGCCGACAACGGGCCGCGCCACACGTGGAGCTGGTCGAAGTCCCCGGTGGGCACGGATGCGTAGAAGGCGACGCACTCCGTGCCGGGGCCGTCGACCGAGTGCTGGCTCAGGGCGTCGAGCAGGGCATCGAGGCTCTCCTCGTCGAGAGAGCCCTCAGGTGGTGGCTGGATGTCAGCGGGCCAACTGCCATGGGGAAACCAGCTGTAGCTTGGCGGGAAGGTCCGATCCCGTTCCGGCCCCGACCCTCGGGCCAGGTACGTCGACCAGAGCACCCGTTGCCAGGGGCCACCGGGCCGGGACACGTAACCCAACGGTATGCCGGTCTCGGTCGTGTCCTCGTCGAGGTTGATGCCACCGACGACCAGCGGCGCAAGGTCTCCAGCCTCGAGCCCGCGGCGAAGGATGTCGACCTGCGTACCCAGACCCGCAAGGCCAGGATTCTCGTACATCGCATGGAGGATCCAGGTCGACGACTCCCACCCGACCGGGTCGTAACCGGTGAGCGCCTCGTGGTCAGGGCGGTCTGCGAGCCAGGTCAACAGGCTGGCGGGGTCCTCGACCCGTTCCATGGACACAGTCATTCTGCCGTGCTGCCAGCCGTCGCGGGCCTTCCGCCGTTCATCGACCGCTGGGACCATCGTCCGATGAACGAGCGGCCTCCAGCCACGAGCGCAGCTGACGACCCCGCCAGTCGACTGGGCGCCTCCCGGTCGATCGTGCCCCTCGCCACCGCCCTCCGGCGATGGGCCATTGGTCTGTCCATCGGAACTCTCCCCGTCCTGGCCCTGTCATGGTTCTACTCCGAGAGCCTCTTGCCGATGCTCAGCGCGTTGGGCTTCGTCCACGACCAGGGTGACCGACGCTCGGGCTGGGCTGTCGCCGCAGCCTGGCTGACCGCAGTGCCGGTGGCAGTGGGTGCCGCCTGGATGTTGCAGGGCTGGCTGCCCCAACCGTGGGACGGCATCCTGTACGCCGGGATCGGGTCCCTCCTCGGGACCGTCAGCTACGCGGCCGTGACCCGGGCCGGCCACCGGACGCCGCAGCCCCAGCCCTGACAGCAGCTCGCGCCGGCCGTCACACCGCCGCTGGTGGCGACAACCGCATCTTCTGCCAGTTGCGGAACACGAAGCGGTGCACCGACTTCAACCCGACCCACAGCGCCGGATAGAGAGCCACACGGCCGAACCCGCGTACCGTGACCGTCGTGGTCCGGGTGACCCGGGTGCCGCGCTCTGTCGGGGCCAACTCGAACACATCCCCGAGCTGGTCGACGAAGCGGTGGAACCCGAGGTCCGTCGACTCCATGTGGAACGCCAGTCGGGCCGGCGGTTCCCACGTCGTGATCCGCTGCCGCACCACGCCCTGCTCCGACACACACTGCCGGGCGGCGCCCACCTCACCCGCGCCGTCCGGCAGGCGACACGTCGTCGGCCGGGGCGTGCCCAGATAGAAGACCGGACACCGGGGCTGCAACTCCAGGCGCGAGTCGCACAGCGCCGGCCACAACACCTCCGGCGGGTGGGGCATCATCCAGCGCGTACGCACCATCATGCCGCTAACGGTAACTCCGGCATCGACAACGCACTGTCCGGTGAAGGGACTACCTGGCGTCGTCTCGGTCACCTGCGGCCGAAGGCGCTAGCGTCCTCCGATGAGCTACGACATGGTCGTCCAGCGGTTCGAGCAGGGCGAGGCGGCGCCGATGGTGGGCGAGGCGGCAGGGCCGACGTCTACGCCGCACTCGCCGACGGCACGCTCAGCGGTTTCGTGGTCAGCCGATTTTCCGCCGGTGCCATTCTCGACATGCTCGTCAGGTACATCGGGCTCGCTGATGCCGTCGTGCTTCCACCTGGCTGCCCCACTCTGCTCGCGCACGAAGGGCAGCGGCAGCATCTTCCCGAGGAACTTCGCGCCGATGCGGTGGTCGTCCACGCAGGCGCCGACGTGGAGCGCGTCCTGCGCAGCTGCTAGGCGATGTGCGGCAGAAGCAGGGGTCGCCAATGCCAGGCCGCCGAAGCTGACCCGGCTGGCCACGTCAGCGGAGGGGCAGGGAAGGATTCGCATCGTGATCGCTCTACCCCAGCCTGAGGACCTCACGTCGCTGGTGCTCCGTACGGACTTCACCAACGACACCGCCTGGGCATCGGTGCAGGCGGCGTTACGCACCGGGAAGGGCGCCGACTCCACCACCTTCGCCAGCGACCCGACGTACGCGGGCGTGAGCCTTCAAGAGCTGATCGACGCGGACAACGCGGCGAGCGACGACGACAAGCTCACGTACCTCTTCCTTGCCGACGCGACCACGATGGCCGACGTCGAACGCGGGCTGCTCGCACTCGACCTGGCGGACGAGCCCGGCCGCACCTTCCGGGTGCCACCCCGCTGGTACGCGGATGTCTCGACGAACCTCACCATCGCGAACATGGACTTCTCCGAGTTCGCCGACGCCGTTGACGAGTCAGGCAGGTACCGGGGCGTCACCGCAGATTGACGTCCTGGTCTGGGACCTCTTTCGGAGGCTCTGAGGTGACGGCCGAGTCCGCCGACGTCCAACCCGAACGTCACCCAGCTAGATCGAGCTGTCCTCCACCTTGCTGAGCATCACGTCGATGTCGCCGGTCCGGATCATCTCCTCCAGGGCCGCCACCATTGTCTCGACGCCGGGTCTCGGAATGATGACCAGGTCGGAGCACCAGAAGTAGTGACCACCGCCGGCCTCCCCGGTCTTAGCCCACCGTCGCAGGAGCCGGCCGATCTCAACCGTCGTCATGAAGGTGGCGTAGCGATGGGTGCCGTCGGCGAGGTAGACGTGAGCATCGATGTTGTCCGCCGTCGCAGGGTCGGTCCCCTCGCCGGGCATGAAGCTGACACGAGCGCCCTCGACCACGCGGTCCCATTCCACCGTCTGACTCACGGCAACCATCGTCGCAGCCTCGGACGCTCGGCGTGGGGATCGGATTGGTCACCTGGTGAGCAGTCGTACCCGCTGGTTGTAGCCTCGGCCGTTGTGACCTGGCTGCCTGCGGACTTCGTCCACCCCGTCTACGTGCCCGTGCCCGCTACCGCACTTCACCTGCGGCCGATCCGGGAGGCGGACACCGCGATCGACTACCCCGCCGTGATGGGCTCCCGGGATCGCCTGTGGGAGATCTTCGGGCCGGCCTGGGGTTGGCCGTCGGAGACGATGACCTATGAAGAAAACCGCATCGACTTGCTGCGGCACGAGAAGGAGATAGCCGCGCACCTGTCGTTCAACTACGCATTGCTGGACGACAAAGAGACGGCCATTTTCGGCTGCGTCTACATCGACCCGCCTGAGCGCGCCGGCTCCGACGGAGAGGTCTCCTGGTGGGTGGTGGACGACCTCGTCGGCGGCGAGGTGGAACACGCGCTCGACGCGCTGGTGCCGCAGTGGATCGCCGCTGACTGGCCCTTCCAGCAGCCCCGCTATCTGGGCCGCGACATGTCCTGGCAGGACTGGATCGCGCTGCCGCCTGCCTCGTGACACGGCGGCTGCCATCCCGATGCTCCCGTGGATGTCAACCCCGCGAGCCCTGAACCTGCACGCTTCGGGTACGCGACAGAAAATTGCCCCGCGGATCTAATCTCGCGTTATGACGCGTGCACGCCGCCAGAGCCTGTTCGCGCTCGTGGGCGGGACGCTCTGGCTCGCAGCGGGCATCGGGCTGTTGCTCCGCTGGCACGGCCTGGGAGTTTGGCTGCTGACGGGAGCATCTCTGCTCGCCCATCACTGGTCGCGTGCGTCTCGCGGTCCTGAGGTGGAACCGGCCCAGGTGGAGCCACATTCGACGGACAAGGCACTCGGCTGATGGCGTCGGTGATCCAGGCCGTGGGCCTCGTCGGTGTTGCTGGGGTCCTGGTCGCCGTGGTGGTCCTCGCGCTGATCTCCTTCTGGAGATCACGGCATCGCCGCGCAGACAATGACGCCGGGGACTTCCCGTTCAGCCCTCCACTGCATGGGGGCAGCGGTGGTGACACAGGTGATGGCAGCTGCTAGGCGTTGAGCCAGGGCGGCTTCGGAGCGCAGCCGGTCTGCGCAGCCGGTCTGGGCAGACCGGACCCCGGGCCGCCTCGAGGTCGGGGTGCTCAGCGTCTGGTCTCGTACCTGGTCAACACCACGCCGCCGGGGAACGTCCGAGTCTCCATCAGGGTCAGCTTCACCCAGTTGTCCAATGTCGCGAAGAACGGCGTGCCCCCACCCACCAGGACCGGATGGGTGACGACCGCGTACTCGTCGATCAGCCCGGCCCGCATGGCCGCCGCGGCGAGGGTGGCGCTGGCGATATCCAGCGGGCCGCCGTCCTCGGCCTTGAGCCTGCTGATCTCGGCAACCGCGTCGCCGGTGACCACGCGGGCATTCCAGTCGAGCGTGCTGGTCGTCGAGGAGAACACCACCTTCGGCATGTCCCGCCAGCGGCGGGCGAACTCGACCTCCGCCGGTGTGGCACCCGGCCGCTGGTCGGCGGTCGGCCAGTGGGAGCTCATCGCCTCCCACAGTTTGCGCCCGTAGAGCGCCGTGCCCGTCGCGCCCACCCGGTCGGACCACCACTGGAACAGCTCGTCGCTCGGCACACCCCAGCCCAGGTCGCCGTCCGGCGCATTGATGTAGCCGTCCAGGCTCAGGTTCATACCGAAGGTCAGTCTCCGCATGGTGATCAGCCTCCCGTACGCGACTCCTCGCCGTACAGATCACCACGCCGCAGACTGCCCAAGGCGGCACGACCATGGCTCAGGGCTCCGGAGGACCTCAGGCGTCCCACTCTCGCAAGCTACCGTCGTCAGCGCAGCAATGCCTGAACCCGGGAGGCGTGGGGTGGCAGAGCTTGAAGGCACCTATCGCGGACTTCTACTGACTGAGCCGGCGCTACGTAGGCAGTGGCTACTCGACCGCAAGCCTGAGGCGGTCAGTAACGAGTATTGGTGGCTCGCACTGATCGACTCAGCAACCTTGGATGTGCTCCGCCAGCACCGTGGCTGGCCCACCCGTCGGCCCCAAGCCGACATGCCACTGGCGGTCTTCCTGATCGACCTGGCATCAGACCACGGCTTTCCCATCGAGATGGCGGTCGCACGCCTCACCTCCCTCATCACGATCGCCCTCGACGCAGGTCAGCGAGTCCAGCAGCTACCAGCGAGCGCTCGGCTGGACACGGTCGCCCGGAAGGCTGTCGACAGGTTCGGCATGACACGGGAACAAGCTGCTGCCCGAGCAGCGACCCTCCGCGCAATCCCGCTCACCGAGGAGGATTTCGTCCAGCCAGGGGAAGACTGGCAGGCAAGATGGCAAGCCCTCACCGTGACCGACGACTACCAGGATTACCACCGGCTTCTCGCCATCGAACGGATCTTGACCGACCTCGCGCCCCTCGTCGAGCACATGACCGACGCCTGTCTCGTCGCTGACATCCGGGCATGGCTTCGGGTGCTGCCCGAATTGGACCCGTCCCAGAGGTGATCACACCATCCGAGCAAGCGCCGGAGGCGCCGCTCGCGTCACGGGACATGCCTCGCGTGCCACCACACGCTTGGCGGCTGCTGCCGGCAGTCGGGTGAGGGCTAGCGTGTCGGATCGGTGACGAGCAGAGGCGAGCGCTCGGCCAGCTCGCTCAGTACCTCGGCCGTCGTGGTGGCCTTCATACGGTCCAGTTCGTCTGCGGTGATCCCGACGACGGTCAGGAACCGTGCTGAGCCGTACGGGGAGTCGATGGGCGGCAGGTCAGGGTCGGCAGCGAAGGCCAGTGCGCGAAGCCGGGTGGTCGCCAGGCCCGTGATCGGGCCGCCCGGGTCCATGCGATGACCTTCGGTGAAGGACCTGCCGCTGGTGAACACGTAGTCGACCAGTCGTTCGAGCAGACGCAGGGACCACGCGGGAGGTTGGTCGGCGTCCACGGGTACGCGCATCGTCAGCTCGTATCCCCAGCCGCTGACGTCCAGCTCATCGCTGTTCTTCGAAAACAGGTCGGTCATCCCGAACGTAACCAGCAACCAGTAGCCGGCGGATCGGTACGCGCTCAAGCCGTAGAGGCCCTGACCTGGGAGGTTGCTGGTCCCCAGTGCAGGGGACGGTGATCCCTCGTCCTGGTTGCCACCGCCGCCTCAATGGCGGCCCAGCCAGGAGCCTCGTCTGCGACGTCGACCATGAGCTCCCTTGCCACAGCTCCGCAATCTCGATTACCTGGCGTAGCTAGGCTAGATCAACTGTCAAGCATGTGGTGGGACAGCGCGAGGCGATCTCCGTTGCCGCAGGACAGCCGGCCCTTTGACCGCCTCCGACGCTACTTGGCGTTGAAGTAGCTGGCCTCCGGGTGGTGGACCACGATCGCGTCGGTGGCCTGCTCCGGCATGAGCTGGAACTCCTCGGACAGCTCGACACCGATCCGGTCCGCGCCGAGCAGGTCGACGATCTTCGCCCGGTCCTCCAGGTCGGGGCAGGCCGGGTAGCCGAACGCGTACCGGCAGCCCCGGTAGTCGTTGCGCAGCAGACCGGCCAGGTCGGTCGGGTCGTCGTGGCCCAGCGGACGGCCGTCGGGCAGGGTCATCTCGGCCCGGACGCGCCGGTGCCAGTACTCGGCGAGGGCCTCGGTGAGCTGCACCGACAGCCCGTGCACCTCCAGGTAGTCGCGGTACTCGTTGCGGGCGAACAGCTTCGCCGCGTACTCGCTGACGGGTTGCCCGACGGTGACCAGTTGCAACGCGACCACATCGAGTTGGTCGCCCTTGGGCTTGAAGAAGTCCGCCAGGCAGAGCCGCCGCTCCTGCCGCTGCCGGGGGAAGGAGAACCGGGCGCGCTCCGCGTGCCCGTTCTCGTCGAGCACCACCAGGTCGTTGCCTTCGGAGTACGCGGGGAAGTAGCCGTACACCACGGCTGCCTCGAGCACCTGGTCGGCGATCAGCCGGTCCAGCCAGTACCGCAGACGCGGCCGACCCTCGGTCTCGACCAACTCGTCGTAGGAGGGTCCCTTGCCGCCCCGGGCGCCGTTGAGCCCCCACTGCCCGCGGAACGTGGCCCGCTCGTCGAGCAGCGCCGCATAATCCGCCATCGGCACGCCCTTGACCACGCGGGTGCCGAAGAACGGCGGGGTGGGCACCTCCACGTCCACTGCCACGTTGGAGCGGACCGAGGAGTCGTGCAGCTCGGGCAGCGACTCGGTGACCATCGTGCGCTGCCGTTCCCGGCGGGCGCGCCGGGCCGCGAGGGCGGCCTCCCGCTCCGGGTCGATCACCGGGGCCCCGCCGCGCTTGGCGGTCATCACCTTGTCCATCAGGGACAGGCCCTCGAACGCGTCCCGGGCGTAGTGCACCTGGCCGGGGAACATCGACCGCAGGTCGTCCTCGACGTACGCGCGGGTCAGCGCCGCCCCTCCGAGCAGGACGGGCCAGCGCTCCGCAACCCCGCGCGTGGCCATCTCAACCAGATTTTCCTTCATGATGACGGTGCTCTTGACCAGCAGCCCGGACATGCCGATCGCGTCGGCACGGTGCTTCTCGGCGGCGTCGAGGATGGCGTTGATCGGCTGCTTGATGCCGATGTTCACCACCTCGTAGCCGTTGTTCGACAGGATGATGTCGACGAGGTTCTTGCCGATGTCGTGCACGTCACCGCGCACCGTGGCGAGCACGATACGGCCCTTGCCGCCGTCCTCGGTGGTCTCCATGTGCGGCTCCAGGTAGGCCACCGCGGTCTTCATCACCTCGGCGGACTGGAGCACGAACGGCAACTGCATCTGGCCGGAGCCGAACAGTTCGCCGACCACCTTCATGCCGTCCAGCAGGATGTCGTTGATGATCGACAGTGGGGACCGGCCGCCGGCCATCGCGTCGTCCAGGTCGGCCTCCAGGCCGTTGCGCTCACCGTCGATGATCCGCCGCTTGAGCCGCTCGTCCAGCGGCAGCGCGGCCAGCTCCTGCGCCCGACTGGCCCGGGCGCTGGTCACGTCGACACCCTCGAAGAGTTCGAGGAATCGCTGCAACGGGTCGTACCCCTCGCGGCGCCGGTCGTAGACCATGTCCAGGGCGACCTCACGCTGCTCGTCGGGGATCTTCGACATCGGCAGGATCTTGCTGGCGTGCACGATCGCGGAGGTCAGGCCGGCCTGCACGCACTCGTGCAGGAACACCGAGTTGAGCACCTGCCGGGCGGCCGGGTTGAGCCCGAAGGAGATGTTCGAGATGCCCAGGGTGAAGTTGATGCCCGGGTAGCGCCGGGCGATCTCCCGGATCGCCTCGATCGTCTCGATGCCGTCGCGGCGGGTCTCCTCCTGCCCGGTGGCGATCGGGAAGGTCAGCGTGTCGATGAGGATGTCGGACAGCTCCATCCCCCACCTGCCGGTCAGGTCGTCGATGGTGCGCGAGGCGATACGGACCTTGTCCGCGGCGGTGCGCGCCTGCCCCTCCTCGTCGATGCACATCACCACCACTGCGGCACCGTGCTCCCGGATCACCGGCATCACCCGCCCGTAGCGGGACTCCGGGCCGTCGCCATCCTCGAAGTTGACCGAGTTGACCACGCACCGGCCGCCGAGCATCTCCAGCCCGGCCTCGATGACCGCCGGCTCGGTGGAGTCCAACATGATCGGCAGGGTGGACGCGGTGGCGAACCGGCCGGCCAGCTCCCGCATGTCCTGCGTGCCGTCGCGGCCCACGTAGTCGACGCACAGGTCGAGCAGGTGTGAGCCGTCCCGGGCCTGACTGCGGGCGATCTCGACACAGGCCCGCCAGTCGCCGGCGAGCATCGCCTCCCGGAACGCCTTGGAACCGTTGGCGTTGGTCCGCTCCCCCACCATCAACACCGACGCGTCCTGGGCGAACGGCACCGGGTGGTACACCGAGGAGACACCCGCCTCGTGCCGGGCCTCGCGGGCCGGGGCGACGCTGCCGTGCAGCCGCTCGGACAACACCCGGATGTGCTCCGGCGTGGTGCCGCAGCAGCCGCCGATCAGCCCCACGCTGTAGTCGGTGATGAACCGCTCCAGGGCCTCGGCCAGCTCCACCGGAGTCAGCGGGAAGTACGCGCCGTCGGCGGTCAGCACCGGCAGGCCGGCGTTCGGCATCACCGACAGGGGGATGCGGGAGTGCTGCGACAGGTAGCGCAGGTGCTCGCTCATCTCCGCCGGGCCGGTGGAGCAGTTGAGGCCGATCAGGTCCACCCCGAGCGGCTCGATCGCCGCCAGGGCGGCACCGATCTCGCTGCCCACCAGCATCGTGCCGGTCGTCTCCACCGCCACGTGACAGATGATCGGCACCGACTGGCCCAGCTCCGCCATCGCCCGCTTCGACCCGACCACCGCCGCCTTGACCTGGAGCAGGTCCTGGCAGGTCTCGATGATCAGCGCGTCCGCGCCGCCCTCGATCAGACCGGCCGCGTTCTCCTGGTACGCGTCGCGCAGGGTCGCGTAGGCGGCGTGCCCGAGGGTGGGCAGCTTGGTGCCCGGCCCGATCGAGCCGAGCACGAACCGGGGTCGCTGCGGGGTGCTGGCCGCGTCGGCGGCCTCCCGGGCGATCCGGGCGCCCGCCTCGGACAGCTCCCGGATGCGCTGCGGAATGTCGTACTCGGCGAGGTTGGCGAGATTGGCGCCGAAGGTATTGGTCTCCACGCAGTCCGCGCCGGCGGCCAGGTAGGCGTCGTGCACGCCGCGCACCACGTCCGGCCGGGTGACGTTGAGGATCTCGTTGCACCCTTCGAGACCGTCGAAGTCGTCGAGCGTGAGGTCCGCGGCCTGCAGCATCGTGCCCATCGCCCCATCGGCGATGAGAATCCGGTCGGCCAGCACATCCATCAACGAAGTCCGCACCCGTTCAGGTTAGTGCGGTCCGCATCGCACCCAGCGGTCCTCGGCGCGCGTTCCCATATTGTGTCGCCGGGATCACGCTGTCTGGTTCGTTCGTGTATGACCGGTCGCCGGTCCGGTGGACCGGCGCGGCCGACGGGCCGCATCCCTGCCCGGCACGTAGGCTGGCGGACGTGAAGGACAACAGGGACGCCACTGTGCCACACGGTACGACGACCGGGCGCGATCCCGGCGCCGACCGCGACGAGCAGGGTGAGGTGACGGCGTGACCGAGTTCGACGGACTGCCGGTGCTGCGGTCCCCGGTGGCGATCGCCGCCTTCGAGGGCTGGAATGACGCCGCCGACGCGTCCACCGCCGCGGTCGAGCACCTGGAGCAGGTCTGGAACGCCCGACAGATCACCGAGCTGGACCCGGAGGACTTCTACGACTTCCAGGTCAGCCGGCCCACCATCACGATGGCCGACGGTGAGACCCGCCGGGTGGAGTGGCCGACGACCCGGTTCATGGTGGCCAGCCCGGAGGGCACCGACCGTGACGTGGTGCTGATCCGCGGCATCGAGCCGAGCATGCGCTGGCGGACGTTCTGCGAGCAGGTGCTGGAGATCTGCCACAGCCTCGAGGTGGAACGGGTCGTGCTGCTCGGCGCGCTGCTCGCCGATGTTCCGTACACTCGGCCGCTGCCGATCAGCGGCAGCGCCTCCGACGCGCAGGCCGCCGAGCGTTACCAGCTCACCCCCACCCGCTACGACGGGCCGACCGGCATCGTGGGGGTGCTGCACGACGCCTGTGCCCGCGCCGAGGTGGACGCCGTCTCGTTCTGGGTGCACGTGCCGCACTACGCCAACAACCCGCCCTGCCCGAAGGCCACCCTCGCCCTGCTGCACCGGGTGGAGGAGGTCGTCGACCTGCCGGTGCCGATGGCCGACCTGGCCGAGGAGTCCGCCGAGTGGGAGCAGCGCGTACGCAGCGCCGCCGAGCAGGACGCCGAGTTGGGCGAATACGTTCGCGAGCTGGAGGAACGGGTCGGCGACGAGGGCATCACCCCGTTGACCGGTGACGAGATCGCCCAGGAGTTCGAGAAGTACCTGCGCCGACGGGGCGGTTCGGCCGGCCCCACCGCCGGTTCCTGGTAGCACGTCCCCCGCTGCGGGCCTTCGGACCTTTTGGGGTCCGGGGGCCCGTTTTGGCGTGTCCGGGGTAGCGCCGTCACACCCTCTAAGGCATCCTAGGAACCTAGATGTGATCAAGGAGGCGGGTGTGCAGATCAATCCCGGGGCCGCGGAGTTCCCGCACCGACAGATCGCCGCGCAGCTCAAGGCCCAGGTCCGCCGCGGCGACTGGGGGCCGGGCGAGCGCCTGCCGTCCATCCCGGCCATCGCCGAGATGTTCGGCGTCGCCAAGCAGACCGTGCAACGCGCCGTCGACCAGCTGCGGGTCGAGGGCATCCTGATCACCAAACCCGGCTCCGGTACGTACGTCCGGGGCACCCGCCGCCGACTCAACCGGCTTTCCCGAGGGCGGTACGGCGGCTTCCGCGGCTACCACACCGACCTGGCCGCCCGGTACCGCCAGCAGCTGGTCTCCGTCGGTCTCTCCCCCGCGCCCGCCGAGGTCGCCGACGCGTTCGGCGTCTCCGACGGCACCAACCTGCTCTGCCGCCGGCACCTCGTCCGCACCGACGACTCCCCTGTCGAGGTGGGGGCCTCCTGGTTCCTGCCCCGCGACACCACGGGCACGTCGTTGGAGCGCGCCGAGGCGTTCGGCCGACCCCTCTACCAGGAGGCCGAGGAGGTCACCGGCCGGCGGTACGTCTCGGCCACCGACACGATCAGCGCCCGCCAGCCCAGCCGGGAGGAGGCCGAGACCCTCCAGATCCGGCCGGACACCCCGGTGCTGCACCTGCTGCACATCGCGTACGACGCGCACCGCAAACCGATCGAGGTCGCTCAGGCCACCTGGCCCGGCCCGATGACCACCCTCACCGAGGAGTACAAGATCCCCGGCCCCACCCCCGACCCGGAACCCGACCCCGGCCTGGTCCTGGGCTAACCCCCACCCCCACCCCCCACACTTCTGGTCGATCATGGAGTTGTGGCGCCCCGCAAAAGGTGTGGAACACCGCACTTCGGCCACCACAAGTTCATGATCGACGAAAGTGTGGGATGGCGCGGACCGCAGCCGCGACCGCGAAGCTCCCGCCGCGCGACGAGCCGTTGCATCTATACACTCGGTATCTATACTGCGAGTGTAATCGATGGCCGGATCGCTCCGTTCCGGTGTCGAGCAACCTGGGGAGAACCCATGCCAACCATGAAAGCTCTCGGTGGACGGGGAATGACGCGCCGCGGCCTCGTCGGGGCCGCGCTGGCGGCCGGGGTCGGCGTTCCGATCGGCATGGCCGGCGTGGCCGGCCGCGCCACGGCGGCCACTGCCGCCTCGGGCCCGGCCCGGCTCACCCTGCCCGCGCCGACCGGACCGTACCGGGTGGGTACGGTGCCGCTGCACCTGGTCGACCGGTCGCAACCGGATCCACTGGCCGGCCCGGGGCGGCACCGGGAGTTGATGATCAACGTCTGGTATCCCGCCCGCGACGTGCGACGCTACCCACTAGCCCCCTGGATGACCGCCGCGTCGATGCGCACGCTGCTGGACTCCGCCGGGTTCGACCCCGACGCCGCGCGGGCGCCGCTCACCGCGGGGCACGAGGGTGCCCCGGTTCTGCACCCGGGCCGGCGGCTGCCGGTGGTCGTGTACTCGCACGGCGCCGGAAGCCACCGCTCGGACACCACCATCGTGGTGCAGGAGCTCGCCAGCCGCGGGTACGTGGTGGTCACTGTGGACCACACCTACGACGGGTACGGCGAGTTCCCCGACGGTCGGGTCACCGTCCAGGAGGACAACTACGATGCCACCCCGTGGACCTACAGCCGGGACCTCCGGTTCGTCCTCGACCAGATCGCCGAACTCGCCGCCGGGCGCAACCCCGACGTCGGACACGCACGGCTGCCGGCCGGGCTGGGAAGCGCCCTCGACCTGAACCGGATCGGCATGTTCGGCTGGTCGAAGGGTGGCACCGCGACGGCCCTGACCATGGGCACCGACCGGCGGGTCCGGGCAGGGCTGAGCCTCGACGGCCCGATGGTGTCGCAGCCGCGGCCCACCACCGACCTCTACCGGCCGTTCATGCTGATGACGGCGGAGCACACCCGGACCAGGGAGCCCGCCGTCGCCGAGTTCTACGCCCACCTGCGCGGATGGCGGCTCGACATCCACGCGGCGGGAGCGGTCCACGCGTCGTACGGCGACAACCAGTGGCTGGTGCCGCAACTGGCACGCATCATCGGGATGAGCGACGAGGAACTCGCCGCCGACTGGATCGGGACCCTCGACCCCACCCGGGCGGTCCGCATCGGGCAGGCGTACCCGTTGGCGTTCTTCGACAGGCACCTGCGGCACCGGGGTCACCTGCTGAGCGGCCCGAGCCGGTCCTTCCCCGAGGTGACGTTCGTTCCGTGACGCGGTCGCCGGAACCCTCTGCCGATCATGGAGTTGTGGTGCCCCGCCTGAGGGCGCAGCACCACTTGTCGCCACCACAACTCCATGATCGACGGGGCGGGGTGGGGCGGGGTCAGAGGCGGACGCCGAGGAGAGCGTCGACAGTCTTCGCGAAGAGGGCGGGGGCCTCGGGGTCGTCCGCCGCTCCGGCGAGGGTCGCCTCGGCCCAGCGGTCGGCGACCGCGAGGGCGCCGGGGGTGTCGAGGTCGTCGGCCAGGCGTGCGCGTACCCCGGCGAGCAGCTCGGCACCGGACGGCCCGGCGGGCGCGGCGGCGGCCTGCCGCCAGCGGGCCAGGCGCTCCTGGGCGGCGGTGAGCAGCTCGGCGGTCCAGGTGCGGTCGCTGCGGTAGTGCCCGGAGATCAACGCCAGCCGGATCGCCATCGGGTCGACCTTGTCGGCGCGCAGCCGGGACACGAAGACCAGGTTGCCGCGGGACTTGGACATCTTCTCGCCGTCCAGGCCGATCATGCCGGCGTGCACGTAGTGCTCGGCGAACGGCGCCTGGCCGGTGAGTCGCTCGGCGTGCGCGGCGGAGGCCTCGTGGTGCGGGAACAGCAGGTCGTTGCCGCCGCCCTGCACGTCGATCCGGTCGCCGAGGAGGTTCAGGGCGATCACCGCGCACTCGATGTGCCAGCCCGGACGCCCGGGGCCCAGGTCTCCGCCCGGCCAGGACGGCTCACCCTCGCGGGCTCCGCGCCACAGCAGCGGGTCCAGGGGGTCGCGCTTGCCGGCCCGGTCGGGGTCACCGCCCCGGTCCGGGAAGATCTCCAGCATCTGCTCACGGGTCAGGTTCGACTCGTAGCCGAACCGGCCGGTGGCGGAGATGTCGAAGTAGACGTCGCCGGTGCCGTCGTCGAGACGGTACGCGGCACCGTCCTTGACCAGCACCTCCACCTTGTCGGCGATGTCCGGGATCGACTCGACGGCGCCCACGTAGTGCGCCGGCGGGATGATCCGCAGCGCCTCCATGTCCTCCCGGAACAGGGCGGTCTCCCGCATCGCGAGGACCACCCAGTCCTCGCCGTCGCGGGCGGCCCGCTCCAGCAGCGGATCGTCGATGTCGGTGACGTTCTGCACGTAGCGCACCGGACGGCCGGCGTCGCGCCACACCCGCTGCACCAGGTCGAACGTGATCATGGTGGCGGCGTGGCCGAGGTGGGTCGCGTCGTACGGGGTGATGCCGCAGACGTACATGCTCGCCGCGTCGGCCGGGTCACTCGGGTGGACGCCCTGCCGCGCCGAGTCGTACAACGCCAACGGCTCGCCCGTGCCCGGCAGCCGTGGCACCTCGTGTCCCGCCCAAGACTCCATGGGATCAGCCTAACCAGCCGGGCGACGACGCCGGAGCACCCCACGGGTGATCAAGATGACAGCGGCTCACATGGGTGGCCAGGGCATCGCCGGCCAGTCCTCCGGTGGCTGCGGGAAACGGCCGGTCTCGCGCAACCTGTCGATCCGGGAGGCCATCTCGGCCACCTCGCTGATCGTCAGGTGGTCGGCCAACTCCTCGCCGAGCGCGCCGGTGACCTGCCCGGCGAGCCCGTCGAGCATCTCCACGGCGTCTGGGGGAAGCTGCCGACCGGCCCAACCCCAGAGGACCGTCCGCAGCTTGTCCTCCACGTGGAAGCTCACCCCGTGGTCCACGCCGTAGATCCGGTCGTCAGCGCCGACGAGAACGTGGCCACCCTTGCGGTCAGCGTTGTTGATCACGGCGTCCAGCACGGCGAGTCGGGCCAGCCGTGGGTCCTCGGCGTGCGCCAACACGTACGCCGCGCCGTCGTCGTCCCGGGCCGCGGCGATCGGGAACCAACGGGGCGGCAACTCGTCGGCCGGCAGGAACCCGACCAGCCCCTCGGCGTCCTCCGGCTCGTCGATCCACAGCTGGCAGGAGCCGGGGCCGAACGGACCGTCGCGCAACACAGTGGGCGGCACCAGGCCCCAACCGGTCGCCTCGGAGACCAGGTACGCGGAGACCTCCCGGCCGGCCAGGGTGCCGTCGGGGAAGTCCCAGAGCGGTCGTTCGCCACGCACCGGCTTGTAGACGCAGCGGGCGGTGACCCCGTCCAGGGTCAGGATGCCGCGCAGCGTCGTGTTCGACGCGTCGACCAGCCGACCTTCCAGGTCGAGCACGCCGTCGCGCAGCAGCCGAAGCGCGGCGTCACCGTCCTGGCGAGGCTGGAGGCCGGACGAGGTCACCGGTGATAACCGTTGTGCCGCGGGCAGAGGTGCCCGGCGGGGTCCAACGGTTGGCCGCAGAGCGGACACGGCGGCCGGCCCGCGTTGACCACTCGCCGGGCCCGCTCGATGAACTGGCGGGTCGCCTGCGGGGTGAGCCGGACCCGGAGCCGATCCAGGTCCTCGTCCGGCTCTTCGTCCTCGTCGTCGTCCTCGTCCTCGTCGTCCTCGTCGCCCAGCTCGACCTCGGGCTCCACCTCGCCGGCGGCGATCGCCTCGATCACCACTGTCGCGGTGTCCACGTCGAAGGCCAGGCCGAGGGTGCCGACCCGGAACTCCTCGTCGACCGGAGTGTCCAGCGGCTCGTTGTCACCGATCACCGGCGCCAGCTCGGGAAGGTCCACCCCGAAGCGACGCTGCGCCTCGGTGAGCAGCTCCTCCAGCTTCTCGGCGAGCAGTGACACCTGGACCTTCTCCAGCGCGACGCTGACCAGCCGACCGCCGCCGCGGGCCTGCAGGAAGAAGGCGCGCTCCCCCGGCGGGCCGACTGTCCCGGCGACGAACCGCTCCGGCGGCTCGAAGGCGTGCACCTGGTGGGTCATACCCACGACCCTATCCGGCCCGCCAGGGCACCGCGCACCCCACCGACCCGAATCGCCACAGCGGCGGCGCGCCCGGCGTACCAGCGGCTGCGCCCGGGCGTGGCGGCCTGCGCGCCGGTCCGGGGTGGGGCGGCCCGGCGGCCGCCGATCGACGTCGTCACGAGGCCGCACCGGCCCCGCCGCCGACCGCGGCGTCCGAATCAGCCGCCCGGGACGCCCGCCGACGCCGCTTGCGGGGCGGCGACACCAGGCCGGAGAGGTCGCCGCCGGTGTCGTTGAGCCGGACCAGGAAGGGCCGCAGCGGCGTGAACCGGATCGCCGTCACCGACGCCGGGTCGGCCACGACCCGCTGGAAGAGATCCAGGTGTACGCCGAGCGCGTCCGCCACGATGGCCTTGATCACATCACCGTGGCTGCACGCCAGCCACACCGCCTCGGGACCGTGCTCGGCGCTCACCCGGGCGTCCCACGAGCGAACCGCCGCCACCGCCCGCGCGGACATGGCCGCCATCGCCTCGCCGTCGGGGAACACCGCAGCGCTCGGGCGCTGCTGCACCACCGGCCAGAGCGGCTCCTTGGCGAGCTTCTTCAGCGGCTGCCCCTCCCAGCTGCCGTAGTCACACTCGATCAGCCCCTCCTCGACGACCGGCGTGGCCTGCGGCAGCGCCAGCTCCAGGGTTTGCCGGCACCGGATCAGCGGGCTCGTCACGACGGCGGCCAGCGGCACCGCCCGCAACCGCTCGCCCACCGCGACGGCCTGGGCGCGCCCGGTGTCGTCGAGCTCGACCGGTTGCCGGCCGGCCAGGCCGCCGTCGGCGTTCGCCGTGGTCCGGCCGTGTCGCAGAAGCAGAAGGGTCGCCACACCGACCACCCTATGACCTGCGCTCCCGGTCGGACCGTCGCGGGCTCCGGAGGCGCCACCCGGGATCGTCGCCGTCGGCGCGCGCCGAATGCCCGATCTTCGTGATCGACTCGGTTTTCAGGAAGTCGGGGTGTCGGGCCGTCCCGGACAGCGCGATTTCAAGGAAACCGAGTGGATCATGGGCGGGCGGCGGGCGGCGGGCGGCGGGCGGCGGGCGGCGGGCGGCGGGCGGCGGGCGGACGACTGCGGCCCCCGGGCCGCCTCGAGGGCGGGCCGGGGGCCGTCGACGGGTGGGTCAGGTGGCGCTGATCGTGCCGGTCAGCAGCAGGGCCAGGACCAGGGTGCCCAGCGCGACCCGGTACAGCACGAAGACGTAGAGGGTGTGGTGGGCGACATAGCGCAGCAGCCAGGCGATGGCCGCGTACCCGATGCCGAAGGCGATGACCGTGGCCACGATCATCTGGGCCACCGACGGCGTGGACGTGCCCGGGGCGGACGGTTCGAAGACATCCCCGAGGCTGAACACACCGGACATCACCACCGCCGGGATGGCCAGCAGGAACGAGTACCGTGCCGCCGCCTCCCGGGTCAGGTTGAGCAGCAGGCCGGCGGTGAGCGTGCCACCCGAGCGGGACACCCCGGGGACCAGCGCCATGGCCTGGGCGAAGCCCATCACGATGCCGTCCTTCATCCGGAAGTTCTCCAGGGTGCGGGTCTGCCGACCCCAGTACTCGGCGAACGCCAGCACGAACGCGAACACGATCAACGTGGTCGCCACCAGCCACAGGTTGCGCCCGGCCGTCTTGATCTGGTCCTTGAACAGGAAACCGAACAACCCGATCGGGATGGACCCGACGATCACGTACCAGCCCATCCGGTAGTCGAGGCTGGACCGCACGGACTTGTCCCGGATGCCGACCAGCCAGGTCCGGGTGATCCGCCAGATGTCCTTGGCGAAGTAGATCAACACGGCCGCTTCGGTGCCGAGCTGGGTGACCGCTGTGAACGACGCGCCGGCGTCGCGGTCGAAGAAGATCGCCGAGGTGATCCGCAGATGCCCCGACGAGCTGACCGGAAGGAACTCGGTCAGTCCCTGGACGATGCCCAGGACGATGGCCTCGACCCAGGTCACTCGCCAACTCCCGAAAGATCAAGTGCCTCGGCGACGGTACGCAGGGTCTGCACACCGCTCTCCCGGTCGGCCACGAACAGTGTCACCGACAGCGTGGTGACGCCGGCGGCGGCGTACTCCCGCATCCGCTCGGCGACGCGCTCCTTCGGGCCGAGCAGCGACGTCCGGTCGATGAACTCCATCGGCACGGCGGCGGCGGCGTCACGCTGCCGCTTGGCCAGGTACAGGTCCTGCACCTCGCGGGCGGCGTCGCCGTACCCCATCCGGGTGGCGAGCTGGTTGTAGAAGTTCTGCTGGCGGCTGCCCATGCCACCCACGTACAGCGCCGCGTACCAGCGCACCAGCTCCGCGCAGGACGCCACGTCGTCACCGATCACCACGGGCACCGACGGCACCACGTCGAACCCGGCCAGCTCCTTGCCGACCTTGGCCCGCCCGGCGCGCACCGAGGCAAGCTGCTCCTCGGCGAACTCCGGGGCGTAGAAGACAGCCAGCCAGCCGTCGGCGATCTCGCCGGCCAGCTCCAGGTTCTTCGGACCGACCGCGGCCAGGTAGATCGGTATGTGTTCGCGGGGCGGGTGGAAGCCCAGCCGCAGGGCCTTACCCGGGCCGTCCGGCAGCGGCAACGTGTAGTGCTCGCCGTCGTACGCCACCTCCTTGCGGGCCACGGCCAGCTTCACGATGTCGACGAACTCGCGGGTCCGGGCGAGGGGCTTGGCGAAACGCACACCGTGCCAACCCTCGGAGACCTGCGGGCCGGAGACGCCCAGGCCGAGGCGGAACCGGCCACCGGAGAGCGCGTCGATGGTGGCGGCGGTCATCGCGGTGGCCGCCGGCGTACGGGCCGGGATCTGCATCACCGCGGCGCCGACGTCGATGCGTTCGGTCTGGCCGGCCATCCAGGCCAGCATGCTGGGCGAGTCGGAGCCGTAGGCCTCCGCCGCCCACACCACCGAATAGCCCAGCCGGTCCGCCTCCTGCGCCAGAGCCAGGTGGTCGGCCGGTGTGCTCCACGCCGTCTGATATCCAAGACTGAGCCCGAGTCGCACTGGTCCTCCCCCATCCGTGGCACAGGTCGCACCAGGTTACGCAATGCCGATAACGGAGTCGATCACCGGCTCGACCCCTTTGGTCCCCCCTCCATCGGGACAGCACCGGGCGGCGGAACCGGCAGAACCGGCAGAGATACGGGAGCGAGGATATCCGTGGCGGCAGGTTCGAAATAAGGTTCACCCATGCAACAGCGACCGCTCGGCCGAAGCGGGCTGGCGGTTTCCCGGCTCGCGCTCGGCACCATGACCTGGGGCCGGGACACCGACGCCGACGATGCGGCCGCCCAGCTGAAGAGTTACCTGGACGCGGGCGGCAACCTGATCGACACCGCCGACGTGTACGGCGACGGCGACGCCGAGTCGGTGATCGGCTCGCTGCTGGGCTCCCTCGTGCCCCGCGAGGAGCTGCTGATCGCCACCAAGGCCGGGTTGCGGCCGGGCAGCGGCCGACGCCGGGACGGCTCCCGGGGGCACCTGCTGCGGACGTTGGACGCGTCGCTGCGCCGGCTCGGCACCGACCACGTCGACCTGTTCCAGGTGCACGGGTACGACCCGGACACCCCCCTCGAAGAGACCCTGGCCGCGCTGGACCACGCGGTGGCCAGCGGCAAGGTCCGCTACGTCGGTGTGTCGAACTTCTCCGGTTGGCAGACCGCGCGGGCCGCCGCCTGGCAGACCGCCTGGCCGGGCCGGGCGCCGGTGGTCGCCGCCCAGGTGGAGTACTCGCTGCTGGAACGGGGCGTGGAGCGGGAGGTACTGCCCGCGTGCGACGCGCTCGGCCTCGGCGTGCTGCCGTGGTCCCCGCTGGGTCGGGGGGTGCTGACCGGCAAGTACCGGCACGGCCGTCCGGCGGACTCCCGGGCCGCGTCGCCGCACTTCGAGCGGTTCGTCGCGACGTACCTGGAGCCGCGCTGCTCCAGCATCGTGGAGGCGGTGGCGACAGCGGCCGGCGGGCTGGGTGTGTCGCCGCTGGAGGTGGCCTTGGCCTGGATCCGGGACCGGCCGGGAGTGACCGCGCCGATCCTGGGCGCCCGGACGGTCGGGCAACTGCTCGGCGCTCTGCAAGTGGAACGCATCACACTGCCCGAGGAGATCACCACCGCCCTGGACGACGTGTCGGCGGTGCCGGTGGGATACCCCGAGCGCGACGGCTGACCGACCAGCCGGGTCGAGGCCGACCCGCCGGCCGCGTCAGGGCGACGGACGCCGGCCGGGAAGGTCGCCGAGCGCGCTGAAGAAGCGCGACTGGTCGTCGCGGAGAGCGGGCTGGGTGAGCCGCAGCCACGAGCCGTCGTCGAAGGCGATGGTGGACGTGAGCTGCACGAGACCGGTCGCACTGCGCTCGGAGTCGAACCGTGCCACCCGGCTGAGCGGCACACTCCAGAGCACCCGTGCTCGGCGCCGGTCCGGCCGGTCGGCGTCCGGGCGGGAGCCCAATCTGAGCAGGTGCAGGTGGGTGTCGGTCACCGCGAACGGGGTGCCGGTGTAGCGATCCAGGAAGAGCAGGAGGCTGCCGGCGAGGGTGGCGAGGTCGCCGCTGAAGACGTACCGACGTCGGTAGGCGATCTCGGCGAGCTGGTCGGCCAGGGGCCGGTACAGGCTGAGCCGGAACAGCGCCCGGAACGCCTCCTGTTCCTCGGTGAGCGGGATCGGCTCCCGCTGGACCGGCTGGTGCGGCAGGTCCGGCTCCGGTGCGACCGCCTCCGGCAGGCCGGCGGCGACGGCACCCGCCTTGCCCGGCAGCAGCAGCACGCCCGCCGCCATCCGCACCGGAGTGAGCACCGCATCGACCCAGACCACCGGGTTGACGATGTTGAGCAGGCCGAACAGCACCTTCGGGTCGAGGGAGTCGACGAACTTGTCGGCCATCACGTCGGCGAGCTGCCGGCCAGCCTTGTGCGTGTCCGGGCAGCGGACCGGGGCGAGGCCGACGTAGCGCAGCTCCTGCCCGGGCAGGAGCGGCGCCACCAGGGCACGTTCGGGTTCGTCGCTGGTGCGGAACTCCTCGCGCAGCTCGCGGGCCTTGTCCCGGGCCGCCCGCGCGCCGCCGAGCACCGCGTCGGCGAACCGACCCAGCCGACCTCGCTGCTCTGCCGTCACGCCGTACCTCCTCGACCGGGGCTAACGGCCCGCGGGTTGACCCGCGGGCGGCTGCCCGAAGACATTCTGGTCGATCCAGTCGGCGCCACCCTGCACCGCCTGGTCGATCTGGTCACCGACCTGCTCGGCGCCGGGGATGGACAGCCCGCTGGTGAACGCGACGGTCCCCCAGGTGACGCCGTGGACGACCGAGTTCGGCACGTTCCACGGAAGGTTGGTCGCCCAGTCCCGCGCGATCACCCGAGCCCCGTCGGCGACGCCGTGCGTCCGCAGCGCGGAGGCCCGGTCGAGGACACCCATGTCGAACGGCGTACCGGACTTGCCCAGCTTGTAGGTGCCCTTGGTGGGGTCGAAGATCTTGTGGAACCACTTGTCGGCCTTGCCCGCGGCGTGGCGCTTCTCGACGTACTTCCTGCCGGTGAGCAGCTTGTCCTGCATGGCGACCAGCTTGTCGAGGTGCGCCTGGAGCTTACGCAGGGACAGCATGACCCGTTGGAGCAGGCGGATGACCTTCTGCAGGTGCGCCGCCAACGGGCGTAGGGCCTTCAGCGCCCGGGTGACCACGATCAGGGCCCTGGTCAGTGTCACGCTCACGCCGGCGGCCCAGGACGCCCCCATGGTCACCGGCGCCATCAGGAACGCCGTCACCAGCGTCACGAGCATCCAGTTCACGAACTCGACGCAGAGGTCCACGAGGACGTCGTGGACGGTCTGCAGACCGTCGGCGACGCTGCGCAGGTACTCCGCTGTCGCGGCGAACTGCTCGGCCACGTCGAGCATCTGCTGTTCGACCTCGGCCAGCCGCTTCCCGTACGCCACGCCGGAGGGTGAGACCCAGCCGGCCTGCGCGGACTCCCGGGTGCCGCGGTGGCCCTGCGCCAGGTCACGTACCTGAGTGGCCAACGCGTCCCACTCTGCGGCCTTGGCGCGCAGGACCGCGGGCTCACCGTCGACCAGCTCGACGATCTGGATCAGCGGCCAGGCCAACGTCCGGCAGACGCTGTTGACGGCGTCCTCCACTCCGGAAAGCGCATTGTCGAGGCCGTTCCACAACTCGACGGCGCTGCCGGCCGGCCCGCTCATCCGGGCAGCCCCGACTGGATGGCCTTGAACCCGGCGTCGAGGTCCCGCTCGTTGCGCTCGTACGCCTCGACCGTGTCGCCCAACGCCGCGCCGACCCGACCGAACGCGGCGTGCGCGGCGCTGAACAGCTCGCGGCCGCCGGCGACCTGCTCGGCGTATTTGGCGCGCAGCAGGTCGCTGGCGAACGGCAGGTGGCCGAAGGCGTCCGACGGCACGTCACCGGCCGAGACGATCTGAGCCTCCAGCGCGGCGAGCGAACTGGCGACCTGTTTAGCGGCTGTCTCCAGTCGACGGACCGCCTGTACGTCGACATCGATGTCCGGTGGCATGCCGTTCCTCCCCCATGAGTCGAGCGATCCGACGATACGATCTCCCGGCCGCCGGGCACCACCCGGTCGCACGATCCACGGGGGAGGGATTTCATGACGGACCCGACGTCCGCGTTCGACGCGCTGGCCGGACGGATCGCCGACATCGAGCGCCGGTTCGCCGGGCTGGGCGACGACCTGACCGAGCTGTCGGGCACCGCGACCGACGAGAGTGGCCTGGTCTCGGCGACCGTCGACGCCACCGGGGCCCTGACCGGCCTCACCCTCGCGCCCGCCGCGCTGCGCGCCGGCACCGAGGGCGTGGCGGAGCTGGTGCTCGACGCCTACCGGCGGGCCCGTGCGGCCGCCAGCGACCGCGTCGAGGAGCACACCGAGGGGTTGGACGGCGCGCTCGGCGCGAGCCTGGGCGACCTGTTCGGCACGCCGGGTGACTTCTCGGCCCTGGGCCGCCTGGAGGAGACAGTGGCCCGGCTCGGCCGCCTGCCCGGCCCACCGGCGTGACGTCGCCGACCTGGCCGGAGATCGTCACGCGGCTACGGGACACGATCGCCCGCTGCGACCGAGACACCGACCTGGAACTCTCCGCCGGTCCGCGCGGCATCCGCCTGCTGGTGCGCCGCGAGGTGGTGCGGGTGGTCTGCCCCGGCCACGACGCGGCACGCCTGGCCGCACTCGGGTGGCACCGTCCGACCGGCGACGAGGGCTGGTGGTACGAGGTTCCGCGCACCCCGGAGCAGGTGGAGCGGCTCAGTGTGCTCCTGGCCCGTACCGCTGCCGAGGTGGTGACCGACCAGCCGGGTGCGCTCTCCTGCCGGGCGGTGCCGCCAGCCGCGAGCCCCGGCCCGCCGGCGGTCGTGGCGCTACTCGGCGCGGCCGTCGACCGGCGTGACCTGCCCGGCTACCTCGGAGTGCTGGCCGGCGCGACGGTGTGCGTGCCGCTGGCCGGGGAACCGACGCCGGATGCCGACTTCCCGTGGACAGTGGTCGCCGACGCGACCGGCGCGCCGCTGCTGCCGGTCTTCACCTCGCCGAGGGCGCTCGCCGCGTTCGCCGGGGACGGGGTGCCGTTCATCGCGCTGCCCTGCGCCGACCTGTTCGAGGACTGGCCGGACCCCTCCTGGGGGCTGGCGGTCGACCCGGGCAGCGCCCAGGCGGTCGCGCTGTCCGCGCCGGCGCTGACGACCCTGCTGACGGCGAACGCCCCCGCAAGCTGAGTTCCGGGGGCGGCGACGACGCTTTGCGCCGCCGATCATGGAGTAGTTGAGTGTCAAAAGATGCCTCAACTAAGCGAATCCGGACGCAACAACTCCATGATCGGCGCGGAACTGTGGGGCCTGTTCACCACGGGCTGGGGGTTTGGCGCGACGGGAGGGCGCATCAGCGGCGTCGGTCACCCCCGAGGGGGTGGCAAATGGCCGCTGGGCTGGGCAGCATGGATGGCATGGACTACGAATACGCGCCGCTGCGGTTGCCGCCGAACGTCGACCGGTTGACCGCCGCGGCGCAGTTGGCGATCCAGGCGGAGTTCTCCGGATGGGAGCTGGCCCGGGTGCGGCTCTACCGCGACGGCACGCGGCAGGTGGTGCTCCGCCGTCGACTGGTCAACCAGCCGCAGCCCGGCCTGTCGTACTGAGCGGGCCGTGCCGTCGGTGAGCGATATACCTCAGAGTCATATTCATGCCTCTGAGGTATATCGCTCACCAGCACCTCGACACGGCGAGCGCAGCCCGTCCCGGGTGCCGGCGTACTCGTCTAGTGCTGGTGCCCGGCGTGGTCGTGATCGTCGTCGAGCTCCATGAACGGGTGCTCGTCGAGCCGGCCGACGAGCCGGTCGTCGGCCGCCGGTTGGAACGGGCCGACCGCGTCGTCGTCGTCGAACGACTCCAGGTCGACGGGGGTGCCCACCTCGCTGACCATGACCACCCCGTCGAGTGGCTCCAACTCCGGGACGTCCAGCGCGCCGAGCGAGCCGTCGCCGCTCTGCAGCAACTCCAGCACCGCCTCGCCGACGCCCTCCACCGGTGCCGGCTCGTCGTCCTCCGGGGTCCCCTCGCGCCGGGCGGCCTCGGCCACGCGCAGCAGCGCGGCCACGCTCGGCACCCGGTAGTCACGGCGCTGGCGCACCGAGATCACCCTCGGGTGCGGGTCGCTGGCCTCGGCACCGTCGACGCCGCCGAAACGCTCGTCGGCCTCGTCCGGGTCGATCGAGTCGACATCCCACGGCGTCACCTCGCCGAAGGCGTCGAGCAGCCGCTCGTCGTACGCGAAGGAGGCGTTGTTCAACGCCACGTACGCCTGCCAGACGTCGTCGTCGTCGACGCGGCCCTGAGCGGCGCGTACAGCGGCCAGGTGGTGGCGGGCCGCTTCGATCACGCGCTCGAGAGCGGCGTCCAGCTCACCGTGCTGGTCGGTCATGTGGGGCAGTCCCTTCGGATGGGGAGGTCGCGCGCCGACGGCAAGTGCCGGACACGGCTAGCAGGTGCGCAGGAACCGGTCGAGCACCCGCACGCCGAACTGTAGTCCGTCGACCGGAACGCGCTCGTCGATGCCGTGGAACAACGCCGAGAAGTTCAGGTCGGCGGGCAGCCTGAGCGGGGCGAACCCGAAGCAGCGGATGCCGAGCTGGGAGAACGCCTTGGCGTCGGTGCCGCCGGAGAGCATGTACGGAACCGGCCGCGCCCCCGGGTCCTCGGCGCGCAGGGCGGCCGACATGGCCTCGACCAGGTCACCGTCGAAGGTGGTCTCCAGCGCTGGCTGCCGCTGGATGTACTCGATGGCGATGTCCGGGCCGACCAGTTCGCGCAGCTGTCGTTCCAGCAGCTCGGACTGGCCGGGCAGGCTGCGGCAGTCGATGGTGGCGGTGGCGCGGCCGGGGATGACGTTGTCCTTGTACCCGGCGCTCAACCGGGTCGGGTTGGCGGTGTTGCGAATGGTCGCGCCGATCAGGTTCGCGATCGGGCCGAGCTTGGCGATGGCCGTCTCCGGGTCCTCCGGGTCCAACTCGATGCCGAGCAGGTCGGAGACCTCGGTGAGGAACGCCCGTACGGTGTCGGTGACCACCACCGGGAAGCGGTGCCGGCCGATCCGGGCGACCGCCTCGGCGAGCGCGGTGACCGCGTTGTCGTCGTGCACCATCGAGCCGTGCCCGGGGCGGCCCTTGGCGTGCAGCCGCAGCCAGTCGATGCCCTTCTCGGCGGTCTCGATCAGGTAGAGCCGCTGGCTGTCGTTGACCGAGTAGGAGAAGCCGCCGACCTCGCCGATCGCCTCGGTGCAGCCGTCGAAGAGGCCCCGGTGGTTGTCCACCAGGAAACGGGCGCCGTAGTCGCTGCCCGCCTCCTCGTCGGCGGTGTACGCGAGCACGATGTCACGCGGCGGTCGTACGCCGGTGCGCTGCCAGTGCCGCACGACGGCCAGGACCATCGCGTCGAAGTCCTTCATGTCGATGGCGCCGCGACCCCACAGGTAGCCGTCGCGCAGCTCGCCGGAGAGCGGGTGCACCGACCACTCGTCGGCGTCGGCGGGCACCACGTCGAGGTGGCCGTGCACCAGCAGCGCGCCCCGGCTCGGGTCGGTGCCCGGGATGCGGGCCACCACGTTCGCCCGGCCCGGCGCGGACTCGTGCAGGACGGACTCCACGCCCACCTCGGCGAGCTTCTCCGCCACGTACTCGGCCGCGCGGCGCTCACCGACGCTGGTGTCGTTGTCCCCGGTGTTGGTGGTGTCGATGCGCAGCAGGTCGCGGCAGAGGTCGACGACCTCTGCGGTGGGGTCGATGCGGGGGGAGGCGGCGTCGCTCGTCATCGCCTCTTCATACCAGCCCGAGGTGGCCGACGGACCGGCGCACCGGCGTGGCCGGGCCGGCGCGCCGACGCGCGTGGGTCGACACATCGACGGGTCGGTTTCGCCGTGAGCGCGTTCGGGTACCGCCGCCCACGACCGAACGTCCCCTGCCGGAGCTTCCGCCCGCCAGTCGAGGAGGGCACCATGTCCGCCGTTCCCCTGCCGCCGCTGCCGCCCACGCCCGCACCCGAGGAGGGCTACCGGCCCGCCGGTCGCAGCATCGCCGACATCGTCGACCGGGAGCATCAGCAACTGCTGTCGCTGGTGGAGCAGTTGACCGGCCCGGAGGCCACACCGCAGGAGGCGCTGGCGGTGCTCACCGCCGCGTTGTCGCGGCACCTGTCCGCCGAGGAGCAGTACCTGCTGCCGGCGGTGCGCGCGGCGCTGCCGGCCGCCGGCGAGCGGGTGGACGCCGAGATCACCGCCGACGCCGGCCTGCTCAACGCCCTGAAGGGCCTGACGGACGAGGCGCTGACCGACGTCGCCGGACGGGTTCGTCAGCACGTGGACGGTGTCGGCGCGCTCGTCACTGAGCTGCGGGCGGTCGCGACCGAGGAGGAGCTGATCCGCCTGGGCAACCGGTTGGAGATCGCCGAGGAGGCCGCGCCGACCCGCCCCCACCCGAGTACTCCGGCCACCCCTCCGTGGAACCGGATCGTGGAGCCTGCGGTCGGTGTGGTGGACAAGGTCCTCGACGCGGTGACCCGGCGACCGACCTACCTGGCGGACCTGCCGGAGCCACCCCGCGAATGAGCCCGGACCCCGTCCGGTAATGCATTCATTATCACCGATCCGCTCGGGCTATTCCGCAGGCTGACGCGTAGTCCTACCGTCACCCTATGAACCTGGAGCTGCGTCACCTGCGGGTGGTCTGCGCGATCGCGGAGACGGGGAGTGTGACGAAGGCGGCGTCGGCGCTCGGCCTGGCCCAGCCGGCCCTCACCGCCCAGCTCCAACGCATCGAGCGGACACTGGGCGGCCCGCTGTTCGACCGGGACCGGCGTGGTGCCCGGCCCACCGCCCTCGGGGAGCTGGTGCTGGCCCGCGCCCGGGTCCTGCTGCCGGCCATGAAAGGGCTGCAGGACGAGGCGGCCCGGTTGGCCGGGGCCGGCGGCGCCCCCACCTGCTACCGGTTCGGTGGGGTGAACAGCCCGATCCTGGGTCGGTTGGTGCACCGGTTGGCCGCCGAGCAGCCTCCGGCCCAGATCACCACGTTCGCGTCCTGGTCGGTGGACGAGTTGGCGCAGCTGGTGGCCGGCGGCCGGCTGGACTTCGCGCTCACCGGCGTGTGCGGCGACGCCAGCCCATCCGCCGGTTTCGGTTTGAGCTGGCAGGAGGTGGCCATCGACCCGGTGCTGGTGCTGCTGCCGGAGACGCACCCCCTCGCCGCCCAGGACGAGGTGCGCCTCGCGGACCTGCGCCACGAGCAGTGGGTGGCCGCACCGGGTGACGGCTGCTTCGGCGACTGCTTCGCCGCCGCGTGCGCCCGTGCCGGTTTCACCCCCCGCAAGGTGTACGAGACCGACATCCGCGGTTGCATCGACCTGGTGGACGCCGGTGTGGCGGTGGCGTTGTGCCAGGCGACGTTCCGCCCGGTGGCCGGGTTGGTGACCCGACGGCTCGCCGGGACACCGCTGCGCTGGCGGCTCCTGCTCGGCTGGCACCCGGACTCCCCCGCCGCCCAGGGCGCCGACCTGGTGGTGGAGACGGCCAAGGCGGCGTACGTCGACTCGTTGGCCCCGCATCCCGCGTACCTGGCCTGGCTGATGAGCAACCCCGGGTTCGGGGTGCGGCAGCCCAGCGGGATCCGGCCGGTCTGAGCGCGGGGTGGGGTGCGAACCGCCGTTGTCCGGGTATCTGGCGGACATGACGGACCTCTACCCGCCCGCCGACGACCGCGAGTTGCTGCGCCAGGCGGCCGCCGCCCACACCGCCGCCACCCGCGACGTCGAGGCGTTCCTGCGCCGCCTGCCCACGGTGCCCGACCCGGCCGACGTCACCGAGTACGCGAACCTGCTCACCCGGGAGGACCAGACCCGCGGTGACCGGGACGCCGCGGCTGACGCGGCCGGACTGACCATCGCCAGCCTGGAATCCGACCAGGGCCAGTAGCGGCACGTGTCGACGGTGCCGTCCCGGAGCGGGGCGGCACCGTCGAGTGGCGTGGTCAGCGTTCGACGAGCGGGTCGTGTCCCAGGTCGAGCAGCGAGTGCCGCCAGTCGTCGTCGGCGTTGCCGCGCGACGGCTTGGCGTCCATCAGCTCGCGGATGCGGTCGACCGCCTCCCGCATGACCTCGATGTCCTCCGGGGTGAGGTCGACCTTGCGCTTGTTCAACACCTTGAGGATCTCCCGGCCCGGCTGGGGCAGGTCGAGGTTCGGGTTCGGGCTGAACGACTCCTCCCCGGAGCCCCGGGTCAGCAGCCAGGTGCGTAGCTGCTCCGACGGGACGTTCACCTCGGCGTGGAAGTCCTCCCAGAGCACTTCCACCTCGGGGTCGAGCCGCGCTTCGCGTACCATCAGGTCTCCTCTCGCCGGCGGTGCCCGGACGTCTCCGGGTCGTCCTCCTGGTCGGTCTTCGGATGCAGGCCCTCGGCGGGCACCCGCGTTCGGCGGGGGTTCGCTGTGGGCGGCGCCAGGATCGGGTCGGGATGGTCGTCCTCGTCCCGGGGTTTCGCGGGCTCGCGTGGGTCCTCGTTCTCGTCTCGTCGTGCCGGCCCGCTCATCGTGGGTGTGTGGTCGTGGCGGGGGTGTACCCGCGCTCACCGGCGCCCACGTCGAAGGTGAGCGCGCCGTCGCGGACGTCCACCGTGACCTTCTGCCCCGGGGAGATCGCCGACTCCAGCAGCATCCGGGACAGGTGGTTGTCCACCTCCCGCTGGATCACCCGACGCAGCGGGCGGGCGCCGAACTCCGGCTGGTAGCCGTGTTCGGCGAGCCAGTCGATGCCGGCGGTGGTGAACTCCACCTGGAGGTCCTGGGCGTGCATGCGGCGGCGGGTCTCCTCCAGCAGCAGCGCGGTGATGTCGCGCAACTGCTCGGCCTCCAGTCGGCGGAAGATGATGACCTCGTCGATGCGGTTGAGGAACTCCGGGCGGAAGTTCTCCTGCAGGCGACGCATCAGCCGCTCGCGCAGCTCGTCGTTCTCCTGCTCGCTGCCGACGTCGCCGGCGCCGAAGCCGACCGCGCGCTGGGCGCCGGTGATCAGCTCGGAGCCGAGGTTGCTCGTCATGATCAGCACGGTGTTCTTGAAGTTCACGGTGCGACCCTGGCTGTCGGTCAGACGCCCGTCGTCGAGCACCTGGAGCAGGATGTTGAACACGTCCGGGTGGGCCTTCTCGATCTCGTCGAGCAGCACCACCGCGTACGGGCGGCGGCGGACCGCCTCGGTGAGCTGGCCGGCCTCCTCGTAGCCGACGTATCCGGGCGGGGCGCCGACCAGCCGGCTGACCGTGTGCCGCTCCTGGAACTCGCTCATGTCCACCCGGACCATCCGGTCCGCCTCGCCGAACAACGCCTCGGCCAGGGCGCGGGCCAACTCGGTCTTGCCCACCCCGGTCGGGCCGAGGAACAGGAAACTGCCCATCGGCCGGTCCGGGTCGGCCAGCCCCGCCCGGGAGCGGCGGACGGCCTCGGCGACCGCGGTGACGGCGTCGTCCTGGCCGACCACCTTCTGGTGCAGGTGCCCCTCCAGGCGCAGCAGCCGGTCGCGTTCCTCCTCGGTGAGCTGGCTGACCGGGATGCCGGTGGCCCGGGACACCACCTCCGCGATCTCCTTCGGACTCACCTCCGGCACCTGCGATGAGGACATCCCGTCCTCGCCGTTGGCCCGGCGGATCTCCTGTTCCAGCTCGGAGATCCGGTCGCGCAGCGCGGAGGCCCGCTCGTACTGCTCGTCGGTGACGGCCTGCTCCTTGTCCCGGCGTACCTCGTCGAGCTCCTGCTCCAGCTCCCGCACGTCGGACGCCGGGGTCCGGGTGCGCAGCCGCACCCGTGCGCCGGCCTGGTCGATGAGGTCGATGGCCTTGTCCGGCAGGAACCGGTCGGTGACGTACCGGTCGGACAGCTCGGCGGCGGCGACCAACGCCTCGTCGGTGAAGCGCACCTGGTGGTGGGCCTCGTACCGGTCGCGCAGACCGCGCAGGATGGCGATGGTGTCGTCGACGCTGGGCTCGGGCACCAGCACCGGCTGGAAACGCCGGGCCAGCGCGGCGTCCTTCTCGATGCTCTTGCGGTACTCGTCCAGCGTCGTCGCGCCGATCACCCGCAACTCGCCACGCGCGAGGGCGGGTTTGAGCATGTTGGACGCGTCCATTCCGCCCTCGCTGCCGGCGCCACCCGCGCCGACCAGGGTGTGGATCTCGTCCAGAAAGATGATCAGCTCGTCGCGGTGTGCCCGGATCTCGTCGATGACCTTCTTCAGTCGCTCCTCGAAGTCGCCCCGGTAGCGGGTGCCGGCCACCAGGCCGGCGAGGTCGAGTTGGACGACCCGCTTGCCGAGCAGGGTCTGCGGGACGTCGCCGTCGCAGATCCGTTCGGCCAACCCCTCGACGATGGCGGTCTTGCCGACTCCGGCCTCACCGATCAGCACCGGGTTGTTCTTGGTGCGCCGGGACAGGATTTCCACGGCCTGCTCGATCTCGTCGGCGCGTCCGATCACCGGGTCGATCTGGTCGTTGCGGGCCAGGTCGGTGAGGTCCTGCCCGTACTGGTCCAGAGTGGGGGTGCCACGGTCCGGCTTCGGGCCGGTCATCGGCCCGCGTTCGGCGTTGGCGGCCTGCAACGACTCGGGTTGGATCCGTCCGGCGGCCAGCATCCGCCCGGCCGGCGACTCCGGGTTGAGCGGCAACGCCATCAGGATGTGTTCCGGGCCGATGTAGTTGGCGCCCATCGCCCGGGACAGCTGGTGGGCGTCGAGCAGCGCCCGCTTGGCGGCCGGCGTCAACGACAGGTTGGGCGGCACCTCCCCGCGCGGCGCGCCGTCACCCTTGCCACCGAGGGCGTTGAGCAGGGTGTCCGGGTCGGCGCCGGCCCGGCGTACCAGGTCACGCAGGGGTTCGCGTTGCAACGCCGCCCAGAGCAGGTGGTCGGTGTCCAGGTCGCTGCTCTGGCGTTGGGCGGCCCGGCGGGCCGCGTCGGCCAGCATCTCCCGGGCGTCGGCCGTCATCAGTCGGGTGATGTCGACCCGGTGCGGTGGCCGGCGTCCCCCCTCGCCCCGGCCGAAGTACCGGGCCAGGAATTCGTCCCACGGGTCGGAGCCGATGTCACCGGGTCCCATCATGTCTGTCCTCCGCAGTCGGCGCGGCACGGTCGGCAGGGGCTACCCGGCGCGCGCCCCGACAAACGCCGCACGCGGTGGCGCACCGGCGTCCCGGGTGTGGCGTCCGGCCACGGCCGGCCGGTGGTGGCAGGCTGGTGGGATGAACGAGACACCGCTGTTGATCGTGGACGGCGCCAACGTGGTGGGCTCCCGCCCGAACGGGTGGTGGCGTGACCGCGCCGGCGCGGCGGCACGGTTGCGCGACTCACTCGCCCCGGTGGCGACCGTCGGGTTACCGGCTCGCCTGCCCGCTCCGGTGGAGGTGGTGCTGGTGGTCGAGGGAGCCGCGCGGGACGTGCCGGGCACCGAGGGCGTCCGGGTGGTCTCCGCCGCCGGGTCCGGCGACGACACGGTTGTCGAGCTGGTGGCCGACGCGCCGCAGCGCCGCCGGCTGGTGGTCACCGCCGACCGGGAGTTGCGCGGCCGGGTGACAGCGCTGGGCGCCGAGGTGTACGGCCCGCGCTGGCTCCGGGAGAACCCGACCGACAACTGAGAAGTTCTCGCACTGGGACTCCCACAGAACGGACTCCCGGCACTTCCGGGTGCCTTCCGGACAGGCGGGCAGGAACACCGACAGGGCGGATGTTCTTTCGGAACCGCCGATAGGCTCTAATGGAGATCTCCCCGCCCCCAGGAGGTTCCGCCGTGGCGAGCGTCGCCGAGTTGAAGGCTGCCATCGATGTCGCCCTCCAACAGATCGGGGACGGGCAGACAGCCGTGCAGGCGGCCGGCGAGAAACTGACCGAGGCGCAGCAGACCCTCGCCGGTGCCCTGGAGGGCAGCGGGCACGAGACTGTGGAAGCGGCCCAGGCGTCGCTGACACAGGCCAGCCAGGAGCTGGAGGAGTGTCTCGCCGCGACACTTGTCGCGGTGGAGCAGGCGCAGCTCTACGTCGCCACCCTGTAGGCCGTCATGTCCATCATCGAGGACGTCGGTGGGCAGGTCCGTGCCGCCGCCGAGGAGTTCCCGCTGGCCCTGCTCGGGCAGGCGCTGGAGAAGTTCGGCCTGGCCGCGGAGCGGCTGCGCTGGGTGCGTCAGGAGTCCGCCAACCCGATGGGAGTGCCGGAGCTGAGCGCCGCCACCGAGCACGCCGAGAGCGCCGGCTACGCGCTGCGGGTGGCCCAGGAGCAGCTGTCGGCGTACCTGGCGGCGATCGGTCTCGCCGGGGACGGCGGCCCGGCGCCCCGCCCCGAGCAACGCGCGCCTCGACACGACACGCCGCCGGAGGCCGGGCCCACCGCCGTGCCACCGGAGCCGGCCGAGCAGGTCCGGATGCGCCGCTGGTGGTCGGTGCGGGTGGCCGAGCTGACCGGCGGTCGGGCCGGCGCCGACGACGAACCCGACGAACAGCTGGGCGACTCCCAGGAGTTGCTGCGCCGGGTCGTGGGCGGCGTCCGCTCCGGCGACCGGGACCGGCTGCGCAAGGAGCTGCGCCGGGCCCCGGCCGACGTCGGCCTGGGCATGGCGGCCCTGGCCCCGCCGCTGCTGCGCGAACTGGCCGGTGAGCTGCTCGGGCACCCGCCCCGCGCCGCCGACCTCGGACGGCTGCGCGGGGAACTGGACGGGCGCGTGCGCGACCTGCTGCCCGGGCTGCCGCCCCCGGTGCTGGAGACCCTGCTCACCCGGGTCTGCCGGATGCCACCACCGCGCGCCTCCGGGGAGCCGCCGCACGCCGCCGACTCCGCGGTCACCGCCGGTGTGGCGACCGGGCTGCTGCTCGCCCGTCTCGGTCGGGACCTCCCCTCGGGCGGCGCGGGCCAGCCTGCGGGCGCGGGCCGCCCGGCGGCGGATGCGGGTCAGTCGACGGGTACGGGCCGACCGGCCGACGCACGCCAGCCGACGGGGTCCGGCCGACCGACGGCGGGGCGCTCGGGTGGTGTGGGCGCACGCCCCGCCGGTGTCGCCGGGCGGCCGGGCACCACCGGTGGGCAGCCCTCCGGTGGGCTGCCGCCCCGCTCGGGAAGCCCGTGGCGGGACGCCCCGGCCCGACGGAGCTCCGATGGCTGACCGGCGCGGTCAGTTGGCCAGCCGGGTCCGCGACACCCTCGCCGAGGCGCTGGGCGCCACCCGTACCCGCCTGTCCGCCGCCCAGGCCGAGCTGACCGCCGGACGGGAACGGCTCACCCGGATCCAGCGGGCGGCGGCGGCCGTGCCGGCACGGGTGGGCGCCCAACGGGACCGACGGGTAGCCGAGATCGACGCCCGCTACGCCACCCGGATCGCCGAGCTGGCCAGACGCGCCGCCGAGGCCGCCCGCCAGGAGGCCCCGGGTTGCGCGGGGGCCGACTGGGCGGGGTGGACGCCGACGCCGACCAGGCGGGCGGAACCACCCGGCGCGCTGCGGGTGGGCACGGTCCACCTCGACGGCGTCGAGCCGGTGCCCGCGCTGGTGCCGCTGCTCGACGCCGGGCACGTCCACCTCTCCGGCGACGACCGCGCCGGCTGCGACGCGGTGGTGTCCGCGTTGCTGCTGCGGGCCGCCGGCCGCGCCCACCCGGGGGCGGTACGACTGATCGGGTACGACCCGGAGCAGCTCGGCGGCGGTCTGGCCGGGTTCTCCCCGCTGGGAACGGCGGGGCTGCTCACCTTCGTCGGCCCCGGCGGCTTGGGCCCCCTGCTCGACGACCTGGTGGAGCAGATCCGCCGGATCAACGAGACGGTGCTCGCCGGCGAGTACGCCTCCCTTCGCGAACTGGCGGCGGCGACCGGCCGCCGACCCGAGCCGTGGCGGGTGGCGGTGCTGCTCGGCGGTGACGACCTGAACCGGCACGAACGCGGGCAGTTGGACCGGGTGGTACGAGCCGGCGCCGCCTGCGGCGTGCACCTCGTGGTGCACGGTGTGCCGTTGCCGGAGGATCCGACGGTGACCCGGGTGGTGGCCGAGGTCGACGGCGCGCGGATCGGCGGGTCGGCCGGGTTGCCGGTGCGCCTCGATCCGCCGCCGCCGGCGTCGCTGGTCACCGAGACCTGCCGGGAGATCGCCGCCCGGGTGAACGCCGGCCCACCGCCGACCCCGTTCACGGACCTGCTGCCCCCGCCGGATCTGATGTGGCGGGAGAGTTCCGCCGACGGGCTGACCGCGCCGATCGGCGAGGGAACACAGGGCCGGCCGGTACGCCTCACCCTGGGCGACTACCCACCACACGCGCTGATCGGCGGGCCGTCCGGCACCGGCAAGACCAACCTGATATTCGCGTGGATCGGCGCGCTCGCCGCCCGCTACTCCCCCGCCGAGCTGGAGTTCTACCTGTTGGATTTCAAGGAGGGGGTGTCCTTCGCACGGTTTGCGCAGGGCCGGCGCGACCCGAGCTGGTTGCCGCACATGCGCCTGGTCGGCATCAACGTCAACACCGACCGGGAATTCGGGTTGGCGCTGCTGCGGTTCCTCACCGAGGAGCTGCGCCGGCGCGCCGACGCGGCCAAGAAGCACGAGGTGACCAAGCTGGCCGAGCTGCGGGCCGTCGACCCGACCGGGCACTGGCCCCGGATCGTGGCGGTGGTCGACGAGTTCCAGATGCTGCTGGCCGGCCGGGACGTGGTGGCCCGGGAGGCGGCCGACCTGCTGGAGGACCTGGCCCGGCGCGGCCGGTCGCAGGGCATCCACCTGGTGCTCGCCTCGCAGGACGTACGGGGCATCGAGGCGCTGTGGGGTCGCCCGGCGCTGGTCGCCCAGTTCACCCTGCGCATCGCGCTGCCCAAGGCGCTGCGGATCCTCGCCGAACGCAACGACGCGGCCCAGTCGCTGCCCCGCTGGCACGCGGTGGTCAACGCCGAATCGGGCATGGTGGAGGGCAACGAGGTCGCCCGGATCCCGTCGGCCAGCGACTGGGAGACGTGGAGCGGGTTGCAGCACCGGCTGTGGCGGATGCGCCCGGCCGACGCCGCGCCGGCCCGGCTCTTCGACGGCGACGCGATCCCCCGACTGGCGGACGCCCCAGACTTCCGGGCGCTCGCCGCGCCCCCGGACGGGACAGCGCCCCGCAACCCGGTGGCACTGCTCGGCGAGATCATCGACGTGCAGTCCCGCTCGGCGGCACTGCGGCTGCCGCGCGCGCCGGGGCGCAACCTCGCGGTTCTCGGCACCCGGGTGGACGAGGCGTGCGCCGTGCTGGACGCCGCCGCCCGGTCGCTGGCCCGCCAACACCCGCCGGGCACCGCCCGGTTCTCCATCGCCTGCCTCGACCCGGACGCCGACCCGATCGCCCGGGCGCTCTACGACGACCTGGCCGACGACGCCGCCTGGTACGACGAGGAGACCGTCGGCGAGCTGATGGTCGAGACGGCCGACGGGTTGACCGGTCCGGGGAGCCCGCACTACCTGCTGCTGTTCGCCGTCGACGCGGCAGCCGGCGCGCTGGCCGCCCGCGCGGGCGGGCGCACGGGGCTGGAGCGGCTACGCCGGATCCTGCACGACGGGCCGGAACGACGCACACACGTGCTGGCCTGGTGGCGGGGAGTGGCCCGGATGCGCGCCGACCTCGGCGGGCCCGCCGCGCGTACCGACCAGATCGGCGCCTGGGTGGCTCTGGACACCCACGGCGGGGAGCTGGGTGCCTCGCTCTACCCGGGCACCGGCGGCCCGGACTGGTATCCCCGCCCCTGGCGTGGCCTCTTCTTCGACCGGGCGGTCCACCGCACCGGACAGGTGATCATCCCGTATGGACCATCCCGGTGAACCAACCAGTGACCAGTGAGACGTACACGGCGCAACTGCGGCGGTTGGCCGAGCTGACCGCGCGGGTGGCCGAGCAGCGCGCCGAGGCGCACACCTGGTACGAGCGGCAGTGCGAGGCCGCCGATCGGGCCGTCGCCGAGGCCGCCGAGCAACTCCAGGACGCCGAGGTGGAGTTGGTCGCCGCACGTGAGCAGCAGGAACGGGTCGACGCCGAGGTGGCCCACCTGTGGCAGCAGGCCCGCTCGCGCCTCGGCGTCCGCCGCCTCGGTGGCCCACCCGCACCCGCGAACGGCGTCACGGCCACCGACCCCGTACCGATGCTCGCGAAGGTCCGGGACCTGCTCGACCGGGCCGGTCAGCCGGGCGAGTTGCCGGGCTCGGTCAACCCGCTGCTGGCGCTCTGCGGCGTGGCGGGCGCCGTCCTGGCGTACGCGCTGGGGGCCGGCGCGCGGGCGCTGGGCGTCGGGTACGGCGGCGACCTGGCGGTCGGAATGCCGGTGCTGGCGCTGGTGGTGACCCTGCTCGGCCCGTTGATCGGTCTCGTGCCGGCGCGGATGCTGGCCGACCGCCGGCACGCGATGCTCGGCCCACGACCGATCATCGTGGTCCTCGGCGCGGGCCTGCTGACCACCGCGCTGCTGTTGGCGCTGGGCCGCTGAGTGATCGGTCCACTATGGCTGTCGAGAAGCTGACCCCCGGCACGGCCACGAGCAGGGCGCGGTCTTCGCTACGGTACGTCCGATGGTCAGCGTCTTCCTGAGTTACCACGCCGGCGACGACACCGGTGTCGGGCGCCTGCTCGACGACATGCTGACCGCTCGGTTCGGCACCGAGAGCGTCGTGCGCGACGAACAGAGCGCGACCCTGTTCACCACCGAGCTGCGGCGTCGCCTGGCAGCCTCGGCGGCGCTGGTCGTCGTGCTCGATCCGGCCGCGCCGGAGGTGGTCCGCCAGACCTTCGCCGTCGCCCTCACCACGTCCGTTCCGGTCGTCGCGGTGCTGGTGGACGATGCTCACCTGGCACCGAACGTCAGTGCGCAGCCCACGCTCCGCACACTGACGGTGCGGCGCTCCGAGGTCCGTACGGCCAGCGTCCGTCGGACCTTCCGCCGGCTGTGTGACCACCTCGCCACAAGTCTGGTCTCCGGGGACGCGACAGTCGGGCCCACGATCCCGCTGATCCTCCGCACGCAACCGGTGCGACAGGTCATGTCGCCGGCCAGTGGCCATCCGTCGGTGACGATCGTCTACTCGACGCACCAGGGTGGTCTGGAGGTCGCCGACGCGGGCCGGCACCATTCGGGGCTCGCGGCCCGGTACGAGACGCGCTACGAGGTGGACACCAGCGTCCACCAACGGGTGTTCGGCCTTCGGCTACCCGTGACCGGCGGCGCGGGCCACGTCGAGTCGTCCATCGCCGTTGACGTCTGGGTGACCGACGCGGTCCAGGTCGTCCAGGGCGCGGTCACGGATGCCGCGGTAGTGGTCCGCGAAATCCTGCTGGGCGTGTGCCGACCGATCGCGTCGCGGTACACCGTCGACGAGGTGTCCCCGGCCGAGAGAGCCCTCAACCGACAGCTCGCCACCGACACGTTCACCCTGGACGGCGTCACCGTCCGGGTGAGACACGTACTGCTGTTCGCCGACGACCGCGCCAGCGTGGGCGAGCGAGCCGAGCAGCGGCGGCGGGAGAGGCTCCGCCGGGCCGGTGTCCTCTGGGATGACGCGGACATACCCGACCCCCTGGTCCGCTACCTGTCCAGGCGTGTCGTACGCCGTGTTCCGCTCTCCGCGGAGTACGCCGACGGATGGGCCGGTACGCCACCGCCGATCCCCGGACCGGAGGCCTCGCCACCGCCGAACGACACCCCGGCGCCGACGCGACTGCTGGTGGCGCGTGCGCCCACCCGGGTCCCGGTGGGGCAGGACCTGAGCGTCGAGGTTCGGATCGTCAGCGAGGAACGATCGGTTCACCTGGACGCGAAGGTGGCACCGATGCCGAGGCTTATCGTCGCGGACGGCGGCACGCCGGTCACGGTGACCGTGCACGCGCCCGCCGGTCTGCACGCTGACGGCCCACTTCAGCAGACCGTCCTGGTCCTGCCGGACGGCGATCCGCATCCGATCCGGTTCGGCTTCGGAGCGCGTACCACTGGTCTGCATCGCGTCGACGTGACCGCCTGGGCCGGCGGCACGTTCCTGGCCGAGGTGTCTGTCGAGGTCTCCGTCGCCGACGGTGGGTCGTTCCGCGACGGCCAACCGAAGACCGCGCCGATCGGTGCCCCGCAGGCACGACCGGGCGAGGTCACGATGGAGGTTCGCTTCGACGGCAGCCGCCACACCTTCCAACTGCGCTCCGACGCCGCGTTGTTCGCTCCGGTCGTCGAGTCGGTCACGAACACGCCGAACGCCGCGGTGGAGAACACCATCCGGGAGTTGCAGCAACTGGCTGGCGGCGGTTCCCGCTACAGCCCCGCGATGACCCGCGAGGTCATCCGGTCGGCGGGCATCCAACTGTGGTCGGAGCTGGTGCCGGCCGACGTGCGGGACCAGTTCTGGGAGGTCCGCGCCGACATGAGCGCCTTCACGATCGCCACCGACCACGACGTGGTCCCGTGGGAACTGCTCCACCCGCTCAGCGCCCAACAGGACAAGGGGTTCCTCGTCGAGCAGGTCCCGGTGGTACGCCGCACCTACGGGCAACACCGCACCGCGAAGGTCGGCCTGCGCAACCCGCGCTTCGTGGTGCCGCCGAAGGCCCCCACCGGCGCGTACGAGGAGGTCGCCACCATCCGCGCGATCCTCGGCGCGGCCGACAGCGAGCCCATCACCAGGGCGGACGAGCTCCTCAGCCTGATCAATTCCGGGGAGTTGGGAGCGACCCACTTCGCCTGCCACAACACGTTCTCGGCGGACGGGTCGTTCATCGACATGGACGGCGGCCGGTTCAAACCGGCCCTGCTCGCCGAGGCCAGCATCCGGAAACTGCTGACGGAGACCGGTCCCCTCGTGTTCATCAACGCGTGCCGGAGCGCGGGCGTGGCACCGACGTACACCAGAATGCTCGGCTGGGCGCAGCAGTTCATGTCGTCGGGCGCGGGTGCGTTCGTCGGCACGCTCTGGGCGGTGCGCTCGGACAGTTCGGCGCGCTTCGCGACGGCGTTCTACCAGTCCCTGGCCGGCGGCGCCACGCTCGGTGCGGCGGCCCTCGCCGCACGGGTCGGGCAGCAGGATGATCCACTCGACCCGACCTGGCTGGCCTACACGGTGTACGGCGACCCGTTCGCCACCGCCGCGATCTGAGCGGTCGGCAACTCAACTCGCGCGGAACGGGAGGTGCGGCATGGACGTGATCGACTACAGCGTGCCGGTGGAGGAACTGGTGTCGGCGGTGAAGGACGCGGTGAGGCAGGCCGGCATCTCCACTGTCGACGAGGGCCGGGACCTGCGCGTCGGCACGGTTCAGCTGATCTTGAGCGCGGTCGTCACCACGAAGCTCGGGGGTGGCGTGGACTTCCGGGTCCCGGTCATCGGCTGGAAGGTCAAGGTGGGTGGCAGCCGCTCCCGGCAGAAGACCCACACGATCGACATCACGCTCGTCGCCGAGGATCTCCAGGATCGGCACGAGCTACGCCACGGCTCTGTCGAGGCGACCCTCGTGGACGCGATCACCACGATCCGCGCGGTGGTCGCCGCCGCCGGCGGGGGTGACGACCCGCTGGTACTGAAGACCGGCACCGTGGAACTCGTCTTCGGCATCACCGACCAGGGCACGATCTCGGTCGGCGCGGAGGGTGAGTTGACCGACGAGGTCACCAACACCCTCCGGATCGAGCTGCTCGGGGCTTCCGCCGGGTAGCTCAGGCCGGCACCAGGACGGCCTCGCGCAGCAGTCGACGGGTGAGCGTGACCCGGTCGGCGTCGTCGGGCAGGCCGGGCAGGTCACCGACCCGGGTGGCCACTCCGCCGAGCAGGGCGCGGGCCGCCGGCTCGCACTCGGCGGGCAGGGTGATCGTCCTGTCGAACAGCCGCAACGCCACGGTGTCCGACCCGTGCGGCACCAACTGCCACCGCAGGCCCGGCCGCACCGTGACCCGGGTGTCCGCGTCCAGAGTGGCGAGCGCGTCGGCCTGGGCGAGTGGGCGGATCGGCGCCGGGCGGGAGGCCGGCCAGGCACGCTGTCGCAGCCGTGCGGTGACCGCGCCGGGGTCGGCGCGCAGCAGCCAGTCCCGCAGCGCCTCCACCGTCTCGGTCAGCTCCGGCTCGATGGCATCCGGGTCGGCGACGTCGGTGCCGAACGGCAGACTGGCCCGCAGCCGCTGGTCCTCGGAGGCCAGCGCGAGCAGCTCCTCCACCAACGCGTAGCGGGTGAGCGCGCGGATGCCCACGGTCAGGTGCAGCGAGCTGGCCTCCTGGGCCTGCGCGCTGTGCAGCCACCCCCGGGGCAGGTAGAGGGCGTCTCCGGGGGCGAGCACCACGTCCAGCGCGGCGGGCCCCTGCGCGGTGGCGCCGACCTCGTCGGCGCGTCCGCCCCAGGGCTGCTTCTCCAGCGGGTCGGGCAGCACCGGCGGGTGGATCCGCCAGTGTTTGCGACCGTCGACCTGGAGGACGAACACGTCGTGGGTGTCGTAGTGGGTGGCGAACCCCTGACTGCCCGCCGGAGTGAGGTAGGCGTTGACCTGGAGCGGCTGGTTGAGCGCGAGGCCCAGGTCGCGGGCGAAGTCGACGAGCGGCGGCCAGATCCGGTGCAGACCCTGCAATACCAGGGTGGCGCCGGAGGCGTACTGCTCCAGGACCCGCTCGTCGAGCACCTGGTCGCCGATCTCGGCACCCGCGCCGCCGCCGCCGGTCCAGCGCGCGGCCGCGACCAGCTGGCCGTCCTTGGCGACGCGCAGGAACGGGGTACGCAGACCGCGCCGGCTCAGCAGCTCGTCGGCGTCGGCGGGGCTGAGCAGGTCGGTGAAGCCGGCCGGGTCGGGCAACTCGGCGGCGCGGGACAGCAGCGGTGTGTGTCCCCAGTGTGCGGCGGCGAACTTGGCCGGTTCGACCGACACGCAGCGGGCCAGCGCCGCGGCGGCCCCGGCAGACGGAACCGCCGGACGGCCGTGGCCGTCCGGCGGGTCGAGGTGCGTCATGGTGTACGCCTACCGGGCGCTGCCGTCAGCGCCGCCGTCCTGTTGGCCCGGAGTCGCGCCGCCGTCGGCGGGGCCCTCCGCGCCACCGTCGGCGCCGCCGTCCTGCTGGCCCGGGGTGGCACCACCGTCGGCGGGGCCCTCCGCGCTGCCGTCCGCGCCACCGTCGTGCTGGCCCGGGGTGGCACCACCGTCGGCGGGGCCCTCCGCGCTGCCGTCCGCGCCACCGTCGTGCTGACCCGCGGTGGCACCACCGTCGGCCGGGCCCTCCGCGCCGCCGCCGCCCATGGTCTGCATGTCGTCATCGTTGAGTGCCATCGGTGCTCCCTCGGGTGTGCCGCCCCGCCATCCGCCGGGGTCCGTCGTACTGCGGGTGGTACCCCACGCGCGATCTTCTCTAACCCTCACCGTAGACGCCGAACCGGGGCGACACGGGCAGTTCGCGGGCGGCGGCGGAGAGTGCCAGGATGAGGCGGTGATCCTGGTGGGCACGTCCGGCTGGCAGTACCGCGACTGGCGGGGTCGTTTCTACCCGCAACGGCTACCGCAGCGGCTCTGGCTGGAGCACTTCGCTGCCGGCTTCGCCACTGTCGAGGTCAACAACGCCTTCTACCGGCTGCCGGAGCGGGACACGTTCGCGGCCTGGCGGGAACGGACGCCCGCGGACTTCTGCGTGGCGGTGAAGATGAGCCGCTACCTCACCCACATCAAACGACTGCGCGACCCGGCCGAGCCGGTGGCCCGGTTCCTCGGCCGAGCGACAGCCCTCGGTGACCGGCTCGGCCCGGTGCTGGTGCAACTGCCACCGAACCTGCGGGCGGACGTCGACGCGCTCGACGCCACCCTGCGGCTGTTTCCGGCGGAGGTCCGGGTCGCTGTCGAACCCCGCCACCCCTCCTGGTGGACCGACGCCACCCGGGCGGTGCTGGAACGGCGTCGGGCGGCATTGGTGTGGGCCGACCGGCTGGGACGCCCGGTCGCGCCCCGCTGGCGCACCACCGATTTCGGATACCTGCGGCTGCACGAGGGGCGGGCGCGGCCCTGGCCGCACTACGGTCGCGCCGCGCTCCGGTCCTGGGTGGGTCGGCTGACCGACGCCTTCGGCGCGGACGAGCCGGCGTACGTCTACTTCAACAACGATCCGGGCGGCGCGGCGGTCGTCGATGCCGTCGCGTTCGCCGCGCTGGCCCGCCGGGCCGGGCACCCGGTGTCGCGGGTGCCGTCTCCCGCGGCGGCTGCCGACGACGACTGAGCCCGCCCGACGGTCGTCGGGCGGGCTCGGGGACAGCACGCTGTCACGGCATCAGCAGGGCGAGGTCCTTGGGCATCGTTTCCTTCACGTCCTGCCATTCGCCCTGGGTGACGTGTCGCCGCAGGGTGTCGAGCACCACCTGCGTCACCCGCTCCGGGCCGCCCTCCGCGTCGTACGGGAAGCCCTGCCGGACCTCGTAGAGGAAGTCGTCCCGGTTGAGCTTGATCGGCACGTCGGACGGCACCCAACCGTCGAAGTAGATGCCCCGCACCAGGACCGGCAACTGCTGGGCGAACTCGACGCTCTCGTCGACCGGCAACCGGTCGCGCAGCAGGTGCAGCACCGTGCGCAGGGCGGCGTACGACTGGTTGCGCCGATCCTTCGGCCAGCCGTAGGCGTCCTCGATGTCCTTCAGAATGAGGTTCGTCTTGTCCAGCGAGGACTCGAACGCGGAGAGCATCTGGTCAGCCATCGGTCGACCCCCGTTCCGAGGTGTCCCACCGTCGGTCGTCGGCGCGCCGTGGCGGCCCCACCGGGCCGCGGCGGGCCCGCACCGGGCTGCCCTGCGGTGCGCGCCGGGTGTTGTCGGCAGTGCCGACCACGTGCAGGACGGCACCGCGCCGCCGATCCGTCACCACTCGAACCGTCATCCCCGTCACCTCCGTGTCGTCTGCGGCGTCGACCACCCTCGGGCGGTCGAGCCCACCGCGTCCAGACTGCCGGTGCGCCGGGTGAGCCGCCCTCACCCCGTTCGGGTGAGGTCAGGTCGCGTCGAGGAGCCCGGCGAGGGTCGTGGCGTTGGTCTGCGCGTAGTCGCGGTAGCAGTTGTTCATGAGGACGTGGGTCTGACCGGCCTCGTCGGCCAGCTCGCGCAGCTTCGGCGCCCAGTCGGCCAATTCCCGCTTGGAGTAGTGGTAGCCGAACTTCTCGTGGATGTCCTTGCTGGTCCACTTGTCGCTGTGGCCGTGGAAACGCATGACAGCGAGGTCCGCGGTGGCGGCCAGCACCGGCGGCAGCGACGAGCGGTGGCCCTGCGGCATGTCCACGCAGACGTACGGCAGCTGGTGCTCGCGCAGGAAGGTCAGGGTCTCGTCGGCGTTGTCGCCGTCGAACCAGGAGGCGTGCCGGAACTCGTAGACCGGTCGCAGCGGCGCGCAGCGCTTCGCCACCTCCAGCAGGTACTGCTTGTTGGCCCGCTTGATGGTGAACCAGGGCGGGAACTGGAACAGCAACGCGCCCAGTTTGCCCGCCTCGACGAGGGGGTCCAGCGCGGACAGGAAGCGCGTCCAGACCTCCTCGTACGACTGCGCGGGCAGGTCGTCGGGGTAGACGTTCTTCTTGTCGGTCTCCGGACGCAGGTCCTTGTAGAGGGCGCTGACCTTGGTGGGGTGCCCGGTCAGCAGGCTGAACGCCTTGACGTTGAAGGTGAAGCCGGCCGGGGTGCGGTCGGCCCACAGCCGCGCGGTCGCCTCGGCGGGCGGCGAGTAGTAGGTGGCATCCACTTCGACCAGCGGGAACTGCCGCGCGTAGTAGGCCAGCCGCTTCTCCGGGTTGTCAGCGGTCTGCGGATACCAGCCCGAGTCCAGGAGTGTGCGGTCGGTCCAGGACGCGGTGCCCACCAGGATGTCACCCATGGCTCAAGTCCATCGCGTCGCGGACCGACCGGCAACCGCTGGCGTCGCTCAGGCCGCCCGCCGTTCGCGGGTCTGCTTGCAGGTCACACACGTGGTGGCGGAGGGGAAGATCTCCAGCCGCTCGACCGGGATGGCCGCGGAGCAGCCCTCGCACCAGCCGTAGGTGCCCTCGGCGAGCCGGCCGAGCGCGTGCTCGTACTGCGCGCGGCGGTCCAGGATGGTGCGCAGCAGGGACTGCGCGGTGTCCCGCTCGGCCGTCTTGGTGCCGCTGTCGGCCTGGTCGTCGCCGGCGGTGTCGCCGACCTCCACCAGCCGCAGCACCTGGCTCTGGAGCACGGCCTGGTCGTACTCGGCGGTCAGCTCGTCGTACCGTGCCTGGAGTGAGTTCCGGATCTGGTCGATCTCCTTCTGGGAACGGTTCGTGTCGACCGTGTCGTGGACGAGCATCGCTGCCTGCCTTTCCTAAGCCTGTGGCTCACGGTGAACCGGGTGCCGGCGGCGTGGAGCCCCGGTCACGGTCGCATTCGGTACGCGGGCGATCACCCGCGCTCTGTGAGCCGGGCGAGTACCCGCCGGATCGGCGGGGCAAACCGACGATTTCTCGCGGTTGTCAGGCGTCGCCGGCGGGCTCCACGAGCGCGGGGTGGCGGGGGTCGTCGACGCGTACCACCACGTCGGCGAAGCTCGCTGGGACGACCTCCTCGGCGTACCTGTCGAACGCCGGCAGAGCCCACGCCTGGGCGGGTTCGGTGCGTCGTCGCAGCGCCGCCGGGGACACCTCCAGGTGGACGGTGACGTCGAACGGCAGCCCGCCACCGAGCAGCAGGGGACCGCTGACCAGGACGACGCCGCCGGGTGGCAGGTCGACGTAGCGGGCCCGGCTGGCCCGGTCGGTGTCGGCGTCCCAGAGCGACGGGAGCACCCGGCCGGTGCCACCCGGGCCGGCGGGGTCGAGGACCTCCCGACGCAGTCCGGCCTCGTCGACCCATGCCTCGTAGAAGGAGTCCGGGTTGGTGCGGCCCAGTTCGAAGCGCAGCGACGCGGGGCGGAGGAAGTCGCCGGCCCGGACGTGCAGCACCGGAACGCCCTGGGCGCGCAGCGGGTCGACGAGGGCGGCGGCCAGCTCGTCCGGACCGGCGGCGGAGGGGCCGTCGATCGCCACCCGCAGCCGGGCTGGTCCGGGGTCGGCGGTGGCGGCGCCTGCCGCGGCGTCGACCAGCCGGCCGGTCAGCTCGGTGACGAGCAGGTCGGGCGAGATCGGGCGGATGCGCACCGGACCATCCTGCCCCGCGTCGGGCAGGTCGGTGCGGCGGGTCAGCCGGTGCGGTCGATGGTGACCCGGGCGTCGTCGGCCAGCCGGTAGCCAACCCCGTAGACGGTGGTGACCAGGGGCACGTCCACACCGACCTTGCCGCGCAGTCGACGCACGTGCACGTCGACGGTACGCACGCCGGCGTGCTCGTAGCCCCAGACGGCGTTGAGCAGTTGCAGTCGGGTGAACACGCGGCGCGGATGGGCGACCAGGTGCAGCAGCAGGTCGAACTCCAGCCGGGTCAGTGGCAGCGGCTCGTCGTCGCGCAGCACCGAGCGGGACGAGGCGAGAATGTGCAGGGCCGGGATCGTCGGGCTGATCGCCCGAGTCGGCGACCGGTTGGCGGGCGTCTGCTCGGGGCGGCGTTCCGCCGGCACGGACCCGATGATCACGCCCTCGCCGCGTTCGAGCATCTCCCGGGCGGCCTCCAGCAGCCGACGCGCCGCCGGGGTCAGCGACTCCTCGCAGGCCAGCGGGATGGACAGCGTCACGGTGAGCACTGGCGTCGCGGTGTTCGCCGGGCGACGCTGACCGCCGGGCGGTCGACCGGGCACCGCGGGTTGCGACGTGTGCCATCCGGCGCGCGACGAGGCAGGGCTGACCGACATGGTCCTCCTTGGGCTGGTCCGGGTATCTCCCCACGGCCCGGGACGCCGCTTCATCGATGCTTCCCGGCACCCGGGCGAGGGTCAAGAGGCGGCTGCGTTGCATGAATGTGACAATTGACGAACACATCGGAGCCGGGTGCTCGCTCTGCGTACGAGCTTGATGATTACAGCAGAGTCGCCGAGATGCCCCGATACGGGGGTCCCCGCCCGGTTCACCGAGGTGGTCAGAGGCCGCCTGACCAGGGCCTACCGGGTGTGGTCCACGCTGATCCGGGCTTCGTCGGCGAGACGGTAGCCGACCCCGTAGACGGTGGTCACCACCTCCGACCCGGCGAGCTTGGCGCGCAGCCGGCGGACGTGCACGTCGACGGTCCGCGCCACCGCGTGCTCGTACCCCCAGACACTGGACAGCAGTTGCAGGCGGGTGAAGACCCGGCGTGGCCGCTCGGCCAGGAACAGCAGCAGCTCGTACTCGATGCGGGTCAGCGGGATGACCTGGTCGCCCTGGCGGACCATTCGCGAGCCGGCCAGGATGCGGACGTGTGGCGCGTCGGCGGACGGCTCGCCGACGGGGATCGGCGCCGGGCGCGGCCCGGGCGCGCGGTCCTCGACGGTACGCAGCTGACCCTCCCCCGACTCGGCCAGCTCGCCGAGGAGCTGGACCAACCGGGCCAGCCGTGGGTTCAGCGGCCCGGGGACGAGGTCGAGGGTGATGGTGAGGGTCGGGGCGGTGCGCGGACGGGGCGGGCGCGTCCCCGGGTGGCGACGCGTGGGGATGGCGACGACGGACATGATGCCTCCTCAAGTGGCGGTACGCCCGCCACGCCTGGTGCGGCGTGACGGTCAGCGGCGCGCCCACCCGGTGTTCACGGGCGACGCGAGTGCAGAGGTGTGCAGCGGGGTGGGGCCGAGAGCGGGCAGACCGGCGATCCGCCACGCGGCGAACCCACCGATCACGTCGGTGGCCCGGTGCAGGCCGACGTCCTGAAGGGCGGCGGCGGCCAGCGACGACGTGTAGCCCTCCTGGCAGAGGATCATCACCGGTACGTCGTAGTCGACGGCCTGGGGCAGTCGGGCCGCACAGCGGGGGTCGAAGCGCCACTCCAGAACGTTGCGCTCGACAGTGAGCGAGCCGGGCACCACGCCGTGCGCGGCCCGCTGCGCGGCGGGTCGGATGTCGACCAGCAGAGCGCCGGCCCGGTACGCCAGGTGCGCCCGTTCCGGGTCGAGCCGGTCCAGCCGGGCCCGCGCGGCGGCCAGGATCTCGTCGATGCCGCGGGAGCCCGCGGGCGGCACGGGTGCCGGACAGTACTCGGCGGTTACCTGCATTGTCGGTTCCTTCCGGTGACAGGGGGTTGGTCGTGACTCGCCGGACTCACCAGGACGTGCCGGCCTCGGCGACCTCGGCGATCCGCAGCCGGCCGTCCACGAGGTCGTAGCGGGTCATGCGCAGCAACGCGGGCCGGTAGACGTGCACGCTGACCGCCGGATCGGGGCCGTGGTTGGTCACCCGGTGCACGTGTCGGGGTCCGAAGTGGCGACCGCCGCCGGCGGTCAGCAGCCGCGGGCGTAGCCGACCGCCGCTGACGGTCTCCTCGGTGAGCACGCCGCTGACGACCCGGAACGCCCCGGAGGAGCCGCCGTGGTCGTGCAGGTCGGTGCCCTGCCCGGGCAGCCAGCTCAGGGCCCACACCTCGTGCTCGGCGCTGACGGCGAGGCGGGCGTACCAGCGTTCGGCGGGGTCGAAGCGCAGCGCGACCGGCCAGCCAGCCGGTTCGGCCCACCGGGCGGCGACGGTGAGCAGGTCGGACTCCGGACGGTGGTGCGTCATGGCGGTTCCTCGCGGGTCGTTCGGCGGGGTGCCCTCGTACTCTAGACGGCAAAGCCTATAGGTTTAGTAGGTAATTCCACACACTGGGACACCCGTCGGCTCCCCTGTCGGTCAGCGCACCACCGGCGGGTCCACCCGGTAGCCGGGCAACGAGGGCCAGCGCACCGTCAGCACCACCGACGCGCGCTCGGCGAACCAGGAGTGGTCCACCCCCCGGGCCCACACCACGTAGTCGCCGGGCACCGCCAGTCGTACCGTGCGGTCCGGCAACTCCACCCGGAAACAACCCTCGACGAGCACGAGCAGGGTCGTACGCCGCTCCCCCGTCGCCCACCGCGACCGCGCCTGACCGGGCGGGTGCACGCCCCACTTCACCTCGACGTCGGTGCTGTGCCGGATCTCCCCCGGCGGCACGAAGTGCCCGAGCAGCCAGCCGGCGTCGGTGGCACCGTCGACACCCGCGTTGCCCACGTACACCGTCTCAGCCATCGGACCCTCCCCCAGCTCGCCGGCCGAGCAACCTATCAGGACAGGCCGTAGCCTGAAGGGGTGACCGACGACCTCGACGCCGAGACGCTGGCGTTCGCCCACCGGATGTTCGACCTGGCCCGCGCCGGCTCCACCGAGGAGCTGGCCGCGCAGCTCGACGCCGGCCTGCCGGTCAACCTCACCAACGACAAGGGCGACACGCTGCTGATCCTGGCCGCGTACCACTCTCACCCGGACACCGTGGCCGCCCTGCTCACCCGCGGCGCCGACCACACCCGGGCCAACGACCGGGGCCAGACGGCGCTGGCCGCGGCGGTCTTCCGCAGCAGCACGGACGCCGTCCGCGCGCTCCTCGCCGCCGGAGCCGACCCCGCCCACGGCAACCCGTCCGCGATGGAGACCGCGCAGTTCTTCGACCTGCCGGAGATGACGGAGCTGCTGCGCGCCGGCTGACACCGAGCCCGACCGGCCGGTATACAGGGTCGGTGGAAGATCCTCTGCCCGAGCAGATGCGGGCCGCCGGCACGGCGCTGCTGGCCGCGCTCGACCCCGCCGCCCGCGCCGACGCCGTGCATCCGTTCGACGACGAGTCCGCCCGACGCTGGCTGGAGTACCGGCCCCGACCCCGACCGGGCGTCAGCCTCGCCGCGATGGACGTCGCCGGCCGCAAGGCCGCCCACCGGCTGCTGGCCACCGCGCTCAGCGCTTCGGCGTACGCGCAGGCGATGGCGATCATCGCGCTGGAGGAGGTGCTGGACCGCGCCGAGGACTGGCAGCGCGGCCGGCACAGCGCCGACTACTGGGTGGCCGTCTTCGGCGACCCGGCGCGCGACGACCGCTGGGCGTGGCGGTTCGAGGGGCACCACCTGTCGGTGACCATGACGGTGGTCGACGGTCAGGTCTCCCCCGCCCCGATCTTCTTCGGCGCCAACCCGGCGGCGGTCCGCTACGCCGGCCGTCCGGTCTCCCGCCCCCTCGGCGTCGAGGAGGACCTCGCCCTGGCGCTGCTCGACGCGCTGGGCCCCGCCGAACGGGCCGCCGCGGTCATCGCCGACGACGCGCCGGCGGACATCATCAGCGCCACCCGGGGCCAGGTCGACGCACCGCTGGAGCCACTCGGCGTACCGGCGGACCGGATGGGCCCGACCGGCCGGGCGCTGCTCCACCAGGTGGTCGCGCTCTACCTGGACCGGCTGCCGCCCGAGCTGGCGACCCGGGAGGCGGCCCGACTGGAGGCCGGCCCGCTGCACTTCGCCTGGGCCGGCCCCACCCGCGCCGGGCAGCGGCACTACTACCGGGTGCAGGGCGACGACCTGCTGATCGAGTACGACAACACCAGCCCGGACGGCAACCACGCGCACACCGTGCTGCGCCGTCCCGCCAGCGACTTCGGTGCCGACATCCTGGCCGGTCACCACCGAACCCACCACTAGCCGCCCCTCGCCGACGCCCTGGCCTGCCCTGCGCTCGCCCGCCCCGCCCCGCGCTCGCCGCGCCCTGAGCCGCCCTGGCGGTGATGATCGACTCCACATCGGCGATGTGGTGGCATCCTGCGGTCCAGACACCCCCACCTCGCCGAGATGGAGTCGATCAATCCACCCCGGTGGGCCTGGAGCCGGTCAGTGGCGGGTGGCCTCGATGAGGAAGCGCTCGGCGTGGGCCACGAAGGGGCCTTCGTCGACGATGCGGCCGTGCAGCTCACGCAGCCGGTCGCGGTAGCGGTCGACAGTGAAGCCGGGCACCGTCCAGATCACCTTGCGCAGGAACCAGACCACCGCGCCGATGTCGAAGAACTCCGCCCGCAGGGTCGCCCGGCGCAGGTCGACCACCCGCAGGCCAGCTGCCTCGGCGGCAGCTGCCGCGTGGTCGGGGTGCCGCGTGGCCGGCGGCGGCAGCGGACCGAGGATCGCCTCGCTCAACTCCCGCATGGTGCCCGCCCCGATCTGCTGGGACAGGAACGTCCCGCCCGGTCGCAGCACCCGCGCCGTCTGCTCCCAGTCGGTGCGTACCGGATGCCGGCTGACCACCAGGTCGAAGGCGGCGTCGCGGAAGGGCAGCGGCCCGTCCGGGTCGACGGCCACCACCGTCGCGCCCACTCTTCGCAGGGTCCGTCGGGCGACCACGACGTTGGGCGGCCAGCCCTCGGTGGCCGTCAGGAGCTTCGGTGGCCGTGGCACCTCGGCGAGCACCTCACCACCGCCGGTGTCCACGTCCAGTGCGGCGGTGGCGCGCGCCATCCGATCGGCGACCATGCGGGTGTACCCCCATGGTGGACGCTCCTCGGTGGCCCGCCCGGCCAGCCAGTCGAAGCCCCACCCGTCGACGGGGGCGGCAGCGGCCTCCGCGATCAGTTCCTCGGCGTCACGCTCGGCATCCATGGCGGCCAGCCTCGTGGTCGGTCACCCCGCAGACAACCCATTTGCGCTTCGCCGGCCGGTCTGTCGCGTCGGGACGGACGCGTCGCAGAGCCGCCGCTGGTCGATGCCCCTGGGCGGCGGCAGCTCTCAGCCGAGGCTGAGCTGGTGTTCCTCGAGGGCGGCTTGGAGGATGCCGAGCGCCTTGTCGCCCATGCCGTGCAGTCTGGCCAGGTCAGCTCGGGGGACGTCCGCGAGCTGACGCAATGTGGTGTAGCCGGCGCCGTGCAGGGCGCGGGTCGCGGGTGCACCGATCGTGGGAAGCGCGTCCAGGGCTGAGGTCATCCGTGATGGTAGACCGGCCAACCGCACCGGTGGCGTCCCGTTCACGCGCGCCGCCGAACCGGGCCGACGCCTGGCCGTGCGACAACCGGTAGCCGGGCCGGGTCAGCGGCTGGGCCACGGGCGACGGATCTCGCCCGTGGAGCCGGCGAGGGCCTCCAGACCGCCGGCCTCGGCCCGACCGCCGTCGAACTGGCGCATCAACCGCGCGCCCAGGTGCACACCGACCCCACCGATCGCCAGCGCGACGAGCTCGGTGGCCAGGATCGCGGCTGACGCCCCTCGTTGCGGGGACTGCGACCGGACCAGGCAGGTGAGCAGGAACATGCCGGCCATCGCGGCGTTCACCAGGTTGAAGGCGACGGCGGTACGGCGGGTGCGGTCCATCGGTGCGTCCCACAGGTCGACCATGCCCGCCACCGCGGTCAGCGCAGCGGCCACGAGGGCGGCGACACCCGTCCAGTAGCCCACCTCGCCCAGGAACGCCGGCCCACCGACGACGTCGGTGAGGTCGAAGACGGTGGCGCTGACGAACAGCCCGAGCGGGAACGTCACCAGCATCGGTTGGATCGGATGCCCCTGCACTCGCAGTCGGCTCTGCATCGGTCCTCCCCCGGGTCGGCGCACCTCACCTGACCAGAGTGCTACCCGAGCCCGCTCGCGGCGAAACGATCCCGCCCGACTCGCCGCTGACCGGACGAACGGACACCACAAGCCCTGATCAACTCGCGTTTCAGGAAACCGTGCCGTCGCCACGCCTCGGATGCCGCGCCGTCAGGGAACCCGAGTCGATCACGGAGGCGCAGCGGGAGCCGGGTGGGTGTCAGGCGTCGCGGGGACGGGAGACCGTGTGGACCAGCCGCTCGGCCACCTCGCGCAGCGGGATGTCCAACGACGTCGCGGCGGTACGCAGTACGTCGAGGGCCTCGGCCGGTGGGCACCCGCGCTGGGTCATGATCACGCCGACGGCCTGGCCCACCACCCCTTCGTGGAGCAGCGCGGCGTCCCGTTCACCGGCGACGGTGAGTTGCCGCTTGCGGTCGCGTACGGCGGCCAGCAGCAGCCCGGCGTGCTCGGCGAGCAGCATCGCGGTCAACTGGTGTTGCGGGGTCAGCAGGTCCGGCGAGGCGGCGTAGAGGTTGATCGCGCCGATCACCTGGTCGTCGATGTCCACCGGCGCGGAGATCACCCCGCGTACGCCGAGGTCACGGGCGCGCGCCGTCCAGCCCGGCCAGCGGGGCTCGGCGGTCAGGTCGGCGGCGAGGATCATCTCGCGGCGTTGGATGGCGCTCATCGCCGGCGAGTCCGGGCCGTGTCGCAGGTCGTCCAGCCCGGCCAGACGGTCGTCGGAGGCGGCCACGCCGGCCGGTTCGCCGGCGCGCAGGGCGGTGAAGCCGCACCAGCGCACTCCGGCCACGGCGTCCCGGGTGACCCGGACCAGCGCCAGCAGCGCCTCGTCGAAATCGGTCAGGGCGATCAGGCCTGCGGTCAGTTCCCGCAACAGCGCGGCGGTCTCCAGGACGCCGAGGGTCTGCACCACCGGCTCCCTCGTATCGATGTTCACCGCTTCGCAGCCTCCGTGCACGTCCGTGCCTGCCCGCCGGGCATCGTCACCTGTGTCATCGTCTGCTCTCTCCCGACTTGACCGACCAGCCCTACTACCCTCGCAAACCCTTGTCGAAACGACGCAAATCGGGGCCTCTCAGCACGCACGGTCGCGCGGCGAGAGGCCCCGGATGCCTACGTCAGCGGGAGGTGCCGCTGAGCCGCCGCCCGATCGACGCGATCAGCCGGTCCAGCTCGGAGCCGAACGGGTTGTCGTGCACCAGGTACGTCCAGGTGGCGGTGGGCCGGACCAGGGTGCCGTCGTCGGGCTGCCAATCCTCATCGAATTCGGTCTCGTTGAAGGTGGCGATGGTGCGGGCCTCGATCTCCGGGATCAGGTCGTTGAACGCCGGCACCGCGGCGCGGTGGAACTCGTCCAGCGGGTCGAGCCGGCCCAGCGCCCGCAGGTGTACGCCCTCGCGGACCTCGGACAGCTCGGCCAGGTGGTCGGCCCAGAGCCGGTCCAGGTGGTAGAGCGCGATCGACCGGGCGGCCCGGGCGAGCAGGTCCTCGTCCATCTCGCCGGCCTTCTCGGGCTCCTTCTCCAGGAGCATCACCGCGGCCACGTCGCTGGTCAGCAGCCGTTCCCGGCGGGCGGCGAGGGCCTTGCGCTGCTGCTCGATGACCACGCTGTAGCGCCAGGTGTTGCGGTGGATCTCGTGGTTGACGCCCTCGGCGACCCGCTGGGCGTGCTCCACCGCGTAGTCCACCTGCTCGTCGGTCACCAGGCCGTCGGCGTTCATCCGCGGCGACGCCGGCACCGAGTCGGCGGCGTGCCGGACGACCAGGTCGTCCTCCAGGCTGACGAAGAAGACGGAGCCGCCCGGGTCGCCCTGCCGGCCGGCCCGACCGCGCAGCTGGTCGTCGACCCGGCGGCTGTCGTGCCGGCCGCTGCCGATCACGTAGAGCCCGCCCAGTTCGGCGACCCGCTCCTGGTCGCTCTGGTCGCTGCCGCCGAGCCGGATGTCGACGCCCCGGCCGGCCATCTGGGTGGAGACTGTCACCGCGCCGAACGCGCCGGCCTCGGCGATGATCGCCGCTTCCTCGTCGTCGTTCTTCGCGTTCAGCACGACGCAGGGCACCCCGGCGGCGTTAAGGCCGGCGGCCAGCCCTTCGGACTCCTTGACGTCGAGGGTGCCGACCAGCACCGGCCGCCCCTTGGCGTGCGCGCGCTGGATCTCGTCGATCAGGGCGTCGTCCTTCTCGGCCCGGGTGGCGTAGATGCGGTCCGGCTCGTCCTCGCGGATGCAGGGGGTGTTCGGCGGGATCACCGCGACCTCGAGGTTGAAGAACTCCCGCAGCTGGTCGCCGACGTGCACCGCGGTGGCGGTCATCCCGCAGACCTTCGGGTAGAGCGCGATGTACGCCTGCATGGCGATGGTGCCCAGCACCTCGCCCTCGGCGGTGGCGTCCAGGCCCTCCTTGGCCTCGACAGCGGCCTGGAGGCCGTCCGGCCAGCGGCGGCGCTGGGCCACCCGGCCGCGCATCTCGTCGACCAGCTCGACGGTGCCGTCGCGGACGATGTAGTCCACGTCACGGTGCAGCAGGGCGTGCGCGTGCAGCGCAACGTTGACCGCGGAGAGCTGCTCGACGTGCTCCTCGTCGTACAGGTCGATGCCGAGTTTGGCCTCGATGGCGGCCAGGCCGGCGGAGGTGAAGGCAACGCTGCGGCCGTCCTCCGCGACCGTGTAGTGCTTGCCCTTGCGCAGGCCACGCACCTGGGCGGCGGCGGCGTGCACCGGGTCCTGCTCGCCCGGCACCGCGCCGGCCAGGACCATCGGCACCCGCGCCTCGTCGATCATGATCGAGTCGGCCTCGTCGACGATCGCGGTGGACAGCGCCGGCTGCACCCGGTCCTCCACGTCGGTGACCAACTGGTCGCGCAGGTAGTCGAACCCGGCCTCGCTGACCGAGACGTAGGTGACGTCGCAGGCGTACGCGTCGCGTCGCTCCTGCGGGGTGGACGCCTCGTTGACCCAGCCGACGGTGAGGCCGAGCAGGGTGTAGACCGGCTCCATCCACTGGGCGTCGCGGCGGGCCAGGTAGTCGTTGATGGTGAGCACGTGCACCGGGCCGTTGCCGAGCCGGACGTGCCCGTACGCGGCGATCGTGGCGGTGAGTGTCTTGCCCTCACCGGTGGCCATCTCGGCGACCTTGCCGGAGAGCAGCGACATCGCGCCGAGCAGCTGCACGTCGTACGGCCGCTGGTCGAGGCCCCGGCGGGCGGCCTCGCGGCCGACGGCGCAGATCTCCTCGTAGCCGGTGGCGGCGCCGGCGGCCTCGGTCAGCTCGGCGTCGTCGAGCGCGGCGAGCTCGTCCGCGCGTGCCTCGATAGCGGGCAGCAGTTTCTCCAGCGGAGCAAGATCCACGGTCGAGCCGGGGCGCTGGAGGAACCGCCGGAACTTGCTCTTGAACCGTTGCGACACACCCATGAGCGGCAACGGTACGCGATTCGGGGCGGTATGCGCGGCCCGGCCGCCGACAAGTTGGCGGATCAGACGGGCTCAGCCGACCAGTAGCTGGTGGGCGGCCAGCTCACGGTAGAGCGGGTCGGTCGCGGTCAGCTCGGCGTGGGTGCCGACGGCGACCACCCGACCGCCGTCGAGGACCACGATCTGGTCGGCGTCGACCACGGTGGCGAGCCGGTGCGCCACGATCAACAGCGTCCGGCGGACGGCCACCGCGTCGATGGCCCGGCGCAGCGCGGCCTCGTTGCGCGAGTCGAGGTTGCTGGTGGGCTCGTCGAGCAGCAGCACCGGCGGGCCGGCGAGCAGGGCACGGGCGATGGCCAACCGCTGCCGCTCACCACCGGAGAGCAGCACCCCACCCTCCCCCACCTGGACGTCCAGCCCTTCGGAGGTGCGGTGCGCCAGGTGCGCGAGGTTGACCTCGTCGAGAACCTCGCGAAGCCGGTCGTCGGTGGCGTCCGGCGTGGTGATCAGCAGGTTCTCCCGCAGCGTCCCGGCGAGCACGGGGGCTTCCTGCTCGACGTAGCCCAGCCGGGCCCGCAGCGCGTCGCGGGGCAGATCCCGAACGTCGGTGCCGTCGAGTCGGACCGCGCCGGCGCTCACCTCGTAGAAGCGTTCGACCAGCGCGAGCAGTGTCGACTTGCCGGCGCCGGAGGGGCCGACCAGCGCGGTACGGGTGCCGGTGGGCACCGTGAAGCTGACCTCGTGCAGCACCGGCTCGCCGCCCGGGTAGCCGAACCCCACCCGGTCGAACTCGATCATCGGTGCGGGCCGCCGCGGGCTGGTCGTCGCGACGGCGGGCGCCGGCCGGTCCGCCGCGCCCTCCGCGGGCACGGCGAGGATCTCCTCGATCCGCTGGAGGGCGCCCAGACCGGACTGCAACTGGGTGTACGCCCGCAGCACCTGACCCAGCGGCAGCGCCAGCAGGAACAGGTACATGACGAAGGCGACCAGGTCGCCGACGGAGATCGCCTCGGCGGCGACCCGCGCCCCGCCGATGCCGAGCACCAGCAGGAACGCGCCCTGCACGGTGATCGAGCCGATCGGGCCGACCACCGACTGCACCCGGGCCACCCGCAGCCCGGCCGTGTACGCCTCCCGCGCGCTGCCGGTGACGGTCTGCGTCTCCCGGGCCTCGGCGCGGCTGGCCCGGATGGTCCGGGCCGCCGAGATGGCCCGCTCCACCGCCGAGGTCATCTCCCCGATCCGCTCCTGGGCGGCACGGGCCAACGCCCGCACCCGGCGGACGAAGGTCAGCGCGAAGCCGAGCCCGAGCGCCACGCCGAGCAGTGTGATGCCGAAGAGCAGCGGGTCGAGCAGCACCATGGCGGTGCCGGCGCCGACCACCGTCACCGCCCCGGTGACCGTCTCGAACAGCCCGGAGGTGACGACCGCGCGCAGGAGTGTGGTGTCCGAGCCGACCCTCGACAGCAGGTCGCCGGTGCGTCGGCTGTCGTACTCGGCGATGGGTAGCCGCAGCAGGTGAGCGGCGAGCCGGCGGCGGGTGCCCAGCACCAACCCTTCGGCGGTGCGTTGCAGCAGGTAGTCGCGCAAACCACCGATCGCGGCGCCGAGCACGACGAGGACCACGAGGAGCGTCACCAGCGCGGAGACCGGGTGGGCGTCGCCGATCCGGTCGAGCACCGACCGGGTGAGCAGCGGCTGCGCCAGCGACGCCGCTGCGCCGAGCAGCGACAGCACACCCACCACGACCAGGGTGCCGCGGTGCTCACGCAGGTACGGCAGCAGCGCGGCCAGGCCGACCGGCCGGTCCTTCGAGGTGCTGACCGGCCGGTCCTTCGGGGTGCTCATGCCGGGAACGGTAGTCCGCCGCGTCACCCACCCGGGCGGGGTCCGGGCCGACAAGGGTCTCCGGGGGGTCTGGCACCCGCCCGGGGTGCGCTCAGGCGGACAGCACCACCTGGAGTTCCTGTCGTCGACGGTCGGCCAGGTCGGTGAGCAGTGTGGGTGCCTCGTCGAACGGCACCACCGCGGAGACGAGGTGCTTGCGGACCGTGTCCCCGTACGCGCGGAGCAGGTCGACGGTCTCGGCGGAGAGCCGTTCACGGTCCCAGGTGGGGGCGAGCCCGCGTGGCACCCGGCCGATCTGCGCGCAGCGCAGCGAGAGGCCGTTGTGGTGGAACTCCTCGCCGAGCCGGACGGCGTCCGCGCCGTCCTGGTAGAAGGCCAGGTCGATCACGGTGCCCTGGGGGCGCAGCAGCCGCAGGGCGAGCTGCAACGCCCAGGCCTGCCCGCGGCACTGGAACACCACGTCGGCGCCCCGGTCCCCGGCGGTGTGCGCCCAGCGGGTCTTGAGCACGACCGCCGGGTCGTCCGCCTCCGGGTCGAGGGTGTCCAGGCCGAGCGCCTCGGCGGCGTGGCGGCGGTGCGGGGTGGGGTCGAGCACCACCACCGAGGCGGCGCCGTGGCGCTTGGCGAACAGCGCCGTCAGCAGCGCCACCACACCGGCGCCGACCACGGCGACGCGCCGGCCGCGTACCCCGTCACCGAGCGTGCGGACGTCGGCGCCGTGCAGGTCGGCGGCCGCGTGCAGGAGGCCGTTGGCGCAGATCGGGCCCATGTGCGCGACGTAGACGCCGAGCAGCGGGTCCAGGTCCTCGGGCAGGGGCACGAACCGTTCGGCGACCGGGTCGGCCAGCCAGCCGGTCCGGTGCCCGTAGGTCATGGCGCCGACAGTGCCCACCGCGACGGCGGGCGTCTCGCTCTCCACCACGCGACCGACCTGCATGTAGCCCAGCCGGGTCACCGGGTACGGGGTGCTCGCCGCGCCCGGCTGGAACAGGCCCAGGTCGGCGTTCCAGGTGACGTTCAGGTAGGGGTTCGTGCCCTTGACGTAGCTCAGCTCGGTGCCGGCGGAGACGCCACTGAAGAGCGTCTCTACCCGGAACGTGCCGGGACGCAGCGGGGCGGCGTCCTGCTCGACCAGCTCGACCCGGCCGGGACCGGTGACCACCACGACCCGGTCACGCATCGACTGTCACCCCCGTGCGCAGCGCCGCCGGGGCGGTCGGGGTGGCGAGTCGTACGGTCGTGCCGGTGCGGGCCGAGTCGGCCACCGCGAGGGCCAGTCGCTGGGTCGCGAGGGCCTCGGCGTACGGGACGCGCACGTCGTCGCCGACGCCCCGGACGGCGTCGACGAAGGTGCGGTCCACCGCCACCCGGGCGGCCTCCGGGTCGGCGGGCACGTGTCGTTCGCCGTCGGCGTCGCGGATCGACAGGCCGTCCTCGGCGAGGGCCAGAGCCAGCCCGTCGGCGAGGATCTCCAGCCCGGCGCGGTGCTTCCAGCCGAGCACACAGGCCGCGCTGAGGGTGCCGACCGCCCCGTCGGCGAAGCGCAGCACGGCCGTCGTCACCGAGTCGATGTCGGCGCCGTCGACCGGCGGCGGGGTGCCGTTGCCGTACGCGGTGACCTCGGTCACCTCGCCGGCCAGCACCCGGACCAGGTCCAGCACGTGGGCGGCCTGCTCGACCACCGGGCCGCCGGAACGGTCCCGCCGCGACCACCAGGCCACCGGGGGCACCTTGTCCAGCCAGGTGCCGCTGACCATCCTGACGGGACGGTCAGCGAGCAGGTCGCGGGCCTGGTCGAGCACGGTCAGGTACCGCCAGTGGTGGCCGACGGCGGTGCGCAACCCCCGGCGCGCGACCAGGTCGGCGATCCGTTCGGCGGTGCCCAGGTCGACCGCTACGGGTTTCTCCACGAACATCGGCACCCCGGCCTCGACCAGCGCCTCCTCGGCGGGGCCGTGCGCGAACGGGGGCACGCAGACGTACACCGCGTCGGGGTTGGTGGCCAGCAGCTCGGCGATGTCGGCGCAGACCCGCGTGCCGTGCCGTGTGGCCAGCGCGGACGCCGCCTCCGGCGCGACGTCGGTGACCCCGACCAGTTCGACGTCGTCGAAGCCGGACAGCACGCGCGCGTGACGTTGTGCCACCCCGCCGGCTCCGACCAGACCCACCCGGCACTGACGCATTCGTCACCCCTTCGAAGGACTTTCATGTGCGATGGGAGCAGTCCCCCGGGGTGTGCGCAATCAAACGTTCATGCCCCGGGAACGCACTGGCGTCACCTCTGTGATCAAGCTGTTGCCAAGGAAGCGGTTAACGCGTGGCAGGGAATGGGAACAACCAATTTCGGTTTTCCACGCACGAATGGAGGGGTGCCCGTGCGGGATGCGACATCGAGCGTTTCACCGGTGGTGGAGGCGTGGGCCACGTACCGGACGACGACGACGGCCGACTGGCCGACGCGTCGGCTGATGCGGGCCAAGGGCGAGACCCGGGTCAGCGTGGTGCTGCCGGCGCGCAACGAGGAGGCCACCGTCGGCGCGATCGTGTCGACCATCCGAGAGCACCTGATGGATCGGGTCGCCCTGGTCGACGAGCTGATCGTGGTGGATTCGCGCTCGACCGACCGCACGGCGCAGGTGGCTCGGGCCGCCGGCGCGGAGGTGGTCAGTCAGGACGCGATGACCCGGGGGCTGCCCCGGCTCACCGGCAAGGGCGACGCCCTGTGGGCCGGACTGGCCGCCGCCGAGGGGGACGTGGTGGCGTTCATCGACGCCGACCTGCGGGAGTTCCGGCCGCACTTCGTGACCGGGCTGCTCGGTCCGCTGCTGACCGACTCCTCGGTGGACTTCGTGAAGGGGTTCTACCACCGGCCGTTGGTCGGCGCCGCCAGCGTCGAACAGGACGGTGGAGGCCGGGTGACCGAGCTGATGGCCCGGCCGCTGCTCAACCTGTTCTGGCCCGAGTTGGCCGGTTTCGTGCAGCCCCTCGCGGGTGAGTACGCGGGCCGCCGGGACGTGTTGGCCCGGGTGCCGTTCGTGTCCGGGTACGGCGTGGAGACGGCCATGATGATCGACCTGCTCGACCTGGTCGGCCTGGACGCGATGGCGCAGGTCGACCTCGGCGAGCGCAAGCACCGGCACCAGGACACGGCGGCGCTGGGCCGGATGTCCGCGCAGATCATGCTGACCGCCTGGTCCCGGTTGCAGCGGCGCGGCTGGGCGACCCCCGGGTTGACGCCGGAGTCGTTGCTGACCCAGTTCCGTCGCGGCGGCTCGGACACCCTGCCCAACCTGGACCGCGAGATCGTGGTCACCGACGTGTCCATCGAGGAACGCCCACCACTGGCCGAGTTGCGCCACCGGGTGCCACGCCGACGGGTCGCCGCCGCGTGAACGCGAGGAGTGAGCCGGTCCTGCGAGCCCCGCAGTCGCGAACCAACTACTCAGTGAACGCGAGAGAGGGACGAGCCGGATGAGCCTCACCGTGCTGATGAACGCCGGGCCGTGGCTGTCCGTGCCACCGCCCGGCTACGGCGGCATCGAGAACGTGATCGCCACGCTCGTGCCGGAGCTGCGCCGACTCGGCGTACGGGTGGTGCTCGCCTCGGTGGGCAGCAGCACCCTTCCGGTCGACGAGCGGGTGTCGGTGTTCGCCGACGGGCAGTTCGCGTCGTTGCAGCGGCCGTACAACCAGGTTTGTGGTGTCGCCCAGGCGCACCTGGCCGGCGTGGTCCGCGAGCTGCACTCCCGCGATGACATCGACCTGGTGCACGACCACGTGGAGGCGGTCGGTCTGGCCACGCTCGCCGCGATGGGACCGGCCGGCCCGCCGACCCTGCACACCCTGCACTGGGACCTGGCCAAGCACCCGGCGCTCTACGGCAGCCTGGACGGCGGCGACCGGGTCCGGGTCAACGGGGTCTCCGCGTCGCAGCTGGCCCGGGCACCGCTGGCGCTGCGGGAACACTCGGTGGGGCACGTGCACCTGTCCACCCCGCTCGCCGTCGACGCCGACCGTCGACCCCGACCGGAGAAGGGCGAGCACCTGCTCATCCTGGGCCGGATCAACCCGGGCAAGGGTCAGGACGTGGGTGCCCGACTGGCCCACCGGGTCGGGTTTCCGCTGGTGCTGGCCGGTCCCGTGGGTCCGTACCACCGACCGGCCGATCTGGCCGCGGCCGGCGACGAGGCCCGGCAGAACCCGGACGTGCGGTTCTTCCTCGACGAGGTGGCCCCGCACGTCGACGGTGACCTGGTTCGCTGGGTGGGCACGGTGGCCGGCCAGGAGCGCGACGACCTGCTCGCCAGCGCCCGAGCGTCGTTGTTCCCGCTGCGGTGGGAGGAGCCCGGCGGCACGGCGGTGGTCGAGTCGCTCGCCCTGGGTACGCCGGTGGTGGCGACCTCCCGGGGCTGTCTTCCGGAGTTGATCGAGCACGGCCGCACCGGGCTGCTCACCGCCGAGGAGGAGGAGTTGGGCGATCTCGTGCTCGCTGGCGACCTGCTCGACCCGGACGAGTGCCGGCGGGTGGCCGCGCAGCGGTTCACCCCGGCGGTGATGGCCCAACGCTACGTGGAGCTGTACGAGCGGGTCCGCGACCTGTCCCGCGCGCCGAGGCTGCTGCCGGCCTGACGGTCGGCGGCGTTTGCCGACGGCGGCAACGGGTAGCCGGCAGCGCTCGTACCCGCCGTCGCAGCGAGGAGCCGGGGAATGGTCGGACCGATGGCCCACTCCCGGGCCCGACCCAACCCGGCCGACGGCAAGGCGCCGGTCCGGCGTGCCGCGTCGACGGTGGGGGTGCTGTTCCTGCTGATCGGCGTCCTCGGCTTCGTACCCGGGATCACCAGTGGGACGCACGACCTGCGCTTCGCCGGCCACGGCTCGGGCGCGTACCTGTTCGGGGTCTTCCAGGTGTCGGTGCTGCACAACCTCGTGCACCTGGCGTTCGGGGTGGCGGGGCTGCTGCTGGCACGGACGGTCGCCGGGGCCCGGACGTACCTGATCGGCGGCGGTGCCGTCTATCTGGTGCTCTGGCTCTACGGTCTGGCGGTGGACCGCGACACCGGGGCGAACGTGCTGCCGGTGAACGACGCCGACGGTTGGCTTCACCTGGGCCTCGGCGTCGGCATGATCGCGTTGGGCGTCCTGACCGGCCGACCCCGCCCGTGACCTGCGTCATCGCGGCCGGTCAGCGGCCCCGCTCCGCCGGTGGTCCGGTTTGACGGCGGGCGGCCACGGGTAGTGGGGAGCTCCCGACCCAGCAGCGAATCGAGGGCACCGATGTCGAGCCGGATCACCTGCGAGGTGCGCACCACGGCACCGGTGGCGGTCGTCCGACTCGCTGGTGCGCTGCATCTCGGCACCATGCGCTCGGTGCACCGGGCGCTCAGCGACGCGCTCGTCGACCAGCCGGAGGCGCTGGTGGTCGACATGGCCGAGGTGAGCGTGGAGGACCGCCTCGCGCTGTCCGTCTTCGCCGCTACCGCGCGCCGCGCCGAGGAGTGGCCGGCTGTGCCGGTGGTGCTCTGCGCCCCGTCGCCGGTCGCCGCGCGCTGGCTGGCCGAGTCGACCACCTGCCGCGTGGTCCCGGTGACCGCGGACTGCGCGGAGGCCACCCGGGTGGCGAGCGCCACGCTGCGGATGCGGGCCCGGTTGGAGCCGGTGGCCGAGGCGTGCCGGCGGGCGCGGGAGCTGGTCACCGACGCGTGCGCCCGGTGGAACCTGCCCGAGGCGGCCGGACCGGCCGCGTTGGTGCTCAGCGAGCTGGTCGGCAACGTGGTACGCCACGCCGGCACCCCGATGCAGGTGACGGTGACCCTGCGCCGACCGTACCTGCACCTGGCGGTGGTGGACGGCAGCTGCGCGCAAGCCCAGCCGGGCGGGACGGACCTGCACGCCGAGGGTGGCCGGGGGCTGATGCTGGTCCGGGAACTGGCCCAGCGTTGGGGCAGCGTGCCGGCCGGTCAGGGCAAGGCTGTCTGGGCGATGCTGCCGGCAACCTGAGTGTTCGGGTGCTTGCGCCCGGTACCAGCGATCTGACCGAATTTACCGCTCTGGCCTGGTTACATGGTGCAAGGGTCGGGTAGGCACGCCCGTCCTTTCTGCCGTCACGACGGGGTGAGCAGCCATGCCCAAGCGGGTAACCACGGAACCCGGTCGCGACCGCGGCCCGGCGATCCTGGCACCGGCCCGGTTCGGGGGGTTCCCGGGAGCGGTACGAGCACCGATCCCCGGCAACTCGTTGATCAAGTTCCTGGCCACGACCGACCACAAACAGATCGGCCTGCTGTACCTGCTGACCTCCTTCGGGTTCTTCGTGGTAGCCGGGTTGCAGGCGATGGTGATGCGCGCGGAGCTGGCCCGACCGGGGATGCAGTTCCTCTCCTCCGAGCAGTACAACCAGCTGTTCACCTCGCACGGCGCGGTGATGCTGCTGCTGTTCGCCACACCTGCGGCGTTCGGGTTCGCCAACTTCATCGTCCCGATCCAGATCGGCGCGCCGGACGTGTCGTTCCCCCGTCTCAACGCGCTCGCCTACTGGCTGTACCTGTTCGGCGGGCTCATGGTCATCGGCGGGTTCATCACCCCGGGGGGTTCGGCGGACTTCGGCTGGACCGCGTACAGCCCGCTCAGCGATGTGGACCACAGCCCCGGCGTGGGCGCGAACATGTGGGTGCTCGGCCTGGTCGTCTCCGGCCTGGGCACCATCCTCGGCGCGGTCAACCTGATCACCACGATCCTCACCCTGCGCGCACCCGGGATGACCATGTTCCGGATGCCGATCTTCACCTGGAACATGCTGTTCACCAGCGTTCTGGTGATTCTCGTCTTCCCGCTGCTGGCCGCCGCGCTGCTGGCGCTGTCGGCCGACCGGTTGCTCAACGCCCACGTGTACGACCCGGCGACCGGCGGGCCGATGCTCTGGCAACACCTGTTCTGGTTCTTCGGCCACCCCGAGGTGTACATCATCGCGTTGCCGTTCTTCGGCATCATCACCGAGATCATCCCGGTCTTCGCCCGCAAGCCGCTCTTCGGCTACACCGGGATCGTGCTGGCCACCGTCGCGATCACCGTGCTGTCCATGACGGTGTGGGCGCACCACATGTTCGCCACCGGCCAGGTGCTGCTGCCGTTCTTCAGCATCCTCAGCTATCTGATCGCGGTGCCGACCGGCGTGAAGTTCTTCAACTGGATCGGCACCATGTGGAAAGGCCAGCTCACCTTCGAGACGCCGATGCTGTTCGCCATCGGCTTCCTGGTCACCTTCCTGCTCGGCGGCCTCACCGGGGTTCTGCTGGCCAGCCCGCCGGCCGACTGGCACACCCACGACAGCTACTTCGTGGTGGCGCACTTCCACTACGTGGTGTTCGGCACCGTGGTCTTCGCCCTGTTCGGCGGCTACTACTTCTGGTGGCCGAAGATGACCGGGCGACTGCTCGACGAGCGACTCGGCAAGGCGCACTTCTGGACGATGTTCATCGGCTTCCACGGCACCTTCCTGGTGCACCACTGGCTGGGCAGCGAGGGCATGCCGCGCCGCTACGCCGACTACCTGCCCACCGACGGCTTCACCACGCTGAACACGATCTCCAGCATCTTCGCCTTCATCCTCGGACTGTCCACCCTGTTCTTCATCTACAACGCCTGGAAGTCCTGGCGGTACGGGGCGGTGGTGACCGTGGACGACCCGTGGGGCTTCGGCAACTCGTTGGAGTGGGCCACCAGTTGCCCTCCCCCGCTGCGTAACTTCGACCGGATGCCGCGGATCCGGTCCGAGCGTCCCGCGTTCGACCTGAAGTACGGCCCGCTCGTCGCCGACCTGGGCCGGGATCTCCCCCAGCGCACCACGAAGCCGCCGCAGCAGTTCGCCGAGGAGTTGCGGTTGGAGCACCACGCCCCGGAGTCGCCGGCCGCCGAGGGCGCGCACGGCGCCCGCGAGGCCGCCGAGTTCCAGCCGGCGCCGCGCTCCGGCGCGCGGCCCGTGGACGTGCCGGAACCCGAGGGGATACGGCGTCCGAGCTTTGAGCAGAGCGACGCGCCCGAGGACAGCGAGGACGCGCCCAAGCCGCACGAGCGCTGGCGTCACCCGCACGGTGACGACAACCCCGAGAAGCGCTGATCGGCGTACGCCGAGAGGGCCGACACCCGGCGGGTGTCGGCCCTCGTCGTCCGTGTTTCCGACCGCGGCGCTCCGGTCGAGGGTTGACCGGCTCGATCCCTGCGGCGGCTCAGTCCCGGGCGGGGGCCAGGCCGGCGGCGGTGAGCGAGCGGCGTACCGCGGGCTGGACCCGGGTGAGCCGCAGCGGCACCCCGGTCCGCTCCGCCGCGTCCCGTCCGGCCATCAGGGCGGCGATCCCACCGGCATCGAACCCACCCGCGCCGACCAGGTCGACGACCACCTCGCTGGGCTGGCCGGTGACGGCCTCCAGCATGGCCCGGCGCAGTTGGTCCGCGCCGTCGCGGTCGATCTCGCCGCCGACCTCGACCACCACCCGGTCGCCGTTCTGCTTGACCGAGATCCGGGTCTTGCCCGGGTCGGGTTCGGCCGCGCCGTTCTGCCAGGGCGGCGGCGCGTCGGCGAGCATCGCCTGACGCAGCCAGGTGAGCGCTCGCGACAGCAACCGGGACACGTGCATCTGCGAGATACCGAACCGGGCGGCGATCTCCGCCTGGGTCTGGTTGCCGTAGAACCGCATGGCCAGGATGCGCCGCTCCCGCCAGGGCAGTCGGTGCAGCAGACCGCTGACAGTGACCCGGTCGTCGACCGACTCCAGCGCGTTGTCCGATTCGCCGACCAGGTCACCGAACTCCGCCGAGCTCTCCCCGCCCACCGGGGCGTTGAGCGAGGCCGGGCTGTAGCCGGCCGCCGACTCCAGCGCGGCGAGGATCTCCTCCTCCGGGGTCTCCAGTCGGGCCGACAGTTCGGCCACCGACGGGGCCCGGGACAGCTCGCTGGTCAGCGCGGCCGTCGCCTGTCCCACCTCGAGGATCAGGTCCCGCAGCCGGCGGGGCACGTGCACGCCCCAGGTGCGGTCCCGGAAATGCCGTTTGATCTCGCCCACGATGGTGATCGCGGCGTACGCGGTGAAGGACCCTCGTTCCGGGTCATACCGGTCGACGGCGTTGACCAGCCCCAGCCGGGCCACCTGCTCCAGGTCCTCCAGGGGCTCCCCACGACCCCGGTACCGGCGGGCCAGCCGCCCGGCGAAGGGCAACGCGAAGCGCACCAGGTCGTCGCGGGCCTCCCCTCGACGCTCCGGCGGCAGCCCTTCGATCCGGGCCGCGTACGCCAGTGCCGCCGCGTCGAGGTCCTCCAGACCCCGATCGGTGGGTGGTGGTGTGGTCGTGGTCGTACTCGTCTGTCCGAACATCCGCGCCTCCCTCAGGAAGGTCCCCCGCCCGGATCGGGAAACCGGTCGTGCGCGTGGTCGAGCCACGCACCGGGCCGGAAAAGTGGGTCAGTGACTGGGATGCCAGCGGGCGACAACGCGTCCACGCAGCGCAATCAGGCCGTCGCAGCCAGCGATGTTCCCGCTCCGTAGGTACTCAATCACGGGACCCCGGGTTCGCGAGGATGTTTCGGCGTGCTCCGTCTCAGGAGACCAACAACCCCTGGTGGCCGCCGCTGTCGCTGAGCACGGCGAGGGCCTCGTCGGCCCGCAGCGGGGGCGGGACGGGGAGGTCGTACGGCTGGGCACGCAGGACCTCGGTGGCCCGACGGGTGGGCACGGACGTCACCGGGTAGCCGCGCGCGGTGGTCCGGTCCAACGCCCGGCGCCGCTGCCCGAACCCGGCCACGGCCAGCCACTGCGGCAGGCCGGCCAGGGCGGGTGAACGCATCCCGGGAGGTTCGGGCAGCACGTCCACCGAGCTGAACGCCTCGCTGCCGGCCAGCCACCACTCGGCCTCGTCGACGTTGCGGCGGGTGGCGTTCTCGCACCAGTACGGCACCAGCCCCGCCCGCATCACCTGCCACGGGTCGAGCAGACGCCCGCACTCCACCACCAACCGGTTTCCGGTCTTCCCGGCGGAGCGCAGCCACCGCCGGTACAGGTCGGCGACGGCGGCGCTCAGCACCGCCGGGCGGGGCACCAGCATCCAGCGCAGTGGGTGCTGGTGCCGCGTCGACCAGTCCCGCGCGGCCAGCTCGAAGCCCTCGTCGACGCCGTGCTCGGCGGTACCGGACGAAACGGTCACCTCCGGCGGCGCCCACCGGGTCGCGTCGCCGCCGACCGAGCGCAGCACCTGCCGCAGCGCGTGGCTGTCCGGGTGGAAGTCCACCGGGTCGAGCCCGCTGGCCGGGCAGCCGACCTGGAAGCTGTGCCCCGGACCGATTTCCCGGACCGGCCAGGTTCGCGCGTCGCGGACCAGCAGCACGGGGGCGCCGGGGAGTAGCCGGTCGGCCAGGAACCGCGTGTACGCGGCCGGCAGCGCCCTCCACGAGGCGGCCAGCGCGACGGTGGCCCCGGTCAGCGGGCCCCGGCTGGCCGGGCAGTGCACCTGCCGCAGGTGCAGGTCGGCGTTGCCGGCGAGCAGCCGGGTGGCCAGTGCCGCACCGTGGTCCAGTGCGTCCGCCGGGCGGTCCACCGCGCCGTCGGACCAGTGCACGGTCATCTCGAAGCTGGCCGGCAGCCAGGGCACGCCGAGAGCCACCGCCAGGTGCGCCAGGCCACCGTGCGGAGAGCCGATCAGCACCCCGGGGTAGCGCTGGCGGGGGTACTGGTCGACGAACCAGCGCGCGACCCGGGCCGCGTCCACCTCGTCGACCTGGGCGACGGTGAGCGCGACCCGTCCGGCGGCCCGGGTGACCGCGGCTCGGCGTACCGGTTCCGGAGCCCCGGGAAAGCGCGACGTGGGCCCGGTGTGCCCGAGGTCGGCGCAGTCCGCTCCGCGCAGCGCGCGGGCGGTGGCGGCGACCAGCACCCGGGCCGCGCTGCCCGCGGCCACGACCCGGTCCCCGGCCAGACCGGCGCCATCGGCCGTGAGCCCCTTGTGCACCTTGTGCACCGGCCCCACCTTGCCTCGTTCGCTCACCACGCGGCCCGGCTTCCCGTCCCGATGGGGTTCAAACGGGGCATCACCCACCCGGCGGCACATTCCGCTGGTCAGAGGGGTGCGCCGGTCATCAATGGCGTTCGGTCGCTCGGGTTTCGGTGAGGCCAGGGCGGGCACTTCCGGGTCCATGGGCACCGACGACACCAGCGAGCCAGCCGCCGCCACGATCACCCCGTACGAGGACGGACCGTTGCTGGTCCGGGGTGACTTCGCGTTGGTCACCCCGGACGGCGAGCGGATCGACGCGCGCCGGGGCACTGTGGCCCTGTGCCGGTGCGGCAAGTCGGCGCTCAAGCCGTTCTGCGACGGCACCCACAAGGCGATCCGGTTCCGGGCGGGCACCACCCGAGAAGGCTGACGACCCGACGACGCCCCATCACGCTCCGCAAGCGCACTCCGGCAACCCCGACCGGCACGCCGCCACCCTCTTCTCTGCGCCCGCCCTGTTCAGCGCAGGCTCGCCGCCAGGACCCATCCCCCACCCTCGCCGCCTTTGCTCTGCACCCACCCAGGCACCAGGCACGGTCCGTAACCGTCGCCTCGGTGGGTGCAGAGCAAAGGACGAAGCAAGGGCCCTCCATGTGAGGGCGGCGGCGATACCCCCATCGGCTTACAAGCTCGGACAGCACGCGGCAGCCACGGCCAGCGCGCGGCACCACGGACAGCACGCGGCAGCCACGGCCAGCGCGCGGCACCACGGACAGCGCGCGGCACCACGGACAGCGGGCCGGTCAGACGAGCGCGGTGGGGGCCGGCGGGGCGACCACGGCCGGTGAGGCCACCGGGGTCGACGCGACGAGGGGGACGGTCGGCGGCAGGGCCGGCGGAGCAGGTGGCCGCAGGGAGCTGCGACCGGCAGCCCAACTGTCCAGCAGGTGCGCGGCGAACAACCGGTCCAGCGCGAGCCCGGCCGCCGCGCCGAACAGCACGTCGGGGGCGAGGGCCGGCTCCACGGCGACCAGGCCACCGCACATGTCGTGGGCGGCGATCTGCTCGTGCACCGCGTCGGCCTCGACGTGCTCGTCGTAGAAGCGGGTGGCCACCTCGTCGAAGCCCAGCCGGCGCAGCCCGTTGCCGTAGCGACGGTTCGGCAACGAGGAGGTCATCTCGAACGCGGCAAGGTGCCCCAGCAGCGCGCCGCGCAGTCGCCGGTGCAGCCCGAACAGCGACATCAGGTTGTTGGTCGCCAGGGTCACCGCCGGTACGGCGTCCAGGTGGGCGGCGTACCCGACGTCCAATCCCAGCCGGTCCAGGGTGCGCCGGAACAGCTCGGCGTGCATCCGGTCCAGCCGGCCGTTGCCGTACTCGTCGGTCTGGATCTCCACGAGCGCGGCCTTGGCCGGCCCGCCCAGTCGGGGCAGCGCCCAACTGTGCGGGTCCGCCTCGCGCAGGTGGTACAGCGACCGGTGAACGACGAACTCGCGGAACTGGGCGAGGTCGGCGCGTCGCTGGAGGTTGGCGGCCAGCGACGGTCCGTCGTCGGCCGCGACCACCTCGGCCAGGCCGGCGGCCACCCCGGCGGCGGGCACCACCGGCGTGCCGACCAGCTGGCGCAGCGCCGCCTCGAAGAGCCGTTCGCAGTGGACGCGCAGGGCGAGCAGGGTCGGCTGCCACTCCCACGACTCGTCGACCCCGGACCAGCCCCGGTAGTGCAGCTCGTAGCAGAGGAACAGGGTCAGCTGAAGGTCCTCGTCGGTGATCGGGTCCGCCGGGTCGAGGTCGATGCCGAGACCGGTCGGCAAATCGTGCGGCGGACGCCGCAGGGCCTCGACCACCGCCGCGGAGAGCGGGCCGCGCGGCCGCGGAAGGGTCGCGGGACCGTAGCGGCGGTCAGCGGGCTCGGACATGGAACCTCCAGCGTCGTCGGGCCGCTTCTGATGCCCTGGCCAGGAGCGACTAAACGAAGTCCTCGGCGTTCGCGGTGACCTCCACCTGCTCCCGGACCTTCCGGGCGGGAGCGCCGTCGGCGTACAGACCCCGCAGGTCGGCGAACGCCGGCTCCGGCGGCGCCAACGACACCGCCGGGTCGACGACCGCTTCCAGTACGCAGGGACGGTCCGCCGCGAGGGCCTCGTCCCACGCGGCGCCGACCAGCTCCGGCCGGTCCACCCGCACCCCGTGCAGCCCGAGCAGTCGGGCCCAACCGGCGTATGGGACGTCGGGGCGGCGGCGGGTCGGGTCGGACGACGGCGCCAGCCCACCGCCCATGCCGCTCTGGTCCCGGTTGTTGAGCACCAGCACCACCAGGCGAGGGTCCCGCCACTGCTGCCAGTGGTGGGAGACGGTGATCAGCTCGGCGAGCCCGTTGAGCTGCATCGCCCCGTCGCCGACCAGCGCGACGACCGGTTGGTCGGGGGCGGCGAGCTTGGCGGCCACCGCGTACGGCAGGGCGCAGCCCATCGAGCCGAGCGTGCCGCACAGTTGGGCGTTCACCCCCGGTGGCAGGGTGAGGTGTCGGGCGTACCAGTAGAGGACCGAGCCGACGTCGACGGCGACGGCGCCGGTGCCCGGCATCCGGGCGGACAGCTCCTGGAGGACGAGTTGCGGGTTGACCGGGTCGGCGGGCGCGGCGACCCGCTCGGCGGCGACGTCACGCCACCGGTCCACCGAGGCCTCCACTGTGGTGCGCCACCGCTGCTCGGGTTGGCCGCGCAGTCGGGTCAGCAGCGCCCGCAGGGTTTCGGCGGCGTCACCGACGAGCGGGACGTCGGCCGGGTAGCGCGCGCCGATCCGACGACCGTCGATGTCGATCTGCACGGTGCGGGCCTGTTCCGGCATCGGGAAGTAGTCGGTCCACGGGTCGTTGGTGCCGACCATCAGCAGCGTGTCGCAGCCGCCCATCAGTTCGGCCGCTGCCGGGGTGCCGACCTCGCCGAGGACACCGGTGTGGAACGGCAGCCGCTCGTCGAGCACCGGCTTGCCCAGCAGTGAGGTGGCCACGCCGGCGCCGAGCCGGTCGGCCACCTCGATGATCTCGGGGGCCGCGTCGCGGCCGCCCTGGCCGACCAGGATCGCCACTCGCTGGCCGCCGCTGAGCAGTTGGGCGGCGGCGTCGAGGTCCACGTCGTGCGGCAGCACCCGGGCCAGCGGCTCACCCGGGGTCGCCGAGACCACCCCGACGGCGGACGGCTGCAGGTCGGGCACCACGGCCTCCTGTAACTGCCGAGGCAGCACCACACAGGTCGGGCTGCGGGTCGCCGCCGCCGTACGGAACGCCTGGTCCAGCAGCGCCGCCACGTCCTGCGGGCTGCGGCCGTACCGGACGAACTGGTTGCACACGTCCCCGAAGAGCCGGCTCAACCCGATCTCCTGGTGCGCGCCGCCGAGTGGCCCCGAAATGTCCTCCCCGACGATCGCGACCACCGGTTTGCTGTCCAGCTTGGCGTCGTAGAGACCGTTGAGCAGTTGGACGGCGCTGGGCCCCTGCGTGGCGAGGCAGACCCCGATGCCGCCGGTGAACTTGGCGTGCCCGGTGGCCATGAACGAGGCAGTCTCCTCGTGTCGCGCCGGAATGAACGCCGGTTCGCCGCCGGTGCTCTCCAACGCCTCGACCAACGGGGCGATCGCCGCCCCCGGGTAGCCGAAGGCGCGGGGTACCCGCCAGGCCAGGAGCCGTTCCACCACCACATCCGCGACGCGGCGCTCAGCCATTGCCGCGCCCCGGTGTGCTGGGGTCGACGTAGCGCAGCACCGCGCCGACACCGTCGGTCAGCTCGGGCGCCTCGTCCGGGCCGAGCACGGTCAGCGCCGCGTCGGTGCCGACGAGCGCCCGGACCAGCGCCGCGTCGGCGCGTACCCGTTGCGGGTCGTCCACCGACATGGCGGCGAGCTGGCCCGGGTCGACGGCGATCTCGGTGGGTTCCGCGCCGATCCACAGCTCGCCGTTGGCCGACGGGTCGTCCACGATGATCATCGTGTCCACCTGGTTGCGTTGCAGGGCCGAGACGACCGCGTCGAGGCCGCCGCCGACGTCCTCCTGCACACCGAACTTGTCCAGCGTCGCGGCGATCCGCTGGTCGGCGACCTCCGCGATGGTCTGCACGGTCAGGTCGTCCAGCAGCGTCTGGTCGGCGCCGCCGGCCCGGGATCCGGCGTCGGTACGGACCACGAGGTCCTGCCAACGCTCCGGCATCTGCGCGGCGATCATGCCGGTGGCACGGACGTCACCGGCGACGACCACGACGTCCGCGCCGACCCGGTCGGCCAGGTCCGCGGTCGCGGCGGTGACGTCGCCGGCGTTCTGGTGCCAGGCCTCCATGGCCGCCCGCTGATAGCGCGACTGGGACCAGCCGCCCGGCTTCGTCCGCCGTAGCGGGAACTCGTCCCGACCGGCGACGTGCGCCCGCCGGGGAACCCCGCCGGCGCTGACCGCCATGGCGTCGGCGCCCATCCGGTCGGCGATCACCCGCACCCAGGCCACCTGTTCGCCGCGCTGGGCGAGCAGCGGCATGACGTGTGGCAGCGGCGCGAAACTGGCCAGGTCGCGCACTGGCGGCGCGGACAGGTACTCGGAGAGCACCACCCGACCGTGACTGGCGAAGACCGCGAGGCCGTAGTCCCCGACCATCGGGTCGTGCCCACGGATCACCCGGTCCAGCGCGGCGATGCTCGCCTCGTCGGCACCCTGGTCGGTGAGTTGACTCTGCAAGGCGCGCCAGCGCAGGTCCAACGCGGGATGGGCGTCCTCCGTGTCAGCGGAGGCGTCCAGGTACACCGAGCACCACGGCCCGGGACGGTCGTAGAGCGGGCGCAGGAAGGACAGCTGCATGCTCGACCCCTTTCCAGCTCGGCCCCCCGCTTACCCCTGTCGCCCGGGATGTCACCTCGCTGCCGTGAGCCCGTGACCAGGTTTCATTCACGTCGTTCAACCGAGGACGTCGATACGATCTGTGAACACAAGCGGACTCTCGGTGGTGGAAATGGACAGCGGACTCGATACCCGACGCATCGTGCACCCGACGGAGCGAATCGTCACGGGGCGGCTGATCCGCCTGATGGACGGCTACACCCGCGAGGTACGCATCGGGCAGCCGGTGCTGGTGGCGGTGCTGGCGGCGGCGGCGATCGCCAGCCTGCCCGCCCTGCTGCTGCGCTCGCTCTTCTCGTTCGGCGGTGGCGGCGCCCGTCGCCGCTGGAAGCAGCTGAAGCAGGGCCCGGAATATCTGGTCACCCCGGTGCGACTGCGCAACACCGCCGGTCAGCTCTGCGAGGTGGAGCTGCACGGTCACCTGCCGCAGAGCGCGTTACACCCGGCGGACCAGGTGCAACTCACGCTGCGTCCGCAACGGGACCCGGAGCTGCCGCCCCGGATCGAGCGGATCGTCAACCTCACCACCGGGCAACTGCTGACCCCGCGTACCGCGACGCTCTGGTCGCACCTCGGGCCGCCGTTGCTGTTGCAGGCGTTCCTGGGTGGGCTGTTGCTGGCCGGCGTCGTGGCCTGTTCCGCGCTGACCTGACCGTCTAGGGCCCGGATCAGACCTGACGGATCAGTCCGGTCAGCCGACCGGCGCGGGTTCGCGGGCGGGCTGGCGGTCGACGCCGAGCATGCCCCGGCGGCGGGCCCAGCGCTCGAAGATCAGAGTGGCGAACGGCGGGACCGCACTGGCGAGGGCCACCGCCGTGGCCAGGAGACTCCACCGGTGCAGCCGGGCCACGGCGAGCACCAGCAGGACGTACGCGACGAACAGGCCGCCGTGGATCGGCCCGAAGATCTTGACGCCCAGCTCGTTCTCCGGCGGGCCGTACTTGACCAGCATGCCGACCAGCAGAGCCAGCCAGGAGCAGGCCTCGGCGATCGCCGCCGCGACGAACAACCCGGTCACCTTCTCGCGCATCCGCACGCCACCACCTCTCGGAGCCGCAATGCTATCGGGGCGTGCTGACTGGGCTAGCAAGGCGTGCTGCTGGGTAGGAGAAGACCATCGGGTCTTCCCCCGCCCGCCGATGACGTGCGAGGTTAGGGGTGGCCAGCGGTGACAGGGTGGTGACCATGGGCGAGGACGTCGGCGTACGAACCTTCAGTCGAGAAGATCGGGCCCGCTATCGCGACAAGGTCCGCCGCTGTCTGGACGTCTTCGCGGAGATGCTGCGCGAGTCGCGCTTCGACGTCGACCGGCCGATGACCGGCGTGGAGATCGAGCTGAACCTCGTCGACGAGTCGTCGAACCCGGCGATGCGCAACGCCGACGTGTTGGCGGCCATCGCCGACCCGAGCTTCCAGACCGAGCTGGGCCAGTTCAACGTGGAGATCAACGTGCCGCCGCGCCGGCTGACCGGCGCCGGCACCGCCGACTTCGAGGAGTACGTGCGGGCCAGCCTCAACGCCGCCGAGGTGAAGGCGCGGACGATCGGCGCGCACATGGTCATGATCGGCATCCTGCCGACGTTGCGCCCCGAGCACCTGACCGCCGAGACGCTCTCGGCCAACCCTCGTTACAAGCTGCTCAACGAGCAGATCTTCGCGGCTCGTGGCGAGGATCTGCCGATCGCCATCAGCGGCGTGGAACGGTTGGCGGTCACCGCCGACACGATCACCCCGGAGGCGGCCTGCACCAGCACCCAGTTCCACCTTCAGGTCAGCCCGCCCCAGTTCGCCGACTACTGGAACGCCGCCCAGGCGGTCGCCGGCATCCAGGTCGCGGTCGGCGCGAACTCGCCGCTGTTCTTCGGCCGGGAGCTGTGGCGCGAGACCCGCATCCCGCTGTTCCAGCAGGCCACCGACACCCGGTCGGAAGAGATCAAAGCCCAGGGGGTACGCCCCAGAGTCTGGTTCGGTGAACGCTGGATCACCAGCGTGTTCGACCTGTTCGAGGAGAACGTGCGGTATTTCCCGGCGTTGTTGCCGGTCTGCGACCCGGAGGATCCGGCGCAGGCCCTGGCGGCGGGTGAGGTGCCCAACCTCAACGAGTTGCGCCTGCACAACGGCACCGTCTACCGGTGGAACCGCCCGGTGTACGACGTGTCGCGCGGCCGGCCGCACCTGCGGGTGGAGAACCGGGTGCTGCCGGCGGGCCCGACGGTGTTGGACACCATCGCCAACGGCGCGTTCTACTTCGGTCTGGTCCGGGCCCTGGCCGAGTCGGACCGACCACTGTGGTCGCAGATGTCGTTCAGCGCCGCCGAGGAGAACTTCACCAACTGCGCCCGGCACGGCATCGACGCGCAGGTGTTCTGGCCCGGCCTCGGTTACCTTCCGGTGAGCGAGCTGGTGCTGCGCCGGTTGCTGCCGCTGGCGCATCACGGGCTGGACCGGTGGGGGCTCGACCCGGCGGAGCGTGACCGGCTGCTCGGCATCGTCGAGCAGCGCTGCCTGACCGGCCGCAACGGCGCGAGCTGGCAGGTGGAGACGCTGCACCGCCTGGAGTCCGCCGACCACCTGGACCGGCCGGAGGCGTTGCGTGAGGTGGTCCGTCACTACGTGGACCTGATGCACAGCAACCGCCCGGTACACGAGTGGCCTATCCCGTGATCCGGTGACACCTTCGGCGCCAACCCGGCCAGGGTGCGGGTCGATCAGTCATCGGCCTCCGTGGAGGGTCCCCGATCCGCCACATCCCGGGGCCCGACCTCGATCGCCGGGTGGGCGGGGCCGCCGTGGCGCCGCACGGCCCTCTGCTCGGTCACGACCATCACGATGGCCACGAGGGCGAGGGCAATCACCATGACGAGGGCAGGCAACAGCGTGGCCAGCGGCGCCATCAGGAGACAGGTACCACCAGCCCCCATCCGTCGCCAGGCGATCTTCCGGTGGATGCGCCAGTAGGCGTAGGCGAAGGTGAACAGGAACAGCGCGCAGCCGCCGAAGAGGAGCATCGCCTCACGGGGAGCCAGCGGCTCCAACGGTGCGGGGACCATGTCGGCCAGTCCGACGGCGATGGTGATGATCCCGAAGCTGAACAACAGGTGGCTGTACACAAGGATGGCGCGGCGCAACCCCGGCTGGTCCGGGGTCTCCTCCAAGGCCCGCCGGAAGTCGGACAGGCCGTAGCCGAAGTAGGCGAACCACAGGACGCTGACGAGGGCGTAGGCGGCCGTGATGGCGGCCAGTCGGGCAACGGTCAGTGGGGCGTCGACGGCCACCGCACCGACCTGGATCACCGACTCGCCGAACACCAGGATGATCAGTAGGCCGTAGCGATGGGTGTAGTGCGCCGGTTGCGCTCGGCCCTGGGCGACGACCCGGTTCGCCAACCAGGGGCTCAGCAGGTCGACGCCGGCGGCGGCGGCCCAGAGGACGAGCCGGCTGTTGCCTTCGTTGAGCGCACCCGCCACGAGCAGCGGTCCGGTGATGACGAAGGAGCTGTAGGGGCCGACGAGGACGGCTCGCCCGAACGGGACACCGCGTAGGGCCAGCCCGGCCAGCAGCACTCGGCCGGCGAGGTAGGCGGTGACGAACAGCGCGCCGTTGTGGTGGTACGCCTCCGGGATCGTCAGGGCCATCAGCAGACCGCTGAGCCCCAGCGTGAGGATGCCGGCGCGGTCCACGATCGAGTTGACGTCGCGCTGGTTGGTGTAGAGCGTGACGCCTCCCCAGGCCCAGTAGACCGGGACGAAGAGGATGAACGTACGGCCGACGCCGGCCCACGTGTGGTCCTCGTGCAGCAATTGGGAGAACTGGGTGAGGGCAAACACGAAGGCGAGGTCGAAGAACAGCTCCTCCCAGGTCACCCCCTTGCCCTTCGGCGCGGCCGGCATCGGCGACCGTCACCCGCCGGGTGCGGGGCGGCCAGGTGAGAGCCAGGCTGCCGGCCCCGCGAGCTTCGTCACTGGCCTGCCTCCGACCGTCCCCAACGCCTCGACAAGGCGAGGTTAGCCGCGGCGCTGGTGCTGGGGAGGCGGAATGCGGGGAGGCGGTGCGCCAGCACTGCCCGACGGCCCGGTAGGCCTCGACAGCCGCGGGCCCCCGGAAATCGATGCTTGTCGTACTGTGGTGCACCAGCGGACATCGACGTCGATGAGGGGACCGTCTGTGCACACACCCGGAATCAATCACGCCTCAGCGCCGTCATCCGCGGACCGCGCCCTCTCCCGGCGGCATCTGCTGGGTGTCGGGGCGGCGGCTGCCGGCGGCGCGTTGCTGGTCGGCACGGCCACGGCGGCGCAGGCCGCGCCGGGCGGTCCCAAGCGGGTGCTGCGCGCGCCGGTGCTGGTTCCCGGTGACCGGGTGCGAGTCGTCTCGCCCGGCCGGACCCCCGATCCGACGCTGATGGGTCGCGGCATCGAAATCCTGCGCAGTTGGGGCTTGGAGGTCGAGCTGGGCGAGCATGTCTACGCGAGGTACGGCTACCTGGCCGGCACCGACGCGCAGCGGCTGGCCGACCTGAACGCCGCGCTCAACGACCCGGGTGTACGAGCGGTCTTCGCCGCCCGGGGCGGTTACGGCACCCAACGCATCGTGGACCAGATCGACGTCGCCGGTCTACGCCGGGATCCTCGGGTGGTCGTCGGCTTCAGCGACATCACCAGCGTCCAGGGCAAGCTCTGGCGCGAGGCCGGCCTCGTCACCTTCTACGGCCCGATGGTCAACTGGAACGACGCCCGCACCGGCCCCGAGTCGGCGGAGGCGTTGCGCCGGGCGGTGATGACCACCGCACCCGTCACGATCACCAGGGACCCGGCCGAGACGGCCGCCCCCGTGCTGGTGCCGGGTCGAGCGTCAGGCCCCTTGCTGGGCGGCTGTCTGACGTTGCTGTCCACCTCGTTCGGCGCCGGGGACGTCCCGACGTTCGACGGCGCGATCCTGTTCTTCGAGGACGTGGACGAGGCGCCGTACAGCATCGACCGGATGCTGACCGAGTTGCGCCGGCTGGGTGCGCTGTCCCGGGTCGCCGGGGTCGCCGTCGGTCAGATCACCAACAGCGTCGGCGGTGCGGGCGAGTGGGACGCGGCGTCGGTGCTCAAGGACCGCCTCTACGACCTGGGTGTGCCGGTCCTGGGCGGGCTGCGGCTGGGGCACGGCAACGGGCAGCTCACCGTGCCGCTCGGCGCGCGGGCCACGATCGACGCCGAGGCGGGGACCCTGACCGTGGAGGCCGGGGTCCGCGCCCGCTGACGGCGTGGCCCGCGTGACCGCGCGGGTCGCGACGCCTCGGTGCTCAGCCGCGCGGGGTGGGCACGCCGAAGAGATCGGTGATGCCGCCGGGCAGTTGGGCGAGCAGGTCGTTGCGCTCGTCGTCGTTGAGTGCCTCGGCGACGGTACGAAGCACCGCCTGGGCGTGTTCGCGTACCTGGTCCGCGTTCTGGACCTGTTCGCGGTCACCGACGTGCTTCAGGAAGTCGCCGACGTCCCACCGGCGGCCCTGCGGGTTGCGGGTGACGGACCCGTTGAGCCGCTCCGGCAGTTGCGCCGCCAGGTTGTCGGCCTCCTGGCCGGCGAGCCGTTCCCCGAGCACCGACAGGACGGCCTGCACGGACCGGACAGCCTCGTTCTCCCCGAGACCGGCGCGCTGCCGGACCGTGGCGATCATCTGCTCGTACTCCATGACGCGCTCCCTCCCCTCGAACGCCGACCGGCCGGCCAGCGGGCGAAAAGGGCGAGTTCCCCGGGGCCCGGGGCACAAACGGGGTCCCCAACGACCCGGACGCTGCGTCACATAACGGGTGGGGCCTGGGCGAGCGCCGCGGGCGGCGGGTCGTCGCGCAGTCGGCTGTAGAGGTAGCCGTCGCGCCACTGACCGGCCCGGAACTCGCAGGCCCGGATGACGCCTTCGAGCTGGAAGCCGGCCTTTTCCAGCGACCGCTGCTCGGCCACGTTCTCCGGGTGGGTGCCGGCCTGGATGCGCTGGGCCGGGCTGTGCTGGAAGAGGTAGTCGCAGAGAAGCGCCTGCGCCCGCCAGCCGATGCCCCGACCCCGCCACTGTGGCAGCAGGACGATGCCGATCTCCCAGTACGACGCCCGCCCGGCGTACCGCCCGGCGGTGTAGCTGACGATGCCGACGGCGGCCCGTTCCTGTTCGACCTCCACGACGAGCCGTCCGTCGTCCTCGCCGAGGTAGCCGTCCGCGGCGAACCGCCTGGCCGGCGCGCCGGCGTCGCGGAAGCCGGCCCAGTCCAGGCCAATCAGGCCCGGCTCGCTGCAGAACCGCCGGAACATCCCCAGGTCGGCCTCGGTAACCGGCCGCAGCCCGACGGTGGGGTCGACCGAGACCGGCAACGCCATGCCACCACTGTCCATGGCGACACGCTAGCCGCCGCGCAGCGGAGGACTCGCCCGGAGTGCGCGGCGGGCTGGGCGACCGACGGTGGTGGTCGGCCCCGCCGGCTGGCCGCCCGGTCAGACCTTGAGCAGCACCTTCGTGCAGTCGTCCTGCTTCTTCTGGAAGATCTTGTAGCCCTTCGGGGCGTCGCGCAGCGGCATCCGGTGGCTGACGATGAAGCTCGGGTCGATCTCGCCGCGCTGGATGCGTTCCAGTAGCGGCCGGGTGTAGCGCTGGACGTGGCACTGACCGGTCCGCATGATCAGGGACCGGTTCATGAACGCGCCCATCGGGAACTTGTCGACGAAACCGCCGTACGCGCCGACGACCGACACCACCCCGCCCGAGCGGCAGGCCAGGATCGCCTGACGCAGGGCGAAGGGCCGTTCCGTCTCGACGCGCGCGGCCTGCTTCGCCCGGTCGTACGCGTACATCGCGGCGTTGCCGTGGTGTCCTTCCAGACCGACGGCGTCGATGCACGCGTCGGGCCCCCGACCGGCGGTCATCTCGTTGAGGGTGTCCAACACGTCGGACTCCTCGTAGTTGATGGTTTCGGCGTCGATGTGCTCCTCGGCCAGCCGCAGCCGGTACGGGTAGCGGTCGATGATGATCACCCGCTCCGCGCCGAGCAGCCGGGCGCTGGCCGCGGCGAACAGCCCGACCGGTCCGGCGCCCCAGACCGCGACGACCTGACCGGGTTTGATGTCGCACATCTCGGCGCCCATGTAACCGGTCGGGAACACGTCGGCGAGCATGACCGCCTGGTCGTCGGTGACCTCGTCGGGCACCTTGAGCGGGCCGACGTCGGCGAACGGCACCCGGGCGTACTCGGCCTGACCGCCGGCGTAGCCGCCGAGCAGGTGGGAGTAGCCGAAGATACCGGCGGGCGAATGCCCCATGATCTTCTCGGCGATGCCGGCGTTGGGGTTGGAGTTCTCGCACACCGAGTAGAGGCCGCGCTGACAGGACGAGCAGTGCCCGCAGGCGATCGGGAAGGGCACCACCACCCGGTCGCCCGGCTTGAGGTTGCGGACCTGCGGGCCCACCTCGACCACCTCGCCCATGAACTCGTGACCGAGGATGTCGCCCTTTCTCATGGCGGGGATGTAGCCGTGGTAGAGGTGCAGGTCGGAGCCGCAGATCGCGGTGGTGGTGATCCGCACTATCGCGTCCCGGGCGTTCATGATCGTGGGGTCGGGTACGTCGATCACCTTGACGCTGTCGGTGCCCATCCAGGCGGTGGCCTTCATTCTCGGTCCCTCTCGAAAGCGTGGGCGGATCAACGGCGGGACGCCGCGCGGCGGATCAGCGGCGGGACGCCGGCAGCGGCTGGGCGGGGCGCTGTGCGGCCTGTTGGCGTACGGAGATGCCGTTGGGGCTGCTCTCGGAGCGCACCACCTCGCCGGTCTCCAGCACCTGCTTGAACCGGCGCAGGTCGTCACGGACCTGCTGCTCGGGTTCCTCGCCGAAGAGCTTCGCCACCATTCGGCCGAGCGCTCCGGCGGGTGGCGCGTAGCGCAGCTCGACCCGGACCTCGGTGCCCCGGTCACCGGGCGCGGGCACGAATCGCACCCGACCGGCGTTGGGCACGCCGGTACCCGGCAACGATCGCCAGGTGATCGACTTGTTCGGCTGGTCGTCGATGATCTCGGCGTCCCACTCGACGTGTCGACCGGCCGGGCCTCGAGCGACCCAGTGCGAGCGGCGCAGGTCGTCGGCGCGTACCGACTCGAGGTGCGCCATGAACCGGGGCAGGTTCTCCACGTCGCGCCAGAACCGGTACGCCTCGGCGGGCGAGCGGTTGACCGTCACGGCGATCTCCATCCGGATCACCCGGGCGCGAGCCCGGCGGGCCCGGCCGATGCGCACGGCGGAGAGCACGTCGACGGCGGTGATGCCGGCGACCGCGACTGTGGTCAGCGCGACCCGGCGGCGACGCTCGCCGTACCGGGCGGCGAGGGCACGCCCGAGCACCGTCAGGTCCATGGCGTCGCCGGCCACCCGGCTCCACGCCCAGCCGGCGGGGCGACGGCCGCTGATCAGGCCGGCGGCGCTGCCCAGCTCGCGCAGGCCGATCGCCGGGAGCACGGCCCGCGCGGCCGGAGAGTCGTCCACCCCGGTCAGTCGCGCGAGCGGGCCGGGCGCGACCAGGGCGCCCACGCCCAGGGCCAGGCTCAGCAGGCCGAGCGCGCTCGGCAGCGTCGCCGGCACCGGCCCGTCCAACTCCGGCAGGAGCACAGTCTCGACACGGCTCATGTCCGTTTCCTCCGGTGCACGTCACCACCGGTCCGCCGCGGAGCGCGGTGGACCTGCCCCGTGACGCTATGCGGTACTCGCTACCCGTGCGCCCGATTCGGGCACAAGGCCCCGTGCGCACGGTCCCGCACAGATTGCCGACCTTCCAACCGTCGGCATGGTGACATTGACCGATTTGGATCAGCTACGGACCGTTAGCGTCGGCTCACCCCGTCACACCGTCGGAAGGAACCACGCCCATGAGCCGAGCACTCCTGCGCCACCTGACCGCCACCGCCGCCGTCGCACTGCTCGTCCTGGAGGCCGCCGCGCCGGCTGCCGCCCGTACCCCCGGGTCTGGATCGCCCGCCCCCGGCCAGGTCCGCACTGTGGTGCGTGACGCGGCCACCGGCGCGCCGGTCCCCCGGGCCTGCGCCGCGCTCGTCCCGGTGGACGCCGCCACCCTCGCCGCGGTCACCATCGGAGAGGACCAACTCGGCCGGTACGGGGGCTGCTCCGACGAGCAGGGTGTCCTGGTGACCGGCGACGTGGCCCCGGGAAGGTACCGACTTCTGGTGCGCCCCTACGACGCGACGGTCCACGGCGTGCAGTGGGTGGGCCGACACGGCGGGACCGGTCAGCGCGAACGGGCGCAGGTGGTCCACGTCCGGGCCGGCGCGGTGACCATCGCCCCGGCCGTCCGGCTCGACCCGCCGGGCACCGTCGTCGGCGTGGTGACCGATGCCGCGAGCGGCGCACCGGTTCCCTACGCGTTGGTGATGGTGGTGCCGTACGTGCCGCACCCGAAGTACGGCGACCACGGTCCCATGACCGACGAGGACGGCCGTTACACGATCACCGGCCTCGGGCCGTACCAGTGGCCGGTGCAGTTCGCCGCGAACGGGTTCGCGACCGTGTGGTCCGGTGGGGTGGGCACCCGGGAGCAGGCGCGGACGGTGCGGGTCCGCGCCCAGCAGACGGCGACCCTGGACCAGGCGCTGCCGGCCGGGACACCGCTGGGCGGGGCGGTACGTGTCGACGAACTGGCCACCTACGCGCAGGTGCTCGCGTTCGACGCGGTGACCGGCGACCTGGCCGGCGTGGCGGACGTGGGCGACAGTTACGCCCTGCGCCTGCTCCCCGGTCAACGGGTCAAACTGCGCTGCGACTGTTCGTACGCCCAGCCGGTGTGGCACCGCGACGCCGCCGGCTTCGACGCCGCGACAGCGGTGCGGGTCCGTCGTGCGCCGAGCGTCGTGGACTTCGACCTGGGGTGAACCGGCGGCCTACAGCACCCACCGGATCACGGTGACCAGACCGAGCACGGTCAGTGCCACCAGGACCACGCCGACCACCGCGGCGACCAGGCAGCCCAGCTCGTCGATCCACGAGCTGGGCTCGCCCGGTCGCGGCCCGACGTTCGGCTAAAATGATCAGCGGTGTGCCGGGAAGACTGGTCGGCGGTTCCGTCAGCGACCCCTCCGGAGGCTCCCGATGACCCCGCCGCCTGCCCCCCACGAGCCGCAGCTCCTTTCGCGCGGCAGTTGGCCCGAGGTACGCCGGATCGGCGACATCCTCCGCACCGAGACGGTCGGTGGGGTGCTGCTGCTGGTTGCCGCGCTGCTCGCGCTGGCCTGGGCGAACTCGCCCTGGTCCGGGGCGTACCAGTCACTGGGTGACCTGACGATCGGTCCCGAGGCGCTGCACCTGGATCTCACCCTGGGTCAGTGGGCCGCCGACGGCCTCCTGGCGATCTTCTTCTTCGTCGCCGGGCTGGAGCTCAAGCGTGAGTTCGTCGCCGGTGACCTGCGGGAGCCGCGACGCGCCGTCCTACCCGTCGCCGCCGCAGTCGGCGGAATGGCGGTGCCAGCGCTGATCTACGTCGGGTTCAACCTGTGGTCGGGCGACGGGGCGTTGACGGGTTGGGCGATCCCCACCGCCACCGACATCGCGTTCGCCCTCGCCGTACTGGGGGTGATCAACACCAACCTGCCGGCGGCGATGCGGACATTCCTGCTGACCCTCGCGGTGGTGGACGACCTGCTGGCGATCGTGATCATCGCGGTGTTCTACACGAGCTCCCTGCACTTCGGCCCGCTGCTGCTCGCGCTGATTCCGTTGGTCCTGTTCGGGTTGCTGGTGCAGCGGCGGGTCCGGTCGTGGTGGCTGCTGCTGCCACTGGCCGTGACGACCTGGGCACTCGTGCACGCCTCGGGCGTGCACGCCACCGTCGCCGGGGTCCTGCTCGCCTTCACGGTGCCGGTGATCCGCCGTACGCCCGGGCCGGGCCGAGGCCTGGCGGAGCATTTCGAGCACCGGATCCGGCCACTGTCCGCCGGCGTGGCGGTGCCGGTGTTCGCGTTCTTCGCCGCCGGAGTGTCGATCGCCGGCGCGAGCGGCCTCGGCGCGACGCTCACCGACTCGGTCACTCTCGGCATCACGGTCGGTCTGGTGGCGGGCAAGGCGGCCGGGGTTCTCGGCGCCACCTGGCTCGTGCAGCGGTTCACGCGGGCCCGGCTCGCGGAAGGGCTCGCCTGGTGGGACATCGTCGGGTTGTCCCTGCTGGCCGGGATCGGCTTCACCGTGTCCCTGCTGATCGGCGAGCTGGCGTTCGGTGCCGGCACCGAACGGGACGACCACTCCAAGATCGGCGTGCTGCTCGGGTCGCTGGTGTCGGCGCTGCTGGCCACCATCGTCCTGCGGGCCCGCAACCGCCACTACGAGGGCGTGTGCGCCGTGGAGGAGCGCGACACCGACGCCGACGGCGTACCGGACGTCTACGAGGGTTCGGCGAACAAGCCCGGGCCTGCCTGATCCGGAGTCATGGGACGGAAACTTCCCGCCCGGGTGACCGAGGAGTACGCTCAGTTCCGGTGTGCCGGGAAGTCTGGTCGGCGTCGTATTCGTCGTCGACCCAGGGGGTTTCCCGTGGCTGTTCCCGCGATCCGCACCGCCGGTCTGACCAAACGCTACGGTCCGGTGTGCGCACTGGACGCACTCGACCTGACGGTGCCGGCCGGTGAGGTCTTCGGCTTCCTCGGGCCGAACGGCGCCGGTAAGTCCACCACGATCCGAATGCTGCTCGGGTTGGCTCGGCCCACCTCCGGACGGGCATGGATCTTCGACGCCGACGCGGCCGACGTGGCGACGGCACACCGCTCGATCGCGTACGTCCCCGCCGATGTCACGCTCTGGCCGGCGCTGACCGGCGCCGAGGCGTTGGAGTTGTTGGGTCGGCTCGGCCCGGGCGTGGACCGCGTCTACCGCGACGAGCTGGTGAACCGGTTCGCGTTGGACCTGTCCAAGCCGGGTCGGGCGTACTCGACCGGGAACCGGCAGAAGGTCGCGCTGGTGGCGGCGTTCGCCACCCGCGCGCCGCTGCTCGTGCTCGACGAGCCGACCAGCGGATTGGACCCGCTGATGGAACGGGAGTTCCAGGTCGCCGTCGCGCAGGCCCGCGAACGCGGGCAGACGGTGTTCCTGAGCTCCCATCAGCTGGCCGAGGTGGAGGCGGTGTGCGACCAGGTGGCGATCCTGCGCGGGGGCCACCTCGTCGAGGTCGCCGGGGTCGCTGAACTGCGGCGGCTGCACCGCAGCCAGGTGGAGGTGAGCTTCGCCGACGTCGCGCCGGACCTGAGTGGGGTGGCCGGCGTCGAGACGGTGGAGCAGGTCGGTCCCGCCCGGCTGCGCTTCACCCTCACCGGCCCGCCAGCACCGGCATTGCGAGCACTGTCCGCAGTGGAGGTGACCGCGCTGCGGATTCACGAGCCGACCCTGGAGGAAATCTTCCTCGACTACTACCAGCAGCCGTCCCGGTGACCGCCATCGTCACCCGCCCGGAGCGGGTCCCGACGGTTCCGTCCGCCCGCGTCATCGGTTCGACAGTGACCCGACTGGCCCTGCGGCAGGTACGCCGGGGTGCGCTGATCGTCGTCGCGCTGGTCGCCGGGATGTCCGCGATGGTGGCGGCCACCTACGCCAGTACCGTCGGTGACGCGCTGGACGCCGCCGCGCTGGCCGCCCTGGCCGAGAACCCCGCAATCCGCACCCTGTTCGGTCAGCCGGTCGCCCTCGACGACGCGGGTGGGTTCACGGTGTGGCGCACCGGCACGGTCCTGTCGGTCCTCGTCGGGACGTGGGGGTTGCTGGCGGCGACCCGGGTCACCCGGGGCGAGGAGGACGCCGGCCGGTGGGCCCTCGTGGCCGCTGGCCGACTCCCGGTCACCGCGATCGTGGCCCGGCATGTCGCCGTCCTGACCGGCGCGGTGCTGACGGCGGGCGTCGCGGCGGGCGCCGCCCTGCTCGCCGTCGGCACGTCACCGGACGGTGCCGTGCTGCACGGCGTCGGCCTGGCCCTGGTCGGGGTGCACTTCGTCGCCGCCGGCGCACTGCTGGCGCAGGTCTTCGCGTCCCGTGCCGCGGCCAGTGGTGCCGCGACGGCACTGCTCGGCGGTGGCCTGCTGCTCCGGATGGTCGGCGATGGCGTCGACGCGCTCGGCTGGCTGCGCTGGCTGTCACCGTTCGGGTTGGTCGCGCTGTCGCAGCCGTACGCGGCGAACCGGGTCCTGCCGTTGGTCGTGCTGGCAGCGTTCGCCCTCATTCTGCTCGTCGCGGCCGTGTTGGCCGCTCGGCCACGAGATCTCGGCGGCGGCTGGCTGGCCACCTCGGCGGGCCGTGGACCCCGTCTGGGCCTACTCGGCTCGGTGAGCGGCTTCGCCGCCCGTCGGCTGGCGCGTCCGCTCGCCGGCTGGGCGGCCGGGGTGGCTGCCTATTACCTGCTCATCGGCGTGCTCACGATGTCGATGACCGAATTCCTGGCGGAGAACGCCCGCTTCGCGGATCTTGCCGCGCAGGCCGGTTTCGTCGGGCTGGGTTCGGTCGACGGGTACGTAGCCGCGATGGTGACGCTTCTCGCGATCCCGGCAGGCGTCTTCGCCGCGGTCCGGTTGGCCACCTTCGCCGCGGACGAGGCCGCCGGCCGGCTCACCTTGTTACATGCCCAGCCGTTGACGCGTACCCGCTTGCTGCTGGCCGAACTGGTCGTCACCGGATGTGGCACGACGGCGCTGCTCGTCGCGGCCGGCCTTGCCACCTGGGCCGGAGCGTCGACCGTCGACGCGCCCCTCGGGCTCCTCCCCGCTCTGGCCGGCACGCTGAACGTGCTGCCCGTCGCCCTGCTGAGCCTCGGCGCGGCGACGTTCGCAGTGGGCTGGCTGCCACGCGCGGCAGCTCTCGTCGGCGCTCTGCCGGCGGCGGGCGGGTTCCTGTTACAGGTCGTCGCCGACAGCACCGGCGCACCGGGTTGGGTCGGCCAGCTGTCCCCGTTCGCGCACCTCGCCCCGGTCCCTGATGCGGCACCCGGCTGGACCGCCGGCGCCCTCATGGTGATCATCGCGGGTGCGCTCGCCGCGCTGGGACTGTTCGGCTACCAGCGGCGCGACCTCCAGGGATAGATCCGGCACCGGCCGACATATTCTGACCGACCACCGGAACCTTCTTCCCGGCCCGTTGGTGGGAGTGGTGGAGAGGGGAGGTGACGGTGTCCGACGGCGATCTGATCTCCGAGCTGTACGCCAGTTGTTTCCGGCGCCTGGTGGTCCAGCTGTACGCGGTGACCGGTGACCTCAGCGAGGCGCAGGAGGCGGTCCAGGAGGCGTTCCTGCTCGCGATCAGCTCGAGCGGGCACCGAACCCGACCACGTCCTCGTCACCACGGACGCGACCTCCTGGAGCCGCTTCGCACTGAAACCCTGACCCGAGGAGTTAACAGCTGCCCACACCGGGTAGGCACCCGGGCTTTGCCAGCGGCCGGGGAGGTGGGATGACGGCGACCAGCGCCTTTTTCGACCGGTTGACAGTCGCCGGCCAGGACCCGCGTTTCAGCAAGGTGTGTGGGAGCGTGCGCTTCGACATCCGGGACGGGGACCGCCTCGACCAGTGGCTCCTCGACATCGACCACGGCCGGATGCGGGTCACGAGGAGCGGCGCGCCGGCCACCACCGTGATCATGGTTTCGGCGCAGGTCGCGGACGCGATGGCCCGTGGCGAGGTGAACGGGCTGGCGGCGATCACCCGGGGCGAGATCCTGGTCGACGGTGACCTCGGCCTGGCATTGCGGATCGGGCGCCTGTTCCCGCGGGAGCCGGAGCCGCCGGAGCACGCCACCCGAAACGACGGCCCGGACGGCGGCCGGTGACCGATGCAGGACATCCAGGGCACGGTGGCGTGCATCGACGGGAACACCTTCATGGTGTCCGACGCCAGTGGGGACGTGGAGTCCTCCCCCGCCGCTCCGGTCGGGCTGTTCGCCGCCGACACCCGCTTCCTGTCCCGCTGGATGCTCTTCGTCAACGGCGAGTGCATGACCGCGCTGTCGGTGGACGACAGCCAGTACTACGAGGTCACGTTCTTCGTGGTGCCGGGGGCGGCGGTGGACTACGTGCAGGCCGACCTGTCCGCCATCCGGCGCAGACGGATCGGCCCGGACCTCACGGAGTCGTTGACGATCTTCAACTACGGCGAGCGGGAGATGGAACTCGACATCCGCCTGGAGGTGGCCGCCGACTTCGCCGACATCTTCGAGATCAAGTTCGACGTCAGCGACAAGGCCGGCACGTACTACACCGAGGTCGGGCCGAACGATCTGCGCCTGGGATACCGGCGGTCCACATACCACCGTGAGGTGGTGGTCACCGCCACCGAACCCGCCGAGTACGACAGCGACGGCCTCCGGTTCACGGTCCAGCTCGGCCCCGGAGAGCAGTGGTCGACGCGTCTGCAGGCGGCGATGCGGGCGCTGCGCCCGGACGGGGTCGACCTGCGCTCGGCCCTGCGGGCGCAGCGCCCGGACGAGACCACCCTGCCGGCCAGTCTGCGGGCCTGGGTCGCGGCGGCCCCGACGTTGGACACCGACAGCGTCGCGCTCCAACAGGTGTACACCCGCAGCCTGGTGGACCTGGCCGCGCTGCGCTTCGCTCCGCTGTCGTTGGGCGGCGCGACAGTGCCGGCGGCCGGGCTGCCCTGGTTCATGACCCTGTTCGGCCGTGACAGCCTGCTGACCTGCTTGCAGACCCTGGCCGTGACACCGTCGCTGGCCCCGCCGACGCTGCGGATCCTGGCGTCGCTTCAGGGCGCCCGGCGCGACGACGTGCTGGAGGAGGATCCGGGCCGGATCCTGCACGAGCTGCGCTACGGGGAGTCGGCGGCGTTCGAGGAGCAGCCGCACTCCCCCTACTACGGCACCGTGGACGCGTCGCCGCTGTTCGTGGTGCTGCTCGACGAGTACGAGCGGTGGAGCGGCGACACCGCTCTGGCGCTGGAGCTGGAGCAGGAGGCTCGCGCCGCCCTGAACTGGATCGACAGCTACGCGGACCTGACCTCCACCGGCTACATCTGGTACGAGCGGCGCAACCGTGCCACCGGCCTGGACAACCAGTGCTGGAAGGACTCCTGGGACAGCATCTCCTACGCCGACGGGCGGCTGCCGGGCTTCCCGAGGGCCACCTGCGAAACCCAGGGGTACGCCTACGACGCCAAGATCCGGGGTGCGCGGCTGGCGCGTACCGTCTGGGGCGACCCGGCCTTCGCCGATCGGCTGGAGCAGGAGGCGGCGGCCCTGTACGACCGCTTCAACCGGGACTTCTGGATGGAGGACCGCGGCTTCTACGCCCTCGCGCTGGATCATGACGGCACTCCCGTCGACAGTCTGTCCTCCAACATCGGGCATCTCCTGTGGAGCGGCATCGTGCCGCCGGAGAGGGCACCGAGGATCGTCGAGCACCTGATGGGCCCTGCGCTCTTCTCCGGTTGGGGGGTGCGGACCTTCGCCGAGGGGCAGCGCCGGTACAACCCGCTCGGCTACCACAACGGCACGGTCTGGCCGTTCGACAACTCGTTCATCGCCTGGGGTCTGCGCCGGTACGGCTTCACCAGCGAGGCGGGGCGCATCGCCGAGAGCATCCTCTCCGCGGCCACCTACTTCCAGGGGCGGCTGCCCGAGGCGTTCGGCGGGTTCGACCGCGCCACCACCCGGTACCCGGTCCGGTACCCCACCGCCGGCAGCCCCCAGGCGTGGTCCAGCGGGGCGTGCATGCTGCTCATCCGCACCATGCTCGGCCTCAACCCGCACGAGGACCACCTGGCCGTGGACCCCGCGCTGCCGCACGCCTTCGGTCGGATGGCGCTGCTGGACATCCCCGGCCGTTGGGGCAAGGCCGACGCCTTCGCCCGCCACCGCCCCGATCATCCCCCGTCGTAGCGACGACAGCGGGCCGGCGCCGTCCGTCAGCCGTCGCCGTCGCGCAGCCCGAGGACGTACGTCGCCGTCATGGCGACGACCCGGTCCTGGTCCCGGGTCAGCTCGGCGAGGGCGCGGGAGGCGGCCGGACCGGGGATGTCCGCGAGCGCCTGGGTCAGCCGCCGACGCGCCGACTGTCGCACCGACTCGTGCGCGAGGCGGTCGACGAGCGTGCTCGTGATCCGCTCCGCCAGCGCGCTGTCGCTCGCCAACGCGCTCAACGCGTCGGCGGCGTCGACGTCGTGGGCCTCCTGCACGACCATGTCGACGAGTGTCGCAACGGCGTCGGGCACGCCCCGCGCGCCGAGCGCCAGAGCCGCGTGCTGGCGGACCACGATGTCGGCGTGGGTGAGGGCGTCGCGCAGCAGGTCGGTCGCCGCGCCGTCCGGGATCTCGACGACCGTCTCGACGGCCCGTCTGCGTACCGGTGCGTCCGGCGACCGGAGCCCTTCCGCCAGCAGGGCCAGCCCGCTGTCGCCGGACTGCGCCAGCGCCCAGCGCAGGGCACCGGCGACGTTCGGGTCGGTCTCGCCGAGCACCGCCTCGACCAGGGCCTCCACCGGAACCTTCTCCGCCGAGTGCAGGGCGGCACGCTGACGCCGACCGGCGCTCTCCGAACCCAACCCGCGCAGTAGGGCGACAGTCTCCAGGACGTCCGCCCAGTCGGCCGGGTCCGCCGCACCGATCCGGCGCAGCCGGTTCAACAACTCCATCTCGCCCGCGATGCGGTCCAGCGTCTGGCGGATCAGGTCGTCGACGAGGGCCGAGGGAGCGAACCCGGGGTCGTCGAGCGCCCGGCGGACGTCGCGCAGCGACAGCCCCAACGTCCGCAGGCTCTCGACCTGGAAGATCAGCCGGATGTCCGCGGCGGTGTACTCGCGGTAGCCGGTGCTGGTCCGACCTGTCGGTCGGACCAGCCCGAGCGAGTCGTAGTGCCGGAGCATGCGCGCGCTCACCCCGGACCGCCGTGCCACCTCGCCGATCAGCACCCGGTCACCCGCTCGCCGCCGCCGGGCCGAGCGCCACCACACGGATGGCCTCGTCGGTCGCGTACTCGAAACCGGCGTCCGGGTCCTCCCACAGCCGCTGGGTGGCGGTCGCGTGCGCGCGTACCCGAGGGTCGGGATCGGCCGCCGCGGCCCGCAGGATCGGGGTGATCACCTCGCCGAGCGCGATCAGCGCTCGGCTCAAGCTCAACCGTGTCTCCCGGTTGCCCCGCCCCAACTGCGTCGACAGCACTGCGGCCAACTCGGCCGTCGCACCGTCGGGCACCACTGCGACCGCCGCCCGCCAGGCGCTGCGGGCCACCTCGTCGTCGGCGTCGGTGAGCAGCGCCGGCGTGATCGCCGGCCACGCCCTCCGGTCACCGATCTTGGACAGCGTGTGCAGCGCCTGGCTGCGGGCCTGCGCGCGCTCCGAGCCGAGTTCGCCGAGCAGCCTGGGGACTGTCTGCGCCGCCGGGTGGCGGGTCAGGGCCCAGCTGAGCATTTCGCGTACGGAGAAGTCGGGCTCGACCGCGCACCGCGCGACGAGCGGGTCGACGCCTCGTGGGTCCGGGGTCGTGCCGACGGCCAGGGCCGCGCGCAGCCGCACCGACGCGTCGGTGTGTTTCAGCCCCTGGAGAGCCCTCGTGGTGTTCGTGTCCTGTTGCGGACCGGTCATCGAACTCACCTCCTCGAACCCCAGTGCAGACCTTGTCACTGTGTCAAGGTCAAGCGACCCTCGCCTGCGCCTTTCCGCAGTGCGGGGCCGATACGGCGTGCCACACTCCGAGGTGTCCTCGATGGCCTGCACGTCCGGCTGCGGGCGGGCGGGTCGCCGCCCAGGTGCGGAAGGGGCGAGGATGCCACCAACCTGGCTGCTGGCCCTGTCCTGGGCCGCGCTCGCGGCGGGGTTCGTCAGCTTCGCGATCGTGGTCGCCGACACCTACCTGCGCGGGCACCGTCAGCCGGTGCGGGTCATGGAGATCGTCTGGCCGGTGACCGTCCTCTACATCGGCCCGGCGGCCGTCCGGCTCTACTGGAACTGGGGCAGGGCCGAGGTCCTCGCCCGACGACGGCACGGCGACCAGGTCCGCCGGCCCCGGCGTGGACTCGTCGTCACGCAGGTGTCCCGTTGCGGCACGCACTGTGCGCTGGGCTTCGTCGTCGCCGAGGTGGCCCTGTTCACCCTCAGGGTCGACCCGGCCCAGGAGACGCTGTGGGTCGACTACGTCGGCGACTACCTGGCGGCCGTGACGATCGCTGTCCTCTTCCGGTACGTCGGGGGACCCGGTCGCGGAGTCACCAAGATCTGGCGTGCCCTGTCAAGCGTGGTGACTGTCGAGCTGGTGACCATCACCGCGTTCGAGCTGGCGCTGTTCGCGTGGTTGACGCTCGCGCACCACGTCGTCTTCCCCGAACCGCCGCTGCGACCGGACAGCCCGGTCTTCTGGTTCGCCGGCCAGCTGGGGCTGATCGCCGGCTTCGTCGCGGCGTGGCCGGTCGCCTCCTGGCAGCTCGACCGGGGTGCCGGTCGAGCGCAGTAGCCGGCCGGTCAGCGCGGCAGCCGGGTCCGGCGGTAGTAGGACCATCCGGCCAGTGGCAACGCGACAGTCCAGGCCAGCAGCAGCGGAAGACCGACCAGCACGCCCGTCGGGGTGAAGATGTCCGCGGAACTGGTGTCCGACAGGTCGGCCGCGAACTGCCACGGCAGGGTCACCGAGTAGCCGATCATCAGGGCGGATCCCAGCACCGTCGGCGTGAGGGGAAGCCACCGGGGCACCCGGTGTCCCCGTAGCCACGGCACCCACCGGGGGAAGGTCACCCCCCAGTCGCTGATGAGACCGAGCGCCAGGACTCCGCCGAGCCCGGCGAGGACGCACAGCAGGCTCAGGTAGAACGCGCCGGCCGGCAGGCCCAGGAAACCGTCGACCGGGTGGTCACCGACGCCCGGCCCGCGACCGTGGTACCACTCCTCGAACGGCTCGGGATTGGCGAACAGCGGGATGCCGAGGATCCACGGGATGTGCAACGGGATGAACCCCAGCACGGGGGCGATCCACGCCACGTGACCCGCTCGACGCGCCCAGGGCGGCGGTGGTGGCGTACACGGGTCCTCGACTGTCCCGGTCGGCGCTGGTGGTGTTCGGGTCACTGTGATCACTCCGTCTCGGTGGTGAACGTCGGCGGAGACGACGTTGCCGCAACGGCAGGACGAGCGGATCCCCGCGCCGAGGGATCCGCCTCCCCGGGACCGGGGACCTCAGCCCGGCCGAGGGCGTGGGACCACTGTGATCTATCGATCACCGCGCATTCCACCCTTGTGGACGGCGGCCTGGTAGGAAGGAGCGAGTTGGCCTCACCTCAAGGGAGTTGACCGTGGCGCGTTCGCACCTGACCCGCCGTTCGCTGCTGACCGCCGGTGGCGCCGCCGCCGCCGTCGCGCTCGGCGCCGCCGCCGCCAGCCCGTCGGCAGCCGCTGCCACGCCGGCCGAGAACCCGGTCGACACTCCGGCCGAGGCGCTGCGTCGACTGCGGGCCGGAAACCGGCGCTTCACCTCCGGGCACGGCCGGCACCCGCACCAGGGTCTGGCGGACCTGCACCGTCTCGCCGCCGGGCAACACCCGTTCGCCGTCACCGTCGGCTGCGCGGACTCCCGGGTGGCCCCCGAGGTCCTCTTCGACCAGGGACTGGGCGACCTGTTCGACAACCGGGTGGCCGGCAACATCGTCGACGACCTGCTGTTGGGCAGCATCGAGTTCGCCGTGGAGGAGTTCGGCAGCCTGCTGATCGTCGTCCTCGGCCACGAGCGCTGCGGCGCGATCACCGCCACCATCGACGCCATCCACAGCGGCGGCACCGCGCCCGGGCACATCGGCACGATCGTGGACGCCCTGCGCCCGGTCGTCGAGCCGGTCCTCGACCAGCCCGGAGACCCGGTGGAGAACGGGGTCCGCGCCAACATCGTCGCGCAGGTGGCGGCGCTCAACGCCCGCAGCTCGATCATCTCGGAGAAGGTGCACCAGGGCGCGTTGCGCGTCGTGGGTGCCCGCTACGACCTGGACAACGGGCGGGTTTCGCTGGTGGCCTGACGAGGGCCGCCGACTAGGGTTCAGTCATGGTCGATCGGCGCCAGGTGTTGCACTTCCGCGTCCACGCCCAGCAGCTCGCCCGGGTCGCGGGCACGCTCGCCGACACCGCCGTGCTGGACATCGGGGTGCAGAACACCGGTCCGGACGGTGCCCGGTGGGCGTTGGCGGTGCGCGGGGTCGACGTGACCGCGTTGTCCGACACGGAGGTGGTCCTGCTGTGGACCGTGCGGGGCGCCCCACACCTCTACCGTCGGGCCGACGTCGGCACGGTGGCGGCCGCTGTCGCACCCTTCACCGACGCCGACGCGGGCAAGCGCATCTACGACGCGTCCCGACCCCTGAAAGCCGCTGGCATCGGCAACCTCGCGGCCCTCGACGAGGTGGCCGCCCGCATGCGGGCCGTCGTCACCAGGCCGACGGTCAAGGGGGACGTGTCCGGCCGCCTGGCCACGATGCTGCCCGAGCCGTACCTGCGGTCCTGCCGGCCGTGCGGCGCCACCCACCTCTACGAGATGCCGTTCCGGCTCGCCGCCGTGCGGGCCGGACTGGAACTCCAGCTCGACACGTCACCTCCGATCCTGCGGCGCATCGCCGGCTTCCGGAGAGCACCCGCTCCGGGCGACCGTTTCGACCTCATCCGCGCATACCTTCGCCTGCTCGGCCCGGCCACCCCGAAACACGTGGCCGACTATCTCGACGCCCCGGTCAAGGACGTGAAGGCGCTCTGGCCCAGGGACATGGTCGAGGTGACGGTCGACGGTGAGGTGCGCTCACTGCTGGCCGCCGACGTACCGGCGCTGGAGTCGGCCGACGGCACGGGCACCCGCCTCCTCGGCCCGTACGACCTGTTCCTGCAGGCGAAGGACCGGGCGACACTGGTGCCGGACGCCGCCCACGCCAAGGAGCTGTGGCCCGTGCTGGGTCGCCCCGGCGCCGTCCTGGTCGACGCTGAGCTGGTGGGCACCTGGCGCCCGCGCACGTCCGGCAGGATGCTCACGGTCACCGTGCATCCCTGGCAGCGGCTGTCGGGCGCGACGCGCGACGCCATCACCACCCAGGCCGCACACCTCGCCGCGCACCGGGCCGTCTCCCTGGCCGGCGTCGACTTCGGCGGCTAGCGCCGGGCTGCACTCACTCCACCGTCCAGGCGATGGCGGGAGGCGGCACCCGGGCACAGAGCGGCCAGCCGGCGGCGTCGGTCAGCCCGACCCGGCCGACGAGCACCCCGCCGCCCTCGTGTGCGGCGCGCAGCAGCTCGGTCGGGACGTCGGTGAACATCAGCTTCGCTCGTCGGAACATCGCAAAGTCGTCCTCGGTCACCGCGCCCCAGCTGAGGTACAGAAATCGTGCGCCGGGGCGGCCGTGCACCCACGGGCCGCCGACGTCGAGCATCCCGTCGACCTCGCGGCTGGACACCTCGAGGTGCCAGGTGGCGTCGGGGGCGTCGGCCGGCACCAGATCGACCACCTCGGCCTTGCGTTGGACGCCGACGTGCACGTTGCCCCGCCGCAGCGCGTCGGCCTCCGCACCGGTACGGCGACCGGGCAGGTCGGTGCCGTCGATCCGGATCCGCATGCTGGCGATTCTCGTTCCTCGACCGGTGCGGGCGCGCCGGTCGGTGGTGGCGGTGTCGGCCTGACGAGGCCGGCCGAGGTGCGCGGCGGTCGGGCGGGTCACCGCACCGCCCGAGCGGGCACAAAGTAAAAGGCAAGGAGATAACTCTCCCTGCCACTTCTAACGTATATCGCACCTGGGGGCTTGCGGCAAGACCCCGGTCCTGGCGCAGAATCTGCGGCCGGACCAGCATCAGGACGCAACGGGGGGCACGACGTGGGTGTGTTGTCGATGGACGAGGGCCGCAGCGACCTCGCACCGCTGGTGGATCTCCGGGAGGTTGACGAGACGCAGGTGGCGGTCGTCGGTGGCAAGGCCGCGCACCTGGGCGTGCTGTCGCGCATCGACGGGGTCCACGTGCCGGCCGGGTTCTGCGTGACGACGACCGCCTTCCGGCGGGTCATGGCGCAGACCCCGTCGGTCGACGAGCTGCTCGACCAGCTCGCACGCCTCGGCCCGGACGACCGGGAGGCGGTCGGCGCGCTCAGCGCGGAGATCCGCCGGAGCATCGAGGAGACCCCGATCCCGGGCGACCTGGCGGCCGCGATCACCGGCACGCTCGCGGGGTTCGGCGAGGAGGCGGCCTACGCCGTCCGGTCCAGCGCGACGGCGGAGGACTCCCCCACGGCCTCCTTCGCCGGCCAGCAGGACACCTACCTGAACGTGGTGGGGCCGGAGGAGATCCTGCGGCACGTCAGCCGGTGCTGGGCGTCGCTGTTCACCGAGCGGGCCGTCGTCTACCGGCTGCGCAACGGTGTCGACCACCGTGCGGTGCAGATGGCTGTCGTCGTACAGCAGATGGTTCTTCCGGACGCGGCCGGCGTCCTGTTCACCGCCGACCCGGTCTCGGGCGACCGGAGGGTCGCGACGGTGGACGCCAGCTTCGGCCTCGGCGAGGCACTGGTGTCCGGCCTGGTGAACCCGGACGTCTTCACGGTGCGCGACGGTGAGGTCGTCACCAGGGCGGTGGCCGCCAAACAGCGTGCCGTCGTCGCCGTGTCGGGCGGCGGTACGCGGGAGGTGGCGATCGACCCGCAGCGGCAGGAGCAGCCGGCGTTGACCGAGGCGCAGGTCGTGCGGCTGGTGCGGCTCGGGCGACGGGTCGAGGCCCACTTCGGCCGTCCGCAGGACATCGAATGGTGCCTGGTCGACGACGGCTTCCTGATCGTGCAGAGCCGGCCGATCACCACGCTGTTCCCCGTACCCCCGGCCGGTGACCAGGAGAACCACGTCTACCTCTCGGTCGGTCACCAGCAGATGATGACCGACGCCATGAGGCCGCTGGGCCTGTCCATGTGGCAGTTGACGGCCATGGCGCCGATGCTGGAGGCGGGCGGCCGGTTGTTCGTCGACGCCATCCGGCTGCTGGCCTCGCCGGGCCGGGCCGGGTTCCTGGAGATGGTCGGGAAGTCCGACCCGCTGATGAGGGACGCGTTGCAGACGCTCCTCGACCGTCCGGGCTTCGTTCCGACGACGCCCCTGGGCGAGGGTGGTCCCGCCAGGCTGCCGACCGGCGGCGCGTCGATCGAAACCGACCCGGCCATCGTGACCGAGCTGATCGAGCGCAACGAGGCGTCCCTCGCCGCCCTGCGGCGGGACATCGCGACGGTGCGCGGTACGGCGCTGTTCGACTTCCTGCTGGAGGCCTTCGAGGAACACAAGCGGATCCTCGCCGAGCCGCTGAACATGCAGGCGATCATGGCCGGCATGGAGGCCACCTGGTGGCTCAACGACCGGCTGTACGAGTGGCTGGACGAAAAGAACGCCGCGGACACCCTCACCCTGTCCGCCCCCGGCAACATCACCTCGGAGATGGGCCTGGCGTTGCTGGACGTCGCCGACCAGATCCGTCCGCATCCGGAGGTGGTGGCGTTCCTGCGCGGCGTCGAGGACGACGGCTTCCTCGACGAGCTGCCGAAACTCCCGGGCGGGGCCACCGCGCGCGACGCGATCGAGGCGTACCTCGACCGGTACGGCATGCGCTGCGTCGGGGAGATCGACATCACCAGGCCACGGTGGAGCGAACGCCCCAGCACACTCGTGCCGGTGATCCTCGACAACGTCCGGCTCTTCGAGCCGGGTGCCGCCAGGAGGCGCTTCGAGCAGGGGCAGCAGCAGGCGCGTGAGAAGGCGCAGGAGGTGCTGACGCGCCTGCGGGCGCTGCCGGACGGGGAGCGGAAGGCCGACGAGACCGAGCGGATGATCGACCGGGTGCGGACCTTCGTCGGCTATCGGGAGTACCCGAAGTACGGCATCGTCAGCCGCTACTTCGTCTACAAGCAGGCCCTGCTCGACGAGGCCGAACGCCTCGTGCGGGCCGGCGTCCTCACCGAGCGGGAGGATGTCTTCTACCTCACGTTCCAGGAGTTCCACGAGGTCGTGCGCTCGCACCAGTTGGACGACGACCTGATCCGGCAGCGCCGTGACGCCTTCCGGTCGTACCAGGCGCTGACGCCTCCCCGGGTGATGACCTCGGACGGCGAGGTCCTCACCGGGGCCTACCGCCGTGACGACGTGCCGGCCGGCGCTCTGATCGGTGTGCCGGTGTCAGCCGGGACTGTCGAAGGACGCGCCCGCGTCATCCTGGACATGGCCCAGGCCGATCTCGAAGCGGGTGACATCCTCGTGACGGCGCACACGGACCCCAGCTGGACGCCCCTGTTCGTCGGCATCGCCGGCCTGGTGACGGAGGTCGGCGGATTGATGACGCACGGCGCGGTGATCGCCCGGGAGTACGGCCTGCCGGCTGTCGTCAGCGTCCTCGACGCCACCCGGCTGATCCGCGACGGGCAGCGGATCCGCGTGCACGGCAGCGACGGGTACGTCGAGATCCTGCCCTGACCGACGGATGCCGCCACCGGTCAGGAGGCGACCGGGGTTCGTCGTCGGGACCGCGCGCCACGCGGCGGCTCACCGAGCTTCTCCTCGCCCCGTTCACGCACCGCCCAGGCAGGCCAGCACCGGGGCGGATTCGTGCGCTACCGTCAGCGGGTGATTCCGGTGGAGGCCGTCGCGGCGTCGTACGCCCGGTGGGCCACGCCCGCTCTGCCGCTGTACGGCAACGATCACGAACGGTCCGACTTCGCTCCCTGACCTGTGCTGGCAGTTGCCCGCTGGTCTCTTGATTCCTTCCATCGCATCGGGAGCGATGTCTCGTGTCCTCAACCGGTATCCGGGTAGTCCTCCGTGCCCCGCAGGTGCCCTGGGTTCTGCTCGCCGCCCAGGTGGGTCGGCTGCCGTCGGCCTCCGGGCCGCTCGCCCTCCTGCTGTTCGCGCGGGAGTCGTTCAGCCTGGTCGCGGCCGGCCTGCTCGTCGCCGCGTACACCGCCGGGATGGCGGTGGGTACGCCGCTGCTCGCCCGGGCGGTGGACCGCTGGCGTCAGCCGCCCGTGCTGTGCCTGTCGGCGGTCCTGTCCGGCGTCGGGTTCGGCTTCGTGGCCACCGGCGTGTTCGGTGCGACCGGCGCCGCTGTCGGTGCCGCCGTCGCCGGGCTCGGCACTCCCCCGCTGGAGGCGTGTCTGCGCTCGCTGTGGCCGGACCTGCTACCTCCGACGGCGGTGCCGGCCGCGTACGCGTTGGACGTCGCCGTACAGGAAGTGATCTTCGTGGTGGGCCCGCTGAGCACGCTGCTCGCGGTGGCGCTCGGGGGGCCGGTCGCGGGGTTGGGCGTGGCCGCGCTGCTGCAACTCGCCGGGACCATCGCGTTCGTGCGGGCTCCCGCCGTCCGCGCCTGGCGCGGTGTTCCGGCGGCGCGGCACTGGGCCGGCCCGCTGCGGGTGCATCGGCTCACGGTGCTGCTGGTGGGGGTGGCCGGCGGGGGGACGGCGGTCGGGGGCATCGCGGTGGCGGTCACCGCTTACGCGGAAGCAGCCGGAAACCGGCACCTGGCCGGCTGGTTGCTCGCCGCCCAGGCAACCGGCGCCCTGGTCGGCGGCCTCTTCTACACCCGGGCACGGCCCGGTGGGGCGCGACGTCTGCCGCTGCTCACCGCCGGACTGACCGTCGGCTTCGTGCCGCTGCTGCTGACCCCGCCACCGGCCCTGATGGCGGTGTTGCTGGCGATCAGCGGCCTCGCCCTACCGCCGGCGCTGACCGCCATCTTCCTCAAGGTGGACGAGCTGGCGGTGCCCGGCACCGTCGCCGAGGCGTTCGCCTGGGTCGCCACCGCGTTCACCGTCGGCAGCGCCGCCGGCTCGGCGCTCACCGGTCTGGTGGTGGCGAACGGCGTCCGCCACGGCCTGGCGCTCGCCCCCGTCGCGGCATTGCTCAGCACCCTCATCATGGTTGCCGTCGCCCGAAAAGCCGACCGCCCCGAATTCGCTGCCGCCGAACGCAACGGATGAGCGGAATGGTTCGACGCTCGCACATTACCGTTTTTGGCGGTCGACAGAATCACACTGGATTGCATCCGTCGGCCTGCCACTCGCCAGTGGCGCCGGCAAGCACATGTCCAGCTTATGGCCTTGCCAAGCGGTCCGAAGCGGCAGCGCGCTTAAAGAAGATCTAAGGAACGGGCACCCGAAAAACTGTTATTCGCCGCCGGCAGGCCGGCCACCTGGGCACATCCAGAATGGGCTCCTTAATTCTTCGCCCACGAGTTGATGCGAATCCCCAGCCCGCCCATAATTCTTCTCGACATCAGCTGTGCCGTCGACCCAAAGGAAGAATTGGTAATGCGGACTCCCCCCGCGCATGTCGCACCGCCGGACCGGGCGCGCAAGCGCCGTCGTATCACCCGCCTCACGCTGGCCGGCGCGGTCGCCGCCGCGTTGACCGCGAGCGGCATCTACATCGCCGGCGCCCAGGCCGAGGAGGTCTCCGTCCCGGGCCGGGTCCAGGCGGAGGCCTTCGCGGCGCAGTCCGGCGCGCAGACCGAGAGCACCGGCGACGCCGACGGCGGCCGCAACGTCGGCTGGCTGGCCAACGGCGACTGGCTGCGGTACGACGGCGTGTCGATCACCGGCGCCGACCTGACCGCCCGGGTGTCCTCGCACAACTCCGCCGGCGGCACCGTCGAACTGCGCCTCGGCGCGCAGGACGGCACGGTGCTGGCCAGTTTCCCGATCGCCCAGACCGGCGGTTGGCAGAAGTGGACGACAGTCGCCGCGAAGGCGTCGAGCGTGCCCGCCGGCCCGCAGACCGTCTTCGCCGTGCTGAAGAGCACCTCGACGTCGGACTTCGTCAACCTGAACTGGTTCACGTTCGGCCCGGCGGTCGGCGCGTCGCCCAGCGCCTCGACCACGCCGAGCACGCCGTCGAGCGCCTCGGCCACCCCGAGCGCCACCCCGTCGTCGTCCGCCTCCACGTCGGTGCCGCCGAGCGCGCCGGCCGGCGGCTGGGTGCCCGTCGACCAGGCCCGGTGGGACAGGGAACTGGCCGCGTTCAACGCGATCACACCGAAGGCGGTGACGCCGGGCACCACCCGGGTCCCCGAGTTCCACACCGACTGCGAGGTCGCCAACTCCGCGCCGGACGACCCGATCGTCGTGCCCGGCCTGCCCGGCGCCTCCCACATGCACACGTTCTTCGGCACGAAGATCGACGCCTTCACCACGACGGACAAGCTGCTCTCCGAGACGACCAACTGCAACGCCCCGGGTGACAACAGCGCCTACTGGGTCCCGGAGCTGCGCAAGGACGGCAAGGCCGTGCCGATCAAGAGCTTCCGCGTCTACTACGGCTCACGGGTCAAGGACCCGTCGACCGTCAAGCCGTTCCCGCCGGGCCTGCGGGTCGTCGAGGGTGACGCGAAGAGGCAGGTGGACACCCCGAAGAACGCCGGTAGCAACCAGTTCTGGTGTGCTGGCAGCGCCGAGATCGGCCGCAGCGCCGACGGCAACTGGCCGGTCTGCGCCCCCGGCGGCAACCTGATCTTCCAGCTCGTGTTCAAGGACTGCTGGGACGGCAAGAACATCGACTCGCCCGACCACAAGTCACACATGGGCGACCCGGTGAACGGGGTCTGCACCGGCAAGTACCCGGTGGCCGTGCCGGATCTGTCCTTCATGGTGAACTACCAGTCGCTGGGCGGTGACGGTCTCAGCCTCTCCTCCGGCAAGCCGTCGTCCATGCACGGTGACTTCATGAACGCCTGGGAGCCTGCCCGCCTCGGCGCTCTGGTGAAGTCCTGCCTCAACCAGAACGCCAAGTGCGGCACCGAGGTGACCTTCGCCGGCGGCTGACCGACCCTGGACAGAGACGGCCCTCGCACTCCGGTGCGGGGGCCGTCTGTCTGTGGGAGGGGGTCCTAGAGTGGCCGGTGTGTGGATCAAGAGCGGTGCCGTGACGACCACGCTGACCCTGCTGGCGACCCTCGCCGTCGGCTGCACGTCAGCCACTTCCCCGCCGATCCCCACCAACGCCGACCTGACGAGAGCCTGGTGCGGCTCCTCCGGCGACCGCATCGACCTGCGCCAGGACGGGTCGTCGCGGGTCGAGCCGATGTCCGACACCTATCTCTCGCACCTCCTTCGCGACCTCCGCCACACGTGGACCGACCAGTTCATCTGGCGTACCTACTTCGACGGTCGCAAGCCCACGTCCACCGACGGCACGTGGCTGCTCAGCGAACACGAGAACGAAGGCGACCGGAAAGCTGACGCTCGTTGGTGGGTGCGGCTCGACTTCGGGGAACGCGCGTCCACGGATCGGCACGAGGAGGAGGCCCCCGATCCGTACGAGTTCGGCGACGCGTTGCTCGTCAGCCACGACGGCAACGGCTTCGAACTGTTCGCCCTCGACGGGCGGCCCGACGAAGACTGGTCGAGCCGGTTCACGCCCTGCGCCGACTGATCGGCGGACACCACCGTCCGGGCGAGTCGACGACATGTCCACGCTCCGGCACCGGTCTAGTCTCTGGGTCGAGACAACGACCTCGTGAGGAGTAGTGCATGGGCCTCGTCCACATCGAGCTGTTCGCGACTCTCGACCTCGTCGGGCAGGCGCCCGGTGGTCCCGAGGAGGACCCGGCGGGGTTCCCGTTCGGCGGCTGGCAGGCGCCGCTGCTGGACGAGGTCGCCGGAGCGCAGGTCGCGGCCGCGTACGAGGGCACCGACGCTCTCCTGCTCGGCCGGCGCACGTACGACATCTTCGCCGCGTACTGGCCGCACCAGGAGGGCAGCCAGGACGACGACATCGCCACGCTCTTCAACAGCGTCCCGAAGTACGTGGCCTCCCGGGGCACGCCCGACCTCTCGTGGGCCGGGTCCACACAGCTCGGCCCGGACCTGGTCGGCGCGGTGCGCGAGATCCGCGACCGGCACGAGCACGTGAAGGTCGTCGGGAGCCTGAACCTGGTGCAGACCCTTCTGCGCGAGAAGCTCTTCGACCGGCTGGACCTGTGGGTGCACCCGATCGTGCTCGGCGTCGGCAAGAAGGTGTTCGACGGTGGCGAGGTGCCCTCGAACCTCACGCTCCTCGAACCGCCGGTGGCCAGCGCGAAGGGCACCGTCTACCTGCGGTACGGGCTGGCCGACGGCACGCCCGCCACTGGCGACATGGCGGCCTCCGATCGCGGGGCCCGGCACGACGACTGACGTCGCACCGCTGCCCCATCGCCGAGATCGGCGCGACATCAGGGTTGTTGGTGTCTCCCGCATGACGGCGGCAGCAACATCCGCGACGTTGCTCGAGTCTCCATGCCGCCGACCAGCACGAACGTCCGTTGCCGGGCAGACCAAGGACGGCAAGCCGACGCGACCGCTGCCCTAGCGGGCGACCTCGTCGGGGACGGACCGCGGGTGCCGGAGCGCGCTCAGCAGGGCCGTCACGACGGCAGCCACGAGCAGGATCCGTACCACGTTGAACAGCACCGTGTCGCCTGTGGAGTGGGGCGGGAAGAGGTCTTTCACGAGCCAGCCACCGCCCAGCCCGAGGCCCAGGCAGACGTACATAACGGCCCGCAGGCGCGGGAGGGGCTGTGGGCGGCCGAAGATCCGGGGTGCCTGCGTGCCGCCACGGCTGCGGAAGAGCAGCACGGCGGCCATGGCGAGGCTGGCCGCGAGGCATGCGACGGCCAGAACCACGTCCACGGATTCCATGGGCGACAGGCTATCCGACGGACGCCCGCGCAGCAGGTGCGCGTCGGACGGCCGGATGAGAACCGCACCGCGGGCACCGGCGGGTTGCCAGGGCGTCGCCCGCTCGTCGCCTGCACGTCGCCGAGATCCGCACAACATCAGGGATGTTGGTGTCTCCCGCCCCCCGGAGACAGCAACATCCCGGACGTTGCGCGGACCTTGGGCGCGCGGGTGTTAGGAGAGCGCCCCGCCGACCAGCGCGAAACTCACCAGGATCGCGGCCGCCAGTGGTACGGCCACCGCGACGACGAGTGCCCGCCGACGGTGTGACCCGCCGGTCAGCACGACGATCAGCAGGCCCAGGGCGAGGTCGATGGCGACGTTCCACCACGCGCCGGAGGAGTAGTCGGGGTCGGTCGCCTTGCCGGCGAACCGAACCGCCTCCTCGAAGAACACCGCTGCCGGCAGCGCCGCGCCGACGATCTGCTGCCAGCCCGTGCCGCGCGCCCACGTTCCGGCGGTGCCGAACACCACACCGGCGAGTACCCCGAAGAACATCCAGACCAGCGACGACGGCGCCCAGAGCACCGCGAGGTCGTCGCCTTGCAGGAGTGCGGCCGCGAGGTAGTAGCTGGGTACCGCGACGACGAGCAGGACGGTGGCGCCGAGCGCGGCGCGAAGCCACCCGGACCGCACCCGGTATCCGAAGAAGAACGCGGCGACCGCCCAGGTGGCGGTGGAGTTGCCGAGTTCGGCGACGGGGAACGGCAGCCACTTGATCCAGCAGAAGTCGAGGACGCCGAGGAGGAAGCCGCCCACCACGGAGGCGAGCGCCACCGTCCGATCACCAGGTCGCATGATCACGGAGCATACCGAGTATGCGGCCGTCACCCCGCGGCCCCCGCCCCAAAAAGTCGAGGGCTGGGGTAAGCCCGTCAACCCGCCCGGGCGCGGAGGCTTCGCGTCAGGGTGGGGATCATGACCGCCGCTGGTACGAGGTGCAGCGCGAGCAGGGTGACGGTGGTGGCGATGTTCGCCCCGGCGAGCAGGGGCGGGATGAGCGAGATCGCGGTCAGCGTCACCGCTGTCCAGAGGAACCGCTCGGCGGGGCGGGCGCTCCACCGCAGCAGGGCGACGGCGATGACGGTGCCGACGACCGAGAAGAAGCCGGTCACCACGGCGAACCCGCCCAGCGGGATCCTCTCCCCGCCGTCGGGGATCGCGAAGTCGACGCCGGCGGCCTGGGCGAGCGCGGCGGCGGCTGTGGTGGCCACCATCGCCCCGAGGGTCGCGACGAGGCCGGTGCCGGCGAGTCCGAGGATTCGGCGGCTGGTCCGAGTGGATGCCGGGGCTGCGTTCGTGCTGGTCATGTCAGTGCTCCATCGGTTCGGTGGGGGCAGACAGCGGGACTACTCCGTGCCGTCGGCCGGCAGCCGCTCCGGCAGCCCGAGCCTCCGAAACTGGTCGGCGTGGAAGGTGGTGATCTCGGTGATCGCCCCGCCGGTGACGCGCAGGACGTCGAGCGTCAGCGGCAGGTACGCGTTCTCCCGCTCCCGCCAGTGGTAGAAGGCGACGGCGGGCTGCCGGTTGACGGAGGTGGGGACGCCGCGCAGGCCGGTCATGCGGTCGAAGCCGTCCTCGATCCAGTCGCTCACCACCGCGTCACGGCCGATGTGCAGGCCCGGCGTGGGCGGCATCGAGCAGCGCACGTCGTCGCGCAACATGGTGGTGAGTCGGCCGATGTCCGTGGCGACGCTGGCCTCGGTGAAGCGGCGTACCACCTCACGGGTTTCGGCGTTCTCGTCGCCGCCGGTCCAGTCCTGCCGTTCGGCGGGCAGGTGCTCGCGCATGCCGGTGCGGGCCCGTTGCAGCGCGCTGTTCACCGAGTTGACGGAGTCGCCGAGCAGTTCCGCGACGTCCTTCGCCGGCCAGCCGAGCACGTCGCGCAGGATCAGCGCGGCCCGTGGGCGCGGTGCGAGGTGCTGGACGGCGACCACGTACGCCAGCTCGATCGTCTCCCGCGCGACGGCGACGGCCTCCGGTTCGTCGGCGTCGCCGGCCGGCAGTTCGTCGAGCAGCCGGTCCGGGTAGGGCTGCAACCAGCGAGCCTCGCCGCCGGTCGCCGGCTCCGGGCGGCGCTTGGCGAGGAAGTCGAGGCAGGCGTTGGTGGCGATCCGGTACAGCCAGGCCCGGAACGTCGAGCGCCCTTCGAAGGTCTCCCGCCGCCGCCAGGCCCGGAGGAACGTCTCCTGCACGGTGTCCTCGGCGTCTTCGTACGACCCGAGCATCCGGTAGCAGTGCACGTGCAGCTCCCGCCGGTGCCGCTGCGCCAGCCCGGTGAACTCCGGCTCGTCGACCTCGGCGAGGTCCCTCACATTCGCACTCATCACGTCATCCTTCCGCCTCGTCATGTCCTGTCGTAGGTATGACGGGCCCGGGTCGGAAAACTCATCACCGGGCTCGGCAAACGGGGTTCGTCAGCACAACACCCTTTCGGCCTCGGCAGGACCTCTCCGGGTCGCGCCGCGAACTGGACACGGTCACGCCGCGGCGGCTGCGCGACCTACCGGGAACCGCACGCCGGTCAGGTCTTCCGAGACGGCCCAGAGGCGTTGCTGCACGGTCAGGTCGTAGGACTCAGGGCTGGACGTGACCAGCTTCGGGTAGCCGCGCACCTCACCCAGGCCGTCGGGGCCGTAGTACTGCCCGCCGAGGACGGACGGGTCGGTGGCGGCCCGCAGGGTGGGCAGCGCGCCCGCCGTCGCGCTCTGGGTGAGCACCGGCGCGAGCCAGGTGACCGGTCGGCGGACGGCCGCCGGGGCGTTGCGGACCAGTTCGGTGTTGGAGATGCCGGGGTGTGCGGCCACCGCGACGGTGGTGCCGTGCGCGGCGAGCCGGCGCTGCAACTCGTAGGTGAACATCAGGTTGGCGAGCTTCGACTGGCCGTAGGCGGAGACCCGACCGTAGGAACGTTCCCACTGCAGGTCGTCGAAGTGGATGGCGGCGCGGATGCGGTGACCCGTGCTGCTGACCGTGACCACCCGCGAGCCGGGCACCGGCAGCAGCAGGCCGAGCAGCAGGCCGGTGAGCGCGAAGTGGCCCAGGTGGTTGGTGCCGAACTGCATCTCGAAGCCGTCGCGGGTGGTCTGCTTCGGGGTGTACATCACACCGGCGTTGTTGATCAGCAGGTCGATCCGCGAATGCGCGGCGTGCAGGCCGGTCGCGGCGGCGCGCACCGATTCCAGCGAGGTCAGATCCAGCTCCTGTACGGAGACGTCTCCGCCGATCCGGGCGGCGGCCAGCTTGCCCTTCGCCGTGTCGCGTACGGCCAGCACGACCGACGCTCCGCGCTCGGCGAGCCGCCGGGCGGTCTCGAAGCCCAGCCCGGTGTTGGCACCGGTGATCACGGCCACCCGGCCGTCCTGGCGCGGAATCTGCTGCTCGGTCCACTTCATCTCAGGTCCTCCCCTATGTACCGCCGGTAACTTATTCTCGGAACGGTAATGTACCGCCGGTACGCTGTCAAGAGACCGGCGGTACCTAAGCTAGGGTTGGTGTCATGACGTTCCAGCGGGCGCGCAGCGAGGAGCAGCGTGCGGTGCGGCGCCAGGCGATCCTGGAGACGACCTCGGCGATGCTCGACGAGATGCCGGTGGCCGCGGTGACCCTCAACGAGCTGAGCCGGCGCGTCGGCCTGGCCAAGACGGCGGTGCTGCGCTACTTCGAGTCCCGCGAGGCGGTGCTGCTCGACCTCCTGGACGACCGGACGACGACCTGGCTGACCACACTGGGGCAGGAGCTGGCCCAGGGTGTCGACCCGGACCGGTCCGCGCTGGAGCGGGCGGAGCAGACGGCCGACGTGCTCAGCCTGTCGCTCTCCGCCCAGACGGTGCTCTGCGATCTCTACGGTGCGCAGGGCGGGGTGCTGGAACACAACGTCTCGGTCGAGGTTGCCCGCCGCCACAAGCGGGCCGCGATGGCCAACCTCGCGGTGATGGCCGACCTCGTCCGGCGACACCTGCCCGAGGTCGGCGACCAGGCCGAGTTGTTCTGCCTCCAGGTCCTGCTCATCAGCGGCTCGTTGTCCGCCTACAACACGCCGCCACCCAGCCTGCTCGCCGTCTACGAGTCCGAGCCGGCGCTCGCGGTCTTCCACATCGACCTGCGGGCCGCCCTGCGCATCGCGATCATCACGTCGCTCGTGGGCATCCTGCCGCGCTCCTGAGTCCGACGCGTACGTCCCTGCGGCTCGCTCCCGGCCGCGAGGTCGACTCGGGGCCGCGGTTCGTTCCCCAGCGGCCGAGGTCGACTCGAGGCTGCCGTTCGTTCCTCACCGGCCGAGATCGACTCGGGTTCCGTGAAGCCGGCCTGTCCGAGGAGTCGGGACACCCCGCCTCCCGTGAAAGCGAGTGGATCACACCCTGAACACCGGCAACCATGAGCACGTTCTTAAGAAAATTAAGGTCTCCCTCTTGGAAGTTCAATATTGTTGAGCTACAACTTTAGGTATGACAGAGCAGGCGATGGACTGGCAGGAACTGACCAGCCTGACGCGGGGCCAGCCGTTCGTCGTCGAGCGGGTGCGCCTGGCGAGCAACGGCGTCGCGATCGAGGGCGAGTTCGAGCTACCGCAACTGGCTCAGCTCAACGTCGAGGACCAGGTCTTCGTGACGGCGTTCGTGCGCTGCCACGGATCGATCAAGGAGATGGAACGCATCTTCGGGGTGAGCTACCCGACGATCAAGTCACGACTCAACCGGATCACGCAGATGCTCGATTTCGTCGAGACCGACCCGGCACCGTCGCGGGCCGACATCATCGACCGGCTGCGCCGCGGTGAGATCACCGCGCAGCAGGCGTTGGCCGAGCTGGACGGCCGATCGTGATGCCGCAGCTGGTGACCGTCAAGGTCCGCCGCCCGGACCATCGGCCCCTCCGCTTCTGGGTCCCGGTGCTCCCCGTGGCGCTCGTACTCCTGCCGGTCGTGATCCTGGTCGTGCTCGCGGCGATCGTGGCCTGCCTCGTGTTCCGCATCCGTGTGATGCGGGCGCTCGGTGCCGGTTGGCGCGTCGTCTCCGCGTTGCCCGGCGCCCGCTTCGACATCGAGCAGGGCCGCCTGGCCGTGCTCGTGGCCATCCGATAGGAGAGGTTCGCATGACCGAACAACGCAAGGACATCCTCGACATGCTGGCCGCCGGCAAGATCACCGCAGAGGAGGCGGAGCAGCTCATCGCCGCCCTCGAACGGGACCAGGCACCGGTGGTGGCAGGTCACGACGCCCGACCGAAGGGCAAGGTGAAGTACCTGCGGGTGGTGGTGGACGCCACCGACAACGGCGAGCCGTCGCGGGTCAACGTGCGGGTGCCACTGCAACTGCTGCGGGCCGGCGTACGGCTGGCGGCGCTGGTCCCGCCGCAGGCCCTGGTCAAGGCCAACGCCTCACTCAGCGACTCGGGCGTGCCGATCGACCTGACGCAGCTCAAGCCGGAGCAGTTGGAGGCGCTGGTGGAGCACCTCGACGACGTGACAGTGGAGGTGGACTCCCCCGATGCCACGGTGCGGGTCTTCTGCGAGTAGGCGCCGTCCGACGGGACGGCCCCTCGGAAGGGTGCTGGAACACCCTCCCGAGGCTGCGCCCGCCGCAGCAGAGCACAGGTGAACTGCCAACCTGAAGTCTAGCCACTCACCGGCACACCAGCGGAGGGACCACTCGGACGGGTGGTCCCTCCGCTGCGTCCCGCCGAACGGCTCGCATGTCGGCAATCCGTCGTTGTCGGGGCGTCGGGCCACTCCGTAGCGTCGCGGCTACGTATCGATGCCCAGCGGAAGGACCCCTCGTGTCCGAACTCGTCGCTCCGCAGCTCGTCGTGAACAGCAGGATGATCTACTTCGGTTGGCTGCCGGCCGACCCCGACGCGGTGGCCGCACTGGTGCCGGACGGGCTCACGCCGGCACCGAACCGCCAGGTCTTCATGAACCAGTACGTCGTCGACGACGCCGGGCAGACCTCCGGCTTCGGCGCGTACTCCCTGACGTACATCGGACCGGATCTTTCCGGGGTCGAAGCCCCCGACGGTGTCACGCCCGGTCGTTGGTGGACCCATTACTTCAATTCAAGCCCGGTCGTCCGGGCCTACGCCACGGCCCGGGGCGTGCCGGCAACCCCGGGAAACACCACCATCGAGGTACGCGGACATCGACTGATCGCCACCACCGAGGCGGACGGCGTACCCGTGATCAGGACGACGGCCCGCGTCGGGCGCACCGGCGACGCCGTCAACCAGGGCCAGTTGCGGTACCTCACCCGGCTGGACGGCAGGCTGCACAGCGGCAACTACCCGTTCGTGGCCCAGCCGGTCGACCCGTTCGACGTCGAGTCGTTGGAGTTCCTCGAACCCGACCACCCCGTGTACGCGCTGCGTCCGGCCGATCCGCTGACCATTGTCTGGGGTTTCTACTCGCCGCGCGCGTCGTTCGCCTACCCGGGCGGCGAGTCGGTGCTCGACTGAAAGACGCCCCGGTCAGGGGTTGATCAGTTTCCATTCGCCTTCGGAGACGACGTCGACATTGCCATCGACCACGGCGATGGCGGTGTCGTCGTCGATGGCGTACGTCGGCACCGGGATCCCGGACGCCCACCTCTGGATGTCGGGCAACGTGGTGTCCCCCATGTCCGGATGGTTGAGGTGGGGGTACAGCGTGAAGTCCACCAGCCCCAACGCCCGGTCGGCGTCCTTCGCCATGTCGCTGCCGTCCGGGACGAACCCGAGATCGAATTCGGCGTCGCAGTTGTACGGGGTGACCGCGATGCTCCCGGCGCTGACCCCCACGTAGACCGTGTCGGTCAACGAGGGCAGAAGGTCGGCCAGGCCCGACTGGCGCATCCAGTAGGTCAGGTACAGCACGTCGCCGCCCCAGACGAGGACGGCGTCGGCCTCCCGGACCGCCGGGACCCAGTTCTCCTCCCGGATCGTCGGCAGTGCGGTGAGCTCCAACAACCCCAGGGACTTCCAACCCAGCTGGGTCAGCGGGATGTCGGCCCGACCGTGAACCGCCTTCCACGCCCTCTCCGCCCCACCGGGAAAGGGGTGGACGGCGGTGGGGATGAACAGGGCCGTGGACTCGGCGATCGGCTTGCCCAGCAGGTCGACGAGCGCGTCGGCGATGCTCGGGTTGCTGATGCCCCCCGAGGTGAGAAGGAACTTCATGCCGATCCGCCCTCCTGAAGCTAATCTACAAGCGTCGATGCTGACCGAGGAAAGGGCCCCGGATCGTGACCATCGGAAACCGAACCCTCCCACGAATCCTCTCGGCCCTGCTGGCCGTCGTGCTCGCCACCGGCCTGTCCGCGGTCGGTGCCGGGCCGGCGACGGCCGGGCAGACCGGCCTGCGGGCTGCCGACCCGAGCGTGATCCGCGTCGGTGCCACCTACATCTCGGTCCAGTCGCTCAACGGCGGGGTCGCCGTGCGGCAGGCATCGTCACCCGACGCGCTGGCCGCCGCGCCCGCACGTCAGGTGTGGACGGACAGCCGCAACCTCGGTGAGGTCTGGGCCCCGGAGATCGTCACCGACGGCGGCCGGTACTACATCTACTTCTCGGCCGGGCGCGGCGCCGCCCACCGCATGTACGTGATCCACTCGGCGTCGCCGGCCAGCGGCTACACGGCCGAGCGGCAGCTCGCCCTGCCCGACGGCAAGTGGGCGATCGACGGCAGCCTGTTCACCTTCAACGGGCAGCGGTGGTTCGTCTGGTCGGGCTGGGCCGGCGACACCAACATCGAACAGAACATCTACCTCAGCCGCATGAGCGACCCGCTCACCCCGACCGGCAGCCGGTTCGTCATCTCCCAACCACGGGAGAGCTGGGAGCGCGTCGTCGGCAACCCATACATCAACGAGTCTCCCGAGGCGATCAGGGACCCCAACGGGCAGCTCCACATCGTCTACTCCGCCAACGGCAGCTGGAGCGACCAGTACTGCCTGGCCGACCTGCGACTGCGCGCCGGCGGTGACCCGACGTACGTGTGGGACTGGTACAAATCCAACGGTTGCCTGTTCGGCTCGAACCGGGCCACCATGATGGTCGGCTGGGATCCCACTCTGCACGTCAACGGGCCCGGCCACCACAGCTTCGTGCTGCTCAACGGTGACATCGCCACGAGCCCGCCCGCCGGGCCGAGGTTCCCGTTGATGTTCCACGCCGTGCCCAAGGGCACCGCGTACTCCTGGGCGAACCGGTACTGGTACACCGGCACCTTCTGCTGGTGGGGCAACACCACCTACCGCCGCGCCAACGTGCCCGGCCCGACGACCGACACCGGGTTCAGCCTGAAGTTCTTCGAGTGATCCCGCGTCGACCACGCCCGCCGGAGACCTCGGCGGTGTGTGGCGTCCTTCCGTTCGTCAGCCGCCGCAGCGCCCACTCCGCCGGCCCGTACCGGTGATGGCGTAGCCACCACGCGCTGACCGCGAGCTGCGCCGCGAAGATCAGCAACGCCAGCCCGGTCGTCCCCACCGGCGACACGCTCCCGGCCAGGCCGAGCCCGATCCCGCTGAAGATGAGCAGTCCCAACAGCGATTGCCCCAGATAGTTGGTGAGCGCGATCCGCCCCGCCGGCGCCAGGGCTGACCGCACGAACCCGAACCGCGGGCTGTGCATCATCCGCAGCAGCGTGGCCACGTACGCGGCCGTCAGCAGCGGCGCGGTCGCCGCGCTCACACCCACGGCCAGTGACGCTCCGTTGCCGCCGCCCAGCGCGTACACCACGCCGCCCGCGACACCCACCGGGAAGCCGATCCACTGGATCCGCCGCAGCACCGGCTCGTGGCCGCTGACGCCGGCGAGGAGCCGCCGTCGGCCGGCAACCATGCCGAGCAGGAACATCGCCAGCGCCGTCGGGCCCTGGAACGTCGCGGACTGGAGCACCATCAAGGGGAGCCCGCAGAGGTGGTGGCCGATGACGTCGCCCCACCCGCCGAGCATCGCGGCGGTCGCGTTCTCGGCGTTGGCCAGCGCCTCGGCTCGGGTCGGCAGGAACGCGGAGGAGTCCACGAAGAGCCCGCTGGCCAGCAGGCTCAGCAGCACGATCCCGTAGAGCACGCCGGCGACGCGCAGCGCCGTCCGGTCGCGGACCCGGCGCATCGCGAGCAGGACCAGGCAGACCACCGCGTACGTCATCAGGATGTCGCCGCCGTACAGAAGCGCGGTGTGCAGGGCACCGAGGATGAACAGGCCGGCGATCCGGCGCAGCATCCGCGGCCCGAACGCCGCGCCCGCGCGCCCAGCCGCCTCCATCTGCAGGGTGAAGCTGTAACCGAACAGGAACGAGAAGAGGATGTAGAACTTCATGTCGACGAACACCGCGGACAGGAACCGGGCCGCGTCGTCGAGGGCCGACGAGAACGCCGGGTCCGTGATCAGGTTGCCCGGGTAACCGGAGGCCATGAAGGTGATGTTCACGACGAAGATCCCGAGCAGCGCGAAGCCCCGCAGCGCGTCGAGGTCGTGGAGGCGCTGCCCGGCGCTCGACCGGCTCGCCGTGGCGCCGATCGCGCCCGCTGACACGTCCATATGCTTCTTCTCCCCCGGTCCGGCCCGGCGACAGCTTTAATGTACAGGAGATACTATCCATGGGACACAATGCGCCGTCAATGGCCGATGACGTGCCCGCCGACCTGGCGCGGCTCTGGCGACTGCCGACGTCCACACGCCGCGGCCGGCCCGCCGAACTCGACGTCGAGCGCGTCGTCGGCGCCGCGGTGGACCTGGCGGACCACGAAGGGCTGGACGGGGTGACCCTGCAGAAGGTCGCGCAGACTCTCGGCTTCACCAAGATGTCGCTCTATCGGCACGTGGGCTCGAAGGAGGAACTCCTCGAACTGATGACCGACCACGCCACCGGGTCCGCCCCCCGGCTGGACGCGGACAACTGGCGTGACGGCGTGCATCGCTGGGCGGCGGCGATCCGCGCCCGGTACGCCGAACACCCGTGGCTCGTGGAGGTTCCAATCGCCGGCCCACCCCGAGGGCCGAATGCCATCGGCTGGATGGACGCGTTCCTGCGGGTCCTGCACGACACCGGCCTGGATCCGAGGACGAAGGGAGGCGTACTCGTCGTCGTCAGCGGTTACGTGCGCAACGCGATCCTGCAGGGCCGGCAGATGGCCGAGGGCCGCAGCGGCACCGGGCTCAGCCAGGCCGACGTCGAGCAGAACTACGGCCGCGCCCTCGCCGCGCTCGTCCGCCCGGAGCGCTTCCCCGAGGCCGCGCCGCTGTTCGCGGCGGGCGCGTTCGAGAGCGAGCCAGGCGAGGACCCGGCGGACCAGGACTTCACCTTCGGCCTGAACCTGATCCTCGACGGTGTCGGGGCCGCCATCGCGCGGCGCACGTCCTGAACCGCAGCACCCTCCGTGGCAGCCGTCCCGCGGCCCGCCGCAGAGAGCGATATAGTGCGGCGAACGCTCGTGCTGGCCGTTGTCACGGCTCGGACCGTCAGATCAGCCGGAGCTGACGGTCCTTCGGGCGACGGGGCTCGGCAGTCGATGACGCCGTCACCGCCGGATGACACGAGTGTCAGCTGGGCGGGGGCGGGCATTCCAGGACCGCTATCGAGTTCCCGGCGAACAGCCCCAGGTGCGGGTGCCCGGCGAAGATCTGGACGGCCTCGTCGTGCGAGCCCGCTTCGACGATGGTGTAGCCGGTCAGCGAGTCGGTGACGTCCTCGACACCCTGCGCGGTGACCAGTTTCTTCGCGTTCAGCGGAGCGCCCGGGTCGACGATGGCCTTCTCGTTGGCCTGCGCCCACGACGCCCAGGCGTTGATGAACTCCGTCTGCTGCTGTTCGGTGAGGTCGGCCTTGCCGGCCTCGTCGGCCGCACCGTGGAAAAGCGCGAGGAATCTGCCCATCGCCGCATCGTATCGGGCGGCATCCCGGCGGCTGGTGCGGCGAACGGGGGACCGTCAGGCCGCGCCGAGGCCGTTCATGAAGGTGGCTACGACGAGGTCGGCGGCTTGCGGTGGCGTCAGGGTGGGGAACTGGTGGGCGGCGGCGTCGACGAGTTGGTCGAGGACCGTTCGCGCCCAGGTCATGTCCACGTCGCCGCGGAGGTATCCCTCGTCTCTTGATCGGCGGATGAAGGCGTCGACTCGGGCGCTCTGCTCCTGACGGCGCATGCTGGCGGCAGGGTCGTTCTGCATCATGCGGCGAGTGTCGAGAGGCCATTCGCGGCTGACGGGGACGATTCCCTCCACGTAGCGGTGCAGGGCGACGGGCACGGGGGCCTCGGTCAGGCGGGCCTCGTCGAGGACGTTCTCGGCGGAGTCGAGCTTGGCCTCGAAGACGGCACTGAGCAGGGCTTCGCGGTTCGCGAAGCGGCGGTGCAGGGTAGTGCGGTCCACTCCGGCGGCAGCGGCGACGGCTGACATGGAGGTGCCGGGGTCCTCGGCCAGAAGTCGAGCTCCGGCGCGGAGGACGGCATCTAGATTACGGGCGGCATCGGCTCTCATGGTGCTGCGATCATACTCGACTGTTTCAACTAACCGGCAATCTTCCGCGTGTGAGTCGCGGAACAGAATTTTTCCGCCTCAACCTTGTTGCATTTAGCGGCCGTAACTCTACGGTTGTGTTGCTGCCCGCTTCGGGTGGCGAGGGATGACAAGCGGAGGATACGTACGATGACAAGGACTTGGCTGATCACCGGTGGCTCGCAGGGACTGGGCAAGGCACTGGTGCTCGCAGCGCTGGAGGCAGGCGACCGAGTAGTGGCGACGTCCCGCAAGCCGGAAGCGCTGGCTTCCCTGGTGGCAGAGCACCCCGAGCGTCTCGCGGCCGTCGCGCTCGACGTCACCTCCCCGGCGCAGGCCCGAGAGGTGGTCGCCGCGGCGGTGCAGCGGTTCGGCTCCATCGACCTGGTGGTCAACAACGCGGGCTACGCCACCAGCGGCTCGATCGAGGACTTCCCCGAGGAGGAATTCCGCGCGCAGGTCGAGGCGAACCTGTACGGCGTGGTCAATGTGACGAGGGCGGTCCTACCCGTGATGCGCGGGCAGCGATCCGGGCATATCGTGCAGATCTCCTCGATCGGCGGCCGCGCAGGCGGCACCCCCGGCCTGGGTGCCTACCAGACGGCGAAGTTTGCGGTAGAGGGCTTCTCCGAGGTCCTCGCCAACGAAGTGGCCCCCTTGGGCATCAAGGTCACCATCGTCGAGCCGGGCGGTATCCGCACCGGCTGGGCCGCCGGGGCCGCCGAACCCTCCGGCCCCATCACGCCTGACTACGCGCAGACGGTTGGCGCGTGGCTGGATCGATTCGCACAGTATGCCGGGAACGAGCCCGGCGACCCGGACCGCATGGCCCGCGCCATCGTCGACACCGTGGACGCCGCGGAGCCTCCGCGCCGGCTGTTGCTCGGCAGCGACGCGCTAGGGATCGCGATCAGCTCCGAGGAGGGCCGTATTGCGGAAGCCAACTCGTGGGCCGAGGTGAGCCGGTCCACGGATTACCCTGCCGCCTGACCGACACCGTGGCGCCTCGGAACGTGCGGAAGACGCGGCGTGGCGCGAACTCAGCGTCTCCACCGACCGCGACGGACTCGGCGACTCTGCCGAGTCCGTCGCGCGGATGGTCCGCCCGGCCGCGCGCCGACATCCACTCTGCCCGCATACCTCCACCCCTTCTCATCTCAAGGAATAGAACGTGACTGTGCGCGACAAGCTCTACATCGGTGGTTCCTGGGTGACCCCCAGCGCGCCGGAGCTGATGCTCGACATCCTGTCCCCGCACGACCAGTCGGTGCTCGGCCGCGTGGCGCAGGCCGCACCAGCCGACATCGACAAGGCTGTCGCCGCCGCGCGTGAGGCGTTCGACCACGGTCCGTGGCCGCGCACCTCGCCGAAGGAGCGCCAAGACATCGTGCGTCGTTACGACGCGCTGCGTGCCGCCCGGGCGGACGAGATCGCCGCGGCGATCTCCAGGGAGAACGGCTCGGCAGGCTGGTTCACCAAGATCGGTCAACCCTTCCTGACCCGTCAGACCAACGCCTACCTCCAGGCGGCCGAGGAGTTCGGCTGGGAGGAAATCGTCGCGCCGTCCGACCCTTCGGTGGCCTTCGACACCATCGTCCGGCGCGAGGCAATCGGTGTGGTCGCCGCGGTCATTCCGTGGAACTCCCCGTTCTCCGCCGCCACCGCGAAGCTGATCCCGGCTCTGCTGGCGGGCAACACCGTTGTGCTCAAGGTTTCCCCGGAGAACTCGCTGAGCATGATGCTGCTGGCGGACCTCTGGCACGAGGCCGGGCTGCCCGAAGGCGTCCTCAGTGTGCTCCCGGCGGACCGGGAAACCAGCGAGCACCTCGTCTCGCACGCCGACGTCGACAAGATCTCCTTCACCGGCTCGACCCGCGCCGGCCGGCGGATCGCGGCAATCGCCGGGGAGCAACTCAAGCGCGTCGGTCTGGAACTGGGCGGCAAGTCCGCCGCACTGATCCTGGACGACGCGGACCTGGCCGCCGCGATGCAGGGCCTGCGGTTCGGATCGCTGGGCAACAACGGCGAGGCATGCATCCTGCAGACCCGCATCCTGGCTCCACGCAGCCGTTACGAGGAGGTTGTCACCGCCGTGAAAGACATGGTCGAGTCGCTGAAGGTCGGCGACCCCGCCGCATCCGACACCTTCATCGGCCCCATGATCCGCCGCGACCAGCAGCAGCGTGTCATCGACTACATCACCATCGGCATCGAGGACGGCGCGCGTCTGGTGACCGGCGGCCCGCAGATCCCCGCCGGCCTGGAGAAGGGCAACTACGTCACCCCGACCGTGTTCGCCGACGTCGACAACGGCATGCGCATCGCGCAGGAGGAGATCTTCGGCCCGGTCCTGGTCGTCATCGCCTACGACGACGATGACGACGCCGTGCGGATCGCCAACGACTCCGAGTACGGCCTGTCCGGCGGAATCTGGTCCGCGGACGTTGCCCGCGCCCTGGCCGTCGCCCGCCGGCTGCGCACGGGCACCGTCACGCTGAACGGCTCGCCGATCAGCTTCGACGGACCCTTCGGTGGCTACAAGGCCAGCGGTCTCGGCCGCGAGTACGGCAAGGTCGGCCTGACCGGCTACGTCGAGCACAAGTCGATCACCCGCACCCGGTGATCGTGAGATCTTCGATGGGAAGAAGCCGCGCTCCGAGCACGGGTTGCCCGCCGCTGCCACCATCGGTCCGGTGAACGTTCGTCGCCTGGCGGCCATCGACATGCACGGCAGCCGGGGAACCATCCGCCGACGGCGGATCATCCTGGCCGAGTTCCTCGTCGGCGTGGTGCTGATGGTGGCGTGGGGCGGTTGGCTGCTGACGACGTCGGACGGCTTCGGCACCCGGGCGTTCGGCCTGTGGTTGGTCGGCGCGGGTCTCAACTACGCGCCACTGTCGGTGTACGCGCTCGCACTGATGCGGCCCGGCGCCCTCGACGCCGAGCTGGCTGGGGTCGACATCGACGGTGAACTGCGCCGGTACACAGTGCTTCAGCTCTGGGTCTTCGTACCGCTGTCGCTGGTGACCTTCGCCGTCCGCGACGCCCTGGCCCGGCGTAGGGCCGGATGACGGCCGACTGAGCGGGATCGGCTCGTCAGCTCTTGGCCTTGCTGCGACGGGTGCGCCGACGAGGGGTTTCGTCGCCGCCGGCAAGGCGGGTGAAGGTCAGCATGTTCGCCAGCGCCACGGCGATGATCGCGAGGCCGACCTGGATCGCGAGCACGATCCAGTCCCAGCGCAGCACCCACACCTTCACACCGGCGTCGTCGTCGACATGGAGTGCCCTGGCGACCACTGTGCCCAGCACCGCCGAGCCGACGCCGAGCACGAACGTGGCGAAGACGCCGATCCGTTGCCTCCCCGGCAGGATGAGTCGCCCGAGCAGGCCGACGAGGGCGCCGATGAGCACCGCGCCGAGATAACCGGTTACCAGCATTGCTGTCTCTCCCCTCCAGCAGTGCCGACATACATGCCCGAAACTCACGTTCCCGGAAACCCCGCCCCGATCAGGGGCCACGGTGATGTCACCCGGACCCACTAATCTGGCGGAGCTTTCGCACCCGACCGAAGGACGCAGCATGGCCCGCCCCTACCAGCCCGGCCCGAAGCAGTTCGTCTTCGCCACCGGTGACGGCGACGACCACCGCGTCACGGTCGGCGACCCGCAGGAGGCGTACGTGGCGTTCTCCGCGTTCTTCCGAGGTCGGGAGGCTGACACGTACACGATCGCCGACGCACCGGCGCAGCAGCGCCTGGTGCTCATGCCGCGCCGGGGGGTCATCTCCCGGATCACCGAGGCGGGCCACCAGCGGTCGGAGCACCTCCTGGTCGACAGGGCCAACCGCTACCTGCCGAGTGCGATGCTGTTCTTCGAGAACGGGTACGCCGGCCTCGACCACTTCGGCCAGTGGTTCTCCGACCTCGCCGATCTCGACGCGTCACCGGAGACCCGGGGTGCCGCCCGCGCCGCCACGTTCACGACGGAGGCCGCGGCCATCGACGAAGTGGGCCGGATCTGGGCGGATTCCGGCTACGTCGACCCGACCGACCAGTACTACATCTTCTTCGATTCGAAGGACGTCGACGACGACCGGGCCGACCGCGCCGAACTGCTCCAGTTGATCGAGTTCCTCGGCCTCGAACGGGTCGACGCCCCGGCTGGTGCCGCCGGGGGTGAGGTCTGGGTGCGCTCCGACCCACGCCTCGACGCCCAATGCGAACAGTGGGCGTGACGAGGTGAGGGACGTCGTCTTCACGCGTCGCAGCGGCTGGATCCCGACGGTCATCCACGAGGCGGGCGAGCTGAAGCTGAAGCTCGGCGCCGGGGCCGACGCCAACCACGACCCTCGCGAGTTCACGGTCCCGATCTCCGAAGCCCACCTCGCGGTGATCCGGGAGGACCTGGCCAGACATCTCCTGCTGTGGAGTGCTGTCCTTCCGCTGTGCGAGGCCGCCGGCACCGAGGGCCGGCTCGACGAGACCGCCGCCGTCGCGCTCCTGGACCCGGTCCTGCTCGCCCCGCCCGCTGACGTGGACGCGCTCTTCCGGCGCATCCCGTGGCACCAGAGCCGGCTCGTCGCACACGGCGCCGACATCCGCCTCCTGGAGCGTGGGGAGGTCTACGACGCGATGCGCACGGCGACCGCGACGGCGAACGAGAAGCGTGCCCAGGGGTATCACGCGGACCGCCGTCGCGCCGAGCGCGGGATGGTCCTCGGGCCACTCGACGCGGCGATCCTGCGGTACACGGGCCAGTATCTGCACGGCGCGACGATTCCGAGGCGGAACCCCGACGCCGTCGACACCGCGCTGCTCCCCCAGGTCATGCGCGTGATCGCCACCGCCGAGCAGGCGTGCGCCGGCATGCGGATCAACCTCGACCCGCGCCGGGGAAACCGGGCCACTGACAAACGCGACTGGGAACGGATGACGGCGGCGGTCGACGCGGCCGTGCGCCGCGCGTACCCCGAGCTTGTCGATGACGCGGTGCGGACGGTGAGCTTCCTGATGTGCGCGGAGGCCGCGGCCCGCGCCAAGAGCACGCCGCCGGAAGAGGACGACCTCGGTGTGGGTGCGACGAAGACGGCCCTGACCTTCACCGACGACAAGGGCGGCGAGAAGACGTGGCTGCGAGACGGCCCGCGCGGTGCCTCCGCCGAGTTCTGGGAGTTCGTCGCCGAGCGCTCCGCCGGGGACAACGAGGTGTTCACCATCGAGGACGAGGAGATGGGCGAGGGGATCCAGCTGCACTTCTACGCGGACTCCGTCGCCCGGATCACGACGGTGCGGCCGGGGGAAGACGGGTCGGATCCGGAGTACCAGGTCGAGTACGGCCTGGTCGACGGGATCAGCGGGTACCGGCAGCTGGTGAGCGCGTTCGTGCGCGGCGGCTGCGCCGCACTCGACCAGCACGGGCCCTGGATGTCCGACGTCGCCGAGTTCGAACGCGCGCGTCGTCCGAGCAAAGCCCGATAGTCCCAGCCCTTTCCGAGCTGCGTCGTGACTAACTCGGGCGGAGGCGGCCGTCAGCGGGTGAGGCTCACCAGCGTAGCCAGCCGCGCCACGCCAGCCGGCGCCGGCTGCGCGCGGGCGACATCGACGATGACGGTACGCGCCAACGGCTGGCACCGATTCTCAGCAGGCACGGCATCCTCCGCGTCGACGATTCTGTACGGCGCAGCGCAGAACACCGACCTAGACACCCGCTCCCGAGTCGGCGCGTGGTCCAGGTTCGATCGGGTGGTCGGGTCGGCAGCCGCGCGTGGCGCGGAGCATCGAAGCGATCTGGGGGCAGAGCGTGCTCGATGATCTAAGCGCAGTGACTCAACAAGCCGATACCCTGTCTCGGATCTTGACGACCTCGCGCCCGGTAGGCGAAAGGACGCAGTAGACGAACCTACTTATTCAAGATCTGTAGGCACCAGCCCCGAGGACGGCGACACGATCCTCCTACATCACCTTCAAGCCAAGATGCGGGACGTTGGCGTAGCCTACTGATCCTTGTTGAGCCTCGGCGGCGCGGCCCGCCTGATCTGTTGCCTCGCATTCGATAACGAGCCCTTCGCAGCATGACAGCACGCATGCCGCATCGCTACAATGTCCTGCGGTCAGATTTGATCATCTAGGTTCGAGATCTTCTGGTGAGCCGAGCGGGATCCGAGGTCAGCCATGTCCAGCAACAAGGGAAGCGCCGCGAGAGTTTTCTTCTCTTACTCCCGTCAGCAATCGGAGATCGTCCACTCTGTGGCCAGGGAACTAGGCCGTCCGTTCGCTGCGATCGACACATACGAATTCAAGGCCGCAGACGATCTAGTCGCAGCAATGGAAGCCGCAGTCGCAGATGCCTCGGTCTTTGCCTTCTTTGCCAGCAAGGAATCCATGTCTTCCGCATGGGTCAATTTCGAAAGTCGAGAAGCGCGATACCACACTGCACTCGGACGCATCAAGAAGGTTATCGTTGTCGTCCTCGATGACCGCATTCGAGAGACAGATTTTCCCGAGTGGATGCTGCGCTACAAGTTCGTTAGGTCGAAGTCTCCAAAACCGATTGCGCGCGCGATTCGTGGTTTAGTGGACGAGCTGGTGGAGGCACAGCAGAGCCGATTCTTTGTTGGCCGCGGCAAGGAAGCAGCAGCATTGCAGGCAGCCCTCGTGCATCCCGAATCGGCGATGCCGGCGTCGCTTGTCACACTGACTGGCCTCCCAGGGATCGGACGCAAGACGCTCCTAACCCGCGTCGTTCGAGATTCAATCGGAATCGACCGAATAATCAAAATTGACGTCGAAGATGGCGATTCAATCCAAGACCTTACAACAAAACTAGCCGACCTCGTTGAAGTCGTCGCCAATCCGAGCGATTCACTGAAAGTCGTCAAAGAAATACAAGCACTTAACGAAGGATCTGCCGTCCAACGTTTCGCGCGCTACGCAAAAGATGTGGCCACCGCAAGAGAAATGGTCGTGTTGTATGACAGTGGCGGGCTAATTGACGGAGCGGGAGCAGTTCGTCGGGTCGTACGGGATATTCTGCTAGAACTGGGCAAAGATTCAAGCGTTCTTGTTGCCATAGTAAGCAACAGAAGGCCTCTTTGGAGACTTACCCCAGAACTTGAAGGCAATGCGATTGTGCGTGTCGAACCTTTACCCACGCTCGACATGCGCCAGTTGATCGCATTGCAGGCCCGGGCTCGCGGCATCACCTTAACCAGCTATCAGCTCAATCTAATGGCTGAGCAAGCCCGTGGTTATCCCCCCGCGGCAAACATTCTTACGCAGATGGCAGAGGCATACGGAGCGGAACTTGCCTCCAGGCCGATGGGCAGAACGTCGACGTACAGTCCTCGACCACTCGGTAGATATCTTCGAACACTAACTCATGACTCAGTCGAGCGCTCCATCCTTCAGGTTCTCTCAGGCAATAGTCCACTTCCAATACAGCTAATAGAGCAGGTACTCAAGGGGCCAGTGGAAGCTATTCGCGCAGGAATAGTCAAACTTATCGACACCTCTCTAGTCATCCCAGACGGTACGACCGGCTGGTATCGCATCGCCGATCCCGTTGTCGAGTTCGTAGAGCGCGAATATCACGGCTGCACTCGAGAGCAGTATCAGGACGTGGCCGAGGCACTAAAGAGTTTCCTGGAGAACGACGAAGAAGAGCGATCTTATTTTGAGTTGGAGCGAGTTCGTTTTCGGGCATTACTGACGAGCGGGCAGCGACATGGCGGAACCGAGGCCATGTCCCTCTTTGCAGACTGGGTACGGCTAGCTGCCAGTTTCTATCATCGACGAAATTACGAACGATCACTCGAGATCGCTCAAGCTGCTTTAGAATCGAGACCCAGCGAACCTGGACCCTTGTACTGGGCCATACGCTCACAGGTTCGCCTAGGCGACTTCGATGGCGCCCTCTCGGGGTTAGAAGGGCTTGTCAAACTTGGCCGAGGACGGGATGCGAACTTCCTCAGAGGCTTCTTGGAGCGACATCGAGGTCGCCACAAGGAGGCGACGCGATTTTACGAACGCGCGTTGACCGATGGCTATGGTGGCTTGGCTATTCACCGCGACCTAGCTGAATGCTATTTGCACCTTGAACGCCTCGACAAAGCGCTTTATCACGTGGAGATTGCGCGGTCGCTACAAGCAGAAAACCGCTTCATTATCGATCTTCAGATCAAGATTCTCTGTCGCGAAAAGAAGGAAGTTGAAGCACGCGATCTCCTAGCTCAGCTCGAAGCCGTGGATGATCAATCGTTTGCAGCTCACCGCCGATCTCGAGTCGCATACGAGTTCGGAAACTACGACGAGGCTTACCAGGCGGCTCGACGAGCCGCAACCTCAGCCGAACGGCCAGCGTTTGAGGTCTTGGCAAATTTGGCGCTTTGCGAGGTGATAACAAACAGATTGGAAGACGCCCAGCAAACGTTGGACCAATTACGTCAGCTTTATCGAGCTCAACGGAAAGACGTCCAGACTGGCATTCGGGTTCAGCTACTGATAGCTCAACGCGATTACGAATCTGCGCTCGTGGCCTGTTCAAGCTTCGAGGATAGCGAGCGGCCACAACACCTTTGGCTGCAGTTCCAAGCAATCGAAGGCATCTTGAAACACGCCCCGCTGAACTCAGCCAAGCGATCCGAATATGAGACTCGAGTTCGAAATCTAGGTCAGCTGCTGACAAAGCGATTCGGACGATTGGATTGGGATATTGATCCTGAATGAAAGCAAGTCTCGCGTCCGCGATAGCGGGTTCGCCTACACGGCGCAATGTTACGAGTCACCACCTCCGGGGTAACTTTTGTCGTGACCATGGAGGTTTACTACGCTGAGCGACCTTGCCACCCCACTCAGGTAGGACGGCTCTTCTCAAACTGGACTACAGCCGCAAGGCCAACACTGCGCATCGCGGCTTCCAGTTTCATGGGTGATCTCAGCGCGGCGCTGACGAAGGCTACGCCGCACCCGGATGGGCTGACGGCGGCGGCCTGTCCGTCACGACAGCCGTCGCGGCTGTGCATCCGTCGAACCTTCCGACAGCGTCGGCATTACCGCGACTTGACTGGGCGGATCCTTATCGCGCCTCGCTCAGTCCTCGTCCTGCCACCTGCGCACATCCGTCTGGTCGTGATAGGGCATGCGGTCCGGCGTGGTGATGAACTCCATCGTCGTGCCCCAGGGCGTACGGCAGTAGCAGACCCTGTTTCCCGGACCTTGTTCAGTTGTGTAGGGAATAGGGCGAGGCTCCGTGAGGGGGGTGCCTCCGGCCCTTTTCAAGCGCTCGACCGACGCGTCGATGTCGTCGGTGTAGAGGCCGAAGTGCGTGATGCCGAAGTCGCTCGGTCGGACCGGCTCGGCTTGTTGGGGGCCGTGCATTTCGAAAAGCTCGAAGTCGGGCCCGGTGCCGATCTTGACCATCGCCTGTGCGCGCACGACCGTTCCGGGGTGAGCACCGACGGCCCGCTCGAATTCGGGTCCCTGCCGAGGCGGATCCTGCGGTCCGAAGGACTGATAGATCACCTGGGCACCGAAGGCTTCCACGAAGAACGTCTTCGCGGCTTCGATGTCGGGCACCGTGATGCCGATGTGGTTGACGCCGCGAATGACAGGTGCGCTCATGACAGCTTTCCCTTCTTGATGAGCCGATCGGCGCGGTCGCAGGTGTCACGTGGCCTGAAGGAAATCGATCAGAGCTGCTGCGACGTCATCCGGCCGTTCCTCCGCGAGGTAGTGGCTGGACCGCGCGATCGGGCCGCCCGTCACGTTGCCGGCGAACTCCTTCAGCATCGGCACCATCTGCGCACCGAAGCGCTGGTCCCCGCCGAGACCCAGCACCGGAATCTCCAGCGGCTTCTTCTTGTACTCGAGCGCGGCAGCATGGTCGGCGGCGAGGGTCCGATACCACTCCAGACCACCGCGGGTGCGCCCCGGAAGCGCCATCGCTTTCGCGTAGATGTCGATGTCCGCCGGATCGAAGCTGCTGTGGTCGTAGAACCGCTCAGCTATGAAGGTCGACACGTAGTCGTACTCGCGGCCGTGGATCAGGCGCTCGGGTAGGTCCCGGTTCGTGTGGAAGCTGAAGTGCCAGAGTTTCCCGGTCGCCGCCTCCCAACCGGTCCAGCCGGGAAGCGGAACGTCGAGGACGGCCAGGTGGGTGACAGCCTGCCCATAGATGGCGGCCTGCGGCAGGGCGACCATCCCGCCGATGTCGTGTCCGCACACGGCGTAGCGCTCATGCCCAAGGGCAACCATGACCTCGTGCGCGTCGCCCGCCATCGTCGCCTTGTCATAGCCGTCGAGGGGGCAGTCGGAGAAGCCCGCGCCGCGCATGTCGATGGCCACCACGCTGAAACGCTCAGCCAGCAGCGGCATCACACGGTGCCAACCCCACCACGTTTCCGGCCACCCGTGCAGCAGGAGGACCGGCGGGCCGGAGCCTCCCGTGACAGCGTTGATCTTGATGCCATTCGCCGACACCAACTGCTGGGTGAACCCCGTCAACGCTGCGATCATGATCGCTTTCCCGTCAGATGGTGACGTTCGAAGAAGCTCGCGGCCAACGCTCAGGGGTGTCGCGCCAGGCGTCGATATCGCTGCTGTCGCCACCACGAACCGTCACATCGGCCATGATTGAGCGGTTCTCAGGCGTCTCAGATCAAGCTACCGCGACCAGGCAGGTCCCGGGCAGGTAACTGGTCAGGTCCCGACTGAGTCTCACCGGGTGAGGCCGACCAGCGCCGCCAGTCGCGCCACACCGGCCGGCGCCGGCTGCGCGCGGGCGACATCCGCGATGACGGTACGCGCCGACGCCCGCCACCGAACCTCAGCGGGCGCGGCATTGTCCGCGTCCACCAGGGCGCGCGCCGCCCCGCGCACGTCACCCAGATGCACGTACGCCCGCGCGACGTCGACCAGGTACGCACCCCGATGCTCAGCCGGCAACCGCCGCCACCCCTCCCGCCGCACGACGCTTGAGTGCCTCCGTAACGCCTCGACGGCGTCACCCCGTTGTGCCGCAATGAGAACCCGGGCCAGCTCGACGGCGACCGGCCCGAAGCTGGTGCGCTGTGCGTCGTCGTACCCCCGAAGGTTGGCGGCGACGCCCGCAGCCCGGTCGGTCAGCTCGTCGGCGCGGCGATGCTCGCCGCAGCCGGCGGCAGCAAGCGCGGCCTGCACCAGCAACGTCCCACCCACCGCCCTCCCCCGGTGATCGCCCTGCCCCTCACCTCCACTCCCGCCTTCGCCCTCGCTCCCACCCTCGTGATCAAGACGTTTGCGGCAGGTTTGATCTCCAAAAGCGCCGCAAACCTCTTGATCACCGGAGTGGGCCGACGATGGCAGGACGCGGTTGGCGGCGGGGAGCAGCGCGGCCAGGGCCAGGCGGTCGCGGCCCTGCGCGCGCAGCGCCTGACCCACCGAGATGGTCGCGGTCGCCGCGAGCAGCCTGTCGTCTCCGGCGGCGGCCATCGCCCGGTCGGCGGCCAGCCAGGCCAGGTCGGCCTCGCCGAGCTTGACCAGCACAGACGAGGTGATCCGGTACGCCTGCACCAGCACCTCTGCTCTCTGCGCGGCCCGAGCGGCGTCGAGCAGACCCGGCACCACCCGGACCAACTGCCCGTAGTGCGCGTGCTGGTAGGTCAACCAGGCATGCCCGACCTGTCGCCTCAGCTCGTCCGTCTGCGGTGGAGCCTGCGGGATCTCGTAGCGGGCGAGCGCGGCCCGGATGTCGTCCACCCCGTCCGGAGTGCCAGCCGGAGTGCTCCGCGGCTGACCGAGCAGCACCTCCGGCTCCACCCGCAGGACGTGGGCCAGTTCCTGGATCACCGAGTACCGGTCCAGGGTGCGGGCACCCCGCTCGATCTTGTCCACCCAGCTCTTCGACCTGCGCAGCCGGTCGGCGAGCATCTGCTGGGTCATCTGCCGCCGCACCCGCCAGCTCGCGACGCGGCGGCCGATAGGGATGTCATCGCTGGTCACGCCGCCACCGCCGGTCCGGGACCGCGCGGGTCGTGTCGTCAACGGGTACGCGCTCCGCCTCGGCCTGAGCGAGAAGGCGCTGCTTGGCAGCCTCCCGCTCGGCCGCCTCTGACAGCTCACTCCAGCTCGTCGGCTGGTCGCCCTGCATCTCTCCACCTCCGTCGACCATGGCGCGACACTCAGCCTCAGCCGCCACCCAGGAACCTCCCTGCAACCAGGCAAGCGGGCTGCCGACTGACACGCCAGATTGCGAGCGATGCGCTCGATTGCTCAGGTCAGGAGGTGGCTTGCGCGAGGTTGCGCAGGTCCCCATCGGACGGCAGAAACTCATAGGCTCATCACTGTTGGTAGTTGGGTGATAGCTGGAGGCGGAACATGGCGAGACCGGTAACAAATGCGGCGTTCGATAGGCTGCTGACTGCCGCCGGTTACGGGAACGCCCATGCCGCATTTGCACGGCAGCTCAATCTCGCCGGCCGAGAGCAGGGTGCCTGGCGGTACGACGCCGCCAGCGTCTATTGGTGGCTACGCGGTCGCCGGCCTGGCGAGCACGTCCAGGCGGCGATGGCCAAAACACTCGCCCGCAAACTCGGGCGTACCGTCTCTGCATCGGAGCTGGGATTCGGCGTTCCCGACGACACCGGAACATGCGCCTACCCCGCTTCCGTCGATGCGGCGATAGATGCCACCGAGCAGATCTGGGTGACGCTCGCCAAGCACCTCGACCGGCAGGTGAACGGAACCTTCGACAGAGGCAAAGCCCTACAGGCGGGGCTCGGCTGGCGATACGACCTGCCCGACGAGACGGTCAGCCGACACGGCTGCCAACAAGTGACCTCCACGGATGTCCAATCGCTTTACACGCTGGCCGATCGCTTCACCGACCTCGACCGGCGTCATGGCAGCGGCTCCCCGCACACCCGTGCCGTCATGGCCGACCTTCTCGTTCGTCAGGTCGGTCCGATGTTGCGGGGCACCTACACCGACGCAGTAGGGCGCGACCTCATGCGCGCGGCCGCAACGCTCGCCGGCCAACTCGCCTTCATGTCCTACGACGCCGGCGAACATTCGATGGCGCAACATCATGTGACCCTCGGTCTGCGGCTCGCGAAGGCCGCTGACGATCGCCTCTACGGCGCTCATCTGCTGGCGAACCTTGCCACTCAGGCAGTGTTCCTGGGCAACGCTCGGGAGGCTGCTCGGCTCGTGGAGGCTGCCATTGACGGGGCCGGCCGTGCACCTGCCGCTGTCCTAACACGGTTACACGCCACCGCCGCTACTGCCTACGGACAGGCCGGCGAGCGACGTGCCTGCCAACTCTCGCTGGACAAGGCGGAGCGTGCTCTTGATCGGATGGACGCAGAGCCGGGCCCACGTTGGGTCGGCTACTTCACGCCGGCTCACCTCGCCGGAGCCGCGCTGAAATGTCTAGGTGACCTGCACCTGTACCCGCAGGCCCTGCGATATGCAGCCGACGCGCTGGTCCTCGGCAGCCAGAACCCCCGAACCAGGGCCCTGCACACGAGCCTTGTCGCTTTGACTCATGCCCGCGCTGGTGACACCGATGCGGCAAGTAACTGGAGCCGTAAGCTGATGGAGGATGTTTCGGGCGTCCAATCGGTGCGCCTTCGCCAGCGCCTCCGCGAACTCACGACCACGCTCCGCCCACACCAGTCATCGCCCGAGGTCAACGAGGTTATGGATGCACTCGCGCCGGGGCCAGCAGCCATCTAGCACGCGAGAGAGCGCCCACGCGTGTCCGCTAGCGTCACTAAGGTGACCTGGACGGAACCCGCCACCTGGTACGCCAACCTGGCTTCCTTCTATGCTGCTGCTGCGGCTTTCATCACTGACCCCAGTGGCAACGTCCTCCTCGTCAAACCCACGTATCGCGACCATTGGGCCTTCCCCGGTGGTTACGTGGACGAGGACGAGTTCCCGCATGAGGCCTGCACCCGCGAGATTCGAGAAGAGTTAGGCGTCGCGCTGACTGTGGGCGATCTTCTCGTAGTCGACTGGGCTCCGCCCACTGGACAGCGTCCCCGCGCGATCGTCAGTTTCACGTTCGACTGCGGGTCCGTCGCCACCCTCGACGGCTTCAACCTGCCGGACGGAGAGTTGGATGACGTCGCCTTCTTTTCGCACCGCGAGTCTGAGCACCGCCTCCCCGGCAACGTCGCCAACCGAGTTGGTGCGGCAGTGCGCGCCCGTGGGCGGCGCGCTCCGATGTACCTTGCAGGCGGCCTGACCTTTCCGGCCCGCTAATGAAAGAGGCGGAAGAAACAGCACCGCCAACGGAGCCGACGGCGGCGGAATCCTAGACTCGTCCGGCCTCTGCCTGAGCCAGCTCCGACTCGGCCATCGCCCTAACTTGATCTTTAACCTGTGCGGCGTGGTCGAGGATTCGTCGATTTCTTCTTGCTGGACTTCTGGCTCGTGGTGTCGCTGCTGGTGACGGTGTGGACGTCGTGGCGGCGGGTGGGTTGGCGGTTGGGTCGTCCGGGTGGCCGTCCAGGGCCTGGCCGGGTGGGTTTCGGTGCACCGGCGGGACAGGCAGTCGTCGGGCGCAGGTGACGAAATCCGCGGCGAACGCGGGCCGGGGTGAGCCGTTCGGGTCGGGCTGGTCGTTCCCACGGGTGGCGTAGGTCGGCGGCGAGGGGCCGGGCCAGCCGGAGTTGAGTGTGGGCAGTGATGATCAGCCAGGTCCATCTGTCGGCCGCGTGCGGGTCGCGCAGTTTCGGCACGGTCCAGCCGAGGGTCTGCTTGAACAGCCGGAATGTCAATCCCCTGGAATCGTGGAGGGCTCCGTTATGCGGCCTGGGCCTCCAGGGCGCGGGTCTCTGATCGCTCGTAGTCGATGGGTGAGCGCCAGTCGCAGACGGAGTGCCGGCGGCGCCGGTTGTAGAAGTCGGTGATCCAGGTGGCGATCTTCAGGCGGGCCTCGGTACGGGTGCGGAAGTGACGGCGGTGCACGTACTCGACCTTGATGGTGGAGAAGGTGGCCTCGGCGACGGCGTTGTCGAAGCACGACCCGACCCGGCCCATCGACTGGCGTACCCTCCACCGGTTGCAGGCTCGGGCGAAGTCGGCCGAGCAGTATTCGCTGCCCCTGTCGCTGTGGAAGATCACCCCTTCGGCGTTGCCGCCGCGGGTGACGGCGGCCATGTTCAGCGCGGCGACGACCAGCCCGGCGTCGTGGTGGGCGCCCATGGCGTAGCCGAGGATGCGACGGGAGTACAGGTCGATGACGGTGGCCAGGTAGAGCTTGCCCTCGTCGGTGCGGATCTCGGTCATGTCGCCGCACCAGGCGACATCCGGTGCCGGTGCGGTGAACACCCGCTTGACCAGGTCCGGTGCGGCCGGACGCTTACCTTGGCGGGTCAGGCCGCGCCGGCGGCGCTTGACCCGGGCGGTTAAGCCCAGCTCGGCCATGAGCTGCGCGATCGTGTTGTCCGATACCTGCCAGCCGGACTCGCGCAGCTCGATGCCGATACGCGGGCTGCCGTAGGTGCCGCCCGAGTCGTCGAACACCTTCTGGACCGCGGCTGCCAGCCGGGCACGCCGATCATCGCGGGGCGTTGGCGGCCGGTCACGCCACTTGTAGAACCACGACTCGGACACCCCCAACGCCCGGCAGGCGATCGCGTGCGGCACGGAATGCTCGGTCCTCTGGGAAGCGATGAACCCGGCCACGCTCACCGGCCCGTCGCCTCCTTGACCCACAGGACCACGGATCGCTTGAGGACATCACGCTCCATCGCCAGCTCGGCGTTCTCCCGCCGCAACCGCGCCAGCTCCGCCCGCTCGTCCTCAGCCAACTGCCCGGCAGCGGCCTCACCGCGCGCCTCGCGGTCCCTCTTCACCCAGTTCGCCAGGGTCCCACTGTTAATCCCCAGGTCACGAGCGACCTGCGCGATCGACTTACCCGTCTCCCGCACGATGCGCACCGCGCCCGCCCGGAACTCCGGATCGAACTGGCGTCTCGTCTCAGCCATGAACCTCTATCCCTCAAGCTCTGGCCTCCACGCTACGAGGGGAAGGGCAGAACGTGTGTTCGATGTCGAAGCGACGCAGGAACGCCTGCCACAACAGGTTCACCATTTCGGTGTCCGGGTCAGCGGCCGGGTCGGCACCGGCGGACCACCACAGCCACACAGGTTTCGCGGTCGCGCCGGAGGGGAGCCGTTGCACGTCGAGACGCACGACAGTGCCTTCCAGGATGGGCAGTTCGGGGCAGTCGGCCCAGGCAGCGCGGCGGGTAAGGCGTGGGTGCAACCGGTGCCAGGCACGCGCGGTCGCCGTGCCGTAGAGCCGGGTCTCGGTCACGGTGGTGACATCCGGGGTGTCCCAGCTGGCCGGGTCACCGAAGATGAACTCGGTGCCGTGTCGTGGTGGCCGGCCGCACTTGGGGCCGGGCACCCACGGCCGCGGGGCGCGACGCAGGACCCGGTCCGAGCGCATCCGGGCCAGGATCCGGACCGGTAGGTCTCGTAGCAGCCAGGCGAGACGGGCCGCGTCGTAGCCGGCATCCATGACCACCCAGATCGCCAGGTCACTGGGCCGCCAGTGCCCGGCGGCGATGAGGCGACCCACGACGTCACGCACCTGCCCAGCGGTAGCCGCAGCCAGGTCCGCACCCGGGACGAGACGAATGGCGTCCAGCGGGGCCGTCCACGAACTACGCCCAGTCTCCAGGGCGACCAGGAACGAGTACGGCCATCCCGGCACCCCGATGTGCTGGTCTTTGCCACGGCCGTAGGTGTGACACAGGATCCGCTCCGGCACAGTGTGCGCCTCCGGCCGCAGCCAGCAGGTGACATCCACGGCCAAAACGATCCGCCCATCGGCGGCCCGTGGGACCGGCATCGAGGCCACCACCGTCCGCAACCGCTGCACATCGATGCGACCAGCGCCAAGAGCGTCGTACAACGCGCCGTGACCTCGGCGATGCTCCGCCACCAGAGACAACGCCGGCAGCGACCGCACCGGCCCGTCCGCACACAACACCGCGTCAGCCAACTCGAACAACGCATCAGCTCGGGCATTCAGACAACGATGCAGTTCCGTACGGAACGTCGCGAGGTCCCCAACCGCACTCTCACGCATGGCGTCATGCACACTGATCATCCCGCAGCCCTTGATCCCGATCTTCTTCCCTCGACAAGAAGAATGATCAATCAAGGGCTGCGGCCATGATCAGCCAGGGTCGATACAAACCAACCCCAGGTTAAAGATCAAGTTAGCTCACCCTCACGGTGGGAAGGCACCTTGCCGCCTAGCGTCGCAGAGTTTGACGATACCGACGTTGTCGTAGCGTCCTGGCAAAATGCGGGCGTGAACGACGCGTTGACGGTACTCAGGCAAAAGTTCGAGTGGGTGGACGGAAGCTTCTTGGTGAGGCTGCGGAGCGAGCCTTTCTGGGACCAGCTTACGTTCAGATGGCTGGAGCAGGGCGATGCAGATGGCCTGCGAACTGTACGCGGGCCAGCACGACTTGCCGCGCTGGCTGGCTGAGGGGTTCTACAAGGTTTCGCACTTTGTGGCAGGGGGGACCTTGCACCTCAACTTTCGTCGACCGCAGCCGGTGCAACGGCTGGCAGCGCTCGTTGTAGCCGTCGATGAACGCGCAGATCCCGTCGGTTAGGTCGGCCACGCCGGTGAAGCTGCCACGGCGGATCGCCTGCCAGCTGATGATCCCAAAGGAGGTCTCCACGATGTTCATCAAGGACCGCTGGTCGGGGCTAAGTGCTTGGCAGGCCGGGCCCGACGTTGAAACGGTGTGAGTGGTGTAGTCGTCGGCCACCACAACACCAGCCAAGCCCGTTTCAGATGAGCGATCGGCAAGTAGACGAGCGTTATTTCCGCAGACTAGCAGCGCCACCGGGGGTGACGGGCTATGGGATTGGGACTGATGGCTCCTTGAGGACGAGAGTTCTCATGTGGTGAAGGACGGCCTGCATAGGATGAATAAAAAGCTCCCGAAAACTGCCGGACTCAGCGTAGGGTCCTACGAACTCGGCGAGTGCCGGGAAAGCAGATATCGCAACCTCCGCATCATCGCGGACAGTCGGCATCAATGATTCATACTCAGCTATTAAAGATCTTACGTAACCTTCGACCGACTTAAGACTTCGAACGATTCCGACTTCAGTGGGAAAGACCTCGCCATCGGCTTGGACGAGATGATTGAATCCCTCCAGCCACAGTTGGGCATCGAGAATCAGCTGCATGAACTCGTCATACTTCCCGATCATTACACGAATGTCGGGTTCGCCGAAAGGGCGGGTCAAAGCATGGGCGCGGAGCATCCTCCTAGACCTCTTGACCACATGATACTGCTCGATCAGCTCCCGCAAGTACTGCTGACGCGTCTCGCGAATGACCAGGGTACGCTCCTCCTCACGCTGGGCTTGCAGCAGCCGAAGGTCGGCGTCACGGTTCGTGGCCTGATAGATCAGCGAGACGGCCCCGCCCAGCACGACGACAAGTACAAACTGGAGAAGTGTTTTGTAGGTCTCAGGCCCAAGGGATCGACTGACGGCCTCACCGCGGGCGACGAGCGCAGCGGCCAGCGTCAAGCCGATGACGCTGCAGGCCACAGTAGAGCGGGTCAGCCGTAGTCGGGTGCCAGCCTGCTCGGTTCTTTGATCAAATGGCCACGAGCGGAACGTAGGACGGACCCAGCGCGACGTAGATCGAACGATGTGGACCCTGAAACGCGAAGATCGAATGAGACTCAGTAGCCTTACCCCCGAGCTTCAGCCAGATAAGCACCTCGCCAGATCGATGCTACAGCGCAGGGGACAACATGGCGATGCCCGCGACCGAGGACGGCCCGACGTTTGACACGAGGGCGGCAGACGCTGTGCGTGCCTGGTCCTCGCGCACCGGCGCTACGCTCATTCCCCTCGCCGAACTCAGCGGCGGGACCGACGCTCGGGTGTACATCGCGGCACTCGATCGGCCGTCCGACGGCTATCACGAAGTGATCGCCAAGCGTTGCTTTCCCCGCAAGGACGGACAGTTCGAATCCGAACGCCTCGTGAAGGCGCGGAGTTCGAATCGTGATTTTGCGGCCGAGCACATCGCCGAACTAGCCGCGGACCCTCTGGCCGTCGGCGACGGTGGCACCCTACTGCTCCAACGGATCGCTGGAGACGCCGAGGTAGGTGAAGGGTATCCGGAGGTACAAACTCTGGCCAACGCGCTCAGTGATCCGTCAGATTGGCAGCGCTGGCCGGGAAACATCGAAGCCCTCGCCGGATCGCTGCTCGGCGCATGGAACCGGGACGTTGAGCGGCCCACCCCTATTGACGCGAAGACCCTGATTCGCTCGATCCTGGGAGACTATCGTCTCGGGCCAGACGGCCCGATAGTAGCTATGGTGCGGGACCAGCAACCCGAGGCCCTGAACCTGGCGCAGGAATGGCTGTCGGTCGAAGGCGAACGAGCTCCCCAGGCGAACCCGTGGGCGCTGTGCTCGGCGGCATCACAATTCGGAGCCGCGACGGTTCTGCAGAATTGGGCCGGACGAATCCACGGTGATCCTCATCCGGGGAATATCATGGTTCCCGTAAACCCGGGACTGCGTGGCAAATTTTGGCTGATAGATCTGAGTCGCTTCCGCGACGATCATCCCCTACCCCTTGATCAGACCTATCTTTGCCTTACCATCCTTGCCGATCGCCTCAAGAATGCCGACGCCGACGAGCAAGCGGAGCTGGTAGATCTTTTGGTTGATCCGGATGCTGCTCCTCGGGTGTTGGCACCGGATGTGACGGAAATCGTCTCGGCATTCCGGAGGGCAGCCCGGCATCGCTTCCGGGGGCGCGGTATCAGTGGGGCATGGGAGAACCTCAACCGGTTAACGCTCTGCGTGAACGGCCTCATTCTTGCGTCGCGCACATCGACGCCGGCGTACCTGCGGAAGTGGTACTGGCGCCTGGCGTGTCGCGCCGCCGGTGAGCTGATGGCAGGTTCCGGCCGAGGTCGATTTCCTTTCCCTCGGACATCCTTGGCATATCCAATTCAAGAGCATGAAGAGCGTTCCAGCCGCTCGAATCTTAACGTGACGCCCATTGAGCCGCCCCGGCCGACACCGACCCGACCTTTCCGCTCACAGAGGTCGATCGTGGCGGCCGCGACGGCGATCGTCTGCTTATCCATTGTCGGGATCGGCGGGCTGACCTATGGTCTTCAGTCTGGGGGCAAACCCGGTGGTTTCGAGCTGAAGGTCGACGCTAACGTCGATTCGCTCGTGATCAACGAGCGGTATGCGAAGCCCGGTGGATTCTACGTCACCGACCTCCGGCCCGCAGACGTTCCTGATCCCCCCGACCGGATCAACTCGTGCCTGAATCGCTACCTCTGGGCCCACAGTCCTGCCATTGGTGGCGTGGATGCCGATACGACCCTCGCTCGCATTTCCATAAAGGCGCAGTCGAAGGAACTGTGGGTCACCGATGCGTCTGTACACCGGGACAGCGGTTTCCTGCAACCGATGCGCGGGACCCTTCTCGGCTGTCCGGGAAAAGGAGGCAACCGACCTCCTCACATCATTGATGTCGATCTCGACTCAGGAGGTATTGCCTTCTTTCCAGAAGAGTCGACTGAACCCGCCACCATGAATGTCCAAATAGCGCCCGGCGGGACCGAGACATTCCTGATGAGCGCACACGTCGCCCAGGCTCACCTCACCTGGCGCCTGACACTCACAATTAAGGACGGCAGCGAGGAAATACTGGTGACGATTGGACCGGACGGTTACGTCATCGGAACCGGCAACGAACACCCCGAGCAGAGGAAATTCGAGACTACCGCCGGTTTCGACTCGACCATGTATCAGTTCCTGGACGGCGATTGGCGGCCCATCCAATGAATCGGATCTCGACCCTGGCTCTGGCACTGACGGCGGCTACGCTACTGATTAACGGATGCAGCGCACGCGGCGAACCCTCGGCACAGGATTCCGTCGCCGCTCCAACCCCGTCCGTCGTTCCATGGGGCACAGCGCAACCGGGCCTCGTCACCCCGGCCTGCCGTCTGGTGACAAAGGCTGATGTCGAACGCGCCGGGGCCGTCTGGGGCGAGCCGAATGGTAATGTCAGCACTCAGATTGAGATGAATGGCATCCGTGTACAGGACGATCGTTGCGTCATCGGCTCGCAGGTCCAGGTAGAGATCCTCGATGTACCGACAGAGAAGGATGCGAAAACCTTATTCGATTCGATCGTCCAAAGCGCTAACGAGGGTGTGGCACCGTTGGCCACCCCGGAATTCGTACCGAACCTCGGTGACCAAGCCAGGCAACTTCCCGGCTGGATGTTTGTCCGCGAAGGCACGAAGGTACTGACGGTAAGTATTACCTACGATCCACCTGCGGGTTTCGCTCCGGCGGACAATATAATGAACCTCTCCCGTGCCGCAGTCGAAAGGCTGCGATGAGCTCGTAGCCGTGGCTGCTGCACATGCCGCAATTCGGTTGCTTCCCGCTTCATGTGACTCGACATCAACGTTATAGCGCCACGATCGCCGCAGTCTCCGCAGGCAGCTCGATCCGGTCCCGCATAACAGTCACGCCCTCCCCCGTAGCCAACAGCACCCGCCGCGCCACACCAGGCAGCGACACCCCCTGCCCCCGCCCAGCGAAGTTCGCCACGACAAGCGTGTCCCCCCGCCGCATCAGCAGGAACTGGTCCCCGTGCTGCACGGACACCGCGCTCATCCGTGGATCCGACAGGTCCGGCACCGACCGCCGCAGCCCGATCAACCGCTGGTAGAACGACAGCATCGAGGCATGCTCAGGCTTGTCCAGCTCAGCCCAGTCCAACCGGGACCGAGTGAACGTCTCCGGGTCCTGCGGGTCGGGCACGTCCCCTTCCGGCCACCCGTGCGACGCGAACTCCCGCCGCCGCCCGGTCCGCACCGCAGAGGCCAACTCCGGCTCCGGGTGCGACGTGAAGAACTGCCACGGCGTAGAGGCCGCCCACTCCTCCCCCATGAACAACATGGGAGTGAACGGCGCGGTCAGCAGCAGCACAGCCCCCACCCGCACCAACGCAGGCGACAGCGAGGCCGAGATCCGATCCCCGGTAGCCCGGTTCCCGATCTGATCATGGTTCTGGAGGTACGCGACCAGCCGATGACCGGGCACCCGCGAGTCGAGGGGCCGCCCGTGGTGGCGGTTGCGGAAGCTCGACCAGGTCCCGACGTGGAAGAACCCGCCCGTCAGCACGTCCGACAGCGTCTCCAGCGAGCCGAAGTCCCCGTAGTAGCCCTGCCGCTCCCCCGTCAGCAACGTGTGCAGCGCGTGGTGGGCGTCGTCGTTCCATTGGGCGTGCAGCCCGAACCCGCCAGCCTCCCGAGGGGTGATCAGCCGGGGGTCGTTGAGGTCGGACTCGGCGATCAGCGACAGCGGGCGGCCCAGGTGCGTCGACAGGGATTCAACAGAAACCGCCAGCTCTTCGAGCAGAGGCACAGCCCGCGAATCCGGCAGCGCGTGTACGGCGTCCAGGCGCAGCCCGTCGACGTGGTAGTCGCGCAGCCACATGAGCACGCTGTCGATGATGTAGCGGCGTACCTCGTCGGAGTGCGGGCCGTCCAGGTTGATCGAGCGGCCCCAACTGTTGCTCTGCTCGGCCAGGTAGGGCCCGAACCGCGGCGCGTAGGCCCCGGAGGGCCCGAAATGGTTGTAGACAACGTCGAGGATCACCCCCAACCCCTTGGCGTGGGCGGCGTCGACGAACCGTTTCAGGCCGTCGGGGCCGCCGTAGGGCTCGTGCGGGGCATACCAGCAGACGCCGTCGTACCCCCAGTTGTGTTCGCCGTTGAAGGCGTTGACCGGGAGCAGCTCGATCAGGTCGACACCGAGGTTCACCAGGTGGTCGAGGCGGTCGATGGCCGCGTCGAAGGTGCCCTCCGGGGTGAAGGTGCCGATGTGCAGCTCGTAGAGGATGCTGCCGGGCAGCTGCCGGCCCGTCCAGGAGGAATCACTCCACTGGAACGCAAGATGGTCGTAGCGGCGGCTCGGCCCGTGCACACCCGCAGGCTGCCACGGGGAACGGGGGTCGGGCAGCGGTGTTTCGTCGTCGTTCAGCAGAAAGGAGTAGTCGGGGCCGGCGTCGGGAACGTCGACCCGCCACCAGCCGTCGGCGGCGGCGTTCATCTCGTGGTCGGTGTTGCCGGCCAGGCGCAGTCGCACCCGGGTGGCGTCCGGCGCCCAGACGGAGAATTCGGTCATGAAGCGGCCTCCTCGGCGGCGGTGAGAGGAGCCAGGAGAGCGACGGGATAGTCGGCCAGAAGATTGTCCAGCGGAGTCTCCCCGCCACTGTAGACCCGCCCGGTGAACAGGTCCTTCACTTCGTGAACAGGAAGCGACAGTGCTGTGTCACACCAGCCGCCGGCACGGGCCAGGCCCAGCGGCAGGCGGGTCGCCACGGTGATCGCACCACCCCGGTCGAACGCCACCACGTGACGGCTCACCGGCCCGTGCGCGGCCACCGGCCGGTAGGTGGTGAACAGCTCCGGGTGCGCCCGCCGCAACCGCAGCGTCCGCGACACGACGAGCAGCTTCGCCGCTCCGTCGGTGTCGACCGGGGGACGCCAGCCGCCGTCGAGGCGTGCCAGCATCTCTCGGCGTACGTCGAAGTCGACCGGCCGGCGGTTGTCCGGGTCGACCAGGGAGTTGTCCCACAGCTCGGTGCCCTGGTAGGTGTCCGGTACCCCGGGCATGGTGAGTTGGATCAGCTTCTGCCCCAGTGAGTTGCACCAGCCGGCCGGGGTGATGGCGGCGGCGAGTTCGGTCAGCTCGTCGTGCAGGCTCGGGTCGTCGTACATTCGGTCGACCACGTCGTGCAGCGCCTGCTCGAAGGCCGGGTCCGGGTCCGCCCAACTGGTCGAGGCCGCGGCCTCCCGGGCGGCCTTCTCGACGTACGCGTGCAGCCGCTCCCGCTCGATCGGCCACGCGCCGACGGCGGTCTGCCAGAGCAGGTGGGCGAACGCCGGGTCGGGCAGCGGAGCGTACTCCATCCAGGTTTTGACCTGCTCCGCCCAACGGCCCGGCAGCTCGCTGAGCACGGCGAGGCGGGCGCGGATGTCCTCGCTGCGTTTGGTGTCATGGGTGGAGAGGGTGGTCATGCTCGCCGGCCAGCGGACCTGCTGGGCGGTGGCGAAGCGGTGGAACTCCGCCGGTGGCACCCCGAAGCGGGTGGGGTTGTCGCCGACCTCGTTGAGCGCCACGAACCGGGTCCACCGGTAGAACGCGGTGTCCTCCACGCCCTTGGCCATCACCGCGCCGGTGAGCTGCGGGAACCGTTGGCCCAGCTCGTCCTCGGGATCGCGCAGGCGGCGGGTGACCGCGTCCAGGGCGCGGGCCAGGTCGGGGCGGCGGCGGCCGGCCTCGGAGCGGGCGGCGGCGAGGTGCCGGGCACCGTCGGGCGGGTAGCCCCGGTAGACGTCGAACGCGGCGGCCAGCTCGGCGAGCGCCGCGCGGGCCTGCTCGGTGGGCACCTCGGGGGCGAGGGCCGCCAACCGGGTCAGCTCGGCGGCGAGCAACTGGGTGGCGGCGGCCATCTTGGTGGAGTGGGTCAGGTCCTCCCAGGAGATCTGCTTGCCGTTGAGGTGGGTGTCCAGCACGGTGAAGTCACCCTCGGCGTCGATGTCGATGAAGAGCCCACCGACCATGGCCAGGGCGTCGTAGCCGGTGGTGCCGTCCACCGGCCAGTCCGGCAGCTCCTCGCCGTACTCCAGGATCTTCTCCACCACGAGCCAGGCGTCCGGTGCGGCCTCCCGCAACCGGGCCAGGTAGCCGGCCGGGTCGCGCAGGCCGTCCGGGTGGTCGACGCGGATGCCGTCGACCTCACCGTCGGCGGCCCAGCGCAGGATCAGCTCGTGGGTGGCGGCGAACACCGCCGGGTCCTCCACGCGCAGACCGGCCAGGGTCGTGATGGCGAAGAACCGGCGGTACGTCAGCTCGGCGTCACCCCGACGCCACGACACCAGCTCGTAGTGCTGCCGGTCGTGCACCGCGCGGGCGTCGCCGTCGCCGGTGCCGTCGGCCACCGGGAAGCGGTGCTCGTGGTAGCGCAGCTCCCCGTCGACCAGCTTGAGGTCGTCCAGGGCGGCCGGGTCGTCGGCCAGGACCGGCAGCAGCAGCCGGCCCCGGTCCCAGTCGATGTCGAACCAGTCGGCGTACGACGAGTCGCGCCCCCGGCGCAGCACGTCCCACCAGGCCGGGTTGGCCGGCGCGACGGCGATCCCGGCGTGGTTGGGCACGATGTCGACGACCAGGCCGAGCTGCTTGTCCCGCAGGGCGCGCAGCAGCCGCTGCCGGGCGGCCTCCCCGCCCAGCTCCGGGTTGACCTCCCGGTGGTCCACCACGTCGTAACCGTGCTGGGAGCCGGGCGTCGCGGTCAGCAGCGGGGCCGTGTAGAGGTGGCTGACACCGAGGTCGGCGAGGTAGTCGAGGATCGCGGCGGTCGCGTCCAGGTCGAAGCCGGGGCGGACCTGGATGCGGTAGGTGGCCTTCGGAGGGGTGGCCGGCATGTCAGATCGTCCTCTCCAACACAACGAGGGAGCGGTCCGGCACCCGGATGGTGCCGCCCGCGCTGATCACCGTCGCGTCGTCGGGCTCGGGGTCAGCGGTGCTGATCACCCGTTCCCACTTCTGGCCGTACTCGCTGCCGGGCAGTGTGAAGTCCAACGGCGCGTCGTGGGCGTTGAAGCAGAGCAGGAACGACGCGTCGTGGTGCTTCTGGCCGTATTGGCCGCGCTCCCGGATGCCCTCGCCGTTGACGAACAGGGCCACCGAACGGCCGAAGTCGTTGCCCCAGTCTTCCCCGGTCATCTCCCGACCGTCCGGGGTGTGCCAGGCCAGGTCGGGCAGCGGCTCGTCGGTGCCGCGCCCGCCGACCGGCAGGCCGGTGAAGAAGCGGCGGCGGCGGAACACCTGGTGCCGTTTGCGGAAGTCGGTGAGCGTCCGCACGAACTCCAACAGTTGCTCGTCGACGTTGTCCCAGTCGACCCAGGACAACTCGCTGTCCTGGCAGTAGACGTTGTTGTTGCCGTGCTGGGTGCGGCCCAGCTCGTCGCCGTGGCCGATCATCGGCACGCCCTGCGACAGCATCAGGGTGGCCAGGAAGTTGCGCCGCTGCTTGGCGCGCAGGGCCAGGACCGCCTCGTCGTCGGTGTCGCCCTCGACGCCGCAGTTCCAGGACCGGTTGTGGCTCTCGCCGTCCCGGTTGTCCTCGCCGTTGGCCTCGTTGTGCTTGTCGTTGTACGACACCAGGTCGTTGAGGGTGAACCCGTCGTGCACGGTCACGAAGTTGATGCTGTGGAACGGTCGGCGGCCGTCGTCCTGGTAGAGGTCGGCCGAGCCGGAGATCCGCGACGCGAACTCGGCCAGGGTGGCCGGCTCACCACGCCAGAAGTCCCGCACGGTGTCCCGGTACTTTCCGTTCCACTCCGTCCACAGCGGCGGGAAGTTACCCACCTGGTAGCCGCCCGGACCGACGTCCCACGGCTCGGCGATCAGCTTCACCCGGCTGACCACCGGGTCCTGCTGCACCACCTCGAAGAACGTGGACAGCCGGTCCACCTCGTAGAACTCCCGGGCCAGGGTGGCCGCCAGGTCGAAGCGGAAACCGTCGACGTGCATCTCGGTCACCCAGTACCGCAACGAATCCATGATCAGTTGCAGGGAGTGCGGGCTGCGCACGTTGAGGCTGTTGCCGGTGCCCGTGTAGTCGACGAAGTAGCGCCGGTCCTCCTCGCTGAGCCGGTAGTAGCTCGGGGCGTCCACGCCCTTGAAGCTCAACGACGGCCCGAGGTGGTTGCCCTCGGCGGTGTGGTTGTAGACCACGTCGAGGATGACCTCGATGCCCGCCGCGTGCAGCGCCTTGACCATGCCCCGGAACTCCTGCACCTGCTGACCGGTCCGGCCCAGCGCGGAGTAGCCGTGATGTGGGGCGAAGAAGCCGATCGTGTTGTAGCCCCAGTAGTTGCGCAGCCCCAGATCGTCGAGCCGGTGGTCGTGCACGAACTGGTGCACCGGCATCAGCTCGATCGCCGTCACCCCGAGCCGGGTCAGATAGTCGATCATCGGCGGGGAGGCGATGCCCGCGTACGTGCCACGCAGCTCCTCCGGGATGTCCGGGTGCCGCATCGTCAACCCGCGCACGTGGGCCTCGTAGATCACCGAGTGGTGGTAGGGCGTGCGCGGCGGCTTGTCGTTGCCCCAGTCGAAGTACGGGTTCACCACCACCGACTTCGGCATGAACGGCGCCGAGTCGGTCTCGTTCATCCGCTCCGGCTCGTTCAACTCGTAGTCGTAGACCGCCGGGTCCCACTGGATGTCACCGTCGATGGCCTTCGCGTACGGGTCGATCAGCAGCTTGTGCGGGTTGCAGCGCAACCCGTTCGCCTGGTCGTACGGGCCGTGCACCCGGTAGCCGTAGCGCTGCCCCGGCTCGATGCCCGGCAGGTACGCGTGCCACACGTACGCGTCCACCTCGCGCAGCTCCACACGGCGCTCCGCGCCGGTGTCCCACTCGTCGAAGAGGCACAGCTCGATCCGCTCGGCGACCTCGGAGAAGATGGCGAAGTTGGTGCCCATCCCGTCGTAGGTGGCGCCCAACGGGTACCGCTCGCCCGGCCAGACCTGCATGTCGCTCCCTTGCCCATGGTGAGGTGCGCACCGGCCGAGGCTGCCCGCGCGCACGCAGGTAGTGCCCCCGGCCCGGGCGCGCCAATCCATCCTTTCAGGCAGTGCCCGAAAACCACCCGTCTGATGTGCGGTAAACCCTCAGGTGTTGTCCGTCACGATGGCCGTTTTCGAGGTGCGTTCTTGGGCCGGATGGACTTTCCTTGATCGGGGACAAGCGTCCGCGCGCGTGCCCGCCAGGCCCTCGGCCGCCCTTTTCCGCACTCACTCCGCCGCCACTGACGCCGGCGCGTACCACCATGCATGGACGGAGATTGATGTGACGACCCTGCGGGTCGATGAGCAGCTCGCTGCCACCAAGGACCGGGCCCACCGGCCCACCGTGACCTCCCGGCCCCAGCTCCCCGCGCAGCCCGGCCTTACCGCGCAGCCCGGCACGCCCGTGCCGGCGCAGTCCGGCCCCGGGGTGCCCCCGCAGACCCGCCGCATCCTCATGCTGTCCTGGGAGTACCCGCCGGTGCTCGTCGGCGGCCTCGGCCGCCACGTGCACGCCCTGTCGGTGGCCCTGGCCGCCGCCGGCCACGAGGTCACCGTCGTCACCCGCCACTGCGAGGGCGCACCCCTGGAGGAGTACGCCGACGGCGTGCGCATCCTGCGCGCCCCCGAGGACCCGGTCACCTTCCCCCTTGCCACCAGCAGCCTGCTGGCGTGGACCATGGCGTTCAACCACACCCTCACCCGCACCGCCCTGCGCGCCACCCAGGCCGGCTCGTACGACGTCATCCACGCCCACGACTGGCTCGTCGCGCACACCGCGATGACGTTGCGCGACCACCTGGACATCCCGCTGGTCAGCACCATCCACGCCACCGAGGCCGGCCGGCACCAGGGCTGGCTGCCGGAGGAGATGAACCGCACCATCCACGGCGTCGAACAGTGGCTCAGCAGCGAGTCCAACCGGGTGATCGTCTGCTCCGGGTACATGCGCGACGAGGTGAACGCGCTGTTCGGCGTACCGGCCGGACGGGTCGACGTGGTCGCCAACGGCGTCGAGCCGCACCGCTGGCGGGTGCCCTCGCGCGCGGTCGCCGCCGCCCGGGCCCGCTTCGCCGGCAACGGCCCGCTGGTCACCTTCGCCGGTCGCCTCGTCTACGAGAAGGGCGTCCAGCACCTCATCGCCGCACTCCCCCGACTGCGTGAGCGCCACCCCGGGCTGCGTGCCGTGATCGCCGGCGACGGCCCGTACCGCGCCGAACTGGAGGCCGAGGTGCACCGCCGTGGTCTGGGCGGCCTGGTCACCATGCCCGGGTTCCTCGGCGGCACCGACCTGCCGGCGCTGATGGCCGCGTCCGACTGCTTCGCCGTGCCGAGCATCTACGAACCGTTCGGCATGGTGGCCCTCGAAGGCGCCGCCGCCGGCGCGCCCCTGGCCGTCGCCGCCACCGGCGGCCTCGCCGAAATCGTCGAGCCGGGCGTCACCGGGATGACCTTCCGCCCGCACGACCCGGACGGGCTCGCCAACGCCGTCGACGCGCTCCTGTCCGACCCGGACCGGGCCCGCGTCATGGCCCGCCGCGCCCGTCGGATGGTCCACGACCAGTACGGCTGGTCCGCGATCGCCCAGCGCACCGCCGCCAGCTACGCCGCCGCCATCCACTCCGACGCCGCGTTCACCGCCGAGCGGGCCGAGCGGCGGATGTCCCAGGGTCGTGCGCTACCGGCGCTGCCCGACGGCAACCTGCTGGCCGCCGCCGGCCTGCGCTGACCCCGGGGGTCGCGCTGGCCTCGAGGTCGCGCTGGCCTCGAGGTCGCGCTGGACCCCTTGATCAACTCGCGTTCCTTGAAGTCGGGGTGTCCTTGCGTTTGGGACACCCCGACTTCCGGCAAACCGAGTCGATCACGCGACCCCGACGCAGCGCTCGACGCGCACCCCGACCCAGGGCTTGATCGACTCCATATCGCCGAGCTGGCGGTTACATCACGTCGGGATGCCGCTACATCGGCGAAATGGAGACGATCAAGGCCCGCCGGTCCTGGCCCGCGGACCCACAGTCCCCGGCGGGCGGTCCCCAGTCCGTCAGCCCAGTCCGGGTCTACCGGTCCAGACTCCGATCCGCGATTCCGCCGACCGGTGACGCGCTCGACAGCCGGTTCGTGCCGCCCGGCCCGTCCGGTTCCGCGCCGCGTCTCGCCGCACGGCGGGGACCGGTCGGGGCTGCCAGAATGTGCGGATGTCTCGCCCTGTCGACGCCCTGGATTCCGCGTTCCCGGTTGCCGCTTCCATCGCTCTGGACCTGATCCGACGCCCCGAGGTGTCCGAGCAGTGGTCGCGCCCGAGTGTGCTGCCGCACCTGTCCATCGGCGGTTTGGCGTGCCACCTGGGACGTCAGGCGATCCGGGCGGCGGAGCTGCTGCCGACGCCAAGCGACCTGCCGGTGTTGGAGTCGGCCGACAACCACTACGAGCGGGCCGCCTGGGTCAGCGAGGGAACCCCGGACGAAGCCTCGGTCGCCGCGAGCAACGACGAAGCCGACGCGGCCCGAGGCCCCGCCGATCTGCACGCCCGGTCCGCCGCCGGGTTGGAGGAGGCGGGGAACCTGCTGGCACGCGGCGCGGCCCGGGACGTCGTACCCATTCCGTGGCAGGGCTGGGCCCTGCGGCGCGGTGACTTCCTGCTGACCCGCCAGTTGGAGGTCGTGGTCCACTCCGACGACCTCGCGGTGAGCATCGGCGTACCCACGCCGGAGTTCCCTGCGGAGGTCTTCGACCCGGTCCGCGACCTGCTGGTGCGGCTGGCCGTTCGCCGCCGTGGCCAGTCCGCGTTGATCAGCGCGTTGAGCCGCAGCGAACGGGCGCAGGACATCTCCGCCTTCTGACACCCGCCGGGAGCGCAAGTCGCGCTTGATCGACTCGGTTTCCGTGAAGGCACGGTATCTCAGCGCCACCGATGCCCCGACTTCCAGGAAGCCGAGTCGATCAAGCCCACCTGACCGGGCTGAGGGCCGCCACGCGGCGACCGACGAAAGGCGACAGGCGACAGCCCGACGCGACCAACGACAGGGACAGACCGACGCGGCCGACGGAAGGCGACAGGCCGTCGACCCGAGCGGGTCGACGGCCTGCGGTGGTACGGCGAGCTGTGGTGCTACGAGCGATGGGGGTCAGCGCTCGTTGAAGGGGACGTAGTCCCGCTCGGCGGCACCGACGTAGACCTGCCGCGGACGGCCGATCTTGGTCTCCGGATCGCTGATCATCTCGCGCCACTGCGCGATCCAGCCGGGGAGCCGGCCGAGCGCGAAGAGGACCGTGAACATCTTGGTCGGGAAGCCCATCGCCTTGTAGATCAGGCCGGTGTAGAAGTCCACGTTCGGGTAGAGCCGACGGGAGACGAAGAAGTCGTCGGCGAGCGCGATCTCCTCCAGCTCCATGGCGATGTCCAGCAGCGGGTCCGGCTTGGCCATGCGGCCCAGCACGTCCTGCGCGGCCTTCTTGACGATCGCCGCGCGCGGGTCGTAGTTCTTGTAGACCCGGTGGCCGAAGCCCATCAGCTTGACGCCGTCCTCCTTGTCCTTGACCTTGCGGACGAAGGACCGGACGTCGTCGTCGCCGGCGTGGATCTGCTGGAGCATCTCCAGCACCGCCTGGTTCGCGCCGCCGTGCAGCGGGCCGAACAGCGCGTTCACGCCGGCCGAGACCGAGGCGAACAGGTTGGCGTTGCTGGAGCCGACCAGGCGGACGGTCGACGTGGAGCAGTTCTGCTCGTGGTCGGCGTGCAGGACGAAGAGCATGTCCAGCACCTTCGACATCACCGGGTCGACCTCGTACGGCTCCGCCGGCACGCCGAACGTCATCCGCAGGAGGTTGTCCACGTACCCGAGGGAGTTGTCCGGGTACAGCAGGGGCTGCCCGATGGACTTCTTGTACGCGTACGAGGCGATGGTGGGGACCTTCGCCATCAGCCGGACCGTGGAGATCTCCACGTGCTCGGAGTCGAACGGGTCCAGGCTGTCCTGGTAGAAGGTGGACAGGGCGCTCACCGCGGACGACAGCACCGCCATCGGGTGGGCGTCCCGGGGGAAGCCGTCGAAGAAGCGACGCATCTCCTCGTGCAGCAGGGAGTGCCGCCGAATCCACTCGGTGAACTCGGTCAGCTGCTGCTCGGTCGGCAGCTCACCGTAGATGAGCAGGTACGAGACCTCCAGGAAGGAGGACTTCTCGGCCAACTGCTCGATCGGGTATCCCCGGTAACGCAGGATCCCCGCGTCGCCGTCGATGTAGGTGATCGCGGATGAGGCAGCCGCGGTGTTGACGAAACCGGGGTCGTACGTGGTCATCCCGGTTTCCTTCAGCAGCTTGCTCACCCCGATACCGGCGGGGCCCTCGACCGCGGGATGTACCGGCATCGACAGCTGCCCACCGGGGTGATCGAGCTTGACTTCCGTCATGTGGTTCCTCGCTTCGCCGGCAGATCTACGTTGAATTGCCTTCGCTTCTACCGTAATTGCGGCTCGGTGGACAACGCCCGCCGTGGTTCTGCGGTGAGGCATGCGTCACCCGATTCCCGACCGGGCCGCCGGGAAACCCGGCATCCCGCCAGCCGGGACCCGGCCGAAAACCGGCCGGGACGCCGGCCGGGACCGGGCCAGACCGCCAGTCTGGAGCAGGGCCGGGACGCCGGCCGCACCGTACCGGAGCCCAGGTCACGACAGGGTGAGGCGTCGCAGCGTACCGTCCGGCGTGACCTGGAGGACGTCGAGCTGGTTGGCGCCGGCGCGGAACAGCGTGTCGTCGGTGAGCAGCGCGGCGAACCGACGGCCGCCGGGGTCGGCGGGCACCGCCGGGACGACGGCCCCGATCCGGCCGTTGACGGCCACCGCCAACAGCGTGCCGTCCGGGATCTGGTCCGGGACGTCGCCCCAGACGAGCGCCGGGAGGGTTCCGGTGTCCGGGTCCATGGCGGTGAACGCGGCCAGGTCGGCCACCCGGGCGTTGCCGGCGGCCGGGCCGGCGCGCACCTGCGTACCGATCAGGGGGTGCGGGGTCGGCAGCGGTGGCGGGCTGGGCACTCCGCCGGGGAAGGTGGTCGGAACGCCTGGGCGGTCGTAGAAGTGCTTCGTGCCGTCGGTGCGCGGGGCCTGCCGGGCGGAACGGCCGTCGACGCGCCAGGGCAGCCGGATGTTGGCCTCGTCGGCGACGGTCGGCAGCAGGTCGACGTGCTCCCAGTTGCGGTCGTCCACCCGGCCGGCCTGCTGCCGGGGTTCCTTGACGAACATCGGCACCCAGGCGACCTCGCCGGCGGCGGCCTTGATCGCGTCCATGCCCCGGCCCTGAGCGCCAGGGCGGAAGCTGACGCCGTGGTCGGCGGTCACCACGAGCAGGGACTGATCGTAGAGGCCGCTGGCGCGCAGCGTCCGCAGGGTCTCGCCGATCAGCCGGTCGGTGTAGCCGAGTTGGGCGAGGTGGCGTTGCCGGGCCAGGTCGACCCATCCGGCGCCGTCGTTGGGAAGGTCCTCGGGGGCGTCGTAGCGGGCACCGGACGGCAGGTACGCCCACGGCGAGTGCGGCATCAGCAGGTGCAGGAAGTGCAGCGTGGGCCGGGGCGCGGGTTTCAGCCCGGCCAGGAAGCTGGTGAACCGGGCCGGCTGGTTGTCGTCCAGGCTGTCCCAACGGAACTTCGGGTCGGCCGGCACCGGTTCGGCGGCGTCCAGGCCGGCCTCGACGCGGGTCTGCTCCCGGTAGGAGTCCTCCGGGTCGACGGTGCTCTCGGTGGGCCCGGCGATCCGGCCGAGGAGCTTGCCGGTCTCCCGGGCCAGCACGCCGAGCCCCTGTTCCGGGGTGACCGGTTGCTCGCACCGGCTGGGCGGGCAGAGGCGGGTGATGCTCTCCTCGGCGCGGATGTCGTAGAGGCCGCCGAAGGCGGTGAAGATGTTGTCCGGGTACTGCGAGTAGTGCGGGGCGACCGGCTTCGCCGGGTAGCGGCCGGTGAGCATCGCGGGCAGCGCGTTGGGTGTCCATCCGCTGACGCCGGTGGCGTTGCGGTACCAGGTGGACGCTCCGGCCAGCTCCGCGAAGTGCGGGAACCGCGTCGCGTCGATCGTCTGGTCGGCGCCGAGCAGGCTGACCAGTGGCAGCTCGTCGAGGATCAGCATCACCACCGGCGGGTGCACGCCCCCGCCCTGCGCGGTGCCGGCCGCGCCGCCGTCGCCGCGCGGCAGGACCACCGCGGAGGTGGGCGAGGCGAACAGGAACAGCGCCACGAAGGCGACCGGCCCGGCGGCGGCCAGCCGCAGGACCAGGCGCGGCGCCCGCCACCGCCGGTGCGCGACAGCGCCGCCGGCTCCGCCCAGCAGGGCCACCACCAGCAGGGGTACGCCCCGAAGCGGCGTCACGTGTCGGCCCACCTGAACGGCGAGGGCGGCGATCAGCAGCCCGACGAGCCCGGTGTGGGTGACGGCGCGGACGGTCCGGCCGGCCAGTCGGCTGAGCGCGCCGAGCAGCGCCATCCCGGTCGTGGGCAGCACCGCCACCAGGGCGACCAGCAGCAGGATCTGGGCCGGGTCGGCGCGGTGGAAGAGGAAGAAGTCGGGGCTGCGGCCGAGCACGTCCAGCAGCGGTTGGGTGATGACCAGCCCGACCAGCGCGGTCACCTCCAGCAGCCGGCCCAACTCACCGCGCCAGCCCTGGTCCCACCGCACTACTGCTGTCGACGGGGTGGCGGCGGACGGTTCAGCCACCGATCACCGTTCGGTAGAGCGTGCGCGTGCCCGACGGCAGTTCCAGCCGCTCGGTGATCCGGCCCCGGGCGGCGAGCAGCGTCTCGAAGGTGTCGCGTCGGTAGTCCGGGAAGATTCCGGCGGGTTTGTTGGCCAACAGCCGGGTGGCCATCGGGTCCTCGGGGTGGACGAACTCGACCACCACGCTGCCGCCCGGCGCGGTCAGCCCGGCCAGCCAGTCGACGACCTCCGGCAGCGGCACGTTGCGCCCGATCGCCAGGTGGTGCACGACGGCCAGGGCGAGCACCACGTCGGCGGACGCCCGGTCGGCGAAGCCGGCCCGTTCGACGCCCCGCCAACCGCCGCCCGGTGACGGGTCGGCGAGGTCCAGCACCAGCGGCAGGATCCGGCGCTGCCCCTCGGAGCGCAGCTTGCGGTACAGCTCGTCGACCACCGCAGGGTCCTGTTCGACGGCGACCACGTAGTCGGCGTGCCCGGCCGCCAACCGGGAGTACCGGCCGTCGTTGGCGCCGAGGTCGAGCACCAGGCGGGGGCGTGCGCCGCCGGCCACGGAGGTGACCACGAACTGTTCCTTCGCGACGCGGTCGCGGGCCGAGTAGCCGCAGGTGACCTGGTAGTCCGACCAGTGGCTGCCGGCGGGGCGGTGATCCAGTTTGCGGACCAGTTTCTCGATGCCTCGTACGGTGGCCAGCAGCAACTCCCGGGAGAAGCCGGCGGCCCGCAGTTGGTCGCGTACCTCGGTGGTGCTGGCGGCGGCGTTGCGGTGCTGCATGGCCCCGTGCAGGTGCAGGTGGGTCAGCACGCCGGGGCGCAGCCGGCGGGTTCCGCCGAAGAGTGGTCGCAGCTCGTCGGCCTCGATGCCGTCGACGCGGGCGCGCAGCCACGGCTGGAAGTCGACGCCCAGGTGGGCGGTGAGCATCAGCGGGTAGAGCACGGTCTGGCAGAACTGCCGGTAGCCGGCCCACGGTTCGCCGTCGCGCACCGGTTCGAAGGAGCCGATGTCGATGAAGACCGGATCGGCGCCGCGCCACTGCAGGTTGTACGCCGAGCCGTCCTTGGTGGTGAAGCCCTCGCCGAGCGCGGCCCGCAGGATCTCCAGGTGCAGCAGCGCGGCGTCGCGCAGCATGCTGAACGACCACTCGTACGGGTGGGAGACGAACGGGATGCGCTCGTGGCGCAGCACGGCGGCCCACGGGCTGCCGGTCGCGGCGGGTACGAGGGTGGGCGGGGCGTCCTCGGTGGCGCAGACCTTGCGCGCGGCGACGAGCGCCGGGAAGAACGTGCTGCCGTTGAGCGCCCGCCAGTGCGCGGCGGCCTGGGGGTCCAGTCCGCGCAGCACCTCGTCGCCGACGTGGAAGACCCGGTTGGCTGGGTCGCGGAAGGAGGCCGGTTCGGGCCGTGCCTCGGTGGGTGAGATCGCCATCGTCGGGTTGGCCCGCTCAGCGCTGGTCGGTGGGTTGCCGGCGGAACCGGTCGACCAGCCGTCGCCAGTAGAGTTTCGCGGCGACCGCTGCGCCGGCCACCCCGCCGACGACCGCCTGCACGATCAGGCTGCCGGATCCCGCGTCCAGGTAGGCCAGATGTTCCACCGATCGCTCCTTGCGCTCGCCGTCTCGACACCGGCGTCCCGAGCATGCAGCGGTGAGGCTTTTGACCCAGAAAGCCGGACTTGTCCTTCACCGTACGCTGATCGCCATCCGCGTCGCGGGCACATTGCCGGACTCCCAGCCTCACCACAGGATGTGATTCACACGCTCCGGTCCGCCCACGCGTGCAGGGCGTCGCAATCGCCGGCAGCGTCTAGGTTCAGGGCCGCCTCGATCAACGCGAGGTGGGTGAAGGCCTGCGGGTAGTTGCCCAGCGCGGTGCCGGCCGCGTCGACCTGCTCGGCGTACAGGCCGAGGGGTCCCGCGTACCCGCACAGGTGGTCGAACAGGTCCGCCGCCTCGTCGCGCCGCCCCGCCAGCACCAACGCTGAGACCAACTCGAAGGAGCAGAGCAGGAACGCGCCCTCCTCGCCGGGCAGGCCGTCGTCGATCGCGTACCGCCGGATCAGCGCCGGTGCGACGGCGAGGTCCCGCCGGACGCGGTCGATGGTGGCGACCACCCGAGGGTCGTCCCCGGGGAGGAACCCGACCAGGGGTATCCGCAACAGCGAGGCGTCGAGCCGTGTCGAGTCGTACGCCAGCACGAAGCTGTCGATGCTGGTGTCGTAACCGCGCGCGATCACCTCGGCGTGGACGGCATCGCGGTTGGTGCGCCACCTGTCGACGGGCGCGTCGTCGTCGCCGAGCAGCTCGGCGAGGCGGATGCCCCGGTCGAGGCAGACCCAGGCCATCACCTTCGAGTTGACGTAGTGCCGGCGCGGTCCCCGGATCTCCCAGATGCCGTGGTCGGGTTCCCGCCACCGGGCGGCCATGGTGTCGACGTGCCGGCGCAGCACCCGCCACTGCGCACCCGTCAACTCGCCGGTCAGCTGCTGGTACGACAGCGCGGCGTCGAGCACGTGCCCGTACGTGTCGAACTGCACCTGGTGGGCGGCCTCGTTGCCGACGCGCACCGGGCGGGAGCCGGCGTACCCGTCGAGGTGGTCGAGGACCCTCTCCTCACCGGTCGTCCCGTGGATCCCGACGAGCGGGGGCAGGTCGGCGCCGGCACCGGCGCAGGTCGTCAACAGGAAACGCAGGTAGCGACGGCCCTCCTCGGCGTGGCCCAGCCGGAACAGGGCGAGCAGCAGCAGAGCGGCGTCGCGGTGCCAGGTGAAGCGGTAGTCCCAGTTGCGGACCCCGCCGATCTCCTCGGGCAGCGAGGCGGTGGGCGCGGCGAGCAACGCACCGGTCTCGTCGAAGGACAGGCCCCGCAGCACGGTGGCGCTGTGCCGCACCTGCGCGCTGCCGTGGCCGGTGTAGTCCGCGCGGTCGGACCACTCGCGCCAGGTCCGGCAGCTCTGCGCCAACAGGTCGGCGGAGTCGACCGCCTCGACCGGGCCTGCGCCGTAGTCGAGCAGCACGTCGACCGTCTGCCCCTCGTGCAGCACCGCCTCGGCCCGCAACATCGCGCCGTCCACGCGGAACGGCAGCGTCGAGCGGAGCCCCAGCCCGGCGTCGGCCGCCACCCACCGGTCACCGTCGCGGTGCCACCCGACAGCGTGAGTGCCGTAGCCGGGCCGGGGTGTCACCTCGGCGCGTACCCGCACCAAACCCCGGAGCACGGTGAGGCGGCGCACCAGCAGCATCCCCGCGCGGAACGGCTGGGCGGCGTCACCCGCGCGGACCGCCAGGAAGTCCTGACCGACAGCGCTCCCCCCCGGCCGCGCGGTGCACGGTCTCCAGCACCAGCGTGCCCGGCAGGTAGCGGCGGGCCCGCTCGGCACTGCCCTCGACCGCGAGCGTGAACGCGCCACCCACGCGCCGGTCCAGCAGGCGTGCGAAGACCGCGTCACCCTCGAAGTGCGGCACGCAGAACCAGTCGACGGTGCCGTCCGCGCCGACGAGCGCCCCGGTGTGGGTGTCGGAGAGGAACGCGTACGAGTCGATCGGCGGGGTGATCGAGCCGGGAACCGGCACGCGGCGCGCTTACCCGGGGCAGGACGCCGGAAACAGCAGTCGGCGACTACCGGTCGCGCCGCCGGGTAGTCCCCCGCATGCGACGGTTCGTCAACTGGTCCGGCAGCCTCTCGTTCACCCCGAGGAAGCACGCCGAGCCGGCCGACGAGGACGCGGTACGGGACCTGGTCGTCCGCGCGCGGGAGGCCGGCCGGACGATCCGCCCGGTCGGGTCCGGTCACTCGTCCAGCCCGTTGGCGCGTACCGACGACATCCTGCTCAGCGTGGACCGGCTCGCCGGTGTCATCGACGAGGACCACGACCGGGCCCGGGTGTGGGCGGGCACCAAGCTCAAGACCCTCGGCGAGGGGTTGTACGACGCCGGGCTGGCCATGGACAACCTCGGCGACGTCGACTACCAGTCGATCGCCGGGGCGACGGCCACCGGCACGCACGGCACCGGCCTCGGCTTCGGCAACCTGTGCACCCAGGTGACCGGCGTCCGCCTCGTCACCGGCACCGGCGACGTGCTGGACATCTCGGCCGACGACAACGCCGACCTCTTTCCGGCCGCCCGCCTGTCGCTCGGTGCACTGGGCGTGGTCACCCAGGTCACCCTGGACGTGCAGCCCCGCTACGAGCTGCGCCGTCGCGCGTGGTGCGCGCACGTCGAGTGGACCCTCGACCACCTGGCCGAGTTGCAGCACACCAACCGCAACATGGACTTCTACTGGTACCCGCGCAGCGACCAGACCCAGATCCGCACCCTGAACCGTGTCGATGGTGGGCCCGACGCGCGGGTGTGGGCCGCGCCGCGGGTGCCGGACTCCGGCCCGTGGGGAGCGCCCCACGAGATCCGGTCCGGGCCGATCCACCGCACCATCCCCCAGGAACGGGAGCTACGGTTCGAGGAGATCGAGTACATGCTGCCGTCGGAGGCGTTCCCCGCCTGCTTCGCCGAGGTCCGAGCCCGGATCATGCGACGGCACCGCAAGGTCGCCGGCTGGCGGGTGCTGGTGCGCAGCATCGCCGCCGACGACATCTGGCTGAGCAACGCGTACGGGCGGCCCACCACCACTATCGCCTGCCTGCAGAACACCTCGCTGCCCTACGAGGACTACTTCCGGGACATGGAGACGGTGTTCCGCCAGTACGGGGGCCGACCGCACTGGGGCAAGAAGCACTGGCTGACCGCCGGCGACCTGCGGCCCCTCTATCCCCGCTGGGACGACTTCCAGGCGGCCCGCCGCCGGCTCGACCCGGACGGTGTGTTCCTCAGCCCGGACCTCGCCCGACTGCTGGAGGAGACCTGATGCCCGACGTCGGCGCCTGCCTCTGGGTCGTGCCGGGCGGGCACATCCCGTTCCCCAGCAACGGCCCGGAGCCGGAGTTCACCGGCTTCGACCAACTCTGCGTCCTGAACACCACCGACCGGCGCGCCGACGTCGAGCTGCACATCTACTACGAGGACGCCGAACCCGTCGGCCCGTACGCCCTGCCCGTGGACGCCCGCCGGGTACGCCACGTCCGGCTCAACGACCTGATCGACCCGGAGGCGGTACGGCTGGACCGACCGTACGGCGCCCTGCTGCGGTCCCCGGTGCCCGTGGTGGTGCAGTTCCTGCGCCAGGACACCCGCCTGCCGGGGGTGGTGGCGCTGGCCGCGACCATGGCGTACCCGGCCTGACAGGTTCGCGCCCGGTCGCGTCGGGTAACCGCGACCATGACGACGACGGCCAGGTCGCCTGAAGGGCTGCGTGCCCGGCTCGTCGACGCCGGCCGGGGCGGCTACCGGCGGTTGCAGACGTACCTCATCGTGGCGTTGCAGGCCGGGCTGGCCGCCGCCCTGGCCTGGGTGGTGGCCAGCGAGGTCCTCGGAAACCCGGAACCGACCTTCGCGCCGGCCGCCGCCGTCGCCGTCATCGCGGCGTCCCTCGGGCGACGCGCCCACCGCGCGCTGGAGCTGGTCGCCGGGGTGGTGCTCGGCATCGGCGCGGGCGACCTGCTGATCGGCCTCTTCGGCACCGGGCCGTGGCAGACCGGCGTGATCGTCTTCCTGGCGATCGCGATCGCGGTGCTGGTACGCGGCACCGGGGCGCTGATGACCCAGGCTGGCGGTACGGCGGTGCTGATCGCCACCCTCACCCCGACCGCGCCCGACCTGGAGTGGCCGCGCACGATCAACGCACTGGTGGGCGGGGCGGCCGGCCTGCTGGTGATGCTCGTGCTCCTGCCGATCAACCCGCTGCGGACGGTACGCCGGGCCGCCGAACCCGCCCTGGACCTGTTCGCCCGGGAGATGACCGCGTCGGCGCAGGCCCTCGCGGAGGCGGACAGCGGGCGCGCGCAGGCGACGCTGGAGCGGATGCGCGCCGCCGACCCGGCCCTCAAACGGCTCACCGAGGTGGCGAACGCCGCCGACGAGGTGGTCCGGTTCTCACCGGTGCGGTGGCGTCGACGACGGGCGATCGCCGCGTACCGCGGCGGGGTGACCCACATGCAGCGGGCCTTCCGCAACAGCCGTGGGCTGGTCCGCCGGATCGGCACCACGTTGCGCGACGAGGAGCCGGTGCCGGCCGGCCTGCCGGCGGCGGTGGAGCACCTGGGCGAGGCGGTCCGGCTGCTGAACCGGGAGTTCCTCGCCGCCCAGGAGCCCGTGCAGGCCCGCGCGCGGGTGCTGCGGGCGGTCCGGGAGGCGGGTGGTGCGTGCCGGCAGGGCCTGGGCTTCTCCGGGACGATCGTGGTGTCCCAGCTCCGCACCGCCGCCAACGACCTGTTGCGGGCCACCGGCGTGCCCCGCGACGAGGCACGCCGGTTGGTCCGTGAGGCCGCTGCCGACTGACCGCCGCCTCAGCCGCGCCGATGGTGCATGCCGAGGCGCAGCAGCACGAAGCGCAGCACGGTCGCGGCCAGGTTCGCGACCACCAGCACGGCCAGCTCCACCGGCCGGGCCGGCACGGCGTGGACCGCGTGCAGGACGGCCAACGAGCCACTGGTCAGCGCCAGACCGAGCGCGAAAGCCAGCAGACCCTGCACGTGATGCCGCCCCACGTGCCGACGCCCCGTGATGCCGAATGTCAGCCGGCGGTTCGCGGCCGTGTTCCCCACGGCGGTCACCAGCAGCGCCAGCAGGTTGGCCTGTTGCGCGCCGAGGGCTCCCCGGGTGGCCACGAACAGCACCAGGTACGCGAGGGTGCTGGCCACCCCGACCGCCGCGAACCGGACCAACTGCCGGGGCAACCCGACGGGCACCTGAGTCGCCGGGCCGGTCAGCGACGCACGGTCGGGTGACACGGCCAGCGACGCACGGTCGGGTGACACGGTCAGCGACTCCCGGCCGGACGGCACGGTCAGCGGCCCGCGGCCCCACTGGGCGCGCAGGGCGGTCAACGGCAGCGCGCCGGTCAGCAACGCCCGACCCAGTCGGCCCACCCCCCGCAGGTCGGCTAGGGCCGTGGCGACGATGTCCACGCGGCTGTCCGGGTCGTCCACCCAGTCCACCGGCACCTCGTGGATGCGCAGACCGGCCCGCTGGGCGAGGACCAGCAACTCGGTGTCGAAGAACCAGCCGGTGTCGCGCACCAACGGGAGCAGCTCACCGGCCACGTCGGCGCGGATCGCCTTGAACCCGCACTGCGCGTCGGAGAACCGCGCCGCCAACGCGCCCCGCAGCAACAGGTTGTAGGCCCGGGAGATGACCTCCCGCTTGGCACCGCGTACCACCCGGGAGGTACGCGCCAGGCGGGTGCCGATCGCCAGGTCGGAGTGGCCGGAGATGAGCGGCGCGACGAGCGGCAGCAGCGCCGCCAGATCGGTGGAGAGGTCCACGTCCATGTACGCCAGCACCGGCGCGGACGAGGCGGACCAGGCCGCCGACAGGGCCCTTCCCCGCCCCTTGGCCTCCAGGTGCAGCACGTCGACGCCGGGCAGTTCGGTGGCGAGGCGGTCAGCCAGCGCCGGGGTGTCGTCGACGCTGGCGTTGTCCGCGATGGTGATCCGGAACGGGTACGGGAAGTGCTCGGTCAGGTGGGCGTGCAGCCGTCGTACGCACGGGCCGAGGTCGGTCTCCTCGTTGTAGACCGGGATCACCACGTCCAGCACCGCGCCGGCGGCGGCGGGTCGGGTCTGGACGGCGGCCCGCTGTGCGTTGAGCGCGGTCACGACGCCTCCGTGCCGGTGCTCAGGTCGTAGACGGTGACGCCGTCGACGGTCTGCGCCGTGAAGGTCTCCGCGACCCAGGCGGCGATCTCCTGGGAGGCGGAACTGCCACCGTTGGCCCGGAAGCCGCCACCATCGACGAAGTAGTGGATCTTTCTATCGGCGACGTAGCCCTGGAACTGGGCGAGCGTCGGCGACGGATCGCTGCCGTTGAACCCGCCGACCGGCATCACCGGATCTCCGGTGGCGAGCTGGTAGCCGGAGGCGTTGTTGGAGCCGATGGTGGCGGCCACCCAGGTGTAGTCGGCGCTGTCGCGCTTCAGCAACTCGCGCAGCGCGGCGCTGGGCTCGCGGGCGTCGAGCAGACCGCCCATCCCCCCACCGCCGGGACGTCCCTGCCCACCGGCCGTCTGTCGACCACCACCGGGTGCGGTGGGCGTCTGACCGCCGTCACGGCCTCCGCCCGGGAACTGCCCCCTGCCCGGGAACTGACCGCCGCCCGGGAACTGGCCGTTGGCCGGAAGCTCCATCCCGCCCGGCGGTCGCCCGCCCGGGAAACCGCCGCGCCCGAAACCGCCGGCCACGAACGGGCCGGCGCTGGGGATCGAACCGGTGTGCGGCGTCGACGCGGTCTGCACCGCGTACGCCGCCGGGCCCGCGAGGGCCGCCGCGATGCCCAGACCCAGCACCACCGGCACCGACCGGCGGGGAAGCCGGGTCACCAGCAGGAGCAGCGCCGCGCCGACCAGACCGGCGACGAGCACGACGCCCCGCAGCCACGGGTACCAGTCGGGGCTGCGCCCGAGCAGCGCCCACGCCCACCAGACGGTGACTGCGAGAGTGCCGGCGAGCGTCGCCGTGGCCGCCCATGGACGCCACCGCTGCCGTCGCGAACCTGCGACACCGTCGGTGGACGCCGGCACCGGATCAGCCGCCGGGTTCCCGGCGACAGCCGGAGCCACGGCCGGTCGCCGCTCCTGCCAGAGCAGCGTGCCACCGATGCCGACCAACGCACCGATCGCCGGGGCGAGCGCCACCGTGTAGTAGGCGTGGAAGATCCCGGACATGAAGCTGAAGATCAGACCGGTGACCAGCAGCCAGCCGCCCCAGAGCAGCAGCCCGGCCCGGGTCCGGTCGGTACGGGCCGCCCGGCCGGCCACCAGCAGCCCGGCGACCAGCAGGATCACGGCGGCCGGCAGCAGCCAGGAGACCTGACCACCGACCTCGCCACCGAACATGCGCAGGACGCCGGTCTGGCCCGAGAACGGACCGCCGCCTCCCGGGCGCCCGCCTCCGCCGCCGACGCTTCCCACCTCGTCGCCGGTGATCCGGCCGAGGCCGTTGTAGCCGAGAGTGAGTTCCAGGATGCTGTTCCCCTGCGACCCTCCGATGTACGGGCGGGCGCCGGCCGGGACCAGCTCGACGAGCGCCACCCACCAGCCGGCGGAGACCAGCACCGCCAGACCGGCCAGCAGCAACTGCCGGACCCGTCGCCACAGCCCGGTCGGCGCGGCCAGCAGGTAGACACCGGCGAAGACCGGCACCACCAGGAACGCCTGGAGCATCTTGGTGAGGAAGCCGAAGCCGACCAGCACACCGACCAGCACGATCCACCTGGTGCTCGCCGACTCCACCGCCCGGACGGTGGCGTACGCCCCGGCGACCAGCAGCAGGACCAGCAACGCGTCGGGGTTGTTGAACCGGAACATGAGCGTCGCCACCGGGGTGGCCGCGAGGACCGCGCCGGCGATCAGACCGGCGGCCGGCCCGTACCAGCGCTTCACCGTGGCGTAGAGCACGCCGACCGAGGCGACGCCGCAGAGCGCCTGCGGGACGAGCATCGCCCAGCTGTTCAACCCGAAGATTCGTACGGACAGGGCCATCAGCCACAGGGACGCGGGGGTCTTGTCGACGGTGATGGAGTTGGCGGCGTCCGACGAGCCGTAGAGGAACGCCTTCCCGCTGACCGAGCCGGCCTGCACGGCGGCGGCGTAGAAGGAGTTCGCCCAGCCGGACGCGCCCAGACCCCACAGGTAGAGCACAGCGGTGGCGAGCAGCAGGCCAGCCAGCGCGGGCCGGGCCCAGGCCGGCGAGCGACGCGGCGGCGGGTGCTCGTCGGGGCGCGTGGTCGTCGACGGCTCCGGCTCGGCGGGTGTCGTCGGCAGGGTCTCGGTTCTGTCCATGCGGTCAGCCTCGGCGGCGGGGCTGGCGGGACGCCGTGCGCCGACTATGTGTCAGCTGTGGGGTTCGGCAGCCGCACCGTGATCACCGTCCGACCCGGGCGGCTGTCGACACCCACCGTTCCCCGGTGGGCCTCCACCACGGCCGCCACGATCGCCAGGCCGAGGCCGGTGCTGCCGTGCTCCCGGGAGCGGGAGCTGTCGCCGCGCGCGAATCGTTCGAACATCTCCGGTTGCAGCTCCGCCGGCACCCCGGGCCCGTCGTCGGCGACGGTGAGCACGGCGTTGTCGTCCGCGACGGCCAGGGTGGTGGTGACCGTGCTGCCGGGTGGAGTGTGCACCCGGGCGTTGGCCAGCAGGTTCGCGACCACCTGGTGCAGCCGGGCAGAGTCACCGGGCACCCGGATCGCCACCTCGGGCAGGCTGAGCTGCCAGCGGTGGTCAGGGCCGGCGACGTGCGCGTCGCTGACCGCGTCCACCACCAGCGCGGTCAGGTCCACCGGGTCCGCCGCGAGCGGCCGACCGGCGTCGAGCCGGGCCAGCAGCAACAGGTCGTCGACGAGCCTGGTCATCCGGGTACTCTCCGACTCGACCCGACGCAACGCGTGCGCCACGTCGGGGGGAACCTCGTCCCGACCGCGCCGGGCCACCTCGGCGTAGCCGCGGATCGCGGCGAGGGGAGTCCGCAACTCGTGGCTGGCGTCGGCGACGAACTGGCGTACCCGGGTCTCGCTGGCCTGCCGGGCGGAGAGCGCGTCGGCGACGTGGCCCAGCATCCGGTTCAACGCCGCGCCGACCTGTCCGACCTCGGTGCGGGCGTCGGTGTCCGCCTCCGGGACCCGGACGGCGAGCGCCACCTCGCCACGGTCCAGCGGCAGCTCGGTGACCCGGGTGGCGGTGGCGGCCACCCGGTGGAGCGGGCGCAGCGTGGCCCGGACGATCAGTGCGCCGGCCGCACCGGCGACCAGCAGCCCGACGGCGGCCACCGCGGCCTGCGCGGCCACCATCCACCAGACGGTCTCCTGCACCCCGGACAGCGGTATCGCGACGACGCGTACCCGGCCGTCCCAGTACTGCCGGGCCACGGCCCGGTAGTCGCCGCGCGGCCCGAGGTCGACGGTGCGTGGTTCGGCGTCCACCGGCAGGCCCGCCAGCGCGGCGACATCCCCGACCGGGACGGCCTGTTCGTCGGGGAACGGCTCGCCGCTGGACGGACTGTCGGTCAGGGTCCGGGCGCTCGTCACCCGCCCGTCGGTGATCACAGCGACCACCGTGCCCGACGGCGACCCGGGTGGCACGCCGGGTCCGCTGCCCGGGAACGCGGGCCGCCCCGGACGGTCACCGCGCATTCCCGCCGACGGCGCCAACTGGGCGTCGAGACGGTCGATCAGGAAGTGCCGCAGCGCGACCGTGGTGAGGCCGCCGATCGCGACGCCGACCACCGCCAGCAGCGCGAGCAGGGCGAACACCAGTCGGGTACGCAGGGAGCGGCCGGCCAGCCACCGTCGGGCGGCACGCAACGGTCGGCGGTCACTCCGCGGGTTTGAGGACATAGCCCGCACCGCGCAGCGTGTGGATCATCGGTTCGCGGCCGGCGTCGATCTTCTTTCGCAGGTACGAGATGTACAGCTCCACCACGTTGGCCTGGCCGCCGAAGTCGTAGTTCCACACCCGGTCGAGGATCTGCGCCTTGCTGAGCACCCGACGCGGATTGCGCATCAGGTAGCGCAGCAGCTCGAACTCGGTGGCGGTGAGCGTGACCAACTGGCCCGCTCGGCGGACCTCGTGGCTGTCCTCGTCGAGGCTGAGGTCGCCGACGGTCAGCACGGCGTCCTCCCGGGCGGCGACCGCGAACCCGGAGCGGCGCAGCAGCGCGCGCAGCCGGGCGATCACCTCCTCCAGGCTGAACGGTTTGGTGACGTAGTCGTCCCCGCCCACTGTCAACCCGGCGATGCGTTCCTCGACGGCGTCGCGGGCGGTCAGGAAGAGCACCGGCACGGTCGGCGCGTACTCGCGCAGTCGACGCAGCACCTGGAAGCCGTCCAGGTCGGGCAACATCACGTCGAGCACCACAGCGTCCGGCTGGAACTGCCGGGCGGCACTCAACGCCGCCATCCCGTTGCCGGCGCTGCGGACCTGCCAGCCCTCGTAGCGCAGCGCCATCGACAGCAGGTCGGTGAGCGTGGGTTCGTCGTCGACCACCAGCACCCGGACGGGTTCGCCGTCGGGGCGGCGCAGCTCGATCCGGCTCGGTGCGGCCTGCCCGTTCATGACCATGCCGCCCATCGTGGCCGCAACGCCTGTGCCACGCCCCTGCGGAGCCTGTGTGCCGGCTGTGCGGCCGGGCCGACGGGACTCCGGCGTCGCCACCGGTCAGCCCCGCCTCGTGGTCACTCGGACACCCCGTACGCGTCGGTGCGCACGAAGCGCATGCTCCAACCGCCGGTGCCGTCCGGGCGGTCGCGTTCGTACAGGTGGTCGGGGCCGGGCTGCACCGGGCCGGTGCCGTCCGGATGCCGCATGATCCAACGCTGCGGTGGGGCGCCGTCCGACCCGGCCGGCAGCAGCCGGACCAGTCCGTCCGCGGGCCCGCCGACGAAGCGTACGGTGACCTCGCTCATCGCGGCGCCTCTCAAGGTGACCGTGCCGGCACAGTGGGTGACACCGGCTCTGGCTCGCAAGCTACCGCACCGGCCGCCGCGCCGCAGCGACGTGCGCAGGCCGGCCTGCGCCGGTTTGGCCAGCGCCACCGCGCCGGTTTGCCCAGCGCGACCCGCGCCGGTTTGCCCAGGTCGGCGCTCGGGTACCGCGACGTGAGCACCCGTAAGTCGGCGGGGCGTGAACGAGGAGTGGCCGATGCGCACGCTGGACGGGCGGTACCAGCTCGAGCAGCGCATCGGCATGGGCGGCATGTCCGAGGTGTGGCGGGCACACGACCAGGTGCTGGACCGGCCGGTCGCGGTGAAGCTCATCCTGCCCGGTCCACACGAGCAGGACAGCCCGGTGGAACGGATCCGCACGGAGGCCCGGTCCGCCGCCCGCCTCGTGCACCCGAACGTGGCGAGCGTGCACGACTTCGGCACGTCCTCCACACTGCCCGGTCGCCCGGTGCCGTACATCGTGATGGAACTGGCCGAGGGTGAGACGCTCGCCGCGCACCTGCGGGCCGGGCCGCTGGACTGGCGGATCTCGGTGCGGGTCTGCGCGGAGGTCGCCGCCGCACTGGCCGCCGCACACGCGGAAGGCATCGTCCACCGCGACGTCAAACCGGCGAACGTCATGCTCACCCCGGCCGGAGTGAAGGTCCTCGACTTCGGCATCGCCGTCCCCGCCGGCACCCCGGACCCGCTACCCGACGGGATCGTGGTCGGCACCCCGGCGTACCTCGCCCCCGAGCAGCTGGACGGGGAGCCCGCCACCCCGGCCGCCGACATGTACGCCCTCGGTGTGCTGCTCTACTACAGCCTCACCGCCCGCCTGCCGTACCACGCGGTCACCGCTGGCGACCTGCTCGGCGTACGCCGCCGACAGCCGCCGGAGCGGCTACCCGCGATCGACGGGCTGCCGCCCGAGGTGGCCGACCTGTGCCACTCCTGCCTCGCCGACGAGCCCGAGCGGCGCCCGACCAGCATGATGGCGGCACTGCTGCTGGCCGAGGCAGTGGACGCCCGGGTGTACGTGCCGATGACGATCCCCACCGCCCGGCGGTCTGCCCCACCCTCAGCGTGGACCGAACGGGCCGCGACGGAGGTCACCGAGGCGGTGGCGGTCTTCGACGAGCAGCGCTGAGACCGTCGGTTCGGCGTTTCGTGGCGCTGCGGCCGGGTAGCCCGGCGGTGAGCGACGGGAGAAACGCGATGCCGGATCAGAGTTCCTGGCTGCGTGAGGCCGCAGCGACCGCCGAGGGCGGTCACGTACGTACCGACGACGGCGGGCTCTCCACCGCGCTGGCCTCGCCGCTGGCGGCGCACTGCACGGGCCTGAGACCAGAGCAGCTGCTGGCCGCCGCCTTCGCCTCCTGCCTGCACCACGCGGCGGTGGAGGCGGCCGGTGAGATCACCGACGAGGCGCACACCGTCCAGGTGCGGGCGGAGGCGAAGCTGGGGCGCGACGACGACGGCCGGTACCGGGCCGACGTACACGCGCAGATCAGCTCGGCGGGCCTGACTCGGGAGCAACTGGCCGACCTGGTCGAGTACGCCGACCGGCTGTGGCCGTTCTCCAGCAGCGACGCCAGCCGTCACCGGCTGACCGTCACGCCCGCCGAGAACGGCCGACACTGACCCGACGGCCCGCCGGCTCCACCTCGCCGCGCCCCGCACTGATCGCCGCGCGCCCCGCACTGGTCGCGCGCCCCACACGCGCCGCGCACCCCACACACGCCCCGCCGCCCCACACTCGCCGCGGCCCGCCGTGCGCACGTCATGATCCACTCCACATCGGCGAAGTCGGGGTATCCGGGCGGCTCGGACACCCCCACTTCGGGGAACCGGAGTGGATCAAGCGGATTCGGGCCGCCGGAACGCCCGGCCCGGCCCGGAGGGCGCAGGGCGCGATCAGGAGACACGGCCCGGCGGGCCGGCCGATCGGCCGTTCGGGGGAACCGCGCCTGACCGTTCGACGGACCGTCACACAGGACGAGATTGGCGGCTCAAGCGGCGGGCGCGGCGACCGCAATCACGCCCCGAATCGGAAATGACCGTCTCGCCTGGTGTGCGGGGTTGCTCCGCTCCGCTGACGTTTTGCGCCATCACGTCCCCCCGATCGGGGCAAAGTGTGGCGCATGCCACCGTACCGGCGGACGATATCGAGCAATTGGGTCTTTAGCCTCGTCAGGTGCATCCCGACGACCCCTCCGACCAGAAGCTGACCGACGCGCGCCCGACTACCCCGTCGGACGACGCCGTATCAACCGAACGGACGATCGGCCGTCACCGCGCCTCCGAGCCGCCCCGTCGCAGCCTGCTGGGCTCGACCCCGGTCCGGGTGGCGCTGGCCACCGGTGTGACCTGCTGTCTCAGCCTCGTCGCGGTAGCCACCGCCCGAGGCAGCAGCGACGACACCTCCCGCGCCGTGGAGCCACTCGCCGAGGCGGTGGCCGACCGTGCGGCGATCGCCGACGAGCGCGCCTCCCGATCGCTGGACCGCGACCTCGCCCCCGCGCGGATCCTGCCCAGCCCGACGGCGAAGCCCACGCCCAGCCCCACCGTCGCGCGCAAGGCGCCCAAGAAGCCGGTCAAGCCGCGCCGGCCCCGACCGGTCGCCGGCCTCGACCAGGCGCAGATGGACAACGCGAAGATCATCGTTGACGTCGGCCTGGACATGAAGATGCCCCGCCGCGCCCTGGTGGTGGCACTGTCCACCGCCATGCAGGAGAGCAACCTCTACAACCTGGCCAGCGACGTCCTGCCGGAGTCGGCCACCTACCCCAACCAGGGCAGCGGGTCCGACCACGACTCGGTCGGGCTGTTCCAGCAGCGCCCGAGCAGCGGCTGGGGCACGGTGGCCGAGTTGATGCGCCCCTCGTACGCCGCGCGGGCCTTCTACACGGCCCTCAACGAGGTCCCCGGCTGGCAGGACATGAGCGTCACGTACGCCGCCCAGTCGGTGCAGATCTCCGCCTACCCCGACGCGTACGCCCAGCACGAGGAGCGGGCGACGATCGTCGCGTCGGCGCTCACCGCCTGAGCCGGCCACCCACGTCGCGGCCGGCCCGGGTCAGCGGCGACCGGAGGGCGGTTCCGCGCTCGTGTCCAGCCCGCCGACTCCCACCCGACTCCCGGGTACGCCCGCAGCCGCGGTCGGCGTGTCGGCGGGCACCTGGTCGACGGTGAGCTGGCCCAGGATCTCGTCGACCCGGGCCTCACGCCGCCGGCGGAGGTACAGCGCCGCCTCGAAGTCGCGGCGGGCCTGCACCGCCTCCGCGTACGCCTGCTCCCGTACCTGCCGGGCCTCCTCGCGGGCCTCGTCCAGCTCGACGCGGGCGCGGGCCAGGAGGTCGGCGGCCTCGCGCCGCGTCGCGTCACCGGCGTGCCGCCGGCCGGTGGTGTCGCCCAGGTCGAGCCGTCGGAGCAGCCCGCCGAGCCAGGCGGCCTCCTCGCGGATCTCGTCCCACTCACGGCCCGCCCCGGCCGCGCCCTGGGCCCGCGCGGCGAGCCGGGCCAACCGGATGCCCAGCTCGTCCAGGCAGGAATCCACCTGCCGCTGGTCGTAACCGGTCTCAACGACGGAGAACCTCATACTGTCGCCCCCCAGGCAGCTGCTGTTACTTCCCCACCTGGATCCTCGGCCCAGACCACGACGGCCGAGGGGGTTCGGGAAAAATGTTCAGCATGCGTGCGCGGGAGTCGCGCGTCAGACGCGCTTGGGCAGCACGACCACCCGGCCGAAGAACTCGTCGATGCGGCGCACCACGTCGTTGAAGTCGTCCAGGTCGATCGGCTTGGTGACGTACGCGTTGGCCTGCAACGTGTAACTGCCCACGATGTCGGTGTCGGCGTTGGAGGTGGTCAGCACGACGATCGGGATGGTCCGCAGGTCCTCGTCCTGCTTGACCGCGCCGAGCACCTGCCGACCGTCCATCCGCGGCATGTTGAGGTCGAGCAGGATCACGTCCGGCCGGCGGGCCTCCTGGTGCCGGCCCTCGGCGCGGAGGAACTCCATCGCCTCCTCGCCGTCGCTGACCACGTCGATGACCTTGTCGACGTCGGAATCCGCCAACGCCTCCTCGATCATGAGCACGTCACCCGGGTCGTCGTCGACCACGAGGATGCGTACCGGCTGCGGGCTGTCTGCGCCCATCACTACCTGCTTCGGGTCGGCGGGACGGGACCTGACGGTCACCGCGTTGGCGGGGAAATCTAGCCCATCACGAGGCGGCCTGCGACGCCGGGTCGAGCGACTCCGGGTCGTGGCGCAACACGTCGGCGAGCCCGGTCACCCGCAGCACCCGCTCGACCCGCCCGTTGGCGCCGGTGAGCCGGAGCCACCCTCCGTCGGCGGCGGCCTGGTTGTCGCCCCGGACGAAGACCGCCATGCCGGTGGAGTCGCAGAACGTGAGGTCGGTGAGGTCGAGCAGCAGCCGCGTCTCGCCGGCGGCGGCGAGCTCCTCGATCGCTGTGGTCAACTGGGGGGCCGTGCTCAGGTCCAGCTCGCCGGTGAGCCGCAAACGGGCGGCGCCCCCGCCGTCGCGCTCGACGCGGCTGACACTGAACGTCACCGTGCTCCCCCTTGCTCCACCCATGGTGGGACGTTTGCAGTGCGGCAAGTATACGCAGAGCTGACTCGTCCGCCGGAGGGCGTGGTGATCGACCCGGAGCGGCCGTCGAGGGCCTCGTCAGCGGTTGGCGACGGGCAGCGCGGCGCGCCCGAGGGCCAGCACACGCGCCGCTCGGGGGAAGTCACGCAACGCGACACCGAAGTGGTCGAAGGGCAGGGCCACCGCCTCCACGGGCACCCCACGACTGACCAGGATCTCCACCAGCCACTGGACGAACTCGGTGAACAACGAGGAGTCGTCGACGTAGACCGCCGCGGCCAGGAAGTCCACGATGTGACCCAGGTCGCTCACTGTCGAGTCGAGCTGGGTGGCGCTGTAGGAGCGCGCCGCCGGCACCCGCTCCAGCAGGTCGGCCAACGCGCCGTCGATCAGCTCACCCCGACGCCGCACCAGGCTCGCGTACTCGTCGTCGGCCAGGTGCGCCAACCGCGCCGGGGGCACCGCGCGCAGCGCCCCCTCGTCGGAGATGAGGTCGGCCGCCGCGGGGGCGTCCGGCGCCCAGGCCACGCCGAGGCGACGCGCCCACCGGCCGTCCGTGCCGAACCCACGCCCACCGACCACCACGGGTACGTCTGAGCGGCGGCAGGCCTCGATCATCCGGTGGGCGTACGGCAGTCGCATCGGCAGCGCGCACGCCAACGCGACAGCGTGCGCGTCGTAGCGGTGCAGGTACGACACGAGGTGTGCCGCCGGCACGCTGGCACCCAGGAAGGTCACCTGCCAACCGCGCAACCGCAGCACCTCGGCCACCAGCCGGGGCGGCAGCGCGTGCCACTCGCCGTCCATGCAGGCCACCACCACCCGTCCGCCGGTCGGGCGGGGGTTGACGTGCGCGACCACCGCCGCCACCACCTGCTCGCTGATGTGCGTGGCGGCGTGCTCCTGCGCGACGCTCCACTCGTTGCGCGCCCACCGCTCACCCACCTCGGCCTGGGCGGGCGCGACCAGGTCCAGCAGCACCCGCTCGGCCGGTACGCCGGCGTCGAGCAGGCCGATCGCCAGGTCGATCGCGCCGTACTCGTCGGCGTCGGCGAGGCAGTCCAGGTAGCCGGCGAAGGCACCGGCCGGGTCGGCGGCCGTCGTGGCGGCGGTCACGCGTCGGTCTCCCCCTGCTGGGCGATGTCGATCAGCTCGGGCACCGAGTGCAGGTGCCGCGACCCACGCCCGCCCAGGGCGGTCGCCCGCAGCGCCAGCACCGCGATGTCGTCGTGGTCGCCGTGCCCCAACCAGTCGCAGGTGACCTGCTCCACCCGCTCGGCGAGGGCCGGCGCGGGCATCCGTTGACAGCCGGTCACGGCGGCGACGAGCCGTTCCGTGCCGAACTGCTCGTCGCCGCGTCGGCCGCCACGGGCCTCGGTCACGCCGTCGCTGTAGAGCAGGCAGGTCTCCCCCGGCGCCAGTCGTACGGTCACCTCACCGACGCGCGGGTCGGGCACCACCCCGATCAGCATGCCGCGCAGCGGCACCGACTCCACCTCGCCGGAGGTCCGCAGCACCAGCGGCGGCAGGTGCCCGCCGCCGGCCATGGTGAGGGTGAGACCTCCGTCGCGTTGCGGGCGGGCCACGCCGAGCACGATCGTGGCGAAGCGGCCCTGGCCGTGCGCCTGGGTGGTCTCCAACAACGCGTCGTTGAGCAGCCGCAGCAACCGCCCGGGGTGCGACTCCAGCCGGTGCAACGCCTGAAGGCACTGCCGCAACTGGCCGGTGAAGACGGCCGCCTCGACGCCCTTGCCGGACACGTCGCCGAGGAAGAACACCGAGCCGCCGTCGGCGAGCCGGTGCGAGCCGTAGAAGTCGCCGCCGATGCGCAGCCCCGCCTGCGCGGGCCGGTACGCGGTGCCCCACTGCACGCCCGCGGCCTCGGCTGGCTCGACCGGCAGCAGACTGGCCTGGAGGGTGTCGGCGACCTCCGCCTGGTCGCGGTAGAGCAGCGCGGTGGTCAACGCCGCGCCGGCGCGGGCCGCGAACGCGCGGATCAGGTCCACGTCGGCCTCGTCGTACCAGCGGGTCGCACGGCGGGCCACCAGCAGCACACCGACCGGAGCGTCCCGGCCGGGCAACGGAACGACCCGGGCGGCGCTCTCGGTGCCGGCGAGGGCGGGCAGCCAACCGGCGTCGACCGCCTGCTCGACCAGCCAGTCCACCGCGTGCGGCTCGACCCCGGTCAGCCCGTCGGCGATGGCGGCCGGCAGGTCACCGCCGGCCAGCGTCCCGCTGTCCACCGTCGGGGCCTCGTCGTCGGTGCGCGAGGCCCGCCACCAGCGGGCCCGACCGCCACGGGGGGCGAGCACCAGCACGGCCACCTCGGCCAGGGTCGGTACGGCGAGACGGACGACCGCCGCGGCGGCCCGGTCGGGGTGCAGCGGATTGCCGAGCTTGTCGCCGACGACGGCCAGGAACGTCGAACGCGCCCGTTCGGCGAGTAACGCGTCGGCGCCGCTGACGCGGTCGGTGACGTCCTCGACGTACCAGCAGCAGCGGGCTCCGGAGAGGGGCACCTGGCGGGCGCTGAGCCGGCGCCCGCGATGGGTGAAGTCGCCCTCGGCCATCTCGGGCACACCGGCGGCGTCGAGCGTCTCGCCGGACCTGACCTCGGGTAACAGGCGTTCCGCCACCGGGCTGACGTGCCGCACGACGCCGTCGGCGTCGCAGACGATGAGACCCTCGCGGAAATGCTCGACGACCTCGAACCAGTCGGCGGCGGCGAGGTCGCGGTCCGCGGCGAGCGGCGGCAGCGCAGCGGCGGACCGGGGCAGCAGGCCGGCCGACCACGCCGGGGACCGTGTCGTACTCGGCGTGGGAAGCCGTCCGTCGCCCGGGTCTACGTCCCTGACGTCGGAAGCAGTCACCAGCTGAGCCTCACTCCTTGTCGTCCGCCCGTGCCCGCGCCGGAGACCGGCGCATTGTCGAAACCCTTCAGGCCACCCTACGCCGGTCGGCGGATAGTGGCACCTCGGCGTATTCGGGGCGAACGGTCGCGCTCGCTTTGCGTTTCGCCGCCCGGCTGGGAAAATGGCGGGATGTCCGACCAGCTGTTGACCATCGAGGCAACCCGGCTCGACGCCGGGCACGTCCGACTTCGGCTGACCGGCGACCTCGACTTCGACACCGCCCCCGCGTTGACCGCCGCGGCGGCCGACCTGCACGGTGACGAGGTGCTGATCGACCTGAGCGGCGTCAGCATCTGCGACTCCTCCGGGCTCAGCGCGCTGCTGGTGGTGCAGCGCAACGCTCGGGTGATGCAGCTGACCGGGGTCAGCCCGCAGTTGCAACGAATGCTGGACCGCACCGGCCTGGCCGAGTTGCTGGCCGTCGACCACGGCGACCTCCGCGCCACCGGCTGATCGTCGGCCGCCCCGGAAGGCCGGGGTGGCCCCCGACCCTGGGACCTGGGGTCGGGGGCCGGAGGAATGTCTAGGGTGCCGTCATCGGCTGGAGTCGGGGGCCGCTCTCACGCAGCTCGCCGGTCGGGGGCGGTTCGACGTCCTCGGGCTCTCCCGAATCGGGCGTCTGGTACAGATAGCGGACGAACTGCCCACCCGCCTCGTTGTCGTCCGCGCCGGGCCACTGACCGATGCAGTCCATGCCCACCACCTCCCGGCCGGTCCCGTCGGCCTCCTCCAGCAGCGCCCACAGGCTCACCGGGTAACACCTGGTGGCCTCGGGCGTGACCTGCCAGCGCGCGTACCAGCCGGGTCGGGCGGGGACGATCTCGACGATCTGCTTCATGACGACCTTCCTTCCGCGTACCTCGGAAGAACGTTGGTCCTGAGGTGATCGTGCGGGCCGTGCGGGTGAGCACCCCTCACCCCCGCCGGATGAAGCGTCGACGAAGACCCCGCCGACCCGGCCGGCAGTCCCCGTTTCCTTCTCTTCGACGGCGGGAAGGCGACTGGCGCAGCCACGATCCCCAGCGGAAGGGGTGCCACGATGCGCAAGCAGATGGAAGGCGACAACCAGAGGCGTCGGGCGTTGGCCCGGCAGGCTCGCGAACAGAGTCGCCAGCCCAGCGAGATCGGCGCCAGCCTGAGCGCCTCCAAGCAACTCACGAGCCTCGAGGCGGGCAAGCGAGCCGGCCCACCGCCGGCCGGACCTCACAAACCGGACAGTACGCGTGGCGGCCCGGCCCCGCCGCAACTCGGCAGCGCCGACAATCCGCGGCCGCAGCCGTCCCCGCCGAGCGGCGCGGCCGGCGTGAGCACCATGGGCTACCACGACCTGGTCGACGAGGTCCGACGTCGGGCCGGGGTCGACTTCAAGACCGCCAAGGTGGGCACCGAGGCGACGGTTCTGGTCCTCGCCTTCGCCCTGGAGACCGCCGAGCGGCAGCGGCTGCTCGCGGCGGTGCCGGCGTCGCTGCACGACGTGCTGCCCGTCGACGGCATCGAACGGCACCAGGATCTGCCCGGCTTCCTGGCCGAGGTGGGTCGGATCAGCGGCAACACCCCGGAGCAGGCCCGATACCAGGCGGAGGCGACGATGGCCGCGCTCGCCGAGCAGGACGGCGACCTGGTCGAGTCGTTGCACGTACCCGACGGGTTGCGCGACCTGCTCAATCCGACGGAGGCCGGCGGCGGTCTGGTCGGCGCGTCCACCACCACACCTACCCTGGACGCCGACGAGATCGACGCGGCGTTGGACGACCTGCCCTACTGGTCCGGCGACAGTGAGGGCTTCTACCGGGTCGTCGCGCTGCCGCCGGACAACCTGGACCGGGTGCTGGCCCGCCTCGACCGGCTGCGGCAGGACACCGGCCGCGGCCCGAGCATCGGGCGTCCCGGCGACACCGCCGCGGTGCTGACCGTACGCACCAGTCAGGCCAGCGGCGTGACCGCGCTCGACGTGGACCTCGCCCACCAGATCGATGACGCGATCGACGAGGTGGGGGCCGGGATGGCCGGCGGCTGACCGGCCACCGTGACCCGGGCGGGCCGGCGGGCGGGGGGACACCCCGCTGCGCCGGCCCGTCGGCCGTGCCGGGCCACCGCCGGTCCGGACCGCCGCCTCGGCTAGCGTGCCGGTCATGAACCGAGCCGACCGGCTGGAACTGGTCGTCGACCCGGTCCGGCGGACCGGGCGGACACTGCTGTCCGCCGGCGTCGAACAGTCGTACGTGGACGTCGAGGACCCCCGACACCTGCACTTCGACTACGTGCGACGGATCGCCTCGGCGGTGCGGGTGGCCGCCCCGGCCGGCGCCCCGTTGCACGTGCTGCACCTGGGCGGCGGCGCGTTGACGCTGCCCCGCTGGCTGGCCGCCACCCGGCCCGGCTCCCCGCAGCGTGTCGTCGAACGGGACCCGGCGGTGGTCGAGCTGGTCGCCCGTGAGTTGCCGCCGCTGCCGCCCGAGGTGCGGGTGGAGGTCGCCGATGCCCGGGACGCCCTCGCCGCCACCCCGGACGGCCGGTACGACGTGGTGGTGGCCGACATCTACCGGGCCGCCCAGATGCCCCGGCACGTCCGCACCGTCGAGTTCGCCGCCGAGGTGGCCCGTGTTCTCCGCCCGGACGGGACGTACCTGCTCAACGTGACGGACCTGCCGCCGCTGGTCGCCACCCGGGCGCAGGTCGCGACGGTGCGGGCGGTCTTCGCCGACGTGTGCGTCGTCGGTGACCGGCGGATGCTGCGCGGCCGGCGGTACGGCAACCTGGTGCTGGCGGCTACGTCACGCCCCGGCGGCCTGCCGGTCGGCCGGCTGGCGGTGGCGGCCCTGCGCGACCCGGTGCCCGGTGGGCTGCTGCACGCCGCCGCGCTCGACACGTTCGTGGCCGGCGCCCGTCCCGTCACCGACGCTGACGACACCTTCGGCCACTGATCAGCACTGCGTCCGCAATGCCGGGTTTCCGACGGCCCGCGTGGGGAAGGCGCGGCGGATGAGCAACGCCGACGATCGGGCGACCGCCCGCCGGACCCTGATCGTGATCGGTCTGGTGCTGGCGAGCGCGTTCGCGCTGGCGTTCGTGTACGCGACCCGCCGGGTGCTGACCTGGGCCGTGGTCGCCGCGTTCTTCGCCGTGGCGCTCAAACCGCTCGTCGACCGGCTGCAACACCGCCTCGTCCGGCGCCGGTCGGTGGCCACGCTGCTGGTGTTCCTCGTCGCGTTCGTGCTGCTGGCGATCCTGGCCGCGCTCATCCTGGTGCCACTGTTCGACGAGGTGGGCCGGTTCGCCGACCGGGCCCCCGGACTCTTGCACGAGGCCCGCGCCGGCCAGGGACCGCTGGGGCGCCTGCTGGAACGCAGCGGGGCGCGACGCTACGTCGACGAACACTCCGACCAACTGCGCGACCTCGGAACCCGGCTGCGCCAACCCGCTGTGGGCGTGCTGCGGGGCGTGGTCGAGACGGTCGCCGGGCTGGTCACGGTCATCGTGCTGGCGTACCTCATGGTCTTGGAGGCCCCGCGGATCACCCGCGGTCTGCTCGCGGCGGCCGGGGACGGTCGGGGCGAACGACTGCGCCGGGTCGGCCGGGAGGTGTCGCGGACCGTCACCGGCTACCTCACCGGCAACCTGCTCATCAGCGTGATCTGCGGGTTGCTGACCTACCTGGTGCTGGTCCTCACCGGGGTGCCGTTCGCGGCCGTGATCGCCCTGCTGGTGGCGGTGGCCGACCTGATACCGCTGGTCGGCGCGACGCTCGGCGCGGTGATCGCGGCCGGGGCAGGGTTCCTGCACTCCCCCACCGCCGGGGTGGTGGTGCTGGTCTTCTTCGTGGTCTACCAGCAGGTGGAGAACCACCTGCTGCAACCGTTCATCCTGTCCCGGGCGGTGCGGCTCAACCCGCTGACCGTGCTGGTCAGCGTGCTGCTCGCGGCGGAACTGGCCGGCCTGCTCGGCGCGCTGCTGGCCATCCCCGCCGCCGGCATCGTCCAGACCCTGCTGCGGGAGTACGGGCCGCGTCGACCCCGGCCCGACCCCGCCCCGCCGGACGGTGCCCGGTCAGCGGGCCCGGCTGGCGACCTCCGGTGAGGTGCTCTCCAACGGCACCGCGTTGGCCGGCACCAGGCCCAGTTGCACCGCCGACCGGGTCAACGCGGCGTCCAGGGCCCAGTCCGCGCTCACCCGTGTCCGGTTTCCCGGCATCGCCATCAGGTGGTACGCCCGGGTGACCACCTTCGCCGGCAGCCCACCCAGGTTGACGTGCAACGGGTTCGCCGCCGCGTCCTTGCCGCCCAGGTCGACCACCCAGCCCAGGTCGTGATGCTTGTACGGCTTGCGCCGGCCGAAACCGTACGACGCGGCGATGTTGTGCGCCGCGCGCTTGCCCTGCCGCTGCGCGTGCTGCGCGGTCATCCCGCACACCTTCCCCGGGTTGAGCAGGTCGGGCACCGCCGCGGCGTCACCGATGGCGTACACCTCCGGGTAGCCGGGCACGTTGAGGTACTCGTCGGTCACCAACCGGCCCCGGTCGGTGCGCAACCCCAGCTCGTTGACGAACGGGTCGGGTCGCACCCCCACACACCACACGAGGGTGCAGGTCGGCACGTACTCGCCGTCGGTGAGCTTCACCCCGTCGCAGGTCGCCTCGGCCACCGACGTGCCCATCCGGACGTCCACACCCCGCCGGTTGAGCACCCGGTGCGAGGTGTCCGACATCCGCTTGTCCAGCTCCGGCAGCACCCGGGACGCGACGTCGAGCAGCATCCAGCGCGGGCGGACGGTGAGCCGGGGCCGCTGGGCGTGCAACGCGTCGGTGAACAACTGCCCGTGCGCGGCGACTTCGGTGCCGGTGTAACCCGCCCCGACCACCACGAACGTGGCCCGCGCCTGCTGCTCGGCCGGGTCCTCGGCCTGCTCGGCCAACTCGATCTGCCGGACGATGTGGTCGTGCAGGTAGACGGCCTCGGGCAGGCCACGGAAGCCGTGCGCGTACTCGGTCACGCCGGGGATGGGCAGCAACTTGTTGACACTGCCCACGGCGAGCACCAACCGGTCGTACGCCAGCCGGTTCTTGTCCCCCTCCGCCTGGGTGAAGCCGACCCAGCGGTTCTGAAGGTCGACGTGGTCCGCCTCGCCGATCACCACCCGGACGTTCTTGAGCGTCCCGGTCAACGGCACCGCGATCCGTCTGGGCTCGACCACCCCGGCGGCCACCTCGGGCAGCAACGGCAAATAGAGGAAGTAGTCGGTGGAGTTCAGCACCACGATCTCGGCCCGGTCCCGGGCGATCCGGCTCAACGTCTTCGCCGCGTGGTAACCGGCGAACCCGGCCCCCACGATCACCACACGAGGTTTCGTCATTGCGGGCCGTTTCCCGTCGAAGCCCGCGACAAACGTCCAGGCCGCGCCGCCGTGGCTCGGCGGGTGGGGCAGGCGGCAGTCAGGCGGCGGGTTGCGCGGTGATCGCCCACCGTTCGTGATCGCGCCAGGCGCCGTCGATGAACAGGTAGTCCGGGGAGAAACCCTCCAGCCGGAAACCGAGCTTGCGGGCCACCCGCCGGGACGGCTCGTTGCCCGGCTGGATGTTCGCCTCCAGGCGGTGCAACCCGACAGTGGTGAACGCGTGGTCGATCACCAGGGAGACGCCCGCCGAGGCGTGGCCGGTCCCGCTGTACGGCAGGAAAGCCGCGTACCCCAGGTAGCCGCCCCGCAGCGCGCCCAGCACGATGCCGCTGATGTTCACGTAGCCGGCGATCGCACCACTGGCCCGGTCACAGATCAGGTAGCCCGCGCTGTCGCGGCGGCGGATCCGGCGAAGGTAGAGGTCGTACTCCTCGGGGGTGCCCGGCGCGGCCAACCACGGGTGGTGCAGGTCCCGGCTGCGCCGCACGGCGGCGACGAACTCGTCGACGTCGGCGGGCCGGGGCCGGCGGATCGCGGCGGGACCGCCGGTACGCAGGTATCTCACGGCCGATCACTCTGACCGACCGGGGCGGCCGTTGTCCAACCGACCGGGGGGATGCCCTCGGAGGAAGCCGAGGACAGGTCGGGTCACCCGAGTAATCAGCGAGCCCGTCGTCGACAGTCGATGCGACGATCAACCGATGGACGACGATCTCACTGTTGCCCTGGCAGGCGTTCGGGACGTCTTCGCCAGATACCCGCGCCGGGCGGTGCTCGACGGCTGCCCGCACTGCAGGGGCGACGTGCTGGTCGACGAGCACGACCTGTTCTCACTGACCATCAGCCTCGGCAACACCGTCGGCAGCCGCGACGACGTGAAGAGCCTGCTCCCGGTGTTCCTCGAGTCGCTGGTCGTGTCCGAGGACCTGTTTCCCGGCATCATCCTGGGCAAGCTCCCGCGCGAGGAGTGGCGCACCTGGCCGCAGGACGAGCAGGCGGCCATCGACGCGTACCTCGACGCGGTGTGGCGTTCGCTCCTCGCCCACCACCCGGCGCGACTGGGGGCCTTCGAGGACGCGGCGACGTTCCTCGACGCGGCCCGCGCGGCCGGCGAGCGCGCCGAACGATTCCTCGACGTCTGGGACGCCACGCCCACCGCGTCGGCAGACCGTCACCTCGCCGAGATGGTCAGCAGGCTCGACGTCGTGAAGGCGAAGCCGAACCTCCTGGGCGACTGGTTACGCCGCGAAGCGGTACGCGACCGCCTGCACCGCGCGTTCGAACGGGACCACGACTCGGCCTGGGCCGACGACCTCGCCCGGGCCTACGACCTCCTCCGCCGCTGAGGAACGTGTCCCTCGGCGGCTTGACCACCCGCGCACGGCCGCGCCGTGAACCACGGCGTCAACCACGGGGTGAGCGCGACGAGACCCACGGCAAGCACGCTGATCACGGCCTGCCCGATGCGGCCCGGGGTGACACCGGGCGCCGGGTCGAGCACGTAGTTGGCGTACCAGTTCGCTGCCGCGTCCGTCACCAGCACCGTGCAGCCCAGCGCCAGCCCTTCCACCCGCCGAGCGGCCAACAGCAGCGCCGCCACCGGGTCCCACAGCGTCAAGGACGCGAAGTAGAACGCCAACCAACCGGGCAGGGCGAGCTGCGGCCCGAACCGGGGCATGAGTAGTTGGACCACGTGCACCACGCCCCCGTACACGAAGACCAGCGCGGCGGCCGCCACCACCCGTCGGACTGCGGGTGGCGCCGAAGCCCACCGACCACCGTTCATCCGGCCATCGTGGCTCAGCCGGGCAACACCCGACTCGTCAGAGCGGGCCGGAGACCGGCTGCTGCATCGGCATGGGGACCTGGAGGAAGGTCGTGCCGCGCATGTCCAGCCACGCCCGGTCCGGCCCACGCACCAGTCGCATCATCACCGCTTCGCAGGACGGGCAGCGCGCGACCAGCCCCGGGGCGTGCGAGTAGACGTGCAGGCTGGCCATCGAGCCGGTCATCCCGCAGTTCTCACAGCGACCCACCGCGCTGCTCAGGTCCACCGTCAACAACTCGCGCATCGGGCCGTCGAGCATGTTGCCGTCCACGTATGACATCTCGGTCATGGGATCTCCTCCACAGGGCGTGAGTCAGCCGGTGGGGCCGAAGCGTTCGGTCTTGACCCGCCGCGACGGATGCCCGAGCCCCACCATCAGGTCGGCGACGGTCTCCACGAACGCGGTCGGGCCGCACACGTAGGTGAGCGGTTGCAGGTCCGGCGGCCAACCGTGGGTGTTGACGTCGGCCAGCCCGATGCGATGCGGCTCGCCGCGCCAACCCTCGGGCGCCTCGCGGGTGTAGACGTACGCGACGTCCAGGCCGAAGTCGTCGCGGACCCGGCGGCGCAGCTCGTCGGCGTAGATCACGTCGCCGGGGGTGCGCACCGAGTAGATCAGCCGGAACGCCGCCTTGTTGCCGGCGGCGCGGCGGGCCCGGATCATCGCCATCAGCGGCACGATGCCGGAGCCGCCGGCAACGAGCTGCACCGGCGCGGTCTCCTCCGGCCGCCAGATGAACCACCCACCGAGCGGTCCGCGGACCTCCACCGGGTCGCCGTCGCCGAAGACATCGATGAGGTACGGGGACACTTCGCCGTCAGGCACGCGCTGGACGGTCACCTCGATGCGCGGGCCGCCCGGGCCGTCCACGACCGGCCCGGCGATCGAGTACGACCGGGCAGCCTGGTAGCCGTCCGGGGCGGTGAGGCGCAGGTCGACGTGCTGGCCGGGCAGGTGACCCGGCCAGTCCGGCACCTCCAGCACCAGGGTCTGCGCGGTACGGGTCTCCACCCGGCGCTCCACCAGCCGAGCGACCTGCCAGCGGTTGGCCGTCCGGGGCGGGCTGCTCGTCGCCACGGCGCGCTCAGTCACCCTGGTACCGCTGTTCGCGCCACGGGTCACCGTAGTCGTGGTAGCCGGCGGTCTCCCAGAACCCCGGCTCGTCCATCGTCTTGAGCCGGATCCCGCGCACCCACTTGGCGGACTTCCAGAAGTACAGGTGCGGCACGAGCAACCGCGCCGGGCCGCCGTGCTCGGCGGCGAGCGGAGCGCCCTCGAAGGTGTGCGCCACCCACGCCCGGCCGCCGCGCAGGTCGTCCAGCGGCAGGTTCGTGCTGTAGCCGCCGTAGGAGTGCGCGAGGGCGAAGTGCGCGCCCGTGTCGACGTCGGCGAGCAGCGTGTCCAGGGAGACGCCCTGCCAGTTGGTGCCGAGCTTCGACCAGCGGGTGACGCAGTGGATGTCCACGTGCGGCGTCTCCTGCGGCAGGGCCATCAGCTCCTGCCACGACCAGCGGTGTTCGCTGCCGTTCTCAGCGGAGATGACGAACTCCCACGTGTCCAGGGAGACCCGGGGCGTCGGGCCGGCCGAGAGCACCGGAAAGTCCTCGGTCAGGTACTGACCGGGCGGCAGGGCCGGCTCCTGTGTGCGGGGCCGACCCTGAAAACCCGGTGACACGATTCCCATTGCACAGTCGTACCACCCTCGCCGGTGGGGGCGGAGGCTTTCCCGCGTACCCCCTCGTCGCCCGGCGCGGCGCGGTCAGTGCCGCTCGGCGACGACCTTGCGGTCCTCGGGGAGGTCGCCGCCCCGGGTGGCGCGCAGGCTGGTCACGGTGACCACCACCAGCACACCGATGATCACGCCGAGCGAGGCCAGGGTGGGGATCTGCGGCACGCCGTCCCAGATGCCGTGCGCCCAGTGCAGACCCAGCTTGAGACCGATGAACGCCAGGATGATGGCCAGACCGTAGCTGAGGTGCACCAGCCGGCTCAGCGCCGCGTGCAGGACGAAGTAGAGCGCCCGCAGGCCGAGCAGGGCGAACGCGTTGGTGGCGAACACCAGGTACGGGTCCTCGGTGATGCCGTAGACCGCCGGCACCGAGTCGACAGCGAACACGATGTCGGTGGCCAGCACCGCGACCACCACCAGGGCGAAGGGGGTCAGTGCCCGCTTCGCGCCCTGCCGGACGGTCATCCTGGTGCCGTGGTAGTCGTCGACCACCGGCATGATCTTGCGCAGCAGCCTCACCGAGCGCATCTTGTTGATGTCGACTTCCTGCTGGTGCCCGGACATGGCGTCACGCAGCAGCTTCACCGCCGTGGCGATGAGGATGATCGCGAAGAGCAGGAAGGCGAAGTCGAGGGTCTGCAACGCGGCCGCGCCGAGGGCGATGAAGACGGCCCGCAGCACCAACGCGCCGGCGATGCCGTAGAGCAGCACCCGCTGGGCCAGCACCGCCGGCACCGCGAACGCGGCCAGCAGCAGCATGAAGACGAAGAGGTTGTCGACCGAGAGCGACTTCTCCACCAGGTAACCGGTGAGGTACTCCACGCCCTGCTGGGAGCCGTAGCGGGACCAGATCCAGGCGCCGAACGCCAGCGGCAGGGCGATGTAGAACGCCGACCAGCCGATGGCCTCCCGCATGGACACCTCGTGCGGGCGTCGGGTGACCAGGAAGTCCAGCACCAGTAGCAGGACCACGCCGAGGAACGTGACCGCCCACAGCGTGGGCGTGCCGACCGACGACAGGTCACTGGCGGCGGACAGGTACGACACTTCGCTCATTGGGGTCTCCTCGAACACCGTCATGTTCGAGGTCTCCTTCACCCATCACCGTGATGGGCAACCACCCGAGGCGCGCCGGGCGCGCCGTACTGACCGGAATGGTTCGTGGGAAGTACTCCCCTCGCACGACAAGGTTAGGCCAGGCCGAATCGCCACGCCAAGCGGGACATCGATGGTTGCCCTGGTAAACAGCTGTGTGCAGCCGGGAAGGCCGCACCGTCAGGCGCGACGGAGCGTCACGCCCGGCGCCAGCGCCTGCTCGACCAGACCCCGGTAGTCACGCGGCAACTGGGTCACCACGTCGTCGAACTCCCCACCGGTGATCGCCTCGCGCAGGGTGGCGAAGACCGCCCGGACGGCGTCGGCGGCCGCGGATTCCTCCACACCGGCACGTAACGCCACCCGGGCGACGAACTCGGCCGCACCGAACCGGTCGGCCTGCTCGGTGCTCGGGCTCGGCTTGAGCACCAGCTGCAACGGCTGCGGCAGTTGGACGGCCAGGTCCAGGACCTCACCGCCGGTCAACCGCTCGGCGAACGTCTCCAACACCGCCCGGGTCAGCTCCACCGCCCGCTCGGACGACGTCGCGGTGCGCTGGGAAACCTGGTCGATGAAGGTGTCGTAGTTCATCGCGTACTCCCTCTGGGCTCGCGTGGGCGTCTGCGACTACCCGCGGCGGCCCAGCGGAAACGGCGGGGTTTCCTCCGCCCGGCGGGCGTGACCGGCCGGCGGGCGGGTAACCGCCGCCGGTCGTCACCACACCGATGCCCGAGGGAGCCCCTGCCATGGCGAGCTACGCCGAGGTCCTGCAGTACCTGTCGAGCCTGGACTACCCGGCCGAGAAGGCCGACGTGGTCCGTGAGGCCGAGCGGGAGGGCGCCCCGCCGGACGTGCTGAAGGCGCTACGCGCGCTGCCGCCGGTGGACTACGCCAACGGCACCGAGGTCGCCCGGTCGGCCGGCATCGAGGCGGCACCCGAGGTGGGCTCCGCCCAGCGGGCCGAGCAGGCCCGGGACAAGAAGCACAACCGGGTCTCGCAGCACCTGCGCGGCATCTGACCCCGCGGTGACGTCGACCGCCCGGACCCGGACTCGTCACCGGTGACCCACACCAGCCCGTCCCGGCCCGTGGAGGTGCGTTTCCCCGCCGCACGGCAGCTCGCCGTGGTGGCGGTGGTCGGCGTCGTCGCCGGCGGCCTCTTCGCGCTGCTGCTGCCACCGGCCCTCGCCGCGCTCGCCGGGTGGGATGTGGGCGCCCTGAGCTGGCTCGTGCTGGTGTGGCTCAAACTCTGGCCGATGGACGCCGAACGGACCGCCCAGTTGGCCGTGCACGAGGACCCGAACCGGGCGGTCCGCGACGCGCTCCTGCTGGTCGCCTGCCTGGCCAGCCTGCTGGCCGTGGGGTTGGTCGTGGCCAGCGCCCAGAGCGCGCCCCCCGGCCTGACCCGCGAGGTGCACAGCGGGCTGGGCGTGCTGAGCGTGGTGCTCTCCTGGTTCGTGGTGCACACCGTGTTCGCCGCCCGGTACGCCCGGATCTACTACACCGGCCCGGACGGCGGGGTGAACTTCAACCAGCCCGAGCCGCCCTGCTACGCCGACTTCGCGTACGTCGCGTTCACCATCGGGGCGACGTTCCAGGTGTCCGACACCAACCTGACCAGCAACGAGATGCGTCGTACGGTGCTGCGGCACTCGATGGTGTCGTACCTGTTCGGGGCGTTCATCATCGCCGTGACAGTGAACCTGCTGGCGGGCCTGGCGCGCTGAGTCGCGTTCCTCGCGTTCAGCATCGTTTGCCGCGGTGCGGCCTGCTGAGCGGCGGTGCGGCCTGCTGAGCGGCCATGGCGGCCCCGGGGACGACACGGGGCGAGGGGCGAACGATCGCCGGGACAGGCGGGCGCCCCCTGGTCACGAACCGCGACCTGGGGCGCCACGCAAACCTGCCCAGGCGGTGAACCGCACCCGAACCGGGTGCCGTCACCAGGCGGTGGATGGCCGCTCGAACCGAGCGGTCAGCACTGCCGGGTCCAACCATACGACAGAACATCCTCCGTTCGGTCAGTATTTGGCGAAGTGTGGGCCACGGCACGTCATGATCGGCCGCTCACCTCCGCGTACCGGTGCTCGAGGTCGACCCGCGCCAGCGCCCCCACCAGCCAGGCGAGCTGCTCCGACTCCCCGCTGGCCAGGCCGGCCAGATCGTCCGCCGACCTGCCCAGCCCGAGCCGACGAGCCGCCGCCAACGCACGCCGGTCGGCCACCGGGGCCACCTCCCGCCACAGCGCCTGCGCCTCGCGGAGGAACAGGTCGACGACCTGCCCGTCGACACCGGGAAGCTCGGCGAGGAGCTCCCGCTCCCGAGCCGGATCGTGGTGCGCCAAGGCCCGCAACCGGCGCAGATCGCCCCGGTACCGCTCGACCACTGTGCGAGCCAGGTCGCCCAGCACGGCCGAGAGGGCGTCCACATCGCCTCGCTGACCGCTGGCACGCAAGACCCGCACGCGGTCCTCGTGCAACGAACGGGCCAACCCTGCCGCGCTGTCCCAGCCCTCGTCGCGCAACGCCCGGGCACCGTCCAACGCCCGACGGAAGTCACCCCGACGGGCCAGCAGCACCGCCAGATAGAGCACCTGGAACAGGCTCGCCGGGTTGTTGGTCACCCGAAAGCCGTACTGCTCGGCGAAGCCCCGCCCGGTGCCGGCGAGCCGGCGCGCCAAGCGCTTCCGGTCCGCCATCGGGGTGATCAGAGTGGTCGGCATGCCGGCGACTACCCGCGCGACCGACTGTCACACGCGGGGCGCACGCGGGTGCGGTCACTGGGCTGTCCGCCCGGCCGACCCGTCAGCCCAGCCCGTCCCGTCAGCCCAGCTCCGCCGGCCCGACAGCTCGGCCGGCCCGTCGGCTGTGTAGGCCCGACAGCTCGGCCGGCCCGTCGGCTGTGTAGGCCCGACAGCTCGGCCGGCCCGTCGGCTGTGTAGGCCCGACAGCTCGGCCGGCCCGTCGGCTGTGTAGGCCCGACAGCTCGGCCGGCCCGTTCGCCGCGCAGGCCCGTCAGCCGTGCAGGCCGCCGGTGCGGTCGCGGGCCTTGAGGCGGGTGGTGGGCAGGGCGGGCGCCGGCAGCGGCGGCGCCGCATCATCGGCGACCACACCGAAGCGCGCGTCCCCCGCCATCCAGTCCTCCCGGGCGGCGACGATCTCCTCGTGCGACCGGCCGACGAAGTTCCACCACATCACCAGCGGCTCCTCGAACGGCGTACCGCCCAGCAACAGCAACCGGGCCCCCGACCCTCCCCGCACGGTCAGCTCGCTGCGGCCCGTACCCAGGTAGAGCAACGCCCCCGGCTCGAACCCCACCCCGGCGGCCTCCGCCGAACCGGACATCGCCAGCACGGCGTACTCGAACTCGGGCCGCAACGACAACGTCGTCGGCGCCTCACCGCCCAGCTCCAGCTGCACCCCCACCAACGGGGTGTGCACCACCGCCGGCGACCGCTGCCCGCCGAACTCGCCGACCAGCACCGTGACGTCCACCTCGCCGTCGCGCCAGCGCGGCAGGTCGGCGTGGTGGGCGAAGTCCGCCGCGCCGGCGCGCGCCGAGTCCGGCAACGCCACCCACAGCTGTACGCCGTGCATCACCGGTGGGTGGACGGCCGGCGACCGCTCGGAGTGGGCGATGCCGTTCCCGGAGGTCATCACGTTCAACTGGCCGGGCCGGATCGGCTGCACGTTGCCGAGGCTGTCCCGGTGCAGGATCTCGCCTTCCAGGAGCCAGGTCACCGTCTGCAAACCGGTGTGCGGGTGCGGTGGCACCTCCATGCCGGGCCGCTGCGCCACATCGTCCGGGCCGAAGTGGTCGACGAAACACCACGCGCCGACCATGCGGCGGGGACGCTGCGGCAACAGCCGCCGCACAGTGGTGTACCGCCCCAACGGCACGTCGTGGCCGGGCAACAGCACACTGCCGGGATCAACGTCGGCCACCCCAGGTGGTCGGGTCTGCGCCAGCATCGACTCGGTACGCTCCACCGCCCGACTGTACGCTCACGCCCACCCACGGCCGCAGCGCTTCGGTTCGGCGACTGCTCGGCTCACCGGCCGCGGTCTTCGGCCGTGCCGGCTGCTGGACCGGCTCGCGGTGGTCGTCGGCTGCTCGGGTCTACCGGCTGCTGTCGTCCGCCGCCCGGTTGACCGGCCGCGGTCTACGGCCGCTCGGTTATCGGCCGCCGGCGGACACCGTCACCCGGTTCGCTCCAGCGACCAGGTCCACGTAGAGCCGTTCGGTCACACGGTCCCAACCCGGTGTACCGAGGACAGCACCCGCGCCCACCCCATCCCAGCGGTCGGGGCCCAGCGTGACTGAACCGGCGCCCGCTCCCACGCGAACCCGCACCGGCGTCTCCCCTGCCAGCCGGATGTCGAGCTGACTGGTTCCACCGATGAGTCGTACCGTCAGGATGGTGGCGCCGTCCGGGCTGCCAGCACCGGACGCGCCGCCGGTGCGGTCCCCGGCGACCGGTGGCAGGAGGATCTCGGTGTGGGCCGACCCGCCGACGAGTTCCACGCCCAGCAACCGGCTCCGGGTCAGGTCCAGGACCTGACGGCTCACCCCGCCGACGAGGTGCAGACGCCAGGCGACCCGCTCGTTGAGGAGAACCCGGACGGCCCGAGGGCCACGCCCCCCGGACTTCGCGAGTTCGAGTCGGACGGTCTCCCCCGAGACGGTCGGTCGACCCACCACTGACGAGTCCGCCGGGCTGCTGATCCGGTACAGGTCGCTGCCCAGTTCGGCCACCCGCAGGTCGAACGAGGACACCCCGTCCGCGAGCACGAAGGTGCCTTTCTGCCGACCCGCCAGTGGCGCCGTGAGCAGCCGGTCGTCGGTAGCCGTCCCACCGGGTCGACCATCAGCCGCGTCCGGGTCGGCGACGCCCCCCGCGCGACCAACGCCGTCGGGCCGGGTGCCGTCCGGGCGGGTGCCGTCCGGGCGGGTGCCGTCCGGTCCACCGGCGTGGGTCGTGCCGAGTCGCCCGGGGGCTGCGATGACCACCGCCACCGCGGCCGCACCCAGCAGCAGCACGAAAGCCGCGGCAGCCGCAAGCAGGCGGGATCCTGTGGACCACCGCAGCGGTACGTCGTCACCGGCGGGTTCCGGCGGCGCCTCCGGTTCACGGTTCGTGCCGTACCCCACAGCGGTCATGCCTCTGTCCCTCCGCCGGTCCCCGACCTGAGGTACGTACCCGCCAGCCGATCGGATCACTCCGCGCCACCAGCGCCACCCCACCACGTCGCCGACCGCGAGATCTTGGACAGTTTCCGTTCACGCGACGGAACGACAACTGTCCAAGATCTCGGAGTGCATGTGCCGCCACGGCGCCTGAGTGGCGGTGGCGGTGCTCGGTGGTGGCGGCGGTGCCGTGGCGGTGCGCGGTGCTGTGGCGGCGGCGGTGCCGTGCGCGGCGGTGCGCGGTGCGCGGCGGTGCGGTGGCGGCGGTGCGGTGGCGGCGGTGCGGTGGCGCCCGGCGGCGGATACGCCGCTGGCCGGCACCCCGTTCTGGGGGTGCCGGCCAGCGGTCGGTGCGTGGTGGGGTCAGCTGTTCCAGTGCTGGGCGACCAGGTCGGTGGCCTGCTGCTCCCACTGGGCGTACGCGTCCGGGTAAGCGGAGACCTGCACGGTCTGCGCGGCATCCGTCAGGGGCATGTCCTGCCACCCGTCGACCTGCTTCAGGCCCTTCAGGAACGCGGTGGTCGAGTAGGCCGGGTCGGTGATCTGCTCCGGCGTGCCCCAACCACTGGACGGGCGCTGCTGGAACAGACCCAGCGAGTCATGGTCGTTGGCGTCACCGAGGTGACCCAGGTTCTCCAACTTCGACTCCTGCAGACTCGTCGCGATCGAGATCACCGCGGCCCGCTCCGGCAGACCGGCCTTCTTCGTCGCGGCGATGATCGCCTTCACGTTCGCGGTCTGCTCACCGTTGAGGGTGATGTGCGACTGCTCGCCCTGCGGCTTCGGCGCAGCCTGCGCGGCGGCGGCAACAGGCTTGGCGTCCACGGTCGGAGTGGCGGCGTGGGCGGCGACCGGACCGGCGAACACACCACCGGCGAACGCCAGACCAGCAACAGACAGCACACTCTTACGCATAATCGTGTTCATGGGGGAAGCTCCTTCGGGGGTAAGGACACCCGCCCAGGGGGCGCGGGTGAGAGCACCTCGTCCGGCGCTGCAACAAAAGTCTTGAGGGGATCATCGGCGGCCTGCGAGCAGAGGGTTCGCGGCGCCGGGTCCGTGTGTAACGACCCGGGGGGCGGGGTCATTCCCGGGGGGCGACACCCTGTGAAGCGGGGAACCGGTCGGGCCGGGGTCCAGGTGTAACGACCCGGGGCCGGGGGTCATTCCCGGGGGCGGACCACCGCGCCGACAGGCCGTGGTCCTGCGATCGTCAGGGTGTGCAACGACCCCGACCCGGCCATCATTCCGACCGCCACGTGCCCCCGACCACACACCCATACCACCCAAACGGAACAAACAACCTGTCAAACCCTGACCCCAGGCGCCAAACCGCCCACGTCGCCGGGGCAGACCACCCCAGCCCGCGCATGATCCACACGACTTCGCCGATGTCGCGGTATCCGTGAGGGCTTGATACCGCGACTTCGCCGAAACGGAGTCGATCATCCCCGTTCGGGAGGTTCGGGCGGCATTGCGCTGGCGAGGGTCGAGGTTTGGCGGCCAAACGGCCAAAGGGCCAGACGCCCCAAGCGGCCCAGGCGGGCGCCGCGGCCGAACGAACAGGCTAGCCAAGCAGCCCAAACCGGCCGCACCGCCCAAACCGGCCGAGCGACTAAGGCGGCCGAGCGGCCAAGGCGGCCAAGGCGGCCGAGCGAGCTCAGCGTGGGACGAAGGCGACGGGTGGCGGGCTCGTTCAGGTGGCGAGGCGGGAGCGGACTTTCGCGGCGCAGGCGGCCAGGACTGTCTGGGCGTCCAGCCCCAGGCTCTCGATGGCCACCAACGCGGTGAAGGCGACGTCGGCCAGCTCGGCGGCGACGTCCTCGCGGGTGTGGGTGACGCCCTTGCGCGGGTTCTGCCCGAGCAGGCCGATCCAGGCGGCGGACGCCTCCCCCGCCTCCTCGGTCAGCTTCAGGATGCGGCAGGTCAGTTCGGTCTGCCCGGTGCCGTTCGCGTTGTCCAACCAGCTCCGCGACGCGCGGGCCGCCTCCCAGATCGACTCGTCCACGGCGACAAGTCAACCCGACAGGTCTGCCTGCTCAGGCAGCCGGGTACCGGTGACGGGCACCTCACCGATCAGCATGCCGGCTGACCCGGACGGACGGCGGTCCGCATTCCGCACGCACGGGCGGCCGGGTCGACGCGCGCATGTGCTCACCGCACGCGCAGGCTGACCCGCACTGACGGCGCACGGACGGGCCTGATCAGCCGGACAGTCGGGCTTGACCGGCCGATCAGCGCAGCCATTGACACTGGTCGACGGCGGTCCTAGGTTCAGGGCGCTACCGGCCGGTAGGCAACCGTCCCGCCTGGTCGCCCCCGGGCGACGTCCGTCCGATGGGGAGCATCGATGCTGTCCGCACCCGTTCGTACACTCCGCAGGCTGCTCGCCGCCACCGCGACGCTGACTCTGGCGGTCGGGCTGGCCGGTGCCGCGCCGGCCACCGCCACCGGCCGCGACCCGAGGGGCGGGGAGCCGCTACCCGGGTACACCATCGAGAATCCGCCGTTGACGCCGCTGGTCGTGGGCGGCAAGCCGACGACGGTACGCCAGGGCGTGCACCGCCACGCCGGGTACATCATCGAGGTTCCCGCCCGGTGGAACGGTGACCTGGTGTTGTGGGCGCACGGCTATCGCGGTCAGGGCACGGTGCTCTCGCCGGAGCCGCCGGGCTTCGGGCTGCGCGAGCGACTTCTAAAGCAGGGGTACGCCTGGGCGTCGTCCTCGTACGACAGGAACGGCTTCGACATCCGTTCGGGGGTGCTGGGCACGAAGGATCTCGCCGACCACTTCGGACGGACGGTTCGTCGGCCGCAGCACACGTACGTCGCCGGGGTGTCGATGGGCGGGTACGTCATCGGTCGTTCGCTGGAGCAGTACCGCGGCTTCTACGACGGGGCGCTGCCGATGTGCGGGGTGCTCGGCGACCAGACGTTGCTCGACTTCTACCTGGACTACAACCTGGTCGCGCAGACCCTCGCCGGGGTGCCGGCGTACCCGACGCCGGCCGACTACCTGACGAACGCCGTACCCCGAATCCAGGTGGCGCTCGGTCTGGCCGGGCTGACCCCCACCGGGCCGGACACCACCACGGACCGGGGTAAGCAGTTGCGGGCCATCACGGTGAACCGTTCGGGCGGGCCGCGTCCGGGTGCGGACGCGGCGTTCGCGGTCTGGAAGGACTTCCTCTTCTCGATCAGCGTGCCCACCGGGAGTGGCAACTCCCCCGCCCAGCGGCCCGGTCAGCTCTCCACCAACCTGCTCACCCGGTACGCCCCGAACAGCCCGGTCGACGTCAACGCCACGGTGCGGAGGGTCGCGCCGGAGAACCCGGTGCAGCGGCTCCTGCCGACCCTGACGGAGGTGCCGCGGATCGCCGGTCGGCCCACCGCGCCGGTGCTCAGCCTGCACGGCCTCGGTGACCTGTTCGTGCCGTTCAGCATGGAGCAGGCGTATGCCACGGACGTGGCGCGGCACGGTCGCAGCAAGCTGGTGGTCCAACGGGCCATCCGGGCCACGCAGCACTGCGAGTTCACCCCGGCCGAGGCCGGCGCCGCCTGGGACGACCTGGTGTCCTGGGTACGCACCGGCAACCGCCCGGCCGGCGACACCGTGACCGATCCGGCGGTGGTGGCGCGGCCCGACTACGGCTGCCGGTTCAGCGACCGGGAGGCGTACGCCGCCGGCGTCGGCACCCGCCGCCTCTATCCGGCTTGCTGAGACACGACGACGCCGGCCGGTCCCCGCGTGGGGACCGGCCGGCGTGTGTGTGGGTGTCACCAGAGCTGCTGGACGATGTCCGCCGCCTGCTCCTCCCACTGCGCGTACGCGTACGGGAACGCGGAGACCTGGACGGTCTGCGCGGCGGTGGTCAGCGGCAGGTCCTGCCAGCCGCCCACGTTCTTGAGTGCGCTGAAGAACGCGGTGGCGGAGTACTCCGGGTCGGTGATCTGGTCGGGCGTGCCCCAACCGGACGACGGGCGCTGCTGGAACAGGCCCTGCGAGTCGTGGTCGTTGTACGCGCCCAGGTGGCCGAGGTTGTAGAGCTTCGACTCCTGAAGCGAGGTGGCCACGCCGATCACCGCGCCCCGGTCACCGACGCCGGTCTTCTTGGCGGCGTCGACGATGTGCCGGGCGTTGGCGAGCTGCGCGTCGTCGAGCGGGATGCGCGACTGGGCGCCCTCGATGCCGTGCGGGATCAGCTGGGCTCGGCTGGGCTTGCCGGCCGGCGGCTTGCCGGTGGCGGAGCCGGTGGTCAGGCCCGACTCGACGGGCTGGTCGTCCTGCTGGGCCGAGGTGGCGGCCTTGCCGGTGGCGAGGTCGATGGCGGCGACGGCGCCCTGGTGAGGTCCGGTGGTGACCGGAGCGGCGACTGCGGTCGGCGCGAGGGCCAGGCCGCCGAGGGCAGCCACACCCGCGACGCTCAGCGCGGTCTTGCGGTACGAGTCCTTAGCGATGGCGGGGAGCCATCGAGTGAAGTCGACCTTCACGATGGTTGCCCTTTCGATCGTGCGGAGCGCTCCGGGGTGAACACTCCTCGGGAGATGACCGCGGAAAAGGGTTTGGGCTCCGGCGGTACGGGGGACACAACCCGGTTCACGTGTCGGTCATTCCGGAAATGGCCTCACGTCGGCTGGCTGCGGTCACGGTCACGGCGCAGAACCGGACAGACGCGGCTCGGTGGCCGCATCACCCGACGATGGTGACGCAGAGCGACTTCAGCGGTCGCAGGCAGAATTTCGTCGACAGCCTTTGCTCTGCACCGCAATACGCACCAGTCACCGCTCGTGACGGCGGTGCGGAACGCCTCTGGTGGGCGGAAATGGCTCGTCGGCAGCTCAGCGTCCGTGGTGCCGATCTGGGTGCAGAGCAAAGGAGGAATTCACCGTGGTGGGGAGGCGGGCGGCGGCGGTTTTGTCGCTACCGTGAGTGAATGACGGGCCCAACACTGTGGGTGAGGTTGGCGTGCGACTCGCCGTAGCGGACGAGGACATGCCAGAGCTGCTTGAGGTGCTGGAGGGTTTCCGCGACCGGACCTCGGTCGGTCCACCGGGAATCGCCGGCCCTCGGAAGTCGGCGTCGACCCGGTCGACGGCCGGCGCGAAGCCCGGGTGCCACAGCAGCGGGAAACCGCGCCGTCTGCGCCGGGGTGAGAGCCGCGCCCCGGGAACTGCCGGACTCAGTTGTCGCTGTCACGTCCGGGCTCCGCATCCCGCGTCCCCGCCCGCACGTCCGTCGCGAGCAGCTCCTGGAAGACGGTGATGTGCAGGCCTGCGGGGGCGTCGAGGCGGGAGTTCAGAGAATCCCACGGAGTACGCGTCGGCGGCGCGACCTCACTCGCCCCGGCGGCGACCAGCCGGGAGGTGGTCGCCTCGGCGTCGTCCACCTCGAAGGCCACCCGCATCCGGGGGGCGACCTGCCGTCCCACCTCGACCTCGTCGATCATGCGTTTCTGGGCCGGGTTCGCGAGTTCGAGGGTGGCGCGGCCGGCATCCAGGATCATCACCCGGGCGTCGCCGTCGCTGACGAACTCCGCCTCCTCGGGCAGGCCGAGCGCGTCCCGGAAGAACGCGACGGCGGCCTCGTAGTCTTCGGCCTCCACCACGAGGCGCAGCTGACGGACGACAGGTGCGGGGGGTTCGGTGGCCATGCGCGCGATCCTAACGCCGTAGGCTCGCACCGTCGGGAAGGGAGCGTCATGGCCGGGAAACCGCACGACGAGACGTACCTCCTGCGCCCGGTGGGCCGGGTCGCCTCGCCGCTGACGGACGTGGCGGACGCTCCGCGGCAGGGTGACGAGGGCGCCCCGACCGCCTGGTTGGTCTTCGACGCGCAGGTCGGCCCGGCTGTGCGCGACCTGCGGGAAGGCGCGGAGCTGCTGGTGCTGACCTGGTTGGACCGCGCCCGGCGCGACGTGCTGGTGGTGCACCCGCGCGGCGACCAGAGCCGGCCGGAGACCGGGGTGTTCAGCACCCGGTCCCCGCACCGGCCCAATCCGATCGGACTGCACCGGGTGCGGGTCCTGGGCGTGGACGGGCTGCGCATCGAGGTGGCCGACCTGGAGGCCCTCGACGGCACCCCGATCCTGGACGTCAAGCCGGTGCTGGGGGCGGCCGACGAGCGCTGAGCCGCGCACCCGCACGCGTGCTCAGTGGCCGCGCGCCAACCACTCCTCAAGGTGCGGGGCCTCCGCGCCGATGGTGGTGTCGTCACCGTGGCCCGTGTGCACGACCGTCTCCGCCGGCAGGGTGAGCAGGCGGGTACGGATCGACCTGACGATGGTGTCGAAGTCGCTGTACGAGCGACCGGTCGCACCCGGCCCCCCGGCGAACAGCGTGTCCCCCGTGAAGACCACGCCCAGGTCCGGGGCGTGGAAGCTGCACGCGCCGGGGCTGTGCCCGGGGGTGTGCAGCACCCGCAGCGTCGTGCCGCCCACCTCGATGCTCTGCCCGTCGTGCAGTTCGCCGTGCGGCGGCAGGTGCGGGTGGACCATGTCCCACAACACCCGGTCGGCTGCGTGCAGCAACACCGGCGCGCCGGTGGCCTCGGCCAGCTCGGGCGCCACCCGGACGTGGTCGTCGTGGGCGTGGGTGGCCAGGATCGCGCGGACCTGCCGGTCACCCACCAGGGCGAGGATCGCGGCCACGTCGTGCGGGGCGTCCAGGACGACGCACTCGTTGTCGTCACCGATCACCCAGACGTTGTTGTCCACGTCGAACGTCTGGCCGTCCAACGAGAACGTGCCGGCGGTGACGGCGCGGTCGATGCGGGCCGTCATCAGAACACCACTACCGAGCGCAGCACGTCGCCGTGGTGCATCCGCTCGAACGCGTTCTCGACCTGGTCGAGCGTGATCTCCTCGGTGACGAACGCGTCGAGGTCGAGCCGGCCCTGCAGGTACAGCTCGGTGAGCATGGGGAAGTCCCGGCTGGGCAGACAGTCGCCGTACCAGCTCGACTTGAGGGCGCCGCCGCGTCCGAACACGTCCAGCAGGGGCAGTTCGATCTGCATCTGCGGGGTCGGTACGCCGACCAGCACCACCGTGCCGGCCAGGTCGCGGGCGTAGAACGCCTGCTTCCAGGTCTCCGGTCGACCCACCGCGTCGATCACCACGTCGGCGCCGAAGCCGCCGGTGGCGGCACGGATCGCCTCGACCGGGTCGGTCTCCGAGGCGTTCACGGTGTGGGTGGCGCCGAACTGGCGGGCCCAGTCGAGCTTGCGGCTGTCGGTGTCCACCGCGACGATCGTGGTCGCGCCGGCCAGGACGGCACCGGCGACCGCCGCGTCGCCGACACCGCCGCAGCCGATCACCGCGACCGAGTCGCCCCGGGTGACGTTGCCGGTGTTCATCGCCGCGCCCAGCCCCGCCATCACCCCGCAGCCGAGCAGACCCACGGCAGCCGGTCGGGCGGCCGGGTCCACCTTGGTGCACTGCCCGGCGTGCACCAGGGTCTTCTCGGCGAACGCGCCGATGCCCAGCGCCGGGGCGAGTTCGGTGCCGTCGGTGAGCGTCATCCGCTGCTTCGCGTTGTGGGTGTTGAAGCAGTACCAGGGGCGGCCTCGGCGGCAGGCGCGGCAGTCGCCGCAGACCGCACGCCAGTTGAGGACCACGAAGTCGCCCGGAGCGACGTCGGTGACGCCCTCGCCGACCTGCTCCACGATGCCCGCCGCCTCGTGGCCCAGCAGGAACGGGTAGTCGTCGTTGATGCCACCCTCGCGGTAGTGCAGGTCGGTGTGGCAGACACCGCAGGACTGGATCCGGACGACGGCCTCACCGGGGCCGGGATCGGGCACCACGATGGTGGTGACCTCGACCGGCGCGCCCTTGCTGCGGGAGATGACTCCCCGGACTTGCTGGCTCACTTCGCCTCCTGCTGGTGGTCTGCGGCAGGACCGGACGCCGAGCGGGGGGCGGGGGTGCCACGGGCTCGGCGCTGGGCCCTCGGCGAACCTACCGCGACCACCACGGCCAGCCCAGCCCGCCCGGCGGTTATCGCGGGCGGTCCGGGGTACGCGGGCCGCATTCGACCACGGCCAACGGGAGTGACCATGAAACTCGCACACCTGCCGCTACGGGTCAGCATCGGTGCGTACTTCCTCAACTCGGGTCTGCAGAAACGGAACCTGGAGGGCGCCGCCGCGGAGAGCATGCACGGGATGGCGGTGACGGCCGTGCCGCAACTGGGTCAGTTCGAGCCGGCGCGCTTCGCGAAGCTGCTGGCGTACTCGGAGGTCGCCCTCGGGGCCGCGCTGATCGCGCCGTTCGTCCCGGCGCCCCTGGTCGGGCTGGGTCTGACCGCGTTCGGCGCGGGCCTGGTGCAGCTGTACCTGAAGACGCCGGGGTTGCGGGAACCCGGCAGCATCCGCCCGACCCAGCAGGGTGCGGGGTTGGCCAAGGACGTCTGGCTGGTCGGCGCGGGGCTGACCCTGGTGCTGGAAGGTCTGACCCACGGTCGTCGGCGACGCTCCTGATCCCCGTTGAGGAGCGCAGTTGACCGACTCCCGCCCGGTACGGCCGTTCTACCGGCCGATGCGGCCCCATCGCCGCAACGAGCCGCACCGCGCGGCCACGCCGCTGGAACTCTTCTTCGACCTGTGCTTCGTGGTGGCCGTGGCGCAGGCCGCCGGCAACCTGCACCACGACGTCTCCGACGGTCACGTCGGCCACGGGCTGACCAGCTACCTGATGGTCTTCTTCGCGATCTGGTGGTCGTGGATGAACTTCACCTGGTTCGCCTCGGCGTACGACACCGACGACGACGTCTACCGGATCACCACGCTGGTGCAGATCGCCGGGGCGCTGATCATCGCTTCCGGGGTGACCCGGGCGTTCACCGACGGCGATTTCAGCGTCATCACCTACGGGTACGTGGTGGTGCGGCTGGCCGCTGTCGTGCACTGGACCCGAGCCGCCGTCGGCGACCTCGCGCACCGGGCGGCGGCGCGCCGCTACGCGATCGGCGTGACGGTCGTACAACTCGGGTGGCTGCTGCGTCTGTCGCTGCCCGACGAGTGGGGCCTCGCGTCGTTCGTGCTGCTGGCGCTGGCCGACCTTGCGGTGCCGGCGGTGGCCGAACGCCCCGGCATGACCCCGTGGCACCCGGCGCACATCACCGAGCGGTACGGGCTGTTCACCCTGATCGTGCTCGGTGAGGCGGTGGCTGCCGTCTCGTTGGCGATCCAGGACGGACTCAACGCCGGCGAACACGATCTGTGGTCGCTCGCGGCGGCGGGCGCGGTCATCGTGTTCGCGCTCTGGTGGCTCTACTTCGACCGACCGAACGAGGCGCCGGACCGGATGCCGTACTCCCTCATCTGGGGCTACGGCCACTACCTGGTCTTCGCGGCGATCGCGGCGATCGGGGCCGGGCTGGGCGCGGCGGTGGACGTCGACCGGGACCTCGCGCACATCTCCGAGACCACCGCCGGGTACGCGGTGGGCATCCCCGTCGCGGTCTTCCTGCTCACGATCTGGGTGCTGCACGTACGCCGGCAGCAGCACGGCGTGGTGGTCGTCTCCTTCCCGGTCGTCGCGCTGCTGGCGTTGCTCGCGCCGCTCGGCCCGGCACCGGTGTACGTCCTCGCGGCCCTGCTCGTCGCCCTGGTGACGGTGACCGTGCTGCTGCGGAGCCGGGACGTCGGGCCCAGCGCGACGGTGGCCAAACCGGCCTAGCCGCGTCGACGATCACGCCACGTCGCGGGCCGAATCGACAGCGGCGTCGGCGGCGGGGCGTTGCGCCGGCACACCGGTGGCGGGCGGCGTCGGGCGGACGACGCCCCGGTTCAGGCCGGTGGCCAGGAGCCGGTTGTACGAGGCCGGCAGCGCCCGGGCCAGCAGGTCAGGCAGCTTCGCCGACCAGCCGATCAGCACCCGGCCCCGACGCCGCTCGACGCCCCGCAGGATCACCTCGGCGGCCCGCTCCGGCGCGATGGTGAGCAGCTTCTCGAACTGCGCCCGGCCGGCCGCGTACTCCTCTTGGGAGACGCCGCTGCCGATGCGGGCGTTCTCGGTGATGCGGGTGCGGATCCCGCCCGGGTGCACCGACGTCACCCCGATGCCGTCGTCGACCAGTTCGTGGCGCAGCGCCTCGCTGAGGCCGCGCACGGCGAACTTGCTCGCCGAGTACGCGGCCTGCCCGGCCGGCGCGATCAGCCCGAACAGGCTGGAGATGTTGACCAGGTGCGCGCCGCGGTCCGCCTTCAGGGTGGGCAGCAACGCGTGGGTCAGCTGCGCCACGGCCCGGAAGTTGACGTCGATCACCCAGCTGAACTCGTCGAACGTCACCTGGTCGAACCGGCCCCCGAGGCCGACGCCGGCGTTGTTCACCAGCAGGCGTACGCGCGGGTGCCGCTGGCCGATTTCCGCGGCCACCTGGGCGGTGGCCGTCGCGTCGGCGAGATCCACCACGTACGTGCGCACCTGACGGTCCGGGTGCGCCACGCGGATCGCTGTGACGACGGTGTCCAGCCGCTGCGCGTCGCGGTCCAGCAGCACCAGGTCGCTGCCCCGGCGGGCCAGCGCGTGCGCCAACGCGGCACCGATGCCGCTGGCCGCTCCGGTGACCACGGCCGTGGCCCCGGCGAACTCGAACCTCTGCACGGGGTGCTCCTCTCCTGGCGGTCAGCGACGCTCCGACGACATGGGACGTCGGGTGTCGGTGGGCGCGTCGGTCTCGCCGGCCCGGGAGAACCGCACACCCTCGTCGGTGAGCCTGCCGTGGCGCATCAGCAGCACGTCGCGGGGGTAGTTCTGGTGCAGCCGCCACGGCGCTTTCGCACCCTGTCGGGGTAGCGTGTCGACGGCCCGCAGCACGTAGCCGGAGCGCAGGTCGATCAGCGGCACCCGCCCGTCGTCGGGCGGCGGGAGCGGCGTGACGACCTGCTGGCCGGTGCGGTCCAGGTGCCGCAGCAGACGGCAGACGTACCCGGCGACGAGGTCGGCCTTGAGCGTCCACGACGCGTTGGTGTAGCCGAGGGTCAGCGCGAAGTTCGGCACCCCGGACAGCATCATGCCCTTGTACGCGACGGTGCTGGCGAGGTCGACGTCGACGCCGTCCACGCGCAGCGTCAGGCCACCGACGGCGAGCAGGTTGAGCCCGGTAGCGGTGACCACGATGTCGGCGGGCAGCACGTCGCCGGAGGTCAGCCGGACACCGTCCCGGGTGAAGGTCTCGACGGTGTCGGTGACCACCGACGCCCGCCCCTGCCGCACGGCGGTGAACAGGTCACCGTCGGGCGCGACGCAGAGCCGCTGGTCCCACGGGTCGTAGCGGGGTGAGAAGTGCCTGTCGACGTCGTACCCGACCGGGAGCCGGCCCGTGGCGGCCCGGCGCAGCATCCGCCTCACCAGGCCGGGCGCACGCCGGCTGAGCTGGTAGGTGAGCGTGGACAGCAACACGTTCTTCCCGCGCACCACCGGATACGCGGCGCTCGCCGGCAGCCAGCGCCGCAGCGCGTCGGCCAGCCGGTCCCGCGAGGACAACGCCATGACGTACGTGGGTGAGCGTTGCAGCATCGTCACGTGCGCGGCCCGCTGCGCCATCGCCGGCACCACTGTCACCGCTGTGGCACCGCTGCCGATGACCACCACCCGCTTACCGTTGTGGTCGAGGTCGTCGGGCCAGTGCTGCGGGTGCACCAACCGCCCGGTGTACGCGTCGACGCCGGGCAGCGGTGGGGTGTAGCCCTCGTCGTAGCGGTAGTAGCCGGTGCAGGCGAACAGGAACGAGCAGGTCAGCATCACTGCCTCGGCGGTGTCGGCCCGCTGCGCGTACACCGTCCAGCGGGCGGTGGCGCTGTGCCACTCGGCGCGCAGCACGCGGTGCCGGAAGCGGATGTGCCGCTGCACGTCGTACTCCCGGGCGGTCTCGCGGACGTACTCCCGGATGGTCGCGCCGTCGGCGATGGCCTTCGGGGCGGTCCAGGGCTTGAACGCGTAGCCGAGGGTGAACATGTCCGAGTCCGAGCGGATGCCCGGGTAGCGGAAGAGGTCCCAGGTGCCGCCGACGGCGTCGCGTGCCTCCAGCACCGCGTACGTCTTGCCCGGGCAGCCCCGGGTCAGGTGGCAGGCCGCGCCGATGCCGGACAGACCGGCGCCGATGATCAGCACATCGACGTGGTCGGAGGCCATGACGTCCCTCCATCCAGGGCGGTGGACGGACCCTAACACCGCACCCGGACGGCCGGAACCTGCTAGTCGGACGCGCGCGTGAAGATCATGATCCAGTTGGTTTCCCAGGTCCGCTCACCGTCGACCGAGAACGCCTGCTCCCAGCGGGCGGTGGTCGCGCTGATGTCCGACCAGATGAACCGGCACCGCACCGGTCGCCCCTCGTGCTGGTCGTCGGCGTAGAAGTGGCCGACCCCGTCGACGAAACGGCCCACCATCGGCGGCTGTTCGAGCACCCCGCTGCCGCTGGTCATCCAGTAGATCGACCACTCCTGCCGGGCCGGATCGAAGATCCGGATCGTGGCGCCGGCGGAGCCCCTGGTCGGGAACGTGATCTCGTCGAAGTGGCCGCCGCCGGCGAAGAAGCCGTGCGCTACCGACACCCCGGGGAACTCCTCCCACTCGTCCGAGCCGACCAGCCGCTCGCGCAGCCGCCGGTTGACGACGTTCCAGGTGCCGGTGAAGAAGTCGAAGTCGCCCATCAGTGGCCTACCGGCCCTTCCGCTCGCGTGTCGCTCAGATAGTCGGTCACGTCGGGGCTCGCCGGCACCAGCATGTGTCGGACCCAGGCGGCCCGCTCGTGCTCCAGCACCGACAACTCCCACACGCAGCCCATCCCGGGCCGGCGCAGTGTGACGAAGTGTGTCGGGTCGTCGTCGGGGCAGTCCAGGGCCGGGTGCCCGGCAACCGCGACGCGGACCTCCACCGCGTTGTCGAACATCCAGGTGTACGCCAGCAGGTACGCGCCGGTGTCCGCGCCCCGGTGCAGCACCACCCACCCGGCGGCCGGGGTGCCGTCGTCCACGACGTCGGCCAGCAGCGCGGGCAGCAGGTCGTACGCCGCCTTCTCCACCTCCGGCTCGATACGCTGTTCCGGCTGGTCGATGTGGTAGCGCTTGAGCTGTCGACCGTCCACCGTGACGAGTCCCGGCGTGCTCAGATCCTTGTTCCGAAAGGCCATGTCGGGACAGTAGGATCACTCCCCTGACAGCTAGTGTCAGTGAAGTGCGGGCCAGTCGACTTCTCTCCGTCCTGATGCTGCTCCAGACACACGGTCGGCTCACCGCCGCGCAGCTCGCCGACCGGTTGGGCGTCTCCCCCCGCACCATCTACCGCGACGTGGAGTCGCTGCACGCCGCCGGCATCCCGCTGTACGGAGAGGCCGGGCACGCCGGCGGCTACCAACTGGTCGACGGCTGGCGGACCCGCCTGACCGGGCTGACCGCCGAGGAGGCCGACCGGCTGTTCCTGGCGGGTCTGCCCGGCCCGGCCGACGAGTTGGGCTACGGCGACGTGGTCGCAGCGCTGCAACTCAAGCTGCACGCCGCGCTCCCCGCGCCGCTGCGCGACCGGGCCACCCGACTCCAGCAACGCTTCCACCTCGACGCGCCCGGCTGGTACGCCGACGGTGACGCCTCACCGGAGTTGGCGCGTACGGCCGAGGCGGTCTGGCGGCAGCACCGCGTCGAGGTGCGCTACCGGAGCTGGAACGGTGAGGTGACCCGGGTGCTGGAGCCGTACGGCCTGGTGCTCAAGGGTGGCCGGTGGTACGTGGTGGCCGACCAGCCCGGCCGGGGCGCGCCGGCGACGTACCGGGTCAGCCAGATCCTCGCCCTGACTCCGCTCCCGCAGGAGTTCGACCGGCCCGCCGACTTCGACCTGCCGTCGTGGTGGCGGGCGCACGTGGTGCGGTTCCGGGCCCGGCTGCACCGCGACGAGGCCACCGTACGGCTCTCCCCCGGTGGTCGGGAACGGCTGCGGGAGATCGCCGGCGATCCGCTGGTGACAGCTGTGGATGCCAGCGCCGGGCCGCCGGACGCGCGCGGCTGGGTGACCGCGGTGCTGCCGATCGAGTCGCTCACCCATGCCCACGGTGAGCTGCTGCGCCTCGGCGCCGACGTCGAGGTGCTGGCCCCGGCGGCGTTGCGCGAGCGCCTGGCCGCCACGGCGGCCGGCCTCGCCGCGCTCTACTCCACCGGCTGAACCGGCCGACACCTCCACAATGGAGGTGCCCGAGGGCATCGATTGTCGGCACGGTGTGCCACCCTGGGTGCGGTCTCCCAGCGGTCACCGGAGGTGAGGGTCACGTTACGGCTACACGCACTGGTCGCCGTCCCCGGCACCGGGCCGGTGACCCTGGACGTCCCCGCCGGCACGCTCGCCGCCCTGGTCGCCCCGCCGCGGTTCGGCACCGCTGTCGCCCGGGTGCTGGTCGGCCTCGCCGCTCCGGTGACCGGTCGCATCCTGGTCGGTGACCGGGACGTCACCGCGCTGCCGCCGCCGCGCCGGCAGATCGGCTACGTGCCAGCCGGCGGCGCGCTCCTGCCGCAGCTCAACGTGCGCCGCAACATCGAGTACGGCCAGCGCAAACGCGAGCGTGTGCACGAGGTGGCCGACGACTGGACGACCACTGTCGTCGACCGTCTCGAGTTGGCGCTGTCGCTGACCCTGCTGCCGCACCAGATCTCCGCCGCGCAACGGTTCCGGGTGGCCCTGGCCCGGGCGGCGGCCTGCCTGCCCGAGGTGCTCGTGGTCGACCTGCCGGCGGGTTCGGCCGGCGACAGCCGCCTCGCCGACCTGATGCCCCGGCTCTCCCCACCCGAGGCCCCCGGGGTGGCGGTGCTGGTCTGTACCGCCGACCCGGCCACCCTGGCCGAGATCCCGGTGCGGCACGTGCTGGTCACCGAGCCGAGCGAGGCGACCCGATGAGACCGTCCGCCCGTCCGAGCCGTCGTGCCCTGCTGCGCGCCGCCGCCGCGGGCGTCGCCGCCATGGCCGCCGGCTGCTCGGGCGGAACCCGGTCGGTGCAGGTCGCGGTGGTCTGGAGCAGCAGCGAGCTGGACCGGTTCCGCCAGGTCGTCGGCGACTACCTCGGCGGTTCGGTGCAGGTGGTGAGCGCCGGCAACGACATCGACGCGTTCCTGCGGGCCCGACACCTCGCGGGCACCAGCCCGGACGTGGCGATCCTGCCCCGCCCCGGCCTGGTCACCGAGTACGCCCAGCGTGGCTGGCTGAGCCCGGTGCGTCCGTCCAGCGAGTACGCGGTGCCCGACGGGCTGGGCGACCTGCTGACCGCCGACGGCCGGCGCTACGGCGTGTGGGTCAAGGCGGCGCACAAGTCGCTGGTGTGGCACCTGCCGTCGATGCTGCCCGAGCAGCCGACCGACTGGGACGGGCTGGTCGAGCGCACCCGGCAGCTCGGCGCGAACGCCCGGCGTGCCGGTGGCCCGGCGCCGCTGGCCATCGGCGCCGCGGACGGTTGGGTGCTCACCGACTGGTTCGAGAACGTGCTGGCCGACGTGGCACCCGAGAGCTACGACGCTCTCGCCCGTCCGGACGCGGACTGGCAGGGCAGGCCGGTGCGTGACGCCCTGGACCGGCTGGCCGAGCTCTGGAGCATCGACGGCGCGTTCCTGGGCGGCGGCCGTCGTGCCCTGCTCACCCAGTACGAGGAGTCGGTGATCCAGGTGGTGTATTCCCGGCGTGCGGTGATGCTCTGCGGGGCGGACTTCACCGCCGACGTCGTCGGCCCGTTCCAGCGCGGTCCGGAAGCACCCACCACGTTCCCGTTCCCGGGCACCCGGCCCGGAGGCGGCCCGTTGATCGTGGGCGGGGACGCGGCGGTGGCGTTCGCCGACTCCCAGGGTGGGGTGGAGCTGGTCCAGTGGCTCACCAGGGCCGACTCGTTCCGGCCGTGGTTGCGCGCCGGCGGCTACCTGTCGCCCAACACCAACGTGCCGATCACCAGCTACACCGACGAGGTAGGCCGGAAGCTCGCCCGGGAGATGCAGGCGCCCGGCACGCTGCGCTTCGACCTCTCCGACCAGTTGCCGGGCGCGTTCACCGGCTCGGACGGCGTCGGCATCTGGCGCATCATGCAGAGCTTCTTCGCCGACGTCACCGACGGTGTCGGCGCCGACGAGGCGATCCGCCGCGCCACCGGTCAGCTCGCCCTGGCGGCCCGCAACGCGGGCGGCGGCCGATGAGCCAGCCGCGGGTCCTCGGCGAGCTGGCCGTTCTCGACGACGTCGGGCCGCCCCGGCGGGGCCGTGCCTATCCGGCGGCGGGAGCGACCTCGGCGCTGTTGCTGCCGGCCGCCGTGCTGCTCGGTGGGCTCGTGCTGTGGCCGGTGCTCCGGACCATGCACGCCAGCGTCACCACCGACGGCCGCTGGGTCGGCGCGGAGCATTTCCGCACGGCGCTCGCCGCCCCGGGCACCGGCGCGGTGGTCGGCCGGACGGTGCTGTGGGCGCTGCTGGTGCCGGCGGTGGTGACCGCGCTGGGCTACCTGCTCGCCGCCGCGTCCCGCCGCTCCGAGGAGGGCGGCCTGGTCCGCCTGATCCTCCTGGTGCCGGTGGCGTTGCCGCTGGTCGTCACCGGAGTCACCTTCCGGCTGATGTACGACCCCGACCCGAGCCGAGGGCTGGCCACCCTGGTCGCCGCCCGCCTGACCGGCCGCTCGGCCGAGGACGCGCCGCAGTTGCTCGGGCCGGGGCTGGTCACCGTGGCGTTGATGTCGGCGTTCGTCTGGGCCTGGGTGGGCCTGGCCGTGCTGGTGTTCCGATCCGCGCTGGACACGGTGCCGCCGAGTCTCGCCGACGCGGTCCGCGCCTACGGCGGGCGGCGTCGGCACGTCCTGTGGGACGCCCAGTGGCGGCCCCTGCTGCTGCGCACCACGGCCGTGGTCTTCGCGCTGGTGGCGGTCGGCACCAGCCGCACGTTCGACCTGATCCTGGTGATGACCCCCGGTTCGGTCCGGGACGAGGCGTCGGTGCTCGCGCTACGGATCTGGCAGACCTCGGGGGGCACCACCACCGGCGACGGCGCCGCGCTCGGCGTGGTGTGGCTGGTGGCGGTCGTCGGCGGGATCATGGTGGCCGCTCTCTTCGTCCGACAGGCCTGGCCCCCGCCGCGCGCCGAGGCGGCCCCGCAGCCGGGTCCGGTCGCCCCGCCCCGGCGGGTCATCCGGCTGCTCGCGGTCGGCGCGGCGGTGGCGTGGCTGGTGCCGCTGGTGGTGCTGGTCGCCACCTCGGCACACGGCAGGGTCGACGCCGCGGCGCGTGGCTGGTGGTCGACGGCGCCCGACGGCGAGTCCTACCGGAATCTGGTCACCGGCACCGAGTTGTGGCGCACGTTGGGCTTCACGTTGCTCCTGGCCACCGCGGTGACCGCCACGGTGCTGGTGGTCGCGCTGTTGGCCGCGTACCCGCTGGCCTGGTTGACCGGGCCGGCCGCGCAGGCCACCGGGCTGTTGCTGCTGGCCGCCAGCGTCGTGCCGATCCAGGTGATCGCCGGCCCGGTCAACGAGGTGCTCGGCCTGGTGCTGTCCTCCGGCACCTCCCAGGGCCTGGCCCTGGTGCACACCGCGTTGGGTGTGCCGTTCGCCGTGCTGGTGCTGCGCAACGCGTTCGCCGACCTGCCCGTCGAGCAGGTGCGCGACGCCCGGCTGGGCGGCCGTCGGTGGTGGCACACCCTGCGCCGGCTGGCCCGCCACAACCTGTCGGCGGTGGTGGCGGTGTCCGTGCTGGAGTTCGTACAGGTCTGGAACGACCTGGTGGTGGGCCGGCTGTTCAGCGGGTCGGGGGCGTCGCCGCTCGGGCCGTTCCTGGCCGAGCAGACACGCAGCTTCGTGAGCAACAGCGGCGCGCTCGCCGCCAGTTCGGTGCTCGCCTCGGTGCTGCCGGTGGTGCTCGTGGTGGTGTCGCGGCGGCACCTGGTCGCCGGGCTCGTCTCCGGGGGTGTCCGCTGAGCAGGCCGGGCGGTGGTCGCCGCAGTCCGCGCTGGCCGGCGCTGATCGCGATCGGCGGGGTGGTCAGCGGCGTCCTGGCCAACGTGGTCAGCAACCTCGCCAGCAACCTGCTCTCCGAGTTGGCGGCCAGTGTGCTCGGGCCGACGAGCATCGCGCTCGCCGTCGGCGGCATCATCGGCTTCGTCGTGTACGAGGTCCGTCGCCGCCGGGCCGACCGGGACGTCGACCCCGAACCGACGGACGTGCTCACCACGCCGGCCGCCGGCGCGCCGAACCTGCCCTACACGGCCGAGTTCACCGGTCGTGGCGAGCACGTCGAGGCGGTGGTCGAGCTGCTCTCCCGGGAACACGCGGTGGCGGTGCTGGGCCGGCGGGCGGTGGGCACCTCCGCGTGCGCCGTCCAGGCCGCGAACCTGTGCCGGGACGACTTCCCGGACGGGCAGTACTACCTCGACCTGCGCCGCCACGGCCGACCCCGCTCGGCCCAACAGGTGCTCACCGCGCTGGCCCGGATCCTCGGCACCGCCCCGCCGACCTCCGGCCGACCGGACGCGCTCGTCACCGCCGCCGACGCGGTGCGCGGCCAGCTCGACGGCCGCCGGATCCTGCTGGTGCTGGACAACGTCGACCGGCCCGACCAGGTCCGGCCCCTCCTCCCGCCCACCGCGCGCACCTGCCGGCTGCTGCTCGCCGGCGGCCCGGCGCTGATGGGGCTCAAGGGCGTGGTCGCACACTGGATCGCCGAGCCGGGCACCTCCGAGGCGGTCGAGTTGTTCGCCACCGCGGGCGGGGCCGCGCCCGCCGCCCGGGTCCGCCGTGCCGATCCGCGCACCGACCCGGCGGTACGCGACATCGTCGACCTGTGCGGCCGACAGCCCCGCACCGTCCGCGCGCTCGGTTATCGCACCGCCCAGCACGGCTGGCGACACGCCGACCTGCTGGACGCGCTGCGCCGCGCGGTGCAGACGCCACCACACCAGCGGCTCACCGTGTCGCCGGCCGCACGTCTGATCACCGAACGGGACACCGCGTACCGGTCGTTGAGCCGCGAGGCGCGACGGTTGTACCGGGTGATGTCGCTGATCCCCGCCCCGGTCGACCGGCCCACCATCGCCGCGCTGGCCGGCCGGCACCCCGAGCGGGTGACCGCGCTGCTCGACCAGTTGGCCGCCGCGGCGTTCGTGGTCGGCGCGCCCGGCGACCGGTACGAGATCCGCCCGCTGCTCGCCGACAGCGCCCGACTGCACCTGCGCGACGCCCATCCGGTGCGGGCCCGGGTCGCCGCGCAGGCCCGGTTGACCCGGCACCTGGCCCGCCGGGCCGAACGGCACGCCGCCAACCTGGCGGTGCTCGGCGCGCCACCGGACCGGGAGTGGTCACTGCCGCTGGACGACGACCCGTACGGCTGGTTCGACCTGCACCAGGAGCTGCTGCTGGCGGTGGTCCGGGTGCCGTCCGGCGCGGCCGAGACACTGCCCCGACGGGTACGCCGGTGGTGGTTCCGGCTGGCCGTGGCGCTCTGCGGGTGGCTGGCGTACGCCGAACGGCTCGACGAGTGGGAGCAGGTCTGCCGCACCGTGCTGGCCACCCCGACCGCCGACGACCAACCAGAGATCGCCGGGTGGGCGCACAACGAACTGGGTGTGCTGCGTCGGCGTCGGCACGATCCGCACGGGGCGGCGGCCGCGCTCACCCTCGCGGTGAACGAGCGCGGACGCGGGGGCACCGCCCAGGCCCGGATGAACCTCGGCCTGGCCCTGCTGGATCTGGGGCAGTTGGACGACGCGGTGGAGCACCTGGAGATGTCCCGCAGGCACCGCTCCGGGGCGGACCGGGCCGGGCACGCCCTCACCGACCTGGGTCTCGGCGCGGCGCAGCTGGCCCGGGGTGAGTTGGACAGCGCACACCACCACCTGGTGCGGGCGGCGAACACCTTCCGGTCGGTGGGCGACGCCCGGGGGTACGCGGCGGCGTTGACCAACCTGGTGCTGGTGCACGCGGGTCTCGGCGAGCACCTGGACGCCGCGCAGGCGTGGCGGGCGGCGCTGCGCGAGTACGAGTCGGTCAACGACCCGACGAGCCGGGCGACGGCCCTGCTCAACGCCGGGGCGACGCTGCTGACCAGCACGCCGGGGCAGGCGCGGGTGGCGTACGACCTGCTGGCCGAGAGCCGGCGGCTGCGCGAGGAGACGCAGCCCACGGCGGGGCTGGCGCGCACCCTGCTCTACCTGGGTGACGCCTGCGCGGCGCTCGGCGAGCACGCCGACGCGCGGCGGCACTGGGCGGACGCTGCGTCGGTCGCCGAGGAGGTCGCCGACGGGCAGGCGCTGGCCGCCGCCGACGCCCGACTGGAGGACGACGCCGCGGATCGCGTGACGTAGGTCGCTCGGCTTGGCCGGTGGCACGCCTCTGGGAGACTCTGTGATCGTGGACGCGCTCGCGGTACGGGGACTCAGTCGCAACTTCGGCAACCTGGTGGTGCTCGACGACGTGAGTTTCACACTCCCGGCGGGTCGGATCGCTGTGGTGCTGGGCCCGAACGGCAGCGGCAAGACGACACTGTTGCGCTGTGTGGTCGGCGCGGACCGGCCGGACGCGGGCGAGGTGCTGGTGCAGGGCCGACGGGCCGACGAGACCGACCCGCAGGTGCGGGCGTTGATGGCCGCCGCCCTGGACGACATCGACTTCTTCCCCGACCTGTCCGTGGTCGAGCACCTGGAGTTGGTCGCGTACGCGCACGGTGGCGACGCCGAGCCGGTCGAGGAGGTCCTCGCCGAGCTGGGCCTGGAGGCGGCCCGCGACCAGTTGCCGGTGACGCTGTCCAGCGGGCAACGCCGCCGCCTGGCGCTCGCCTCGTGTTTCGTCCGCCCCCGTCGGGTGCTGATCCTGGACGAGCCCGAGCAGCGGCTGGACGTCCGTGGGCGGCAGTGGCTCACCGAGCGCCTGCTGCGCGAACGCGAGGCGGGCACGGCCGTGCTGCTGGCCTCGCACGACCCGGAGCTGATCGACGCGGTGGTCGACGAGCGCATCGAGATCGGCCGGTGACCGCCCCGACGGCCACGATCGCCGACGCGCCGACCGGCGTGCCCACCGCGCGACAGCTGCGGACGCACCTGCGCAGGGCGCGCAGCCGGCACCACGATCATTCCCTCGGCGACGTGCTGGGCGACGCGTACGTGATCGTCCTGTTCACTGGCATGTACGGGTGGTTCGCGGTCAGCGCCAGCCGTGACCTGCTGGACTCCCCCAGTGTGGGGCAGGCCGAGCCGGGCGTGCGCTGGTGGTTGGCGGTCGCGGCGCTACTGGCCGGCGCCGGCCTCGCCTGGCGGGGTCTGCGCGCGCTCGGGCCGCTGCTGGTCACCCCGGCCACGCAGAGCTGGGCGACCAGCGCGCCGGTCGACCGGCGGGCCTGGCTGGCGCCGCGCTTCGTCCTGCTGCTGATCGGCGCGGCGGCCAGCACCGCGGCCCTCGGTGTGGCCGTCGCCGCGCTTGGCGGTGTCAGCGATCCGGGCGCCCTGGGCTGGGCGGCCGCGGCCGGCGCGGCGTGGGGTGCGGCGGCGCTGGCGGTCAGCGTCGTCGCCCAGAGCAGCCGGGCCGGTCGACGGTGGCCGACACTGGTCGGTGCGGTCCCGCTGGTCGCGGCCGCCGTGATCACCGGCGCGGTGGTGCTCGTCGGTGGCCTGGGCGACGCTCTGCCCCGACCGGCGACGACGCCCACCGTCGCGCTGTTCGCCGTGGCGGTGCCGCTCGTAGGCCTGGGCACGGTCCTCGCGGTACGCGCGCTGCCCCGCGTCGACCGGGCCACGCTGACCACCGGCGCCCAGTTCGCCAACGCCGCCTCCACGGCCATGATCCTGCTGGATCCGAGTCTGCTCGCCGGGCTGGTGGAGAGCCGGCGGTGGCGTCGGGTCGGCAAGGTCCGCAGCAGCCGGTTCCGGCCCGGCCCGGGCTGGTGGGCGCTGCTCCAGGCCGACGTACGACGACTGCGCCGCCATCCGAGCGCGGTGCTGATCTGGGCTGCGCTGATCGGGGTGCAGTACGCTGCCGCGCTCGCCATGCCCGGATTGGCCGGGGCCGCTCAGGTGGTGTTCGCGTACCTCGCCGTCGACCGGCTGACCGGTGGTCTGCGGTCGATCAGCCGCTCACCCGGGCTGCGTCGGGCGCTCGGGGGCAGCGACAACCTGCTGCGCGGCATCCACGTGGTGGTGCCGGCGGTCGGCGCGGCTCTGTGGTGGTTGCTGACGGTGCCGACCGTCGACCCGGGGCCGGCGTGGCTCGCGCCGACGCTGGCGCTCGGGGTGGTGGCCGCCGCGTTCCGGGCCGGCACCCGCCCACCGATCAACTACGGCGGCGCGACTGTCAACACCCCGTTCGGGATGGTCCCTGTCGACCTGCTGCGCCAGGGGTCACGGGGGCCGGCGCTGCTGGCCGTACTCGTCCTGGTCCAGCTGTTCCTGGGCTGACCGGCCAGCACCCTCGACCGGCCAGCCCGGGCGATCAGCCGTCGAGGCGGCGGACCATGTTCATGATGGTCTCCACCTGCGCGCCGCCCTTGATCGGGAAGTTGGTCGCGCCGAGGTAGCCCCACCAGTCCCAGCAGCCGTTCGGGTTGCCGAGGCTGGTGCCCGCCTGCGGGTAGAGGACGATCAGGTTGTTGGTGTCGGCGTACTGGTTGAGGTTGGCCCGGTCGACGAAGGCCGTGCCCACCGCGCCGGATCCCTGCGCGCAGCCGTGCAGGGCGACCAGCAGCCGGCACGACTGGCCGGCCACGCAGGCCGACGGGACGTAGGCGTAGCCGTTGGCGTCCATGCTCAACCCGTTGGCCCAGCCGTTGACGGCGAAGGTGTTCTGGTCGAACCGGACGAGCGTGCCGCCGAGCGCGCCGGTGTTCGGTGCGTTCACCCCGCCGAGGAGTTTGCGCAGCAGCGCGTTCTGCGGATCGGTGCCGCAGTCGTTGAGGAAGGGCGAGGCGGTCGCCGTGCAGCCGAGCGTGCCGTACGGGGTGACCCAGGAGTGACCGGCGGCGGAGCCGCTGTCGTACTGCACGCTGGCCCCGAAGTGCTGGTAGTAGCGGGCGAGGTCGTCGGTGACGGACTTCTTGACGGTGGTGTCGTTGATGCCGTGGAACACGTACACCGGATCGCCGGACAGGTTGCCGACCGGGTCGACCCAGCCGTACGACGCCCATGTGCGGGTGTAGGCCTGCAGGGCCGTGAGATTCGTCGGGTACGCGTTGTCACCGCAGCCGTAGAGCGCCTGCGCGACGGTGTTCTGGGAGCAGTAGTACGGCCCGGCGGCGAACACGGCCGCGCCACGGATGCGGGACGAGTAGGCGACGTGCAGTTGCGTGGCCATGTAGCCACCGGATGAGACACCGGCGACGTAGACGCCGGAGACGTTGTAGGTGCCCAACGACCCGGCGACCGGGGTCTTGGTGGGCGGGGTGGCGGCCTGGGCGGGGGTCGCGGTGGTCAGAGCCAGCAGAAGGACGGCGGCGAGGGTGGTGGCGATCTTCCGCGGTGTGGACATGGGCGCTCCTCGGCAGCGCCGACCGGGGCGTCGACGCGCGCCGAAGCTACCGTGACATAGACCACATCAGATATGAGGGCGGTCGACACGTTCGCCGCCACCGGTGTGGTCCCTCAGGCGGTGTCGCCGGGGGCGAGGTGGCGGTAGCCGGGGATCGTCTCGCCGAACCAGCCAGCGACGCTGGCCAGGCCACGCTCGTTGAGCTGCGCGTCGTGGATCGGGTAGGCCGCGGCGGCACCGACGGCGGCAGCGAACCGGATCGCCTCGTCGAGGCGCAGCCACGACCCCTGGGCCGGGACGAGCACTGTGCGGACCGGCTCGTCCGGCACGTGCAAAGAGTCACCGGGATGGTAGAGCCCGTCACCGACCAGGTAGCCCAGGTTGGGGCAGTCCGGCTGTCCCTCGTGGATCGCCGCGTGCCGGCCGCCGTGGGCACTGACCTCGATGCCGGCCGCCGTGAAGCGTTGCCCCGCGCGGACCCGGGTCACCGGTAGCGGAGCGAGGTCGGGCAGTCGGGCACCCTCCGGGGCGTACACGGGGACGCCCAAACCGGCGAGGCGCAGCACGTCGACGTGGTCGGTGTGCTCATGGGTGACCAGGACGGCGTCCGCGCCGACCAGGGCACGTGGCTCGCTCCACGTCCCCGGGTCGATCACCAACACCCCGCCGTCGTGCTCGACCCGGACGCAGGCATGGGTGAACCGCGTGATCCGCATCCGGCGACGGTACGCCGCCGGCGCGCGAATGGTGGGCCGCCGCCGAGCGGGCTCTGGTCACAGCGGTTCGACCGCCGCCGTACGCAGGATGTAGACGAACTGGGCGGCGAACGCGACGAGCGCCGCCACCACCCCGGCCGGGATCGCCAGCACGTGCGCGAGCCCGGCCAGCCCGGCCAGCAGGGCGATCCCGAGGCCGAGCAGCACCGCGTTCACGGCACCGACCAGGGCGGCAGTGGTGAGCAGGAACTCCCACCACCCACGCTTGATGCCGACCAGCTTCCAGGCTGAGCGCATCGTGCCCTCGTCGGTGACCGCATCGCTGAAGAAGTCGTGCTCGCTGGCGAACCGGTGGTGGTAGTAGGCGCGGATGCGTTGGATCCGCCGCAGGTCCAACGCGTTCTCGACGGTGGTCTCGACCAGCCGCAGGAAGGTCAGCAACCCGACGACGAGCAGGGTCGGGAGCACCGCGCCGAGGTACGGCTGGAGCAGCGTCTCGTTGGTGGCCACGAAACCGAGCCCGATCAGGGCTGCCGACAGGACGGACAGGAAGATCGTGGCCCGGCCGGTGGCCTCGGCGATAGTGCCGGCGCGGGCGCTCTCCAATGCGTAGTGCTCGGTGGTCAACGCGCTGAGCAACGCCTGCTCGCGTTCACTGTCGTCCACCGCGCCTACCCTCCGTGGTCGCATCACCCCGTTACCGTCACCCTATGAGGGGTGGAGTCGGTCCGGGCGACGAAACCGTCGCCCCCGAACGGGACAGCGGCCGGCGAAGCCGGCACGTATCGTCCGCGTTTCGGATCGGTGGGCGGCGGCCGGGCCGGCCGACGGCGGAAGGGGATCGGATGCCGGGGTGGGCTGGTCGAGGTGGCCGGCAGCGGCGCGCCTTCGGCGTCGGTGGGGCGCTGCTCGGGATCGCCGTGGTGATGCTGCTGGCCGCCTGGCGCAGCACGGGTTTCCTCAGCGACCTGTTGCTCAACCTCGGGGCCAGCGTGGTGCTCGCGGCCATCTCGTACGTCATCTTCGACCCGCTGTTCGAGGAGGCCCGCAAGGCCCGGGTGCAGGAGCACCTGAGCTTCGACCAGCAGGCCTTCGTGACGCGGCTACACCGCTCCGGACGCCGGGTCCGCATCCTCGACACCTGGACCATCCTGCTGGAGCAACGGCACCGCGAGGAGACCCTGACCGCGATCCGGGCGGCGCTCGCCAACGGCGCGCAGGTGCAGTTGCTCCTGCTCGACCCGGACTGCACCGCCGCCCAGCAGCGCTCCGAGGAGTTGGAGCGGCAGCGGGTGGACGTACCGCGGCAGATCCGCACCAACCTGCGTCACCTCGCCGCCTTCGCCGACGCCCTCGACGGCCGTCTGCGGCACCGCCTACAGGTCCGGCTCTACGACGCCTCGCCGTCGATCCAGCTCTACCAGTGGGACGGGCGGGCGTTGATCTCGTTCTTCCCGATCGGGAAGTTGTCGTTCAACGTTCCTCAACTGGAAGTCGACATGGACAGCCCGTGGGGCGGGTTCGTGCACGCCCGGTTCGAGGAGCTGTGGGAGCACGACCAGGCCACCCTGGACCTGGAACGGTACTGGTCGGTAACGGTCACCCTGCGCCACGACGACTCGGACGTGGTGGAGGTCCGCGTGCCGTACGTGACGGTGGACGGGCAGCACTTCGTCGACTGCCGTGGCTTCCGGGTGACCGGGCCGCTGACCGTGCGAGCCGTGTTGCCACCCCGCGCACCCGGGGCGGCGCCCGCCGTGTTCGCGCTGGCAGAGCCGGCCGACGGTGACCACACGCCGGCCGAGGTCGTGAAACGCTACTTCGACCAGAAGTACGGCCACGACGGCGGCGGCCGGGCTGTCTATCGGCTGGTGCCGCCGCCGGGCGCCTCCCGTGCCCCGGAACCCCGTTCCGCGGCGGCCGGGGACAACCACGGACGGTGACCCCCGACGGTCCGGGTCGGTTCAGTGCGCGGAACAATGGGGGCCTCGCCCGCGCCAGGAGGAGGTCAGCGTGTCACACAGCCCCGCACCGCCACCGCAGTCGGCGCAGTTGCGCGCGGACTGCGGGCGCTGCTTCGGGCTGTGCTGCGTGGTGCCCGCCTTCTCCGCGTCGGCGGACTTCGCCATCGACAAGCCGGCCGGTCAACCCTGCCCCAACCTGGGCACGGACCACAGGTGCGGCATCCACACCGAGCTGCGGCAACGCGGCTTTCCCGGCTGCACGGTGTTCGACTGCTTCGGCGCCGGGCAGCAGGTCGCGCAGGTCACCTTCGGCGCGCGGGACTGGCGGGAGGCACCGGAGACGTTGCCGGCCATGGCGGAGGCGTTCGCCGTGCTGCGACCGCTGCACGAACTGCTCTGGTATCTCGACGCGGCGGTGGCGCTGCACCCGCCGGCCGACCTGCGCGACGAGCTGGAGCACGCCCGTGCCGAGACCGCCGTACTCACGGCAGGTGACGTGGCGCAGCTGCGCGCGGTGGACGTCGCCGCGCACCGGGCCCGGGTCAACCCTCTGCTGTCGCGGGCCAGTGACGTGGCCCGCTCCCCCGGCGGCGTCGACCACCGGGGAGCGCACCTGCTCGGCGTCGACCTGCGCCGGGTCGACCTGCGCCGGGCCAACCTGCGCGGGGCACTGCTGATCGGTGCCGACCTCCGCGACGTCGACCTGGGTCTCGCCGATGTCACCGGGGCGGACCTGCGCGGGGCCGACCTGCGCGGGGCGGATCTGCGCCGCACCCTGTTCCTGCACCAGGCGCAACTGGACGCCGCCCGGGGTGACGCGCGGACCGGCCTGCCGGCGACGCTCACCCGGCCGGCGCACTGGACGGCGCTGCCGCTCACCCCGGTCCGCCAACCGTCGCGGGCCGGCGTCCCCGCCCGGCGCGGACGGCGACGCTGAACCTCCGTCGGCCGACGCCGCCGATGCCGCTGAACAGCGCGAACCACGCGCCCGGCCCCCGCGTGACGACGCCCCCACACCCCAAGGTTTCGGCCGGGACGACGCCGGGTAGCCAGCGCCGACGCTGACCGGTATCGACGGGGGGGCACGGCGTGGGTTTCCGAAAGCGCGACGGTGAGCTGCCGGGCGACCCGCAGCACAGCGAGGACGAGGCCGGCCAGGTGCCGCTGGTGCAGGTCGAGGCGGACACCGAGGTGCCGGCGCCGGCCGACACCGACGTGCGCCCGGACATCGTGACCGAGGACAACAGCTCGGGCATGACCGGTGGCTCGTCCGGCAGCAGCGGTGGCGGGTCCAGCATGCCCGGGCACCCGGACGCGACCCGCTGACAGTCAGCGGCTGGCGAGCGCGGCCCGCGCCTCGGTCATGCCCTTGTTGGCCAGCCCGTCGGCCCGCTCGTTCTCCGGGTGACCGTTGTGCCCCTTCACCCACAGCCAGGTGACCTGGTGTCGCTCGCAGGCCGCCTCCAGCCGCTGCCACAGGTCGGCGTTCTTGACCGGCTGCTTGGCGGCGGTCTGCCAACCGTTGCGCTTCCACGACGCCAGCCAACTGGTGATGCCGTTGCGCACGTAGGTGCTGTCGGTGTGCAGCTCCACGGTGACCGGCCGGTTCAGGCTCTCCAACGCCTGGATGGCCGCCATCAGCTCCATCCGGTTGTTGGTGGTCGGCGTGGCCTCGCCGCCGCACAACTCCCGCTCGTGGTCGCCGTAGCGCAGCAGGGCGCCCCAACCGCCCGGCCCGGGGTTGCCACTGCACGCCCCGTCGGTCCAGATCTGCACGCCCCTGCCGGCCGCCGCGTCCACCATGCCCGGCAACCTACCGCGCGGTGACGTCGTCCTCGCTGTCCGGGGGCCTGGGCGCGCCGGGACGTCCTGCCCCACCTCCAGGGCTGGACGTCCTGCCCCACCTCCAGGGCTGGACGTCCTGCCCCACCTGCGGGGCTGGACGTCCTGCCCCACCTGCGGGGCAGCTCGACAGGCCCCGGCACAGGCGACGCCGATGGGCCCGGCGAAGACCTATCCGCCGCTGGGCTCCGCGCCGACCACGGCGGGCGGGACGGCCGGCGCGGGTCGGGTGGGCCGCAGCCGATCGCGGACGCGGTGCGCCGCGTCGCCGGCGGTGGCGGCGATCATCGGGAGCAGCCGGGTGGAGTTCATGATGGCGACCTCCTCGGCCGGGGTGGTCACCCCGTCGAGGAAGCGCAGCACCCGCTCGGCGGGGTTGCGGTCGAAGAGCCGGTCGAAGAAGTCCGGGCCACCGACCCCGCCCCGGTCGAGCGCCCGCAACGCCACCGCGTCCATCCAGCGGTGTCGGCGGGGGTACGCGGCCTGGGGCACCGGCGGTCGCCCCGCCGCGAGGGCGCGCGCCACCTGGTCGGCCTGGCGGTACATGGCGGAAAAGGTGAAGCCGGTGGAGGGGCGGGTCGCGCCGCCGGCCGTACCGAGTCGGACCACCCGGGGCGAGGGCCGGGCCGGAAACGGCGCGTCGGTCATCGGGATCACGCCGTTCTCCACCTCGCGTATCCGCAGTCCGGCAGGGTCCAGCCCGAGCAGGTCCCGGTAGCCGACCAGCGCCGCGTCGTACCCGGCGTCGGTGAGCAGGTCGGGTGAGAACTCGGTGTACTCGACCAGGGCGAAGCGGTCGCTCACCGGCAGCACGTAACCGAAGGAGACGCCCCGGGGCGGCTGCGGGGTGCGGAAGTCCATCAGCACCGCCCGCGCCGGGTCGAAGACGGGACGGTCGGCCTCCAGCCACCAGCCGCGGAAGTGCTGCAACCAGGTGGTCCGCCCGGCGCGCGCCGGTGGGCGGGGCCGCGAGTCGAGCACCCATCCGGCCCGCACGGTCTGCCCGTCGCCGGTGCGCACCCGCACCCGCGTGCCGTCGTCGGTCACCGTGTCGGCGGGCGCGACGATCCGGGTGGCGTCGAGCCGGCGCTCGGCCGCGGCAGCCCGGTCGTAGACCGGGCCGGAGCGGAGCATGGCGTACCGCAGCGGGGTCAGGTCCAGGACGCGGCGTCGCGCCGCGGTCGCCACCTCGACCTGTTGCCAGCTCGCGCTGAGCAGCGGGTCGAGGTCGGTGCCCGGGTGGCCCCAGAACGCCCAGGTGCGGTCCTGACCACGCCGGCGGACCGGATCGACGACGGCGATGCGCAGGTCGTGGACGCCGTGCCGGTCCAGCGCGGCGAGCAGCAAGGACGCCGCGCCGCCGCCGCCGAGCAGCGCGAGGTCGACGTCCAACGGCGCGGATTCGGTCACCCGCCCCACGCTGCCACATCGGTGCGCGGCCGTTCACGCCGCTCCGGCCGGCGGCGCGGTGCGACGCTTGACGAGCAACCATTCGGTTGCCTATCTTGATTGGCAACCAGACGGTTGCCTGTTAGGGGGAGGGTCGGTGGACGAGGCGTTCCGGGCACTGGCCGACCCCAGCCGACGTCAGCTTCTCGACCGGCTCAACGCGCGCAACGGCCAGACCCTGCGGGAGCTCTGCGACGGGCTGGCGACGACCCGGCAGGCCGTCAGCAAACACCTCTCGGTGCTGGAGGCGGCCAACCTCGTCACGAGCGTGCGGCGGGGTCGGGAGAAGGTGCACTACCTCAACGCCGCCCCGATCAACGCCATCGCCGACCGGTGGCTCAGCCGCTACGACCGTGAGCGCGCCTCCGCCCTCGCCGACCTGACCACCGCATTGGAGCGACAAACCGTGGATAGCCCGACCTTCGCCTACACGACGTATGTCACCACCACTCCACAGCGACTGTGGGCCGCCCTCGTCGAACCGGCGTTCACCCGTCGCTACTGGGGTGGGATCGCCCTCGTGTCGGACTGGCAGGTCGGATCACCCGTGCTGTGGCAGGACGCGCCCGACGACGAGCCCCGCGATCTCGGCCAGCGGGTGCTGGCCGCGGAGCCGTACCGCCGCCTCTCCTACAGCTGGCACGGCTTCCAACCCGAGCACGCCGAGCACTTCGGGTGGTCCGCCGAGCAGCTGGCCGCCCGACTCGGCGAGCGTCGGTCGACGGTGACGTTCGAGATCGAGCCGCACGGCCCGGCGGCCGTCCGGCTGACCGTGATCCACGACGACTTCTCCCCCGACAGCGAGATGCACCGGGCGATCAGCGGCCAACTCGACGGCAGTGGAGGCTGGCCGGAGCTGCTGGCCAGCCTCAAGACGCTCCTCGAAACCGGCGAGCCGATGCCCGAGCCGACCCCGGCCGGCTGACCGGACGCCCAGCCGGCGTATTTCTGTAGATACCTCGCCATCGACCCAGCCACGACAGCCCGCAGCTCTCCCCGCCTTCGGGTGGACACGTGACGGCAACGAGGAATTCTCATTTTCACCTGATCGTGGGCCCAACCCACCTAGTGTTGGGCACACCGGTGCTAGTCACGGAGTTGGCCACCCGAACGACGTCCCACGCAGTCAGCGGACGAAAAGTGAGGGAAGACGCGTATGAAGGTCTCAACAGCACTCTGCTCGGCGGCGCTCGGCGTGGGCCTCGGCACACTCCTGCTGCCAGGCGCCGCACTGGCCGACACCACGGTGTCACCGGCCACCACCCCGGTCGGAGGGACCGTCGTGCTCACCGCGACGACCTGCAACCCGAAGTCGGGTGACGCCCTGTTCCGGGTCACCGGCCCCAACCGCGACCAGAACGTCAGGTCCACGACGGCCGCCGCCGGCGGTGGGCTGAGCGCCGAACTCTTCACCGCCGGGTTCACCCTGGGCACGTACACGGTGGCCGCGACCTGCGGCGACGGCAGTTCGGCAGGCAGCGCGACGTTCACCGTCACCCCGATCGGCGGCGCTCCCGCCGGCTCCGGCGGCGACAGCCGCGACAACGGCGCTCTGGCCGCCGGAGGCACGCTGCTCGGCACCGCCCTGGCCGGCGCGGTGATCCTGGTCCGCCGGCGTCGCCCGGTGTCCACCGTCGCCTGATCGGCGGCTGTTCCATCCCTGAGGACGGGTGCCCGCGCCGGCGACACCGGCGCGGGCACCCCGACGATCCCAACGGAGGTGCCCACGTGTGGTGGCGGCGGACCCTACCGGCGGCGGTCGCCCTGCTCGCCGTGAGCGGGCTGGGGCTGATCACGGTCGGCCTCACCGCCGACCCGGCGACACCACCACACCCGCCCGCCGACGCGCCACGACGCACCGAGCCGGCACCGGACCTGGTGCCACTCCCGCGCGCCGCGCCGGTCCTGGTGCAGATCAGCGCCATCGGCGTACGCGCGGAGGTCGTCCCCGTCGGGGCCGACGCGGCCGGGGTGCTGGAGGTGCCGCCACTGGACCGGCCCACCCTCGCCGGCTGGTACCGGCACGGGGTGAGCCCCGGTGAGACGGGCAACGCCGTCCTGGTCGGACACGTCGACTCACCGGCCGGCCCGGCGGTCTTCTTCGACCTCGGGCGGCTGCGCGCCGGGGAGCAGATCCAGGTCACCCGCGCCGACACGCAGGTCGCCACGTTCACAGTGGACGACGTGCGGGCGTACCCCAAGGAGCACTTCCCGACCACGCTCGTCTACGGCCCGGCGGACGCCGCCGCGCTGCGCCTGATCACCTGCGGCGGTCGGTTCGACGCCGCGACCGGCAACTACGTCGACAACGTCGTCGTCTTCGCCACCCGCACCTCCTGAGCCGCGCCCCGCTGTCGTACGCCGGACCGTGCTCGGCACAATGCGGTGGCACCATCCCTGATCGAGGCGGTGCGCCGGCGACGGGGGGACACACGGTGGATCAGCGAACGACACGGGACCGGGCCGGTCGAGGCGTACGCGCCCTGGCCCGTCGACTGCTCGGCCGGGTCGAGAGCGACGTCCCGAGCCCTCGCCGGTCCAACCCGGACGCGGTGGTCGACTGCGCCGTCTACGTCAACGGTCGACGCCAGCCCGGCCGACCGCACTACGCCGACGCGTACGCCCGCGTCCAGCACAGCCGTGACTCCTTCGTCTGGTTGGGGTTGCACGAACCGGGTGTGGCAGTCCTCGCCGCGGTCGGCCGCACCTTCGGCCTGGACGAGCTGACCGTCGAACAGGCCCTCGCCGACGGGCACCGACCCACTGTGCAGCGCCACGGGCCGGTCACGCTGCTGGTGCTGCGCACCGCCGGGTACGTGGAACACGACGAGCTGACCGACACCTCCGAGGTGATCGACACCGGAGACGTGATGGTGCTGCTCGGGGACCGGTTCGCCATCACCGTGCGGCACGGCGCCGCCGGGGCGCTCCGCAGCGTCCGCGCCGGCATCGAGAGTCGCCCCGCCCTGCTGGCCGCCGGCCCGTGGGCGGTGGCGTACGCGGTCTGCGCCCGAATGGTCGACTCCTACCTGGAGGTGGCCGGGCATGTCGAGCGGGACCTGGAACGGGTCGAGGAGGCGGTGTTCGCCCGCGACCGTAGCGCCGACATCCAGCACATCTACCAGCTCAAACGGGAGGTGGTCGAGTTCAAGCGGGCGGTCCTGCCGTTGCAGGCGCCCCTGCGTACGCTGCTCGACCCCGACGGCGCGCCCCGCGCCCTGCACCGCTGGTTCGTCGACGTGGACGGTCGGTTGGGCCGGGCGGTGGATCGGGTTGCCGCCTACGACGACCTGCTCACCTCGATCGTGCAGTCACGGCTGGCGCAGCTCGCCGTGGAGCAGAACAACGACATGCGCAAGATCGCGGCGTGGGCGGCCATCGCGGCCACCCAGACCGGCATCGCCGGCATCTACGGCATGAACTTCGACCACATGCCCGAGTTGGCCTGGCGCTACGGGTACGCCGGCGCCCTCGCTCTGATGGCGGCCGCCGCCCTGGCCCTGTACCGCCTGTTCCGTCGCTCCGGCTGGCTGTGAGGCCGCTCGTTCAGCGGTGCGTCGAGAGGAAGGCGCGGATCTTCTCTCGGGGGTTGTCGGTCAACTCCGGGCCGTGGGTGAAGGCGGCGAGGTCGTACTCCAACTCGCCGAACACGTGGGCGGTCTGCTGGGTCATCTGGAAGTTGCTGCACAGCACCTTCGGCGAGTAGCGGACGCCGAGAATGTTGAACAGCGCGTCCCCGGTGACCAGCAGTCGGGTCGGTTCGTGCAGCAACGACACGTGACCCGGCGAGTGCCCGGGGGTGTGCACCACCCGCAGGCCACCGCCGACGTCGAGCACGTCGCCGTCGGCCAGTGGCTGCGCCACCCGCACCGCCGGAAACCGGCCGCTGTTGAGCCGGGCGAAGAGCCGACCGCCGGTCACCGTCGGGTCGCTGACCGGCGCGCGGCCCTCCTCGGCGTACGGAACGTCGCCGACGTGCGCCGCCACCGGGGCACCCGTACGCCGCGACATCTCCGCCGCGCCACCCGCGTGGTCGGGGTGTGCGTGGGTGAGCACGATCCGAGTGACGTCGGCGGGCACCTTGCCGATCGCCGCCAGCCCGCGCACGATCCGGGCCGGCGCCTTGGCCAACCCGCAGTCGACGAGCGTGACGCTGCCGTCGTCGTCGACGAACGCGTACGAGTTGACGGCTGAGCTGCCCACGGTGGGGATGCGCCAGACGTTCGGGGCGAGCGGCACGGCGGGCGATCGCGTCATGCCGCGAGTCTAGGGACGGTCGTCAACCGGCCCGGGTCACCGTCGGGCGGTGCGGACGGTACGGCAGGATGTCGAGGTGGGTAAGGCACGCCGGCGGGCGAACACGACGACGGGACGGGCCTGCCCGTGCGGCTCCGGGCAGGCGTACGCGGACTGCTGCGCTCCGGCGCACGGCGGCGACAAGCCAGCGTCGACGGCCGAGGCGTTGATGCGCTCCCGGTTCAGCGCCTTCGCCCTCGGCGACACCGGTTACCTGCTGCGCAGCTGGCACTCGTCAACCCGGCCCGACTCCCTCGAGCTGGACCCGGGGCAGCGGTGGACCCGACTGGAGATCGTCGGCACCGAGCGGGGCGGCCTTCTCGACACCGCCGGCACCGTGACCTTCCACGCGCACTACCGCAACGCCGGGCAGCCCGGCACGATGACCGAGCACAGCCGGTTCGTGCGCGAGGACGGCCGCTGGGTCTACCTCGACGGTGACCAGCCCTGACGGCTGTTCGGGCGTAGGATGACGTCGGCGCAGTCCTGCGCCGCACCTCCCTCCCGGCGCTCACGCCGCCGGCAACGCGGAGGCAAAGGGGGCCTGGAGCCCTCGGGACGTGGTGCCACATGCCCCACTCCGGCGGGGTCGGCGGGAGCGTGAGTCCCGGTGACCGTGCCGTTGACCGGGAGCATGTGATGACCACCCAGCGATCGTTCAAGGCCCGCGTCCGGGCCCGGATGGAGAAGACCGGCGAGAGCTACACCAGCGCCCGCCGGCACCTGATCAATCGGGCCGCCGAGCCGGCCTCCACCGCCGCATCCCCTCCAGCACCTACCGAGCCGAACGCCACGGCTGCCGCCGCGCAGACCGAGCGGATCGCCGACGACCTGATCCGCGCCCGGACCGGCCGCGGCTGGGACGAGTGGTTCACCCTCCTCGACGCCGCGTCCGCCACCGAGTGGACGCACACCCGGATCGCCCGTCACCTGGTCACCGAACACGAGGTGCCGGGCTGGTGGGCACAGACCATCACCGTCGGGTACGAGCAGGCACGCGGGCTGCGCGCACCGGGTCAACGACGCGGCGGTGGCTTCGAGGCCGGCGCGAGCCGGACGGTGGCCGTGCCGGCGGTGCGACTGTTCGAGGCGTTCGCCGACGAGACCGCACGCGCCCGCTGGCTGCCCGACGTCGAGGTACGTGTCCGTACCGCCACCGCGCCGCGCAGTTTCCGGGCCGACTGGGCCGGCGGCCCCACCAGGATCGTCGTCGGCATCGACGCCGTCGGCGAGTCGAAGGCCCGGGTCAACGTCCTGCACGAGAAGCTGACCGGAGCCGGGCAGGCCGCAGAGCTGAAGGCCTACTGGCGGGACCGGCTCGCCGCGTTGAAGGTGTTGCTCGAGACGGACGGAGACCACCGATGAGCATGACCTTCATCAACCTGCCGGTGCGCGACCTGACCGCCGCCATCGAGTTCTACCGGGCTATCGGCTTCACCAGCGACCAGGCCGAGCCGGACGGCGACAGCACGGTGCTCACGATCTCCGACACCACCCGGTTGGTGCTGCACCTCCGTTCGGGCTTCGAGGCGTACACCGGGGTCGCCACGACGGACACGGCGACCAGCCGGGAGGTCATCGTCGGGCTGTCCGCGTCAAGCCGAGGGCAGGTCGACGAACTGGTCGACCGGGCGGCGGTCGCCGGCGGGGAGTCACTCGGGCCGGGGATGGCCAACGGGCCGATGTACATGCGCGGCTTCCGGGACCTCGACGGCCACCAGTGGTCGTTCCTCCACATGGCCGGCTGACCGTGCCGCCCGGCGGCGGGTCACCAGCACCAGCGCCACCACGAGGTACGCCCCGGCGGCCAGCGCGAACGCCACCGCGTTACCGGCCGCCGTGGCGAGGAGGCCGTAGCCGGCGTACGTCGCGATGATCAACACGTCGGTGGCCATCCCGGCCAGGGAGGTCACTGTCGCGCGGCTGGTGCCGGTGATCCGGGCCTGGAGCCGCGCGTCGGCCAGCACGGTGGCCAACTGCGCGGCGCCGAAGGCCACCGCGAGCAGCACGAACCCCGCTGGGTGCCGGAGCAGGGCACCTCCGGCCAGCGCGACGCCGACCAGCCCCAGCAGCGCGGCGTAGCCTCGGCTGCCCAGCCGCTCCCCCGCCGGGGCGAGCAGTCCGCCGACCGTCACCCCAACCCAGAGCAGCAGGAGCAGCAACGGCACGGCCTGCGCCCCGACCCCGGTCTCCAGGGCGAGCAGCGGGGTGTACTCGTCCAGGGCACCCCAGTCGGCGGCCACCACGGCCACCAGCAGCACTGCGGCCCGGACCGGCGGGCGGCTGCGGACCTGGGCCACCCCGGCCCGCAACGTCTCCCACCACCCCAGGTCGTCATCGTCGTCGTCCCGGTCGGCGGCATCGTCCGGCCCGGCAGCCTCGTTCGCGACGGGTGCTGGGCGGTGCTCCGGGAACCGGGCGGCGATCGCCGCCGCGAGCAGACAGGCGAGCACGCTGGCGGCACCCACCACCGGGTAGCCGCCGACGGCAAGCACCGGGCCGGCGAGCACCCCGGAGAGCACCACTCCCAGCACGCCGGCTGTCCGGGAGCGTCCGAGCACCCGGGCGTACCTGTCGACAGCGCCGAGCCGGTCCAGCTCGGTCCAGACCAGCGCCTCCAGCGCGCCGGAGACGAGCGCTCCTCCCGCTCCCCAGAGCAGGAACCCGAGAGCGAACGCCGGGTACGACGGCACCAGCACCCAGAGCGCGAACCCGGCGGCGCTCACCAGCGGGGCGAGGCACAACAGCAGTCGGCGGGACACCACGTCGGCCCACGCGCCGGACGGCACCTCGAACAGGATGCCGGCGGCCGACCAGATGACGAAGAGCGACGAGATCTGCCCGACGGACAGCCCGGTGTCGGCGAAGAACACCACGTACAGCGGGTAGAGCAGGACAAGGTCGCTGAGGAACGCGTACCCGTAGAGGGTGGCCGTCAGCCGGCGGACCGCTGGCTCGGGCACGCGCGAGGCGATGTGAATCATGGGGCCTTCCCGTGGGAGTGGAGACGGACACCGGATGTGCGGTGCCCGCGGTGGCCCACGGGATCGGCCTACGCGGCGGGATCAATGTCGCCAGGTCATGCCCGGATGCTAGCCGCGCCCCGTCCTGCTCGCCAGCGCTTTCGGCGTGCCGGACGACGTGCGGCGGGGTGGGATCCCGAAGGATCCCACCCCGCCGGTGACGTGCGTGTCAGCGCCGGTTCGGGTCGACCGGCGGAAGGACTGTCGTCGTCTCGCTGTCGTCGCTGGTACGCGGGCCGGGCACCGCGCCGCCGGCACTCACCACCTGGGTCGTGTCGGCGTCACCACCACTCACGACCTGGGTCGCGTCCGCGTCGGCCGGTCGGGTGACCACCTGGGTGGCCTCCGGGTCGGACGGTCGCGTCACCGTCTGCGTGGCCTCCGGGTCGGACGGTCGGGTCACCACCTGCGTGGCCTCCGCGTCGTTGCTGACGAAGGACGGCCGCGCCGGCGCGGCGTCCGGCGTGGCGGAGGCCGCCGCCGCGCGGGCCAGTTCGGCCTCGGCGTCGCGACGACCGGCCCGGTAGGCGCGGGCGTGCTCGGCGATCAGCTGCGACTCCTGCTCGGCACGGGTCAGCCACCCCTCCCACCGGCTCTGCATAGGACGGATGAGACCACCGCCGACCCCGACGACGAGGATGCCGCCGATCGTGGCCAGCACGGCGATCAGCACGGGAGTGGTGACCGCGGTGGCCACACCGATCTGGTTCAGCGCGGCGATGACGCCCAGGCCGAGGATGAACACCGAGGCGGTGGTGGCCAGCACCCGGCCGTACGACAGGCCGCCGAGCGCGCCGCTGATGATGTCCTTCACCGCGCTGGCGATGGCGGCGGACACCACGACGATGACGATCGCGACGAAGGCGCGGGGCAGCCACGCGATCACCGCGCCGAGCAGGTCGGAGATCGGGTTGGGCCCCCAGATGCCGAAGGCGAGCTGAAGGGTGAACAGCAGCAGGGCGTAGTAGACGAGCTTCGCGACGATGTCGCTGGCGTCGTACCGGGAGCGACTCAACGCGCGGCGGACGCCGCCGCGTTCGACGGCGCGGTCGAAGCCCACCCGCTCCAGGACCTTCTCCACGATCTTCAGCGCGGCCTTGGCGATCAGCCATCCGGCCACCAGGATCGCCAGGAAGGCGACGGCCTTGGGCAGGAAGAGCATCACCGAGCGCAGGGCGTCACCCACCGCGTCGCTGACGTTGTCACTCATGTGGTCATTCCTCTACGGGGCAGCCGGGACAGTCGGTCCCGACCTACCCCCACCCGCCCGTGGAGAAACGCCGGCCTGGTTGGACGGGGTCTAGCGCGCGGACGAGCCTTGGCAATATTCTCCGGAGTGCGTGCGGCCACTGGAGCTACTTTTCATCCCCCGCCGTCGGCCGCAGGAGGAGATGTCATGCACGTCGACCATTCCGAACTGGATCGCCGGACGCTGCTGCGGGCCGGTCTCGGCGCCGCCACTGTCGCCGTCGTCGGGAGCGAACTCGCCTTCCCCGCCTCGGCGCAGGCCGCCCCCGGCACCGACCTGGACTGGATCATCAGCTGCGACGAGTGGGCCGCGCGCCCCCCGAAGGACCCGCTGTCGGTCAGCGCCATCGCCACCAACAAGATCATCGTGCATCACATGGCGTTCCCGAACGTCACCGACTACTCCCGCGAGCAGGCGGTCAAGCTGGCCCACGACTGCCAGGACCTGCACATGGACGGCAACGGTTGGTCGGACACCGGCCAGCACTTCACGGTGAGCCGGGGCGGCCACGTGCTGGAGGGACGCCGGGGCAGCCTGGAGCGTCTGGAAGCCGGCGACCGGCAGATGATCTCCGCGCACTGCCCGGGCGAGAACGGCCGCGCCATCGGCATCGAGAACGAGGGCACCTACGTCACCGAGACACCGCCGAAGGCCCTGACCGACGCCCTGGTCAAGCTCTGCGTCGCGATCTGCCGACAGTACGGGCTGCACGCGTACGACATCTTCGGCCACTGGGACTTCCGCACCACCGAGTGCCCGGGCGCCGCCTTCTACCGGCAGTTCCCGGACCTGCGCCGGCGGGTACACGCCGCCCTCGGCACCAAGCTGGGCGACGTTCCGGCGCGCCGCTGGCCGGACCTGTGGCGCTTCGTGAACTCCCCCTCGGTCCGGGTCGTGCAGCACCTGCTCGCGCACCGGGGCTACGCGGTGGCGGTCAGCGGCACCTTCGACGCCGCGACAGTGGCGGCAGTGCAGGACTGGCAGGCGCGCAACGGCATCCCGGTGGACGTGGACGCCACCCTCACCCCGCCGACCTGGGAGACGCTGGCACCGGAGCTGGACCAGCACGCCACCGGCGCGCCCGTCACGGCCGTCCAGGAAATGCTCGCCACCAAGGGGTACGCGGTCACCGTCACCGGCGCGTACGACCACGCCACCCGGGCCGCCGTGCAGGACCTCCAGGCGCTGCACGGCCTGCCCCGCAACGGCAAGGTCAGCACGAGCACATGGTGCACGATCGTCGGCGGCTCGGTCCGCCAGTCGTACCGGCACCGTTGAGCCCGAGGCGGCGGTGCGGGTCCGACCCGCGCCGCCGCCGGCCCGGCCACCAGCGCCAACGCGCCGCCGGACGGTTTGAGCCGACGTGCGGACGGAGAAAGTGCCGGACATGACATGGGCCCGTCGAGCCGTACCCGCTGCTGCCGCCGCCGTCGCGGCCCTCGCCGCGCGGGATCTGATCCAGCGCGACCACGCGTTGCTGCGCAACTTCCCGGTGCTCGGACGCGCCCGCTACCTGTTGGAGGCGATCGGGCCGGAGCTTCGGCAGTACATCGTGGCCGGCAACAACGAGGAGCGGCCGTTCACCCGCGACCAGCGCCGCTGGGTGTACGCGTCGGCGAAGCAGCAGAACAACTACTTCGGCTTCGGCACCGACAACGACATCGAGTACACCCCCGGCTATCCGATCATCAAGCACCGCACGTTCGGCCGGGCCGTTCCGCCGTCCACACCGACCGCCGGGCACGACGTACGGCTACCCTGCGCGAAGGTGCTCGGCGCCGCCCGGGGCCGGGCCCACGCGTTCCGCCCGGAGTCGGTGGTCAACATCTCCGGGATGAGCTTCGGCTCGCTCTCCGGCAACGCCATCGCCGCGCTGAACAAGGGGGCGGCGCTCGCCGGCTGCTTCCAGAACACCGGCGAGGGCGGGCTGTCGCCGTACCACCGCAACGGCGGTGACCTGGTCTTCCAACTCGGCACGGCGTACTTCGGCTGCCGCGACGAGCAGGGCCGGTTCAGTCTCGACCGCCTCAGGGACCTGGTTGCCGGCGCACCGGTGAAGGCCTTGGAGATCAAGCTGAGCCAGGGCGCGAAGCCGAGCCTCGGCGGGCTGCTGCCCGGCGCCAAGGTCTCCGCCGAGATCGCCGCCACCCGCGGCATCCCGGCCGGGCGGGACTGCGTGAGCCCGTCCCGGCACGCCGAGTTCTCCGACTGCGACAGCCTCCTCGACTGGGTCGAGCTGTTGGCAGCCGAGACGGGCCTGCCGGTCGGTATCAAGTCGGCGGTCGGCGACCTTGGCTTCTGGGAGGAGTTGGCCACGCTGATGCGCGACACCGGCCGCGGCGTGGACTTCGTGACGATCGACGGCGGCGAGGGCGGCACCGGCGCCGCGCCACTGATCTTCACCGACTCGGTGTCACTCCCGTTCCAGCAGGGCTTCACCCGGGTGTACAAGATCTTCGCCGAGCACGACCTGCACGAACAGGTGGTCTTCGTCGGCGGCGGCAAGCTCGGCCTGCCGGACAACGCCATCGTCGCCTTCGCGCTCGGCTGCGACATGGTCAACGTCGGCCGGGAGGCGATGCTCTCCATCGGCTGCATCCAGGCGCAGAAGTGCCACACCGACACCTGTCCCACCGGCGTCGCCACCCAGAACGCGTGGCTGGCCCGGGGCCTGGACCCGGCGCTGAAGTCGGTGCGGGCGGCCAACTACCTGCGAACGTTGCGCCGCGACCTGACCAGGGTCGCCGAGGCCTGCGGCGTCGAACACCCCGGCCTGATCGACACGGACGCCGTGGAGATCCTGGACGGCCGCACCGGCTCCACCCCCCTGCACGAGGTGTACGGCTACCAGCGGCACTGGGGTCTGCCGTCGGCAGCCGACCAGGCGGAGATCGTGCGACTGATGACGCCGGAGGCACCGCAGGGCGGCAGCGCCCCACCCTCGGCCACCGCCGTGGGCTGAGCCGGGCGGGCGCCTGCCCTGAGCATCCCGGGGCCGTGTCCCTGACGAGCGTCATGCCTGCCGGACTGCGACCTTGCAGCCCACTGTCACCGCTGTCGGGTGCGGCATGGAAACCGCGGCGTCGGTGCGCGGCGTTCGGCACACGAGGGTAAACACGTGGAGACGTCGGCGGGACCACCCGTATCGTGGCGCGATGCTGATCAGACGCGAGACACCCGCCGACGTCGACGCCATCCGGGCGGTACACGCCGCCGCGTTCGCCAAAGACGACGGCGACGGCGTTCCGGTGGAGGCGACACTGGTCGACGCGCTTCGTGCCGACGACGGCTGGCTGCCCGCGTACTCCCTGGTGGCTGTTGATTCGGACGGCCAGGTGGTGGGTCACGTGGTGGCCACCCGCGGCCAGGTGGGTGGCGAGCCGGTGGGGTTGGGCCTCGGGCCGCTCGGCGTGCTGCCCGACTGGCAGCGGCGCGGCGTCGGGAGCGCGCTGATGCACGCGGTGCTCGGCGCGGCCGACGCGCGGGACGAGCCGCTCGTGGTGCTCCTCGGGCATCCCGACTACTACCCGCGCTTCGGGTTCGGGCCCGCCGTCGACCTGGGCGTCACCCCGCCGCAGCCCTGGGGGCCGCAGTACTTCATGGCCCGCCCGATGGCGGCGTGGCGCGACTCGATCCGGGGTGAGTTCCGCTACGCGCGCCCGTTCGACGACCTGTGACCACACCTGTGACCGCACCACGCATCCGCCGACGGCGTGCCGCCGACCTCGACGGGTGCGTGGCGGCGCTCGCCGAGGTCCACCGGGTCGACAGGTATCCCCTGAACTGGCCCGCCGACCCGCGCCGCTGGCTGGGTGAGCCGCGCCCGGACCACGCCTGGGTCGCCGTCGCCGACACGGTGATTGTCGGGCACGTCGCGGTGCAGCGGGTGGTGCCCGGACCGGCGGGCGCGCCAACGGCCCGGCCGACGGCCGAGGTGGCACGTCTGTTCGTAGCGCCGAGCGCCAGAGGGTCGGCGCTGGGGAGTGCGCTGCTGGACCGGGTTCGCCGGTGGGCGAACGCGCGTGGGACCGACCTGGTGCTGGAGGTGACGTCGGACAACGCGGCGGCGGCAGCGCTCTACGAGCGCACCGGATGGCGGTGCACCGGGAGCAGCACCGCACCGTGGACCGCACCCGACGGCGGCGCGGTGTCGCTGCGTCACTACACGCTGTCCTGCGCCGCAGGCCCGGCCATCACCGTGAGCCGACGGGCGAGCAGGGCCGCGGCCTCGCGCAACTCAGGAGGCTCCACCACCTCGACCTCGTAACTCAGACGGGCGAGGTGCGCGGCGAGCCAGTCCAGGCGCTCCCCGCCGACGACCAGCACGCACCATCCGTCGCGGTCTTCCTCGACCCGCCCCACCTGGGGCGGCACCACCTCCCGCACCTGGTCGACAGTCGCGCGCACACGTGCTCGGGCGAGATACCGGTAAGACGCCTCGGTCACGGCCCGCTGCACGAAGGCGACCGGGTCCGGGTGCTCGCGCGCCCGGAAACGCCAGGTCGTCGCGAACGCGGCAGCCATCCGGTCCAGGCGGAACGTCCGCCAGTCATCGCGGTCCACGTCCCAGGCCATCAGGTACCAGCGACGACCTGTCGTGACCATCCGGACCGGCTCGACCGTCCGCTCGTGCTGCCCACCGTTGCGTGCCTCGTAGGTGAATCGCACCCGCACCGCGTCGCGGCAGGCCCGGGCCAGCGTCACCAGCACCTCCGCGTCGATCTCGGCCACCGGACCCATGAGCGTCTCCGTGGAGCCGTGCACCGCCCGTACCTCGGCGCGCAACCGGGCCGGCATGACCTGGTCGAGCTTCGTGAGGGCCCGCAGGGCCGCCTCGCCCGCGCCGGCGATCGTGCCGCCCGAAGCGAGGCGCAGCGAGACCGCCGTCGCGATCGCCTCCTCGTCGTCGAGGAGCAGGGGCGGCAGGCGGGTGCCCGCACCGAGCTGGTAGCCACCACCGACCCCCGGCGCCGCGTGCACGGGATAGCCGAGCGCACGCAGTCGCTGCACGTCACGGCGCACGCAACGGTCGGTGACACCGAGGTCGGCGGCGAGGTCCGCGGCCGTCCACGATGGCCGCCGCTGAAGCAGCGCCAGCAACCGCAACACCCGCTCGGTCGTCGCCTCGACGGTCACACGCCGATCGTTACACAGAATGCGGAACACTTCTGTCCGCTATCAACGAGAGGCTGGACCCATGACCGACCAGGATCACGAGACAGGGAGCTGACATGGCCCGCGACATGCAGATCACCATCGACTGCGCCGACCCCGCCGCGTTGGCGGCGTTCTGGGCCGAGGCCCTCGGCTACCAGATGCAGGGCCCGCCCGGGAACTTCGCGTCCTGGGAGCAGGCGCTCGACGCGATGGGGGTGCCGCCGGAGCGCCGCAACGACGCGTCGGCGGTGGTCGACCCCGAAGGCTCGCGACCGCGCCTGTTCTTCCAACGCGTCCCCGAGCCCAAGCAGGTCAAGAATCGCGTACACATCGACGTGCGGGCCGCACCCGGGCTGGAGGGTGACGAGCGGATGGCGGCCCTGGAGAAGGAGGCCGAACGGCTCGCCGCGCACGGCGCCACGCGGCTCAGCCGCCACGAGCCCGCTCCCCCGCTGGGTGCCGGTCACCTCGTCATGGCCGACCCGGAGGGCAACGAGTTCTGCCTCGACTGACGCCACGTTCGCCCAGGTCACTGCCGCGACGACCGGATGCCATGCGAACATGTGTACGTGTCGCCCGCTGCCAGCATCCTGCACGCCGACCTGGACGCCTTCTACGCGTCGGTCGAGCAGCGCGACGATCCACGCCTGCGCGGCCGGCCGGTGATCGTCGGCGGGGGCGTGGTCCTCGCGGCCAGCTACGAGGCGAAGGCTCGGGGCGTCCGCAGCGCGATGGGCGGCCAGCAGGCACGCCGGCTGTGTCCGGACGCGATCGTGGTGCCGCCGCGGATGTCGGCGTACACGGCGGCGAGCCGCGCGGTCTTCGAGGTCTTCCGGCAGACCACTCCGCTGGTCGAGGGGCTCTCCATCGACGAGGCGTTCCTCGACGTGGGTGGCCTGCGGCGGCTGGTCGGGCCACCGGCCGACATCGCCGCGCGGCTGCGTCGGGAGGTTCGGGACCGGGTCGGCCTTCCGATCACGGTGGGTGTGGCCCGCACGAAGTTCCTGGCGAAGGTGGCCAGCGGGGTGGCGAAACCCGACGGCCTGCTGGTGGTCGCACCGGACGCCGAGACGGCTTTCCTGCACCCCCTTCCGGTCGAACGGTTGTGGGGCGTCGGCCCGGTCACCTCCGCGAAGCTGCGGGAGCACCGGATCCGTACCGTCGGCGACGTGGCCCGGCTCGGTGAGGCCGCGCTGGTGTCGCTGCTCGGGTCCGGTGCCGGCCGGCACCTGCACGCCCTGGCACACAACCGTGACCCGCGCGCGGTGCAGGTCGGTCACCGACGCGGCTCGATGGGCGCCCAACACGCGCTGAGCCGTACCCCGCACGCACCGGCGGAACTGGACGCCATCCTCGCCGGTCTGGTCGACCGGGTCACCCGGCGGATGCGCGCGGCCGGCCGCTCCGGTCGCACCGTGGTGCTGCGGCTGCGCTTCGGCGACTACAGCCGGGCGACCCGCTCGCACACCATCGGCAAGGCGACAGCGGACACGACGCCGCTGCTCGCCGCCGCGCGCGCGTTGCTGCGGGCGGCGCAGCCGGAGATCGACAGTCGTGGTGTCACGCTGATCGGTGTGTCGGTGGGCAACCTGGACGACAGTCCGGTGCAGCCGGAGTTGCCGTTCCACAGCGACCCGGGCGCGGAGTTGGACGCCGCTGTCGACGCGGTCCGCGACCGGTTCGGCTCGACGGCGCTCACCCGTGCCGTCCTGCTCGGCCGGGAGCCGGGTGTCGAGATGCCGCTGCTGCCGGATTGACCGATCTGCGTGCGGTGTCCACGCGCGGAGTTGCGACAGGAGACACATCACAGCAGGTCGGCGGTTTAGCCGGCGGCCGACGGGTGACCCTTGAGGGGTACAGCCTGACAAGGGGGGACCCACCATGTCCGACGACACCAGCAACCGAGCGAGCCGCGGCGCCGAGCGCCCGCACGACGTGACCGACCCGCTGCTCTGGCAACTGGCGATCGACGTGTTGAGCGCCCACGAGCCGGACGACGAGGGTCAGTGCCGCAATCTCCAGTGCGCCGGGCAGGCCTGGCCCTGCGCTGCCCGTCAGGGTGCCGAACATTCGCTGCGTCTGTCCCGCAGCGGGTCTGACTCCGTCGACGGGACCGTCGACGGCGGGACCGATCTGGCATCGGCCTCTCGCTGGGGTCGCAATGCCGGCCCGGTCGCGTCTCGTCGAGCGCCGAAGGCGTCCGCCTCGGCGGCGTGACTCGAACCCGACCCGCCACTCGGGCTGACCAGCACCGCACACACGAACGCTCGGCCGGTGACCCGGCCGAGCGTTCGTGTGCCATCGGTCAGAGGCTGAGCTTCTGACCCGGGAAGATCAGACCGGGGTCAGCCCCGATCAGCTTCCGGTTGTGCTCGTACAGCGCCTGCCAGCCGCCGGACACCCGATGGGCGTCGGCGATCTCCGACAGGGTGTCGCCCGGCTGGACCAGGTACGCCTGGCCGCCCGCCGGCGACGCGGTGCGCTCATGGTTGCGGGTCGCCGGCTGCTCGCCGCGCGACGGCCGCTCGGTGGGCTTCGCCGTGGACTTGGTCGGCTTCCCAGTGGACTTGGTCGGCTTCGCGGTCGACTTCGTGGCGGAGCCGCCCGACGAGCCGCCCTTCTTGCCGCAGGTCGGCCAGGCACCGATGCCCTGCCCGGCGAGCACCTTCTCGGCGATGGCGATCTGCTCGCCACGGCTGGCCAGGTCGGCGCGGGCGGCGTACTTCTTGCCGCCGTAACCGGCCCAGGTGCTCTGCGAGAACTGCAGGCCACCGAAGTAGCCGTTGCCGGTATTGATCTTCCAGTTACCGCCGGACTCACACGCGGCGATCGCGTCCCAGTTGACTCCGGCCTGCGCCGGGGCGGCCGGGCCGAAGAGGGCGACAGCGCCGGTGACCGCGCCGACAGCCAGGGGTGCCGACGGCGAGGCGGCGGGTGGTGACCCGTCGATGACGGGGCGTGTGAACAGACGTCATGTGAGCTTCCTCCACGCCGGCGAGGTGAGCTGTCGGGTTCGGGCCGAGGAGCCCGGCCGCACAGTGGCGGCTTCACCCCGAGGTGACATGCACCGAGGAACGTGTGGGTCCCCCGCTCCTGCCCGGGTGACTGGGTTCCGACGGCCGGGGGCAGGATTTGGCGTTGCCGGCCGTGGTGTCCGCAGTGGCGAACCCGACCGACGTTAGGCACGGTCGGTGACGATCGCCCAACCCCTGTGAAGTTCTTCACCGGGGTACGCGGGGCGCCGTCCGCAGCGGTTGCGGCCGGCCGGACACTGTGCAGAGAGCACTGTGGACCGGTTTCGATCAGGCTCGTGACGCAGCCAGATCACGGTGTGTCGCCGAGCGACTCGACGTGTCCGTTGGTGATCGGCTGCTCGACGTCGTACACCGAACCGGCCGGCGGGGCCCCTGGTCGGGTGGCCCGCCGGCCGGGTGTCGACCGTCTACAGGGTGCGCGCCAGCCGGTCGGCGAGCGTCCGGGTGAAGCGGGCCGGGTCGGTCAGCTCACCGCCCTCGGCGAGCACCGCCAGGCCGTAGAGCAGCTCCGCGGTCTCGGTCAGGGCCGCCTGGTCGCTCCCCTGCTCGTGGGCCTTGCGCAGCCCGGAGACCAGCGGGTGCCCGGGGTTGATCTCCAGGATCCGCTTGGTCGGGGGCACCTCGTGCCCCATGGCCCGGTACATCTTCTCCAGGGTCGGCGTGAGGTCGTGGGCATCGCCGACGACGCAGGCCGGTGAGGTGGTCAGCCGCGACGACAGCCGGACCTCCCGGACGCTGTCGGTCAGCGTGGTGCCGAGCCAGTCGAGCAGGCCGGCGAACTCCTGCCGCTGCTGCTCGCGCTCGGCCTCGGCCTGCTGCTTCTCCTCGTCGGTGTCCAGGTCGATCTCGCCCTTGGCGATCGAGCGCAGCGTCTTGCCGTCGTACGCGCCGACCCGCTCGACCCACACCTCGTCGACCTGGTCGGTGAGCAGCAGCACCTCGTGACCCTTGGCGCGGAAGGCCTCCAGGTGCGGCGAGTTCTCGATGGCGGCCCGGGACTCGCCGGTGGCGTACCAGATGTCGGTCTGGCCGTCCTTCATCCGCGAGACGTAACCGGCCAGGTCGGTGGGCTCGGTCGCGTCGTGGGTGGAGGCGACGGAGAGGATGTCCAGCAGGGTGTCGCGGTTGTCGGTGTCGTCGATCAGCCCTTCCTTGACCACCGCGCCGAACTCGGTCCAGAAGGTGCGGTAGCGCTCGGCGTGGTTGGCCTTCAGGTCCTTGACCGTGGCGAGGATCTTCTTGACCAGGCGGCGACGGACGATCTGGATCTGCCGGTCCTGCTGGAGGATCTCGCGGGAGATGTTCAGCGACAGGTCGTGCGCGTCGACCACACCCTTGACGAAGCGCAGGTAGGTCGGGACGAGCGCCTCGCAGTCGTCCATGATGAAGACACGCTTGACGTAGAGCTGCACACCTCGGCGGCCCTGCGGGGAGAACAGGTCCAGTGGGGCGTGGCTGGGCAGGAAGAGCAGCGCCTCGTACTCGAAGGTGCCCTCGCCCTTCATGTGCACGACCTCGAGCGGGTCGGCCCAGTCGTGGCTGACGTGCTTGTAGAACTCGTTGTACTCGGCGGCGTCGACCTCGTCGCGGGGCCGCGCCCAGAGCGCCTTCATCGAGTTGAGGGTCTGCACCTCGCTGGTGGCGGCCTCGCCGTCGGCGCCGGGGCGTTCGACTGTCATCCGGATCGGCCAGGCGATGAAGTCGGAGTATCGCTTGACGATGTCGCGGACGGTCCACTCGGCGGTGTAGTCGTGCAGGTTGTCCTCGGTGTCGGCCGGCTTGAGGTGCAGGGTCACCGTGGTGCCCTGCGGGGCCTCGTCCACCGCCTCGATCGAGTACGTGCCCTCGCCGGTGGACTCCCAGCGGGTGCCGCCGGTCTCGCCGGCCTTGCGGGTGACCAGGGTGACCCGGTCGGCGACCATGAACGCGGCGTAGAAGCCGACGCCGAACTGGCCGATCAGGTCCTGCGAGGCGCGCGCGTCGGCGGATTCCCGCAGGTGGCGCAGCAGCTCGGCGGTGCCCGACTTGGCGATGGTGCCGATCAACTGGACGACCTCGTCGCGGGTCATCCCGATGCCGTTGTCCCGCACGCTGAGGGTGCGGGCGTCCTTGTCGACCTCGAGCGTCACGTGCAGGTCGTCGGTGTCGGCGACGAGGTCCTTGTCGACGAGAGTGGCCAGCCGCAGCTTGTCCAGCGCGTCGGAGGCGTTCGAGATGAGCTCCCGCAGGAAGACGTCCTTGTTCGAATAGATCGAATGGACCACCAACTGGAGGAGCTGACGCGCCTCGGCCTGGAACTCCAACGTTTCGGCCTGGTTGCTCACACCGTCTCCCATCTCGGCTCGTGCGGGGTTTCGCGGAAAGGATACGAGTCGTCACGGGCCGGGGTGCCGCCGCGTCCGGGTCGCATTCCCGATTGAGGGGGTCGTCGGTGTGACATGGCTGACTTTGGTTAACAGAAGTCAGGTGGGATAGCGTGACCGCCATGAAGATCTCTGGAAGCACCGCCCTCGTCACCGGCGCCAACCGCGGCCTCGGCCGCCACCTGGCCGCCGAACTCCTCGCCAGGGGCGCCACCGTCTACGCCGGCGCGCGCAACCCGGACACCGTGGACCTCCCCGGCGTGACGCCGGTGCGCCTGGACATCACCGACCCCGCCTCGGTGGCCGCCGCCGCCGAGCGTGCCGGCGGCGTGAACCTGCTGGTCAACAACGCGGGCATCGACACCCGCACCGACCTCCTCGACGGCGACCTGGACCTCGTCCGGCTGGAGCTGGAGACCCACTACATCGGCACCCTGTCCACGGTGCGGGCGTTCGCGCCGGTCATCGCCGGCAACGGCGGCGGAACGATCCTCAACGTGCTCTCCGTGCTGTCCTGGGTGAACTACCCGATGCACGCCGCCTACGGTGCCGCGAAGTCCGCCGAGTGGGCGATGACCAACGCGCTGCGCCTCCAGCTCGCCGAGCGGGGCGTCCGGGTCGCCGGCCTGCACGTCGGCTACCTGGACACCGACATGGCCGCCGACATCACCGGCCCGAAGTCCGACCCGGCGGCGGTCGCCCGGCTCACCGTCGACGGCATCGAGGCCGACGCGTACGAGATCCTCGCCGACGACGTCAGCCGGCGGGTGCAGGCCGGGTTCCCCGGCGGCGTGGCGGCGCTCTACCCCCAGCTCCCCTGACCCATGACGCGACGGGCCGCCGCCGGCATTGCACCGGCGGCGGCCCACCCGCACGAAGTACGCGGTCAGCTCGCCTGCAACGCCACGTCGTCGAGCACGAAGCTGGTCTGCAACGACGAGTCCTCGGTGCCGGTGAACTTCAGGGTCACCGTCTGACCGGCGAACCCGGCCACGTTGAAGCTGCGCTGGGTGTAGCCGGCGGCCGCGTTCAGATTCGAGTACGTCGCCAGCGTGGTGGAGCCCACCTGCACGGTGAGCCGGTCGTACGCCGTGGAGCCGGTGGTCTCGGCGGTGTCGATGTGCAGCCAGAACGACAGCGTGTAGCTGGCACAGCCGGCCGGCACCGTCACCGACTGCGACAGGCTCTCGGTGCTGGAGCTGCCGTTGCCGCCCAGCCACGCCTTGTACGACCCGGTCCTCGCCGGCTGGCTGCTGGAACTGGTGATCACGCCGGAGGACGCGGTCCACGGGGTGCTGCCGCTCTCGAAGCCGCCGTTCCCGACCACCTGACCGCCGGTGCAGGTCGGGGTGCCGCCGCCCACGGCGAGCTGCCACAACGCGTACGCGACGCCGTCGGCCGCCCGGTTCAGCACGGTGGCGCTGACGTTGGCGGTGGTGTCGCAGGACCGGTGATAGCAGGGGTCGTACGCGGCGTTGGCGGTGCCGCCCCACTTGGCCGCCTGGGCGCTGGTCTTGCGGGCGCTGGCACCGGCGGCGTAGCCGGAGGTGGGGATGCCGGCCTGCTGGAAGTAGTAGTCGTCGGAGCGGCCCTGACCCTCCACGTTCTCCTCGGGTTGCAGACCCAACGAGTCCCAGTACGCCTTCAGCGGCGCCGCCGTGGTCGAGGTGACCCGGTTGATGAAGTAGCCGCCGTTGACCGAGCCGACCATGTCGAAGTTGTAGTAACCCTTGATGTAGCCGCGTTGCGTGGAGGTGAGCGAGTTGACGTAGAAGCGGGAGCCGTTGAGGCCCTGCTCCTCGTCGGTCCACCAGGCGAACCTGACCTTCTTCGTCATGGTGGGGTTCTGCGCGGCCAGGACCAGCGCGTTCTCCAGCAGGGTCGCCGAGCCGGTGGCGTTGTCGTTGATGCCGGGGCCGGCGGAGACGCCGTCCAGGTGCGCGCCGAGCATGACCACCTGGTCGGTCGGGCCGCCCCGCCACTCCGCGATCAGGTTGTTCGACGGGTACCGGCAGCTGGAGCAGTACTGCTCGCTGACGGTGTAGCCGGCGGACTGCAGCCGGCTCTTGACGTAGGCGAGCGAGGCCGTGTAGCCGGCCGAGCCGGCCCGCCGGTTACCACCGTTGTTGGTGGCGATGCTGTTGAACTGGGTGAGGTGGGCCTGGACATTGGTGACCGAAATGTCCGGTGCGGCCATCGCGGCGACGGTGGCGGCGATCGGCCGGGCCATCGTCGTCACGGTCGTGGGTGACGCGACCACCGGCTGTGCGGCCAGCGCCACCGTCATCCCGGCGAACACGGCGAGCGCGACTCCCGCGCTCAGCGTTCTGCCTCTCATGGGGGCTCCTCGGGGAGTTGAAGGGATACCCGAGACACTTACAGATGTCGATGCAATGAGCATCGGTCGTTCGTCCCGAACCACCGACGGTTCGACGGTGGGTACCGGCGTCGGCACAGGTGAGTAGAGGTGCCAGGATGGGTAGGTAACACCAGCAGGGGTCGTCGGGCCCGGAACGGGGGCTTGCGATGGGGCCGAGTCGAGCGTGACACGACCCAGCATTGACCTGTTCAGCGGCGGTGGCGACACCGGTCGGCTGATGGCCGGGCTGGACTGGACCCGTACGCCGCTCGGCCCGGTCGAGGGGTGGCCGCAGAGCCTGCGGGTCGCGGTCCGGCTGGTCCTGTCCTCCCGTTACCCCATGCTGCTGCTCTGGGGCGAGGAGTTCTCCCAGCTCTACAACGACGCGTACTCCACGCTGATCGGCGACAAGCACCCCGCCGCGCTCGGCGACGACGTGCGGGTGACCCTGGCCGAGGGCTGGGACGTGCTCGCCCCGCTGATCCAGCAGGCCATGACGACGGGGGTGGCCAGCTGGGTTCCGGCCCTGCGGCTGCTGCTGGAGCGGGCCGGCTACCGCGAGGAGGCGTACTTCAACGTCTCGCACGCCCCGGCCCGGGACGACGACGGCCGTACCGTCGGCGTGTTCACCGTGTGCAGCGAAGTCACCGAGCAGGTGGTCGGCGAACGCCGGCTGCGGCTGCTGCGCGACCTGTCCGTCCTCGGAGACGGTCGCACCGTCGACGTGGACGCGACAGGCGCCCGGTTGATCGAGACGATCGGCGGTCACCCGCTGGACGTCCCGTTCGCCGCCATCTACCTGCGCGACGGCGCGTCCCTGCGGAGCCTCGCCCGCACCAGCGGTGTCCAGGGCACGCTGCCGGACACCGTCGACCTGGCCGACGCGGGCCCGGTCGCCCACGCCTGGGGGCTGCCGGACGCCGCCGAGGGTCGTCCGGCCCAGGTCTCCGACGTCGCCGACCGGATGACACTGCCCGCCGGCGCGTGGGACGACCCCGTCCACACCGCGCTGGCGCTGCCACTGCCCTCCGGCGACGAGGACCAACCGCTCGGTGTCCTGCTGGCCGGGGTCAGCCCGAGCCGACGGCTCGACGAGGCGTACCGGTCCTTCCACCAACTCCTGGCACAACAGGCGTCCCTGGCGTTGCGCAACGCCCAGGAGTACGAGGAGGAGCGGCGCCGGATCGAGGCGTTGGCCGAACTGGATCGGGTGAAGACGGACTTCTTCGCCAACGTCAGCCACGAATTCCGTACCCCGTTGACACTCATGCTCGGCCCGCTGGCCGACGCCCTCACCGACGCCACCGCGCCCCTGGCGGCCGTGCAGCGGGAGCGGGTGGAGACCGCGTGGCGCAACGCCACCCGACTGCTGACGCTCGTCAACAGCCTGCTCACCTTCTCCAGCCTGGAAGCCGGTCGCGCGCGCAGCGATGCCCGGACGGTCGACCTGTCCGCGCTCACCGCGGAGCTCGCCGGCGTGTTCCGGGCCGCCGTCGAACGGGCCGGACTGATCCTGGAGGTGGCCTGCCCTCCGCTGCCACGGCCGGTCACGATCGACCCCGTCAACTGGGAACGCATCGTCACCAACCTGCTGTCCAACGCTTTGAAGTACACGTTCATCGGCCGGATCCGGGTCAGCCTGGACGCCGACGACGAGGAGGTACGCCTCACCGTCGCGGACACCGGCATCGGCATCGCCGAGCAGGACCTGCCGAAACTCTTCGAACGCTTCCACCGGGTGCGGGGCACCCGCTCGCGCAGCCACGAGGGCACCGGCATCGGTCTGGCCCTGGTGAACGAGCTGGCCCGACTGGAGGGCGGCGAGGTGCGGGTGACCAGCCGGGTGGGCGCCGGCAGCACCTTCACCGTGGTCCTGCCCTGGTCGGCGACACGCCGCAGCGCGGTGGCCGACCCGCTGGTGGAACGTCGGGGTGACGCGGCCCGCGCCGCCGTGCAGGAGGCGGCCGGCTGGCTCGCCGAGGCGAGCGACAACCCGACCGAACCGGAGCACACCTCCGGGCCGGCCGCGGACGAGCTGGCCGGCGCGCGGATCCTGGTCGCCGACGACAACACCGACATGCGGGCGTACCTCAGCCGGTTGCTGACCGGGCAGGGCTGGCGGGTGCGGGCCGTCACCGACGGCCGGCAGGCCCTCGACGAGGTCCACCGCGAACGGCCCGACCTGGTCCTCACCGACGTGATGATGCCGGTGCTGGACGGTTTCGACCTGCTGCGCCGGCTCCGCGCGGACCCTGCGACCCGGGCGCTGCCGGTGCTGGTGCTGTCCGCCCGTGCCGGCGGTGAGGCCAGCGTGGAGGGCCTCGGCCTGGGCGCCGACGACTACCTCGTGAAACCGTTCGCCGCGACCGAACTGATCGCCCGGATCCGCGCCGCCATCCGCCGGGCGCGCGACCGTCACGACCCGGCCGGCACGCGGACGGGCGACACCCCACCGGCACGCCCCGGCGCTGTCGCGGCGGCCACGGAACCGACGGCCGAGGACGGAGAAACGCGGGTCGGCGTCGTCGCCACCGGCAGGTCGGACTGCGGCGCGCCCGCGCGCGATGCCGTGGCCGGCCGCGACGTCCTGGACACCAGCTGGACGTACCCCTCCGCGCCCACCTCCGCGGCGCTGATGCGTGGAGATGTCCGACGGACGCTGCGCGACCTCGCTGTCGACCCGGACGTGCTGGAGGACCTCCTGCTGGCCGCGTCCGAGGCGGTGAACAACGCCGTCGAGCACGCACAGCGGCCCAGCCGCCCGGAGGTACGGGTACGGGTCCAGGTGGGTGACGGTCTGGTCCGGATCTCGGTGCGGGACTTCGGCACCTGGCGGGACCGGCGACCGGCGATGGACCGGGGCCGCGGCGCGCTGCTGATGAACGCCTACGGCGACGTACGGCTGGTCTCCACCACCGAGGGGACGACGGTGACGATCGAACGCCGGCTGGACGACCCGGCCTGAGTGGCCGGCCCGGGGTCACCAGCCGTCGGCGTCAGAGCTGACCACCGGCGGCGTCGCGGGCGATGATGCCGTCGAGCCGCTCCCCCGGGGTCAGCACCGTCGGATCGAACCAGAAGATCACCACCTGCTTGTCGACACTCCACCGGGCAAGACGTGCATCGACCTGCCGCCCGTCCACGGTGCCGATGACGCGGTGGGCGGGGCCGACGAAGTAACCGAAGGTGGGCACCGGCGTGGTCGACGAGAGCTCGTCGTAGCCGATCTGGTGGAACCCGGGGCGACGGTCAGCCCCCTCCACGTCGTTGACCAGGATGTCCGTGGTCAGCATGCCGTCCGGGAGGCGGCGACCGGCGGCCAGCCCGATGGTCACCTTCGGTACGCCGGGCACGGACACCCGGACGACGTAGTACACCCGCTGCTCGGTGCCGTACCGCACCTTGCTGTCGATCACCTGGCCCAGCGGTTTCGGGGACGGCACGTCGCCGCCCGGCGGCGGAGAGGTGGGCTCCGTCGACCTCGCCAGCGTCGGCGGAGAACCGGACGGTGTCGGGGCGACGGCCACCGGCGGTGGGCGATCGGCCGTCGGCGGAGCACCGGTCCGGGTGTCGACCGCCACCACGACGACGACGGCCAACCCGGCGGCGAGCGTCGCCGCCCCGGCTCCGGCAACCCGCCGACGGGTACGCAACCGTCGCCCTTCGCGCATCACGGCGGCCAGGTCGAGGACGGTGTCGGGGCGCTCGGTCGCCCGCATGGCGTCGCGGAGCTGCTCCAGCTCGCTCATCGGCGCGCCTCCTCGTCGGCGTGCCGCGGCGCCGCGGCGCGTAGTTTCTGCAGGGCCCGTGAGCTGGTGCTCTTGACCGTGCCCACGGATACGGCGAGTTCCCGGGCCACCTGCGCCTCCGGTAGGTCGAAGTAGTAGCGCAGCACGACGATGGCCCGCTCCCGAGGGCTGAGCGCGCGGAGGATGCTGATCAACCAGCGCCGGGTGGTGACCTCGTCGGCCACGTCTGCGCGCCGTTGCTCCGGCACCTCGTCGGTCGCGTACTCGCGCATCGGCCGGCGCCACCCGTCCACCAGGTGGTTGACCAGGGTGCGGCGGGCGTACCCGTAGGCGTCGTCGTCGTGGACCCGCGACCAGGACGCGTACGTGCGGGCGAGGGCGGTCTGCGCGGCGTCCTCGGCCAGGTGGTGATCGCCGGTCATCAGGAACGCGGCGTGAACGAGCCGCGCCGACGCCGCCCGCGCGAACTCGACGAACTCCGCGTCGCCCCGCGCCACCGTGAACCTCCCCCGTGCCACACCGCTATGGACGGGTCAGGTCGGCGAAAGGTTGAGCGGTGGGTCACATCAACTTTTCGCCACGGTCACCCGTCTTCTCCTCCGCGCCGCCGCCGAAGGCTGCGCGAGGGGAGAGACATGTCGACGAAGGTTACCCACCGATGGCGTTCCGCCTCGGCGACGCTGCTACTGGCGGTGGCGCTGCTCACCGGATGCGGACTGCCAGCCGACGGGCGGCCCGCGAACGATCCCGTCGCCGCCGGGCCGTCGCCCGACGGGCCCCTCGCGCCGGTCGCCGCCGGCGGACCGACCGGGGTCGTCGACGTGGTTCCCAGTTCGGTGCCTGTCGTCCCGATCAGCTATCCCGCCTCCGGCGGGAACCGGTGGGTGACGGCGCCCGCGGAGGCGGGACCGGCGCGGACCGGCCGTGGCACGTTGATGCGGTACCGCGTCGCCGTGGAACGCGACATCCGGGGCCTGCCGGTGGAGGACATCGCCACAGTGATCACCAAGACCCTGAACGACCCACGCGGCTGGACGGCCGGCGGGGCCTGGCGACTGCGCCGGGTGGGTGCCGACGATCCGACCGACTTCACCATCTACCTGGCCACTCCCGGCACCCGTGACACTCTCTGCCAGGACCAGCCGGAGGGCTACACCTCGTGCCGCAACGGTGGTCGGGTGGTGCTCAACGTGGCGCGGTGGGTCAAGGGGGTGCCCGGGTACGGGGCGAGTCTCGCCACCTACCGGGAGTACATGGTCAACCACGAGGTGGGGCACAAACTCGGGTTCGGTCACGAGCGGTGCCCCGGGCGGGGCCGACCCGCGCCGGTGATGCAGCAACAGACGCTGGGTCTGCACGGCTGCACCGCTAACGCCTGGCCGTACCCGCAGGGCAAGGTCCGCTACAGCGGGCCCGTCGGGGCGTACGACGACCGGATCCCGCGTCGCGAGGGCGCGTACTCCGCGCACTGATCCTGGTCGACCGGGGACGGCGCCTCAGGTGCGGCGGCCACGTTCCCGTTCCATGCGCTCATCCAGCCTGCCCAACTCGTAGACGGCGTTGAGGCTGGTCGGCAGGCGGCTGACATTGTCCGGCGCGGGTTCGGGATCAGGAGTGGGAGCGGGGGCCGGCACCGCGGAGGGGCCCGGAGCGCGGCGACGCAGGAACAGCAGGGCCAGCACCACCAGGACGCCCAGGAGGAGCAGGTAGGACACGGGCGGCCACCTGTCGCGGGCGGAGTCGGCCGGCGGCGCGGCGACCGGAGCGGGGGTGTCCGCGTCGCGCGCGGGCACCCCGGCCTCGCGGCTGCCGGTGCTCCCGCCGCCACCGGGACGGGCGGGTGCGACGACGGGTGCCGCCGGAGGTCGGGCACCAGCCGACGACACGACGGTCGGGCTGGTGGCGGCGGGTGCCGCGGAGCTGGGCCGGGAGGTGGCGGCCGGTGGGCCGGGCGTGGACGGCGGGGCCGGGGTGACACTCGGCGGGCGGTCGCCCTCCAGCAGGTCGTCGACGATCCGGCCGACACCGCCGAGGAGTTCGCCGACCGGCCCCGGGGTGGCCGACGGCGACGGTGTGGGCGCGAGAGCGAGGGTCAGCACGAGGGCGACGACGGCAGGCACGACGGCCACCTCCGGTGTGTCGATGTGCCAGGCACCGTACCGCAGTGTGGGATCGGGTGGGTGACCCTGCCACGCCGGAGGCGGGGACGTGTTGCGCCCCCGCCTCCGGCGTCTTTGATGGTCAGACCGGCAGGCCGCCGACCTGGGTCGAGATCCACGATCGGATCGGGGGCAGGTCGACGTAGATGGACGGGCCGGTGGCGCAGGTGGAGTTGTTGTTGCCGGCCCGGCTGGTCGCGCCGATCAGGTTCCACACCCCGTTGACGCGGCGTACCTGCGGACCACCGGAGTCGCCGTAGCAGGCGCCGGAGTTGCCGTTGGTGTTGTTGGTGCAGATCTCGTACGGGCCGTTGATGCCGGAGCACCGGCTGTCGGCCACGATGGACGTGTCCAGCTCGTTGGCGACCGTCGGAGCGGAGCCGCAGCCACGAGGTGCGCAGGTCTGGCCCCAACCGATGATCCGGGTGGCCGTGCCGACCGCGCCGGACGTGCTCGGGATCGGGGCCGGGGCGTACGTGACGGAGCTGGCCAGTTGCAGCAGCTTCACGTCGACGCTCGGGTGGTTGACCGCGCGGGTCACCCGCACCACGGTGCCGCCGCTGGTGCGGTTGATGCTGCCCACCCGTACCGAGGACGGCGTCGAGCAGTGCTTGGCGGTGACCGCCCAGTTGCCCTTGATCAGGGTGCCGGTGCAGCCGGAGACGTACACCATGAAGGGGTAGTTCTCCGAGGCCGGACGGCCGCCGACCACCAGCGGCTGGACGTCGGAGGAGGTGCCGTCCCAGGTGTACGTGGTGGTGCCGGCCGGCGCGGCCAGGCTGCCGGCGAACAGCGAGTTCACCCGGCTCGCCTCGGCCGAGCTGGGGTTCGCGTTGCGGCAGGACACCGGGGCGCTGCTGCCGGACATCAGGTCGGAGCAGAGGCCGGTACGCCGGTCCGGAAGGCCCAGGATGTGACCGAGTTCGTGGGCGGCGATGCGGTTGCGGTCGTAGCCCTGGTTGACGGCCGTGCGCCCCATCCAGATCCGCCCCGAGCCGAGGCCGGTCGGCTGCGCCCGGGGCCAGCCGTCGTCGACGTAGATGGTGATGCTGGCCGGGGTGCCGGCCAGCAGCCGGACGTTGCTGACCCGGCTGTTCCAGATCTGTGCGGCCTGGTCGAAGTTGGTGCGGAACTCGCCGGTCCGGCTCGCGTCGTAGTAGACGGTGCGGACGGCGGCTGCCGGCGCGCCGGCGGTGAGCTGCACCCCGGCTGCCGCCAGGGTCGCCGCGAGCATGGCCAGCGCCACACGTCGCAGTTGTCGTCGGAACATCACGCACTCCCCTGCGGTCGGCCGGCGACCAACGGCCGCCGGTCATTGAGATGTGTCGATGCTAGGCCGTGCGGGGTCGGCGACTGTCATAGCGGAAGCGTCATACCGGCGCGGGCGACGGCTGTTACCCAGCGGTTACACCGCAGCGAAGCGCCCGTGCCGAGGCGGGACGACGGTGGCGACAGAGGGCCACCGGCAGCGTCGCCGCGACGTGGCCCCGAGGATCGAACGGAGGGACCACGATGAGGATCACCAGCGCACTGACCGCGGTGGCGGTCGTCCTCGCCGGACTGGTCGCCGGCGTGGGCAGCAGCAGCGCGGCGGGCAGCAGCAGCGCGGCGGCCTACTGCGGGATCACCTGGGGCAGCGCGGAGAAGTCGGCCGGCACGCTGAGCGACGCCCCGTTGACCGAGGTACGCACCGGCCGGCACGACTGCTACGACCGGGTCGTGTTCGAGTTCGCCGGGCCGGTCGACGGTTACGCCATCGGCTACGGCGAGACCTGGACCGAGGGCGAGGGGTTGGCGTTGTCGCCGTACACCGCCGGGGGCGCCCTGCTGCGGGTCTCGCTGCGGGCCCCGGCGTACGACGACGCGCACCAGGGCACCGTGCCCTACGCGGTCGGTGAGCACGTCGCGAACCTGCTGCGCTACCCGACGGTGCGGGACGTCGTCTTCGGCGGCAGCTTCGAGGGCTACAGCACCTTCGCGGTGGGTGTTCGGGCGCGGTTGCCGTTCCGCGTGCTCGTGCTCACCGGGCCGGGCACGCACAGCCGGATCGTGCTCGACGTCGCGCACCAGTGGTGACCTGCTGACGCGGTGACGTCCGCGGACAGCGCGGACGCCACCACAGATGGTCCAGGGCGCTGCAGCGCCCTGGCCAGCAGATATTCAGTCACGCGTGGTGCAATACGCCTGCGCGTCCAGGATCGGGTACGCGACCGACCAGGGTCTTGCCTCACCGGAGGCCGCCGGTGAACCTTAATCCACGGACACCGATCTGGTCGTCCGGACGCGGCACGGCTGGGAGGAGCGCGGTGCACCCGTTGCGGGCAGGTCGTCAGCGGGGAGTCTGCTGCGTGGTGGCCGCCGCCGGTTACGGCAAGACCACCGCGCTGCGCCGCTGGTTTCCCCCCGCCGGTGCCCGCTGGTGCCGAGGTGACGAGGGACCCGTACGCCAACTCGTCGCCGACGCCGTCGCGGCCGGCGACCGCGTGGTCGTGGTCGACGACCTGCCGCCGACCTCGGCGGAGCAGCTGCACCTCCTGCTACAGGAGGTCGGGCGGTGGGCGGACGATGTCACGGTCGTCCTCGCCTCGCGGTGGCCGATGCCGGTGCCGGCCACCCGCCTGCTCGGCAGCGGTCTCTGGACCGAGCTGGGCCCCGCCGACCTGGCGCTCTCTCCGGACGACGTCGCCGACCTGCTCGCCGAGGAGTACGGCCTCTCCACTCCCGACCTCGCCGACCGGGTGTACGCGGCGACCGGCGGCTGGCCGGCGCTCGTCCATCTGTCCGCCGAGACCCTGCGGCTGGGCGGGGTGCCGACCGGGCCGCTCGCCCCGATCCTCAGCGAGCCCGGCGGGCCGGTCGCGCGGTACGTCACCGACGAGGTGCTCGCCGCGCTGCCGGCGGACGCGAGCCGGCTGCTCCGCCAGGTCGGTGCGCTGACGCCGGTGAACGTGGGGCTGTGCCGTGCCCTCGGCCACCGCGGCGCCGCGCGGATCGTCGACGAGCTGCGTCGCACCGGTCTGCTGACCCGACCGGCCTGGGCGGCGGCCGGTCCGGGCGCGCCGATGCCGGAGGAGCACCTCGTGCCGATCGTCGTCGAGACCGCCCGGCACGGGCACCGGGCGCCGACCGCCGACCGGGTCCGCAACACGGCCGCCGCCGCGGCAGCGTGGTACGACGAGCACGGACCCCCGGTCGCCGCCGCCCGCGAGTACCTGCGCGCCGGAGACCACGCGACGGGCGCCCGGGTGCTCGACGCGCACGGCGATCGGATGATCGCGGCGGGTCGCTCTGCCACGGTGATCGAACTGGTCCGCATGGTGCCGGACCGGCACCGCAGCCGGCGGCTGCGCCTCCTGCTCGGCGACGCGTTGCGCACCCTCGGCGACCTGGGCGCGGCCACCCGCGAGTACGACGCCGTCGCCGAGGAGGCCTGGGACGCCGGCCTGGCCTGGCGGATGGGCCGGATCCACTACCAGCGAGGTGACGCCCGGGCGGCCCTGGCGACCCTCGGCCGGCCACTCGCCCGGCCCGCCCCGCCCGCCGATCGGGCGCTACTGCTCGCCTGGACCGCACACGCGCACCTGCTGGCCGGCGACACCGAGACCGCCACCGACCACGCGCGGCAGGCGCTGGCTGCCGCGACCAGCGCCGGGCAGGACGACGTACTGGCCACCACCCACCTCAGCGTCGCCCTGTGCCTCAGTGTCGCCGGCGACAGCGCGGGCAGCGAGGAGCACTTCGCCCTGGCACTGCCGATCGCGGAGCGCACCGGTGACGTCCTGCTGCTCGCCCGGATCCACACCAACCGTACGCACCAGTTCCTGCGAACCGGCCGCTTCGCCGAGGCGCTGACGATGGCCGAGCGATCGGCCCGGTATGCCGCACTGGCCGGGGCGCCCAGTCTGCGCGCCATCGCCACCAGCAACGAGGCGGAAGCGCTGGCGATGCTCGGCCGGTACGACGAGGCGGTGCAGCGGTACCAGGCGGCGCTGGCGTTCTACCAGCAGAAAGGCTCCCGCCGGTTCATCCACGCGCTACTCGGACTGGGTGAGCTGTACCGCCGGCGGGGCTGGCGCGAGCAGGCGCGCGCCGCCTACGAGGAGACGATCCGGGTCACCGAGGAGACCGGCAACGCGCACGTCCTGGTGGCCGCGCTCGCCGGGCTGGCGCTGGTACGACTCGACGACGATGTGCCGGCGGCGGCGCAGTACGCCGACCGGGCTGCCCGGGGCGTCGCGGACGAGATCGTCGTGCCCGCACTGCTGGCCCAGGGCTGGGTGGCGCTCCGGACGGCCGCGCCCGACCGGGCCACCACGCTCGCCGCCGACGCGGCCCGCATCGCGCGCGTTCAGGGCGACCTGGCCGGGTTGGCCGACGCGCTCGAACTGCGGGCCGCCGCCGAGCAGGACCTCGGGCGGGCCCGCGCGGCGCTGCGCGAGGCGTGCGTGATCTGGACTCGGGCCGGTGCGGCGGTCGAGGCGGCCAGGCTGCTGGTCGTCCTCGGGCGGTTGCCCGGGGCAGACATCGACGATCGACTGGCCGGCCTTCTCGCGGGCGAGCAGGTCGCTCTCGCCGGCGCCCTGGTGGATCGGACGGCGAGCAGTTCCGGCGGCTGGGCGCCCGGCACCGGCCCGATCTACCAGCGGGTCGTGATCCGGGCCCTCGGCCGGTTCGAGGTGCACCTCGACGGCCACCCGGTGCCGGCTTCGCAGTGGCAGTCCCGCAAGGCACGTGACCTGGTACGGATCCTCGTCGCCCGGCGCGGCCGCCCGGTGCCGCGAGGCGAGCTGTGCGAACTGCTCTGGCCGGACGACGACCCGGATCGCACCGGGCACCGGCTGTCGGTCCTGCTCTCGATCGTCCGCGGGGTGTTCGACCCGACGAAGACGTTCGCCCCCGACCACTTCCTGGTCGCCGATCACGCCTGCATCGCGCTCGACGTCAGCCGGTTGCGGGTGGACGTCGAGGAGTTCCTCGCGCACGTCGCGCACGCGCGTCGCCTGGTGGAGCGGGGGGCGCTGGCGGAGGGGCGGACGGTACTGCTGGCCGCCGACCGGCTGTACCGCGCCGACGCGTTCGAGGACGAGCCGTACGCCGACTGGTCCGGCCCGCTGCGCGAGGAGGCGCGCGCGGCGTACCTCGGCCTGCTGCGCATGCTGGCCCAGGTCAGCCGAGCCACGGCGGGTCCGGCGGCTGCGGTGACGTACCTGTTGCGGCTGCTGGAACGGGATCCGTACGACCAGCCGGCGCACCGGGCGTTGGTGCGCACGCTGTCCGCCGGCGGTCAGCACGGCGAGGCACGCCGGGCCCTCGCCCGGTACCGCGAGGCGATGTCCGCCATCGGAGTGCACCCGCCGGACGAGATCATCCTCGCGCCCGGTCGTCCGGGTCGGCAGCAACCGCAGGCCGTCGATCACCGGGGCACGCCGGCCGCCGCCAACGGCCGGAGGGATCCGGCCCCCGACCGTGGGCGTTGACGGCGGGGCCGCTGCCGGCGGCGGGAGACCGCGCCCCCGACCGGGTTCGTCGGCGTGCGACCGGCGGCCGGTCAGTGGAAGACGGCCGACTCCAGGGCGGACACGGTGAGCGAGCCTTCACCGTCCCCCTCGGCATCGTCCCGGGCGGCGACCGCTCCCGGTAGCTGACTCGCCCGGACGGCCTCGGCGCCCGCCTGGCGGAGGGTCGCGCTGGGGAGAAGCGCGCTGAGGAAGAAGTGACCCGCGCCCGTCACGCGCGCGCCGACCCCGTACACGTGGGCGTTCGGGCCGGCATCGGCGGTGACGACCGTCTTGGGCCACGTGCCGTCGTGCCCGCTGGTGGCCTCGACGCGGACGCCGGGCGGCCCGGTCGGTTGAGTGGGCTCCTTGCAGACGCCGACGGCCGTGAGACTCGCCGGCTCGGCGGTACCGCCGGCGTGCACCCGCACCGTCCGCAGTCCGGGGCCGAAGGCGACCTCGTCGACGTACGTCTGGTCCGCCGGCCCTTGGAGGCGGAAGCCGGTGCCGACCAACAGTGTGCCGCCCGGGCAGCTCACCTCCGCCGTCGACGCCGATCCGACGGTGGCCGTCGCCCGCACCGGTGGGCTCGTCGACGAGCCGCAGGTGGCGTAGGCCACCACCGACCATGCGCTCGCGTGCCCCGTCCGGGCTGTCGCGGTGACGGTCACCGACGTCAGCTCCGGGTCAGGCTCCATCGCGGTCAGCACCACACCGCCGTTTCCGTTCACGATCCGAGCGCCCGCCGCGAAGACGGAGAGCGCCCCCGGGCAGGTCGCGGTGACGACCTTGGTCACGCTTCCGTCGCTGTCGCTGGCCTCCGCGACCCGTACCGGTGCGAAACCTCCCGCGTGGGCGGGCCGGTCCGGTGTGGCCGCCCCTGCTGTCGTACCCAACGCGACGGCGACGGCGCCCGCCGCCGTCCGTCGTGCGATGTCCACCGTGCGCATGTCGCTCCCTCGCTCTCGCCGGTCCACTCTGGCCGGGCATCACCATGGTCCGGGCGGACCTCAGGGTGGCGTCACGGTGCGCCCGCGCCGAGTCGCCACCCGGAGCGGATCGTGACGCGACTCTGAGGCCCCTGCCGAGACTCGATGTCGGACGCCGCGCAGTGGTCGCGGCGCGATCGAGGAGGAAGACATGCGGATCAGCAGAACGGCGACCCGGCTCCTGGCGGTGCCCCTGGTGGCGTGCGCACTCGGGCTGGTCGGGGCGAGCCCGGCGCAGGCTGCGGTGCAGCGGACCGACCGGTTCTCCATCACCGAGCGGCACTTCGACTTCGGCGACGGCGACCTGGGCAACGTCTCCGGGGATCCCAAGGCCGACGGTCGGCTGGAGTGGGATCTCGTCAACGGCACCTGGGAGCCTCGGCTGCTCGGGCGCATCTACATCAACAACGCGTCCGGCGAGTGCGTCCGGGTCCAGATGGTCGTCACCTACCAGAACGGCGTGGTGGTGCCCTACACCGACACCGCGTCGGAATTCTGCGCCCCGAACGGGAGGACCTGGTACAACGACGTCGACTTCACCCCGGTCAGCTCGGCCTACGTCGCGAACGTCGTCGTCAGGCTGCAGAGCGCACCGGCGGGCGGGTGGTCCTTCGCGACCGAGGGAGCGTCGGCGCCGTACTTCGCGCCGTGGTGGCTGCCCTAGGCGTGTCCGATTCATCGGATGACCCGGTAGTCAGCGACAAGGCATCGATGAGGGGCCCCTGCACCGGCGACGCCGTCGAGCAGGGGCTCCCCTGCCGTCCGACCGGCGGGAGCCGGCCGAGCAGCCCGGCGTCAGGCCTGGCCGGATGCCCCCGCGGTTGCTTCGTCGGTCAGGTGCCAGACCTCGCGCATCGGAGCCCACCAGTCCCCCGAGCCGGGCTCGGCGATCGACTCCTGACACGGGTCGGTCAGCTTCCACCACTCCTGCGTCTGCGGGTCGGCGGCGATGAACCGCAGGTCGGCCTCGTAGTCGTCACCGACGTACTCGTAGTAGCCGAAGAGCAGGTCGCCGTGCAGGAAGATGGTGTAATTGCGGAAGTTGGCCTCGCGCAGCGTCTGCTCGACGCTCGGCCAGACCTCGGCATGCAGCCGCAGGTAGGTTTCCCGCTGGTCCGGGCGGAGTCGGATCACGCAGCCATGACGTTGCACGTCGTGCCCTTTCGTGTGAGCTGGTCGAGGGGTGCCGAAATCATCTGACCGTAGCGGTTGGACGGTGCTTCGTAGACGGGCTGCCTGGTCTCTGGGATCAGCCGTTTCGGCAGGCTGCGCAGCGTGGCGACGGGTTTACCCTCAGGTGATGGAGGGCCGCGTGCTGGTGGTCGAGGACGACGCCTCCATCCGGGAGGTCACCGTCCTCGGGCTGCGCCGCGCCGGCTTCCGGGTCGAGAGCGCCGTCGACGGACGGCAGGCCCTGGCGGCCTGGCGGGCCCGCCCCGTGGACCTGATCGTGCTCGACATCATGCTGCCCGTTCTGGACGGCCTCGAGGTCTGCCGGGAGATCCGGCGGACCAGTCAGGTGCCGATCCTCATGGTGACCGCGCGCACCGACACCATCGACGTGGTGGTCGGGTTGGAGTGTGGTGCCGACGACTACCTCCGTAAGCCCTTCGACCTGCCCGAGCTGGTGGCCCGGGTCCGGTCGGTGCTGCGTCGGGTGAGCGCGCCGGTCCCGTCGACGCTCATCGAGGTCGGCGACCTGGAGATCGACCCCGGCGGCTTCGTGGTCCGCCGGCACGGCCGGGAGGTGGCGTTGACCACCACCGAGTTCCGCCTGTTGCTGGAGCTGGCCCGTCGACCCGGCCAGGTCTTCACCCGGGATCTGCTGCTGCACCTGGTCTGGAACCACGACTTCCTGGGTGACTCCCGGCTCGTCGACGTGGCAGTGCAACGGCTACGCGCCAAGGTCGAGGAGGACCCGGCGCGGCCACGGCTGGTCCAGACCGTGCGCGGCGCCGGCTACAAGTTGTCGACGGGTTGACGGGAGGGACGGCGATGGCCGGACGCGCGGTGCCCCCGGGCCGCCTGCGGCGCCGGCTGACCGTCGCGTTCATCCTGGTCGCCGGCGTCTCGGCCGGGCTGCTCGCCGGCGGGACCGGGCTGTTGCTGCGGCAGTCCTGGTGGGACGCGTCGCTGCGGGAGGCCGCCGCCGACGCCCGCTACCAACTCGTCCTCGCCGGGCAGTTCCTCCCCCTGACCGACCAGCGCAGCGCCGACCTGCTCACCAGCTTCGAGGCCAGTGGCCGGCACGTCGTGCTCGTCGACGGCCCGGCCCGCGCCTCGCACCCCGCGTACGCCCCGGAGCTGGGCACCGGGCTACGGGCCACGGTCGCGGGCGGGCAGCTCGGCTACCAGCGCTCCGCCCCGGCGCAGCGTCCCCGGCTGCTCGTGGTCGGTGGGCGCATCCCGGGCTCGACCGCCGAGTTGTACGTCCTCACCGTGGAGGACGACGTCGCCAGCGACCTGGGTCAACTGCGTACCGCCCTGGTGGCGGGCTGGGTGCTCGTGGTGCTGCTCGCCGCCGGGGTCGGTCACGCGCTGGCGCGACGCACGTTGGAGCCGGTGGGCCGGGCCAGCCGGGCCGCCCGAGCGCTCACCGAGGGCCTGCTCGCCACCCGCCTGCCGGTACGCGGGCGCGACGAGTTCAGCGTCTGGGCGGCGACGTTCAACGAGATGGCCGAGGCACTGGAGTCGAAGATCGGGGCACTGTCGGCCGCGCAGTCCCGCGAGCGGCGGTTCACCGCCGACGTCGCGCACGAGCTGCGTACCCCGGTGACGTCGTTGGTGGCGGCGGCGTCGCTGCTGCGTGAGCACCTCGACCAGTTGCCCGACGACGCCCGGCCGGCCGCGCGGCTGTTGGTCGACGACGTGGTCCGGCTGCGCCGGCTGGTCGAGGACCTGATGGAGATCTCCCGACTGGACGCCGGTCGGGAGCAGCTGGAGGTCGGGCCGGTCGACGCGTCGGCGCTGCTGCACGGGATCGTGGCCGCGCGCGGTTGGTCGGATCGGGTGCTGGTCGGCGGCGACGTCGTCACCCTGCGCACCGACCGGCGTCGGCTGGAACGGGTGCTGGCCAACCTGGTCGCCAACGCCGTCGAGCACGGCGGCGGGGAGATCCGGGCCACCGTCGTCGGGGTGGGCCCGCTGGTCGTCTTCGAGGTCACCGACCAGGGGCCGGGCATCCCGGCGGAGCACCTGTCCCTGGTGTTCGACCGTTTCCACCAGGTCGACAGGTCCCGCTCGGCGCCGGGCAGCGGGCTCGGGTTGGCCATCGCGCGCGAGCACGCCGCGCTGCTCGGTGGGGTGCTGACCGTCCGCAGTGGACCCCACGCCGGTGCCTCTTTCCGGCTGGAACTGCCGGCGGACGGTGCGGCATGAGCCCGCGCGGTGTCGCCGGGGCGACGCTCGTCGCCGCGCTGCTCGTCGGCGGGTGTGGCAGCCCGCGCTCCGGAGCGCTCGGCCCGGCGCCCACGGCAGCGCCGACCGGCGCGGCGCCGGTGGTCGTCACGCCGTCCGGCGCCGCGGCCTCCGAGCGCCCCGAGCCGACCCCGCCGACGGATCCACCGAAGCCGTCCTCGACCAGCCCGTCGTCGCCGACGAGCAGTCCTGCCGGGGGCACCGTGACAGTGGAGTTGTGGTTCGTCCGCGCCGGGCTGCTCGTACCGACCAGGCGGTCCCGGCCAGCCACCGTGGCCACGTCCCGGCTGGCGCTGACCGAGCTGGCCCGGGGCCCGACGCCGGCCGAGGCCGCCGGTGGGCTGCGCACCCTCGTCCCGGCCGACGTCGAGGTCACCCGGATCACCGACGGCACGGCGACCCTGCGCGCCCCGTCCGGCGACAGTGCGGAGCGGCGACTCCGCGAGGCCCAGGTGGTGTGGACACTCACCCAGTTCCCCACCGTGCGCCGGGTCCGCCTCGACGGGGCAGCCCCGGTCGGGCGGGCGGACTACGCGGACCTGCTGCCGCCGATAGTGGTCACCGGGCCGACCGCCGGCGAACGTGTCACCACGCCACTCGTCGTCACCGGGACCGCCGACGTGTTCGAGGCCACGGTGAGCGTCCGGGTGCTGGACTCCGCCGGCCGGGAGGTGGCCACCGGGTTCGGCACGGCCAGCTGCGGCAGCGGCTGTCGGGGCGGTTACCGGGTGCTGGTCGGCTGGCGCACGGCCCGGGAGCAGAAGGGCACGATCGAGGTGTACGAGGTGTCCGCGCGCGACGGTTCACGGATCAACACGACGAGTGTGCCGGTGCTCCTCGCACCGGGCGGTTGACCGCGCTCGTTCATCCGCCGGCCTCCCCGTGGAAACGCAATCGTTCTGCGGCCAGCATGCGACGCAACTCACGAAAGCCTGCACGTACGGGCGACCGCGAACTAGTGTCAGTACGACATCGTTTCGCGGGGGTCTTCGGGGATGCTGGATGGTCAGCAGGTGGGTACGAGCGCCGGGGTACCGGCGGCTCGTGTTCCGCGGTGCACCGACACCGACCTGTTCGCCGTGGTCATCGCCCTGCTGCGCGAGGTCGGCTACGACCGGTTGACGATCGACGCTGTCGCCGCTCGCGCCCACGTCAGCAAGGCCACCATCTACCGCCGCTGGGACGGCAAGGCCGAACTGGTCGTCGCCGCCCTGCGCGACCGGCAGGTGGGTGTGCACAACCCGCCCGACACCGGCTCGCTGCGCGGCGACCTGATCGAGCTGCTGCGGGCCACTGTCGCGATCTGCGCGGCCGACTGCGACCTCATGCAGGCGTTGACCTTCGCCATGCGGACCAACCCCGAGCTGGAACGTCTGGTGCGCCACCAGGTGCTGCCGGCCGGGCGGGTGGCCAGCACCGCCATCCTGGTCCGCGCCGCCGCCCGGGGGGAGATCCCGCCGGAGGCCGGCGAACGGGAGTTGTTCCACGATCTGGCGCCCGCGCTCACCATGTCCCGCATCGTCGCGCACGGCCTACCCGCCGACGACGCGTTCCTCACCCAGGTCGTCGACCAGGTGCTGATCCCGGTACTCCGCTACCAGCACGACCGCCCGTCCCAGGCCTGATTCACCGACATCTCGTAACACGGAAGGCTTCACCATGCCCGGAACCACCTCGACCGCCCCCGGCGCGCCCGGCGCCGGGACGTCGACAGGCACGCCGCACCCGCGGCGTTGGATCGCGTTGGCGGTGATCGCGGTCTCGCAGCTGATGGTCGTCCTGGACGCCACCATCGTGAACATCGCGCTGCCGCAGGCCCAGGTCGACCTCGGCATCAGCGACGCGAACCGGCAGTGGGTCGTCACCGCCTACACGTTGGCGTTCGGCGGTCTGCTGCTGCTCGGCGGCCGGATCGCCGACTACTGGGGGCGCAAGCGCACCTTCCTGGTCGGTATGACCGGTTTCGCGCTCGCCTCCGCGCTGGGCGGCCTCGCCACCACGGGCGGCATGCTCTTCGCCGCCCGCGCACTGCAGGGCGCGTTCGGCGCACTGCTCGCCCCGGCCGCGCTGGCACTGCTCACCGTCCTGTTCACCGAGGCCACCGAGCGGGCCAAGGCCTTCGCGGTGTACGGCGCGATCGCCGGCGGTGGGTCGGCGGTCGGTCTGCTGCTCGGTGGGGTGCTCACCGAGTACGCCGACTGGCGCTGGTGCCTGCTGGTCAACATCCCGGTCGCCGCTATCGCCATCGCCTTCGCGCTCCCGCTGGTGCCGGAGAGCCGGGCGCACGGCAACACGCGCTACGACGTACCCGGCGCGATCGTGGTCACCGCCGGCCTGGTCTCCCTGGTCTACGGCTTCACCAAGGCCGCCGAGGACGGCTGGGACGCCACCGCGACCCTCGGTTTCATCGCCGCGGGTGTGGCGCTGCTCGCCGCCTTCGTGGTCATCGAGATGCGCTCCAGCCACCCGCTGCTGCCGCTGCGGATCATCCTCGACCGCAACCGCGGCGGGGCGTTCCTCACCTCCACGCTGATCGGTGCCGGCCTGTTCGGGGCGTTCCTCTTCCTGACCTTCTACTTCCAGGTGGTGCTGCAGTACAAGCCGCTCGAAGCCGGTCTGGCGTCGCTGCCGGTCACCGCGGGTGTGCTGATCGCCGCCGGTGGCGCGAGCCAGCTGATGCCGCGACTGGGTGCCAAGCCCCTGATGGTCGCCGGCTCGGCGCTCGCCGCCGTGGGCATGGTGGTGCTGACCCAGATCGACGTGAACACGTCGTTCCTCACCCACCTGCTGCCCGCCCAGGTCATCCTGGGCCTGGGGCTGGGCTTCACCTTCGTCCCGCTGTCCAGCCTGGCCCTGGTCGGGGTGCCGGAGCACGACGCCGGCGCGGCCAGCGCGACGCTCAACGCCACCCAGCAGATCGGTGGTTCGCTGGGCACCGCGCTGCTCAACACCCTCTACACCAGCGCTGTCGCCACCTACCTCGTCGGACGGGCCCCGAACCCGGTCAACCAGGTCGAGGCGCTGGTGCAGGGCTACAGCGTGGCGTTCGCCTGGGGCGCGGTGCTGATCGTGCTCGCCGGCCTGGCCACTGTGTTCCTGGTGAAGGTGCGCAAGGAGGACATCCCGACCGGCACCACAGTGCACATGGGCTGAGCTGACCGACACGGCCGTCGGCCGGACCGCCCCGAGCGTGGGACGGACCGGCCGACGGCCGCTTCCGGTAACGTCCCGACCATCGTCGAAAGTCCGTTTGAGGAGATCCATGTCCACCCCAGCTGACCAGATCATCACGGCTCTGCGCGCGGGCCACGAGGAGCTCGCCGCGCTCGTACGGGACCTCAAGGAAGACGACCTGCTCCGCCCGTCGGGAGCCAGCGAATGGCAGGTTTCCCAGGTGCTGAGTCACCTGGGCAGCGGCGCCGAGATCAACCTGGCGGCGCTGGACGCCGCCCGCACCGGCGCGCCCGCCCCGGACGGGGACTTCAACCGTGGCGTCTGGGCCCGCTGGGACGCGATGTCCCCGGCCGAGCACGCCGCCGGGTTCCTTGCCGCCAACGAGCGGCTGGTCGAGGCGTACGAGGCGTTGGACGCCGAGACCCGCGCCACGCTGCGGATCGACCTCGGCTTCCTCCCGGAGCCTGTCGACGTGGCCACCGCTGGCCGGTTCCGGCTCAGCGAGTTCGCCCTGCACCAGTGGGACGCCGAGGTCGCGTTCAACACCTTCGCGGCGGTGACGCCGGAGGCGGTGGCGCTGCTGCTCGACCAGATCGGCGGCATGCTGTCCTGGACCAGCCGACCGCAGGAGCTGGCCGGGCGGGAGGCGACACTGCTGGTCCGGCTGCACGCGCCCGAGCGGACGTTCGGGCTGCGGCTGGGCGAGACGGTCGAGATCGTCGACGCGCCGGAGCGTCCCGACGGTGAGCTGGTGGCCCCGGCCGAGGCGTGGCTGCGGCTGGCCACCGGGCGGCTGGGCGCCCAGCACACCCCCGAAGGGGTGGAGGTGGTCGGCGCGGTGACCCTCGACGACCTGCGCCGGGTCTTCGTCGGCTTCTGACGCTGTGCCGCGCGGGCCGGTGACCCGGCCCGCGCGACCCCTCAACCCTTCACGCAGACCACCTGCTTGAGGTGGGCGACCACCTCGACCAGGTCCTCCTGCTGGGCCATCACCTCGGTGATGTCCTTGTACGCGCCGGGGATCTCGTCGACCACCCCGGCGTCCTTGCGGCACTCCACCCCGGCGGTCTGCGCGGCCAGGTCGTCGGTGCTGAACGTGCGCTTGGCCTGCGCCCGCGACATCCGCCGCCCGGCACCGTGCGACGCCGAGCAGTACGCGTCCGTGTTGCCCCGGCCGCGAACGATGTACGACCCGGTGCCCATCGACCCGGGGATGATGCCCAGGTCGCCCCGGCCGGCCCGGATCGCGCCCTTGCGGGTGACCAGCACGTCCACCCCGTCGTAGCTCTCCTCGGAAACGTAGTTGTGGTGGCAGGAGATCGGCTCGTCGTAGCCGACCTGCGGGAAGTGCTCCCGCACCACACCGCAGAGCAGGGCGAGCATGACGGCCCGGTTGCGCCGCGCGTACTCCTGCGCCCACCACAGGTCCCGCCGGTACGCGTCCATCTCCGGCGTGCCCGCGAGGAACACCGCCAGGTCCCGGTCGGGCAGGTCGGCGTTGTGCGGCAGGCCCCGGGCCACAGCCATGTGCCGCTCGGCCAGTTCCTTGCCGATGTTGCGGGACCCGGAGTGCAGCATCAGCCAGACCCGGCCCGCGTCGGGCCCACCCTGCTCCAGGCAGACCTCGATGAAGTGGTTGCCCCCACCGAGGGTGCCGAGCTGCCGCCGCGCCCGCGTCTCCAGCTGCGCCACCCGCCGGTCCAGGTCGGCGAACCGGCCCCAGAAGTCGTCCCAGCCGGCCTGCTCCAGGCCACGGACCCGACGGGTGTCGACCGAGTCCTGCCGCTGGGCGAAGCCCACCGGGATGGTGGCCTCGATCGCGGACCGGAGCGCGGCCAGGTCGTCCGGCAGGTCGGCGGCGGTCAGCGAGGTACGTACCGCCGACATCCCGCAGCCGATGTCGACGCCGACCGCGGCCGGCGAGACGGCCTGCCGCATGGCGATGACCGAGCCGACCGTGGCGCCCTTGCCGAAGTGCACGTCGGGCATGACGGCGACACCCTGCACCCAGGGCAGCGCGCCGATGTTGCGCAGCTGCTTGGCGGCCTGCGCCTCGATGGCGTACGGGTCGGTCCAGACCCGGACCGGAGCCCGGGTGCCGGCGAGAGGAGTAAATCCCATGATGGTCTCCTTCGGTGGTGCGGGTGACCGATATCGATCAGAAAAGGCTGTCGGTGGCCGGGCAGCGACGTGCGCATACGAGAAGGCCGCCCGGTCCCGGTGGGGAGGGGCGGCCGGCGGACGCGTGAGCGTCGTCGTCAGGCGCGCCACCCCGGCCCGGTGCCCCGCAAGGGGTTACAGGCAGTGGTCGTGGGTGTGGTGAGCGGATAACCGTCGGCAGGAAGCGGACGCCGGGCGGCATCGGTGCGGACGCGTCGCGACACGGCGTACTCCCCTCGTGGTTGCTCTCGACCTTGCACCGAGGACAGTAGAAGGGCGGCGGCGCGTCCGCAATGGATATCCAGGTCGGCGCGGCGCGGCCTGTTCCGGCGACCCTGTCGCCCGCAGGTCCTGTCGAGCTGCCCCATAAATGGGGCAGCTCGACAGGAGCACAACACAGCGGGCCGAGGCCGATGGACCGACGGCAACGGGCCGGCGGCAACGGGCCGGCGGCAACGGGCCGGCGGCTCAACGACAGGCCGGGTCAGGTGTCGTAGCAGCCGTCCCAGGGCGGGTCGAACCCGAGGTCGTCGGGGAGGAACTCGGCGTGGTCCGCGCCGTCGTACTCGTGGGACCAGTCGACCAGCCCGAAGACGTGCCCGTCGACCTCGACCTGGAACAGTGCGATGGCGATGTCGGCGAAGTGCCGGCCGGGCAGCGCGTCCAGCCACTCGTTGAGGCGGGCCTCGGCCCGGTCGATGGAGGCGTCCTCGGTCTCGCTGGTGCCGGCGAACCAGATGTCCGAGTCGGTGTGCGCGCCGTCGGCGTCGAACCGGTGCAGCACCGCGTACCAGCGCTTGTGGCGGTACCAGTCGTCTTCGGCTCCGGCACCGTCCGTGAGGGTGGCGGTGACGGAGCCGAAGAACTGACCCTTGTCGTAGTGGCCGATGGTGCTGGTGCGGTAGTCGGGCTCGTGCGCGATCGGCACCAGGTCGGGAATCGCCATGGCCGCGAGGCTACAGCGGAGTTATGACATGGCCACCAGGCGGAACGACTGCGCGGCGGTGCCGTTGCAGGTGTACTGGATGAGCTGGACGCTGTCCGCTGCGGACGCCCCCGGCACGTCCAGGCACTTGCCGCTGCTGCGGTTGACCAGGCGGTAGTAGCCGTTGCCCTCGGACTCGGCCCGCCACTGCTGGTTGTTGCCGCCGCTGTAGCTCCAGAGCTGGATCGGCGCCGAGTCGGCCGTCGACCGGTCGGTCACGTCGAGCACCTGCGCGCTGTTGTTGCGATTGTTGACCCGCAGGAACCCGCCGCTGGTCGGCACGAACTGGTACTGCTGGGCGGCGCTGTTGTTGCAGGTGTACTGCTGGATGGCGGTGCCGTTCGCGCTGGCGGCGGCCCGGGCGTCCACGCACTTGCCGTTGCCCCGGTTGACCACCGTGTGCCAGGCGGTCGGCGAGATGCCGTCGGACGGCGGGGGCGTCGTCGGGGGCGTGCTGCTGACGCCGGCGAGCCAGTGCAGGCCGTCGATCAGCAGTTGGTTCTGCTGCGGGCTGTCGAAGGTGGACGACAGCCCGGTGTTGGTGTTGTAGTTCATCGCGTTGTGGCCGAAGTTCGCGTACAGCATCTTGTACTGCCGGTTGCTCCACACGAGCGGGTAGTAGCCGCCGTACCAGGACTGGTTGGGGTCGGTGCCGACCGGGAAGCTGGACGGGTCGACCGAGGCGAGGATGTCGATGTTGGGGTTCTGCCGCAGGTCGTTGCTCCAGGAGTACCACTCGCTGATCGACGACTGGAACGTCGCCGGCAGGTTGCGGGTCGCGGCGTGGGTGCGGTTGTCGGCGCGCATCGTGACCCGGGTCGGCCCCCAGGTGTTCGTCTGGAACGAGCCGGTGCCGAGGAAGGTGTTGTAGTACCAGCTCCAGCTCGACGGGTTGGTGGTGAACGCGCTGACGTGGAAGCCCAGCCATCCCCCGCCGTTCTGCACGTACTGCTGGAACGCGGCCCGCTGGGCGGCGGGCGGCGCGTCGTCCAGGAACATGATGACCTTGTACTGGGCCAGGTTGGAGGTGTTCAGCAGGCTCCAGTTGTTGGTGGCCTCCCAGGAGAAGCCGTGCTGGGCGGCGGCCTGTGGGAACCAGGTCCGGGCGTCCTTGACGAAGTCGATGTGCGCGGCGTCCCAGGTGCCGTTGTAGAAGGCCAGGACCTTGAACGTCGGCGCGGCCTGCGCGCTTCGCGACGCGCTGAGCGCGACACCGGCCGTCATCGCGACGACCAGGGCGACGAACAACGACAAGAGTCTTCTGGTACGGGTGGAGAGGTCTGCGATCACCTGATCGTCCCTTCGGTGAAGACGCGCGCCGCCGCGTCGAGGTACATCTGTTCACATTGTTTACAGATAGACGAAAGGTTATTCGTTCGACCTGATCGCGTCAATCACCGATCGCCCGAACGGGTGGGATTCCTGCGGCAGCGGGTACCCCGGGCCGGTGACCAGCCCGGACGCCGTCGACGTCGACCAGCCGCTCGCCGTGGACGTACCCGCCGCGCCGCACGACGCCAGTGGCGAGCGGGTGCCGACCCGCGATCTGGCCGGCCTCGCGCCGCCGGCCAGGCCCGCGCGCCGCTGGACCCCGAGCCGGGTGGTGGCCACCCCCGCCGCGCTGGAACACCCCCACGGGCAACGGATCGTCGAACGGGTGCGGGCCCTGGGCATCGAGGTAGAACACCTCACATCCAACCGGCTCACCGGGGTACGCGGAGCTACCGACCGGGAGACGTACGCGCGGGCCAAGGCGACCATGGCGATCGTGGTGAGCCCACCCTCGCGGCGCACCCTGCAACCGATCGCGCCCAGCGCCGACTGGCGCGTCGACCTGGCCGAGGGCTGCCCCGCACACTGCCAGTACTGCTACCTGGCGGGCTCCCTGTCCGGCCCACCCGTCACCCGGGTGTACGCGGACCTCGACGACATCCTGGCCGGGCTCGCACCGTACGCCGGGCGGGGAACGGTGACCAGCCGCAACGTGCGGCGCGCCGACGAGGGCACCACCTTCGAGGCGTCGTGCTACACCGACCCACTCGCGTTGGAGCACCTGACCGGCAGTTGGCGGCGGGCGGTGCGGCACTTCGCCGACTGGGACGCGCCGGTGCAGTTGCGCTGGACCACCAAGTACGCCGACGTGGGCACCTTCGTCGGGCTGCCGCACGCCGGTCGCACCCGGGTCCGGTTCAGCGTCAACTGCGCCCCGGTCGGTGAACGGTTCGAGGGTGGCACCGCCCGGGTGCCGGACCGCCTGGCCGCGCTGCGCCGACTCGCGCTGGACGGCTACCCGGTGGGGCTGACCATCGCGCCGATCATCGCGCTGCCCGACTGGCGGGAGGCCTACCGCGGGTTGATCGACCAGGTTCGCGCGGCGGTCGACGGGGTGCCGGAGCTGGACCTGACCGCCGAGCTGATCACCCATCGGTTCACCCCCGGCAGCAAGGAGGTGCTGCTCGGGTGGTACCCGCGTACCCGCCTGGAGATGGACGAGGAGGCCCGCAGCCGCAAGCACGGCAGGTTCGGCGCGGTGAAGTACGTCTACCCGCGCGACACGATGGCCGAGCTGCGTGACTGGTTCACCGCCGAACTGACCGCCCGGGTCCCCGCCTGCCGGATCCTCTACTGGACCTGAGCCGCCCTCACCTCGATCGAGAAGGGCGGCCGGCCCGGGGTGTCGTCGAGTGGTCAGCTACGGGTGGACCACTGCTGGTTCGGTTGTCCGTTGCAGGACCACAGGATGAGTTTGGTGCCGTTGGCGGTGGCGGCGCCGTTGGCGTCGAGGCAGAGTCCGGACTGGACGCCGGTGATGGTGCCGTTGGCGTTGAGGTTCCATTGTTGGTTGGTGCCGCCGTGGCAGTCCCAAATGATCACCTGGGTGCCGTTGGTGGCGCCTTGGCCGTTGGCGTCGAGGCACTTGTTGCCGTACACCTGGATCTGCTTGCCGGCCGTGTAGGTCCAGCGTTGCGCGGTGCTGTTGCTGATGCAGTCCCACAGTTGCACCTGGGTGCCGTTGGTGGTGGTGCCGTTCGGCACGTCGACGCAGCGCCCGGACTGGGCGCCGACGACCTGGACGTTCTGCTGGGGGTTGCCACCTCCGGCCGGGGCGTACCCGGCGGCGTTGATGTTGGCCTGGACGGCGTTCTCGGTAGCCGCCGACGGGTAGCCGGAGGTCAGGACGCCCTCGAAGAAGGTGCCACGGCCGGTGATGCTGTTGTCGCCACCGATGCCGAGCAGGATGGCGCCCTCCTTCTTCATCGGGTGGTAGCCGCTGGGGCGTGGCCCGTCGAAGTAGGTGGTGAGGCTGCCCGACTGCGCGTTGCCACCGCGGATCGCCCAGTGGTTCGGCTCGCCCTTGACCATGGCCGTGACGAAGCGGTGGTTGATCGAGGCGATGTTGTTGTAACCCGCGTTCACCCCGGAGAACAGCCCCCACTCCAGGTCAGCCATGATCCACGGACCGGCCCCCGCGCCGTAGCCCCACTGCTTGTTGGCGCCGAAGTAGACGGTTTCCATGATCGCGCGCTCGTCGGCGAGGTTGTTGGTCTGGGCGTTGCCATAGTCGAAGCAGCACCACTGGTTGTAGTGGGTGCCGTCGACGACCGCGTAGATGCCCTCGGGTTGGTCGCCGGTGGCGACGCCGTTGGTGTTGTTGTTGCGGTAGCCGGTGCCGGGGGCGATGTAGACGCCGTACGCCTTCTGGCCGCCGACGGTGACCGGCGCGGCCTTCGCGTCGGCGAGGTTGTCCCACCCGCCGGGGGCGGGGCCGACGAAGTGACCGGGTGGTGCCTGGGTGAGGCGGTTGTTGCGGCCGGACTGGTCGTAGATGACGGTGATGACACAGGTGGTGTTGGCGCAGAAGGAGTCCTGGGTGGCGGCGTTGGCGTAGCCTCCGGCGCTCAGCACGCCGACATCGCGGGTGGTGCTGTCCGACGATCGCCGGACCTGGTAGAGCGGCCCGTCGTACGCGCCGTACAGCGCCCGGGTGGTGCTGTGCGCGGCCACGCACGGCGTACCACCCGAGGCGTAGATGTCGCACGGGCCGGTGGTGGCGGCGCGCGCCGGTGGCGGGTCGGAGACCACGTAGCCACCGGCGCCGACGGCGACGAGCAACGGGATTCCTGCGGCGGCCAGGAAGCGGCTGAGTCTTGTTCTCTTCACGTTCGTCGAATCCTTTCGAACGGCTGGTGGGCGTGGCGCGCGCCGGTGGCGGCAATACTGGCCCATCAGAACGCCGAGCGAGAAGGTCATGTGGCTGCGGTATCCAGGCCAGCCCCGGAGCGAGCACCGTCGATCATCTGGTCGGGTTGGGCGAATCGATTCGACGGAACCCACAGTGGATAGACATCATACGTCTATCGTTATGAATCGAGAAGTGTCACTGTTGAGGCCCGGTGGACGCGGCCTCGACGCACCTCACTACACGCCCACGGCGCCGTCGATGCCCTCCCGGAGGAAGTCCGCGTGACCGTTGTGCCGGGCGTACTCGTGGATCAGGTGCAGCATCACCAGCCGCAGCGACACGGTCTCGCCGGAGCGGACGTTGTGACCGGTCACGTCCAGCGACGGCGCGGCGCGCTCGATCCGACGAGCATGCTCGACCTCACGCTCCCAGGCGGCGAACGCCTCCGCCCTGGTGGCCGAGCTGGCGTCGTACGCCTGCTGGAAGTCGCCGACCTCCGACCAGACCAACGGAACGTCCTCGCCGTCGATGACCCGTCGGAACCAGGCACGTTCCACCTCCGCCATGTGCCGCACCAGGGCGAGCAGGGAGAGCGTGGAGGGCGGCATGGACCGCCGGCGCAGTTCCTCGTCGGACAGGCCCTCGCACTTGAGAGCCAGCGTCGCGCGGTGGAAGTCGAGGAACGCGCGCAGCGTCTCCCGCTCGTCGCCGGTGACCGGGGGGCCGATTCGTTCGGTGGTCATTGCGACGATCATTCCGGACGCCCCCGGCAGCGGCGCTGCTGGGTCAGGCTTCAGCCGACCGACGAGCGGGCGACCGGCGCGGCGAAGAACGTGTCCGGGTACGGCTCGTCGCGCAGGCTGTAGTGCCACCACTCGCGGTCGTAGTTGACGAACCCGGCGTCGGTCATCAGCCGCTGCAACAACCGCCGGTTGTCGCGGGGCGTGCCGGTGACGCGGGCGTCGGCGGTGTGCGCCCGGGAGTCGAAACAGTCGAAGCCCGTACCCATGTCGATGCTGCTGTCGGCGAAACGCTGCCCGTGTGGCGCGGTGCAGGCGACCAGCGGCTGCCCGACCCGGTACGGGGGCTGGCCGGCGGGTGGCTCGTCGACGAGGGTCAGATCCATGGTGCTGCCTCGGCTGTGGGCGGTGGGCGCCCCGATGTAGCCGTCGGCGAAGAGCCGGTTCTTGGCCACGTCCGGGTAGAACTCGGCCTTGGTCTGCTGGTCGTCGGGGCGCTTCGCCCAGGCCACGAAGTCGTCCACCGCCGGCTGCGGGCGATAGCAGTCGTACACCTTGAGGCTGTGTCCGCCGGCCAGCGCGGCGTCCTGCACACGCCGCAGCGCCTCCGCGGCCTGCCGGGTGAGCAGGCACAGCGGCTCGCGGTAGCCGGTGATCGGACGGCCGACGAAGTTGTGCGGTGTGGCGTAGCGGATGTCGGCGTGGATGCGCGGGTCGAGGTCGGTCAGCACGACGAAGCCGGGCAGCCGCTCGACAGGGCTCGGTGACGGGGTGGGGTGTACCGGCGGCGGCTGCGACGCGGCCGACGACGCCGGCGCGGGCCGGGGCTCCGGCCGTGAACAGCCGCCGAGCAGCGCGACGACCGCGAGCACGACGGCGACCCGGGTACGCACCAGTCCTGTCTATCAGCCCCACTCGGGCCGCCGCAGACGGTGACCATGATCCACTCGCTGCCTTGAGGCCTCGGACGAGGCCGGCCGAGGCCATCCGCCCAATGGGCTTCCGGAACTTTTCCGCAAGTATGGTCGGGTCCTCAGCCGACCTGGCGTGTCGTGAACCCCTACCGGTGAGGCAAGATGACGCGTGGAACGGGCACGCCGTTCCGGGACACACGGCGGACGGCACCTGGTGGTCGGTCCTCCGGTTCGGTGAAGGAGACGCGGGTGGGCGCGGACGACGGACGCAGGGTGACCATCACCGCGATCGCACGGGAGGCCGGGGTCTCGGTGCCGACGGTGTCACGAGTGCTCAACGGTCGCTCCGATGTGGCTCCCGGCACCCGGGAGCGGGTCGAGGAGTTGTTGCGTCACCACGGCTACCGGCGTCGCACCAGTCGCAGCGTTCGCCGCGCCGGCCTGGTCGACCTGGTCTTCAACGACCTGGACAGCCCCTGGGCGGTGGAAATCATCCGTGGCGTGGAGGATGTCGGGCACGGCGCGGGCCTCGGCACCGTGGTCTCCGCGATCCACCGGCAGCCCACCGCCGCCCGGCAGTGGCTGCAGAACCTCCGCACCCGGGCCACCGACGGTGTCATCTTCGTGACCTCGCACCTGAGCCCGCCGCTGCACGCGCAGCTGCGCCGGCTCAACGTGCCGGTGGTGGTCGTCGACCCGGCCGGCGTTCCGGCGATGGACGTGCCGACCATCGGGGCGACCAACTGGGCCGGTGGGCTCGCCGCCACCGAACACCTGCTGTCCATCGGGCACCGACGCATCGGCTTCGTGGCCGGCCCGACGCACCTGCTGTGCAGCCGCGCGCGACTCGACGGTTACCGGGCCGGGCTGGAGGCCGCCGGAGTTCCGGTGGACGACGCGTTGATCTACCCGGGTGACTTCTACCACGCCTCCGGGTTCTCCGGCGCCACGGCGCTGCTGGACCTCCCCAACCCGCCGACCGCCATCTTCGCCGCCAGCGACCAGATGGCCTTCGGGGTCCACGAGGCCATTCGACGCCGAGGGCTGCGCGTGCCCGACGACGTCAGCGTCGTCGGCTTCGACGACCTGCCGGAGGCCCGCTGGGCGTCACCGCCGCTGACCACGGTGCGTCAGCCGTTGGTCGAGATGGGACGGTTGGCGGCACGAACGGTGCTGCGCCTGTCCCAGGGCGAGGGCATCGACTCGCCACGTGTCGAACTCGCGACCGAACTGGTCGTGCGGGACAGCACCGCCGCCCCGCCGACCGGGTCACCCGACCCGTCGTGACGGCCGGAACTGCGCCGGAGACCGGTTGGAGCGCTTCCGATCCGGTTCCGGTAATTACGGCGACCGGTCGGCGACCCGGCCGAGACGGCCGGGCGCGGTGAGCGACAACGGGTCGCCCACCGCGCCGTACGGTCAGTGGTGGTGGTGCGCGCGGACGGCCTTGCGGATCGTCACCGGCAGCGCGGGCGCGCCGTCGACAGGCGCGGGATCCTCCGCGGTCGGGGCCACTCCCCCGGCGGCGATCCGGTCCAGGGTGGCCAGCCCGGCGGCGTCGACCTCACCGAAGATCGTGTAGTTGGGGCGCAGCGCCGAGTTGGCGTACACCAGGAAGAACTGGCTGCCGTTGGTGTCCGGCCCGGCGTTGGCCATCGCGAGGACGCCCCGGGCGTACACCCGGCGTTCCCCGGTCGGGTCGGTGGGCGCCGGCGGCAGGTCGGTGGGCAGCTCGTCGCGGTACCGGTATCCCGGGCCGCCCTCGCCGGTGCCCGACGGGTCGCCGCACTGCAACACGCTCAGCGTCGGGTACGCCGTGAGCCGGTGGCACGACGTGCGGTCGTAGAAACGCTTGCCGACCAGGTGCAGGAAGCTCTGCACGGTGCACGGCGCGGCGGCCCGGTCCAGGGTCAGCCCGATCGGCCCGTGGTTGGTCGCGAGGGTCACCCGGACCGTGCCCCGGGACGGGGTGCGTCGCGGGTCGGGCGGCAGCGGCACCGGTCGGGCTGCGGGCTCGTCCGGCGTCTCGGTGTACGCGCACGGGCCGTGCGTGGTGCGCGGCGGTCGAGCGGCGGCGTCGATGCGTTGTGCAGCGGACGCGGCCGACGCGCCGGACGCGTTCGCCGCGTCTGCCGACGGGCCGGGCGCGGCGACAGCGGCGGCGGACGCGCCGACGACCAGCGCTCCGGCGAGCACGGTCACCCCCGCGAGGCGGGTCAGGGCGCGGCGGGGTGCCGCCACGCGGGGGCGCGGTGGGAGTTCACTCGACACAGGGATCCTCCTGGACTCGTGGTGCCACAAAGACCGGAGTCTATGGAGGGCAGCGCCGGATGTCGATTCGTCAGGGCAGCCGACGGCGACGCCGCCACAGCAGCCCGCCCATCAACGCCAGCACGCCCGCCCCGCTGACAGCGGTCACCGACCACAGCCATCCCGAGCCGCTGTGGCCCGGCCCGCTGGCCGCCGCCGGCCGGGGCGCACCGGGCGCCGCCAGCGCCGACGGTGCCGCCGACGGCGTAGCGGTCAGCTCACCCGGCTCGACCAGCCGGCCGACCGAGGCGTCCCGGGGCACTGTGAACCCCCAGTCGAGCAGGGCGGCACCCTGCTCCCAGCCACGCTTCGGCGCCGACTCGGCGCCGAGCAGGGTCACCACCAGCCGCCGCCCTCCCCGTTCCGCCGCCCCCACGTAGGTGTGCCGGGCCAGATCGGTGAACCCGGTCTTGCCGCCGAGCGCACCCGGGTACCGGTAGATGAGCTGGTTCTCGTTCTGGATGTCGAAACCCTTGGTGCGTTGCGCCGGCTGGGCCGGAATCGACGTCTGCTCGGTCAACGCGTACCGGCGGAACGTCGGCTGGGCGAAGCAGGCGCGGGCGATCAACGCCAGGTCGTACGCGCTGGTGAACTGGCCCGCCCCGTCGAGGCCGGACGGGGTGACGGCGTGCGTCTGGAGCGCGCCGAGGTGGTGCGCGTGCTCGTTCATGGCGCGTACGCCGGCGGCGCTGTCCGCGCCGCCACCGAGACGTGCGAGGGCGTTGGCGGCCTCGTTGCCGGAGTTGAGCAGCAACCCGAGCCAGATGGTCTCGATGGTGTACCGGCCTCCCGCGACCAGGCCCACGGCCGAGGATCCGGGTTCGATGTCCATGTCCTCGTCGGTGACGGTGACCGTCTCCTTCGGGTCCAGCCGGGGCAGCATGGTGGCCGCCAGCAGGAGCTTCTGCACGCTGGCGGGTGTGCCGTACTCGTGGGGCCCGCAACCGCCGAGCACCTGGCCGCTGTCCAGGTCGGCGACCAGCCACGACGTGGCGCTGACCCCCGGTGGCGCGGGAGCGCCGGCCGGCACCACCAGGCCGGCGGTGTTCAGCCCGACGCCGCCGACGACCCGCTGCGCGGGCACGGCGGGCGGGGGCGAGGGCCGGGGTGGACGGGACATCGCCGGCACCGGCACCCGGGGGCATCGCACAGTGGGCACGGCGGAGGCTCCCGCCGCGTCGACCGGCGCGGGAGCGAGCAGGAGGGCGGACGTCGTGGCCGCCAGCAGCGCAGCTCTCATGTGCCCGACCCTAGTCACGACGATCGCTTCGCGGGATGGGATGCGGGTCAACCCGAGCGGTCAGGTAGTCGTGCAAGGCGACGCTGCCGCGCAGCCTGCGCAGGCTGCGGGCGTGCAACTCCTGCTCACGCCGGGCCAGCTCGGCACGGACCCGCTGCGGGCTGCCGGTGGTCCGCAGTTCACCCAGCACCGCCTCGATGATCTCGAACGGGTACGCGCCCCGGCGGAGCAGCGCGATGACCTGCGCGGCGCGTAGCTCCGTCTCGTCGTACACCCGGTAGTTGGTGCCCGGGGCGCGTCCCGGCCGCAGCAGCCCGCGGTCCTCCCACAGCCGAAGCTGCGAGGTCCGGACCCCGACCACTGCGGCGACCTCGCCGATGCGGACGTCGCGGCGCGGCGCGGGCCGGGCCTGCGACGGGCTGGCCAACACGGTCTCGAAGGCACCGAGCACCCGGCGGATCTCCGCGCGTTCCCGGTCCAGCTCGGCATGCCCGCCGTCGAGCGCCGCCAGGGCCGCCGGCAGGTCACCCGAGTGCACCGCCGCCATGATCTCCCGGGTACGGATCCAGCCGTGCCCCTCGGCCAGTCGGCGCGCCACGGTGAGCGCCCGCGCGTGCGCGGTCGTGAAGATCCGGTATCCGCTGGCGGTGCGGCCCACCGGCGGCAGCACCCCCTGCTCGACGTAGTTGCGCACCTGCTGCACCGAGATCCCGACGGTGGCGGCGAGGTCGACGGCGCGCAGCCGTTCGACGGGTCCGGAGGTCACGACGGCAACCGTACCGGTTACCACGTGATTTGAGACTTTCCGGAGCAGTTCGCGGCGGCCTGCTCGGCAGGCTCGGCAAAAGTCTCTACGTGGGGATGAATGAGACAATGGAAGCCGTCAGCACCGGCGGGGCAGGAGTCCCGCCACGAATCCGTGAAGGGTCCGCATGTCGCAGCCAGCATGGTCCGCCGCCGACAGCCACGACATGATCGAGGTACGCGGAGCGCGGGAGAACAACCTCGCCAGCGTCTCGGTCGACATCCCCAAGCGCCGGTTGACGGTCTTCACCGGCGTCTCCGGCTCCGGCAAGTCGTCGCTGGTCTTCGGCACCATCGCCGCCGAGTCCCAGCGCATGATCAACGAGACCTACAGTGCGTTCCTCCAGTCGTTCATGCCGAACCTCAACCGGCCGGACGTCGACTCGCTGCGCAACCTCAGCGCGGCCATCGTCGTCGACCAGGAACGGATGGGCGTCAACTCCCGCTCCACCGTCGGCACCGCCACCGACGCGTACGCGATGCTGCGGATCCTGTTCAGTCGGCTCGGTCAACCGTCGGTGGGTGGCGCCGGGGCGTTCAGCTTCAACCTGCCCGAGGGCATGTGCCTCACCTGCGAAGGGCTCGGCCGGGTCTCCGACCTCGACGTCAACGAACTGGTCGACGTCGAACGCTCCCTCAACGACGGCGCGATCACCGCCCCCAACTTCGCCGTCGGCTCCTGGTACTGGCAGACCATCGTCGGCTCCGGCCTGTTCGACCCCGACGTCAAACTCCAGGACTTCACCCCGCAGCAGTGGGAGGACTTCCTCCACAAGCCGGCCACGAAGATCAAGGTGGGTAGCAACACCTGGACGTACGAAGGTCTGGCGGTCAAGGTCAAGCGGCTCCTCCTGGCCAAGGACCGCGAGTCGATGCAACCGCACATCCGCGCCTTCGTCGACCGGGCGGTCACCTTCACCAGCTGCGGCGACTGCGGCGGCACCCGACTCAACGCGGCAGCCCTGTCGTCGCGCATCGCCGGGCGGAACATCGCCGAGTGCTCGGCCATGCAGATCAGCGACCTGGCCGCGTTCGTCCGGGGCGTCGACGACCCGGGAGCGGCGCCGCTCGTCGCCAACCTGCGGGATCTGTTGGAGTCCCTGGTCGAGATCGGGCTGGGCTACCTCAGCCTGGACCGCGAGTCGGCGACCCTCTCCGGCGGCGAGGCGCAACGGGTGAAGATGGTCCGGCACCTCGGCTCCAGCCTCTCCGACGTCACGTACGTCTTCGACGAGCCCACCGTCGGCCTGCACCCGCACGACATCGCCCGGATGAACGACCTGCTGCTGCGGTTGCGCGACAAGGGCAACACGGTGCTGGTGGTCGAGCACAAACCGGAGACCATCGCGATCGCCGACCACGTGGTCGACCTCGGCCCCGGGGCCGGCACCGACGGCGGGCGGATCTGCTTCACCGGCGACGTCGCCGCGCTACGCCGCTCCGACACCCTGACCGGCCGGCACCTGGACCACCGGGTCACGCTGCGCGCCGACGTACGCCGACCCACCGGGCACCTTCCCATCCGCCAGGCCGACCTGCACAACCTGCGCGACGTGGACGTGGACATCCCGCTCGGTGTGCTCACCGTGGTCACCGGCGTAGCCGGCTCCGGCAAGAGCTCGCTCATCCACGGGTCGCTGCGCGGCCGTCAGGGCGTCGTGATCGTGGACCAGTCCCCGATCCGCGGCTCCCGGCGCAGCAACCCGGCCACCTACAGCGGGTTGCTCGACCCGATCCGCACCGCGTTCGCCAAGGCCAACGGGGTCAAGGCCGCCCTGTTCAGCGCCAACTCCGAGGGCGCCTGCCCGGCCTGCAAGGGGATCGGGCTGATCTACACCGACCTGGCGATGATGGCCGGCGTGGCGAGCGTCTGCGAACGGTGCGAGGGCCGACGCTTCACCGACGAGGTGCTCACGTACACGCTGCGCGGCAAGAACATCAGCGAGGTGCTGGCCATGTCGGTCACCGAGGCGCACGCGTTCTTCCCGCACCCCATCCTCAACCGGCTGGTCGACGTCGGGCTGGGCTACCTCAGCCTCGGTCAGCCGTTGACCACCCTGTCCGGCGGCGAGCGTCAACGGCTCAAGCTCGCCATCCACCTGGCCGAGAAGACCACCACGTACGTCCTGGACGAGCCCACCACCGGCCTACACCTGGCCGACGTGGACCAACTCCTGGCCCTGCTCGACCGGATGGTCGACGCCGGCAACACGGTGATCGTCATCGAGCACCACCAGGCGGTCATGGCGCACGCGGACTGGATCGTCGACCTCGGCCCGGGCGCCGGACACGACGGCGGCCAGATCGTCTTCACCGGCACACCCGCCGACCTGGTCGCCCACGGCGACACCCTCACGGCCACCCACCTCCGCGAGTACGTCACCGCGTCCGCAGCGGTCGACAGGGGGTGACGCCCGCGGTTCGGGGCTTGGCGCGCGGCCGGCCAGGGCGTGTGGAGGTTGCGGCTCAGGCGACGCGGCGTAGCCAACGCCGCTGCCAGGGGGTCTCCACCGCCTTCGGGTGGTAGCCCGCCCGAACCCACGGCACCGCCCGCTCGACCGGCAGACCGTCGAGGATCGCCAACGCGGCCAGCGCCGTTCCGGTGCGGCCCACCCCACCCCGGCAGGCCACCTCGACGCGTTCGCCGTCGTGCGCCCGCCGCAGCGCCTCCCGCAGGGCGTCGAGGGCGTCAGCGCGATCCAGCGGAACCCAGAAATCGGGCCACCGGATCCGCCGATGCGGCCAGGCCGGCACCGGCCCAGGTGCCAACAGCACGGCGAAGTCGGCAGGCGAGGTCTCCGCAGCAACACGGCGTCCGCGCACCGCAACCCCACTGGGGAGTACGAGTAAGCCCGGCTGCTCCGACCACGGCTGCGCGTCTGTCATCCGGACATTGTGCCGCCGCTCTCCGAGCACAGACAGCGCCGCCCCCGGCCTTGTGGGCCGGGGGCGGCGCTGGTGTCGGTGTGCAGGTCGCCTCTCGGCGAGTGGCACGACGCGGCTCCAGCCGAACGGTATTCCGCGAGGGCAATTTAGGTGAGGCCCGGGGACACTGAGTCACACCGACACCCTCCACAACCAGCCCACCCCCGACCTTGTTCCCGGCGTCCCGCTTGCCGCTTGCCGCTTGCCGCTTGCCGTCGCACGACGCCGCGGGACGGCGCAGGCCCGCCAGGCGGCGTGGGCCACCGCGGCCGCGGTCCGCCGCACGGCGCGGTCCGCCGCACGGCGCGGGGTTGCGTCCACGGGAGTGGTGTACGACTTGCCCGTGATGGGCGTGTTGTGTAGATGAGAGACGGCCATCGCGTCGATCCTTCAAGACGACCAAGTCAGAGAAGGAAGAGAGGACGCGATGGCCGCATCTGAGAGTGTGAACCCTGTTGACCTGCTGCGCGAGCAGATCGAGGGCGCGTCGCCGGACGTGTTGCAGGCGATGATCAAGACGTTCGCGCAGGCGGTGATGTCCGCCGAAGCCGACGTGATCTGCGGTGCCGGCTATGGGCAGCGCAGCGACGAGCGGGTCAACTCCCGCAATGGATACCGGGTGCGGGAGTGGGACACCCGTGCCGGAACGATCGACCTGGCGGTGCCGAAACTGCGGCAGGGCAGCTACTTCCCGGATTGGTTGCTGACGCACCGCCGGCGAGCCGAGCAAGCTCTCGTCTCGGTGGTGGCTACCTCCTATCTGCTCGGCGTCTCGACTCGTCGGGTGGAGAAACTGGTCGAGCAACTCGGCGTCCGGCAGCTGTCCAAGTCGCAGGTGTCAGAGATGGCGGCGCACCTCGACGCGCAGGTCGAGGCGTTTCGCAACCGGCCTCTGGACGCCGCGCACTACACCTTCGTGTGGATGGACGCGTTGACGATGAAGGTCCGCGAGCACGGGCGCACGGTCAACGTCCACGCCTTGGTCGCTGTCGGCGTCAACGCCGATGGACAACGTGAAGTCCTCGGTCTGGACGTCGCCTCCGACGAGGACGGCGCCGGATGGCTGGCGTTCCTACGATCGCTGACCGCCCGGGGCCTGTCCGGCGTTCAACTGGTCATCTCCGACGCTCACCGCGGCCTCGTCGCCGCGATCGGCGCCGCCCTGCCCGGAGCAGCCTGGCAACGCTGCCGCACCCACTACCTGCGCAACCTGCTCACGAAGGTCCCGAAGTCGGCCCAGCCGTGGATCGCCACCCTTGTTCGGACGATCTTCGACCAGCCCGACGCCGACGCTGTCCGCGCCCAGTTCGACCGGGTCGTCGCCACGATCGAGGCGAAGTTCCCGGCCGCGGCCGAGCACCTCGCTGACGCCCGCGACGACCTCTTGGCCTTCACCGGCTTCCCGCGTGAGATCTGGCGCCAGATCTGGTCGAACAACCCGCAGGAACGGCTAAACAAGGAGATCCGCCGACGCACCGACGTCGTCGGGATCTTCCCGAACCGGGCGGCGATCATCCGCCTCGTCGGCGCCGTCCTGGCCGAGCAGACCGACGAGTGGACCGAAGGACGCCGCTACATGGGCCTGGAACTCCTCGCCAAAGCCCGCCTCGTCATCATCGAGCCGGACCAACACGACACCGACCACGCCGATCCCAGCCCGATCGCCGCCTAACATCAAACCGGATCCCGCGATGGCCGTCTCTTACACCACCAGCGCGGACGTGACCCGGCGCGGTCCGCCGCACAGCGCGGTCCGCCGCACAGCGCGGTCCGCCGCACAGCGCGGTCCGCCGCACAGCAGCAAGCCTCAGCCGCCGGCGCGGGCACCACGGATTGGCTGCCTGCTTGTCGTGTCTGACCATGGGATGCGCACACGACCAGGAACCCGAACCGTCTGACCGCCACCGTTCAACCGCACCGCCATCCCGCCCCGGGCCGGGCCGGGCCAAAGCGCACTTCCGCGCGCCGCCAGGGCTCCGAATCGCGAGATCTTGGACATTTTCCGTTCTCGCGCTGAACTCTTCAGTCCCATGACCTCTGTCGCAGTTCATGTCCCGGTAGGCGTGTCACAAGATCAGCGGGTTGGGTGGGGGTGTGTAGGGCGGTTTGATTGCTGGGCATGGCGACTCGGCGTCAGGTCATGAGCGCGTTGGATGCCCTGCTGGCGGCAGGGGTGAAGATCGGTAATGTTCAGCAGTGGTGCCGGGAGAACGGGGTTAATCCGCGTACGTTCTACCGACATCGGGCACGGGTCGAGGCCGAGGGTGTGTGGCGGCCTCGATCGAGCCGGCCGCATCACAGCCCGGGCCAGACGCCGCCGGAGTTGGATGCCTGGATCTGCAAGCTGCGCGCCGAGTTGGGCGTCGACAACGGCGCGGACCACATCCATGACGAACTGATGCGCGTGCACGCCGAGATCCGTCCTGGCTGGTCGGTGCCGTCACGGTCCACGATCAACCGGGTGCTGTCCCGCCACGACCTGCTGCAGCGCAATCCGGCCAAGAAGCCGCGGTGTTCCTGGCGCCGGTTCGCCTACGCCCGCCCCCGCGACTGCTACCAGATCGACGCGACGATGGTCGCGCTCGCCAACGGCCGTCTCGTCGCGGTGTTCGACGTCCTGGACGACTGCACCCGCATGCTGGTGGCCTGCCACGCCGCCCTCGCCGAAACCGCTACCGCCGCTATCACCGCCATCAACCAGGCGGTCACTGACCACGGCGCACCCGCGATCGTCCTGTCCGACAACGGAGCGGCATTCACCAGCCGACACCGGCACGACAACGCCGGACCATCACGCTTCGCCCAAACCCTGCACCACCACGGCACCCGCCTGATCCACTCCAGCCCTTACCACCCACAGACCTGCGGGAAGGTCGAACGCCACCACCAGACCCTCAAAAAATGGCTCGCCGCTCAACCCCACCAACCCCGCACCCTGACGCAGCTGCAACACCTACTCAACACCTACCGCGACTACTACAACCACCGCCGCCACAGCGCCCTACCCGCCCGGGCAACCCCCCACCACACCTGGCACACCGCCACACACCACGGCAGCCCTCAAGCCCTACCCATCCAAACCGACGCCACCATCCACCGACCCCGCGTCTCCGACACCGGCACCATCCGCGTTGCTCACGCTCGCATCGGCATCGGCTGCGCCTGGCGCGGCCACACCCTCACCGCCATCCGCGACCACCACCACATCACCGTCTACGCCCCCGACGGCACCCCCATCGGCCACACCACCACCAGCGACAGCAAGTACACCCGACTCACCCCCACCCCATGACACACCTCCCGGGACATGCCATTGACACACCTCCCGGGACATGACAGTTCTCGCGCTGAACGGAAACTGTCCAAGATCTCGGAGTGCATGTGCCGTCACGGCGCCTGCGCGGCGGTGGCGGTGCTCGGTGGTGGCGGTGTTCGGTGGTGTGGCGGTGTTCGGCGGTGGCGATGCTCGCTCGCTGGTGCCGGTGTTCGGTGGTGTGGCGGTGTTCGGCGGTGGCGATGCTCGCTCGCTGGTGCCGGTGCCACCGCCTTCGCGGGGTGACGGTGTTCGGTGGTGACGGTGTTCGGTGGTGGATATGCCGCTGGCCGGCACCCCGTTCTGGGGGTGCCGGCCAGCGGTCGGTGCTTGGTGGGGGTCAGCTGTTCCAGTACTGGGCGACCAGGTCGGTAGCCTGCTGCTCCCACTGGGCGTACGCGTCCGGGTAGGCCGAGACCTGCACGGTCTGCGCGGCATCCGTCAGCGGCATGTCCTGCCACCCGTCGACCTGCTTGAGGCCCTTGAGGAACGCGGTGGTCGAGTAGGCCGGGTCGGTGATCTGCTCCGGCGTGCCCCAACCACTGGACGGGCGCTGCTGGAACAGACCCAACGAGTCGTGGTCGTTGGCGTCACCGAGGTGACCCAGGTTCTCCAACTTCGACTCCTGCAAGCTCGTCGCGATCGAGATCACCGCGGCCCGCTCGGGCAGACCGGCCTTCTTCGTGGCGGCGATGATCGCCTTGACGTTGGCGGTCTGCTCGCCGTTGAGGGTGATGTGCGACTGGTCGCCCTGCGGCTTCGGCGCCGCCTGTGCGGCGGCGGCAACGGGCTTGGCGTCCACGGTCGGGGTGGCGGCGTGGGCGGCGACCGGACCGGCGAACACACCACCGGCGAACGCCAGACCAGCAACAGACAGCACACTCTTACGCATGATCGTGTTCATGGGGGAAGCTCCTTCGGGGGTAAAGACACCCGCCCAGAGGGCGCGGGCGTGAGCACCTCGTCCGGCGCTGCAACAAAAGCCTTGAGGGATCATCGGCGGCCTGCGAACGGGGGAGGGCTCGCGGCGCCGGGTCCGTATGTAACGACCCGGGGGGCGGGGTCATTCCCGGGGGGTGGCCCATCTGCTGGCACCCGGTGGAGCGGGGAACCGGTCGGGCCGGGGTCCCTGCGTAACGACCCGGCGGCCCAGGTCATTCCGGGGCCGGCCCATCCGCTGACACCCGGTGAAGCCGGGTGACGGTGAGGCCGGGGCCCCCGTGTAACGACCCGGCGGCCGGGGTCATTCCCGGGGGCGGACCATCACGCCGACAGGGCCGTGGTCCTGCGATCGTCAGGGTGTGTAACGACCCCGACCCGGCCATCATTCCGGCCAGCATGTGCCCCCGACCACACACCAATACCACCCAAAAGGAACAAAACCCACGGTCACACCCTGACCCCAGGCGCCAAACCGCCCACGTCGACGGGGCAGACCACCCCAGCCCACGCATGATCCACACGACTTCGCCGACGTCGCGGTATCCGTGAGGGCTTGATACCGCGACTTCACCGCAACGGAGTCGATCACGTCCGCGAGGGGGAGGAGGTTTGGGGTAAATTGCGTCAGCTGCCCAGATAGCGCAGGACCGCGAGGATCCGCCGGCTGTAGCCGGTCGTGTGGGCGAGATCGAGTTTGTCGAAGATGGCGTTGACGTGCTTTTCGACAGCACTCTGCGACACGTGCAGCCGCTGGGCGACGGCGAGGTTCGTGTGGCCCTGCGCCATCTCGTGCAGCACGTCCCGTTCGCGCGGTGTCAGCCGACCGAGCGGGTCGGGCCGCCCCGAGCCGGCCACCACCTGCCGGACCACCTCCGGGTCGAGGGCGGTGCCTCCGGCGGCGACCCGGTCGAGTGCGTCGAGGAAGTCGTCCACCTGGGCGACCCGGTCCTTGAGCAGGTAGCCGACCCCCTCAGGACGGTCCGCGAGCAGCCGGCCGGCGTACCGCCGTTCCACGTACTGCGAGAGCACCAGGACGCCGGTGTCGGGCCACCGGCGACGGATCTCCAACGCCGCCCGCAGGCCGTCATCGGTGTGGGTGGGCGGCATCCGGACATCCGTGACGACCACATCGGGCCGGGTTCGTCCGACCGTCTCGACGAGTTCGTCGGCGGTCCCGACCCCCGCGAGCACCTCGTGGTCCTCCTCGGCGAGGAGTCGCGTCAGGCCTTCCCGGAGCAGCGTCGAGTCTTCGGCGAGGACTAGCCGCACGGCAGCTCCGCCAGCAGTGTCGTCGGACCGCCAGCAGGGCTGGTCACTCGCAGCCGGCCGTCAAGTGCGGCGACCCGTCGGGCCAGCCCGGACAGCCCGCGCCCTGTTGGTTCCGCCCCGCCGACGCCGTCGTCGTGCACGCGCATCCGGATCCACCCGTCCTGTGCCTCGAAGTCGACAGTGACGAGGGTAGCGGCGGCGTGTTTCGCGGCGTTCGTGAGCGCCTCGCAGGCCACGAAGTAGAGCACCGTCTCGATCTGCCGCTCGGGGCGGACCGGCAGCTCGTAGCGGATCCGCACCGGCACCTCGGATCCGCGAGCCGCGATGGCGAGGACCTCGCCCAGATCGTTGCTGTCCAATGCCGACGGGTAGACCCGCCACGCCACCTCGCGCAACTCCTCGACGGCCCGCTGTACGTCCTCGTGTGCCTGCACGATCAGCGCGTGCGTACGGCCGGCGTCGCGGGCCCGGCGGGCCCGGCCGAGCAGCATGCCGAGGGCGATCAGCCGTTGCTGCAGGCCGTCGTGCAGGTCGCGTTCGATGCGCTGCCGTTCGGCGTCGACGGCGGCGATGACCCCGGCCCGACTGGTGGTCAACTCCTGGACCCGTCGCGTCAGCTCCGCCCGGGTTCCCGGGCTGAGCAGTCGTCGCGCCAGCCGGACGTCGAGCGCCGCGATACTGGCGAAGGCTTGAACGTTGAGCAGTAGCAGGACCACACCGACGCCGACCTGGGCCATTGCGTCGAGGAGGGTCAACTCTCCGCGCACCGCCGCGCGCAGCACGATCCAGGCCAGCACCACGCCGACACCCAGCAGGGTGTACGCCAGCACGCCGAGCGTTCCGGTCAGCAGTCGCGCGGCGAGGTAGCCGATCTGCCGTCGGGTCACCACATCGTCTGTCGTGGGCAACTCGTCGGCGGCGAGCAGTCCGCCGAGGCGGCGACGTTCCGTGTGCACCAGTCGCCCCGCGTACCTCTTGGTCAGGTCGGCGACCCGACGGCGGGCCGCCGGCTTCATCGCGACCAGGCCGAACGCGGCGGCCGCGACGGCGAGGAGGGCGAACCCGACACCGGCCGTCGCGACGCCGACGGCGACGCCGACCGGAAGCCGGAGGACAGCCCACCATCTGCCGGTTCGCCGCTCCCCCACCACCTCGTCCGCCTTTCACACCGAGCCCTGACGCACCAGTCGACGGGTGCCACGTGGGGTGGCGCAGCGCAGAGGCCACCAGAGAGGGTCGCCTAGCGGTCGTCCGAACCCCACGACCCGCTGCGGTAGAGCGTTCCGCGACCGGCCGGGTCGGGCACACCGTTCAGCGTGTTCGGCTCGGGTTCGGTCGGTTCGGGGTTCTGCGCGGCGCGGCGGGCTCGCAGCACACGGGACCCGACGAACCAGGCGGCCGCCGCCGCACAAACAACGATCACCACCTTCTGGAGCATGCCGGCGTAGCCCTCGACGAGGTGCCAGTTGTCGCCGAGCAGGTAGCCGGCGAGGACGAACGTGGTGTTCCAGATCAGGCTGCCCAGCGTGGTGTAGATCAGGAACGTGCTGACCGGCATCCGTTCCACGCCCGCCGGAATGGAGATCAGGCTACGGAAGATCGGGATCATCCGGCCGAAGAAGACGGCCTTCACACCGTGGCGCAGGAACCACGCCTCGGTCCGGTCCACGTCGCTGAGCTTCACCAGCGGAAGCCGGGACACGATGGCGCGCATCCGGTCGCGCCCCAACGACGCGCCGATCAGGTAGAGCGCGAGCGCACCCACCACCGAGCCCAGCGTGGTCCAGAAAATCGCACCGACCAGGCTCATCCGTCCCTGCGCGGCGACGAACCCGGCCAACGGCAGGATCACCTCGCTGGGGATCGGCGGGAAGAGGTTCTCCAGCGCCACCGCCAGGCCGGCACCGGGGCCGCCGAGCCGTTCCACCAGGTCAGTGACATAACCGACGATCCCGCCCTGCGGCGGTTCCGCTGCGGCGGTGGGGGTTCCGGTGGCGAGCAGGGCGTGGGACGTTCGAATCATGCCCCCACGGTACGAAGCGATCCTGAGAGTCGACCATGAGGCCGACCCCCCGACCGCACGGGTCGACCACATCGGTAAGGGTGTGGAAAACCGCACCCCGCTGCGTCTCGCGGTGGCGCAGCCGGCGTGCGTACCCCTGGATGTCGCGGAGAACGCGCTGGCGCACGCCGCCGCGGTCCGCGCGGCGCGCGCCCGGGTGGTGGTCTTTCCGGAGCTGTCGCTGACGGGGTACGAGTTGGACGCGCCGGTCGTGTCGGTCGACGACCCGCGGTTGACGCCGCTGGTCGAGGCGTGCGCCGAGACGGGCGCGGTGGCCCTGGCCGGTGCGCCGGTCGCGGGCGACCACATCGCGATGCTGGCGGTGACCGGGGGTGGTGCGACGGTGGCGTACCGGAAGATGTGGTTGGGCGGCGCGGAGTCCCGCCGCTTCCGCCCGGGCGACGTTCCAGTGGTGCTCGATGTGGACGGTTGGCGGGTGGGGTTGGCCATCTGCAAGGACACCGGGGTCGCCGCGCACGCGGCGCGGACGGCGGCGCTCGGGGTCGACGTGTACGCGGCGGGTGTGCTGGAGTCGGCCGAGGACTCGGCGGTGATCGACGAGCGGGCCGGCCGGATCACGGCCGCGCACCGTGTCTGGGTGGCGGTGGCGAGCTTCGCCGGGTCGACAGGTGGCGGCTACACCGAGGCGGCGGGGCGGTCGGGGCTCTGGACACCGCAGGGCGAGGTGTACGCCCGCGCGGGCGCCGAGCCGGACGAGGTGATCAGCGTGCTGGCGACGCCGGGCATCGACGGCGTCTGAACGTTAGGCGCGGACGGGCTCGAACAGCTCAACAGGGTTGCCCGCTGGGTCGTCCATGACGATCTGCCTGCCGCCGGGGCCGCTGACGACGTCGCTGCGGAACACGACACCGGCTGCTCGGAGCCGGGCCGCCTCGGTGTCGATGTCGGCGACGATCAGGTGGATGCGATTCCAGCCACCGGGGTGCGGACGGCGCCCGTCGGGCATGGCGCGGCCGGCGGAGCTGTCCGGGCCGGACAGCAGCAGCCGCAGGTTGCCGCGCCTCACGTCGGCGAACGCGGGCAGGAACGTGGTGATCGGAGTGAACCCGAGGTGGGTGGTGTAGAAGTCGAGCGCGGCGGCAACGTCGTCGACGAGGTAACGCACGCTGACGGTGCCGTCATCGGCAGGGCTGGTCATGATGCCTTCTCCTGGCGGTGAGTGAGTGTGTGCAGCAGGAAATCGATGCGCTGGGAGAGTGCGTCGGCGACGTGCTCGAAGGCGGGCGGCCCGCCGGGCTCGGCGGCGGGGTCCGCGATGCTCCAGTGCACCGGCCGCGGATGACCCGGAAACTCGGGGCAGACTTCCTTCACCCGGTCGCAGAGAGTGATCACGACGTCGAATCGCTGACCACTGAACTCGTCAAGGTGTTTGGGCCGGGCCGTTGTCAGATCGATCCCACGCGCGGCCATGACGCCGACCGCGTGCGGATGAATCGGCTTCGGTGTGCTCCCGGCGCTGAACGCCCGCACAGCCCCGCCGGTGCGGTCGCGCAGCAGCGCTTCGGCCATCTGCGACCGCGAGCTGTTGGCCGTGCACAGGAACAACACCCGCCCGGCTGCCGGGGCGGCAGGCGCGGGTCCGGTGAGTCGCAACCCGGGGTGCAGGGCGTCACCCACATCGGACAGCAGGCCACGGCAACGGGCAAGGTCGAGCGAGTAGTAGGTGTCACGGCCGTCGGCACTGCTGCGCCGCGCGGTCACCAGCTCGGCCTTGCGCAGCTTGCCCAGGTGATAGGAGACGAGATTCTGTGGCTGGCCGAGAAGTGCGGTCAGCTCGCGCACAGCGAGGTCGCCGCCAGCCAGCTCACCGAGCAGCCGCCATCGCACCGGGTGCCCGGCGGCCGTCACGAACCTGGGCGGCGTCATGGTGCCTGGTGTCTCCGAGACCACGCCCCCGAGATTACATCAAATTGGATTGATGCAATACCGTGTTGGCGGGTCGGGCTGCTGGGCGGTCGGTGTTTGCGAGCCGACGATGACCTTGGAATGCTTCGCTGATGACTTCCTTGCCGGGGACCTTCGCACCCGACGTCATCGCCCTGCCGGAGCAGGCGCAGTTCGAGGCGTTCATCGACGAACACCGCAGGGCACTCAACGGCTACCTGGACGGGCTGACCGAGGAACAGGCGCGCCGATCGTTGGTGCCGTCCCGGACCACGCTGCTGGGCCTGGTGAAGCACGCCGCCTTCGTGGAGAAGGTCTGGTTCGACGAGGCCGTCACGTGCCGCTCACGCGCCGAGATCGGCATCCCACCCACGCCGGGCGACTCGTTCCTCCTCGACGACAACGACACCATCGCCAGCATCCGGCAGGCACACCGGGAGGCGTGCGAGGCGTCCCGCCGCGCCACGGCCGCCCTGGGCCTGGACGACCTCCTGCGCGGCCACCGCAGTGGTCCGCAGCCGCTGCGGTGGGTGTACCTGCACGTGCTGCGCGAGCTTGCCCAGCACTGCGGGCACGCGGAGATCCTGCGGGAGCAGATCCTGAGCGAGCAGCGCGGGTGACACAGCCCGGTCAGCCGGCGTCCAACACCTCCCGCAACCGGGCCGCGAACTCCTCCGGCTTGCCCGCGTAGCCGTGCTCTCCGCCGAGGAAGCCGCCGTGGTGACTGGGGAACACCACGGCCTGCTGGCCGAGCAGGGCCGCCAGGCCGAGGGCCGTCCGCGCGGTGTACGTCCCGGCCGACTCCTCCCCCACCGCGACGACGATCCGGGTCGGCGCCGCGGCGAGCCGGCCCGCGTCGGGCCGGTAGTCGCTGATCGCCCACGAGTTCTTCGACAGCAGCGGGTCGTCGCGGGTGCCGTCGTCATCGGTCGACATGCCGAACATCGCCGGGTCGGGCGTGGGCTGGGCGAAGTAGGCGTCGGTGAACTCGCCCTGCCAGGAGGTCATCGCGATGAACGCGGCCATGCCGGCGCCGGAGCCCTTCGCCTGGTACGCGTCGTAGAACCCGGCCCGGGCGCGTTCGGCGGCGTCGGCGTCGGGGAGCACGGCGTTGATCGGGGGTTCGTGCGCCACCAACGTCACGACGTCTCCGGGGTACGCGGCGACGAGTTCGAGTGCGGTCACCGCGCCGCCGCTGCTGGCGAACAGATCGACCGGGCCGGCACCGAGCGCCTCGACCAGCAGGTGCAGGTCGGCCGCCTGCTGCTGCGGCGTGTGGTCGATCCGGCCGTCCGTGCGGACGCTACGGCCGAGGCCACGCGGGTCGTAGGTGACGACGGTGCGGTCGGTGAAGAGCGGCGCGAGCGAGGAGAAGCCCTCCGCCGCCATCGGCTGGCCGATCATCAGCAGCACGGGGCGTCCGCCCGCCGGGGGCAGCGGGCCTCGGACGTCGTAGACCAGGTCGACGCCGGGTATCGCGAGGGTGTGCGTCTGCGTTGTCGTCATCCGGTGAGACTACGACCGGCGGGAGCAGGTGAACGGCCACGCCGTGCCGGCGACGCCAATCGGACGGCCGTCGGTCGTCGACGAACGGGTCACGCCCGGGCCCACCCGCCGGAGTCGGCGAAACGACGGAGCGTCCAGCGGGCCGGCGGCCAACCCCCCGGGTCGTGGTCGGTCGTCCACTCGGTGATCGAGGCCGGGGGCACGTCCAGGTCGAAGGCCCGGAAGACCGGCTGCGCGGCGAGCGCGTGGAACGCGCCCTCGACGGTCTCGCTGTGACCGACCAGGATCACCGTGGAACCCCGGTGCCGGTGGGCGATCTCCATGATCGCTCGACTGACACGGACCACCAGTTCGGCCCAGCTCTCGTTGCCCTCCTCGAACGGCCGGAACACACCCCCGCCGGCCACCGCGTGTTCGGTGCGGAAGCGGGCGGTCGGAAGGCCGTCGGCGTACGGGGGTGTGTGCCAGGTGCACAGGCCGCAGTCGGCCACCGGCCGGACGCCGAACGCGGTGGCGATCGGTTGCGCTGTCTCGACGGCCCTCCGCAGCACGGACGAGTAGACCGCCACGGGTCGGTCGGCGGCGACCTCGCCGGTGAGCCGCTTGGCGAGATCGTTCGCCTGCTCGTGACCGAGGGCGGTGAGGCCCCGGCAACCACGTGGTCCGCCTACGATTCCCTCGAGCTGGTGGAGCGACTCACCGTGTCGCACGAAGATCAGACGTGTCCGCATCGGGACATCATGCCAGCGGCATAGACGCAGGTATCAGTCGTCCGTACGGCCGGTGAAGATGCTGCTGGTCCGCGCGAGCAGATTGTCCAGCTGGTCGCCCGTCCGCGCTGGTAGCCGGTCGCGCTCCACCAACTCGGCGATGTGTTCCCGCAGCTCGGCGACGCGCTTGGTCCGGTCCCGGGTGTGGCGGCTCAGATCGGCGAGTTCGTCGCGCAGGTCTTCGGCGGTCTTGCGGTCGATGTCACCGCGGGCCAACGCGCCGGCGAGGATGCTGGCGAACTCGCCGGTCACCTCGCGGAAGCTGACCGGCACCTGCTGCCCACTGGTCGGGGGCGCGGTGGTGGCCGATGGTGACGGCGAGGGTGGCGGCTTCGGTGTCGGCGACTGCGTCGTGGGTCTGGGCGCCGGCGCCGAGGCCGAGGGTGCACCGGCGACGTCGGCGGGGTCGCGGGTGCCCGAGCTGGCGAACTGGCCCTCGCTGATGAGCGCGCCGACACCGATGAGCACGGCGAGGCCGGCTGCGACCAGCACGGCGAGGGGTCGGCGCGATCGGCGGCGGGCCGACACGGCGGGCACCGGGGCGGGGCGGGCAGCCGAGCGGTCGATCAGGGTTGGCGGGTGGGCTGTCGGCCTGACGCGCAGCATCTCGGTGGGCGGCTCGACCGGCTGGCCCGCGCCGAAGCGACGGGACAGGTGCGCGGCGCTCGGCCGGTCGGCCGGATTGGCCGCCAGGCAGGCGACGGTCAGCTCGGCGACGTCGGCGGGGAGGCCGGGCACCCGCAGCGGCGGCACCGGAGTGCCGCGCCGGTGCACCTCCAGAGCGTCCTCCCAGCTCTGCACGGGCAGGGGAGCCTGGCCGGTGAGGGTGCGGTAGAGCAGCGCGCCGAGGGCGTACACGTCGCTGGCCGGGTCGGGCGGGCCAGCTCTCAACCGCTCCGGGGCGAAGTAGGCGGGTGTGCCCATCAGCGGTTCGCCGGACTGGCCGTCGAGCCCGCCGAGCGCGGCGATGCCGAAGTCGAGCACCTTGGCCCCGGTGTCGGTGAGCATGACGTTGCCGGGCTTGACGTCGCGGTGCACGACGCCGATGCGGTGCGCGGCAGCCAGCGCGGCGGCGATCTGCCCGGCCACCCGCACCGCCTCCGGCCAGGGCATCGGGCCGTTGCGTAGCCGGTCGGCCAGGTTGTGGCCCTCGACCAGTTCCATCACCAGGTACGGGACCACAGCGCCGCTGGCCAGGGTCGCCTCGGCGTAGTCGTACACCTGCGTGACGTGGGGGTGGGTCAGCCGGGCGGCCGCGCGGGCCTCGCGTTGGATCGTGGCCCGCAGTTGCGGGTCGGTGGCGAACTGCCCGGCGAGGACCTTGATCGCAACCGGTCGGCCGAGCACGTCGTCGTCGGCCCGCCACACCTCGGACATGCCGCCGAGACCGATCCGCTCGTGCAGTACGTAGCGGTCGTGGAGACGGAGAGTGGGCGAGAAAGGCGACATGGCTTCACCATTCTGCCTGGCCGAGCCCCCCTCGACCACCCTCCGTGCCCGAGCCCACACTGTTCGTCCCGTGCGTGCCCGAATGAGTGCGAAGGGGTCAGGAGCAGCGCGGGGTGGCCGGCAGGGGTCGCGGCTGGATGCGGTCGGCGAGCCGACGCAGGGCGACGGCGGCAGCCTGCCGAGTCGGGTCGAGTGGGGCCCGGCGGACCCGCTCGACCTGGACCGGGGCGTCCGGTCGGGCCGAGTTGACGTGTCGGTTCATCGCGTCGAGGGCGGTGATGTATCCGGTGGGAAGTTCCATGGTCAACTCCTCGGGACAGGTCCGGTGGAGTCCCGGACGATGAGTGAGGTCGGCAGCAACACGTGACCGTCCGCCGTGTTCGCGGGCGGGTCGAGCAGCAGTTCGGCGGCGATGCGCCCCTTCTCCTCGGCCGGCTGCCGGACGGTGGTGAGGCCGGCCGCGGCGGCCTCGGGAACGTCGTCGAAACCGGTCACCGAGACGGGTGGACGGTCACCGGCCGGCCGGGCGGCCAGGGCGTCCAGCACACCGAGTGCGAGGACGTCGGAGCCGGCCAGCACGGCGGTCGGGGGGTCGGGTTGGTCGAACAGTCCGGCGACGGCCGCGGCGGCGGCCTGGCGACTGTTGCCCGGAGCGTTGACCACTGTCAGCTCGGCCCAGTCGACGCCGACCTCGGCGAACGCGTCGGCGAAACCGGTGAGCCGGCCCCGGGTGGTGGGGTGTGGAACCTGCTCCACCCCGGCCACTGTGAGCGGGCCGGTCGGGGCGTCCGATAGCACCGAGTCGGCGAGCAGCGCCACGCGGCGGTGACCGAGGCTCGCCACGTGCGCGGCGGCGCCGTATGCGGCGGCCCGTTCGTCGATACCGACGTACCGCTCGTCGGGGCCGGCGTCGTCCCGGGCTGCTGTGCTGACGAACGGCAGCCCTCGTGCGCGGATCACGTCCAGCGCCCATTCCTCGTCGGCGACGCAGTAGACGCAGAACCCGTCGACGGCCGCGTTCTCGACCGCCCGCCGGGCGTCGGTGACCGCCGTGGGCAGCGGCACCAACAACATGCTGGTGCTGTGCCGCTCGGCCGCCTCGCCGACCCCGGCGAGGAAGCGGACGGCGAACGGGTCGGTGAAGGCGTACGACAACTGTGAGGTGAACAGCACGCCGATCGACCCGACGAAGCCGCGGCGCAGGGAACGCGCGGTCGGGTTGGGACCGGGGTAGCCGAGTTGGCGTGCGGCGTCCAGGATTCTCCCGCGCAGGCTGGCGGAGAGCTGGTCGGGGCGACTGTAGGCGTTGGACACGGTGCTGCGGGAGACGCCGACGGCGTCGGCCACGGCTTGCAGTGTTGGCTTCACCGGCACCTCTCTGGATCGATTCAGTCTGTATCGATCCAGAGATTAGCCCGACCAGTTGGCGTCGGTCAATACCATGCGTTCGGAGTCGCCCGCGCCGCGATCAGGCCGGGTAGAGGTCGTCCAACAGACGGCCGAGGATGTCCGGGGTACGCTCCGGCGGCTCGGCCTCGACGCAGAGCCGCTCCATGGCCACCGCGTAGTAGTCCAGGTCGTCACGCTTGTCGAGGTAGAGGGCGCTGGTGAGCTGCTCGATGTAGACGATGTCGGGCAACTCCTGGTCGCCGAAGCGCAGGATGGTGAAGGCGCCCCCGGCGGCGGCGTGGCCGCCGGCGGCGAACGGGATGACCTGGAGCCGGATGTTGGGCGACTTGGTCGCCTCGATGAGTGCGGTCAGCTGGCCGCGCATGACGGCGGGGCCGCCGATCGGACGCCGTAGCGCGGCCTCGTCCACCACGGCCCAGAGCTGCGGCGGATTGTCCCGGTGGAGCAACTGCTGCCGCTGCATACGCAGGGCGACCCGTCGGTCGATCTCGGCCGGATCGGCCGCGCCGTGCCCGAGCAGCACGACCGCCCGGGCATAGTCCCCGGTCTGCAACAGACCGGGCACGAACTGCACCTCGTAGCTACGGATCAACGCGGCAGCCGCCTCCAGGCCCAGGTACGACTGGAACCAGGTCGGCAGCACGTCACCGTAGCGGTGCCACCAGCCGGGGCTGTTGGCGTCCCGGGCGAGTTTCAGCAGCGCCTCGCGCTCGTGCTCCTCGGTGACCCCGTAGAGGGTCAACAGGTCGGAGACGTCGCGCTCCTTGAAGCCGACCCGACCCAGCTCCATCCGGCTGATCTTCGATTCAGAGGAACGGATCTCCCAGCCGGCACCCTCGCGGGTCACCCCACTGGTCTCCCGCAGCCGACGCAACTGGGCACCGAGCAGCATGCGCAGCACGGTCGGCCCGGTTGTCGGGCCACCCTCGGCGGGAACCATCGTCACGTGCGGACCTCCGGACACCGACCCACGCGGCCGGGTACCTGGCCCGGCCGACGTGTAAGCATGCCATGGACCGACAGTGAGGTGAACTCCTCCGCGCCGGTGATTCAGTCCCGTCGCCGGGACGACCCCACCCGGGACGGTCAGTTGATCAGATGGTCGAAGTCCCCGTCCCGCGCGCCGAGAACGAAAGCGGCGATCTCGTCCACTGTGTAGATCAGCGCCGGCCCCTCCGGGTGCCGCGAGTTGCGAACCGCGATGCCCGCTCCCCCGGGCAGTTCGGCGAGTTCGACGCAGTTGCCGCTGGGGTTGCTTCGGCGGCTCTTCTGCCAGCTCAGTGGGGGCAACTGATGGATCGGTACGCCATTGGGTGGCTGCTGCATGGAGGCGTCTTTCTGCTCACGAGCCCGCCGGTGGCCGTGGGAGGAGCGGTGACGGCGAGGGGGTGCGGTATCGACATCGGACGGTTCTGCACGTGCATCTGCTATTGCATATGCACCGGACGGCGAGCATGATAACGCACATGATCGGTGTGCATCCGTTCACGTTGAGTCACACCACAGGGGCAACCAGCAGGTAAAACTGGCCCGACGCGGCGCACCGCGTCGACCGAAGGGGTAAGGCGGTCGCGGCGATGGGAGGGTTCGTGCCGGATCCGATGAGTGTCGCCTCCGGCATCTGCGCGGCCGGCGCGCTTCTCTCTTCCTGGCAACTACGCCGCCGGGCGGTGCGCGCCGAGGCCGAGATCGAGCACCTCCAGGCCGAGCTCGCCGCCGAACGCCACGCCGCCAGCCACGACGCCCTCACCGGGCTGCCCAACCGACGCGCCTTCTACCGCCTGGCTGCCGCCCTGCTCACCGACGCGGCCGGCCAGCCGTTGATCGCCGTGGTGCTGGATCTCGACGACTTCAAGCAGATCAACGACCGGTACGGGCACGCCGCCGGCGACCAGGTGCTGATCAGTGTTGCCGAACGGCTCGCCGGCTTCGCCGGGGACAATCTCGTCGCCCGCCTCGGCGGGGACGAGTTCGCCGGATTGCTCGCCAGCCCGACCGTCGACCGGCGTTGGATCGAGCACTCCACCCGCCGTCTCGCCGAGACCGTCGCCGCGCCGATCCGACTGAGCGGGTGCAGCGTCCGGGTCACCGCCTCCGTCGGGCTCGCCCCGGTGACCGGCCCGGCCCAGCTCACCGAGGCGCTCAGCCGCGCCGACGCCGCCATGTACCAGGCGAAGAGCCTCGGCGGCGCCCGCTCACCCCGGCAACTGGTCGACAGCACCGAGCGCTGACGGTTCACCCGACGGGCGCACCGAACCATCTGGGCAACAGGCCGAGCAGGTCCGTCTGATCGTCGCCCACCCACGCCACGTGGCCGTCCGGCCGCAGCAGCACGGCGGGCACGTCCAGCTCGTCGCTGACGTCGACGACGTGGTCGACCCGATCCGCCCACCCGGTGACGGAGAGCCGGCCGGTCTGGTCGAGCAGCAGACCTCGGCCACCACGCATCAGCTCGTAGAGGCGACCGTTGTGCTTCAGCCGTACGTCGCGCAGGTGCCGACCGAGCAGCTCGTGGCCCGGACCGACGTCGTACCGGACCCCGATCGCGGTGATCTTCTCGATCAGGAAGCGGTTGACCTCCTCGAAGTCCAGCAGCTCCGACAACAGGTGGCGCACCGCCCGGGGCCCCGGCTCCGGCGACAGCAACACCATCTGCGCGCGGGTGTTGGTCAGCACGTCGGCAGCCACCGGGTGCCGCTCGGCGTGGTAGCTGTCCAACAGCCCTTCCGGCGCCCAGCCGTTCACCGCGGCGGCCAGTTTCCAGCCGAGGTTGAACGCGTCCTGGATGCCCAGGTTGAGCCCCTGCCCACCGGTCGGTGGGTGGATGTGCGCAGCGTCGCCGGCCAGGAACACGCGGCCGGTCCGGTAGCGCTCGGCAAGCCGGGTGGCGTCGCCGAAGCGGGACAGCCAGCGTGGTGAGTGGACGCCGAAGTCGGTGCCCGCGTACACCCGGAGTTGCTCTTTGAACTCCTCGATGGTCGGCGGGACGGACCGGTCCTCGGCCACCCCCTCGGCGGGGACGAGGACGCGGTAGACCCCGTCGCCGAGCGGTCCGAGACCGAAGCGAAGGTGGGTCTTGCGGACCTCGGCCACCACGTCGGCGACCGTTTGCGGCGCCACGCCCACCTCCATCTCGCCGAGCAGTGACTCGACCTCGCTGGGCTCGCCGGGAAAGCCGACGCCGAGCAGTTTGCGGACGGTGCTGCGACCGCCGTCGCAGCCGACGAGGTACCGCGATCGCACCCGCGTGCCGTCGTCGAGTTCCACCGTCACCCCGTGCTCGTCCTGGCTGAGGCCGGTCAGTTCGCAGCCCCGCCGGATCTCGACGCCGACCTCGCCGGCGTGCTCGGCCAGCAGCCGGTCGGTGGTGGTCTGCGGAATGCCGAGGACGTAGGCGTGTGCGGTGTCCAGCCCGCCCGGCGACGGTTTGGGAATGGCGGCGAAGAAGCCACCGACCGGGTGCTGCTGGCCGAGCGCGAGGAACCGCTCCAGCAGACCGCGCTGGTCCATCACCTCGATGCTGCGCGCGTGCAGGCCGAGAGAGCGGACGAACGGGGTCGGCTCCCTGTCCTTCTCCACCACGAGCACCTGCACGTCGTGCAGTCGCAGCTCGGCGGCCAGCATCAGGCCGGTCGGTCCACCGCCGGCAATAATCACATCGATCATGAAATCCCCCGATTTTCCCAGGTTTGGGCTTCGGCAGGAGATTCTGCAACACACCCCGGGTCTTGCGGCAAGGCCCGGGGTGCGATATATGTTGGAGGTGGCAAGGAGTGCGTGACCTCCTTGTCCTTCTTGTTTTCCGGCCCTCGGACGGACGCGGTCCCCGCTCAGCTCCGCCGGTCGAGGTCGCGCAACGCCATGTCGGCGAGAGTGACCAGACCGACGTCGGACACCAACCCCCGCACGATCCGCGCCGCACGATCACGGTCGGTCGCCTCGGCGTCCGGATCCAACGCCTGCCGGGTCCAGTCGGACAGGTCGTCCAGCGCGCGGACCGCGAGGAACCAGGCCAGACGGGCCCTGTCGATGTGGACCGGGCCGTACCCGTCGAGGGCGGCCTCCTGCGCAGAGGCGCTGACCGGGGCGAACGCGAGCACCCCGCCGACGACGAACATCAGGTCACACTCGGGCGGCGCGAGCACCGCGTCGTCCCAGTCGACCAACCAGACCTGCCCGTCCGCGCCGAGCAGCAGGTTTCCCAGGTGCGGGTCGCCGTGGCAGACCACGTCCGGGCCGAGGCGGGCCCGGCGGTCGACGGCGAGACGTTCGACGCCCCTGACCAGAACGTCCATGCGGTCGGCCACCGCGGACCACTCCCGGGCCAGCTCCGCGGCGAGCGGCCCGGCCGGGTCGCGCAGCCGCTCGGCCACCGCGCGGGTCGAGGCCACGATCGAGGGGTACGCCGCGCCGCCCGCCGGCAACAGTCGCCGCAACTCCCCGGTCACCGGCACCGCGTGCACGGCCGCCAGCACCTCGCCGTACGCGCGCCAGTGCGCGTCGGTCATCGGGCCGTCGAGGGCCCGCTGGTCGGAGACCCACGGCACCACCGAGAGGCGACACCCGTCGTGGTCGACGGCCAGCCCACCGTCCCGGGTCCGCAGCGGCGCGGCGATCCCCGGCACCCCCTGATCGGCCAGGTACGCCGTGACGACCAGACCGGCGGCGGTGCCACCGCCGCTCAGTTTGACCGCGTACCGCCCACCGTCGAGAGTTGTGGCCAGCCACAGGCGGGCGTGCTGGTCCGCCCCGTGGGTCACCGGCTCCAGCGCGGAGATGTTGAGGCCGAAGTCTGCCCGGACCTGCTCGGCCACCCGCCGCGGGACGTCCTCGATCATCGGGTCACCATGCCACCGACCGGCGGACCCGCCCAGCGCATTAATCGTGCGGAGGTGTCCCGGGACGGCGTCGGGGTATGCGGAAAGGCAACCTCACTCGACGGCCGAAGGGAATCGACGTGGCGAGCATCCGCGCCCTCGTACTCAACTGCACCCTCAAGCCGTCGCCCGCGCCGTCCAGTGCCGAGCAACTCGGCCGGGAGGTGCTCGCCGAGTTGGCCGCGCAGGGCGTGGAGGGCGAACTGATCCGGGTCGTCGACCACGACGTGCGCTTCGGGGTGTCCACCGACGAGGGCGACGGCGACGGATGGCCGGCGATCCGCGCCAAGCTGCTGGCGGCCCAGGTGCTCGTCATCGCCACACCGATCTGGCTCGGCCAGCCGTCGAGCGTCTGCAAGATGGTCCTCGAACGGCTCGACGCCGAACTCTCCGAGACCGACGACGAGGGCCGGCTCCTGACCTACGGCAAGGTCGCCGGTGTGGCCGTCGTCGGCAACGAGGACGGCGCGCACCACACGATCGGCCAGGTGCAGCAGGCACTCAACGAGGTCGGGTTCACCCTCGCGGCCGCCGCCGCCACCTACTGGGTCGGCGAGGCGCTGCACACTGTGGACTACCGCGACGCCGGCCCGAAACCGGACACCACCGGCCGCACCACCAAGGCACTGGCGCTCAACAGCGCACACCTCGCCCGACTGCTCGGCGAGCAGCCGTACCCGCCGCCGGACGCGCGCAGCGCCGCGGTCGGCCCGAGTCGCGAAGCTGCCTGACCGACCGCAGCCGCCGCCCGGCCTGACCCGTGGCACCTATCTGTTGCCCTGTAGAGCTGCCCCATCGGTGGGGCAGCTCTGTGCTCAGCCCGGCGCCCGGCGCCCGGCCAACGCCAGCCCCGCCCTGCCCCCGGCCCCGCCCTGCCCCCCGCCCCGCCCCTGCCCCACATCTGGGGCAGCTCTACAGGGCGCGCGGTCAGCCTCGCTCCCCGACCGGTGCGCGGATCAGCTGCCAGCCGCTTCGCCAGCGGCCAGCGCGAGGCTCAACGCCAGCCGTAGCCGGCGCGCAGCGCCTGCCCGACCCGGTCGAACCGAGGCCGGTCCAGTACGGCGCCCTCGCGGCGGATGCTGTCCTCGCGCATGGTGAGCACCCGGTCCAACCGAACCCAGCTCGGCCGGTTGTCCCGGTCCCACTCGCCCGGCCCGAGCGCGAACCAGTGGCGCTGCCCGTCGCGCTCACTCTGGCTGGACAACATCAGCCCGAACAGCGTCCGGCTGTGCCGCCCGACGACCAGCACCGGCCGGTCCTTGCCCTGCCGGGGGTCGTCCTCGTACGGCACCCACGTCCAGACGATCTCACCCGGGTCGGCCTGCCCGTCGCGCTCCGGGGCGTAGGTCAGCTCCCGGCGCTGCAACGCGCTCACCTGACGGCGGCGCGCCACCTGTGCGGGGGCGGGCCCGCTGCGTCGGGGCGACGGGATCACCGCGCCCACCCGGGAGATGCGAGCCGCGACATTCCTCAACAGACCAGCCACGGCGGGCAGCCTACCCGCCGCGCGAGCGGCCGGTGCGAGAGACTGGCCCGATGAACGAGGTGCCCCGCGACCTGCCGATCCTGGAGCGACGCGCGGTGCGGGTGGTGGTCACGGACAGCACCGACCGGGTGTTGCTGTTCCACACCCGCGACCCCGACCATCCCCGGCTGGGCACCTGGTGGGAACTGCCGGGCGGTGGCATGGATCCCGGGGAGACCTATCGCGACACCGCCGTACGGGAGCTGCGCGAGGAGACCGGCATCGTGGTCGCCGCCGACCAGGTCGGTTCGCCGACCTGGCGTCGCCGGGCTACTTTCCTGCACCGCCAGGTACGGCACGTGCAGGACGAGGTGGTCGTCACCGTACGGCTGGGGGGCCCCGGTCCCGACGTGGACGAGACACACCGGCTCGACTACGAGCGGGAGGACTACTTCGGGTTCCGCTGGTGGCCGCTGCACGAGGTGGTCGCCAGCACGCTGCGGTTCTATCCCGGGCACCTTCCCCGGCTGATCACCCCCTTCCTCGACGGCGAGGAGATCGACGAGCCGTTCGAGCTGTGGTCGTGAACCGGGCCGGCGGGCAGAGTGGGGGCATGACGACTGATCTGCACGGGCCGCTGTCCGCGTACGCCGCACGGTTGCACGCCACGGCGGGCGACGCGCACCACGTCGCCTCTCCGCTCGGCGCCTGGCTACTGCTCGCGGTCTGCGCCGCGACTGCCGCCGACGACGACCCGGCCGCCGAGGATCTGGCCCGCGCTCTGGGCACCGACCTGGCCGGTGCCGCCGAGGCCGCCCGCGCGCTGCTGGATTCGCCGCACCCGCTGGTCAGGTCCGCCACCGCGCTCTGGCAACGGTCGGGGCGGAGCGACGTCGGGGCGGGCGGGTGGCGGGCCGCGCTGCCCCGGAGCACCGAGGTCGGCGTGCTGCCCGATCAGGCCGGCCTGGACGCGTGGGCGCGTGCGCACACCGACGGTCTGATCGAGACGTTTCCGTTGACGGTCGACCCGGACGTGGTCTTCGCCCTGGCCAGCGCGCTGGCCACCCGGGTGTCCTGGGCGACCCCGTTCGACGTGGCCGACGCCCGCGACCTCGGTGCCGGCAGCCCCTGGGCGGGACAGCTTCGGCGGGCGCTGCGCAGCCCGAGCCACGGCCACCGGTGCGCCATCGTGTCGACCACGCGCGCCGGTGACGTGATCGTGCACGCCGCCCCGGCCCAGACGACCGACGGAGCGGGGCTGGTGGTCCTCTCGGTGGCCGCCGCGCCGCAGGTGTCGCCGGCCGAGGTGCTGGCCGTCGCGTACGACCTCGGTGCCGGCGCGGCCGACAGCGCGCCGCCGGCGGGCGCCCGCTCGCTGTTCGACCTGCCCCTCGGCAACGCTCCGCTCTGGACGGTGCGCGAGGAGCGGGTGCGGACCCAGGCCCGCGACGGCCGCGAGGAGCGGCACCACGCCGTACTCCCCTGCTGGTCGGCCCGTAGCGACCACGACCTGGTTGCTCCGACGCTCGGCTTCCCGGCCGCGACCGCGACGCTGGCGAAGGCGCTGGCGACCCCTGTGGAGGGCTTCGAGGCCCGGCAGTCGGCGGTGGCCCGCTTCGACAGGTACGGCTTCGAGGCGGCGGCGGTGACCGGCATGTTCGCGCGGACCAGCCTGCCGCCCGAGGGCGTCGCACGCACGGCCGAGCTGCGCTTCGGCCACCCGTACGCGGTGGTGGCCGTCGCCACGGACACCCGGGTCGGCGGTGTCACCGGGCCGTGGCACGGGCTGCCGGTCTTCTCCGCCTGGATCAGCGAGCCGGACGACCTATCCAAGGCGGACGCCGCCGAGCGGTGATCAGAAGCGTGGCCCGAGGAACAGGCCGCCGCTCGCGTCGATGACCTGGCCGGTGACCCAGCGGGCGGCGTCGGAGGCGAGGAAGGCGACCACCTCGGCGACGTCGTCGGGTGCTCCCAACCGGTTCAGGGCTGTCGTCGCGGCGATGAGGTCGGCGAGGCCCGGCGCTTCGAAGGTCGGCCCGTTGGTCGCCGTGCGGGTGGCGCCGGGGGCGACCGCGTTGACGGTGATCCCCCGGACCCCGACCTGGTTGGCCAAGGTCATGCTCATCGTCTCGACCGCGCCCTTCGTCATGGCGAAGGACGTCTGCGTGGTGTTGGCCATCCGGGTCGCCACCGACGAGATCGTGATGATGCGTCCACCGTCGCGCAGCAGAGGCAACGCTCGCTGGCAGATGAAGTACGGCGCTCGCACGTTCACCGCGAAGAGGTGGTCGAACTGCGCCCGCGTCGTGACGCCGAGCGGGCCGGCCGGTGCGGTGGCCGCGTTGTTGACGAGGATGTCGAGTGGACGCCCGGCCAGGGCGGTCTCCACTGCCGCGAAGAGGGTCTCGACGTCGTCGTCCACGCCCAGTTCCGCGCCTACGGCGAGCGCGGTTCCGCCGGCGCGCTCGATCTCACCGACCGTCGCCATCGCACCGTCCTCGTCGGTGCCGAAGTGGACGATGACCATCGCGCCGCTCGCCGCCAGGCGGACCGCGATCGCCTGGCCGACGCCGCGCGACGCGCCGGTCACCAGAGCCGTTGTGCCGGTCAGATCGCCCATGTCAACCACCTCACGAATACGTTAGTCGCTACCAATCTGGTAGTGACTACCACTGAGGTAGTGTCTATCACATGCCCGATCAGCAGTCGACCCTGCGCGCTCACCGCCGAGCCGAGACGCAACGCGCGATCCAGGCGCACGCGGTGCGACTGTTCACCGAACGCGGGTACGACGCCACCACCGTGAACGACGTCGCCGAGGCCGCTGGGGTGTCCCCGATGACCGTCTATCGGCACTTCCCCACGAAGGAGGACCTCGTCCTCATCGACCAGCACGCCCAACTCGTCGCGGACCGGATCGCCGCGTCACCCGCCACCCAGCCCCTGGTACGACGCATCGGCGGCGCGCTGATCGAATCGACGACGACACTGACCGGCGGCCACGGCGGAAGCGGTCTCTCCGCGAGCGGGCAGTTCCTGCTCGCCCGACTCCGGCTCATGATCTCGACGCCGGCCCTGCGGGCCAAGCACCTGGACAACACGTACGCGCTCCAGCAGGCCATCGTCACCGCGCTCGGGGACGACACCACCGATCCCGACGCCGCGTTCCACGCCCACGCGGCGGCGAGCGCCTGCCTGGCCGTCATGCACACGGCGCTCGTGCGGTGGGCCGAGGACGACGGACGAAGCGAGCTGCCCGACCTGATCGCGAGGGCCCTCACCGCCGCCTTCGGCGACGACACCCTCACGGACCGGCCGGGCACGCGCTGAGCCGCCGGCCGGGCACGCGCTGAGCCGCCGGCCGGGCACGCGCTGAGCCGCCGGCCGGGCACGCGCTGAGCCGCCAGCCTCACCCGCCCGGAGCCGCCGGCCTCACGCGCCCGGGTGCAGAGAGGCTTCGCCGTCCTGCACCGCCCTGCGCACCTCGTCGTTAGCTGACGTCGCGTCGTACCCGATCGCACGGAGGAGGTCGCTGGCAGCGGTACGCAGCTGGGTCACCACGGCGTCGCCGAACTCGTCGACGCCCTGGGCGCGGGCACGGCCCGCCCGGAAGACGGCGTCGCGTACCGCCCGGTGGGTCCTCTCGGTCGGACGGCCGGCGCGATGCTCGCGGCGCAGCAGTTCGACCGCGTCGGCGAGCCGTCCGACGCTGGCGGACAGCTCTGGGGGAATACGCTCGCGGTACTGCAGTGCCATCGCCGATCGGCGGGCGACCCCACGGCTGTGTTCGATGACGCGTTCGACCTGCTGACTCGCCCGCGCGAACCGCTCCACATCCTGCCGGCGCAACCACCGGGCAGGGGCCAGGCCCACCACCTCTTCGGCACCGCTGAGCGCCTGGTGCATCCGGTCCAACGCGGGACCCATGTCGCGAAGGAGATCGAGGGCGCGAATCGCCCGCGGCTGGTCCCCCGTCGTCAGTGCGCCGGACACCTCCCGGAGCTGACCGGCGAGCCGCTGGTAGATCGGCGCCGCGTCCCGGTCGAGGATCCGCATCGGGTTCAACGGCACCAGCAACGCGACCACCACGAGGCCCACCGCGCCGCCGACCATCGCCTCGACGATCCGCGGCCATTCGAGGTCGTTCTGTGCCGGGGCGAGGGTCGCGAGCAGCACCGCCGTACCGCCGGCCTGGCCGACGGCAGCACCGCTGCGCCCGAACAGCACGAGCGTCGCGAGGACGGCAAACCCGACGACGAATCCGGTCTGCCAGAACCCGGTGCCCAGAAAGCTCAACAGGAGGTCGGTGGTGGCGATGCCGAGGCCGACACCGAGCAGCAGTTCGATGGTCCGGTGGGCGCGTTGGCCCAGCGCGGCGACGATCGTGCCCACCGCGGCGGAGGGGGCGAAGATCGGTGCGGGGTTGCCCAGCAGGTCGTGCCCGATCGACCAGGCCAGTGCCGCGGCCAGCCCGGCCTGTACCGAGATGACCAGGGCGGCCTCCAACTGGTTGAGCCGTAGTCGGCCCGCCCGGCCGCCGCGACTGCCGATCTGCGCGACGGCCGTCTTGACGCGTTTCACCGCACCACGCCGGGCGCGGCTGATGCCGTGTCGGCGGCGATCGTCAGGATCCACCGAGCACTCGTACCACGCCGAAACCCGGTCAGTCCGGCCAATCACGACACCGGCGCCCTTCCCCGGGTGGGTGATCGACTCAGGTTCCAGGAAGGTGGGGTGTCCTGCTCACGACGATGCGGCGGTTTCAAGGAACACGAGTTGATCAGGCCGAGCTCGACCGCACACGGGCCGCCGTCAGGGCCCGTACCGCCTGGGTGCCGGCCCGCCGTCGTCGCGCGGCAGTCGCGCCACCATCTCCCGGAACTCCCGTACGGTCATCGTCTCGCGCAACGTCGCGAAGACGGCTCCGGTTCCGGCCCGGGCGGCCGCCGGATCCACCCCGGCACGCTGTTCCACCAGGCGGAGAAACTCCGCCGGCCCGGCGTTCGTTCGCGGTGGACCCGCACCGCTGCCACCGACGTGCAGACTCACCCCGGTGTTCAACCCATCCGGGCCGTCGACCCCAGGCCCACCCCGGGCAGGGCCACTGGTCCCGGCTGCCTCCGGGACCGGACCACCCGCCCCGTCCGGGACCGGACCACCGGCCCCAGCCAGGGCAGGACCGTCAGGCACATCCGGAACCGGGCCGCCGGGGCCGGCCGGGCCGGTCAGATAACCGCCCACGTTGTTCGGAAGGTGGGTCACGAGGTCGTCGGGCGCGCCACCGGTCACCCGTTCGGCCATCGTCTGGAGGACGGCGCGGGCGAGCGCGGCGGCCTGCTCGGTCGGCAGGCCGGACCGACGGGACACCGCGTCGATGAAGTACGGAAAGCCGTCGCCGTCGGTCACGTCCGGGCGGTTACCCCCGGCCGGCGTCGACAAACTGCGCCCTCAGCGCAGCAGGTCCCCCGCCAGGAGGTGGTCGAAGATGATCTGGTCGACGGCCGAGGTGCGGTGCCGGTCGGCGTACCCCAGCCAGGCCATCTCGGCGATCTCGCTCGCCGGCTGCAACTGTCCCCGATATCCGGCGCGGTAGCAGGTCATGCGTACGGTGATGCCGGCCGCGTGACTGTGCGCCTGAGCGGTGAAGGTGCCGATGTGCACCGCTCCGCGCACGTCCACGTCGACGCTCAACTCCTCCTGGACCTCCCGGCGCAGGGTCTCCAGGTCGGTCTCGCCCGGCTCGCGCTTGCCGCCGGGCAGATACCAGACGTCCTTGCCCTCCGACCGGGTGCTCAGCACCCGTCCGTCCTCGATGAGGATCCAGGCCACCTTGTCGATCTCGCGCACGATGTTCCTTCCGGCCGGCGGACCGGGCACGCTACCACCCGTAGCCGGAGCGGACTCACTCCCTCAGCAGGTCGAGCACCAGCGCTGCGGTCCAGCTGAACGCCGGTGAGCCCAGTCCGACGCCGGTGTCCGGATGGAAGTACTCGTGGCAGCCGGCCCCGGCGACCAGACCGATCATCGAGTGGCGCAGGCCGGCGGCCAGCTCCGGGTGCCCGTGCGTGAGCAGCCCGCGCCGGACCAGCCAACCGATGTTCAGCCAGCTCGGCCCCCGCCAGTAGCGCAGCGGCTCGAAGTCCGGCGCGGTGCGGTCGTAGGTGGGCAACGGCCGCTCCATGTGCCGGGCCACCCCGAAGCGTGCCGACCGGGCCTCGACCACCAGCGCGTCGACCTGTCGGGTCGGCAGGTCGGGCAGGACCAGTGGGGTAAGCCCGAGCACGGTACGGGCGCCGATCAGCCGGCCGGTACGCAGGTCGCGGGGTTGGAACGTACCCGTGGTCGGGTCGTAGAGCCGTCGTACCAGGGCTTCGGTGATCCGGGCCGCGCGGGCCCGGTGCGGCCCGGGGTCGTGCCCGAGGAGCGCGGCGATCTCGGCGAGCGCGTGCTCGGCGGACCCGAAGGCCGCGTTGAACAGCGGACACTCGACCAGGAACGGATGGTCGTCGGCGAGGTGGCGGTCGGCGTAGCCGTGCTCGCGGTAGGCGGCGACGATCGCCAGGTAGCGCGCGTAGTCCAGGTCCGTGGGGCGGTGCGCGGCGTCGGCGTGCGCGGTGTCGTGTCGGCGGTACGCGCGCATCACCGCCGCCTCGGCCGGCACCGCGGCCATCGGAGCGTCCCAGGCGGGGCTGTTGTCCAACCCGGACTCCCACGGGTGCACGACGCAGACGAGTCCGTCACCGGCAACGTCACGCCGGTCGGCCAGGTAGCGCTGCTGGGCGACGAGGGCGGGATAGAGGCGGCGTAGCGCGGCCAGGCCGGCCGCCTCGGGTGCCCGCCGGTACGCCAGCAGCGCGGCGAGCGCGTGCACCGGCGGCTGGACGAGCCCTGACGTGTCCACGGCAGGGGTGCCCTGTGCCTTCGCGCTGCGCCACATCTCCGGGCCCGGGAAGTACGCGCCGACGCGCAGCGTCGGGTTGAACACGATGTGCGGCACCCTCCCGTCGGCCCACTGGGCCCGGAACAGGCTCGCCAACTCCCTCCAGGCCCGTTCGGGGCGGACCTGGGCGAGCCCGATCGCGATGAACGCTGAGTCCCAGCTCCACTGGTGCGGGTAGAGGGTGCGCGACGGCACCGTGTGGTCGTGTTCCCAGTTGGCGTCGAGCGTGTCGACAGCGAGACGGCGCAGCGCGGCCGGTTCGGCGGGGCCGCCGGTGCGGGTGGGGGCGGCGCGTGTCGCCCCGGCGTCGGCGGTCACGCGGCGGCCCGCCGGGGCAGCGCGTGCCGCAGCACCGTGGCGGCCTCCTGAAGGGCCCGGACCGGGTCGCCGCGCAGTCGGCACTCCAGTGCGAGCCAACCCCGGTAGTCCAGCTCCAGCAGGGTCCGTACCAACGCCGGCCAGTCCAGGTGCCCCGCGCCCGGCTGGTGGCGGTTGGAGTCGCTGACCTGTACGTGCCCGAGGTAGGGCGCGGCGGCGCGCAGGGCGCGGTGCACGTCGTCCTCCTCGATGTTCATGTGAAACGTGTCGGCGACCACCCGGACCGAGGGCAGGGCGAGTGCGGCGCAGAGCGCCACCGCCTCGTCGAGACGGTTGACCATGTGGTCCTCGTACCGGTTGAGGGGTTCCAGGAAGAGGGTGACGCCCTCGGCCTGGGCGTGCTCACCCAGTTCGCCGAGGGCGTCGAGGAGGACCTGCCGGTCGCCGGCGGGCGGGCGGGGCGGCTCGAACGGCGGTAGCCGCCGGGAGAACATCCCCCAGGATGCCGGTGTCATCACCCCGACACCGCCCAGCTCGCCGATCACCGAGAGTTGGGAGCGCAGGTTGCGGACGGCGTCGGCGGAACGATCACTGTCGAAGTCGCCGATGAAGTGGTCCATCTCGACGCAGACGGTGGGCATCACCACGCCGGCGGCGCGGGCCCGACGCAGTTCCGGCAGCCGGCGGGCGAACGCGAGGTCACCGCGTCCGCGTAGTTCGATGCCCTGGTAGCCGAGGGCGGTCGCGAGGGCGTACTTCTGGATCAGGTTGGTGCCCGGCAGGAGTTGTTCCTGGCAGGCCAGCGCGATGGTGGTCATCTAGAACCTCAGCACCACTTGGAGGACGTCACCGGCGCCGCGGTCGAGCAGCGCGAGGGCGTCGGCGACGGCGCTGGCGTCGACGATGTGGCTGACCAGCGGCAACGGATCGACGCTGCGGTCGGCCACCAGGTCCATGAAGGTCTGCGCGACCCGGTCCCCGGTCCACCGCCCGGCCATGCTCGGCGCGGGGGTGGGCCCGGAGACCTGGGCGGCCACCAACTGGATGCGGTTGTGGTGGAACTCCTCGCCGAGGCCGAGCGCGTCGGCCTGGCCCTGGTAGAAACCGGCGGCGACGACCCGTCCGGCGTGTGCGGTGGATCGGATCGCCTCGTGCAACGCCGGGTACGCTCCGGACAACTCCAGGCAGACGTCCGCGCCCCGGCCGTCGGTGGCCCGGCGCAGCGCGGCGGCGGCGGATTCGACACGGGCGTCCACTGTGGATGAGGCACCGTATCGCGCGGCGTGGTCCAGCCGGTCGGCCACCGGGTCGACGGCCACCACCCGGGCCCCGGAGAGCACCGCGAGTCGGGTGGCGAGCAGGCCGATGACGCCCTGCCCGAAGACTCCTACCCAGTCGCCGAGGTGCAGGTCGCCGGCGAGCACGGCGGTCAGGGCGATGGCGCCGGGCCGGGCGAAGACCGCGGCGAGCGGGTCCAGCCCGGCGGGGAGCGGACGGACCGCCTCGGCGGCGAGCACGGCCTCGGCCCGGTGCCCCCAGATGCCCCAGACCAGTTGCCCCGGGTGCCGGTCGGTGACCTCCGGCGCCACCTCGACGACCTCGCCGACCTCCTCGTAGCCGAAGCCGATCAGCGGGTAGGGCACCGGCGTCTGTCGGGGGACGAACATCCGGGCGGCGTCGTCCCAGTCCTTGCTGAGCCGGGGATTGCTGCCCCGGTAGAGGGTCAGCTCGGTGCCGGCGGAGATGCCCGAGTAGCAGGTGCGCACACGAACCTGGCCGGGGCCGAGCGGATCCGGGGGGCAGGGCTCGAGGCTGATCCGTCGAGGCCCGGCGAGAGAGACAACCCAATTGACCATGAGTCACATCCCGGTAGCACTGGGCTCCAGGATAGCAAAAAATCGCCATATGTCTTGTCATTGATCAATCGAAGGCGTTGAATCCGTCATGTACCCTTCGAGAGGAGTGCCACCGATGTCAGCACCTCCGAGGCGGATACTCGCCACCACAGTGATCCTGGCACTGACCACGTCCACCCTGCTGGCCTGCGGCGACGACACGTCGGACAGCAACAGCAAGAAGATCACCGTCTGGAGCCTGGAGGACGTCGCCGACCGGGTGACCGCCACCAAGGCGATCATCGCGGACTTCACCGCGAAGACCGGGATCCAGGTAGACCTCGTGACCGTCAACGAGGACCAGTTCCCCTCCCTGATCGCCGCCAACGCCGCCGCCGGCGACCTGCCCGACGTGGTCGGGTCGGTCTCCCTCGCCGGCATCCGTACGCTCGCCGGCAACGAGCTGCTGCACACCTCGGCGAACGCGGAGGTCGTCGACCGGCTGGGCCGGCAGACGTTCTCACCGCGAGCGCTGGAGCTCACGTCCGACAACGGCACACAGCTCTCCGTGCCCAGCGACGGGTGGGGGCAACTGCTCGTCTACCGCAAGGACCTGTTCGCCGCCGCCAACCTGCCCGCCCCCGACACGTACGAGCGGATCACCGCCGCCGCGGCGGCGCTGAACACCGGTGGCGTCGCCGGGATCACCGCGGCGACCGCCCCCAGCGACGTGTTCACCCAACAGACCTTCGAGCACCTGGCGCTGGCCAACGACTGTCAGCTCACCGACGACTCCGGGAAGATCACCCTGGACTCGCCCCAGTGCGTCGAGGCGTTCCGCTTCTACGGCGACCTGATCCGCACCAGCTCGGTGAAGGGCGCGCAGGACGTGGACACCACCCGGGCCACCTACTTCGCCGGCAAGGCCGCCATGGTGATCTGGTCGCCGTTCATCCTCGATGAGCTGGCCGGGCTGCGTAACGACGCCAAGCCGACCTGCCCGCAGTGCCAGGCCGACCCGGGTTTCCTCGCGAAGAACAGCGGGTTCGTCACCGCGATCAAGGGCCCGAACGGCACCGAGCCGGCCCAGTACGGAGAGATCAGCTCCTGGGCCGTGCTGGACGGCGCGGTGACCGAACCGGCGACGTCCTTCGTGGAGTACATGCTCGGCGACGGCTACCCGCGTTGGTTCGGCATGTCCCCCGAGGGCCGCTTCCCGGTCCGCAAGGGCACCCCGGCCGAGCCGGAGGCGTTCCTGACCGCCTGGAACACCAGCCAGGCAGGCGTGGACGCGAAGAGGCCCCTCGCCGACGTGTACGGCGACGAGGTGTTGGCCACGCTGCGCCGCAGCCCGGACACCTTCGGCCGGTGGGGGCTCAGCCAGGGGCAGGGCAAGCTGGTCGGCGCGATGCTCGGGGAGTTGCCGGTGCCCAAGGTGCTGGGCGACCTCGTCTCCGGCAAGTCCGACGCGGCAGCCACCGCCAACCGCGCCAAGAAGGACGTGGACGCGATCAAGGCCGGCGTCAATTGACCACGACCGCGCCCGGCCCCGGCCGCTCCCCCACCCGGGAGCGGCCGGGGCGGACCCGCCGCCGACCGATGACCCTGCGCCGCCGCGAGTCCCGTGCCGGGCTCGGGCTGGTCGCACCGACACTGCTCGTCACGATCGCCGTGATCGGCATCCCGATCGTGTGGACGGTGGTGCTCGCCTTCCAGCGGGTCCGGCTCGCCACCCTGCGCAAGACCGGCCTGTTCGGCGAGTTCACCATGGACAACATCGACCGGGTGCTGCACACCCCCGGGTTCGCCGACACGCTCTGGACCACTGTGGTCTACAGCATCGGCGGCACCGTCGGGTCGATAGCGCTCGGCCTGGTCGCCGCGCTGGTGGTCCGTCGGCCGTTCCGGGGCCGCACCCTGGTCCGGGCGTCCATGCTGCTGCCGTACGTGGCGCCGGTGGTCGCGGTGACCTTCGTCTGGCAGGTGATGCTCGACCCGCAGCTCGGCATCGTCAACGCGTGGGGTCAGCGGCTGCTCGGCTGGGACGCCCCGGTGCCGTTCCTGTCCCAGGAGTCGACAGCGCTGACCACCGTGATCGTGTTCGAGGCGTGGCGGTACTTCCCGTTCGCCTTTCTGTTCCTGCTGGCCCGACTCCAGGCGGTGCCCGGTGAGTTGGAGGAGGCCGCCCGCGTCGACGGGGCCACCCCCACCCAACGCTTCCGACACATCCTGCTGCCGCAACTGCTGTCGGTGATCGCCCTGCTGGGCGTCCTGCGCTTCATCATGACGTTCAACAAGTTCGACGACGTCTACCTGCTCACCGGCGGCGCGGCGGGCACCGAGGTGGTCAGCGTGCGGGTGTACGAGTTCCTCACCGCCCGTACCGACATCGGGGCGGCGGCCGCGCAGGCGGTCGTTCTGGCCGTGGTGCTCATCGTGTTCGTGCTGATCTACCTGCGCTTCTTCGGACGGAGGGTGAGCTGATGGACCGGGACGTCATCGAGACGGTGAGCCTGCGCTGGCTGCGCCGCCTGGTGATCGCCGCGTTCCTGGTGGTCACCGTCTTCCCCTTCTACTACATGCTGGTGCTCTCGGTGCGTCCCATCGAGCGTCTGCTGCTCGACCCGGGCGCACTCGTGGTCGGCTTCGGTGAGCTGACCGTCGCCACGTACGCCGAGGTCCTCAGGGCCACCGACGACGGCGGCCAGGGATTCCTGACCTTCATTCGCAACAGCGGGCTGGTCGCGGTCGCGGCTACCGTGCTCACCCTGCTGGTGGCTATCCCCGGCGCGTATGCGGTGGCCCGGCTGCGGTTCTTCGGCCGACGGCAGGTCGATTTCCTGTTCCTCGCGGTCTACCTGTTCCCGTCGATCGTCATCGCGATCCCCCTGTTCGTGGTCTTCACCCAGGCCGGGCTGCGCGGCTCCCTGTTCGGTCTGGTGCTGGTCTACATCTCGCAGACGTTGCCGGTGTCGGTCTACATGTTGAAGAACTACTTCGAGACGATCCCGGTCAGTCTGGAGGAGTCCGCCGCCATCGACGGGGCCGGTCGGCTGGGCATCATCCGGCGGGTCAGCCTGCCCCTCGCCGCACCATCGATCATGGCGGTCGCCCTGTACGACTTCATGATCGCCTGGAACGAGTTCCTCTTCGCCCTGCTGTTCCTTGTCGACAAGCCCAACCGGTGGACGGTGTCGTTGGGGTTGTCCCTGCTCGCCGACGGGGTGGAGGTCCCCAAGACCGTGCTGATGGCCGGGTCGGTCGTCCTCACGGTGCCCATCGTGATCCTCTTCTTCGCCAGCGAGCGACTACTCACCGAGGGGCTGACCAGCGGCGCGGAGAAGGGATGATCGTCTCGCCCGGGTCAGGCGCCGCTCCCCCACCGGCCCGGTTACGGTGGCCACATGGCCAACCCGACCCGCTGGGCGACCGACACCGGCCCCGAGCACTCACAGTGGTATATCGACCGGTTCCGCAAGCTGGCCGCCGAGGGAGCGGACCTGGCCGGCGAGGCCCGCCTGGTCGACACCCTGGTGGAGCCCGGCTCCCGGATCCTCGACGCCGGCAGCGGCACCGGCCGGGTCGGTGCCGCGCTGGCGGAGCGTGGGCACACGGTGGTGGGGGTCGACGCCGACCCGGCGCTGGTGGCGGCGGCCCGAGCCGACTATCCGGGCCCGACGTGGCTGGTCGCCGACCTCGCCGAGCTGGATCTGCCCGCGCTGGGTGAGTCGGAGCCCTTCGACGCCGCGGTGCTGGCCGGCAACGTCCTCGCCTTCGTCGCCGTCGGCACCGAACCGGAGGTGCTGCGCCGCGTCGCCGGGCACCTGCGACCGGACGGGGTGCTGACAGTGGGCTTCGGCACCGAACGGGGCTACCCGCTGACCGCGTTCGACGCCGACGCGGTGGCGGCCGGGCTGCGCGTGGAGCACCGCTTCGCGACCTGGGACCTGCGCCCGTGGCGCGACGACGCCCCGTTCGCGGTCACCATCCTGCGCCGTCCGGCCGACTGAGCCCCCTCCCGCACGTCGTTGTCCGGCCGGTGATCAAGAGGTTCGCGTCGGGCTCGCCCCACAATCTGACGCAAACCTCTTGATCACCGCCGTCTTGGCGGCGCGGCGCTGGAGGGCTTCGGAGGGTCAGTCTCCGGCGGCGACAGCCCGGGCGGCGGCCGGGTCCAGGGTCGCGCCGGCCGGCACCAGGCTGACCAGACCGGCCGGCAACCGCAACGGACGGACATCGCCGTAGCCGAGCATCGGCAGCACCTCACGGTCGGCCAGCACGTACCGCCGGCCCAGGTCGGTGACCACGGAGACCGCGCCGCCGGTCGCGCCGGGCGCCGCGGCGGCCTCGACGACCGCGCCGCGGCCCGGCTCGACCAGCACATGGTCGGCCAGCACCGCGTCACCGGCCGGCGCGGTCCGCGGAGAAGCCGCCAGGTCCCGCAGCGGTACGCCCCACCGCACCTCACCCACCCCGCCGTCGTCGGCGACGCGGGTGCAGAGCGCCCCGTCGCCGCCGGCCGCCAGCCGGGGCGGGGTCGGCGGCGGGGCGTCCTGGCCGGTCGGCGCGAGGTCGGGCACCGTCGGCAGCGCGGCGAACTGGCCCAGGGTCAGCGGCACCGGCGCGCCCTGCCCGGTGCGGGCCAACAACAACCCCGCCTGCAACTCGGTGATGCCGGCCAGACCGGCGTCGAGGGCCACCGCGTACTGCCGGCCGCCGCCGGAGTTGCTCACCAGGTAGACGGTGCCGACGGCGGTGCCCGGCACCCCGGTGGCGGGCCGGCCCAGCTCCGGCAGGTCGAGCGGGGCGAGGTCGGTGCCGGCCGGCAGCGAGTTGAGCAGGGCGGGTGCCACCGGCACGGCCTGCGCCCGGGTGGTGGCGAGCGCCGCCAGGACCCTGCTCGCATCGCGGACCAGGTAGCGCCGTTGGTGCCAGACCAGGTGCAGCCCGCCGTCGGGGTGGCGCAGCAGCAGTGCCTCGTCCCCCAGCGGTCGACCGCCGTCGGGTTCGGTGCCGATCAGCAGCGCGGAGCGGGGCGCCTCGCCGGCCGGGGCGGTCGAGCAGACCGTCCACGCCGCGGTGGCCAGCCGTCCGGGAGCGGGCAGCGAGTCGGGCGCGTCGGCGATGCCCAGCGGCAGACCACGCGGCACGCCGTCGATGGTGCGTCGGGAGACGAGGACGGTCTTCGACCGGTCCGCGCCGACGATGAGCAGCGCGGAGGCGTAGTTGAGCACCGGGTGCAGCTTCTGCTCGCGGTAGACGAACCGGGCGCCGGACTCCTTCTCCACGATCACCGCGCCCGGGTCGCGCCAGCCCTTGCCGCCGCCGGCGAACAGGCCGTAGAGCGCGAAACCGCCCAGCAGGATCGCCGCGACCAGGACGCTGGCCAGACCGGCGCCGGCCAGCCGCCGAAACGGTGACTGCGCGGGGTCGGTCTCCCGCATGACCAGGGCGGCGACCGCCCGTTGGACGCTGAACTGGTAGGAGTGCAGCTGGTCCTGCCGCGACGGCATGAGGTCCCTTCCGGTGGATCGGCCGGGCACAGGATATGCGCTGCGTCGATGTCCTGCGGACCCTGCGTGGCCGCCCGTGGCAGGGCAACCGGTACCATCCGTGGACGAATCCGGCGGCGAGAGGGCACCCGTGGGCGCGCGTTTCGAGGAGCTGGCCTGGCGGGAGACTCCGATCGGCGCGATCAGCCTGCGCCGACGCCGGGACCCGGCACTGCAGGTCGAGGTGTACGAGGTCAAGCTCGACGACGAATATCTGATGTCCAGCCTCTTCCCGGTCGCGGAGATCGAGCTGGCCCGGTTGGGTCTCGCCGAGGTGGCCGGTGAGTCGGTCGACGTGGTGGTCGGCGGTCTCGGCCTGGGATACACCGCCTGCGCGGCGCTGGGTGATCCCCGGGTGCGTTCGCTGCTGGTGGTGGAGGCCATCGAGGACGTGATCGACTGGCACCGGCGAGGGCTGCTGCCGTTCGCGGCAGGGCTCGCCGAGGACCCGCGGACCCGGTTCGTGCAGGCCGACTTCTTCGCGGCGGTCGCCGGTGACGTCGGCTTCGACTCCGAGGTGCCCGGGAGACGGTTCGACGCGGTCCTGCTCGACGTCGACCACTCCCCGCGCAACGTCCTGCACCCCAGTCACGCCGCGTTCTACCCGCCGGCCGGCCTGCGCCGCCTGGCCGCCCGGCTGCGCCCGGAGGGGGTCTTCGCGCTCTGGTCGGACGACCCGCCGGACGCCGAGTTCACCGAGGCGCTCGGCGAGGTGTTCGCGAGCGTACGGGCGCACGTCGTGCCGTTCGCCAACCCGCTGACCGGCGGCGAGTCGGCCAACACCGTCTACGTGGCGCGTACCGGCCCCTGACCTGCTCGGCGCAGCGGGGCCGGAACCCGAGTCGATCAATCGGCATGGTGTCGGCCGGACGGGGAACGTTGGGACGGGCCGGCCGCACCAGGCGCGGCCGGTTTCGGGAGGTCGAGATGCGTGCGCTGCTCTGGGTCGTCGGCGTTGTCGCCGGTGTGCTGATCCTGCTCGGGTTGATCCTCGAGGCGGTCCGCTGGCTGATCATCATCGGTGTGATCGCGCTGGTGATCGTGATCGTCTGGGGGGTCGTGAAGGGGCGGCAGGCGGTGCAGCACCAGGGCCGACGACGCTGACCCGTCAGAACCAGTCCGGCCGCATGTCGAGCGTGGTGCGGTCCCGGCTGTCCAGCAGGTCGAACTGCGGCCCGGTACGGGGCAGCTCGACCGCGTAGAAGTAGCGGGCCGCCTGTCGCTTGCCGGCGTGGAACGCGTCGCCGGCACCCTCCGGCGGCAGGGCCAGCACCTGCTCCAGCCACATCCACGCGATCACCACGTGCCCGACGGCCTCCAGGTAGGCGCTGGCGTTGGCCAGCGCGAGCACCGGGTCACCGTCGGCCCACAGCCGAGCGGTGACCGAGGTGACCCGGTCGACCGTCTCGGCCAGCCGGTCGGCCAGATCGGCCGCCTCGCCACCGGCCTTGCGGGCGCGCTCGACGGCGTCCTCGATCGTCGTGGTCAACAGAGTGAGACCGGCGCCGCCCTGCATGGTCATCTTGCGCCCCAGCAGATCCAGCGCCTGGATGCCGTGCGTGCCCTCGTGGATCGGGTTGAGCCGGTTGTCCCGGTAGTGCTGCTCCACGTCGTGGTCCCGGGTGTAGCCGGCACCCCCGAGCACCTGGATCGCCAGGTCGTTGGCGGTCAGGCACCACTGCGACGGCCAGCTCTTGGTGATCGGGGTGAGCACGTCCAGCAGCAGGTGGGCACGCTCGCGGTCCGCCTCGGCGGGTGCGGTCCTCTGCTCGTCGAGCAGCCGCGCGCAGTAGAGCACCAGCGCCAGTGCCCCCTCCACGTAGCTCTTCTGCGCCAGCAGCATGCGGCGTACGTCGGGGTGGTCGATGATCGGCACCTGCGGCGTGGCCGGGTCCTTCGCACCGACCGGTCGGCCCTGCGGCCGCTCCTTGGCGTACGCCAGGCTCTTGAGGTAGCCGGTGTAACCGAGCGCGGTGGCGCCCGCCCCGACCCCGATCCGGGCCTCGTTCATCATGTGGAACATCTGCGCCAGACCCTGGTGCGGTGCCCCGACCAGCTGACCGACCGCGCCGGCCCGGCCGCCCGGGGTGTGCCCGCCGTCGCCGAAGCTGAGCAGGGTGTTCGTGGTGCCCCGGAAACCCATCTTGTGGTTGAGCCCGACCAGCGCCACGTCGTTGCGTTCCCCGAGCGACCCGTCCGCGCCGACCAGGACCTTGGGCACGATGAACAGCGAGATGCCCTTCACCCCGGGCGGCGCGCCGGGGATCCGCGCCAGGACCAGGTGCACGATGTTCTCGGCCAGCTCGTGGTCACCACCGGAGATCCACATCTTGGTGCCGAACAGTCGGTAGGAGCCGTCGGCCTGTGGTTCGGCGCGGGTGGTGATGTCGGCCAGCGAGCTGCCGGCGTGCGGCTCGGACAGGCACATGGTGCCGAAGAACCGGCCGTCCAGCATCGGCCGGACGTAGGTGTCCACCTGCTCGGCGCTCCCGTGCGCCAGCAGCAGGTTGGCGTTGCCCAGGGTCAGGAACGGGTACGCCGAGGTGGCCACGTTGGCCGCCTGGAACCAGGCGAAGCAGGCCGCCGCGACCGCGTGCGGCAGTTGCAGGCCGCCGACCGAGGCGTCCAGCCCGGCGCTGAGCAGGCCCGTCTCGGCGAAACTGTCCAGCGCGGCGCGAACCTGCGGGATCAGCCGCACCCGCTGCCCGTCGACTGTGGGCTCGGCGAGGTCGGCTGCCCGGTTGTGCGGGGCGAACTGTTCGGTGGCCACCCGTTCGGCGAGGTCCAGTGCGTCGTCGAACGTCTCCCGGGAGTGCTCCGCGTAGCGGGGACGCTCGACGAGCTGCGACACCCGCAGCCAGTCGTGCAGCAGGAAGTCGAGGTCGCGGCGGGAGAGCAGGGTGGACGGCACGGAACTCCTCAGCGGGGCGCGGGGTGGGACTGCCGGGACGACGGCCCACTGTCGCCCCGGCCCATCCTGACGGATCGTGGGAGCGGGCACCACCGGCGCCGGCGGCGTCGGACGAGCGGGATCTGTCACACCAGGCGGCTAGGGTCGCTGTCCGTGACCGAACCCGGAGATGTCCCGCCCGAGGTCCTCGACCGGCTACGCCCGATCTGTCTCGGCCTGCCGGAGACGTACGAGGAGCCTGCCTGGGTGGGCATCCGCTGGCGGATCCGCAAGCGCACCGTCGCCCACGTGTTCACCGTCGACCCCGCCCGTCAGGTGGTGCACGCGCGGGCCGCCGAGCTCGACCGACCCGCCTGCCTGCTGACCTTCCGCTCACCGCTCGACGAGATCGCCGGGCTGCTGAGCGGCGGTCACCCCTTCTACAAGCCGGACTGGAGTCCGACGGTGATGGGTATGGTCCTGGACGGAGGCGCCGACTGGGTCGAGATCGCGGAGTTGCTCTCCGAGAGCTACCGCATGCTCGCCCCGAAGCGGCTCGCCGCACTGGTCGGCCCACCGGCCCCGACCTGAGCGGGCGGCGGCATCGGGTGACCAGGCGGTTTCGCCCGGCATGCTCCGGGGATACCGCGCTGGGTGGCCGAGGTCAGTCGGGCTCCCCGCTGGAGTGCCGACGACGCCGCAGGGCGGGTGAGGAGCGGGCCGATGTCCACCCTGCCCACCCGGGAGGACCCCCGGCTGACCCCGATCCTCAGCGAGGGTCGGGTGTGCACGGGGGTGACGACTCTGCGAGGACGGGTCTTCCTGAGCTACCCGTCGGCGGACGGGCCCGGCGTCCAGGTGGTGGAGGCCCTCCCGGACGGCCGCCGCAACCCGTACCCGGACGCCGCGTGGAACCGGACGAACCAGCCACCGGACGGCACGTTCGTGCACGTCAACGGGTTGCGCGCCGGCCCGGACGGTCGGCTCTGGATCATCGACTCGGGCACACCGCAGATCGGCGGGAAACAGGTGCCGGGAGGCGCCCGGCTGATCGCGGTCGACCCACACCACGACCGGGTGGACCGCGTCTACCACCTCGGCGAGGCGCTGCACCCCACCAGCTACGTCGACGATGTCCGTTTCAACGGGGCGATCGCGTACCTCAGCGACGCGGGGATGCCCGGCCTTGTCGTGCTCGACCTCGAATCGGGTCGGCTTCGGCGCGTGCTGGACGGACACCCGAGCACCGTGGGCGGTCCGGTGGTCGCCGACGGGCGGGTGCTGCGCGATCCGGACGGCGTCGAGGCGCGCCTGCACGTCGACCAGCTCGAGGTGTCGCCCGACGGTCGCTGGCTCTACTACCAACCGGCCTCCGGTGGGATGTCCCGGATCGACACCCGCTGGTTGGACGACCCGACGGTGTCGGCCGACGGGATCGCCCGACGGGTCGAACGGTGGTGCGACACTCCCAGCACCGGCGGCACGGCGATCGACAACACCGGGACCATCTACCTCAGCGACCTGGAGCACAGGCGCATCCTCACCGTCGCTCCGGACGGCAGCGTGCGTACCCTCGTCGCCGACCCTCGGCTGGTCTGGGTGGACGCGATGTGGCTCGACGCCGAGGCCCGGCTCTGGATGCCGGCGGCCCAGTTGCACCTGACCGCCGGGTTCAACGACGGACGGTCCGCTGTCGACTACCCGGTGCACGTCTACCGGATGCCGGTCGCTGCCGGTCCGCCCCTCCTGGACCACTCCTGAGCTGACGGGCGCCGATAGGCTGCCTCGCATGCATCGAAGTCGCGTCTACGCCCTGCTGATCGACGCCCCCGCGGCGGAGGCCACCCGGGCTGCGGAGTTCTGGTCCGCCGCGCTCGGCGTCAGCACCCGGACCCATCCGGCGGAGCCGCAGTTCGTCGGCCTGCACGAGGCGCTGCCAGGGCTGGTCGCCGCGGTGCAGGCAGTCGACGACGAACCCCGCTTCCACCTCGACATCGAGACCGACGACGTGCCGGCCGAGACCGCGCGGTTGATCGGCCTGGGCGCCACCGAGGTGTCCCGGTGGCTCGAGTGTCGGATCCTGCGGGCGCCCGGCGGTCACCTGCTCTGCGTCTTGCCGGTGGAGAGCCCGCCGGAGCTCTTCGCGGCCGAGGCCCGCACCTGGTCCTGACGGCGTCCGGGCTGTCGGTGGGTGCCGCTAGGGTCCCGCCCATGGCTGAATTCGTGTTGGTGGCGGGGGCGTGGCTGGGGGCTTCGGCATGGGACGACGTGGTCGCGCCACTCCGGGCGGCCGGTCACGGCGCCCACGCGTTGACCCTGTGCGGTCTCGGTGACAGGCGGGGCATGCCCGCTGGTCAGCAGACCCACGTGCAGGACATCGTCGACGAGGTCGAGCGTCGCGACCTGCGCGACGTGGTGCTGGTCGGGCACAGCTACTCCGGCATCCCGGTGGGTCAGGCCGCCGAGCGCATCGGTGACCGGTTGACCACTGTGGTCTTCGTCGACGCGGAGGTGCCTGTCGACGGCGGGTCGTTCGCCTCCGGTTGGTGGCAGGGCCAGGAGGCGTTCGAAGCGCAGCTCACCGAGAACGGGGGTTACTGGCCACCGATCGGCGCGGCCGACCTCGACGGTCAGGGGCTCGCCGACGAGCAGGTCGCCCGCTTGGTCGAGGGCTCCGTGCCGCACCCGGGCGCCACGCTGACCGAACCGGCCGTGCTGACGCGGCCGCTGGGTGAGCTTCCGGCGACGTACATCAAGTGCCTGCTCGACGGGCCTGAGCCCAACGACACCGTGGCCACGCTGCTGGGCAGCGACACCTGGCGACTGGTCACGATGGACACCGGGCACTGGCCGATGTTCTCGCAGCCCACCGAGCTGGCCCGGATCCTGGCGGCGCAGGCTGACTGACTGGGTCGGGCGCCGTGAGTGACGCCGTGGTGCGAGCACCGACGGGGTCACGCAGTCTGGTCGTCCAGGGTTCTGATGTGGCGCACCGGCGACGCGAGCAGCCAGAGCACGGCGAGCACGCCACCCAGCCCGGCGATGGCCAGGGTGGGTCGCAGCCCGATGGTGGTGCCCAGCGCGCCACCGACCAACGCGCCGATCGGTCGGACGCCGTAGTTGACGGCGCTGTACGCCCCGGCCCGGCGTCCTCGCGCCTCGTCGGGTGTCACGGCGGTGAGCAGGGCGTTCAGGTTGACGTCCATCAACATCACACCGATGCTGGAGACCAGCTCGATGGCCGCCAGCATGGCCACCTTCGTCCAGGTGGGGCCCGTCACCAGTGCGGTCAGTGCCAGCGGTGCGGGAAAGAGCACCGCGCCGATCATGGCGGTACGCCCCAACCCGATGGTGCGGGAGATCCGTGGGGCGAGCCCCGCGCCGGCCAGGCCGCCGAGCGCGCCGAACCCGAGGGCGACACCGATCGCGCCGGCCGACAGGCCGAGGTCCCGGCTGGCGTAGAGCACCAGGAGCGCCCCGGCGATGAACGTGAAGAAGTTGACGGTACTGGTGCAGCCGAGGGCTGCCCGCAGCACCGGGTGCCGCAGCACCAGGACGAGCCCTTCGCGGACCAGACCGAGAGTGGACGTGTGGCGCGGCGGCGGAGGCTGCTCCGTCACCGGGATGCGGCGGAGCAGCAACGCCGAGCCGAGGAACGACACCGCGTCGACGAAGATCGCGACCGGCGCGCTGAGCGCCTGGACCAGCCCGCCGCCGACGGCTGGGCCGGCGATGAAGGACAGCGATCGGCTCATGCTGAGCTTGCTGTTCGCGTCCACGTACGCCGATCGCGGCACCAGGGCGACGAAGAAGGCCTGACGCGCCATGGCGAACAGCACCGCCCCGAAGCCGGTGAGCAGTGCCACCAGGTAGAGCTGGGCGAGGGTGATCGCGTCGAACAGGTACGCCACCGGCAGGCTGAGCAGCACCGCTGCGCGGACCAGGTCCGCGATGATCAGAAGCCGGCGCTTGTGGGTGCGCTGGTCAACCCACGCGCCGAGGAACAGGCCCAGCAGGTTGGGTAGCCAGATCAGCGCGGTGAGGACGCTGACCTGCACGGGCGTCGCGGTAAGCAGGGAGACCGCGATCAGCGGCAGCGCCAGTTCGCTGATCCGGTCGCCGAACTGGGAGATCGTCTCGCCGGCCCAGAAGGTGCGGAACCGTCGGTCGCGGTGCAGAGGCGGCGAGGGGTCGGTGACAGCGGCGGTGGTGGCGGTCATGACGTGGCCTGGTCGTCGCCGGACTCGGGCAGGAGGTAACGCAGCATCCGGACGCTTCGCGCGCCGTCCGGGGCCGACTCCTCCTTGCGCCGCACGTACGGAGCGAGCAGTTCCTCGATCGACTCCTCCAACTGCCGTAGCTCGTCGGCGGTGGCCACGAATCGGGTGTCGGCGACACCGGCCAGCCCGCGCCACTCGGCGTCGAGTCGGGGTTCGTCGCGCAGCAGCCACTGCTGGGGCACCTCGGCCCGCCGGGCGAACATCTCACCGCGCAGTTGCCGGCCGGCGGCCTGCCCCTCGGCGTCGTCGGGCAGGACGAAGCGGAAGCCACGGGCTGCTGCCTGCCACCAGCGTTCCCGCTTGCTGGTGGCGCCGTCCCAGTCGGTGACCAGGCCGAACGTCGCGAGGTGCCGCAGGTGCCAGCTGACCACCGACGGTGTGGCGCCGACGTGCGGTGAGAGCCCGGTCGCGGTGGTCGGGCCCTCCCGCTGGAGGTGTTCGAGGATGGCCAGCCGGACGGGGTGGGCCAACGCCCGCAGCGCCTGCGGCTCGTTGATCTCGAAGTCGCCGAACGGATTCTTGAGAGACATGTTTCGAAAGTACTCTCTCAGGTTTACCCCGGCAACCCCCTCCGCGCGCGACCGACCACGACGATCAGGCGATGCCCAACCGGGCCAGCGGCTCGACCAGCTCACGCTCCTCGTAGCTGAGGTGCGACAGCAGGGCGTCGGTCAGCAGGTCCACCGCCGCCCGCAGGTCGGCGAGCCCGTCCGGCGACCCGACGTACGCCACCAGGGCCCGGTCGACACCCTCCAACACGTCGTGGATGACGTGGTGCTCCTGCTCCAACCGGTCCACGACCGGGCCCAGCCGCGGGTCCTGCGCCCGCAGCCGAGGGAAGAACGACTGGTCCTCGATCGTGTGGTGGGTGGTGACGATGCGGCAGTACGACTCGCAGTAGACGCCCAGCGTCCACCGGTTCTGCCGCATGGTCATGGTGTTGATGTGCGACCGGGCCGCGCCGGCGTCGATCTCACCGGCCGCGACCTGTTCGATCAGGTCGTGGATCTGGGCCAGCTCGGCACGCAGCCCGTCGTGGATCTGCACCAGATGCGCACCGGTGGCCTGCTCCTGCGGGGTGTAGGTGCGATCCGGGTCGGGCGCCGGCCCGGTCGGTCGGGTCGACTCGTCCCAGACCTGCTGGTCGCTACGCCGTACGCCGTCGTCGGGGGTCGGCACCACCGCGAACGCGCCGCCGGTCACTGTCGCGCGGCTCGGCCGCGCCGCGGGGGCGGCAAACGGCTCCGCCGCCACGCCCCGACCGTCAGCCGCCGCGCCGCCGTCGCCCACTGCCGCACCCCGGTCGCGTCCGGCCGTGCCAGGATCGCGTGGGGCCGCGCCAGGAGCGCGTTCGGCCGCGTCCCGGGGGTGCTCGGGCACGCCCCGGTCGCGTTCGGCCGCGACCACCTCGCGGACGGCCGGGGCGACCTCCCCCGCAAAGCGGCGCAGGTCGTCGGGGTCGTCGCCGGCCAGGATGAAGGCGCTCACGCCCTCACCCAGGGCCAGCTCGGCCAACTCCCGCACCCACTGCTCGGTGGGCCCGTGCAACGGGCCACGACCGACGGCCGAGAACTGGCCGGCGATGTTGAGCAGCCGGCGCACGTCCCGGGGGGACCGGCCGGCCTCCTGCGCGGCGTCGTCGATGATCGCGTTGCCCTTGGTGAGGTCACCCGGCTGGAGGTAGCCCAGCGTGGGCAACCAACCATCGGCCCGCCGTCCGGTGAGCTGGAGCATCCGGGGCTTGTACGCCCCGAGCCAGATCGGCACCCGGTGCGCCGGAGCCGGACCGCGCTTGGCGCCCCGCACCCGGTGGAACTCGCCGTCGACACGAACACCGCCGCGGGTCTCGGTGTCCCACATCTGCCGGATGATCTCGATGGCTTCCTCCAGCGCGCGTACGCCCTGGCCGGGGGTCAGCCGTCGGCCACCCATCGCCTCGATGGCGTCCCAGAACGCTCCCGCGCCGAGGCCGAGGGTGATCCGACCGTCGCTGAGCAGGTCCAGGCTGGCCACGCTGCGGGCGAGCACCGCCGGTGGGCGCAGCGGCAGGTTCGTCACGTTCGCCGCCAGGTGCACCCGGTTGGTGCGGGCCGCCACGAAGCTGAGCAACGTCCAGGTGTCGAGGAACGCCGGTTGGTACGGGTGGTCCTGGAAGGTGACGAGGTCCAGACCGACCTGCTCGGTCAGCACCGCGAGGCCGACAGTGCGGTCCGGATCGCCGGCGCTAGGGGTGACGAAGAATCCGAAGACCAGGTCATGGCCGTAGTCGCTCATCTGCGAGCCTCCCGATTCACACGACGCGTCGGACGATGCGCCACGACCCAGACCTTATGCCAGCCAGAACATCTTCTGCCAACAAGGTCTGCGTCACTGCGCTATTGTCGAGTCATGACGGGTGCCACCCACCGGCCGGACCGGCCCGATCCGCTCGACGACGACCTGGGCTGGATGCTCGGGATCGTCTTCCGTGGCTACGTCCGGGCAGCCGACCACGCGCTCACCGACTTCCCCGGCGGTCCCCGCGGCTACCAGGTGCTCACCGCCGCGATCAACGGCCCAGCCCGCAACCAGGGGGCGATCGCCGAGGAACTCGGCCTCGATCGCACCGTCCTGACGTACCTCATCGACGACCTGGAACGGCCCGGGTTCGTCGCGCGTCGGGCGGACCCGGCAGACCGACGCAACCGGTTGGTCGACGTCACCGACGCCGGCCGCGCGGCCTGGGAGAAGCGGCGCTCCGCGCTACGGCAGGTCGAGTCGCACCTGCTGGGTGCGCTCACGCCGGCCGACGCGGCGACGCTGCGGGCACTGCTCCAACGGGTCGCCTGCTCGGCCCAGGCGGCGGACCCACTGCGTGACCTGTGCGAGGTGGTGGCGCAGGTGCAGCCGACGACGGATCGACCCGACGCCGCCTCCGGCCGGGTCAGGTCGACTCCGACGCCCCGAGCCCGCCGCCGCGCCTGACACCCGTCGGATACGGGTGGGTGCCGCTCGAGGGTCGACCGTCGAGCGGCACCGCTACCGCATTCTCAGCGCACGTGCACGAACACCGGGTTCGAGTAGAACCACAGGTCGTCCCACGGGCTCTCCAGCCCGTCGGCGAGCGGCTCGGCCTCGTCCGTGCTGGTGCCGCGAACCCGCGCGTAGGTGTCGGCCTCGACGTTGCGCAGGGTGTGCCGGATGACGTAGCTGTCGCCGTGCCGACGCCAGTCCCGCGGGCCGAACCGGGCCGCTACCTTGGTGGTGGGGTTGGTGTCGGCGTCCAGGCTGGCGCTCGGGCCGGTGATCTGGCCGACGATCAGGTCGACCCGGCGGACCTCGGGGCGGTCCCCGTTCGCGTTCACTCCGCCCAGCGGACGGAAGGTGATCTCGATCTCGACGTCGGTACGGCTCCGACGGCTGACCGTGATGGTCTGGCCCACCTCGGCGGTCTTGCCCTGGGACGTGGCGGTGACGTCAAGGCTGCGGATCAGGTCACCGGTGGTGACCCAGATCCGGCCGTTACGCAGACCGTCCATGATGTCCCCGTAGTCCTGACGGGCGTGCACGTACGTCTTGCTGTACTCGCCCGGCCAGAAGTCGGAGCCACCACGGGTCCAGTGCACGTGCGAGTCCGACGTCGCGGTGATCCACCAGCGCCGGCCCTCGCCGAGCAGCGAATCCCACAGCCCGCCGACCCGCGCGGTCATCTGGTCGAAGCCGCCGTAGGTCGGGTGGTTGCCGTACCCGCCACGCTTGCCGCCGTTGAGGGGGCCGGCCTGGTGGCCGGGCGCGCCCTCGAAGCCGATGTAGACGTCCGGCGCGGCGTTGTTGCCGTTGCGGAACTCGCGCGGGGTGTCCTGGCCGTAGACGCCCAGACCGGGTGCCGACCGGGACGCGTGGTGGGCGATCACCAGCGGCTTGTGGGGCATGCCCCGGGCCACCTTGAGGAACTCCACCATCTTCGCCTCGGTGTCCCGGGCCGGGTCGGTGGGGAACGCGTCGTACTTGGCGAACCGGCTCTCCAGCTCGAAGAGCTGCTTCGCCTCGTCGTCGTGGCGCGGGATCATCAGCGTGTGGTGGTCCAGCGACGGCGCGTCGAACTCCATCCCCCAGAACTGGAGCACCTCGGGGACCAGCTTGCGCGACCGCAGCAGGTCCGGGTACGCCTGCTCGATGTTCACCTTCGAGTGGGTCGGTCCGCCGTGGTCGGTGCACATCGCCCAGGTCAGGCCGAAGTTCTTCGCCATGATGGCGTTGGTGACGATCGGGTAGACCGCGTCCGCGCCCTTATGGAAGACGATCGGTGACTTCGTGGTGTCGAACTCGCCGCTGTACTCGGAGTGGATGTGGTGATCGCCGGCACGCCACGCCCGGTTCTTGGTGTTGCCCCGGCCGTCCTTGTCGTCGTCACCCGGCCTGCGGTCCTCGTCGGCCCACGCCGCGCTGGCACCGACCAGGGGGCTGGCCGCAGCCAGTGTCGCGCCGACGCCCGCGTACTTGACCAGCTTGCGCCGTGACAACTGCGCCTGCTCGGTCTCTTCGGCTTGCTTGTCTCTCACGTGAGAGCCTCTCCTCGATCAAGCGATTGCTCTTTCGATCAAGGAGCCTTGAAGAGCGGGGTTAACGCCCGCCGTACGGGATGCGTGTCCACGATGAACACCCTGCCCAGTCAGGGTGCCAGCCGTCAGATCCGGGCGCGGGGCAGCCAGCCGAGGAACCGGTGCCGCACCCGGGGCAGCGGCAGCGTGGGCAGGTCCTGGGCTGCGGCGACGAGGCAGGAGCCGAGGTAGACCGCGAGGGCGGCGCGCGCTCCACCGAACTCGGCGAGCAGTTGGCTCTGCTTCGTGGCGCAGGGCCACTCCCGACCGCATCCGGTGCAGGTCCAGCTCGGCGGGCTGGGAAGGTGCTCCGGCAGTTTCACCCGGCGGTACCGGCCGACGACGCTGTTGTCCGAACGCACGTCGCGTCGCCGCGGCGCGGGCCCCGCGTTGCGGTGCGTGGGGCGGGCAGCGGGAAGGTAGCGCCCGACGGTGCCGAGGAGCACTCCGACGCGGATGAGCGCGTCCGGCCCGACGTGCTGGGCCAGCAACGCGGTCATCAGGTAGTGCCCCAGAAGGTCGAAGGCGTCGCGGTGGAGACGCAGTTCGCGGCACAGGTCGACGAAGTCCGGCGTGGTCAACGGCACCCGGTCGTCGAGCGCGCGGCGCAGCACCTCGCGCAGAGCGCCGCCGAGGCGCTGCACCGCGTCGCCCTCGCCCAGCCCCAGGCTGTCCTCGTCGGCAACCCGGGCCAGCGCTTCGGCCACCGCCAGTCGAACGACGCGTTCAGGGTCAGTACTGTCCAACGCTCATCCCTCCGTGGGCCCGACCCACGGGCGTGGACCCATTCGTCTGGCCACCGCCCGGGGTGATCGTGAATAACATTTCGTTGTCGGCCGCACGGGTGGCTAGGACAGCAGGCGTAGAACGACGTCAGGCGTTAGTCGGAAAGCGAAGTCGGCCTACCGACACGCGGCAGCGAATCGCGGGACGCCGCAGCCGCGGTTGTCGTATGGTGATATTCCCATCGACAGATATTGCATCCCCTTAGCCGCCCTACGGTCTGGTCATTTCCGACTCCCCGACCGGTCGCTGCCGTCCCGCTCGCGACGTCTCACCCACCGCACCGCCGGCCACGACGTGCCGGGTCACCGCCGAACACCCCGGCACGTCCCGATCCCGCCACCGGCACCGTTTCGTCCACCGGCGGCACCCGCACCGGACGGAGGCAGCAGCGGATGACGTCAACACCAGTGCACACACACCAGTTCGACAGCCACGACCCGGTGGCCATCCACCAGTTCCTGTCCGCGACGTACGACCCGAAACTGCGTGTCCAGAGCAGGAACGGTTACCAACTCAGCCATCACCGCGTCGACGCCGGTCCGTTCGCCATCGCGACCACGCGCCAGAACGGCCATCTGGACATCGACGCCAGCACACTCCGCGGTCTCGTCATCGGCCGCACCCGCACCGCGCGGGTCGATCGCGCCTGCCACGGACCGGCCGACCGTTTCGGGCCCGGTGACGTCTTTCTCGTCACCAGGCCGGAGGAGCCGTGCCGCGTCCAGTGGCATCCCGGCGAAGTGGAACTCTGCGTGCTGGACCTGTCGGTCCTGGCGCAGGTGGCCACCACCGCGCCGACCCGGCGGCCCGGTCCGATCCGATTCACCGACCTGGGCCCCGCCAGCGCGGCACTCGCCCGCCAGTGGCACAACACCACCAGCTTCGTCAGTGGCGTGGTGCTGAACAGCCCGGCCGCCGGAACGCAACCGCTGGTGATCGGCAACGCCGCGCGCATGCTCGCCGCGGCGGCGCTCACCGTCTTTCCCAACACCGCCTTCACCGAGCCCACCATCGGTGACCGGCACGACGCCAGCACCACCACGCTGCGGCGGGCCATCGCCTTTCTGGAGGAGCACGCAGACCAGGACATCAGCGCAGCCGACATCGCCGCCGCGGCCCGGGTCTCCCTGCGGGCGGTGCAACTCGCCTTCCGCCGCCACCTCGGCACCACGCCGACGGCGTACCTACGGCGAATCCGCCTCGACCGGGCACACCATGACCTGGTGCGGGCCGATCCGCACCAGGAGACCGTCTCGGCGATCGCCAGTCGGTGGGGCTTCGCCAGCCACAGCAGGTTCACGGCCCGCTACCACGCGAGCTACGGCGTACCGCCGCGCGAGACGCTGCACGCCTGAGGACTGGCCTCTTGTGAGCCGACCACTGCCGGACGACAATCGTCGACGTGAGGGTCCCCCCGCAGGTCACGTTGCCGCTGGTCACACTGATGGCCCTCGCAGCCTGCGGCACCTCGTCGAACCCGACCGCCGACCCGCCGACCAATGCGCCGACGGCACCCCCCAGCGCAGGCCCGCCGGCCGCCGTCCGCTCCCCAGCGGCCTTCGACAAGGCGCTGCACGACGAGTTGGTCGCGATGCTGGACCGTGACCAGGCCGATCGTGGGGGCACACCGCAGACCGAGTCCGACCAGGCCCGCACCGCACGGTTGAAGGACATCATCGGCACCCACGGCTGGCCGACCTTCGCGCTGGTCGGCGAGGACGGCGCCAACGCCGCGTGGGCCATCGCCCAACACTCCGACCTGGACCCGGCCTTCCAACAGGAGGCCCTGGTTCTGCTGCGCGCGGCGGTCGCCAGCCGCCAGGCGTCGCCGGGCAACCTGGCCTATCTCGAGGACCGGGTCGCGGTGGGCAGGGGCGAGCCTCAGGTGTACGGCACACAGGTCCGCTGCGGTCCGGACGGACCTTCCCCGACGACCCCGATCACGGACGAGCCGGGTGTCGAGCGGCGTCGGGCCGAGGCGGGTCTGCCCACCCTGACCAGCTACCTGGCCGAGATGACCACGATCTGCGCGCAGGACAACCAGGGCACGCCCTAGCTCCGGTCGCGCTCGCGGGTGTCGCGGGCGGCCTGCACCTCGGGCACCGAGGCCTCCAACAGGTCGGCGAGCCCGCGTAGCTGGTCGGCGACCCGGGCGCCGAGGGGCGTCAGCGAGTATTCGACGCGGGGCGGGATCGCGGTGAGCACCTCGCGGGTCAGCATTCCGTCGCGTTCGAGTGTCTGCAGGGTCTGGGAGAGCATCCGCTCGCTGACCCCGTCGATCCGGCGGCGCAGGGCGTTGAACCGGTAGCGACCCTCGCCGAGCGCCAACAGCGCCAGCGAGGCCCACTTCGAGGTCACGTCCTCGAAGGCCGCCCGGGAGGTGCACCCTCGGGCGAAGACATCGCTGACGAATTCCTGGGTAGGCCCCGCCGGGTCCTGGACGGGCATGTCGCTCACCTCACCAGCCTACCTTACGGTTACTCGAAGATAGTGCTGTAGATTCGTAAGTGCATGCAGATTAGACACCACCTTTCGGAGGTTCCCATGCCCACCTATGCCGTGACCGGCGCCACCGGCCGCCTGGGCCGCCTCGTGGTCGGGCAGCTGCTCGACAGCGGCGTACCGGCCGCCGAGATCGCCGCTGTCGTCCGCAGCCCGGAGAAGGCCGCCGACCTGGCCGCGCGCGGGGTCGAGATCCGCCAGGCCAACTACGACGATCCGTCGACACTGCCCGGCGCCGTGGCCGGCGTACGCCGGCTGCTGCTCATCTCCGGCGACACCCCCGGTCAGCGCGTCCCGCAGCACACCGCGGTCATCGACGCCGCCAAGCTCGCCGGGGTCGAACGGCTGATCTACACCAGCATCCTGAAGGCGGACACCACCACGAACCCCCTCGCCCCGGAGCACAAGGCCACCGAGGAGGTCCTCGCCGCGTCCGGCCTGACCTACACCGTGCTGCGCAACGGCTGGTACACCGAGAACTACACCGACCAGCTGCCGCAGTACCTGGGGTCCGGCACCATCCTCGGCGCCACCGGCGGCAGCAAGATCTCCGCCGCGACCCGGGCCGACTACGCGGCGGCGGCCGTGGCGGCGCTGACCCGCGAGGAGGACGGCAACGCCGTCTACGAGCTGGGCGGCACCCCGTTCACCTTCGACGAGCTCGCCGAGGCCGTCACGGAGGTGACCGGCACCCCGGTCGTCCACCGGGACCTGTCCGCCGCCGAGCTGGCCTCGGCCCTGGAGAACGTCGGCCTCGACGCGGGCACGGCCGGATTCGTCGCCGCGCTCGACAACTCGATCGCCATCGGCGAGCTGGTGACCGACAGCGACGACCTCAGCCGGCTGACCGGGCGGCCGAGCACCCCGCTGCGGGACGCGATCCGGGCCGCGCAGGCCTGATCTGATCGTCGTCCACGCTGATTCCGGGCGGGTGACGGGCAGACGCCCGTCGCCCGCCCGGACCCACCCGTCCTCGTCGTGGGTCGACCGACACCGCCGGTACGCCGATCAGGTCAGCCCGCCTCGGTCGACCCGGCGAGCAGCAGACCGGTCAGCAGACCGCGCAGGGTCCGCTCGACGAGGTCGGCCCGGGGCGCCGGCTCGGAGGGCTGGCGGAACGCCGCGACCAGGTGCGGGTACGCCGCGAGGTCGGCCCCGGCGAGGCTGAACGCCCCGGCGGCGGGCTCGCGACGGGCGAAGAGGCTCACCACGCCGGTCATCATCGCGATGGCCTCGAACTTGGCCGCGACGGGGCAGCGTACGGGCTCCAGGACCCGGATGCAGTTGTCGAACCAGGCCAGGCTCTCCGGGCCGACCCCGGATGGCCGGTGGATCACGTCGCGCAGCCACGGGTGGGCGCCGAACAACGCCAACTGTCGACGTCCCAGCAGCACCATCGTGTCCAACCAGCCGCCGTCCGCCTGCGGGTACGGGCGCAACTCCCCCACCGCCCGGTCGGTCATCAGGTCGAGCAGGTCGTCACGGGACGACAGGTACCGGTAGAGGGATCCGGCCCCCGTGCCGAGCGCACCGGCCACGGCGCGCATCGACACCGCGGCCAGCCCTTCGGCGTCGGCCAGGGCGATGGCGGCCGCGACGATGGCGTCCCGACTGTGCGCCGGAGTGGGTCCACGGGTGCCGCGTTCCGGCCTGCTCCAGATCGACTGCCGGTCGGGGCCGGCACTGGCGGGTGCGTCGCTCACCGATCTACTGTAAACTGCAAACGTCGTTCGCAGTTGTTGTCGGTGTCGGAAGGATGGGCCAACCATGGAGCAGGTCAGGGCACGGGACGGCGCGACGATCGTGCTGCATTCCACGGGGGCGGGGCCGGGGATCGTCGTGGTGCACGGCGGCGGCACGACGATCGGCGTCTACCGACGGCTGGCCCGGGCGCTCGCCGACCGCTTCACCGTGCACCTCTACAACCGACGCGGGCGGGCCGACGCGCCGCCGAGGTCGATGCCCTACACCGCCGACCAGGAAATCGACGATCTCGCCGCCGTGCTGGAGCACACCGGGTCGGGCAACGTCATCGGCCACAGCAGCGGAGGGTTCCTGGCCCTCGAAGCCGCACTCCGACTGCCGATCGACCGGCTCGCCCTCTACGATGCCGCGATCTCGGTCGACGGCAGCTTCCCGTCGGCGTGGCTGCCGTCCGCGCGGGCGGCAGCGGAGGCTGGTGACACCGCCAGGAGCCTCGCCATCACGACCGCCGGGATCAACTCGCACATGGCGGCGGGGAAACTCCCGCTCGGCGTCCGGATCGCCATCATCCGCGCCTTCCTGCGTACGTCGATCGGCCGCACCATGGGCGATCTGCTGCCGACCACACTGGAGGAGACGGCCCTGATCCTGGCGCACGACGCCCCGGCCACCCGGTGGGCCGGGGTGAGCGCCGAGGTGCTGCTGGCCTGCGGCGCCGACGGTCCGCCGTACTACGTGGACCAGAACGCCGCGCTGGCCCACGCGCTGCCGCACGCCCGAACGCTGACGATTCCGCGCAGCGGCCACGACGCCATCAACCGGGCGCACCCGAGGATCGTCGACCCGCTCGCCGAGTTCTTCGGAGCGCCGGTGACGCCGGAGCGGGCGCGTCACTGACGAGCGGCGCACGATCGCGCACCGTCATTGATCTTGGCTAGGCTGGTGGGCATGCCCGCACACCAGCCGCACCGCCACGACGACGGCCGGAGGTGGGCCCCCGCCACCGCCCCGGCGCGCCCGATCGAACCGGCCGGTCGGTGAGCGACGCACCCGCACCCGCCCAGCGAGGCGGGCCGGCCACGGCCCCACCTGACCGAACCGGTTGGGCCGCCCGCTGCGCCCGACTCTCCCGGTCGCGGCCCTTCGAGATCGCCATCGTCGTGGTCATCCTCGCCAACGGAATCGTGCTGGGCCTGGAGACGTACGACGACCTCAGCCCGGCGGGCACGGCTCTGCACTGGCTGGAGTTGTTCTTCCGCGCCGTCTTCGTCGTCGAGATCGGCATCCGACTCGCCGCATACGGCAGGCGTCCGCAGGACTTCTTCCGGCACGCCTGGAACGTCTTCGACTTCGTGGTGATCGCCGCCATGTTCATACCGGGCCTGCACGGCGACCCGGCACTGCTGCGGGTCGTGCGGGTCGCCCGCATGGTGCGGCTGGTGCGGTTCTCGCCGGGTCTGCGGACCATCGTCTCCGCGCTGTGGCGCAGCCTGCCCGGCGTCACCGGCTTCCTCGCCCTGGCGGTGGTGACGCTCTACGTGTACGGAATGGCCGGCTGGTTGATCTTCGGTAACAGGTATCCGGAGGAGTACGGCGACATCGGCCGGTCGTTGCTGACGTTGTTCGTGCTGCTGTCGCTGGAGACACTGCCGGACCTCATCGAGCAGGGCATGGCCATCTCGCCGTGGACGCTGCTGTACTACGTCAGCTACGTCGTCATCACCGTCAACCTGCTGCTCAACATCCTCATCGCCGTCATCGTCAACTCGATGGAGGAGGCACGCCGGTTGGAGATGACCGAGCGGCTGGCCCCCGACTACGACGAGGACGGCGACGGCGTACCGGACGAGGTGGACCGCATCGCGCTGACCCAACGGCTGGACGACCTGCGGGCGGTCATCGCCGAGTTGGAACGGGAGTTGCGGATCGACCGGGAGGACGGGCACGGCCGGCCGCACGGCGCCCGCGCCAGACGGTGATCCGACACTCGCGCTGCGTACTTCAGTTCGGATAGTGTCGGCGGCGGTCCCACCGCTTCGGCCGAAGGGGCACCAGCATGACGTCCACTGTCGACAGTGCGCGATCCACCAGCGACGTCGCCGACACGCTCGGCGCCGTCATCGACGAGGTGATCCGGCCGCAGGCGCCGTCGGTCGACCGGGAGGGCGTCTTCCCCCGGTCGGGTGTCGACGCTCTCGCCGCAGCCGGCCTGCTCGGTCTGGCCTCCTCCACCGAGGTCGGTGGCGGCGGCCACGGCATGCGGACCGTCGCCGAGGTCGTCGAGCGGCTGGCCGCCGAGTGCGGCTCCACAGCGATGGTGGTGCTCATGCACTACGCGGCGACCGCCGTGATCGAGGCGCACGGCCCGCGCGAGGTCCGCGCGGCCATCGCGACCGGCGGCCACCTCACCACCCTGGCCTTCTCCGAGTACGGGTCACGCAGCCACTTCTGGTCGCCGACCGGCACCGCGACCGTCACCGACGACGGCAGCGTCCGCCTCGACGCCCGCAAGAGCTGGGTCACCTCTGCCGGCGAGGCCACCAGCTACGTCTGGTCGAGCCTCCCACTGTCCGGCGACGCCGGCCCGATGACGCTGTGGCTCGTGCCGGCCGACAGTGCCGGCCTCACCGTGAGCGGGAGCTTCGACGGGCTCGGCCTGCGCGGCAACGGTTCCCGGCCGATGACCGCCGACGGGCTGCGGGTCCCGCCGACGGCGATGATGGCTGCCGACGGGGCGGGGCTGGACACCGCGCTCGGCACGGTCCTGCCCTGGTTCCTGGTGCTCAACGCCGCGTTCTGTCTCGGCCTCGCCGACAGCGCGGTCGCCGAGGCGGGCCGGCACCTCACCGCGACCACGCTCACCCACACCGGTGCCGCCCTGCGCGATGCGCCGGTCACCCGCCGCGACCTCGCCCGACTGATGATCCGCACCGATGCGCTGCGCGCCTTCCTGGGTGACACCCTCACCGCACTGGAGACGGGCCGTGCCGACGCGATGCTGCGCGTGCTGCAGGTCAAGGCGCTCGCCGGGGAGACTGTCGCCGAGGTGACCGACGGCGCGATGCAGCTCTGCGGTGGCAGCGCGTTCCGCAAGGAGCTGGGCCTTGAGCGTCGCTTCCGCGACTCGCGTGCGGCCCGGGTGATGGCACCCACCTCCGACGCCCTGTACGACTTCGTCGGGCGGGTCGCCACCGGTCTGCCACTGCTCGACGAGGCGAATCGCTGATGTCGACGCCCGGCGTCCTGATGGGCGCGGTCGCGTACGACCCCAAGGTCGTGACCATCTGGGAGGGTTTCCGCGCCTGGCTGCGCGGCCGTGGCCTGGACTTCGACTTCGTCCTCTACTCGCACTACGAACGCCAGGTCGAGGATATCGTCGCCGGGCGGATCGACGCGGCGTGGAACTCTCCCCTGGCCTGGCTACGCGCCGAACGACTGGCGACCGCCAACGGCACGAGGGTGCGCGCGTTGACGATGCGCGACACCGACCAGGACCTCACCTCGGTCGTGGTGGTCCGGGCCGACTCACCGGTGCGCAGCACCGCCGACCTGCACGGGCTGACGGTCGCGGTCGGAGCGGTGGACAGCCCTCAGGCGACGTTGATTCCGCTGGGTCACCTCGCGGCGGCCGGGGTCGCTGTCGACATACGTCGCTTCGATGTCGGCGTCGGCCTGCACGGCGACCACATCGGCGGTGAGCGCGACGCCGCCCGTGCCCTGACGGCCGGTGAGGTCGACGCCGCCTGCATGATCGACGCCAACCACCTGGCGTTCGTCCGGGAGGGCACCCTGCCGCCCGACGGCACCCGGATCATCGCGCAGACCACACCGTACGACCACTGCAACATGACGGTCCGCGAACCGGAGTCCGCCGGGGTCCGGCTCTTCGGCACGCTGCTGCTCGGCATGTCGTACGCCGATCCGCAGGTACGCCCGCTGCTCGACCTGGAGGGGCTGACGGCCTGGAAGGACGGCCGGACCACGGGGTACGACGCCCTGGCCAGCGCTGTCGACGCCAGCGGTTTCTACTCCCCCGACGGGCGGGTGACGGCCACGGACTACCGGCCGTGAGCGCGACACCGGTCGCCGAGGTCGACCTCGGTGACCTCGGTTTCGGCCGGGGCGCGCACCTGCTCGTGCAACGCGCCCTGACCGGGCTGCCGCCCGGCGGCCGGTTGGCCGTCTCCGGCCGCGACCCGGCGTTGCGCGTACACCTGCCCGCCTGGTGTCGTGGTCGGGGCCATCGGGTCGAGTCGCCCGAGCGTGACGACCGGAGCGACCTGGTCGCGGTGATCGTGCGGGGCAAGGCGGACGACGACCGTTGGTTCGGCGCGGAGCGGGCCGGGCCGGCCCTGCCGACGGCGCTCAGCAGTCGCCCGCCGGCGCGGTGGGGGCTGGGTGCCCGGGGCGCGCTGCTCGAATCCGGTGGCCCCGAGGCCCGATTCGATCTGGACGACCGTGACCTGGTGTGGGCCGACGTCGCTCCGCACCTCTACGCCCAGGCGGCGGCGCGGCAGTGGGACCCGCAGACCGCGGTGCCGTGGGACGACACGTTCGCGCTGCCGGCCGACGTGGAGGCCGCTGTGGTGCAGGTGATGACCTACCTGGTCGAGAACGAGCAGGCAGCTCTCGTCGTGCCGGCCCGGTTCGTGGGGCGCATCCACCCGCACTTCCGGGAGGTGGTGCAACTCCTCGCCGTGCAGATGGCCGACGAGGCCCGACACATGGAGGTCTTCAGCCGGCGGGCGCTGCTGCGCGGCACCGAAATGGGCACGTCGTCGGCCGGCGGCCGGCAGTCGCTCTTCACGCTCGTCGCGGAGTCCGACTTCGCGCTGGCCTCGTTCCTGCTCTCCGTGCTCGGGGAGGGCAGCTTCGTCGACCTGCTCTCGTTCCTGCACGAGAACGCGCCGGACCCGGTGACGCGCCGGATCTGTTGGCTCGCCATGCAGGACGAGCGCCGGCACGTGGTGTTCGGCATGGCCCACCTGGAGCATCAGGCACGGCTCGACCCGATGGTGCGCGACCGGCTGCGGGCGGCCATCCACCGTCGCCACGACGCGCTCGCCGACACCGCCGGCCTCAACGCGGATGTCTTCGACGCGCTGGTGGTGCTCGCCGCGGGTGGATGGCACCCCGACGACGTGGCCGCCGGCTTCGACCGGGTGCAGGCTCTGCAACAGGCGATGGACCAGGGCCGTCAGCGCCGGCTGGTACGCCTGGGTTTCCGGCCCGACGAGGCTGCCGCGCTGTCGGCCCTGCACACCCGTAACTTCATGTAGGCGCGGCCCCCGCGCCCGACGTCTCGTCCGCGGGGGCCGAGGTCCGGCGTCACTGGCCGAGCAGGGTCCGGATCTGCTGGGCGTAGCCGGCCACCGTGAACTCCGGGCTGACCGAGTCCACCAGGATCAGGTCGTTGATCGTGTGTGCGGTGCGCAGCGACAGGATCGCCTGGTACTCGGGCGAGTTGTACCAGGCCTTCGCCGTCTCCGCGTCCGGGAACTCGATCAGCACGACGGAGCCGGGCCAGGCGCCCTCGATGACCTGCACCTGGGCGTCGACGGCGAGCCACTTGGCGCCGTACGCCTCGGTGGTGGCCTGGACCTGCTCCAGGTACCGCAGGGACTCCTCGGTGGGCACGCCGCCGGGGATACGCAGGTGGTTGATCAGGTAGGTGCTCATGTCGGACTCCTCAGTGCGGTTGGTGGGCCTGCCGGCCGAAGGCGTACGACCGGTCGTCTTATAATGGGCAGGAACCGAGGCTCAGGTACGACGCCCCTCGCCCCAGCTGGTGATCGACAGGGATCAGGTGAGGATCCGCGTCGTGGTGATCGCGAAGAACTCCCGCAGGGCATCCGGGTTGCCGGAAGCCTTCGCCCGCGCCGCCGCCCCCTCGTAGCCGGAGACCACGAAGCCGGCGAGGTCGCGGGCCGGTTCGTCGCCGTGCAGCTCGTCGGCGGCGCGTGCCTGTTCGATCGCTTCGCTGAGTGCGGCGACCCACCGACCGAAGCCGGCGTCGACGGCGGCGCGTAGGACGTCACTGTGCGCGGGGATCTCGCTGGCGAAGTTGCCGAGCAGGCAGCCCCGGTCACCCATGGTGTCGCCGAGGCCGGTGATGTAGCGAAGGTGGTTGACGATCCGCTCGCGCGGTGTGCCGCTCTGCTTCTCGTCGAGCATCTCCAGCCCCATCGCCGCGGAGTATCTCGCCACCGAGTCGAGGGCGAGGTCCTCCTTGCTGGCGAAGTGGTTGTAGAAGGTGCCCTTGGGCGCTCCGGCGGCGGCGACGATGTCCTGGACGCTCGTGCCGTTGTAGCCGCGCAGGTGGAACAGGTCCAACGCGGCGTCGGACAACCGTTGCCGCGTCCCGGCGGAGGCTGGCGACTTCGATCGTGCCATGACGGGCTCCTTCCGCTGACGGTTCCGGCTTGCTGACACCGCAAACGATATGACCGGTCGTCTCGGAATGCAAATACTGTGACCGCCGTCATTCGGCAGTACCGTGGAACGGCCATGGACAGGAACTCCGCCGCGATCCGCGAGGAACTACTGCGGCTGCGCCAGCAGACCGAGGCGCAGGTCGCCGCCCTCGACGGCGACCTGCGCAGCCTCTTCGAAGCGTCCCGGGCGTCGAACGCCGACGACGAGCACGACCCCGAGGGCGCCACCATCGCCTTCGAACGCGCACAGCTCACCGCCGTCCTGGACGCCGCCCGCCGCCGCCTCGCGGAGCTGGACGTCGCGCTGCGACGGGTCGAAGACGGCAGCTACGGGGTGTGTGAACGGTGCCGTCGTCCCATTCCCGCCGAGCGACTGGTCGCCCGCCCGTCGGCGCGCACCTGCGTGGCCTGCGCGAGCCGACGCTGACAGCCCTGGGCCGGTCAGGTGATGGTGGGACTGCGCCGCTCCAGCAGGACCACGTCACGCCAGCGTCCGTGGTGACGACCGACCCGTTCGCGTACGCCGACGACACGGAACCCAGCCCGCTGATGGAGTGCCAGGCTGGCGGTGTTCTCCGGGAAGATTCCGGACTGGATCGTCCAGATGCCGGCTGCCTCGGTGGAGGCGATCAGCACGTCCAGTAGCAGCCGACCGGCACCACGGCCCTGGGCAGCCGGGTCCACGTAGACGGAGTGTTCGACCACACCGGCGTACACCTTTCGGGTGGAGGTCGGCGAGACCGCGACCCAGCCGAGGACCGCGCCGACGCGGTCGACGGCCACGAAGCGGTGCGCGGTCAGGCGCGCGGCGTCGAACGCCGCCCACGTCGGCGCGGTGACCTCGAAGCTGGCGTTGCCGGCGTCGAGGCCGGCCTGGTAGATCTCCAGGACCCGACCGGCGTCGCCGTCGGCCATGGGCCGCACCGTGATGTCGCTCATCTCTGGGCGCAGCGACGGGCGCTGGGCTGGCCGCCATCGCGGGTGTGCTGACGAGCGGTATACCTCAGAGTCATCATCATGATGACTCTGAGGTATACCGCCTACCACCGCGTCCCTCCCCACAAGGTGCCCGACGGCTGGCGGCCGTCGCGCCAGTGCCGCATCCGCGCGGTGCGGCGATGTCAGCGACTCCCGGCGTAGACGGCGCGGTCGCCGAGCTCCTCCTCGATGCGGATGAGCTGGTTGTACTTGGCGGTGCGGTCCGAACGCGACAGCGAGCCGGTCTTGATCTGGCCACAGCCCACGCCCACGGCCAGGTCGGCGATGGTGGTGTCCTCGGTCTCGCCGGAGCGGTGTGACATCACCACCCGGTACCCCGCCTTGTGGGCGGCGTCCACCGTCGCGAGGGTCTCGGTGAGTGTGCCGATCTGGTTGACCTTGACCAGGATCGCGTTGGCGTAACCACCCTCGATGCCGTCGCGCAACCGGTCGACGTCCGTGCAGAAGACATCGTCGCCGACCAACTGCACCCGATCCCCCGCCAGTGCCGTCAGCCGCTGCCAGCCGGCGATGTCGTCCTCCGCCATCGGGTCCTCGATCGAGCTGATCGGGTACCGGGCGGCCAGGTCCACCAGGTGGTCGATGTGCTCATCCACGGTGCGCTGACGCCCCTCGCCGACGTAGTCGTAGACGCCGTCGCGGTAGAACTCCGAGCTGGCCGGGTCGAGGCAGATCGCCACCTCGGTCCCCGGCTGGTAGCCGGCGTCCTCGACGGCGCGCACCACGAAGCGCAGCGCCTCGTCGGCGGTCGAGAAGTTCGGCGCGAACCCGCCCTCGTCGCCCACGTTGGTCTGGTGACCGGCAGCGGCCAGGGACGCCTTCAGGGTGTGGAAGACCTCCGAGCCGACCCGGACCGCCTCGGCGAAGGTCCGTGCCCCGACCGGGGCGATCATGAACTCCTGGAAGTCCAGCGGGTTGTCGGCGTGCGCGCCGCCGTTGACGATGTTCATCATCGGCACCGGCAGCAGGCGGGCACCGACGCCGCCGACGTAGCGGTAGAGCGGCTGCCGGTGAGCCGACGCCGCTGCCTTCGCCGTCGCCAGGGACACCGCGAGGATCGCGTTGGCGCCCAGTCGACCCTTGTCCTTCGAGCCGTCGAGATCGATCATCGTCTCGTCGATCAGCGCCTGGTCCTCGGCGTCGAGCCCGATCACCGCGTCGGCGATCTCGCCGTTGACGGCGGCGACAGCAGTCGTCACACCCTTGCCGTGGAAGCGGGCCGGGTCCCCGTCGCGCAGCTCGACCGCCTCGTTCGCGCCGGTCGACGCACCGGACGGTACGGCCGCCCGGCCGACCGAGCCGTCGCCGAGTTCCACGTCGGCCTCGACGGTCGGGTTGCCCCGGCTGTCGAGGATCTGCCGCGCACGCACACGATTGATCACCGTCATCACACACTCCCTGGTCACACTGCCTTTTCGCCGCCAGACTGGCAGGAAACGGCGATCCTGGCACCGCGACGATGGACACGTTGACCCGTACCCCAGGGTGCGGGTTTAGGGTCGCGGGATGCGGGTGGGTGAGCTGGCACGACGGACCGGGACGACGGTCCGGGCACTGCGCTACTACGAGTCGGCGGGGCTGGTCGTGCCCCGGCGGCTCGGCAACGGCTACCGCGAGTACGACCCGATCGCGGTGCGACTGGTGGCGCAGATCCGCGAGCTGATGGCCCTCGGCCTCACCGTCGAGGAGACCCGCCCGTTCGTCGAGTCGATCGCCGGTGGCGCCGACGACACCGACGTGTGCGCGGCGGCGGTGGCGACGTACCGCAGCACCATCACCACCCTCCAGGAGCGGATCGGCAGGCTGACCGCCCAGCGGGACGCGCTGGACGCACGCCTGGACGCGGCGGCGACCCAGGTCGTACCCGGCGGTGGCGAGGTCGGCGGCGACCCCGCCGCGTTGGTCGGCACCAGCCTGCCGTCGCTGTCCTTCTACGGCACCGACGGCCGCCCGGTCGACCTCGGCGCGCTCGGCGTCGGACGCACCGTCATCTTCGTGTACCCACTGACCGGACGGCCGGGCGTCGACCTGCCGAACGGGCTGCTGGAGGTCCACGGCGCCCGGGGCAGCACCGAGCAGGCCGCCTGGTTCCGTGACCACCACGCGGAACTCCGCGCGGCCGGCGCCGCCCGGGTGTACGGCCTCTCCGCGCAGTCGACCGGGTACCAGCGGGAACTGGCGTACCGGTTGCGGCTGCCCTACCCGCTGATCCCCGACCCGAGGCTGACCCTGGCCGACGCGCTGCGCCTGCCGACCCGCACCGCTGGTGACATGACGCTCTACGAGCGGCTGACCCTGATCATCGCCGACGGCGTGGTGGAACACGTCTTCCACCCGATTCCGGACCCGGCGTCGCACCCCCTGCACGTGATGCGGTGGCTCACCAAGCGACGCCAGGCCCCGGGATCGGTTGCCGCCTAGAAGTCGTCGTCGAAGGCGACAGTGCCGGTCACCCCGACCTGGTACGCCGACACCCGCCGCTCGAAGAAGTTGGACAGCTCCTGCACGTCCTGCAACTCCATGAATGCGAACGGGTTGCCGGACCCGTACTGCGGGGCGATGCCGAGCTGGGCGAGTCGGCGGTCGGCGACGTGCTGGAGGTACTCCCGCATGTCGGCCAACGTCAGGCCGGGCACGCCCTGGCCCACCAGGTCCTCGGCGAACTGCACCTCACACTCGACGGCCTCGGTGAGCATCTGCCGCACCTGCTCGGCGAGGTCGTCGTCGAACAGGTCCGGCTCCTCGGCGCGAACGGTGTCCACGACGTCGAACGCGAACGCCATGTGCATGCTCTCGTCGCGGAACACCCAGTTGGTGCCGGAGGCGAGGCCGTGCAGCAGGCCACGGGAGCGCAGGAAGTAGACGTACGCGAACGCGCCGTAGAAGAACAGCCCCTCAATGCAGGCGGCGAAGCAGATCAGGTTGAGCAGGAACGCTCGCCGGTCCTCGCGCGAGCGCAGCTCCCGAAGGTCACCCAGGGAGTCGATCCAGCGGAAGCAGAACTCCGCCTTGCGGCGGATCGAGGGGATGTTCTCGATCGCGGCGAAGGCCTCGAACCGCTCGGTCTCGTCGGGCACGTACGTGTCGAGCAGGTTGAGATAGAACTGGACGTGCACCGCCTCCTCGAACAGTTGCCGGGACAGGTAGAGGCGACCCTCGGGGCTGTTCACGTGCTGGTACAGGTTGAGCACCAGGTTGTTCGCGACGATCGTGTCGCCGGTGGCGAAGAACGCCACCAGGCGGCTGACCAGATGCCGCTCGGCCGGGGACAGTTTGTCCAGGTCGGCAAGGTCGGCGTGCAGGTCGACCTCCTCGACCGTCCAGGTGTTGCGGATGGCGTCGCGGAAGCGGTCGAAGAAGTGCGGGTAGCGCATCGGGCGGAGGGTGAGGTCCATCCCGGGGTCGAGCAGCATGTGCGTGGTCCTCGTCTCGGAGGTGATGGGGTGGGCGGCGCTCACTGGCAGGCCTCGCACGACTCGGGGTTCTCCAGCGAGCAGGCCAGCGCCTCCGCGTCGAGGGCGACGGGCGCGAGGGCGAGGGGCGCGAGGGCCGCGGGCACGGGCGCGACGGCGCTGACGGTGGCCTGCTGGATCCGCGTCGCGGGGCGCGAGCGCAGGTAGTAGGTGGTCTTCAGCCCGGCCTTCCAGGCGTACAGGTACATCGAGGAGAGCTTGCCGATGGTCGGTGCGGCCAGGAACAGGTTCAGCGACTGGGACTGGTCGATGAACGGGGCACGGGCGGCGGCGAGGTCGATCAGCGCCCGCTGCGGCAGCTCCCACGCGGTGCGGAACAACTCCCGGACGCCGGCCGGCAGCTCGGCGATGTCCTGCACCGACCCCTCGGCCCGCTTGATCGCCGACCGGATCCGGTCGGTCCACAGACCACGGGCCTTCAGCTCGCGGACCAGAGCGGTGTTGACCTGGAGGAACTCCCCGGACAATGTCTCGCGCTTGAACAGGTTCGACACCTGCGGCTCGATGCACTCGTAGCACCCGGCGATCGAGGCGATGGTGGCGGTCGGGGCGACGGCCACCAGCAGCGAGTTACGCAGCCCGTGCGCCGCGACCCGCTCCCGCAGGGCGTCCCACCGCGCGGTCTGCGTACCCTCGACACCCCACAGGTCGGGCTGCAACTGACCCCGCGCGGCCCGGGTCTGCGGGTACGTCGGGTGCGCGCCGTACTGTCGGGCCAGGTCGGCGGAGGTCTCCAGCGCGGTCAGGTACAGCTCCTCGCTGACCCGGGTGGACAGCTCCCGCGCGGCGGGCGAGTCGAACGGCAGCCGCAGTGCGAAGAAGACGTCCTGCAGGCCCATCAGCCCGAGCCCGACCGGCCGCCAGCGGGGGTTGCTCGCCGCAGCCTGCGTGGTCGGGTAGTAGTTGATGTCGATGACCCGGTCGAGGAAGGTCACCGCGGTACGCACCGTGGCGCGCAGCCGCTCCCAGTCGATGTCACCGTCGACGAGGTGGGCGGCGAGGTTCACCGAGCCGAGGTTGCACACGGCGGTCTCGGCGTCGCTGGACACCTCGACGATCTCGGTGCAGAGGTTGGACAGGTGCACCACGTTGCCCGGTTCGGCGGTCTGGTTGCACAGCCGGTTCGACGCGTCCTTGAAGGTCATCCACCCGTTGCCGGTCTGCGCCAGGGTGCGCATCATCTTCCCGTACAGCTCCCGCGCCGGGACCTGCCGGACGTAGCGGCCCTGCGCCTCGGCCTCGCGGTACGCGGCGTCGAACCGTTCTCCCCACAGGTCGGGCAGCTCGGGCACCTCGTGCGGGTCGAACAGCGACCACATCTCGTCGGCCTCGACGCGGCGCATGAACTCGTCCGGCACCCAGTTGGCCAGGTTCAGGTTGTGGGTGCGGCGGGCGTCCTCGCCGGTGTTGTCCCGCAGCTGCAGGAACTCCTCGATGTCCGGGTGCCACGGCTCCAGGTAGACGCACGCCGCGCCCTTGCGCCGGCCGCCCTGGTTGACCGCCGCGACGCTCGCGTCCAACGTGCGCAGCCACGGCACGATCCCGTTGGACTGCCCGTTGGTGCCGCGGATCAACGCGCCTCGGGAGCGGACCCGGGAGTACGCGATGCCGATGCCGCCGGCGAACTTGGACAGGTTGGCGACTTGGGCGTACCGGGCGTAGATCGAGTCCAACTCGTCGAGCGGTGAGTCGACCAGGTAGCAGGAGGACATCTGGGTGTGCCGGGTGCCGGAGTTGAACAGCGTCGGTGAGCTGGGCAGGTACGCCAGGCTGGACATCAACCGGTAGAAGCCGACCGCCTCGTCCGGCGTACGGGACAGGCCACAGGCCACCCGCAGCAGCCAGTACTGCGGGGTCTCCAGCACGAACCGGCTGGTGGGGTGGCGCAGCAGGTACCTGTCGTAGACAGTGCGGAGGCCGAAGTACTCGAACCGCCGGTCGCCGTCCGGGTCGACGGCATCGTCGAGCACCGCGGCGTGCGTGGCGACGAACGCGGCGGTGTCGTCTCCGATCAGGCCCTCGGTGTGGCCGGTCCGGATCGCCGCGCTGAACGAGGCCATGCCCTGCCGACGCACCTCCTTGTCGACGTAGCCGGCGAGCAGCCGGGCGGCGAGGCGCGAGTACTGCGGTTCCTCACCGATCATCTCGGCCGCGGTCTGAATGGACAGCCGGTCCAGTTCGGCTGTCGTCGCGCCGTCGTACAGGCCGCTGATCGTGCGGGTGGCGACGCGCATCGGGTCGACGTCGGTCAGGTCGTCGGCCCACCGCTCGACCGCCCGGACGATCTTGTTCACGTCCACGGGTTCGGTGCCGCCGTCGCGCTTGCGGACCTGCATCGGCGTCCGCCGCAGTGCCGCGTCGGCGCCGGCCGGGACTACCTCGGTGACTGTCACCACTCGCTCCTCGGAGTTCGAGACCTGGAGGTCCGAACACGCGGAGACAGACACCGACGGACGCCACGCCGGCGGCGTGGGTCAGGTGGCGTCAGCCGTCCCACGCGGCCTCGGACCGCCGCACACCCGGGTGCGGGTACGCGGCGCGCTGGCAGGTCTTCGGACTCGTGGGCACGACCGGGCTCGCCGGTCTCCTACCGGCCGTCGCTTCCCAGACCGTGCGGTCCAGTGCTGATGACGGCTGTCGTTCCCACTCACCGCTGCGGGACAGTCCCGGATTTCCACCGGGTTCCCTCTTGCCTCGACCGCCCCGGGTGAGCGGTCGAACCAGCTGCGTTCGACACCATATATAGGGACGCAGCGGTTGTCACACCCCACATGTCGGTGTCGGCGTGTCGGCGGCGGAGGCGGTGACGACCGTCACCCGACCGCGCCCCGCCGCCCGACCTCCGGGCGGCCGACGCCGGCGGGAGGTGGCGGTCAGCGGCGGGACAAGGCCGCGGGATGGCCGAACAACGGTCCACAAAGATGTGATGTATGCAGGATCCAGATGTAAGGAACGTTGCTCATAACCCGCGGTCGATGTCGGCAGTCAGGGTGAACATCCAATCTTCAAAACCCTCGGTCGGGCGCTGACCCCGACCCTCGTTCCGACCGGCGCACCGCCGCCCAGCATTCGACACGTTCCACGGGCCGGGGTTCCACTTCGAACAGCACGCGCCCACCACCAGCGGTTAAGGTTTCGACCGCAGTGCCCATGCGCGAACGTGGGCCGCAACGGCGGGGCACCGCCGCCGTGACGGCGGTCGCTCGGCGTCCGAACACGCCACGTGGGAAGCGCCTCCCGCCAGACGTCCGATCCCGATAAGAAACATTGGATGTCTGCATCGGTCAGGTGATCGACGTCGTTGACGCACCTGAACCAGCCTCCGTATACTTCGATTGATCATCTGATCTTTTGCCTAGTCGGGCGAGGAGCGCATGCCGCAGATCACTGCTGTCACCGTCGAGGACGTCCGCTTCCCCACCTCCCTGACCGCTGACGGGTCAGACGCCATGAACAAGGACGGCGACTACTCGGCGGCCTACGTCGTCCTGCACACCGACGGCACCGACAGCGTGGGCGCGCCGCTCGCGGGCCACGGCCTGACCTTCACGATCGGTCGGGGCAACGACATCGTCGCCGCCGCGGCGGTCCACCAGGCACAGCTCCTCGTGGGCCTGGACGTGGCGACGATGGCGGCCGACATGGGGGCGGTCTACCGCCTCCTCACGTCCGACTCGCAGCTGCGGTGGCTCGGGCCCGAGAAGGGCGTCGTCCACCTGTCGCTCGCGGCCGTGCTGAACGCCTCGTGGGACCTGGTGGCCCGGCTCGCCGACAAGCCGCTGTGGCGGCTCCTGGTCGACATGACCCCCGAACAACTCGTCGACATCGCGGACCTGCGCTACCTGTCCGACGCGCTCACCCGGGACGAGGCACTGGCCATCCTGCGGGCCAAGGAGAGCACGAAGGCCGACCGCCTCGCCGAGCTCCACCGGACCGGCTACCCCGCCTACACCACCTCGGCCGGCTGGCTCGGCTACGGCGACGACAAGCTGCGCCGGCTGTGCCAGGAGGCCGTCGACAGCGGATACGGCTACGTCAAGCTCAAGGTGGGCGCCAACCTCGACGACGACATCCGTCGGTGCGCGATCGCCCGGGAGATCCTGGGCCCGGACCGCAACCTGATGATCGACGCCAACCAGGTGTGGGACGTCGGCCAGGCCATCGAGTGGGTCACCGCCCTCGCCCGGTTCACACCGCTGTGGATCGAGGAGCCGACCAGCCCCGACGACATCCTGGGCCACGCGGCCGTCCGCCGGGCGGTCGCCCCGATCGGCGTCGCCACCGGCGAGCACTGCCACAACCGGGTGATGTTCAAGCAGCTGTTCCAGGCCGGGGCCATCGACTTCTGCCAGTTGGACACCGGCCGGCTGGCCAGCATCAACGAGATCGTCGCCGTGCTGCTCCTCGCCGCGAAGTTCGACGTGCCGGTCTGTCCGCACGCCGGCGGCGTCGGGCTGTGCGAGATGGTCCAGCACGTGTCCGTGCTCGACTACGTCGCGGTCTCGGGAGACCTCACCAACCGGGTCACCGAGTTCGTCGACCACCTGCACGAGCACTTCACCGACCCGTGCGTCATCCGTGACACCGGCTCGGGCAGCGGTTACGTCCTGCCCGACCAGCCCGGCTACTCCACCCGGATGCGCCCCGAGTCGATCGCGCTCTACCGCTTTCCCGACGGCCACTACTGGGCGGCGGCGGACCCGACTACCGTGTCATCTCCGGAGCCGTACGTGATCGCGGGTGGGACGGCCACATCCGCTGGCCGCTAGGGGGACCATGTCACGCACCGACGAAGTGGTGAACGGCATCAAGCAGATGATCCTGGACGGGAAGTTCAAGCCCGGGGACCGCCTGCCGATCGAGAAGGACCTCGCCGAGTCCCTCGGTGTCTCGCGCGGCTCACTGCGCGAGGGAATGTCGGCCCTGTCGATCCTCGGCATCGTCAACATCCGCCAGGGTGACGGCACCTACGTCACCAACCTCGACGCGCCGCAACTGCTGGCCCCGATGGGCTTCGTGGTGGACTTCCAGGGTCAGGACGACCCTCGACACATCCACACCGTCCGGCGGCTGCTGGAGTGCGAGGCCGCCCGGTTGGCCGCCACCAGGATCACCGACGAGGCCCTCGCCCAGGCCGGGGAGCTGCTCGACGAGGCCGCCCGAATGGTCGGCCAGTCACCGCAGGACCACGAACGCATCCTCGAGATCGACATCGCCTTCCACCGGATCATCGCCGTGCACGCCGAGAATCCGGTGCTCGTCGGGCTCATCGAGGCGTTCGCCGGTCGCACCATCCGCGGGCGGCTCTGGCGGAGCCTGCACGAGGAGGGCGCGGACCGGCGTACCCATGACGAACACGTGGCGATCCTCAAGGCCCTCGTGGCGCGTGACCCGGAGCGGGCCCGCACCCGGATGGCCAACCACCTGATCGGTGTGGAGGAGTCGTTGCACGGATTGCCCGACGACGGTGACCCGACCACCACCGAGATGACGGGCCCCTGACCGCTGACGCTACGGCTGCACGTCGAGCAGCCCCGCCTCGTACAGCGCCGCCCAGAGCTGATCCGGGACGTCGGTGTCGAACCGGCGCAGGGTCTCGGTCACCTGGACCGCGTCACGCACGCCGACCACTGTCGAGACCACGGCCGGGTGCCGACGGACGAACGCCAACGCCGCCTGGGGCAGCGTGACCCCGTACGTCTGGCAGACCCGCGCTATCCGCCGGGCCTGACCGACCACCTCCACCGGCGCCCGCTGGTAGTTGTAGGCGGCGTCGCTGGGCGGCAGGTCCCGGGCCAGCAGCCCGGAGTTGTAGACCCCGGCGATCACCACACCGACGCGACGGGCCTGCGCGGCGGGTAACAGGTCGGTCAACGCGCCCTGCTCCAGCAGCGTGTACCGGCCGGCGCACATCACCACGTCGACGTCGGTCTCCGTGACGAAGCGGGCCAGCATCGCGGACTGGTTCATCCCCGCGCCGATCGCGCCGATCACGCCCTGCTCGCGCAGCTCCACCAACGCCGGCACCGCCTCGTACGCGGCCTGCTCCCAGTGGTCGTCCGGGTCGTGCAGGTACACCACGTCGATCCGGTCCAGGCCGGTGCGTCGAAGGCTCGCCTCCACCGACCGGTGTACGCCGTCCCGGCTGAAGTCCCAGACCCGCCGGTGGTCGGCGGGCACGTCGAACCCCTCCGGGTCACGCAGGTGCGCGGTCTCCGGCGACGGCACCAGCAGCCGACCGACCTTGGTGGACACCACGTACTCGGCACGGGGTCGGGAGCGGAGGGCGGCACCCAGACGCCGCTCGGACAGGCCGAGCCCGTAGTGCGGCGCGGTGTCGAAGTATCGGACACCCCCGGCCCACGCGGTGTCCACCGCTGCGGCGAACGCCTCGTCCGACGTCCTCCGGAAGAGATTGCCGCCCTGCGAGGCACCGAATCCCAGTGGGCTGAACCGCACCTGTGGGCGGGCGGTGTCCACCGCGGTCCGCCGACCGAGGGGGCCGGTCACCGGCTGCGCCAGCCGCCGTCGGCCGGGACGTTCGTCGTCACCGCTCGTCCCGGTCCGTGCTGGTGCTCCCGGTCATCGCCGCCACCAGGTCGTCGGTGGTGACCTCGTCGGCGCGGAGTTGGGCCGCGCGGCGGCCGAGGCGCAGCACCTCGACCCGGTCGGCGATGTCGAGCACCTGCGGCATGTTGTGGCTGACCAGCACCACCGACATGCCGGCGTCGCGGGCGCGCCGGACGACGTCGAGAACCCGCCCGGTCTGGACCACGCCGAGCGCCGCGGTGGGTTCGTCGAGGATGACCACGTTGGTGGCCCAGATGATGGCCCGGGCCACCGCGACACACTGCCGTTGCCCACCGGACAACATGGCGATCGGGGTGGTGACCCGGGGGATCCGCACACCGAGTTCGTCCAGGGCCGCTGCCGCGCCCTGCCGCATGGCGCGCTTGTCCAGCAGGCCCAGCCGACCGAGTGGTCCGGAGCGGAGGATCTCCCTCCCGAGATACAGGTTGGCGGCCACGCTGAGGTCGTCGGCGACGGCCAGATCCTGGTAGACGGTCTCCACCCCCGCGCGCCGGGCGTCGACCGGCGTCGAGAACTGCACCGGGCGGCCGCCCACGCGGATCTCGCCCTCGTCCGGTGGGTGCACACCGGAGAGCGTCTTGATCAGAGTGCTCTTCCCGGCGCCGTTGTCGCCGATCAGCGCGACGACCTCACCTCGGTGGACGGTGAAGTCGGCGCCCCGCAGCGCCTCGACGTGTCCGAACCGTTTGACGATGCCGCGAGCTTCCAGGACCGGCGCTTCCCCGCCGGATGACAGTTCGTCGGTGTCGGCGGTGGCCGTCGGAGTCGTTCCCATCACTGCACCGGGGGGTTGGCGCAGCTGGGCTCGAGCACCGCCTTGATCTCCGCCGTGTCGATGTTCTCCTTGGTGACGAAGGTGACGCCGGTGTCGGCCGACGCGAGGGGCGCCTTGTCCCGGAGGTGCTTGACCATCTTGTCGACGCCGAAGTAGCCCATCTTGAACGGGTTCTGCACGACCAGGGCCGAGATCTGGCCGCTGCGCAGCCCGGCCACCTCGTCCGGGGCGGCGTCCCACCCGATGATGACGATCTTGCCCGACTTGCCCGCCGCCTGGATGGCCTGGGCGGCGCCGAGCACGCTCGGCTCGTTGGCCGCGAAGATGCCCTTGAGGTTGGGGTTGGCGGTGAGGATGTTCTCGGTGACCCGTCGGGCCTCGTTGACGTCGCTCTTGCTGGGCTGTTGGCCGACCAGCTTCAGGTTGGGGAACTGGGCCAGGCCGGCCTTGAAGCCGTCGACCCGCTCGGTGTTGGTCTGTGATCCGGGCTGGAACTCGACCAGGGCCACGTCGTGGTTGCCGGGGCCCAGCTCCTTGGCGAGCAGCTTCGCCGCCTCGGTCGCCGAGGCGCGGTTGTCGGTGGCGAACAGCGGAACGCTCGACGGCTGCGGGCTGGTGCCGGAGTCGATCATCGCGACCGGGATCTTGGCGGCCAGCGCCTGGTCGGTGGCGGGCGCCAGGGCGCTGGAGTCGGTCGCCGCGTAGACGATGCCGTCGACCTTCTTGGTGACGAAGTTCTGGATCAGGTTGACCTGGCCCTCGACGTCGGTCTCGGCGGTCACCCCGTCCCACTGGACGGTGACGTCCCCGGCGCGCTGCGCGGCGCACTCCGCGCCCGCCTTCACCGTGTTCCAGTAGTCGGCGCCGACGGCCTTCGGTACGACGGCGAGCTTCAACGGCCCGCTCGCGTCCTTGCTCGCGCCGTCGCCGCCGCCGTCCCGGACCTCGACGCCGCCGCAGGCGCTGAGCAGGGCGGTGGCCGCGACCGCAGCCAGGATGGCCTGGGCACGAAGGAGACGCGTACGCGCCGGTCGACTGGTGGTGGTGTGTGCCATGGTGGGTGTCCTTCCTCGTTCGGACTCGTGGAATGGCATGTCAACCCCGCGATTCCAGCCGCCGGCGGCGGTACTGGTCGAAGTAGACGGCGGCCCAGATGATCAGGCCGACGATCACCTGCTGGTAGTGGATGCTGATGTCGAGCAGGACGGCCCCGTTACGCACCAGGGCGATGAGGAAGGCGCCGATGATCGTCCCGACGATGCGGCCCTGCCCCCCGAACAGGCTGGCTCCGCCGATGACCGCGGCGGCGATGACGTCGAGCTCCAGCGAGATCCCGTAGTTGGGCTGGCCGGAGTTGACCCGGGAAGCGGCGATCATGCCGCCGAGCCCGACCAGCACACCCGCCAGCACGTACACCCCGGTCAGGTGACGGCCCACCCGGATGCCGGAGCGACGCGCCGCCTCCAGGTTGGAGCCCATCGCGTACGTGTATTGCCCGAAGCGGGTCTGGGAGAGCAGGAAGGCGACCCCGACGGCGACCAGGACGGTGATCACGACGGCGAACGGAATGCCGATGATCTCCCCGTTGCCCAGCAGTTGGAACGACCGGGGCAGGCCGTAGACGCCGACCGCGCCGGTGATGATGAAGACGAGACCACGGCCGACGGACATCGTTCCCAGCGTCGCGATGAACGGCGGAATCCGGGCGGCCGTCACCAGCAGACCGTTCAACAGCCCGGCCAGAGCGCCGACGCCGATCGCGACCGCCGTCGCCGCCAGGAGGGAGAAGCCGAGGTCGCGGACTGTCATCGCGCCCAGCACGCCGGCGAGCGCGGCCACCGACCCGACCGAAAGGTCGATGCCCTTGGTGATGATGACCATCGTCTGCGCCGTGGCGATGATGGCGATCACCGCCGTCTGGGCCCCGATGTTGAAGAGGTTGTCCGCCGTCAGGAAGTAGGGACTCGCGAAGGTCAACGCGACGAACAGGACGACCAACGCGGTGGCGGCGGTGAACTCGGAGACGGCGTGGGAGATCCGTTCCCGGAGCCAGTCACCGATGTCGCCGCGCTGCGCGCCTGCGGATGCCTCGGCGGTACTCATCGTCGGACCTGACCTCCCCATGCGTGGGGCCGGCACTCGACGGAAGGACCCGCCGTCGCGCCGAGCACCTATGAGCGACCGAGCCTCCCCGCGGAGGAGAGAACTTGGCGTCGACCTGCCGCACCGTCACGATAGGTCAGATGTTTCCCTTGATCAGCCGTTACCATGCCATGCACCCCCGTGGATTGCCAAGGTCTTACAACCATGTTTTGACATCGTTACCCGAGCCGCCCCGCACATACGTCTGATCAAATCGGCACAAGTGCGGTCGAGCGACGCGGCGGCTTCTGGCGACGGTCGGTCACGGGACACTGGACCGGCACGAGTCCACACGGGATCGGCAGGTCCGGCCCCGACGACCATGCGCACCCCGCACCCTAGGGTGGCCCACCGGCTCGATCCGGCGGACCATCGCGAGCATGTTATCGATAACATGCTATGCCCGGCGGCGGTTGCGGGCACCTCTTTCTCCGCCGAACTCCCGGCGGGTCACGACGCCGCGAGCCGGTACTCCCGGCTGGCCGTCTGTCGCCAGATCGCCGCGCGCTCGTCGTCGGTCAGCGGATCCAGCAGGTCGCCGAGGACCCTGACCCAACGGGTGTACGAGGTGGCGAGCAGACACACCGGCCAGTCCGAGCCGAACATCAACCGGTCCGGCCCGAACACGTCCAGTGCGTGCTCGACGGCCGGCCGCAGGTCCGCCACCGTCCAGGAGCTGCCGCTCACCTCGGTCACCAGGCCGGAGAGCTTCGCCGTCGTGTTGGGTGCGGCGGCGAGCGTCCGCAGGTCCCGGGGCCAGTCGCCGAGGCCGCCGCTCCCGAGCGGTGGCTTGCCGAGGTGGTCCAGGACGAACCGGACCTGCTGCAGGTCACGGACGAGCCGGGTGGCCGCCGGCAACTGATGGTGGCGTACGAGCAGGTCGAAGGCGAGGCCGGCAGCACCGACCGCGGCGATGCCCCTCCGCACGTCGGAGCGGTCGAGATACGCCGGGTCGGGCTCGGACTGGACCAGATGACGGATACCGACGAGCCGCTCGCCGCCCCGCGCCGCCCGAAGTCGCTCCAGGCGCTCGACGACATCGTCGGCGGTGAGGTCGACCCACCCGACGACTCCGGCGATGAGAGGGTCGTCGGCCGCGATCCCCAACAGCTCCGGCGTCTCCGACCGGGCGGCGACGGATTGCACGACGACGGTCTGGGTGACTCCGGCGACCCGGGTAGCCGGGCCGAGATCGACCGGGGTGAAGTCGTCGTCGATCGCGGCCATGGTGTGCGGGTCGATCCAGGGTTGCGGGTGTCGGGCGCGAACCCAGAGGTGATGGTGCGCGTCGACGATCCCCGACTGCCGCACGGCCGCACCGGTCGTCATCGGACCCGACCCGGCGCGCTCACGTCCACCCACCCCGTTCCGCCACTGGTCGGACCTCCGGCTCGGCCCGGTGCCGTCGACCGCTCTGGCAGGATGACCATGTTAGCGGTAACAGACCGGTCGCAGGCCGCAGAACGCGCGTACCAGCCGGAACTCCCCAGCACTCCGGCCGGGTGAACACCGTCGACTGGCCGAAGTGACGATGCGCCGCCACCCGCACGTCGGCGAGCCGCGGGTCGCTGCCCGGGGACCGGGTTGACCGCCTGAGGCGGCACCGATACCGTCGACCCACTATCTGCGGCGACGCGAGGGAAGCCGGTGTGATTCCGGCGCGGTCGCGCCACTGTGAGCGGTTCCCCCACCTCAAGAGGGGCCGCGAGCCAGGACGCTCGGTCGTCCGCAGCCTTGCGATGGGGACGCGTCATCCCCGGGAAGGTTCGTGATCACATGTCCAGTTCCACGTCCAGCCAGCCGTTGGTGAATCCCGCTGGCACCACGCGTCTGCTGTGGACGGTGTTGATGACCGTCGCCGCTCTGGCGTTGCTGGCCTACCTCGTCGCCTTCGACCAGGGCGCGGTGTCGCGCAGTGGCATGTACCTGCACGAGCTGATGCACGACGGCCGGCACCTGCTGGGTGTTCCGTGCCACTGACGGCCACCACCGCTCCCCCGTTCGTCACCGTCCTCGTCCGCGGTCTGCTCGCCGGCCTGATCGCCGGTCTGCTCGCCGGGACGTTCGCCTATGTGGCGGGCGAGCCGCACGTCGAGGCGGCCATCGCGATCGAGGAGGCGGCGTCGGCGCATGCCGAGCCGGCCGCCGGTGCGCACGACCACGAGGATGCCCTGGTCAGCCGCAATGGCCAGCGCGGCGGCCTGTTCCTGGCCACCGGCCTGTTCGGTGCCGCGATGGGTGGCCTGCTGGCCACGGCGTACGTCCTGCTGGCGCGCCGACGGCGGACCTACGACGACGGACGGTCGGGCCTGCTACTGGCCGGCGCGGCGCTGCTCGGCGCCGTGGTCGTGCCGTTCCTCAAGTATCCGGCGAACCCGCCGGCGGTCGGCGACCCGGCCACCATCAACCAACGCACCGTCACCTACCTGCTGATGGTGGTGCTCGGTCTGGTGGCTGTGTGGGCGGGCTCGCTGGGCTACCGATCGGTCGGCGCGCAGGCACCGCTGTGGCAGCGCGTCGCCGCTGCCGTCGGCGGATTCCTGCTGGTCACCGTGGTCTCCTATGTGGTGCTTCCGTCGTTCCAGGAAGTCCCCGCCGACTTCCCCGCGACGCTGTTGTGGGACTTCCGGCTGGCCTCCCTCGGCACCCAGGTGGTGCTCTGGACCGGGATCGGCCTGCTGTTCGCGGCCCTGATGCACCACGACCGTCGTCGCCGGGCCGCCGCCGCGCTTCCTGGCACGTGACCGCCACCAGCCTCCGGCTGGTCGCCCACGCGCACACCATCGCCCTGCGTCAGGCCCGCTTCGGCGGACCGAGCGACGGCCTGGACGAGGGCGGCCTGCGTGCCGCCCTCGCCCTGGCCCAGGCCCGGCGTGGGCACCTGGGCGTCCGGGACGCCTGCGTGTCCAGTCCCGCCGCGGCGGCTACCGATACCGCCGACGCACTCGGTCTGCGGCCCACCGTCGAGGCGTCGTTGGCGGACTGCGACTACGGCGACTGGACCGGACGGTCGGTCGAGGAGATCGCCATCGAGCAGCCGCAGGCGCTGCACGAGTGGATGTCCGAACCGGATTCCGCACCGCACGGCGGTGAGTCCGTCGCCGCGGTCCGGGACCGGGTCGGTGCCTGGCTGGACGGGCAACGAGACGCCGACCGGCGGATCACCGCGATCGCACACCCGCTGGTGATCCGGATCGCTGTCGTGCACGCCCTGGACCTGCCGTTGGCGACGTACCGGCAGGTGGACGTGGAGCCGTTGGCGATCGTCCGGCTCACCGGCCGTGGGGCGCGGTGGCACCTTCGGCTGGGCGCGCCTCGGGTGGATTGAGATCGCCCTGACGGCTCAGGCCGTGACCGCCACAGTTGGTGGTCACGGCCTGAGTCGTCCCTGTGTCGCGTCTCAGCGCCGCCGGTGCGGCAGGTGCACCTCGACGGGCTCGGGTGGGAGGTCGTCGACACCCGCGTCGACGGCCTGCTGGTGACGGCGACGCGCCGACGGCAGTGCGAGTGCCGCGAAGACGGCCAGCACGGCGACGCCCGCGCAGACCCAGAAGCCGGCGGTGAAGGCCGTGTCGGTGGGCAGACCCTGCGGGGTGCTGTGCGACGTGATGACGGCCGCGACGACCGCGGCGCCGATGCTGCTGCCGATGGTTCGCGCGATGGTGTTGACGCCGCTCGCCTCGCCGGTCTGCCCGGCCGGAACGCTCTCGATGATGGCGTTGGACATCGCCGCGAACGCGAGGCCGATGCCGGCGCCGGTGAGCACTCCGGAGAGCAGCACCTGCCAGGTCGCGCCGTGGGCGAGTGCCGGCAGCACGAACGCTACGACGACGAGGACCGCGCCGAGGAACATCGGGACCTTGGGACCGAAGCGACGGTCCAGCAGACCGGCGAGCGGCCCAAAGATCACCATCATGAGGACGGTGGGAAGCAGGAACAGGCCGGCCTGGGACACGGTCTTGCCGAATCCGTAGCCGGTGACCGCAGGAAGTTGGAGCAGGGTCGGCACGAGCACGAAGGTTCCGAACATCGCGAATCCGAGGATCAGGGCGACGAGGTCGGTGGCCCAGACGCCGCGAATCCTCATGAGACGCATGTCGATGAGCGGCTCGCTCACCCGCAGCTCGACCAGGACGAACACGACCAGCGCGACCACGCCGAGCAGGAACAGGCCGATGGTCTTCGGTTCCCCCCAACCCCAGGACTGTCCCTTGCTGACGGCCAGCAGCAGCGAGACCAGCGACACCGACAGGATGGCGGCGCCGAGCATGTCGAGCCGTCCGGGCGTACGCACCCGCGACTCGGGCATCCCGAAGATGGCCCCGAGCAGCGCGACGACGACAAGGACCAGCGGCAACCAGAAGAGCCAGTGCCAGGACAGGTGCTCCACGATCGGGCCCGCCGCCACGATGCCGACGCCGGCGCCGACTCCGAAGATCGCCGACAGCAGGCCGACGGTGACGCCGACCTTCTCGCGGGGCAGTTCGTCGCGCACGATGCCGATCGACAGGGGCAGGATCGCTCCGGCGGCGCCCTGAAGCGCCCGCGCGACGATCAGCACGGTCAGGTTGGGGGCCAGGGCGGCGAGCAGGGTGCCGGCGGCGAGGGCGGCGAGGACGCCGATGAGGACCCGGCGCTTGCCGACCATGTCACCGAGACGGCCGAGGATGGGTGTCAGTACCGAGGCGGCCAACAGGTACGCCGTGAGCACCCAACTGATGTCCCCGGTGGAGACGCCCAGGTCCCTCCCGATGGTCGACAGCGCGGGCGCCACCAGCGACTGCAGCACCGCGAACGCCAGGCCACCCAGCGACAGGTACAGCACCAGGAGGGTGCTGTTGGCGCGCGGGGCGGGGCTGGACGCGGGGCCGACGCGGGTCGACTCCTCGATGGTGTGGGTCATGAGATTCCCGAAACTAGATGTAAACGTTTGCTGACTTACCAGTATCCGCAGCCGCGGGGCCATGTCAACAGTCGTTTACGTCACCCCGGAGGGGGTTGGCGACCTTGCTTGGGGGCGCAAGTCAACATATGTTTACATTGCGTCGGTCGCACCGCCACCGAGAGCGAGAAAGGACGCGTCGTGACAGCCGAACCACCCGTCTCCCCCGCCACACCTGGCGAACCTGCCCCGCGCCGTCGCCGGGATGCGACCGAAACCCGGCAGCTCCTGCTCGACGCGGCTCGGCAGCGCTTCGCCCGCGACGGCTACGCGGCGACGACCGTGCGGGACATCGCCGACGACGCGGGGGTCAACGTCGCTCTCATCAGCCGCTACTTCTCGTCGAAGGAGGGTCTGTTCGAGGCGTGTCTGCGGGCAGCGGGCGACGAGCTGCACCGGACGGCCGGTCAGACGCCGGCCGAACGGGTCCCGGAAGCCATCGCCCGGCACATCGCCGACCTCGGCACGGCGGGGCTGTCCAGCCAGCTCACCCTGCTGTTGCGCTCGTCCGGCGACGCGGGAGCCGACGAGATCCGCCTCGGTGTCCTCAGCCGGGCCAGCCAACAACTGGCGGCGGCCCGGGGATGGCGTCCCGGCGAACCAGGCAGCGAGGAGATCCTTCTCCGCGCCCAGATGGCCCTCGCCGCCGGCATCGGCGTCGCGGTGCTGCGGTCGTCGTCGATCCGGTTGGAGCCGCTGAGCGCCGCCACCGAACAGGACCTGGTCGGGCCGCTGCGCGAGCTGGTCGACGCACTGCTGCCACCTCGCTGATCGGACGCGAGCAGCACGTGTGCCGCCATCGCGGTCGACGGTACGGCGCTGCGGCGGTCAGTTCCGCCCGTGTTGGGCGGGCCGTCTTCCCGGCCCGCCCAACACGTCGACTCCGTCCTAGCCGGTGACGGTGAACGGTCGGGACACCTTCGTGGCCGACGTCCCGCCGGTCAGCGTGACGCTTGTCGCCCCGGGCTTCGCCCCTCCCGGAACGCTCACCGTCGCGCCCGCGATGACACCGTCACCGTTCGCGCGCACTGTGGTGACCGCGACGCCGTTGCCGAAGGCGATCGTGACCACCTCGTTCGGCACGAACCCGGAACCGTCGACGGTGATCGCCGTCGCGCGCGGCCCCGAGACCGTCAACAGCGCCACCCTCGGCTGGTAGGTCCGCGCCTGCGCCTGCTCGGTCACCTGGACGGTGGCCGTGGCCGGCGTACGGGAGGACGCGCCGGTCGCGGTGACCGCGTACCGACCGGGCTGCGCGCCCTCGGACGTCGGAACCGAGACTCGTACGGTTCCCTTCGCCGAGGCCGCGACCTTCGTGCTCCGGGCCGGGTCGGTGCCGACGTTGACGGTCACCTGCTCGCCGGCGGCGAACCCACTGCCGTCAACGGTGATCGCGCCGCCGGTCGCGACGCTGCCCGCCGAGGAGAGCGCGATCACCGGCTGCGATCCACCCCTCGCGACGGTGACGGTGAACGCCTTGGTGCTGCTGGACAGCGTGTCCCACGCGGTGACGTGCACCGTGTAGGTGCCCTCGCGGGAGTAGGTGTGCTGCCCGGTCATGGCACCGGACGCGTCGACCGTGACGTCCTGCGGGGCCGTGCCGTCACCCCACTGGACGCGGGCGCGGTAGCCCGTCGTACCGGGAACGCCGCCGGTCACCGAACCGAGGTTCGCCGTGAGGGCCTGCCCGGCGGTCGCCGTCTGGTCCTTCGGGGCGTCGGTGGTCAGCGCGGGGGCCGGCGTGCCGTCGTTGGCGACGGCGAACACGTGGATCCGGCCCGCCGAGCGGGGGTCGCCGGTCTGCGTCGGCAGGGTCACCGACACCAGCGTCTTGCCCGCCGGGATCTGGTACGGCGCGGTGGCGAACAGGAACGGCTGGGCACCGTCCCGGCTGGTGCCGTGCAGCCGGTACGCCGTCTTGGCGACGATGATGTTGCCGTAGGACGGGGTGCCGTTGGCGTTGCCGCCCAGCGTCCAGTCGCTGAACTGGATCGGGATGCCGGCCGTGGTGCCGTCGCTGAACGTCGCGGTGCCGGTGGTGCTCTGGTTGCCCTGCGTTCCGGCGCCGATGAACGAGACGGACCGGGCGTCGGCCGGCAGGTCGAGAACGACAGTCGCGCCGTTGCCGGTGGCGTTGTCCGGCTGCCCGGGCGGGATCACCGGCAGGGTGAACTGCAGTGCCGTTCCGGGGACCTGCTGCCGCTGGCCCTGGACCGCGCCGCCCGCCGTCAGGGCGGCCCGCGAGTACGCCCACGACTTGGCGTCGCAGTCGGCCGCGAGGACCCCTTCGTCACCGACGCAGACGGTGTCGAAGGCGGCGGTGAGGCCGGACGTCGGGGCGTACGCCACCTCGACGCCGACCGTCGCGGAACTCTGGCTCTCGCCGTCGGTCACCGTGACGCTGGCCTGGTGGTAGCCCGGCGTGGCGTAGGTGTGCGATCCACCGACGCTGTAGACGGCCCGCGAGCTGAGCGTCAGGGTGCCCTCGGTGACCGGCGTGCCGTCACCCCAGTCGATGGTGGCCCGGTAACCGTCGGCGGCGCCGCCGGTGACGGATGCCAGCGGCACCGAGACGGGCACACCGGAGTTGGCGTGCACGCTCCCGGCGGGGGTCACCGTGATGTCGCCGCCGCCGATGGCCAGGTCCCCACCGGCGAGCAGCTCGATCTCGGCGAGGTTGGTCTGCGCGGCGCCGACGGTCTTCGTCACGGCGAGCCGGAACTGCGCGAACTTACCCGGCTTGTCGATCGGGTACGGACGGGTCTGGTTGCGCCACCGGAACACCTGGTCGGTGCGGGTGTCCAGAGTGGTCCAGGTGATGCCGTCGTTGGAGCCCTGCAACCGCCAGTCCGCCGGGTCGCCGGCAGCGGCCCCGGACGTCACCGTGTAGTACGTCGGCCTCTGCTTGCCACCACGGTTGGTCCAGGTGATCTGCGGCGTCGCCGAGGTGAGGGTCAGCTGCGTGGTCGACGAGTCGTCGAACAGCTTGGACGCGTCCTGACCGCCGGTCGCGGTGGCGGTGCCCAGACCGGGGCCGGTGGTGTCCTGCAACGGCTTCGGCGCGTCCTCGCCCTTGGTCAGCGACGGGGGCGCGTCCTTCTTGCCGCTGCCCCAGGACGACGGGTTGGGGCCCATCTGAAAGTCGATGGTGCCGCCCTTGGCGAGCGTGGCCACGTCCAGCGACAGGCCGCGCTGCTTCTTGCCGTTGACCTTGACGTCCTGCACGTAGATGTTGCGCGTGCTGTTGGCCGGCGCGTTGACGACGATGTCACCGGTGGGGCGGCGCACCGTCATCCTGGTGAACTGCGGCGAACCGATGGTCCACTCGGCCGATCCGGCCTGCAACGGGTAGATGCCCAGCGAGCTGAGGATGTACCACGACGACATCTCGCCGTTGTCCTCGTCGCCCAGGTAGCCCTGGCCGATCTCGCTGCCGACGTAGAGGCGGCGCAGGATCTCGCGTACCGCCGCCTGCGTCTTGGCCGGCGCGCCGGCGAAGTTGTACATGTACGGGATGTGGTGCGAGGGCTGGTTGCTCATGCCCAGCTGACCCATCCGCACCGCGCGTGCCTCGATCATCTCGTGGATGATGCCGCCGTACCCGCCGGGCCGGTCGGCGTTCTCCGGGGTGGCGAAGAACGTGTCGAGCTTGTCCCGCAGCGCCTGCTGCCCGCCGTACAGGTTGGCGAGGCCCTGCCCGTCCTGCTGGGCGGTGAAGGCGAAGTTCCACCCGTTGGTCTCGGTGTAGACGCCACCCCAGTCCAGCGGATCGCCGGCGAGGAAGGTGCCGGCGGCGTCGCGGCCCTGGAACAGCTTCGTCTTCGGGTCGAACAGGTGGACGTAGTTGCGGGCCCGCTCCAGGAAGTAGCGGGACTCCTCCTTCAGCCGGGTGCGCTCCGACTTCGGCGTGGCCGGGTCCTTGGCCAGTGCCGCGGCCATGTTGCCGATGCCGTAGTCGTTGATGAAGCCCTCCAGCGCCCACGACACCGACTCGCCGGTGGAGGTGGGCGTGTAGCCGAGGAACAGGGAGGTCTCGATGCCCTTGCGGCCGACCGCGCTGCGCCCGGACGCGACCGTCGCGTCCTTGACCGCCGCGTCGTACGCCGCGAGCGGGTCGGGCAGCTTGACCCCGGTGAGGTACGCCTGGGCCAGTGCCACGTTGGCGCTGGTGCCGGTCATCAGGTCGGCGTACCCGGGAGACGACCAGCGGGCGATCCAGCCGCCGTCGCGGTAGTGCTGGACGAACCCGTCGGAGATCTTCGCGGCGACGTCCGGGTACAGCAGCGAGTAGGCGGGCCACACGGTGCGGTAGGTGTCCCAGAAGCCGTTGTTGACGTAGATCTGCCCGTCGACGATCTTCGCGCCGGTCTGGGTGGGCGTCGACGCGCCGGTGGGCGCGGAGACCGGGCTCGCGTACTGCCAGCGCGGGGCGGCGGCGGTGCCGGTGTTCTCCGACTGCGAGTTCGGGTAGAGGTTCAACCGGTACAGGTTGGAGTACATCGTGACGAGCTGCGATTCGTTGGCGCCACGCACCTCGACCCGACCGAGCCGGTCCTTCCACGCCGCCGTCGCGGCGGCGTGGACCTGGTCGAAGCTCCTGCCGGTGACCTCCAGGTCGAGGTTGCGGCGGGCCTGGTCGACGGAGAGGAACGACGTCGCGAGGCGCATCGTCACCTCCCGGTTCGCGGAGACGTCGAAGGTGGCCGACGTCGCGGCGGACGCCGTGGGCGCCCGGTCGAAGGCACCCGCCACGAACATGCGGCTACGGCCGGCGGACAGGCCGCTTCCGTTGTCGACCCAGCCGGTGAGCGTGCCGTCCGTGCCGATGGTGAACGTGCCGTTGTAGAAGACGAGACTGCCGGTCGACTGCCCGGTCGGGAAGGTGAACCGCATGATCCCGGCGTGGTCGGTCGGCGACATCTCCGCGACGAGGCCGTTCTGCAGCGTGACCCGGTAGAGGTCCGGCTGGGCGATCTCGTCGTCGTGGCTGAAGGCGAGCGCGCGGCTGGCCGGCTGACCGGTCAGGGAACCGCCGCCGACGACCGGCATCACCGACATCTGGTTGCGGTCACCCATCCACGGGCTTGGCTCGTGGGAGATCGCGAGGCCCTGCAACATGGGCAGGTTGGCCGCGTTGTTGATCCGGTGGTACTCGTACTCCCACGAGTTCGAGGTCGCGTCGGTGACCGGGGTGAAGAAGTTGAACCCGTTCGGCACAGCGGTGATCGGCAGGTTGTTGCCGCGCGAGAAACCGCTGGTCGAGTTGGTGCCGCGTCGGGTGTCGACATAGTTGGTCAGCTTCGAGCCGTCGATCGACGCCGGCGTGGCCGTCAGCTCGATGTCGTCGAGCCAGCCCTGGAACTGGGTGTCACCGGTGGCCTGCGGGTTGTCGTACGCGAGCAGGACGCGGTCGATCGTCTTGCCGCGCGCGACGGTGCCGAGGTCGGTCTGCACCAGGTTCCACTGGTCGGCGAAGAGCGCCTTCGACGCGCCCTGGCCGGCGGCGGTGAGCGAGTTGCCGTGCTGGTCGGCAGGCGAGCGTCCACTCAGGTAGCTGCCGTCGGTGAAGTGCAGGTCGACGGCGGCGTAGGTGGACGGGTACCGGGCGTTCCCGGCGGTGAACTCCGGGAAGATCTTGTACGACAGCCGGGTCTTCGGCCCCACCGGGACGTTGACGTCGAACAGCTTGTTGGTGGCGTACGAGCGGCCGTCGCCCTCGGCGCCGCCGGAGTAGCGCAGCGCGGCGAGACCGGTGAACCCGGCGTCCGGCTTGGTGGTGTAGCCGCCGTTCGGGCCGGCGGTGGCCTCGGTGACCATCGGGGTGGCCGGCGGATGGACGTCCGAGCCGTCGCCGACGTTCCAGTCGGCGAGTTGCAGCAGGTCGTCGCCGGAGTTCGCGGTGACGTTCAGCCGGTAGTACGCGTAGGCGGTGCTGTTGGTGACGCTGTAGCGGTTAGTGGCGAACCGGCCGCCGAACGTCTGACCGGTGCGCTTGTCCAGGTCGGTCCACGAGGTGCCGTCGGTCGACCCCTGCACGACGAAGTCCTTGGGGTCGCGGCTCGGCGCGTCGTTGGCCGAGGTCAGCGAGTAGCGCTTGACCGTCACCGGCTCGGCGAACCGGTAGGTCACCCAGCCGGTCGTCTGGAACACGAGCCACTTGGTCGACGAGTCGTCGTCGGCGAGGTTGGCGGCGATCTCGCGGGGCTGGTATTCGTCGCTCGCGGTCACCGCGCTGACCTGACCGAGCAGGCTGCCGGGCAGCGTGGTGACGGTGCCGCTCAGGTTCGCCTGGATCGGCTTACCGTTCGCGCCGACCTCCACAGTGCTGGTGGCGGGCTGCGGGTCGGCGGTCTCGAACGAGGAGCTGAAGTCGCCCGGCGTCGCGGAGGCGGGAGCGGCGTTGGCCAGGGGTGCGGCCACGAGCAGGCCCAGCGGCAGCAGGACGGCTGTGGTCGCGGCGACCAGGCGGGGAGACAGGGAGCGTGCAGGGGGGCTATGTGACATGGGGGACGGTGCCTTTCGACTCGAACCGGTCGAGTACGTCGAAGGTCGGGGCAGTGTGGAGCGTGCGGTGGCGCTGGTCAGGCCCTGACATCGTTGTCATGCCGGCTGGCGATCAACGAGGGTCGGGGCGGTGAACTGTTCGCTGATAGTTCCGGGCGCACCACGGCCCTGTCAACGGGTTGCCCGGAGCGAGGCGTACCGGGCCTCGACGCCGCACGGTGGCGGACGCCGAGGCCCGGCGGGACATCAGCAGTAGAGATTGGCTCCGGCCGACACACCGAGGATGCCGACGAACTGCTGGTACCTGGTGACGCGGCTCTGCACCTGGGCGGGGTTACCGCCGTTGCACTCGATCGAGCCGTTGATGCTGCGGATCGTCTGGCCGAACCCGGCCCCGGTGACCATCGCGTTGTGGGCGGTCATGGTGCCCGGCCCGTTCTGGGTCATCCAGTACCAGATCCCGGTCTTCCAGGCCACCGCGGCGTCGTTCTGCACCAGCCAGGGGTTGGTCAGCAGGGGCAGGTTGAGCGCGATACCGGCGGCGTTGTAGTTGAAGTTCCAGCTGAGCTGGATCGGCCCCCGCCCGTAGTAGGCCGCCTGTCCGGCCGGGCAGCCGTACGACTGGTTGGGGTCGCAGTAGTGCGGGTAGTTCGCCGTGTTCTGCTCGACGATGTGCACGAGCCCACCGGTCTCGTGGTAGACGTTCGCCAGGAAGGCCGCGGCCTCCTGGCGTTGCACTGTGGTGCTGCCGCTCTTCGCGAACGCCGGATAGGCGCTGAGCGCGGCGACGAGCCCGGAGTAGGTGTAGAAGGAGTTGCGACCCGGGAACATCTGGTTGAACTGGGCCTCGGTGACCACGAAGCCTCCCGGGTTGGTGGGCGGCGGGGTGGTCGGCGGTTGGCCACCACAGGTGTACGGCTCCCAGTACCAGGTGCTGACGACCGGGTCGTACCCGGGATTGTCGTGCTCGGCGACGTAGTAGAGACCGTTGGTGTACCGCACGATGGCTCCGGCGGCGTACCAGGTACCGGCGACCCAGTTCGGGTGGTTGCAGGTGCCGCCGGTGGGCGGTGTGGTGCCTCCCCCGCACGCTCCGAGGTCCTCCCAGACGCCTGTCGTCCCGGGTGGCGCCTCGTTCTGGGTCCACCATTTCGCCCGGTAGTTGCGGCCGTTGTGGGAGACCTGGGCGTCTCCCCAGTAGACGGCAGAGGCCTGCCACGATGCCGAGCAGGCCGCCGCCGACGCGGCGGTGGGCGGGATGACCGCGACGAACGTACCGGCGACGATCAGTGCCGCCAGCGCGACCAGCGCGCGCAGTCTCGTCATGTGCTCACTCCTTCCTGGAACTCCAACAACCGGAATCCAGCCTGATATCGATGGCAGTGACTGTAACATCTTCTGTTCACAGTCTTTACTGTTTCCCCTGACACCGGCCGAGGATGGCCACCAGGCGTCACGCTGACATCGACACCGGTATTTCCGACAGCTTTCCGGATCATGTCGCGACGGGTCGGACGCCAGGCGCGGTCGAGCCGCCGAGCAGACGACACCCAGCCAGTCAGACATGCAGCACAGGGGGCCGATCAACCGCCCACAGTGTCCCCTGACGCGTTCCGGAGCTATTCCGGAAGTTGTTGACGCGTTGGAATTCCCGCTGTAATACTCCGATCCATCGAGGTCAATGCGAGCCATGTCGGCCGGCATGACCTCCCCACTCATCCACACCCGTCCGGACCGTGCTGCCCAGGCATCCGGCCGGCCTGCGCGAAGGGGCACCAGATGAGCAGGCTCTTCCCCCGCACGGCCCTGTGGTCGAGGCGGTTGCGCGCGGCGCTCGCCGTCCTCGCCACCGCCGTCGCGATGTGCGGCGTCGTCCTCGCCGCCACCACGACCTCTTCGAGCGCCGCGACCTGCAACGGGTACGTCGGCCTCACCTTCGACGACGGCCCGACCGGCAGCACCGGCGCGCTGCTGAACGTGCTGCGCAGCAACGGCGTACGGGCCACCATGTTCAACGTCGGGCAGAACGTCCAGAACAACCGCTCGGCGGCGCAGGCACAGGTCTCCGCCGGCATGTGGGTCGCCAACCACAGCTGGAACCACGCGCACATGACCTCGATGAGTCAGTCGCAGATGCAGTCGGACCTGTCCCAGACCAACTCGGCGATCCAGTCGGCGACCGGCGTCCGGCCGCAGCTGTTCCGGCCGCCGTACGGGGAGACCAACTCCACCCTCCAGTCCGTCGCGTCCTCGCTCGGCATGCGCCAGGTGATCTGGGACGTGGACTCACAGGACTGGAACGGGGCCAGTGTCAGCCAGATCGTCTCCAACGCGAGCCGCCTGCAGGCCGGTCAGGTCATCCTCATGCACGACGGGATCCAGAACACCCGCGACGCGATTCCCCAGATCATGGCCAACCTGACCAGCCGCAACCTGTGCCCCGGCATGATTTCGCCGTCCACCGGCCGGGCCGTCGCGCCCGACGGCACGACCCCGCCGACCGATGGCGGCACCACCCCGCCGCCCGGCGGCGGTACCTGCACCGCGACGGCGACGACCACCAACGTCTGGGGCGACCGGTACAACACGTCGGTGACCGTCAGCGGCGCCAACACGTGGACGGTGGTCGTGGCCCTGACCTCTCCGCAGCGGGTCTCCACCATCTGGAACGGCACCGCCACCTGGGACAGCAGCGGCACCGTCATGACCATGAGGTCCAACGGCAGCGGCAACACCTTCGGCTTCACCACGATGACCAACGGCAACAGCGGCGCCCGTCCACAGATCCGCTCCTGCACCTCCGGCTGACACCGTCGGGGCGAGACGTGCGCGGCGGGTGCGCCCGGCACCCGCCGCGCACCGCGCACCCCATGACCTCGACCGGATGCCACTAACCTGCACCTCATGCGCCACACCCTCACGCCCGCTGACGACACACTGCACGGCCACTTCTCCCCCGACTTCCGACCGGTGCTCACCGTCGATCCCGGCGACACCGTCACCTACCGCACCCTGGACTGCTGGTGGTCGTCCGGCCCGTACCGCGGCGGAGCGAACCGGGACCGCCCCCGGGTCGCACAGCATCGCCCCGACCATGGACACGCGTTGGTCGGTCCGGTCGCGGTCCGCGGTGCGCGCGCCGGCCAAACCCTCGCGGTACGCATCGACGCGGTCGTCCCGGCCACCTGGGGGACGACTGTCGCCGGCGGTTGGCCGAGCGACTTCAACAAGCGGTACGGCGTCGAGGAACAACCGGTGGTACACGCCTGGACACTGGACCCGGCGACGATGACGGGCCGCAACCAGCACGGCCACACCGTCGCCCTGCGTCCCTTCATGGGGGTGCTCGGCATGCCGCCGGCCGAGCCGGGACGGCACTCGACGATCCCGCCGCGCCCCTGGGGCGGCAACCTGGACTGCAAGGACCTCACCGCCGGCAGCACACTGTTTCTGCCGATCCCGGTGGACGGCGCGCTCTTCTCGGTCGGCGACGGGCACGCCGCACAGGGCGACGGCGAGGTCGGGGGCACCGCCATCGAGTGCCCGATGGACGAGGTGACAGTGACCCTCGACGTCCGGGACGACTTCCCGCTCACCGGGCCGGTGGCGCGCACCCCGGACGCGTGGCTGACGTTGGGCGTCGGCGCGTCCCTCGACGACGCCACGTTCACGGCCCTGGAGTCGATGCTGGACCTGATGCAGCGGCTGCACGGGCTCAGCCGCGCGGACGCGGTGGCGCTGGCCAGCGTCACTGTCGACGTCCGGGTAACGCAGATCGTGAACCAGACCGTCGGCGCGCACGCCGTGCTGCGCGACGACGCGCTGGGCTGGCCGGGGCGGTGAGCACACGGGTCCGCGCCGACCAGCGCGAGCCGGTTCTGTCGGGGGCGGTCGTTAGCGTGTTCTCACTGTCGCCGCGCCGGCCACGTCGAGCCGGTCGCTGACCCCTCGGAGGCCCGACCATGTCCCAGGAGACGACCTACCTCGAACTGTCCGAAGTGGACGGTGCGCACAAGTTCTACGAGGTCATCGTCGACAACGCCACACTGACCGTGCGCTACGGCCGGATCGGCGACCAGGGTCAGGTCAAGGCCAGCGCCTACCCGGACAACGCCCGTGCCCGCGCGGCCGCGGCGAAGAAGATCGGGGAGAAGATCCGCAAGGGGTACGCGCCGGCCGTCCCGGGCGTCCGGCAGAAGCGCTCCGTCTCCCGGCGGCAGATCGTCAGCACCCGCTCGACCGCGCGCACCGCCCCGGTGCTCTGGCGCTACGACTCCGGCGCTCCCGCCTTCGGCATCTTCGTCGACGGGCAGCACTGCATGGTCGGCAACGAGCACGGCGTGATCACCACGCTCGACCACGATGCCCGGGTGCGCAGTCAGGTGCGCCTTCCCGACGGGGTGAAGTGCATCGTCGCCGACGACGCCTGGGTCTACGCCGGCTGCGACGACGGCAACGTCTACGACCTCTCCGGCAAGGTGCCCCGAGTGGCGTACGCGATCGCTCCCGAGATCGACATCTACTGGCTCGACATCCACGACGGTGTCCTGGGTGTCTCCGACGCCGACGGTGGGATCACCGCCGTCGACCACGAGGACGAGTTCCTGTGGCGCAGGCCCGGGCGGGGGCGCTCGGCCTGGATGGTGCGGTGTGACCGCGACGCGATCTACCACGGCCATTCCCAGGGCGTGACCGGCTACGAGTGGCGTACCGGCAGCGAGTTGTGGCACACCAGGACCGGCGCTGTGCTGTTCGGCTGGCAGGAGGACGGCAGTGTGTTCGCCGGGACGAGCACCCGTGAGGTGGTACGCCTGTCCAAGTCGGGTCGGCACGAGCGCACCTATCTCTGCGACGCCCCGGTGTTCTCCTGCGCGACCGCCGAGGGCGGCCGGTACGTCTTCGCCGGCGACAGCCAGTCCTCGATCTACTGCTTCGACGCGGACGGCACCCGGCTGTGGAAGCTCGGCACCGGCTGCGGCTCGGCGTACTCGATGCAGTACCACGACGATCGGCTCTACGTCGTCACCACCGGCGGCCATCTGGCCTGCATCGACGCGAGCGAGCCGGCGATCCGCGCCGCGCAGGCCGGTGACGTGCCCGAGGTGCGCGACATCAAGGCACCCCGCCAGGCGCCACGGCCGGCGCAGCCGACAGTCGTCGAGGTGACCAGCGACCTCGGCGGCGGCGTGGTGGTGCAGTGCCTGGACGATCGGGGCCGGTTGCGCGTCCAGGTGCTGTCCGACGGCTACCGACGGGACTGGTCGGTGCAGTTCCCGAAGGGCATCCGCGAGCCGGGTGCCCGCTACCTGGTGACCGAGGTCCGCGAGTCCAGCCGCGGCGGGTTCTACCGGGCGTTCGGCGACATCCGCCGCCTGGGTTGACCGTCACGGGTGATCGTGCCGTCCCGGCCGAGGGCCGCCCGGCTGAGGGCGGCACGGCTGAGGGCGGCACGGCTGAGGGCGGCACGGCACCGCCCTCGGCCGGGTGGCGGCAACCCCGCCACGCTGGGCGGCTGGCCCGTCCGCGCCCGGCCGGTCTGGGTAGCCTGGGGCCATGATCTTCATTACCGCCAAGTTCCGCATCCTGCCCGAGCACGCCGACCAGTGGCCGCAGATCGCCGCCGAGTTCACCGAGGCGACCCGGGCCGAGCCCGGTTGCCTGTGGTTCGACTGGTCGCGCAGCGTGGACGACCTGACCGAGTACGTGCTGGTCGAGGCCTTCCGCGACGGCGAGGCCGGCGGGGCTCACGTGCAGTCGGCGCACTTCCGCAAGGCGCAGGAGACTCTGCCGCCGCACCTGGCCGAGACCCCGCGCATCGTGAACGCCACAGTGCCGCAGGACGACTGGTCGCTGCTCGGCGAGATGGCCGTCCCCGAGGGCCGCTGACCGGATCAGGTCCTCGGGAAGCCGTCGGCGGGTCCGTCGCCGACCCGCCGACAGCAGCACCGCACCGCCGACAGGAGCACCGCCCCGCCGGCGGCGGAAACGACCTGCCGACAGCAGCGCCGTCGCGCCGACAGCGGGGCCGACCTGCGGTCAGCGCAGCCGGCGGGCGGTGAACCTGGCCGGCGGGTCGGCGATCACGTCCTGCGCCGCGACGAGCTGGATCTCCCGGGTGCCCGCCGCGACTGTCGCTTCGAGCACGGCGAAGACGGAAGCGATGGTGCGTTCCAACGCGACAGCGGGTGAGCCAGTCGTCCAGAGGTGCGCGAGGTACAACGCCGCCGTGACGTCGCCACCGCCGTTCGGGTTGATCGGCAGCAGCGGTGTGGTCACCGCCCAGGCACCCTCGTCCGAGACGGCTACCACCTCCAGCGAGTCCGACGGCAGGTCGCCGTGCAGCACGCTGGTCACCAGGACGTGCCGCGGGCCGGTCGCGCGTACGACGTCGACCGCGTCGAGCACCTCCGCCAACGAGGTCGTCGTACGCCCGGCGAGGAAGTCGAGTTCGAAGTGGTTCGGCGTGATGATGTCGGCACGCGGCACGACGGTGTCGCGCAGGTACTCCGGGATACCCGGGCGGACGAACATCCCGCGGCCGGCGTCGCCCATCACCGGATCGCAGCAGTAGACAGCTGCGGGGTTGAGAGCCTTGACCTTCTCGACCGCGTCCAGGATCACCGCCCCCATGGCCGGGTCACCCTGGTAGCCGGACAACACCGCGTCCGCGCCGCCGAGGACCCCACGGTCGGTGATGCCCGCGATCACCTCGGCCACGTCGGCCGCCGCCAGCATCGGTCCGCGCCACGCGCCGTACCCGGTGTGGTTGGAGAAGTGCACGGTCAGGACCGGCCAGACCTCGTGCCCGAGCCGTTGCAGGGGAAACACCGCCGCCGAGTTGCCGACGTGACCGTAGGCGACCGACGACTGGATGGACAGGATCTTCACCGGCCCATCATGGCCGCCGCTGCGGTGATCGCATGCGCGGCCCGCCGATTCTGTCGGCTGGCCCACTCACCGCCCACCCGTCGGTGCCGGCACGAGCGGGCGGCCCGGACACTGTCGTCCGGGCCGCCCGAGTGGTCGTACGGTCAGCCGCCGAGGCTCGCCGCCGCCGAGGCGATCGACGAGGCGAAGTAGCTCACCTGGGTGTAGACGCCCGGGTAGTTGGGTCGGGCGCAGCCGTTGCCCCAGCTGACGATGCCGACCTGGATCCAGGCGTTGGAGGCGTCGCGACGGAACATCGGGCCACCCGAGTCACCCTGGCAGGTGTCCGTGCCACCGCTGGCGTAGCCGGCGCAGATCTCCTGGGCGGGGATGAGGTCGCCACCGTAGTTGGCGTTGCAGACGGAGTCACTCACGAACGGGACGGTCGCCTTGAGCAGGTACCGCTGCTGCCCGCCACCCTCGCGGGCGGCGCCCCACCCGGCGACGGTGAAGGTGCCGCTGTCGTAGGCGGTCGTGCTGGCGATCGGCAGCGTGCTCAGCCCGGTGACCGGGCTGGCCAGGCGGATCAGCGCCCAGTCCCGGCCGGCCCCGTTGTAGCCGGGGGCGCGGTAGACGTAGTTCGACCGGACGGTGATCCGGCTGGACGACTGGAGGTCCACCGCCCCGAGCGTCGCGGTGATGCTGGTGTTGGTGCCGGTCGCGCCCACGCAGTGAGCCGCGGTGAGCACCAGCCGGGAGCTGTACAGGGCCCCGCCGCATCCCATCGAGAGTCGAACCATGAACGGGAACTCGCCCTGGGCGGCCCGGGTGCCGCCGACGACGTTCGGCGTCATGGGGTTGTCGGCCGCGGCGGCCGGCGCGGTGAGGGTGAGGCTGGCCGCGGTCACCGCGGCCAACGCGGTGGCCAGCAGGCCAGTGAGGGTACGCCAGCGAACCATGCATTCCTCCGCATCAGGATGGCACGCCTCGTGAGCGCACCGGCATTCGAGATAGCGGTCATCATATTGATGTCTTTGGATCTAGCGCGTCATCCTCTCTGGGTCGTACCACCGGCGCTATGGACCTCGGCAGACGCACCGCGCAGGTCCGGTCGGACAGCTCGGCCGCGCACGCTCGTCATCCGCCCGGCGTGCCGGTGCTCTCTCGTCGGACGAGCCGGAACGGCGTCTGCACTGTCAGCGGCGCCGCAACCGCCGTGCCCTCGATGCGGGCGACGAGTCGGCGTACCGCGAGACGGCCGATCTCCCGCTTGTCCGGCGCGATGGTGGTGAGAGTCGGCGTACCGAAGCGTCCCTCCTCGATGTCGTCGATCCCGACCACGGCGACGTCCTCCGGCACCCGGAGACCGGCCTCGGCCAACGTCCGCAGCGCGCCGATGGCGACCAGGTCGTTGTAACCGAACACCGCGTCGGGCGGGTCGCCGAGGGCGAGCAGGTCACGCATCGCACGCTTGCCGTCGAGTCGGCCGAACGCGTCGGTGCGGGCGACCAACCGGGGGCGGTACGGCAGGCCGGCGGCGACGAGCGCCTCCCGGTAGCCGCGTACCCGCAGGTGCGCCGACTGCCGGTCACCGCCGGGCGTGGCGCCGATGAACGCGATCCGTCGGCGGCCGATCGCCACGAGGTGCTGGATCGCCGCGTGACTGGCGGCGACGTTGTCGATGGCGATGTGGTCGTACGGTACGTCGGAGACGCCCTCACCGATCAGCACGAGCGGAGTGTCAGCGGTCCGGGCGAGCACCTCCTCGCGGCCGATCCGCACCGGACTGAGGATCAGGCCGTCGATGATGTGTCGCCGGGTCCCGTCGAGGAGGGCCAGCTCGGCCTTCCGGTCGGCGGCGGTGTTCTCCATGACGAGCGTGTAGCCGAGCGCGGCGGCCTCGGAGATGGCGATCTCGGCGAGTTCGGCGAAGTAGGGGTTGTTCAGTTCCGGGATGGCCAGGGCGATCAGCCCGGTACGCCCCCGTCGGAGGTGCCGGGCACCCAGGTTGGGGCTGTACCCGAGTTCGTCGATCGCCTGCTGCACACGCTGCCGGGTCCGCTCCCCCACCGGCCGGTACCCGTTGACCACGTTCGAGACGGTGGCCAGCGACACCCCGGCGCGCTGGGCGATGTCTTTGAGGTTGACGCCCATCCACCGACCCTTCTCGTGGGGACCGCCGGACCCGAGACATCGACCAACAAGGATTGACGGGAGGGCCGGTGCGGCTCTATAACGTTATACAGGCGATGACGGATGTCAATATGCCCACCATCTGACGCGCGGAGACCACACCGACGCCCGTTCGTCGTCAACCACCACCCGATGCCCACCGCCCACGCGCTTCGGGCTTGGCTGCACCGCCCGCGGCGACTCGCCCCACGGAGACGGCATGACACGTCAGGTCCCCATCCGCCCCACCCTGCCGCTGCTGCTCATCCTCACCCTGGTCGCCGGCATCCTCGCCGCACCAGCCGCGCCGGCGCACGCCGCACCGGCCAAGACGCCACCACTGACCACCCCCTGGACCGGCCAGGCCCTGGCCGGTACGCCGCTGCCCGAGTACCCACGACCGCAGATGACGCGACCGGACTGGCTCAACCTCAACGGCGAGTGGCAGCTGCGCCAGTCGGCCACCGACGACGCCCCGCAGTTCGGCACCAACCTGCCCGAGCGGGTGAACGTGCCCTTCCCGGTGGAGAGCGCGCTGTCCGGCATCCAGCGGGCCGCCAACGACAACCGCAACTACCTGTTCTACCGGCGCACGGTCACCATCCCCGCGAACTGGTCGGGTCGCCGCACCCTGCTGCACTTCGGCGCCGTCGACTGGCAGAGCACCGTCTGGGTCAACGGCATCCGGGTCGGCGCGCACACCGGCGGCTACGACGCCTTCACCTTCGACGTGACCCCCCAGCTCACCACCGGCACGAACGAGATCGTCGTCAAGGTCTGGGATCCCACCGACACCCGTCAGAACGGCAGCCTGCCGGCCATCGGCAAGCAGACCAAGACACCCAGCGGGATCTTCTACACCCCGAGTTCGGGAATCTGGCAGACGGTGTGGCTGGAGCCGGTGCCCACGGCCTCCATCAGCAGCGTTGACGTCTACCCGAACCTGGGCAACAACACAGTGCGGGTGCGGGTCTTCACCAGGGGCACCGTGAGCGGCCACAGCGTGCTCGCCGAGGCGCTGAACGGCAGCACCGTGGTCGGAACGGCCACCGGCGGCTTCACCGACTTCAGCGTGCCGGTGCCCAACGCCCGCCGCTGGTCGCCCGACGACCCGTTCCTCTACAACCTGCGGATCACCCTGCGCAACTCCGGAAACGCGACAGTGGACCGGACCACGCACTACTTCGGCATGCGGGAGATCAGCACCGGTCTGGTGAACGGGGTGCTGCGCCCCAAGCTCAACGGCCAGTTCGTGTTCCAGGTCGGCACCCTCGACCAGGGCTACTGGCCGGACGGCCTCTACACCGCGCCGACCGACGCCGCCCTCGCCTTCGACCTGCAGAAGCACAAGGACCTCGGCTTCAACATGGTGCGCAAGCACATCAAGGTCGAACCGCAGCGCTGGTTCTACCACGCGGACCGGCTCGGTCTGCTGGTCTGGCAGGACATCCCGTCGTTGACCGCCCAGGACATCAACCCCACCGACGCCCAGCAGGCCCAGTTCGAGGCGGAGGCACGCGAGATCGTCGACGAGCACCGCAGCTCGCCCGCCGTGGTCGCGTACACGCCGTACAACGAGGGCTGGGGCGAGCGATCCCTCGCCGACACCCGGCGGGTCGCGCAGAACATCAAGAACCAGGACCCGACACGGCTGGTCAACCCCCACAGCGGTCACAACTGCTGCCAGTCCCTCGGCAACCCCGGCAACGGCGACATCGACGACTGGCACGTCTACCTCGGGCCCGACTCCCCCGTGCCGTCGAGCAGCCGGATCGCCGTCCTCGGTGAGTTCGGCGGGCTGGGCCTGCACACCCCCGGTCACGAGTACAGCCCGAGCGGCAGCTTCTTCGCCTACGAGTGGCAGACCAACTCGACGGCTCTCACCGACAGATACGTGGGACTGGTGCAGGGCAGCCAGAACCTGATGCTCGGCAAGGGACTCAGCGCCTCGGTCTACACCGAGATCACCGACCTGGAGGGCGAGCTGAACGGCTTCCTCACCTACGACCGGCAGGTGGTCAAGATGGATCAGGCGCGGGTCCGAGCCGCCAACACCGCCCTGATCAACGCCTCGAAGACCATCGGCAGCTCGGCGCCCGTGGCCCTGCCGGTGAACACCCGACGGTCATTGCAGGTGACGACGCCCGGCTACACCAACAGGTACCTGCGTCACCAGGACAGTCTGGCCTTCACCGAGGTCGTCGACGCCGCGAGCTCCAGCCTGCTCAAGGCCGACGCCACGTACACCGTCCGGACCGGTCTGGCCGACGCTGGCTGCTACTCGTTCGAGTCGGTCAACTTCCCCGGGCAGTACCTACGCCACCAGAACTCCCGGGTCCGCAACTCGCCCGACGACGGCTCGACGTTGATGCGCGCCGACGCCACCTGGTGTGCGCGTGTGGGGCTGACCGGCGCGGGGGTCTCGCTGGAGTCGTACAACTTCCGGGGTAGGTACCTGCGGCACTACAACTCGGAGATCTGGCTCAGCAACGGCGCGGGCGGTGACGCGTACAACACGCCGACGTTGTGGACCGCCGACAGCACCTGGAACGTCACCACACCCTGGGCACCCTGACCCCGTACGCGGGAAGGTCGTCACGACAGGACGTCGAGGGGGCCTCCGGCCTGGCCGGAGGCCCCTCGACGCGGGTGTCATCGTCGAGCGCCCACTGTCGGGAGCGCGACGACGCGGCGACGTCACCGGTCGACAGGAAGATCGTTCTTCCGGTCATGAGGGAGAGCGGCACGTCGAACCCACAGTCCGTCATGGTCGGCTGCCCACCCCTGACGTCGGAGGGCCCGCAGGCCTGGGTTGACTGACGACACAAGGACCAACTCGCAAGTTGCAGACCGCCGTGTTCACCTGGCCGTTGCAACCCGCATTATGTCGCGCATTAAATAGACGTAGACCTATCTTGACTTGTGCAGCCGCTCAGCGCACCGTAAAGAGCCATAGGCAGATGTGCGCCATTATCGGCCCAACTGAACGTGGATCGTCGAATGGGGACGCTGCCGGTTTCGCGCCGCGTGCATCAGGAGGCGTTCCATGCGGTTGAATCCGTTCACCGGGACCTATCTCACCGATCCGGCAAGCATCTGGCGGCGCATTCTCGACGATCCTGACGGGGCGCACTACGCCGAGGATCTGGGCCTGTGGTTGATCAGCCGGCACGCCGACGTCCGGCGGGCCCTCGCCGACGTGACGACCTTCGCCAACACTCTCACCCTCGCCCCGGTCTACGAGGTCTGCCCGGAGGCGTTGAGCGTGCTCATGCAGATCGACGCGCCCCCCACGACGGCCGCCGCGGACCCGCCGGTGCACCCGCGAACCCGTCGGGCCCTCCGCGCGACCTTCGCGAACACCGCCGAGCGGGTCGAGGCCGACTACGGCGCGATCGTCCGGCGCAGGGTCGACCAACTGGTGTCCCGGCTCGCCGCCCGCCAGGGCGACCAGGTCGACCTGATCCCGGAGTTCGCCACCGAACTTCCCCTGCTGGTGGTCCTGGACATCCTCGGCGTGCCCGACGCCGACATCGGACGGATCAGGAGGTGGGCCGACGGCCAGATCGCCCTCGTGTGGGGGCAACCCGACCCGGCCGAGCAGGTACGCCTGGCACGGGACCTGCTGGAGTTCTGGCACTACTGCGAGGAGCTCGTCCGGCAGCGCGTGGCCGGCGGACACGAGGGCGACGACTTCATCAGCCGCGCCCTGTCGTACCGCGACGACGACGACACGGTGCTGACGGTGTCCGAGGTGGCGAGCCTCGCCTTCAATCTTCTGGTCGCCGGCCACGAGACCACCGCCGGGCTGCTCGCGCACGCCCTCGACCAGGCGCTGTCCACCCCGCAGCACTGGTCGACGCTGACCACGGACCCGAAAGCCGCCGCCGCGTTCGTGAACGAGACCCTCCGGTTCGCGCCCGCCATCGACGGCTGGCTCCGGGTGACCAGCCGCGAGGTCACCGTGGGGACGGTGACGATTCCCGCCGGGGCGCGTTGCCTGCTGTTGATCGGAGCCGCGAACCGCGACCCCGCGGTGTTCGCCCACCCCGACCAGTTCCACCCACACCGGGTGGACGCGGGCAATCACCTGTCGTTCGGCCACGGACCACATTTCTGCATCGGAGCGGGATTGGCGAAACTGGAGGCCGAGATCGCCCTCACCCGGCTCGCCGGCGCCATTCCCGGCCTTCGTCTGTCGACCGAGCAGCAGCGCTCGTACAAGCCGAACGTCGCATTCCGTGCGCACCGCACGCTGCTCGCGACAATCGACACCCGCACGCCTGCCGACATCCCGGCGGCGCGCGACGAGGTGGCTGCCGAAGCGCACGCCGCGTGACATGGGCGAGCGTCAGCACATCGGACCGAGGGCGCGGCGGGCACCGTTGCCCGCCCCCGGGCACACGCAACAGGTCCGGCACGCATCCTTCACGCTTTGCCTCACGATCGATGTCGGCGAACGTCTTCACACTGATCGGTTCCTGGGATAAGAATTGCCCTCTATGAATGTTCAGCTCATCCGCCAATCCCGATCTGGCGTCCGCTGCTGATTCCCGTAGCCACGAAGGTGAGCGCATGGAGCACACGTCCCCGTCGAGCTCTGCTCACTCCGCGGCCAGCCAACGGTTCCGGTGGGAACTGCGCGACTGCCGGGTCCGGCGCGGCCTGACCCAGCGCGCCCTGGCGGATCTGGTGCGGTTCAGCCGGGAGACGGTCGCGGCGGTCGAGTCGGGTCGACGGTTCGGCAGTCACGAGTTCGCGCTGCGCTGCGACGACGTGCTCGGTACCGGTGGACGGCTCGCGGCCCTCTGGCCGCAGGTGGCGGCCGAACAGTTGGCGGCCGACGGCCGGCGGGGACCCCGCGACTCGCAACCACCTCACCAGCAGCGGCGGGTGCCACGCCAACGTGATCGGCGCGACGCCCGTGACCCGGGTGCCGTGGTCGACGCGATCGACGAGCTGCGTGAGCTGATCGGCCAGGTGCTCAACACCCCAGCCGACCCGGGCGAGCCCAGCGACGCGCAGCGACGACAGACACCGGGGGGCACGATGCCGGCCTCCGACCACCACGACGACCAGCGCTGACCCCACGGATCCAGCTCCGTCTCTCGGCGTCACCGGTTGCTGACGTTGGGTACAGATGCTGGTACGGGCAGTTTGTACCACGGCCAGGTCTGGTCTACGAGCGCGGCTTCCGGCCGAATGGGACTTGCATTCGGCAACGTGCGGATAGACCGTCATCGACGAGTCGTGGGAGTCAATCTTGGCGTCGAGCACCCGGTCCCACGCGGCCAGACCCTACCCGACCCGCCGACGCGGTTGGAAGATTGCCGGCCGGATGCGCCTCATCGTCGCGGCACCGCTCGTCGCCGTCATCGGCTTCGCCGGGCTCGCGCTGACCGAGAGCGCCCGCCAGACGGCCCGTGCCAGCGACCTTCGGATCCTCGCCCAGGTCGGCGCCGAGGCCGGCGATCTTGCCTACCGCCTGCAACGCGAGCGCATCGCCGCCGCCGACCTGCTCACCTACGGCGCGCCGGAGCAGCAGGACGCCTTCAGCGTGGAGATGACCGCCACCGACGACGCGGTCGGCCGCTACCGCGCGCAGCGTGAGCGGCTGACCGCCGACACCGACGCCAACCGGGACCTCCTGCGCCGCATCGACGCGGCCCTGGACGGCCTCGCCCCGCTGCGCACCCAGGTACGCACGGCGACGCACGCATCGGTGTCGGCGATGACCTTCAGCTACCGCATCGCGATCGCCGATCTGATCAATTTCCGGGAAGCCGTCTCGCACGGCGTGGTCGACGCCCGGCTCGCCGACGGGATCCGCGCCTCGGCGGCACTGTCGAAGACCGCCGAGGCGATCGGTCAGCAGCAGGTCGCCGTGCTGCGGACCGTCGCGGGCGGTGAGCTGACCCCGGCCATGCAGCAGGACATCACCGCCGCCCGTACCAGCTACACCGAGTCGAGCCTGTCGTTCCTGGCCCTGGCCCCACCCGAATGGAGCAGCTGGTGGGAGCAGGCCGGCACCGGCAAGGAGGCGCTCGCCCTACAACGCATGCAGGACGAGGTGTCCCGCGCCCAGCCGGGCTCACGGCTGCAACTGGAGACCGGCAGCTGGGTGTCCACCACGCAGACGCGTGCCGCCCGCCTGGCCGACCTGCGGGCACGGGTCGACGCCGCGGTCCGTGACGACGTGCGGGCCGCGCACGCCGACCAGCGCCGCCGAGCCGTCGCCGAGGCCGTCGGCGTCCTCCTGGCACTGATCCTCACCGCGCTGGTGACCTGGGTCGTCGCCCGGCAGATCACCCGGCGCCTGCGTCGCCTGCGGGACGCCGCGAACGCTGTCGCGTTCGAGCAGCTCCCCGCTGTGGTGGCCCAGCTCCAGCAACCGGGCAGCGCCGCCGTCGACCCGGACAAACTGGCCCGCCAGCAGTCCTCCGCCGCGCTCGAACCGTCCAGCGACGACGAGATCGGCGAACTGGGCCAGGCGTTCAGCGCCGTCCACCAGGCCGCCGTACGGACCGCCGCCGAGCAGGCCGTCATGCGCGCCAACACCGCCGACATCTTCATCCACCTGAGCCGCCGCGAACAACGCCTCGTCGATGCCGTCCTGGCACAGGTCGACCTGGTCGAACGGGACGAGACCGACCCCGACCGGCTCCACCAGCTGTACACGCTGGACAACCTGGCGACCCGGATGGGGCGGATCAACGCGAGCCTGCTGGTGCTCGGCGGCGTCGGCGTAGGCCGCGTACGCCAACGCGACGTCCCCCTGCAACAGGTGCTCCAGGCGGCGCTGTCCCAGATCGAGCACTACGCGCGGATCCGGCTCGGCATGATCGACGGGGACGTCGCCGTGGCGGCGAAGACCGTCGACGAGGTCGTGCACCTGCTCGCCGAACTCATGGACAACGCGACGACGTACTCACCGCCGGGCAGTGAGACGTGGGTGAGCGGCCGGAGCCTGGGCGACCGCGTCATCATCCAGATCAGCGACGAGGGCGTCGGGCTGTCGCCCCAGCGGATGCAGCAGCTCAACGAGTTGTTGGCCCGCCCACCCGCCATCGACGTGGCCGCCGTACGGGCGATGGGGCTGGTCGTGGTGGGTCAGCTCGCACAACGCCTGGGCGCCACCGTCCAGCTGCGACGCGGCCCTCGACGCGGCACCCTCGCCGAGGCGACGCTTCCCGCGGCGATCATCCGGTCGCTGCCGCCGGAGGAGTACCTTCTCGCCCCCGGACGGCTCTCCCGGAGGGCGGCCCGCACGACCGGCGCCCCGCCGCCGTACCAGCCGCGGCCCGAGCCCACCGCCGGGCACCCACCGGCCGAGCGGACCCTGCCCGCTGCCCCGGTGTTCCGAGCGTCACCCCCGCCCCCGGACCGGGGGGACGCGCCCACCGAGGAGCTCCTCATCTTCGAGCAGGTCAACCACTGGTTCCAGAGCGACGTCGTCGAGGGCCACGAGACCCGGGAATGGTCCAGCCCCGCCGACGACGCCTGGCGCACCGCCGCCCAGGCGACCACCCCCGACGTCATTACGACCACCACCTCGGGCCTGCCCAAACGGCAGCCGCAGCGGCATCTCGTGCCCGGTGGCGTGACCGTCCCCCAGCAGCAGCAGAGATCCGAGTACCGCGACCCGGCCCAGGTGGCGACAGCGATGGCCGCGTACGCGCGGGGTGTGGCGAACCGACGGCGCACCCCGATCAACCTCGGCAACACATGACGCGACAGGAGAGCACGTGAGCGACCAACAGGATCTCGGCTGGCTGCTGGACAATTTCGCGGCGCGTGCCAGCGAGGTCAGCCATGCGATCGCCATCTCCAGTGACGGGCTGATGGTGGCCGCCACCCGCGACCTGCCGCCGGACCGGGCCGACCAGTTGGCCGCGACGGGTAGTGGGCTCGTCAGCCTGCTGCGCGGGGCGGCGGCCTTCTTCGACGCCGGCGCGGTGATCTCCAACGTCACGCAGCTCGAGGGCGGATTCATGTTCTCGATGGCCTTCAACGACGGTGCCTCGCTGCTGGTGCTCGCCGCGCCGGAGTGCGACGTCGGCAAGGTCTCCTACGAGATGACCGAGCTGGCCAACCGCATTGGCGACGCCCTCACCCCCGCGGCCCGGGCGGCACTCGCCCGTAGCCGCTGACAACCCCGGCGCCCCCACGCCGGAGACCCCTCCCTTCCCTCTGGAGAAAGACATGTCTCTCACCACCCCGTGGCGCAGCCGTGCCCTCACCGCCGCACTGCTCGCGGTCGTCCTGACCGGCAGCGCGGCCTGCGGTGACGACGCGCCGGGTACGAGCGCAGGCGGCTCGATAAAGATCGGCCTGCTCGCGTCCCTGTCCGGGACGTACCAGGCCGTCGGTACGGAGATCCGCGACGGTTTCCAGCTCTACCTCGACACCCACGACGGCAAGCTCGGCGGCCGACAGGTCGACCTGGTCGTCGCGGACGAGGGCAACGGCGCCCAGACCGCGGTGCCGGCGGCGACCAAACTCCTCAAACAGGACCGGGTGTCCGCCCTCACCGGCATCGTCGGCGGCGGCTCGGTCGCCGGGGTCGTCCCCCTGCTGGAGGAGACCAAGGTGCCTCTCGTCGGCTCCAACGGGCGGCCGGAACTCAAGGACGTCTCCCGCGTCTGGCACACCTCGTACCTGTCGGACGAGCCCGGAGCGGCGATCGCCCAACACGTCCGGGACAACGTGAAGGGCTCGGTGTACGCGATCGGCCCGGACTACCAGGGCGGCTGGGACGAGCTGCGGGGGTTCACCGACGCCTTCGGCAAGATTGGCGGGAAGCTCGCGAACGCCGACGGCAAGACGACCTTCACCCCGTTCCCGGCGACCACCAACTTCACGCCGTACTTCGCCCGCATCAAGGCCTCCGGCGCGGCGGCCGTCTTCACGTTCTACGCCGGCAGCGCCGCCGTCGACTTCGTCAAGCAGTACGCGCAGTCCGAGATCAAGGACATCCCGTTGTACGCGGCCGGGTTCCTCACCGAGGGCGGTGTGCTCAACGCGCAGGGTGACGCGGCCCGGGGCATCTACTCGGTGCTCAACTACTCTCCCGACCTCGACAACGCCGAGAACCGCGCCTTCGTGGCGGCGTGGAAGGCCAAGCACGACGGTTCGCCGACGACCTACGCGCTCGCCTCGTACGACGCGGCGGCGGTGCTGGACCGGGCGATCGGCGCCGCCGGGAACGACCCGACCCCGGAGGCCATCAACACGGCCATCGGCCAACTCGGCCAGATCGCCAGCCCGCGCGGCACCTGGCAGTTCTCCACCAGCACGCACTCACCGGTGCAGAAGTGGTATCTGCGGCAGGTCCGCCAGGACGGCCGGGCGCTGTCCAACACCGTCGTGGGTGACCTCGCGACCGTCGGCCGGTGATGGCGGTGGCGGCCGGCACGAACCGGATCGACCCGTACCTGATACCGGCGCTGGACGGAGTCGCCTACGGGCTGCTCGTGTTCGTCGCCGCGGCGGGCCTGGTCTTCTGTTTCGGCGTCGCCAACATCCTCAACCTGGCGCACGGCATGCTCTACGCGATCGGCGGTTACACCGCCGCGGCGCTGCTGGACGGCGGCTGGGCAAGCCTGGCGTTGGCGTTGGGGGTCGGTGTGCTGGCCGCCGCCGCGGCGGGGGTGCTCCTCGCCGGCCTGCTCGCGCCGGTCGCCGCCGGCAACCACCTGGGTCAGGCGCTGCTGACGTTCGGCGTGGCGTTGGCCGGCGGCAGCCTGCTCGTCGCCGGCTTCGGCCCCGACGACCCACAGGTCGAGGTGCCCGCCGCCCTGGAGGGCTCGGTGGTGGTCGCCGGTCACCGCTACGCCGCGTACCGGCTGGTCTTCATCGTCGTCGCCGCGGTGATCGCCGCCGCCCTCTACCTCGTGGTGCGGCGCACCAGGGCGGGGATGCTGGTCCGCGCGGCCGTCGACGACGCGGAGATGGTCGCCTGTCTGGGTGTGAGCCCGGCGCGGATCCGCGCCGGCGTGCTCGCCGCCGCCGGTGCGCTGGCCGGCGCGGCCGGGGTCCTGGGCGCGCCCATCATCGGGCCCGGCACGGACACCGCCGACACCGTGCTGCTGTTGTCCCTGGTCGTCGTCGTCCTCGGCGGCCTCGGGTCCATGGGAGGCACCCTGCTGGCCGCGCTCGCGATCGGCGAGATCCAGACGCTGGGGGTGGCGCTGCTGCCGTCCGCCGCGCCGTTCCTGCTGTTCGCCGCCATGGCCGCGGTGCTGGCCGTGCGCGCACGCGGCCTGGCCAGCAGGTGGAGGACGACGTGAGGCACGAGGTCCTCCGGCGGACACGAGGCGCGGTCGCCGCACTGGTGCTGGCCGGCCTGGTCGTGGCGCCCTGGGTGGTCGACGACTACACCACGGCCATCCTCGCCCGGACGCTGGCGCTGGCCCTGGTGGGGGTGAGCGTGGCCCTGCTCACCGGTGTCGCCGGCCTGCCGACCCTCGGCCAGACCGCGCCGTACGCCGCAGGTGCCTACGCGTGCGCCGTGGTCGGCAGCCGGGTATCCGACGTCGGCGTCGTGCAGCTCGCCGTCGCGGCGGGCGCCGGGGCGGTGCTGGCCGCGCTCACCGTGCCGCTGGTCGTGCACGCCCGAGGAGTGGTCGTCCTGATGATCACGCTGGCGATCGGCGAACTCGCCGTCGTCGTCCTCGGCCGGTGGCGGTCGGTGACCGGTGGCACGGACGGGTTGGCCGGCATCGCCGCGGTCCGTCCCTTCTGGGGGCTCCCGACCCTCGCCAACGACCAGTCCCGCTACCTGTACGCCCTGGTCGTCACTGCCACACTGGTCGGCGCGGTGCTGTTGCTGCTGCGTACCCGGGCCGGGCTGCTGCTGCGGGCGGGCCGCGACGACGAGGCGCGACTGCGGGCCAGCGGGCACCGGGTGCCCCTGTACCTGTCCAGCGCGCACATCGCCGCCGGGGCGATCGCCGGTGCCGCCGGCTCGCTCCTGGTCGTCGCCCAGCAGTACATCTCCCCCGCAGACTTCGGCTTCGACACGTCCGCGCTGCTGCTCCTCGGTGTCGTCATCGGTGGCACCGCCTCGGTGGGGGGCGCTCTGGTCGGCGCGGCGCTGGTCATCGCCGCCCGGGACTGGTTGTTCGGTCTGCTGCCGGGGCATGCGCCACTGGTGCTGGGCCTGCTGTTCGTGGCCACGGTCTACCTGCTGCCCACCGGCGTGAACCGGGCCCGGAACCGGCTACGCCCGCCGGAGGCCCCGTCACACCGGCCAGCCGCTCCCGAGCAGGCCGCTGTCCCGGAGCTGCGCCGATGAGCGGCCTGCTCGACGCCCAGGGTGTCACCGTGCGGTACGGCTCGCTCGCCGCGCTCGACAACGTGGACCTGTGCGTCCACGACGGCCAGCGACACGCGTTGATCGGCCCGAACGGCGCCGGCAAGACGACGCTGCTCAACGTGATCGGCGGGTCCACGAGACCGCAGCGCGGCACGGTGAGCTTCGACGGGCGCGACGTCGGCCGGTGGGGACCGGCGGCCCGCGCCCGACGGGGCATCAACCGCATCCACCAACGGCCCGCGGTCTTCCCGACGTTGACCGCGACGGAGAACATCGTGGTCGCGGCGTTGCCGCGGGTCATTCCACGGCGCAGATGGTGGCCCGGCGGACGTCGCCGCATCGCGTACCACAGGGCGGGCACGCTGTTGGACCAGATGGGCCTCGTCGACGTCGCGGCGGTGCCCGCCGGACACCTCGCACACGGGCAACGACGTCAGTTGGAGATCGCGATGGCCCTTGCCGGTCGCCCCCGCCTGCTACTCCTCGACGAACCGGCCGCCGGACTGTCCGCCATCGAGGTCGGCCGCCTGGCCGAGGTGCTGCGGACGCTGCCCAGGGCGGTCGCCCTGCTCCTGGTCGAACATCGACTGGACCTGGTGTACGCCCTCTCCGACACGGTCACCGTGCTGCGCGACGGTCGAACCCTGGCCGCCGGCACGCCGGACGAGATCCGAACCTCGCCGCTGGTGCGGCAGGCCTACGCCGACGGGGTGGCCTGATGCTGTCAGTGGATCGCCTGTGCGCCGGCTACGCCGGAGGGACCGTGCTGCACGAGGTCAGCCTGCGGGTACGCCCCGGCAGCATCCAGGCCGTGGTGGGCCGCAACGGCGCGGGCAAGAGCACGCTCGTGCACACGATCGCCGGGCTGGTGCGCGCCTCCAGCGGTCGCATCGAGATCGGCGGGGTGCACCTCGCCGGCCGGCAGCCGCACCGCATCGCCCAGTCCGGCGTCGGTCTCGTCCCGCAGGGCCGACGGGTCTTCTCCCGGTTGACGGTGGCCGAGCACCTGCACCTGGCGGCCGCGCCGTGGCGGGCCCCCGCCGCCGGCGGTGAGGGCTGGACGGTGGCCCGGACCCTCGACCTGCTGCCGAGGTTGGCGGCCCGGCTGCGACACCGCGGCTGCGAACTGTCCGGCGGTGAGCAGCAGATGCTCGCCATCGCCCGGGCGCTGCTCGGCCAACCACGGGTGCTGCTCCTCGACGAGCCGTGTGAGGGCCTGTCGCCCGACCTGGCGGCGCGGGTTCGCGAACTCGTCAACGGCCTCGCCGCCGACGGCTTGACCGTGCTGCTCGTGGAACAGCAACTCCAACACGCGATGGAGATCGCGGACCGGGTGGCGGTGCTGGAGTACGGCCGGGTGGTCTACGACCGACCGACGGTCGAGGCCCGCGTCGACCCCACCCCGCTGGCGGCGATGTTGAGCGTCGCCGCCGCCCCCATGCCGCCGCCACCGAACCGGTCGGCCCCTCGGCTCTGGGCCGACACCCCCACGTCACCCGACCCCTCGGAGAGGTAGACACCGATGGCAACCGCTACGAGCGATGGCACGTACACCTTCGACAACGGCCAACCGGAAGCTGTTCCCCAGATGCACGCCCTGGAATCCTTCCTGGACCCGATCACGACGCGCCGACTCGCCCGCCCGGTGCTGCGACAGGGTGCTACCTGCTGGGAGGTCGGGGCGGGTGGCGGTTCGATGGCCCGGCGCATCGCCCGCGCCGTCGGCGACGACGGGTCCGTAGTCGCCACCGACATCGACCCCACGCACCTGGTGGCCGAGGGCAACCTGCACGTACGCCGACACGACGTCCGGACCGAACCGCCACCGGGGGACGCGTACGACCTGATCCACGCCCGGCTGCTGTTGCTACACCTCCCCGATCGACGGCGGGTCCTGCGTACGCTGACCGGCGCGTTGGCTCCCGGTGGGTGGCTGGTGGTCGAGGAGTTCGACTGCACCGCGACGCCACGGGTGCTGACCGCGCCGAGTGACGACGCCGCGAAGCTCTTCGGGCAGGTGATGGACGCCATGATGGGAGTCCTGGAGGACCACGGCGCCGACCTGGGCTGGGCGCAGGACGTGCACACCGAGATGGCCCTCGCCGGCCTGACCGAGCTGGACACCATCACCCACTCGCAGAGCTGGGCCGGCGGTTCGACCGGAACGTCGCTCTACGAGACGAACTCCCGCCAGTTGGAGCCGGACCTGCTCGCGGCCGGGTTGTCGCCGAACCAACTGAACGCCTTCCGGCGGCTGGTCCGGGACCCCGGGTTCGCCGTCATGTCGTACCACTTCGTCTCCACGCGGGGCCGTCTGCCGGAGTGAACAGGTAGACCACCGCGTGGAGAGCGGTCGCGCCGTCCGTAGCTCCCGCCGCAGCACGCCCCCCGCTGAGCCGGACAGCTCTACGGAGGCGTCGACCGCACCGGCCGGGTTCCTGACCAGGAGCCCGGCCGGTCTGTGCGCGAGCCGTTCCCGGCCGGCGTCTGTCAGGGCTAGATCATGCGGCGTCGTACCCGCCAGATGACCACTCCGATCAGGACCGCCGCGACGGCGACGAACAGGGTCGCCTCGATGAGCTGGAACGTCCAGAACCGGTCGGCCGGGTGGTAGACCCCGAACTGCTGGACGCCCCGCGCGTGCAGGAACTGGTTGAGGTTGGTGCCGGCCCGGTTGGCGGCGTCCTCCAGCTCGTAGTATTCGGTCGAGCTCAGCCTGCGCCCGGTGGCGTCCGCGTAGCCGTGTTCGATCACCCAGTCAGCGACGCCGGACACGGGCCGGTGCCCCGCCTGGTCCGTCGAACCGCCGACGGGGACCGGCTCCATGACGGTGAGCGGCGTGGCGTACGCGGGACGGGCCAGCAGCGCCACCGACATCCGGGCGGCGAGGAACGCCCCGAACGCGACGCCGAACGCGGGCAGGCTGCGCCGCAGGATCGCCCCGGCGGCGGTGGCGACGCCGAAGGCGAACAGCGCGTACGCCACCGGAACAAGTCCCTCCAGGTCGAAGGCGTCGTACTGGAACCGCCCTTCCCACACGTCGAATGGCTGACGGAACCAGGTGAGCACCGCGGTGAACATCGCGGTGAGCGCGACGGTGACGCCGGCCAGCGCCGCGAGTTTGGCCGCCAGCCAGCGCATCCGCGGCACCGCCTGCGTCCAGGCGAGCTGCCAGGTGCCGTCCTCCAGTTCGCGGGCGAGCAGCGGCGCACCGAGGAACGCGCCGATGACGACGGGGACCAGATAGAAGGCCGCCAGGAGATTCTCGACGTTCCCGTACTCCTCGTCGAGCCGGCGGAAGGAGGCCACGCAGTCCTCGGTGATGCCGGCCGCTCCCGCACACCGGGCGGGACCGCCGGGGAACAGGTCGTGGGCCTGTGTCCCGAGCACGAGCAGGGCGATGCCGAACAGGCCGACAAGCAGACCCAGGACGCAGACCTCGGTCCGGTGCTGACGCCAGATCAACCACGTCACAACGCCACCTCCGACGTGACGGCGGCGCTCGCCTCGGACGGCCGGCGCAGGTACGCCAGCACCAGGTCCTCCAGCGCGACCGGCTGGGCCTGCCAACCGGGCGCGGCCGGGAGCCCGCCGTCGCGTACCAGCACTGTCGAGTGTCGGTCGCTGTGGACGGCCTCCACGACGGCGGCGGCCCGGTCGAGGTCGGTGGTCGTGCGCGGGCCGACGAGCAGCCGGTGCTCGGCGAGGAGGGTGTCGATGTCACCGGTGAGCGTGACCCGGCCGCGGTTGAGCACGATCAGGTGGTCGCAGACGCGCTCCAGCTCGTGCACGACGTGGGAGGAGAAGAGGACGGTCACCCCGTCTTCGGCCACCGCGCCCATGAGGACCTGAAGGAACTCGTGCCGGGCCAGTGGGTCGAGGCTGGCCACCGGCTCGTCGAGGACAAGCAGGTCCGGTCGCTTCGCCAGGGCCAGCGCCAACGCGACCTGGGCCTGCTGCCCGCCGGAGAGCGTGCCGGCCCTGCGGTCGAGCGGGATCCCCAGCTTCGCCAGCCGGCGCTCGGCGAGCCCCTGGTCGAACCGCAGGTTGCAGGCCCGGCCGAAGCGGAGCATCTCGGCGACGGTGAAGCGCTTGTAGAGCGGGTGGTCCTGGGCCAGGAACCCGATCCGGGACAGGGTCTGCGGGGTGCTGGCGGTGACGTCGTGGCCGAGGACCTCCACCGTGCCGGTGCTCGGCGCCAGCAACCCGACGACCAGGCGCAGCAGTGTGGTCTTGCCCGCGCCGTTCGGCCCGACCAGGGCGATCACGCCGCCCGTCGGCAGGGTCAGGGTGCAGTCGCGCAGCGCCCAGCCCTTCCGGTACCGCTTGCCCACACCGTCGGTGCGCAGCGCGAAATCGGTCGTTGTCACGCCACGTCCTCATTCCTGGTCTGCTGGTGGACGGACGTGAAGAGCGCGTCGACCGCGTGCTCGTCGAGGCCGGCCGCGTAGGCGCGGCGCAGCCAGGTCGCCAGGCCGCGCCGCAGCGACGTGTACGTCGATGCCGACATCGCGGCCGACTGCTGTTCGTTGACGAACGTGCCCTGGCCGGGCCGGCCGGTGACCAGGTTCTCCTGCTCCATCTGCCGGTACGCCTTGGCGACGGTGTTCGGATTGATCGCCAGGTCCTCGACCACCTCGCGGATGAGTGGGAGGCGGTCACCGGGTTGGAGAAAGCCCAGCAGCACCGCCTGGCGGACCTGCTGGACGAGTTGCAGGTACGGCGGCACGCCGGAGTGGGTGTCGAGCCGGAAGACGAACACGGCAGCTCCTTACTGCTTTCCTAGGGCCACAGTAAAGCAGTAAATCGGTGGTCAAGACAGCCGACGTGCCCCACGACCGTCGCACCGGATCTGGAATCGGGCAACATGCCGCGGTCGGTCAGACCGCCCCGCAGGGAGGACCGGGCTGTCGGTGTGGTTCAGCGTGGGATGGTCTCCTGGCCGGCCAGGACAATCAGGTCGTCAGGGCGGGCGGACAGGGGCCGGTCGCTCCAGCCGCCACGCTCGACCCCTTCACCGACGCGCAGATGGCGGACATCGTCGCCGGGGACGTGCTCGACGGTTCGTTCTGCTGGACAGCCGGGCTCGGGTGGCTGGCCTGGGACGGTTTGAGGCACGTGGGGCACCCGGTCTCTGCACACCTCGGCCACCCCTGGCCCATACGTGTGAACACCCGGGCCACCCCCGGCCGACTGGTCGAAGAAGCCGGGTGAACACCCCCGCTACCGCTGGCCCACTCCTACTACGTCCCACCCACGAACGGAGGAGACGACCATGACCACCACGACCATCGGCTACCTGTTCCCTCACCCGCGCCACGGCGCCATCTCCCTGGTCGTCCCCTGCGAGCCGTGCCGCGCGTTCCACTGGCACGGGGCCGGCACCATCGACCGGCCGCTCCACGCGCCGGGTGACGTGACTGAGCGGCTGTCGCACTGCCCGAACGGTAACGAGTACTCCGACATCCGCATCTCGGCCGACCCGTTCCGCCGGGCGTGGATGACACCGCAGCGCGGCCGGTTCTCCGCCGCGTACCGGCGGCACGTAGATGTGACCCGATGAGCGAGTGGCGCGAGGCTCCGCCGGGGTCGGCCGCGGAATGGCGAATGCCAGCGACCCGGGCTGAGATCGTGGCGGAGCTAGACCTCTGCGAGGTGCCGGTGACGGCCACTCCAGCGCAGGCGTACTGCCGCCTGGAGCTGTCCGGCTCGTGGGTCGCTCGCGGCCCGATGTCCGCCGCGCTGCGCTACCGGCGCGAGCGAGTGTCCGTCCTGTCCGGACGGGGGGACAGGTAGGACAGCCACGGACAACGGACGGCCCGGACAACCGGTGTTATCCACACGGCTGGCCACGTTCGGGAGCGCTCCGATGTCCGCGCTGTCGGGTTGCTGGTTGTCCGCCTGGCCGACACCACCGATACGTCTGGCCCGGACCTAGGTCCGGGCCAGACGTTCTCCCTGTTCAACGCCGATGGGTCCACTGACCTAGGTCGCCGCCCCAGGTCCGGACAGCCCGCGTGTCCGCGCTGTCCGCGTGTCCGCTGTCAGGAGGTTGTCCAGCGCTCGGACACGGCCACGTCCCCCGGGTTGTCCAACCTGTCCGCGTGTCCGTCGCTGTCCGCGTCCAAGGCTCTCCGGCTGTCCACCCGTGCCGGTGAACAGTTCAACCGGAAGGTGCAGCCCTAGGCGATGAACTTGCGGAGTCCGGGCGCAAGCGGCGCTCGCGCCCGGACTCGTCGCGCTACCGCCGGCCCCGGGGAGGCCGCTTGCGCAGCACCACCGCAATCGCCCCGATCGCGGCCAGGGCAATGCCGCTGATGGCGGGAATCGCCACCGGGGCGACGTTGCCCTTCTCCTCCGCGCTACTCAAGACGATGCAGAGCAACGCCCCGATGGACAGCGCTGTCACCAGCAGCAACCCTGCGATCAGGGCGTTCTCCGTGCTGCCAGCTCCCCCGGGCTGGTGCGGCCCGGTACCTCTCGTTACCGTGGTCACTTGGTCTCGTTCTCCCTCAGAGATGGTCCTTGCCTCGGACATGAGCGGACGTGACCGTTCAAGGCGGCCCCGGGGATGCCAGTCCCCGGGAGTCCGCCGCCTTGACCTGGCGGACCAGGCTGGCTACTTCCGTTGGAGCAATGTAGCTAGCGGACCGGACAGCGAACCCACCACCGAGCGTTCGGCGGCCCTCTCTCCCGCGCTCGGTTGGACTGTAATGGCACCTCCCCCCGCTACCGTCCCGCCCCGCACGCGCCAACGCGGCGCAGCCAAAGGGCAAATGCACATCAGTGCGACAGCTTCCGGAGCGCCGCTGTGGATAAGCATGTGGACGCTGTCTGATGGATCGGTGGTTTCGCCGCCCGTCTCCCACCATCAGAACGAACGCGGTACACGAACGTTTCTTGCGCAGCAGTGCGGTGTCCTTGTGTTCCACCTCGGGCGCGTAGCGCAGGCAGCGCACCTCCCGAGGCGGTCCGCGAACCGTGTCCGCCCCCTCACCGCCCGGGTATGTCAGGCGGTCTGTATCACCTCAGCGAACATGTCGAAGTCCCCGGAAAAACCTCCCCGGAACCGATGCTAGAAACCGCAGCAGTAGTCGATCTTCTCGGCGACCCCACCCGCGCCCGCGCTTCGGCTGCGCCCACGATCCGGCCAACGTGATGTACATGCCGGGCCACTTGCGGACCAGCCCCAGCTCCGGCGCAGGCTACTCGGCCTGGACGTCCCCGCCGCGCTGGTGATCCAGCACGAGCAAGGCGTGATCGCGTGAGCCCGCTCGCCCGGCCGGACGTGACCGGTGCCGCACTCGGTCGGTGCCGCATCCACCGCCGGCCACTGCTGGCCGAGCAGCCCGCCGTCCTCGCGGAGCAGATCGCCACCGACCGGCTTGCTCGGGACTCCGGCACACCTGGCCCGCTGCCGCTCCCCCAGCCGTCGCGCCGACATGGCTACTGCTCGGACTGCGTGGCCTCCCTGGCCGCTGCGGCGGTGGTCTACCTGAACGGAGACGACCAGTGACGCCCGAGGAGGAGTGGCAGGCCAGCCAGGCGCGACGGGCGGCAGAGGCAGCCCGGTGGGAGGAATCCACCCGCCGCAAGCTGGACGCCAACCGCGCCGCGCTGGCCACGAGGCAGGCATGGCAACCGGCCGAGATCGCCGAGATTCAGCACCGGTTCCGCGTGGCCATGATGGGCGGCGGATCGCTGCTCCCGACGAACGGGGACGACCAGTGAGCATCTACCCGACCGACACGCGCGTGAGATACGCCCCCGACCGTGGCGTGTGGGCCATGACCACGCCGCAGGGGCAGACGACATCCTCACCGCGATGATGGTCTACGCCGAGCGCGCCGGGCACCGGGTTGCACCTGCGGTCGGCAGCCGTCCGGCGACCACTTCGCCGGTCTCCAGACCTCCGAGCCGCGAGCGCACCGGATCGGGTCGCAGGGCGCCACGGTGCTCTACGGGCACGGGCCGGTCGGTTTCAGCGGCCCCGACGCGGTGGAGGCCAACGCGCAGCACTGCCCGCACGACAACCGGGAAGGCGAGGAACGGGCGCGGGTCAGCGACCTCCGCAGGTACGGCGCTGCGTACGCGACTTTGGCCGAGGCGCAGGAGTTAAGCGATCTCCGCGAGGCCCTTAGCGGTGTAGAAGGCGCACTAAAGGATCAGGACCACATCGGGGTCGGAGCGCACGCGCGGTACGTCTCGGAAGCCCTGGAGAGGATTGCCAAGCGCTAACGGCACCAAGACGAGCGGCCCGGACCCACTAACTCCGGGCCGTTTCAGCGTGCGTCCGGGTCCGCGTCTCGTGCTTGGTGTGGCCGGTGCTCGGTGATCCACGCTTCCACGTCTTCCACCAACCACACCGCTCCCCCGGCCAGGCGATCGAACGGCTCCGGGAAGTCTGGCCGGCTGGTGATCTGCACGACGCGGGCGCGGGACACCTGGAGGCGTTCCTGTAGCTCGGCGCTGCCGTACAGCCTGCGGACCATGGACCGGACGCTATGCGGACCCGACAGTGTCACATGTGATAGCTGTCAGACTTGACACTGTCGGGTGCGACAGGGCACGGTTCCCTAGAGGGCTCGTACGGACGGCAACCAGCCAGGGCCTTTCGGTGAGCGGTCCGGGTTCCTGATCAGGGATCGGTGCCCGGATCTGCCCGTTTCTGGGAGGTGGAGCCGTGGCCATGGACGACGGACCCGTGACGCCAGCGCTGGTCATCTGGACGGCGCAACGGGTGATTGCCCAGCATCACGAGCCACCGAGTGAGCACCGGGCCACCGGTGGCTGCGGGCAGTGCCAGGGCGACCGGCGCGAGATGTTGACGTGGGCGCGGGGCACGCTCCGGGAGCACCGCAGGTGATCGAGCGGGAGTTGCCCCGGTCGGTGTGGGTGCCGATGGTGGCCCGGCAGACCATCGCGGAGCACCAGGCCGGCAGCGCGTGTCGGCGCTGTCGGCCGGACGGGTGCACCGAGCTGCGGTGGGCGCGCGACCGGTTGAAGGCGTACCGGGTGGCCGGGAACCGGTCGCAGCGGTACTGACACCGGACAGTCATCGGCCCCACCCCTTACATGGGGGTGGGGCCGATTCCTTCTCCCACGTCTCTAACGGTGTGTCGCCACCGTGACCAGACTGCACGGACCCGCACGACCTGACCGACCGGTCCGCGCGCGGGCAGGGGAAGGTCAGGTGGTCACTTCGGGACGTTGAAGCGCAGGTGCGTGACGTGCGGTGACTCGATCACCGCGGTGCGCACGAGTTCGATGTGGTCGGTGCCCAGATCGTCGAACGGGCGCGTGCCGGTGCCGAGGAACACCGGTACGAGTTGGAGGTGGATGTCGTCCACCAGCCCGGCCTTGACGAACTGTCGTGCGGTGGTGGGCCCACCCATGATGAGGACGTTGCGGTCGCCCGCCGCGTGACGCGCCTGGCGCAGCGCGCTGTGCAGGCCGTCGGTGACGAACGTGAAGGTGGCGCTCTTCATCGTCAACGGTTCGCGCGGCTCATGGGTCACCACGAAGCACGGCACCGGGAACGGGGTGTCCTCCCACAGGTCCACACCAACATCGAACGTCCGCTTGCCGACGACCACGGCGCCCGTCGTCGCATGGACCTCTCGCGCCTGTGCGGCGTCGACGCCGACCGGGGTGACCCCGTCCGCCGCCACGGCACGGTCCCCGTCAGCCCGGAACAGCCACTCGTGCAACCGCTCGCCGCCGGCGCCCATCGGTTGTTCCCTGGTGACGTCAGGTCCGGCGGCGAAGCCGTCCAACGACACGCTCATGCTCAACAGAACGCGGCCCATCGCGTCCTCCTCGTCGTTCGGGTCCGTCAGAAGAACGGTCAGCGGGAGTATGACGTGACTCGATGGTGCTGAGGGGGCACCGCCGTGATCCACTCGATATCGGGGAGGTTGGGGTATCCGGGCGGCTCGGACACCCCCATTTCGGGGAACGCGAGTGGATCAAGCTGGATACCGGCCTCCGGGACCAGAGGCGGCGAGTCGGCGACCGTGTCAGCCGGTGTCGGTCGCGTGTCGGGGCGGTGTCAGCGGGCCCGCGCATGCTGTACGCATGACAGCTGACCTGGTGATCGAGGCCGAGGGCCTCGTCAAGACCTTCGGGAAGACGAGGGCGCTGCAGGGCGTGGACCTCGCGGTTCCCCGGGGCACGGTGCTCGGGGTGCTCGGCCCCAACGGCGCCGGCAAGACCACCGCCGTACGCATCCTCTCCACCCTGCTGACCCCGGACGGCGGGACCGCCCGGATCGGCGGTTTCGACGTGGTACGGGACGCCGAGCGCGTTCGGCAGAGCATCGGACTGACCGGCCAGTACGCCTCGGTCGACGAGGACCTGACCGGGCGACAGAACCTGGAGCTGTTCGGCACCCTGCTGGAGCTGGGGCGTTCCGGCGCCCGGCGGCGGGCCGCCGAGCTGCTCGACTGGTTCGACCTGACCGACGCCGCGAACCGGCCGGCCAAGACCTACTCCGGCGGCATGCGGCGACGGCTCGACCTGGCCGCCAGTCTCGTCGGCTCCCCCGACGTGATCTTCCTGGACGAGCCGACGACCGGGCTCGACCCGGCCAAGCGCGAGGACATGTGGGACGTGGTCCGCTCGCTGGTGGGCAACGGCTCAACGGTGCTGCTCACCACGCAGTACCTGGAGGAGGCCGACGCGCTCGCCGACGCGATCACGGTGATCGACCACGGCCGGGTGATCGCGCACGACACACCCGAAGGGCTCAAGCGGGTGGTCGGCGGGCAGACCCTGGAGGTCCGGCCGTCCGACCCGGCGCACCTGCCCCGGACGGCGGAGATCCTGACCCAGGTCGGCTCCGGCGCGCCGGCCGACGAGATCCGCAAGGGCGTCCTCGCGGTGCCGGTCACCGACGACGCGGCCCTGACCGAGAGCGTCGCGCGCCTCGCCACGGCCGGCATCGCGGTCACCGAACTGTCCCTGCACCTGCCGAGCCTCGACGAGGTGTTCTTCACCCTCACCGGGCGTACGGCGTCCGACGACGACACCACCCGCCCCACGGAGGTCGCGGCATGAGCACTCTGACCGACGCACCACCCACCCGGAACAAGGCACTGTCGACGATCACCGCGCACCCGCGACCGTTCCGACTGGTCCGGCACTCGTTGGCGCTGGCCAAGCGCAGCCTCATCAAGACCTGGCGTACGCCCGAGGCGCTCATCGACGTCACGTTGCAGCCGGTGCTGTTCCTCGTCATCTTCGTGTACGTCTTCGGCGGCGCGGTCGCCGGATCGACCCACGACTACCTGCAGTTCCTGCTGCCCGGCATCCTGGCGCAGACCATCGCGACAGGTGCCATCGCGATCGGCGTCAACCTCAACACCGACATCTCCAAGGGCATCTTCGACAGGTTCCGGTCGTTGCCGATCCCCCGCTCCGCACCACTTGTCGGCGCGGTCCTCGGCGACGTCGTCCGGTACGTGATCGTCACGGTGTCGACCCTCGCGATCGGCTACGTGATGGGTTTCCGGATCGAGACCGACCTGTTCCGGGCCATCGCCGGGTGTCTGCTCGCGGTGCTGTTCGCGCTCTGCCTGAGCTGGCTGCCGGTGCTCGTGTCGATGAAGGTGCGCACGGCGGGTGCCGTGCAGGGCGTCATGTTCGCGCTGATCATGCCGCTGAGCTTCGCGTCCAACGTCTTCGTCGGCGCCGACACCCTGCCCGGCTGGATGCGGGCGTTCGTGGACGTCAACCCGATGACCCACCTGGTGGCGTCGGTCCGGGGTCTGTTCCTCGGCACCCCGCTCGGCTCGCACGTGTGGTGGACACTCGCCTGGTGCGCCGGCTTCGTGGTGCTGTTCATGCCACTGGCGCTGCGCGCATACCGGAAGAAGATCTAGGCCCTAGGCGAGCAGGTCGCTCATCAGCTCGCGGATCCGGGCGGCCGCGGCGGCGACCGGTCGGCCGCGCCACGCGACCAGCAACGACTCGCGCCGCTCCTCGTCAGCGAGGGCGGCGTCGAGTCGTTCGGCCTGCCCGGGCGGGAAGAACATCCCGACGTGGGTGCCGACCCGCGTGGCGAGCGTGAACAGCTCCCGCGCGGTCTCGTCGTCACCGCGGTACGCCGCGAGTTCGGCGCCGCCCTGCGCCCACGCGCCGATGATGGGCAGGTCCTTCGAGGAGAGCGCGTCTTCCCGGGCGAGGGTCAACAGGGTGACCGCGTGCGCGTCGGGGTTCTCCCCCGGCATCGGCCGCGCCTGCGCCACCCGCAGGTCGAGGACGGCCACGGCGACGCGCAGCATGGCTTGCGGCTGTGGCTGTGGGCTCGTCCAGCCGCGCAGGATCCGGGTGACCCGGGCGCCGCACGCGCGGGCCTCGTCGTACTGCTGACGCTGCCAGGCCAGGTGGGCCAACCCGAGGCAGGCGACGGCGGCGTCCACCGCCTCGCCGTCACCCGGGGCGGCCATCTCCGCCAGGCGTCGTTCGGCCTCGCCGTCACCGGTCAGGGCGAGCTGCACGTCCAGACGCACCCGGATCGACCGGGCGTCCTGGGCGGCACCGATCATCTCCATGTGGTGGACGCTGCGCGCCAGCCACTCGGCCGACCCGGTGTCCCCGGTGGGATTGAGGAACTGCCCGACGGCACCCGCCGCCATCGCCATGCCCCAGTGGTCACCGGCGATCGCGAAGCGGTGGTAGGCCTGCTCGGCATCGGTGACCGACGCCTCGGGCATGCCGCCGTTCTCCCGAGCCGCGGCGCGGGCGAACAGGCCGAGTGCCTGCACGTGCGGGTCGGGGTGCGCGACCAGTTCGTCAGCGGCCTTCATGCTGCGATCCACGTCGGAGGCGTCGAACTCGGGCAGCGCCGACGCGAGCGCTGTCAACCGGGACGAGACCTCGTCGGGTCGCTCGGCGAGGAGCGTGCGCAGTGCCCGCCGGGCGAGCACCGCGAGCCGGAGTTCACCGCTGATGCCGGAGTTCACCCCGGTCAGCAGGCACAGCCAGGCGAGCCGGTCGGCGTCGGGTAGTGGTCGCCCGGCACCACGACCGTGCAGGATCGCCGAGTGGCGTCGCCGGACCGGGTCGGAGACACCCATCATCCCGCGCGCCCACCCGAGGACCTCCAGGTGAAGGCCGCGCACCGTCCAGAGGTGGAACAGCGCCGTCGCGACGTCGACAGTGGCCGGCTCGTCGTCCTCGGCGAGCGCCCAGCGCAGGGCGGCGAGCAGGTTGTCCTGCTCGGCGGCGCAGCTGCGCAGCGCCTCGACCTGGCCGGGGCCGACGAAGCGGCCGGCGAGCGCGACGGCCCGCTCCCGGGCCCACGCGACCAGCCCGGTCATGGCCGCCGCCCGGGCACCGACCGCGTCGAGCCGGGCTTCGCCGTACTCACGGACCGTTTCGAGCATTCGGTAACGCGGCGGGCCGTCGCCCTCGACCAGGGTCAACAGGGACTGTTCGACGAGTGTCGCCAGGCCGCGACGGACGTCCGGGGTCTGCGCGACGGCGGCGGCGAGGTCCGCGGTGAAGGGCGCGGGGATGACCGCGACCCGTTGCAGAAGGTCGCGGTCGTCCTCAGTGAGGAGTTCCCTGCTCCAGTCGACGAGCGCCCACAGGCTCGCGTGGCGCTCCGGCAGGCCGCGCAGGGCGTCGTCGAGCAGCGCGAACCGATCGGTCAGCCCGGCGAGCACGTCGTCGATCGGCATGTGTCGCAGTCGTGCCGCGGCCAACTCGAGGGCCAGGGGCAGGTTGTCGAGCCGGTGGCAGAGGGCCAGCGCCCGGGCGGTGTCCCAGGTGGGCACCGCGCCGCCGGCCCGGGCCCGCGATTCGAGGACGGCGAGCGCGTCGGCGTCGGGCAGCACGGTCAGCCGGTGCACCAGTTCGCCGGCCAGGCCCAGCGGGGCCCGGCTCGTGGCGAGTACCGCGGCCTCTGGGGACGCCACAGCGACCAGGTCCGCCACGACGGTGGCCACCGCGTCGAGGACGTGCTCGCAGTTGTCCAGCACCAGCAACCCGTCGAGGTCGGGCGCGACGGCGCGAAGGCGTTCCTCGGGGCTGAGCACCCGCCGTTCCAGGCCGAGATTGCCACCTGTCGACGAGGTGTCCGCACCCCCGAGGGCCGCGAGCACAGTGGGCAGCACCTCGTCGGGTGAGCGCAGGCCGGCGAGTTCGATCACGCGTACCGACTGCCCGGCCGCCGCCGTGCGCCGCGCCACCTCGGCGGCGAGGCGGGTCTTGCCCGCGCCGCCGGATGCCACGATCGTCACCACCGCCGCGTCGGCGAGTGCCTCCGCCACGGCCTCGACGTCCCGTTCCCGGCCGACGATGGCGGTCATCGGCCGCCGCCAGGCGGTCGGCAGGGCGATCCGCGCCGGTTGCCGGGGTGTCTCCACGACGGCCGGGGTGGTCAGCTCGCCGCGCAACAGCGCCAGGTGGACCTGTGTGATCACCGGAGACGGGTCGGTGCCGTACCGGTCGGCCAGCTCGGCCCGGAGTCGTTCGACCACCTCCAGCGCCTCCGCCTCCCTTCCCTGGGCGGCGAGGATCCGGACGAGCAGTGCGGCCGAGGGCTCGTCCGGCGGCGTACGGGCGACGAGCCGGCTCAGGTCGGCCTCGTCGAACGAGCCCACACCGGCTAGTGCCGCCTGCGCGCGAAGCGCGGCGACATCGGCGAACAGGCGGGTGTCCTCGGCGCTGACCAGCTCGGGCACCTCGGGGAAGAGGGCGCGCGCCTGGTCGGCGAGGCTGCGGGCGGCCGACAGCTCGCCGGTGTCGAAGGCGGTCCGCGCCCGGTCGACGAGCGCCCGCGCCTCGACCGCGTCGACGGTGACCTCCTCGGCGGGCAGCCGGTATCCGCCGGGCACCGCGACCACGGACAGCCCGAGGCGGCGCACTCGGGACACGAGTGCCTGCACGGCACCCGTCGCGTCGTCGGGTGGGGCGCCGTCCCACACGGCGTCCACGAGCAGGCTCGTGGAGACCGCCCGACCCCGCGCGTCGACGAGCGCGCGGACCACCGCCGCGAGACGTTCACCCCGAACGGGCTGACCGTCGACTGCCAACGGACCGAGGGTGGTGATCTGCACGGACCCAGCATCCCCCACGCGCGCGAGCCCGCGACGACCGCCGGTCCATCCCCGGTGACCTGACCCGTTGGCCGACTTGACACGCCGGCATTTCGTTAGGTTAGCCTAACCTCATGCAGAACGAGTTGGCGTCGGCCAACGGCGAGCGCAGCCTGGCCGGCGTCGACCTCCGTCTGGGCTACCACGGTGTGCCGGTAGTGCACGGCGCCATGATCAACCTCCGCGCCGGCGCCGTGACCGCCCTCGTCGGGCCCAACGGCAGCGGCAAGTCCACCCTCCTGCGGGCCCTGGCCCGCCTACACCCGATCGAGTCCGGTCTGGTCCACCTCGCCGACGGCGTCGCGGCCGCCAGCCTCCCGTCCCGTGAGTTCGCCCGGCGGGTCACCCTGCTCGCCCAGAGCCGTCCGGTGCCCAGTGGGGTCACCGTCCACGATGTCGTCGGTTACGGCCGGCACCCCTACCGGGGGCGCTGGCGCACCGAGGATCCGGACGGTCCCGCCGCCATCGCCCGCGCCATGGACGTCACCGGCGTCGCCGCGATGGCCGAGCGTCCGGTCGACGAACTCTCCGGCGGCGAGTTGCAGCGGGTGTGGCTGGCCACCTGCCTGGCCCAGGACACTCCGGTGCTGCTCCTCGACGAGCCCACCACCTTCCTCGACCTGCGCTACCAGGTGGAGATCCTGGACCTGGTCCGGGACCTCGCCGACGACCACGGCGTCGCCGTCGGCGTCGTCCTGCACGACCTCAACCAGGCCGCCGCCGTGGCGGACGACGTGGTCCTGCTGCACCAGGGCAGGGTCCGCGCCACCGGCACCCCGGCCACCGTGTTCACCGAGGAAGCCCTCACCGAGACCTACGGAATCCGCATCGAGGTGACCACCGATCCGATCAGCGGACTGGTCACCACCCGTCCCGTCGGGCGGCACGCGGTCCGCGCCCTGGTCTGAAACACACCCTCATCCCCAGCAGAGAAAGACCGTCATGACCCGTACCCGTTTCACAGCCCTCATCGCCGTCGTGGCCGCCCTGACACTCGGCGCCTGCGGCACCACCGAGAAGGCCGCCACCCCCGAGACCTCCGCCTCGGCGGCCGGCGGGCCGGTCACCATCACCGACAGCCGCGGCAAGGAGATCACCCTCAAGGCCCCGGCGACAAAGGTCGTCGGGCTCGAGTGGGGCGAGGTCGAGATGCTGGTCAGCCTGGGCGTCATGCCCGTCGGTGTGGCCGACCCGAAGGGCTACGGCACCTGGGTCACCTCCGCGAAGCTCGACCCGAGCGTCAAGGACGTCGGCGCTCGTGGCGAACCCAGCGTCGACTCGATCGTCGCCCTCCAGCCCGACCTCGTCGTCATGGAGGACGACCGGGGCGGCGCCATCGTCAGTCAGCTGGAGAAGTTCGTCCCCGTCGTGGTCGCCAAGGGCAGTGACGCCACCGACAACCTCGGCCGGATGCGCGCGGACCTCACCATGATCGCGAAGGCCGTCGGCAGGACCGCGCAGGCGGAGAAGCTGCTCGCCGACTTCGACACGGCCATCGCCGACGGCAAGAAGAAGATCGCCGACGCCGGGGCTGCCGGTCGGCCGTTCGCCATCGCCGACGGCTGGAAGGAGGGCAGCACCGTCAGCATTCGGATGTTCGGCACTGGCGCGCTCGTCTCCCAGATCGGCATCCAGCTCGGCCTCACCAACGCCTGGACCGGCAAGACCGATGAGGTGTGGGGTCTCGGCCAGACCGACGTCGAGGGCATGACCGTGCTCAAGGACCCGAACGTGCACCTCTTCTACAACGCCTCCGACGGCGACGACGTGTTCGCCGACGGGCTCGCCGGCAACGCCATCTGGAAGTCGCTGCCCTTCGTGCAGAAGGGCAACCTGCACAAGATGCCCAACGGCATCTGGACCTTCGGTGGGCCGCTCTCCGGCAAGCAGTACATCGACGAACTCGTCAAGACGTACGCGGTGTGAGCGTGCTGGACGCACCCCCACGTCCGGAGCCGGCCACCCGGTCGGCTCCGGGCGGGCGCCTGGCCGTACCCCGCGTCGCCGGGGTCTTCGTCGCGGCGCTCCTGCTGCTGCTCGTGGTCGGCGCGGTGCACCTCACCCAGGGCACCTCGAACGTCGGGGCCCTCGACCTGCTCCGGCTCGTGACCGGCGGCGACGACGAGGCGGCCCGCGTCCTGGTCGCCTCCCGGCTGCCTCGGCTGCTCGTCGGGCTGGCCATCGGCGTGGCGCTCGGGTTCGCCGGCGCGGCGTTGCAGTCGATCGCCCGCAACCCGCTCGCCTCCCCCGACACGCTCGCGGTCAACGCGGGCGCCCACCTGGCGATCGTCGCCGTCGCCGCGTTCGGCATCTCGTTGCCGGCGCTGCCCTCCGGCGGCCTCGCCTTCTGCGGCGGGCTGGCCGCGGCCGGCCTGGTGATGGCGATGTCCTCCGGTGGGCAGGCCGGCACGACCCGGCTGATCCTCGCCGGGTCGGCGACGGCGCTGGCGCTCGGGTCGGTGACCACCCTGCTGCTGCTCCTCTTCGAGCAGGCCACCATCGGTCTGTTCGCCTGGGGCAACGGCTCGCTGGTGCAGAGCGACCTGACCGCGCTGACCCAACTCGCCCCGGTGATCGTCGGCGCAGCCCTCGTGCTCGTGCTGCTCGGACACCGCCTCGACATCCTCGCCCTCGGCGACGACACCGCCACCGTGCTCGGTCTCGACGTACGGCGTACCCGGCTCACCGTCATGGTGCTGGCCGTGCTGCTCTCCGCCGCGGCGGTCACCCTCACCGGCCCGGTCGGCTTCGTCGGCCTGTGCGCGCCGGTGATCGTCCGGCTGCTCGCCCCCGTGGTGCCGGGGGTGCACCGGCACCGCGTCCTGCTGCCGTTGTCCGGCATCGCCGGGGTCATCATCGTGCTCGGCTCCGACGTGCTGCTCCGTGCCGCGATGGGCGGGCAGGCCGGCGTCGACATTCCGACCGGCGTGGTCACCACCCTGTTCGGCGCGGCGATCCTCATCTGGCTGGCCCGCCGCCACCGTGACGCGGGCCCCACCCGCCGGCCGCCCGGCGGGCACGCGGCCGTCCGCTCCGCCGCCTTCCACCGCGGCGTCGTCGCCGTCACCGCCGTCGTGACCATCTCCGCCGTGACGGTCGGCATGCTCGTCGGCGACACGTGGGTGCTGCTCGGGGATGTCGTCAACTGGATCAACGGCAGCACCGGGCCCGCGTACACCTTCGTGCTGGACCAGCGGTGGCCGCGCGTCGCCGCGGCGGTCCTGGCCGGCGCGGCGCTCGCGGTCGCCGGCACCACGGTGCAGGCGGTCTGCCGCAACCCGCTGGCCGAACCCGGCATCCTCGGCATCACCGCCGGCGCCGGGCTCGGGGCGGTCTCCCTGCTCACCTTCGTGCCGTTGGCCGGCGTGTGGGCCGTCTCCGGCGTCGCCGGGCTCGGCGCGATGGCGGCGTTCGCCCTGGTCTACGGCCTGGCCTGGCGCGGCGGGCTGAGCTCCGACCGGCTGGTGCTGATCGGCTTCGGCGCCTGGCAGGGCGGCATGGCAGTGATCACCTTCCTGGTCGTCGCCTTCGACCCGTGGAACACCGGGAAGGCGTTGACCTGGCTCTCCGGCTCCACCTACGGCCGGATGCCGACCCAGGTGCTGCCGGTGCTGATCGCCCTGCTCGTGCTCACCCCGGCAGTGGTCGCCGCCCGTCGCGAACTCGACCTGATGGCGTTGGACGACGACACCCCCCGGGTGCTCGGCGTCCGCCTGGAACGCACCCGGTTGGTGGCGCTCGGGGCGGCGGCGCTGCTCACCTCCACAGCGGTCTCGGCCGTCGGCGTCATCGGCTTCGTCGGCCTGGTCGCCCCGCACGCCGCGCGAGCTCTGGTGGGCGGGCGGCACTCCCGGGTGCTCCCGGTGGCCGCCCTGCTCGGCGCCGCGCTCGTCAGCATCGCCGACACCCTCGGCCGGACGATCATCGCCCCGGCCCAGGTCCCCGCCGGCCTGGTCACCGCCATGATCGGCACCCCGTACTTCGTCTGGCTGCTGTGGCGCTCCCGCGCCGTCACGAACAACCCCCGCTAGCTGCCGAGCCGAGAGAGGCACCATGACCGAGACCCTGCCCATCGCCCCCTGGCGCGTGTTCACCGTCACCGTCGCGGCGCTACGCCGGCTCAGCCCGTCCTTCGTCCGGGTGACCTTCACCGGCGTCGACCTCGACCGCTTCGCGGACAACGGGTACGACCAGCGGATCAAGCTGGTGCTGCCGGTGCCCGGTCAACACGGTGTGAACCTCACCGGCGGCGCGGACTGGTACGCGGCCTGGCGGGCCCTGCCGGAGCACCTGCGCAACCCGATCCGCACCTACACGGTGCGGGCGGTCCGGCCCCACCTGGCCGAGGTCGACGTCGACCTGGTGCTGCACGGCGATGGTGGTCCGGCGACGCGCTGGGCACGGCGCGCGAGCGTCGGCGACGAGATCGCCCTCGTCGGTCCGGACACGGGATACGACGGCAGCCACGGCGGTATCGAGTTCCGGCCGTCGACCGGGAGCTGCCTGCTGCTGGCCGGGGACGAAACCGCCGTGCCGGCGATCGCCGGCATCTGCGAGCGGCTCCCCCTCGACACCCGGGGCACCGTCCTGCTGGAGGTGCCCGACGCCGACGACGTGTTGCCGCTGGTCACACCCCCGGGCATCGAGGTCCGCTGGCTTCCTCGGGGCCTCGACGCACACGGCAGCCGGCTGGTGCCCGCGGTCGCCGCCGCAGCGGAGGAACTGCTGCTTCCTGGCCCGTCCGGGACCGGGCAACCCGTCGCCGACCTGGACACGGACACCGAGATCCTGTGGGAGGTCCCCGAGGAGGTGGCCGCGGCACCCCTGTACGCGTGGTTGGCCGGGGAGGCGGGCGTGATCCGCACCCTGCGGCGGCACCTGGTCTCAGAGCGAGGGCTGGACCGACGGGCGGTGGCCTTCATGGGTTACTGGCGTCTCGGGCACGCCGACCCCGCCTGACCGCCGCGAGCCGCGCCGCCGGCCGGGGCAGCCGCGCCGCCGCACGGGCGGGCCGAGGGCCGGGGCAGCCGTGAGGTGCGTCGGTGGCCGCGCGGTGCGTACAGTTTCGGGTCGGACTTGGGGCGAGCCGGGGTGACCCGGCACGGGATACGGGACGAGACGACGACGCATGACGGTGGACAACATTACCGAAAACGGTCAAGAAGGCATTGACCGAGAACGGCTGGAGACCTGCCTCAGCGTCTTCGAGGCGTTGGAGGCGCTGCCGTCGGACCACCCGGACGTGGTGCGGGTGCAGCGGGCCACCGCCCGGCTCTACAAGGTGGTCAAGCAACGGCGACGAGAGGAACGGCGGGACGCCATCCTCGCCGCCGACCGAGCGGTGACGGAGGCCACCGCCACCGGCGCTCCCGGAAGGATCGACGACGAGACCCAGGGCATCCCGCTCGCGTCGTCGGTCGCGGGCGAGACGGCGGGCTTCCTGCACAACCCGCGCGGTTGCTACGTCTGCAAGCAGCGCTATCACCAGGTGGACGCCTTCTACCACCAGCTCTGCCCGTCCTGCGCGGCGCTCAACCGGCAGCGCCGCGACGCCCGTACCGACCTGACCGGTCGGCGCGCGCTCCTCACCGGCGGCCGAGCGAAGATCGGCATGTACATCGCGCTGCGGCTGCTGCGCGACGGCGCCCACACGACGGTGACCACGCGGTTCCCGCACGACGCGGTACGCCGGTTCGCCGCGATGCCGGACAGCGCCGACTGGCTGCACCGCCTGCGCATCGTCGGGATCGACCTGCGTGACCCGGCCCAGGTGATCGCCCTCGCCGACTCGGTGAGCAGTCAGGGTCCCCTGGACATCCTGATCAACAACGCGGCACAGACCGTCCGCCGCTCCCCCGGGGCGTACGCGCAGCTGGTCGCCGCGGAGGCCGCGGCCCTGCCGGACGGCCCACTGCCGGAGTTGATCACCTTTGCCAAGCCGGGTGGGCAGGACGCCCCGGCGGGCGCCCTCACCGCCGGGCTCACCCCGCACGCGCTCACCGCGTTGGCGCTCACCAGCGGTTCCGCCTCGCCGGAGCGGATCGCGGCGTCCACGGCCATCGACGCCGGGGGTCTCGTACCGGATCTCGACTCGGTCAACAGCTGGGTCCAGCGGGTGCAGGAGGTCGACCCGGTCGAGCTGCTCGAAGTGCAGCTGTGCAACGTCACCGCGCCGTTCGTGCTGGTCAGCAGGCTACGCCCGGCGATGGCCGCCGCGCCGGCCCGCCGCAAGTACGTGGTGAACGTGTCGGCGATGGAGGGCCAGTTCGGCCGTGGCTACAAGGGGCCGGGGCACCCGCACACCAACATGGCCAAGGCCGCGCTGAACATGCTGACCCGCACCAGCGCCGAGGAGATGCTGACCGACGGCATCCTGATGACCAGCGTCGACACCGGCTGGATCACCGACGAGCGGCCGCACCCGACGAAGATGCGCCTGGCCGACGAGGGCTTCCACGCCCCGCTGGACCTGGTCGACGGCGCCGCCCGGGTGTACGACCCGATCGTCCGTGGCGAGCAGGGCGAGGACCTGTACGGCTGTTTCCTGAAGGACTACGCGCCCTGCGCCTGGTGACCGCCCGCAACAGAGCTGGTGATCAGCCGCAACAGAGCGAGTGACCGCCCGCGACGACGAGGAGAAGAACATGTCAGACGACCGTGACACGTGGCCGACGCTGGACGAGCTGCTGCACGAGGAGAGCGAGCTGGAACTCGCGGGCCTGTCCGAGACGGACGCGTACGAGCTGGGGATGCTCGCCGTCGCCGCCGCGCGGGAGCAGGGACTGCCGGTGTCGATCGGGGTGTGGCGGGCGGGACGCCAGCTCTTCCACTGTGGTCTGCCGGGCTCGACGGCGGACAACGACGCGTGGTTGCGTCGCAAGGGGCGCGTGGTGACGCGCTTCGAGCACTCGTCGCTGTACATGGCCCGGTTGTGCCACGACAAGCAGGTGACGCTGGCCGAACGGTACGGTCTGCCGGCCGAACGGTACGCGGCGGCCGGGGGCGCGGTGCCGCTGCGCGTGCGGGGCACCGGCGTGGTGGGCTGGGTCGGCGTCTCCGGGCTGCCGCAGCTCGACGACCACCGTTTCGTCGTCGACATCCTCCGCAAGCTTCCCCGCTGACGCTGCGGACCCGGCGGCCCCGCACGGGGCCGCCGGGTCGGTCGTCAACGCGCCCGTCTGTTGGCGCGCAGCGCACCGATCAGCACGCCGGGCCGGGCCAGCGAGCGCGGATGTTCACGCATGGAGACGACCTCGTTGAACCGGCGTGCTGTCGCCACGTCAGTGACGGTCGCCTCGATGATCTGCCGGCTCGCCCAACTGGAGATCCGGTAACCGCGCGGGTAGGGCCCGTCGACGTGGGGCAACGCCAGGTCGGCGGAGGTCGAGATCGACCAGGCGGCGTCGACGACCACCTGCTGCAACGCGAGGAAGTGACGCGCGGGTGTCCGCAGATCCGGCGCGGACCGCAGGTACACCGACAGGCAGGCCGCGTGCAGGGCCGCCGACGTCATCCCCTGCCCGTACACCGGGTTGAACGACGCGACGGCGTCGCCGACGCTGACCAGGCCGGCCGGGAACCGCTTCAGCGCGTGGAAGTCCCGTCGGCGGCTGTCGGCGTGGTGGTAGGTCTGGACGTCGCCCAGCATCTCCTGGTCGGCGACCTCGCCGAACTCCGGCGGGAACTGCTCGCGCAGGCGGCGGACGAAGTCCTCCGGCGTGCGGCCCGGTCGGTCGTTGCCGTAACCGGCCATCATGGCCATCCACCGACCGTCCTCGATGGCGAAGAACGCGGCACCGGCCACGTCCACTCCCCTCTTCGGGGTGTGCAGCGCCATCACCACGGTCGTGGCCAGGGTGACCTCCGGGCGGCGGAACAGGGCTGTCGCGTAGTTCAGGTGCACTGTCATCCGCCGCGTCACCGGCCGCTCCCAGCCGGCCTGCTCCAACCAGTCCGAGAGTCTGCTCGACCGACCCATGGCGTCCACCACGAAGTCACCGGTCTCCACGCCGGTCACCCCGGCGCCCTCGCAGCGGACCCCGCTGACCGTGTCGCCGTCGAACACGAGACCTGTGGCGCGTGCGGTGACCGTCTTGACGTTGGGGAGCCGGAGCACCTGTTGGCGGATCAGCCCCTCCAGGAGCGGACGGCTGCCGGCCAGGCTGTCGGCGTCGTCGGGGACGACGACCTTCGGGCGGCCGTCGAGGTAGTTGAGCCGCGCCTCGGGCGGCGCCTCGACCGCTCCCTGCGCCAGCGCCGCGTCGCGGAAGCCGGGAAACAGGCGCTCCAGCTGGAGAAAGCCGCCGGGCAGCAGCGCGTGCAGCTGTGTTCCCTGGGGTACGCCGGGCCGCGCGCCGGCCACCTGCGGGTCGTCCCGGTCGATGATGACGACGCTGTCGGCGTGATCGGACAGCACCCGGGCGGCCAGCAGGCCGGCGACGCTGCCGCCGACCACGACGGCCCTACCGATCGTCGGCGAGGTCTGCTCAGGGGGTCGGACCGCGTTCAGCTCCGCGAAGACCCGGGATGGGGAGAGGGACATCGTGCTCTCCAAGGGATACGAGGTGTGGTGCCCTCCGAGCCGCCGGCGTTCGGTGGGCGGGCGGACCGGTGGACGGTCGTCCGACGGGACGCTCGCCGATCGTCGCACAACCACCTGAAGGGCAACCGTCTGTGTCCGCCAGATGACCACGTGTCGGACGAAGGGGGTGGACACGACCGACGTTCGGACGGCCGATTGGCGTACGACGATGTCGACTGTCACGATCTCCGGCATGCCCGTTGCGCGTCGTACCCTCCTTGTCGCCGGTCTGGCCGCCGCGACCTCCGCAGTCACCGGATGCGGCGACAACGGCGCGCGGGATTCCGGTGTGGCCGCGCCCGGTGACGCGGTGACCGCGACCGACGCCGCCGGCAACCGGGTGGGCTTCGGCTCGGCCGGGAAGACCACACCGCCGTCGGGTACGCCGAGCGCCACCGCCTCCCCGAGCGGCGGTGCCGCGCCCGCCGGTCAGGCCCGCTATGCGCAGGAGGTGACGGCGCTACTGCGGCGGCACCTGCCCGCCACGCCGCAGACGGTGCAGCACAAGGGCTTTCCCGGCGCGGTGGCCGTCGTCCTGGTCGACGGGAAGACGGCTGTGCACACCGCGGTCGGGGAGGCGTTGCGCTACGGTGCCGGGCCCAAACTGCTGCCGGCGGGCCAGCGCGTCGAGATGCGCCCGGACTCGATCTTCGACCTGGCCTCGGTCACGAAGGTGTACACGGCCATCCTGCTGTTGCAACAGGTCGACAAGGGGCGGGTCGAGCTGGGCGCGCCGGTGCGTGACTACCTGCCCGGCTTCAGCGGCGCCGGCACCGAGCGGATCACCGTCGAGATGCTGCTGACCCACACCAGCGGTCTCCCGGTCGGCGCCAAGGTCACCGGGCTCGCCAACAACACGGCCCGCTGGAACGCCGTGCTCACCACCGGGCTGGTCTCCGGCGCCGTGCCCGGCACCACGTTCCGCTATTCCAGCGTCGGGCTGATGGTCGCCGGCAAGATCGTCGAGAAGGTCACCGACCAGCGGCTCGACCAGGCGCTCAAGAGCAACCTCACCGGCCCGCTCGGCCTGCGCGACACCGGCTTCAACCCGAACACCTGGCTGTCGGGCAGCGCGAAGGCCGGCCGTCTCGTCGCCACCGACGCCCGCTCGTCGCGAGGGCTGCTCCGGGGCACCGTCCACGACGACGTCGCCAACCACCTCGGCGGCGTGGCCGGTCACGCCGGCATCTTCGCCACCGCCAACGACCTGGCCGTCATCGGGCAGATGCTCCTCAACGGGGGCACCCACCAGGGCAGAAGGATCCTCGCCGCGACGACGGTGCGTCGGATGCTCACCAACCAGAACTCCGGGAAACCGGCGATCGACCCGGAGCGGCCCAACCGGACCGCCGCCCACGGACTCGGGGTCGTGCTCAACCAGAGCTGGCTCATGGGCCGGCTCGCCGCTGCCCGGACCTTCGGCCACACCGGCTTCGCCGGCCCGTCACTAGTGGTCGACCCGGCCCGGAAGCTCGTCCTCGCGCTGCTCACCAACCGCGCGCACCCCAACTGGAGTTGGTCGAATCCCGATCCCGTCCGCGCCTCTCTCGGCGACCTGCTCGCGAAAGAGGTCAACTGATCGACGACCCTCAGGTGTAGACCGACGCGCCGCACCCTGACACGATACTTGCGCTATCAGTGCAGATACTTCGTCGCCCAAGGGTGGAGGACCGATGCACGTGTCTCGCCGGAGACTGCTCTCCGTACTGGCCGGGGGCGTTCTCGCGGTCGGCCTGTCCGTCGCTCCCGTCCCACGGGCCGCCGACGCCGCCACCACACCGACGTACCGCCCGGTGATCTTCGTGCACGGCAGCGCCGGGTCGGCGACGCAGTTCCAGTCCCAGGCCAAGCGTCTCGCCAGCAACGGCTACCCGATCGAGGTCATCGAGGCCCACGAGTACGACTCACCGAACATCGCCACGATCCTGCCTGAGGTGTACGCGGGGCTCGACGCACGGATCACCCGCCTGCTGGCGACGACCGGCGCGGACCGGGTCGACCTGCTCGCGCACTCCCTCGGCACCTTCGTCATGCAGGGCTATCTGAACAGCTCACCGGCACGCGCCGCCCGCGTCGCCCACTACGTCAACCTGGACGGGCGTCCCGCCGCCTCCCCGCCCGGTGGTGTGCCCACCCTCGCCATCTGGGGTGAGGGCGACCCGGCCCGCGCCGTCGTCGGTGCGACGAACGTGCACCTCCCCGACCAGTCCCACACGCAGACCGTGTCGTCGCCGGAGTCGTTCGGTGAGATCTTCCGGTTCTTCCAGGGTCGGGCGCCGCACACGACACGGATCACGCCCCAGCTCTTCGGCACCGCCCGGGTCTCCGGTCGCGCGGTGCTCTTTCCGAGCAACGCCGGCGTCACCGACGCGACTGTCGAGGTCTACCCGGTCAGCTCCCTGACCGGCGGTCGGTTGTCCCACCGGCCCACGCACCGCTTGGCGGTGGGTGGCGACGGCTCGTTCGGTCCCGTCCCGGTGCTCGCCACCGCCCGCTACGAGTTCGCGATCGTGCGCTCCGGCGCACCGACGCACCACTTCTACTTCCAGCCGTTCCTTCGTTCGGACTCGTTCGTACGCCTCGCGACGAGCGTGCCCGGCGAAGGGCTCGGCGCGCTGGTGGACACGAGCGACCGGCACACGGCGCTGACGATCCAACGCCAGAAGGAATGGTGGGGCGACCAGGGCGAAGCCGGCGACCACCTCTGGATCAACGGCACTGACGTCCTGAACGCGGCGAACGCGCCACGGGCCAAGCGGACCATCGCGATCTTCGCGTTCGACGACGGCAGCGACGGCGTGAGCGACCTGACCGCTCCCCTGCCGGAGTTCTTCAGCCAGACCTTCATCACCGGCATGGACCTGTTCATCCCGGCGGCACCGGCGCACCTCGGCCTCGTCCGGATCACCGTGGGGCAACGCGGCGGCGGACACGACGTGATCAACGTGCCGAACTGGAGGTCGAGCGCCCATCGCGTGTCGGTCAACGTCAACGACTTCTGACCCGAGCCTCCTCGTGCCGCATCGGTGACCCGGCCGCCTCAACCCGCGAGAGCGGCCGGGCCCTTCAGCCCGCGAGAGCGGCCGGGGTTCGCTCGCGCTCGCGTCGCCCGACGGCGAAGCTGACCACCCCCAGGGCCAGGCCGACGATCGCCAGGACAGCACCGACCCAGGCCGGTGCGAGGTAGCCGAGGCCGGCGGCGATGGCGACGCTGCCCAGGGCCGCGCCCAGGCTGTTCGCGATGTTCATGGCCGACTGGTTGAGCGCCGCGCCCATCAGCTGCGCTCCGGGAGCGACGGTGATCAGGCGCGCCTGGAGGACCGGCCCGAGGTAGAGGCTCGTCGCGCCGACCAGGAACGCGCCGACGAACAGGCCGACCGGGCTCGACGCGACGAGGCTGAACGTCGTGATGCTCACGATCATCGCGACGAACCCGATGATCATGCTGCGCTGGAGGTCCCGGTCCGCCAACCAGCCACCCAGGGCGTTGCCGACGGTCATGCCGAGACCCACCGCCACCAACGCCCAGGGCACCGTCGCGGCCGATAGTCCGGCGACGTCGGTGGTGACCGGCGCGATGTAGGTGTCCACAGCGAAGAAACCGGCGAAGCCGATCGCGCCGGTCGCGGCGACCAACCAGACCTGCGACGTCCGCAGCGCCCGCAATTCGGCGGCCGGCGAGCCGTCGACCGCCGCGGCGACCTCCGGGACGACCGCCAGGACCGCCAGCAGGGTGAGCACGAAAACACCGGCGATGACCAGGTACGCGACGCGCCAGCCGGCCGCCTGTCCGAGGCGCGTGATGAGGGGTACGCCGACCACGTTGCTCACGGTCAGACCGCTGAGCACGATGGCGAAGCCGCGAGCCTCGTTGCCGGGGCCCATCAGGGTGGCCGCGAGCAGGCCCGCCGCGCCGAAGTACGCGCCGTGCGGCAACGCCGCCGCGAACCGGGCCACCATCACCAGGTCGAAGGTGGGGGCGATCGCGGACGCGAGGGTGCCGACGGCGAAGAGCGCGAGCAGTCCGAGCACGAGCTTCTTGCGCGGCAGGCGCGCGCTCAGCGCGGCGATCAGAGGCGCGCCCACGACCACGCCGAGCGCGTACGCGGTGATCATCCAGCCGGCGCGGGCGACCGCGTCGGACGACGACCGGGCGTACTCCTGCGGGAGCAGACCGCGCGCGATGTCGGGCAGCAGGCCCATCGCCACGAACTCGGTCAGACCAATCGCCACACCACCGAGTGCCAACGCGACAAGCGCCGCCACGCGTCGTCCTCTGCTCATCCCGATCACCGAGAAAATTTAGCAACAGCGTTGCGTAATAGAGTGGCGAGATGACTCGCATCACTGCCGACGTCACGTTCCTGCGCGGCTACAACCAGGCTCGGGTCATGGCGTTGGGGCGTACCGGGCGGACGTTCGAGCGGTCGACGGTGGTCGAGGCGACCGGGCTGACGCCGCAGGCGGTCTCCAAGGTCATCGCGCGTCTGACCGGCGACGGCTTGATCCGCCCCGCCGGTGTGCGCCGTGCGGGCATCGGCAAGCCTGCCGTCGTCTACGAACTCGTTCCCGACAGCCGGTACGCGATCGGCGCACACGTGGCCCGGCGCACACTGCGGCTGGTCCTGGTCGACCTGGCCGGTGCCGTGCGCCACTCGACGGTCAGTCCGCTGCCGGCCGACTTCACCCCCGAGCAGCTTCTCGACGCCCTGGCGTCGGGCGTCGTGGCGATGACCGACAGCGGCGACGTGCGGAGCCGACTCACCGGCGTGGGCATCGGCATGATCGGCCCGTTGGACCACGCCAACGGCCTGGTCCGGGGTGCCCACGGTCTGCGGCACTGGCACGACGTACCGCTGCGCGAGATCGCCGAGAAGCACCTCGACCTGCCCGTCCACCTCGACAAGGACGTCACCGCGGGGGTTACGGCCGAGGCCTGGCGGCACGGCGCGACGTTCGGCGACGCGGCCCTCATCATGATCGAGTCAGGTATCGGTGGCGGCTTCTGGCTGGGCGGCACCGCCCACCGGGGCGCGCACACCAACGCGGGCGAGTTCGGCCACACGGTCGTCGACCTGGACGGACCCCGCTGTGTCTGCGGCCGCCACGGGTGCCTGGAGATCGTGCACCACCACGCCGCCGACGCCGGAGACATCGCCCGCGCCGCCCGCGTCGTCGCCGTGGGCGTGGTCAACCTGCTCCAGACCCTCGACCTGGCCCACGTCGTGCTGGCCGGCGCGGACCTCCTCCGGCATCCGCAGACCTATCTCACGGCGGTGACCGAGGCCGTACGGGCCGACGCGCGACGCGTGGACTGGCTCACCACGACGGTGACCCTGTCCAGTCTCGGCGCGGACGCCATCGCCGCGGGTGCCGCGATGCAGGTGCTCGACCAGCACTTCGGTGTGCCGGAACTGGCCCCGATCTGAGCGCCGCCGGACGGTCAGGGCACGGGCACGGCCACCGACACCGGTTGGCGGCGCGCCCAGGTGCGCCGCGCCGTCGAACCGCTACGCCGCCAGCGCGGCGGCGAATTCCACGTGGGTGCATCCGCTGGCCGGGCTCTCGCTGAAGGCGATGACCGCGTCGAGCCGGTCCCGCGCGCTGCGGAGTTGGGTGATCTGCTCGTCGATACGGGCACGTTCGGCGCGCAGCAGCGCCCGGGACTCCGGCGTGTTGACCTTCGCGTCGACGCAGGGCAGCAGGTCCAGGATGGTGCGGCTGGACAGGCCGGCCGAGTACAGCGTCTGGATGAGGTGCACCCGCTCGACCGCGTCGTCGCCGTAGTGACGCTGGCCGCCACTGCTGCGTGCGGCAGTCAGCAGGCCCTGCTCCTCGTAGTAGCGCAGGGCGCGTACCGACACCCCGGCCGCCGTGGCGAGTTCGCCGATGCGCATGGATCCTCCCCCGGCCGGTGACGCCTGCCACACGACCTTGTCCCTCACGTTCACGTCAGGTTTTAGCGTAGCTCGCGTACCGCTCGTCCTTGACACCTGACAGGAGGCAACAGGTCATGCAGATCAACGGTTCGATCGCACTGGTCACCGGCGCCAACCGTGGCCTCGGCCGGCACTTCGCCCGACATCTGCTGGAGCGCGGCGCGACCAAGGTGTACGCCACGGCCCGCAACCCGGAGCAGATCGACATTCCCGGTGTCGAGAAGCTTCGGCTGGACATCACCGACCCGAGCTCCGTCGAGCAGGCGGCGGCCGCCGCGCCCGACGTCACTTTTCTGATCAACAACGCCGGCATCACCACCTTCACCAACCTGGTGGACGGGGACCTGGGCAAGATCCGGTCCGAGCTCGACACGCACTTCTGGGGGACCCTGAGCATGGTCCGGGCGTTCGCACCGGTGCTGGGTGCGAACGGCGGAGGGGCGATCCTCAACGTCCTGTCGGCGTTGTCGTGGTTCTCCTACGACGGCGCCAACGCCTACGGCGTGGCGAAGGCGGCCGAGTGGAGCCTGACCAACGGCATCCGGCTCGAACTCGCCGGCCAGGGGACCCTGGTGAACGGCCTGCACCTGGGCGCCGCCGACACCGACATGATGGCCCACTACGAAGGCGACAAGATGGATCCCGCCGACGTCGTACGCGTCGCCCTGGACGGCATCGAAGCCGGCCGGATCGAGGTCCTCGCCGACGAGTGGAGCGCGTACGTCAAGGCGTCCCTCGCCAACGATCCGAGCGCCTTCTACACCCCGACCGGGCGATAGTCGCCTGCCGGCTCAGCCGGTGGGCCCCGGCGGCGACGAGCCGCCCGCGACCGCGCCCGGGCGCGGCGTCGCGGACGGGGCCGACGAAGGACCAGTGGGTACGGGCAGTGCACTGCCCTTGACGAACTGCTCCCAACTGGTGTTCCAGGCCGTCCAGCCGTTGCCCGCCTCCAGCCGGACCTCGGTGCCGGTGAAGGTGACCAGATCACCGACCTGGGTGACCGTCATCAGCCAGTCCGCGTTGGCCGGCGAGATGTTCGTGCAGCCGTGCGACACGTTGCGGTGCCCCTGATCCGACACGGACCACGGAGCTGCGTGGATGAACTCACCGCCCCAGGTGAGGCGTTGCGCGTCCGCGACGTTCACCACGTAGCCGCCGTTCGGCTCGCCGCGGGTGTCGAAGGTGGTGCGCTGGTGCTTCTCCATGATCACCATTTTGCCGCTGGACGTCGGGGTGCTCGGCTTGCCCAGGCTGACCGGGATCCTGCGGATCACCTTGCCGTCGCGCAGCACGTGCATCTGCTTGGTGGCGTTGTCGACCTCGAGTGCCACCTGACGCCCGATCCGCGACGTCGCGGTGCGGTCGGCGTCTCCGACGAGGTTCTCGCCGATCGGCAGACCCTCCAGAGCGGCGCGGACGCTGATCGTGGTGCCCGGTCGCCAGAAGTCGGGGGCGCGGTAGTAGACCTGACTGCCGTCGTCCAGCCAGGACCAGACCCCGGGCTGCGGTGGGTTCGTCGTGACGAACAGCCGACGCTGCACGTCGGCGCGGGCCGCCCTGGTGATGGGCGGATCGAAGCCGATGGTCACCGGCATGGCAGTGCCGTACGTCCGGCCGTCGGCGAAGTACAGCGTGCTGGTCACCTGCGGCTTCGTCGACGTCGGCATCGTGGTGAAGGTCGTCGTACGGGTGGTGGTCCGGCCGGAGTCGCCGACGGCGACCGCCTCGACGGTGTAGGTGCTCCGCGGTCGCAACGCGACGGTGGGCACCCAGGCCGAGCCGTCCTCCCGTCGTTCGGCCCTGACCAGCATGCCCTTGTCGTCGGCGATGCGTACGGCGACGACCTCGCCGCCGGTGACCCGTGCGGTGACCTCGGCGCTGACCGGCACGTCGCGGGACCGGTCGGCGGGCGTCAGAGTCACCTCCGGCGCCGGCACCTCCCGTTCGGCGGGCCGCACGGGGGCCTTGCGGTCGGTGGTGCATCCACCGAGGGCCAGAGGCGTGGCCACGACGGACACCACCACCAGCGCCATCCGTCGCCACAACCCCATCGAACGCCCCCGACTCTCGTGTTTCCGTGGCCGCAATTCTTCCCCGCCGGACACACCGACCGCGTCGTTTCCGGCAATCGCGGCAATCACGAAAGAGAGTCGTAAACGGCTTGCTGCCGCGTACTCAATGAGGAGTTCCGTGTGCTGACTCCTGCGGCGCGGCGGGCTACGGTGTCGGCTTCGGGAACATCGGGTTGAGGCCATCCGGTGCGGACGTGTCCGCGCCCGGTGACGACAGGGAGGAGCCGGCGGTGGCGATGGTCGAGCAGCTCGTTTCCCGTACGGACGCCGCCTACCGGCGATGGTTGGCGTCGGTCACCGACGACGTCGCCGCCGATGGCGTGGTCGTGTACTGCCGGGAGTCCCTGCCGGAGCGCAACACGACCTACGCGATCGGCGAGTGGCTCACCGGCTACCTCATGATCGGCCAAGAAGGCGACCGTGGATTCTTCCTCAGGTCCGACGACGGCGGCGGCCCGGTGTTCTCAGCCGACCTGGGCGGCCTCGGCGAGGTCGACCTCGCTGTCGTCGCCCCCGTGTTCGAGGTGTGGCTGCGTTCCGGTTTCGCCCTGCCAGCCGAGCCGGAGCCAGACCTGCCGCCAACCGCCGACGTCTACGTGGACGGGATTCCGGTCGACCGGGTTCAGCTGCTGGCACGGGCAAGGAAAATTCTGGGTGTGGATTGGCGGTTCGGGGATTTCCGGAGCCTACTAGCCGCCCAACCGTTCCTGGCGGCGAGATCAGCTCGTCTGTACGTGCTGCTCCGCGACCTGGAGGGCGCCCCGAGTTGCGGCCCTACCTGCTGTACGCCACCGATCACGGCCTGGAAACGGTGTGGCCGACCGAAAGCCAGTAGGCCGAACTCCGCGCGGCGCTGCCCCGGGCCCGGCGCCGAGTATCCACACCGAACCCGATTACAGTTTTTCGAAGAAAATCAAAGAATTGAGACTGAATCGACAGCCGGGCCGCTCCGCACAGCGGACCGAGCAATCGCAGAGCGATATTTAAGCGAGACTTAATCGTCTCGGTTGGAATGGAGCAGGGGGTCGACTCGTACTCTTCCTTCTCGGAAGAAAGGTGACCCCTCTTGTTCACTGTGCGATCCACCCCTACGCTTCGCCGTTCCGTCACCACCCTGCTGTTGGTGGGTGTGGCGTTCGCCGGCGGTTGCAAGGACATTCCGGGAACGCCCGGGGCGTCGAGCCCCTCCAGCGACACCGGCATCGGCTCCTCCGACCCGCAGACGCCCACGTCCGCCGCCCCCAGCGACGCGTCGGCCACGCCGGGCGCGCCGAGCGCCTCGGCCACCCCGCCCGCGTCCGGCAAGCCGGCGACCCCGTCGACCAGCACCGCCCCGCCCACCGCCTCCGGTGGTTGGATCACCATCGACCCGGCTGGGCAGGCCGCCGCGACGAAGGCGTTCTTCGCGCGCAAGCCCAAGCCGGTGACCGGCAACCCCGTCAAGGTGCCCGAGTTCAACGTCGGCTGCAAGGTCAGCCACCACAACAGCGACGACCCGATCGTGCTGCCGAAGCTGGTCGGCGGCTCCCACAACCACACGTTCTGGGGCAACAAGTCGACCGACGCCAACTCGACTGCCGAGTCGCTGCGAGCGGCGAAGCCGACGACCTGCAACTCGCCGGACGACCAGTCCGCCTACTGGGTGCCGACGATGTATCAGAACGGCAAGGTCGTCGACCCGACGGAGGTGACCGTCTACTACGGATCGCGCCTGAAGGACCCGAGCAAGACCCAACCCTTCCCGTTCGGCCTTCGCATGATCACCGGCGACGCGAAGAACCAGGTCGACACCCCGGACAAGCAGGGCAACCACTTCTGGTGCGCCGGCATCGGCGGCGAGGTCGGCCGTAGCGCGGACAAGACGTTCCCGGTCTGCGCCAAGACGGCGAACATCGTCCGCCAGATCACCTTCCCGGACTGCTGGGACGGCAAGCATCTGGACAGCCCGAACCACAAGGCCCACATGGCCAACGGCGACCACACCGGGGCGTGCCCGAAGAGCCACCCGGTGCCGGTCCCCTCGGTGTCGTTCGTCATCTCGTACCCGCTGAGCGCGAACACCGACGGCATCACCCTCGCGTCCGGCACCTCGTTCTCCATGCACGCGGACTTCTTCAACGCGTGGAAGGACGAGGCGCTCGCCGCGCGGGTCCGCAACTGCCTCGACCAGGGCGTGAAGTGCAACTCGGCGGGCAACTTCTAGGCACGGCAGCACCGCATCTCCTGACGGCGGCGGCACAACTCCCCCACACGGGGCCTGGACCCCGCTGCCGCCGTCAGCAGATGCGACGCTCACCGGCGGCCGTCACGAAGCAGGATGCCGCAGAAACAGGGGCATTGACCACCGGCGCTGTTCGATAGCATCAGCGAACGACGGGCTCCCGCTTCGATTGGTTGCCCGACCGACCTGGGAGCGCTATGGCCGAGGACATTTCACCGGCCGCCGCGCTCGGGCGCCTGCGAGGGCGGTCCGGCCAGGTGGTTGGCACGGCATTTCTCGTCACAGCCGATCTCGTCATCACCTGCGCCCATGTCGTCAGCGCGGCGCTCGGGGGTGACCACTTCGACGCCGCGGCACCGACGGAGACCGTCACTATCGAGTTCCCGCTGGTCGGTGACGACGCGCCGGGGAGCTCTTATCAGGGTTCCGTGGTGAGCTGGTGGCCCGCCCGGCTCGACGGCAGTGGTGACACCGCTGTGCTGCGACTCGACCGACGGCCGCCGGTGGGCATTCACCCCGCCCGTCTCACTCTGACCGAACCTGATTGGGGGGACAAGGTCCGGGTTTTCGGCTTCCCCGCCGATCTGACCGACGAGTACGGCGTATGGGTCGAGGCCGAGCTCCGTGCCCGGCAGGGGGCCGGCTGGTTGCAGGTCGAGTCACCGCCGCACCAGAGAGGGATCGGCCAGGGGTTCAGCGGCTCCCCGGTGTGGAGCCCTGCGGCCGGGATCATCGGCATGGTGGTGGCGGCCGAACGCGGCAACACCACGGCGTACCTGATTCCGGTCCGGACCCTGGTCGAGGCTCACCCGGACATCGCCGCGCCGGACCCGACCGAGACCTCCCCCTACCGAGGGCTGGAACCGTTCCTCGAAGAGCATTCGGCGTACTTCCGCGGTCGCGAGGCGCTGACCAAGCAAGTGATCAGACAGGTCGAGCGGCATCCCCTGGTGACCCTCGTCGGGCCGTCCGGCAGCGGTAAGTCCTCGCTGGTGTACGCCGGGCTGACGCCATCGCTGCGCAGGCTCGGCATGCTGGTCACCACCTTCCGCCCGCTGCCCGGCGCCCGATCCACCTCGCTGCTCGCCAACGCGGTCATCGGCGTCCTGGACCCGACACTGCCCGGGGTGGGTCAGCACGATGAAGCCGAAGCACTGGCGGACATGCTCGACACCACACCGGCCCGGACGCTGTCCTGGCTCGCCGACCAGTTGGTCGAGAAGGCCGGCGACGGTGGCCTGCTGCTGTTCTGCGACCAGTTCGAGGAGTTGGCAGCCGAGGACGCCCAGCGGCTGTGGCGGCTCCTGCACGACCTGCTCCACGTCGCTCCACATCGCGCGGACGGCACTCCGAGGCTGCACGCCGTACTGACGATGCGGTCCGGCGCACTGGACTTGCTGGTAACGGAGGACACCGCGGAGGCCGCCACAGTCGGGATGGTGTTTGTTCCCCCGATGACCCGCGACCAGTTGCACGAGGTCGTCACGGCTGCCGACGTCGATTTCGAACCCGGGTTGGTGAGCCGGATCATCGACGACACCGGCACCGAGCCCGGGCAACTACCGCTGGTCGAGTTCACCCTCGCGCAGCTCTGGAAACGGCGGAGCACCAGCACGTTGACCCATCGCTCGTACGAGGAGTTGGGCGGTGTGTCCGGTGCCCTGGCCAGGTACGCCGACGACGTCTACGACGCGCTGCCGGCCTCGGATCGCCTGGCCGCCCGGCGGCTCTTCACCCAGTTGGCCCGCCCCGAGGACAGTGGTGACTTCCTGCGTCGACCAGTCCGGCTCGCCGACCTGAACGACGACCTCCGACCGGTCCTGGGGCGGCTCGCGGCCAGCCGACTGGTTGTTGTCAGCAGAGCCGCCGACGGTGCCGAGATCGCCGACCTCGCCCATCAAGCGCTGCTCCGGCAATGGCAGAGGCTGCGGGAATGGCTGATCCACGAGCGCGACTTTCGCGGCTGGCAGGAGGGGCTGCGAGTCCGACTCGCCGCTTGGGAGGCCGCCGGCCGGGACGCCGGTGGCCTGCTGCGCGGGGTCGCCCTCGCCACCGCGAACAGGTGGGAGCGGGAGCACCCCGAGGACATCGGGCCCGCCGAGCGCGCTTACATCACGTCGAGCAGCGCCGGAGAACGGCGCAGAGCCTGGGTGCTGCGGTCGGTGGTCGCTGTGATCTCGGTCCTGGCCCTGGTCGCCAGCGGCCTCGCGGTGGTCGCCGCCCGGCAGACCGACCAGGCCGACGCTCGCCTCCGTACCGCGGCGTCGCGAGCGCTCGCCGATGAGGCGAGTCGGCAACGCGCCACCGACCCCCGCGCGTCCCTGCAGTTGGCACAGGCTGCGTGGCATCATGACCAGACAGCCGAGGCATCGGGCGTGACCTTCACCTGGTACGCGGCCCTCCAGTTCGTGGAGCGGATCTACCAGGACGCGTGGAAGGGCGACCTGGACAAGATCCTCGCGAGCTCCGACGGGTCGACCGTGGTCTTCGTCAACAAGTCAGGCCTGCCTGCGGTGTGGACCGGCATGAACGGCGAGAACCCCCAGCAGTGGCGACTGCCGACCACCGGCGGCGGCTGGGAGGGCGGCACCTTCGCGCTCAGCCCTTCCGGCCGTCACCTCGGCTACAGCAGCGGCCTCGGCCGCGTCGCGCTCTGGGACATCGCGCAGCGCAGCGAGCCGATCGAGCTGGCCAGGCAGACGACACGCGACGACCTGAGCGTCAACGGGCAGACCAGTTCGGTGTCGTTCTCCCCCGACGGCAGCCGGTTCATGGTGTGGTCGCACAGCGAGCGGTCGGAGACGTCGCAGATCCTGGTCTGGACGGTCGAGGACGGCCAGCCGGTCCGGGTTACGGCACCAGCCCTTCCCGCCAGCTCGCTCACCTCGGTGTCGTTCGGTCCTCGAACCGACACCCTGCTGCTCGTCGGGTACGGGGTAGCACGCCTGCACCAACTCGACACCGGGCGACTCCTGAAGGCTCTGCCCGTGCCGGAGTCGGTGGACCCGCAGCCCGTCAGCAACGGCTCACTTCTCGCCCACTGCGATCCGGATCGGGACCTGGTGCAGGTCACCGATGTGGCGACCGGCGAAGCCCTGCGGACGGTCCCGATGCGCTCATGTGCGACGCCTATTCTGAGGCTTGACGGTCCGCCGTACCTGGTCTCCGCCAACTCGTTCGACGTCTCCGACTCGAACTCCGAGATCAGCGTCACCGACTTACGGACAGGCCAGACCTACCGATTCACCACACCACCCATCGACTTCAACCCGCTGAGACAGTCCCACCGCATCGCGCTGTTCGGCCGGCCGGACGGCCGTGTCGCCGCCCTCGTCGGGGACCGGAACCAGGGCTACCGGCTGGCGGCGACCACCCCGCAGCCGCCGGCACCCGAACAGCCGAAGCAGGGGCCTGCGCGGCCGTTCGGGTCGCTCAGCCTCGGTAGCCCGGACGACCGCTGGGAGGTGGCTGTCAACGGCGAGACCGGCCGCATCGATCTGGTGGACGTCGAAACGCGACTGACAATCGCCAGCGCCACCGGCACGCCGACGACCGACGCCGCGAAGGTGATCTTCAAGGGATTCTGGTGCGGCTTCACGAGCGACGGCACCCGCTTCCTGATGGTTCAGGGTGACGAGTTGGTCGCCTACTCGATTCCCGAGCTGACTGTCGAGCATCGGATGCGACTACCCGTACAGCCCGAGATCGGGACCCCGCCGAACGAGCCCGGCATGTCCGCCTGGGCGAGCTCGGTGGCGGCGGACGGCGACGGCCGGGTGATCGTGTTGCACGCCGGTCTGCTGACCCGCTGGGACACCGCGACCGGAGCCATGACGGACGGTCCCGTACCGCTGAGAACCGACCTTTCGACGCAGCAGCATTCGGCGCTGCTGGCGGTCATGTCACCACTGCCGAGGCCGGGGCATCCCGGCGAGGTCGCTGTCGTCGAGCCCAATGGTGAGGTGGAGATCTGGAACATCGACCAGCGGCGGGCGATCGCGACCTTCACGGTCGGCGCGGCGAGAGGTCCGGGCACGCCCGTCTTCGATGTGACCGGGTCTCGCCTCGCCGTCCGATCGAGCAACGAGCAGGTCAAGATCATTGACGTGGATGGGAGTCGGGCCGAGAGCAGCATCCCCGCCGGCCAGATCGACGCGGTGCTCGGCTTCACCCCCGACGGCAGGCTGCTGACCGTGTCCCAATCACTCAAGCCGGTTGCTCAGTTCTGGGACGACCGTAGTGGAAAGCTGCTGGCAACCCTGACCCTGGCGGCCAGCCCGACCCGCTGGACCCTGGCCGGTGATCTCCTGTCGCTGTCTGACGCCGAGCAGACCCGTTCGTTGCGGCTGAGGCCCGAGGTGTGGATGGAGCTTCTCTGTTCCCTGAACGAGCGCCCTTACGACGGGACCGAGCGGGCCGTGATCAAACGGCACTCAGGTGCGACCGAGCGCCCGTGCGGCTGAGTCGTACGCTGCGCCCAGGGCTTACCGACCCCAGAGGAGTTGCGGGATGACACACGTCGTGGCGATGCCGGTCGACGGAGGCGAGACGGTTCTGATCGAGGTCTCCGACGACCGGACCGGTATCGAGCGGGTCGGTCGGCCCGGCGAGGTCGTGCGCACCGCCGGGGAGACACTCCAGCAGGCGCTCGCGCGGGTCCGGCCGGCGGCAGAGGCGGTTCTGGACAGCGTCCGGGGTATGGCGAAGACCCCGGACCGGGTCACCGTCGAGTTCGGTATCAAGCTGACGGCGGAGGCTGGTGTGGTGGTCGCCCGCACGGCTACGGAGGCCAACTTCGCCGTCACCGTCGAGTGGTCGATGCCCGCGACGACTGAGCCCACCGGGTGACGGTGCTGGGCCCGACGCCGGGGACCTCGCGGCAGTCGGGTCCGAAGCCGTCGGACCAGCACAGCGTCGTCGGCTCACCGACCTACTTGCGCAGCAGGTTGAGGAAGTCGGCGGCTGCCGGGAACGCCCGGTCCTCGGCGAACTCGCCGATGTAGACGACGGCCTCCTCGTCCTGGCCGTAGGAGTAGCCGTCCAGGGCAGGCCCGACCACGAGGATGGTGCCGCCCCGCCGCCAGGCCGCGTACCGCCAGGAGTAGCTACCGATGGCGAGGTACCTGCCCTCGGTCCGGACGTCGCACTCCGGTGGGCCGATCCGTTCGGCGAACCTGTCGATCGCCGCGTCGAGGTACGCCTCGAACTCCACGCGCCCGGCGCCCCGCTCGCTCGTCCAGCCGGGCTGCGAGCCCCAGAAGTCGTCCGGCCACAGCTCCCCGCCCACCACGTAGTAGTGGACGAAGGGCAGGTAGAGGCCGTAGTCGGTGTACACGGCGTGGCCGGCCGGGGTGACGAAGCGCGCCTCGTCGGTCGGCATACCGTCGGTGGACCAGTCGAGGTTCCGCATCGCCCGGCTGGTGACGGACGGCTCGTGCCAGGGTAGGTCGGCCAACCCGATGAGCTGATCGGCCAACTTCGCGTCGATCGGGCAGCTGGCGACGCAGTTCTCGATGTCCGTCTCGTCCTCGCCGGACTCCGGCTGGTGATCTTCCGACATGGCCGGGAATTCTTCCGACGCCGGCACCGCCGCGCAAGCACGGGCCGTGACGAGACCGCCGCGTACGTCTGCTCGACTACGCGAGTGCGCGGGCTTTCACCTCTCCGTCCGAGATCCGTGTGCGCGGCGGCAAGGGAGGTGGTGACCAGCAAGGCGTAGACCTCGGGTAGTTCGACGTCGTCACGGACGGCACCGGCACTGTTGGCATCAGACGAGGCGCTGGATGCGGACCTTCGGCCGCTCGTTCCTGAGGTGGCAGTGCTTGTGCTGGCGGACCTGCTCGTCCCAGACAGCCTGGTCGTAGTCCGGGTCCGGCGGGATCCACTTGTGCGAGCCGTCGCTGTAGTGGAACTTCTCATCACCGGGTCGCAGGATGCTCATCGAGTCCAGCCGAGGAAGCGGTGATGCAGGTAGCCGGCGGGAACGTGGGCCAGGTCCTGAGTGGCGTCGACGAGATGGGCGGCCAGGTAGAGGGCCAGCGACACCGGGGCTCGGTCGTACTCGGCTCGCAACTCCCAGCGCCGGGTCCGGCAAGGCCACTCCCGCGCACACCCGCCGCACGTCCAGGCCGGCTTGACCGGATGGTGCGTCGTCACTCCGGGCCGTCCTGGCTGGGCCACCGGCCGCAGTTGATCGGACGGCCCCGCGAGGACGCCACCCGCCGCCCGACCGGCACCAGCTCAATGCCGCCCACGAAGCCACCGCCGATCCGGCACCGCCCGCGTGGTCTCCTCCACCGGTATTCGATCCGCCTCCGCCTCGGCAAGAAGCCGCCGCTTGGCCGCTTCCCGCTCGGCCGCCTGGATTTGCTCGCCCCGGCCTGCCGCCGGCTCGCCACCCTTACCCGGCATTGCCACCTCCGTCACCGAAACGCGGCAGCGCCCTCCGCCATCGCAGCTTCACAATGACGTCAGAGCGTCACCAGTTGCGACGGCACAACATGCGACAGAAAGGACACATTGGTGACGACATTCAGGCGACATAGCGCTATCGTGGCGGTCATGGCCGCCCCCAACACCGCGTTGCGCGCTGTCCGTACCGGAATGCGCATGAGCCAAGACGACTTCGCTCGCGCGCTCCAGGCTGCCGGCCACCGCGTCGGCGAACCCAACGACGCCAACAAGAGACTCGTCCAACGATGGGAGTCGGGCGCGATCACCGCGCCGCGCCCCGTCTACGCCCGCGCGCTGGAGGTCGTCACCGGCCTACCCATCTCGCTACTGGGCTTCGCCTCGGTGCCCGGCGAACACGTCATTGACGACGAACGGGGTGGCCACGACCTCACCTCTCCCCTGTCCAGCCTGGCCACGCCGACACCAACGGCCAAGCCCGCCACGGTCCACGGGTCGTACGAAGGTGTTTGGCTCAGCCGCTATCAGTACTACTCCAGCGGCCGGGGGGACTCCTTCGCCGGGCAACACTTCGTCGTGATGCTTCAGCATGGCGACAGGCTGACCGTGCGCAGCCTGCCCGGCTCGGCGGCCTCGTCGCTCTCGATGGACCTGACCGTGGACGGTGCCGTTGTCACAGGCACGTGGGTGGAGCAGACCGACCCCGCCGGCTACTACCGGGGCGCCCGGTATCACGGCGCGGTCCAGCTCCTGGCCGAGCCCACGGGTCGCCGGATAGCCGGAAAGTGGGTTGGATTCGGCAAGGACATGGACGTAAACACCGGCCCGTGGGAGCTTGTCTTCCAAGACGCTTCAACGTCCAAGGCAACGCTCGATCGCTACAACACGTCGGCGACGTGACGCGCGTACGGGCGCTGTCGGAACGGCCTGAGTCGGCTCTCGTGTCACGGGCGGTGCCCCCGACGGGCACGACACGTCGAATACGGTGGAGCGAACTCGGGCAGAAGGACGGTCCTCCGATGACCCTGGTACGCGGCAAGCTGGGATTCACCGACCCCAGGTCGTTCAGCCTCATCGGCTACCGGCACGGCGGCCACGGGTACGCGTTGTTCCGTGGATTCCCCTCCCCTGCGGAGATCGAGGATAGTCACAGCGACAGCGAGTTTCGACTGCTCGACATCTGCTTCAGGAACATCGAGCGGATCTCCTGCTGGGCCGGTGCAGGGCCGATCCATCTGCGACACCCGACGGACGACGAGAAAGCCACCATCCAGGCACGGATCGGCCCGACCCGCAACACGAATGTCTACCTGTTGAAGCCGGACTCGATCGAGGACTACGTCCTAGCCAGCGCGGTCTACTGGGCGGAGTACGATCTCGCCCTTACTGCGCCGAGTCCTCTTGTCACCGAGGACGAGGAAGGCCGGAAGGCCCATTCGCCGGTCGGGCAGCCTGTGCAGTTCGTCGATCAGCCATGGACGCCGTACTCCCTGTTCAACAGCACCGGGACGACGACCGCCTAGCCGGTCGGTACGACGGCGGTGGCCGGTCACCCTCGAGGGGTGACCGGCCACCGCCGCGTCGATCAATCAGAGCTTCGCCGCGCCCGCCTCGGTGGCCTCCTGCACGGCCGAGGTACGACGAACCTCGGCGCGCTGGTCGCCAGCGTCCTCCCGGTCCGGGGCGGCCACCCGCGCCGCCCGGTTGGTGGTCGCCGCCGCCTGGTCACCGGTCACGCCACCACGGATCCGGTTGTTGGCGGCCACCTGGGCGACCGGGTCGTTGCCGGTCACCGTCAACTGGCCGTTGATGATGTTGTCGTCCACCGTGACACCACCGGTGGTGCTGGTGATGCTGACGTCGGCACCCCAGTAGCCACCGGAGGCGCAGCTGTCCAGCCCACCGTTGGGGCCGACCTGCACGCCGCCCAGGTTGCCGGCGAACGTGGCCTTGCCGCGTACCGCGCTGCCGCACACCACGCTGCCGGTGGCGCTGTTGAGCACCGACAGCGTGCCGTCCACGAACGAGTCGTGCAGGTCGGTGTAGTAGGTGCCGGTGCTGCTGACGTTGCGCTGCACCTGGGTGCCCCGGTCGAGCCGGACCTCACCGGCGCCGACAGTGACGTTCCCGGCGACAGTCGACTCTTCCGCGAACAGGAAGCTGTCGATCGTCGCGGTGCCCTTCGGCCGCACCGTCACGGTGCCCGTGGTGGCATCCTTGAGGAAGATGCCGTACCCACCGGCGGCGAGCACCACCTGGCCGTCGACTGTCGTCTCCGTGGCGTCGAGGTAGCCGTCCGCGGAGACGCGGACCTCGCCACTGATCCGACCTCCGGTCACCACCAGGTTGCCGCCGGCGGCGACGGTGACATTGCCGGTGATCGTGGTGCCGGTGAGAGCGCAGGACTCGCCGGCCGGCACGTACAGGTCGTTGGGCACGGTCACCGCACCGCCGGTGCCGATGCAGTGGGTGACCAGGTCGGCGTGGGCGGTGGGGGCCACGGTCAGCACCGAGGCGGCGACGACGGCGGTCACGGTGGCCAGCTTGGCGACGGTACGTCCGGGCATCGTGGTACTCCCTGTCGAGAAGATTCGAGGACTCATGCGCCGACGTCCGATCGGGCTGCGGCCCGGACGATGGCGCCCTGCTGTCGCCGGTCGAGCGTTCCGCCGGTCACCAACGCGAGGGTGACCGCCTCGACGTGCCGGACGAAGGCGGCGTGGCCGGGATAGTCGGCGTGTTCGTCGATTAGATCGTTGATGGTGCAGCCGTTGCCGGTGTCGACGTTGCGGACACCGGTGTCGTCACCGTCGATGACCACCGTCGTCCGCGTGTCGGACTCGGGGCAGGCGTCGGTGCCGTCGGCGACCACCGTGAACGTCGTGGACTGCTCGGTGGACGCGTTCCCCGCCTTGTCCGTCGCCCGGAAGCGCACGGTGTGTGCTCCGGTCGCCCGAACGGAGACGGGAGCGGAGTACGCGGTCCAGGCGCCGGTGTCCAGCGCGTACTCCACTGTCGCCACGCCCGAGTCGGCGTCGGTGGCCGTGATGGTCACCGTCGCGCCGCCGACGTACGCGCCGTCGTCGTTCCGGTCGCCGGCCACCGTGGCGGTGACGGTGGGTGGCGTGGTGTCCTCGGCCTGCGGCTCGACGACCGTGAAGTGGGACATCTGCTCGGCCGACGTGTTACCGGCGACGTCGGTGGCCCGGAAGTGCAGCATGTGCATCCCGACCGTGGTGACGACGACCGGGCGCGTGTACGCGGTGAAGGCAGCGCCGTCCAACGAGTACTCGATGGTGGCGACACCGGACCCGGCGTCGGTGGCGGTCAGCGTGGCGGTGGCCGTACCGACGTAGTTGCCGTCGCCGTCGCGGTCGCCGGCCAACGCGGCCTTCACCTCCGGCGGGGTGGTGTCCTCCTGTCCCGGCTCGACGATCCGGAACGACACCGACCCCACCGCGCTGGTGTTGCCGGCCTGGTCGGTCGCCCGGAACTGCACCGAGTGGTCACCGATCGCGGTCACCCGCACCGGCTCGGTGTACGGATGGAAGCTGGTGTCGTCGACCTGGTACTCGACGGTCTCCACACCGGAGTCGGCGTCGGTGGCCGTCACCGTCACAGTGGCTGCGGCCAGGTAGTTGCCGTCGGGGTCCTGGTCACCCGCCACGGTGGCGGCCACCGTCGGCGGCGTGGTGTCACCACCCCCGCCGCCCTCGGTGACGACCAGCTCGCCGACCATCTGGCTGTGGCCGGGGATCGAGCAGAAGTACCGGTAGCGCCCCGGGGTGAGGGTCACCGTCGCCTGGTGGCGGCCGTTGTTGGCGTCGAACGGGCTGGCCAGGATGTTGAGGGTCACGTCGTGGTTGTAACCCTCGCTGCTGGTGTCGAAGGTCAGCGTGTGCGGCATCCCGAGGGTGTTGCCGGTGGCCTCGCTGTTCTCCCAGACGATCGTGGTCTCGCCGGCCACGGCGGTGGCGGGCGCGGACTTGTAGCGGGTGATGTCGCCATCGGCGGTCCAGGTCAGCACCTGTGCCGCGGCTCGGGGGGCGGCGGAGGCCGACGTCGCCACCCACGGGGTCACCGTGAGCAGGAGCGCCGCCAGCACTGCCGTTATTCGTCGGGGCATCGTCTCTCCTAGAGTTCCCGTACGCGGACGTTGCGGAACTCGGCCAGGTCGTTGTCACCGTGGTTCTGCAGACCGATGAAGCCGCGCAGGAACTGCCGCAGATCGGTCGGCGGGTCGCCGGCACGCGACGACTGCTTGCCGGGCGTGTTGTCGAACTCGTTGATCACCACGCCGTTGCGGATCATCGTGTAGTGCTGCCCGACCACGCGGATCTCGTAGTCGTTCCACTCGTTCTTCGGCGTCACGCCGGCCTGGGCGAGCGGCACCGGGTCGAAGTTGTAGACCGAGCCGGTCTTCTGCGGCTCCCCGGTGTCGCCGTCGTAGATCTGGATCTCGTGTCCGCAGTAGATCGCCATCCACGCGGTCGACGTCCGGGCCGAGCCGATCGTGCCGCAACTGCCCGGTGGGCGCTGCTCCAGAGGGGTTCGCAGGTCCGGGAACCGGATGAAGACACCGGTGTTGGCCCGGCCGGTGCCCGGTGCGATGTCCTTGAACTGGAGCCGCAGCGAGAAGTCGCCGAGTTCCTTCGTGTGCCAGAGCATGCCCAGACCACCGCTGGGCCGCAGTGACCCGTCCGGCTGGATCGCGAACGACCCGGTCGGCGCCTGCTGCCAACCGCGCAGCGAGTCGGCGGTGCCGTCGTAGAGCGGCTCGTACCCGGTGTGCCCGTCCCGGCCGATCTCCGACGCGGCGGCCAGCCGGGTCAGGGTGCCGGCCTCCCGGGCGCTGAGCAGGTCGTCGTCCTGCAACGCCTGGGCCACCTCCTTGACGTGCCGGACGAAACCGTCGTGGTCGGCCCACGTGCTCTCGTCGTCGATCAGGTCGTTGGCCGTGCAGCCCTGCCCGACGGTACGACTGGGCACGCCGGTGTCGGTGTCACCGAGCCAGACGTTCTGCCGGTCGTCCGGCACCGCGCAGCCCACCGTGACGGTGCTCTGCACCGTCGCCTTCTCACCGTCGGCGTACGTGACGGTCAGCTTCGCGGTGTAGGTGCCGACCTTCGCGTACGTGTGTCGGGGGTTCGCCTCGGTCGACGTGGCACCGTCGCCGAACTCCCACCGGTGGCTGACACCGCCGGAGCGTGCGCCGTCGAAGGCGATGGTCAGGGGCTTGTTCTGCACGGCGACGGAGTTCGCCGCCGGTACGGGGGTGGGTGCGCCTCCGGTGTAGGTGATCCGGATCAGCTTCTGGTTGGGGTGCAGGCTGAAGAACCCGCCGCCGTAGTCCAGCAGGTAGAGCGCGCCGTCCGGGCCGAACTTGGCGTCCATCCAGCTCTGTAGGCGCGTGTCGCCGTTGCCGCCCGGGATGATGGCTCGCAGCGACTCGGCGTACACCGGTGGGGCCGCCTGCGGCACACCGGCCGGGTCGACGGTCACCGCGACCCGGTTGGCCGCGTTCGACTGGTCGCCGATGAACCACTTGCCGTCCCAGTGCTCCGGCCACGCCACGCCGCTGGCGGTGTCGACGAGGCTGCGGTGGTACGTCGGGCCGGACATGATGGCCTGCCCGCCGCCGCGCAGGTACGGCTGGGTGTAGGTGGCGTCGGCCGCGACATAGGTCGGGAGGCCGCTGCCGTCGGTGCGCTTCGGGAACACCGGACCGCCGCCGTCGGGTGAATACCAGATCATGTTGTCCCGGGCGGCCGGGATGTCCACCAGTCCGGTGTTGCGGGGCGACTCGTTCTTCAGGTTGTCGCAGTCGTACCAGCCGGTCAGGACCGTCGCGTCGGTGGTGCTGCGGTCCCGGTACGGCTGCCGGTTGCCCATGCAGTACGGCCAGCCCTGGTTACCGGCGGAGGTGATGATGGTGGCGGTCTCGTACTTGGCCGGGCCCAGGGTGGGGCTGGGCGACGACGCGTCCGGGCCGACCCAGCCGGCGGTCAGCCACTGGTGCACCGGGTCGATCTGGAGACGGGCGATGTTGCGCACGCCCATCACGTAGATCTCCGGGCGGGTCTTCTCGGTGCCCGGCGGGAACAGGTTCCCCTCGGGAATGGTGTACGTGCCGTCCGCCTCCGGGTGGATCCGGATGATCTTTCCGGCGAGGTCGTTGGTGTTACCCGACGTGCGGCGGGCGTCCTGGAACGAGATCCCCTCGTATTCCTGGGTCCAGTTGTTGCCGGAGTAGCCCTGCGACCCCTCGGAGGAGTTGTTGTCACCGGAGCCGACGTAGAGGTTGCCCTTGGCGTCGAACGCCATGCCACCGCCGGCGTGGCAGCAGCTGTGGATCTGCACCGGGAACTGGAGCAGGTCCTTGCGGGTGCTCTGGTCGACGGTCTGTGCCTGCCGGTCGTAGGTGAACCGGGAGACGGTGCGCTGCCCGACCCGCTTCACCCGGTCGACCGAGTCGTGCGGCATCCAGTAGACGTAGAGCCAACCGTTCTCGGCGAACTTCGGGTCGGGCACGATGCCGAGCAGGCCCTCCTCGTTCTTCACCAACTCGGAGCCACTGCCCCGGTTGCCCATCACCTCCAGGGTGGTGAGCAGCTTGGCCTGCTTGGTCCGCGGGTCCCAGGAGTGGATGGTGCCGCAGCCCTTGCCGACGTTCGGGTTGTTCCAGTCCGCGATCGGGCCGCTCGGGCAGGCGGCCTTGCCGACGTAGAAGACAGTGCCGTCCGGCGCGATGGTGAGCCCGTGCGGCTCGCCGATCTGGTCCAGTTGACCGGTCTGGTTGGCGGCGGTGAGCCGCTCCACCTTGTAGTTCGCGGCGATCGTGGCCTGGCAGTCGCCGCGTACGCGGCCGGTGGTCCAGTTCAGCGCCCCGGTGAGGTGGGTGCGGAACGCCTCCTCACCGTAGCTGCCCTCGGTGTGGCCCATGCCGGTGTAGAACGACCGGCCGCCGTCGTAGTCCCGGCACCAGGAGACCGGGTGGAAGGGGCCGTTGGCGGCCGCCCCCGCGTTGTAGTGCCGCTCCTCGACCTGGGCGAGGGTGTGCACGGTGCCGATCGGGTTCGGGTCCCAGTTCTCCCACCGGTCGGAACGGGTGATGGTCAGCGGCAGCGACGCCGTGGCCGGGTGTTTGCGGTCCAGGATGTTCACCACCGCGCGGTTCACGGCGGGCGGTTCCGGTGTGGTGGTGCTGCCGGTGAACAGGCGCAGGTCGGCCAGCTGGGTCAGTGGCTCCCCGCTGTTCGCGGTGATGTTCAGGCGGTAGCGGGTGAACTCCTGCGGGGTGGCGATGTCGAACCGGCGGGTCTGGAACCGGTCGGGGAACGCCTGGCCGGTGCGCCGGTCCAGATCGGACCAGGTCTGGCCGTCCGTGGAGCCCTGCAGGGTCCAGTCCTTCGGGTCGCGGCCGGAGGAGTCGTTGGCCGACGTCAACGCGTACCCGGTCACCCGCTTGGCGGCGGCCAGTTCGTACGCCACCCAGCCGGTCGGGGTGCGGACCAGCCACTTCGTGTTGGCGTCGCCGTCGGTCAGCTTCTCCTTGGTCTCGTTCGGCGCGTTCTCGCCGCTGGCGGTCACCCGGGCCACCGGCTCGGCGACCGGGATGGCGCCGGCCGGGCGGGTGCCGATCAGGCCGGTGAACCAGGTCGAGTCGACCTGGGCGCGTGCCGCGTCGGCGATGCCGACGAACCCGCCGCCGGCCTTCATGTAACTCTGCAGCGCCGACTCCTGGTCGCGGTTGAGCGCGGCGCCCGTCGCGGAGAGGAAGACCACGCTGCGGTACGCGGACAGCCCCGCCGTGGTGAACACGCCGGGGTCCGTGGTGGCCGTGACATCGATGTCATGGCCGGCACCAAGCTGTTTGATGGTGTCCACCGCGCGGGCCACCGGGTCCTGCTGCTCGGCCACCGGCCCGTGGAACACGAGGACGGCTGTCCTCTGTGGTTGCGCCGCCTGCGGGGCGGCTGCCGGCCGCGGCGCGGCTGCTGCCGTCGTCGCGGGAATCAGTGTCGCGATGGCGGCTACCGCCGCGAGGGCTCGTCGTATCGTCCTGGTCATCCCCGTCCCCACTTTCGGTCAGCTTCCGTGCGTGTGGGTGTGGCCCTGGAACCGGTGGATCGCCTCCTCGGCGCCCGGTGGCATGCTGCCGTCGGCGTTGCGCACCAGGAAGATCCCGGCCATGCCGCCGTCGGAGTGCGTCTGCACGTGGCAGTGGTACATCCACGCCCCTGGTCCGACGCCCTCGCCGGCCAGCACCTGGAAACCGAACGAACTGCCCGGGTTGAGGTCCTTGTTGTCGACGACCAGGCTGGGGTCGCTCGGCCCCTCCAGCATTCCGGTGCGGTTGTCGGCCCACCGGTGGGCGTGCAGGTGGAAGGTGTGGAACAGGTTGCCGTGCCCGATGGCGATCCACTCGACACGCTCGCCCAGGTTCGCCTCGAACATCGGGGTCGCCGGGGCCATCTTGTTGTTGATCATCATGTCGTGGAAAACGGCCGTGAACTGCTTCGACGGCAGGATGTCGCCGCGCCGCCGGACGATCAGCGCTCCGTACAGGCCCTTGGCGACACCGCCGGTGCCGTGGTCGGTGCCCATCGCGTGGTCGTGGTAGTGCCAGTAGCCGGCACTGCCCGGCATGTACCGCCGGCCGGCGGCGGCCACCATCTCGTGGGAGCGCCAGACGTACGTCCGCGTCTCGCCGGGGTTGTTGAACGAGGCGTTGAACGGGCTGCCGTCGGAGTCGGTGCTGTAGTCCACCCCGTGCGGGTGGATGGACAGCCGCTGCGTGGTGGTGTTGACCAGGGTGATCTCCAGGGTGTCACCCTCGTACATCTCCAGGATCGGCCCTGGGACGGTGGCCTGGCCGGGTGCCAGGCCGTAGCCGAACAGGTTGCCCGGCAGTTGCTCGGCGTAGATAGTGATCTTCTTGGTGACGCCCGCGGCGGCCCGCGCGGGGCTGCCCCCGAACGCGGCGCCGATCGCGGGGGCGGACGCGCCCAATGCTCCGGCGGCGAGCGCGCCGCTGGCGATCAGCGATCTGCGGGAGAGGTGGCGGTGAGGGCCACCAGCGTGATCGTCCATGGGTCTCCGTTCCCAACCGGGCGAAGACGCGACGAGGGCAGGGTGCATCGACCCGAGCACGGGGGCGGTAGCACGACTGAGGATGAGGCTCGTCGCGAACTTTGCTCGGAAGGCTCAGAACTTTCGGTGGATGACTGCAACTTATGTAATCCATCGACGAAAGTACAGGGTCTGATTGCAAAAAGATTACCTTGACATCACGACGGCCGTCGATTGACATGAAGCTGACACGCAAGCCCGGCCGGTCTGCGAGACGGCTGCGCCGTCCGTAGGATCGGTCCGATGCGGGAGATACGGCTTGCGGTCCGACCGGCATGTCCGGCCGACATTCCCGCGTTGGTAGAGCTGCGCCTGTCCAATGCGGAGGCTCATCTCGCTCTCGACGCCGACACCTACCGCCGTCCGCGGCGCGAGGCGGTGGTCCACCACTTCACGGCCGTGCTCGCCGACGAGGCGGGTCGAGACGCTGTCCTGGTCGCCGAGGTCGACGGCCGGGTCGCCGGAATGGTCGAGGTGTTGCCGCGCCCCGATCCACCGGAGCATCAGATCCTGCGTCCGGAGCCGTCTGCGCAGGTGCACACGGTGGTGCTGCCGTCCGCCCGAGGGCACGGGGTGGGGTCGACGTTGGTGCGCGCCGCCGAGCAGTGGGCAACGGCTCGGGGGATCCGGCACCTATCGGCCGGCGTCCACCACCGCAACGTCGACGCGATGCGCTTCTACGCCCGGCACGGCTACGGCGACGTCGGCGTCTCACTCGGCAAGAGCGTGTGAGGGCCACTCACGGCAGGGTTGCGGGCGCAGCGAAGGGTGCCCGTCAGCCGCCGCTATGGCTGGCCGCCGACTCGATGTGCTGTTGAGCGATATACCTCAGGGGCATCTCTATGACTCTGAGGTATATCGCTGCCTGCCGTGACCGCTCCGACGGCGGTGAACGACGGTCACCTAAGTCCGTGGGCTGCGCCGACCGTCCGAGCCCGGTCGGGAGCTACTCGGTGACGTGGGTCGGGTCGAGGACCCGGGAGAGGAACGCGCGGGTCCGCTCGTGCTTCGGTGCGCCGAGCACCTCCTGCGGCGGCCCCTGCTCGACCACCACCCCACCGTCCATGAAGACGACCCGGTCGGCGACGTCGCGGGCGAAGGCCATCTCGTGCGTCACCACCATCATCGTCATGCCGTCCTCGGCCAGCTTGCGCATGACGGTGAGCACGTCCCCGACCAGCTCCGGGTCGAGCGCGGAGGTCGGCTCGTCGAAGAGCATCAGCTTCGGATCCATCGACAACGACCGGGCGATCGCCGCCCGCTGCTGCTGCCCGCCGGAGAGTTGCGCCGGGAAGGCGTCCGCCTTGTCGGTCAGCCCGACGCGTTCCAGGTTGAGCCGAGCGATCCGCTCGGCCTCGGCACGGCCACGCCGCAGCACCCGGCGCTGGGCGATGGTGAGGTTGTTCAGCACGGTGAGGTGCGGGAACAGGTTGAACGACTGGAAGACCATGCCGATGCTGCGGCGGGCCGCGTCGATCTCGACGTCCGGGTCGGTCATCTCGATCCCGTTCACCCAGATCCGCCCGGCCGTCGGCTCCTCCAACAGGTCGACGCAGCGCAGCAGCGTCGACTTGCCGGACCCGGACGGGCCGATGACGCAGACCACCTCGCCCTGGCCGACCTCGAAGTCGATGCCCTTGAGCACCTCGAGCGGACCGAAGGACTTGTGCAGGTCGCGGATCTCGACGGCAGGTCGGGACGGGGTCGTCGTCATGGGGTCACCGGGCCTTGGCGTAGCGGAGTTCGAGGCGACGTACCACCTGGGACAGGGGCAGGGTGATGATCAGGTAGGCGAGGCCGGCCACCAGCAGCGGAGTGGCGTTCACCCGGTCGTTGAGCATGTCCCGACCGAACTTGGTGATCTCGATGGTCTGCGCCGTCACGCCCAGCACGTAGGCCAGCGACGAATCCTTGGTGAGAAGGATGAGTTCGTTCGTCAGCGGTGGGATGACGATCCGGAACGCCTGCGGGATGACGATCGTGCGCATCGCGGTGAAGTGCGACATGCCGAGGGTGCGCGCCGCCTCCATCTGCCCCTTGGGGACGGCCTGGATGCCGGCGCGGATGGTCTCGGCCATGTAGGCCGCGGCGGTCAACCCGAGGCCGATCGCGATGGACCCGAACACGCCACCCGGGATCTCCCGCTCCGGGAAGGCGATCGGGATGCCGTAGCCGACGAGGAAGAGCACCAACAGCGCGGGCAGGCCCCGGAACAGCTCGATGTACGCCGTCGCCACCCAGCGGTACGGCGCCACCCGGGACAGCCGCATCAGCGCGAGGACGGTGCCGAACACGAGGCCGAAGGCGAACGCGCCGAGCGTGTAGAGGACGGTGTTGCGCAGCGCGACGGTGATGATCGTCGGGAACATCGACGTGATGATGTCGACGCGGAAGAACGCGTCGGCCAACCGGCCCCAGTCCGCGGCGAAGGCCACCGCGGCGATGACGGCGATGAAGACCAGGTACTGGATCCCGAGGGACAGCCGCTCCCGCTGGCGGCGTCGCAGCTTCACGTTGGCTCGTTGCCTTCCCGGAGTTACCGACACGGAGGGCGCGCGGGACGCGCGCCCTCCGGCACTACACGTGTGATCAGGCGCTCGGCCGCTTGCCGATCCACTTCTCGTAGATCGTGTCGTACGTGCCGTCCTGCTTGGCCTTGGCCAGCACCTCATTGATCTTCTTGAGCAACTCCGGGTTGGCGGCCTTCTTCACGGGGAAGCCGTACTGCTCGCCGGTGTTGAACTCGGCGGTCACCTCGAACCCGCCGGGGTTCTTCTTCAGGTACTCGGTCCAGACCGGCAGGTCGTTGACAGCGGCCTCGACCTGGCCGTTGGAGAGAGCCTGCTGTAGGGCGGCGAGGTCCTCGAACTCGACGAGCTGCAGGCCCTTCTCCGCCTCGAACTTCTTGGCGTAGTCACGACCCGTGGTGGCCGCCTGGACGCCCAGCTTCTTGCCCCTGAGGTCGTCGAGGGACCTGTACGCCTTGCCGGTCTTCACCAGCAGCGCCTGGGTGGCGTCGAAGTACGGGTCGGAGAAGTCCAGGACCTTCTTGCGCTCGTCAGTGATCGTCATGCCGGCGGCGGCCGCGTCGCACTTGCCGGTGTTCAGGTCCTGACCGGACTTGATCCCCTCGAACGGGGTGTCGACGATCGCCTGCTCGACGCCCAGCTCCTTGGCCACCAGGTCCATGATCTCGACGTCGAAGCCGGTCACCTTGCCGCTGGCGTCCTTCGACTGGAACGGCGGGTACGGCAGGTGGGTGCAGACGGTCAACTTGCCGGCCGTGACCAGCTTGACCCCGCTCGCCTGGACCTCGCTGTCGTCCTTCTTGGCGCACCCCGCGGTCACCGCGAGGGCGGCGATCGCCACGACGAGACCGGCCTGACGCACGGCGCTTGGGAACCTCACGGCTGTGTCCCTCCGATTCGGCTTCCATCGCATAGAAAGCCAATCTGGTTCATAGACTTTGCGATTAGCGACCGTACCCGATCCGGCGAGCCGCCCCCAAGATCACGCTGCGGCAGCCACCCAGGGGCGAACCGGACACACGGGCAGCAACGGGTCTCAGCCGCCGGTCCCCTCTGCCGCGCCGTCCGGGGTGAGGGCCGCCTCATGGGGGTCTGTGTCCAGGAACACGTGCTGGTGGCCGTGACCGGCGTCGACGCTGATCTGGTCGAGCTGGGTCGCCGCGACCGACCAGATCGTGGCCGCCTCGGCCGCCTGTCGCGTGCTGATGTCCAGCAGGGCCGCCTGGTGGGCGGCGGGCACACCGGCGGCCAGGGCGTAGGTGTCGACGGCGAGCGCCGCCTGCTGCACCGCTCCGCGCAGACCACCTCGGGCCACGTTGGTGGCGGTGGTCCCCGAGGGCGGGTCGGCGAACGGCTCGGCCGCCTTGCGCATGGTCTCCTGCCAGGTGCGCGCCCGACCCGCATCCGGTGCCCGGCCGGCGGTCTTCTCCTCCTTGACGGCGGTCAGGACAGGGGCCACCTGGTCGCGGACGCGACGCGCCGTCTCGGTCAGCTCCACGACCTGCTGGGCGTCCCGCTTCGCGTCAGCTTCCTTGATGCTCGCGATGGTCGCCGCGGTGGCGTCCGGACGGCCCACCTGGTAGCCGACGAGCCCGCCGATCAGCGCGGTCACCAGTGCGATCGCCCCCGCCACCGCCGCGATGCGCACTGTGCGACGACGACGAACATCGGGCTTCTCGGACAGGTACGAAGGCCGGCCGGTGCGACGCGCCATCGCATCTCCTCACATCGATGGTCTGGGGGCCACAGGGTAACGGGCACCCCGTGCGCCCGTCGATAGTTCCGCAGGGCGGCGCAGGCTGCGCGGCCTAGACCTGGTAGCCCCACTCGGCCAGTGGCTTCTCCAGCGACCGTTCGATCGCGGCGAGCTGCGCCGGACTGAGTTCGTCGCGGTACGCCGCCGCCCGGCCCGCCGGGAAGTCGTACCGGGAGAAGCCCTTCTCGAACGCGGGCGACCAGTGCAGCCCCAGGAAGTCGAGCATCCGGCCGACCTGTTCGCGGGGCTGCTCGACCAGGTCCTCGTAGCGCACGTCGAGCCACTGCTCCGCGGGGTGACGCAGGCGGGCCTGCGCGAACGCCTCCATCAGCATCTTCCAGCCGAGCGCGGCGAGCACCTGGAAGGACCGGCCCGACTCGAACCACTCCTCCCGCAGGTCCGACGGGAGCGGGCCGAAGATCCAGTTGTCGGGGCCCCGCCAGCCGTCCCACCAGCCCATCTGGAGCCAGGAGTTGGCCACCGCCCGGCCGTCGCGCACCACGTTGACGACCCGCAGGTCCGGGTACGCGGCGTGCAGCAGGCCGGTGCGCGGCCAACCGGTGACGTGCTGCACCAGTTGCTGGCAGCCCTGGCGGGCGATCCGCTCGTCGAAGAAGGTCCGCAGCCGGCGGGCCACGAACGGTGTCAGGTCCTCGGCAACCAGGTCCCGGCACGGGCGGGAGAAGCCGCCGAGCACCTGCCTGTCGAGCAGGTGGTACGCCTCCGACGGCGCCACCCGCAGCCGTCCTCGCTCCAGCAACCGTCGGCTGTGGCGCAGCGAGGTCATGCCCGCCGGACGGGGTGCCGAACGCCGGTAGAGCGTCCCGTTGAACCGCCCCTTGAGGTTGAGCCGGGCGAGCTTGTCGTCCAGGCCGGAGACGAAACCGACAGCGGGATGCCGGGAGAGCAACTCCTGGACCAGGGTCGAGCCGCAGCGACCGGTGCCCACCACCAGTGAGAGCATCGTTCAGCCTTCCTGCCGGGTAGCGGGTGACGAGGGGACGACCGGCTCCGGACGGGACGCGGCGGCGGGAGGCGTGGCCGGACGGGACGTACCGGCGGGAGGCGTGGCCGGACGCCGGCGCAACGGGTAGCCGAACCGGGACAGGGCCAGCCCGGTCAGCCCGGTGACCACCGCGTACGCGCGTGTGGAGAGCCCGGTCAGCCACTCGGTGTCGGCGACCACGGGGACCAGGCCGGTGCGGTGCCGCGAGGGGTTGCCGGCCACCGAGTGGGTGGGTGCCAGTCGTGCCGTGCCCGGTGCCGGGAAGGGCAGGTCGTCCGCTGTCGCGCCGGTGAACCGGACGATCCGTGCGGTGGTGCCGACCGGGTCGGCGACGAAGTCCTCGTACCGCACCCGCAGGTAGCGGCCGTCCACGGGCCGGCGGCCCCACAGCCGTACGGTGGCGGTGTTCCACACCAGCCAGAGCACCGCGGCCTTCCAGACCGGCGGTCGGCTCATCAACCGGTCGTCCGCGCGCCCGTCCAGTGGGCGTCGCCGACGCCAGGAGTACGCGGTGGCCCGCGGGTCGCGGACCACGTGCAGGACGTACAGGTCGATGCCGGGCAGGGAGCCCAGCAGAGCGCCGTACGGCGGCAGCTTGGAGGAGTCGACGATGACCCCGCCGGGACGGTCGGCGAGGGCGTGCTCGGCGATCGAGGCGTACAGCCGGGCCAGGTGGGTGTCGTCGCCGTGGCTGTCGACCGGCCGTTGACCGCGACGCCGTCGACGCAGCAGTGCGGGCAACCCGCGCATCCGCAGCCGCCCGGCCAGCCGGTCGGCGATCCCGGTCGGGTCGGCCCCGGCCAGGTCGGCACGTACCCGCGTCCACAGCGGACAGTCGCCCAACGGCACCCCGCAGCCGCACTGCCGGTTCTCCACGATGCCCCGCCGCCACAGGTAGCGCAGCTCTCCCGCGGCGAAGAAGCCCGGGACCTGCCCCAGGACGGTGGTGATCAGCGTGCTGCCGCTGCGACCGCTGCCGGCGAGGTAGAGCACTCGGACGGCGCTCACCGGGCCGCTCCCCCACCGGCCGTCGCGCGGCCTGCGCGCCGCCGGGTCGGCAGCGCCTCGGCGGCCTCCGCGTAGAGCGCGCGGATCCGGGCCAGGTGCAGGTCGGGGGCGAACTGCCGGGCCACCTTCGCCCGGCCGGCCTGCCCCATCCGGTACGCCCGTTCGGGGTCGGCCAGCAGCGCGTTCAGCGCGTCGGCGAGGTCCGTGGGCCGGTCCGCCCCGACGATGCTGCCGTCCACTGTGGGGTCCACCAGCTCGGGAAGCCCACCGAGGTCGGTGGCGACCACCGGGACCCCGCAGGCGAACGCCTCCAGCACCGCCATCGGCTGGTTCTCGTGCCACCGCGAGGGAACGGCGACCACCGCCGCCGACCGGATCAGCTCGTGCAGGCGCGGCTTGTCCAGACGGCCGTGGAACCGGATCCGGCCGGGCGCACGGCGCGCGGCGAGCGCCTCCAGGTCGGGCCGGGCGGGGCCGTCCCCGGCAACGTCGACGGTGACTCCGTCCGGCAGTGCGGCCACCGCCTCGACCAGCACGTCGACGCCCTTCTCCGCAGCCAGCCGGCCGGCGAAGACGACACCGCCGCCGGGCGTCTGCTTGGTGGCGATGCCGCCCAGGTCGACGAAGTGGTTCACCACCCGCAGCCGGTCCGGGTACACGCCGGCGCGACGCATCACGTCCGCCAGGAACTCGCTCGGGCTGACGAAGACCTGCACCGGGTCGTACGCGTCGAACTGCCGGTGCAACCACGACTCGACAGCGAGCAGGCCGCTGCGCGACAGCGATCCGTCCTTGCAGCGGCGGCGGGCCGCCTGGAGAGGGCCTCCGGTGACGCAGGCCTGGCAGGGGCGGCCCCGGTCCAGCAGTTGGTAGCTCGGGCAGGCGAGCTTGTAGTCGTGCAGGGTCAACACGCACGGCACGCCGGCCGACCGTGCCGCCGCGAGCACCGACGGCGAGAGCTGATGGTAGATGTTGTGCAGGTGCAGCACGTCCGGGTGGAAGTCGTCGATCACCTGGGCCAGGCCTCGGCGGCTCGTCGGTGACCACAGCATCCGACCGACGGCCGTCGCGCGGGGTCGTAGCCCGCTCGGCGCCGGCTCCAGCTCCACTTCGGTCGGAAACCGCTGCGCGTACGGGAGCGGCGACTCGTTCTCCGGGTGACTCATGCCGAAGTAGGCGACCGTGTCCCCCGCCGCCCGCTGCAGGTCGGCGAGGTCGAGCAGGTAACCCTCCGCGCCGCCACGACGGTAGAGGAACTTGTTCACATGCAGCACGCGCATCGACTCGGCCTGCTCACGTCGATCGGGCGAACCGGGCCCGGGGGTGGCGACCGGGGTCTGCCCGCCCCGGCCAGGGCCCACCGTATGCAGGGCAGGTCTGCGAGTCCAGTTCACCTATGGCATGTACCTGAACGGTTGATCTTCGTATGCCCGTGCGGCCCGCGCCCTGGCTTACCGCCATGATCTCCCGATAGCCTGGCTGCGCCGCCGGTCGTCCCTGTTTCCCAACGCGCCGGACCGGCGCCCGACCGAGGAGGACCGTGGCAGCCGACGACGAGGTCTCCACAGTCGCGTACACCGCGCGCCGGATCAGGCGGCATCTGCGCTGGGCGCGCACCGAGGGGATCGGGCGGCTGATCGAGGAGGACCGCCTCGACCCCTTCGAGCGGGTCCGCACCGCAGTGGCAAAACGACGCTGGCGGCAGCGGGCCGGCCGGGCGCCCGGCTCGGCGATCCCGGTCTACCTGGTCGGTCTGCAACGATCCGGCACGAACATGCTGGTCCGTGGCCTGGACGCGGCCCCCGAGGTCGAGGTCCGCAACGAGAACGACAGCACCCTCTTCCACCGCTTCCAACTCCGCCCGGACCCGGTGCTGACCGCCACGATCCAGCGCAGCCGGCACGCGTACGTCCTGGTCAAGCCCCTCTGCGAGAGCCACCGCGTGGACGAGTTGCTGGCCCTGCCGGGGTCGACGCCCGGCCGCGCGCTCTGGGTCTACCGCGACGTCGACGACCGGGCCCGCTCCGAGGTCGCCAAGTTCGGTGACGCCAACCTGCGGGCGCTGCACGCCATCGCCGACGGCAGCATCGGCCGGCGGTGGCAGGGGCAGCGCCTCGACGCCGACGCCGTCGAGCTGATCCGGGCGCACGACCCGCAGAGGTTGGACCCGCACAGCGGGGCGGCCCTCTTCTGGTACGTCCGCAACTCACTCGTCTTCCAGCTCGGCCTGGACCAGCGCGCCGACGTGCTGCTCTGCCGCTACGACACTGTCGTCGCGGAGCCGGAGGCGCAACTGCGGCGGCTGTGCGCGTTCCTCGACTTCCCCTACCGGCCGGGGCTGCACGCGCACATCGCCCCGCGCCGGTTCCACGGCGCCGCAGCGAGCCACCAGCCGTTACCGATCGACAGGCGCGTGCGGGCTCTCTGCGACGAGCTGACCGACCGGCTCGACAGGTGCGCGGCCGACGCCCGGTCCGAGACGAAGGCGGCCGACCGTGGCTGAACCAGCGACCCGTACCGCACCGATCTTCCTGGTCGGATGTCAGCGCTCCGGCACGACGATGGTGCGCCTCGTCCTGGACTCCCACTCCAGCATCAGCTGCGGCCCGGAGACCCGGTTCCTGCCCGACCTGCGACGGATCGTCGGGCGGGACTGGGAACGGTTGGCCCGCTTCGGGTTCCCCCGCGAGGACTGGCTACGCCGGATCCGGGACTTCTTCGGCGGCGTCCACGCCGACTACGCCGCCGCGCGGGGCAAGACCCGGTGGGCCGACAAGACCCCGCTGTACGCGATGTCACTCGACTTCGTCACCGAGGTCTTCCCGGACGCCCAGATCGTGCACCTGATCCGGGACGGCCGCGATGTCGTGGTCTCGCACCGCAAACGGTTCGGCTACTGGTCCGCCGTCAAGTGCGTGGTGAAGTGGCCGCGCTACATCCGCGCCGCGCGGGCCGTCGGCGCCACCCTGCCGCCGGACCGGTACTACGAGCTGCGGTACGAGCAGGCGGTGACCGAGCCGGAGAAGACGATGCGCGGTCTCTTCGAGTTCCTCGGCGAACCGTGGGAGGACGGCATCCTCGACTACGACAGCAAGCAGCACGACGTGGCGCAGAAGTACACCACCGAGGCGGAGAAACGGCGGGCCGCCGCGAGCGTGACCGAGCCGATCTACGGCTCCCGGGTCGGCACCTACCGCCGCGAACTCGACCCGTTCCTCCGCCTGTTGGTCTGGGTCTTCTCCGGTCGGACCCTGCGCTCCCTCGGCTACCGGTGAACAGCCCTCGCCGGTTGGGCGCGCTCGCCGCGGCCCTCGTCGCCGCGCTCCTGGTCACCGCCGGCTGCACCGCCCGCCGCGACGATCCGCCGACGCCCGCACCGGGGGCCGGCACCCCATCGGCCACGCCCGCTCCGGGAGGCGCCGTCAACGGGGTGAGCAACCCGTTCGGCGCGCACTGGGACTGGTCGCGCTACCAGCAGTTCGCGCCGTACCTGCGGCGGATCGCCGGGTCGGCGACCTACGAGGAGATCTCCTGGTGCGAGATCGAACGCACCTCGGGGCAGCCGGACTGGACCGGGCTGGACGAGATCGCCAGCCGCAGCCGGGAGCTGGGCATCACACTGCACCTGAAGATCCGTACTGGGGTGTGCTGGGCGACGGGTGGCACCGCGCGCTACACCCGGGGGGCGGCGAACAAGACCGAGTCGGCGATGCCCACCGATCTCGCCGCGTACCAGCGGTTCGTCCGCTCGGTGGTGCAACGCTACGGTCCGTACGGAGTGCGCGAGTACGCCATCGAGAACGAGGTCAACGCGCCGAGTTACTGGGCCGGCAGCCCCGAGGACTACGTACGGCTCGTCAAGGCCGCCGCCGAGACGATCCGCGCGACCGACCCGCAGGCGCGGGTGGTGGACTCCGGCATCAGCAGCGTCGCGTACGGCATGGGTGTCGCCGACCGGCTGGTGCGCGCCGATCGAGTGCCCGAGGCCGTCGCCGCCTACCAGGCGTACTTCCAGCGCCGGGTCGGCACCAGGGGCCAGCAGATCCCGGCGGTCACCGGGGCGGAGCAACTCCTCAAGGCGCTCGGCACCGAGACCAACAGCCGCAGCCTGCGGTTCCTGGCCGCCACCGAGTCGCTGCTGGCCGACCGCACCGTCGACGTCCGGCAGGTGCACTTCTACGAGCACTTCAGCGGTGTCGCGCCACTGCTGGACTACCTGCGTGCGACGACGCCTGCCGGCATGCCGATCCAGGCGTGGGAGGTCGGTCAGTTCTGGCGTGACGGCGACGGTGACCCGGCCGGCCGGGCCGCCGAGATGGTCAAGACGGTCACCCTGCTGGCCGCCGGTGGGATCGGCGAGATCAGTTGGTTGCCGTTGGCGTACAACCCGAACAACGCGGCCGGCAGCGAGGTCCGCTACGGCCTGCTCGACCCGGACGGCACCGAACGCGAAGCCGGCCGGATGTTGGCGAGCCTGGCCGACGCGGCCCGGGGCGCCACCGTCACCCCGCTGCCGGCCTCGGTGGCGGACAAGCTGCACGGGGTGGCCTTCGTCCGTGGTGGGTCGAGCACGCTGGTGCTCTGGTCGGCGTCGAACGCACCGGTGACAGTGCCGGCGGCACGGGGTGGGCAGACCGGTGCGGTGGGTGCGCCGCTGCGGGCGGCCGGTGGGGGCACCACGGTGACCGACGTCCCCGTGCTGCTCCGCGCCGACCAGCCGGTCGAGCGGATCCTCGGCGACGTGCGCTAGCCGGGTGGTCCCTCGACCTACCTCCGGTTGGCGCTCGCCTGCCCATGTCGATGTGCCGAATAGCGTTATACCTCAGAGTCATAAATATGACCCTGAGGTATAACGCTCAATGCCGCATCCACCCCGGCGGAGGTGACCGTCGGTCACCTCGTCGACCGGCCAGCGCCGTACGCTAGCCGGGCCAGGGGTCGGGCCAGTTGAGCAGGGCCGCCAGGCGGGCGTTGTGCGGCGCGAAGTACGCGCTGAGCCGGTCCCGCAGCTGCGGGGTGAGCTGCGAGGCGCCCTCGTCGACGCGGCGGGTGTGCCGGGTGAACGTCTCGGGTGTGAAGGCCGGCAGGTCGAGGAAGTCCAGGATCCCGCCGTACGTGCCCGCCGGGTCGGCGTGCAGGTCCTCGGTCCGGGCGACGTGGATCCGTTCCCGGGGGACGTGCGCGAACCACCGCTCGACCTGCTCGGCGTAGCGGCCCCGGGCGGCGTACGAGTGGTTGCGTAACGCCCGGTGCGCGGTGCGGGTGTCCGGGCCGCCGCGCGTCGCCCGGGCGAGCCGCTCCTCCTCGGCGTCGAGCGCGTCGGCGAAGGTCAGCGGCTCCAGGCCGTACGAGCGGGTGTGCAGGTAGTGCGAGTAGGCCCGCTGCACCGGGTCCCGCAGCAGGGCGACGAAGCGGGCCTGCGGCAGGGCCGCCGCGACCCGGGACGGTACCTCCGGATGGAAAAGGTAGTAGGGGCTCGCCTCGAACGTGCGCTCGTCCGGGGCGAGGCGCGGGAAGTGCCCCCGGTACCAGCGTGTGCCCCGACCATGGTGGACGCTGAAGTACTGCAACTCCTTACCGGTGGCCACCCGTACCCGGGGATGCGCGGCGAGGTGGTGGTACAGCGAGGTGGTGCCGCAGCGTTGACCGCCGATCACCAGGAAGTCGGGCAGCGGGCCGGGCTCGCCCGGCCGCGCGGCGCGTCCCCACGCCCGCGTCGCGCGGACGCCGCGGCGCAGGTGGTCGGTGACCTGACGTCGACCGGACGCGTTCACGAGCCGACCTTCGCGGCGGGACCGCCGGCCAGGGCGGCGCGTCGGCCGCCCCGACGGGTCACCGAACGCAGCACCATGACGTCCTCCCGACTGAGCCCGAGAGCGAGCACCCCGGCGCAGTACGCCCCCACGATCGCAGTCAGACCGACAGTGAGCTGCGTGGCCCAGCCCTCGACCAGCCACCGCACACCGAACCCGACGGCCAACGCGAACACCGCGGCGGCCAGCCCCTTGAGCATGCCGTTCGTCACGGGCACCGTGTGCACCTGCGCGCGCACCTGCCAGACCCGGGCGACGTTCACCGCGGCCAACGAGACCGCCCAGGCCACCGCCGCGCCGAGGATCCCGTGCGCCGGGATGAGCCACAGGTTGAGCAGCACGTTGAGCACCAGGGCGGCGAGGTTGTCGACCATGTTGACCGAGACCCGGCCCGACATGTTCAGCAGCGTCCCGCACGGCCCGGTGGCGGCGTTGACGAGTTGGCCGAGCGCCAGCACGACAGTCACCGCCGCACCGCCGACCAGGCCGGGCCCACCGACCAGGCGCAGCAACTGCTCCGGGAAGACCAGCAACGCCACGAACGCCGGAAGCGACAGTCGCAGCACCCAACCGGTGGCGACCCGGTAGATCCGGCGGACCTCGTCCAGCCGACCCTGGTGGTAGAGGTGCGCCAGGTGCGGGCCGAACGAGGCGTTGACCGGCGCGAGCACGAACACCGCGATCGTCACCAGCCGGGTCGCCACGTGGTAGACGCCGATCGCGTCGGGCCCGTAGTCGAAGAACCCGAGCAGCAACGCGTCCACCCAGATCAGCCCGGTCGAGGAGAGCGAGGAGACCCAGCTGACAGTGGAGAAGCGGAACAGCTCCCCCGGCCGGTACGCGGGCCGGGCGGCCGGCACCCGACGGACCATCCGGGCGAGCGCCACGAGAGCGAAACCGGCGGCGCTCCAGCTGGCCACCACCAGGGCCCAGAACGCGCCGGTCAGGCCCGACCCCACGACGAGCGCCACAGCGGTGAGCACCAGCCGGGCGACCGGTTCGTAGACCTGGCCGATGAGCGCGTAGGCCCGTTGGGTACGCCAACCCCGGGTGGCCGCGAGGGCGGCCTCGCAGACGGTCGAGGCGGGCAGGCACAGCGCGACCAACCGCAGACCGGTGCTGAGCTGCGGGTCGTGCAGCGCCCCGGCGAGCCACGGCGCGCCGACCGCCAGACCGACGGCGATGACAGTGGACGCCACGACCGAGATGCCGATCCCGAGGCGGATCGCGCCCCGCAGCGCGGCCGGATCGTCGTCGGCGAGGTGCACCGCCACGAACCGGGTCAGCCCGGCGCGGAAACCGGACAGCGAGAGCAGCCCGAGCAACGACAGCACGGCGTAGACCTGGGCGTACCGGCCCAGCTCGCGTACGCCCAGCACGCGGGCCAGCAACAGCATGACCAGGAAGAGCGCCACCTGGCTGAGCACCGCGCTCGCCAGGTTCAGCATGCCGCCGCGCGCCATGCCGCGTACCTGCTGGTCGCCGGTCTCCGGCGGGGCCGGTGGCCGGCCGGTCAGCTCGCCGCGCACCTGGCGGCCCGGTCCCGGGCAGTCACGACCGTGCCGAGGGCACGGTCTGTGCCGGCACCGGCGGCTCGGCCGGCGCCTGCGCCGGCACCTGCGGCTTGGCCGGCGCCGGGCCGCTCGGGGTCGGCGTGGTGGTCGGGCGAGGGGTCAGGCGTGCCCGCGAGAGCAGTTCGAGGACACCGACCAGCAGCACCCCGACCAGCAGACCCGCGCCGCCCACCGGCAGCGCGGTACGCACCAGCTCGGCCGCCCGGCTCACGTCGTGCGTCTCGCCGATGCTGGTCACCTGCTTCGGATCGGCGGCCTGGGCCTGAGCCCGGGCCGCCTGCAACCCCTCCCGGGCCTGCGACAGCGCGCCGGTCGCCGCGTCCCGCTGGGCGAGCAGCGCCTGGTAGTCGGGCAGTTTCGGCCCCAGCTCGTCGAGCTTCCGCTGCGCGGCGGTGATCGCGGCGGCCGCCGCGGCCGTACCCCGGCTGTTGCCGACCGCCTGCATGGAGAGTTGCTGCTGCCGCAGGCTGGTCAGCTCACCCAGCGTCGCCTGGTAGATCCGGTCCGGCTGGGAGACCTTGTTGGCCTTCTCCCACTCACCGATCGCCTTGGTGGCCGCGGTGACGTCGGCGTTGGCCGCCTCGACCTCGCTGGTGGCGATGCCGACCTGGGAGGAGAACAGGAAGGCGAGCGCCCGGGTGGTGGTCGCGCCCAGCACCGGCGCGACGGTCGCCCGGTCGCCGGCGGTGTACGTCACCTCCAGTTGGCTGCTCGCGCCGACCTGCGTGACGGCGAGGCCGTCGCGCAGCCGCTCCGGCGTCACCCCGGTGTCACCGGCCACGTCGGCGAGGACCCGGGGTGAGGTGACCGCCGCGCCGAAGGCCGCGACGAACTGGTTCGCCGCCTGCGTGCCGGTGTACTGCGTACCGGCCGCCCCGCCCACCAACGCCGGCGCCGCCACGTATGCGGTGCCGCTGTACTGCTGTGGCGCGAGCAGGACGATGCCGGCCGCCGCGCCGGTGGCGACCAGCGGCACCCCCACGAGTACCCAGAGGCGCCGTCGGGCGACCCGCAGGTAGTCGACGATCTCCACTTTTTCCCCAATGCTGTCGTTCACTCAGACCGGGACAGACGTGCTTCGCGGCTGCTCACCGGCCACCTGAGGAGCCGGGTGGCGGGCGATCGCACTGGCCGCCGCAGCGAACGCGACGAAATACCAGAGCGTAACCACATTGGAAATAACGTTGGACGCCGCGCTGACCGCCACGAACGCGACGGCGCAACCGGTGAAACCGACAGCGACGCCGCGCTCGAAGGTGCCCGGCGGCGCCCGCCGCAGCGCCCGACGCGCGGTGTGCAGGATGGCGATAAGCATCATCAGGTACGCCCCGAGACCGAGCAACCCGGTCTCGACGTACGCCCGGAGGAAGTCGTTGTGCGGCTTCTTCGCCTCGTCGGTCTCGCGCTGGGTCATGTTCGGCCCGATGCCGGTGACCGGATTACGGTCGGCCAGCGTGACGATCTCGGTCCAGTAGCCGATCCGCCACGCCAGGGTGTTCCCGGTGGGATCCCCGCCGACAGCGCGTGAGTTGCCGAGTTGGGCGAACCGCTCGCCGACGGCGGGCACCAGGGCCACCCCGGCGACCGCCACCACGCAGAGGGTGACCAGCATCCGCTTACTGCGGTGCAGCACGGCGACCACGACCAGACCGATCGCCGCGCCGAGCAGGGCGCTGCGGGTGTTGGTCAGCAACAGGAACAGCAACGAGAGCCCGAGCAGCACGCCGAGTGTGACCCGCAGGCGGCGACCCAGGAAGCGGTACACCGCGAACCCGAAGATCACCATGAACATCAGGTAGCGACCGAACGTGGTCGACTGGCTGAACGTGCCACTGATCCGGGTGAAGTCGCCCTTCACCTCGGCCGGCGGGTTGCCGAGCAGCGACAGGACGACCGTGTAACCGAGCGACAGCACCAGCGAGACGTAGCAGGCGAGCAGGATCCGACGGATCGCCGCGGTGTTCGGCATCAGTTGTTCCAGCACCACGAACATCACCACCACGGTGAGGATCCGCAGCGCCTCCAACAGGCTGTTCGCCGGCCGTGTCGCGCCGAGCGCGCTCACCACGCTGCTGGCCCCGACGAGCAGCATCGCCCACCCCAGCGGCGAGCCGCGCAACCGCCCGTGCCGGCTGAGCTGGGCGGCCAACCAGAGCCCGGCGGCGAGGAGGAACAGCACCGCGAGCAGTGTGGACGGGTCCGCCACCCGGGCGGCGCCGGCGGAGTCCGCCTGGCCGGCACTCGGTCCGGTGAGCTTGAAGAGGTCGACGCAGGAGCGGACCGCGAGCATGAGCAGCACGTACCCGGAGAAGCGGGTCAGCGCGAGGACGGCCACCGCGACGCCCGCGACCGCCGCGAGTGGCAGCACCATGCCCCTACGGTCACCGGCCGCCATCGAGACTCCCGCGACCACCGCCACGACGGCGGCGGCCAGCGCCGCCGCGCCGGTGAGCAGGCGGGTCGTGTCCACCCTGTTGCTCATCGGCGGAGTCCCGCCGCCCGGCGAGTGACCGGGTAGTTCCGCATCGACCACCTGCTGCGTGTGTTGTCCCACTGATCCCACTGAACCGAATCGACGCTGCCCGGCCGCTGCCGGGCGCGGCCAACCGATGTCCTCCCGGCACAAGATCGGTTCAATCTAGCCCCGTCACCTCGCCGGAAGAAGGGGCCGTTGCACCGACGTGTCGGTCCCCCGCGAGGTTGACCCGACGTCGCGCCGGCGAAGGGACCGTACGGTCAGCCGTCGCGGTCCGGCAGTCGCGCCCTGGACCGCCTGCGCGTCGCCGGGACCAGGCTGAAGTAGAGGCGCTCCAACTCGTGGGCGGCGGTGTCCCAGCTGTACGTCTCGGTGACCCGGTCACCCAGCGCCGTCGCACCGGCCCGCTCCCCCGCCAGGTCCCCGAGCAGCGCGGTCAGCACCCGGACCAGGTCGTCCTCGTCGCCGTCGCGGAACAACCGGCCTCCAGCGGCGTCCGAGTCCAGCACCTCCACGTGTGGTGCGATGTCACTCGCGACCACGGGAAGCCCGTACGCGGCCGCCTCCAGCAGGGTCAACGGCAGCCCTTCCAGGCGGGACGGCTGGACGAAGCCGGCGGCGTTGGCGTACAGCTCGGCGAGGAGGTCGCCGTAGGCGAACCCGGTGAAGACGATCCGGTCGTCCCCTTCGGCGGCACGGTGCAGCTGGTCCACGTAGTCGTCGGTGAACGACGACCCGCCGACGATCGCCAGCCGCATTCCGGTGTCGAGACGTCGGAAGGCCCGGATCAGCAGGTCGGCGGCCTTCTCCGGGACCAGCCGGCCGACCAGCAGGAGATAGCCACCGGGGGCCAGCCCGAACCGGGCCTCGATCTGCCGGCTCGACGCCCGCCGGGCCGGGTTGACGCCGTTCGGGATGTAGGTCGTGGGCCGGCCGAACCGGGTCTCGTAGTGGGTGGCGAGCCCGCGGGAGACGGCGACCCGTTGGTGCGGGACGTAGCCGCTGAGCCAGTGGGCGCTGCCCAGCACCGTACGCGCGGCGAGGCCCCACTTGGCCCGCTGGTTGTCCAATCCGTGCACCGTCAACACCACTCCCGAGCGGGAGAACCAGCGGGGCACCGGTGCGACCAGGGCCGGCCCGAGCCCGTGGTAGTGCACGATGTCGGGCCGTCCGGTCATCGCCGCCACGGTCGAGGTGGCGGCGTGCACGATGGCGTCGAGGTGCTTGCTCGCGATGGTGGGCACCTCGCGCAGGCGTACGCCCCGGTAGTGCTGGGCCGGCATCTTCCCGTAGCTGCGGCGGCAGTAGACGGTGACCTCGTGCCCGAAGCCGGCCAGCCGGCTGGCCATCTCCTCGACGTGCCGTTCGATGCCGCCGTAGGTGGCCGGCATTCCCTTCTGGCCGATCATCGCGATCCGCAGTGGACGCCACCCGGGGCCGACGAGGTCCGGCCCGGTCGACGGGGCGATCCGGGCCGCCTGGGCCCGCTGCCGGGGAATCGCGGGACGTGCCGCGTGTTGGTCCGCTTCCTCGGCCTGCAGGTCGGGTTGGGCCACGATGACTCCCTGCGTGACTAGGGTCCGCGCCCGTCACCCGGGCAGATGAACACCTTGTCACGTATTGGGCCGTACACCAGCGATCAGCGGACAAAAAAATCATCAGTGGGATTCGCGACCCGTGGAATGTCATCCACGTGACGTCGACATGGACGAGCCCCGACCGATCACTGACGGATCGGCCGGGGCTCGTGTCGAGCTGTCAGGCGATGTCGAACCGGTCGAGCTCCATGACCTTCGTCCAGGCGGCCACGAAGTCGGCCACGAACTTGGCCCGGGCGTCCTCGCTGGCGTAGACCTCGGCGAGGGCACGCAGCTGCGAGTTGGAACCGAAGATGAGGTCGACCGCCGTGGCGGTCCACTTCACCTCGTCGGTCGCCAGATCGCGGATCTCGTACACGTGCTCCTCGGACTTCGACGCGCTCCACCGGGTGCCCGGGGACAGCAGGTTCGCGAAGAAGTCGTTGGTGAGCAGGCCCGGCCGGTCGGTGAGGACACCGTGCTGGGCGCCACCGGTGTTGGCACCGAGGGAGCGCAGACCGCCGACCAGGACGGTCATCTCCGGCGCGGTCAGGTTGAGCATGTACGCGCGGTCGATCAGCAGCACCTCCGGCTGGGTCTTCTCACCCGGACGCAGGTAGTTGCGGAAACCGTCGGCGCGCGGCTCCATGACGCGGAACGACTCGACGTCGGTCTGCTCCTGGGTCGCGTCCGTACGACCCGCACGGAACGGCACCGTCACCTCGACGCCGGCGTCACGGGCCGCCTTCTCGACGGCGGCCGAACCGGCCAGCACGATGAGGTCGGCCAGCGAGATCTTCGCGCCGCCGGCCTCGTTGAACTCCCGCTGGATGCCCTCCAGGACGCCCAGGACGGTCGCCAGCTGCTCGGGCTGGTTGACCTCCCAGTTGCGCTGCGGCTCGAGGCGGATCCGGGCGCCGTTCGCGCCACCGCGCTTGTCGGTGTGCCGGAAGCTCGCGGCGGACGCCCAGGCGGTGGAGACCAGCTGAGCGGTCGTCAGGCCAGACTCCAGGACCTTCGCCTTGAGCACGGCGACATCGGCGTCACCGACCAGCTCGTGGTCGACGGCGGGCACCGGGTCCTGCCAGAGCTGCGGCTCGGCCACCCACGGACCCAGGAAACGCTCGATCGGGCCCATGTCGCGGTGCAACAGCTTGTACCACGCCTTGGCGAACGCCAGCGCGAACTCGTCCGGGTTCTCCAGGAAGCGGCGCGAGATCTTCTCGTACGCCGGGTCGACGCGCAGCGACAGGTCCGTCGTGAGCATCGTGGGCTTGTACTTCTTCGCCGGGTCGAACGGGTCCGGGATGATCGCCTCGGCGTCCTTGGCCACCCACTGCTTGGCGCCGCCGGGGCTCGTGGTGAGCTCCCACTCGTAGCCGAACAGGATCTCGAAGAAGCGGTTGCTCCACTGCGTCGGCACGTCGGTCCAGGTCACCTCCAGACCACTGGTGATCGTGTCACCGCCCTTGCCGCTGCCGTGGGTGCTCAGCCAGCCCAGGCCCTGCGCCTCCAGCGGGGCACCCTCGGGCTCGGGGCCCACGTGGTTGTCGGCGACGCCGGCACCGTGGGTCTTGCCGAAGGTGTGACCACCGGCGATGAGGGCGACGGTCTCCTCGTCGTTCATCGCCATCCGGCCGAAGGTCTCCCGGATGAAGTGCGCCGCGGCGGCCGGGTCCGCGTTGCCGCGGGGACCCTCCGGGTTGACGTAGATCAGACCCATCTCGGTCGAGCCGACGCCGGGCGTCATCTCCTTCTCGGAGGCGTACCGCTCGTCGCCGAGCCAGGTGTCCTCCGGACCCCAGAAGATCTCCTCGGGCTCCCAGACGTCCTCACGGCCGAAGCCGAAGCCGAAGGTCTTGAAGCCCATCGACTCCAGGGCCACGTTGCCGGCCAGCACGAGCAGGTCGGCCCAGGAGATCTTCTGGCCGTACTTCTGCTTGACCGGCCAGAGCAGCCGACGAGCCTTGTCCAGGTTGGCGTTGTCCGGCCAGCTGTTCAGCGGGGCGAAACGCTGGCCACCGTCGCCGGCGCCACCGCGACCGTCCTCGATGCGGTACGTGCCGGCGGCGTGCCAGCTCATCCGGATCATCAGGCCGCCGTAGTGGCCGAAGTCGGCCGGCCACCAGTCCTGCGAGGTGGTGAGCACCTCGACGATGTCCCGCTTGAGGGCCTCGACGTCGAGCTTCGCGAACTCCTTGGCGTAGCTGAAGTCCGCCCCGAGCGGGTTGCCCTTCGACGAGTGGGCGTGCAACACCGAGAGGTCGAGCTGGTTGGGCCACCAGTCCCGGTTGGTGCGCGGACGGCCGCCGGTCTTCGGGGTCGGCGAGTCGATCGCCGGGTTCTCGCTCTCGCTGCCGTGCGCGGTCACCGAGTCGTGCGCCACCGGGCAGCCGGCCGCTGCCTTCTGGTCCACACCCTGTGCACTGGTGGGGCGGTTGTCCTGGGTGTCGCTCATGAACTTCCTTCCGAGCTTGCGGATCTCTGGGGCGTACGGGCGGTCGCGCAGTCGGGGCAGGTGCCCCAGTAGACGACCTCCGCCTCGTCGACCACGAACCCGTGGTCGTCCGGGGCGGTGAGACAGGGGGCGTGACCGACGGCGCAGTCGACGTCGGCGATCACGCCGCAGGTGCGGCAGACGACATGGTGGTGGTTGTCCGCGACCCGGGACTCGTAGCGGGCGGTCGCGCCGGCCGGCTGGATGCGCCGCACCAGACCGGCGTCGGTGAGCACGCGCAGCACGTCGTACACCGCTTGGTGGGAGATCGTCGGATGATCTGCCCGCACCAGCGCGATCACGGCGTCGGTGCCGACGTGCGGGTGGTCGCGCAACGCCGCGAGCACCGCCAATCGAGGCCGGGTCACCCGCAGCGAGGCGGCCCGCAGTTGCGCCTCGAAGTCGGACATCACTCGCCGAACACTAGCCCACTTTTCTGGAACCAATCAAGTTTTGCCCGGGTTCACGCGCCTCCGTGGCGAAGAGTTCACCCAGGTCCTCCGCGATAGTAGAAATAATCCGGACGGCCATGTCGAGAACCGACACCCGGCTTCGTCCCCGGGGTGAACGCGACCACGACGGGTCGCACACCAGCGTCAAGGAGAACCACGATGGCCAAGTACCTGCTGCTCAAGCACTACCGAGGCGGCCCCAAGGCGGTCAACGACGTGCCGATGGACCAGTGGACGCCGGCGGAGGTCTCGGCCCACATGCAGTACATGCGCGACTTCGCCGCGCGCCTCGAGGAGAGCGGTGAGTTCGTCGACGGTCAGGCCCTCGCCCCCAGCGGGACGTTCGTCAGGTACGACGGCGAGGGTCGCCCGCCGGTCACCGACGGCCCGTTCGCCGAGACCAAGGACCTGATCGCCGGCTGGATGGTGATCGACGTCGACAGTTACGAGCGCGCCGTCGAGCTGGCCGGGGAGTTGTCGGCAGCCCCGGGAGCGGGCGGGAAGCCGATCCACGAGTGGCTCGAACTGCGTCCGTTCCTGACCGAGCCGCCCACCATCACCGAGTGAACGAGTCAGTGCTCCGAGGCCTCAACCCGAGCGTGCTCGGCATCCTCGTCCGCCGCGGGGTCGACTTCGCGGCGGCCGAGGACGCCGTGCAGGACGCGCTGGTCGAGGCGGTTCGCGTCTGGCCGGCCGACCCGCCGCGGGACCCGAAGGGCTGGCTGGTCACCGTGGCCTGGCGCCGGTTCCTCGACGCGACCCGGGCGGACGCGGCGCGCCGCCGACGCGAGGACGCCGTCGACGAGGAACCGGCACCGGGGCCCGCGTCGGCGGTGGACGACACGCTGTGGCTCTACTTCCTGTGCGCCCACCCGTCGCTGACGCCGTCGTCGGCGGTCGCGCTCACGCTGCGCGCGCTCGGAGGTCTGACCACCCGGCAGATCGCGCACGCCTACCTGGTCCCCGAGGCGACCATGGCGCAGCGCATCAGCCGGGCGAAGCGCACCGTCTCCGGCGTGCGGTTCGACCAGCCCGGCGACGTCGCGACAGTGCTGCGCGTCCTCTACCTGGTCTTCAACGAGGGCTACTCCGGCGACGTCGACCTCGCCGCCGAGGCCATCCGGCTGACCCGGCAACTCCGGGCGACGATCGACCATCCCGAGGTGGCCGGACTACTCGCCCTCATGCTGCTCCACCACGCCCGGCGCGCCGCCCGCACCGCACCCGACGGCAGCCTGGTGCCCCTGGCGGAACAGGACCGCAGCCGGTGGGACACCGAGTCGATCGCCGAGGGCGTCACGATCCTCCAGGCGGCTCTCGCCCGCGACCGGCTGGGCGAGTTCCAGGCCCAGGCCGCCATCGCGGCACTGCACGCGGACGCTCCCGCCGCCGAGGAGACCGACTGGGTGCAGATCGTCGAGTGGTACGACGAACTCGCCCGCCTGACCGACAGTCCTGTCGTCCGGCTCAACCGCGCGGTGGCCGTCGGCGAGGCCGACGGCGCGCGGTCCGGCCTCGCGGCGCTCGCGGCGCTGGACGAGTCCCTGCCCCGCTACACGGCGGTGGCGGCGTACCTGCACGAACGCGACGGCGATGTGGCGACGGCGGCACTGTTGTACGCCGAGGCGGCCCGGAAGGCGCCCAACCTCGCCGAGCGCGACCACCTGACCCGCCAGGCCGCGCGGCTCAACGCCGGCCGGTCCCGCTGACCCGTCCCCACCCCTGGCACGACGCCGATCATCGGATGATTACGGTCCGGAAAGTGTTCGGAAGTTTTCGGCCAGTCATCCACGTGTCCAGAACGATCATTACGGCTTACGGACGGCGCTGATCGACTACTGACCTGGCGAGACGTCAGCCTGCGACAACCCACCGGCCGTCGCCGACCTACCGCCATGTTTCCGGAAATTGTTGACAAGGCGACAGCCAGGTTAATACGGTCCCCATCGACGGCATTCAATCGCCGTCGTGCACCGGATACCGCGATCCAATCCTCCGCTCGTCGTGCAGGACGACCGGTCAACCACCACCACGCGGTACGACGACAGTGGCCGCCACCCGACCACCGGCAGCCAGCCGAGACGTGCCGCATTGCTGGCCCCCCGCCAGCCGTCACGAGGAGGAAACACGTACATGAGCGACACCAGCCACATCCCCATCGCACCACAGAGGCGCGGCCGGCTACGGCTGCTCCTCGGCGCCGCGTGCGCCGCCGTCGTGGCCGTCGCCGGCACGATGACGGCCACCAACGCGTACGCCGAGGCGGACCGGACGCTCACCTCGAACCTCACCGGCACCCACAACGGGTACTACTTCTCGTTCTGGAAGGACAGCGGCAACGCCAGCATGACGCTGCGTGCCGACGGTCGCTACTCCAGCAGCTGGGACCGCAGCACCAACAACTGGGTCGGCGGCAAGGGTTGGGCGACCGGCAACCGGCGGACGGTCAGCTACTCGGGCACCTACAACCCGGGGAACAACAACACCTACCTCGCCCTGTACGGATGGACGCGCAACCCGCTCATCGAGTACTACGTGGTGGAGAACTTCGGTAGCTACAACCCGAGCAGCGGCGCCACCCGGATGGGCACCGTCACCACCGACGGCGGCACGTACGACATCCTGCGCAGCCAGCGGGTCAACGCCCCGTCGATCGACGGCAACCAGACGTTCTACCAGTACTGGAGCGTCCGCCAGCAGAAGCGGTCGAGCGGCACCATCACCACCGCCAACCACTTCGACGCCTGGGCCCGCGCCGGCCTGAACCTCGGCAGCAACCACGCCTACCAGATCATGGCCACCGAGGGCTACCAGAGCCAGGGCAGCTCCGACATCACCGTCTGGGAGGGCGGCGGCGGCAACCCGACCACCCCTCCCACCACCGGAAACCCGGGCACCGGCAACTGCAACGCGACGCTCTCCGCCGGCCAGCAGTGGGGTGACCGGTTCAACCTGAACGTCGCGGTCAGCGGCACCAACAACTGGGTGGTCAGCCTCGGTCTCAACGGCGGCCAGAGCATCCAGAACAGTTGGAACGCCTCCGTCAGCGGCTCCAGTGGCACCGTGACGGCCAGGCCGAACGGCAACGGCAACAACTTCGGCATCACGATCATGGCCAACGGCAACTGGACCTGGCCGACGGTCAGCTGCCGAACCAGCTGACCCTGGGCATCTCCTGAGTCACACCTCTGGCGTGGCGGCTTCGGCCGCCACGCCAGAGTCGCATCAACAGGCCGGCCAGTCGCGCCGGCGACCGGCGCCGGGCACCGGCGCGGCCCCGGCCGAGCGCGCACGCTGCCACGATCCGCGCAACATCAGGGGTGATGGTGTCTCCCCAGCTCCGGACGCAGCAACATCAGGGAAGTTGCGCGAATCTTGGGCGGCGGGCGACGGGCGACGGGGCGCGCTGGTGCGGTACTAGGGCTGCGGTGCCGATGGGGTCTCGTCTGCGGAGTCCTCCGCCGACGGCTTCTTCGTCGGGTCCGCCACGGGTTCCTCCTCGGGCTCCCCCTCGGGTTCCTCCGAGGAGGTCTCGGTCGGCGCCGCCGTCGTACCCCCGGTGGGTGCTGTCGTCGGGTCGGTCGGGGCGCTCTCGGACGAGGTGGGCGCGGGCCCTCCCCCGGTGCTCGCACCGGGAGACGGCGACTGGCCGTCCGTTCCCGCAGCGGCCGAGCCGCCGGGCGCCGGGGTCGTGGGCGCAGAGCCAGTGACGCTGACCGGCAGGCCCGCAGAACCTCGGGTGCCCGGGTCACCGCCGCCGGCGCCAGGGCCGGGATCGCGTTGCGACGGCACCGTCGGCGACACGGTGGGTGGCATCGACGGTTGCCCGGTCCGGCCCGGCATCAGCCCGGTGGGGTCGGCGAAGACCAGGACGGCGGCTGCGGCGGCCATCGATCCGAGCAGCGCCGCGAGCACCTTCGGCCCCGGGCCGCCCGACCGCTTCGCCGCGCTGCCGACGACCGGACGCTGGACCTCGGTGCGCTCGACGGGTGCCCCGATCGGCGCTGCGACGGCGGTCCGCAGCGACTGGTCGGACGAATCCGTGAGTGCCTGCGCCGCCGTGGCCATGGCCGCCGCCGTCGGGAAGCGACGGGCGGGCTCCTTGGCCATCGCGGTGGCGACCAGCCGCTGGACCGCCTCCGGGACGTCCCCGGGCAGCGGCGCCGGCTCCTCTTCGAGATGCCGCAGCGCCACCGCGACGGCGTTCTCGCCCTGGTGCGGGGGCCTGCCGGCGAGGCAGTGGTAGACGACGGCCCCCAGTGCGTAGATGTCGATCGCCGGGGTGGTCTCGTTCCTGGTGACCTGCTCAGGTGCCATGTAGAGGGCGGTGCCGACGACCTGGTTCGTGCCGGTGAGGCTCGCCGCCTCCTGCGTCACCGCCACACCGAAGTCGACGAGCACGACGTGCCCGTCCGGCTCGATGATCAGGTTGCTGGGCTTGACGTCCCGGTGCACGACGCCGGCGTCGTGTGCGGCCTGGAGCGCACCGGCGGTCTGCGCGGCGATCGACATCGTCTCGGCGACGCCCAGCCGGCCGACCTCGGCGATCCGCTCCGACAGGGGCTGCCCCTGCACACACTCCATGACGATGTACGCGAGGACCGGCGCGTCGGGCCCGGACACCTCACCGTAGTCGTAGACCTGGGCGACACCGGGGTGACGCAGCGCCGCCATCGCGCGGGCCTCGCGGCGGAACCGCTCGCCGAAGCCCGGGTCGGTGACCAACCGGGGTTGCAGCATCTTGACCGCGACGCAGCGGTCCAGGGTTTCGTCGACGGCCCGCCAGACGTCACCCATCCCACCGCTGGCGATGCTCTCGACCAGACGGTAACGGTCTCCGACGACTTGCCCCACAATCGGCATGACACTTTCGGTACCCCGGTCTCCCCGATCTCAAGCACCGCGACGCGACGTCAAGTCCCAGATTCCGTGTCGCAGCGGACCGTCGCGGCCGGTCAGACGGTGATCACGACCTTGGCCCGCGCGTGCTCGCCCTCCAGGTAGCGCATCGCCAGTGGCACCTCGTGGAGGGGATAGTCCCGGTCGATGACCGGGGTGAGGCGACCGGTTTCGGCGTGGACGCGGAGCGTGTCCAGGTGATGCCGGCCGGGGACGGCCGTGAGGACGACGATGCGATGCCGGACGAACGGCGCCAGCAGCCGGCCGCGCGCGATCAGGCCGATCGGCCCGAGGAGGCTGCCTCCGCGGTACACACCCCCGCCGGAGAGCACCAACGTCCCGGTCGGGGTCAGCACCCGCCGAAGCGCCCCCAGCGAGCGGTTGCCGACCAGGTCGAACACCACGTCGTAGCGGCGGGTGTCGCGGGCGAAGTCGTCGCGGGTGTAGTCGACGACGTGCTCGGCGCCGAGGGAACGGACCAGGTCGACGTTGCGGGTGCTGCACACGGCGGTCACTGTCGCGCCGAGCACCGTGGCCAACTGGACCGCGAGAGTGCCGACGCCGCCGGAGGCACCGTTGACCAGAATCCGATGGCCGGGCCCGGCCCGCCCGGCGTCCAGACCCATGAGCGCGGTGACGCCGGCCAGCGGCAGGGCGGCGGCCTGCTGCGGGGTCAGGTTCGCCGGCTTCGCCGCGACCAGGTTCTCGTGCACACACACGTACTCCGCGAACGCCCCGTTGGCGTCACCGAGGTCACCGAAGACGGCATCGCCCGGGCGGACCTGTCGGACGCGCGCGCCGACGGCCTCGACCCGGCCGGCGAAATCGCGGCCGCGGATGCGCGCTCGGGGCCGGGACCGCCCCAGCGCCAGGCGCGCCATCCGTGGGTCGCCCCGCATGGCATGCCAGTCGTACGCGTTGAGCGCGGCTGCCTCCACCCGCACGAGCACCTCGTCGGGGGCGGGCACCGGAGTGTCCACGTCCGCGAGGGTGAGCGTCTCGGGTGGGCCGTACCGGTCCTGCACGATCGCCTTCATGGCTTCACCCCTTCCTAGGTGTACGGCGTACACCTGACGCTTCACAGGCTAGGTGTACGCCGTACACCCGTCAAGAGGTCTAGGGTTCGGTTGTCCACCGGACGACGAGGAGCGAGATGGCCGAGCAGGCGGAGACGCTGCGCCGCACGCCGCTGAGCAGGGACCGGGTCCTTCGCGCCGCCGTCGCGCTCGCCGACGAGGCCGGGATCGAATCTCTCAGCATGCGCAACCTCGCGCAGGACCTGGGCGTCGTGCCGATGGCCCTCTACAAACACGTGGCCAACAAGGACGAACTGCTCGACGGCATGATCGACGTGGTCGTCGGCGAGATCCGCGCGTCCGAGCCCGGCACCGACTGGAAGCGCGCGGTCCGCGGACGCATTCTCTCGGCGCGGGAGGTCCTTCAGCGCCACCCCTGGGCGCCACTGGCGATCGAGTCGCGGAACATGGCGACACCGGCCATCCTGGCCTACCTCGACTCCATGATCGGGACGTTCCGGGCCGGCGGCTTCTCCGTCGACCTCACCCACCACGTGATGCACGCGATGGGCAGCCGGATCCTCGGCTTCAGTCAGGAACTCTTCGACGCCGACCGCCGCGCCGGTCGGAGCGGCAGGGCCGACACGAACCCACCGACCGCCCTACCGCCGGAGATCGCAGCCCGGTTCCCGCACGTCGCGGAGATCGCGATGGCGGCGTCGCACGACGACGAGTCCGTCCTCGGGCAGGGCTGCGACGACCAGTTCGAGTTCGAGTTCGCCCTGGACCTGCTTCTCGACGGCATCGAACGGCTGCACCACCACGGGTGGGCGTCCGCACGACGACCTCACTGAGACATCCGCGGACGTGGGTCGGCCCCGCCGCATCCGACGGGGCCGACTCGACAGATCGCGGGACCGCTCAGCTGTTGAGCGTGGCGAGCAGGGCGGTGGCCATGCCCTGTTCGCCACGGGCATTCGGGTGGAACGGCGCTGCCGCGTTCTGCGGCACCAGGCCCTCGACCCACCGGGTACCGCTGCTCTTGCACGCGTCACGACCGATCGACGGCGTGTAGACGTCGGAGTAGGTGGCGCCGTTCGCACTTGCGACGCTCGCCAACATCGCGTTCAGCGACTTCTCGATGCCGCGCAGGTACGGCACGTCCTGGTAGGCGATCGGGACGACCGGCCAGCAGCCGTACCCGGTGTCCGGCAGGATCGCCGGGTAGCCCAGCACCACGACCCGCGCGCTCGGCGCGGCCCGGCGAACCGCCTGGAGCACGGCGGTCACCTTCGGCGTCGCGGCGACGATCCTCGCCTGCAACTGGTCGACGCCTCCGGCGGTGTAGCTGTTCTTGCACGGTGACCCGAGCGGGCTGCTGACACTCGCCTCGGCGCAGGCGCCGATGATGCCGGAGAAGCCGATGTCGTTGCCGCCGATCTGCACCGTCACCAGTGCCGTGTTCGACGTGACCGCGTTGAGCTGCGGCGGCAGCGCGGTGCCCAACTGGCCGCTGCCACCGGAGAGGATGTCGTCAGTGGTGGCACCGGAGCAACTCACGTCGGCGAACGACGACGAGCCGGCGGCCGCGGCCACCAGCGACGGGTAGTTGCGGCTGGACCGTAGGCAGTTCAGGTCGGTCTGGCTGGGGATCAGCGGGCCGGCGGTGTACGAGTCGCCCAGCGCGACGTAGCGGCCGGTGGGCACGGCCGCGCTGGCGGGGGTGGCGACGGTGAGCAGCACACCGGCGGCGGCCAGGGCCAGTGCGGCCAGCCGGGTGGCTGCCCGCAGGAGGGGCAGGCGGGGACGGGTCATGGCGCCTCCCAGGGAGGGGGATCACGGGGGTGGTGGTGCCCAAGATCCTGTCCCCGCCAACGCCGAACGTCAATATAGATGGACCTCACTAAATGAGGGATCGGGGTGTGGGCCGGCTCGGTGGCGCTCAGCCCAACGGCGCGTACCACTGGGCGCCAGTGACCCTGATCCGCTTGGACTGCTTGCGGTTCCACTCCACCCGCATGCCGTGTTTGCGCAGCACCGGGAAGGCGACCTCGTCCATCAGTCGCTCCAGGTCCGCCTGGTAACCGGCCTGCTGCTCGGCCTCCGACAGACGGCCGTAGGCGGCCTCGTCGAAGTCGGCCGGAGGATAGACGCCGTAGCCGAGGTAGACCGCGCCCTCCTCGCTCTCGAGAAGCGACTCGGTGTCCTGCTGGTGGAACCAGAGGAACCCACGCCAGTGCCGGGAGTCGTCGCGCTCGTCGTCGATCTCGGCGCCTGCGCAGGTGCCGCAGCAGCTGAAGTTCGCCCGGGCCAGCACCCCCAACTCGTTGAGCTCGGCGAAGGCGCGGGTGATGTTGGCGGTCACCTCACCCCACTGCCGCTGCTGCGCCCGCCGAGCGGCCACCGCCTTGCCGTGCGCCGCCCTCAGCTCGTCGTCGGTGGCGCCGCAGCGCTCCTCCTCGTCGTCGAAGAAGTCGACGAAATCGTCCGCGTCGTCCTCACCGCGCACGATCCAGGCCCACAGCTCGTCCTCGATCGCACTTCGCCCCGGCTCGGGGATGCGATCGGTCAGGAACCGGACGCCCTCGGGGCGATCGTTGTACGTCCATTCGGTCACGAACGAATCTTCACACGGGCGTACGACGGGCCCGGACGCCTCGGGAGGCCGGCGTCCTAGTTTCCGCCGGGCCCCTGGTCCCTGACGTCGTCGTAGCCGGCCGGGGTGGGGGCCGCAGTCGGCGCGTAGATCACGCGGAGCACACCCGTCGGGAACGACTCCGTCGCCAGCAGGCGCAGGTGGTAGGCCGCATCACCGTCGTCGAACAGCTTGCGGCCCTTGCGTGCCGCGACCGGGTGCACCAGCAGCCGCAGCTCGTCGACCAGACCCGCGGCGAGCAGCTGCTGCACCACGGAGATCGACCCGGGGATCAGGATGCCGCGTACGTCGGGATCGGCCTTCAGGGCGGCGACGGCGTCGACGAGGTCCCCCTGGATCAGCTCCGAGCTACGCCAGGAGAACTCCAGCGGCTGGCGCGAGACGACGACCTTGCGCATGTCCCCGAGCTGCTTGGCGAACGGCGCGTCCTCGCCACCCGCGGCCTCCCGACCGGGCCAGGCGCCGGCGAAGCTGTCGTACGTCTCGCGGCCGATCAGCAGCACGTCGGCGGTGTCGTAGTCCTCGGTGACGGCACGGCCCATGTTCTCGTCGAAGTACGGGAAGTGCCAGTCAGGATCGATCTCGGCCACGCCGTCGGCCGAAATGAACAGCGTGGAGATGACCTTTGCCATCGCGGGGGTCCCTTCGAATCGGGTGATGTCGGTAGGTCGACCGGCGCATCGTCCCAAACTCGTCAGCCACCGGCTGCCCCGATGACGCGTGTCGCATCAGGTCTTTGTCAGCCGGACGTCACCGGAGCGAGCCAGTGCCACGTTTCGAGCAGCTTGAGCTGTCCCAGCCCATTGGTCCGCTCGACGACGTCCTCGTCGCTCCGGACGTATCCGGCGGACGCGGCAACCCGCTGCGAGGGCAGATTGCCCCGCACGATGCTCAGCCGCAGTCGGGTGAAGCCGAGCTCTTCGTGGCAGAACGTCGTGATCAACCGCAGGGAACGCGACGCCATACCTCGGCCGCGGTGCGCCGGGCCGATGGCGTACCCCAGCACTCCGCTCGCCACGTGGAGTGCGACGAGACCGAGCGGCTCCCCGCCGTCCCGCGTCACGGCCAGGTCGACGACGCCCTGGACCCGGCGGCGCCGGATTCTGAGCAGAAAGGCGTCCGCGTCGAACGGAGAAGGAATGTCGGTGTTCGCGGCGATGTCCGCCGCGTCGAAGAGGCCCGGCAGGTGTGGCAGATCGGCGTCGAGCCAGTCGCGCAGCACAACCGCCTCACCTCTCAGAACGAGCGGGGAGGCGGTTGGATCGACCGCTGACGACAGTGTCGAATCAAAGCTCACACACCATCCTTGCACGCATGTCGCCGCCGGCTTCGGCTCTGCGAACGCCGGCCCTGGTAGCGAGGCGAGGACCCCGCACGGTCGGAAGGTCGCCCGCACCCGACGTGGTGCGGGCGGGCTCGGCGTGACGCCGAGCCCGCCCGTTCCGGTCGGTCGAGCTTGATCGAACCGTGTCAGCGTTGCAGGGTCAGCAGACCCGGCCGGTACGGCAGGAGGCCGTAGTCGCCGCCGGAGTTGGGGGAACGACCCTGGTAGAGCAGTTGCAGGTTGCAGGCGTTGACGGTCATCGTCTGGTCCGCGCTGGTCCGCAGCAGCTCACCGTGGCTGATGTCGTTGGTCCAGGTGGCGCCACTGTTGGCCTTGCCCGCGAACGGGTTGCTCTCCGAGGTGGCCTGCGGCGTCCACGAACCACCCAGGCTGGTGGCCGTGAAGGAGCGGAAGTAGCGGCCCTGCGAACCGATGGCCTCGACGATCATCAGGTACTTGTTCAGGCCCTGAAGCTTGTAGACCTGAACAGCCTCGAAGAGGTTGTTCGTCGTGTCACTCATGATCGTCGTGTAGTTCGACCCGAAGCTGCCCGGGAAGTTCCCGATCGGCATGCTCGCCCGATAGATCTTGCCGTTGTCACCGGCGAAGAACAGGTACATGTTCTGGCTGTCGCCGATCACCGCCTGATCGATCGGCCCCGTACCCGAACCCGTGATGCTGCCGCTGAACAACGTCTGCGCCGCCGACCACCCGTTCGGGTTCGTCGGATCGGTGGACGTCCGGTACGAGAACGCCGGCCCACCCCACTGGTAGGCCAGCACCCAGATGTTGCGCGGCGCGAAGTAGAACAACGACGGCGCCACCGTCGCGTTGTTCATCGCGTTCTGACTGGCCGAGCCCATCTGCGAGTAGTTCGAGAACAACCCGAAGTTCATCGAACCCCACCTGGTCCCGGTGTCGTGGGTGGTGGCGTAGACCAGTTGCTGGCCGTTGTACGGCGCGACGGTGAAGTCCTTCAGCGACACCCACCCGGACCTCGGCTGCGCCAGCGCGCCGGTCGACGACCACCGGTACGACGAGGGGAGATCGCAGGTGTTGGTGGGAGGCGGAGTGGTCGGCGGCGGGTCGGTGGGCGGCGGGGTGGTGGTCGGCGGAGTGGTCGGTGTGGTGCCACCGGTGCACGTGACGCCGTTGAGAGCGAAGCTGGTCGGCACCGGGTTGCTGCCCGTCCACGAGCCGTTGAAGCCGAACGACACCGAGCCGTTGGTCGGGACCGCGCCGTTGTAGCTCACGTTCTTCGCCGTCACCGCCGAGCCGCTCTGCGTCACCGAGGTGCTCCACGCCTGCGTCACCGTCTGCCCGGCGCCGTACGACCACGTCAACGTCCAACTGGTCAGCGGGTCGCCCAGGTTCGTGAGCGCCACGTTGGCGGTGAAGCCGCCCTGCCACTGTGACGCCACTGCGTAGTTCACCGAACAACCCGCTGCCGCGGCGCCCGCCGGCAGCGCCGCGACAACCGACGACGACACCAGTAGGGCAACGCCGGCCGAGACCAGGCCGACATTGGTAGCTCTGGATCTGGTCATATAGCACCTTCCTGACGGGATGGCGGCCGATGCATAGGTGGTGGTCACTGCGAGCGGAGCACATGTGAGCGTTAACAGGCCGCGTCAGGTATGTTACGGGAGCGCTCCCATAACCTCAAACCATTGAAGATGCTAATTCTCTATAGCGTTGGGTGAGCGTGCTCAGCGCGGGTCTTCCGAGGTGTCACCGCCGGCGACAGCGATCGAGACCGGAGCGCCCAGCTCGACCGTACGGGAGACGGTGCAGAGCCGGTCGTGCGACTGCTGCAACGACCGGGGCAGCGCCTCGCGCGCCCGATCGCCGTCCGCGCCCGCCGGAAACGTCACTGTGAACTCGACAGTGATGTTCTGCATCCGGTTGCCCCCGGACTCGTCCCGGATCTTGTCGCCGGTGACCGCGACGGAGAACTGCGTCGGTTCCGCGCGGCGGCTGGTGATGTGGTCCACGTCGACCGCGCTGCAACCGCCGATGGCCGCCAGGAGCAACTCCACAGGTGTAAAGCTGGAGTCCTCGCCCGTGCCCAACGACATCGACCCGCCGCGGACGTTGCGCGCGACGTAGTTACCCACGCTGGTGCGCTCGATCTGCACCGAGCGGAAAGTGTCCTCACTCATGACAGGAAAACTACCCAGGCTTCGCCGGAACCGTGTGGCGAGTGCGGATCTCCCCCGTCCGCCCGGTGGTCGGGCTCGGTCCGCCACCCCGTCCGCAAGGGAGGAACGGACGAGGCACTAGCATTGCCGCCGTCCACGACGGCTCTGCTGAAACGAGGCGACATGCGTTGGCTCCGGCGGTTGCTGGGCGGTAGGCGGGTCCAGCTCGACCCGGGACGACAGCAGACGCTGTTGCGGGACGCCCAATCCCGCTACGGCGCCCACGCGCAGGTCCGGTTCCCGGACCAGGTCGAGGCGCTGACCGCGGCGCTGGACAGCGACGACGGCCTGGTGGTGGCAGCCCGGATCGTGAGCCAGGTCGCCGACGAGGCCCACGTGGACCTTCAGGCCCAGGCCCAGGAGATCCACCGACGGACGGGCCGGCGTCTCCTAGTGCACCGCCGCAACTACCGGCCGCTGTGGGTGGAGGCGGGCCACGCCCTGCGCTGGCCGCTGTTCGCCCTGCCGAGCGGCTTCCACCCGTACGCGCAGGTGACCGCCGCGGTCACGGTGGTCGGCAGCCGAGCGCCGCGGCTGGACCGGGTGACCGACCCGAACCCGCTGCTGACCCGCGTGTTCGAGGTGCTCGACCTCACCACCGCCGCCTGGGAGTACGGACGGGTGCGGGTCGACACCGACGCCGCCGCCCTGGCCGATCGGCTGATCCTGAGCGCCGGGCAGGTCCTCGCGGCCATGGACGACCCGCCCCGACTGCCACCGGCGGTCCGGGAGCTGATGCGCCGTAACAACACCGTCAGCGTCCACGACCCGGCCGGCCCTCGGGCGGTGGGTGGCATCAACCTGGGCGCGCGGATGCGCGAGAACTTCCTGGTCTGAGCAGCCGTCGGCGTCGAGGCGCTACCGCTCGTGACGTCGACGGGCGAGGTGGACGACGATGTCGGCGGCGAGGTCTACCGTCTCGGGCAGGACCCGCGTGATCCGGTCGAAGACCTGTTCCTGTTCCGCGGTCGGCAGTTCGAGGTACGCCGAGATCGTCGACAGGTGCCCGACGTAGTCGTCGGCGCTCATCGTCAGACGCCGATCGATCACGACCTGCTGGACATCGGTGAACCACTCGGACCGTTGCAGCTCGGTGCCCGGCCACTGCATCGCATGCCCGGGAGGCGTGCCGTCGGGAGACGGCACCTCGTCGCTCTCCAGAAACGGCGCCCGCGCCGCACGCACCGCCTCCGCCACCGCCGGATCGGCCAGCTGGATCGGGGCCCCGAACGAGGCGAACACGCCACCCGGCTCCACCAGCGCGGCCATCCGCGACCACCGACCCTCCGCCTTCGTCCAGTGCAGCGCCGCGGCCGCGTACACCAGGTCGTAGGTCTTTCCCGGTCGCAGGTCCTCGAATGCGGCCTGCACGGCCTGGACGCGGGACGGCACGTGTTTGCGCAGTTCGGCGAGCATGGCCCCGTCCGGTTCGGTAGCGGTGACGGTGACCTCCCGTCGGGTGAACAGACGGGTTGCCTTGCCTGTCCCCGCGCCGATCTCCAGGGCCGTCCGAACCGGCCGGCCCGCGTAGGTCATCACCAGGTCGAGAAGCTCGACGGGATATCCCGGCCGGTACCGTTCGTATGCTTCCGCCACCATCCCGAAGCTCAGCGCGCGAGCAGACATGCCGACAATCCTGTCACGACTCCCGTCGTCGATGCTCGATCTTCCTTGCCCGATCGACCACGCGCTCGGGCATCGTCAGGGCGACGGCAACTGCGCGCAACCGCTTGCCGGCCCGACGAGCGTCTCCCGACCATTGGCGGATGAGCCCGGGAGGTCCTGTCATCCTCGCGGTCGACCTGGGCACCACGACCGTCCGGGCGGCATCGTTCGCGGTGGACGGCACCGTGCGGCACGTCGAGACACGGCAGTGCCCACTCCTGCAGCCGGCACCCGGCTGGCTGGTGGTGGAGCCCGACGTCCTCGTGGCGGCCACCCTGGCGGCGATGTCCGCCTGCGCCGCCGCCACCGAGGGCGCGGAGGTCGTCGCTGTCACGCTCAGCACCGCCAGGGGCGCCCTGATCGGGTTGGACGCGACGCTGACGCCGGTGACGCCGCTGCTCACCCCGCACGACTCACGGTCCGCCGAGGTAGCCCGCGACCTGCGGTCCTCCGGCCAGAGCCGAGAGTTGCACAGGTTGTCGGGCACGCCTGTGCACCCGGGCAGCCCGCTCTGCAAACTCATGTGGTTCGCCCGCCACGAGCCGTACCTCTGCGCGGCGACGCCGTGGTGGGTCGGCCTCAAGGACTACGTGCTCCACCGGCTGACCGGGGCGGTGGTGACCGAGCTGTCCTCGGCCTCCGGCACCGGACTGTTCGACGTCCACCGTCGGATGTGGAGTCCCGCGGTCCTCGACCTCGCCGGGGTGTCCGAGAGTCAGCTGCCCCCGGTCCTGCCCACGACGGCCGTTCTGCGACTGTCGGCGACGGCGGGACGGTCGGTCGGCCTGCCGTCCGGCACGCCCGTCGTCGTGGGCGCCTGCCAGGAACCGTTGCGCGCTCTGGGCACCGCGGCGATCGACAGCACCGTCGCGGGTGTGACGCTGGGGGCCACCGGATCCCTGCGGACGGTGGTCGCGGCGCCCCTCGCCGACGCGACGGAGACCTTCACCTGCGGCGCGTTGACCGAGGACGCCTGGGTCCTCGGCGCCACCGTCGGCAACGGCGGCAACGTCGTGCGGTGGGCCGGTCACACCCTCGCGCCCGACCATCCCTCGACGCCCGGGGACGACTGGGCGCCGCCCGCGCTGCTGAGGCTCGCCGAGCGGATCGCTCCGGGAAGCGACGGTCTCGTGATGCTGCCCCACGCGCGCGACGACCGGGCCTACCCGGAGGGCTCCGGCCCGTTGGGGGCCTACCTGGGGTTACATGGGCACCACTCTCGTGGTCATCTGGTGCGGGCCGCCGTGGAGGGCGTCTGCCTGCAACTCGGTGGTGTCCGCGACCGCCTGGCCGAGTTGACGCCGGTCAGCAGCGTTCACCTGGCCGGGGGCGCGTTTCGTTCTCCCCTGTGGCGACAGGTGATGGCGGCGGTCCTGGACTGTCCGGTCCGGGCGTCGGGCGCGGCCGACGACGCGGCTCTCGGCGCGGCCGCGCTCGGGCTCTTCGCGATCGGCCTCTCCCCCGACCTGCGGGGGGCGGTCACCCAACTCCATCCGGAGGGCACCCGCAGCGAACCGGTCACCGTCGACCCGGCCCTCGCCACGGCGTACCGCGGCCTACGGGCGAAGCTGCCCGTACTCCGCAGCGTGGTGGGACGGGTGGGCGACATCCTCGACGAGGCAGCCGCCCCGCACGCCGAATGGCGGACCGACGCGCTGCCCCGCGATGTCGTGGGCGGTTGACCGGGCCGCCGGTCAGTGCTCCGGCTCGTCCTTCACCCGCGCCACGAGCTGCGTCGGATTGACGTAGCGCAGGGCGACGACGAGCAGGACGAGCATCATCGAGGTGTAGATGACCGCCATGGCGTCGACCGACTGCTGGGCCCGGATCCCGGACGCCGACATCGAGTAGTACAGCGCCACGACGAGGGTCTGCGAGTCCGGCCCGGCGGTGAGGAAGGTCAGCTCGAACATCCCCACGGTCCGCACGAGGACGAGGATCGCGGAGGCGAGGATGCCCGGTACGAGCAACGGAGCGAGGACCCGCAGGAACACCGTCCGCAGTCCCGCGCCGCACATGCGCGCGGCGCTCTCGACCCGCGGGTCGATCTGTTCGATGAACGGGGTCATCGTCAGGATGACGAAGGGCACCGAGGGTACGAGGTTGGCGAGCACCACCCCGGACATGTTCCCGGCCAGACCGAACTTGTAGAGGACGGTCGCCAGGGGAATGCCGTACGTGATCGGCGGCATCAGGATGGGCAGCAGGAACACGAGGAAGATCAACCGTTTGCCGGGGAACGACCGCCGCGCGAGCACGTACGCCGCCGGCACGCCGATCAGGAGCGAGAGACCCACGACGAGTGCGGAGACCTCCAGCGTCACGACGATGACCCGCAGGAGCGCGAACTCCTCCCAGGCCCGCCCGTACCAGCTGGTGGTGTAGCCGTCGGGCAGCCAGGTGTCGAACCAGCGCTGGCCGAACGAGCTGACCAGCACGGACGCCACGACGCCCAGCAGGTTGAGGAAGAAGAAGACGACGACGCCCCACACGATCCAGGCGGCGGGTCGCGCGATGACGCGCCGACGTTCGCTGCGGGCGGGGGGCGACGCCGGTGGCGCCTCGGTGATCGTTGCCATCAGCCCTTGCCTCCGGTGGAGCCGGTGTAGAAACGGCTGCGCGCGGCCAACACCACCGCGATGATGACCAACTCGACGAATCCCATGATCATCGCGATGGCCGAGGCGTACGGGTAGTCGTACTGCTCGTACGCCGCCTGGTACGCGGCGAGGGAGATGACCCGCGTCTCGCCGGCCGGGTTGCCGACCAGGACGGCCGACGGGAACACGCTGAACGCCAGCACGAACGTCAGGCAGAACGTCGTGGCCAGGCCGGGCATCAGGAGCGGAAGGGTGATCCGGGTGAACCGGCGACGCCAGTCCGCCCCCAACGTCGCGGCCGCCCGTTCCAGGGTCGGGTCGATGCCGGAGAGGTACGAGAGCACCAGCAGGAACGCGAACGGAAATCCGGTGATCACCAACGAGAAGAAGACGCCCCAGTAGTTGTGGGTCAGTCGCACCGGCTCGTCGACGAGGTTCGTGGCCAGCAGGATCCGGTTGAACCAGCCGGTCGGGCCGAGGAAGTTCAGCAACCCCTGGGCCGTGAGCACCGTCCCCAGCGTGATCGGCACGACCAGGAGCGTGGTGACCAGCCGCTTGGCCCGGAAGCGTCCGCGCATCCGGTAGGCGATCGGCACCGCGGCGAGGACGTTCAGCAGCGCGGCGGGCAACGCGATCCGCAGCGTGATCCAGATCGTGCCCCGCTCGTAGGAGTCGGAGAAGAACCGGGCGTAGTCGCTGAACGGCCCACCCCTGGTCGGCTGGAACGAGAGCCCCAGCCCGTAGAAGAACGGGTAGAGGAACAGGGCGACCACGAACACCAGGGCCGGGACCAGCAACCAGAGCTGACGGTCGACGCCCCGCTCGGCGAGACGGTGTTGCCAGTGCGTCAACGGTCTGCCGGGCCGGCTGCCGCTCACCGCGCCGCCTCCACGACGTCCGCGAGACGGTCGGTCGGCTGCGCCGCGTCGGCGGGATAGACGAGGAGCCGCTGTGGGTCGACGGCGAGCTTGACCTGGTCGCCCGGTGCGATGCGTTGCTCGGTACGCAGGTGCAGCAACAGGCCCGTGTCGGTGCGCGCCTCGGCCGCCAACTCGCGCCCCTGGTACTCCACCACCTCGATGGTGGCCGGCAGGGCGTCGCGGGTCTCGCCGGACCCGTCGACGCGGACGTCCTCGGGGCGCACCGCGACCACCGCGTCCACCCCGGCGCGCAGGTCTCCGACGGCCTCGCCGACCAGCCGATGACCTGACGACTCGACGGCGGCCCGCGCGCCGTCGACCTGCTCGACCCGGCCCGGCCACAGGTTGCGGTAGCCCATGAAGTCGGCGACGTGCCAGTTCGCCGGCCGGGTGTGCAGCTCACGCGGCGAACCGACCTGCTGCACCCGCCCCTCCCGCAGCACCACCAACCGGTCGGCCAGGGAGAGCGCCTCCTCCTGGTCGTGCGTGACGTAGACGGTGGTGAGGCCCAGCGACTGGTGCAACCGGCGGATCTCCGTGCGCATCTCCAGACGCAGTTTGGCGTCGAGGTTGCTCAACGGCTCGTCCATCAGGACGAGGGACGGCTCGAACACCACGGCACGGGCGATGGCGACGCGTTGCTGTTGACCACCCGAGAGCTGGCCGGGCAGCTTGTCGACGTGGTCCTCCAGCCGTACCAGCCGCACCGCCTCCTCCGTACGCCGGCGCGTCTCCTCCTTCGGCAACCGCCGCATCCGCAGCCCGAAGGCGATGTTCGCCCGTACCGTCAGATGGGGGAAGAGCGCGTAGCTCTGGAACACCATGCCGAAACCGCGCCGCTCCGGCGGCAGCGTGTCGATGCGGCGCTCGTCCTGCCAGATACTTCCGGCCGTCAACGGCAGGAGTCCGGCCAGGCAGTTCAGCGCCGTCGACTTGCCGCAGCCGGACGGGCCGAGCAGTGCGATGAACTCTCCCGCCTCGATCGTCAGGTCCAACTCGGTGAGCGCGGCCTGCCCACCGAACCGGCGGGACACCCCGTCCAGGCGCAGTCGGGAGAAGGCGCTCATCCCTGCTTGACCTTCCCGCCGCCGATCTCGCGGTCCCAGCGGTTGAACGCCGCCACGAGACTCTTCGCGTCGAGCGGGACCTCGGTGGGGTTGCCGGCGATCAGCGCGTCGTACTCGGGGCGGCCGAACTCGCGGATCGCGTCCTGGCTCTTCTGCGGCGCTGACGTGAGCTGGACGTCCTTCACCGCCGGCCCGGGGTAGAAGTACCCCTCGTCGTACGCCTTCGCCTGCTGCTCGGGGGTGAGCATGAACGCCAGCAGGGCCAGCACCGCGGCCTGCGTGTCGGTCGACACTCCCTTGGGCATGACGGCGTAGTGCGCGTCGGTGACCCAGTGGAACCCGTCGATCGTGGCGATCCTCGCGTCCTTGGGCACCGTGCCCAGCACACGGGGGTTGATGTCCCAGCCGGTGGTGCTGACGATCAGGTGGGCGGTGCTGTTGGCGAGGTTCTTCATCGTCTCTGTGGTGCCGGACGGGTAGTAGTCGACGTACTGGCCCAACTCCTTGAGGAAGGCCCACGTCTTGTCCCAGCCCGCGGTGGGGTCCTTGGGGTTCGAGTCCCCCAGGATGTAGGGCAGACCCATCAGGAACGTACGCCCCGGGCCGGAGTTGGCCGGTCGGGCGTACTGGAACCTCTTCGGGTTGGCCTTGGCCCAGGCGAGCAGGGCCTGCGCGTTGGTGGGTGGCGTCGCGAGTCGCGACGGCAGGTATTCGAGCAGCGGGCCGGACGGGTAGTAGGTGACTGTCACACCGGCGTTGCCGGCGAGCTTCTGCATCGCGGCGGCCGGTTCCAGGTAGTTCCGCATCCCGCCGAGACGGTCGGCGAACGCCGGCAGCACGTCGACCCAGAGCCCCTGCTCGATTCCGGCCGCGAGGCCGTCGACGCCGGTCAACACCAGACCGATGTCCACCCGGTCCGCACCCTGCTGGGCCTTGATCTTCCCGGCCAGCTCGGGCGCCGGCGCCTTCGAGTACGTCACCCGCGAGATCACGTCCGGGTTCTTCGACACGAACTCGTCGATCATCCCCTGGGTCAGCTGCAGGTTGCCCGCCACGTCGAGGACGTTGAGCGTCACCGCCCGGCCGGGTCGCTGCGGCACCTCACCGGAGGTGTCACCCGAGGTGTCGCCGGGGGTCTCCGGCGCCCCGCACCCGACCGCGCCCACCAGGAGCGACGATGCCGTGACCAGGAGGGCGCCTCGCCGCGTCATACCCATCAGCCGTCTCCTTCGTCGCTACCCGGCCCGGCCAGGTAGGTCCACGCTCCGCTCAGGTGGGGTCGCCCGTGAGGCCGCCCGCCATGGGCCATCTGCGATGCATTCAGACAGCCGACGTGCCGCAACGGCAACGGGTTGCCATGTATTGCCTCGCGCGAATACGTTCCTGGGCCGGAATGTTGCCGGGGCATTGCCGAGTGCGCACCGTCGTCATAACATGATCACGGCGCGTAGCCGGGGGGAGCACGACGATGCCCGACCACACCAGGCCGCCCGACAAGAGAGCCACGATCTACGACGTCGCGGCCGAAGCCGACGTGTCACCCTCCACGGTGTCGCGTGCCTTCTCCCGGCCGAGTCGCGTCAACTCCGAGACCGCCGAGCGGGTCCGGCAGGTCGCCGAGCGGCTGGGCTACCGGACGAACCCGCTCGCCCGCGCCCTCACCACGGCCCGCACGCGCATGATCGCGCTCGTCATCGCCGACATCACCAACCCGGTCTACGCCGGGATCGTGCGCGGTGCCCAGGAGACGGCGATGCACGACGAGTACACCACTGTGCTCATCGACGCCCAGGAGTCCGACCGGCTGGAGCGGGCGGCGATCGAACGCACGATGCCGACGGTCGACGGCATCGTGCTGGCCAGCAGCCGGATGTCGGACTCGGCGATCCGGATGTTCGCCAAGCAGCGGCCGGTGGTGGTCCTCAACCGCGCCGTCGCCGACGTGCCCTGCGTCGTGACGGACAACCCCCGTGGGGTCCGGCGGGCCGCCGAGCACCTCGGGGAGCTGGGGCACGACCACATCACCTACGTCGCGGGGCCGCAGGCGTCCTGGCCGAACGGCATCCGCTGGCGGTCGTTGCTCGAAGCCGGCATGGAACTGGAGATCAAGGTACGCCAGATCGGCCCGTTCAGCCCGACCATCGAGGGCGGCGAACGAGCCGCCGAGGAACTGCGCGCCCGTCCCGCGACCGCCGTCCTCGCCTTCAACGACCAGATGGCGATCGGGCTCATCCGCGGCCTCACCCGGATGGGTGTCGACGTGCCGGGCGACGTCAGCATCGTGGGTTTCGACAACACCCTCGCCGCCGACATCGTCACACCCGGGCTGACCACTGTCGCGGCGCCGTTCTACGCGGAGGGTTCAGCGGCGACCCGGCACCTCCTCACGATGATCGAGGGCGCCCCCGGGCACGCCGGCCGGCCGATGGTCCTGCCGGTACGCCTCGTCGTCCGCCACTCGACGGCCGCCCGTCGGAGCGCGGGTCGCGCCCGACCGTGGATACGCCAACGACAGTCGACCAACCCGGCGGCCCAGCTGTCCTGACCGGGATGGTTCGGCCCACGGGGCAGCGGGGGACCGCCGGTCGATGACAGGATCGGCCGATGCGTGTCCTCTTCGACGGCAAGGCACCGGTCCACTACGGGCAGATCTACGTGACCAGTTCCGACCTGCCGGACATGGACAGGGCGTTCGCCGGGCAGGCGAATGGCCTCTGCGGGGGCGGTCAGCCGGGCGCGCTGTTCCTGATGACCGGCACGCACTCCGGTCGGGTCCGGTTCACGATCGAGGTGCACGACACCGAGCCGCCGGCGGCAGCGGAGGAATGGGAGGACGTGGTGGAGGTGTCCTTCGTGCCGAGCGCCGCGGTCGTCGACCTCGTCCCGTGGGGAGATGGGCCACTCGCCCGGATGCCGCTGACGTCCGAAGGGCAGCAGACCGGCCGGCTACCGGCCTACCGCGTTCGGTACTGCGCCACGGGCATGGACGAGGGGCACGACCCGTTCGGCGGGCTCGATCCCGACGAGCTTGACGAGAGCGACCACACCTACATGGATCGACGACCGGACCGCTACCTGCTGTGCGTGTGGCCGGAGGGCACGACAGGCGACGGCGTGCCGCGCACCGACGCGGTCCTGCGCCAGACCAGCGACGGTGCCGCCTACTGGCACACCTGGGCGCGAGCGTTGGCACTCCCGCCGGCCCGGTAGGAATCACGGCATCGCAGGGCGCGAGTCTCCGCATCGTCGTGGCATCATGCTGGGCCATGGATCAGCAGGGGCAGTTCCGTGCCGCGGCGCTGGAGTCGGGCATCCCGGACGACGAGATCGACAGGTTCGCCGAGCACCTCCGACTGGCGATCCGGTTGAGCGGCGGTTCGCGCGGCGTTCCGGTCGGCCAGTTCGGTGGGTCGCCCCGGCTGCCGGTGGGCATGGACTGGCCGGTCGTCGGAGGCAGCCGGTTGCCGTTCGTCTTCTCCGTCGACTGCGCGGCGCTGCCGAAAGTCGACGGCTCCGGCCTGCCGGCAGACGGCTCGCTGCTCTTCTTCCTCAACCACGAGGAGGACCACCTGTCCAGCGAGCCGGGGTACGCGCGTGTCGTCCATGTACCGGCCGGCACCGAAACCGAGGTGGCGGAGGAACCCACCGACCACGAGGGCGTCGGCAGGCAGTACGACGTGAGCGCCACGCTCGTTGCGCGGCTGCCCGACTGGTTCGCAACGGGCGCGGAGGAAGACGAGGACGAGGACGACCTGTCGCCTTTCCAGCAGCAGTTGGCCCGTGACCGAGTTCAGCGAGTAGGGCACCGGCGACGCCGCGTGCGGCTCGGGCGGTAGCCGCTGCGCCCAGGCCCGGCAGGAGCAGCCCACGGCTCTGCTGGTTGTGGTTGCCGAACTGGAGGGCGGGCCGGTGGAGGTCACGAACCTCCTTTCATCGTCCGGCCTCTCGGTGCCGGCTCACACGTGGGTGGGCCGGATGTTGTGGTTGAGGTGGAAGACGTTCTGCGGATCCCAGACGTTCTTGAGGGCGGTCAGCCTGGCGAGCTTGGCGGCCGGGTAGGCGCGGTGTACCCCGCGTTGCCCCTCGTCGGCGGCGAGCGAGTTGACGTAGACGCCGTGGGAGTACGCGTCGAGCGCGGCTCCGGCGCTGCGAGCAACTGCCATCCGTTCGTCGTCCTCGGATGGCTCGGTCCAGCGGGAGCCGGCGCCGTACTCGAACGTGGTGCCGCGGTGGCTGAACGCGGCGTCGGCGTCCGCGACGTCGGCGATCGCGCCACCGTATGCCTGCAGGCCGACGCCGGGCAGTTGGGTGCCGGCGTGTAGGTCTGCCGCGCCGCGCAGCAGGAATGCCTCGATCGCCGCGGTGGGGAACTGCCGCAGGTAGTGGGCGCTGGAGTACCGACGGTAGGCGTGGCCACCGGTGGTGTCGTCACGTTGCTGGAGTTCGAGGTATGACGGGGTGGTGACCCGCTCTGCGACCGGGCGCCCGAGTGCGCGCATCGCCGGCAGCAACAGGTGACCCCGCGCGGGGTCGCCGACCCATACGAAGCCGACGGTGGCGATTGGGCCGCGGGGTGTGCTGTGGACATCGGCGGTGAAGGTCGCCTGCCGCGGCGCGACGGCGTTGAGGTCCCGCCAGCCTTCGAGCACTGGTACGGCGTCCTCGGCGCGGAAGTCGAACTCGGCGACCAGGGTCTGCGTTCCGGTGTGGTGCAGTTGGAAGTCGAAGTCGGTGACGATGCCGAAGTTGCCGCCCCCGCCGCGCAGGCCCCAATAGAGGTCGGGGTTTTCGTTTCGGGTCGCGGTCACCACTTCCCCACCGGCCGTGACCATCGTGTAGGAGACGACGTTGTCGCAGGCCAAACCGTGTTGGCGGGCGAGCCAGCCCATGCCGCCACCGAGGGTGAGGCCGCCGACCCCGGTGTGCGAGACGTTGCCCGCGGTCGTGGCGAGGCCGTATGGCTGTGACGCCCGGTCGAGTGCTCCCAGCAGCGCGCCGCCCTGGACCCGGGCGCGCCTCCGGATCGGGTCGACCCGAACGGCGTTCAACGCGGTCAGGTCGATCATCAGACCGTTTGGGGGGACAGCCAGGCCGGCCACGTTGTGCCCGCCGCAGCGCACCCCGATCTCCAGGTCGAGTTCCTGGGCCAGGCGTACCGCTGTCACGACGTCGGTGACGCTTGCGGCCCGCACGATCATGTGCGGGCGGCGGTCGATCATGGCATTCCAGACGGCGCGCGCGGCGTCGTAACCCGGGTCGTCCGGGGTGAGGAGGCGGCCGGCGAGGCGGAGGCTCGTCGCTGTCGTCGTCATAGGTCTGAGCCTGGCGGAAATCGGTACGCCTTGTAAGGTCCGATTGCATGGGCCGCATCAGGACCAATTCACGTACGGCCGAGGACCTGCTCGTCGTTGTCGACAGGTCCGCAGCCGACCCGCTGCACCGACAGATCGCCGCCTCGATCCGGGGCGGCATCCGGGCTGGCCGGCTGCGTCTCGGGACGTCCCTGCCACCCACCCGCACCATCGCCGCCGACCTTGGAGTGTCACGCGGGGTCGTGGTCGAGGCATACCAGCAACTCGTCGCCGAGGGCTACCTCACCAGTCAGGCGGGCGGCTACACCAGGGTTGCGGTCGAGCTGGTTCCGACGCCCGTGGATCGCCGCGCCGCGGATCGGCCGGCGGCAGGGATCGACTTCGGGTACGGCCGCACCGACGTGTCGTCGTTCCCCCGGGCCGCCTGGCTGCGTTCGGCGCGCACGGTCCTCACCACCGCGCCCAACGAACACTTCGCCTACCTCGACGGGCGTGGCGTGCCCGAACTGCACGCAGCCCTGACCGACTACCTCAACCGCGTTCGCGGCACGTCGGCCCGCCCGGAGAACGTCGTGATCTGCAACGGTTACGGGCAGGGCGTCGCGCTGCTGATCCAGGTACTCGCGGCGCGCGGCGCGCGGCGGTTGGCTGTCGAGGACCCGTCACCCGACGACGACGCCCGCCTCGTCGCAGCCGCCGCCGGCCTGGATGTGATCGGCATTCCGGTCGGGCCCGACGGCATCCTCGTCGAGGCCCTCGAACAGACCGATGCGGACGCCGTCGTGCTGACGCCCTCGCACCAGTGGCCCACCGGAGGGGTCCTGTCGGCCTCCGCGCGGGCCCACGTGATCGACTGGGCCCAGCGTCGGGGCGCCGTGGTGATCGAGGACGACTACGACGCGGAGTACCGCTACGACCGTTCGCCCATCGGCGCCATGCAGGGGCTGGCTCCTGACACCGTCGTGTACTGCGGCACAGCGAGCAAGACCCTGGCGCCAGGGCTGCGCCTGGGCTGGCTGCTGGCGCCGGCACACCTGGTCGACGACATCGCGGCGGCCAAGGTACTGGCCGACCGCGGCTCTCCCGTCATCGACCAACTGACCTTCGCCGACTTCCTCACTCGCGGCGAGCTCGACCGACACCTCCGACGCATGCGCCCGGTCTACCGCCGCCGCCGCGACGCGCTCCTGGCCGCACTGCGCACCCGCCTGCCCGACCTGAAGCCGGTCGGTGTCGCGGCGGGCCAACACGTCGTGACCTGGCTTCCACGCGACCTCGACGAGGCCGCTGTCGTGGCCGCGGCCGCCCGGCACGGACTGGCCGTGCAGGGCGTCTCCCGGTACCGACTGAGCCCCGCCGGACCTGGCGGGTTGATCTTTGGTTACGCCAACCTCTCCGAACGTGCCATCACAGAAGGAGTGGACGTCCTTGCCGACGCGGTCGCAGAGGTCCGTGCGCACATCTGCTGGTAATCTGATCGCAGTCGAGCCACAGGTGAAGGCCGGCCAGTCGGCTCAGTACGCGTCGCGACGTGCCTCCCACATCTCCCGGGTCATCTCGTACTCCACCTCACCGGATTCTGTTCCTGGTATCGGGTCGTCCCAGGAAGGGAAGTACGTGCGCACGTACCGCATGCCGACGGCCTTCATCACGCCCTGAGATCCGACGTTGACCGTCATGGTCTGCGCGATCACCCGGCTCTGCCCGACCGTGTCGAAGGCATGCCGCAGCAGGGCCCGCGATGCCTCGCTGGCCAGACCCCTGCGCCAGCAGTGGCGGGCAAGCCGGTAGCCCAACTCCGCGACGGTTGGATCGTCCGGCTGGTCGGGGCCGTGTGCCGGCGGAAGCATCATGAGCCCGATGACGTCGCCCTGGTCCTCGTACTCGGGCGCTACCGTGCCACGCGCGCCGCCATCGGACCCGAACGCCATCCAGTAACCCAGGCCGTCCACCTTGCCGGACAGCGCCAACCTCTGCGAGTGAGAGGTGGCCACCTCGTCCCTGGATCGCGCCCGCCCGGTGATGTAGCGAAGCACCTCCGGGTCGGAGTCGAGCTCGACCTCCAGTTCGAAGTGCCGATCTGCGAGGGGAACCATCAGCAGACGGGCGGTACGTAGAGTCGGTTGAGTCACCCGGCGACAGTTTCACGAGGGAGCCGGCGACGCTACCCGATTCGACCGGGGCTGCCCCTGGCTCGCCGTCGTGTCGCTCGATCGTCCCGATCGCCCCGAGGATGCGGGCCGCGACAAGAAACGACAACTCGTTGCCGCAGCCCCGCCGCGGCACACAGCATCGACACGTAGCAATCTGTCGACGTCGTCGTGCTCGCACGCCGGGCCGCACGGCATCCCGAGTGGACGAACGAGGAGATGGCGATGATCCGAGGCTCGACGCCCAGGCTACGGCGAACCCTCATCGTGCTGGGAACGGTGCTCGCCACGGTCGCGGCCACCCTGACTGTCGCCACGACACCTGTTGCCGCGGCCCCGTCACCTGACGACTACAGCGGCTCCGACCTGTGGCTGCGGTACGTGCCGGTCAGCGAGCCGAAGCTGCTGCGTGACTACCGCCGCACGGTCACCGGGATCGTGGTAGAGAACGCCGACGCCACGAAGGTCCACCGGCACACGCCGGACCTCGCCATGGCGCCCGGGTCCGCCGAGAAGCTGGCCGAGACCACACTGGGCGCGGCCCGGGACGAGCTGGTACGCGGGCTGGGCGGGCTGCTCGGCCGACCGACCCCCGTGACGACTGTCGACGGTCATCGCGTACCGGACGGTGCGGTGGTCGTCGGCACGCCGACGAGTTCGCCGTTGGTGAGCCGTGCCGTCCCGGCGCGGGACCTCGCCAAGGTCGGCGACGAGGGTTATCTCGTCCGCTCGGTGACGAGCGGGAAGGCGCGGTTCACCGTCATCGCCGGCAACACCGACCTCGGCGCGCTGTACGGCACCTACGCCTTCCTGCGGCTCCTGCAGACGCAGAAACCCATCGACCGTCTCCGCGTCGCCGAGTCACCGAAGATCAAGCACCGGCTGCTGAACAACTGGGAGACCGAGCGCCTCTACGCCGGCAACAACGCCTCCGGGCTGGGCGGACTGAACGGGGAGAGCGGGGCGATCTTCAACTTCGCGGCGACCGGGGCGAGCGCCGGCCGGAACCTGCCCGTCATCCTGGACCGCTACATCGTGGTGGCACGGGCGTTGGCGTCGCTGGGCATCAACGGCATCACCATCAACAACGTCAACGCCGACAACGCGTACCTGACCAGTGCACGGATCGCGCAGGAGGCGGCCCTCGCCGACGCGCTGCGTCCGTACGGCATCAAGCTGGGCCTGTCGATCCGCTACACCGCGCCCACCGACAGCCGCTTCGCGCCGGACACACTCACCAACAGCCAACTGGACCCCTACGGCACCGACTTCCGGGGCTGGTGGAACCGACGGGCCCGGCAGATCCAGGCCGCCATCCCGGACTTCATGGGCTTCACCGTGAAGGCCAACTCGGAGGGCCAGCCGGGGCCACAGGATTTCGGGTACGACCACGGTGACGGCGCCAACGCCATCGCCGCCGCGGTGGCGCCGCTCGGGATGACAGTGCACTGGCGGACGTTCGTCTACAACGCCGAGGTCGACAACGACCGGCTCAAGCGCGCCTACCTGGAGTTCGGGCCGATCGACGACGAGGTGCAGCCGGACGGCAGCCGGGGGCGCTTCGCCGACAACGTGTTCCTCCAGACCAAGAACGGGCCGCTGGACTTCCAGGCCCGGGAGCCCATCCACCCGATGTTCGGCCGGATGGAGAACACCAACCAGGCCCTGGAACTCCAGATCACGCAGGAGTACACGGGCCAGAACTGGATGCTGGCCTACCTCGGTCCGATGTACGAGGAGATCCTCAAGACCGACACGTACGCCACCGACGCCAACGGGAAACTGCTGCGCGAGCGGCTGGTCGGCGACATCGTCGACGGGACCGCCCAGCACCACTCGGACACGGCCATCGTCGGTGTCGCCAACCTCGGCAACGCCGACAACCTGACCGGGCACCACTTCTCCCAGGCGAACCTCTTCGCCTTCGGCCGTCAGGCGTGGGACTGGACACTCGACTCGGCGGACGTCGCCACCGACTGGGTCCGGATGACCTGGAGCAACGACCGGCGGGTCGTCGACACCATCCGCACGATGATGATGGGTTCCTGGGAGTCGCTGGTCAGCTACCAGACGCCGCTGGGCATCGGCCACCAGTTCGCCGAGGGCGCCCACTACCGCCCCGACCCCGCCGACTGGGCGGGCCGCGACGACTGGAGCCCGATCTACTACAACAAGGCCGACAGCGTCGGTCTGGGCTTCGACCGCTCCCCCACCGGCAGCAACCTCGCCGCCCAGTACTTCCCCCGGTTGCAGCAGCGCTACGGGAACATCGACTCGGTCCCGGAGAACCTGCTCATGTGGTTCCACCACGTGCCCTGGGGTCACCGGATGGACAGCGGCCGGACGTTCTGGGACGAGCTGGTCTACCGCTACCAGATGGGTGTGCAGTACGTGACCTGGATGCGGGAGACCTGGGAGACGCTCCAGCCCGACATCGACGCACGCCGGTTCGCGGAGGTACGCGCCAAGCTCGCCGTCCACGAGGCGGACGCCGCCGACTGGCGGGACACCTCGGTGAACTACTGGAAGGAGTTCAGCGGGCGGGACATCCCGGTGGACGACGCGCCGCTGTCCGCGACGATCGTGGTGGGCGGGAAGGAGTTCGGCGGCTTCAACCTGTCGGAGAACGCGTACACCATCCCGGTGCCGGCCGGGGCGTCGCCGACCATCACGAAGGTGCGGACCGCCGACCGGAAGGCCCGCTACGAGATCGTCTCGCAGGCGGCCGGCGTACCCGGTCAGGCGGTCGTCAAGGTCACCACCAAGGGCTTCTTCGGGCCGTTGGTGAAGAACTACGTCTTCGACCTGGTGCCCGACACGACGCTCGCGAGCCTGCGCGTCGACGACAGGCCCCTGGCGTCCTTCTCCCCGACGGTGCGGCACTACAACGTCCTCACGCCGGCCGGCACCACGACCGTGCCGGCCGTCGCGGCACGTGCCGCCGACCCCGCCGCCTCGGTCGTGGTCGCGCAGGCCGACAGCGCCACCGGGCAGGCACGGGTCACCGTCACCAACGGCGGCGCGTCGTCGGTCTACGTGGTGGACCTGAACACCACTCTCACCGGCAGCGACGAGTTCGCCTCGCCCCAGCTCGGCCCGCAGTGGCAGTGGGTTCGGCCGGACGACAGCAGGTGGCGTCTGGCCGACGGGTCGCTAAGGATCACCGCCCAGCAGGGTGACCTTCAGGGCACGGTCAACACCGCGCGGAACCTGGCGCTCCAGGACGTCGACGGGGACTGGACGGCCGACTCCAGGATCGTCTTCTCCCGGCCACTCGCCGCCAACAACGAGCAGGGCGGCGTCCTCGCGTACGCGGACGACGACAACTACGTCAAGCTCGCCTGGGAGATGGCCAACGCCGGCGCACCGGTCCACAAGGCCCGGGTCGTCTTCCTGCGCGAACAGAACGGCGTGACGTCGACAGTGGAGATCACCGGTGCGGACGCCCAGCGCATCGTCGGGGCGGACGGGGCCATCTGGTTCCGGCTGACGAAGACCGGGGACCGCTACCGCGCCTACTACTCCACCGACGGAGGCGTCTACCGCTACATCGGCTCCCAGACGCTGAACACCGAGCCGACGAGGGCCGGCGTGCTGGCCTTCAACCGGGCCGGCGCCTCCACCGACCTCGACGTCGCCGTCGACCACTTCCGGATCGAGAGCCGCGGGGAGCGCATCCGCTAGGGCGTCACTCCAGGGTGCGCGTCGGCTGGCCCGGCACGTCGACGTGCTGTTGAGCGGTATACCTCAGAGTCATATTCATACCTCTGAGGTATACCGCTCAACACGGTATCCGACCCGAGGAAGGTGACCGAGGGTCACCGCCGAACGCCGAACGCCGAACGCGACCGGGCCCGTCCCCAGATGGGACGGGCCCGGTCGTGCTCCCCCAAGCAGGAATCGTTGCCGTCAGCCGCCGATCGCGATGGCGAAGACGTGCATGGTCGGCACGTTGGCCGCCGGCCGCGCGCTGATGTTGGGCAGGACGACCTGGGCCACCGCCTTGTTCTGCAACGACACACCCACGTAGTAGATGCAGGCGGCCGTGGCCTGACGGCCGTTGTTGGGCCGGTTCTGGTACGCCGACACGACGGCGGCGGTTCCCCCGGAGTGGGGCCCGCCGTACCAGTCGGGCGAGCTCAGCGTGAACGTCTGACGGGTGCCGTCGGCGTACACGACGGTGCCTGTCCCGGACACCGCCCCGTAGGTGCCGGTGAGCAGGAAGCCGAGCGTGCTGCCGGTGCCGCTGATGCCGATGGTCTGGCCCGAGGCGACGGCGTTGTCGGCGGTGCCGGGGCTGACGTTGGGCCAGCGGAAGCTCACCCCGTTGCGGCTGATCGTGGCCCCCGGGCTGGCCCCGGCCGAGGCCAGTGCCTGCGCGGACAGGCTTGCCCCGTTGCCGTCGAAGTTTCCGACGTTGGTGTTGCTGTCGTTGGTGATGCCGGCGTTGGTGAAGCTCTGCTCCAGCGTCGGGGTGGCGACGCCTGTGCTGGTGACCCGGTAGGTGCGCCCGGCCTGGACGGTGACCTCGACCAGGTCGGACTCGATCCGGGTGACCCGGGGCGCCGAACCGTCGGCGGTGTCGACAACCGTGACGGTGCCGGTCAGGATGCGGGCGCGCAGGCGGACCGTGCCGGCGCGGTCCGGCCGGACGAGCACCTCGGTAGCCTGACCGTTGCTCCAGGTGATGCCGACGGTGTGCCCGCCGCGACCCCGCAGGCCGGTCACCTTCCCGGCCGGCCACGCCGGCGGCAGCGCGGGCAGGATGTGCAACTCACCGGCGTGGCTCTGCAGCAGCATCTCGGCGATGCCCGCCGTCGCCCCGAAGTTGCCGTCGATCTGGAACGGCGGGTGCAGGTCGAACATGTTCGGCGCGAGCCGGGCGGTGGTGGCGAGGTAGCGGATCAGGTCGTGGGCCCGCTTGCCCTCCTCCATCCGTGCCCAGAAATTGATTTTCCAGGCCAGCGACCAGCCGGTCCCGTCGTCGCCGCGCAGTGCCAGGGTCCGGCGGGCCGCCTCGAACAGCTGCGGGGTGCCGCGCTTGGTGATCTGGTTGCTGGGGGCCAACCCGTACAGGTGGGAGATGTGCCGGTGGTTGGGCTCGGTCTCCACCCAGTCGTAGAGCCACTCCATGATGTTGCCGCGCGAGCCGACCTTCATCGGAGGGAGCCGGTCGCGGGTGGCCCGGACCTGCGCCCGGAAGGTGCTGTCCACGTTGAGGACCTCGCTCGCACGGGCGACGCCGTCGAAGAGGTCCCGCAGGATCTGGTTGTCCATGGTGGGGCCGGCGCACACGCTGGCGTTCGAGTGGTGGCTGAGTTCCGGCGAGTTCGACGGGTTCGTCACGAGGTAGCCGAGGGTCGGCTCGGTCACCAGGGTGTCCAGGAAGAACTGCGCGGCGCCCTTCATGGCCGGATAGTTCGTCCGCAGGAACTCGATGTCGCCGTTGAACAGGTAGTGGTCCCAGATCAACACCGACAGCCACGCGCCACCGGTCTGCCACATTCCCCAGAACGCGCCGTCCACCACGGCCGTGGCCCGCCACGCGTCGGTGTTGTGGTGGGTGACCCAGCCACCCGCGTTGTACTGCACCTGGGCGGTACGCGCACCGGCGACGGAGAGCTCCCGGACCATGTCGAACACCGGGTTGTGGCACTCGGCCAGGTTCGTCGTGTTGGCCGGCCAGTAGTTCATCGGCAGGTTCGCGTTGATCGTGTACTTCGAGTCCCACGAGGGCGTCAGCGAGTCGTTCCAGATGCCCTGCAGGTTGGCCGGCTGCGTGCCGGGGCGCGACGACGAGATCAGCAGGTACCGGCCGAACTGGAACAGCAGCGCGGAGAACTGCGGGTCGTTGACGCTGTTGTGCTGGGCGATCCGCACGTCGGTCGTCTGGTTCGCGGCCGAGGTGCGGCCCAGGTCCAGGGTGACCCGGTTGAAGAGCGCCTGGTAGTCGGCCACGTGCCTGCTGCGCAGCGAGTCGAAGCTGGTGGCCCGGGCGGCACTGAGGCGCTGCCGGGCGATGCCCCCGTAGTCGCCGCCGACGTTGCGGTAGTTGACGTAGCTGGTGCCGATGGAGATCAGCAGGACCACGCTCGTGGCGTTGGTGACCCGCAGGGTGCCGCCGGAGCTGGACACGATGCCGCCGGTGACGGTGGCGTTGGCCAGGGCGAGGAAGCGGACCTGGCCGTTGACGCCCTCCTGGTTCCCGGACACGCCGTCCAGGCCGATCGTGGCGCCGTCCGGACTGGACACCGACGTGCGCTGCGGGCTGTCGAACGTGGCCGTGAAGCTGATCGAGTTGCTCCGGTCGGCGGTGAGTCGCATGGCGATGACCTGGTCCGGCGCGCTGGCGAACACCTCCCGCTGGTGACGGACGCCGTTGAGCACGTACGACGTCGTGACGGTGGCGGTGGTGAGGTCCAACGTGCGGTCGTACTGCGACGCCCCGCTGGCCGACCCGAAGGCGAGCCGCAGGTTGCCGACGGTCTGGTAGGCCAACTGCCCGCCGGGGTTGCCCATCATGGTCTGGTTGATCAGATCCTGGGCCTGGGTCCACTGGTTGGCGTTGACCAGGCGGCGGATCTCCCCCAGCGCTCCCGCGCCCCGGGGGTTGCTCGGGTCGTGCGGGCCGCCGGCCCAGACGGTGTCCTCGTTGAGTTGCAGCCGTTCCGTGTCGACGTTGCCGAAGACCATGGCGCCGAGTCGGCCGTTGCCGATCGGCAGCGCCCGGAGCCAGTCGGTGCCGGCCCCCTCGTCGTACCAGAGGGCGAGGTCCCCGGCGGCCAGCACCTGCGGCGGCGCCACCGCGTCCGCGCGGGCCGCGGCGGTCCAGGGCAGCGGCAGGAGAGCGCCGCCCGCACCGGCCGCGCCGATCTTGATGGCTTGCCGTCGAGTCAGGTCGGACATCGATCCTCCAAACGGTGACCGATCCGGCCACCCGAAGCGGGACAACCATGAGAGCCGTCGTCGGGATCCGCTCGCTGGCATCGACCAGGGACCGGAGTGACCGGCCGAGATCAGCCCCGGAGACAGCCAGACATCTGATGTGTTTCGCGAAGGTTACTCCGACGCAACCGAATCGGCAATGGTCGATAGATGGCGGGAATCCGCCTTCTGACCCGTCCCGCGGAGCGCCGCCGTCAAGGAGACGGCATCGAGCGGACGCCTCCCGACACTGACGGATCACCCACCGGACACCGTCGAGCGAGCAGGTAGGTGCCCATACATCGGATGTACCGTCCGTCGGTCGAATTTCCCGGCGTCCCCGCCGGCCGCAACCTCGACGGGCCGACGGGCGTCTAGCGGGAAACACTTCCAGGTTGGACCGGAGGATCCGATGACCCCGACACCGCTCCGCGCCCTCGTACCCGTCGCCGTACTGGCGGGCCTCGCGGCCTGCACGACCCCCTCGTCCGCGCCCCCGGCCGGGGCCGGGACCACGTCGCCCGTACCCAGCGCCACGTCCGCCTCCCCGGACGCCTCGCCGACCCGCACGGCACCCGCGACACCCGACGCCACCGGGGCCGCCTGTCCGGTCAGCGCGGCCACCCTTCAGCGGGTGTCGGGGCTCGGCGACAGCCACCGGATCGACCCGGACCAGATCAACTGCGCACGCCGGTGGGCGACCGCCGGTGTACGCGCCGTCGACCCGAGCATGCAGGGCGACGGCGTACTGGTCTTCGAGTACGCCAACGGCAGGTGGAAGAAGCTGGGCGAAGGCAGCGCGATCGAATGCAGCCCGTTCGGCATCCCGAACGAGATCGGCGACCAGGTCGGCTGCCGCGACCATTGAGCGCGAGGGCCCGGCCGGCCGGGCCCTCGACCGCCGTCGACCGAGCAGCGGACACGTTCAGGGGACGCGGTGCGGCGGCAGCCGCACCGCTGCGCCCGTTCGTCCTAATCTCGACTCGTTCCTGGAGGCGATCACGGAGGCCGCGGTGGGCGCGATACCCAGACGACAGTTCGTCCGGCTCTCCGGGTCCGCCGGCGCGACCGGACTCCTGGGCCTGATGGGCGCCGACCGGGTACTGGCCGACGGCGGGCACGCCGACGGAGGCCAGACCCCCGCGCCGCCCCCACCGGAACCCGGCGGCCCCGGCGCCGCCGCCTGCCCCACGCCCTCCCAACTGTGCGGCTACCCCGCCGACACCGGAGGCCGGTACGACCTGTGGGACCGGGTGCAGGTCTGCGAGGGCACCAAGACCGGCCCACCGTTCCCGCAGTGTCTGCGAACGACACCCACCTACGTGATCCTCAACGGCGGGTCCGGGTCGAACCACGACTTCCTCCTCGTCCCCAGTTGCCGGATCAGCGGCATCGAGTGCCCGTTCATCACGACCACCAACGCCCCCAACTACTGGCTGGAAGCGTGGGACAACGCTCAGCCCGGACAACCCGCACACGTCGTCTACCCCCACATCGGGCTCGGCATCAACTCGGCCGACCCGACGATCCGCATGCAGGACCAGCTGCACATCCACCTGGCCGGGATCCACTCGGGCATCCAGACGCAACTGAACAACCACGACAGCACGATCACCAACGACCCGTCGCGCTGGCGCAACCAGGTCGTACCCGTCTGGGGCCTGACCAGCACGGGTCAGCCCGCGCCCCGCTCGTACCGGGTCCTGCACGTGGCGAACCTGAACGAGAACCTCTTCCGGCTCCTGCTCGACAGCGTGGTGCGCCCCACCGGGGCCACGATGGCGGCGCAGATCCTAGCCGTGACACCCCGCCTGGTCGGCAGCGGCGGGTTCTACGTCCTGAACAGTGAACCCGGTCTGCCCGTCGCACCCGGCCAGCCCGGCGGCACCGGCACCGTCGACTTTCTCCTCGCGTACGCGTAGCGGCGATCGGCAGCCGTCCATCAGGGCGCGACTAGACTCGGAACCAGCGTCGATCCTGGGGGGGTGCGTGCGCAGGTGAGTTCGTCCCAGCTTCTCGTCGCACTGGACCGCGACAGTTCGGTTCCGTTGCAACAACAGCTCTGCGACCAGATCAGCGGGTCCGTGCGCACCGGTCGACTGCGCCCCGGCGACCCGGTGCCGCCGAGCCGTGAGCTGGCCCACCAGCTCCGGGTCTCCCGGACCGTGGTGACCCGGGCGTACGAACTGCTGCGGGCCAACGGGGTGCTCACCTCACGGCAGGGATCCGGCACCCGGGTCAGCGGCACGCTGACCGACACCCCGCCACCGGCCCAACGCGCCGCCCGCCCGCCACTGTGGCCCGAGCCTCCGCTGCCCACCGACGCCGGCAGCCCGCTGTGGAAACCCTGGGAACCAGCGCCGATGCACCGGCCGGACGGCGCGTACGACTTCCGGCACGGCACCCCGGCGCTGGCCAGCTTTCCGGTGACCCGGTGGCGGCAGTCGCTCGCCGAGGCGGTCAGTCAGGCCGACGCGGTGGCGCTGGGCTACGGCCCGGCCGAGGGCGCCTCGTCGTTGCGTACCCAGATCAGCGCCCTGCTGCGCCGCAGCCGCGCACTCGACGCCAACCGCGAACACACGGTGGTGACCAGCGGCGCCACCCAGGCCATGGACATCCTGGTCCGGCTGCTCGTCGGCCCGGACGACGTGGTGGTCATCGAGGACCCGAGCCACACCGTGCTGCGGCAGATCTTCGGCTACTCGCGGGCCGCCGTGGTGCCGGTCGGAGTCGACGAGGAGGGCCTGCGGGTCGACGAGATCGAAAGCCAGGTCCGCGCGCATGGCCACGACCCGTCCCGGGTACGCCTGATCTACGTGACCCCGTCGCACCAGTTCCCGACCGGGTTCATCATGTCCGAGCGACGGCGACGAGCGCTGCTGCGCTGGGCCCGTGAACACTCCGCCACGGTGCTGGAGGACGACTACCACAACGAGTTCACGTTCGCCGAGGAGCGACTCCCGTCGTTGGCCGCCGACCCGCAGGACGCGGACGTGGTCTACGTCGGCAGCTTCAGCAAGACCCTGTTCCCGTCGCTGCGCATCGGCTACGCGGTGCTGCCACAGCACCTCGTCCGGCCGTTCCTCGGCGTCAAGTGGATCACCGACCGGCTGACGCCGACGCTGACCCAGGAGGCACTGGCCGAGTTCATCTCCTCCGGGGCGTACGCCCGGCACATCGGCCGCATGGACCGCCTCTACCGGCAGCGACGCGCCCGGCTGCTGGAGGCGCTCTACGAACACTTCGGCGCTGGTGTGCGCATCTCCGGCACGGCTGCCGGGCTGCACGTGCTGGTGACCCTGGGCGGCGCGCCCGACGCCGACGAGGCGGCGATCGTGCGCGCCGCCGCCGCGCGCGACGTCCGGATCTACCCGGCCTCGGGCTACTTCGTCACCCGGCCACCGGCCGAACCGACCTTCCTGATCGGGTACGCGGCGCTGCCGACCGCACGGATCACCGAGGGCGTGGCGCTGCTGGCCGCCGCGGTGCGGGAATCGACGGCTCGGTGAAACGGGGCCGGACGAATCGGGCCCGCTGCGCGTACGGGACGGTGCAGTCGAAGACCGCCTTCGCCGTGCGCCCATCGGCCGAGAGCGACGACGAGTAGCCGGTGTGCTGGCTCGGGTCGAGAGGGAAGCCCTCCCGGTCCGGCAACACGCGCAGGTCCTGATCGGCCTGGAAACGGGTGACCATCGCCCACCACAGGTCCTGGTCGGACTCGATGTCGACGTCGTCGTCCACGCACAGCACCAGCTTGGCCATCCGGAACTGCTCCAGCACCGCCTCCGCGGCGGCGCGAACCGCGACGTCGTCCTCCGGGCCGCGCTTCGCCGGCCACTGCAACACCACCATGAGCTGACCGCCACCCGCCGTGTGGCAGTGGGCGGCCAGCGCCGGCGTGCCCCTGCGGCGCAGCACGTCCAGCACCGCGGCCTCCATCCCGAAGCCGAGCAGCACCGACTGCTCGTGCCCGGGCCCGGACACGGCCTGCAGAATCGGGCTCTCCCGGGCGGTGATCGCGGTGACCCGGATCAACGGCAGCGCGGGATGCGCCCGGCCCTGGTAGCCGAGGAACTCCGGGGTGGCGACAGTGCCGTGTCGGCTCTCCGGCGCCCGGTCGGCCAGCAACTCGCCCTCGATGACGTACTCGGCGTGCGCGATGAACTCGGTGTCCACAGTGCGGCACTCCAGCAACTCCACCGGTTGCCCGGCGAGAGCGCCGGCCACCGCCAGCTCGTCGAGGTCGGGTGGCACGAGTGACGTCGGGCAGCAGGAGGAGAGCAGCACCGCCGGGCACAGGCCGAGGTGGACGGCCACCGGCAACGGACTCCCCCGCCGCAACGCGGCCTGGTACGCGAGCTCCAGGTCCCGGCCGGGCACCATCCAGATGGTCAGCGAGTCCGGGCCCTGGACGCACATCCGGTGCACGGACAGGTTGCGGACCCCGGTGTCCGGGTCGGTGGCGAGCACCGCGCCGAGGGTCAGATAGGGCCCGGCGTCCTCGTCGGTGAGGACCGGCACCGGCAGCGCGGTCAGGTCCAGCGGCAGCGTCTCGCGGGGCCACCGGGACGGGTCGTGTGCGGGCACCGGCGGGCGGGGTGCAGCCACCGCGTCGAGCAGCCGGTGCGGCAGCTCGGCCGGTGTGCAGCCGAGCAGCCCGGCCGCGCGCCGACGGGTGCCGTACAGGCCCATCAGCACCGCTCGGGTCGGACCGTGGTCGGGGCGTACCCGGTCGAAGAGCACCGCCGGGCCGGCACCGGTGGGCGGGGCGGCGGGCGCACCCGCCCAGCGGGCGTAGTGCGCGGAGACGCCGTACCGGGCCGGTAGTTCGGTGGCGACGCGGACCAGCTCACCGGGGAGCGGATCGAGGGTGGCCAGGGCGTGCCGCAGGTCGACGGGCGTTCGACTCACCGCTCCTCCCCCGCCGACGCGGCGGCGCGGCGGGCCGCCAGCATGTCGAGTTGCATCCGGGTCAGCTCGTCGATGAGGGCACGGTAGGTGCCGACCGCCACCTCCGGCGGCATACCGTTGCCGACGGCCAGGTCGGACACCCGGTCGAGCACCTGCCGCACCCGGTCGGGTGATCGGACGGTCGCCTCGTCCGTCTTGTGCGCGGTCAGCTCCTGCACCACCCGGGTGCGCTCGGCCAGCAGGGCGATGATCCGCTGGTCGAGATGGTCGATGACGCCCCGCAGCTCGGCGATCCGGGTCGGGCCGTCGGCGGCACCGGCCGGCGGGGAGCCGGCCGGTGCCGCGAACCAGTGCTGGTCGGTCATGGCTGGGGAACCTGGTCGACCACGAAGACGACGGTGGGCTCGGCGTCGCTGCCCTGGGACCGGTGCTCCTCGTCGTCGGGGATCACGAACCCCATGCCGGGGCGGCACGGCACCGACCGGTCCCGGAAGTGGATGGTGAACTCGCCCTGCAGGACGTAGCCGGTGTGGCCGCGCAGGCACCAGTGGTGCTCGTCGAAGCCGGGCGGCAACTCCAGCAGGCGCAGCCGCTGCCCCCCGACGTACGAGATCTTGACGCGTCCCTCGGCGCCCGGCTTGTCCCACCTCTCCCACTCGGTGGCCGGGAAGTCGATGCCGACCGGCGCGGCGACCTGCTCAGTGGACATTCTCGATATCTCCTCTGGTCGGGGCGGAATCGTTGCGGCGGGGCCGCGGCACGCGTTCGTTGCGGTCCCGCCGCGGAAGGACCGGATCGCCGTCGACCCGCTGGTGCTGCTTGAGCAGCTGCACCATGTCGAGCATCCGGTGCACCATCCGCTCCAGCGCGTCGACGCCCTCGACGTCGTGCAGGCCGGGAGTGCCGGTGGTGTTGCGCAGCAGGACGGGGAACCCGCTGCCCACCAGGATCATCCGGTTGAGCAGCAGGTTGTTGACGATCTGGTTGTGCACGGACGAGTCGCTGTACCGTCGCCCGGTGACGATGATGCCGCCCACCTTGTCCGCCAGCGGACGGGTGAAACGCAGGTAGCCGACGCCCGCGCGCTCGATGAAGACCTGCATGAGGTGGGCCAGGCCGAAGCCGTGCACCGGGGCCGCGTAGATCAGCCCGTCGGCGCGTGTCATCTGCTCCACCAGGGCGGGGACGTCGTCGTCCACCTGGCAGGGCACTGTGCGGCTGTTGCAGTCGCCGCACGGGCTGCACGGCGAGATCCGGTGCTCACGTAACTGGATGGTGCGCAGGACGGCGCCCCGCTCGGCGATGAGTCGTCCCGCGTACGCGATGGCGTGGTCGGTGTTGCCGCCGACCCGTTCCGATCCGTTGATGGCGAGGATGGTCCCTGCTTCGCTGTGCACTTTCACCCCCGGTGCTCGTCGCGGGGTGGGCGCCGCACCGCGCCCACCCCCTGCGAGGTCAGTCCGTCAGCTTCCCGGCGAAGTAGTCGATGTAGGCCTGCATGTCGAAGTGACCGTGCCCGGACAGGGAGAAGACGATCGCCTTCGACTCGCCCGTCTCCCGGCACTGGATCGCCTCGTCCACCGCCACCCGCACCGCGTGGGTGGACTCGGGCGCCGGCACGATGCCCTCGCTGCGCGCGAACAGCACGCCGGCCTCGAAGCAGGCCGTCTGCGGCACCGCGCGGGCCTCGATCAGGTCGATCTCCCGCAGCGCGCTCACGATCGGCGCCATGCCGTGGTAGCGCAGCCCACCGGCGTGGATCGACGGCGGGTGGAAGTCGTGGCCCAGAGTGTGCATCTTGGCCAGCGGGGTGAGCCCGGCGGTGTCGCCGAAGTCGTAGTCGTAGCTGCCCTTGGTCAGCGACGGGCAGGAGGCCGGCTCGGCCGCGACGAACCGCACCGTCGGACCACCGCCCCACTGCCGGCGCAGGAACGGCAGGGCCAGCCCGGCGAAGTTGGACCCGCCACCGGCGGCGCCGACCACGACGTCCGGGTAGTCGTCGGCCATCGCCAACTGGAGCAACGCCTCCTGGCCGATGATCGTCTGGTGCATCAGCACCAGGTTGAGCACCGAGCCGAGGGCGTACTTGGCGGCGCCGCCGCTGCTCATCGCCGCCTCCACCGCCTCGGAGATGGCCAGGCCGAGGCTGCCGCTGGAGTCCGGGTCGGCGGCGAGCGCCGCCCGACCCGCACCGGTGCGGTCACTCGGGCTCGCGGTGACCGACGCCCCGAACGTCTCCATCAGGCCCCGCCGGTACGGCTTCTGGTCGTAGCTGACCCGCACCATGAAGACCTCGCAGTCGAGGCCGAAGTAGGAACAGGCCATCGACAGCGAGCTGCCCCACTGGCCGGCGCCGGTCTCGGTGGTCAGCCGTTGCACGCCGTCCTGCTTGCTGTAGTACGCCTGCGGCACGGCGGTGTTCGGCTTGTGGCTGCCGGCCGGGCTGACCCCCTCGTACTTGAAGTAGATCCGCGCCGGGGTGCCGAGGGCCTGCTCCAGGCGACGGGCCCGGACCAGCGGACTGGGCCGCCACTGCCGGTAGATGTCGAGCACCGGCCCGGGAATGTCGATGTCCCGTTCGGTGGAGAACTCCTGTTCGACCATGCCGGTGGCGAAGAGCGGTTCGAGGTCGGCCGGGGTGATGGGCTCCCGGGTGCCGGGGTGCAGCATCGGGGGTAGCCCCTTGGGCAGATCGGGGACCACGTTGTACCAGGTCGTCGGGATGTCGCTCTCGGGCAGCACGAACTTCGTCGCGGTCATGGCCTCTTCCAGGGGTGGGTGTCAGGAACTGGCGGTGGCCGGCTCGGCAGGTGACGGCACGGACCGGGCAGCCGGTCGCATCCGCAGCACTGCGAACGCGACCACGCCGACCACCGGGGTCAGCAGGAGCAGGAGGAGGACGGGCTGGTGCCCACCGGTCTGCCAGACGAAGCCGAGGCCCATCGGCACGACCAGGCGGGCGGAGCTGAGCACGAAACCATTCAGGGCCATGAAACCGCTGACCCGGTGCTCCTCGACGTGGTCGGCGATGTAGGTGGGCACCACCACCGAGGCGATGATCTCCCCCAGCGTCCAGACCACGGTGGACAGCAGCACGGCGGGCAGCGAGAACGCGAACACCAGCACCGCCATGCCGGTGGACCAGAGCAGGCCGGCGACGACCAGCAGGGTGCGCGTCGAGTACGCCTTCATCCGCTTCTCGATCAGCAGACTGGCGCTGACCACGACCACGCTGTTGATCGTGTAGACCGCCCCGACCACCGCCACCGACGAGTGCAGCACCGTGGTGACCGCGAGCGGCAGCGTGTATTCCAGGCCGATCAACGGCGCGACGTAGCAGAACGAGACGATCACCAGCACCGCCACGTCGAGGTCGCGCAGCAGCCCGGCCCGCCGGGTGCTCGCGGCCGGTGAGGCCACCGGCACGCGCCGGGTGTCCGCCGGTACGAACAACCAGATGGTGGCCGCCGCGACAAGCCCGAGCAGGATGTTGCCGGCGAACATCAGCTGGTAGGAGTAGGCCGCCGCGATCCCGCCGAGCAACGGGCCGACGCCCATGCCGAGGTTGTTGGCGAGGTAGCTGACCGTGTACGCGAACGGCCGCTGCTCAGGTGCGGTCAGGTCGGCGATCAGCGTGTTCGCCGCCGGGGCGAACATCCCCATCCCGACCAGCGCGACGAAGAGCAGCACCGCGTACGTCCAGGTGGGACCGTCGAGCAGGGCGAGACCGAGGTAGCCGACCGCGTTGAGCAGCAGGCTCGTCACCAGCGCGGCGCGTCGGCCGGCTCGACCGCAGACCGGGCCGCTGAGCAGGCTGCCGGCGAGCAGACCGGTGCTGCCGACGGAGATCAGCACACCCGCCTCGCCGGTGCTGAGGTGCCGGCTCTGCACCAGGTAGACAGCGAGCAGCGGGAAGACGAACATGCCGGCCCGGTTGATGAAGGAGGCGTAGACCAGCATCCGCAACGGGCGCGGCAGGGCCTGGAACCGGCCCAGCCAGCTCACGCGTCACCGACCGGCTCGGTGACCACCTCGAAGGCGTCCCGGATGACCTTGAACCGTGCCCGCACGTCGTCGAAGTCGCGCCCCTCGCAGACGTACCAGCCGAGGACGTCGTTGGACGCGGTCGGCGCGGCGAGCACGTCACCCACGCTCTTCCACACGTCCGCGTCGAGCACCGAGTCGAGCCCTCGCAGCTCGTCCGCCGTGGTGATCGCGGTGATCCGCCCGTACCGGTCGGAGCACAGATATTCGGTGCCGATCTCCGGGCCGAGGGTGGCCGCCGGGACGTGCCCCGGGTCCAGTTCGAGGCGGCACCACTCGCCGGCCAGGTTGATCCCCCGCCCGGCCTGGATGGCGGGGACGATCGAGCCGCCACCCGCCCGGGCGGCCGCCTCGCCGAAGACCAGCCCGCCGTCGTCGCGCAGGAAGAACTCCACGTGCGCCACGCCGGTACGCATGCCGAAGCCGCGCAGCACTGTGGCGCTGGCGGCCACGATGCGCCGCTCCGCCGGGGTCAGGTCGTGCTTGCGGGAGACCGTGCCGCCGGGCTCGTCGCGGAACTCCAGGATCGAGTACGTGTAGCGGGACAGCTGGTCGAAGACCACCTCACCGTCGCGCAGCAGCGAGTCGACGTGGTACTCGACGCCCCGGACGTACTCCTCCACCCGGTAGTCGTGCCGGTCGTCGGCGACCAGCGGCCACACCCGGGCCAGGTCCTCGGCGGAGTCCACCCGGTGGGTGTCGCCGCAGGCCCAGCCGGCGTACGGCTTGATCACCACCGGCCAGCCCACCTCGGCGGCGAACTCGGCGACCGCGCCGATCGTCTCGGGTCGGCACGAGCGGGCCACCGGCACGCCCAGCTCGACGGCCCGACGGTGCATGACGTTCTTGTCCCGGAACGTCAGCGCCTCCTCCGGATCGAGACCCGGGATGCCGTGGTCGCGGCGGCAGTGCGCGGCGGTGAGCACGTCGCCCTCGAAGAGCGGGAAGACGCGCTCCACCGGGTGCGCGGCGAGGATCGTGGCGACCGTGGCGCGAACGGATTCCCGGTCGTCGAGGTCGGCGAAGTAGCAGGGCATTCCGGCGGCGTCGGCGGCGGGCTGCCCGGTCGGCAGCAGCGCGACGGTGGCCACGCCCAGCTCGGCGGCGGCGGTGACGACACTGCGGAACTGGGCCGCGTACCGGCCGGCCGCGGGTCGGTAGATCACCAGGATCGCGCGGTTCACGAACGGCTCCCACTGTCGCTGCCGACCGTGCCCAGGGTGCGCAGGACGGCGCTGGTCGTCGCTCCGTCGAGCACCGCCTCCTGCCGGGTGCCGTCGGACAACCCGTCGAGGACGGTGGCGAGCCGGCCGAGCGCGTCCACCACCTCCGCCCGGCCGCCGGGGTGGGCCGACTCGACGGTGAGCAGCAGCCGGTGCCGGCCCAGGTCGGTGCGGACCAGGTGGCCCTGTCGCCAGTTCCAGCGCCGCGAGTGGGCCCGCCCGTCGGCGTCGGCGTAGACGACCTCGCCCGGCTCGGGCTGCTCCGGGGCGTCCGGAGCGCCGAGCGGCAGGTACGTCTCGGTGCCGTCGGCCGGCCGGACCACGAGGTCGCCGAGGCCGTCGACGGCGCACGAGGCAACCGGCAGGGCAGCGCCGAGCGACACCGCGTTGCAGAGGTCGACCAGGGCGTTGATCCGGGGCAGCCGGTCGCCCTTGGCGACCCGCCGGGCGATGGACTCGGCGGCGCAGGGGAACCGGTTGGGGTTCACCCCCACCGCCCGGTACGCCTCCCGCCACGCGGCGATGCCCGGCAGTTCCGCCACACCCGCCTTGTCCAGGCCGGCCGCGTGCAGCGCGTCCTCGGCGGCGCTGAGAAGCGCCGACACGGCGGGAGGGGCCGGAGCGACATCGACCGCCGGCACGGCGATCACGCCGAGCACGTAGTCCGGCACTGCGGTCAGCACCCGGTCGTCGATGCGCACGGTGAGGGTGTCCACACCGTCGCTGAGCTGGGTCATCGTGATCCTCGTAGGGGTCGGGTCCGATTGTCGGTCCGACCGTACGCAGCGGGGTGACCACCGGGTGTGGCCAATCCGGGGTGATCCGGTGTGGCCAATCCGGCGGTCGGCGGCTGACCGTCGGCGAGGCCGGCGCGGGCCCGCGCGCCGAGCAGCGTGGTGCCCAGCGCCAGCACGCAGAGCGCCGCGCCGACCGGCCCGAGCAGGTCCAGGGCGTCCTCGCCACCGTGCCGCAGCAGCCGGTTGCCGAGGAAACCGCCGAGCGCGATGCCCACGAACGTGGCCGACGAGTTGAGCGAGAGCAGCAACGGTCCGGAGGTCGGCGCGACGGTGAAGAGCCGGTGCTGCTGAGCCGGCTGGGTGGCCATCGCGGTGACGCCCCAGGCCGCCATGGCCAGCGCCGCGGGCAGCAGCGCCTGCCGGGTCAGCGGCAGCGTGACCAGCACCAGGGCAAGCCCGGCGACCGACACCAGCAGCACCGGTACGCCACCCCACCGGTCGGTGGCCCGCCCGCCGAGCACGGTCCCGGCGACCGCCGGCACGCCGAAGACCAGCAGCAGCACCGCGAGCACTGTGCCGTCGCCGTCGGTGGCCGGGGCGAGCAGCGCCCCGACGTACGTCAACGCGAGGTATCCGCCGGTCATGAACAGCGCGGTGGTGAGCACCGCCAGGCCGACGCGACCCTCGCGGGCCGGTGCGAGGCGGGCGGCCAACGACGGTCCGGGCGGCAGCGCCAGCGCCGGCAGGCCGACGGCCACCGCGACCGCGCAGGCCGCGCCGACGGCCGCGAGCAGCCAGAAGGTGGCCCGCCACTGGAGGTCGGCGGCGAGCCAGGTGCCGAACGGCACCCCGGCGACGGTGGCCGCGGAGAGACCGCCGAGCACCACCGCCATGGCCCGGGCACGCCGCTCCGGCGGGGCCAGGGCGGCCGCCGACGCGGTGGCCGCGGGAATGTAGAGCGCGGCGCTGACCGCCGTGACGACCCGGGCCAGCAGCAACAGCGGCAGGTCGGGGGCGAGCGCGGAGGCGACGTTGCCCACCGTGAACCCGACCAGCGAGACCACCAGCACGGTACGCCGTTCCAGCCGGCCGGTCAGGGCGCCGAGCAGCGGTGCGGCGACCGCGTACGCGAGGGCGAAGACGGCGCTCACCCAGCCGGCCGAGGCGACGCTGACCCGCAGGCTGCCGGCCACCTCGGGGAGCACACCGGCGACCACGAACGTGTCGGTGCCGATGGCGAACGCGCCGACGGCGAGCAGCCCGACGACGGGTACGCCCCGACGCATCACGCCACCCCCGCCGGCTGCCCGGAGCGGTACCGGGCGGCGTCCCCGGCGACCACCCGACCGCCGAGCAGCACCATCTCGATCGCCTCCGGCCGACCCAGGACGGTGATGTCCTCGGCCGGATCGCCGTCGGTGACCACCAGGTCCGCCAGCCGCCCCGGCTGCACGGTGCCCGCCTCGTCGCCCCGGCCGGCCAGCCGCGCTCCGTTGGCGGTGGCCCAGGTCAGCACCACCGGCGCGGGAATGCCGGCCATCGTCACGTACGTCTCCAACTCCTCGGCGTAGCGGCCGTGCGGGGTCCAGGCGAACCCGAAGTCGTCACCGGCCACGATCGGGATGCCCATCCGCACCATCAGCGGCAGGATGCGCAGGGTGTTCTCGACCTCGGCCTCGAACTCCAGCGTCTCCAGGTACTCCGGGGTCTTGCCGTGCCGAACGCCGTCGGTGAGCAGGCGGTGCGGCTGGTGCAGGCTCGGCACCACGAAGATGCCGCGCTCGGCGATGGCCTCCAGGGCGGCGTCGTCGGCGTACGTGGCGTGGTCGATCACGTCGACACCGGCGGCGATGGCGTTGCGGATGCCGCCCAGACCACGCGAGTGCGCCCGGATCCGGACGCCCCGCTCGTGCGCCGCCCGGGCCGCGATCACCAACTCCTCGGCGGTGAACAGCAGCTCGTGCGACCGGCCGTTGGGAAAGGTGTCGTCACCTGTGGAGAAGACCTTGATGATCTCCGCGCCCTGGGCGACCTCGGTGTCGACGTAATCGATCAGCTCCTCCGGGGTGTCGGCCAGCCGCATCAGGTCGCTCGGGATGCGTTGCTTGACCCCCGGGTTGCGGCGCTCCGGCGGACCGGACACCATCAGGTCCCTGCTGCACGGCGTGATCCGCGGGCCGGGCAGCTTCCCGGCGTCGATCGCCCGGCGCAGTGCCATGTCGATGCCGGACACCGAGCCGGCGCCGACGAAGGCGGTGTAGCCCAGCCGCAGCATGGCGGCGGCGTTGGCGGCGGCGCCGAGGGTGACCTCGGGGATGCTGTACTTGAACAGCATCTCCCGACCGTCGAGCACGTCCAGGTACGCGATGTGGGTGTGGCCGAGCGTCATCCCCGGCATGACCGTCCGACCGTCGAGGTCGAGAACGTCCACGTCCGGGTCGTGCAGCGGGGCCTGCGCCTCGGGCAGCACCGCGACGATGCGCTCGCCGTCGAGCAGCACACTGTGGTGCGGTCGGGAAGCCACCCCCAGTCCTTCCTGGACCGTGGCGCGGTGCAGCAACGTTCGTCGGGACACGACTGTCACTCCGGTTCTCTCGATGTCTGGTCTCAGCGGCGGCCGAACAGGGTCCACACGATCTCGGCGCCCGGGCGGCGGGCCACCCACCGCAACGCGTGGCGGTGCACCCCGGGCGCGTTGGTCACCGCGAGGTCGGCGCCCCCGGCGGCGAGGATCTCGGCGGCGTGCTGGGTGGAGTCGGCGTCGACCCACCGCACCTGGCGGTCCCGCAGCGCGGGCGGCGCGAGGTCGTTGTAGATCCGTCGGACCTCCCACAGGGCGGCCACCGTGAGCCGACCATCGGCCGGGTCCGGGTCGCGGTCCGGCGGGGCCGCGATGCCGTACTCCGGGGTTGCCTGGGCGAAGTAGGCGTCCAGCCGCAGGTCACGGTGCCAGTGGAAGCGGGTGAGCCCCTGGTAGGCGCTCGGCACGAGGGCCTGGTCGACGCGCCGCTCCACCAGCGCGGCGAGCACCGCGTCGAAGGTGTCGGACAGCTCGATGCGCAGCCCGTGCCGCTCGGCGAGGAACGCCGCGGTGAGGTGACTGGACGTCCCGGCCGGGCCGAGGGTGGCCAGCGTGGTGCCGGGCCGGCTCGCCCACCGGTCCATCACACTGCGCCACCGCCGCCCGTACGCGTCGGCGAGCGGCCCGGGCAGCGCCGGCACCGACGCGTGCGTGGCCGCCTCAGGTGGTGTAGCCACGGTTGCCCGCCATCCGCTGCGCCACCCTGGTCTCGTGGTCGACCTCGACCCGCCGGTCGACGATCCGGGCGGCCTTCCAACTGACGAACGCGCCGGTGCTGACGATCGGGTCCAGCCCGTCGGTCAGCTCCACCTCCACGGGTACGCCGAGCGCGGCGGCGGCCCGCTCCCGGACCCCGTCGGCCACCGCGGCGGGGTCGTCGGTGAGGTCCTTGAGCAGCTCCAGCCGGACCGTGAGCCGGTCACCGCCGACGCTCGGGTCGTGGTCGATCACCACCTGGTAACCGCCCGAGCCGGTGACCCCGGTCAGGACCGCCGTCTCGATCTGCCCGGCGGTGAGACGTCGACCGCCCAGCTCGATGCGGTCCAGGGTGCGGCCGACGATCTGCACCAGGTCGCCGGGCATCTCGCAGGCACAGTCCGACGCCTCGACGATCACCGCGTCGCCGGTGCGGTAGCGGACCAGCGGCTTCACCCCGTCCACGAGCATGGTGACGGTGAGCTCTCCGCTGCCCCGGGAGCCGTACGACGTGCCGGTCTCCGGGTCGACCACCTCGATCAGGTAGTTGGTCTGGGAGAGGTGCATCCGCTTGTTGCGGCAGGCGGTGGCGATGACGAACGCCTCCTGCGAGCCGTACAGGATGTTGTAGACGTCCGCGCCCCAGACGGATTCCAGGTTGCGGGCCAGCGCCGGGGTGCACATCTCGCCGGTGACGAAGAGGAGCTTGACGGAGAAGTCCTCGCGCAGCCGGTATCCGTAGTGCTCGGCGGCCTTGGCCAGCATCATCGCGACGCCGGGCGTACAGCAGACGACCTCCAGCTCGAGGTCCTTCATCAGCTGCAACGCCTTCGCGAACCCGATCACCGGTGAGTACGGCCAGATCTTCGCGTTCAGCGAACCGACGTTGCGGGCGATGTCGCCGAGGGTGTCACCGAAGGAGTGCACCTCGGTCGGGCCCATCAGCCCGATGCGGGGTGGGTGGTCACCGAAGTGGTGGCGGAAGATCGACGCCCAGGACTCGGTCACGTGGGCGTTGCTGGCCACCACCTCCCGTCCGTCGCGGGGGCAGGGCGTCGCGCGACCGGTCGTGCCCGTCGTCTCGTAGAAGAACACCCCGTCGGCCAGCGGCCGGCTGAGGACGTCGAGCATCTCCTGCCGCAGGTGCGTCTTCGTGGTGAAGGGCAGTCGGTCGAGGGTCGCCGGGGTGATCGTCGACAGGTCGACGTCGGCCAGGTGACGGGCGTAGAACGGTGAACCGGTGGACACCTGGTCGAGTACCGTGCGCAGTTGCCGTGCGCGCCAGGCGTCCAGCTCGGACGGGTCGAGGGTGCGGTCGTAGAACGCCTGGTGCAGGGCCAGGTAGTCGACGGCGAAGTCCGCCGCCGGTCCGGTGGTCGGAAGCCACATGGTCGGATCCTTTCCAGGGATGAGCCGGCTGTCGTGCGGTGGTGGCGGGCCGGGACGCAGGTCAGTGCAGACCGCCGTTGACGTCCATCACGGAAGCGGTGACGTAGCTGCTCTCCGGACCGGCCAACCAGGCGACCGCCGCGGCGACCTCCGCCGGCGAGCCGAAACGGCCGACCGGGATCCGGGCCCGGTAGTCGTCGCGACGCTCGACCGGGATCCGGGCGGCCATCGGGGTGTCGACCAGGCCCGGGGCGACCGCGTTGACCCGGATCCGGTGCTCGGCGAGCGCCCGGCCGAGGCTGCGGGTCAGCGCGATGCACGCGCCCTTCGACGCCCCGTACGCGGCGTCGGGGCTGCCGGACTGCCCGCTGATCGAGGCGACGTTGACCACCGTGCCGGGGCGACCGGCGGCGATCAGCGCGCGGACGAACACCTGGGTGCAGAAGAACGCGGCACCCAGGTTGACGTCGAGCACCTGCGCGTACGTCTTCGGGTCGTAGTCGAGGAAGTCCCGGGCGTGGTAGACCCCGGCGTTGTTGACCAGCACCGTCGGCTGGCCGTACCGCTCGTCGATGCGCGCGAAGAGCTGCTCCACCTGCTCCGGCACGGCGACGTCGGCAACCAGCGAGGCGTACGCCGCCGGGTCGCCGGCCGTGTCGACGTCGACGCCGAGCACCCGGTGCCCGGAGCCGGTCAGGGCGGCCGTCACGGCCCGGCCGATGCCGCCCGCCGCGCCGGTGACCACGGCGAGGGGTGCCGACTGGTCGGTCATGACGACCCCGCTGCCCGTGAACCGGCCACCGGCAGCGCCGTGGCGCTTCGCAGGAAGTTGTCGAACAGGCGCAGCCCGTCCTCGGTGAGCACGCTCTCCGGGTGGAACTGCACCCCCTCGACCGGCAGGCTCAGGTGCCGTACCCCCATCACGTAGCCGTCGTCGGACGACCGCGCGGTGACCTCCAGGGCCGGCGGCGCCGGGTCGGCGACGATGAGCGAGTGGTAGCGGGTGACGGTGAGCGGGGCGGACGCCCCGGCGAAGACACCCCGGCCGTCGTGGCCGACCACGCTCGTCTTGCCGTGCATCAGGTGCCGGGCGACGGCGACCGAACCGCCGTAGGCGAGACCGATCGCCTGGTGGCCGAGGCAGACGCCGAGCAGCGGCACCTGGCCGGCGAAGGCGTGCACCAGCTCCACGTGCCCGGACTCGGCGGGGTGGCCGGGCCCGGGGCCGAGCACCACGGCGTCCGGTCGCAGCGCGGCCAGCTCGTCGCTGGTCCGGGAGCGGGAACGGACGACCACTGTCCGCGCGCCGAGGGTGCGGAGGTACTGGTCGATGATGTGGGTGAAACTGTCGTACGCGTCGACGAGCAGAACCTTCACGGCAGCAGCTCCGTACCGGTCAGGGCCCAGAAGGTGGCGCTCATCTTGGCCAGCGTCTCCCGCCACTCGGCGTCCGGGTTGGAGTCGGCCACGATCCCGGCGGAGGCCTGGGTGCGGTAGCGGTGGCCGTCGTGTACGGCGGTGCGGATGCAGAGTGCGAGCACCGCGAACCCGCGCACGTCGACCAGGCCGATCGACCCGGCGTACACACCCCGGGGTTCGTCCTCCAGCCCGTCGATGATTTCCATGGCCCGCAGCTTCGGCGCGCCGGTCATGGTGCCGGCGGGGAAGGCGGCGCAGATCGCCGCCCAGGCGTCGGCGTCGTCGGCGAGTTGCCCGGAGACGGTGGAGACGAGGTGGTGCACGTACGCGAACGGCTCGACGTCGAACATCGTGTCGACGCTGAGCGTCCCCGGCACGCAGACCCGACCGATGTCGTTGCGGCAGAGGTCGACCAGCATGACGTGCTCGGCGCGTTCCTTCTCGCTGGCCGTCAGCTCGGCCACCAGCCGGCGGTCGGTCTCCGGGTCGGCGCCGCGGGCGGCGGTGCCGGCGATCGGACGCATGGACAGCCGGCCCTGCTCGATGCGGAGGAACAGCTCCGGGCTCGCGCCGATGACGGTCCCACCGGCCCAGGGCGTGAGGTACATGTAGGGCGACGGGTTGCGGTGACGCAGCCGCCGGTAGACCTCCAGCGGGGTGAGAGTGGTCTCCACGTCGATGCGGTGGCCGATCTGGATCTGGTAGCTGTCCCCCACCTCGATGTGCCGGAGGCACTGCTTGACCCGGGCGGCGAACGTCTCCTCGTCGACGGTGTCCCGGACCAGGCTGGGCGGTGGGGCGGCCGGCACCTCCCGATCGCCGTCGGGCAGCGCGGCGAGGAGGTCCGGCAGCCGGTGGGCCGCGCTGTCCTCCGGCAGGTGCGGGCCGGTGGCGGCGAGGTGCCGCACGGTGCCGGTGCGCAGGTCCCACCAGACGGTGTGCCGGAACAGGACGAGGGTGCAGCGCGGGATGTCGTCCACCACCCGGTCGACGGAGAGCTCGTCCATGTCCCGCGCCGCTTCGTACGCGAGGGTGGTGAGGAAGCCGAAGGCGAAGCTGTCGGCGGGCGCGGTGGTCCGCACGGCGAACGCCCGTTGCACGGCCCGGATCGCCGCCCACACCTCGGGCGGCCCGGCGACGGACCAGACCCGTTCCCGGGCGCGGTGCCGGACCGGCTCGCCCAGGATCGCGGTGAGCACGGCCGCCAGGGCGTCGCCGAGCGGTCCGTCGGAGATCACCTCACAGCGGTCGGCGATGAACCGCACCTCGGCGAGGGCGTCCCAGCCGACGGCTGCCGCGTGGCGGTCCTGGGCCGGACCGTCCAGGCTTTCGAAGAGATACAGATCGTCCGGAGAACGAACTTCGGCGAGCGCCGCGTAGAGCGACAAAGGATCGATTGGCGACAGTGTGACAGATGTCACGTCTATTGGAATTGAGTTGGTTGGTGGCGTACGTCGCACCGCCACGGAATGCGACCCAATGAGCCGCGTGGCAGTCTTGGCCGACAATGAGGACACTGCGAAACCCCCTCTGAGCAGCCCGATTCACGCGCCCCCGTTGGCGTTGACCCCGCCACTGACGCGGCAGATCGGACTCTTCCCCCCAGCACAAAAGGACTCGCACGACCACCCGTGTGCCGAAGCCGGTGACGATGCCGAAGTCCATATTGGACATACTCGGAACGTACGCCCTGATTCGCCGACAGCAGGTGGTTGCGCGTCCGACCAACACTTTCCTCAGGCGCAGATCACGCTGTCCATACCACTTCGACGACGCCGGAGCGGACCACTTGTCCCTGAATCTAAGCCTGTCAATAGATGGTCAATCGCGTGAAACGCTGGCAGTGCAGCTCCGTAACGCATTCCGCACACAGATCGAGGAGGGCACGCTTCGCCCGGGCACCCGGCTGCCGTCGAGCCGGCAACTCGCCGTCGACCTCGGGGTATCCCGCAGTGTGGTCGTCGAGGCGTACGAACAACTCTGCGCCGAGGGGTACCTCGTCTCCCAGCACGGCTCGGGCACCTCCGTGGCGGCGACGGCGCGCACCGACAGCGGCTCGGCGCTCACCCCGCACGACAGCACGTCGACGGCGGCGGTCTGGGACCTGCGCACCGGCGGCCTGCACAGCTCCACCTTCCCCCGCCAGGACTGGATCCGGGCGGTCAGCGCGGTGGTCACCTCGGCCGGCCACCGGGAGCTGGGGTATGCCCCGCCGTCGGGCCTGCCGGTCGTGCGGCACACCCTCGCCGGCTACCTCGGTCGGGTGCGGGGCGTCCGCAGCCGACCCGAACACCTCATGATCACCTCAGGGTTCGCCCAGGGGCTCGCACTGCTCTGCCGGGAACTGCGCGACCGGGGCCACCACACCGTCGGGGTGGAGGACCCGGGTCACCCGGGCGAGTGGGAGTTCATCGCCGACGCCGGCCTGCGCCCGGTCGGCCTCCCGGTGGACGCCGAGGGCATCCGGGTCGACGCGCTGGCCGCGAGCGGGGTCCGCGCCGTGCTCGTCACCCCGGCCAGCCAGTTCCCCACCGGGGCCACCCTCAGCGCGCACCGCCGGGAGCAACTCGTGGCCTGGGCCGAAGCGGTCGACGGCTACATCGTCGAGGACGACTTCGACGCCGCCTTCGTGGCCCCCGCGCAGCGGATGCCGGCACTGCAGAGCCTCGCCCCCGACCGGGTCATCTACGCCGGCAGCGCCAGCAAGGTCATCGCCCCGGCACTGCGCCTCGGCTGGCTGGCCACCCCCGCCGCGCTCACCGCGCCGATCGAGCGGGTCCGCGCCGGCTGGGACATCGGCTGCTCCAGCCTGGAACAACTCGCCCTCGCCCGGCTGATCGACACCGGGGTCTTCGACCGGCACCTACGCCGACTCGCCGCCGACATCCAGAAGCGCCGTCAGGCGGTCCACCAGTTCGTCGCCCGCGAGATGCCCGGCACCACTGTGTTCGGCGGGCACAACGGATTGCAGACGTACCTGGTGCTGCCCGAGCGGTGCGACGAGGAGGCGCTGGTGCAGGCGGCGCGGCGGCGCTCGGTACTGGTCCGTGGCGGCCGCTTCTACGCCCTGCGAGCCGACGACCGACCGCCGGCGCTGGTCGTCGGCTACGCCGGGGTGCGGGGCTCGGAGCTGAGCCGCGGCCTGGCCGGGATCGCCGGGGCGTACCGCGAGACGACGAGCCGCCCCGGCCCCGGGTCCACACCCGACACCCCTGTCAGCTCGGTGTCGTCACGCTGGGCAGCCACCCGGGCGAGGCGAAGCTAAGGCCTGTCTCATAAGGGCGGTCGAGCCGGGGCGGAGTCCGGGCGGCGATCCTTAGGGGTGTTGGCTGCTCCCGGAGGCGGGCTACGGTCCGGCCGTGGCCGTACCGCGATGCGCGCGCGGGTCACTCGGAATCGTCGTCCGTCGAAGCGTCGGACGACGGGGGAGGGGTCGACCGGTGTTCAGGCGTATCGCGATCATCAATCGGGGCGAGGCCGCGATGCGGCTGATCCATGCCGTACGGGACCTGTCCGCGGAGTCGGGCGACCACGTCGAGACCGTCGCCCTCTACACCGACGAGGACCGGACGGCGACCTTCGTCCGGGCGGCCGACGTGACGTACCCGTTGGGTGCCGCGGCCACCCGCCCCTACCTCAACCACGAGCTGCTGGAACGCGCCCTGGTCGAGACCGGCGCCGACGCGGCCTGGGTCGGTTGGGGTTTCGTCGCGGAGGATCCGGCGTTCGCCGAGCTGTGCGAGCGGCTCGGGGTGACGTTCGTGGGGCCCAGCGCGGACGCGATGCGCAAGCTCGGGGACAAGATCGGCTCGAAGCTGATCGCCGAGGAGGTCGGCGTACCGGTCGCCCCGTGGAGCCGGGGCGAGGTCGCCACCCTGCGGGACGCCCTGCGCGCGGGCGAACGGATCGGCTATCCACTCATGCTCAAGGCGACCGCCGGTGGTGGTGGGCGTGGCATCCGGCGGGTCGACTCGGCGGAGGACCTCACCGACGCCTACGAGCGGACCAGCCAGGAGGCGCTGCGGGCCTTCGGCTCGGGCGTCGTCTTCCTGGAACGCCTCGTCACCGGCGCACGGCACGTCGAGGTGCAGATGATCGCCGACGGGCAGGGCGGCGCCTGGGCCCTCGGCGTACGGGACTGCTCGGTGCAGCGTCGCAACCAGAAGATCATCGAGGAGTCCGCGTCGCCGGTGCTGGCGGCGGAACAGGTCGCCGAGGTGAAGGCCGCGGCGGTGCGACTCGCGCTGGCGGTCGGCTACCGGGGCGCCGGCACTGTCGAGTTCCTGTACCACCCGGCCCAGAAGCTCTTCGCGTTCCTGGAGGTCAACACGCGCCTGCAGGTCGAGCACCCGATCACCGAGATCACCACCGGCACCGACCTGGTCAAACTCCAACTGCACGTGGCCGGCGGTGGCCGCCTCGACGGCGCGACGCCGGTGGAGGCGGGTCACGCGGTCGAGGCCCGTCTGAACGCCGAGGACCCGGACCGCGACTTCGCGCCCTCCCCCGGCAGGATCGTCCGGCTCGCGCTACCGGCCGGCCCGGGCATCCGGGTGGACACGGGCGTGAGCGAGGGCGACAGCATCCCGGCGGCCTTCGACTCCATGATCGCGAAGATCATCGCGTACGGCCGGGACCGCGACGAGGCCCTCGGTCGCCTGCGTCGGGCCATGGCCGAGACGACTGTCATCATCGAGGGCGGCGCCACCAACAAGAGCTTCGTCCTGGACCTGCTCGACCAGTCCGAGGTGATCGACGGCTCCGCCGACACCGGCTGGATCGACCGGGTCCGCGCCGAGGGCCGCCTGGTCACCCACCGCCACTCCGCGCTCGCCCTCGCCGCGGCCGCCATCGAGGCCTACCAGGACGAGGAGGACGTCAGCCGGCAACGGCTGCTCACCACCGCGCACGGAGGTCGACCGCAGGCGCAGCACGAGACCGGGCGTCCGCTCGACCTCAAGCTGCGCGGCGTCGGCTACCGGGTCGCGGTGTCGCGGGTGACCAGCGAGCGGTTCCGCGTCGGCCTGTCGGCGGGCGGCGACGTCCACCGCCTGGACGTGCAGATGCAGCGGTTCGACGAGCACCGGGGGCAGATGCTGGTCAACGGGGAGCGTTTCCGGTTGGTGACCGTCACCCACGGGCCGATCCACACTGTCGAGGTCGACGGCGTCACCCACCGGGTCAGCAGGGACGAGGGCGGCGTGGTCCGCTCCCCCGCACCAGCCCTCGTCGTCGCCACTCCCCTCGCCGCCGGTGACGAGGTCGAGGCGGGCGCACCCATCCTCGTGCTGGAGAGCATGAAGATGGAGAACGTGCTCCGCGCCCCCTTCCGGGCCCGGGTCCGCGAATGCCCGGTCTCGGTCGGCAGTCAGGTCGAGACCGGCACCCCCCTGATGCGCCTCGAACCGCTGGCCGACGCCACCGCCGAGGAGACGTCGGGCGCGGCCGACACCGTCGAGATCGACCTGCCGCCGGTCCCGCCGGGGCCGTCGGCGCAGCAGGCCCTTGACGATCTGCGCGCGCTCCTGCTCGGCTACGACGTCGACCCGAGTGAGATCACGCTCCACCCGGCCGCGGGCACCGAGTCGCCGACCGCCCAGCTCGACCTCCTGACGATCTTCGCGAACCTCGCGGAGCTGGCCCGGAACAAGCCCCGTCGGGCCGCCGACGCCCAGCCGGGCAGCGCCGTGCACACCCCGCGCGAGTTCCTCCACAGCTACCTGCAGAGCCTCGACGTCGAACGGGCCGGCGTCTCCCCCACCTTCGTGGCACGCCTCGAACGGGTCCTCGCCCACTACGGCGTGACCAGCCTCGACCGGACGCCGGAGCTGGAGGACGCCGTCTTCCGGATCTTCCTGGCCCAACAGCGCATGGCCGCCGCGGTGCCGGTCGTCTCCGAGGTGCTGCGCCACCTGCTCGCGGGACCGGCGCCCGCCGGTGATCAGCGCGAACCCGCCGGGATCGTCCTCGAACGACTGGTCGAGGCCACCCAGGTCCGTTTCCCCGCTGTCGCCGACCTGGCCCGTGGCCTGGTGTTCCGCTGGTACGCCCAGCCCCTGCTGCGGCGCACCCGCGCCGAGGACTACGCCGAGGTCCGCGCCGACCTGCGACACCTCGACCGGCACCCGGACGCACCGGACCGCGCCGAGCGCGTGCAACGGATGGTCGCCTGCCGGCAGCCCCTCGTACGGATCATCGGCCAGCGCATCCGACGCGGGGGCGACACCGGGCACGGCCCCCTGCTGGAGGTGTTGACCCGGCGCTACTACGGCAACCGGGGGCTGCGGGCCGTCGCCGTGCGAGGCGGCTTCGTCACCGCCCAGCACGGCGCCACGCACATCGTGGCGGGCGCCACCGACATCCCCGGTCTCCCCGAGACGCTCACCGCGCTCGCCGAGCTGGCCGCCGACGCCCCGACCGGGCTGGTCGCGGACCTCTACGTCGCGCTGGGCGACCAGCCCGACGACGACGACGCGATCGCCGTACGGCTCGGGAAGCTCCTCGCGGACCACCCGCTGCCCTCGACCGTCGAGCGGGTGACCGCCACGGTGGCCAGCTCCACCGGCGCGGTCATGCACCACTACTTCACGTTCCGACCCGGCGAGAGCGGCTTCACCGAGGACCGGCTGATCCGAGGCCTGCACCCGCAGATCGCCCAACGCCTGCAACTGGAACGGCTCCGCGAGTTCGACCTGACCCGGCTGTCCTCGGCCGACGAGGAGATCTACCTCTTCAAGGCAGTGGCACGCAGCAACCCGGCCGACGAACGGCTGATCGCCATGGGCCAGATCCGCGACCTGACCCCGCTGCGGGAGACCGACGGACGGCTGGTCGCGCTGCCCGCCCTGGAGGAGGCCACCACCCTGGCCCTGGCCGCGATCCGCGACATCCAGGCGCGGCGCCCACAGGACAAGCGCTTCGACACCAACCGGATCCTGATGTACGTCTGGCCGCCCACCAACCTGTCGCGTGACGAGCTCAACGCGCTGGTCCAGCGGATCCTGCCGACGACGGTCGGGGCCGGGCTGGAGGAGGTGCAGTTCATCGCCCGCCAGCCGCGCGCGGCCGGGGACGTGGCGGTGACGATCACGGTGGACCCGGGCAGCGGCGCCCGGCTGCACGTGGGCGCGCCCTCCACCGAGGCGGTACGCCCGTTGGACGACTACCGACAGAAGGTGCTGCGTGCCGCGCGCCGGGGCACCACCTACCCGTACGAGCTGACCGGGCTGCTCGGCCGGTTCACCGAGTACGACCTCGACCCGTCCGGGACGCTCGTGCCCGTCGACCGGCCGAAGGGGAGGAACTCGGCGGCCATCGTCGCCGGCCTGGTGACCACTGCGACCGAGCGGTACCCGGAGGGGATCACCCGTGTGGTGCTGCTCGGCGACCCGACGAAGTCGCTGGGCGCGCTCTCCGAACCCGAGTGCGCCCGCGTCATCGCCGCCCTCGACCTCGCCGAGCACCTGCGGGTGCCCCTCGAATGGTTCGCGCTGTCGGCCGGAGCCCGCATCTCGATGAATTCCGGGACGGAGAACATGGACTGGGTCGCCGCCGCGCTCAAGCGCGTCGTGACGTTCACCCAGGCCGGCGGTGAGATCAACATCGTGGTGGCCGGCATCAACGTGGGCGCGCAGCCCTACTGGAACGCCGAGGCGACGATGCTCATGCACACCAAGGGCATCCTGGTGATGACCCCGGACTCCGCCATGGTGCTCACCGGCAAACACTCGTTGGACTTCTCCGGTGGCGTGTCCGCCGAGGACAACTTCGGCATCGGTGGCTACGACCGGGTGATGGGGCCCAACGGGCAGGCCCAGTACTGGGCACCCGACCTGCCGGCGGCCCGGGACGTGCTGATGGCGCACTACGACCACAGCTACGTCGTACCCGGGGAGACCGGGCCCCGGCGGGCGGACACCGACGACCCGGTGGACCGGGACGTCTCGGACTACCCGCACACCGTCGACGGCAGCGACTTCACCACCGTCGGGCAGATCTTCTCGGCGACCCACAACCCGGACCGCAAGAAGGCCTTCGACATCCGTACTGTCATGCGCGCCCTGTCCGACCAGGACCACCCCGTCCTCGAACGCTGGGCCGGGATGGCCGACGCCGACACGTCGGTGGTCCAGGACGCGCACGTCGGCGGCTATCCCGTCTGCCTCGTCGGCATCGAGTCGCGGCCCGTACCCCGGCGTGGGTTCCCGCCCACCGACGGGCCGGACACCTACACGGCGGGCACCCTGTTCCCCCGCTCGTCGAAGAAGACGGCACGGGCCATCAACGCGGCGTCCGGCAACCGGCCGCTCGTCGTCCTGGCCAACCTGTCCGGCTTCGACGGCTCCCCCGAGTCGATGCGCCACCTGCAACTGGAGTACGGCGCCGAGATCGGCCGGGCGATCGTCAACTTCGCCGGCCCGATCGTCTTCTGCGTGATCTCCCGCTACCACGGCGGCGCGTTCGTGGTCTTCTCCAAGGCCCTCAACCCGTCCATGACGGTGCTCGCGCTGGAAGGATCGTTCGCCTCGGTGCTCGGCGGCGCCCCGGCGGCGGCTGTCGTCTTCTCCGGTGAGGTCAACACCCGTACCGCCAAGGACCCCCGGGTCGCGGACCTGCACGCGCAGGCGGCCGGGACGACCGGCACGGAGCGCGCGGCGGTGAACGCCCGGCTCGCCGAGGTGCGCTCGGCGGTCCGCGCGGAGAAGCTGGGCGAGGTGGCAGCGGAGTTCGACCGGGTGCACAGCATCCAGCGGGCCGTCGAGGTCGGCTCGGTCGACGCCATCGTCAGCACGGCCGACCTGCGGCCGCGCGTCATCGAGGCGATCGAGCACGGCCTGAAGCGCTGAAACGCACCGCGGCCTTCCGCACCTCGCGATCCGTCGCGCGTGCGACACCGCGGTACTAGGGGTCTGTGTCGGGGCCGGAGCCACCAGCATGCTGGACTCCGGAGCAACGACGCTCCCTGGCAGAGAGGAACGATCCGATGCCCCAGCAGTACCTGACGCTCGACCGGCCCGCCGCGGCACCGACGTCCGAGCCCGTGCTGGTGTTCCTCCAGGGTGGACCCGACGGCGTCCCGCGCACGGTGGTGGCCACCGTCGAGCAGCTGGTCTACGGGAAGATCAAGGTGCCCTACCTCGCCGGCTACGAGCACTTCGAGCGCCGCGTCGGTGACGGCGCCCCACTGCTGTTCACCTGGACCGGCCGGACCAAGATCGCCGAGTGATCCGGGGCGGATCGCGGGCCGTAGCCCTGCCGGCGGCAGCGGCACGACGGCCCGCGACCGGGTCCCCCACCTGCCCCTAGCCGTCGAGGGCACTCCCTTAGCCCGGCGGGCGCGGCCCGTGAAAGCTGCAGCGTTCGTTCCCTGTGGCTACCAGCGCCGATACTGTTGAAGCGTGACCAATGTCAGCCGTGCCCAGCCACTGCCGCCGACCGGCGTCAGGTCGGGTGCCGCTGACTCCGGAACCGTTTCTCCGGCGCGGAGGAAGCCATGATCGAGTCTATTCTTCCCGGCGCCGTGACGGCCGTCGACACGTTCGTGGACCCGCCCGGCGCCGACCTCTTCCCGGAAGAGGAGGCCGTCGTCCGCAAGGCGGTGGACAAGCGCCGGCGCGAGTTCACCACGGCCCGCTGGTGCGCCCGCCAGGCGATGCGGCGGATCGGGATCGCTCCCGCGCCGGTCCTGCCCGGCACCCGGGGCGAGCCCCAGTGGCCGTTCGGGATGGTCGGCAGCATCACCCACTGCGCCGGCTACCGGGCGGCGGTCCTCGCCGAACAGGAGAAGGTCACCACCGTGGGCATCGACGCCGAGCCCAACGACGCCCTCGCCAACGGCGTGCTCGAAGCCGTCTCCCTGGCCGAGGAGCGGGACCGCATCTCCGTCCTACTGCGGGACCACCCCGGTGTCGCCTGGGACCGGCTGCTGTTCAGCGCCAAGGAGTCGGTCTACAAGGCCTGGTTCCCGTTGACCGCGCGGTGGCTCGACTTCGAGGACGCGAACATCGTCATAGACCCGCTGAACGGTACGTTCACGGCCGCGTTGCTGGTGACCGGGCCCTGGGTGCACGGTCGACGGCTCAGCGGCTTCAGCGGCCGCTGGCTGGCCGAGCAGGGCCTCGTCGTCACCGCCATCACCGTGCTCGCCCCGGTGGCCCCGAAGACCCGTCCCGGCGGCCGCCTGGCCGCGCACCGCTGACACATCACGCCGGTGGCCGCCTCCCGTCCGGGAGGCGGCCACCGGCGTACCAGGGCGGGGCGCAACCTCAGCGCAGCAGTCGTTCCAACAGGTCCACCGCCGCCTCGGCGAGCACCGTCCCGGGCGGGAAGACGGCCGCGGCGCCGGCCCGGCGGAGCGCGGCGATGTCACCCGGAGGCACCACCCCACCGACCACGATCATGATGTCCGCGCGCCCCAGAGCGGTCAGGGCCTCGCGCAACGCGGGCACCAGGGTGAGGTGGCCGGCGGCGAGCGAGTTGACGCCGACGACGTGCACGTCCGCGTCGACGGCCTGCCGGGCCACCTCGTCCGGGGTCTGGAACAGCGGACCGACAGCGACGTCGAAACCCAGGTCGGCGAAGGCGGTGGCAACGACCTTCTGACCGCGGTCGTGACCGTCCTGGCCCATCTTCGCGACCAGGATGCGCGGGCGGGCACCCCGCCGGTCGGCGAACGCGTCGGCGGCGGCACGGGCCCGCGCGACACCCGGATCGGCGCCCGCCTCGTCGCGGTACACCCCCTTTGTCGTGCGGATGCGGGCGACGTGCCTGCCGTACGCCGACTCCAGGGCTGCGGAGATCTCCCCGACGGTGGCGTGGGCCCGGGCGGCGGTGACGGCCAGGTCGAGCAGGTTGGCCGACGGGTCGGTGGCGCCACGGGTGAGCGCGGCCAGGGCGGCGTCGCACGCCGGCTGGTCGCGTTCGGCCCGCAGCCGGCGCAGTTTCGCGACCTGCTCGGCGCGGACCGCCGTGTTGTCCACCTTCCGCACCTCGATGGGATCCTCGACGACCGGCCGGTGCCGGTTGACGCCGATCACCGGTTGCCGGCCCGAGTCGATCCGCGCCTGGGTACGTGCGGCGGCCTCCTCGATCCGCAGCTTCGGCAACCCCTGCTCGATGGCCCGGGCCATGCCGCCGGCCTGTTCGACCTCCCGGATGTGACCCCACGCGCGTTCGGCCAGGTCGTGGGTGAGCCGTTCGAGGTAGACGCTGCCACCCCACGGGTCGATCACCTGGGTGGTGCCGGACTCCTGCTGGAGCAGTAGTTGGGTGTTGCGGGCGATCCGGGCGGAGAAGTCGGTCGGCAACGCCAGCGCCTCGTCCAACGCGTTCGTGTGCAGCGACTGCGTGTGGCCCTGGGTGGCCGCCATCGCCTCGACACAGGTCCGCACCACGTTGTTGTACGGGTCCTGCGCGGTCAACGACCAGCCGGACGTCTGGCAGTGGGTACGCAGCGACAGCGACTTCGGGTCGGTCGCGCCGGCGTCGCGCAGCAGCCGCGCCCACAACAGGCGGCCGGCCCGCAGCTTCGCCACCTCCATGAAGAAGTGCATACCGACCGCCCAGAAGAACGACAGCCGGGGGGCGAACGCGTCGACGTCCAGCCCGGCGGTCTGACCGGCGCGCACGTACTCGGCGCCGTCCGCGAGGGTGTACGCCAACTCCAGGTCGGCTGTCGCGCCGGCCTCGTGCATGTGGTAGCCGGAGATCGAGATCGAGTTGAACCGGGGCATCCGCCGCGAGATGTAGGCGAAGATGTCCGCCACGATCCGCATCGACGGCTCGGGCGGATAGATGTAGGTGTTGCGGACCATGAACTCCTTGAGGATGTCGTTCTGGATCGTCCCCGCCAACTGCTCGGGCGTGACCCCCTGCTCCTCGGCGGTGACGATGTAGAGGGCGAGGATCGGCAGCACCGCGCCGTTCATTGTCATCGACACGCTGATCCGGTCCAGCGGGATGCCCGCGAACAGCTCCCGCATGTCGAGGATCGAGTCGATCGCCACCCCGGCCATGCCCACGTCACCGGCCACCCGAGGGTGGTCCGAGTCGTAACCACGGTGGGTGGCCAGGTCGAACGCGACCGACAGGCCCTTCTGCCCGCCGGCCAGGTTGCGCCGGTAGAACGCGTTGGACTCCTGCGCCGTGGAGAAGCCGGCGTACTGGCGGACCGTCCACGGTCGGGTGGTGTACATGGTCGGGTACGGGCCTCGGACGAACGGGGCGATGCCCGGCAACGAGTCGAGGAAGTCCACTCCCACGAGGTCGTCCGCCGTGTAGAACCGCTTGACGCCGATCCCCTCCGGGGTCTGCCACACGTCGGTCGGCTCCGGGGCCGGGCCACTCGGCCCGCGTGGCGTGCCGAGCGCGACGTCGGCGTACGAGGGGATCATCGGGGCACTCCGAGGTCGTCGAGGGTGGTCTCCAGCACGCGCACCGCGTCGCAGCCGGCGTACAGGTAGTCGTCGACGCCGGGATGCCCGCCCGGCCGGCCGGCCAGCCAGACCTTCGCCGCGCCGGCCTGTCGGAGCGCGGCCGCGACCGGCGCGGCCTGCTCGGCGTACACCCGGTCGGACGAGCAGAGGCAGACCACGGCGCCGGGCGGGACCGCGTCGCCGGGGGCGGTCGTCACGGTGCGGATGCCGCCGGCGGCGAACAGGTTCGCGGTAAAGGTGACCCGGGCGTTGTGCTCGGACGTCCGTCCGATCGCGACCAGGTGCACCACCGGCGTCGTCGGCGCGTCGTCGGCCCGGCGACGCAACTCCTCGAAGCGGTACGCGTAACGGTGGCGGGGCAGGCCGCCGACCGGCGCGGGCGAGCCGGCATGGCGGGCGGGGACCTGTTCGTCCAGATCGGGGAACTCGCTGACCCCGGTGATCGCGTCCTGCCGGCGGGCCAGCCGTGTGGCCCGGCGCTCCCAGGTGGCGGCCAGCCGCTCGGCGACCAGACCGCTGCGCAGCGCCGCCCCGATGCCGCCGGCCCGTTCGATGGTGGTGAACCAGTCCCAGGCCGCGCGGGCCAGGTCCTCGGTGCGTGACTCGACGTACCAGGATCCGCCGGCCGGATCGGTGACCCGATGCAGGTGCACCTCGTCGAGCAGGATGATCTGGGTGTTGCGGGCGATCCGCTGGGCCGTCTCGTCGGGTCGGCCCAGGGCCAGGTCGAACGGCTGGACGGTGATCGCCCCGGCGCCACCGACGCCCGCGCCGAAGCCGGCGATCGTGGTCCGTAGCAGGTTGCTCCACGGGTCCCGGGCGGTCATCATCGCGGCCGAGGTGACCGCGTGCTGCCGTTGCGCCGACGGCCGGTCGGCGCCGGCCACCTCGGTGACCCGGTGCCAGAGTCGGCGGGCCGCCCGGAACTTCGCGATCGTTGCGAACTGGTCGGCGGTGGCCGCGTACCGGAATTCGAGCTGGGCGAGCGACCTCGTCAGCGGAATCCCCCGGTCGCTCATCGCCCGCAGGTACGCGACGCCGGTGGCCAGCGCGCACCCCAACTCCTCGGCGTCGCTGCCACCCGCGTCGTGGTAGGTGGTCGCGTCGACGGTCAGCGCCCGCAACTCGGGGTGCGCCGTCACCGACTGGGCCGCCAGCTCCGCGGCGACCCGGAGTTCCGGTTCGACGCCGGTGGCCGCGTACGCGCCGATCGGGTCGGCGCCGAGGTTGCCACGCAACACGCGGGGGTCGATGTGCTGTCGGGTGGCCACGTCCAGCAGTGCGGCGGCGGCCTTGTCGGTCTCGGTGCCGGCGTCGAGCACGATGCCGGTGCGGTCCAGTGGAATACCGGCGAGCAGTTCGCCGAGGTGCTCGGGTGCCGTCGCCCGCAGCCACAGCGAGGTCGCCCCGCCGTGCAGGTCGGCACGGGCTGCCGCCGCGCTGCGTACCGGGTCGGGGTCGGTGTGCACGGTCCGCACGTCCCACCGGCCGCCGACCTCACCGCCCCGGGTGAATGGCGCCTGCCCGGGTACGCCGTCCGGGACCGCGGTGTGGTGCGAGGTGTAGAGCGGGGCCAGCGGGAATCCGTCGTACGTGGTGGTCGCCAGCAGGTCCGCGGCCTCGTCCGCCCGGGTGTTCTCGTCCGCCTTCCCGGACTTGCGCAGCACGCTCAACGTGAGCCGCTGCCAGTCCTCGATGGCGGGAACCGGGAAGTCGTCTGTCATGGGTGTGGTCCTCCTTGGCCCGGCCCGGTCAGGCGCGGCCGAGTTCGCTGCGGATGAAGGCGAACAGTTCCTCGTCACTGGCTTCTTCGAGCGGTGGAGCCTCCTCGGTGACCGGCTCGACGACGTCGTTGAGGCGGTTGATGAAGGCTTGGAGTCGCAGGACGGTCCGGCTCCTCGTAGTGCTGTCCGGTGTGGACTGTGCGAGGCCGGCTTCGAGACGGTCCAGTTCGGCGAAGAGCCCGCCGGTCAGATCCAGGTCGTCGCCGATGACGGCGCCCCGGATGTGCCGGGCGAGGGCCTGCGCGGTCGGGTGGTCGAACGCTGCCGTGGGTGGCAGGTTCAGACCGGTGACCCGGCCGAGTCGGTTGCGCAGCTCGACAGCGGTGAGCGAGTCGAAGCCCAGCTCGGTGAAGGCCCGGGTGGGCGGGACGGCTTCCAGGGTGCCGTGGCCCAGGACGGCGGCGACGGTGCCGCGTACCAGGTCGAGAGCCGCCCGTTCCTGCTCCGGTTCGGTGCGGGCACGCCACTCGTCGCGCAGCGCGGCGGTGGTCCCGGCGTCTGCTGCGGGCGGCTGCTCGGCGGCCGACACCGGCACCTCGGGCAGGTCGGCGAGCAGCCGGCTGGGTCGGGTTCCGGTGAACGCGAGGGCGAATCGGGGCCAGTCGACGTCGGCGAGGACGACCCGACCGGTCGTGCCGGCGGCGGTTGCCATCGCGTCGAGGGCGGCGTTCGGGGGTAGGGCGTTCAGACCGCGACGACGGAGGCGCTCGTCGCTTCCGGTCCACGGCCCCCAGGCGATCGCTGTGGCACCGGCTTGCTGGGCGAGCGCCTCCAGCGTGGTGGCGGCCACCGCTGCGGCGGTCTGTAGACCTCCGCCCCAGGTGCCGGCCACCGAGGTGAAGACGACGAACGCGTCCAGGTCGTCGTCGACGAGGGCGGTCAGGTGCCGGGCCCGGCGTACCGCCGGGGTGTCCCAGGCGTCGGGTGTGGTGTCGGTCAGCGGCGCCGGTGCGGGCTCGGAGCGGTCGGCGAGGACGACGGCGGTCAGCGTGACGCCGTCGGCCCGGACGCGGTGCAGCAGGTCGGCCAGGGCGGCGTGGTCGTCTCCGGCGCAGGCCTCGACGGTGACGACGCCGTCGTCGTCCATCTCGGCGACGCTTTCGGTGACGATGACCCGGTCGGCGCCCTCGGCCGCCGCCCAGCGGGCGATGTCGCCGCTGGTGTCGCCGACGACCAGGATCGTGCCGCGCGGACGCCAGCCTGCGGCGGGCGCGGCGGCGTGCCGGAGGCGTCGGGCGAGCACCCGGTCGCCACGGACGGCGAGCTGGTCCTCACCACCGCCACCGAGCGCTGCGGCGAGGTGGTCGCCGACCCAGTCCGCCGGCACGTCCAGGAGGCCACCCCACCGGTGCGGCAACTCCAGGGCGGCGACCCGGCCCAGCCCCCACACCGCGGCGGCGGACGGGTCGACCGGTTCGCCGGGCTCGGTGGCGACGGCCGCCGTGGTCACCATCCAGAGCGGCGCGTCGACGGCGGCGTCGACGTAGGCCTGGACGACGGTGAGCGCCGCCTCGGGGGTGCCACCGGCGGCGACGGCGCCGGCGATCGGGCCGCCGTCGGCGGCCAGCCGCAGCCGGTCGGCCGCGTCGGCCCGATTCAGGCCGACGACCGGGACTCCCCGTACCTCGGCGCCGTCCGCGGTGAGGGTCTTGGCAACCACGGTGAGGTACGCGTCGTCGCCGAGCACCAGCCACGTGCCGGCGATCGTCGAGGTGGACGTGGCGATCGGCGTCCACGCCTCCTCGTAGCGCCACGAGTCGCGGTTTCGGGTGGCTCGTCGTTCGTGACGCCAGGCGGTCAGGGCGGGCAGCAGGTCTGCGGTGTCGCCGGTGATGCCGAGCGGGCTGAGGTCGCCGTCCTCGACGGCCTGCCAGAACTCGCTGTCCACCGGGTCGACGGTGACCGGTTCGACCGGGGACGGCCAGAAACGGACGCGCTGGAAGGGGTAGGTGGGCAGGTCGACGCGTCGGCCGCCCGGAGCCAGCTGTCCCCAGTCGACGGTGACACCGCGGACGTAGGCGCTGGCCAGTGCTGTGAGAAGGGTGGTGGGCTGGTCGCGGTCAGAGCGTTGCACGGGTACGAACACCGCGTCGCCGACGCAGTCCGCGCCCATCGCGGAGAGCACCCCGTCGGGGCCGATCTCGATGAACGTGCTGACACCCAGGGACTCCAGTGTGGTGATCCCGTCGGCGAACCGGACCGCCTCGCGCACGTGCCGCACCCAGTAGCCGGCATCCTGCTCGTCAGCGACCTGCCCGGTCAGGTTCGACACCACAGGGATGCGCGGCGACTCGTAGGTCAGCGTCGCCGCCACCTGGGCGAACTCGGCCAGCATCGGCTCCATCAACACCGAGTGGAACGCGTGGCTGACCCGCAACCGCTTCGACTTCTCGAAGTGCGCCGCCACCGCCGTGACCTCATCGGCGACACCGGAGAGGACGACCGAGCGGGGGCCGTTGACCGCAGCGACGCTCAGGCCGTCGGTGAGCAACGGCAGCACCTCGGCCTCGGTGGCCCGCACCGCGACCATCACCCCACCGGCCGGCAACGCCTGCATCAACCGGCCCCGCGCGGCGACCAGTTTCGCCGCGTCCGGCAGGGACAGGACCCCGGCGACGTGCGCGGCGGCGATCTCACCGATCGAATGCCCCACCAGGAAGTCCGGGGTGACACCAAACGACTCGACAAGGCGGAACAACGCCACCTCGACGGCGAACAACGCCGCCTGCGTGTAGACCGTCTGGTCCAGATCGCCGCCGTCGGCGATGACGTCGCGGATCGGCCGGTCCAGGTGCCGGTCCAGCTCGACGCAGACCGCGTCGAACGCCTCCGCGTACGGCGGGAACGTCTCGGCCAGCCCGAGGCCCATGCCCTGTCGCTGCGAGCCCTGGCCGGAGAAGACGAAGGCGGTGCGTCCGCGTACCGTCGAGCCGGTGACCACCCGGGCGTGGTCAGCGCCGGCGGCCAGGGCGTCGAGACCAGCGACCAGGTCGTCCGTGTCGGTGCCGACCACCACCGCGCGTTCCTCCAGGACGCTGCGGGTGGTCGTCAGCGAGTGGACCAGGTCCTTCGGGTCGCCCCCCGCCGAGAGGCGTTCCCGCAGCCGGGCGCCCTGCTCCCGGAGCGCGGGCCCGGTACGGGCCGACAGCGGCAGCGCCAACACGGGCGCCTGCGAGGGCTCGGTGGGCTCGGACGGCGTGCGGGTCGGCGGCTCCTCCAGGACGGCGTGGGCGTTCGTGCCGCTGAACCCGAACGACGAGATGGCCGCCCGACGCGGCCGGTCACCGGTCCGCGCCCACTCCCGCTCCTCGGTGAGCAGGGCCACCGAACCGGTGGTCCAGTCCACGTGCGGGCTGGGTTGGTCGGCGTGCAGCGTACGCGGCAGGGTTTCGTGCCGCATCGCCTCGACCATCTTGATGATGCCGGCGACACCGGCGGCGGCCTGGGTGTGGCCGAGGTTCGACTTCACCGACCCCAGCCACAGCGGCTGGTCGGCGGGTCGACCCCGCCCGTACGTCGCGAGCAGCGCCTGCGCCTCGATCGGGTCGCCCAGTTTGGTGCCGGTGCCGTGCGCCTCCACCACGTCGACGTCGGCGGCGGACACGCCAGCGTTGGCCAGCGCCGCCCGGATCACCCGCTGCTGCGACGGCCCGTTCGGGGCGGTCAGCCCGTTCGACGCGCCGTCCTGGTTGACAGCGCTCCCCCGGACCACCGCGAGCACCGGGTGGTCGTTCGCCACCGCGTCGCTGAGGCGTTCCAGGAGGAGCATGCCGACGCCCTCACCCCAAATCGTCCCGTCGGCGTCGGCCGAGAAAGCCCGGCAGCGGGCGGTGGCGGACAGGCCCCGCTGGCGGCTGAACTCGATGAACGCCCCCGGCGTGGACATCACCGTCACGCCGCCGGCCAGGGCGAGGTCGCACTCGCCCTGCCGCAGTGCCTGGCTGGCCCAGTGCAGGGCGACCAGCGACGACGAGCAGGCGGTGTCCACGGTGACCGCCGGGCCTTCCAGCCCGAAGGTGTAGGAGATCCGTCCGGAGACGACGCTCGCCGCGTTACCGGTGCTGACGTACCCTTCGGCGGCCTCCTGCTCACCGGTCAGCAGCGGGCCGTAGTCGAGGTTGTTGGTGCCGACGAAGACACCCGTCTGGCTTCCGCGCAGCGCGTCGGCCGGCACGCCGCCGCGTTCGAACGCCTCCCACGCCGTCTCCAGCAACAGCCGCTGCTGCGGGTCCATGGCCAGCGCCTCGCGGGGCGAGATGCCGAAGAACCCGGCGTCGAACTCGGTGGCGTCGGCCAGGAAGCCGCCTTCGCGTACGTAGGTGGTGCCGATGGCGTCCGGGTCCGGGTCGTAGAGGGCGTCCAGGTCCCATCCACGGTCGGTGGGGAACGCGCCGATGGCGTCGCCGCCGTCGGCGAGCAACCGCCACAGGTCCTCGGGCGAGCCGATGCCGCCGGGGAAGCGGCAGGACATCGCGACGATCGCGATCGGCTCGTCGGTGCGGGCCGGCGCGGCGGCGACCGGGGTCGGGTCGGTCACCCCGACGACCTCGCTCTCCAGGTACGCGGCGAGTGCCTCCGGTGTCGGGTGGTCGAAGACCAGGGTGCTGGGCAGTCGCAGTCCGGTGGCCGCGCCGAGCCGGTTGCGTAGCTCGACACCGGTCAGCGAGTCGAAGCCGATCTCGGTGAACGAACGACCCGGGTCGACGGCGTGCGACGACCGCAGCCGCAGGACCTCCGCGACGTGCGTCCGGACGGTCTCCAGCACGGCGTGGGTCCGTTCGGTGCCGGCGAGTGCCAGCAACTCGGACCGCCACCCGTCGTCGGCTGACGACTCCGGTTCGGTGGTGAGGGCGTGGACCTCCGGAACACCGTCGAGCAGCGGGCTGGGCCGGGCCGCGGTGAACGCCGGGGCGAACGACGCCCAGTCGACGTCGGCGACGACGACACTCGTGCGGTCGTCGCCGACCGCCGACCGCAGGCCGCGCAGGGCCCGATCGGGGGCCATCGGGCGAAGGCCGCGTCGACGTAGGTGTTCGTCCACGGCGCTGTCGGCGGCCATGCCACCGTCGGCCCACGGGCCCCAGCCGATCGAGGTCGCGGTGAGCCCACGGGACCGACGCTGTTCGGCGACGGCGTCCAGTGCCGCGTTGGCGGCCGCGTACGCGGCGTGGTCGCCGCTGCCCCACACACCGGCGATGGAGGAGAACAGCACGAAGGCGTCCAGCGGGGAGTCCCGGAACAGGTCGTCCAGGTGTGTCGCGCCGAGCACCTTGGCGGCCGTGACCTCGGCGATGGCGTCGGCGGTCAGCTCCGCGAGGGGGGCGCGGGTGGCGACGCCGGCGGTGTGCAGCACCGCGGTGACAGTGTCACCGGCGGCGTCCAGGTCCGCGACGACAGTACCGATGGCGTCCCGGTCGGCCAGGTCGACAGCGCGGATGGTGACGCGCGCCCCGGCGGCGGTCAGGTCGTCGCGCAGGTCGGCGGCGCCGGGTGCGGCGTCTCCCCGGCGGCTGAGCAGGACCAGGTGGTCGGCGCCGTGGCCGGCGGCCCACCGGGCGGCGTGGGCGCCGAGCGCACCGGTGCCGCCGGTGATCAGGACGGTGCCGCGCGGCTGCCACTGCCGGCCCGTGCCGGCCGACGGAACGAGTCGCCGGCCGAGAAGCCCGGTGCGGACGGCGATCTGGTCCTCGCCTCCGGCGCCGGTCAGTGCGGTGGCGAGCAACAGTCCGTCGATCGGGTCGCTGCCGGTGGGCAGGTCGACGAGGCCGCCCCAGGCGCGGTGGAGTTCCAGGGCGGCGACCCGGCCGAGGCCCCAGACGGCCGCGGCGGACGGGGTGGGCGCCGGGTCGTGCGGGGTGGCGGCCACCGCGCCGCTGGTGATCAGCCAGAGCGGGATGTCGGTGGTCAGGGACTGGTGGGTCTGGACGGCGTGCAGTGCGTGCGCGGGGTCGTCCACCACGACGGCGATGCCGCTGATGTCGGGTGTTGCCTCGGCGCTCGGGGTGCCGCGTCGCACGTCGAGGCCGCTGGCGGCCAGGGCGTCCGAGACGCGGGTGTCGCCGGCCGGTTCGGTGATCAGCCAGGTCCCGGTGGGTGTGCCCGCCTGCGGTAGTGGGGTCCAGTCGACGCCGTACCGGCCGAGCGGCGTGGTGGTGTGGTCGCGCCGCCAGGACGCCAGGGCGGGGAGCAGTGGGGTGAGGGCGGTGCTGTCGTCGAGTTTCAGGGTCTGGGTGAGGGTGTCGAGGTCGGCGCGTTCGACGGCGTCCCAGAAAGCGGCGTCGGTGGGGCTCGTCGCCCGGGTGCCGGGCCTCGGCCAGTAGCGCTGGTGGTGGAAGGCGTAGGTGGGCAGGTCGATCAGCCGTCCACCGGTCAGGCAGGGCGTCCAGTCGACGGCGACGCCACGCACGAAGGCCTGCGCGAGAGCGGTCAGCAGCGTGGTCGGCTGGTCCCGCTCAGAGCGTTGCACGGGTACGAACACCGCGTCGCCGACGCAGTCCGCCCCCATCGCCGACAGGACCCCGTCGGGGCCGATCTCCACGAAGGTGCTGACGCCATGGGCTTCCAGTGTGGTGATGCCGTCGGCGAAGCGCACCGCCTCGCGCACGTGCCGCACCCAGTAGCCGGCGTCCTGCGCCTCGGCGACCTGCCCGGTCACGTTCGACACGACGGGGATGCGCGGCGACGCATAGGCGAGGGATTCCGCGACCTCGGCGAACTCGGCCAGCATGGGCTCCATCAGCACGGAGTGGAACGCGTGGCTGACCCGCAGCCGCTTCGACTTCTTGAAGTGCGCTGCTACGGCGGTGACCTCGTCGGCCACGCCGGAGAGCACGATCGAACGGGGGCCGTTCACTGCTGCGACGGACACCCCGTCGGTCAGCAGCGGCAGCACCTCGGCCTCGGTGGCCCGCACCGCGACCATGACCCCGCCGACCGGGAGGGCCTGCATGAGGCGACCTCGGGCGGTGACCAGTCTGGCCGCGTCGGACAGGGACAGCACCCCCGCGACGTGCGCGGCGGCGATCTCACCGATCGAGTGTCCGACCAAGTAGTCCGGCCTTACGCCGAACGACTCGACAAGGCGGAACAGGGCGATCTCGACGGCGAACAACGCCGCCTGGGTGTAGACGGTCTGGTCCAGTTCTGTTCCGTCAGCGATAACGTCGCGGATCGGCCGGTCCAGGTGCCGGTCCAGCTCGGCGCAGACGGCGTCGAACGCCTGCGCGTACACCGGGAACGTGTCGTAGAGGTCCAGTCCCATGCCGGGACGCTGGGAACCCTGGCCGGAGAACACGAACGCGGTCCTGCCGCGCACCACCGACCCGATCACGGGCCCGGGCTCACCAGCCGCTAGCGCCGTCAGTTCGTCGCGCCCGAACACCACAGCCCGATGGGTGTGTGTCGACCGCGACGACACCAGCGAGAAGCCGACGTCGCGCGGGTCGGCCTTCACCGACGCCAGTCGGGCGGCCTGCTCGTGCAGCGCCTCCGGTGTGCGGGCGGAGAGCACCCACGGCACGACCTCGGGCGCGTCCGGCCTGTCGTCGGCAGGGGTGTGCACTGCCGGTGGTTCTTCGAGGATGACGTGCGCGTTGGTGCCGGAGATGCCAAAGGAGGACACCCCGGCGCGTCGCGGGCGTCCGTTGACCGGCCAAGGTTGGGCCTCGGTGAGCAACCGCACCTCACCGGCGGACCAGTCAACATGCGACGTCGGCGCATCCACATGCAACGTGCGCGGCAGGGTTTCGTGCCGCATCGCCTCGACCATCTTGATGATCCCGGCAACACCGGCGGCGGCCTGCGTGTGCCCGAGGTTCGACTTCACCGACCCCAACCACAACGGCCGATCGCCGGACCTCTCCTGACCATAGGTCGCCAACAACGCCTGCGCCTCGATCGGATCACCCAACACCGTCGCCGTGCCATGCGCCTCCACGGCATCCACGTCAGCGCCCGTGAGCCCCGCATCAGCCAACGCCGCCCGAATCACCCGCTGCTGCGACGGACCATTCGGCGCCGTCAAACCATTCGACGCACCATCCTGATTAACCGCACTCCCCGCCACCACCGCCAACACCTGATGCCCATTGCGCACAGCATCCGACAGGCGCTCCACCAACACCACACCCACACCCTCAGACCAACCAGTACCCCCCGCACCCTCCGCGAACGACCGACACACACCATCCGACGACAACCCCCGCTGCCGCGAAAACTCCACAAAAGCCGACGGCGTCGCCATCACCGTCACCCCACCCACCAACGCCAACGAACACTCACCACGCCGCAACGACTGACCCGCCACATGCAACGCCACCAACGACGACGAACACGCCGTATCCACCGTCACCGCCGGACCCTCAAACCCAAACGAATACGAAACCCGCCCCGACACCACAGAACCCGAATTACCCGTCCCCAAAAACCCCGCAAGACCATCAGGGCTCTGCTGGGCGTACGGGCCGTAGTCGTGGTACATCAGGCCGGCGAAAACGCCGGTGTCGGAACCGCGGAGCGATTGTGGGTCGATTCCCGCCCGTTCGAGGGCCTCCCAGCTCACCTCCAGCAGAAGACGCTGCTGCGGATCCATCGCCAGCGCCTCACGCGGCGAAATCCCGAAGAACTCCGCGTCGAAATCCGCCGCGTCGGTCAGGAAGCCACCCCGGCGGGTCAACGAGGTGTCCGTCCGGGATTCGTCGGTGTCGAAGAGGGTGTCCAGGTCCCAGCCGCGGTCGGTGGGGAAGTCGCCGATGCCGTCGTCACCAAGGTCGACAAGCCGCCACAGGCCCTCGGGGGAATCCACTCCGCCGGGGAAGCGGCAGGCCATGCCGACGATCGCGAGGGGCTCGTCCACCGCCGCGGCGGTGCGAGCACCGGTCCCCGTCGCCGCCGTGTCGGTCAACTCGGTCAGCAGGTGGTCGACCAGGGCGTCCGGCGTCGGGTAGTCGAACACCGTCGTCGCGGACAACCGCAACCCCGTCGCCGACGACAGGCCGTTGCGGAACTCCACAGCCGTCAACGAGTCGAAACCCAACTCACCGAACGCCTGACCACCATCCACCGACCACCCCTGCGGATGCCCCAACACCGCCGCCACCCGCGACGACACCAGGTCCAGGAGGTGGGCACGCCGTTCGTGTGGCGGTAGGTCGGCGAGCTGTGCCCGTAGCGACGACCTGTCGGCCGTGGCGGCGGCCCGCCGACGCGCGGGTCGGACGAGCTGCCGCAGGAGAGCGGGCACGGTGCCGGAGGCGGCCACCGCCGCGAGGTCCAGCAGGATCGGCACGCTGACCGGCGGTGCCGCCGCGCAGCCGGCGTCGAGTAGGGCGAGTCCCTGCTCGGCGGTGAGCGGGAGCACCCCGCCTCGGCCGAGGCGGCGTTGGTCGGCGCTGGCGCTCAGCTCGCTGGCGTCGGCCCAGAGACCCCAGGCGAGGGAGACCGCCGGCAGGCCCAACCCGCGCCGGTGCTGCGCCAACGCGTCCAAAAACGCGTTACCCGCCGCGTAGGCACCCTGACCCGCGTTACCGAACACCCCGGCCGCCGACGAGAACACCACGAACGCCGACAACCCCCGATCCCGGGTCAGCTCGTGCAGATACCAACCCGCGTCCACCTTCGCCCGCAACACCGCCGACAGACGCTCCACGCTCAACCCACCGACGACACCGTCGTCCAGCACACCGGCGAGGTGAACGACACCGGACAGGTCCGGGGTGTCGGCGACGACCCGGGCGAGGGCTGCCCGGTCGGTGGCGTCCACGGCCACCAGTCGGGCGGACGCGCCGAGCGCGGCGAGTTCCGCCACGTACTCGGCAGCTCCGGGGGTTTCGGCGCCACGGCGGCTGACCAGTAGCAGGTCGCGTACGCCGTGCGTGGTGACCAGGTGCCGGGCCACCAACTGGCCGAGCGTGCCCAGCGCACCAGTGACCAGGACGGTTCCGGTGCCGAAGGTGAACGGGCGTGGTTCCTCGACCGGCGGCCGGACGAGTCGGGGCACGCGGACCACTCCGCCACGGATCGCCAGTTGCGGCTCACCGCACTGAGCAGCCGCCGGGAGAACCGCCAACGAGCCGGGTCCGTCGTCGATGTCGACGAGCACGAACCGGTCCGGGTGTTCGGCCTGGGCGCTGCGTACCAACCCGTGGACGGCGGCGCCGGCGAGATCGCTCAGCGGTTCGTCGCCGGCCTGCACGGCGTACCGGGTCGCGATGACCAGCCGCACACCGGCGAGCCGGTCGTCGGTCAACCAGGACTGGAGCACCTCCAGGGTGCGGGCGGCGGCGGTGTGCGCTGCGGTCACCGGGTCGGCGGCGGGGCCGGACTCGGCGTACCAGAGGACCGGGCCGGCCGGCACGCTGCCGGCGGCGAGCGTCTCCGCCAGATCCGCGTGGTCGGTGAGCAGGGTCGCGGGCACGTCCAGCTCGGGGATCGGCGTCCACTCGATCCGGTACGGGCGAAGGGTCGTGCTCGTCGTCGGGGTGTGCGGGCGCAGGACGAGCCGGTCGACGGTGGCGATGGGCTGGTTCTCGGCGTCGCGCAGGTCGAGGGCGACCGCGTCGGTGCCGGCGCGGCTGATCCGCACCCGGGCCGCGCGTGCCCCGGTGGCGTGCACTGTCACTCCGGTCCAGCTGAACGGGAGCCCTGTCGTGTCGGAGTCGAGGACGCCGAGGGCGAGGCCGTGCAGGGCGGCGTCGAGGAGCGCGGGGTGCAGGAGGAAGCCGTCCACCGTGAGGTCGTCGGCGAGGGCCACGTCCGCGAGAAGCTCGCCGTCGCGGCGCCAGGCCCGGTGGAGTCCGCGCAGGTGCGGACCGTACTCGAACCCGATCTCGGCGAAGCCGGGGTAGACGCCGTCGACCGGTACCTCCTCGGTCGCCTCCGGCGTCCAGTGGCCGGGGGTGTCCACCGCTTCGGCGGCGGTGAGGATGCCGGTGGCGTGCCGCTGCCATTCGCCGGTGTCGTCGGGGCGCGCGTAGAGGGTGACGTCCCGCCGTTGCCCGCCCGGGCTGTCGTCGGTGGACGGGCCGACCAGGGCGCGGATGGTCAGGGTGCTGCCACTGCTCGGGAGGACCATCGGGGCCTCGATGGTCAGTTCGTCGAGGCGGTTCAGGCCGGCGTGGTCGCCGGCGGCCAGGGCGAGGTCGACCAGCGCGGCACCGGGGACCAGCAGTGTGCCGCCGATCAGGTGGTCGGCCAACCACTGCTGCGTGCGGGAGGAGAGGCGTCCGGTGAGCAGCAGACTGTCCTGCTCGGGCAGGTCGGCGGCGGCGGCCCAGAACGGGTGGTCGACGGTTCCGAGCCCGATGCTGGCCGCGTCGGCGGCGGCTTCGGGGGCGGTCGGCCAGTAGCGGCGGCGCTGGAAGGCGTAGGTGGGCAGGTCGACGGGCCGTCCGCCGGTCAGGCAGGGCGTCCAGTCGACGGCGACGCCGCGCACGAAGACCTGCGCGAGGGCGGTCAGCAGCGTGGCAGGTTGGTCCCGGTCAGCGCGTTGCACTGGTACGAACACCGCGTCGGCGACGCAGTCCGCGCCCATGGCGGAGAGGACCCCGTCGGGGCCGATCTCGATGAACGTGCTGACGCCGAGGGTTTCCAGTGTGGTGATGCCGTCGGCGAAGCGCACGGCCTCGCGGACGTGGCGCACCCAGTAGCCGGCGTCCTGCGCTTCCGCGACCTGCCCGGTCACGTTCGACACGACGGGGATGCGCGGCGACGCATAGGCGAGGGATTCCGCGACCTCGGCGAACTCGGCCAGCATGGGCTCCATCAGCACGGAGTGGAACGCGTGGCTGACCCGCAGCCGCTTCGACTTCTTGAAGTGCGCTGCTACGGCGGTGACCTCGTCGGCCACGCCGGAGAGCACGATCGAGCGGGGGCCGTTCACTGCTGCGACGGACACCCCGTCGGTCAGCAGCGGCAGCACCTCGGCTTCGGTGGCCCGCACCGCGACCATGACCCCACCGGCCGGGAGGGCCTGCATGAGGCGACCTCGGGCGGTGACCAGTCTGGCCGCGTCGGACAGGGACAGTACCCCCGCGACGTGCGCGGCGGCGATCTCACCGATCGAGTGTCCGACCAGGTAATCCGCTGTGACGCCGAACGACTCGACAAGGCGGAACAGGGCAACCTCGACGGCGAACAACGCCGCCTGCGTGTAGACGGTCTGGTCCAGGTCGGTTCCGTCAGCGATGACCTCGCGGATCGGCCGGTCCAGGTGCCGGTCCAGCTCGGCGCAGACCGCGTCGAACGCCTCGGCATAACGCGGGAAGGTGACGTAGAGGTCCAGGCCCATGCCGGGACGCTGGGAGCCCTGACCGGAGAACACGAACGCGGTCTTGCCACGCACTACCGAACCGGTGACCGGGCCGGGCTCACCGGCGGCGAGGGTCGCCAGCTCGTCCGGGCCGAACACGACAGCTCGATGCGGGTGCGTCGTACGGTGTGCGGCCAGGGTGAACCCGACGTCGGTTGGGTCGGCCTCCACCGACACCAGCCGGGCGGCCTGCCCCCGCAACGCCTCCGGTGAGCGGGCCGACAGCACCCACGGCACCGGGGCGGGTGCCACGGCCCCGGTGCGCGGCGGCACCTCGACCGCCGGCGGCTCTTCGAGGATGACGTGGGCGTTCGTACCGGAGATGCCGAACGACGACACACCAGCGCGACGGGGGCGTCCGTTGACCGGCCAAGGTTGGGCCTCGGTGAGCAACCGCACCTCACCGGCGGACCAGTCAACATGCGACGTCGGCGCATCCACATGCAACGTGCGCGGCAGGGTTTCGTGCCGCATCGCCTCGACCATCTTGATGATCCCGGCAACACCCGCAGCCGCCTGCGTGTGCCCAAGATTCGACTTCACCGACCCCAACCACAACGGCCGATCGCCGGACCTTTCCTGCCCATAAGTCGCGAGCAGCGCCTGCGCCTCGATCGGATCACCCAACACCGTCGCCGTACCATGCGCCTCCACGGCATCCACGTCAACACCCGTGAGCCCGGCATCGGCCAACGCCGCCCGAATAACCCGCTGCTGCGACGGACCATTCGGCGCCGTCAAACCATTCGACGCACCATCCTGATTAACCGCACTCCCCCGCACCACCGCCAATACCCGACGTCCATTGCGCAGAGCATCCGACAGGCGCTCCACCAACACCACACCCACACCCTCAGACCAACCAGTACCCCCCGCACCCTCCGCAAACGACCGACACACACCATCCGACGACAACCCCCGCTGCCGCGAAAACTCCACAAAAGCCGACGGCGTCGCCATCACCGTCACCCCACCCACCAACGCCAACGAACACTCACCACGCCGCAACGACTGACCCGCCACATGCAACGCCACCAACGACGACGAACACGCCGTATCCACCGTCACCGCCGGACCCTCAAACCCAAACGAATACGAAACCCGCCCCGACACCACACTCCCCGAATTACCCGTGCCCAAAAACCCCGCAAGACCATCGGGACTCTGCTGGGCCAGGCCGGCGTAGTCGTGGTACATCAATCCCGAGAAGACACCGGTGTCGGAACCGCGCAGGGATTGTGGGTCGATTCCCGCTCGTTCGAGGGCCTCCCAACTCACCTCCAACAACAGACGCTGCTGCGGATCCATCGCAAGCGCCTCACGCGGCGAGATCCCGAAGAACTCCGCGTCGAAATCCGCGGCGTCGGTCAGGAAACCGCCCCGGCGGGTCAGGGACGTCTCCGCGAGCGCCTCCAGGTCCCAGCCGCGATCGGCGGGGAAGTCGCCGATGCCGTCACCGTCGGAGTCGACAAGCCGCCACAGGGCGTCCGGCGAATCCACCCCACCGGGGAAACGACACGCCATCCCCACGATCGCGAGCGGCTCGTCCGCACGTGCCGTCGTCGTGCCGGTCTTCGCCGCCGTCTGCCCGGACAGCTCGGCCAACAGGTGACCGACCAGGGCGTCCGGCGTCGGGTAGTCGAACACCGTCGTCGCGGACAACCGCAACCCCGTCGCCGACGACAGGCCGTTGCGGAACTCCACAGCCGTCAACGAGTCGAAACCCAACTCACCGAACGCCTGACCACCATCCACCGACCACCCCTGCGGATGCCCCAACACCGCCGCCACCCGCGACGACACCAGATCGAGAAGAGCGGCGCGGCGTGCGTCGTGGTCGAGGTTCGCGAGTCGGTCCCGCAGCGGAGCCGAGGCCGCGGCGGCGCGGCGTACGCGTACCAGATGCTGAAGAATGGTCGGGACGGTCCCGGCGGCCCGGATCGCGCGCAGGTCGAGCCGCACGGGCACGCTGACGGCCGTGTCCTCGGCCGCTGCCCTGTCGAAGAGCGCGAGGCCCTGCTCCGCGGTCAGTTCGCGGGCGCCGCCCCGGAGGAGGCGTTCCCGGTCGGCGGCGTCGATGTCGGCGGCCATGCCGACGGCCCAGGGCCCCCAGGCGAGGGAGACCGCCGGCAGGCCCAACCCGCGCCGGTGCTGCGCCAACGCGTCCAGGAACGCGTTACCCGCCGCGTAGGCACCCTGACCCGCGTTACCGAACACCCCGGCAGCCGACGAGAACACCACGAACGCCGACAACCCCCGGTCCCGGGTCAGCTCGTGCAGATACCAACCCGCGTCCACCTTCGCCCGCAGCGCCGCCGCCAGACGATCCACGCTCAGTCCGCTGACGACACCGTCGTCGAGCACACCGGCCGTGTGCACCACACCGGACAACTCCGGGGTCTCGGTGATCACCTCGGCCAGGGCCTCGCGGTCGGCCACGTCGGCCGCGACCATCCGCGCGGACGCCCCCAGCTCGGCGAGTTCCGCCAGGAGTTCCGCGGCACCCGGCGCGTCAGCGCCCCGGCGGCTCAGCAGCAGCAGGTCGCGCACACCGTGGGTGGTGACCAGGTGCCGTGCCACGTGCCGGCCGAGTTGCCCGGTGGCACCGGTGACCAGCACCGTGCCGTCGGCCAGGGCGAGGGGTCGCGGCGCCGCACCGGCGGATGGCCGGACCAGCCGGGGCGTGGTCGCGTCGCCGTTGCGCAACGCGGCCTGCGGCTCCCCGGTGGCGAGCAGGTTCGGCAGCGCCGCCTCGGACTCGTCGGTGCCGTCGACGTCGACCAGGACGAAACGATCGGGGTGCTCGGACTGCGCCGCCCGGACGAGGCCCCACACGGCGGCGGCACCGGGGTCGGTGACCGGCTCGTCGGCAGTGGCGACCGCGCCGGTCGTGACGACCGCCAGCCGGGCGCCGTCCTGCGGCCCTGCGGCTAGCCAGGACTGGAGGGTCTCCAGGACGGCGGCGGTGCGCTCGTGCGCACCGGTGACGACGTCGGCTTCGGCGGGTTCGACCCGGTGGGTCACCATGGGACCGGTGATGGTGGCGGCGGACGGCGTGAGCGGGAGCCAGCCGAGGTGGAACAGCGCGTCGTCGGTGCCGGTGCCCGCCGCGGCTGTGGTGAGTGGGCGCAGGACGAGTCGGTCGACGGTGAGTACCGGCTGGCCGGCGATGTCGGTCAGGTCCAGCCGGACCGAATCCGGGCCGAGGGTACGGACCTGGGCCCGGACCGCCGAGCCGCCGGTCGCGTGCAGTGTCACGCCGGACCAGCTGAAGGGCACGCTGGCCCCGTCGGCGTGGGCGGGCAGCAGGTCACCGGCGCCGATGGCGTGCAGGGCGGCGTCGAGCACCGCCGGGTGCAGTGGGAAGCCCTCGACCGGCACGGTCTCGTCGAGCGTGATCTCCGCGTACACCTGCTCCTGGTCGCGCCAGGCGGCGCGCAGCGCGCGGAACGTCGGGCCGTAGAGCAGGCCACGGTCGGCGAAGGCGTCGTAGAGGCCGTCCAGGGCGACGGCCGTCGCGTCGGACGGCGGCCACGTCGCCGGCGGCGGGTTGGCCGCGCCGGGCTCGGAGGTGAGGACGCCGGTGGCGTGCTCGGTCCACGTCTCGGCGTCCTGACTCGCGTGGACGCCGACCTGGCGACGCCCGTCGCCGTCCGGGGCGCCGACGCGGACCTGGACGTGCAGGGCGTCGCTGCCGATGGTGAGCGGGATACCGGTGGTGAGTTCCTCGATTCGGTCGCAGCCGACGCGGTCGCCGGCGGCCAGGGCCAGATCGACGAGGGCGGCGCCGGGGACGACGACCGTCCCGGACAGGGAGTGGTCGGCGAGCCACTGGTGGGTGGCGACGGTCCACCGGCCGGTGACGACGAGTTCGTCAGCTCCGGCCAGGGTGATGGCGGTGTCCAGCAGGGGGTGGCCGGTGCCGCCGCTGCCGGTGGGGGTGCCGGTGCCGACCGGCCAGTACCGCTGGTGGTGGAAGGCGTAGGTGGGCAGGTCGACACGCCGCGCGCCGGGGTAGCAGGGCGTCCAGTCGACGGCGACGCCGCGCACGAAGGCCTGCGCGAGAGCGGCCAGCAGCGTGGCAGGTTGGTCGCGGTCGGAGCGTTGCAGGGGTACGAACACCGCGTCGGCGACGCAGTCCGCGCCCATGGCGGAGAGGACCCCGTCGGGGCCGATCTCCACGAAGGTGCTGACGCCGAGGGTTTCCAGTGTGGTGATGCCGTCGGCGAAGCGGACGGCCTCGCGGACGTGCCGCGCCCAGTACGCCGCGTCCTGCGTCTCGGCGACCTGCCCGGTCACGTTCGACACGATCGGGATGCGTGGTGACGCATAGGTGAGGGATGCCGCGACCGACGCGAACTCGGCCAGCATCGGCTCCATCAACACCGAGTGGAACGCGTGACTGACCCGCAACTGCTTCGACTTGAACGTCGCCGCGACGGCCGCGACCTCGTCGGCCACGCCGGAGAGCACCACCGAGCGGGGGCCGTTGATCGCGGCGATGCTCACCCCGTCGGTCAGCAGCGGCAGCACCTCCGCCTCCGTGGCCCGTACCGCGACCATCACACCGCCGGTCGGGAGGGCCTGCATGAGACGACCTCGGGCAGTGACCAGTCTGGCCGCGTCGGGCAGGGACAGCACCCCGGCGACGTGCGCGGCGGCGATCTCCCCGATCGAATGGCCCACCAGGTAGTCCGGCCTTACGCCGAACGACTCGACCAGCCGGAACAGGGCAACCTCGACGGCGAACAACGCCGCCTGGGTGTAGACGGTCTGGTCCAGGTCCGTTCCGTCAGCGATGACCTCGCGGATCGGCCGGTCCAGGTGCCGGTCGAGTTCGGCGCAGGCCGCGTCGAACGCCTCGGCGTAACGCGGGAACGTGTCGTAGAGAGCCAGGCCCATACCGGGACGCTGGGAACCCTGACCGGAGAACACGAACCCCGTCTTGCCACGCACCACGGACCCGACGACCGGGCCGGGCTCACCGGCGGCGAGGGCCGCCAGCTCGTCCGGGCCGAACACGACAGCCCGGTGCGGGTGCGTCGTACGGTGTGCGGCCAGGGTGAACCCGACGTCGGTCGGGTCGGCCTCCACCGACACCAGCCGGGCGGCCTGCCCCCGCAACGCCTCCGGCGAGCGGGCCGACAGCACCCACGGCACCGGGGCGGGTGCCACGGCCCCGGTGCGCGGCGGCACCTCGACCGCCGGCGGCTCTTCGAGGATGACGTGCGCGTTCGTACCGGAGACCCCGAACGAGGAGACACCCGCGCGGCGCGGGCCTGGGCGCTGCGGCCACGGCTGGTTGTCGGCGGCGATGCGGACCGCGCCGGCGGCCCAGTCGACGTGCGTGGACGGCAGGTCGGCGTGCAGGCTGCGCGGGATCCGGCCGTGGCGCATCGCCTCGACCATCTTGATGATCCCGGCGACACCGGCGGCGGCCTGGGTGTGGCCGATGTTCGACTTGATCGACCCCAGCCACAGTGGCTGGTCGGCGGGGCGGTCCTGCCCGTAGGTGGCCAGCAGCGCCTGCGCCTCGATCGGGTCGCCCAACGTGGTGCCGGTGCCGTGCGCCTCGACGGCGTCGACGTCGGCGGTGGTGAGGCCGGCGTTGCTCAGCGCGGCCCGGATGACGCGTTGCTGGGACGGCCCGTTCGGGGCGGTCAGCCCGTTCGACGCGCCGTCCTGGTTGACAGCGCTCCCCCGCACCACGGCGAGCACGGGGTGGCCGTTGCGGACGGCGTCGGAGAGCCGCTCGACGAGCAGCATGCCGACACCCTCACCCCAGCCGGTGCCGTCGGCGTCGTCGGAGAACGGCTTGCAGCGTCCGTCCGGGGCGAGGCCCCGCTGGCGGGAGAAGGCCAGGAACGCCCCCGGGGTGGCCATCACCGTGACGCCGCCGGCCAGCGCCAGGTCGCACTCCCCCTGCCGCAGCGCCTGAGCGGCCAGGTGCAGGGCGACAAGGGACGACGAGCAGGCGGTGTCCACAGTGACGGCGGTGCCCTCGAGGCCGAACGTGTACGCGATCCGCCCGGAGGCGATGCTGCCGGTGCTGCCGGTGCCGAGCGAACCCTCGGCGGAGTCGCCCAGCTCACCGACCAGGGCGGCGTAGTCGTGGTACATCACGCCGGTGAAGACGCCGGTGCGGCTGCCCTTGAGGGTGGCCGGGTCGATGCCCGCCCGCTCGAACGTCTCCCAGGACGTCTCCAGCAGCAGGCGTTGCTGCGCGTCGGTGGCCAGCGCCTCCCGGGGGGAGATGCCGAAGAACGCGGCGTCGAAGTCGCCGGCCTCGTGCAGGAAACCCCCGTGCCGGGTGTACGACGTGCCGGGGTGGTCCGGGTCGGGGTGGTAGAGCTTCTCCACCTCCCAGCCCCGCTCGGCGGGGAACTCGCCGATGGCGTCGACACCCGAGTCGACGAGCTGCCACAGCGACTCCGGCGAGTCGACGCCACCGGGGAACCGGCAGCTCATGGCGATGATGGCGATCGGCTCGCGGTGCCGCGCCTCGGCTTCCTGCAACCGCTCGCTGGTCTCGTGCAGTTCGGCGGTGACGCGCTTGAGATATTCGCGGAGCCGATCTTCGTTCGCCATGGGAATCACCTGTCCGAGAGAGGGTGCGAGCCGGTCAGGACGCGCCGAGCCGGCGGTCGATGAACGCGAACAGCTCGTCGTCGCTGGCTTCGTCGAGCGTTTCGGTGACCGGCGCGGACGCCCCGGTCACCTCGGCCCACTGGCCGGTGAGTGCCTTCAGCCGGGCCGCGACGGCGTCCCGCACGGCCAGTTCGGCGACCTCGTCCGGCAGCAGGGCGGTGAACGCCTGCTCCAGCCGGGCCAGTTCGTCGAGCAGTCGCGGGGCGCGGGCCGGGGCGAGCGTGCTCAGCAGGTGGTCGGCGAGAGCGCGCGGCGTCGGGTAGTCGAAGGTGAGTGTCGCCGGCAGGCTGAGCCCGGTGGCGGCGTTGAGGCCGTTGCGCAGTTCGACAGCCGCGAGGGAGGTGAACCCGAGGCCGGTGAACTCCAGGTCCGGGTCGACGGTGTGCGCTCCCCCGTCGCCGATCGTGGCGGCCACCTGGGTGAGGACGACGGTCAGCACGGCCTCGCTCCGGGCAGCCGGGTCGGTCGAGGCGATCTGCTCGGCGAGCGTACGGTCGGGTCCGCGTCGGTTGGTGCGGCGCTTGGGCGCCTCCCGGAGCAGGCCGCGGAGCACCGCCGGCACACTGGCCGGGGTGGCGGTCGGGTCGAGGCGCAGTGGCACCAGGGCCGGCTCGGCGGCGGCGAGGCTCAGGTCGAACGCGGTCAGGGCCTGCGCCTCGGTCATCGGTAGGACGCCGGTGCGGGCCATCCGGGCCAGGTCGGCCTCGGTGAGGGTGGCGGCCATGCCGGCGGCCCACGGCCCCCACGCCAGCGAGGTGCCGGGCAGGCCGGCCCTTCTGCGGTACGCGGCGAGCGCGTCGAGGAACGTGTTGGCTGCCGCGTAGTTGCCCTGCCCCGGTCCGCCGACGACGCCGGCCGCCGAGGAGAACAGCACGAACGCTGTCAACTGCCGGTCCCGGGTCAGCTCGTGCAGGTGCCAGGCGGCCTCGGCCTTGGGGCGCAGGACGGTGGCGACGCGGTCCTCGGTCAACGCGGTCACCACTCCGTCGTCGAGCATCCCGGCGAGGTGGACGACAGCGCTCAGGTCGGTGAGGCCGTCGAGCACCTTGGCCAGCGCGGTGCGGTCGGCGGCGTCGCAGGCGACCACTGTCGCGGTGGCTCCGACGGCGGCGAGGTCGCGGACCAGGGTGTCGGCGCCCGGGGCGTCCGGGCCCTGCCGGCTGAGCAGCACCAGGTCGGTGACGCCGTGCCGGGTGACCAGGTGGCGGGCGACGACAGGGCCGAGTCCGCCGAGGCCGCCGGTGACCAGCACGGTCCCGGTGCCCAGTCCGGCGGTATCGGCGCTGTTCGTCGCGTACGCCGTGAGGACGGGGGTGAAGACACCGTCCACGCCGATGGCGATCTGGGACTGCTCGGCTGCCGCCGCGGCCCGGATCTCCGCCTCGCCGGTGCCAGGCTCGGCGTCGACGAGCGTGAACCGTCCGGGGTGCTCCGACTGGGCGGCACGGACGAGGCCCCAGACGGCGGCTCCGGAGAGGTGGGTGATGTCGCCGTGTGCGGCTCCGGCGGTGACCACTGTGAGGCGGGTGTCGGAGTCGACAGCCGACTGGAGGGCGGCGAGCGTGCGGGCGGTGGCGGTACGCGTGGCGGCCACGGGGTCGGTGCCGTCCGCCGGGATCCGCAGGATGACGGTGTCGGGGTCGCCGGCGGCGGGTAGGTCGACCGCCCTCCAGTCGAGGCGGTGCAGCACCGACGGCGGCGCGTACGCCCGCAGCCGCAGGGCGGCCACGGAGACGACCGGGTCGCCGACGGCGTCCGCGAGGGTGACCTGGACGGAGTCGCCGACGCTGAGGCGGACCTGGGCGGCGGTGACGCCGGGCTGGTGGACGGTGACGCCGGACCACGCGAACGGCACACTGGCGGCGCCGTCGCCGGTCTGGTCGTCGAGGCCGAGAGCGTGCAGGGCGGCGTCGAGCAGGGCCGGGTGGATGCCGTAGCCGTCGACGCCCACGTCGTCGGGGAGCACGACGTCGGCGTGCACTGTGCCGTCGGTGTCGCGCCAGGCGGTCCGGACGCCCTGGAACGCCGGCCCGTAGTCGAGGCCGCGTCGGAGCAGCTCGTCGTAGAGCCCGTCCACGTCCAGTGGTGTCGCGGCGGCCGAGCGGCCCACCGGGACGACCGGCGTCTCGTCGGGGGGTGCGAGAGTGCCGGTGGCGTGGGCGGTCCAGGTCGTACCGTCGGTGCTGGCGTGGATGGTGACCGGCCGGCGGCCGTCGTCGGTGGCCGGGCCGACCCGTACCTGGATCTGGGCACCTCTGTCGTCGAGGACGAGCGGGGCGGCGAGGACCAGGTCGTCGAGCCGGTCACCGGCGCCGGCCGCGAGGGCGGCTTCCACGAGCGCGGTGCCGGGGGCCAGGAGGGCGCCGTCGACCCGGTGGTCGGCGAGCCACGGCACTGTCGCGACCGACCAGTGGCCGGTGAGGACGCGTTCCCCGCTCGCCTCGGCGAGGGTGATCGCGGTGTCGAAGAGCGGGTGGCCGGTGCGGTCGCGGCGCACGGCGGCCGGGCCGGTCGGCCAGTAGCGGCGGTGCTGGAAGGCGTAGGTGGGCAGGTCGACCAGCCGTCCGCCCGGGTGGCACGGTGCCCATTCGACGGCGACGCCGCGTACGTGGGCCTGCGCGAGGGCGGTGAGCAGCGTGGTGGGTTGGTCGCGGTCGGAGCGTTGCAGGGGTACGAACACCGCGTCGCTGACGCAGTCCGCGCCCATGGCGGAGAGCACCCCGTCGGGGCCGATCTCGACGAACGTGCTGACGCCGACGGCTTCCAGTGTGGTGATGCCGTCGGCGAACCGGACCGCCTCGCGCACGTGCCGCACCCAGTAGGCGGCGTCCTGGGTCTCGGCGACCTGCCCGGTCAGGTTGGACACGATCGGGATGCGCGGCGACTCGTAGGTCAGCGTCGCCGCCACCTGGGCGAACTCGGCCAGCATCGGCTCCATCAACACCGAGTGGAACGCGTGACTGACCCGCAGCTGCTTCGACTTGAAACTCGCTGCCACGGCCGCCACCTCGTCGGCAGCACCAGACAGCACCACCGAGCGGGGGCCGTTGATCGCCGCGACGCTCACCCCGTCGGTCAGCAGCGGCAGCACCTCGGCCTCGGTGGCCCGTACCGCGACCATCACGCCACCGGTCGGAAGGGCCTGCATCAGGCGACCCCGAGCGGTGACCAATGTCGCCGCGTCGGCCAGGGACAGCACCCCGGCGACGTGCGCGGCGGCGATCTCACCGATCGAGTGCCCGACCAGGAAGTCCGGCGTGACACCGAACGACTCGACAAGGCGGAACAACGCGACCTCGACGGCGAACAGCGCTGCCTGGGTGTAGACGGTCTGGTCCAGGTCGGTTCCGTCGGCGATGACGTCGCGGATCGGCCGGTCCAGGTGCCGGTCCAGTTCGGCGCAGACGGCGTCGAACGCTTCCGCGTACACCGGGAAGGTTTCGTGCAGGGCCAGGCCCATGCCCGGTCGCTGGGAGCCTTGACCGGAGAAGACGAAGGCGAGCTTGCCGTCGACCACGTCGCCGGTCACCAGGCCGGCATCGGTGCGGCCCTCGGCGAGCGCTTCGAGGGCGTCCGGGCCGAACACCACGGCCCGGTGCGGGAACGCGCCGCGCGTGCTGAGGGTGTGTCCGACGTCGGCGGGGTCCAGCGCGGGGTGGGTCTCCAGGTGGGTCAGCAGCCGGGTGCCCTGGTCGCGGAGACCGTCGGTGGTGGTCGCGGTGAGCGGCCAGACCGTCGGCCCGCTGACCGGGTGTCGGGGCACTGGTGTCGGTTCGGGGGCGGCTTCCAGGATGACGTGGGCGTTGGTGCCGGAGACGCCGAACGAGGACACGGCGGCGCGACGCGGGCGGCCCGGCACTGTCCACTGCCGTTCCTCGGTGAGCAGTGAGACCGCTCCGGCCGACCAGTCGATGTGCGGGGACGGGTCGTCGGCGTGCAGGGTGCGGGGCAGGACGCCGTGCCGCATCGCCTCGATCATCTTGATGATGCCGGCGACACCGGCGGCGGCCTGGGTGTGGCCCATGTTCGACTTGATCGAGCCGAGCCACAGTGGTTGGTCGTCGGGGCGGTCCTGGCCGTAGGTGGCGAGCAGCGCCTGGGCCTCGATCGGGTCGCCGAGCACTGTGCCGGTGCCGTGCGCCTCGACGGTGTCGACGTCGGCGGTGCTCAGGCCGGCGCTGGCCAGCGCGGCGCGGATGACCCGCTGCTGGGCGGGGCCGTTGGGGGCGGTCAACCCGTTGGAGGCGCCGTCGGAGTTGACGGCGCTGCCCCGGATCACGGCGAGGATCGGGTGGCCGTTGCGGTGGGCGTCGGAGAGGCGTTCGACGACGAGCATGCCGACGCCCTCGGACCAGCCGGTGCCGTCCGCCCCCGCGCCGAAGGACTTGCAGCGGCCGTCGGCGGAGAGCCCTCGCTGACGGGAGAACTCGATGAAGGTGCCCGGGGTGGCCATCACGGTGACGCCACCGGCGAGCGCCATGGTGCACTCGCCGTTGCGGATCGCCTGGACGGCGAAGTGCAACGCCACCAGTGACGACGAGCAGGCGGTGTCCACTGTGACCGCCGGTCCTTCCAGCCCGAACGTGTACGCGATCCGGCCGGAGATGACGCTGCCCGCGTTGCCGATGCCGAGCAGGCCCTCGACGGCGTCGCCGTCGGGGTCGAGGCGGGACACGTAGTCGTGGTACATGACGCCGGCGAAGACACCGGTGCGGCTGCCGCGGACGGTCGCCGGGTCGATGCCGGCCCGTTCGAAGGCCTCCCACGAGGTTTCCAGCAGCAGCCGCTGTTGGGGGTCGGTGGCGAGGGCCTCGCGCGGGCCGAGCCCGAAGAACGGGGCGTCGAAGTCGGCGGCGTCGGCGAGGAACCCGCCGGATCGGGTGTACGAGGTCCCGGGGTGATCCGGGTCGGCGTGGTAGAGGCGGTCGACGTCCCAGCCCCGGTCGGCGGGGAAGTCGCCGATCGCGTCGCTGCCGGTCTCGACGAGTCGCCACAGGTCCTCGGGTGAGCTGATCCCGCCGGGGTAGCGGCAGGCCATGCCGACGATGGCGATCGGCTCGTCGGCGTGGCCGGACGCGGCGACCTCCGGGGTGTCGGGACGGTCGGCGCCGATCAGCGTCTCGTGCAGGTGGGCGGCGAGGGCGGCCGGGGTCGGGTGGTCGAAGACGAGGGTGGCCGGCAGTCGCAGGCCGGTCGCGGCGTTCAGGCCGTTACGGAGCTCGACGGCGGCGAGCGAGTCGAACCCGGTCTCCTGGAACGCCTTGCCGGGGGCGACCGCCTGCCCCGAGCCGTGGCCCAGCACGCTCGCGACGTGGGTGCGGACCAGGTCGAGGAGGGCTTCCCGTTGGTCGGCCGGACGCAGTGCCGCGAGTCGCTGGACCAGGGAGGCGTCGCCGGTGGCGGCCCGCGCGGTGCCCCGTCGGGTAGCTCGGATGAGGTTGCGCAGCAGCGGGTGGACGGTGGCCGGCGCGTGACGGCCGGAGGTGAGCCGCAGCGGGACGACAGTGGTGTGGTGGCCGGCCGCGTCGAAGAGGCCGAGACCGTCCTCGGGTGTGATCAGGGCGAGGCCGCCCCGGCTGAGTCGCTGGACCGCGTCCGGGTCCAGGTCGGCGGCCATCCCGGCGGCCCACGGCCCCCAGGCGAGCGACGAGGCCGGCAGGCCGGCCTGGTGGCGGAGGTCGGCGAGGGCGTCGAGGAAGGCGTTCGCGGCAGCGTAGTTGGCCTGGCCTGGGCTGCCGAGCAGGCCGGCGGCCGAGGAGAACGTCACGAAGGCGGTCAGGGGATGCCCGGCGGTGAGATCGTGCAGGTGCCAGGCGGCGTCGACCTTCGGGCGGAGCACCGCGGCGAGGCGTTCGGGGGTGAGCGCGGTGACCACACCGTCGTCGATCACCCCGGCGATGTGCAGGACGCCGGTCAGGCTGCCGACACCGTCGATGGCGGCGGCGAGAGAGTCGCGGTCGGCCAGGTCACAGGCCAGGACGGTGCTTGTCGCGCCGAGTGCGGAGAGTTCCGCGGTCAGGTCGGCGGCCTCCGGGGCGTCCGGGCCACGTCGGCTGAGCAGCAGCAGGTCGGTGACGCCGTACCGGGTGACCAGGTGCCGGGTGAGCAGCCGGCCGAGGGTGCCGAACGCGCCGGTGACGAGGACCGTGCCGGTGCCGAAGTCGTGGCCGTCGGCGGGTGCGGTGACCCGGGCCAGGCGGGGTGCGCGCAGCATGCCGTCACGGACGGCGATCTGCTCCTCGCCGGTGGCGAGCACGGCGCCCAGGTGGTCGTCGCCGTCGGTGTCGATGAGCAGGAACCGGCCGGGGTTCTCGGTCTGGGCGCTGCGGACCAGACCCCAGACGGCCGCGCCGGCCAGGTCGGTGACCGCGTCGTCGGGGCCGCTGGCGACCGCGCCGCTGGTGACGACGGCGAGTCGGACGTCCCGCTCGACGGCGTCGCGCAGCGCCGCCAGGACGGCGGTCGTGGTGGCATGGGTGGCGGTGATCGGGTCGCCGGTGGCGGTGGCGGGTACGCGCAGCACCTCGGTCCCGGTGCGGTCGGAGGTGCCGGGTGCCTCGACCGGAATCCAGTCGAGTCGGTGTAGGCCGTCGGTGCTGGCGGTGCGCTCGGCGTACCGGCGCAGCACCAGGGAGTCGGCGGTCAACAGGGTCCGCCCGAGGGTGTCGGTGAGGTGGACGCTGACGGCGTCGGTGCCGGCGTCGGCCAGCCGCACCCGGGCGGTCACCGCGCCGGAGGCCCGCAGTGTGACGCCGGACCAGGCGAACGGCACCCGGGCCTGACCGTCGTCGTCGCCCAGGACGCCGAGGCCGAGCGGGTGCAGGGCGGTGTCCAGCAACGCCGGGTGTACGCCGTACCTGCTGCCGTCCACGCTGCTGGGCAGCTCCACTTCGGCGTGGACGGCACCGTCGGCGTCGAGCCAGGCCTGGCGCAGCCCGCGGAACGCGGGGCCGTAGTCGAGACCCCGACGGCGCAGGGCGTCGTAGAGACCGGTGGTGTCGATCGCCTCGGATCCGGCGGGTGGCCAGGCGGCCGGCGTGGCCTCGTCGAGGGTTTCGGCGGTGCTGAGGGTGCCGGTGGCGTGGGTGGTCCACCGGATGCCGTCGGGGCTGGCGTGGACGGTGACGGTGCGGCGGCCGGAACCGTCGTCGGCGGCGGTGCGGACCTGGACCTCCATCCGTTGCTCGCCGACGACCAGCGGGGCGGCCAGGACGAGGTCGTCGACGCGGTCACAGCCGACCTCGACGCCGGCGGCGAGGGCGAGTTCGAGCAGCGCGGTGCCGGGGACGACGACGTCACCGGCGACCTGGTGGTCGGTGAGCCACGGCAGGGCGGTCCGCGACCAGCGGCCGGTGAAGATCCGTTCGTCGCTGTCGCCGGCGAGGGTGAGCATGCCGCCGAGCAGCGGGTGGTCGACGGCGTCGCCGTTGCCGGTCACCGTGGCGGCGGGCCAGTAGCGCTGGTGCTGGAAGGCGTAGGTGGGCAGGTCGATCAACCGCCCACCGGTCAGGCAGGGCGTCCAGTCGACAGCGACGCCACGCACGAAGGCCTGCGCGAGGGCGGTCAGCAGCGTGGCAGGTTGGTCCCGGTCAGAGCGCTGCACTGGTACGAACACCGCGTCGCTGACGCAGTCCGCCCCCATGGCGGAGAGCACCCCGTCGGGGCCGATCTCCACGAACGTGGTGACGCCGAGGGCTTCCAGTGTGGTGATGCCGTCGGCGAACCGGACGGCCTCGCGCACGTGCCGCACCCAGTAGCCGGCGTCCTGCGTGTCGGCGATCTGGCCGGTCACGTTGGACACGATCGGGATGCGTGGTGACGCATAGGTGAGGGATGCCGCGACCGACGCGAACTCGGCCAGCATCGGCTCCATCAACACCGAGTGGAACGCATGACTGACCCGCAACCGCTTCGACTTGAAACTCGCCGCCACGGCCGCGACCTCGCCCGCCACACCGGACAGCACCACCGAGCGGGGCCCGTTGATCGCCGCGACGGACACGCCGTCAGTGAGCAGCGGGAGCACCTCGGCCTCGGTGGCCCGCACCGCGACCATCACCCCACCGGCCGGCAACGCCTGCATCAGCCGACCTCGCGCGGTGACCAGCGTCGCCGCGTCCGGCAGGGACAGCACACCCGCGACGTGCGCGGCGGCGATCTCACCAATGGAATGCCCCACCAGGTAGTCCGCTGTGACGCCGAACGACTCGACAAGGCGGAACAACGCCACCTCGACGGCGAACAACGCCGACTGCGTGTAGACCGTCTGGTCCAGGTCGTCGCCGTCGGCGATGACCTCGCGGATCGGCCGGTCCAGGTGCCGGTCCAGCTCGGCGCAGACCGCGTCGAACGCCTCCGCGTACACCGGGAACGTGTCGGCAAGGGCCAGGCCCATGCCCGGGCGTTGCGAACCCTGACCGGAGAAGACGAAGGCGAGGGTGCCGTCGACCACGTCACCGGTCACCAGACCGGCATCGGTGCGCCCCTCGGCGAGTGCCTCCAGGGCGTCCGGGCCGAACACCACGGCCCGGTGCGGGAAGCTGCCGCGTCGGGTGAGGGAGTGGCCCAGGTCGACCGGGTCCGCGTCGAGGTACGGCAGCAGCCGCCCGGCCTGGGCGCTCAACGCGCCCGGCTCGGCGGCGCCCAGCGTCCACGGCACCGGCAGGGCAGCCGGCGTCGGCGGCGCGGCCTGGGGTTCCGGCGTCGGAGGCGCTTCCAGGATCGCGTGGGCGTTGGTGCCGCTGATACCGAAGGAGGACACGGCGGCGCGGGCCGGACGGTCCACGTCGGGCCACGGCTGCGGCTCGCTGAGCAGCGACACCGCCCCGGAGGCCCAGTCGACGTGCGGGGTGGGTTCGTCCACGTGCAGCGTGCGGGGCAGCACCCGGTGCCGCATCGCCATGACCATCTTGATGATCCCGGCGACCCCGGCCGCCGCGACGGTGTGCCCGATGTTCGACTTGACCGAGCCGAGCCAGAGCGGTCGCCCGGTCGGGCGGTCCTGCCCGTACGCGCTGAGCAGCGCCTGCGCCTCGATCGGGTCGCCGAGCCGGGTGCCGGTGCCGTGTGCCTCGACCGCGTCCACGTCGGTCGGGCCGAGGCCGGCGTCGGCCAGTGCCGCCCGGATGACCCGCTGCTGGGCGGGGCCGTTGGGGGCGGTCAGGCCGTTCGACGCGCCGTCCTGGTTGACCGCCGTGCCGCGCACCACGGCGAGGACACGGTGACCGTTGCGGACGGCGTCGGAGAGCCGCTCGACCAAGAGGATGCCAGCGCCCTCGGACCAGCCGGTGCCGTCCGCGCCCGCCGCGAACGACTTGCAGCGGCCGTCGGCGGACAGGCCCCGCTGGCGGGAGAACTCCACGAACGCGTCCGGGCTGGCCATCACCGTGACGCCGCCGGCCAGCGCGAGGGAGCACTCGCCGGACCGTAGCGAGCGGACGGCCAGGTGCAGCGCCACCAGCGACGACGAGCAGGCGGTGTCCACGGTGACGGCCGGGCCCTCCCAGCCGAGGGTGTACGCGATCCGCCCGGAGGTGACACTTGCCGCCGTGCCGGTGAGTCGGTACCCCTCGACCCCGTCGGCGATCTGGTCACCCGTGCCGTAGCCGGAGAAGGACGCCCCGACGAAGACACCAGCGGGTTCGCCGCGCAGGCCGGCGGGGTCGATACCGGCCCGCTCGACCGCCTCCCACGCGGTCTCCATCAGCAGTCGCTGCTGCGGGTCCATGGCCAGCGCCTCGCGCGGTGAGATGCCGAAGAACGCCGCGTCGAAACCGGCGACGTCGGCGACGAACCCTCCAGCGCGGGTGTAGGAGGCGCCGGGCTGGTCCGGGTCGGGGTCGTAGAGGGCGTCCAGGTCCCACCCACGGTCGGCGGGGAACCCGGCGATCGCGTCGGCGCCGGACTCGACGAGACGCCACAGGTCCTCGGGTGAGCCGACGTCGCCCGGGTAGCGGCAGGCCATCCCGATGATGGCGATGGGCTCGTCAGGGTTGCCGGCCGACGGTGCGACGGTGTGCGCCGTGCGATCCGCGCCGGACAGCAGGGTGTCCAGCTCGGCGGCGAGGACGGCGGCGTACGGGTAGTCGAAGGCGACGGTGGTCGGCAGGCGCAGGCCGGTCGCGGCGGCGAGGCGGCTGCGCAGCTCCACAGCGGTCAGCGAGTCGAAGCCGAGTTCCCGGAAGGGACGGTCGGCCGGGACGGCGTCGGCGGAGTCGTGACCGAGGACTGCGGCGGCCTCGCTGCGTACCAGGTTCAGCAGGTACGCGCGGCGTTCCTCGACGGTACGGCCGGCCAGCAGGTCGGTGGCCGGGCCGGTGGACTGCGGCTGCTCCTCGACGTCGGTGAGCAGCGGGCTGAGCAGGGGGCTGGTGCGTCGTACCGTGAAGGCGGGTCCGAAGCGTGACCAGTCCACGTCGGCGACCACGACTGTGGTGTCGCCGGCGGAGACGGCGTGGGTCAGCGCGGCGATGGCGCGGGCGGGGTTCATCGCGGTGACGCCGCGCCGGGCGAGCTGGGCGGAGACGTCGGCGTCGGCCATGCCGCCGCCGGCCCACGGGCCCCAGGCGATGGCGGTGGCGGGGCGGCCCTGGGCGGCCCGGCGGGCGGCGAGGGCGTCGAGGTACGCGTTCGCGGCGGCGTATCCGCCCTGGTCACCGCTGCCCCACACGCCCGCGATGGACGAGAAGAGCACGAAGGCGTCCAGGTCGTCGCCGAGGAGTTCGTCGAGGTGCCGGGCACCGAGCACCTTCGCGGCGCCGAGTTCACCGATCTCGGTCGGGTCCAGCCCGGCCAGTGGGGTCAGGTGGGCGACGCCGGCGGTGTGCACTACCGAACGGACCGGGGTGCCGTCCGCGCGGAGCGTCGCGACGAGGGCGGCGAGGGCTTCGCGGTCGGTGACGTCGCAGGCTGCGGCGGTGATGTGGCAGCCGGTCCCGGCCAGCTCCGCGGTCAGGGCGTCCAGGCCGGGGGCGTTCGCGCCCCGGCGGCTGACCAGGACGACCCGCTCCGCGCCGTTGTGCGCGGCCCAGCGGGCGACGTGGGCGCCGAGCGCGCCGGTGCCGCCGGTGACCAGGACGGTGCCGGTCGGCTGCCAGGGTTCGGTGGCCGGGGCGGGCGCACGGTCGATGCGACGGGCGTGCAGGCCGTCGGCACGGATCGCGACCTGGTCTTCGCCGGTGCTCCCGGCCAGGACGGCGGCGACCTGGTCGGTGACGTCGCCGGCCAGGTCGACGAGGCCGCCCCAGGTGTCCGGGTGTTCGAGGGCGGCCACCCGGCCGAGACCCCAGATCGCGGCCTGGGCCGGGTCGGGTGCGATGTCGTCGGTGCCCGTGGTGACGGCCGCGGTGGTGACGGTCCAGATCGGCGCGGTGATCCCGGCGGTCGTCGCGGCCTGGATCAGGGCGAGCAGGTCGGCCGTGGCGTCGAGGTCGCCGGTACGCGAGGGCACGTGGAGGATGCCGGCCACCTCGTCGGTGAGGTGCCTGGCGTCGCCGATCTCGGGGGTGGCCCCGTGTCGGGTCAACAGGTCGTGCAGCTGCCGGGCGGTCGGGTCCGCCGGGTCGGCGACGATGCGCCACGCCCCGGCGAGGGTGCCGGCGGGTGGGGCGTCGACGGGCTGCCAGGTCTCCCGGTAACGCCACTCGTCCGGGGTGCTGCTCACCGGTTTCGGCAGGTCCGGCCAGTAGTAGCGGCGTTGGAAGGCGTACGTGGGCAGGTCGATCGTGCGGGCGCCGGGGTGGCACGGCGTCCAGTCGACGGCGATGCCGCGCACGAAGGCCTGCGCGAGGGCGGTCAGCAGCGTGGAAGGTTGGTCCCGGTCAGAGCGTTGCACTGGTACGAACACCGCGTCGGCGACGCAGTCCGCGCCCATGGCGGATAGCACCCCGTCGGGGCCGATCTCCACGAACGTGTTGACGCCCAAGGACTCCAGTGTGGTGATGCCGTCGGCGAAGCGCACCGCCTCGCGCACGTGCCGCACCCAGTAGCCGGCGTCCTGCGTGTCGGCGATCTGGCCGGTGACGTTGGACACGATCGGGATGCGTGGTGACGCATAGGTGAGGGATGCCGCGACCGACGCGAACTCGGCCAGCATCGGCTCCATCAGCACCGAGTGGAACGCGTGACTGACCCGCAACCGCTTCGACTTCTCGAAGTGCGCCGCGACGGCGGTGACCTCGTCGGCAGTCCCGGAGAGGACGATCGAGCGTGGGCCGTTGATCGCCGCGACGGACACCCCGTCGGTCAGCAGCGGCAGCACCTCGGCCTCGGTGGCCCGTACCGCGACCATCACCCCACCGGCCGGCAACGCCTGCATCAACCGACCCCGCGCGGCGACCAGCCTGGCCGCGTCCGGCAGGGACAGCACCCCCGCGACGTGCGCGGCGGCGATCTCACCGATCGAGTGCCCCACCAGGAAGTCCGCTGTGACCCCGAACGACTCGACAAGGCGGAACAACGCCACCTCGACGGCGAACAACGCCGACTGCGTGTAGACCGTCTGGCCCAGATCGTCGCCCTCGGCGATGACCTCCCGGATCGGCCGGTCCAGGTGCCGGTCCAACTCCGCGCAGACCGCGTCGAACGCCTCCGCGTACACCGGGAACGTGTCGGCAAGGGCCAGGCCCATGCCCGGCCGCTGCGAACCCTGACCGGAGAACACGAACGCGAGAGGGCCACGGGTGACGGTGTCCCGCACCACGCCGGAAGCGCCGCGGCCCTCGGCGAGCGCCGTCAGCGCGGCGAGCCGATCCGCCGGGTCGGTGCTGGTGATCGCGGCGCGGTGTCGCAGGCCGGCGCGGGTGGTGGCCAGCGAGTACGCGACGTCGCCGGGGTCGACGTCACTGTCGATGAGGTGGCGGGCGAGGCGGGCCGCCTGGGCGTGCAGGGCGGCGTCGTCGTGACCGGAGAGCAGCAGCGGCGCCGGGACGGTAACCGGCTCGCGGCCCGCCTCCTCGTCGCCGGCCGGGGCCTGCTCGACGATGACGTGGGCGTTGGTGCCGGAGACGCCGAAGGCGGAGACACCCGCTCGCGCCGGTTGGTCGCCGGACGGCCAGGGGCGGGCCTCAGTGAGCAGCTGCACCGCACCGGCCGACCAGTCGACGTGCGGGGTTGGCGCGTCGACGTGCAGGGTCTGCGGCAGGGTGCGGTGCCGCATCGCCATGACCATCTTGATGATCCCGGCGACACCGGCGGCGGCCTGGGTGTGGCCGATGTTCGACTTGATCGAGCCGAGCCAGAGCGGGTCGCGCTCCCCTCGGTCGCGGCCGTACGTGGAGAGCAGCGCCTGCGCCTCGATCGGGTCGCCGAGCACCGTGCCGGTGCCGTGCGCCTCGACCACGTCCACGTCGGCGCCGGTGAGGCCGGCGTTGTCCAGGGCGGCCCGGATGACCCGCTGCTGGGACGGCCCGTTCGGTGCGGTGAGACCGTTGGACGCGCCGTCCTGGTTGACGGCGGTGCCCCTGATCACGGCGAGCACGGGGTGACCGTTGCGGCGGGCGTCCGAGAGCCGTTCCACCAGGAGCAGGCCGACGCCCTCACCCCAGCCGGTGCCGTCGGCGGCCGAGGCGAAGGACTTGCAGCGGCCGTCCGCCGCGAGGCCGCCCTGGCGTTCGAACTCCTCGAACGCGCCGGTGGTGCACATGACTGTCGCGCCGCCGGCCAGCGCCATCGTGCACTCGCCCTGCCGCAGCGACTGGACCGCCAGGTGCAGCGCGACAAGCGAGGACGAGCAGGCGGTGTCGACGGTGATGGCCGGGCCTTCGAGTCCGAAGAAGTACGACAGGCGGCCGGAGACCACGGCTGCCGCGTTTCCGGTCAGCAGGTGACCCTCGTCGGCGATCGGCGTCCGCATCAGCACCGACGCGTAGTCCTGGGTGTTGGAGCCGACGAAGACGCCGACCTGGCGCCCGCGCAGCGACAGCGGGTCGACGCCGCCGCGCTCCAGTGCCTCCCAGGCGGTCTCCATGAGGAGGCGTTGCTGCGGGTCCATGGCGACGGCCTCGCGCGGCGAGATGCCGAACAGCGCGGCGTCGAACTCACCGGCCGCGTCGAGGAACCCCGCCGGGCGGGCGTACGAGGCGGCCGGGTCCCAGCCACGGTCGTCCGGGAAGCCCGACAGGGCGTTGGCGCCTTCGGCGACGAGTCGCCACAGGGCCTCGGGCGAGTCGACGCCGCCGGGATACCGGCAGGCCATACCGACGACAGCGATGGGTTCCCGCTGCGCCTCGGTGAGCCGGCGGTGCTGGTGGCGCAGACGCTCGTTCTCCTTCAGGGAGGAGCGCAGTGCCTCGACGAGCTTGTCGCTGGAGGTGGCCATCATGAGCTCCGCACGTCGGTGGTTCAGCGAGAGGAATCGAGCGCCAGCCGGATGAGGTCGTCCTCATCCAGGCCGTCGAGGTCGGTGCCGTCGGGTTCCCCGGCGGCGGTTTCGGTGTCGTCGCCGGCGTCGTCGGCGAGGCGCAGCACGGCGTCCAGCAACCCAGCGGCACGCAGGCGGGCCGGTGAGATCGCGGCGAGCGCCTGCCGGATGCGGGCGTCGTCGTCGAGGTCGTCCGGGCCGAACAGCTCGTCGTGCAGGTGCTCGGCGAGGACCAGGGCGCTGGGGTAGTCGAAGATCAGGGTGGTGGCGAGCCGCAGGCCGGTGCTCGCGTTGAGCCGGTTGCGCATCTCGATCGCGGTCGCCGAGTCGAAGCCCAGCTCCCGGAACGCGCGCTCGGGTTCGACGGACTCGGCCGACGGGTGGCCGAGGACAGCGGCGGCCTCCGCCCGTACCGTCTGGAGCAGGGCCCGGTGCCGTTCACCGCGGGACCTGTCGCGTAGCCGGGTGTAGAGCGCGGACGCCCCCTGGCCGCCGATCGCGGCCTGGTCGGCGTCGCGGATCCGGCGTACCTGCGGCAGTTCGTGCAGCAGCGGCCGGGGCCGGGCCGACTCGTAGGCGGGCGCGAACCGCTGCCAGTCCACGTCGGCGATGGCGACGAAGGTCTCGTCGTGGTCGAGGGTGCGGGCCATGGCGGCGATGGCCAGGTCGGGTGCCATCGCGGCGAGGCCACGTCGGCGCAACTGCTCGACGATCGCGGCGTCGGACATGCCACCGCCGTCCCACACACCCCAGGCGATCGAGGTGGCGCGCAGACCACGGGCCCGGCGACGGGCCGCGAGCGCGTCGAGGTACGCGTTGGCCGCCGCGTACGCGCCCTGCCCGCCGCCGCCCCAGACGCCGGCGTTGGATGAGAACAGGACGAATGCGCTGACGTCTCCGACGAGGTCGTCGAGCGCCGCGGCGCCTGCCGCCTTGCCGTTGACCACGTCGGCGAACTCGTCCAGATCGGTGTCGGCCAGCGGTGCCGAGCGGGCGACACCGGCGGCGTGGAAGACCGCGGTGAGGTCGCCGATGCCGTCGAGCAGGCTGGTGAGCGCGTCCCGGTCGGCCGTGTCGCAGGCGGCGATGGTCACCCGTGCGCCGAGGTGTTCCAGGTGGGTACGCAGCTCGTCGGCGCCGGGGGCGTCCGGGCCTCGCCGGCTGGTGAGCACCAGGTGCTCGGCGCCCCGTCCGGCCAGCCAGCGGGCGACGTGTGCGCCGATCGCGCCGGTGCCGCCGGTGATCAGGGTGGTGCCGGTGGGCGTCCACCCGTTCGGCGGTGCCGGGCTGTCGAGGGGGGCGGGGCGGAGGCGTCGAGCGTGGACGGCGTCCTCGCGTACCGCGATCTGGTCTTCGTCGTCGATGCCGGCGACGGCTGCCTGGAAGCGGGTGCGGGCGGCGCTGTCGAGCCGGGCGGGCAGGTCGATCAGGGCGCCCCAGCGGTCCGGCTGTTCCAGGCCGAGCACCCGGCCGGTGGCCCAGACCTGGGCGGGGCCGGTCAGCGGCGGCTCGTCGGTGGCGGCGACGGTGACGGCGCCGCGGGTGACGATCCGGAGCCGGCCGGGGATCCCGGCGTCGGCCAGGGCCTGGACCAGCAGCACGGTCGCGGTCAGGCAGTGTGGGACGGCTCCGCCGGTGTCCGGGGCGACCGCCAGGAGGGACAGCACACCGGTGACGGCGGGCTCGGGGCCGGTCGCGGCTCTCAGCTGTGCGGTCAGCGTGGCCCGGTCGGTCGTCGCCGGGTCGACCTCGACGATGACGGCGGTGCCGCCGGCCTGCTCGATCGCGGCGCTGACGAAGTCGGTTTCGGTCTGGGCGGTGGTGGTGGTGATCAGCAGCCAGGTGCCGGTGAGCAACGCGTCGGGCGGTTCGGGCAGGGCGGTCCAGCCGACGGTGTAGCGCCAGGTGTCGGTGGTGCCGCGCTCCGTGCGGGTACGCCGCCAGGCGGTGAGGGCGGGCAGCAGGGCGTCGCCGTCGCCGGTGATCCCGAGGGGGGTCAGGTCCCCGTTCTCCACCGCCTGCCAGAACTCGCTGTCGACCGGGTCGACGACGGGCACCGGTGTGTCGCCGGCCGGCCAGTACCGCTGGTGTTGGAAGGGGTACGTCGGCAGGTCCACGGTCCGGGTAGCGGGAATGACTGTGGTCCAGTCGACGGGTGCGCCCTGCACCCACGCCTCGGCCAGCGACCGCACGAACCGCTCCGGGCCGCCTTCGTCACGGCGCAGCGTGCCGACTGTGGTGGCCTCGATCGCGCCGGTGAGCACCGGGTGGGCGCTGACCTCAACGAAGATCCGGTGCCCGGCGGCGTGAGCGGCCTGCACTGCCAGGTCCAGGCGCACCGGTTGGCGCAGGTTGCGATACCAGTAGGCGGCGTTCATCTCCCCGCCGTCCTCGACTGTGGAGAACACCGGCACCGAGCCGGGCAGGGGCTGCACCCCGTCGAGCAGACGGGCCAACTCCGCCTCCACCGGCTCGACCAGCGGGCAGTGTGACGCGTAGTCCACCTTCACCCGCCTGGCCCGCACCCCCGCCGCCTCGGCAGCGGCCAGGAACGGCTCCAGGTCGGCACCGGCCACCACGACACTGGTCGGGCCGTTGACCACGGCGACGCTGACCCCGTCGGTCAGCAGGGGGTTGACCACGTCCAGGCCGGCGCTGACCGACACCATGCCGCCGGTGCCGGACAGGGCCAGCAAAGCCTTGCTGCGTAACGCGACGACCTTCGCGGCGTCACTGAGCGACAGGACCCCGGCGACGCAGGCGGCGGCGATCTCACCCTGCGAGTGACCGATCACCGCGTCAGGGGTGACGCCCTTGGCCTTCCACACCTCGGCCAACGCGACGTGCACCGCCCACAACACCGGCTGCACCACATCCACCCGATCCAACGGGTCATCCGAGCGCAGCACGTCCAGGAGATTCCAGTCCACGAACGGGGCCAGAGCCGCCGCACACTCCGCGATCCGGGCCGCGAACACCGGCTCGGCATCCAGCAGACCCACCGCCATCCCCACCCACTGCGAACCCTGGCCGGGGAACACGAACACCACACCGGCGGAACGGGCCACACCGGCGACGACGGCGCTCGACGGCAACCCGTCGGCAAGGGCGGCCAGACCGGCACTGTGGTCCGGGCCGAGGACGACTGCGCGGTGGTCGAAGACAGCACGCGAGGTGGCCAGCGAGTACGCCGCCTGCCCGGCGTCGCCGTCCCACGCCGCGAGCCGTTGCGCCTGACCGGCGACCGCCGTCGCGCTGCGGGCCGACAACAACCAGGGCGCACCGGGATCCGTCGCTACCGACTCGGCCTCCGGGGTGACCGGCGGCTCCTCGATGATCACGTGGGCGTTGGTGCCGGACACCCCGAACGACGACACCCCCGCGCGACGCGGGCGCTCCCCCGCCGGCCACGGCCGGGCGTCGGTGAGCAGCTCCACCGCGCCGTCGGACCAGTCGACGTGCCCGGTGGGCCGCTCGACGTGGACGGTCCGCGGCATGGTGTCGTGCCGCATCGCCATCAGCATCTTGATGATCCCGGCGACCCCGGCGGCGGCCTGGGTGTGTCCGATGTTCGACTTGATCGAGCCGAGCCACAGCGGTTGGTCGGCGGGCCGATCCTGACCGTAGGTGGCCAGCAGCGCCTGGGCCTCGATCGGATCGCCGAGTCGGGTGCCCGTGCCGTGCGCCTCGACCGCGTCCACGTCGGCGGTGGTCAGGCCGGCGTCGGCCAACGCGGCGCGGATGACGCGTTGCTGCGACGGGCCGTTCGGGGCGGTCAGACCGTTCGACGCGCCGTCCTGGTTGACAGCGGTGCCGCGTACCACGGCGAGCACCCGGTGACCGTTGCGGACGGCGTCGGAGAGCCGCTCGACGAGCAGCACACCGGCGCCCTCCGCCCAGCCGGTTCCGTCGGCGTCGTCGGAGAAGGACTTGCACCGGCCGTCGGGCGCCAGGCCGCGCTGCCGGGAGAAGTCGACGAACGTACCCGGGGTGGCCATCACCGTCACCCCGCCGGCCAGTGCCATGACGCACTCGCCGTTGCGCAGCGCCCGTACCGCGAGGTGCAGTGCCACCAGCGACGACGAGCACGCGGTGTCCACGGTGACCGCCGGGCCCTCCAGGCCGAAGGTGTACGCCACCCGGCCGGAGACCACGCTGCCGGCGTTGCCGACACCCAGCAGACCCTCGACTCCGTCAGCCGACCCGAGTCGGCTGACGTAGTCGTGGTACATCACCCCAGCGAACACACCCACCTGCGCTCCCCGTACGACCGCCGGGTCGATCCCGGCCCGCTCGAACGCCTCCCAGGAGGTCTCCAACAACAGCCGCTGCTGCGGATCCATGGCGAGGGCCTCCCGTGGCGAGATCCCGAAGAATCCCGCGTCGAAGTCGCCCGCGTCGTAGAGGAAACCGCCCTCCTTGGTGTACGTGGTCCCAGGATTGTCAGGATCGGGATCGAACAACACCCCTACATCCCAGCCCCGGTCAGGGGGGAACTCGCCGATCGCGTCACCGCCGGTGTCGACCAACTGCCACAGGTCCTCGGGGGTCGTCACACCGCCCGGGTAGCGGCAGGCCATGCCGACGATCGCGATGGGTTCGTCGGCCGTGACCGCCCTGCTCACACCGGTCGTGGGGGTCTCGTCGCCACCGCCGAGAGCGGTGTTCAGGTGGTCGGCCAGGGCGACTGGGGTCGGGTAGTCGAAGACCAGGGTGGCGGCCAACCGCAGCCCGGTCGCGGCGTTCAGCCCGTTGCGCAGCTCGACGGCGGCGAGTGAGTCAAAGCCGAACTCGCTGAACGGGCGGTCGGCCACAACGGCCCGTCCGGAGCCGTGGCCCAGCACGCCGGCCACGTGGGTGCGTACCAGATCGAGCAGTTGGTCGCGGCGCGCGGCCGGTGCCAGACCGGCGAGCCGGCGCACCAGGGCGGCGTCGCCGGACGCCCGACCCGCGCGCTGCCGGGGGATCGCGCGGACCATGCCGCGCAGGACGCCGGGGACGTGCGACGGGGTCGCCGACGGGTCGAGCCGGACCGGTACGAGCAGGGCCTGGCCGTCGGCGCCGGCCTGGTCCAGCGCGGTGAGCGCCACGTCGGTCGGCAGCGGCAGCACACCGGAGCGGGCCATCCGGTCCAGTTCCGCCGGGGCGAGACCGGCGGCCATGCCGTCCGCCCACGGCCCCCAGGCCAGCGAGGTCGCGGCCAGGCCGGTGGCGCGCCGGTGCGCGGCGAGGGCGTCGAGGAAGGCGTTGGCGGCGGCGTAGTTGCCCTGCCCCGGACCGCCGAAGACGCCGGCGGCGGAGGAGAACGACACGAACGCGGAGAGGTCCCGGTCGCTGGTGAGTTCGTGCAGGTGCCAGGCCGCGTCGACCTTCGGTCGCAGGACGGCGGCGGTGCGGTCCGGGGTGAGGCGGTCGATCGTACCGTCGTCGAGGACGCCGGCGATGTGGACGACGGCGGTCAGGTGGGGCGCTGCGGCGAGGACCGCCGCGAGGGCGTCCCGGTCGGCCGCGTCGGCGGCCACCACCATCGCGGTGGCACCGAGGGCGGCCAGGTCGGCGACCAACTCGGCGGCACCGGGCGTGTCGGTGCCGCGGCGACCGAGCAGGATCAGGTCGGTGCAGCCGTGGCGGGTCGCCAGGTGCCGGGTGACGATCCTGCCGAGGGCGCCCAGGGCCCCGGTGACCAGTACCGTTCCGGTGCCGAAGGAGGGCCCGTCGCCGGAGACGCGGGAGGGCACCAGCCGGGGTACGAGGACGGTGTCTCCGCGCAGCGCGACCTGTTCCTCGCCGGCCCCGGCGATGGCTGCCAGCCGGGCGTCGTCCGGATCGTCACCGGGTGCGGCGTCGGCCAGCAGGAAGCGGCCCGGGTTCTCGGACTGGGCGCTGCGGATCAGGCCCCAGACCGCGGCGCCGGCCGGGTTCGGGACCGTGTCGTCCGGGACCGCCGCCACCGCCCCGGTGGTGAGCACGAGCAGACGGGCGTCGTCCTGCGCGAGCACGGCCTGCGCGGCGGCGAGCGCCTCCACCGTCACCGCGTGCGCGGCAGCGGCTTGGTCGCCCGAAACCTGCGGGACGCGCAGCACGGTCAGGTCCTGCGCTGTCGACTCCACGGGCACCGGGATCGGCGACCAGGACAGCGTGTGCAGCACCGACGGCGGGGCGTACGGCCGCAGGAGCAGGGACTCCACGGTGACAGTGGGGCGGCCGAGGTCGTCGGTCAGGTCGATCCGGACGGTGTCGGCGGCGGTCCGGGTCAGCCGGGCCCGGGCGGCGCTGCCGGTCTGACCGTGGCGGGTGACACCGGTCCAGGAGAACGGCACCTTGGCCTCCCGGCCGGCGTCGCCGGTCAGGCCGAGGACGTGCAGAGCGGCGTCCAGCAGCGCCGGGTGCGCCGCGTACCCGTCGGCGTCACCGTCGAGGGCCAGATCGGCGTGGAGGGTTCCGTCGGTGGCACGCCAGGCCCCGCGCAGCCCCCGGAAGGCGGGACCGTAGTCGAGGCCACGGTCGGCCAGGTCGTGGTAGAGGTCGCCGAGGTCGAGCGGGGTCGCGCCGTGCGGCGGCCATTCGTCGGTGTCCGGGGCGGGCACTGCGGCGGGGCTGACCGTGCCGGTGGCGTGTGCCGCCCACCGGACCCCGTCGGTGGTGGCGTGCACCGCGACCGGTCGACGTCCGGCGTCGTCGGCCGGGCCGACCCGCACCTGGAGCTGCACGCCGCGTTCGCCGGCCACCACCGGGGCGGAGAGCACGAGGTCGTCGACGTGGTCGCAGCCGGCCTCGGCACCGGCCGCGAGGACCAGTTCGAGCAGCGCGGTACCGGGCACGACGACCGAGCCGGCGATGCGGTGGTCGGCGAGCCAGGGCACCGAGCCGGTGCTCCAGTGGCCGGTGTGTACCCGCTCGTCGTCGCTGCCGGCCAGCGGGACCATCGCGCCGAGCAGCGGATGACTGCCGGCGCCGGCCTCGCCGACGGCGGCGGCCGGCCAGTAGCGGCGGCGTTGGAAGGCGTAGGTGGGCAGGTCGACAAGCCGTCCGCCGGTCAGGCAGGGCGCCCAGTCGACAGCGACACCGCGCACGAAGGCCTGCGCGAGAGCGGCCAGCAGCGTGGCCGGTTGGTCCCGGTCAGAGCGTTGCACGGGTACGAACACCGCGTCAGCGACGCAGTCCGCGCCCATCGCGGAGAGCACCCCGTCGGGGCCGATCTCCACGAACGTGCTGACACCCAGGCTCTCCAGGGTGGTGATCCCGTCGGCGAAGCGCACCGCCTCGCGCACGTGCCGCACCCAGTAGCCGGCGTCCTGGGTCTCGGCGATCTGCCCGCTCACGTTCGACACGATCGGGATGCGCGGCGTTGCGTAGGTCAGGGTTGCCGCCACCTGGGCGAACTCGGCCAGCATCGGCTCCATCAACACCGAGTGGAACGCGTGGCTGACCCGCAGCCGCTTGGACTTGAACGTCGCCGCGACGGCCGCGACCTCGTCGGCCACACCGGACAGCACCACCGAGCGCGGGCCGTTGATCGCCGCGACGGATACCCCGTCGGTCAGCAGCGGCAGCACCTGCGCTTCGGTGGCCCGCACGGCGACCATGACACCGCCCGCCGGGAGTGCCTGCATCAACCGACCTCGGGCGGTGACCAACGTTGCCGCTTCGGCCAGGGACAGCACCCCCGCCACGTGCGCGGCGGCGATCTCACCGATCGAGTGCCCCACCAGGAAGTCCGGGGTGACGCCGAACGACTCGACCAGGCGGAACAACGCGACCTCGACGGCGAACAACGCCGACTGCGTGTAGACGGTCTGGTCCAGGTCGCCTCCGTCGGCGATGACCTCGCGGATCGGCCGGTCCAGGTGCCGGTCCAGTTCGGCGCAGGCCGCGTCGAACGCTTCCGCGTACACCGGGAAGGTCTCGTGCAGGGCCAGGCCCATGCCGGGTCGTTGCGAGCCCTGGCCGGAGAACACGAATGCCGTCCGGCCGGTCACCGGCGTGCCGGTGACCAGAGCGGGGTCCTGCTGACCGGCGGCGAGGGCGTCGAGGGCGGCCCGACCGAACGCCACCGCCCGGTGCGGCAGGCGGGCCCGCCCGGCGAGGGTGTACGCCGCGTCGAGCAGGTCCACGTCGCCGTCGGCCAGGAGCCGGATCGCCTGCGCGGTCAGCGCTTCCGGGGTGCGGGCGGACAGGACCAGCGGCACGTCGACGGTCGCCTGGCGTGCCGAGTCCTCGGGTGCGGGGGCCGGTTCGGGTGCCGCTTCGAGGATGACGTGCGCGTTGGTGCCGGACACCCCGAAGGAGGAGACCGCCGACCGGCGGGGACGCCCGTCACCCGCCCACTCGCGGGCCTCGGTGAGCAGGGCGACCGAGCCGGACGACCAGTCGACGTGCGAGGTCGGCTCGTCGGCGTGCAGGGTGCGGGGCATCAGCCCGGCCCGCATCGCCATGACCATCTTGATGATGCCGCCGACTCCGGCGGCGGCCTGCGCGTGACCCAGGTTCGACTTGATCGAGCCGAGCCACAGCGGCCGGTCGGCGGCACGGCCCTGGCCGTAGGTGGCGAGCAACGCCTGCGCCTCGATCGGGTCGCCCAGCACCGTGCCGGTGCCGTGCGCCTCCACCACGTCGACGTCGGCGGTGGACAGACCGGCGTCGGCGAGCGCGGCCCGGATCACCCGCTGTTGGGCGGGGCCGTTCGGGGCGGTCAGACCGTTCGACGCGCCGTCCTGGTTGACGGCAGTGCCGCGGACCAGCGCGAGCACCGGGTGACCGCGGCGGCGGGCGGTGGACAACCGCTCGACCAGCAGCACACCGACGCCCTCGGACCAGCCAGTGCCGTCGGCGCCCGCCCCGAACGCCTTGCAGCGCCCGTCGGTGGCAAGCCCACCCTGTCGGGAGAACTCCAGGAACATCGTCGGCGTGGCCATCACCACGGCGCCGCCGGCGACGGCCATCGCGCACTCGCCGTTGCGGATCGCGCTGATCGCCAGGTGCAGCGCGACCAGTGACGACGAGCAGGCGGTGTCCACAGTGACGGCCGGGCCCTCGAAGCCGAAGGTGTACGCGAGCCGGCCCGAGATGACGCTGGCGGCGGTGCCGGTGAGCAGGTAGCCGGTGCTGGCGTCCCGGCCCTGCAGCAGCGTGTCGTACCCCTGGGCCGAGGCTCCGACGAAGACGCCGCCGACCTGCTCGCCACGGACGGTCTCCGGGTCGATGCCGGCGCGTTCCAGGGCCTCCCAGGTGGATTCCAGCAGCAGCCGTTGCTGTGGGTCCATGGCCAGTGCCTCGCGCGGTGAGATGCCGAAGAAGTCGGCGTCGAAGTCGGCGGCGTCGTGCAGGAAGCCCCCACGGTCGGTGGCCGAGCCGCCGTCGGTGTCGGTGTCGAAGAGGTCGGCCCGCCACCCCCGGTCCGCCGGGACCGCGCTGATGCCCTCGGCGCCGTCGGCGACCAGTCGCCACAGGTCTTCCGGGGTGCTGATGCCCCCCGGGTAGCGGCAGGCCATCGCGACGATCGCGATCGGATCGTCGTCGTCCCCGGTGGCGGCGGTGGAGGGTGGGGCCGCCTCCGGGATGGCACCGCCGAGCAGTTCGTCGCGCAGGTGGGCGACGAGCGCGAGGGGGCTCGGGTGGTCGAAGGCGAGTGTCGCGGACAGCCGGAGCCCGGTCACGGCGGTGAGCCGGTTGCGCAGTTCGACGGCTGTCAGCGAGTCGAACCCGAGTTCCTTGAAGGCCCGGCCGGCGACGACGTCGGACGGGGCGTGCCCGAGGACGGCGGCGACGTCCGCCACGACGATGTCCAGGAGGATCCGTTCGGCCTCGGCCGGTGCGGTGGCCAGCCGCCGGCGCAGCGCGGTCGCCGCGTCGGCCGGCCCGGCGCTGCCGGCCGGGCGGGTCACCCCACGGACGAGTCCCCGCAGCAGCGGCGGTGGGGTGGTGCCGGCGGCGACGGTACGGGCGAGTCGCACCGGGACGGTCAACGACTCGTCGACCCCCAGCGCCAGGTCGAACAGCGCCAGGCCTTCGCCGGTGTCGAAGCCGAGCACACCCGTGCGGTCCATGCGTCGTGTGTCGGTGTCGTCCAGCCGGCCGGCCATGCTGGTCGTGGCGGTCCACGGGCCCCAGGCGAGCGAGATCGCCGGCCGGCCCTGGGCGCGGCGGTGCGCGGCGAGCCCGTCCAGGAACGCGTTAGCGGCCGCGTAGTTGGCCTGCCCGGCCGCGCCGAGCAGCCCGGACAGCGACGAGAAGAGCACGAAGGCGGCCAGCGGCTGGTCCTGGGTGAGGTCGTGCAGGTGCCAGGCCGCGTCGACCTTGGGGCGTAGCACGCTGCGCAGCCGGTCCGCTGTCATCGCGCCGAGGACACCGTCGTCGAGGACGCCGGCGAGGTGCACGACGGCGGTGAGTGGCCGGTCCGTGGTGCTGGCCGCGATGAGGGCCGCAGCCGCGCCGCGGTCGGCGACGTCGCAGGCGGCCAGTGTCACGCTGGCACCGAGCCCGCGCAGTTCGTCGGCGAAGTCGGTCGCGCCGGGCGCGTCCGGGCCTCGCCGTCCGGCCAGCACCAGGTGCCGGACGCCGTGGGTGGTGACCAGGTGCCGGGCGACGGCCGCACCGATCGCGCCGGTGCCGCCGGTGAGCAGGACGGCGCCCTCCGGGTCGAGGGCGCTCGGGACGGTGAGGACCACCTTGCCGACGTGCGCGGCCTGGCTGACGTGCCGGAACGCGGTACCCGCCGCGCGCACGTCCCAGGTGGTCACCGGCAGCGGCCGCAGCGCGCCGGCCTCGAAGAGGTCGACCAGGGCGCGCAGCATCTCCTGGATCCGGTCCGGTCCGGCCTGGATGGTGTCGAAGGCCCGGTAGCTGACGCCGTGCGCCGCGTTGATCGCGGCCGGGTCGCGGACGTCGTTCTTGCCCATCTCGGCGAACCGGCCGCCCGGGGCGAGCAGCCGCAGGGAGGCGTCGACGTGCTCGCCGGTGAGCGAGTTGAGGACCACGTCGACCCCTCGGTCGCCGGTCGCGGCGCGGAACCTCTCCTCGAAGCCGGTGGTGCGGGACGAGGCGATCCGGTCGCCGTCGACACCCAGACCACGCAGCGTCTCCCACTTGGCCGGGCTGGCCGTGCCGTAGACGGTGGCGCCGAGGTGGTGGGCCAGTTGCACGGCGGCCATGCCGACGCCGCCGGTGGCGGCGTGCACCAGCAGCGACTCCCCGGCGCGCAGGCCGGTCAGGTCGACCAGTGCGTAGTAGGCGGTGAGGAAGACGATCGGCACGGCGGCGGCCTGCTCGAACGTCCAGCCGGCTGGGATCGGGGTGACCAGCCGGTGGTCGGTGACGGTCACCGGGCCGAACGCGCCGTAGAACATGCCCATGACCGCGTCGCCGACGGCCACCCCGTCGACACCGGGGCCGATCGCGGTGACGACACCGGCGCCCTCGCTGCCGAGCTGGGCGACGTCGGGGTACATGTCCAGGGCGATCAGGACGTCACGGAAGTTGAGGCCGGTGGCGCGGACCGCGATCCGGACCTGACCCGGGCCGAGCGGTTCGTCGACCTCGGGGCACGCGACGAGGGCGAGATTGTCGAGGGTGCCCTTGACGGGGACGTCGAGTCGCCAGGGAACTCCGGCGGGCGGGATGAGGGCGGGCCCGGTCGCGGCGCGGGCCAGGCGTGGGGCGAGCACTGCGCCGTTGCGGACGGCGAGTTGCGGCTCCCCGGTGGCGAGCGCGGCGGCGAGCACGTCGTCGTCGGGCCGGTCCAAGTCGACCAGGACGAAGCGGTCCGGGTTCTCGGTCTGCGCGGTGCGGACCAGCCCCCACACCGCGGCGGCGGCCAGGTCGGTGACGTCCCCGTCGGGCGAGGTGGCCACCGCGCCGGAGGTGACCACGGCGAGCCGGGCGTCGGCGTCGGTGGTGTCGCGCAGGAACCGCTGGAGGACGTCGAGTGTGGCGGCGGTCGCCGAGTGCGTGGCCGTCAACGGGTCGGCACCGGTGGTCGGCGGGTGCCAGATCTGCGCCGATGTGGCCGGTGCGGCGGGGACGGTGGCGACCGGTGTCCACGCGAGGCGGTGCAGGGCGTCGGCGACCGGGAGGGTCTTCGTGGTCGGTGGGGTGTACGGCCGGAGCACCAGGGAACCGACAGTGGCGACCGGCTGCCCCGTGGTGTCCCAGACGTCCAGGGCGACGGTGTCGGTGCCCCGCAGCCGTACCCGGATCGTGTCGGCGCCGACCGCGTGCACCGTGGCACCGTTCCAGGCGAACGGGACGGCGGCCGGTTCGGCGTCGGTGACCGTGTGACCGAGGGCGTGCAGGGCGGCGTCGAGGATCGCCGGGTGCAGCCCGAAGCGGGTGGCGTCGACGCTCTCGGGGGCGCGTACCTCGGCGAACGTCTCCCCCAGCGGGCCGCGCCAGACCGCTTCCAGGCCCCGGAACGCGGGCCCGTAGGTCAGGCCGCGCTCGACCAGCCCCGGGTAGAGGTCGTCGATGTCGACGGGTTCGGCCCCCGGGGGCGGCCACTCGGTGAGGGCGGGGGGCACGGCGCCGGTGACACCGAGGGTGCCGGAGGCGTGCACGGTCCACGTCTCGCCGTCCCCGCTGTGCACGCTCACGGTGCGCCGGCCGTCGGCGTCGGCCGCGCCGACCCGGACCTGGACCTGCACCCCCACCGGCGGCAGGACGAGCGGGGTGGCCAGGACCAGGTCCTCGACCGTCGGGCAGCCGACCTCGGCACCCGCCGCGAGCACCGCTTCGAGCTGGGCGGTGCCGGGCACGACGAGGTCCCCGGCGACCTGGTGGTCGGCGAGCCACGGGTGCCCGGCGGCGGACCAGTGACCGGTGAAGAGGTGCTCGTCGACGCCGGCCAGGGCGACGGCGGCACCGAGCAGCGGGTGGTCGACGCCGCTGAGGCCCAGCGCCCTGGTGTCGCCGACCGGGGCGGTGCCGGTGGCCGGCCAGTAGCGCTGGTGTTGGAACGCGTAGGTGGGCAGGTCGACGCGGCAACCACCGGGGGCCAGCACGGTCCAGTCCACCGCGGCGCCCCGCACGTACGCCTCGGCCAGCCCGGTGACCAGCGCTGTCACCTCGGGACGGCCACGGCGCAGCAGCGGCACGTAGGTGGCTTCGGTGTCGTCGCTCTCCCGGGCCATGGCGGTGAGGACGCCGTCCGGGCCGATCTCCAGGAACCGGGTGACGCCACGGCCGCGCAGCCAGGCGATGCCGTCGGCGAACCGGACCGCCCCGCGCACGTGCCGGACCCAGTAGCCGGCGTCCGGTGTGCCGGCGAGTTGCCCGGTCAGGTTGGACACGACCGGGATGACCGGCTCGTGGTAGGTCAGGGCGCTCGCCACCTGGGCGAACTCGGCCAGCATCGGCTCCATCAACGCCGAGTGGAACGCGTGGCTGACCGTCAGCGCCTTGGACTTGTCGAAGTGGGCGGCGACCGCCGTCACGGCGTCGGCGGCGCCGGACAGCACCACCGACCGGGGACCGTTGACGGCGGCGATGTCCACACCGTCGGACAGCAGCGGCAGCACCTCGGCCTCGGTGGCGCGTACCGCCACCATGACCCCGCCGGGCGGCAACGCCTGCATCAGCCGACCTCGCGCCGCCACCAACGTCGCGGCGTCGGCAAGGGACAACACGCCGGCCACGTGGGCGGCGGCGATCTCACCGATGGAGTGCCCCACCAGGTAGTCCGGGGTGACCCCGAACGACTCGACCAGACGGAACAGGGCCACCTCGACAGCGAACAGGGCGGCCTGCGTGTAGCCGGTCTGTTCCAGGTCCACGCCGTCGGCGATCACCTCGCGCAGCGGACGGACGAGGTGGGGGTCCAGCTCCGCGCAGACCGCGTCGAATGCCTGCGCGTACGACGGGAACCGCTCGGCGAGGTCGAGGCCCATGCCGCGGCGCTGGGATCCCTGACCGGAGAAGAGGAAGGCGGTCCGGCCCTCCTGGACGGTGCCAGTGACGAGCCCGGCGGCGGTGTGCCCGTCGGCCAGGGCTGCGAGTCCGGCCGGCAGGTCGGCGCCGGTGACCACCGCCCGGACGGGCAGCGGTGAGCGGGTCGCGGCGAGCGAGTGGGCGATGTCGGCGGGGCCGGCCCCGGAGCCGGTGGTGAAGGCGGCGAGGCGGTCGGCCTGCGCCCGCAGCGCCTCCGGGGTGTGACCGCTGAGCACCCAGACCGGGTCGGTGGCGACCGGGGCGTCCGTCGCCGGGGCGTCCGTCGCCGGGGCCTCCTCGATGATCGCGTGGGCGTTGGTGCCGCTGATGCCGAACGCGGAGACCGCCGCCCGGCGGGGCCGCTCCCCCGGCGCCCACCGGCGCTCGGAGGTGAGCAGTTGGACGTTGCCAGCGGTCCAGTCGACGTGCGGGGTCGGCTCGTCGACGTGCAGGGTGCGTGGCATGACGCCGGCCCGTAGGGCGAGCACCGTCTTCATCACGCCGCCGACCCCGGCCGCAGCCTGGGTGTGGCCGAGGTTGGACTTGAGCGAGCCGAGCCAGAGCGGTTCGCCGGCTGGACGGCTCTGACCGTAGGTGGCGAGCAGCGCCTGCGCCTCGATCGGGTCGCCGAGCCGGGTGCCGGTGCCGTGCGCCTCGACCAGGTCGACGTCGGCGGCGGTGAGTCGGGCGTTGGCCAGCGCGGCCCGGATGACGCGTTGCTGGGCGGGCCCGTTGGGGGCGGTGAGGCCGTTGGACGCGCCGTCCTGGTTGACCGCGGTGCCCCTGATGACGGCGAGCACCGGGTGGTTGTTGCGCTGGGCGTCGGAGAGCCGCTCCAGCAGGAGCAGGCCGGCGCCCTCGGACCAGCCGGTGCCGTCGGCGGCGGCAGCGAACGGTTTGCACCGGCCGTCCGGGGCGAGGCCGCGCTGGCGGCTGAACTCGACGAACGCCTCCGGGGTGGCGAGCACCGTGGCGCCACCGGCGAGGGCCAGGGAGCACTCCTGCTGGCGCAGTGACTGGACCGCCAGGTGCAGCGCGACCAGGGAGGCCGAGCAGGCGGTGTCGATGGTGACCGCCGGCCCTTCCAGACCGAACTGGTACGCGATCCGGCCGGAGAGCACGCTGGCCGCGCTGCCGGTCAGCCGGTAGCCCTCGATGCCGTCCTGGGTGTGCCGCTGCAACAGGGTGTCGTAGTCGCGGCCGCTGATCCCGACGAACACACCGGTGCGGCTGCCGCGCACGCTGTCACCGGGGATGCCGGCCCGCTCGAACGCCTCCCAGGCGGTCTCCAGCAGCAACCGTTGCTGCGGGTCCATGGCCAGGGCCTCGCGGGGCGAGATGCCGAACAGCGCCGGGTCGAAGTCGGCCGCCTCGGCGAGGAAGCCGCCCTCGCGGGCGTAGCTCTTGCCCTTCGCGTCCGGGTCGGGGTCGTAGAGCCCGTCGACGTCCCACCCACGGTCGGCGGGGAAGTCACCGATCGCGTCACCGCCGGCGGCGATCAGCTCCCAGAGCTGCTCCGGCGTGTCGACCCGCCCGGGGTAGCGGCAGGTCATCGCGACGATCGCGACCGGTTCGCCGGCCGCCGTCTCCACCTCTTCGAGGCGCCGCTTGCTGCGTCGCAGCTCGGCGGTCATCCACTTGAGATGGTCGAGCAGCTTCTCGTCGTTCGCCATCACACGTACCCCGTTCCCGCTGCGCGGATCAAGATCTGCCGAATTCGTTCTGGATGATCTGGAGCAGTTCGTCGGCGGTCGCGTCGCCGATCTCGTCGCCGGCCACCTCCGCCGGTTCCTCGGTGGCGGCCCAGCGGTGTGCGAGCGCCTGGAGGCGGGCCACCAGGGCGGGCCGGTCGGCGTCGTCGACACCGGTGGCGGCGAGGGCCGCCTCGAGGTCGTCGAGCTGACCCTCCACCGTCGGCGCGGCCGGGCGGTGCTCGCGCATCAGGAGGGTGTCCAGGTGCGCGGCGAGGACCGCCGGGGTCGGGTGGTCGAACACCAGGGTGGCCGGGAGGTTGAGCCCGGTGACGGCGGTGAGCCGGTTGCGCATCTCGACAGCTGTCAACGAGTCGAACCCGAGTTCGCGGAAGGCGCGGTTCGCCTCGAAGCCGCCGCCCGGGCCGAGGACGGTGGCCGTCTCGGTCCGGACCAGGTCGAGCAGCAGGTGCCCGCGTTCGGCGTCGGGCAGGTCGGTGAGCCCGTCGATCGGCCCTGCGGCCCGCACCGGTACGGCCGGTGCGGCGACCGCCGCGCGGGCCTCCTCGACGCCGTCCAGCAGGGGGCTGGGACGGGCGGCGGTGAAGGCGGGGGCGAAGCGGGCCCAGTCGACGTCGGCGACCGCGACGGTGACGTCGCCGTGGTCGAGGGCGCTGGCGAACGCGTCGACAGCCACGGACGGGACCAGCGGGGTGAGCCCGCGTCGCCGCAGGTGTTCCTCGGTCCCGGTGTCGGCGACCATGCCGCCCTCGCCCCACGGTCCCCAGGCCACAGCGCTGCCGGCCAGGCCCCTGGCGCGACGCCGTTCGGCGAACGCGTCGAGGTAGGCGTTGCCCGCGGCGTAGGCGGCCTGACCGCCGCTGCCCCAGACGCCGGAGATGGAGGAGAAGCAGACGAAGGCGTCCAGGTCCCGGTCGCCGAGGAGGTCCTCCAGGTGCCGGGCCCCGCCGATCTTCGCGGCGACGATGCGGGCCAGCAGGTCCGGGGTGGTCTCGTCGAGCGGGGCGGAGTCACCGATGCCGGCGGTGTGCACCACGGCGCGCAGCGGCAGCACGTCGGCGTCGGCCCGGCGGAGCAGGTCGGCGACGTCGTCCGGGTCGGTCAGGTCGCAGGCCACGACGGTGACCCGGGCGCCGAGCGCGGTCAGCTCGTGGGTCAGGTCGTCCGCGCCGGGGGCGTCGGCACCTCGGCGGCTGGCCAGGACCAGGTGGCCGGCGCCGTCCTGGGCGAGTCGGCGGGCCACGTGCCCGGCGAGCGCGCCGGTGCCACCGGTGATCAGGACGGTGTCGCGGGGTGTCCAGCGGGTCGGGGTGGTGGGCGGGAGCGGTGCCCGGACCAGGCGGCGGACGAACGTGCCGGCGTCGCGCAGGGCCACCTGGTCGACGCCGCCGTCGGCGAGCACCCGGCAGAGCGCGGGGCCGTCGACGCGGTCCGGCAGGTCGATCAGCCCACCCCAGCGGGCGGAGTGCTCCAGGGCGGCGACGCGGCCGAGGCCCCACACGGCATTCTGGATCGGGTCGGTGACCTCGGCGGTCGCGGACACCGCACCCCGGGTGACGGCCCACAGTGGCGCGTCGAGGTGGGCGTCCCCGGCCGCCTGGATCAGGGCCAGGGTGGCGGCCAGCCCGTTGGGCACCCCGGGGTGGCCGGGCAGTTCCCGGTCGTCCAGGGCGAGCAGCGACAGGACACCGGTGACGCCGGTCGCCGAGTCCAGCTCGGCGGCGATCGCCGCCCGGTCGCGGCCGTCCACCACCACCGGCAGCGGGTGGGCGCCGGCGTCGGTCAGGGCCTGGATCAGGGTACGGGCGTACGCGTCGGCCGGGCCGGGAAGCGCGACCAGCCAGGTTCCGCCGAGACGGGCGGTGCCGTGCATGGCGACGAGTTCCCACTGTGCCCGGTACCGCTGCCGGTCGGCGGTGTCGCGGGCCTGACGGCCCCGGTGCCAGTCGGCCAGGGCCGGCAGCGCCTGCGCCACCTCCGCCACCCGGTCGTCGCCGAGCATCGTGCCGAGCGTCTCCAGGTCGTTGTGCTGCACGGCGGACCAGAAGGGGTCGTCCGACGAGTCGGCGCCGGTGCTGCCGGGCAGTGCCGGGGCGATCCAGAACCGGCGGCGCTGGAACGGGTAGGTGGGCAGCGGCACGGTCGCCGTGCCGGGCAGTGCGCTCGCCCAGTCGACGGGCACCCCGCCGACGTGCAGGCCGGCCACCGCCTCGGCGACCGCGGCGGGTTCGGCCCGGTCACCGCGCAGCGCGGCGACCAGGACGGCGTCCGCCTGCCTCGCCGTGGGCAGGCACTCCCGGACCAGCGCGGTCAACACCCCACCGGGGCCGACCTCGCAGTACGCGGTGACTCCCCGGGCGTCCAGTGCGGCGATCCCGTCGGCGAAGCGCACCGCCTCGCGGACGTGCCGCACCCAGTAGTCGGCGTCCGGCTGGCCGATCGGTTCGCCGGTCAGGTCGGAGATCAGCGGGATCGTCGGCGGCGCGTACGTGAGGTCGGCGGCGATCCGGCCGAACTCGGCGAGCATCGGGTCCATGTGCGCGGAGTGGAAGGCGTGGCTGACGTTGAGCCGCTTGGCCCGTCGCCCGTCCGCGCGCCACCGCTCCACGATCAGGTCGACGGTGTCCGCGTCGCCGGCGACGACCACCGATTCGGGTCCGTTGACCGCGGCGATCGACACGTCGCCGGCCAGCAGTGGCCGGACCTCCGCCTCGGTGCCCTGCATCGCCACCATCGCGCCGCCGGAGGGGAGCGCCTGCATCAGCCGGCCGCGCGCGGCGACCAGCCGTGCGGCGTCGGGCAGGGACAGGACGCCTGCGACGTGCGCGGCGGCGAGCTCACCGATGGAGTGGCCGAGCAGGTAGTCGGCTGTCACACCGCGCGTTTCGAGGAGGCGGTACAGGGCCACTTCGAGGGCGAAGAGCGCCGGCTGGGTGAACTCGGTGCGGTCCAGCACTGCCGCGTCACCGGTGCCGGGCTCGGCGAACATGACGTCGAGCAGCGGGCGGTCGAGGTGCGGGGCGAACGCGGCCCGGATCTCGTCGAGCGCTGCGGTGAAGACCGGTTCGGTGGCGTACAGGTCACGACCGGCACCTGGGCGTTGGCTGCCCTGGCCGGTGAAGAGGAACGCGAGCTTGCCGGTGGCGGTGGCGGTGCCGCCGATGACCGACGGGCTGGGTTCGCCGGCCGCGACGGCGTGCAGGCCGGTACGCAGCGCGTCGGCGTCGGCGGCCAGGACGACGGTCCGGTGTTCCAGGGCGGAGCGGGTGGTGGCCAGGGAACGGGCGAGGGTCACACCGGTTCCGGCCTCGACGTGCCGGTCCACACCGGCGGCGAGGAGCCGCTCGGCCTGGGCCCGCAGTGCCCGGTCGGAGCGTCCGGACAGGACGTAGGGAAGCTGTCCCGCCGACGGGTCCGGGGCGGTCACCTCGGGTCGGGCGACGGGCTCGGGTCGTTCCAGGATGACGTGCGCGTTGGTGCCGCTCACACCGAACGCCGAGACCGCCGCGCGGCGCGCCCGACCGGTCTCCGGCCACGGCTGCGCCGAGGTCAGCAGCCGCACCGCGCCGGCCGACCAGTCCACGTGCGGTGTCGGCTCGTCCACGTGCAGGGTCCGGGGCGCGAGGCCGTGCCGCATCGCCTGGACCATCTTGATGATCCCGCCGATGCCGGCGGCGGCCTGGGCGTGCCCGATGTTCGACTTGAGCGAGCCCAGCAGCAGTGGTCGCCCGGCCGGCCGGCCCCGCCCGTACGTGGCGAGCAGCGCCTGCGCCTCGATCGGGTCGCCGAGTGTGGTGCCGGTGCCGTGTGCCTCGACCACGTCGACGTCGGCGGTGGACAGACCCGCGTCGGCCAGCGCCTCGACGATCACCCTTTGCTGCGCCGGCCCGTTCGGGGCGGTCAGGCCATTGGACGCACCGTCGGAGTTGACCGCGCTGCCCCGGATCACGGCGAGCACGGTGTGCCCGTTGGCCAGGGCGTCCGACATCCGTTCCAGGACCACGAACCCGACGCCCTCGGCCCAGCCGGTGCCGTCGGCACCGGCGGCGAACGCCTTGCACCTGCCGTCCGGGGCGAGCCCGCCCTGCCGGCTGAACTCGACGAAGACCGCTGGGCTCGACATGACCGCGACACCGCCGGCCAGGGCGAGCGTGCACTCCCCCTGCCGCAGCGCGCGGGCCGCCCAGTGCAGGGCGACGAGCGACGACGAGCACGCCGAGTCGATGGTGACGGCCGGCCCCTCGAAGCCGAAGGTGTAGGCGACCCGGCCGGACATCACGCTTGTCGCGTTGCCGGTGAGGCGGTACCCCTCGACCCCGGGTGGTGGCGGTGCGCCCTCCCCGTACCCGAGGTGGGCGCCGCCGACGAAGACGCCGGTCCGCCGACCGCGCTGCGCCCGTGGTGGGAGGCCCGCGTCTTCGAGGGCCTGCCAGGCGGTCTCCAGCAGGAGCCGCTGCTGCGGGTCCATCGCCAGGGCCTCGCGGCCGTTCACCCCGAACAGGTCGGCGTCGAAGTCGGCCGCGTCGTACAGGAAGCCACCGGAGCGGGTGTAGGCGGTGCCCTGGTGGTCCGGGTCCGGGTGGTACAGCGCGTCGAGTGCCCAGCCACGGTCGGCGGGGAAGCCGGAGATGACGTCGGCCTCGTCGGCGACCAACCGCCACAGGTCGTCGGGCCCCTGCACGCCGCCCGGGAAGCGGCAGGACATGCCGACCACGACGATCGGGTCGTCGTCGGGTGCCACTGTCGACGCCGGGACCGGCGCTGCGGTGGCGGGCTGGTCGAGCAGTCGGTCGCGCAGGTAGCGGGCCACCGCGAGCGGGTTCGGGTGGTCGAAGACGAGGGTGGCGGGCGGCGCGAAGCCGACGTCGCGGCGCAGCCGGTCCCGCAGGTCCACGCCGGTGAGCGAGTCGACACCCATTTCGCGGAACGCCTGTTCCGCGCCGACCGCGTCCGGCCCGGCGTGACCGAGGACGGCGGCCGTGACGCCACGGACGAGGGTGAGCAGGTGGTGTTCCTGTTCGGCCGGGGGCAGCGCGGCCAAGGTCTCGGCCAGCGGCGTGGCGGTCTGCTCGACGGTCTGACCGACCAGCGCCCGCACCTGCGGCAGGTCGCCGATCAACGGCCGGGGTCGGGCGGCGCTGAAGATGGGGGCGAAACGGGACCAGTCGACGTCGGCGACCGCCACGTAGGTCTCGTCGGCGTCCACGGCCTGACGCAGCGCGGCGATCGCGGTCTGCGGGTCGAGGACCGGCAGGCCGCGCCGGAACAGCAGGGTTTCGGTGCCGGCGTCGACCATCCCGCCGTCGCCCCACGGACCCCAGGCGACCGCTGTGGCGGTCAGGCCCCGGGTTCGCCGGTCGTCGGCGAGGGCGTCCAGGTAGGCGTTCGCGGCGGCGTACCCGCTCTGCTCGCCACTGCCCCAGAGCGCGGCGATCGAGCTGAACAGCACGAACGCGTCGAGCGGGGTGTCGGCGAGGAGCCGATCCAGGTGGGCGGCGCCGGCGACCTTGGCGGCGGCGACCTCGGCGAGCCCGGCCGGGTCGTCGTGCAGCGTTGCGGCGAATCGCAGGGCGCCGGCGGTGTGGAAGACGGCGGTCAGGTCCGGAATGGTGTCGAGCAGGTCGGCGAGGGCGTCGGCGTCGGTGACGTCGCAGGCGGCGATGGTGACGCGGGCGCCGAGCGCGGTCAGTTCGGTGTGCAGCCGATCCGCGCCGGGTGCGTCGGCGCCGGCGCGACTGGTCAGCACCAGGTGGGGGGCGCCCGCACCGGCGAGCCAGCGGGCCACGTGCGCGCCGAGCGCGCCGGTGCCGCCGGTGATCAGGACGCTGCCGCGCGGCGACCAGGTGGTCGGGGTGGCGGGCGGGGCTGCCGGTACGACACGTCGGACGTGGACTCCGGTGTCCCGGATGGCGACCTGGTCCTCCGTGGTGGTGCTGCGTACCACCGCCCAGAGCCGGGCGAGGGTGTGCGCGTCGGGGTTCTCCGGCAGGTCGGCGAGGCCGGCCCAGGTGTCGGGGAGTTCGAGGGCGGCGACCCGGCCGTACCCCCACACGGTGGCCTGGTGCGGGCTGATCCGGGGTTCGTCGCCGACGCGTACCGCGCCGGTGGTGACGGCCCAGAGCGGGGTGCCCTGCGGAAGGTCGCGGAGCAGCGCGGAGGTGCCGGTCAGGCCACGGGACAGGTGTGGGTGGTCCGGGTCGGGGCGCTCGTCCAGGGCGAGCACTGACAGCACGCCGCCGATGTGGCCCGGGTCGATGGTGGGCAGTGCGCCGGCCGGCACCGCGATCACGTCGGGACCACCCGCGGCCAGGAGGCCTGCGGTCATCGGGAGGTCCAGGTCGGGGACGACGACCAGCCAGCCGCCGGGGCGGGGGGCGGTGGTGACGTCCCGGACCGGCCAGTCGACGCGGTAGCGCAGGCCGGGTTCGGTGCCCTGGCGACGCCAGGCGCGCAGCGCGGGGAGAACCTCGTCGAGGGGGCGGTCGTCGGCGACGCCGAGCAGGTCGGCGAGGTCGCCGCGGTCGACGGCCTGCCAGAACGGGGTGTCGGGGGCGGCGGTGTCGTCCTCCAGCCAGAAGCGCTGCCGTTGGAAGGCGTAGGTGGGCAGGTCGACCAGGCGCCCACCGCTCAGGCAGGGCGCCCAGTCCACAGCGACGCCGCGCACGTAGGCCTGCGCGAGAGCGGCCAGCAGCGTGGCAGGTTGGTCCCGGTCAGCGCGTTGCACTGGCACGAACACCGCGTCCGTGACGCAGTCCGCGCCCATAGCCGACAGGACCCCGTCGGGGCCGATCTCCACGAACGTGCTGACGCCCAAGGACTCCAGGGTGGTGATCCCGTCGGCGAACCGCACGGCCTCGCGCACGTGCCGCACCCAGTAGCCGGCGTCCTGCGCCTCGGCGACCTGCCCGCTCACGTTCGACACGATCGGGATGCGCGGCGACGCATAGGTCAGCGTTGCCGCCACCTCGGCGAACTCGGCCAGCATCGGCTCCATCAACACCGAGTGGAACGCGTGGCTCACCCGCAGCCGCTTGGACTTGAAACTCGCCGCGACGGCCGTGACCTCGTCGGCCACACCGGACAGCACCACCGAGCGGGGGCCGTTGATCGCCGCGACGGACACCCCGTCGGTCAGCAGCGGCAGCACCTCCGCCTCGGTGGCCCGCACCGCGACCATCACCCCACCGGCCGGCAACGCCTGCATCAACCGGCCCCGCGCGGCGACCAGTTTCGCCGCGTCGGGAAGGGACAGCACCCCGGCCACGTGCGCGGCGGCGATCTCACCGATCGAGTGCCCCACCAGGAAGTCCGCTGTGACACCGAACGACTCGACAAGGCGGAACAACGCCACCTCGACGGCGAACAACGCCGCCTGCGTGTAGACCGTCTGGTTCAGATCGTCGCCCTCGGCGATGACCTCCCGGATCGACCGGTCCAGGTGCCGGTCCAGCTCGGCGCAGACCGCGTCGAACGCCTCCGCGTACACCGGGAACGTCGCGGAGAGGTCCAGGCCCATGCCGGGCCGTTGCGAACCCTGACCCGAGAAGACGAAGGCGAGACCTCCCGCCCGTACCTCACCGGTGTGCGCGCCTTGGTGGTCGCGGCCCGCAGCCAGATCGCGCAGCGCGCCCACGGCGTCGCTCTCGTTCGTGAGCAGTGCCGCCCGGTGCGGGAACGCGGTGCGGGCGGCGGCCAGGGTCCAGCCGGCGTCGAGCAGTGTGGGTGTGCCCGGTTCGGCCAGTCGGTCCGCGAGGCGAAGCGCCTGGGCACGCAGCGCGTCGGTCGACTGCCCGCTGAGCACCAGCGGGACGACGGGAGAGGACGCCTGCGGAAGGGCTGGTACGCGGCCGACTCCGGCGGGCGCCTCCAGGATCACGTGGGCGTTGGTGCCGCTGATGCCGAACGACGAGACGGCGGCCCGGCGCGGCAGGTCCGCCGGCCACGGTTGGGCCGTGTCCAGCAGCCGCAGCGGGCTGTCCGCCCAGTCGACGTGCGGGCTGGGCGTCCCGGCGTGCAGGGTGCGGGGCAGCACCTCGTGCCGCATCGCCTCGACCAGCTTGATGACACCGGCGACACCGGCGGCGGCCTGGGTGTGCCCCAGGTTCGACTTGACCGAGCCGAGCCACAACGGCCGCTGCGCCGGGCGGTCCGGCCCGTACGCCGCCTGCAACGCCTGGGCCTCGATGGGGTCGCCCAGCGCGGTGCCGGTGCCGTGCGCCTCGATCACGTCGATGTCGCCGGGCGTCAGCGCCGCGTCGGCGAGCGCGGCCCGGATCACCCGTTGCTGGGCGGGGCCGTTCGGAGCGGTGAGGCCGTTCGACGCGCCGTCGGAGTTGACGGCGGTGCCACGGACCACGGCAAGGACCGGGTGACCGTGCCGCTGGGCGTCGGAGAGACGCTCGACCAGCAGCATGCCCACGCCCTCGGCGGAACCGAACCCGTCGGCGTCGGCGGAGAAGGGCTTGCAGCGGCCGTCCGGTGCCAGTCCACGTTGGCGGCTGAACTCGACGAACATGTGCGGGGTGGACATGATGGCGACGCCACCGGCGAGCGCCAGGTCACACTCACCGGCCCGCAGCGCCCGCACGGCCAGGTGCAGCGCGACGAGCGACGACGAGCAGGCGGTGTCGACGGTGACGGCGGGGCCGTCGAGGCCGAACGCGTAAGCGATCCGGCCGGAGGCGACGCTCGCGGTGCTGCCCGTGAGCAGGTAGCCCTCCAGGTCGGCGGGCGCCTGCCGGACCCGGGACGCGTAGTCCTGGTAGGTGAGGCCGACGTAGACCCCGGCGTGCCGGCCGCGCAGTGTCGCGGGGTCGATGCCGGCCCGTTCGAACGCCTCCCACGAGGTCTCCAGCAGGAGCCGCTGCTGCGGGTCCATGGCCAGGGCTTCGCGGGGGGAGATGCCGAACGGGGCGGGGTCGAAGTCGGCGACGTCGTAGAGGAACCCGCCGTGCCGGGTGGTCGAGGTGCCCGCGTGATCCGGGTCCGGGTGGTAAAGGCCGACCAGGTCCCACCCACGGTCGGTGGGGAAGCCGCCGATGGCGTCACCGCCGTCGTCGAGCAGTCGCCACAGGTCGGCGGGCGAGGTGACGTTCCCGGGGTAGCGGCAGGCCATCGCGACGATCGCGATCGGCTCGTCGGGTACCCGTACCGTGGCGGGGTCGTCAGCGGGTTGGGCGGGCAGCGTGCCGGTGAGCTCGTCGTGCAGGTGCGCCGCGAGGGCGGCCGGGGTGGGGTGGTCGAAGACCAGTGTGGTCGACAGGCGCAGGCCGGTGACAGTGCGCAGGCGGTTGCGCAGCTCGACCCCGGCGAGGGAGTCGAAGCCCAACTCGCGGAACGGACGGTTCGGGTCGACCGCGTCCGGGCCGGTGTGGCCGAGCACGAGCGCCGCCTGTTCGCGGACCAGGCCGACCACTGCCCGCTCGCGGGCCGCCTCGGGCAGCGCGGCCAGTGCGGCGGCGAGGCTCTCGGCGGGGCCACCTGTCGCGCGGGACGTGACAGCGCCGGCACCGATGGCGCGCTGCACCTCCGGCAGGTCCTCGATCAGCGGGCGGCGGCGGCCGGCGGTGAGCGCGAGGGCCAGCCGGTCCCAGTCGAGGTCGGCGACGGTGATCGTGGTGGCGTCGTCGTCGAGGGCCTGTTGCAGGGCGGCGAGCGCGATCTGCGGGTCCATCGGGGTGATGCCGTGGCGTTGCATGAGGTCGCCGACTGCGGCGTCGGCGGCCATGCCGCCGCCGGCCCACGGGCCCCAGGCGATCGACGTCGCCGTCAGGCCGTCGGCCCGGCGCTGCTCGGCCAGGGCGTCGAGGTACGCGTTTCCCGGCGCGTAGTTGCCCTGCCCCGGGATGCCGATGCTCGCCGCGATCGACGAGAACAGCACGAACGCGCTGAGGTCCCGGTCCCGGGTGAGGTCGTCGAGGTTACGGGCGGCGGCCACCTTCGCGGCGAGCACCCGGTCGACCTGGTCGGCGGTGAGGGTGTCGACGGTGCCGTCGTCGAGCAGGCCGGCGGCGTGCACGACGGCGCTGACCGGATGCGCGGCGAGGACCGCCGCGAGAGCGTCGCGGTCACCGGCGTCGCAGGCCACGACCGAGGCGGTGGCGCCCAGTTCGGCCAGTTCGGCGACCAGGTCGGCGGCGCCGGGCGCGTCCGGGCCGCGTCGGCTGAGCAGGATCAGCTGCGGCACGCCACGCTCGGCGAGCCAGCGGGCGACAGTGCCGCCGAGGGCACCCGTACCGCCGGTGACCAGCACCGGTCCGTCCAGGCGCGGGCCGCCGGCCAGTCGGGCCGGGCGGGGTGCGTGGCCGAGGCGGCGCAGGTAGCGACCGTCGACCCGGATGGCCACCTGGTCCTCGCCGTCCTCGCCGGCCACCGTGGCGAGCAGCCGCTCGGCGGCCCGCTCGTCGAGGTCGGTGGGCAGGTCGACCAGACCGCCCCACCGTTCGGCGTGTTCCAGGGCGACGATCCGGCCGAGACCCCAGATCAGGGCCTGCTCGGGGTCGTCCACCCGGTCCGCCGGGCCGGTGTCGACGCCCCCGCGGGTGACCAGCCAGAGCGGGGCGTCCACAGCGGCGTCACCGAGTGCCTGGGTGAGGGTCAGAGTGCGGCGCAAACCCTCGCCGAAGGGCCCCTCCGCGAAGGCGAGCAGGGAGAGGACACCGTCGGCGTCACCGGCGAGCCGCTCGGCGAGGGTGGCCCGGTCGGCGTCGGCGGCGACGACCACCACGTCGAGCGTGAGCCCGGCGTCGCCGAGGGCCGCAAGGACGGCGGTGGTGCCCGGGTCGTAGCCGGCCACGGCGACGATCCAGTGCCCGTCGGCGGTGACAGTGGCGTCCGGCTGCGGCTTCCACTCGACCACGTAGCGCCAACCGGCGGCCCCGGCGCGGATCCGCTGCTCCCGCCGCCAGGCGGCCAGCACCGGCACGATCTCGTCCAGTGCGCCCGGGGCCAGGGCCAGGTCGGTGGCGAGCGCGGCGGCGTCGCCACGCTCCACGGCCGCCCAGAACGGGTCGTTGGCCGGGTCGTCGGCACTGCCCGGCAGGGCCGGGTGGTGCCAGAAGTGCTCCCGTTCGAACGGGTAGGTGGGCAGTGCCACCAGCGCACCGTCCGGGGTCAGGCCCGTCCAGTCGACGGTGAGCCCGCGCGCGTACGCCTCGGCCAACGCGACCCGGAACCGGTCCGGGCCGCCGTCGTGGCGTCGCAACGTCCGGAGCACGGCGGCGTCCACTCCGGCCTCGTCGGCCGAGTCCTGCACGGCGGCGACGAGAACCGGGTGTGGGCTGGCCTCGACGAAGGCGCGGTACCCGTCGGACAGCAGCACGTCCACCGTCTCGGCGAAGCGGACCGGCCGGCGCAGGTTGGTGTACCAGTAGTCGGCGTCCAGCTCGGTGGTGTCCAGCCGCGAGCCGTAGACGGTGGAGTAGAACGGGATGTCGGCGGCGCTCGGCTCGACCCCGCTGAGGGCGTGCAGCAGCTCGTCGCGGATCGCCTCGACGTGTGCCGAGTGCGAGGCGTAGTCGACCTTGATGCGCTTCGCCTCGATGCCCACTGCGGCGAGCGCCGGTTCGAGGTCGTCCAGGTCGGCGGGTTCCCCGGCGACGACCACGGCGGTCGGACCGTTGACGGCGGCCACGCTGATCCGGCCGCCCCAGCGGGCCAGGACCGGCTCCACGGCGGCGGCGGACGCCTGGACCGCGAGCATTCCTCCCTGCCCGGCCAGCGCGACGATCGCCTGGCTGCGGCGGGCCGCGATCCGGGCGGCGTCGTCCAGGGTGAGCGCGCCGGCGATGTGCGCGGCGGCGACCTCACCCTGGCTGTGCCCGATCACCGCGGCCGGGCGGACACCGGCGGCCTGCCAGAGCCGGGCCAGGGAGACCATCACCGCCCACAGCGCGGGCTGGACCACGTCGACCCGGTCCAGCGACGGCGCGTCGTCGTCGCCGCGCAGCACGGCGAGAAGATCCCAGCCGGTGTACGGGAGCAGCGCCGCGCCGCAGGCGGTCAGGTGCTCGCGGAACACCGGGTCGGCGTCGGCCAGCTCGACGGCCATGCCCAGCCACTGGGAGCCCTGTCCCGGAAAGACGAACGCGATCCGGCCGGGCTCGGCCGGGTGGGCGGTGACGACGTTCGCCGCCGCCCGGTCCTCGGCCAGGGCGGCCAGTCCGTCGCGTAGGTCGTCCGGTGTCGAGGCGAGGACGACCGCCCGGTGTTCGAACCGGGTCCGGGTGGCGTTGAGGGTGTACGCCAGGTCGGCGAGGTGGGTGTCGTCTCCCACGATGCGGTCGCGCAGACGCGCGGCCTGGCGTCGCAGGGCGTGCGGCGTACGGGCGGACACCAGCACCGGCACTGTCCCCGGCACGGCCGGGCGGGCCGGGGAGTCGACGTCGGGTGCCTCTTCGAGGACCAGGTGGGCGTTCGTTCCGCTGATGCCGAAGGAGGAGACGGCGGCCCGGCGGGGGTGGTCGTTCCGCCGCCAGTCGCGGGGTCCGGTGAGCAGTCGGACGCTGCCGGCGGACCAGTCGACGTGCGGTGACGGCTCGTCGGCGTGCAGGGTGCGGGGCAGCACCTCGGCGCGCATCGCGAGGATCATCTTGATCACGCCACCGACGCCGGCGGCGGCCTGGGTGTGGCCGATGTTGGACTTCAGCGAGCCCAGCCACAGCGGGGTGTCCTCGGGTCGGTCGACGCCGTACGTCGCGATCAGCGCCTGCGCCTCGATCGGGTCGCCCAGTGTGGTGCCGGTGCCGTGTGCCTCGACCACGTCGACGTCGGCCGGTGTGAGTCCGGCGTCGGCGAGGGCGGCCCGGATGACGCGCTGCTGGGCCGGGCCGCTCGGCGCGGAGAGCCCGTTGGAGGCGCCGTCTTGATTGATCGCGCTGCCCCGGATCACGGCGAGGACGTGGTGGCCGTTCGCCCGCGCGTCACTGAGCCGTTCCAGGACCAGGACGCCGACGCCCTCGCCCCACCCGGTGCCGTCGGCGGTCGCGCCGAACGCCTTGCACCGGCCGTCGCCGGCCAGGCCGCGCTGGCGGCTGAACTCGACGAACATGCCGGGGCCGGCCATCACCGTCGCACCGCCGGCCAGGGCCAGTTCGCACTCGCCCCGGCGCAGCGACTGGGCGGCCAGGTGCAGCGCGACGAGCGACGACGAGCAGGCGGTGTCGACGGTCAGCGCCGGCCCTTCGAGGCCGAGCACGTACGAGATACGGCCGGAGGCGACGCTCATCGTGCTGCCCGTCAGCACGTAGCCGTCGAGGCCGTCGGCGGGTTCGGCGAGGCGTGCGCCGTACTCGTGGGAGGTGGCGCCCACGAAGACCCCCGTGCGGCTGCCGCGCAGCGCGCCCGGCACGATGCCGGCCCGCTCCACCGCCTCCCAGGAGGCCTGCAACAGCAGTCGCTGTTGCGGGTCCATGGCCAGCGCCTCGCGCGGGGAGATGCCGAAGAAGCCCGGGTCGAACTCGGCGGCGTCGTGCAGGAAACCGCCGGAGCGGGTGTAGCTGGTGCCCGGGTGGCCGGGGTTCGGGTGGTAGAGGGCGGTCAGGTCCCAACCCCGGTCGGTGGGGAAGCCGGTGATGGCGTCACCGCCGCTGGACACCAGGTGCCACAGCTCGTCGGGGTCGGTGATGCCACCGGGATAGCGGCAGGCCATCGCGACGACGGCGATCGGCTCGTCGGCGTCGGGCCGACCCGGCTGCGCGGACTCCCCGACGGTCGAGGGGTCGACGCCGCCCGAGGCGGTGTGCAGCCACCGGGCGAGCGTGACCGGGTCGGGGCTGTCGTAGAGCAGGGTGGCCGGCAACGCGAGGTCGAGGGCGGAACTGAGGCGGTCGCGGAGTTCGACGGCGGTCAGCGAGTCGAAGCCGAGCTGCTTGAAGGAGTGGGTGGTGTCGACGGTGAACGGGTCCGGGTGGCCGAGCACCGAGGCGGCGTGCGTTCGTACCAGGTCGAGAAGGTCGTCCTCGGAGCGCGCGGCGCTGCGCGCGGTCGGCGTCGGGGGCGCGTCGGCGGTCTCGGACACCCAGTAGGACTCGCGCTGGAACGCGTACGTGGGCAGCGGCACGCGCACCCCGCCGGCCAGCGACGGCGTCCAGTCGACGGCGACTCCCCGGCCGTGCAGCTGGGCCAGGGCGGCGACGACCGTCTCCGCCTGCGGGCGGTCCGGGCGCTGGGCCGGGACGAACGCACCCGTCGACACGCAGTGGGCGCCCATCGCGCAGAGCACCCCGTCCGGGCCGATCTCGACGAACGTGGTGACGCCTTCGCTCTCCAGTGTCGCGAGCCCGTCGGCGAACCGGACCGCCTCCCGCACGTGCCGCACCCAGTAGGCGGCGTCCTGGGTTTCGGCGATCCGCCCCGTCACGTTGGAGACGATCGGGATGGTCGGCGGCGCGTACGTCAGCGTCTCGGCGACCTCGGCGAAGGCCACGAGCATCGGTTCCATCAGCGCCGAGTGGAAGGCGTGGCTGACCCGGAGCTGCCGGGTCTTCTCGAACCTCGCCGCGACCCCGGCTACCGCGTCGACGGTGCCGGACAGCACCACCGCGCTGGGGCCGTTGACCGCCGCGATGTCCACGCCGTCGGTGAGGTGCGGTGTCACGTCGGCCTCGGCGGCCTGCACCGCGATCATCACGCCACCGGCCGGGAGGTCCTGCATCAGTCGGCCCCGGGCCGTGACCAGCCTCGCCGCGTCGGCCAGGGACAGCACCCCGGCGACGTGGGCTGCGGCGATCTCGCCGATGGAGTGCCCGACCAGGTAGTCCGCCGTGACGCCGAAGGACTCGACGAGCCGGAACAACGCCACCTCGAAGGCGAACAGCGCGGCCTGCGTGTACACGGTCCGGTCCAGCTCCGACCCGTCCGCGACGACCTCGCGCAGCGGACGGTCCAGGTGCGCGTCGAGGTCGGCGCAGGCGGCGTCGAAGGCTGCCGCGAACACCGGGTAGGTGTCCGCGAGGTCGAGGCCCATCCCGACCCGCTGCGAGCCCTGGCCGGCGAAGAGGAACGCGAGCTTGCCGTCGCCGACCCGCTGCACCGGCGAGTCGTCGGCGGCGAGGGCGGCCAGGCGTTCGGTCAGGGTGCTCAGGTCCGCTCCGACGACCGCCGCCCGGTGGTCGAAGTCGCTGCGGTGCCGGGCGAGGGAGTACGCCACGTCCACCGGCCGCGTGTCCGCGGCGACCGCGTCCCGCAACTGCCCGGCCTGCGCGCGCACGGCGGCCGGGGTACGCCCGGACAGCAGCCACGCCACGGGTTCGTTCGTCGCCGGCTCGTCGGTCACGGGTGGCCGGGTCGGCGCCGACGACAGCACGACGTGGCAGTTCGTGCCGCCCATGCCGAACGAGCTGACCCCGGCGACCAGCTGCCGCTCCGACTCCGGCCACGCCCCGTGCTCCGTACGCACCCGCAGCCGCAGCTCGTCGAACGGGATGCGGGGGTTCGGCGTGGCGAAGTTGAGGCTCGGTGGCAGTTCCCGGTGGTGCAGGGCCAGCACGGTCTTCAGGAGCCCGACCACGCCCGCCGCGCCCTCCAGGTGCCCGACGTTCGTCTTCGCCGACCCGACCAGCAGCGGATGATGCCGGCCGGACGCCACCCCGAGGACCGTACCGAGCGCGTCGGCCTCCACCGGGTCGCCGACCCGGGTGCCGGTGCCGTGCAGCTCCACGTACTGGACCGTCGCCGGGTCCACAGCGGCCTGCCGGTACGCCTCGCGCAGCACGTCGGTCTGGCCGTCGCTGGTGGGTGTGGTGAGGCTGTCGCCGCCGCCGTCGTTGTTGACCGCGCTGCCCCGGACCACGCCGTAGATCTGGTCGCCGTCGGCGAGCGCGTCGGTGAGGAGTTTGAGGGTGAGGACCACGCCGCCCTCGCCGCGCACGTAGCCGTTGGCCCGGGCGTCGAACGTGTAGCAGCGGCCGTCCGGCGACAGACCACCGAACGCGGCGGCGGTGAGGGTGCTCTCCGGCACCAGGTTGAGGCTGACCCCGCCGGCCAGGGCGACCTGGCAGCGGCCCTCGCGCAGGCTCTCCGCAGCCAGGTGGACGGCGACCAGCGAGGATGCCTGTGCCGCGTCGACGGTGAGGCTGGGACCGCGCAGCCCGAGCACGTACGACAGCCGGTTGGCGATGATGCCCCGGTTGGTGCCGGTGAGTGTCCACGGGGTGATGCCGTCGGCCCCGAGGCGGCGGATCACCGTGGCGTAGTCGTCGCCGATCGCGCCGACGAAGACACCGGCTCGGGTGCCGGCGAGAGCGTCCGGGACGATGCCGGCGTCCTCCAGGGCTTCCCAGCCGAGCTCCAGCATGAGCCGTTGCTGGGGGTCCATGGTGGCCGCCTCGCGCGGGGCGATGCCGAAGAAGCCGGGGTCGAAGCCGTCGACCCGGTCCAGGAAGCCGCCGCGTGGACGGTCCTCGACGCTCCCCCAGCGTCCGGCCGGCGCCTCGGTGACGGCGTCGCGGCCGTCCGCCAGCAGGCGCCAGAACGCGGCGGGATCGTTGGCGCCGGGAAGTCGGCACGCGACACCGACAATGGCGACGCCGTCAGATTCCGCATTTCCATCGGTGAATGCTGATTCGCTCTTCATGACGATCCGCGGCCCCCACTCGTCCACACGGCCCGATGGCGCGTTCGATTCGGACGGTAATGACGGCCGGCAGAGGCCGGACACCCCTACGGGATCGAGCGCACCCCGGGCCGGGGCCGACGTGGAGGGCGGCCCCTATCCCCCTGGATCGACCCCCGATCCGGGTCGTGGCGCATTTCCCGAAGACCCGTTCTTCCTATCGTGGAGACAATGTCCATGCGGAAATGAGTGGTGACGATGACCAGTGCGACGCAACATCCTGCCCCGGCCGGATCGGGCACCGGGGAGCCGGCTCCGCTGCCCCGGCAGCGCGGCACGTGTCCGTTCTCTCCACCTGACGAACTCCTCCAGCGCGCCGAGGAGCACCCGGTCAGTCCGCTGATCATGGCGGACGGGTCGGTCGGCTGGCTGGTGACGCGGGCCGAGGACGTCCGGGCGGTGCTCGCCGACACCCGGTTCAGCGCGGACATCCTCAAGGCGTCGAACCCGATCCAGGTGATCCCCGAGGAGGCCAAGCAGCTCCCGCCCGACCCGGCGTTCTTCATCCACGTCGACCCGCCGCACCACACCCGTTACCGCAAGATGTTGATGGGTCAGTTCACCATGCGCCGGGTCCGTGCCCTGGAGCCGCGGATCACCGAGATCGTCACCGATCGCCTCGACGCGATCGAGGCCGCCGGCCCGCCGTCCGACCTGGTCCGGGACTTCGCCCTGCCCATCCCCTCACTGGTCATCTGCGAGCTGCTCGGCGTGCCGTACGCCGAACGGGAGCAGTTCCAGACGTTGACCGCCGCGATGCTGCGCACCGACGCCACCCCGATGGAGGTCGGGATGTCGGCCTGGAACCTGCGGCAGTACCTGGCGGCTCTGGTGGCGACCAAACACGAGGAGCCGGACGGCGCCCTGATCTCCGGCCTGATCCACGACTCGGACGACGACCCGCTCACCGACGAGGAACTGACCAGCATCGCCATGCTGCTGCTCGTCGGCGGCCACGAGACCACCGCCAACCAGCTCAGCCTCGGCGTGTTCGCGCTGCTCACCAATCCCGAGCAGCTGGCCGTCGTACGCGCCGACCTGGACCGGGTGCCGGACGCCGTGGAGGAGTTGCTCCGCTACCTGCCGACGTTCCAGTTCGGCGTGACGCGCCTCGCGACCGAGGACGTGCCGGTGGGCGGTCAGCTCATCCGCACCGGTGAGAGCGTCAGCCTCTCGCTGTCCGCCGCCAACCGCGACCCGTCCCGCTTCGTCGACCCGGGGGTCTTCGACGTGACCCGGACCGGCAACCAGCACCTCGCCTTCGGTCACGGCGTACACCTGTGCATCGGCCAGCAGCTCGCCCGCGCGGAGCTCCGGATCGCCCTGCGGGCCCTGCTCACCCGCTTCCCCGGGCTGCGCCTGCACGGAGCGGCGGACGACGTTCCGCTGCGCTCCGAGTCGCTGATCTACGGCGTCCAGGAGCTGCCCGTCTCCTGGTGACGTCCCGGCACACACGAGGGCTCGGCCACCGCGGTGGCCGAGCCCTCGTCGTCGTGCTCAGTGGTGCAGTTCGTCGACCTTCTCGGGGTGCCGGGTCACCGCCGGGGCGGCGGCGAGGCCGGCACGGTCCACGGTCGCCTGCCGGCTCTCCCGACGGGCCAACCGGAGCTGGTGGAAGCCCGCGGCGATGAGCCCCAGGCCGAGCAGGACCATGACGCCCACGACCGGCCAGTGCAGCGCCTCGGGGACGAGGCGGGCCACGAACCAGGAGTCCCGGTCGGGGTCGGTGTACTTCAGGAAGGCGGGGACCACACCCTGTGCGATCAGCGGCACCCAGCAGACGATGAAGCACACGTAGACGGCGGCGCGGCGGGCCGGCGACGCCTTCTCGATGCCGAGGCGGCTCTCGCCGAGATCCACCCCGCCGAGCGACGCCGTGATCTGATCCCAGTCGACGTCGCCGGTGAGGTTGCTCTTACGGGAGGTGGAGGCCCGCATGGTGGCCAGCAGGTCGGGGCCGGTGGCTTCCAGGTGCTTGGCGGCGAGGTCGCCGAGCAGCCAGGCCAGCAGGATGCCGGTGACCAGGCCGACGCCGGCGCCCGCCCAGTCGGGGCCGTAGCGGACGGTGAGGTAGGCGGGGGCCGCGGTGGCCGCGACCAGCACCAGCATGAGCAGCACCTGGGTGAAGTCGGTGCCGTTCTCCAGGAGGTTGCCGCTGCGCTTGTGCGGGTCGGTCATCGGCACCGGGCGCAGCACCGAGATCAGCACGATGACGCCCGCGCCGCCGCCGACCAGGGCCGGCACCAGGGCGGCCAGCCACGGCCAGGCCCACGTCTGCCCGCTGAGCAGCGTGGGCACGACACTGAGGACCACGACCACCGGGGCGGTCAGCAGCAGCCAGGCGAGCTGGCGGCCACGGACGTCCTTCCGGGCGGCCCCGGGGGTGAGCACCGTCTGCCAGATCACCGTGCCGTCCTCGCCATACAGGTTGGCGGAGATGGCGGCGGCCCAGATGCCGAACGCGACACCGATGAACGGCACGAAGATCGGCAGGTCGACCAGGAGCGGCAGCAGGCAGAACGCGAGGGCGTAGACCAGCGAGAAGACCAGGTAGTGGAAGCGCATCAGGTCGCGGGACGCGGTGCGCAACTCCCGACCGACGACGGCTCGTACGCCGCCACCCCGGATCTTCTGGGCTGCGGTGCGACCGCGCGCCGGTCGGCCGCTGGCGCTGCGGTGGCTGAGCCGGCGGACCAGCAGCGCGGACCAGCCGAGCATGGCCAGCACGCTGAGCACGGCGAACCCGGCCGGCACGGCGGCGGCCAGCAGCCAGTCGCCACGGCCGGCGGCCTCCACCGCGACGATGCCCCAGCCGGACGGCAACCGGCGCACCCAGGCCGCCAGGTTGTCCGGGAAGCCGGCGGTGAGGGCGTACTGGATGGTGGGTTTGAGCACCCAGCCGGTGTGCGTGAGCGCCAGGATGCCGCCGCTGATGACGGCGGCCAGCACCGCGCCGATCTTGGCGCGCATCAGCGTGCTGAGCGCTGCGGTGACGAACCGGGAGGCGAGCACCACGAACAGCAGTTGGAGGAACACCACCGGCACCGCGATCAGGGCGGCGGCGCCGCCCACCGGAAGGGCCACGACGATCAGCGCGGTGAAGGCCACCAGGCTGACCACCGGCGCGACGCCGACGAACGCGACGGCGAGCAGGCCGAAGGCGAGCCGGCGTGGTGGGATCGGCAGCAGCGCCAGGTGCTCCGGGCGCAGCGTCTCGTCGCCGCCACCGAACAGCACCGGGCCGAACAGCCAACCGATCGTCCAGATGGCGAACGCCGCGCCGACCAGGTCGAGGGGTAGGCCGTCGACCGGCCAGTCGTGCAGGGCTAGCCAGATCGTGCCTCCGGCGAGGACCAGGCCCAGCACGCCGCCACCGATCATGTCGGCGGCGCGCTGCCCGGTCATCGAGTGCCGCAGGACGGCCAGCTTCATCCGGATCAGGATGCCAACCATGACAGCTCCCCCGCGCTCACCGGCTGGCCGCCGACCAGGTCGACGAACCGGTTCTCCAGGGTGCTGCCGCCGCGTACCTCGTCGAGTGGGCCGGAGGCGACCACCCGGCCGCCGGTGACGACCGCGACGTGGTCGCAGAGCTGTTCGACGACCGGCATGACGTGACTGGAGAACACCACCGAGCCGCCGGCGGCGACGAACCGCTGGAGGATCACCTTGATCGTCGCCGCCGAGACGGGGTCGACGGCCTCCAGGGGCTCGTCGAGGACCAGCAGCTTCGGTGCGTGCAGCAGCGCCGTGGCCAGACCGATCTTCTTTCGCATACCGGTCGAGTATTCGAGGACCAGGGTGCTGTCGGCCCGGTCGAGTTCGAGGACCTCCAGCAGCTCCTGGCTGCGCTTGGCGACCGCCTCGGGTTCCATGCCCCGCAGCAGACCCAGGTAGGTGAGCACCTCCCGGCCGGTGAGCCGTTCCGGCATGCCGAGGCTGTCGGGCAGGACGCCGATCAGCTCCTTGGCGCGGACCGGGTCGGCCCAGACGTCGACACCGAAGATCTCGGCGCGACCGCTGTCCGGGCGCAGCAGCCCGACGGCCATGGACAGCGATGTGGTCTTGCCGGCCCCGTTGGGACCGACCAGCCCGAAGAACGAGCCGCCCGGAACCTCCAAGTCGACGTGATCGACGGCGCGCTTGTCACCGAATGCCTTGGACAGCCCGATGAGCCGCAGAGCCGGCGTGGGTGTCGGGGTTGTCACTGGTACCTCCGGAAGTCTCGGACTGGTCAGGCCGGCGTCGCCGTCAGCCTGACGTCAGGCGATCCACAATGGTCTCCAGTATGTCCGTCTGGTGGTTGTTCAGGTAGAAGTGACCACCCCTATAAACTTTCATGGCGTAGGGGCCGGTGGTGTGCGTCCGCCAGGAGTCGGCCTCGTCCACCGTCACCTTCGGGTCGGAATCGCCGGTCAGGACGGTGATCGGGCAGGACAACAGCGGACCGGGCCGGTACACATAGGTCTCCGCGGCCTTGTAGTCGTTGCGGATCGCCCCGATGATCATCCGGATCAGCTCGTCGTCGTCGAGCAGTTTGCCCTCGGTGCCGTTGAGCCGGCGCATCTCCGCGATCAGGCCGTTGTCACCCAACTGGTGGATGTGCTCGTCACGGTGACGTGACGGCGCGCGCCGCCCGGAGGCAAAGAGGTGCTTCAGGACGATGCCGTCCTCCTCCAGGAGCCGGGCCACCTCGAAGGCGACCGAGGCTCCCATGCTGTGACCGAACAGGGCGATCGGGCGGTCGGCGAGGGTGGCGACCTGCTCCGCGACCCGGGTGGCCAGGCCGTGAACGGTGTCGATGCACGGCTCGGCGCGACGGTCCTGCCGGCCGGGATACTGCACCGCGAGCACCTCGACGCCGGTCAGGGCGCGCGAGACCGGGTGATAGTAACTGGCCGAACCGCCGGCGTGCGGCAGGCAGACCAGACGCACCGGCGCGTCCGGCTTCGGGTGGAACCGGCGCAGCCAGAGGCTGGTGTCGACAGTGGCAGTGGCAGTGACAGTGGTGATTGTCATCGGGGTCTCCGTCTCACAGGGTCGTGGTCAGCCAGTCGTGCACCGTCTGGGCGGTGCGACCGACCTGGTCGCCGAGCATCGTGAAGTGGTTTCCGGTGGCGTCCGCCACCGTGTGCGGGTGCTGCCAGGACGGCCGCCAGTCGCGGTCCTCCGGCACCGTGCCGAGGGGCTCCCCGGCGCGGACCAGCAGGGTGGGTGCGGTGCTGGGCAACGGCTCGAAGTCGCCGTAGTGGCGGATGTACGACGCCCAGGCGAGGTACCGCTCGTCGGGCACCCCGGCGTCGTCCATCTCCAGCCCGTTGAGCAGTTCGGGGATCCACTGGCCGAGAACCGCGTCGGCCGGCGGGTAGGTGTCGAGCAGCACCACGGCGGCCGGCGTGACGCCAGCGGCCTCCAACTCGGCGGTGAGGGCGTTGGCGACCAGACCGCCGGCCGAGTGTCCCAGCAGGATGAACGGCTCGACGCCGGCGTCCTCGCGGATCGCCCGCACCTGTAGGCGCAGCGCGGCGGCCAGGTCGGCGGGGGCCGGCTCGTCGGCCTGGTAACCGGGATTGACCAGCGCGGAGATCCGGTACCGGCCGCGCAGAGCGCCGGCCAGTCGGGCGTACTCCTGCGGACCGGCCATCAGCGAGGTCGTGCAACACGCGATGATCCGCGGGCCGTCGCCCTCCTCGGCCAGGCGTGCCAGCGGGGGTACGGCCACCCGCCCGGCGTCCACGTCGTCGGCGGTGAACGTCGGCCGGTACCCGGCCAGCCGCATCAGCAGTGTCGTGTACTCGTGCAGGTCGTCGTTCTGCCGCGCCTGCCGGAACAGCGCGTCCAGGGTGGGTGCCGGCGTGGCCGGCGTCGTCCCGGCCATCTCCGCCATCAGGTGCCGGGCCAGCCGGTCCGGGTCCTGGTAGGTGAAGAGCAGGCCGGGAGGCATGTTCAGGCCGGCGGCGGCGTTGAGCCGCAGGCGGATCTCCTGCCCGATCACCGAGTCGACGCCGAGTTCGAGGAAGTCCCGGCCGGGCCGGATGGACTCGATGCCGGGGTAGCCGAGGACCTCGGCGGTCTCCCGCCGGATGAGGTCGCGGACCTCCTCGAACGTGGAGTCCCGGGACAGGACCGGCGCTGCCGACGCGGCCTGGGGCGGCTCGGCGGGGGCGGCTGCGGTCGGCATGGTGACCGGTTCCAGCGCCGGCCAGTAGTGCTGCCGCTGGTACGGGTAGGTGGGCAGGTCGACGCGCGCGGTGCCGGGCAGCAGCGCCGCCCAGTCCGGTCGTACGCCCCGGCAGTGCAGCCGGGCGAGGGCCGTGACCAGGGCTTCCACGTCGTCTCCGGCACGGCGCTGCGCGGCGACGAACAGCGGGGCGGTGTCCCGGTCGGCGCCGTCGACGCAGTCGGCGCCCAGCGGGGTGAGCACCGCGTCCGGGCCGATCTCCAGGTAGGCGGTGACGCCCCGCTCGTGCAGGGTCCGGATGCCGTCCGCGAAGCGCACGGTGGCACGGACCTGGTCCACCCAGTAGTCGGAGTCGAACTCCGCGACGCCGCCGGTCACCGTGGAGACGACCGGAACGCGGGCGGGGGCATGGGTCAGCCCTCGGACGGCCCGGGCGAAGTCCGCGGTCATCGGTGCCATCAGTGGTGAGTGCAGGGCGTGCTCCACGTCCAGCGTCCGGGTCTTGCCGAACCGCGCGACCACCTGCTCGACCGCCTCCGCCGCGCCGGACACCACCACCGACTTCGGTCCGTTGACGGCGGCGACGGACGCCACCGCCTCGAATCCGGCGAGCGCGTCCCGGACCTCCGCCTCGGTGGCCCGGACCGCGACCATCACGCCGCCGGCCGGGAGTGCCTGGATGAGCCGTCCTCGTGCCGCGACGAGCGCGGCCGCGTCGGGCAGCGACAGCACTCCGGCCGCGTGTGCCGCCGCTACCTCGCCGGTGGAGTGTCCGATGAGCTGGTCCGGGACCACTCCGAACGAGGTGACCAGGCGGTACAGCGCGACCTCGACGGCGAACAGCGCCGCCTGGGCGTACCCGGTGCGGTCCAGGGCGGCCTCGTCGTGGAGGACGACCTCCCGGATCGACCGGTCCAGGTGCACGTCGAGTTCGGCGCAGGCGGCGTCGAATGCCTCGGCGAACACCGGGAAGGTGGCGTACAGGTCCCGGCCCATGCCGACCCGTTGTGCGCCCGGCCCGGAGAAGACGAAGGCCACCTGCGGTCGGGCCGTCGCCAGGTCACCCGGGTCGGTCCCGTCGGCGATCCGGGTCAGCGCCGCGGTCAACGTGTCCGTCTCGGTGCCGACGGCGACCGCCCGGTACTCGAAGTGCGAGCGGGTGACCGCGAGCGACCCGGCCACGTCGGCCGGGTCCAGAGCGGGGTGCTCCCGCAGGTACGCGAGCAGCTGCGCCGCCTGGGCGCGGAGTCCGGCGGGCTCGCGGGCCGACACCGGCCAGGCCAGGACACCGTGGGTGGCACGGGTTCCCGAGGTGGCGAGCCGGCCCTCGGTCTCCTCGGCTTGTTCGAGGATCACGTGGGCGTTGGTGCCGCTGACCCCGAACGAGGAGACCGCGGCGCGGCGCGGCCGACCGTCGGCGGGCCACGGGCGCGACGAGGTGAGCAGTTCGACGGCCCCCGCGGACCAGTCCACCTGCGGGGTGGGCCGGTCGACGTGCAGGGTGGGCGGGAGCACGGCGCGCCGCATCGCCTCGACCATCTTGATGATGCCGGTGACGCCGGCGGCGGCCTGGGTGTGGCCGATGTTCGACTTGATCGAGCCGAGCCACAGCGGCCGGTCGGCGGGGCGGTCCTGACCGTAGGTGGCCAGCAGCGCCTGCGCCTCGATCGGGTCCCCGAGTCGGGTGCCGGTGCCGTGCGCCTCGACGACGTCGATGTCGGCCACCGTGAGCCGGGCGTTGGCCAGCGCGGCCCGGATCACCCGCTGTTGGGCGGGGCCGTTCGGGGCGGTCAGGCCACTGGACGCGCCGTCCTGGTTGACCGCGCTGCCGCGCAGCACGGCGAGCACGGGGTGACCGTTGCGGCGGGCGTCGGACAGCCGTTCCAGTAGGATCATCGCGGCGCCCTCGCCCCAGCCGGTGCCGTCGGCGGCGGCGGCGAACGACTTGCAGCGGCCGTTGGCGGCGAGCCCACCCTGCTTGGAGAACTCGACGAACACCGACGGGGTGGCCATCACCGCGACGCCACCGGCCAGCGCCAGGTCGCACTCGCCGTCGCGTAGGGACTGGGCGGCCAGGTGGACCGCGACGAGTGAGGACGAGCAGGCGGTGTCCACGGTGAGCGCCGGCCCTTCCAGGCCGAACGTGTACGAGATCCGCCCGGAGACCACACTCGCCGAGTTGCCGGTGCCGAGGTGCCCGCCGAAGCCCTGCGCCAGGGCGGCGACCAGCACACCCGTGTAGTCCTGGTTGTTGGTGCCGGCGAAGACCCCGGTACGGCTGCCCCGGGCGGCGGTCCGGTCGATCCCGGCCCGCTCGAAGGTCTCCCAGGCGATCTCCAGGAGCAGCCGCTGCTGCGGGTCCATGGCGATCGCCTCGCGCGGCGAGATACCGAAGAAACCGGGGTCGAAGTCACCGGCGTCGTAGAGGAAGGCGCCGGAGCCCGCGGTACTCAGCTCGGACAGCGCGGTCAGGTCCCAACCGCGATCGGACGGGAACTCACCGATCGCGTCCCGGCCCTCGGCCACCAGGTCCCAGAGCTGATCGGGCCCCCGCACCCCACCGGGCAGCCGGCAGCCCGTCGAGACGATCGCGATCGGTTCGGGTGCGGGCGGGGCCGCCGGGGTTGCGGCGCGTTGCTTGAGCCGCTTGTTGTCGGCGAGCGCCGCACGCAGCGCCGCCACCACCTCGTCGTAACTCGTGGCCATCGTCTACTCCCCGTCAGCTCTCGGTGCCGTCGAGGGCGAGGCGGACCAGCTCGCTCACGTCGAGCTCCGCCAGGTCCTCACCGTCGTCGTCGGTGGCCGGCGGCGCGTCCGGCGCCTCCGGCCCGGTCTGTGCCAGGCCGAGCAGGGTGTCCAGCAGGCCGGCCGCGCGCAGCCGCTCCACCGGGATCCGGGACAGGACCTCACGGACCTGCTGCTCCTCCGGGTCCCCCGCCGCCTCCGGGCCGGCCAACTGGTCGAGGACGTGCTCGGCCAGGACCAGCGGTGACGGGTAGTCGAAGATCAGGGTCGCCGGCAACGGCAGGCCGAGCTCGGCGGAGAGCGCGTTGCGCAGCTCCACGCCGGTCAGCGAGTCGAAGCCCAGTTCCAGGAATCCACGGTCGACGTCGACACCGCCGGGCGCGGTGTGCCCCAGCACGGTGGCGGCGTTCTTGCGGATCAGGTCGAGCACGACCCGCTCCCGCTCGGCTGCCGGCAGCCCGGTCAGACTGCGGCGCAGGGCGTCGGCGTCGGCGTCGTTCTCGGCCCCCGGCGTACCGGCGGTGAGCGCGGCCCGCGCCTCGTCGATCTCGTCGAGCAGCCGGCCGGAGCGGACCGCCTGGAACGGCAGCGCGAACCGGGCCCAGTCGACGTCGGCGACGGCGAGCGCCACCTCGCGGTCGTCGATGGCGGCGGCCAGCGCGTCGATCGCCGACTCCGGGTTCATCACGGGCAGGCCGCGGCGGCGCAACTGCTCCTGGGCCGGGCCCTCGGCCATGCCACCGTCGCCCCACGGCCCCCAGGCCACGGCGGTGCCGGCGAGGCCACGGCCACGCCTGGCCTCGGCGAGGGCGTCGAGGTACGCGTTGGCTGCCGCGTAGGCGCCCTGCCCGCCGCTGCCCCAGATCCCGGCGATGGAGGAGAAGAGCACGAACGCGTCGAGCTGTCGCTCCCCGAGCAGCGCGTCCAGGTGCACCGCGCCCGCGATCTTCGCGCGGACCACGCCGGCGAACTCGTCCAGGTCGGTGTCCCGCAGCGATCCGGGGGTGCCGATGCCGGCGGCGTGCACCACGGCGGTCAGCGGCAGGTCGGTGGGGATGCGGTCGAGCACGCCGGCCAGCGCGGCCCGGTCGGCGACGTCACAGGCCTCGACGGTCACCCGGGCACCGAGAGCGGTCAGCTCGCCGGTCAGGTCGGCTACGCCGGGTGCGTCGGCGCCCCGGCGGCTGAGCAGGAGCAGGTGCTCGGCTCCCCGCTCGGCGAGCAGGCGGGCGACCCGTCCGCCCAGCGCACCGGTGCCACCGGTGATCAGGACCGTGCCGTGCGGACGCCACTGCGGGCCCGGTGTGGTGCCACGAGGGTGGCGGACCAGGCGGCGGCCGAAGATCGCCGAGGCGCGGATCGCCACCTGGTCCTCACCGCCGCCGGCACCGGCGCCGGCCAGCACGGCGCAGAGCCGCGCGCCGGCACGGTCGTCGAGCTGGGGCGGCAGGTCGACCAGACCTGCCCACAGTCGCGGCTGCTCCAGTGCGGCGACCCGGCCGAGGCCCCAGACCTGCGCCTGGGCGGGCGCGGCGACCCGCTCCGAGCCGCCGATCGCGACGGCCCCACGGGTCACGCTCCACACCGGAGCGTTCGCCCCGAGCTGGTCGAGGGCCTGGACCAGTGTCACAGTGCCGGCGACCCCAGTGGTGAGGATCGGGTGCGTGGGGTGCGGGGCCTCGTCGAGGGCGAGCACTGACACGATGCCGTGCACCGGGCCGTACTCGTCCAGGGCCGCGCCGATCCGCGCGGCGGTGCCGGCGCGGGTCAGGTCCGCCGGCGTCAGCGTGACGGTTCCGGTCGCCGCGCCGTGCTTGCGCAGCACGGCGGCGAGTTCGGCGGTGGGATGGTCAGGAGTGCTGACCAGCAGCCAGGTGCCGGTCAGCGTGGGCGTCCCGGTGGAGGACAGGGGCCGCCAGCGGACGCCGTACCGCCACCCGTCGATCGTCGAACTCCGCCGGGCCTGTCGACGCCAGACGGAGAGCGCCTGGACGACCGCCTGCAGAGTGGCGTCGGTTGGCAGGGCGAGTTCGGCGCCGATGCCGGCGAGGTCCGCGCGCTCGATGCGGTCCCACAGGTCCGCGTCGTCGGACGCGGCGGCCGGCAGGGCCCAGGAGACCGACCCGGGCCAGTAGTGCTGCCGCTGGAAGGCGTACGTGGGCAGCTCCACCCGCCGCGCCCCGGGGTGCACGGCGACCCAGTCCACAGCGACGCCGCGGACGTGGATCTGGGCGAGCCCGGCGCGCAGGGCGGTCGGTTGGTCGCGGTCGGATCGTTGCAGCGGTACGAACACCGCGTCGGTGACACAGTCCGCGCCCATCGCGGAGAGCACCCCGTCCGGGCCGATCTCCACGAAGGTGGCGACACCCAGACCTTCCAGGGTGGTGATGCCGTCGGCGAACCGGACCGCCTCCCGCACGTGCCGCACCCAGTAGGCCGCGTCCGGTGTCTCGGCGACCTGCCCGGTCACGTTGGAGATGATCGGAATCCGCGGCGGCGCGTACGTCAACGTCGCGGCGATCGACGCGAACTCCGCCAGCATCGGCTCCATCAGCACCGAGTGGAACGCGTGGCTGACCGTCAACCGCTTGGACTTCGCGAAGTGCGCGGCGACGGTTGCCACCGCGTCGGAGGCACCGGACAGCACCACCGAGCGGGGGCCGTTGACGGCAGCGACGGAAACCCCGTCGACCAGCAGCGGCACCACCTCGGACTCGGTGGCCCGCACCGCGACCATGACCCCGCCGGCGGGCAACGCCTGCATCAGCCGACCGCGTGCGGTGACCAGCTTCGCGGCGTCGGCCAGGGTCAACACGCCGGCGACGTGGGCGGCGGCGATCTCGCCGATCGAGTGGCCCACCAGGTAGTCGGGCGTGGCGCCCACCAGGCGGTACAGCGCGACCTCGACCGCGAACAACGCGGCCTGGGTGTAGACCGTCTGGTCCAGTTCGTCGCCGTCGGCGATCACCGACCGCAGCGGTCGGTCCAGATGCAGGTCCAACTCGGCGCAGGCCGCGTCGAACGCGTCGGCGAAGACCGGGTAGGTGGCGGCCAGTTCCAGGCCCATCCCCGGCCGCTGTGAGCCCTGGCCGGAGAACACGAACGCGGTCCGGCCCCGCACCACGGACCCCCTGATCGGGGCCGGTGACCCGGCGGCCGTCGCCGCCAGCTCGGCACGGCCGAACACCGCGGCCCGGTGCCGATGCGGGGTACGGGTGGTGGCGAGGGAGAAGCCGACGTCGTAGGGGTTCAGCCCCGGGTGCTCGTCCAGGTGGCCGAGCAGCCGCTCGGCCTGGTCCCGCAGCCCCTCCTCGGTACGCGAGCTGAGCAGCCAGACGGACGGCCGTTGCGGGTTCGTGGCGGGGTCCGGGGCTGCCGGGATCGGGTCACCCTCCAACACGACGTGGGCGTTCGTCCCGCTGATGCCGAACGACGACACGGCGGCCCGGCGTGGTCCGCCGCCCTCCCACGGCAGGGACCTGTCGAGCAGCGCGACCGCACCGGACTCCCAGTCCACCTCGGCGCTCGGCTGGTCCACGTGCAGCGTCCGGGGCAGCACCCCGTACCGCATCGCCTGGATCACCTTGATCACCCCGGCGACACCGGCGGCGGCCTGGGTGTGGCCGATGTTCGACTTGATCGAGCCCAGCCGCAGGGGGCGGTCCGCGGGTCGGTGCTGCCCGTAGGTGGCGAGCAACGCCTGGGCCTCGATCGGGTCACCGAGTCGGGTGCCGGTGCCGTGCGCCTCGACGAGGTCCACGTCGGAGGGTCGCAGGCCGGCGTCGGTGAGGGCGGCCCGGATGACCCGCTGCTGGGCGGGCCCGTTGGGGGCGGTCAGCCCGTTCGACGCGCCGTCCTGGTTGATCGCGCTGCCGCGTACCGTGGCGAGGATCTGGTGGCCGGCGGCCAGCGCCGCGGATCGGCGCTCGAGCAGCAGCATGCCCGCGCCCTCGCCCCAGCCGGTGCCGTCGGCGTCGTCGGCGAACGCCTTGCAGCGACCGTCGGCGGCGAGCCCGCGCTGGCGGCTGAACTCGACGAAGCGGCCCGGGGTGGCCATCACCGTGACACCGCCGGCCAGCGCCTGCCGGCACTCGCCCCGGCGCAGCGACTGGGCGGCGAGGTGCAGCGCGACGAGCGACGACGAGCAGGCGGTGTCGATGGTGACGGCCGGGCCCTCCAGGCCGAGGGCGTAGGAGATCCGGCCGGAGGCGACGCTGCCGGCGTTGCCGGTCATGGTGTGCCCCTCGACGCCCTCGGTGGAGCCGTAGAGCAGCGCGCCGTAGTCCTGGCCGTTGGAGCCGACGAAGACGCCGACCTGCTCGCCGCGGGCGGTCGACGGGTCGATGCCGGCGTGCTCGAACGCCTCCCAGGCGGTTTCCAGCAGGAGCCGCTGCTGCGGGTCCATGGCCAGGGCCTCGCGCGGCGAGATGCCGAAGAACTCCGGGTCGAACGCGGCGGCCCCGTAGAGGAAGCCACCCTCGCGGACGTAGCTGGTGCCGGAGTTGTCCGGGTCGGCGTCGTAGACGCCGTCGACGTCCCAGCCACGGTCGGCGGGGAACGTGGAGATGGCGTCCACCTCGTCACGCACGAGCTGCCACAACTGGTCGGGGTTGTCGGCGCCGCCGGGGAAGCGGCACGACATGCCCACCACGACGATCGGATCGTCCTGGTCGGCACCGCCGACGGAGAAGCGCTGGTCGACAGCGGGCTCGGTGTCCCCGTCGGCCCCGAGCAGGTCGCTGAGGTGGCCGCCGAGGGCGAGCGCGCTCGGGTGGTCGAAGATCAGGGTGGCGGGTAGCCGCAGACCGGTGGCGGCGGCGAGCGCGTTGCGCAGCTCGACAGCGGTGAGCGAGTCGAAGCCGAGGTCACGGAAGGCACGCTCCGGTTCCACGCCATCCGCGTCGGGGTGGCCGAGGACCGCGGCGGCGTGCCCGCGGACCAGGTCGACGAGCGCGGTCGCGCGGTCCCGGGCGGTCATCGACCGCAGCCGCCGGGTCAGGTCGCCGGACGGGTCGACAGCGGTGGTCGCGGCGGCTTCCGGGATGGTGGCGAGGGTCGGGTTGGGGCGTACCGCGGTGAAGCCGGGCGCGAACCGCTCCCAGTCGACGTCGGTCAGCGCCAGGACCGGCTCACCGCCGCCGACCGCCTGGGCGAGACCGGTGAGAGCCAACTCCGGGTCCATCGCGCCCAGGCCGCCTCGGCTGAGCCGCTCCCGACGCACGGCCTCCTCGGCGAGGCCGCCGTCGCCCCAACGGCCCCAGGCGATCGAGGTCGCCGGTAGGCCGTCGGCGACCCGCTGCTCGGCGAGGGCGTCGAGGTACGCGTTGGCGGCGGCGTACGCGCCCTGTCCCGCGTTGCCGAGGGTGCCGGCGAACGACGAGAACAGCACGAACGCGGTCAGGTCCCGGTCCCGGGTGAGGTCGTGCAGGTGGTGGGCGGCGACGGCCTTCGGGGCCAGGACCCGGTCGATCCGGTCGCGGTCGAGGCTGCCGAGGGTGCCGTCGTCCAGGACGGCGGCCGTGTGGAAGACGGAGGTCAGGTCGTCCAGGCCGTCGATCACTGTGCGCAGGGCGTCCCGGTCGGCGATGTCGCAGGCGGTGATCGTCACTCGTACGCCGGTCTGCTCCAGTTCGGCGCGCAGGTCGTCGGCGCCCGGGGCGTCCGGGCCACGGCGGCTGACGAGCACCAGATGCTCGACGCCGTTGCGGGCCAGCCAGCGAGCCGTGTGCGCGCCGATCGCGCCGGTGCCACCGGTGACCAGCGCCGTGCCCGACGGCGACCAGCGGGGTGCGCCGCTCTGTGGGGCGCGGGTCAGCCGGCGGGTGTAGAGGCCCGAGGCGCGGACGGCGAACTGGTCCTCGTCGTCGCCGGCGGTGAGGGCCGCGACGAGCCGGGCGGCCGAGCGGGGGTCGGGCTGCGCGGGCAGGTCGACCAGGCCACCCCAGCGGTGCGGCTCCTCGAGGGCGACGACCCGGCCGAAGCCCCAGAGCGCCGCCGGTGTGGGTGCCGGGGCGGCGTCGGAGCGACCGACCCGGACACCGGAGCGGGTGGCGAGCCAGAGTGGAGCGGTGACGCCCGCGTCCGCTAGCCCGTGCAGGACCGTGGACGTGTCGTGCACGGCGTCGGCGGCGGTCGACTCGGCGAGGGGCAGCGCGAGCAGGGACAACACGCCGTCGACAGGCGTTCCGGCGACGGCGGTGGCGACCGCGTCGGCGACGGTGGTCCGTTCGATCGGGCCTTGGTCGATGGTCACCGGTACGGTCCGGGCACCGGCCTGCCGGAGGGCTTCCTCGACGGCGTCCGACCACTGTTCGCCGGTGGGGCGAAGGACCAGCCAGGTGCCGGTGTGGGTGCTCTCGGCCGGTGTGGTCCGGCTCTGCCAGGTGATCCGGTACCGCCAGTCGTCGAGGATGTGGTGCTGACGTGTGCGGCGACGCCAGGCGGTCAGTGCGGGCAGCAGCTCGGTGCCGTCGCCGGTGATGCCCAGCGGGGTGAGGTCGCCGTTCTCGACGGCCCGCCAGAACTCGCTGTCCACCGGGTCGGCCAGGCTCGTCGCACCGCCGGGGGTGGGCCAGTAGCGCTGGTGTTGGAAGGGGTACGTCGGCAGGTCGACGGGCCGGGTGGCCGGGATGACTGTGGTCCAGTCGACGGGTGCGCCCTGCACCCACGCCTCGGCCAGCGACCGCACGAACCGCTGCGGGCCGCCTTCGTCACGGCGCAACGTGCCAACGGTGGTGGCCTCGATCGCGCCGGTGAGCACCGGGTGCGCGCTGACCTCGACGAAGATCCGATGCCCCGCCGCGTGGGCCGCCTCGACAGCCAGGTCGAGGCGCACCGGTTGGCGCAGGTTGCGATACCAGTAGGCGGCGTCCATGACACCGCCGTCCTCGACAGTGGAGAACACCGGCACCGTGCCGGGCAGGGGCTGCACCCCGTCGAGCAGACGGGCCAACTCCGCCTCCACCGGCTCGACCAGCGGGCAGTGTGACGCGTAGTCCACCTTCACCCGCCTGGCCCGCACCCCCGCCGCCTCCGCGGCAGCCAGGAACGCATCCAGGTCCGCGCCGGCCACCACGACACTCGTCGGGCCGTTGACCACCGCGACACTGACCCCGTCGGTCAACAGGGGTGTGACCACGTCCAGGCCGGCGCTGACCGACACCATGCCGCCGGTGCCGGACAGGGCCAACAGAGCCCTGCTGCGTAACGCGACGACCTTCGCGGCGTCACTGAGCGACAGGACCCCGGCCACACACGCGGCAGCGATCTCACCCTGCGAGTGACCGATCACCGCGTCAGGGGTGACGCCCTTGGCCTTCCACACCTCGGCCAACGCGACGTGCACCGCCCACAACACCGGCTGCACCACATCCACCCGATCCAACGGATCGTCCGAGCGCAGCACGTCCAGGAGATTCCAGTCCACGAACGGGGCCAGAGCCGCCGCACACTCTGCGATCCGGGCCGCGAACACCGGCTCGGCATCCAGCAGACCCACCGCCATCCCCACCCACTGCGAACCCTGACCGGGGAACACGAACACCACACCCGCGTCGGGGTGGGCCGAACCGGACACCACAGCACCCGACGGCAGGCCGTCCCGGAGGGCGGACAGGCCGGCACCGTGATCCGGGCCGAGCACGACCGCCCGGTGGCTCAGCACCGATCGGGTCGACAGCAGCGAGTACGCCACCGCCCCCGGAGCCGCCGTGACCCGCGACAGCCGCTCGGCCTGCCCGCGCAGCGCCTCCGGCGCCGCAGCCGACAACAGCCACGGCACGTCCGGTTCCGTCACGACCGGCTCGTCCACGGGCGCGGCCGGCGCCTCCTCGATGATCACGTGCGCGTTGGTGCCGGACACCCCGAACGACGACACCCCCGCCCGACGCGGGCGCTCCCCCGCCGGCCACGGCCTCGGGTCGATGAGCAGCTCCACCGCACCGGCCGACCAGTCCACCTGCGGTGTCGGCTCGTCCACGTGCAGCGTGCGCGGCAACGTCTCATGACGCAGCGCCTCGACCACCTTGATGATGCCGGCGACACCCGCCGCGGCCTGGGTGTGCCCGATGTTCGACTTCACCGACCCCAACCACAGCGGCTGACCGGCGGGCCGGTCCTGGCCGTAGGTCGCCAGGACCGCCTGCGCCTCGATCGGGTCGCCCAGGGTGGTGCCGGTGCCGTGCGCCTCGACCGCGTCGACGTCCGCCGCCGACAGTCGGGCGTCGACCAGCGCGGCCTGGATCACCCGCTGCTGCGACGGCCCGTTCGGGGCGGTCAACCCGTTCGACGCGCCGTCCTGGTTGACAGCGCTGCCGCGCACCACGGCGAGCACCCGGTGACCGTTGCGGACCGCGTCGGAGAGCCGCTCCACCAGCAGCACCCCGGCGCCCTCGGCGAAGCCGGTGCCGTCGGCGGCACCCGCGAACGCCTTGCACCGGCCGTCGGCCGCCAGGCCACGCTGGCGGGAGAAGCCGACGAACAGCGACGGGGTGGCCATCACCGTGACACCGCCGGCCAGCGCGAGTGAGCACTCACCGGCCCGCAGCGCCTGCGCCGCCAGGTGCAGGGCGACCAGCGACGACGAGCACGCGGTGTCGACGGTGACCGCCGGCCCTTCCAGACCCAGCGAGTACGACACCCGCCCGGAGATGACGGCGCCCGCGTTGCCGGTGGCCAGGTAGCCCTCCAGCCCTTCGGACGCGCCCATCAGGATGGCCGAGTAGTCCGAGCCGTTGGTGCCCGCGAACACACCGGTTCGCGACCCGGACAGCGACGCCGGGTCGATGCCGGCCCGCTCGATCGCCTCCCAGGACACCTCCAGCAGGAGTCGCTGCGCCGGGTCCATCGCGAGGGCCTCGCGGGGGCTGATCCCGAAGAAGCCGGCGTCGAAGTCGCCCGCCCCGCTCAGGAACCCGCCCTCGGCGGCGTACGACGTCCCGGGGTTGTCTGGGTCGGGGTCGAACAGCGCCTCGGTGTCCCAGCCCCTGTCGGACGGGAACGGCGTGATGCCGTCCCCGTTGCCGGCGACCAGGTTCCACAGCGACTCCGGGGAGTCCACGCCACCGGGGAACCGGCAGCCCACGCCGATGATCGCGATCGGCTCGTCGGCGCGTACCTCCAGGTGCCGGATACGCTCCTGGGCGGTTTCCAGGTCGGCGGTGACCCGCTTGAGGAAGTAGCGCAACCGCTCTTCGTTGGCCATCGGTAGGTCTCCCCTTGTGAGCGTGCGGGTCAGGCGATGCCGAACTTCTTGCCGAGGAGGTCGAACATCTCCTCGTCGGTGGCGTCGGCCAGGGCTTCGCCCGCGGTCTCCACCGGCTCGGCGCGCCCGTGCTTCCAGTCCGCGACGAGCGCCTGCATGCGGGTCATCAGCCGGACGTACGTGACGTCGTCCGGTTCGAGGCTGTCCAGGGCCGCCTCCAGGCGGTCCAGGTCGTCCAGCGCGGAGGTGTCCCCCGTCCCGCCGCACAGGCTGTCCAGGAAGGCGGCGAGCGTGGTCGGGTTCGGATAGTCGAAGACGAGGGTGACGGGCAGCCGCAGCCCGGTGGCGGCACCCAGGCGGTTGCGCAGTTCCACGGCGGTCACCGAGTCGAACCCCAGCTCCTGGAAGGCCTTCTTCGGTGGCACCTCGTCGGCGGAGGCGTAGCCGAGCACCGTGGCCACCTGCGCCCGTACCGTGTCGAGCAGGGCCTTGGCCCGCTCCGCCGGCGGCAGGCCCGCGAGGCGCGCGGCGGCGCTCTCGCCGGCCCCGTCGCCGTCGCGGGCGATCGCCGCGAGCACCTGCTGTGCCTCCGGGATCGCGCTGACCAGAGGGCTGGGCCGGGTCGCGGTGACCGCGACGAAGAACCGCTCCCACCTGATGTCGGCGACGGTGAGGAACGGTTCGTCGTGCTCCACCGCCTGGCGCAGCGTGGTGATCGCCAGCTCGGGTGCCATCTCGGCGACGCCGTGCCGGGTCAGCAGTTCACCGAAGTCACCGTCGGCCATGCCGCCGCCACCCCAGGCGCCCCAGGCGATCGCGGTGCCCGGCAGGCCGAGCGAGCGGCGGTGCTGCACCAGGGCGTCCAGGTAGGCGTTCGCGGGGGCGTAGTTGCCGACGCCGGAGCTGGCCACCGTGCCGGCGAACGAGGAGAACGTGATGAACGCGTCCAGGTCCAGGTCCCGGGTCAGCTCGTGCAGGTGGCGGGCGGAGTCCACCTTGGCGCGCAGGACGCCGTCGACGCGGTGGGTCTCCAGGGCGTCGATCACGCAGTCGTCGAGGACGGCGGCGCTGTGCACCACAGCGGTCAGCGGCGTCTCGGCGGGGATCGCGTCGATCAGCGCGGCCAGGGCGCTACGGTCGGCGGCGTCGCAGGCGGCCACCGTGACCGTCGCGCCGAGCGCGGTGAGGTCGTCGCGCAACGCCTCGGCGCCCGGTGCGTCCGGGCCGCGTCGGCTGACCAGCAGCAGGTGCTCGGCGCCGTGCGCGGCCAGCCATCGGGCCAGCTGGGAACCGAGACCGCCGGTGCCGCCCAGGACGAGAGTGGTGCCGCGCGGCTGCCAGCGGCGAGCGGGGCTGCGGTCGCCGACCGGGGCGCGCATCAGCCGCCGGCCGAGGAGGCCGGGCGCGCGGATCGCGGCCTGGTCCTCGCCGGTCGCGCCGGAGAGCAGGGCGCAGAGCAGGTTGGCGCCGCGCTCGTCGAGCGTCGCCGGTAGGTCCACCAGCCCGCCCCAACGTTCCGGGTGTTCCAGGGCGGCCACCCGGCCGAAGCCCCAGAGCAGCGCCTGGGCCGGGTTGACCAGGGGGTCGCCCGGTCCGGTGCCGATCGCGCCCCGCGACGCGCACCACAGTGGCGCGCCGATACCGAGGTCACCGAGGGCCTGCACCAGGACGACGGTGGCGGCGAAACCGCGCGGGGTGGAGCGGTAGCGGGCCAGGACCCGCTCGTCCAGGGCGAGCAGGGACAGCACACCGTCCGGACGGTCACAGTCCGCCGCGTCGAGGGCCAGGGTGAGCTGGGCGGCCAATGCGGTGCGGTGGACGTCGAACGGGTCGACCTCCACCGGCACGACCCGTGCGCCGCCGCCTCGCAGCGCCGAGCTGACCTCGGCCGGCAGCGGCGAGTCGATCCCGGCCGGTACGGCGACCAGCCAGGTGCCGGTGAGACGCGCCGGTTGGTCGGGGACGCGTACCCACTCGTCGCGGTAGCGCCAGCTGTCCAGCTTCGAGCCGGTCTGCCGCTGCTGCCGCCACGACGACAGGGCCGGGAGCAGGTCTCCCACCGCCGCCGAGTCGACGCCGATGGTCGCGGCGAGCACGTCCGCGTCCTGCCGCTCGACGGCGTTCCAGAAAAGAGCGTCGTCAGTGCTCGGGGCCACGACGGCGGGAGTCGGGGGCCGCTGGCCGCCCAGCCAGTACGGCCGGCCCTGGAACGCGAAGGTCGGCAACGGCACGGTACGCCCCTGCGGGTGGACCGTCGCGAAGTCCACCGCGGCACCGTGCACGTAGGCGGAGGCCAGCGAGTGGGTGAACCGCCGGAGCCCGCCGTCGCCGCGCCGCAGCGTGCCCAGGACCACGGCGTCGCCGCCGGCGTCCTCGGCGAGGCCGGTGAGCCCGGCGATGAGCACCGGGTGCGGGCTGATCTCGACGATCAGGGCGTGACCGGCGTCCAGGGCGGTGTGCACGGCCAGGTCGAGGCGGACCGGGTTGCGCAGGTTGTCGTACCAGTAGGCGGCGTTCATCGCGGTGCCGTCGATCGGCGCGCCGGTGACCGTGGAGATGATCGGCACGGTGCCGGTGGTCGGCGTGATCCCGTCCAGGAGTCGGGCCAGCTCGGCCTCGATCGGTTCCACCTGGGCGCAGTGCGAGGCGTAGTCCACCTGCACCTGCCGGGCGCGGACTCCGGCCGTCTGGGCGGCGGTCAGGAAGGCCGCGACGTCGGCGCCCGCCACGACCACACTGGACGGGCCGTTCACGGCCGCGACGGCGATCCCGTCGGTGAGCAGCGGTTCGACGGTGGCGAGCGGGGCGTTCACCGACACCATGCCGCCGGTGCCGGACAGGGCGAGCAGGGCGCGGCTGCGCAGGGCGACCACCTTGGCGGCGTCGGTCAGCGACAGCGCGCCGGCCACACAGGCGGCGGCGATCTCGCCCTGTGAGTGGCCGATGACAGCGCCGGGTCGTACGCCACGGGAAATCCAGGTTTCGGCGAGCGAGACCATCACCGCCCAGAGCGCGGGCTGCACCACGTCGACGCGGTCCAGCGCGGTCGGGTCGGTGGAGCGCAGCACGTCCAGCAGCGACCAGTCGACGTACGGGTCGAGGGCGGCGGCGCACTCGGCGATCCGGGCGGCGAAGACCGGCTCGGAGTCGAGCATCTCGGTCGCCATGCCGAGCCACTGTGAGCCCTGGCCGGGGAAGACGAAGAGCGGTCTGCCGGCGAGTTGCCGGTCGGCGCGGGGTGCGCTGCCGTCGGGGAACTCGGCGAGGCTGGTCAGCATCTCGTCCCGGTCGGTGCCGACGACCACGGCACGGTGGTCGAAGGTGGCCCGGGTCGTCCACAGGGAGTGGCCGACGTCCGACGGCGTGAGCGAGGGGTGCCGGGTCAGGTGGTCGTGCAGACGGCGGGCCTGCGCGACGAGACCGGCCTCGGTACGCGCCGAGATCGGCCAGGCGGCGACCGGACCGTCGGTCGGGTCGGTGGTGTCGACGGGAGCCCCGGTGGGCGGCTGCTCCAGGATGATGTGCCCGTTGGTGCCGGAGACGCCGAAGGACGACACCCCGGCCCGGCGCGGGTGCCCGGTCTCCGGCCACGGGATCGTCTCGGTGAGGACCTGCGCGGCACCCGTCGACCAGTCGACGTGTGAGGTAGGCGCGTCGACGTTGAGTGTCTTCGGCAGGATCCCGTGCTGGATGGAGAGGACCGCCTTGATCAGCCCGGCGATGCCGGCCGCCGACTGGGTGTGCCCGATGTTCGACTTGACCGAGGTGATCCAGAGGGGGTTCTCCGCCGGTCGACCCCGGCCGTACGTCTCCAGCAGCGCCTGCGCCTCGATGGGATCGCCGAGGGTGGTGCCGGTGCCGTGCGACTCGACGGTGTCGACCTGGTCCGGGGTGAGTCGCGCGTTGGCGAGCGCGGCCCTGATGACCCGTTCCTGGGCCGGCCCGTTGGGGGCGGTGAGGCCGTTGGAGGCGCCGTCCTGGTTGGTCGCGCTGCCGCGCACGATCGCCAGGATCGGGTGGCCGTTGCGCTGCGCGTCGGAGAGCCGCTCGGCCATGATGATGCCGACGCCCTCTCCCCAGGCGGTGCCGTCGGCGGCCTCGGCGAACGGCTTGCACCGTCCGTCCGCGGCCAGCCCCTTCTGCCTGCTGAACAGGATGAACGCGCCCGGCGCGGCCATGATCGTGACGCCGCCGACCAGGGCCAGGTCGCACTCCCGAGACCGCAGTGACTGCACGGCCCAGTGCATCGCGACGAGCGACGACGAGCAGGCCGTGTCCACGGTGACGGCCGGGCCGCCGAAGCCCAGGCTGTACGCGATCCGGCCGGACGCGACGCTGGTGGTGGTGCCGGTGCCGAGGTACATGTCGACGCCCTCGGGGGCCTCGTGCAGCGCGGTGCCGTAGTTCTGCTGGGTGATGCCGACGAACACGCCGGTCTGGCTGCCGCGCAGGGTCTGCGGGTTGACGCCGGCCCGTTCGATCGCCTCCCAGGACGCCTCCAGCAGCAGCCGTTGCTGCGGGTCCATGGCGAGCGCCTCGTGCGGGCTGATCCCGAAGAACGCGGCGTCGAAGTCCGCGGCGTCGTCCAGGAACGAGCCCTCCCGCACGTAGCTCTGGCCGGGTGCGTCAGCGTCCGGGCTGTAGAGCGACTCCAGGTCCCAGCCCCGGTCCGCGGGCAGGGGGCCGAGCGCGTCGCGCTCGCCGACGAGCATCTGCCAGAGGTCCTCCGGCCCGCGTACGCCTCCGGGGAACCGACAGCTCATCGAGACGATCGCGATCGGTTCCCGGTCCCGGTTCTCGGCCTCGTGCAACTGCTGTTTGGTCTCCTGAAGGGTGGTGGTGACCTTCTTGAGGAAATGGCGAAGCTTCTCGTCGTCTGCCATCACGACACTCCGAACTCTCGGGTGATGAACTCGAACATCTCGTCGTCGGTGGCCGACTCGAGGTCCTGCGTCACGTCCGCGGCGCCGGTGGGCTCCAGCCCGGCCAGCAGGTCACGCAGGCGGTTGGTCACCTGCTCGCGTACCGAACCGTCGCCGGGCAACGTGGCCACGGCGGCTTCGATCCGACTCAGCTCGGCCAGCAGCGGCTCGGCCGCCCCGGCCTCGTCCGGCACCACCTGCGCCCGCAAGTACGCGGCGAGCGAGTGGGCGTTCGGGTAGTCGAAGACGAGGGTGGCGCGCAGCCGCAGGCCGGTCGCGACGTTGAGCCGGTTGCGCAGCTCGACGGCGGTCAGGGAGTCGAAGCCGAGTTCCTTGAACGGCAGGGTCGGGTCCACGTCGTCGGGGCCCGGGTAGCCGAGGACGGCCGCGACGTTGGCGCGTACCACCTGGAGGACCAGGGCGTCGGCGTCCTCGTCGGCGAGACCGGCGAGCCGCTGGGCGAGGCCCACGACCGACGGGCCGCCGGCCGCTTCGGTGACCGGCCGGGCCGCGCCTCGGACCAGACCGCGCAGCAGCGCCGGCACGGTCTCCACCGGCTGGTTGCGCAGCCCGGCCAGGTCCAGGTCCGCCGGCACCAGCAGCGGTTCGTCGAGTACGCCTGCCGTGTCGAACAGGGCGAGCGCACGGGCGGTCGGCAGTCGGCGGACGCCGCCGCGTGCCACCCGGCGCAGGTCGGCGCCGTCCAGGTGCCCGGTCATACCGCTGGCCTGCTCCCACAGGCCCCAGGCCAGCGACTCGGCGGGCAGGCCGAGCGCCCGCCGGTGCCGGGCCAGCTCGTCGAGGAAGGCGTTGGCCGCCGCGTAGTTGCCCTGGCCCGCGCCGCCGAGGACGCCGGCCGCCGAGGAGAACAGCACGAACCGGGCGACCTTGCGGTCCCTGGTCAGCAGGTGCAGGTTCCACGCGGCGTCGGTCTTCGGTGCCAGCACGGCGTCGATGCGGTCCGGGGTCAGCGCGGTGATGACGCCGTCGTCCAAGGCGCCGGCCGCGTGCACCACGGTCAGTGGTTGGTCGGCGGGTATCCGCTCGAGGACCGCCGCGAGCGCGTCCCGGTCGGTGGCGTCGCAGGCCTCCACGACGACCTGGGCGCCGAGCTCGGTCAGGTCGGTGACCAGGGCCTCCACCCCGTCGGCGGAGCGCCCGCGACGTCCGGTCAGCACCAGCCGCCGGGCCCCGTGCTCGGTGACCAGGTGTCGGGCGAGCAGCCCGCCGAGGGTGCCGGTGCCACCGGTGATCAGAACGGTGCCGTCCGGGTCGCCACCGGCGATGTCGGTGCGCGGTTCCGGGGCCACCGGGACCGGTGCGAGGCGCGGTGCGAGCGGCCGACCGGCACGGACGACCACCTGCGGCTCACCGGAGGCGACGGCCGGGACGGCCACGGTCAGCGAGGTGGGATCGTCGTCGAGGTCGAGGAGGACGAAGCGGTCCGGGTTCTCCGCCTGCGCAGTGCGGATCAGGCCCCACGCGGCGGCTGCGGCGAGGTCGTCGGCCGGGTCGCCGGTGTTCGCCGCGACCGCACCCCGGGTGACGACGACCAGTCGCGACGCCCCGAACGCGGGTTCGGCGAGCCAGCGCTGCACCAGGTCGAGCGCGACTGTGGTGCTGCGTCGCGCGCCGGTGCCAGGCTCGGCCGCCGCCTGCGGATCCGCGTCGAGCGTCACGAAGACCATCTCGGGTACGGCCGGGGCGTCCGCCAGCGCGGCCAGGTCCGGGTATCCGGTGCCGGCGACGCGGGTGAGCTGGTACGGGTCGACGCCGACGACAGCGGTGGCCGGCGCAGTGCCGGGCAGCACCGGCGTCCAGTCCAGCCGGTACAGCGACTCGTGGTCGCCGCCGCGGGCGCTGGCCAGCCGGTCCGCCGACACCGGCCGCATGATCAGCGAGTCGATCTCGGCGACCGGGGCGCCGGTGCTGTCGGCGACGGTGAACGAGACGCCGACGGCGCCGGCCGGCTTGAGTCGGATCCGGAAGCTGGAGGAGCCGGTGGTGTGCAGGGAGATGCCGCTCCACACGAACGGGAGGCGGCTGCGCTCGGCCGGTTCGCCGTCGCCCATCCGGGTCAGGAAGGTGTTCAGCGACATGGCCTGCAGGCCGGCGTCGAGCAGGGCCGGGTGCATGCCGTACGCGCCTGCGGCGGCCCGGCCCGACTCGGGCAGGGACAGCTCGGCGTAGACGTCGTCCTCGGTGACCCAGGCGGCGCGCAGGCCCTGGAACATCGGCCCGTAGTCGAACGCGGTCCGGCTGACGGCCTCGTAGAACTCGGAGAGGTCGACCGGTCGGGCGCCGGGTGGCGGCCAGGTGGTGAGGTCGGCCGGCCCGGTCGGGTCGGCGGCGGTGCTGATCGCGCCGGTGGCGTGGTGGATCCAGCCGGTGGCGTCCAACGGGTCGCCGGTTTCGCCCTCGTCGGAGCGGGAGCGGACGTTGATGGCGCGCCGGCCGTTGCCGTCCGGCGGGCCCACCCAGAGCTGGAGTTGGCGGGCGCCGCGTTCGGGGACGATCAGCGGGGTGAGCAGTGTCAGTTCTTCCAGCCGCCGGCATCCGGTCTGACCCGCGACGTGCAGGGCGAGTTCGACGAAGGCGGTGCCGGGCATGACGTTGGCGCCCATCACCTTGTGTTCGCCGAGCCAGGGGTGGGCCTCGACGGAGAGCAGGCCGGTGAAGAGGACAGCGTCGGAGTCGAGCAGGGGGATGGCGGCGCCGAGCATCGGGTGGCTCGCCGGGTTGAGGCCGGCGGTGGCGATGTCGGCGCTGATCGGGAGGTTGACCTCGTCGACCCAGAACCGCTGGTGTTGGAAGGGGTAGGTGGGCAGGTCGACGGTCCGGGTGGCCGGGATGACTGTGGTCCAGTCGACGGGTGCGCCCTGCACCCACGCCTCGGCCAGGGCCCGCACGATCTGACCGGTGCCGCCCTCACCTCGACGTAGCGTGCCGATGGCGGGGACGTCGACGCTGTCGGTGATCGCCCCGGTCAGCACCGGGTGGGCGCTGACCTCAACGAAGATCCGGTGCCCGGCGGTATAAGCAGCCTGCACCGCCAGATCCAGACGCACCGGCTGCCGCAGGTTGCGATACCAGTACCCGGCGTCCATAGCCCCGCCGTCCTCCACAGTGGAGAACACCGGCACCGACCCCGGCTGCGGTCCCACCCCGTCGAGCAGACGGGCCAACTCCGCCTCCACCGGCTCGACCAGCGCGCAGTGCGACGCGTAGTCAACCTTCACCCGCCTGGCCCGCACCCCCGCCGCCTCGGCAGCGGCCAGGAACGGCTCCAGATCCGCACCGGCCACCACGACACTGGTCGGACCGTTGACCACGGCGACGCTGACCCCCTCGGTCAACAACGGGGTGACCACGTCCAGACCGGCGCTGACCGACACCATCCCGCCGCTGCCGGCAATCGCCAACAGGGCTTGACTGCGCAGGGCGACGACCTTCGCCGCGTCGCTGAGCGACAACACCCCGGCGACACAGGCCGCCGCGATCTCACCCTGCGAATGACCGATCACCGCGTCAGGGGTGACGCCCTTGGCCTTCCACACCTCCGCCAACGCGACGTGCACCGCCCACAACACCGGCTGCACCACATCCACCCGCTCCAACAGGTCGTCGGAACGCAGCACGTCAAGGAGGTTCCAGTCCACGAACGGCGCCAGAGCCGCCGCACACTCCGCGACGCGGGCCGCGAACACCGGCTCGGACTCCAACAACCGGGCCGCCATGCCGACCCACTGGGAACCCTGACCGGGGAACACGAACACCACGCCCGACGAACGGGCCACACCGGAGACGACGGCGCTCGACGGCATCCCGTCGGCCAGCGCGGCCAGACCGGCCCGGTGGTCCGGGCCGAGCGCCACAGCTCGCTGCGCGAACTCGGATCGGCTCAGCAGCGAGTGGGCGACAGCGGCCGGCTCCGACTCCAGGTCGGCGAGTCGGCGGGCCTGGTCGGCGACGGCCTTGGCGGTACGCCCGGACAGCACCCACGGCACGTCCGGCGACACCACTGTCGACTCGTCGGCCGGCGCGGCCGGCGCCTCCTCGATGATCACGTGGGCGTTGGTGCCGGAGACCCCGAAGGACGAGACGCCGGCCCGCCGTGGCCGCCCGTACGCCTCCCAGGGCCGGGCGTCGGTGAGCAGCTCGACCGCACCGGCCGACCAGTCCACCTCGGGTGTGGGCTCGTCCACGTGCAGGGTGCGGGGCATCGTCTCGTGGCGGATCGCCGCGACCATCTTGATGATCCCGGCGACACCGGCGGCGGCCTGCGCGTGCCCGATGTTCGACTTGATCGAGCCGAGTCGCAGCGGCCGGTCCGCCGGGCGACCCTGACCGTAGGTGGCCAGCAGCGCCTGCGCCTCGATCGGGTCGCCGAGCACCGTGCCGGTGCCGTGTGCCTCGACCACGTCGACGTCGGCGCTGCCCAGGCCCGCGTTGGCGAGTGCCGCGCGGATGACGCGTTGCTGCGACGGGCCGTTCGGGGCGGTCAGGCCGTTGGAGGCGCCGTCCTGGTTGATCGCGCTGCCGCGGACCACGGCCAGGACGTGGTGGCCGTTGCGCCGTGCGTCGGATAGCCGCTCCACCACCAGGACACCGGCGCCCTCGGCCCAGCCGATCCCGTCGGCGGACCCGGCGAACGACTTGCACCGTCCGTCCGGTGCCAATCCGCGCTGCTGGCTGAACGCGACGAACGCGGCCGGGGTCGCCATCACCATCACGCCACCGACCAGCGCGAGGGAGCACTCCCCCTGCCGCAGCGCCTGGGCCGCGAGGTGCAGGGCGACGAGCGACGACGAGCAGGCGGTGTCCACCGACAGAGACGGCCCTTCCAGGCCGAGCGCGTACGACACCCGCCCGGAGATGACGCTGGCGGTGGTGCTGGTCAGGCCGAAGCCGCCGACACTGGACGGGTCACGGCCGAGGACGCCGCCGTAGTCCTGGCCGCTGGTGCCGGCGAACACACCGGTCCGGCTGCCGCGCAGCGACACCGGGTCGATACCGGCCCGCTCGATCGCCTCCCAGGACACCTCGAGGAGCACCCGCTGCTGCGGGTCCATGGCGACCGCCTCGCGGGGGCTGATCCCGAAGAACGCGGCGTCGAAGTCGGTGGCGCCGTCGAGGAAGCCGCCCTCACGCACGTAGAAGCCGCCCGGTCGGTCGGCCTCCGGGTCGTAGAGGCCGGCGATGTCCCAGCCCCGGTCCTCCGGCACGCCGGTGATGCCGTCGGTGCCCAGGTCGACCAGCTGCCACAGGTCCTCCGGCGTCCGCACCCCGCCGGGGTAGCGGCAGGCCATGCCGACGATGGCGATCGGCTCGTCGGCGGCGACCGGCGCGGCCTCGGTGCTCGCCGCCGTCGGTGCCTCGATGCCGCCGAGCTGTTCGTGCAGGTATCCGGCGAGGGCCTGCGGGGTCGGGTAGTCGAAGATGAGGGTGGCCGGCAGGCGCAGCCCGGTGGCACCGCCCAACTGGTTGCGGATCTCCACGGCGGTGAGCGAGTCGACGCCGAGTTCGGAGAGGGGCTGCTGCGGCGGGACGGCCGCCGGCCCGGGGTGGCCGAGGACGGCGGCTGCCTGTCCGCGTACGAGATCGAGCAGTGCCCGCTCCCGGTCCGCCTCGGCGAGGGCGGCGAGGTGGGTGAGGAACGCGTTGCCGGCGCGGGTCTTGGCACCCGGCTTGCCTCCCGGCACCCGGACCAGCCCGCGCAGCAGCGCCGGTACGCCGCCCTGGGCGCTCTGCGCCCGCAGGGTGGCGAAGTCCAGCCGGGCCGGCGCGACCACCGGCACCGGCGCGGCGATCGCCCGGTCGAAGAGCGCGAGCGCGTCGGCGGACGGCATGGAGACGATGCCGCCGCGCGCGATGCGGGAGAAGTGGGTGTCGTCGAGGTGCTCCGACATGCCGCTGCGGGCGTCCCAGAGGCCCCAGACGAGGGACACGCCGGGCAGCCCGGCCGCCCGTCGGTGCTGGGCGAGCGCGTCCAGGTAGGCGTTCGCCGCCGCGTAGTTGCCCTGACCGCCACCGCCGAGGGTCGCGGCGAGAGAGGAGAACAGGACGAACGCGCTGAGGTTCGCGTCCCGGGTCAGGTCGTGCAGGTGGTGGGCGGCGTCGACCTTGGGTCGCAGCACCGCGCCGACGCGGCCCGGGGTGAGCGCGCTGACCACGCCGTCGTCGGAGACCCCGGCGGCGTGCACCACGGCGGTCAGCGGGTGCTCGGCGGGCACGGAGGCGAGCAGCGCGGCGACCGCGGCGCGGTCGGCGGTGTCGCAGGCTGCCAGTGTCACCGCGGCGCCCAGTGTGGTCAGTTCGGCGCAGAGTTCGGCGCTGCCCTCGGCGGCGCTGCCCCGGCGGCTGGTGAGCAGCAGGTGCCGGACACCGTGCCGGGTGACCAGGTGCCGGGCCAGCAGACCGCCCAGGGTGCCGGTGGCGCCGGTGATCAGGACGGTGCCGTCCGGGTCGAGCGGGGGGTTCGGCTCCCGGGGCGGGGCGAGCCGGGCCAGCCGGGGCACCCGTACCGTGCCGCGCCGGACGGCGACCTGCGGTTCACCGGTGGTGACCGCCTCGATCAGCCGGCCCGCGCTCGCCGGGTGTCCGTCGAGGTCGGCCAGGACGAACCGCTCCGGGTTCTCCGACTGGGCGGAGCGGATCAGGCCCCAGACCGGGGCGGCGGACAGGTCGGTCACGTCCTCGTCCGGGCCGGCGGCGATCGCCTGACGGGTGACCACCACCAGCCGCGCCCCGTCGAACGCGCCGTCGTCCAGCCAGTGCTGCGCGGTGACCAGCGCGGCGACTGTGGTGGCGTGGGTGGACCGGGGATCGGAGTCCGCTCCGGAGCAGCCGACCAGGACCAGGTCCGGACGGTCCGCGCCACCGGCCAGGGCGACCCCGAGGGCCGCGAGGTCCGGGTAACGGTCGGCGGAGATGTCGGCGAGTTCGGGCAGGTCGTTGCCGAGGATCGCGATCCGGCCGGGGTCGCCGGCGGTGGTCGTGACGGCCGGCCAGTCGACGTGGAAGAGCGTGTCGTCGGGGGTGGCGAGCTGATCGGCGGAGATGGGACGCAGCGTGAGCATCCGCACCTCGGCGACCGGTGCGCCGGTGGTGTCCGCGACGGCGACGCTCACGTCGGCGTTCTCCGCGATCCGGACGCGGACCCGCAGGTCGGTGGCGCCGGCCGCGTGCAGCGCGACGTCGTTCCAGGCGAACGGCAGCCGGTTGCCCTGCTCGGTGGTCCGGGCCGGCAGCAGGCCGGTGGCGTGCATGGCCGCGTCGAGCAGCGCCGGGTGCAGGCCGAAGTCGGCCGGGTCGGTGCCGCTGCCGTCCGGGATGCGCACCTCGGCGTACGCGTACTCGCCGGCCACCCAGGCGCGCTGGAGTGCCTGGAACGCGGGCCCGTAGGTGAAGCCCTGCGCGGCGAGCCGGTCGTAGAAGCCGGTGAGGTCGGCGGGGCGGCCGTCGGCCGGCGGCCAGGTGGTGAAGTCCCGCCAGTCGGTGGTGGACGCCTCGACGGCCTGGACCACGCCGACGGCGTGGCAGGTCCACGGCTTGTCCGGGTCGGTGGAGTCGACAGCTCGGGAGTGGATGGTGACGGCGCGGGAGCCGTCGTCCTCGGCCGGGCCGACCGACACCTGCAGTTCGGTGTCGCCGCGCTCGGGCAGCACCAGTGGCGCCTGGAGGGTTAGTTCGCGCAGGTGGCCGGTGCCGACCTGTTCGCCGGCGCGCAGCGCCAGCTCCACGAAGCCGGTGCCGGGCACCAGCACGGTGCCCTGCACGGCGTGGTCGGCGAGCCAGGAGTGCTGCTCCAGGCTGAGCCGGCCGGTGTAGAGGAAGCCTGCGCCGTCGGCGAGCGCGACGGCCGCGCCGAGCAGCGGGTGCCCCGCCGGGCGGACGCCCACGTTGGTCAGGTCGCCGGTCCACCGGCGGGAGGTGTCCGGCCAGTACCGCTCGTGCTGGAAGGCGTACGTGGGCAGGTGGACCGGCCGTCCGGCGGGGAGCACGGCACGCCAGTCGACTGACACGCCGTGCACGTGCAGGCCGCCGAGTGCGGTGAGCAGCGCCACCGGCTCGGGACGGTCCTTGCGCAACGCGGCGACGACCACCTGACCGCCGGTCAGGCACTCGTCGGCCAGGGCGGTCAGGACACCGCCGGGGCCGATCTCCACCAGTGTGGTGACGCCGGCGTCGACCAGGGCGGCGATGCCGTCGGCGAAGCGGACCGCGTCGCGGACGTGGCGCACCCAGTAGGCGGCGTCCAGTCGCTCGTCGAGCCGGCCGGTGACGTTGGAGACGATCGGGATCTGCGGCTCGTGGTAGGTGACGCTCTCCGCGACCCGGCGGAAGTCGTCGAGCATCGGCTCCATCAGCGCCGAGTGGAAGGCGTGGCTGACGGTGAGCCGCTTGGCCCTGCCGACGGTCGCGGCGACCGCCTCGACGGCCTGCTGGTCGCCGGAGAGCACGACCGAGCGCGGGCCGTTGACCGCCGCGATCGAGACGCCGTCGGTCAGCAGGGGCAGCACCTCGGCCTCGGTGGCCCGCACCGCGACCATCACCCCGCCGGCGGGCAACGCCTGCATCAGGGTGCCGCGCGCGGCGACCAGTGTCGCCGCGTCCGCGAGGGACAGCACACCGGCGACGTGCGCGGCGGCCAGCTCGCCGATCGAGTGGCCGATCAGGTGGTCGGGCACGATGCCCCAGGACTCGACCAGCCGGTACAACGCCACCTCGACGGCGAACAGACCGGCCTGGGTGTACGCGGTCTGGTCCAACAGGCCGTCCGGGTTCTCCGCGATCACCCGGCGCAGCGGCTGCTCCAGGTGCGGCTGGAGCGCGTCGCAGACCTCGTCGAACGCGGCGGCGAAGACGGGGTACGCGGCGGCGAGGTCGCTGCCCATACCGGTGCGTTGGGAACCCTGACCGGAGAAGAGGAACGCGGTACGCGCGGGCTGCCGCTGGCCGGTGAGCACTCCGGTGTCGAGGCGCCCCTCCGCCAGCGCCGCGAGCCGGTGCACCAGGTCGGCGCGGTCACCGGGCAGGATCACGGCCCGGTGGTCGAACGTGCTGCGGTCGGCCGTCAGGGCGTACGCCACGTCGCGCAGGTCGATCCGGTCGTCGCCGGCCACCCGGGCGAGCAGTTTCGCCGCCTGCGCCCGCAACGCCCGCTCGGTACGCCCGGACAGCAGCCACGGTCCGTCCGGCGCGGTGCTGGCCGCCGGTGCGGTGTCGTCGGCGCCCTCCGGGGCCTGTTCGAGGACCACGTGCACGTTGGTGCCGCTGACCCCGAACGAGGAGACCGCCGAGCGGCGCGGCTCGTCGGTCCGTGGCCACGGCTGCCGGCTGGTGAGCAGTTCGACGGCGCCCTCGGACCAGTCGACCTGCGGGGTCGGCTCGTCCACGTGCAGTGTCTGCGGCAGGACGCCGGCGCGCATCGCGAGGACCATCTTGATGATCCCGGCGACGCCCGCGGCGGCCTGGGTGTGGCCGAGGTTGGACTTGATCGAGCCGAGCCACAGGGGGCGCTGCGGGTCGCGGTCCTGCCCGTACGTGGCGATGAGCGCCTGCGCCTCGATCGGGTCGCCGAGGCCGGTGCCGGTGCCGTGCGCCTCGACCGTGTCGATCTGGCTCGGGGTGAGGCCGGCGTTGGCCAGCGCCCGTTGGATGACGCGCTGCTGCGCCGGGCCGTTCGGGGCGCTGAGCCCGTTGGACGCGCCGTCCTGGTTGACCGCCGAGCCGCGGATCACGGCGAGGATCGGGTGACCGTTGCGCTGCGCGTCGCTGAGCCGTTCCAGGACCAGCACACCGGCGCCCTCCGCCCAGCCGGTGCCGTCGGCCGCGGCGGCGAACGCCTTGCACCGCCCGTCGCCGGACAGACCGCCCTGCCGGGAGAATTCGAGGAACGCGCCCGGGGTGGCCATCACCGTGGCGCCGCCGGCCAGCGCGAGCCCGCATTCCTGCTGGCGCAGGGCCTGAGCGGCGAGGTGCAACGCCACCAGCGACGAGGAGCACGCGGTGTCGACGGTGACCGCGGGGCCCTCCAGCCCCAGACAGTAGGAGATCCGGCCGGACACGACGGCCGCCGCGTTGCCGGTGAGCAGGTGCCCCTCCAGCCCAACGGATGCACCCAGCAGCAGCGTGCCGTAGTCCTGGCCGGCGGTGCCGGCGAAGACACCGGTCTGGCTGCCCTTGAGCGTGACCGGGTCGATCCCGGCCTGCTCCAGGGCCTCCCAGGTGACCTCCAACAGCATCCGCTGCTGCGGGTCCATCGCGGTGGCCTCGCGTGGCGAGATGCCGAAGAAGGCGGCGTCGAAGTCGGCCGCGTCGTAGACGAAGCCGGCCTGGCGGGCATCGGAGGTGCCCGCCGCGCCGGTGCCGTCGCCGAACAGGGCGTCCAGGTCCCAGCCCCGGTCGTCCGGGAACTCGGCCATCGCGTCGCGGCCGTCGAGCAGCAGTTGCCACAGGTCCTCGGGGGTACGGACGTCGCCGGGGAAGCGGCAGCCCATGCCGATGATGGCGATCGGCTCCTGCTCGCCCGCCTCGACCTCGCGCAGCCGTTGCCGCGTCTGGTGCAGGTCGGCGGTGACCCGCTTCAGGTAGTCGAGGAGCTTGTCTTCAGTCAGCATCGCTTGCCAACCCCTCCGGATGCGCGCAGCGCTCGGTGTCAGGACACCGAGAGTTGCGTGTCGATGAAGTCGAAGATCTCGTCGGCGCTGGCCGACTGGAGCTTCTCGGTGACGGTGTCGCCGGTGTGTTCGGTGGTGCCGTGCACGTCGGCCAGGAGTGCCTGCAGTCGGGCGGTGAGCTGGGCCCGCGCGCCCTTGTCGAGGGTTCGTCCGGAGATCAGACCGGCGAGGCGGTCCACCTCGGCCAGCAGCGGCAGCTCGGTGTCCGAGTCACCGACGATCCGGCCGACCAGGTGGGTGGTGAGGGCCCGGGCGGTGGGGTGGTCGAAGGCCAGGGTCGCCGGCAGTTTCACCCCGGTCGCGACGCTGATCTGGTTGCGGAGCTGCACCGCCGTCAGCGAGTCGAAGCCGAGTTCCTTGAACGCCCGGTCCGGCTCGACGGCGGTGCTGTCCGGGTGGCCGAGCACCGCTGCCGCCTGGGCACGGACCAGGTCGAGCAGGACGGCGTCCCGTTCGGCCGGGTCGAGCCCGTCGATGCGACGCAGCCACGGCGCGGTCGACGGGTCGCCGGTGCCGGCGGCCAGCGCGGCGCGTACCGCGGGCAGGTCGGTAACCAGACGTGGCGGGCCGGCCGGGTGCTGCTCGGCGAAGCGGTCCCAGCCGATGTCGGCCAGCACGATCCGGGTGTCGCCGTGGTCGAGGGCCTGCCCCAGCGCGGTCAGGGCGGACGAGGTGGGCAACGGGGTGATCGCGGGATCGCCGGCGGCCTCGCTGCCCGCCCAGTCGCCCCAGGCGATCGAGGTGGCGGGCAGACCCGCGGCGACGCGCCGGGCGGCCAGGGCGTCCAGGTACGCGTTCGTGGCGGCGTACGCGCCCTGCCCGGTGCTGCCGAGCGTCCCCGCGAGCGCCGAGAACAGCACGAACGCGGTCAGGTCGTGATCGCGGGTCAGCTCGTGCAGGTGGCGGGCGCCGGTTGCCCGGCCGGCGGCGACGGCGGCCAGACGGTCACCGGTGAGCCCGGTCAGCAGGCCGGAGTCGCGGGTACCGGCGAGGTGGAACACGGCGGTCAGGTCGTCGATGCCGTCGACCAGCGCGCGCAGGGCGTCGCGGTCGGCGACGTCGCAGGCGGCGATGGTCACCCGTGCGCCGAGCTGTTCCAACTCGGTACGCAGCTCACCGGCACCGGGAGCGTCCGGACCGCGACGACTGGTGAGCACCAGGTGCTCGGCGCCCCGTCCGGCCAGCCAGCGCGCCACGTGTGCGCCGATCGTGCCGGTGCCGCCGGTGACCAGTGTGGCGCCGGTGGGCGACCAGCCGGTCGTCGGCGTCGCGACGGTGGGCGGGGCCGGCCGCAGGCGGCGGGCGACCGCGCCGGCGGACCGGATCGCCACCTGGTTATCGCCGGTCGAACCCGGCTCGCCGCGCAGGGTGACGGCGAGCCGGGTTCCGGCCACCGGGTCGAGGGTGTCGGGCAGATCGATCAGCCCGCCGAAGCGCTGCGGGTCCTCGGCCTCGAGTACGGGTCCAAGGCCCCAGAGCATCGCCTGGGCCGGGTGCGGCACGTCCTCGCCGGGGGCGACGGCAACCGCCCCACGGGTGACGCACCACAGTTTCGCCGGGGAACCGATGTCGCCGAGCGTCTGCAGCAGCGTCAGCGTGGCGGTCGTCCCGGTGGTGATCTGCGGGTTCTCTCGATCCGGACGTTGGTCGAGCGCGAGCAACGACAGGACACCGGCGATCGGGATGTCGATGTCGGAGAGCCGGTTCAGGAGCCCGGCCAGCTCGCTGCGCTCGGTGGTGGCCGGTGCGATCTCCAGGACCTCGGCGCCGTGGTCACGCAGGGCGGCGGCGCAGTCGGTGGCGATCCGGTGCTGGTCGGTGGTGTCGGGTACGACGAGCAGCCAGGTGCCGTCGAGCCGGGGCGGGGTGCCGGCGTCCGGGATCGGGGTCCAGCCGACGGTGTAGCGCCAGGTGTCGGTGGTGCCCCTCTCCCGGCGGGTACGCCGCCAGGTGGCCAGCGCGGGCAGCAGGTCCCCGCCGTCGCCGGTGATGCCCAGCGGGGTCAGGTCGCCGTCCTCGACGGCCTGCCAGAACTGACTGTCGACCGGGTCGGTTGCGGCCGTCGCCCCGCCACCGGTGGGCCAGTAGCGCTGGTGCTGGAACGGGTAGGTGGGCAGGTCGACGACCCGGGTGGCCGGGATGACGGTGCTCCAGTCGACCGGCGCGCCGCGTACCCAGGCCTCGGCCAGGGCTCGCTCGACCTGGTCGGTGCCGCCCGCGTCGCGGCGCAGGGTGCCGACGGTGGCCGCGTCGACGGTGTCGGCGATCGCGCCGGTGAGCACCGGGTGGGCGCTGACCTCGACGAAGATCCGGTGCCCGGCGGCGTACGCGGCCTCGACGGCCTGGTCCAGGCGGACCGGCTGGCGCAGGTTGCGGTACCAGTAGGCGGCGTCCATGACCCCGCCGTCCTGCACTGTGGAGAAGATCGGCACCGCGCCGGGCAGCGGCCGCACACCGTCGAGCAGGTCTGCCAGTTCGGCCTCGACCGGCTCGACGAGTGCGCAGTGCGAGGCGTAGTCCACCTTGACCCGCCTGGCCCGTACGCCGGCCACCTCCGCGACGGCCAGGAACACGTCCAGGTCGGCGGGGGCACCCGCGACGACCACGCTGGTCGGGCCGTTCACGACCGCGACCGTCACACCGTCGGTGAGCAGCGGGGTGACCACGTCCAGACCGGCGTTGACCGAGACCATGCCGCCCGTGCCGGCGACCGCCAGCAGGGCCTTGCTGCGCAGCGCGACCACCTTGGCGGCGTCGCCGAGCGAGAGGACACCGGCGACGCAGGCCGCCGCGATCTCGCCCTGCGAGTGGCCGATCACCGCGTCCGGGGTGACGCCCCTGGCCTTCCACACCTCGGCCAACGCGACGTGCACCGCCCACAACACCGGCTGCACCACGTCCACGCGCTCCAACGGGTCGTCGGAGCGCAGCACGTCCAGGAGGTTCCAGTCCACGAACGGCGCGAGCGCCGCCGCGCACTCGGCGATCCGGGCGGCGAACACCGGTTCGGCGTCGAGCAGCCCGACCGCCATGCCGACCCACTGCGAGCCCTGGCCGGGGAAGACGAAGACGACAGGCGCGTCGGGGTACGCCGAGCCGGTGATCACCGAGCTCGACGGCAGACCGTCGACGAGCGCGTTCAGGCCGCTGCGGTGCTCCGGGCCGAGGACCACGGCCCGCTGGCTGAACGCCGAGCGGGTAGCGGCCAGCGAGTAGGCCACCTCGCCGGCCGGGGCGTCCAGCGCGACGAGCTGCCGTGCCTGGTCGGCGACCGCCGTGGCGGTGCGCCCGGCCAGCAGCCACGGCACGTCCGGCGTCGTCGCGGTGACCTCGTCGGCGGCGACCGCCGGCGCTTCCTCGATGATCACGTGGGCGTTGGTGCCGGAGACCCCGAACGACGAGACACCGGCCCGGCGCGGGCGCTCGCCCGCACGCCACGACCGCGGCTCGGTGAGCAGCTCCACCGCGCCGTCGGACCAGTCCACCTGCGGGGTCGGCTCGTCCACGTGCAGCGTGCGCGGCAGGGTCTCGTGCCGCAGCGCCTCGACCATCTTGATGATCCCGGCGACCCCGGCGGCGGCCTGGGTGTGCCCGATGTTGGACTTGACCGACCCGAGCCACAACGGCTGGTCGGCGGGACGGTCCTGGCCGTAGGTGGCGAGCAGCGCCTGCGCCTCGATCGGGTCGCCGAGTCGGGTTCCGGTGCCGTGCGCCTCGACCACGTCGACATCCGCGGCGGACAATCCGGAACTGGCCAGAGCCGCCCGGATGACGCGTTGTTGGGAAGGCCCGTTCGGCGCGGTCAGACCATTCGATGCGCCGTCCTGATTGACAGCGGAACCGCGTACCACGGCGAGGACGCGGTGACCGTTTCGGCGAGCATCGGAAAGCCTCTCCACGAGCAGCATTCCGACGCCCTCGGAGAATCCGGTGCCGTCGGCCGCCCCGGCGAAGGCCTTGCAGCGGCCGTCCTCGGCCAGGCCCCGCTGACGGGAGAAACCGACGAACAACGACGGGGTGGCCATCACCGTCACGCCGCCGGCCAGTGCGAGGTCGCACTCGCCGCTGCGCAGGGCCTGCGCCGCCAGGTGCAGCGCCACCAGGGACGACGAGCAGGCCGTGTCGACGGTGACCGCCGGCCCCTCCAGACCCAGCACGTAGGACACCCGGCCGGACAGGACCGCCCCGGCGTTGCCGGTGGCCAGGTATCCCTCCAGGCCGTCGGAGGCGCCGAACAGCACGGCGGAGTAGTCGGAACCGTTGGTGCCCGCGAAGACGCCCGTACGCGAACCGGCGAGCCCCGCCGGGTCGATTCCGGCGCGCTCGACGGCCTCCCAGGAGGCTTCCAACAACAACCGCTGCTGAGGATCCATCGCTAATGCCTCACGCGGATTGACACCAAAGAATTCGGCATCGAACTCACCTACGTCGTAGAGAAACCCGCCGGTCCGGGTGTATGTGGTCCCAGCGTTGTCGGGATCGGGATCGAACAACACCCCTAAATCCCAGCCCCGATCCGCAGGGAAAACACCCATGCCGTCACCGTCGGCGGCGACCAGCCGCCACAGGTCCTCCGGGGAGCCGACGCCACCCGGGTAGCGGCAGCTCATGCCGACGATGGCGATCGGCTCGTCCGCCGCCACGGCGGTCGTCGGGGCCGCGGCGGCCGGCCCGGTGTCGGTGTCCAGCAGCTGCTCGCGCAGACGGGCGCTGAGGGCGTGCGGGGACGGGTGGTCGAAGACCATGGTGGCCGGCAGACGCAGACCGGTGGCGCGGGCCAACCGGTTACGCAGCTCGACGCCGGTGACCGAGTCGAAGCCGAGTTCCTGGAAGGTACGGCGTGGTTCGACCGCGTCGGGCGACGGGTAGCTGAGCACCGCGGCCACCTGGGCGCGGACCAGGTCGAGCAACGTGCGCCGCTGGTCCGCCTCGGACTGGCCGGCGAGCTGCCGGGCGTAGGTGTTGGCGGGTGTCGCGGTAGGGTCGCCGGCCTCGGTCGTCGCGGCGCGCGAGCGCAGCTCCCGCACCTCGGGCACCGCGTCGAGCAGTGGGGCCGCGCGGGTCGCGGTGAAGGCGACGAAGTACCGGTCCCAGGCGATGTCGGCGATGGCCAGGTACGTCTCGTCGTGGTCGACGGCACCGCGCAGCGCCTCGATGGCGAGGGCCGGTGCCATGCCGGGCATGCCGTGCCGGTCCAGCAGGTCACCGAAGCGCCCGTCGGCCAACCCGCCACCGTCCCAGGCGCCCCAGGCCACCGAGAGGGCGTGCCGTCCGGCCGCCCGGCGTTGCTGGGCGAGCGCGTCGAGGTAGGCGTTCGCGGGGGCGTAGTTGCCGACGCCGGAGCTGGCCAGGGTGCCGGCCACCGAGGAGCAGAGCATGAAGACGGCCAGGTCCAGGTCGCGGGTCAACTCGTCCAGGTTGGCCGCCGCGGTCATCTTGGCGTGCAGGGCCCGGGACATCCGGTCGACGTCGAGGGCGTCGACGACGGTGTCGTCGATAGCGGCGGCGGTGTGCACCACGGCGGTCAACGGGTGCGCGGCGGGCACGTCGGCGAGGACCGCGGCCAGGGCGTCCCGGTCGCCGGCGTCGCAGGCCACCACGGAGACCGTGGTGCCCAGCGCGGTGAGGTCGGCGGTGAGGTCGGCGGCTCCCGGGGCGTCCGGTCCGCGACGGCTGAGCAGCAGCAGGTGCCCGACTCCGGAGCGGGCCAGCCAGCGGGCGATGTGTCCGCCGAGCGCGCCGGTGCCGCCGGTGATGAGGACGGTGCCCTCGGGGTTCCAGCGGCGGGTCGGGGCGGTCCCGGCGAGCGGCGCGCGGACCAGCCGGCGGCCGAAGACGCCGCTGCTGCGCACTGCCACCTGGTCCTCGCCGGTGGCGCCGGAGATAACCGTGGCGAGCAGGCCACGGGTGCGCTCGTCCAGCTCGCCGGGCAGGTCGACGAGCCCACCCCACCGGTCCGGGTGCTCCAGCGCGGCGACCCGCCCGAAGCCCCAGACCAACGCCTGGGCCGGGTTGGTGACCGGGTCGGTACGACCGACCGACACCGCGCCCGAGGTGGCGCACCACAGCGGCGCACCGAGGTCGGCGATCCCGAGCGCCTGGGTGAGCGCGACGGTGGCGGCGAAGCCGGCCGGCACGTCCGGGTGCTCCGGCAGCGGTTGTTCGTCGAGGGCGAGCAGGGACAGGATGCCGCCGGGTTGGGCGCCACGCAGGGTGTCGGCCAGCGAGTCCCGGTCGGCGGTGCGGGTGTCGACCTCGACGGCGATCACCCCGGCGGCGTGCCGGCCGAGGGTGTCGAGGGCGGCGGTGACCCGGTCGTCGCCGCGTCGCCCGGTCGGGACCAGGACCAGCCAGGTGCCGGCGGGGGTGCCGTCCGCGCCGCCCGGGTGCGGACGCCACGCGATGTGGTACCGCCACGAGTCGACAGTCGCCTGGTCGCGACTACCCCGGTGCCACGAGGTGAGGCTGGGCAGGATCGGCTCGACCACGTCGTCGGCGACGCCGAGGGTGGCGGTGAGCGCGCCCACGTCGGCGCGGTCCACAGCCGACCAGAAGCCGGCTTCGGCCGGGGTGCCACCGCCGGTGCCGGCGCCCGGGTCGGCCGCGCCGAACTCCACCTCCAGCCAGTAGCGCTGGTGCTGGAACGGGTAGGTGGGCAGGGCGACGGTACGCGCGCTGGGGAACACCGCCGACCAGTCCAGCCGGACGCCGTGCACGTGGGCCTCGGCCAGTGACCGGGTGAAGCGGGCCAGCCCGCCCTCGTCCCGGCGCAGGCTGCCGATGACGGCGGCCTCGTCCGCGCCGCCGAGCAGTTCGGTGAGCCCGCCGGTCAGCACGGGGTGCGGGCTGCACTCCACGAAGACGTGGTGCCCGTCGGCCCGCAGGCGTTCCACCGTCTCCGCGAAGAGGACCTGTTGGCGCAGGTTGCGGAACCAGTAGTCGCCGTCCAGCGTGCTGGTGTCGAGCGGCTCGCCGGTGACGGTGGAGTAGAACGGGATGTCCGCCGGGCCGGGGCCCAGCCCGTCCAGTGCGGTGAGCACGGCGTCACGGATCCGCTCGACGTGGGCGGAGTGCGAGGCGTAGTCCACATTGATCCGCCGGGCCCGTACGCCGTCGCGCTCGCACTCGGCGAGCAGCTCGTCCAGGGCGTCCGCGTCGCCGGCCACCACGACCGAGGCCGGGCCGTTGACGGCGGCGACGCTGATCCGCCCGACGTAGGTCTCCAGCCGTCGCCGCACCGCGTCGGCGGGTGCCGCGACCGAGACCATGCCGCCCAGCCCGGACAACGCCGACAGGGCCTGGCTGCGCAGCGCGACGACCTTCGCGCCGTCCTCCAGGGACAGCGCTCCGGCGACGACGGCGGCGGCGATCTCACCCTGCGAGTGGCCGACGACCGCCGCCGGGACGACACCGTACGAGCGCCACAGCTCGGCGAGCGCGACCATGACCGCCCAGAGCGCGGGCTGCACCACGTCGACCCGCTTCAACACCTCCGGGTCGGTGGAGCGCAGCACGTCGAGCAGGGACCATTCGGTGTACGGCCGCAGGGCCGCCGCGCACTGCTCGATCCGGGCGGCGAACACCGGCGCGGTCTCCATCAGCTCGGCTGCCATGCCGACCCACTGGGAGCCCTGACCGGGGAAGACGAGCACCGCGCCGGCGGTCTCACCACGGCAGGCGTACGCGTCGGCGGCGTCCGGCCCCTGCGCGGCGAGCGTGTCCAGGCGCTCACGTAGGCCGGCCAGGTCCCGGCCGACCAGCACGGCCCGATGTTCCAGGGCCGCCCGGGTGGTGGCCAGGGAGAAGCCCACGTCGGCGGGGTCGACGGATCCCACGGCGTCCAGATGGGCAGCGAGCCGGCTGGCCTGCTCCCGCATCGCCGCCTCGGTACGCCCGGACAGCACCCACGGCAGCGCCCCGCCGGCCGCCGCCGGGGTCACCGGCTCGGACGACAGGGCCGGGGTCACCGGCTCGGACGACGGGGCCGGAGCCTCTTCCAGGATCACGTGGGCGTTGGTGCCGCTGACCCCGAACGCCGACACGCCGCCGCGACGGGGCAGGCCGGTGTCCGGCCAGGGCAGGCGTTCGGTGGCCAGCGCGACGGTGCCGGCCGACCAGTCGACCTGGCCGGTGGGCTCGTCGACGTGCAGGGTGGGCGGGACCACCCCGTGCTGGATGGCCAGTGCCATCTTCATGATGCCGGCGATGCCGGAGGCGGCCTGGGTGTGGCCGATGTTCGACTTGACCGAGCCGATCAGCAGCGGCCGTTCGGCGGCCCGCTGCTTGCCGTACGTGGCGATCAGGGCCTGCGCCTCGATCGGGTCGCCGAGGGTGGTGCCGGTGCCGTGGGTCTCGACCACGTCGACCTGGGCGGCGGTCAGCTTCGCGTCGGTGAGCGCCTGGCGGATCATGCGCTGTTGGGCCGGGCCGTTCGGGGCGGTGAGGCCGTTGGACGCGCCGTCCTGGTTGAGGGCGCTGCCGCGTACCACGGCGATGATCGGGTGGCCCAGGCGCTGCGCGTCGGAGAGCCGCTCCAGGAGCACCAGGCCGACGCCCTCGGCCCAGCCGGTGCCGTCGGCGGACGCGGCGAACGCCTTGCAGCGGCCGTCGCGGGCCAGGCCACGCTGCCGGCTGAACTCGACGAACGGGGTCGGCGTCGACATGATCGCGACACCGCCGGCGAGGGCCAGGGAACACTCGTCGCGGCGCAGCGACTGCGCCGCCAGGTGGACGGCGACCAGCGACGACGAGCAGGCGGTGTCGATCGTGACGGCCGGCCCCTCCAACCCGAGGGAGTACGCGATCCGCCCGGACACCACGCTCGTCGAGCTACCGGTCAGCAGCTGTCCCTCGATGGCGTCCGGTGCGCTCATCAGCACCCGTGCGCTGTAGTCCTGCATGGTGACGCCGGCGTAGACGCCGGTGCTGGTGCCGCGCAGCGACAGCGGGTCGATGCCGGCGCGTTCGAAGGTCTCCCACGCCGATTCGAGCAGCAGTCGCTGCTGCGGGTCCATGGTGAGGGCCTCGCGTGGCGAGATCCCGAAGAACGCGGCGTCGAACTCGCCGACCGCGTCGATGAACCCGCCGTGCTTGGTGTACGTGGTGCCCCGGTGTTCCGGGTCGGGGTCGTAGAGCTCCTCCACGTTCCAGCCCCGGTCGGCCGGGAACTCGGTGATGCCGTCCCGGCCGTCCGCGAGCATCCGCCACAGCTCTTCCGGGCTGTTCACACCGCCCGGGAAGCGGCAGCTCATCGCGACGATCGCGATCGGCTCCTGGTCGCGTGACTCGACGGCCTGCAGCTGACGCTTGGTGCGCCGCAGATCAGCGGTGACCTTCTTGAGGTAGTCGAGAAGCTGCTGCTCATCGGCCATCGTTCGGCCCTCCCCTAGGACGGAAGTGGTGGATCACGGAAAGTCGAGTTCGTTGTCGATCAGGTCGAAGATGTCCTCGGCCGAGGCGTCGTCGAGGTCGGCGTCGTCGGACGTGGTCGCGGTGGGCACGGCCGCTGCCGGTTCCACGGCGGCGAGCAGTTCCCGAAGCCGGGAGGCGATGCCGGTGCCGGCCAGCGCCTCGGCGTCCAGTGCCGAGATCGCGCCGGTCAGCCGGTCGAAGGCGACGTGCACCGCGTTCCCGTCCGGCTCGGATCCGGTGGTGAGTTCCTTGCCGAGGTGCTCGGCGAGCGCCTGGGCGTTGGGGTAGTCGAAGACGAGCGTGGCGGGCAGCCGCAGCCCGGTCGCGCCGTTGAGCCGGTTGCGCAGCTCGACGGCGGTCAGCGAGTCGAAGCCGAGTTCCTTGAACGCGCGGGTGGCCTCGATCGGCTCCGAGGCGGGCCGGCCGAGGACCACTGTGGCGTGGCCGCGTACCAGATCGAGCAGGATCCGCTGCTGGTCCGCCGCGCCGAGCCCGGCCAGCCGCCGGCCGAGGTCGTCGCCGGTCTCGGTGGCGGTGGCCGCCGCCCGGCGGGCCGGTGCGCGCACCAGGCCGCGCAGCAGCGGCACCACCGCGCCGCCCTGCCCCCGCAGGATCCCGGTGTCGATGTTCGCGGGGACCAGGATCGCCTCGTCGTGGCGCAGTGCCGCGTCCAGGAGGGCGAGTCCCTGCTCGGCGGTGAGTGGGGCCATGCCACCGCGGGCCATCCGGGCGTGATCGGTCGCGTCCAGGTGACCGGTCATCCCACTGGCGTCGGCCCACAGGCCCCAGGCCAGCGCCACGGCGGGTAGCCCCTGGTCGCGCCGGTGCTGGGCGAGGGCGTCGAGGAACGTGTTGGCCGCCGCGTAGTTCGCCTGGCCGGCGCCGCCGAAGGTCCCGGCGCCGGCGGAGAAGAGCACGAACTCGGCGACCGGCGCGGCTTGGGTCAGTTCGTGCAGGTGCCAGGCCGCGTCCACCTTGGGCCGCATCACCTCGTCCAGGCGTTCCGGTGTCAGCGAGCCGACCACGCCGTCGGCGAGGACGCCTGCCGCGTGCACCACAGTGCTGAGCGGGTGCTCGGCCGGGATGCCGGCGAGCAGTGCGGCCAGGGCCTCCCGGTCGGCGGTGTCGCAGGCGACGACGCGGGCCTGCGCGCCGAGGTCGGCGAGTTCCGCGCACAGGTCGGCGGCGCCGGGTGCCTGCGGGCCGCGCCGGCTGGTGAGCAGCAGGTGACGGCGACCCTGCCGGGCGAAGTGCCGGGCCAGCAGCGCGCCGAGCGTGCCGGTGCCACCGGTGATGAGGACGGTGCCCTCCGGGTCCGGCCGGGGCGGCAGGGTCAGGGCGATCTTGCCGATGTGCCGGGCCTGGCTGAGGAAGCGGAACGCCTCCGGCGCGCGGCGCAGGTCCCAGGTGCGCAGCGGCATCGGGCGAAGGTGCCCGGCCGCGAAGAGGACCATCAGTTCGGTCCAGATGTCGCGGATCCGGTCGCCGCCGGCCTCGATCAGGTCGAACGCCTGGTAGCCGACGCCGGGGTGCTGCGCGGCCACGGTGTCGGCGTGGCGGATGTCGGTCTTGCCCATCTCGACGAACCGTCCGCCCCTGGGCAGCAGCCGTAGCGACGCGTCGACGAACTCACCGGCCAGGGAGTCCAGGACCACGTCCACGCCGCGCCCACCGGTCGCGCCGAGGATGCGCTGCTCGAAGTCGAGGCTGCGCGACGAGGCGATCCGGTCGTCGGTGAAGCCGTCGGCGCGCAGCACGTCCCACTTGGCGGGGCTGGCGGTGCCGAACACGTCGGCGCCGAAGTGCCGGGCGAGCTGGACCGCTGCCATGCCGACGCCGCCGGTCGCGGCGTGCACCAGCACCGACTGCCCGGCACGGAGGTGGCCGGCGTCGACCAGACCGTAGTACGCGGTGAGGAAGGCGACCGGCACCGTCGCGGCGACCGGGTACGACCAGTCGTCGGGCACCTTGGCGATCATGCGGTGGTCGGTGACGCCGATGGGTGCCATCGAGCCGGAGAAGAGACCCATGACCCGGTCGCCGACGGCGAAGCCGCGCACACCCGGTCCCACCTCGACGATCTCACCGGCCGCCTCGTTGCCGAGAACCTGCTGGTCGGGGACCATGCCGAGGGTCAGCACCACGTCCCGGAAGTTCAGGCCGCTGGCGTGGATGCGGACGCGGACGTGTCCGTCCGGCAGGTCCCAGCCGATCTCCGGGCAGGGCAGCAGTTCCAGGTTGTCGAAGGTGCCGCGCTCCCGTACGTCGAGGCGCCACGGCTCGTCCCCGCTCGGCAGGACCAGGGCCGGAGTGGTCGCGGCGCGGGCCAGGCGCAGCGCGTACGCGGTGCCGCCGCGCACCGCCACCTGTGGTTCCCCGGTGCCGGTCGCGGCCACCAGTGCGGCCGCCGAGGCGGCGTCGCCGTCCAGGTCGGCCAGTTGGAGGCGGTCCGGGTTCTCCGCCTGGGCGGCGCGGACCAGACCCCAGAGGGGTGCGTGGACCAGGTCCTCGATCGGGTCCTCGGCACCTGTCGAGACGGCGCGGCGGGTCACCACCACGAGCCGGGCGTCCGGTCCGGTGAGCCAGTCCTGGAGCAGACCGAGGAAGGAGTGGGTAGCGGCGGTCGCGGCCGTGGCGACGGCACCCGCGGTGTCGCCCGGGCCGAACGGAGCGACGACCAGGTCGGGGCGTCGGCTCGGGTCGCCGGCGAGATCGGCGTACGCCACGACGTCGTGTCCGGCCTCGGCGAGGGCTGCGGACACCCCGATCTCGTCGACGCCGAGGACAGCGACGAGGGCGGGAGCACCGGCGGCGGGAACTGTCAGCGGGGTCCAGTCCAGGCGGAACAGGGAGGTGCGGGCGGGGTCGTCGGCCGTCTCCAGGGCGCCGGCGGCGATCGGGCGCAGCACGAGCGAGGCGATCGACAGGACGGGGCTGCCGCTCTGGTCGGCGGCGAGCACCGACACCGTGTCCGGGCCCTGCGGTCGCAGCCGGACGCGCAGCATCTCCGCACCGGTGGCGAGCAGGTCGACGTCGGTCCAGGAGAACGGCAGCAGGCCGCTCTGTTCGGCGCCGGCCGGTTCGAGGGCCAGCCCGATCGGGTGCAGTGCCGCGTCGAGCAGCGCCGGGTGCAGGCCGTACGTGTCGGCGTCGGTTCCTCGGGGCAGGGCGACCTCGGCGTACACGTCGTCGCCGGAGCGCCAGATCGCCCGCAGCCCCTGGAAGGCCGGGCCGTAGCCGTAGCCTCGGGCTTCCAGGTCCGGGTAGAAGCCGTCCACCGCGACGGCCTGCGCGCCGGCCGGTGGCCAGACCGGGAGCGGTTCGGGTGCGTCCGGTCGGGCGGTGCTGAGCAGACCGGTGGCGTGTCGGGTCCACTGTTGTTCGGCGTCGGCGGTGTCCGGCCGGGCGTAGAGGGTGAACGCGCGGTCCGGCCCGTTTCCGGGGGCGTCGACCACGGCCTGCAACGCCAGACCGGTCTGGTCGGGGACGATGAGTGGCCGTTCCAGGGTGAGGTCGGCGACTGTCGGGCAGCCGAGTTGGTCGCCGATCCGGATGGCCAGGTCGAGCAGGGCGGTGCCGGGGACCACCAGGCGGCCGGAGACGCGGTGGTCGGCGAGCCACGGGTGGGTGGTGAGCGAGAGCCGCCCGGCGACGATCGTGCCGTCGGCGCCGGCGAGCCCGAGGGCCGCGCCGAGGACCGGGTGGGTGACGGGGGCCAGGCCGAAAGCGGAGGCGTCGCCGTGTGCCCGGGTGCTGGGGCGCGGCCAGAAGCGTTGGCGCTGGAAGGGGTAGGTGGGCAATTCCACTGTCGGTGCTGCCGGGATGACTGTGGTCCAGTCGACGGGTGCGCCCTGCACCCACGCCTCGGCCAGGGCCCGCACGATCTGACCGGTGCCACCCTCACCCCGGCGCAGCGTCCCCACCGTCGCGACATCCACGGCGTCAGCGATCGCCCCGGTCAACACCGGATGCGCGCTGACCTCCACGAAGATCCGATGCCCCGCCGTGTATGCGGCCTGCACCGCCAGGTCCAGGCGCACCGGTTGGCGCAGGTTGCGGTACCAGTAAGCGGCATCCATGACACCGCCGCCCTCGACAGTGGAGAACACCGGCACCGCGCCGGCCATGGGCTGCACCCCGTCGAGAAGACGGGCCAACTCCGCCTCCACCGGCTCGACCAACGGGCAGTGCGACGCGTAGTCCACCTTCACCCGCCTGGCCCGCACCCCCGCCGCCTCAGCGGCGGCCAGGAACGGCTCCAGGTCGGCCCCGGCCACCACGACACTGGTCGGACCGTTGACCACGGCGACGCTGACATCCTCGGTCAACAGGGGGGTGACCACGTCCAGACCGGCGCTGACCGACACCATCCCGCCACTACCGGACAGGGCCAGCAGCGCCTGGCTCCTCAGGGCGACGACCTTCGCCGCGTCGCTGAGCGACAACACCCCGGCGACACAGGCCGCCGCGATCTCCCCCTGCGAATGGCCGATCACCGCGTCGGGGACTACACCCTTGGACCGCCACACCTCCGCCAGGGACACGTGCACGGCCCAGAGGACCGGCTGCACCACATCCACCCGCTCCAACGGGTCATCCGAACGCAACACCTCCAGGAGGTTCCAGTCCACGAACGGGGCAAGCGCCGCCGCACACTCGGCGATCCGCGCCGCGAACACCGGCTCGGACTCCAGCAACTCCGCTGCCATCCCCACCCACTGCGAACCCTGGCCGGGGAACACGAACACCACGCCCGCGTCCGGGTGGGCCGAGCCGGCTACGACAGCGCTCGACGGCAAACCGTCTCGGAGGGCGGCCAGTCCGGTTCGGTGATCGGGGCCGAGCACGACGGCGCGGTGGTCGAAGACGGCGCGCGACGAGAGCGACGACGCCACCGACGAGGCGTCCGCGTCCACGTCCGACAACCTGTCGGCCTGGTCGGCGACCGCCGCCGCGGTGCGGCCCGACAACAACCAGGGCGCACCGGGATCCGTCGCGACCGACTCGGCCGCCGGTGCTGCCGGCGGCTCCTCGATGATCACGTGCGCGTTGGTGCCGGACATGCCGAACGACGACACCCCGGCCCGACGGGGGCGCTCCCCCGCCGGCCACGGCCGGGCGTCGGTGAGCAGCTCCACCGCACCGGTCGACCAGTCCACGTCCGGCGTCGGCTCGTCCACGTGCAGGGTGCGCGGCATCGTCTCGTGCCGCATGGCATGGACGACCTTGATGATCCCGGCGACACCGGCGGCGGCCTGCGCGTGGCCCATGTTCGACTTGATCGAGCCGAGCCACAGTGGCTGGTCGGCGGGGCGCTCCTGGCCGTAGGTGGCGAGCAGTGCCTGCGCCTCGATCGGGTCGCCGAGGGTGGTGCCGGTGCCGTGCGCCTCCACCAGGTCGACCTCGGCAGTGGAGAGTCCGGCGGCGGCGAGCGCCTGGAGGATCACGCGTTCCTGGGCGGGGCCGTTGGGGGCGGTGAGTCCGTTCGAGGCGCCGTCGGAGTTGACGGCGGTTCCGCGTACCACGGCGAGCACCCGGTGGCCGTTGCGGACGGCGTCGGAGAGGCGCTCCACCAGCAGCATCCCCGCGCCCTCGGCCCAGCCGGTTCCGTCGGCCGCGGCGGCGAACGCCTTGCACCGGCCGTCACCGGCGAGGCCGCCCTGCCGGGAGAACTCGACGAACGTGCCGGGGGTGGCCATGACGACGGCACCGCCGGCCAGCGCGAGGGAACACTCACCGCGCCGCAGCGCCTGTGCGGCGAGGTGCAACGCGACGAGCGACGACGAGCAGGCCGTGTCGACGGTGACCGCCGGCCCTTCCAGACCCAGCGCGTAGGCGACCCGTCCGGACGCCACGCTGGCCGCGTTGCCGGTGGCCAGGTAGCCGTCGAGGCCGTCGTCGGCCGCGCCCATCAGCAGCGTCGAGTAGTCGTGCGAGTTGGTGCCCGCGAACACACCGGTACGCGACCCGGACAGCGATGCGGGGTCGATGCCGGCGCGTTCGATCGCCTCCCACGACACCTCCAGCAGGAGCCGCTGTTGCGGGTCCATGGCCAGGGCCTCACGGGGGCTGATCCCGAAGAACGCGGCGTCGAAGTCGGCGACACCGTCGATGAAGCCACCCTGCGCGGTGTGCGAGGAGCCGCGATCGTCCGGGTCGCCGGCCAGGGCGGCGAGGTCCCAGCCTCGGTCGTCGGGCAGCCCGGAGACCACGTCGGCGCCGTCGGCGACGATGCGCCACAGGTCCGCCGGGGTGGTGATCCCGCCCGGGTAGCGGCAGGCCATTCCGACGATCGCGATCGGCTCGCGGTCCGCGGCTTCGAGGTCGCGCACCTGGTCGCGGGTGCGCTGCAACTCGTTGATCACCTTTTTGAGGGATTCGCGCAGGCGTAGTTCGTCCGCCATCAGAACGCTCCTTGCTCGGGCCGGCGGGGGAAGGGTGTCCGGCGTTACAGACCGAGGTCGTTGTCGACCAGGTCAAACAACTCGTCGTCGGAGGCGTCGGCGAGGGCGTCCGGGACGCCGTCGGTGTCGGCCCCGCCGGTGTTCAGCTTCGCCAGCAGGCTCTGCAGGCGCAGGACGATGCGAGCTCGTCCGCTGTCGTCGACGTCGCGGCTGGTCAGCGCCAGTTCGAGCCGGTCGAGTTCGGCAGCGGTGGGCAGGACCGTCGCGGTGTCGGGCAGGAGCTCGTTCTTGAGGTACCGCGCGAGCACTGTCGCGGTGGGCCGGTCGAAGACCAGCGTGGCGGGCAGTTTGAGGCCGGTCTCCCGGCTCAGGTGGTTGCGGACCTCGACCGCGGCGAGGGAGTCGAAGCCGAGTTCCCGGAACGCCCGGGTCGGCGGGATGCTGTCGACCGAGGAGTGGCCGAGCACCGTCGCCGCGGCTGTGCGTACCAGGTCGAGGAGGTGCTTCTCCCGGTCCTGCTCGGGCAGGGCGGTGAGCTGGTCGCGCAGCGCCGCCACCGTGTCGGTGCCGCTCGCCGGGCCGTCGGCTTCCGCGACCGCCAGCGCGTCGCGGGCCTCCGGCAGGTCGGCGAGCAGCCCGCTGCGGCGGGCCATGGTGTACGCCGGGGTGAACGTCGCCCAGTCGACGTCGGCGACAGTGGTGGTGGCGTCGGTCCCGGCGACCGCCCGGGCCAGGGCCGCGATGGCCGCCTCCGGGTCGAGTGGCAGCAGACCGCGTCGGCGAAGGCGTTCCTCGACGGCGGGATCGTCCGCCATGCCCGCCCCGGACCAGGGGCCCCAGGAGACGGCGGTGGCCGGGAGCCCGGTGGCGCGCCGGTGCTCGGCGAGGGCGTCCAGGTAGGCGTTGGCGGCCGCGTAACCGCTCTGCCCGCCGCTGCCCCAGATTCCGGCGATCGAGGAGAACAGCACGAACGCGTCGAGGTCGTGTCCGGCGAGCAGGTCGTCGAGGTGGGCTGCGCCGTCCACCTTGACGCGGGTGACCGCCGCGAACTCTTCGGCGGTGCAGTCGTCGAGCGGGGTGGGGTGGTCGACCCCGGCCGCGTGCACGACGGCCCGCAGCGGTGTGGGTCCGGCGTGTACGTCGAGGAGCAGGTCGGCGACCGCGGACCGGTCGGTGACGTCGACCGCCGCGATGGTCACCCGGGCGCCGAGGCTCTGCAGTTCGGCGGAGAGCTCCGCGGCGCCGGGCGCGGCTGTTCCGCGTCGGCTGGTCAGGACCAGGTGTTCCGCGCCGGACCGGGCGGCCCAGCGGGCGACGTGCGCTCCGAGACCACCCGTACCGCCGGTGATGAGGACGGTGCCGGCGGGCCGCCAGGAGGAGCCGTCGGTGTCGGTGGCGACGCGGACGAGGCGACGCCCGTGCGGGCCGTTACGCCGGATGGCTACCTGGTCCTCGTTGCCGGCGGCGAGCACGGAGGCCAGGTCACCGGCGGTGCGCTCGTCGATCTGTTCGGGCAGGTCGACGAGCCCGCCCCAGCGTCGGGGGTGGTCGAGGGCGACGGCCCGGCCGAAGCCCCAGACGGTCGCCTGGGACGGTCGGCGCAGCGGGTCGTCCCGGTCGACGGTGACGGCGCCCCGGGTGAGGCACCAGAGCGGTGCGCCAGCGCCGCCGCTGTCGCCGAGTGCCTGTAGCAGGCGCAGCGTCGACAGCGCGGGGTCACCTCCGTCGCTGTCGTGCAGGGCCTGGAGGGAGACGACACCGGCCAGGTCGGGGGTCTCCGAGACGATCTGCCAGAGCTGGTCGGTGAGCACGCCACGGTCGGTGGTGGTGGCGTCGACTGTCGTGGTGATGACTGTCGCGCCGTGCTCCTCCAGCGCGGTCTGGACCCATCGGGTGTCGTCGCTGGGCGACACCAGCAGCCAGGTGCCGGTGAGGGCCGGTGCCGGGTCGGACGGGAACGGCTTCCAGGTGACCCGGTACCGCCAGTTGCCGACGGTGTCGTGCTGCCTGCTCCGGTGCCGCCAGGTGGAGAGGACCGGCAGGGCGGCGTCGAGCACCTCGCGAGCGGCGCTGTCGAGGTCGCCGGCGATGAGGTCGAGGTCGGCGCGTTCGACGGCGTCCCAGAAACGGACGTCGGCGGGTTGTGGGCCGGGTGCGGCGGGCCGCACGGTGTCCGGCCAGTACCGCTCGTGCTGGAAGGAGTAGGTGGGCAGGTCGACGCGCCGCGCGCCGGGGTAGCACGGCGTCCAGTCCACGGCGACGCCGCGTACGTAGGCCTGCGCGAGGGCGGTGAGCAGCGTGGCCGGTTGGTCCCGGTCGGAGCGTTGCACTGGTACGAACACCGCGTCCGTGACGCAGTCCGCGCCCATGGCCGACAGAACCCCGTCGGGGCCGATCTCCACGAACGTGCTGACACCGAGGGTTTCCAGTGTGGTGATGCCGTCGGCGAACCGAACGGCCTCGTGCACGTGCCGCACCCAGTAGCCGGCGTCCTGCGTGTCGGCGATCTGGCCGGTCACGTTGGACACGATCGGGATACGCGGTGACGCATAGGTCAGCGTTGCCGCGACCGACGCGAACTCGGCCAGCATCGGTTCCATCAACACCGAGTGGAACGCGTGACTGACCCGCAGCCGCTTCGACTTCTCGAAGTGCGCCGCCACGGCCGTGACCTCGTCGGCGACACCGGACAGCACCACCGAGCGGGGGCCGTTGATCGCCGCGACGGACACCCCGTCGGTGAGCAACGGCAGTACCTCGGCCTCGGTGGCCCGGACCGCGACCATCACCCCACCGGCCGGCAACGCCTGCATCAGCCGACCTCGCGCGGTGACCAGCGTCGCCGCGTCCGGCACGGACAGCACACCCGCGACGTGCGCGGCGGCGATCTCACCGATCGAGTGCCCCACCAGGTAATCCGGCGTGACCCCGAACGACTCGACAAGGCGGAACAACGCCACCTCGACGGCGAACAACGCCGCCTGCGTGTAGACCGTCTGGTCCAGGTCTGTCCCGTCGGCGATGACCTCCCGGATCGGCCGGTCCAGGTGCCGGTCCAACTCGGCGCAAGCCGCGTCGAACGCCTCCGCGTACACCGGGAACGTGTCACAGAGGGCCAGGCCCATGCCCGGCCGCTGCGAACCCTGACCGGAGAAGACGAACGCGAGCGTGCCGTCGGACGTCTCGCCGGTCACCAGACCGGCCGCCGGCTGACCGGCGGCTGCCGCCGCCAGGGCGTCGGCGTGCTGGGGGCCGAGCACCACAAGGCGTTCGGTCAGCGCGGCACGGGTGGTGACAAGCGAGTGCCCGACGTCGACGGCGTCCGGGACGTTCTCGCCGGAGACCCAGGTCAGCAGGCGGGCGGCCTGGTCGCGCAGCGCGGCGGGGCCACGCGCGGAGAGCGTCCAGGGCACGATGCCGGTCTGCGGTCGGCGGGGGGCCGGCTCGTCATCGTCGGCTATGGCCGGCGGCTCCTCGATGATCACGTGGGCGTTGGTGCCGGACATGCCGAACGAGGAGATGGCGGCCCGGCGCGGGCGGTCGCCGGCGGGCCACGGCCGGGGTTCGGTGAGAAGTTCGACAGCGCCGGCGGACCAGTCCACGTGCGGGGTCGGCTCGTCGACGTGCAGGGTTCGGGGCAGGGTCTCGTGGCGCATGGCCTCGACCATCTTGATGATCCCGGCGACGCCGGCGGCGGCCTGCGAGTGGCCGATGTTCGACTTGATCGATCCCAGCCAGAGCGGCTGGTCGGCGGGGCGGTCCTGACCGTAGGTGGCCAGCAGTGCCTGCGCCTCGATCGGGTCGCCCAGCTTGGTGCCGGTGCCGTGCGCCTCGACGGTGTCGACGTCGGCGGTCGTGAGATCGGCGGCCGCGAGCGCCGCCCGGATCACCCGCTGTTGGGCGGGCCCGTTCGGGGCGGTCAGGCCGTTGGAGGCGCCGTCCTGGTTGATCGCGCTGCCGCGGACCAGGGCGAGGACCTGGTGACCGTTGCGTCGGGCGTCGGAGAGCCGCTCCACCAGCAGGACGCCGACGCCCTCGGCCCAGCCGGTGCCGTCGGCGGCGGCGGCGAACGACTTGCACCGGCCGTCGGCGGCCAGGCCACGCTGGCGGGAGAACTCGGTGAACGTGCCGGGCGTGGCCATCACGATCGCCCCACCGGCCAGGGCGAGGTCGCACTCGCCGGACCGCAGTGCCTGGGCGGCGAGGTGCAGTGCGACGAGCGACGAAGAGCAGGCGGTGTCCACCGAGACCGACGGCCCTTCCAGGCCCAGCGCGTAGGACACCCGACCGGAGATGACGCTGGCGGCGTTGCCGGTGGCCAGGTAGCCCTCCACCGCGTCCGGCGCCGCCATCAACAGCGTCGGGTAGTCGTGGCTGTTGGTGCCGGTGAAGACACCGGTGTGGGTGCCGCGCAACGCGGTCGGGTCGATGCCGGCGCGTTCCACCGCCTCCCAGGACGTCTCCAGCAGCAGGCGTTGCTGCGGGTCCATGGCGAGGGCCTCGCGGGGCGAGATGCCGAAGAACCGGGCGTCGAAGTCGGCGACGTCGTCGAGGAAACCGCCGGCTGCGGCGTACGAGGTGCCGCGCGCGTCGGGGTCGGCGTCGTAGAGGGCGTCGAGGTCCCAGCCACGGTCGTCGGGCAGGGCCGAGACGGCGTCGGTGCCGGTCTCGACCAGTCGCCACAGGTCCTCCGGCGAGCTGACCCCGCCGGGGTAGCGGCAGGCCATGCCGACGATGGCGATCGGCTCGGACGTCGTGGTCGTCGCCCGGGTCTGCGGGGTGGGGCTGTCGTCGGCGCCCCCGAGCAGTGCGTGCAGGTGACCGGCGAGGGTGGCGGCGCTCGGGTAGTCGAAGACGATGCTGGAAGGCAGGTGCAGGCCGGTCGTGGTGACCAACCGGTTGCGGAGTTCGACCGCGGTCAGGGAGTCGAAGCCGAGTTCGCGGAAGGGACGGTCGACGCCGATGTCGGCCACGCTGGCCAACCCGAGCACCGCCACCGCCTCGGTACGCACCACGTCCACCAGACGCTTCGCGCGTTCCGTGGCGCTGAGCCCGTCCAGGAAGGTGCCCGGCGCGCTCGTCTGCGCAACCGGGGCGTACACCTCGTCCAACAACGGACGCGACCTGGCCGACGTGAACGACGCACCGAACCGGTCCCAGTCCACATCCGCGACAGTGACCGCCCGCTCCCCCAACTCCACCACCTGGGCGAACGCCGCCATCGCCACCTGCGCCGACATCGGCGGCAACCCCCGACGCCGCAACGGCCCGTCATCACCCGCCGCCGACACCATGCCACCGCCGGCCCACGGACCCCACGACACCGCCGTGCCCACCACACCCCGAGCCCGCCGCGCCGCGATCAACCCGTCCAGGAACGCATTCGCCGCCGCGTACGCACCCTGCCCACCACTGCCCCAGATCCCGGAGATCGACGAGAACACCACGAACGCGTCCAGGTCATCGGGCAACAACTCGTCCAGGTGCACCGCGCCGGCGGTCTTGCCGGACACCACCTCGTCCCAGATCTCCGGAGTGAGGTCGGTCAACACTGACGTCCGCTCCACACCGGCGGCGTGCACGACGGCTCGTACCGGGGCGTCCAGGCTCTGCATCAGTGCGTTGACCGCGTCCCGGTCCGCCATGTCGCAGGCGACGACCGTCGCCCGGGCGCCGGCTGCCTCGACGGCGGCCACGATGTCGGCGGCACCCTCGGCCTGCGGGCCCCGCCGCGAGACCAGTACCAGGTGCTCGGCACCCTGCTCGGCCGCCCAGACCGCGACTCGACCACCCAACGAACCGGTACCGCCGGTCACCAGGACCGTCCCCGACGGGGACCAACCCGGCTGCTCACCGGCCACCGCCGTCGAACGCGTCAACCGCCGCACATACGCGCCGGACGATCGCACCGCGACCTGGTCCTCGGCACCGAACCCACCGGCCAACACCCGCACCAGGCGGGCGCCCATGCGCGCGTCCCAGACAGTCGGAATGTCGACCAGACCACCCCACAGGTGCGGCATCTCCAGACCCACCACCCGACCCAGACCCCACACCGCCGACACCGCCGGCGACACCACGTCCGCACGCCCCACCGACACCCCACCGGCCGTCACCACCCACAGCGGGGCGGCCACGTCGGCCCGGACGAGTTCCTGCACCAGGGCGAGGGTGGCGTGGGCGGGATCGGTGAGCTCGGTGTCGAGGGCGAGGAGCGAGACGACACCGCTCACGTCTGCCGGCAGGTCGGCGAGGACGGCGGCGAGGACCGCCCGGTCGGCGGTCGGGGCCAATTCGACGCGGATGACGTCCGCTCCGGCGTCGGCCAGTGTGGTGGCGATGCCGGTGCCGACGCCGGTGGGGCCGACGACCAGCCAGGGGCCGGTCAGCTCGGCCACGGCGTCTCCGGTCGCCGAGCGCCACTCGACGCGGTAGCGCCGGTCGTCGACGAGCTGGGCGTCCTGGCGCTTGCGGTGCCATTGGGCCAGCGCGGGAAGTAGGTCGCCGGCGTTGTCGGTGGAGATGCCGAGGCGGTCCAGGTCGCCGTCCTCGATGGCGGCCCAGAAGTCGGCGTCGGGCACTGTGGTGCCGCTTGTGCCGCCGTCGACCCCGGCGAAGACGTCGGCCAGGGTGGCGCTCGGCCAGTAGTCACGGTGCCGGAAGGCGTAGGTGGGCAGGTCGACGAGGCTTCCACCGGGGTAGCACTGCGTCCAGTCCACCGGCACACCACGGACGAAGGCTCGGGCGAGGCCGGTGAGGAAGGTCGACACCTGGTCGGGGGTTGCGCGTTGCAGGGGTACGAGCACCGCGTCGGTCACGCAGTCCGCGCCCATGGCGGAGAGGACCCCGTCGGGGCCGATCTCCACGAAGGTGCTGACACCGAGGCCCTCCAGTGTGGCGATCCCGTCGGCGAAGCGAACCGCCTCGCGGACGTGCCGCACCCAGTAGTCGGCGTCAGGTGTCGTCGCGACCTGTCCGGTGATGTTCGAGACGATCGGGATGCGCGGCGGGTGGTAGCTCAGCCCGCCGGCCACTCGGGAGAAGGCGTCGAGCATCGGCTCCATCAGCGACGAGTGGAACGCGTGGCTGACCCGCAGTCGCTTGGACTTCTCGAAGTGGGCGGCCACGCCTGCCACCGCGTCGGCGGCACCGGACAACACGATCGAGCGCGGCCCGTTGATCGCGGCGATGTCCACGCCGTCGGTCAGCAGTGGCCGTACCTCGGCCTCGGTGGCCCGTACGGCGACCATGACGCCGCCGGCGGGCAGCTCCTGCATCAGGCGGCCCCGGGCGGTGACCAGCGTTGCCGCGTCGGCCAGGGACATGACACCGGCGACGTGCGCGGCGGCGATCTCCCCGATCGAGTGCCCGACCAGGTAGTCCGGGGTGACGCCGAACGACTCGACCAGGCGGTGGAGCGCGACCTCGTAGGCGAACAGTGCCGTCTGGGTGTAGAGGGTCTGGTCGAGGTCGGTGTCGTCGGTGATCACGTCACGCAGCGGACGGTCCAGGTGGACGTCGAGTTCGGCGCAGGCCGCGTCGAACGCGTCCGCGAAGACCGGATAGGTCTCGGCCAGTTCCAGGCCCATGCCCGGGCGCTGTGATCCCTGGCCGGAGAAGACGAACGCGAGCTTGCCGTCGGAGACCTCACCGACGACCAGACCGGCCGAGGCGGTCCCGGCCGCGAGGGCGTCGAGGGCGTCACGGTGGTCGGCGCCGATCGACACCGCCCGGTACGGCAGGGCGGCGCGGTGCGCAGCGAGGGTGTGACCGACGTCGATCGTGGTGGTGGGGTGGTGGTCGAGGTGGTGGGTGAGTCGGGTGGCTTGTGCGCGTAGGGCGTCGTCGCTGCGCGCGGAGATCAGCCACGGGACAACCGGAGGCGTGGCGGCCGGCGGCTCGGTGGGTTCGACGGTCGGTGGTTCTTCGAGGATCAGGTGGGCGTTGGTGCCGGAGAACCCGAACGACGACACCCCAGCACGGCGGACTCGACCGGTCTGCGCCTGCCACGGGCGGGGTTCGGTCAGCAGCTGCACCTGGCCGGTGGTCCAGTCGACCTGCGGGGTGGGTTCGTCCACGTGCATCGTCGCGGGCAGCACCCCGTGCTTGAGCGCCTGGACCATCTTGATGACACCGGCGACACCGGCGGCGGCCTGGGTGTGCCCGATGTTGGACTTCACCGACCCCAACCACAACGGCTCACCACCCGAGCGGTCCTGCCCGTAGGTGGCCAACAACGCCTGCGCCTCGATCGGATCACCCAACTTGGTACCCGTGCCATGCGCCTCAACGACGTCCACATCGGAAGTCGTGAGATCAGCAGCCGCGAGCGCCGCCCGGATCACCCGCTGCTGCGACGGACCGTTCGGCGCCGTCAAACCATTCGACGCACCATCCTGATTGACCGCACTACCCCGCACCACGGCAAGGACCCGATGGCCGTTGGCCACCGCGTCCGACAGGCGCTCCACCACCAGCACACCGACGCCCTCACCCCACGCCGTCCCATCCGCCCCCGCAGCGAAAGCCTTACACCGACCATCACCCGACAACCCCCGCTGCCGCGAAAACTCAATGAACGTCCCCGGCGTCGACATCACCGTCACACCAGACGCCAACGCCAAACCACACTCACCCGACCGCAACGCCTGCACCGCCAAATGCAACGCCACCAACGACGACGAACACGCCGTGTCCACAGTGACCGCAGGCCCCTCCACACCCAACACATACGAAACCCGACCCGACAACACACTCGCCGCGTTACCAGTCCCCAGGAAACCATCAGCCTCCCGCGGCACCGCCAACAACAACGTCGAATAATCCTGACCATTCGTCCCCGTGAAAACACCAACCGGAGAACCCCGCAACCCCAGCGGATCAACCCCCGCCGACTCCAACGCCTCCCACGACACCTCCAACAACAACCGCTGCTGCGGATCCATCGCCAACGCCTCCCGAGGCGACACCCCGAAAAACGACGCATCAAAACCCGCAACACCCGTCAAAAACCCACCAGCAGAAACATGCGACGTCCCAAACGACTCCCCATCACCCACCAAACCCGCCAAATCCCAACCCCGATCCGACGGAAACTCCACCACCCCATCCCCACCCGACACCACAAAATCCCACAACTCATCCGGCGACCCCACACCACCCGGAAAACGACACGCCATACCCACAATCGCCACCGGCTCATCCACCAGATGACTCGAAGATGGCGCTGCCGCTGGCGCACTTTCCAATCCACCCAACAACGAACCCAAATAGCCCGCCAACACACCCGCCGACGGATAATCGAAGACAATGCTGGAGGGCAGGTGCAGGCCGGTCGTGGTGACCAGTCGGTTGCGGAGTTCGACCGCGGTCAGGGAGTCGAAGCCGAGTTCGCGGAAGGGACGGTCGACGCCGATGTCGGCCACGCTGGCCAACCCGAGCACCGCCACCGCCTCGGTACGCACCACGTCCACCAGACGCTTCGCGCGTTCGGTGGCGCTGAGCCCGTCCAGGAAGGTGCTCGGCGCGCTCGTCTGCGCAACCGGGGCATACACCTCGTCCAACAACGGACGCGACCTCGCCGACGTGAACGACGCACCGAACCGGTCCCAGTCCACATCCGCGACAGTGACCGCCCGCTCCCCCAACTCCACCACCTGGGCGAACGCCGCCATCGCCACCTGCGCCGACATCGGCGGCAACCCCCGACGACGCAACGGCCCGTCATCACCCGCCGCCGACACCATCCCACCGCCGGCCCACGGACCCCACGACACCGCCGTGCCCACCACACCCCGAGCCCGCCGCGCCGCGATCAACCCGTCCAGGAACGCATTCGCCGCCGCGTACGCACCCTGCCCACCACTGCCCCACACACCGGAGATCGACGAGAACACCACGAACGCGTCCAGGTCATCGGGCAACAACTCGTCCAGGTGCACCGCACCGGCGGTCTTGCCGTTGAACACCTCGTCCCACGTCGCGGGGGTGGTTTCGGTCAGCAGAGCGGAGCGCTCGACACCGGCGGCGTGCACCACGGCCCGTACCGGAGCGTCGAGTCCGTCGAGCAGGGCTCGAACCGCGTCCCGGTCGCCCATGTCGCAGGCTGCGACGGTCACCCGGGCGCCGGCGGCCTCGACCGCAGCGACCACATCGGCAGCTCCTGCGGCGTGCGGGCCCCGCCGCGACACCAGCACCAGGTGCTCGGCACCCTGCTCGGCCGCCCACACCGCGACCCGACCACCCAACGAACCGGTACCACCGGTCACCAGCACCGTCCCCGACGGCGACCAACCCGGCTGCTCACCAACCACCGCCGTCGAACGCGTCAACCGCCGCACATACGCGCCCGACGACCGCACCGCGACCTGGTCCTCGGCACCGAACCCGCCCGCCAACACCCGCACCAACCGGGCGCCAACCCGCGCGTCCCAGACAGCCGGAACATCAAGCAGGCCACCCCACAGGTGGGGCATCTCCAGGCCCACCACTCGACCCAGACCCCACACCGCCGACACCGCCGGCGACACCACGTCCGCGCGCCCCACCGACACCCCACCTGTCGTCACCACCCACAGCGGAGCGGTCACCTCCTGGCCGGCGAGCTGCTGGACCAGGGCGAGCAGGTCGGCTCCGGTGTCGGCCACGGCGACGATGCCCGCGATCGGTGCGGAGAGGTCGGTCAGGTCGGTCGCGTCGTGGGCGTGGAGCACCTCGGCGCCGGCCTCGGCGAGTGTGCTCGCGAGGAAGCCGACGAGGTTCTCGTCGGTGGGTTCGGCACCGACGATCAGCCAACGGCCGTCGAGAGTGTCGGAGGCGGCACCGCTGGCCGGACGCCAGGTGATCCGGTAGCGCCAGCCGTCCACGACGTCGGCGTCCTGACGCTTGCGACGCCATTCGGCCAGCGCCGGCAGCAGGTCACCGGCGCTGTCCCCGGTGATGCCCAGTCGAGCCAGGTCGCCGTCCTCGACGGCGGCCCAGAACTCGGCGTCGGCCGGCTCGCCGGCGGCGGTCGCGGTGTCCGGCTCCGGAACGCTCGGCCAGTAACGCTCGTGCTGGAAGGCGTAGGTGGGCAGGTCGACCAGCCGCCCGCCGGTCAGGCACTGCGTCCAGTCCACAGCCACGCCGCGCACGAAGGCCTGCGCGAGAGCGGTCAGCAGCGTGGTCGGCTGGTCCCGGTCAGAGCGTTGCACGGGTACGAACACCGCGTCGGCGACGCAGTCCGCGCCCATCGCGGAGAGGACACCGTCGGGGCCGATCTCCACGAAGGTGCTGACGCCGAGGGCTTCCAGTGTGGTGATGCCGTCGGCGAACCGGACCGCCTCGCGCACGTGCCGCACCCAGTAGCCGGCGTCCTGGGTCTCGGCGACCTGCCCGGTCACGTTGGACACGATCGGGATGCGCGGTGACGCATAGGTGAGGGATGCCGCGACCGACGCGAACTCGGCCAGCATCGGCTCCATCAACACCGAGTGGAACGCATGACTGACCCGCAACCGCTTCGACTTGAAACTCGCCGCCACGGCCGCGACCTCGTCGGCCACACCGGACAGCACCACCGAGCGGGGCCCGTTGACCGCGGCGACGGACACCCCGTCTGTCAGCAGCGGCAGCACCTCCGCCTCGGTGGCCCGCACCGCGACCATGACGCCGCCGGCGGGCAGCTCCTGCATCAGGCGGCCCCGGGCGGTGACCAGCGTTGCCGCGTCCGGCAGGGACAGGACCCCGGCGACGTGCGCTGCGGCGATCTCACCGATCGAGTGCCCCACCAGGTAGTCCGCTGTGACGCCGAACGACTCGACGAGGCGGAACAACGCCACCTCGACGGCGAACAACGCCGACTGGGTGTACACCGTCTGGTCCAGGTCGTCGCCCTCGGCGATGACCTCCCGGATCGGCCGGTCGAGATGACGGTCCAGCTCGGCGCAGACCGCGTCGAACGCCTCCGCGTACCGGGGGAACCTGTCGTAGAGGTCCAGGCCCATGCCGGGCCGTTGCGAGCCCTGGCCGGAGAAGACGAAAGCGGTACGCCCGCCCTGTGCGGTGCCGGTGACCAGACCCGGGCCGGGCGTGCCGGCGGCGAGAGCAGCCAGCGCGGCCTGCCGGTCCGTACCGAGGACGACGGCCCGGTGGGCGAGGGTGGCGCGAGCGGCCAGCGAACGGCCGACGTCAGCGGGGTCGGTGTCGGGCCGCTCGTCGAGGTGGTGGGTGAGTCGGGTGGCCTGTGCGCGTAGGGCGTCGTCGCTGCGCGCGGAGATCAGCCACGGGACAACCGGAGGCGTGGCGGCCGGCGGCTCGGTGGGTTCGACGGTCGGTGGTTCTTCGAGGATCAGGTGGGCGTTGGTGCCGGAGAACCCGAACGACGACACCCCAGCACGGCGGACTCGACCGGTCTGCGCCTCCCACGGACGAGTCTCGGTCAGCAGCTGCACCTGGCCGGTGGTCCAGTCGACCTGCGGGGTGGGTTCGTCCACGTGCATCGTCGCGGGCAGCACCCCGTGCTTCAACGCCTGGACCATCTTGATGACACCGGCGACACCGGCCGCGGCCTGGGTGTGCCCGATGTTGGACTTCACCGACCCCAACCACAACGGCTCACCACCCGAGCGGCCCTGCCCGTAGGTGGCCAACAACGCCTGCGCCTCGATCGGATCACCCAACTTGGTACCCGTGCCATGCGCCTCAACGACGTCCACATCGGAAGTCGTGAGATCAGCAGCCGCGAGCGCCGCCCGGATCACCCGCTGCTGCGACGGACCGTTCGGCGCCGTCAAACCATTCGACGCACCATCCTGATTGACCGCACTACCCCGCACCACGGCAAGGACCCGATGGCCGTTGGCCACCGCATCCGACAAACGCTCCACCACCAGAACACCGACGCCCTCACCCCACGCCGTCCCATCCGCCCCCGCAGCGAAAGCCTTACACCGACCATCACCCGACAACCCCCGCTGCCGCGAAAACTCAATGAACGTCCCCGGCGTCGACATCACCGTCACACCAGACGCCAACGCCAAACCACACTCACCCGACCGCAACGCCTGCACCGCCAAATGCAACGCCACCAACGACGACGAACACGCCGTATCCACAGTGACCGCAGGCCCCTCCACACCCAACACATACGAAACCCGACCCGACAACACACTCGCCGCGTTACCAGTCCCCAAGAAACCATCAGCCTCCCGCGGCACCGCCAACAACAACGTCGAATAATCCTGACCATTCGTCCCCGTGAAAACACCAACCGGAGAACCCCGCAACCCCAGCGGATCAACCCCCGCCGACTCCAACGCCTCCCACGACACCTCCAACAACAACCGCTGCTGCGGATCCATCGCCAACGCCTCCCGAGGCGACACCCCGAAAAACGACGCATCAAAACCCGCAACACCCGTCAAAAACCCACCAGCAGAAACATACGACGTCCCAAACGACTCCCCATCACCCACCAAACCCGCCAAATCCCAACCCCGATCCGACGGAAACTCCACCACCCCATCCCCACCCGACACCACAAAATCCCACAACTCATCCGGCGACCCCACACCACCCGGAAAACGACACGCCATACCCACAATCGCCACCGGCTCATCCACCACAACCGACGACGACACCACCTCCGAAACACCAGAAACCCCACCCAACAACGAACCCAGAAAGCCCGCCAACACACCCGCCGACGGATAATCGAAGACAACACTCGACGGCAGTTGCAGACCCGTCACCACATTCAACCGATTACGCAACTCCACAGCGGTCAACGAATCGAAGCCGAGTTCCTTGAACGGTTGGTCGGCGTCGATCAGACCGGAGCCGGTGTGCCCGAGGACGGCAGCCGCGTTGGTGACCACCAGGTCGAGCAGCTCACGGGACCGCTCCTCGGCGCTCATCGCGGCGTACCGGCCGGCGGCGGGCGCTGTCGGCGTCGAGTCGGTGGCCTGGAGGCGAATGTGGTCGGGCAGCGCGCTGACCAGCGGACGGACGCGGGCGGACGCGTACATCGGAAGGAAGCGGTCCCAGTCGACGTCGGCGATGGTCACGCTGGTCTCGTCGCGGTCGAGGACCGACTGGAGGCCGGAGAGGGCGAGTTCCGGGTCGACGGTGAGCAGGCCACGCTTGCGCAGCTGCTCGGTGATCTCCGGGTCGTCGGCCATGCCCCCGCCGGCCCAGACGCCCCAGGCGATCGAGGTGGCCGCGCGACCACGGGCGCGACGCCACTCGGCGAACGCGTCGAGGAAGGCGTTGCCGGCCGAGTACGCGGCCTGCCCACCGCTGCCCCAGACACCGGAGATGGAGGAGAACAGGACGAAGGTGCGGGGCTCGTCGCCGAGCGCGGCGTCGAGGTTGATCGCGCCGGCGACCTTGGCGGCCAGGACGGCGTCGAGGTCGGCGGCGGTGGCGGTGTCCAGGTCGGTGTGGTGGTCGACGCCGGCGGCGTGCACGACGGTGTCGATCCGCTCGCCGGCTTCCCGTAGTTGCTGGACGAGTCGGTTCACCTCGTCCGGGTCGGCGACGTCGCAGGCGCTGACCGTCACCCGGGCCCCGTGGCGTCGCACCTCGGCGGCCACCACGTCGGCGTCGGGCGCGTGGAGACCGCGACGGCTCACCAGGACGACGTGTTCGGCGCCGCGGACGGCGACCCAGCTCGCCACCCGGGCGCCGAGACCACCGGTTCCGCCGGTGATCAGCACGGTGCCGCGCGGCAGCCATGCGTCGCGGGGTGCGGCCTCGGTGTGCGGCTGACGCAGCAACCGGCGTACGTAGGTGCCGGATCCGCGTACCGCGATCTCGTCCTCGCCGCTGCCGTGCAGCGCGGCGACCACCCGGTCGGCGGCGCGCTGGTCCAGCTTCTCCGGCAGGTCGACGAGGCCACCCCAGAGGTGGGGGCGTTCCAGGCCGAGGACCCGGCCGAGGCCCCAGGCGAGGGCCTGGCGGGGCGCGTCGAGGCGGTCCGCGCGGCCGGTGGCGACGGCGCCCCGGGTGGCGGCCCACAGTGGTGCTTCGAGGCCCGCGTCGGCGCAGGCCTGCGCGACGGTCAGGAGGGTGGCCGCCGGGTCGAGCGCGGGGTCCAGGGCGAGCAGCGACAGGATGCCGTCGGTGGGGCCGGTGGCGCGCAGTCGGTCGGCGATGGCGGTGCGCTCGGGGGTCACGGTGAGCACTGTGGCGTCGCCGAGGGCGGACAGGAGCGCCGTGGTGTCGTCGACGTCGGCGCTGGTCAGCACGGTCCACCGGCCGGTCGCCGGGGTGTGGGGTGTGCCGGTCGACGGCTCCCAGCCGATCCGGTATCGCAGGGTGTCGAGCACGGCGTGGGTGTGCCGGCGTCGCCGCCACGCGGAGAACGCCGGCAACAGGGTTTCGAGGGTGTCGCGGTCCTCGTCCGAGCCGAGGCCGAGGGTTTCGGCGAGGAAGGCGGTGTCCTGGCGCTCGATCGCCGACCAGAAGTGCCCGTCGGCCGGGTCGCCGGCGGTCTCGGCCCGCTCGGCGGGCGGCGAGGTGAGCCAGTACTGCTGCCGTTGGAAGGCGTAGGTGGGCAGGTCGACCAGCCGTCCGCCGGTCAGGCACGGCGTCCAGTCCACAGCGACGCCACGCACGTGGGCCTGCGCGAGGGCGGTCAGCAGCGTGGCAGGTTGGTCCCGGTCAGAGCGTTGCACTGGTACGAACACCGCGTCGCTGACGCAGTCCGCGCCCATCGCGGAGAGGACACCGTCGGGGCCGATCTCCACGAACGTGCTGACGCCAAGGCCTTCCAGTGTGGTGATGCCGTCGGCGAACCGCACTGCCTCGCGCACGTGCCGCACCCAGTAGCCGGCGTCCTGGGTCTCGGCGACCTGCCCGGTCACGTTCGACACGATCGGGATGCGCGGCGTCTCGTAGGTCAGCGTCGCCGCGACCGACGCGAACTCGGCCAGCATCGGCTCCATCAACACCGAGTGGAACGCGTGACTGACCCGCAGCTGCTTCGACTTTCCGAAGTTGGCCGCCACCTGCGCGACCTCGTCGGCCACACCGGAGAACACCACCGAGCGAGGGCCGTTGATCGCGGCGATGCTCACCCCGCTGGTCAGCAGCGGTAGCACCTCGGCCTCGGTGGCCCGCACCGCGACCATCACCCCACCGGCCGGCAACGCCTGCATCAAACGGCCCCGCGCGGCGACCAGCGTCGCCGCGTCCGGCAGGGACAGCACACCCGCCACGTGCGCGGCGGCGATCTCACCGATCGAGTGCCCCACCAGGAAGTCCGCTGTGACACCGAACGACTCGACAAGGCGGAACAACGCCACCTCGACGGCGAACAACGCCGCCTGGGTGTAGACCGTCTGGTCCAGGTCGTCGCCGTCGGCGATGACGTCGCGGATCGGCCGGTCCAGGTGCCGGTCCAGCTCGACGCAGACCGCGTCGAACGCCTCCGCGTACACCGGGAACGTCTCGTGCAGGGCCAGGCCCATGCCCGGCCGCTGCGAACCCTGACCGGAGAACACGAACGCCGTCTTGCCGCGCACCACCGAACCGGTGACCGGGCCGGGCTCACCGGCGGCGACCGCCGCCAGCTCGTCACGCCCGAAGACGACCGCCCGATGCGCGTGCGTCGACCGCGACGACGCCAGCGAGAAACCGACGTCCACCGGGTCGGCGTCCACCGGAATCAGCCGGGCGGCCTGCCCGCGCAACGCCTCCGGTGACCGGGCGGAGAGCACCCACGGCACCGGGGCGGACGCCACTGTCCCGCTCCGGGGCGGCACCTCGGCGGCCGGTGGTTCCTCGATGATGACGTGCGCGTTCGTGCCGGAGACCCCGAACGACGACACCCCGGCGCGGCGCGGCCGGTCCTCGGCGTCCGGCCACGGCCGGGCCTCGGTGAGCAGTTCCACAGCGCCCGCCGACCAGTCCACCTGCGGTGTCGGCTCGTCCACGTGCAGCGTTCGCGGCATGGTGCCGTGCCGCATCGCCATCAGCATCTTGATGATCCCGGCGACACCGGCGGCGGCCTGGGTGTGCCCGATGTTCGACTTGATCGACCCCAGCCACAGCGGCTGGTCGGCGGACCGGTCCTGACCGTAGGTGGCCAGCAGCGCCTGCGCCTCGATCGGGTCGCCCAACGTGGTGCCGGTGCCGTGGGCCTCGACGAGGTCGACGTGCTCGGCGGGAACCCGGGCGTTGGCCAGAGCGCTGCGGATCACCCGTTGCTGGGCCGGGCCGTTCGGTGCGGTGAGGGCGCTGCTGGCGCCGTCCTGGTTGACAGCGGTGCCGCGCACCACGCCGAGGACGCGGTGACCGTTGCGGACCGCGTCGGAGAGCCGTTCCAGGAGCAGCATGCCGGCGCCCTCGGCCCAACCGGTGCCGTCGGCGGCGGCGGCGAACGACTTGCACCGCCCGTCGGTGGAGAGTCCCCGCTGCTTGCTGAAGTCGACGAAGACGACAGGGGTGGCCATCACGGCGACGCCACCGGCCAGGGCGAGGGAGCACTCACCCTGACGTAGCGACTGGACGGCCAGGTGCAGGGCGACGAGCGACGACGAGCAGGCGGTGTCCACGGTGACCGCCGGCCCCTCCAAACCCAGGGTGTACGCGACCCGCCCGGAGGCGACGCTGCCGGAGTTCCCGGTGCCCAGGTAGCCGGCGACGTCGTCCGGGATGCTGGTCAGGTTGACCGCGTAGTCGTGGTACATGACGCCGGCGAACACCCCGGTACGGCTGCCCCGCAGCCGGGTGGGGTCGATTCCGGCCCGCTCGAAGGTCTCCCAGGACGTCTCCAGCAGCAGGCGCTGCTGCGGGTCCATGGCGATCGCCTCGCGGGGTGAGATGCCGAAGAAGGCCGGGTCGAACTGGCCCGCCTCGTGCAGGAAGCCACCCTCGTGGGTGTACGACGTCCCGGGGTGGTCGGGGTCGGGGTGGTAGAGCGACTCCAGGTCCCAGCCGCGGTCGACGGGGAACTCGGTGATGCCGTCCCGCTCGTCGGCGACCAGGCGCCACAGGTCCTCGGGAGTCTCCACACCGCCGGGGTAGCGGCAGGCCATGCCGATGATCGCGACCGGCTCGCGGTCGCGCTCCTCCATCTCGCGCAACCGCTGACGGGTGTCGCGCAGGTCGCTGGTGGCGCGCTTGAGGTAATCCAGGAGCTTGGCTTCGTCGGCCATCAGAACGTCACTCCCCGTCGGTGTTCCATGCGGTCAGGCAATGCCGAGTTCGTCGTCGAGGAGGTCGAACAACTCCTCGGCGGTGGCGCCGTGCAGGGTGCTGCTGTCGTGTGCCGGGTTCGCGCCGGTCCAGGTGTCGAGCAGGCTGCGGAGCCTGCCGGCGACCTTGGCCCGGTCCGGGTCGTCGGCGCTGACGGCGGCCAGGCCCGCTTCGAGGCGGTCGAGTTCGCCGAGCACCGACAGGGCGGACGAGGCCCGTTCGTCGAGCAGTTCGTCCTGGAGGTAGCGGGCCAGCGCCCCGGGCGTCGGCTGGTCGAAGACGATCGTGGCGGGCAGCCGTAGGCCGGTGGCGGCGGCGAGCCGGTTGCGCAGGTCGACGGCGGCGAGCGAGTCGAGGCCGCACTCGACGAGACCCCGGTCGGGTTGGATGGCGTCGGCGGAGGCGTGGCCGAGGACGGCCGCGACCTGGCTCTGCACCATCTCCAGCAGGATCCGCGGCCGGTCGGCGGGTGCGGTGGAGACGAGTCGCCGCTTGAGCGCCTCGGCCGGGTCGCCGCCGTCGGTGCTGTTCTCGGCGACCCTCCGGGCGGGGCGACGGACCAGGCCGCGCAGCAGCGGCGGCACCGGGCCGTTGCCGGCGACGGCGGCCGGCCGCAGTCCGATCGGCAGGACGACGGGGTTGTCGACACCGACCGCCGCATCGAACGCGGCCAGTCCGGTCTCGGCGGTGAACGGGGTGATGCCGAAGCTGGTCATCCGGCTGATGTCGGCGTCACTGAGCTGTCCGGCCATCCCGCCGCCGACCGCCCACGGCCCCCAGGCCAGGGAGATCGCGGCGAGGCCGTGGTGGCGGCGGTGCCGGGCGAGGGCGTCGAGGTAGGCGTTGGCCGCGGCGTAGTTGCCCTGCCCGGGGCCGCCGAAGCTGCCGGCCGAGGAGGAGAACAGGACGAACGCGGTCAGGTCCCGGTCCCTGGTGAGCTGGTGCAGGTTACGGGCGGCGTCGGCCTTGGCGGCCAGGACTGCGGCGACCCGCTGCGGGGTCAGCGAGGCGAGGACGCCGTCGTCGACGATGCCGGCGGCGTGCACCACCGCGGTGAGCGGATGTTCGGCGGGGACGCCGGTGAGCGTGTGGGCGAGCTGGTCGGCGTCGGCCGCGTCGCAGGCCGCCACTGTGACGCTCGCGCCGAGTGCGGTTAGCCGCGCGGTCAGGTCCTCGACGCCGGGCGCGTCCGGTCCCCGACGACTGGTCAGCAGCAGGTGTCGTACCCCGTGGGTGGTGACCAGGTGTCGGGCCAGCAGGCCGCCGAGGGCGCCGGTGCCTCCGGTGACCAGGACCGTGCCGTCCGCGTCGATGTCCAGGCCGGTCGGCGTGGCGGCGGCCCGGGCGAGCCGGGGCGCGTAGGCGCGGCCGTCGCGGACCGCCAGTTGCGGTTCGCCGCTGGCGAGGACACCGGACAGGCTGGCCGCGGAGAGCGGCGAGTCGTCCACGTCGGCGAGCACGATCCGGTCCGGGTCCTCGGACTGCGCGGAGCGGACCAGGCCCCAGGCGGCGGCGTGCGCCAGGTCGGGGGCGTCGGCGGCGGGGTTCGGTTCGACAGCGCCGCGGCTGAGCAGGATCAGGCGGGCTCCGGCGAAGTCCGGGTCGCCGAGCCAGCGTTGGGCGAGGGCCAGCCAGGCGTCGACCGCCGGGCCGGGGGCGTCGCCGCCGGGCCGGGCCGGCACGAAGACCAGCTCGGGTACGGCTCCGGAGGCGGCCAGCGCGTCCAGGTCCGGGTAGTCGTCCACGAGGGATCCCACGGCGGCTGCCGCGTCGGCCACGAACGGGTCGGGTGCGCCGATGACGGCGTACCGGCCACCGGTGGGGGCGATCTGCGGCTCGACGGGCGTCCAGTCGACGGTGAACAGTGGGGCCTCGTCGGCTGGCTGCCGCAGCTGGGTGACCGAGACCGGGCGCAGCACCAGCTTGCCGACCGTGGCGACCGGCTGTCCGGTCTGGTCGGCGAGGTCGATGCGGACCCCGTCGTCGCCGTTGGGCGTGATCCGTACCCGGGCGGCGGCGGCGCCGGTGGCGTGCACGCTGATGCCGGTCCAGGAGAACGGCATCCGGCTCTGGGTGGGGCTCAGTCCCTGCTGCGCCTCGGCCGCGGTGGCGAGGCCCATGGCGTGGGTGGCGGCGTCGAGCAGCGCCGGGTGTACGCCGTAGCGGGCGGCTTCGGCGGCGGTCGGCTCGGCCAGGGCGACCTCGGCGTAGGTCTCCTCGCCGCGTTGCCAGGCCGCGCGCAGGCCCTGGAAGGCCGGGCCGTACCCGTATCCGAGCTGGGGCAGGAACTCGTAGAGGAAGTCGACGTCGATCGGGGTGGCGTCGGCGGGCGGCCAGGTCTCGTCCGGGTCGGGTTCGGTGACCGGTGCGGAGGACGCGGTGCCGGCGGCGTGTCGGGTCCACGGGCTGTCGTCGTCGCGGTCCGGGCGGGAGTGCACGCTGAGGGCTCGGCGGCCGTCGGCGTCGGCCGGGCCGACGCGTACCTGCAACCGGGTCCCGACGCCGTCCGGGACGACGAGTGGCGCTTCCAGTGTGAGTTCCTCGACCTGGCCGCAGCCGACGTGGTCGGCGGCGTGCGCGGCCATCTCGACGAACGCGGTGCCGGGCAGGATCGCGGTGCCGAGCACCGTGTGGTCGGTGAGCCACGGTTGTCGGGCGGTGGCCAGACGACCGGTGAACAGCACCTCACCGGTGTCGGCGAGCGTCGTGGCGGTGTGCAGCAGCGGGTGACCGGTGGTGCCGGACGCGGCGTCGGCCGGGTCCGGGTGCAGCCAGTAGGGCTGGTGCTGGAAGGCGTACGTGGGGAGCGGGACGCGGCGGGCGTCGGCGCCGGCGTAGACGGCGGCCCAGTCGGGTTCGGCGCCTCTGGTGTGCAACCGGGCGAGCGCGGTGAGGACGGTGACCGGTTCGGGGTGCCCGCCGCGCATTGCGGCCACGGCGATCGCCGCGCGGCCGGTCTGGTCGGCGAGGGTCTCCTCGGCCATCGCGGCGAGCACCGGGTCCGGGCCGAGTTCGAGCAGCGTACGGACCTGGTGCCGGTGGAGTTCGCGGACGGCGTCGGCGAAGCGGACGGTGTCCCGGGCGTGCCGTACCCAGTAGTCGGGCGAGGTGAGTTCGGCAGTGGTCGCGACGTGGCCGGTCAGGGTGGAGACGATCGGGATCTGCGGCGGCCGGTAGGTCACCGCGGTCGCAGCCCGCCGGAACTCGGCGAGCATCGGGTCCAGGTGCGGCGAGTGGAAGGCGTGGCTGACCTGGAGTCGCCTGGTGCGCCGCCCGGCGTCGCGCCAGTACGCGACGACCTGCTCGACCGAGGCCTCGTCCCCGGAGACCACAGTGGAGGACGGTCCGTTGACCGCGGCGACGGTGATCCGGCCGTCCACCCCGTCGAGCGAGGCGAGCACCTCCGCCTCGTCGGCCTGGACGGCGGCCATCGCGCCGCCGTCGGGCAGCGCCTGCATGAGCCGGCCACGGGCTGCCACCAGGGCTGCCGCGTCGGCCAGGTCGAGGACGCCGGCCACGTGGGCGGCGCTCAGCTCGCCGATCGAGTGCCCGGCGAGGTAGTCCGGGACGATGCCCCAGTGCGCGAAGAGCCGGAACAGGGCCACCTCGACGGCGAAGAGCGCCGGTTGGGTGTACTCGGTGCGGTTCAGCAGGTCGGCGTGTGCCGCGTCGAGGACGATGTCGCGGATCGGCCGGTCGAGGTGGGTGTCCAGGTGGGCGCAGACCGCGTCGAACGCGTCGGCGTAGACCGGGTAGGCGTCGTACAGCTCACGGCCCATTCCGGCCCGCTGGCTGCCCTGCCCGGTGAAGAGCACCGCGGTGCGCCCGTCGGCGGTGACGTCGGTGGTGAGGGTGGGAGCCGTGGTGTCGTCGCGCAGGGCGGTGAGGCTCAGGCGTACCTCGTCGAGGTCGGTCGCGACGATCGCCGCGCGGTGTTCGAGGGCCGCCCGGGTCGTGGCGAGGGACCAGCCGAGGTCGGTGAGGCCGGCGGTGGGCTCCTCGCTGAGGTGGTCGAGCAGTGCCGCCGCCTGCGCCCGCAGGGCGGGTGCGGTCGTGGCGGAGACCACCACGGGTACGGCGGGGAGCTGCCCGCCGCCGGTCGGTGGCACCGGCGCCGGGGCGGTCGGTTGTTCCAGGATGACGTGGGCGTTGGTGCCGCTCACGCCGAACGACGAGACGGCGCCCCGCCGGGGACGGCCGGTGTCCGGCCAGTCGCGGGGCTCGGTGAGCAGTTGGACCGTGCCGGCGGACCAGTCGACGTGCGGTGACGGCTCGTCGGCGTGCAGGGTGCGGGGCAGCACTCCGGCCTGGAGCGCGAGGACGGTCTTGATGACGCCGCTGACGCCCGACGCGGCCTGGGTGTGGCCGATGTTGGATTTCAGCGAGCCCAGCCACAGCGGGTCGGTCCCGTCGCGGCCGGGACCGTAGGCGGCGATGACCGCCTGCGCCTCGATCGGGTCGCCGAGGACGGTGCCGGTGCCGTGCGCCTCGACCACATCGACGTCGGCTGGGGTGAGTCCGGCGTCGGCGAGGGCGGCCCGGATGACCCGTTGCTGGGCGGGGCCGCTCGGGGCGGACAGGCCGTTGGAGGCGCCGTCCTGGTTGATCGCGCTGCCCCGGATCACGGCGAGGACCTGGTGGCCGTTGGCCTCGGCGTCACGGAGCCGCTCGACGACCAGGACGCTGACCCCCTCGGCCCAGCCGGTGCCGTCGGCGTCGGCGCCGAAGGCCTTGCACCGGCCGTCGGCGGCTAGGCCTCGTTGCCGGCTGAACTCGACGAAGACCATCGGGTTGCCGATCACCGCGACGCCTCCGGCCAGAGCGAGGTCACATTCGCCCCGGCGCAGCGACTGGGCGGCCAGGTGCAGGGCGACCAGCGACGACGAGCAGGCGGTGTCGACGGTCAGCGCCGGACCTTCGAGGCCGAGGGCGTACGAGATGCGGCCGGAGATGACAGCTGTGGCGGTGCCGGTGAGCAGGTAGCCCTCGGTGCCCTCGGGGGCGTTCTGGACGCCGGCCCCGTAGCCCTGGCTGGACGCGCCGACGAACACGCCGGTCCGGCTGCCGCGCAGCGCGTGCGGGTCGATGCCGGCCCGTTCGAAGCCCTCCCAGGCGGTCTCCAACAGGAGCCGCTGCTGCGGGTCGGTGGCGAGCGCCTCGCGCGGGGAGATGCCGAAGAACGCGGCGTCGAACTCGGCGGCGTCGTGCAGGAAACCGCCGGAACGGGTGTAGCTGGTGCCCGGGTGGTCCGGGTCGGGGTGATAGAGGGCGTCGACGTCCCAGCCCCGGTCGGCCGGGAAGTCGCCGATCGCGTCACGACCGTCGAGGACCAGTTGCCACAGGTCGTCCGGGGTACGCACGCCGCCGGGCAGGCGGCAGCTCATCGCCACGATGGCGACCGGATCGTCGGTGCCGGCGGTGGCCGTGGCGGGGCTCGCCGACGGGGCCGGTGCCGTGCCGGCCACCTCGTCGCGCAGCAGCCTGGCGATGGCGTGGGCGTTCGGGTGGTCGAAGGCGAGGGTGGTGGGCAGTCGCAGGCCGGTCGCGGCGCAGAGCCGGTTGCGGAACTCGACGGCCGACAGGGAGTCGAAGCCGAGGTCGCGTAGTGCCCGGTCGGGGGTGACGGCGGAGGCGTCGGCGTGCCCGAGCACCGCGGCGGCCTCGGCGCGGACCAGGTCGACCAGGAACGTGTCCCGTTCGCCGAGGGTCATGCCGGCGAGTTGCGCACGCAGGCCCGCCGCCTGGCTGTCGTCGTCGGGGGCCGCGTTGGTCAGTGCGGTGCGGGCGTCGTCCAGGTCGGCGAGCAGGGCGCTGGGCCGTCCGACGGTGAACGACGGGGCGAACCGGTCCCAGCGCACGTCGGCGACCGTGACGGTGGCCTCGCCGAGCGCGACCGCCTGGGCCAGGGCGACGGTGGTCTGCTCGGGCGGCATCGGCGGCAGGCCACGGCGTAGCAGGTGGTCGGCGGTCTCCTGTTTGGTGGCCATCCCGCCGCCGCCCCACGCGCCCCAGGACACCGCTGTCGCCGCGCAGCCGCGGGCCTTGCGGGCCTCGGCGAGCGCGTCCAGGTAGGCGTTGCCGGCCGCGTACGCGATCTGCCCGCCGCTGCCCCAGGTGCCGGCGACCGAGGAGAACAACACGAACGCGTCCAGGTCGTCGGGGTCGCCGAAGAGCCGGTCCAGGTTCGCCGCGCCGGTGACCTTGGCGTCGAGCACGTGGGCGAACTCGTCGAGTGTGACGTCGGCGATCGGCGTGTGCTGGGCGACGCCTGCGGTGTGGATGACCGAGCGGATCGGGTCACCGGCGTCGGCGCACTGCCGTACCAGTGCGGTGATCGCGTCGAGGTCGGCGACGTCGCAGGCGGCGACGGTGACGCGTACACCGGTCGCGGTGAGTTCGTCGGTCAGTTCGGCGGCGCCGGGCGCGGCGGCCCCGCGCCGGCTGGTGAGGACGAGGTGGTCGGCGCCGTTGCGGGCGAGCCACCGGGCGAGCTCGGTGCCGATGCCGCCGGTGCCACCGGTGACCAGGACGGTGCCGGACGGCTGCCAGGTCGGCGCGGTGCCGGAGGCGGCACGGGTCAGCCGGCGGGCGAGGACGCCGGAGGGGCGTACGGCCACCTGGTCCTCGACGCCGTCGCCGACGGTGATGCCGGTCAGGACGGCGCAGAGCCGGTCGGCGGTGCGCTCGTCGAGGGTGTCCGGCAGGTCCACGAGTCCGCCCCAAGAGGCGGACTGTTCCAGGGCCGCGACCCGGCCGAGTCCCCAGACGAACGACTGCGGGACTCGGCGTACCGGGTCGGCCGGGCCGGTCGAGACCGCGCCACGGGTGACGGCCCAGACCGCTGTCTGCGGGTGGGTTTCGCGCAGGGCCGCGAGCAGGTCGGTGGTGGCGGCGGCACCCCGGGTGAGGGCCCGGTGCTGGTCGGTGGGCCGTTCGTCGAGGGCGAGCAGGGACAGCACGCCGGCCGGGGCGGGGCCGTCCAGCGCCGCGCTGAGCTCCGCGTCGCTGGTGACGGTGACCGTCGCGCCGGCCCGGGTCATCCGGTCGGTGATCGTCGCGACCAGGTCCGGGTCGGTGATCGTCGCGACCAGGTCCTGGTCGGTGCCCTCCGGTACGAGCAGCAGCCAGTCTCCGTCCAGTCGCGGCTCCGGCAGGTCGGTGCGCGGACGCCAGGTCACCCGATAGCGCCAGGTGTCCAGGGCCCGGTGTTCGCGGCGTTCCCGACGCCACTCGCCGAGGTGCGCCACGGCGTCGTTGAGGTGGCCCATGCCGAGGCCGGTCAGGTCGCCGCCCTCGACGGCCGCCCAGAACTCGGCGTCGACCGGGTCGGCGGCGGTCCGCTCGGGTGCCGGTTCCGGCCAGAACCGACGCCGCTGGAACGCGTACGTGGGCAGGTCGACGCGGTGGGCTTCGGGCAGCACAGTGGACCAGTCGACGGGGGCCCCGGCGACGTGCGCCTCGGCGAGCGCGCGCGCGATCCGTCGCTGGCCGCCCTCACCGCGTCGCAGCGTGTGCAGAACCGGGGTGGTGACCGTGTCGCTGATCCCGCCGGTCAGCACCGGGTGCGGGCTGACCTCGAGGAAGAGCCGGTTGCCGGCGGTGGCCGCGGCGGTGACGGCCTCGTCGAGGCGGACCGGGTTGCGCAGGTTGGCGTACCAGTAGGCGGCGTCGAGCGTGCCGCCGTCGGCGGCGCTGCCGGTGACCGTGGACAGGAACGGCACCGACGCGGGGCCGGGGGTGATGCCGGCCAGCGCGGTGGTCAGGTCGGCCTCGACCGGCTCCACGGCGGCGCAGTGCGAGGCGTAGTCGACAGCGACCCGCCGGGCCCGGACTCCGGCGTTCTCGCACCGGGTCAGGAAGGCTTCCACGGCGTCGGCCGGTCCGGCGACCACGACGGCGGACGGCCCGTTCACGGCGGCGATCGTCAGGCCGTCGGCCAGCAGGTCCTCGACGGTGCTCAGCGGGGCGGTGACCGAGACCATGCCGCCGGTGCCGGCGAGTCGGAGCAGGGCCCTGCTGCGCAGGGCGACGACCTTCGCGCCGTCGTCGAGGGACAGTGCGCCGGCCACGACCGCGGCGGCGATCTCGCCCTGCGAGTGGCCGATCACGGCCGCCGGGGCGACGCCGTGGTCGCGCCAGAGTTCGGCCAGGGAGACCATCACGGCCCAGAGCGCCGGCTGGACCACGTCGACCCGTTCCAGCAGGTTCGGGTCGTCGGAGCGGAGCACGTCGAGCAGGTTCCAGTCGACGTGCGGGTGCAGGGCGGCGGCGCAGGCGGTGATCCGGTCGGCGAAGGCCGGTGCGGTGTCGAGCAGTTCGGCGGCCATGCCGCTCCACTGGGAGCCCTGGCCCGGGAAGACGAACACCACCTCGGCGTCCGCGACGGCGGTGCCGGTGACGACGTCGGCGGCGGTGCCGCCTTCGGCCAGGGCGGCCAGGCCGTCGCGGTGCCGTGGGCCGAGGACGACCGCGCGGTGGGAGAGCGTCGAGCGGGCGGTACGCAGGGTGTGCGCGACGTCCGCCGGTGCGGCCGCGACGCCGGGACGGTCGAGGTGGGCGGCCAGCCGTGACGCCTGGTCGCGTAGTGCGTCGGCGGTGCCGGCGGAGATCAGCCAGGGAAGCTCCCCGGAGGTCGGCTCGGCCGGCTCGGCCGGCTCGGCGGCCGGCGCCTCCTCCAGGATGACGTGGGCGTTGGTGCCGGACATGCCGAACGACGACACCCCGGCGCGGCGCGGCCGGTCCCCGGTCGGCCACCGACGCTCCTCGGTGAGCAGGCGTACGGTGCCGGCGGACCAGTCGACGTGCGGGCTGGGTTCGTCCACGTGCAGGGTTCGGGGCAGGGTCTCGTGGCGCAGCGCCTCGACCATCTTGATCACACCGCCGACACCCGCGGCGCCCTGCGAGTGCCCGAGGTTGGACTTGAGGGAGCCGAGCCACAGCGGACGGTCCTCGGGTCGGTCCTGACCGTAGGTGGCGATCAGCGCCTGGGCCTCGATCGGGTCGCCGAGGACGGTGCCGGTGCCGTGGGCCTCGACGGCGTCCACGTCGGCGGTGGTCAGCCCGGCGTTGGCCAGGGCTTGCAGGACGACGCGCTGCTGGGCGGGGCCGTTGGGGGCGGTGAGTCCGTTGGAGGCGCCATCCTGGTTGACGGCGGAGCCGCGCAGCACCGCCAGGACGGGGTGACCGTTGCGCTGGGCGTCACCGAGCCGTTCCAGCATGAGCAGGCCGACACCCTCGGACCAGCCGGTGCCGTCCGCGGCGGCGGCGAACGACTTGCACCGCCCGTCCGGTGCGAGGCCGCGTTGGCGGCTGAAACCGATGAACGCGGTCGGCGAGGCGAGGATCGTGGCGCCGCCGGCCAGGGCCAGGTCGCACTCGCCCAGGCGCAGCGCCTGACCGGCGAGGTGCAGCGCGACCAGCGACGACGAGCAGGCCGTGTCCAGGGTGACGGCCGGGCCCTCCAGGCCGAGCAGGTAGGCGACCCGGCCGGAGATGACGCTGGGCGCGGTGCCGGTGAGGAAGTAGCCCTCGCTGCCCTCGGGTGGGTTCTGCTGCAGCAGTGAGACGTAGTCCTGGGTGCTCGGGGTGCCGGCGAAGATGCCGGTGCGGGTGCCGCGCAGCTGGTGCGGGTCGATACCGGCCCGTTCGGTGGCCTCCCAGGCGGTCTCCAACAGCAGCCGCTGCTGCGGGTCCATGGCCATCGCCTCGCGCGGGCTGACCCCGAAGAACTCGGCGTCGAAGGCCGCCAGGTCGGGCAGGAAACCGCCGTCGCGGGTGTAGCAGGTGCCCGGGTTGTCGGGGTCGGGGTGGTAGAGCCCGTCGAGGTCCCAGCCCCGGTCGGTGGGGAACGCGCCGATGCCGTCGCGCCCCTCGGCGACCAGCTGCCAGAGCTCCTCGGGGCTGTGCACACCGCCGGGATAGCGGCAGGCCATTCCGATCAGGGCAATTGGCTCGGAACCCGCCGATTCCAGTTCCCGAATGCGTTGACGCGCCTTGTGCAGGTCGGTCGTGACCCATTTCAGATAGTCCCGGAGCGTTTCTTCGCTTGCCATACGATGCCACCTCTTCAAGGCAGAGCGACCCGGAATGAGCTGGGCCGGAATACGACGATCCGCAATCAGGACGCTATGGTCGCCCTGGTGGGCCAACAACCCCTGCGGGGTCGCGGCGGACCCTCGCGCGCCCCGACGGCACCCCGATACCGGCCGGCCGATAGGGGTAGGTAGGGGATATCTACGGGGGTGCCGTCCAGGTCATTCTCAATACACAAAGCACGGAGCAGAGCGGGATGGCAGCGAGGAAGCGCCGACCCGGGCTCCGCCGGAAGGACCGGGTGACTCTTCGGGAAGGCAGAACAATGACCACAACGCTGTTGACGCCGATCGATGCTCCTACTGACCCGTTCGGCCCGCCGGCCGATCTGAGCAGGTTCCTGGGTCAGCACTACTTCAGCCACGACGCCGCGAACCCGGCGACCAACCCGCCGCTGGATTTCGAGAAGGCGGCGTTCCAGTCCCGGACCGTGGTGACCGCCGAGCAGCTCACCTCCGTGGTGCAGGTGATGCTCGTCGGTGGACCCGCCGCCATCCCGCGCAGCCTCGTCGTCAGCAAGACGCTGGCGGCGAACGAGAAGCTGAAGATCTGCTACCTGGACGGGTACGAGCACTTCGAGCGCGACGCGGAGCTGGGCGACGTGTTCGTCTGGTCGATGCGTACCGCGATGGCCTTCTGACACACGCCGCCGGCCTCGGTGCCACGGCCCCCGCGAGGGGCCATGGCGCCGAGGCCGGCGGCGTCGGTGCGGACGAGGTCAGGCGAGCTGGCGGCGCAGCAGGCGCAGGGACCAGGTGGTGCTGAGGACCAGCAGGCCGATCGCGACCGCCACGCCGATCAGCACGATCTGCTGGTCGTAGTTGCCGCTGATCAGCTCCCGCTCGGCCTCGACGACGTAGCTGAGCGGGTTGACCCGCGACAGGTAGTACAGCCAGTCCGGGGCGCGGTCCATCGGCAGCAGCACACCGGACAGCAGCATCAGCGGCACGACGATGCCACTGACCACCGGGGCCAGCGCGAACTCGTGCTTGAGCTTGAGCGCCAGGCCGTAGGAGGTGAAGCCGACGGCGATCGCGGTGATGGCGAGCAGGACCAGCCCGGCCAGGATCGGCAGGACGCCGGCCCGGAAGCCGAGGATGAACGCCAGACCGATCATCAGGACCGCCTGGACGAGCAGGAGCACCACGTCCTTGAGGACCCGGCCGGTGAGCAGGGCGACCCGGCTGAGCGGGGTGACCTGCATCCGTTCCAGCACCCCGGAGCGGGTGTCCGGGATCAGCGAGAAGCCGGCGTTGGCGGTGATGAACAGGGCGAGCTGGATGAGCATGCCGGGGACGAACCACTGCCAGGAGCTGAGGCCGCTCTCGTCGGTGGTGTCGCTGAGCAACGGCCCGAACAGGACCAGGTAGACCAGGGGTACGGCGACACCGACGATCAGTGTGCCGGGGCTACGGAGGGCGGGACGGACCGCCCGGTCGAACGTCAACCAGGTGTCTCGCAGGAACGACATGGGGATCCTCACTTCACAGGCCCGGGAACGCCGGGGCGGTCTCGCTGTCGCGCAGGCTGCGCCCGGTGACGGTCAGGAACACGTCGTCGAGCGTCGGCCGGCTGGTCCGCACCGAGAACACGTCGACGTCGTTGCGGTCGAGTTCGCGCAGGAGGCCGGGCAGGACGCTGTCGCCGCGGGCGATCCGGAACCGCACTGTCGTGCCGTCGACGGTGACCTCCTTCGCGCCGTCGAGGCGTTCGGCGGCGGTGGCGGTCTGCGCGGGTGCGGAGGTCTCCAGTGTCACCAGGTCACCGTTGACCTGGGCCTTCAGCTCGTCGGCGGTGCCCTCGGCGACGATCTGTCCACCGTCGATGACGAGGATCCGGTCGCAGAGGCTGTCGGCCTCGTCCAGGTAGTGGGTGGTGAGGAAGACCGTCGTCTCGTGCTCGCGGCGCAGCGCGCGGATGTGGTCCCACAGGTTGCTACGGCTCTGCGGGTCCAGCCCGGTGGACGGCTCGTCGAAGAAGACCACCGGCGGCCGGTGCAGCACCCCCATCACGATGTCGATGCGCCGCTTCTGACCGCCGGAGAGGGCGCCGATCATGCGGTCCTCCAGGCCGGCCAGGTCGTACTGCTCCAGCATCTCGCCGACCCGGGTACGGGCAGCCGAGGCGGACAGCCCCTGCAACCGGGCGTGGGTGACCAGCTCCTCGCGGACCTTGTACTCGACGCCGGCTGAGGAGTTCTGGCCGACGTAGCCGATCAGTCTGCGGACTCCGGCGGGATCGCTGAGCAGGTCGCAGCCGCCGATGTTGGCCTCGCCGGAGGTGGGCCGCAGCAACGTGGTCAGCATCCGCAACGTGGTGGACTTGCCCGCCCCGTTGGGGCCGAGGAAGCCGACCATCTCGCCGGACGAGACGTCGAGGTCGATGCCACGTACGGCCTCGACGGTGAACTTGTTGATCTGGAACGTCTTGGTCAGACCCCGCGCCTTGATCATCGGTGGTCTCCTCTCGACAGGGATCCCACCGTCGGCGGAAATCCTCGAAACGGCGCTGGTACCGGCATTCGCCTATTGCAACCAGCATCGAGAGCGGCCTGTACGGGGACAACCCTTAGCGGGCCCCCTAGCGCCCGTAGCCCAGCTCAGAGTGCCCGAGAACCGGTCCGCGAGCGTTCCGGGCGGTGCCGGTGCACGCCTACGATCGGCGTTGTGAGTGCTCCCGGTACGGTTCCGCACGGCAGGTTGTTGGCGATCAGTGATCTGCACGTCGGCTATGCCCGCAACCGGGAGACGGTGCTGGGGCTGCGCCCCGGCCACGCCGACGACTGGTTGATCGTCGCCGGCGACGTCGGGGAGAAGATGGCCGACGTCGAGTGGGCGCTGACACTGCTCGCCGGGCGCTTCGCGACGGTGATCTGGGTGCCGGGCAACCACGAGCTGTGGACGCCCGCCGACGACCCGGTGCAGCTCCGCGGCGAGCAGCGCTACCGCGACCTCGTACGGATGTGTCGTGATCTGGGCGTGGTCACGCCCGAGGACGACTTCCCGGTGTGGCGTGGGGCCGGCGGCCCGGTGGTCGTGGTGCCGCTGTTCGTGCTCTACGACTACACGTTCCGTCCGCCGGGGACCACCAAGGAGCAGGCGCGGCACTGGGCCGAGTCGGCCGGGATCGTCTGCACCGACGAGTTCCTGCTGCACACGGATCCCTACCCGGGAGCTGACGACTGGTGCCGGGCCCGGCTTCGGGAGACCGAGCGCCGTCTGGCCCAGTGCGACCCGGCGCTGCCGACGGTGCTGGTCAACCACTTCCCGCTGACCCGGGAGCCGACGTGGGTGCTGCGCTATCCGCAGTTCGCCCAGTGGTGCGGCACCACCGGCACTGCGACGTGGCACCTGGACCACCGGGCGGCCGTGGTGGTCTACGGCCATCTGCACATCCCACGGACGACAGTGGAGGACGGCGTCCGGTTCGAGGAGGTCTCCCTCGGCTATCCCCGCGAACAGGACCTGTACGGCCGGCACGGTGACCCGCTGCGGGTCATCCTTCCCGCGCCCGATCCGTCCTGACCCTCGCCCGACCGGCGGCCACGCGCAGTCCAGCCCACACGCGGCACAGCCCGCACGCACCCGCGGCCCCGACCGCGCGGTGACGCGGTGCGGGGCCGGGGTACGCGGGGTCAGACGGTCGCGGACAGGTCGAGTTCGAGGTGCGCCGGCAGGTCGGTACGCCCCACCACGCCGAGCTTGCGGTAGATGCGTGTCAGGTGCTGCTCCACGGTGCTCACGGTGATGTAGAGCTTGTCGGAGATCTCCCGGTTGGTGTAGCCGATCGCGGCCAGGGCGGCCACCCGGCGTTCGGCGTCGCTGAGCATCGCGGCACTGCCGGTGACACTGGGCTGCGCGGCGGCGGTCTCCTTGTCGTCCCAGCCGATGTCGCGCGAGAGCCGGCGGAGCAGAGGCTGCGCGTCGCACTCCTCCGCCAGTGCCCGCGCTCGCCGGCCGATCATTCCCGCGCGCCGCGACTCACCGAGCGCGTGGTACGCCTCGGTCAGGTCGACGAGCACCCGGGAGTGCTCGTACCGGTCGGCGCCGGACTGCAACAGGTCGGCTGCCTGCCGCAGCAGCATCGGCCGGTGCCGCAGCTGGCTGGTCGCGGCGAGCAGACGCAGCGCGGAGCCGTGTACGCGCGGCATGTCCTTGCCGCACCGCCCCAACTGGTCCTCGATGAGCCGGCGGGCCTGGTCGGGGCGTCCCATCCGCAGCAGGGTCTCGGCGGCGTCGGTGCGCCAGGCGACCAGGCCCGGAGCGTCCAGCTCCCAGGTGGTCATCAGCTCACCGCACTTCTGGAAGTCCCGCAGCGCGAGCGGCAGGTGGCCGGTCGCCATGCTGTAGCGACCACGGGCGTGCAGGTAGTGCAGCCCGTACCGGGTCTGGAACATGGTCTCCGGCACCGGCTGGTCCAGCCACTCGGACACCTCGTCGAAGCGACCCATCGCGGTGCAGGCCGTGACGAGGCTGGCCAGCGGCACGCCGACGCCCACACCCCAACTGCTCGGCGGCATGATCTCCAGGGCCAGGCGGGCGTGCCGGGCCGCGCCGGGCAGGTCACCGAGGCGGAGGGCGACCTCTGCCCGGATCGCGGCGAGACGGGCCTGTCGACTGGGGGCGCGCCGGGTGTGCGCCTCCTCGATGAACAGGTCGCACCAGGGCGCCGCCTGTTCGGCGTGCCCTCCGTAGGTGAGGGTGAGCAGGGCGCTCTCCACCGTGTCCAGGCTCATCTCGTCGAGCCGGGAGCTGCGCAGGATGCGTTCGACGACGACTGCCACGTTCTCCGACGGGGTGGCGCTGAGCACGGTGGACAGCGCGTTTGCCGCCTCCAGGCGACGGCTCGCCGAGACCGTGGTGACGGTCACCGGCGCCGGCCGGAAGTGCTGGGCCAGTGGCGTGAACGAGCAGCGCAGCCAGGGCCGGGTCATGGCCAGTTCCCCGGCGGCGGCCGGGTCGAGGTCCACTCCGGTGGCGGCGAGGTGTTCCAGGATCACCTCCGCCTCGGCGAGCTGCCCGTGCCACAGCAGCGCCTTGGCCAGGATCACCGCGTCGCTGCCCTGGAGGAAACCCTTGTCCAGCGCGCCGGCGAGTTCGGGCAGGTAGCTGCTGGAGGTGCTGGGGTTGACCCGCCACTCGGCGCGTACCAGAGTGGTCATGATCTTGATCTTCTGTCGTTCGTCGGTGCAGGCCCGCCAGGCCAGCTTGAGGTAGCTGACCGCCGATTCCACCTGGCCCTCCCGCAGGGCCTGCCGGGCGGCGTCCTCCAGCGCCGCCACCCCCCACGCCTCGCCGGCCTCCTTGGCGCCCAGCAGGTGCTCGGCCACCACCCGTGCCGACGCGCCGCCGTCGTAGGCGAGCACCGCCGCGCGCCGGTGCAGCTCCGCCCGCTCGTCCTGGTCGAATCCGGCGAGCACGGCGGCTGCGGCGACCGGGTGCCGGAACCCACCGAGGGTGAAGATGCCGGCCGTGGTCAGCGCCCGCATGGCCTGCGCGACCACGCGGGCGTCGGTACGCAGGAGCCGGTCGAGCGCCTCGGTGTCGGCGAGCACCGCCACTCCGCGGGCGACCTCCAGCATCTGCGGTTCGCCACGGCGCAGGCAGGACACGACGGCCTGGGCGTACCGCTCTCCCGCCACCACCTCGTCCGGCTCGGCGCCGGTCTCCTCGGTGGCGGCCTGGTAGTCCTCCACCAGGCCGCCGACCAGGAGCGGGTTGCCGCCGGTGAGCTGGTACCACTGGCCGGCCAGCCGTTCGGCGACCTCCGCGCCGACCGTCTCGGCGGCGAGCTGCTGCACGCCGAGGCCGGTGAGCGGCGTCAGCTTGATCCGACTCCCGTGCCCCGGGCGCAGCAGCTCCGCCTGCCAGGACGGGTCGGCGCTGCGCCCGAACTCGGTCTGCGTGAAGGCGACCAGGACCGGCGCGAACCGGGCGCGTCGCGCCAGGTACGCCAGGCAGACCACCGAGGCGCGGTCGGCGTGGTGCACGTCGTCGACGAGCAACGCCAGCGGATAGCGTTCGGCCAGTTCCAGCAGGATGGTGCAGAGCCCGTGCACGATCTGCACGTCGATGTGCTCGTTGTCGTCCCGGTTGTCGGCGGCCAGGGCCGCGACGGTGCCCTCGTGCAGCAGGCTCATCGCCCGCTCACGCTCACGGTCCTGCAGGGGCGCGTCGTGAAAGAGCTGGCTGAGCAGCGCCAGGGGCAGGTTGCGCTCGGCGTGGGCGCCGCTCGCGGTGACCGCCAGGGCACCGAAGTCGACAGCCCGGTCGGCCAGGGTGTGCAGTAGTTCGCTCTTGCCGGTGCCGACGGTGCCGGTGATCATCGCCACCCGGCCACGGCCCGCGACCGCCTCGGTGAGCAGGCCCTCCAGGCCTGTCACCGCCTTGTCTCTCTCAACGAGTCCCATGTGGATTTCCCCCAGGTCTGAAATGGTGAACGGCCTCGAATGGTGTTCAGCCGGCCCGGTCGAGGCCGACGGTGCCAGCCAGGTCGCGGCCGACGGCGCCGGCCAGGACCGGGCGCAGCAGGGGTGGCGCGGGGTGCATCACGGGGGCGTCGAGGTCCCCGACGGTCTCCAGGGCGTTGCCGGAGCGCAGCGCGCGGCTGAGGGCCGCGCGGACGGCGGCGAAGGCGGCGGTGTCCGGCTCCGCGTCGATGCCGACGCCCCAGACGGTACGGGTGCCGAGTCGACACTCGGCGTACACGACCACGTCGTCGCGCTCGCTGACCGCGCCGACCCCGGTGCGGTGCACGGCGCGTACGTCGATCCCCCAGGACAGCATCGTGGCGCGGATCTGCTCGACGGCGTCGGCCCGGGCCGCGCCGATGGTGAAGCCGCCGCCCCCGACGTGCAGTTCGGTGGCGACCATGTCGCGGAAGCGCAGCGGCACCGACAGGGGGCGCTGCACGACGTACTCCTGGAGGAACAGCTCCCCGATGCGAGCCGGTGAGATCTCCACCCCGGCGCCGTCGGCCTGTGCCTGCACCACCGCGGCGAACTCCAGTTGCAGGTCGCGCGGCAGGAGCATGCCGTGCCGGCTGGCCAGCACGTACGCGACGCCGCCCTTGCCGGACTGGCTGTTGATCCGGACCACGGTCTCGTAGGTACGGCCGACGTCCTCCGGGTCCAGCGGCAGGTACGGCACCTCCCAGGGCAGGTCGTCGACGGACGCGCCGATCGCCATCGCGGCCCGGGCGCGCTCGTCGAAACCCTTCTTGATGGCGTCCTGGTGCGAACCGGAGAACGCGGTGTAGGCCAGGTCGCCGCCGTACGGGTGGCGCGGGTGCACCGGCAGTTCGTTGCAGTACTCGACCGTCCGCCGGATCCGGTTGATGTCGGAGAAGTCGACACCCGGGTCGATGCCCTGGGTGTAGAGGTTCAGCCCGAGCGTGACCAGGCAGACGTTGCCGGCCCGTTCGCCGTTGCCGAACAGGCAGCCTTCGATCCGCTGCGCGCCGGCGAGGGTCGCCAGCTCCGCGGAGGCGACGCCGGTGCCACGGTCGTTGTGCGGGTGCACCGAGAGGCACACGTGCTCGCGGCGGGACAGGTTGCGGTCCAGCCACTCGATCTGGTCGGCGAACACGTTCGGCATGGTCCGCTCGACGGTGGTCGGGAAGTTCAGGATGATCGGTCGGTCCGTCTCCGGCTGCCACACGTCCATGACCGCTTCGCAGACCTCGAGTGAGAACTCCAGCTCGGTGTCGTTGAACAGCTCGGGCGAGTACTGGTAGCGCAGGTCGGTGCCGGCCAGGGTGCGGTCCGCGTACTTCATCATCAGGCGCGTCCCCTGGACCGCGAGGTCCAGGCACTCGGCGCGCGTCATGCCGAAGACGACCCGGCGGAACAGCGGTGAGGTCGCGTTGTAGATGTGGATGCGTGCCCTCGGCGCGCCGGCCAGGCTCTCCACGGTGCGCCGGATCAGCTCGTCGCGGGCCTGGGTCAGGACAGTGATGCAGACGTCGTCCGGGATCAGGTCGTCCTCGATCAACAGCCGGACGAAGTCGTGGTCGTCCTGGCTCGCGACCGGGAAACCGACCTCGATCTCCTGGTAGCCCATCTCCACGAGCAACCGGAACATGGCCAGTTTCCTGGCCGGGCTCATGGGGTTGGCCAACGACTGGTTGCCGTCGCGCAGGTCGGTCGAGAGCCACCGGGGCGCGGTGGTGACCGTACGGCTCGGCCACCTCCGGTCCGGCAGGCTCACCGGAGCGGAGGGCAGGTAGCGGCCGGCGGAACGTCGACTCGGGTTCACGATGGATTCCTTTCCTCGCTGTACGGAGCCGGCGCGTGTGGCCCGGCCGCCACCTGACTCATCCGCGGGTGCCGAAGTACATCGAGTACGAGTAGGGAGTGAGGAGCACCTGGACCTGACAGGTGTCGGACTCGTCCTGGACTCGGAAGGTGACAGCGATCTCCGGGTACGCGGCGCTGACGCCGAGGCCGGAGAAGTAGTGGTCGCTGTCGAAGACGATCCGGTAGGGGCCCCTCTCCAGGAGCTCTGCCGCCCAGTCGTCGATGTGGCCGTCGGGGTCGGACTCCGCGTCGGCGACCGGCTTCCAGCCGCCGTCGTCGGCGCGTTCCAACCGCGCCCGGATGCCCGCCGCCGGGCGGCCGAACACACCGTCCAAAGCTTGCGCCGAAACACTCATGTGTTGTCACCTGCCAGTCGGTCCCGTCGCGGTGACCCGCGGTGCGAGCCGGCGACGGTTGGTTGCCGGATTCCCGGCCTAGGGCAGAAGACTGCGCCGGATGGCTATCGGATGGCCTTCGCCGTTCTATCGCCGGCTATCGGTCGCTATCCGATAGCGGTGATAGGGGGTGGCAGGCGAACAGATAACAGGGGGATGGGGCCCGTTTCTACGTTTGTGTCATCGCCGAACACGGCGGAACGAAATCCCCCCTCACCTGGAGGAACATCGCCATGCGCAGCAACGTCTCGCTCACCGTCAAGGCCCGCATCGCCATCGCTCTCGCCGCCGCCGCCGTCACCGTCGGGCTGTTCGGAGCGACCGCCGCACACGCCGAGGACGCCAGCGGTAGCACCCCGGCGCCGGCGGCCACCCCCACCCCGAGCACGACCGCCTCCCCCAGCCAGCCCTGGGGCTGACGGAGCACCACGTGGGTCTCCGGCGGGCCATCTGATCAACGGCCACCGGGCACACGTCCCGGGAGCCCGGCACGGCTGACGAGCCGGCCGGCCGCACCCCGAGTCTCAGCCCTGACGAATTCCCTGCACCACCGAGGAACCGCTGCCCGTGCGATCCGGCCGTTGCTGCCGAGGTTGACGCACCAGCGGAACCACGTTGTCACGCAACGGCTCGGCCGCCGCAGTCGCCGGATGTTCCCGGCCCCCGGCCGCCACGTACGCCTCGGTCAGCTTGGTCAGCACCCGCTGTTCGAACTTCGGCGCGCGGATGCCCCGGAAGAGTCCCAGTGCCCGGTGCAGGTGCACCACCGCCTGCGTCGCACTGCCCCGTTCGAGGGCGAGTTCGCCCAGCGCCAGCGACACCCGCGCCTCGATGAGTCGTTCCCCAGCCGTGCTCGCCAGGCCCAGCGCGCTCTGCAACGCTGTTTCGGCGGCGGTCAGATCACCGGCGGTCATGTGCGCCACGCCCAACCCGTGCAGCGCGTACGCCTCACCGACCGGGTCGCCGATGTCCTGCACCACCGCCAACGCCTCGGCGAAGGCGCTGGCCGCCGCGTGCGGGTCTCCGGTGTTCAGGTGCGTGTCGCCCATGCGGTGCAGCACCTGCGCCTCCACCCGGCGACTGCGGGCGCTGCGGCTCATCACCAGCGCCTCGGGCAGGATGGCCAACGCGTCCTGCGGATGTCCGCTCTCCATGTGCACCTGCGCCAGACTGTGCAGGACGTAGGCCGCGGCGCCCAGGTCGCCGCTGCGTCGGAAGCTGTCCAACGCGTGCTCGTAGCGGGTGGCGGCGGCCGGCAGGTCTCCTCGGATCCGGTCGGCGAACGCGATCTGCCGGGTGACCAGTGCCAGCCCCTGTTCGTCGTCGAGGCCGCGGAAGATGACTCCGGCCGCTTCCAGGTCGCGGCGTGCCTCGTCGAACCTCTGCTCGGCGAGGAACAGCGAGCCGTTGGAGTAGAGCATGGCGGCCTGCCCCCGGTTGTCACCGGCCGTCTTGCTGGCGGCGAGCGCGATGCGGTGGGTCTCCCGCCAGTCGTTGAGGTAGATGCGGGGCTCGAAGAGGGTCACCGCGATGTGGGCGAGTGTCCAGCACAGGTCGGTGAAACCGGCCTGCGCGGCCTGGCGGACGCCGGCGACGAGTGAGTGCCGCTCCCGTTCGAACCAGCTCAGCGGACGGGCGACCAGCTGCTCGGTCAGTCGTTGCGGCAACGGCCAGCGTGGGGCGTCGCTGCTGAGGATGAAGTAGGGGCCACCGTGCAGGCCGCAGTGGGCGGCCTCGGCGAGGAACAGCAGGGCACCGAGCACCCGGCACAGCGCGGCGTTGCGGTCGGCGACGCTCTCCTCGGCGGCGAGGCGTTCCCGGGCGAAGACCCGGATCAGGTCGTGGAACCGGTACTGCGGGACCTGCCCCGGACCCATGCTCGTGCTCTCCACGAGCTGCGCCTCGGCGAGGTCGTCCAGCAGGTCCTGGGCGTCCATCACCGGCTCGTCGAGCAGTGCGGCGCTGACCCAGCCGGAGAACGACGGCACGTCGAGGACGGCGAGCCGACGGAAGAGCCGGCGGGCCTCCTCGGTGAGGCTGTCGTAGGTGAGCGAGATGCTTGCCCTGATGCCCATCCCGCTGTGCTTCAGCTCGTCGAGGCGCCGCGCCTCGTTGTCGAGCCGCTCGACGAGATGCTCGACGGTCCAGTGCTGTCGTGCGGAGAGCCGTGCGCCGGCGATCCGCAGGGCCAGGGGCAGGTTCCCGCACAGAAAGGCGAGTTGGGCGGCCGCTTCGGGCTCCTGCTCGATCCGTTCCCGTCCGGCGACGTGCGCCAGCAGTTCGAGCGAGTGTTCCTCGTCGAAGACGTCGACGTCGAGGTGGATCGCGCCGGGCAGGCCGGCCAGCCGGCTGCGGCTGGTGACCAGCACGGCTGAGTGGGGGGTGCCGGGCAGCAGCGGCAGCACCTGGCTCTCACCGGCCACGTTGTCGAGCACGATGAGCATCCGGCGGTCGGAGAGCAGGTCCCGGTAGAGCTCGGCGCGTTCCTCCAGCACCTCGGGCATCGCGGTGCCGGGGACGCCGAGGGTCCGCAGGAAGCGTTCCAGCACCTGCATCGGGCCGACCCGCTGCGGGCTGCGACCGTGCATGTCCGCGAAGAGCTGCCCGTCCGGGTACCGGGTAGCCGCGCGGTGCGACACGTGCACGGCGAGGGTGGTCTTGCCGATGCCTGGCTTGCCGGCGGCGACCACGATCGGCACCGCGAACTGCGTGGGGCTCTCGGCCGCCATCAACAGTTGCTGCTCGATGACGTCGATCTGCTTGGACCGGCCGGTGAAGTCGGCGATGTCGGTGGGGAGCAGGCACGGCACGGTGACCGGGATGACCGGTTCGGTGGGAGCGACGATCACCGGCGGGCTGATCGTGCCGACGGGGAGGTCGTCCACCGGCGCGACGACGAGCGCCGGAGCGACCTGTGGCAGCGGCGCGGGGGCGGTCGGCGCGGGCGGGGCCGGCGCTGGTGAGACCGGTGCGGCGAGTTCCTCGTCCGAGGTGAGGATCGCGTGTTCCAGCTGTTGGAGCCACTGGTTCGGCTCGAGACCCAGCTCGTCGATCATGGTGCGGCGGGCCTGCCGGTAGACGTCGAGAGCCTCGGCCTGGCGGCCGGACCGGTACAGGGCGAGCATCAGCTGCCCGCGTAGCCGTTCCCGCAGCGGGTGCTGTTCGACCAGGTCGGAGAGTTCCGGGATGAGATCGCGGTGCCGGCCGAGTTCCAGTTCGAGTTCGACGCAGTCCTCGTGAAGGTTGATCCGCCGCTCGTCGAGGCGGTTGCCGGCCGATTGGACCAGCCGACTCTCCAGCCCGTAGAGGGCGCGGCCACGCCAGAGGGCGAGGGCGGCGCGAATGTGCCGGACCGCCTCGTCGACGTTCTGGCCGGAACGGGCCCGCCGGCCGCTCTCGACGAGACCGACGAACCGGTCGAGGTCCAGTGCGCCCTCCGTGACCCGGAGCAGATAGCCCTGCGACCGGGTGACGATGGTGTCCGGGTAGTCGTGGGTGTTGAACAGCCGTCGGAGCGCCGAGACGCAGATCTGCACCTGGGCACGGGAGGTGCTGGGCAGGTCGTCGCCGTAGATGGCCTCCATCAGGCGCCCCACCGGGACGACCCGGTTGGCCTCCAGTGCGAGGCTTGCGAACACGATCTGTTGGCGGTGCCCACCCAGGTCCAGCCGTCTGCCGTCGACCAGAACCTCAAGCGGCCCCAGAACCCGTACCTCCACGCGCACCTCCCCCGCGGTGACGCGACGTCGCCGTCGTCGCTCGGTGCCAGCCCCCCGGCCGGCCACCGATCGCGCTTCTCGACCGTGGCCTGACCCGCCCGGAGATCGAGACATCTAGATACACGACTCACCCCCCGTGTTCGTCTAGAGACTACGAGCAGTCACCACGGGTCGAAAACACGAGAGGCACTTAGATGCCCGAATGTCCCAGCCAAAACTCCACCTTTCGGCTAGGCGGTCACGGGAATGACATACGTCAGACACCGCCCGGCAAGGTCCCTGATTCCAACAGCGACAGTAAAGTTGCCTTTTGCACCTTGCCCAGGGCATTGCGCGGCAATGATTCCACCACGTGCACGTGGCGCGGTCGCTTGTGCCGGGACAATCGCTTCTCTACATAGGTCACCAACGACCGGGCGGCCAGCGACTCCTCGCCGACGATGAACGCGACCACCTCCTGACCCAGGTCGGCGTGCGGCGCACCGACCACCGCCACCTCGCGCACCTGCGGATGGGTGAGCAGGCAGTCCTCGATCTCGCCGGCGCCGATCCGGTACCCACCGCTCTTGATGATGTCGGCGCTGGCCCGCCCGACGATGCGGAAGTCCCCCGCCTCGTCGACGGTCGCCACGTCACCAGTGCGGAACCAGCCGTCGGCGGTGAACGTCTCGGCGGTCTTCTCGGGCAGATGCAGATAGCCGTCGAACAGCGTCGCGCCACGGATCTGCAACGCGCCGAAGGTCCGACCGTCGGCCGGGACCGCCGCACCCGCGTCGTCAACCAGCCGGGCCTGCACTCCCCGTACCGGACCGCCGACCGAGCCGACCCGTCGCGGGCCGTCAGCCCGCGTACTGAGCGTTATCAGGGTCTCGGTCATCCCGTACCGCTCGACGGGCCGGTGCCCGGTCAGCGCCTCCAACTCGGCGAAGACCGGCGCGGGCAGCGGCGCACTGCCGGAGACCAGCAGCCGGGCCGCGGACAGCACGCGGGCGGCGGCCGGCTCGGCGCAGATCCGGCCCCACACCGTGGGAACCCCGAAGTACATCGAACCCCGCGCGGCGGCGTACCGGCCCGGCGTCGGCCGCCGGGTGTGCACCAGAGGTGAGCCGACCCGCAGCGGCCCCAGCAGACCCAGGATCAGTCCGTGTACGTGATAGAGCGGCAACCCCTGCACGAGGACGTCCTCGCCGGTCCAGTCCCAGGCGTGCACGACAGCGTCGATGCCGGCCCGGATCGCGGCATGACTGAGCAGCACGCCCTTCGGTGGGCCAGTGGTGCCGCTGGTGTAGAGGATCAGCCCGGTCGTGGACGGGTCGGGGTCGACGCTCGACAGCTCACCGCGTCGGGTGACGTCGACAGGCAGCACCGGGATCGGACAGTCAGCCAGCACCGGCGCCTCCGGCTCACCGGCCAGCAGCAGCTCGGCCCCGGAGTCGGTGAGCACATGGGCGAGCTCGGCCGCGCCGGTGTCCGGTGGCACCGGAACCACCGCCACCCCGGACAGCAGACCACCGACGATCGCGGCCACGGTCGGCACACCCGGGCTGGCGAGCACCGCCACCGTCGCGGCCCCGGCGATGTCGGCGGCCACCGCGCCAGCGCCGGCCCGCAATGCTTCCCGGGAGATGCCGTGGCCATCGACGCTCACGGCGTCCGCACGGTCGGGCCCATCTCCGGACAACGACGGCAACAGCATGGCCAGCCCCCTCGCGGCCGCACGGACGCAACCGCAGCTGAATCTACGGACCGACACTCCGCCGGCCCACCCCTAATACCTGCGCTCGTCGGCCTGCCCCGACCGGATGTCGACGGTGGCCGCCGGCATGGAGATCCGCGCGACGTCCCGGATGGTGCGGTCCGCGACGCGGGCGACACGACCATCTCGATGACGCGCGGAGGTGGCGGTGCGCGCTCGGCGTAAGCGGCCGCGCCGGTGTTCCGCGCTTACCGCCGTTGCGGTGCCAATCGCCGCGAAACCTTGACACCCGCTGGTCAATCCAGCGAGACTTCCCGATGCTAATTCGATTTAGCTGCCCACCGCGTCCATCGATCGTGCCCATCTTCGAGGACGCGCCACCCACCGATCGCTTCGCCTGCAACCCGTCCCCATCAGACGAAGCGTCATGAGACAGAGGAGCAAGGTCGGATGAGGAGAGCGATCGGAAGACGCCGGCTCAGGCGTGCGATCTCGTTGCTCGCGTTCGTGTCACTCGGTGCGGGCGTCATCGCACCCACACCTGCCGCCGCCGCAGGCAGGCCCACGACAGTGCAGGGCGCGACCGTCAAGAAGGACCGTCATTCACCGACCGGGTACACCGTCCGGTTCGTCTACCACAACCCCTCGGCCACCCAGGTCCGCCTGGCCGGGGACCTGACCCTGCTGGACGTCGGCACCGGCACCACCCGGTACCAGCCGGAAGCCTGGCAGCCGGGGCGCTATCACGCCGGAGGCACCGAGTTCCTGCGGGACATGACCAGGGACGCGAAGGGAAACTGGTCGGTCTCCCTCCCGCTGCACGCGGGAGGTCTCAGTTACTGGTACCGCGTCTGGGACCCGACCCAGGGTTGGGTCAACAAGCGCATCTGGGATCCGGCCTCGACGAACCCTCGACCGCCTGGCGAGTCCTCGTTCCGGGTCCGGAACAACGACGTCCTCGATGCCGTGTACGTGCCGTACGACAAGAAGCAGAACGACCCGGTGCTGAAGGAACGTGCCGAGTACGAGCTGCCGATCAAGGACCGCTCGCGGCGCGGCACCGTCCAGTACATCCCGTACACCACGATCCTCGGCGACGGCGGTCACCACCTCGGCGTCTACCTGCCCGCCGGCTACGACGCCAACCGGCCAGAGCCGTACAAGGTCGCGTATCTCGCCCACGGCATCTTCGGTGACGAGACCGACTTCATGGTCCCGGCGAACGTCCCGAACATCCTGGACAACATGACGGCCAGGGGCGAGATCGAGCCGACGGTGGTCGTCACCATGGGGAACCACTTCACCGGCACCAGCCTCGGCTTCGCCTCCTACAACCAGACGAACGCCGCCAACAACCTGGTCCAGACGATCCTTCCCCTCATCGAGCGGAGCTACAACGTCTCGACCGAACGTACGGGGCGCGCCTACGCCGGGTTCTCCTACGGCGGGATGACCGGCGGGGTCGTCATCAGGAACTATCCCACCACGTTCGGGTTCTACGGACACTTCTCCGGCAATCCGTCCCTGACCGCGCAGGACTACGACAGCATCGCGGCAGCGGTCGGCGACGACCCCCTCACCGTGTTCCTCGGCAACGGGGTCTTCGAGGGCAACCTCAACGCCCAGAACGCCATCGCCGACAACTTCCGGGCCCGGGGGTACGCCGCCGCGACGACCCAGGTTCCCGGCGCGCACGACGGCATGACGGCCGGTCAACTCTTCACCATCTTCGCGAGGGACCACCTGTGGTCCGGGGTCGACACCGTGTCGGTGACGCCGGGGACGGCCCGCCTGACGCAGGGGTGGAACTGGACCAGGCAGTTCAACGCTCGGGTGACGACGAACGCAGGTGTGAGCCCGGCGGTGACGTGGTCGGTCGAGGGTGCGACGTCGACGGGCACGACGGTCTCCGCTGACGGCCTGCTCTCGGTGGCCGCCGCCGAGACCGCGTCGTCGCTCACCGTCGTGGCGACGTCGGTGGTCGACCCGACCAGGAGGGCCACCGCCCAGGTCACCCTGACGCCATCGGGCACGGCCGCGGCGACGGTACGCGCGAAGGCGACACCCGCCTCGGTCGTCAGTGGCGGGACGTTCACGGTGAACGTCGACGTGCGTGCCCACGCGCCGCACGGCAAGGCTCCGAAGGTGACCGGCGAGGTCGCTGTCACCGTCGGCGGCACCACGCGGACCGTTGCGCTCTCCGGAGGCGAGGCCGCCGTCACGGTGTCGGCCGCCGGGCTGTCGGCGGGGACCCACCCGGTCGTCGTGACCTACTCCGGAGACCCGACCTACGCTCCCGCGACGGCGAGCCCCCTGCACGTCCGGGTCCGATAGCCAGTCGGCCTGGTGGGCCGGCGACCTCCCGTCGTCGGCCCACACCGAGCCACTCCCCGGGCCGGTCCTGCTCACCCGTCCCGACCCGTGCGCGCAGGGGACCACTCTAGGGCTGGCCCTGTCGATCAACTCGCGGTGGTGATGTGCCTACCTCCCCATTCAGGGCGACTGCTCCCGGTGCGGGCGGGCGAGCAGTGCCTCGAAGGCGGCGAACTGGGCTTGCGCAGCGGCGATCACCTCTGCTGTTGATCGTCGAGTGGAGCCGGTGTATCGGTGGGCGATCGTCGTCAGCTCCGCGATGGGCTTGGGCACGCGCTCGGTGCCGTCGACCGTCTCGAGCGGGCCGACACCGTTCGCCAGCAGCCACAGATAATCGGCGAGGTCGCGCGCGATGACGGTGTACTCGCCAGCAGAGCCCAGAAACACGACGGGTTGGCGATCGAGAGGGTCGCCCGGGTTACGGAGCCAGAATGCGGCCAGGCCACCGGTGCCGTCCTGGCCGAAGGCGCGCAACGGAGGAGCGCCCGCCACGGGGTCGTTAGTCCAGTTCTGCCACCACTCCACCAATTCGCCTGACCACATGAACGCGTCGTACGGCTCGAAGTCATGACCACTGTGCTCGTGGAAGAAGCCGGCCGCGTGTGCTTCGACGAGCACCGCGGGCAGGGTCAGGTCCTCGTCCGTCATTCCGGCAGTCCGTCTCGACCCTGCCAGGTCGTCACACAAGCCTCGTTACCCTCGACGTCGGCGAGAACCCAGAAGGCGGGAGCACCGGACGCGGAGACAAGTCGGCCACCGGCCGTCAGCGCGGCCTCGATCCGCCGTGGTGCCTCGTCGTGCGGAACGCAGATGTCGAGATGGATGCGGTTCCGATCCGGGCGCGGATGATCCATCTGTTGAAACCACATCGCCGGACCCTGCCCGACCGGGTCGACGATCGGGTCCTTGGGACCGTCGCGTCCCGCCTCGTCCGTGTAGCCCAGCACGGCCTTCCAGAAGGGCCGGACCGCTGGGATGTCGAGCGCGTCGACGGCGATCTCCACGATCTGGACCGATCGCGGCACTCCCGCACCGATGTCGGGCTCCGTCCGTAGCCCGACGTCCCGCACAGCGGCGGAGAGTCGGTGCGCAAGGTCGATGTCGCGAGCGGTGAGCGCCGCCTGATCCAACGACTGCAGGGTCAAGACGACCCGGTCGGACCGGATGTCAGCACGTAGGTGCCCATCAGCGTCATTACCGCACGCCGCCACCGCACGCGCCGCCACCTCGGTTGCCTGGACCAGTGAACCGACGGGGACCGACGTGCGCAACGCGCCCAGCAGATACCGCCATCCCTGGTCGCTGGTCGCGTCCGAAGCCGCCCGCCGACTCAGTGTCTGCTCCATGGCGGCATCCTCACATGAGCCGCACCGAGTTCCGGATGCCGACAAGCACCTCCACGGCTCAGGTCGGCCGGGCGGCTGTCGTGTCGTCCTCGCCGTACTCGCCGCGGATGGGCAGGTAGTAGGCGGGCAGGAAGCCGGCGATGATGACGACGCCCGCTATCGGCACGAAGGCACCGACGAGGATCCCGGAGCCGATCCAGACCAACGCGAGCGCGAATCGTCGGCCGATGGCACGAATGCCGAAGGGTCCAAGATCGGGATCCAGCAGTTTGGCCCGGCGAAGGTGGGCCCAGATGACGTTGAACAGGGCCGCCGCCGTCCAGAGCGTCGCACCGTAGACGACGACCGCCGTGCGCAGCCCCAGCTCGGCGCGAATGGCGTCGGCGAGGAGCGAGGTGGAGAACGGCAGGAAGGCGATGACCATCAACAGCAACGTGTTGAGGAACAGGACCTGGCGGTCGACGTGCCGGACCCGGTCGAACATGACGTGGTGGTTGACCCACACCTGCCCGACGAGCAGGAAGCTCAACGCGTATCCCACGTAGGACGGCCACAGCGCGCCGAGGCCCCGCAGGAGATGCCCGAAGTCCTGCGGGGGTTGGATCTCCAGCACCAGGAGTGTCACGGCGATGGCGAATACCGCATCGCTGAACGAGATCAGCCGGCCGGGCTGACGCACCAACCGACGATTGTCGTTTTCGGACTCCACACGCTGATTATGCGTAGACGAACCGCTGCCACGCCCGCATACCGCAATCAGAGCGTCCGTAGCGACATCGTCCGATCGGACGGCAGGCGGCGACGATCGGCTATTTCCATGGGCGAACGGTGCCCCGCGCCGCCTAGGAATGAGTCATGACCAACGAGGTGACCGTTCCCCTGCTGCCCTGCGCGTCCATCGACAACATCGTCACTTTCTACACGGCACTCGGATTCCACTCCACGCACCAGCAGCGCCGGCCCAACCCGTACGTGGCGTTGCGACGCGAAGACCTGCACCTGCACTTCTTCGAAATGCCCGGGTTCGAGCCCGAACAGTCCTACGGCTCGTGTCTCGTCCTCACCTCCGACATCGAGGATCTGCACCGGGCCTTCGCGGCGGGCATGCGGACCGCGTACGGCAAGGTGTTGGTGGCCGGCATTCCGCGGATGACGCGGCCCCGGGCGCGCCGGAACAACGACGGCCTGGGCGGGTTCAGCGTCATCGACCCCGGTGGCAACTGGATCCGGGTGGTGCAGAACCCCGCGACGGCCCCCACGCCGGAGCCGTTGCCCGCCGGGCGGCTCGCCAAGGCCCTGGCGAACGCCGTCGTGCAGGGCGACTCCCGGGGCGACGCCAACCAGGCTGTCCGCATCCTCGACAGCGCGCTCGCGCACCCGCAACCCGACGACGACCCGGTCGCGCAGGTGCAGGTGCTCGTCTACCGTGCCGAGCTGGCGATGGTGCTGCACGACCAGGAGACGGCAGCGGAGATGCTGGGCCGCGTCGACCGTGTCGTGCTCACCGCGGACGAGACCGAACGGGCCGCGTCGGCGTTCGAGGCCGCCGCCGACCTCGCGGCAGCGATGGGCTGAGCCGGACGGCGCACCAGCCGCAACCGCGCCGGCTATCCGCGGTCGTCCGGCGGCTGCTCCTTCGTCAGGTGGAGCAGCCACCCCTCGCCCGTACGGATCAGCGCGTAACGCCGTCGGCCGGTACGACCGTGCAACGTGAACAGCATCCGACGGTCGGTCCGGTCGTGCTCCTCCCAGGTGCCGATGTCGGCGATCGACTTGTCGGCGTCCTCGTAGGTGAGGTGATCGAGGTCGTGGTCGGGCACCGCGATCGCTAGCCGGTTGTCGTTCGGGCTGTCCGGCAGGCCACGGGGCACCGCCCAGGAGCGCAGCACTCCGCCCTCCTCCAGCCTCAGGTCGAAGTGCGGTCGTGGTGTGCGGTGGTCGTGCAGGACGAAGGCGGGTGCCACTCTTCCTATTCTCGCCGCCGAGCCGGGTGTAGGTGGCGTCTCAGGAAGGTCAGGATGTCGCGTCGCGCCGGCCGGGCCGCCGGCACCAGGCCGGGGATGCTGAGGAAGGTGTGGACGGCCCTGGGGTGGCAGGTCAGGCGAGCATCGGTGCCGCCTTCGCGGAGTCGCTCGACGTAGTGCCGCCCGTGGTCGGCCAACGGATCCAGCGCGGCCGTGACGACGAGCGCCGGTGGCAGTCCCGCGAGGGTGTCGACCATGAGGGGTGACACCCCGCGCGCGTCGAGGGTGGACGGGACGCTCAACCGTCGGGCCGCGCGCAACCGGGACAGCGGCAGTGTGGGGTTGTCGGCGTTCTCGTCGATCGACGGGTACCCGGTCATGGTGTCGGTCCAGTCGGTGACCGGGTAGTTCAGTACCTGGGCGGCGAGCGGCGGACCGTCCTTGGCCGCGCGGTGGGCGATGAGCGCGGCGATCGTGCCGCCGGCGCTCTCACCCATGACCGCGACAGCGCCCGGGTCGACACCCCAGTCGGCGGGGTGTTCGACGAGCCGGACGAGGGTGTCGTAGCCGTCCTCGATCGGCTGGGGCAGCGGGTGCTCCGGGGCGAGGCGGTATTCCACCGACACCACCACCGCGGGGCATCGGGCCGCGAGGTGACTGTTGAGCCAGTCGTTCTGTGCCGCCGTCCCCGCGATGAAACCCCCACCGTGGAAGGACACGATCAGCGGCAGGTCCCGGCCTGCGGCCTTCGGTCGGTGGACGCGCAGCACCAGACGGCGACCCGGAAGGTCGATCGTCTCCTCCGAAACCTGGGCGCGGCGGTCGACACGGCCGGTGACGACCCAGGCGGCTCGGGACGTCGCCGCCCGGTTGGCCTTGTCCCGCGCGAGGATCACCTGGTCGTCGCTCATGGCTTCCCAGTCCTGCGTGTCCCTGAGGAGACGGGTGCCGAGCGGGGCCGTGGTTCTCATGAGTCCTCCTGGGCGTGCCGACGCTGAAGGCTCACTGTCACAGTCGGTGCCTTCGGGTGGCTTGGACGAATGTTCCCGGCCGGTCAGGCTTCGGCTCCGCGCGAGCGGGTCAGCGCCGGACCGGCCACGCGACGTCGTCGACGGCGAGGAACGGCGCCCTGGCCACCCGCGCGGGTGTCGATCCGGTGAACGTCGTGACGTCCCGATGAAGGTGGGACTGGTCCGCGTAGCCGCTGTCCGCCGCCACCACGGCGGGAGTGTGACCGGCGGCGAGGAGATGCGCGGCGTGGTCGAACCGGATGAGCTGAGCGGCCCGCTTGGGGGTGACGCCGATCTGCGACCGGAAGCGTGACCACAACCGCTTACGGCTCCATCCGACCTCGGCGGCCAGCCGATCGATGCGCAGCTGCCCTCGGCTGTCCACCATCCGCGCCCACGAGAAGGCGACTTCCGGATCGACGGCGCGTCCCGCGTCGTGACGCCGTGCCAACGCGGCCTCGGCGACCGCGAACCGGTCCTCCCACGACGTGGCGGCGCGCAGCCGTTCCTGGGTCCGCAGGGCGTCGCCGCCCCAGAGATCGTCGAGGTCGAGCACGGCTCCGCTCACCTCGGACGCGGCACCGAGGACCGCATGTGCCACCACCGGCGACATCCGCACCTGAAGGCACGCGAAGCTGCCTGGCTGGCCCTGCCCGCGAACACGGTTGGGGGCGAGCCCCGCGACGACACGCCCCCGCCGTTGCTGCCCGTTGCCGTCGTCGATGACCAGCGGCCGGTCGCCGAGGTCGAAGACCACCGTGACACCCGGGTGAGGGATCACCTCGACGTCGACGAAACTGTTGGCCCGGTCGCTGAACCCCGCCATGGTGGTGCCCGCCAGCCGACTCGGCCGCGTCGGCACGGCGATGTCCCACTGAGGCACACCGGCGCGAGTCTGCCCACCAGGACGCACGTGACGATCGTACGGGCAATCGCACACAGCCCCCGGCCCCGGCGGCGCGTCCAGGACGCGCCGCCGGGTCGTGGTGGTGCTCAGGAGCTACAGGTGTTGAGCATGCTCTGCAGGGCGGACTTCTCCGACGACTGCAACGTCAGGCCCCAGCTGTACTTAACGGTGATCCACATCTTGCTGTAGGTGCACCGGTACGACGACAGCGGCGGCTGCCAGGTGGACGGGTCCTGGTCGCCCTTGGACTGGTTGACGTTGTCCGTCACCGCGATCAACTGTGGGCGGGTGAGGTCGTTGGCGAAGCTCTGCCGACGGCTGGTCGTCCACGAGCTCGCGCCGGAGCGCCACGCCTCCGCCAGGGGCACCACGTGGTCGATGTCGACGTCGGAGGCCGCCGTCCAGGTCGCGCCGTCGTACGGGCTGTACCAGCGGCCGGAGGTGGCCGCGCAGGAACTGTCCACGACGACGGACGTGCCGTCGCGCTTGAGGACCTGCTCGCGGGTGTTGCAGCTGCCGCTGATCGTGATCCAGTGCGGGAACAGGTCCCTCGAGTAGCCGCTGCTCGACCCCTGCGCCGCCACGGTCAGGGCGTTGAGCTGCGACTGCGCGGTCGCCTTGGAGGGGATCCCGGGCGGCGCGGCCCAACCGGGCTGGGCGTTCGTGGCGGCCACGCCGGTCATCGCGAGCGCGCTGACGGCGATCGCGGCGGCGCGCCGCATCAGGCGGGAACGGCGGGGTGCGGATGGGCTCGTCGACATCACGGGTCTCCTCTGCGGGGGGGGTGGAGGACAACCATCTCCGGCGACCATGGCGATCGATCGATGCGTTGCTGAAGACTTGCCATACAGCTTCTGAGCAAACGGATCGGGAGGCAACCGTCGATCGCATGCCGCGGCGGCGCGGGCGTCGAGTCTCCTCAGGCGACGGCGGCGGCCATCCGGCGTACCGCCTCGGTGATCAACTCCGGTGCGGTGGCCAGGTTCAGCCGCACATGCCCGCCGCCGCCGGTGCCGAAGGCCGTACCGGGGTTGAGCGCCACCCGGCCCCGGTCGAGGAACACGCTGGCGGGGTCGTCGCCGAGGCCCAGGGCCCGACAGTCGAGCCAGGCCAGGTAGGTGGCCTGACCGGGTTGGTACCGGACGACCGGCAGGTGCTCGGCGAGCAGCGCCGCGAGGAGCCTGCGGTTGTCGTCCAGGCCGGCCAACACCGCGTCGAGCCAATCGCCGCCGTCGCGGAGGGCGGCGGTGTGGGCGATCACGCCGAGGTGGCTGGTGCTGACGCTGGCCTCGAACGGGATCCGGGCGAGGTCTCCCGCCGCCGCCGGGCCGGCGATGAGCAGCGCGCCGCGCAGACCGGCCAGGTTCCATCCCTTGGACGCGGACATCAGCGACAGGCCGTTCTCCGCTCCGGGCACCGAGAGGTACGGCGTGAACTGCGCTCCCCCGACCACCACCGGAGCGTGGATCTCGTCGGCGACGACTCGTACCCCGTGCTGGTCGGCGAGACCGGCGACGGCGGCCATCTCGGCCGCGGTGTGCAGGACGCCGGTCGGGTTGTGGGGGTTGCACAGCAGGTACGCGGCTGGCCGGCCACCGGCCCGAGCCCGCCGGAACGCGTCCTCCAGCGCCCCGAGGTCGATTCGCAGATCCTCGCCGAGCGGCGCCTCGACGATCCGGCGGCCGGCGTGCGTCACGAAGTCGTAGAACGGCGGGTAGACCGGGCAGTTGACGACCACCGCGTCCCCGACGTCGGTGACCAGCCGCAACACCTCGACGACACCGTGCATCACGTCGGGCACCAGCGTGGTGCGTTCCACGGCCAATCCGTCCCAGCCCCACCGGCGGTGGGCGAACTCGGCCAGCGCCTGCGGGTAGGCCGTGCCGGCGGTGTAGCCGGTGTCGCCGCGCGCGACGGCGTCGGTGATCGCCCGCGCCACCGGTTCGGCCAGCGGCACGTCCATCTCCGCCACCCAGAGCGGCAGCACGTCGTCGGGGTACTCCCGCCACTTGAGGCTGGTCCGCTGCCGGAGCTGGCCGATCGTGAGCTGGCGAAGGGGGTTCGCCGAGTCCCGGGCACCACTCAGCACACCACTCATGGCCGAAGCCTAGTCCGCAGCTGCGTTTCGTACCCGTTCGGCTGACAGCGGGGGGCGTCGTCGCGCTGCGTGGGCTTGTTACCGTCGATGAGGGGCCACCTGCGGTCGGGGAGGGCATGATGATCGGTTCGGTGACCGTCGGCGCAATCGCCGCTGTCCTGCTCGTCGGCGTCGCGGTGCTGGTCCGCCGCCCGCCCGATGCGCGGCGGGTGGCCCGCTGGTCGGCCCTGGCGATCACGGTGCTGGTCGCCGCCGCGCTGACCCCGTACACGGTTGACGATTCCGGGGCCGCCGCCGCCTACCTGCTCGGCGTGCCCGTCGTCGCGGCGCTGCTGCCGGTTCTCGCGCAGTGGGCCGGTCGGCTGACCGGGGTCGCCGACGTGGTGGCCGCGCTGGGCATCACCGGGTGGGGGCTGCTGCTCGGGCTGGGCATCGGCGTGGCGTTCCTGCCGGCGGTGCTGCTCCTGATCGCGAGTGCGGTGGGCGCCGGGGCTCCTCGACCGTCCACCACCACCTGACGCGGGGGTGTCCACGCCCACCGGTCCGGTGAGGGCGGCCTCCGCTTCCACCGTGCTGTTCGATTTCGACGGGGTGCTCGTGCGCGGGGACGCGTTCGCCCTCTTCCTGCGACGTGTCGCCTTCGCGGGTGCGCGACTGCCGCTCGCCGTCGTCCTGCTCGTCCTTCTCGCACCGGTGGCCGCCATCCCCGCCTGGCGTCTGCGGGTGGCCCGGTGGATGAGCTGGGTCGGCTTGTCGGGCCGGAGCGCGGATCGGTTGCGGACCGAGCTCGGGCGGTTCGGCGCGGCCCTCGGTACGGAACCAGGGCGGATCATCGCTCCCGGTCTGCGGAGGGTCCAGGCCCACCTCGCGGCGGGTGATCGGGTCGTCGTGGTCACCGCGTGTGAAGACACCCTGGCGCGTGCGGTGCTCGACACGATCGGCCTCTCCGCTGTCGAACTCGTGGCCTCGCAGATCGACGGGCCGAAGCTGCTCGTGCACAACCACGGGGCGACCAAGCTGGCACAGCTCGCCGCACAGGGTGTGCGGCCGCCCTGGCGGATGGCCTACAGCGACTCGCTGTCGGATCTGCCGATCCTCGACGCGGCGGAGCAGGCGGTGCTGGTCAACGCCGACGTGCGGCGTGTCACCCGGGCGCGTCGGCTGCTCGGTGACCGGCTGACCACCGTCACCTGGAACGACGACGGCCCGGAATCCCCGGCCCGTGCTGCCGTCTGACCAGCGCCGGCCCCGATCGTCGCGATCCTCGGCAGAGCATCCGGGGTGGGCCCGACGGGAAAGTGCATCGACAAGCGCCTATGCTTGCGACATTGCACCGACGGCCAGTGCCCATGCCGCGCCGCCCCCGCGACCACGCACGCCGTCGATCGCCGGTCTCCACGACCGGCCGATGTCGATTGGAGTCTCCGATGAACTGGCGTCCAACCATGGCCCCGCTGGCCGGTCTGTGCCTCGCGCTCAGCGCCGCAGCGGTGCCCACCGGGGCAACCGCAGCACCCGCCGGAAACCCGCGCGCCGCCCATGTCAACGCTCACGCCGCAGCCGGCGCCGCGCTCGACAATCCGCCCGGCACACCGCCCGGCGCCTGCCCGACGGGGACCGGCTACGGCTCACCGCTGCCGGCAAGCTCCATGACCGCGACGAAGATCCGGGGTGGATTCTCCTTCCTCGAAGGGCCCGTCTGGGTGGCGGACGGCGGGTATCTGCTGATGTCCGACATGGCCGCCGGCAGTGGCCCGTACAACGTCCAGCCGTCCACGATCCACCGGTTCACCCCGCCGGCGACCTTCGACACATTCCTCTCCAACGCCGGCAGCAACGGCCTGGCACTGAGCGCCGACGGGCAACAGATCATCGCGGCCACCCACGACCAGCGGAGTGTCTCCGCGTACCGGCTGAGCGACCGGAGCCGTAGCACCGTCGCGGCGAACTACCAGGGCCGGGCGTTCAACTCACCCAACGACGTGGCAGTGCGCTCGGACGGGGTCGTCTACTTCACCGACCCCAACTTCCAGCGCGGCAACCGGCCGGACCAGATGAACGGCCGCACCAGCGTCTTCCGCGTCGCCGGAAGCCAGGTGTCGCTGGTCGACGACCGGCTACGCCAGCCCAACGGCATCTCGCTCTCGCCGGACGGGACGGCGCTGTACGTGGGGGCGTACTCGGAGAACAAGATCTACAAGTACGCGGTGCAGCCCGACGGCAGCACCGGTGCCCGGAGTGTCTTCGTCAACTACATCGGCGGCCCGGACGGCGGCACCATCGACTGCGCCGGCAACGTCTACTGGACGTCAGGCTTCGACTCGCTGGTCCACGTCTACTCCCCCACCGGTGTCGAACTCGGCACGATCCGGTCCGGCAACACCGGCACGACCAACGTGGCGTTCGGCGGGACCGACCGGCAGACCCTCTTCGTCACCTCGGGGCCCCGGTACGACTCGGGCCTGTACAGCGTGCGGCTCAACGTGCCCGGCTACCCGTACTGATCCCGACCGGTGCCGGCGCCCGCCCCGAGGCGGGCGCTGGCACCGGCGCGGTCAGGGCTGTTGACCCGGCCGGTCGACGATGGCGAGCCGGATCACCGCCGCCCCCCCGTACAGCGACTCCTTGCCGTTGCGCACCACCGACAAGCGGCGGCCGACGTAGACGTGCGTGTCGCGGTCGAAGAGGATGTCCGTGTGTCCGCCGATGCTGCCGGGCACCCGGATCGCCACCGCCGGCCGACCGGCGGCGTCCACCACACCGCCCGACAGGACGACCGCGCCGGGCTCCCGGGCCAGCAGCTCGTACAGCGCCGCCAGCGCTCGCGGGGGCACGTAGCCGTCGAGCATCGACCGCGCGGTGGTGTACACCATGTTCTCGTCCCCGTAGACGGCCTCTTCGTCGGCGCCCTCGGAGAGGTGAAGGTCGACCGGGTGGTCCCGGAGGTAGCGGAACAACTCGTCCGGGTCGGCGGGCAGGTCGCCGTGGTACGCGGGCGGCGGGAACACGTCGAGTTCCTTGGTGGGGTCGTCCGGATCGTCCAGGCGGAGCACCTTCAGGTCGCTCCACCCGTTCGGTTCGGACTCCAGTCGGTGTCGTCCCTGCGTGTGCGCGACGCCGCCGGCCGACTCCCACCGCTGCACCCGAGCGTTGGTGTACGGGCCGCTGTCCGGCTCCTCCCGGAACGTCGTCACGGATTCCGTGAAGACGTACTGATCGGGTCGGGCGGTGAGCTCGGGCTGCTGCCGGGCGGCGTCGGCGGCCAGCCGGAAGATCTCCGAGGCGCTGGCCGTGGGCGGCGTGCGGTCGCCCACCCTCGTGGTCTGGACCACCAGGCCACCGGCGGTCAGCGCGACCGCCAGCCCGAACGCGCCGGCGAGACGCCAACCGGAAAGCAGGCGTCTACGACATTCGGTCGAACGAGCCGCCTCGACCTTCGCGGCGCGCTCGCTGACGTGGGCCGTCAGATCGGTGAGGAGTTGCTCTTCGAAGCCGCGCGGCGGCTGGTCGATGGTGTGCACAGCGTCATCTCCTGTCGTCAGGCGAGGGTGGCGGCCGGGCGGGCGAGCACGGCGCGGACGACGCGACGGGCACGATGCAGACGGACCCGGGCGGCGACCGGGGAGATTCCGAGTGCGGTCGCCGCCTCCGCGACGGTGAGGCCGTCCACGGCGACGAGTTCGACAAGCGTCCGGGTGCCCTCGGGCAGCTCGCGCAACGCCCGATAGGTGCGGCGGGCCGCCGACTCGGCGTCGATCCGTTCCTCGATGCGGGCGATGTCGTCCGGGCCCAGGTCCCGTCGTCCGGCCAGCCGGCCGGACACCCGCAGCCGTTGGGCCGCCCGACGCCGCTCGTCGCCGATGACGTTGCGGGCCACCCCGAACAGCCAGCCGATCTGACTCCCCCGGTCCGGGCGGTAGCCGGCCGCTGATTCGATCACCGCCAGGAACACGTCGGCGGTCAGGTCAGCGGCCAGGTGCGGGTCGTCCACCCGCCGCGCCACGAACCGGCTCACCGACTCCACGTGCCGCCGGTAGAACGCCGCGAAGGCCGCCGGGTCGACGCCGATGCCGGAGATGTCGCCGTCGGATGGACTGGGGTCACTCACAGGCCGTCCCCTCTGGTTGCCGTCACACCTCTACTTCGTACGGCGGGGCGCGGGTGTTACCGGATCGCGGAAGAAGGGCCGTTACGCAGTCGCCTCCGCCATCATCGCCACCGCGAGGGCGTGCTTGCACGGGCCGCGCTGGCCCCGGTGCTTCGCCCACCAGTGGCAGGTGCACGTGAAGCTCCCGTCGGGCAGCCGGCGGACCCGATAGTCCTCGTCGCCGCTGCGTACCGTGGCATGCTCCTCGTCCCGGCGGACGGCGCCCTGCTCCACCAACGTCCGCGCGCCGACCAGGCGGGGGTTGTCCCGTTCGGCCCGACCCGCGTCGTAGGGCATCGCGCGGTGGAAGTACGCCCCCTCGGCGACGTCGAACCCGACCCGCCCGGCAGTGCCGAGCTGCGCCAGCGCGGCACGGACGCGGTCGTCGGGCAACCCGGTCGCGTCGGCCAGCGCGGCGACGTCGACGGTCGGATCCCAGGCGAGCAGCCCACCGATCAGCTCCGCGTCGTCGATCACCTCGTCACCGGCGAGCGCGAGCAGGGCGGCCCCCTCGCCGGAGAACCCCCGGTACGGCTCGGGTGAGAGGGTCAGGGACAGCCGCAGGGCACCGGTGTCCAGTTCCCAGGTGCTCGGCACGGCCGGCGACCCGGCGCGCACCGCCGGCCCGTACACCCGCAGGCTCCGCGCGTGTCGGAGCAGCCCGCGCAGCGCCGCGAGCCGGCCCGCGCCGGCCAGGCAGACGGCGCCGGGCACCGGCCGCGAGGTCAGTCGGAGGGTACGCCCGGCGGGCACCGCCCAGAGCACCGAGCGGTCACGGGCGCCGGGCAGCCGACGCAGGAACGCCACCGCCTCCGCGGCGGGGATCTCGGCGCGCGGTTCGAAGCCGGCGGTGAGCACCTGCACCTCGGCGAAGCCGCGCAACCAGCGACGCGGCAGGGGAACCTTCCGCTCCACCACGGCGCCGTCCATGGTGGAGACGGTGAGGTCGTCGGGGCCGACCGCCACGTGCAGCGGTTCGATCCCGCCGACCCGGGCGAGCGCTTCGCGCAGCGGCGGGTTGACGTCCACGTTCGTGGTGCCGTGCCCGACGACCTCGCCGTCGAAGCCGGCCGGAACCACGTCCATCCGGGCGTACACCCCGCAGCAGCCGGAGAACGACTCGAAGCGCAGCCGCTCCCGACTGCCGGTGACGACCGGGTCCAGGCTGGCGGAGCTGACCGGCTGGTGGTACCGGGTGCGGGCCACCTCGGCCACGGCGAGCAGGCCGGCGGCGGCCGCCGCCGGTGTGGTGAGGAACCCCGAGAAGAAGCGCGGGTTGGCGGCCGGGCCGCCACTGGTCTGGAGGTCGAGGCCGGCGGCGCGCAGAGCCGACGGCTGGAGGTATCGGTACGTCTGAACGGCGTTCACGGGACACACCGTAGGAGTCCCTACCGACACTTCGAACCTCTGATCGCGCCCGGTCTACCCCGCCTTGGGCAGGAGCACGATCGCGTTGCCGACGCGTCGCTCGGTCACCGGCTCGTGGCCCCAGTAGTCGGTGGGCCGGTTGTAGAGGATGTCGTTGATCACGAGGGTGCTGTCCCCGCCGATGCCGAGCATGATGGCGTCGACCGCCCCCAACCACCTCATCACCGCGGCGGCCTCCGGCATGGTCACGCCGACGCTCACCCCCGGCCGTCGCCCGTCGATCACCACCAGCAGGAGTTGACCGGCGGCGGTGATGCCGGCGAGGGTCCGTGGGTGCCGGTCCAGGAAGAGACTGGTGTGGTAACCGTCGCGGGACCGGTAGCCGTTCGCGCCCACATTGATCCACACCTGGCCGCCCCGCACCAGCGCCGGGCCGCCGGAGACCGCGGCGAACGTCGGGCTGGTCACCCGCTGCCCCTGCGGGTCGAGGATCTGGGTGCCGGGCTGGAATGCCTTGTTGAGCACGGTGTGGTCGCGCAGCCACTGCCCGCCGGCACCGATCCCCTGGAGTACGCGGGCACCGGCGGGGATGGGGCCACCGGCCGGACTGCGCAGCTGCTTCGCCACCCAGTTGCCGTCCACCACCACGTCCACGCTGCCGGTCGGTCCGACCGGCGTCTCCGTCCCCCACTCGGGGCGGAAGACGACGATCTCGTCCGGGTCGGTGCAGGTCTCGAACCGCCACGGCTGGTCGGCGTAGGGCAGGTCGCCGGGCGTACCGCCAGGCGTGGACGGCGGCCGGAGGTCACCGCCGACACCACCGCAGTGCGCGATCTTCCCGGGTTTGCGGTGCAAGCCGTCAACCTGCCACTGCGCACCGTCTGGGGCCTTCACGGTGGTCGTCGAGGTCAGCTCCGTGATTCGTAGCGGACCGTTCGCCCCGTTGAGCAGCAGCGCGGTACGGCCGTTCACAGCCTCGCTCAGCAGGTTGTTGCCCTGGACGTAGATGCCCAACGGGTCGCCGTCGAAGCCGTTGAAGTCCGGGTTGTTCGGACTGTCGATGTCGAACTCGCTCGCGTTCACCCCGGCCAGCGCGCCGGCGTACCGGGCAATGTCGCGGACCCGGTCGGCGCTGCGCAGCTCCGGCCCGTGCGCGGCGCCGATCGTCACGGCGGCGTCGGGTTCCACGACCAGGGCCCGGACCTCCCACGGGCCGGTGCTGACCTGCTCCCGGAACGCCTGGTGTTCGACGACACCGGTGATGCCGGCGCTCCGGACCTGCGCGAGCCTTGCCTCCGCCGCCGTGCTGTCGCTGAACGTGCCGAGGTGCACGGCGTAGAGCATGGTCGCGTCGGCCGGCGGGCGATATTGCAGGTCGGCCGGCAGGGGCGGGTCGTAGGTGACCTTTGTGGCCTCCGGGTACCCGGCCGCGTGGAGGTCCGCTACGAAGGTGTCGGCCCGCTGCGAGTCGCGGGTCACCAGGTCGGCGCGCGCCGGCGGGAAGTGCAGCGCGATGGTCCACGACGACGAGGCGTGGCCCTGGGTGTACTTGCGGTAGGTGACTCCGGGGGCGGGCGTCTGCACCGACCCGAACCTGGTGACCAGGCTCGCCGGCCCCAGGGGCATCCGGTCCACCGGGTCCGTGAAGGGGCGTGACCCGCTCGGGGCAATCGTGCTGGCCTCGGCGGTGGCCGGCGGCGACACGGCCGACGTGACGACCGCCGACCCGATGACGCCGACGAGGGCCAGGACGGTCAGACGAACACGGTGACGGTGATTCAAGGCGGCTCCCCCGTGGATCGATGCTCGCGGCCACCAGGTGGCGCAGTGGAGTCTCGCATCCGGCGCGACGACGCGCGGCCCGTCGCACCGCCGAGGCGGAATCCGCTCGTCGAGGCGCCGGAACGCCACGTCCGATCGGCGCCAGACGAACGGTCTTCCGCCGACCAGGCTTGCCGTCATGAACAACGCACTTGACGGCAAGGTGGCCCTGGTCACCGGTGGTGGTCGTGGTATCGGCGCAGCGGTGGCGTTGCGCCTGGCGGAGGAGGGCGCCGATGTGGCACTGACGTTCCAGCAGAATCAGCGACGCGCGGACGGTGTGGTGGACCAGATCAAGGCCGTGGGACGGCGGGCTGTCGCCATGCGGGCGGACAGCTCCGACCCGGCGGCGGTGGTCGGCGCGGTCGACCGGGTCGTCGGCGAACTGGGCCGACTGGACATCCTGGTGAACAACGCCGGCGCGTTCCTGCTCGGACCGTTGGAGCAGCTGAGCCTGGAAGAGTTCGAACAGACCGTCGCGGTCAACGTCCGGGCGCCGTTCGTCGCCGCGCAGGCGGCGGTACGCCACATGAGGGCCGGCGGTCGGGTCATCACCATCGGCAGCAACGTGGCCGAGCGGGCGGTCTTCCCGGGCTTCGCGCTGTACGCGATGAGCAAGACCGCACTGATCGGCCTGACCAAGGCGCTCGGACGCGAACTCGGCGGAAGGGCGATCACCGTGAACCTGGTCAACCCTGGCGCCACCGACACCGAGTTGAACCCGGCGGACGGCCCCAATGCCGACACGATCAACGGGTTCACCGCCCTCGGCCATTTCGCGGAGCCGAGCGATGTGGCCGCCACGGTGGCCTTCCTCGCCGGCCCGGGCGGGCGCTACATCACCGGGGCGACGGTCAACGTCGACGGTGGCTTCACCATCTGATCGTCGGCTCACCGCGGTCACGTCCATCCTCAACGGTCAGGGCCCGTCCCGCCTCAGTCCTGGCGGGTACGGGCCGTGACCGCATCGGCGCGGGGACGACTGTCCCTGGTCGACACCGTCCGTTGCGTCGCGCTAATACCTAGCAGTATTATGCCTTGCACCTCTAGGGTTGGGAGCGGGGTGATGTCCGGTGAAGGTCGCGAAGGACCTGGTGGCCGCCTCGGCCACGCCGATGGTGCTCGGCATCCTGACCGAGGGTGAGAGCTACGGCTACGCCATCCTCAAACGGATCAACGAGCTGTCCGGGGGCGAGCTCGACTGGACCGAGGGTCTGCTGTACCCGTTGCTGCACCGGCTGGAGCGCCTCGGCCACGTGGAGTCAAGCTGGCAGTCGGTCACCGGCGAGCGCAGGCGCAAGTACTACCGCATCACCGAGACGGGCCTGGCCGAGCTGGCCGAGCAGCGCCGGCAGTGGGACACCGTCGTGGGCGCGTTGAAGGAAATCTGGCATGACCGGGTGCCACCGACGGTGGACCCCCTGGAGGGCTTCGCATGACGGACGACGACGGGCAGCGGGAGTTGGAGGCCCAGTTCGAGCAGTGGCGTCAGTACGTGCTCCGCCGCCGGGAGCTGCAACCGGCCGACGCCGACGAGTTGGAAGACCACCTCCGTGGCTCCGTCGACGAGCTCGCCGCGAGAGGGCTGAGCCCGGACGAGGCGTTCCTGGTCGCTGTCAAACGAATGGGCAGCCTCGACGAGCTGTCCCGCGAGTTCGCCCGGGAGCACTCGGAACGGCTGTGGAAGCAACTGGTGCTGACCGGCGACCCGGGCGGCCCGGTCGGCGGTACGCGCTCGCGGCGGGACCTGTGGGTGATGCTCGCCTGCGCGGCGGGCGCGGTGGCGTCCGTGAAGCTTCCCGAGCTGTTCGGGGTCGACTTCGCCGACGACCGCTCGTTCTACGCGCGGAACTTCCCACTGTTCGCGCTGCCCTGGTTGGCGGCGTTCCTGGCCTGGCGGCGCGGCGCCCGCCGGCCGGTGATCGTCATACTGGTGGCGCTGTTCGCCCTCGGTGTCGTGGCGGCCAACGTCTATCCCCTGGCGGGCGACTCGCAGTCCCTGGTCGTCACCAGCATCCACCTCCCCATCGCCCTGTGGCTGGTGGTCGGTCTGGCGTACGTCGCCGACGACTGGCTGTCCTCGCGTCGACGCATGGACTTCATCCGCTTCACCGGTGAGTGGTTCATCTACCTCGTGCTCATGGGGCTCGGCGGCGGCGTGCTCTCCGCGTTCCTGTTCAACACGTTCGCGGCCATCGGCATCGCGCCGGAGGAGTTCATCTCGCAGTGGCTCCTACCGTGCGGCGCGGCAGCCGCGGTCGTGGTGGCCGGGTGGCTGGTCGAGGCCAAGCAGAGTGTCGTGGAGAACATCGCGCCGGTCCTCACCCGACTGTTCACTCCGCTCTTCACGGCAGCCCTCCTCGCGTTCCTCATCGCTGTCGTCTGGACCAGTCACGGCATCGACGTCGAACGCGAGACCCTGATCCTGTTCGACCTGTTGCTGGTCGTGGTGCTGGGGTTGCTGCTCTACTCGCTGTCGGCCCGTGATCCGCTGGCCCCGCCCGGCCCGTTCGACAAACTTCAGCTGGCGCTCGTGGTCAGCGCGTTGGCCATCGACGTGCTCGTGCTGGTGGAGATCACCGGACGCATCACCGACGACTACGGCAGCACGCCCAACCGGGCAGCCGCGCTCGGCGAGAACGTCATCCTGCTGGTCAACCTCGCGTGGTCGGCGTGGCTGCTGCTGACGTTCATCCGTCGGCGCGCGCCGTTCGCGGCCCTCGAACGGTGGCAGACCGGCTACCTGCCGGTGTACGCCGGCTGGGCGTGGTTCGTGGTCCTGGTCTTTCCGCCGTTGTTCGCCTACGCCTGACCGACCAGCCGGCTCGGGCCGCCCCGGACGTCCTCCTCGATCCGCTTCGCGGCGACCAGCAGCGGCGGAAGCAGTTCCCGACGGATCATCTCGAAGGACCCTCGGGTGGCGTGCGCGGAGACGTTCACCGCCGCGACCACCGACCCGTTCTCGCCGTGGATCGGGGCGGCCACCGACCGCAGCCCCTCCTCCAACTCCTGGTCGACGATGGCGTACCCCTGGGCGGCGATCTTCGTCAGGGCGGCGCGGAGCTTCGCCGGGTCGGTGACGGTGCGCCGGGTCAGCGGCCGCAGTTCGGCCGTGGCGAGGTAGTCGTCCAACCAGTCACCCGGTTGCGCGGCGAGCAGGACCCGGCCCATCGAGGTGGCGTAGGCGGGGAACCGGGTGCCGACGCTGATCCCCACCGTCATGATCCGTTTGGTGGGTACGCGGGCCACGTAGACCACCTCGTCGCCGTCGAGCACCGACACCGAGCAGGACTCGTGCACCTGGGCGACCAGCGCCTCCATGTGCCGCCGCGCGACCTCGGGCAGGCTCAGGCTCGACAGGTACGCGTAGCCGAGTTCGAGGATCCGCGCGCGCAGCGAGAAGAGCCTCCCGTCGGTGTGCACGTAGCCCAGCTCGACGAGGGTGAGCAGGAACCGACGCGCCGCGGCCCGGGTCAGCCCGGTCCTGCGGGCCACCTCACTGAGGGTGAGCTGCGGGTGTTCGGCGTCGAACGCCCGGATCACCGCGAGTCCGCGTTCCAGTGACTGGACGAACTCCGGCGATCTCGCCGCGTCCTCGCTCACACTCACCCGGCCTCCTGTCGCAGGGTCTCCCGGGCCACCGAGAACGCCCGGTTCGCCGCCGGTACGCCAGCGTAGACGCCGACCTGGAGCAGGACCTCCGCCACCTCCGCCGGGCTCAACCCGTTGCGCAGCGCGGCGCGCACGTGCATCGCCAACTCCTCGTCGTGGCGCAGGGTGGCGAGCACGGCGAGGGTGATGCAGCTACGGGTACGCCGGTCGAGGCCCGGGCGGCTCCACACCTCACCCCAGGCGTAGCGGGTGATGAAGTCCTGGAAGTCGGCGGTGAACTCGTCAGTGCCGTCGACCGCGCGGTCGACGTGGGCGTCGCCCAGCACCTGTCGGCGTACCGTCATGCCCGTCTCGTGCCGCTCATTGTCGTTCATCGGTCCCCGCGTTCCTCGTTGAGGTGTTCCAGCAGGAGTCGGCTCACCTGCTCGGGTTGCTCGACGTTGGCCAGGTGCGCCGCCGCGCCGACCACGGCGAGTCGCGCTCGGGGGATGCCCCCGACGATCTCGCGGGCGTGCGCGACCGGGGTGGCCCTGTCGTCCGCCCCCGCGATGACGAGCGTCGGCGCGGTGATGCGGCCCAGGTCGGGTCGGAGGTCCATCGCGGCGATCGCCTCGCAGCAGGCGGCGTAGCCGTCCGGGGGTGTCGCGGTCAGCATGGCGCGGTGACCGGCGACCACGTCCGGGCGGGCGGTGGCGAAGGCCGGGGTGAACCAACGATCCACCACCGCGTCGGCGATCCCCGGCAGACCGGAGCCCCGCACCGTCGCCGCCCGTTGGCGCCACTGGCCGGGCGGGCCGAGCGACGCCGACGTGCAGAGCAGCGCCATCCGCCGCACCCGGTCGGGCGCGTGCGCGGCGAGCCACATGCCCACCATGCCGCCGAGGGACAACCCCGCGTAGTGGACCCACGGCACGTCCAGGTCGTCCAGCGTCCGCACCAGCTCCCGGCCGAGAAGATCCACCGTGTACGGCCCGGGTGGCACCGCCGAGCGGCCGTGGCCCAGGTGGTCGTACCGGATGATCCGGAACCGTTCGGCGAGCGCCGGGATCTGTGGCTCCCACATCGCGGCGGCGGTGCCGAGGGAACTGCCGAGCACCAGCGTCGGCGCGCCGGCCGGGCCGTCCACCACGAGGTGCAACCGGGAGGTCACCGGTCCGCGCCCCGAACGGTCGCCAGGGCGGTGTCGACGAACCGGCTGGCCGAGCCGAGCCAGCGGTACGGGTCGAGCGCCTCGTCGATCGCGGCCTCGGACAGGTGGGCGCGGATCGCGGCGTCGGCGAGCAGCGCGGCGCGGAACGACGGTCCGGCAGCGGCGCGGGTCACCAGGTGGTGGGCGACGCCGCGACCGACGGCAGGTGCCAGCCGCGCGGCGACGGCCTCGGCGAGCACCAGGCCGCCGGTGGCGTCGAGGTTCTCCCGCATCCGCGCCGGGTGGACCTGCAACCCGACCAACATCCGTGCACAGCGGGCGGCGGCGCCGCCGGCCACGTGCAGCAGGTCGAGCAGGGGCTCCCACTCGGCGTGCCAGGCGCCCGCGGCCCGCTCGTGCTCCTGCACCGCCGCCCCGAACACCGTGGCGACGAGACCCGGACCGCGTCGCGCGGCAGCGGTGACGAGAATCGAGTCGACCGGGTTGCGCTTGTGCGGCATGGCCGAGGAGCCGCCCCGCCCGGTGCCACCCTCGGCGACCTCCCCGATGTCGTTCTGGGCGAGCAGCCCGACGTCGAGCGCGACCTTGCCGGTGCTCACGAGGAGCCCGCCGAGGGCGGCGGCCAGGTCGAGCCAGGGCTGGCGGCGGGTGTGCCACGGCAGCGGGCTCGACGGGAGGCCGAGGTGCGCGGCGAACCGCTCGACGACCTCCGTGCCGGCCGGGCCGAACGCGGCCAGGGTGCCGACCGCCCCGCCGAGCTGCGCCGGCTGGGCGGCACGGGCCCGACGCAGCCGGTCCCGGGCCTCGACCAGACCGGTCAACCAACCCGCGGCCTTGAGCCCGAACGTGGTGGGTGCCGCCTGCTGCCCGAGGGTCCGGGCGACCAGCACGGTGTCCCGGTGCGTGTCGGCCAGCCCGGCGGCGGCGTCCACCGCGGCGTCCAGGTGACGCAGCAGCGGATCGAGCGCCCGCACGGACACCAGGACCAGCGCGCTGTCCAGGATGTCCTGGCTGGTCGCGCCGAAGTGCACCCAGCCCCGGGCGTGCTCGGGTACGGCGGCGGTCAGCTCGCCCACGAGCGCGACGACCGGGTTGCCCGCGGCGTCCGCCGCCCGGCCGAGGGCCCCCGGGTCGTACCGGTCGGCGCGGCACTGCTCGACGATCGCCTCGGCCGCCGGTGGGGGCAGGATGCCGACGTCGGCCGTGGCCCGGGCGAGCGCCGCCTCCGCGTCGAGCATCGCCTGGAGCACTGACGGGTCGCTGAGTTCCGCGTCGACGTCCGGGGCACCGGAGACACCGCCGAGCAGTCGGTCAGACGGCGAAGAAGACTGTCTCATGGTCGCCCTGGAGGTGGATGTCGAACCGGAGCCCGTCCGTCGCGGGCCTCGCCAGCAGAGTGTCACGGCGGTCGGCGTCGACGCTGCGCAGCACCGGGTCGACGGCGTTGGCCGCCGGCTCGTCGGGGAAGTAGAGCCGGGTGACGAGGCGGTGCAGCAGCCCACGCCCGAAGACCGACAGGGCCAGATGGGGTGCTTCGGTGCCGCCGTCCGGCGCGGGCAACGGGCCCGGCTTGACGGTCAACAGCCGGTACCACCCCTGCCCGTCGGTCTCGCTTCGCCCGAAGCCCCGGAAGCCGACGAGCGCGGGGGGCCGGGCCCCACGGGGGTCGTCCGGGTGGTCGAACCGGCCGTCCGGATCGGCCTGCCAGCTCTCCACCATCGCGTCGACCACCGGCGTCCCGGTGCCGTCGAAGATCCGACCCCTGATCCAGAAGGCTCCCGGCGTGGACTCGGGTACGACGTACGGGCCGTCGGGCCAGCGCAGGCCGATGTGCAGGTACGGCCCGACGGTCTGCGCGGGCATGACGCCCAGCTGCTCACTCATCGTCGTCCTCGTCCTCGAAGGGGGTGCTGTCCCGGCCGCGCAGCACGATGTCGAACTCGTACGCCAGCGCCCACTCCGGTGTGGTGCCGGCGTGGTCGTAGCGGGCGACCATCCGTTCGCGGGCCTTCGGGTCGCGGACCGAGTTGAAGATCGGGTCCTGGAAGAAGAGGGGGTCGCCGGGGAAGTACATCTGCGTCACCAGCCGCTGGGTGAACGCGCGGCCGAAGAGGGAGAAGTGGATGTGCGCCGGCCGCCACGCGTTGTCGTGGTTACGCCAGGGGTACGCGCCGGGCTGCACGGTGACGAACCGGTACCGTCCCTGGCCGTCGGTGAGGGCCCGGCCCACCCCTTCGAAGTGGGGGTCGAGCGGTGCCGGCCAGGTGTCCCGGGCGTCGCGGTACCGGCCGGCGGCGTTGGCCTGCCAGATCTCGATGAGCGTGTGAGGCACCGGTCGCCCGTCGCCGTCGCGGACCCGTCCGTGCACGATGATCCGCTGACCCTGCGGCTCACCGTCGTGTTGACGGGTCAGGTCGTGGTCGAGGTCGCCGAGGCGCCCCTCCCCCAGCAACGGCCCGGTGATCTCGGTCAGCCGCTGCGGCAGGTAAACGAGTGGGTGCTTCGGTGCCCTTGCCACTGTCGACTTGTAGCCGGGGCTGAGCAGGGGCGGGTGGGCGTCGACGTCGTCGCGCCGGTAGCTCGGTAGGACCAGGCCGCCGCCGGCCCGGGTGTCCTGGGTGGTCATTGTCGTCTCCCGTCAGCCTTCGTCGCCTCCAGCGCCCGCAGCACGGCGAGTTCCCGCGCCGTGGGCGGCTCGCCCGTGGTCAGTCCCTCCGCGACGGCGAGGTCCCAACCGGTGGCCGCCTGCGCCTGTTCCCGTGTCACACCGGGGTGCAGTCGGGTCAGCGTGAGCTCGCAGGTGACCGGGTCGGGTTCGAGGACGCCGAGATCGGTGATCACCACCCGGGGGCCTCCGCCCCGCAGGCCGAGTCGCGCCCGGTCGCCCGGGCCTGTCCCGTAACCGACCGAGGTGACGAAGTCGACCCGTTCGGTGAACGTCCGGAGATCCTGCCGGACGATCACCACGACCTCACCGCAGGAGGCGGCGATCTCCGGGGCGCCCCCCGCGCCGGGCAGCCGGACCTTCGGGGCGCCGTAGTCACCTCCGACGACCGTGGTGTTGATGTTGCCGTACCGGTCGAGCTGCGCGGCGCCGAGGAAGCCCACGTCGATCCGGCCGGGCTGGAGCCAGTAGTTGAACACCTCGGGCACCGACACCACGGCGTCCGCCGTGTCGGCGAGGACCCCGTCGCCGATGGACAGCGGGAGCCGGTCCGGCTTCGCGCCGAGGCACCCGGATTCGTAGATGAGTACCAGGTTCGGGGCGTGGGTGGCGCGGGCCAGGTTCGCCGCGGTGCTGGGCAACCCGATCCCGACGAAGCAGGCGGTGCCGTCGCGTAGTTGCCGGGCGGCGGCGACGGTCATCATCTCGTCCGCGGTCCAGCCGGTCGTCGTGGTCTCGTCGGTCACGCCGCCGCCCCGGCCCGGTGCACGTGCTGGTCGAGCCAGGCGCGGAAGGTGTCGCGGTGCCGGCTGACGGCGTCCCAGGCCCGGTAGAAGTCGTTGTCCCGCACCGAGTAGCCGTGGGCGTAGGAGGGGTGCGCGCCACCGGGCACCTCGGCCACCGCGGTGACCGCCCAGCCGGGCAGGACGACCTGCCCGGGTACGGGTTGCAGCTCGTCAACGATCTCCTCGACGGTGACCAGGGACCGCTCGGCGGCGAGCACCGCCTCCTTCTGCACCCCGGTGATGCCCCACATCTGCACGTTGCCGTCGCGGTCGGCGCGCTGGGCGTGCACCACCGTCACGTCGGGGCGCAGGGCGGGAACGGCGGTGAGCGTCTCGCCGGTGAACGGACAGGTGATGGGGCGGATGTTCGTCGTGTGGTCGGGCAGGTCGGTGCCGGTGTAGCCGCGCAGGACGGCGAACGGCAGCCCGGACGCGCCGGCGACGTAACGGTTCGCCATGCCCGCGTGGCTGTGCTCCTCCAACTCGAGGGGACGCGGCCAGGCGTTCTGCACCGCGTCCCGGAAGCGGTGCAGCGACCCGACGCCCGGGTTGCCGCCCCAGGAGAAGACCAGGCGGCGGGCACATCCGGCGCCGATGAGCTGGTCGTAGATGACGTCGGGGGTCATCCGCACCAGGGTCAGACCCTGCCGTCCCTGGCGGATGATCTCGTGACCGGCGGCGAACGGGATGAGGTGTGTGAACCCTTCCAGGGCCACCACGTCACCGTCGCGGACCAGGTGCGCCACACCCTCGGCCAGCGAGACGAGCTTCGCCATGAGCCTCCCCGCCCCTGTTCGCCATGCGGACCGCCGTACTCATCTCGAACGTACGGCGGGGGATGACATCCGTCAACGTCGGGATGGTCCGGCCGTCCACAGTGCCGCCACGTCACGTCGGTCGATCCGTTGACGCGAGCCGGACCACGTGCCAACGTTCATGCAGAGAACGGCCGTTCGGTAAGCGAACACCTCGGGCCGCTCATGAGCGAACGCCCGGCACGCCCTACCACCCGGGACCACCCCCACCGGCCCCACGCTCCCAGGAGGACAGCCATGACACTGCTGGACGCCACGACCTGGCACGGCACGCTGCACAGCGACGGCTGGGTGGAGCCGGCCGGCGGCACGGCGGCCGTGCGGTCCCCCGCCACCGGGGAGGAGATCGGCCGGGTCGGCGTGGCGAACGCCGACGACGTGACGCGAGCCTGCGCCCGAGCCAGCACCGCGCAGCGCGCCTGGGCCGCCACCGCCTACGCCGAGCGGGCCGCGGTGCTCCGTCGGGCCGGGCACCTGTTCGAACAGCACGCCGCCGAGATCGGCGACTGGATCGTGCGGGAGTCCGGGGGCATCCCGCCCAAGGCCGGCGTCGAGACCGACACCGCGGCGCAGGAGTGCTACGAGGCGGCGGCGCTGGCCTCGCACCCGCTCGGCGAGATCATCCCGAGCGCGCAACAGCGGCTCAGCCTGGCCCGCCGGTTACCCGTCGGCGTCGTCGGAGTCATCGCGCCGTTCAACTTCCCACTCATCCTGGCCACCCGTTCCGTCGCACCGGCCCTGGCGCTGGGCAACGCCGTGGTGCTCAAACCCGATCCGCGTACCGCCGTCTGCGGTGGCGTCACGATCGCCCGGGTCTTCGAGGAAGCCGGCCTGCCCGACGGCCTGCTGCACGTCCTGCCGGGCGGGGTCGAGGTCGGTGAGGCGCTGGTGGCCGACCCCCACGTCCGGGTGGTCAGCTTCACCGGCTCGACTGCGGCCGGCCGCAAGGTCGGCGAGGCGGCCGCCCGTCACCTCAAGCGGGCGCACCTCGAACTCGGTGGCAACTCGGCGCTCATCGTGCTCGACGACGCCGACCTGGACCTCGCGGTCTCCGCCGGCGCGTGGGGGTCCTTCCTGCACCAGGGTCAGATCTGCATGACCACCGGAAGGCACCTGGTGCACGAGAGCCTGGCCGAGCGGTACGTGGAGCGGTTGGCCGAGAAGGCGGACCATCTGCCGGTCGGCGACCCGGCGAAGGAGCAGGTGGCGCTCGGGCCGATCATCGACGAGCACCAACGCGACAAGATCCACGCGCTGGTCACGGCGAGCGTCGACGCGGGCGCCCGACTGGCGGCCGGAGGCACCTACGAGGGGCTGTTCTACCGGCCGACGGTCCTCGCCGACGTCACCCCCACGACCCCGGCGTACGCCCAGGAGGTCTTCGGCCCGGTCGCGCCGGTGGCCACCTTCGCCGACCAGGACGAGGCCGTGGAGTTGGCCCGGCAGACCGAGTACGGCCTGTCGCTGGGCATCCTCGGCCGGGACGTGATGAGGGCGATGGCTCTCGCCGACCGGATCCCCAGCGGGATCGTGCACATCAACGACCAGACGGTCAGCGACGAGGCGGTGGCGCCGTTCGGCGGGGTCGGGGCCTCGGGCACCGGCTCCCGGTTCGGTGGGCCCGCCGCGAACGTCGAGGCGTTCACCGAGACCCAGTGGCTCACCGTGCGGGGCAGCATCGCGCGGTACCCGTTCTGACCGGAGGGAGCGAGAAGGATGCCGGGAATGCGTACCCAGGTCGGCATCGTCGGCGCCGGGCCGGCGGGGCTCATGCTGTCGCACCTGCTGCACCTGCGCGGGATCGAGTCCGTGGTGCTGGAGAGCCGCAGCCGCGACCACGTCGAGCACCGACTGCGGGCCGGGGTCCTCGAACAGGGCTCGGTCGACCTGCTCTGCCGCTCCGGTGTCGGCGACCGGCTGCGGCGGGAGGGGCTGCGGCACGAGGGCATCGAGTTGCGCTTCGCCGGGGAGTCGCACCGGGTGCCGATGACCGACCTGACGGGCCGGGCGATCACCGTCTACGGGCAGCAGGAGGTGGTCAAGGACCTGATCGCCGCCCGGCTCGCCGCCGGTGGCTCGGTCCTCTTCGAGGCCGAGGTCGTCCGGTTGGACGGTCTCGGCAGCGCCTCCCCGGTCGTCCACTTTCGACGTGACGGGCGCGACGAGGAACTGCACTGCGACTTCGTCGCGGGCTGCGACGGGTTCCACGGGGTGAGCCGTGGCGCGGTGCCCGACGGGGTGCTGACCACGTACGAGCGCGCGTACCCGTTCGCCTGGTTGGGGGTCCTCGCCGCCGCCCCGCCCGCGGTGCAGGAGCTCATCTACGCCAACCACGAACGGGGCTTCGCCCTCTACAGCATGCGCTCCCCCGAGCTGTCCCGGCTGTATCTCCAGGTCGCGCCGGACGAGGACATCGCCGAGTGGCCGGACGAGCGGATCTGGGCGGAGCTGCGGGCCCGGTTGGAGACGGTGCCGGGGTGGTCGCTCAACGAGGGGCCGATCCTGGAGAAGTCCATCACCGGAATACGCAGCTTCGTGGTGGAGCCGATGCGGTGGGAGCGGCTGTTCCTGGCCGGTGACGCCGTGCACATCGTCCCGCCCACCGGCGCGAAGGGGATGAACCTGGCCCTCGCCGACGTCGCGCTGCTCGGGGACGCCTTCGCCGCGTGGTACGACGAGGGGCGCGCCGACCTGCTGGACGCCTACTCGGCGACGGCCCTGCGCCGGGTGTGGCGGGCCCAGCACTTCTCCTGGTGGATGACGTCGATGCTGCACCGACTGGAGCGCGACGACCCGTACGAGACGAAGTTGCAGACCTCCACGTTGCGCTACGTCGCCACCTCGGAGGCCTACGCCAGGAGCCTGTCGGAGAACTACGTGGGTCTGCCCGAGGTCTGAGCGCGGCCACGTCACGGCGCATTATTCAACTTATTCATGACGGGCGTCAGAAATTATTGACTTTCGATGCCGGGGTGACTGACCATGGCCACCACAGCGGCGTGCGCCCCCACGCAGCGGTAGTTCACCTGCAGATCCGAGGCATCCGCCGACTTCCGACGCACCCACCACCCCCGCCCAGGAAGGGCCTCGTCAATGAAGAAGGTCATGGCTCTCGGGCTGATCGCCGCTACCGCGATCGCCCTCACCGGATGTACCGACTCCGACGCCTCAAAGCCGTCCGAACAGACCTCGGGCGAGTTGCGCAAGGTCCGGGTCGCGGCGCTGCCCATCACCGAGACCGCCGCACTCTGGGGCGGCATCAAGGCAGGGCACTTCGCCGAACGCGGGCTCCAGGTCGAGGTGCTGCCCGCCCAGGGTGGCGCGCAGGCCATCCCCGCCCTGATGAACGGCGACATCGACTTCGCGATCGGCCAGCCCTTCGGCCCGTTCCGCGCCGACCTGCGCGATCTCGGCGTCGTCATCATCGGCAACTACGCCTCCTCGTACGCCGACGGCGACGACATCAACGCCGTGGTGGCCTCGGCGAAGTCCGGCATCAAGCGGCCGGCCGACCTCGCGGGCAAGCGGGTCGCGGTCAACAGCCTCGGCGCCGCCGGCGACGTGACGATCATGGCGGCGGTCGAGAAGGACGGCGGCGATCCCAAGGCGATCAAGTTCGTCGAGGTCGCCTTCCCGGACGCCCCGGCCCAACTGGAGTCCGGCAACATCGACGCCGCCTGGGTGCCGGAGCCGTTCGTCACGCAGTTGAAGGCCCGTGGGGACACCTTCGTCGTCGCGCCCTACCAGGCGGTGGTGCCCGGTCTGACCACCCTCACCACGATCACCACCAAGGAACGCACGGAGAAGGACGCCAAGCTGGTCGAGGACTTCACGGCGGCGATGAAGAAGACGTTGCAGTGGGCCAACGACCCCGCCAACATCGCACCCCTGCGACAGGCCATCAAGGACAACCTGCAGTTGCCCCCGCCGGTGGCCGACTCGGTGCGACTCCCGGCCTTCGGGTGGGAGGTCGACAGGTCCAGCCTGCAGACGCTCGCCGATCTCGCGCAGAAGTACAAGGTGCTCGACAAGCAACCCAACTTCGACCGTCTCATCCAGCAGAAGTAGCCGGCGCGATCCCGCCCTCTCCGGTCCGGGGAGGGCCTCGCCGCCCGCGTGACGACGGGAGTGACATGCGCGTGTTCTCCACCCGACGCCAGCGCGCGTTACGCAGGGCCGTGCTGGGCGCGGTCGGCCTGACCGGGTTCCTCGTCGTCTGGCAGCTGATCCCGACGCTGGGCCTGGTCAACCCGCTGTACCTGCCCTACGTGACGGACGTGCTGGTCCGGCTGTTCGAGCAGCTCGTCGACCTCGCGTTCTGGCGGCGGCTGGGCAGCACCATGACGTCCTGGGCGATCGGTCTGACGGTGGCGACGCTCGCCGCGGTCGTGCTCGGGACCGTCGTCGGGTTGGTGCCGTTCCTGCGGCGCGCGACCCACACGGCCGTCGAGTTCCTGCGCCCGATCCCGTCGGTCGCCCTCATCCCGCTCGCCGTGCTGCTGTTCGGCATCCAGATGCAGGCCGCCCTCGTCATCATCATCTACGCGTCGTTCTGGCAGGTGTTCGTGCAGGTGATCTACGGCGTCGCCGACGTCGACGCGGTGGCCCGGGACACCGCCCGCAGTTTCGGTCTGACCCGGCGGGAGCAGTTGTCGCACCTCGTCCTGCCGACCACCCTGCCGTACCTCATGACGGGCCTGCGGCTCGCGGCGGCGGTCGCGCTCATCCTCGCCGTCACCGCGGAGATGGTGATCGGCAATCCCGGGCTCGGGCGCATGATCGAGCTGTCCCGCTCCGCCGGAGACGCCGCCGGCCTGTACGCGCTGGTCGTGGTGACCGGTCTGCTCGGGCTCACGGTGAACCTCGTCTTCCGGTTCGTCGAGCGTCGGGTGCTGTCCTGGCACCAGTCGGTACGAGGAGAGGAGGTGCGGTGACCTCGTACACCGGCCGGCTCGCCACCACGCAGCGCAGCCGCAACGTCGGGACCCGGATCGCGAGCAGCATTCTCCACGCGCTGGGGCTGCCGATCCTGCTCCTGCTGCTCTGGGGTCTGGTGGCGACGAGAGCGACGAGCCAGTTCTTCCCCGACCCGCTGACGATCGCCGAGGCGTTCCGGGAGACCTGGGTCGGCCCGGCGTTCGTCGAGGACGTGCTGCCGAGCCTCGCCCGACTCGGCCTCGGTGTCGCCGCGTCGATCGTGCTGGGCATCGCCGCCGGCACCATGATCGGCCTGACCCACTGGCTGCGTGAGCTCCTCGAACCGCTGCTGGAGTTCCTCCGGGCCATCCCGCCTCCGGTGCTGATTCCGGTGGCCATGCTCCTGCTCGGGATCACCGACACCATGAAGGTGGTCGTGATCGTCTCCGGGGCGGTCTGGCCGATCCTGTTGAACACGATCGAGGGTGTCCGGGGCACGGACAGCGTCATGACGGAGACGGCGCGTTCGTTCCGGGTGTCCTGGTGGGAGCGGCTCTGGTTCCTCGTGCTCCCGGCCGCGAGCCCACGGATCATGGCCGGCGTCCGTCAGGCCCTGTCTGTCGCGCTGATCCTGATGGTCATCTCCGAGATGTTCGCCTCGTCCTCCGGCCTCGGTTACCGGATCGCCTACTTCCAGCGCAACTACCTGATCGCCGAGATGTGGAGCGGCATCCTCCTGCTCGGTCTCGTCGGCGTCTTCCTCGCCGTAGCTTTCGGTCTCGTCGAACGGCGCGTCCTGCGCTGGTACCACGGAATCAGGGAGGTCAACCGTGCCTGATCGGAACGCCCTGCTGCGGGTCGAGCACCTTCGGAAGGTCTACGAGTCCGCGACGGGCGACGTCGAGGCGATCGGGGACATCAGCTTCACGATGCGGGCCGGTGAGCTCGTCTGCATCGTCGGACCGTCCGGCTGCGGCAAGACCACCCTGCTGAAGTGCCTCGCCGGCCTGCTGCGACCCACCAGCGGCGTGGTCGAGATGGACGGCGCGCCGGTGACCGGCCCGAGCCCCGCCATGGCCGTCGTGTTCCAGGAGTACGGTCGCAGCCTCTACCCCTGGCTGACTGTGCGCGGGAACGTGGAGCTCCCGCTGCGGCACAAGAAGCTCCCCCGCGCGGACCGGGACAAGCTGGTCGTCGACGCCCTGGAGGCGGTGGGTCTCGCGCACGCCGCGCGGAGCCACCCGTGGCAGCTCTCCGGGGGGATGCAGCAGCGCGTGGCGATCGCGCGGGCGATCGCCTACGAGCCGGACGTGCTGATCATGGACGAACCGTTCGCGGCCGTGGACGCGCAGACCCGGGCCGACCTGGAGGACCTGGTGCGTGAGCTGCACGCCAGCCGGACCATCTCGATCGTCTTCGTCACCCACGACATCGACGAGTCGGTGTATCTCGGACAGCGGGTTCTAGTATTGTCCACGTCGCCGACCTGGGTCCAGGAGGACCTCGCGATCGACCTGCCGCCGGAGCGCGATCAGATCACGACCCGCGCCCTGCCCCGTTTCACGGAACTGCGGACGCACGTCTACGACCAGATCCAGCGGGCCAAACGCGGGCAGGCCGTGGCCCCGCGACCCGCGCGGTGACCGGCGGCCAGGGCAACGAGTTCGCCGAAGGGAACCGCCGTGGGTAGTCGTCAGCCGAAGCAGTTGCTGCTCGCCTTCTTCGGCGAGCATGTCGTCGACGGCGACACGGGGCCGATCCGGGCGAGCGTCCTGATCACCGTGCTGGAGGGTGCCGACGTCGCCGCGCCGGCCACCCGGGCGACCCTCGACCGTCTCGTGCACAGCGGCATCCTGGCCCGCAGCAGGAGTGGCCGGGAGACTTTGTTCTCACTGACCGAGCACGGCGTGGCGGTGCTGCGCGAGGCGAAGGACCGCGTTCGCGGGCCGCGGCCGTTCGACCCCCAGGGCAGCGGGTGGACGCTCGTCACCTTCTCGATCCCCGAGGGGCAGCGGATGCTGCGGCACCGGCTGCGCTCGACCCTCACCTGGGAGGGCTTCGCGCCGATCCGCGACGGGCTCTGGCTCGCGCCCGGCGAGGTCGACCTCGCCGGGTCGCTGGAGCCCTTGCGCCAGGACCTCGCCCCCAACACGGTGGTCGCCTTCCACGCCCGCGAACTCGCCGGGTTCCCCATCGGCGAGAGCGTCCGCGCCGCGTGGGACATCGAGGCCATCCGGCGAGCGCACCTCGCCTTCATCGAGGTGTGGGACGACCCGTCCGCGGCGACGATGGTGTCCAGCGCCCTGACCGTACGGACGATGCTCGTAGCGGACTGGCTCGCGCTGCTGCGCGCCGACCCGAGGCTGCCGGCCGAGTTCATGGACGCGGAATGGCCCGCCACGAGATCGGTGGAGACCTACCGCCGGATGCACCAGAAGCTGGCCGAGGCCTCCACTGCGGAGTTCGCGGCACTCGTCACGGCCCGGCCCGCGGCTAGACGCCGAAGCGGGTCCGCAGATCAGCCTTCCGCACCTTCCCCGACGCCGTCCGCGGCAACTCGTCCACGATGACGACGTTCTTCGGAAGCTTGTAGCGCGCGATCCTGCCGTCCAGGCACGCCCGCACGGTGTCGGTGTCCACCGACGCCCCCTCCCGTACTGTCACTATCGCCCACGGCACCTCTCCCCACCGCTCGTCCGGTACGCCGATGACCGCCGCCGAGGTCACCCCGTCGATCTCGGTGATGAGCTGTTCGAGTTCGAGCGGGTAGATGTTCTCGCCCCCGGAAATGATCATGTCCTTGAGGCGGCCGGAGATGTAGAGGTAGCCGTCGGCGTCCAGGTGGCCGAGGTCGCCGGAGCGGAACCACCCGTCGACCGTGAACGCCTCGGCGGTGGCCTCCGGGCGCCCGTGGTAGCCGGGGAAGACGTTGGGGCCGGCCACCTCGATCTCGCCGACACCGCCGGTGGGCAGCACCGCACCGGTCGGGTCGGTGATCCGCACGTCGGTGAAGAAGTGCGGCAGACCGACACTGCCCTGCTTGACGCGGGTCATCGTCGCGGGCAGCGCGGTCGCACCCGGCGACGCCTCGGTCATGCCGTACCCCTGTGCGAACGACAGACCCCGCGCCTCGTACGCGTTGAGGATGCGGGCGGGCACCGCCGAACCTCCGCAGGTGAGCTTCGTCAGCGTCGACAGGTCGGTCGACGCCCAGGCGGGATGGTCGGCCATCAGCTGGTAGGTGGTCGGCACGCCGCTGAGCATGGTGACCCCGTGCCGTTCGATCTGTGCGAGCGCGCGGCCCGGCTCGAAGCCCTTCTCGATGACCATCGTGGCGCCCTTGAGGATGACGGGCAGAGCGCCCATGCCGAGCGAGGCGACGTGGAACAGCGGCGAGATCATGAGCGCGACGTCGGTGGAGACGACGTCGTAGTCGACCACGCAGTTGAGCGCCACCCAGGTGAGGTTGCCGTGGGTCAGCACGGCGCCCTTGGGCCGACCGGTCGTGCCCGAGGTGTAGACGATCGCCGCCGGCTCCCGGTGGGTGGTGTCGGCGTGGTCGGTGAACGCGGCGGCGCTGCGCGCCAGGTGGGCCAGACCGGGGCGGTCCGCCGTGCCCTCGCCGGTGACGAGGACGTGCGGGGTCCGGGCGGTCGACGTGGCGGCCGCCACCGGCACCGCGAAATCCGGGTCGTGGATCAGCACCCGTGCGTCGCAGTCCGCGAGCACGTACGCGATCTCGGGTGCGGCGAGCCGGGTGTTGACCGGCACGAAGATGGCTCCGACCTGCGCCGCCCCGAACATCACCTGAAGGAACTCAGGGCTGTTCTCACCCAGGTAGGCGACCGCGTCACCCCTGCCGACGCCCCACGCGCTCAGCACGGCCGAGATCCGGTCGGTGGCGTCGGCGAACTGGCCGTACGTCATCGTCGAGCCGTCGCCGTGGATGAGGGCGACAGTGTGCGGGGACTTGAGCCGGCGCTTGACCAACCAGGCGCCGATTCCGTGCTGGTGCATCATCAGTCTCCCGGTGGTGGAGGTGGTGTGCTCACCCGGCTCGACGGACGCCCCCGGGTTCAGGCGTAGAAGCGGTACAACCCTCTCGCGACGACCGCCGGCTTGGTGCCGCCCTCGATCTCGATCGTCTGGTCGACGGCGATCTGGTAGCCACCGCGCACCTCGACGACCTCCGCGACGGTGGCCCGCATGCGTACCCGCGCCCCGACCACGACCGGCGTGGGGAAGCGCACCTTGTCGAGCCCGTAGTTGACCTTCGTGGTCACGCCCTTGACCTCGAGCAGCTCGGTCCAGAAGGGAACGGCCAGGGAGAGGGTGAGGAAGCCGTGCGCGATCGGCGCGCCGAACGGGCCGGTCCTCGCCCGCTCGGGGTCGACGTGGATCCACTGGTGGTCGTCCGTCGCGTCCGCGAACAGGTCGACCTGGTCCTGGGTGACAGTGCGGTACTCGGTGTGACCGAGATCGGTGCCGGCGAGGTCGCCCAGCCGCTCGTAGGTGATGGTCGTCGTCATGGCGCTTCCTCTCGTCGTCACCGGGCGAGGCCCAGCAGCCGGGCCGCGTTGTCCTTGAGGATGCCCGGAAGCACGTCCGGCTTGAGATCGGTCGTCTGCACGTCGTGCAGCCACCGGTCGGGGGTGAGCAGGGGGTAGTCGGTGCCGAAGAGCACCCGCCGCTTCAGCACCGAGTTGGCGTAGCGCACCAACTCGGCCGGGAAGTACTTCGGGCTCCAGCCGGACAGGTCGATCCAGGTGTTGTGCTTGTGCGTGGCCACCGACAACGCCTCGTCCTGCCAGGGCACCGACGGGTGGGCCATGATGATCTGCAGGTCGGGGAAGTCGGCGGCGATCGGGTCGAGCAGGATCGGATTCGACAGGCCGAGCCGCAGGCCGTAGCCGCCCGGGGTGCCCGCGCCGATGCCGGTCTGCCCGGTGTGGAAGAGCGCCGGGACGCCGGCCCGCTCAAGGAGACCCCACAGCGGCGCGTACTCGTCGTGGCTGGGGTCGAAGCCCTGCACTGTGGGGTGGAACTTGAAGCCGCGTACGCCCTCCTCCTCGATCAGCCTGGTGGCGAGGTCGAGGGCGGCCTCCCCCGTACGCGGGTCGACCGAACCGAACGGGATGAGCACGTCGGCGTGCTCGGCCGCCGCGCGGGCGATGTCGGCGCTCGACAGTGGTTGGTGCCTCAGCTGCGTACGCGCGTCGACGGTGAAGACGACAGCCGCCATGCTCCGCTCGCGGTAGTACTGGGCCACCGCGCCGACCGCCGGCCGTGGGCCGTCCGTCCGGAAGTACGCCGACGCCGCCGCCACGAGAGGTTCGGGTAGTGAGGCGTGACCGTGGTCGTCGACCTCGATGTGCACGTGCATGTCGATCGCCGTGACGGTGTCGAGGTCGATCGCGGGCTGGTACATGGGGCCAACCTTCGTCGGGCGGGTCAGGACGTCGCGGGCTCGAACTCCTCGGGGAGTTTCGGGAAGCGTTCGCCGACGCTCTGCTCGGCGTCGGCGAACGTCGTCGGCCAGGCGTCCACGAGCGCGTCGTACGTCCAGCCGCCCTCGCGGTGCGCTGTCACCGCCGCCTCCGGGTGGGTCCAGATTTGCAGGCGGTCCCCGCCGACCCCGATCACCTGGCCGGTCACCGAGGCCGCCGCGTCGGAGCCGAGGAACGCGACGAGACCGGCGACGTCGTCCGCCGTGCCGAACCCCAGGTCGTGTCGGAAGAACGCGGGCATCGGCTCGCCGTTCGCCTCGGCGCGTACCGCCGCCGCGAAGTAGGGGACGGTGGCGGTCATCGCGGTCGCGGCGACGGGGACGACGGTGTTGGCGGTGATACCGGCGCGCTTGAGCTCCAGCGCCCAGGTGCGGACCATGCCGACGATGCCCGCCTTGGCCGCCGCGTAGTTGGTCTGGCCGAAGGTGCCCCGCTGCCCGGTGGGTGAGCCGACGCAGATGATCCGCCCGCCCTCGCCGGCCTGCCGCATGTGCTGCACGGCCTCGCGGACCGTGGTGAACGTGCCGCGCAGGTGGACGTTGACGACGGTGTCGAAGTCGTCGTCGCTCATCTTCCACAGCACCGTGTCGCGGAGGACACCGGCGTTGGTGACGAGGATGTCCAGCCGTCCGAAGTGTTCGACAGCCGTGCTGACGAGTTCCTTCGCGGTCTCGGTCGGACCGACCGGTGCGACCACCGCGACGGCCCGGCCGCCGAACGCCTGGATCCCTGTCACGGCGTCGGCTGTGGCCTCGGCGTCGACGTCGTTGACCACGACCGCGGCGCCGCGCCGCGCCAGCTCCCGCGCGTAGGCGAGGCCCAGACCCCGTGCGGCCCCGGTGACGATGGCGACTTTGCCGTCCAGTGACATGAGCGCTCCCTGTCGTCGATGGTGGCCCTCCGGGTACTACGCGCACCGGCAACGTAATGCAGAATTTGATCGGGCGTCAACGATTTGCAGTCTTTCCGAGCGCTCGGGAGAGCGCCCGGCCCGCCGCCCGCACCAGCGGGGCCAGCGCCACCGGGTCCGCCCGGTCGTGCGCCACCACCAGCGAGATCGCCGCCACCACACCCTCCGGTACGCGGATCGGAGCGGCCACCGAGAGAGCGTCCATGGTGACCTGACGGTCGCTGACCGCGTACCCGACGCGGCGCACCTCGGCGAGGCAGCGGCGCAGCCGCCTCGGATCGGTGATGGTCATCTCGGTGTACCGCTCCAACGGCGCGGCCAGCACCTGCTCCTGCACCTCGACAGGGGCGTGGGCGAGCAGGACCAACCCGACCCCGGTGGCGTGCAACGCGAAGCGGCCGCCCACCCGGGTGAGCACGGGCACCGCGTGCCGCCCGGAGATCCGTTCGATGAAGACGAGTTCGAGGTCTTGCCGGACGGCGAGTTGGACGTTCTCGTGGGTCACCTCGTACAGGTCCTCCATGACCGGCAGGGCGAGTTCCCGCAACCCCAGACCTCGCGGCGCGAGGGAACCCACCTCCCACAACCGCAGGCCGATCCGGTACCGCCCGTCGTCGCCGCGCTCCAGGGCGCCCCACGCGACCAACTCCGCGGCCCGTCTGTGCACAGTGGGCACCGGTAGACCGGAGCGACGGGCCAGCTCGCTCAGGGTCAACGCCGGGGTGGCCGGGCTGAACGCGTCGAGCAGGGCCAGCACCTTGCTCGTCACCGACCGTCCCGGTTGTCCGCGCACCCCGCCATCATCCCCGCCCGCGCCGGGTGGTCACAGCTCCAGCACGAGTCGGGGCGTACGGGCCCGGGACACACAGATCATCATGGTGTCCCCGGCGGCCCGTTCCTGAGCGGTGAGCAGGCTGTCGCGATGATCCGGCACCCCGTCGAGCACCGGCGTCTCGCAGGTGCCGCAGGTGCCCTCCCGGCAGGACGAGAGGACCGACACGCCGGCCTCCTCCACTGCCTTCAGGATCGGCGTGCCCGGCGGCACGGTGACCGTCCGCCCGGAGAGCACCAGCTCGACCTCGATCGTCGTCTCCTCCGCGCCGGTGGTGGCGAGCGGGGTGAAACGTTCGACGTGCAGCCGACCGGGCGGCCAACCGAGGCACCGCTCCTCGACCGCCGCCAGCAGTGGCTCGGGGCCACAGCAGTAGACCAACCTGTCGTCCGGCCGACCCAGCAATCCGGCCAGGTCGAGCAGCCCGGTCTCGTCCTGCGGGCACAGGTTCACCCGGTCGCCGTACCTCTCGCGCAGGGTGGTGGCGAAGGCCATGGTGGCTCGGCTGCGCCCCCCGTACACCAGCCGCCAGTCGGCGCCCGCGGCGTCGGCGGCGGCGACCATCGGTGCGATGGGGGTGATGCCGATGCCGCCGGCGATGAAAAGGTATCTCCGGGCGGCGACCAGCTGAAAGGTGTTGCGGGGCCCGCGCACCCGGACGGTCGCGCCGACGGTGAGCCGCTCGTGCGCCAGCCGGGAGCCGCCGCGTCCGTCCGGTTCCCGTTGCACGGCGATCCGCAGGACCGACCGGTCCGCCGGGTCGCCGCACAGGGAGTACTGGCGGGTCAGGCCCGCGCCCAGCTCCAGGTCGATGTGCGCGCCCGGTGCCCAGTCCGGCAGGTCGGCACCGTCCGGCCGACCCAGGCTGATCGCGGCGATCTCCGTCGCCACCTGGTCCCGGCGCGTGACCACCAGTTCCACACCGGCCAACTCGTCCACCGTCACGCCGGCATCGCCAACCGGGTCGGCGGTTCGGGCGCGGGCACGGCCGCGGCCTGGTGGCCCTGCGGGTGGCCCAGCAGCCACTCCCACAGCTCGATCGGCTCCTCGGCGAGGCGCTCGGCGCCGCAGTGACAGCTTCCCCGCAGGATGTCGGTGCCCGGCAACCAGTGCACCCGGTAAAGCCGCTCCCCGGTGTGGGAACTCATTTCGGTGCTCCCACCGTCCCCGACTCCACCAGTCGGGCCAACATCCGCCGGGCGGCCAGGCCGCCGGTGTCGATGTTGATGCTCAGTTCCTGGTACCGGTCCGGCTCGGCGGCGATCACCTTCTCCAGGATGTCGAGCGCCCGCACGTCCTGCATGACCACCGTGTGGTTGCTGTCGTGCAGGTATTCGCTGACCGACTCGTCGTCGATCGCGAAGTCGCGCGCCACGGCCCAGAAGTCATAGGTGGTGTGCTCGGTCGACGGGGTGATCGCGTACACGATCTCGGCGTGGAAAGCCTCGTTGTCGTCGCCCTCGGCCGGCGGGTAGACGCCCTGCGGGGCGATCCGGCTGTGCAGGAGGTACAGGCAGGGCGGGTGGTACTCGATGTCCTGCCACCGCGTGATCCGGCCCTGGATCCCGGTCGAGCGGGCGTAGAACGGCGGACACGCGGCGTCGTCCATGTGCCGGCTGACGTGGACGACACCCCGGTCCTCGTCCACTGTGGTGGTGATCGGGGTGTTCGCCACCTCCGGTGTGCCGATGTAGCCACCGTGCAGGTACGTCTCGTGGGACAGGTCCAACAGGTTGTCCACCAGCAGGCCGTACCGCGCGTTCAACGGGGCCATGCCCCGCACCACGGCGTACCGAGGGTCCGCCAGCCACGGCGCGCGGGGAATCGCCGCCGGGTCGGCCCGGTCCAGGTCACCGATCCAGACCCAGACGAAGGAGTCCTGTTCCACCACCGGGTAGGAGACGACCCGCGCGGTGCGCGGGATGCGTTGCTGACCGGGTACGAAGACACACGCGCCGGTCGGGTCGTAGGTGAAGCCGTGGTAACCGCAGACGATCGTGTCGCCGTCGAGCCGACTCTCCGACAGCGGGTAGCGCCGGTGCACGCACCTGTCGGCGAGAGCCACCGCCTGACCGGCACCGGTGCGGTACAGCACCAGGGGCTCGCCGAGCACCGTGCGGGCGAGCAGGTCGCGCCCGACCTCACCGCCGTAGGCCGCCACGTACCACTGGTTACGAGCGAATGCCATGCGACCGGACCTCCACGCAGACGAACGTCGATGGAGTCGCATCATCCCGTGCGGCGTCGGCGGTGGGGACCGAAGCTTTCACTGGGTGAAAACTCCAGAGGTCGTCGCCACCGACGCCGGCGGGCCGCAGGCGTCCCGTGGACACCTGTAGACCTGCCCCGACTGTGGGGCGGTCGTTGCCCGTACACGGGTGGGGTGGCTGCCGCGCTCACGGCCCGGCAGCCACACCCCACGTCATTTGCTCTGCTTCTCCTGGCATGGCACGCAGAATCGGACATGCGGGAGCACTTCGAGCCGCTCGGCCGGGATGCTCTTGCGGCACCTCTCGCAGAGGCCGTAGGTGCCGTCGCTGATCCGGCCCAGCGCACCGGTGATCTGCTCGATGTTGCGGCGGGCCGCCGCCAGCAGCGCGGCCTGGTTGTGGGCCTCGCCCGGGTCGCCGGTGTCCGCGTTGAGCTCGGTCAGTTCCCGCAGCCGGGCCGTCTGTGTGGCGAAATCGTCCGCCAGAGACGCTCGCAGATCAGCCAGCCAACTCTGGTCGACAGTTCGATGATCGAGGCTCATGGCCTACCTTTCCCGAAAAGGGGTGCAAAAAGAAAAAGGGCCGAAGCTCTGATGGCTTCGCCCTGGCGGTCGTTCTGGGATGCAACGATTCCGCGGGAGGGTCTCGGCCGGTTCGCACCGGGCTGAACAGCCGGTGTGTGGGCGCGGTGTGCGACGCGCGGACGACCGGCACCCGCAGGTCGGCCATCGGGCGGGCCGCCGTCGCCATCCGGGCAGCACCGAATGCCGCCACCTCAGTGACGGCAGGCGAGCGGAGAGTCACCGGCGGCATGCCCTCCACCATAGGGCGACATTCGCCACAATGCCAATGCCACGACCGGGCAGCCCCGCCCCGGGCGGGAGCGGGGCTCGGAGCCGGCGCGACGGTGAGCGAATCAGTTCTGGATCGAGAACGTCGCGACGACGCCGTTGTGGTCGGATTTGGTGCCGCCGACGATGTCGTAGCCGGTCATCCACATGAGCTGGTAGTCCGGCAGCCGCTTCCAGAAGTAGACGTAGTCGATGTGCCGGTTGCCGTGCGTCCCGGTGCCCTTCTCGCCGTACAGGTTGTAGTTGGAGCGCAGGTTCGGCAGCTCGTTGGCCTCGAAGACCTGCCACGGGAACTTCGCGTACCCGTAGCTCCGGTCGGCGCTGAAGTCGACGTTGAGGTCGCCGCTGACGATGACCTGGCCTTCGGCCTGCTTGGCGACCGCCAGGTCCTTGAGGTTCTGGAACTGTGCCTCGGCGCACCTGGTGCGGGGCAGGTCCTCGGGTCGGCCTGCGGATTCGATGCCGGCGACCGCGTGGGCGTTGATGTGCGTCACGGCGCGACCGCTGGCCTTGTGCCGGTACCTGACCCAGTTGTTGTACCGCGCGGGCGGCACCTCACCCGGACCGTTGGTGTCACACACGAAGACCGAACCCTTGTCGAGTACGTCGAACATGCTCTTCTTGGCGATCAGTGCCTCTCCGGCCTGGTTGGTCCCACCCGGCGCGTACAGCCACCAGCCGTTGTTCGCGGCCCAGCTCTCCAGGAAGGCCTTGCGGTTGCCGACCTCGTTGAGGCCGACGACATCCGCCGTGGACGCGATCAGGTTCAGGTCGTGGACGACGTCCGCCTGGCTCAGCCCGTTGTAGATGTTCAGCGTCGCCGCCTTGAAGGCCACGTTCGCCGCGGCCGCCGGTGTGGCTGGCAGCAGGGCCGCCACCAGTGTCACCGCGCTCGCGACAGCCCCCAGGGAGCGTGCGGACCAGGACGTCGTCTTGCGCATCGATTCTCCTTCGCACCAGCCGCCGTCGATGGCGGCGCGACGCACAGTATCGATCCGAGTCGACGCGACACCGAACACCAGGGAACAGAAGGTCGACAGGATCGCGCCGACCAGCTCGGTCGTCGGAGAACCCGTTCCCCCGAGACGACGGGCCGCCCCGGGCGTCGTCGACACCCGGGGCGGCGGTCACCGGCGGTGAGACGCGACGGACGACGTCAGCAGCCGAGCCGTTTGGTCGAGAGAGCGATGTCGTCGATCCACAGGTCGAACTGGCCCGGCGTGGTCCCGCCCTGGTAGAGCTGCCAGCCGATCTTCACGGTGTTCACCGTCGGCAGGACGAAGGGCACGTCGTTGCCCCCGTGCTCGGTCGTGGAGGCGGTCAGTTCCGGGTTCGCCACGCCGTCGATCCACACCGCGACGCGGTTGTCCGTCGGGTCGAGTTTCCACTCGAAGCACTGCCAGGTGTCCTCGGTGACCGGGGCGGACTCACGCCAGTTGGTCCAGTCCCCGGTCGGGCCGCCGTCGGCACCCACACCCCAGAAGATCCCGGGGACCGTGGGCGCGTACTGGCCGCCGACCGGACGGACGACCTCCGAGCTACCCGTGCCGGTCGCCTCCACCAGCGTGAAGTGCGCCCAGTCGGGGGCGGTGGGGAAGGCGTCGACGCGCAGCCGCATCCGCCCGTAGAAGCGGTTACCGGGTGCGGCGAAGTCGTCGACGCGCAGGAAGGCGCGCCCGTTGTCGACGGTGCGGACGTGCAGGACCTGGTTGCCGCGCCGGCCACGCTCCACGGTGAGCGTGCCGTTGCGGGTGTCGACACCCCAGTCCAACGTGCTGGCACCGCCCGGCGGGAGCCGCTCGAAGTCTTCACAGAACAGCAGGCCACGGGTGGCACACGAGCGGTGGGAGGCACCCGACGCAGCTGCCGGGACACTACCGGCGGTCGTGCCGAGGATCAGGGCGGCGGTGAACACCGCGAGGTAACGGCGCATGGTCATCCTTCATGACATCGGGCCCCCACCTCGGCGGGCAGGGGCGGGAACGGCTTTCCCGACCATGGCGATCGCCGCCCGCCTCGTCGCCGGCCGGGCGCGCCGACCTGGCGCATCGGACGTTCCGGTGTCAGAGGTCGTGGCGGGACGCGCATGTCGGGCAACTGCCCGTCGTCGTGGAGATGGCCCGGCGGTGCGGCGTACGCCCGTCGAAGAGGCGGGGTTGCCGGCACTGCGCTCCCGTGCTGACCGTTCCCAGCGCGGTTGCCCCCGCGCTGCGGCCGAGCAATTCCAGCACACCCGCAACCGCCCCGGCAACATCGACGCGCGCCTCTGTCCGGTGTCACGTGCCGGCGACGACCCGTCAGAGGCAGCCGCCCGGTGGGGTTTGCCCGCGCGCAGGCTGGGGCAGTGACCAGTCCGACGAGAATTCGGTGGGAGGACATAACAATGGAAATCGCTGGCTTCTTCAGCGCGATCATCATCGGCCTGATCATCGGTGTGCTGGGACGACTGATCCTGCCGGGCAAGCAGAACCTGTCGTTCCTGGTGACCCTCGCCGTCGGCGTTGTCGCCGCGATCGTCGGCACGCTGGTCGCAGGGGCACTCGGCGTCGACGACACCGCAGGGATCGACTGGATCGAACTGGGCCTGCAGCTCGCCTTCGCCGTGGCCGGTGTCGCGATCCTCGACCGCACCTACGGCCGCCGCAGGCACTGACCGTCCACGCCGCGCGGGCCCGTCCACACGGAGTGGACGGGCCCGCTTCGCGCTGTCCGCGACCTACCAGCCGGGAAGGACTTGACGTGCCGACATCCATCGCTCATGGTCGATCAGGCATCGACAGTCCCAAATGCGTTGGCACGTGGAGGACTCATGAAGGCTCTGGTCACCGTCGTCTCGGCCGCGGCTCTGCTACTCCTGGCCACGGGCAGCGCGTCACACGGCCGGCCGGCGGCCGACGCACCCTGCGCCGGGCAGATCCACACCAACCCCGGGTTCGAACGCGGCACCACCGACTGGACCGCCGGCCCCCGCATCGTCGTGCTCGGCGACGCGGCCCGACCCGCGCACACCGGCCGCGCGTACGCCACCTTCGCCGGGCTGGACGTGACGCGTAGCGACCTGCTGCGCACCACCGTCACGGTGCCCGCCGACTGCGACCTGACCGTCCGCTTCTGGGTACGCACCACCACCACGGAGACCACCCGCGGCGACTACCTGAACGTCGGACTGGCCGTCACCGGAATACCCCCGAAGACGAGGTTCTCGCTGGCGTTCGACGGCGGGGCGCAGTGGCGGCAGTACAGCATGTCGAGCGGCACGGCGACCACCGAGCGCACCGCGACGGTCAGCTTCCTCGCCAGTGAGGCGGCCGGCAACGGCGTCACCTCCTTCGACGTCGACGACGTGACCTTCACGTTGGGCTGACCCCCCGGCCGGGTCACAGCGGCGACCAGACGGGCGATGTGCAGCTCCTGGCCCGTCAGCCGGTCGTACGTGTGCGGGGACCGCTGGCGTGGGCGCTCCCTGGTGGCGCGCAGCTCGGTGGCCGCCCGCCGGGCGAACGCGTCCATCCCGGCCTCCGACAGCAGAAGGTGCGCGGTGCGCAGGTGCTCTCGACAGTCCCTTCGGCGCCTTTCGCGCCGCAGCCACTCCCCGTAGACGAGATGGGCTCTGGCTCGGCAGGCCACCAGCGGACTCTTCCCCAGGTGCGAGACGGCGGCCCGATAGTGCTCCTCGGATCCGGTCACCAACCCTCGGGCGTACGCCGCGATGCCCAGGCCGGTGGCGGTTCCGCTCGCGTCGGCGCGTTCGACGAGCAGCTCCAGGGCTGCTGCGGCGGCGTGGGCGTCGCCTCCGTTGGCGCCCGCCGCGGACCCGACGGATAGGCAATTTCTGCCGATGCGATGTCGAGCCCCGCTACCGCATGGTCTCTGTGTCCCAGTTCTGGAGGATCTGACGTGGGCTCTGCACGCAAACGGTTGGCCACGATCATCGCGGCGACGATGGCAGCGACGCTGTTGTCCTCGGTCGAACCGAAGACACCGGCGGTGGCGGCCCCGCAGGACCGGGTCACCGCGTCCTGGAACATGGATGGTCAGCACCAAGGTGGGGAAGGGCCGTCGGCGTCGCGGTGGTGGACCGGTATCCAGGGGATGTTCCTCCGGGAAGGGGTGCAGGTCGCCGCGCTCCAGGAGGCGGGCAGCAGACCGCCCGACCGGGCGGTGTGGACCGACCGGCGATTCGCCGATCCCGGCATCACCGAGCATCTGTACAACATCGGCTCGCGGAGCCGCCCGGACCTGTTGCAGATCTACTGGGCCGACCCCGGTCAGCAACGCAACGGCCTGGCGTTCGTCACCCGGGAGACGGTGACCGATGCGGTGATCCTGCCGGTGCATTCGCGGTTCGACTCGCGGCCGATGATGGGCGTCCAGATCGGCACCGACTGGTACTTCACCGCCCACGCGCAGTCCAACGGTCGGAACAACCCCAACGACGCCCCCGACATCATCGAGACGGCGCGGCAGTTCATGGCCGGTCGCCCCACCGGCGAATGGATGGTGCTCGCCGACTTCAACCAGGACCCTGCACGGATGCCGGCCGCGTTGCAGAGCCACATCGTCGCGACGGGCCAGCCCACCCACCAGAGCGGCGGTGAGCTGGACTTCGCCTATGCCAGCAGTGGGAACAACAACACCATCAACGCCGAACGTAACGGCCAAACCTCTGACCACTGGTACGTCCGTTACGTCGCGAACGCCGGCTGTGGCGCCGGCGGTGGCCTCGCGCCCCGGACGACCGCCGAGCGGGACTGCTACGCCCCGGTCCCCGGTGACACGTACCGCTTCTTCGCCCGTCACCTGGAGCACGCGGTGATCGCGTCGAAGACGAACGACGGCGACGACATCGGGCCACACGTCAGGACGCCGCGCGGCAGCCTCGACGAGGCCCTTCAGGTGCGCTTCAGCACGGTTGCGGGCCAGTACCAGCTCGCCTGGCCGCAGGCCGACCCGGCGACCGAGCGGTGCCTGTCCTGGGACGCGAACTCCCGGAGCACCGGCAGCACCCTCTGCTCGGAGCAGGCCGAGGTGTCCCGGTGGCAGTTCAAGGACGGGCAGATCTTCACCCCCGGGCTCGGCGGCTCCCTGCAACCCTCCCCCAACGCCCTCGGCGCGCGGCTGGTGGTCGGGCAGGACTTCTACCAGTGGCGACCGGAGCCCCGCAACGGCATCGGCCCGCGCTGGGACCCGATCGGGGAGTTCCGGGACGCCGCCCCGGCCGGCTCGGAGACCCACTTCCCCGACCTCGACGGCGACGGCGACGCCGACCACGTCATCGTTCAGCCCGACGGTCGGATACCGGCGTGGCGCAACAACGGCCCCCGATCCACCTGGACCGCCCTCGGTGACATCAGCCCGCCGGACCGGGGTCTGCCCGGCACGGTGCACTTCGGCGACCTCGACGGCGACGACCGGGACGACTACCTCCGGTTGCGGACCGCAGACGAGTCACCCACCGGGTACCGGGTCATGGAGATGTACCGCAACGAGTCCGACGCCGCGCAGATCCGGTTGGCAGCACGTTCCATCGTGGCCAACGACCTGCGCTACGAGAACCCGCGCTTCGTCGACATCGACGGCGACGGGGACGACGACCTGGTCAACTCGGATCGGCTGAGCCACGCCAGCCTCTGGGAGAACCGGTCCCAGGGCCGGACGCCGGTGCCGGGGGACTGGCACTCGGTCAGCGGCTTCGCGACCCCCGCCGACGGCTACTACCAGACGTCGTTCACGGATGTCACCGGTGACCGCCGGGCCGACGTGCTGCGCGTCGACTATCCCAGCGGCAAGGTGCAGGCCTGGGAGAACACCGGCGCACCGTGGAGCGCGACGACCGGCTGGCGGTCACTGGGCCCGATCCGTGACGATGGCCCGTTCGCCGGCACCACCGGCCTGTTCGCCGACCTCAACGCCGACCTGATCAGCGACTTCGTCCTGGTCAGCGCCGCCTCCGGCGGTCTCGACGGTTGGCTGCTGCCCCGCTACGGCAGCGCGGATCCCGGCCCGGGACAGCCCGGCCAGGGCGGCGGGCAGGACCTGCCGGCGGGCACGCTGCCGGCGTACGAGGGCGGGCCACCGCGACCGCAGCTCGACGGCCGGCTGTTGCAGAACAGCACGTTCACCGGCACGGACAAGCCGTGGTGGACCAACGCCGGGATGACGCCGAAACTCAAGGACGGGACCTTCTGCGTGACAGCGCCCGCGTCCACCAACCCGTGGGACGTCCTGGTCGGGCACAACAGCATCTACCTGCCCGGCGGCGCCACGTACACGCTGCGGTTCCGCGCCCGCACCAACACGGCGGCGAACCCGCTGATCTACCTCGCCCCCTTCGACAACCCGTCGAACGTCACGTACCTGAACAAGGGCTTCACCACCGGCACCGCCTGGAAGGAGTACGAGTACAGCATCACCACGACCTACCCGGAGCCGTACCGGTTGGCCCAGCTCCAGTTCCGGCTCGGCAAGTCCAGCACACCGTACGAGTTCTGCATGGACGACGTGACGCTCACCGGCGCCGAGTACGCGTACCGGGCCGACACCGGGCCGGAGGTCAAGGTGAACCAGCACGGCTACCTGCCCAACGGGCCCAAACGGGCGACGTTGCTGTACGGCGCTTCCTACGCGGTGCCGTGGACACTGCGCCGGGCCGGCGGCGGCGCGACGGTGGCGACGGGTCGGACCACCCCGACCGGCTTCGACGCGTCGGCGAGCGCCAACACCCATGTGATCGACTTCAGCCAGGTCACGACCACCGGTCGGTTCGAGTTGGTGTACGACGGCTGGGTCGACCGGCCCAGTCACCAGTTCGACATCCGCGCGGACCTGTACGACCGGCTGCGCATCGACGCGACGCGATTCTTCTACACCAACCGCAGTGGCATCGCGATCGACGGGGGTATCGCCGGGGCCGCGTACGCCCGCCCGGCCGGGCATGTCGCGGACTCGCCGAACGGTGGCGACGCGCAGGTGCCCTGCCAGCAGCCGAAGTCGTTCCTGAACAACTGGACCTGCTCCTACCGGCTGGACGTCACCGGCGGCTGGTACGACGCCGGTGACCACGGCAAGTACGTCGTCAACGGTGGCATCGCCACGTACCAGCTCCTGTCGACGTGGGAACGCAACCGTCCGGCGGCGCTCGGCGACGGCACCCTGGCCGTGCCAGAACGCGGCAACGGCGTTCCGGACATCCTCGACGAGGCCCGCTGGAACCTCGACTTCATGCTGAAGATGCAGGTGCCCGACGGTCTGCCGCTGGCCGGCATGGTCCACCACAAGGTGCACGACGAGACCTGGACCGGGCCGCCGATGCTGCCGCACCAGGACAAGAAGCCGCGGGAACTACACCGGCCGTCGACGGCGGCCACCCTGAACCTGGCCGCCGTCGCGGCCCAGGCGGCGAGGATCTATCAGCCGTACGACGCCGGCTTCGCCGCCCGGTTGCGCGCGGCGGCCGAGCGGGCGTACGCCGCGGCCCGGGCCAACCCGGCGCTCTTCGCACCGTACGAGGACCGCAGCGGCGGGGGGCCCTACAACGACGGGGACGTCTCCGACGAGTTCTACTGGGCCGCCGCCGAGCTGTACCTGACCACCAGGGACGCCACCTACCTGACCGCCGTCCGGGTCAGCCGGTTCCACACCGCCGGTACGGCCTTCAGCCAGAACGGCTTCTACTGGGGCTCGGTGGCCGCGTTGGCGCAACTCGACCTGGCGCGGTTCGGCACCGAGCTGAGCGACCGCGAGCAGATCAAGGGGTGGGTGGTCGCCGCCGCGGACCGGTTGATCTCGTTCCAGAAGGCCGAACGTTTCGGCCAGACCTACACCCCCACCACGGGGCGATACGACTGGGGCTCGAACGCGTCCATGCTGAACAACCAGGTCGTCCTGGCGACCGCCCACGACCTCACCGGGAACAGCAGGTACGCCGACGCCGTCTTCGAGGGCCTCGACTACCTGCTGGGCCGTAACGCCCTCGGGCAGTCGTACGTCACCGGCTACGGCAGTAACGACTCGAAGAACCAGCACAGCCGGTGGTACGCCAGATCGTTCGACGCCCGACTGCCGAACCCGCCGGTGGGATCGGTCGCCGGTGGGCCCAACTCCAGCCTCCAAGACCCGCTCTCGGCGAGTTGGCTGCACGGCTGCGCGCCCCAGCTCTGCTACGTCGACAATCTCGAAGCCTGGTCGGTCAACGAGATCACCATCAACTGGAACTCCGCGCTGACCTGGGTGGCCACGTTCGCGGCCGATGTGGCCGGCCGGCGATGACCAGGCCGACGGTGCGGGCAAGGGGACCAGGTTCCTCCCGAGGTGAGGTGGCATGCTGATCTCCGCTGACTCCTCGATGCGTCTGGTCGGGCGGACGGCCGAGATCGCGGTGCTGAACGGGGCCGTGGAACGGTTGCGCGGCGGTACCGGCAGCGTGGTCTGGGTCGAGGGCGAACCGGGGATCGGCAAGTCGGCAGTGGTCGCGACGGCCGCCCAGATCGGCCGGGAGTGGGGCTGCCAGGCCTTTGTGGGTGTCGCCGATCAACTGGCGCACCCGCCACTGCTCGGCGTACTCGTCGACTGCCTGGAGGTCGGGCGGCGCTCGGCGGATCCCCGTCGGGCGAGGATCGCGGCCTTCCTCAATGAGCGGCGTGGCACGCTCGACCTCGCCGACGCGACGCGCGCGGCGGCGGCCGTGGAGATGGTCGTCGCACTGGTCGACGAGCTGTGCGCCGCCGGCCCGACCATGCTGGTCCTCGATGACGTGCAGTGGGCCGACGACGCGTCGCTGGACGTGTGCCGTCGACTGGTTCCGGTTGCCGCACACCTGCCATTGCTGCTGGTCATGTCGTACCGTCCCGGCGCACGCCGCCCGACGGTGCGACGGCTGCGGGGCGTCACCCGACGGCGGGACGTGGTCCGCGTCCCGCTTGGTCCACTCACCCCGGACGCGGTCCGGGACCTGCTCGCCGCACTTGTCGGCGCGCCACCAGGCGACGGACTCGTCACGCTCGCCAGTCAGGCGGTTGGCAACCCGCTCTTCCTACAGGAACTGGTCGGCGCGCTGGTCCGGGAGAAGCTGTTGGACATCAGCACGCGAGCCGAGGTGCGCGAATCTCGTACCGACGTCGTGCCGAGGTCGCTCGCCGCGGCCCTCGACGACAGACTGAGTTTCGTCCCGGCCGGCACCATCGAGCTGATGCGGGCGGCGGCGTTGCTCGGCGGCGAGTTCGTGGTTACCGAACTCGCGGCGCTACTCGGCCGACCGGCGATCGACCTCTGCGCCGACCTCCACGAGGCGGTGACGACGGGCATCCTGGTCGAGGCCGGCCCGCGGATGCGGTTCCGGCATCCGTTGCTCCGGCAGGCTCTCCTGGACGGGATGCCGGCCGCGCTGCGCGCCGCGCTGCACCTGGACGTGGCGCGGGCCCTGGAGGCCACCCGCGTCGAGCCGCAACGGGTTGCCCAGCATCTCCTCGCCTCCGGCGTGGTCGGCGACCGCTGGGCACGACAGTGGCTCACAAGTGTCGCGCCGGTGCTGGCGGCGTGGGCGCCGCACCTCGCGGCCGAACTGCTCCGCCGGGAGGTGGACCATGACCCGGGCGACGAGCACGAGCGGTCGGGGCTCACCACGAACCTGGCCCGGGTCCTTCTCGCCACCGGCGACCACGAAGAGGCCGCGACACGGGTTCGGCAGGCCCTTGGCGCGATCGTCGACCCGAATGACCGGGGCCATCTGCACTGGATACTCGCCCGCGCGCTGTTCAGCGGCGGGCACAACGACGCGGCGGTGGCCAACCTGCACCGGGCCCTCCGCGCCGACGACCTCCCGGACCCGTGGCGGGCACGGTTGCTCGCCTCGCTGGCGATGTTCCAGCGCGCGGGTGTCGGGGACCTGACGGCGGCGGACGCCACCGCCCGGGGCGCGCTGCGCACCGCGGCGGTGGCCGGGGACGCCTTCGCGACGGCGTACGCGCTGACCGGCCTCTGGGCGGGCCACTCCGTCCGGCGGCAGCACCGGCTCGCCCTGAGGAGCGTGGAGCAGGCGATCGATACGCTGGGCTCCGGCGTCGATCACGTCGACCTGATGGCGTTCGTCCTGCATGGACGGATCTTCTCGTTGCAGAACCTGAGCCGGTGGACGGACGCGGAGGCGGCGCTGCGGGACGCCCGGGACTTCCTGCGCGCGGCCAACCGCATCGACGACACGACCTCCGGCGTGACCGCCGCGGTGTTGCTGTTCTGGCTGGGACGGTGGGACGACGCCCTGGCTGAACTCGACGCCGTGGCACAGAGCACCTCGTCGGCGACGTACCGTGGGCTGCGCGAAGGTGGCCCTGGGTGGCTCCGGCACGGAGTCGCCGCGCTCATCGCCGGGCATCGGGGCGAACGGGGCCGGGCCGCCGCGCACCTGCGAGCAGGATTCGACCGTCCTCTGGTCACCGTCGCGGACCGGGAGAACATCGACTTCCTGCTCGTGGCGCGGTCCGTCGCCGCCGAGCAGGACGGCAACCTGCGGGCGGCACTGGACCATCTGAACGATCTCCTCGAACGGCGGCCGGGCGAGATGACACTGACCCACCAGTGGCTACCTCGGTTCGTCCGGCTCGCGCTCGCCGCCGACGACCGGTCCGCGGCGGAGGCCGGGCTACGCGCCTGCCTGTCCGAAGCCGCGGCAGAACAGGTGCCGGCCCGAGCCACTGCGGCGGCTGACCGGTGTCGTGGCCTGTACCACTGTGACGCGACGGCTGTCCGTTCGGCGGTGGCGCACTACCGGGCCAGCGGGGTGCCTGTGGAACTCGCCGGGACGCTGGAGGATCTCGCTGTCGTCCTCGCCCAGCGGGACGACACCGCGCCGGCGCGGGAGGCCCTGGACGAGGCGGTCGACCTGTACGACGGTTTCGGCGCGACCTGGGACGTCCGTCGGGCCGAGGCCAGGTTGCGCAGTCGGGGCATCCGGCGCGGGGTACGGGGTTCCCGGGTCAAACGGGCCGGGCACGGCTGGGACGCGTTGACCCCGACCGAACGGAAGGTCGCCACGCTTGTCGCGGCCGGCCGTTCGACGCCGGAGATCGCACAGAGCCTGTTCCTCACTCGCCGGACGGCCCAGACGCACATCTCGCGAATCCTGGCGAAACTCGACCTGCGCAGCCGGGTGGAGATCGCCGGCGTGGTGCTGCGTCAGGTGCCGGGCGGCGTTCTCGACTCCTGACCGGGTGGCCCCCGTCCGAACCCTGGCCGGGCCCGGACGGGTGCCACCCGGTCCAGCCGTCAGCTGGCCGGTCCGATGAGCCGCCAGGGTTCCAGGTCCGAGTTGGCCCCGGTGCCGGGCACGTTGCCCTGGGTCCACCACTTGGCCTGCCAGACCTTGCCGGCGTACTTCACGGTGAGGTTCTCCACCGCTTGGGTCGCCGGGTTGTAGACCTTGCTGGCGTCCCAGGCCGGCGCCGAGCATCCGCCGGTCGCCGGGATCACCTTCGCGGCACCCCGGTTCTGCTCCGGCACCGAGGAGAACGTCGTGCCGCCCAGCCTGAGGGTGGTGTTCACCGGCCCGGTCGCCGGGATGTAGTAGATGATCGGCACGTCCAGGCTCTGCCCGGCCGGGATGATCTGGCAGTAGTCCAGGGTGAGGCTGACCCGGTGGAACGCGCCGGAGAGCCCGGTGCCGACATTCGGGCCGGTGTGCCCGGCCTGCACCTTCCACCGGCCGCCCTGGGCGCCGGTCTGCCAGTTGCCGTCCTTGATCAGCGGGGGTGTCGAGGTCGGCAGGTCGAAGGAGATGACGTTGTCCCTGCCGCCACCGATGGTCACCGCGGTGTTGTTGCTGATCCGGACGGTCGGGGTCAGCGGCCACAGACTCGCCGTGTCGGTCGGGTAGCGGATCAGGTCGACGCTCACGTCGAGGGCCAGTGCCGGACGCTGCACCGAACTGCCGGCACCGCGACTGTCGCCGTACGCGGCGGCGCCCTGGAGCCGTTCGTGCAGCCGGTTGGTCAGGGTGTAGCCCATGACGCAGGGGTTGTCCGGGGTCGCCTCGGCCGGGCATTCGTAGTCACCGGAGAGCTCCCACATCATCACGCCGCCCGCGCCCTTGCGGTTGACGTAGTCCACGACGTGATCCAGGCCCTCGGTGTCCTGGATGGAGAGGTAGGTCTTCTTCTCCGGGTTCCACAACCAGGCGGTGCGGGTGGTCGCGTCCCAGTGCCGGTCGTACGTGCCGGTGCGCCGGTCGTTCGGGTCGCTGTCCGGGGTGAGGCCGACCGCGTTGGCGTAGCGGGGGGTGAGGTCGCGTTCCAGGTTCTTGGCGTGCCACATGGGGTTGACCCCCGCGCCGACCTCCCGACCGTTCGCATCGCGGTCGTGCCAGATGTTGTCGATGCCGACCGCGCCGTCGCCGCACGGGCGGACCAGGCCGGTGCCCGGCTGGCAGGCGCTGCCGACGGATCTGCCCCACATACCGTTGCTGCCGCCGGTGACGTTGCGCCAGCCCCGGCTGTAGTACGGGATGCCGATGTTGATGCGTCCGGCCTGCATCGCGCCGCGCAGATGGTGGAAGGCCCAGTCGGTGTTGAAGTAGCCGATCTTCTGGTACTCCGGCGTGGAGTACAGGTCGCTCAACTCCGGGTCCTTACCGTCGTCGTGCAGGGCGGCGTTCGGGCCGACCACGTTGTTCCAGGAGCCGTGGTAGTCGTACGCCATCAGGTTCGTATAGTCCTGGTAGCGCAGCGCCCTCTGGTTCTCCATGCCCCGCACGAGATAGCCGGACGCCGACGTGGCGGAGGTGAGCAGGTAGTAGCGGCCGTTGGTGGCCGACGCGCGGTCCAGTTTCTCCCGCAGCGTCTTCATCAGGGCCGTGTACGAGGTCGGCAGTCCCTTGCGACGGGACCGCGCGTCGCCCCAGTCGTTCGGGTTGCCGGTGTCGTCAAGCACTGTCGGGTACTCGAAGTCGATGTCGACGCCGTCGAAGCCGTACCGGCCGAGAAATTCGACGACCGAGTCGGAGAAGGTGTTGATCCCGGCCTGGTTGGTCGTACCGTCGGCGTTGGTGGTCATGCCGTAGAAGCCGCGACTCTCCGCCCAGCCGCCCACCGAGATCAACGTCTTCACCCGGGGGTGCAGACGCTTGTAGGTGGTCAACAGGTTGAAGTGCCCCCGGTACGGCAGGCTCTGGTCCATTTCGGTGCCGGGGATGGACCAGGTCATGCCGGTGGCCGGGTTGCTCGGGCCGTCCGTGCCGACCGAGATCCGGTTGTTCTCGACCCGGGCGAACGCGTAGTTGATGTGCGTCAGCCGGGACCACGGCATGTTCTTGACCAGGTAGTAGGGCTTGCCGTCGGCGCCGGTGCGGCTGCCGTTGAAGTAGCCGATCACCCGGCGGCTGCGGCCCTGGCCGAGCCACTCCCGTCCGTCGCCCTGGTAGACGCGGCAGTAGGGGGTGCTGGCGCCGGCGGTCGGGATCATGCCGTCCGGACGGCACTGCGCGTGGTCGGTCGGCACCACCGGTCGGGTGCCTCCGTTGTCACCGCCGGCATGCAGCTCCATCGGGTCGCCGGCCCCGCCGTTGCGGCTGCCGCCAGCACGGCCGGCGGGATTGCGGGCGACGATCTCGTCGATCAGCTTTCCGCCCGGGAAGTCCATCATCACGATGCCGAGCCGGTCCAGGGTGTCTCGTCCGCCGAAGTTACCCGCCCGGTTCGGGTAGAACTCCGGGCATCTGTCGTTGCTGGCCCGCAGGCACTGGATGAGGAACTCGTTGACCCCGGTCGCCGTCGGGGTTCCACCGGCGACCGTGTACGGATGGGCCCAGTCCCCCGTGCCGCTCGTGTAGTTCAGGTAGAGCGAGCCCGGCTCGTGGTTGTGTCGGGTCTGCTCGCCACGGTTGGCGTCCCATACCCCGTTGGTCTTGCGCAGGTGTGCCCGGACCTTCTCCCATTTGTCGTCGATATCGCTGACCTGGGGAACGCTGTAGTCGTCCTGCGCGTAGCCCTCGTAGGATCCGCCGGCGGGGTAGAGCTGCCCGATGCCGTAGCCGCCGTAGATCCCTCCGGCCGGTCCACGGAACCCGAGCAGGACGATCTTCCCGCGTACGGCGCCGAGGGTCGGCGTGGTCGTCTGCTCGTTACCGTTGACGGAGTTGGTCCAGAACAGGCTGTCCCAGGCCTTACCCTGCCTGGTCTCGTCACCATTGCCGGTGTGGTAGCGCCCGGTGAGGTACGAGTCGAAGACCTTCCGGCGCCACTCGGTGCTGTCGTAGCCCTGCGCGTCGGCACAACTCGCTCCGCTGCCCAGACACTCGGCCTTGAGATTCAGCAGCACCGTCTCGGTCGGGTTCGCCCGCAGGAACGTCTCGATCTTCGTGAGCACGTCCGTGAAGTTGGCCCACTGGTAGTAGACCCCGTGGTGAACGGTGAACGTCAGTCCGGCGTCACCCTTGTCCACCCGGACCCGGATGTCGATCGACCGGATGCCGGCGTCCAGTTGGGTGGCCAGGGTCTCGGCGCTGTACCCGTGGCGTTCCTGCGTCTGGGTGAGGCTCGTCGAGATGAACTCGCAGTCGCCGTTGCCCGCCGACTGGCCGCAGAGCGCGAGGGTGTCATGGGTGCCGGGAATGGACAGGTCGGCCAGGCTGGCGTCATCCGACACCCGTGCCATCCAGTCCCGGTTCGCCTCGGCGGCGGACTTGATGGTGCCGTAGTGGTCGTTGGCGAAAGCTGGCGTGGCCGCAGCGGCGACGACCGTCGCGGTCGTCGCGACCAGTGTCGTGGCGAGCAGTGCGATCACCAGCCGTGGCCGTCGGGCTCGCCGCCGCCACCGGAGGTTCGGCGTCTTCGCCCAACCCGGTGGCGCGGATGCTGAGTGTGTCGTCGACATGGCAGACCTCCGGCAGGCGTGATCGCACGTGCGACCACGCATCGATGGAACTGCCTGAAGTCTTGGCGCCGCGCCACGTCGAGACATCTGTCAGATGACGACGATATGCGCCCCAGACGACTACGCAATTACCACCGATGCGGTGCCGAGCCCCGCTGACGGATGGTCTACCCGTCACGAATTCGTCGTGATCGAGCAGACGGGGAGACCACATGATCACCCAGACCGACGTCGCCACCACCGCTACGGCACCGACCCGCTGGCAGGACCGGACCGGACGCATCCTGATGGCGATCACCGCAGCGGCCACCCTGGTGCCGTTCGTCGAGGGCCTCACCCGCCTCGGTGACCTCCCCGAAGACCAGATCCTGACCGAATACTGGAGGACCTGCGCGTACCTCGTCTTCGCCGGCATGTGGGCCCTGCTGGCGGTCGCGCCTCGCAAGCAGCGCGGCATGTGGGAGCTCCTGCTGCTTCACAAGATCGCGGTAACCGTCCAGGCGGCGTTCATCCTCGATGTTCCGCACGCGGCACGGACCCTGATCGCCGACGCGTCCGTCTCGCTGACCACCATCGCCGGCTACGTGCTGTGCCGTGGCTGGTACGCCTGGCGTCGCGGAGCGCTGGGCCCCGACGACAACCGCTGACCGTGCCAGCCGTGGTGGTGGTCGCGCCGCCCGGCGCGATCGCGCACCCTGCTGCCGACACCCCGCACGCCTCGCGTCCTCAGTGGGGGACGGTCGGCCGCTCGGGTGGCTTGCCGCTGGCACGCATCAGGTCGGAGACGGCGATAGCGGCCAGCACGAGGACGGCAGCGACGGCCACGGTCAGCGGCGGCACGAGGGTCACGGTGGGCGCGATCCCGGCGAGCACGAGTGCGCCGATCAGCCGGGAACGGGAGACCCGGGCGAACACCGCGTGTTCCACCAGGGCGCGCCCGATCAGGAACAGGATCGGCCCGCCGAGGATGGCGACGGTCCAGGCTGCCTCGGTGTGCCCGAACGGGTGCCTGATCACGATTTCGTAGCCCACCGCGACCGCGACGATACCCATGACCATGAGGACGTGCGCGAGGAACGCCTCACGGATGAGACGAGGTGGCTCGCGAGCGGCGGCGAGCGCTTCGGGCAGCAGTTGGCCCGCCTTGAAGAGATAGACCCGGAACAGTAGCACCGTGGTGACGAACGAGACCGCGAAGGCCGCGGCGGCTCCGCCCTGCCGGGGCGAGGCGTCGCTGTAGGCGGATCCGGTCGTCAGGATGAGCTCGCCGAGGGCGATGATGAAGAACTGCCGGTACCGCTCGGATATGTACTCGGCGGAGACGGGCCACTGCTGTCGGGTGCGCAGCGTCCACGGCGCGGGGTAGAAGAGCAGCAGTGCCGTACCGTCGATGGCGATCGCGAGCGCCCACAGCAGCCCGCGTGCCGGGTCGGGCAGGACCGCGCCGGCGATCCACGGCACGGCGGACAGCGAGAACCAGAGGAGCACCCCGGCGGCGCGGCGCTGCGCCGCGTGACCGCGCAGCGCCGGCACGAAGACGAGACCACGGATGATGTGGACCGCGACGTACGCGCCGGCGAACGCCAGGCTCCCGTCGCCGAACGCCCGGGGCACCGTGACCGCCATGATCATGGCGCCGAGCATGGCCGTGTAGACCATCCCCTGGAGCTGCGGCGTCTGTAGGTCGTAGATGTCGGTGACCCACGCCGTGACGAACCAGAGGACGAGGAAGGCCAGCAGCAACAGCACCGTCTCGCTGGCGTCGGAGAGGACCGCTCTCCCCTCGGTGAGATCCTCCACCAAGCGGTGGGAGACCCGGTTCAGGGCGAAGACGAACACCAGGTCGAAGAAGAGCTCCAAGAGGTTCGGCCGCTCAGGTTGCCCTGGCTTACGAAGCAGCGCTGCCGCCTTCGTTGACATCCGGCCGCCGATCCTGCCAGCTTCGTTCGTCCTCCGAGAATTAATATCATTCCTGGCGTTTCGCCGGTGCTGTTACCGCGAGCGGCCGCGTTCTTTCACCCGCCGGGGCGGCCTCGTCAGGGCCGCGGAATGACGGCCGTCGCCACGACGACGCTGTTGATGATGGTCGCGGTGACGGTGCGTGCGACCGCTTCGGCGGCGGCACCGGCTCCCCAGTCGCCCTGCTCGAGTTCCTTCGCGCGGTTGATCACCGGGGTGGTCCAGGGAATGTCGCTGTCGAACTGGGGCAGCGTCCCGCTCGCCGACAGCAGCGCCCCGAGGGCAGCCACCCGGGGTCGCGGTTCGACGCCCTCGACGAGCACGTCCCGGACGTCTCCGAGGAGTACGGACCGACGACCGGTTTCCCCGTCCTCCAACGCCGTCGTGGTGAACACGCCGAGGGTCCGGCGGCGCGCTCGGCGGATGTCGCCACGGTCGACGAGACGGTCGAGCACCGGGGCGCGCAGCGTCGGCCCGACCGCCGCGAGGACGGTCTGCACACCGCGGGGCTTCTGCGCGACGTAGTCCCACGCGGAGCGCAGGATGTCGTCCGACGGCGGGCGGTCCGGAACGGCCTCGACCCGCGTCGACGAGCCCCGTCCGGAGGTGCGCACCTGCTCCCCGAGCGCCAGGTCGGCGAGCACCGCCCCGGCGAGTACGTAGAAGAGCGTGTTCTCCCCGGCGATCACCCCGCTGCCCCGGAAGCCGGCGTTCGGCTGGAACAGGAGCAGCAGGAGGTCCTCGGCGAGGCTCGCCTCCACCCCGTACCTCATGTCTTGTCGCGTGGCCATCGGTCCTTCCTTTCACGGTTGTGGTCGTCGGCGTTGGGGTTTTCGCGGTGTGGCTAGCGGCGGGGTTCCCAGCGGAAGAGCCGGTTGGCGAGCAGGACGGCGACGACGATCCAGGACAGGGTCGGCGCCAGCAGGACGAGAGATTCGCTCAGGGCGACGCCGCCGTTCCAGGCGTTCACCGTCAGCTCGGTGGCCGCGCCCCCGGGCAGCAGCCGTTTGAGCGTTGTGAGGTCGGCGGTGCCGGTGGTGCCGACCCAGGTGGCGACACCGATCACGCCCAGGCTGACGGGCAGGGTGGTGACCTGGGCGTGCTCCGGTGAGTTGGTCAGCCCGGCGGTGGCCAGGGCGAGACCGATCATCATGGCCAGGGTCGCGAGGACCGCCACCGCCAGCAGGGCGACGTTGCCCGGCTCGCCGGTGATCGCGGCCAGCACCGCCAGGATCGCGGTCACCTGCACCAGGGCGATGGCGGTGGCGGGAAGCAGCAGCCCGGCGAGGATGCCGGCGTCACCTGCGGCGGTGGACCGCAGCCGCTTGAGGAACAGGTTCTGTCGGCGGGACGCCAGGGTGGTCACGGCAGTGGTGTAGAGCCCGAAGGCGGCCACTGTGAACATCACGATGGCCGCGATGTAACCGAGGCTGCCGATGGCGGCGAAGGTCTCGTGCTGGCGGACGAAGAGGGCGCTCACCGCCACGGGGATGATGAGGCCGGTCACCAGCACCAGCCGGTTGCGGAAGATCTGGATCAGCTCGCCGAGTGCGATGGGAAGCATGCTTCTGGTCCTTAACGGGTCAGGAGTGGGCAGCGGGCGTGCCGCTGATGGCGCGGAAGACGTCGTCGAGCCGGGTCGCCCCGGCCTGGAGGTCCCGCAGTTCCACGGCGTGGTCCTGCGCCCAGCGGAGCAGGGCGTGCAGGTCGTTCTGCAGGTCGAAGGTCTCGATCACGACCTTTCCGTCGGGACCGACGACGGCCTGCGGCGGCAGCGTGGACACCGGTGCCGTCAGCTCGAAGCGGATGACGGCCGGCAGGGTGCGGGTCAGCTCGGAGACGGTGCCCTCCCGGTGGAGGGCGCCCTCGTGCATGAGGCCGATGCGGTCGGCGCGCTGCTGCGCCTCCTCCAGGTAGTGCGTGGTGAGCACGACTGTGGTGCCGTTCTCGCGCAGCCGGTCCACGGTCGCCCACAGGGCGTCGCGGGATTGGATGTCCAGGCCGGTGGTCGGCTCGTCCAGGAAGATCAGCTTCGGGGTCCCGTAGACGGCGGTCGCGAAGTCCAGCCGCCGCTTCTCCCCGCCGGAGAGCTGTGCGACCTTCCGGCCGGCCCGTTCGGTGAGGTCGACGAGGTCGAGCACCCGGTCGACGTCGTCGGTGCGGCGGGTGAGCCGGCCGATCAGGTGCACCGACTCCCGGACGGTGAGGTCTGGGGAGAATCCGCTCTCCTGGAGCATGACGCCCATCTGGGGACGAACCGCCCGTCGGTCCAGCGGGCTGCGCCCGAAGATCCGTACCGTGCCGGAGGTGGGGGCCCGGTGGCCCTCGATGGTCTCCAACGTCGAGGTCTTGCCCGCTCCGTTCGTGCCGAGCAACGCGTAGAGCTCGCCGGGTCGCACGTCGAAGGAGAGGTTCTTGACGGCGTGGAAATCACCGTAGGTGAGGTTCAGCCGGTCGACTTCGATGACTGGTGTGGTGGACATGCACCCATGACAGCGCGGATCCGCGCGAGCCGTCAGTGGCGCTGCGTCACCGCCGCTTGTGACGCAGTGTCACTGGTCGTCGCCGATGCTTGCCGGATACTGAGGTGGTGACCGCACGATCGGAGCGTTTCACCGAGTCGACGCAGGGACGGCTGCGCCGGCTCACCCTGGTGACGTCGCTGCCGCCCGTCCTGATCGCCGCGGCCGTCCTCCTGTTCAGCGACGCGCACACCTGGTGGCATTTCATCGTCCTCGCCCCCGGTGTCGGCGCGGCATTGGTGGCCTTCGAGCGGTGGACAGCGAACGACCTCGCCCGGGTTGCCCTTCCGTGTCTGACGGTGGCGGCGGCGGTGTGGCCACTGGGGGTGCTGGTGACCGGCAGCCCCAACGCGTACTGGGGATTCTGTGCCGTGGGCTCCCTGGCCCTGCGCGAGGTGCGGCGGAAGGTCCGGGCATCTGTCGCGCTCCTGTCCTACGTGGCTGTCGTCGGCGCGACGCGGCTTCTGGTGGAACGTGACGACGCGGGCGGTGTCCTGTTCACCTACGTCCTCGTGCCGACCGTCATCACCGTCCTGGTGACCGTCCTGACGGTCGTCGGCGAACGGTTCTACGACCTCATCCGGGAGCTCGAACAGACCCGGGAACGCGAGGCGGAGCTGGCCGTCGTCCGGGAGCGGGTCCGGTTCGCCAGCGACCTGCACGACATCCAGGGCCACACCCTGCACGTCGTCAAACTGAAGATCGCGCTGGCGCGCAAACTGCTGCTCGCCGACGCCGAACGGGCGGAGAAGGAGCTCCAGGAGACGTACGCCCTGGTCAGCGACACCATCGCCCAGACCAAGGAACTCGCGTACGCCCAGCGGCGGCTCAACCTCTCCACGGAGCTCGAGAACGCGAAGAACCTGTTCGAGGCGGCGGGCATCCGGGTGCGGGTGACCCGGGAGGCCGAGGTGAACGTCGGCGCCAGCGAACTGTTGGGTCAGGTGTTGCGGGAGACGACGACGAACATCCTGCGGCACGCGCAGGCGACCCAGGTGCAGATCACGCTCTCCGAGTCGGGCATCACCATCGTCAACGACGGAGCGACCGGTGACGGCCCGGGCGAACTCAGAGGGCTGTCCGCCCTGCGGCAGCGGGTGGCGGGTGACGGGGGTGAGTTGACCGTGGAACAGCAGCAGGGGCGGTTCCGGACGGCTGCGGTGTTCCCGCCCGTCCGTGCCCGCACGTCAGCGGGGGCACCGGAGGGCGGGCGATGACGACGATCGTTCTCGCCGACGACGAGGCGCTGCTGCGGACGGCGCTGGCCACGCTGCTGCCCATGGAGGGCGACATCACCGTCCTCGCGGAGGCGTCCGACGGTGCGACGGCGGTCGAGGCCACGCTGCGCCACCAGCCCGACGTGCTGGTCATCGACCTGGAGATGCCGGGCGTGGACGGGCTCGGCGCGGTCGCGCGGATCCGTCGTGAGCGTCCCGAGCAGGTCGTCCTCATGCTGACCCGGCATGCCCGGCCCGGCGTGCTGCGCCAGGCTCTGAAGCTCGGCGTGCAGGGCTTCGTCAGCAAGTCCGCCGAGCCGTCGCACATCACCTCGGTCATCGCCACCCTGCACGCCGGCAGGCGCTGGATCGACCCGGAGGTGTCCGCGCTGGCCGTCATCGACGACTGCCCGCTCACCGAACGGGAGATCGACGTGCTGCGAGTGACCAGCGAGGGCTACTCGGTGGCCGACATCGCCGCCCGGCTGCACCTCGCGCAGGGGACGGTGCGCAACTACCTCTCCAACGCCATGCAGAAGACCCAGACCCGGACCCGCCACGAGGCGGCGCGTTACGCCCGGGAACACGACTGGCTGTGACACCACCACGTCGAAGCCCGTCGGGTACGCAAACCGGGTGGCGGAACGCGAAAGCGACCTAACCCGACAATTTCTCCCCTAGGTTCGATGCGCAGGAGGCCGCCGAACCGGGGAGAGACGTGGACAGCTATCCGGCGATCGAAGATCACGGGCTCATCGGCGACCTGCAGACCGCCGCGTTGGTGACCTGCGACGGGACGGTCGACTGGTTCTGCGCGCCCCGCTTCGACTCGCCGAGCATCTTCGCCGCGCTGCTCGACAAGGACAAGGGCGGGTACTTCCGGATCGCGCCGTGCGACGTGCGGTACGTGACCAAACAGCTCTACCTTCCCGGCACCCCCATCCTGATCACCCGGTTCATCAGCGCGGACGGCGTGGCCGAGGTGATGGACTTCATGCCGGTCACCGGCGAGCGGGCCACCGACACGCACCGCCTGGTCCGCCTCGTCACGATGGTCCGCGGCAGCATGCGCTTCAAGGTCGAGTGCCGGCCCCGGTTCGACTACGCCCGCGAAGAGCACCAACTGGAGACCCACCGCCACGGCTACGTCTTCCGCAGCAGATCGGCGAGCCTGACGTTCAACCCGGTCGACCCGGTCCGGCACCTGATCGCCGAGCGCGGCGACGTCCGCCTCGAAAACGGCGACCTGATCGCGTACGGCACCCTGAACCAGGGCGACACCGGCGGAGTGGTCCTGGAGACGGGCGACACCGACCCGCGGATCTTCTCGCCGGAAGAGGTCCAGGGGATGTTCGAGTGGACCCGGGACTACTGGCGGCGCTGGCTCGAACGCTCGCGCTACACCGGCCGTTGGCGGGAGATGGTCGAGCGCTCCGCCATCACGCTGAAACTCATGACGTACGCCCCGACCGGCGCGATGATCGCCGCACCCACCGCCGCGCTGCCCGAACTCGTGGGCGGAACCCGCAACTGGGACTACCGCTACACCTGGGTACGGGACACGTCGTTCTCGGTGCACGCGCTGCTCGGCCTCGGTTTCACCGAGGAGGTCAGCCGGTACATGGACTGGCTGGACGAGCGGATCCGCGAGGCCGGCGACCTCCAGGATCCCCTGAAGATCATGTACCGGGTCGACGGCTCCTCCGACCTGCACGAGGAGACCCTCCATCACCTGGAGGGCTACCGCGGCTCGCGTCCGGTGCGCATCGGCAACGGCGCCGCCGACCAACTCCAGCTCGACATCCACGGTGAGGCGCTCTACGCCATGCACCTCGCCGACGAGCAGGGCATCCGCGTCTCACACCAGGTGTGGAAGAGCACCGTCCGGCTGGTCGACTGGCTCTGCCGTCACTGGGACCAGGCCGACGCCGGCATCTGGGAGAGCCGCCACCACCCCCGCAACTACACCTTCGGCCGGGTGATGTCCTGGGTCGCGCTGGACCGGGCCGTCCGCCTGGCCACCCGGACCGGCCGACCCGGAGACATCACCAGCTGGACCGACCAGCGCAACCGCATCTACAACCAGGTCATGGAGCGCGGGTACGACCGGGGTCGCGGCACCTTCGTGCAGGCGTACGACGAGAGCGTGCTGGACGCGGCGTTGCTCGCCATGCCGGCGGTCGGTTTCGTCACGCCGAGCGACCCACTGTGGCAGTCCACGTTGGCCGCGATCGAGCGCGAACTCGTCTCCGACAGCCTGGTCCACCGGTACGACCCGGTCCACTCCCCCGACGGCCTCCCCGGTCACGAGGGCACCTTCAACATGTGCACCTTCTGGTACGTCGAGGCGCTGGCCCGTTCCGGTCGCCTCGACGACGCCCGGCTCACGTTCGAGAAGATGTTCACCTTCAGCAACCACCTGGGTCTGTACGCCGAGGAGATCGCGTCGACAGGGGAACAGATCGGCAACTATCCCCAGGCGTTCAGCCACCTGTCGTTGATCAATTCGGCGCTGACCCTCAACGACCTGCTCGACGCCGAGGCCGACGCCCGACGCCGCCGGTAGAGCGGGCAGTCATCCGCAGCCGGCTGCCCGTGGATGGGCGGCCTGGGGCCACGGCCCGGAGGATCGTCGCCGTGGGCCGCAGGTCTACCAGGTGGGCGTGCCGATCACCGATCAGTGGGGTCGATCTGCCCGATCCACCGACGGACCGCCGAGAAATCCGCTTCGGTCAGACCCACGTACGGGTCGACGCGTTGCAGCAGCGCCCTCACCGGGTGGTGTGCCGCGACCCATCGGCGGTCAGCATCGCCCATCTCGTCGTCGAGCCAGACGAACGGGCGGCCGGCTGCCCACCGGGTGAGGGATGCGGTCTTCCAGTGCAGACCGTGCTCCGGATCCCCGTCGTCGTCCGGCCAGTCGACGACCGGCAGGTCGGGGAGCCCGAGCCGTGGCGAGATGACCTCGTTGGCCTCCGCCATCCAGGTCGTCGCCCAGATCAACTGGCCGCCCAGCGCCAACAGCCTCCGCCCGTCATCTGGCTCAAGCCGATCGAGCAGTGGGTTGCCGGTGCGGTCGAGTCGCCGCACGTCCGCACCGCGCGACGGGCGCTTCCGGCTGACTCGCCGAGCCCGGAACGGGATCAACGGTCCGTCGACATCCACGAATATCAGCGGGCTCTGTGCGCGGCCAGCGATCACGCCCGCACCGTATCGTGGGTTCATCCGATCCGCGCCGGGTGAGCGTGCGAGAACGGCTCCCGCAGACCGGGATCTACCCTTGCGGTCATGGCCCGCTTCTACCGTCGTCGCTGGGACGAGACGCGCGGCGACGAGTTCGACGCCTGGGGCCGGTCGGTCTGGTATTTCGAGGTGCACGACGACGGTTGGCCGGTTCGGCAGGTCGTGGTGTACGACAGCGGCCCGGTTCTCCGCTACGGACCCGGACGGAACGAAGACCAGTTCGGTGGCCTCGGACAGGTGAGCCTGGATGATCTCGATGAGGACTGGAGCCGGTTCGTCATCGCGGGTGCCACGTTCGAGGACGCCTGGAACTCCGCCGGCTGAACGCCCGAGCCCTCAGAGGGTGGTTCGGGAGCCGTTGTCCGGCCGATGGAAGGGCGGCCTCAGTTCCAGCCTCGTCCAGCCCGGGTCCACGCCTCCTGGTCCACTGGCCGAGGACCCTGTTGCAGCCACGTGACGATGCTCTGGGCGTGTTCCTCGGGGGTCCCCGCGGATGACGTCAGGCGGAGGGCATCGTCGAAGTACGGGAACGCTTCGGCCCGCTCGCGGACGAGCGCTTCGTCGAGATCCGTGGCTTGGTGACGTTTCCGGAATCGACTCACGGCCTCTTCGGGCGTCACGAAGAACTCGACGACCCAGAGCGACGCTGAGGAGCCGGCCAACGATTTCAGGAGACTGGCTCGCTGCTCACGCCGAGCGTAGGTGCACTCGAGGACCACAGTCTCTCCATGATCCACGAACATGCGGGCGAGGAGGTGCGTACCGTCGTAGGCGCGCAGACGATCGTCACGATTTCGATCGGATCCAGGGAACAGAAGGTCGAAGAGGGTGTCGACCTCCAGGTGGATCCGACGGTGGCCCGGGGAGGACCGCTCCGCAGCCAGAACCGCCCCTGCCGTGGTCTTGCCCGAGCATGGAGGGCCCGAGAGCACGATGATCCCGCGGCTGGTCATTCCCCTCGCGTTCCGTGATCGTTGAGGACCTGTCCCCGTCCGAACGGACAAGGTCTGGAAGCGCCTGAAGTCTATCCACCCGGACCTGCCGCAATCTGGTCGCCAGCCCTCGTCCACCGCTCACTCATCGCTGGCCAGCGTCGACGCGAAGGCCATGGGCCGCCAGATGCTCGTCGGCGTCCCGCTCGTGCTGCTCGGGAGGTCGCGCGGCTACTCCGGCCCGGTGGGCGGCTCGTCGTCTCCACGCACCACCCCATGGACGACTGGCGCCGTCTGGGCGGGAGCTACTTCACGGTGGAGAGGGTGCGGGAGAGCTGGCACAGCGGGTGGGAGGTGGCCTACTGGCGTCAACCCCTGGACGTGACGTGTGACGAGTTCCGCGCGGGAGGTTTCCTCATCGAGCGGATCCACGAACCGCGGCCGTCGGAGCGGATGCGCGAGCACTACCCGGAGGTCGCCGAGCGCCTGTCGTCCTGCCCCGCATTCGTCGTGTTCTCGCTGGTGAATGCGCGCGGTCGATCGCGTCGCGGCCCCGACGGAGGGTGAGCCCGAGACGGTTCGCCGTGGGTCAGGCCGTCACCCCGCAGACGCTCGTCGTCACCGCCGAGCCGGTCCAGGACCACACGCACCCGCGTCGCGACGTCGGCGCGCGGCAGCTCCACGCACCGGTAGCCAACCTCGCGGTACGCCTCGACGATCGCCGCGTGGATGCCCTGCGCCTGCTCGTAGCTCTCCCATCGTGCCTCGTCACGCCGGTAGATCGCGCGCCACGGCGGTGCCACGAAGACCGTCGGGTGATACCGGAAGCGGGCGACGGCGGCGTGGAAGTGAGCAGGCACCGCCTCGGCGCGGGCTCTGATGAAGCCGACGGTGCAGGGGATCGCATGGTCGAAGAAGGCGGTCCCACCGATCGCGCAGGCGTCCTCGTGGGCGCGCATCCCCATCGCGAGGACCAGTTCGTCGAAGAGGGCGGGATCGTTCCAGGGAAGCAGGCGGCCGCCGATCGCACGTTGATCGGTGACGATGGCACGGCCCGCCTCGGGTACCGCCCGAAATCCAGCCAGGTGCAGCGCGTCCACCAGGGCGGTCTTGCCGGACCCCGGTCCGCCGGTGATGACGACGAGGCGACTGTCCGGCGTCTCGTGATAGCTCATGACCCACTCTCCCCCGTCGCCCCCTGATCCTGCGGTGGGTTGTCGCCTCTCGGCGATCGACAAGCCTAACCGCGTCGAGCGGAGTCACAATGTGCTGACGATGGACCCATCGTGTCGCCACGGGGTCATCGGGGTCGTGGCGTGGCAGCATCAGCTGTCTGCCGCCACCGGACGCCGTCGTATCGGAGATGCTGATGAGACCCGCCCGCCACTTCACGGCTGCCGCGATCGTGGTCGACGACGACCATCGGGTGTTGCTGGTCCACCACAACAAGATCGGTATGTGGATCTATCCAGGTGGCCATCTGGCCGAGCAGGAGGATCCGGTGGAGGCGGCGGTGCGTGAGGTCCGCGAGGAGACCGGCATCCACGTCCGTGTCGTCGGCCGGCAGCCGTTCGTCCATCCTGCGGCCCGGACGATTCCCTCCCCGTTCGCCATTCTCGAGATAGACATGAAGACCGCCGCGCTCGAAGTCCACCACCACGTCGAGATGATCTACGTCTGCCGACCTGACGGGGGGATCCTGCGTCCACAACTGAAGGAGGTCAGCGCCTGCCGCTGGTTCTCGGCGGCGGAGGTCGAACACCTCGACACCCCACCGGAGCTGCCCGCACTGGTAACCGCCGCGCTCGGCTGGCTGGGCACCCGCAACGAGGAATGACGTCGGCGCCGCAACCGGAATCACGACACTTCACACCCGCCAGTGGGCGTGGGACCATCCGCTGGGGCTTCCATCCGCCGACAGCGAGGGGCCATGCATGACAGACCGCGAGCCCGGCTCCCACTCTCTTGAGAACCTCACCATCTCCCTCACACTGGCCTGTAACCAGGCATGTCGACACTGCTGGGTCGACGCCGGAAAGGCACAGCCCGACGAGCTCGACGACGACGAGATCCGGTCGGTTCTCACGCAGGCGCGCCGCCTCGGGGCTCGGCACGTCAAGTTCACCGGCGGTGAACCCCTGCTGCGGCCGGGCTTTGTGGACCTGATGCGCTCCGCGTACGACCAGGGGTTCCGCATCTCGCTGGAGACGAACGGCACGATCATCAGTGAGGTGACGCTGGGCGAACTCACCCGGATCGGTGACCGACTACACCTCTACGTCAGCCTGGACGGCGCGTCGGCGGCCACCCATGATTCCTTTCGTGGGCAGCGCGGGGCATTCACGCGTACCGTCGACAACCTTCGCCGGCTGCGCGACAACGACCTCTACTTCTCCATCCACACCGTCGTCCGCCGGGGCAACCTGCACGAGATCCACGACATCCTCGACCTGGCCGGCGACTTGGGCGCGTCCCAACTGAAGCTGATCCTCAGCGTGCACGAGCTGGGGCGCGGTCACGGCGTCGCCGAGGACGTCATCGACGCCGACGAGCTGTTCGACCTCCTGGCCCGCCTGCCCCCGCAGCGCCTCTGGGACTACGCCTGGGATCCGCACCGATCACGCACGCCGGTGCTGATGACCACCCTTCCGCCCGCCTTCCAACCGGGCGGCGCGACGACCACCTGTGGTTGGAGCAGATCCTTCCTGGCCGTACTCGCCAACGGCGAGGTGGCCATCTGCCAGGGCATGTACGAGTTCGACCAGGCCAAGGCCGGCAACGTTCGGGATCGCTCGCTGGCCGACATCTGGCAGGAAAGTCCGCTGTTCACCAGCACCCGGGCCTGGCAGGTCGACGACCTGGACGGGGTCTGCGGCAACTGCGCCGTCGCAGAGTCGTGTCGCGGGTTGTGCCGGGCCAGCGCCATCGCCCGCTACCGCGACCTGCGGGCTCCGTACCCCCTCTGCCAGGTGCTCTACGACGGCGGCCACTTCCCCGGGACGATGTTGCGCGACTCCGCTCGTCCCACCCCGTACGCCGAAGCGGAGCAGGCGGCGCAGGACGGACCGGTTCGGCGTCTACTCCCGCTGACAGCGCTGTCCTCGACCGGCCCCGGTGGTCGGTGAGGCAGGCGGTCTTCGTGGCGCCACGCCGCGTCGAGGTCCACGACGTGCCCGAGCCCCGGCGGGCTGCTCAGGAGGTGCTGGTCTCGGTCGGCGCGTGCGGGATCTGTACGTGGGAGCAGCGGGTGTTCCGTGGGGTTCGACCCGAGTACCCGCTCCTCGGCGGGCACGAGGTGGGAGCGGTCGTCCTCGACGCGCCTGCGTCGACGGGCCTGCGCTCCGGCGAGGTGGTCGCCGTCTCACTGCTTCCGCGGTGCGGTGACTGCCCGTTCTGCCGGGCCGGCCGGAGCAACCTGTGCTCGTACGCGAAGGCCTCGGGGCCGCAGCGCCAGCCCCAGGGGCCCCGGGGTATGTCCGACCTGCTCGTGGTCCCGCATGTCGACGTCTTTCCCGTCGGACCGGCGGCGACGTGCCAGGACGCCGCGTTGGTCGAGCCGACGGCCTGTGTCGTCCACTCGCTCGATCGAAGCGGATGTCGACCGGGAGATCTGCTCGCCGTTTTCGGCCTCGGGTTCACCGGCGCTCTGCACGTTGCCGCCGCCCGCGCCCGCGGCCTGCGCACGGTCGGCGTCGCCACAGCCCGCGACGCGAACGGACGTGCGCCGGTCGAAGCGGACGTGCTCGTCGAGCCGGACGGGCGGGACGTGGCGCGGTGCATTCGCGACACGGTCGGATCGGAGGTGGCTGCGGCCGTCGTCACCCGTGGCGGCATCGCGTCGATCGAGGCGGCGCTGAGCGTCGTCCGACTCGGCGGTCAGGTGGTCCTGTTCGAATCCGTGGCCCCGTCGGTTCCGCTCGACCTCAACCTGCCGCGCCTGCGCAGCGGGGAGATCACGGTGACCGGTTCCGTGAGCCACACCCGGGAGGACTTCGCCGCGGCCTCGGCGCTGGTGGCGTCCGGGGCCGTGCCGACCGAGGGCCTGGTCGGCCGAGCCTTCGACCTGGCGGACGCCCAGCAGGCGATGCTGCACGCGGTGGCTCACCCCGGTCGGCGGACGATGGTGCTGCCGAGACCTCGGTGACGGCACCGTCTCATCTCGACCGTTGGTCCGATCACGAGGTGGCGGCGAAGCCCTACGGTGCTAGGCATGCTGGCAGACGTCCTCGTGCGAGCCGTGGAGACGGCGGTCGGCGCCCACCTCCGCAAGCGTGACTTCGATCGGCGGCTGCGGACGGCCACCGACCGCGCGGTGGATCGTTTCCGCGACCGGCATCTCTCGGTCGACCGGGAACTGACCCTGTTCCTCCTGGACGACGCGCCGATTCTGGACCTACCCAGCGTCGGTGAGGCTCTGCGGCAGCTCGTGTTGTACCCGGCCCGGTCGGAGGACCAGGCGAGCCAGGACTTCGCGCAGGTGCTCCGACGCTTCGCCCCGTCGGTGGACGAGGAGAGGATCGACCGGGCGTTGCAGGAACTGGTCCGGTGCCTACGCGACGAGCTGCAGCACCTGCCGGAGCTGCAACCGTCCTTCGCCCTGATGTATCAGCAACAACAGCTCGAGGTGTTGCGGGCGACGGCTCGGCCGACCGCCCCGCCGCAGAGCGACCGATCGTCGCGGCACAATCTGCCCCACCGGACGTACCACCGGCTCGTCGGGCGTGCCACGGAGCTTGAGCTGGTGCTCAAGCGGATGCGTCCCGAGGATCGGACGTGGGTGGTCGTGATCGACGGCATCGGGGGCGTGGGCAAGACGTCACTGGCCCTGGAGGCGGCGTACCAGCTGATCGAGGGCGACCCGGGGCGACGGCAGTTCGACGCGGCGATCTGGGTCTCGGCGAAACAGACCCTGCTGACGGCACACGGCATCAACACACGGCAGCCCGAGCTGGCGGTGCTCCGGGACCTCTTCACCGTGATGGGCTCGGTGCTCGGACGCGGCGAGCTGATCCAGATGCCGTTCCGCGAACAGCGGGCCGTCATCGGGGAGCTGCTCTCCGGTGACACCAGGGTCCTGCTCGTCCTGGACAACCTGGAGACCGTCGACGATGACGAGATCGCCGCCTTCCTGCGCGACCTGCCCCAACCCACCAAGGCGATCGTCACGTCCCGGCACCGCCTCGACGTCGCCTACTCCCTGCGCCTGTCCGGGCTGCCACTGGACGAGGCGGCGCAGCTGATCGCCGCCCAGGCCGACCAGCGTGACCTCGTGCTGAGCCAGGCGGAGGCGTCGGCGCTCACCCGCAAGACGGGCGGTATTCCGCTCGCCATCGTCTGGAGCCTGAGCCTGATGAACCTCGGGCACTCGGTCGAGTCCGTGCTCCGACGTCTCGGCTCCGGTCACAGCGACATCGCCGCCTTCTGCTTCCGGGAGAGCGTCCGGGCGTTGGAGGGCACGGAGGCGTTGTGGGTGCTCGCGGCGATCGCCATGTTCGAAGATCCCGTTGACCGCACTCTCCTCGGCCGCGCGGCGGGCCTCGGCGAGGACGTCGTCGCCCGGGACGACGGCATCCAGACGCTGATCCAGCTGTCACTGATCGATCTACGGGGCGGCATGTTCACACTCCTGCCGCTGACACGGACCTACGTCGAGCGCCTCCTGGACGAACAACCCGACCTCCGCGACCGCGTACGTAGGGCCTGGCTGACCACCATGCTGGAGGTCGCCGCCCAGTACCGGCTCCCCGATCCGAGCTGGCGTGATCTGACTCGGCTGCGCTCCCTCGGCCCGCACCTGCACGTCGCGTACGGGTGGGCGCGTGACAGCGGGCAGGTCCACCATGCTCTGGCGCTCGCCGGTGCCGTGCTGGCCGACCTCGACGCCGTGGGCCGGTGGGACGACCTGCTCGCGACCTGCGCGGAAGTCGAAAGCTTCGCCTCCTCCACGGCTGCCGACGATCTGGTCCTGCACACCGGCTGGTACCAGAACTGGATCTACGCGCAGCGCGGCGAGTTCGACCAGGCGTGGCTTGCCCTCGATCGGGTGTCGCACCTGCCCACGACGCCCGAGGAACGGTTGCGCCATCAGGTCTGCTGCGCGCAGACGTGCCGTCGGGAGGGACGCCACGAGGAAGCCGCGGCGCACCTCGACCAGGCGCAGGCTTTGGTGCCCGACCTCACCATGCCGGCGGCGTCCAGCCTGGTGGCACACCTGACGTTCGAGGCGGGGAAGCTCGCACGCGACCTGGGCGACTGGGACGCGGCCGAGCGCGCCTTCCGCGAGACCAGTCGGGTGTTCGATCCCGAGGCCGTCACCCGGGCGCTGGCCGACGGCGAGACGCCGACGTACGACCCCGAGTGGGCGGTACGTGTTCTCGGGAACCTCGGCGTGGTCGAGCATCGCCGCGACAACCTCGCGTCAGCCTCGGCGTTGCTCCGGCGGGCGGTGGACTTCACCCGTGAGCACGGCAGTGCGTCCAACCTGGCAACACTCCTGATCCGTCTCGCCGACGTCCAACTGGACCAGGGCCGAGTGCACGAGGCCTCCACGACGCTGAGCGAGGCCACCCGGCTCGCCGCGCGGCTGGGGATGCGCGAGGAGGTCAGGGCCGGCGAGCGGCTGGTGCTGAAGCACCGTGACCTCAGCGGGGAGGCGGCACCGAGGCCTGGCTCCGAGTCGACGCCGACCGGATGACGGCGAGGCCCCTCACTCGTACCGGTACCTGAGCGCGTCGGCCTCCGCCTGCTCGATGTCGGCGATCGTCAGCTCCGGCATACGCAACTGGGCCAGCGTCACCTCGGCAGAGGTCGGCTGCGCGTCCGCCGGCAGCCACTGCTCCGGCTTCCAGGCCCCGCTGCGCAGCAGCGACTTGGGGCAGTGCGGGTAGACCTCGTCGATCCCCACCACCACCGCGCTGGCCGGCGGCTTACCCACTGCGGTCAGCTGCGACAGCAGCTCGGGACGGGTGGAGACGCAGGCCCGACCGTTCACCCGGAGGGTCGTGGTGCGCCCCGGGATGACGAACAGCAGCCCGGCGCGTCCGGTCGTCACGATGTTCTGCAGACTGTCCAGCCGCTTGTTGCCCGTCGCGTCGGGTATCGCCACCGTCCGTGCGTCCAGGACGGCGACGAAACCGGCGGGGCCGCCGCGTGGTGAGACGTCACAGTTGCCCTCGGCGTCCACGCTGGCGACCAGGACCAGCGACGAGCAGGCGATCAGCTGCCGGGTCTGCTCGGTGAGCTCGGTCATCTGCTTGCGTACGGCCGCGTCGCTGGGAAGTGCGTAGGCCTGGCGCAGCGTCTCGTGATCGCGGACAGCGTCGAGGCGCAGCGAGTCGAAGGCGCTGGCGGCAGGGGCTGACGTCATACCGCGACCCTAACCGAGCGTCTCGGCGGAAGCCGTCCCGAGAATATGGGCGCTTCCCGCCGGGGGCAGCAGATACGTTTCCGAATCGAAACGAAATAGGTGGCCGGAAGTGTCAACAAGGGAATCGCAATTCCTTGGGGCCACAGGCACCCCGGAGCCGCAAGGAATTGAGATTCCCCTCTCTGCCGGCACGTTTCCTGGCCGATGCGTAAAACAACTCCTATGCTTGCCGCCGAATGCACTGCGGCTCATCCGGGCCGAGGGGACACCACTGCGAGGACTAGCGAATGCGCCGGAAGTCTGCCCTCAACGACGGCACCACCGGGGTCAGCGACGTGACACCGGACGGCGAACCGCCGGCCTCCACCACGGAGGGCGTCGCGCGCCGCTCCGCGGTCGCCGAGGAGCAGGCGTTTCTCGACCTGGCCACAGCCCAGCGCGACAGGCTGGTCGACCACCTTCAGGTCGAGCTTTCGTCGGATGCCCTGGACCCGTTGGAGCAGGCCCGGCAGCGGATGCTCCGCCGACAGTACGAGGAGCTACGGCGTGCACGGGAAGGGCTGGTCTTCGGCCGGCTCGACGGTCGTGACGGCACAGTGCGACACGTGGGCCGGGTCGGCCTCCGCACCGACGGCGAGGACGCTGAGCCGCTGCTCCTCGACTGGCGGGCTCCCGCAGCTCGGCCGTTCTACACCGCTACGGCTGTCGACCCGCAGGGTCAGGCACGGCGCCGTCACATACGCACCAGGGATTCGGTCGTCGTCGGCGTGGACGACGAGCCACTGGACGGGACGGTCAGCGGGGAACTCGTGGGCGAAGGCGCGCTCCTCGCCGCCCTCGACCAGCGACGTACCGGCCACATGTCGACGGCGATCTCCACGCTGCAACGCGAACAGGACGACATCATCCGGGCCGAGGCGACCGGTCCGCTGATCGTCCAGGGCGGTCCCGGCACCGGTAAGACGGTTGTCGCCCTGCACCGCGTCGCCTACCTGCTGTTCGCCCACCAGAGGATGGCCGACCAGGCCGTCCTGGTCCTCGGCCCTTCGCCACGGTTTCTCCGGTACATCGCCCAGGTGCTGCCCGCGCTCGGTGAGACCGCCGTCGTCTCGGCGACCTGCGACACCCTGCTACCCGGGATCGGCGTGGGCCGTGACGAGAGCAGGCACGTCGCCGAGATCAAGGGCCGTGCGCTCTGGCAGCTCGCGCTGGAGAACTACGTTTCGTCGCTGCTCCCCCGGCCGCGCGAGATGACGGTGCGCTGGGAGGGTGAGTCCTACGTCATCGCCGCCAAATCGGTGGCGCAGGCGCTCGCCTCGGCGGTGCAGGGACGCTCGTACCACCGCGCCCGTGCGGCGTTCGCCGAGCAGGTGCACCACCTCCTCGCCGAAGCCGTCGTCGAGCATCGCGAGGCGTTGATGGCGGAGATGGAGGAGGGCTTCGAGGACATCCTCGCCCGCGTCGACAGGGACATGCGGCAGGACCACCATGCGAGCCGGAAGCCCGCCGGTAGCGACATCGACGGATTGCTGTCCGAGGAGGAGGTCGAACACCTTCGTGATCGGATCGCCGAGAACGCCACCATCGCCCGGTTCGTCGAGGCATGGTGGCCCACCCTCGACGCCGAAACCCTGCTGGCTGGTTTCCTGACCGACAGCGCCCTGCTGACCCGGTTCGCACCGCAGCTGTCCCCCGAGGAGATCACCGCCGTCTCGGCCGAGCCTCCACAGTGGGCACCGAGCGACATTCCCCTGATCGACGCTCTTGCCGACCTGCTCGGCGAGGTCGACGCGCCGCAGCCACAGGGCGAGTTCGTCGCCGACCGCGCTCGCCGGCAGCGCGGGTGGGTGTACGGCCACGTCGTCATCGACGAGGCGCAGGAGCTGTCCGAGATGCAGTGGCACATGGTGCTGCGGCGGTGTCCCAGTCGCTCCATCACGGCGGTCGGCGACATCGATCAGGCGGAGGCAGCGCACCGCCACACCAGTTGGGCGGAAGCGGTGCGAGCTGCCTTCGGCGACCGCTGGACCGCCGCGGAGCTGACCATCTGCTACCGGACCCCGCGTGAGGTCATGGAGCTCACCGCACCGGTCCTGAAGATGGCGGGCAGCCACAACACGCCGCCGCGGGCGGTACGCTCCTCCGGCGTCACCCCCTGGGAACTCACGATCACACCCGGCGAGCTTGCCGGCACCGCCGCCCAGGCGGTGCGACAGCTGCGGCAACGGTGGTCCGGCGGCACGGTCGGCGTGATCGCCCCCGCGGACCACGTCACCGAACTCCTGGCCGTACTGGATGACGTGCCGGTGCTCACCGCCACCCAGTCCAAGGGGTTGGAATGGGACGCGACGCTGGTCGTCGACCCCCACCGGATCGCCGGTGAGCCGCGTGGCTGGAACGGTCTCTACGTCGCCCTCACCCGATGCACGCAGGAACTCGGACAGCTGATTCTCAGGCGATGACCGACGAAGAAGCCGCACGCACAGGCTCCGAAAAGGTTGGATATCGACTCGATTCGATGTAGCGTGGGAACGCTCCCAGACCGCGTCCACCACCACCTTCATCGAGGAGCTGACCATGTCGCGACGACGTCGTCGCCCGGCCACCATACTGGCCGGGCTGCTCATCCTCACCCTGTCCGCGCTCCTGTCGCCGCCGGCGTCGGCGACCGGCAGCGCCGCTGGCCCGTCCCGCACCCGTGCGGTGCCCCTCACCGAGCTGACCGTGGTATCCGAGCGGGTGGCCTTCGGTCTGCAGCGCCCGATCGCGATCACCGGGCTGCCGGACGGCCGGATGCTGATCGCGGAGAAGGCCGGCACCGTCCGCGCCTACCACCCCGACACCGGCCTGGCGGCCGACCCGGTGCTCGACCTGACCGCCCGGGTCGACACGTCGGACAACGAGCGTGGCCTCCTCGGCATCACGCCCGCGCCGAACTTCGCGCGCACCGGGATGCTGTACGTGGCCTACACGAGCCTGCCGGCCGGCACGCTGACCCTGGCGCGGGTGCCCCTCGGGGCGCCCGACCGGTTGCAGGTGCTGCTCACCCAGGAGCACCCCGAGTACGGCAACCACAACGGCGGGCAGGTGGCGTTCGGCCGCGACGGCTACCTCTACTGGTCGACCGGCGACGGCGGCGGCGCGAACGACCCGTTCAAGTCGGGCCAGAACCTCGGCACCCTGCTCGGCAAGATCGTGCGGATCGACGTCAACCGCTCCTGCGGCGGAAAGCCCTACTGCGTACCCTTCGACAACCCGTTCGTCCGCACTCCTGGCGCGCGGCCGGAGATCTGGGTGTACGGGCTGCGCAACCCGTGGAAGTTCTCGATCGACCCGGTCGACAACTCGCTGTGGATCGGTGACGTCGGCCAGGGCCTGATCGAGGAGATCAACCACATCCGCCCGTCGCAGCGTGGCGCGAACCTCGGCTGGTCCTGCCGCGAGGGCACGCCGGTCTTCGACCAGACGCAGTGCCGCCCGGGCGTGCGACTCACCGACCCGATCGCCGAGTACGACCACTACATGACGGAGAACTGTTCCATCATCGGCGGTTCGGTGTACCGGGGGTCTGTCACCCCGGAGGCGCGGGGGACCTACATCGCGAGCGACTACTGCTCGACCCGCGCGTTCGCCATCCGTCAGACGTCCACGGGTGGCTACGAGTCCGCCGAGATCGGCACCTTCCCCACCCAGCCGACGGCGTTCGGCGCCGACGTGAACGGCGAGCTGTACGTGCTCAGTGACCTTCCGGGGTGGCTGAGCAAGGTGCGGTTCGAGCGGGTCCCGCTCCCCCAGCAGGGCTGACCAGGCACCGACAGCGCGACGGCCCGGCGATCGATGACCCTCCACAGAGGGTTGATCGCCGGGCCGTCCCGGTGCTGGGCCGCCTGGCGGCCCGTCGGTCAGCCGGTCAGAGGCCGGCGGCGTGTGCGGCGGCGGTGCCGCCGACCACGGGGAGGACGATGTTGCTGCTCTTCAACGCGACCTTCAGGTTCGCGGCGGTGGTGTCCGCCTGGCTGGAGTACTGCGGGTAGCTGGCCACGATGATCACGCCGATCCGGTGGCCGGGCTTGAAGACGTAGTCCTCCGGCAGCAGCGGGAAGCTGAAGTTGTACGACTCCCCCGGCACCAGCGGCACGCCGACGCGGATCGACTGCCGGTTCTGGGCGTCCATGATGCCCTTGGTGACCAACTCGTAGTCGGCGGTGGCCACCCGCTTCGCCGTCTGCTTGTAGCAGCCGTCGTCCGTCGGGCTGCTCTGGCCCCAGCAGTCCGACGTGTCCAGGGTGATGATCCCCTCGCCGGAGGCCCGGTGCGCGACCCGCTCGTCGGTGCCGTAGTCGACCAGGATCGCCCCGAGGTTGGTGTCGGTCTGGTCGGCGGAGGCCCGCAACTGCACGGTGGGGGTGCCGGAGATGTGCAGCGGCGCGGTCAGTGGAGCGGACAGGAAGGCCAGCCGGTTGGGCTGCGCCACGTCCGGGTTGAGGATCATGGTGTTCTGGCTCTGCGTACGGTTGTCCTGGAAGGCCCCGGTCGCCGGCTTGGCGGTGGGCACCAGCCCGAGACCGCCCGCGCCGGTGGTGCCGGGCTGGAGGAAGACCTCGGTGTCGGTCTTGCCGGGGATCGGCCAGTCGGCGTGGGTCTCCCACACGTCGGCGGAACGCTCCAGGTCCACCCGTGGTTCGTCCATGATGCCGTTGGCGACGCCCTGCAGCCAGAAGTCGAACCACCGGTGCAGCGTCGACACCCACACCGCGCGGCGCGAGTCGAACGGGTCGACGTGACCCTCCTGCGACAGCCACAGCTTGCGCGGAACGTTGTTCTCCGCCAAGGCGTACCAGAACTTGCTGAAGTGGTCCGGCCGGACGTTGTCGTCGTTGAGGCCGTGGTAGAGCAGCACGCTGGCGGTCACGTTGGGGACCTTCTTGACGTAGCTGCGCTCGTTCCAGAAGGACGTGTAGTCGCCATGCTCGTCGCCGTCGGCGGCGCCGATCGCGTCACGCACCGGCTTGCAGTAGTCCCGGCGCTCGGGGTTGGTGACAGTGTTGGCCAGCGACGACACATAACTGTTGCCACGGGTGACGACGCCGTTACTGCGCACGTAGTCGTAGTACTCGGTCGGTCCGCTGATGGGCACGACGGTGGTCAGGCCCTTCACGCCGGTCACCGCCGTGGCCATGGCCAGCGAGCCGTCGTACGACTTGCCGATCATCCCGGTCTTGCCGTTGTGCCAGTCCGCCTTGACGATCTGACCGGCGGCGTTGCGGGCGGTGGCCCGACCGTTGAGCCAGTTGATGGCCTGCTTGGCGCTCAGGTTGTCCTGGTTGGCGTTGGTGGTGGGGCAGCCGGTGGAGTTGTTGGTGCCGACCATGTCCAGGAGGATGACCGCGTAGCCGCGCGGCACGAAGTAGTTGTCGTAGAACAGCGGCCACTTGTCCAGCAGCCCGTCGCCGTCGAGGTCCGCCTTGCACTCGGACTCGTTGCCTCGGCAGACGGTCGAGTAGTAGGGGCTGGCGTCCATCACCACGGGGGCCTTGAGGCCCTGCGCGGTGGCGGCCGGCCGCATCAGGTCGAACGCGATGATGTCGCGCAGACCGTCGTTGTCGCTGTCGAAGGTGGAGTCGATGAAGAGGCGCTCCCGGATGGCGTCGGCGTAGCCGAACACCGGCTGGGTGACACCGTCCTGGACGACGATCGACGGCGGGTCGTCCGCCGCCTGCGCCTGCGGCGCCGCACCGAGGGCGGCGAGCACTGTCGCGGACAGTACGGCCACGCCCGTGCGCCAGCGCGTTCCCCTTGTAGCCATGCAGTCTCCTTGATGTGTCCGAGGTTGCGTAACGCTACGAGCTGGTGGTTGTTGCCACCACCTGCACGTGTAGGAACTTCGCCGGGTGTGGTTCGACGGTGCCGGGGTGCCTGGCTACGGCTGGCCGGCCAGCACCAGCTCCCGCAGCCGCTGGTCGAGTGCCGGGGCGTCCAGGCCGCCCGGCCAGCCGCGGAGCAGGGCACCGCCCTTGGCCACCAGCACGACGGCCGGCGGTTCCCGCACCGCGTACGAACGCGCGATCGTCTGCTGGTCGTCGAGGACGACCGGATACTCCACGCGGTGGGCGCGGAGGTAGTCCTGGACCTCGTCGGCCTGGTCCGCGCCGGCCACGCCGACGAAGACCACCCGGTCCCGGTAGCTGCGGGCCAGCTCGCTGAGGGCCGCCTGGCTGTCGGCGCAGGTGGTGCACCAGGAGGTGAAGAAGGTGAGCACGACGGGACGCTGCGCCCACACCTCGGCGACGGTGAACGGTGTGCCGTCGGTCAGCGCGCCGGTGAACGCCGGGGCGGCCGGGGCGGTGCTGGGCGCCGGGCGCAACGCCAGGTCGGCGGGGACCGGCCCGGGCAGCGCCGCCGCTCCTCCGACGGTCGGCGGTGCGGGCGCGGGCGTGGGCTCGGGCGTGCTGCATCCGCCCAGCAGTGCCGCCGCCAGCACCATCGGCAGGAGTGTCCGCCTCATGACGGGACCACCGCCACCAGCGCCGGGCCCTCGCTGCTGTCCGACGTCAGGTCGAGCGGCGGCCGGCCGTCCACCTCCAGCCGGTAGGAGTCCCGCTGCGGCACGCGTACACCGATGGCGAACTCGCAGTAGGTGGGTAGGCGCTCGACCCCGAGGTCCTCGGCGAACGCGGCCACGGCGGTCCCGGCCGTCAGCTCACCGCTGGCCACCGCCGCCCCGTCCGGGTCGAGGACCCGGAACGGCGACCGGTTGTGGAAGTGCTGGTACGGACCGGTGCCGGCGCAGTCCACCCCGGCGGCCCGGATGTTGATGTCGCGGACCAGGACGCGGACTGTCGTCGGGGAGGCCGCCTCCTCGGCGGCGCCGACGGCGCCGCAGCCGGTCGCGCCGGCCAGCAGCAGGGGCAGCAGAGCCATGGTGCTTCGCCGCACGTCATCCTCCTCTCGCCCGCCTGCCGGGTCCGCGGCGGTAGGCCGCCGCGGACCCGGCAGGAACGGGGTCAACCTCGGGCCTAGGTCAGGACTTCTCGACCCGGCACTGCTTGGTCACCGTCTTCGTCGGGTCGCTCTCCGAGGTCGCGGTGAGCTTCACGAATCCGGTCTGGGCCGCGGCGGCGGTGGCACCCACCGACACCTTGACGGTGGTGGCCTTGCCGAACTGCGCGGTGGCGAGCTGGTTGGGCAGCCAGGTCCGCCAGCCCTTGCCGGCCACCTCCGCCGACAGGCGGTAGACGTCCGACTTCAGGTACGCGCTGACGTCCTCCGGGTGCTGCTGCCCGCCGGCCGAGTACGTACCGGTGTTGGTCAGCTCGAACGAGCAGGTCACCCCACGGTTGGTCGGCTTGCCGCCGCCGGTCACCTCGCCCTTGCCCAATGCCACGTCGTGGCTGCTCGGCCCGCCGGTGCCGTCCAGCGAGCGCACCGCCACCGTGTAGGACAGCGAGCCGGCCGCGTCCCGCTTGAGGTCGATGATGTAGAAGTGCAGCCGGTTGGCCTCGTCGACGTACTCGTACTGGCTGCCGGTGTCCGCGCCGGCGTGGAACAGCGCGTCGGAGAGCTGCCGGTAGTCACCCATGGTGATCTTCTGCGGGGTGCCGTCCGGCCGGTAAAAGTCGATCATGTTGATGTCCTGCGGGTTGGCGTCCACCACCCACTGGAAAGGCGCGCTGTCGGCGTTCTTCGTCTTGCTCACCAGCACGCCGCTGTCCGGGGTGAACGAGTCCGCGCCCATCCGGTCGACGACCTCGACCGTGTAGTTGTTGAAGCTTCCACCGTCGCAGAGCGGGTCGGTGCTGACGCCGCACGCCGGCGACAGGTCCTTGTTCAGCGCGATGTTCACGCCGCTCAGACCCTTCGGGCCGGCGTCGACAGCCCGGGCCGTGACCTGTGCGACCACCAGGCCCGAGGAGGCCAGAGACTCCCGGGACAGCCGCAGAACGTGCTCCTCGCCGAGCAGGCCGATCTTGAGCTTGTCCCGCACCGTGTGCAGCGAGCCCATCGAACCGCCGTTGGTGGGCGGGATCTGCCAACGCGTGTGCGGACCCCCGGGGCCGTTGAAGGACCCGCGCGACATCATGCTCCAGATTCCGGTGTACGCCCTGCGCAGCGGCTCACCGTACGGGTTGTTGTAGTTGTCGCCGATGCCCAGCAGATGGGTCAACTCGTGGGCGTAGACGCCCATGCCCGAACTCTCCCCCTGGGTGGAGGAGCCGCCGCCGGCGTTCGGCCACAGTGTCGCCGCCGCCTTCCACGACGTCCAGTCCACGTAGCGGGTCTTGGCCCAGTTCGGCAGGTTGGGGTCCGGCGGGCCCCAGGCGTCCGGCACGTCCTCCTTGTTCTGGAAGATCATCTGCCCGAACTCCTGCCAGGTCGACGACTCGTCCTGGCCGGCGCTGAGGATGAACACCAACTCGTACTGGTTGGCGACCTCCTCGCCGACAGCCGCCCGCCAGGCGCCCAGGCCGTCGGTACGGATGTTCTTGCCGCACACGTCCCCGCTCGGGCAGGCGCCCGGGTTGAACCCGTTGTCCAACCCGTACTGGTAGGACTTGGCCGGCATCTGGTACGGCCCGAACCCGGTGAGGTCGACGCCGTAGCGGCCGTTGGAGTCCTGCATCCAGTACTCGTGCAGGGTGTGGCCCTTGTTGAGGGTGTTCGGGGTGTTCAGGAAGTCCTGGTAGAACTTCGGCACGTCCGCGCGAGGAATGTTGGTGGCGACGGACTGGGGGTTGCCGAACACCGTCGAGCGGGCCCGCTGGGAGACCGCGAACGTCTCGTCGGGATAGTCGAGCGCCACCAGGGCGATCTTGAAGTTGCGGACCGACCCCGACACGCTGGGGTCGGCCCAGTTCTTGCCGGGCACTGCCTTGTAGTCGTTCCAGGTCATCGTGTCCGGGTTCTGCCACGCCTGCGGGTCGAGAACCTGGAACGGCGCGGTGCCGCCGGCCGGGTTGGCCGGGGCGGCGGCGGCCTGCGCCGCCCCGGTCGCCACGAGCGTGGTCACCACGGCGGCGGCCAGCACGGCCCGCCGCAGCCGGGTTCGATGGGGGGTACGGTGCACGGAACCACCTCTCGTCGGAGGAAAACGCGGTGCCGAGGTCCCGGTGAGGGGGTATCGCGGGACATCTGTCGGCAGGCCGCGCAGCGAATCTAGGAGGGCGGGCCGGTGCCGGTCACCGTGCAGATGTCGGCAGGTGGGCCGGCGACTTCCGACACCTGAAGGACCGGAGCCCGTCGGCGGATCAGCCAGGGCGGCCCCCGGAGGCCGGTTCGACGGTGGCCGCGAGAGCCCGCAGCACGTCCCGACGCACCCGGTCGGCGGCAGCCACGGGCAGGGGTCCACGCGGTGGACGGCACCGCCCGCCGAACCGCCCGGCGCAGGCCATGGCGAGCTTGACGGCCTGCACGGACTCCGGCCGGGAGGCCCAGCCGAGGATCGGGTGCAGCTCGGCGTAGAGCGGCAGCGCCCGGCCCAGATCACGGGCGACGGCCAGCTCGTACAGGCGCACGGCGTGCCGGGGCAGCGCGTTGGGCAGGGCAGCGACCCATCCCGTGGCACCACACAGCACCAGTTCGAGGACCACGTCGTCGGCGCCGACCAGCACGTCGACGTGCGGGCAGAGGTCCCGCAGACGGTGCAGCCTGCGTACGTCACCGGTGACCTCCTTGACCGCGACGATCCCGTCGATCTCGGCGACGGTCGCCAGCAGGTCCGGGGTGAGGTCGATCCGACTGGCGCACGGTTCGTTGTGGGCGACCACCGGCAGGCCGACCGCCGCCACCTCGCGGTAGTGGGCGACCACGTCGGCGTCGCGGGCGGCAGGCCCGTCGGGTGGTCGTGCGAGCACGCCGTGGGCGCCGGCCTCGGCGGCCTGCTCCGCCCAGCGGCGGGCCTGCCTGCTGCCGTAGCCGCCGACGCCGGGCAGCACCGCGCAGCCGGCGGGTGCCGCTTCCACCGTCGCCCTGACCACTGTGGCCCGCTCGTCGTCGGAGAGGGCCCGGTACTCCCCCATCGACACGCACGGCGCGACCCCGTGGCATCCCTCGGCGGCGAGCCACCTGACGTGTTCCTGGAGTTGGTCGACGTCGACCGACAGGTCGGCGCGAAACGGCGTGGTGACGGCGACCAGCACGCCGCGCCAGGGCCTACCAGTTTCCACTCGGACGTCCCTTCTCCGCCGGCACCGTCCAGTGCTGGGGCGCTGGCGCGGTGCGTACCGGAACCCTAGGAACGCCCGTCACCTCCGGTCTTCGGACAGATGCCGGAAGCGTCGCGACGCCGGCCGTCTTTTTGTCGCGAGTTCGAGAGTGGACCTTGCGCGATGACCCATCCGCACCGGAGGGTAAGGACTGGCGGTCGCGCGATCCCTGTCACGCAGCGCAACCATGGGAGTCGTATGCACGGTGAGCTCCAGCGAATCGTCGACGCCGTCGCCGCCCGGGTGGGGCGACCCGCCCTCATCGAGGACCGGCGTCAGCGGGTGGTCGCCTACAGCGAGCACGACGGCCCGATGGACGAGGTCCGGCGGACGTCGATCCTGCGCCGGCAGACCACGCCGGAGGTGATCGCCTGGTTCCGGGGCATGGGCGTGCTCACGGCGTACGCGCCGATCCGCACCCCCGCGTGCCCCGAACTGGACCTGCTGGCGAGGGTCTGCGTGCCGATCCGGCACGACGACCTGCTGCTCGGGTTCGTGTGGTTCATCGACGCGGACGGTTCGATGACCGACGCCGACATCGCAACGGCGACCGGTCCCTTCGCCGATCTGTCGCTGGCCCTGTACCGGGAAGACCTGCTCGGCGAGCTCGCCTCGCAGCGGGAGACCGAGGCCACCCGTACCCTCCTGGTGGAGAGCCGGCAGGCGCGCGAGCACGCGGCGCGGGCACTGCTGGAGGAGGGCGTGGTGGCCGGCGACGGGTCGACCGTCGCACTGGTCGCACAGCTCGTGCCGGCCAGCGGGCGGCAGCCCGACGAGGTGGCCCGGATCGCCCTGGAGCAGGCGTTGGTCACCACGCGCCGCTGGATCGGGGTGCGGGAGTCGCTGCACCTCGTCTGGCACGACCACGGGGTGCTGCTGGTCTGCGGCGACCGGGTCGCGGGCCGCCCTTCGCCGGAGGTAGCCGCCGGGCACCTGGACGAGGCGCTGGGCACAGCGACCCGGGGTCTGGCCTCGGTGGAGCGGACGGTGACCGGGATCGGCCAGTCCCGCGCCAGCCTGTCCAGTGCTGTGGAGTCCTACCAGGAGGCCGCGCAGGCCGCCCGGGTCGGTGCGCAACTGCCCGCGCTGGGCCGGGTGGTCTGCTGGGCCGGTCTGGGCATCTACCGGGTGTTGTCCCAACTGGACAATCAGCATCTCGACGTCGCGGGCGTCCATCCCGGGTTGGAGCGGCTGCTGCGCGACGACGCCCATCAGGTGCTGCTGGAGACCCTGGAGGCGTACCTCGACCTGGCGGGCAACGCGCACGCGACCGCCGAGAAGCTCCGGCTGCACCGGACGACCCTCTACTACCGACTGCAACGGGTGGAACAACTCGCCGGGACGGACCTCAAGGACGGCAACGAACGGCTGTGTCTGCACCTGGCCATGAAGCTCGGTCGGCTCAGCGGCCACTACCGTACGGCGTGATCACGGGAGCCCGCTTCCCCTATCTGTAAACAACCCTTGATATTAATCGTCACGGACGTCAATATGTGGAGGTCGCGGGTCGCCGAAGCCTGGGGAGTGAGCCATGAGAAGCCGCCGGATCCTCGCAGCGCTGGCCGGGGCGGCGATGACCGTCACGGCCACCGTCGCCTTCGTACCCAGCAGTACGGCAGCCGTGTCGTCAGCCAACGCCGTCCCGATGGTCGCCTGCACCGCACCGGGCTGGGCCGAGGGCAACACCTACCAGGCGGGCGCCCAGGTCACCTACGGCGGCCGGCTCTACCAGGCTCTGGTCACCCACACCGCGCACCCCGGCGCCGGCTGGAACCCGGCGTCGACCCCCTCACTGTGGCGGGATCTCGGCGCGTGCTCGGGGACCACCCCACCGCCCACCACGCCACCGCCGACGACCCCGCCGCCCACCACGCCGCCACCGACCACACCTCCCCCCACCACGCCGCCGCCGACCGGGGGAACCTGTGCGGTGAAGTCGCGGCCCACCGGCAAGGTGTTGCAGGGCTACTGGGAGAACTGGGACGGCGCCTCCAACGGCGTGCACCCCGGGCTCGGCTGGATCCCGATCACCGACAGCCGGCTCACCCAGCACGGCTACAACGTGATCAACGCGGCGTTCCCGGTGATCCGCTCGGACGGCACGGTCCTCTGGGAGAACGGCATGGACGCCGGCGTGAAGGTGGCCACCCCGGCCGAGATGTGCCAGGCCAAAGCGGCTGGCGCCACCATTCTGATGTCGATCGGCGGCGCCGCCGCGGGTATCGACTTGAGCTCCACCGCCGTCGCCGACCGGTTCATCGCGACGATCGTGCCGATCCTGACGAACTACCACTTCGACGGCATCGACATCGACATCGAGACCGGCCTGACCGGCAGCGGCACCATCAACACCCTGTCCACGTCGCAGGCCAACCTGATCCGGATCATCGACGGCGTGCTGGCCCGGATGCCGTCGAACTTCGGCCTGACCATGGCACCGGAGACCGCCTACGTCACCGGTGGCAGCGTGGTCTACGGCTCGATCTGGGGCTCGTACCTGCCGATCATCAAGAAGTACGTGGACAACGGCCGACTCTGGTGGCTGAACATGCAGTACTACAACGGCAGCATGTACGGATGCGCCGGCGACTCGTACCCGGCGGGCACCGTGCAGGGCTTCACGGTGCAGACGCAGTGCCTGAACAACGGCCTCACCATCCAGGGCACCACGATCCGCGTGCCGTACGACAAGCAGGTCCCGGGCCTGCCCGCGCAGATCGGGGCCGGCGGCGGTTACCTGTCGACGTCGCTGGTCACGCAGGCCTGGAACTCCGTACCCGGCCTCAAGGGCCTGATGACCTGGTCGGCCAACTGGGACGGGTCGAAGGGCTGGACCTTCGGCGACAACGTGAAGCGCCTGCAGGGCCGCTGACGGGAAGTCGCCTGGTCAGGGTGGTTGCGGTGCCCTGACCAGGCTCAGCCCGGCTGCGATGAGGGCTGACCGGGGTGTGGTTTCGACCGACCAGGCCCGGACGACGCGCCGTCCGATCGAGCCGTGGGTGCGTCCCGCCTCGCCAGCTCCCGGCGAGAGGTGATGTTGAGCTTGCGGAAGATCTTGCGTAGGTGGTAGTCCACGGTGCTCGGGCTGATGAACAGCTGCGCCGCCACCTCGCGGTTGGACGCGCCGTTCGAGACCCGACGCGCGATGTCGCGCTCCTGGCTGGTCAGGCAGCAGCTCTGGGCGAAGTGGTTGGTCGTGTCGTGGTGGGCCAGCCGGCTGCGCAGTTCGCGGCGGGACGCCACACCCAGCCTGTGGAACACTCCGCGGAGGTGGTGTTTGACGGTATGGGTGCTGATGACCAGGTGCGTCGCGACCTCGACGTTGGTAGAGCCTGCCGCCACCAGCAGGGCGATCTGTTCCTGTCGTGGGGTCAGTGCCGCACGGGGCAGGGCTCGGGCAGGCTCGGCTACGGCGCAGTGCATGGTGCTCCTCGGCGCGGGTTCGGGGTCTCGACGACCATCCGATCGCACCGCTGTGCACGACGAGTGCAGACCGAGTGATCGCCCTACCCGTTCACGACGCGCCCCTCATCAGGCTCAGCCGGGCCCGGACGTACGCGACCATGGTCCGGTAGGCCTCGGCCTCCTCCATGCCGGAGACCTCGACGAGTTCCCGGAAGCCGTTGTCGGCGATCAGGTGCTCGAACTGCTGGCAGCCCCGTTCCGCGCGCGTCAGGTCGCCGAGGTCGAATGCGGCCCGCGCGAGGATCGCCGCGACGGCGCAACGGGGACCATTCGACTCGGAGACGCCCTCGGCCAGTCCCCACTCCGACACCTCCACCGCTCGTTCGAGCCTCCCGTGTTTCCAGGAGGACTCCGCGATGAGCAGTGCGTAGTAGATCTTCAGGTGATCGAGGTGCTTCGCCACCGCGATGGTCAGCCCTTCCTCGCCGGCCCGGGTGCCGGCGTCGAACCGGTCGGCCCCCAGGAGCGCCCTCGTAAGGGTCAGCAGCGAGACGGCGAGAAGTTCCTGACGCCCCGTCTGCCGGGCCAGAGCGACCGAGCGCTCCCCGTGGGCGACGGCGTCGTCGTGGTCGCCGCGCGCCAACGAGAGCACGGCGAGATTTCGCAGGACGTCGGCTTGTCCGGCGACCTCTCCGGCGCCTTCGAAGATGGACAGGGATCGCCGGAGATATTCGTCGGCCCGGGGCAGCGGGGCGAAGGCCTCCCCGACGGTGCGGAGAAGGTCGGCCTCCATCAACGGCTCGCCGAGCACGTTGACCATGTCGAGGATCGCGAGGACGGTGTGTGTCCGGCGCGGGGGTATGGAGTTGCTGCCCGGCGCCGAGGCGGCGAGGACCATGGCCGCCGCGTCGCGCCGCAGGCCGTGCCCGACGGCCACATCGATGGTCGCCCACAGCGCGGCCCGTTCCCGGGTGTACCAGGCGGCAGCCTGCGGCACACTGTCGAACGACTCGGGCGTCACGTCCGACGGCGGTTCGTCGAGGGTGCCGGCCGGCTGGCGGTGGTGCCTCGCGTACGCGGTGCGGGCAGAGTGCAGGTAGTGCGCGATGAGACGCCGCTCGTACTCCGGCCGTTGGTGATCGTCGTCGAGGAGCTCACCCGCGTACGCCCGCAGCAGGTCGTGCAGGACGTACCGGCCGGGCCGCGACTCGTCGAGCAGGTTGGCGGTCACCAGTTCCGTGAGGAGTTGGCGGGCCCGTGCGCGACCGATTCCCGCGATGCTGGCCACCGACTCCAACGACATCCCCGGGCCGGGATGGACGGCGAGGGCCCGGAACACCTGTGCCGTCGACGGAGCTAGCGCCCGGTACGACCACGAGAACACCGACCGGACATCGTCTGACGAGTCCACACTGGACAACGCGTCGAGTCTGGCGGACGGCGCTGAGACATCACTGACGACCGCGCTCAACGACACTGCCGGATTGAGGGCCACCCGGGCGGCGACGATCGCCAGTGCGAGCGGCAACCCGGCACAGAGCGCGATGACCCTGTCCAACGACTCCGGGTCCGTCGTGGCGCGGCGGGTTCCGAGGCGGTTGATCAGGAGCTGTCGGGACTCGGCGCCGGTCAGCCGATCGACCTGCACGTAACGGGCGCCCTCCCGGGTGACCAGGCTCGTCATCCGGTGCCGGCTCGTCACGATGACCAGGCAGCCCCGGGAGGCCGGCAGCAGCGGGCGGACCTGGTCGGAGTCGAGTGCGTTGTCCAGGAGCACGAGGAGACGACGGCCGGACAGGCGACTGCGGTAGCGGGCCGCCTGCGCGTCGATGGTCTCCCGTCGTGACGCCACCGCCGGCTCGCCCAGTGACGCGAGCAGCGTGGCGAGCGCCTCCTCCGAGGACATGACGTGTCCGTCCGGATCCAGGCCTCTCAGGTTCAAAAACAACTGTCCGTCGGGAAACTTGTCAGCAATCTGGTGGGCCCAGTGCACGGCGAGGGCGGTCTTGCCGATGCCGCCCATGCCGCCGAGCACGGTGATCACGATGGTCGCATCGCTGAACGCGTCGGTCAGTTGGTCGTCGAGCACTGCGGCGAGGCCGTTTCGTCGGACGAACCCGGCGACCGGCGGCGGCAGCTGCGCGGGCCGGGGAGCGTCCGGCGGGGGTAGCTCGTCCTGCGGGGTCCAGCCGCTGGCGAGCAGTTCCCGGTACGCCTCCCGCAGTTCCGGACCCGGGTCCACCCCCAGTTCCTCGGCGAGACGGTGGCGGGTGCTCTCGAAGACGCGCACACCTTCTGCCCGGTGACCGGTGGCCACGTACGCGCGCATCAGGCAGGCCTGTAGCGCCTCGTCCATCGGCGCTGCGGCGGCCACGCTCACCAGGGGGGTCAGTGCGGCGCCGGCCATGCCGTGGGCGATCGCGGCCTCGCTGGCCGCCAGCGCCACCGCGACGCGCTCCCGCTCGATCGCGACGAACTCCGGCGAGCCCAACGCACTCGTCGGCAGGTCGGTGAACGCGGGGCTGCGGCCGAGTTCCAGAGCTGTCAGGTACGCCTGTACGCCGGCCACGACATCCCCGCCGGAGAGCGCCTCGCGTGCCCTGCGGACCAGCTCGCGGTACATGGCCAGGTCGGAGTCCTCGGTCGCGAGGACCAGTCGGTAGCCCGTACCGGCGGGTAGGAGGTACCTGCCGGTTTCGCGAACGTCCAGGTCCGGTTCGAGGATCCGCCGGAGGTTCCCGACGTGCCGGTGGATCTGGTTGGCGGCGCTGGCCGGCGGTTGGTCGTCCCACAGGCTGTCGACGATGGTGTCGAGGCCGACCGCGTCGCCCCCGGCGGCGAGGAGCTTGGCCAGGATGATCCGCTGGCGGACCGGGCCGAGATCGACGTCCGAGCCGTCCCGCCGGCAGCCGAGACCCCCGAAGACCTTGAACTCGCAGCGGGACTGCGGCACGTCCGGGGGCCTGCGGTCGGGCGTCGTCACGATTGACATCCTAGAGATGGAAGGGCAGCGGCTTCGCTTTTCGGCTCAGCCTGCGGTGCGCCCCGGGTCCCCCGCATCCCCCATCTTTCGTTGTCCTTCGGTCGGTCGACAAACACGGGGACTACGTGTTGTGGGTGATTCGCGAACCGTTTCATATCCGTACCTTCGGCAGGGTTCCCACATGCGGAACGCAAGCCCAAGGAGTGCGCATGCCCCATGTCACAGTTGGCTCAGAGGGAGCCGATTCGATCGACATCTACTACGAGGATCACGGCACCGGCACCCCGGTGGTCCTCAGTCACGGCTATCCGTTGAGCGGAAAGGCCTGGGAGAAGCAGGTTTCCGTACTGCTCGCCGCCGGCTACCGCGTCATCACGTATGACCGGCGGGGCTGGGGCAATTCCAGCCAGCCCACTGACGGGTACGACTACGACACGTTCGCCAGCGATGTGAACGTGCTGCTCACGGCAATCGACGTACGCGACGCCATCCTCGTGGGTCACTCGATGGGGACGGGCGACGTGGCCCGTTACCTGGGTCGCTACGGCACCGAGCGGGTCGCGAAGGCCGTGCTGATGTCGCCGATCCCGCCGTTTCTCCTGCGCACGGATGACAATCCCGAAGGCGCACCGCAGTCGTTGTTCGACGGCTTCATCCAGGCCGCCCGGGGAGACCGGGAGGCGTGGCTCAAGCAGTTCCTGCAGAACTTCTACAACCTCGACGTCTACGGTGGCTCGTTGGTCAGCGACGAGGCATTCCAGACCAGTGTGAACGTGGCTGTTGCCGGTTCTCCTGTCGCCGCCGTGGCCTGCATCCCGACCTGGCTCACCGACTTCCGCCACGACCTGGCCACGATTGATGTGCCGGTTCTCGTGATCCAGGGTGACCAGGACCGGGTCCTACCCATCGGGGTGACCGGCCAGCGGGTGTCCGCCTTCGTCGCGGATTCGCAGTTGCTCGTCATCGAGGGCGGTCCGCACGCCATTACCTGGACGCATGCCGACCAGGTCAATGACGCCTTGCTCGACTTCTTCAAGAAGTGAAGGGAAACACCGTGAAAATGTCCTTGCGACGCCGCGTCATCTCCGTAGGCGTGGCCATCGGCGCCCTCACCCTCGTTGGTGCCGGCATCGGCACCGCGCAGGCCTCGACGAACCACGTCGGGCAGTCGCGTCCCGCGGCGGCCAAGCCGACCGTCGTGCTCGTGCACGGCGCGTGGGCGGACGGGTCGAGCTGGGACAAGGTTTCAGCCAAGCTCCAGCACGACGGCTACCGGGTCGTCACCCCGCCGAACCTGCTGTCGGGCGTGGAGAAGGACGCCAAGAACCTCCGCGCGTACCTGGACACCATCAGCGGACCGATCGTCCTGGTCGGGCACTCCTACGGCGGCATGGTGATCACGAACGCCGCGCTGGGTGATGAGCAGGTCAAGGCCCTGGTGTACGTGGACGCGTACATCCCGGACCAGCACGACAGTGTGTACTCGCTGACCTCGGCCCTGCCCGGCTCGGTCTTCGCGGCCGAAGCGTCCACCGTCTTCGACGTGGTCGCCAACCCCAACGACGAAGACCCCCACAACGTCAACCTCTACGTCAAGCCGTCGGTCTACGGCACGGCGTTCGCCGACAGGAGCATCCCCGCCAAGGACGTCGCGGTGCTCGCCGCCCGGCAACGCCCCCTGGCCTACAACGCACTGACCGAGGAGGCCACCGAGCCGGCCTGGCGCACCATCCCCTCGTGGTCGGTGATCGGCAAGCAGGACGCCGTCATCCCGGCCGCCCAGCAGGTCGTGATGTCCAAGCGCGCCAAGGCGCACACCATCGAGATCAACGCCCCGCACCTGTCCATGGTCACCGACGCGGGTGCGGTCACCAACCAGATCGAGGCTGCCGCCAAGGCGACCAGCTGACACGACGGGAGGCCGCGGCATCGCTCACCGCGATGCCACGGCCTCCCGGTCAGGGCCTCTCGGCCGAACGCTGGGCGCGCCGCCCGGCCGCAGTGGTCAGTCCTCGGCAGCGGGTCGGCTGCGCACCACCAACTCGTCGATCTCCAACCGGCCGACGCGCAGCTCCCGCACGATCGCCCGGCGGATCGTCAGCCGCCCGATGGCCAACGCCCCGACGGCGACGGCTCCGACGGCGACGGCTCCGACGGCCAGCGCCCCCACGGCGAGGGCTCCGAGCGAGGCCGCCCCCGCAGCCCACGCACCCGTGGCCGCCGCACCGGTCGCCACCGCGCCGTTGGCCCGCGTCCCGGTCAACCGCATCACGCCCACCTCACGCTTCATTCCGTCATTGTCCGCGTACCGCCCGCTGCTCGCCCTCCCAGACGCCGAAGAAGGTCAAGGCCGGCGGCCGCCACGGCTCCCGTCACCGGCTGTTCTGTTCCGGGCCGGCAGGCCGGACTTGCCTTAGGATTCCGCGAGGTATCTGCGCCGTCGGCGCAGATGGCGGCACCGATCCGGGCGGCGAGACGGTGCCGCCGGGTCAGGGCGTGCGGTTCGAGGGAGTGTCGCAACGATGAGCAGCGCCGCACAAGGGCCGTTTACCAGGGCAGACGTCTTCGCTGGTGACGGCGAGATCGGCCGTGACCTCGCGAAGGTGGACTGGGCATCGACTCCGCTGGGGGATCCCGCTGGGTGGCCGCAGAGCCTGCGGACGGCGGTGAGCATTCTGCTGTCGTCGCGCTTCCCGATGTGGATGGCCTGGGGTCCTCAGCTGACCTTCTTCTGCAACGCCGCGTACCGGCGTGACACCCTCGGCCGCAAGTACCCGTGGGCTCTGGGTCGACCGGCCAGTGAGGTGTGGGCGGAGATCTGGCCGGACATCGGCCCTCGGATCGATCGGGTGCTGACCACCGGCGTCGCGACCTGGGACACGGCGCTGCTGCTGTTTCTGGAGCGGTCCGGTTACCGGGAGGAGAGCTACCACACCTTCTCCTACAGCCCGCTGCGCAACGACGACAACGCCCTCATCGGCATGTTGTGCGTGGTCAGTGAGGACACCGACCGTGTCGTCGGCGAGCGGCGGATGGCCACGCTGCGTGATCTCGGGTCCGATCCGAGCGTGGTGCGTACCGAAGAGGAGATGGTGACCTTCGCGGGCCGGCAACTCGGCCGCAACGACCTCGACCTTCCGTTCACGGCGATCTACCTCCTCGATGACGACGGCAGGGCCCGTCTGGCGGCAGCCGCCGGCATCCCCGCAGGTCACCCCGCAGCCCCGAGCACGATCGCGGCCAACGAATCGACCCCGGTGTGGCCGGTGGCGGCGCTGGCGCGGGGCGAGTCGCCACTTGTCCCGCTCGATGGCGCCCCGTTCGGAGACCTGCCGACCGGGGCGTGGTCGCAGCCGCCCACCCAGGCACTCGTGGTGCCGCTGCTGCAACAGGGCGACACGCCGTACGGCTTCCTGGTCGCCGGCTTGAATCGGTACCGACCGCTCGACGACGGGTACCGGGGTTTCGTGGAACTGGCCGCGGGCCACGTCGCGGCCGGTATCGCCAGCGCCCGCAGCTACCAGGCGCAGCAGCAGCGGGCCGAGGAGCTCGCCGAGATCGACCGCGCGAAGACGGCGTTCTTCTCCAATATCAGCCACGAGTTCCGCACCCCACTGACGTTGATCATGGGTCCACTGGACGAGTTGCGTACCCGCCTCGGCGACACCGACGAGGAGGTGCGCGAGGAGTTGCAGGTCATGCACCGCAACGGGCTGCGACTCGGGAAGCTGGTCAACGCGCTGCTGGACTTCTCCCGGATCGAAGCCGGACGGATGGAGGCCCACTACGAGCCGGTGGACCTCGCCGCGGTCACCGCAGATCTCGCCAGCGTGTTCCGCTCGGCCGTCGAACGCGCGGGTCTCACCTTCGAGGTGGACTGCCCCCCACTGCCCGAGCCGGTGTACCTCGACCGCGGCATGTGGGAAAAGATCATCCTGAACCTCCTCAGCAACGCCCTGAAGTTCACCTTCGACGGCGCCATCCGGGTACGGACGCGGGCAGAGCACGGCCGGGCCGTGGTGACAGTTGTCGACACGGGGATCGGGGTGCCCGCCGAGGAGATGCCCCGACTGTTCGAACGGTTCCACCGCATCGACAACGCCCGCTCGCGCTCGAACGAGGGCAGTGGCATCGGCCTGGCGCTGGTGCGGGAACTCGTCGGGTTGCAGGGCGGTGACGTCAGCGCCGACAGCACCATCGGCCAGGGCACGACCTTCACCATCGCGCTTCCCTTCGGTAGCGGTCACCTGCCGCCGGGCACCGTCGCCCTTGGCGGGGAGCACGACGTTTCCGCCGCCGCCGAACCGTTCGTCGAGGAGGCGCGGCGCTGGCTCCCGCAGGAGCCATCAGCGGGTACGCCCACAGAGGTCGCCGGACGCGGCGGGCGGGAGACGACGACAGACGTACGGCCTGGATCGGCGCGGATCCTGGTCGCCGACGACAACGCTGACATGCGCGAGTACCTCAGCCGTCTGCTGCGCGCGGCCGGCTACCAGGTCGAGGCGGTCAACGACGGTCATCTGGCCCTGCAGGCGGCACGCGCCCATCAACCCGATCTCGTCGTCAGCGACGTGATGATGCCGGCCCTGGACGGTCTGCAACTGGTGGCCGCGCTGCGCGCCGAACCCCGTACGGCGGGAACTCCCGTCCTGCTGCTGTCGGCGCGGGCAGGTCAGGAGGCCTCCATCGAGGGGTTGGAGGCGGGGGCGGACGACTACCTGGTCAAGCCGTTCGCCGCCGCCGAACTGCTGGCCCGGGTGCGGACGAACGTGACGTTGGCCCGGCTGCGCAACCACCACGCCCGGTGGCGCACCGCCCTGATCGACTCGCTTCAGGAGGCCTTCTTCGTCTGCGACGAGAACGGCGCCGTCGTCGAGATCAACACCACCTTCACCGACATCCTCGGCTACGGCCCCGAAGGGCTTCCCTATTCCGCCAATCCCCCGTGGTGGCCGAGCCGGGAGACCGAGCCCGAGGCATACCAGCAGGTCACCGAAGCGCTCACCCAGCTCACGGGTCAGACCAGCGGTGCGTACACCATCCCGGTGACGCACCGGGACGGCCATCGCCTGTGGGCCGCCGCCGCCTTCAACCAGGTACAGGACCCGGACACCGGCCGACGGGTGATCGTCGGCACCTTCCGCGACGTCACGGCGGAGCACTACGCCGTGCAACGGGAGAGCGCACTGGCCGCCCTGAGCATCCGCCTGTCGCAGGCGGACAACCTCGCCGACGCGTTGCACGGGGTCCTCGACGAGCTGCGGGGGCTGTGGCGCGCCACGCGCGTTCTCGCGGCTGTCTTCGACGGCTCCCACACCCCGACGATCACCGCGACCGATCCTCACCAGCGCTGGGACACCCTCACCGACCAGCGCCGGCGGATGCTCACCGACCTGCGCGATCGGCCCCTGCTCACCACGGTCGCGGACCACACCACGGGCGTAGGAATCGCCGTGGAACATCCCCACGGCACGATGGCCCTGTGGATCGACCTCGGCGAGAGGCGCCCCGTCACCGAACAGGACGAGACCCTGCTGGCCCTGCTGGCCGGCCACCTCGGCCAAGGGCTGCGCCGGGTGCAGCACATCGATGAGCAGCGGGAGACCGCCCTGGCGTTGCAACGGGCCATCCTCGGTCCCGCGCAGCTGCCCAGCGGTTTCGCCGCGCGGTACGCGCCCGCCACCCGGCCGTTGAAGGTCGGCGGCGACTGGTACGACACCATCGCGCTCGTCGACGGGCAGATCGGCATCGTCGTCGGCGACTGCGTCGGTCACGGACTGCGCGCCGCCACCGTCATGGGCCAGCTCCGCAGCGCGTGCCGTGCCCTGCTGCTGCAGGACTCCAGCCCGTCGCGCACGCTCACCGCACTCGACCGTTTCGCCGCTCAGTTGCCCGGAGCCCTCTGCGCAACGGTCTTCTGCGGCGTCCTCGACCCGACGACCGGACATCTGCGTTACGCCAGCGCCGGGCATCCTCCCGCCATCGTCACCTCACCCGACGGCGTCACCCGGTTGCTCGACCAGGGCCACTCCCGCCCCCTCGGCGTTCGAGGCAACGCCGAGCGGCCCGAAGCCGAGGAACGTGTGCCGGCACGGGCCACCCTGATGCTCTACACCGACGGGCTCGTCGAACGCCGCCGCCAACCGCTCACCGCAGGCATCGGCCACGTCGTCACAGTGATCCAGAACGGACGCGCCCAGCCGATCGAGACGCTCGCCACCGACGTCATGGATCAACTCAGCCCGCCGGGGGGATACGACGACGACGTCGCGGTCCTGCTCTACCGTCACCCCGGCCCGCTGGAACTCGACTTCGCCGCCGAACGCACCGGCCTCGCACCCGTGCGCAGCGCACTGCGAAGCTGGCTCGAGCGCTGCGGGCTGAGTCCCACCAACGCCTACAACGTCCTGGTGGCCGCCGGCGAAGCCTGCGCCAACGCCATCGAGCACGGACACCGCGACAACCCGGGCGGACGGATCCGGCTACGGGCCACCGCCACCGCCGACGGCCTGCACCTCAGCGTCACCGACAGCGGGCACTGGAAGCCACCTCAGCCGGAAGCCGGCAACCACCGGGGACGAGGCCTGCTCCTCATGCGGGCCCTGATGGACGCCATCACCGTCACGCCCAGTGCCACCGGCACCACCATCGACATGCAGGCGAGGATCCCATGAGCACCACACTGACCCTCACCACCGACCAGCAGCCCGACGGCGCCCTCGTACTGACCGCGACCGGGGAGGTCGACATGAGCAACGCCGCCGACTTCGGCGACGCCCTCACCCGCGCCGTGGAAGCCGCCCCGGGCCCGCTGACGGTCGACCTGACCGCACTGGAATACCTCGACAGCGCGGGTCTTGCCGTTCTGTTCCCCCACGTCGAGCGGATCCACCTCGTCGCCAGCCCACTCCTGGCTCCCGTCCTGACCATCGCCGGGCTCGCCGACCTGATGACGGTCACTCCTGCCTGATCGATCAAGGTTTTCCCGTACCCGACGGCAGGAGATGCCCACCGATGAAAGGCCGTTACGCCAACCTGAACCGGATCCGGGCCCTCGACCCCGAGCGCGACTACCTGGACATCTACCAGACCATGCTGCGCTACGAGTTCCCGTGGGACATGAAGCTCGGCCTCAACCTCGCCTTCAACAGGTCCTTCTCCATCCCCGCCATCGCCGCGGTGCACACCACCACCGGCGAGCTGACCGATCGCACCCAGAAGCGGATCGACGACACCGGCCTGCTGATGTACGAAATGGTGCTCAACGGCTTCGAGCAGCCCCGTGGGCGGGACGCGTTACGGCGCGTCAACCAGATCCACCGCCCGTACGACATCGGCAACGACGACTTCCTGTACGTCCTCGGCTGCCTGGTGGTCGTTCCGACGCGGTGGCTGCAGGAGTACGGCTGGCGCCCGCCCTGTTGCCACGAGAGGCAGGCCACCCACCTGTTCTACCGGGAGCTCGGCCGACGGATGGGCATCACTGACATCCCCGGATCGTACGAGGATTTCGAAGCCTGGTTCACCGCGCACGACGCTGCTCACCTCCAGCCCAACGACGACGCGGCGGCGATCGAACGGGCCACCCGGATGCTGATGCTCACCCGGATCCCCCGGATCCCCCGGATGCTCGGACCGCTGGGAAACGCGCTGGTCAGTGCCATGTACGACGCGCCACTGCGGCAGGCGATGCGCGTCGACACGCCGCCGTGGCCGGTCCGGGCCGGCCTGCACGTGGGGCTGAAGCTGCGGGCGCGGTCGCAGCGGTGGTTCGGCGCACCACGGACGACGGCGCTGTTCGCCGACGGAATCAAGACCAAGAGCTACCCCGACGGGTACGATATCAGCCAGCTCGGCCCGCAGCACGACAGCGTGCACGAGTAGGACGACGTTTTGACCTGGTCCAGGCCGGCGAGGCCGACCGGTGCGCCTTGATCGACTCCGTTTCGGCGAAGTCGCGGTATCAAACCGTCCCGGATACCCCCACATCAGCGAAGTCGTGTGGATCATGCGTGAGATGGGCGGTCTGTCCACAGGCTCGGGTGGTTAGGGACCTCGCGTCGGGGGTTGAGGCTTCGCAATGTGTCCTGTTTGGGGGGCATGGGCGTGTGGTCGTTGCCACCCGTCGGCAGCGTCATGCAGATCACCGCCGCCGGCGTCCTTTTGCCCAGCCAACGCACTCATGGCGGCGAGCCGGAGCCGCCACACAGACACGAGAGGCAGCCTCCGCCGGGTGGCAGACTCAGCCCATGCTCCGCTACGGCATCCAGGACTACCAGCCGCAATGGCTCAATGGCCGTAGCAACATCGCAGCCGCACACGCCCGACGCCTCGCCGGACTGGTCGGCCTCACCCTGCAGCATGTCTGGTTGGTATGGGACCTCGATGATGACGAGTGGTTCACCGACGCGCCCGTCGGGGCCTTTGCCGCGAACAACAGCCCACCCAGGAGATTCGGACCGGAGGAAACAGCGACGATCGCCGTGGACCGACGAACGTGCTTGCGCACAGCGTCATGGAAGCCGAGATCCTCGACCATCGGGCCGAACCAGCACTCGACCTGAGTCGCCAGGCCAAGGAAGCCATTGAAGTCTTGCTCTCCCGCAAGTCTGACGATCGTCCGAGCAGTCTGACAGGAACAAGGCTGTAGGAATCGTGCCGCTCATGTCTGCTCTTGTACGGCACGGCTTGGCGGAAGACCGATTCGCCCACGCCGACGGTGGTCCTGCGTGGGCTGCGTCACCCTTCGGCCGCAGCTGCCTGCGGGACCTCCAAGACAGCACATCGGAGAGTTGAAGCGGACTTAGGGCGGGTGCCCCAGCATTGCGCGCCCGCCTTATGGATCAATGACGGGCGCGCGAGTGCCTCACGATCAGCAGCAGTTCGACGTGGCCCCACTGGTGGCCGGCTGCCTTTCGGCGTCGGTCGGTTCGCCACAGCGACACTCACCCTCGGTCGTCTTGGTGAGGGTGTCGGCGTCGGCCTTGACGGTGTAAACCTCCCATGGCTCGTTGCCAGGGCCGCGCACCCACACCTTGTCCTGGAGGGCGTAGCAGCACTCGGTGTTGTTCTCCTCCAGGGTGATCAGGCCGGAGTCGGTGAGGCGCTTGGTGGCGGCGTTGACGTCGTCGGTGCTGGCGACCTCGACGCCGAGGTGGTCCATGACGGTGGGCTCGTCGGCCTCCCCCTCAAGGAGCACGAGCTTGAGTGGCGGGTTCTCGATGGCGAAGTTGGCGTAGCCGGGGCGGCGCTTGGCCGGCTCGACGCCGAACAGCTTGGCGTAGAAGGCTACGGAGCCTTCGAGGTCGGATACGCGCAGGGCGAGCTGGACACGGGACACGGCCATCTCCTTGTCTAGATGCTTATCGAAGCAAGACCTACGTTGCACCCTGTTTTGAAATCTGTCAAGGTAGAGGCATGTCGAAACAAGAGCTGCCGGTGGTGGACCTCAACGCCGTGGCCTGCTGCTCCCCGCTCGCGGTCCGCCCCATGGACGCCGAGCAGGCCGCGATGGTCGCACCGCTGTTCAAGGCCCTCGGGGATCCGATCCGGCTGCGGCTGATGTCGATGATCGCCTCTGTGCCAGAGATGTGCGTCTGCGACCTGACCCCGGCGTTCAACCTTTCCGGGCCGACCATCTCCCACCACCTCAGGGTGCTGCGCGAGGCGGGCCTGGTCGACTCGGAGCGGCGCGGCACCTGGGTCTGGTATCGGGTGAAGCCGGAAGCGTTCCGGCAGCTCGGCGCGCTCCTGGACATTTCCGCCGCCCCGACCGCCAGCAATACCGCGTGAGCCTCGGCCTGTCCCGGCGGGCCTCGGCCGAGTTCGCCGGCACCGCCCTGTTGGTCACCGCCGTCGTCGGCTCCGGGATCGCCGCCGCCCGGCTCTCCCGCACCGACGTCGGTCTCCAACTCCTGGAAAACGCGATCACCACCGCGCTGGCCCTTGGCGCGCTGATCCTGACCTTCGGCCCGGTGTCCGGCGCGCACTTCAACCCGGTCGTCTCCGCCGTCGACTGGTGGCTCGGCCGCCGCACCGACACCGGCCTGACCGGGCGAGACCTCGCCGCCTACACCGCCGCACAGACGGGCGGAGCTATCACCGGCACGGTCCTGGCTCACCTGATGTTCGACCTGCCTGCCGTCGCCTGGTCCCGCACCGACCGGACCGGGGGAAGCCTGTGGCTGGCCGAGGTGATCGCCACCGCCGGACTGGTCGTCCTGGTCTTCGCCCTCGCCCGCACCGGCCGCACCACCGCCGCCCCGGCCGCCGTGGGCGCCTACATCGGCGCGGCCTACTGGTTCACCTCATCCACGTCGTTCGCGAACCCCGCCGTCACCATCGGCCGAGCCTTCACCGACACCTTCGCCGGCATCGCCCCCTACTCGGTACCCGGCTTCATCGTCGCCCAACTCGTCGGCGGCCTGGTCGCCATCGCCGCCCTCGCCGCCTGGTACCCCCACGCCGCCGACACCGCCGACGCCGTCGTCGTCCCACACCTCACCCGGGAGACCGAAGCTCGATGAGCAGCAAGCCCACCGTCCTGTTCGTCTGCGTCCACAACGCCGGCCGCTCCCAGATGGCCGCCGGATGGCTGCGCCATCTCGCCGGCGGCACCGTCGAGGTCCGCTCCGCCGGCAGCGAGCCCGCCGACCAGATCAACCCGGTCGCCGTCGAAGCCATGCGGGAAGTCGGCATCGACATCACCGACCAGACCCCCGCCAAGCTCACCTGGGACGCCGCCGAAGCCAGCGACGTCATCATCACCATGGGCTGCGGCGACGCCTGCCCCGTCTTCCCCGGCAAACGCTACGAGGACTGGAACCTCACCGACCCGGCCGGCCAGCCCCTCGACGTCGTCCGCCAGGTCCGCGATGACATCAAGGTCCGAGTCGCCGCTCTGCTCGCCAACCTCCACGGCGAGCGGCGCCGCCGCGACTCGAACACTCCTCGACCGCAGCGCCCCGCTCCTGGACAGTGACCGGATCTCCGCGCAGTCACGGCAGGAACTAACCTCAATCGTCTACAGCCTGCGGGCGGACGGACTCACCGGCACAGGGACGGGCAGATGACCGACGACCATGACGCCGCCGGAGCGATGAACTTCATCTTCGAAGCCGGCGTCCTCAAACGCGCCGCTCGAACCGGCTGGTGGTTCGCCGGCGTCAAGCAACCCGAGTCCATCGCCGAGCACTCTTTCCGAACGGCGCTCATCGGAATGATGCTCGCCGCCATGGAGGGCGCGGACCCGGCACGAGTGTCGATGCTGTGCGTTCTGCACGACACCCAGGAAACCCGGATCACCGACATCCCCCACATCGCCAAGCGCTACCTCACCGCCGTACCCAACACCACCGTCACCGCCGACCAGGTCGCCACCTGCGCACCGGCCGTCGCCGACGTCATCACCGCCGCAGTCGCCGAATACGAAGCCGGCGAGACACTGGAAGCCGTCGTCGCTCGCGACGCCGACAAGCTGGAATGCCTCGTCCAAGCCGTCGAGTACCGCCACCAAGGCATCGACAACGTGCAGCGCTGGATCGACAGCTCACGAGCCGCCCTGAAAACCGCCAGCGCCCACCGCCTTGCCGACGCCGCCCTCAACGGACAACCCCTGGCCTGGCTCACTCCCCCGCCGCAGGAGTAAGCGTCAACACTTGATGTTGTATTGATCAATGGCAGAGGCGTAGTGGATCAAAGTAGACGACTTTGGCTTCTGAGCTGTTGGCACGCCGGGCATTGGTAGTCAGCGTCGGGGCACTGCGGGTGTCGGCAGACACTCCAACGGAGTGGGCGCCAGCGAACCCCCGACCAGCTCCGTGCCGTACCAGCCGACGGCGCTATTTATCGCCTCGGCGAATCGCGTTCCAGGCGCTCCAAGTCGCGCTCCCAAACCGCGATCAGCCCTTCACGGATCGCGTCGTCGACAACGCCCTTGCGGATCCAACCGACTGCCTGAGATCTCCTTCAACCACGCCACCGGCCAGCGGGGATCGGCGACGAGGCCCCATTCCATCGCCAGCGTCAACCATTGCCCAGGCTTAGGAGAAGCCGCCGTCACAGACCTGCCCCGACGAGCGCGCGGCAAGCCGGTGCTTGAGGACCAACCTGCCCCTTCGCACGGAGTGCGATCATGAGGCCGTGACTCGACCCCTCCCTCGCGGCTGGACCTTGCGGCGCATACGTCGTGTGTCTGGGAGCACATCTGCCGTCGTACTACCAGCGGACCGACCAGCGACAGTTTTGCAGCAAGGATCGCGCAACGCACCGATCTCACCGGACCTCGTACTTGGCTTCGACGGCCTGTGCCTCGCTCATGTGGCCGACGACAGCTGGTACATGGGGAGCATCAACACCGATGGCTCTCTGTCCCTTTGGGGGAACTATGGCGATGACCTGCACGAGGCCCTGCGCGGCCTCTAGCCAGCGCGCTGCTCGCCTGCCACTCCGGTGCTCCTCAAGGCGCGTCAGTCGTCCTCGGTGACTGCGAAGGGCGCGTAGCCCGCCCTCACCCCCGCCATGTCAGGGCTCGAAGTTCTGGAACCTGCAATGGCGGGAGTTCGGCGTCCTGATCGCGTTGACCGTCGTGCTGTCCCTGCTGTCGCTCTGGTGGGTGCGCCGCCGACTGGTGTGACGGCACGGCCGGTGGGGGCGGGCGGAGCGACTGCCGCCACCGGCCAGCGCGGGGAAACGGCTTCCCTTAGTGTTCGGCAATGCAGATCATCGAAGGGGCGGGTCGATGGACCGCGCCTGTCGGGGCCACCAACGACTGGGTCGAACACCTGAGGGTGCCGGACCTGTCGGTGGGCACGTACTGCATCCCGGCGGGCGGTCTCGACGGTCAGAGCCCGCACACCGAGGATGAGATCTACGTGGTCACCGCCGGGCGGGCCCGGATCGTGACCCCGGACGGCGCAGCCGAGGTGGGCCCGGGTTCGGTGATCTTCGTGCCGGCCGGCGAGGAGCACCGGTTCGACGAGGTGACCGAGGACCTGGCGCTGCTGGTGGTGTTCGGTCCGGCGTACGGCTCACGCGCTCCAGACCGGCGAGCCGGGTAGTCGGTCCCAGCCTGGCTACAGGTCGACGGCCGCGCCGGGCAGCGCCGTGTCACCGATCGGTTCGATCAACGGCGCACCCGGTAGCGCAGGTGGAGCACCCGGTTGCCCTGAATCACCACGTCGGGATCCTCCAACAGGTGCTGCGCGTCGACCGACCCGAAGTAACGCTTGCCGGACCCGAACACCACGGGTACGACGTCCATGCGCACCTCGTCGACCAGCCCTGCGGCAAGCACCTGACCACCGACGTCGCCGGCGGCGACCTCGACGAGGCGGTCACCCGCCAACTCCTGCGCCTTGGCCACGGCCGCCTCGACACCGTCGACGAAGTGGAACGGCGACTCGGGGTCCCAACCCTCGGGCGCCGGCCGGTGTGTCACGACGACCACGTGGTCGACCCCGCCCGGAGGCTTCCCGTCCCAGCCGTCTGTCATGTCGAACACGTGGCGGCCGGCGATCGTCGTCCCGATCCGGTCCCAGTACGGCCGGGTGTGGTCGTAGGACGCCTGCGACACCTTCAACACGCCGCTCTCGTCGAGCGGCACGTCGCCACTGAGCAACCAGTCGAACAGCGGTCCGGGCTGGTCGTTCTCGTCCGCGATGAAGCCGTCCACCGACACCGAGCCGTACATGACTACATCGCCCACGGGCGCTCCTCTGCTTGGATCCCCTCAGGTTAGGGGCTCGTGGGCTGCCGCTCTTGTAAGGAATCAATCGGTCGGCAGCGGCCAGCCGTCCAGTACGTGACCGGGGTGTTCGCGCAGGAACCGCCGCCGGACCTCGACGTACCGTGTGGGTGTGAGCCCGGTGAAGGCCCGGAACTCGTGGCCGAAGTGAGCCTGGTCGAAGTAACCCGCGCTACTGGCGAGGTCGGCCCAGTCGATCGGTTCGGCGGGATTGATCGAGAACACGGTGGCGGTGAAGCGGTAGGTGCGGGCCAGCCGCTTCGGCGTGACGCCGATGAGCTCCTTGAACCGCTGCGCCAGGTGGGTGCTGCTGACACCGGCGGAAACCCTCAGATCGTCGATGGCCACCGCCCCGCTGGTCGCAGCGATGACGCTGCTCGTGTGGCGGACCAGCCCCAGACCGGCCGCGTCGGCCAGCCGTCGCATCAGCTCCTCCTCGAGCAGCGTCAGCATCTCGTGCGGCCCCTCGGCTGTGGCCAGTCGATCTCGCAACTCGGCGATGGCGGGTCGACCCCACGCCTGCTCCACCGCCACCGGCCGGTCACACAGCTCGGCTGCGGGCATCGGCAGGAACGGCGCCAGCCCCCACGGCTTGAAATGCACGCCGACGGACCGCGTCCGGAGTGGGTAGCCGAACTCGAACGCCCGGGTGGGCGTGGTGACCACGCAGCCGTCGGCGTACTCGGTCATCTCGGTGTCGGCGCCGCCGCGGATGCGAAACGGCGCCCCGAGATTGACGATGAGGAACGCCGCCGGGCTTGCCGGCAGCGTCAGCCGGGCGTACGGCCGCGCACCCTCCAGGTAGTAGAGGTCGTCGATCAGCCCGTCCAGGGGTGGTCGCGGCACTCTGGACACGTACTCCACGCCCACAGCATCACCGACGCACCGCCGGAGTCGTGCGCCGGGATGGCCTCGACCGACGCCGATCCGGAGACCAGTTCAGGTTCTGTCGCGCTGGCGGCGGGATTCGATGTCGCGCAACACGTCGGGGTCCCACTGACTGGCGTTCCAGTCGTCGCTGGTCGGAGTGGGCGACAACGGCCAGGCTCGGTCTTGCCCGGCGACCGGCGGATAGTGTCCGGCGACGATTCGGTCAACGTCAGCGATCAGCCGCAGGACCCGCGCCCGGCTGTGCAGCACGCCCCCGATCAGCGCGGCAGCTCCGAGTGTGCGCAGGGCTGCCTGGCTGAACAGGACGGCCGGGGCGGTTCGGTCGGAAGCCAGCCAGGCCACGGCGGCGCTCACGAAGAGGCAGGTGGAGAAGACGCGTATGCCCCAGTGACGGCTGTACGAGCGGCCGGAGGAGCCGTGCGCCTCAGCGAGTTGACGGGTACCGCGGCCCCAGATCAGCCCGCTGACGACCAGGCCGATGATGGCGGCGATCATGGTCAGGCTGGCCAGGAGGTACCCGAGCGCCGCTGCCGTGCTGGACGACGACGGCGGACTGCCCCGGTCGCCCGAGCTTGCGAAAACGGCTACGGCGATCGCAGCTATGGCGTAGACGAGGGCGATCCCGATCACGAACCAGGTCGCGATGTCCCAACCGTCAGTCCTGACCGAGGGCGGAGGGGCCGAGGACCGACACAGGTGGCCTTGGCCGGGGTGTTCGAGTTCGGCTCCACATTTCGTGCAGTGCACAGTGTTCTCCTGAGCGGCGCGGCCCAGACGTCGCCAGGCCAGCTGAGCTGGGCATCTCGTACCTCGCCGCACGGAGTGAAGATCCGCCGGATCCGGTGCGAAGGGAATCATGCCCCGTCGGTGCCGATCCGGCGACCCCGTTTCCCGCGAGCTCTCGCCTTCGGGTTGGGGCCCGAAGAGGCCCAGGCACCAACCCTGCGTGGACGGGTACTCATCGGGTGCCTTCTGGTAGTTCGACAGTGACCGATGCCCGTCGGCGGTATGCATCCGGCGGTCGTGCATCATGCTGCCTGTGCGTGCCGAGCGTCTGAGCTTCTTCGTCAAGTCTGTCCGGGTCGTCCCTGAAGGCTGGCGCCTGGACGGTGAGCCGGGGTATCACCCGCAGCACTGGGCTCGTCCCGGGGACCGCTTCGACAGTGCATGCGGCGAACACGGCAGGCCAGAGCGGGACGTGAACCTGGTCGTGGTGGAGATCAGCGAGTCTCACGGCATCGTGACTGGTTTCGGCGGCGACCAACTCCAACCCGACGACATTCTCTCCGGAGAGCGCCTTCTTGAGTCCGACGAAGCCTTCGGAGGCTGGTAGCTGGGCGACCCGTCGCAGTGCGAATCGCGGCGCGGCGATGTCCCGTCCTGGTTCGACCCCGGCGACTGGCCGTCGATGGTCAAGGAGGAAGGGCCATATTGGGGGCGGTACCAAGCCGACGTATCCGCAGCCCTGCTCGGCTTACGGCTAGAGGCTTCCCGAGTCGGGCCAGTTGGAACAGTGTGTGTTGGGCCGCAGGGTGGGCCTGTACAGCCCAAGGTCGCCGGTCGTCAGGACCTCGGCAAGCTGGCAGGACGTCTCAGATCGGCTTGGTCGTGACCCGTCGGCGCGTTGCGCAGCAGGATCGGCCGTCAGCGCTGACCCGTCGGCGCCGCGCTCGCCGCCCTTGCCCGATCCGGGCTGGCCTCGAACCTCGCGAGAGCCTCCCCCGACGCCGGACGCGGCGGGATCGCGCTGCCCGAACTCGACCGGCCCGGCGCGGCTATCCTTGATCGAGTACGACCTGTGCGTATATGTCCGCTAACTGAGGGGGGACCGTGCCCGACCAGATCGACCTCGCTCGCCTGCGGCACGTGCTCGACGGACCGTGGGCCGCAGTCCGCAACGCGCACCGGAAGCACCTCGACGCGCGTTTCCTCCCGGTGTACGGCGAGACCGGTGACCAGGCACGGGAGCGAATCTCCCGGTTGCTCACCGAACTCCCCGCCGAGCTGGGTATGGCGTCGGCCTTCCCCACCGAGTACGGCGGCAGGTCCGACGTCGGCGGCTCGATCATCGCCAGCGAGATGCTGGCGCAGGTCGACCTGTCACTGATGGTCAAGGCGGGCGTGCAGTGGGGCCTGTTCGGCGGGGCTGTGCAGGCCCTCGGCACCCGACGGCACCACGACGCCTATCTGCGGGAAATCATCTCCGGCACTGTCTTCGGCTGCTTTGCCATGACCGAGACCGGGCACGGCTCCGACGTGCAGCAGCTGCGCACCACCTGCACGTACGACCCGCAGACGCAGACCTACGACCTGCACACCCCGCACGAGGCGGCCCGTAAGGACTACATCGGCAACGCCGCCCGGGACGGGCGGATGGCGGTGGTCTTCGCGCAGCTGATCACCAACGGGCGACGGCACGGCGTACACGCGTGGTTGGTGCCGATCCGCGACGCGCAGGGCAACCCGATGCCCGGCGTGCGCATCGGCGACGCCGGGCCCAAGGCCGGGCTGCTCGGCGTGGACAACGGGCGGCTCACCTTCGACCACGTGACGGTGCCGCGGGACATGCTGCTGGACCGTTACGGCCAGGTCGCGCCGGACGGCGCGTACTCCAGCCCGATCGAGAACGACTCCCGGCGCTTCTTCACCATGCTCGGCACCCTGGTCCGAGGTCGGGTCAGTGTGGGTGGCGCCGCGTCGGCGGCCACGAAGTCGGCGCTGACCATCGCGGTGCGCTACGGCGACATTCGCCGCCAGTTCGGCACGCCCGACGCGGGCCGGGAGGTGCTGCTCAACGACTACCTGGCCCACCAGCGCAAGCTGCTGCCCGCTCTGGCCACCACGTACGCGCTGCACTTCGCCCAATCCGAGCTGGTCGTGGCGCTCAACGAGGTGCAGGGCGGCGACGGGCCGGTCGACGAACACCGCCAACGGGAGCTGGAGTCCCGGGCCGCTGGTCTCAAGGCAGCGCAGACCTGGCACGCGACCCGCACCATCCAGATGTGCCGCGAAGCCTGCGGCGGTGCGGGCTACCTGGCCGAGAACCGGCTGCCCAGCCTCAAGGCCGACACCGATGTCTTCACCACCTTCGAGGGCGACAACACGGTGCTGCTGCAACTGGTGGCCAAGGGACTGCTCACCGGCTACCGGGACGAGTTCGGCTCGCTGGACGGCTGGGGGCGGGCCTCCTTCGTCGCCGAGCAGGTCCGTGGGATGGTGCTCGAACGCACCGCCGCGCGCTCGCTCATCGAACGGCTGATCAGCGCCGTGCCCGGTCGTGACGAGGAGGTCGCCGTCACCGACCGCGGCTGGCAGCTCAAGACCTTCGAGGACCGTGAGAGGCACCTCCTCGACGGCGCGGTCCGCCGCCTGCGCAACGGCGCGGCCACGAAGAAGGACCGGCCCTTCGACATCTTCAACGACGTTCAGGACCACGTCCTGAGCGTGGCCGCCGCGCACATCGACCGGGTCACCCTGGAGGCGTTCGTCGCCGGCGTCGACGGCACCGCCGATCCGGCGGTCCGGGCGCTGCTCTCCCGCGTCTGCGACCTGTACGCGCTCAGTGTCATCGAGACCAACAAGGGCTGGTTCCTTGAGCACGGCCGGCTTACACCGGCCCGCTCGAAGGCGATCACCGGCGTCGTGAACGGACTACTCAAGGAACTACGCCCGCACATGCGCGACCTCGTCGACGGGTTCGCCATCCCCCAAGAGTGGCTGCACGCCGCGATCCTGCGCGAGGAACCCCACCGGCAGGAGACCATGACCGACCACGACGACGCCGGTGATCCACAGGTGGTCCCGGCGTACGCCGCCGGTCGGCGAGCGCAACAAGATGGAGATCCAGAGCCTGCCCGGCCGTGAGGGCCCGGTTCACTCAGGCCCGCATGGTCGAGGCCACCCGTGCTGGTGGGTGTGGTCCTGGATCTGCTGGGCGAAGCCTTCGGCGGTGGCTGGTTGCTCGCGTAGGTTCGACCCGGTTCTTCGCCCGTTCGGCGGCTTCGCCGAGCTGCCTGCGCCCTCCGGTCATCGCATCAGCGTCCAGTCACCTGGCGGGTGCGTCGGCGGCCTGGGGTGTCACGAATGTCTGCACGTGGTCGATGGCTGCCCGCAGGGCTTCTTTCAGCGGGGTGATGTCGCGGGCGACCTGAGCGAGGAGCATGCCGCCCTGGAAGGCGGAGAGCAGAAGGTAGGCCAGGCGGGTGGGATCCGCCTCTCCGCTGATGCGGCCGAGCCTCTGCATCCGTGCGAGGCCGTCTCGGAAGATGTTCCTCCATTGCTCGAACGCGTTCGCGAGTTCCGCGTGAACGTCGAGGTCGGTCTTGATGATCTCGCTGGCGAGCGAGCCGAGGCTGCAGCCTTCCTGGTAGGAGCGTTCGTAGGCGATGTAGAAATCCGCCCACTCCCGAAGGGAGTCGAGGCTTTCGAAGTGGGTGAACCGCTCGCTGCGATGGAAGGTGAGGACGCGCTGGGCCTGCCACTCGATGACCGCGAGGACGAGGCTCTCCTTGGTCGGGAAGTAGTGGTTGAGCTGTGATCCGCTGATGCCTGCCGCACGGCGGAGCTGCTCGTTGTTCGTTGCGTGGACGCCCTTGGTGTAGATGAGCTCCGCGGCGTGCTCGAGGATGCGGGCTCGAGTCGCCTGCCCCTTGTCCGTGAGCTTCTGCGGCGCCCGAACTTCCGTTGTGGCTTCCATGACACACACGATACCCGGATTGGGCTTGACAGCCCATATTTGCGTCGTGTTGAGTGCCATCAGTGGGCTGGCAAGCCCAAAAAACCGAGGCACAGCGCCGACGAACACGAGATGCACGGAGGCACCCATGAAGGCGATCGTCGCAATGGATCAAGCCGCGGAGGCAGCCGGAATCAACCTCACGGAGCGGCCCGAACCGACGCCGGCGATCAACGACGTCGTCGTCGAAGTCCACGCGTCGGGCTTCGTCCCCGCCGAGTGGGAGTGGCCTTCGACATGGGTCGACCGCTCCGGTCACGATCGAGCCCCAGCGATCATCGGTCACGAGTTCACCGGCGTGGTCTCCTCCCTCGGCTACGGCACGACGGGTCTCTCGCTCGGGCAGCGGGTGTTCGGGATCACGGACTGGCACCGCGATGGAACGCTGGCTGAGTACGCGGCCGTGGAGGCACGCAACCTCGCGCCGCTGCCGGGAAACGTCGATTTCACGGTGGGTGCGAGTCTGCCGATCTCCGGCCTGACCGCGTGGCAGGGCCTGCTCCACCACGGTCGTCTCCGGGCTGGGCAGACCGTCCTCGCACACGGCGCCGCCGGCGCCGTCGGGTCGGTGGTGACGCAGCTGGCCCGGGAGTTCGGCGCCTACGTCATCGGCACCGGTCGGGCGGCCGACCGCCAGGCGGCGCTCGACTTCGGCGCGAACGAATTCCTCGACCTCGGCCACGAGGATCTCGACGACATCGGCGGGGTGGACCTGGTGTTCGACGTCATCGGCGGTGACATCCAAAGGCGCTCGGCGAGCATCATCCGGCCGGGCGGGACACTGGTGTCGGTGGTCGGACCTGTTGAGGCCCGCCCTGTCGACGGCCTGGCGGTCGACTTCGTCGTCGAATCCGTTCCGAGTCAGCTGGTGGAGATCGTCGAGCGGGTGCGAGACGGACGCCTTCGCACCCACATCGGCACAGTAGCGACCCTCGACGACGCCATCCCCGCGCTCAACCCGACCCAGCGCCGCAAGGGCAAAACCGTCATCCGGGTACGTCCCTGAGCACACCGGAGCAGGGTTAACTGCTTCCGATATGCCATAACTTGTCCGCTTTGTCCTCGTTCAGTCGTTGACGGGTGCTGCCACTCCGCGCAGGCACGTCACTCAAACTGAACGGGGGAAATCGGTGAGGCTTGTCCTACGAAGAATCACCAGTGCTTCCACGGCGACGCTGGTCGCCGGCGTGGCGACGCTGGGGTTGGGAACGCCGGCACGGGCAGCACCCGGCGACGCGACCGCCCGCGGTGTCGTCGTCGACCTGTCCGCCGAGGTGGGCGGCGTCGCCGTGATCACCGCCGACGCCGTCGTCGGCACGGCCACCGCGCCGGCCGCCGGTGGTACCGACACCGAGACGCTGCTGGCCGTCTCGATACCCGGAGCGCTCGGGGTGACCGCCAGCGGCACCGTCGAGGAGGTCACCGCCACCCGGGCGGCGGGCACGTCGTCGGCATCCGCCAGCGTCAACGGCCTCAACCTGACCGTGCTCGGTGTCGACGTGCTGGACGCCACCGAGGTCACCGCCACGGCGACGTGCCCGCAGGTCGGCGCGACCAGCGCGGACACCACGCTCGTCGGGCTGGAGCTGTTCGGCTCGGCGGTGACCCTGACCGCGAACGCGCCCGCCGTCGTCGGTAGCGCGGCCGTGGTCGTGCCGGGGCTGGTAGGGGCGAGCCTGAACGCGTCACTGACCCGCGTCGAGACGACCACCGCCACCGGTGCCACCGCGATCACCGTGCGGGCCACCCTCACTCTGTCGGGCACCGTCCTCGGTGTCCCGACAACCATCCCCGTCGGAACCGTGATCGTGTCCGAGGCCACCTGCGAGCGTCCGCCGGCGGCACCCACGACCGCGACGATCACGCCCGACGAGGGCCCGCAGTCCGGCGGCCAGAGCGTGACGATCACCGGCGCGGGCTTCATTCCGGGCGGCACCACCGTCACCTTCGACGGCGTGCCGGCAACCGGTGTGACGGTGGCACCAGGCGGTGCCTCTCTGACGGCGGTCACCCCGCCCGGTGCGATCGGCCCCGCGTCGGTAGTGGTCAGCACGGTGAACGGCACCGCGCCGCCGCTGGGCTACACGTACCTGCCCGACGGCAGCGCGGCCGTCATCACCGGTCTCACGCCCACCTCCGGGCCGACCGTCGGTGGCACGACGGTGACGATCACCGGCACCGGCTTCACCGGTGCAGCCGGCGTGGACTTCGACGGGCTGCCCGGCACAGGGTTCACTGTCAACCCGGCCGGCACCACCATCACCGTGGTGACCCCGCCGAACCCGGAGGGACCGGCCCTGGTCGAGCTCGTCTTCCCGGCCGGCCGGGTAACCGCACCACCATTCACGTACGTCGCGCCGACGATCACCTCGATCGTGCCGAACACCGGCCCGACCACCGGCGGCACGACGGTGACGATCACCGGCACCGGCCTCACCGGCGCCACCGGCGTCACCTTCGGCGACACGCCGGGCACCAATCTTGTCGTGGACCCGAGCGGCACCTCGCTGACCGTGGTCACACCTCCCGGGCAGGTGGGACCGGTGGACGTGACAGTGCTCATCCCGGGCGCGAACGCGACCGCACCGAACGGTTTCACCTACGTCGCGGCACCGCCGACCACCACGTCGATCACGCCCAACGCGGGCCCGCAGTCGGGCGGTCAGACGGTGACGATCACCGGCACCGGCTTCGTCCCAGGTGACACGACCGTCACCTTCGACGGCGCGCCGGCAACCAACGTCACTGTCAACCCGAACGGCACGTCGCTGACGGCGGTCACCCCGCCTGGCGCGGTCGGTCCGGCGGTGGTCGTGGTGAGCACCGGCGGCGGTACGGCCGCACCGCTGGACTACACCTACCTCCCTGACGGCAGCGGCGCCACCGTGACCGGGCTGACGCCGACGACCGGACCGACCTCGGGTGGCACCACTGTCACCATCACCGGGACCGGCTTCACCGGGACGACCGGAGTGACCTTCGACGGGGTGCCCGGCACCGGGTTCACCGTCAACCCGGCCGGCACCACGATCACCGTCGTGACCCCGCCGAACACGGCCGGGCCCGCGGACGTGCGACTGGTGTTCCCCGCGGGCACCGCCACCGCGCCACCATTCACGTACGTAGCGCCGACGATCACCTCGATCGTGCCGAACACCGGCCCGACCACCGGTGGTACGACGGTGACGATCACCGGTACCGGCCTCACCGGTGCCACCGGCGTCACCTTCGGCAATACGCCCGGTACCAACCTCGTCGTCAACCCGAACGGCACCTCGCTGACCGTCGTCACCCCACCCGGCCTGGCCGGCCCGGTGGACGTGACCGTACAGCTGCCTGGTGACGACGTCACCGAACCGGACGGGTTCACCTACGAGACTGCCCCACCGCGCATCGACACGGTCAGCCCGGGGCAGGGGCCGACCGGTGGCGGCACGACAGTGACGGTCGGTGGTTCCGGGTTCGTCCCGGGCGCGACCGTGGTCACCATCTGCGGAAAGACCATCCCGGCCACCCAGGTCACCGTGGCGGCGGGCGGTCGCTCGTTGACCTTCCGTACGCCGCCCTGCCCGGCCGGTACCACCACGGTCGTCGTGAGCACCGATGGTGGAACCTCCAACGGGCTGGCATTCCGCTACGTCCCGCGGAGCCTGCCGGTGACCGGTGACACCATCGCCGCGCCGCTGACGGTCGGGGCGATGCTGGCCCTTCTCGGCAGCGTTCTCGTGCTGTTCAGCCGGCGCCGCCGCGCTGGTCGAATCGACTGACCGATAGTCCCGGCCAGGGCCCCGACCGGGTCCTGGCCGGGCTCGCCTTGGCCGTCGGCGATGCCGGCGTCGGACGGCTTGATCGTCATGGAAAGCTGCCCGAGTGCCCTGGGAAGCCGCGACGCCACCTCGTCCGCCATCGACGCCTGTCGACCTGACACCGGTCGACCGCTCGCACCGGGCGCTGCTGAGCAATCTTGGTCAGCTGTATCGACATGACCTGTCGGAGGCCTACGGTCATCTCCCCAACGACGATGGCACGTTCAACGACCGACCGCTCGACCGGCTTCTCGCCGGCGTCGACCCGCAGAGCCGGGCCTGGTTGATCACGGCGGCCGGTCGGACAGCGGGCTTTGTGATGACGACCCCGGCCGAGGGCGGGATGTCGGTCGCCAGCTTCTTCGTTGTCCGCGCGCTGCGCCGCACCGGCGTCGGTCGCGCCGCCGCCGTTCACGTGATCTCCCTGTTCCCCGGTCGGTGGTGGATCGGCTTTCAGCGTTACAACCCCGGCGTCGAAGCGTTCTGGTCGACGGTCGCGACCCAGGTCAGTGGGACCACGTGGGAGATCTACGACGGCCCCACCGCCGAGACACGACCCCCTGACACGTTCATCAGCTTCACCACCTCCGCATAGTTTAGGAACGATCATTCTTGACTGGTCGTTCCTCAATCACTAGTGTTTGGGACGTGGGACGCCCCAGGGGTTTCGACGAAGAAGCCGTGACGGCCGCGGCGGCGGAGTTGTTCGCCGGTCGCGCCTACGACGGGGTGTCCGTCGACGATCTCGTCCACCAACTGGGGGTGCACCGCAACAGTCTGTACAAAACCTTCGGCAGCAAACGAGGTCTGTATCTCGCCGCTCTACGGTGGCACCTCGATCACCGACTACCGCCGCTGACCGAGCAACTCGCCGCTGGCGCGAACGTCGCCGACAACCCCGCGCTCGACCTGCTGCTGCTCGCCGCGGTCGAGCGCGCCCCCAGCGACGTCGAGGTGGCGGCCCTGGTGTCCAAGGCGTGGCAGGAACTCGACCAGGCCCTGCACCGGGCGCCGGGGCCCCTCGCCGGCGGCCTTCCCTCGACCGCGTTGAACACGCTGCTGGGCGAACGGCTGCGAGCCCGTGCCGCCATGGGGTCGACCGACCCTTCGTAACCCAACCTCCGCGACCAACCCCGCCCGGCGCCGCACGCGCCGATGCCCCACCACGCCCTGCGGCCGGCGCTGCCGGGCTGACGAAAGGACCTGTGTCATGGCCAACGTCCTCATCGACGGCGACGATCTCGTCGTGCAGATCGAAGGTATGGACAGGTTGTGGTCGCTCAAGAGCCGTCTCGTCATCCCGTTGGCAAACGTCCGCGGAGCCACCGCCGACCCGGGTATCGCCGCCGAACCCAAGGGCTTGCGGGCACCGGGGACGAATGTGCCCGGTGTGATCACGGCCGGCACCTTCCACCAGGACGGTGAGTCCGTCTTCTGGAACATTCGTGACGGTTCGCGGGCCGTCGTCATCGAACTCGCCGACGAACAGTACGCCCGCCTGGTCGTGGAGGTCGTCGACCCGGCCGCCACGGTCGCCCTGATCGAGCAGGCGGTCCCGCGATGAAAGCGCTCGCCCGGATCGCACGCGGGGTCGCGGTCGGCACCGTCCTGGTCGGGAGCATCGTCGCCAGCGCCCTTCCCGCCACCGCCGCGCAGGCCATGCCAGCCGCGCCGGCCGCGGACCACGAGGTCACCTTCACAGTGGACGGCACCGTCACGTACGGCACCCTGCACGTCCCCGCCCACCGCCGGGGGCAGAAGATGCCGGCCGTGTTGTTGCTGCCCGGCAGCGGTCCCACCGACCGCAACGGCGACCAGCCGCCCGCGCTCACCCCGCACACCCTGGCCAAACTCGCCAACACGTTGGCGCGCGACGGCATCATCAGCCTGCGCTTCGACAAGTACGGCACGGGCCGGACCGGGTTGGGCGCCTACGCCGGAAGACCCGAGACGATCGACTATCCCGCGTTCGTCCGCCAAGCCGATGCCGCGTACCGGCTTCTCGCCGGCCAGCCCGAGGTCAACCGGCGAGCGGTACGCCTCATCGGTCACAGCGAGGGCGCGCTGACGGCACTGCGGGTCGCGGTCACCGCCGAACCCCGTACGGCCGGGGTCGGTCTGTTGCAGCCCCTGGCAAGGCGGTTCCTCGACGTGCTCGCCCAGCAGCTGCACGACCAACTCGCCGCCGCCGTCGCCGCCGGCCAGATGACCCGGTCGGACCAACTCACCATCGGGCGTGCCGTCGACCGGGCCGTTGCCGATCTCCGCGCCCACCGTCCGCTCGACACCACCGCGATGCCGCCCGCGCTCGCCGACCTCTTCCGCGCGCTCGGCGGACCCAGCCGGCGCTTCGTGGAATCCATAGACGCCGTCGACCCCGCCTCGGTCGCCTACCAGCTGCCCCCTGGAACTCCTGCCCTGCTCACCTGCGGAACCATCGACCCGCAGGTGCCGTGCCGCACGACCACGTCGCTGGCAGTGGCACTGGAACGGGCGCACACCAGCGGGCCCGGCCGAATCGTGCTGCCCGGCGTGGCTCACGACCTGACCGACCCCGCACATCCGGACGTGCTCGCCCCGCCGACACTCGACGCACTGCGTCAGTTCATGAGATGCGGTACCAGGTAGACAAGGCCCCTGATCGACGAAGTGTGATCCGAAGGGCCGTCCGCTCGACCGTGACGCGGCACAGGGCGGACGGCCTGCACACTGGAGGCGTGATCAGACTGCGGTTGTACAAGGCCCGCGAACGGCAGCGAGTCATCGATCCTGCCGATCTCGACGTCACCTACTTCGCAGTAGACCCCGAGACCAAACCGGTCTTCGAGCACACCGGCGTCATGGTGTGGGTCAGCGACCCCGACCACTGCCGGGTCGAGCGGCGCGGCGGCGGTCGGGATCTTCACCTGGTCGAATCCGGCACGAACGTCCTGCCCCGCGCCCGTGGCCTGGAGATCCTGCGTGCGCCCGACGCGGACTACCGCTGGGTGCACAGCCTGGACTGGCGCTGGGGCGCAGGTGAATACCTCGACCGCGACCGTGTCGGGGCGATCGTCGACCGAGCCATCGACATGGAACCGTGGGCAGTGGCGCCGGAAGGCCCGGCTGGCCTGGTGCACCTGTCCTACCTGATGTGGTTCCACAACGGAGCTATGGCGAACGGTGCCGCTTGGCCGCTGGATGCCTGCACCGCCGAGCAGATCGTCGCGTTCATCGCGGCGGCAAACTACTTCGAGCTCAACGACATCGCCGACCTGATCGGCCGCCTCGCGCCAGACGACGCACTCAGCCACGAGTACTGGGATCTCAGCAGCTCGTTCGGGGACGCCTCGCTGATCCGCGACGCGCTCCGCTGCAAACTCGTCGAGGCGCCGGGAGACTGGGGCGGCCTGTAGGCCCCTGATCGTCCAGTTCATGGCCCGGGAGTAGGAGGCCAATGACCGGTGCGGGCGACCGTTGCAGCTAACCTGCGGCGGCCTCGCGTTGGATCTGCTCGAATTGAGCGGCCATCGCAGCGGCCAGGGCCTGCGCGGCGGACAGCGGACGAACCATGACCGTGAAGTCATCGATCAAGCCGCTGTCGTCCAGGTGCAGGAAGTCACAACCCTCGATGGCCACGTCGCCTATCCGCGCCTCGAAAACCAGCGCGTGGTCGCGGCCACCCTCGCCGCTCAGCTCACGGACATACCGGAAGTCCTCGAAGACCCGCAGCACACCCCGCAGGATCGCTGCGGTGATTGCCTTGCCCGGATAGGGCTTGAACGCCACCGGGCTGCGAAACACCACGTTGTCGGCCAGGGCCGCCTCAAGGGCATCGCTGTCGCGTGCTTCCACCGCCGCACGAAAGTCGATCACCACCCCAGCGTACGGGTGTCGCCCTGCCCGCCCATCGTCGCGCACGGCGCGTGCGCGCTGTGACGCTGTGTTCGGCGATCGCATGCGATGTCGTCAGCCACAAGGAGCCGGCTCAGTCTGGTCGGGATGTCGAGCGTGGTGAGGTGGCCCTTACCCATCGCATGTACCAGGATCGGCCGTCGGCGAGTAGCCGGTCAGTGCGTGCGGGAAGCAGCCCGTATTGACACCTCGGGCGCTCCGAAGAGAGAGTGGGCATGGGGCCTGTTCAGCGCGATGTCGCTGGGATTCGAGTTTCAGCTATCGGGGTACGTGTCAACGCCAGCACAGCACGGTGCGATTCAGCCCGAGCCTGTGGTTCGGCCGAACTCGGGCAGGGCCCTGCGCCACACGAATGCGCGGCTGGCCTCCAAGACGTGTCTTGCATCGACACGGACTATGACACGTCACGCAGAACGCGACCGAGTGCGGCGTCGACCTGCCGCCGGCCGTATGTGTTGACCAGGGTCAGGTAGTACAAGGCAGGCCCGGCTGGCGTCCAATTGTTCCGTCTGTCAGATCGCAGCAGATAGCGAAGCGTCACATCGGGCTTCAACGGTACATAGTCAATCGCCCGATGCTCCCAGCCGTCCCCGACACCTCTGGATACGTGGGCCTCGAAGTCCGCACGAGACATCGCGCTGAGGCGGGCGAGGAACATGACGCCCCACTGCGAAAGAGACGTAGCGAGATGAAAGGCCAGTAGGCGGAGTTCGTACTGATCATCTTCGACGTTGATTTCTTCCCGCATGCCGCGACGAGCAGCGCTGAAGAGGTCCGGAGGTCTTCCTTCGACGGAATCCTTGTCCGGGGACAGCGACTCGTTGACCGATGGCGCCCACATGTCCTGGCCGGTCGCCGTCCGCGCGCTTCGACGTGACACGACGAGCCAGTTGTCCGCGGTAACGACTGCGACGTTCATTCCGAAGCTCGAGCGCATGAAGTCAGGGATCTGCCCCGGTTGCCGCCCGTCGACGTAAAGGCTTCTCGGTGTTGCGCCGCCGACGAGTCTACGGTCGAGGCGTTGAGTCGCGAGGAAGGTGTAGTAGTCGGAGTGCTTCAAGATCAAAGTTACATCCGGTTGCTCATGAGGCCCGACGCGAGAGATGACCAGATCCTCGACGGCGTACATCGCCCCATTCCAGGCCGACTCTTCGCCATTGCTTCTGCGGCGCTCTTGCTCGGCAGCTATCTCGGCTCTCCAACGCGCCATCTCCTCAGGTAGTTGGACGTCGACCGGGTTGACCAACACGCTGACGCGCTCCGGCTCGAGGACGTGCGTCCCGTCGCCCTCAAGGATGACGCAGGGAGCATGCAATGGACCGAGGCGGAACTCTCGGCCCAGGGCCAGCGGCACAGCGGACCTGGTGATCAATTGCCGAAGCCGCCGCACGCCCCACCAAAGCAATTTCTTGAGAGGATCCTCGAAGAGAACGCCAAAGATCAGGCCGACGGCGGCGCCCGAGATCAGTCCGCCGGGGACGGATGACAGCCAGCTCGCCAACGACTTCCTCCAACCTTCGAGGAAAACACTGGTCTCACCTTACGGGCACGAGGCAACCGCCAGGCCATCGACTACAGCCACGGGGCGACCGATGAATTCCTGACACTAGGCACGGCGTGACTCGGCGCGCGGCGACAACCCTCACGCCGGGCAGAAACTCAGAGAAGCACTTAATGCACGTAAGGCATTCGCGATGACGACACGTTGATAGGTGACACGTGACTTGTCGACCCTGCCGGCTACAACGCAGGGCCGCCGCGCCTCGTCCTTGAGGGAAAGTAAGTTCAGCCCGTGCACGTCGGCGCAGTAGACGAAACGGTCGCCCGTCGCCATGGGGAGGCTGGAGGCATTGGTGCGTGACCTCGCGGGCGGAGCGCAGACCTACGGCGGTGAGCTTGCCGACACCAGGCGCTGCCAGGTCGATGGTCCCGAATCGTTCGATGAGATCGGCCCGCAATCCCCGGCCGCGTCATGGGTATCTCCTCGCTGTCCGACGCGAGGATCCGGCGGCGACGCGCCGCAGGCCGGGCAGGGCAATGCCGACCGCCGCCCCGACCAGACTGGGCCGTAACGGCTGACGCGAACAACCAGCCCACGCCACCCCAACACTCGCATGTGGCTCCCCCAACCAGCACGCGGAGCCGTATCCGACGGCAGGATCTCGTCGGGTGAGCCAGCCGACGGCCCTACGGAGCAGGGCGCGAACGATCTGCTTGTCGTGAACGGATCGGAACGACTTTTGCCTCCTGGCCCTGCCACATCAGGTAGCCCTCCACGAAGCCGGTATTCCGGTCACCGGTGTGTGTCTCAATCTCGTTGAGTCGCGCCACGAGAAATTCGGTCAGGGCGCTGATCCGGTCGTCAAGTCGCTCTTGTATCTCGGCGACGACGGTAAGGACTAGCGCACAGCTGACAGTGCTGATGGCGACCAGGTTGACACTCAGAGGAAGCGGGTCACCCTTCAGTACGATGGCCAGCACGTTTCCACTTAGGCACAGTGCCACGGTGAGTGCCGCCACCACAATCGCCCACCACTTCACGGCGCCCACGAGGCTCGACGATGCTCGGTAGGGCCTTGCCTCCGTCCGCCGCCGAGGAGCCCTGGTTGCCTCCTCTCGGGCTCGATCTACGATGTGCTGTGCTTCAAGGCGGGCTTTCGCGACGGTCGCAGCGGCTTGTTGGTGCGCCTCCTTCCGGTGCTCATCTGCCTCTTGGCGGGCATGCGCTCGGATGGATTCGGCGTCCCGCCGCGCCGCCTCCCCGGGTAGGTCCGCCGGGACACCAATGTTCTGTTGGATTGGCATACTCGCCGTAAGGCCCCGCCCGACACCAAGACTGGCCGAGCGTTGGTCTTGTGGCAGGCTGGCAACCCTCCCCGCGGCAGCCTGCTTGATGCTCTCTCGTCGCCTGACAAGTTCTCCGTCCCGCAGGCGGGAGGCCACAATCTCGTCGGCGAGGTTACGAACCTCCCGAGCCAGCTCATCAAGACTCTCGGCCTGCGGCTCGACCGGCTCCAGGTGGCTTTCGTCGGTCACCGGGTCTCCTCTCTCTGGCCGCCGTCGTCCTGCGGGGTGATCTTCCGATCGCGCTCTTGCTCCATGGCCAACTCGAGTCGGAGCCGTTCCCTGGCAAGTTGGAGGAGCTTGCGGACGTTGGCATGGTTCTTGCCCAGCTTGGCAGCAATCTCATCCGTGCTCAGACCGTCGAAGTTGTACGCCATGACCGCGCGTTGATGCAGCGGGAGGCGGGCCAGGTGTTGGATCACCCACTCCTTTTCCTCCCAATCGGTCAGGGTCACATCGTTGACGCCTGTCGGGGTGACGTGGCCACCACGAGTCGTGCGGTCCAGGCGCTCTTTCTCCCGCTTCTTGATCTTGCGAAGTCTGTTCAAGACCGCCTTGGTTGAGTACGCCCAGGGGTTGGTCACGGTTCCCCATTGACTAAACAGGTAAGCCATGACCTCACCCACAAAGTCTTCTGCCTCCTCCGTGGTAGCCCCGGCGAAGAGGGCCGCTCGCAGGAGAGATGGATAGGCGCTCTCGAAGAACAGGTCGTAGTCGCCTGCCACAGCCACAGGTTCGTCGGCATGTGGCGATGGTTGCGCCTCGACCGAGCCCTCGTCCGCTCGAGCCACGTGCGACCTTCCCCTCTGTCGTCGATGACTCCCCATGGGAGTTAGGTCTGCGAGGCTTGCGAACCGTGAAGAGTTTCGTCCCAGCTTTCCGGGCGGCCGGCCGGCGCTGGCCCATTCCGATCTCGCGCATCACCCTCCTACCGGTACGCGATCACGATCAGGCTGGCGAGCAGCACCGCCGACACCGCGGCGATCAGCGTTACTGGCAGGCTGACCGTAGCTAGATAGACCCCGCCGACGCCGGCCAGAATCCCGTGGGTCACAGCGAGCAGACTCCTGGCACTCAGGCGGCTGCCACCACTCGGCCGACCGCTCTGAAGAAGCGAGCCTGCGTCTGTGGTGCCGGATACTGCCTCTTCCGCGTTCCGATCCAAGGTAGACATCTCCCTAACGGTGTGAGCAACCCCTGTCGCCCCACAGTTCAAGGTCCCCAGAGCCGGCAGGATGTGAAGGCTCGACCTGGCCCGTACTGAACTTTGGAGACGTAGCAGCAAGAGTCGGGCGCCGTTGACTCGGAGCCAGGTAAGCGCAATCCTGTGGAAGCGCTCCCATCGTCGAGCTTCTATCCGAAAGGAATGCTCGTGCGTCCCACCACCGCTCTCCTCCCGGTCGTGCTCGCCACGGCCCTCGGCGGTCTGGTCTTACCGGAGCCCGCCCTGGCCGTAGCCGGCCCGGCGCTGGCCGTGGACACCACCGCCGCCCGGCACCAGATCAGTCCGTACATCTACGGCATGAACTTCGCCGACGAAGCCCTCGCCCGCGATCTGCGGCTTCCGGTGCACCGGTACGGCGGCAACGCCACCACCCGCTACAACTTCCGTGCCGACACCACCAACCGCGCGGCGGACTGGTACTTCGAGAACATCCCCAACGACAACCCGAGCCCGGAAGACCTCCCGGCGGGCTCGGAGTCCGACCGGTTCGTGCGGCAGAACAAGGCCACCGGCGCCGCCACTGTCATGACGATGCCGATGCTCGGCTGGATCGCCAAGGACCGGTCACGGGCATGTGGCTTCAGCGTCGCCAAGTACGGCCCGCAGGAGTCCACCGACCAGTGGGCGCCGGACTGCGGCAACGGCAAGAAGCCGGACGGGTCGCTGGTCACCGGCAACGATCCGGCGGACACCAGCATCGCCGTCGGTCCGGAGTACGCCACCGACTTCGTCAACCACCTCAAGGGACAGTTCGGCGCCGCCGCCGACGGCGGAGTCCAGTTCTACAACCTGGACAACGAGCCGGACCTTTGGCACTCCACCCACCGCGACGTCCGCCCGACCGGACTGGGCTACGACGAGCTCCGCGACCGCACCTACGAGTACGCCGCCGCGATCAAGGCCGCCGACCCCGGCGCGAAGACGCTCGGTCCCGTCGGCTGGGGCCTGAACTCGATCTTCTTCTCGGGCCTGGACCAGGACACCTGCTCGCGCACCGGCTGCTGGTCGAACCCGCCGGACAAGGCCGCGCACGGCGGCCAGGACCTCGGCCCCTGGTACCTCGACCGGATGCGCGAGTACGAGCAGCAGCACGGCACGCGCATCCTCGACTACTTCGACGTCCACCTCTACCCGCAGCAGTCCGGCGTGCTCGGCGACGCAGCCGGCGACGCCGCCACCCAGGCGCTGCGACTGCGCTCGACCCGCCAACTCTGGGACCCGACGTACGTGGACGAGAGCTGGATCAACCAGCCGGTCCGGTACATCCCGCGCCTGCGCGAGCTGGTCGACCAGCACTACCCGGGCACAAAGATCGCGATGACCGAATACAACTGGGGCGGCTACGGGTCGCTCAACGGCGCTCTCGCCCAGGCCGACGTCCTCGGCATCTTCGGCCGCGAAGGGCTCGACCTGGCGACCCTCTGGACCGCTCCGACGACCGACCAGCCGGTGGCCAACGCCTTCCGCATCTACCGCAACTACGACGGCAACGGCGGCGCGTTCGGCGAGACCTCCGTCCGGGCCACCAGCGCCGACCAGGGCAAACTGGCGGTGTACGCGGCCGAGCGAAGCGCCGACAGGGCGCTCACAATGGTCGTGGTCAACAAGACCGGTGACGACCTGACCAGTTCGGTCGCGCTCACCGGCGCGTCCGCCAGCACCGCCCAGGTCTACCGCTACAGCGGGGCCAACCTCGCCGGTGTCGTCCGGGAGGCCGATCAGCCGGTGACCGCCGGCGGCCTCACGACCACCTTCCCGGCCAACTCGATCACCCACCTGGTGCTGCCGCGCGGCACCACGCCGGGCGACACCCAGGCGCCGACCGTCCCGGGTAAGCCGACCGCGGGCACGATCACCAGTGACAGCGTCGCGCTGACCTGGGCACCGTCCACCGACGACACCGCCGTCGCCGGGTACGACGTGCACCGGGTCGACGCCGCCGGCACCGTGAAGGTGGGCAGCGCCACCGGCACCACGTACACCGTGACCGGGTTGACGCCGGACACCCCGTACACCTTCGTGGTGACCGCCCGTGACGCGGCGGGCAACGTCTCGGCGGCCTCGCCCGGCCTGAGCGTGCGGACCGCGCCCACCGCGCCGACCGGCGGCTGCACGGTCGCCTACACGGCCAATAGTTGGCCCGGCGGCTTCACCGCGAGCGTGACGATCAAGAACACCGGCACCACCGCGATCGACGGCTGGAAACTCGCCTTCGACTTCCCGACCGCCGGCCAGAAGGTCGACCAGGGCTGGTCGGCCACCTGGAAGCAGAACGGAACGAGCGTCACCGCGGACAGCATGAGCTGGAACGGCAAACTCGCCCCCGGCGCGTCGACCGGCATCGGCTTCAACGGCACGTGGAGCGGCACCAACCCGGCACCGACCGCCTTCACCCTCAACGGCCAACGCTGCGGGTGACCTGAGAGAGGGCCGGGGCGCAGCGGCGCCTCGGCCCCTCCCGCTCTCGATCGGCGTCGGCTGCGGCGGAACGACCGCCTCGTCGCTGATCTGCCAGACTTCCGCAGCTGCCCAGCGCCGTTGGCGCGGACGGCCGGGATCGATCTCGGATTAGTCCTGCGGCGCGATCAGCCGGTCGTCGCTGGCGTCGCGGACGGTGATCGCCTCCACCGGGCACGAGTCGGCGGCGTCGATGACGACCTCGTCCGGGGCGACGACGTCGGTCAGCGGCGCGGACAGGCCGTCGACCAGGCGGAAGTGCTCGGGCGCGGTGCCGGCGCAGATGCTCGTGCCGATGCAGCGGCGCGGGTCGACCCCGATCCGCCAGGTGGCACTCACCAGGCCACCGGCATGCCGAGCAGGCCCCGCACCAACATGCCCCGCTTCCACTCCAGCTCGGCCTCCGGTACGGCGAGCCGCAAGCCGGGCAGCCGAGTGACGATGGTGGCGACGGCGACCTGCAACTCCATGCGGGCCAGTTGCGCGCCGACGCAGTGGTGTACGCCGTGCCCGAAGCCCAGGTGCGGGTTCTGCTCACGGTCGAAGTTCAACCGGTCCGGGTCGGCGAAGACGGTACCGTCCCGGTTCGCCGACGACAGCGAGCCCAGAACCGGCTCACCGGCCCGGACCAGCACCCCGCCGACCTCGACGTCCTCCTTGGCGTACCGGGCGAAGGAGGATCCGACGCCCAGCGGCACGTACCGCAACAGTTCCTCGACCGCGGCCGGCACGAGCGACGGGTCGGCCCGCAGGCGAGCGAGCTGGTCCGGGTTGTGCAGCAGGACGTAGATGAAGTTGGGGATCTGGGTCACCGTGGTCTCGTGGCCGGCCGCCAGCAGCCCTCCGGCCAGCTCCACCAGCTCGGTCTCGCTGAGCCGATCCTGATTCTCGTCGCGGGCCCGCACCAACGCGCCGAGCAGGTCGTCGATCCCCGGGTCGCGGCGGCGCTCGGCGACCAGACCACCGATGTAGCCCCAGAGATTGTTCAGGTACTCCTGGACCGTTTCCTCTGGCAGGGAGGTGGTCGACACGATCGCCTCGGACCAGGTGTGGAAGCGGTCGCGGTCGGCGTACGGAACCCCGAGCAGCTCGCAGATCACCTGGATCGGCAGCGGCGTGGCGACGTGCTCCACCAGGTCGGCCGGAGGGCCGAGCCGGACCAGGTCGTCGACCAGTGTGTCGGCGATCTCCTGGGTTCGGGGACGCAGCGCCTCCACCCGACGTGCCGTGAACGCCTTCGCCACCAACCGGCGCAGCCGGGTGTGATCGGGCGGGTCCATGGTCAGCATGCCGCTGTACTGCTGGCGCGGGGTGAGCCTGGGCTCGTCGCGCTCGACGGCCGGGGCGCGGCCGAACCGCACGTCGCCGAGGACCAGACGGACGTCCTCGTACCGGGTGGCGAGCCACGCCTCCTCGCCGTAGGGGCACTTCACCCGGGTCATCGGCTCGTTCTCGCGCAGCTCGCCATAGGTAGGATCGACGACGAGGCGGTCGGGCACACTGAACGGGTACGGTCGCGCGGGCGGAACGGTACGGCTCTGGGTCGTCTGCGCGCTCTCCGTCATCCGGATTCCCTTCGTCGAGACGGCGTGATCCTCAGGCCGGCACCACTGTCGAAGCGGCGCCGGGTTGCCAGCGTCCAGGGCTTGCGGACAGCACATATCCACGCTCAGTGATCTCTCGACATCGGATCGTAGCGATAGATGCCGATGATCGCCATGGAGGCAGGCCCGCCACCATCGCGACAGCGTTCCCGTGGCCCGGGAGATAAAGAGCCCGCTACCCTCGGCCGCCGTACACGAAGGGCTGCACAGCCCAGTAGTGAGCGGCGGCAGACGGCACCGAGCCGACGGCAAGAACCCACTCGTCGCCGAGCGTGCCGATGACGAGGTCGCCCTTCTCGAACCGCAACACGACTCCAGCGGAGACCGTGTCGCCGTCGTGGCCGAGGATCACGGCGCCATCGGTGAGCCGGGCGCCGATGAACCCGGACAGCACGTCCGGGTGCCGCGCCGGGCCCACCCTGATCTCGCCGCACTCGTCCATGTCGGTGGATCGGTACGGCTTCTCCTTCGCGAGCAGGAGTTGGTCGCCGCGGCCGTGCAGATTGACCGGCATCCCGCCTTCGAAGAACAGCCAGGCATGCAGCAGGCTTTCGGCGTCCGGTTCACGCCGCCCCTCGGACCAGTACCGTGCCTCGGTCACGGCGTCGAGCCGTCGGCCCACCGAACTCTTCAGCCACGACGCGACCATCTCGGGATCGCTGAAGCCCACGTACGGCACCGGGTGCTCGATACTCAGCGCCTGCCACACGGCGCGGGCGGTGGCCTCGTAAACGTCGCCCAGGCCGGTGTCGACGTCGGTGGTGACAACGCCGGTCACAGTTACCCGTACCTCTGTGGGAGATTTCTGCAGAGCCCACCGGGCGCCCAGCTCGGCCTCCCGCCGGTGTTCGTCGATCGCGGCGGCGGTCACCTCGACCTCGGAACGGTCCGACGCTGCGACCTCGACGGTGACCTCAGCGAATCGCGCGGAACGACTCGTCTGTGCCAGCAGGCGGAAGGTCGTCACGACTCCGATGGTTCCAGGCAGGTTCCGGCGTTGGCGTGCCGGGGCCGGGCAAGCCGACAAGTAGCTCGTCGGTCGATGACTCACATCTTGATTGCCGCTTACCCGCATCGGAGGACGGAGGCCAGCGGGGCCTTACCATGCGAACGTGGCTCACATTGCCCGGTCCCGTAGGCCGTACCCGCTGCTTGTCGCTGCGGTGGTTCTGGTGGCGCTCGGCGCGGCCACGGCCTGGGCTATCGGTGACACGCTGGGGCTGAGCCACTCCCCCGCCGCCGTGCCGCGCGAGGACGCTGTCGCCGCGCCGGCGCGGACGCCCGCCCCGGTCCCGCCGTTGGCGTCCCTCGTCGTACCCGACGAGCCGCGCGTGAGGAAGGCTGCTGGCGCCGTCGCCGACGCGGTGGTCTTCCGCGGCCTGCCCCGGCCGGCGCTCGTCCCGGCCGCGTCGAACCCGGCCAGGTCCGCGCCGGGCACCGGCACGGCGCGTAGCGCGGCCCCGGACCTGTCGGCGGTGACCACGCTGCGGGCCGGCATACAGGCCACCCTCAGCGGTACGCCTGAGTCGTACCGGCTCGACGTGCGCGGCGCCGAGTTGGCCGTCCAGGGCGGCGACGTTGCGGGCGTGGCGGCCGGGATGTACCGGCTGGCCGACCGGATCCGTTCCGGCGCCGAGGTGCTTCCCGCGGCGGACGCGGGTCGGGTGGTCGTCCCCCGGCTCGGCCTGCGGCTGACCGACGCGGGGTCGGTGGGACGCGAGCCCGACCCGGCCGTCTTCGCCGCCGGCGACGACTACGGCCTGAACACCGACGTGGTCGGGTCGGCGGTGCTGCCCGGCGCGCCGTGGGTGGACGCCGGCGCGGTGGCCCGCATCGACGCCCAGTTCCGGCAGTTCGTCGACCACTCGGTGGCGCAGGGATTCAACGGAATCGTCGTGCCCGGCTTCCTGGAGTACGTCACGTTCGCGAAGGTCGGCGACGGGCGCGCGGTCTACCCGCCCGGAGACCCGCACGTCGACCGCGCACGGGCGATGGTAGCGGCGTTCGGCCCCGTCTTCCGGTACGCCGAGGACATGGGCGTGCGGGTCTTCCTGCTGACCGACATGCTCGCGGTGTCGCCCCCGCTGGAGGCGTACCTGACGCGGACCGTCGGCGGCCTCGACACGGCCGACCGCCGGCTGTGGGCGGTCTACCAGGCCGGTCTGGCCGAACTGTTCGAGAGCATGCCGTTCGTCGACGGCCTCATGGTCCGCGTCGGCGAGGGCGGCGAGGTGTACGCCGGCAGCGGCTGGGACTACTCGTCACGGCTCGCGGTCACCACCGAAGCGTCCGTGCGGGCGATGCTGCGGGCGCTGCTGGACACCGCCGGCCCCGCCGGGAAGGACATCATCTTCCGTACGTGGACGGTGGGCGTCGGCGCCGTCGGAGACCTGCACACCAACCCGGAGTCGTACGCGCAGGTCCTCGGCGGGTTCGACGACAGGCATTTGATCGTGTCCACCAAGTACACCCTGGGCGACTTCTACAGCCAACTACCGCTGAACACCACACTGCTGGGCGGCGGGCACCGCCGCATCGTGGAGTTCCAGGCCCGGCGCGAGTTCGAGGCGTTCGGCTCGCTGCCCAACGACCTCGGTCCGCTGCACCGCCAGGCGCTGCGCGCGTTCCTCGCCGCCAACCCGAACGTCGAGGGTGTCTGGAACTGGACCCAGGACGGCGGGCCGCTGCGCGCCGGGCCCATGTCGCTGTACCTGCGTGCCGGGTTCTGGCAGCTCTACGACCTCAACACGTACGCCGTCGGCCGCCTGGCCTGGGACCCGCACGCCGACCCGGCGCAGGTCACGGCGGACTGGGCGTACCGCACGTTCTCCGGTGATCCGGCCACCGTCGCCGCGATCGGGCAGGCCATGGCGCTGTCCCGGCAGGCGGTCACCACAGGCCTCTACATCGGTCCGTACGCCGACCGGTCGGTGCGGGCGCTCGGGTTGGAACCGCCGCCCATGATGTGGATCTTCGAGTGGGACATCCTGACCGGCGACTCCGCGGCGTTGGACAGCATCTACGCGGTGACCGGCGGCCGTGTCGACGAGGCGATCGAGGAGGGCAGGCAGGCCGTCGTGCTGGCCCGGCGCATGCGCGACCTGGTCGCCGCGACCGACCCGGCGACCTGGCGGGACGCCGAACTGCGTGGGCGCTTCACCGCGACTCTCGACTACCAGGTCGACCTGTTCGAGACGCTGAGCGCGTACCGAACCATGGTGCTGCGGCACGCGCAGTGGCTGGACACGGGCGCACCGGCCGCCCGCCACGACTGGCGGCTGGCCGCGGCGGCATACCACGACGCGCGCGACGCGCACCGGCAGCGCTACGGCGCCGACCTGGACCTGCCCGCGTACAACTTCACCGCCGCCGACCTCGGGGCGCAGCGCGCCGACCGTGACCCGACGATGGCCTGGGCGGCCCGGGCGATGCTCGTGTCGATCCTGCTGCTGGTGCTGCTCGGCCTGTACCGGCGCGGATTCGGCGCAGCCGCCGCGCGCGGGTTGCTGCTCGGCGCGCTCCGGCCGTGGCGGGTCGCCGCGCTGCCGACGCCCACGACGCGGGCGGACCGGGTCTTGGTGTGGCTGGTCCCGGCCGTGGTGCTGGTGGCGAGCCGGCTCGTGTTGACCTGGTTCGCCGCGCCGGCGCACCTGCTGGTCACCCTCGGTGGGTGGGCGCTGTTCGCCCTCGTCGTACGCCTCGTCGTCGGCCGGCGGGATCCGTTCCACCTGTGGGCAGTGGTCGGCGGCGTCGCACTGCTGCGCAGCGTACTGCTGCTGGCGGCGCTGGCCGGGCGCGGACCGGGCGGTTACTGGTTTGCCCTCTGGACCGCGCCGGGTCTGCGCGCGGCGTACGTCACCGTCGCGTTCGCGGCGTTCTGCTGGCTGTTCGTGGCCGTCGCCGTGGTGCTGCGCGACCGGTACGGCCTACGCCGCCGAAGCGCCGTCGGGCTGGCCCTCACCGCCGCGGGTGTGCCCCTCGGTGTGCTGTCCGCTGTGGTCTGGGCAGTGGGCCTGGAACGCGCGCTGACGGTGTGGAACGACCAGCTCGCGCTGCTGCCCTGGGGTCTGTCCCGCATCCTCGGCATCACCGTCCACCTCGGCGTCCCCGTTCAACTCCCGGCATACACCGCCGCCGGCGGAGTCGCCCTGGCCGCCACCGGCCTGCTCCTGTCACGGGGCCGGCGGCGGCAATCGGCCTGACCGCCCCACTCGACGGCCCTCCGCTCAGAAGTTGGTCAGATGTCCGGCGAGACCGTGGATCGCCGCGACGTAGCCACCCGGGCCCCGCCGGTGACCACGAGATCGAACTGCTCGGTTACCTCTATTCATGGTCGAGTCCTGTTCAGCCAGTCCGTCAAGAGGGGGACCGTGTCGCTGAGGGTGTCGACACAGTGGTGTGCGGCGGTCAGTTCATGGACAGGGTGTGTGGTGCGGACGGCGATGACCGTCATGCCGGCAGCCCGGGCTGCTTCGATGCCGGCGGGAGCGTCCTCGACCACGAGGCAGTTCGCCGCAGGGGTCTCGAGAAGGTGCGCCGCGCGCAGATAGCCTTCGGGGCCTGGCTTGCCGCGCCGGACCTGGCTGCTGTCCACCAGAACGGGAGGATCCGGCAGCCCGCCCGCGCGCAGCCGCTGCATCACGGTCGGCGTCCGGCCCGACGTGACAACACCCCACAGGTGGCCGTCGAGCAGGCTCAACACGGCGGCGGCGTCGGGGTAGACGGGGAAGGCGTCGCCTTCGGCCGCCATGATTTGTCGGACGAGCCGGTACTCGGTGTCAGCGTCGAGGTGCGGGGCCACCACCGTGATGGTGTCGACGGGCCGGCGGCCGTGGGTATGGGACCAGACGAGGTCGGGGTCGAGGTGGCGCAGCGTCGCCCACCGGCTCCAGATCCGACGGTATGCCGGATAGGAGTCGACGAGCACGCCGTCGACGTCGAACAACACCGCGGACGGAAGGGGCATCACGTTGCCGGGCTCTGCAGCAGGTCGATGGTGGCAGCGGCCTGACCGGCGATGTCGCGGAGCAGGCGGGCAGCGGGCGAGACGTCGTGGACGAGGCTCACGGACTGGCCCGCGTACAGGGCCATGGCGGCCAGGTCACCGGTCATCCCGGGCAGCGGCATCAGGTCCTCGTATCGAGGATGCTCCTGGCCGGACGCGTCAGCGGCGACGACCTCACCCTCGCCGGGCCGCAGTGGGGCCGGCGGCGAGCCGGCCGCCTGCCAACGCCGCACTGTCGTGTTGCGCAGTGCGCGATGCGGGGCGTTCGGCCATCCGCCGTCGAAGCAGAGGGTGTGCACGGTGTCCGCTCCGGTGGCCGCGATCAGGTGCTGCCGGTACACCTCGTGGGTGGCTGCTTCGTCAGCGGCGAGGAAGCGGGTGCCCAGCATGGCGGCCTGGGCGCCCAGCGCGAGGGCGGCAGCGACACCACGCCCGTCCGCGATTCCTCCCGCAGCCACCACCGGTACGGGCCCGACCGCGTCGACGACGGCCGGCACCAGGGACATGGTGGTCGTGCCGCCACGGACGTGACCGCCTGCCTCCCACCCTTGAGCCACCACGACGTCCACGCCGGTCGTAACGGCGTGCACGGCCTCGGCGAGGTCACCGATCGTGTGCAGGTGCAGCGCGCCGGCCTGCTGGATTCGGCCGTGCACCGGCGACGGGTCGCCCCAGAAGGTGGAGATGATCGGCAGTCTCTCCTCCAGGCACACGGTGAGCAGGTCGTCCACCGGAAAGTCGAGAACCAGGTTCGCGCCGAACGGTCGGGTGGTGAGCTCCCGCGTACGCCGGATGCTCTGCCGTGCCTGATCGGGGCTCTGCCACGTCAACGCCAGCATGCCGAGACCGCCGGCCTCGGACACCGCCGCCACCAGTTCCGGTACGGCGGCAGAACCCACCGGGGCCTGAATGATCGGCAGATCGATGCCCAACCTGTCACACAGCGCGGTGCGTAATCGCCTCACGAAGCCACCCCGATCGCTTCGGAAATCGAATCATCGTTCCGGACGGTACGGTATCGGATATCGAAGCATCAAGAGGGGCGGCACAGGCGATGACGGCACCCCGGCCGGGCCAGCCGGCACGCGGATCGAGTACCGGACGACCTCTCATGGCCGCCCTCGACCTGTTCGGGCGTCGCTGGAACCTGCGCATCGTCTGGGAGTTGCACCACGGGCCGGTCGGCTTCCGCGCGCTACAGCAACGCTGCGACAACATGTCATCCAGCGTCCTACGGCAACGGCTGACCGAACTGGTCGACGCCCACCTCGTCGCCCAGCAGCCGGACGCGGCGTACGCGCTCACCGACCTCGGCCGCGGCGCCTACCAGGCTCTGCGCCCGCTCGTCCGCTGGTCCGACACCTGGGCCTCAGTCCTGAGCGCGGACGACAGGGCCTGAATCGCGCCAGGCCGACCCTGGCGCTTCGCGAACAGAGTCGCTACCGTGCTTCTGAATCCGAAGCTTTCGGAGGTTGGTCATGGCGCGCACCCGAACGCCCGGCGCTTCCCGCTTCGCCGACGTCACGGCCACCTGATGGCCGGCCCACCGGTGGCCGTGGTGAACGCCTGCACCCGCCACGGAGGAGGCGGCAGCCCCACCACAGTCGTGATCGACGATGCCGTGCTCACCGACGACGAACGGCACGCGATCGCCCGGAGGGCCGGCACCTCCCACACCGTGTTCGTCGACACCAGCACAGCGGACGTTCCCAGGGTGCGGTTCTTCACCAGCGCCGGGGAACTCACCAACTGCGGGCACGGGATCATCGCGGCGCAGGCCGTCCTGCTGCAGCGCAGCGGCGTCACCGAGCACCGCGGCCGGCAGTTCACCGCAGGCCGCACCTTCGCCACAACCGCCATCCGGCGCCACGACGGCATCGAGGTCTGGTTCGACCAAGGCGTCATCGCCCTGGCGGACGGCGCTGACGCGACCGGCGGTGGCATCATCGCCGCCCTCGGCCTGGGACGAACGGACATCGCCGCCGACGTACGGGTCGCCTCACCCGGCACACCACGACTCCTCGTCCCCGTACGGGATCGCCGGACGCTGCTGTCCATACAGCCCGACCACGATCGGCTGGCAACCGAGTGTCGGCGCCTCGGTTATCTCGGCTGCTTCGCCTACGCGCTGTCGCCGACCGCGAGAACGGGCACCGCCCGGATGTTCGCCCCGGCGATCGGCGTCGACGAGGACATCGCGAACGCCAACAGTGTCGGCTGTCTGGCCGCACACCTGCTCGACACGACCGGCAACGGCACTATCGAAATCCACCAGGGCGACGGGCTCCAGAGCCCGTCATCGGTGTCCGCCAGCGCGACAAACACCGCAGACGGCATCGTCGCCAGAATCGGCGGAGTGGTCGGTCTCAGCGCACCGCATGCTCCTTAACAGCACCGCCGCCAGCGCTTCTATCCAGGACTGGCACCCCGAAGGCGTTCCTCATCGCGACCTTCGACCAGCGCGAAGCCACGGGCCAGACAGTTTGCCGACTAGAGAGCACTACTGACGACCGACACGCCAACAGTTGTCAGCCCTCGCGTCTTCCTCCACTGGCGTGACAGTTCCACCGTCGGTCCACTCCGCGAAGCGGCCCCGAGCCACCGGTGATCAGCGACATGTACCTGCCGATTCCGTCCGTGGTGCACCCCGAGCAGGTCCGGGAGTACCAGTACGCCGACCTGCTCCCCGACGACCTACGCGAGCGAATCAACGCCTGGGATGACGACGATGACGAGAGCCGTCCCCACTATCAGAGCGACCTGTCGCTGGCACCGGGATGGAAGGTCGGCGGATACGCGAACTGGTCGCTGACCGATCCGTACCCGATGGACTGTGCGGTCTGCGGCACCACGATGACGTTGATTTTCACGGCGGGCTCAAGCGACTGGGACGGTATGGACTGCAGCTGGCGCCCTTCCGAGGAAGATCCGGCCGCCTCGCCGGACGTCGTCGATGTGCAGATTGGGCGCGGCTATTCCCTGTACACCTTCCGCTGCCCCGAATCATTCGACCATCCCCCGGCCACCGCTGTGCAGTGAAGCGGCTCGCCTCATGGCATTCCGGTCTCCGAAGCGGTACGGTCCCGAATTCGGAGCGGAAGCAGTCGCCACCGCGATCGGGCTAGATGGGCTCTCCGGCCACGCCGCTGAATCCGACGAGACCGTTGTCCTCCGCCATGGACAGAATCGCTGGCAGATAGTCGAGCTGGCGGACCGACAGCGTCAGAAGCACGTACTTCAGTGCGTCGTCCGGACTGTCCTCCAGGTCGAACGTCGAGGGCTCCAGTACGTCCTCGATGTCTGCCCAGCGAGCAAGCAGCGCGTCGCGGAACCGCTGCACACCGGGGTCTGGCGCCAGGTCGCTGGTGTCACCCTCGGCGAGCCTGTCGAAGATGTCGGCAGGATCACCCGCGCCGCGCTTCCAGAAGCCAAAGTCGCTACTCACAGGGGCATCCTAGGAGTGGTCGTCGTGTCTGCCCAGGCGAGCGCACGGCGGCAGACGCGAACAGCTGCGGCAGGTCGACCGGCTTCAGATGACCGCCGCGAGTCCGGCACGCCCGTCTACGCGCTCTTGTCCCGGGTACGGTGGGCCGGTGGAACCCTTGTGGCGACGCCGTGCTCCGGGGCCCACGCTCGAGTGGTTGCTCTGCCACCCCAGGCTGCCGATGATCGCCAGTTGGGTCATTGCACGGCCAGCGGCGTCGATGCCGCTCCCGCCGACCGGCCATGTGACGCTCAAGTTCCGCGACGAACGGGCCACGCCTCGTGAACCCCGGACACTACCGCCATAGCCGCACAATTCCTGGCATGACAGCACAGCACCCCCAACCCCAGACCCCTTGTGCCCGGAGGAACGAAGACCATGGACAACGCATCCCAGCTCATTCAGGAGCGCAGTGCCCCGCCAGCCACGCTGGTGATCTTCGGCGCCTCCGGTGACCTGACCCGGCGCAAGCTGCTGCCCGCAGTCGAGAGCCTGGCGCGACACGAGCGGCTTCCGGACCAGTTCGCGCTGGTCGGCGTCGCGCGCACGCCGATGACCAACGAGCAGTTCGCCGACAGCGCCCTCGGCGAACGCACCCTCGCCAGCAAACGCCAACTCCAGGGCAGCGTGCGGTACGTGGCCGGCGGCTACGACGACCCGGAGACCTACAAGCGGCTCGTGGAGACCCTCGACGAGCTGGACGCACAGCGGGGCACGTCCGGCAACCGGCTCTTCTACCTGTCCACGCCCGCCGGGGCCTTCGAGCCGGTGATCAACGGACTGGCCGGTGTCGGGCTCAACCAACCCCGCGAAGGCTCCTTCTCCCGCCTGGTCATCGAGAAGCCATACGGGCGCGACCTCGTGACGGCCCGCGAGCTCGACGGCGTCGTGCACAGCGCGTTCGACGAGAACCAGGTCTTCCGCATCGATCACTATCTGGGCAAGGACACCGTCCAGAACGTGCTGGCGCTGCGCTTCGCGAACTCGATCTTCCAGCCCATCTGGGATCGCTCCTGGGTCGACCACGTACAGATCACCGTCGCCGAGACCCTTGGCGTCGGCAGCCGCGGCGGCTTCTACGAGGACGCGGGCGCGATGCGGGACATCGTGCAGAACCACGTGCTCCAGGTGCTCGCGCTGGCACTGATGGAGCCACCGGCCTCCTTCGAGGCCGAGGGCCTGCGCAACGAGAAGGTGAAGCTGTTGCAGGCGATCCGGCTCCCCACCGACCGGGACATCGCCGAGGCCGCGGTCCGGGGACAGTACACCCGGGGCGGTACCCGCGAAGACCTGATGGCCGGCTACCGCGAGGAGCCCGGCGTCGATCCCCTGTCGCGGACCGAGACCTACGCGGCCATGCGGCTCAACGTGGACAACTGGCGCTGGGCCGGGGTGCCGTTCTACGTCCGCACCGGAAAGCGCCTGCCGGCCCGGCTCACCGAGGTGGCCCTTCAGTTCCAGCGCCCGCCGCACCTGCCGATCCCGACCGACCAGCTCACCGGCCTCGATGCTGACGCACTGATCCTGCGGATCCAGCCGAACGAGGGCATCTCGCTGCGCTTCGGTGCCAAGGTGCCGGGTCACTCCTTCCGGGTCCGCACCGCCACGATGGAGTTCTCCTACGACCAGACGTTCGTCGAGGAGTCCCCGGAGGCGTACGAGCGTCTGCTCCTGGACGCGCTGATCGGTGACGCGTCGCTGTTCATCCGCAGCGACGAGGTGCAGCAGTGCTGGCGGATCGTCGACCCGATCATCGACAACTGGGAGAAGGACCACTCGCCGATCCCCACCTACGAGGCCGCCTCCTGGGGCCCGACCGACGCCGACCGGCTCATCGGCCGCAACGGCCGCAAGTGGCGCAACTCCGCGTGACCCTGCCATCCCCGGGCTGACCGCATTGCTGAGGCTTGGTTGCCAGTGGAAACGCGGTCAACCGAAGCCCGCGATCGACGGCATCGTCCCGTGACGCCGTGGCCGAGATTGAGGTCGCCGATGGGCCGCCGAAGCGCAGTGCGCATCGGCGGCCCACCGTCTCAGCCGTTGTCGATCAGGCTGGCGATCTCGTTGTAGATGAGGTGCGCCTTCGCGCCCTGGTTCGACGGACAACCGCCGAGGTGGTGCAGGGCGATCACCCGGTGGCTGGCGTTCAGCACGGGTGACCCCGAGTTGCCGCCGGAGGTGTCACAGCTGTAACTGATGTTGTAGGTGTTGTAGTTCGCGTTGCGGACGGCGCAGGTCGCGCCGTTCTGGGTGTCCTCGAAGATCGAGAGCCGCTTCGCGCTGCCGTCGCCGTGCCCGGGGATGTAGATCCGGGTGCCGTTGCTGGTGGCGGCAGTCGCCAGGTACAGCGTGCCGAATCCCTGGATGGCGGCGAAGTTGTTCACCGAGAACAGGGCGTAGTCCAACTGGCTGGAGCCGCCGCTGCTCACCCTGTAGAGGGTGGCACCGCTGACCTTGGTGCCGGCACCGGGATTCGCGCCGCCGCACGTGGCGCACTGGTAGTTGAACTGCATCTCGCTGCCGCTCACGGCGGACTGCGTCTCGAAACAGTGCTTGTTCGTCAGCATCCGGTTGGTGTTGCCGACCCGCCAGGTGGTGCACATTCCACCGCCGCTGATCAGCAACCGCGCTACCGCTCTGCCGCGGGCGTACTCGGTGGGGTGGCTGTTCTGATAGCAGACCACGTCCCGGCGGGCGTCGGTGCTGCACACGGACTGGGTCGAGAAGTTGCGCGCGGCGATCTCCACTCGGTCGTATCCGCGCCAGAACCGGTCGATGGTGGCGGCGCTGCCACGTGCGGCGCGGCTGCTGTGCAGTGTCACCACGGCGGTGTCGCCCTCCACCGACATCGCCCAGAAACCCGGCTGCCCGTCGGTGGTGTAGTCCGAACCGGTCGCCCGGTTCAGGTGGCGGTCGTACCGGTAGCTCTCCTTGCCGTCGCGGCTCGACACGGTGACGTAGTCGCCGTCAGCCAAACGCAGTGAGCTGAAGTGAACCTTGACGTAGGTGGCGCCCGGGTGCTGGATGATCTGCGTCCCGCCGTCGGGGGCGTAGGACAGGGAGCTGTCGACGGTACGGAGTTCACCGACCGTGGTCACACCCTCTGCCGAGAACTGGTTCGCTTCCGGTGCCCGCTGCGATTGTGGCGCGACAGGGGCGACCGAGTACGCCTCGGCTGCGGGTACCGACAGGAGGCTCAGCCCGAGTGTGCAGGCAGCGAGCGCGACTGCGCCCGTTCGTAGGCGGCGCGGGGCAGGTTTCATCTGTCGCTCCCTCTCAGGAATCAGCACCGAGACGTGCCTTCGGCCTTCATACCTGAGATCACGCAAGACATGTAATCTCATCTATGTCATAGCGGTAGGTCGCGCAGCCGGCTCTGCCTACCGGACGGCGCGCAGCTCGTCGAGGACCTGTAGGGCCTCGGCGCGGACCTGCGCCGGGCAGCCCCAGTAGTCGTAGATGCCACCGCGGTCGCTGTTCTGACCACAGATGACGAACACGCCGGTGCCCAGCCGGCGTTTGAACTCGGTGGCCAGCCATCCGACGAACCCGCTGTTGTCCACGTCGGGCGGGAAGTGGAACGAGAACACCGCGAAGCGCTCACCGTCGGTCGCGCCGCCCGGCGCCAGCCAGGACCACCGGTCCTCGTCGCGCACGACGGCCAGCAGGTCGGCCGTCAAGGTCGGTGGCTGACTCAGTGGCGCCTCGAAGAACGACCACTCACCATCGAACATGACCAGTTCCGCAGCCACGATGACCCGCCGAAGCCGCTGCTCGGTCTCGTCATGGGACTCCTGGCTGATGCTCACCATGCGACGATCCTGCCCGATGACGGCCACCGCAGTCGCCCTCGACACACCGCTGGGAGCTGGATCGCCGCTGGTGACGACCTACGGGCTGGGTTGTCCGAGCATGGCCTCGCCCCGCTCAACAATTAAGACCGGCCGGCCCGGCGTGCTGCGGCACCGCCGTCCGCGCGGGCGAGCGGCGGGCCAGGAGGTACCCGGTCACCGCGGCGATGAAGCCAGCGAGCCCGGCCGCCGCGAAACCGCCCGCCGGCGCGGAGAGGTCAATCGCCACGCCGACGAGCGGGGACCCGAGCGCGAAGCCAGCGCTCTGCGCCGACGACTGCAGACCGATGACCTCACCCCGCACAGCAGGTGGCGCCAGCCGGCTCACCGCGTCGGCCACCCTGGCAAGGGTCGGCGCGGTGAGTAGCCCGCTACCGACGACGGCCACACACAGCCAGGGCCAGTCGTGGGCCAGCCCGGCCGGAATCGTCACGAGCCCGAGCAGGCCGAGCAGGAACCAGACGGGCAGTGGTCGGGTCAGCGCGCCGTAGATCAGGCCGCCGATGACGGATGACACGCCGAAAACCACGACGACAACGGCGGCCCAGGACACCTGACCTGCCTCCCGCAGTGTGGCGACGATGGCGACGTCGACGCCACTGAGCAGTGTCGTCGTCCCGAATGCCATGATCAACGCGGCGATCATGGTGCCGCTCAGCCACTGCCTCCGTGGGGGGCGTTCCGCCGCGGCGGCGTCCGCCTCGTCCTCGGCGTGCAGGGGCGGGTTGAGCACGGCGATGCCGACGCCGCCGACCAGGATGGCGGCGCCGACCCCCCACGCCACCACCTCGGGAGACACCGTGGCCGCGCCGAGAATCACCACCGCAGGACCCACGATGTACGACAGCTCGCCCTGCACCGATTCCAGCGCGAACACGGCCCGACGCTGCTGCGGCGTCGTCATCGCGGCAATCGCCTGCCTGGTCAGCGCCTGGGCCGGCACCATCAGCAGGCCCGCCACGAAACTGGCGACCAGCAGGAGCCCGTACGGCAGGACCGGCACGCTCAGCCAGAACACGACCTGCACGGTGACGGTCACCAGCAGGACGAGGCGCGGGCCCCGCGAGTCGATCATGCGACCGAGCAGCGGCCCGCCCAGCGCCACGCCGGCGGTCAGGGCCGCCGCCACACCACCCGCCGCCGCGTAGTTCAACTTCAGGCCGAGGACGACGAAGAGGGTCAGCGCCATCACGTCGGCGGTTATCGCGGTCCGGGCGATCAGCGAGACGCCCAGCAGCGGCGCCATGCCTGGCACCGCGAGCACCTGCCGGTATCCGGTCACCCAGATGACGCTAATTCCTTTGGCGCCCCATAAGAAGACGCCATCTTGTTCAGGGCGGCATAATGAATGCTTATGGCAAGGGACCTGGAGACCGCCCTGCTACGGTCGTTCGTCGCCGCCGTGCGGGAGGGCAGCATCAGCCGCGCCGCGACCGCCCTCGGGCACAGCCAACCCGGTCTCAGCCAGCAGTTACGCAAGCTCGAGAGCACCGTCGGCCGTCCGCTGCTGCACCGGTCGTCGTCCGGTGTCTCGCCGACCCGGGCGGGTGAAGAACTCCTGCCGTACGCCGAACGCATCCTCTCGCTCGCCGCCCAGGCCCTCGCCGAAACCGGCGGCACTCTCACCGGCCACTGCGGCGTCGGGTTGCTCGAAGACCTCGCCGCGTCCCAACTCCCGCAGGCCCTCGCCGACCTTGCCCGGCTACACCCCGGCGCGACGCTGGAGGTGCTCAGCTGTTCCAACGCCGCCATGCGGGAGGCCTACGACGCGGGCCGCGTGCACATCGTGCTCGACGCGGTTCCGGACATTCCCGGGCCGCCACGCTGGACGGTGCGCGCCCCGCTGGTCTGGGCGACCGGTCCGGGTGTGGACGTGGCCGCCGATCCACTGCCGGTGGTGCTGTTCTCCAACCCGTGCTCCTGGCGTACGTCCGTGCTGGACACACTGGAACGCGCCGACCGGCGTTGGCGGGTGGCCTTCGAGAGCAACAGCCTGGTCGGGGTGCTGGCCGCGGTACGAGCCGGACTCGGCGTCGCGGCGCTCATGCCCGCGAACCTCGAACCGGGGATGATCTGCCGCGATGCGAGTGCCCTGCCCATCCTGCCGGATGTCGAGTTCGGTCTCGCCCGGCACCCCCGGACCGAGGGTGATCCGCTCGTCGACGCGGTGGAGACGGCGCTACGTCGCATCGTCTGAGCACGCGGCGACGGTGCCGTCAGCGGCCGAAGGGTCGTAGGGTCGTAGGGTTCCGGTATGGCACAACGACTCGTCAGCGTGTGGCAACCGTTCTTTCTGACCAGCGAGAGTCGCGGCGCTGCCGTCGATGCCGCGACCGAGTTGGAGGAACTCGGCTATTCACGGATCTGGTTCTCCGGCGGCTTCGGCGAGAACGTCGCCCCGCGCTTCCGGGAGATCCTGGACGGCACGACGACCATCGGGGTCGCGTCCGGCATCGTGAGCATCTGGCACTCGTCGCCTCCCGAGGTGGCAGCGTTCGTCCAGGACGCGCAGCTGGCGCACCCCGGCCGATTCCTGCTCGGTCTCGGCGCCAGCCACGCGGTGCTGGTGGAGGGCAGCGGCACCGACTATCGCAAGCCGTACTCAAGAATGGTGAACTACCTGGACGGCCTCGACGCGGCCGGAGTTCCGCCCGAGCGGCGCATCCTGGCCGCACTGGGCCCGCGGATGCTCGACCTCGCCCGCGACCGTTCCGCCGGGGCACACCCGTACTTCGTCCCGGCCGAGCACACCGTCGAGGCCCGGGCGGCAATCGGCCCCGACCGGCTGCTCGCCCCCGAGGTCGCGGTGGTCCTGGACGCAGACGCCACGACCGCGCGCGCCACCGCCCGGCAGTACACGAGCCTCTACCTCGCGCTGCCGAACTACACCAACAACCTGCGGCGATTCGGCTGGACCGACGAGGACTTCGCCGGCGGCGGCAGCGACCGCCTCATCGACGCCCTGATCCCCTGGGGCACCGTCGAGAAGGTGGCTGCTGGGCTGGAGAAGCACTACCAGGCCGGCGCGGACGAGGTGGCGATCCAGGTGCTCAACGGAGGCGACGCCACGACGTTCCCCGCCGACGCGTTCCGCGCTCTCGCAGCGGCCCTGATCTGACCCTCGAACAACCCACGTCCGAACGGCGCCTTCAATCCTGCCAGCGGTAGAGGTCGCGCAGCAGGGAAATCTCGGCACCGTGGTGGATCAGCTCCCTGTTGACGTGCAGGACGATGCCCTCCAGGGGAAACCGCTCGGGACCGTTCCTGGGCGGGTTCTCCACGTCACGGTCCGAGAGTTGGCGGACCCCCGCGTTCCATCTGCCGTACATCTCGTCGAGCTGTTTCAGCGCCTCCGCAGCGGTCCCCGCATAGGGAAACGTCTGCGAGTCGACGTCCTGGCCGCCGAAGTGCCACCCGACCCGATAGCCCAGGCAGGAGACGATGATGTGCCCCAGCCGCCAGGCAATCGTGGTCACCGGTGCCGGCACCGGAGCAGGGGACGCGACGTCCATCGTCCAGTCCCCCGAACCTACCGACATCGATGCTGACGACGTGCCACGTGGGCGGATGCTCCAGCAGCCGCGCACCGGCTCCCAGAAGTACTCCTCATCCGTAAGGCCCTGCAACCGCGGCCGCAGATTCTTGTGCCAGTGCCGGTCCAGCTGGTCCGCGAGTCGTTCGCTTCGTGTCACTGCCGCACGGTACACACCAACCAGGTCCGGCTGCCGACCCTCGTGGACGCCGCCGCCGGGATGGCCGGGATGACAACCTCGAAAGACGACATGACGGCTCAATGATTGCCATCCGCAACACCTGTCCGAGAGTGAATCGGCGACGAGTCAGGGGCGCACCCCGCTGAGGCCAACGCCCGTACAGCTCATTGCGGGCCCAGCACCCTCGATGTCCTGGCCGAGCCTGTTGAACCGGCACCTCCCCGGGTCGGCCGATCCGACATGCCAGATCTGTTTGATGCCTTCGAGGAGTGGCAGCGCCTGCTTGCGACAGGTGGAGCCGCGATTGTCGTGGGTTTGGCCACGAAACTGTCCAGCAACGTTTCGCCCGCGCTTCGTAATGGTTGTTCGTGGCGTCGCGAGCCGCCCTGGCTTCTTTGCCTTTCCGCCCCTTTCTCGACGACGCGGATGCGGTTGGCAGCATTGAGCTGATCAGAAACAGCGAGTGCGCTGGCGGCAGCGGAATGGCACTTCACCCACGCTCCGACGCCGTCGACGTCTGGATGGACCACGAGGGGCCGATCTCCCAGACACACACCCCTGCACGACCCCCACGTTGTCGGCATGGACGAAGGGTGGTGGGGTCCCTCGTCTGGAATAGGCCCGTTCGGGTATGCGCGGCTGGCCAGCGCTTCGCTCCGAGGCCTGTCCCAGCCTGCGAGGTAGGAATGCCGGAATCATCGCCGCGCCGTGCACAGGCTGAGTGCCACCCGCCCGGTGACGTCGTTGAGTTGCGAGTGCACGGCGTGATGGGTGCCGACGCGGATGACATCCTGGACCGGCCGCATGTGCAGCGGGTCGCCGGCGACAGCAAGGGCGGCTTCTACCGGCCCCGCAGAGGCTACGGTGACTCCCGAGGCGCCTGCGGCGTGGTCTTGGAGACGTACCGGTGGAGCGATCTCCGCAGCGGGGCCGCCGCGAGGACGCTGTCGCTGGTGTTGCTGTTGCCGTTCATGGCCTGCAACGTGGCGGCATGGATGCGGCCGAGGGCGAAGGTCAGCGGCAGTGTGGTCTGGGTGGGCTGCAGGCTGGTCGGCCTGAGCCTCACGGCCCTGTACGTCCTGTCCTTCGTCGGCGTGGCGTTGGACCTGCTCGCCTGCAAGTGCATGTCCCTGGGTAGTTGCCTCGGCGGCCGGACCTGGCTGTCCTGGCTCGGTGGTCAACCGGTCGGATTGCGCATCGCACTGTTGTCGCTGGTGCCCGTCGCCGCGATCTGGGCGTTGTGGCTGGTGGGCTCCCGGTGCCCAAGCTGGTACGACAACTTCATCCCGCCGACGGCTGAGCCGACCGACACGGCACTGGGGGCGATCGGGACACGCCACGCCACGCCGGGAGTGGTGCGACTTCGCTCCATCCATGTGGCGACCGGTCTCGCCGTGCTCGACCTCAGCTTGATTGCGACGTTGTGGGCCGCGCGGGGACCGAGTCACCTCGACGTTCTGCTCACCGTTGGCGCCGCGCTCACCCTCGTCGTCACTGTCGTACTGGTGTGCGTACCTTCGGTCATCGACGCCGCAGCCGGCACCTCCGTGGTCGATGGGATGGTCCATGCGCTGCGGTCGACCGCCGTGGTGGTGACGATCGCCGTCATCGGGCGGGTCGCGTTCGACAGCGGCGGGTGGCCCGCCGAAAACGGACTGCCCGGCCACGACGTCGCGGTCGTCCTGCTGTTCGGGACGCAGGGCGTCCTGCTCGTGCTGCTCGGGATCGCCGCCCTGGTGGGCCGGGACGGCAGCCTCAGGAGGCTGCGATGGTCGGGTGCGCCGCTGTTCGCGTGTCTGGCGGTGGGACTGGCGATCAGTTTCGCCACCGAATTCAATTACCGCGTATCGGACTACCTCGACCGCGACCTGCCCACCCCCGACGTGCTGCCCACCAGCCCTGTTCTGCCGTACAAATGGACGATGTTCGGTTTCTTCGTGTCGGTCATCGGCGCAGCGGTCGCGGGTGCGGTGATGGTGCTGTTCACGCGGAGGAACCGACGGCGGACAGCGGACGACATCGTCGCGTACGACTTTCCTGACGCAGATGCGGAGACGGCCCGACGGCGGGCACAAGTGCGCGACGCCATCGCCCGGGCGCAATTCACGGAACGACTGTGCCCGCTCGGACTGGTCTACTGCTGCCTCGTCGCGCTGAGCCTGGGTTTCACCGCTCTAGCCCTGGACGAGTTGCAACCCAGTGTCGCCGTGGAGGGCCTGGTCAGCCTGCCGTCCGATTTCGTCAGCGCGGGCACCCAATTGGGGAGCTACCTGATGGCGGTGCTTTTTCTCGGCCTGTTCTTCGGAGGGCTGTTCGCCTACCGTACGACAACTTTCCGTCGCTATATCGGTACGCTCTGGGACCTCGGGATGTTCTGGCCGCGTGCCGCTCACCCCTTCGCCCCACCGTGTTACGCCGAGCGCGCCGTGCCCGAACTCGCGTCCCGTATCAGCATGCTGGTTCGGGAAGGAAGGTACGTGTTGATAGCGGCGCACAGCCACGGGTCGGTACTCGCTCTGGCGAGCGTCCTGCAACTGGAACAGTCCGACCTCTCCAAGGTTGCCCTGCTGACGCACGGTTCACCGCTGAGACGCCTCTACAGCACGCTGTTCCCGGCGTACGTGGGCAGGGATGTGCTGAGCGAGGCCGGCCGCCGGCTGGGCTGGCGCTGGGTGAACCTGTGGCGTGACACCGATCCCATCGGCGGTTGGATCTTCACGTCCGCGCGCGGACGTGATGACGCGCTGCGGCGACAGTCCGAGGTGGACCGCCGGCTTCGGGATCCGCAGGATCTCGATGCCCGAGGCCGTGACACGGTGTGGCCCCCGATGTGCGGTCATCAGCCGTGCACGACGGACGGGCGATACGAGGCGGCGGTCTGCGAGCTGTCCGAGCGGCTCCGGAAATCTCGCCCTGTCTCGACCACCGCCACGCCGTGATCTGACCCGACCCGAACCACTGTTCTCATCGCATGTCGTCACACCCGCCGGAGAGCAACTGGACAGCGCGGAGCACCACACCGCCCTGTGGTGTCCGCACTAGGCTTCCGCCTGGTCGAACACGCGAACGACACGCGCGCTGATCCTGCCGAGGGCGGCGGCATCAGCTGTGCCCAGACTGTCGAAGAGAACGTCTCGAATCTCTGCTCGTTGTGCGCGGAGCACGCGCACCACGAGCAGCCGACCTTGCGAGGTCAGAGTTGCTTCGTAGGCACGTCGCCCTGTTGGTACACGACCGCGGGTGACCAGACCCTGGCGTTCCAGGGCGTTCAGCGTATGGCTGACGCGGCTGGGCGAGAAGCGCAGCATGCCGGCGAGCGCTTTCAGGCCCAGCGTCTGATTCTCCGCGGCATTGAGCAGGAGCAGCAACTTGAAGTGCCCGTGCGAGATGTTTCCGTCGCGCTGGGATTGTCGCTCCAGCGCGACCTCGAGGAGGTGGGCCGCCAGCACGAAGTCCTGCCATATCGCGGCCCGGTCGAGGTCGTCGTCACGTCGCATCGTCACGGTGTTCATTTTCGCGTCGACGCACCGGCATGTCGACGTTTCGGGCCTACACCATGGCGTTGCCGTTGGCGGAGGCTTCGGGAGTGACGATGTCCTGAACGACGTCCCAGTGTTCCACGATCCGTCCGTTCTCCAGCCGGAAGATGTCGGCAATGGCGACAGGGTTCGGGGCCCAGCCGTGGACGATGCTGTGGGTGAAGACCAGATCGCCTTGAGCGGCAACCCGCTGCGGTTCCCAGGAGAAGCCCTCCAGCCCGGGGACGACGGTGCGCAGGGTGTCGAGCCCGTTGGGCATCTGTGGGCTGTGCTGGACGTACGGTTCGGCCCAGTATCGATCGATCGCGGTGAGATCCTTCTCCGCGAACAGCTCTCGCATCGCGGTAAGCACGATGTCGGTGTTCCGCTGCGCCTGATCGTCCTGGTTGACGGGGTGCTGGGTCATGTTCAGGCCTCCTTGATCGTTCCGACGAAGTTGTAGAGCTTGCCGTCGACGGTCACGTTGGAATAGACCGTCCCGTTCTCGAAGTCCTCCAGGTGCGTGACGGTGGCCCCGCTCGCCTCGGTCCAGGAGTTCAGATAGACGCCCTCACGGATCTCCTGCAGGTTCAGAGCCACCGTTTCAGCGTGGCCGTCGGGGGCGAGCCCCGCGCCCTGCACCACGATGAAGCTGCCCTGGGTCGGCGAATCGAAGGTGAACCGCACCTTCAGGTCGCCCAGGTCGAAGCGGTAGCTGCGGCCTGTCAACTGGTTGGTCATGCCATGCCCTTCCGTTGCTCGCGGGTACGACTCGTTCTGAGTTGAACCTTCAACTCAGCGGCCCGTTTCGGCAAGGGGTTGGGATGCAGGTCACCCAGGCGCCGCGGACAGCTCGTCCCGAACGTGATGGCCCACCCCGCCCCCGGAGCAGGACCTCCACCCCTTGACGCCCGTATGCGGCCGATCCGGTACTGACGCCATGTCATCACCGCATGTGACGCGGTGTCACTGGTCGCGGCCGCTTGCTGACGCACACTGGGTGGTGGCCGCTGGGAGCGCGCGTTTCACTGAGACGACGCGGAAATGGTTGCGCCTGCACACCGTGGCGACGTCCAGCGGCGCGTTTGCCCACCGCGGCCTGATAACGCATCGGCTCAGGAGGCCGGAACCGCACCACCGTGGCGTGAGATCCACGCACCGACTCATGGAGGACACATGGCAGTGAGAGTGACCGACGCCCCCGAGGCCACGCGATATGAGGCCCGCGTCGACGGAGAGTCCACGATCGCAGGCGTCGCGCAGTACATCCGTACCACCGAACTCGTCGCGTTCGTACACACCGAGGTCTCGCCGGAGTACGAGGGCAGGGGTGTCGGGGCAGCACTGGCCCGTGCCGCCCTCGACGAGGCGCGCGCCGCGCACCTGCTGGTCCTGGCCACCTGCCCATTCATCGCGGGATGGATCGCCAGGCACCCGGAGTATCAGGACCTCGTGTACCAGGCCCACAGCAGGGTCAGTGACTGAACGGCGAGCAGGGCGACGACGGAGGCCGCAATGAGCAGCGCGACCGAAAAGAAGACGTACGCAGGCGAGAAGATCACTGTCACGTTCGAGGCGAGGCGTTGCCTGCACGCCGCCGAGTGCGTCCGCGGCTTGCCGGAGGTCTTCGCCCCGGGCCAGCGCCCGTGGATTCGGCCCGACGGCGCCGAGGCCGAGCGCCTGGCCGAAGTGGTGCGGCGCTGCCCCTCGGGGGCACTGCAGTACGAACTCGTGGACGGCGGGGCCGAGACCCGGACCCCGCGCGGATCAGGCACAACCCCGTAGGGCGGCTGGTCGCCTTCGACGACGCTGTATCCATCAACGGAGCCCGGGAGTCGTCACCCCCGGTCTATCCTCATGCGGGGTCAGGCCAGCGACGGCAGGACAGCTTCCATGTCCCTGACCGACATCGAGGTGTGAGATGCCGTATCTGAATCCGGTCGCAGTACAGCGCGTCGAGGGCCTCGCCGTCGCGACTCTCGCCGTCGTCGTGACCGTCACCGCCGGGTACCCGTGGTGGTCGTTGCTCGCCCTCTTCCTCGTCTTCGACCTGTCCATGCTCGGCTACCTGGGCGGGCCACGCCTCGGGGCCTTCTGCTACAACCTGGCGCACTCCTACGCGCTGCCGGCTGTGCTGGGCGCGGTAGCCGTGGCCGCGGCAGGGTTCGGCGACCCGATCGGTTGGCTCGGCGTTCTGGCCCTTGCCTGGGGGTTCCACATCGCCGTCGATCGCGGTCTCGGCTACGGCCTCAAGACCGCCGAAGGATTCGAACACACCCACCTCGGCCTGATCGGCAAGGCCAAAAAGCCTGACCCACGGTGACGGACTTCCAGGATCAGGAGCCGGACGGGTTCCGGGAGGGCGAATCCAGCGCCGACAGGGAACTCCGGGCCTCCTCGGCGAGGCTCCTGTTGCCCAGCCTCTCGTACTCGTTGATTGCCGCCTGGAATGCCTGTGCTGCCTCGTCCCGACGGCCCTGAGCCGCAGTGACTGATCCGAGGGCCTGGTACGCCGCTCCTACCCCGGCGCCGTGTCGGATCCGCCGGAAGATCTCCAGCATCGCGCGGAAGTCCTTCTCGGCCTCACGGTGCCGCTCGTCCTCCGCAGCGAGCCAGCCGCGCTCGTGAAGGCAGTATCCGCGGAGGAACTCGTCGTCCAGATGGTCGGCAATGCTGAAGGCCCGCCTCGTCAGGGCAGACGCCTCCGTCGGGCGGCCGGCGAGCTTGTGCCCTGCGGCCAATCCCAGGAGCACGTAGCCGTGCAGAGCCGTCTCCGGCGCCGCAAGGAGAGCTGCCGCCCGTTCCAGCATGGGAATGCTGCGCTCCGGACGACGAAGGGTGTTGTAGAGGACGCCCAGGGCGGAACGAACCTCGATCTCCTCCTCGACGGCGTGCGATCGTTGGAACAGTCGCAGGGCCCGGAGCAACTGCCCCTCCGCCTCATCCGGACGACCGTGCGCCCGCAGCGCCTCACCCAACCGGCGCGTGGTCTGTGCCAGCTCCCCCGGATCGTCGAGTCGCTCGGCGACCGCGACGGCGTCCTGCACGGTGGCCAGCTCACGCTCGACCTCACCGGCCAGCCCGTAGGAATGCGAGACCCATCGCAATGCCCGCACCCTTCTCCGCTCATCGGCTGCCGCTCGCTCGGCCACCCGCCACAGCTGTAGCCGGTAGACGTGGTCGTCGGCTGCGGTCAGCAGCGGGTGCACCGCCTCCACCAGTGCCCACGCCTCATCGGTGAGTCCCTCCGCAACCGCAGCGCGCAGCACGGCCAGGATGTTGTCGCGTTCATACGCGACGTCACCGCTGGATACGGCCACGTCCCGCAGCCAATCCAGCTGCCGGACCAGACAGGCAGCACGATCGCCGGGCGTCTCTGTCCGCTCGAGCATCTCCGCAGCGAACAACCGCAACAGGTCGTGCAGCCGATAACTCGACGGTGTCGGCGCCTCGATCAGGAAGGCGTCCACCAACCGGTCCAGGGCATCCTGCACCACCCGCCGACCCAGTCCGCACCGACGAGCCGCCGACTCGACGCCGAACAACACACCCGGATGCGCCCCGGCTCGCCGGAACACCAGGCGGTCCACGTCGCTCAACTCGTCGTACGTGGACTGGAACGTCGACCTGATCGCACCGTCGCCCAGCCGCAGCTCGTCGAGCCGACGATTCTCGTCCGCCAAGCGGTCGGCGAGGGCGGACGGAGTCCATCCGGGGCGGGCCCGGAGCCGGGATCCGACGATGCGCACCGCAAGCGGAAGCCCCGCGCAGAACTCGACCAGCCGCTGTGCGCCCGAGAGGTCGGCCGCGACCCGGTCCGCTCCGACCGTCGCGGTCAACAGTGTCAGTGCCTGCCCGGGCGGTAGCGCGTCGAGGGTCAGAACGGCGGCTCCGGGCAGATCGGCGAGCAGCCGGCGACTCGTGACCACTGTGAGACAACCTGCGCCGGCCGGGATCAGCGGTCGCACCTGCGCCGCGTCGAAGGCATCGTCGAGCAGGACGAGAAGCCGCCGGTCGACGACCGCAGACCGGAAGCGTGCGGACAACTCGTCGAGCGTGCCCCGCCGTTCCTCAGCGTCGCGGCCGACCGCCCGCAGCAACCGGATCAACGCTTCCTCAGGTTGTACGGGTGTGGCGCTGGCTCCGCCCAGTGCGACGTACAACTGGCCGTCCGGGAAGTGACCACGGACCGCATGGGCGTACGACAGGGCCAGCGCCGACTTTCCCGTGCCCCCCGCCGCGCAGATGGCGACGACCTGGGCTCCCGCCCGGATCAGCTCCTCGACAGCGGCCAGCTCCGCCTCGCGGCCGACGAGTTGGGGCGCGACCGGAAGTTCACCCGGCGGCGCCGGGTCGTCCGCGGGCGGGGGAACCGGTGCCGCCGAAGGTTGACTGGTCTGTCCCAGCCGGTGCTGCCACAGGGCGAGACCGACCCCGGTCAGGGTCAGGACGACGACCAGGGGCCAGGCCAGCCATCCGTACGCCGCGACCGGCCCGGGCAGCTCACCGCCGGTCGCGACGTTGACCACGACAGCCAGCACGACTGAGAGCAGACTCGATACCGTCACCAGTAGCAGCGCAACAGACCGGCGAGGACCGCCGTCTCCGTCCCCTGTGCCACGACGAGGGACACCTCGCCGTCTGACCCCACTCAACCGACAGCCACCCGCGCCGCGTCGAGGAATGCCAGGCGGTTCGCTTCGAGATAGTCCCGGACTCTCTCCCCGTCCGGCAGACCGTCCCGGACGACGAGGTTGAGATCGAGGAAGTAGGCCCGCGCCGCCTCATGCACCGCGAGCGGGAACGTCAACCTGATCAACAGAAATCTTCACCTCCCGACGCGGCACCCGGCTGTCACCCCACAACGTCCGCCTGCGTGAAGCCCGCGCCCCTCGATTGTCCGGTTGATGCCCGGCCCGGCCCGCCGATGTTAGCGTCGCCAGCGTGACTGAGCAGATCACCGCCAGACAGTTCCACGATGCCGACGGTGTCGAGGACTGGCGATCCCTCTACCACCTGGTCTCGGCCCACTTCCGGACCATTTCGCTGGCTGAAGGCGTCGCGCTCGTCGACAAGATCGGTCAGCTCGCCAGCGAAAGCGAGCAGCGGTACCTCAGCGTCGACCTGCGTCACACCGGCGTCACGGTGTCCCTGTCTCGGCGCGACATCGAACTGGCCCGGCAGATCTCGGCCGCCGCCAGGGCACTGAACATCCCCGCCGACCCGACCGCCGTGCAGCTCGTCAACGTCACCCTCGACGTCCTCGTCAGCGCGAAGGTGCTGCCCTTCTGGCGGGCGCTGCTCGGTTACCGCGAGATCGGCGACACCTACCTGGCCGACCCGGCACGCCGCGGACCTGGCTTCGGGTTGCAGAAGATGGAAGCGGCGCGTTCACAACGCAACCGCATGCACCTCGACGTCGCCGTCCCACACGATCAAGCCGAGGCCCGCATCGCCGCCGCCTTGGCCGCGGGCGGCCGCCTCGTCTCCGAGGCGCACGCGCCGATGTGGTGGGTTCTGGCTGATGCCGAGGGCAACGAGGCGTGCGTCGCAACCTGGGTCGGCCGCGAATAGCGCTGCCCGCGGTGAGAGCGGTTCGCTGCGGAGGGCCGGGATTCGGGGCGTACTCCTGAGGTCTTGGGGTTGTGTCTTCCGTCATCGTGGCCGGCCGGCTGTGCCCGGCGCGGAGGCTGAATGCCGCGCGCTACGTCCGATCTCAAGACCTGTGTGATAACCGTTGGCAGGACCTTTGCTAGGCGCCGCGAAAACCTGGAAGCGGTCGTCAAGACGGTCCGCACAGGTCAGCCCGTTTCGGGCGCCGATCGGCGGCGTCGGCGCTCCCAACGAGCTTGTCGCTCGGCATAGGCACTCCGCGCATCCGCCAGACTGATCGGCCGTTCGGCATAGGCACGCCGTGCCTCGGTCAGACTGAGTGAACCATTGGGCCCGCCCCGCACCGTGTCAGCGTCGTCGTCATCCTGCCCGTCGTCTTCCCAGCCACAGGCGAAGCAGATCTGGAAGTGACCTCGCCCCTCGAGCGTCGGATGCCGGCAGCACGGACACGCGTACGTTCCGCTACCCGCTTCAGCCACCACAGACCGCAGGTTCAACGCCTCGACGTACCGCTCGAACCACCTGTCGCGGCTCGCGATCTCCTCTGCGGACGGTCTCTCCTGCTCACCGGAACGCTCGGCCAACACTGCACCTCTCGTATCGGGCTCGTCGCGGGCACGGTAAGCATTGAACCCACAGTAGGGCGTCAAGGCTCCGAGCGACGAGCTGTGAGGACACCAGAGCAGTGAGATCGCTGCGAGTGGTCATTCGGCTCCGCCGCCGCTCCCGTCGGCACCGTCACCGTCACTCCTCTGACCGTGGCCGGCAACCCACCACCCGTCGGCGTATGGGCTGACCCCCGACCCCTCCAAGCGCTTGACCCGCGTTCTGCGCACCGCCACTATTCCGAGAACGGTAGCGACCAGAGCGGCCAGCACGAACAAAACCTCGAACATCCGGTCACGGTACGGGACGCACCTCCACGACTCGGCGTGGTGCACGCTCATGTCGAGAAGAGTGTGTTGCCACGGGTTTCATGGCTCGCATCCGTTCTGGCGACTTAGGGCGTAGCGGGCAACCCGGCGCGGCACAGTTCAAGGGCGTCTCGAGCACCGCGCAGCGCTGCGATCACGTTGGGCGAGGGTCGCACGTGTACTTCAGGAAAGTCGATACCGGCCGATCCGTCGGTAATCGGGTAGGCCAGTTGCTCACGCCCGAGCCGGAACTGGGCGTCGATGCCGGTGCGGTTGCCGCGCGGGTCCTGGCGATGCCAGGCGCCCGCGAGGTACACGGCAACGAGGCCGTGCAGGAAGGGCTCTCCCCCGTCGGTCAGCTGTTGGTAGCACAACCCGGCCGGGACGCCGGCGGCCCGAGCCACGGCCACCAACAGGTGCGACTTGGCATAGCAGAGGCCGACACCGGCGCCGAGCACCTCGCTTGCGGTGACCGTGATCCGCGGATCCTGGGCGTCCACGGAGTGCCGGATCCGGTCCCGAACCCAGGCGAAGGCGGCCCTCATGAAGTCGACGTCGTCCGGATGCGCCGCGCGTAGTTCACCAGCCAATGCCCGCACTGCCGGGTGGTCCACCTCGACGATCATGTCACCGCCCAGGTACTCCATCGGTTCGCCCGCGACCAGTTGCATAGCTGTCCCTTCTCCCGCCGGCGGCAACGCGCCCTGATCGGGTGCCAGTCGCGCGCCACCAACTATCACGACAGCCGGATGAAGCGGCTGCCAGTCCTGCCGACCTGGTCTGGCTTGGTCAGCGCCAGGCGCGGTCGAGGGCCAGTGCGAGCCGCCTGGTCCACTGCTCGGCGCTGCCGGTGATTCCGGGGTACTCGTCGGTGAAGTTGGACCAGTCGACCTGCCAGGACAGCACGGTCTCGGCCCCGAAGGTATCGGCTTCAGCGCCGAGTTCCGGTCGCATGAGCTCGCGGACGAGGGTTTGGTCGACAGTGGTGTGGTCGGCAAGCAGGGCCGCGTCGTAGAGGTCCTTGCCTTGCGGGTACGAGTCGGTGGCCAGCCACAGCAGCTTCCACGCCAGGGCCAGCGGGGCGGACGCGGCCAGTAACGGCTTGTCGACGTCAGGCAGGACCAGCATCTCTGGTGGGAGAGGAAGTTGTTCGCCGAAGACAATGTCGATCTGTACGTGGCCGGGCGGCGCCTCCGGGGTGCTGAACGGGACGAGCAGGCGGCGTCCCTCCGCCCGTTCGTAGGTCCAGATGGCGGACTCGGTGATCCGGTCTGGTTGCACGCCGGCACCCGCTGCGGTTCGGATCGCGGTCTTGATGCCATCGAGCAGCGTGCGGGCGTCAGTGCTGTCGCTGGTGATGGTGTGCGGGGTGACGACGAAGTCGAGGTCGCCCGGCTCGCGGGCGGCGTCGCCGACCCAGGCCGCCATGGTGACGCTGCCACGCAGAACCAGATGCTGACCTGAGGGAGTTGCGGCGATGGCCGCCAGAACATGATGCATGGCGGCGCGTCGGGCTTCGGTCCACAGCTCACCGGTGGCCGCCACAAAAAAGTCGGGCTCACCGGCACGATAGGCATTCGCGTACTGCTTGAGGGCCGGATCGAACGCCGCCCGCTGGCGCACTGCCGAGCCGGCGGACAGTGGCTGGTAGGTCGGCGGGTAGTCCGGCGAGCCGGCCGGCGCGGATCTCATCCTGTTCTCGTGCTCCAGCAACCAACTGCTGGAGGCCGGCTTGGGCGAGTCCAGCCAACCCTCGTCGTAAAGGAGGTGACTGTCGAAGACCACGTACTCCTGCTCCACCGTCGTGGGCTCGTGGCCCGCGACCCGGAGGGTCTCGACAAGCTCATCCAGCCGCTGCCTGGCCGTGACGAGCCCAACACCGTGACAGCGCTGGTTGACGAACCGCTCCTGCGCACCGTCGGCGAACTGCCGACGGGCGTTACGGGACAGCCGCGCCCCGTGCGGCGCGACCAGATCGGTCAGAGCCATCAGATCCGCCACCGCCGCGCTCGGTAGCAGCAGTTTGACGTGATGTTCGAAGTACCGGCCACCCGGCTCAGCCGCCGCCTGCTCATCCGACTGCGGTACACCGGCACACCATGGCGCTGCCTCGATCTTCGAACGGCACGGGTGTATGCCCGCCTCACGCAACTCGTGTTGCCAACGCTCCACCGCGCCCTGCTGCTCGGTCAGCGTTCCTCGCCCGTTCAGGCTGAGCATCGGTTGAGAGGCGTACGCACCACGGTCGAGCATGATATGGACGAACTTCACACCATGCTCGGCGGCGAACGCCCGCAGCTTCTCGGCCTGAGAAGCGTAAGCCGTAATGTGGATCTCGAAATCCCCCGACACCTCAAGCACCGGCGGAGTTTATGGCACGGCCCTCAGGCCGGTGAACCCGATAATTCGATGCGGCAGGGCAGAGCCTTTCCGGGGTTGGTTCGGGCGTCACCACTGACGTGGAAGCACCCGCGGATCCGCTCGGAAGCGCCGCGCCGCCCCAGAGGGCTGCTGGGCCGAGGGCACCAGTCCCACGCGCCTGGACTGGTAGCTCCCGCCCAGGTCCGGCACCCGGCATCGCGACGAGTGGATGTTTGCTCGGCGAGGGCCCGGATACTTGTCGCGCATGTTTGACGGTTTCGAGGACGAACGGATCGATGTCGGGGAGGTGGAACTCCGGGTCCGGTACGCGGGGCGCGGACCTGCGGTCCTCCTTATTCACGGACATCCACGTACGGGGTCGACGTGGCACCGAGTCGCGCCGCAGCTCGTTGATCTCGGGTTCACCGTCGTCTGTCCCGACATGCGAGGCTACGGGCGATCCGGCAAGGCGAAGATCCTCGCTGATCACTCCCAGCAGTCCAAGCGGGTGGTCGCCGCGGACATGGTCCAGCTGATGGCCAGACTGGGCCATCCGACCTTCGCGACGGTCGGTCACGACCGTGGGTCGTACGTGGCGCTACGTCTGGCGCTGGACCATCCCGACGCGGTCAGCCAACTGGTGGTCATCGACGGTGTGCCCATCAGTGAGGCTCTGGCCCGATGCGACGCGAAGTTCGCCCACGACTGGTACCACTGGTTCTTCTTTGCCCAGCCCGACAAGCCGGAGCGCGCCATCGCCGCCGACCCGGATGCCTGGTACGCCAGTAAGGCCCGGCCCGACAGCATGGGAGCCGACAACTACCAGGAGTTCCGGCAGGCCATCCACGATGCGGCCACCGTGCGGGCCATGTTGGAGGACTACCGGGCCGGCCTCGGCGTCGACCGAGCACACGAGGAGGCCGACCGGCGTGACGGTCGCGGCGTCCGCTGCCCAACTCTCCTGCTCTGGTCGACCCGCGATGACCTCGAAGACCTGTACGGCGACCCGTTGGCAGTCTGGCGCCCGTGGGCCGCCGATCTCCGCGGCCACTCGATCGAGTCCGGCCACCACGTCGCCGAGGAGAATCCCGACGACCTGACCGCAGCGCTGCACGATTTTCTGTCCTGAGCCTCGCGCCCGACAAAGCCGACTCCATGCTGGAGCCATCGGTGGTCACCGACGGAGCGCGACGCGCCCTGGCGCCAGCCGTCGCACTACCGGCGACGCTCGTTCCCGCCGACCGGCGCCAACCAACAGGCCGTTGGGCGCCCATGCGCGGACACAAGGCGGCCTACCTGGAGTTCACAGCCGACGGGGAGTGGCACGGATCCGACGGCTGCAACGACCAGAGTGGCCGGTGGATCACCGCCGCCGGCGACACCCTGCTGGCCACCTCACGAGCAGCCACATTGGGGTTCTGCACCGACAACGTGCGATCGCACAATGGGTCACGACGGCCAGACGAGCCGGTCTCGACGGCAAGGCCCTCGTGCTTCTCAACGCCCACGGCGAGGAGACAGGCCGGGCTGCAGCCGACGAACTACGACGGTCAACGGCTGAACGCGCAGGCCGGTCCCACGCCACCCCCGCACACTGATAGCAGTCGTCTGCCGGTCGGGGAATTCCCTATAATTCCCTACTTTGAATCCCTTACCAGGGAACATGAGCCCTGTGCCGCGGCACCCCCGCTCCAGGGCGCTACGGGGACAAGGGAGCGGCATGGCTCGGCACGAGCGGCCCGTAGATCCGACGGCTGGACCGTTGTCGTCCTTCGCCCATGAGCTACGAAGGTTACGTGTCGAAGCGGGCAACCCCACCTACCGGCGATTGGCCGAGGTCGCCGGCTACAGCGCCTCGACCCTGTCCGCCGCTGCCAGCGGCATCCGGCAACCCAGCCTCGACGTGCTGCTCGCGTACGTAGGGGCCTGCGGCGGGGACACCGCCCAGTGGAGGCAGCGGTGGCTCGAGCTCGACGAGGAACTGCGGCCCGCTAGTTCGGCGAATGCACCGGCCGGCCCGGCGGGGGCAGAAACACCAGACCCGACGCTGGCCGAATCGACCGCCACGCCCCGCACGGAGGCACCGTCCACTGTGACGACCGGGGATCCACCCGCCCCGGCTACCGGTGAGCCAACCGGCACCAGCGGCGCAGCCGGAGCGATTCACGACCGGCCCGCGAGCCCGCCGCGGCACCGGAAACTCCGACGGCGTCTGGCGCTGGCGGCGGTGGCGGTCGCCGGTCTCGCCGGTGTGGCCGCCCTGGTGCCGATGATCCAGCCATGGTGGGCGGCCAAGGGGGCGACGGCGGCCGCTGGCACGACGACCACCACAGCCTGCCCGGCGACCGCCACGGACGCCGCCTTCACCGCCGTCACGTACGGCGGTGGCGCGCATGTCCGGAGCGAGCCCCGCCGCGACCAGGGCATCCTCCACACGATTCCGCCCGGCTGCGTGGTAGGGCTCACCGGCTACTGCCTGGGTGAGCGGATCACCGACTCCACCTCCCAGACCCCCGACATCCGCTGGTTCACCCTGGCCGACGGTGGGCTGATCGCCTCGGCGGTGGTGCACGGCAACCCGCCCCCGGGCCTGGAACCGTCCCGCTGCCGGGGCGACCGACCCGGGCCGGCCGCGATCGCCCTCGCGATCGCCCCCGATGTGACCGGCCCGGGTGGGTGGCGGCTGAGCGCGACCGGCACGCACGTGGAGATCGTCGGGTTTGCCGCCTACTACGCGGACGATGCCGCGCTGCCGGCGGAGCGCCGCTGGCACCAGATCGGTTTGACCGGTATGAGCGCCCCGCCGTTCGACCTCGTCTGGAAGCTCGACCGCCTGTCCGTGCAACCAGGATCCACTGCCGAGATCCCGGTGGCCGCGGTCGCCTGTCTCGGCGGTGGCGCGCCCACCGACGTAATCGACGTGCGGGTGGTCGGCCCCGACGGCTCCAGCACCGCCGGGGCCCCGCCGCTCGCCGCCGACCAGCGGCTCGCCGCCCGCCGTACCGCCTGCGTCTACCCCTGACAGGGGTGTACGCGGACGGCCACCACCGGTGGCCCGGCAGGACGGATCCCACCAGGCCACCGGTCAGGCGTCGCCCGAACTCAACAGCCCTGGCGACCGGAGCGGATCCAGTAGGTGGTGCCGGCCCAGTCCATCTCGCCGTACGCGTCGACGCAGTTGTTCGCCGTGCCGGTCACTCCGCGCGGCCCGGCGTAGTACAGGTAGTCGGCGTTGTCCTTGGTGGAGATCGCGGTGGGGGTGCACGAGCCGGTGCCGGAGGTCTCCGCGCACCGGGCGATCTGCACGGAGGTGCGCGCCGAGGAGCCGTACGCCGCGCCGCGGTGGTACATGCAGGCGCTGTTCGTGCCGCCGTTGGTGCTGTTGTAGTAGATGACCAGCTCGACTACGGGCTTGCTCGGCGGGTACGCGTAGCTGTAGGTGACCGTGCCCGAGCAGGCCACCGCCGCCTGCGACGGGGCCGCCGTGACAACCAGCACCGTGCCGAAGGTCAGCAACGCCAGCAGCGCTCCGAACGCCTTGCGCAGCATCATGACTTCCACTCCTCTGGGACGGGGTTGGTTGAGAGCCGTCCCGCCGTCACTTCTACGGAAGAGCGACGTTGATCGCCGCTGGTGGTGGCGCCAATCAATCAATCTCGTACAACGCCGCACAACCGCGTACCGCGTCGCCGCGCCGGGCCGAACGGGTCGCGCCCGGGCGGCGTGCTGGTGGGCTCGCACGATGCAGGGCCATCCCGCTGGTCTTCCTACGCCACACCCCTCGACCATGGAATCCACCAAAGGCCTCGACAAGAATCCCTACGCTCAACGCCGACCTGACCGCGATCGTCGGCGCACTGACCCCCGGCGTGATGTTCAACGGCTTCCTGCTCGTCCGGACGCCGGTCACGCCCCGGGCGCGTGAGTCGCGCTCAGGGTGCCTGACGGTTCCCGATGCTGAACGGATCGATCCCGGGGAACGGTGGCGCGTCGCCGCCGCTGCGTACGTAGCTGTAGATCGCCAGCACCGAGGCGAGCTGGGCGAGCGCGAAGGTCGCCTGCGCGGTGGCGTTGCCCATCCGATACCCGATCAGCAGCATCCGCACCGGCCAGAATCCGGCCGTGCCGAGCTGCCGCACTGTCCTGAGGTCCATCGACATCGAGGTCAGCGACAGCACCGCGAACGTCAGCGCGGACCGCAGCAGGATCAGTCGGTCCACCGGCTCGCCGATCAGCGCGTTGAGCGCGGCCTCGGCGCCGAACGCCAGGACCGACACAGCGGTCAGGGCCAGCGCCTTGGTCGGACCCCGCCGGCCGGGCAGGCGCCGCCACAGGACGCCGAGGACGAAACCGCCCACGGTCCAATTCAGCACCCCCAGGACCACACCGCCCACCAGCCCGGTGACCAGCATCATCTGATCGGCCGGGCGCAGCCAGGACGACGTCGTCCAGTCCGCCCACAGCAGCCACGCGGTGGCGGGGAGCCCGATCAGCGTTGCGGCCACCGCGCCGGCCACGCCGTTGCGAAACGCCGACCGGTACGGGCCGACCGCGAACAGCGCGTCCAGGGGTGTCACCCCGGCCGGGAGGGCCACGGCGGGTGCGTCCGGTGCCGGCTCCGGCTCGGCGACCGGGGTGGGCCGGCTTAACCAGTGCAGCCGGCCGATCAGCGGAACTGTTCGCCGGCCGCCGTCGCCGGGAGTCGCCTCGCCCTCGGCACTCACGGCGCGTTCCCGGGCAACGGCGCGGCTCTCCACCGTCCGCCATCGGTCCGCCTCGGCGACGAGCACCGAATGCGGGACGTCCGCCAGTGCCCGCCACAGCGGATCGTTGAGCCGGCCGACCGGCCCGGTGAGCACGAACAGGCCGGCCAGTCCCACGGTGAGACCGAACGGGAACCACCAGCCCGCCCAGGCGTCCCCGAGCGGAAGGCAGACCAGCCCGTAGCCGAGGCAGATCACGGCCCGGACGCCCGGGGGCAGAGTGAGGTCGTCATCGGTGAGCAGGTCGCGCAGCAGCGGTACCAGCAGCACCGCCGCCAGGAAGTACGCGAAGCCGTAATTCCAGTTCACCAGGTCGTTCGTGTACGTCGCCAGGTCGTTGCCGAAGACCGACATCCGGGAGTCGATCGGGAACTGCACCCACCGGAGCCGTTTCCAGTCGGCTCCGGAGTCGAGGTAGCGCTGCAGCAGGACGGCGGCGGTGACCGGCACGGCCAGCAGCAGCGACCAGCGGCCGGAACGGGACCGCAGGAAGGCCCGGGTCGTGAGCCGCTGCGGGAAGCGGCCCCGCAGCGCAGCCTGGACCGCGTATCCGAACCCCAGGCATGCCAGCAGGGTTAGGGCGGCTGCGCCGGCCAGCCGGAAGCCCCACTGGGCCGGCTCGTCGCGCACCATCAGCGGCGCGACGCCGGACACCGCCAGCAGCACGGCGGTGAGGAGGCCGACCAGCAGCCTGGGCAGCCTCAGCAGCAACGCCGCGACGACCAGGGCCACGCTCCACAGTGCCGTGGTCAGGTAGTGAAACCAGTGCCAGGGGATGGTGCCGGGGCCGTCTCCGATCCAGTCGTCGCCGACGTTTCCGGCCACGATGAGCACCGGGAGCGCCAGGATCAGGCTGGCCACCCGACGGGTCGGCCGGGTCAGCCCCGGCCGGCGGACCCGTCGCAACGCCACGATCAACAGGATCAGCAGGGCCGCGTCGAACACCCAGAACAACACGTCGGACGCCCATCGCCAGCCGTCGTGCTGGGACAGGTGGGTACTCAGAATCCGGGCGTCCGGCTGGACGAAGACACCGGGCACCTCGGCGTCCCACGCGGGTTTCTCCCAGGTGGCGCCGCGCGAGCCGGCCACCGTCGGCGGCCAGGGGAACACCCCGGTCGCCCACGAGTCCGGCAGCTCGACGCGGACCTGCGTGAAGGTGGCCTTTTCCAGGACCGGTGACCGGAGTAGCTCGACCCGCCAGGGTGTCGACGAGGTGGTGATCGACCAGGACCCAACCCGTACACGGTTCCGCTCGTCGAAGTGCACGTCGCCGTAGACGACGTCGGTGAAGGACACGAACCCGTCGGCGATCGAGACCGCAGGGGTCCGGTCCCGACTCTCGGACCACGAAATGTCGGCCGGTTCGTAGGACAGCAGGCATCGCATCGCCAGCCTGCGGATCTCCGAGTCCGGGCTGGCGCTCAGGCCGATGCTGAGCGGCCAGTCCTGCGGAACCCGCACCGTCGTGGTGCTCGTGGCCTTGGGCAGGTCGAGATCGCGGGCTTCGATGCGCAGGTGGGTGGAGACCGTAGTAGTGCCGGTGAGCCCGGCTGGCTCACACCAATCGGCGGGATCGGCCGACGCGGATGCGGTGGGCCACATCCCCGCCAGCAGGCCGGCAGTGAGAAAGCCCACGAGTCCGACAAGGTGACGTCCCGGCCTGTCCATCGAGCAGATGCTATCCAACCGGCCGGCAGCGCCCGGCACTCCGGTGGTCGACCTGGTGCGGGCCGCTTTGGTCCACCCTGAGCGCCCGAACATGACGCCACGACCTGGGGCCCCGCAGGCGACTGCTCGCGATTGAGTCAAGATCGACAACCGGGAGGACGGAGGGCCCCGCGACTTCGCCAAACCCGCGGCTGTCACCGGGCAAGCCGCCCAGGCAATCGCCTACGACAGGTGCCCGCGCTTGCTGCCGAGCGACCCAGTCCCGAGGGACCGGAGCCTCCGGGCAACCTCTCAGGCGTCATGCCAAACCTCTGGCAGCGGGCGATGACACTCAAGCCCCCGTGGCCACGCCCGCTGCCAGAGGCTCGTAAAGTTACGCATACAGCCGGTAGCCTTGTCAATGCTTGATTCCATCAAGGACCGTCGTGTAAACCTTGTGTTCCAAGTCGCAAGGAGTCCCGATGGTCGAGGCGGACGATTCAGCCGGTGAGACGTTCGCCGAACGGCTGGACTGGCTATTTGTCCATGTCACCGACCCTGCGGGCAAGCCCTACAGCGTGCGTTACGTCGCGAACGAGTTGACGCGGCGAGGTTGCAAGATTTCCCACACTCACCTGAGCAACCTCCGACAGGGGCGATCGCCCGACCCACGGCGTTCGGTTGTCGACGCCATCGCAGCCTTCTTTGGGCAGCCGCCGACCTTCTTCGCTGAGGCGTCAGAGGATCAGCATCAACACAGGCTCGCCCAGGCCCTGGCCGATCCGCACATCAAGCAGGTAGCCATGCGCCTGATAGACGCTCGGCTATCACCGGAGGGCCACGCGGCAGTCGTCGCCATGATCGAGCAGGTGCAGCGACTTGAGGCTGCCGCCCGTAGCCGGCTGAAGAACACCGATCGGCAGCCATGACTGACGTCCTCACACAGTCAAGCCACCGACCGCCGGTCACCGCCGGCTGCGTACGGCTACAGAGCTGGTGGTGGTACGACGGCGGGACCACAGCGTGGTACGAGCAGCAGATTCGCCGATGTGACGAGGTCCTACACAGCCTGACCCTGCCAACCTCCTTCACGGTGGACGAGTTCTGCACGGAACTGGAGCGGGCCCGAGGCCGACCGCTGGTGGTGACTGCTGTCCGGACGCGCCAGACAGCCGCTCGCGCCATGTGGTGCCGCGGCGCGACCACGGATCACATCCTGATCGTTTCGGCTCTACCTCGCCTCCACCGGGACCATCTCGTTCTGCATGGCATCGGCCATATGGTCTTCGATCACGTCGGCAGCCCCGCCGTCGACCGCAATATCAGGAAGGCGCTCCATAGCGCTGACATGACCAGCCCGCGGCGGGATCTCAAGCGCGTCGTCTATACCCACCGCGAGGAACACCAGGCCGAGGTGTTCGCCACCCGGGTGCTGCAACTGACGAATGGCTGGGTGGCACCGAAACCATCTTCAGGATCCCAGACACAGGTGCTGGAGCAGCTCTCCTCCGTTCTCGAGTACCACGCGGGCAGGGCTGCGCGGTGAGGCCGCTGAGTGCTCGCCACGGGACCAAGCCATGCCGGAGCCCGATGAACAGGGAATTCGATGCAACGCCATCCCGATAGCAGCGTGAGCCACCTGCGACAGCAGGCGGCGCAGCTCCTCGCCGCACTCAAGCTGCCCTCGACCTTCACCTTCGCTCAACTTCACGACCGGGTCGAGCATCGCCGTGGACGACAGGTCCACCTCATCCCTCGGCACCTGCCGGCCCTTGCCCCCCACGGCCTCTGGGTAGCGGGCGAACTCGCCGACTACGTCTTCTACGACGCCAACGCCAGCAAGGTGCGGCAGAGCCTCATCATCGGCCACGAGTACGGGCACATGATGTTCGACGATGTCGCCATCCCGAATGATCTCGAATGTCTTGCGGCCATGCTCATGCCGTCGGTGGATCCGTCGGTACCCGAGATCGCACTGGCGCGTCTCGCGTATGACGAGCCGATCGAGCGACGGGCAGAGGTCTTCGGGACGGTTGCCGTGCAACGCGCCGAATCATGGTCCACGATTCCGACCTCCGCGCCCGCTGATCCTCGAGTCTCCGCCAGGCTGGTGGCGACGCTGGAAGGCCGGACCACCTGATGGTGAGCCTCGCTCGCGGCATCATGGTCGCAGTGACGCTCGTCTGCTGGGGCATGAGCCTCTACAAGTTGCGCGACCTGGCGCGGGACCGAAACAACCGGCCCCTTCGGGCACTGTGCCTTGCCCTGATCGCGATCACCATATCGATGACCCTTCAGCCGCTCACCCCGAAGGTCGACGGGCTGTTGGGGATCCCGGACGTCGCGCGCCTGCTGTCCAACTGCCTCTCACTGGTGTGCGCCACAGCGGCGCAAGCATTTCTTCTCTTCATGACCAGTGGCGACGTCAGCACGCGGCGGCGGGTGCGGCGGCGGACCCTCGCTCTGGCACTCACCATCGCTGTCATGATCATGATGTTTGTCGTGACACTCTTGGACGGCAGTCGCTCCGATCCGCGCATAAACGCTACGGAGTACGACGGCGGGCCCTCCCACCCTCCATTCCAGTTCGCGTACCTCGCCTACCTGTTCGTGTACCTGGCTTACCTGGGCTGGTCACTGACGCAGGTAGTGGTCCTGGCGAACCGTTACGCCGCCATCGCCCATCGGCCGCTGTTGCGCTTCGGCCTCCGAATGATCACGGTCGGCTCGGTGTGGGGCCTCGCGTACGTGGCCGCCAAGCTCGTGGCCATTGCCTTGGCGAACAGGTCCGCCGATTGGGCCCTGATCACGGACGCGGTAGTGGTCCTGGCGTTCAGCACGTCGATCCTGCTGGTGCTGATCGGTTCCACAGTTCCCTCGTGGGGTCCTCGTGTCGGCCTGGACCGGCTATGGGCAGGGGCCACAGCCGTCCGTGACTACTACCGGCTGTGCCCGCTGTGGGCACGGATTCATGCCGTACTCCCTGAAATCGCGCTGCTTCCGCCGCCGTCAGGCGTCCGCGGCGCTCTCTCGATCGCCAGGGACGCGTCCCTGCGACGGGTCAGGATCACCGTGGAGATTCTCGACGGCTACGCCACCCTGCGGCCGTGGATGTCGGCATCAGTCGCCGCCCACGCGCACGACGCCGCCCAGAAAGCTGGCCTCCTCGGTGACCAGCAGACGGCCATGGTCGAAGCCGTCGTCATCGGTGCGGCACTGGCGTCCCGGCTCGATGGCGCTCCCCCGTCGGGTGAGGCCGGCGAAGCAATCGCCCTACCGCTGGGGCCGTCCCGAGATTCGGCCGCTGGCGACCTCGACGCGGCCGACCAGGTGACGTGGCTCGCCCAGGTAGCCCGCGCGATTGAATCCCCGATGGCCGCAGAGATCATCACGCGCGCCACATCCGAAGCGTTGTCTCTTGATACGCAGTCGTCCGAGAGGTAGAACTCCATAGTGCCAGCACTCGTTGACCTGCCTGCCAACAGCACCTCCCGAGTGGCACGGGTCGTCACCGAAGCATGTGCACCGGCTGTCTTCGCAGCCCTGATGCCACTGATCATCGCCCTGCACAGCACCGCCCCCGCCGTGATGACCGGCCTCGGCTGGGCACTGCTCGCCATACTGTTCTGCTCCGTCGTCCCGTACGCCGTCATCTGGGTCGGGGTACGACGGGGACGGCTCACCGACCACCACATCGGCGTACGCGAGCAGCGCCGTATGCCCCTGGTCTACGGACTGCTGTCTGTCCTCGTCGGTCTCGCCGTGCTCGTCCTCGCCGGCGCGCCTCGGCCGCTTGTCGCCATGGTCGTGGTGATGTTCGCCGTGCTGCTCATCGTCACCGCGATCAACCAGGCCTGGAAGCTCAGTGCACACGCCGCGGTCGCCAGCGGCTCGGTGTGCGTCCTGATCATCGTCTTCGGGCCGGCGCTGATCCCATCGCTGGCGATCGTCGTTCTGGTGGGCTGGTCCCGCGTGCGGCTGGGCGATCACACGATTGGGCAGGTTGTCGCAGGCGCTCTGGCCGGCATCCTCATCGCTGTGCCGACGTTCATCCTTCTCGCGTGAGTCGACGTGGCTTCCAGCGGATCGTCGACAGTTGGCGCCCCGCGACGCGCAGTGCCGCAGGGCTGGAACCGTTTCGCGGTGCGCCCCGTGACCCCGCGCTAAGAGTGCGGGGTCCCCGATCGGTGACCCGTTGGGCTCGGCTCCTGGTTGGCGGCGCGACCGCCCTGTGAGGCGGGGCGCCGTAACAGGTCCACAGCGCACCAACGACGGACCGGTCCGGTTGAGGTCAGGTCAGGCCGCATCTGGAGCCGCAGTACGGGCAGTAGGCACGTTTCGCGTTCGAAACAACCCCGGCATCGCACTTCGCACAGTGACCGTGTTCCCACAAGCCCTGGTCGATTCCGAGGCCACCGTTGTAGTAGTCGCGGTCGGGCCAGGCGACCAGCTCCACCTCAAGACCTGGCTCGTCCTCGTAGTCGGTCGCTTCAGCCAGGACCAACTCCGTTCGAATGCCGTAGCTGTCCTCGGTGTAGTGCGGCAAGACACGACGCAACACATCAACGAGCTCGTAGACCGGCAACACCACGAGCTGCTCGGCAAGGCGGTCACGCTCTTCATCCGTGGTCACGGAACGGACCATACGCGCGCTTCAGCGCCGACCCGCCCGGACTGGGTGCACGCTCCACTGTATTCGGCGACCACGTCGGCGATCATCTCGTCGGCGGTGACCTCCCAGCTGACGCCATCGCCGCGGGAGCACTGCACCGTTCGCGGTTCCTGCGCGACAAGACGCCTTTTGACAGACAGCGTAAGTCCCGGCCACCCCGAACGGCATTGATGATGGTCTTGACTCTATGCGCCGCCCTGCTCATGATTTACTGCGGCGGTTCAACAGTGGGGGTCAATGTCATGACGCAGGTAGAGCCACCGGCAGGAGGCCCCACATCAGCCGTCACTCTCCGCGAGCCTGGAAAGAGTGGCCGACTCGCGCGTGCCATTTCCGGCACGAGGGATCGGCTGACACGGGGGGCCCATCGGCGGGAACTGAGCATCGCGAGCCTCGGTTCAGTGCTCCTCGCTGTCGCGATGACCTGGCTGATTCCGCCGTACGCGATTCGCGCGACGACTGGAGGCGCCAGGACTGCGTCGATCGCCGACCCAGCCCACACCATCGTCGGTGACGCGGGTGACCCGACGGCCCAAGCCTGGCTGGTGGGATGGAATGGCCACGCTCTCACCCACGGCCTGCGTGGCCTGTGGGACACCAACGCTTTCTATCCCGACAAGTACGGCCTGGCCCTGAACGACAGCCTGCTCGGCTATGCACCGGCAGGGCTGATAGGCGAGGGTGCAGTCGGCGCCGTGCTGCGCTACAACATCCTGTTCGTGCTGGCTTTCGCACTCGCCTTCCTCGGCGGCTACGCGCTCCTGCGCCAATTGGGTGCCAATCAGGTCGCCGCCGCGGTAGCCGGGGCCGCCCTCGCCTACGCGCCCTGGCGCTACGGCCACGCCGGCCATCTGAATATCCTCTCCACCGGTGGCATCACTCTGGCGTTGGCGATGTTGGCGCGCGGCCACGGACTTTCGCTCACCCGCGGCTACCTTCCCGAACGAGTCCGGCCGGGCTGGGCGTTCGCTGGCTGGCTCGTCGCGGCTTGGCAGGTCAGCCTGGGCTTCGGCGTAGGGCTGGGATTCGTGTACGTCCTCGCCGCCCTCTGCCTGATCACACTGGCAGCCTGGCTGATCCACCGCCCACGCCTCGGCCTCCGGCTGATCGTCAGTGACCTGATCGGCGGGCTGATTTTCACTGCGGTGACCGGATACTTCGCGTACGCGTACCAACACGTCCGCGAGCTCAACCCAACTGTCACCCGGGACTGGGACTACGTCGCGTTCTTTTCCCCGACACTGCGCGGACTTCTCGTGGCGCCGCAGTCCTCCCTGCCCTGGGGCAACCTGCACAACGAGGCCCGCATCGCTCTTGGTGGCGCAACGACTGAGAAGGTGCTGCTCTGCGGGTACGCACTGTATCTACTGGCCTTCGCCGGCCTCTTCCTGTCCCGTTGGTCACCAACGCAACGGCTTCTGCTGCTGCTGGGGACGGTCGTCGGAGTGCTGTTCGCGCTGGGCACGAACGGGCCGATCTACCGCCTGCTCTATCTGTACGTGCCCGGGTTCGATGGATCCCGTACGCCAGGCCGGTTGATCTTGTGGCCGACTCTCTGCCTGGCCATCCTCGCGGCCGGCCTGGTTACCCACCTGGCCGACGTGGCTCGCAGAGGTCCCAAGCCGAAATGGTCGGTGGAAGAGGCGCGGCTACTGACCGTTCCGTTGCTGGTCCTCGTGCTAGCTGAGGGCCTGCCGAACCTGGACCACCCCCAAACCCCAGCCAAACCGGCCGCGATGGCGCTAGCCTCCGCGAACGCCCCGATGATGGTGTTGCCGTCCAACGACGGCATCGACCTCCACGTCCTCCTGTGGTCGACCGACGGTTTTCCCACCATGGTCAACGGTGCGGCCAGCTACACCACACCCAACCGTCAGGCGATCCGCGACGTCATGACGACCTTCCCCAGCCAGCCGGCCTTGGATCGGTTGCACCAGCTCGGCATCCGCAGCGTCGTCCTGCTCCGCAACCGGGTCCAAGGCACCCCATACGAACCACTGCTGAACATCACCGACGTGCCCGGCATCACCCGCCACGACGTCGGGCCAGACGTGGTCTACACCATCGACGCCAGCACGAAGTGATGGTGGGCGGCACTCCTGGTCAACCCGTCCATCGTTGTCGGGCAGTGTCGGCGTGAACGGGAGTGCTTGGCTGTACGGCGAGCCGCGCTGACCACCTGATCCGTAGATTCTCGAGAGCACTCCGGAGTCGTTCGGCGTGCGGCCGCCCACTCCGCCGCGCACGGCATTACCCGCGTCGAATGGGTGACGACTCGACGGGTTGTTCGCGTAGCGCCGGCGGTCACGGACAGGGCGAAGCACCTTGACGGGCCTTTTCAAGCAGCCGTGTGTCAGGCGGCGGTGAACCCGCCGTCGACCGCGAGGGCGGCCCCGGTGATGAACGAGGCGTCGTCACTGAGCAGGAATGCGACGAACGCGGCGATCTCCTCTGGCTCGCCGATTCGGCCGATCGGGTGCATGGCCATGGCCGCCTCGATTGCCTCCTCGGCTGAGTCGCCCATGTTGCGGCGGAGCAATGGCGTGTCGACCCCGCCGGTGACCAGGGCGTTCACCCGGATACCGCGGGCGGCGGTGTCGAGCGCGACCGCGCGGGTCAAGCCAACCACGCCGTGCTTGGCGGTCGTGTAGGCGGCCATGCCGGCCTGCCCCACTACGCCGGATACCGACGCGTTGTTCACGATGGCACCTCCACCAGAAGCCTCCAGCGCGGGAATCTCGTGCTTGAGGCTGTAGAACACGCTGCTGAGGTTGAGGGCCAACTCGCCGTCCCACGCCTCACCGCTGAGGTCGGTGACCGGCCCCATGGCGGTCGCCGCGCCGACGTTGTTGAAAACTCCGTCGAGACGGCCGTAGCGCTCGACCGCCTGCCGCACGACGACGGCTATCTCGGCCTCCACCGTGACGTCGGTGGGTACGAAGATCGCGTGGGGCAGGCGGGAGGCCAGTTCGTCGCCAGCCTCCTTGCCCCGGGCGGCCAGAACGACCTTCGCACCCTCGGCGGCGACCCGCTCGGCGACGGCGCGGCCCATGCCGGAGGTGGCTCCAGTGATCAGAATGACCTTGCCGGCGAAACGTTCGTACATGGCAACTCCTTTATGGATCTTTGGTGATCAGAAGGTGAGAACCAGCCGGCCGCGGATGCCGCCGGCTTCGAGCAGCCGATGCGCCTCGGGCGCGTCGGCCGGGGCAAGGGTCCGCGCGACGCGCGGAAGCAGGACGCCGTGTTCGGTCAGGCGGCGGATTTCTGCCAGTCGGTCGGCGCGGCCGGCGTAGTCGGGCACGAACGGGGTCCGCACCGTGATGCCACGTCCGGCGCCAGCGGCGTACGCGCCGGGTTCGCCATTGCCGCGCAGCAGGGCAAGGCTGCCACCGTCACGGACGGCGTCCACCACCTGGGGGCCGACCAGCGCGGCATCAACGAGCGCGTCCACACCGGCGGGTTGAATGGCGCGGATCCGCCGGGCGACGTCATCGCCGCGGGCGACGATCTTGGCCGCGCCCGACGTGCGCACCGTGGTCTCGTCGGTGGGGGCTGCGTCGGCGATCACGGCGAGGCCGGCCGCCGCGGCCATCTGCACCACATAGCCGCCGACGGCACCGGCTGCCCCGGTCACGGCCAGGACCGCGCCTGGCTCCAGAGCGAGTTGGTCGAGAGTGAGCAGGGCGGTCAGCCCGTTCAGCGGCAGAGTCGAAGCCGTTGCGTGATCGACGCCCTGCGGTGCCCGGGTCACCCAGCCGGCGGGTAGCACGACGTGCTCGGCGTAGCCGCCGCCAAAGTAGTCGGCGGTGCCGTCGGGGCGGGGCAGGAACGGCAGGACCATCGCTATTACCGGGTCGCCGTAGGCCAGGTCGGTGACAGTCCCAGGGCCGATCTCGTCCACGATGCCCGCCACGTCCTGGCCGGGCACGTATGGCCCGGGAATGTCGCGTAGCAGCCAGGCCGCCGCGCCGGATCGCAGCAGGGAGTCGGCCGGGTTCACGGCGGCGGCCCGCACACGGACCCGGATCTCGCCGAGGCCGGCGTGCGGTTCGGGCAGGTCGACGACGTGCAGGACGTCGGGACCGCCGAACTCGGTCAAGCCCACAGCACGCATCTCACGGGCCCCTTCCTCAAACTCGGTGTCGAAGCAATGCTGCGTCGGGAACGGAATGTCGACAAGAGGGCACTTTGAGGCGACTTGGTATACCTAGCGATACCAGCCCAAACGGAACCTGGTATTCGTCATATACTGGCGCGATGGTCGAGGGAGAAGCTCCGGAACTCTGTGGCCGCGGCCGGGCACTCGTGCGTGACGTGCTGGAACGCGTCGGCGACAAGTGGTCAGTGGTCGTCATCTGCCAACTCGGCGAGACGACCCGGCGCTTCAACGAGCTACGCCGTCTCTGCGAGCCGATCACCCAGCGCTCGTTGAGCTCGACGTTGCAGGCCTTGGAACGCGACGGAGTGGTGACCCGGACCGTCTTCGACACCAAGCCGATCCGGGTCGACTACGCGCTCACCCCGCGCGGCCTCAGTCTGCTCGAAGTCGTGCTCGGCCTGGCCTGGTGGGCCGAGCGCAACGCCCCGGACATCGAGAAGTCCCGCGAGGCGTTCGACGCTCGCTGAGTGTTCAGGGGTCATCCCATAGCGCCGGCATCGGCCGCCGTGCTGGCTGGTACGGCCCTGCGCGTCATCGGTGGCCTGCAACGCCGGGCGCTGCGACCTGCGCCACCGTCTCCATGAGCTCAACAGCACCGCCTACGCCGCAGATGTCGCCCCAGCAACGCTGGGGTGCCCGAACCGGTCGGCCAATGTGGCGTGCATGGCGAGGCGATGGCCATGGCTTACCTGCCTCTGCACTGGAACCCGTACGCCGACCCATGTCCTCAGAGAGCCTCTCGCGACGGTATTCGCACTGCAGCAGCAGATCGCGCAGCGTCGTCAGCCAGTGCGTGACGAAGCCCGGTGTGCGAGACGGTGCAGGGCGGCGAGTATGTGCTCTTCCTCCGCGACTCTGGTGCGGGGGTCGACTAATCGGTCTCGGAGCGCCGCAAGAAGAAATTCCAACTCCCGCTCTCCAGAAGGTGCCTCTGGGCGTGGCACTTGGTGTGTCTGTGGGGAGAGGGCGCGCAGGGCAGCACCGAGCGGGAGGTCCAAGGCGGCGCAGAACGCGCGAACTTTCGGTAGCTCCGGGTGGTGCTGCCAGTCACCCGACAGCCATCGGAAGATGGTGGATCGTGCGACGCCGCTACGGGACGCCACGTGGGTGATGGACCAGCTGTGCTCGTCTTGAGCGGCGTCGAGTGCGCACCGCACGAACTGAGAAAATGCGTCTTGAAGGGCTCGTTCGGGGTCATCCAGGTCCGGGCTGTTGTCCATGCCACGGTCGCCACCCACCCTATCTCTCCGTCAGCACCTGTCCGTGCGGCCGTTACGGATGCCCAGCGCAGGGCATTGCATGAGCGACGGCCACAGCGAAGAACTGCCGCGCAGGCGCCCGACGACGTTTGTCGGGTCGGGCCCCGACAATCTGGTCAGCGGTTCGCCGTGGACACCTGGGCCACCGTTCGAGACCTCGCGGGTCTCCCACCGATTGCCGCAGAAACGCGTATACGTCGAGGGAATAGCCATCCACCGCTGACGGGCTAGCCGTCGGCGGCCCGAGCATCGACGACCACCGCCGCTGCACCGACCAGCATCGCCACCCGCTGACGGTAACGCGAGTTCCAGCGTACTGATCCATGCCCGGCGGCCGTCTTAACGGTCGTCTCAGATTCGCTCGGTACGAACTCGGCATCAGATAAGCGATGTGACCCGTATGTAGGAGGCGAGTGATGGCAGTCAACGCAGCGCCGTCCGGGAAAGCACCGGCCGGTCGGTTGGCAGGCCGGTGGGTGCCGTGGTTGGTGATTGGCTTGTGGGTGGCGCTGGCGGCGGTCATGGTGCCGCTGAGCGGAAAGTTGAGCTCGGTCACCACCGACAGAGCCGTGGACACCCTGCCGGCTGGCGCCGAGTCCACCAAGGTGGCGGTGCTGGAGGACGGTCTCCCCGGCGGTGAGGGCAACACGTTCGTGTTCGTGTACCACCGCGCCGGCGGCATGACCGACGCCGACCGCGCGGCGGTCGAGCGCCACTACAACACCCTTGCCAAGCGGTACCCGCCGAAGGTGGCGGCCCCGGCCGGCGAGGAGGACGAAGGCCCGCCGACGAGACTCTCCACCAACGGCAAGGCGATGATGTTCACCCTCGACGTGAGCACCACCTACGGCGCGCCGGAGGCCATCGTCGGCCCGTTGCGTGACGCCGCGAAGGACCGCCCCGCCGGCCTGGAACTCGACGTGACCGGTCCAGCCGCGGTCGACGGCGACATGGACGCCGTCTTCGACGGCATCGACCTGCAGGTCTTCCTCACCACCGTCATCGTCGTCACGCTTCTGCTCATCCTCACCTACCGCAGCCCGGTGTTGTGGTTCATCCCGCTGGTGGTCGTGAGCGCGGCGGCACTGACCGCGATGGCGACCGTCTACCTGCTCGTCAAAGGCTTCGGCATCGTGGTCAACGACCAGAACTCGGCGCTGCTGACGATCCTGGTATTCGGTGTCGGCACGGACTACGCGCTGTTGCTCATCGCTCGGTATCGGGAGGCACTGCACCACCACGAGAACGTCCGGGTTGCGATGGTCCACGCGTTGCGCGGCGCGGCGCCGGCAATCGTCGCGTCCGCGGCCACCGTGGTCGCCGGCCTACTCTGCCTGCTCGTCGCGGACCTGAACAGCACCAGCGGGTTGGGCCCGATCGGTGCGGCCGGCATCCTGTGCGCGCTGGTGGCCATGTTGACGCTGTTCCCGGCGGTGCTCGTGGTGCTCGGCAGGCGGATCTTCTGGCCGGCCATCCCGCGCTTCAGCACGACCGTGGAGGAGAAGCCGGGGCTGTGGGGGCGGCTTGGCACCGCCATCAGCCGCCGCCGGTGGGTGGCGACGCTCGGCTCGCTCGGAGTCCTCGGCGTGCTCGCCCTCGGGCTGGCGGGTAATACCGGAGCCCTGCGGGAGCAGGACCAGTTCCTGTCCGCGCCGGAGTCGGTCACCGGCTTCACCGTCCTCCGCCAGCACTTCCCGGAGCTCGGCGGCCAGCCGATGACGATCTTCACGCGGCCGGCGTACCAGGAGCGGGTGCTCGACATCATTGAGGGCACCCGCGGTGTGGCCATGGCTGTCCCGGGTCAGACAAAGGGTGGCTGGGCAGACATCTCCGTGTTCCCGACGGACGCGCCGGACACCGTCGCGGAGTACGACACGATCAAGCGGGTGCGCACTGCCGTGCACGCGGTCAGTGGGGCGGAGGCGATCGTCGGCGGGCCGAGTGCGGAGAACCTCGACACCGAGGTGACCACCAGCCGCGACGAGAAACTGGTGATCCCGCTGGTGCTCGCCGTCGTCCTGATCGTGCTCGGGCTGCTGCTGCGCGCGGTCGTGGCTCCGTTGGTCCTGATGGCCACCGTGGTCGTCTCATTCGCCGCAGCCTTCGGCGGCAGCGTGTTCGTCTTCGACACGATCCTCGGGTTCAAGGGCATCGACTATTCGGTGCCGCTGCTGGCATTCCTGTTCCTGGTGGCGCTCGGCGTCGACTACAACATCTTCCTGGCCAGCCGCGCCCGGGAGGAGGCCGCGCGTCTCGGCACCAGAGAGGGCATGCTCAAAGCCCTCTCCGCCACCGGTGGCGTCATCACCTCGGCAGGCCTGGTCCTGGCGGCCACGTTCGCGGTCCTCGTCTCCCTTCCGCTGGTGATGCTGATCGAGGTCGGGTTCCTGGTCGCCTTCGGCGTGCTGCTCGACGCCCTGCTGGTGCGGTCGGTCCTGGTGCCCGCCCTCACCCTGCTGATCGGCCGGCGGATGTGGTGGCCGAGCCGGCTGTCCCGACCGGTGGAGCCGCCGGACGGGCGACAGTCGCTCGCCGACGATGAGGAGCCCGCGCTGCGACGGTGAGCGCAGCGGCACGGGCGAGATCCGGGACGGGCCTCAGGCCCGTCCCGGATCTTTTCCTGACCCGGCGGTGGGCCGTGTGATTCGACCGGGCGGGGCCGCGGCCGGAAGGTCGACCCGAAGCAGCGCGCCACCGCGTGCGGAGCGGGCGACGGTGGCCCGGCCGCCGTGGGCGTCGACGACCCGCTGCACGATCGACAGCCCGAGACCGGATCCTGGCAACGCTCGGGCGCTGTCGGCACGGTAGAACCGGTCGAATACCCGGGGTACGTCGGCGGCGTCGATGCCCGGCCCGGCGTCGTCGACCTCGAGCACCGCCGACGCGCCCTCGGCACGGAGCCGGACCTGGACCGGCTGGTCCGCCGGGGACCACTTGCCGGCGTTGTCGATGATGTTGAGCGCCGCCCGTTGGAGCGCAGCGGGACGGCCGCTCACCCACACGGGGGTGAGGTCGAGCGCGATCTCGATGTCGGGCACGCGGGAACGCGCCCGGGTCGCGGCGGCCACCACCACGTCGGCGAGGTCGAGCAACTCGGTGTTCTCGTCGGTGACATCACCGCGGGCCAGGTCGGTCAGTTCGGCGGCGAGGGTGCTCAACTCGGCTACCTGGGCGCCGAGGTCGTGAAGCAGCCGGGTCCGGCTCTCCGCCGGCAGTGCGCTGTCCAGGGTGCCGCGTCGATCGAGCCGGATCAGCAACTCGACGTTGAGACGCAGGCTGGTGAGCGGGGTCTTGAGTTCGTGGGCGGCGTCCTCGGCGAGCAGCCGTTGGGCCTGCCGGGAGTCCCGGAGCGCGGCGAGCATGTCATTGATCGACTGGATCAGCCGCCGGATCTCCCCGCCGCCTTCATCCGGGACGTCGGCGTCGAGATCCCGGGTGTGCGCGACACGTACTGCGGCGGCGGTCAGACGGTCGATCGGTGCCAGCCCAGCGCGCGCCACGGTCCGCCCGACAAGGGCGCCGCCGACCACGCAGAGCAGTCCGATCAGCAGCATGCCGAACCCGAACTGGTTGATCGGGCTGTCGTCGACGACGCGGGCCACCTGGACCGCGCCGTCGCCCGCCCGCAGCGTGTAGATGAGGTAGCCGTCCTCGTCGACGTCGTCCGACTCCATCAGGTCGGCCGACGCGCCCTGCGCCACGCGCCCGGCGTGCTCGCTGACCGGGGGCAGCGCGGGTTGACCGGCCGGCGTCCGGGTCGAGCCGTCGGGCAGGACGACCCGAACCAGTCGACCGGATCCGGGATACGGCGGTAGCGGGACCTGCGCCAGACCCGCGCGCCCCGCGTCCGTCGCCAGGACGCGGGAGTCGGCGCGCAGCTGATCCTCGGCGGTGTCCCGCAGCTCCCAGTCCAGCAGCTCGCTGGCCACCTGGAAGGCCGTGAACACGCTGACGGCGATGGCCGTCGCCGCGATCACCGTCAGCCTGGTCCGCAGCGACCGCCGGCGCCACCATCGGGTCAGCCGGCGCGGTGCCAGGCCGGCGGGCCTGCTCACGGGGGAGTCTCCCGCAACGTGTATCCCAGGCCGCGCAGCGTGTAGATCAATCGTGGCTCACCCTCGGCCTCCATCTTGCGGCGCAGATAGCTCACATACACCTGGAGGTTGTTGGCGGTGGCGCTCATGTCGAAGCCCCAGATCGCCTCGAACAGCGCGTCGCGGGTCAACACCCGGGTCGCGTTGCGCACGAGGACCTCCAGGAGGGAGAACTCGGTCCGGGTCAGGCGCAGCGGCCGCCCGTCACGCCACGCCTCGAACCTGTCGGGGTCGAGCCGGACATCGGCGAACGACAGGACCTGTGACTGCCCCTCGCCCGGCGTACGCCGGCGCAGCAAGGCCCGCACCCGGGCCAGCAACTCCTCGGTGGCGAACGGCTTGGGCAGGTAGTCGTCGGCACCCGCGTCCAGCCCTGTGACCCGGTCCGAGACCTGGTCACGAGCGGTCAGCATCAGCACCGGCAGATCCAGACCCGCCGCCCGCAACCGCCGGCAGGTCTCCAACCCGCCGAGGCGGGGCATCATCACGTCGAGGATCAGCAGATCCAGTGCGTCGCCGCCGGCCCCACCGACCCCGTCGAGCACGGCGAGACCGTTGGCGACGCTGATGGTGTCGTAACCCTCGACCTGGAGCACCCGCTCCAACGACTCACGGATGGCCGCGTCATCATCCGCGATCATGATCCGCACGCCGATACACCCCGTTCCAGTCGATGATTTTGCCGCTCATGGTCCCCGATCAACCTGAGACCAGGATTAAAAACCCGCGCGGCAAGATCCCCGCCCAACGGGACGGGGATCGCTCGAAACGCGGAGAGGGGTCACGCCTCGTGGGGAGATTATGTGGCAGAGCTACAACCGCCGTTGACGCTCGGCGCCACTCTGAGGCTCGCGCAAGTCCAGCCTCGAGGCTGGTCAGGTGTTGCCCGGGGAACCGGTGCCCCGATCACAACCGCGACGGCCTCCAGCAAGCTCACCGCACCCGGCAGGGGTGTCGCTGCGACGACCGACGGTCCCCTACTCCTGGGAGACAGGTCATGCTGGGAAGCAACGAGCTGACTGGAGCACAGCAGCGATTGGTCCCCCGGCGGCCCACCGCTGCTGCAGCGGGTGCAGGCGATCTGCCTGGCATCCGCTGCCTCCGAAAAGACGTGAGCCCAGCCAATCCGCTGCACCCATCGGGGTGATCTTCTAGGCTTCGTGAGCAGGCCGCCCGGTTCTCCGTAGGCGTCGCGTTGGCGCTGGACTGATCGGTCGGGCGCTCTCTCCACAGCCTGGCTCTACCACCACGTCAGCGGCACGGGATCTGACGCGACCGCGAGCAATGCCTCCGGTTCCCGCCGTCGGCACCTGAGCCCGACCACTGGTGAGGAGCACCGATGACCTCGAGCGAACGGCCACGCCCAGAGATCGTCGTGGGACTGGTTGCAACCCCTCCGGACCACCCGGCCCGGCTGACCGCGAGACTCGCTGCGGAGCTAGCCCGCGGGCTGACCGAGCGGGTGAGCGCCGACGTGCGGTGGATCGTCCGGGAAGGCTGGGGGGAGGTGGCACCGCGCCGCGACGGCGGCGCCGAGGCTCTGCTGGGCGCCAGCCGAGATACGGCGACTTCCCGCTGTCCGTCGAGTGATCGACGGGGCCGATACCGGTGAACGTCGGTACCTCGCCTCGGGGCTGGTCGGCCGGGCGCGCCTGTTGAGCGGCATGGTCCGAGCCAACCGCCCTGGACGCGCCCTGCTGGGCCTGTCCAAGCTGCTGGTCGGCGCGTTCGGCACAGCTGCCTTCGCGCTCACCACGGACACCATCTGGCAGATGGGCAATGCCCTCGGCGGACTCCGGCTTGCGGTGATCATGGTGCTCGGGCTGAGCGCGTTGGTGGCCTGGCTGATCGTCGCGCACGACCTCTGGGAGAAACCAAGCCGCGAGACACCGGCTGAGCTGGCACGGCTGTTCAACCTGGGTACGATCCTCACTCTCACTCTGGCCACGGCGGCGTCCTACGTGGTGTTGTTCGTGGGAACGGTGCTCGTCGGGGCGCTGCTGATCGACACATCCGTGTTGGAACAGATCCTGCAGCGGCCGGTTGATGCCAGCGATTATCTGACGCTCGCCTGGATCACCAGCTCATTGGCCACTGTCGGGGGCGCGATCGGTTCTGGGCTGGAGAACGAGGAAACGGTCCGGGCTGCCGCGTACGGCTACCACCCCCAACCGGACGGCTGGCGGGACGAGAGAGGCAGGGAGCGGTCGAGCGGCGCGAGCTGAGCGGGCGCGCGCCCCAGGGTCGTGCTCCGCTGTGGGGGCACCGGCGACGGCAGAATCAGCTGGTGGGCTGGAAGACGGCTCCTCGCACAAATACCGATCTAGATCGATATCGAACGGGGCCACGCCTGTTGGCGGCCATCTCCCCCGGCTGTCAGCTACTCAGGCTGGCCCAGGCGAATCCCGGTTTGCCTGAGCGCAGTCGCTGCCGGCTCGCCTGTAGTGATGATCGGTGATCAAACACGATCAGGGCCGTCCAGGTGACGAGCCTCGGTCGACTCACCCTGCCCTGCTGCGTCAAGCGGTACCTTCAGCGACTCACCGGGCATCGATCCCTAGCCGCGACGCTGCGAAGCCGCCCGCCGCCAAGACAACGACGGATTGCCGACATGCAACCCGTCGTTGTCCGGCTCGGGAAAGCCATCGTAAGTCGGTCGTTACGTCAGAACGACCGTCAGACTGCCGTACGCGACCACTGCTGGTTGGTGCCGGTGTTGCACGTGTACTGCTTGAGGATCACGCCGTCGGCGGTCGCGGCGGCCGGAACGTCCACGCACTTGTTGCTGTGTCGGGCGCGGAGTTGGAAGTAGCCGCCGTTGGTGACCATCTGGAACTGCTGGTTGGTGCCGGTGCCGCAGGTGTACTGGATGAGTTCGGCGCCGTCGGCGCTCGACGCGCTCGTCACGTCGAGGCACTTTCCGCTGTGTCGGCTGACGATGCGCCAGTAGCCGTTGCCGGCGTCCTGGAACTGCCACTGCTGCCACGCGCTACCGGTGTAGGTGTACTGGCCGACGCGTGCGCCGTTGTCGGTGTTCGGTTGCTGGACGTCCATGGCCTTGCCGCTGTGCCGCACGGTGATCCGGTAGAACGTCCCCGTCGCGGGTGGAGGCGTCGTGGGGTCGCCGCCGATGGTGTCGCCCCACGCGTAGCGGATCCGGTCGGCGCCGGAGGTGTTGCGGACGGTCAGGTCGAGGCTGGTGCCGTTGCCGCTGAGGGAGAACATCGAGTACCAGTCGTAGCCGATGGTGCCCGGCTTGCCGCCGAGGGCCGGCCAGTACGTGCCGCCCATCTGGTTGTCACGCATGACCTGGGCCATGGCCCGGATGTAGCGCACGAAGTTGTCGGTGCTGCCCGCGTCGGCGTAGTTACGGCCGTCGTTCATCGGCGCCCCGAACTCGGTCGCGACCGCCCGTGAGGCGCAGGTGCCGAGCCGGGTCTGGATGTGGCTGCGGAAGGCGTCATAGGTCATCGCACCGTAGAAGAAGGCGTAGTAGTGAAACGACAGCAGCGTCGAGGTGAAGCGGCTGTCGGTGCAGATGTCGCGCAGGTCCTGGCTGAAGCCGGTGCCGCCGATGAGCACCCGACCGGGAGGCGCCGAGGAGTGGTAGCTGAGCCAGTTCGCCGCCACGGTCCGCCACTCCGCCGAACTGTAACCATGCGGCTCGTTCATCGGCTCGAAGTAGACGTTGGCGTTCGCACCGTACGTGTTGGTCACCGTGGACCACATCGCGTTCCACGCCGCGAGGTTGGTGATCCTTCCACCGGAGGCGGCGCCGTCCTCCCAGTACGCCAGGATCACCTTGAAACCCCGCGCGGTGGCCGCGTCGATAGCACCCCGGTACGCCTCCCACCAGGCCGTCCCCACCGTGTGGGTGTTGATGGGCAACCGAACAGTATTGACTCCCATCGTGGCAGCCATGTCGTCGTAGAGGGCATTCGCCTTAACCCGCACCGTCGCGTAGCTGTCCGACGAACTCAAACCCTGCACCACAAGCGGACCGGTGCTGAAATTGTCACCCAACACCGCCCAGTTCATACCCCGGAACTGACTGGTCGCGGCAGTCGCCGGCGACGACGCGACGACGACGACCCCGACCAGCACGGTCAACGCGGCCACCAGGGCGATCAGCGGCCGGCGCAGCGACCGCGTACTCCACGACGTGTTTCGGGTCATGAGATGTCCAATCGGGGTGCGGAGGTCGGGCTCAGCTGGTCACCCGGAACGTCGCGTCGGCGCGGCTCTGCGCGTCGGTCACCACGTCGAGCCGGAGCAGGTAGCTGTAGTGCCGGATGTAGCGGTCCGGGTGGCTGTAGGACTGGAACGACGTCCACGACGAGTTGGCCAGCCCGGCCACCTGGCGGAAGGTGGCGTCGGCGGCGAAGGTGGCGGAGCCGTCGTTGGCCTCCAGCCGGAAGTCGAACCCGTAGTGACGCAGGTAGTGACCCGGGTAGTTGACCGACTGGATGGAGACCGTTCCGGAGCCGGCCAGGCCGGGCACGAGCCGCCACTGCCCGTCCTGGGCCGGGCTGACATTCGGGTCGATCCGGGCGTCGTAGTCGGCGTGCCGCACGTACCGGTCCTGGAAGTTGTACGACTGGATCCGGTTGACAGCGGTGTTGGGCCAGCGGTTGAGCACCCGCGTCTGCTCGGCCGCGGTCAGGTTGAGGATCGAGCCGTGCCGCTTCTTGGTGCCACCCATCGTGTACGAGCCGGAGGCCGGCAGCCGGTAGGCGCCCGGGCTCGACGGGTTGGTGGTCAGCACGGGCAGGTAGCCGCGCCCGCTGGAGTACTGGTCCAGGTAGAGCACCCACTCGTTGCGGCCGTTGAACGGCATCCACATCGGGCCCTCGACCTGGGCGCCGGTCAGCCCGATGCCGGACAGGTTGCCGAGGGTGGTCCAGGTGCCGAGGATGGAGTTGCTGCCCTCGATGGTGATCTGGCCGTCTCGGGACGCCCGCACGTAGCGGTACGCGCCGACGCCGGCCGGCACCTCGACGATCTGGGTGTCGATGATCTCCTGGTTGCCCGGCCGGTTGATGTACGTCTGGGGCGTGGTGATGCTGCGGAAGTTCGACGTGCGCGCGGAGTAGATGCGGTGCTTCGTGGCCCCGTTGAGCGGGACGTTCGTCGCCCAGTAGAGGACGTAGTCGCCGGTTGCCGGGTTCCAGATCGCCTCCGGCGCCCAGGCGTTGCGACCGTCCGGGATCGCGCCGGCGACGTTCAGCAGCCACGGCGCGGACCAGTTGACCAGGTCGGTGGACTCCCACACGACGAGGTTGCGACTGCCGTTGTTGATGGCGGCCGACCAGTCCTGGCCGCAGCCGATGCACAGGTCCGTGGCGATGATCCAGTACCGGTCTCCGGCGGGTGAGCGGACCAGGGCGGGGTCGCGGACGCCGCGGGTGCCGACCGTGGAACGCAGGACGAGGCCGCCGTTGTTGAGATCGTTCCAACGGAGGCCGTCGGTGCTGTGCGCGAGGTAGATCTGCTGGTCGGTCGACGACTCACCGGTGAAGTGCGCCATCAGGTATCCGACGGTCGGGTCGAGCGCGGCCGCTGGCTTCGGTGTCGCCGCCGACCAGGTGGTGAACAGCAGGCACGCGGCGACCGCTACCGCACAGAGCCGGGAGAGGACTCTCGACATGGGTCTGTCTCCTTCGCGCAGGGGCGTACGGGTCAGCTAGAGAGCCGGTACGACGGGGCGGATGGTGCCGTCGGCGTTGAACTCCATCCGGTCGATGGCGGTCTCGCGGTTGGTGCCGTTGCCGGCGGGCACCGCGAACCGGTGGTAGGCGACGTGCCAGGTGTCGGTGCCGGGTGCTCGGACCACCGAGTGGTGGCCGGTGCCCTTGATGCCGACCTCCAGCCGTTTCTGCAGTACGACGCCCCGACTGGTCCACGGCCCGAGAGGAGACGGGCCGGTGGCGTACGCGACGCGGTAGTCCTCGCTGCGCGTGTCGTTCTCCGACCACATGAAGTAGTAGAGGCCGTTGCGCTTGAACACGAACGGGGCCTCGTTGTAGCCGGATGGCGTGATGACCCTCGCCTGGGCCGAGTCGAAGGAGACCATGTCGGCGTTGAGTCGTACCGCCCGAGCGACGCCCTGACCCCAGTAGAGGTAGGACTGCCCGTCGTCGTCGGTGAAGACCATCGGGTCGATCGTCTGCCCACCGGAGAACTGGTCGCTGCGGACCAGCGGCCTCCCGAGCGCGTCGCGGAACGGGCCGACCGGGCTGTCGGCGACGGCCACGCCGAGGTGTTTGGCGGTGTTGCCGCTGGCCGCGCCGCCGCTGAAGTAGAGGTAGTAGCGGCCGTTGGCACTGGCGACCGCCGGCGCCCAGGCCGAGTTGTCCGCCCAGGTGACGTCCGGGCCGTGGTCGAGGATCACACCGTGGTCGGTCCAGTTGACCAGGTCGGCGGAGGAGAACGCCTTGTAGTAGGTCCCGGCCCAGCTCGCGTACCCGTCGGTGGTCGGGTACAGGTAGTAGCGGCCGTTGAACACCGCCAGGTGCGGGTCGGCGAAGAGGCCTGGGATCACCGGCCCCTTGGTGGTTCTGGGCGCCCAGGGCGCGGCGAGGCGGAACGAGCTGTCCGCCCGGAACGCGGCGGTGTCCTGGTAGGCGTCGAGCCAGAGGGCGAAGTCGCGGTGGCGGATTCGCCGGTCCGGATAGTTGTACGAGGTGAGGGCCACCGATCCGGCGACCGAGCCGTCCACCGCGCAGAAGGTCGCGTCGGCCCGGAACGTCGCGTCGCCGGTGTTGGGATCGACCCGGAGTCGGTAGTCGCGGTGCCGGAGGAACATGCCGGCCCTGGTCTGGAACGAGTAGCAGTGGGGCGATGCCAGACCGTTGACCACTGTGAAGGTGGCGTCCAGCTTGACCTGGTTGGCGCTGCTGGAGGTGACCGGGTCGAGCCGGCCCAGATAGTCCATGTGCCGCACGTACCGTCCGGCCTGGTTGACCGCCTCCAGCGAGCGGGCACCGGTGGGCAGCGTGGCGGCGTGGGCCGGTTCGCCGGCCGCCACCACGAAAGCGGCAGCAGCCACGGCGGAGAGCACGAGGACCCGGACGCCGACGACGGCGTTGCCCCGGCACGAGGGTCTGCCGGTGACCGACGACGCCGGGCTTCGCCAGGCGACCACCATCCGGATCCTCCGTTCTGAAAGGTCATCTATGTTAGCGTTAACAAGATCAACCCTTGTGACACGTGGACTTTTCCGGCCACCCGGGGCGGGGATTTTTGGGCGTGACATGTTAGGCCCAGGTGACTGTAGACATATTTTCTGTTCGTTAACGTCGCGTTGCGGACAGTGTTAGCGATAGCATCGATGAGTGTCAAGGAGCCGGGCGTCCGCAACCCTGCCGCCCGGACGAGCCCTGCCCGCCCACCCCTGGGCACCGGGTCCGCAACACGCCGGACACAACATTGACATAGTTCACTGCCTGATCTAGCGTCGGGTCGAATCGATTCGACGACTGGTGGTCCCGCTCGGGCGGCGAGGCCACTGGCGGGATCGTGTGCCGATGAGCCGGCCGGGCGCCGTGGCACATCGCGTCTCCCCCGAGGTTCCGCGTACGGCCACGTGGTCGGCGGGTGCAGCCGGCAGCCACGCGTGTGGTCACCACGGCCTCTTCTGCCTGCACCAATTCATGCCGAGTGGCGGGAGCCCCCTCATGACAAGACGTAGACCCATCCTTGCTTCGCTGGCGACGGCGGCTGTCGTTCTGGCCGCCGGCACGGCGGCACTGACCGGTGGTCTCAGCACCACAGCGTCGGCCGCGGACGTCGCGCCGGCCGCGGCGACCGCCGGCTGCGGCAAGGCCCCGACGCTGACCAGCGGCCAACGGTCCATCCAGAGCAGCGGCCAGAACCGCAGTTTCATCCTGCGGATCCCGGACAACTACGACCGCAACCACCCGTACCGATTGATCTTCGGTTTCCACTGGAACGGCGGCACCGCCGGCGACGTCGACGGCGGTGGGTCGGACGGGGCGGCCTGGTCCTACTACGGGCTGCGGCAGCAGGCGAACAACAGCACCATCTTCGTCGCCCCCCAGGGCAACGGGAACGGCTGGGCCAACCCCGGCGGCCAGGACGTCACCTTCGTCGACAACATGATCAGCCTGATCGAGGCCGACCTCTGTGTCGACACGACGCAGCGCTTCGCGCTCGGCTTCAGCTACGGCGGAGGCATGAGCTATTCGCTGGCCTGCTCCCGGGCCGGTGTCTTCCGCGCCGTCGCGGTCTACGCCGGCGGGCAGCTCAGCGGTTGCAGCGACGGCAGCCAGCCGATCGCGTACATGGGCATCCACGGCATCGGGGACTCGGTGCTCAACATCTCCGCCGGACGGTCCCTGCGGGACAGGTTCGTCCGCAACAACGGCTGCACCGCTCAGAACCCGCCCGAGCCGAGGTCCGGCAGCCTGACGCACATCACGACCACCTACTCCGGCTGCCGGTCCGGCTATCCGGTGGTGTGGGCCGCCTTCGACGGCGGGCACACCCCCGGCCCGGTGGACGGCGGCGGAGACAGCGGAGCCAGGACCTGGACCAAGGGCGAGGTCTGGCGGTTCTTCACCCAGTTCGGCAGCACCGACCCGACCACCCCACCGACCACCCCACCACCGACCACCCCGCCGCCGGGCAGCACGTCCCCGCTGCGCAACGCGTCCTCCGGACGGTGCCTGGACGTCAACGGCGCATCGCAGTCCAACGGCTCCGCGGCGATCATCTGGGACTGCCACGGGCAGAGCAACCAGACCTGGACGTCCACCTCGGCCCAGGAGCTGCGTGTCTTCGGCGGCAAGTGTCTCGACGTGAACGGCGCTGCCACCGCCAACGGCAGCTCGGTGATCATCTGGGACTGCAACGGCCAGTCCAACCAGAAGTGGCTGCTCAACTCCGACGGCTCGATCACCGGAGTCGGTTCGGGCCGGTGCCTGGACGTGGTCAACAACGGCACCGCCAACGGCACGCGGGTCCAGATCCGGGACTGCAACGGCGCGGCCGGTCAACGATGGAGCCGGAGTTGAGTTCGGCGAAGGCAGAAGGAGGCTCAACCGTGCGACTTCGCAGACTGTCCACCCCCTGGATCGGGGCTGCCATGGCGGTCATGGTCCTGTTCGCCATCGGGGCGTACGTCCTCACGACCGTCACCTCGGCGGCCGCGGCCACCACCGCCGGCTGCGGCAAGGCACCCGGGCTGAACAGCGGCACCCACACCATCCAGAGCGGCGGCAAGAGCCGCAGCTTCATCCTTCGGCTCCCCGACACGTACAACAACACCTACGCCCACCGGCTGGCCTTCGGGTTCCACTGGTTGGGTGGCACCGCCACCCAGGTCGCCTCGGGCGGCACCGACGGGGCGGCGTGGGCCTACTACGGCATGCTCTCGCAGTCCAACAACACCACGATCTTCGTCGCCCCGCAGGGCCTCAACAACGGCTGGGGCAACTCCAACGGTGAGGACGTCACCTTCACCGACGACATGATCCGTACCATCGAGAACGCCCTCTGTGTGGACACGACCCAACGGTTCTCGGTCGGGTTCAGCTACGGCGGGGCGATGAGCTACTCGTTGGCCTGCTCCCGGCCCACAGTGTTCCGGGCCGTCGCGGCAATCGCCGCACCCGGGGCGATCAGCGGATGCAGCGGCGGCACCCAGCCGGTCGCGTACCTGGGGATCCACGGCATCAACGACAACATCCCCAGCGGGCGGTCCCTGCGGGACAGGTTCGTCCGGAACAACGGCTGCGCGGCACAGAACCCGCCCGAGCCGGCGCCGGGCAGCCGCACCCACATCACCACCGCGTACTCGTGCCAGCCCGGATATCCGGTCCTCTGGGCCGCGTTCGACGGAGGCCACCAGCAAGGGCCGGTGGACGGCTGTGCCGGCTGTGAGAGCGGCGCGCGGAGCTGGGTCAAGCAGGAGGTGTGGCGGTTCTTCAGCCAGTTCGGGTCCACGGTGCCGCCCACCACTCCCCCGCCGACGACGACGCCGCCGCCGTCGGGTCAGCAGAACGTGCTGATCGCGGGGACCCAGTCCGGTCGATGCGTCGACATCCCCAACTCCAGCACGACCAACGGCGCCCGCCCCCAGCTCTGGGACTGTCACGGCGGCACCAACCAGCGCTTCACCCACACCACCAACCGCACCCTGACCGTGTACGGCAACAAGTGCCTGGACGCCAGCGGAGGCGGCAGCAGCAACGGCACCGCAGTCATCATCTGGGACTGCAACGGCCAGGCCAACCAGCAGTGGAACCTGAACGCCAACGGCACCATCACCGGAGCCCAGTCCGGGCTCTGCCTCGACGCCGTCGGCTCCGGCACCGCCAACGGGACGCAGCTGCACCTCTGGGCCTGCCACGGCGGGGCCAACCAGCAGTGGAGCACGCGCACCTAGGCCCGCCTGCACCGAGTTAGGAGACGCGCCGCCCGGGTCAGGACCCGGGCGGCGCGTCACCGTCCGGTCAGGGCGTCCAGCGCACGTTCGGGTTCACCCGTCCGGACCAGTCGAAGACGGCCATGTTGTCCCACTGGTTCCCGGTGCCGTTGATGTTGGCCGGGTCCCACCCGTTGCCGCGGACGGCGTACCACGTCGGTTCCCAGTAGAAGACTCCGATCGCGCCCGCGTTGCGGGCGGTGTTCTGCACCCAGTCGAACTCCTGGGCCTGCCCGGACCAGGTGGCGCTGATGCCGTCACAGGTCGCGTCGCCGATGGCGTTCGGCTCGCTGTCGGCGTTGTCGCGGGTGAAGGGGTACGCGGTCTCCGCGATCACCACCGGCTTACCGTAGCGGCCGCGCAGGTCCACGATGTTGTTGTAGAGGTTCGCCAGGGTGCCGTGCCACACGCAGTAGTACGACAGGGCCGTGATGTCCCACTGCACGCCCTGCGAGCGGATGCCGTCGTAGAACCAACGGGCGTTGGCGTTGCTGTCGGCGTTGGCGGTGTGGATCATCACCGGGATGCCGCTGCCGCAGTCCTTGGTCGCCCGGTAGCCCTGCTTCAGCAGGCCGGCCAGCGGGGCGAAGTCGTTGTCGACGACCTTCCCCTCGTTCCACAGCATGCCGACGTTGATCTCGTTGCCGATCTGCACGCTGTCCGGCGGCGTGCCCTGCCCCCGGAGGCTGGAGCAGACGTCGTAGGTGAACGCGTACACGTCGGTACGCAACTGGCTCAGGCTGTGGCCGGCCCAGGCCGCCGGCTTGTACTGCTTGCCGGGGTCGGCCCAGGTGTCGGAGTAGTGGAAGTCGATGAGCACCTTCAGGCCCTTCGCCCTGGCCACTCTCGCCTGGGCCAATACCCTGCTCTTGTTGTTGTAGCCGCTGACCGGGTTGTTCCAGACGCGCAGCCGGACGTAGTTGACGCCGACGGACTTCAGGATGTCCAGTGGGTCGCGGGCGACACCGGCGGCGTCGTAGTACCTGGCACCCAGGTCCAGGCTGCGCTGCAACGAGGAGACGTCAGCACCACGCATGCTGAGCGTGTTCGCGGCGGAGACGGGCACGGGTGTGCTGAAGACGGCGAGGATGCCGGCCAGGGCAACCCCGAGCAGGGCCGTGGTGCGGCGACGGGGTGTGGGCGAGTGGGTGCTCACGAGACTCCTTCCGGAGCGGGACGGGCGACGCTCAGCCCACGGCGCACGGCGCGCCGTTCAGCGAGAAGGCGGTGGGTGGCGCGTCGCTGGCGCTCCACCGCCCCTGGACGCCGAAGGTGGCCGAGGCGTTCGGCGCGAGAACCCGGTTCCAGCCGGCGTCACGGGCGGTCACTGTGGCACCGGTCTGACCGACCACGGCGTTCCAGTGCGAGGTGACCTGCTGGTCTCCGGGGTAGGTGAAGGTGACGATCCAGCCGTCGACCGGCACCGCCCCGATGTTCTGGACGGTCACCGTGGCCACGAAACCGCCCCGCCACTCGGACTGGTTGCGGTAGGTCACCTGACACGTCGGGGGTGGAGGGGTCGGCGGCGTCGACGTCGTCGGTAGCTCGACGGTGTTGGACGCGATGGACACGTTGCCCGCGGCGTCGCGGGCCCGCACGTAGTACAGGTTCCGCAGCGGCACCGACTGGGGTAGCGACGCCGTGTACGTCGTACCCGGCACGGTGGCAATCAGGGTCGAGGTGTACCAGCCGTCGAACCGGTAGACGTTGTATCCGAGGACGCCGACGTTGTCGGTCGACGGCGACCAGGACAGCGTGCCGGTCGAGGCGGTCACCTCGCCGACGGTCAGAGTCCGTGGGGCGCTCGGCGGGGTGGTGTCCGGGCCGGTGTCCGTGACCGGGGTGACCACCATCAGCGGGTCGGTCGAGCGCGAGCGGTGTCCGAGGCTGTCCTTGGCGGCCACCTGGAACGAGTACTGCCTGCCCGGCTGGACGTAGGTGGTGATCGTGGTGGTGGTGACGGCTCCGACGCTGGCGCTGTAGTAGACGTCGTTGAACACCTGGTAGTACGTGATGTCGTACCCGGTGATGGCGCAGCAGCCGGGCGTGGCGGCGGTCCAGGTGAGGGTGATCGACCCTGCCGTGACCTCGCTGGCGGTCAGGTTCGTGGGCGTGCTCGGCGGGAAGGGCGAGGTGCCCGGCGTGCTGGGGGCCGTGGTCGGCGTCGACGGTCCGGTCACTGTCGGCGCCGCGACGGAGACGGTGGCCCGGCCGGGCTCCGGGGCGACCGCCGGGTAGGCGGCCGGCGTCCCGGTGCCGGCGTGGGCGTTCGTCACCGCGCCCAGGGCGGTGCCGAGAACCGCCGTCGACAGCACGACGGCGGCCAGCAGACCCGGCCGGAGGCGGCGAAGCGACGAGGACGAGGGCGCGCCTGTCATACGACGACGATGTCGCCAGACATCGATGATCGCCAACGTATCTCACGACGTGGTCCGCTGCGGTGCGGCGGCGAACAGCCGCGTGACGTCTTCTTCCGTGTCCGGCTGCCGGCCGACCGTACGGCGCACGCCGGCCGGTCACCCGGCCCGGCGCGGGCAGCTCAGCCCGCCACCCTGGTGGTCAGCGACCAGGTCAGCAGCTCGATGACCGCCGGCGCATGGTCGACAAGGTAGAAATGCCCGCCGGTGAAGGTCCGCACCTCCACCTCGCCGGTGGTGTGCCGCCGCCAGTCGTCGGCTTCGGCGGCCGATACCACCGGGTCGTCCGCCCCGGTGAGGACGGTCACCGGGCAGTCCAGCACCGCGTCCGGCCGATGACGGTACGTCTCGATGGCCCGGTAGTCACTGCGGACGGCGGGCAGGATCAACTGAATCAGCTCCGGATCGGCCAGGGTGGCCGCATGGGTGCCGCTGAGCCGGCGCAGCTCGTCGATGATCTCGGCGTCGCTGAGTCGGTGGACCCGTTCGTCCCGGTAGCGCGACGGGGCCCGCCGGGCGGAGGCGAAGAGGCGCACCGGACCGGGCAGGCCGGCCTCACGCATCCGCACCGCGACCTCGTAGGCGACCACGGCACCCAGACTGTGGCCGAACAACGCGGTCGGCTGCTGTGGCGCGGCGGCCAGTGCCCCGAACACCTGGTCGGCCAGGTGGTGCAGATCGGCGACGTGGTCCTCGCGCCGCCGGTCCTGCCGTCCCGGGTACTGCACGGCGAGCACCTGCACGTGCGGGGCCAGCGCCCGGGACATCGGGAAGAAGAAGCTTGCCGACCCACCCGCGTGCGGTAGGCAGACCAGCCGTACCGCGTCCTCGGCGGCCGGGTGGAAGCGGCGCAGCCAGCGCGCCGCGTCGGCGGGGGATGAGGTCATGGACGGGACTCCTCTCGGGGAAGGGGACGCAGCTGGCCGCCGGCCGGGCCCGACGGCGGGCGCTGGTGTCACGGCCGCGCGGCGACGAGGCGGTGCCTGACCAACCGGTGCCGGTTCGGGTGGCCCGGCCCGGCCCGGTGTCGGGTCGGCGCGCCTGTCGTCGTTGGCGTCACGCGGGTCAGTGCGTCATCCGGCCCAGTTCGTTGTCGATCAGGTCGAAGATCTCGGCCGCCGAGGCGGACTCGATCCGGGTGCCGATTTCCGCGTCGCCGGTCATCGTCGGGCCGTCCGACCAGCGGGAGGCGATGTCGCGCAGGCGCGTCGCGACCGCCGCGCGTTCCCGGTCGTCGGGGCCGAGCGCGGCGAGGGCCGCCTCCAGCCGGTCGAGTTCGGCCATCGGTGACTCCGGCGTCGCCGCCGGGGTCAGCCGGGACAGCAGGTGCTCGGTGAGGGCCGCGAGGGTCGGATGGTCGAAGACCACTGTCGTGGGCAACCGGACGCCGGTCACCGCGCTCAGCCGGTGCCGCAACTCCACCGCCGTCATCGAGTCGAAGCCGAGATCCTGGAAGGACCGATCGGCGTCGAAGGTGGTGTTCGCCGGGTGGCCGAGCACGACGCCGACCCCGTTGCGCACCAGGTCCAGCACGGCCTGTCGCCGCTCGTCGCCGGACAGGTCGGCGAGGCGTTCGGCCAGCGGCGGTTCGCTGTCGCGGACCACGGCACTGGTACGCGTCCGAGCGGGCGCGTCCTGGGACGGGTCGACATTTGCCACGTCCGGCTGGGCGAACCGGTCCATCGGCACCGCGTGGAAGTCGATCGACTCCACTGTCACCACCGGCTGCCCCGTGCCGTCGGACAACACCAGTGCGGCAGTGTCCAGGTCGAGGAGGTCCATCCGCGCCTCGACGCTCACGGCGCCCGTCGCGTGCAGGCGGACCCCACGCCAGACGGCCGGCACCCGCACGGTGTCCGGTGACGGAGGCACCTCATCCAGCAGAGCCGTGTCCCACAGCAGCGGGTGCAGCCCGAAGCCCTCCGCCTCCTGGCGGAACTGCTCCGGCAGGTCGAGAGTCACGGGGCGACCGGACGACGGGGACGCGACCGCCGGTTCGGCGTCGTCGGCGACCAGCCGCCCCTGCGCGTAGTGCGCCCAGGCACCGCCCTGCCGGTCCGGTCGGGCGTGCAGGTGCACCGCTCGGGCGCCGTTCTCGTCGGCACCGTCGAGGCGGACCTGGATGATCATCGGGGTGTCCTCGCCGACGACCAGGGGGGCGGTGAGACTCAGGTCCCGCAGTACCGGGTAGCCGACCTCGTGCCCAGCGCGTAGCGCCGCGTCGACCAGCGCGGCTGCCGGCACCACCGCCGTGCCGGCGAGCGGGCCGGGGGTCAGCCAGGCCGTCGACCGCGCCACCAGACTGGTGGTGAACAGCACCTCGTCGCCTCCGGCCACCGGCACCATCGGGCCCAGCAGGGGATGCCCGGCGCCGGCGGGGACAGTCGCCCGGCTGGAGTCCAGCCAGTACCGTTCCCGCTGGAACGCGTACGTCGGCAGCGGCACCTGTTGCGCGCCGGAGAACAGCGGCGCCCACCGCACGGACTCGCCGTGGACGTACAGCGCGGCCAGCGCCGCCAGCACCGTCGGCACCTCCGCGCGGCCCGACCGCAGCGCCGGCACCACCACCTGCGGATCCGCTTCGAGGCTCTCCCCCACCAGTGCGCTGAGCACTCCGTCGGGGCCGATCTCCAGGAAGCGGGTCACGCCCTGGGTTTCGAGGTAGCGCACGCCGTCGTGGAACCGGACGGTCTCACGAACATGACGCACCCAGTACTCCGGTGAGCACAACTGCTCCCGCGTCGCCGCCACACCACTGACATTCGACACCACCGCAATCCGCGGCTCGTGGAACGTCAACCCAGCCACCACACCCCGGAACTCATCCAGGACCTCATCCATATGCGGCGAGTGGAACGCGTGACTGACCGGCAACCGCCGGACCTTACGACCCCGCTCCCGCCACCCCCGCGCCACCTGCTCCACCACATCCGCGTCACCGGAGAACACCACCGAACCCGGCCCGTTCACCGCCGCCACCACCACCCGACCCGAACACCCCGCCAACGACTCCAGCGCCTCCCGCTCCCCCGCCTGCACCGCCACCATCGCGCCACCCTCACGCGCACCCTGCATCAACCGACCCCGCGCCGCCACCAACCGACACGCATCCGGCAGATCCCACACCCCCGCCACAAACGCCGCCGTCACCTCACCAATCGAATGCCCCAACACCACATCCGGCACCACACCACAACTCTCAAACACCCGACACAACGCCACCTCAACCGCAAAAAGCGCCGCCTGCGTAAAACCAGTCTGATCCAACAACACCGAATCAGCCGAACCCACCGGCGCAAACAGAATCCCCACCAACGACCGACCCAACAACGGATCCAAGAACCCAACAACCTCATCCAACGCCCGAGCGAAAACCGGAACCCGCTCGTACAACTCACGCCCCATACCCAACCGCTGACTACCCTGCCCCGTAAACAAAAACGCACAACCACCACCAGTAGCAGCACCACCAGCAGCAGTCACCACCGACGACGACGACTCACCCCGCGCCAACGCCGCCAACCCCGCCAACAACTCCTCCCGACCCGACCCCAACACCACCGCCCGATCCTCCAACGACGCACGCCCCACCAGCGACGACGCCACCTCCACCACACCCAACCCCGGCCGCGCCCCCACAAACTCACCCAACCGAGCCGCCTGCCCCCGCAACCCCACCACCGAACGACCCGACACCACCCACGGCACCACACCACCCGAACCAAAAACCAACCCCGAACCCACACCACCATCCGAAACAGACCCCACCACCGGAGCCTGCTCCACAATCACATGCGCATTAGTCCCACTAATCCCAAACGACGACACCCCCACCCGACGAGGCCCACCCGAATCAGGCCACGACCGAGACTGCGTCAACAACCGCACCGCACCCGACGACCAATCCACATGCGGACTCGGCTCATCCACATGCAACGTCCGCGGCAACACACCATGCCGCAACGCCATCACCATCTTGATCACACCACCCACACCCGCCGCAGCCTGAGCATGACCAATATTCGACTTCAACGACCCCAACCACAGCGGCCGACCACTCGACCGACCCTGCCCATACGTCGCCAACAACGCCTGCGCCTCGATCGGATCACCCAACCGGGTCCCCGTCCCATGCGCCTCCACCGCGTCCACACTCGACGCGTCCACACCGGCCGCCGCCAGCGCCTGACGAATCACCCGCTGCTGCGACGGCCCGTTCGGCGCGGTGAGACCGTTCGACGCACCGTCCTGATTCACCGCCGAACCCCGCACCACCGCCAACACCCGACGCCCCTGCCGCACCGCATCCGACAGGCGCTGCACCAACAACAGGCCCACACCCTCGGACCAACCCGTCCCACCCGCCGAGGCGGCGAACGACCGACACCGACCATCAGCGGCCAAACCCCGCTGCCGAGAGAACTCGACGAACGTCTGCGGGGTGGCCATCACGGTGGCCCCGCCCGCCAGGGCGAGGTCACACTCGCCCTGGCGCAGGGCGTTGACCGCCAGGTGCAGGGCCACCAACGACGACGAACAGGCGGTGTCCACGGTCACCGCCGGCCCTTCCAGACCGAGGGTGTACGCGACCCGCCCGGAGGCGACGCTGCCGGCCGTGCCGCTGGCCAGGTAGCCCTCCAGCTCGGCGGGGATTCGGGCGAGCCCGCTGCCGTAGTCGTGGTACATGACGCCGGCGTACACGCCGGTGCGGCTGCCGCGCAGCCCTGTGGGGTCCAGCCCGGCGTCCTCGAACGCCTCCCAGGCGGTCTCCAACAGCAACCGCTGCTGCGGATCGGTCGCCAACGCCTCCCGCGGCGACATCCCGAAGAACTCCGCATCGAAACCGTCAGCATCATGCAGGAAGCCACCCTCCCGCGTGTACGACGTCCCCACCCGCTCCGGATCCGGGTCGTACAACGCCTCCAGATCCCACCCCCGATTCGTCGGAAAACCACTCACCGCATCCACACCACCCGCCACCAACTCCCACAACTCCTCCGGCGACGACACCCCACCCGGGAACCGACACGCCATCCCCACAATCGCGATCGGCTCGTCGACGGCGACGGCGGCGACGGACGGTGTAGGCGCTGGAACGGGCTCACCGGCGTCGACCGCCAGTTCGGCCGTCAGGTGACCGACCAGGTCGGCCGGGGTGGGGTGGTCGAAGACGAGGGTGCTGGGCAGCCGCAGCCCGGTGGCCGCGTTGAGCTGGTTGCGCAGCTCCACCGCGGTCAGCGAGTCGAAGCCGAGTTCCTGGAACGACCGGTCCGGTGCGATGCGATCGGCTCCGGTGTGCCCGAGGACCGCGGCGACCCGGCCGAACACCAGCTCACGCAGCAGCTGGTCGCGTTCGGCAGGCGACAGTCCGGCCAGCCGTCGGGCCAGCGGGACCCCGACGGCCGCCGCCGTGCGTCGCTTCGGCGGAAGCAGTCCCCGCACCAGGGGCGGCAGGGTCTCCTCCCGGGCAGCCAGGGCCGGCAGGTCCCACCGGGTCACGGCGAGCAGCGCCGCATCCGTGCCCAGTGCGGCGTCGAAGAGCCGCAGGGCGTCGGGGGTCGCCAGCGGTAGCAGGCCGTACCGGGCGACCCGCTTCAGGTCGGTCTCGTCGAGATGTCCGCTGATGCCGGTCGCCTGTTCCCACAAACCCCAGGCCAGCGACACGGCCGGTAGGCCGCCGGCCCGCCGGTGGTGCACCAGGGCGTCCAGGAAGGCGTTACCCCCTGCGTAGTTGGCCTGACCGGCGGCGCCGAGCAGCCCGGCAATCGACGAGTAGGCGACGAACGCCGACAGCGTCATGTCGCGGGTCAGCTCGTGCAGGTGCCAGGCCGCGTCGACCTTCGGCCGCAGCACCCTGCCGAGCTGCTCCGGGGTGAGTGCCTCGACGGTGGCGTCGTCGAGCACCCCGGCGGTGTGCACCACGGCCGTCAGCGGATGCTCGGCGGGGATCTGGGCCAGCACGCCGGCCAGCGCGGCACGGTCCGACACGTCGCAGGCCACCAGGTCGACCTCGGCTCCGAGTGCGGCCAGCTCCGCCCGCAGCTCCGCAGCGCCGGGCGCGGCTGCGCCCCGGCGGCTGGTCAGCAGGAGCCGGGTTACGCCGTGAGCGGTCACCAGGTGTCGGGCGAGCACCGCACCCAGGGCACCCGTGCCACCGGTGACCAGCACCGTGCCCTGCTCGTCCCACCGGTCGGCCCCGGGCTCGTCGGAGGCCGCGGCCCTGGTCAGGCGGGGCACGGACACGCGACCGGCGCGTACCGCCAATTGGGTCTCGCCCGCTGTCACCGCCGCGGCGACCGCCGCCAGGGGGACCGGCCACTCGTCCACGTCGACCAGCACGAACCGTTCGGGGTGCTCGGTCTGGGCCGTCCGCACCAGGCCCCACACGCCGGCGTGCACCAGGTCCAGTACGTCCTCGGTGGGTACGCCGATCGCGCGTCGGGTCGCCAGCACGAGGCGGGTGTCGGACAACCGGTCGTCGGCGAGCCAGTGCCTCAGCAGGTGCAGGGCGTCGGTGAGCGTCTCCCGGACGGCGGTGGGTACGTCGACCGTCGCGTCGTCGGCGCGGTCGAGCGCGACGACCACGGCCGCAGGTGCGGGTGCTGCGGCGAGCAGGGCGTCCACGGCTTCGATCGGGGCCGATGCCGACGGCAGGACCGCCCAGTCCGTCGGCTCGGTACCGTCGACCGGGAGGTCGGTCCAGCGCAGCTCGGCGAGGCCGTCACCGGCCGCGACACCGGCCGTCGGCAGGGCCTCACGGTTCAGTGGTCGCAGGAGCAGGTTGTCGACCTGCACGACCGGAACATCCCACTCATCCGCCACCGACAACGACACCGACAACGAATCACCATCAGCCGAACCCACCCCCAACCGCACCCTCAACGCCGACGCACCCGACCGACCAACCCACACCCCCGACCACGAAAACGGCAACCACGACCGACCCCCCACCTCCCCCACACCCGGCAACAACACATGCAACCCCGCATCCAACAACGCCGGATGCACCCCGAACGACCCCGCCGACGACCGCAACCCCTCCGGCAACACCACCTCCGCACACCACCCACCCGCAACCCGCCACAACCGACGCAACCCCCGAAACGCCGGCCCATACCCGTAACCCACCCCCACCAACCGCTCATACGCACCCACCACATCAACCTCCACCGCACCCACCGGAGGCCACTGCTCCCACCCCACACCCGACACCGAACCCACCACCCCCAACACACCCGAGGCGTGTTTGCGCCACGGATCGGCGTCGCCGGCGCGGGCGAAGACGTCGAAGGAGCGCCGGCCGGCGTCGTCTGGGGTGGCGACGGCGAGCTGAAGGGTGAGGCCGCCCTGCTCGGGGAGGACGATCGGGGTGGACACCGTCACCTCCTCGATGGTCTCGCAGCCGAGCCGCGCGCCGGCGTGCGCGACCATCTCCACCAGTGCGGTGGCCGGCAGCAGTGTCGCCCCGAGGATCAGGTGATCGGCCAGCCACTCCGGCGCGGTACGGGAGAGCCGACCGGTGTAGACGAACGTGCCGTCGGCGGCCAGTTCGACGGACGCGCCGAGCAGGGGGTGCCGGGTCGTCATCAGTCCGGCCGACTCGACATCTGCGGGCCGGGCCGAGGGCGTCAACCAGTACCGGCTCCGCTGGAAGGCGTACGTGGGCAGCTCGACCGGCCGGGCACCGGGGGTCAGCGCCGACCAGTCGACGGCGCTGCCGTGGGCGACGAGCGTGCCGACCCCGGCCATGAGCGTGCGTGCCTCGGGTCGGCCCGCGCGCAGCGCCGCGGCCGCGGCGAAGTCGCCGTCGCGCTCGGCGAGCACCTGGTTGACCAGGCCGGTCAGGACGGCGTCGGGTCCGATTTCGAGGAAGGTCGTGACGCCTTCCTCGGCGAGCACCCGGACGGCGTCGGCGAACCGTACGGGGCGGCGTACCTGCTTGACCCAGTAGTCGGGGTCGGCCCACACCTCGGCCGGTTCGAGGGCACCGGAGACCGTGGAAACCATCGGGAGCTGGGCCGGGGTGAAGGTCAGCTCCCGGACGACCTCGGCGAACCGCGCCATCATCGGTTCCATCAGCGGCGAGTGGAAGGCGTGGCTGACCGCCAGCCGGCGGATTCGGTGACCGCGCCCCGCCAGCGCGTCCGCCACCGCCGTCACGGCGGCGTCGGTGCCGGAGATGACCACCGAGGTGGGCCCGTTGACAGCGGCGAGGCCCACCTCGTCGGCGTGTTCGGCCAACAGCGGAAGCACCTCGGCCTCGGTGGCCTGCACCGCCATCATCACGCCGGTGGGGGGCAGCGCCTGCATCAGTCGTCCGCGGGCGGTCACCAGGGTCGCCGCGTCGGGCAACGACAGCACGCCGGCCACGTGGGCTGCCGCGATCTCCCCGACCGAGTGGCCGGCGAGCAGGTCGGCCCGCAGTCCCCACGAGGTGACCAGACGGTACAGCGCCACCTCCACCGCGAACAGGGCGGCCTGGGTGTAGACGGTCTGGTCCAGCAGCGCGGCGTCGGCGGTGGCCGGCTCGGCAAAGATGATCTCTCGTAGTGGCCGGTCGAGGCCGGCGTCGAGATGCGCGCAGACCTCGTCGAACGCACCGGCGAAGGCGGGGTACGACAGGTGCAGCTCCCGACCCATGCCGATCCGCTGCGCGCCCTGCCCGGTGAACAGGAAGGCGGTCCGGCCGGGTCGGGTGACGGTGGCGCGGAGCACGGCCGGGTCCGGGCCGTCCCCGGTAGCCAGTGCGCTCAGGCCGGCCAGCAGTTCGTCAGTGGTCGCACCGATGACGACGGCGCGGTACGGCAGCTTCGCGCGGCCGGTCGCCAGCGACCGGGCGATGTCGGCCGGGTCGACGTCAGTCCGTCGGGTCAGGACGTCGTGCAGCCTGTCGGCCTGGGCCCGCAGGGCGGTCTCGTCGTGTCCGGTCACCAGCCAGGGCAGCACGGGTGCGGCGTCGTCGTGGTGCGGCTCGGTGCCGTGGTGGGACGGCTCGGCTTCGGGTGCCTGTTCGAGGATCACGTGGGCGTTGGTTCCGCTGATGCCGAACGCGGACACCGCCGCTCGACGGGGGCCGTCCGTGTCGGACCACGGCTGGGCCTGCGTCAACAACCGCACCGCGCCGGACGACCAGTCGACGTGCGGTGTCGGCTCATCGACGTGCAGCGTCTGCGGCAACATGCCGTGCCGTATCGCCATCACCGTCTTGATCACACCGCCCACACCCGCCGCAGCCTGAGCATGACCAATATTCGACTTCAACGACCCCAGCCACAGCGGCCGATCAACCGACCGACCCTGCCCATACGTCGCCAACAACGCCTGCGCCTCGATCGGATCACCCAACCGAGTCCCCGTCCCATGCGCCTCCACCACGTCCACACTCGACGCGTCCACACCGGCCGCCGCCAGCGCCTGACGGATCACCCGCTGCTGCGACGGCCCGTTCGGCGCGGTGAGACCGTTCGACGCACCGTCCTGATTCACCGCCGAACCCCGCACCACCGCCAACACCCGACGCCCCTGCCGCACCGCATCCGACAGACGCTGCACCAACAACAGGCCCACACCCTCAGACCAACCCGTCCCACCCGCCGACCCGGCGAACGACCGACACCGACCATCGGCAGCCAGGCCCCGCTGCCGGGAGAACTCCAGGAACGCCATGGGTGTGGCCATCACCGTGGCGCCACCGGCCAGGGCGAGGTCACACTCGCCCCGGCGCAGGGCGTTCGCGGCCAGGTGCAGCGCTACCAACGACGAGGAACAGGCGGTGTCCACGGTCACCGCCGGCCCTTCCAGACCGAGGGTGTACGCGACCCGCCCGGAGGCGACGCTGCCGGCGCTGCCGCTGAACAGGTAACCCTCGAAGTCCTCGGCGGGTAGGTGGGGGCGTGATCCGTAGTCGTTGTACATGACGCCGGTGAAGACACCGGTGCGGCTGCCGCGCAGCGTGGCGGCGTCCAGCCCGGCGGCCTCCAGCGCCTCCCAGGCGGTCTCCAACAGCAACCGCTGCTGCGGATCGGTCGCCAACGCCTCCCGCGGCGACATCCCGAAGAACTCCGCATCGAAACCGTCAGCATCATGCAGGAAGCCACCCTCCCGCGTGTACGACGTCCCCACCCGCTCCGGATCCGGGTCGTACAACGCCTCCAGATCCCACCCCCGATTCGTCGGAAAACCACTCACCGCATCCACACCACCCGCCACCAACTCCCACAACTCCTCCGGCGACGACACCCCACCCGGGAACCGACACGCCATCCCCACAATCGCGACGGGCTCCTGCTCTTTCTCCTCGACCTCGCGCAGCCGTCGGCGCGCGTCGTGCGCGTCGGCGATGGCGCGCTTGAGGTATTCGCGAAGCTTGTCGCCGTCTGCCATTGTTTTCCGCTCCCCAGGATGACGAAGGTGTAGATGGGTCAGGCGATGTCGGGCCACAGCCGCGAAGAGACCCTGCTGGTTCAGTCGAACTTGTCGACGAGAGCGAAGAGCTCCTCGTCGCTGGCGGAGTCGAGGTCCGCCTCCACGGCCGACGCACGGGCCTGCTGGTGGTGGAGGTCCAACAGGCGGCGGAGTCGGTCGTCGATCTCGTTCCGAGTGGCCGCGTCCCACGCCCCGGAGCGGATCATCGTCTCCAGCCGGTCGAGATCGCCGAGGACCGGAACCTCGGTCGGCTCGTCGACAGCGAGCTGTTCACGCAGCAGGGCGGCCAGCGCCGCCGGAGTCGGATGGTCGAAGACGAGGGTGGTGGGCAGCCGCAGCCCGGTGGCCCTGTTGAGCTGGTTGCGCAACTCCACCGCGGTCAGCGAGTCGAAACCCAGCTCCTGGAAGGTCCGTTCCACCTCCACGTCGCCGAGGTCGGCATGCCCCAACACCGTCGCAACGCTGCTGCGGACCAGATCGACCAGGATGCGGTCCCGGTCCGCCGGGGCGGCGGCCAGCCGACGCGCCAGTGACGCGCTGTCCGCCGCCGGATCGGCCGCCCGCTGGGGAACCTGCACCAGGGCGCGGAGCAGTGGCGGCGGCTGCTCGCCCCGGGCCCGTAGCCCGCCCAGATCCAGCCGGGTCACCGCCAGGGCCGGCTCGGCCGCCGCCTGTGCGGCGTCGAAGAGGGCCATCGCGTCCGGCGACGACAACGGCAGCAGGCCGAAACGTGCCATTCGCTTCAGGTCCACGTCGGCCAGGTGGTCGGTGAGCCCGCTGGCCTGCTCCCACAGACCCCACGCGAGCGAGGTGCCCGGCAGCCCCTGGGCACGTCTGTGCTGGATCAGGGCGTCGAGGAAGGTGTTGCCTGCCGCGTAGTTGGCTTGACCCGCCGTACCCACCAACCCGGCGACCGAGGAGTAGACGACGAACGCCGAGAGGTCCCACCGGCGGGTCAGCTCGTGCAGGTGCCAGGCCGCGTCCACCTTGGGGCGGAGCACGGCGTCGAGGCGCTGCGGCGTCAGGTTCGGGACCAGACCGTCGTCCAGGAGGCCGGCGGTGTGCACCACGGCCGACAGGGGCTGCTCGTCGGGTATCGCGTCCAGGACCGCGGCGAGGGCGTCCCGGTCGGCCACGTCGCAGGCGACGATGTCGACGACCGCCCCCAACCCGACGAGTTCGTCGCGTAGGTCGTCGGCGCCCGGAGCGTCCGGGCCGCGTCGGCTCAGCAGCAACAGCCGCGACACCCCGTGTTCGGTGACCAGGTGGCGAGCCAGGACCCCGCCCAGGGCGCCGGTGGCACCGGTGATCAGGACAGTGCCCGCCCCCCAGTCCGGGGTGGGCGATTCGGTTGCGGTCGTCGCCGCCCGCTTCAGGCGGGGTACGGACACCGCACCGGCGCGTACCAGCAGTTGCGGTTCGCCGGTGGCGAGCGCGGCCGGCAGCACCGCGGCGGAGCGGGGATCGTCGTCGATGTCGGCGAGGACGAATCGGTCCGGCTGCTCGGTCTGCGCCGAGCGCACCAGGCCCCAGACGCCGGCGCCGGCCAGGTCCGTCGGGTCGGCACCCACCGCGCCCCGGGTCAGCACGACCAGCCGCGACCCACTCAGCCGCTCGTCGGCCAGCCAGGCCCGCAGGTGGTCGAGCACCTGCGAGGTGACGTGCCGGGCCCGTACCGGTAGCGGCCCGTCGTCGCCGACGGCCGCCAGCGCCACGACCTGGGCCGGGACCGCCGCGCCGGCGTCCATGGCCCGCAGCAGAGCAGCCACATCCGGGTACGAGGGTGCGGGTCCCGGCCACGGCGCCTCGCCGAGGACGGGCCAGGTCGCGATGTCGTCGGTGCTGGCGTCGACAGGTAGTTCCGTCCACTCGACGGCGAAGAGTCCGTCGAGCGCCGCGGCACCGGCCGTCAGCAGGGCCTCACGGTTCAGTGGTCGCAGGAGCAGGTTGTCGACCTGCACGACCGGAACATCCCACTCATCCGCCACCGACAACGACACCGACAACGAATCACCATCAGCCGAACCCACCCCCAACCGCACCCTCAACGCCGACGCACCCGACCGACCAACCCACACCCCCGACCACGAAAACGGCAACCACGACCGACCCCCCACCTCCCCCACACCCGGCAACAACACATGCAACCCCGCATCCAACAACGCCGGATGCACCCCGAACGACCCCGCCGACGACCGCAACCCCTCCGGCAACACCACCTCCGCACACCACCCACCCGCAACCCGCCACAACCGACGCAACCCCCGAAACGCCGGCCCATACCCGTAACCCACCCCCACCAACCGCTCATACGCACCCACCACATCAACCTCCACCGCACCCACCGGAGGCCACTGCTCCCACCCCACACCCGACACCGAACCCACCACCCCCAACACACCCGAGGCGTGCCGGGTCCAGGCACCGGCTTCGTCGGCGCTGTCCTGCGGCCGGGAGAGCACCTCCACGGTTCGGTGGTCCGCGTCGTCGGCGGCGCCGACCACGACCTGGACCGCCACGCCGCCCCGTTCGGGCAGCAGCAGCGGCGCGGCGAGGGTCAGCTCGACCACCTCGGGGGAGTTGATCTGCCGCCCTCCGGCGGTGACCAGTTCGAGCAGCAGGGTGCCCGGTGCCAGCACCGCGCCCGCGACGACGTGGTCGAGCAACCAGGGGTGGGTCTGCCGGGACAGCCGGCCGGAGAAGAGGTACTCGTCCCGGTCGGCCGGGCGCACCTTTGCCGCGAGCAGTGGGTGTGCGGTGGCGCTCAGACCCAGGCCCGTCGCGTCACCGATGACGGCCGGTCCGTCCAACCAGTACCGGTCCCGCTGGAACGCGTAGCTGGGCAGCTCGACGGGCTGGCCGGCGGGCAGCAGGGCCGTCCAGTCCACCGACGTGCCGCGCACGTGCAGGCGGGCCAGCGCGGTGAGGACCGTGGTGACCTCGGAACGCCCGGTGCGCAGCGCGGAGGTGAGCATCCCGGCTTCCGTGGTCAGGCACTCCTGGGCCAGTGCGGTCAGCACTCCGTCGGGGCCGATCTCCAGGAAGCGGGTCACGCCCTGGGTTTCGAGGTAGCGCACGCCGTCGTGGAACCGGACGGTCTCACGAACATGACGCACCCAGTACTCCGGTGAGCACAACTGCTCCCGCGTCGCCGCCACACCACTGACATTCGACACCACCGCAATCCGCGGCTCGTGGAACGTCAACCCAGCCACCACACCCCGGAACTCATCCAGGACCTCATCCATATGCGGCGAGTGGAACGCGTGACTGACCGGCAACCGCCGGACCTTACGACCCCGCTCCCGCCACCCCCGCGCCACCTGCTCCACCACATCCGCGTCACCGGAGAACACCACCGAACCCGGCCCGTTCACCGCCGCCACCACCACCCGACCCGAACACCCCGCCAACGACTCCAGCGCCTCCCGCTCCCCCGCCTGCACCGCCACCATCGCGCCACCCTCACGCGCACCCTGCATCAACCGACCCCGCGCCGCCACCAACCGACACGCATCCGGCAGATCCCACACCCCCGCCACAAACGCCGCCGTCACCTCACCAATCGAATGCCCCAACACCACATCCGGCACCACACCACAACTCTCAAACACCCGACACAACGCCACCTCAACCGCAAAAAGCGCCGCCTGCGTAAAACCAGTCTGATCCAACAACACCGAATCAGCCGAACCCACCGGCGCAAACAGAATCCCCACCAACGACCGACCCAACAACGGATCCAAGAACCCAACAACCTCATCCAACGCCCGAGCGAAAACCGGAACCCGCTCGTACAACTCACGCCCCATACCCAACCGCTGACTACCCTGCCCCGTAAACAAAAACGCACAACCACCACCAGTAGCAGCACCACCAGCAGCAGTCACCACCGACGACGACGACTCACCCCGCGCCAACGCCGCCAACCCCGCCAACAACTCCTCCCGACCCGACCCCAACACCACCGCCCGATCCTCCAACGACGCACGCCCCACCAGCGACGACGCCACCTCCACCACACCCAACCCCGGCCGCGCCCCCACAAACTCACCCAACCGAGCCGCCTGCCCCCGCAACCCCACCACCGAACGACCCGACACCACCCACGGCACCACACCACCCGAACCAAAAACCAACCCCGAACCCACACCACCATCCGAAACAGACCCCACCACCGGAGCCTGCTCCACAATCACATGCGCATTAGTCCCACTAATCCCAAACGACGACACCCCCACCCGACGAGGCCCACCCGAATCAGGCCACGACCGAGACTGCGTCAACAACCGCACCGCACCCGACGACCAATCCACATGCGGACTCGGCTCATCCACATGCAACGTCCGCGGCAACACACCATGCCGCAACGCCATCACCATCTTGATCACACCACCCACACCCGCCGCAGCCTGAGCATGACCAATATTCGACTTCAACGACCCCAACCACAGCGGCCGACCACTCGACCGACCCTGCCCATACGTCGCCAACAACGCCTGCGCCTCGATCGGATCACCCAACCGGGTCCCCGTCCCATGCGCCTCCACCGCGTCGACCTCGGCGGGATCGACCCCCGCCTCCGCCAAAGCACGCCGGATCACCCGCTCCTGCGACGGTCCACTGGGCGCGGTGAGACCGTTGGACGCGCCGTCCTGGTTGACCGCCGAGCCCCGCACGACCGCCAACACCCGACGTCCCTGCCGCAGGGCATCCGACAGGCGCTGCACCAACAACAGGCCCACACCCTCGGACCAACCCGTCCCACCCGCCGAGGCGGCGAACGACCGACACCGACCATCAGCGGCCAAACCCCGCTGCCGGGAGAACTCGACGAAGGTGCTGGGTCCCGCCATCACCGTCACCCCGCCGGCCAGCACCAGGTCGCTCTCGCCCCGGCGCAGGGCGCCCGCGGCCAGGTGCAGCGCCACCAACGACGACGAACAGGCGGTGTCCACGGTCACCGCCGGGCCCTCCAGTCCGTAGGTATAGGCCAGCCGGCCGGAGAGGACGCTGGAGGTGTTGCCGGCCAGCAGGAATCCCTCGTACTCGTCGGGCACCTGGGGCAGTCGTGCGGCGTAGTCGTCGTACATCGCGCCCACGAAGACCCCGGTGTTGCTGCCTCGGAGAGTCGTCGGGTCGATCCCGGCGCTCTCGAAGGTCTCCCAGGCGGTCTCCAGCAGTAGCCGCTGCTGCGGGTCGGTGGCCGTGGCCTCTCGCGGTGACATCCCGAAGAACTGCCTGTCGAACAGGTCAGCGTCGTGCAGGAAGCCACCCTCCCGCGTGTACGACGTCCCCACCCGCTCCGGATCCGGGTCGTACAACGCCTCCAGATCCCACCCCCGATTCGTCGGAAAACCACTCACCGCATCCACACCACCCGCCACCAACTCCCACAACTCCTCCGGCGACGACACCCCACCCGGGAACCGACACGCCATCCCCACAATCGCGATCGGCTCGTCGACGGCGACGGTGCGTCGGGTAGGTCGCTGCCGGGTCTCGTCGGTGCCCTCGACCTGGCTGAGCAGGTAGGCGGTCATGGCGGTCGGGGACGAGTGGTCGAACACCGCGGTGGCGGGCAGTCGCAGGCCGGTCGCCGCGTTGAGCCGGTTGCGCAACTCCACGGCCCCCAACGAGTCCAGGCCGGCGTCGCGGAAGGCCCGGTCGGTTTCGACGCCGGTGGGCGAAGCGTGACCGAGCACCGTCGCCGTCAGGGTGCGCACCAGGTCGAGCACGGTCTGACGTCGTTGTTCGGCGGGGAGCGCGGTGATCTGGCGGGCCCAGTCCGTTGTGGCGCCCGAGGTGCCGTCCTGGCTCGTGCGGCGGGCACGGCGGCGGACGAGTCCGCGCAGCGGTGGCGGCGGCGATTCGTCGTCGCGCAGTCGGGCCAGGTCGACCGCCGCCGGCACCAGCAGCGGCGTGGTGTCGGCCAGAGCGGTGTCGAACAGAGCGAGGCCGTGCTCGGGGGTCAGGGGCAGGACGCCGCCGCGCGCCCAGCGGGCCAGGTCGGCTGTGGACAGGGTGGCACCCATGCCATGGCTGCCGTCCCACAGTCCCCAGGCGAGCGAGGTGCCCGGCAGCCCCGCGGCGCGGCGGTGCGCGGCCAGCGCGTCCAGGAAGGTGTTCGCCGCGGCGTAGTTGCCCTGACCCGCCGTGCCGAGGATCCCGGAGATCGACGAGAACAGCACGAACGCGCTCAGTGGCAGGTCGCGGGTCAACTCGTGCAGGTGCCACGCGCCGTCGACCTTCGGCCGCAGCACCCTGCCGAGCTGCTCCGGGGTGAGTGCCTCGACGGTGGCGTCGTCGAGCACCCCGGCGGTGTGCACCACGGCCGTCAGCGGATGCTCGGTGGGAATCTGGGCCAGCACGCCGGCCAGCACGGCACGGTCCGCGGTGTCCGCCGCGGCCACTGTGACCGAGGCGCCCCGCTCCTCGAGATCGGACACCACGGCGTCGACACCCGGGCTGTCCGGGCCGCGCCGGCTGGTGAGCAGCACGTGTCGTACCCCGTGGCGGGCCACCAGGTGCCGGGCCAGCAGCGCGCCGAGGCCGCCGGTGCCGCCGGTGACCAGCACGGTGCCGTCGGGGTCGAGGGTGCCCGGCGTGCCGCCGGCCGCCGGTTCGCGGCGGGCCAGCCGGGGCACGCGCAGGTGTCCGTCACGTACCGCCAGCTGCGCCTCGCCGCTGGCGACGACGGCCGGGAGCAGGTCGACGTCGGCTCCGTCCGGTAGGTCGACGAGCACCAGCCGGCCGGGGTGCTCGGACTGCACCACCCGCAGCAGACCCCAGAGCGCCGCGTGGGCCAGGTCGCGTACCCCCTCGGTGGGGCCGGCGGCCACCGCACCGCAGGTGGCGATCACCAGGCGGCAGCCGCCCCGGTCCTGCGCCAACCAGCGTTGAACCAGGTCCAGGGCCCGCCGGGTGGCTGCGTGCACGTCGGCGGGAACGTCACCGACGCCGGAGTACGCGCGCACCAGGGCGACGTCGGCTCCGTCGGCCTCGCTCAGCTCGTCGTCGGTGACCTCGACCCATCGCAGGTCGGGTGGAGTCGGTGTGGTGATCTGTGGCCAGTCGACGGTGAACAGGTCGTTGTGCCCGCCTCTCGGGCGTACGGTGCTGCCGCGTCGTACCGGACGCAGCGACAGGGAACCCACGGTGGCCACCGGCGCCCCGGTGCCGTCGGCGAGGGTGAGCGAGACCGCGTCGGTGCCGACCGGGGCGAGCCTGGCCCGGAGTTCGGTGGCTCCCACTGCCTGCACCTCGGCGGCGGACCAGGCGAAGGGCAGCCGGATCTCGTCGTCACCGGCGTCCCCCACCAGGTCGAGCACCAGCGGGTGCAGCACGGCGTCCAGCAGCGCGGGATGGATGCCGAAGTGGCCGGCGGCCTCGTGGTGCTCCTCGGGCAGGCGGACGTGCACCAGGAGGTCACCGTCGAGGCGCCAGGCGGCCGTGAGGCAGCGGAACACCGGGCCGTAGTCGTAGCCCGATGCGGCCAGTCGGGGATAGACGTCGGTGAGCGGGACGGGTTCCGCGCCGGCCGGTGGCCACTGCGGTGCTACCGGTGCCTGCCCGAGCGGGTCGGCCACCGCCGTCAGGGCCCCGGCGGCGTGCCGGGTCCAGGGCTGCGGTTGGTCGCCGCTGTCGGGACGGGAGTGCACGGTGAACGGGCGGGTGCCGTCGGCGTCGGCGGCGCCGACGCGGATCTGGAGGCGAACGGCCGTGTCGTCCGGCAGGACCAGCGGCGTCTCCAGGGTCAACTCCTCGACCCGTGGACAGCCGGCCCGGTCTCCGGCGGCAAGCGCGAGTTCGAGCATCGCCGTTGCCGGGAGTAGCACCTCGCCGTCGATGGCGTGGTCGGCGAGCCACGGGTGGGTGTGCGGGGACAGCAGGCTGGTGAGCACTGTCTCGTCGCGGTCGGCCAGCTCGACGGCGGTACTGAGCAGCGGGTGGCTGGCCGGGTCGAGACCGAGGCCGCGCGCGTCCGTACGGGTCTGCGGCACCAGCCAGTAGTGCTCGCGTTGGAACGGGTAGGTGGGCAGGTCCACCACCGGGGCGTCGGGGAGGAATGCGGCGACGTCGACCGTCGCGCCGCAGGCGTGGGCCTGCGCCAGCCCGGTGACGAAGGTGTCCGCCTCCGGCCGGCCGGCCCGCAGCAGGCCGATCACTGTTGCCGGGTCGTCGCCGAGCGTGTCACGGGCCATGGCGGTGAGAACCGTGTCGGGGCCCACCTCGATCAGGACAGTGCTGCCCTGCGCGCGGAGCGCCAACACCGCGTCGTGGAACCGTACGGTGCCCCGAAGTTGGCGAACCCAGTGGTCGGCGGAGGCGAGCACCTCGCCGGTGACCGGCGCGCCGGTCCGGGTCGACACCACCGGCACCTGCGGCGGCCGGACGGTAAGCCCCGCGGCGACCTGCCGGAACTCCTCCAACACCGGGTCCATGTGCGCGGAGTGGAAGGCGTGGCTGACCGACAGGCGGCGGATCCGCCGCCCCCGGTCCCGCCAACCGGCGGCGACCTGTTCGACGGCGTCCTCGTCGCCGGAGACGACCACCGACGAGGGACCGTTGACAGCGGCGAGGGCGACGCGGTCGCCGAAGCCGTCCAGCGACTCGGCGACCTCGCGCTCGGCGGCCTGGATCGCGATCATCGCGCCGCCCGCGGGTGCCGCCTGCATCAGACGGCCCCGGGCCGCGACCAACGCGGCGGCGTCGGGCAGGGCGAGCGCACCGGCCACGTGCACCGCGGCCAGTTCACCGACCGAGTGACCGGCGACCAGGTCCGGCGTCAGCCCGTACCGTTCGGCCAACCGGAACAGCGCCACCTCGACGGCGAACAACGCCGGCTGGGTGTAGCGGGTCTCGTCGAGCAGGGCAGCCTCGGCCGAGCCGTCCGGGGCGAACAGCAGATCACGCAGCGGACGGTCGAGGTGCGGGTCGAGCGCGGCCACGACGTCGTCCAGGGCGGTGGCGAACGCCGGGAAGGCCTCCGCGAGTTCCCGGCCCATGCCCGGACGTTGCGCCCCCTGACCGGTGAAGAGCAGGGCGGTACGGCCGGCCCGGCTGGCGTCGCCGTACACGACGTGCGGGGTCGCGGTGCCGTGTGCCAACGCCTCCAGCCCGGCCCGGAGGTCGGTGCTCCGCCTACCCAGGACGACGGCGCGCCGGTCGAACCGGTCACGGGTGGTGGCCAGCGAACGGCCCACCTCTGCCGGCCGCAGGTCGGGTCGGTCGGCAAGCAGGTCGAACAGCCGGCCGGCCTGGGCCCGCAGCGCCTGATCGTCCCGGGCGGAGAGCACCCAGGGAACCGGTGCGGGCGGCGGCGGGTCGGTCGACGGGCCGGCGGCGACCTCGACCAGCTCGGCCGTGCCGTCCACCCGTTCCTCGACTGCCTGTTCGAGGATGACGTGGGCGTTGGTGCCGCTGATGCCGAAGGAGGAGACCGCGGCGCGGCGGGGCCCTTCCCGCGAGGGCCACGGCACCGGCTCGGTGACCAGCGACACGGTTCCCGCCGACCAGTCCACGCGGGGTGACGGCTGCTCGGCGTGCAGGGTCCGGGGCACCAACCCGTACCGCATGGCCTGCACCATTTTGATGACGCCGCCGACGCCGGCGGCGGCCTGGGCGTGGCCGATGTTGGACTTGAGCGATCCGAGCAGGACCGGCCCGGCGTCCGCCCGGTCGCTCCCGTAGGTGGCGATGATCGCCTCGGCCTCGATCGGGTCCCCCAGCGTGGTGCCGGTGCCGTGAGCCTCGACCACGTCCACCTCGGAGGGCGCGATCCGGGCGTCGGCCAGCGCCTGGCGGATCACCCGTTGTTGGGACAGGCCATTGGGTGCGGTGAGCCCGTTGGAGGCGCCGTCCTGGTTGGTCGCGGAGCCGCGCAGCACCGCCAGGACCCGGTGACCGTTACGCCGGGCGTCGGACAGCCGTTCCAGCACCAGCAGGCCCACCCCCTCGGACCAGCCGGTCCCGTCGGCGGTGGCGGCGAAGGGCTTGCACCGACCGTCCGGGGCCAGCCCTCGCTGCCGGGAGAACTCGAGGAACATCCCGGGGGTGGCCATCACCGTCACCCCGCCGGCGATGGCCAACGTGGTCTCGCCCTGGCGCAGGGACCGGGCGGCCAGGTGCAGGGCCACCAGCGACGAGGAGCAGGCGGTGTCCACAGTGACGGCGGGGCCGATCAGGCCCAGCTGGTAGGCGATCCGGCCGGACATGACGCTGGGTGCCCCGCCGGTCAGCAGGTGACCCTCGACGGCCTCCGACGCGTCGTGCATCCGGGGGCCGTAGTCCAGCCCGGTGGCACCGACGAAGATGCCGGTGCGGGTGCCGGCCAGGGACCCGGGCCGCAACCCGGCCCGCTCCACCGCCTCCCAGGCGGTCTCCAACAGCAATCGTTGCTGTGGGTCCATGCCCAGCGCCTCGCGCGGCGAGATGCCGAAGAAGCCGGCATCGAACCGGCCCGCGTCGTGCAGGAAACCGCCGTGGCGTACGTAGCTGTGCCCGGAGCGGGCCGGGTCGCTGTCGTACAGGTCCTCCGGCCAGCCCCGGTCGGTGGGAAACCGGGTGATGGCGTCGACGCCCTCGGCGACCAGCCGCCACAGTTCCTCGGGGTCGGTGACCCCGCCGGGATAACGGCAGGCCATACCGATGATGGCGACCGGCTCGTCGGCGGGTCCGCCCGGCTGCGGGGTGGCCGCGAGGTCGGCCGTCGAGCCGCCGTCGAGCCTCCGGTGCAGGTGCACGGCGAGAGCCGACGGCGTCGGATGGTCGAACAGCAGCCCGCTGGGCAGCACCAGGCCGGTGGCGCCACTGAGCCGTTCGCGCAGCTCCACGAGCATCAGGGAGTCGAAGCCGAGTTCCCGGAACGGGAGGCCGACCTCCACCGGCCGGTCCGGTGGGTACTCCAGCACGGCGGCGACGTGTTCGGTGACCAGCTCCGCGACCAGGTGGGCACCGTCCGTCCCGGGCCGTGCGGCCAGGCGCGCGGCCAACTCCCCACCGGCGGGCACGCTGCCGCTCGGCGCCGCCGCGGTCCCGGTGACGTCCGCCGGATGGTCCGGGTCGGGATCCGGGTTGGTGCTGGTGACCGGCGCCTGGGCGGGCGTGGCGTCCGGGAGCCAGTAGCGCTCCCGCTGGAAGGGGTACGTGGGCAGGTCGACGTGCCGGGCGCCGCTGCCGGCGTACAGGGCGGTCCAGTCGACCGGCACACCTCTGACGAATACCGAGGCCACCGCCGACAGCACCGACTCGACCTCCGGCCGGCCCGCGCGCAGGGTGGCTGTCGCCGCTACCGCCGTCGGGTCCGCCAGGGTCTCCCGCACCAGGCCCGTCAGCACCCCGGCCGGGCCCACCTCGACGTAACCGGACACCTCCTGCGCGCTGAGGGTGCGCACCGCGTCGGCGAACCGCACCGGCCGGCGTACCTGCTCGACCCAGTAGTCGGCTGACGCCCAGCGGTCGTCGTCGACCAGGGCGCCAGTGACGGTGGAGACGATCGGCAGCGACGGTGGGTTGCACCGCAGGCCCGACACCACCTCGGCGAACCGGTCGAGCATCGGCTCCATCAGCGGAGAGTGGAAGGCGTGCGAGACGGTCAGGCGACGGACCTTCCAGCCCTTCGACTCGCAGGAGGCCACCACGGCGTCGACGCCGGTCTCGGCACCCGAGACCACCACCGACGTCGGGGAGTTGACCGCCGCCAGCGCGACGGTGTCCCCGCCCAGCTCCACCAGGCCCGCGACGTCGCGCTCCGTCGCCTGGACGGCGGCCATCGCACCGCCCGCCGGCAGAGCCGCCATCAACGCTCCCCGGGCGACCACCAGCCGGACGGCGTCGGGAAGGCTGAAGACGCCCGCCACGTACGCCGCGGCGATCTCACCGATCGAGTGACCGGCAACCACGTCGGGCCGTACCCCCCAGGAGTCGAGGAGCCGGACCAGCGCGGCCTCGATCGCGAAGGTGGCGATCTGGGTGTAGTCCGTGCGGTCGAGCAGCGCCGCGTCGGTGGAGCCCGGGTCGGCGAAGAGCACCTGGCGCAGGCTCCGGTCGAGCAGCGGATCGGCCAACCGGCACACGTCGTCGAGGGCGTCGGCGAAGACCGGGTACGCCCGGTGCAGTTCCCGCCCCATGCCGGCCCGCTGGGCTCCCTGGCCGGTGAACAGGAAGGCGCTGCGGCCGGACGGCAGGGTGACCGCGCCGGTGACCGAACCGGCGGCGGGGCGGCCGTCGGCGAGGGCGTCGAGGGCGGTGAGCAGGCTGGACCGGTCGCGGCCGGTCACCACCGCCCGGTTGATGAACGACGACCGGTGCAACAGCGACCAACCGACGTCGGCCGGGCTGGGCAGCGGATCGGTCCGGAGCCGGGCGGACAGACGGCGTGCCTGCTCCCGCAGGGCGGCGGCGTTCCGGGCGGTGAGCACCCAGGGCACCACCTCGAGCGCGCCCGACCGTTGGGCCGTCGACTGCGGCGCGTGCCGGCGATGGCCGGTGACCGGGCTCTCGGCGAGCACGACGTGGCAGTTGGTGCCGCCCATCCCGAAGGAGCTGACCCCGGCGAGCAGCGGCAGGTCCGGCTGCGGCCAGGCGGTCAACTCCCGCTGCACGTCGAGGTTGAGCCGGTCGAGCGGGATGCGCGGGTTGGGGGTGGCGAAGTTCAGGCTGGGAGGAAGCTGGCGCCGCCCAATGGCCAACAGAACCTTCACCAGGCCGACCAGGCCGGCCGCGCCTTCGAGGTGACCGATGTTGGTCTTCACCGAGCCGACCGGCAGTGGTCCGGCGGAGCGGGCGGAGCCGATGACGGCACCGAGCGCGGCGGCCTCGACGGGATCGCCCACCGGGGTTCCCGTCCCGTGCAGCTCCACGTACTGCACGTCCGCCGGGTCGACACCGGCCCGCCGGTACGCCTGCCGCAGGACCTGCTCCTGGGCCTGCTGGCTCGGTTGGGTGAGGCCGGCGGTGGTGCCGTCGTTGTTGACCGCGCTGCCCAGAATCACCGCGTGGATCCGGTCGTTGTCGGCGATCGCCAGTTCGAGGGGTTTCAGCACGACGACGGCACCGCCCTCACCCCGGACGTAGCCGTCGGCCCGGGCGTCGAAGGTGAAGCAACGGCCCGACGGGGACAGCCCACCGAAGCGCTCGGCGCTGAGGGCGCCCTCGGCGAGAAGGTTGAGGTTGACCCCGGCGACGATGGCGGCGGTGGACTGCCCCGACCGCAGGGCCTCGCCGGCCAGGTGCACCGCCACCAGCGAGGACGACTGCGCACTGTCGACGGTCAGACTGGCGCCCTGCAGGCCGAGGGCGTACGACACCCGGTTGGCGATGATGCCCCGGTGCAGGCCGACGGCGGTGTGCTGGGTGATGGCCCGGTCGCCGCGCTGGTAGAGCAGGGTGGCGTAGTCGTCGCGCAGACTGCCCACGAAGACGGAGGTGGGGGTGCCGCGCAGCAACTCCGGGGCGATGCCGGCGTCCTCCAGTGCCTCCCACGTCAACTCGAGCACGAGGCGCTGCTGTGGGTCCATGGTGACGGCTTCGCGCGGCGAGATGCCGAAGAACGCCGCATCGAAGGTGTCGACCTCGTCGAGGCAGCCGCCGTGGCGGGCGCCTGAGGTGGGGCCGAAGAGAGCGTCGGGGGTCGCGCCGGAGGCAAGTTCCCAGCGATGTGCGGGCATCGGCGCCACGGCATCGACGCCGCGGTGGAGGAGGTCCCAGAACGCCTCGAGGTTTGGTGCCTTCGGCAGCCGGCAGGACATCCCGACGACCGCGATCGCCCCGTCGGAACCGTTGGGTACCCCGGGGGGCGTAGCACCGTACTCACTCGTCATCGCGTTCGATCGCCTTTCTGGCTGGGTCCTCGGGTCATCGGTTCCAGCCCGGCCGGCCGGCGCTCCGGGGCCGGACGGTGCGGGAACGGCTGGTCGATGACCAGGTGGGTGGGCAGTGGGCCGGGGGATCCGCGTTCGCCGCAGGGCGGGCCGGCACGTCGGGTCGCGGCACCTGCCGGCCCGCGCCGGGTGCTATCCCGCGCGCCGGGGCGCGGGTTGGAATCCGCCGTCGAAGAACAGCAGTCCGGGATGGTCCGGGCCACGGCCGGCGGCCAGCACGGACCCGACGATGATCGAGTGGTCGCCACCGTCGTAGGACTGGACGATCTCGCATTCGAGCCAGGCCAACGCGCCGGCCAGCAGTGGCGCGCCGCTGTGTTCACCGGCGCGCCAGCTCACCCCTTCGAACTGCGCCGCACCCAACGGTCTGCTCTTGTCGGCGAAGTAGCGGGCCAGATCGGCCTGATCAGCACCCATCACCGAGACCCCGAACAGACCTGCGGCCGTGATGGCGGCGTGCATCACCGCGGTGTGCGAGACGCAGCACAGGACCTGAGGCGGTCGCAACGAGACCGAGGTGAAGGCGTTGGCGGTCATCCCGTGCACGTGCTCACCCCCCACGCTGAGCAGGACCACTCCGGTGGCGAACTGGGCCATCACGTCGCGCATCGAGGTGGCGGTGGCGCCCGGCAGCTCCGGCGGTGACGAATCCTGCCCGGCAAGGACATCAGCTGATTTCCCGGAAAAAGACATCGCGTCCTCTCGTCCACTCATGTCTCGCCGTGCGGTGGTGCACCGCGGCAAGGGCGCGTGCGGGCAGCACGTGACGCCCGGCTCTTCGGCCCGGCTTCGGTGAGTTGGCGCTTCTGTAGCGCCCGGCAGATCTGTGCCGGAATCGACGAATCACCCTGGCCACTCCGACGTTAGTCCACAGTGGCTCCCGTTCCCCCATTCCGACGTAATCAAGGAGGAACAACGGTGAAGCATGATCAGTTAGTGGACGATTACCCGCGCTTTTCCCGACCCGCTGCGCGGATTGGCGTCAACGATCTGGGAGCCGGACTATCAGCGGGACGGCGACGCCGTTTCTTCAAGCGGTGGGAACCGGCTCGCCGTCTGCCGGTCAGGCACAATAGCATTCCCGGATCAATGACCATTCCCGACGGACGCGACGGCGCCCTTCCGGATGGACACGGTTCACCGTTGCGGCGCGTGGCGCTACCGCGCCGGAATCCGCCCGGCCACGGCTTCGAGGTCGTCCGGAGCGCCGCTACGACGCTCTGACCCGATGCCACCGCTGCGGCTCGGCGGTCCATGCGCTCTCGGTGCCACCGTCACGGTCGAGGGATCTGACGGCGATCCCGCCCATCGACGGGGGGTGCGCCCGCCGTGCAGCGGGACGGGCGCCCAGCAGGGCGCCGAACCGGCCGGCCGGCTGGCCGTGGCCCTTGGTGCCCACCGCGAGCACGTCCAGCAACCGGTTGATTGCCAGCTCCGAGAGGGGATCGAGGGTGATCGTCGCCGCGTGCCGTTGCCCACCACCCCAGGCCGGCCGTCGTTCCAGCAGCGCCGGCCGGGCCGTCGCCACCACCAGCAGGGGCACCGACGAGGCCCACCGGGGCAGGTCCTCGATGAAGTCCAACAGGTCGTCGTCGACCCGGTGCACCCCGTCCAGGACCATCACCATCGGCCGCTGCGCGGCGCTGGCCCGAAGCAGGCGTCGCCAACTGTCCAGGGCTCCGCGGCGGTCCGTCTCAGTCGTGCGCCCCGGCCGCAGCAACGGCGCGAGCCCGGATCGTACGGAGTCGACGTGCTGCGGGCCCACCAGACGTTCGGTCAGGTCGACGAGCTTCGCCTCCGCGGCTGCCGGGCCGTCGTCGGTCAGGATCTCGCACTGGGCGGCGATGATCTGCGCCAGCAGACGGTCGGTGGCGTCTGTCCGGTCGGCCGTGCCGGGGGCCGCGCCGGACAGGAACAGCACGCTCTGCGGTGAGACCGCCATCCGGCACTCGAACTCCATGACGAACCGGCTCTTGCCCGATCCCGGCTCGCCCAACACGGTCGCCAGGTGGGGCACGGAGCGGTGCCGCACCCGTTCCAACAGGCCACGCAGAAGGTCGAGTTCCCACTCCCGGTCGACGATCGGCGCGGTGTGGTAGCCCATGTGCTCCTGGTGGACACCCTCGACACGCCAGCCCGCGCAAACCCCGTCGACAGCGCTGTAGGCGACCACGTCCTCGGTCAGCCTGTGCGTCTCGGGGCAGACGTAGATGCTGCCGTCGGGCACCTGGGACAACAACTTGTGACACTCGTCGACCAGGGCGCCGTTGACAGTGGGGGCGGCACCGACTTCCGCCGGATAGCGGACCAGGGCCTCACCGCTGACCACCGCCAGATGGCTGGCCACGGCGCCGACCCCCTCTCCCACGCCGGCGGCGAGCCTCTCGTGGATCGTCATCGCGGCCGAGACGGCGTCGTCGGCGGTGCGGCGCCTGACGTCCGATCCGTCGAACAGCACGAGCGAGACGGAGCCCAACGAGGCCGCGACCACCCCGCCGAAGGAGCCCACCACTTCGCGGACGATTGTCGTCACCCGCTCCAGGGCCTCGTCCAACCGCGCCTGCTCGCCCGTCCCCGGCTCGCCCGACAGTCGGATTCGCGCCATGACGACGCTCACCGGGCCCCGACCCACCCGCCCCCAGGACTGGCGTTTGCGCGGCGGGGCCACCAGGTGGGGGCCGGTGTCCTGCTCCCCCGTCGGGTCCGCCGACCCGGGGGCGCCCTGCACGTCGCCCGGCGGCGGCGACGCCGGCCGCGGCGGTTGGTCCACGCCGGCCGCGACGGCCAGGGTCTCGCCGGGTGATCCCACCACGGTCAGCATCGGGTCGTGCGTGAGGATGGCGTGCTGCAGGGCACGGAGGTTGTGCCCCGGTTCCAAGCCGAGACCGTCCACCAGCGCCGTCCGGGTCCGGGCGTAGAGGTTCAGCGCGTCGGCCTGTCGGCCGCACCGGTAGAGGGCCAGCATGAGCTGGCTGCAGAACCGTTCCCGGAGGGGCTCCCCCGCGACCGCCGTCTCCAACTCGCCCAGCACGGCATGGTGCCGACCGCAGGCCAGCTCCGCCTCGAAGAACTCCTCGAGGGCCACCAGGCGCGCGTTCTGCAGGGCGACGACCTCCGACCAGACGATGCCGCCCTCGACGAGATCGGCCAGGGCCGGCCCCCGCCACAGCGCCAGCGCCTCGCGGAGCAGGTCGGCCGCCGCCTCCGGTCGGCCGGCTGACAGCTCTCCCCGCCCCTGGTTCGAAAGCCTGTGGAAGCGGTGCACGTCGATCCGTTCGGTGTCGACGCGGAGCATGTAACCGGGCGCCTGGGTGAGCAGCGCCGCCTGCTCCCCGCCGCCGCCGTCGGGGCAGAGGATGCCGCGCAGCCCCCACACCGCGTTCTGGAGGATCTTCCGAGCGGAGGCGGGAGCTTCCTCCCATGCCCACAACGCCTTCAACAACTGACTCGTGGGAACGACCCGGTTGGGTTGGAGTAAGAGGAAACCCAGCGTGGCGCGTTGCTTTATGCCGCCCAGCCCGACGGACTGGCCATCCCGGAAAACCTCCATTGGACCCAGCATTCGGAAATGCATCGTCGCCCCCCGACTTGGATGATGCCAACCGTTACGGTCGGGCACATTGAACTGACGTTCACATTGCACACCCTGGCTTCAGGAGTCGTACCGCTCCAGCCGCACACGCCGGGCGAGAATCGGGGAGTCAGGCGATCGGCCCGATATTCTCAGGAGGGTCGTCCGGCTCAGCAGGCTCCAGTCGGCCGACTGTTGCCCGAATACGGCGCTCCGTCTGTCGCAGCGCGCCGCCATGAGGGCATTTGCTGGCAGCTGTCGCACTTTCCAGCCGCCGGCGGATCGTCGCAACAAGCCGGGCTATCAACCTCCCTCGATCAGTACAACGCAAGCCTGCCTCACGATCACGACACAATCAACTACTTACATGACGGTAAGTGATTACCCGGAGGTGAGAGTGCAGGTGGCGGCAGACGGCCGAGCACCGATCCCCACGCCAGGTGGGACGGCGGGGCCGGCGACGGAGGGGGCACCGGCGTGGCCCGCCGGGTCGTCGTCGTCCTCCGCGAGGCGACCGGCATCCCCCGAACCGTCGCCGGTCACCGCACGCCCGGACGTGACCTCACGTCCACAGCGGGGCCGGCGGGACGTGTGCCGGGGCGGGCCGGGCCGCCGGAACGGTCACCGGCCGGCACGCTCACGCGACGGCAGGGCCGGGACGGCCGGGGCGGGCCGCCGCCGGCACCTGCGGGGCCGGAGTCAGGTCGCGCGGTCGGTCATGCCCGCCGGAGCAGGTCCGCGGCGCGCTCTCCGATCATGACGGCGGTCGCGTGGGTGTGGCCGCGAGGGATCCGCGGAATGACCGAGCCGTCGGCCACGTACAGATTCTCCACACCGTGCACCTTCAGGTCGGGGCCGACCACCGCCGCGGGATCATCGGACCGACCCATCCGGCAGGTGCCGACGGGATGGAACATGGTGGCCGCGCGCTCGCGTACCGTCGCCGTCAGCACCTCGTCGCTCAGCTCGCCCCGCCACGGCGCCATCGGACCGGAGACCAGGCCCCGCAGCGCGGCGGTGCCGAACACCCGGTCGGCGAAGCGCACGCCGGCGACCAGCGTGGTCACGTCCTGCTCGGCGGAGAGGTAGGCCGGGTCGATCTGCGGCGGGCTCGTGGAGTCCGCGTCGGCCAGGGTGACCCTCCCTCGGCTCTGCGGTTGCAGCAGGACCACCGAGACCGTCAGGCCGGCAGCCTCGTCACCGTCGTCGGTAAAGGCCATCGGCACCCAGATGAGTTCCAGGTCCGGGGCGGGACATCCGTCGTGGCTGCCGAAGAAGGCCACCGCCTCGGCCATGTTGGAGGTCAGCGGGCCCAACCGTCGCTCGTGGTAGGCGCGCAGGCTCTCCTCCGCGTACGCGTCGAGCAGGCGCACCGGACCGGCCGCGTGGTGGCTCACGTCGACGGCCACGTGGTCGTGCAGGTTGGCTCCCACGCCGGCACTGTCGACGTACGGTGTGATGCCCAGCTCGCGCAGATCCGTGGCCGGACCGATGCCGGACAGCATCAGGATCTGCGGTGAGCCGATCGCTCCGGCGCTGAGGACCACCCCGCGTCGCGCGAGCAGGCGTCCACCGGCGTACTCGATGCCGACCGCCCGCCCGTCGGCGAAGCAGACCCGGTGCACCAGCCGTCTGGTCAGGATGGTGAGGTTCGGCCGGTCTTCGGCGGGTCGCAGGTAGCCGTCGGCGGCGCTCCACCGGGCACCGGCATGCTGGTTGAGCGGCGTCACCGCGTAGCCGGTGTGGTCGGGACCGCCGAGGCCGTCGGCCAGCTCCCGCAGACCCAGTTCCTCACAGGCCGCCAGGAACCGCGTGGTGGTCGGATCCGGGTCGCGCGGTGGGGAAATCCACAATGGTCCGTCGGTGCCGTAGGTCGACCCGTGCTGGGGCGCTCCGCCCCACCGCTCGGCCCGGCGGAAGTACGGCTGGACGGTCTCCCAACTCCACCGCTGGTCGGTCGCCCCGGCCCAGCCGTCGTAGTCGGCGCGGTGCCCGGGCACCCACATCTGGAAGTTGACCGACGACGAGCCGCCGAGGGTCTTGCCCCGGGGCCAGTAGATGTGCCGGCCACCCAGGTGCGGCTGGCCGACGGTGTTGTACCCCCAGTCGTGGTCCGAGCCGAGGAGCCGCAGTGCGGACATCGGGATCCGGATCTCCGGATCGGTGTCGGCCGGCCCCGCCTCCACCAGGGCCACCCGCACCGACGGGTCGGCGGAGAGCCGGGCCGCGAGAACGCAACCGGCCGACCCGGCACCCACGATGACGTAGTCGAAGGTCTGTCCGTCCATCGTCGCTCCCTTGCGGCCGTCAGGGGTGGGATGGCCCCAGCGCTCCCGGGGGGAAGGAGCGCTGGGGCCGGTATTCCGGGGCGAGCGGTCAGTGCTCGGCGGTGATTCCCTGGGCGAGTCCGCCATCGACGGCGAGTTCCACACCGGTGGTGAAGGTGGCGTCGGCGGCGAGGAACAGCGCCGCGGTGGCCACCTCCTCCGGGGTGCCGATGCGGCCCATCGGGGTCAGCTCGTTGCCCTCCTTCTCGAAGGCCGCCAACTCCTCGGGTGACAGGCCCGCCGACCCCATGGTGGGGGTCTTGACGAAGCCGGGGCTGATGGCGTTGACCCGGATGCCCTGGGGCAGCAGTTCGGCGGCGAAGCCCTGCGACATCGACCGCAGGGCGGCCTTGGTCGCCGAGTAGACAGTCATGCTCGGGGTGCCCATCACGTTGGCGATCGAGGTGGTGAACACCACGGCGCCGCCACGACGGATGGCCGGCGCCAGCCGCTGCACGGTGAAGAACGCCCCCTTGGCGTTGACCGCGAACTGCCGGTCGTACGACTCCTCGGTCACGTGGTCGAACGGGGCCAGCTCGGAGATCCCGGCGTTGACGAAGAGATAGTCGATCTCGCCCAGCTTCTCGCTGACGGTCTCGGCGAGCGCCGCGATGTCGGCGAGGACGGCGGTGTCCGACTGCACCACGTGCACGCCGTCACCGAGGTCGGCCCGAGCCTCGGCGAGGTTCTTCTCGTTCCGACCGGTCAGCAGGACCTCGGCTCCCCCGTCGCGCAGCGCGCGGGCGATGGCGAGGCCCATGCCGATGGTTCCGCCGGTGATGACGGCCTTCTTGCCTGCGTACTTGTTCACGAGTTCATTCCTAACTTTCCGAGCACCACTGACGATGTACTGCCGGTCCGGAAAACGTGTCCGAGACGTCGTGCGGGCATCCCCCTGAAGTATCCCGTGGGGGGACAAAAGTGATCAAGTACTGACTTCGAGGTGCGCACTTACCCGTGGGTTGGTACCCCTGCGGGCGGTCCCGCCCTGCCCGGGACGGGACCGCCAGCGGCCGGCCGGGAGCCGGTCAGGCGATCCGTGGCACGAGGCCGGTGGAGCCGAGGTGATCCGCGCCCGGCCGGCGCACCTTGCGGGTACGCCGGACCGTCGGTGGCACTGGGAGGCGGTGCCGGCGGGGCTGCCGGGCCTCCACTTCGGGTGCCTCCAGGGCCCAGGCCACCCGGCGCTGGTGCGCCGCCCCCCAGACGGCGAGGGGACGCAGAGCCTCGCTGAGGCTCGACCCGTACCCGGTGAGCGAGTACTCCACCCGTGGCGGCACCTCGTCGAAGATCTCCCGGCTGACGACCCCGTCCGCCTCCATCTCGCGAAGTTGCTGGATGAGGACCTTCTCGCTGACCCCGGGAATGAGACGCCGCAGCTCACCGAAGCGGCGGCTGGAGCGCCGCAGCTCGCAGAGGATCGGCACCTTCCACTTGCCACCGATCACGTTGAGCGCCGCGGTCAGCTCGGCGGGATACGGCTGCTCGGTCATGCCGGAGCCAGCCCTTCGTCGTGCGACCGGTCCACGGATGTGCCGGCGGCCTCGGCCGCCGTCGCAGCGGTGGGTCCGTCGGCGGATTCCGCCGTGGAACCGTCCGCCCCGGTCGGTGGGACGTGTCGCAGCATCACCACCGCGACCACCGCCAGCACCGCGACCGCCGCGAAACTGAGCCAACCGACCAGGTTCATGCCGGCCACGAAGGCTTCCCGGGCCGGTTGCAGCAACGCCGTGGCGGCGCCCTCCGCCAACGTGGCCGCCTCGCCCTGCGCCGCCACCACGCTCTCCCGTGCCGCGTCGTACGCCGCCGCCGGCACCTCGGCGGGCGCGGGCCCGGTCATCTCGTTTCGATAGACGGTGGTGCCGACCACGCCGAGCACTGCCACACCGAAGGCGATGCCGAACTCCATGGCGCTCTCCGACATGGCCGACGCCGAACCGGCCTTCTCCGGTGGCGCGGCGCCGACGACGAGGTCGGTGCCGAGCACCATGGTCGGGCTGGTGCCCACGTACACCAGGACGAACCCGGCGACGAGCAGAGGCAGACCGGAGGAGGTGCCCACCTGGCTGATCATCAGGTAGCCGAGCCCGGACAGCGCCAGCGCCCCGGCGACCACGTAGCCGGGCGAGACACGCCGGGCGATCAGCGGGGTCACCGACGAGGCCACGATCAGGGCCAGCGCCGCGGGCAGCAGCCACAGGCCGGCGACCATCGGCGACAGCCCTTCGATGAGCTGGAGGTACTGGGTGACGAAGAGGTAGACCCCGCCCATGACGCCGAGGCCGAGCAGCAGGATGGCCAGCGCCGCGTTGAAGGATCGCTCCCGGAACAGGCGCAGGTCCAGCAGCGGGTCGGCCAAGCGGTTCTGGCGCTGCGCGAAGACGACGCCGAGGGCGACCCCGATCGCCAGCGCGATGAGGGGCAGCAGACCGAAGCCGTCCTTGGCGAACTCCTTGACGGCGTACACGAACGGCAGGACGGCGCCCAGCGACAGCAGGACGCTCGTCAGGTCCAGCCGGCCCGCCTGCGGGTCGCGGTACTCGGGCAGCAGGGCCGGCGCGGTCGCCAGCAGCACCACCATCACCGGCACGCCGAGCAGGAACACCGACCCCCACCAGAACGACTCCAGCAACAGGCCACCGGCGATCGGGCCGATCGCAATACCGACGGAGAAGCAGGCCACCCAGATCCCGATGGCCATGCCGCGCTGCTGCGGCTGGTGGAACATGTTGCTGATCAGCGCCAAGGTGGACGGCATCAACGTCGCCCCGGCGATGCCCAGCAGCGCCCGGGCGGCGATCAGCACCTCCGGGGTGGGCGCGTACGCCGCCAGGACGGAGGCCGCCGCGAACGCGGCGGCGCCGATCATCAGCAGCCGGCGCCGCCCCATGCGGTCCCCCAGCGAACCCATGGTCAGAAGGAAGCCAGCGATCATGAAGCCGTAGATGTCGACGATCCAGAGCAGTTGGTTGCCGTCCGGGCGAAGGTCCGCCCCCAGGTGCGGGGTGGCCAGATACAGCACCGTGGCGTCGAGGGACAACAGGATCGTGGGCAGGGCGAGCACGGCCAGACCGATCCATTCCCGCGGTCCGGCGCGCCGGCTCGATTCGGCCAGTGAGCTCGTCTCCATCTGTCCCATCCCTTCCGGTGGGGTGCGGTCGCGCCCGAGGTGCCCGGGCACCGACGGCCATCGTCGCTCGGCCCGCTGTCCACCTGGTGCCCATCCGCTGACCGTCCACTGACCGCTCCGCCGTCACCAGTGTCGACCGACCTCGTCGCAACGCGTTATCTTTGCCATCATGCGATTCGAGGTTCTCGGTCCGCTGAGGGTGTGGACGGAGGACCATCAGCCGGTCACCATCCCGGGCGTCAAGGTGCGTGCCCTGCTCGTGAACCTGCTGCTGCACGAGGGGCGGCCGGTGTCGGTCGACCGTCTCGTGGAGGATCTGTGGGAGGCCCGACCGCCCAACGATCCCACCGGGGCCCTTCAGGCCAAGGTGTCCCGGCTTCGTCGGGCCCTGGACGTCGCCGAGCCCGGCGCCCGCGCCCTGGTCGTGTTCGAACCCGCCGGTTACCGGCTCGACGTTGACCCGCAGGCCGTTGACATCGGTGTCTTCACCGCCCTGACCGCGCGCGCCCGGGGCACCGAGGAGCTGGGAGAACGTCTGGCGTTGTTCACCGAGGCGCTGGAGCTGTGGCGCGGGCCAGCGGTGGCGGACTTCGCCGACGCCCCGTTCGCCCGGGCCGACGTGGGTCGGCTCGAGGAGCTTCGACTGGCCGCCATCGAGGAGAGCGCCGAGGCCCGACTCATGCAGGGCGAGCACACCCAGCTCGCGGCGGAGCTGGGTGACCTCGTCGCCCGGCACCCCCTGCGGGAACGGCTGCGGGCGGTGCACATGCGGGCCCTCTACCTCGCCGGCCGGCAGAGCGAGGCCCTGGCCAGCGCCAGTGATCTGCGCCTGCGTCTGCACGACGAGCTCGGCGTGGACCCGGGGCCCAAGCTGGCCGGTCTGCACCAGGCGATCCTGCGCCAGGACGACAGCTTGCAGGTCGGCACCGAGGCGGTGACCGGGCGGGCGCGCACCAACCTGCCCGCCGCCATCACCGAGCTGGTCGGCCGGGAGTCGGCGGTCGAGGAGGTCACCGCGTTGCTGGGGGCCAACCGACTGGTCACCCTGGTCGGCTCGGGGGGCGTGGGCAAGACCCGACTCGCCGTGGAGATCGCCACCCGCCTCACCCCCCGGTTCGCCGACGGGGCCTGGCTGGTCGAGCTGGCCGCCCTCGGCCGCTCCGAACAGTCCGACGGCACGGCGGCTCTCGCCGGCGCCGTGATGGCCGCGCTCAGCATCCGGGAGGACGCGGCCGGCGGGTTCGTCCCGGCCGGCCGACCCGTCGAGGTCGGGGCTCGGCTCACCGGCGCGCTGCACGCGCGCGACATCCTGCTGGTGCTCGACAACTGCGAGCACATCGTCGACGACGTCGCCCGGCTCGTCGAACAGTTGCTGCGCACCGTGCCGGGGCTGCGGGTCCTGGCCACCAGTCAGGAGCCGATCGGTCTGCTCGGCGAGGTGGTGTGGAAGGTGCCTCCGCTGGAGCTGCCGGACCTGGCCGCCGGGCTGGACACCGAGTCCCTGCGCCGGTCCAGCGCCGTCGAACTGTTCGTCATCCGGGCGGCCGCGGCGGCACCGGGCTTCACCCTGACCGCCGCGAACGCGCGCGCCGTCGCCGTCCTCTGCAAGCGCCTCGACGGCATCCCGTTGGCACTGGAGCTGGCGGCGACCCGGGTACGCGCCCTCGGCGTCCACGAGCTCGTCACGCGCCTGGACGACCGGTTTCGGCTGCTCGCCACCGGGCACCGGGGGGCTCCGCCGCGGCAACAGACCCTCCGCTCCATGATCGACTGGAGTTGGGGGCTGCTGACCGGTGCCGAGCGGGCGTTGCTGCGCCGCCTCGCGGTCTTCGCCGACAGTGGCACCCTCGCCGCTGCCGAGCGCGTCTGCGCCGGTGCCGCGGTGCCCCGGGAGGACGTGCTCGACCTGCTGGCCAGATTGGTGGACCGCTCCCTGGTGGTCGTTGTCGACAACCCGGACGGGGTGCGCTACCGGCTGTTGGAGTCGGTGGCGGCGTACTGCGCCGAGCGGCTGCGCCAGGCCGACGAGGACGACCGCGTCCACGAGCGCTACCAGCTGTACTACATCGACCTCGTCGAGCAGGCCGACGGCCAGCTGCGTGGGCGCGACCAGCGACAGTGGCTGGAGCGACTGGACCTGGAGAGCACGAACATCCGGCGGGCGTTCGACCGGGCGGTCCACGACGGCGCCGCCGACCGGGCGTTGCGGCTGGCCAACGGCATGGCCTGGTACTGGTTCCTGCGCGGCCGGCTACAGGAGGCCGGCCGCGTCCTGGCCGGCGCGTTGAGTCTCGGCGGTTCCGCCCCCGCCGCCGACCGGGCACGCGCCCTCACCTGGAACGCCGGCATCACCCTGCTCGCGGGCGAGGTGGCCGATCGGGCCGGGCACAGCCTCGCGGCCCTGCGCGCCTACGACGGCGTCGACGACCCGCACGGCCTCGCCCGCGCCCGCTGGTTCCTCGGTCTCGCCCTCTACGTCACCGGTGACCTGGTCACCAGCGAGGAGCTGGTCAACCAGGCCCTCGACGGGTTCCGGTCCACCGGGGACCGGTGGGGGGTGGCCGCCACCCTCAGCGAACGCGTCAAGCAGGCGCTGGCCCGCGGCGACCTCGCCGCCCTGCGTCATGACGGCGCCCGCAGCGCCGAACTCTTCGCCGAGCTCGGCGACCGGTGGGGGCAGCTCCAGACCGTGTACCCACTGGCGGCGCTGGCCGAGATCACCGGCGACTACGACCGGGCGGCCCGCCTGCACCGCGACGGCCTGGCCATCGCCGAGGATCTCGGGCTCTGGACGGAGGCCTCGGACCGGCTGTCCGGCCTGGGGCGCATCTCGCTGTTGACCGGAGCGCTCGACCGGGCCGAGGAGCTGCACGAGCGGGCGTTGCGGCTGTCCACCGACCAGAGCTTCAAGCCCGGTGAGATATACGCCCGTATCGGTCTGGCGCTGGGTGCCCGCCGGGCCGGCAAGCTCGACCTTGCCGAGGAGCAGCTGCGTACCGTGCTGGAATGGAACCGGCAGGTCGACTTCGAGCCGGGCAACACCCTCATCCTGGCCGAGCTGGGTTTCGTCGCCGAGCAGCGCGGTGACGCCGAGGCCGCGCGCGAACTGCACCTGGCCGGGTTCACCGCGGCCCAGCACGTCGGCGATCCGCGGGCCCTGGCCCTGGCCCTGGAAGGGCTCGCCGGCGCCGAGGCCCTCGCCGGCCGGTACGCGCCGGCGGCGACGTTGCTCGGCGCGGCCAGCGCGGCCCGCGAGTCGACGGGCGTGCCGCTGCCACCGGCCGAGAGCGGCGACGTCGACCGGATCGACATCGCCATCAGCGCCGCGCTCACCGTCGAGGAGCGTGCCGCCGCACTGGCTCACGGCCACCGGCTGAGCCCCGAAGAGGCGATGGCACTGGTCACCGACCAGCCGGCGTTACCGCCGGCTTACCGTGCGATTCCCAGCCACTGACATCCCCATCGGTACGTTCGGCTCGGCGCGTCGGCCGACGGCGCCGACAGCGTAGGGGAGGCGGAATGGCGACGACGGACACCGAGCTCACCGCGGTGATGGACGCCGTACGCGACATCGTGCCGAGGCTTCGGGACAACGGCCGGGAGACGGAGGACCGGCGCTGGATTCCGGACGAGAACGTCGAGCTGCTCGACAAGGCCGGCGTGTTCCGGCTCGCCGTGCCCCGCCGCTTCGGCGGCCTGGACGTCTCGTTGGCCGACCAGGTGGCCGTGCTGACCGAGATCGGGCGGGGCTGCCCGTCCACCGGCTGGGTGTCGATGGTGTGGGTGTCCAGCGCCTGGTTGGCGACCCTCTACCCGGATCAGGCCCAGTCCGAGGTCTTCGCCTCCGGATCGGTGAAGATCTCCGGCGGTTTCACCCCGACCGGCACGGTCACCGCCACCGACGGCGGCTACCTGCTCAACGGGAGCTGGCGGTTCAACTCCGGATGCCGCGGCGCGGACTGGAACATCGCCTCGGCCATCCGGGAGCTGCCCGACGGCTCCAGCGACGAGGTGGTCGCCATCGTGCCGATGGCGGAGTTCACAGTCGCCGACGACTGGGACACCTCCTCCGCCGCCGGCACCGGCAGCTGCACCTCCACGGCGAAGGGGGTGTTCGTGCCCGCCCACCGGGTCGTCTCCTACGAGGACGCCGTGCTCAACACCACGGCGGGGCGTACCGCGCCGGAGACGCCGGGCCGCCGCTACGGCCTGTTCACCTACGTCACCGCCGCCGCGGTGGCCACCTGCATCGGGATCGCCAAGGGGGCGCTGGAGCTGTTCCTGCAGCGGGTGAAGGGGCGGGGTATCACCTACACGTCCTGGACGGACCAGGCACAGCACCCGTTGACCCAGATCCAGGTCGCCACCGCGGCTAACAAGATCGCCGCGGCCGAGGGGTTGCAGGCCGGCTGGCTGCGGCAGCTGCAGACCCGCGCCGACGCCGGCGAGCAGCCCACGGACGAGGAGAAGGCAACCGTTCGGGGGCAGAGCGCCTACGCCATCCAGCTGGCCAAGGAGGCGGTGGAGATCCTCTACTCCGCCAGCGGCGCCACCGCCATCCAACGCGACGTTCCCATCCAGCGGTTCCACCGTGACATCCAGGGCCTGTCCCTGCACGGCCTGCTGCTGTTGTCGACGAATCTCGAGGTGCACGGGCGGGTCCTGCTCGGTCTGGATCCGGACACCCCGCTGCTCTGAGTCGCGTCCGGTCACTAGCTGCTGCGGAGTCCCACCCCCGGGTGGGACTCCGCAGCAGTGTCGTGTGCCGTGCGTTTTCCCCTCCACACATAAATCCGAAGGAGCACTATGACAATGGACCGCAGGTCCCTGCTCAAGGCGACCGGTCTGAGCGCCCTGGCCACGTCGGCCGCGCTCTACCCGGCCGCCGCGGCGGGGGCCCGTCCCCGAAACGCCGAAGCCGACGTCATCGTCATCGGCGCGGGCTTCGCCGGAGTCACCGCCGCCCGGGAGCTGTCCGCGAACGGCCTACGACCGTTGCTGGTCGAGGCCCGCGACCGGATCGGCGGACGCACCTGGACCGACACCTTCCTGGGCCGACGCATCGAACTGGGTTGCCAGTGGATCTCCGACCGGCAGCAGCTCTTCCACAGTGAACTCGCGCGCTACGGCATCTCCACGGTGACCGATCCGGCTGCCGAAACCGTCATATTCCCGTCCGGCAACGGGCTCGCCGAGGTCGATCCGGCCGAGGTGTACACCCGGCAGGCCGAGTTGCTGGGTCGCCTCTTCGCCGGCTCGGAGAGTTACCTGGAACGGCCGACAGATCCGCTCTACCGGGCCGACCTGATCCGGGGCGTGGATCACCTGTCGTTGCGGGACCGCCTGGACCAGCTCGCGCTGGCCCCGGCGGACGAGAGTTGGATCAACGGAACCACCGCGTCCTACTCCGGCGGTTCGAGCGCGCTGGGCGGGCTGACCGCGCTGGCCCAGTGGTGGCGTCTCGGCGGTGGGAACATCGACGGCTGGTACGGCCTGCTGGGCTTCAGTCCCGCCGTCGGCATGGGCGGCCTGCTACAGGCGATGCTCGACGACACCGACGGCGAGCTGATGCTGAACACCCCGGTGCGGGGGGTGACGGTCAACGGTCGCTGCGCGTACGTCACCACCTCGCGGGGGACCTTGACGGCACCGGCCGTCGTCGTGGCCGTGCCCGTCAACGTGTGGCGCACGATCCAGTTCAGCCCGGGTCTGCCGAAGGTGCACACCGATGCCAGCCTGCAGGGTGTGGGGGTGCCCGACAGCGTCAAGTTCTGGGTGCACGCCCGCACCGACCGGGGGCGTGTCTCGGCGCAGGCCGCGGAGGGCTTCCCCATCTCCTCGTTGTTCACGCACACCGATCTCGGTGACGGCCACCAGCTCATCATCGGGTTCAGCGAGGACCGTTCCCTGGACTTCACCAACCGCGCCCAGATCCAGGCGGTGTTGCGCCAGATGGTCCCCGGCATCGAGGTGTGGGACCTGCGGTCGCAGGACTGGGGCCGCGACCGGTACTCCCGCGGGGCGTGGGCGCTGCGCCGCCCGAGGCAACTGCTGGCACAGCTACCGGCGATCCAGCAGCCGTACGGGCGGATCGCGTTCGCCAGCGGTGACACCGCGACAGCGTGGAACGGTTTCGTCGACGGGGCGATCGAGTCCGGGCTGCGCGCCGCGCGGCAGGTGCTCGAGATGCGCCGCTGAGTCGATCACGAACGGTGGGCGGTCCGGGGCTCCGGGCCGCCCACCGGCGCGATCTGCGGCCGGTAACGACCGGCTCCGCATCCCCGCCGGGACACGCAACGCGCTGATGGGCGTCCGGTTACCGGTGGTTGCGAGGCTAGGTGCTGTTTCCGGTTGTCGGCTCTTGATGGAGGTCATGGTGGGTTCGTCGGTGGCAGAGCTGGAGTTGGCGGAGCCCTACCTGCGGGAGGTGCTCGGGACGGTCGGGCTGGACGTGGAGTACCTCCGCGCGTCCGGCAACACACTGTTCTATCAGGACGCAGCGGGCAACGAGGTGCCGGTCCTGGACCTGGCATGCGGTTTCGGGTCGCTGATCCTGGGCCACCACCACCCGGAGGTGGTGGCGCGCGCGAAGGAGCTGCTGGAGTCACAGGTGCCGGTGCACGCGCAGTTCTCCCGGCACTCCTACGCCAACGACCTCGCCGCGGTGCTGAACCGGATCATCGCCCGGGAGACAGGCTCCTCTGAGCCGTACTGGGCGATCTTCGGCAACAGCGGCGCGGAGTCGGTGGAGATCTCCATCAAGCACGCCGAGATGGAGCGGGGCGCCCGGCTGGCGGAGCTGGTCGGCGAGGTGGAGGCCGGGGTCGCGGCCGCCCGCGAGGCCGTCGGGCGGGGCGCGACGGTGGCCCCCGAAGTGTTCGCCGCCCTGGGTCTGCCGGCGACGGCGGGCTTCGACGCCGTCGCGGAGGCGGTGGTCGCCCGCACCGCCGACCTGACCGGCCGGGCGCCGGTGTTCCTCGCGCTGGAGGGCGGATTCCACGGCAAGCTCGTGGGCAGCATCCAGTTGACCCACAACGAGGGCTACCGCACCCCGTTCACCCGTCTGGCGGCGCGCTGCCGGTTCGTCGCGGTCGGTGACGTCGCGGGGCTCCGGGCGATCGTCGAGGAGGAGAGCCGGAGCCTGACCGTCCTCACCGTCGACGGTGACGCCGTCACCGGCGTCGAGCGTGCGCTGCCGGTGTTCGGTGGCTTCTTCGTCGAGCCGATCCAGGGTGAGGCGGGCATCCGGGTGTTGCCGGCGGCGTTCGGCGCGGAGATCTCCCGGGTGTGCGAGGAGACGGGCGCCCCGCTGATCATGGACGAGATCCAGAGCGGGATGGGCCGCTCCGGGGCGTTCCTGGCCAGCTCCCGGATCGGGCTGCGCGGGGACTACTACCTGCTGGCCAAGAGCCTCGGCGGGGGCATCGCCAAGTCGTCGGTCATGCTCGTGCGCGGCGAGCGTTACCAGCGCGACTTCGAGCTGGCGCACTCGTCGACGTTCGCCAAGGACGCGTTCTCCTGCCACGTCGCCCTGAAGGTGGTGGAGCTGCTGGAGGCCGACGGTGGCGCCGCGTACCGGATGGCGGCCGAGCGCGGTGCGGCGCTGAAGTCCCGGTTGGAGAAGGTGCGCGGCGACTTCGACGACGTGGTGCTGGACGTGCGCGGCGAGGGGCTGATGCTGGGGTTCGAGTTCCGCGACCAGTCCTCGTCGCCCTCCGCGCAGATCGCCCAGACCGCGCAGGAGGGTTTCTTCGGCTTCGCCGTCGCCGGGTACGCCCTGCGCACCCACCGGCTGCGACTGTTCCAGACCGCCAGCGCGATGAACACGTTCCGGTTCGAGCCGTCGATCTTCCTCTCCGACGCCGAGATCGACCAGATCGACAGTGGCCTGCGCGACATCTGCGCGCTGCTGCGCGCCGCCGACGGCGAGCGCCTGATGGGTACGTCGTGACGGCCGCGATGGAACCGACCGCCGACGTCGAGCCGTACGCCATCGACCCGTCCGGCCCCGACATCCACGGCGAGGCCGAGCGGCTGCGGGCCCGTGGTCCGATCGCCCGCGTGGTGTTGCCCGGCGGGGTGCAGGCGTGGTGGGTGACCGGCTACGAGCTGACCCGGCAGTTGCTCACCGACCCACGGGTGTCGCGCGACACCTACCGTCACTGGCCGGCGTGGGAGAACGGCGAGGGTGAGCTGGCCCGCACGTGGCCGCTGGCCATGTGGGTCTCGGACCGCAACATGATCACCGCCTACGGGCCCGAGCACACCCGGCTGCGGCGGCTGGTCGCCCGCGCGTTCACCGCCCGTCGGACGCTCGCCCTGCGGCCCCGCATCGAGTCCGTCGTCGCCGACCTGCTCGACCAGATCGACGCGGGCCCTCACGACGAGCCCGTCGACCTTCGCTCGCAGTTCGCCCACCCGCTGCCGGTGCGGGTCATCTCCGACCTGCTCGGAATGCCCGACCACCTGCGGGACCGGCTGCTGGTGGCGGTCAGCGGCATGCTCAACACCGCCGCCACCGCCGAGGAGGCCAAGAGCTACGAGCACGCCATGTACGCGGCCCTGGACGAGTTGGTCGAGCACCGTCGGACCAGTCCCGCCGACGACCTGACCACTGCCCTGATCTCGGTGCACGACGACGACGGCGGGCCCGGCCTGAGCCACCGCGAACTGGTCGACACGATCCTGCTGATGTTCACCGCCGGGCACGAGACCACCGTCAACCTGCTGGACCACGCCATCTTCATCCTGCTCACCCGACCCGATCAGTTGGCGCTCGTCCGGGGCGGCTCGGCGACCTGGGCCGACGTGATCGAGGAGACGCTGCGGCTGGAGGCGCCCTTCGCCAACCTGCCGATGCGGTACGCCGTCGAGGACATCGCGCTGCCCACTGTCACCATCCGGCGCGGTGAGCCGATCGTGGTCTCGTTCGGCGCGGCCGGCCGTGACCCGGAGGTACACGGGCCGGACGCGGACGCGTTCGACGCCACCCGGGACACCCGTCGTGACCACGTCGCCTTCGGGCACGGGGTGCACCACTGCCTCGGTGCGCCGCTGGCCCGGCTGGAGGCGTCGATCGCCCTGCCCGCCCTCTTCGACAGGTTCCCCGACCTCACCCTGGCCAAGCCGGCGGCGCACGTGCTGCCGCTGGAGTCGTTCATCTCCAACGGGCACCGCGAGCTGCCCGTCCTGCTGAGAGAAGGTGCCGCATGACCACCACCGAACCCGTCGACGTCTACCAACTGGTCCTCACCGACGACGTCGAGCAGCAGAACGAGGCGTTCATCCAGGCGTTCAACTCCGGCGACGGTGCCGCGTTCGACCGGCTCTACCTCGACGACGCCATCTCCAACCTGTCCGGTGGCCCGCTGACCGGTGAGCAGCGGCGGGCGGCGATCATCGAGATCCTCGCGAACCGGCCGCAACTGAAGGCCCGGGTGCTGCGCAACTACGTGGCCGGCGACACCTCCCTGGTCATCGTCGACTACGAGCTGCGGTACACCGACGAGTCGGGTGAGCCGGTCACGGTCCGTGGCACGTGCACCGACGTCCTACGGCGTCAACCGGACGGCAACTGGCTGATGGCCATCGACCGACCCGTCGCCGACACCCTGCCCGACGGCATGCCCGGCTGATCCGGGCGCCAACCCCGATGGCCCCGCCGGTGCGACCGGCGGGGCCATCGGTGTCTCGCAGGTCAGGAGACGTCGCCGTACGGGTCGTCGATCGCGTGGCGCCACAGTCCGTCCGCGCCGCGGCGCAGGACATCCAGACCGACTCCCTCGTGGTGCTCCGGCTCGCCGTCGTCGCCGGTCATGTCGATGCTCCAGTCCACCACCATCAGCGCGGTGTCACCGGTGACGTACGCGTGCCGGGTCTTCGCGGTCATGACCGGGCGACGGGTGAGGAACTCCGCCACGTACTCCCGCCGGGCCTGCCCGGTCAACGGCTCGTTCGGTCCCCAGACGGCGACCGCGTCCTCGGTGTACATCCGGTCGAGCAGTTCCGGGTCGCCGGAATTGAACGCCTGGGCGTAATGCTCGACGTGTTTGTTGGCGTCGTCGGTCAACAGGGATTCACCGGAAATGGCCGTCATCGAACTGCCTCGCTTTCTCGCGGCGGGTCGGTCGTCTGGACGTTATCCCCGGCGGCTCCACCACCAACTCACTTGTGAGTAACGGGGACGCGATCGGCTGCCGCGCGAGTTTCGATTACCGACCCGTGACCCGACGTTGGACAGCCGCAACCCACCATTGATGCGCGTCGACCCGTGCCGGAGGCACAACCGACCGACCTGACCCGGCGGCGAGCCGGAGGTCGACCCCCACGCCGGCCCGCAGACCGAGGAGAACCGCGATCCCATGTCCACCGAACAGAAACTCATGGACTACCTCAAATGGACGACGGCCGACCTGCAGAAGACCCGTCAGCGGCTCGCCGACCTTGAGGCGGACCGCACCGAACCGATAGCAATCATCGGTATGGCCTGCCGGTATCCGGGGGGCGTCAGTTCACCGGAAGAGCTGTGGGAAATGGTCACCGAGGGCCGCGACGGCATCACTCCGTGGCCCACCGATCGCGGCTGGGACGTCGATGCCCTCTACGATCCCGAACCCGGCAAGCCGGGGCGGTCGTACACCCGCGAGGGCGGTTTCCTCGACGGCGCGACCCGCTTCGACGCGGCGTTCTTCGGAATCTCACCGCGCGAAGCCGTCGCGATGGACCCGCAGCAGCGGGTGCTGCTGGAGACCTCCTGGGAACTGTTCGAACGGGCCGGGATCGACCCCACCGATCTGAAGGGCAGCCGTACCGGCGTGTTCGTCGGCGCGGCCGGCCAGACCTACCTCGACCTCGACGGCCCGGAGGAGTTGGAGGGTTACCTGACCACCGGGCGACTCAACAGCGTCGCCTCCGGGCGGATCTCGTACTTCTACGGGCTGGAGGGGCCGGCGATCACCCTCGACACCGCGTGTTCGTCGTCGTTGGTCGCCCTGCACCTGGCCGTGCGGTCGTTGCGGGCGGGTGAGTCGACGTTGGCCCTGGCCGGTGGCAGCACCGTCAACGGTCACCCGGGTGGGTTCGTCGACTTCTCCCGCCAGCGCGGGCTCGCCGCCGACGGCCGGTGCCGCTCCTTCGCCGAGTCCGCCGACGGCACCGGCTGGTCGGAGGGGGTGGGGCTGTTGCTGCTGGAGCGGCTCTCCGACGCCCGCCGCAACGGGCGGCGGATTCTCGCCGTGGTGCGTAGCGTGGCGGTGAACCAGGACGGCGCGTCCAACGGTCTCACCGCACCCAACGGCCCCTCCCAGGAACGGGTGATCCGGCAGGCCCTCGCCGAGGCCCACCTCGGCACCTCCGACGTGGATGCCGTCGAGGCCCACGGCACCGGCACCCGGCTGGGTGACCCGATCGAGGCGCACGCCCTGCTGGCCACGTACGGGCAGGGCCGACCGGCCGACCGGCCATTGTGGCTCGGGTCGCTGAAGTCGAACATCGGCCACACCGTCGCCGCAGCCGGGGTCGGCGGAGTCATCAAGATGGTGTTGGCGCTACGACACGCCACGCTGCCGAAGACCCTGCACGTCGACCGCCCGAACCCTCTGGTCGACTGGTCCGCCGGGGCCGTCGAACTGCTCACGACCACCCGCGCCTGGCCGGCCGTCAACCGGCCCCGCCGGGCGGCGGTCTCGTCGTTCGGGGTGAGCGGCACGAACGCGCACGCGATCCTGGAGCAGGCCCCGGAGGAGACCGACCCGGGCACCTCGGCGCCGGTGACCCCCGCCGCGCTGGTGTGGCCGCTGTCCGCGCACGACCCGCAGGGGCTGCGCCGGCTGGCCGACCGGCTGCTCACCCACCTCGAGGCGACCCCCGAGCTGGACGCCACCGACACGGCGTACTCCCTGGCCACCCGGGCCGGCCTGCCGCACCGGGCCGCCGTCGTCGGCGTCGACCGGGACGCCCTGCTCCGTGGCCTGAAGGCGCTCTCCGAGGGGGCCGCCGACGCGCAGGTGGTGACGGGACGCGTCGGCGAGCCCTCGAACGACGTCGTCTTCGTCTTCCCCGGGCAGGGTTCCCAGTGGGTGGGCATGGCCGTTGACCTGCTGGACACCCATCCGGGGTTCGCCGAGCGGATCGACGAGTGCGCCGCCGCCCTCGCGCCGCACGTCGACTGGTCCCTGCTCGACGTGCTGCGCGGTGCGGACGGCGCTCCCGGGCTCGACCGCGTCGACGTCGTGCAACCGGTGTTGTTCGCGGTGATGGTGTCCCTCGCGCGGGTGTGGCAGTCGGTGGGGGTCCGCCCGGCGGCCGTCGTCGGCCACTCGCAGGGGGAGATCGCCGCCGCGTACGTCGCCGGTGCGCTCTCCCTCGACGACGCGGCCCGGGTGGTCGCCCTGCGCAGCCGGGCCATCGTGGCGCTCGCCGGTCAGGGCGGCATGATGTCGGTGGCGCTCGGCGCCGCCGAGGTCACGGCCCGGCTCGCCCCGTGGCAGGGGCGGTTGTCGGTGGCGGCGGTCAACGGGCCGACGTCGGTCGTCGTATCCGGTGACCCGGCGGCCCTGGACGAGTTCCAGGCCGAGCTGGCCGACGCCAAGGTGCGGGCCCGCCGCGTCCCCGTCGACTACGCGTCGCACTCGCCGCACGTCGAGGCGGTGCGGGAGGAGTTGTTGGCGGCCCTGCGCGACGTCACGCCCCGCGCGGGTGACGTGCCGCTGCACTCGACGGTGACCGGGAGCGTGGTCGACCCGACCACCCTGGACGCGGACTACTGGTACCGCAACCTGCGGCAGGTGGTGCGCTTCGAGGAGGTCGTGGCAGCCCTGACCGGCCAGGGCCGCCGGACGTTCATCGAGATCAGCCCGCACCCGGTGCTCACCACGAGCATCCAGGCCGTGCTGGAGCAGCGGATCGGTGGCATCGGGGTCGTGACCGGCACGCTGCGCCGGGACGACGGCAGCTTCAACCGCTTCCTGACCTCCGCCGCCGAGCTGCACGTGCAGGGCGTCGCCGTCGACTGGGCGGGCCTGCTGGCCGGTTCCGGTGCGCGCGGGGTGGACCTGCCCACCTACCCGTTCGCCGGCAACCGCCACTGGCTCGACGGTGGCGGCACCGTCGACGCGGGCGGGCTCGGCCTCGAACCGTCCCGCCACCCCCTGCTGGGCGCGGCGATCACGGTGGCCGGCGACGACACCACCCTCTTCACCGGCCGGGTCTCCCCCGCCACCCACCCGTGGTTGGCCCAGCTCACCACGCACGGCATCCGCACCGTTCCGGCCGCGCTCCTGGTCGAGCTCGCCACGCACGCCGCGGACCGGGTCGGCTGCGCGGTGCTGGACCACCTCACCACCGGGGCGCCCCTGCCCCTCACCGGCGCGGTGCAACTCCAGGTGGTCGTCGACGCCCCGGATCCGGCCGGTCGTCGGGCGCTGCGGGTACACGCCCGCCCGGATGGCGCCCACACCGCCTGGACCGAGTACGCCCACGGCACGCTGAGCGCCGCTCCGGCGTTGCCGATGGAGGCGGAGCGCACGTCGTGGCCCCCCAGCGGGTCGGTGCCGGTCGACCTCACGGCTGGGTACGACGCCCTCGCCCAGCAGGGACTGGCGTACCCGCCGGCCCTGCGGGCGGTGACGGCGGCCTGGACCGATGGGGACACGGCGCACGCCGACGTCCGGCTGCCGGAGCGCTGGGAACGGGAGGCGTCCGGGTACGGGCTGCACCCCGTCCTGCTCGACGCGGTGGCGCACCTCACCGCGCTGGTCGCCGCCACACCGGACGGGGACGGCGCTCCCGTGGCCGTGCACTGGGGTGGGGTCCGGACGTACGCCACCGGGGCCACTGCGGTCCGGGTGGTCTGCACCAGAACCGGCCCGGACACGTTCTCGGCGCGGCTCACCGACCGGAGCGGCGGGCCGGTCGCCGACATCGGGCAGATCGCCATCGGGCTCCTGCCGGCCGTCGTACTGGACCGGGTCCGCCACCGCCGCCAGGACGCCCTCTTCGAGGTCGGCTGGTCGCCGGTCCAGGTGCCGGACGCTCACCTCGCCGACCTGACCGTCCTCGGCGGGACCGGCAGCGTTCCGGATGCCCTCGCTGGCCTGCCGGTTCACTCCGACGTGGCGTCGGTGGCCGCCGCCGGCGCGTCGTCAGCGACGCTGTGGGGCGTCAGCCCCGTGGACGGGGACATGCTGGGCGCGGTCTTCGGCGGCCTGTGCCGGGTGCTGGAGACCGTACAACAGTGGTTGACCGACGATCGCCTCAGCGACAGCCGACTGGTGGTGGTGACCCGTGGTGGCGTCGCCGTCGGCGGCGACGACGCCGCGCCCGACCCGGCGGCGTCGGCCGTCTGGGGTCTGGTCCGCTCGGCGCAGTCCGAGTCGCCCGGGCGTCTCGTCCTGGTCGACGTCGACGGCGCCGCGACGTCCTGGGCCGCGGTGGCAGGGGTCGTCGCCTCGGGTGAGGCCCAGGCCGCCGTGCGCGACGGACGGGTCTCAGTGCCACGACTGCGGCCCGTCAACCCCGGCCCGTCCGCCGCCCCCGCCGCCGCGTCGCCGTGGCCGACGGACGGCACCGTCCTCATCACCGGCGGCACCGGCTCGCTCGGCGCCCTGGTCGCCCGGCACCTCGCCACCGCGCACCGGGTGCCGCACCTCGTCCTGACCAGCCGCCGGGGTATGGCGGCGGAGGGCGCCGCCGACCTGGTCGCCGAGCTGGCCCTGGCCGGCACCGAGGCGCGGGTGGTCGGCTGCGACGTCGCCGACCGGGCGGAACTCGCGGCGCTCCTGCGGGACATTCCCACCCTGCGGGGGGTGGTACACGCCGCCGGCGTGCTCGACGACGGGGTTCTGGCGGCGATGACGCCGCAACGCATCGCCGCGGTGCTGCGGCCCAAGGCCGACGCCGCCTGGCACCTGCACGAACTGACCCGTGACCGGGACCTGCGGGCGTTCGTGTTGTTCTCCTCGCTGGCCGGGGTGATCGGTGGCGCGGGGCAGGCCAACTACGCCGCCGCCAACGCGTTCCTCGACGGCCTCGCGCTGCGACGGGCGGCCCAGGGGCTGCCCGCCACCTCGGTCGCGTGGGGCCTGTGGGCGCAGACCAGCGGCATGACCGGCCAGCTCGACGAGGCAGACCTCGCCCGGATCGCCCGGGCCGGTTTCCGCCCGGTCTCCTCGGCCGACGGTCCGGAGATCCTCGACCTGGCCCTCGATTCGGGGCAGCCCACGCTCGTGGCCACCCCCCTCGACCTGGCCGCCCTGCGCGCCCGCGCCGACCAGGCACCCCTGCTGCTGGCCACGCTGGCCGGCACCTCGCACCGGCGGCGCGCGGGCAACGACGAGAATGCCGGAAGGCCGCTCGCCGACCAGCTCGCCGGCCTGGATCCTGCCCGGCGTCGAGAGGTGGCCCTGGACCTGCTGCGGGCCGAGGTCGCCGCCGTGCTCAACCTCGGCGACCCGAGCGGCATCGATCCCGAACGCGCCTTCCCCGAGTTGGGATTCGACTCGCTCACCTCGGTGGAGCTGCGCAACCGGCTCAACCTGCTCAGCGGCGGTCGGCTGCCCGCCACCGTCGTGTTCGACCATCCCACGCCCGCGGCGCTCAGCGACCATCTGCTCGCGGTTCTGGCCGAGAGCGGGGTCCAGGCCGCGCCGGCGGTGGACTTCGCCGTCGAGGTCGCCCTGCCTGCCGACATCCGCCCCGCCGACGAGGTGGTGCCCGTCGCCGCCGATCCGGCCGAGGTCCTGCTCACCGGGGCAACCGGATTCGTCGGCGCGTTCCTGCTGCGCGACCTGCTGCGTACCACCAGCGCCACGGTGCACTGTCTGGTCCGGGCGGACGACGCCGACGCCGCGGTGAAGCGGCTGCGGGCCAACCTGGAGTGGTACCGGTTGCAGGACGAGGTCGACCTGGGCCGGGTCCGGGTCGTGGTGGGCGACCTCGCCCTACCCACGCTCGGTCTGGACCCGGACGTCTTCGACGACCTGGCCCGCCGGGTGGACGTCGTCCACCACGCCGGTGCGGCGGTGAACTGGTTGCACCCGTATTCGAACCTGCGGGCGGCCAATGTCGACGGCACCGTGGAGATTCTGCGGCTGGCGGCCCGGCACCGCACCGTACCGGTGCACTACGTCTCGACCACGGGCGTGTTCGCCCACCCCGCGCCCGACGGTCGCCCGCTGCGGGTCGACGACCCCACCGGGCCGGTGGCAGAGCTGCCCAGCGGCTACCTACAGAGCAAGTGGGTAGCCGAGCAGCTGGTCGCCGCCGCCGGCGAACGCGGGCTGCCCGTCACCGTGTACCGGGTGGACCTCGTCGCCGGCGACCGGTTCCAGGGCGCCTGCCAGACCCGTGACTTCGTCTGGCTCAGCCTCAAGGGGCTCATCCAGGCCGGCGTGGTGCCGAGCCGGATCACCGGCGAGTTCCACCTCACCCCGGTCGACCATGTCAGCGCCGCCATCAGCCGCCTCGCCACGCTCGACACCGGCGTGGGCGGCATCCACCACCTCTACAACGAGTCGTCGATCAGCCTGGCCCGGTGTGTGGAGCTGCTGCGCTCCCGCGGCTACCGGCTGGAGCCTCGGGAGCCGGCCGACTGGCTGGCCGTCGTGCAGCGCGACCGGGACAACGCGATGCTGGCGCTGCTGGACGCGTTCCAGTTGATGACGGCCGACAGCGACAGCTTCTATCCGCCGATCGACACGACGGCGACCAGCCGGATGCTGACCGGCAGCGGCATCAGCTGCCCACCGGTCACCGACGAACTCTTCGACAGGTACGTGGACTTCTTCCTCCAGACCGGATACTTCCCGCCGCCGCCCGGGGCGGCGGCGGACGACTCCGGTGACGTTCGACGGTCCTGACGAGGGTCCGCGCCCGGCCCGGCGGGAAACCGGTTCAGGACACCGCAACGGCCGAACGGGCGATCACCTCGGCGACGATGCCGAGGTGATCGCCCGTTCGGCACCGCCGCGTCCCAGGTCCGGGCCGGGGCACCGGGCGGTGCGCCTCCCCTCCGGCGGCAAGCCGCCGACCGTGACCGCGGGGACCAGCGCGGTCACGGTCGGCGGGGCAATACGCGCTACTGATCGGTGTCGGCCAGCCGTTCGCCCCACTCGCACAGTGGGCCCAACGCGTCGTTGAGCGACGTCCCGACCGATGTCAGGGAGTACTTGACCTTGACACGGCTGTCGTGCAGGACCTCCCGGCGCACGATGAATCTGGCTTCCAGATCACGCAGGTGCTGCGTGAGCACCTTGTCGCTGATACCGGGCACGAGGCGCTTCAGCTCCCCGAACCGGCGGCTCTCCTCGGCGAGCACCATGATGATCAGCGTCTTCCACTTGCCGTTGATGACGTCAAGCGCGGCGTCCACACCACAGTCATAACGCCTCGTGTTCACTGCTAGAGCTCCTTACTCGACGGCAGTCACCAACCGCCTCACCGGCAGCGTCCCTATCCCTGCGGGCGGGATCGACCCGCGATGAACCGGCTCAGCCGTCCGGTTCCCGGGAAACCCCACGCCGTCTCACGCCGCGCCGACCAACCTGGCCCCGGCGCGCTCGTGCAACAGCTGGCAGGCACCCTCCAGCCCGCTCTCGAGCTGGCTGATCTCGTCGTCGGTCAGCTCGACGGAGGGCTCGAATCGCAACGTGTGCGACGCGCTCGCGGTCGGAAAGACGCGCACGCGATGCTCCCGCAGCAGGTATCCGGCCAGCACGTAGCCGATCAGACCGTCCCGTGCGCTCGATGCGATGATCTCGTCGTCGCAGGTGGACTGGTCCTGGAACTCGAGTCCCAGCATCAGGCCCCGGCCACGACAGTCCTTGACCACGTCCGGGAACGAGGACCGGATGCGTTCGAGCATCGCCCGCAGCCGGTCGCCACGTTCGACCACACGCCTGTACGCCGCGCCGCCGTCGGCTTCCAGCATCTGCACCACTTCGCGCGCGATGTGGCACGAGAACGCGTCCTTGGCGAACGTGGAGCTGTGCAGCAGCTCGAAGTCGGGCTGGTAACGGCTGTCCCGGACCAGCAGCACGGACAGCTTGGACAGGCCACCACCGAGGCTCTTGGCCAGCACGTAGTAGTCGCCCACCAGCCCGATGTGCGATCCGGCGAAGAAGGCTCCCGACCGGCCAACGCCACTCTGGATCTCGTCGAGGATGACCGGGAAACCGCCCGCGTCGGCGGCGGCCCTGATCGCCCTCGCCATCTCCACGCCGACCTCGTGGATGCCCCCCTCGCCCTGGATGGGCTCGACGAAGAAGCCACCGATGACAGGTAGCTCCCGCTCGACGACGTCGACCACCCCGTCGCGCACCACGACGTCGAAGACGAACGTCCGCTCCTCGTCCAGGGCCTTGTCGATCGCGGCGGGCTGGTCGAAGGGCAGGAACCGGGCCTGGGCGGCCAACGCCCGGAAGGGCAGGCGGTACGCCGAGTTGTGGGTGAGCTGAAGGCTGCCGGCGAGCTTGCCGTGGAACGATCCCTCCAGTGTCAGGAACAGCGGCGACCTGGCGAACTTCGGCTCGTTGTGCCGGTGGACCGCCTCGACGAGGCGTTCGCAGCTGTCCGCCGACCGGTCGGTGACCCCGACCGTGTCGTACGCCTGGTCGGCGACCACCGCGGCACCGGCAGCGACCGCCGCGCGGGCCTCCTCGACGTGATTGTGGATCTCCTCGCCGAGTGCCGCCAGCCGGATCGAACGGTCCATCTCGGCATGCTTGAGCGCCGTCTCCACCGCCTCGGCCCCGCTGTTGGCGAAGATCGCCCGGTAGTCCTCGGTGGCGCCGAACTCCCGGCGGTGCACCCGGTTCAGGGCGGTGGCCAGCTCGTTGGCGTACGGGTGGTAGGAGAACTGCGCATGGATGGGTACCTGTGCGTCGAGCAGACTCTTGGCGTACGCCACGAGCTTCGGGTGGTTGTGCCCGAAGATGAGTGAGCCGTACCCGCCGACGAAGTCGACCACGGCGTGTTCCTGGCCGTTGTCGAGGAAGTACAAGGTGTTGGCCTGCCCGCGGACGTAGTTGACGTCCAGACCAAGGCTGCCCAGCAGCTGACGCATGTGCGCCTCGGCGAGTTCCGGTTCGGCTACGGTTCCCATCCTTCTCTCCTTCACGAGCGTGGGCATCGGGTTCGCGTCGGGCAGGCGCGCCACGAGCGGCGGGCGATGTGCGGCGGGTCACCGTCGACCCTTCGTGGGCCGGTCACCACTTCCCACTGATCGCGGCGACCTGACAGTCAGGTCGATCGGCGCGTCTGCACCCTAACGACCTCCTGCTCACTCGCTGTTCATTCCGGATCACCGGGAACCGCGCCCGGGGCGGTGCCGGCGCGGTCGCGTTGGCCGCGTGCAGTTCGACACGGAGGTGCCCGCGCCGGCGAGGGCCTCCGCCCCGGCCGGTGGGCGGCCACGCGCCCACCGACAGCGCCCTCGGCGGGGTCGATCAGGGCGAGGAGGGCCAAGTTGCGCCAACACTGATGCTGGTCGATGTTGCCAGAACGCCTTCAGACGTGTTGGAATGGCTCATATCGCCGCAGCGCGGGGGCAACCGCGCTGGGAACGGCATGCACGGGAGCATCGCAGTGCCGGCAGCGCGCCGCTTGGGCAGGCGCTCGCCTGCCGCACCGCCGGGCCATCTCCACGACGACGGGCGTCCTGCCGGCAGGCATCCCCGCCCGCCGTAAGCATCCCCGGCACGCGTCCCGGCGGCCGACGCGCTCGACGTCCCACCCGCCGGCCGCGTCCGATTCGGCCTGCCAGCGCACCAGAACCGGCGACGAGGTGAGAAGCAGTCATGATTTCCCGAGAGAGTTTCGCGGGGTGGTACCGACACCGCCTGGTGTGGGTGGCCGTGATCCTGTTGGCGACGTCGGCCGGCGCGGCCGTACTGGTCAACCGCTCCGACTCGAAGGCGGAGCCGGCGGATCTGCAGGCGCAGATCGTGGCCCGGATGCGTACGACGCTCGAACGGGTGGACCCGGGGCAGCACAACCATGCCGGGCACGGTGCTCAGCAGGTGGCCGCCGGGGAGGAGAAGCCGCCGGTGATCTGCGGCGTCCGCGTCTACGGCTACGAGCCGGCCGACGTGACCGCGCTCGCCGACGTGCGGACGGTCTACGGCTTCCACCTCTGCGGGGTCGCCGAGCGGAAGCGCCCCTGGGACGTGGCCGTCAAGCTGGCCGGCCCGGTGATCATGGACATGTCCTCCGACCCTCCGGGCATCCAGGTGGTGGAGGCGACCGAGGACGTCAGGTTCATCGACCGGCTGCGGCAGATGTTCCCGCCCAAGTACGCGACGGTGGCGCAGGAGGAGGCTCTGACGGCCGCAGAGATGGCCGACCAGCGTCGCCGGTACGACGCGGCAGCCGGCCTCTGACCACGCCGCGCGGGGCGTCGCTCCCGCAGACGACCGGCCGCCGGACGCGGAGCCGCCCGGCCGCGAGCTGACCATCCGGGCGCCGCGGTGATGCCTGCGCGGGCGATGCCGCAGCCGCGGACCACCATGCACAGACCCGTCATTGATCCGACGATTACGGACAGCTCGATCCACATCCGGCTATAGACAGATCAACATTGATATTTACATTCATTAATGCAACAGTGGCCTTGGGAGCGTTCCCACCCCCCGCACCAACGAACGGAGGATGAACAGTGCGTTCACACCAGTTAGGTCAATCCGGCGGACCGTCCCGGTCCACCATCCGCCGGTCGCTCCAAGCGCTCGTCCTGCTGTTCGCGATGGTGGTCGGCACGCTGCCGTTCACCGGAGCCGCCCAGGCTCACGGCACCATCATCAACCCGGCGAGTCGGGCCTATCAGTGCTGGAAGACCTGGGGTAACCAGCACATGAACCCGGCCATGCAGCAGCAGGACCCGATGTGTTACCAGGCCTTCCAGTCCAACCCCGACACCATGTGGAACTGGATGAGCCAGCTGCGCGACGGCCTCGCCGGCCAGTTCCAGGCCCGCACCCCGAACGGGCAACTGTGCAGCAACGGCCTCTCCCGGAACAACTCCCTCAACCAGCTGGGAGCCTGGAAGGCGACGACCGTCAGCAGCAACTTCACGGTCCAGCTGTACGACCAGGCCAGCCACGGTGCTGACTACTTCCAGGTCTACGTCACCAAGCAGGGCTTCAACCCGGCCACGCAGCAGCTCGGCTGGGGCAACCTCGACCTGGTCGCGACGACCGGGCGGTACGCGCCGGCGCAGAACATCTCGTTCAACGTCTCGGCGTCCGGACGCAGCGGGAACCACATCCTGTTCGTGATCTGGAAGGCGTCCCACATGGACCAGACCTACATGTGGTGCAGCGACATCAGAATCGCCTGATCAGCGACGCGGCAACACTCCGGCCCAGGGCGTTCGGCGCCCTGGGCCGGAGCGCATCCGGCGTCGCGGCGGCGAGCAGGGCCGACGCCTGACCACGTCCCGAGGTCAGGCGTCCCTGTCGTTGCGTGGCCAGAGACCGCAGCACAGCCAGCTGATCGCAACAGGCCCGAAACTACCGGTTGATATCCCTGGAATTTTCTGCCAGCCTGAAGGCCATCGATGAGTGTGAACGTTAACATGATCGTTTTCGCGCTGGAGGTGCCCCACCGACCACCGAACCACCCACCGTCCGGCCGCGCCCGGCGCCCGCCCCCGATTCCCCCCAGGCGACCGGGTCGACTCATCGCAACCCTCTATCCGCTGGTCACGTAGCTCCAGCCAACTCAGCTAAGGCAACCGTCCGACGTCACGTCCAGCCTGTCCGGCCCGACTCGACATCGGAACCGCCAACGCCCAAGAGGCCCCGCCACCCCACCAGCGACAGAGGTCCCCCATCCCAGCACTGGAGGATCACCATGGTTCCCCGGACCCGTCCCGATCGACGTATCCGAATAAGAGCACTCAAACTTTCCGGAATTGCGGCGATAGTTGCGGCCCTGGTCGTATCGCTGCTGCCCAACCTCGCCCAGGCCGCCGAGACCACCCTCGGAGCCGCCGCGGCCCAGTCCGGCCGGTACTTCGGTGCCGCTGTCGCCGCGAACAAGCTCAACGACAGCGCCTACACGACGATCCTGAATCGGGAGTTCAACAGCATCACTCCCGAGAACGAGATGAAGATCGACGCGACCGAGCCGCAGCAGAACAACTTCACCTTCGGCAACGCGGACCGGATCGTGAACCACGCCCTCTCCCGGGGCTGGAAGGTGCGCGGGCACACCCTGGCCTGGTATTCGCAGCAGCCCGGCTGGATGCAGAGCATGGAGGGCTCCGCGCTGCGCAGCGCGATGCTCAACCACGTCAGCCGCGTGGCCGGCTACTACAAGGGCAAGATCTACTCGTGGGACGTGGTGAACGAGGCGTTCGAGGACGGCAACAGCGGCGCCCGTCGTAACTCGAACCTCCAGCGCACCGGCAACGACTGGATCGAGGCGGCGTTCCGTGCCGCCGACGCGGCGGACCCGGACGCGAAGCTCTGCTACAACGACTACAACACCGACAACTGGACCTGGGCCAAGACCCAGGCGGTGTACAACATGGTGCGCGACTTCAAGTCTCGTGGCGTGCCGATCGACTGCGTCGGGTTCCAGTCGCACTTCAACGCCAACTCGCCGTACAACAGCAACTACCGCACGACGCTGTCGAGCTTCGCCGCCCTCGGGGTGGACGTGCAGATCACCGAGTTGGACATCGAGGGCTCGGGCACGACGCAGGCCAACACCTACCGCAGCGTGGTCAACGACTGTCTCGCCGTGGCTCGCTGCAACGGGCTCACGGTCTGGGGTGTGCGGGACTGTGACTCGTGGCGCTCCGGCGGCACCCCGCTGCTCTTCGAGTGCAACGGCAACAAGAAGGCCGCCTACACGGCCACCCTGGACGCGCTGAACAGCGCCACCCCCACCAACCCGCCGACCGACCCACCCACCACCAACCCGCCGACCAACCCGCCAGGCTCGGCCAACGAGATCGTCGGCACCCAGTCCGGCCGGTGCGTCGACGTGCCGAACGCGGCAACCACCAACGGCACCAGGGTGCAGCTCTACGACTGCAACAAGCAGACGAACCAGGCATGGACCTACACCTCGAACAAACAACTCCAGGTGTACGGCAACATGTGCCTCGACGCGGCAGGCTCGGGCAACGGGGCGGCGGTGCAGATCTACAGCTGCCACAGCCAGACCAACCAGCAGTGGAACGTCAACTCCAACGGCACCATCAGCGGCGTGCAGTCCGGACGATGCCTGGACGTCTGGAGCACCGCCAACGGCGCCCAGATCCAGCTCTACGACTGCCACGGCCAGACCAACCAGCAATTCCGGCTCGCCGCCCTGGGCGGCGGCTCCACTCCGACGCCCACGACGCCGCCCACGACGACGCCGCCGCCCACCACCACGTGTGACCTTCCCTCGTCGTACCGCTGGTCGTCGACCGGCGCGCTGGCGCAGCCGAGGTCCGGGTGGGTGTCGCTGAAGGACTTCACCGTCGCGCCGTACAACGGCCAGCAGCTCGTCTACGCCACCACCCACGACACCGGCACCACGTGGGGCTCGATGAACTTCGGCCTCTTCAGCAACTACAACCAGATGGGCTCGGCCAGCCAGAACGCGATGAACTCGGCGACCGTCGCGCCATCGCTGTTCTACTTCGCGCCGCGCAACATCTGGGTGCTGGCCTACCAGTGGGGCGGCACGGCGTTCTCGTACCGGACCTCCAGCGACCCGACCAACCCGAACGGGTGGTCGTCGGCGCAGACGCTGTTCACCGGCAGCATCTCCAACTCCAACACCGGCCCGATCGACCAGGCGGTCATCGGTGACGACCAGAACATGTACCTGTTCTTCGCCGGTGACAACGGTCGGATCTACCGGGCCAGCATGCCGATCGGGAACTTCCCGGGCAGCTTTGGGTCGAACTACACGACGATCATGACCGATTCGACGAACAACCTCTTCGAGGCCGTCCAGGTCTACAAGCTCCAGGGCCTGAACAAGTACCTCATGATCGTCGAGGCCATCGGTGCGAACGGGCGCTACTTCCGGTCGTTCACCGCCAGCAGCCTGGGCGGTACGTGGACGCCGCAGGCCACGTCCGAGAGCAACCCGTTCGCGGGCAAGGCCAACAGCGGTGCCACCTGGACCAACGACATCAGCCACGGTGAACTGCTGCGGACCAACGCCGACCAGACCATGACGGTCGACGCCTGCAACCTGCAACTGCTCTACCAGGGTCGCTCCCCCAGCTCCGGCGGCGACTACGGTCTCCTGCCGTACCGGCCGGGTCTGCTGACGCTGCAACGCTGACGTTCGGACATCACCGGGGGCGGGCGGGCTCGGCACACGACGAGCCCGCCCGCCCCTCGCTCTCCCACCACCAGGAGGTACCGACAATGCGAGGACCCGCAGACCACCCCCCGCCCGGGAGGAACACCCAGGCCGACCGAGTGTCGACCGGCTTGAGGGGCCGACTGTTCAAGCTCGCCGCGGCCGGGATCGCCGCCGCGGTCGGGTTGCTCACGATCACCGTGGCTACCGGGTCGGCGTCCGCCGCCGACAACCCGTACCAGCGCGGCCCGGACCCGACCCGGACCAGCGTCACCGCCGTGAACGGCCCGTTCGCCAACACGTCGGTCAGTGTCCCGACCGGGTATGGCTTCAACGGCGGCCGGATCTACTACCCGACCGACACCAGCCAGGGCACCTTCGGGGCCATCGCGATCTCGCCGGGTTACACGGCGTTGTTCTCCGCCGAGCTGGCCTGGATGGGGCCGTGGCTGGCCTCCCACGGCTTCGTCGTGATCGGCATCGAGACCAACAGCCGCAACGACTTCGACACCGCCCGAGGCACCCAGTTGCTCGCCGCACTGGACTACCTCACCCAGCAGAGCCCGGTACGCGACCGGGTCGACCCCACCCGGTTGGCCGTCGCCGGTCACTCCATGGGCGGTGGTGGCGCGCTGAGCGCTGCCATCCGGCGCTCGTCGCTGAAGGCAGTGGTCGGGATCGCCCCGTACTCGCCGTCGTCGAACCTGGCCAACGACCGGGTGCCCACAATGATCTTCTCCGGGCAGGCGGACACGGTGGTCACCCCGTCGTACGCCACCGGTCTGTACAACAGCCTCCCGTCCACGACCGAGAGCGTCTACCTGGAGGTCGCGGGGGCGGATCACGGATTCATGGTCGGACGATCGAACCCGGTGATGGTCCGCACCATGCTGCCGTTCGTCAAGATGTTCGTCGACAACGACGCCCGGTACAGCCAGTTCCTCTGCCCGCTGCTGGACAACAGTGGTGTGGTCACCTACCGCAGCACGTGCCCGCTGCTGCCCTCGACGCCGACCACGCCACCGCCGACCGATCCGCCGACGCCGACCCCCACCCCGACCGTCCCACCCGGCTCCGCCAACCAGATCGTCGGCGCACAGTCCGGCCGGTGCATCGACGTCCCCAACGCCTCACGCACCAACGGCACCCGGGTCCACCTCTACGACTGCAACAGGCAGACCAACCAGCAGTGGACCTACACCTCGAACAAACAACTCCAGGTGTACGGCAACATGTGCCTCGACGCGGCAGGCTCGGGCAACGGGGCGGCGGTGCAGATCTACAGCTGCCACAGCCAGACCAACCAGCAGTGGAACGTCAACTCCAACGGCACCATCAGCGGCGTGCAGTCCGGACGATGCCTGGACGTCTGGAGCACCGCCAACGGCGCCCAGATCCAGCTCTACGACTGCCACGGCCAGACCAACCAGCAATTCCGGCTGACGCCCATCGCCTGACGACCATGACGCGCTCGCCGAACACCATTGTCGAGCGCGTGCGGGTCGGCACAGTCGAGGACGAGATCACCTGAACAGGCGGACCGACATGGGGCGGGCGGGCTCGGCGTGGACGCCGGGTCCGCCCGCTCGTCCGGCCTGGTCGACGCGTTTCCGGTCGCCGCGCCGAGGCCGTCCTCTCCGCTCAGGGATGCCCGGCCTCCCCACCGACACGGTTCCGCCGGTCGCGGTCGGTGGCGCGTCACCAGCCGCCGTGTCCGTGACGCCGGTCAGCGGCTGGTAGCAGTGAACGCGAACGGCTCCGAGGTAGGGCTGACCCGTCTTGACGGCACAGAAGTCCGGTGTCTCGACCGCGTCCTAGCCGGCGATCGCGCGGGCGGCCGTGTCGATGAAGTCGGCGACCGGGCCCGGTTGGGAGACCGCCACGGCGTGGGACCCGTCGACCTCGACCGTGGTGGACCCGGCGCGGTCGGCCATGAAGCGTTGCAGGTCCGGCGGAATGCCCTTGTCCTGCTTGCTGATCAGGGTCCACGACGGGATGGACTTCCAGGCGGTCTTGGTCACGGATCCCGTCTGGGCGCTCTCCGCGGCGGGCCGCTGCGTGACCGCCATCAGCGCGGCGAGGTCGGGGTCGACGTCGGCGGCGAACACCGCCGGGAACTTGTCCTGTTCGATGTACTGCTCCATGGCCATCGAACCGTCCGGGAGACGGCACGGAACCATCCTGATGGAGGTACCGAGTTCACTCCCGGGATACTTCATGATCAGGTCGAGCACGCTTTCGCCGACGTCCGGGCTGACGCTGGCGACGTAAACGAGAGCCTTCACGTTCGCGGCACCATCCGCAGCCTCGGTTATCACGATCCCGCCATAGGAATGAGCGACCATGACGACCGGACCATCGATGTTGTCCACGACGGAACGAACGTAGGCGGCGTCCCCCTGCACGTCACGCAGCGGGTTGGCGAGGGCCATGGCCGGATAGCCCCGACGCTTGAGATTGGCGATGACCCCGTTCCAGCTCGACGAATCGGCGAACGCCCCATGGACGAACACAACAGTGGGCAGCCCTGCCTTCTGGCCGGGCGAGTCAGCTGCGGTCATTCGGCATCACCTTTCGGAAGTCCTGCCGCTGATGTCCGCAGACGTGCGTATGCGGCGGGAACGTTCGACGGGGTGTCTCACTCGCAGCCCCGTGCCGGCCTGGGATCCGGGCCTCGGAGGGCGGTACAGCACCAATATCCAGCACGGATGAGACCTCTGTCAGCGAAATCCGAAAGCCGCTCGGCGCGCGCTACCCAGAGGCGGAGAGCTGTCCCTGCGACGGATCGTCGCCAGCTGTGGCGGTGCGCAACTCCTTGAGCACGTAGGTGGCGGCCTGCTCGACGACGCGGATGCCCTCTTTCTGACTGACGTGGTGGTCGGAGAGGACGGCGATCAGCCAGTCATGACGAGCCTCGACGATCCGTCCGATGCTGTTGACGAGCCAGCGACCACCGTCGACGTCGGCGGTGTCCCAACCGTTCTTGACGTACACGGAGGCACTGCCCGACTCCCGCGCGGCGGTGACGCCCCATCGCTGCTCGGGGATCACCTTCTTCATGAGGCCCATGACGAAGGTACGGTCCTGCGGGGTCAACGGTCCCGTCGGCGATGTCAACGCGGTCAGCAGACGGAGCTGGTCGGCAGCCGTCGTCGTGGTGAGGCCCCAGTGCGAATTGGTCTTGGTCTCCCGCAGGCCGAGTGCGCGGTTCGCGGCGGTGAGTCCCCGCGAGCCGTCGATCCGCTGCCACAGGGCCACCGCCGCATCGTTGTCACTGGACATGATCATGTCTTCGGCCAACCGCCTGGTGCTGGAACTCAGGGCCTTGCCCGCCGGCTTCTGACGCAGCAGCAGGGCCGCGAGGATGTCGACCTTCACGATGCTGGCCGTCTCGAACCGTTTGGCACCGACCGCCACCGCAGCCGTGCCCTGTCGATCCAGTGCCGCCACCGCCAGGTGACCGTCGTACCGCTCCACGTAGGCCTCGATACGCGTCCGCGCCTCGGCGACCCGGTCGACGGCCGGTGTCCTGGGGACCGGACTCGCTGGAGAAGGACCGTGCGACGGGCCGGCTCCCCCACCGTCGCGAGCGCGTGTGGCACCGAACGCAGCCGTCGCCACACCCGCCAGAGACATGGTGACCGCGGAGACGACCCAACGGCGTGACAGCTGCCGACCTCCCCGCTCAGCCAAGACGGGCCACCGCCTTCGCCGCGATCGAATCCAGCGCAGCCCGGCTCCCCAGCTCGGGCACCCGGACCGTCGAGACCGTCTCGCCTCGTCTCAGCATCACGACATACGTGACGGTGTTCGGCCTGCCGGCACGCTCGATGCGGCCTCGGACGAGGATGCCGGCGTCCCCCAGATAACGTGGGTCGACGACCTCGAAGGAAACGCGCGCCCCCTGCACCAGGTAGCTCGCGCAGCGCTGCAGGACCCGACGAACGTCAGTCACATTCCGCTCGGCCCACCCCGGTTCGTACGTCTCCACCACGTGGTGGGCCAACGACGAGCCGTCCGACGGCCGGTAGTAGCGCTCCGAGCCGGCAAGCCGGTGCGACTTCGCCGCATAGTCGCTGCTCTGATAGGCGGGACAGTCGTTCTGCTCCCACGGCCAGGGCGGCAGACCGGTACGGACGTCGTCCTCGTGCCAGTTCGAACCCAGGTCCCCCGCCCCCAGCAGCACCCCCGGACCGCCCGGCTCAACGCTCGCGGTGTGCCGCTCGTCAGGGCCGACGCCGGGCTCCGACCGTTGACACCCGGTGGCCATCACCACCAACGCCGACAGGACCACCGGTACGACAGCGATCGAACCGCGACTCCGGCCCCGGCACGCTCCGCTGCTCGATACGGACACGGAACCTCCCCAACACAGATAGTTACCACCGCAGATCACGCGTCGGGCGGCGGCTTCCACGCTCGCCGTCATCTCACCGACGCGGCGGGTGCCGTTCGACCCCAGAGCCCTCGGAGCCGTCGCACCCCGGCCCCAGACGGGACCGGTCAATGGCGTTCCTCGGCGAACAACTCGGAACGGGTCTCGCCGAGCAACCGACGCAGGCGGTCGAGGGAACGCATGCTCTGGCTCTTGACGACGGCGGTGGAGACGCCCACCACCTCGGCAGTTGCCTCCACGCTCAGGTCGTCCCAGTAGCGCAGGACGATGATCGCCCGATCCCGTAACGGCAGGGTGGCGACCGCGTCCAGCAACGTCATACGCAGCTCGGCCGGATGCTCCTCGCCCCGATCCGGCGGCGCCGACATCGCCAATTCGCGGCTGGAACGACGCCGCTGCTGGTCGATCATGCAGCGCAACAGCACCTTACGGGCGTACGCGTGGGGGTCGTCGGCCCGGCGGACCCGGCTCCAACTGGCGTACACCTTGGCCAGCGTCGTCTGGGTGAGGTCCTGGGCGAGATGCCAGTCGCGGCACATCAGAAACGCGGCGTCGCGCAGGCGGCCGGCGGCCGCCTGCGCGAACTCCACGAAGTCCTCGTCAGCCATTCGACCGGGCCAGGGACGCGAAGTTCTTGGCACCGCTTCTGACGAGTTCGGACGGCAGTCTCGTCCCCCACGTCGGGTTCGCGGCGATCGCGATCGCCTCGTCCACGGAGAGGGCGGGCGGTGCCGGAACGGTTTTCTTGCCCTCCCAGGACAGACAGGTGGAGATCATCACATCGATCTGGAGGCCGTCGTGGTGGTAGACGGTGACCATCTCGTTCTGCACGCAGTTGTCGGGAATCTCGGTCAGCTCCACCGTCCCCGGCGCCGGGTTGTCACCCAGGCGGTCCTGGTAGATGGAGAGCCGCAGCATGCCCGGCCCTTCGCCTCGGTCGAGGTGAAGCTGGATGTACGGCATGCCGGCACCTGCGCCGCTGCTCTGCAGGTTCGCATACCCGCCGGTCTTCCCCTTGGGCAGAAGCCGGGTCAACAGTTCCAGCGCGCCCTGCGGGGTGGTGGTCAGCAGATCGCCGCCGGGCCCCGCCCCGATCCTCACGGTGTCGATGACCCTGGTCGAGGGAGTCGCCGACACGGGCCCCTGTGGCGCCCCTCTCGGATTGCCTCCGCCGCCGTCCACGAACCCGCCCGAGGCGTCGTCTGACGCGCCGCCCGGAGACGGCGTGGCCGAGTCGACCACGCCATCCAGCGAACCCACGTTCATCCCGCCGGGCTGACCGGCGTCATCCGCACCGACGCCGAGCGGCCCAGCGACCAGACCGATCACGACCAGCATCACCATCGCCGATCCGCCGGCGCCGAACTGCGCCAGGCGGCGCCGGCGGCGCAGTCGGCGGCCCTGCGCCACTGACCGCTCGATCAGGTCACCCAACGGTGGTGCGGGGTGCTGGGCCAGATCGTCCCTGAAACGTCCACGGACGTCACCCATGTCCCGTACCCCTCCTCGGCCGGGTGCCCTGCGTGGCAACCCGTCTCCTACCTGACGGGTTGGCCGGCCAGTTTGGTTACCACCTTTCGACACGAATTTTCAGACGGAGCCCGCCGGCGGACATGGCACTCGCCGTGCGTGCGCGGCCACCTCCGGAGAGTCATATCTCCTTGTCGGAGCACCACTGCGGACGGCTGGGCTCGCAGTAACGGCGCACCTCGTGGAGGCGAACGTGTCGGTCGACCGGCTCGCGTGCCGTACCGGACGTGTTTGGGGTTGTCAGCCATGCTGAAGCCGGAACCCCAGGCCGGCACCACGCGAGGGGGAAATCGTGCGCAAACCAGCCAAGACAGCCGCCCTACTTGTCGGACTCGGCGCCGGTGCCGCCGTCGGTCCGTCCCTCGGACCGGTCGCGGTCTGGTCTGGCGTCACGATCGCCGCGCTCGGGGTCGCGCTCTTCCTGGTGGGCACCCGGCGGCCCGATCTCGTCAGGGACGGCGACATCGACGACGGTGCGGCCACGGCCGTGGAGCGACGACCCCGCATCCGACAGCGATCAACCTTCGCCCATCTCGGCCCTCACGTGGAACAGATCCTCAGGCTCGCCGAGGAACAGGCCAGCACCATCGTCGACGACGCGCGGCTCGAATCCGAGAGGCTCGTGGCCGCCGCCCGACGGGAGGCCGACGCACATCTGAATCGTGGGCGGGAGCAGACAGCCGGGTTCACCGGAGCCCACCAGGACCTGTCGCCGATCCCGCCGACCCAGGCTCCACCTTCGGACGAGGACCCGAGCTAGGACCGCGCGGGTCGCCAGGACGGCCCTGCGATCTCCGGCGGTGTGGTCAGCGACGGAATCATGGCGTGCCAGGTGGCGTGCCAGGTGCGGGGAGGACGTGCCAAGGTGGCGCACACCTCGCCTGCCAACTCCTCCGGGTTGCGGCCACGCCACGGGGTGTCGACGAAGACCTGGTAGTCGCCGCTGAGCTGGAGGGCGACCCGGAACAGCTCCGTGTCGCGGTAATCGTTGCCTACCCAGCTGGGTCGGAGATTGTAGGTGAGCAACAGTTCCCGGTCCATGTCGGTCAGGACACGTCGTCCGACCGACCTTTCGGGCGTCTCCCACGAATGATCTGCGGCCACCCGCGCGACTTCCCCGTCGTACTCGGCGGCCGCGAAGGAGACGCCCCGCGTCATGGGCACCTCGAGCGACCAGTCCCAGTGGACCCGATCGCCGTCACGCATGATGGTGACTTCTGTGGATCCACAGCCGTACACACCGCAATCGCAGCGCGCGATCGGAACGGTGTGTGGCTGGGAGACGGCCACCAAACGATTGGTCGGCACCAGGATCTGGTACGGGTCCATCCCGAGGCCTGCTCCGGCGGCCGTCATCTCCGTACCGTTGACGTAGACCTGCACCTGGAAATCGCCGCCCGCGCGGGGCGTCGGCGACACCTCCAGACGGAGGGAGTCGACTCCGGGCCGGCGGGCGACTCCCCCGCCTGACACAAGGGCGAAACCGGGAGGGACAGTGCCCGGGTACGGGATCTTCAGCTCCTCAAGCGATGTGGTCACGAGTTCGCGGACATCCCAGAAGACGTCGTTCACCGAAGCCCCGGCGAGTTCGCGCAACGTCGGAGAGTCCAGCCCGTCGACCAACGCTTGGCAGGCAGCCTGGATCAGATCCTCAAAGCCACGCCCGGCCTCGGCGTCCCACAGTGCCACAACGTCGTACAGCCGCTGCTCCGCACACCCGCCGCCATCCTCAGTCACGCCGGCCATCATCCACAGCCCTCGGGAGGACCGCACCATGGTTTCCCGTCCAGACGCCGACGGTCCTCATGAGGTGGCACGGCCGGATATCGGCTGGCGCGACCTGTGGCCGTGGGCCATGGTCTCGGGGTGATCGTCATTCAGCGGGTACGTGTGCGGTGGAGCGCGTCCAGCCGCGGCGCTGCACGGGCCAACGCCCGTCGCGGACTCAACCGCCCGATCGAGCTTCCCGCGCCGCCGCCAGGCGATGTCGTGGTTCACGACGTCCTGGCTGACGAGGCCGACAACTACTCGCTCCGCACCGACGTGCTGACCGGCGGCGTGAGCATCGCCCGGAGCATGGGTCTGTGGCTCGCCGTCGAGGGTTCGGCGGTGACCGTGGAGCGTCTGCCCGGCAGGGCGGCGTTTCCCCGCGCGGGAGTGTCGACCCGCCTGTTCACGCTCGCCCACGGACAGGTCGGCCGGTACGAGGCCAATTTCCGGCTCCGCTTCACCGACTGCGCGTGCGACCCCAGCTGGTACTACGAAGACTGGGTGGTCCATGTCAGCAACGGCGATGCTGCTGGCGACCGGTTCCTGCGCGGCGAACCGGACCGCGTTGTCGACCACCGTGTCCGTCTTTACGGTGGCCGTTCCGTGCGCCGACGTAACCGGTAACGAGCGACGGAGCCAGACCCACACGCGTCGGCGGCGCGCTGCTGGCCGACCAACGGCGTGCGGCGCTCTCAGGCCGAGCGCTGTGCGGTGTCCTCGCTGCGGAGGCGGTCCAACTCGGCGAGGTACATCGCCTGGAGGCGCTCATTGTGGCGGACGAGCAGCGTGACCTCCTCGACGCTGTAGCCCTCGATGAGCCGCTCAGCCCGCTCGGCGAACGGCTCGTACGGTCGTTTCAACTCGGCGATCCGCTCCGGCCGCAGGGTGACGATCAACCGCCGTCGGTCCGCCGGGTCGCGCTCGGCCGTCACGTAGCCCGCCTGCTGGAGCCGGCGGAGCATGCTGGTCACCGCCCCGGTGGTGAGGTTGGTCCGTTCGGCGACCTGCCCGGCGGTGGCACATCTGGCGTCCGCCAGGTAGTCCAGGCACTCCAAATCGCTGACGGTGAGGCCCAGCCGCTCCGCGATGGCGTACCGGAACACCATGGACAGCCGCGACGTCTCCCGCCCGGCGCGCATGAGGTCGGCGATCGTGGACGCACGGGCCGGCTCGTGGGGCATGTTCGCAATCATGCCTCCGGCACGGTGACCCGGTGCAGCCGAGGTAACACGCGGGTCAGCACCCAGTGCGGTGCGATCGCGCCCCCGGTCAGGCGGCGCATCAGCCCGGCGGCGGTGTCGACGGCGCGGAACGCGTAGGGCACCATCTCGTCCTGATAGCGGGCGATCGCCTCCTCCACCGGCGTGCCGCTCGTGCGGGCCTGGACCAGCCTGCGGCCGAGCAGGGCGGCGTCGCGGAGTGCCGTGTTGCCACCATGAGCGCCGAACGGCGGCATGACGTGCACGGCGTCGCCCATCATCGTCGCCCGGGGCACCGCCCACCGTCGCGGGCGCCGGCCGGTGGCGAAGAGGTTGAGCACGGTGGCGTCCAGCTCGGCCGTGGCGACCAGCCGCCGGATGACGGGGTGGAAGTCCGCACTCAGCTGGGAGGCGAGTCTCCACAGCGCCAGCAGGTCCCCGCGTACACCGAGGGGCACCTCCTCCTGCCGGAGCAGCAGTCCCCACATGACGTAGTCGTAACCGGTGGGCGCATAGCTGCCCGGGGCCAGGCGCGCGAACGCCTCCGGCGGGCTCTCGCCGAACCGCATGGAGGTGAAGAAGAAGGCGCGGCCTGGTCGGTCGGCGATGGCCAGGACCCCACTGGTACGCAGCGCGTCCGGGATGACGCTCTCGCCGTTGCGCAGCAGGGGCGAGCGACCGTAGATGCCCGCCATCGGGGTGTTCGTCGGGTCCGCGTCCGGCATGAGCTGCGCGCGCAGGGCCGAGCCGACGCCGTCCGCGCCCACGACGACTGTTGCTCCGGCGGCCCCGCCGTCGGAGAACCGCAGCCGCAGCCCTGCCGGCCCGCCGCTCTCCACCGCGACGGCGTCCTTGCCGTAGTGGATGCGCCCGTTCAGCCCGGACTGGAGGATCGACCGCAGGGTCAGGCGGTCGACCTGGCGGGTCGCGTGTGGCTCGTCCTTGAAGGTGATGGTGAACGCGTCCCGCAGTCGGCTGTCGGTGAAGCGAAGGTGCCCGCCGGGCTCGTCGCCGGTGGTCAGCGCCAGGTTGTACAGCTGGCGGGGCAGGCTCTCGCGCAGCGCCTCCAGTCCGTACCGGTCGAGGATGATCCGGTAGCCCTGCCGCCGGACGAAGGGGCCCGGGTCCCGCTCGTAGACGTGTACGTCGATGCCGGCCCGCACCAGGTACTGGGCGAGGCAGAGGCCGGAGAGGCCGGCCCCGGCGATTGCCACTGAGAAGTCCGTCGATACGGCCATGCGATTATCTTAATGACTAAGATGATTTGGGCAAGGCCGCTCGTCTGGCCGCGTCGCACGGTGGCCGGGGCCGCCTACTGAGCGAAGGCGGCGAGGATCAAGCTCGCGTAGCGACGCCACACGGCCGGATCGCGTTCGTCCAGCGCGATCAGTTGGCGGACCACGCCGCACAGCACGACGCGGACGTCGAGGACACCGACGTCCGGCCGGACCGGTCCGGATGCTTTCGCCGCCTCGAGTAGTCGGCCGATCAGGTCGACGAGGTCCGCGGCGGGCAGCAGACGACCCTCGAAGAACACCGCCGCGAGGCCGCGGTCGCGGGCGAGATGGTCGAGCAGGTCCGGCACGTAGTCGAGCAACGCGAGGTAGGCGTCGTCGGCGGCGACGGCGGCCAGCGTACGCGCCCGCAGCGAGCGGAAGCTCTCCTGTGCGACCGCCAGCACCAGGTCGTCCTTGCTCGGGTAGCTCCGGTAGACCGTCGCCCGCCCGACTCCGGCGCGCGCCGCCACCTCGGGCACAGTCACGTCCAGACCGCGCTCGGCGAACAGTTCACGGGCCGCCGCCACCACCCGCTCGTGGTTACGGAGCGCGTCCGCACGCCGGTGCACGCTCACTGCCGGTCTGCTCCGGGCTGAGTCCCCGGGTCCGGGTCGACGTCGAAGCCGCTCTCGTGGACCTGCTGGAACCGACCGTCCTCGGCGAGCGCGGCGAAGTAGTACACCTCCCGGTGGACGACCGTCCCGTCCGTCATGGTCATCCTGTAGCGGTGCCGCTCGGCGTAGTTCAGACCGTCGTACAGCTCGTCGAGCACGGTCACCGCGCCCTCGACGACGGTGCTGCGAATGCCGGCGACCATCTCCGCGAACGCGGCACGGTCGCGCGTTCGACCGTCGGCGATGTGGACAAGATCAGGGGCGTAGTACTTGTCCAGAGCCTCCTCGAGAGTGAGTCGCGGCGCGAACGCCACGTCGCGGATGGCGTCGCTGATGCGTACCGGTGTCATCGGGTTGTCCCTTCGGTTATCCGGACTCCTGAGTCCGGATAGCGCCGACGGTACCGGACTCGGGAGTCCGGAACCAGGTGACGCCCATGACACCCTGGGCTGGGCGGGAGGGGCAGCGGGCTAGCCGTCGTCGCGGGCACGTGCCGCGATGCGGATGGTGGTGCCGTGGGGTCCGCTGCCGACGAACAGGTAGTCGGTCATTTGCCCGACGACCCAGAGGCCCATCCCTCCGGCGCCGGACAGAGGCGGTCGCTCGACGCGCGCAACGTAGTGGGCGGCATCGAACCCCGGACCCTGGTCGGTCACTTCACAGGTGAGCTGGCCGTCCAGGAGCAGGCGTATGGCACCCTTGCCGCCCCCGTGTCGTATCACGTTGATCAACAATTCGTTGACCGCTGTCACCCAGTCCTCGATCTCGTCCTGGTCGAGCCCGCACCGCCGACTGACGGCCTCGACCTCGTTGCGAACGCGGGCGAGGTCGGTGAGGGCGAACGACGTCGAGAGAAGGGGCTTCCCAGCGGTCGGCGCATGGTCGCGAGGTGGGACCGCCACCACTCCCCCTCTCTGGCCGGACGTGAACTCCGGCGACCTGCTGGTCGCGCCTCGGAGTGTGCCCTGCGAGACCTGTGCACCGGACGACGAAGGCATCAATGTGACATGGGAAGGTACCCCACGGTGCGGACGCGACACCGTCGATCTCGTTCCTGGCGCGCCGTCGGCGGCATGCCGGCGTCTAGGCTGCCGGGGTGAGCGGTGCCGAGATGGTGACGAACGAGGAGCGGCTGCGCCGTATCGACGCGATCACGGACGCCGCGTTGTCGGGGCTGGACATCGCCGAGTTGCTCGACGAGCTTCTCGAACGGGTCCGGGACCTGCTCACTGTCGATACCGCCACCATCCTGCTGCTGGAAGGCCACACCGGCGAACTCGTCGCGACGGCGACGAAAGGCCTGGAGGAGGAGGTGCGCCGGGGCTTCCGCGTCCGGGTCGGGCGCGGCTTCGCCGGCCGGGTGGCGGCGACGCGTGCGCCGGTCACGATCTACGACGTCACACCAGACGACGTGGTCAATCCCATCCTGCTCGCCAAGGGCGTACGTGCCCTGCTGGGCGTGCCCATGCTCTCCAACGGAAGCCTCGTCGGCGTGTTGCACGTCGGCTCGTTGACCCTGCGGCGGTTCGGTCCCGACGATGTGCGGCTGCTGCAACTCGTCGCCGATCGTGCCAGCTCGGCAGGTCAGGCCCGAGCGCAGGTCCTCGACAGGCAGGCTGCGCTTGCCCTGCAACGCAGCCTTCTGCCCTCCCGGCTACCCGACATTCCCGGTCTGGACCTGGCCGCCCGGTACGCACCCGGCCACGACCTGGGCATCGGCGGCGACTGGTACGACGTGTTCGTCCTGCCCTCAGGCTGGCTGGGCACCGTCATCGGCGACGTCTCCGGCCACGGCCTGCCGTCCGCCGTCGTCATGGGACGTATCCGCAGCGCGCTACGCGCCTACGCGCTCGACGCCGACGACCCCGCCGAGGCGTTGACGTCCCTCGACCGCAAAATCCACCACTTCGAGGCCGGCACCCTGACCACCGCCGTCTACGCCCTCATCTCACCCGACCGTACGACGGTCCACCTCTCCTGCGCAGGTCACCTGCCGCCGCTCCTGATCGTCCCCGGCCAACCCGCCCAGCTCGTCGACGTGAATGTGGACCGGCCACTCGGTGTGGGCCGCCCGACGACCAGTCGCCGCACCACGGTTCTCGACCTACCGCCCGGCGCGGCGCTCGTCTTCTACACCGACGGGCTCATCGAACGCCGCACCGAACTGATCGACACCGGCATCGACCGCCTCGCCACCGCTGTGCGGTCCGAGCCGGCCGAGGCCCTGTGCGACCACATCATGACCAGCACCGCCCCGGAGCACCCCGATGACGACATCGCTCTGCTGGTCATCCGCCGTACCGCACCGATCGACGAAGCGCCGCCCGACAGCTGACCCGCGAACCGCCTAGGGACGGGTCGACCTGACCGCCGGCGCCGCGCTCACGCGCCGGGACGGGCCTCTGCCAGCCAGGTGGTGAGCATCCGGCTGGAGACCTCACCGAGTGCCGCCGCCGCTCGTGCCGACATCGCCGTCAGCTCGTCATGCTCGACGGCGGTGACCGACAGCTCGGGCGGTGGAGTGCGGCGCCATGTGGTCTGTGCGCCGTCCCGGGCAAGGCGGGTCACGTCGGCCTTCCCACGTTCGGCGAGGCCACGGTCCGGGTCGAGGGTGAGAATCAGGGCGGCGCGCAACTGGACATCGACGCTGCGGCCGCGCAGAAGGCGGTAGCCGGCCCGGCGCAACTCCACCCTGGCGTCGCCGAGCAGCTGCCACAGAAGGCTCGGCGGCAGGGCACCGCTGACGGGCCGCAGCGCGGTGGTCGCCTCTCGGACCACCGCCGGCGAGGGGTCCCGTAACAGCGACAGCACCTCCTGCGCGACGACCGCGTCGAGCAGGCGCAGACCTCGTACCGCCTGCGCACGAATTCTGGCCTGCGAATGGGTCAGCAAGCGCCGCAGCAGCGGGGCATCCGACGCCGAGCCGGTCTCGGCAAGCCCGGCGATCGCACCCGACACTGGTTCAGCGGCACCGGTGGCCTTCCGGTAGTGCTCCCGGGCGTCGATGCCGAGCCGGCGGGCCGCGTCCCGGGCCACCGCCCGAACCAACGGAGCGTCATCGTCCAGGTGCGCGGCGACGTCACTGTCCTGACCGGCCCGGACCAGTCCGGTCAACGCCACCACCCGCACCTCGGCACGTACCGACCGGGCCAGGCGACGCAGAACGTCATGCCGGCGGGTCCACACCGCCTCACGGCAGGCCGCCTCCGCGGCGTAGGCCCGAATCCTGACATCCGAGTCAGACCCGGCGCAGGTCATCAGCTCGGGCAGCGGCAGCCATCCCTGAGCCAGGACGATGTCGAACACGAACCGCCGCTGACGGGCGTCACCCGATCCGAGTAGCCCGCGCCGTACCTCCGCCGGCGCCGACAGCAACGCCGCGCGTACCTGGGTGACAGCGAAGCCACCGCGCAGACGCGCGTCGAGGCGCAACGACATCGGGAGCACCGCCGGCAGATAGCCACCCGGATCGTCGGCGAGCAACAGCGCCAGCCCGGCCCGCGCCCGGTCCCGCACCGGCTTGACCCAGTCACCGGTGCGCAGCACCAGGAAGGGCACCGCCTCCGGGCACGGCCGACCGACCATCGCCGCGACCGCGCGTTCCCGGATCCGCCCGTCACCGTGCATGCTCGCCAGCGCCATCGCGACGGGCCCCGACGTCGCGTCGGAGAATCGCCCCCCGACCCGCCGCGCCGGTGACTCCTGGTACGGGCCGTACCACGGTGCCTGCCGCGCGTGCCGGTCGAGCCGGTCGACCAGACCCGCGACACCGGCCACCAGCGCCAACGCCGATCGCGCCGCCACCTCGTCATCGCCTGCATCGACGTCGACCAGCGCCTCGACCAGATGGTGCAACGCCTCCCATCGCCCCGAGGCGGCGCCGTCCACCGCGACCCGCACCGCTTCGAGCCGCTCCGCCTCTGCGAGCGCCGCCCGCTGAACCCCGCTGCCCCGTATCACCCCGCCATCCTGCCCGAGGCAACACACCTGATCGAGCTCAATTCGGCTCAGCCCCGGACCCCCAGCAACGGCCGGGAACGAACCGGTAAGGCCGTCGCGGCCGGCTGAGTCGTCGGTCGAGAGCACCGCGGGTCGTTCCTGACCCGCCACCCCGACAACCCGGTCACCGAGACCGGTGTCCTGAGCGAGTTCACCCACAACGGGATCTCGTCGCGCCTCCATGACAGGCGCGTCGACCGTGGACATCATCTGCTCGACCCGATCATCGTCGCCGTGCCCTGGGTGCTGGCCGCGGGAGCTGCCTATCTGGCTCTGCGCGGCATCACCGGCCGCCGACAGGGCAGAACGGGGTAGAAGCTCGGATGGCATCTCGGCAGGGCCGGCCGCCATCGACGGTATGGCCGACTTAGTGCGTCGACTGCCTAAGATCCCCGGTGTGCCCGGATACCGCGACTTCCAGTCAGGCCTGAGATTCCTGCCGACACTGGCCATCGCCCCCGACGGTGACTCGATCGCCTACGTGGATGACGCCGACGGCCAGTTCAATCTCGTCACACAGGCACTGTCGACGGGTGACACGCGTCGCCTCACCGCCGGCACCGACACGACAGTCCGTCGGGTGGCGTGGCATCCCGGCGGTGGGTGGCTGCTGTTCCTCGCCGACGACAGTGGGGACGAGAACACGCAACTCCATCGCATCGACGCTGCCGGCGGGGAGCCGGTGCCACTCACCGATGCGCCGGACGTGCAGTATTCGGCCGCCCTTGGTGAACCGTTCTCCCCCGACGGCCGGTTCATCGCGTACTGCGCTAACGACCGGGACCCGGCCGATCAGGACGTGCTGGTGCTCGACCTGTCGACCGATGACGTACGCCGGGTGTACGCCGGCGGCGGCAGGGCCTGCCCCGGGCACTGGTCACCTGACGGGTCCCGGCTCACCGTCGCCGAATGGCGCACCACCAACAGCGACCATCTGGTACATCTCATCACTCTCGACGGTGCCGAACCGCGCTCGTTGACGCCGCACGACGATGTGGCGACCTACTGGTTGGGGCCGTGGCTGAGGGACGGCAGCGGTTTCCTGGTCCTGTCGAATGTCGGTCGGGAGTTCACCGGACTCGCGGTCATGGATGCGGAGACGGGCGCCCTCAGCTGGCTGGACACTCCGGACTGGGACGTGGAGGAGGTCGCTCTCTCCGGCGACGGCCGGGTCCTGGTCTGGAACGTCAACGTCGACGGCTTCTCCCGCCTGCGCGGACGCGACCTCGTCACCGGTGCCGACATCCGCATGCCGGAGCTGCCCTCCGGCGCGGCGACCGGCCTCACCGTGTCCGGCGACGGGCGCTTCGTCGTGCTGCGGCTATCCACGGCAACCCGACCGTGGAACATCCTCTTGATTGATCTTGAGAGCGGGGAGCTCAGGTGGCTCAGCGACGCTCGGCCGGTAACGGCCGATCCCGCCACCTTCCGCGACCCGACGTTGGTCCGTTATCCGGCGCGGGACGGCCGCCAGATCCCCGGTTACCTCTACCGTCCCGAAGGACCGGGGCCAGCAGGTGTCCTGATCTCGATCCACGGTGGTCCGGCCTGGCAGGAGTTGCCGGTCTACATGCATGACGGCTTCTACCAGTACCTCCTGGCACACGGCATCGGCGTCTTCGCTCCCAACGTGCGGGGTTCACTCGGTTACGGCCGCGCCTACTCCGACCTCGTCAACCGGGACTGGGGCGGCGGCGATCTGACCGACCTCGCCGATGCGGTCGCCTACCTGCGAGCACAGGAGTGGATCGACCCGAATCGCATCGGTGTCATGGGCGCCTCCTACGGGGGCTTCGCCGTGTTGTCGTGCCTGAGCCGGCTGTCGGAGTTGAAGTGGGCCGCCGGTGTCGATCTCTACGGACCGAGCAACCTGGTCACCTTGGCCAAGGCCTCACCGCCGACGTGGCGCTCGTTGGTGGCCGCGGTGATCGGTGACCCGGAAGCCGACGCGGATCGACTGATGGCGCGCTCGCCGGTGACACACGCCGACCGGATCGAGGCGCCCTTGATGGTCATCCAGGGTGCCAACGATCCTCGCGTACCCCGGCACGAGAGCGATCAGATCGTCGAGCGACTTCGGTCCCGTGGCGTCGAGGTTCGCTACGAGGTCTTCAATGACGAAGGCCACGGCCTGCTCCGCCGCGACAACCAGGCGAGGGCCTTCGCGGATGCCGGCGAGTTCCTCGTCGAGCACCTCGGCGCCTGAGGCCGCCCGGGCCACGATCACCGACTGCGGGGCTGCCGCGGCATCAGAGGTCTCGGTCCTGACCACCGAGGAAGCGCGACAGCAGTTGCCTGAACTCCTGCGGGTGCTCGGTCGCCGGCACATGCCCGCATCGGTCGAGCACGTGCAGACGGACGTCGGCCAGATGTTCGAGCAAGGGCTGGGCCGTCGTTTCGAGCGGGGTGACTCGATCCTCGGCACCGTGCACGAGCAACACTGGGGCGCTGATCGCGGCCAGCGTCTGCGCCGAGAGGGTGAGGTCGTCGACCCATCGCGCCCTGGGCGGGGGGAACAACGACGCGTACGCGGCGGCCCCCTCCCGCATCGCAGCCGCCCGGGCATCGACGGCCGCGTCGGTCACGAGCGCCTGGTCGAGGACGAGGCGACTCAGCATGTCCCGTGCGCCGAGCGGGCCGGCGGGGGCGGCCCAGATCGCGTCGAGGTCGTCGGACAGCGGCGCCCCGGGCGTGCCCATCGTCGAGACCGCCACGACACGGGTGACCTGCTGGGGGCGCGCGGCCGCCAACGCAAGCGCCACGGCACCGCCCATCGAGTGACCCACCACCGCGTAGTGCTCGACACCGAGAGCGTCCATCAGGCCGGCGGCCTGCTCCGTCCACAGCCGGAGCCCGCCCCGGGAGCCCGCCGGGACCGGCGTGCGGCCGAACCCCGCCTGGTCCGGAGCCACCAGGTGCCAGGTCGCGTCCAGTGCCTGCGCTGTCGTTGCCCAGGCTCCGGACCCGGTCGTGCCGGGTCCGGAGCCGTGCAGCAGCAGCACTGCGGGCCCGGTGCCGCCCTCCAGGACGTGGACGGGGGAACCGTCGACAATGACGGTCCGAAGTGTCGTCACCGGGGCAGGCCAGCTGCGCTCATGCCGATGCGGGGCTGACGGACTTCGAGAAGACCTCCATCATCGCCCTGCCGAACTGCGGCATGTCGGGCCATCCCCGGCAGGAGACGAGGTTGCCGTCGATGACGTCGGGGGCGTCGATGACCGTCGCGCCCGCGTTCTCCATGTCACCGGTGATGGGCGGGAAGCACGCCGTCTTTCGACCCTTCAGCAGCCCGTACACCGCTGGCACCTGCGCGCCGTGGCACACCAGTGCGATGGGGAGGTTGCGCGCGAAGAAGTGCTCGGTGATGCGCCTGACGTCGGCGTCGACCCGGATCCACTCGGGGGCACGTCCCCCGGGGATGATGAGGGCGTCGTAGCGCTCGACGTCGACGTCGGCCCAGGGCACGTCGACCGGCAGCTTCCGGCCGTCCTTCTCCACATAGGCGTCGGAGTTGGGGTCGAACTCGTGGATGACCAGTTGCACGTCACGCATCGTCCGTGACGAGACGTCGACGTCCCAGCCGCCTTCCTGCACGCGGTAGTAGGGATACATGGTGTCGAGTTCCTCGGCGGCGTCGCCGGTCAGGAGCAGCGCTCTGGGCACCTGCTTCTCCTCGCGTCTGGGACGGGTGGTGGGGATCCAATCCGATCTGATCCGATCGCGTTAGCATCGCCCGACCCCGCTCGTCCGTCAAGCCTCCACCGCCATTCCATTCGCATCGGTGACTTCATCGAACAATCGGCGGAAACGATCACCCGATCGCAGGATGTGCCGACGCATCGCGTAGGCGGCGGCGTCGGGGTCACGCGCGGCGATCGCGGCCACGACATCCTCGTGCTCGGCCATGGCCAGGTGGGTGACCTGGGTGTCGTGGTGGAGCCGGAAGAGGTGTACGTGGCTGTGCAGGCGAGCGAGCGCCTCACGGATGACCTGGTTCTCCGCGCTCAGGGCGACGAGATCGTGAAAGGCGGCGTCACGCAGCCCGAAGGCGCCGTAGGCCGCGGGCCCGTTTCCCCCCTCCAGCTCCGCCATCTCCTCCAGCATTCGTCGCAGCCCGGCCACCTGCTCCGATGACGCGCGCTCGGCGGACCTGCGGGCCGCCGCCGGTTCGAGGAGCAGACGGACCTCGAGCATGTCCTCGAAGCGGTGACGGGTGATCTGCGGAGGAATTCGGTAGCCGGCATGGGGCACACGTACGACCAGGCCCTCGGCCTCCATGCGGTTCAGGGCGTCCCGGATGGGCGTCTGCGAGACCCCCAGCTCTCGGGCCAGGACGTCGATCGTCACCCGGGAGCCGGGCTCGATCCGTAGCGACATCAGCTGTCCGAGCAGCGTGTCGTACACCTCGTCGGCGAGCCGGCCGCCAGCTCTTGCGGGCGGCGTCCCGCCCGTCACGGCCCTACGTCCCCGCGCGGTGATCGCTTCGTCGTCCATCGTGACGTGAGGCCCTTTCTTGCGTCTTCGGGAACCTGTTGACATCTGTCACAGCGCTGCGACATGCTGACGCCCCCACTGGATCGTATAGGAAACCTGGACCGAAGATCTTCTCGGTGCCATGAAGACCCGGTACATCACCGCACCCGTGACGCCGGCCGCGGATCACCCCCCGCGACAGCCCGGTAACACGCTTGAACAACCCGGCACCTGCTCGGCGAAGCACCTAGCGAGGCCCTAGAAGTCCGAACCCAGAAAGCAGGCAGGAATATGCGGCGTTTGAAGCGAACAGGACGGACATCCGGCCCCGGCCGGAAGGTGCAGCTGGCGGCGGCGGCCATGCTGCTGATGGCCACGACCGTGGCGGCTTGCGGCGATGGCAAGGACGACGGCGACGCGAAGGCGAGCGCCCCCAAGGCACCGGCGACCATCCCGGAGCTCACCAAGGACCCGCTGACCCTCAGCTTCATCTGGTTCGAGTGGCCCCCCGCGCAAGCGCTGGAGGCCTTCGCCAACGCGGAGTACAAGAAGGAGCGGCCGAACGCGACCATCAAGGTCAACACCGTGCCGAACGCGAACTGGCACGACGCGATGTTCACCCAGTTCGCCGCGCGCAAGACCGACTTCGACATCGCGATCCTGGACTCGCAGCACATCGGCGAGGCGGTGACGAACGGCAACATCCTCGACCTCACCGACTTCGTCAAGAACAACATCGAGGTCAACGCCTACGACCCGTACCTCCTGGCGGCCTACGGTCAGTTCCCCCAGGCGGAGACCGGCAAGCGCGACGAGAACGCCAGCCTGTACGGACTGCCGCTGCTCGGCGACACCTGGACGATGATCTACCGCAAGGACCTGATCGGCGACAAGCCACCGCAGACCTGGGACGAGATGATCTCAGTCGCCGAGAAGTGCCAGGCGGACAACCCCGGCGTCAGCGGGCTGGCGTTCCACCAGGCCAACGGCTCCGACGCCGCGGCCGTCACCTACAACACTGTCAACGGCGTCTACGGCGGCAACCTCTGGGACTCCAAGGCCCGCAAGATCGATGGCGTCCTCAACGACGCCGCAGGCCAGGAGGCGATGGACGTCCTGGTCAACAAGATGAAGCCGCTGACCGCCAAGGGCTCCGGCAACTGGTTCATCGACGAGGTGAACGCCGCGGTCGCGCAGGGCAAGGCGTGCATCGCGTTCAACTGGATCGCCGCGAGCGGCGGCCTGCTCGATCCGAAGCAGTCGACGCTCGGCACCAGCCGGGAGCAGATCCTCGACAAGCTGGGTTTCGCCACCCTGCCGAGCCAGAAGACGAACCTGGTCCCGCTCGGCGGTATGGGGATGCACGTGTCGGCCTACTCCGCGGCGGCAAACCAGGCGGAGGCCCTGAACTTCATGAAGTGGTTCGAGCGGGCTGACATCCAGAAGAAGTGGGCCGCGGCGGGTGGCGTGCCGTCGCGTACCGACGCGATCCAGTCGCCCGAGTTCCTCAACGCCGGGCCGTTCAACAAGGTGTACGCCGACTCGGTGCCACGGATGCGGGACATGTGGAACGTGCCCGAGTACGCACGCCTCGTCGACATCGAGAACACGAACGTCAACGCGGCTCTCAACGGCGCGAAGAAGCCGAAGGACGCGCTCGACGACATCGCCAAGGAGCAGCAGCGCGTGCTCGACTCGAGCAGCCGTAAGGGCGGCGGCGGACTGTGAGTGGCCCCGCACCTCTGAAGACCGACGACCTCGGGCGGGTGGCGTCTGCGACGTCACCCGCACCGGGTCGGTCCCGCCGGCTGAGTGATCGCTGGCTCGCCGTCACCTTCGTCTCCCCCGCGCTCCTGCTGTTGCTCGCCATGTCGGTGTTCCCGCTGCTGTGGGCGTTGTACCTGTCCTTCACCGACTACTCGGCCACCCGCGGAGGGCCCGCCGACTTCATCGGGTTCGGGAACTACACCGCCATCCTGACGTCGGCGCAGGTACACCAGAGGGCTCTGACCACGCTGATCTACGTGGTCGGCGCTGTCGGCCTACAGACCGTGCTCGGCTTCGCCATCGCCTACCTGATCTCACGACGTACGCGCGGGCGAGGACTGCTGACCACTGTGTTCCTCATTCCGATGATGCTGTCGCCGGTCGTGGTCGGGCTGTTCTGGCGATTCATGCTCGACGCGCAGTTCGGCGTGGTCAACAGCATGCTCGGGTCACTCGGCCTGGGGCAGGTGGAGTGGCTCACCCGGCAGCGGACGGCACTGGTCTCCCTGATCGTGGTCGACACCTGGCAGTGGACGCCGTTCATCATGCTCATCGCGCTCGCGGGCCTCAGCGCGGTTCCGAAGTACCTGTACGAGGCTGCCTCGATCGACCGGGCGTCCGAGTGGTTCCGGTTCCGCACCATCACTCTTCCGCTGGTGTGGCCGCTGCTGCTCATTGCCGTGATGTTCCGGGGTATCGAAGCGTTCCGGCTGTTCGACCTCGTCTACATCCTCACCAACGGTGGCCCGGGCGTCTCCACCGAGACGTTGTCGTTCCACGTGTACAAGGTCGCGTTCCTGGGCTTCAACACCGGAACCGCCTCGGCGTACGGGATCCTCATGGTCCTCGTCGTCATCGTCCTCTCGCAGTTGTACCTGCGCTACCTGAACAAGCTCAAGGAGGGCTGATGGCCGTCTCCGTCGACGAGGCCGTGTCCACAGGTCCTGCCCCGGATCACACGCCCTCCACTCGCCGCCGCAGCGGCCGGGGTCGCTCCGTGCTGGAGGTCGCGCTGCTGACCGCGCTGGCCGTCGTGATGCTCTTCCCGGTGCTGTGGATGATCGAGACGTCCATCAAGGACAACCGGGACGTGTACGCCATCCCGGCGAAGTTCTTCGACTTCAAGGTCACCCTGGACCATTACCGGGACGTGTTCGTCGCCTCCGACGGCGGCCGTCAGCCCGTGTCCGTCTCGTTCCTCAACTCCGTCGTGGTCGCCGGGGTCTCCACGCTGCTGGCCACCGTGCTGGGGGTTCCGGCGGCCTGGGCCTACTCACGCCTCGCCGTGAAGGCCAAGAAGGACCAACTGTTCTTCATCCTGTCCACCCGCTTCATGCCGCCCGTCGTGGTCGTGATTCCGATCTTCCTCATGTACCGGGAGGTCGACCTCACCGACACCAAGATCGGCCTGATTCTCATCTACACCGCGTTCAACGTCCCGTTCACGATCTGGATGATGAAGGGGTTCGTCGACGAGGTGCCCGCCGAGTACGAGGATGCCGCCATGCTCGACGGCTGGACCCGATTCCAGGCGTTCCGAAAATTCACCCTTCCCCTGCTCGTGCCCGGCATCGCCGCGACGGCGGTCTTCGCACTCATCTTCTCGTGGAACGAGTTCGTGTTCGCCATCTTCCTCACCTCCAGTGAGAATGTGCAGACAGCTCCACCCGCCATCGCCGGCCTCATCGGCGGCACCACCACCGACTGGGGTCTCGTGGCCGCCGCCTCGGTCGTGTTCGCCCTACCGGTGCTCGTCTTCGCGTACCTGGTGCGCAAACACCTCATCGCCGGTGTGACGCTCGGGGCGGTGCGACGCTGATGGCGGGCATCGAGGTGACCGGCCTGCACAAGCGCTACCCGGACGGCACGGTCGCGGTCGACCACGTCGACCTGTCCATCCAGGACGGCGAGCTGTTCGTGATGCTCGGCCCCTCCGGTTGCGGTAAGACGACCACGCTGCGGGCCATCGCCGGCCTGGAGAGGCAGACGAGCGGCGACATCCGCATCGGCGACACGCTGGTCAACGACCTGCCGCCGGCCGAACGCGACATCGCCATGGTGTTCCAGTTCTACGCTCTCTACCCGCACCTGAAGACCCGCGACAACCTGGCGTTCCCACTGCGGGCCGAGGGACTCCCCAAGGAGGAGGTGCAGGAGCGGGTTGCCGAGGCCGCCCGGCTGATGCGGCTCGGACCACTCCTGGACCGGCGACCGCGCCAGTTGTCCGGCGGGGAGCAGCAGCGCGTCGCGCTCGCTCGCGCCCTGGTGCGGCGGCCGCGCGCATTCCTCATGGACGAGCCTCTCACCAATCTGGACGCGGAGTTGAGGGCGGACATGCGCACGGAGATCAAGCACCTGCAGGGAGAGATGGGGGCGACGATGGTCTACGTCACCCATGACCAGGTCGAGGCGATGTCGCTCGGTCACCGGATCGCCATCCTCAACAAGGGCCGCGTCGAGCAGATCGGCACGCCGCTGGAGGTCTACGACCGTCCGGCGAGTCTGTTCTGCGCCGCCTTCATCGGCTCCCCGCCGATGAACCTGATCGAGGTCGAGGTGGCCGACGGGAAGCTTCGCGGTCAGGGCGGGCTGGTCCTCACGCCGCCGGCGGATCTGCCGCGCGACCGTGACCTGGTTGCCGGCGTCCGACCGGAGGCCCTGGAGGTCACCGCACCGGGGGCGGAACAGTCGGTCCCGGCCCGCGTGGTCTCGGCGGAATGGCTGGGCGACGAGATCATCTACGTGGTCGACCACAACGGCCAGCGCGACGTACGGGTTCGGATGCCACCGACCGTCCGTTTCGACGCTGACGCGACGGTCGGGCTGCGACACACCGGCGGGACCCCGGCCGTCTACGACCTGCGCACGGAAGAACTGGTGGCCTGATGGGAACCGTGGCAGCGAACGGGCTGCGCAAGTCCTTCGGCAAGGTCCAGGCCCTGGACGGGGTGACGCTGGACGTGCCGGACGGTTCGTTCTTCGTGGTGCTCGGGCCCTCCGGGGCGGGCAAGACGACGACCCTACGCGCGATCGCCGGCCTGGAGAAGCTCGACGCCGGGTCGGTGCGCCTGGACGGCAGGGACGCGACCGGTGACGCTCCGGCCGCCCGCGACCTGGCCATGGTCTTCCAGAACTACGCCCTCTACCCGCGGCACACGGTGTACGAGAACATCGCCTCGCCGCTGCGGGCACGCCGCTGTTCCTCGGGCGAGATCGCCACCGCCGTCGAGCGGATGTCGAGCCTGCTGCACATCGAGCGTCTGCTGCAACGTCGTCCCGCACAACTGTCGGGCGGTGAGATGCAGCGGGTCGCCCTGGCCCGGGCGCTGGTCCGCAGCCCGCGCGCGTTCCTCATGGACGAGCCGCTGACGAACCTCGACCTCAAGCTCCGCGTCGAGATGCGCACCGAGCTCACCCGCATCCACCGCAGCCTCGGGGCGACCTTCGTCTACGTGACCAACGACCAGGTCGAGGCCCTGTCCATGGCCGATCAGGTCGCGGTCCTCAAGGACGGAACCGTGCAGCAGGTCGGGACGCCGACCGAGGTGTACGAACGTCCGGCCAACCAGTGGGTCGCCGGATTCGTCGGGAGTCCCCCGATCAGCCTGCTCGCCTGTCGCGCCGAGGGTGATCGTCTGGTCGGTGCGGGAGGCTGGACGCTGCCGCGGCCCCGCTGGACCACGGCTGAGGACGGTCGTGCGCTGCTGCTGGGCGTGCGCGCGGAGGACCTGTCCGTCGAGCAGCGTGGGGACGCGTCGTTGTCGGGCGAGCTCTACGGGCTCGAACCGCTCGGTGACCGCACGGTGGTCGACGTCCGAGTGGGGACGGAGATCCTCAAGGTGAAGGCACGACCCACCGTCACCGGTACGCCCGGCGAGCGGCTGCAGGTCACCGTCGACCTGGACCGTGCGCACCTGTTCGACGCGGACACCGGGCTGTCGCTGTCCGCGGCCGGGCGTTAACGCGCTGGGCGGCGACGACCCGATGCGCCCGCAGGTGGCCCGGAAGGGCGGCCGGTGGGCGGGGCGTCGCCCTGCCCACCATCAAGAAGATCACCAGGAGGCGGCGCAATGAGTGACCCGATGGACGTCCTGGCCCCCGAGCACCGGCGGCTCCGGATCGGCGACGCCTGGCGCGACGCCGCGAGCGGAGCCACTTTCGCGGTCGAGGACCCGGCCACCGGCAAGACCATCGCCGAGGTGGCGGACGCCGACGTCGTCGACGGGCTCGCGGCTCTGGACGCGGCGAGCAAGGCAATGGCGGAGTGGGCTGCCACCCCGCCGCGGAAACGGTCGGAGTTGTTGTACGCGACGTACCGGGCACTGACCGGGCGATCCGAGGAGATCGCCCGGCTGATAACGCTCGAGATGGGCAAGCCGCTCGCCGAGGCTCGGGCGGAGGTGGGCTACGGCGCCGAGTTCTTCCGCTGGTTCGCCGAGGAGGCGGTGCGCGTCGAGGGGCGCTACAGCGCCGCTCCCGCAGGCGGATACCGGATCCTCACCGTGCCGAAGCCGGTCGGACCGTGCGTCTTCGTGACGCCCTGGAACTTTCCGTTGGCCATGGGCGCCCGCAAGATCGCCCCCGCGTTGGCCGCGGGCTGCACGACGATCACCAAGCCGGCGGGCCAGACGCCACTCACCATGCTGTTGCTGGCCCGCATCATGGAGGAGGTCGGTGTCCCCCCGGGCGTCGTCAACGTGGTGACCACCAAGCGTTCCGGCGCTGTGGTCTCCGCACTGCTCGCCGACGCTCGGACCCGCAAGCTCTCGTTCACCGGGTCGACCGAGGTCGGGCGCGTACTGCTCCGACAGGCTGCGGACAACGTGCTGCGTACCTCCATGGAGTTGGGCGGCAACGCGGCGTTGATCGTGTGTGCCGACGCTGACCTGGACGTCGCGCTCGACGGTGCGATGGTGGCCAAGATGCGCAACATCGGGGAGTCCTGCATCGCGGCCAACCGGATCTACGTCGAGGAGCCGGTGCGGGAGGAGTTCACGGCGCGCTTCGCCGAGCGGATGGCCGCGCTGTCGGTGGGCCATGGCCTCGACGACGGCGTGGACGTCGGGGCGTTGATCGACGAGGCCTCGGTCACCACGATCGCCGAGCTGGTCGCCGACGCGGTCGACCGCGGTGCCCGGGTCCTGGTGGGGGGCGAGCGTCCGGAGGGGCCGGGCCACTTCTACCCGCCCACCGTCCTCGTCGACGTACCCGAGGACGCGCGGATGTTGGAGACGGAGATCTTCGGCCCGGTGGCGCCGATCATCTCGTTCACGTCCGACGACGAGGTGATCGCGAAGGCCAACGACACCGAGCACGGCCTGGTCGGATACGTCTTCACCCGGGACCTCCAGCGGGCGCTTCGGTTCACCGAGGGGCTGGAGACGGGGATGGTCGGCATCAACCGTGGTCTCATATCGGACCCGTCAGCCCCGTTCGGAGGCGTGAAGCAGTCCGGGATCGGTAAGGAGGGGTCGCACGAGGGCATCCTCGAGTACCTCGACCTCACCTACGCGGCGATCGACCTGCCGTGACCGGCCTGTTGCCCCGGGCGTCCGCCCAGCACATCACCGCCGACGTTCCGGAGAGGCACTGCCATGCTTGAGACCGTCCGCGGACCACGCCAGCTGATCGTGGGCGAAGGGGTCGCGCAGAACATCCCACGAGTGGTGGCCGAGAGCGGGTCGCGCGTCCTCATCGTGACCGACCAGGTTCTCCTGGGGCAGCCGGGCGTGGCCGACATCGTGGCCGCCGTGCGGGAGAAGGTCGCTGTGGTCGAGGTGTTCTCCGACGCGACCCCGGACGTGCCACTCACCGACGTCGACCTGGCCGTCTCGGCCGCCGCCGCTGTGGACGCCGACGTGATCCTCGCCATCGGGGGTGGCACGGTGATCGACCTCGCCAAAATCGTCGGCGTCATCCGGCGTCACGGTGGGACGCCGCGCGACTACTACGGCGAGTCGAAGGTCCCGGGGCCGACGATTCCGCTCGTCGCGGTCCCGACGACGTCCGGCACCGGCTCCGAGCTCACACCCGTGTCGGTGTTGACCGACCCGGACCGCGAGCTGAAGGTGGGAGTCTCCAGCGTCCACATCGTGCCCGACTTCGCGATCGTCGACCCCGAACTCACGTACACCTGCCCGGCGACCGTCACCGCCCACTCCGGCATCGACGCGTTCTGCCACGCGGTGGAGAGCTACACCGCGCGACCCCGACCCCACGGACCGCGCGATCCGGTGGAGCAGGTCTTCCTCGGCCGCAACCCGATCACCGACCACTACGCGCTCCTGGCCGCGGAGCGGATCGCCCGCAGCCTGCGGCGTGCGGTCAGGGACGGAGGCGACACGGACGCCCGCGCGGACATGTCCTACGGGTCCATGCTCGCCGGGCTCGCCTTCTCCCATGCGGGCAACGCGGCCCCGCACGCACTCCAGTACCCCATCGGCGCAGCCACCCACACGCCGCACGGCCTGGGCGTCGGACTGCTCCTGCCCTACGCGCTGGACGCGGCCAAAGACGCCGTCGGCGACCGGTTGGCAGTGCTTGCCGGGGTGTGCGGTCTCGACGTGGCCGGAGCCTCGGATGCCGAGGCCGCAGACACGTTCCTCACCTGGCTCGACGGGCTCCTCGCCGACATCGGCATCCCTCCCACCCTGGCGGACATCGGCGTGACACGGGGCGACCTTCCGCGTTTCGCGGAGATGGCCAGTGGCGTCACCCGCCTGATCCAGAACCATCCGGGCCCGACCGACACCGCCAGCCTGACCGCGATCCTCGACGCGGCCTGGACCGGAGACCGGGCCCGACACGTGCTGTCCTGACGTCGAGCAGAGGTGGTGACCGACGCGCGGTGACGCCTCGACGCAGCGCGAAGCCCGACGTGGCGTACCTCCGTGGTGTCGGCCACTACAGTGGCCCCTCATGACCGTCCGTCCGCCTCTTGCCGAACAATTCGATCTGCGACCACACCCCGAAGGTGGGTGGTTCCGGGAAACCTATCGGTCCGCTGTCACGTTCGAGCCCGACGGCTACCCGGGCCGCCGTGCCGCCGCGACGGCGATCCTCTTCCTTCTGGAGCCGGGTGACTCGTCGGCCTGGCACACCGTGCGGTCGGACGAGATCTGGTTCTGGCACTCGGGCGGACCGCTGGCGCTGACCGTCGGCAGGGGCAGTCGACCCACGATCCTGAGTGCCGAGTGCCCGCAGGTCCTGGTCCCGGCAGGCGAGTGGCAGTCGGCGAAACCGGCGGGCGACAGGCACGTACTCGTCAGTTGCGTGGTGAGTCCGGGCTTCGATTTCGCCGACTTCACCATGCCGTGAGTGCCTGCCCGGGCGTGCGCTGAGCGCGCCGCGTCCACGAGCATCGGCCTCCTCACGCAGGAGAACGGTGCCACCGGAGGGGGTCGTCCTCCAACGCGGAACGGTCCCAGTTCCCGAGATCGGCGGCGGCCTCGTACGTGGTGCGGAGGAACTCGGCCACCGCGCGGTCGGGGTCCGGTGCGGCACGGGCGGCCTCGTAGGGCAGGAGGAACTGCTGGAACTCGGCGCTGTAGTACGCGCCGTCGGGACCCACCTGTCGCTCGGCGAACCCGTCCGGTGCCGGGTAGGCGTACGAGTAGAAGGCGCCTTCCTCGCCGCCGCCGGGCCAGAATCCGCAGCTGGACAGTTCGCGGGAGTAGCCCTCGACCATGACCCAATCCCCGCAGTTGGGCACGCCCCCGGGGTGTGGCGGGGCCGATCGACCGGAGAAGCGGGTGCAGGCGAGGTCCATCCCGCCCCAGAAGAAGTGCACCGGGCTGACCTTGCCCACGAAATGCGACCGGAACTCGCCGATCACCCGATTCGCCTGCAACAGCTGTCGCCAGAACAGGGCGGCCGCGTCTGCGTCGTAGGAGGCGTGCTCGTGGTCCTCGGCGAACGGGATCGCCGGGTCGACCTCGTTGGGGTACGGCCGGATCGGTGCCTCGATCCCGAGTTCGTCGAGCATGGCCATGACCCGCGAGTAGAACTCGGCGACCGGCATGGGCCGGAGCGCGACGCTCCGCGCGCCGCCGTCGCTGGTGCGTACGTCGAGCCGATGGCCGATGAAGTCGAACTCGAGCTCGAAGACTCCCGTGCCGTACGGGATGGCGGACGTCGTCAACCCGCGCGGGCTCACGTACAGGGGCACCTGCCACCAGTGGTTGAGAAACGGAGCGTGCGCCATGCGGATCTTGCCCACGATCTGGGTCCACATGTGCACCGTGTCGCGGGTGGCGGTCCAGTCCGAGACCCGCAGGCTCGGCCATGTCGTCGTCGTCAGGCTCGTCATCGCAACTCACAATCCTTGGTGCTGTCACCAGCGGGTGACAGACGTCGTTGTCGTGGCCGGTCGCCGCGTCAGCGGTACTCGGGGTTGGCGGCGTCCGGATGAACACCCGCCTCCCACGCCGTGCGCTGGTTGCCGTAGGCCGGGAATCCACCGGTGCGGCGCATCATCGACGCGAGGTGGAGCAGGTTGTAGGTCATGAACGCGGTATTGCGGTTGGTGAAGTCGTTCTCCGGCCCGCCGGAGCCCTCGTCGAGGTATGACGGCCCGGGGCCGACCTCGCCGAGCCAACCCGCGTCCGCCTGCGGCGGGACGGCGAAGCCGATGTGCTGCAAGCTGTAGAGGATGCTCATCGCGCAGTGCTTCAGGCCATCCTCGTTACCGGTGAGCAGGCAGCCCGCGACCCGACCGTAGTAAGCGTACTGGCCCTGCTCGTTGAGCACGCCGGAGTAGCCGTAGAGCCGCTCGATCACCCGACGGGTCACCGAACTGTTGTCGCCGAGCCAGATCGGCCCGGCGATGACCAGGATGTCGGCTGCGAGCACCCGGGGCAGCAGCGCGGGCCACTCGTCGGTGTCCGCTCCGTACTCGGTCATGTCGGGTCGGACGCCGGTGGCGATGTCGTGGTCGACGGCGCGAATCTGGTCCACGGCGACCCCGTTCGCCTCCATGATCGCCACACTGCGATCGACGACCCCCTGGGTGTGGCTACGCGCGGGGGAACGGTTCAGGGTGCAGTTGATGTACATAGCACGCAAACCGGTGAAATCTGGCTTCTCGATCGCCGATGCGGTCATGGGCGGGTCCTTCCTGGTTATCGGTCGCGCCCTCGGCCCGCCGGTCGGCTCAGCGTCCGTCGCACCCTGGCAGGGTCCGACGAAGCACCGTCCAGCTCCCGAGCGCGACGGCGCATCCGTTGGATCACTGTGGCGAGTGTCGTAGGTCGCGACCTGCGCCGAATCGGCTGGCCAACAGGTCGGCCACGGCGGACTGGATCAGCGCCTACGCGCTGAGCGCCCGCGAGACCGCCGCGATCGACGCGGGTGTGACGCGGCAATCGTGCGGTAACGACCCCAGTATTCGGCGCTCACCGTCGCACCAACAGTGACACCACGTCACACGTGACCGTGACACCACGCCACTGGCACCTCGGGCGCGTCCCCGCTGTCGTGAGGGACGCGTGCCCGTCGTGAACCGGACGGGCCGGCCGGTTGGGGGCACCTCGACCACGGGCCTTCGTGGGGCTCGGGCCGCGACGCACCGCGTTGACCCCACAGCACCCCGTAGTTAGCGTTAACACGCCCGTCCAGTTTGGAGTGATGCCCGCCCCGGTCAAGGAGGATCAATTGCGACTGCGACAGCCAAGACCACGTCCCGGGCGAAGTCGAAAGGGTAGAGGTGTCGCAGTGGCACTGGGTGCGCTTCTCTCGATCCCGATCGCGGCACCGCCCTCGTACGCCGCCGAGGAACAGCTCACCGAAGGCCTGGTGCACCACTTCGCCCTCGACGAAACCAGTGGGACGACGTTGGTCAACTCGGGTAGCGCGGGCGCGGCGGCGAACGCCAGGCTCGTGAATCCCGAGAAGGCGTCCTTGACCGGCGAAGGAGTCAGGTTCAACCCCGACTCCTACGAGAGCGCCCTCGACGGCGCGTACGTGGCGCTGCCGAACGACATCACCGCCGGCATGTCCAACCTCACCGTGGACTACGACGTGTGGGTCGACCCGGCGAACGTCGGCGAGCACCAGATGTGGGGTTTCGGCCGTAAGTCCGGCTCGTGTGACGTCGACACCGGCGCCGAGGGCTCCATCTTCGCGTCGAACACCCAGCGATTCCGCGTCGCGGTGGGTCCGACGAACCTCCAACAGAACCGGGTCCGCATGCTCGAGGGAGCGTGGACCCACGTCACCTACACCCAGTCGTTGAACTCGGACGGAGCGAGCTGGACCGGCAGGGTCTACCTCGACGGTGTGCTGCACGCGACGTCGACGAACCTGACCACGGCGCCGTCGGTGAACGCCGCGGGGACCAACTGCAACTTCCTCGGTCGCTCGCAGACATCGGGCCACTACTCGTTCCGCGGAACGATCCGGGACTTCCGGGTGTACGACCGGGCGGTGAGCCTCGACGAGACGCTCGCCCTGGCGGAGAAGACGGTCTCCGACGGCGTTCGCGCCGACGCCGCGGCCCTCGACCTCGGCCGGACCAGTGCTGTCGTACGCGACCTCGTCCTGCCCAAGGTGGGCTCCGTGGCGGGCTCGACCATCACGTGGACGAGTTCGGACCCGTCGGTCGTCGAGGTCAACACCCCGCCGGCCGTCCCCAGCGCGCGCAAGGTCGCGGTGACCGGCCGGATCACCCGGCCCGCACAGGGACAGCCCGACGCGACAGCCACGCTCACGGCGACTGTCCGCAAGGGCGCCCAGCAGGTCGTCACACGGGAGATCCCCGCGGTGGTGAAGGCCGAGTTCGACGATGCGCAGGCTGTCGACCGGGACGCCTTCGACCTGACAGTGGACGGCACCGAAGGCGTACGCGGCAACCTCGACCTCGCCGCCGAGGGCGAGTTCGGGTCCACCATCACCTGGACGTCGACCACCAGCCTCGTCACCCCGACGGGCGAGGTCAGCCGCCCGGCCTTCGGCCGCGCGGACGTCGCCGCCACCCTGACGGCGACCATCACCAAGGGTAAGGCGTCGCAGAAGAAGTCGTTCCCGGTGACCATCACCGCCCTGCCGCGCTCGGAGGAGTACGAGCGGTACTTCATGGGGTACTTCAAGGGGGAGGGAATCGCCGACGGCGAGCAGATCATGTTCGCCACGTCCAACGGAAACACCGCCCTGGACTGGACCGGTCTGACCGGAGGACGGCCGTCACTCATCTCCCAGCTGGGCGACCAGGGGCTTCGTGACCCGCACATCGTCCGCTCCCCCGACGGTGACACGTTCTACATGATCGCCACCGACCTGAACTGGTACGACCAGGGCGGGTACGCCATCAACGACACCCAGTACATCGAGGTGTTCGAGTCGCACGACCTGGTGAACTGGACCCCGCAGCGACACGTGAAGGTCGCGCCCGACAACGCGGGCAACGCCTTCGCGCCGGAGTCGCTGTGGGTCGAGGAGATCGGTGCGTACGTCGTGTTCTGGGCGCAGTCGCTGTGGAACGACCCGGTGAACCGCACGGGTCAGGGCAACGCGCAGATGTGGTACGCCACGACGCGCGACTTCCAGACGTTCTCCGCCCCCAAGGTGTGGCAGGACCCGGCCCCGCTGTCGCGGATCGACACGACCGCGATCCGGGTCGGCGACTACTACTACCGGGTGACCAAGAACGAGGCGGGCAACCAGGGCTCGGACATCTTCTCCGAGAAGCACACCGACTTCCTGGACAGCGACATCGACAACTGGAGGCTTGTCGCGCCGGCTCTGGGGCGTACGACGTGGGTCGCCAACCAGGGGTACGAGGGACCTGTCATCTTCAAGGCCAACCCCGGTGACACCTCCTGCCCCGGCCAGTTCTACCTCTGGGGTGACAGGTACACCAACGGCGGGGGTTACCAGGCGGCGTGCCACGAGAACATCGAGGCTCCGACCTGGAACGCCAAGGCGATCACGATGACCAACGCGGGTGTCGTGCGTCCGCGGCACGGCACGGTGATCCCGCTGACCGTGCGCGAGTGGAACGACATCCGGGGGATCCCGAACAGCGACGTCACGACCACCACCGAGGTGGCTGTCGAGCCGTACGCGGGCGGGGCCCAGACGACCACTGCCACCGTGACGGTCGCGGCAGCCGACGGGTTCGAGACCGGCGGTCAGGTACGGGTCAGCATCGGCTCGTGGTCGACGCTCGCCTATCTGAGCGACGGTGCGGCCACCGTCACGCTGCCGACGGGTCTGCCCGCGGGTGCCCGGACGGTCAAGGCCGAGTACCTCGGCTTCGACTACCTGAAGGCGTCGGAGGGCACGGCGTCGTTCGAGGTGCCCTCCGGACCGGCCGCCGTCAAGGTCAAGGCGAAGGCCACGCCGGCGTCGGTTGTCCGCGGGGACACGTTCAGGTTGACCGTGACGGTCGGGCCGGCCGGCGGGCCGAAGCAGCACGCTCCGACCCCGACCGGCGAGGTCACCGTCACCTTCGGTGGCACCGTGCACGTCGTGCCACTGGCGCACGGTAAGGCGGTCGTCGACCTGCAGACCGCCGATCTGCGGCCTGGGGCCTACCGGGTCCACGTCGCCTACTCCGGCAACCCGACCTACCAGCCCCACGCCGCCGACTACCAGAAGTTGACGGTACGGAAGGCACCGTAGGCATCCGAGGAGACGCCCCGCAGCGGTGGGCGGGCGAGATCGATCTCGCCCGCCCACGGTGTCGGCGGTGCGGCGTCGGCAGCCCCGGCTCGGCCGGCCGATCCGTTCCACGGCCCCGGTGACGGCGGCCGATCCCCCACGCCTGGGACCCGGACCGGCCGAGCCGCCCGGGGCGATTCGACGATCGTCAGGGCAGACTGCGGCGCAGGATGTAGTTGAGGCCGAACTCCGTCTCGGTGGAGCGGACGTCGAGGTAGCCGAGCCGACGGTAGAAGTCGTGCCCGGTGATGCTAGCTCCGGTCTCCATGTGGTCGTAGCCGTCGATTGCCGCCAGCGCCTCGACGTGGCGCATGAGGAGTCGCCCGGTGCCCCGACGGGCGACCCGAGGATGCACGAACATCGTGTAGACCTTGTTGCCGTCGCGGGAGACGGTGCCGACGATCCCGTCCTCCTCTGCGACGAACATCTGTCGTCGGATCGCGAGTTCCGTCACGCGCTGCTCGGTGAAGTGGTCGCACATCCGCTCGACGACCTCGCTCGGATAGTCGCGGCTGTTGACCTCACGCAGGCAGCGTTCGATGAGGTCCGCCACGGCCGGCGCATCGGCGCTGTCGAACGGTCTTATCGTCACCATCGATCCATCCTGCCTGCTGTCGCTCCGCGATACCGGGCGGGGCAGCGGTGATTCGCGGAACGGTCGGCAGCCCGACGATCAGCGCAGGTCGATCCCGGCATCCGGTGACGCGTGCGGCCGACAGGTGCCGCCCCGGACGTCCCAGCGCCTGAAACCCTACTTGACACATAGGGATTGTGGGTTAGCGTCGTATCTGTGACCAGCCAACACACCCTGCTTCAGGGCACCGCAATCGCGGTGTCGCGGGGATGCTGCCGTGGCTGGACCGCCGCCTGCGGCTGCTGCCGCTGAGCCCGCGCTCCCCTCTCTCTCCACTCGCGCCGCCGGCTCGACGATGACCGGCAGCCGACTCCTCGCACCGATCGACGGTTGCTCGCCGCCACCGCGTCCACGCGCACTCGTGGCGGCGCCCACCTGTCTTCGTCAGACCAGGAGGACAGCCATGACAGTCACCGCCGAACCCGTGACTCCGGTCGACCCGCACATGTTCCGCGCCCTTCTGCGCCGGCACGCCGCCGCAGTCGCGGTGATCACCGCCGCGGGCGAGCCACCCGTCGGGTTCACCGTCACGTCGCTGACGTCCGTGTCGCTACGCCCATCGCTGGTGTCGTTCTGCCTGGCCCGATCGTCGTCGAGCTGGCCGACGATCGCCGCGGCGGAGCATGTCGCGGTGCACCTGCTCGGTGCGCACCAGGAGGACGTCGCGCGGACCTTCGCGACGAGCGGCATCGACCGCTTCGCCGCACATCCCGCATGGCGGTACGGGCCGCACCGGGTGCCGCTGCTGGACGAGCCGGTCGCGTGGCTCCTGTGTCGCGTCACCCAACGGGTGCCCGCGGGCGACCACGCCATCGTGATCGCCGAGCCCGTGATCGCCAGTCACGGCGACGGTGCGCCTCTGCTCTACCACATGGGGCGTTACGCCGCCCTGCAACCAGCGACGAAGGAGTTGTAAGTGACCTCACCATCCCTCCTGGACCGTCGGGCGATCCTGTCCGCCGCCCTCGGCGCGGTCACCCTGGGCCTGACCGCCTGCGCCGGCGACGAGACACCCGTCGCGGCGTTGGCCGCCGGCGCGCCGCTGCCGCAGGCCGTCCCGAACGGCACCAAGCTCGTCGTCGGAGACAAGGAGCACCAGAAGGCGATCGAGTTCTCCGGCGAGGCGGACAGATTCAGCTTCGAGGTGGAGTGGGCGAACATCAGCGGCGGCCCGCAGACCCTGGAGGCGTTCCGCGCGAAGGCGCTGGACGTCGGGGCGGTGGCAGACATCCCGCCGATCCACTCGCACTGGACGGGTATCCCCACGAAGATCGTTGCCTCGAAGTTCCGTAAGGACCCACTCGACCACGCCATCTACCGGCTCGGCATCGCGCCCGGCGTCACGGTCGCCTCCCTCGCTGACCTGCGAGGGAAGAAGATCGCGTACAGCCCGGGGCAGGCGCAGGGAGCGCTGGTACTGCGAGTGCTCCACAAGGCCGGCCTCACCAAGAAGGACGTCAAGCTGGTCGAGCTGCCGAGCACCGGCGACGTCTACGCCACCGCGCTCGCCAGCCGCCAGGTGGAGGTCGCGCCGATCGGCGGCGTGCAGATCAAGCGGTACGAGACCAAGTACAGCCGGGACGGCGCCACGACGGTCGCGCACGGGCTGCGCGACGACCCCGGTCACCTCTACGCCCCCGTCACCGTGCTCGGTGATCCGGCGAAGGCGGCCGCGATCCGGGAGTACGCCCAGGCGTGGGCACGGGCCTGGCGGTGGCGCGAGGCCAATCCGGACGAGTGGATCGAGCGGTACTACGTCAAGGACCAGGGCCTGACCGTCGACGACGGCAGATGGCTGGTCCAGAACGGCGGCGTGGCCGACATCCCGGCGAGCTGGACGGAGGCCATCGCCCGGCACCAGGAGACCATCGACCTGCTCGCCAAGGAGACCGGCAACAAGCCCCTCACGGCCGAGGACCTGTACGACCGACGGTACGAGTCGGTCGGCGCGCAGGCACTGACTGCCGGAGGTGCTCAGTGACCGTCTCGGCACCGACCCGACCATCATCGACCCCCGCGGTTGTCGCCGGCCGGCCACGACGTCGGCTCAAGCCGGGCCGCCCCATCCCGTTCGGGTCGGCGGTCGGTCCGATCCTGCTGCTGGTGGTGTGGGCGGCCGGCTCGGCGGCCGGTTGGATCGACAGTCGTACTCTGTCGGCGCCCTGGACCGTGGTGAGTACGGCGGGCGACCTCATCGCCAACGGCCGGTTGCAGGACAACCTGGTCATCTCCGCCCAACGGGCGGGCCTGGGGCTGGCCATCGGCACCGCCATCGGCACGATGCTGGCCGTGCTCGCCGGTCTGAGCCGGTGGGGCGAGGCCGTCCTCGACGGCCCGATCCAGATCAAGCGGGCCATCCCCGCTCTCGCGCTGATCCCGTTGCTCGTCCTCTGGTTCGGCATCGGCGAGCAGATGAAGGTCATCACCATCACGCTGGGCGTGTTCGTTCCCGTCTACATACATACCCACAACGGGCTGCGCACCATCGACAGCCGGTACGTCGAGCTGGGCGAGTCGCTACGGCTGCGGCGTACCGCGTTCATCCGCCGGATTGTGCTGCCCGGCGCGCTACCCGGTTTCCTGCTCGGCATGCGGTTCGCGGTCGTCGGGGCATGGCTGTCCCTGGTGGTCGTCGAGCAGATCAACTCCACCAGCGGCATCGGCTACATGATGGAACTGGCCCGTGAGTACGGCCAGACCGACGTGATCATTGTCGGACTCGTGCTGTACGGCCTGCTCGGGTTGTTGTCCGACGGCGCGGTTCGCCTTGCCCAGAGGAGGGCGCTGTCGTGGCGACGCACGCTGGCGGACTGACCGCATCTCGCGCCGTACGGGTGCACGGTCTGGCGCGAGGGTTCGGGGACCGGGTGGTCCTCGACGGATTCGACCTGGAGATCGGCACCGGCGAGTTCGTGGCGCTGTTGGGGCGCAGCGGCTCGGGCAAGAGCACCCTGCTACGGGCGCTCGCCGGCCTGGACGGCGAGGCCACCGGCTCGGGCCTGGTCGACGTACCGGAGAACTCGTCCGTCGTCTTCCAGGACGCCCGACTTCTGCCCTGGCAGCGCGTGCTGGACAACGTCGTCCTCGGCCTGCGCGGGCCGGACGCCGGCGAGCGCGGCCGGGCGGCGCTCGCCGAGGTGGGTCTTGCCGGACGCGAGCGGGCCTGGCCCAGTGAGCTGTCCGGCGGCGAACAGCAACGCGTGGCACTGGCCCGCGCACTGGTGTCCGAGCCGTACCTGCTGCTCGCCGACGAGCCGTTCGGCGCGCTGGACGCGCTGACCCGACTGCGCATGCACGGCCTGTTGCGCGAGCTGTGCGCCCGGCACCGGCCCACGGTGCTGCTCGTCACCCACGACGTCGACGAGGCCATCACGCTGGCCGACCGCGTACTGCTGCTGGACAGCGGCCGGATCGCCGTCGACCTCGCCATCGACCTGCCCACGCCGAGGTCGTACCGACAGCCGCAGTTCCTCGCGTACCGCGAAACCCTGCTACGGGCGCTCGGCGTCGACCCGACGGAAGGATGACCATGCTGCACCTCAACGCATTCCTCATGGGTGTCGGCCACCACGAGGCGGCCTGGCGGCTGCCGGAGAGCGATCCGTTCGCGCAGACCGACGTCGAACACTTCACGCGCCTGGCCCGCATCGCCGAGCGCGGCAAGCTCGACTCGTTGTTCCTCGCCGACAGCCCGGTGCTCTGGAACAGCATCGGTCGACGGCCGGGCGGCACGCTGGAACCGACAGTGCTGCTCACCGCCCTGGCCGGAGCGACGCGCCACATCGGGCTCATCGCGACGGCGTCGACGACGTACAACGAGCCGTTCAACCTGGCCCGCCGCTTCGCGTCGCTGGACCACATCAGCGGCGGCCGGGCCGGCTGGAACATCGTCACCACCGCCGGCGAGAAGGCGGCCCGGAACTTCAACCTCGACGATCTGCCCGCGCACCGGGACCGGTACGAACGGGCCGCCGAGTTCATCGAGGTGTCCCAGAAGCTCTGGGACAGTTGGGACGACACCGCGCCGCTGGGCGACAAGGACGCCGGACGGTGGGGCGACGACGAGCTGCTCTACCCACCGGAGCACTCGGGGCGGTACTTCAAGGTGGCCGGACCGCTCAACGTCCCCCGCTCACCGCAGGGCTATCCGCTGCTGGTGCAGGCCGGGTCGTCCGAGGACGGCAAGGACCTGGCCGCGCGCTACGCGGAGGCCGTGTTCACCGCGCAGCAGACACTCGGCGAGGCGCAGGCGTTCTACCGCGATCTCAAGCGGCGTGCCGCGCAGGTCGGCCGTGACCCGGACAACATCAAGATCCTTCCGGGCATCGTGCCGGCCATCGGTGCCACCGAGGCCGAGGCCCACGCACTGGAGGAGGAGCTGGACCGGTTGATCAAACCGGAGTACGCCCGGCAGCAGCTCGCCGCGACGTTGCGGGTCGCCCCGGAAGACCTCGACCTGGACAGGGAACTGCCCGCCGACCTGCCGAGCGAGGACGAGATCGAGGGTGCCAAGAGCCGGTACACGCTGATCGTCACCCTGGCCCGGCGCGAACGCCTGACCGTCCGCCAACTCATCGGCAGGCTCGGCGGCGGGCGCGGGCACCGCACCTTCGCCGGCACACCGGAGCAGGTCGCCGACGCCATCGAGCAGTGGTATCGCGAAGGCGCGGCGGACGGCTTCAACATCATGCCTCCCGTGCTCCCGTCCGGGCTGGAGACGTTCGTCGACCACGTCGTGCCGATCCTGCGACGCCGCAACCTGTTCCGCACCGAGTACACCGGGACCACCCTGCGCGAGCACTACGGGTTGGCCCGACCGACCAACCAGTTCACGCGGCAGCTCACCACCGCGTCCCGCTGACCCACCACCAAGGAGAAGTCATGGTCGACCAACGGCCCTTCGGCCGCACCGGCGTCCGCATCAGCTCCCTGACCCTGGGCGCGATGAACTTCGGGCAACGGGGCAACCCGGACCACGAGGACGGCATCCGGATCATCCACCGGGCCCTCGACGAGGGCATCAACGCCATCGACACCGCTGACGTCTACTCCCACGGCGAGTCGGAGGAGATCGTCGGCAAGGCCCTCGCGGGCGGGCGGCGCGACGACGTCTTCCTGGCCACCAAATTCCACGGGCAGGTCGGTGACAACCCGCAGCACCGCGGCAACTCCCGCCGCTGGATCGTCCGATCGGTCGAGAACAGCCTGCGCCGGCTGGGCACCGAGTGGATCGACCTCTACCAGGCACACCGGCCGGAGCCGGACACCGCCTTCGACGAGACCCTGGGCGCGCTCACCGACCTGGTGCGCCAGGGCAAGATCCGCTACATCGGCACGTCCACGTTCGCGCCGTCCGCCATGGTGGAGGGCCAGTGGATCGCGGAACGGCGCGGGCGCGAGCGCGTCGTCAGCGAGCAGCCGCCGTACTCCATCCTGGCCCGCGAGGTCGAGCGGGAGGTGCTACCGGTGGCCCAGCGGTACGGGTTGGCCGTGATCCCGTGGAGCCCACTCGCCGGCGGGTGGCTCTCCGGGCGCTACCACGGCGGGCTCGACGCCCCGATCTCCCGCCGGGCCGACCGGTTGCCGGCCCGGTTCGACCCGACAGTGCCCGCCAACGCCGCCAAGCTGACCGCCGTCGACCAGCTCGCCGCCCTCGCCGACGAGGCCGGGCTGTCCCTCATCCACCTGGCGATCGCCTTCGTCCTGGAACACCCGGCCGTCACCTCGGCGATCATCGGACCGCGCACCCTTGCCCACCTGGAGTCGCAGCTCGGCGCCGCCAAGGTGACGCTCTCCCGCGACGTGCTCGACCGCATCGACGCCATCGTCCCGCCCGGTTCCACCCTGAACCCCGCCGACGCCGGCTACCAGCCGCCGTCGTTGACCGACCCGGCGCGCCGCCGGCGCGGCGGGACGACGCCACACGTCGCCGGACCGGCCCGGTGAGCAGCCGAAGCGCGCCGCCGTCCGTCCGCTCTCACCCTTCCCCCGCGAGGAGTCACCCCACCATGACCCTGTCGAACCGCCGCCGATGGCGCCGCAGCGTGGCGGTCATCGCCGCCGCCGTCCTGGCGGCCGGCCTGCCCGCCGCGCCGGCCTCCGCCACCACCACGACCGACACCGCTCTCGAGTGGTACGACGCCACCGCGACCGCCGTCGCCACCGGCACCCGGCCACAGGTCACCAACAACCGCGCGTGGGCCATCAGCTGGCTCGCCGCCGCCCGCGCCGCCCGCACCGCGCCCGCCGGGAACCCGCGCCACTATCGGGACGCCGCGCTCGCGTCCGCCGTCCACACCGCGCTGAGCACCCTGATACCCGAGGGCGCTGCCGCGCTCGACACGGCACTGCGGACCACACTGGACCGAATCCCCCACGGGCGGGCCAAGGACCGCGGCGTGGCCATCGGCAGCGCCGAAGCACGCGCGCTGCTGGCCCAGCGGGCGAACGACGGGTTCGACCCCGCGTCGGTCAATCCGGCGTATCCGAACCCCGAACCGGGTCCGGGCAACTGGCAGCCCACCCCACCGAGTTTCTCCCCCGCTCAGCAGGCCGGAACCCGCTTCGCCCGGCCGTTCCTGCTCGACCGCCCGGACCGGTACCGGCCCGGTCCACCGCCCGCACTGAACTCGGAGCGCTACCGGGCTGACCTCGCCGAGGTCCGGGCGTTCGGGGCGGTGGACAGCGCCGTACGCACACCGCAGCAGACCGACACGGCGACCTTCTGGCTCGGCTCCTCTCTGACCCTCTACACCGGGATCCTGCGCGCCGCCCTCGCGCAGTCCACCGGATCGGTCGCCGAGCGGGCGAGCCTCGTGGCCATCTTCCACGTCGCGCTCGTCGACACCCAGATCGCCACCTCCGACGCCAAGTACACCCACCTCCGCTGGCGACCGGTCACCGCCATCCAGGCCGACGCCGGCGGTGATCCGACCTGGACGCCGCTGCACACCACGCCCGCGCACCCGGACTACCCGAGCGGGCACAACACCTACTCCGGCGCCGCCGAGCAGGTGCTCACCGCCCTGCTCGGACCGAAGGCCCGCAAGGCGTACAGCATCACCAGCCCGAGCCAGCCCGGCGCCACCCGGACCTACCGCGACTGGCAGCGACCCACCAGGGAGAACGTCGACGCCCGGGTGTGGTCGGGCATCCACACCCGTACCGCGGACGAGGTGGGCGTCCGACTCGGCCGCGACGTGGCCGCGCACACGCTGCGCAACGCACCACGGCTGTTCCGCTGACCACATCCACCGGGGCGGGGCGGCCATCGTCGCTCCGCCCCCGAAGCGGGGAGACCCTCTGATGAACCTCGAGTTCCTCTGGTACATCCCGAACCAGGTCAAGCCGGGTCATCGCGGCGACGACGTCGTCGACGGCCACAACAGCCTGGACACCCTCACCCGGCAGGCACAGGCGCTGGAGGAGCACGGGTGGGGCGGCGCGCTCATCGGGACCGGCTGGGGCCGACCGGACACCTTCACTGTGGCTACCGCCCTCGCCGCCCGGACGACCACGTTCCAGCCCCTGATCGCGGTCCGACCCGGCTACTGGCGGCCTGCCAACTTCGCCTCCGCCGCCGCGACACTCGACCACCTCAGCCAGGGCCGAACGCTGATCAACATCGTCTCGGGCACTGACGACCTGGCCGCATACGGCGACGGGGAGAGCGACCCGGCCCACCGCTACGCCCGCACGAAGGAGTTCCTCCAGATCGTGCGCCGGCTGTGGACCCAGGAGAGCGTCACCTACCAGGGCGAGCACTTCTCCGTCACCGGCTCCACCCTGCCGCTACGACCAGTCGTCCGAGGCGGACGTCACCACCCCCGGCTCTACTTCGGCGGCGCCTCCCCCGCCGCCGAGGAGGTGGCCGCCACCGAGGCCGACGTCCAGCTCTTCTGGGGCGAGCCACTCGACGGCGTGGCCGGTCGTATCGAACGGCTCAGGCAGCTCAGCGACAAGCTGGGACGCGAGCACGCTCCGCTGGAATTCGGGCTGCGGGTCACCACGCTGGTGCGAGAGACCACCGAACAAGCCTGGGCCGATGCCGAGGCCAAGGTCGCCGCCATGGCCAAGGGCAACGGAGCCGCACGCGACCAGACCTGGCGGACCGCCGTCGGTCAGCGACGGCTGCTCGACCTCGCCGCACGTGGAGAGGTCCTCGACGACAACCTCTACACCACGCCCGGCAAGGTCGGTGGCGGCGGAGCGGGCACCACCTGGCTCGTCGGCTGCGCCGAGGACGTGGCGAACTCGCTGCGCAAGTACCAGCGGCTCGGCATCACCCACTTCGTTCTCTCCGACACCCCCTACCTCGCCGAGATCACGCGACAGGGTGACCAGCTTCTGCCGCTGCTGCGCGCCACAGGACAGCCGGACACCGACGTTTCGTCTGTCGACGCGGGCACGGCCGCCGCACGGTGACCAAGACGCTTGGACAGAGATCAGGCAGCGTCGAACCAGGGCTTGCCGGCCGCCCAGTGCCGGACCCACCCGACGAATCCCGACGCCCCGGTGGTGTGGCCGAACTCGGCCCCGAAGGGCATTGCCCCCTCACCGCTGATGTTCCAGATGTGCCCGCGATGCGGTCCCGTCACGACGAGATGCCAGTACATCCCACAACCGTCCGTTCCGAGCACGATCGAGCCATGGTCGAAGACGGCATCGAGCAGCGGCTCGATCTCCTCCGACGGCCGGGAGTCCTCCTCCCACAGCCACGCCTCGGTCAGCGGGAACGGCGCCGCCACGTCGCGCACCGGGCGGTCGTCACCCCAGTCATCGGGCATCTCGGCCACCCCGAGAAGACCGAAGTCCGGTGGCCCGGAGAACGATCCGTCGGTGACCTCCGCGACGAAGGTCCGGTACGGCTCCGGCAGCACGATCCCATGCTCGGCTTCGAAGGCGTGTACGCCTGGCCAGCCCAGAGCCGACTCACCGGCATCGTCCACGAGGAGGACGCCTCGAAGGTCGGCGAGATCCGGGTGAGTGTTCGCGTTCATGACGCGTAGTCGTACCACGATGAATCCGGTGGTGCGCGGTGGCCCGGCCCGGCCGCAGCGCACCGCCCAGCACGTCGGCGCTGATCGGCTCCCCTGGTTACGCGGTCGGGTCCCAGTCTGCGAGCCGCTCCATCGGCTCGGTGTCACCGGTGGTCTTCAGGTCGTCGAGCGAAACTCGCGCGTAGAAGTAGAGAACCAGGTCGCTCGCTGCGCCTCGCATCGCCAGGTCGCCCGGCTCCGCGTCGGCGGCGAGGTCGTCGCAGCGGACGCCGTCGGCGTTGAGGGTCAGACGCCAGGAAGAGCCCTCGGTCGTGTGCAGGTCGATTGTCGCCGGCGTGAACGGCCAGGGGACGGTCGTCGCCGCGACGGTCGTCAGGAACTCGTCGACGCCCTCGACCGCGACGTCCGTCGGCAGCGGCTGCGCGACCCCCTGGGTGAGCTGGACGTCGTAGGTGTGCACGGCGATCTCCTGGATCTGGTGCCGGGCCAGGGCTCCGCTGGTCTGTGGGGCCTGCGAGCGGCCCCACCAGGTCCAGCAGCCGCGGTCCGGGCCGGCCTCGCGCAGCGCGTCGAGCATGAGTTCGGTCGACTCGGCGAGCCAGGCGTCCAGGGCGTCCCGGTCACGGGGCGCGGTCGGGGCGCCCTTCGGGTCCGTCTTGAGCGGCGGCCCAGCGCCCGGGCCCGCCGCGACGATGGCGGCTTGACGGCGGCGACCGTCGCCCAGGTGCTGCGCCAGTTCGCGCAGCGTCCAGTCCGGGCAGGTCGGGACCGGGACGTCAAGGTCGGCAGCGGACGCGATAGCGGCGCGGAACGCGGCCGAGCGGTCTTCGATCAGCCGCAGGACCTCGGGGAACTCCAACGTGTTTGGCACCTCGGCTGTGTATCACCGCGTACCGCCGTCTGAGTAGCGAATTTGTCGGACGGACGGGTCGACGGCCGGGTGGAGCGCCGGCCGTCGACGACGCCGAGTTAGTGCTGTCTTCCGCAGGTGGCGGGTCAGTCCGCCGGCCCGGAGAAGCGCGCCCGGATGTCGCTCGGGTAGGACCCCTTCTGCCAGATGACCGAGAATCGGCCGGTCGGGCTGGACGCCGGTTGTGCGTAGCGGCCGTCGGGGGCGAGGATCTCAGCCGCCCCGAACACGCCGTCCGATCCGATCGTCCTCCCGTGCACTCGGCTGGTCGAGAAGTCCGGGCTCGGCGCCTGCCAGGTGACGAGGCCATCACCGTCGTCGTCCAGAGTGATCTTCGGCCAGTCGCCGGCACCGAGCCTGGTGACCGTGCCGAGGGCTCCGGTGCCGGAGATCGAGCGGGCGAAGACCTGCGTGCCGTCGGAAGTCCACCGGCCCCAGGTCAACACGGCGTCACCGTCGAGGTCACCGGCGAGCTCGTCGAAGAGGCTCAACTCGTGGCCCGCGGGCGACACGTTGATGACGCTGCCCAACGTGTCGGTGTGGCTGTAGTGCCGCACGCGCAGGCGAGGCGGCTCACTTGCCCTCACCCACCGGTAGCTGATCACCGCATCGCCGTCCCGGTCCATGGCCATCGAGACGCTGGCGTACCTGATGTCGGTGCCCTGCCCGGCGATGACGCGCAGGGCGGAGACCCCCTCCGGGCGGACCCGGCGTGCGACGACCCGTTCGTAGCTCTCCGTCCAGGCGACGAGCGCGGTGCCGGCCCGGTCGACGGCCACGACCGGCTGGTCCGCACCCACGCCGAGGGTCAACTCCGGACCGAGCGAGCTGTCCGCGCCGAAATAGCGGGCCTTCGTCGTGTACGCGCCGTCGCGGATCTCCGTCCAGGCGACCAGCGCCAGCCCTGAGGGGTCCACCGCGACGGCCGGACTGACCCCGTGCCACGTCGTGATCATCCGCAGCGGACCCAGTTCACCGGTGGCGGACATGCGGCGGCCCGCCACGAGGCCGTCCTGCGTCCACACCACAGCGGAATCGCCGTCGTCGTCGGATGCGACCTTGGGCCAGGACGCGGACGCACCGAGCGGCGAGAGCGTCTGGACTGGCCCCAGCACACCGTCGACCGACGCGGTCTGGGCCTTCACCTGGTCGTAGCAGCCGCTCGCGTTGTTGTCGCACCCGGCCCAGGCGAGCAGTGAGTCACCCTGCCGGTCGACAGCGACGAAGGGCTGGTCCTGCCCGCTCCAACCAGCCTCCGACACGACCTGGATCGGGGACCACGTGGCCGCCAGCGCGGGTGCCGGAGCGGCGACCAGGACTGCCAACGTGCCGACCACTCCGACGGTGAGCTGTCGCACACACCGTCGGGCCGCCGAAACTCCTGCTCTGCGCACCGTCGCCCCCTCGATCGATGAACATCGTGATCCAGTGCATGATGCCATCGACCCGGCGGCACCGCTCGTCGGAAGCGGGTACGCGAAACCGCCGTCGTTGCGTGCTGCCCTTCTCGGCCCACGCGGCGCGAACTAGGTAAATCTTGCCGATGTGCGGCGGTTGCCGTCTTGGCACGATCGTTTCTGCCGGGTGTGGATCTAGCGGCTCGCGCACGCCCGGCGATCCGATCGTCAGTGACCGCGGAGGGGCTTCACGATGGACAACATGACGGACGCCGACGAGGTCGGCATTGACCTGTCGGCCCAGGTGGTCAGCCGCCACAGCGTCACGGTGACCGCGTCCGCGGACACCGTGTGGCGGATCCTCACGGACATCGACGCGTGGACGACCTGGTTGCCGGAAATCCCGTACGCACGTGTGGAAACACCCGGTCCGCTCGCGCCGGGCTCGGTGTTCCGCTGGTCCGCCGCGGGCATGGAGATCGAGTCGACGATTCTTCGGGTACGGCCGCAGGAGCGCCTCGTCTGGCGGGGATATGGTGACGGGCCGGACGGCGTCCTCGGCGTCCACGTCTGGGCGCTCACTCCGGCCGACGACGGAGTGGAGGTGTCGACCGAGGAGTCCTTCGCCGGCCCGCCTGTCGATGCCGACAGTGCGTCGTTCCAGGAGGGCCTCGACACGACCCTCGCCATGTGGCTGGGCCGCCTCAAGCGCACCGCCGAGGCGGTGAGCGCCTCATGAGGAACCGGATGGTCATCGTCGCGACGGCGGCGGTCGTCGCCGGCCTCGTGGGCGGCGCCGGTGCACCGGCCCGGGCCAAGGCCAGCGGCGGTGGCGGCTCCGACCGCACGGCGGTGCGATGTGCGGGGCAGACCGTCGACACCGCGGCGAAGATTCGCTACCGGACGGAGACGACGATCGACGCCCCGCTACGGACCGTCTGGAGGATCCAGACCGACGTGGAACGCTGGCCGTCGTGGCAGAACCCGGTCCTCTCCAGCAAGCGGCTCGACCGTGGCCCACTGCGTCCCGGTTCGTCGTTCCGATGGACGACGTCGGTACCCGAGACCGCGTTGAATCCCGCCACGACCCTCGTCGTCACGTCCACTGTCCGGCAGCTTCAGCACCAGAGGTGCCTTCGGTGGGACGGCCCGGCGATCGGTGCGGGGTTGCGCATCGACGAGGGTGTTCACGTGTGGACGTTCACCGAGGTCGACGGACGGGTTCTCGTGCGTACCGAGGAGACGTGGCGCGGTGCGCAGGTGGAGCAGGACGTCGCATTCTCCACAGCGGCTCTCCGCGCGGGTCTGGAGACGTGGCTGGCGGAGCTGAAGACGCTGGCCGAACGGGAGTGTGAGACGGACCGGCGCTGATGCCGCTCAACGGCCCCGCCGGTCTCCCACCGGCGGGGCCGTTCGTCGCTCGATCGGCCCGGCCCCGTCAGCGGAGGAGTTCGCGCAGCTGCCGGCGTGAGGTGATGCCCAGTTTGCGGTAGAGGTTCCGCAGGTGGGCGTCGATCGTTCGCGGGCTGACGAACAGCAGCGCGGCGACCTCCTTGCTGCCTGCGCCGGAGGCGACCTTGCGGGCGACGAGCAGTTCCCGTGCGGTCAGCCCCGCGAGCGGATCGGCGTCGTCGGTCAGGGTCGGCTCGCCGATGGCATCCAGTTCGCGGGCGGCGCGGGCGGCGAACCCGCGCGCGCCGATGGTGCGGAGCAGATGGTGTGCGGCGCGCAGTTCCACCCGTGCCTCGGTCCGGCGGCCGACCCGTCGCAGCCACTCCCCGTACAGCAGGCGGGCACGCGCGTAGTGGACCCGCATCCTGCTCCCGGCGAACCGGCTGATCGCCTCGCGGTAGTGGTCCTGCGCGCCGAGCCCCGGGTCCAGCAACGCGCACGCCAACTGGTGCGCACCCGTGGTCCACGCGTTCGGGTTGACCCGTGCGACGTCCCCGATCCACTCAGCCGAATCCTCGGCCTCTTCGGGGCGTCCGACGTACGCGGCGGCTTCGACCAGCTCGTGGTGGAAAGCGGTCACGGCGTACGAGCCGAGCCGATGCTGGTCCCGCACGAGCAGCAATGCGGTCAGCGCTGCCTCGTGGTCGCCGCTGCCGTTACACAGCACGGCGTTGGCGTAGTGCAACGCGGCGGGGTTCACCCCTGCCCAGCCGCGCAGCCTCTCCTGAATCTCCCGGAACCGGTCGGCGTCGCCGCTCCACGCGGCGAGCATCAGGTCGGACCCGACGAGGTTGGAGGTCCCCGCGGCCTCGTCGACCGCGCGCGCCTCGATGATGCAGACGTGCGCGTCGGCGAAGCGACCCACGATCGTCCGGGCGACCGCCTGGAATCGCAGCGCGTGGGGAAGGATCGCGTACGCTCCCTGTGCCCGGGCGAGTTCCACCTGACGGTCGACGATCTCCTCCATGGCGTCGCTGTCGCCGAGGTCGACGCTCAACACACAGGCGCGTTCCATCCACCACGGATCCGCGTCGGGTGTGCAGGCGTGCTCCCGGAAGGCGTCGACGGTGCGGCGCATCAGGGGGATCGCCTCGTCCGCCGGGCGGAGGTTCTGCTCGACCAGCGCCTGCAACAGCAGATCGACCGGACGTGGTGGCTGACGCTGCGGTACCCGTTCCCGGATGTGCAGGGCGAGCCGCCGTAGCCTCCCGGGCTCGTCGACGCTGAACATCAGCGAGGCGAAGGCTTCCAGGTAGGTCTCGCGGACCTCGTCGGGGGCCATGACGTCGGCCGCGTCGAGGAGGGCGATAGTCGCCGGGATACTGCGCGCGACGTGATAGTCGATCGTCGCGCGCAGCAGTCGCGCAGCCCGGCGGTCGGCCAGGTCCGGCTGGAGACGCTCGGCCTCGCCCACGAGTTCCCGGGCCGTGGAAGGCGCGCCCGCACTCAACCGTGCCCGGGCCGCGCCCAACAGGCGGCGTACCTGCCGCGACCGGTCCGGTGTCAGTCGGGCCGCGCGTTCGAGGAACGCTGCCACGGCCGCGAAGCCGCCGCGGCGTTGTGCCCGTCCGGCTGACCGTTCCAGCTCCGCCGCGGTCTCCTCGTCCGGCCCGGTGATCGCGTTCGCCTGGTGCCAGGCGCGGCGGTCGGGATCGGCGTCGACGTCCGTGACGGCGGCGAGCGCCGCGTGTGCCTGCCGTCGCGTGCCGGCCCCGGTCGAGCGGTACACCGCTGAACGCGCCAGCGGATGGTGGAAGTGCACCCGGGGGCCGATCACCAACAGACCGCTGTCCTCGGCCGCGGCCAGATCCGAGGCGTCCAGTCCCTGGATCGCCATGGCGCGCCGCAGCAGAACGAGGTCGCCGGTCGGCTCCGCAGCGGCCAGCGCCAGAACCGAACGCGCGGGTGTCGGCAGCCGCCGGAACCGACTCACGAACCGATGTTCCACCGCGCCGTGCCCGGCGTCGGCGGGTAGTCCGAACGGCCCCGCGTCGCGGGCGAACTCCACCAACGCGAGAGGGTTACCGGCCGCTTCGGCGAGAATCCGTTGCACGATCGCTGCCTCGTGGCCCAACGGTGTCCGGTACCGCAGCAGGGTGAGAGCCTCCGAGTCGGTGAGCCCGCCGAGGGTGAGGGCGGGTAGGCGACCGAGCTCCGAGACCGAGGCGGCGTCTCGGGCGACAAAGACCATGGCGACCCGTTCCGCCGCCACACGTGCCGCGACGAACGCCAGCACCTGCCGCGAGCCGGCGTCGATCCACTGCACGTCGTCGACAGCACAGAACACCGGCCGGCGCCGGCCTACGGCACTGAGCAGGCCCAGGACGGACAGGCCGACCAGCATCGGAGTCGGACTGACCCCCGCGTGCAGCCCGAACACCGTATCGAGCGCGTTCCGCTGCGCCGCGGGGAGTCCGGCGCGGTGGTCGAGCACGGGCGCGCACAGCTGGTGCAGGGCCGAGTAGGGCAGTTCGCTCTCGAACTCGATACCACCGGCGCGCAGCACCTGCCATCCGTCCAGCCGTGATGCGGCCTCACCGATGAGCGTCGACTTGCCGATCCCCGCGTCACCGACAACGAGCATCGCCCTGCCACGGCCCTGACCCGCGGGTGCCGTCACCGAGGCGATCTCACCCAACTCCGTCTCTCGGGCGACGAACGCCCCTGGTCTGGTAGCGAGCCGATGGCGGGTAACGGTGCCCACTCCCCTCCAGCTGTCCGGCCCGACCGATGGTATCCGCAGCCTAGGCGGGCAGCTGGAACAGTTCCAGCTGGATCCCGTCGGGGTCGCGGAGATAGAGGATCTTCGTCCCGGCCAGCGGGCCCGCTTCGACGCCGTCGCCGTCCTGGAGCACGACCGGCTCGGCGTTGACGTGTACGCCCCGATCCACCAACTCGCGGTGCGCCGCGTCGAGGTCGTCGACCTCGAAACACAGGTGCATCACCCCGACGTCGCAGTTGCGCCCGGTGAAGGGCCTCGGCTGCGGGCTGTCGTACTGGATGAGCTCCAGAAGGACGTTGTCGCCGGCCAGCGCGAACGACGCCCGCATCGACGCGTTCTCCACCTCGACAACCGCACCGATCGCCGGGTTCGTCGCCGAGATCGTCACGCCGTTCGGCGCGATGCCGAGGACGTCCTCGTACCATCGCACCGACCGTGCCAGATCACTTACCGGGACTCCGATGTGGTGCATCCTGGTCACTTTGCTCATGATCCCCATCATCAGGCGCGTACCACCACTGTGGAAGGCACAGTTCTTCCGCGTACCGCTGGTACCACCCAGCCCCCGACGCCGATGGCGGATCATGTATTCATGAATGACCTCGGAGCGGCGCTGCGGGCCTGGCGGGATCGCACGGACCCGGCCGTGGTCGGTCTCGCGAGCGGGTCACCTCGCCGCGTCGTCGGATTACGACGCGGCGAGCTGGCAGCACTGGCCGGCATCTCCCCCGAGTACGTGGCACGCCTCGAACAGGGCCGCGCCTCCACACCGTCGGTGCAGGTGTGCGCCTCCCTGGCCCGCGCGTTACGACTCTCCGACGACGAGGAGGCGCACCTGATGCGCCTGGCCGGCTTCGCCGCGGACCCGGACCGGATACCCCACCTGATCCCCAGCAGCCTGCACCGCGTCATCGACCACCTCGGCGATACCCCGGTGGCCGTCTACGACGCCGCCTGGCGGCTGCTGCACTGGAACCGGATGTTCGCGGCCGTCTTCGGCGACCCCACGAGCGCCACCGCCGACGATCGCAACGCCCTGGTCGTCCAGTTCGAATCCCGAAACCCCCGTGTGCGCCAGACCGACACCGAGCGGGCCTACTTCGAGCAGTCGTTGGTGGCCGACCTGCGCGCCACCAGCGCCCGCTATCCCAACGACCCCGACGTGGCGGCACTGGTCTCGCGCATGGAGGGCAACGACAGGTTCTGCCACCTCTGGGCCCTCCGGGCGGTGGCCAATCACGAGAGCGCGCACAAGACCGCAGTACACCCGGACGTGGGCGCCATCCCGCTCGACGCGAACGTCCTGACCACCCAGAACACCGACCTGCGTCTGGTCGTCCTCACTCCTCGGCCCGACACCACCGCTCGCGAGAAGCTGGATCGACTGGGTTGAGAGCCCCGCCCTCGTCGGTGCCCCACCTCGGCGATCGACGGCATCCGTCACGTCGGGCACGTCCGCAGATCGTCGTTGGCCTCGACCCGTAGACGGCTCTCCGTCGCGAGGTGCTGCGCGGCGAGGACAGCAGCACGGACGATCTTCGTGGGGTGATAGAGGTCCTTGTCGTGCCACAGCGCGGGACCCTCCTGCGGGAGCGCGCTCGCCCTGTCCAGATACGACATGCCTCGGCTGAGGGCCGCGTCAGCGGCCGGTAGTTCCCGCCCCGCGACGGCCAGGATCTGCATCGCGTACGCCGTCTCCTCCGACGATCCGTTCCAGCGACCCCAGGATCCGTCGGGCTGCTGTGTAGCTACCACCCAACGCACCGCGCGGGCCAGGGACTCCGCAGCCGCGGAAGGGGCGGCATCGGCCAGCGCCAACGTGCAGCAGACGGTCGCGTAGTAGGGAGAGGCATGCCATCGATCCTGCCAACTGCCGTCCGGTAGCTGGCAGGATCGCAGCGCATCGACCAGGCGCCGGACCGCGGAGCGGCAGCGTGGCGCGGAGTCTGACTGCGTCGCCATGTGCCGGCTCAGGGCGTCCAGGACGTGGGCGTTGGTAGTGACCGAGAAGCCGTCCTCGCCCGGCCAGGTGCAGAATCCGGCATCCGTCTCGAATCTCCACAGGCTTTTCGGATCGGTGGGCACGCCCAGCCACGACAGCGCATACAGAGTGACTGAGGTGGTATCCGCGTCCGGCGGCAGGCCAGGGCCGGCTGGTGTCCCCACCGATGTCAGGTCTGCTGTCAGGCTGTCGACCAGGTCCGGAACCGAGGGTACGGCGATGCCGGCCCGTGCGAGGGAACCGACGACCCACGCACGCTCGAAGACGCCGAGCGGCGTCGCGCAGGGGGCGAGACCGTCGTGTCGCTGAACGACGGACTCCAGGTGTGCGCGTACCCAGCCATGCCCATCGGCCTCTCCCGCCGCACCCAACCAGGCGGCGGTGGCGGCCGGCGACGCGCCGATGACGCCTGGCGGCAGCGGTTGGACACCGACGGCGTCCTGGGCGATGTCACCGACGACCTCCAACGCGTGCAGCAGCTTGTCGGGCACCGGCGCGCCTGCCGCGATGATGCCCCTCACGACGTCGAGTCTCTTGCCAGCCATGCCGGGCGGCAGGGGCAGCCGAGGACCTGCCTGCCAGTGGACCAGACCGCGCGTAATGTCGCGGCACGTCAGGTGCTCGTTGATGGCGTCGGTCAACGCCGGCACGATGAGGTCGATCGCTGGTGTATCCGGGATGGTGCGTGTGGTCGCCAGCCAACTCCTGAGCCACAGCAGCCCACGGTCGACAGCGTCGACCAGCATGTCAGCGGGAGACCTGGTCAGAACGGCGAGGAGAGCCTCCGTGGCGCTCAACGTCGGAACCAGGGCGTACCCCTCTGGTGGGCCCCATCCGCCGTCGAGTCGCTGGGTGCGCAGCAGGTGCCGCACCCGCTCGTCATGGCCGGTCAGCCAGGGAGCCAGACTCACGAGCCGACCGGTTTCGTAGGTGGACGGGGACATCTGCCCGGCTGGTTCTCGCAGCATCGCCTCGACCAGCTCAGCTGCGCCGGTCGAGGCGAGGGTCCGGCCCTCTGGTCCCCGCGCCTGTTCCGGGAAAGCGCCGTCAACGTTCAACGGTGCCCCAATAGTCCGTGCCGCGATAGAAACCACTGGTGAACCCGATTTCCCGGGCCAGGTAACGGGCTTCCTGCGCGCACCTGCTCTCCAGCTCCTGAAGCAGTGCCCGACACTTGTCGACCCGCTCGGCGACGTGCCGGTTGATGTCGTCCCTGTCGACGCCGAGCATGAGGGCGTTGAGGTCGCCTGTCTTGAGATCGCGTTCATAGCTGGCCATGTCGTTGACCAGACGCAGGATTTTCTGTACCTCGCGACTGGCCGCTGTCAGTTCGGGCAGGTGGTCCAGGGTCTCCTCGTCGGCGGTGGCGAGCCAGTGCGACACGTTGACGAAGGACGCGCCGTAGTTGTCGGCGTTGTCGAGGTATTCCACGAACGACGGCAGCTGACGCTCGTCGGCTGCCCTGGCGGCTCGCCACCGCCACTCCACGACCTCAGCGGTGAGCATCCTGTCGACCTCGTCCCGCCACAGCGACTGAGCACCTGCGAAGGCAGGCACGGCGGCCAGGTCGTCGCGAATCTCGGCGAGAAACTGGCCGAGCGCGTCTCCGGCCGCCGGCGTGGCGCCGCCGGCCACCGCGACGCAGGCGGAGGCGATCGTCGTTACGGAGTCCACTGACGTCGCAACAGTGTCGACGATCCAGTCTTCCGCGGTGACCCACAGCGACGCCCGGTTGGCGACGCGAAGCTGCTCGGCCGTGCACCACGGCGCTATGAACGCCGTCGACAGCGCCAGCGCGCCCAGCATGGCGCCGTCAACCGGCGGGCTGGGAAACAGGGTGGGATACACCGACACGCACTGCTGTAGATCTCGATGGCCCCGAGCGGCGAGGACGCAGATACGTCCCTGTTCCGCAGCTGCCGCGAGGCTGTCGGCGACGCTGGTGGTAGGCACAGGCACTCCTCTCATGCGGCGGTGCGAGTTGTGCGGGTCAAGACCATTTCCACGGGACGTGCGGGACGGAGCGAGGCGGCGACCCTCGTGCTGGGGATGGCGGGATCGTTCAGACGGAACCGGAACCGGCTCAGGAAGGTCGCCACGACCAGAACGGCCTCGAGTGCGAACAGGTGCTCGCCCAGACAGCGGTGCCGCCCGCCTCCGAAGGGGTAGTACGCGTACCGGTGGCGACCCTCGTCACGGCCCGGCGCGAAACGCTCCGGGTCGAAGACCTCCGCCGTCTCCCCCCAGAGCGCGGACATCCGGTGCGTGGCGTACGGCGAGAGGATGACGCTCGCCCCCTTCTTGATGCGTACTCCGCCGAGCACGTCCGCCTCGGCCGCGCGACGGGGCAGAATCCAACCGGCCGGGTAGAGCCGGAGGAGTTCGTCCAGCACCATCCGGGTGTAGGTGAGTTCCTGGAGGTTCTCGGCGCGGATCGGACCTTCGCCGATAACATGGTCGACCTCGGCGTAGAGCCGACTGGCGACCTCGGGGTTGTTGGCGAGGACCGGCCACAACCAGGTCAGCACGACGTACGAGGTCTCCGTCGTGACCGCGACCATCGACACCAGGTCGTCGCGCATCTGCTTGAGGCTGAGCGGAGCTCCGTCAGAGGTCCGGGCCCGCGCCAGGGTGGACAACACGTCGTCGCTGTCGCCGGGTCGCTGGAGCGCCTCGTTCAGTACGGGCAGCAGGATGTCGTCGATTGTGCGAACCGCAGCGATGAAGCGTCGGTCGCCGGGCAGGCGGATCCACCACGGCACCCCCGGCGCGAGCAGGCGCGGTCCCATCGCCGTGACGATCACCTCCTGCGCTGCCATGATCCGCAGGGCGGCTTCGATGTCGATTCGATCGGCGAAGAAGACCCGCATGATGGCACTGGAGACGATCCGGGACAGCTCGGAGCCGACATCGATCGGCGTTCCCGCAGCGGCCGCCGCCTCCAGCTCGTCGACCGAGGTGGCGATGGCCTCGGCCATGGTGTCGACCAGAGGGCCAATGCGAGTCGTCCTGAACAGCGGGCCGAGTGTCCGCCTGCTGGCCGCCCAGGTCTCACCCTCCGCGAGGATGCCGTCTCCGACCAGTCTCCGTACTGACCGCCACAGTGCGGTGTCGTCACCTCGTGGGTAGATGTCGGCCTTCTCCTGCAGCACCTGCTGCACGTCGGCCGGGTCGGTGACGAGATAGGCGCTGGAAACTCCCAGTCCAAGGCGGACGACGGCACCGCCGGACCAGTTCGCGATGTCGACGAGCGACTGGTGTGCGTCGCGGATCAGCCGCGGTAGCGCCTTGTAGACAGGAATGGCCATGGCCTTGGCACCTGGCGTCGTTCCCGGCATCGTGAGACCCCTCCCCACCGCACCTGCCGGGCGCTCATGCTCACCCGGATCGATGTCACAGTGGCCGCCAGTGTCCTAGGTGTAACGTGAACGAGCAATGGGTGACGTGAATAGTCACACCACACCTCACGATGATCGACATGCCCTCGATGCCGGTCTCGCCGCAGCCTCCGCCCCCGCCCACCGGTGTCGCCGCGAGGTGGTGCGAGCCTCCGGAGCGCCTCTCATCGAATCCGCTACACCCCGCAGGATGGTCATTTAGGCTGCGTGGGCGGGCCGCCCGGTTCGACGCGGGCGTCGCGTCAGCGCTGTACGGACTGATCGGCGCTTCCCCTCGGCGGCCCGGCTCCACCACTACGTCAGTCGGCAAGGGAGCTGCCGCGACGGCACGTGACGCCCCGGTCTTCGCCGTCGGCGGCCGAGCCCGGCTACCGGTAAGGAGCAGCGGTGACCCACAGCGAACAGCGACGCCAGGAGATCGTCGTGGGCCTGGTGGCAACCCCACCGGACCATCCGGCCCGGGTGGCTGCGAGGCTCGCCACCGAGTTGGCTGCCCGACTCGCCGATGATGTGGGCGCTGACGTGCGGTGGGTCGTCCGGGAGGGATGGGGCGAGGTGGCGCCGCGCCGCGACGGAGGCGTCGAGCTACTGCTCGACGATCTGGCGCAGCGGCGCGCCGACGACCGGTGGGACATCGCGATCTGCCTGACCGACCTGCCACTGCACGCCGAGCGGGTGCCGCTGGTGGCACAGACCTCCGCTCGACGTCGAGTCGCGGTCGTGTCCCTGCCTGCGCTGGGACTGCGCCAGCTGCGAGCGGCCCGCGCTATCGTTCCCGATCTGGTGAGCAGGCTGTTGACGGACACTTCCGACCAGCGGATGCCGAGGGATGGCCAAGCAGCAGCCGAGATGGCATCCCGGGCTCCCGCCATCCACCGGGAGATCGACGGGACCGACGCCGGTGAACGGCGCTACGTGGCGTCGGGGCTGGTCGGACGGGTTCGCCTGTTGAGCGGGATGGTCCGCGCCAACCGCCCGGGGCGTGCCCTCCTGGGTCTGTCCAAGTTGCTGGTCGGCGCGTTCGGCACGGCGGCGTTCGCGCTCACCACGGACACCATCTGGCAGATGGGCGATGCGCTCGGCGGACTCCGGCTCGCCGTGATCATGCTGCTCGGGCTGGCCGCGTTGGTGGCCTGGCTGATCGTCGCGCACGACCTGTGGGAGAAGCCAGACCGTGAGACACCGACCGCGATGGCGCGGCTGTTCAACCTGGGGACGATCCTCACTCTCTCTCTGGCCACGGCGGTGTCCTACGTGGTGTTGTTCCTGGGAACGGTGCTCGTCGAGGCACTGCTGATCGACACGTCCGTGCTGGAGCAGACTCTGCAACGGCCGGTCGATGTCACCGACTATCTGACGCTCGCCTGGATCACCAGCTCGCTGGCCACCGTGGGCGGCGCGATCGGCTCCGGGCTGGAGAACGAGGAAACGGTCCGGGCCGCCGCATACGGCTACCACCCCCAACCCGACGGTTGGCGCGACGAGAAAGGCGGACAGCCCCACAGCGGAGGGTAAGTGGGCGCAGAGCCGAGCCGCGACGGTCAGCTGGTGGGCTGGAAGACGGCCCGTACGCATCCGTCGAGCTTCTGTTTGAACATTTCGTAGCCGCGCGGCGCTTCGTCCAACGGCGGCGACGGCAGGGAGTCGGGCGCCGTTGGTCACTGCCCCGGCCAGCCCCACCGAGCAGGCGCCGGGCAACCATCCCGCCGGCTACCGCGGCCGCCCCACCGATCAGCCACCTCATGTCCGCCCCTGTCACGTGATCTGCTCGTGCGGGTGCCGTCAGTAATCGGCAACCTTCACCGCAAACGCTTTCATAAGGGGCGGAACCCGCAAGGGCGTTTGGGACAACCGCGCGGCCTCCGGCCCTACAACATGTCCAGCGGTTGCGGGCCGGTAGGTGGCGGGAATGCCGCGTCGAGTCCCGCGATGTCTTCCTCGGTCAGGCGCAGGTCGCGTGCTTCCGCGTTCTCCCGCGTGTGTTCCGGGTTGGACGATCGAGGGATGGCCGAGACCATCTCCTGCCTCAGCACCCAGGCCAGCGCGACCTGGGCGGGCGTCGCCCCGTGCCGCGCGGCGACCTCCGCGACCTGGTCGTGGCCGAGCAGTCTGCCCTGCTCAATCGGGGAGTACGCCATCACCGGGATTCGGTGTTCACGCAGCCACGGCAGCAGGTCGTACTCGGGACCACGGCGGGTGAGGTTGTAGAGGATCTGGTTGGTCGCGCAGTCGTTCCCGCCCGCTTCGAACAGCTCGGTCATGTCGGAGAGGTCGAAGTTGCTCACACCCCACTGCCCGATGTCGCCGGCATCGACGAGTTCGGCGAACGCCTCGATCGTCTCCGCGAGTGGATGCGTGCCGCGCCAGTGCAGCAGATAGAGGTCGATGTGGTCGACGCCGAGTCGCTGCAGGCTACGGCGGCAGGCCTGCACGGTTCCCTGCCGGCTGGCATTGGATGGCAGCACCTTGTCGACCAGGAACACGTCATCGCGTCGTCCGACAATGGCCTCGCCGACGAGCTCCTCGGAAGCGCCATCGCCGTACATCTCCGCAGTGTCGATCAAGGTCATACCCAGGTCCAGGCCACCGTGCAGGGCGGCAATCTCGTCCGGTCGCCTCTCGGAGCGCTCACCCAGGTACCAGGTGCCCTGACCAAGCACGGGCATGGTCTGGCCGGACGGCAGTTCGACAGAAGCGGTAGGGAGAGTCATGTCGGCCTTTCCGGGGCCTCGGCGCCAGGGCGTGAGTGCGTTACCCGCATCGACCAGAAAAAGTCTCGTATCACGACCGTGCTCCGCGCTGACCGTGCCGGATCCGGCGAGGAGGCCGATCCGTCCATGCTTGAGCGGAGTTCGGCGACCTGTTTCCCGGTAGTGACACCGGGAAGGCGACCGCGAGCCAACCATGCGCCGCCGACGGGGCGGCGCCACGAAGGGAAGGCCGCCAAATGGCGCAGAGCCAGCAGCCACTGACCGGCAAACGAATCGCCTGCCTCGCCGCCGACGGAGTGGAGGACGTCGAGTACACCCAGTCTCGCGCCGCCGCGGAGCAGGCGGGCGCCGAGGTCCACCTGATCTCGTTGAATTCCGGCCAGATCCAGTCGATGAACCAGGACATCGAACCGGCCAACCACTATCGCGTTGATCGGACGGTGAGTAACGTCGATGCGGCCGACTACGATGCCCTGTTGCTGCCGGGCGGGACGGTCAATCCCGACCGGCTGCGGATGAACCCGCAGGCGATGGACTTCGTCCGGGCGTTCTTTCAACAGCAGAAGCCAGTGGCGGCGATCTGCCACGGTCCGTGGTCGTTGGTCGAGACCGGCATGGTCAGCGGCCGGACCGTCACTTCGTTCCCCAGCCTGCGAACCGACATCCGCAACGCGGGCGGGAACTGGGCGGACCAACAGGTGCAGGTCGACAACGGCCTGGTCACCAGCCGCAACCCCAGCGACCTTCCGGCCTTCTGCGCCAAGATGGTCGAGGTGTTCGCCCAGGGTGAAGACGTTCGCCAGATGGCGACGGCCTGACGCTGTGGGGGTTCAGGATCCGGAGGCTCAGGCCAGGCCTGAGCCCCACAGCGGAGATAACCCGATCCCGATGGCCGAGACTGCCACCCCTGCCGAGCAACGGCTGCTGGACGCACATCGGCGGCGGCCGCGACGCCTCCAGTCGGCGGCGACATCCGGGAAGCGGCGCTCGTGGTACGGCCGCCGGGCAGGGTTCGCCGACAACTCAGCCGTGCCACTGCTGACGGTCGCCACCTTGACGCCGTCCTGAGCAACGGGACAGGGATCGCCTCCATACCGCGACCGATGCGCGGATTGAGGTGGTTTCCGAGGGGTATGCGGGCCTCTATGGGTTGCGTCAAGGTCCGTGACGTACCCGATCCCAAGATCCTCAACGAGCGCGATGCCATCGTACGGATCACTTCCACCGCGATCTGTGGCTCGGACCTGCACCTGGTCGACGGGTACATACCCACGATGCAGGACGGCGACGTCATGGGGCACGAGTTCATGGGCGAGGTGGTCGAGGTCGGCCGGGGCGTCGACCCAGGTCGGCTGCGCGTCGGGGACCGGGTCGTCGTGCCGTTCCCGATCGCCTGCGGCGCGTGCGGCGCCTGCGCCGCCGAGTTGTACTCCTGCTGCGAGAACTCCAACCCCAACCCCGGGATCGCGGAGAAGATGTTCGGCCACCCGGTCGCCGGGATCTTCGGCTACTCGCATCTGACCGGCGGCTTCGCGGGCGGTCAGGCGCAGTACGCGAGGGTGCCGTTCGCCGACGTCGGTCCCTTGAAGATCGAATCCGACCTCACCGACGAGCAGGTGCTGTTCCTGTCCGACATCCTGCCCACCGGCTACATGGGCGCCGAGATGTGCGACATCCAGCCCACCGACGTGGTGGCGGTGTGGGGCGCCGGCCCGGTCGGGCAGTTCGCCATGGACAGCGCCAGGGCGCTCGGCGCGGCAAAGGTCATCGCCATCGACAAGGAGCCGTACCGGCTGCAGATGGCCGAGCGGGCGGGCCACACGCCGGTGAACTTCGAGGAAGTCGATGTGCGGTCCCGGCTGCTCGATCTGACCGGTGGGCGAGGCCCGGACAAGTGCATCGACGCGGTCGGCATGGAGTCGACCCACGGTGCCGCGCACGTACACGCCTACGACCGGATCAAGCAGGCAGTCCGCTCGGAGACTGAGCGCCCGCACGCGCTGCGGCAGGCGATTCTGTCCTGCCGCAGCGGCGGCATCGTCTCCGTCATCGGTGTGTACGGCGGATTCCTCGACAAGTTCCCGGCCGGGGCGTGGATGAATCGGGCGCTGACCCTGCGTACCGGTCAATGCCACGTGCAGCGCTACATGAAACCACTGCTGCAGCGCATCGAACGCGGGGAGATCGACCCGACCCGGGTCATCACCCACACCCTGCCCCTGGACCAGGCAGAACGCGGGTTCGAGATCTTCAAGAACAAGCAGGACAACTGCGAGAAGGTCGTCCTCAAACCCTGACCACCACCCGCATCCGGCCACCCTGGCACACCCGGTGGCCGGATGCGGTGCCCGTCCGCAGGCACCGATCTTCTGTGGACGCCCTGCACTCACAACCCCGGCTCTCCATCTGTTTGCCACAGGCGACCCTGGGTAGGCGCAGTCGGTGAGCGGGCCAGACGCAGACCTCGGCACCCGGTCAGACACCAGCCGCGCGGTGGCGTTCAGCGACGCCATCTTCGCCATCATCATCACGTTGCTGGTCCTGGACCTCCGGGTGCCGGACGTTCCTCCTGGCCGCCTCCTGTCCGGCCTCCTCGAGCAATGGCCCTCGTACGCCGCGTATCTCGCGTCCTACTCATATGTGGCCGTCGTCTGGCTCAACCACAAGGCGGCGTTCAACCGCATCCAGCAGGTCGATCGCGGCCTGCACTGGATGAACCTGTTCGTGCTGTTCAGCACGGCGCTACTGCCTTTTCCAACCGCCGTCGTGTCGGACGCGCTGCAGGAGCACAACAACGCGGACCAGCGGGTGGCCGTCGCCTTCTACGCGCTGATCGGCGCGTTGCTGTGCGCTACCTGGCTGGCGTTCTACCACTACCTGGCGAAGAACCCGGACCTGCTCAAGGACCAGGCCAAAGGCGGCTTCTTTCCCGTCGAGCGGTTCCGAGCCCTCGCCGGGGTCGTCCTGTACGTCCTCGCGGGCTTGGTCGGCTACCTGGTCGCGCCGCTGATCGGCCTGACCATCTTCGTCCTTCTGCCCGTCTTCTACGCCGTCACCAGCGCCGGCCTGTACCAGTCGCCCGTGGCCCGACGTATCACCCACAGTCCTCCGCCGCGACCCTGAGCGCGGACGAACCGTCGTTTCACCCGTTTGGCGGCGGCATGGGGCGTCTCGGCGGCGTGCTGGCCGGCTCTCCGGCCCACGCCCCGCGGCAACGGCGATCGTCAACAGCAGCCAGCCACTGAGGCGGGTCACGACCCGGCCCAGATCGGTGACCTGGTTGGCCGCGACGGCCGGTTCCGAAGGTGTAGGAGAGCAGCGCGTGCCCGAGCGCGATCCGGCGCACACGGTTGCCTCTCGGCACAGCCACCTGTGCCGCCAGGGGCGTCATCACCTCTGCCGTCTCAGGCGCTCTCGCCGTAACGTTCCCTAGTCAGCCGATTGGCCGTCTCCGGATCGAGACCGCTGGCGCGGAGCAGGTCACTCGCCGCTACGCGCGTCTGGGTGATCAGCGTCTGACTGAACCGGCCGGTGGCAACGTCGCCGGCCTTGCGGGCGCTGTGCATGGCCGCCAGGGCCGTCGCCCGCGCCCGCTGCGGTTCACGGCCCGACACGCGTTCGGCCCGAAGGTGCTCGTTGGCGTCGGCGAGTTGCCTGAGTGTCGTGGTCAGCTCAGACGGAACAGACTCGTCGTACTGCAACACGGTCGCCGAGGTACGCGCCAGATCCTGTGCGTCGCCAACCAACCGTTGGGCATGCTCCGCGAAGTGGGCGAACTGTTCCACGTCGTCACGCCTGAGCCATCTCGCCGGCGCCAGACTCACCACCTCCTTCGCCCCGTCGAGCGCCTGCGACAATCGTGCGAGGTCGGGTCCTGAGTCCAGCAGGCGCTGCAGGGACGCGGTCGCCTGCTCAGCGTCACGCTTGTCCAACGCGGTCGCGACGGTCCGTAGCTCCCCGCTGGTCAGCTCGACGATCGGCGTGGCCGCCCGGTTGAGGACGCGCATCGGGTTGACCGGAAACAGGAGCGTGACCACCGCCAGCCCCACCGCCCCACCGATCAGGGCATCCAGGATCCTGGGCCACTCGAGGTTGGGATCCGCCGGCGACAGGGCCGCGATCACGACAGCCGAAGCACCCGCGTGGGCCACTGTCGCGCCGCTGCCACCGGAAAGGATCAGCGCGAACGCGATCGCGATCCCCACCGCCAGACCGATCTGCACCGTTCCTTGGCCCAAGGTGTAGAGCAGAGTATCCCCGATGAGGATTCCGATCACGACGCCAACCAGCGTCTGGACGGTTCGCCGGACCCGCTGGCCGATCGCGGCGACGATAGTTCCGACCGCTGCGGACGGAGCGAAGACCGGTGCTGGGTTGCCCAACACGTCGTGTCCGATGAACCAGGACAACGCCGCGGCCAGCGCCGCCTGCACCGTGATCACCAGGATGACGTCCGTCAGGTGCAGCCGCACCCGCCATCCCCGACGCCCACGCTCGCGAGCCTGCTGCGCCGCCTGCCGCACCTCGGCCGTCACGGCGTCGACACCTGAGGGCGGATCGGGCGAAGGTTCCTGGGCGCCAGGCATGGGGGTAACTACCCGAAGCAGCGACAAACAAGTCAGCGACCAGTGCCGTCTGAGTCGATGGTGGCCCGGCACAGCAGCCGCAACCGACCGGATCGGTTGCGGGGCCCCGTGTAAGACCTGCCTCAGGTCGGGGTCGTAGACCCGAGCCTGTTCCTGGCATCGCGTATCACCGGCCATTCGTCGCTGGGCCTGCCCGTGTCTTCGAACGGCAACTCGGCGATGAAGATGTCCAGCCCCCGCCGTACTCAAGAGCATTCCGGTACCGGGGGCTCCCACTGGAGATCAACCGATCCAGACTCGGACACAACGTGTACAGCGTCCTAGGAGGGTGACTTCGAGGCCTTAGGCGTGGTGGCCGTCGCCAGGGCAAGCCGTCCGCTCGAAGCATGGGTGCCCAGGCACCGGGTATCCACCCGGGCATGGGTAGCCAACAGCGCAACAAGCATGACAGCGGCGGCGAGTCGGCGCGGGGCCGCAGGCACCCGGGCAGCGGCGCACGGGGCAGGCAGGGGGCCACTGTGGAGCACTCGCCGAACCAGCGGCACGAGCGCACCGCGACCGGATCAGCTGGCACCGAGCGCGACCACAGCCGGTCGAAGGCGGCCCGGGAGGGGCGAGTCAACCGCCAAGGTACGGCCTGACCCTCTATCACCCCTCCTCCCCGCGCTCGTGGGGCAGCTCGACGCCTGCCCGACTGCCGGCGGCAGTCGCCACAGCCGGCAGTCCTCCCGGTCCGGACGGGATGCGACGCTGAAGGCGTGGCTTCCCGATCGGCGTACACGTGGACAAGCCCCCGCCCGCCGGTGCCGCCCGGATGAGCATGGTGTCGGCGTTCGTACCGATCTGGATGCTCACCGCGGTCGGCTACGCGGCCTGTCGTTGGGGCCTGCTGGGCGAGGCGGCGGCAGCGGTGCTCGGCCGGTTCGTGTTCCATCTCGCGATGCCGTCGGCCCTGTTCCTGGCTCTGTCCCGAATGCCGCTGTCCGGGTTCGCCGGCCGCCCGCTGCTCGCCTTTGCCATAAGCACCGCAACAGTTGTCGGGGTCGGGTGGGTCGCCGCGAGCTGGCTGTTCGGTCACACGTCCGGCGAACGGCCGATCTGGGGCATGGCTGCCGGTTACGTCAACTCGGCGAACCTCGGCATCCCGATCGCCACGCAGGTGATCGGCAACGTGTCGTTCCTGGCCGAGGTGCTGCTGCTGCAGGTGCTCGTGGTGACGCCCGTGATCCTGATCGCCCTGGACCGGCACAGCGACCCGGCGGGGTGGGTACGGGTCGGCCGTATCGCCTCCCTGCCCGTACGCAACCCGGTGATCCTGGCGTCGCTGCTCGGTGTCGCCTGCTCGGCTACCGGCCTGCATCTGCCGTCGACCGCCAGCGCGTCGCTCACCCTGCTGTCGGGCGCCGCCGTTCCGGCCGCCCTGGTCGCGCTCGGCGCGTCACTGCACCGCACGGGGCCGTCGCGGGTCGAGCCGACCCAGCCGGCCGAACTGGCCGTGCTCACCGCGCTGAAGCTCGTCGCACAGCCGGTCATCGCGTACGCGGCCGGCCTGGCCTTGCACCTGTCCGCGCCGCAGTTGCTCGCCGTGGTGGTGTGCGCGGGCCTGCCGACAGCGCAGAACACGTTCATCTACAGCCAGGAGTACGGCGTCGGCGAGACGGTCGCCAACCGGGCGGTGGTGGCGACCACAACGCTGTCACTGGCCACCCTGGCCGCAGCGGCGGCGCTACTCCGGTAGCGGGGACGCGCATCGACAGACCTGGGTTCTCCCTCGCTGCCGTCATGCGGCTCGCATAGCCCACAAAGGCGCCGTCGCCCACATGTCGGCGTTAGGTTCCGCGTCGTCCCCGACATACGACAGATCCTGGTCGAACGGCCGGCCGAACACCACGCCGAAGTTGAGGATCTCCCCGACCGCTGCGTGTTTCACCAGGCCGAGCAGGTTGGTCGCGGTCCGGGTCGACGGGCGGCGAATGTCCTACTCGCCGAGCCCGTCGAGCTTCCACAGGAGCGCGTCGCGGCCGCCCTTCAGGTACCTGTGCAGGTCGTCCTTCATCGCGGCACTAAGGCACCCCGGCTGGATCTCGCGCTGCCCCGACGATCGGCAGGGCCTCATACCGGTACGACGCGCCCTGCGTGCGCCGGGTGACGGTATGGCATGGTGACTAGATGATCGACAGCCATGAGGCGTTGGAGGCTGTGGTCCGGCACGCCGTGGAGCTCGAGGACGATTACGACGGCATCGCGCCGACCGTCACGGCCCTGACTACGTGCGGGGACACCGCCTTGGTGCCCCGGCTGCGGGAGGCCCTGGACCGGTTCCTCGACGAGGGGAACTTCTACGGACGGGACCTGATAGCCGGCATCTGGGCGGGCATCGACGGTACGGCGGCGCTGCCGGTGCTGCTCCGCGCCTCGGCGCGCGATCTCGGGGACGACCAGGACAGTCTCCAGGCCGAGATCATCGAACTGCTGCACGCAGACCGGGCGACCGGCCGGCGTGTGGTGCGTGACTTCGCCACGAGTGAAAAGCCGGAGTTGCGCCGGGTGGGACTGTGGGCGCTCGGGTTCGTGATCGAAGCACAGGATGTCGAACTGCTGACCCCGGCCATGACCGACGCCGACCCGGAGGTCCGGTCCCTCGCTGTCGGGCTGATCCCTGACCCAGCCGGAAACGACACCGCATTCGAGGCGCTCGTTCTGGCAGTGCGTGACCCCGACGAGCGGGTCCGCGCATCCGCCGCGAGCAGGCTCGGCCACACCGGGCGCAATGACGCGGTCGCACCGCTCGTCGCGCACGCCGCCGATCCGACACCGCGAGTACGGTCCGTGGTCGCCTACGCACTCGGGCGACTCGGCAGTCACCAGGCGACCCCGGCCCTGCGACGGCTCCTCCGCGACCCCGACCGGCACGTTGGTGCGACCGCAGCGGAAGCCCTCGGATCGGTCGGAGGGCCGGCGGCAGTCGACACGCTGCTGGTACTGGCAGCCGATGACGACCCGAAGCTACGGGTCCAAGCCGCCAAAGCGCTGGCGAAGGCGGCGGACTCGGATCCCCGCGTGGCACCGCAACTCACGATGTTGGCACGAGACGGCGAGGCCGAAGTACGAGCGGCCACCCTCAGCGGACTCGCCAGTGCCGAGGGCATGCCAACGGACCGGCGGCGACTCCTGATCGAGCTGGCGGACGACCCGGATCCCGTGGTCCGTCAGCGCGTCGCGGTCGTGGCCCGACACCTCGCGCCCGACGTCGCCCCGGACATCCTCCACCGGTATACCCACGACCCGGATCAGACGCTGCGCCGACTCGCCGCCAAAGCACTGGATGGCCTGGCCACACCCACCGCCCGCTGACCGGGCATCCCTCAGTCAGCGATCCGCTGGCGAGGCCGGTCGTGGACGTCCCGCGAGGCTGTCCACCCACGTCGACGTGCCTCCGACGCCCGCGTTGATCGAGCGGTCAGGCGTACGAGGGTCGACGCGGGTCCAACAATTCGGTGATGCCGCCACGGTCGAGGATTTCGATGAGCGCGTTGGTACCGCGATCGACCTTGACCGCTATCTCCTCCGGATGCAGAGGGATCAGCGCGAGCAACGCGATTCGGGCGTCACCGCCGACGTCGATCGTCCGCGCCTCTGGCGGCACCCGCAGCATCGGCGTGACGACGACTCCGGCGAACGGGGTGTCCGCGGCGTACGGCTGCGCGGGGTCGCCGTTCGGCACGGAATGCCACTCTCCGATCCAGGTACCGTACTCGTGCGGTAGCCGAGCTACCTGCTTGAGGGCCCGCAGCGGCCACCCGGCCTCGTCGTCGAGCCCGGCTAGCTCGGTCAACGGCCAGTCAGCCGGCAGGCTCAGCATCAGTTCCGCGTACGGGCTGATGTCGTGGCCTTCGGGGACTGCCATCGGCAGCTCACTCATCCCCGACGTGATCAGCGTCCGGTACGGGCGTTCCTCGGTCGGGGCCACGACATAGACATGCACACCGACCAGGTGAGAGGCGATCTCGTGGTAGACGAACTCGACCGGGCCGAAGTGTTCCTCGATGTGTCGGTCGATAGCGTCGGCGAAGGCCTGCTGCGGCCCCTGCGCCGGTACGAACCCGTCGTGCAGCGACTGATGGCGAACAACACCTGACCCGCTCGGCTCGTCCATGGCGACGCAGCCTATGCAAGGGTTCATCGAGGACGCGACCGGGGGCACGGTCATCGGGCATCCCACCCGCGCCGCCCCTGGTCGTCGCAAAGGGGCCACTGACACTCGGTGTCGACGCGCACGGTCGTCGCCCGAATCCGGATGTGGGATCCTGGCGGGGCCAGGCATCATCATCGCGTGGATGCCCGCCGAGTGATCGTCATGGTTGATGACCTTCGTTCGTTCGTTGACGGCCGTAGCGCCGAGGTGGCCCGTACCAGTGCCGCCGGAGTTGACCTCCTCGATCGGTACCGGGCGGCCGCTTGGACGAGCTGTGGCTGGACCATGACCTGGGCGGCGACGACACGATCTGGCCGGTCGTTGAGGTCCTGGAACGGGCTGCCTTCGACGAGCGCCCCTTCGACATCGGCGTCATCAACGTCCACTCCGCAAACCCGGCGGGTGCCGCGAGACTCGCGCAGGTGCTCCGACACTGGGGGTATCACGTCCGCGTGGCGTCGAACTCCCCGGACGTCGGCTATGTCGACGGCACGGCGCGGATCGACCGGCACGAACGCCCGCCGGACGGCTGGCACGCTCGGACAGCTCACCGGACCACCCCGTAACCCCGACTGGCGAGGAGCAGACAATCCAAAACTCCGACACGATCACCCTGTGGCGGCCCACCGGGCAGGCCGAACGTGACCTCGTCGCGGAGTCGGGGTGGCGGGCTTGGCCACCGCGCCTGGCGGACCAGCCGATCTTCTACCCCGTCCTGAACCGTTGGTACGCCACGAAGATCGCCCGCGAGTGGAACGTTCCCGCCGAGGGGGTCGGCTACGTGACCCGGTTCGACGTCGATCGGTCGTACCTGGACCGTCATGAGGTTCGCCAGGCCGGTGGCCGCGACGTGCTGGAGTACTGGATTCCCGCCGAGGAGCTGGCCGACTTCAACGCCCACATCGTCGGCGCCATCGTCGAGGAAGCCGAGTACCGCGGCCCGGTGGACGACCAGGAGTTCACCGACGCCGAGAAGGCCCTGGGCCGGCCTCTGCCGGCCGCTTGGCGCACCTACCTCCACGGTGAGTCGTGGTTCCGGCGGGGCTGGATGCCCAGTGGAGCCTACGTATGGCTCAACTCCCCACGCGAGATGCTCGACGTCCACGACGCATGGGACCAGGCCACCGATCAGCATCCCGGCATCGCGATCATCGGCGGCGACGGCTCACGTGAACAGCTCGTACTCGACTTGCGCAGCGACCCCGCACCAGTGCTACTGGCCGACATCACCAGCAGTGGCTGGGAGAACGCGACTCGGCAGGCCGACGATGTCAGCCAGCTCATCGACAGCATCGAAGCAGGCACGTTCGAATTCAGCTTCGAGGATTAGCGGACGTCGCACCACTCCTGGCAGCCGCCACCCGACGATGGTGCATCATGGTTTTCCATGTTCGTGGACCAGCGGCAGTTCCCTTTCCTGGCCGACCTTCGGGCACGGTGGGACGCCATCCGGGATGAATGGCGGGGCTAGCCCGCCTGGCTGCCCCTGGACGCCGATGCCGGGGGCGCCAACCGCACCACGGGCGGGAGCGGCGAGACATCCGGCGAGGCTTGGAACGCCGAGATGGCGAGCGCGGCGAAGCGCCGGGAGGCGGTGACCTGGGTGGTCGGCGAGGTGGCGTGGATACCGCTGTTGGCCATGAGCACGAGGAGGACGTCGTCCAGGACGAAGTCGGGGCGCAGGCGGCCCGCTTCCTTGGCGCGGCGGGACAATTCGTCGATGGCTTTGAGCGCGTATTCGCGGCGCGCCTCGAAATCGACCGCGTGGGGAAAGGTCGAAATGAGAGCTGCGGTGAAGCCTCGATCACGGGCGTGCAGTTCACACATTTTTTCGATCACGAGACAGAAACCGTGCCACGGATCAGGATCGGCCAGGCCCTCGTCGACAACGGCGTGACACGCCTGCATCTGTTCCGCGAATGCCTCGGTGACCAGCATCTCCTTGGTCGGGAATCGGCGGTACAGGGTGGCAGGTGCAACCCCGGCGCGCCGGGCAACCTCCCGCATGGGCACATCCAGACCGTCGACGGCGAAGACCTCGCGGGCGGCCTCGATGATGCGCTCACGGTTGTCCAGGGCGTCGGCGCGAAGAGTGTGAGGCAAACGGTCGGTCACGACTCTCACTTTAGCCAGGCCGACAGCGGAGCGCGTTAGCGTCCGTCGGCATGAGGGCTTTGCAATTTAGGAAGTACGGTCCCGCGAGCGTCCTTGAGGTCTCGGAGGCACCGGAACCGCACGCCGGACCCGGCCAGATACGGGTGGCGGTTCGGGCTTCGGGTGTCAATCCGGCCGACACATACGTCCGCGCCGGCCAATTCCAGGAGTGGATTCCGCTCCGCCTGCCGCACGTGCCCGGTGTCGACGCCGCCGGCGTGGTGGACGAGGTTGGTGAAGGGGTGACCACCGCTCGGGTAGGTGATGAGGTCTTCGGGATAACCGACTACGCCCAGATGGGCGGGGCGAACGCCGAATACGCCGTCCTGGCCGCGTGGGCGCCGAAGCCGGCCGCCCTGACCTGGGAGCAGGCCGGGGGCGCGGCGGGCAACATCGAGACGGCCACCCGAGTCCTCGACCGGCTGGGCGTCACAGACGGCACCACGCTGTTGATCGAGGGCGCGGCCGGCGGGGTCGGTACGACAGCGATCCAGCTCGCTGTCGCTCGCGGCGCGGCCGTCATCGGCACGGCCAGCGAGCGCAACCACGAGTTCGTCGCCTCGCTCGGGGCGATTCCGACCACCTACGGCCCCGGACTGGTCGAGCGGGTCCACACTCTGGTGCCCAGCGGGGTGGATGTCGTACTCGACTGTGCCGGCTCTGGTTCCATACCCGACCTGGTCAGCCTGGTCGCGAGCCCGGACCGGGTGGTGAGCATCGCCGACATCAACGCCACGGCACACGGCGTACACCTGTCGCGCGGCTCTGGCCCCGGCGCGGACACACCGGCTCTCGAAGGAATCGCCGCCGCCGGCAGACTCGCCGAGCGCGGTCGTTTCACAGTGCCGGTTGCTGCCGTGTTCTCCCTGGAAGAGGCGAGCGCCGCCCACGAGTTGAGCGAGTCCCGCCACGCGCGGGGCAAGATCGTGCTGAAGCCGTAGGGCGGCCGACCCAGCGTCTGTCCATCGGACCCGAGCACGCGCGGCCAGGACGAGCGCCGGCACGACGCCGGCGGGCAGGCACCAACACGTCAGGTAGCGGCCCCGGACCCCGGTCAGGGGTCCGGGCCCGCGTAGGTAGCGGCGAACCGCTCCCCGGAGCCGGGCGGCGGATCGACGTCAATGCCCTACGTGCCGTCGACACCTACCGGGGAGAGGTGCCCGGGTACGCGTCGCCGTCGTCGCAGCAGCTCACGCACATGCTCCGACCGGCGACGGCACGGGCGCCGGGCGTCCACGCCCGCACGCTCGACTATCGCCTTCGGCGCGTACACGAACTGATCGGGCTGCGTCCCGCCTCGACCCGCGGTGTGCGGATCCTGACCGCCGCGGTCGCCTGGGCGTTCGCCGACCGGCTGCGGGAGGCATGACGAGGTCGGCCGATCGCCGCTGGCGACGCGGCGGTCGGCCGGCTCATCCGCGCGGCCGGGTCAGCAGGCGACCTGCACGATGGGTGACTGTGTCGTCAGCGTCACCGACGGCGGGTAGTAGCCCCCGGGAGCGGTGTACGTGTGGATGCCCTTGGTGACGTAGTAGTTCGGCACAGCCTGGCAGATCGCGAAGGCGACACCGGTGTACTTCTTGTTCCCGGGGCCGGAGTTCAGGCCTCCCACCGACACCAGGAAGAAGCCGCTACCCGGGACGTACTGGTACAACTCGGCTTGAGCACCGATGTACGGGATTGGCGCGTCACACCACGAATCCGCCTTGCCGTCGAGGCTGCCCGGGATGCCGTTGCCGCCGGTCGACGCATGTGGGTACTGGGCGCGTGCGTTGCAGGTGATGACATCCGTTGCGGCTGCCGTGACCGGCCCACGAGCGGTCGACGTCCGGCTGAACGTCGGAGTCGTCGCTGCGGCCTGCTGCCCGGCCAGAGCCTGTGCCGCTGCGAGCACCGGCTGGGGGATCGTCCCGGTAGCCATGGCAGACCCTGCCGCACCGGCCGGAGAAGCAACGGTGGCCGCGGAGGCCGCCAGCAGTGCGGCGAGCCCGATGCCGAGCATGCGACGTCTGAACATCTTCCCCTCCTACAGATCGTTCCCCGAAGTGGCGGGGAATCGGAAACACGGTGAGGAAACTATTCAGCGGAAGCCGTGCCGGCGTCTTCGTGAAGAATCGCAAACCCACGCCTGATCGACTTGCGCCTTTGTCATGCCACACAACGGGCGGCACCACCTCTGGGATGTGGGCACCCTGCGGCGTACCAGCCCCGTCCATGGCGGCGCCGGGCGTCGGCCCGCCCGCGGACCCCGCCACTCCGCGCCGCTGTCGATCTCAGTCACGTCGCGTTACCTCCGTCACCCCACTTGGCATCCGGAACGTCGTTCCGTATGTTGTTTACCGGAACAGTGCTCCGGTTGGACGACATGCTGAACCGGGCGGACTGCCACCACACCGAGGACCGCTGGACGTCTGAAGGAGAAAAGTCATGCAGTACCGCACCTTGGGTCGCACTGGTGTGCAGGTCAGCACCCTCGTGCTCGGCGCGATGAACTTCGGCAAGATCGGCAACACCACCCAGGAGGAAGCCACCGCCATCGTCGACGGCGCGCTCGATGCGGGGATCAACCTCATCGACACCGCCGACGCCTACAGCGGTGGCCAGTCCGAGGAGATGGTTGGCAAGGCCATCGCCGGCCGCCGCGACGACGTCGTCCTGGCCACCAAGGCGACCCTGCCGATGGGCGACGAGCGCAACCAGCGGGGCGGCTCGCGCCGCTGGCTGGTCACCGCGCTGGAGAACAGCCTGCGCCGCCTCGGCGTCGACCACGTCGACCTCTACCAGATACACCGGTGGGATCCGACGACCAGCGACGACGAGACGCTGTCGGCGCTGACGGACCTGCAGCGCGCGGGCAAGATCCGCTACTTCGGCTCCTCGACCTTCCCGGCCTACCGCATCGTGCAGGCCCAGTGGGCTGCCCGCGAGGGGCGTCTGAGCCGTTACGTGACCGAGCAGCCGAACTACTCGATCCTGCAGCGTGGCATCGAGACCCATGTGCTGCCCGCGACGCAGGAGTACGGCATGGGCGTGCTGGCCTGGAGCCCGCTGGCGTCGGGCTGGCTGTCCGGGGCGATCCGCGCCGACCGGAAGATCAGCACGAACCGCTCGGGCTTCATGCAGCAACGCTTCGACGTCAACATCCCCGCCAACCGCGCCAAGCTCGACGCCGTCGAGCAGCTCGCCACGGTTGCCGACGAGGCCGGCCTCAGCATGATCCAGCTCGCGCTCGGCTTCGTCACCGCCCACCCGGGCGTCACCAGCGCGATCATCGGCCCCCGCACGACGGACCACCTCAGCTCGCAGCTCGCCGCCGCGGACACGGTGCTCCCGGCCGACGTGCTGGACGCGATCGACGCGATCGTGGCTCCCGGCGTCGACCTCGCCGCCCACGAGAAGAACGACACCCCGCCCGCCCTGCTGGAGCCGGCGCTGCGCCGCCGCTGAGCACCCGGCACGTCGATGACCAAGCGGCAGGCGGACGTACGCCCACGCGTCCGCCTGCCGCTGACCCGCCGCACCGCCAGACCTTCCGGGCTCGCGCCCACAGGACGAACCGCCCCATGCCCAGGGCAGCGTGACGAGGACGATGACCGTTGCCGTGGTCGCAACTTCGTTGACGATGAAAGCTGTCGAGATGACCAAGCCGCTGAAGGTCCTCGTCGGACGCCGCCCCGCCTAGGTTGCCGGCGGGGTCAGGTTGCTGACGTCGCCGTACGCGACCATGCCGACCACAGTGCGGTGTAGGCGCCGCCGCGGGCGATGAGGTCGTCATGCGTACCGATCTCGACGATGGTTCCCTCCTCCAGGAGGGCTATGCGATCGCACGCACGGGCCTGGGTCAGCCGGTGCGCGATCACCACGGCCGTGCGGCCCTCGATCAGCGCTGCGGCCGCCCGGTCCAGATCACCGGCACCCGCGCTGCCCGCTTCGGCGGTCGCCTCGTCGAGCACGACCACGGGCGGGTCGCGCAGGAACAGCCGGGCCAGCGCGAGCTGCTGCGCCCGTGCGGGTGGCATCGGGCCGGCTGCCGTGTCCAGCAGGTCGGGTGACGCCCAGTCGCTCGCGCCGACCGCCGCCAAGGCGCTGAGCAGGCGTGCGTCGTCGGCGTCCGGCGCGGCGTAGGTGAGATTGTCGCGCAGGGTGCCCGTAAAGACGTGCGTCTCCTGCGACACCAGGCCGATCCAGTCGCGCAGCACGGCGGGATCCAGGTCGGCGACGCCGACGGCGGTGTCCGGGCCGGTCAGGGTTATCCGGCCGGCGTACGCGGGGAAGGTGCCGGCGATCAGGTTCGCCAGGGTCGTCTTGCCGGCGCCGCTGCCACCGACCAGCGCCAGCGAGGTGCCCGCCGGCACGTCGAGGTCGATGCCGGTCAGCACGTCGGGTACGCCGTCGTACGCGTGCCGCAACCCGCGCACCCTGACCGCGACCGTTCCCGGCGCACTGGGTCCTTCTCGCCGGCCTGCGGGCGGCGGCGGCACCAACAGCACCCCGGCGGTGCGCGCCATCGATGCCTGGGCGCGCTGCACGGCGTCGAAGGAGAGGAGCAGGGTGCCCAGCGGCGTGAACAGGCGGTGGAACAGCAGGGCGGCGGCCGTCACCGCACCGACGGTGACGAGATCGGCGCGGACCAGCCAGTATCCGGTCAGCAGGACGGCAGACAGCCCGATCGCCTCGGCCGCGTTCATGCTCTTGCTGAACCACAGGAAGCTTCGCGCCGCGCGCAGGGACGCGGCCAGGTTGTCCCGCGACGCCGCTGCCAGCCGCTCGGTCTGTAGCGTGGCCATCCGGTACGCGGACACGGTGTCCCGGCCGTGCAGTGACTCCAGCAGCACCCGTCCGCGCTCGGCGGCGAGCGACCGCTCCTGTGCGTAGAGGACAGCTGCCCGAGGCAGGTAGGCACGCAGGCTGAGTGCGTAGACCGGGAAGACCATCAGGAAGGCGAGCGCCAGCCGCCAGTCCAGGGTCAGGAAGCCCGCGACGGACAGCATGACGGTGACCAGTGCGCGCAGAACCTCGGCCACCAACGGGAGCGCGGTGACGAGGTTCTCCAGGTCCTCGGTGACCCGTGACGCCACCTCGCCGCGGCCGGCGTTCTCGAGTACGGCCGGCGGTAGCTCGAGGGTGCGTTGGACCGCCTGGGCCCGCAGGTCCGCCGCAACGTGCGCGCCGAGGCGCTCGGTGGCGCGTAGTGCCAGCGCGGTAGCGGCGGCGCCGGCCAGGCCCACCGCGCCGAGCCCGGCGGCCAGGCCGGTCGCGTGGGGTGCCTCGCCGGCACGGACCGCGTCGACCAGCGAGCCCAGCAGCAGCGGGGCGGCGACCGTAGCGGCGGCGCTCAGCCCGGTCCAGAACAGGGCGGCGACGACCGCGGCTCGATGGGAGCTCAGGACCCGGGCGAGCAGTGTGAGGCTCTGCCGTCCGGTGGCGATCGGCAGCGTCGTCATCGCAGGACCGCCGCGGCGTAGCCGGCGTCGGCGACGAGCCGGTCGTGGGTGGACACGTGCGCGGCCTCGGCGCCGGACAGGAAGGCGACGCGGTCGCACCGGGCGAGCAACGCGGGGGACGTGGTCACGATGACGGTGCTACCGCGAGCGTCGCATCGCGGCCAGTCCCGCGCCAACCCGGTCTTCGGTGACGGCGTCGACTGCGGTGAGCGGGTCGCGCAGAATCAGCATCGACGGCTGGGCTGCCAGGGCACGGGCGAGCGCCAACCGCTGACGCTGTCCGCCGGAGAGGTTGGCGCCGCCGTCGAGCAGCGCCGCGGTCAGGTCGGTGGCCTGTGCCGCGCCGAGGGCACGGCGCAGGGTGGCCGCATCGGTTTCACGGCCGGTGTCGAGGGCCTCGGCCACGGTGCGGCCGAACAGGTGCACCAGGTGCGGCTCCACCAGTGCGTCCGGGTGCGTCGCCGCGAGAGTGGTGATCAGGGCGTCGGCGCAGCCGGGGGCGGTGGCGACGACTCCGAGCAGTTCACCCTCTCGTACGGCAGGACCGCACGGGGCGTCCGTGCGTGCCGGGTCGACGCGGCTCGGCTGCGCGGCGTCGAGCAGGACGGCGATGCGGATGGCGCTGGCCCTGGAGATCGTCAGCTGCTTGATGCCGGCGGCGATACGGTCGACCGGTTCGCCGGCGAACGAGACCATGGCCACGACGGTGACGAAGCCGCCGACGCCGACGCGTCCGGAGAGCGTCATGGCGGCCGCGACCGCGGTGGTGCCGACCAGCACCAGGCCGCTGGCCATCGCGCCGATGCCTTCGGCGGCCGCTGATGCCGTCGCGCTTCGCAGCGCGGTGTCGCGGGAGGTCAGGTTCACCGTGCGGTAGCGGCGGACCGCCTCTCCTACGCCGCCGAAACCGCGCAGCGGTCGCAGGGCCTGGACCAGTTCGGCGGCGAGGGCGGCGGCTGACCCGGCGGAATGCTGCCGATCGGCGATCCTCCGCTCGAGCAAGGGGCTGATCCGGGTGACGGCCAGCCCGAGCGCCGGCACCCCCGCGGCGACGCCGAGGCCGAGCCAGGGGTCGATCGACAGCAGCACGGCCACGGTGACGAGCAGACCGGCTGCTCCCGAGACCAGCAGTACGACCGCCCGCAGCACCTCGGCGGTGGCTTTGGTGTCGGAGACCAGGACCGTCGACAGGTCCCCGGGCAGCCGCTCCGCGCCGGCACCGTCGGTCAGGATGCGGCCGGCGGCGTGGATGCGCAGATGGTGAGCCTCCCGGGTGGTGTCGGAGGTCAGCCGCCAGTAGTTGATGCCACCGCCCGTGGCCAGCACGGCGAACAGGGCCAGCACTCCCCCGACAGCCAGCACGATCGACATCGGCGGGCCACCGTCGACGGCATGGTCGACGGCCAGTCCGATGGCCAGTGGGATCAGGGCCTCACAGATTTGATGACCGGAGGAGGCGGCACAGGCGAGCGCGAGCGAACGTGCCCTGCGGTGCAGGACACCCGCGAGAACGGGATGCATGACTCCGGACGCTAGGAGTCGCCTGCTGCCGCTTCCATCTCCTCGGCAGATGCCGAATCCTCGAACGTGGCCAGGAGTGTGTCGCCCTCCGGTCGGCGCGCGTAGAAGACCTGCCGCCCGAATCGCGTCCGGCTGACGGCGCCGGCTTGCCGCAGGGCACTCAGGTGCTCGGAGACCGTGCCGGACGACAGACCGAGTGCCGCGGCCAGGCTCGTGGTGGTCGTGGGTTCGGTCAGGGCACGCAGCACTGTGGCGCGTCCCGACCCGATCAACCGGGCGAGCCGGTCGCGGTCGAGAGCGGGTGGCGCCGGGTGCTCGGCGAGCGCTGCCGCTCCCCGGGCCTGATAGGTCACCATCAGGACCTCGGGGTGGTCGGTCGAGCAGGTCATCCTGTTCTGCAGAAGCAGCACGGGCACCAGCACCAGCCGCCGCCCGCGGGCATCGAGCACCGACTCGTGCTGCCTCGACAGCGACAGCACGGGCCGCTCCCATCGCGCGGGTCCGCGCAGGCCGCTCAGGAGAGCCTCGGGGCCGGCCACGGCAAGCGTGCGGGCGCGCAGAAGCACCTCCTCGTCGAGTGCGCTCTGCATGGCCGGCCAGTGCACGGCGGTCGTGAGCTCCCAGAACGCGGCGAGGGCGTCGGCGAGCCGACCGAAGGCGCGATCCGGGTCGTCACGGTACGGCGCGAGGAAGGCGGGCAGCTCCTCCGGATAGTGCTTCGCGAACTGTTCCCGCACGACGGCGTGTGGCGTGCGGCGCAGGGCGTCGAGTTGGTCGCTCAGGGTCAGGTTGGCCGCGAACGGCACCGGCGTGAAGACGTCCGGGGTCGGCCGGTTGTGGCTCTCACCGTACAACTGCGCGTAGACCCGCAGCGGAGCCGTCTCGGGGACCGTCCGCAGCACCTCTCGGGCCCGCCCGACCCATGCCGTGTACGGCCACGGCGCGGCCCGGCGGCCCCGCTCGCGATGCACCATCTCCAGGCCGCCGACCAGCTCGGTGATGGGGCTGACAGTGATCCGGGTGCGGTCGATCGAGGAGTCGTCGAACCGGATCCGGATCACGCCGGAAGCCTAGCTGGACGTCGACTCCATCGCTGCTGCCGCGTATCGGTGGAGTGTGATCCCGAAAGGGCCGCGCACCCCGGTCCCCGGCCGCCACAGGCGTTGTCAATGTCGATCGGTCCGGTGGTGGCGCGGGCCGCCGAGGAACGATGCTGTTCTTGATCCCTATGGCCTTGTCCATGCGTTTTGGGTATAAGGTTGGCGGGATGGACATCGTCGCCGCGTGTCGGGCGTTCGTCGCCGTCAGCGGCCATGGCAGCTTCACCTCCGGCGCCGCTGCGTCGCGGATCCCCCAGTCGGTCGCCAGCCGCCGCATCGCCGCCCTGGAGGAGCACTTCGGGGCGAAGCTGTTCGACCGCGCGTCCCGCGCGGTCCGGTTGACCCCGTTCGGGCAGGACATGCTGCCGACGGCGCGACGCCTGGTCGACCTTGCCGACGCCATGGCCGATGACGCCGAGCGGGCTCGGCTGCGGCCCTTGCGGGTCGCCGTACCCGAGACCTGCCCGCCGCACCGCCTCGCCGCGCTGGTGGTCGCGGCCCGACGGCAGCGGGTCCATGTGGAGGTACGGCCGGCCGGCCCGCGGGAGCGCGAACGGCTCTGCCAGACGCTTGAGGTCGGTGCCGGGATCGTGGCGGTGCCAGAGGCGGTGGCAGCCTGGCGGGTACCACTCGGGCTGGCCGCCCGGACTCCCTTCCCGGCGCCAACGGTGTTTTTGGATACGTTGCGCAGCGGCCGGGGCCGTGCGCAGGCACGCCGGCGGATCCTGATCCAGCCCGAGGACGACGTCCCGCACCTGCGCGACCCGCTGACCCGCGCCGGCCAGTCGGCCGGCCTGGCACCGGCCCAGGTCTCCATCGCGCCATCCCTTGTCGACGCCGCCGCGGCGGCTCTCGACTCCCCCGATCTGCTGCTCTGCTCGCGTCAGCAGGCCGAGGACTTCAACCTGCAGTGGTGCCCCCTCGCCGGCCCACAGCTCCAACGGGGCTACGACGTCGCCGCCGGCGTACGCGAGGACCTCGCCCACCTGCGCACCGTCCTGTATGCGGACGTCGCGCGATGCCTGGGCGCGACCGGGGACGACGAACCCGGTGCCCGCTCGACGGGAGATGCGGGATGAGCGCCACCGCCGTCGTGCGCAACGCGCGTGACCTGCTTGACGACGCGGGACTGCACGGTGCCTTCCTCGTCCGCGACCTCGACACCGGTCAGGAGATCGGCTTCGACGCCGACGTCCCGTACCCGTCAGCGTCGCTGGTCAAGGTGCCGCTGGCGGTCGCCGTGCTGGAGCGGGTCGTGCGCGGGGAACTCGATCCCGCGACGCCGGTCGACGTCACGCCCGGTCGCATCACCACCCCCGGTCCGACCGGGCTCAGCCGCTTCCGCCATCCCGCGCGGATCTCGGTGGACGACCTGCTCTACCTGAGCACCTCCGTCAGCGACGGGGTCGCCGCCGACGCCCTGTTCGACCTCGTACCGCCGGCCGAGGTCGCCGCCGAGCTGCGGCGGCTGCGGATCGAGGGCATCACGCTGCGGCAGCGGGTCGGCGATCTCGCCGAGACGCCGGCGGAACGATTCGGCCCCGACGACGTACACCTGGCGCATTCCCTCGCCATCGGCGCGGCGACCCCCGGGCAGGGCCACCCGGTCGCCCAGCTCGACGTCACCCGCGCCAACGCCGGGTCGGCGCGTGCCTTCGTCGACCTGCTGCACGCGCTCTGGCGCCCCTCGACGATCCACGAGAGCACCGCCGCCCGCGTACGGGCTCTGCTGGCGGACAACCTGCACCGGCAGCGACTCGCCCCCGATTTCACCTCTGACGCGTCCCGCTGGTCGTCGAAGACCGGCACCCTGCTGCACCTGCGCCACGAGGTGGGGGTGGTGGATCAATGCCGACGGGCAGTCGTACGCGGTCGCCGCGCTCACCGCCTCCCGGGTGCCCGCCGTCGCACAGCCCGGCAGCGAGGCGACGATGGCCCAGGTCGCCCGAAGCCTGCACGATCACCTGCGGACGGGCACACCGCCCTGGTGGGGTTAGTCCGCGTCAGCGGTGCGGGCTCGTCGCTCGCGCAGCCAGACCAGCAGCACCATGGCGATGTTGACGGCGCCGAGGATCAGCAGGGACGCGTCACCGGAGTCGGTGGACCGGTCGATCGCGTACGGCTCGCCGTCCGCCATCACCGTGTTGACGATTCCGAACAGGACGTTGTTGGCGACGTGGAAGGCGACCGGCGCCTCGATGCCACGACTGATGACGGCCATCACGCCCGTGCTCACGCCGATGAACGTGTAGTAGCCGAACAGCCAGGGGTCGGTCGACCCGTGGACCACGGCGAAACCCAGGCCGGAGACGACGAGCCCGACGACCAGGGCCGGACGCACCGCGCGCACCCAGGACGCGGCTGCGGGCAGCACGGCGCTGCGGAACATCAACTCCTCACCGGCCGACTGCAACGGCGTACTCAGCACGGTGACCGCCAGCACACCGATCGTCGTGCCGGTGACCCCGAAAGCCGTCCAGCCCGGGGAGTCGGGCGCGACAAGCGCCACGACACCGATCCCGACACCCACCAGCAACGCCGCCGCGCCCAGGTAGTACGCCAGGCGGCGGGCGTCGAAGGCTCGGGGAAAGCTGATCAGGCTCCGCCACGGCACCCTGGCGATCCACACCAGGAGGAGGATCGCCAGAACGCCGGCCGCGCCGATGCTGATGTTGACGGCCAACAACTTCAACGGCGTGAAGTCCGCCGACATCGGGTCGTCGCTGCCCTCGACGACGCCCACGACCTGGTAGAGCACCACCTGCAGAAGCAGCATCACCAGCGGCGGGACCAGGATGACCAGGAACGGCTTCCACCAGCTCATCCGCAGGTGGGCGCCGAACGGCCGGGAGCTGTCGACAGCCGGCCCGGACCGTGCCGACGTCGGGAGACGCGAGCCGTTCGTGACAGGGGGTCCTGGGCGTTTCGTCCCTTGCCAGGGTCCGTCGGATCGTGGGGCGCTCATCGGGATGTTCCTTTCCAAGATGCTGGACATCCCATTGCAGCGGGCGCTGGACACGCCGTGCAGTGACACCGTGTCACCACCTCACCGTGACATTCCGAGTACGCGTCCCACCACCGTCACAGCGCGCTGATGGCGACCTCGGCCGCCTGGGCGATCAGGGCATCGTCGTAGTCGGCGTCCTTCTGGTCGCGGGTGGACAGCACCGCCAGGACGATCGGCGCGCGGTCCGGAGGCCAGATCACCGCGATGTCGTTGCGAGTGCCGTAGCCGCCGGCACCGGTCTTGTCCCCCACGACCCAGCCGTCGGGCACACCGGCGCGGATCAGCTCACCGCCGGTGGTGTTGCCCTTCAACCAGCCGTTGAGCACGTCGCGGTCCGCCGGTTCGAGGGCGTCCCCCACGGCGTACGCCCGCAGATCCTCGGCCAGGGCCGCCGCGGTGCTGGTGTCCCGGCGGTCGCCCGGCCTCGCCTCGTTGAGTGCGGTCTCGTAGCGCGCCGGATCGGTGACCTTGTCCCCCACCTGGCGCAGTTCCTTCTCGAACCGCTGCGGCCCGCCGAGCTGGCGCAGGAGCAGATTGCCCGCGGTGTTGTCGCTGTACCGCACGGCCGCGTCGGCGATCGCGCGCAGCGTCATGCCCGTGGCCACGTGCTGCTCCGTGATCGGTGAGTAGGTCACCAGGTCGTCCGCCGAGTACCGCACCACCCGGTCCAGCTCGGCGTCGGTGGTCCCGTCGAGAACCTCGGCAGCGGCCAACGCCTTGAACGTCGAGGTGTACGCGAACCGCTCGTCGGCCCGGTACCGCACCGTCCGACCGGTGCCGGTGTCGATCGCGTAGACCCCCAGTCGCGCGTCGAAGTCCCCCTCCAGTCGCCGGAACTCATGGTCCCGAACGAGGGCGGTGGACGCGGTGACCGTTACCGCAGCGTCCCGCGTGCGCTGTTCAGCGGCATCGGTGGGGCCGCACGCGGCCAGGGACACCGCCGCCATCGCGGCCACCAGACGGTGGGTCGCAGCAGTCATCGTCGCTCCTTCTCAGTGCCGTCGGTCCGGCGCGGGCGGCACCGGTCGGGCAGGACTCGACAGTGGCAGCGATCCGGCATGCGGTCGAAGACGGAACTGACGTTCTTCATGCTGATCTGGCATCGGCGGGCACGATCAGTGACACCACGTCACATCCGGTGATGACACCGTGCCACTGACGGGAAGGTCGCGCCCGCGCTGTCATGGGTGCATGTCCACCCCACCCGGTCGCCAGGGACCTCTCCTTCCCCGTCCTGGACGGAGAGCCCGCGTGACCTCGTCGCCGCCCCCATCGGGCGTCCGCACCGAGCCCCGCCCTCGGCTACGGCGCTGGCTTCGGATCGTCGCCGTCGTCCTCGCCGGCGTCGTGGCCACCGCCAGCCTCGGCGTCGCCGCCCTTCAACTCGGTCTGCCCTGGCAGATGGGCGAGGGCGACCGCAACCACGTCTACGACGGCGACGCCGGGTCGCAGCGCTACCAGGTCCACGTTCCACCCCAGCACGACGGAACGGCCCGGCTGCCGGTCGTCATGGCGATCCACGGCTGCGCGATGACCGGCTACGGGTGGAACTCCATGAAGTCCACGACACAGTTCAACCGCCTGGCCGACCGGGAGGGCTTCATCGTCGTCTACCCCACGCAACTGATCTCCCGAAACGTGATCGCCTGCTGGAACTCCGGCGACCCCCGCGAGCAGCACCGGCACACCGGTGAACCCGCGCTGCTGGCCGGTGTCGCCCGCCAGGTGGTCGAGGAGTACGACGCGGATCCCGCGCGGGTACACGTGGCCGGCGCCTCGTCAGGCGCGGGAACCGCCGTCATCCTCGCCGCGACCTACCCCGACGTCTTCGCCACGGTGACCTCGGTCGCCGGCGGCGAGTACGGACTCAACCAGGTCGACCCGAACGACCCGGGCTCGACGCCACCGCTGGACACGGCACGCCAGGCCTGGGCCCAGATGGGCGATCGCGCCCGCCGGGTGCCGATGCTGGTCATCCAGGGCGAACGGGACGACGTCGTGCCGCCCCTGGTCGCCACCCGCCTCGTCGAACAGTGGACCGCGGTGGGCGACCTCGTCGACGACGGGCTACCCAACGGCAGCCTCCAGCCGACCGAGGAGACCGTGTCCGTGCCGGCGGGCGGGGGTCGGCACGCGTACACGCATTCGACGGTCACGGCGCCGGACGGTTCCTCGATCGTCGAGGCGTACCGCGTCCAGGACATGGGGCACGCGTGGCCGGGCCCCGACGGCGACGGCCGCTACACCGATCACGCCGGCCCCGACGCCAGCGAAATCGTGTGGGAATTCGCCAAGCGCCACCCGATGCGGTGAGCCCCGACCCCTACGGCTGCGGCGCGGGTGCCTCGGGTGGTGCCGTGGGGCGGTCGATGGCGGCCGCGACCGCGGTGCCGATGCGCGTCAACGTCGCCAACTCGTGGGGTTCGAGTTGGTCGATCAGGTATTCCCGGACCGCCGCGACGTGCCCCGGCGCCGCGGCCAGGACCGCCTGGTAGCCGGCCTCGGTCAGCACGTCGTTGGTGCGCCGGCCGGCGCCGGGGATTCGGGCCCGCGTGAGCAGCCCGCGTTTTCCAGCCGCTCGACGACGTGTGACAGGCGGGACAGCGACGAGCTGGTCAGCGACCGGGAGTCGAAACAACCGGCCGACGCGCTGGGCGCCGCAGTGACAGAGCGTTGCCTGGAGCTGGGCCTGCACATCAACGTGGTGCAGCTGCCCGGCATGGGCGGCGTCGGTCTTGCCGCCGCTGGCCTTCTTACGTCGTGCGTGGTCTAGTGCTCTGACCACAGACCTGCGGTGTGTGGGTCAGGCTGCCGCACGTAGGGCCGCCTGGCCCGCCGTCGTTTGGTGTTCGGAACCGTCGTCACGCCGATGAATTCGACTCGCTGTGACCGAAGTGCTCGAAGGGCCGGCCAGCGGGTCTTCATCCTGCCCTCGCGGCCTCAGGCTCAAGCCAACTCAGAGCGGTCGGCGGTCCCTTGTGGACCTTCGCCGAGCTTGGCGACCACCTGGGCGCGGACGAGGCGGCTGAGGACATCAGCATCGAGGGCCACCTCTTCCAAGGGCGTGCTCGAACCGCCACGTTGGTGATGTCCTCGCACCGTGCTCGTCAGCACCCGGTGGCCGGGACGGGGCCTCAGTTCCAATCGTTCACGCACGCACGGGGACTGCTCAGCATCGGCTCGATCCCATCAGCCACCGTTAGTCACGATCGCGTGTGCGACAGAGCCGAGAATCGACCACGCCCACCTGCGCTCCTATTACCCAACGGCGCAGCCATCACTATCGTGCACGACAAACGCATTCCGCACTTGTCATGCAAGCGAACACCCGGAGTGGAGTGGGAATGCGCGGCCCACTGGCGTGACAGGAAGTGGCATTGTTCGTGGACTTACGCGACTCGCTCTGCCTTCGCCACCCATGCCCCGCCGAGCGTGACCGCAAAGGCGAGAACAGCAAGCATCCACGCGAGCCAAGAAGGACCGTCAGGACGTACCACCGTCCACACGACGATCAAGGACCCGATCACCACTACCGCCAGGGCTACCAGGTAACCGATGCCCGCAGCGCTGGCTGGAACAGGCAGACGAGTTCCGGAGGACTTCGCCGCGACACGGCTAGCCACTCCCACGAGGAGGGCTGCAACGACGAGAAAGATGCCTGCGACCTGCTGCGGCAAAAAGGCACTTGCCACGATCGCAGCGCCCGCGATTAACCCGGTTATCCCGTAATACCACCATGGAGCGACAATCTGGCGGTCAGCCATATTCGACGGGGCAAGCGATTCTTGGTTTTCTGCTGAGGCCCGTCCCATAACCGCAAGTCAACACCTGGCCTCATGCGGTGTCAAGCCGACCGAGCGGCGATCGAGTGCTGTCTCGTCGAGGCAGACGAGTGGCGCTCTAACTGTGGAGGGAAGTAAGGGTCACGTGGAGGCTGGCCAATGCCCGCCACGATCCCGGAGAACAGCAGCCATCCGAAGCGCTGGCCTCTCCGCGCTACCCGGCGCTCGCCTACGACGTCGTGGCGGCGCTGGCGGCCACCCCGTCATGAGCGACATCCCTCGAACCAGGGAGCCCGCCGTCGCCGGCGGCGAGAGCGTGCTCGGCGCCGACCGGCTCAGCACCTGGAGTTCATCCAAGCGATCGTGGCCCGGCTGGGAAACAGCTCCTTCCTCATGCGGGGATGGACGCTGACGATCGTGACGGCGCTGCTCGCGCTCCTCACGACCCGATTCCAGCCGTGGCTGGCTGCGGCCGGGCTCGTGCCGCTCACCGCGTTCTGGTTCCTCGACGGCTACTTCCTCTGGCAGGAGCGGCTGTTCCGGGCCCTGTACGACGACGTGATCACGGCGACCTCATCGGTGCCACTCATGTCGATGGACCTGCGGCCCTACACCCAGGTCAGGACCTGGCGGGACGCTACCTTCTCCCGGACGCTCGCGCTGTTCTACGTTCCACTCGGCCTCCTGAACGTGGCCCTGGTCGCCGCAGCCGTCATCGCTCCCTGATACGTCAGCCGCACGTGCCGGCGACCTGCCGCCACCTCATGCGGCGCCGAACGGGCGTTCGCCGACCCTCTCGGCGATCGCCCGGCCCAGCTCCGCCGTTGTGCCGGTGCCGTGCAGGTCGGGGGTCAGAGGCGCCTGTCCGGGCCCGTACGCCAGGACGTCCTCGACCGCGCCGAGCAGGTGGGCGGCGGCCTCCGGGTGGCCGAGGTGCTCCAGCATCATCGAGCCGCACCAGATCTGACCGATCGGGTTGGCGATGCCCTTGCCGGCGATGTCGGGTGCGGAGCCGTGCACGGGCTCGAACAGGCTCGGGTGCTCACGCTCGGGGTTGATGTTGGCGCTCGGGGCGATGCCGAGTGTGCCGGTGCAGGCCGGGCCGAGGTCGGAGAGGATGTCGCCGAACAGGTTGCTGGCCACGACCACGTCGAACCACTCCGGATGGAGCACGAACTGCGCCGCGAGCGCGTCGATGTGGAACTTGTCGAGGCGGACGTCGGGGAACTGTTCGCCCATCGCGGCCACCCGCTCGTCCCAGTACGGCATGGAGATGGAGATGCCGTTGCTCTTGGTGGCGGACGTCAGGTGCCGTTTCGGGCGACGATTGGCCTGCTCGAAGGCGAAGCGCAGGACACGGTCGACGCCGACGCGCGTCATGATCGTCTCCTGGAGGACGGTTTCCCGGTCGGTGCCCTCGAAGATCCGTCCACCCACGCTGGAGTATTCGCCCTCGGTGTTCTCCCGGACGACGACGAAGTCGATGTCGCCGGGGAGCCGGCCCGCCAGAGGGCTGCGGACGCCGGGCATGAGCCGGCAGGGGCGCAGGTTCACGTACTGGTCGAAAACCCGCCGGAACCGCAGGAGGCTGCCCCAGAGCGAGACGTGGTCGGGTACGACCTCCGGCCAGCCCACCGCGCCGAAGTAGATGGCGTCGTAGCCACGCAGCGTCTGTTCCCAGTCGGGCGGCAGCATTTCGCCGTGCCGCTGCCAGTAGTCGGCGCTGGCGAAATCGAAGGTGTCGAAGTCGAGCGTCAGGCCGAAACGACGTGCGGTGGCGTGCAGCGCGTCGAGGCCGGCCGGGACGACCTCCTTGCCGATGCCGTCACCGGGAATGACGGCGATCCGGTGGGTGGTCACGGCGCCTCCCGGAGCGCCGCGAGGCCGCCCTGCGAGTCCTCGAGTGCGATGCGCTCCGCGGCGGCGGAGTCGCCTGCCCGTAGCGCCCGGACCAGCGCGCGGTGGCTGCTGTATCGCTCCAGGCCGAACGTGTCGTCCTCCGCCACCCGTTGCAGAAGCAGCTCGCGGCGCTGCGGGCGGGAGAACACGCGGCTCTGCTCGAGCATCCGGACCAGCACCGGGTTGTGCGCGCAGGCGCTGACCGTGTCGTTGAACTGCTGCATGGTGTCGAGCAGTTCGGTGAGGTGCCGCTCGACCGGACCGCCCTGCGTGGACCGCTCCTTGAGGAGGATCAGCAGGTCGTCGGCGCGGTCGAGAATGGCGTCGAGCGCGTCGAGCTGCTCGGCGGTGGCGTGTCGGGCGGCGAAGCGGGCGACGAGGCCACGCAGGCCGACCTCCACCTCCGCGAGGTCGTCGATGGCGGCGTCGCGGATGGCGGCGACCAGCACGGTACGCGGCCCGATCCGCTCGATCAGCCCGTCGAGTTCCAGCCGGCGCAGGGCCTCGCGGACCGGTGTCGGGCTGACCGCGAGCCGCTCGGCCATCCCGCGCTCGGTGACCTTCTCTCCCGGCGCGAGTTCGCCGCTGGCAATGGCGGTGCGAACTTGTCGGTACGCCTGATCGGCGAGCGTCCCGGCTGTCGTCATGACCGCACTCTAGCGCATGACACAGCAACTTTGTTTGCAACTGTTGACGCGTTTGCTACAGCAATTTACCGTGACCCGGGACACAAGGAGGTGGACGTGTGTCCAACCGGCGGATCACGTTCTTCATAGCCCTCGCACTCTTCGCCCAGGAGTCGACCTGGAACTTCTACGACAATCAGGTGCCCGTCCTGCTGCGCGAGCATGTGGCGAGCGCGGCGCTCGTGGGCGCGCTGATGGGGATGGACAACCTGCTGGGAATCTTCATCCAGCCCTGGATCGGCAACCGGTCCGACAACACCCGGACCCGGTGGGGGCGGCGGATCCCGTACCTCGCGGTGGGCATGCCACTGGCCGCGCTGGTCTTCGTCCTCCTGCCGTGGACCACGTCGCTGGCCACGCTGGTCGTGGTGATGTTCTGTTACGCGCTGATCGCCAACACCACACGACCGCTGGCGGAGTCGTTGGTGCCGGACTTCCTGCCCCCGCAACGGCGCAGCCGGGCGAACGCCGTCGTGAAGATCGCGACCGCACTGACCATCATCGTCGCGTCGCTGATCAGCCTGCTCGTGGTGGACGAGCATCCGAGGGCGGCGTTCGTCATCCCGTCAGTGATCATGCTGGCCGCCACGTTCGTGCTGCTGGCCAACGTGCGCGACAGCCGGTCGCCGGCCTACCAGGCCGCGGTGGCCGAGGAGGCATCCGCCGGTCCCGCCGCGGTCGGCCAACCGCTACGGCAGATCGTCGCCGGCCTGTTCACCGACCAGGACCGCCGCCGGCTCCTGCTGCTGCTGACCGTCCTGCTCTTCGGCGGGGCATGGTTCGCCTCCCGGTCGCTGATCACCCCGTACGGCATGGAGGCGCTGGGCCTGAGCCGCGGCGACGCGGGCGGGCTCACCCTGCCCAGCGGCATCGTCTACGTGGCCGCCGCCTATCCGGCCGCGCTGCTGGCCGAGCGCTTCGGACGGCTGCGGATCATCCTCGTGGGCATCACCGTCTTCGCCGTCGCGCTGGCGGCGGGCGCCGTCGTGCAGACCGCCACCGGCACTGTCGTCGCGTTCTGCGTGGCCTCGGCCGGCGCCGCCGCCTTCACGATCAACGCGGCGGTGGCGCTGTGGAACCTGGCGCCGTCCAGCCGGGTGTTCGGCGCCTACACCGGCCTGTACGCGGTCACCTGGTACCTGGGCGGCTTCGGCGGCCCCGCCCTGATCGGCGCGGTGATCGACCTGGTCGGCTGGGACGGGATGCTGCTCTACATCGCCGTGCTCGCCGTCCTCGCCATGCTCGTCGTCGTACGTCTCGAACGCCTGCAACGTGCGCACCGGGCCAATCGGGCCGTCACCCTCACCGGAAGCGAATGATGTCGACCATCCTCATCACCACCGACTACCTCTCCCCCGGCGACGAGGTGGACGCCTACCTGACCGGGCTCGGGTTCACGACGCGCCACGACCCCATGCGGGGACCACGCCGGCCGGAGCAGCTGATCGCGGCCCTGGCCGGTGTGGAGGGGGCGCTGATCGCCAACGAGCCGATGAGCGCGGAGGTGCTGCGCCAGGCGTCCGACCTGCGCGCCGTCGTGCGTACCGGAGTCGGGTACGACTCCGTCGACGTGGCCGCCGCCGGTCGGCTCGGGATCAGTGTGAGCAACCTGCCCGGAATCAACGCCAACGCGGTGGCCGAGTACACCATGGGGCTGCTGCTCGCCCAGGCCCGGTCCCTGGTGCCGATGGCCGCCGGGGTGGCCGCCGGCGGCTGGCCCCGCACCGACGGCCACGAGCTGCGCGGCAAGACGCTCGGCCTGATCGGGCGGGGCGCGGTGGCCCAGCGGGTGGCTCCGCTGGCCGCCGCCTTCGGCATGACGGTGCTGTGCACCGGCGGCCTGCCCGCGCCGGTCACCCGGGGCACGCTCGACGAGCTGCTGCGCGACGCCGACTTCGTGTCGGTCCACACCGCACTGACCCCGATCACGCGCCATCTCATCGACAGCGCGGTGTTGGCCCGGATGAAGCCGGGCGCGCACCTGATCAACACCGCCCGCGGGCCGCTCGTCGACGAGGCCGCCCTGGTCGAGGCGGTCCGGTCCGGCCGGCTGGCGGGCGCGGCCCTCGACGTGGTGGACGTGGAGCCGCTGCCCGCCGACAGCATCCTGCGCGGCGTGGCCGGCATCACTGTCTACTCGCACATGGCCGGGCAGACTGCCGAGGCCCGGCTGGCCGCGGGGATGGAGGGCGCCAAGGAACTCGTCGCCGCCCTCGACGGCCGGCCCGCCCACTCGCTCACCGAATTGAAGGAGCCGGCATGACCACCAGGACAGCGGACGCGGACGTGATGGTGATCGGCGCAGGCCTCGCCGGACTGGTGGCCACCGCCGAACTCGTCACCGCCGGCCGATCCGTCCTGCTGCTGGACCAGGAGCCCGAGCAGAGCCTCGGCGGTCAGGCGTTCTGGTCGTTCGGCGGGCTGTTCCTGGTCGACTCCCCCGAGCAGCGCCGGATGGGCATCCGCGACTCGACCGAACTCGCCTGGCAGGACTGGCAGGGCAGCGCCGGTTTCGACCGCCCCGAGGACGCGTGGCCACAGCGCTGGGCCGAGGCGTACGTCGACTTCGCCGCCGGCGAGAAACGCGCGTGGCTGCGGGGCCTCGGCGTCAAGATGTTCCCCATCGTCGGCTGGGCCGAACGCGGGGGCTACGACGCCACCGGACACGGCAACTCCGTGCCCCGCTTCCACGTCACCTGGGGTACCGGACCTGGCCTGCTCGAACCCTTTATCGCGATCGTGCGGGAGGCCGCCGGACGCGGCCTCGTCCGGTTCGCCTTCCGGCACCGGGTCGACGCGCTGACCGTCAGCGACGGCGCGGTGGTGGGCGCCACGGGCCGGGTCCTGGAGCCCAGCGACGCCGCCCGCGGCACCGCCAGCTCGCGGGAGGCGATCGGGGACTTCGCCTACACCGCGCAGGCCGTCATCGTCACCTCCGGCGGCATCGGCGGCAACCACGACCTGGTCCGCCGCAACTGGCCGGCACGGCTCGGCACCCCGCCCACCCACATGATCAGCGGCGTTCCCGCCCATGTGGACGGTCGCATGCTGACCATCACGCAGGACGCCGGCGGCGCCGTGATCAACCCCGATCGGATGTGGCACTACGTCGAGGGCATCCAGAACTGGGACCCGATCTGGGACGCGCACGGCATCCGGATCCTGCCCGGGCCGTCCTCCGTCTGGCTCGACGCGCGCGGACGACGGCTGCCGGTGCCGCTCTATCCCGGATTCGACACCCTCGGCACGCTCGCCCACCTGCGTACCACTGGCCACGACCACAGCTGGTTCGTTCTCACCCAGAAGATCATCGAGAAGGAGTTCGCGCTCTCCGGCTCCGAGCAGAACCCGGACCTGACCGGTCGCAGCGTCAAGCAGGTACTCGGCCGTCTGCGTGCCGGCGCGCCGGCACCGGTGGAGGCGTTCAAGCGGCGGGGCGCCGACTTCGTCGTGGCCGACCGGCTGGACGAGCTGGTGAGGGGCATGAACGCGCTCACCGACGAGCCTCTGCTGGACCCGCTCGACATCCAGCGCACGATCGAGGCACGCGACCGGGAACTGGCCAACAGCTTCACCAAGGACATGCAGATCGCCGCCATCCGCAACTTCCGAAACTACCGGGGCGACCGGCTCATGCGGACCGCGGCGCCGCACCGGATCCTCGACCCGAAGGCCGGGCCGCTGATCGCCGTGCGCCTGCATGTGCTCACCCGCAAGACCCTGGGCGGCCTGCACACCGACCTCGACGGTCGGGTGCTGGACGACGCCGGCCAGCCGGTGCCCGGGCTCTACGCCGCCGGCGAGGCCAGCGGGTTCGGTGGTGGCGGCATGCACGGCTACCGCGCGCTGGAAGGCACCTTCCTGGGCGGCTGCCTCTTCTCCGGCCGGCAGGCCGGCCGCGCCGTGGCCACCACCGTCGGATGACCGGCTCGTACCCGCGAAATGAGGAAACCGTGACCCGCGACCGCGTACGCATTCTCGTGCCCTCCGGCATGCTCGGCTCGGGATTCCCGCCCGAGATCGTCGACCGGGGACTGGAACTCGGTGCCGACGTCATCGCCGTGGACGGAGGGTCCACCGACTCCGGCCCGTACTATCTGGGCACCGGAACGGCCAAGACCACCGCCGCGGCCGTGGCCCGCGACCTGCGCCTACTGCTCCGGGCGGCGGCGAAGGCGCGCATTCCGCTGATCGTCGGCTCGTGCGGTACCAGCGGCACCGACTCCGGCGTGGACTGGGTCGCCGGGATCACCCGCGGCATCCTGGCCGACGAAGGGCTGGACCTGCGGGTCGCCACCATCTACAGCGAGCAGCGGGCCGCCGACCTCAAGGACCATCTCGACAAGGGCCGGATCCACCCGCTCCCGCCGGCCGGCGACCTCGCCCCCGCGACGGTGGACAGCTGCGAGCACATCGTCGCGATGATGGGCCATGAGCCGATCGCCGAGGCGCTGGCCGGCGGAGCCGACGTGGTGCTGGCCGGGCGCGCCACCGACACCGCAGTGGCCGCCGCCTTCCCGCTGATGGCCGGCATGCCGGCCGGCCCGACCTGGCACGCCGCCAAGATCATCGAGTGCGGCGCCCAGTGCACCACGAACCCGCGCTCCAGCGGGGTCTTCGCCACCATCGACGCCACCGGCTTCACCATCGAGCCACTCGACCCGGCCGTCGCCTGCACGCCCACCTCGGTCGCGGCGCACATGCTCTACGAGACCGCCGACCCGTTCTCGATGCGGGAACCGGCCGGCACGCTGATGGTCGCCGACGCCACCTACCGGGCCCTGGACGAGCGGCGGGTACGGGTGGAGGGCTCCCGGTTCGAGCCGGCCCCGTACACGAACAAGCTCGAAGGGGCGCGGATCACCGGTTACGAGACGATGTCGTTCACCGCCATCCGCGACCCGCACATCCTCGGCCAGATCACCACCTGGGCACAGCTGCTGCGCCGGGTCACGACGGATCGGGTCGCCCAGACGCTCGGGCTCAGCACCGACGACTACGCCTTCGACATCCGCCTGTACGGCTACGACGCCGTGCTGGAGGCGAAGGACCCGGACACCCGGACACCCCGCGAGGTCGGCGTGATGCTCCTGGTCAGCGCCGCGGATCAGCAGACGGCCACCGCCGTCGCGAAGATCGCCAATCCGCTCATGCTGCACCTGCCCACGCCCGACATGGACTACCTGCCCAGCCTCGCGTTCCCCTACTCCCCCGCCGAGACCGAGCGCGGGGCGGCGTACGAGTTCGTCCTCAACCACGTCGTCGACGTGGACTCGCCCACCAGCCTCTTCCGCATCCACCTCCCGGAGGACAGCGATGTCCGATAACGCCCAGCCCCGCACCGTCGCCGACCTCGCGCTGGAGGTTCGGTCGAAGAACGCCGGCCCGTTCTGGGTGACGATGGAGCTGTTCATGCGCGACACCGCCGGGTACGCCCTGGTAGCCGACCCGGGCTTCCTGGACACGCCGCTGATCGCCCGCCTCTACGGCGTACCGGCTGACGCCATCCGCATCTTCCGGATACCGGCGCTGAACGTCGTCAAGATTTCGTTCCCGCGCCCCGTGGCGCAGGGCAGCCTGCGCGACCGCGACATCCACGCGGGGCAGCACCACGTGCCCCTGGCCATGCTCCCGCTGCCGGAGTCGCACTGAGGCCGGTGCCAACCGGGTCAGCGGGAGCCTCCCGACGGGCGTCGGCGTCGTTTCCGCCTACGCCCGCCGGGAGCTTGCGATCCTCAGGCCTGCTCGATGTCCGAGAACAGCCCCTTGAACGTGACCTGTGTCCCCACGAGGGTGCCGAAGACATCAGCGGCGACGGGGGTCGCAACTGCCGCGGAGGCGTCTTCGTAGCTGTCGAAGTAGAGGTCGAGCGTCCGGTACGCAGGGGTAGCGGTGCCATCCTCCTTCGGCCACACCTTCGCGGACTCGAGTCGCCGCAGCTTCGGGAACTTCGCTGCGGCAGCCTTGACGTCCGCGTAGGCCCGCTCGAAGTCGTCGGGGTTCGCCGGGTTGTCGATGACAATGGTGATCTTGGTGGGCATGGGACTCTCCTCGAAGTGGACAGAGTGTTCGTGTCATATCGGGCAGAACTAACGACGCAGGCCTGAATTCAGCGGCCGTAGGTCTCCAACAGCCGCAGCCACACCTCACTGACGGTCGGGTAGGCCGGAACCGCGTGCCACAGCCGGTCCAGCGGGACCTCGCCGACGATGGCGATGGTCGCGGCGTGGATCAGTTCCGCGACGTCCGGGCCCGCGAGAGCAAAGCCCACGATCACCTTCCGGTCCTCGTCGACGACCATGCGGGCGTGCCCCCGGTAGCCATCGGCGTGCAGGGAAGCTCCGGCGACGGCCCCGAGGTCGTAGTCCACGACCCGGATCCGCAGCCCAGCCGCCTCGGCCGCAGCCGCGGTCAGGCCCACCGACGCGATCTCCGGGTCGGTGAAGACCACCTGCGGCACCGCACGTTCGTCGGCCGTCGCCACGTGCCGGCCCCACCGCTCGTCCTGGACCTCCTCACCCTTCGCCCGGGCCACGATCACGTCGCCGACCGCCCGCGCCTGGTACTTGCCCTGATGGGTCAGCAGCACCCGCCGGTTCACATCGCCCGCCGCATAGAGCCACTCGCCGCCACCGACGACGCGCAGGGTGTCGTCGACCGCCAGCCACGCGCCGGGCGCGAGCCCGACGCGGTCGAGGCCGATGTCCTGAGTGTTGGGTGTACGACCGACCGCGACCAGCACCTCGTCAGCCTCGACCCGCTCGCCGGAGGCGGTCTGGATGTGGACGGCACCGCTGTCGTCGCGGTTGACGGCGACGGCCTCCGCGCCGAGGCGTACGGAAACACCGGCCTCGCGCAACGACTCCGTTACCAGTTCACCGGCGAACGGCTCCGCCGACGGCAACACACCATCGCGGGCCAGCACCGTCACCGCGGACCCCAGGGCGGCGAACGCGGTCGCCATCTCGGCCGCCACCACGCCACCACCGATGATGGCGAGCCGACGGGGAACCGAACTGGCCGAAGCGGCCTCGCGGCTGGACCACGGCGTCGACTCGCGCAGCCCCGGGATATCCGGCAACAGGGCGCTGCTGCCGGTCGCGACGACCACGGCGTGCCGCGCGGTCAGCGTCGTCGTGACACCGTCGACGCCGGTCACCTCGACAACGCGGGCGGAACTGATCCGCCCCTGACCGCGGTGCAGGGCGATGCCAGCCGACTCCAGCCAGGACACCTGACCGTCGTCCTGCCAATGCGACGCGAAGGAGTCCCGCCGGCCCAGCACCGCAGCCGCGTCCAGGTCTCCCGTCACCGCCTCCCGCGCACCCGGCAGGTGACGAGCCGCGCGCAACGCGGACGCGCTGCGCAGCAACGCCTTGGTCGGCATGCAGGCCCAGTACGAGCACTCACCGCCGACCAACTCCCGCTCGACGATCGCGGCGGTCAGCCCGCCCCGCACGACCCGATCGGCCACGTTCTCCCCGACCGGACCGGCACCGATCACGACGACGTCGTACTCGATGGTCGTCATGTCAGTTGCCCTTCGCGGTACGGCCGAGGCGGATAGCCGCGATGAGGAAGAAGATGGCGCCGGGGATGGCGTAGCCGGCGGCGTTGGTCAGCGACGGGTCGGCCGCGGAAGCGCTGGCGATGAAGGACCCACCGGCCAGAACCGAGATGCCGCCACTGATGATCATCGGCCACTGCCCGCCCATCTTCCGACGGGTGACACCCACGACCAACTGCACCAGACCAGCCACCACCGCCCAGGCGCCCCAGACACGCAGGACGGCGGGGATGCCGGACGAGCTGGCGGCACCCACACCGACGGCAGCGAGCAGGCTTACCGCGATGTTCACGTACAGCAGGCTCGGCGAGCCGGTGGTCCGCGTGGAACGGAGGTCGTAGATGGCGGCGCCCACGTCGAACAGCGGGTAGAGCACGAACAGCGCGACCGCGAGCGGACCGATCTCCTTGGCGGTGGCGATCGTCACGCCGGCCCAGACGATGGCGAATGCGAAGCGGACGAAGTACAGCCGCCGCAGCGCGGAGGCCGTCTGGGAAATACCGGGTGAAGCAGCAATGGTGGTCACGGGTGACCCTTTCAGCGGAGGGGCTGGGGAGACCGATCGTTCTGTCTCGTCCAGCATGACAGCCCAGCTCCGCATCGTCAAGACCGAACGTTCTCCCCCCGCCCGCACACACCGCCGCCGGCGGCGGTGAACCTCGCTGCCGGATTTGCCTAATACCTTTAGACAAAAGCATAATGGTTGTAGGCAGGAAGGGGGCGTGATGGACAGACCAGGACTGACGCCGGAGCGTCTGGCCCGAGCGGGGGCGGAACTGGCCGACGAGGTCGGCTTCGACCAGGTCACCGTCTCGGCGCTCGCGCGGCGGTTCGACGTCAAGGTCCCGAGCCTGTACTCGCACCTGAAGAACTCACAGGACCTCAGGACCCGCATCGCGCTGTTCGCGCTGGAGGAACTCGCCGACCGCGTCGCCGATGCCGTCGCCGGTCGGGCCGGCAGGGACGCTCTGGCCGCGTTCGCCGACGCCTACCGCGACTACGCCAGGGAGCACCCCGGCCGCTACACCGCCGCCCGGCTCCGGCTCGATCCGGAAACGGCGGCCGCCAGTGCCGGCGTCCGGCACGCGCAGATGGCCCGCGCGATCTTGCGGGGCTACGGGTTGGACGAGCCCGACGCGACCCACGCGGTCCGGATGCTGGGCAGCGTCTTCCACGGCTACGTCAGCTTGGAACTAGCCGGTGGTTTCGAACACAGCACTCCCCACGCGCTGGAATCCTGGGAATGGATCGTGGATTCGCTCGACGCGGTGTTGCGTACCCACAGCACGCGCTGACCCGACGACGGCCGCACCACCGCCAGCGGTTCGCAGCGCCGAGCGCCGATGGACACCGGCATCTCGATCGAGAGGCTTGAGGCAATGCCCACCGAACACCAGTGGATCACCACCCCGATCACCGCGGGTCTCCTGCGCGGCTTTGTCGATCTGGAATCGACCGCGCGTGGTCTCCTGCCGCATCGGCTGACCGCCCGGGCGCGCCAGCAGATCCCCGACGACCAACTGGCCATGGCCGAGGCCCAGCCCTCCGGCGTGCGGCTGGCTTTCCGTACCCGGGCCACCACCATCGAACTGGACACGCTGCCCACCAAGCGGGTCTACCAAGGCTTCCCGCCCCCACCGGACGGCGTCTACGACCTACTGATCAACGGTCGCCTGGCTGCACAGGCCTCGGTGCCCGAAGGCAACGTCCGGACCGTTACCAACATGTTCACCCAAACCTCTGTGCTGGCCGAAGGGCCGTCCGGCACGGCCCGCTTCGCGGGTCTGCCGGAGGGTGAGAACGACATCGAGATCTGGCTTCCGCACACGGAGATCACCGAGTTGATCGCCCTGCGCACCGACGCGCCCGTCGAGCACACCCCGCCCAGTGAACGCAGGACGTGGTTGCATCACGGCAGTTCCATCAGCCACGGCTCGAACGCGGGTCATCCCACCGCCATCTGGCCTGCCCTGGCCGCGGCCGAGGGCGGCGTGGAGCTGGTCAACCTGGGGTTCGGCGGAAGCGCGCTGCTCGACCCGTTCACCGCCCGCGCCATGCGGGACATCCCTGCGGACCTGATCAGTGTCAAGATCGGCATCAACATCGTCAACAGCGACGTGATGCGTCTACGCGCCTTCACCCCTGCGGTCCACGGCTTCCTCGACACCGTCCGCGAAGGACACCCGACCACACCACTGCTGGTCGTGTCCGCCATCCTGTGCCCGGTTCAGGAGGACACGCCCGGCCCTCTCGTCCCGGACTTCGAGGGCGGGACTCCGCGGTTCAAGGCCACCGGCGATCCGGCCGAGCGCAGCGCCGGGCGGCTGACCCTCAACGTCATCCGCGACGAACTCGCCCGGATCGTCGAACAGCGCTCGGCCGATGACCCGAACCTGCACTACCTCGACGGACGCGACCTGTACGGCGAGGCGGACTACGCCGAACTGCCGCTTCCCGACGAGGTGCACCCCGACCCGGCCGGACATCGCCGTATCGCCGACAACTTCGCGCGGCTCGCGTTCGGCGACGGCGGCCCCTTCGCCACCAGGACCGACTGACCCATTGAGGTACGCCGCGCTGCGGCGGACGAGCCGGTGCTGTTCGGCGTGGTTCGGGCCCGCGTTGTTCGGTGGCTCGCGCATCCCGTCCGCCGGCCATCCCGACTCGCCTGCGGGGCGGGCCAGGCGGCGTGGCGGACGTGGTTGACGGTGAATCTGCCACCGGTCAGAGGTTGCCGCGCTTTGACATCCTCGAACCGATGGACGGGTTCGTCTCACAGCTGCCGGCGTTGCTGGGCGTCGTCGTCGGGGCCTTGGCTACCGGCTTGGCAACCTTCTTGTCCACCAGGAGTCAGTGGAAGCGCGGTCAGGTCGTGCGATGGGACGAACGACGACTAGAGGCATACAGCGAGTTCTCGCAGGTACTCAAGGAGATCCAGACGGTATCGCTGAAGGTTCTAGCCACGGCTGCAGGTGACAGGTACCGCTCGGGGCTGGACAAGGACCGAGCGCTACCTCAACTCGCCGACGCCGACATCAGGCACACCCTCGTATGGGAAAAGCTCCTGTTACTCGGGGACGCCACTACCGTCGCCGCAGCGCAGGAGTGGCGAGAGGCTGTATGGAGGCTCGAGCACCGAGCCCGTGGCGTAGAGGAAGTCCCCGAATCCCTGCCAGAACTCATCCAGCAGGTCAACACGGGACGCGACCGCTTCTACCATGCTGCTCGACGCGGCCTCGGTGTGAGCGGAGGATCAGTAGCTCAATCCGACCGCCTACAGCAACGCGTCAATTCCTCCTTCGAGAGCCACAAGAGCGCCTGACTGCGCACGGGAAGCGCCACGCATGAGCCGTACCGGTTGAGCGCCGAACCTCGCCAAGCGAGCTCGCACGTCTCGCGGGCCGGCTCCTGTGGGAGAGGGCATGCTCGAATCCAGCCATCCGATGGCGACGGCATCCGGGGCGCCCGGGTAGTAGTCATAGGCGCCAGGTCCGCGATGTACGTCACGCGCCGATCATGGCAGTCAGGCACGGGCCGCGCGAACGACGAAACGACGGTGCGGGCCGCCGCTGGGCGGCCCGCACCGTCATCGAACGCCGGGCGCGTTACGCCCGTCCGCCGGACTGCTGGTGCGTGGGACCTACAGGTCGGTCTTCGTCACGCGGGAGGATTCGTACGTCGTGGAGGCCGCGGCAAGACCCGGCACAATGGAGACGTCCTTGACCAGCATGCCGGTCGTGGCGTCGACGGTCAGCACCTCGCTGCCCTCGCCGCCGAACACCTCGGGCCCGGCGGTGATCGTCAGCGTGGCCTTGCCGTGGGTGGTCGAGTCCTTGACGCTGACCGCCGAGATGGTGGACAGCAGACGCAGAACACCGGCCCGGACCTGCGTGTTGCCGTTGCCGGCGGACAGCGCCTGGGTGCTGTACGTCCACAGCGCGTTGTCGAAGTGCCGCTCAACGGCCTGAGGGCTGTACGGCTTCGGCGCGACGTTGCCGCCCTTCTGCTTGATGATCACCTGGGCGTCCGCCTGCTGCTTGTCCCACACCGCCTTCTGCGCCACGGGGTCGAGGCCGACCAGTGGATCCTTGGCTGCCGTGAGCATCTGGGTCCGGCCGTCGGCCGGGCTGCTGTCCGCTGCGGCGACGGCTGCCTTGAGGAGCGGAGCGTAGCCGCCGTCCGTCATCTGGTCCTGGTGACGGGCGATCGCGCGCTTGATGTCCTTCACGCTGTTGCCCGTGTAGATCGCGTGACCGTCGGTGTACAACGTGTAGACGACCTGCATGGTCTTGGTGCCGTGGACCTGCGTCGCCTTCACCAGCCACGCGTCGCCCGCAGCCGGGGTGACCGTCTTGATGGACCCGGCCAGGGTCATCAGCGGCGCGCGCTCGGCCGACCCGTCGACGCTGGTCGAAGCCGAGGGGGCGGCTGACGCATCCCTGGTGGCCTCCATGCCCCCGGTCGCCGACGAGTTGAGCACCACGGCGACGACTGCCGCCGCGGCGGCGACCCCCACCCCGGCGCCAATGCCCCATCGGCGCGCTACACCCATCCCTCGGCGGCGCCGAAGCGCCGGGCTGGAGTCGCGGTCCCGCGTGGTAGTCGTCGTTTCCATTGTTGACGTCGCCTCCATAGTCGTGTCCTCCGCCGATATCGCGCCCGACAGCCGCGCGGTTTCCGGGTCGGCCATAGCCGCCCGCAGCACCGCCCTCGCCCGCTGATACGCCTCCGGGCGTAGTGGTTCAGCGCTGCCCAACGCACCGACCAGATCAAGCTCGTCGGTCATCGGTGTCTCTCCTTCGCGCTGTTGCGGTCCTTCAGAAGCGCGGACACCCCCGGAGCGTCACGCAGTGCCGTCCTGGCCTGGCTCAGCAGCCGCCGCGCGGTGCCGGCCGGTATGCCGAGTGCCCGCGCGGCGTCGGCTGCGGTCAGGTCCTCCCAGGCGACGAGCCTCAGGACCTCCCGCTCTTCGGGTTTGAGCCGCGTCAGGGCCGACCGGAGTACCGCCCGGGCGTCCACGCCGAGGTCCACCGCCGACCACGCATCCCACCCAGTAGCCACGTCCGGCACGTCGGCGACCAGGTCCTCGGCCGGCCGGGACCGCCAGTAGCGCCGCAAGCGATTCAGTGCCACCCCGTACAGCCACGGCCGCGCATCGTTGTACGACCGGTCGTACGATCGCCGCGACTCGAACGCCGCAACCCACACCTCGCCGAGGAGGTCCTCAGCCGCATCCCGCCCGGCCCGGCGTACGAGGTACGAACCGACGGCGGCCTCATGACGCTCGACCACCTCTACGAAGGCGTCGACATCGCCATCCAACGACCGGCCTATCAAATCCGCATCCGAAGCCATGGCCCTCCTCGGCAAAGTCCGCGCTCCACCCTGACATTGCCGATCAGCCGGAAAAGTGTTCAGACCCCGGAGTCCGACGGCAAGGGTCGTCCGTTGGCGACCTCTCAGCGGCATGAGCGGCTGCGGCGCGGTCAGCGTCGGCCCGAGCGTCGTGCCCAAGCCTGGGACGAGGGCGAAGTCGGGAGGTAGCAGCCGACATCGTCGTGATCATGAGAGTGACGACCGACAGCCTCGATCCATCGCGCCGGCGGCGTTGGTGGACCGACGTGGACGGAGTGATGGCGAACAACCCACGGGCTGCCCGCTGAGCCGACGCGGCCGGCTCTACTTGAAGTCGAACGTGTAACTCCAGGCGAGGGCTTGCACAGCCTCTTCTCCGATCTCGGGGTGCGTCTCACGGAACTCGGCGGCAGCCTGCTCTCCCATCGCTGTCAGGTCAGGGGCGACCTTGCTTGCTTCGGACGAGTAGAACCTGTCCTCCAGCCGGCGGACTTCTGCGAGGACGCCGAGGGCGAGCTCAGCTCCGAACTCGGCCACGAGCGCCGCCTCATCACGGTCGGGCCACGCCGTTCGTCCCCATCCGGTCCAGACGACGATGGCGCGGGTAACAGTCTCGCTGTCCAAGGCTTCCTCGATGGGCTTCGATGGTGTCGCCGGTGCCCAAGCGCCACGTTGCGGTGTGGGGAACTGCGCCCTAGCGTGTACGGCATAGACAGACATGATTCGATGGTCGGGGGACGTCAATGCGCGCGATGGCAGCTCTCGTTGTCGCTTGTCTTACCATGGCCATCGCCCCAGCCTCGGCGGCCAGCGGGGCGACCCTCGCGTGGCGGGCCTGCCCAGGTGTTGCTGATACCCGTCTGCGTTGCGCCACAGTCCAGGTGCCGCTCGACCACGCGCGGCCATCCGGCCCGACGATCGACATCATGGTCTCCCGGCTCCCCGCGACCGACCCGGCGCTTCGCCGGGGGGTGCTGTTCACCACGGGCGGCGGGCCGGGTGGCGCCGGTGTCCCGGAGCCGCTGAATCTCGCCGCCACCGTCGACCCGGCGGTGCTCGGGCGGTACGACATCGTCGGGTTCGACATGCGCTTCGTCGAACGCAGCACTCCGATCACCTGTGGCCAGCCGGAGGAGGAGCCGGGCGGCTACTGGGTGCGCACCGCGACCTATCAGTCTCTGAAGGACACCGCCGCCGAGGCCCGCGAATACGCCCGCGCCTGCGCCCGGCACGCAGGCTGGGCGCTGCCGTTCGCCACGACCGCACAGGCCGCCCGTGACATGGACGTCATCCGGGCACGCCTGGGCGAGCGGAAGCTCTCCTTCCTCGGGGGCTCGTACGCGGCGATGCTCGGCGTCGCGTACGGCACGCTCTTCCCGCACCGGGTGGAGCGGTTTGTGCTGGACAGCCCGGTCAACTACGACCTCGCCTGGCGCCCCTATGAACTGAGGCGTCTTCCTGCCTTCGAGGAGAACTACGCCGCCTTCACCGGGTACGTTGCCGACAACAGCGCGGCGTTCGGGCTCGGTGCCACGCCGGCCGCGGTCGCGGAAACCCTGAGCAGGGCTTTCGCTGAGGCGGCGATAGAGCCGATCGTGGCCGGGGATCACGCCTGGACCACCGGCGAGTTGGGCTCCCTGACGGTCATCGCGACGTACTTCGAGCACCTGTGGCCGGTGGTCGCGACCAACCTGGCCGCCATCCTCGCCCGCACCCCGCCACCGATCCCCCTCAATCCGCGACCCGCGCCCCTGCCCGGAACCCCGGGCGTGCCGGCGGACAACCACACCGCGGTCAACATGGCCTTCCGCTGCGGCGACAACGTGTGGCCGCGCGACCTGGCTACCTACCGCGACGACCTGGCTCGCCTTGGCACCCGCTATCCCGTCTTCGGCCCGTCGATCGCCAACCTCAACCCCTGCGCCTTCTGGTCGGTCAGCCAGGACAACACCCCGCCGCTTGCCAGCAACCGGGCGCCGGCGGCGCTCGTCGTCGCCGCACTGCGCGACGCCTCGGTGCCGCTGGCCAACTCGATCGCGACCGCCCGGTCCATCACCGGCTCACGGCTGGTCACCGTCGACAGGCAGACACACGTGCCTCTGCTCAGCGGGCAGGCCAACACCTGCCTGACTGGCATGGTCACCGCGTACCTGGTGCACGGGCACCTGCCGAAGCACAACACGGCCTGCTGAACGATGTCTCGTCACTCGTCGAGGGCTGCGCGGTCGTCCGGGTCGTGGCGCAGTAGGCGTGCCGCGTCCGCCGGTTGCGTCAGCAGGGCCGCGAAATCGCCCTTCAGACGGATGCCGGAAGCCCCTGCCGTCAGCTGTATGACGGCGCAGTTGGTGCCACGGGAATGCCAGGGCCGTCAGTCTGCTCCGCCAGAACCGCAACACGAGACCGGCGCAGACCTCATCAACGTCCGCCGGGACGGTCTCGAACTGGCCGAGGATCAGCACATCACGTAGAACAGAGGCAGGTCCCACGTTCATGATCTTCACCCGCTTCTCCCGGGGGAGGAGACCTGAGGCCGCCGTCAACGGCGCGCTCAACGCGGGCCTGACACCGTCAGAGATCGTCGAGGCGCTGCTGCGGGCGGTGGTCTACTGCGGCGTGCCGCGGGCCGTCAACGCCACGCTCGTCGCCAAGAAGGTCTTCGCAGAGCGCAACCTGCTCCCCGTCCGCCCCACACCAGCCGGCTGGCCCGTCCGTCGTCACGACATGAGCGGGACGCCGCTTGATTGGCCAGCCGGAAAGTTCCTTCCTCGCGGTCCAGGTCGCACCGGCCGTGGAGCAGCGCGTCGGCACATCCCCTCGGACCCGTCGCGGACCCCTCCGCTCCCGACGCGCTACGCCGAGGGTGACCCGACCCGTACCGCCCGGCGAACCCGGGCCGGCGGGGCGGGCAGAGCCCTGCGGTCGACCTTGCCGTTGGCGGTGGCGGGCAACTCGGGCAGCACCACGTGGCGCAGCGGCACCATGTGGTCGGGAAGCTGCTCGGCCAGGAACGCCCGCAGCGCCGCCTCGCTCACGTCGCCGACGTCGGCGTGCCGCTCGGTCACCACGTACGCCACCAGGGTCGGGGCCGTACCCAGGTCGTCGCGGAGCAGCACCACGCTGTTCGCGACGAGCGGGTGACTGTTCAGCACCGACTCGATCTCGCCGAGTTCCACCCGCTGCCCACGGATCTTCACCTGCGTGTCGATGCGCCCGCCGTAGTTCAGGTGCCCCTGCGGTGACCACCAGGCCAGGTCGCCGGTGCGGTAGACCCGCTGGGGACGCCCGGCGACGTGCACGGTGCCGAACCGCTCGGCGGTCAGGTCGGGCCGTCCGGCGTACCCCCGGGCCAGGCAGTCGCCGCCGACCACCAGTTCCCCGGATACGCCCAGTGGGGCGAGCGCACCGTCGTCGTCCAGCACGTATGCCGTGACGTTGGTGATCGGCCTGCCGATCGGGACGGTGGGGTCCGGTTCGGGTCGGCGGCACGGCCAGGCGGTGACGTCGATGGCGGCTTCGGTGGGGCCGTACAGGTTGTCCACCCGCACCGTCGGCAGGGTGGTGGTGAGCTTGTTGACGAGCTTCGGCGGCAGGGCCTCCCCGCTACAGATCACGCGGCGCAGGGCTGTGCACGCGGCGACCCCGGGCTCCTCGACGAACAGGGCGAGCATCGACGGCACGAAGTGCACAGTGGTCACCGCCTCCCGGGCGATGACGGCGGCCATCTCCTGCGGGTCGCGGTGCGCCTGGGCTTCGGCCGTGACCAGCGTCGCGCCGGCCAGGAAGGCCCAGAGCAGTTCCCACACCGACACGTCGAAGGTGTACGGCGTCTTCTGCAGCACGACGTCGCCGGGCCCGATGCGGTACTCCTCCTGCATCCACGCCAGCCGGTTGGCCAGCGACAGATGGGTCATCTGCACACCCTTCGGCGCCCCGGTCGACCCGGAGGTGAAGATGACGTACGACAGCCCGTCCACCACCTCCTCCGGCGCGCGGTAGCCACGCCAGTCGACGGGCGAGGCGGGCAGGTCGGCGCCGGCCAGTGGTCGCACCGGAACGGCCGGGGCTCCGCCGGTGCCGAGCGCGGCCCGTCCGTCCTCGTCGGCGAGCGCCAGCGCGGCGTCGGCGGTGGTGAGCATCAGGTCCAGCCGGGCCCTCGGGTGCGACGGGTCCAGTGGCAGGTACGCCGCTCCGGCCAGCAGGACACCGAGCACCGCGACGACCATCTCCGGGCTCCGCTCGGTGCACAGGGCGACGACCGAGCCGGAGCCCACACCCTCGGCGCGCAGTCGCCCGGCCAGCGCCGCCGCCTCGTCGAGCAGATCCCGGTAGCTGCGGTCGCGTCCCCCGCCGCGCAGCGCGACGGCGTCCGGGGTGCGCTCCGCCTGCCGGCAGATCGCCTCGTGCACGGGTGTCCGGGGGGCCGGGGTCGGCGCGGGGTTGAAGCCGAGCAGCGTGACCCGCTCCCGGGGACCGACCAGCACCGCCTCGCGCACCGGGCGGTCGGGGTGGGCGGTGAGCCATCCGCTCAGGGTGTCCAGTCGTTCCTGGAGGTGGGTGGGATGACAGTAATCGCCGGCGAGCCAGACCGGCACCGCACCCACCGTTCCCGCCGCCCCGCCCGGTGGGCCGGGTGTCACCAGCACCACGTCCACCGGGGACAGCTCGGGTGACGGTGTCGGCGTCTGCGCGCGTACCTCGGTCGGTGTGGTGTCCGGGTGCACGCGCAGCGTGTGGTCGCCGTGCGGGCCGCGCACCGTCACCGACGTCGCGCCGGAGAGGCGGTGGGCGAGCACAGCCGCCACCGCTGCCGCGTGGGCCAGGTCGGCGTGGTCGGTCATGCCGTCACCAGCTCGGCCAGGGCGCGCGGGGTGGGTCGCGCGGACAGTTTCTCCATCGGGATGCGGACGGCGAAGCGGCGCTGCACCTGGTTGACCATGCGGATGAACAGCAGGGACTCACCGCCGACGGTGAAGAAGTCGGTGTCCGGCCCGATGTCGGGCGAGCCGAGCAGCCGACCCCACAGCTCCACGATCTCGTCCACCACCGTGCTCTCGCCGGTAGCCGCGGGAGACGGTGACGGTTCGACGGTGTCCGGGGCCGGGGGTGGTGTCGCCTCCAGCCAGTGCCGGGTACGGGCGAACGGGTACGTCGGCAGCGCCACCCGCCGTGCCGGGGTGTCGCCGCGCACCGCCGCCCAGTCCACAGTCACCCCGGCCGTCCACAGTCCACCGAGCCCGGCGAGGACGTCGGCGGCGTCGGCCCGCGGCGCCGGTCGCGGCTGCACGGCGAACCCGGGCACCCCCCGTCCCTGCGGCGTCTGCCGTGCCATGCCGGTCAGCGCGGTGCCGGGGCCGACCTCGACGAGCACCGGGTCGGGTAGCTCCAGCGCGGTCAGCAGGGCGTCGTGGTAGCGCACCGGGCTGCGCAACTGTGCCGCCCAGTAGCCCTCGGCGCGCGCCTGGCCGGTGTCGAGCAGCGCGCCGTCGACGCTGCTGACGACGGGGACCGTGCGGGGTCGATGGGGCACCCGGTCGGCCTCGACGCCGAGCAGCCGGGCCGCGTCGGCCATCATCCGGGTGTGGAAGGCGCGCTGCGCGGGCAACGCCCGGCAGGGCACGCCGGCCGCGTCCAGGCGTTCGCGGAACGCGGCGAGGGGGGCCGGCGGCCCGGCCACGACGGTGACCTCCGGCGCGTTGCGGGCGGCGATGTCGAGGTCGTCCAGGCCGGTGAGGTGTTCCTCCACGGTGTGCGGCCCGGCCAGCACGACCAACAGGTGACCCTCCGGGGCGTCCTGCATGAGCCGGCCCCGGGTGGCGACCAGGCGCAGCATGTCGTCGTCGGCCAGCTCACCGGCGAGCGCGGCGGCCGGGAACTCACCGACCGAGTGGCCGATCATCGCCGCCGGGCGGACGCCCCACGACAGCAGCAGCCGGCCGAGCGCCACCTCGTACAGGGCCAGGGCCGGCTGGGTGACGTCCGTGCGGTGCACGACACCGTGCGGGTCGTCGTCGACGAGGACGTCCCGCAGGTCCAGCCCGAGGACCGGAGCCAGCAGCTGCGCCCCGTGGTCGAGGTCGGCCCGCACCGACGGGTAGTGGTCGTAGAGGCCCCGCGCCATGGCGGGGAACTCGGCGCCCTGCCCGGGGAACAGGAACACCACCCGGGGGCGGCGGGCCGCCGCGCGCACCCGCGCCCGGCGCAGCCCGGCGAGCGCCGCCGGGACGTCCCGCGCGGCCACCGCCAACCGGTGCGGGAAGTGCCGGCGGTACGTCTGCGCCGTCACCGCGACGTCCCGCACGGACAGGTCGGGGCGCTGCCGCACGTACTCGTGCACCTGCTCGGCGGCCTCGCGGACCGCCTCCGGGGTCCGCGCGGACAGCACGATCAGCTCGGCGGGGCCGTCGGCGGCCGACGGGTCCGGCGGGATCGGGCCGTCGGCCTCCTCCAGCACCACGTGCGCGTTGGTGCCACCCAGACCGAAGGCGCTGACCGCAGCGCGGCGCGGACCACCGGTGGCCTCCCACCGACGGGCGACGGTGTCCACAGTGAATGGTGTCGACCCGTCCAGCAGCTCGGGCCGGGCCTGCTTCAGGCCGGCGAGCGGCGGGATCTGCCGGAAGTGCAGGGCCAGCGCCGCCTTGATGAGACCGGCGACACCGGCGGCGGCGTCGAGGTGCCCGACGTTGGCCTTGACCGAGCCGATCGAACACTGTCGCTCGCCGCGACGGAACACCTCGGTCAGCGCGGCCAGCTCGATGGCGTCGCCGACCTCGGTCGCGGTGCCGTGCGCCTCCAGGTAGCCCACTGTCGCCGGGTCGACGGCGGCGGAGGCGTACGCGCGGTTCAGCACGTCGACCTGCCCGGCGATGCCCGGCGCGGTGTAGCCGACCTTCATCCCACCGTCGTTGTTCACCGCCGACCCCTTGATCACCGCGTACACGGTGTCCCCGTCCCGGCGGGCGTCCGCGACGCGTTTGAGCACCACCAGGGCGACCCCGTTGCCGGGCACGGTGCCGTCGGCCGCGGCGTCGAAGGGCCGACACGTGCCGTCCGGCGACATGATGCCCTTCGTCTCGTAGAGGTACCCGGCCTGCTGCGGCACGGCCACGCAGGCGCCACCGGCGAGCGCCACGTCCGAGTCGCCGCCGCGCAGGCTCTGGCAGGCCAGGTGCACCGCCACCAGTGACGTCGAGCAGGCGGTCTGCACGGTGATGGCGGGCCCGCCCAGGTCCAGCCGGTACGCGATCTTCGCGGCCAGGTGGTCCTTCTCGTTGCCCAGCACGACCGACAGCAGCCCCTGCGACTCGACGACGTCGGGTTGGGCGAACACGTGGTGCAGCGCGTAGTAGTTGAACCCGGCCCCGGCGAAGACGCCGACCCGACCGAACGGTCGCTCGGTGGCGAGCCCCGCCGACTCCAGCGCGGCCCACGCCGTCTGCATCAGCAGCCGGTGCTGCGGGTCCATCGTCTCCGCCTCCCTCGGAGTGATGCCGAAGAAGGCCGCGTCGAACAGGTCCGGGTCGGCCAGGACACCGCGCGCCGGCACGTACGCCGGGTCGTCGAGCCGGTCGGCGGGCACCCCGGCGGCCAGCAGTTCGCCCCGGGTCAGCGCACTGACGGTGGTCTTCCCGGCGACCAGGTTCGACCAGTACTCCCAGACGTCGGCGGCGCCGGGGAACCGACCGGCCAGGCCGACGATCGCGATGTCGTCGTTCATGAGGGTGCGCCTGCTCTCTCGGTCTGCGCGTGCAGATGCCGGGCCAGTGTCTGCACTGTCGGGAAGCGGTAGAGGTCGGTGAGCGGGATGGTCCGGCCGGCCAGCCGCTCCTGGAGCAGCCGGCGCACGATCGCCAGGCGCAGCGACTCACCGCCGACGTCGAAGAACGCCTCGTCGACGTCGAAGTCGTCGGTGCCCAGCGCCTCCACCCAGGCGCCCGTCACCAGCTCCTCGAACTCGGCCAGCGACGCCGAGCGCTGGGCGGGAACCCGGGCCGACGCGGCCGAGGTCTCCGGCGGCCCGGCCGCGGTCTCCGGCGGCCCGGCCGCGGTCTCCGGCGGCGCTGTCGGTTGGGCCAGCGCGCCCAGCGCCCGCAGATCGACCTTGCCGTTGCGGTCCAGCGGGAACTCGGTCACCGTCACCCACTGCTGCGGCCGCGCGTACGGGGCCAGGTCGGGCTCCACCGCGCGGCGCACGGCTGCCACGTCGACGCCGTCCGGGTCGGGCTTGAGCGCCGCGCAGAGGCGTACCCCGCTCGCCGGGTCACCGGTGGGGAAGACCACGGCGTCGCGGACGCCCGGCTGCGCCCGCAACCGGCGCTCGACGTCGACCGGCTCCACCCGGTGTCCGGCGATCTTCACCTGGCGGTCGTTGCGGCCGAGGAAGCGCAGGTGGCCGTCCGTGCCCCAGCGCACCAGGTCCCCGGTGCGGTAACGGCGTTCCCCGTCGTGGCGCACGAAGGAGGCGTCCGTCCTCGTCTGGTCGCCCAGGTACCCGTCGGCCAGGCCGGTGCCGCCGGCCAGCAGTTCGCCGACGGCCCCCGGTGGGACGAGCCGACCCGACGTGTCGACGACGGACAGGTCGGTGCCGTGCACCGGAGCACCGATCGGCAGCGGGTCGGGTGTCGCGTCGGCGTGCTCGACGGAGTACGTGGTGGTGAAGGTGGTGTTCTCGGTGGGGCCGTACCCGTTGGTCAGGCGCAGGCCCCGGCAGGCCCGCAACACCTGGCGCACGTGCGGCGGTGACACCACTCCCCCGCCGGTGAACAGCTGCCGCAACCCGGCGAACGCGTCCGGGCGGTGGTCGGCGACCAGGTGGAACACGCCCGAGGTGAGCCAGGCGTGGGTGACCCCGGCGGCGCTCAGGACGTCGGCCAGCCCGCGTGGCGTCGGGTCCTCCGGCGGGAAGACCACCACCGTGTCGCCGGTGGCCAGGGGCACCAGCAGCTCCAGGGTGGACGCGTCGAACGCCAGCGGGGACAGCCGCAGCATCCGCATACCCGGCCGCTCGGCGAACATCCCCGGGTCGTCGGCCAGTCGCAGCACCGCCCGGTGGGGCACGACGACGCCCTTGGGCACGCCCGTCGAACCGGACGTGAAGGAGACGTACGCGGTGCGCGCCGGGTCGCTCGGCGCCGCCTCGATCGGGTCTGCCCCGACGGGCGTCCGCGGGTCGACGAGCGGGCAGTCGACGACTCCCGGCCAGGGCTCGCCCACACCGAGGCGGGCCCGCGCCGCGACGGTCGCCGCCAGATGGGTACGCCACTCGGCGGTGGCGTGCTGGTCCACGGCCACGTAGTGCGCGCCGAGTCGCAGCACGCCCAGCACCGCTACCGCCTCGGCGGCCGAGCGGGGCACCTCCAGGAGCACCGCGTCGCCGGGACGCACGCCGTGGTCGTGCAGGAGACGGGACTGCTCGACCGCGGCGTCGTGCAGGTCCCGGTAGGTGAGCGTCAGCCCGGTGTGCGCGTCGACGAGCGCGGACCGCTCGCCCGCCGACTCCGCGTACGCCGCGAACCGGTGCCACACGTCGTCGGCGGTGTCGTACGTCCCGCCCGCGCCCAGCTCGCGCAACCGGGCGCGCTGACCCGTCGAGAGCGTGGTGACGTCCCGCACCGTCGCGTCGGGGTCGGCGGCCAGCTCCCGGACCGCCGCCTGGAACGACGCGACCAGTTCCCCGGCGTCGGCGGCGGTCAGCAGCGCTGTCGCGTACTCCAGCGCGAACCGGGGACGATCCGACCACGACTGGAGGTAGAGCAGGGCGTCGAACACCGCGCCGGCGCAGTGGCCCTCGTGCACCCGCCAGGTCCGGTCGCCCACCACCAGCTCGTCGGGCACCAGCTCGTGGTGGGCGGCGAAGCCGAGCTGGGCCAGCGGGTTGCGTCCCGGGTCGGTGCCGGCGCCCAGCGCGGAGACGACGGTCTCGAACGGCACGTCGGCGTCGGCGACCGCCCCGGCCAGGGCGTCGGCGATCCCGCGGACGAACTCCCGGACGGTGCTGTCGTCGGTCGCGGCGCAGCGGACCGGGACGACCCGGGTGCAGAGGCCCACCAGGCGGTCCATGCCCGCCTCGAACCGGCCCGCCGCCGGCACCCCGAGCACCAGGTCGTCCAGACCGGCGCGGCGGGACACTGTCAACGCCCAGGCTGCCAGGGCCACCGACGTGACGGTCACCCCGCACTCCCGGGCCAACCCGGCCGTCGCCTCCGCCGCCGTCTCGTCCAGGTGGAAGCGCAGCCGGGCACCCCGGCCGTCGGCCTCGGCGACCGGCGGCAGGTCGGTGGGGAGCGTCACCGTCCACGGTGCCCCGTCCAGCCGGGCGGTGACCCGGGTCAGGGCGGCCTCCAGCGCGCCGGACGACTCCTGCGCGGCGAGCCGGGTGCCGACCCAGTCCGGCGACGGGGCCGCCTCGGTCGGGCCGTCCCCGGCGTAGAACTCGGCGAACTCCCGCGCGAACAGTCCGACGCTCCAGCCGTCGCTGACCGTGTGGTGCACCAGCATGGTGAGCAGGTCGCGCCGGCCGGTTCGGGTCAGTACGAACACCACGGGTGGCTGGGCGAAGGGGCGCAGCAGACGCGCGGCGGCCGGGCCGTACAGGTCGTGCACGGCGCGTACCGCGTCGTCGTCGGGCAGCGTCTGGTGCAGGAGGCGCGGCTCGTAGGGCGCGGGCAGCACGATCCGGGCCTGGCGGGGGTCGCGCACGAAGCGTGTGCGCAACGCCTCGTGCCGGGTGGCCAGCTCGCGCAGCGCCCACCGGACCCGGGCCGGGTCGAGGGGTCCGTCCGCCTCCACAGTGAACATCAGGTGGTACGGCGCGTCCTGGTCCAGCAGGTGCGCGGCCAGCATGGACCGCTGACCCGGCAGCAGCTCCCGCTCTGCCGGCCGCCGCTCGACGACGGGTGGCGCGGTGTCGACGAAGTCCACGGCGCCGGCGAGGGCGTGGGCCAGCGGCAACGCCGACAGCAGGCGGGCGCTGTCCACGTCCGCCCGCAGCTCGCGTTGGCCCAGCGCGACGAGGGCGATGGCCTGGAGCGAGGTGCCGCCCAGGGCGACGAACGACTCGGTGGCCGCCACCGCGCGGACCTGCTCGGGGGTGCCGCCGAGCACCCGCGCGGCGAGCGGCGCCCAGGCGGTGAGGTCGGGGGCGACCATCACGCGGTCTCCGCCGCGGGCCGCTCCAGCGGCACCTCGCTCGCGACCTTTCGCAGGTCGGCGAGGCGGGGGTTCTCCAGCACGTGGCCGAACATGACAGCGAGGTTGAGTTCCTGGCGGATCAGGGTGCTCAGGCGCAGCGCGCTGAGCGAGTGGCCGCCGAGGTCGAAGAAGTCGTCGTCGTCGTCGACAGTGTCGACGCCGAGCACCTCCATCCACAGCTCTTCGAACCCGGCCACCCAGGTCCGGTCTTGTACGTCGCGCATCAGTGTCGCCTCTCTGTGGTCGGGTCGGCTCCGGGTGCGTCCAGGTAGTGCCGGGTGGCCGCGAAGGGGTAGGTGGGGGCGGGCAGCCGGCGGCGGCCGGTGTCGTGCACGGGGTCCCAGGCATCGGTGAGACCCAGCTGCCACAGCGCGCCGACGGTCGCCAGCAGGCGGGCGTGCCGGTTGGCGGGAAGTGCCGGCTGGTCGGCGTCCAGGTGCGGGGTGACGGTGGTGCCGACCTCGATCCAGAGCACCGGGTCGGGCACGTCGGGGGGCGGCGTCGACGTCGGGGGGCGGAGGGCCGCGGCCCGCCAGAAGGCGCTGTCGTCGGGCCGCCCGTCGACGTGCAGGGGCAGAGCGGCGGGGTGCAGGCGTACACCGGGGTCGTCGGTGTCGCGCAGCAGCGCCAGCGCGTCCGCGAGCGACATCACTCCGGCCACGACGGCGGCGGCCACCGCGCCGACGCCGTCGCCGGCCAGGGCGCGCGGGGTGACACCCCGGCTGCGCAGCGACCGGGTCAGGCCGACGCAGGCCAGCAGCCGGTCGCCGCGTTCCCGGACCGAGTCGTCCAGGTCGTGGCCACGCAGCAGCGCGACGCCCTCGTCGACGGTCCGCCGGTACACCGGGTCGGCGTCGTAGTTGGGTCGGTTGCCGGTCAGCGCACCGGCGCCGGTGAGGTGCAGCGCCACACCGCGCGCTCGAGCCGTCGCGTCGACTTTGCGCAGCTGGGCGACCCCGTCGGTCACGCCGGTCAGGAGGGCGGCCCGCCAGGGCAGCGCGGCGCGGCCGGTCCGCAGTGTGTACGCGAGGTCGGCCAGGTCCCCGGGGGCGGTTCCCGCCGCGAACGCGGTCGCTCGGTCCAGGCTGTCCTGCGCCGCCGCGGCGGTCTTCGCGGAGACCAGGACGAGCTGCGGGACGTGCCGGCGGGGTCGGGCCGGGATGGGCGGGGCTTCCTCCAGCACCACGTGGGCGTTGGTGCCGCCGATACCGAAGGCGCTCACCCCGGCCCGGCGTACGCCGTCGACAGGCGCCCAGGGTCGGGCGGTCGTCGGCAGCTCGAACACCGAGCCGTCCAGTCGGATCGCCGGGTTGGGCGTACGGAGGTGGGCGATCGGGGGGATCGTCCGGTGCGTCAGGGCCAGGACCGTCTTGATCAGGCCGATCACCCCGGCGGCGGTGTCCAGGTGTCCGACGACCGACTTGACGGCGCCCAGCGCGCAGGGCGCCCGGTCGGGCCGGGTGGAGTCGAACACCTGCCGCAGCGCCGCCACCTCGATCGGGTCGCCGAGCGCGGTGCCGGTGCCGTGCGTCTCGACCAGGCCCACGGTGTCCCTGTCGACGGCGGCCACCTCCAATGCCGCCGCGATGACGGCGGCCTGACCGGTCGGGCCGGGCGCGGTGAAGCCGGCCTTGCGGGCGCCGTCGTTGTTGACCGCGGAGCCACGGATCACCGCGTGCACGGTGTCGCCGTCGCGCAGCGCGTCGGTGAGGCGCTTGAGCACCACCACGCCCGCTCCGTCGCCCGGCACCGTCCCGTCGGCGGCGGCGTCGAAGGCGCGGCAGCGACCGTCGGCGGAGAAGATGCCGCCAGGCTCGTGCAGGTGTCCGCGCCGGGTCGGCGGGGCGATGGTGGCCGCGCCGGCCAGTGCCACGTCGGCGTCGTAGGTGAGCAGCGCCTGCGTGGCCTGGTGCACCGCGACGAGCGACGTCGAGCAGGCGGTCTGCACTGTCAGCGCCGGCCCCTGAAGGTTCAGCTTGTAGGCGATCCGGGTGGCGGCGAAGTCCTTGTCGCTGCCGATGATCACGCCCAGGCCACCGGCGGCCTCGACCGCACGTTCGTTGGGCCACACGTTGTCCAGCAGGTAGACGTTGAGCCCGGTGCCGACGTACACCCCGACCCGGTTGCCGTCGGCGGCGACCGGCGGGTGTCCGGCGTGCTCCAGGGCCGCCCAGGCGCACTCCAGCAGGATCCGCTGCTGGGGGTCCATCAGGGCGCTGTCCGACGGTGAGTAGCTGAACAGCCGGTGGTCGAAGCGGTCGGCGTCGGTGAGCACCGCGCGGGCCGGCACGAAGCCCGGCCGTTCCACCAGATCCTTGGGTACGCCCCAACCGACGAGCTGCTCGGGCGTGAAGAAGGTGACCGCGTCGACGCCGTCGTGGACGTGTCGCCAGAACCGGTCCAGGTCGCGTTCGGCGCCGGGGACCCGGATGGCCATGCCGACCACCGCCACCGCGGCGCTGTCGTCCAGCTCAGCCACGGCCGGCTCCCACGCTGCGCCGCCGGTCGGCCAGCAGTGCGCGGCCCTGGCGGCGCTGCGCCGCGTTGGGGTCCGCGACGACGGGCGCGGTGTGCTGGAGCGCCGCCGCGCAGCCGGCGATCGTGCCGCAGCGGAAGAGGTCGGTCACCGAGACGTCCAGGCCCTCCTCGGACATCCGCTGCTGGAGCGCGATCAGCGCGAAACTGTGGCCGCCCAGGTCGAAGAAGTTGTCGTGCAGTCCGACGTCGGGCCGCTGGAGCACCTCGACCCAGCAGGCCCGGATCCGTTCCTCCAACCCGGTGCCGACCACCGCGGCCGGTGGCCGCGACGGCGCGGTGGCCGTCCGTGCCGAGCGGCTGTCGGCCAGCAGTCGGGGAAGGTCCACCTTGCCGTGCGCGGTGAGCGGGATGGTCGCCACGGTCAGGATCCGCGACGGCACCATGTACGCCGGCAGTGTCTCGCGCACGTGCGCCCGCAGGTCGTGCTCGGCGTCCGGGCCGATCCCGTGGACCACGAACGCGACGAGTTCGTCGTCCTCGGCGGCCACGGCGCACGACCGCACCGCGGGGTGGGTGAGCAGGGCGCCCTCCACCTCGGCCAGCTCGACGCGGTAGCCGCGCACCTGCACCTGGGTGTCGTTGCGGCCGAGGTACACCATGCTTCCGTCGAGGCCCCACTTCACCACGTCGCCGGTGCGGTACATGACCCCGCCGCCGTACGGGTCGGGCGGGAACCGCGCCTCGGTCAGCTCCGGGTTGTCCAGGTAGCCGTGCGCCACGAGCGCGCCGCCGCAGTACAGCTCGCCGGGCACGTTGAGACCGGTCGGCCGCAGGTCCTCGTCGAGGACGTAGCAGCGCGCCGACGGCAACGGCACACCGATGGCACCCTCGGGGACCCGGGGCACGTCGGCGGCTGACGCCTGGAAGATCGTGACGTGGATGGTGCCCTCGGTGATGCCGTACATGTTGACGAACACTGTTTGCAGACCCGGCGCGTCCGCGATCAGCGACGCCAGCCGCGACCAGCTCAGCGCCTCCCCGCCGAGGACGACGTAGCGGATGCGGGAGGTCTCGTCTTCCTGGAGTGCCCGCAGGTACGGCGGCAGCAACCGGTAGAGCGCGCCCGGGGTCTGGAACAGCACGGTGACGGCCTCGCGACGCACCAGCCGGGCCAGTCGTTCCCGGTCCACCAGGTCGACCCGGTCGGCGATGACCAGCCGGGCGCCGGTGGTCAGCGCGCCCCACATCTCCCACACCGACGCGTCGAACGAGAACGAGCTGGCCGCCAGCCACACGTCGGCGGCCGTGACGTCCAGGCCCGCCGGGGTCGGGCTGTTCAGGGCGTCCAGGCCGCCGTGCCCGACCAGGACCCCCTTGGGTACGCCGGTCGAGCCGGAGGTGTAGATGACGTACGCCGGGTCGTCCGGCCCGGGGAAGGTCTCGTCGAGCACGGAGGTTCCGTCGAGGGTGTGCGCGTCGGCCAGAGGGGTCCCGCTGTCGCGGGTGAGCGCCGCGGCCGCCTCTGCGGTCTCCGGGTCCACCACGAGCACCGCCATCCCGGCGTTCGCGGCGATCAGTTCGAGGCGCTGACGCGGGTAGTCCGGATCCAGCGGCACGTAGACGCCGCCGAGCTTCCACACGCCCAGGATCGCCGCGACGACCGCCGGTGAACGGCCGAGCAGCAGCCCCACCCGGACACCAGGGCGGACGCCCCGGTCGGCTAGGCCCGCCGCGATCCGTCCGGCCCACCGGTCCAGCTCGGCGTAGGTGATCTCGACGTCCCGGTGACAAATTGCCACCGCGTCCGGGGTCGCCGCCGCGTGGTCGGCGAAGCGACGCAGCACCGACGGGTGCGTGCCCGGCGCCGACGCGAGCGGCGGGTTCACCCCCTCGGTGAGCCGCGCCCGCTCGGCCTCGTCCACCATGGACGGCTCCCGCTCCTCTTCGTCGACGATCGACCGCAGGAACGTCAGGTAGTGCGTGAGCAGCGTGCCGACGGTCTCCGCCGTGAACAGCTCGGTGCTGTACTCGGCGCGCAGGAACGGCACGTCGGTGGAGACGTCCAGGGTCAGGCCCAGGTCGAACTTGGTGACGTCGATCTCGACATCGACCTCGGTCAGCCGTACCCCGGCGAACTCGGGGAACGCGAACGGGAAGTTCTGCACCGTCAGCGAGGTCTGGAACAGTGGCGCGTGGCTGAGCTGCCGCTCCCCCACGGTGGCCCGCACGATCTGCTCGAACGGCACGTCCTGGTTGGCGAAGGCCGCCATGCTGGCCCGCCGGGCCCGGTCCACCAGCTCGGTGAAGCTCGGCCGGCCGGACACGTCGAGCCGGACCGGCAGCGTGTTGACCAGACAGCCGACCAGGCGCTCCTCGGCGTCGTCCATCCGGTTCGCCACTGGAACGCCGACCACCACCTCGTCCTGGCGCGCGTAGCGGGACAGCACCGAGGCGTACGCGGCGAGCGTCACCGCGAACAGCGTCACGCCCCGCGCCCGCCCCCACTCCCCCAGCCGTCGCACCAGTTCCGGCTCGACCGGGCGGCGCAGCACCGCGCCGGTGGTGCCGAGCACGCTCGGGCGGGGGAAGTCGGTGGGCAGCGCCAGTTGTGGCACATCGACCAGCGCCGCGCGCCAGAAGTCGAGGCCGGAGCTGTCCCGCCGCCACTCCTCGTGCTGCCGCTCGGCGTACGCCAGGTAGGACACGGCCGGCTCGTCGTAGGCGGCCACCGACCCGTCGACGGCGGCGTCGTACTCGGCGGCCAGGTCGCGCAGGAGCAGACCCACCGACCACCCGTCGCAGGCGATGTGGTGCACGAGCACCGCGAGGCCGTGCTCGTCCGGGCCCCAGGAGCGCAGGAAGGCCCGTAGCACCGGCCCGTCGGCGAGGTCGAAGGGCTGTCGGGCCTGCTCGGCGACGAGCGTCCGCAGGTGTGCCTCCTGGGTGGCGCGATCGACCCATCCGCCGGCGGTGATGTCGACGTCCACAGTGGGCGTCGACGACACCCGCTGGGTGAGGACACCGTCGACCACCGCGAACGTGGTGCGCAGCGCGTCGTGCCGGGCGACCACCCGGGTCAGGGCCGTGCGAAGGGCCTCGGGCCGCAGCGCACCGCGCAGGTGCACCGCGAAGGCCACCACGTACGCCGGGTTCCCGGGCTGGAGCTGATCAAGGAAGTAGAGGCGTTCCTGGGCGAAGGAAGCACGACCGGTACGAACCATGCACCGATCGTGCGGCCCGGCACGTCCCGCGCGGCAGAGCACGGTTTCCTGCCCCACCAGGAAAAGCTCCCGGTCGCGTCGGCGACACGTCGACGCGGGTCCTCGGGCATGGCGCGGCCCCGGCCCGACGTGGGTTGCCGTCGGACCGGGGCGGTGGTCGGCCGGTCAGTACTCGCCGCGCCCGAAGGCCGCCAGTTCGGCGGAGTGCACGGGATTGCTGACGTAGGTGGCGCCGATCGGGGCCGTCACCCGGCACCAGGCGTCGAGCCGGCCCACGTCGATGCCGGCGGCGCTCGCCAACTCGTCGCGGCGGCGCACCATCTCCGCGCGGTCCAGACCCTCCAGCACGTAGTCCACGGCGTCGAAGCAGGGGTCACCGGCGCACGCCATCGGGTCGATCGCCACCAGGCCCCTGCCTCCGCCGCTGAGCACGTTGCCGAGGTGCAGGTCCCCGTGCAGCAGCACAGTGTCGGTGGGCACCGCGAACAGGTCGTCGCGCAGCCGCTTGGACCCGCTCAGGTCGGCGCCCCGGCGCGTCGCCGAGTTGAACAGCACGTCGATCCAGTCCGTCAGTTGACGGGGAGCGGCAGCCGGGTCACCCGCGCCGTGCAGATCGGTGAGGAAGGCGGCGAACTCCCGCGGTGAGGGCGGCTGCGGCATCTTCTCCACGAGGGTGCCGGGGTGGATCGCTTCGAGCAGGACAGCGCCCTTGGCCGACTCCCGTACCGCCGGCACCCGCCCGCTGGAGGCGAACTGGCGCAGCATGTCCACCTCTTCCCGCACGGCGTAGCTGTCCGGGGAAAGCTTGAGCACCGCGTCGCCGAGCGGGCCCACGCACCGGAACACCACCGAGGAGTTGCCGGACTTGAGCGGGTCACCGAGAGTTAACTCCCACTGCTCGACGAGGTCGTCGAGCCGCTGGCGCAGCGTGCCCACCCAGCGGTGCGCGGCCCGACCGAACCGTGGCTCCAGTCGGTTGGCGATCGCGTCCAGGTCCAGGCTCATCCCGCTCGCCCCCGCACCGACCGCGCGCCGACGTGCGCGGCCGCGCCCGGCGCCATGACACCACGCCTGCCGGCCAGCAGAACGCTGCCACCGGGCACCCTTGGTGAATGGAGGCCGGGCGGCCCGGGGCGCCCCAACCGCGCCCGGCGGGCGACCTCGATCGCCTCGTACCGGTCAGAAACGTTCAATTTGCTGAAGATGATGGAAATATGATTGCTGACCGTTTTCGGGGACAGATTCAGCTTCGCGGCGATCGCCACGTTGCGCATACCCGAGGCAATCAGTTCCAGCACCTCCCGCTCGCGGGCTGTCAGCTCCGGGAAGAGTTGCTGGTTGCGGGGCTCCCGGCTCAGTTGCCCGATGAGCTTGTCGGCCACCCGGGGGCCGAGGATGACCTCGCCCGTCGCGAGGCCCCGGATCGTCCGGACGATGCCGTCGCCCGGGCAACTCTTGAGCACGTAGCCCCGGGCGCCCGCCCACATGGCCGCGAGGATCGCGTGTTCGTCCTCGACCGCGGTGAAGACCAGCACCGCTGTCGAGGGCGACACCCGGTTGATCTCCTGAATCGTCACCCCCGCCTGGAACCCCGGCAGCTCGACGTCGAGAACGAGCACGTCAGGGCGTGTGGCGGTGGCCAGCGCCAACGCCTCCCGCGCGGACGACGCCTCACCTGTCACGGCGACCTCAGCCGACGGCGACAACAGGGCGTGCAGGCCCCTGCGCACCACCGGCTGAGCGTCGGCCAGGACCACCGTCACCGCGTCGGGTTGTGTCTCCGCCGTGACTTCCTCCGGATACCGCCTCATGTTCCGAGTCAGTTCCGAGGCCGAGCCAACGCTGACCATCTATCCACCTCACCCCGTCCGAACGGCCCGCCGTGTCTTAGTCGCGCGGGGAAACGCCGCGGTAGCGCCGACCCCGCGTCGTGATGAACATCTACTCACGGCCAACAGAACAACACAAGAAGTGATCCCAGGAACGGGCTCGGTCAGCCTTTTGACGCATCGGAAAACCGAACCAAACTTTCCGTTTTGGCCCTGACGAAGCCGTCCACAGCGGACCTTTCACGGGCGGACGACGTGCCGCCGGCCCGGGAGTCCACGGGGGAATTTCCCGGCCGAACCGGGACGTCGTCCCGTACGCGCTACACCTGTCGCCCTGTCCGCCGGACACCGCCGTCGCCAGGATTGACCCATGCCCTTGTCACGAGTGACGGACGTTCTCGCCGGCCTGGTGCCGACCGACCCGCTCCGCAGGAAGCTGATCGCGATCCGACTGGCCGAGTCCATCGGCAAGGGAGTCTTCCTCAGCGGCAGCGTCGTCTACTTCACGCTGCGTGTCGGACTCGACGCGCGGCAGGTGGGCTTGGGCCTGTCGGCCGCCGGCCTGTCCGCCTTCCTCTCGTCGGTCCTGTTCGGTGTGATCGCCGACCGGGTGGGCGCCCGCCGCCTGCTCGTCATCCTGTTCGCCGCGCTGGCGGTCGGATTCGGGCTCTACAGCCTCGTCGACAGCGCGACAGCCTTCTTCGCGCTGGTGGTCACCGTCGGCTTCCTCGAGTACGGCACCGGCCCGACCAACGGGGCCCTCATCGGCAACCTCGTGCCCGCCGAGGAGCGGGTGAAGCTCAAGGCCATGATGCGGTCGGTGTTCAACATCGGATTCAGCATCGGTATCGGCGTGGCGGCCGTCGCCGCCCTCAGCCAACGGCTGCTCGTGCTGATCCCCCTCACCACTGCCGCGTTGATGGCCGGCGCCGCGCTGCTCGTCACCCGCCTGCCCGACGTGCCGCCGCGTCCCGCACCGGTGGGCTTCAAGCGTTTCGCCGCAGTCCGCGACCCACGTTTCCTCACGGTGATCGGCGTCTCGACGATCCTCGCCTCACACGTCAGCATCATCCTGGTGACGCTGCCGCTCTGGGCGCTCAACCGCACCGACCTGCCGCACTTCCTGATTCCTCTGCTGCTGATCGTCAACACCGCGTTCGTCATCCTGTTCCAGGTGCGGGCCAGCCGGGGCGCGGACACCGTGCACGGCGCCGGTCGGCTCGCCCGACGCTCCGGCTACTGGCTGGCCGGCGGCTGCGCGGTCCTGGCGGTGACCGCGCTCGACGACAACGTGGTCCTGGCGTCCGTGGCGATCGTCGCCGCCGTGCTGATCCTCTCCGTGGCCGAGGTGATGCAGGCCGCCTCCGGTTGGGGGCTCGCGTTCGGCCTCGCCCCCGAGCACGCCCAGGGCGAGTACCTGGGGGCGTTCGACCTGCACGTGATCACGCAGAACATCATCGGCCCGGCGGTGCTCTCCGGCCTGGTCATCGCCTTCGGCTTCTGGGGATGGCTGGGCATCGCCGTCGCCGCGCTCGTCGCATCGGCGCTGATCATTCCGGCCGCCAACCGCAGCGCTGTCACGCTGGTCCGCGAGACGGCCCCAGCCTCCACGACCTGACGCTCGCCCGTCCGCGCGCGAGCCCTCGCCCTACCGCTGACGGGGCGGACTGGGCGGGTCGTGTTCCGCGGCGAGCACGCGGTACGCCGCGAGGTCTTCGAGGGTGCTTCTAGTCGCTGCGCTGGCGATTGCCGGTCCAGTCTGTACGAACGACGAATCTCGCCGTTCGTGTCCGTGTGCAGCCATAACCTCATCCGCAGTGGTGCGCATGTCCCGAAGTGCAGCCTCAGCCATACCATCGGCCTCCAGTGCAGCCAGCCGAATGTGCTGGCGCTGTAGCTGCAGGTCCAGCCGATGCTTCTGCCACTCCATGACGGAGGTCAATCCCTGTTTGAGGACGGCCATAGCAGCAAGGGAGTAGGCGACCGGGGTGAGCTCTGCTGCCACAGAGACAAGGATCGTTTCTATAGGGCTGGCGAGAGAGACGCGAGCTGCCCGAAATTCGACTCGTCGCGGACCCGCCTGCGAAGGGACCACCGGGCGCACAAGGAATTCTCGGAGCGGCATCGTGGGGTCAACGATGAAGATCGCAGCTTCGCCCAGCGTGAGCAGCGAACGAAGATAGAAAGCGACGTCGGCCAGCGGCGGCGTTTCGCCGAGGTCAGCTACGACCCGGAGGGTCGGCACCTCCGTAGAGGTCCACGAGGTCGCTTGAGTCATGGAGGCATCTAAACATGACCCCGTCAACACGGCCTGCGCCGGAGTTGTGACGCACAGCCCTGCCCGAAATCCGCCTGAGCAGCTAACGGCCGCCGGCGGACTCGCTCCATGGCCGCATCACCGACGCAGGAGGCGCCGCCCGGTGTTCGCGGCGAACTACACCTTCGGCGACCCGCCGCGCCGGGTGGTGCAGCCGACACGCGAGGAAGCGATCCGCCGGGCCGAGCAGATCCTCCGGGCCGCTGGCGTGGAGGCCGACATCGTCCCGCGGCATCCGAAGCGGCAGCCCGGCAGCGTTCTGATCGTGTTCTCCGGCCCGCACCGTACGCCGAAAACCCGACGAGTTCGTGAACGAGATGTACGACAAGTCGCCCGCTGATCCGACCGCCGCGACACAGCGCAGATCCCCGCCGCGAAGCCCGCCCACTGTGCCGCACCCGAACCAGATCCCGCTCATCCACCCACCGCAGCCCTAACAGAGCACTACCAAGCGCGGTTCACCACCAGAACGCCTGACCCCCGTGGTCGAGTTGCGGTGGTTCTGCGGTCAGCCGCGCGGCGCTCGGTCCGCAGGAGCGTCGTGACGCTGAGCTGCACGGCTCGGCGGCACGGGGATGGTGCCGTCAGTAGGAGTCGTGGCCGCCGCAGTGGCCGCCGCAGCCTTGGGTTTGCGGCGGTGGAGCGTGAGAGTCATGACCAGCACGACCAGCGCTCCGACGATCAGCCCGAGGATCGCGCTGGCCACCGTGTTGACGAGCCAGCCGACGAGCCCGCCGAGAACACCCGTGGCGTCGTGGGCGGCGACCTCCACGTGGTGCACGGCCTCGTACAGGAAGTGCAGGTTCAGCTCGTTCGTGCCCAGCAGCAGGATGTGCCCGCCCACCCACAGCATCGCCGCGGTGCCGACCACCGTCAGCACGGTGAGAACCACCGGCATCGCCCTCACCAGACCGCGGCCGAACGTGGCGACGGCGCCGGAACGTTGCGACAGGCGCAGCCCGGCGTCGTCCATCTTCACGATCAGGGCCACCACGCCGTACACCAGGACGGTTATGACGACGGCGACGATAGCCAGGATCGCCAGGCGGGACCAGAACGGCTCATCGACCACCTCGTTGAGGCTGATGACCATGATCTCCGCCGAGAGGATCAGGTCGGTTCGTACCGCACCGGACACCAGTGTCGTCTCGTCCTGCACCGTGTCCCCGCCCGCGCCGTGGGCGTCGTCATGGGCGATCTTGGCCCACACCTTCTCCGCGCCTTCGTAACAGAGGTAGGCGCCGCCGAGCATGAGGATCGGGGTGAGCAGCCAGGGCACGAACTGACTGAGCAGCAGCACCGCCGGCAGGATGATGAGGTACTTGTTGCGCAGCGACCCCAGGGCAATGCGTTTGATGATCGGCAACTCGCGGTCGGCCGCCAGACTCCGCACGTACTGCGGCGTGACGGCAGCATCGTCGACGACGACGCCCGCAGCCTTGGCGCCGGCCTTCGCGGCGGCCGCCCCGACGTCATCGATCGACGCTGCGGCGGCACGGGCCAGCACCGCCACGTCATCCAGCAGGGCTACGAGTCCACCGGCCAAGGGAGGGTCCTTCCAGGGTTGCGCAGAGTTCGAACTGACCCATTCTCGCTCAGGTCCCTGTGCGCGGCACGCCACCACCCGGTCGTATGTCGGGCGAGAGCTTTTGGCCCTGCCGCCGCGGCAACGGTGGCGGGGATCCGGCGTCGTGGATAGATTCGGAACATGTCTTCCACATCTGTCACAGATGTCGAAGGGCTGCGCGCGCTGGCTCATCCCGCGCGGCTCCGGATCCTAGATCTACTCCGCGTCCACGACCGGCTGACCGCCTCGGAATGCGCGGCGCAGCTCGAACTCTCTCCCAAGTCCTGCTCCTACCACTTGCACGTGCTCGCCAAACAGGGCCTGGTGGAGCAGGGCTCTCCACTTGCCGAAGACACCCGGCAGCGACCCTGGCAACGCCGCTTCGACGAGGTACTGATGCCGCTTCTGGGAAAGACCGGCGGCGCGGACTCCGACATCGCCCGCACGGACGCGATCGGCGCGGCGGCCCGGCACGACCTCGGGCTCTTCCTGAGCTTCCTGGCGTCACCGCAGGCAGCAAGCGACGACTGGGCATCGAGTACCACCGTGCACACCCGGACCGCCCTCATGACACCCGCCGAACTCAGAGCCTGGGGCGAGGCGGTCGAGGAAATCACCCGCTGCCACGTGGAGAAGGCGACCCGGACCCGCCGCGACGGACGCGGCCCGGTCCGGCTGGCCGTGCGTGGCTTCCCGCAGACCGCACCAGGGACGGGGACTGCCGAATGACCGGTAACGAGACGACGGGTCTGCGCCGCTACGCAGGAGTGGTCGCGAACCGGCAGATTCTGGCGGCCCTGATCGGCGCACTCGTCGCACGGCTCGCCCAGACGATGTCACCGCTGCTCATTCTTCTGCTGGCCAACCAGCGGTACGGCGGGTTCGCGATTGCGGGCGCGGCCGCCGCCACCTACGGACTCTGCGCGAGTCTGAGCGGTCCGCTGATCGCCCGGCTGGCCGAGCGCTACGGCAACCTCGTCCTACTGATCGCGGGGATCCTGAGCAGCACCGGCCTGTTGGTCATCGTCCTTCCGTGGCAGTCGTGGAACTTCTGGGCCGGTGTCGTGCTGGCCGGTGCGGCGATCCCGCCGCTGAGCGCAACGCTGCGGGCCACGATCGCGACCACCATCGAGGACCCGCAGGAACGCATCGCCGCGTACGGCCTGGACACCGTGGGCACTGAAGTGCTGTTCGTACTGGGGCCTGCCCTCGTCGGGCTGGTCGTGGCCTTGAGCAGCCCGACGGCTGCCCTGGCTGGAACCGCGCTGCTCCCGGTTGCCGGTGCCACCACCCTGCTGATCCAGCAGCGTCGCGTCCCGTCGCCGGAATCGTCGCCGGACGCGCCGGAGGCCGCGGACCGCCGGATGCTGATCCGACTGCTCCCCTGGCTGGGCGTGGCGACGGTCCAGATGGCCGCCATCGGTCTTGTGGAGGTCGCGCTGATCGCGGTCGCGGTCGAGTTCAGCTCCTCGGCCGCCAGCGGGGCAGTGCTCGCGACGTGGGCGGCGGGCAGTGTCGTGGGTGGCGTGTGGTACGGGTCGCGGTCGTGGCACGCGCCAGTGCGCCGGCAGGTGCGGCTGCTGCTGCTCGGCAGCGCTGTCGGGTTCGCCCTGCTGCTCGCCGCCCGGTCCGCTTCGGCCCTTTACCCGCTGGCGTTCCTCGCTGGCGTATTCATCACCCCGGCGGCAGCGGCCCTGCTGACCGATCTGAGCGAGAACCTGACGGGCGGGCATCGGCTGACCGCGTTCGCCTGGCTGGCGTCCGCGAACGGGCTGGCCGGATCCTTGGCCTACGCCGCAGGCGGAGTGCTGGTCACCGGCGCTGGGCCGTGGGCGACGATCGCCGTCGCCGCCGCCCTTCCCGCGCTCGCGGCACTACTGTTCCGAAGCCGTGGTGCAGGTCCTGTTCCACAGAGAACCTCCCAGAGTCAACGACCATTGACTGAACACGATCAGCATCACGTGTCGCTTGAAAACGATCACAGTCGTTAATCGGTAACCGCCAACGGTCATGGCCTCATCCGCGTCGAGGTCCACCACCAGACGACGGTAGGCGCCGTTGGGTCCCGGTGTTTCTTCGTCCAGGCCGGAGACTCGAACCGCCGTCTCGGGGTGCATTCGTCGACTACGCCAAGTCACCGCAGGCGGGGACGGCGGTGCCCGGATCCGCCGATGAGCGGATGCCTATGCCTGTGCGCTCTCCGGCGGTTCGACGCGCTGCTGTGTTGGATGGCGACGCTGACCGTCGGGTAGATCGGCCTGCCAATGGCCTGGTCGAAATGACTCAACGGGACCGGTGCGTCGGTTGTTCGGTATCGGCTGGATGGAAACGGAAGTCGGGCGGATCAGGGTGATGCCGTAGGCGACGACCCACACGACCCAGATTAGCCAGCCGACAAGGCCGAGGAGGCCGACCGTACCGGGGTCGTCGATGGCCAGAGGGCTCAGCACGGCCGAGCCGAACTGGAGTGCGGCGGCAAGCAAACCGATTCCGCTGTGCCAGCGGCGGATCAGGCCGGCGCGTCGCCCGCTGATGGACAGGCCGGTCATGGCCAGTGCCAGGAAGGTGCCGTTGAAGACGAACAGCGCGTTGTGCAGTGCCCAGAGCCCGGCGATCGTGCTGCTGTCCTGCGCGGTCGTTGACGCGAGCGCGAGCCGGGTGGCCATCACGCCGGTGAAGGTGATGTTCTGCATGATCACCCCGGCGAACCCGACCAGGGACCAGGCTGTGCCTTGCTCGAGGTCGGAACGCCACAGCACGGAGACCGCGCCGGCGCCGAACAGGGTGGCCAGCACCCAGGCGATCGGGGCGAGTGCTGACGCGAGGCCGACGGCGTTCTGGTGGGTGGTGAAAAACTGGACGACGTCGTTGGTCTCGGAGCCGGTGTGGGGCAGGCCGGCTGGCACCAGGAAGGCGTTGGTGGAGGCGATCAGGATGGCGAAGCCGAGTCCGGCGAGTCCGGCGATCCGCGAGAACGTCCAGATGCCTCCGACGTCGGCTTTACGCAGCATAGATTCAATATAAGACCCGAAAACCGAAGGAGACAAGCCATTGACCGCCGAGACAGGCAGGCGGAGGTACGAATCACTGCGCCGGGCGGCGCAAGCGGCAGAGACGAGAGGTGAGATCGCCAGCGCCGCTCGTCGACTGTTCGTCTCCCGTGGCTGGGGGGCGACCACGGTACGTGACGTGGCACGGGAGGCGGGGGTCTCGGTGCCGACCGTCTACGCGGTGTACGGAAACAAGACTGGGCTGATCCAGGCCCTGGCCGACGCAGCAGACATCGCCGCAAATCCATCGCAGTCGCTCGCCGAACTGGAAGGGGCCGAGAACGATCCGGTACGGCAGCTCGCGGCGATGGCCGGCTACGACCGGCGGCTCTTCGAGCGTGCCGGTGACATCATCGCGCTCGTACGCGAGGCGGGCCGTACCGAGCCTGCGCTGGCGAACGTCTACCGCGGCGGCCGCCAGCGGGGGGACGAGACCAGGATCCAGGTGTTCTCGTCGTGGCCGGGCGGCGTTCTCCGGCAAGGACTGGACATACGGTCGGCCGTCGATGTCTATGCGGCGATCTGCAACATCGACGTCTACACCACGCTGACCGACGAACGCGGCTGGCAGCCCGATCAAGTCGAGCGCTGGTGGACCGAGGCCCTGGCCCGCGAACTCCTGACCTGAAATGTGACATCTCAACCACGCCTTGACACGACGCCCACCGCCCGGGCTCCCGAAACAGCTCAACCGAGGCGCAACGAATCAACTTCAGTCGCGCGGATCGCGGCCACGTGAGTTAATCCTTTGCCCGTTGTCCCCTCGATGCGGATGATCCGGTTCGTGGGCCTCTCGCGTACCGGACATGTTGATCCAGCAGCACCTCGGCGCGCTGGCCCCGAGGATGCCCGAGCGGTCGCCGACCTTCTCATCCGGTCCCGTCGGGCCGCAGTCGGCGCCATCCCTGCTGCGGTCCACCCGGACGGCGAGGTTCGAGAGTGGATCCGCGCCGTCTTGATTCCTGAGCGAGAAGTATGGCTGATGGAGGACTCGCGCAGCCGGCCACTGGCGGTGCTGGCTCTGGATGATGACTGGGTCGACCAGCTCTATGTCGACCCAGCTCTCACCGGCAGGGGGTTGGGCTCCCACCTCATCGGGTTCGCGAAGTCCCGCCGCCCGGCGGGACTTCAGCTGTGGACGTTCGCAAGAAACACCGGAGCGCAGAGGTTCTACCTTCGCCACGGTTTCACTGTGGCTGAAACGACCGACGGGTCCCGCAACGAGGAGAATGCGCCCGACATCCGCTTTGTTTGGACAGCGCCACCTCATCGGCATGTGTGGACGCCGCACTATCGCCTCCCCGGGGCACCGACGCTGACGCCTTCGCAAGCGCAGAAGAAGTCACCATCCTGAACTGCCCGGCCAGGGAGTTCCCCCTGGGATCGGTGTCTCGGATGACCGCACCGCAGCAAACTCGAGCCAGCTCATCCGCAACTCTTCAGCTCGATCTGCAGAGGACCTACAGGCGTGGCTCAGGCGAGCCGTGGCACCGGCCGGCGGCAGCCGTCCTGGGAGCAGCGGCGCAGGCCCCCCGGAGAGAACTCCGGGTTCGGCGTCGTCGGAAACCCCTCGATTCGAGCGACGGGGATCGACCACAATGCCTCAGTGGAACGCGAGCGCCTGGTGAAGTTGAGCAAACGGATGTCCAAGGCACTCCGGCACGATCCCGACAGGGCCGGCCTGGTGCTCGACCCGGCCGGTTGGACTCCCGTCGACGCTCTGCTCGCCGCCCTACGGATCGAGCGGGCCGAGCTGGACGCGGTCGTCGCCGGCAATGACAAGCAGCGGTTCGCTGTCGAGCCCGGCACCGACGGGGTGCTGCGGATCCGGGCCAACCAGGGCCACTCGGTCCCGGTGGACCTCGGGCTGCCCCCGGTGACCCCACCGGAGCGGCTCTATCACGGCACCAGCGCCAGTGCGCTGGAGTCGATCCGGGCCACCGGCCTGCACCGCGGCGGACGGCACCACGTCCATCTCTCCGCCGACACCGAGACCGCCCACCGGGTCGGCGCCCGACGGGCCGGTCGGGTCTTGATCCTCACCATCGACGCAGCGGCGATGGCCGCCGACGGGCACGTGTTCCACCGCAGCGCCAACGGCGTCTGGCTCACCGACGCGGTCCCTGCCAGCTATCTGCTCGACTGAGCCCTGGCCTGTCCCGCGCCGCTGTTCCGGCGGGGTGCGTACCACCTCGAACGGGATGCGGCACGCGACATCCGGCGTGGCGCCGCCCCTGGGCCGCGGCACCGAAGCGGACACACCCGTTGTCAGGCCTGGAGCGAGCGCAGCATCAGCGACAGGTAGCGCTGGGAATCCGCTGCGGCGTCGGGGCCGGCGGCCAGGACGACGTCGGGGGTTGCCAGCGCCATACGGCAAGCGCAACTTGATCGCGATGATCGTGGCCACGATCGCGCTGTTCGTCACTGCTCTGCTGTTCGGTCCGGGCTGGGGCTCCTCACGACAACACGTGTCGCGTCAACACTGCCAGTAGTCGTTCGAGCGCTTTGCGGTCGCTGTCGGTCAGGTTCCGAAGGATGGCGGCCTCGTTTGCCAGGTGCTCCTCGATGAGTTGGTCGGTCAGCGTCAGTCCGGCCGGGGTCAGGCCCACCACTCTGCCGCGGGCGTCGACCTCGGAGACCGAGCGCGAGACGAGGCCTCGGGCGATGAGCCGGTCCACCCGCTTGGTCACCGCACCGGTGGTGACGAGCATCCGTTCACTCAACTGACCCGCCGTGAGCATGTACGGCTCGCCCTCCCGGCGCAGCGCCGCAAGCATGTCGAACTCGCCGTTACCGAGGCCCGCGGCGGCGAACGGCGGCCGCAGGGACGCGTCGAGCGCCTCGGCCAGGTGCTGGATCCGGCCGATGATCAACAATGGGGTGGGATCGAGGTCGGGTCGTTCGCGATGCCACTGACTGACGATGTCAGCAACCCGGTCTTTGTTCACGCTTGCATCATAGCTTCCATGGAAGATAGATTCATCTTCCATGGAAGGAAATAGCTCTCACGCGCCCGTCCCCATGGTCGTGGCCTACGTCGACCCGTCCTGTCCGTTCGCCTGGATCACCTCGCGGTGGCTCATGGAAGTCGCGCGCATCCGACCCATCACTCTGCGGTTCGAGGTGATGAGCCTCGCGGTCGTCAACGAGCATCGCGACCTGGAGCCCTGGTACCGCGCGTTCAACGATCGGGCCTGGGGCCCGGCGCGGGTGTGCACGGCAGCCGGCGCGCACCATGGGCCAGCCGCCCTCGCACGCCTGTACCCGGCGCTCGGTCGTCGGATCCACGACGAGGGCAACAAGGACTTCGACGCCGTCATCCCGGCGGCACTGGACGAGGCGGGCCTCCCCGCCGACCTGGCCGACGTCGCTCGCCGAAGCGACGTCGACGATCGGATGCGGGCGAGCACCGCCCGCGCGCAGCAGCTCGTGGGTGAGGACCTCGGCACCCCGACGATCGTGGTCGACGACGTGGCCTTCTTCGGCCCTGTACTCTCCTCGATCCCACGCGGGGATGACGCCCTCCGCGTCTTCGACGGCGCACGCCTGCTCGCCGGCTGTCCGGCGTTCTCGGAACTGAAGCGCGCTCGGACCGATGAGCTCAGCTTCGCCTAGCCCCTCTGGACATGTTCAGTTAACAAACCTAATAATTGACCTCCCGTCGATACCCATCGATCGGGTACCCCTCGGGAGGACCGGATGGCGCGCAGATTCCGAACACCGTTCCTGGCGGCCCTCGCGGCCCTGGTCTCCGCCGCCGCGGCGACCCTGACCTTCGCCTATCCAGCCCTGGCCGCCGGCCCGACGGCCGCGTTCACCAAGACCTCCGACTGGGGCGCGGGCTGGGAGGGCCGCTACACCATCACCAACGGTGGGTCGAGCACGATCACCGGTTGGCAGGTTGCCTTCACCCTGCCGACGGGCACCACCCTCGGCTCGTACTGGGACGCCACGGTCAGCACCGTCGGGCAGAGGCACACCTTCACCAACCGCTCGTGGAACGGTGCCCTGGCCCCCGGCGCGTCGGCGTCGTTCGGCTTCCTGGTCACCGGCTCCGGCTCGCCCGTCGACTGCACGCTCAACGGCGTGGCGTGCGCCGGTGGCGCACCCCCCACCACGACACCCCCCACCACGACACCGCCGACGACCCCGCCGCCCACCACGACGCCGCCGACGACCCCGCCGCCCACCACGACGCCGCCGACGACCCCGCCGCCCACCAACCCGCCGCCCACCGGGCTGCCGAAGCACGCCCTGATCGGCTACCTGCACACCAGTTTTGCCAATGGGGCCGGGTACCTGCGGATGGCCGACGTGCCCGACGACTGGGACATCGTCAACCTCGCCTTCGGCGAACCCACCTCCGTCACCTCCGGCGACATCCGCTTCCAACTCTGCCCGGTTGCCGAGTGCCCCACCGTGGAGACCGAAGCCCAGTTCACCGCGGCGATCCGCGCCAAGCAGCAGCAGGGCAAGAAGGTGTTGCTGTCCATCGGCGGTCAGAACGGGCAGGTGCAACTCACCACGACCGCCGCCCGTGACACGTTCGTCCGCTCGGTCTCGGCGATCATCGACCGGTACGGCCTCAACGGCCTGGACATCGACTTCGAGGGCCACTCCCTCTACCTCAACGCCGGCGACACCGACTTCCGCAACCCGACCACCCCGGTCGTGGTCAACCTGATCTCGGCGATCCGCGAGCTCAAGCAGCGCTACGGAAGCGGCTTCGTGCTCACGATGGCCCCGGAGACGTTCTTCGTGCAGCTCGGCTACCAGTTCTACGGCTCGGGCCCATGGGGCGGCCAGGATCCCCGGGCCGGGTCCTACCTGCCGGTGATCCACGCGCTGCGTGACGTCCTCACCGTCCTGCACGTCCAGGACTACAACTCCGGCCCCATTGTCGGGCTCGACGGGCAGTACCACACGATGGGCAGCGCCGACTTCCACATCGCGATGACGGACATGCTGCTGGCCGGCTTCCCCGTGGCCGGGAACACCAACGCGGTCTTCCCCGCACTGCGCGAGGACCAGGTCGCGTTCGGCGCGCCCTCGTCCACCAGCGCCGGCAACGGCTACCTCGCCCCGGGCGGCGTGCAACAAGCGGTGACCTGCCTCGTCCGAGGCCAGAGCTGCGGCGCGTACACCCCTCGCAGCGGAACCAACCCCAACTTCCGAGGGCTGATGACCTGGTCCATCAACTGGGACCGCTTCTACTCCTGGGAATTCCGGCTCAACCACGGCCCGTTCCTGAAGGCGCTGCCCTGACGGCGACGCTGGCTGGAGCGGCCGAACACGCCGCCCGTCGGAGACAGCGTCGCGGCCCGGTCGATCCGGACCGGGCCGCGACGGGGTCCGACCACCTTTCCCACAGTGGCCCAGAGCGGCACACCACCCCGATGTCCAGCTCACCCTCGGTTGGAGGATCGCCGAAGACTCCCAGGGCTGTCTCGCTAACGGTGTTTCCGGCGATCTTGGTTAGTAGGATTCAGCGTCGGGGCGGCGGTCGCTGAAGGTGGTGGCGAAGGCGTTCAGGGCGGGTTCCAGCGCATCGTTCATCGGGTTCGGGGGCCGGTCCCGAGGCACATTCGGTTGGCAACCGCGCTGCCGTGAGTCCAACGGCCCCACGGTTCAGGAAGAGCCTGTGGCAAGTCCGAACTCTTCGGCGACGAGGGCAAAGGAACGTATGCGGTTGACGGTGTCGTAGATCAACGTGGTGAGCATCAATTCGTCGGCCTGGGTTCGCCGCTGCAGCTCTGTCAGTCCTTCGCACACTGTGTCGGGCGCCCCGTGGATCACGTTGCCCAGCCAGCTTTCGACGAACTCCTCTTCCTCCGGCGTGTAAGGGCGGTTCTCCGCCTCGTCCGGGCTGGGAAGGGCGGCCTGCTTCCCCTGCCGTGCAAGCATCATCATCACCGCCCCCGGCCGAGCCAGGCGTTGGGCTTCGGGCGCGGTCGGGGCGCAGGTGACGTTCACGGAGACCATCACGTGTGGCGCGGCCAGGGCAGCGGACGGCCGGAACGTTCTCCGGTACTCGTCGACGGCCCGCAGGGACTGCACGGGATTGATGTGGAAGGCAGCCGCGAATGGCAGGCCGAGGCGTGCGGCCACCTCCGCACCAGTCGTTCCCGAGCCGAGTGTCCAGACGGGAAGGTCGGGTGCCGCCGGCACCACGTGTACGTTGTCGCGCCGGTAGGGGTGGTTCTCCGGGAAGTCGTTCCGGAGGAAGCCCAGAAGCTCCTCGACGTCGTCGCGGAAACTGTCGCCACCCGAGCCCTCGGCGCTACGACGTAGCGCCTGCATGACCGACGGCAGACCGCCGGGACTTCGGCCGACGCCCAGGTCGATGCGCCCGGGGTGGAAGGCGTTCAGGACGCCGAACTGCTCGGCCACGATCAGTGGTGCGTGGTTGGTGAGCATGACTCCTCCCGACCCCAGCCGGATGGAGCGGGTCGCGGCACCGAGGTGGGCGAGGAGAACGGCGGGCGCCGGGCTACTCGAGGCGGGGAAGCTGTGGTGCTCGGCGACCCAGAAGCGCCGGTACCCCCACCGCTCGGCGGCCTGCGCCAGTGTCGTGGTCTGTCGGAGCGCGTCGGCCGGAGGGCTCCCGGTGCCCCTGACGACCAGATCGAGAATCGACAGGGGTACGGAACTCGTCCCATGCCCTCCATTCGGCGCCGCGCCTGTCCGCAGATCGGTGCCGCGTCGTTGTTCCATTGCCACTTCCCTGTTCTCGAACCGAAACGACCGTGGGGGCCTACTGAGGCACCATCGTCAAACCAACGTCTCGCCACCATCGACGGCCAGCGTGGTGCCGGTCGTGAAGGTGCTCGAGAGGGCGTAGAGGACCGCGCGGACGACGTCGTCCGGGTGGCCCACCCGACCGGCCGGGTTGCGGGCCGCCCGACTCGCGAAGAGGTCGGCCTTCTGCTGCTCGCCGAGCGCGTCGTACGCGCCGCTGTCGATGGTGCCCGGCGAGACTGAGTTCACCCGCAGTGGTGCGAGTTCCACGGCCAGGGCTTGGGTGACCGCGTCGACGCCGCCGTTGGTGGCCGCGACCGCCAGCATGCCCGGCACCGGCTTGCGGGCGGTCGCGCCGGAGAAGAAGACGAAGCTGCCGTCCTGCGGCATGCGAGGTGCGAGGTGTTTGGCCAGCAGGATCGGGCCGAGCACCTTGGTCGACAGGGACCGCAGCACGGCGGCGGGCTGTAGGTCGCTCAGACGTCCGCGAGCCCGGGCCGACGCTGTCGACACGACATGGTCGACGCGACCCAACCGTTCGGCGAGCGCCGCCACGCTCGCCTCATCCGTCACGTCGACGGATTCGACGGTCACCTCCTCGCCGTACGCGTCGGCCAGGGCATCGCGGTTGCGGGAGGCGACGACCACTGTGGCGCCGGAGGCGCGTACGGCGGAGACGATCGCGCCGGCGATGCCGCCGCTGCGCCCGATCACCAGCACTGATCGGTTCTCCAGTTCAGTGTGCATAACTCACTTCCTCTTCGGGGATCCAGGCGCACGCCGTCGAGGGCGTGCCTGGTGGAGTTGATCAACGGTGTACGACGGTGGCCTGGGCCCGTGCCTCCTCGATGACGCGATTGAGGGTGGCGAGGTCCTGGGGCCCCTCGTGACGCTGACCGTTGATGAAGAACGTGGGGGTGCCGGCCACGCCGCTGCGGTCGGCCGAATCGACATCCCGCTGAACCCGGGCCTCGTGCCGGTGGCGGACCAGGTCGTCGCGGAACCTGTCGAGGTCGAGGCCGAGTTGCTCGGCGTACCCGGTCAGGTCGTCGGGGGCGAGCCGGTCCTGGCGTTCGAGCAGCAGGGTGTGCATGGGCCAGAACGCGCCCTGATCTCCCGCGGCCTCGGCGGCCTCGGCGGCTGTCTGCGCGTACGGATGGACGTCCGGCAGCGGCAGATGCCGCCACACGTAGCGCACATCGGCGTTCTCGACGAGCAGTTCCTGGGCCGTGGGGCCGACCATCGCGGTCCACGGGCATTCGAAGTCGCCGTACTCGACGACCGTGACGACGGCGGTCGGAGGGCCTTGGATGTGGTCGCGGTCGTCGTTGACCGGCTCCGCCAGGTCGACAAGCCGATCCGCGGTGCCGAGTAACGCCCGCGCCTGTGTCCTGGCCGGAAGGGTCTCGATGACGCGGTAGACGGCAAAGCTCAGCAGAGCCGCGCCGACCGCGGCCGCGAGAGTACCGATCTTTGCCTGGTCGAGCGCGTCGCCGGTGAAGGCCAGGTTCGCGATCAGCAGCGACACGGTGAAGCCGATCCCGGCGATCGTGCCGCTCTCCAGGACCGCGCCCCATCCGACGGGTGGGCGCAGTGAGCCTCCGCTGAGACGTTCCGCCAACCAGGAGGCGACGACGACGGCAGTCGGCTTGCCCAGGACGTAGGCGAGGACGATGCCGATCGTGATCGGCGATCGGAGTGCCTGGCGCACCGAGTCACCGTCGATGACGATTCCTGCGTTGGCCAGGGCGAACAGCGGGACGATTCCGTAGCTGGTCGTGGCGTGCAGGGTATGGCGCATCCGGGAGTTGGCCGACAGCGCGCCGGTCAGGCTCCGAGTGGCCACCGCCGCCAGCTTCGCCGACGGCTGCTCGCGGAAGAGCCGGACCAGTCTGGTCGCCTCCTGAAGCTCGGTGCGGCTGGGCGTGTACGCCGTCGTGGCCAGCCCCGCGGCCAGCCCAGCGACCACCGGGTCGACGCCGGCCGAGAGCAACCCAGCCCAGGTCACCACAGTGCCCAGCGCGAAGCTCCATCCTCGGAGCCGGTGCGGCAGCCGGCGCCCTGCCAGCAGGCCGGCGTAGGCCACCACGGCCACCACCATGCCCGGCACCGCGATGTGCTCGCTGTACGCGAGGGCGATCACGATCAGGGCCACCAGGTCGTCGACGACGAACACGGTCAGGACGAAGGTTCGGATTCGTTCCGGCGCGTGCGCCGCAATCAGGGAGAAGGCTCCCAGCGCGAGCGCGGTGTCGGTGGACATCGCGATGCCCCAGCCCACGGCACCGGCTCCCCCGTGGTTCACGATCAGATAGATGCTGACCGGAATCACCATCCCCGCCGCACCGGCGAGCACCGGGAGGGCCAGGCGTCGCCGCTCTCGCAGATCGCCCAGATCGAACTCGCGGCGCGCTTCGAGGCCGACGACGAGGAAGAACAACGTCATCAACCCGCTGTTGACCCAGGTGCGCAGGTCGAGGTGCGCCGCCCAGGGACCGATCTGGATGGTCATGACCCAGGACCAGAAGCCGTCGTAGTTGAGCGAGGGCAGGTTCGCCCAGACGAGGGCAACGGCGACGGCGGCGACGAGGAGCGTCGCGCCGGCCGATCCGGTACGCGGGAGGCCGCGCCGAGCCGCCGACCCGATGGGTGTCATAACCATCGACGTCGTCGGGTCGGGCTCCATCGTTTGGTGCACCTGCGGCATCGCTTCCTCGTGATTGGTCTGGTCTGGCGTGCCGATCGTCAGGCGGAGAGAACTGCTGACCTCAGGGAGTTCATCGCGTGGAAGGCTCGCGACTTGGCCGTTCCGATCGGCACGGAAAGGAGTTCGGCGGCATCGACTGCGCTGCGGCTCTGCAGGTAGATCTCCACGAACGCTCTGCGGCGCTCGGGACTCAGCTCGCGGAACGCGTCCAGCAGGGACTCGCGGGCCACGACGACGTCCATCGGGTCGGCCGGCGAGGAGTAGTTCTCCAGTTCTCGTTCGCCCAGCGACTCCTGGGGCCGCCGTACGCGCTTGCGCGCCTCGTCCGCCGACACGTGACGGGCGATCGTGAAGAGCCACGACTGGATGTGGTCCTCGTCGACCGGGACGTCGCCGATGTGCCGCCATACCTTCAACATCGTCTCCTGCAACAGGTCTTCGACGATCTGCGGCCGGTAGGCGTTGATTCGTTTGAGGTAGCGGAGCAGGACGCCAGAACGTTCCTCGAAAATCTGCCGCAACTTCTCCCCGTCACGCCGCCGAAGAGAGTTCCGGTCGTCGTGTCGTGGGAGTTGCCCTGACTTTCCGGCGAGGTACGGGCTCTCGTCCGGGCCGTTGAGGCGCGGAGTAGGCATGGCCATCAGTCACTCCTGGACAGCGTGGTCAGGTGAGCGGGTGGTCCGCCGCCCGCGTTCGGGCACGTCGAGGGCGGCCGGCCGTCTTACCCGCTAGCTGGAAACCCCGCCGGGAGCAGCCTTCTCACTCCCGGGCATGGTCACGGACAGCCGGCGGCCGAGGAACTCGCGGATGATCGTGGCTACCGTGTCGCCGGCGCTCTCGAGCAGAAAGTGGCCGCCCTCGAGCAGGTGAATTTCGGCATCGGTGGCATCGGTGGCGAAGGCCCGTGCGCCGTCCGGGCCGAAGATCTCGTCGCCTCGGCCCCAGACCGCGAGCACCGGTACGCCGCTGCTCCGCAGGTATTCGTGCAGACGGGGGTAGAGCGGCGGGTTGGTGGCGTAGTCACGGAACAGGGCAAGCTGGATGTCGTCGTTGCCGGGCCGGCTCAGCAGGGCGTAGTCGTGGTGCCAGGTGTCGGGGCTGATCAGGGTCTCGTCGGGGGTGCCGGTGACGTATTGCCAGCGGGTGACGTCCAGGGTGAGTGCCGCACGGATGGCGGACTCGGTCTCCGGGGTCTGCTCCTTCTGGTAGTTCCAGACCGTCTGCCAGAAGCTCTCGACGAAACCCTCCTCGTACCCGTTGCCGTTCTGCGTGATGATCGCCGTGATCGCGTCGGGGTCGCGCAGGGCCAGTCGGAACCCGACCGGTGCGCCGTAGTCCTGCACGTAGATGGCGTACCGCTCGATGCCGAGCTGCTTGAGCAGGTCGGCGGTGAGGTCGGTCAACGCGTCGAAGGTGTAGTCGAACTCGCCGGCTGCGGGGGCATCCGACAGCCCGAACCCGAGGTGGTCGGGCGCGATGACGTGATAGCGATCGGCCAGCGCCGGGATCAGGTTGCGGAACATGAACGACGACGTCGGGAACCCGTGCAGGAGGACCACGGTCGGCTCGTTGGCCGGGCCGGCCTCCCGGTAGAACAGTTGACGCCCTGCCACTGAGGCGTACCGGTGGTGAACGTTGGGCATGGCTCCTCCTTCGCTGCGGACGCACCGTCAGGACGGTCTGCGACCTGTACGGTTGCGAGCTTGGCTCGGCGAGAAGGGGCTTCGCCTCCGAGTCACCACCGGCCGACCCCCGGGCCTGATCCCGGGGGCTGCCTGTCGAACGTCAGCAGGCGACGGGGCGCGAATAGCATTCGGCCTGAAGTTTCGACCCATCTTGTGCCTTTTCGCACACCTCCCGGGGTGCGGTTGCCAGGTCCGGGGGTGCCACCGGTGGCGGACCCGTGACTCGATCGGGCCGACGACGCGCAGGATTGTCCGATGGATCGCGACCCCGACGCCTTGGGCTTGCCGGCGGGTCCTCGGTTGCCGCTGTTCGGTCATGGCGAGGACGACCGGCTCGGTGACCTTCGACGACGTACCGCAGCCGGTTCCGGCGGTGGGCTACGCATCGTCGGACATCGCGGCACCGGGAGTTCAACAGCCCTGGACCAGATGATCGATCAGGCTGCCAGCTTCCGCGTGCTCCGGGTTCGGGCAGTTGCCGCCGAGCAGGAGATCCCCTTTGCGGCTCTCCACCTGCTCTGTGCTGAGCTGCTCGACCACTGCGCGTTCCTGTCGGCCGCACATCTCGCGACACTGCAGGCCGCGTTCGGCCTGATCGACGAACCCAGGCCCAGCGTCGGCGCGGTCGCCCCCGCTGTGCTCGCGTTGCTCAGCGGCATCGCCGGGGTGCAGCCTGTCTGCGCCGCCGTCGACGACGCCCACTGGCTGGACGCGCCCAGCGCCGAGGTACTGGCCTTCGTCGCCTCTCACTCGGTCGGACGAGCGCTGATGATCGTGATCGCCGGCTCGCACACCCCACGCCTCGACCCATTCGGGCAGGTTCCGGCGCTGCGCCTCCGGCCGATCGGGCACAGTGACCTCCGCGGTCAGCTCAGGGCTGTCGTGCCGGGTCCGGTCGACGACGCCGTGGCCGAGCGCATGCTGGCAGAGTTTGGCGACAACCTGTGCGCACTGGTGGAGTCGCTCCAAGGCCACACGGCGGCGGAACTGGCCGGTGGATTCGCGATCCCCGGCCCCCGTCGCGTCCCTTCGTGCTCGCACGAAGGCCACTGCTCGGCAGTTGTCGGTCACCTCACGCCGGTGTCCCGGCGGCTTCTGCTCGCCGCGGCGGCCGACCCGACCGGTGACGTTCTGCTCTTCGAGCGCATGGCCACCGAGCTGGGCGCCGACCGCGAAGCCCTCGTCGCGGCCCAGCTGGTCGAAGTTGATGATCATGTTGTTTTCGCCTGCCCAGACCTGAGATCGGTCAGCTACCACTCGGCCGCGCCCGCCGAACGGCGACTGACACACCGCATGCTCGCCGAGAACACGACCGGCGATCCGACGCGGCGGCTGTGGCACCTCGGCCTGGCGGCAGGCACCCATGACGACGCTCTCGCCGACGATCTCGAAGCCCACGCCGACCTGTCGCAGCCCCGTGTGGGCACAGCCGCCCGCGCCGCGTTCCTGGAGAGGGCAGCCCTGCTCACCAGCGATTCGGGCGTACGCGCCGACCGCGCGCTCGCGGCGTCGGCCGCGATGTACGACGACGGCGACCTCCCCGGCGCCCAGCGGCTCCTGGCCATCGTGACGCCGGAGTCGCAGGACGCTGTCCGCGCCGCTCGGCGGACCTGGCACCGAACCCGGATCGAGACCGCCCTGCGTCCCGGTGCGGGCTCCGCGCGCCACCTGCTGGAGGCGGCCCGGCGGCTGCGGCCACTCGACCCGGCCGACGCGCGGGAGGCATACCTCGACGCTCTCCTCGCGGCGACTTCCGCGAGCGGACCCGCGGATCGCGCGCTGCTGCTCGTCACGGCGGCCGAGGCCCGCGCCACCGCAGGCGAACACCGTCGCCGTCCAGCCGACCAGCTTCTGTTCGGGCTCGCCACGCGGGTACTCGACGGCTACGCCCGCTCGGTTGCGCCGCTGCGGGCGGCAATCGCGGCCTTCCGGGAGCCGTCTCTCGACCTGCGGGCGGCACGGTGGCTCGGCCTCGCGGGTCTGCTCGCCGCAGAGGTGTGGGACAGCCATGCCTGGCAAGACCTGACTCGGCGCCACACGGCGACCAGACGGGACCCCCGGCTCGACAGCCTGCTCTCGCAGTTCTCCCAGGGGGCTCGCAGTCACGACACCGGGATCGCCGAGCTGGTCGCGGCCGCGGAATTGCACAACGCCGCGGGGCGGTACGACCTGGCCGTCGAGGCGGCCTGCGAGGCGGCACGGTCGGAGCATCCCGGCTTCACGGGCTGGGCGCTGATCGAGCTGGTCGAGGCCGCGGTCCGCGCAGGCGACGAGCATCTGGCCGCAGGAGCCACGGTTCAGCTCGGGCAGCGCACCACTGCGGCCGGAGGCGACTGGGCGCTGGGCGTCCACGCCACCGCTGAGGCGCTGATCGCCAAGGACCAGAAAGCGGAGGCGTCCTACCGGGAGGCCATCGAGCGGCTCGGCCGCGCCGGCCTGCCCGATCGGCTGGCACGAACCGAGCTGCTCTACGGCGAATGGCTGCGTCGGCGTAACCGCCGCACCGAAGCCCGGGCTCAGCTCCGGGCCGCGAGCAGGCACTTCGGCGAGGTCGGCGCCGATGCTTTCGTCCAACGGGCCCGCCGAGAACTGCTCGCGACCGGGGAGAACACGCATCGGCAGCCCGACGGGAGCCGACGTCAGCTGACCCCGCAGGAGACCCAGGTCGCGTCGCTGGCCCAGGCCGGGCTCAGCAATGCCGAGATCGCCGCACAGTTGTTCATCAGCCCTCGTACCGTGGAGTACCACCTGTACAAGGCCTTCCCCAAACTCGGCGTCCGGTCCCGTGCCAAGCTCCAACCACTTCGGGACCTTCGCGGGCAGGCCGGCACCGCGGGATCGTGACCTTGGCGTCGACGAGCGGTCAGGCGTTGTTCCCGTCGCGATACGCCTCCAGCAGCCGCAGCCACACCTCGCTGACCGTCGGGAAGGGGGGCACGGCGTGCCACAGCCGGCTGATGGGTACCTGCCCGGCTACCGCGACCGTGGCCGAGTGAAGCAGTTCGGCGACTCCGAGCCCCACGAAGGTCACGCCGAGGACGCGCTCGGTGGCGCTGTCGACGACCATGCGGGCCTGGCCCTGGTAGTCGTCGGCGAACAGCCGGGCGCCAGCGACGGTGGCCGCCATGTCGACATCGACGACCCGCACCTCATGGCCATTGCGGCGCGCCTGGTCGGCGCTGAGTCCGACCGCCGCAACCTCGGGATCGCTGAAGATGACCTGCGGCAGGGCGTGCACATCCGCCGTCGCCGCGTGCCGTCCCCAGGCCGCGGTGTCCAGAGCTTGACCTGCGGCAACGGATGCGATGGCGTTCCCGACGATGCGGGCCTGGTACTTGCCCTGGTGGGTCAACAACGCGCGGTGGTTGACGTCACCGATCGCGTACAGCCAGTCGCCGTCGACGCCGTGTACTCGGCAGGTGTCGTCCACGTCGAGCCAGGACCCCGGCCTGAGCCCCACCGTCTCGAGACCGATGTCGCCCGTGAGCGGGACGCGGCCGACGGCGACGAGCACCTCGTCCGCCTCCACCTCGGCCCCATCGTCGAGCATCAGCGTCACGGGACCGGTGGCTGACGGCCGACGCATCGACGTCACTGTCACACCATGTCGAACGTTGACCCCCGCCGTCTGCAGAGACGCACCGACCATCTCGCCGGCGAAGGATTCGAGCCGTGGTAGGAGACGCGGCTCCCGCGCCAACAGCGTCACCGCGGACCCGAGACCCTGCCAGGCGGTGGCCATCTCCACGCCGACCGCGCCGCCACCGATGATTGCCAAGCGGGCGGGCACGGTCGAGGTGTCGGTGGCGGTCCGGTTCGTCCAGACCAACGCCTCGGCGATACCCGGCATGTCCGGGATCGCCGCACGGCTGCCGGTGCAGAGCACCACCGCGTGTCGGGCCGTCAGACCAACGATCTGCTGCTCCGAGGTGGCGACGGCGACCCGGCGCGGACCGTCGACACGGCCGTGGCCACGGAACAGCTCGGCCCCGATGTTTTTGACCCACTGCGCCTGCCCGGAGTCGTCCCAGTCAGTGACGAGAAGGTCACGGCGTCGGAAGACACCGGCAGCATCGACGGGCCCGCTGACAGCCTGCCGTGCACCGTCGAGCCGCCGGGCCTCGTCCACCGCCACCACCGGGCGAAGCATCGCCTTGCTCGGGATGCACGCCCAGTAGGAACACTCACCGCCGACGAGTTCCTTCTCGACCATCGCCACAGTGAGACCAGCTGCCGTGGCGCGGGCGGCGACGCTCTGCCCGACAGGGCCACCGCCGATGACGATCACGTCGTAGGTCCTGTCTGCGGAAGCCTCGACTTCGGATTTTCCCATCGTTCTCGCCTTTCGGGATCGCATAGTCAGGTCAGCTTCGATCACTGTCGCCCTCGGCCGCGCCGAGCGAATCCGAATCGGCCCGGGGCCGACCCCGGGCAACACCGGTCAACCACCTGGTGCCGGACGCCTCACCACTCGTGGTGGTCCTGGTGGGAGCCCTCAAATGTCAGGTTCGTGTCTGCGCGTCCCTGGATCCGCCCGACCGCGATGCGCAGGGCCTCTTCGTGCAGGCCGCGCAGTGACTCGCAGAGGGTGCCGTCGACGCGGTGCGCGGCCGTTCGGGCGCACTCGAGTGCCTTCAGTCGCAGAAGCATCTGCTGCGTGATCATGTCGAGTTGCGGACGCACCTCGGAATCCAGATGCGGCCGGCGCCGTGGCCGCAGTTCCGGATGATCACTCCACAGGGCGTGCAGACGGCGCTGGAGCACTTTGTTGGCCTCGATCTGGGCCCGGAAGAAGCGACAGCTGAGCAACGGGTCGAGTCCGATCTCCCGGGAACGCGCGACGACGTCCGCGAGCAGCCGCTCCTCCCGAGCTTCATCGTCGATCGGGGTTGTGCTGCCGTACTTGGCGGCGGCGACCTTGTGGCCGAGCGCGAGGCGTGCCGCGGCGAGTGCCGTGAGCAGCGACTCCTGCTCGTTCACGTCGTCGGCGGAAGTCTGGTTGTTCCAGTCTGACCACTCCATGACCGCTCTCACGTCGGCTTGAGCGCCCGGTTCGACTGCGGGCCTGTGCCTACCGCCACGTTGCACGTCGCCTGCCGCTCCCGCGTCCTTGGGCACCTGGAGGACCGGAGACCGAGGTCACGAGAACTTGTCCAGGCGTTAGCCGTGATGTCAGGCATGGACACGACACTCCGACTGGGGTGGACGCACCAACCTCGGCCGCATGGTCGTCCTGCGCCGATAGGGCGTGTGCAGGGCCCTATCCGACAACGACCTCGCGGTTTGTCGGCGCCCCGATTCGGAAAGGATCTCGTCATGACCATGTGGAGCAGGCTCAAGGAGCGGCGGAACAAGCAGATCCAGCAGCGGCGCCAGGAGGCGTACCTGCGTGCATCCGCAGGAGGTGCCACCCCGGAGGAGGCTCGTAAGGCGGCGGACCGGGCGGAGAACGGCGGGACGAACGCCGCCATCATGGGCGCGATCAACAGTTGACATCCGCGAACACGACGCGCAGCCCGAGCCCGACGGGCTGCGCGTCGTCATGCTGTCTGGGCTCCGCTGATCCGCCCCGGTTTGATACCCCACCACAACCGGAGCGCGACCCGACCTGAACCACGCCACACGAGCCCACGCCTTGTGATCTCCCCCACCGAGAGAACTTCGCCCGCTGCGGTTCGTACCTGTTGGTTGTGAGTGCTCAAATCCAACAGATCGAGGCCGGGGATCGGCGCGAACGCCGGCTGCGCCCCACCCGGACAGTCCTCGTCGTGATGTGGATCGCCGTCGGCGTGGACGCGATCGTGAACCTGATCCCCTTGCCTCTGGCGGGCTCGGTGGTGACCGCGGTGAGCCTGCTGATGGAGCTGACGTTCGCCCTGTCGCACGGCGCTGTGGCCTACCGATGGCGAGGGATTCTGGTCTTCCTCCTGCTGGCGCTGGTGGTCAGCAACGTCATCGAGGACATCGGCGTGCTGAGCGGCGTGCCGTTCGGCCACTATCACTACACCAACGAGCTGGGTGCCAAGCTGATCGAGGTACCCGTGCTGATCGGGCCGGCCTACTTCGCCGTCGGTTACATGGCCTGGCGCATCGCCACCATCCTGTTCCGCCCGGTGCACCGGGGCAGTCCTGTCGTCGCAGTCATCGGCACGCCCCTCGTCGCCTCCTTCACCATGGTGGCCTGGGATCTGGCGTTGGACCCGTCGTCGTCGACCCTGCGGGGGCGCTGGGAGTGGGAGGACGGCGGCGGGTACTTCGGGGTGCCGCTCACGAACTTCCTGGGCTGGAGCCTGACCGTCTACGTCTTCTACCAGCTCTTCGCGCTGTACCTGCGCCGGTGGGGACCCGAGGCCGACTGTCTCGAACGGCGGCGGGGCGGCTACCTGGCGCTACCGGTCGTCGCCTACGTCGTGGTGGCCGGCGATTACGTCGTCACCTGGCTGGCCGGCGGCCACGACGGTGTGCCAGCACACGTCGTGGATGCCACCGGATACCTGTGGCGCTCCGCGGACGTCTACGAAAGCTCGGCTCTTTCCGCCATCTACGGAATGGGCTTCCTGGCCCTGCTGGCCGCTCTGCGGTTGGCCGATCCGCACCGCTCTTAAGCGGTCGCATGTCTACGAGAAGGAGCTTCTCCTTGCTTGACGCTGCCCCTCCCCCGTCCTTCCTGCTCGTCCACGGCGGTTATCACACCGCGTCCGCCTGGCTACCCGTACAAGACATTCTCGACGCCCAGGGATGGAAGTCCGAGGCGATCAGCATGCCCAGCGCGGGCCAGCAGCCCACAGCAGGCCTGTACGAGGATGCCGACGCGCTGGCCGCCAGGCTGCGGGAGATCGAAGGCCCGGTCGTGGTGGTCGGTCACTCCCACGCAGGCCTGACCATCACCCAGCTCGGCGACGACCACCCGAACCTGGTCCGCCTGATCTACGTCACCGCCTTCATGCCGACCGAAGGGGTTTCCGCCGCGACGGCGTTCGGCATTCCGGTGCCTGATGACCCCAGCGGCCTCGCCCCGCGCGAGGCGTACGGAAATCCGCGGGAGACGTTCTACTCGGATCTCTCGGACGTCGACGCGAAGGCCGCCATCGACCAGCTTGTCGACCAGAGCCTGCTGTCCTGTGTGCAGCCGACGACGCGAGCGGCTTGGCGTACGGTTCCCTCGACCTACGTGATCTGCACCGAGGACAAGCAGTTCCCGGTCTCTCTGCAGGAGCAGTACGCGGCGCAGGCGACGGATGTCGTCCGGATCCCGACGGGGCACTCACCGATGCTGTCGAAGCCTGACCAGGTCGCAGACATCCTGATATCTCGTACAGGCGCAGCCGCTGCGAATTAGGAATGCGAGCTGACTGACCGCCCGAACCCCTGTCAAGGATGCCACCGCCGGTCCGGCCGTTCTGCGGCCGGACCGGTCGTGGCCGGAATGGGCTGTCAGAGGGTTGCCAGAAACTGAAGCAGCAGCCGGTTGACCTCTTGCGGGCGTTCCTGCTGAATCCAGTGTCCGCACCCTGGCACGAAGATGGGCTCGGCGAACCGGTCGTGTCGACGGGGAAGGGTCTGCACGTAGTCGCGGAGCCCGCGGAACGCCAGTACCGGGTCCAGCTCACCCGAGATGAACTGCGCGGGCATCGGCAGGCGCAGCCCGTCGAAGGCAGCGGTCAGCTCCCAGTTGCGGTCGAGGTTGCGATACCAGTTGAAAGCTCCGGTGAAACCGCCCTCGAACTGGGCGGCGTAGACCTGCAAGTCCTGTTCGGTCAGCCATCCTGGCAGCGCCGTACTGTGCTCCGGGTCGACCGCGTCCAGTAACCCACCGCCCGGGGGGACCAGCATGTCGCGGGGTGCCTGGTTCGCCGGGTTGTCCCCGCTGACGCCGTAGAAGGTGCGACGTAGGCTCGTCATCGGGTCACCGCCGAACTCTTCATCCGCGACGCCAGGCTCCTCGATGTAGTTCACGTAGAACCGCCCGTGGTGCATCGCGCGCATGGTGGTCAGCTGTCCGCTCTCTCCCCGCAGATAGGGGGGAACACTCAGCCCCACCACACCCCGGACCAGGTCAGGACGCATGAGGGCGAGGCTCCACGCGACAGTGGCACCCCAGTCGTGGCCGACCAGCACGGCATCCTGGGCCTCCAGCTCTCGGATGAGGCCGGTGATGTCGCCTACCAGGTGCATGATCGAATAAGCCTCGACGGTCGGCGGATGTGAGCTGCCGCCATAGCCGCGTTGCTCGGGAGCGACCACCCGGTAGCCGGCTTCGACCAAGGGACGAATCTGGTGTCGCCACGAGTGAGCCGACTCCGGAAAACCGTGCAGCAGTACGACGAGGGGGCCGTCGCCCGCCTCCCATACCCGAAGATTGATACCGTTAGTAGCGACGAAATGACGCTGTGACATGCGGCTCCAGATGTGCTTCGTGGTCGGCGACCCGAGCCGGCCGACCGTTGCCGAGCGCGACCACATGCTCCGCAGCGTCCCAGCGCCGCCACCGTCCCGGGGTCAGCGACGCAATTGACGCCGTGAGGTGATGCCCAACTTGGCGAAAATCTTGCTCAGATGCCACTCGACCGTCCGTGGACTGATGAACAAACGGGTTCCGATCTCCGCGTTCGAAAGCCCTTCGCGGGCCAGCTTGACGATATGGGTCTCCTGCGGCGTCAGCGAGCCGGTGTCGTTGCTCGGCCGCTGACGGATGGTCAATCCCAGTCGATGAGCGGCTGAGGCGGCGAACGCCTCCATGCCCATCGTGGTGAACATGTCGTAGGCCATCCGAAGCTGGTCGCGGCCGTCGTCGCGTCGCCCCAGCTCCCACAACCATTCACCGTAGTAAAGGTGGGCGCGTGCCGTCAGCGGTCGAATCCTCGTACGCTGAAGCCGCTCGATTGCCTCAACGTACGAGTCCTCCGCCCTCGCGTTGCCGGTGAGCATGGCACGGCAGCACGCCTCCATGCCCAGCGCCCAGTCGGTGCCGCATGCCTGCGTCGAGATGGACAGCCGCTCCAACGCGTCAGCCCCGGATTCGGACTGCCCGGTGCGGGCAGCGGCGATGATCAGCTCGACGAGCGGCGCACCGGTCAACACCCCGGGTTCCAGGCTCGACTGGATCGTCAGCTGAGCTGCGCCCAGTGCCTCACCGAACCGGCCCACGCCGTTGTACAGCAGCGCCTGGGCCCAACCGACGATCGCCGGGGCGAGCCCTTCACCGCGGCGGCGGGCGTCGGCGGCGCTGACTGCGGCCAACTCGATGGTCCGCGCCTCGTCGCCCTGCCAGGCAGCGAGCAGCAGAGCCATATAACTCGGCACCGGGATCCCAGTTCCGTCCGCCACGTCGTCAAGTTCCATGATCAACACGGATGCCTCGGACAGGTCGCCGGCGAACAGGTGCATGAGAATGCGTGTCGTCAGCGCCAAGGGCAGGTCGGCCAACGCCCCGCTCTCGCGCGCCAGCCGGACGTAGCTGCCGGTGAGTGCGTCTGCCGCATCGTCCTGGCAGAGGTCAGTGGCGATCGAGCTGGCGAACCACAACCATCGAAGGCCGCCCTCCTTCGCCAGGTCCGAATTCTGGAACGCCTTCAGCGCTTCTCTCATCTTCGGCACTGCGGCCGCGAAGCCCGCGGTATACCGCACCGCCAAGCCGTCCAGGAGAAGGTCCGACGGTCGCGCTGGCTCTGTGGCATCCGGAGCAGCAGCGGCGGCCAGGGCGACATCTCCCAGGGTGCCGCTGCTGCCGGAGTCTGACGCGTACCAGGCCGCCCGCAACGCGTCGAGGTAGGTGCTCCGGGCGAGACCGACGTCCAGCGGCTCGAGCCGCGAAGCCGCCTTGAGGAAGAGGTCTGCCGTTTCGCGGCCCCGGTCGACCGTGAAGGCGATGTCGGCCCGCAGGAGATCCGCGCGGGCCCGGTCGAGGTCGGATGAATGGTCGGCCTCGGCCAGGGCGAGCAGGCGCAGCGCGACGTCTGGAGCACCGCCCACATGTCGGGCCTGCGCCGCCGCCAACAGCCGCGAGGCCCTTCGTGTCGGATCCGGGGTCAGTTCCGCGGCTCGTTCCAGGAACGCTCCGGCAGCCGCGAACCCGCCGCGGGTCTGTGCCCGAGCCGCAGATGTCTGCAACTCGGTCGCTACGTCCTCGTCGGGTCCTGTGGCTGCCTGCGCCCGGTGCCAGGCTCGCCGGTCCGGATCCGTGCTGGGCTCCATGGTGTCGGCGAGCGCCGCATGCGCCTTTCGCCGGTCCGTTTCGCTTGCGGCCCGGTAGACGGCCGAGCGCAACAGTGGGTGCCGAAACCGGACCCCGAACCCGAAGTCCACGAATTCCGCAGCGGGCCATGAGGCAGCGAGATGACTCTCGGCGGGTACGCCCATACGAGTGAGAGCGCCCCACACCAGCACGGGATCCCCGAGCGGCTCGACCGCCGCGACGAGGAGCAACGTTCGCGCGTCCGGAGGCAGAGCACGGATCTGCCGCCGGAAGCTCTCCTCGATACGGCGAGGCAGGGCGCTGTGGTTGAAGATTCCGAAGCCACCGCTCAGCTCGGCGGCGGTGAAGCCACGGGGCAGTTCGGTAAGCGCCAAGGGATTCCCGTGGCATTCGGCGATGATGCGGTCGAGCACCCTCTCGTCGACTCGCCCGTGAAACGTCGAGGCGAGCAACGCCCGCGAATCCTCGTCGGACAGGCCGCTGACGGTCATGACCGGCAAGCCCTTCAGCTCCGGCATGTCGTCAGTGTCGAGGTTGCCGCGCACCGCGAAAATCATGATCAGCGACTCGCTTCTCAGGCGCCTGGCCACGAAGCCGAGGACCTTGGCCGACGCTTTGTCCAACCACTGGGCGTCGTCAACGACGCACACGACCGGCTGTTCGTCGGCAAAGCCAGCAAGAAGGCCAAGCACTCCCAGACCAACCATGAAGAGGTCCGGGGTCTCGCCAGCGCTCAGACCAAACGCGGTGCTCAGCGCGCGGCCCTGCTGAGCGGGCAGCCGCGCAAGGCGATCTAGAACCGGCGCGCAGATCTGATGCAGGCCGGCAAACGCGAGTTCACTTTCGGCCTCCACCCCGGTGGCCTGAACAATCCGGCAGTCTCCGGCCTGGGCCAGGGCGTAATCCAGCAGGGCGGTCTTGCCGATTCCCGCCTCACCGCGAAGTACGAGGGCCCCGCTGACTCCGAGACGCCCACCGGCGAGCAGCTGATCAAGCGCCGCGCGTTCCGCGCTCCTATCCAACAGCACGCTGCGCCGTCTGTGTCTGCTCATGGCCGCATCGCGGCCTTCCTGGGAAAACATCGCCATAAACCCTAGTCGGGGACGTGACCGCTGAGCAGGCGCGGTGCCCAACCCCACCGACAAACCCCAGTTCGGTGACCTGGTTCGTCCTCAGCAGGTTCGCACTGCTGCCGGGGGTCGGTGTCGCCGGCGGGACGGCGCTCCCGATGCCCCACACCCATCCCGTGCCCGGCACTGCCTTGGGAACACCGCCCGCGCCTCGCCCCGCGTCGACTCTCGCGCGGGAGGTGATCCGTTTGTCCGGCACGGTGACGGGTACCCGCCGGTCCAGCCGACAGGACAATCGGGCAAAGGTAGGGCGGGACCATGGCGGGAGACGAGCAGTACGAGCGGGGTCTTGAGGCCCTGCGGCAGGCCGACGGCGGCGCCGGGCAGAGACTCCTGGAAGCCCTCGCCGACGTCTCACCCGAGCTCAGCCGTCGATCCGTCGCCTGGTCCTACGGGGATCTCTATGTCCGGCCCCAACTCGCCCGCCGGGACCGGGAGCTGCTCACCCTCGGCATCCTCACCGGCCTCGGTGATGCCGAGGCCCAGCTGGAGGTCCACGTCAACGGCGCGCTCAACGCGGGCCTGACACCGTCGGAGATCGTCGAGGCGCTGCTGCAGGCGGTGGTCTACTGCGGCGTCCCGCGGGCCGTCAACGCCACCCTCGTCGCCAAGAAGGTCTTCGCAGAGCGCAACCTGCTCCCCGTCCGACCCACCCCAGCCGGCTGACCCATCCGTCGCCACGGCATCAGCGGACGCCACTCGACGGGCAGCCGGACCTGCTCAGGCTGACGCCTTTGGATCTGTCGACGAGGCCACCGAGCGCTCGGGGCTTGCTGGGCGTGGAAGCCACACCTGGTGGCGCACTCACCTCGCCGTCGGTCTGCACCAGACCCTCGTCAACCGCGAAGGGCAGGCCAGCACGTGGCGGAGCATGGGCTTTGCCCGCTACCGATTCGGCCAGCACGCTCAAGCCCTCCCCTGCTACTGGCGAGATGCCTGGCGGCAGACCCTGACCATCCTCGACGATCTTGGTCACGCACGCGTCCCGCCGTCCGCGTCCGGCTCCACAAGCACGCATCGCCCGACCGCCACGCCGTCGCCGCAGGCCTCAGCACCGCGGCGAGGTACGCGTGGATGCCCTTCGAGGCCCCCGTGGCCGTGCCGGTTACGGGATGCGCGCCACGGGCATCCGCCTCGCTCGCTCAGATCGCGAGGGCTCCGCCGCCCACGGGCAGAAGCACACCGTGGCGGGTTACGGGGCCTACGGTGTTCACCCGCACGCTGTCGGCTGCCAACTCCGCGACCCACGACGATGTCAAGGTGGGGCTACGTCCGTTAGATCCCGCCGCACCCCCGTGCTGGTGGACTTTTAGCCGATCGGCGCGGGACGTGTTGCCGACATAGACAGTTAGGGCGTCGTCATCTCGACCGCCTCACCAGGTCAGACTGGTTCAAGAGGTTCCGCGCCCTGCTGAGCGTGGCCATGGCCGTGGCCAGCCAGTAAGGCGAATGAACCTCGGTCCAGATGGCCACCGCCACCTCGGCACGGCGTTGGGCGAGGTCCGGTCTTCCGGCAGACAACTGAGCTTCGGCCAGGCAGTGCAGCGCGGCCGCCTCCCCCCAGCGGTTCGCCGCGGCACGGTAGACCCAGAGGCATTCGGCCAGCACACGCCGGCCCTCGACCTCCTTGCCCTGTTTGACGAGGACGTCACCGAGCCAGCACCGGGCGTGTGTCGCGCTCAACTGGTCGCCCAGCGACAGGCTGATTCGCTCGGCGGTACGGTAGTGCCGTTCGGCGGTGGCGTAGTCGCCGCGCAGCCGACCGATCTGCCCGAGGCAGCGCCACGCCTGCGCCTGCCCCGGCAGGTAACCCATGGCCACGCTGCGCCGCAGGCTCTCGTCGAACACCGCCACCGCTTCGTCGCGGCGTCCCTGCTCCATCAGCGTGACGCCAAGGCCGGTCGTCGCGTAGATCAGGCAGTTGTCATTGCCGGCCACTTCCGCGAGGTGGATGGCCCTGACGAAGTGTTCCTCCGCTTCGGCATACCTGCTCTGCAATCGGTAGAGGTAGGCCAACCCAGCCGAGGTGCTGGCGATGCGCGCCTTGTCGGAGGGTTCAAGCATTTCGATCGCGGCGCGGTAATGGCGTTCCGCTGCCGGGTAGTCGTCCACAATCGTCGACAGCTCACCGAGGTTGCGCCGCAGGCTGGCTCCGACCGGGCCACCAGTCACCGACCCCAACGCGCGGCTGTGCAAGTGCAGCCAGTCGTCGAAGTAGCCCGACAGCTGCATGAATGGCGCAAGGGCCACGATCAGGCCAGCTGCGGGTAGCGGTACGGACGGAAGCATGTCTTCGGCGAGCGTCTTGAGGAAACCGTACTCGTCCCGGAACCAGGCAAGCGGGTCGTCCAGCACCGTGTCACGTGTCTGGTCACTGAACGACCAGGGCGGGGGAGCGAACGGCACCTCGTCAAAGTCCGTATTGATCCGGATGCCGGCGGCGCACGCCAGGCCCAACGCCCCGCCGAGCATCCGCAACTTCGCCCGCTCCGTCTCGACGGGCGTGAGGGTCTGCGCGGCCTTGTCCCGTGCGAACGCGGCGACCAGGTCGTGCATCCGGTAGCGCGGTGCGGCGTTGTCGGTGTAGCGCACAAACAACAGATGCAACTCCGCCAGGTCGTCGAGCAGCTTGGTTGCGTCGGCCGGCGAGGTGTCCACCAAGGCCGCGAGTGCCCACGGGGCGACGTCCACCGTGTTGACCTGTGCCAGATAGGACAGCGTCTCCTGCTGACTTCTGGACAGCGCCGCATACGTCAGCTCGATGCTGGCCCGTACCGCCACATCGCCCACCGTCAGCTCATCAAGCTTTCGATGCTCGTTGGCGAGGGCCCTGGCCAGAGCGCCCAGCGGCATGTCCGGGCGAGCGGCCAAGCGGGCCCCGGCAATCCACACGGCCAGCGGAAGCCGGTCGCAGCGGTTGACGATCTGAAACGCGGAGGGTTGTTCGCGGGCGACCCGCTCCTCACCGATCATGCGTTTGACCATCTCCAGCGCTTCCGGCTCGCTGAGCAACCTCAGCGGCACCCGAAAGCCGTCCAGCCCGGGTAGGACGCTCCGACTGGTGACGATGGTGGCGGTCTTCGGCCCCGAGGCGATGAGAGCCTGGACATCCCGGCCGGCGGCGGCGTTGTCGAGAACGATGAGCACACTTCGCTGGGCGAGCAGGCTGCGGTAGAGGTTGATGCGCTCTTCGAGCGCGGCGGGCACGGAGTGGCTGCTGACGCCGAGGGCGCGGAGGAAGACACCGAGAACGTGCCAGGAGACGCCCGATTGGGGGTGCGGGCCACGCAGATCGGCGAACAGTTGTCCGTCCGGAAAATGCTCGACGGCCAGTTGTGCCAGCCGGACCGCGAGGGTTGTCTTTCCCACCCCGGCCGGGCCGGTGATCACTACCGTACGCGCGCTCTGCCCGTCGGCGCGCAGAATGTGCCCGGCCCGGGTGAGTTCCGTCTTCCGCCCCACGAACGAGGTCGGCCCAGTCGGCAGCAGATACGGTGTGATCAGGTCCGCCCTGGTGGGGGCGGCACCGGCGGCGGTCTCCCCCACGACCTCCAACTGAGCCAGCTGACGGCGCCGGCGTACCCATTCGGCCACCTCGTCCGGCGGCAGTTCACACGCCTCGCCGATGGCGACCACGATGTCCAGGGAGGGCAGTGTCGGTCGAGCGAGCGCCGAAGCCAGGGTGCTCGCGGGCAGGATCCGCCCTCTCTGCCGGGCCAGACGGGTCAGATCCCGGAAGGAGCGCCCCGACCAGGCTTTCAGCTGGCGGAGCGCTGCCACATATTCCTCTGCGGTGGTCGCCGTGCTGGGTACCGGTGCTCGATCTGGCACGGTGAGGAGTGTAACTGTCTCGATTTACGGTCGGATCGTGTTGAGCTCGTTGGTCGGATGGGCCAGAAAGCCCTCGGCGTGTGTCGTCGTCGGAGTCAGACGCCGCAGGCCAACGTGGTCGTCGACGTCTTGGACGCCCCGGTGGCGGCATTGTAGATCGCACCCTTGAACGTGTGGCTGGCCGTACTCGAGCATCGGTGACTTGTGGAGCGGCTCCTGTTGCCACTGAAGCTGGAGTAGTTCAGCAACTGCCAGCTCGCGCCGTTCCAGACGTAGAGCTGCGTCTCCCAGCCGGAGGAGGCGCCGCAACCCGACGTGGTACCCGTGGTGACAGCATTTCCGGAACTCTTGACCGGCGTGGAGATGGTCCAACTGCAGGCCGCCTGGGCGGGCAGGACGGCAGCCAGCGACGCTCCGACGCCCAGCACGCCCGCCCCCGCCATCACGACCCCTCGTTGCCACAGAGTGTGCGTCATGTCGATCCCTTTCACATAGCTAGTCGGTATTCGCGGTTGAAAGAACAGTTGTGCCACCACGGCGTGTGGTGAGCCAATCGTCGACGACAAATTAGATCAAGACATCAAGGTGTACGAAGATGCTTGGATCCGTACCGAAGCCGAGAAAACAGTGATCGGTAGGCAAGACTTGAATTAGTTGATCGGGGACGTGTCCAACACGCGCGCTGCGTTGCGTGCTCGCGCGCGGAGGAGCGCGGACGCCTTTTCGACGTCGGATCCATGCTCCGCGAGCACCTCATTCTCGAACTCGGCGATGAGAAACCTGAGGACGCCGGTCAGGTTGGTCTTGGTGCGGCAGGCGCGGTCGGCGACCGCGACCACGACCTCCTCGCTGGACGGCGGCGTGCTCGGCTGCGCACCGCGGCCGTTCCACAGTGGGTCGGAGGCCGCGGCATCCGGATCGAGGTAGTGGTGGCCGTCCCGGGCCATGCACTCGCTCCACGCCCGCAGCACCGACCGGTAGCGTGCGTCGGCCATGGCTCGGTCCGCAGCCCGGCCCTCAAACCATTCGAAGGCGAGGTGTGGCTCCACGGTGGGGTCGACCGTGGTGAGGACGGGTCGCTCTGCGGTGCCGTTGATCTCACGCTCGGCCGCACCGTCGCAGCCTCCGGCGGGGACGGCCATCGCACCATGCGAGGCGGCCTGGCCGAAGTAGACCGCAGCCTGCTCGGCGGGGATCAGCAGGTGCCTCCTACCCCGTCGGGCGGCGGCGGACATGTCGTCGACGAAACCTGGCGGGCCTACGTAGCCGTACTCGCGTACGTCGTACATTCCCTGCCAGTAGAGCTGCGTCGCGTGCACCGGATATTTCAGCGGCGTCGCCTGGGGCACGTCCAGTCGCAAGCCGAACCCCGCCATGCACTTTTCGATCAGTTCATAGAGCGCGCGCGACACCTGGACGGCACCCTCCGGCGAGAGCTCGTACCTGTCGAACGGCAGGCTCAGATCCACCGCCGCGCCGGGCTCGTGGGATATCTGCGGCACGGATGGCACCTCCGCCTCAGGCGCGGAACAGCCCACCAGCAGGACGGCCGGCAGGGCCAGCGCCACAATCCGTCTCAGCCACGACATCGTCGCTCCCTCGAATCGGGGTGGCCTGCCCCGTACGGAGACGAGGCAGGCCACCAACCACTACTTCCAGGTGGACGCGCCGCCGTAGTAGACGGTGCCGGAGCCTGGGTTACGGCTGTACTTGGCCTGCACGACCGAGGTCTCCGTGTCCCGAACACCGGCGGTGTAGTCAAGAGACCAGCCGTAGCTGCCATCGCGCCGCCCGCACTGGTAGAGGCTGTTGTTCGGGGTGTACCTCCAGATCAGGGCCACCACACCGGTGGATTCGGGGTTGTAGACCTTCGCCCAAGCGAACCATCGTCCGGAGTACTGGCCCTGGTTCACGCGGATGTACGCGCCGCCCGCGTTCGGAATGGTGTACTGGGTGCCCGAGACGGCGCTGATGTTGCTGGCCAGGTTGGGATTGGACAGCCAGTTCCCGCAGAACGTCGGTTCGTCCGCCATCGCCGGCGGCGGTGCCGCGAACGTGGCACCGGCCACCGCGAGAAGTCCGGCCATCACCATTGTCGCGAACCTTCTGCGCATCACTGCTCCCCTTCGTCGCACGCATGAAGGCGGTCGGGCTCCGCCCACCGCCGTGACTGGGGAACAGCTTTGCCGCTGCCTGCGCCCTGGAGTGCGGTCCCGGACGACTCCGGATGGTCTCGGACGATCTCGAACGGAGTCCGCCGACCGGACCCAGTGGGCCGGCCGAAACCGAAAGCCGCCGCCGATTCGAGGAACTGGCTGGCGACATACCCTCCACCGCAGCGTCAGGAAGAGGGTGAGCCTCGACTGCTCACTGCCGGCGAAGGAAAGGGCACAGCGCCAGCGAACCCTCAAGGAGCGGTGGCCTTCGTGGTCGAGAACCTCTTCTCGACCATGAGCGGCGCAGGCGACCAAGCCGACGTGACGAGGAGATCACGGCGTTGGCGAAGAGACTCGGGCAGAGATTCTCTCAGGGCTCTGACCTGCTCGAACAAAACCGAACTGTTCGGGACACGTTCGGCGGTTGACCTGGCCGACGCGACACCATCAAGCTATTGCTGACCCCAGCGTTTTGCCGGCGTCGATTTCCATGAGGGCCATCACGACCCCATCCATGGACCTGCATTGCGCGGTCGGCGCTTGAGCCTCGTCTACGAATTGAGGAGGTTGATCCTATAGTCAACTGCCGCTAATTTACTGAATACGATCTGTATCTATTGGAGCGCAGTCCAGGGAAGGGCAAAAGTAATGCGGCGTAGAATCGCTCAGGTCATGGCGCTAACGGTAACGGCAGTCGGCTTGTCCGTGGTCGGATACTCGACACCAGCGATGGCATTGCCATGTGGCGTCAGCGGGCCTGACGTCGACGACAGCTCCTACGGAAAGTACTTCCTGCGGAGCGTCTCTATCCGCAATGGGCCGGATTGGTCCTGCGACGTTATCGGAACTGCCACGACCGCCAACACCGTCGACTACCATTGCTTCGTAATCGGAGAGACTGGAACCTGGACTTACCTGCGAACGGCGACGAACAGGTACGGCTGGGTCTGGGACGAGTACCTGCAGAACAACGGTTCTCAGGTGCACTGCAGCAACGGCTAGCCCGTGTTTCATAAGGCTCGGAGGTACTGGTTGATGGCGGCGATGGTCAGGGTGGCTTCGTAGCGAACGGCCAGTTTGTCGTAGCGGGTAGCCATGGCGCGGTGTTGCTTGAGCTGGTTGATGCCGCACTCCGCGACATGGCGCCGGCGGTAGGTCTCGGGGTTGAAGGCGGCTGTGGGCGGCCGCCGCGGGAGCCTTTCGCGAGGCGGTGGACGTCTTGGTCGGTCTTGCTCGGGATGCAGGCCTGGATTCCGCGTCGGCGCAGGTAGGCGCGGTTGGCCTTGGACGTGTAGGCCCGGTCTGCGAGGACCTGCTGCCGGCGGGTCCGGGGCCGGCCGGGCCCGGACCGGGTGACACGGATGCGGTCGAGGACCGTGGTGAATTGCGGGCTGTCGCCGCGATGCCCGACCTTCCACCGAACGGTTGAGACCGCCCCATTCGCACCGTTCCGCAGCGCTGCCATCTGCAACCCGGCCTGCCCCGCCCCCACTGCCCTGCTCGGGAACGTAACCGTCACCGCTCCGACCAAACCGGGCGTGCTCACCCTCTACCCCGCCGGCGGGCAGCGACCCACCGCCTCGAACGTCAACTTCGTCGCCGGCGAGACGGCCTCAAATGCCACAGTGGTCGCCGTGGGCTCCGGCATCGACCTCTTCCACAACAGCTCGGGTACGTCGCACGTCATCGTCGACCAGGCCGGCTACTTCATCGCCGCCGCGTCGTGACCCGGCAGCTACTCTCTGCGCCGGCTACGCGCGGTTGTCGGCGTCCAGTGGCGGCCCTACCGTGACGGGGCTGGTCACGGCGGTGGGGTGGGGGCAGGGATCGACGTAGGGCGAGGCTCCCGGTAAGGCAGCAGTCGACCAAGATCCGATGCCCCAACCGGAAGCCTCGCTGTTGTCCTACCCTGCCGCGATTCCCCTGTCCGACCGCACCCTCATTTGCCTCGCTGACCTGATCCGCAACCACCGAACGCAGGTGGAGAATCGCGCAGCGCTTGGCTGGCGGTTCAACAAGTTTGACCCGAGTACCAGGCGTTGGATACGGCGTTGGCGCCGCCGATGTCCCACGTTCCCGGGCCGATGCACCAGGTCCAGTCGTTGCGGGGCCACGTCGCGTCGACGTAGATGATCACATGGGTGCTCCCGCAGTGGTTGTACCAGGCCGTCACCGCGTCTTCGTAGTAGCCGCAAACCTGCGCGGCGACGTCCTCGCTGCCGGGCTTGGCCTGCTCCGAAACCGCGGTGGTTTCGGGTTGGGACAGGCGGGAGCTGGCTCCCGGACTTGCCTGTGCCGCGGTCCCGGACAGGGTGAGTGCGCCGAGGATCGCGGTCACTGCCGAAATCCGAAACGCCGTTCTGTACCACATTTTCACAATGGTCTCCTGTCAGCCGCCGCTGCGGCCTAGATGATGCTGCTGGCTGCATGAAGTGATCGGTGTACCTCCTCGCGCTCCTTCCATCGGGAAAACGCGGATCGATGTAACACGCTCAAGTGAACCTTCTTCCGTAAGCCGGAATCAGATTCAACCCTGACTGAGCGGACTTCCTAAGACAAGAGTGCAGGCCACATCCGCGTCTGTCGTTACTGGTAAGCGCACAAGTCTTTATTCTGCGCGCACTCTCGCGCACTGCTCGCGGAACTGGCGTGGCGAAAGGCCGTAGGCGCTGCGGAACGCCTGACTAAAGTGCGCCGGGCTGGTGAACCCCCACTGGGCGGCGATCGCGTGGATCGGGCGCGCGCCTAGTTGGGGGTTGGCGAGGTCGCGTCGGCACTGCTCCAGGCGACGCTCGCGGACCCAGCCGGCGACCGTGTGCCCTTCCCCGTGGAACAGCTTGTGCAGGTATCGCAACGAGATGTGATGCGCTGCGGCGATCGCGTCCGGTGTCAGGCGTGGATCGCCCAGATTCTCTCGGACGAAGGCGTGGATCTGAGCCATCAACGCTCGCCGTCGGGTGTGGGAGGGCACCGCGCTTTGGACGTCCAGCGCGTTGGCCAGCGCCGCTGTCAACACGTCAATGGTGAGGGTGGACAGCCGGGCGGCGTCCAACGGACTGAGTTCGTCCATGTGCCGGGCAAGGTGCAGCAGGAATTGTGAAGATAACGCGCCGACGCCTTGGGTGCCAGGGATGCGAACTGCGCTCAGGCGCCGCAACTCCCGAGAGGGCAACGGCAGTAACGTGCGCGGGAAGCGCAGGAGCAGCAGCTGACTAACTGGCACGTCCGGGGTGAATTCGGCCAGGTAGGGCCGGGAGGTGTCATACAGTATCAGGTCCGCCACGCCGAAATCTGTGCGCTGGCCGTCTTGCGTGATCATGCCGCCACCGCGCACAAGGCAACCCAGCTTGAACACCTCGGGATCGGCCTGCCGAATGAGCTTGGGAGTGCGGTGGACCGAGTGCGGCATCGTGGTCATTAATGTGGCCTGCACGGGACCGAACTCGCTGATTCCGACCTGAGCCCGAAATCCGGGCTCCCACTGCGATTCGCAGCGTAAATCGTAGGGCACCCAGAGCTTCGAGTTTACCTCGCGCCAGAAGGCGAACCCGTCTTCAACCGGGACCTCGGTGGTGCTGACTACGTCCATGACTCACCTTCGCGCTGTCGCTGCAGGGGTCAGACCACGATAGCCTGGCGTCGATATAGCGGCGTTGCGATGTTATGGTGCGGGCCAGGCATTGAGGGCTTTTCATCGTGATGGGCCTGGTCGCGATGGGTGGCAGGCAGCGTGTGTCGACATAGGACGAGGCTCCCGGTAAGACAGTTCCAGCAAGCTGGTCGGGGCGACCGCCGCAGGTTCACCCACCACGACGGTGACCGCCAACCCCCGATGGCCTGGTCGAATTGACCCTGAGCGCCGTGCCGACTCGCAGACGTGTCGACGGCCAGTGGAAGGACCTTGGTCAGCCCTTAACGGAGGGCCGAGGCGCTAACGGATGGTGAAGGTCAGCGGGTTCGAGATGCCGAGGCCGCCGTGGGAATCGTGGACCCGCACGGTGAAGGTGGACGACGTGCCGGCCGACAGGGCGGTCTGGAACTGGTAGCGCTGTCCGATGTTGGTCGGCGTCACGGCCAGCCGGGTTGCGCCGAGGTAAAGCTCCACCCGGCTGACGAGGTCCCCGGGATCGGTGTCGGCGACGTCGGCGACCAGCGTGACCGTCGTCGGCTCGAGGAAGAAGGTCTGCCCGCCGGGGGTGCTCAACGCCACCGTCGGCGGGTGGTTGGTGCCGGTGGACGCCGGTGTCACCACCGTGACCAGCAACGGCGGTGCAGCGCCAGACAGCGACTGGTCGGTGCCGGCCGAGACGGACAGCACGAAGGTGGTGCTGGTGCCGGGCTCCCCGATCGGTGGTGTCCACAGCGCCTCGTACCGGTCACCGGTCGTCCTCACCCCCCGGGCCACCGTGACACCGTCCACCCGGAACGACACCGAGGTGATGCTGTGTCCGCCTCCCACGGTCGCGGTCGCCGCCAGCGGGACGGTTCCCGGCGTGGTGTACACCGCCCCGGCGGTCGGGCTGAGCCAGGTGACGATCGCCGGGTAGTCAGCGACCGGCGGTGTGGTCGTCCGGGTCGGCGTCACGCTGGGCAGGACGCCGCCGGTGCACGTGACGCCGTTAAGCGTGAACGACGCCGGTATGGGGTTGCTGCCCGACCAGGCGCCAACGAAACCGACGTTCGCGGAGCCATTGGTGCCCAGGGTCGCGTTCCAGCCCAGATTGGTCGCGCTGACCTGCTCGCCCGCCTGGGCCCAGGTGGCGCTCCAGGTTTGCGTGAGCCGCTGGTCGACTGCAGGGAACGCGAACCGCAGCGTCCACCCGTTGACTGGGTCACCCAAGTTGGTGACCGTGATGTCGGCGTGGAAGCCACCGGTCCACTGGCTGGTGACGACGTAGCTCACCCGACACCCGGCCGCCGCGTTCGCCGCACTGGCGTGTGAGATCGCGGCCATCATCGCGACTATGGCAACAGCGATGGCGGCCACAGCAGTCAGCGACTTCCGCATGGCACACCTCATCGTAGATAGCTGAATATCGATGAATATGTCGACTGTCCTGCTGCTCCTCCTTCCTGTCAAGGCACGGACGGCAGTCCTGCCGCCGGCAGGACAACGGACAGCCCGCCCATGGCTGATCGGCAGCGGCCACAGCGCCGAGCAGGCAGAAGAGTGGATAGCGCAGCTTCCCGCCTGGACCGCGACTGAACGCCAGGTCCTGGACGACTTCGCGTCAAAGAACGCAACGAAGTGGGCGGCCACGTCCCGGCAGAAACCGAGCGCCTGGTACGCGACCGCGCGATGTGGACCGGCGAGTGCGCAGATCACCAGACCGACGGTCACCAGTCAGTCCTGAGCCACAGCGCGGGGCACCCTCGCGATGTGGGCGCCGGTGCCGCCCTCCTGCCACAGTGGAAGCTTGCCGACGCCGGCTACCTCGTGACGACGACCTACCGGGCCGATTCCGACACAACTCCTCCATCGCCGTACATCGCATGGCTTCAGACCTCCGGCGACGTTGTCACCGCTATTGTTCTCGACCTTGAGGGGCTGTCGCAAGACGACGCAGTTCCGGCACTCGGAGGCCATTGAACAGGGCACTCCCCTGATCCAGGAGGCGCTATCCGAGGCTGGGATCGACTCAATCGACTCCGAGGACTTCGAGGGCTTCACCGACGAAGGTCTCAAGGAGTACGACGCCCTCGTCATGTTTCAGACCTCCGGTGATCCACGGGACGCGGCGCAGAAGGCGGCACTCGAGCGCTACCAGAAGGCGGGCGGCGGGATCGTCGCCATCCACAACGCCACTGACATGCGTGGCAACTACGCCTGTTGGGACAACCTGATCGGCGCGCTGATGTCCGGTCACGCGGATACCGGCTCCAGTCCTGGATTGCCTGGCACCTTACGGATCGAGGACCAGGTTCACCCTTCCACGAAACACTCGCCGCAGCGGTGGGAGCGTGCGGACGAGTGGTACAACATACTCGGCCAACGTGCGGGGCGAAGCCCATGTCCTCGCCACAAGTACAGCCGGTTGCCGCGGCAACGCCGCCATCACGCCGGAGATTGCCCGCCGCGGCAGCGTCCACGGCTCCGGGCCGGGCAAGCTGCGCTGGGTCGTCTAATGGACCTTCCCGGCTTCACAGCTTCCGACGTCTCCGCAGCTTCTACGAACACCCGGCCGACATCCTTGAAGGCGTGGTCAGCGTCGCCTGCTCGTTGATCTGCCTACGCCAGCTACTCACTCACTGAACTGACGTCTTACAACGCGGGCGTCGCACGACGGCCGGGACGCCACCAGTTCGCCGCGCCGAGGAGAGACATAACAGAGGGCAGCAGCAGTCCACGGACCACGGTGACGTCCAGCAGCACGGCCACAGTCATGCCGACACCGATCTCCTTGACCGCTATCAGTTCGCCGAGGGCGAAGCCGAGGAAGACGATACCCAGCGCCACGGCCGCGGTGGTGACGACCGGACCGGTCGCGGTGATGCCGGCGAGGACCGCCCGGTCGTTGTCGATCCGGCCGTTGGCGGTACGGCGGTCCCACTCCTCCTTGATCCGGGCGAGCAGGAACACCTCGTAGTCCATCGACAGCCCGAAGATGAACACGAAGAGCAGCAACGGTGTGGTGATGTCCAGAGCCCCCCAGGGTTCGAACCCGAGCAGGGCCGAACCCCATCCCCACTGGAACACGGCGACCAGGACGCCGAGGGTCGCCAGCAGCGTCAGGATGTTCATGCAGATGGCCTTGATCGGTACGACGACCGAGCCGGTCAAGGCGACCAGCAGCAGCCCGGTCGCGACGACGATGACGGCCACCGCGATCGGCAGCCGCGCGGCTGTCGACTCCCGCGCGTCGATCAGCTCGGCAGCGGGCCCCCCGACGAGGAGCGGCACCGGCATGTCGAGGGCCCGCAGGTCACGGACCAGGCGTTGGGCCGGTTCACCGCTCGCCGGGCCGGCCGGGCGCAAGTCCACCACAGTGACGTCGGCCGGCAGGTCCGAGCGCAGGTCGAGCTCCTTCTCGCCGGTGAGGTCGCGCAACTGTTGCAGCAACGCCGGCACCGGCGGCTCGGTGGCACCGGCCTCGATGAGCACGGTGACCGGCTGCGCGGCCCAGGTGGCGAAGTCCCGTTCGACGGCCTCGTACGCCAACCGCTCCTCGCTGGCGGCCGGCAGTGACCGTGCGTCGGAGTTGGCGAGCGTGATCTGGAACAACGGAGACGCCAGCAGAAGCAGGCCGGCGGTCACGGTCAACGCCACCGCGGCGGGACGGCGCTGCGAGAACGCCGCCAGCCGCGCCAGCAGGCCCAGCCGACCCGGTGCCGGGCGACGGGAGCTGCCCGCCGAGGACCGTGTCCGGGCGCCTCGCGGCGGCGGGATACGTCGGTGTGCCAGGGCGATCAGCGCGGGGACCAGGGTCAGCCCGATCACCGTGGCCATGCCGACGACCAGCGCTCCACCCAGCGCCATCGCCGCCAGCAGCGGCTCGGCGAAGACGAAAAGACCAGCCAGTGCCGCACCGACGGTGAGACCGGACACGAGAACGGCACGTCCGGCCGTCGCGGTGGTCGCGGCGAGCAGCTCCGCCACCGATGCCTTAGGGGCCGCCTCGCGTTCCTCCCGGAACCGGGCAAGGATCAGCAGGCTGTAGTCGACGGCGAGGCCGAGACCGAGCAGGGTGACGACATTGACCGCGTACTCGCTGACCGGCATCGCCTCGGCGAGCCCGCTCAGCGCCAGCAGCGTTGCGGCAACCGCGGCGAGGGCGCCCGCCAGCGGCAGACTTCCTACGATCAGCCCGCCGAGCACGACGGTGAGAACGCCGCAGAGCACCACCAGCGCGATCGACTCGCCAATGGCGGCGTCCTTGACGGCCTGCTCGCCGAAGGTCCGCTCGGCAAGCAACTCCCCACCGACCAGCACCCTGGGGGCGTCGATGCGGCGCAGTGCGGCGGCCACCTGGTCAGCCACCGCGAGCGCCTCGTCGCCGCTGAGTTGCGGGCGCAGCTCGACGACCACGAGCGAGCTTTGATCATCGGCGGCCACCTGCGAAGATCCTGCGGTGTAGGCATCGGTGACGGACGCAACTCCCGGGATCGCGCGGATGTCGAACATCACCTGAGTGGCACTGTCCACCAGTGCCGTGGCGTTGAAGTCGCGGCCCGCGATGACCGCCACGATCCGCTCCCCCTGCGGGTCGAGTCGGTCGATGCGCGCTTGCGCGACCATGGACTCCGCGTCGGGTCGCAGACTGTCCACCGACTGGGTCCGGTCGTAAACCGCACCTCCGAGCATCGCACCGGCCAGCGTGATCACGCTCCAGCCAGCGAGCACCCACATTCGGTGTTTGGCGGTCCACCGGCCGAGCAGCGCAAGCACCGCAGCCTCCTCGGGCCGCAGCCGACCTAGCCGCTGCCGTAGGCAATACAACATCAACTGCCCTCGTCCCGCAATGGTTCGCAGGTCCTGCTGGTGAGCTGCTGGACGATCGCCACCGCGACGCGATCGACGACTTGCTCCATCAGCTGGACGATCGTTTGGCGCGGTAACCTCGGACGATCGGCGACATCGACGCCGCACTAGATTTGTGCGAGCGTTTCTTCCCCGGCGAGGAGTTACCCCACAAGATCACGGCGCAACTCGCCCGGGCGGGTTCGTACCACAACGGCGGTCGCCGAACCCTGACGACCGGTAACACCCGGGTCCTCGCCGACATGATCCAGCAGGCGGCCGAATGCGACGTCTACCTCATCACCGCCGCCGACCCGTACTCCGACAACGTGGCCCGGTCCGGCGGACACGCAGGACTCTGGTGCCGCCGCACGGAACCGGCGGCGACACCAGAGTGTGCGTCAACTCAGCGGTTCGATCCAGATGTTGCGGAAGCGGGGATTCGCGCCGGGGTCGCCGTGGTCCTGCAAGGCTATGGAGCCAGGCGACGGCCCTTCGGGCTGGCCGTTTCCGGTGGGTCCGCTGACGGCGACGTTGTTGTGGACAACAACGCCGTTCCACACCACCGTGACCCTGGCGTCTTCGAGTTTCGCGCCTGTCGCGCTGAACCGCGCCGCGCGGAACGTAATGTCGAACGTCTGCCATGTGTTGGGCGCGGTGGCCATGTTCCGGTCGGGAGCACGCCTGAGGTAGATGGCTCCGGCCTCGTTGTTGGCCAGTGTCGTGTCACCGTAGGAGTCCAGCACCTGAATCTCGTAGCGTTCCTGGAGGTAGAACCCGCTGTTGCCGCGGGCCTGTCCGGTGACCTCGGGCGGGTAGTCGGGTTGCAGCCACTCGCCGTGCAGCTTGAAGTCGCCGAATTTCGCTTTGGTACGGATGTTTCCGCCAAGCGATTCCATAGATCCGCCGGCCACCGGCCAGGTCGCCGGGCCGCCGTTTGTGTTCTCCCATGCCGCCAGGCCGGTGCCGTCGAACAGGGGGATGCGAGATACCGGAGCGACGACGACGTGGTCGAGGTTGGCGCCGTTGGCGCCCGTCGTGGTCGCACGGATCTTGCTCTGCCCGGCCGGTAGCGTTGTGCTCAGCGATACGGTTCGCCAGGTGTTCCACGCACCCGTCGGCGGGAACGAAAGCGCTGGGCTGACAGTCGTGCCGTTGGCCGCGATGGCCAGAGGCCGGTCGACGGATCCGCCGTTGGCGTAACGGAATTCCAGCGAATAGGTTCCCGCGCTCGGCGCGTCGACTGTCCATTCGGTGTATGCGCCGGTGTTGGCGGTCGCCGCGAAGTCGGCGTAACCGGTTCCGCTGTAACCGGAATGTTCGGACCCTGCGGTCGCACCGCTGAGCGCCGCATGCTCGGCTTCGTAGGGACCACCGGGCAGAGAGTTGAGCGTGTACCAGGCCTCCGTGCTCCACAGGGACTGCCCCGAAGCCGAACTGAACGGCCGTGGCGAGTGCACGTACACCACCCGCCCGGACTTCAAGCCGTTGATCCGCAACGTGACTTTCTTGCCGTCGGCCGAAGGGATGGCCGAAGTGACGCTCAGCGTTTCCATGTCGACCTTTGGGCCGCCATAACTGGAGGTCGGGGTGTAACGCCATTGCCGGACGGCGTACCGCGACGCCAGCGAGCTCAGCGTTGCGGCCGACAACGGCTGGGTGTATTCGAGTTCGAAGCCGCCGGCGACCGCCCGCATCGCCAGGATGTCGAAGGCGTTGCTACTGCTGGGGGTGAGTTTTTGCAGACCGAAGGTGAGCTTGCCCTGCTGACGCCAGTTGCTGCTGGCCTGTCCACCGCCGATGCCGCCCGCGTAGATCGCACCGTCGGGGCCGAGGGTGATCCGGCTGATGCCGGCCTCAAGTCCCTGGGTGAAGCGGAAGACCGCACCCTGATACTCGCCGTTGACCTTCTCCAGATACCCTCGTTGGATCCCGCCATAGGTGACATCACCGAACAGCATCTGGCCGGCGAACAGGCCTTGGGTGAGCATGAGCGGTGTGCTCGGCGAGTTCGCGATCTCGTTGTGCGGCAGCCACAGGACCGGCTGGGTGACCGCGTTCGAGTCGAACGGACCGGCCGGATCGTTGTAGTGGTTGAAGAACCGGCCCGGCTTGAGATGCACCAGCTTGTTGGCCGGTAGCCAGTCGCCCTGGTTGTCGGTGACGAAGATGCCGCCTTCGGGGCCCCAGCCTATGCCATTCGGGGTACGCAATCCGCTTGCCGTGTACTCGACCTGTCCGGTCGCCCTGTTGACTTTGATCGCGGTGCCGCGATTGTTGGCGAGCTGCGGTTTGGTGGAGCGTCCGCCAGGAGTGATCTGGACCGACAGGTTGAGGTAGAAGTAGCCGTCCTTGTACAGGAGGCCGATCGCGAACTCATGGTAGGTCCCGCCGAACGGCCAGGTCGCCACCGTTCGCCTGCTGTCGATGATGTCATCGCCGTTGGCATCGGTCAGCTCGATCAGCCCGTACCGCTCCGAGACGTACAGTTTGCCGTCCACATATTTGATTCCCATGGGGTCCTGCAACCCTGTGGCGATCCTCTTCACCGTCACCTGCGCGGCAGAGGTGGTGCCGGTGACGTTGCCCAGCACATAGACCTCGCCCAGCGGCGTAGTGGTGCCGTAGTCGCCGCCCCACGTGGTGATGGCCAGCCTGTTGTCGGGCAGCCAGTCCATCCCGGTGACTTTTGGCTCGAACCCGCTGGGACGCAGATTGGTCAACGTGTAATTGGGATGCACCGCGTTCAGTGGCAGCCCGTCCCCCGGGTTGTCCACCCCGTCGACGCATTCCTTGGTGCCAGGTGCGGTCACCCGGGTCACTCCGGATTCGGTGCTCAGCGCCGTGGTCGGCACGAGCGAGAACTGTGTGGATCCCGGTGGCCGCCACTCGAGTCTGAGCGCCTGCCCACTGGTGTTATCGAAATGTTCGATGCGCAGCTTGTGATAGCCGGCGGACAGGTCGATGGTGCCGTCTTTCGGCAACGCGCCATGAAGGCCGTCGTGGTCGATGACCGTCGTGAACGTGCTGTCCGCGTCGTCATTGTCGACGACGGTGCTTCTGTCGATGCGCAAGCGGGAGCCATCGTCGCTGGTGAGCCGGAACACGTACGAGCCGGCCGTGGTGATGTTGATGTTCGCGATGACCTGGGTGTGGAACCTGTCGGCGACGCCGAAGTCGGCCTGGGTCGACCAGTCGATCACCGGCATCAGCTTGTCGACGTTGGGAGTCTGTCCGGGCTTGAGCGTGCAGAGTCCGGACCGATCGATTCCGAGGTCGTAGGTGCGCAATGTGACCCCGGGATCCTGCGGTGGGATCGCGGCGTGTGCTTGACCAGGCACCAACAGAAATGGCAGCAATACACTCAGCCCCAGAACGAGGACTGGCGCCCGGCGCCGCCGGCGGGCGACCTCTGGGACGGTTTGAAAGCTCATGACAATCCTTCTCGCGCTCGCATCCGCGCAGCAGCGCACACGCCGGCCCGGATGACAGGGGTGGGATCAGGTAGTTGCCTGACGCAGGTAGGACGCGCGCCGCCGCGTCGTCTTCTCAACGGAGCAGGTTGCTACCGCTTCGGAAACATTCCCCAAGACGGTCCAGGAAAGCGCTTTCCTGTCGGAGTTACTATATATGAGTCATCGGGATGTTTCAATGCCCCGCACGGTCGGCCCCGGGACCCGGTGGTTGCACGTTTCGCCGGCCGGGCAGGGCGTTCAGTGTCGCCCGGGCTGAGCGGGTCCACGAGATCCAACGGTGGACCGCCTGCACCGACTGGATCATCTCCCGCGAAATCGCGCACCCTCCGCTGGTCAGCGAAGAACACTTCGTCGCCATCCAGGCAATCCACCGCGCACCGACCCCTACCGACGGCATCCCCCGCCGCTATGTGTTGGCCGGAGTGATCTGCTGCGGCGTGTGCGGCCGAATCATGGACTCCCACTGGATACACAGCCGACCCGGCTACCGATGCCGCCACGGACACACAAGCACCCGCACCAGGACCTCCGCCCAACCGACGATCCTCTACATCCGGGAAGACCACCTGCTCGACCGCATTCGACACGACCGCGGGCTACATCGTCGCCAGCCTGCACTGCGCAGCCCCCGACCCGGAAACTCGCCAACTACCTACGCACCAACAACGTGATCATTGTGTGACCACCACGCGTGGACCATCGAAGCCGAAACCGCGATCTACCCGCTCACCCCGGCGGGGAGCTTCCTCGCCACCACAGCAAAAATCCCCGCCCAACGGGACGGGGATCGCTCGAAACGCGAAGAAGAATCACGCTTCGTGTGGAAATAATCTGTCCGAGAACCAGTGCCTCAGCATCGATGACGCTCAGCGCAACTCTGACGCTCGCGCAAGCATAACGGCCTCGTGCACGATTGCCGGGAGTGCCAGTCACGTCATCGGCGGTGAGGTACGGCTGGTAGGGCCTTGAGCGGCTTGGTGGCGTTGTCGGTCCGGTCGATGTGGCGGTGGCCGCCTCGCGTCCACCCCGGTTCACCAGCAAGATCTCAAATGGCGGCTGCCGTACTAGCTGTAAATCCAGCTTGGAAGTGGCTCGCGCGTGGTGAGCCACGGCAAAGGGATGCCACCGGGGCCGGCGCCGGTGAAGGCGGCGACGATGCCGCCGACGATGGAGGCGGTAGTGTCCACGTCACCGCCGGCCTCGATGCAAGCCAGGACCGCCGCCGGGTAATCGTGTAGGAAGGTTGCTGCCGCCCACAGCGTGAAGGGCACCGTGTCCTGCGCCAGCACCCGCGCTCCGTTGCCCAGCTCGTAGGCAGCTTCGGCCACACTGGTGCCGAGAAGGGTGATAGCCCGCCGAATGCCTGCACTGACGTGACTGTCGACGAGATGCGCCAGCACCGCTTGCAGGATGGCTTCCGGCTCGGGCCGGCGATCTGTTCGTCGAGCATGGCCTGCTTCGGCGGCGGCTACGGAGACGGCGACCGCGCCAAGTACTGCCTCGGCGTGGGCGTGGGTGACCTCCGCCGAGCGCATCGCGCGCAGCGCCGCGGCCCGAGAGTCGCCGGCGTAATAGGCGCCCAGCGGTGCCACGCGCATGGCCGCGCCGTTGCCCATAGACCCCTGACCATCGAAGGCCGCGCGTGCCGCCTGCCGCCAGTCGGCTCCGTCGCGTATCTGGTGCAGGATGACGACCGCGCCGCCGCCGTATCCGCGGTAGGGCTCGTACCGCTGTGCGAAGGCAGCCGCAAGGCGATCGGGGTCGATGTCGCCACGGGCCCACAACTCGCTGACGATGGAGCAGGCCATCTCTGTGTCATCGGTCCAGGACCACGGCCCACGAGGAGGGCGACCAGCCGTCAGTTCGGTGTAAGAGGTGCCTGGAACGAAGAACTGCGCGCCAAGCGCGTCACCTACTGACAGCCCGTCCAAGCTGTCGCGACAAAGATCAATGGCAATCATGAAGCCCTCATCTTGCCATGTGACCGGTCCAGACGGCAGGAGATAGCCGGGCGGGCGCTACCTTGACTACTCGCGCCTTAGCCCCAAGCGGCAGCCGCAAGCCGACACCCGTGAAACTCCTCCCAGCGGAGGCTGCTGGTCGGCCAGCGGGCTGGCGAATCCCTGGTCGTCGACGGGAGTCGTAGGAGAACCCGGCGAAGCGTAGTCGGGCGGCGAGGCGCTGCCCAGCGGGTCGCCGGTCATGAAGCCGAATGCTGGACAGGTCCAGGGCGGCCACGAGGCGGCTGGTGGGGATCAGCCAGCGGCCGTACGGGACAGGACGGCGAGTTTGTCTACGATGTAATGCAGTCCGTGCAGGCGACGCTGCGGTGGCCGCTGGCGTGATCGAGGCGAACGACTTGGATTGGAAGTCTGAGCTCCCGCCGGCCAGGGGCCTACCGCAGACCGACTTCCCTAAAGACGTCGCGGCGATGGCGAACAGCGGCGGCGTGATCGTGTTCGGGGTGCGCGAGGAACAGAAGGCCGCGACCGCGCGGGCCGACGTAGGTGGACTCGACGAGGCATACGAGCGTTCCCTGCGCAGCGCACGCCGACCCGCACTACGCGGTAATGCTGGCCTGCGACCTGCTGGTTGCCGGCGTCAACGGTGACGCCGTGGTGGCGCTCGCGGCCGAGTCAGCGCGGACACTGCCGGCGCACGACGCGAATCGGCGCCTCGCGGCGGTCACCGACGAACTCGGGCTTCCAGAACCGGACCTGCCAACTGCGGTGACGCTGATCGCCGCCGACACCTGCGAGAGGATCCTCGACCGCAGCATCCCCGCCGAGGTGGGAACCCACCGTCTCTACGCGGTTGGACACGAGCTTTATGGATGTCCGGGCGGAGTCATCGCGCTCGGGCGCGAGTGGTAGGAACGTGTCCTTGCCTCCCCCGATGAACTGGCCGGCCATCCCGTGGTACGGCAAGTGACGGCCGAGGAAGACGACGGCGCGGTGTTCGCCGAGTCGGTGAACTACGTGGCAAGCGAGGCCTACGAGCAGATCACGGGTGACGACGATGCCTTCTACGAGCAGTTGACGCCCGCCAGCAGGCTGCGGTTGACATCGACGAGGCCCGCGAGCCCGACATGGGTGAGGACTTCGACTTCGATGACGATGACGAGAGGCGGCGTCGGCTACCCGGGAGGGCTACGACATCACCCGGCATCCGATCAGCCAACTGTCCACCGGAAGTCTCGGCTGGATCCAGATCGTCACGTTCGTGCTCGCCGGCCTCGGCGGGGTCGCCCTCGCCCTCGGTGTCCGACGCACGCTTCACCGAGGGAACCGGGCGGCGTGTACTGCCAATCTTCGTCGGGATCTTCGGCGCCGGGCTCATCGCGGCCTGGGTGTTCACCATGGATCCTGAGTACGGCTTCCCGGTAGGGACCCCTGACGGGCCGGTCGGCGAGATGTCCTGGCACAGCATCGCGCACTCGGCAGCGGCCGCCATCGCCTTCACCGCGCTGGCCGTCGCCGCCATCGTGCTCACCATCCGGCACGTCCGCCGTCGGGCCACGCTGCCGGCGGTGCTGAACGGCCTCGTCGCGCTCATCCTGCTGACGCCGATGTCGCCGAACCACATGAGCATCCAGATCGCCGTGAACGGCCTGGTCGCCTTCACCTGGACGACGGTCGTCGCCCTCTCCCTGCGCCGTACGAGCTGATCGGCGTAGCGTGATCCGAGCCCCACGAACACGAGGATGATCATGAAGTACCTGCTGCTCAGCTACACGCCAGCCGCCGCCTGGGACGCCGCGACCGCCGACACCCCGTCCGAGGAGGCGCTTGCCGCGTTCGCCGCGTACCAGCGGTTCGAACGGGAGCTGATCGAAACCGGCGAGTTCCTCAGCAGCGAGGGACTCGGTCACCCGGTGGTCAGCACCACGGTCCGCAAGACCCCGACCGGCGTGGTGGCCACCGACGGCCCGTTCGTCGAGCTCAAGGAGGTCCTGGCCAGCTTCGCGGTGATCGACGTGGACAACCAGGAACGCGCCGTCGAGATCGTCTCGCGAATGGTCGAGGTTCTGGGCGAGCCGATGGAGATCCGGCCGATAATGGGCGCGGACTTCGCGGCGTGACCCCTCTGCATCCAGAGTCGCCGGACGGCGGCAGACGCGGAGGGCACACGAACGGCAGCACCCGCGTGACGCCGAACGTCGAGCACCTGCTGCGCACCGAGGCGCCGCAGGTCCTCGGCGCGTTGGTGCGGCGCTTCGGCCACTTCGATATCGCCGAGGACGCGGTACAGGAGGCAATGCTCGTCGCGAGTCGGGCGTGGCCGACGGACGGAGTGCCGGAGAATCCGCGCAGCTGGCTGATCCGGATCGGGTACCGGAGGATGGTCGACCTGCTTCGAACCGATCAGGCCCGACGCCGCCGCGAGCGGCACGCCGGCATGAGCGAGCTGGCGATGCGGGACCCGACCCGCCAGGCGGGTCCTGCGCTGGAGACCGACGACAGCCTCACCCTCCTGTTGCTGTGCTGTCACCCCACGCTGAGCCCTACCTCCCAGGTGGCGCTCACGCTGCGCGCTTGCGGCGGCCTGACAACGGCGGAGATCGCACACGCGCATGGGACGACCGAGAACACCATGGGCGCCCGGATCAGCCGCGCCAAGCAGCAACTGGCCCGCGCTGGTGCCCGGTTCACCCCGCCGACCGACGCCGACCGCGACAGCCGGATGAACGCCGTTATACAGGTGCTCTACCTGATCTTCAACGAGGGCTACACCGCCTCCGCCGGGGACGAACTCACCCGCGTGGACCTGACCCGCGAGGCAATCCGGCTTACCCGCATGCTCCGCGACTCCCTGCCGGACGACCCCGAGGTGACCGGGCTGCTCGCCCTGATGCTGCTCATCGAGTCGCGGCGCGCTGCCCGTACCGACGGGGACGTGTTGGTGCCGCTGGACGAGCAGGACCGGACATGGTGGGATCCCGAGCTGATCCGCGAGGGCATCGGGCTTATCCACAACGTCTGGCGGCGGCGTGAGGTCGGCACGTACCAGCTGCAGGCCGCGATCGCGGCCGTGCACGCCGCCGCCGCGTCGCCGGACCAGACGGACTGGCCCCAGATCGCGGCCCTGTACCTGGGACTGGAACGGCTCAGTCCGACCGCGCCGGTACGGCTCAGCCGGGTGGTCGCAGTCGCGCACGCGTACGGGCCGGGCCGAGGGCTGGCCTTGCTCGACGACCTCAACCGCAGCTACCACCTTGACGAGGACCCGCTGACCCGACAGCGAGAACGCGCGATCCGCGCACATCTGCTCGAGATGACCGGTGACACGGCCGGCGCGGCGGCGTGGTACCGCGAAGCAGCCTCCCTGACCCAGAACCAGGTCGAACAGCGATACCTCCAACGCCGAGCCCACCGCCTCGGCTGACCAATTGTCGGCCGGCGTCCGCACATCGGCATGAGCGGACGTCGCTCGACTGACGACCGGGAGCAAACTGGCCGACCTCTTCGTGTTCGCCGAAGTGGTCGTTCGCGCTGGTTGGGGCGCCACCCGGTAGTTCAGTGTGCCAACTGACCACACCCGCTACCGGACCGGTGGCGCCGGGGGCGTTCGGATCGTCGCCACCAGACCGGCTTTGGAAGGTTCCATCGACCGACACTTCCGCTGCCAGACCACCGACCGTGAAGCAGCCCTGCGGCTCTTGCAGGAGTTCCGAGCCGGCAGCGACAGGTGGAGACGCCGCCACCTGTGGGGACCACTCTGACCAATCCCCCAACTGCCCATGGCGGCGCGGTGAACAGCGGCGGTGTCACAGCGCCCCGCTACGCTCGCGCTCATGGCAAATCCGTTCCGGGTGCGCATCACCGTCCGTGGCTACGAGCTGGACACCCAGGGCCACCTGAACCAGGCCGTCTACCTCCAGTACGGCGAGCACGCCCGGTGGGAGTGCCTGCGCGCCGCCGGCATCTCACAGGAGCGGCTCATCGCCAGCGGGGTGGGGCCGGTCGCCCTGGAGGTCACCGTGCGCTACCTGCGCGAGCTGCGCGGCGCGGACGAGGTGGACGTGTCCTGCGGGTTCCGCTGGGGCGAGGGCAAGACCTTCCAGATCGACCAGGGCTACGCCCGCCCGGACGGCACCCCGGTGGCGACGCTGACCGGGGTGGGTGGCCTGCTCGACCTGTCCGCCCGGCGGCTGGTGGCCAACCCGCGCGAGCGGTTCCGGGAGCTGGCCAGCGACCCGGGGCCGCTCAACCTCTGAACGCAGGTCTCCCCCAGCAGGTCGGGTCGCACGGGCATTACGCCCATCCCGACGTTTCCCCTGCCGCCTTCTTCGTCGGTCACCCACAGCGACGTCGGGTCCGGGCCGGGCAGCGCCACTCCCCCGTGGCGAATTCGCGGTCATCTCGGTCGCCGGCTCGCCGTCCGGCACCATGTGGCCGGGCACCGCCTCGAGCGGCCGGATCACCACCCGGTCCGGACCGACCAGGAAGCTGACCGGCCCCACGCTGCGCAGGGCCGGTACGGCGGTGGTGGTGATCCGGCCATGGGCGAAGTCGATGCGGGCCACCGTGCCCGGTCACCCTCGGTGGGCTGCCGTCGGCCGGTCGTCTGGCACATGTGAGGATGCGGCGCATGCGTGCGGTGATCTTCGACGAGTTCGGTGCCCGACCCGAGGTCCGCGACGTGCCGGACCCGGTGCCGCCGCCCGGGGGTGCCGTCATCCGGGTCGAGGCGACCGGATTGTGCCGCAGCGACTGGCACGGGTGGCAGGGGCACGACCCGGACGTCCGCCTGCCGCACGTGCCTGGCCACGAGTTCGCCGGCGTGGTCACGGCGGTCGGCGACGGTGTACGCGGCTGGCACCTCGGCGACCGGGTCACCGTGCCGTTCGTCTGCGCGTGCGGGCAGTGCCCGGCCTGCTTCTCTGGCGACCAGCAGGTGTGTGAGCGGCAGACGCAGCCCGGCTTCACCCACTGGGGCTCGTTCGCCGAGTACGTGGCGGTGCAACACGCCGACGTCAACCTGGTCCGGCTTCCCGACGAGGTGGGCTACCCGGCCGCGGCGGCGCTCGGCTGCCGGTTCGCCACGGCGTTCCGGGCGGTGGTCGGTCAGGGGCGGGTCGCCGCAGGCGAGTGGGTGGCGGTGCACGGCTGCGGCGGTGTGGGGTTGTCGGCGGTGATGATCGCAGCGGCGAGCGGCGCGCGGGTGGTGGCGGTCGACGTTGCCCCCGGCGCACTCGAGCTGGCCCGCCGTTTCGGGGCCTCGGTGTGTCTGGACGGGGCTGCCCTCACCGGACCCGGCGCGGTGGCCGCAGCCGTTTGTGAGGTGACCGGCGGCGGCGCCCACCTGTCGCTCGACGCCCTGGGCAGCCACGCCACCTGCACTGCCTCGATCGAGAGCCTGCGCCGGCGCGGGCGGCACGTGCAGGTAGGCCTTCTCCCCGCCGCCCAGGGCCGCCCGGCCCTGCCGATGGACCTGGTAATCGCGTACGAGCTGGAACTGCGGGGCAGCCATGGCATGGCCGCGCACGCCTACCCGGAGCTGCTCCGGCTGGTCACCGCCGGCGTGCTGCGACCCGCCGAGCTGGTCACCCGCACCATCGGGCTCGCCGAAGTGCCCGACGCCCTGGCCGCGATGGACCGGGCCGCCCCCGGCGGGATGTGCATCGTCCAGCCCTGACCGGGGCGACGCTCGGTCGGCCAGGGGTACGTCCCAGGTAGGCGTAGGCCGCGGCGTAGCTTGCCGTCGCGGCGACAGGCGGCCTCAACGTCGTGTGTGTAGAGATTGACGAGCGCAACCTCGAATGTACGTGCCACTGTGGAGAGTCAGCCTCGATCACGGCGTCCTGGACGCGACCGGGATGCCGGCTCACGCTGGGTCGTCGCCAACCGATGTGGCCCGGGCGATGAAGAACGTGTGCGCACCGGTTAGAAGCGGCAGGACGAGCACCAGCACCCGGAACAGCGACAGCAGATCGTAGACCGGCACCCGGAGCAGCCGGGCGAGGATGTCGTCGCCCGCGGCCGCCCTCGACGCCGGCGCCGACCCCGCCGTCGTCACGGGTTGGATCGCCCAAACCCAGGCCGAACGCACCCGCGCAGGAGCCGAACTAAGCGCCATCGCGGGTGTCACCCCGCGCCGGATGAGCCGACCTTGATGGTGGCGGCGTCCCCAACCCTCAGTTGTTGGCCTACGCACTACGCGCCCGGCGGCCGTCGCCCCTACCCCTGCACTGGTGTTTCTTACCCGAAAGATCCTGCTGGCCATCGCCGCGGTCGTCGCCCCAACTGGCTGCACCGCCGCGCGGGTCGATCCTCAGCTCAGCCGCCAGCGACAAGCACAACGCCTCCATTGGAGGCCTCCATCTCCACGTCTCGTCCATCAGCTCGCCCAGGACGCGTCATGCATGAGTAGCCAGTCCATGCCCAGGAGTGGCCGTTTGTAGCGACCAGAGCCCTTGATCCAGGACATCGATGTATATAGGTTTGACGATGCTTCGCACCTAATTCCTGGGGAGGATGAATGCGCAAGCCCTTCGCGATCCTAGCGGGCGTCATGATCTTGCTCGTCATGGTGGCGCCGCCAGCCCACGCAAGCGAGCAACCACCGCTGGAGGCCAAACAGCTTCCCAGCGCGGTAGCCCTCGACACTCTCGAGACGCGTCGCATCGCCGATGACTGCGCGACAGTCAGGCCCCGGCTACCCGAGCTTGCCCGCGCTGCGGCAAAGGAGGGCACGACCTCCGTGGCCTGTATCAAGCCCACCGAACCGGGCACCCCCAGGGCGCGGAAAGCGGATCCGACCCTGCTCTTCGAACCGTTCCCCCTCTGGTGCACCGACGTGCCGGGCTCCTGGGTCTACACCCTTGAGACCCGCGAAATGATCTGCGCGGTCCGGGACCTTACCCTCGACGTGATCAACGTGAACACCGGCGCGATCATCGGGCAGATCTACTTCGACGAGTACGCCTTCGAGTACACCTCGTCGACCATCCCCACCTTCGCTTACCAAATCATGATTGACATGTATGGCGGCTGGGGCTCGATCGGCGGCACCCTGGCCCAGGGAACCGCCACGTGCACCGGCGCCTGCACCGTCAACAGTTCCGACTTCCTGCCGCAGGCCGTGACCACCACCAACCAGGTCGAAGGAGAGGCGTTCTTCCGGTCCACCGCCACCACCCGCGGCTCGGTCGGCACCGCCACCGCCACCTGGTCCTACTACTTCGTCAACCCGTCCTGGGTGGCCCCGTCGACTCCGGTAACCGTCACCCCACCGGTGACCCGCTGCGATCACAACCTGCCTGGCAACAACACCGTGGCTGGCTGCATCATTCGAGACATCCCGCCAGCCATGATCTACAGCGTCTCCTCGGCATACGAAGAACTCGCATGGCACATCCTGGCCGCACAGGACTCTGGGCTACCCGGCTCGCACCCCAGCTACGGTCTGTCTCACCCGGCGCCACTCAACCGCCTGGTGAACGCCGCCCAGCAGACCTCGAACTACAACCGCTCCTGCCCGAGCAGCTACCCGCGACCGGCCGGGCTCAGCTGTGACGAGTATCCGTTCCAGTCCAGCCAGCAAGGCGCGGCCACGGGCGGCGGCGGCCCGGGCCGCACCTTCGGCGGATGTCAAGTGCCACTCCCGGCCGGGACGGGACCGTCGGGGTACAGCGCTTGCATGATCGACAACACCCAGAACAGTGAGGGTGGCAGCGCTCTCGGCAGCTTCTACATCGATCAGCGGATATTCAACGCGGACCCGTTCTATGTCTGGATCACCCCGTAGGGGCGGAATATGATCCGGTGGTGAACCAACGAGGTGCGGTGCCGGTCACCGATCACATGTTCCATCTTGTCGATACCGGCACCGTCCTCGGCCCACCACTCACGTATGACAACGGCCTGATCTCGACCCATCCCGGTGGCGTAGTGGTGTTCACCGGCATCAGTTCCGGCTTCGTGCAAGTCACCGTAGATGCCAGGGATGCGCCTCCGGCTACCACCGACATCGTCGGCTGGGACGACATCGTCGAGACCTCGGTACACGCACCCGCCGGCCGGATGGTGGTCTCCGGCGTGATGAACGATGCCCCAGAGCTCCCGGTCCTGACACGGTCAGGACCGGGAAGCTACCGGATCCGGATACACGCCCGCGGCCGCGACATCGCCGTCGATCTGGGTGCACTCGAGCCGGTCGAGGATTACCTGGTGGTGGCATGGCCGGCACAACCAGCAACGGAGACCAGCCTCAAACACACCGACACCTTCGGCGCCGGACTGAGAAGCGCCCCGCGCAGGCCGAGACCCATCCCGCGCACGGAGGAAAGAAAGGCCGCTCGGCATGCCCGGCTGCAGGCAATGGAAGAGAAATTCCGCACGCAGGAAACATCAGACTAGCGCTGACCTTCGGCTTCCTTCTGGCACCCACCCAACTGAAGCTTCACCGGTCGGAGACGACCCGTCCTCCGTCGCAGCGCGTTGAGCAGGTACACCACGACAGCGAGCGGCATGACCAGCCGCGAAACCGCCTACTTCACCATCTGGCTATCCGCCGCCAACCCGCACCCCGCCGACCTGCACGACTGGATCCGCCGACGGATGGTGACAAGTGCGTGCTCGTGGCTTATCGGCCAACCTTCTTGATCATCGCAGCCGGCGCGAACTCCGCATCGACACGAGCAGACGGCGTCCGACTGACAGTCGGGAGCTAACCGTCTGACACCTCCGGGTTCGCCGAAGAGGTCACCGTCCAGGAAGCCCTGCTCACCACGCCGAATGACCCAGGCAGAGATCATCACGCTGGTCGAGGCCCTTGGAAACATCGTCACCGTGCTCCGCGACGCGGACCCCGCCGACAAAGCCGAGATCTACCGCCAGCTGGGCCTACGGCTGACATACCACCCGGAAGCGCAAACGGTGCACGCTGAAACCGATCTCAGCGCGCACCGTGGGCCTATGGGTCGTGTCCGAGGGGGGATTCGAACTCTTGTACGCATCATATGAGCACCATTTCAGGGTGCACATGCTCATAGATTACGGTACGGCCAGGGTTGACTCAAGCCGGCGCGCTCATCACCTTCCGCAACCATGCATAGCAGTTCGGGCGCATCGGTCTCTGCTTGTCTGGCGCCTCGCTCTATCATCGAGTGGCAGGTTTGAACGCGTGGCCATCAAGCTAAAGTCGACCCGCTCGCGTCCCGGCGAGTCTCAGTCGGTCGACGCTGACGGCAGCCCGTATCGCTCGCGTTCTTCGGCAGTCAGCGCTCGCGGTTCTCGGTCTTCGACCGAGCGGTTCGCGTGGTCACCGCATACGTCCCAGCTTAGGATCCTGCCGTCGTTGTAGGTGACAATGAGGGTGTCTTGCCAGGACAGGCTGCTAACAATCCCGTCTGGCGTGTCGAGCACGCCGAGGGACCGCCCGTCTTGGGTGTACCAGATGTAGAGCGTGTCATCGTCGCTGATGGATGCGAGCAGGTTTCCGTCGGGTGACCAGCTAAGTTGACGGACGGCACCTGTGTGGCCGACACAACGCATGCTTATGTCCCGCTGCACCACGTTCCAGATCTCGATCTGGTTGCCGACGGCGGCAGCGAGTCCGGTGGAGTCTTTCGACCAGGCCAGGGCCGCTACCTCGCCTTCCCCGTCGGTTTGCCACTGATGGGCGAGGGTGTAGTTATCTCCTCGCCATAGGCTCACGCTGTGTTCGCTGACGACCGCCGCTATAAGGCCTGAGTCTGGGGACCATGCAAGCGTTCCCCCGCTTTCTTCGCCTCCGTCGAGAACTGCTAGGCGCTGCGCTTTAGTCACGTCCCACACCGAGAGGGCGGGTAGCGTTCTGCCGAAGAAGCAATGCGTATGGACGGCCAGCCGTGAGCCGTCGCCGGACCAGGCTAGTCCGTAAACCCACGGTAATGGCGTCGATGTCGTTGTGTGTTTCGGGATTGGTCGTGGACGAGCACCCCACTGTGCTCGCAGGACACCGGATCGCGCGTCCCACACCGTGACCTGTTCTTGCATGGCGGTGGCGACCAGGTCACCTAGCGGCGAGTACGCGATCGACATGCAGTCGTCGTCTCCGAGCCTCAACGAGAGCGTCGCCTCGTCCGTTTCGATGATCTCCGGCGTCGTTCCCGTCCGCTTTACGGCGGCTCGTTTGTGCTCCGGCGACCATGACACTTCTCGCAGGCTACCGGTGGGCAGGCGGCGAAAGCTTCGGCCGACAACATCCCAGACCTCCACCTTGTGGAATGAGCTTCCCAGGCCGATTCGCTTGCCATCGGAGGACCAAGCGATCGTGCTGATTTGGTGAGGACGTGCCCGCCGCTCGACTGTCCGTCCCGTGGCGACGTCGATCACCGCCACGCGGTGTTGGTGTCGTGTTCGACGCACGGCGTAGGCGATGACATCCTCGACGGGCGACCACGCCATTGCTTCGGCCAAGCCGGGAGGCACGCTTTCGGCGGCTTGGCCGGTATCGGTGTCGTAGATCCACAGAGTGCGGCGTTCCCGTGCGAGGGTCGCAGAGCGGCGCATTGAGAACGCCGGAGCGGCTGAGACCGCGAGGCGAATTCCGTCGGGCGCCCAGCACAACACCGGGTCTGACCACGCTACCTTCTGTCGCAGGACCTCCGACGTCTGCTCGCCGATGCTGATCACGAGCAGCAGATCATCTGAGGCGATGGCCAGCCGGTCACCTTGAGGGGACCATGCCGTGGCGTGAACACTTGTGGCTGGGACGCTCGTAACCAACCCTGGTACGTCATCATCTAAGCGATAGACGTCAACGGCTCGGTAGTCGAACGTTCCCGCGAAGCAGACGTCACCGCCCCACGAGACCGAGTCGAACGATGTCAGGAGACTCCCTCTTCGCCTGCCCAGGTTGCGGCCGTCCGCGACGCGCCACAGCATGACGCCTCGATCGTGCTCGGTCAGGGCATGGGTTCCGGTGGCACTGAGCAGGGTGTGACCGCACGCATCTGAGTCAGTGGCGAAGGCGACCCCGGTAAGGCGGCCGGTGTCGTCCCAGGTGCAGACGCGGCCCATCTTGTCGGCGGTGCGCAGTCCTTGGTTGTCGGGCAGCCAGACCGCGGAGGTGATGCCGGTGGTGTGTCCAATGGAGAGGTGCCTTGTTCGCGGTGTGGCGGTCAGGGCCCATCGCGTCATCGTCGCCGCAGGGGTGGGTGGCAACTCGTGTAGCGCGGTGTGGGCGAGCGTCACGGCTAGTTCGTGGTCCTGTCGACGCACCTGTTGCGCGAACTCCGCAACGCGCTCGGACTGTCGGGCGCGAGCCTGGTGATCGGTCTCTCGAGAGGCGTCGAGTAGCTGGCGGGCTGCGGTGGAGAGAGTCGCCTCGGCTGCCAGCGCCAGGGCATCAGCGAGCGTTTGGCCGCGTAAGAGGTCGTCTGTCTGTGGGTTCGCTTGCCATGCTGCCGCGCGGTGTTCGAGCCGGGTGATGCGGTGCAGGCGCTCCTCATTGGCGCTGATCAGAGCGGCGAGTCGTAGCCACTGGCGGAACAGTGCGTCGTGGGTCAATTCAAGGCAAGTGCCGTCCTCGACATCGGTGATCAGACGGGCTGCCCTGAACTCTTCAAGGATGTGGGCGGCGGTGGTATCGAGGTCGGCTCGGCGGATCATCCGTCGTACGGTTTCCTTGCCTTCCATAGCGATGCCGTGCAGCAGAGCAGAGTCGACGGTGTGTTGGGGGTAGCGCGCGGTGAGGGATTCGTAGATCTGCTCGGCGTGAGCTGCGATGGCACCACCCACCTCCCCGGCCTGTTCGTACTGGGCCACCGTGACGTGTTGGCGGTCGGACTGTAGGTGCAGGCGTTGTAGCAGGTGGCTGAGCAGGGGAAGCGCGTCACCGACCGTGGCGTCGGCGGTCATGCGGTCGATGAGGTCGTCCTCGAACGTGAGTCCAGCAGCCCGGGCAGGCCCCGCGATGGCCTGTCGAATGCGGGCCGGGTCCAGCAGGCCGATGGCCACCGGCCGGGTGATGAAGCCGGCCTGCTGATCGGTGAGCCGGCGGCGGAACTCGGGCCAGATCGCCACCAGTATGCGAAGTTCCGGCAGCACCGTAAGCGTCCGGGTCAGCAGGCTCCACCACTGGGCTCGATCTTGCCCGTCGGTCATCGTGTACAGGTCTTCGGCTTGATCGACAACGAGCAATACGGGGCCGCGTGCGGCGGCGAGGAAGCTTGGCACAACCTGGAGTGGGGCTTCCGGGGAGGCGGCTTCTTCGCGCAACAGTCGCGCCGTCTGCAGCACAGCGGTCGGGCCAGCCGCCAATGCAGCGGCGAGGCTCATGAACGGATCGGCAGCCGGGCGAAGCGGACCCACCACAGTCCACCGCCGTGGTAGTCGAGCGATGACGCCCGCGCGGATCAGCGATGACTTGCCCACTCCCGACGGACCGACGATAGCGACGATCCGCGTCGCTGGCGCCGACCCCGAGCGCTCCAGCCGGTGCAGCACGTCGCTTGCCTCGCGGTCGCGGCCAAAGAACACACCCGCCCGCTCCCCCGTGAACGGCGCGAGGCCAGGGTACGGGCTTTCCGCGCTCCGCCACGTGACCGCCGTCCGGCGGTGCAGGAAGTACCGCCAGCCGAGCCACAGGACAACGCAAAGCGGAAGCCACAGGTAGGCGTAGTCAAGGACAAGCCGCCACGGCCCATGCCAGCTATCCGTGCGCGCCGTCACGATGTTGATAGCCAGACCGACGGCGATCGTGCCCAGCAGGGCACCGGACTCGCGACGGTACTCCCCTGGCGCTCGCCCCACCTGATCATCGCACTACGAGAAGGTGATGCTCGCCAGAGCGTGACGGATAGCCGACAGAGACACCAGCGTGGCCGGGACTGGACTCAGACCCTGACCTGACTAAACCCCGGAGTTCGATCAGCGGCACTGCGACCAATGGTTCACAGTGTGACGTGCTGCTCTCCATGCGGCTGACCGAATCACCCACCGTCGCAGCTTCCTCATGACGTGATGAGGTGCCACGGCTTGCCGAGGGCGACACGACGGAAGGCGTCGATCTCGCGTAGGTGGGCGTCGTGGACGTACGGGACGAGAGCGGCCTTGCTGGCGTGCAGGCAGGCGCGGTATCCAATTTCGTGCAGCGGGTGTCCGTCGGGCGGTGCGGGGCTCTCGGGATCCCAGCCGACGATGGCGCAGATGCTCTGCGCGGTGCGTCGGGCGTGGGGACGGGCGATGGCCCAGGCCGGCTCGGGGTACATACCGCGCAGGCTCCATAGGTCGCTGCGGTCAGGGATGGTGGGAATCTGCTCGTGGTCGGTGGTGGTGCCGGCCAGCTTGTCGAGCCGGTTGCGCAGGCTCTCGCGACGCCCGGCGATCGCGATGTTGTCCGTCAGGGCCGACTCGGTGAGCCACGAGACCGCGTCATTGTGCTCGGACGGGCCGAGCCCGGCAGCGGCGACGGCCTGCGCCGCGGCGGCGTCGAAGTCCTGCCAGAACTCGTGCGAGCCGACGCCACACGGCCACCAGTCGAGATAGGTGTCCTGGTCGGTGATCGGCTGCCGCCCACGCCTCTCGCGCTAGGAGTGCCCGCCTGATCCGCCACGGTGGTCGTCGAGTGGAATCATGGCAGGAACCTGCGCACGTCTATGTTCTGGCACAGTGATTGGGGTGAGTGCGGCAGAGTTGATCAGTCGGCTTCTTCAAGCCAAAGCGCATCTTGACCAGGCTCGGGAACTGATGCGAGCTGCCGGCTCCGAGCTTCACCAAGCACGGGCGTTGATCCGAGCGGCGCTGCAGGGCGCCGCCGATCACAGCACTGCCACGATGGTGGACCGCAGCTCACAGCAGCTCGATGGAGCGGGCATAACGGTCGGTCAGTCAGCGGACAAGGTCGAGGAGATCCTCACGCGGGTGCGTGGGCTCGGCGGTCTGGGAAACTGACCGCGGGTGGCGGCGGAAACCGCCGACCACCCGCACCTGCGGACCCACCGCAGGCAGTCCTTCGGGCGGCCGCAAGTCTGACACGTCGCAGCGAACCGCAGGACAAGACCGAGGCGTTCCTCCTCGCCGACGGGGCGATCATGCGCGATCCTGACTTCTCCGCGGAGCCAGACGGCCGGCTGCGCAGCCGGCAGATCCGGGTGGGCAGGCTTCCCGCCGCCGGAGTGGGACTCAAACCGCCGCTGGCTCAGGCCATCGTGATGGACCACGCCGAGGCGCAGGCCGCCGCCATGCTGCGTCGTGCCGGCAGCCCATCAAGGGCCACGCTCGTGCTCAATCACACCCCCTGCAACGATCCGATCAGACCCCTGGTCTGCGAAAAGATCCTCGCCGCGATCCTGCCGCACGGAACACGCCTGACGGTGTTCCTCACCGACGGCGACCGGACATGGCTCCATAAGCTATACGTCGGAACAGGAGAAGGGATCCGGCGATGAGCATCGACATCACCTGGGGACGCGGCGACGGTGCCGCGTCGGTCAGCACCGTCGCCGACCTCGACGCCACACTGGACACGATCGGCCGCGCCCACGCCGAGCAGCTGCCCTATTGCGTCACCCTCATCGCCCCAGGCGGAGGCGAGTTTCCCGTGATGCTCGACATCTGCGTCGGGCACCCTGAACGGTCGTTCGTCTATCACGTCGCTGCCGACGGCAGCAGCGCTTGGGGATACCAGCCAGACCTCGAACCCGGGCCCACGTTCACCTTCGACTACGCCGGCACACCCACCGACGCGTGGCCCGAACGCACCCGCGTCACCAACACGACCGCGCGGCAAGCGGCACGACAGTTCCTCACCAGCGGCGGGCAACGACCCGATGCGCTGGCCTGGGAAGCCGTCGACTAGCTTCGAGCGTGGACGGCTCACAAGGCAGGTGCCACGACCGAGGTGGCGCTTGATTCGAGGGGCCTCGCCGCGCGCGGTGACCACGGAGCCTCCCACCCGCAGCGCCGCACACGGCCACTGCCCCTTAGTCACCCTAGGTGGGACGGCACACGTTGCCTGCGACCAGCCGTTGTCTATGTGACTGAGGAAGCAGCGGAGGACCTCACCGAGGACGAGCGGCACGGCAATCTCGACGTCGGCCTTGAGTTTCGCGACGCGGAGGCCGGCGGTGGTTACGCGACAGGCAGCGTTACCTCCATGATCTGTTGGACGCGCCTCGATAACCTTCGCACGTGGATCCTGCTATTGCCGCGGCCTGGTCCGGTGTCCTCGTCGCTTTCCTGGCAACCGCGGTCGCCTATTACCAGGCCCGACTGAATCGCCGGGCCATCGCCGCAGCCGAACGACAGGCGGCGGTCGCCGAAGCGGCTCTCCCGCCACCGCCACCGCCGGTTGGTTGGGAGGTACGACCAGCAGGTGCCGATGGGCACTGGGCGATCGTGAACATCGGAACCGAGGTAGCCCACAGCGTCGAGTTCGATCCAGATCGGTCTAAGAGTGTGCTCCGCCTCGACAGTCGAGCGCACCCTGTCCGGCCCGGTGCCTCCATCCCGATCAAATCGGTTGCGACCTGGGGCGCCCCGTCGATCCGTGAGATTTGGTTGCGGTGGGAGGGACACCCTGACTGGACAGCCGTGCCCGTACCGCCTGGATGGCACTAGATCGTCGGTGGTGAATTACTCACGAGGCGGCCGTCGCCCCGTGAGATGGACTGATCGATAATTTCTCGTTTCTGGTGCATGACCTCCTCTCGGGATCGGCCGGTCAGCGACACGATCCGCTGCACTAGGGCGTTGATCAGTACGGCTGTGCCTCCGACGAGCGGGGAAGCGTCGACGGTCGCGGTGTCCGTCGCGTCGTCGAAGGTGGCCGTGACACAGCCCATCTCGCCGAGGCGCGCGACGGCCAGATCCAACACCTCGCCGGCGTCGTCATCCGGCCGCGAACTGTCGAAGGTGGCGACGGCGTCGAGCAAGACGTGAGCGGCGAGCCGGCCCACTCCGGTGTCGCTGTTCGTCCTCGGCCGAGAATGCCATAACTGGCGGTGCTCCTGGATGTTCGACGTACCGTTCAACCGCTGCGGCAGACGGGCACGGGCCGTTCTGGTAGAGGCACCACCTCGCTGCTGACGGCGTCACCACCACGCAGAGACCCTCCGCGCATTGCTGTCGTCGAGCTGACAGCAGCGCAAGAATCGGAGCAGGTCAAGGCAAGATGCCCAGGTGGAGGCCCGATCTCTAAATCGCTACGCGGCCGCTGCCGCCATCGTGCTCAGCAGTGCTGCCGTCATGATCAGTTTGGTTGCCATGGTCGCTGTAACGGCGACCTACACGGCGCCGAGCGACCGAGAGCAGCCCAAGATTACCGACTGGATGCAGGCGTGGGGCAGCATCGCCGCCGTGTTCGCCGGACTGCTGGCCGCTGCTGCTGCGGGCGCGGTGTTGAGGCAAGAACGGAAACGCAATGAGGAAGCGCGCCTGCAGCGCATTGAGGATCGACAGGAGGCTGGGCTCGCCGAAGCGAGCGCCGTCATCTACAGCCGGCTGCTCTTCGATCGCGGAGGACGAGGGCTCAGCGGCGTCCAGCTCGACGTGCAGAACTTCGGCCAGCGAGCGGTGATCGATCTGGACGTGGTGATCATGCTGCGCGACGGCCGCGAGTTAGTGCTTGATCGCGTACCGGTGGTGCCCCCCGGGGGTGTAAGCGTAAAAGTCGAAGACCGGAGGCTGGCCGAGGATCCACCCATCCCGTTCGCACTGGAAGACGGCACCGCGAAGGCGCTCCTGCATTTCGCCGACTTGGAAGGCACCAGGTGGAAGAGGTACGGCAAGGGGAAGCCCTTCCGCCTGCCACGAACGATGGGCGCTACCACCGGGAGCACGACCTGACCCAGCACCGCGGCGCGGCCCGGCAGGATCGCGCATGGCGGGATCATCTCGCGTCTTGGGCGTATCCGCCGCGGCCGGTCGGCCAGGGGCCGTTCTGCCGGCGGCGGCATTCCTCAAGCGGACAGGTGCAGCCGGTGGGCCAACTTGCCGATATGGGCCGTGGATTACGGCGATGGCTGCGGGTCGCTGTCCTCGATGGTCATACCCTCGCGGCGCGTACCTGCCGGGCGGTCACGGTCCGAACCTGGTCGGTTGCCTGCTGTAGATTGCACTGTCGTGCTTCTCCTGGCAGCGAACCCGGAACCCGTCGCGCAGCCCACCTTTTGGGAGAACCTCGTCTGCATCCTGTTCTGCTCGGCGGCTCTCTTTCTGTACGTGTGCTACTACTTCGGCTTCAAGATCGACGCTCAGTGCCTCGTCCTGACCAAGACCACCAGGAAGCCCTGCACCAAGGACGGCAAGATTCTCGTCGGCTGCCGACAACACAAGCGACAAAAGTTGGTGGCGTGGGTTCGCCACCTCGGTGCGGCTGGCTGGCTCGATCCGTGGCTCTACCGGTTGCACATCGTCCCGCCAGCGTTCGCGCCCCCGCCGCTGCAACCAGCGCCGGCAGTTGCTCACAGCGTCGCGCCACTAGTGGTACCCGAGACGCCCAGCAAACGCATGACGTTCGAAGCTCGGATCGCGCTGTGCGCGTTGACCCTCGCCGTCCTCCAGACGATCACAGCCCTCCTCGCCCTCGCCGTCGACCTCGCCTCTGGCACGTGAAGTCGATTCAATTTCCGATAGCTTCCTCGCACTCGCCGAGTGCTCCGCCTTGCCTGAGCGAGGAAGAGCGGTGGCCCGCCAGTTCTGCCAGAGGTTGATCGACGCACGCTCCTGCGCGGGCTCACCCAGTCGCCACTGGCCGCTACTGGGACCGCAGATGGCGCGCGTGCCGCGAAGAGCGCGTCATCCCTACGTTGGTGCGCTCCCCACCCCGCGTATGTAATGCTGCTGACGGCGAATCCATGACGCAAAAAAAGGGGGGAGAAATGGGCGATGTCCGTTTTACGGAAGGAATCCTCAATCTCGCCCAAGCCGGGCGTCACCTTCGGGTCCCGCGACAGACTTTTCACCGGTGGGCGCGTGGCTACCAACGCGGCGGTCCCCTGCTGCACGTCGCCGATGGCCGGCCAGACGTCCTGCCGGTCACGTTCATCGCTTTAGCCGAGGCACACGTGCTGGAGGCGCTGCGCAACGCAGGCGTGCGTCCGCAGAAGATCCGCCCAGCGCTGACCGAACTCCAGCGGCAGTTCGGCCGTGAGTACGTCCTCATCGCACCCGAGCTGGCCACTGACGGCATCGACGTGCTGTGGGACTTCAGCAAAACCCGCTCGGGCGAAGGGCTGATCGTCGGTGGCACCAACCAGCATGTGATCAAGGAGATCGTGGCCGATCACATGGAGTACATCGCCTTCGACCACGATGGGATCCCCGAGCAGCTGACGCTGTCCAACTGGCAGCCAGCCAAGGTGGTCGTCAACATGCGGCGGTCCTTCGGGCAGCCGATTTTCGCTGCGACGGGAACCCGGGTGGCGGACGTCGCCGGCATGATGAAGGCGGGTGAGAGCGCTGAAACAGTCGCGGACGAGTTCGGAATCGACATCCACGACGCCCGAGCCGCCGCACGCGTCCTCCTGGGCCGCGCCGCCTGAGTTCTACATCGACGAGAACATGCACGGCCGGTCGCTGCGCCGGTGCATTACCGACCTCGGCTACCAGGTGCACAGCCCCGCGTCCGTCTTCACCCGGGAACGGTTGGAGCAGGGTGTCAGGGACGAGGACTGGCTGCCGGTGATCGGCGAGAAGGGCTGGGTGGTGTTCGGCCGCGACCAGTACATCCTCAAGCGGGACCTGGAGCTGCAAGCCTTCCTCAAGGCCAAGGTGCACATGTTCCTGTTTCCCGGTGATGCCGCCCGGGACCACATCATCGAGCTGGTGCGGTTGAACCTGGCCCGGATCTGCGCGCTGGCGTCGGCCCGCCAGCCGAACGTCTACTGGCTCAGGCGTGACGGCGTGACGAGCTACGAACAGCGCTTAGCCGAGATTCACCGCCGCCGCCCATAGATGCCGCGTCGCAGGAGGTAGCGGCTTTCGCCGTACGACACCTTCGTCGCTTCTCGGGCGGGGGGACTTTCGCGCCCACTCGGGTCGTGTCGGCATGATGATCTGTAGCGCGAGGAGGTAGGGAGTGTCCGGGTCGTGTGAGGTGGTGGTCGTCGGGGGCGGGCAGGCCGGTCTGGCGGCGGGCTATTACCTGCGCCGCGCTGGCCTGGATCACGTCATCCTCGATGCCCAGTCGCAGCCGGGTGGCGCGTGGCGGCATGGTTGGGACTCGTTGAGGTTGTTCTCCCCGGCGCTGTACAGTCCGCTTCCGGGGTGGGGTATGCCTGGCCAGGACGGTGAGGACTTCCCGAGCGCCGGGCACGTCGTGGACTATCTGCGGGCCTACGAGCAGCGCTACGACCTCGCGGTGCGCCGGCCGGTCCGCGTGCGGGAGGTGCGTCCGACGGGTGCGCACCTGCAGGTGCAGACCAACGCTGGAGTGTGGTCGGCCCGGTACGTCATCTCCGCGACCGGGACGTGGCAGTGCCCGTACCTGCCGGACGTTCCGGGCCGCGAGGAGTTCACTGGCCGGCAGCTGCACACCGTCGATTACGCCTCGCCGGCGGAGTTCCGTGGGCAGCGGGTCGTGATCGTCGGTGGGGGCAATTCCGGGGCGCAGATCCTGGCCGATGTGTCACAGGTCGCCGAGTTCACGTGGGTCACTCGGCGTCCGCCGCGGTTCATGCCAGATGACGTGGACGGTCGGGTGCTGTTCGATGTGGCCGCCCGGAAGGCCTCCGGCGCTGGGGGCGGGGTGAGCGAGTTGGGGGACATCGTGATGGTGCCCAGCGTCCGCGACGCCCGCGAGCGCGGCGTGCTGCACGCCCGTCCGATGATCGCCCGGTTGAGCGCGCACGGCGTGTGCTGGGCCGATGGCAGCGAGCAGCCGTGTGACGCGGTCATCTGGTGCACCGGGTTCCGGCCGGACCTCGCCCACCTCGCGCCGCTGCTGCCCGGGTGGCGCCACGGCACTGCGCCCACCGACGGTACGAGGTCGACGGAGGAGCCCCGCCTCTACCTGCTGGGCTACGGGGACTGGACGGGGTCGGCGTCGGCGACGTTGGTGGGTGCGGGGCGCACGGCCAAGGCCACGGTCGCTGACATCAGCGCCCGACTCGCCGGGTAGCCCGTGGGACGATTCCGCCGCCGGCGCGGCCCGGGTTGCTGACCGGGACGGTTAGCGCGGAGCGGCGCCGGTCAGGGCAGGGCGGCGAGGTAGCGTTCGGCGTCCAGCGCGCTGGCGCAACCGGTGCCGGCGGCGGTGATGGCCTGGCGGTAGGTGTGGTCGACGAGGTCGCCGGCGGCGAACACGCCGGGCAGGTTGGTGCGCGTGCTCGGGGAGTCGACGATGACGTAGCCGTCGTCGTCGAGGGTGACCTGGCCGCGGAACAGGTCGCTGCGGGGGTCGTGGCCGATGGCGACGAACACGCCGGTGACGCCCAGGATGCGGGTATCGGCGGTGTGCACGTCGCGCAGGCGGGCCCCGGCCACGGCGCCGTCCTGGCCGAGGATCTCCTCGACGACGCTGTTCCACGCCACCTGGATCTTGTTATTGCTCAGCGCGCGCTCGGCCATGATCTGGCTGGCGCGGAAGGTGTCGCGGCGGTGGATGATGGTGACGCTGCGGGCGAAGCGGGTGAGGAAGGTGGCTTCTTCCATGGCGGTGTCGCCGCCGCCGACCACGGCGATGTCCTGGTCGCGGAAGAAGAACCCGTCGCAGGTGGCGCAGGCGGACACGCCATGGCCGAGAAGTTCCTGCTCGCCGGGGACGCCGAGGGGCCGCCAGGCAGAGCCGGTGGCCAGGATGACCGCACGGGCCTGGTGGGGTTGCTCGCCGATCCAGACAGTCTTGGTAGGGCCGGTGAGGTCGACGCGGGTGACGTCGTCGGTGATGAACTGGGCGCCGAAGCGGTCGGCCTGCTTGCGCAGGTTGTCCATCAGGTCGGGGCCGGTGATGCCGTCGGGGAAGCCGGGGAAGTTTTCCACCTCGGTGGTGGTCATCAGGGCGCCGCCGGACTGGCTGCCTTCGATGAGCAGGGGTGCGAGGTTGGCGCGGGCGGCGTAGAGGGCGGCGGTGTATCCGGCGGGTCCGGAGCCGATGATGATCAGGGGGTGCGGATCGGACACGAGAGGGCTCCTGCTCAGGGACAGCCGCCCGCCGACGGCGGGGTCGGCGGGCGGGGATGGGTGACAGGGTCAGGCGGCGGTGTGCAGCTCGGCCAGGAGTTGCTCGACCCGGGTCCGGATGTCATCGCGGATCGGGCGGACCGACTCGACGCCCTTCCCGGCCGGGTCTTCAAGCTTCCAGTCCTCGTAGCGCTTACCGGGAAACACGGGGCAGGCGTCGCCGCAGCCCATCGTGACGATGACGTCCGACGACTCCGCCGTGGCGTACTCCAGAAGCTTCGGGGTCTGGTCGGTGATGTCGATGCCCACCTCGCGCATGGCCTCGACGGCGGCGGGGTTGACGGTGTCGGCGGGGGCGGAGCCGGCGGAGCGGACCTCGACGGTGTCACCGGCGAGGTGGCGCAGCCAACCGGCGGCCATCTGGGAGCGACCGGCGTTGTGGACGCAGACGAACAGGACGCTGGGCTTGTCGGACATCAGGTGCCTTTCTGGCAGTGCGGTACGCGGAGCCGGTTGACCGGCGCCTCGTCGAAAAGCGAGGGCCGGGAGCTCTCGGGGTCGCTGTTGCGGTCGAGCAGCCGGTACCGGCCGACGTGACGAGCCGGGTTGAGGAACTCCCGGCGGGGCTTGTCCCCGCCACGGTGCTCGCTAGTGACGGTCATGCGCGGTGATCGAGTGCCGGGTCGCGGTCGTCAGCGGGAACGACCACCTGGTCGGCGGCCCTCCCGGCGTCCGGGTAGAGCGCAGCCAGCAGGCCGATGCCCACGACGAGGCCAACCAGTTGGGCGATGACGAAGCCGGGGACGGAGGCGGGGGCGATGCCGGCGAAGGTGTCGGTGAACGCCCGGCCGATCGTCACCGCCGGGTTGGCGAACGACGTGGACGAGGTGAACCAGTACGCGGCGCCGATGTACGCGCCGACCGCGGCCGGGGCGACGGGGGCGCGGCCGGAGCGGGCCAGGGCAACGACCAGCAGGATCAGGCCGGTGGTGGCGACGACCTCACCGAGCCACAGGTGGCCGGCGGCCCGGTCCTTGGCGGAGAAGTCGACCGCGGTGAGGTCGAACATCAGGTTCGCCAGCACCGACCCGGCGATCGCCCCGGCGACCTGAGCGGCCACGTAGCCGCCCAGGTCCCTACCGGACAGGCCGGTGCCGGCGCGGCGGCCGAGGAACCAGTCGGCGGCGGAGACCACCGGGTTGAAATGGGCGCCGGAGACCGGGCCGAAGATCAGGATCAGCGCGCCGAGGGCGAACGCGGTGGCGATCGAGTTCTCCAGTAACTGCAACCCGACGTCGTCCGGAGAAAGAGTGGTGGCCATGATGCCGGAGCCCACCACGGCGGTGACCAGCAGGGCGGTCCCGAGAAACTCGGCCAGCAGGCGCCGCCAAAGTGCGATGGTCATCAGTTGGTTCTCTCCTAGTGCGCTAACGGTGCGAGCCGATATCGGGCCGGCGGGTCTATCGGGTGGCGGTGACGTTCAGGTCATCGAGCAGGCGGCGGACGCGGCGTTCGATCTCGTCGCGGATCGGCCGGACGTCGGCCAGGCCCTGGTCGGCGGGGTCGTCGAGGTCCCAGTTCTCGTAACGGGTGCCAGGAAAGACCGGGCAGGCGTCACCGCAGCCCATGGTGACCACGACGTCGGCGGCGCGGACCACCTCGTCGGTCCAGGGCTTGGGGAACTCGTCGGTGATGTCGATGCCGCGCTCGGTCATCGCCGCGATCGCGGCGGGGTTGACCTCGATGCCGGGCTCGCTCCCTCCGGACCACGCCACGGCGTTGTCGCCGGCGAGGTGGGTGAAGAAGCCCAACGCCATCTGGGAGCGGCCGGCGTTGTGCGTGCAGAGGAACAGCACCACCGGCCGGCCGTCGCGGTGGTGACCCTCGACCCGGGCGAGGGCGCGCAGGCGCTGGCGGGCGAACCGCTCCGCGAGCAGCGGCAGGTAGTTGGGGATGCTGCCGGCGGTGGCGAACTGGTCGTAGCTGGACTGCAGGAACCGCTCGATCGTCTCGGCGCCGTAGATGCCGGCGAATTCGGCGGCGAGGCGTGTGGCCGCGGTGCGCAGGGCGACCTGCTGGTCGACGGAGATTTCCTGCAGCGGGTGGGGGCTGGTGTCAGTCACGGTGCTCTCCCGGATCCACGGCGGGGGTGATGACGGGGGCGACGCGGTCGACGCGGTCGGCGAGGTCGGCGAACGCGGCCTCGAACGCGTCGTCGGTGTCGGCCCGGACCGGGTCGGGCACCGACCAGTGCAGCCGGGGCCGCACCGGCCCGGTGAGTTCCTCGTGGGCGTTGTCGCAGACGGCGATGACCAGGTCGTCGTCGCGCACGATGTCGGCGACGTGAGAGGTGCCGGTCGGGTTCAGTGCCAGCCCGTGGCGGCGGGCGACGGCGACGGCACGCGGGTGGACCCGCTGGGCGGGTTTCGTTCCCGCGGACGCCGCTGCGGTGTGGGTGCGATCCGACCAGAGGGCGGCGGCCAGTTGCGAGCGGGCGGAATTGCGGGTGCACACGAACACCACGCGCCGCACCCCGGTCAACGGCGCCGGGTTCAGCGCGGTCAGGGCCTCGGGCCGCAACCGCAGGTAGGTGCGACGCCGGTCGCCCTCAGACCGATCCCGAACGACCAAGCCTGCTTCGGTGAGGACCTTGACGTGGTGGGCGATGAGGTTCGTCGGCATCTGAAGGTCCTGGGCGATCTCTCCGGGGGAGGCGTCGCCGAGGGTGAGCGCGTCCACGATCGCCAGGCGCGCCGCGTCGCCGAGCGCGGCGTGGATCCGGGCGCGCCCCTGCAGGGAAGCAAGCTCAGTAATCATTGACTCAATGATTACTGAGCAAGCCCGCGAGTGTCAAGCGGGGGTAAGTGAGAGCTACCTGGCGGTGCGCGGGGTGGCCCGGCCGATAGGGCTGACCAGCGTCAGGCCGGACTCACCTGATGATCCGGGGTGGTGCCGCCCTTCATGGGGCAGCTGGCCGCCGGTGACGGCTGGCCGATTGGCGGGTGTTCGCCTTGTCGGAGTGAATCGGGTCAGCAGCAGGTTTTGAGGTAGGACTGCAGCTCGGCCAGCGCTGCCTGCGCGCCGTCGCGGTCCGCCCGGTAGTAGACCGTCTTGCCGTCGCGCCGCGAGGTCACGACCCGCCCCCGGCGCAGCAGGGTTAACTGCTGCGACGCGGTCGCCTGGCTGATCCCGATGCGCTCGGCAACGTGCCCGACGGACAGCTCGGCGCCTTGGGCGAACAGCATCATGATCCGTTGGCGGGTGGGGCTGCCCAGCGCCTTGAGGAACTCCTGGGTATCCGGCGCCAGTCCGCTCGGGCCTGCGGGAGTCGCCGTCGCGGGCGGGGTCACCTGCGAGGGCGTGGGCTCATCCATGCCTGCCACCTTTCCCCACCACGGTCATATTGTCATTCAACGAAATGACGATACGATGAGGAGGTGACCACCTCTGGAGAATCTGTGATCATCGTCGGTGGCGGCCAGTCCGGCCTCGCCGCCGCTCACGCCGTCCTGGCTGCCGGTCTGCGGCCCGTCGTCCTGGAGGCAGGCGCCGAGCCGGTGGGTTCGTGGCCGGACTACTACGACAGCCTCACCTTGTTCTCCCCGGCCCGCTTCAGCGCGCTGCCTGGCCTGGCGTTCGGCGGGGGTGATCCCGAGCGTTACCCGAGGCGCGACGAGGTCGTCGCCTACCTGCGTCGCTACGCCAGCGGCATCGACGCCGACATCCGCACCGGCGTACGTGTCGCCGCCGTGCGTCAACGCCCCGGCGGCGGCTATCTGGTGCGCACCGACAGCGGCGACGAGATCGCGGCGGCGGGGGTCATCGCGGCCAGCGGCTCGTTCGGAAACCCGCACCTGCCGGCGTTACCTGGTCTCGGCGACTACACCGGCGAGGTGCGCCACGTCGCGCAATACCGGCGGCCCGAGACGTACGCCGGCAAGCGGGTCATCGTGGTCGGCGCCGGCAACTCCGCCATCCAGATCGCCCACGAACTGGCGCCGATCGCCCGGGGCACCCTGGCCACCCGGGCGCCAATCCAGTTCGTGCCGCAACGCATCCGCGGTCGGGACCTGCACCACTGGCTGCATGCCACGAGGGCGGACCGCCTCCCGCGCGCGGTGCTCACCCGCCTGATCCGCCATGCCGCAGTGCTCGACACCGGCGTCTACCGCGACGCCATCATGGGCGGCCTGCTAACCCGCCGGGACATGGTCACCGCCTTCACCCCCGACGGGGTCAGGTGGCCCGATGGTGCGTCCGAGCCGATCGACGCGGTGATCCTCGCGACCGGCTACCGCCCGAACCTCGGATATCTCGCCGCGCTCGGCGCCCTCACGCCTGCCGGTATGCCCGAACACGTCGGTGGAGTCTCCACCACTCACCCCGCGCTGGCCTACCTGGGGCTGGAGTTCCAGCGGTCGTTCTCGTCGAACACCCTGCGCGGCGTTGGTCGTGACGCCACCCACGCCGTCAGGGCCCTGGCCGAGCACCTGCGCAGCGGCGGGCGCTGGGCGCGGCTCACGCGACGGCGGCCGGCTCGACGCTGAGCAGTCCGGCGAGCTGGCGCAGGATGGCCGGCCGGGCCCGGTAGTACACCCAGGTGCCGCGGCGTTCGGCGTCGACGAGGCCGGCCTCGCGCAGCGTCTTGAGGTGGTGCGAGATCGTCGGCCCGGTCAGGTCGAACGCCGGGGTCAGGTCGCAGACGCACGCCTCCCCGCTCTGCGCGGAGGCGATCATCGACATCAGCTGCAGCCGCACCGGGTCGCCGAGCGCCTTGAACGCCGGCGCGAGCACCGCGGCGGTCTGCGCCGGCACCGGGCTCTGCGCCAGCGGCGGGCAGCACGGCGTGTCGGCGGTGAGGTCGATGACGGGAAGCGACGCAGCTTGCTTTGACATGCCTCTAGGTTGACAGGTGTCTAAGCAGCGTGCAACTCTCTGATTCGACAGACGTCAAGACAGGCGTCGTGGAAAGGGAGTCGTCATGTTCGGCACAGCACGACGCACGGCGAAAGCCCAGGCGGGAGCGCGGTTCTGTGACTCCTGTGCGCGGGTGTCCACCGCGGCGCAGCGGGCGCAGAGGCACTTCGACCAGATCCGTGACAACGCCTACGCCCTGATCGGCGCCCGGTAACCCTGATCGAAAGGTTGTGTGATGAGCGAGAACACCCAGATCAGCCCCGCGACGGCCGGCGGGTTCGCCGGTGATCCGGGCGCCGCCCTGGCCGTAACCGGTTCCGGTTCCTGCTGCGGCAGCCCCGCGCAGGCGGTCGGCTCGATCCTCCCGCCCGACGGGCACTCGGCGACGGCGGGACCGTGCTGCGGCACTCGGCAGGCCGCCGAAGCGGCCAGCTCCTGCTGCGGCACCGAGGCGAAGACCGAAGCCGTCACGACGGGTCAGGGGTGCTGCGGATGAGCGCCCCATCGGGATCGGCCGCCCACCTGGACGCGATCCTGCCCCAGGTGTCAGCCGAGCGGATGGCCGCCACGGTCTCCGCTCTCGCCGCGGATGACTTCACCGGCCGGCGGGTCGGCACCGCCGGCGGCGCCGCCGCCCGCGCCTGGCTCGTCGCGCACCTTGCCAACCTCGGCGCGACGGTCGACACCGACGACTTCCCGGTCCGCAACGTGCCCGAGCTGTACGCGGCGCCGACCGTCGTCTGGGGCAAAGGTGACACCTCGACGCGGCTGACCTTCGGCCGCGAGGTCGCGGTCCACTGCGCCTCAGCCGACACTTCTGAGGTCAGGCGCGGCCCGTTGGGTGTGGCCGGCAGCGGCGACCCGGCCGGCCGGTGGCTAGTGGTGCCCACCGGCGGGAACCCTCTCGATGCCGCCCGCGATGCCTCGGGCGCCGCGGGTCTACTGCTGAGCCGGGCCGTCGATGCCGACGGCTGGCAGTACACGGTCCTCGCCGGACCGGACCCGGGACCGCTGCCCATCCTGACCCTCGACGCGGGCACCCACCGCGCCGTCCTGGCCGCCGTCACCGGGAAGGGCTGGTGCAGCGCAAACACCCCGCTACGCCGCCGCGACGTCACCGGCACCAACATCCACGCGAGGTTCCCGGCGGCGCAGGCGGGCGGGATCGAGGTGTTGCTGACCGCTCACTACGACGGCGTCGGCGACCGTCCCGGTCTGCGTCAGCCCGGCGCGTCGGACAACGCCAGCGGCGTCGCGGTAGTCCTGGAAGCCGCCCGAATTCTTGCCGCCGCCCGCCCTGTGGGGGTCGGGGTGGGTGTCGCGCTGCTGGACGCCGAGGAGGTCGGCGCGCTGGGCTCGGCCCACCACAGCCAGCAGCTGCAGGCGGGCGACGTTCGGCCGCTGGTCATCAACGTCGACGGCGCCGGGCTGCTCGACCAGGCCGCCGCGGTCGAGGCCGGCGGGCCGGCCCACGCGCTGCTCGCCCTACTCGATCAGGCCGGGCGGCACACCGGCCTTCCGCTCGCCGCCGGGCCGGTCGCCTCCGACAACCGCCGCTACGCCGCCGCCGGTCTCGCCGCGGTGGGCATCGGCGCCGGCATGGCCGGCTACCACAGCCCCGCCGACACCCCAGACCGCGTCGACCCGCACACGCTCGAAGCGATCGCCCGCCTCGTCGTCGCCACCGTCTGTCTCGCCGCTTCCACGCACGCTACAGTTTCATCGTCGATCGGCGATAAACGATAGAAGGGTGGGGTTGTGGACGAGTTGCTCGACCGGAGCACCGCGCAGCAGTACGCATCGTGGTTCCGGGCCCTCGCGGACCCGACCCGGGTCCAGATCGTCGAGTACCTCGCCCGCCATGCCCGACCGATGAACGTCGGCGAGATCGTCGCCGCGATCGGCCTGGCCCAGTCCACCGTCTCCCAACATTTGAAGATCCTCACCGACGTGCGGTTCGTGCTCGTCGAGGCGGTCGGCACCGCCCGGCACTACCGGATCAACGACGCCTGCGTCGACTGCTTCCCCTCCGCCGCCGACGTCGTCATGGGCCGACCCGCCCCCCACCCGAACGGAGCCTGCTGATGGCCGACATCACTGTTCGCCCCATGACGGCCGGCGACGCCGCACGGGTGCTCGCCATCTACCAGGCCGGCCTCGACGGCGGCGACGCCAGCTTCGAGACCACGGCGCCGACCTGGGCCCAGTTCGACGCCGGCAAACTGCCCGAGCACCGCCTCGTCGCCGCCGACGACACGGTGTTCGGGTGGGTCGCCGTCTCACCCACCTCCGCCCGCGCGGTCTACGCCGGCGTGGTCGAGCATTCCGTCTACGTCGACCCCGCCGCCCGAGGCCGCGGCGTCGCCCGCGCGCTCTTGGAGGCCCTGATCGCCTCCACCGAAGCCGCCGGCGTCTGGACCATCCAATCAGGTGTCTTCGGCGAGAACACCGCCAGCCTCCACCTGCACGAACGCGCCGGCTTCCGGGTCATCGGCGTGCGCGAGCGGGTCGCCCGCCACCACGGCCGGTGGCGCGACGTGATCCTGCTGGAACGCCGCAGCCCCGTCATCACCTGACCCACCCTCCCCTCAGGCGCATGGCCGCCGTCTACCTGTTTGATTCGACAACTCTCGACACAGAGGAGATACCTGATGAGCACCCTGGATGACCTGCCCGTCGTGGTGATCGGCGCCGGCCCGGTCGGCCTGGCCACCGCCGCGCACCTGCACGAGCGTGACCTGCCGTTCCTCGTCCTAGAGGCCGGCGACACCCCCGCCGCCGCAGTGCGGCAGTGGGGACATGTCCGGGTCTTCTCCCCCTGGCGGTACAACATCGACCCCGCCGCCCGCCGGCTCCTCGACGACGCCGCCTGGGTCGCCCCCGACCTGGAGGCCCTGCCCACTGGCGCGGAACTGGCCGGCGACTATCTCCAGCCCCTGGCGGAGTTGCCGCAACTCAAGCCGCACGTGCGCTACGGCGCCCGGGTCGAGGCGATCAGCCGCGTCGGCCTGGACCGGCTGCGCACCGCCGGCCGCGACAGCACGCCGTTCCTGATCCGCCTCGCCGACGGCCAGGAGGTGCTCGCCCGCGCGGTCATCGACGCGTCCGGGACCTGGGGCACTCCGAACGTCCTCGGCGCCTCCGGCCTGCCAGCCCGGGGTGAGGCTGACGTCGCGGCGCACCTCGAGCACGCGCTGCCTGACGTCCTCGGCGCCGACCGGGACCGGTTCGCCGGCCGGCACACCCTCGTCGTCGGCGCCGGTCACTCCGCCGCCAACACCCTGCTCTCCCTCGCCGACCTCGCCGCCGAACATCCAGGCACCGCCGTGACCTGGGCAATCCGCACCACCTCACCGGCGCGCACCTACGGCGGCGGCGACGCTGACGCCCTCCCGGCACGCGGCGCCCTCGGCTCCCGGCTACGCGCGCACGTCGACGCCGGCCGGATCCGCCTGCTCACCGGCTTCGCCGTGCACGCCCTCACCCCCACCGACGGCCGGGTCAGCGTGGTGGTGCGGCACGCCGACGGCAGCGAAGAGTCCATCTCCGTGGACCGGATCGTCGCGGCGACCGGCTTCCGGCCCGACCATACGATCGCCGCCGAGCTGCGCCTCGACCTAGACCCGGTCATGGGCGCCACCCGCGCCCTCGCCCCGCTGATCGACCCCAACGAGCACTCCTGCGGCACCGTGCCCCCACACGGCGTCAACGAGCTCACCCACCCCGAGCCGGGCTACTACGCCGTCGGCATGAAGTCCTACGGGCGGGCGCCGACGTTCCTCATGGCCACCGGCTACGAGCAGGTCCGCTCCGTCGTCGCCGCCCTCGCCGGCGACTGGAGCGCCGCCCACGACGTCCAACTCGACCTGCCCGAAACCGGGGTGTGCAACAGCAACCCGGACGTGTCCGCCAACGCCGACAGCTGCTGCGGGCCAGCCCCGGCCACCCCGAGCTCCGGACGAGGCCTGGCCACCGGCATCGCCGGCGGGCTGCGCGCCGCACCCTTGAGCCTGCTCACCCTCGACGCCGCCCCCGCCGACGCGCAAACCGGCGGCTGCTGCAGCAGCTGATGCCCACCACCATCACGGTGCCCGCCGACGCAGCCGTCGGCGGGCACCACCGGTGGCGGATCGTCGCCGCCCTCGCCGTCACCTCCACCATCGGCTACGGCACCCTCTACTACGCCTACGCCGTCCTGCTCACCCCGATGGCCGCCACCCTCGGCACCTCCACCACCGCGGTCACCAGCGCGCTCACCGCCTCGGTGCTCGCCGGCGCGCTCGCAGCGATCCCCGTCGGCCGGTGGCTGGATCACCACGGCGGACGCGCGCTGATGACCACCGGCTCGATCACCGCCACCGCCCTGCTCGTGGCGTGGTCCCAGGTCCACACCATCGGACAGCTGTACGGAGTGATGATCGGCATCGGGATCACCGGCGCGATGGTCCTCTACGAACCCGCCTTCGCCGTCATCGTCGCCTGGTTCACCCCCGACCGACGCGCCACCGCCCTGCTCGCCGTCACCATCGTCGCCGGATTCGCCAGCACCATCTTCATGCCCCTGACCGGCGTCCTTGCCGCCCACCTCGGCTGGCGCGGCACGTTACTCGTCCTCGCCGCCGTCCACGGCGCGGTAACCGTCCCTTTGCACGGACTCACCATCCGCCGGCCCCCACCGGCAGCAACGACCAAGCCCGCGAGCCCGACCCGGCCAGGACACCCCCAGCGGCGCGCCGTCGCCCGGGCCGCGATGCGCGACGCCCGGTTCTGGATCCTCGCCGCGACCCTGATCGCGCACGGCGCGGCCACCAGCACCATGACCGTGCACCTCATCGGCTACCTCATCAACCGTGGACATCCCGCCACTGTCGCGGCCACCATGACCGGACTGCTCGGCGTCCTGTCCGTCACCGGACGACTCGTCCTCACCGCCGCCCGAAGACGCCTGCGCGTCACCACCATCGTCGCCGCGGTCTTCGCCATCCAAGCCTGCGCCGTGCTCGCCATGCAGCTGCTCGCTGGCACCCGCACTGGCGCGGTCATCACCGTCGTCGGCTTCGGACTCGGCTTTGGTATCACCAGCCTCGCCACCCCCGCCATGCTCACCGACCGGTACGGCACCACCGCCTACGCCACCATCGCCGGACGACTCACCGCACCCGTCACCATCGCCAAAGCCACCGCACCCCTCGCCGCCGCCACCCTCCTGCACACCACCGCCGGATACACACCCCTGCTCACCGCCGTCGCCGGATGCTGCGCCCTCGCCGCCATCGGCATGCTCACCCGCACCACCACGTCACCCACCCCTGTCAGCTAGACGGAGTACGCACGACGCCGGCGCCTTGCCATCTGCCAGAGCGAGGAGGGCGAGCTTCGCCGCCACCGTGCTCAGCCCTAGCCCGATTCGGGGGCGCTTGGCTCCACAAAGCCCGCTCCGTGGCGCAGGTACCGCGGCATTGCGGTACGGCTATGCCTCCCAGCCCTCCTGCCAGGAAGGCAGGACAAGGTGTTTCCCCAACTCGGCGACTCGAAGAGCCACACTGATTACGAACTGGTGGCAGAAGTCGAACTCGCTGGAGCTGGGCGCGTATCTCTGGCTCCGCGAGACCTGGCGTCCAGCGCCGGTGTAGAAGAGCTCGGGTGTGAGTTGTTGAAACCGGTGATACTCCCGGAAGTCGATCCTCAGGGCGATCATCCGCAGGGCGCGCTGCCCTTCGGACGTCACCCGGGTCATCCAATCGATCTGTTCGACTAGTCGCTCCTGTGCTCGGCTAAGTCCCGCGTAGGGCCGTTCCACAGAACGAACGGCTGCCTCGATACCTCCCCGGCTCATAGGGCGGGAGAGTCGGGGACCAAAGGTGAACGCTGGGCCACTGAACCCTTGGGGATAGATGTGTTCATGCACCAACTGGTCGAACGCCTCTACCAACAGCGCCATGGCCTCTGGGCGATCCCCGGCGATGTGGGCATCGACCGCTGCCCTAACCTTCGCTCGCGCTTCAGGTTGGTGGATGAGGTCGGTCATATCGATACCGCTGTACTCGAGACCGAACACCTTGGGCGTGTTGTCCTCGAAGAACGCAGCGACGTCGGCGCGGGCCTGTTCGATGGCTGCGAGCCCCGGCATCTGCCCGACGTGCTTGAACCCGTTACGGAGGCGGTTCAGCCGGTCCATCCCCACCTTGCCGGATAGATCCACACCACCGCTGAGCTTCTTCGGTTGCAACTCCGCCCAGTACTTCATGAACTGAATGTGGTCGGGGAGGTTAGCACCGAGGTGTTCGCCTGCCAGGACCAAGAAGTGCTCCACGGCGTCGTGAAACGACAGGACGCTGGTGAAGGTCATCGGCTCCGGCAGATGCGTCTGGTCAACGCCCTGTTGGTGAAGCAGGCGGATGAACGCGAGCGGTGCCATGGTCTGCGGGTCGATCGTCGGGGGAATCATCGGTTCCTCGATCTGATGCGGTTGACGACCGGAGGGTACGTGCACGGTCTGACACAGCCGGATACCTCCGACCCGTTACCGCAGATGGAAAAGCGCCTACCGGCAACGGCTCCGTCGGGCTTGTACGCCGTCGTCCGCTGAACACAGTGCGGACATGATCCAAGCAGGGACTGACGCGCAGGTCATCGGCTCCAGCGGCAGGCTCGCGTGTGACGCGGGAACGGTGACGCTCGAACTGATCACCTCGGATAGATCGGGGACTTGTCAGGCTGTGCCGGTGGCCATGGAAGCCCTCGCTGTTCGACGGCCAGTGGGTGTGACTGACCAGTGAGGGCTGCCAGAGCGGTGGCGACATCCTGGATGTCGGCTTTGATGTACATGGTGGTAGCGGGTCCGCGGCTGTCGGTGCGTCCGGCGTAGGCGCGGGCCACACCGTAGCCGAAATGCCGCTCCACCCAGGTCAGGGTGGTGTGGCGCAGCCAATGCGTGGAGATCCCCTGGGCGGCGACCCACGGCAACTGCCGGCCGATGCGAGCCCACAGCAGGTCGTAGCGGCGTTAGGTGGCGGGTTAGCGGTTGCGGTAGCGCAGCAGCGCGTCGGTGGGCAGCACCACCTCACGGGCACGGGCGTGCTCTGCAAGACGGGCAGCGAGCGCCGGCGTGATCGGCTGCCACCGTTGCGTGCCACCCTTCTCCGCCAACCGGATCAGGGAGTGCGCGGTGTCGAGGTCGATCAGGCGCAGTGCCAGGGCGCCGCCGCGTCGGCAGGCGGTTTCGGTGGGCAGCCGCAGCAGCAGGGCGTCGAGGATGATGTCGTTGCCGCCGCGGCGGACGGCCCGGTTGATCTCCTCCAGCTCGTGCGGGGTCAGGGCGCGGCGGGTGTTGGGCTGCCGGCGGGGTTTGCGCACCCCGTGGGCGGGGCTGTCCACGGCCGCGAGGTGACCGTCGGCGATGGCCCGGTTGTAGAAGGCACGGGCCGCGGCCATGAAGTGCTCCCCGGCGTGCCGGCCCAGGCGGGATTTGCGCCGGGACCGGGCGCCGGCGGTGGATGGCACGACACGCACATCGGTGCGGGTGAGGTCGGCGGGAGTGAGGCCAAGGTGCTCCAGCAGCGCCCTTGCCGTTGCGACGCGGTCCGGGTCAGCGGCCATCGGAGTTGTTCCTGAGGATCCGCGCGTGCAGGTCCGCCAGCGCCTCGGCGATGGTGTGTGAGGCGTGCACAACAAGCAGATTCCGACCCGGGAGGGCGGCCAGGAGCACCGGTTCACCCGCGGTGATGCCGCAGAGGTAGCGGGCGGCGGCCGGCAGGGGCAGTTCCTCGCGGGTGCCCACGACGTGCGCACCGGCTGGCGTCGGGGTGATGAGGATGGCGGCGTGCACGACGTCGACGTGTAGGGCGAGGCAGGGGAGTCCAGCCCAGAGCGCGCAGCAGCGGGCGAGCGGTGACCCGCCCAGCGGCATCCGGACGGGCCACATCGAACAGCACATCGGTTGTCTGGCCAGCGGGTGACGGCAACGTCGGCAGGGCGCCGATTCCGGCGGTGTGACCGGCAGCGGGACGGGAATGAGCGCCTCGACGATCTGCTCAACGTCGCGGTGTGGGGGGTGCGGTCGGCGGCTCATGACCGCCGCCAGCAGAGTCGCACCGATATCAGCGCAGCAGGAACCGTCCCCCGATGGTCGCTATACGCGTGGGTGCTTGTCTTTGGTGAATGATTCGCGGAGACCGGTTGATCTCTCGCGAATCCCCACAAAAACTGGTGTCCGAGGGGGGAGAATACATATTTAGAGCATCCACGCTTAGCGTGGGTGTTCATGCATTCAACTTACCAGCTCACGGGACTGAGACAAAGCATCCCACCCCAGCTCCTTGATAGGGCGGCCATGACAGTGCTGTGAACTCTCCACAAAAAGTCGAACCAAACTACTGGCTCGATGAACTGCAATCTATTCCCGTCGCCACAATGCCTTCGACCGAGTCGAATAACTCGGTAGTCGTGCGAGCCTGCAGATGACCCTGGGATCACAGTGGCGGCTGCGCCCTGACCAGTGCGATCCGTCGGTCGCAACCTCGCTGGCAGCGCCCTAAGGGCTGTCTCGTAACTGGGTGGAGCGTTGGCTGGGGCTGGGTCTGTGGTCACCAGGTCAGGGCGATGTTGTGGAGGTTGGCGATGCCGGAAGCGGCAGCGGTCAATGTGCGGGCGGCGCGGCGGTAGTCGCGCAGGATCTTCCAGTTCTTCATCCTGGCCAGGGTGTGTTCAACCTGTGCTCGGACGGTGCGGTGCTGGGCATTCAGGTCCTGCTTCCGGGCCGGTAGTGGGCTGCCGTCGCGGTTCTTGCGGTAGGGGATGATCACCTCGGGATTGCCGCGGTAGCCGCCGCCGGCCATGACGGGCCGTCCGGCCAACTTCTGGTCAATGCCGGAGGTGCGGTAGACGATCGTGTCGTTGCGGTTGCCCGGCTGGGGCTCGCCGACGGCGATGACCAGGCGGGTGTAGGCGTCGATGGACACTTGCAGGTTCGTCGAGTACCGGTAGTTCTTGCTCGGCGCCGCGAGGCGGTGGTCCCGAGTCGGCAGGCGTCGGCGCGCCGCCGAGTAGTTGCTCAGCCGTCAGTCCCAGCCGGCCCAACAGCAGCCGCACCGCCTCTAATTCGTTGCTGCCTGCAACCACAGGTGCGTCGTCGGTCATAGTTCCACATTCCTAAGCATATTCGTCCAGACTTCCGAATGCCCGATCGAGCCAACTCATCGTGTTGGTCCGGAACACTCCAGAACGCTGGTCTGCCGCGATCAACAATCGATCCCCCACGACAATGCCTAGCTCGCTCTGAACGAACAGCGGAAGGTGCATATGACCTTGCGGGGTAATTGACCAATTGCCCGCCTTGTCGAGGGTGACGGTAACGGTCTCAACTCCTGTCACGAAATTCACACATTGGGCTGGAAGCCATTGCAGTATTCGAAGCGCGGATCGATCAGCCAGACGGCCGCGCCTATCACAAACACCGAGACAGTAGTAGTTTGACGATCTGTTTAGACGCTTGAAGGGTTTGGAGAGCGGGAGGCCGGGCGGGTCTAACCGAGTGAAGGTATCAACGTCGTCAGATGACTGCGCATCGTTTATCCAACCCAGGTGAAGGCTGGGCTGAATCTTGAGCTAGCCGGGATGCCTCGCCTCGCTCCTTCTATCAGAAAGCTGCCTTCAATGGCTCTCCGGCCACCTTGTCGCGATCGCGTCGTTAGAGCATCGCTACGGCATTGATATCGGCCGACCACTTTGCTTGTCTGCCCATAGGCGCCTTCTTCGGTCCGCCACCAGGGTGACCTGCTGACGCTCGGATCGCTCTGGGAGGTTAGCGCTCAGAGTCTCTGCACACTTTGCGAAACACCAGAAATCTGGCCACCGATGGTTGATTTGGAAGAGTGGTGAATATACGTCGGCGGTGACGCGGGCGCTCGGTTCGGATGGCTCTGCCATGACGAATCACCCCACTTCCACCTGCTCGCGGACACCCCGGCCCCGCGCTGGTCGGCTTGCACCGTTGACCATGCCGCTTGTGGCAGTGCTCGCGGACATCGCCTGGGTATGCCTGGTGGCGCGCGGCACCCTCAACCCCGCTGACGGAGTCCCCACCTGCCGATCGTTCACGGGCCAAGCCGCAGTGCACCACGGTCAGGTCTCGGTCGCTGTGTCGCCCCGCGGTACCAGCCCGCCGTTCGACCCGTGCATCCCGATCGACCGCAGCGAATCATATATCCGGACGATCCGACATCATCGGTCACGCCTGTTGACATTGCCAATTGGCGATGTTCATGATGGCCGGGCGACCGTCGGCGGCGTAAACGAAACATGCCAAGCGTCCACAGCCGTGAAGGTGGACGCTTGACCGGCGGCCGGGGGGGAGGGCCGGACAGTCACGAGGACGGTTCCGGCGGCACGGTTCGCGGCGACTGCCTGCCGCAGCAAGATCACCCACCGCTCCGTCGACGTGCGAAGGTTCTCCGCATCGTGCCGCCCCGACGTGCCCTCCGTGCACCAGGACCGTCGCTGGTCGCCGCCGACATGTGGCCCACCCAGCTAGAAAAAGGAGCGCAGCTGCTGCCCTCCGTCGACCACCGCACTCACCCTGGCTGCACTTCCGCCGCGGCTAAGACCGACCCCCGCCCCGACAGTCCGTCCTCTCGCTCGGCCACACCCTGCACCTGAGGCACTCCGCCATCCGCAAACCGCACCTCTCCGGTGCGGCAGTCCTGGGAGGCTACGTTGGCGCTCGCAGTTCCCGTTGCACCGGTTGCGGCTCATCCGCTGCTGGTGTTCCTCCTCCAGATCAGCCTGCTCCTGTTGCTGGCACTACTGCTCGGAAGGCTCGCCGTGCGGCTCGGCATGCCGGCGGTCGTCGGTGAGCTGTGCACCGGTGTGCTCCTCGGTCCATCCGTGCTCGACCACCTCGCACCGAGCCTCGCCGGCTGGTTGCTGCCCAAGGACCCAAGCCAGTTCCATCTACTCGACGTGGTCGGGCAACTTGGCGTGCTGCTGCTGGTCGGCATCACCGGCACCGAGGTCGACGCTGCCCTGGTACGGCGCCGCGGTAGCACCGCCGCGCGCATCAGCGTGGCGGGATTCATCGTGCCGCTGGGCCTGGGTATCGCGACCGGCTACCTGCTGCCGACCTCACTTCTAGCCGACGACGGAGACCGCACCGTCTTCGCCCTGTTCCTCGGCGTCGCGATGTGCGTCAGCGCTATACCCGTTATCGCGAAGACCCTGATAGACATGAATCTGCTGCACCGCAATATCGGTCAGCTGATCCTGTCCGCAGGCATGGTGGACGACGTCTTCGGGTGGCTGATGCTGTCTGTCGTGTCAGCGATGGCCACCACCGGCCTGCACGCCGGCGAGGTCGGCCTGTCACTGACGTACCTGGCGGCGGTGCTGATCCTGGCAGCGCTGGTAGGCAGGCCCATCGTCCGCGTCGCACTGCGCATGAGCGCCCGATCGTCCGACTCCGGGCCCGTGGTTGCCACCGCCGTAGTGCTCGTGCTGCTGGGTGCCGCTGCTACGCACGCGCTCGGACTCGAAGCCGTGTTCGGGGCCTTCGTCGTCGGCATCCTCATCGGCACCTGTGCCCCGAGTAGCTCGCAGCCCGCCACCACGGCCCTGCGACCGCCCACGGCAGATTCCAGCGGGCGGACAAAGCAATTCACTCTCGCCCGGCTCGCCCCGTTGCGGGCGGTCGTGCTCGGTGTACTCGCACCACTGTTCTTCGCCACAGCGGGGCTACGGATGGACCTGACCGCCCTGGGAGAACCAGTGGTCCTCGCCGCCGCGATCCTCGTCCTTGCCGTCGCGATCCTCGGCAAGTTCGCTGGTGCCTACATCGGCGCACGGGCCAGCCGAATGAACCGGTGGGAGGCCCTGGCACTGGGCGCAGGCATGAACGCCCGTGGTGTCATCGAAGTCATCGTCGCGATGGTCGGGCTCCGCCTCGGCGTCCTGAGCACGGCCGCCTACACCATCATCGTCCTGGTAGCGATCGCGACGTCGCTCATGGCGCCGCCCCTGCTGCGCTACGCCATGCGGCGGGTGGACTACACCTCCGAGGAGCAACTGCGCGAACGCAACCATGACCAGCCCGACGGTGCCGCCTCTACGACTCGATCCAAACTGGCCGAAGGACCCGGCACGTGAGACGCGCTCCTGCGACTGGCCAGGCGACAGGCGAACATCGCGCCCATCGCCGCGCATGCTCTGCTCCGGCGCGCGGGATCGCTGATCGCCCATTAAGGACAAAGCTTCGTGAGCTGGGCAGTTACCGGCGCCACGTGCCCTTTATCGAGCTCATTCGCAGTGTTTGTCACCCTCGCAGGAACCCGCTGGTGCCGGGCTCGGCCGCCTGGATGCTCTTGACGAGCCCGCGCGAAGCCAAGTACGTTTCGATAACGATGACATCGGTCGAGATCATCATCATCCGGATCACCGGATGTTACGGGGATTCGCACGACCACATGTGACGTCGGGAATGGACCGGCTCGCCGTAAAGGCGTCAAGCCGGTCACGCACGAGGCATCGCGCAGACGCGACCTCGTCCCCGCCGATCCAGCAAGCATTCAGAAGTGGACTGTTCAGGAACGCGCTGATCGGCAGCCGACGGCGTTCATGGCGGTTCGATGCAACGGGGGAAGGCGTGACAAGCCTTGGACTTCGACCTGACTGCGCAACAACAAGCACGATATGACGATGTGCTGGCCGCGGTACGTGCCAGGCTCGGGACGGTCCGGGAACAGGCCGGCTCCTATTTCAGCCGCGACGACTGGAAAACCGCAGCCGACATCGGGCTGGTAGGCCTGTGCCTACCCACCGACAGCGGTGGCGGCGGGCTCGGCGCGCTCGATACAGCCCTGTGCCTGGAAGCTTTCGGCCACGGCTGCCCCGACACGGGTTTTGTGTTCAGCATCAGCGCTCACCTGTTGGCGTGTGCCGTTCCTGTACGCGACTTCGGCGACAGCCCGGCAGCCGAGCGTTTACTGGCTGGGCTTGCCAGCGGCGAGCTGGTCGCCGCGAACGCGATGACCGAGGACGCGGCCGGGTCCGACGTTGGGCAGCTTGCCGTCACCGCAGACCGGGTGGGCGACGACTACGTCCTCAATGGGGACAAGTCATTCGCGAGCAACGGGCCCGCCGCGGACGTCTTCATCACCTATGCAGTGACCAACCCATCCGCGGGTTTCCTTGGCATCACGGCCTTCGCGGTACCCGCTGGGACGGCCGGTGTGGAAGTCGGGCCCCCACTGGGAAAGCTAGGGCTCGCATCCTGCCCGGCCTCACGGGTCGCGTTTCGTGAATGCCGGGTGCCGGTGGCGTATCGGCTCGGCAGCGAAGGACAAGGCAGCGTCATCTTCCAGCACTCGATGGCGTGGGAACGTGGGTGCCTGTTCGCCGCATATCTGGGGCTAATGGAGCGGCAACTGCAGCAATGCACCGAGCACGCCCGCAGGCGGCGTCAGTTTGGACGGGCGATCGGCGACTTCCAGGCGATCTCGCATCGCATCATCGGCATGCGGCAACGCCTGGAGAGCAGCCGACTGTTGCTGTACCGGGCCTGCTGGCTGCTGGACGGTGGCCGTGATCACACCACGGCCGTGGCCTTGGCCAAGATAGCGGTCTCCGAGGCTGCCGTCGCCAACAGCATCGACGCAGTGCAAATTTTCGGTGGAGCCGGCTATCTCACCGCCACTGGGGTCGAGCAGCAACTACGCGACAGCATCCCCGCCACCATCTTTTCCGGCACCAACGAGATCCAGCGCGAGATCATCGCCCGAGAGGCGCGGCTGTGAACCTACACCAGCTCGTCATCGACATGGCCGCTGCGGAACCCGACAACCTCGCCGTCACCGACGCCGGGCATGCCGTCACTTACCGCGAACTCGACCAGCACGCCAACACTCTCGCCGCCGTGCTGCGGCACAACGGTGTCGGCCACGGCGACCGGGTGGTGCTATGGGCGGAGAAATCAGTCACCACGGTCGCAGCCATGCAAGCCGTCCTGCGGCTTGGCGCAGCTTATGTTCCCGCTGAGACCAACACACCGATCGCGCGGGTAGCGGCTATGGCTCGAGACTGCGCCGCTTCCGCAGTCCTGACTACGCCGGACTTGTCCGGTCGGATCCGCACCGAACTCGAGCCCAGCACCGTCTGCCTAGATTTTACCGATACAGACTCTCGGGCACGGTCGTTCCATGAACCTGTCGCAGCCGACGACTTGGCGTACATCCTCTACACCTCAGGATCGACCGGCAGGCCCAAAGGCGTGTGCGTCAGCCACCGCAATGCCCGCGCCTTCGTCGATTGGGCGGCCAGTGAACTGCAGCCCCTGCCCGCGGACCGGTTCGCCAACCACGCCCCCTTGACCTTCGACCTTTCCGTGCTCGACCTGTACGCGGCATTCTCCGGCGGCGCGTGCGTATGCCTGATCCCGAGCCACCTGGCTTACGCACCCGCACAACTGGTTCAGCTCTTGCATGACCAACACATCAGCATCTGGTACTCGGTGCCGTCAGCGCTGGCCCTGATGATCCGTGAAGGTGGGCTACTCGACCGGCCCGCGCCGGCGACTTTGCGGGCGGTGTTGTTCGCCGGTGAGCCGTTTGCCATCACCCACGTGCGTCAACTGGCCGGCTGGACCTCGGCCCGGCTACTGAACCTGTACGGGCCGACCGAAACAAACGTGTGCACCTATCACGAACTTGCGGCCGCAGACCTGGACCGCGACCGGCCGGTTCCCATCGGCACCGCCGCCTGCGGAGACCGGGTATGGGCGCAAAACGAGAACGGCAGCGTCGCCGGGCCCGGCGACGAGGGCGAATTACTCGTCGAAGGACCCACCGTGATGCTCGGATACTGGGGCCGGCCACGCCATCAAGGGCCGTACTGCACCGGCGACCTGGTACGTGTGCTGCCTGACGGGGGATTCGACTTCGTGGGCCGGCGCGATCACATGGTGAAGGTACGCGGTCACCGCGTCGAGCTCGGTGACATCGAAGCGGCCCTAACCACCCACCCGGACGTCGCTGAAGCCGTCGCCGTCGTAACTGGAACCGGCGTGGACGCCCGGCTGACAGCATTCGTGCTGCCACACCCCGATCGGCAGCCGGGGACTCTGGCCCTCAGACAGCACTGCGCACAACAGTTGCCGCGCTACATGCTCGTCGACCATGTCCGAACCGTCACGGAACTGCCGCGCACCCGCAACGGCAAGATCGACCGATCGGCGCTGCTGGCCATCGCAGCCCCGTCCCACACAGCCCAGGGCACCTGATGCCGGTTGCGACGGCGCAGACATCCCGGTCCGGCCGTGACCCTCCGCCACCGGCAACATGACGCGCACCGGACGCCTTCCCTGCCACCGCGACCGTCGCGTCCAGGCCGCACCTTCGACCACACGCGGCGGCCGTAGCCACCGCTGGGGACCAAGACCCCGATCATCCGGGCGAATCGCACAACATCGACCTCCTGGGAGGACCCAGCACATGACGCATGACGACATCTCGGCCCAACTCATGGCCTTCATCCGAGAACGGTTCCTGGACGGAGACCAGAAAGGCGAACTGCAGCAGAACACACCACTGCTGGAGTGGGGCGTGCTGAACTCGATGAACACCGCCGTCCTGCTGACGTTCATCCGTGAGGAATTGGGCGCCTCCGTACCCGCCAAGTACGTCAACGCAGAGCACTTCAAAGACGTACGCAGCATCACCGCAATGGTGGTTGACCTTGCGGCCACCCAACAGATGACCAACGTGGGAACGGAGTGAGTGAGCGCATGGAGCCCGAGTTTGACGTCGTGATCATCGGAGGTGGGCCGGCGGGATCCACCGCCGCCGCCTACCTGGCCAAAGCCGGCCTGTCGGTCGCTGTGTTCGAAGGTGAAACCTTTCCCCGCGAGCACGTCGGAGAGTCACTGGTGCCGGCAACGACACGGGTGATGCTGGAGACCGGTGCGATGGCGAAGGTCGACCAGGCGGGTTTCCCGCGCAAGTACGGGGCGGCCTGGACCTCCGCCGACACCCGCACCATCGTCGCCAACGACTTCACCAAGCTCGCGCACGATTTCGGCGCAGCGGAAATTCTGTTCAGCGAGCGTGACCAGCCCGGCGTCGACCGCGACTACACCTACCACGTCGACCGCGGCCGGTTCGACCAGATCCTGCTCGAGCACGCGGAAAGCCTGGGCGCCACAGTGCGGCAAGGCACCCGGGTACTCAACGCCGACTTCGACGACCCGGACGGTGTCACCGTCACTTGCCGCAACGGATCGGACGAGTTCACCACCACCGCGCGGATGCTGGTCGACGCGTCCGGCCGGCAGACCATGCTCGGCCGGCAGATGCGGTTGAAGGTCCCCGACCCGGTGTTCAACCAATACGCGATCCACAGCTGGTTCGAGAACCTGGACCGCAAAGCGCTCACCAGCAACCCCGAAAAGATCGACTACATTTACATCCACTTCCTGCCCATCAAGGACACCTGGGTGTGGCAGATCCCGATCACCGACACGATCACCAGCGTCGGTGTGGTGACGCAGAAGCACCGGTTCGCCTCCGCGAACACCGACCGGGACAAGTTCTTCTGGGACTTCGTATCTAGTCGACCGGAACTCGCCGACGCCCTCAAACAGTCCACCCAGGTGCGCCCGCTGAAGGTCGAAGGCGACTACAGCTACGCGATGCGGCAGATCTGCGGTGACCGGTTCGTGCTCATCGGTGACGCCGCCCGCTTCGTCGACCCGATCTTCTCCAGCGGCGTCAGTGTCGCACTCACCAGCGCCCGATTCGCCAGCCGGGACATCATCGCCGCGTTCGAGGCCGGACAATTTACCCGGGACCGTTTCACGGCCTACGAACAGAAACTGCGCAACGGTGTGCGCAACTGGTACGAGTTCATTTCCGTTTACTACCGGCTCAACATCCTGTTCACCTCGTTCGTCCAGGACCCGCGCTACCGCCTTGACGTCGTCCGACTGTTGCAGGGCGACCTGTACGACGAGTCGGAGCCCGAAGTGCTGCGTGTCATGCGCGAGACCGTGACCGCGGTAGAGAACGACCCCACCCATCTGTGGCACCCCTACCTCGGCACCCTGCGCGCACCCACCGCAGCGCCGGCGTTCTGACCCACCGCCCCGTTCTTCCGGTTCTCGGGCCTGGTGTCGGTCGGCACCGCCCCGCCGTGCACCAGGCCCGAGCCTCCACCCAAGGACACCACGAACCGTCCCGTCACCACCCCGGACCGATGGCGTGGGCCAACGACGTGAGGCGCACCCACCCCGACCGTGCCGACCCGCATCCGGAGGCATCACATGGCCGCCACCTCATCCGCGTTCACCGCCGAGCCCATCGCCGTGGTCGGTGTGGGATGCCGCTACCCGGGCGGTGTGCGCGATCTCGACGCCTTCGGAGCGCAGCTGGCCGCCGGCGCCATCACCGGCCCGGTGCCGCCGCAGCGCTGGGGCCCTGAATTCTGGGACCCCGCCCGCACCCGTGCCGGCACCACCGCCAGCCACGTCGGCGCGTTCATCGACGACATCGACCGGTTCGACCCCGCACACTTCGGGATCGCCCCCCGCGAGGCCGGTTCGCTGGACCCCCAGCAGCGGCTGGTACTGGAGGTCGCCTGGGAGGCTATGTGTGACAGCGGACGGACCCGCGAGCAGTGGGCGGCCACCCGCACGGGCGTGTTCGTCGGCATCCTGGCCAACGACTACGCCCTTCTGCACAGCAAGACACTCGGTATCGCCGGCATCGGCCCCGGATACGCCCCGGGCACCGAGTTCAGCTTCGCAGCCGGCCGGCTAGCACACGCCTTCGATCTGCGCGGCCCGGCCGCCGCAGTGGACACCGCCTGCTCCTCGTCGCTGTTCGCCGTCCACCTGGCCTGCCAAAACCTGCGTGCCGGGGAATGCGACACCGCACTGGCCGGTGGGGTCAACCTGATGCTGGCACCGGAGCTGAGCGTGTTCATGAGCCGGGTGGGGGCGATCTCCCCCACCGGGCGCTGCCGCCCGTTCCACGCCGACGCCGACGGGGTCATCCGCGGTGACGGCTGCGGATTCGTCATCCTCAAACGGTTGAGCGACGCGGTCGCAAACCAGGACCACGTCTACGGTGTCATCCGCGGCTGGGCGGTCAACCAGGACGGGCGCAGCCTCGGCGTGACCGCCCCCAATGCCATGGCCCAGGTCGACCTGCACCAGGCCGCGCTGGCGCACGCGGGGCTGACCGCCGACGACGTCGACTTCGTCGAGGCGCACGGGACCGGCACCCCACTGGGTGACCAGATGGAATTGCTCGCCCTGGGCGAGGCCTACCAGCCGCGCTCAGCGGACACCCGGCCGCTACTGATCGGCTCCAGCAAGGCCGTCTTCGGACACACCGACGCCGCCGCCGGCATCACCGGTCTGCTCAAGGCCTTGTGGATCGTCAACGCCGGGCACGTTCCCGGTCAACCGGACCTCGATCGGATCACCACCGCCGTGGACTGGTCCGGCTCGCGCATCGCCGTGCCCACCGCCGGCACCGACCTACCGGCGCTGAACCGTCCGGTACGGGCCGGGGTCAGCTCTTTCGGGCTCAGCGGCACGAACGTACATGTCATTGTCGAATCGCCGGTCGATGCACCGGCAACCACCGCCGAGCCACCCTCCGCCGGCCCGTACGTGCTGCTGGCTTCCGCGTCGAACAAGGCCGGAGTGCCGCAGCAGCTCGCCGCGCTGCGTGAGCAGGTCTCCACCACCGGCCGGCTCGGTGACCTGCTCGCCTCGGCAGCAACCCGGCGCAGCCACGACAGCCACCGCTACGCTGTGGTCGCCGCCGACCGCGAAAGCCTGACGGCCGCTCTCGACGATTGGGAGCAACACGGCTTCACCGGCACCAGCGAGGCGGCCGACGTGCCGGCACCGGTGCTCGTCTACTCCGGGCAGGGCGGCCAATGGCCGGCCATGGCCGCAGACCTCTACGACCAGGTGCCAGTGGTGCGCGACACGCTGCAGGAGTGTGACGCCCTGATCCGCACCCATGCCTCCTGGTCGCTGGTCGACGAACTGCGCCGCCTGCCCGACTCCCGGCTGGACCGCACCGACATCGCCCAACCGGCCATCTTCGCCGTGCAGGTGGCACTGACCCGCTGGCTGACCGAACGGGGCATCCGGCCCGCCGCGGTGCTGGGGCACAGCGTCGGGGAGGTCGCCGCCGCCCACACCGCCGGCTGCCTGAGCCTCGCCGATGCTGTTCGCCTCATCGTGCACCGCGGCCGGATCCTGCAGGAAACCGCCGGCGCCGGCCGGATGCTCGCCGTGCACGCCGACCCCGCCACCGTCCAGGCCATCCTTGACGACCTCGACGGCGGCGCGGTCATCGGCGCGGTGAACGGCCCCGCAACTGTCATGGTGTCCGGTGGCCACGCCGGCATCGACGCCGCTCAGACCGCCCTGACGACCGCCGGGCTGCGCTCCAAACTGCTTGGCCTGGACTACGCGTTCCACAGTCCGGTGGTGGCGTCGTGCGGGCCGCGACTAGGCCGGGCGCTCACCGATTTACAGCCGGCCGCGCCGTCACTTCGCCTGCTGTCCGCGGTCGACCCGGAGGCCGACAACCCGCACTTGAACGCTGCCTACTGGCAACGCAACCTTACCGACCCTGTCCAGCTGTGGCCGGCCGTCGACCGGCTCCTACGCCAAGACCGGTACTGCCTGGTGGAGGTGGGCCCGCACCCGGTGCTGTCCCGCCCTCTGGCCGAAGCCGTCACCCGCCACCAGCGGCGTGGACCCGTGCTGCACACACTGCGCCGTGACACTCCGGGCGAACGAGCACTGTTGCAGACCCTAGCCCAATTACACGTCGCCGGCCTCCAGGTCGACTGGGAGCAGGTCACCGGCAGACCCCGCCGCTACCACCGGCTGCCGGCACCGTCGTGGGGCGGGGACCGCTACTGGCTGCCCGGGGTGCAACCAGGCCAGCAGAGCGCAGCCGCCACGGTGGCCACGGCGCCGGCAGCAATCCGGCTCAGCATGCTCGACGCTGCTGGCGAGGTCATCGGCGAGATGCTGGCCGCCCCATCGGACCCAACACCGAAGTCGCCGACCGGCGCCACCGCCGACGGCATGCTCGCCCAGGTGACCGCGGCTACACCGACCCCCGCCGCCATCACAGCCGCCCCGGCCCCCGCTGCCATCACGGCCAACCCGACCAGCGCCACACCCGGCGCAGACCTGGCAGACCGGGTCGAAGCAGTGAGTCGCACGGTGCTCGGCCTAAGCCGCGACGACCGCCTGCCGCGCCGCCGCGGACTGTTCGAGCAGGGCATGGACTCACTGACCGCGGTGGAGCTGCGGACCCGGCTGGAGGCCGAATTCGGCCTGCCCCTGCCGGCCACCATCGTGTTCGAGCACCCCACCGTCGACGCACTCGCCGCTCATCTCATCGACGTCGGAGCCGCCACCGACCAGCCCGCCCACCCAGCAGCCGACCCACCGCCCGCGGCGCAGCAGCCGGCGGCCGACGATTCCACCATCACCGCTGACGGCACCGAGCACCCCGAGACCGACGCCGACGCCGACGCCGTGGCAGTCGTCGGCCTGGCCTGCCGGCTGCCGGGAGCCGACACCCCGCAGGAGTTCTGGGAACTGCTGCGTGCGGGCCGCGACGCGATCGGCGAACTGCCGGCAGCACGGCGCGCCGACCCCATCTGGGCCGAGGCGGACACGCAGGTACCCACCCGCGGCGGGTTCCTCGGTGACGTAGCCGGCTTCGACGCCGAGTTCTTCCGCATCTCCCCGCGTGAAGCCCGGTCACTGGACCCGCAACAACGGCTGATGCTCGAGGTCGCCTGGGAGGCACTCGAGGACGCCGGGCACCCCGCCGCCGGGTTGGCCGGCCGGCCGGTCGGGGTGTACCTGGGCTTAAACACCGCCGACTACCAGCAACTACTCACCCGTGACATGCAGCAGGTCGACCACTTCTACGGCACCGGCACCTCCTTCGCCGCCACCGCCGGACGCATCTCCTACGTCCTGGGGCTGCGCGGACCGAGCATCGCGGTCGACACGGCCTGCTCGGCGTCGCTGACCGCCCTGCACCTTGCGTGCCAAGGGCTGCGCAACGGTGACTGCGAGGTCGCCGTCGTCGGCGGCGCCAACGTCATCGTCGCTCCCACCGTGTCCGTGTCCATGTCGGCCGCCGCAGCGCTCGCCCCCGACGGGCGGTGCAAGACCTTCGACGACGCCGCCGACGGATACGGGCGCGGCGAAGGCGCGGTGGCGTTCATCCTCAAACCGCTACACGCCGCCAACCGCGACGGCGACCGCGTCTACGCAGTGGTGCGCGGCACCGCCATCAACCAGGACGGCGCCAGCGGCGGCATGACCGTTCCCAACGCCGCCGCCCAGGTCGCCGTCATCCGGCAAGCGCTCAGCCGGGCCGGGTGGGCGCCGCACGAGGTGGACTACGTCGAAGCCCACGGCACCGGCACCCCGCTCGGCGACCCGATCGAGGTACGCGCCCTGGCCGAAGCCCTCGGCCCGGGCCGCAAGCCCGACACACCACTACTGATCGGATCCGCCAAGGCCAACCTGGGCCACCTCGAGGCAGCCGCCGGCGTCGCCGGTCTCCTCAAGGCCATCCTCGCGCTACACCACGGCCAGATCCCGCCCCACCCCCTGAACCGGCCGTCCACCCGAATCGACTGGGACCACCTTCCCGTCACCATCGCGACCACCAGCCAGGGGTGGCCACACTCGGACAGGCCCGCACGGGCCGGCGTCAGCGCCTTCGGGTTCAGCGGCAGCAACGCCCACGTCCTGATCGAACAGGCGACCGCGTCCACCGCGCAGCCGCCGACACCAGCTCGCCCGGCACCGCCCTACGTATTGCCGATCACCGCCGCCACACCGCAGGCCCTGGCCCGCGCAGCCGAGCTGATGGCCGTCCGCCTGTCCACCAGCGGCGACGACCTGGACGACATCGTATACACCGCCGCGCACCGGCGGTCCTGGCTCGAGCACCGGCTCGCCGCCGTCGGCAACACCGCCGCCGACCTGGCCGGTGCCCTGCACCAGGCGGCCCGCGGCGAGCCGCCAGCACACGTACGCATCGGGCATACCCCGGACGGCCACGCCCGCACCGTCGCGTTCTGGTACGGGCCCGAGCTTCCCCCGCGCCAGACCCGGCAGCAGCTGGCCGCTGCACCGGACTACAGCCGGGCGCTGGCCACCTGCGCCACCGCCCTGGCAGCCTTGACCGCAAGCACGCCCGACCTGCACGCCGACCCGCCCATCGAACTGCACGCCGCCTACCTGTTCTGTCACCAGGTGGCCGCGACCATGCTGTGGGCAGCCGTCGGAGTCGCGCCTCACGGCGTCGTCGGGCACGGCGCCGGGCAGATGGCGGCCGCCTGGGCAGCCGGTCAGCTGGGCATAGACGACGCGTTGCGGATGCTGCTGCAGCCCGGCGCCGACGTCGCGCTGCACGACGCACGTATCCCGCTGCTGTGCGCCGACACCGCCGAGCCGGCCGCCACCACCGGCCAACTCACCGCCCGCGCCACCGCCCACCCGGCAGGCAGCACCGAAGGCTGCGCCCAACGGATCAGCGCAGCACATCTCGACACCGTCGTCGACGCCGGCTTCGGACCGGCACCACTACCTGTCGACGCCCAGTGCGAAGTACGCGCCGACGACCCGCTGTACCACCTCGCGCTGACCGCGGCCGAGCTGGTCGTCAACGGTGCAGTCGTCACCGGAGGCGGCCTACCCCGCCGGCCGGTCAGCCTGCCCGGCTACCCGTGGCAACGCCGCCACCACTGGTACCGCGCCACGGCAACGGAAACCGGCCGGCCGCTGCTGCCGTCGGTGATCACGGCGGCGACTGCGCAGGCAGTGCGGCGGCGCGCCGACCAGCTGCGG